>NZ_AXAI01000087.1 GCF_000472425.1 Bradyrhizobium sp. Tv2a-2 | reverse complement strand
TGTTCAGCCCGGGGACATGACCGACGGGTGTTCGGGGACATAGCCGACACTTTTTCCGCTCGCCAAGTCGATGATAGCGACTTGGTGTGCGGCAAAGAAGACCCCGTATTGCGCACCGTTTGCCAATGGGCGAATGGCAAGGCGCTCACCGCGGAAAGCCTGCGGGACTTTCCAAAGACGTCCCTTGAAGCTGACATAGGCTTTGGTCGTGGAGACACGGCGCACGATCTCGTGGCTGTCGTATTCGACCTTCGGCAATCGATCAGGCATGGCTCGCTGGCTCGGCCGATAGCGACTGGCCGGGACCTGTTGTCCGAGTGCCTCATGCGGCCGTTCGAAGTTGTAGACTTCCCGCCAGGCGTCGAAGGCACGCTGTGTCTCTGCGAGATCGCGGAAGTGCCGCATCGCGAACACCTCGGCCGCGAGTGTACGGTGGAACCGTTCATTCTTGCCACGGCTTTGCGGGTGATATGGGCGGCTGTGGATGACGGCGATGCCGAGCTTGAGCAGCCATACCGAGAACCGCGTCCATCGTTCGCCGGAAGGATCACCCCAAGGCGAACCATTGTCGACGAAGAAGGCTTCCGGGAGACCGTAATGGCGAAAGGTCTTCTCCAGGCGGCTGCGCACGGTGTCTGTGCGTTGATCGGCACAGGCCTGCAGGCACAGATCATAGCGTGAGTGGTCGTCCACGACCGTCAGAGGATGGCATTGGGCGTCATTGCCGAGCCGAATCCAGCCTTTGAAGTCCATCTGCCACAACAGATTGGGTGCCGGCATCTCGAAACGCTGGTTGGCAACCGCCCCGCCGATCGGCGGCTTGATGCGGCCAGATCGATGCAAGATCTGATGGACTGTTGAGACTGCTGGCGAGTGATGGCCTTCTCGCTCGAGACAACGAGCGATCTTGCGAGCTCCCCATGCCGGATGAGCATCCCGCACTGACAGAATGCGTTCTTCCAGTCCGCGATCCGTCTGTCCCGGACTCGAATGCGGCCTGCGCGAGCGGTCCTCAACGTCCTGGTCGGCCCGCCATCGCGCAAGCCATTTGTAGCCCGTATCGGGATGGATATTAAATCGCCGGCAGAGCTCCCGCCGATTCGCTTTTTCCTGCATCGCAAGTCGAACGAACTCCCGCCGCTGATCCATAACCGACACCTCTCGCCAGGGCATGGACTTGGCCTCCCACACTGCCAAATCCGTGCACTATGATGTGTCGGCTATGTCCCCGAACACCCGTCGGTCATGTCCCCGGGCTGAACA
>NZ_AXAI01000086.1 GCF_000472425.1 Bradyrhizobium sp. Tv2a-2 | reverse complement strand
CAGCGTTGGTCGGAGCAGCCATGTGTTCGGCCTGTTAGCGCGGTACCCATGACCGCTGGCCATAATGCCCTCCGCGGATCAGGTCCCAGTCAACAACACGCATTCGATGATGCCGTGGCCCTAGTGGGTTGTCCTGATCGCCGGATCGACCGGCACTGCATTAAGTGCTGTTCGCCCTCCCAACCATTGCGTCACGCCGGGCTGTCCGGCGCGAGCTCGTTCACGCCGCGAGAGCGGTAGGTTCCTTGTAAGGTTCGTTCCTGGCCATCATCGCCCAGGCCATCCGGGCGAGCTTGTTGGCGAGCGCGATCGCGGCGACCTTGGTTGGCCGCCGTGCCAACAGCGCGGTGAGCCAGGGTCGATGCCCGGTGCCGTGGATCTTGGCATAGCGGATCACGGCGAGTGCGCCAGTCGTGAACAGGCTGCGCAAATAGCGATCGCCTTGCTTGCTGATACTGCCAAGCTTGTCCTTGCCCCCGCTCGAGTTCTGCTTCGGCACGAGCCCAATCCAGGCTGAGAAGTCTCGCCCGGATCGGAAGGCCTTAGGATCAGCAACGCTGGCGACCAGCGCTGTTGCCAGCGCCGGCCCGACCCCGGGGATCGCGTCCAGCCGTTTGCTCGTCGCGTTTGCTCGATGCCAGTTGATGATGCGTCGGTCGAACTCCACGATTTGGGCCTTTAGCGCCCGCAATTGACTGCCGAGAGCGGCAAGACATGCGCGGGCCACCTCAGGGAGCCGGCGGTCGTCTGTATCTGCGACGACTTCCAGCAGTTGCTCGACGCCCCTGCGTCCGACCGGGGCGACAATCCCGAACTCGGCAAGATAGGCTCGGATAGAATTGATCACGGCGGTCTGCTGGCGGATGAAGAGATGGCGGGCTCGATGAACCATCAGACAGCTCTGTTGCTCGACCGTCTTGGTCGGCACGAACCGCATGTTGGGTCTCGTGACCGCCTCGCAAATCGCCTCCGCGTCGGTGCTGTCGTTCTTCTGCCGCTTGACGTAGGGCTTCACATAGGCCGGAGGCATCAGTCGCACCGTATGCCCCAACGCCTGCAGCTCGCGGGACCAATGGTGGGATGACGCGCAAGCCTCAATGCCGACCATGCACGGCGGCAGTTTCTGGAAAAATGCCAAGATGTGTCGGCGCCGCAACTGACGGCGCAAAACGACCTGGCCGGCTGCATCAACGCCGTGTACTTGAAAGACCGACTTTGCGATATCCAGACCGATCGTCGAAATTGACTGCATAGGCTGCTCCTCCGAATCGTGGAGCCTCAATCGGCACCCACTCCTTGGCGCTCTCGCGCCGGTGGAGGAGCCGTCCACAGCATCA
>NZ_AXAI01000085.1 GCF_000472425.1 Bradyrhizobium sp. Tv2a-2 | reverse complement strand
CCCGCCTCGATACGCCGCCTCTCTCAACCCGTCATCACCCAGTTTCGGCCATAGCTCCCGTATGCGGTTGCAACGCTTAATTGGTGCGAGAAAACGCTGACCCGCGGTTGTTCAGCCACCTGGAGGCTCACGCATGAGATAGAAATCATCGCCAATCTCCGTTGAAACGATAACCGGTTGCGGAACCGCGGTGCCGGACAGCTTCTTATTGCCGCTTGTCCGGAACGCTTTCTGTATCTCTGACCCAATGCGAGACGTTAGCCAACGGCGTCGGCGGCGCGGCGGTGTTCTTTTGTCGGGCTGCCAGCGGCGACGTGCACCGCGTGCAACTGAACATGTTGTTTCGCAAGTTGGACTGCGACGGCCGCCCGGTCGGGCCACCGAGGCCAGTGCGGGGTATGTCTACGCTGTGGCGCGGGCTGCTAAAGCGGTCGAACTGCGGCGGCCACCAGTTCGAATGGCCGAGTTGATTGTGTCGCACGCTCCGATCGTGCTCCGTGGGGCTTGCATCAGCGCCTGATCCTCTGAGAGGCAAGGTTCTCAGATGCTCTTCAAAGCTGGTTGGTGAGCTCGTTTGCAGGCTCGTGTTGCCCGATTGTTGTCCTGCTTGTGGCGGCCGAGCGTGTGCCTGGATGAAACCTTCCGCGTTAGTTGCGAATGGAGTAATTGATCCAAAATCCATCTGTTTTCCCCGGTGGACAGGCAGGCGTTTCGAAGCAGTAGGACCTGGTTGAGGTTTTAGCTGCAGATCAGGTCGAAGTCAGAAACCGGCAAACAACAACAAACCACGTGAAACGCCAGATACAGTCTCCCGCTCACGATAGCGGGACGCGTACGACTGCATTAACGGCTAATAACAACCAGAACCAAGAAGTCGTAAACACGTCGACGCACGCCGAGCGAGTCAATTAAAATGCTGTGTCCATGCCTATGATTACTTCGCCCGTCGGGGGCGCCGATGCGTCCATCGCCATTTCCAACAATGTGCGGCATGGCCGCCCAAGGATCCTAACCTAGCCAGGTTAGCTTTCGAGAAGCTGACGAAGCTCAGAAGAATTCACAATGAGCCAACGGCGACCGCGCGATAGTCCGCAGGCGAATTCGATGGCTTAATCGCAGCGGTAGGTTCCTTCAGCGGCCGTCCTTTTTTGTTGGCTCTTGTCTGCCTAGCGCATCACCATTTTTAAAGATCGTCAGGCCGCGGAAACTGGAACGACCTTGCCAAGGCGCACGACGCGCGTATCCACGCAGTGGCTTGGCCACGGTGTCGGCGAGCTATGGCCGAAACTGGGTGATGACGGGTTGAGAGAGGCGGCGTATCGAGGCGGGTGTCGAGCCTGCCAGAACCTCAAGGAGAGCGATACGC
>NZ_AXAI01000084.1 GCF_000472425.1 Bradyrhizobium sp. Tv2a-2 | reverse complement strand
TGTCCGCGCGCTGTCGCACCTGCCGACTGCGCCCGGGTACAACGCGGCCGAAGGGGCCAAGATCTTCGCCGAGAACTGCGTGGCCTGTCATGGCGAGAACGGCAAGGGCAATCCGGAGGTCGGCTCCAAGGATCTCACGGCGAATATCTGGCTCTATGGCGGTGACGAGGCGACCCTGATCGAGACCATCACCAACGGCCGTGGCGGCGTAATGCCGGCCTGGGACGGGCGGCTTGATCCGGTGACGCTGAAGGCAATGGCGGTTTACGTCCACTCGCTGGGTGGAGGCAAGTGACGGCCGCGGGGCGCGCAAAGCGACAAGCAAACCGAAGGGAAAGCCGGAGTCGTTTGAGCTGGGTCAACCACGCCGCGGGCGCCTGCCTTAGGTTTGATTTGAGATGCGAGACTAGCAACCAGCCATGAACAAGCCCGTGCCGCCCGAACAGCTGCAATACGACAATGACGGGCCGCTTTATGCCGCTCGTAAGAAGGTCTATCCGCAGAGCGTCCACGGCACATTCCGCCGCATCAAATGGACGCTGATGGCGTTGTGCCTCGGCGTCTACTATTTCCTGCCCTTCGTGCGCTGGAACCGCGGCCTCGGCGCACCGAGCCAGGCCGTGCTGATCGATTTCCCGAACCGTCGCTTCTATTTCTTCTTCATCGAGCTGTGGCCGCAGGAGATCTATTACTTCACCGGCCTTCTGATCATTGCCGCCGTCATGCTGTTCCTGATGAACGCCGTCGGTGGCCGCATCTGGTGCGGCTATCTGTGTCCGCAGACGGTCTGGACCGATCTGTTCTACGCCGTCGAGCGCTTTGTCGAGGGCGACCGCCGCGAGCGAATGAAGAAGGACGCCGCGGCCCATCAATGGACCGCAAAGCGCATCTCCGAGGTCGCGCTCAAGCACACGATCTGGCTCATGATCGCCTGGTGGACCGGCGGCGCCTGGGTGCTTTATTTCTCGGACGCGCCGACGCTGGTGAAAGATCTTGCCACCTTCCAGGCCCCGCCGATCGCCTATGTGTGGATCGGCATCCTGACCGCGACGACTTATCTGCTCGCCGGCTACATGCGCGAGCAGGTCTGTACCTATATGTGCCCTTGGCCGCGCATCCAGGCATCCCTGACCGATGAATGGGCGCTCAACGTCACCTATCGCTATGACCGTGGCGAGAAGCGTACCTCGGTCAAGAAAGCCGCCGATCTGCGCGCGCTCGGCGAGCATGTCGGCGATTGCGTCGACTGCTATCAATGCGTCGCGGTCTGCCCGACCGGCATCGACATCCGCGACGGCGCCCAGCTGGAATGCATCCAGTGCGGGCTGTGCATCGATGCCTGCGACACCGTGATGAAGAAGATCGGTCGGCCGA
>NZ_AXAI01000083.1 GCF_000472425.1 Bradyrhizobium sp. Tv2a-2 | reverse complement strand
TACAATTGGCATCGTCCTCATGGCAGTATCGGGTCTGTACCACCAATCAGCAGGCTCGGCTTGGCCGGGTATAACCTCTTGAGGCTCCACATCTAACCGTCGACGTTCTATGCAACAAGCGGTTTAACTTTATTCGAGCATAGCTCTTCGAACCTTTCTGCATTGCAGGCTTGTTGGCGCGAAACGTTATTGCTGTTGGTCGGCGTAAGAGTCGGATCAGGTTCAGCGCGACCGACCCGTTCGGCTTGCCTTCCGCTGGTGACGGGAACGCCTCGATCAGCAGGCTGTAGCGGTCCTCGACAGCCCATGATCAACCACAGCTTCGAGCGCCCCCGTTTATTCTCGTGACCGCTGACCTTGCTCCTTTGGTTTAATTCCGGTTTGAAGTTCGTTCTGGCCCAGACTAGAATCAGAGCATGAAGCGCAACGCTTTTCGGAAGAGAAAATCATCGGGATTTCCAAGGAGCAGCGAGGCCGGCGTTTCGGTCGCCGATCTGTGCCGCAAGCATGGCGTCAGCGACGCCGGCATCTACAAAAGGAAAGCGAAGTTTGACGTGATGGAGGTCTCGGAGGTCATGCGGCTGAACACGCTGGAGGACGAGAACACGCGCCTGAAGCGCCTTTTTGGCCGACACGATGCTGGACAACGCAGCCTTGAAGGATCTCTTGGGAAAGAAATGGTCACGCCCGCGGCCAAGCGAAAAGCTGTCGCGCATCTGCGGGAATCCTTCGGGATGAGCGAGCGGCGGGCGTGTAAAGCAATCGGCTGTTGCCGCATGACATGAGATACCGGACGGCTAGACTAGGTCGGACGATGCCGGCCTTCGCCAACGCATGCGAGCGATCGCCCAGGAGCGCCGCCGCTTAGGCTATCCACGCCTGCACGTTCTGCTCAAGCCGGAGGGCTACCTGGTCAATCACAAGAAGCTGCTCCGGTTCTACCGGGAAGAGAGGCTCGCGGTGCGCCGCCGTGGCGGCCGCAAGCGGGCGATCGGAACCAGGGCGCCGATGATGGTGCCGATGGCACCGAACGAGAGCTGGTCGCTCGACCTCGTCTCGGATCAACTCACCGACGGCCGACGTTTCCGTATCTTGACCGAGGTCGACGATTGCGCCCGCAAGTGTCTGGCTTTGTTGGCCGACACCTCGCTCTCGGGCATCCGGGCGGCCCGGGAACTAGACCGACTGATCGTCGCACGACCACACTCTCAGCTCGGATGGAAGACCCCGTCCGAATTCGCAGTCACCCGCGATCCACGCCGGGATCTGGCGCTGCGCTATGCCGATGGCTCCGCGACGGCTCACGTCGCTACCACCGCCCAACCGGGCAAATCCAACCGCCCTCACGATTGGATAAAACTTGGGGCAAGGTCACCGCGCATGCACCATCTCGAATCTCGCCGGAGCGGGTGAATTAGGCGCTCGGCGGCGAGCGCCTCTTTCAGGTTGCTAGAAGAAGACCGTCGTTGACGCAGAGAAATTCAGCGCGTGTCCCGTTTTGGGCGTGTATGTGACGCTTGTGGGGTTATCGATGTATGACAGGCCTATGTTTGCATA
>NZ_AXAI01000082.1 GCF_000472425.1 Bradyrhizobium sp. Tv2a-2 | reverse complement strand
GCTGCGTCAGTATGGCCGCACGCGACGCCAGCTGTTCGAGGAAATTGATGCGCCGAATCTTAAACCGCTTCCCGGCGAGCCGTGGGTCCATGCCGAATGGCGCCGATGTCGGGTCGGGCTCGACTATCACGTCGAGATTGAACGACACTACTACTCGGTGCCCTATCGCTTCGCCCGTCGGGAGGTAGAAGCGCGGATCAGCGCACGAACGGTTGAAATCTTCCTGGGGGGCGAGCGTATCGCCGCGCACATGCGCGGCAGCGGCAACGGGCGGCACACGACGATCAACGCCCACATGCCTTCTAGCCACCGGCGCTATGGCGAGTGGACGCCGGCAAAGATCCGCAGCGAGGCAACCCGGATCGGCCCGATGCTGCGCCTGCTGGTCGATCGGATCATCGAGGATCGGCCGCATCCCGAACAGGGCTATCGTTCGTGCCTGGGTATCCTGCGGCTTGAGAAGCGCTTTGGCGCCGAGCGCCTCGAGGCGGCCGCGCTGCGCGCGCTTGAGATCGAGGCTCGCAACTACCCAAGCGTCAAATCGATCCTCGAAAAGGGGCTCGATCGCGTTCCGACGCCCGCGTCCGCCGAGCGCGAGCCGATCATACACACCAACATCAGAGGCTCGGACTATTACCACTAAAAGGGAAGAAAATGCTGACACACCCCACACTCCACTTGCTTACCCGGCTCGGCCTTACCGGCATGGCCGAGGGCTTCACGAGCCTCGCAGACAACGAGGAGGTCCAGGGTCTTGCTCACGCCGAATGGCTGGCGTTGCTGCTGGACCATGAATCGACTTGGCGCAACAACCGGCGCCTGGCGCTTCGTCTTCGCAAGGCAAAGCTGCGCCATCATGCCGTGCCCGAGGATATCGACTACCGCGCTCCCCGTGGGCTCGACCGCCGCTTGTTCGACATGCTGCTCAACGGAGACTGGATCAAGAACCATGAGAATTGCGCCATTGTCGGGCCAACCGGCGTCGGGAAAAGCTGGCTAGGCTGTGCGCTCGGCCACAAGGCCTGCCGGGACAACCACTCTGTACTTTACACCCGGTTGCCGCGGTTGATCGAAGAGTTGGACCTTGCCCGGGGCGATGGCCGACTCGCCTCGCGGATGAAGAGCATCGCCGCCGTGGACCTCCTAATTTTGGACGATTGGGGCCTCCAAGCCATCGACGCCAATGCCCGTCATTATCTGCTCGAAATCCTTGAAGACCGCTATGGCCGTCGGTCAACACTCGTCACCAGCCAGCTTCCAATTGTCAAATGGCATGAGCTCATAAATGACCCAACTTACGCTGATGCCATACTTGATCGCCTGCTTCACAACGCTCACAGGCTCGAACTGAACGGTGACTCCATGCGTCGACCGGCGGTTCTTCCTCGGCATTGACTACGCGGTCGGCCTATGAAGACCGAGACTGCAGCCCGCGAATCTGACCGACCGCTACGGCACTGTTGGGGGTGCGCGTCCGGTCAGCTTCGCTCCGTCGAGCGACACCATCAAACATCAGACGTGATCTCTCCGGCAACCGCTTGACCATGGGCTAGCGAAAGTGCCAATTGCCTCTAACGATCGGGTACTTCACCTGCGCGCGATCAGATCGGAACGCTGCGCGGCATCAGATTGGAATACCTGCGCGCGATCATTGGAATCCGCA
>NZ_AXAI01000081.1 GCF_000472425.1 Bradyrhizobium sp. Tv2a-2 | reverse complement strand
TATCGCTCTCCTTGAGGTTCTGGCAGGCTCGACACCCGCCTCGATACGCCGCCTCTCTCAACCCGTCATCACCCAGTTTCGGCCATAGCTCCCCGCGACTTCGGGAAAGCTGACGGGTGCGCCGTCGCTTTCGCTCATGGCCTTGATCGTCGCGTAGGTCAGCAGGCCGTGGCCGGTCCCGGGCTGCTCCCACGCGGCTTCGGTCGGAGCGCACGCCGCGAGCAGGATTCGGCCTTCGCCCGAGATGCCGGCGAGACCGAAAGTGCTTCGCGGTCGCGCAGCCGTTTCGAGCACGCGAGCTGGTGCGTTGCCGCTGAAGCAGCAATCCAGAATACAGAGCACAACCTTGGCTTTGGTCGTCCGGAAGGCCTCGGCCAAGACCGTTATTGAGAGCGCCGTTCCGGCGAGATCAGCAGGATCGGTGTCGAGGCAACGAGGCTGCCGTCAGGAGATCCGTGCCCGGCGAAGCTCAGCACAACGGTTTCGTCGGCATTCGCGGTGTCGAGCGTGCCGACGACCGCGTCCCGAACGTCTGCAAGCGTCGCTCGATCGTCTGTGAGCAAGCGGGCCGAAAGACCGGGGATTGAGTCGGAGAACAGGGCCCAGAGGGCGGTGGCGTCGCGTTTGGCCCCGCGAGTTCCGGAATGTCGGGGCTAATGGTGTCGGTCGATGCCGAGCCAGTTCCGCACAAAAAGGGTGGTTCCGCACCCAAAACGGAACTTAAGTAAGCTATTGCCGGATATACTAATTAGTCATATATGATAGATAAATTCATGTTCTTAATCATATATGGCTACATCATGAGTTCGCCGAAATCCAATACCGCGCTAGAACGCCTTGGTCACGACCTCCGATCGGCTCGCCTGAGCCGCCGTGTGGCCGTGGCCGACTTGGCCGCGCGCGCAGGTACGTCGCCTAGCACTATCGCGCGTCTGGAAAGAGGCGATCCGGGAGTTGCCGTAGGTACGCTCGCAGACGTGCTTGTCTCCCTTGGGCTTGTCGAGAAGTTGGCCGACCTCGTCGATATCCGAAAGGACGATCTGGGTTTGGCGTTGACCTCTGAGCGGTTGCCGCAGCGTGGCCGATCGTACGCGGCCACGCTGCGCAAGCAGGAGAGGCAAGACTACAAGTCTGGGAAAGACGAATCGGACGACGTTGATCCGAACGGCGTGGCCTTCTGATGACCGAATACTACGCCCGAGTCGCCCTTGGCGAGGGCTTGACGCGAGTCGGTGAACTGCGCTTCACGCAAACCGGGCCTCGTCAGTTTTCGATCTTTGCCTACGACCCGGCTTGGACGAAGGATCCTCGTGCCTTCGCGTTGCAGCCGAACATGCCCTTTGATGGCGGGCCGTTTCACGCGTCGGCGCAATCTGGCAATTCCCGCGAGGCGCTCGCTGGCGTTTTCTCTGACGCTGCCCCTGATAGCTGGGGACGCAGACTTCTCGAACGTGTCTATGGCAATGGCCTTTCCGAATTCGAATATCTGACGCTGTCCGACGATACATGTCGGCAAGGCGCCCTGCGCTTCATCGATGAACAGGGGAAGATCATCACCGGAAAGGCCAGCGACGCGGTACCGCGCCTACTTGATCTACAGGCGATCACTGCCATCGCCCGCGCCTACGAACAAGGCAAGGAGATATCGGCTGAGGAAATGCAAGCTCTTGCCGGTGCAGGCGGCTCGGGCGGTGCTCGGCCCAAAGCCAACGTCCGTGACGGAGAGGTTCTCTGGCTAGCCAAGTTCACTTCCGTCCATGATCAGCACCCTATCGAACAGGTCGAGGTTGCGACGCTGGACCTTGCAAAGATGTGTGGCATTCGCGCTCCCGCGGTCAGACTGGAACTTGCCGACACGAAATTTCCGGTTGCGCTCGTTCAGCGCTTCGATCGACGCGGCAACGCCCGCATTCCCTACATCTCCGCTCGAACGGCGCTTGGGAGGACAGGCCTAGATGTGAACTTTCAGGAGGTTGTCCATTCGGCCCGTGCCGTGAACGCTGATGTC
>NZ_AXAI01000080.1 GCF_000472425.1 Bradyrhizobium sp. Tv2a-2 | reverse complement strand
GGTGTAAAGTTTACTGACGGCATCGAGGTCATTCCGACCACTGAAAGCCACGCCGCCTGATCAGGCCGCGTCACCCAGAATCAGCCATAGCTCCAACAACGCGACCGGGTCGAGAGCGGCATAGATTTCTTGGAGATGGTGGCGAACCGCGTCGGGCGTGCGGGCGTCGGCGGCCAAGCGCTGGTGTGGCGTTGCCGGCGCGCTGTATGTCTTGCGCACACGAGCACCGTCGCGCTGCTTGGCTATCAATTTGAACGAGGGTTGGAAGAAGTTCACGAACAGTCGCGCCGATCGATAGAGTTCAGCCAGCAGCTTGGCCGCTTCCAGGCCCTCGAACCGACGATAGCCGACCATCCTGCGCACGACGGCGCCGTTCTTCTGCTCGACGAACGCCTGGTCGTTCTTCCGGTAGGGCCGGCAACGCGTGAAGACGATGTTGGCCGCATCGCAGTAGGCTTTCAGCGTCTCGTTCATGAACACGGTGTCATTGTCCGTATCGAGGCCGACCAGCGCAAAGGGCAATTGTTTGCGCAATTCCGTCAACACCGTGCTCAACAGCGTTTGTTCGCGCACGATCAGAGGAGCGCACTCCGTCCAGCCGGTAGCAATGTCGGTGAGCACGAGGGTCTGGATGAAGCTGCCGCGCGCCGATGGACCGCTATGCGCTACAAGGTCAGCCTCGACAAACCCCGGCGCCGGATCGTTCCAATCTGCCGACGTCCGAATTGGAATACTGCGACGCAACGAGTGCGTCGCGTGCCGTCGGCGCTTGCGACCTAATCCTTCTCGGACCCGCGCCAATGCGCGGTCGATCGTCGCAGCGCTCATTGCCAAAAGTTTGTCGCGGATCTCGGGGGCAAGGCCGAGGTGCCCGTGCCGTTCCATCGCAGCAATCAGCGCAGGCATTAACGCCTTCAGCCGCTTCCCGCAGATCCGGTCTGACGCCTCCCAAAGGAGCACGAGCGCGTCGTGTTCTGCCTCATTATAGACCCGGCGTCGCGCCCGCCGGCCTGGGCGTGCGTCTTCCTGACCTCGAAGAAGCCGCATCGCGTGCTTGCGATGGAAGCCGGTGATGTCGACGAACTCGTCCAATATCCGCGCCTTCTTCGCGCGATCCGACGTCCGATAGCGCGCGCCTGCCGCCGCCGTCAGCTCCTTCCGCGTCGCCATGCTTAGCCACCCCATCTTCGCCCCCGCTCGTTCCCGATCCAAGGGAGCAACTTACGTGAGGCAACGGCTCAGCATCCGGTAACAATTAAGGCGAGGCAATGCGCCGTACTCATCATGATTGTCGCGCTATAGGATTGCGAGATCGCTCCTCCAGACCTCTTTCATTGCCAGGCCAAACCCCGCCTGCCACGTGCGCAGCAGTCGAGTGTTGCGCCGGCAGCGCCACACCGGCAAGCAGATCGCCGTCGAGGTCGGTGTATCGGCAGCGACCGTCAGCCGGATCCTGCGGCGGTTGGGCCTCAACCGGCTCTCGGTCTCGGCGCTGGAGCCGGCCGAGCCGATCCGACGCTATCACCGCGCGAACCCGGGTGAGATGATTCACATCGACATCAAAGAGCTCGGCAAATGCAACCGGATCGGCCATCGCATCACCGGCGATCGAACCCGCCAGAGCAACCAGCGCTCCCGTGGCAAGGGGCCGGGCTGGGAGTACGTCCATGTCTGCATCGACGATGCGTCCCGGATCGCCTTCAGCCAGGTCATGAAGACCGAGAAAAAGGGCTGCGCGGTCGCCTTTCTGAAAGCTGCCGTCGCTTACTATGCAAGCCTGGGCGTCACGGTCGAGCGTGTCATGACCGACAACGGCGCCTGCTACAAATCCATNGCCTTCCGTAGAGCCTGCAACCATAGCACATCCGCACCAAGCCTTATACGCCCAAGACCAACGGCAAGGCCGAACGCTTCATCCAAACCAGCTTGCGCGAATGGGCTTATGCCCAGGCTTACAGCACCTCAAAAGAACGTGCCGCCGAGTTGCCAAGATGGCTTCACCGATACAACTGGCACCGACCTCATGGCAGTCTCGACTCAAAGCCACCGATCCGCAGCCTCGGTCTAACCGGGAGCAACCTGTTGAGGATCCACATCTAGGTGTTTAGTCCCGGACTTTGATGGTGCATCCTTATCGCACGATTCGAAGGAAGCGCTATGGGACAAGTTTTACACGGCTGCGCCACCACGA
>NZ_AXAI01000079.1 GCF_000472425.1 Bradyrhizobium sp. Tv2a-2 | reverse complement strand
TATCGCTCTCCTTGAGGTTCTGGCAGGCTCGACACCCGCCTCGATACGCCGCCTCTCTCAACCCGTCATCACCCAGTTTCGGCCATAGCTCCCCGGTGTGGTCATCGAACCCGGTCGACTGGCACGCCAATTGCTGAAACATGCTGAGGAAGAGCGCCAGATCTCGATGGTCGAGAGGATGCCGATGTCAAATCCCAATTGGTTCTCGTGGTATTCTTTTCCATTCTTTGCGCCACTCAGCGGGGCAGTGACTCAGGACATTGAAACGAATGTCCTCAAAATTTCAGAAACCCAAAAGAAAGTCTTTGAGAAGTATAGTTTATTCCAACAGCTCGAGACCCTTTTCGCGGCCGTCACAGAACTTAAAAGGCCACGCGGGATATCGACAGAGGCGCAGAGTACAGGAACACAGAGTACTGGAGAGGCAATGAAGCGCCTCGAAGAGATGATAAAAGGCGTGGAAGAGATCAAGCAGCGTCACGGCGTCGCCGTCCGTGGCGACGCTGAGCGCGCACTGTCACGCCTGAAGGCTGTTAACCCTGCGCAATATGAAGCATTCATGCGCGACCACGCGACGACGCGCGGGAACTCTGGCGGAGATGCCGGTCAGACGAAAGACTGAATAGCCAAGCGGGTCATCTCAGTGGTCTCCAAACAGCATGATCACCATGGTACCTTTCGAGGCGCTCCGTTGAGACTGGGTTGCCAGCTGGCAACTTCCCTGAATTGCAGTCAGAGCAATCGCTGTCATTTTAGGATCTTCAGCGCGGTCTGTTTGAAGACACGGATGTCGGAGCTTCTACACGAGGGCGACGCATTCCGTCTCCCGTTCAGAAAGGGCTCGCGCAACTCCATTAGTAGGTACGCAAGTCACCACCCTCTGCTTGCCCGCCTTCATAAAGAGTTCCAACCGAACAGGGGCTGCTAGAGCACATCTCTCGTACCACACTAACAATGATAAGGGGATGGTGATGACGAAGGAAGTCGGAATCAACGATGACATTGGCCGTGCAACAGGCGCATTTCAGGACTTCACCAAGCGAGCCGTCAGACGCAGTCGGAGTTTTCGAAAGGGTTCTTCGACATCTATTGGCATTGGCAGGAGCGAATTCAGACCGAATCCACGCAGGTTATGGAGCTCTTCGGAAAGGTCGGTTCCACGAGCTCAGCTAGCGATCAGATCGGCATGCTTCAGGTCTGGATTCAAGGCGCCACGCAGCGGGTCGCGGGCGATGTGATCTACTCGATTCAAACTGCGAAAGCTCTCGCAAATGTCGAACTTCCACTATTCGCCAGCCCGGAGTTGTTCAAGCCTACCGTACTCGTCCCTCCCTTGGTATCGCTCAACTTGCCCGCCGGCGCTGGCATTAACTTTCATTACGGTTCTTGGCGACTGCCGACCCTCCGGATTGAAGGAGGTCGACCAGAGCGATGAAGGTTTGGCTTTCGGTACCAGGCGGCCAAGCGGGGTGACGCGCTTCCTTACAAAGGAGCGTGCTGCCGGAACATGACACGACGCAAGCAACGCCATCAGCGTCAGTTTAGCTCGGCAATTAATCGTCTCGATCAAGCTGCTCGAGGTAAAGATACCGCCGCCTCGTTGTCTGAAGCCCTGTGCAGGGTCGCGGCCACTATCGAGCCTTGCCTCGGACACCAGAATGGCGGTGCGGTCAGCTCCTGCACGCGGCAACTCGCACGCATCCTCGCCGAAAGAGGAACCGCGGCCACAATGCGGCGCCGATAATAAGTTCTCCTCGCCGCCGGGACGCAGCTCGTCGACCAGCGTCATTTCTCATATCAACCAAAGAAGCCCATTTGTACTCATCGGAACAGAGGTTTTGGAAGTTGGGTCACTAAGGGAAGTAATATCGATCGACTTAGTGTCGACCGCTTTACGTTGAGCGCCACTGCCGCTTGGCGAAAGCTGCCGTAGTCCGCCGCTGCAACCGCGTATCGCAAGTGCTTTAAGTCAAGTATTCTGTTCAGTTTTGTAAGTTGGTCGGGCCATCTGCTTCGTCTTCGGCTGCTTGTGAATTAGGTGTTTAGTCCCGGCATTTGCTGGAGCGGATTGAGTTTGAATCGTTCTGGCTGGGAAGTCCGGCATTTGCAGATGTATTCGTAAGGCGTGAGGCCCTTCAGGGTCTTCAGCCGCCGAGCGTAGTTGTAGGCGTTGATGAAGTCGGCAAGGTGAGCTT
>NZ_AXAI01000078.1 GCF_000472425.1 Bradyrhizobium sp. Tv2a-2 | reverse complement strand
CAGGCGAGATCAAATCGTAAAGGTGGGCGACATCGTCTCGGAATCCCCGGGCGACTTCATATCGGTACACCCGGGCGACTTCGTCGGAATCCGCAAAGCAGTCGCGGCGCTACCGGAAAATATGCGCACTCCTGAGAACCGGGCAGAGCTCGCCAAACTCATTCTCGGACGTGCGGCCGTAAAAGATATCGAACTGAGCTCCCTCATTGACCTTATCAGCGCCATTGTCGCAGCTGTTTGATCAAAGCGCATTACCCATAGGGATCCAATCGAAAGCAGGAGGGCCGTAGGCGGCCGGCGCCTAGGCTCCGCGCATCGGCCCCTCCCGCGGTCACTCGATGGATGTCCACGCGCGCCTCGCAATATCGGGCAGGACCGAATAAGCTGCTCAGATGAGAAGCAGGGGGGGTCTACGCCAGCCTGTCCAGTTGAGAACGACTATGTCGCAAGCCTGACAACGCGGCACGGTCACCTCCGACGGGAGAGGCGGCGATCAGCGAGGATCCGTTCGGCCGCCCGCCAACGACGCTGGACCTGCTCTGACCGCGAAGAGCGCATCCGTGTCCAATTCTAGCAAGCGCAAGATGTCGGATCCCAAACGCGCGGTGTCACGCTGCGCGGCTTTGCTCGCCACACCAGCCAGGATTCAAAGACCAATGGCGACTTGAGTGCTAGACGGTGCTGGCACGGCCATTGCTTTTCAGATCCAGCAATCGAGCCAAAGCTGAGGGCACACAATAGCGTCTGGGACAGCTGTCTCTTGGCGTGCTCGCGCCCTCGGCTTCTGGTCGACAACCCGGCGCATAAGCTCCCGCTGCTCCTGACAATAGCTTTGGAGAACAAAATGGTGCTCCGCATCGAGTCCCCGGCGCCGCCGATCAAGGTGGAGAGCTGGCTTCGTGGACAGCCTCTCAACGGATTCCAGCCAGGAAAAGTGTATATCCTCGAGTTTTGGGCAACCTGGTGCGCACCATGTGTCGCGACGATGCCCCATCTGGGTGAGTTGCAAGAGAAGTATAGAGACAGCGGACTCGATGTCGTCGCCATCGCAGCTAGCGAACAAGCTCCAACAACAGACGAAGCACGCACCAAATTGGACGCGTGGCTGACGCAAAATGTGCCGAAGTTAAACTACCGGATCGCGTTCGACGGCGCCCGCGAAATGTACGCGCATTGGATGGAGGCTAGCTCTACTTCCGCAATTCCAGCGACATTCGTCGTCGATCGTGACGGGCGAATCGCCTTCATCGGCAATCCGGCACAACTCGACGACATCCTCCCGAAAGTTCTTAAAGGAATCTGGCGCGCCAGTGACGAAGCCAAGGCCGAAGATGCAACACGGATCGCCGAAAACGTGCGAGTAGCGCGGGAACGGGCGCTGACCAAGCCAATTTATGCCAAGCTCCACGCGACCATGAAGACCGAGGATTGGACAACGGCGCTGTCGGTGGTCGAGGAGGGCGTTGCAAAGATGCCGGACGCTATCAACCTCCGTGTCATTCATGTGAATCTCTTGCTTCACAAAATCCGCGACTTCCGGGCTGCTCTCCCCGTCTTGCGTCAACTGGTTCGCGATGCGATCGATAGAAAGTCGGAGCATTGGATGACCATGGCCTTGAGCCAGCTGTTTCAACCTACGACGGACGAATCCTATCTCCCGCGCGTGGAGTGCCTGACAATTGCCAGAGAACTGTCCGAAAACATCCTAGCCCTAAATCCCCCCGAGGGTGACGGCGATAAGTTCCTCTCTTATGGACAAGTCGCGCAGTATTTTTATAACAGCGGCAACACCAAGCGCGCGATCGAGCTGATCGAGTTAGCCCTGCAATCGGTGGATCAATCGAAGTCTCTGCCCGACCAAGTGAAGCGGGGCTTTGTGCCGGCCTTGCGCAAGGCTCTGGCCGACTACAGGGGTAGCAAGACCTCTTACGGGAACCCGCGTTATGTTCGGCAAGGCAAGGCTTCTCAAAAAGCCAAGGCGGCGACGAGAGATCAGCAGGTATAACAGAGCGGACCTCAAATCTGGAAAATGTATACTAGCCAATTGGCCGGCATTCTGGCTGCCGAGGGCTGCACCCGGCCATTGATAGAAGCGATTTTTACAATGCGATAATGAGTCAGGCTCGCCAGCGCAGGCCGAATGGCCGAGATAGCTATCATTAAAATCTGACGCCACTAGACGACCGATTCCATGAACCCAGCCTCATGGAACGGTGACTTCGTTGGTGGATTCCTCGTTTGGGCTGGCAAACGAGGATTATTGCGATGGGCGGATAGCGACGAGCGGTCGAATTGGCGTTGAGTGACGAGGAGATTGCCAAGCTGACGGCGATTTCCCGGTCCCGAACGGAACGAGGAAGCCGGGTGACGCGGGCGAGGATGCTGCTTGCTTACCGCGAGAACCCGTCGTTCTTCGCGGTCGGGCGTGCGATAGGTGTGCACCACCAGACGGTCGAGCGGTGCGTCGAGCGGGCGCTGGCCTATGGGCCGCTTTTTGCCCTCGACGATCGACCGCGGCCGGGCAAGGAACGACGA
>NZ_AXAI01000077.1 GCF_000472425.1 Bradyrhizobium sp. Tv2a-2 | reverse complement strand
CCCGCCTCGATACGCCGCCTCTCTCAACCCGTCATCACCCAGTTTCGGCCATAGCTCCGCGCGTCGCAGTGTTGCCGATAAATAACGCCGAGTGGTCCATCAACAGGAGCGACTCGGATACCGAATAGGCTAGCCCGCGCTTTTCGCGGATCTCGCGATAGATGCGGATTCTGCTCGATGTCGCCCATCGTTCCGAGATGATCTCGCCCACCATTCCGATTTGAAGTCGCCCACCCATTCCGAGATGATGTCGCCCAGTGTTCCGGGATGATGTCGCCCGGGTGACGAGGCCTCTTCTGGCTCCCATAGGGTCAACCTTTTCGGCTTTGCGAAGGGGGACCCTGGATGCCGACGGAGAGGCTTGCGATGCGCCGCGTGCGCGATGTGATCAGGATGAAGGCGGCCGGGCTACCGAGCCGCGAGATTGCGCGACGGGTGGGCGCGGCGCCCTCGACGGTGCGGCTGGCGATCCGGCGGTTCGAGGCTGCGGGTCTGACCTGGCCGTTGCCCGACGAGCTCACGGACGCGGCCCTGGAACTCCGCCTGTTCGCCAAGACCGGCAATGGCAACCGGCAGGGTCACCGCCGCGTCGCCGAGCCCGACTGGGCGGCCGTGCACCGCGAGCTCAAACGCAAGCACGTGACGCTGTCGATCCTGTGGGAGGAGTACATCGGCGCCGAGCCCGGCGGATACCGGTACTCGCGCTTCTGTGAGCTCTACCGCGCCTGGGAGGGGCGCCTGTCGGTGACGATGCGCCAGGCCCATGCGGCCGGCGACAAGTTGTTCGTCGACTATGCCGGCGATGGCGTGCCAGTGGTGGTCGACCGCCTGACCGGTGAGCGCAGAACGGCGCAGATCTTCGTCGCCGTGCTCGGCGCATCGAGCTTCACCTACGCGCAGGCGACATGGACGCAGGGGCTCGCCGACTGGATCAGCGCCCATGTTGGCGCCTTCGCAGCGACCGGCGGCGTCCCGGCGCTGCTGGTGCCCGACAACACCAAGGTCGCGGTCATCAAGGCGAGCCTGTACGACCCGCAGATCAATCGTACCTATGCGGAGATGGCGGCGCATTACGGCACGGCCATATTGCCGGCGCGGCCGCGCAAGCCGCGCGACAAGGCCAAGGTCGAGCAAGCCGTCCTCATCGTCGAGCGCTGGCTGCTCGGCCGCCTGCGTCATCGCACCTTCTACAGCCTGGCCGAGGTCAATGCGGCGATCGGCGAGCTGCTCACAAGGCTCAACGAGGAACGGCCGATCCGGCGGCTCGGCGTGACGCGCCGCCGGCTGCTCGAGGAGGTCGACCGGCCGGCACTCAAGCCGTTGCCGGCGAGCCCCTACGTGCTCGCCGAATGGCGGATCCGCCGCGTCAGTCTCGATTACCACGTCGAGGTGGAGAAGCATTACTACAGCGTCCCGCATCGCTTTGCCCGCACGGAGGTAGAGGTGCGGTTCACGGCCCGTACCGTCGAGATCTTCCACAAGGGCGAGCGGGTCGCCGCGCATCAGCGCATGAGCGGCAATCACAAGCACACCACCGTGCCGGAGCACATGGCCTCCAGCCATCGGCGCTACGCCGGCTGGACCATCGCGCGTATCCGCCAAGACGCCGCCGCGATCGGGCCGGCGACCAGCGCGTTGTGCGAGCTCATTCTCGACGAGCGCTCGCACCCCGAGCAAGGCTTCCGCGCCTGCCTCGGCATCCTCAGGCTCGCCGCCTCCTATGGGCGCGACCGGCTGGACGCAGCGGCTGCGCGGGCGATCGACATCGGCGCGCGCACCTATGGTTCGGTCAAGTCGATCCTCGCCAACAACCTCGATCGGCGTCCCGCTCATCAGCGCTCCGCGGACGATGCGCCGATCCTGCATGCCAATATCCGCGGACCGCGCTACTACAATTAGGAGATCATCCCTTGCTCACCCATCCGACCCTCGACTGCCTCAACGCCCTTGGCCTCCACGGCATAGCCAAGGCCTTCGCTGATATCGAAGCCACCGGCGAGGCTGCCAGCCTCGGTCATGCCGAATGGCTCGCGCTGCTGCTCGAACGCGAAGCCTCGCTGCGCCACGACAAGCGGCTCGCCACCCGCCTGCGCTACGCCAAGCTGCGCCAGCAGGCGTGCGTCGAGGACGTCGACTACCGCACCCCGCGCAGTCTTGACCGCGCGCTGTTCGCCAAGCTTGTCGAGGGCCACTGGATCGACGATCACGTCAATCTGCTGATCTGCGGCCCGGCCGGCGTCGGCAAGAGCTGGCTCGCCTCGGCGCTCGGCCACAAGGCCTGCCGCGATAATCGTTCCGTGCTCTATCAACGCGTTCCGCGGCTGTTCGATGACCTCGCTCTCGCGCGCGGCGACGGCCGCCATCCACGCCTGTTGCGCGGCCTCGGCCGTGTCGACCTGCTGATTCTCGATGACTGGGGGCTCAAGCCCCTCGACGCCAGCGCCCGCCACGACCTCCTGGAAATCCTCGAAGATCGCTACGGCCGGCGTTCCACCCTCGTCACCAGCCAACTCCCCGTGGACACATGGCACGTGCTGATTGGAGACCCAACTTACGCCGATGCCGTGCTCGATCGCCTCGTCCACAATGCCCATCGGCTCGACCTCGCCGGCGAGAGCCTGCGCCGAACCCAGCCAGCGGCCCGAAGGCCATGAGCTCGTGGCGCT
>NZ_AXAI01000076.1 GCF_000472425.1 Bradyrhizobium sp. Tv2a-2 | reverse complement strand
ATGCACCATCAAAGTCCGGGACTAAACACCTAGTTCGCACCCGTTATCTCGCGAATATGTGAAGAAGGTTCGGAGATTGCGAAGCTCAGTGGCCTATCCTTTCGAGTTGAGCCATGGGAAAGCGTCTGCCAATTTCTGCTGTGTTGCCTTGATGTCCAGTATGTAGCGGGCGGTTAGCGAGAACTCGTCCATGCCATTTACGATCATCTCGAGCCCCATTTCGTCAACGTTAAACGCTCCAATCGTCGTGTTGTCGATTTCGATGCATCTCGCGATAAGGTCAATCGCTACGGTCGTTGGATGCGAACGATCCAATTCGCCCACAATTTTCCCATACGTCGTCGCATCGACTGTCGCGGGCAGAAGTTGGTTCTTGTAGGCATTTTGCTCGAATATATCGGAGAAACTTCGCGCGATCACGGCCCGAAATCCGTAGTCCTGCAAGGCCCACGCGGCGACTTCGCGGGAGGATCCGCAGCCAAAATTCTCGCCAGCAACGAGAATTGGGGCTCCGGCGAATTGCCGTTTGTTGAGTACAAAGTCTGGCTTCGGTGAGCCGTCGGCGCTGAAGCGGACTTCGTAGAAGAGGATTTCGCTCAGTCGATCCCTTCCACCACCACTGATCCTCTTGTGAGGCGCGGCAGGGACGAGGGCGTCGGTATCGACGTTGTCCCAAAGGAGCGGAACAGCCGTGCCCCGGATGCTGGTGAGCTTCTCACTCATGCAAATGTCCTTATGTCGGTGATCGACCCGGTGACCGCCGCTGCAGCTACCATGGGCGGGCTCATCAGATGTGTGATTGCCCCGGGCCCTTGTCGGTTCTCGAAATTCCGGTTCGACGTTGAGGCGCATCGCTTTCCGCGTCCCACGACATCCGGTCCGAGCGAAGCGCAAAGCGAGCAGGCGGACTCGTGCCATTCGAAGCCCGCGCTGCGGAAAATCTGGTCAAGACCTTCCGCTTCGGCTTGCCGCTTCACACTCGAAGAGCCAGGTACGACGAGAGCGCGGACGGTTTCGGCAACCTTCCGCCCCTCGACCACGCGGGCGGCCGCCCGAAGATCAGATAACCGCGCGTTGGTACATGAACCGATGAATGCAACGTCAATAGGCGTACCCATGATGGGCTTTCCAGGCTGCAAATTGACGTAGGACAGCGCCCGTTCCCAACGAGATTGCTGTGCCCGGTTTCGAGCGTCGCTGGGCCGCGGGATAGGTCCATCGACCGCGATTGCATCCTCCGGGCTATTGCCCCAAGTGACCATCGGTGCGATCGAGCGCGCGTCAATCGAATATTCCTTGTCGTAGGTAGCGTCTTCGTCGCTGGCCAGATTTCGCCACTCGGCCACAGCGGCTTCAAAAACCGCGCCCTTCGGGGTTCTCGGCCGCCCCTCGAGATACGAAAGACGGCGTCATCCGGCGCGACAAACCCGATACGCGATCCGAATTCGATCGACAGATTGCAGAGCGTCATCCGCTCTTCCACTGTCAGTCCGCGAATAGCACCTCCGGCGTACTCGACCGCACAGCCGACGCCGCCATCTGTCGAAAAACGAGAGATGATCGCAAGTGCGATATCCTTTCCACTAACCCATGGGCTGAGCTTTCCGTCTATGGTCACGCGCAGAGTTTTCGGGCGCGGCAGCCAAAGAGCCTGATAGGCAAGGGAATGAGCGATTTCAGTACTGCCAATTCCGAAGGAGATCGCGCCAAGCGCCCCATTCGTGGACGTGTGGCTGTCGCCGCAAACGGCCGTCATCCCTGGAAGAATGGCGCCTTACTCAGCCGCGACCACATGGACGATCCCTTGGGACGGATCACCTAGGCCGAACAGCTTGATGCCCCGCTTCGTCACCTCCCGACGAAAGGAGCGGACTGTTGATGCCATGACGGGATAGCTCTCCTCAGTCCTGCCGGGAGCTGTCGCGACGGTGTGGTCTATGACGGCGAGAGTGCGGGCAGTGTCAGTCACCGGAAGATTCCGCTCGCGAAGTTGGTCGAAGGCCGGCAAAGACGTGATGTCGTGAAGAAAGACCCGATCGAGTGTCAGCAAATCTCTCGTCCCACGTGTTATGGCGGTGTGGGATTGCCAGATTTTGTCGAACAGGGTTCGTGGTGTCCTCATAGTGGCATCACCTTTTGGTTCCTCTTTCGGCAGGTCGTTAGTCTTCGGGAACATAGCCGGATGCTTGGACGATTTGGCTCCACCTTTGAAGGTCGGTGCTAACGAGCGACCGAAGCTCGTCAGGGCTTCCGCTTGTTGCCGTAAAGCCGAAGCTGGTGAATCCGTCGATGACCTTCTTCGCTTTCGTTGCGGTCCGCAGCACCTCGTTTACTCTTGTGAGCAGTCACGGTGGAAGTCCCGCAGGCGCGAAGACGCCGTACCATTCTTCGGCAACAAGGTCTTTGTATCCCAGTTCTTGCAGTGTGGGCACTTCGGGGAGGAATTGCGAACGGTGGTTTCCGGTGACGGCTAGAACGTGAATAAGTCCGGCGGATAGCTGAGGCAAGGTGGATGAAAGCACCGTCACGGCCGCAGGTAGGTGTCCAGCAATCACGTCTTGAATGAGAGGTGCGCCACCCTTGTACGGGACGTGGACGGGATCCACCCCCGCCGCACGCCAAAGCCTGTCGCCCGTGAAGTGTAACATTGAACCTGCACCCGGTGTACCAGAGGCTGCTTGACTTGGATTGGCTTTACACCAAGCAACGAAATCGGCGAGCGACTTGACGTCAGGCCCGACTCTTGAACCAACCGCAATCGCAAACGGAGCCGCGCAGACCGTCGTAATCGAAGTGAAATCCGCCAACGGATCGTAGATCAGGTTCTTATAGACCTGCGGATACAAGAGCTATGGCCGAAACTGGGTGATGACGGGTTGAGAGAGGCGGCGTATCGAGGCGGG
>NZ_AXAI01000075.1 GCF_000472425.1 Bradyrhizobium sp. Tv2a-2 | reverse complement strand
GACATCAGCGTTCACGGCACGGGCCGAATGGACAACCTCCTGAAAGTTCACATCTAGACGGTAGCTCGCTGCAGGACATCCAGCAGTAGAGATGCCGGCATCGTTGCGGCCGGCGGCGTACGGATCGGAACGCCTTCGCAGAGTTCTCAGATTTGCCGTTGCGAGACCAAGCCCGACTATACCAGACCGACGCTATCAGTGCGTAACAGTCAATCCGTGCGCTGTGGCAATGGATCGCGCTCGAGCAGGGCGCGTCGGCGGCTATTTTGGGTAAAGGCGCTGCTCGCCGGCTGCAGGCTCGACAGCAACGCCCGCTCCCGCGCTCTCTGGATGACGCCGAGTAGAGCTTCTGCCAATGGCATTGTCAGCTTTTCTACAGCGTCACAACTGCGCCCGATAGCTAACATCCCGCGTGACTGATTGCCTCGCCATGCTTTTCTACTGCAACCAAAGGCTTGAGAGCGAGAACCGACGTTGGCACAAACGTTGCTATAATTAGCTCACGACACTGAGTAGGGCTTGCATAGGTCTGCGCCAAAGATAGCGATGCTCTCCTTGTGCCCCGCTCTCCGAGAGAGAAACAGGACCGTGCGCAACGAGATCGGGCAATCTTTGGCAAATCGGTTGATGGAGCGCAACGTGCCTTCACTAAGACAAGTCGCACTCTACGGAAAGGAGGCTATCGGCAACTCTACGACCTCAGAGAACACGCTAGCGGGAGTGCCAGAGATGGACTGCATGATCCCGATTTTGGGTTGTGATCTCAAGGCAGACTCGACCCGCCTGATCCTGCAGGCCAAAGGCGCAGGACACGATCTTGAGCCTCGCCGCGAACGCCGGCAGGGTCGAGGACATCGCAATCGACGACGTGACGAAGTCGGCTACCAGGAAGTCCGCTGCGTTGAGTCCCGCGGCGCGGAGCAATGCATCGGCTGCGCCAGTCGCTCTGTCATCACTTCAATCAATTGTCGCAAAGCAAACCGCGCCTGTGATAACATCGATAGGCCTCCTAAATGTGCTCGGCAGGCCTCGTCTGCGTCAGCTTTGCGATGCCGATCCGTGAGAACAGGGCGCAAGCAATCTGTGCCATCGCCTCAGGCGAGGTGATAGCGATGGATGCCCTCAACGATATCCCCAAAGGCGTTCTCAAATCTGACAACTCCGGCGGAGTGCGGCTTGGAGGTTTAATCTGCGATGACCAACAGGCCGTCAAAGAGCTCGGACTGGCGGAGGCTCTAGCCTTACGCGGAGTGCGCCGACAGCGTTGGAATATCCGCCGGAATCCCAGCACGATCGCTATTCGCAAGCTCGGACCATTACCGCCGGAAGGCGGATCTCGGTCCCGATCTCCACGGATGAGCTCAAGGACATACTGATGAAGCACGGCATCATAAAAGCGGTCGACGAGTCCGATATCGGCAAGACCGCCGCTGAACTCGCGGCCTCGTAAAGAGCACGCGAGAACGCCGGCCTCCCCTTTCTCCCCCACCCCATGGGAGGCCGGCGTTTCCGGGAGCGGTCCTATGACCGGCACTGAGGGGCGTCTATTATCAACTGTGGCGAGCTCAGTTACTCATGTTGAACGTGCGGTTGTTTCCCCTTTTGGTTGCAGGATCAAGCGAAGCGAGCGGTGAGGAGCATAGGGGAATTGCGACCTATCGTCTGCTCACGGGCGCACATCCCGCCGACGTCGACATAACCAATGATAGTAATTTCGACCGCCACGCACTAGCGTCAATTCTGGCTGCTGCAGCGATGGATGGTGGTTTCGTCTCCGAAAGAGCCGGGCTGTCCAGCGACGAGCTAGCGACCCTGCTGGAACAGCACTTCCCGTCGGTTCGGATCAAAGCCGACGAGCTGCTTCTGCGGTTCAAGCACAATGATAACGACGAGGTCATAATGGTGCGTGATCTCCTGCTATCGCAACGGTCGACCAGAGGGGATACCGGTCGCTGGTTGGCTCAGATGATCGCGCGACGCGCGATCGAGCCAAATCACTTGTGGGAAGACCTCGGACTGCGCGATCGTGGTGAACTCTGCCGATTGTTGGACCGCCATTTCGCGTCGCTGGCTGGCCGCAATACCAACAATATGCGCTGGAAGCGCTTTTTCTATCGCACTCTTTGCGCGGACGAGGGCCTCGTGATCTGCACGACTCCTGTGTGCACTCAATGTAAGGATTTCAATTTGTGCTTCGGCGATGAAAGCGGCGAGAGTCGGATGGCCGAACGGCGGCGCGAGGCTCTGTTGCAGGAGCCTGTACCAGCCGCAGGTCGACATGCCGCAATCTTGGAATCACGCTGACTGGAACACCATCTTCTCTGTCTAGATCGTTCGAGGCCATCAAGATCATCCACTGTGGTCCAGTAATGCAAGTGCATTGGCTTGGAGCTGGCGAAGCTCCTGCAAACATACATCGACGGATATGATCTCCCACGTCAAGAAGAGCGCGGGGATGAATCGCGGTGAAACTGTTCCGCTGCTGAGCGTCTCTTGTCAGCTTCAGGTCGTCCCGTTTGTGTGTCCAGTTGTTCCCGGTAGCGGGGTCATTGTTGTCGCCCGCGATAGCTGTTCGGAAGCCCAAACTCGCAGGGCGCGCCCAATTCCGCGAATCCGTCCATTCCATGGCTCAGCGGCAACCTGTGAAAGGAAAAAACGGGTGATGCATGCCAAAATCTGCGTCCCTTAGCCGTTCCGGAATGCTCGGAACGATCTCGCCGGCGGTCCGAGGACCTCTGCGCCCATTACGGCATGATGCCTTCTCGCAACAATCGCGGCACCGCCTACGAAAAGCGGCGATCGAAAGCTCGCATGGCCATCTCAAGCGGACGATCACCGCGCTTCCAGACGCTTCGGTGCTGGCCTGTTCTTAGGAGTCTTCCTTCGACCTTTCGGGCGCCAACTGCGAAACTCTTCATCGGGTATAACAAGATCGACGTGGCTGACGCCCAACGCACTTGCGAGCTCGAACAAAGTCACCACGGTGGGATTGCGCCGACCACTCTCCAAACCGCTGATATATTGTTGCGTACGGCCGGAGGCCTCAGAGAACTTCTCCTG
>NZ_AXAI01000074.1 GCF_000472425.1 Bradyrhizobium sp. Tv2a-2 | reverse complement strand
CCATTCGGTCCCCCGCGAATCACTGTGTGTTTGGTGACATCAGCGTTCACGGCACGGGCCGAATGGACAACCTCCTGAAAGTTCACATCTAGATCACCGCTCAGCCGCCTTTGGCAGCTCGGTGATGCAAGTGGCGGCGTCGCGCAGCTTGCGTCCATCTAGGGAGAATGATCGCCCGCACTTCAGAACGTCGTCGTGCCTTGTCTGTTGGTCGACGACGTGCCGACGCTTCTCTCGGACACTGCCCAGCAGCCGCGATAGGGGGGCGTCACACATACCTTCCGGCTTCTGTTCGGATTGACAGATGAAGTTGATTAAACCTCCGCTTCGCGAACAGAGAAGACCCAGCAGTTATTGCTTGAATCTTGGTCTGATCGTCCCGGTTGAAGCGACCGAACACGTCCGGATCAGAGATGATTGTTGACATACCTTGCTTTATTGCATTTCCGCCGTGACCAAAACGGCGAGAGTAGTCTTCAAGAATGGCCAGCAATTCTGAATACGTTTCAAGAACTATCGCCCGTTTAAGGGGGGCGAGATCGGCAGACTTGCCCTTCACGAACATATCGTCCGTCATGCGGAAAACAAAATCGTCTAAAGTATTGCGGGCAATCACAGCCGCTTGCCCTTCAGACTTTGAGCCCCCGCCATAGAGATTCTGCTTGATCAGCGCCGTCAGCTCGTGACGCATGTCGACGAGACGGGAGACGGGGACTCCCTCGAACTCCGACGGCATGGTCTTTGCGCCGAGTCCTCTCGCGGAACTAACGGGTCTTGCATTCGAAGCGCCGACGCTGCGCCGGTCATCACGCGCGTCAGCAGGGCGAGTAGGATGATCTTGATCGCTGGTTGCGTCAGGCGAGGCCTTCGGCTTTCTCCCTCTCATCACGCTAATCTTCCATGTGATATTGAATTGATCGTTGATCTGCTCGTGCAATTCAAAGGCGGCGTGCATGTTTGTGTGGGCGATCAAATCGCCGTAGGTGCCGCCGTCGAGCCGCGTTGTGAACACCCTCCACAACATAGCAATACTCTGGATGTTGGACCCATGGTCGTCCGGCGACATGCCATCATCGAGAATGGTGGCGATAATGCCGTCGGCGCACCTTCCCAACTCCAGGTCTGGCATCATCTTATCTCGGATTGACGGGAACATCTGCAAGACACCATCCCGCTGAGTAGGTGTCCCGTGCCAGTTAAGCACCAGTTTGTTGCCCACTGTGGCCGTGACGTTGCCGGTGTTAGTGACACCCGCCATAAATGTCTCGCGCAACGTCTTTACTTTGCTTTTGAATCCGAGCATCAGACCCATTCCCATCCTCAGCGTTAGGACCACGGCGGGACCACGTCCCCAATCACCTCAGTGATTGTTTGGTTTAATGCGTGCCCCGTTTACAATCATTATGCCCAGCGCATCTGCGGCCCGCGCTCGGCTTGGCACGAAGTTCTGAATTAGACTGTTTCCTTCCAAGCCGAAAAACACCCGAATGCCATGAAGGCCGGGATGCTCCAAAGAGGCAAATCAAAGAGCCAATCTATAATCTTTTGCGCCCCCACCCACTGCGTCACGGGCACGTGCCAGCCCAAAAATTCGATGCCGTGGGAAATCGGAAGCGGCCACCAATTTCCCGACTGTAGCCAGATCAATGCCTGATAGGCAGGAAAGCACAGGGCAAAAATTATGAAGGCAACGCCCATCCAAAATGCGCCCTTGTCCTCTTTGCGACGTGGGACATTAGCGAGGTGCTTAAGAACCTCGTCGTCCTCAAATTTGGTCATGAAAAGGTTGCCCCCGAATCCTTCGGAGATATTGCAACCGTCGCGACATACCTAGCAAGCCCGCCAAGGTTTGGCCTTCGCTCGTGCAGGGGCTCTTTCCGGACTTCGCCGGGGTGTGCGAGCAGCGATCTTGGTCGTGCTGAAATTTTTCCACAGCTATTAATGGCTTCAGCGGATCGCGACACAACGACGGACACAAACCCGCTTAAGTCTTGATTTTATTGAGATTTCTCCGCCATAACCTTCCCTGCGCAGGGGGAAGTGATGATCGCAAGCAAAGAGCAGCGGCGGTAGTTTTGTGCGGCCGACAAGAACGAGGAGAGGCCCGCCGGTGACCTCGGTCCGTTTCGACGGTGGACACTCTCTCCGTCAGTGAACTGATGAAGATGCTTCCATCGTTTGAACGCTTCGTTGCCGCTTGAGACAGTCGAGGTAGCAAGGTCAAACGATGGCGAGCGCGAAGCGCGCTCCGAAGTTTAGACACCTGCTACGCCAAGACAATGTCGAAACCGACACTACGTCGCTGTCTGTGCTTTTTTGGCAAGGCGCTCATTGAAGGAGCGAAGATCGATCACAATTCGTTGGTGGCTCCCGCTACCGATCTCGTCTATGCCATCGCTTGCGGACACTTTGAAGTCGACTCGCTTCCCCTCGACCCTGACTACCTCGGCGGTCGCGCGCACATCGCGGCCTACTGGCGTGGCGGCCAGGTGTCTTACATCCACTGCAGTGCCGACCGCGCTTTCACCCGCGTCCAAGAACGGTCTGATGGCGTTGAGCGCGGCGTTTTCTATGACCAGGATCATCACGGGCGTCGCAAGCACTTGCGGCAAGATGGCGTCCTTGAATCGGTTGGCAAGGTGTTCGGGTTGCACCCGCAACGTCGACGTTCCTCTGGTTCCTGGTGGAATTTCGCGCACCTACTAGCCCTCAGTCTCTGATCGGGAACATAGACCGCTTCATCCCCAACCGCAGCACAAAAGTGGACATTTGGCTAGATCAGAGATGAAGGTCGCTTCTCCTGCCGTCTCTAAAGACGGCAACATTGTTTGTCGTTTTCGGTAGGATCGGCAAGGTAGCACGGTCAAACGGTGGCGGGCACTAGGGTGTACCAAAGCTCAGCGCTTTCGCCTTGGTACTTTCTCTTCGGCATAGGCGGATAAACGCTCGCACTCCAGACGCGCTCCACCGTTTGAGGGTTTCACCTTGAAATCTCGTTCGCGGCAGCCATGGCGTTACTACGCTGCTCATGGTGGACTGTCGCCTGCGAAGGCGGCATCCCTTGCGACAATAAGGGAGGGTACTCATCATAAAGGCAAAGACACCCCTCGCATATATGTCCGCTTCTCTAATCGGCCGTTTGAGGTCAAGCGCTCTCAGACTATCCGCCACTGCAATGTCGATGTCGCTCACGGGCTCGTGCTTCTCTTCGGAATC
>NZ_AXAI01000073.1 GCF_000472425.1 Bradyrhizobium sp. Tv2a-2 | reverse complement strand
TGCGCGGAGAATGCTCGGAATGCTGCGCGCGATCATTTCGGAACCCTGCGCGCCATCAACTCGGTACGGTGCGCACCATCATCTCGGAATCCGCACATTTGCCGGCCGACAGCTGGAGTACAGCGAACTTTTGGCAAGGCGCGCCTACAACGGCCCATTCGCCGGCACAAAGCGTTATTCAGCCTATCTCGGTCAACGGTGAGCTCTACACGGCCCAACTGGGGCCGGAAGGGCACAGCGACCTTCGTCTGGTCCATCCTCGAGTTGGGCAGATGGATGAAGCCGGGCCATCGTCACCTGCCCGGCGATCCGACCAGTCCCCACGCGATTTCGGGCCTGACATAGGCGAGCGGTGGCAGCACGATCGCGCACACTGGGCCACGGATAGCCTAGTCCAGGCGTTGCATGAGGAGGACCTCCTGCCGACCGAGCAACGTCCAACGCATATCCCTATCGAAGGTGTGCGCTACATGGCCCAGTTGGTAAATACGCGAGACGGGAGAACGCGCGTTGCACTCTATCCTCCCGGCTGAATAACAAGCTGGGCCCGGCATCCCAAGGGGCGACTGGCCGTCGCACTCCTGCTGGAGAAGTAATGAAGCATTCGATATCAGCCCTGGGGCCGTGACGCCCCCAGTGGACGGCTGTATTCGAAAGTGTCCTGGATCACGAGGCTGCATCCGCTCGATCAGCTCCGCGCCTTCCAAACATTGCGTGACAGCGGCTTCAGCGAGAAGGATATTGCAACCCATCATTTCGTGATGCTGGCCATCGTGTCGGAGACCGCTTCCCGGACGCTGCGCCGATGCGCTTATATCTTCCGTCGGCCGCGTAGCGTTCATTCCGGCCAAAAGCGCTTCGCCGTCGACATGGGGAATGCACCACATGTCTCTACGCCACGGCTTGAGGTCGTTCTCGGCCAGCCGGCGGCGCACGGTCTCGCCCGACAGGCCGTCGTGATCGGTGAGCTTGACCATCGCGTCAGCCAAGAGCGTCAGCGTCCAGCGTTTGCGGCCGACGGGCGGCTTGGCGCATGCGGTTGCCACCAACAGGGCCTCCTCCTTGCCGGTCAGCTTGCGTTCCGCGCCCGGACGCGGCTCCTCGCTCAAGGCTCGCTCCAGGTTGCCTTCCACGAAGCGGCGCCTGGTCCGGCCGACGGCGGAAAGGCTGACCCGGACGGTTCGGACAATCTCCGCGTCGCAGCTGCCCCATCAGCTGCCAGCGAAATCTGCGTCCGCTTCAGCTTGCGCGCCGCATGCTTGCCGCCGCCGAGCATCGCCGTCAGTTCGTGCCGCTCGGCTCGGCTCAACTCGACCCGGTATCGTACATTCATCCTTCGCCTCCCTGTCGGAGGCTCCGGACGAATCAATCCATGAGTCAAAAATCAGGCACGCGCCTCACCGAGAAGCAGGGCCACTATCTGGCTTCATCCATACCTACTCGTTCATGTTCGGACAGCCACCGGCCGAAGCCGACATCCAGCGCCATTTCCGCCTCAGCCCGCCGTCGATCCACCAGATGATCGTCACCTCGAACGCAACGGCTTCATTCGCCGTCAGCCCGGCGTTCCCAGGAGCATCGTGATTCTCCTGCCTCCCGAAAGCTTGCCCATCCTCGAATGGCTCGGTATCAAATCGTCAAAATCACCGTGATGAACCACTAGGTGGGCCCGCGGCGAGGCCGCCTATCGCCTGACGGCCGGCCAGGCCGATGCCGCCAAGGAGTTCTTCACGCTGTTGGCGTCCATCTCGCGGCAGGAGGCCAGGGGACTGGACGCGCGAACTTTCTCCCAAAAGGCGACGAACGACACGAAGGCGTTCGATAGGCACGCTTCACGACTCGCCGCCGTTCTCGGCGTCCGGACCGAGCAGCCGGGCGCTGCGCCCGACGTGGTCTGGGCGCACATCGGACTGGAGCGTTTCAGCCACCCTGTTCACTTTAGGGGACCCGTTACCGTAGAGGGCGGCAGCGGCCGTTTGATCGATGGCCGGGCCAAGCCGTTCGCCTCCATTCATCCGGAGACGCTGTCGCAACTGTCGATTTTGGAACGACCGATGGCAGTGCTGACGATCGAGAACTATGCAAGCTTCAATCGTCAGGTTCGCGAAATCGAGGATGGCAGCCTGGTCGTGTACATCGGCGGCTTTCCCGCGGCCGGGGTGACCTTGCCCCTGTGGCTTAATCCAGCTTGAAGTTCGCTCTGGCCCACGACAAGGACCAGAGCATGAGGCGCAGCCGCTTTTCGGAAGAGCAGATCATCGGGATTTTGAAGGAGCATGAGGCCGGCGTTTCGGTTGCCGATCTGTGCCGCAAGCATGGCGTGAGCGATGCCAGCATCTACAAATGGAAGGCTAAGTTCGGCTGGCTAGTCTAGAGGTCTCGGAGGCCAAGCGGCTGAAGACGCTGGAGGACGAGAACACGCGGCTGAAGCGGCTTCTGGCCGACGCCATGCTGGACAATGCGGCGTTGAAGGACCTGTTGGGAAAGAAATGGTGACGCCCGCGGCCGAGCGGAAAGCTGTCGCCCATCTGCGGGAAACATTCGAGATGAGCGAACGGCGGGCGTGTAAAACCATCGGCTGCTGCCGCATGACCATGAGATACCGGACGACCCGGGCGGACGAGGCCGGCCTTCGCCAGCGCATGAAGACGATCGCCCAGGAGCGCCGCCGCTTCGGCTATCGGCGCCTACACGTTCTGCTCAAGCGGGGAGGGCTATCTGATCAACCACAAGAAGCTGTTCCGGCTTTACCGGGAGGAGAAGCTTGCAGTGCGCCGCCGTGGCGGCCGCAAGCGGGCAATCGGGACCCGGGCCCCGATGACAGTGGCGATGGCGCCGAACGACCGCTGGTCGCTCTTCGTATCGGATCAGTTCACGGACGGCCGCCGCTTCCGCGTTCTGACGGTGGTCGATGACTGCACCCGCGAGTGCCTCGCGCTGGTGGCTGATACCTCGCTCTCCGGCATCCGGGTGGCGCGGGAACTGGACCGGCTTGTGATCGAGCGCGGCAAGCCGAAGATGGTGGTCAGCGACAACGGCAGCGAGCTGACCAGCAACGCCATCCTGACATGGGCCGATCAGAGCCGTGTCGCCTGGCACTACATCGCGCCGGGCAAGCCCATGCAGAATGCCTTCATCGAGAGCCTCAACGGTCGGCTGCGGGATGAGTTGTTGAACGAGACGCTGTTCACGTCGCTGGCCCAGGCTCGCGTCGCGCTCGGATGCTGGCAGGCCGATTACAACGACGTACGACCACACTCGCAACTCGGATGGAAGACGCCGTCCGAGTTTGCCTTCGCCTGCCACCCGCGCCGGGATCTGGCGCTGCGTTATGCCGAGGGCTCCGCGCCAGCTCCCGTCGCTACCACCGCCCAACCGGGCAAATCCAACTGCCAGAGCGAACTCCGAACTGGATAAAACTTGATGTGGTGGAACGGCCCGTTCCAACAGCATCAAAGTGCTAGGGGGGGTTGTTTAGTCCCGGACTTTGATGGTGCATTCTTATCGCACGATTCGAAGGAAGCGCTATGGGACAAGTTTTGCACGGCTGCGCCACCCGACGGAGGCAGTCCGTCGAGCAATACAAAATAGTCAAGAGAGCCTGAGAGCCCTCGCTAAGCGCTACGGGATCAACCAGAAGACTGTCGCGAAG
>NZ_AXAI01000072.1 GCF_000472425.1 Bradyrhizobium sp. Tv2a-2 | reverse complement strand
CAAAGAGCTCGCTGATCATCAGCGTCTGACATTAGCTACCAAGATCGATGTCTATTTCTGCGACCCTCGCTGTCCCTGGCAGCGCGGGTCAAACGAAAATACCAACAGATTGCTGCGCCAGTATCTTCCGCGTGGCATCGATCTGTCATTGTACAGCCAGGCCAAGCTCAGCGCGATCGCCAAGCAGCTCAATGAAAGGCCACGAAAGACCTTGCTCTTTCAAACCCCAGCTGAGAAGTTCGCAGAATGTGTTGCGGCGATCAGTTGAACCCGCCTTCGATTGTGATGGCGGCGTCTTCAATCGGACATGGATCACTCTCCGTTGGCAATTTTCATGCGTGACCACAAATAGCAATTGTCCGCCAACACAGGGTCATGCCGTTACTCGAACAATTGCTGCAGCGCTCACGCCTCGATAGTTCTCTAGAGCGATTCTCGTGGCGGAGCATCAGAACGGTAAGGAGCGCTGGCCAACGATTGCTATCCAGGCAGCTCGCACTCGCGACGGCGTCGAGAACATCATCCGAACTTATTGGATTGACCAAGTGATAATCCCACAATGGCTCTTCTGAGAGCGATAACACTATCAAGCTTGGTAGGTCCATTTCCCTCGGTTCTCAGGTAATTGAACGAAGTCACAAAGCCGTATGACGATTCCGGTAAGGTTTCTTCGAATCCCGAATTCGCGACGCTGCTTGGAGTTCTGAGGACCACTAGCCACCGGCGTTAGCGGATGCGAGTTCCAGCGGCCTCGCAGGAAGCGCTCTCCTCAGACCTTGGGTAGCCCTAAGAATAAGAAGAAGTGTGGTTCAAAGCTCGACGAATTGTAACCCGATGACTACGGCCGGCCAGGTGTGTAGTGCGAGAGGATGAAACAATAAGCGGAGATGCGGGATGCGACCCAATGAAGAAATGAAGCTCGGACTGTATCTTGCTCGGACAGGATATCACGAAGGTGCATGGCGCGACCCCCGCGTGCCAACGAATGGCGGGCTGGACATCGATCATTATGCTCGTTTGACGGCGCTTGCCGAAAATGCGGCGTTTCATTTCGTATTTCTCGCCGATCACCAAAGCGTCATAGATGATCACGCAACGATAGCTCGTGTCAGCCGTAACGATGGCTTCGAGCCGATCACGCTACTATCGGCGCTCTCATCGAGAACACAGCACATAGGCCTCGTCGCGACCGCTACGACGACGTACTACCAACCTTATCACCTCGCGCGACTGTTCGCATCACTTGACCACTTATCGCGCGGACGGGCCGCCTGGAATGTTGTCACTTCGGCAATTGATTCCGAAGCGCTGAATTTTGATGGAGAGAAACTCCCAGATCATGATTCGCGCTACGCCCGAGCGCGAGAGTTTGTAGAAGTTGTCAGGGGACTTTGGGATACGTGGCAAGATGATGCCTTCATTCGTGACAAAGATAGCGGCATTTATGCTGATACCACCAAGGTACATTTGCTTAACCACCGAGGAACTCACTTTTCGGTTAGAGGCCCACTGAACAGCGCAAGGCCGCCGCAAGGCCACCCTGTGCTGGTTCAGGCCGGCGCATCCACTGCCGGAATAGCGTTCGCTGCAGAAGTCGCTGAGGTGGTGTTCACGGCAGAGCCGTCGCTAGATAACGGAAAACGATTCTACGCAACTCTTAAGGAGAAGACCCGTGCTGCTGGTCGTGACGATAATCAAGTGCTTGTCATGCCCGGGATTGTCCCGATTGTTGGAAGGACGAAGGAAGAAGCCTCTGATAAGCTTCAGAGATTGCAGTCTTACACACATATCGACGTTCAAATGGGGGTGGCCGATCTTTGGCTGGGGTCAGTCACCAACCTGCGTTCAATCAATCTCGACTCGTTGGTGCCGGCGACTTTACCTCTGACGAACTCCATACAGAGCCGTCAGAAGCTGCTCGTCGATCTGGCTGTACGCCAGAAACTCACTTGGAGACAACTGATCCGCTTGGTATCGGACAGCAATGGCCACCTCATGGTTGTTGGAACGCCCGCGGAAATTAGCAGCGCCATGGTGGAGACATTTGATCAACATGCGGCTGACGGCTTCAACGTGTTGCCTCCGATCGTTCCTGATGGACTCAAGGATTTTGTTGAACTCGTCATTCCGGAATTGCGCCGACGAGGAAAGTTCAGATCCAGATACTCCGGACAGACCCTACGAGATAACCTCGGTCTCAATCGACCACTCAATCAGTTCGCGCAAAGGACGGAGCCTTCTGAGAGGGGGATAGGAGTCTTCGCGAGTCCGGCGTGAAGTCTCTCCGATGCAGAACCAAGGACGAGGCTATTCCAGGTTTGTCGCCAATGCGCAACGATAAAGCCTGAACGCTCAGCTTTTCCGCAAGGGAATATCGATGCAGGTTGGGCGTCCTGCTGGCGGCTAACGAGCCCGACCGGCCTTGCTCGGAGAGCGTACCGCGATCAACATGCCGGAGAATAGGTTCTGCGCGCGTTCGAGAGCCCTAAGGACAAGAGCTGTAGCGCCGGGCTGCCGACACCCCAAAGCTCGAGGACGGTTGGAACAGGATGTCGTGCCGGCTGACATTGCCCCTGCTGACATTGCCCCTTTGGCTTAATCTAGTCTGAAGTTCGTTCTGGCCCCAAGGAGGACCAGGGCATGAAACGTAACCGTTCTTCAGAAGAGCAGGTCATCGGGATTTTACAGGAGCAAGAGGCCGGCGTTTCGGTCGCCGATGTGTGCCGCAATCATGGCGTCAGTGACGCGAGCATCTATAATGGAAAGCCAATTTGGCGGTTCGGAGGTCTCATGCGAAGCGGAAGCTGTCGCTTATCTCGTAGACGCCGACGGGATGAGCGAACGGCGGGGCGCAGAGCCATCGGCTGTTGCCGCATGACTGTAAGATCCGGGCGGATGATCCCCACCATCGCCAGCGCATGAGGGCGATCGCCGAGGCGCGCCGCCGCCGGTTCGGCTATCGGTGCCTGCACTACTACTCAAGCGGGAGGGCGGCGTGGTCAACCATAAGAAGCTGTTCCGGCTTTACCGGGAAGAGAGTCTCGCCGTCGCCGCCGTGGTGGCCGCAGGCGAGCAATTGGGAGCATGGCGCCGATGATGGTGCCGATGGCCCCAATGATCGCTGGTCGCTTGACTCAGTATCGGATCAGCTCACGGACAGCCAACGCTTCCGTATCCTGGCCGTAGTCGACGACTGCACCCGTGAGTGTCTGGCTCTAGTGGCCGATACCTCGCTCTCAGGTACGTGCTCGGAAACTGGACCGGCTGATCATTGGGCGTGGCAAGCCGAAAGTGGTGGTCAAAGAAGGGCACCGAACTCACCAGCAACGCCATCCTGACACGGGTCGATCAGAGCGGCCTCGTTTGGCGCTACATCGCGCCCGACAAGCCTATGCAGAATGCCTACATCGGGAGCTTGAGTGGGCAACTGCAGGACGAGCCGTTGAACGAGACGCTGTTCACGTCGCTGCCCGAGGCCCGCGTCTCACTCGGATGCTGGCGGGCCGACTACAGCGGCATCCGACCCCACTCGCAGCCCGGATGGAAGACGCCATATGAATTCGCCGACTTGTAACCCGTGCCGGGATCTGGCGCTGCAGCTGTGCTGCTGAAGGCTCCGGGCCAGCCCCCGTCGCTACCACCGCCCAGCTCGGCAAATCAAACGGCCCGGGCGAACTCAGGAACGGATAAAGGTTGGGGCAAGGTCATAGCCAGCCCTCCCGGAATCAAGTTGGGCTGTACATCGTTTCGGGTGTCAGCACCGAATTGCAGTGTAGTAGGGCGCTGCTGACGCATTGCACATCATGCATGTAGGTTGGCGACATGGAGATCGGTCGTCCACATTCGCTCCTCGTAGACGGCTCCCAACCGTCGTCCCTTGATGTCAGCAGCGCAATTGATCTTGATCAAAGGTCGCGCAGAAAAGCGTCGTTCGAGAATCGATTTTGCAGAATTTCTTCAATCCGGGGCCCATTCTTGCGGCATCTGGGCATCGAAGCGCCATACGTTGTTATAATAGAATAATCTGCGCTGATGGGAGGACGAGGTGGGACGAGGTAAACGGACGCGTCTTAGTCGGCGTGGCTTTCTTAAATCGGGTGCGGCTGCTGTCAGCGCGGCGAGTTGGCCATTGATCCTAACGCCGGGCGTCGCCAAGGCTGCTCCCAAATTGGTGTTTGCTTGTACGGGCGGCGTTTACCAAGAGGCGATGGAGACCGCGTTCCTTAAGCCGTTCACCGCCGAGACTGGAGTTGAGGTCATCTCGACGGGCGTCGCGGATATAGGCAAGATCCGGGCGGCGGTCAAATCCAAGAGTGTGGAATGGGATCTTGTG
>NZ_AXAI01000071.1 GCF_000472425.1 Bradyrhizobium sp. Tv2a-2 | reverse complement strand
TGAAGCGGTAGGCGGGATTCTCCAGAACCTCCAAAAGTGCTTGAGGCTCGCTCGCCACCTTCACTTCCTTCAAGATCTTGCCCGCGTCATCCAAAATGCAGACACTCGTCTCCTTGACCGATACGTCCATTCCGGCAAAATGGTCCATGCTGCGCTTCTCCTTCTGATGCTTGAGGCCGTCACCACGGACCTCGTTTCACCATCAGCCTGAAGCGCAGCACCTAAAATCTTCAGCTATCCACAAGCTGGATCGGCCGATTACCCCATCTTAGTGGGGCATAGCCGACTAGATTTGCCCACGCTGAGTTTTCGCATTTTGACCCTGAGCGGAAGTCAAATTCGCGCTGGCCGCAACGTTATAGCGGACATTTCAGGAATGCCGGTTCGGTTTGCAGATCGATCCATTCGAGCGCTAGTTCATCCCATCGCGCCGCAGCAACCCGCCTGCTGTTCACACGCCGGTGGTATAACCCCGGTCAACGCCTTATTGTCGTTCATGGATGTACGGAGGTCCTCATGGCCGAGATTCCCAGCTGGCACATCACCGGAGAATGGTTCGACAATTGCAGCTGCGCTGTCGCGTGCCCCTGCACCTTCGCCCAGGCCCCGGACAACGGCTTCTGCGAGTCGGTGCTGTTCTGGCACATCGGACACGGCCATTACGGCGATATCAATCTCGACGGTCTGAGCTTCGTCCGGGTGGGAAGATGGGAAGGCGATCTCTGGGCGGGGAAGGCCAAGGGGACGGCCGGCATCTTCGTTGACGACCGCGCCGACGAGCGCCAAGCGGAAGTGCTTCCCCGCATTTTTGGAGGTCTAGTCGGAGGATTTCCGGCTCTCGTCGCTGCGCTGTTCAAAGAAGGCCGGCAGGTGCGGGGCGTGGAACGCGCACAGATCACCTTCGAGATCGCGCCAGACCGCGCCAAGTGGGGAACGGAGATCGTGGGCAAAGTGAAGGCTTGGGCCATGGCCCTGACCGGCCCGACGAGCCTGCCGGGAAAATATCCGCAGCTCATGAACCCGCCTGGCTCCGAGACCGGACCCGGACAGCTCGTGACTTGGGGCAAATCGACGATCTGTTCCGTCGATGCGTTCGGCTACAAGTTTCAGTGGACGACAAATTCGAGCAAACACATCCCGTTCGACTGGGCCGGCCCATGATGGCTCACGCTCCTTCTCGCACGTCAGCGACGCGGCGACTCGGTAATGCCTTGCGGGATCGTGCTCGCACCTCGCGGAGTCCGCTATCGGCCCGAAGCGGCTTACCCGGCATGTCCGCTAGATGTCATCGCCAATCAGTTCGCCGGGGTCGCCAGCGGTTTGCCTCTTTCTATTACCCAAGTATCGACCAGCTTGGTACCGGATACTGAGCAGGCATCATGTATCGTCATAGGCTGCGTCTCGAATGAGTCGCCAGCCTTGAGTTTTTGTTCAGGCTTTCCATCCACCTTAAGGACGAAGTCACCCTCCATGACGTAGCCACTGTCTATTCCCGGATGAGTGTGGCGGCCTGCACAAGTTCCCGCTGGGAGTTCTACTACCGCAGTCACGGTCGTGTAGCCCTCATCGGTCTGGATATCGCGAAGTCGGTCTTTCAAGTGCATGGCGTTGATGCAGCCGGCCAGGTGGTCATGCGCCGTCAGTTGCGGCGCCGACACGTCCTCTCATTTTTCCAGAAACTGCCGCCATGCCTGGTCGGCATTGAGGCTTGCGCGTCATCGCACCATTGGTCCCGCGAGCTGCAGGCGTTGGGACATACGGTGCGATTGATGCCTCCGGCCTATGTGAAGCCCTACGTCAAGCGGCAGAAGAACGACAGCACGGACGCGGAGGCAATTTGCGAGGCGGTCACGAGACCCAACATGCGGTTTGTGCCGATCAAGACGGTCGAGCAACAGAGNTGTCTGATGCTTCACCGGGCGCGCCATCTCTTCATCCGCCAGCAGACNGCCGTCATCAACTCAATCCGCGCCTATCTTGCCGAGTTCGGGATTGTCGCCCCTGTCGGGCGCAGGGGNGTCGAGCAACTGCTGGAAGTCGTCGCCGATCCAGCCGACCACCGGCTCCCGGAGGTGGCCCGCGCGCCGGTCCATCCCATTCGCGTCATTTCGCGGCAACGCAATAATTCAGTCGCTTCCGAGGTGAAGCAGACATCGGCGGTTGCGCGCGCTTGAGGGACAGCGACGCACATTCAGCCGTACGCAACCGACGCTGATGACCCAACTGGGACATAGGGTGCTTGTCTCCGGTTGCTTTGTTCGCTTCAATTGCATGTGGAACTGGGTACAGTCTGCCCCGCGCGTCGCTGACGAGGTGATCGAATGATACGGCGGGAGTTCATCGCTCTTCTTACTGGTTCGGCTACTGCAATCGTGTGGTCGCTCGCTGCACAAGCGCAGCAGGAGCGCATACGACGGGTTGGCGTCCTCATGGGATGGGACGAAGGCAATCCCTCAGGAAGGCTCCTTCTTACCAAGTTGACGCAACGACTTCGCGAGTCGGGCTGGACAGAAGGCAGCAACATCCAATTTGACGTTCGCTGGGCGGCCGGAAGTGTCGATCGGATGCAGGTCTTCGCGAAAGAGTTGGTCGGCCTAAGACCCGACCTGATTGTCGCGGCCACCACTCCCGCAACCGCAGCACTCCACCGAGAAACGCGGATGATTCCAATTGTATTTGTAACTGTCTCCGACCCAGTCGGCGCCGGGTTCGCCGCGAGCCTGTCTCACCCCGGCGCAAATATTACCGGCTTCATCAATCTAGAACCCACGATGGGAGGTAAATGGCTAGAACTTCTCAAGGAGATCGCGCCCAGCGTTAAGCGCGTTGCCATCGTCTTCAACCCCGATACCGCGCCTGGAGGCGGTTATTATTTTCTCCCCTCATTCGAAGCCGCCGCGCGATCTCTTGGCGTCGTGCCAGTCACAGCCCCCGTTCACAGCGAGGCGGAAATTGAAACGACAATCATCATGCTCGCACAGCAGCCGGGCGGAGGCCTTATCGTCCAGTCGGACGGATTCATGGTCGGCCATCGTGCAAAGATCATCTCGCTCATGGCCCAACACAATGTGCCCGCGGTCTCTGATCTAACGCTTCCTCCTCAGCGTGGCGGTTTGCTCTCGTATGGACCGGTCGACGAGGACTTGTTTCTTGGTGCGGCCCTTTACGTCGACCGCATCCTTCGTGGCGCCAGTCCAGCAGAGCTTCCGATTCAGGTGCCGACCAGACTCGAAATGAGACTAAATCTCAAGACAGCCAATAAGCTCGGTCTTTCAATCCCGCCATCCATCCTCGCCCGCGCCGACGAGGTGATCGAATAGGGTTTTTATGCTGCGATGCAGGAGTCTGGAAATGGCCCGTCTGAGACATGGCGACCGGCCCTGACGATGTCCGTTTGCGCGAGAAGACCGGAAGTGATCAGCTGACGGCCAAAGTGACGCGGTTGACCCGAAGGCGACATCCGCTGCGCTTGGGATGTTCAAAAAGCCAGGTCTGACCATGCAGTTTGCAACGCCTTACTCGCGGCATTTGCCTTGCGCAGCAGGGTTGCGCTGCCGGCGCATGCGGAGCTCGACGTCGCGAGCCGGACGCAATCGATCGAGACCTTTTTCGAGAGCGAATATCCCTGACTCGATGCGCTCTACATGGACATCCACGCCTATCCCAATAAAGCGCGTTAGAAATGAAGGAGGCCACCAACTGAGGCGGCCTCAAGTGGCTGAGCGTACGCTTGTTTCAGACGAAACCGGGATTATCTGCTGCAACCTTGGCAATTTCGGCTGCCGTCACGACTTTCCCCGGGATTTTCATTCGTCCGCCACTTACTGAGTCCAGCTCATCGATCGTCAATTCCTCGCTTCTCAATTCGCGATTTTCACTAATCAGTTCGCTATTCAGGTCCATCATGGCATTTTCCACCTGTTTCAGGACAGGACCATTCCCGCCTCGATCGAGGAGGCTAGGGCGGTTCCTAATTAGTTGCTGTGCTTGATGTCACACTAACAACCAGCAAATCAGGACACTGCCGGATTCAACTTAGTATTCGTGCTCTTCAACGGCGGCGTCCCCGCTAAGGCACGCTTACGCGCGAGAACGAAGGCACCAACTCCTGCAGGAGCTGCAGTCGCTTGGAGGCAAGATGATCCCCTAAAGGGTACCAAGCCCGGAGACATTCCCGTCGAGGACCCCACCACCCATGAACTGGTCGTCAACCCCCGGACGGCAAAGTTGCTGGGCTTGTCGATCCCGAAATCCATTTTGGTCAGCGCGAACGAGGTGATCGAAATAGCATTCGCTTTACCGCGATGCATGAGTCCGTTTGTGATGCTGTGGACGGCTCCTCCACCGGCGCGAGAGCGCCAAGGAGTGGGTGCCGATTGAGGCTCCACGATTCGGAGGAGCAGCCTATGCAGTCAATTTCGACGATCGGTCTGGATATCGCAAAGTCGGTCTTTCAAGTACACGGCGTTGATGCAGCCGGCCAGGTCGTTTTGCGCCGTCAGTTGCGGCGCCGACACATCTTGGCATTTTTCCAGAAACTGCCGCCGTGCATGGTCGGCATTGAGGCTTGCGCGTCATC
>NZ_AXAI01000070.1 GCF_000472425.1 Bradyrhizobium sp. Tv2a-2 | reverse complement strand
CCGGTGTAAAGTTTACTGACGGCATCGAGGTCATTCCGACCACTGAAAGCCACGCCGCCTGATCAGGCCGCGTCACCCAGAATCAGCCATAGCTCAGGAAGTCGCGCGGCGAGCTTGAGAGAACGAAGTTACACGAAGGCTGATGATGACCATTCCTGGCATTGGTCCAATCTCGGCTACCGCGATCGCCGCCCTCGCTCCGCCCGCCGAGACTTTTGCCAAAGGTCGTGACTTTGCAGCGTGGCTCGGGCTAACGCCTCTTCAAAGATCGACGGGCGGCAAGCAGAAGCTCGGCGGTACATCCAAGATGGGTGAACGCACGCTACGTCGCCTTCTCATCATTGGCAGCAGTGCAGTTGTACAACAGGCATGCAAACGCGGGGCGCCTAGGGGCTCTTGGCTCGAACAGATGCTGGCTCGCAAACCGCGGATGCTGGTAACCGTCGCGCTGGCTAACAAAATAGCGCGCATCGTCTGGGCGCTGCTTGTAAAGCAGGAGAATTACAGGGCTCCGGTCGCGGCCAGGGCATAAGCCTGGCCGAACCTGAGGTCGTCAAAGGTGTAGTCGGTCGAAGGAGAGTATGGCGCAACAGTCGGCGAGACGGGGTCGGAAGAACCAGTCGGACTCATCGTGCCTAAAGCACGCCTTAATGATTTGGTTCCGATCCGCGAACTCCCATACAGGCCCGCAGCTCCATCGCTGCAGCAGAGGCCGGACAGATGGCAGCATCCGACTACGTGCCCGACCTTCTTCAAAAAGCCGCTGCATCTTGCGGGGCGTCCACAGATGAGCCCGCGTCCTAGCTCAGGCATCGTCGTCCATAGAAGCTGCGAAGGCAGCGTTACCGTTAACAGTGCGAGGTGATGGACTGCAGACCGACCCCATCCGAGCGAAGGAATAGCAGACCTGTTCCAGAGTCCCGGTCATAGCGGTGCACAGGCTCGCGTCCGCTTCCTGAACGCGCCGAGCAGCGGGAAGTGGGCGCTGTTCCCCATACAGGTTCGGCAGGATCGGTCGAACGAGAGAGGGCTGTCGCGCTATACTTTCACGAGAAGAAGTGTTCCCACCGATCATACGCTGTATCTACACGATATTGCCCGCGCGCGAGACGCATGCGGCGCAAACTGCGGCTGTCGACGGGAAGTGGAGACGTTGCGCTAGCCAACTAAAGTCATCGGGAGGTCAGCTGCTGTTCTCTTGCTGATCTAGGAGGTTCGCGACGGCACGGAGACTTTCGAAGCGAACTTCAAAGCGCTCACCTCAGGCTCCCGGGGGATAGGCATAAACGATCGCTCCCACTTCGATTGCCCCGCGGGTCGCGGTGTAACGCCATGAGAATACTCTAACTTCCTGGCCCGGGTTTGCATTTATGGTGTGAATGCGTTCCATCAGAACAACCGATTTTACCAATTGTATAGAATGCTGCTAGTCAAGGCGCCGGCTGAGATGTAAATGGGGAATGAAAGATCATGAAAGTTGATTTCCAATTTTTGAGCGCGCTCGTCCCTGACGGCCGGGGTCGTTCTTTGCTGCCACCATACGACCAGAAAGGTCTTTCCAATAGCTATGATCGCCGTACAGTCATCCAATGGCCTCGGTTTGTGCGGTCTGCCGAGAGCGATGCGCCTGTGCCGCAAACCATCGAGCGCGTTGCGCAACCCGAAAGCTGCAATTTGCAGGTCCAACTCCTCATGAAAACGATCGAATTGCAGATTGGAGAGCTTGCAACGCTTGTCTACGAAGGCCGAAACGCGCTTGAAGCCAGCCAACGACTTGATGAGCTCACAAGCGAGCTCATATCAGCAGAGGTCGGACCTTGCTCGGAACGAGCCGAGCGCACCTCGGGCGCGGATGCAATTGCTGAATCACCGAGGCGTCTTGCACACAGCGGCGCTGTATACTATCCAGAGCAACTTTCGGCACTGGGACGAATCTTCGATAAAGCAGTCGCGGCGCTACCGGAGAATATGCGCTCTTCCGAGAATCGAACGGAGATCGCCCAGCTTATTCTCGGACGTGCGGCCATAAGGGATATTGAACTGAGCTCCTTCGTTCGCCTGATAGGCGCTATTGTCTCTGCTGTTTGATTAAAGCACACTACCATGTGGGCTGTAGTTGGAAGGATGGGTATAAGCGGTTCATTAAAACTAGGACCGGTTCGTCGATTGGCGGACTTCTGGCGAGTGCCCTCCTGAGATCTCTCTCATGTTGTACCTATCCGGATGCTACGAAGGCCAGGACGAGACAGTCGCTGTGCCCACGGCTTGGAATCCGGCCGGCGCCTCGCGTCTAGCCATGAGCACCTCTTGTGGTCGCCGGACGGATTGTCCCTTGCAAGATCTTTAGTACCGGACGATACCGTCCCGATGCGCGAGAAAGGGCGTCCCCTATGTCAGCTGGGTCGAGTTGAGAACGGCGATGTCACAAGCCTGACAACCCGCGACGGCCACTCCGTATGATAGAGGGTCGATCAGCGAATTTCCGTGGACGGTCCGACAGCGACGCTTCGCGCCTACTCGAGCTGCGCGTAGAGTGCATCCACGCGCAATTTAGTACGAGGCAGCAAAAAATATCGGCTTGATACGCGGGCTATCTCGCTGCGCGGTGAGCCTTTCGGCAAAAGCTGCTCGTTAAGGCCAAGTGTGAAAAAGCTTGATCATGTTGGCGCGATTGTTGCTGTCCAGATGCAGGGATAGCGTGAAGACTGAGTGCAAGCAAACCTGTTAACGGGGCGGCACTCTCTTTGCCTAAGCCTGCGTGCTGTGTTTCGGGCTAAATGATAAGCTCGCGCTTAACGTCGTGCTGCTTTCGATAATAGCTTTGGAGAGCAAAATGGTGCTCCGCATCGGGTCCGCAGCTCCTCCGCTTAAGGTCGACAGCTGGCTTCGTGGGGACCCGCTCGCAGGATTCCGGCCAGGAAAGGTGTATATCGTCGAATTCTGGGCAACTTGGTGCCTACCATGCGTCGAGGTGATGTCCTACTTTGCAGAGCTCCAGGAGAAGTATAGAGCGAGCGAGCTCGAGGTCGTCGCAGTCGCAGCTTGCGAAAGAGCTCCGACAGCGGAGGAAGCACGTACCAAATTGGACGTGTGGTTGACGCAAAAATGTCCGAAGCTGAACTACCGGGTCGCCTTCGACAGCACACACCAAATGTATGGGCGTTGGATGGAGGCCAGTTCTACCTTTGCGATTCCAGCCTCATTCGTCGTCGACCGGGACGGCCACATTGCCTTTATCGGTCATCCGACACAACTCGACGACATTCTGCCGAAAATTCTCCGAGGAATCTGGCGGACCAGCGAAGCCAAAGCCGAGCATGAGAAGCGGATCGCCGACAACGAACGCCTAGCGCGCGAACGGACGGTCACCAAGCCGATCTATGCCAAGCTCCAGTCAACGATGAAAAGTGAGGACTGGATAACGGCGCTGTCGGTGGTCGAAGAGGGAGAGTCGCAAAGGCCCCGCAGGCTATCACGCTCCGCGTCATCCATGCGAACCTCTTGCTTCATAAACTCCGTGACTTTCGGACCGGTCTTGCCGTCCTACGCCGATTGGCTCGCGAGGCGATCGATAAGAAATCCGAGCACGGGATGATCATGGCTTTAAGCCAACTATTCCACCCCACGACGGACAATTCCTATCTCCCGCGCGCTGAGTGCTTCGCCATCGGTAGGGAATTGTCCGAAAATATACTCGCCCGGAATCCCCCCGAGGGCGTCGGCGACAAGTTCTTGTCTTATGGGCAAGTCGCTCAATACTACTACGAAAGCGGCAACAGGGAGCGTGCAATCGAGTTAATCGAATTGGCGCTGAAGTCCGTGGATCAATCTAAGTCTGTGCCGGACCAGGTGAAGCGGGACGTCGTGCCGCCGTTGCTCCAGGCCTTGGCAGACTACAAGGGCGAGAAGACCTGTCATAAGGACCTATGCTCGGTTCCACAAAGCAAGTCTCCTCGAAAAGCCAAGGTTGCGCCGACAAAGAAGCGAGCATGAAAAAGGGGCATCCGGAGTTTGTGTAGCTCACGGCTGTCCCTTTCCTTCTAACCATCCCCTTGCAAGGGGAGAGGGGATGGAGGTGCCAGTTCGACGCTGGGGACGCGACTGGATTTCGACGCGGGCGCGGCGGCGGTCTCAGCTGGGGCTGGTCGGGCCGCGCCGACGATGACAGTCAGGAGTCCCTGCCCCCACAATCGCTTCGCGGCCTGCTTGGCGTCCTCTAGCGTCACTGCATCGATGAGAGCCTTGCGCTTCTCGATATAGTCGATCGGCAGCCTGTCAATCTGATCTTGCAATAGGGCTTGCGCGAGTTTGAACGAGGTGTCACTGGCCAGCATTTGCGAGCCGTTAAGATATAACTTGGCTTCATCCAATTCCTTCTGTGTCGGCCCGTCATCGGCGATGCGTCGTACCTCTTTCTCGATAGTATCGATGGTGTCGCCTGCGCGGGCTTCGCGCGTCGAGCTATGGCTGATTCTGGGTGACGCGGCCTGATCAGGCGGCGTGGCTTTCAGTGGTCGGAATGACCTCGATGCCGTCAGTAAACTTTACACCGGCGATGACCTTCGGCAACTGATTTGTTCCTTTCAGTCGGCGCCATGTCTTCGATGCGGCGTCGATCAACTTGAACACCATCAGCTTCGCGGTTTTCGGCGAGAGCGATCCTTTCGTTCGCACCGTCCGGTGCCGCACCGTGGAGAACACGCTCTCGATCGGATTCGAGGTGCGCAGATGAGCCCAATGC
>NZ_AXAI01000069.1 GCF_000472425.1 Bradyrhizobium sp. Tv2a-2 | reverse complement strand
CCTCGATCCCCACCAGGCATGGCGGCAATTTCTGGAAAAACGCCAGGACGTGCCGGCGCTTCAACTGACGGCGTATGACCACCTGGCCGGCTGCATCAACGCCGTGCAATTGAAAGACCGACTTCGCGATATCCAGACCGATCGTCGAAATTGACTGCATAGGCTGCTCCTCCGAATCGTGGGAGCCTCAAACGGCGCCCACTCCTTGGCACTCTCGTGCCCGTGGAGGAGCCGTCCACAGCATCAGATTCGGACCTTGAGCACGCGGGCAGCCGGCGTCCTTCATTTTTCGGAAAGATGCCAAATGCCGTTCCAATCGGCCGGTGGTGGAGTATTACGCAGTAGGGCGATACGCTTGAGGAAGAGCTGCGATGGGCCATCCTCCATATTGGTGCCAAGGCAGCTTTCGAAGTGGGTCTGCGCCTCGTCCCAATCCTGTCTGCGATAGGCGGCCAGGCCGCACGCGAACCGATCGCGCAGCGCGCTCTGCTCTGGCTTAAGCTCGCCAGCGTGTCCCATCGCCTCGTAGATACGGACCGGCTCGGTCTTGCCAGCAACAGTGATCAGATCGAGTTCGCGGGCTTCGATGACCTGTTGTGCCAGCCGAAACGTCTCCTCGCTGAGGATGATCGAGGTGTCGTAGATCTTGTTGATGCTCTCGAGACGTGAGGCAAGGTTTACGGTGTCGCCGATCACGGTATAGGACCGCGCCGCTTCTGAGCCGATGGTCCCGACAACGGCCTCGCCTGTGGCTATGCCCATGCGGATCACAAGTGTTGGCGGACTACGTCGCATGCCGGTGATCTCGGGCAGCTGGGCGCGCAGCGCGACGATTGCTTCCTGCTGTGCTAGTGCCGCGAGACAGGCGTCGCTGGCGTGGGCATCGCCGGCTGAAAACGGCGGGGTCCAAAACGCCATCACGGCGTCGCCGATATACTTATCGATCACGCCATGATGCTCGTGGACCACAGCAGCGATCGCGCCGAAATAGCTGTTCAGCAGGTTTGCGACAGCGCCGGCGGTGAGTTGTTCGCTGATACCAGTGAAGCCTTTGATGTCGGAAAAAACACCGTTAGATTGCGGCGCTCGGCCTGCTCCGCGCTATTGCCTATTAGCCGGGTGACGATGCGCGGGTCGACGAACTTGCCGAATGTTTCCTTGATGCGTTCGCGCGTGCGAAGCTCCTCGACCATGCGATTGAACGAAAGGGCAAGCTCGCCCACTTCATCGCGCGAGCGAATCACCACCGGTTGCGAATCCCCCCGGACTCGATCGCCCGGGCGCTGGCAACCAGTTGGCGCAACCCGGCGATCACGCGGGTCGAGCCCACGGCGCTGATACCAAGCCCGACGCCGCAAGCTGCCAGGAAAAAAGCAAAACTCAGATAGGTGTCGAGCTCTTCCCGCGCGAGGACCTCCCGGGTTGATCGCTCCGTGAGTTCGGCGACTGCACGGCGAATTTCGGATAGGTCTGGACCGAACGCCTGAGCGAATTTCGCGAAGTCCAGAGATGCTATCCGCGCATCCTCACGGCGCCCGTCGGCGAGCGCGGCCATTGTGCGGTCCCCGACGGACAGAAATTCCTCTAGGTTGCGGCTAAGGTACTTGAACGAGCCTTCGATGCGTGCCAACTCGACGCGGTCAGCGGCCTTAGCCACGGTCTTGGATCGCTTGTTTGAGTAACGTGCCGGCCGTCGCAACATCCGAACGCATCTCCTCGGTCAGTGCTTGTTTGGCGGAGGCGGCCGCCGCGACCTGCTCCGGACTGGCGGGATTGAGTCGAAGCACGCGCAGGATATTGAGCTCGTACCGGTCGGTGTCGACGTCGAACTGGCTAACGATCCGCGACAGCGGGAGCTCATAACCGACTATGTTGCCTATCTGGTCGCTGTCCAGCCTCTGAATGATGGCGAGCACACCGACCACAAGGCCGAACAATCCCAGAAGAATGCCGGCGAGGCGAAAGATCTTTTTGCGGATCGTCATGCCAAGCCAATCGCTGGAGGACAAGGCGCCACGCTTTCATGGCGCTCAAGCCTAAGCATCATCTGCCGCACTCCAGGCATTGGGAAGGTCCGCGACGGGTCGATGCTGTCGAAAAAGTCGAAAAAAGCCGCCTCCGTAAAACACTCGCAAAAGTGAGCTCATGGCCAGTTTTAGCTAGAGACGCCTTTTAAAGCGAGGAAACGACCCTGCTGGTTACGATCCATTGTTCGGGTCGGCCTCGGTCACTGATGAAATACAGGATGCTGTACGCGACGATCGTCGCCCTTTCGCGGTTACCTGCGAACCCCGGGCCTGAACGGTGCTATACCGACTGTTGGCGCGCTAGGAACGGGAGCGCTACGCACGGGAGGCATGGTGTTGTTCCAGGTGGGCGCCACATTTGTCGTGCCTAATGGCCAGGAATATGTCCCCACCGACGGAGCAGGAACTGTTCCAACGATACCAGGTCCGGAATTTCCATAAGCAGCTCCGGGTTGCGTTTGTGCGAGGGCGGCCGTGCTACAGAGAGCGAGCGCGGCTACCAGTGCTATTGTTGTGGGTTTCATGGTTGGTCCTTTCTCGCCATCCATGAGATTGGATAGGCGTAATCTGACCTGAAATGGATGGAATCCCAGTTCGTTCGAGATCGAATGATGGTGTGTAGTTCGGCCCGCCGACACCAAAGAAAATGCACACAGTTTCGCCGACCTTCGCCGCTTGTACTAAGCGCGGGGCCTTGACGGCGAAGATTTGATCGCGCCGAAAATTACGGCCAACCCGACGATAAAAATGGACGATCCCTCCCAGAAGGCGCGAATTTAAAAACCCGCTGCTTTTCCCTTCGCGTCACAACCGAGCGTGTCTCCGCAACGCATCGTTCTCGTTGATCTAGATCAACGCATGTCCGCGTGGGGTCAATCGCGACGGTTTTACCCGATCTCTGTTAGGTCCGGTCTACCCCCTCAGAGCCGACATAGGTGGCAGGCGGATTTCGTCGGTGTGGGCCACTAGCCGCCGTAAGCAATTGCAGCAACCAACCACCATTCGCGGTAGGTGCGCGCGGTGACTCGCGGCCCCCGCCAGATACGTCGACACCGAGCGTCTTGGCGGTCTTGAGGCATGAGCGGCAGCCGATCTCGCGAGCCGCCTCCGCCTCGACGCAGGTACCACCAGTCCTTTGGAGGGGGCTTCTCCTTTTAATTTTTGGCCTGCTGGATAGCATCCTTAGCTGTTGCAAAGAGAGAATTTATCTCGTTGTTGTCGCTAGACTTGGTGCATACGCCGACTCCAATTTTCAAGTCACCGCCGGCCACCACATCAAGCTCCTCGGAAGACAACTCGTGCAGCTCCAGAGCTTCGCTCTTTGCAGTGATTGCATTTGCAGTCATCACGTTTTTCCCTTTGAAATAGTCGGCGCTATGTAAAATCGCTCACCGTCGCTCACTTGCAAAGCGCGCTTACCCTTGCTGCATAAGCGCTTTAAACATGTCGGCCAGCGGATCTTGTTTCTGACTCTCTTGGCTGGACTTGGTGCATACGCCGACTCCAATATTCAAGTCACCGCCAGCCACCGCATCGAGCTCTTCGAAGGGCAACTCGTGCAGCTCCAGAGCTTCGCTCTTTGCAGTGATTGCATATCCTGTCATCACGTTTCTCCCTTGAATTAGCCGACGCTATCATCCGCGCCTGCGGCCATATTTAGCATCACCGCTCTCGTCGCTATGTGACGGCCATCACAAATGTCTGGTTCAACCGGTCGCTCACCTATAAGCTTGTGCGCGGCAGCGAAATCTTGCCGCTTATGTCGGCTCGGGTCAGACTCGGACGTCGTGGCCTGTTCAAGCTAGGTCCGCTTTTACCCCCGACAGCCGACATATAGACGAACGCTGGTTTTCGTCGTCGGCTCGGGGTTGGCAAGGAGAAGCTTCACTTGCGGCGTTGGTCGGAGCAGCCATGTGTTCGGCCTGTCAGCGCGGTACCCACGACCGCTGGCCATAATGCGCTCCGCGGATCAGGTACGCATTCGGTGATGGTATGGCCCTTTTGGGTTGTCCTGATCGCCGGATCGACCGGCGCCGCATTGCGTGCTGTTCGTCCTCCAACCATTACGTCACGCTGGGCTGTCCGGCTGTGATCTCGTTTACGCCATGAGAGCGGCGGGTTCCTCGTGGCGTTCGTTCCAAGATCTCCTCCCTACCCCCTCTGCCAAGCCAAGTGGGTTTTTTGTATTTATTTCTGAACTTTTTGCGCGTGAACGAGGGCCACCGGTCGACGGGAATCAACCTCCAAACTTTTGACCGCCCCCTATATCCTCGTCCGGCTAATCAATTGGGCTCGATAGCGGGACCTAGCAAGTGGGGGTCATTCGAGAGCCCGTCTGCTTTGCGCCCAACAGCGGACTTCTGCACCATACCGTCGATGGTCGCCTAACGGGCCACAAGGCGACATGGCCATTTTGACCGACGTCAGGCTATAGTGGATAAAGTCAGCACCTCCCTTCGTCCCCTTTCGCTTGGTAGAGGATTGACCGATGAGCAGCGGATACTTTGAGGATTTCGAAATTGGTGATAGCCGCAAGGCTGGTCCCTATCTGGTCTCTAAGGCCGAAATCATTCAGGTCGCGAAGCAGTTCGACCCCCGCCCCTTCCATATCGATGAAGAGGCTGCTGCTCGTTCCGTCTTTAGGGGATTGACGGCATCTGCCGCCCACACGTTCTCGATCTTCATCTTTCTAACCAATAAAGTGCAGCCACCACTCCGTGCGCTTGCCGGACTAGGTTATGATGAGCTGAGGCTGCCGAACGCTGTTCGCCCAGGCGACGAGCTAGACCTCGAGTCGATCGTCTTAGAGAAGCGAGAGTCGAAGTCGAGACCAGATACGGGAATCATTCGCAGCCAACCCCACCTACGCAACCAGAGGCGCGAAACAGTGTTCCAGTGTGTCAGCAGTGTTCTCGTCGCAAGGCGACCGGCTGAGAAAGCGTCGACGTAACGGTTAGCCGGGTACGCTCGGTCGGTTTT
>NZ_AXAI01000068.1 GCF_000472425.1 Bradyrhizobium sp. Tv2a-2 | reverse complement strand
CGAGCATTGGGCTCATCTGCGCACCTCGAATCCGATCGAGAGCGTGTTCTCCACGGTGCGGCACCGGACGGTGCGAACGAAAGGATCGCTCTCGCCGAAAACCGCGAAGCTGATGGTGTTCAAGTTGATCGACGCCGCATCGAAGACATGGCGCCGACTGAAAGGAACAAATCAGTTGCCGAAGGTCATCGCCGGTGTAAAGTTTACTGACGGCATCGAGGTCATTCCGACCACTGAAAGCCACGCCGCCTGATCAGGCCGCGTCACCCAGAATCAGCCATAGCTCGCATACGGGCACCAAGGCCCATTGGCGTCGGCCAGGATGGACACGATCTAAAGCAGATTCTCGGACTTGCCAATTTTTCGGACAATGGATGGGGTTAGTTTAACCCTGGACCCTATAGCTGTTCTTCGACGATCACTGCTTCCGACGTTAACGCTGACGCTCAAGCAGTCATTATCGCTCGACCTTATGGTCGATCGCTGTGCGCTCAGTCGTTCTAGCGTGACTTGATAAGAGACGATGAATGCGAACGCTACTCGTTGATCATGATGCGGATTCTGTGCGGGTCGTACAAGGAGCGCTCTTGGATTGTGGCTTCGCCGTTGATGTGACACGCACACTGGATGAGGCAGCAGCGGCGCTTGGTTGCGCGCGCTATGACATCCTCCTGCTCGAGTCGGCCCTGCCGGATGGAGACGGCTTGGACTGGCTGAAGCAATTGAGACGGGACGGAGGCTCGATGCCTGCACTGATGATGAGCCGCCTCAACGATCCCAGCCGGCGGATCGCAATCCTCAACGGTGGGGCGGACGACTTCCTGCCTAAGCCCGTTTGTACTGCAGAGCTGGTCGCCCGGATGCGAGCTATTCTCCGACGACCAACACAAATGACAGCCCCTGTCGTTACGTTTGGCAATCTCAAGTTCGATCCGATTGGCCGCCAGGTTTCCGTCGGTGGCCGCCCGCTAAAGATAGCGCACCGCGAAGTGTGCATTCTAGAGCATCTGCTCAGCCGCGCAGGCCGCACCGTGCCCCGCGCATCACTTGAGGACGGCCTATATGCATTCGATAACGACGTCTCGATCAATGCGCTTGAGGTCGGCATCTATCGCCTGCGCGGGCTTTTGAGCCAGTCCGGCGCGACGCTACGGATCAAGACCGCGCGCGCCATCGGCTATATCCTTGAATTGAATGGTGCGGCATCGGCCGCGTAGGAACTCGAGCTTGAAAGCGAAGACAGCCTTGAAGATCGTTCGGAATAGTCATTCGAACGGCGATCCACAGCTGATCGCTGTTGGCAAGTGGCGGTCAGTCATTCCTCCTTGTCTTTTCTACCTCCTTTGCGCGGCAATCCTTCTATCTCCAGTTGGCGCCGCGGCCCAGTTAGAGAGAGATAATAAAGGAGACCCAACGCGCGCTCCTGCTGAGAGCATCAGCGGAACGCTGAACCTCTCCTCTTCGCTGGGCAACACAATTAATCTGTCCGCGCCGGCATCAAGCATATTTGTAGCCGACCCGACGATCGCGGACTTTCAGGCGGCGTCGAACCGGACGATTTTCGTTTTTGGCAAGAAATCCGGGCGAACAAGCTTGTTCGCCTTGAACGACAACGGGGAGCCTCTTGTCGCGTTGCGTGTTGTCGTCACGCAACCAATTGAAGATCTGCGTGCCATGTTGAAGGCCCAGATCGGCGAGTACCCTATCAAGGTCAACTATACGCCGCAAGGCGCGATCCTTAGCGGTACGGCGCCCAATGCCGAGGCAGTGGATACCGCGATGAGAGTGACTGAGCATTTTCTCGGTGCCGGCGCGACGGTGATTAATAAGATCCAGGTGGCGGGGTCGTTGCAGATCAATCTGAGCGTCCGCGTCGCGGAAGTCTCCCGAAGCGCGCTGAAGGAGCTCGGCGTCAACATCTCCGCCATGGGTCAAAGCGGCACTTTCATTTTCGGCTTTAGCAGCGGCAAAAGTGAGCTATGGCTGATTCTGGGTGACGCGGCCTGATCAGGCGGCGTCACCCAGAATCAGCCATAGCTCTCTTCCCTCCCCCCCAATGCTTGCAATCGGCTCGGCACCGCGTTTCCGATGGCGGCGCGACGCTCAGAGCCGCATACCACACAGCGCTTCGCCAGACCCGTATCACCTTTAAGGAAAGGCGTCACATCGCACACACATCTGTTTAATGCGGTCGGGCCGAGTTTCGTACGGCCGCGAACCTGATTGATCAGCATTGAACTGCTTCAATAACGAAGTGAACCCCACGAGGCTCACCCAAAGAAGGCCGTGAACTGCCCAATTATGGCCGAGAACTCGGGATGCCACATCGCCAGAGAAACAGGTTCATGATCCGAAGCGAACCTGTCACATCAACGGCCAAAGGCGCCGTCAATCGAATACGTCATCTATGTGGACCGAGGTTGAGTTGGCATGATCAGAGCTCGTTCCTCGATCCTCGGGTGTCAGAAGCGGAGCACGAAACCATTAAAGTCGAAAGCCGCTTTCGAAGTGCGCGAACAGGTCGCCGTCTTAAGGCTTCCTGTTGGAGCACGTGCGTCGCGGCTCGTGCAGCCGTCTCGAGCTTCAGGGAGGATGCGCTCAACACGCGACGTAGCGAGCCGGTGATCAGGCCACCCTGCCTCGACCAGCAAGGTCGATACACGATTACGAATGTATCTCTGGTTCGGTGCCGGAGACGCGGAGCTTCTGCTGCGCGTTTTTGTTTCAAGCCTATAAGCGCGACGCCTTGGCCAGCAGCAAGCTACGCGAGCCGCAATTTTTCAGCTGAGATCTTTCCCGAGCGGCCCGGCACGAGCTCGTAGCTGATCTTTACGCCTTCTGGCAGCGTATTATGACCAGCCCTTTCAACCGCAGAGATGTGTACGAACACGTCAGGCCCGCCATCATCCGGCCTGATGAAGCCGTAGCCTTTGGTCGGGTTGAACCATTTCACAATTCCCATCGCCACTTCAGTAGCTCCTCCAAGAAAACGAGTGATGTCGCAACGTGGTTTTCAGTCGAAGGCGAGGTGAGCCGGCGGCGAAAGGCCGGCAGCGCGCTGTCCTCGCCACGTTGGTCGGTGACATCTTCTAGTGCATTGTTGTCTCATTGGCGAGGCGCCGGCTTCATTTGCCTGTTATTTCCGGCATGTCGTGATGAAGACGTCGATGTGAGAAACCAGACCAATGAAACCAAATCACTCCGCTGGGTCAGGGCAAATGGACTGCTTTCCTGTCTTCTGACACGACGTACGGCACCGCAGCGTGCGGCACGTCAATTGCTCAGATGAAGCGTGTCGCGATTGTCAGAGGTTCCCTGGTCATCCACAACGGAGGTTGAATGAGAACGTACTCAACTTAAGGCTGACCGGTCCCGCTTTGAAGCTGGCCGCGGCCGCACAGCCACGCGGAGTCCGAGGCGAGCGAGCGCCGCCAGCTTCGAGCCGACCGGTGAGATCGCCGCGATCTGAAGTGGCTGACGGCGCGTTGAGTCGGGACAATGGAAAGCAGATCAATTCGGCATCCTCACGACGCACGCCTTGTCGCGATGTCCCAATTGTTCGATGGGCTGCGGCACGCCGACAGCCCGAGGCGCTCGATAAATGGACTCCGATAGAGGCGGCCCGTTGGAGAGCCACCACGTGGACGAAATTGGCTACGACTTCATCGATTGTTCGGATGGCTGGAGGCTCACCGATCACTGGATCGTTGAGATGACCTAATCCACTGAGATGACCTAATCCACGCCCAGAGCTGGTTTGCGACAAACATTTGCCGGCTCGCCTTTGAGAGGTGAGCTACGCGATCATTCAGCCATCGGGACACGCCCGCCCGGTCGGGTGAACTTCGATTGCCGTCGTCGAAGCCGTGGCTCTGACTGATCGGCGCAGCGCAAGGATGGAATATCAATGACGTACTGGCGCAAATCAAGATTACGCATGATTGAAGGTGGCAGAGCCCGTCACGTTTCGCCGCCCGATATTGGGCAGCACCACGCCTGGAATTTGTGGCCGATTATGATGGTCCAGCTCTGCGCACTCATCTGGGCCGGCATCTGCTGGCTCTTCGGGGCGTTCTCGTGAGCGAAATACAATCCCGACAGCAGCAATCAAAGTCATCGCCACATCGTGGGTCCATTGATCGGCGCATCCTTGAGGTAGCGCTCGATGTCATCAACTGACGGTTCCCGATGTATTGCGCCCTGGACGATCCCAGAGCTAACACGAGGCTGTGTGCCGTGATCGTGCTTACATTTGTTATCGCAGATTTCGTTTAGGAGCGCGCGCACAAGCGTTGCCGTCTCGAGATCAATCACAGGAGGAGCCCTATCCGGTAAGAGGACGGCCGACAACGTCGATCCGGCTGAAATGTTCCAAATCCTCGACTGTTAAATTAATTCGGCAAACGAGCTGCCAATGCCGTCCTCTCAACTGATGGCGTCCCCGGCAGCATGATCGTTTGGGGTTCCCCACCGTGAATGAAAACAATTTTTGTCGGCTAACGAACAGGCTGCAACACTCTAACTTAATTCGCGGTCCAGCTGAGCCGCGCGTCTCCAATCTACGCTGAAATAAGCTAAAAGCCCGACGCACCTTGCCGGGTAAGAAAGGTGCGTCGGGCCGGCTGGGGCTTGTCGCGGCGCCGGACCGTGTTGGCCCCAGACCATGTCTTGCAACTAATGTGCCGCGCAAAAGGCTATCGGCGATAGTGTCGGGTCTACGCGGTACCTGAGCTTCAAACCCGATCGCGCATGTGCATCGGCCTTGCTGCGCGCTTAGTTTGTTTTGCACCGGCGATCAAGATGAAGCCAAGTCCGCTGCCTAGGTTCAATCGCATTCCGACGTCAGCATGAATTCGGACGCGAGGCTTGTGGCGGACGGAACGGTTGAGAAACCGCGCGGAGCAGTGAGCCCCTGAACAAGGTTGGCGCTCCGATTGCGGCTGTCGTCGAAAAAATGGCGAAGCATCAGGAGGCGCGATGGGGCTCCGGATCGCGATCTTCGCCGAGCATCCGCAGGTCGTCTGCGAGCCGAGCCAGCTTGTCATATTCCAAGGCGACCTTGAGCAGCCTGTCTCTGGATCTGCCGTAGGGAAACGAATCCGCTTTGGTCCGCGTCGCTTCTGCACGCGTCCGCCAGTGTTTGGCATCATGGAGTGGGCTTTTGGATCTCATGCGAATGAGCATGCAATTCGCAGACCAAGGCCATGAGAGAAAACGAGCATGCCGCTGTTGCGGAAGGTCTGAAAGCGGGCCTCGTGGTCAACCTGCCGTCCAATTTACGAGTGCCCCGACTGGCGTGGGTCACATTCAAGTTTCGAGTAACAGGCGCCTCGTTTGCGGAAAGCCGTCCAAACTACACACTGGTGGCTTTCGGGCGGCGGGTGCCCCGGAGCCACGGCCGCCCGTCATTTGTGAATTGTTGAGAAAGAAAGCCGTCGTGTTCGCGAGCTATGGCTGATTCTGGGTGACGCGGCCTGATCAGGCGGCGTGGCTTTCAGTGGTCGGAATGACCTCGATGCCGTCAGTAAACTTTACACC
>NZ_AXAI01000067.1 GCF_000472425.1 Bradyrhizobium sp. Tv2a-2 | reverse complement strand
ACCAACAAGGCGCTCACCGCGGCCGCAGCGCTTGGCGCCGACATCGACGTGCTGGTGGCCGGCCAGAACGCCAAGGCTGCCGCCGAAGCCGCCGCCAAGCTCACGGGCGTGAAGAAGGTGCTGCTCGCCGAGGGCGATGCTTACGCNCACGATCTCGCGGAGCCTTTGGCCGCGCTGATCGCGNCGCTTGCCGGGAACTATGACGCGATCGTCGCGCCCGCGACCTCGCGCTTCAAGAACGTGATGCCGCGCGTCGCCGCGCTGCTCGACGTCATGCAGATCTCCGAGATCATCAAGGTGGTGTCGCCAGATACGTTCGAGCGGCCGATCTATGCCGGCAACGCGATCCAGACGGTGAAGTCGAAGGACGCCAAGAAGGTCATCACGGTGCGCACCTCGACCTTCGCGGCGGCGCCCGCCGGCGGCAGCGCCTCGATCGAGAATGCCGCGGCTGCGGCTGACCCCGGCCTGTCGTCCTTCGTCGGCGAGGAAGTCGCGAAGAGCGACCGCCCCGAGCTGACCTCGGCCAAGATCATCGTCTCCGGCGGCCGCGCCATGCAGAGCCGGGAGAATTTCGCCAAATATATCGAGCCGCTGGCGGACAAGCTGGGCGCCGGTGTCGGCGCCTCGCGTGCGGCGGTCGACGCCGGCTATGCACCGAACGACTGGCAGGTCGGCCAGACCGGCAAGGTGGTGGCCCCCGAACTCTACGTCGCGGTCGGTATTTCCGGGGCGATCCAGCATCTGGCCGGCATGAAGGACTCCAAGGTGATCGTCGCGATCAACAAGGACGAGGACGCGCCGATCTTCCAGGTTGCCGATTATGGCCTGGTCGCGGACCTCTACCAGGCCGTTCCCGAGCTGACCGCAGAGCTCGGCAAGCTTGGAAAGTAAGCCTAAAGCGCGAGGAGAGTCTCTTGGGCCGTCATCGCGTTAGGTCGTTTTGACCGCATGAGTTTTCGGGCAACCGCTGTGCACTTTCGCCGATCATGCTCCAATGTCGCCGGTCGAGGCGTACAATCTGGCCCGAAACTCGGATCGTCTCTCGTGCTTTGTCTTGTCCGCGAAGGTCCAGTCGGCTGAGTTCATGGAAACCTCGCATCGTGCATGAGGTGCGAGTTCAGCTTCATCGCGTCCCGTCTACGAGTAGGTGCCACGAGTAGGTGCCACGCGCTTTTAAAGCACCGTTGACCGCTCCGAGGTAGGTGGCATTCGGCCCCCTTACAGGGCTGGTATGGGCAATGCCGGATCGGATTAAATTCATCGGAAAAAGCTGGGTCGACGCAGGATTTAATCGTTGTGGCCCGTTCATTGCATGAATCCAGATCGATGTGCTGGTACGGTTACTTGTCAATAATTCGTGACGGTCAACAGGGTTGCCCCACTAGAGTGCATGGCAGGAGACGGACCGCACCATGACCGACCACGTAGCTGGCTTCCTTAAAGTGCCTGACAGCTCCGGAGTTGTGGTCCTCAAGCGGGCGTCTGGCACACAACCGATTCTACACAAGGCTGGTGCGGTGCGTTCCAGTACGCGGTCCTTTGTTAAGAATGCCATTCTGGCGAGGATGTCTGTTGAAGACCTCGCGGTGATCGGGGATTTCCTAGAACCAATCGTGCTGAGAGAGCGCATGGTTCTGCAAGAGCCGAGAAGGCACCTTGATCACGTCTACTTTATCGAATCAGGCCTCGTGTCGCTGAGGATAGTTGCGGCGGGAAGCATTCTTGAAACGGCGGTGATTGGACATCGGGGAGCGGTCGGCGTCTCGCTCTTGGTAGGAGGACATCTCTCAACGCACCAATCTGTCGTGCTTTTCCGCGGATGCGCGCACAGAATCGGTGTCGAGGATTTGCGTCGGGCCATGAATATGCGCCCCGAGATCCGAGATCATTTTGTTCAATACGTTCAAGCGCTGACCTTGCATTGCGCGCAGACAGGATTATGCGGGGTTCGGCACGATCGCGAAAAGCGTCTTGCGACTTGGCTCTGTTTGGCGAGTGATGCTCTTGACGCTCACGTCCTTCCAGTCACCCACGACTATCTTTCGTCCGTCTTGGGATTGCGCCGGGCTGGAGTTACGGAGACGCTCATTCGATTCGAGGAGCGGGGGTTGATTCGTAAGATGCGCGGCGTTTTGCAGATCGGTGATCGCAAATGTCTCGAGCAACGAGCATGCGGCTGCTACAAGCTCATTTCAGACGCGTATGCCTCCGCGATTGTCGCTAGTGAATCGGCGAGTCAAAGGTCAGCTGGTCGTTCTGATTCATCTACTCCGTTCTAGCTACGAATTGCGAATATCCGAGTAATTAAGTTAAGTAGGAAATCTGTAAGCAGCTCTCAGTAAGGCGGTCAGCGTCGCGGTTGAACTGACCAGTAAGCCAGTGTCATCTTCCAATGAGTTTTGAACTGCGGGCGTTTCCTCAAAGCGCGACTGATACATCGAACGTCTCGATGTGGATCGACCGTCCCTCGTTAGCTAGTTGAGACATTGCGTTTTTTATCGGGGTTTAAACGTCAAGAACAGATCGACGTATCCACTCGCGAGGCTTCGAAGCTTCACTGGCGGGCGCGAACGATCGCTCCGTTGTTCCAATCCCCGAATTAAGTTCCGAAACGCAAAAGATGAAAGCGACAGCAGCGCACGGTCGCGTCACGCAAAAGACTGTCAATAGTGAACAGGAGCCCACGAACGGTCTGATGCAAACGAGGTCTGCACCTGAGGTCTGAATAGCTGAAGCTGTCTCAGGCATGCCGAACGGAAGGCTTTGGTCCAGGCCGTTGCGAGATCATTATTCTCGTGAGCGCTCCGAACATTGACACGCCGCGGTGCGGACCAAGCCCGCTTCGCAACAACCCGGTGAAGGTGATCCGCAGTCGTCGAAGGTGTGCACCGGCTGCCCGTGGGAAAAGGCCGGCGCCGCCCTCCGGCCGCTGCAATCTCCTTATGCCGCCAGAAGTCATCGTCGGGGTGCTGGCCGTCCGCATATCGCCAGAAGCCCGAATCTGCCCTGCCGATATAACACCGGCGGCAAAGATCGGATCACCACAACGAGTCTCTTGCCGCAGAACAGGTCGAAGGCGCTCGACAACGCGACCAGGCTCTCGAACGCACGGACCATTGCCTGACGCCTGCCATACCCATCCCCGAACTGATTCGGCGGCACTACCCTGACAATATTCTTCTCCGGTAATGGGGGCCGCACAACCATAGAGCCTCTGCAGGTGAGCCAAGCAACCAGAATGGAGGATCTCCAAAAGAGGGGCGGGCAGTCTGCCACCGGCCTCCAAGTCAGCAGCTCATTTCAACGGGTGTGAAGATACCCAAAGACGGTACACAGCGCACCTTTGTGACTCAATATGAGCACAATCTAATTAGCAACCGCTGACGATTGTTCGTTCCGTACCAAGTTCACACGCCTTTCACTGACGCGATCTGTCACCGTGGTTACGCGAAGGGCGGAGTCCTCCGCGCGGCGCGATGCCGATCGTTTCAGAGCGATCACTTGGCGGTTCAACGCCATGGTCGTCGGTCGGGTTGTTTGGGGGGAGAGCGGTCGGTCATCGGAAGTGTTGAGCCGGCCGCTTCGGAGATGAGGCAACTAGGAGGGGATTACATGAAATTGGTTAAGAGCTTGATGCTCGGCTCAGCAGCGAGCCTTTTTACCATGGCTGCGGCACAAGCGGCCGACCTTCCCGTGAAGGCCAAGGCGGTCGAATACGTGAGAATCTGCTCTCTCTACGGAGCCGGATTTTGGTATATTCCCGGTACCGATACCTGTATCAAGCTCGGCGGCTTTGTGCGGGCTGAGACCATCCTCAACGGTGGCGGCTCTCATAGGCCGGCCTGGTCGGGCGACTTGGCTCAGGGCAATCGCTTCGCCGATCAGTTGACCGCCCGTTCGCGCTTCGTGTTCAACGTTGATACTCGCACCGCCACCGAGTACGGTGTCGTCCGCACGTTTAGCCAAGCCTACTTTGACTTTAATAACTTCGGTACTACCAATCCATCAGCTCTTGGTGCGGCGCCGGCTTCCCTAGGCGGCTTCAATACCAACCTGCTCATGGGGGCCGGGGGCGGCTACGCATACGTTGACCTCATTTTCATCCAATTTGCCGGGTTCACCTTTGGAAGATCGGTCTCGGCATTTCAAACCCCGTGGGGTGGTTATCCCGCCAATAACACTGCTTGGCTGATCGGGGGGCAGGACAGCATTACGGGCGTGAACAATATCCAATATCAGGCGCAGTTCGGGAGCGGAGTCTCGGCTACGATTGGTCTGGAGGATCCAACGCAGTATGACCGCACACCATTGTACAACCTCGCTCTAGGGATTGGCGCGAGTGGGCTGGGCACGAATGCGTACGAGGGCTGGGTGTGGCCTGACCTTAACGGCAACATCCGCGTCGATCAGGCTTGGGGCCTGTTCCAGCTGTCGGGCTCGCTGCACCATGTTGGCGGCACTTACAATGTGCTTGGTGCCGGGGGTGTTCCCGTTTCGGGCGCGACAGCTCTGACCGACTCGGTGCTGTCAGGTCATCCGGACTCCAAGCTCGGCGGTAGCGTGATGGCCGCTTTCCAGATCAGGAATCTCCCGACTGGCCCAGGCGACGACATCAAGTTCGACACAACTTGGGCCAAAGGACAGACCAAGCAGGTGATTTCTACCTCCGCAAACTCCCCCTCGTTCGCGATGCTCGGCGGGGTGCCCGGTCAGTTCGGTCCCAGCGGTAGTTACGGATTCGGCGCCACCAGCGATGGTGTCTATCTGCCGACGGCGTTCGGCGGCGATGGTGCTATCCACTTGACTACAGCCTATGGCGTTCGGGGCGGCTACAACCATAACTGGGATCCCCACTGGTCGACCGGCGTTTACGGCGGTGCTGGTTGGCTGAAGTACGACGGCACCGCGGCTGCTGAATTCTGCGCGGCCTTTGGCGTCACTCACCCAGGGCTCGGGGCGACATACAGCTGCAACCCGAACTTCGGTGCTGCGATGATCGGCACGGTCACGCGGTGGACTCCTGTCAAGAACCTGACGCTCTCGGGTGAAATCCAGTTGTTCCACCTGCATCAGAACTTCAGCGGTTTCTCGACCTTCTCGCCGGGCGCTCCCCAGCCAGTCCAGAACTGGACTTTCCACGACCAAAACGCGCTTTCGCTCGACATTCGGGTTCAGCGCAACTTCTGAGACCATAAAAGCACTTATCACTCCATGTGAACTTTGAGTCCTCGGCGATGCCCCCCGAGGACTCTTTCACTTTGCCGCAACTCTACATGTGCCTATCACAAGTGAGTTGAAGCGCCGCTCCGCGGTTCTGGCCCACCCAGCAGATCGCCGAAGCGGGAGGACCGCAGCAGTCTCTATCAAGTCTGTCTGCTGCCGCTGTAAATTGCCGCGCAACGTTGTTCATGCGAGCTAGCGCGGCTGTAATTGGAGCCGGAAATATTAGACAGCTTCCACGGCACCCGCGGTTTGCAACGTGCGTGATACTGGAACCATCACCGCACTTGATCTGAAAATGTGCGCGGCGGCTATCTGGTCGACAACGGTCCGCAGCTAAAGGTTTTAAGGCAGCGGAATTTGGTGCTGCGCATCAATTGGGATGCGACGTATGCCGCGCCACCATATTGCGTTGTGGCGGCGGACCTTGATCAGGGAGCTATGGCCGAAACTGGGTGATGACGGGTTGAGAGAGGCGGCGTATCGAGGCGGGTGTCGAGCCTGCCAGAACCTCAAGGAGAGCGATACGCCATGACCGAGACTACCAACGTTTTTGCTTTTCGTCAGCCCTCCGCGGTTGACGATCCACTGACCGATATCCTCCGCGCCGGGGCGCGCGACCTGCTCGCCAGGGCGGTCGAGATCGAGGTCGACACGTTTCTGGCCAGCACGTCCGAGCTGACACTGCCCGACGGCCGG
>NZ_AXAI01000066.1 GCF_000472425.1 Bradyrhizobium sp. Tv2a-2 | reverse complement strand
AAGTATTGTCGAGTGGGCCGAGGGAGTTTCACCCTCAGCCCCTCACAGAATCGGACATGATACTCTCGCATCATCCGGCTCTTGTCACCCAACCGTTGCGTGGCCAAGGCGCGCCCAGTGGACGAAGAAAGAGGGATAGCGCTTCGCAATACTGTTCAGTCGCCGCAAGCTCCGTCCTCGGTGCCTTTTGAGCGACTTGTACTTCCGCCGGAGCCAGGCTCCGAGACGTTCATCAAAGTACGTGAACAGCTTCCACATTTCCGTTGGATAGAAACGCCCATAATACTGCCACCACCCTTGAAGGGTCGGATTGAGTATTCGGGCTATGTCAGCCAACGGAAGCGGCGCATGCTGTGGCAGGCGCCAGCTCCTTATCCGCTCCCGCATGCGTTTGAGCGCCTGCGGGCCAGCTGCGGGAAGGAAGCACGTGAAGAGCTTTCCCCAACGGTTCTTCGCCATACGGGGTCGGAAGGTGAAGCCAAGGAAGGTGAACTGGACTTGCGGATGTGTCCCGCGTCGATTGCTGTCCTTGCAGTAAACCACTTGGGTCTTTTGCGGGTGCAGCGTCAGATGACAGTCGGCCAACCTTTTCTCCAAAACCGCCTTCAGATGCTCCGCCTCTTGCCGTGTCCGGCAATGGCAGATTGCATCATCGGCATAGCGCTCGAACGGAATGCGCGGAAACGTCCGACGCATCCACGTATCGAAGCTATAATGCAGAAAAAGATTCGCCAGCAGCGGGCTTACCACTCCACCTTGCGGTGTTCCGGCTTCCCGTTTCTGGATGGTCCCATCTGGCATCTCTACCGGAGCCTTCAGCCATCGTTCGACGTAGAGCAAAACCCAGGGCTCCTGACAGTGCTTCCGAAGCGCTCTCACCAAAAGGGCATGATCGATCGTGTCGAAAAAGCCTTTGATGTCGAGGTCCAAAACCCAGTCATAGTCCCAGCATCGCTTGCGCGTTTGCTCGATCGCCTGATGCGCTGATTTTCTCGGCCGATAGCCATAGGAGTCAGGATCAAACACTCGATCCAACCCCGGTTCCAGATACTGCTTGACCACCATCTGTGCGACGCGGTCCGCGACCGTCGGAATGCCCAATGGGCGGATGCCGCCATTGGCTTTGGGAATCTCCACGCGCTTGACCGCAGGCGGGAGATAGCTTCCCGACGCCATGCGATTCCAGAGCTTGTAGAGGTTATTCCCAAGGTCCTGCGCGAATTCGTCCAGGCTCTGGCCATCGACGCCCGCCGCCTTTCCATTCCCTGCCACCAGCTGGTAGGCCTCCCAGACCATACGTTTGGTGATCGGCAACGGTTTGTCCGGCGTCATGACGCTCCTCCCGACAAAGCCGGTTGGCGTCCGATGTCGGACAGGATAACGCAGCCCCTTCGCTCCATGGCCATTACAGCCACTTCAGCGCTACTACAGGCTGCTCCGCCCCTGTCTCGGGTTTTGGTATTCTCCCTCGTGGTGTGCGCCACTTGCGGATTTCCCTTAACACCCCGAGCCAGGTTCCCTCGTTCCGGATTGAAGCCTGTGATGAGATCATGCCACCTATACACCGGCTGCCGCGTGGACCGTAAGCAGGTATCGCCCACACTCTTCCCAGCATCATTACCACGATGCTCGTTTTGACAGCGTCTGGACCCATTTCGATGCGTCATCGGCCGTTCGCTTGCGCTCATCTTCTCATCACTCACCTGACGGCGTAGCCCGCCGCCTTTTCCCCCAGCGCTCACCACCACGTCTCTTAAACGCAGCAGCCTGGAGTGGTTTGAAGCCTGCCCCTGCAGGCCGGCTCCGGGAGGCCAACTCCCATCTTCAACACAGTTCTGCCGGCAGATACGCACCGGCTACGAGGCACACGGTAATAGGGGTTCTCGATCCAGCGGGCGCACAACACCTCATCTGACAGGTTGTGCATATGCTTCAAAATGAACAGGCCGGCTACAAGTCGCGTCGGAAGGCCAGGTTGCCCCGATCCTGCCTGGCACACCGAGCTGAAGCGCTCATCCAGGACGTTCCAGTCGATCAGCGCCGCCAACCGCACCAGCGGATGGCCCATATCGATGATTTGCTCGAGCGCCGGAAGCAACAGGTCTTTCTGGCGACCATCCCGCGGTTTGCTCATCGCCTTCCCCAATGTCGATGACCCGCCGTCAGGGAATCACGAATCGCTAAAAACCAAAATACCAAAACGCAGGAAAACGAGGTCTGACGCCCAGCTTTCCTGCAAAATCAAATACTATATCAAGACCGATTCCGCTTATTCCCCAGCCCGATCTGCATTCTTCACGGACGACACATCTAGTCTTACGATCCCTCTTCGCCTGCACTCAATCCTGAGCCTTGCTGCGCCAAAGAAGTCGCAGGCTGCCGGCGGCAATTTGCCTAACCGGCGCGCAGCCTCCTCTTCCAAATCCTCCAGGTCGTCTTCGCTCCAACACCTGGCGGCGCGACCATAGATTTCGAGCCGCACCGCTTCCGACTGTACGTAGTTAGTGGGCAGCATATCGGCGAGGGGCAGATTCAGATCGGGCACCCAGAGGTCGGCTGCTCTGTCGCTGGTCTTTTCCGAGGCTAATTTCAGAAGATGACTGTACAACACCGGTCCGAACACCTGCACACGGCCGGACTGCCACTCCGGAAGAGGTCTCGGGCTCCTCTGAGATCGAGATCTCGCTCGCTGACAGCGAGGCCGCGGGTCTGCTGAACCTCTCCAGAACGGCCAGACGCTTTTCGGCAAGCAGATAAGCGAACGCATGAGTTCCGCCTCGTCCTACTCGCCCCCGTAGCTGATGAAGCTGCGCCAGACCGAACTTTTCGGGCCAGCAGACGACGATGGTGTCCGCCCGGGGAATACTGAGGCCGGTCTCCACAATATTGGTCGCCAAGAGAACGTCCGCCTCGCCTTCACGAAGCTCATCATTCGGTCGTCGATCTCATCGACGGGCAACTTGCCGTGAAGACAGATGATGCGGAGATCCGGAGTCGCCGACCGGACCCGTTGCAACATCGGGTCCAGGTCCTGAATGCGGTCGCCGCGTGATGGTCTAGCGCAGACTGCGCGATTGAAGAAGCTCGGCTTGCTCAAGCCTGCGCACCAACCAACGCCGGCACCCGAGGACCTTGCCCTTTCTGGATCCAGGCTGAGGCTGAGCTCTCTTCAGAGAGCCGCATTGCGCGCAGAGAATTCAATCCTAGCCTGCATCCCCTGGAGCAACGCCTCGGCCGAAGCTGTCGATATACCTGAGCTGCCTTCCGACCTGCGAGCGCACGCGCTCGATTTTCATCCGGATGATGTCGGTGTCCGCCCCCAACTCTCAAACTGAAAACACGCCCATGATTCGTCGAAGACAATATTAACCAAACCCGCTGAGACGAGACTGCGCTCACCTCACGCAAGCACATTTGGCAAAATTGGGGCCTCGCTCCGACAAACGCAACGAAAGAGCTTGTTGTTAGTCCGCCGCGCAATGTTAGTTAGAGATTTGTTCGTGTCGTACGATGACCCTGGTCGTCTCATTTTGATTTTTGGACACCGATTTTTATTCTTGCACTTTTCAGTAAAGACCGTAGTTCTCTAACTCAGGGCAGGCCGCGGATAAGCCAGAGTGGAGAGAATGAAGAACCGCGATCTGAAGACAATGTCTACCGATGAACTGTGGAAGGTTTACGAGCAGGTGGTTAAGGAGCTCACGTGCAAAATAGGCGCGGAGAAAGCAAGACTGGACGATCGTCTAAGAAGGATCTCCGTTCCGGTTCTTACGGCGGAGGCGCATGACCGCCCGCGCCGACCGTATCCCAAGGTCCTTCCGAAGTATCGCAATCCCAACAATCCGGACCAAACCTGGGCTGGCCGTGGGAAGGAACCGCGTTGGCTTCGGGCGCAACTGCGGTCCGGCAAGAAGCTGGACGACTTGTTGATTTCGGGCTCCGCAGCCAAGTAACCCCTCGTGCGATCGCGCAACTTGCGCGAAGATCAGAAAGTGGCCGCACCCTGCTGGTCGCGGTGAATGCCGCGACCGACGTTGGACAAGCCCCCACTGGCAGGCCTGCGCGCGGGCCGTTTTGCCTGCGTTGAGGAGGCTTCGACCTTGGCTTTGAGGAGTGCGGCAATGACGATCTCGGGCGCGGTCACAAGAAGCTTGCTCTGCTCACCGCCAGCAAGATCGGTCCACTTGAGCGGGGTCTTGAACGCCTTGGCGGGCTTGAAGTCTGCGGTCGGCTTGAAGATTTCGATCTTGAGACGGCAACGCCATCCTCGACGAACAAATGCAACCAATGCTCCGCGGCAAATTCCGCCGGTGATGACTTTGATCTTAGTCTCCTCCGTGTGGGTTGAAGGAGATTCGGACACCGAAAACAGCGCTCGGGTCGGACCAAAGGGATTGGTAATCGCAGCGGAATGGATCGGAAGGTTTGGTATTCGCCACGCATTCGAAATGCGCCGTCCGGAAGTGGCTGCGACGATTGTCCATCACCTCCGTCCGAAACGTACCAACTGTTCGATCGCCGTTGTCTGGCGGCTCGCCCCGCGCGTGTTTAGATTTCATCGCGGCGCAAAAACCGAACGCGGGCGTTGTTGGGCGCTCGACGTTTTATTGTTCTGATAAGGACGAAGTTTATGTTCGCAAATATGTAAGACCGCATCGCCAAAGACGATCGCAGGGTCCTTACCCAGAGCGGGTTGCGGATATGACACACGGGGCGGGATTTGTGGTGACTATCACGTCTTCACGGACCCAGAGAAGCGCAGGAGGTTCAGACGGAAATCTCAGCCGGCAATCAAGTCGCCAAGGCAGAGCGGAAAGAAGAAGTTAGACAGAAGTAGTCACCTTTGATCGTTGGGGCACTACCCATTTATGGCGCAAATGTCAGTGCAATGCGGTCTATGATCTAACGGAGCACGTTGCTCGCGCGGCGAGATCGAAGCTTTTGACTGCCGTTTATTCGGAGCCACCGCCGAAAGGTGGAGTTCGGCCTTGGGCCTCGCTACGGATTGCTAGCGGGACCAGTTCGTCAGCCAAACGAGGACGATGACGGCATTGGTCGCGTCGCCTTGGCGGGCCAGAGGTAATTGCGGCCCATTCCCTGCCAAATGTCGCGATCCGCGAGGCCGTCGTCAAGACAGGCCGACATTCCCCCCGTGTTGCGCAAGGTGCTGGACGACACCCGATGCTCGGACTTGAGGGGTACCGATATCCGGCTCGATGGCTGAGCGCCTGCGCAACTCGCGTTTGATCTTAGGCGTCAACCTTCTCAATCAGGTGGCAGTTTCTGCAGCCCGGCATCGATTACCGCGATCTCGTGCTCGAGCTGTCGAATAGGAACGCTCACTCCCGACTGGCCTTGGAGCTCGAGCATGGCGCGTTGGCGCTGCAGCTTCATATCTTCGAGCCGCAGGCGGTTTCTCATGGAAACGAAAACGTTGACGATCTGGTCAATAGCCGTTGGCACGTCGCTTCTGCCTGTCGCTCGCTTATGAATGGGATGGTGACAGAAATCGGCCCAAAGAAAAAGCCCACCGGCGGACCGGCAGTCTCGCTTTGCAGCCTGACCTGCGGCCTGCGGTGATTGACGCGTAATCCTGGCGAGCGATAAGACGGCGATGCGGAAGGCTATCTCGTGCCAAGCCGTCTCACCGAGCTCAAAGAGTCCAGCAATCGGTGTGGTGGTGATGTATTCGAGAGCATGCGGCGGTGACAGATTCGGTCCGAGCCATTCCCCGAGCTGATTGCTCCGCCGCGTCGCGGGCCTGCTCGCCTCAGCGCGACCGGGGGCGATATTTGCTGAGGCCCTCTCGCTAATATCGACGCCCGTGAGTTCCTCCTGGGCCGCAATCGACTTATTGGACCTAACTGACGATCTTTTTCATCATTGCAGGTCTAGGTGTTTAGTCCCGGCATTTGCTGGAGCGGATTGAGTTTGAATCGTTCTGGCTGGGAAGTCCAGCATTTGCAGATGTATTCGTAAGGCGTGAGGCCCTTCAGGGTCTTCNGCCGCCGAGCGTAGTTGTAGGCGTTGATGAAGTCGGCAAGGTGAGCTTGGAGCTGATCGTGTCGATCGTAGTGGTAGCGTTGGACGGTCGCTTCCTTGATCGTGCGGTTCATGCGCTCGACCTGGCCATTGGTCCAGGGATGCTTGATCTTG
>NZ_AXAI01000065.1 GCF_000472425.1 Bradyrhizobium sp. Tv2a-2 | reverse complement strand
CCAGGCGGCAGGCAGGTCTTCGGGGGCGCGCACTAACATGGTCGCTCGCTCTCACTCGATAGGCACCAGGCGCACCGCGGGGGCCGTGCTTCTATCCGTCACGGCATGGTTCGGCTATGTCTTCCTGATGATGCCGNACTTCGTCGTGATTCCGATGGCGTTCGGCAACGCCCANGAGATGATCTTTCCTCCCCAGTCGTTCTCCACCGAGCTGTTCAAGAAGTTTTTCTTCGAAAGCAACTGGATGGATGTGACCTGGCGGAGCTTCCGGGTAGCCGTCAGCACGATGGTAGTGTCACTGACCATCGGCGTGCCAGCGGCGTACAGCATAGTGCGGGGCAACTATCCGGGAAAGAAGTACATCGCCATGTTCCTTCTGTCCCCGATCATGGTCCCGCTGATCGTGATCGCGCTCGGCCTCTATCTTTACTTCGCGCGCCTTGGCATCCTGGGATCGGAGCTGTCGCTGGTTCTGGGCCACGCGGTCTACGCCACCCCCTTCGTACTCGTGACCTCGATGGCAGGCCTTCGGCATGTGGACCAGAGGCTCGAAACGGCGGCGACTATTATGGGCGCCGGCCCGCTGCGAGTCTTTTTTCAGATCACGCTGCCGCTCCTGCGGCCGGCCATATTCGCGGGAGGCCTCTTCGCTTTCCTCATGTCATTCGACGAGGTCGTGATAGCGTACTTCATTTCGAAGACAGACACCGCGACGCTGCCGGTCAAAATGTTCTCCAGCATCCTATGGGAGCAGTCGCCCGTGCTGGCGGCGGTGTCTACGTTTCTTACCGTGCTGTCGCTGATCATCTGCCTCATCGGCGCTGCCTTCCAAAAGAAAGCCTGAGCGCCAGGAGAGCAATAGATGACGATGGTGCGTCTCGAGAAAGTCAACAAGAGCTATGGCAACGTGGTGGCTCTTCACCAGGTCGACCTTTCGGTCGAAGAGGGGGAGTTCGTGACCTTGCTCGGTCCCTCAGGTTGCGGCAAAACGACGATGCTCAATCTCATCGCCGGCATGATTGCACCGAGCTCCGGTCGCATCCATATCGCAGGCAAGGATGCCACCGACATTCCGGCCAACAAGCGGGGACTTGGCATGGTGTTCCAGAACTATGCGCTCATGCCGCATATGACCATCTTCGAGAATATTGCGTTTCCACTGCGCGTGCGGAGGATGAGGTCGGCCGAAATCAAGAAGAAGGTCTCGGAGGTTCTGGATCTCGTCAAGCTCCCCCATATAGCAAACAGGAAACCGCAGGAGCTTTCCGGCGGCCAGCAGCAACGTGTCTCGATTGCACGCTGCATTGTTTATAACCCCTCGATCATTCTCATGGATGAGCCCATGGGTGCTCTCGACAAGAAGCTGCGCGAACAGATGCAGCTCGAGCTCAAGCGCATCCATACCGAGCTCAAGATCACGATGCTCTATGTTACCCACGATCAGGAGGAAGCGCTGACCATGTCGGACCGCATCATTCTCCTGAACGACGGGGAGGTCGAACAAATGGGGTCGCCGGAGGAGCTCTATTTCCAGCCGTGCTCCAGCTTCGCGGCCAACTTCCTCGGCGATTCGAACCTGATGGAAGCAACCGTGAAGGAAATGGGGAAAACCCTCAAGGTCGCACTCTGCTCCGGCGACGAGATCTGGACCAGGCCCGCCGCGTTCGCGGCGCCGGGGCAAAAGGTCAAGGCGATGGTCCGGCCGGAGAATGTCAATATTCTCCGTCCGGAACAGCAAGCAAACGGCTTTGATAACCGGATAAAGGGCACGGCCATCGATTCCATCATCCTCGGCGGCGTCATCAAGCACTACGTGCGCCTCGAGGGGAATGCCACAGTCGTAGCACAGGAGCTCACAAGGACAGGGCGCCGCGCGCTCACGCCAGGCGAGCCCGTCGAACTGGCATGGCGGCAAGACGATACGCTCGTGCTGCCTCTCGTCGGTAAGGTCGTCGCTTGATCACGATGCTTGTCCGGCGGCGGTGCGTTTCTGCGAACACAGTCCGACGCTCACGCCTTTCGCAATCCCGCGAGTCTCGACCCGAAATCTACGTTTGGCGTCCCCAGAGGTTCGGCAGCTTCTGAAGCCCCAGTGGGCAACGTGAGATCTTCCGCACTTTCGGCGTTAGCTCCCTGGGTTAGCGTCTCAGTTACTCCGGCACGGCGCAATCCGAACACAGAAGAAAGGTGGCTAACTGGAAGCACATTTAGGTAAGAGCATCACTTGCCCAAACAGGGGGGCTGGCGACCCGCTTTTCCGGATCGTGCCGCCCCCGATAGCCTTATCTGCGCTCAATGCAAGGACGATGCTTGAACACACCGCAAAGATGATCTCGAATTTCCCGATGCTCATTGTTAGCCGACGCAACTTCTCAACGCTGATCCTGTGTGCGCTTCCAGGAGAGAGCACAAAGACTGATGCGTCGAAAGAAGCCCTCTCACTAAGAGCGAACCGCCGACCGCACCATGAGTTCAGTAGCCGCCATTTCGAGGATGATTGACGCCCCAACAATCCCTCAGTGAAAGGCGGCCTTTCCCAAGGATAAACCTGATCCAGACGCCTTTTGGACTCCAAGCAAGGCGCCATCTCTGGTCGGTCCAGGTCCGCCCGGCAGCGTTGCCGGGCGCTTGAGCGCTGCGACTTGAGGTAAGTTGGCGCGTGCGTTTGGCGCTCCTATGCCGGAATCAGCCAAGACCGGTCGAGCGCTGCGACGCTCGGGCAACCCATCAGGATCAGGTTGCGGTGCAACTCCTCGCGAAAGATGTCGATCACGTGCCGCACTGCCTTCTCGCCGCCGACTGCTAGCGCATGGACATAAGGTCGGCCTATAAAGACGCCCTTGGCGCCCAGCGCAAGCGCGATGATCACATCGCTACCGCGTCGCACGCCGCCGTCGAGCAGCACCTCGCAGCGGTTTCCCACTCGATCGACGATCGCCGGCAGGGCGTCGATGGCACCTTGGCAGCTGTCGAGCTGGCGACCGCCATGGTTCGAGACCACCACCCCATCGGCGCCGATTTCGTCCACCGCCTTGGCCGCATCATCAGCGTCCATGATTCCCTTGACGTAGAACGGGCCTTTCCAGTGGTCGCGCATCCAGGCGACGTCATCCCAGTTGAGGTCACCCTGCATGTAACGCTGTTGAGCACGCACCGCTTCGATAGCGCCGGCGACAGCGGAGCGGCGTCCGGCCACATAGTGGATCGGAGCGGTTCTCCTGTGTACGAGTAGATTCCACCACCAAGCAGGATGCAGGCCGGCCTCGAGTATGCTGCCGAGCCTGAATTCCGCGGGAATGGTCATGCCCGAGCGCCGCTCGGCTTCGCGGTTGCCCAGGATCGGCACGTCCACCGTAACGAACAGGGCAGTATATCCGGCGGAGGCGGCGCGGTTCATAAGCTCCGTCGCCTTGTCCCTGTCGCCGAAGGGGTATAGCTGGAACCAGTGGTCAAGCTCGGTGGCCTCCGCCACTTCCTCTATGCTGTAAGAGGCCGCCGTCGAAAGCACGTGCCGCGTGCCGGATAACTCGGCGGCTTTCGAAACCGCCACATCGCCTGTCCAATGCGCTAGGCCCACCATGCCGGTGGGCGCCAGCGCTAGTGGCAGCGCCAGCTTCGTCCGGCAAAAGTTGGTCTTGAGCTCGGGCTTGTTGGCGCCAGTCAGGGTGCGTACGCGCAGGCGCCATTTGCGGAACCCTTCGCGATTGTCGCGAATAGTGACGAGGTCGTCCGCGCCGCTCGACAGATAGGGCCAGGTCATTGTCGGCAGCTTGCGCTTCGCAAGCTTGGTGTAGTCTTCGGTGGACATCGGCGGCGAAGGGCCGAACGGATCGTGGAAGAGAGCCATTCCGGTTAGAGTCCTCCTGCCAGCTGACGATGGTCCACGCTGAACCTCGCCAGTCCACTTTTCGGGCCTATGCAAATACACATGCTGAAGCTCGCTCTGGGATCGCTGACTTCAGAGCGGTAGGTCGAGCGGGATCAGCGACGATCAATTGCCTTCCACGAAATTGTAATCATGTTCCTTAATGGATTTGTGCAATGAGGCACGCGCTGCCGCCTGAATCCCGCGTCCAAGGCCGACTTTTGAGGACCTTCAACGCTGCCGACGTGGCTGACGATTTGATCGCGCAATTCGCAGATTCATAGTAGGCGCTCTTTTCGGGTCACAGAGCCGCGGAGCGAGGCGGCTGTTCGGAGTCCGCAAAGGGGTAGTTCTTGCGCCGAGTGCCAAAGGCCGGTGGGCTCACATCCGCTTCGTATTGAGGTGCATGTCGTGGAGTTGGTGCAAAAAACGTCTGATCTCCAAGCGGATGTGCAGAATTTCCATGGATTGATGGCATTCATCGGTGAAATTCGGCGTTAAAGTCCTCGTAGTGTTTCCCGGCGGCATTTAGGGTTAAAACTACCAAGGAGAGACGGGGCCATGAAAGTCCTTTGCTTGTGGCATGCGACCAAGGATGAGATTAGCAAGATAAGAGAGGCGCTGCCGCGTGGCACGGAAATCGTGGCACCAGAAGGCGATTACTTCTCTCGCTTTGAGAGCACATACCAGCAGTTGGAGCCGCACGCTCGCGACGCAGATGCTTTCATCGGCTGGGCTCTTCCAAGAGGCCTCTTGGAAATTGCAGACAAGCTTAAGCTGCTTTCTTGGCTGCATTCTGGCTGCGACGACCTCGCCAACATAGGTGCTTTCTCGCTGTTTAAGCAGCGCGGCGTCAAGGTCGCAAACATTCGGGGTGGGAATGCGATTGCGGTCGCGGAGCAGGCGATGATGTTCGTGCTTGCCCTCGCTAAGAAGACCATATTCAAGCATCAAGTAGTAGCCCAAGATGGGCGTCGACTCTTTCCTCTATTTGCAGACGAATATCGTTCAGCCATGCTGAATGGTCGCACCATCGGCGTGATCGGCGTTGGAAGCATCGGCAGCGAGATTGCTAAGCGTGCGAAAGGCTTCAACATGCGCGTTCTCGGCGTGCGTCGCAACAAAGATCGGCCCGTAGAACACGTAGATTCAATGCACGGTGTCGACGAGTTGCACTCAGTGCTTGCGAAATGTGACTATGTCGTTCTAGCAACTCCCAATACAAAGGAGGCTTTCCAATTCTTCGGTAAGGCTGAAATAGCTGCTATGAAGCCCTCTGCCTTCCTCATCAACATCGCTCGTGGAAATCTGGTTCAAGAGAAACCCCTCTATGAGGCGCTTACGTCCGGTCGTTTGCGTGGCTACGCGTCAGATGCCTGGCAGCGGTATGAATTTGGGAGAGCCTTTCCGATCAGCTTCTTGCCACGCTTGGAGGTTCACAAGCTTCCAAACGTAGTCTGCTCTAACGACCAAGCAGCAAATGCCGATGACGTTCTGGAGGGGTATCTGCAGTGGGGTATTGAGAACTTGGTGGACTTTGCGACGGAAAAGCCACTGAGGCGTGAGGTTAATCTAGATTTGGGTTACTAGATCCGACCTTGCGACCCGATTGACACGAGTAAGCCGATGATCAGCGCGCGGTGCTATGGTCTGGCGCTACCAGAACCTCTCGTTTCTTAGCCGACGATTGCGTCCCTGCGCAGGTTTCGCTCCGATATTGAGCGACACTTGCGCCAGGCCGTCGAGATAAAAATCTCGAAATCAAGGCGCGATCGACCTCTCGCGGGGTTTAACCGGGGCATTGATGCTCAGCAGACGGATCCAAAGCGGATCTCGGATCAACTTGCAGTGCTGACGTCAAGAATTGACCCGGTGCAGTATTCCGCCGCTACATCTCCTATTCTGACGGTTTCTCCGGCTGGCGCTCTTCCGCTGGCGCACGGCATCGAGAAGCCAGCGAAGAGACTGCTGCGGTCGTCCAAACCAGAAGATTCGGTTCCGATCGGGGCGTTTCAAGAGACCGCTATAGTCTGGGTGATGCTTTCGACATCGCGCTAGACCGGACAGCGCGTTCCGGATGCAACATCGATACGGTTCTGACGCAAATTGTTGTGTCACCATGAGGCGGTCATGAGCGGATTTAAAAAAATCATTCTATTTACTGACACCGACGGCCGCACGCGCTTTCGCGAGGAAACGATCCAACTCACCGAAGGCACGCCGCAGATTCAACTATCGGAGGCGTCTCCGTGCAGTAACTATCGAATCCGTCGTAGCCCGGTGGGCTATAACTACGATTTCCATTGTTCGAGCAGCCCGATATGGGTTGTGATTCTGCAGGGGCAATTAGAAATAACCTTGCGAGACGGGAGTTCTCGCCTCTTCAAACCTGGCGACTGCTTCTTTTCGGCAAACGTTCTTCCGTCTGGCGCCGTTTTCGACAAGAACGTTCATGGGCACGCCTCACGTCAGGTCGGTCCCGATCCGCTAGTAACGATGTTCGTGGGCGTTTGACCCGAGCCTTTTCCTTCTTAGAAGTGGGCTTTTCGAACGGAAAATGGCCCACGCCCGGGTGCCGTGGCGCGGGCATCCGCCAAATTTCAATCGACCGCCCCAAAGACTTGAGAGCTTTGGGCCTGCTGGTGTAGCAGGTGCAGGCGGGCGCTTGCAGCCAGGTGGAGATGAAGCGCAGCTTCGATAGCACAATCGATTTCCGGCATCATTGCTGTCCCGTATATCGGAAAGCAAAGCAGAAGCTGACGCAAATGTGCCCTTGGAGGCACACACGTGCTTATGGATGCGGATTCCGAGATGATGGTGCGCACCGTACCGAGTTGATGGCGCGCAGGGTTCCGAAATGATCGCGCGCAGCATTCCGAGCATTCTCCGCGCAGCATTCCGATTTGATCGCGCGCAGTTTCGATGGTGTGAGGCCTGATCGTTGGGCCATTTCTCCGACTGGAAACAGCTTGGAGAATTGGATGCCGACGAGGAGGGTTATCATGCGCCAGGTGCGCGAGATTGTGAGGTTGAGCCTTGAGGCTGGGCTCTCGACGCGCGTGGTTGGCGAGCGTGTCGGC
>NZ_AXAI01000064.1 GCF_000472425.1 Bradyrhizobium sp. Tv2a-2 | reverse complement strand
CAAGATCAAGCATCCCTGGACCAATGGCCAGGTCGAGCGCATGAACCGCACGATCAAGGAAGCGACCGTCCAACGCTACCACTACGATCGACACGATCAGCTCCAAGCTCACCTTGCCGACTTCATCAACGCCTACAACTACGCTCGGCGGCCGAAGACCCTGAAGGGCCTCACGCCTTACGAATACATCTGCAAATGCTGGACTTCCCAGCCAGAACGATTCAAACTCAATCCGCTCCAGCAAATGCCGGGACTAAACACCTAGCGTTCAAACGGCTGAGAGCCTGGCCCGGCCGCTGATTCTCCTTCTGCGCACCTTCCCCAACCTTCCTCTAAAATGGGGGCGGGGCATCCGAAACTATCATTGTCCGTGACCGTGCTATCGCAAAATTCGATACCCTTCCTTGGCTAGCTTGACACCTCTTGGTAGCTTCACCCTAGCCGCTTTTCATGTAACCGGGCCGCCTTGCCGCGACAGGTCGAGCGATTCGGACGTGCCATCGCGCCTTTGTCAGTTGTCGACTTTGGCGGCCTTGGAGAACAATTCGCGTGAGACCATTGGAATGGCCCCTCCGCGGGTTGGGTCCGCGTAGGGAACACCCGCGTAGTCTTTCCCCATATGGCGCTCGAGCACGATTCCCATTGCCTCAATGTTCGGAATTTCAGTCTCGCTCAAATCGCTCAGCGAGGATTTCCGGGCAAGTGCTGCCTCTATATGGGGCGCCAGCTCCTCATCTTTGCGTCGGATGCGTTCATGCTCTCCCTCTTTCAGTGCTGGCATGACCTCTTTGGCGAACAACTCGATCGCCTCGCAGATGTGTTCATGCTTGTTGAGGCCACACTGTTGGATGAAAATCATCTGGTCGATACCGATATCGGCATACTCCATCAGATGCTCTCTGACGCTCCGAGGGGATCCGATGCTGCCTGAGCCCGGCATTTCTTTGATGTCGTCCTTGATCGTTTCGAAGCGCCGCCACAAATTCGTTCGACCGGGACGGTGCTCCCCGTACACCGCATAATGTGCGATCGAATAGCCGAAGAACTTGAAGCCATCGAGTCCTCGACGCATGGCTTCTTCGGCGTTGTCGTGAACCATCATGCCGTTGAGGGTGGCGATATTAGCATTCACTGAATGACCGATCGGCACACACTCTTCGGACTTGATAATTTGATAGTACTCGTCACGCCAGATTTTCGCTTGGGAGGCCTCCACGAAGCCAAAAACCAGGGCGCCTACGCCGTGACGTGCAGCACGCAAAATGCTCTCTCGCCGGGAACATGCCATCCAGATTGGTGGATGTGGCTTTTGGATCGGCTTTGGTACAACGTTACGGATGGGCATTTTGAAGAACTGCCCCTCGTACCCCGGGTACGGCCGCATCGCCATCATGTTGGCGGTCTGCTCGACGCCCTCGCGCCACATGGCATTTTTCTGTTCGGGCTCGATCCCAAAGCCGTGCATTTCGATCAGCGAGGCAGATTCTCCTGTACCCCACTCGACGCGTCCCCCGGATATTAGATCGAGCGTCGCGAGACGCTCGGCGACCCGTGCTGGATGATTGTAGTTCGGTGACGAAAGACAAATGCCGTGACCAAGCCGGATGTTCCTCGTTCGCTGCGAAACGGCACCTAGGAAGACCTCGGGGGCCGATGAGTGGGAGTACTCCTCGAGAAAATGATGCTCGACCTGCCACATATGATGGAACCCGAGCCGGTCGGCGAGTTCGATCTGCTCCAGCGCGTCACAGAACAATTTCTGCTCAACGCCATCTTTCCAAAGCTGCGGCAATTGGTGTTCATAGAACAACCCGAGTTTCATCGGTTTCTCCTCCGATACGGTTCGACATCGGTTCAAATCGTCTTGCGCGGCCACTGGCTCCCATACCTCAGTAGGGCCTCGGTGTTCGCCGCTCTCTCGTCATTGTAAACGTATCGCAGCGATCATGGGCGTTGCCGCGGCGGGCGGAATCTACTGACCGTCTTGCGCGAGTGGCGTGTGAAACACCTCACTATCCTGGGTCGGTCCGTCCACCGGCGACTGCGGGCGCCCTCGCTGGCCTCGCCGCAAAATCGAAGCCCGATCTGGATACTGCAAGACCCGCCCCTTGTTTGCGGATCCAGCAGGATCCAAAGTCGCATCTCGGGTAGCGCTCACGGCGGCTCGCTCCAGGCGTCGTGGTTTGAACTCTCGGCCTTGCAATTCTTTGGCGATGCGCGTTATCGCGCGACAGCACGTCGCTTCAGCCGGCCACCTCCTGAAACTGTTCGTGAGGTTCATCAGTCCCTGCGGAGGATAGCCAGAGAGCTCGGCGGCACCACAAAGGACCTCACTGGCGATCAGGACTGTGGCTTGGCGACAGGCAACCTCCTCCGGCCATTTGCTATAGCCATTGACGAGACTCGCCAAGTGACGATGGGTAAAGCCAGAGAGCCGCTCGCTGCCGTGGGCGCGGCGAAGGACCTCACCCGCGCTCGCTACCGCGACTCCGCGGGCGGCAGGCTCAAGCGGCCACTTGCTACAGCCGTTCACCAGATTCGCCAGCTCTTGTTGGGTGAAATCAGAAAGCCGTGAGGAACGACGAAGGACCTCTTCAGCAACCGCAACCGCGGCTTGACGGCAGGTCACCTCCTCCGGCCATCTGGCGAACCCGTTTACCAGGTTCGCAAGCCCCTGCTGCGTACAACCAGCCAGTCGAGCGGCACGGCGGAGGACCTCACCGGCGATTGCGACTGCGGCCAGACGAGTGGCAGTCTCCTCGGGCCACCTGCTAAATCCGTTAACGAGATTCGCGAGCCCCTGGTGAGTATAGTCGCACAGCCGGCCGGCGCTGCCATGGATCTCGTTGGCAATCGCAAGCGAAGCTTGGCGGCAGGTGGCCTCCTCCTCCCATTTGCTGAAACCGTTCACCAGATTGGTCAGATCCTGTCGACTGAAATCGGAGAGCCGAGCAGCACGGCGATGGACCTCACGAGCGATCGCGTCTGCAGCGTGGCGAGCACCGGCCTCATCGCGCCATTTGCTGAAACCGTTGACCAGGTTCGCCAGGTCTTGCGGAGTGAATTCCTGGAGTGCGGCGGCGCGGCCGAGGACCTCAATCGCGATCGCGACGGCGGCGATGCGACATTGGCTCTCAGCAGGCCATTTGCTGAAACCGTTCACCAAATTGGCGAGCCCCTGCTGAGTGTGGTCGGGGAGACGGGCGACCCGGCAAATGACTTCCTGCGCGATGATCGCGGTGGCTTCGCGGCAAGCCGCTTCCCCCGGCCACTTGCTGAAGCCGTTCACCAGATTCACCAGTCCCTGCTGAGGACAATCAGACAGCCGGCCAGCCCGGCGCCGCACCTCATCAGCTATTGCGACCGAGGCCTGGCGAGCGGCCGCCTCCTGCGGCCACTTGCTGAAGCCATTTACCAGGCCGGCCAGGTGATGGTGCGTAATATGAGAGAGCTGGGCGGGCGCCTCAGCGCGGCGAAGGACTTCACGGGCGATCGCGATGGCTGCTCGACGACAGGCCGCCTCTTCCGGCCGCTTGCTGAAGCCATTTGCCAACACCGCCAAATTTTGACCACTCAGCTCCAGAAATGCTCCTTCCTGATGGCAACAAAATTCCGCGATTCTAGTTGTTCCATTGCCACATTCCCCGATCCGAAAGTGCCGCGCGAATGATGATGCGAAGAACGCAAGAGTCTTAATCCCGATGGCCTCAATCAGGGCGTCATCAAACCGCGATACCCGGCCTGCTATGGACTTGCACGCTTCCACACCGGCCTGACCTCCTGCCGCCCGACTCACGACGTTGCAAATGCTGGCATAATCCCATGATCGTCCGGCGCGGACGTCTTCCTCAAATTTGCTCACAAAACGACATTGGAAATCGGCCCCCGCCTTTTGAAGGAAAGTCGAGCGATCGGCCATTCGCAGCTGCTTGCCATGCTTCGTCAACGCAATTGAGAATTCAGCGATGTCAGGAGCGCAACAAATCTCGTCCAAGGCGGCGCTAAGCGCCATCCGCGCCGTCACGACGTCGTTCCGTAGACTGCGGCCTGAGCACTCCGGGTCCGCGTACGGTCGTTGCGCACTCTTGCCATTGTCGCCCACGAACCAGACCTTAGTGGATTGCGCAACCTGCCGCGCGTCGGCTCGCAATGCTCTTTCAGCTTCTTCGCGCTGCTTTCGCGCGCAACCGGAACACAACGAGCGTGCTCCGAGCCCGATGCATATGATCCATCAAAGAGTTGAGACCGGTCAATCAGCGCAGTCTGATAAGGAAACCTCCGTTTCGACAAGAGACTCATTGTAGATTCACTTGCTTCACGCCTCTTACGAGAAATCGCGCGTTCTCTCCGGCCCCCGCAACAATGTGCGCACTCCTGATCAATCATCACCCGCATCAAGTGGCTTGATAATTGCTGGCGAACGCGCTCGAATTTGATTTCACGACGAACCATAAATGCGCACCTGCGATTGCTTTGGATATCACCTTCGAAGGCTACAACCTCACGCAACGTAAGATTCAAGTCCCCAAATATCTCTATCGGTTGAGATTGACGTCAGTTCCGTGAAGTGGAGCATCAATCGTCGTCGCCCACCTCGAGGCGCATCGAAATAGACGAGCATTTACTCAAATTCTTCGATCACCTCTTGTCTTCTCCGCTGTTCACGTCCAAAGCAACTTCGTAAGACTTGCATGTCGCGCGACGCGATCGCGAGTGAAGACGCATCAAAGGAACTCGATGGCAAAACCGGTTGTGATTGTGGTAGGCGCGGACAAGGGTGGAGTCGGCAAGACCACGGTATCTCGAACGCTTCTGGACTACTTCAGTGCCCACAACGTGCAGACCCGCGCATTCGACACTGAATCACCACGTGGAACACTCAAACGCTTCCATCCTGATCTCACCGAGGTCGTGGACATGACGACGACCGCGGACCAGATGAAGATCTTCGACACGCTACACTCAGGTCTCTTCGTCACCGTGATTGACGTCCGCGCGGGCTTACTGACACCCGCGCTGGGCTCACTGCGCGATATAGGGTTTCTGGATGCGGCGCAGTCCGGCCAGATCACTTTTGCGGTCTTCCATATTCTGGGACCCTCGATCGCGTCACTGGATGAGATCACCGAGACGGCTAATTTCATGAAGGACGCAAAGTACTTCCTGGTCAAAAACTTCATCAACGACACCCAGTTCTTCAATTGGGATCAGTCGACATATCAATCCTATTTCAACCGAATCAGCGACGCGACCGAACTCACGATTCCAAAACTCGACGAGATGGCCTATGAGCAGGTTGAGGTTGCTTCTGTTCCGTTCCTCAAGTTTGTCGGCAACAAGGGGCGACAGGACGAGGGAGCGAACTACTCGTTCGTGCTGCGCGGCTATGTCCGGCACTGGCTTGCCAATGTCTGGGGCGAGTATGACCGCATCAAGCTGACCGACCTGGCCGGAGCCGCGCCAGTTACCCGCAGCGCCGACAAATAGCCGCTCGCTCCGACTATGCGCGGCTGGATTGCTCACGAAACTGGTCGGTGTCGCTGGCCATGCTAGCTACGCCGGTCTACATCATCTGCTCACCCAGCCCGCAGGTCGGAAAAACACTGATCGCGCGGCTCTTGAGTGAGTTCCTGCTGCTCAAGGACGGGGCGGCGCTGTCATTCGACATAAACGTGAGGGAGCCATCGCTCTGCGATTATCTGCCTGATATCACCGAGCGTGCTTGCGTAGGCGATACGTACGGCAAGATGCAGCTGATGGACCGACTTGTCCTCGACGATGGCGTAGCCAAGGTGATCGACCTAGGGTTCCATGTCTTCGATGAATTCTTCAAGATGTGCTATCAGATCGGCTTCGTGGAGGAGGCAGTCCGGAGCCATGTCGCTCCATTCATCCTATTCGTCGCAGGCGCCGACCGGGTCTCATTGCGCAGCTATGCGTCACTGCGCTGGCAGATGCCGCGATCGGCACTGATCACCATCCAAAATGAGTTCGTGCTTCGCCACGAATTACCTGGAGCCGTGGATCATGCGCGCGCGCTCCGCTTATGCGTGTTGCCGGCCTTTCTGAGGACGTATGTCGACCGGCCAGCCTTTTCGTTCACTGGCTATCTGCGCAGCGAGAACGATTCGTCGAGCGAACTGCATCAGTGGATCCGCCGCAACTATATGGCTCTGCGCGAACTCGAGTTGAGTGTGATGCTGCAGCGGTCGTCCTGACGAGATCCATACTGCATTGCGCTGTTGGTATCGTGGACGAGAGAGCTTGGCCACGTCGCGCCGGAACGCCGACGGAGAGAACCATATATCAGCAGGTGAAATGAGGCGGCGCGAGGCGCTTCAGGAATTCAACCCGGTGAGCGGTCGCCGCGCCAATCGCCCTTGCCGGAGGCCGCCGATGCGCAGTGCGGCTCCCAGCCGGCTATCAAAGTTTCGTACTTTCGACAATATGTCTTTTGACAATATGCTTCGCTTGAGAACATCGGGATCGATGACATAGCCGCGCCTTCACGGAAGGCGCGGCTTACGGTGGCTTGCACGCCCTACTCAGTACAGCTTTTGAGTGGTGATTGTTGATAAATGCTGCCCGTTAGGGTTCCGGTAGCGATTGGCCAGGCTTTCGAATAAGGACTCAACTTGATCTGATGGAACAGCAAATTCACCATAGTTCGGATCGAAGAGCGTGGTCGTTCCATCGAACGCAGCCGTTGCAACCGAGTGCGAGCCACCTTCGGCGAAGTACAAACTGAGCAAGTACTTCGATCCGTCGCCGGCGATTTTACCCAACATGCGCGCGAAGCTCGACGGCTCTCCGAAGCTGTATGCTTTCTCCTTTCCGGATGGTTGCAAGTCCGCGTCCCACAATACGGCGGGCGTTTTGTGCTTCAAGGTCGGCCTGAGAAGATCCTGCCTGCCCCCCGACGTAGCCGCCATGCCTTTTCGTCCTCGTACTGCTGCTGCCGTACCGACGCTGACCTGTGCATGGTTGATCCGGGTGTCAACGCGTTCATTCGGCTTGACGGACTCCTGCTGAGATTGCGGAACCACTCGGCAGTCAACCCAACGCAGATGCCTTCTACATTCGCTCCAGTCAATTCGGCTGTCCTGTATTGACACAGGGACGTGCTCGGCCTCGCGGAGCGGATGTACTCGGGTTGTTCGGATTGGAGGCATACGGCTTGCCGGTGCCCCCCCCTTTTTGTCAGGTAACTCCCCAGGTGGGGGTCTCGTTTGCCGGGGTTAAGATTCGCCAGTGTTTCCGTAAAGCTGTCGCTGTCCACCGGCAGACTCGGTTGGTGCGCTTGGCTAACGATGTAGATGAGCAACTGATTGGATTGTGCATGGCGATTCGCCTTTCATTCGGCGTAAGTCTCTGCGCGGTAACGTCGGGCTGCTTATCAACCCGCTTCGAATGATACTTGGGCCAGCTGACGAAGAGCTGACGGCAGGTGCTGGCTGGATTGACAGACGCTTACCCCATCTGTCGCGAGCAGCGCCATTCGGCGACCCAAGGCAGCCGACACGAGCTATGGCTGATTCTGGGTGACGCGGCCTGATCAGGCGGCGTGGCTTTCAGTGGTCGGAATGACCTCGATGCCGTCAGTAAACTTTACACCGGCGATGACCTTCGGCAACTGATTTGTTCCTTTCAGTCGGCGCCATGTCTTCGATGC
>NZ_AXAI01000063.1 GCF_000472425.1 Bradyrhizobium sp. Tv2a-2 | reverse complement strand
TATGCAAACATAGGCCTGTCATACATCGATAACCCCACAAGCGTCACATACACGCCCAAAACGGGACACGCGCTGAATTTCTCTGCGTCAACGACAGTCTTCTTCTAAGGTCCTCAAAGACAATGGCATAGCTCATCTTTGCAGCCCACCAAGTTCAAGCAGTTTTGATGATGATTGACTCGTACTCGAATGCGACCATCTATTCGGCCTCTGATGCAGCGATGGAGTAGGGCCCGCATCGAGTTCGCGCACTGGAATCAAATCATAAAGCATGCTCGACGCACCATGATCATATTCGGAGACCATCTCACCGACTATTGCGCGATGCCTTCCTTCGACCACAACCTTTTGCCCGCCGGGCTTAAATCTCCTTGGCTGCGACCGGATCTCTGTAGTTTTTCCGGCTTACGAGTAGCGTCCTGATGATCCGTGGCATGTTGTTGACGAGTGCACGCTTCGGGCCTATCAGCTCTATGTGATGCGCGCTCAATTTGCGGCAGGCTGGATCTGATAATGGAGCAGGCTTGTAAGGTCTCGGTTTGTCCCAGCACCGAGGGTGGTCGCTGTTACCCTGTCGCAAACTATTCGGGGCTGCTTCTCTCCGGCGCGATCATCGAGACCCATGATTCAGGCACCCCCTCCTCTTAAAAATCCAGGCGGGTTGCGTGCGCAGCTATTGATCACCTGGACGTTGATTGACCAAGCCCTAAGATGGTGCCTTGGAGGCTGCAGCAAGACCCGCCTCATTCGCGCAGTAGGCAGCAAGTTCGGCATGGGTGGCGAACCAGACGTCGGGTTTGGAGTGCGCGAGCCTGATAATCTCTTCGAGAATGAAAATGCGCGAGCGGTGGCCGATTTGATGAGGGTGCATCGTAAGCTGAAAGAGCCCCCCCTCATCATAGGCGAGCTCCAACTCCCGCCGAAAGATATCCAGGATCATCAACGGCGCGCCGTAAGGACGCGCGCCGACCGTCCGGTCCATCGCCAAGTATGCTGAATCGTCGCGGATCCATTCAACTGGAATTTCAACGATGCCGGTCGGCTCACCGTCCTCGAGAAGTTCGTAGGGTTCATCATCGGCCATCAGCGACGAGTCGTAGAGCAGCCCCATCTCTCGCGCGATTTTCAACGTTGATGGAGTAAAATCCCAGGAAGCGGTACGCATTCCAACCGGACGGATACCAGAAAGATGTTCTAGTGTACTGGCGGCGCGTAGTGCTAGCTCACGCTCCGTGCTTTCATCGAGGCGGGAGTTGGACTCATGAATCCAACTGTGCATCCCCAGCTCATGGCCTGCGGCCACTATCATCGCCGCTTCTTCCGGATGAATCATTGCTGAGACCGCTGGCATGAAAAACGAAGCAGGCACTGCGTATTTCTCGAGAATACGGAGAATACGCGGCATGCCTGAGCGGGCTCCATATTGGCCCTGGCTCATTCTTCCAAATGAAACACCCCCGTTCCGTAGCTCCGAAGTCTCGTGGTCGGAATCGAAGGACAACGCTACCGCCAACCGAGCGTTACCTTTCCATTTGCCTGGCTTCAGGGCTTTACCGGCTCTGACCCTATTGAGCTTTTGCTGCCAGACCTGAGTCGGCCAAAGCCAGGGCTCCTGGTTGAGGCCGTCGTGATTTCGTGCGTCCATTGGGTATTCAACCTTTCATTGGTGACGACTCCTGCACCGACCACGAACCGAGCCACCGCTGGTCATGACGCTTTGAGGCGCCGACTGAGGCAAATGCCGCTCTCGAGCCGATCGGGACAGAGAACTGCATCGGAAGTATCAATTTAGCTGGTCTCGCAGGAGCGTGATCGACGTCGTCTGCGGCGAGCTTGACTTAGTCGTTTGGCCTGAACACAAGCACCTAGCGCACGACTAACTTTGCTCTTCGGCCATCGCAGCCGTTACGACTCGACAGACCTCTCGACACTACGATTTAAAGATTTCGGCAGTCTCACGTCCGTCCGAGGTCTTCCCCAATCAGCGGCCCTCGCAACGACGCGATCAACATCCTCTTCGATCATCAACCGTTGTTCGACGAGCAGTTCCGCGGCCTCACCAATTTTGCCAATATAGGCGTTACATGAGCCATAACGCTCAAGGATTGATTTACGAGGGTCGCGGGTTATTTTCATTTCGTCAGGTGTATCGGGAAACGGGATGTAGCTGCCTTTCGTCAACCAGCTGGTGGCACCATGACCGTAGCCGCGTTTCAGCAGATTCCAACCTGTGTACGTTCCCAAGGGGGCTGCCACCATTGGCGCTTTGACTCCGTCGCATTCATTGCCATCCTCGTCGACCTTCGGAACCAGAACCACATAGCCGTCGTGATCCAGTATGCTGGGAGGGAGCACGGTGAGCAGACCTTCTGCCGTGCGTGGTCCGAAATCCATTAAGGGCAGTCCGAGAGCCTCTTTAGGTACCATCTGGCCAGGGATAACAGGGAATTGCTCCGCCCACTCAGAATAGGAGAGAAGCGTACCGGCCTTGCGAGTAGGATAGCTAGAGGTCGGCGGAGCCACACACGTGACGTCCAAGCGTCCAACGCTTCGAGCATCGCCCTGAAGAAGGGCGACGTGTAAATGTTGTTGACTAGGTTCACAACGTCTAGCGGCTGCACCGGAGAAATATCTCTTGGGTTCGCGGAATGCTGTGAGCTCGCCCAGTGATAGATCCGTACGGTCGACGGCTGCTCAAGATCCTCGCCCTTGGTATCCGTATGGACCAGCGAGCCGCGTCTCTGCCAATATTCAGTCGATGTATGCGAATGAATGACAAGCGGATCCGTATCTGGTCGCTTGAGGATTGCATCTCTAACTCCTGTTAGGTGATCCGTTGTTTCAGCATAGGAGAAGGGAAAGCGGTCACCATAGCAGAAGCGATGCTGATAAGCCCCGCCGCTGGGCGAAAACACATTCGCAAAACGACGGTTCATGTGAATCATTCCGGCACCCGAAACGTGGGGCATGACACCGTCGAACACCCGCCGGCCTTTCGTATCCGCATTGAACCAATGATAGACGAAGTCTCGCAAAAAGCGTCCTGTCTGGGAACGTCCCCACCCAAAGGCTCTTTCCACTCGCCCTACCGGATTGGGACTACCTAGCGAGTCCTCGCTCTCGTACCGGAAGTAGCTAATCAAATCACGTAGCGCTACATAGCCAAGACCAAGGACAAGGGGATCCCGCGCAGTGTAGATGAGCTCGTAGATCCAACCCGGCTCGAAACCGTCCTGAAGGAAGATATGCGTTGACGAAGGCAGTATGCCAACTTTTTCGTTTTGACCGCTGGGCCCACTCGCCCCCTCGGTACGGGCAAACCGCCACGCAGTCGGACTTATGACTTCACGATCACTGTAGGGATATCGTCGGCGAGTTAGTGTTGCGTCGCGCGTGTCTAAAGAAACCGTTGGATAACAGTGGGCATCGACACGACCCGACAAAGGCATCGTATGGGAGCCTTCGCGAACCGTATACTCTTGCAATACCTTGCCAGTGATCGCCGCTCCCCGGTCAATTGCCACAGGCACTTGAAGGATGACGCGATCATTCCCACGAACGATGTCACCTTGCCAAGCGCTCCAAAGTACCGTGTACCCCCGGCGAAACAAGAAGCCATTTCCCGCGTCCTCGAGCGTCCTTGGATCATTACTCGCGGGAGCGTCGTTAAAGTATTGTAGGGAGCGCATGTTGCCCCGGTTCCCACAATCATAAAACAGTCGACCGTTGCCACGGCGTGGATTTGTCGGCTTTAGGATTAGGAAGTCAGCAGAAAACTCGACTAATCCGCTCCTGTTTCGAGGCGCCAGTTTCAGATCGAGTATTTCAGATTGTGCGGGCGCGCCCGGGTCGACCGCGAAATGCGCACAACCGCGCAGACGTTCGTAGGGACCGACCTGGTCGAAATGATGACCATCGGCGAAGAGCTCACGCTGCGTTATCTCAACAACAATCTCGTTTCTCATTTTGCTCGCATTTCAATTGCCACCTGGTCACTGGGAATTCGGAACCATTCAGTTAGATTAGAGCGACCGAATACATGATGGTAATGGTCGATCGCCAAACCGAGCTCCTTAGCAAGTGTTTTGGCTGCTGATTAGATGCGGCACACTTTGCCGGTCGCGTCGATGGTAATCCAATCTCCTCCCCGTAGAACAATTGCTTCTGGCACGCTTTCACCCTTTGCTCGAGCTTCCGAAAGACAATTCTGAAATTCAATAACCAACGGATCCGCAGGATCAGTATAGTGACAGGGCAAGACTGTCTTGAGTCCAAGCCACTGTGCAGCCAAGACGCCTTCGCGCGGCGAAAGAACTGTTGTGAGTTTTCGACCTGGCTTTGAATCGGAAAGGCCGGTTGGATTGGCAATGCCCAGAGAGCCGATTGTCGGTTTGTACAGCTCGCCCTGCAATCGCATATCTGAAAACAATGAAGTGTCGCCCGGATGATACCAACGGATGCCGTCCCCAAGTTCAGCGATAAATGACAGGGGGATTCCGGAAACAAAAGAACCATCTGGCGCGGTTGTGCCTGAGCAATGTCGGCACTCCACCGTCTGTATTTCAAACCCACTTACTTCAAGGCGCATTCCCCAAGCTGTCGTCCTCATTTGAGATGCCGGAACGTTCATCGCCTTGAGATAGGCCGATACTTCACCTCCACACACGACCGGGGCTCCCGTGCGTTTGGCGATGGTATGTGCATCGCCAAGGTGATCGAGCGCGGCATGAGTCACAAGAATGAGATCGACGCGGTCCAAATCTTCGACAGCAACTTTACATGCTGGATTTCCGGTCAAGAACGGATCAAGCAAAATATGCCTGCCGTCGGGGACAACGATCTCATAGGCAGCAACACCGAGAAAGCGGACTTTGTAGAGAGCGTCATTCATGAAAACTAACCTTCTGTTGGTGATTTTTGAACTTTTCTGCCGATGATCGGCCGCGCTTAGCTGGGGCCTTGGGCACAACAACGCCCCGAAGTCGATGCGGTGAGCCCTGCGCTACCTGTCTCGTGAGGTGGCGATCTGCGTCTTCTTGCCAGAGCAAGTTCGGACATCTGGCAAGCCGGCCCCGAGACGCGAACCTGTTGCGGGAGCCGCCCCCATCACCGCCCATTACCGCCTCACTTCGGAAGAAGTTGCTGGACAATTTCGGTCATCTGCCGCATGGCCTGCTCGGGCGTGCGGCGGAGCGTTACTACTTCCTGCAGCAATCCCTGGATCCGTTCGGTGATCCTGAGTGAATTGTCGCCCGGGAAAGAATACCATTCACCCGCCTTGGCCGAAGCGCGCTTCCCCCGAGCCGCTGTTCGAACCCTCTGATCGCAGCGCGCGTTTGCACACGCAGCTTGGCTCGAACAGCGGGTCGTATGCCAGGAAAACATAGGGATCACACACGATCGACCGCCTGACCGCCACGCGCCGGCGCTGCCCCCAGAGAACTCCCCCTGTTTGCGGGCCAGACCGTGGCCGATGTCCAGCGGACTTGCGGTATAGCTGAGTTCAAACTCGATCTCGGCAGTGATCCGCCCCGTTCCTGGTAGCAGGCGGCCGACAACAGGAACCCTTTACAAGCCAGAGAGCAGTCGGATCGGGAGCGATAGCGCCATGTTGGAGGCGCTGGCGGGTGCATTTGTCCAGGCAACGAAATAATGCATTCATCACGGCCGTAAGCGAGACTAGTTCGTGGTTGACGTTGCGTGCCGTGGGCCTTCCAGCATTTGACCGGCCAACGCTCAAGTGACATGAGTTGGTGCTCTGAATCAATTGCTGGCACTGGTAGTTGACCGAGACGAAAATCGCTACATTGCTCAATCGGAGAAGACGCCGGTAAGCCGTGACACGAGATCGGATCTCTCACGCGAAAACGCACTCGTTTGGCGATAGCAGGCCTTCGAGGCTCATCGCGCTGCGTCATTGAGTTACTATCCCCCACGTGTCGTTAGAGCGCGGCGGGCGCTGAACCCTCAATTCTAGAACAAACGATCCGGACTGGAGAGCGCGCGAGATCGGATTTAATTAATTGCGCATCGTCAGATCTAGTTTGCGGTGACTTCCCGACCATCGAAGCTGGCGATGCTGTTGAAAAAGTTAGCTCTTTTATTGTAAGCACCCCGGACGGGGGCTCGATAGCAGGGATGATTTTGGCAACTCACGGAGGTTCACGCAACGGACCTCGGCGGTAGCATAACGGGTTGATCGAGGCTTTCCAAGCGCAGCGGTCTTCAGGTTCGGAGACCAAATTCGCCACCGAACGACGAGCTCTCGAAGCCGCATGCTCTCGGAACCTTCGGCTCTTGAGGTCAGCAAAGCGCTTATCGGCTCGCTTGCATTTACGCCTCGCTCCAAGGAGGCGTATTGCACCCAAGAGTTGTCGCGCGCAATCGCGGGCGCCTTTGTTTTCCTCGTGCAGTGATATCTCGCGCACCAGTTTTGGATCTTCTTCACGCCTAGCTTTTTCCATGAGCGCCAAAGCACCATCGCATGTTGTCGCCATCGATATCGAATTATTCGATGAGCGTCATCCGTCCGTCGCGGTCTCAATGCGATGGATCACCCCGCCAAAAGGGGCCTAGTTGTTTTCGGGGGCATTATGCGAGTTGAGATGAAAAGTAGCGACGTTGCCAACGCACACGTTCCACGTGGTGATTTGATGAACCGGGTTACTTGGCTGGTCAATCTGGAGACTCCGTTTTCAGGTTTCGGCCCACTACAAAGGAGAAGGCGCTTTTCATCGCGCTGTCTCTTGCAGCGAGTTTCATCAGCAGTTCGGCGAAAGCAGAAATTAGCCACACGCCTAGCGCAAAAGTCGATACTCCGGATAAGGTTGCCAAAAGCGTTCAAAAGAAGAAAGACCGGCTCGCAAATCTCGAAAAACGGCGTGAACGCGCAGTGGCGGGTCCTGTCGACAGCGCGAGGCCGGCCGAGGCTATCAACACACGTCATCCCAAGAGCGACGGTTCGGATAAAGTCGCTAAAGACAAAACTCAAAACAACACTGCCCCGTTTGCAAAATTTGAAAATCTACGTGAAAAGGGCATGTGGCTCAACATACCTGGTCCAGCTGATACTGTGACTCAGGATAAGGGCGGCGTGAGATCCGCGCTGGCGGACGTCGGGATTGGATATATTGGCTGGACAGTTAACACCTATGTCAACAATCTGCTGCCGAATGCGGCCAGAAGCACGATCGCCAATCAACTCTACAACGGCCAGAATCCGACATTTAGTACCACGAACTACATGATGGTGACTTACGACCTCAGCCGATTTGGGATTCCCGATGGTCAGATCATTCTGGGCACCGAGCAGCAATCTTGGACATGGCAACCCGGGGGGCCAGACAGATTGGGGATCAATGAAATTGCCTATTACCAGACGTTTCTTGACAGGAGGATCGAACTCAAGGTGGGCTATCTCAGGAACTCAACTGAGTTCGCAGGCACAACGGTTGGAGGAAATGCAGGGGCAAACGTTTTCGGGCCGTCGTCGAATATTCTATACCAGGGCGGCATGAGTAGTAACGCTACTCCGACGCCAGCTCTCAACCTGAAGTTAAATATCGATGACCGCCTGTATAACAGGGTCTCACTCCAACGCTCGATCAGTCCAGACGGTGTATTTACAGAAGTAACCCAAAATCCCACCGGCTTGACCTGGAGCACGCCGAACACGGGCGTTC
>NZ_AXAI01000062.1 GCF_000472425.1 Bradyrhizobium sp. Tv2a-2 | reverse complement strand
AGCTCGGACGTGCTGGCCAGAAACGTGTCGACCTCGATCTCGACCGCCCTGGCGAGCAGGTCGCGCGCCCCGGCGCGGAGGATATCGGTCAGTGGATCGTCAACCGCGGAGGGCTGACGAAAAGCAAAAACGTTGGTAGTCTCGGTCATGGCGTATCGCTCTCCTTGAGGTTCTGGCAGGCTCGACACCCGCCTCGATACGCCGCCTCTCTCAACCCGTCATCACCCAGTTTCGGCCATAGCTCTGGTTTCGCAGGATCGCCGGGATCAGATCTCCGGTTCCCGAATTTGAATTATCCTGCCGACCAGGCAGGTTGGGAGGTATCAGCCCGCCTCGGCGGTTTTGACTATTACGATGGCGCTACTACGAACCCTGGGCCGCCGGGTTTCAAAAATACCGGACTAACCGGGATATTTGAGAGCAACCCGATCATCGTGACTTCGGCCGTCTCAGGTATTGGATGGTATTCGTCCTCTTCGACTGGCTACGTTTCCTTCTCCCTGGATGAGCCTAGTGGCGGCTTTACTCTTACACTTGCGGACTATGGAGCTCCATGGGTTCTCACCGCCGTACCGGAGGTGCCAACCTGGATAATGGCTATTGTGGCCTTCGGCTCAATCGCAGCTTACGGCTGGTATGACCGGAAAGGGCGCCGCAGGATCAGGCCACACGGCGCCCCTCACCAGTTTCCAAACCCACTCGGCGCCGCATGGGTGTAGGCGGTCGCACCGAAATTTGCGGTCCATGCTGCATTTTGCTGCAGAAGAGATCCCAGCGCGTAGTAGGTCCAGCGTTTATTCCGCTAAAGGGTGCGCCTCCGGCACCGGTCGATGGATTGGCCGTTCCACTGCCATTCCAGTTCCCGCCATTCACGCGAAACCAAACAAGCTGAGCGCTAAGGTCGATCGCCATATCGACGACATCGCCGTCCGCCCCATATGTCGGACTTGATCCGACACCACCATTCATGAAGACGTTACCCCCAGGGGAAGCGACCATCGCATTCAGCGAAGATGTTCCGCTGTCGGAGTTTACGTTGAAGGTCCCGTTCGCGATGCCAATCCAGTTGTTGTTATTGTTAAGGACGCGAAGTATTTGCCGGTTGAATGATGCGCGACCGATCGCACTGAGCCAGGCGAACCGTCATAAGGCGCTGTGCGCGTGACCGTCAGGTTACCGTTGCTGAGGCCGTTCGCCGTAGCGTCATCCGAACCCCTCACCGAAGACCGCCTGCTCCCTTCAGCTAGTTTTGGGCCTTCGTGATTGCGGCAGTCACCTAAACAGCCCAACCCGCCGACAACGCCTCCGCTTGCCGAAGGACCGTTTGAACGGCCGCATCCTGAAGGTCGGGCGGATAGCCGTGCTTGCGTAGGATCCGCTTCACCAGCACGCGCATCCGCGCCCGGGCGCTCTCCCGGTGTGACCAATCCACCGAAACGCTGCCCTTCAAGCTAACGAGGAGCTCGTGGGCGATAATCTTGAGAGAGTCGTTGCCCATCAATTCCACGGCGCTCTCACTTTCGGCCAGAGCGTCATAGAAGGCGATTTCGTCCTCCGACAGCCCCTCATCTTCCCCACGCCTGCGCGCCGCCGGACCTCCTTCGCGAGCTCGATGAGCTCTTCCAGTACCTCAACGGTGCTAATTGCGTTCGTGTGGTATCGAGCAATAGCGGCGTCCAGGCGCTCTGAAAAGCGCTTGGTTTCGACGATATTTGTCTTGCTGCGCGAACGGATCTCATCGTTCAAAAGCTTGCGGAGCGCCTCAAGCGCCAGGTTCTTCTTTTCGAGCTGCTGAACCTCCGCGAGGAACTCGTCGGACAGAATAGAGATGTCTGGTGTAGCGATGCCGGCCGCAGTGAGGATATCGACGATCTCTGTAGAGACGACCGCGCGATCCAAGATCTGCTGGATGGCGAACTCACGATCAGCAGAGCTTGTTCCGGTGCCGTCGGCCGACTTCACTAGGGCGGCGCGGACCGTCTGGAAGAAACCGATCTCATCCCTAACAGCACGAGCTTCATCGCTTGCCGAAGCGAGCGCGAATGCTTTGGACAGCGCAAGCACGGCATCTTGATAGCGACGGTTCTCGCGCCGCTTCCCGTCTTCGCTAATCTCCTTGGCCGCCGCTTCATGTTGTCGAACAAGTATCCAGTCAATGCCCTCCGCCAGCACGGCCAACCGCTCATGCGGCGTTCCCGCCAAACCGCGTACGTAACCGAAACCGTGACACATCGCCTTCACGACTTCATACTTCTCCAGCAGCACCGCGACCGCTTCGGTCTCCTCAATTCCTACCTGGCGCTGGTCCGAGCCAGAATACTGGCCTAGGGCGTTCTTCAGGTTTTGGGCAATCCCGATATAGTCAACGACGAGGCCGGCCGGCTTGTCACGGAACACCCGGTTCACACGAGCAATGGCCTGCATCAACCCGTGGCCCTTCATGGGTTTGTCGATATACATCGTGTGCATCGACGGCGCATCAAATCCAGCCAGCCACATATCCCGCACGATCACCAACTTGAGCGCGTCCCTTGGATCTTTCGCGCGCTTGGCCAGAGGATCGCGGCGCGCCTTGGTCCCGATGTGCGGCTGCCAGGCTTGGGGATCGGCGGCAGAACCTGTCATCACGACCTTGATTGCGCCACCTGCATCATCGTCGCTATGCCAATCTGGCCGAAGCGCGACGATCTGGTTGTAAAGAGCGACACAGATGCGGCAGCCATGGCCGCTGCCCCGTACCATGGATCTTGGCATAGCGGATCACGGCGAGTGCGCCTGCCGTGAACAGGCTGCGCAAATAGCGATCGCCTTGCTTGCTGATACTGCCAAGCTTGTCATTGCCTCCGCTCGAGTTCTGCTTCGGCACGAGCCCAACCCAGGCCGAGAAGTCCCGCCCCGATCGGAAAGTCTTGGCATCGGCAACGCTGCGACTAGCGCCGTCGCCAGCGCCGGCCCGACACCAGGGATCGCGTCCAGCCGTTTGCTCGTCGCGTTCGATCGATGTCAGGCGATGATGCGTCGGTCGAACTCCAGGATTCAGTGCCCGCAATTTACTGCCGAGAGCAGCAAGACACGCGCGGCGCTCGAAGCCGGAGCGCTCGTTCAACAAATGGCGTCGCGGCAGCCGCGAAGCCGAGCAGAGCAAGCGAGAAGCCGACGAGCGCAGATACGCAGTAGCAACTTCGGCAAGGCCGCCGCTTCGGATGATTGGCCCGAGCGGCTGCGCTTGGAAATCGATAAGCGAATTAACGAAATTGCCGGACTCTGGTGGTCCCTCGGAGCGTACGCTTCTAATCGATGCGATTGGTCAGTTCGCCGCGCATGAGCGCCAACATTTTCACTCAGACCGCCGCAGCGATCGCCGACGTGCCCGTGAATTTTCAGGAGTACTTCGACGCACTTCGGCGGAGGTAAACCCGTTCGTCTCGCCAGGTGTTCGGGATGCTTGCCGCGGCACGAGACCGCCCCGCGGCCTGGGATAGCGGTGGGAAGCCGGGCAAGTTCGCCAGCGAGCCGCCGCTCGTGCCAGCACGCGACCGTCGCGCACAACAACGGCACGGTGCGATGACTCAGTGTATGACGATTTTTCTTGACGCCAAGACACCCATACGAGAGCCCCATACACGTGGAGACCTACGGGTCCTGTCATTGATTCTACTCGTTTTTTCGCGAGTAGAAAAAGCCGGGCTAACCGACGCCCAGCACCGATTCAAACTTGGACCACTCCACACGAGCGCCGCATGCATCTCGGTCAATTCCATTATCTGCCGCTGACGCCAGGCTTTTTCTCCATTTTGATTGCCCTGTTCGTCGGCCTATACTGTGATTTTCTAATCCATAATTATATTGCTGATCCAAAATCTGCCGGATAAGATTTGCCGAAAAGCCGATAAAAATTGCTCTCCGGGGAGGCGACACCATCCGGACGATCGGCGCTCCAAATCGGCGGTCAATCCTGCTGACGAGCATCGTAGTGATTCTCGGAGGAGTTTTTGTGTTTGCTTGGCACGAACTGCTTCCTCGTCGGTTGCCACAAGCTGCCCGGGAAATGTCGCCAGGGCCTGAGCCGCGCGCACTCACCGCTGAAGAGGAAGGCTACGCGGCATCGCTGTGGGAAATTCATCGGGAGGTTACGCCTTCGGCGGTGGCGATGAGCTTCGCTGGCATCGCCTATGAGACCGAAACCCACGATTCACGCCAGCTCGAGCAAAAGATCGAACCGATCGCACGATTCTTCGGCGACGCCGAGCGGCGGGTCGGCGGCCTAGCGGTTCCGGCGTCGCTGTCGGAGGTGCACGGGCGATATCTCGAAGCTATGGTTCTTTACCGCAAAGCCAGCGACGAGATGCTCGCGTTCACCAAGGATGGCAGACGGCAACATCTCATCGATGCGCAGGGCATGGGTCTTACTGCATCCGAAGATATCTTGCGTGCCGGCGAGGTGCTGTGGCCCGGGCAGTACAAGCCCCACTAGTCGACCAACATCCTACCAAAGCAAGTTTGGGAGTTCCACAAGTGACCTGAAGATTTACAAGGTAAGGGAGGGATGCAATGACTAAGCTTGGATTCAAAATTCGGCTATTTGCATCGATCGTCACTGCTTCGGCGATACTAACCGTCTTGAGCGGGACAGCGGCATTGGCGCAAGAGCCGGTCTGCTCGGTGTGGCTGATCGAAAGCAGCCGCTTTATGAATGTCCCGTTCGGCGCCTTCATGCCGGACCGCGCCTTTGTACCGGGTAGCGAGAAGCCGACCAACAATATTCCGACCGTCGACCTCCCCGTGAATATCGGCGTGATCAAGTGCGGGACCGAACTGATCCTCTACGATACCGGCTGGAAACAGCAGGACTATCTCAAGATGACCGGATCAGATCATTGGGCCCCGCTCGGCGAGCAACTCAAGCTTCTTGGCTTCAACGCTGCTGACGTTACCAAGGCAGTGATCGGCCACGCGCACTGGGATCATGCTGGTCAGTTGTCTGAGCTTCCGAACGCGGTGCTCTATGTGCAAAAAGCCGAGCTTGCCGGGATCGAATGGGCTTTGAACTATCCCGAGAAGCACATCAAGGCGATCAACTCTGATCCAGGTGGTTGCAACCGGACGCCGGCGTGCGGGTACATGCCACTGACCATGCAGGAGGTCTACGGCAAGATCCTAAAGGGCCAGGCCGTGATTGTCGACGGCGAGAAAGAGATCCTGCCCGGCGTGATCATACATCCGGCATTCCGCGCCCATACAGCGGGCTCGCAACTCCTCGAAGTGCCGACCAGCATCGGCAAGCTGGTGTTCGGCTCGGACGCCTTTTCGTCCTACGAGGGCATCCGCGACTGGATGGTGGCGAACATACAGCAGACCGATTCAGTCCAGCAGTTCCTAGCGTACGAGCAGTGCTACAAGATCACCGGCGGCTATGAGCACTGTATCGCCGCCCACGAGCCGTTGAGCTATACCGATAAATATCCCGTCACCAAGAATTCCTGGGTGGCCCTGAATGGCGGGCGGATGGCGGAAATTGCATTGGCTCCCGGCGAAAAGTCGCGCAAGCCCTGAGCCGGGCATGCGCTCGCGAATTGAACAGGTTGTGCAGCAGCGTGACTGACGCGGGCGGTTATTTGAAACAATTGGCATCTGTGTGTCGGTTGGTGCCGCTGCTATTGATCGTAGCCGTGACGGCTGGCAGCGTGAGGGCGCACGATGCCAGCTCTTATGGCGGGGTGTTTCATTCACGCAATCTTGGCGGCACTTGGCTCAGGGCCGATGTCGGGCTGTTCCTCAATGCCGCCCTGGTCGTAGCTGTCGATCCGCAAAATGGGTCGCATGTGCTGGCGGGCACCGATCTCGGCCTGCTCGGCTCCCGCAATGGCGGACTAACTTGGACTCATCAAGCGCCCGATCTCATTTTCGGCGCCGTATTTGCCGTGACATTTCTCGGCGACGGTGAGCGAGCGATCTGCGCCGCGCAAAGCGGGATATTCCGTTTCGAAGCGAGCCAATGGAAGCCGGTGCTTGCCCCGGAAGCCGCCATACCAGCCAAGACACTCGCACCCGGCACCTCCGCCGATCGCATCTATTTGCTCGGCCGAGATCGACTATTCACCAGCGGTGATGGTGGGCGGAGCTTTGTCGAGGTAGGCCGCCGCTGGGAAACGAGCGCGATAACCGCGCTTGCTATCGTCCGATCCAAGCCTGAGATCATAGTCGCGGTCGTAGGCGGCCAAATAGCGACCAGTGAGGATAGCGGCCAACATTGGCAACCGGGCGAGCCGGGCAAGGATGGCCCGCCGGTCGACAACGTCGCGGCGGATGTTCACGTGCCGAAGAGAGTGTGGGTGGCACGTGCCGGTCGGATCTATGTCAGCGATGAACTAGGCTCGCCGTGGCGCGCGGTCGGTCGCGCTTTGCCCGAGTCCGCAACGACAATACGCGGAATTGCGGCGAATGCCGAGGCAACGACTCTTGTCGTCACCACGAACCGTGGTCTCTATCGCAGCGAGAATGGCGGTGAGAGTTGGATGCTCAAGGAGGACAATCTTCCAATCCACCTTGAGGCGGGGGCGCTCGCGCAAGACCCAAGCGATGCGGGCGCGCTCTATGCCGTATACTCGCTCACGCCTTACTCGGAAGTGTGGCGCACCGCCATCGACGCGCGCAATCTTCTGCGACGATCCGACCCCATCAGCCTTGCCGGCCGGATCGGTTTCAGTGTGCTCGTTATCCTCCTGGGCGCGTTGTTCGCACGGTTTTTGGTGCGCTCGCGCTTTGCCGGGTCGAGCGGCTCATGACGGAGCCCGTAACCCTCTCGCCGCGGCGCCGACGCCTGCTGACGATGAGCGCCGTGCTCGGGCTCGTCGTACTGAGCGGTGCCGGCATGCTGTTGTTGCGGTGGGCCGCGCCGGCGGCGCGCTTCGTCGAGTACCGTATGCCCGGTCCACGCGATGGTCCCATGGCGATTGCAGCCGCCGCCGACGGCACCGTCTGGTTCACCATCGATCAGGCCGATGCCATCGGCCGCGTTCGCGGTGGCCGAATCGAGTTACTGCCGACCCCGAGGCGGAATTATGAGCCGCTCGGACTGGCGGTCGCCGCCGACGGAAGCGCCTGGTACACCGACATCAGGGCCGGCGCGATTATGCGCATCAGCCCCTCCGGCGAGGTGGCGCAATTTGCGCTCGACAGCGAGATCGTACGGCTGGGCCGCCTGGCAGTCGGCTCCGACGGCTCCGTATGGTTCGCTGACGCTACGGGAGCCGGCGTCACGCAACTCAAAGACGGAATCTTCATGCGCCACGAGATCGGATCAGCGGACAGCGGACCCTATGGAGTGGCAGTGACTTCGGATGGGACCGTGTGGGCGACACTGCAGGCGGTTAGCAAGCTCATCCGTATCGGGCCAAGCGGCGCCATGACGACAATCGACTTGTCGGGGCCCGCTGTGGTTCCGACCGATGTCGCGGTCGGCAATGACGGCTCAGTCTGGTTCTTGCAGTTCCGCGCCAATCGCATAGGCCGATTGAAGAACGGCGAGTTTTCCGATTTCAAGGTCGCGGAGCAGAATGCAGGTCTGAGCGGGCTGGTGGTCGCCGGTGACGGAGCCGTCTGGTTCGGAATGGTGCGTAGTTCGAGTCTAGGCCGCCTGCGCGACGGCAGGGTCGTCACATTTCGCCTTCCGCGCGACAACGCCCGGCCCTACAGCCTCGCTGTCGATCCTGATGGCAATGTTTGGTATGCCGACATCAGCGGATATGTCGGCATGCTGCCGGCCCGATATGCCCGTGGTTCCTAATCGGATGAAGGCTGGCAATCCACGTAGTGAGCAGCCCGTATTTGCGAACGCGACGTGTGTTGTTCGGCTTCGGGTCAAGAGTGCCGGTTTGAGCCTCAGCCGGTGACTTCCGGTTTGCCCCCAACTTCGGACATGCCCCTGCGCCGCGCAAACTGTCGCGAAGGGCCATGTGTGGACGGCTCCGGGTTGGCAAGAAGAATCTTCACTTGCAGCGTTGGTCGGAGCAGCCATGTGTTCGGCCTGTTTGCGCGGTACTCATGACCGCTGGCCATAATGCCCTCCGCGGATCAGGTCCCGGTCAAAAGCACGCATTCGATGATGCTGTGGCCCGAGTGGGTTGTCCTGATCGCCGGATCGACCGGCACTGCATTAAGTGCTGTTCGTCTTCCCAACCGTTACGTCACACCGGTTGCCCGGTGTAATCTCGTCTCGTCACGCCGCGAGAGCGGCG
>NZ_AXAI01000061.1 GCF_000472425.1 Bradyrhizobium sp. Tv2a-2 | reverse complement strand
TGGCGCATTCTTGTGAGTGTCCATTCGGTCCCCCGCGAATCACTGTGTGTTTGGCGACATCAGCGTTCACGGCACGGGCCGAATGGACAACCTCCTGAAAGTTCACATCTAGGTCTATGCCGCCGACGACCAGCCGTGGGGCGGCCTCGATCCGGCAGGTATCGCCTACGTCTATGCACCTGACCGCAAGGCCGAGCGGCTGTTCAGCCATCTTGCCGGCTTCAAGGGCGTCCTGCAGGTCGATGGTTACAGCGCTTATCCAAAGCTTGCCGATCGCGGCGAGGTCGAGCTCGCCTTCTGCTGGATGCACATGCGCCGCAACTTCTACGAACTCGCGGCGGCCGGTCCGGCACCGATCGCCAGCGAGGCGCTGAAGCACATAGCCGCATTCTACGCGATTGAGAAAGAGATCCGCGGTCGCAGCCCGGAAGAGCGTCGTCTTGTGCGACAACAGAAGAGCCGGCCGCTGGCCGAAGCCTTTGAGGCCTGGCTGCGCGCCAAACAGGCGCTCATCAGCCAAAAGATCAAACTGGCCACCGCCATCCGTTACGCCCTTTCGCGCTGGCAGGGCCTCACGCGCTTCATCGACGACGGTCGCATCGAACTCGACAACATTACGGTCGAACGATCGATTTGTGGCATCAAGCTCAGCCGCAAGACCGCGCTATTTGCCGGATCCGACGGTGGCGCCGAACACTGGGCGGTCATCGCCTCTCTGATCGAGACCTGCAAGATCAACGACGTCGATCCTCTCGCCTATCTCACCGACGTGCTGACGAAGATCGCCAATGGCCACCCAAACCGCGACATCGACCAACTTCTGCCCTGGGCTCATCGCGCGCAATCCCTCAAGGCCGTGGCCTGAAAACGACGCTTACGAATCCGGTGGGGCTTGGTCGCCTAGCAGGTAGCCACCGCCGCGGTCCGACGGATCAGGGGCCACCAACTTTCAAGGATCAAATCGACATGCTTAATCAAATCAGCCACTCATCAACACTCGCTGGCCAGTGATGTTCAACAATTCCAGTCTATTGGGGTTCCTGTAACGATTGGCGAGGCTTTCGAACAATTCAGCGATGTCCGCTGATGGAACGGTAAATTCTCCATAGTTAGGATCGAACAACGTAGTCATTCCATCCGACGCTGATGTCGCAACCGAGTGTCTTTCATGTCTGCCTCCCCGTTCGAAACACAAGCTGAGCGAATACTTTCTGCCATCGGCGGTGATTTGGTGCGCTAATTCCGAGAAACTTATATGATCGCCGAATGTGTAGGTGTTCCCTGTTTCGGACGGCACCAAGCCGGCCTCCCCCAACACGATGGCTCTTGCCCTAAGACGCGCGTCAGAGCCTCCTACCCCCTCGTTTCGCAACGATCCCACATGCCTCTCATAGTTCTGCTGGCACGTAGCCGCTGTCTGGTGCCCGTCCGATCCTAGTGACAGCGCAGTCATTCGGGATCTCGGGCTGTTCGGGAGATTGCTGAGCCATCCTGCTGTGAGCCCAACGCAGATGTTAGCTTCATTCGCGTCCCGCAATTCGGCCGTCCTGTGTTGGAACACGGAGGTACTCATCCTCGGGGAGGATGTACCGGGGTTGGCTGGATCCGAGACATCTGCCTTACTGCTGCAGCCCCCCATCCTTTCGGGCAGATCCCCAAGGGCTTTATCAAACCTGTCGCTGTTTACCGATGATCTTATGGCCTCGTGAAAGCGATGTGCTGCCTTTCAACTGGGGCATGCCGAGCTCTTGAAGTCTGCAAAGGCAGTGCATGATCCAGTAGTCTTTCGACCAGGACGGGATCAATGCTCTTTTTATCCGCCACAATCCGGATCAAATCCGCAAACTGCGGATGCTTGTGGAGGAAGTCACGCGGCATGCAATTCGTTCGCTCTTAGTGCGCGTTCGAAGAATCTCTTGGTTCGTTCATTTCCAAACTCGCGGACAGCGCAGCGCAAACGCGGGCTGTCTGAGTTTGTCGCGCGTTCCGTTACACGCTTAAGCACCTCGTTTCTTTGCCTCGGCGAGCTGATCGAGGTTGTTGACGAGATCGGCAAGCAAGAATTCCTTGGTCAGCGACTGCGGAAGCCGCGGCTTCAGCCAAATCGTGCGCACCAAACTCCAGAGCGCTGCTCAGCAGCGGCAAGCATGGGTCCCGCAAGGTCAAGCGAGCGCAGATTAGATTGGCCGGCAGACGCCGGAGCCTGCGACGAGGGGATCGCAAGGAGCGTTGGCGTGGGCTGCCCGACCGCGTATCGGACCAAGCGACGCTTCGTGGACGGCAATCTGAAGCGGGTGCTGAGCGAGGAGCCGCGTCACGGAGCGGAGCGCAAACTCATGGCACGGAAGAAGCCTTGCTGGTGGCAACGGACTGTGCCTTCCCCCGGGAAGGCCGTGCCTGCTGGACGCTCAAGCTGCTGGCATTCGATGGTCGAGCTCACCGGCGCGGCGTGAATGCCTTCTGTGCGTGGCAGGCTGGTTGGGGTCCCCGGGGCGTAGGGGACAGGGATACCCGGCAGGGAAGCAATGGAGGGATCGCTCCCTCGCAGCAAAATCACTCAAGATTGCTGGACCTGTCGGGGAAACGCAATATTTAGGGCTCTGTTCGAAGGCTGTCTGACGTTCGCCGAACCGCGCAGTCACTCTGTCGCTTGAAGGACAGCTTGCGCTATCGTTTTGCGGAGCGAAGGCCGTTCACGGCATCAAGTTGTCGGAATAGTCTCGAAGCGATTCGGTCCTGATTGATTCCACCGCCGGCCCGACTTTTCCAGTGGCAAGCGACGCAGCGGGTGTCTCGGCAAAGGCCGCGGACAGTCCTCTATTGCGTGCCAGCAATATTCTGCCCCAGCCATCTTTCGCGACGCGGATCTCGTCAGCTTCTCGCAAGCCAGCTCTGCTATCTAAGGGTAATCGGAAACGGGCTGTGGCGGTTCTCAACGGGAGCAGAGGTATGGATGTTAACTCTATCGAGCGGGCTTTGCCACCAATCCATGAAGAGGGGACGAGCCGGCAAGACGGTCCAACGGACGTTCACCAGCAGCTAAGTACTCTAAGGTTGGCGAGGTCGCCCAACGGGGCGGGCAATTCGCAGGGCAGCCCGTCGCCGGCCGGGGCGCAGACGCGTCTGCCGCTGGCCCGCATGAATCTTGCGTATAGCGAGTCCGCGTTGCGTAACGGTCCTGACTTTGTGCCCAGGGACAACCCGTCGCCGGAGATCGCCGCGGCGCTGGCAGGGGCGCAGTCGCGTTTTCCCGGGACTCGCATCAATCTTCCGTACAATGAGTCCGCGTTGTGGGACGGTCCTGAGTTTGTGCGCGGCTCGTCGCAGGACTTTCCGTCGCTCGACTTCAGCACGCCGCCCGACCGGTTGCTGTCCGGGTTGGAGACAGGTCAGCCGGAGTCTCGCATGAATCTTCCGTATAATGAGTCCACGTTGTGTGTCGATGCTCGCTTTGTGCCGCTTGATCACACGAACAATAGAGCCGTCGAGGACAAAGCCGGGCCGTCGCCGGCAATCTCATCTGAGCCATACTCAAGGCACCACTGGCGAAATATATAGTCGTTAAGTGCCGTATCTGAGGCAGCTAAGCTGCCTCAGATACATTCGAGCGATCGATAGTGCTCCAAGGGATCTTCGCGGGCGCCACTGGTCTCGCGATTGGCGGCGGCGCCAGCTCCTCTTCTGACATCAGCGTGGGAAGGAGAATCGAGGCCTGTTGTCCCCGCTTTTGTCAGTTCGGGACGAATGGACGAGATCGACGCCAAGGCGCCGCAGATCAAGAATGTCGAGGAGCGACGCGGTAGTACCAACACCATCGAGTACAGCATGCTTTTTTCAGGCAAGCGTCGCCGGCCAAAGACTCCCATGCCGATTGAGGGACACAAGCTGGTCGGGCGGCTGTTGAAGTCGGCGCTGATCGGCACCAGGGAACGCGCAGGCGTTCACCGGCGCGTCGATGCAATCCGCTGTGAACTCGACGACTGGGCCCAGTGTGAGTACAAGCGCGACGAGCTTTCCGATAAAGGGTTCTTCGACCTCTACTATCATGAGCTTCCGTAGAGTGACCCACTCGGAGTGCTACCCAAAGGCTGGGATCGGCACATTGAAAGTCTTGACGAGGTCAAGGCGACACTTTCCCGATATTATCCTGAGTGCCCACCGTTGCGGCAATTGCTGAAGAAAGCAGATCTGGCGATCGCGTCTCTTCGCAACTGGCACGTCGCCCCAACGCATGCATGAAAGCCAAAGGGCTGCGCGCGGATTTCCAAGCTCGGCCCCTACGGAATGTTGCAAGCCGCCTTGGTGGCCTGGTCGTCACGGTCGACCGGAAGCGCACACGTGACCTTCTGGGCGACATCTCGCAGGGCTCGATTAAGGTGAGGAACCGTCCCCGTGCCTCGCCCGGCATGGGCTTTGGAGAACTGCGAGTAGAGCGTGCGTTGGGGATTCGGACACTCGTTCGCGCCGCGAGAAGGTAGTGCGAGCCATAGGGCCACTCAGGCGCCAGCATTGCGACATAACTGTCGTCAGAAACGACCCGCCGAATGAATTTTAAAGCCAGATCTTTCTTGACGCCACTCAACTTGGTGTCGATAGCCAAGGCGTCGACCCAGCCCACCCCCGTTTCGGCCTTGCTGGATCATTCGACCGGTAGGAAGAAGAATTAGGTAGCCTCTAGGGTGTTCTCCATAGAGGGGCTTTTGCTCCTTGGTCTGCACATCCTCAACGACCGCTGACACAATCTTCCAAGTGCCAAAAAGCTTGTCCTTGTCGTCGGCAAGAGCGGGTTGGGCAATAGTCAGAATTATGCACAAAGATAGCGATGCCACATCCATAGTCGCCTCCCATGGATGCCGGAATCACCTTACCACGCTGCGGATGGCGACCAAGACGATGCTGGCTTCGACCAAGACGGCCAGTGAGGACCTGCTCTGCTAGCGATGGCCTCGACAATTCCTGCGTGCAGTTTTGTCTCATGAAGTTCGTCTCGCTCGCCACATCGAGCACGAGGGCTGCTGCAACCGGAGAACATGACAATTATCCAACAGATGCATTCAGCCTGCATTCAGTGACATCGCTCATTTTCTGCCATGAAGAAAAGGACGATCTCAATCCGAAGCATGGAACCAAAACGATCGTTCCTTTGTTAAGCGGCCTATCCCCTCGGCTTTCGCCCTTATGCTGGGCGGAGCCTTCCCCGCCTACATGAATCGGCCGGCGCATGCCCAAGCCTTGATCGACATCAGTGTCGAGATGGCGCCGCCGCCGCTTCCCTATTACGAGCAGCCGGTCATCCCGGCAGAAGGCTATATCTGGGTGCCCGGCTATTGGGCCTGGGATCCGAGCGAGCTCGACTACTACTGGGTGCCTGGTACCTGGGTGGAGCCGCCGCAGCGCGAGCTGTTGTGGACGCCCGCTTATTGGGGCTGGGTTGGCGGGCGCTATATCTTCCACCCGGGCTACTGGGGACTGGAAGTCGGCTTCTATGGCGGCATCGACTATGGCTTCGGCTATACCGGCGAGGGCTATTTCGGCGGCCATTGGGATCACGGCGCCTTCTTCTACAACCGCACGGTCAACAACATCACCAATGTCAGGATCACCAACGTCTACAATCAGACGGTGGTCGTCAACAACACGGCCAATCGCGCCAGCTTCAACGGCGGGAATGGCGGCACCACCGTACGGCCGACGCCGCAGCAGGAAGCGTTCGCGCATCAGCAGCACGTCGCGGCGACGCCGGCACAGGTCCAGCATGTCCAGACCGCGGCTAAGGACCGCGCGCTGTTTTCAAAGCAGAACCACGGCGCGCCCGCGGTCGCCGCGACGGCGCGCCCCGGCGTCCTGCAGGGCGAGGGCGTGACGCGCACGAGCCGCATACCGGTGGCTGCGCCCGCTGCCGCGCCGAACCGCGAGCCCGCGGGCCGAGAGGAAACGCAGCGTCCGGGACAGGTGCCGCGGCCGATGGAGATGGGCCGAGAGCCTCAAAGGGTCGAGGAAAAGGCGCCAGCTGGGGAGCCGCGCCGTCAGCCGCGAGAGGCACCGAAGGCTGAGTGTCAATCGGCATTGGAATGGGACCCCTTATCGGCATCCAAAAGGGACCCCTTTGATCGGCGTGCTTTGCTGGTAGCGCTCGCGGCGTCGGAGCTGGTCGGGGTTGCGGAGACGGCGCGAGCGCGGGTTGTTTGATCGTCGTCGCGGCTTTTAAAGCGCCAGCTGTCGTTACCGGTCTCGACGATGTCGCAGTGATGAGTCAGGCGGTCGAGCAGCGCGGTGGTCATCTTGGCATCGCCGAACACGCTCGGCCATTCGCCGAATGCCAGATTGGTAGTGACGATGACGGAGGTGCGCTCGTAGAGCCGGCTGATGAGGTGGAACAGGAGCTGACCGCCGGATTGTGCGAACGGCAGATAGCCCAGCTCGTCGAGAACGATGAAGTCCATGCGGGTCAGATGTTCGGCGAGCCGGCCTTGCCGACCGTTGCGGGTCTCGGTCTCGAGCCGGTTGACGAGATCGACGACGTTGTAGAAGCGACCGCGGGCACCATCGCGGATACAGCTTCTCGCGATAGCGATGGCCAGATGGGTCTTGCCGGTCCCGGTGCCGCCGACCAGCACGACGTTGCGCTGCTGGGCGATGAATCCGCCGCTGGCGAGATCGTTGACGAGCGTCTGGTTGATCGGCGTGCCATCGAACTGGAAGTCGTCGATATCCTTGGCGAGTGGAAGCTTGGCGATGGTGAGTTGGTACTTGATCGATCTTGCCTGCTTCTCGCTGATCTCGGCGGTGAGCAGATCGCCGACAATGCGCTGCGGCTCATGCTGGCGCTTGATTGCGGTCGCCATGATCTCGTCGAAGGCGGCCTTCATTCCGTAGAGCTTGAGCTCACCCATGAGGTCGAAGATTTGGGTTCGTTCCATCAGATGGTCCTCCGAAGGTTGTCGTAGCGGGCACAATCGGCGATCGGCGCATGGCGTAAGATCAGCGCAGCCGGGGTCATGATGTTGGCTGGTGGGGCGGGCTCACGTTGCCGAGCCAGGATGTTGAGCACGACATCGGCGGAATGGACGCCGTGACCGAGCGCTTCAGCACAGGCGGCCTCAACGGCCGGCAGTCCGTCGGTCAGCACCGCGTTGAGGATGTCGACCATCTGGCGATTGCCGTCATCAGAGCCCGCAAGCTTCCGCCGCACACGTTCGATCGCGGCCGGCAGCACCCAGTCCTTGAACGGAGCGCCGTTGCGCAGGGCGCCGGGTTTGCGCACCAGCACCGGCACGTAGTGCCAGGGGTCGTAGACCGTCTCGCCACGGCCGAATGATCGCGGATGCTCGGCAACGATCCGGCCGTCCTGGCGGATCACGATGCGGTCAGCATAGGCCTGGACCTCAATGGGCCGCCCGACCGCGCTCGCTGCCACCGAGTACTTGTTGTTGTCGAAGCGCACCAGACAGGTCTTGGAGACCGAGGCGGGCACGGCATGGAAGCCGTCGAACCGACCGGCATAGGGAACGAGCTTGGGCCGCTCGGCCTCGAAGACCTCCCAGATGGTCCGGTCGGCGAACTCTGGATGCAGATGCGCCTTGGCGTAGGCAATGCATTTATCGAGCAACCAGCCGTTCAGCCCGTCCAGCGTCTTGAATCGCAGCCGCGGGGTGAAGAACCGTTCGCGGACCAGCCCGACCTGGTTCTCGACTTGACCCTTCTCCCAGCCCGACGCCGGCGTACAGGCAACCGGGTCGACCAGATAGTGGCTGCACATCTGCAGGAAGCGGCGATTGTAGAGACGGCCCTTGCCGACGAAGATCGTCTCCACCGCCGTCTTCATGTTGTCGTAGATGCCGCGCCTGCAGGCGCCCTTGAACAGCGCAAACGCCCGATCGTGGGCGTCAAACACCATCTCCTGCGTCTCGCGCGGATAGGCCCGAACGAACAGCATCCGGCTGTGGCAAAGCCGGACGTGCGCCGCCTTCACGATCACCGTGACCCCGCTCAGCAGGACCACTTCGTGGCTCCAGTCGAACTGGTAGGCTTCTCCGGGCGCAAAGCTCAGCGGCACATAGGCTGAAGCCGTCGAGGCGCCACGCTCCCGGCTCCAGCGCCGCGCATAGCGACGAACCGCATCATAGCCGCCGGCATAGCCCAGGCCGCGAAGCTCTTCGAATAGCCGGATCAGCGTCAACCGTTCCCGCGCCGCCTTGCTCTCGTTCGCCGCCAGCAACCGGTCAAGCTCGGCACTCCAGGGGCCCATCTTCGGAAGCGGCTGCGTCTCTCGCTCGTACCGGAACTCCGTCGCCTCGGAACGGATGACCTTGCGGACCACCTTGCGCGATACGCCAAGCTCGCGGCAGATCGCCTTGATCGGCTGACCATGAACAAAATAGGCGCGACGGATCTTCGCAATCGTCTCCACCACCAGCATCCCAACCTCGGCTTCCATGACTTGATGGAAGCCACTGTGGACCCTTGTCCCGGGGTCCCGATTGGATGCCGATCACCCCGAATACGGGGTCCTTATTCCATGCCGAAACACA
>NZ_AXAI01000060.1 GCF_000472425.1 Bradyrhizobium sp. Tv2a-2 | reverse complement strand
CGGAAGGCGACGATAATCGCCTCCTCCTCGATGGAAAGTACGGTCGATTTGGCTTCCTTGGGGCCTGTCGGAAGATCAGCGGCGGTCTCACGCTGTTTCCACTTCGCGACAGTCTTCTGGTTGATCCCGTAGCGCTTAGCGAGGGCTCTCAGGCTCTCTTGACTATTTTGTATTGCTCGACGGACTGCCTCCGTCGTGGTGGCGCAGCCGTGTAAAACTTGTCCCATAGCGCTTCCTTCGAATCGTGCGATAAGGATGCACCTCAAAGTCCGGGACTAAACACCTAGTGCTGCTGTCGTACGAGGCCTTCGCTGATGACGATCTGATGAAGGCCGCCAAACAGAATTTCAGGCCGATCCCTTCGATCGTATCGGACGTGAAGGACAACAGCCTCACGCGCGATAAAATTGAGCTCGGCAAGCTGCTGCTTTTTTGATCCGCGGCTGTCAGCGAGCCAGATCATCAGCTGCAACACGTGCTATAATGTCGGCACCGCTGGTGTCGATGCGGGGCCGACATCAGTTGGCTACGGCTGGCAAAAAGGTCCGCCGTCGGGCACCGACAGTGTATAATGCGGTGTTCAGTATCGCGCAGTTCTGGGATGGACGGGCGCCCGATCTCAAAGCTCAGGCTAAGGCGCCCGTACAGGCGAGCGTCGAGATGAATGCGACCCCCGATCGCGTAGTCAAGACGCTGAGCTCGATGCCTGGCTACGTTGCTATGTTCAAGAAAGCGTTCCCCGACGACGCGTCGCCGGTGACTTTCGATAACTTCGGCAAGGCCGTAGAGGCTTTCGAAACCACCCTGATTACGCCGTTTTCCCGCTTCGATTTGTATCTCGAAGGAAATTCGGATGCCCTAAATGAGCAACAGAAGATCGGGCTGAAGCTGTTCATGGAAACGGGTTGTTCATCCTGTCACAACGGTATCAACATCGGTGGACAAGATTACTTCCCATTCGGCGTGACAGAGAAGCCGAGCGTCAATGTGTTACCGGCCACAGACAAGGGGCGGTTTGCAGTGACGAAGATATGGGCCGACCAGTATGTTTTCCGCGCGGCGCCGCTGCGCAATGTCGCCTTGCGGGCACCTTACTTTCACTCGGGACAGGTCTGGAGCCTAAAGGAGGCGGTCGGGCCAAGCGCAGCTTGGTACCAGGCTGAGCGAAAAGGAAGCGGATGATATCGTCGCGTTCCTCGGTTCGCTGACGGGTCCAAAGATCGAATATCCCATCCTGCCGGTGCGGACAGAAAGGACGCCGCCTCCATCTATTGGCAGATAGACCGCACTCGTTCTCGACAACGTCAACACCTCAAGAACGTCTCCCCGGCCATACGTTGGCGAACGAAACAAGATGGCTATCGTACAAACGGTCGGATATGTCGCTGACGTTACACTCTCGCACCCTGTGCGACGACCGGGTGCTACGGGACGGATTCAGCGCATTTTCAAGAGCAACGGAATTGACTGCGAGACAATAGGACCAAGCGCGTCTTACCCGACAAGGCCGAACCTCATGGGGGAGGCTCAATGCCTACGAAACAACAGTCGCGCAAGGGAGCCAAGGGAGGGTTGAGCGCTCGAAGGTGCGACACCAAGAACGGGCGTCGAGGAGGTCGGCGCGCGCTGATTGCGGTTACGCCATCAACTGATAACGCTGGAACAAAATGGCTCTTCCATCCCGCCGCTGACGGCAAAATGCCGACCAAGTCGAGACTCAGATCTGGGGCTTGTATCGCACGTAACGTCAGGTTGTAGCATTCAAACTTGAGCAAGCGCTGCCTTCGCTGGGAAGGAGTTTATGCAAGTGGATATGCTTGACGTCATTGGCATCGGGATCGGTCCGTTCAATCTCAGCCTCGCAGCACTCATCGAACCGACCCGGCTGCGTGCATTATTCCTAGAGAAGCGCGAGACATTTTACTGGCACCCGGGCCTCGCATTGCCAAATAGCCGGTTGCAAGTGTCGCCACTGAAGGATTGCGTGACCTTGGTGGATCCCACCAGTTCGTATTCCTTCTTAAACTACCTGGCGATGCACGGGCGCCTCTATAGTTTTGTCAACAAGCGAAACGCCTCCACCTCCCGCCGGGAGTTCTCCGATTACTACCAATGGGTGGCGCAACGACTGAGAACGCTTCGATTTGGCGAAGAAGTGGTCGACATTGTGCCTTTCAAAGACGGCTACCGCGTCAATACGAGTACAACCACGTACCTCGCGCGCGCCGTAGTCATAGGGGTAGGCGTAGAGCCCAAGATTCCAGTGTGCGCTAGCGCTTTTGTCGGCGAAACCGTCTATCATGCGGCTGATTATCTAGAGCGAAGCCCCCCTTCAACTGGCGAGCACGTGCTCGTAGTGGGAGGCGGTCAGAGTGGCGCTGAGATTGTTGAGCACCTTCTTACCCGCTCGGTTGGCACGCGGATTACCTGGGCAACGTCGCGCACAAATCTGTTGGCGATGGACGATAACAGCTTCGCCAACGAAGCTTACATGCCGGGATACAGCCACCGCTTTCACGCTTTGCCTCTGCAGCAGCGACGATCCATTGTCGAGCGCGAGAAGCTGACAAGCGACGGTGTTTCTACTGAATTGTGCAATCGTCTCTATGAGATGCTGTACGAACGCGACGTGGCGGGCTCGCTAAGCGAGAGCTTCCGCTTGTTGTCGAGTGTAGTCGTGACAAACATCACGTCTCACGACAAGCGTTGGCGAGTAGATTTGAGCGGAATCGCCACTCAGAGGGGTCATCGGCTTTCCGTTGATCGGATCGTGCTCGCCACGGGGTTTCAGCCACGCACACCGCCGTTTTTGCAATCCCTTCTCGGCGGCGCGCGCATGGAGGAGGGGCTGCCTGTGCTGGGTCCGGACTATGCGGTCTGCTTCAGCCAGCAGATGCCAGGGCCAGTGTATTTGCAGAACCAAAGCCGCCTGCAGCATGGCTTGCAAAGCGTCAATCTTTCGCTGGTGGCATACCGCAACAGTCTCATCATAAACGGACTGCTTGAACGGCCGTTCTATGTGAATACGGCAGAGCGGCAGGTGCTCGAGGGCTATGAGACGAGAGGGAAAGGCGTCGAGCCGGTTGTACCGCGCTCCGCGCAACATGTGGCCGCGATCACATGAGGAGAGGGACCTTGTCTGCCATAAGCAGTCATCGTGTTGATGGCTCTGCTATCGCTGCAGGCCAACTACCACTCGGTCTGCGCTACCAGGCGTTCGCGCCATTGTTGGTTGCTTCGGTTGTTATCGCGGCAGCGTACGGCACGAGTTTCCTATTGCCCGATTACATGCAGGCGCTCGGTAAGGACAGTGAAGTCGCGGGTGCAATTATCTCCAGGGCCACCGCTGCCATCATATTGTGCTGTTTCCTGGCAGGTTGGATGGCCCAACGCGTTGGTATCATGCCCACTGTGACAGGCGCCTCTTTGGCCATGGCGCTGGCGATGTTGCTCCTCGCCGGCGCCGGCCTCGACGAGCGCGCGGCCTATGCGGGAGGTATGTTGGTCGGTGTAGGATGGTCGGTTTCGTTCATTCTGTTGCCGCTGCAGATCATTCGTCATCTAAGGCCTGCGGCACGTCTCCAATACTTGACGATTTTATCCGGCTCACAGATGGCCGGCCTAGGCCTGGCGACTCCATTCGGTCACTTATTGGCGAGGTGCACCGGCTCGATGTCCGTGGTCTATGCACTGTTCGCGACGGCGTGTGTTATCGCAGCCCTCTGCTTAGAGGCCTCTCGGCGGGCTATGGTGAACATGCCAACAATGCCGATGCCGCACATCGAGATCACAGCAGCCTGCACGGTCGCGCTCCTCCGCAAATGCACTGCGGTTCCAATCGCCATGATTACAGTTGCCGCCTGCATTTTCTCGGGGCTTTCGACTTATCAATCCGCCTACGCCGCATCCCGTCACCTGAATTCTGATTTGTTCTTTCTTGTGTTCACCGCTGCCAGCGTGGCGTTGCGCTTTTCAGTCGCTCTCGCGATCGGCCGCGTCCCAGTACATCGCCTTGCGCTCACGCTTATGCTCGCGACAGGTGCATCATTGGTGCTGTTTCTCGTTAATACGGGGAGTACCTCCCTCTATATCACGGCCACTGCAATCTTCGCGGTAGGCTACGGGCTAAGCTATGCGACCCTCAACGGAATGGCCGTCAATCTCGCGGACGGCCAAGGACTATCCGTGCCCGTCACCTCGCAAATGTTCTCGCTAGCCTATTTCCTCGGATTGTTCGGCTTCCCGTTACTGGGCGGCCAGTTGATCCGGGGATCCGGGCCGGACGTCATGCTGCTCACGCTACTGGGCGCAACTGCCACGAATGCCGTCCTGGCAATCGCCTCGCGCAAATACTGCCACAAGGTCCCCCTCACTTTGAGAAAGGAGCTCGCACATGCTGACTGAAGCACAAAAGACGAAATGGGATCAGGACGGATATATCCGACTTGAGGGCTTCTTCGATGCTGTTACCAGGGACAAGATTTCGAACGGCGCGGAGGAAGTCGCGCGCTGGGATGTAAGCGACGACAAGTGGATGCTGTGGTTCGAGAAGACATCCGATAATCGCAAGATTATATCGAAAGCGGAGAACTTCTTAGACTATCACGACGTTCTGCGCGAAACGCTGCTGGCTGACGGCCGGATCAGCGAGACGATAGAGACGCTGCTTGATGAGAACGCGCGGATGTTAAAGGAGCTGCTGATCTTCAAGTATCCTGACAGCGGCGGATACCGCCCGCACCAGGACATCTATCACGTCCACCACAACGTACCGGAACGCATGGTGCATGCAATAGCCGCTGTTGCCATAGATGACTCGGTCCCTGACAACGGTGGCCTTTTCTTCACGCCAGGTCGCCATAAGGAGGGGCTGTTTCCCATGGATGACGGCTGGGTGATCAATTCAGGGGTCTCCGACACCTTTAAATGGGAGCCGACGCCATGGAAAGCCGGAGATCTCTTCATTTTTGACGATTACGCGCCTCACTACTCGTTGCCAAACAAGAGCGATCGCTCTCGCCGCGCCCTCTATTTGGTGTTCCAGCGCGCATCGAGCGGCGGCCCAACGCGCGCGGAATATAACCGCATGAAGCGCGCTTACAACCCACCAGAAGACGGAGTATCCGATCTCGAGAATCTAAAGCTGCCGAATGGCATACTCTATCGCGATTGAGTGACACGGAGGAGAGACCGGCGTGTACACCAAGCAGATCGATCGTTCACTGATGCGAACGGAATATGGCGTGCTGGTTTCACGCCTCCTGGAGCATCTGCCGAATGGCCTTAGAACCGAGTTCGGCATCTCTATCGTTGTGGTCGCACCAGGTGGAGCGGTCGATCTGCACGCGCACCACGAGCACGAAATATGGGTGCTGATATCTGGTCATGGAGAATACGAAGCAGACGGTCAGAAGCAGTCCATCAGCGAGATGACATTGTGCTACATGCCGCCACACCAGAAGCACGCGATCCGTAATATCAGCCAGGATATTGAGCTCAAGTTCTTATCTATTTGGTGGGAGTGACATGCGCACCTACTATGTCTGTCCCGCTCCCCCTTGCCCCAATGGAAAGCTACATCTTGGTCACGTCGGTGGTGTTTACCTACTTGCTGATATCTTCGTCCGCTTCCAGCGAATGGCCGGTCATCGCGCCTACTATATCACGGGCGCAGATGAACATGGCACCTATACGCTGGTAAAAGCGCGAAAGCTCGGTCGAGCGGTCGACGACGTTGCGCGAAAACACATTTGCGAGATCTTGCAGTGCTTATCCGCCGTGCAGATTACGCCGGATGTGTTCGTCCGTACGTCCAGCGAAATCCACAAAGACAATGCTCTGGCCATTTTTCGCGAGCTGCAGGAGGCTGGATGCGTCGATGTGCGGAGCGGAACCCAACTCTATTGCGAATACTGCGACGAGTTCGTTGCCGATTCGCTGGGCGTCGGAAATTGTCCAGCATGCCAGGCGGATACCGATAGCAGCTTGTGTGAGAATTGCGGGCTTGCGATCCAGCACGACACACTCCGCAACGCGCGGCACGCCACGTGCGGTCGTGAGCTGGTGCTGGCTCCGATCAAGCAGGCCGTATTCGATGTCCCTCGACTGGCTCAAGCTCTGGACGAAGCTATTGAACAAAGCGCCTGGCCGGAAGTGATCCGCGACAAGACACGTGCCTGGCTCGCTGCCGACGTACACGCCCTGCCCATGTCGCGCCATTTCAGTTACGGTGTGAAGCTAAAGCAGCCTGATCCTCTGATCGGCCAAACTCTACTCACCTGGTTTGAAGGCCTGTGGTGTTTCGAGACCGGGATTCGTGAACAGTGCGGCCGTGACAATCTGGAAGCCAACTCGGTGATGCGGGATACGGACACCCAAGTCTTGTTTTTTATGGGCCAGGACAACCGGTTTTACTACACAGCAGGTGTGACCGCAGCTCTGCTCGCGCGCGGCTATCCAATCCCTAAAAATCATTCCATCCAAGATTTCTACAAGTTGCAGGGCCTGAAGTTTTCTACGAGTCGTGGTCATGCGCTTTGGGCCGACGAGGTGGCGCGTGAGGTGGATTCCAACGTACTCTGCTATGCGCTTGCGCGAGTGGCCAAGCCGTTCGGCAGTGATCAGAACGATTTCGATATGGGCAAGCTGATCAAGGCCACATCACAAGTCCGGGTCTGGGAGGATGCGTTGCGCCGCTATGCACAGAGGGCGCGCATAGTGGATAGAAGGGGGCTCTGCTCGAACCTAGGCTGCCTGGCTGAGCGTTACGTCGATGCGATCGAGGCACTGCAGTTCTGGGAAGCGCTCGATATCGTAGACACGTACTTTGATGTCGCGGCCTTTGGACAGGACAGTAGTGGGATGTGGAATGCAGAGCAAATCTCTTTGTTCCTAAGTCTCCTTTATCCGGTGCTACCTGAGATTGCGATACGATACGGTCAGCATTTCTTCGGCTTGCAATGGTGGCCGTCGCTCGTGGATTCTCTTAGAGAGGCTAGTTTACCAGCGAGGGGGAGCGTCGACTTTCCGTATTTTAGTGAGCCGATACCGGCCAGCTTAATCGCGGCCTGCAATGAGCGATTTGGTACGGAACGGGTTAATTCAACCCGATCGACAATGTCATGACTCCACCTTTCTCGAACCGCTGCTCGCTTGCTCGAGGCTTTACGGCGTTCAATTACTCGGACGTGAAGCGCGCCATCAATTTCGGGTACGGGCTCCCCGATCCCGTGATGTTTGCAGAGCTGGCGTGGCCGAATCCATTCACCGGGCATACCGGCGTCGCTCCCGTCGATTTGCCGCAATACACTGATGCGGCGGGTTTGCCGGAGCTCCGGGCGAGGCTCGCACTTCGCTACGGAGTGCGGCATGACGAGATTATGCTCACCAGCGGTGCTTCACAGGCTCTACAACTGGTTGCGGAAGCCTGGATCAATCCTGGCGATGTTGTTCTGACCGAGGACCCGTCCTACTTGGGTGCGCTCCGGACATTTTCAGTCTTGGGCGCGTCCGTGGTTCAGCTCAGTATGGGCGCGGATGGGGCCGACCTGGACGAACTCGAAGCGGTGTTGCGCAAAAATGCGCGCGTAAAGCTTTTTTACACGACGCCATCATTTCATAACCCGACTGGGCGTTATATACCGCGCACCTATATGGGGCGTTTGGCAGCGCTATTAGCCCATCATGGGCTGCCCCTGGTGCAGGATCTTGTCTATGCGGAGCTGCCCTATGCCGGCGCAGTCGATTGGCTTCCGCCAGGCGGGAACGTTATCAATCTTCATAGCATTTCCAAAATTGCCGGACCAGGTCTGCGGCTAGGCTGGGTGCTTGCAGAATCGGAAATCATCAAAAGGCTTGTTCGCCTCAAACTGGACGGCGGCGTAAGCCCCATAACCAGCAATGTCGTCTTGTCATTATTGCAGTCAGGGGCCCTTGATGCCCATATTTGCCGCTTGCGCCAGCATTATCGAACCAAGCGAGACGATCTAAGCACGCTGCTGCAGTGTAGTCCCATTTTCGAACCAGATTATGTCTTGCCGAGCGGTGGCTTCTCGTTTTGGCTACAACTGGTTGCGGCGACTGATGCCGAAGCCTTCATCGAGGCTGCGCGCCGTCAGTATGACGTGCACCTTGTCCATGGCCGCAACTATGGCCCTCAAAGCGTCGACCACGTCCGGTTGTGTTTCAGCTATCTTCCAATGTCTGCGATCGAACAGGGATTGGCGCTTTTGGGCGACTTACACGCGAAGCTCTAGGTGTGGAGCCTCAAGAGGTTATACCCGGCCAAGCCGAGCCTGCTGATTGGCGGTACAGACCCGATACTGCCATGAGGACGATGCCAATTGTAGCGGTGGAGCCATCTTGGCAGCTCGGCGGCGCGTTCTCTTGAGGTGTTGTAGGCCTGGGCGTAAGCCCACTCGCGCAGGCTGGTTTGAATGAAGCGCTCGGCCTTGCCGTTGGTTTGTGGGGTGTAGGGCTTGGTGCGGATGTGTTTGAGGCCGAGGCGCTTGCAGGCCTTCTGGAAGGCAATGGATTTGTAGCAGGCGCCGTTGTCGGTCATGACACGCTCGACCGTGACGCCCAGGCTTGCAT
>NZ_AXAI01000059.1 GCF_000472425.1 Bradyrhizobium sp. Tv2a-2 | reverse complement strand
GAGCTAATTTGGAGAAGAAGCCCTCGATGAGGTTCAGCCAGGAGCCGTGCGTCGGGGTGAAGGTGAACTCGAAGCGTCCGCTCGGCCGGGTGGCGAGCCAAGCCTTGGTTTCTTTGGATACATGCGCCGAATGATTGTCGAGGATCAACTTGATCGCGGTCCCTGCCGGATAGGCGGCGTCGAGGAGCTTNAGGAATTCGACGAACTCGCGGCTGCGATGGCGGTCTCTGACGAGAGCATGGACTTTGCCGGTCAACAGGTCGATTCCAGCCAACAGACTGAGCGTGCCGTGGCGCTTGTATTCATGATCCCGGGCAAAGGTCGGGTGGATGCCGGGTTCGGGAGGCAGGTCGGGAGCCGTCGTTGCGATGGCCTGGATGCCGGGCTTTTCGTCGCAAGAGACGATCGCGACCGCCTTGGCCTTGTTCGGCTTGGCCTTGCTTGATTTGGCCTTGCTCGATTTGGTGTTTTTCGACTTGGCACCGGCTTTCTTCCTTCAGCACTGCGACTTCACGATAGACGCACAGAACCTCGGCCATCTTCCGTTCGAACTCGGCGTCACGATTTTCAAGATAGTAGCGCACCTTGTGCGGCTTGATCTCCTCGTTGCCGAGAATCTTGCAGACGGTGCCCTGGACCAGATGGGCCAGGCACCGATGCCCTGCCGCCGGCCCCCGTCTACGGGCATGATCGGCCAGCAATCGCGTCGTCCACAACTCGTGCGGATAGCCATGGTCTTTGGCCTTGTCGCACGCCAGCGATGCCAGCCACGCCCTGGCTTCCGGCGTGATCGTCGTTCCTTGCCCGGCCGCGGTCGATCGTCGAGGGCAAAAAGCGGCCCATAGGCCAGCGCCCGCTCGACGCACCGCTCGACCGTCTGGTGGTCGTATTGCGCGTCAATCAAGATGAGACGAGGCGGCCGAGTCAGGCGATAATTGACGCTGGCCGCCCGGTTTGGCAAGCTTTGATTGAGGCTGCCCGACCATCAGGCGGCGTTGCCGAGGTCAATCATCGTTCTGTCGAGCTCGTTTGGAGTTGAGTGAACAGGAGGCCGACCTGGGTCGCGCTTGCGATCGAGGGCAACTTTTCGACGGTAGCTCTCGACATTCATTTCGAGGATCGTAGCGTGGTGCACGAGACGATCGATCGCTGCCAGCGTCATTGCTTGGTCGGGGAAGATGCGCCCCCACTCGCCGAACGGCTGATTGGCCGTGATCAGTCGCGAGCGACGTTCGTAGCGCGAAGCGATCAGCTCGAACAGTACGCTGGTCTCCGCCTGATCCTTGCTCACATATGTGATGTCGTCGAGGATCAGGAGGTCATAGCGGTCAAGTTTAGCGATCGGACTCCAGCGCCAGTTCACGCCGCGCCACCTGCAGCCGCTGCACCAGATCGGTGGTGCGCGCGAAGAGAACCCGCCAGCCGTCCTCGAGGAGAGCCAGGCCGATCGCTGCGCCGAGATGAGTCTTGCCTCCGCCAGGCGGACCAAACAGCAGCAGATTGGCGCCAGTCATCAACCAAACGTCGCCGGCGGCGAGCGCCATTACCTGCGCCTTTGACAGCATCGGCACGCTCTCGAAGTCGAACGTGGTGAGCGTCTTGCCGGCCGGCAGCCGTGCTTCCGCCATGTGTCGCTCGATGCGACGGCGGGCACGATCCGCAGCCTCGTGCTCGGCAAGGGCCGCGAGGAAGCGGGCGGCGGGCCAAACTTCCTTGTCCGACTGCGCAGCGAGCTTCGGCCAGATTGCCTTGACGCCGGGCAGTCGCAGCTCATTGAGCAGTAACTCGACGCGCGCGGCATCGAGATCGGTCGCGATCGCCTCGGCAAGTTCGGCTTCGCAGGCGCGCTCGTGGGCCAGCGCCAGAAGCTCGACCGTCACCTTGCAGGCGCGCCGATCGTCACCGTGTTCCCGCAAGGTCTCGAACAGACGTTTGTACGCCGTACGCCGTACGCGGGAAGAGCTGGTCGCGATAGACGAGGCTGGCGAGCGCCATCGGCTTGCGCCGCAGGGCATGGATGACGTGCCGGTAATCAACGACATGCCCACCCTGGCTCTCCGATACAGGTCGACCGCGCCGCAGTGTCCCGACAGGCGTGACGCCGCGGAAGCATTCGAGCCGGTCGTCGAAGATGCGCACACGCAGGCGATGGCCAATCAGTCTTGAAGGCACGGTGTAGAACACCCGCCGCAGGATGAAGCCGCCTGACGACGTCACCGGGATCACCTTCTCCTCGAAGTCGGTCGTGCGGCGTTTCGGCAGCGGCGCCAGCGCCTCCTTCTCGAGCGCGAACCGCTTGGCGAGCTTGGCGTTGCGTCGGCCGACAATTTCGTCGACAAAGGCGCGGTAGGTATCGAGACTGGCGAACTCGCGCGTGCCCCGCAGCAACAGCGCATCCTCCAGCGCTCGTTTGAGATGACCGTGCGCACTCTCGATCGCGCCGTTCTCGTGTGCGATGCCCGCATTGTTGCGCGTTGGCGCCATACCGTAGTGGCCCATTAGCGCGGCGTAGCGCTGTGTCAGATCCTCCCGCGCGTCGGCCGCGAGATTGCGGAACGCCGCCGACAGGCTGTCGCTGCGATGCTCCCGCGGGACGCCGCCGAGCGCCCACAGGGCGTTCTGCAAGCCCTCGGCAAGGGCAACGAAGCTTTCGCCGCCGAGCACGACATGGGCTTGCTCGAAGCCCGAGAACGCGAGCCGGAAGTGATAGAGCCGGTGATTGAGCGCCTCACTCGCGATGCTAATGCCGAGCGCACTTGTGTCGGTAAAGTCCGACAGACCCAGCCGGCCGGGCTCGTGCTCCTGGCGGAAGATCACGTCCTGTTCGGGGCCGTTGAGCGCCCGCCAGGCATTAATGCGCCGCTCCAGCGTGCGTCGGATGTTGGGGTTGAGGTCGGGATGCCGTCGGCGCAGCTCGTCTAGCACGCCGATCACGCGGATGCCGGGCGCAGCCTTCAGGATCGGAATGACTTCGGCGTCCCAATAGGGCGCGAGCGGATCGGGCCGTCGTCGGCCCCTCGGCGCCTTCTTCTGTGATGGCAGGCGCGAGTCGTCTTCTATGCGGTATGCACTCGCCTTCGAGAACCCCGCCTTGGCCGCGGCGGCCTCGGGGGACAGTGTCAGTCGATAGTTCATGTACAGCCTCATCTGGTGGTCGGTGATGTGAAGGCCAGGCAAGGCATCGATTCCCTCTTGTCGAGACGAATCAACAGCTTGCACCAGCAGCACCCGGCCGCCAGACGAGTCCGAAAAGCGCGTCGCCGATGGGGCCGGTCCACCGGTCGGGCTACGCCCTCCCCTCGGTCCGCCCCCATCGGCGCAGTCTCATCTTGACTGTCGTTGAGTTCTCACCCTGATCGCCGCCGCCCACCAGCCGGCGTAGCGCCGATGACTGGAAGCCATATGCTCCGGCAGGATCGCCAGCGTCACGTGCTTGCGCCGCAGCTCGCGATGCACGGCCGCCCAGTCCGGCTCGGCTTGTCGGCGATGGCCCCACCGGGTGCCGCTGCCGGCCTCGAGAGCTACACGCCCAAATACGAGAAGGCGGCCGACTGCCTGAGCAAGGATCGGGACACGCTGCTGGCGTTCTACGACTTCCCCGCCGAGCATTGGAAACACCTGCGGACGACGGATGAGATGGACAAGGGTTATTTTGCGACGAGCCTCGAGCCCCTTCCGGGTATGTTGTTTGGTTCGACCGCGCCGCTGGGGTTCTTCCATCCCGACCGCCCCATTTCACAGCCGCCGCGCGCAGGGGCGGTCAAGGCTGGCCGCGTTTTTACGCGGCCACCGTAAGGCTTGGCCTTGACCGGCCCGAGCACGACGGCCTGCTCGATCGGATCGGGGAGTGCGAGGCGGTCAGGCTGGAAATAGCCCACGCAGCTATTGTCGTCTCGCGCGGGCGACCTCGTGGCGAAGAGCGGCGCGTCGGCTGCAAGCGTCGCCGGGCGGCCTCATTTACATCCCTGCCGGCTTGAGGCGCCCGCGAGGGGCAGAGCGCTTGCGGGCCTTCAGCGCAAACGCCAGCCCGGCTCTGCTGGGGCGGCGCTCCACTCTCACTCAGTCGCTGATACGCAGCAGTCGCCCTTCATCGGTGGTATAAGAATACTCAACTATTCATCCTAATCAATTCAATAATCTATTGAACGGAAATTTCGGCACCCGCGAGTCTGGCGCACGTCCGAACTCACACTCCAATAGTGCTCGAACGCCGAGCGTCCGGTATCGAAAGATTTTAGAGAGCTATACGGAGGTTTACAACTCGCCGTCCTCGCGCTCTTATCAACCCCATGGGCGGGCGCTTGCGCGTCCGGGCCTTCCCGCGCGATCAGTCTCGGGACGGCGTTCAAGAGCCTCGTCGAGTCAGAAACGGATTGACCCTTTTCTGCGCAAAGTGCTCTAAGCTGTCCCGCCAGAGAGGACCAGACGGCTCTACAATCATGCGTAACCAGCTCATCAAGTTCGGACGTTTAACCGCGCAGTTGCTTTTCGGGAGCATTGCACTGGCCCTCGTAACGCTGACTTCCTTGTACTGTCACGCCCATTTCACCGCGACGGCGTTCGCCTATTTGGTGGTGATATTGCTGTTTTCGTTGATGAGCAGCTTCATCGCATCAGCAGTGCTTTCCATCGTGTCTGTTGCTTTGGCCTACCTCTCTACACCGGCTACTTTCGATCTTCGGATCGACAATCCGCAAGATCTTGCGGTGATTGTTGCTTTCTTTGTTGCCTCGATAGTCGGAGCGTACCTGATCGCAAAAATCCTCCAGAAAAGGGAGTGTGCTCTTCAGGCCGGAGACAGGCTCCGGCGCAGCGAGGCCGATTCGCGCGACAGCGAGAAACAGTGGCGCGAAATATTCGAGCATAACCCTGTTATGTACTTCATGGTCGATGCGGTAGGAACGGTCCTGAACGTTAATACCTTCGGCGCAAAACAGCTCGGGTATTTGCCTACAGAGCTCGTCGGTCAGTCCGTGCTCAAGATCTTTCCCGAAGAAGATCGTGCGTTTGTTCGCAATTGTGTTGCCGTGTGCATTGAAACGGTCGGCCAATCGCACACCTGGGACATCCAGAAGATCAGGAGGGACGGCTCTGTGCTGTGGGTGCGTGAAAACGCCAAAGCCATGCACTGGGCGGACGACGCGCTCGTCGTTCTCATCGCCTGCGAAGACATCACTGAGCGAAAGCGGACTGAACATGCCCTGGAGCGGAGCGAAGCCCATTTGGCCCAAGCGCAGGAATTAAGTCAGACCGGCAGCTTCGGCTGGAACGTCGCCACTGGTGAGGTCTTCTGGTCAAAGGAGACCTATCGTATTTTTCAATACGATCCGGCAACGAAACCGACCCCGCGCTTCGTCATTGAGCGCACCCATCCAGAAGATCGCGCTGCCGTGCAAGAGATAATCGATCAGGCGTTGCGAGGCCATAAGGATTTCGAGCATGAATACCGACTGCTGATGCCGGACGGCTCGGTGAAGCACCTGCACGCCCTGGCACGGGCCACTATAACTGCATCCGGCGATGTGGAGTTTATCGGGGCTGTGACGGACATCACGGCTGCAAAGCAGGTGGAACAGCAGCTCCGCCGTAGCGAGGCCTATCTGGCCGAAGCCCAGCATCTCAGTCGCACGGGCAGCTGGTCCTGGGACGTGCGGCGCCGTAATTTCGCGTATCGCTCGGCCGAAGTCTCACGTCTCTTTGGCTTCGATCCGAGAGGGGCTGTATCGGTAGAGGCCTTCCAGTCACGTATCCCTCCAGACGACCTAGAGCGGCTTCGTGAAATGATGCGTCAGGCTAACCATGACAAGGGAGGGCACTTCGAGTTTGATTTTCGGATCATTCTTCCCGATGGCGCTGTAAGGCGCATACATTCCGTCGCGCATGCCGCGGTCGATAGCGAGGGCAGCGTCAGCGAGATCATCGGAACGCATATGGATGTCACCGAACAACATGCGGCCAGGGAGCGGCTGGAAACAGCTCTTGCCGCGCTGCGCGAGAGCGAGCAGCGCTTTCGCGACTACGCCGAAACGGCCTCGGATTGGCTCTGGGAGACCGGGCCGGACCACCGGGTCACGCGTTTGTCGGAGCACACCAGCGCTGCCGGCATTCTGGCCAAAGGGCTCGTTGGCCTCCCTCGGTGGGAAATTGCATGCGACGTCGAAGCAGAACCGGAGAAGTGGCGTCAGCATCGGGCGATACTCAACGCACATCTTCCATTTCGGGATCTGGTCTATCGCACCGTCAACCGGATCGGATCTCCGATATACGTCCGGACCAGCGGCAAGCCGTTTTTTGATGCTTCCGGCAGTTTTCTCGGCTACCGCGGCGTCAGCACCGACATGACCGCAATCATTCGCGCAGATCAGGCCGAACGAGAACTGCGGAAGGCGCAAACCGAACTCGCGCACGTCACCCGCGTAACGACGCTGGGCGAACTGACAACCTCCATCGCCCACGAAATAAATCAGCCGCTCGCCGCCATTGTCACCAATGCCGAAGCTTGTCTTGGTTGGCTTGATCGTGAAATTCCCGACCTTTCCGCGGCGCGCCGCTCAGTGGAGTGGGTCATCGATGACGGGATCCGGGCAAGCGAGGTGATCCGCCGCATCCGAGCCCTCGCGAAGAAGGGGGAGATCGACATGGTGCCGCTCGATATCAATGACGTCGTCAAAGAAGCTGTCGCGTTGGTGACACGTGAGCTGGTCAGCCAGCAGGTGTCGTTGCGAACCGAATTGGCGCCAGCCCTGCCCACGATCCTGGGTGATCGGATTCAACTGCAACAAGTGATTATCAATTTGGTGATGAACGGGGTTGAGGCCATGCAGGCTGTCAAGGATCGGACGCGTGAGCTGGTAATTCGGTCATCCCAGAACGATATGGGGCGCGTGCAACTCGCCGTAACTGATTGCGGCGTCGGTATCCCCGATGATGATGCGGACCGCATATTCGGTCCCTTTTTTACCACTAAATCAAGCGGCCTTGGAATGGGACTTTCGATCTGCCGTTCGATCGTGGAAGCTCACGGAGGGCGCCTTTCGATTGTCCGCAGGCAGGAGCCGGGCGCGACGTTTGAATTCGTCCTACCGATGCATGCACAGGTTGTGTCATGAGCGAGCGCGGTGGCTCGCCGCACGAAAGTCGCAAACGCAAAGAGTCGGATGGCACTTCCTAATAGGGCGTCGAGACGATCGGGCCCGGACACGGACTATCAACGACAAGGACGACGTGTCCGCTGCGACGACCGAATCACGATTTCTGATTCGCGATAATCTTGAGGGTTCTGTGAGGTCGCGGCAAGGAGGCCTCAGAGCGGGCCAAAATTGAGTTGTCCCGCGCTAAAGAGGAAGAGGAGACAATCACTGCTGCGGCACTCAGGGTTGCTGCGACGCTTCGGAAAGACGGTATCCGGGTGAATATGCCCCATTTTGATCGCCGGTTGAAATCGGAAGCCTCCATAAGAGACCAACTCACCGGCATGAGCGTCTCGCCCGGCGGCTCCTCACAGCTGATCAGCAACGCTGTACGGCATGTCTTCGAAGTCCCTGACAAGGATTTTGCAGATTCCTTCAAGAGCACTATGCTGGCGTTTGAGGAGCGTGACTATGACGAGCTCAGCACAACCAACTACTTCAGAATAGAAAATCCATACTTTGCCGGTATCAAGACTGTGCTCGCAACCCCGAAAGGTTACCGCTTCCAAGTGGAGTTCCATACGCCAGGTAGCTACAAGGCGAAGATTGCCAATCACGATACTTACAAGGAGTTGGAGAAGCTGCAGCAGCGAGCGAGCACAGATGCACTGGAACTCCAGCGGCACCTGCGCGAGGTCTGTAAGCAGGTCGCGATTCCCGAGGGCGTCAAGGACATCCCCCACTGGGGAGTCGAAGCGGGCCGTACAGGGGGCGCCAGCGCAACCTTGGGGTCGCGAGCCGTCGAACAAAGAATGTCCGAGATCACCACGTCCTCGAGAATCGAACGAGAGATTGTTGCTGCCCTCGGCGAGCGGCCGATCGTGCTCGTCGGTATGCCGGTGCCGGGAAATCCACCGTCGGCCGGCTTCTTGCGAAACGTCTGCGGATGGACTTCATCGACTCCGATGCCGTGATCAGGACAGAGGCCGGCATGTCAATAAAGAAACTCTGCGAGACCCATGGCGAGCAGCATTTTAAGGAGCTCGAGGCGAAGGTGATCGCGCGTGCACTCGCCCAAGGACCGGCGGTACTCGCGACCGGTTCCGACTCGTTCATCCATGATGAGACCCGTAGCCTCATCCACGACAAGGCAGTCTCGATCTGGCTCAAAGCTGACGCCGACGTGATAATGCGGCGCCACCAGGGTCGGTCCGGCCGCCGGCTACTGCAGAACCCCGACCCGCAGGCGACGGTCACGCGACTGATCAGTGAGCTCGAGCCAGTCTATCAAACTGCCGATCTTACGATCGCTTCGGCCGATGTGTCGCGCAATGATCAGGTAAATGAATGCGTGTTGGCGTTGCACGCCCATCTTCGCGGCGGAGAGGAAGCCGCCCGGCCCCCGACTATCGTTGAAGCGGCAGAATAATCGCGCCGCTCAAACATAAGAACCTCTTCACGGTTGACGTCGCGCTCGGTGGTCGTCTCGGCATTTCCGTCGTCATCTCGGGGCCTTCGATTGAAGAGAGGATTGAACTCGGCGAACACGCGCGACTTCGGGGCCGCGCTCACCTGCTCAACAGTTCGAGTACTTTCACCACCTCATCGCGCGGCTCGAACTGCCCATCGTCATCTTTCGCACCAGACCATATCGTGGCAAGCTTGCGCGGGGTTATCTGCCGACGGGCTTACTGCCCAACGATCAAGGTTTGCCGCAGAGCCTCAAACCGGACAATCTGATTGTTCACAGCTTCCAACGCGATGGCCTGTCCCGATGAAAGGCTGGTCCCGGCCCGAACAGCTGCATCAATCAGCAACGGTGTGCGGAAGCGAGCAGCCGTGCCTCGACCGGACGAAAGAGTCGAATACAGCACGAACTTATGCGGTTCGCCTTCCGGCGTGGATACAGTGGGAAGGCCGAGACCGACGATGATTTCATGCATATCTTCTCGCATCAGAGCGAAGTTGAGTGATGCGCCAGTCGGCTGAAGGGCCTTGCCGACCGGCGTCAATGATATCGATGGCGTGACCCCTGCGTTGAGTGTTGTCGTGAAGGTTAGCGTTTTTAACATTGCCGGTGAACCGGCTATACAAGCTCCCGTCGATTCCAGCCGTGACGACGAGGGTTCGTTCCTCGAAGCCGGCCGGATGTTAGGGGCCCCCACGGTTCGGGATGTCGAGGATAGTCAGCTAGGTGACGACCGAATTTCCAACGTTCGCGCCTTCCTTCGATTATTTGCTGGCGACGTCATCACAGTCAAGAATCTCGATATTCGCAACTATCGCGGAGATGCCATTATCGTGGCTCGCGAGGTGGTCTTTGATAACTTCAGCTCCATCAAAATCGGAAACAAGAATCTCTTTATATTCGCAAACACCCTTCAATCGGCGAACGGTAGGAGCGGTATTCCAATATACGCTTATGCGCAGGACGATGTACCTTCCGAATTGGGATTGGAGCCCGGGGAGGGCCGGGCGCGACGGTGCGTCGAGCTATGGCTGATTCTGGGTGACGCGGCCTGATCAGGCGGCGTGGCTTTCAGTGGTCGGAATGACCTCGATGCCGTCAGTAAACTTTACACCGGCGATGACCTTCGGCAACTGATTTGTTCCTTTCAGTCGGCGCCATGTCTTCGATGCGGCGTCGATCAACTTGAACACCATCAGCTTCGCGGTTTTCGGCGAGAGCGATCCTTTCGTTCGCACCGTCCGGTGCCGCACCGTGGAGAACACGCTCTCGATCGGATTCGAGGTGCGCAGATGAGCCCAATGC
>NZ_AXAI01000058.1 GCF_000472425.1 Bradyrhizobium sp. Tv2a-2 | reverse complement strand
CCACAGCCGTGCCGGACCAGCCGGGCCCGGCCGTCGGGCAGTGTCAGCTCGGACGTGCTGGCCAGAAACGTGTCGACCTCGATCTCGACCGCCCTGGCGAGCAGGTCGCGCGCCCCGGCGCGGAGGATATCGGTCAGTGGATCGTCAACCGCGGAGGGCTGACGAAAAGCAAAAACGTTGGTAGTCTCGGTCATGGCGTATCGCTCTCCTTGAGGTTCTGGCAGGCTCGACACCCGCCTCGATACGCCGCCTCTCTCAACCCGTCATCACCCAGTTTCGGCCATAGCTCTTTCGAGCAAACGGTAGTACTGTTGAATGCGGTTGCGATTTGTACGCATGGCAGCCAAATTGTCGTCGACATTGAAAAAAACTGGCTCAACGTGGCTAGTCCAGAGACGGTGCGCGATCAGGGCGTCTTCTCGATGATGGGAGATGCCGGCCCTTTGAAGTTATGGTGATGAGTGGCAGCGACACCATATCGCAACAACAGAGAGCGCAAGTGACCTTATCTGACCAAAGGTCGTCCTCATCGTCGCGAGGGGATGCTCTTTGCGGTGTAGCCGACAATTTCAGGAGGCGTAAGATATCATTCATAGTTCCGATGTGCGCGGGTTCATCTTTCATGGCGACTAGCAGTTTCCATGGAAACCGCTAATCCGGCCAGGTCGAAGACCAAGTCGAAGAAATCGCGCAAGCCGGTGGCGATCGTCTCTTACGACGAAAAGCCGGGGATCCAGGCCATTGCGACCACGGCTGGATTTGCCGCCGGTGCCGGGTGTCCATCCGGCCTTTGCGCGCGACTTTGAGTATCGGCGTCATGGCACGCTCAGCTTGTTGGCGGGGATCGATCTGCTGACCGGAAAGGTCCATGCTCTCGTCAGAGACCGCCACCGCAGCCGCGAGTTCATCGAATTCCTCAAACTTCTCGACGCCGCCTATCCGGCCAGCACGGCGATCAAGTTGATCCTCGACAATCATTCTGCACACATCTCGAAAGAAACCAGAGCTTGGCTCGACGCACGACCCACAGGCCGCTTCGAACTTACCTTCACGCCCAAGCATGGGTCCTGGCTCAACCTCATCGAGGGCTTCTTCTCCAAGTTCGCCCGCTCCGTCCTGCGCCATATCCGGGTGACATCAAAACACGAACTCAAGCAGCGCATCATAGAAGGCATCGATGACGTCAATCGGCACCCGGTCATCCACACTTGGTCCTACAAGCTGGCCGAGGCCGCCTGATATGATTCGAACCATGGAAACGCTGACCTAGCAAACCCTACGCCAGTCGCGAAATCGGGTTCAGGTGTGTTCATACGAACAAAATGGGTTATCCTGCTGACGACTGCGCAGCCGCGCGTGTCGAACCGTCGTTAAATATTGTCACGGATGCGACAAAATGCGGGTCGAGTTTCTCTCGAAACGCCGAGGTCTCACCCGACCGGAGGCGCCGAACAATGACGAGCGCCAGCCCCGGGATACACGTACGTCATCGTCATCCTCCTGTTTCCAATTGTTTCGACCATACGATCGCCTGACCCGATCCCGTTGCTCCAGCCTCATTGCAGGGCGTTCATTGCTCCTACTGATCGGTCCGCCTCAGCGCTCTGTCTGCATTGGTATTCTCGCCTCGCGGTCTTCGCCGCTTGAGGTAAATCAACGCGGCATCGGCAAACTGCTGAAAAATGTACGGGACCACATGACCGCCGCAGCGAGCGCAAGGGATCCAGCAAAAATTGCAAGGGATCGGGCAATAAGCGTCGTTTTTTGCGGAACCGGGCGTGGTCGTGCCTCACACAGATATCGGCGGCCGATCAGGGCGGCGAAGGGTGTGGCGTCCATTTTACATCAACAAGATCAAAGGCGCTGCGCCTCGGGCTAACAAGGAGAACACGACGTGACTGAATCGCCCATGGTCCTGGTTATCAATAGTGGCTCGTCTTCGCTGAAATTCGCGGTTTACGCCATGGAACGGCGTCATCCGCTGCTCTCCGGGCTCGCCGATCGCCTTGGTCTCGAAGGAGCCACCGTTTCCTTCAAGGATGAGTCGGGCAAGACAGTGCGGGACCTGAAGGAGCCGACGCATGCCTACGCGTTGGACGCCGTGCTCGAGGAATTCGCGGCGCGGGACTGGTCAGGTAGTCTAGCTGCGGTCGGACACCGCGTGGTGCACGGTGGCGAGCGCTTCTCCTCATCTGTCCTCGTCACCCCAGACGTGTTGGTCGAACTTGAGGCCATCAGCCCACTTGCTCCGCTGCACAATCCGCCGGCGGTGCTTGGCATGCGCGTGGCGCTTGCACGCCTGGCAGTACCACACGTAGCCGTACTGGACACAGCCTTCCACCAGAGCATACCGCCCTCGGCCTACCTCTATGCTGTCCCCATGGCGCTGTACCGCGACTACGGCGTGCGCCGCTATGGCTTTCATGGCGCGAGCCACCGCTTCGTAGCGGGGGAAGCTGTAGAGATGCTGGGGCTAGATCGCGCCGGGCACGGGTTAGTCATTGCGCATCTCGGCAATGGTGCCTCGGCCACTGCCGTATTGAACGGCCGTAGCGTGGATACGACAATGGGCATGACACCGCTCGAAGGGCTGGTCATGGGGACGCGCTCCGGGGACATCGATCCGGGAGCGCTGATCTATCTCGCACGTCGCACCGGTTGGAAATGGGACGATATGGACACGCTGCTGAACAGGCGCAGCGGCCTGCTTGGATTGTCCGAGCTATCCAATGACTGCCGTGAGCTGGAGGCAGCTGCGAGCAGCGGCCATGCTGGCGCACAAGCTGCATTGGAGGTTTTCGTGCATCGTTTGGCTCGTCACATCGGCGGCTTGGCCATGTCCCTACCCCGGCTGGACGCGGTTGTCTTCACCGGAGGCATCGGCGAGAACTCGGCTAGGATCCGCAGCATGGCGGTGCGCCGCCTTAAGCCCCTTGGTCTTTCGCTCGACGAGCAGGCGAATCTTCGCATGGTCGGCGGCGCTGCGGGCATCATTAGCGAGGGCAACCGGCCGGTGGCCGCGGTCGTAAGTACGAATGAGGAATGGATGATTGCTCGCGACACGGCGGAACTGGCAGGACTCACCAGATCACAGTAACAGCCTTGCACAATTAGACCCGGAAACGATTCGTTGTATTTGCCGAGTGTGTCATCGTGAATCGCACATCTCCTCCACACGTTTTCTTCCTCGCCCCGCTGGCCCGCGATGTTGGATTGACTTCAATGGCACTCGGGCTGGTGCAAGCGCTGCAGCGTGACCGCATCAGAGTTGCCTTCGCCGAACCGATCACCCGGCCGAAAGACCTGACTGGAAAGACTCATCTTTCCACGCATTTTGCCCGCACTCTGCTTCGTGTGGCGGCTCCGGAACCTATACCGTTCTCAGTCGCTGAGGAACGTGTTAGGAGGGGCCGCCTCGATGCCCTTCTCGATGATGTGGTCTCTCTTGTTGATCAAGCCGGTGCTGGTGTCGACATAGTTGTAGTTGAGGGGCTCATCCCCATTGCCGACCAGCTGCTCGCTATGCAGCTCAACGCGGCAATGGCACGCAGTCTCTCGGCTGCACTGATTCCCGTGATCTCGGGACCGCATCTGCAAGCCAACGGGTTCGCGCACATCCTTGACCTCACTCTTCATCAATACGCCGAGGGTGGCGACCACCCACCAGCGCTAGCCGGTGTACTGATGAACAAACTTAGTGCGGTCCAGGAAAATATGTTCCAGAAGCAACTGCAATCTGGCGGAGAAGCCGCAATGGCGGTGCTCGCGTCTGTACCAGAGGAGCGACGGCTTACCGCACCGCGTCCAATAGACGTTGTCGAGGCGCTCGATCTCAAAGTGGCTTACGAGGGAGACCTTGCACACGGCCGCGTGCAGGAAATGGTCATCTCCGGGCGTGGCGTCGACGGGGTTATCGAACGTTTCCGACCCGGTGCCCTAATCGTTGCCGCGGGCGAACGCAGCGACATCGCACTGGCTGCCGGACTTGCCTATCTCCACGGCACCAAGCTCGCTGGGCTGCTGTTGACCTGCGGCACACAGCTTTCGCATCAGGTGGACGGTCTTCTCCGATCTGCGGCTTTCGCCGGGTTACCCATTTTGATGACGGAGGACGACACCTTTACCACAGGAACAAAGCTGGCTAATCTCGACCGCTACGTTCGTGCGGACGACGCTGAACACATGCAACAGGTCATCGAATTCATCGCGGAGAGAACGGACACTACCTCGCTGCGCAAGAGAATGAATTTACCCGCTCGACAGCGTATGCCCCCGCCGGCCTTCCGCTACAAGCTCGTGGAGGCGGCGCGAAAGGCCAACAAGAGGATCGTGCTGCCGGAAGGTGACGAGCCACGCACCCTGAAGGCGGCCGCCATCTGCCACGAAAAGGGTATCGCCCGCTGTGTGCTGTTGGGCGACCCGGCGCGGATCCGGCTCACTGCCGACGCGCAATCGCTTCGACTGCCGCCGGAACTTGAGATCATTGATCCCGATGCGACCCTTGATCGCTACATCGATCCCATGGTGGAGTTGCGTCGCGGCAAGGGATTGACCGCTCTCCAGGCTAGAGCTCAACTCGCCGATACCGTCTTTCTCGGCACAATGATGCTGGCGCTGAATGAGGTGGATGGCTTGGTCTCTGGTGCCATGCACACCACCGCCAGCACCATCCGTCCCGCGCTCCAATTGATCCGCACTGCGCCGGGCGCATCCATCGTATCCAGCGTATTTTTCATGCTAATGCCGGAGCAAGTGCTGGTCTATGGCGACTGCGCTGTGAATCCAAACCCGAGCGCCGAGCAACTGGCCGAGATTGCAATCCAGTCTGCCGATACCGCGCGAGCATTCGGCATTGAGCCGCGCGTCGCCATGATCTCTTACTCCACAGGCAAATCTGGAAGTGGTGAGGACGTGGAAAAGGTGCGGCGGGCACTGACCATTGCGCGCGAGAAGCGACCCAACCTGCTGATCGATGGCCCCATGCAATATGATGCGGCGAGCGTAGAGAGCGTGGGTCGGCAAAAGGCCCCCGGCAGCCAGCTTGCCGGACGCGCCACCGTCTTTATCTTCCCCGACCTCAATACCGGGAATACCACCTATAAGGCGGTGCAGCGCGCCGCCCACGTGGTAAGCGTGGGGCCGATGCTGCAGGGGCTCCGCAAGCCCGTGAACGACCTCTCGCGCGGTGCGCTGGTAGACGACATCGTCTACACAATCGCGCTCACAGCAATCCAGGCGGGGGGCGCGTACTCAGATTGAACGAATTGGTTGAGTTCAAGTTACCCCTGACGTGATCACCGATCGATGAGGAAAGCTGGACGCTAAATCAATTAACAGCCTCTTACACGAATTTTCTTGAAAGAGCGAGCAGAGGGCATGGCGTACACGCTCTGTTTCACGTGACGAGACACCGCGGCCATACCGTGCAGACGTTTCAGTCGCTCGAGTTGGCCGATCGAAGCTGCCGAATTTTGGGGCCGGATTATTACGTAGTAGACCGACCGGGCTCGCCGATTTGGAGCCCGGAAAGAAAATTGCTGCGCAGTGAGAAGTAACGATGCCAAGAAAAAGGTCCGTCCCGGCTTCGAAGACGGGACTGGCGGCCGCCGTTCCGTTCCCCCCGTGAAACGGATCGCAGAGACCCTCGGGGTGGCCCGTTCCAACCTGATTGAGCGAGCAGGCGGCAAGCGTCCAAAGCGTGGCCCCCAAACCCGAGCGGGGGATGCCGAGCTCACTTCCGACATCCGGCGCCTGGTGCACGCTCGGCCGAGCTATGACTCGTGCGCGCCCGCCGCTTCGATATGCACACGCATCGCGATAGTCCGGTCCCGGAGCGGGGCGTCCCATTTGAGCCTGTAGACCGGGTTGTAAATCGTTGGCGAGTCCGGGACTGCCGATAAGCCTTGTCATCATAATGGATGTTTTAGTATGCAGAGTTTGACATATTGGACATAAAAATATCCAATACAAGGATGGAGATCATGCGCACAACGCCGCCGTTGCCGCTACCCGTGAAGCGAGCCGTTGCGAAGCTCGGGCAGGACATCAGGAATGCCCGCCTGCGGCGTCGTATCACCACGACGACGATGGCGGAGCGCGCGTTCATCACGCGGGTGACGTTGCGCAAGGTTGAGCGTGGCGGCCCTGGCGTGTCGCTTGGCATCTATGCGACGGTGATGTTTGTGCTGGGTCTCGTGTCGCACGTTGCCGATCTCGCCGACGCGCGCAGTGACGAGGTGGGCCTTCAGCTGGAAGAAGAGCGCCTGCCGAAGCGCGTCCGCCAGTCCGGCGCGGCTCGCAAGAGGTCAACATGACCGATCGCGAGCTTCTCATTTACATCGATCTCGAAGGCATGGCGCATCTCGCCGGCCGCGTTGGGGCGGGCGGCCGCAAAGGCAAGGAAAGCGCGACCTTCGAATATGACGCCGCATGGCTTTCCAACCGGCAGCGCTTCGCGCTGGAGCCGTCGCTCACGGTTGGCAAGGGCCCGCATCATACAGGGGCCGGGCGGTTGATATTTGGCGCTATCGGCGACTCCGCGCTCGATCGCGGGGACGCGTTCTGATCCAGAGGGAAGAACGCCGGAAAGCGCGCGACGAAAAGCGCGCGCCGCGCACGTTGCTCGAAGTCGATTACCTGCTCGGCGTCGGCGACATCGCGCGCCAGGGCGCATTACGGGCCGGAGCGGCGTCTGGAGAAGCTCGCCGGCCGCGATGTTCTCATCCTGCGGCGTTTTGATCGTCGCGGCCAGGTACGGATTCCATTCCTGTCGGCGATGAGCTTGCTCGATGCCGGCGCTGCTTGGCGCAGCCATGCGCATCAGCGAGGATGGCGGCAGCGACGAGGATCTCCGTCTTCTACTGGCTCCCGGTTCCTCGTTGGGTGGCGCGCGGCCCAAGGCGTCGGTGATCGATAAGGATGGGAGCCTGCCAATCGCCAAATTCCCGCAGCACGACGATACGACCCGGGTTAGCCTGTGGGAGGCCGTCGCGTTGAAGCTTGCCGCGCAAGCCGGAATCCCAGTGCCGTTGACAATGAGCCCCACAGCTACATGGAGATCGCTGACGCGCTCCGCCAGTACGGGGCGAAAGCCGACGAGGATTGCGCCCAACTCTGGCGCCGAATCGTGTTCAGCATTCTGATTTCGAACAGCGACGACCACCTGCGCAACCATGGTTTTCTCTATCGGCCGTCCGGCTGGCGGCTATCGCCGGCTTATGACATGAACCCCGTCCCCGTGGACCATTAGGCCGTGCATTCTGACGACGGCGATCGATGGAGCGGATGGAACGGCGTCACTCGCGCTTGCGTTCGAGGTGGCGGAGCATTTCGGGTTGAAGCTCGACAAGGCAAAGAAGATCGTGCGCGAGGTTGGCGCGGCCGTAGCAGGTTGGCGCGACGTTGCCGCGTCTGCCGGCCTTACATCAAAGGAGATCGACCGCATGTCGAGCGCGTTCGAATATGATGAACTCAAAACGGCCAACGCCCAATAGGTTGTTGCGTCAAGCTATCGGTTCTTGCGGCGGCGCTCTCACACTTGCTCAAGCAACAGGCGTACCTGCAATAGCCATCACGGTCTCCCCAGATGGACGTCCTTTGTAGTTCTCCCAAAACTACTTCGCGTGGCTTCGCCACAGACGGGACGCAAACTGACCGCCCCTCGCGCGGCGACGAGGGCCCCGGCTCGCTAGACGATCTGTACGCCGCGGTGTCGACATGCCCGCAGCTGATAGGGTTGGCCGGGAGCTCCACTATCTCAGCTCCTACTCGCTGACCTCGGCCCGGTGGAGCAGTTCGCGCAGACCTGGAGTCCCGCAACACGCGATACCAGCGTGCCCGCAATCTTCTCTGCGCCATTGCCGGTGATCCAAGATCGCGTCGTCGCCTTCGCACCGTTCATCGCGTTGCACCCACCCCGCGCCTAACGGGCGCGGGTCCCTATGGCTCGCGACCCGCGTTCCGCGGGCTACGGCGATTGCCCCGCCTTGCGCGCCATAGGCCTAGTTGTAGGCGTCGGGACGCAGGGCGCGCCCCGAAAGAACATCGATCCGCCTGCGGCGCGTCGAATACAGGGCGGCAGACTTTCCATTGCAGTTCCAGCATTCATCCACGAGAGCCGCTCGTGTCTCTTCAACGCTTTCATGGATGGATCCATTCCAAACGAAAGTTGGCCTGGAGGTTGGGCGTCAGTTCCCAGATTGCATTCGCCGCTGCTGTATCTGTGGTAGCGACCGCGTTTCGCTGAACAAGCTGCTCGGATTTGGGCCAGCATCATGTGTGAGAAAAGGCCGGTGGGTGACGGACCGCCGGCCTTTCTTCGGGCTGCCAGGGCTGGGGGGCTAATTCGGAAGCGCCGAACTCGTATTCGTGAGACTGTCGCGCGGCACATAACAACCAACTGTAATACTAGCCGACACCTGACGCGGTCATCCCTGCATCACAAACTCTGGCAACACGGCAGCATCCATGGAATTGGAACCCAGGGTGAGAGCTTCTTGTGCATCCGGGAGAACGCCGTTCGTCAGCCAATCGTCAGTCAGGCGGTCTATCGAGATAGGTTGTGCATTCTCGACAGTACCGGAGTTGGAATATGACTGGCATTGATCGATCTGGCAAATCGCACGTCGGGACTGCAGGTGCGGACAGCGCGGGGAGATCAAGCAGTTCGCGCTCGGAGTCCACTCTCGTCCCTGGCGAAGGCAGCCAATTTTTCGACTCCGTCTTGGAGCGGATGCGCTCTGAGCCCCAAGATAGAGCGCCGCCGCACGCCAGCCACCTGCCAACTTCGGGTGTGACAGCCCCAAGAGGCGACAAGATCAGGGCAGCGAAGCGAAAAATGGGCAGCCTGCTTGAGGACCTCGATGCTTGTCGTAATGCGGCCATGCACGCCCAGAACAAGTCGTCAAGGCAAGCTCAACAGTTCTCGACTACTACGCGAGCTTGCCCCCAGATTTGGCGGGTCGCATTCTGCCCGACGATCAGGCTCGCCGGCTCCGCAATGAGGCGCTCGAGGCGGCGGACGAATGCGACACCCTGGCCACCCGGACTATCCACGGCTTGGGGCAGAGCAGGAACAGTGCGGCAGCCGTGCTCGACCGGATGCGTCAATCCAACACTCTGCCCGATCAGCTGAGCCGCGCGGTTTCCAGCGTGGCAAAACACTACTTGGCCTGCATGAAGTGGTGGGGAAAGAAAGCATTGCGCTCGGAAGGGATACAGTCAGTCTGCGCGGCCACTGCCAACTTGTCAAGCGCAACGCCCGAGATGCGAAAGACCGAAGAGGCCGCACTACGGCTGCGCACCGGCTGGGCGCTGTATACCATGTGCATGTATCTGCAATCGCGGATTGCTCTCGCGCAGGTCATGATTGAGCCGCAGGCGAGCACGTTCGAACCAGCTGTGAGCGAAATGCTCATGAGCGAGAACGGGCGGGTGCGTTTGCTCGGGACCTTCATCGAGGATGTTTTTCCCGCATTCCTCTCTACGGCCGACGCCGTTCTGAAAAGGAACGGAGCGGCACTCGACGCAGAGCACTGCGCCGTTCTGGAAGGAGTGATGGAGCGGCTTTCGGAGTTTGCGTCAGCGTTGCACGGCATCGTTGCCAAGCTAAGGGATGTCGGAACAGGTGCCGACCTCCCATTGGACCTGTTGGACCAGACCGTCGAAGGCGCGTGGGTCACTGCGCACGAGGTCATGCGGCTCCTGGCAGTGCAGCCAAAGATGCCAGCCATGATTGAACCGCCGGCCGAGGCGGGGGCTGTGATACCGACCGATACTACCGGCACGGCTGTAGCGGCTGAAGGCATTGCGGCGCGCAGGAAAGGGAAAGGCAAGCGCACGGGGGCGGGGAGTTCGGCGGCCGGGGGGCGGCCCGAGCCGCAGGTCGCTACGCCCGACGCCGGCACGGCCCCAGCAGAAGGTTATCGTGCTCTCGGATCTGGGCACGAAGAAGCTCGCGACTGCGGAGGAAGCGCATGCGAGGGCGTCATCGTCGGCGACGGGACACTCGGCGATCTGGCAGGCCCCGCCGTCGAAGGAGGCACTGACACGACTGCTCGAGCGATTGGACGAACTTTTGCAATTCGATCTGGCCGGTCAGCAAAGGGCCGTCTCGCAAGCGCGCCAGATGAAACCCGAGGACGCCGACCACGTCGTGGACACTGTCGTCGAGCGCCTGCAGACGCAGTCTGCCGAGATTGAGGCCTGTGTAGCCGCACTGGAGGAGCCTCGTCGGAGCGGCCGACTCACGCCGGCGCAACTGCGCGAAGTGCACAACAAAACAGGCCGGCTCAAGGTGATGTTGTCCGAAGCGCAGGGGGTAGCAAAGGCTTTGAACGAGCGAAGGGCCACGACCAGGATCGATTGCATGAAGAGCTACGCCCTTTCCATCGCAGAAGTACCTTGAACACTTGCGGGCGGCCGAGGAGCTGGCGCCATCGGATCTACCGCGCGCGTTGAAAGGCGAGCCAGGGACGCTGTTCGAGATCAAGCTGCAGCCCGAGGCGCTGCGCAATGGTGCGATGCCGAGCCCGATGTGGGTGCACATCCATACGAAGCGGCCGGTATACGCGCGGCAGTTGGCAACACTGGATGACGGCGAGTTCGCCGCTTGCCACGTGAAGTCCGATGAACAGCGCGGCTACAATCGCCTATGGCAGAACGCTCGAGCCGCGACGGGTCACGAGAACGTCGTGATCCACCGCGGCAAGCTCACGCCAGCGTTCTGCAAGTCCTTGTTGAGCGCCGGTTTTAGCGGCCACCCAACCTATGCGCTGGCCGCAGCGGACCGCGGGTCGACGCAGGTCACTCGACTGGGGATGTAGTTGCGGGGTATCTCGTGGTAGAGTGCTGCTTGTGGTGACATCATCAGTCATACTCCTAGCCGATCGTTTCCTTGGTTTGAATCATATCAGGCGGCATCGGCGAGCTTGTAGGACCAAGTGTGGACAACGGGGCGGCGATTGATGTGGTGGATACTGGCCATGATGCGTTCCTTGAGCTCGAGTTTGGAGGTTACGCGGATGTGGCGGAGGACCGAGCGAGCTAATTTGGAGAAGAAGCCCTCGATGAGGTTCAGCCAGGAGCCGTGCGTCGGGGTGAAGGTGAACTCGAAGCGTCCGCTCGGCCGGGTGGCGAGCCAAGCCTTGGTTTCTTTGGATACATGCGCCGAATGATTGTCGAGGATCAACTTGATCGCGGTCCCTGCCGGATAGGCGGCGTCGAGGAGCTTNAGGAATTCGACGAACTCGCGGCTGCGATGGCGGTCTCTGACGAGAGCATGGACTTTGCCGGTCAACAGGTCGATTCCAGCCAACAGACTGAGCGTGCCGTGGCGCTTGTATTCATGATCCCGGGCAAAGGTCGGGTGGATGCCGGGTTCGGGAGGCAGGTCGGGAGCCGTCGTTGCGATGGCCT
>NZ_AXAI01000057.1 GCF_000472425.1 Bradyrhizobium sp. Tv2a-2 | reverse complement strand
TGTCAGCTCGGACGTGCTGGCCAGAAACGTGTCGACCTCGATCTCGACCGCCCTGGCGAGCAGGTCGCGCGCCCCGGCGCGGAGGATATCGGTCAGTGGATCGTCAACCGCGGAGGGCTGACGAAAAGCAAAAACGTTGGTAGTCTCGGTCATGGCGTATCGCTCTCCTTGAGGTTCTGGCAGGCTCGACACCCGCCTCGATACGCCGCCTCTCTCAACCCGTCATCACCCAGTTTCGGCCATAGCTCCTCTTGTTCTCCTACGATATCCAGGGCCCCCGACGCACTCTGCTGGCAGCCGGTTCGCCACTGCGCGGCTGAATTGTGACTACCAAGGCTGCGAGCATCAGTGCAAAAACGTTAAATGCAAGTCATCGAAGGGGCTTGAATCGCACGTAACGTCAAGTTGTACGAACTGTGAAATCCGCCCGCTACCAGACACCCAGAATGACGAAGCTTGTTCCGCTCTTTGGTTTTATAGGAATGAACGAAGTTGGGCTCCCGGACACCATCGGGCGCTATGATTTCACCCCCATAATAGCGACCACCCAAGAGGCGCTGGGTGATCGGACTGAACACAGCATCAAATGCGCCTGCCGCGGTGAGGATGGGACGCTGAAGGACGCTGCGGTCACGGCAGTCTCAATCAGCGAATGGGATGGTCCCAGAGGAACGCAACTGGCTTCCGTCGGCACTCACCGAGCGCGTGGCGGATGCGCTGTTGAGGAGCTCTTGGAAGGCGCAAGCTCCATCGTTGGGGAGAACGACAAAGCCGTGGGGGGGGGCGAAGGCTCCGGCAAGGCAGTCTTCAAGTTCGCCTCCGGTGCGGTTGCGCCTCCTTCAGGCAAGACCGTCACAGTGAAAAACCAAGCCGACAGATTTTGGCCGATTCGAGCCGGAGTTCACGGACTGGATTCAATCGGCTCAACTCAAATGAACTTCACGAGCTCGCGCCCATCGCTGTCCAGATTCAGCGCGGACCTGGTCAATGTTCGTTGCTGGCCGATCGACCGCTGCTCAGTTCCCAGATGGTTTGGCCTTGTCCGGCTTTGCGTACGGTCGAACGAGGGCCTTTTACTAAAATAACCCTAGCTCCGGCGCGGAACTGAACGCCGAGGGGCCGCTCGAGCGGAAACTCGCAACCGATATGGCGCACTCAGAAGCAATAGAAAAAGGGCTCTATTGGCTTCGTAGCTGGCGGCGGACTGGTTGCTTCTTGAGCCTGTCATAACCAGCATGCCCTCTGTCGTGCTGATCGACCACAACCACCTTCGCCCGCGCTGCTTCACGACAATTTCGAAAGCTGCATGTTGATTACACATGGCTCACAACGCGAGACACGCAGAGTTTTGCGCTGTCCTCCAGACTCCAGAGCCACTCTAAAGCGACCTCCTGTCACCGGAGTCGATCAATGTACCGAACACGCCGAAAACAACTTCTTCAACTGCTTCCTGCTGCGCAGCGATGCTCTCGGGTCGCTTCTCGACTCCCGGTGGAGCGACTGGGCGCCGCCGTAAGCCAAGCAAACCTGTGGTTCCCGCTTTTAGCGTATTTAAAATATGGGAACAATGCGGCCAGAGCGGATGGAAATGAAATGGTTTGTACGTTTCGGACAAAGCGCGGCGGATAAACACATGCGGGCTTTTTCCTGTTGCCTTCAACCAGTTTAGCTCTTGCGCCAGCCGTGCCCCGAATCGAGGGCGCTGCTCGCGCGGGGATCATCGACCCAGGCAGACGCGGGTCCCCGCACCATTTAACGTAAGCTCTGCTGCTCTCACGCTCTGTCCGGCCCAAGTCGGTCGCATGCCGAGACGCTCAGTGTCCATTGAGAATCTGGGCAGCCCAAATCACGTACCTGCCTCGAAATCACGTCTGGTATCCATTGAAGCTGTTTGCTAGCACAATGGTGATCGCCCGAATCCTCTCGGCTCGGCTTTCGCGAAGGTCGCTTTACCCACGCGGCAGTCGCCTCCTTGCCAACTCTGGAGGCCATCGGCTACTGCCTCACACTTCCGAGCAATGACTAGGCGTTCACTTTCATGGTACCTGGGATATCACATGAAAATAGCTCAAGCATTCAGGTTTGAGGCTGCCCATCGATTGCCGAACGTACCCGCAACGCACCGGTGCCATAGAGTGCATGGACATTCCTATCGCGTGGAGCTCGAATTGACAGGAACCGTCGATGCTCGCACGGGCTTCGTCGCAGACTTCTTCGATGTCGAGCAGGCGTTCGGACCGTTGCTGCGGAAGATGGATCACCAGTGTCTGAACGACATTCACGGATTGGAGAACCCGACAGCGGAGAACATCGCCGTTTGGATCTGGAATGAAATAAAGTCTAAGTTGCCGCAGCTTTCAGGCATAAAAGTCTACGAGACTGCGGATTCATGGGCGGAATACAACGGTGTCGACCGCTGATCCACGCAAGGATCCTTATGATCGAAAGAGCGTGTCAACCTGTGAGGCCCGATATACCTATCGGAATTTAAGTGCCCGATCGACCTCCCTGATGTTGGCTGTAAGCGATTGCATCGAGCGCGCTTTCGTGCGTCTGCACCCAAATGACCCTGCCATGCACCTAATTCGAGGAGTGAGGTTGGCCAAAAAGAAGAAACGGGTCCGCAAGCCCTATACCGCAGTTGATCTTTTACTCCTTAAGCAGCATTCGAGAGATAAAGACGCCGGTATCGAAGATTGCCAAGCTTATGCGGAGGCCCGCAGGATCTCCCCGACAGAAGGCCCTGAAACTTGGAAGCAGTTCAGGTCACCAGCGCTAACGGATTAGGCGCCAACCATATAGCCTCGCCCGGAGTTACACGGGCGCGGCCTCCCTCGTTAGCGTATGCCAAAAAGGGCTCTGCTTGCGAGCTCAAGGGCGGCCCGCTTCCCGCTCATTGGCTCCATGACGGAGTAACGTCGCAGCTACTCATTCGCAGCTCCCCAACGAAACGCAAAAGACCCCGGCGCGGCGGCCAGGGCCCTTCACTGCCGCAGGCGTACATCCGGCCTGAAGCGCAAACTGCAAGGTATCAGTTGGTTGTGATGGTTTTGCGACCCAGCTCTTCTCCGACGCGCATGTTGTGCTAATTCGAATAGCAGAGAACTGTGTTGCTGCCCGAGATGTCCCACCTCAAGCGGCACGCTTCAAGTCAGTTGCAGAGGTCGACGTAAGACATACTATGTGTCTGACGTCCAACACGGTCGGACAAGTGCGTCGCTTGCTTCGTCTCAACCAAACCACAGAGCCTGTGATTTGCATGAGGGGCGCCGCCGATTATTGGCTTATAAACCGACCAGCGACGACGCTGCGCGGAGCTCAAATTGGCTCGACTATTGCTTATGCCCTGGTCGGATCGACCAAGCTGATCAAAAAATTCCTGATCGGAGTTTTGAAATGGTTTGCGCCTCTTCAGCAGACTTCGCTCCAACGTCAAGTGGAGGAACCAGGCCGGACCAGACGGTCAGTTCGGTTGCAGGTCCGATCCTTCTTGCTCTTTGGCAGGATCAGGATATAGCCATGAGCCGAAAAAACTTCTCTTCCTGCGCCGTGGATGACGATCCAGTGGTTTGCGGACAATTCGAAACGAGTGCCCCACTCGGATCGCGGTTGCCAACAGGTTAGGTAGCGGCAAGTTATGGATCAGATCAAGCGAAGTGGCCACGCCGACAGAGTTATGCAGACGATCGCATCCGACGTATCGGTTGATGAGAAATTGGCGAGGTTCCGCGCGCACCGCAACAACATTCATCGATATCGCAGACTGCTTTCAACCGAGTTGTCGGACGTCGAGCGGGCGTTCATCGCGAGGCGACTTGCTGAAGAGCATGACGCGCTCAACAAGCTCTCCGAGCTGACATTCCCCCTCGTGCTCCGAATGCCGGCCTTGGATTCGACAGACCAAAACGGCGCATAGCAAAATCTGAACGTGGCCGCGGAGGACATTGTCAGCGGCAAGGTCAATATGGTTGAAGTCGCTCGAGAGTACCTTTCCGTCTCTGAGGACTGCAGCTTGGTTCTTGATCTCGATTGTTGCGGCTGGTGTAACAAGACTGCACGTTTCCGCAATGCCGGTCGCTTAAGCTCCTCCTTTCGAGGCCCCACCGGTCTTGTCCCGTGCGTCGTAGGCTTCGAGTAGAGCTATTGACAGAAGTTGCTCTAACATCTTGAGCTGTAGCGCCCTAGCATCCAAAATGCATAACTGAAGCTGAGCGATGAGTTTATCGAGCGAAGGTTTGGTCACAGCACGTGGCCTGAATGAGCCCCAACTATTCGCATCCTTATGAAACACGATCTATCTGCAATGAAAGCTGACGAGACAACGGACTTCCTCCTTAGGCTTATGAAGAGCTTTCTTGCTTTAAACAGCAGGCAGCGCCGTCAGAAGCTCACCGCGTTTGCTGAGCGGCTGGTGGAGGAAGAACGGGAAACTCCGACAAGACCGTCCGATTGATCGCAAACCGGCGCGAGCTCAGCGCTGGCGCAGGTTGCCCTCGCTAATACATCCGGCCCCACGCTGGTCCTACCTACCCACTTAGATGTCGCACCCGTTATTCCAACGTTAAGTTGCAGTCAACCCGCGGCTCTTTCTGCATCAGTGTGCTTTCCAAGCTTCAGGATGGTGCGAACCGTACCAATTCTTGCTGGCCATATTCTCGAAGAACTACGTCTTCCTCATCGATCGACTCTGACCTCGTCGGCTAAAGCAGGCGTGTCGATGCCTGCCGATATCTCAAACTATGTCCGGATAGCAACATGTCGGGTTCCTCGTCAGGGGCATCCCGTTGGAAGCGGATGACGCTGATCATTGCCTTTCGAACCTGAAAGAGGCCATTCAGGCCTCGGCTTGTCGCATTGCTCCCGAGCTGCAGTCTTGCTCTCGTCAGTGTGTGGTGAGCTGCTACGACTAACTAGCAGCGCGACTTCAATCGGGGGCTGCTGGGAACAGCGGAAACGCTTCTCGTCAGGCTTTTAAGAGCGAAATCCGTTCATCTTCCGATATTGTAAGGCCAATCGCGAAGGTATTCCGGTCGGCTATCTCAGAACGAACATCAGCTCATGTGGACAGTACCCCGCAGCGTGGCGCCACTTCGCGAAACAGCAGGCAGTTCTCGGCTATGAGCGGGATTTGTATCGTCAGTTATGTTGTTGAGCCCATAGAGGAACAGCTCGTTGTTCTGTTTCGATGTAGATCAGCCGTCCTGGACTGGCGCGAAACCATTGGCGCAGCTTGCGCGCTGTGGATCGGCAAAGAGGCGCGACTCGAAGAATTTCAGGACCGCACCCCTAAAGCTTCTTTCAACTTCGTGAGCACCGAAACGGCATATTCTTCCCGTTCGCGTATGGCGCGCAGCTGGTGCGCCTTGAAGCTCTCAACTCTTTTCATGATTTCATCGCGCTCACAGCCGCCAAATTTGGGGAGGGGAGGCGAAGTGATCGGCTCCGCCGTCGCGCGCGATCGTACACCAAGTGCTTCGATTTTCGAGCCAACCGATTCCACAAAAGTGGTGGTCCGCTTCAACAGGTCGTCTAAATCAGTTTGCCAGTCACTCATAAACAGGCCCCCAGCCGGCATTTGCATCCTGCCACAAGCTGGATTGCCAGGTGCGTTCGCGTAGTTGAAACCTGTGGATGATTTGGCTGTAATCAGATCTACGGACGGCGGTCGGCGCGTTCTTCGCGCCTGATCGAGCAGTTGGCGCTGACATTTGAGGAGCTGGAAGCCGACGCCACCCAGGACGAGCTGGCGGCAGAACGGGCCGTGGCGAAGACGATGATGGTACGTGGATTTGCGCGCCAGCGCCCCGAGCGTCAGACCTTCCCCGAGGCATCTGCCACAAGAACGGGTGGTGATCGATCCGCCGGCAGCTTGTGAATGCTGCGGCAGCAATCGCCTTCGCAAGCTCGGCGAGGACGTAACGCGCACGCTGGAAGTAGTGCCGCGCCAGTGGAAGGCGATCGAGACGGTGCGGGAGAAGTTCTCCTGCCGCGATTGCGAGAAGATCAACCAGGCGCCGGCGCCGTTCCATGCGATCGCTCGGGGATGGGCCGGCCCGAGCCTCCTGGCCATGATCATGTTCGAGAAGTTCGGCCAGCATCAGCCCTTGAACTGTCAGGCCGAGCGCTATGCCCTGGAAGGGGTGCCGATCGCGCTGTCGACCATGGCCGATGCCGTGGGCTGGGTCACTGCGGCCCTTCAACCCCTGCTAAACCTGGTGGAAGGCCATGTGATGGCGGCCGAACGCCTCCATGCTGACGATACGACGGTGCCGGTCATGGCCAAGGGCAAGACCGACACGGCACGGTGCTGGATCTACGTGCGGGACGACCGGCCGTTTGGGGGCGCCCGGCCGCCGGCGGCGATGTTCTACTACTCACGCGACCGCAAGGGCGAGCACCCCCGGGGGCATCTGGCCCGTTATGCCGGCTAATGCTCACCTCTCCATTAGCCGGCTAATCGCGAGTTGGCGGTAATGTGAAGGAATGCCGGTTCGACGCGAGAATATCGAGGAATTCTGCTGATTTGGTACGGACTTTGCTCCGCATTATTTCTCTGCGACCTCTGCAGTCATTTGACCAGCAGAGGAGCCGATGATGCTGAAATCCAATGAAGACCTGATCGCCGAGCTCAAGATCGTACTGGCCGGCCAGCGCTATCACCCGAGGACGATCAGTAACTACTGCGGGTGCGCGCTCAGATTCCTCGATTATCTCGAACGGCGGAAAATCCAGGTTGAGAACGTGACCGAGGCGCTGGTGTCGAACTACATAAGCCATGCGAGTGGGATGTTGCGCAAACGCCATGGTCGATCGGGGCCACACCAGCACCCGACCCGCGCGCCGGAATTCATGCGCTGCTGCGGCTTGTGCAGGCCAGTGGCCCCCCTCCGAAAGCAGCCTGCGCCGCCGAGGCCGAGCGATTTGCGATCTGCGACGAATACGAGGTCTGGCTTCGTGAGGCGCGAGGCCTTGCCCCCGCCAGCATCGAGGCTTTGATCTGGGAGGCCCGGCACTTCCTGACCTGGCAGTTCAGGCGGAACGGTGACAATAGCCTGACGAGCCTGAGGGGGCGACGACATCGACCGCTATATGGAAATGCGCGCGCCGACATTCTGGAGCGAGATCAAGTTGCCGGCACGCAACAAAGAGCGCAAGCGGTTCGCGACGGCGTGACCTGCGCCACTCGATGGTCGTGCACCGTATCCTCGAATGGTAACGGCGAATGCAGCCTTATGTGGCGCGCGTCCCGGAGCCGCCAACAAAAAGACTGCGCGACAACGATCGTCATTATCTCTCGGTCAAGCTCGACGATCCTAGCCTCTCAGCACCGAACGCCTCGCTGATGAAGGCCGAAGACGAGGAGAGCTTTATCCTAATCTGGTCGCGCCGCAGCGGCGACTGGTCCTGCCGGATCAGCCGCTCTGCCTGTTCGGAGGCGGGCCTCTTTGATTGGCACCTAGGCAGCTACGGAAGTAACCACTCTAAGATGCTATTAAGGTTCACGGCTCCAAGCCGTAAACGGGGCCAAACGGGGGTAAAAACGCTGGTTTGAAACCATTACCATTCAGCGGCGCGCGACGCCTTGCAACCCACGACTGTGCGATCACCTCCTCGATCGGAGAGTTATCCGCTCGAACTCGATTGCAGGCGTCAAGGGTGCCATGGCACGCTGCCCGGCATGCAGGCCGGCGCGGTCACTCAAATCGACCTACTGTTTTGTTTCGTCGCTCCTCGAGCATGATCGTTGGTACTGAGTCGCATTCTCCAACAGGCTGAGCCGGGACAGCGCTCCTGCGCCTGCGTTGGGCGACACGTGACGGTGAAAGTACGACCACGTTGAGCGAGAAATCCGTGCGGCTCCATTCGCACTGAGACTCGTCAGCCGACAGCTAGCCGTCCTAGCGTGGGAGGCCCGAGGCTGGTTGCTCGCGATTGCGAGCCTGCGGCAAACGGAGGAATGGGGTGGAGGCATTCAAAATCAGCGATCGGGCAGCCCCTGATTGCGCCAGGTCATCACATGGCATGCTGGAACAGCAGCTGGGGCAAGCTGTCTTTGAGCTGCACCTGAGCGAATCGCAAGAGGGCGGGCCGTCGCAAGCCGATCAAGGACCTTCCCATCCTAATGTCTCTGCCGATACCGGAGAGCTCATCGACAAGGCCTCGCGGGAACGACCTGTGGACCTTGTCGTCGTTTCGAACCGCGTTGCGGCCGGCAAGCCCAATCAACCCATGACCGGCGGCCTTGCCGCCGCCCTGCTCCCCGTGGTGGAACGTTCTGGAGCGGTCTGGATGGGGTCGTCGGGCGAAGTGGGCGATGGCAGTCAGGAGAAAGCGTCTATCCAGGAGCTTGGCAAGGGATCGCTAGCGAGGCTCGATCTGCCGGCCGCGGATTATACTGGCTATTACGAGGGCTTTGCGAATTCGACGCTATGGCCAGCGTTGCATTCGCTGACCGACCGGATCTCTGGCTCGGAACCGGATTATGACAGCTATCGTGAAATCAACGCCTTCATGGCGCGTGCGCTGCTCGACTTTAAGGATCGGGACGCGTTCTGGGGGCATGATTATCATTTCATCCCACTCGGACGCAATTTACGTAAGCTCGGTATCGACAAACCGATCGGCTTCTTCCTGCATACGCCATGGCCGGCGCCCGAGGTGGTGCAATATCTGCCGTATCATCGCGAACTGACCGAGTCCATGCTGGCGTACGACCTGATCGGCTTTCAGACTGAGGCAGACCGACAGAATTTCCTTGCTTGTATCGGCACCGAGTTTGGACTGACCGCCAATAGGGACGGCGGTGTGATCTCGAAGGACGGCCGTCTGACTCAATGCCAAGTGTTTCCGATCGGAATCGATGCGGACAAAATTTGCACAATATGCGGTGGATTCGATCTCGGAACCATATGTCTCATCGCTGCGGCGCGATCTCAATGGCAAGAAGCTTGCGATCGGCGTCGACCGGCTCGACTACACCAAACGCCTCGACAACCGAATCCGCGCTTTTGCGCGTCAATGGATCGAGCGGCCGCGCAGCATCTCGCTGTTGCAGATCGCCACCCCTCGCGCACCAACATCAAACTTTACAGCGATTATCAGGACAATTTCGCGAGGCTCGTCAGCGATGTCAATTTCCGCCAGGGCGCGGACGATTGGAAGCCGATCCACTATGAGCAGGAAGGCCTCAGTCAGGCCGTTCTGGCCGGTCTCTGCCGCACCGCGGACGTTGGCGTGGTCACGTCATTGCGTGACGGCGTGAATCTCGTGGCCAAAGAATATGTCGCGGCGCAAGACAAGAACGATCCCGGCGTGCTGATTTTGTCAAAGTTTGCCGGCGCGGCTGACGAGCTCGAGGGAGCGCTTCTCGTCGACCCGAACAATATTCGTGAGGTGTCCGACGCGATTACGCAGGCGATCAAGACGTCTCCCGAAGAGCGCCGCTCACGCTGGGAGCCGATGATTAAAAAGCTTCGAGACTATACGATCCACGATTGGTCGAAGGACTTCATCGCGCAGCTGCAGAACAGCAGGATGCGCGCGACCGCGGGGGAATTTCCTCCGCAGGACGTGCGAGCGCCCATTGGCTCAGAACGGCGGAACGTCCAGAGCGACTTAAGCGCCGCCTCGAGGTCCTCAGATCTGCCGCACCGGTCGCAATATCGGATGTTTGCCGGCGAGGCCGCAGTGCCAGCGGATTATTTCGGACATATCGGCTTCGGCTGGATCAACGACGCCGAATCGTCTCAGGACGTCCTAATCGACGCTCTGAACAGAGTCTGGGTTCTGCCAAGCCCGGTTGAGCCGACGACAAATCTGCGCGGTCAGCGCGATACGGCGCATCTAAGCGCAGCCGACACGGGAAGTACCCCCGAACAATCTACTCCGCCCTAATACCGTTATCCGTCGGCTTAGCACGCTTGGGCTGAACCCCACGGATCAGCAGGTGTACGCTGCTCGAGGCGTTCCACAGCCTTCCCTGCCGGAGGCGCCTGGTCGAGCCATCGTCGCCCATGTAGTAGCTTGTTGGCTAAGGCGTTGGGTTCTCTGTCAAAAAATATCTCAGTGACGGACGGCGCTCCGTTTCGGGGGCTGTCGTTCACCATGGCTTTGAGGCCGCCAAATTTATTCATACAACTCAGTGGATGCGTTCGCAGGCATGCTTCACTGCTGCTGGCCACTTCCCGCGCAGATCACGAAGCTCCGGCGGTCATCCAGTAATCTCCGCAATGCCCCATCTCAGTATTGCATAGTCGCGCGACCTCCATCCATCGGCGTGCAAACTGGACATAGACCTCGTCGCTTCATGCCACCGAGCGCCGCCCTATCGAATCCTCCTGCTTGCGTCTCTATCGCCTGTCGGCATGACGACGTCTTAGTAAGACGTCGTCACGGCGCAGGTCATGTCATTTGCGATCCTTCGTGTTCGAGAGCTTCTCGCCTGCGCCTCCCTTGGCCGCGTCTCCACCGGCAGACGGCAATTTTGACTTGTCGCCGCTTGTGAAGGTGAAAGTGTCCGCGCCCGCGCTGATGCCATTCCACGCCACCGGCTCGGCAAGAGAAAGGAGCCGGAGCGCCTGAAACCCGGATGTAGAGTTGAGTTGTCCGGTCCACACGGTCGTTGAGCTGCAGCCGACGAAGTTGACCGTAAAACTAATCGCCGCGCCGCCATTGCTCTGGGCAAGCCAACCTGTCATCGCCTGAGGCGCGCCTTCGTCGCAGCTGCTGCTTGCGTTGTTCGTGTAGGTGCCAGAAATCGCGCCTGTGCTTTGGTTATAGCTGTTCACCGCCAGGGTCGAGCCGTATTGGTTGGTCCAGGTCCAGATGGATTGCGCCGCTGCCGGTGCCGCCACCAGCAGCGATAGGCCGGCCGATGCAATCCATCCCATCAACTTCGAGCTCGGTTGAGACATTGTTCACTCCATGTCGTTCTAGAAGGGGAGCGACTTGCTTAAACCGACTCTTCTAAGCATGCAATCTAGGAGTGATTGCTTGTCTACACGAATCCTGGGAGTTGAAATTATTTCAATTCAGGTCTGTTGGGGGAGAAGATCATGCCTTTGTTCCAAACCGGCGTGGTCGCGTTATGGCTAAGATTGCGGTCCGTACGTTGTCATCGAAACAGCATAACGGGCGCACGAGTCAAATGTTGCGTACGTTTCGTACGAAAGCGGTGTGGGACGAGCACGAGAAGTGACTAAATGCCGTTTGATGTTTCTCGCAGCGACGATTCTGTGAGAAACAATGTCAGTATTCGCCTTATGTAGCGGAGACAACAACAACTACCACAAGTAACCAACCGATAGGAAAGACAGCGGACGTTTAAGCCCCGAAAGCAGAACGCTCTTCTGCCAGGAGCCTCTCTCAATGTGAGGCGCTCAAGCTCCGTTCGCGGGATTTCGAGCAGAGCTATGGCTGATTCTGGGTGACGCGGCCTGATCAGGCGGCGTGGCTTTCAGTGGTCGGAATGACCTCGATGCCGTCAGTAAACTTTACACCGGCGATGACCTTCGGCAACTGATTTGTTCCTTTCAGTCGGCGCCATGTCTTCGATGCGGCGTCGATCAACTTGAACACCATCAGCTTCGCGGTTTTCGGCGAGAGCGATCCTTTCGTTCGCACCGTCCGGTGCCGCACCGTGGAGAACACGCTCTCGATCGGATTC
>NZ_AXAI01000056.1 GCF_000472425.1 Bradyrhizobium sp. Tv2a-2 | reverse complement strand
CTCGAAGATCGCTACGGCCGGCGTTCCACCCTCGTCACCAGCCAACTCCCCGTGGACACATGGCACGTGCTGATTGGAGACCCAACTTACGCCGATGCCGTGCTCGATCGCCTCGTCCACAATGCCCATCGGCTCGACCTCGCCGGCGAGAGCCTGCGCCGAACCCAGCCAGCGGCCCGAAGGCCATGAGCTCGTGGCGCTNTGGACATGCCGCTGCGCTTGGACAACGCAATCGCGTTGCCCACATGCCCACAGCAACCGCAACTGAAGAAGGAGAGGTTCAAGCCGCGATTCCAGGTTGACCACGCGGCTCGCCAAATGCCAGAAAATCTACCAGCCAGAACGCCTCGTCACCAGGCGAGATCAAATCGTAAAGGTGGGCGACATCGTCTCGGAATCCCCGGGCGACTTCATATCGGTACACCCGGGCGACTTCGTCGGAATCCGCAGCCAGCTCGGCCGAAGGTTCACGCAGCTTATCTTCAAGGCTATCACGATCGATATTTCACACTGCGCGATGTCGCAGGTCTTTTGAACATGAAGGTTACGACCGTTCCCGTGATGGAAAAGGCGGCCTTTGGCATGGCGGCCTAGTCCGCAATGGACAAGAAGATTTACTGCATCGACACAAGTGCCCGAGCGCTACAAGCCAAACCGCTTCCCGAAGCTGTGGGAGCAGCTGGACCAGCTCATTATCGACGGCCGGCTGATTCCCTCGACGCTGGTTTTGCGCGAATGCAGCAAACAGCGATCCGAGGAGTTGCACGGCTGGCTAATGCCGCGCGAGGACATGTTCATCACGCCTGATGAAGAGGTGCAGCGGCAGGTCGACCACATCGTTAACACCCACAAAGGCCTGGTTTCGGCAGGCAAAGAGAAATTCCAGGCCGCCCCGTTCGTGATCGCCCTCGCCAAGGTGAACAGCTACACTGTCATCACCGAAGAGACCGGCATCGGCAGCCTCGCAAAAATCCCCGGCGTGTAACGCGATGAAGGTAGATTGGTTGAACCTAATGCAGCTGATCGATGAAGACTGGGTGCTTGGATAGCCCGGCCGGGCTCGCCGAAAACAATTCTTGCTGTCGGACCGAGAAATGCCGCAGAACTCACCTTTCGACCACTGATCACAGAGCTGGAAATTCAAGCGTTACGCGCATTGAAGCGGCCAATGCGTGTACATCCCTCGTCTCGGTTGCGCGCTGCATCCGGGTGCCGGCCAGTACCCAATTCAAATTGCTTTGAATACATGTCAAGCACTAGGCAACGTCATCGGGGTTTTCGATAAGTGGCTGCAGAACCTGAGGCCTCGGCTTCTTAACCAAAAGGACTGGACAGCCGCCGAAAGTGTGCTGGCAGAGATACGCGCTTGCGGAACACTGCTCGGGGCCGGCTATCCGGTGATCTTAGGCGGAAAAAACGACGATACCGGCGCGAAGCCGGAATTCCACATTACGCTCGATGGCATCGAAACCATCGTCGAGGTCTGGAATCGCAATCGACCGGCGAATTTCGTTACAGCATCAGGAACGATGACACCGTTCGGCGCACCAGATCCCGAGAAAGATGGCGACAGCAACGCCAAGATGAACATCGAGCGCTTCGGATGCTTTCTGATCCGCATAATTGAAAAATATCTGCTCCATAAACTGAGCTCTGTCAGGCGGCAGCTCCGGAAAGGCATAGAGGTCACGCTCAAAGCCGGTTGCGCGCGGCCCGACGGGTTTCGCAATTACCTTGCCACCCTTTCGCGCGTACACAATGAGCTTGCCGCTCGGGTTCGCCCATTGTTTCAGGTAGAAGGCACGTATGAAGTGGTGGTCTCGCGGGGCGCCCATCCACCTAGCATATCACAGACCGCGATTATGCGGCGGCCATACCTTCGATCGCATAAGACGCCATGTGGCTACTGGGCCAAGAGTCCGGTCCCCGAAGGGGAGACGCCCGAACATATCTGAAGCGCCATCCACGGCGCTCCAAATAGGCTGCATGCGCTGAGCCTGTCAATTGGATTGGGACCCCGCGTCGGCATCCAAAATTATTCCATGCCGAAGCACAGCGGGGTTTTCTCTTCGCCCGTCCGGCGGACCTTTCAACGAGCCCGACCCGTTGGTGGCTGGTCCGAGCCGCCCCTGTAGAAGTCGCGACGTCGAAGCCTGCGCTGCGCGTCTTGCGACCATTGCGCCCGCGATAGTCGCGCGGCAGCTGTGGGTCGTTGCCATAGTCATCGGGACCGCGCCCCTGGGCCTCGCGGCGAATTTCGTCGAACGCTAGGAGTTCGTAACCGCAGCATGTCTCATTCCGGAACGCCAATGTGCAGCGTACCAGTTCGAGCGGTCACATTGCGCTCATGACCACGTAGACTCGTTCGGCGCAATAACTGGCACCGTCGGATCGAGCTCTTCCTGTTCCAGCATCCTTGCCGCTTCAGTACAAAGCCATCTCGCCAGTCGTCCGATTTCGCCTGATCGCATGGCAAGCCTCTCAAGACCTTTCTGCGACCGCAGCGGCGATCCTAACGCCAATGCGAGTTTTGGCTCCATTTGATGCAATCGAACCTGAATTCCGATCGCATCTTCGAGGTGCGCGGCGATCCTCAAGCCGCCGGCATCGATATCACCCCAATGGTAGACTGGCGTTTTCGGTGCCAAGAGAAGAACGTGCCGAACGAGATGGACCATGCTTGAGAGCACGTCGCGCGCCGGAAACCCGTCCGTCAGAAGGGCAAGATAGTTTCCGTCAATCTCCGTGCTGTAACGCCAAAAGCTTGTCGGATTTTCGATCGTGATGACGTAGTCGACGGCGTGAGCCAACGCGGCTTGCTTGGCGGCTTGCCATGGCAGGCCGATAAATACGTCCCCGGTACCATGGATATTCAGCGTATCGGAGGAGAGCTGGAGCGGACCCCTCACCTGCAGGAGGTGAGCACGACGCACGATGCCGCTCGCCTCCAGGACCTCCCGTGGCTCCTCTCCGACCAGCTTCGGATCCCAACGCCTGAGCAGCTGGGCGACGCGTCCTTCCATCCGTTCCAGGACTTTGCTGTCTTTTACGGTTCGGCGAGAAAAGGTTCGATGGTCGATATCGCGCCCCGCCAGATTTGTGACGCCATAGGTGAGACGGAGAATCGTGAGAAACATGTCGACGTCACCGACCGAGAGCCCGAGGAAGCTCTTGTTGCCTCTCCAGGCGGCGATCGCCTCCTCCTCGATATCCCGAAAGAACGGATCGGCGAGAATCTCGGGAATGGCGGCCAATATTGTTTGGTGCGCCGTTTCGGCGGTTACTCCTGCGGGGGCTCTGACGAGAAACCGATAAAGCTTTTCGGGATCGACAAGACGCACGCGGGCGAGCTCGCCGGTGAAGCGGCCCAAGCGATCCTGCTCGAGAGCGACACCGCCCGCTCGTTCCGCATCCCGCAGCACACGATGAAATTCGTCTTGCGCAGCGGGACCGCCGACCAAGGTGTAGTCGATCGTCTGCGTGATGTCGCGCGTGCGAGCCAGCGGAGCCTCAAAGCGGTCAAGGAGCCGATGGAGCAGGGTCTCGGCGGTGTGTTGGCTATTCCGCGGCATGCCTCCGTTCCTCGCGGACGCGCTCTTCAAAGAAGCTGCGCGGCTGATGCATCGGATTTTCCTTCCGCAAGAGAACGTGTGCCCCGTGATGGAAGTGCTGGGGGATCGCCTGGATCGCACGGCCGACGCGGATAATCGAAATCAACGTATCGAACGTCTCCTGATATAGCGCCTGATGCGTTTTTGGCGCGGCCATGATGAGCTGCAGGCCGAGTTGATGGTAAAACCGGATGATCTTGTAGATATTGTCTGGGTCGAGTTTCTCGAACGCCTCGTCCATCAACATCAGCGCCGATTGGGGCGGCACATCGCGACTGCCTCCAAGGTGATTGAAATAGGCTGATGCGGCTGCAACGCCAAGGCAGATATAGAAGGGAACGAACTTCTGCCCTCCGCTGGCCTTGCCACGACGCTGTTCGAGATCCGAAATTCTACGGTAGCCTTGCTCCGGGTCGCAAATATCGATGCTGAAACGAAAGTAGCTCCGGTAGTCGGCAAGTTCACGAATACGGCGACGATGCTGGGCATCGTCGCCGTTCTCGATCGTCAGCATGTCGATCAACTCCTTGATCTTCACCTGGTCCGGATCGTTCGGATCCGGATTGCTCTGCATCAGCGCGGTGGCCTTTGGCGCGACGATGTCGAGCCGATCGATCAGGTAGCGGATGGTCTCCTTGTCCTGATCACGCTCCTGGCGGATCTGATAGACCTCTCCCATGAATACGCTGCCGCGCAATGCCCGATTCAGATCGTCCTTGATGCGATCGACCGCATCGATGTTACCGCTCAGGCGGCTCAGGAAGTCATGAACCATTGTCTCGACCAGGGCGGCGACGGCCTTGTCGATCTGGTCCTTGAAGTTGCGCAGAATGGTTTGCGTGAGCTCGCGATGTCTCAAGTCGATCCAATCATAAAGAGTGGTCGTTTGCTCGGTAGCAACAAACTGCGTCCATTCAAATCCCGGATGCTGGTCCGGATTCGCTTGCACATAGTCCTGGATTGCGGCGTTCAGCCTCGCCACCCGCTGGGCCGGAGCCCTGTCCTTGAGAAGATCTTCAAAATGATTGCGTACATAGGCGGGATGTCCGCGCGCGGCGCGCTCTTGCACATAGGCGGCACGGGCGCGGCGGACAAAAGATTCAAGGCCAATGGCGGGATCATGCCTCTTCCGGCGGCGACCGAATGGCGGGAACGCCTCACAGGCCCGTTCGGCCGCCTTCTTGCGCTCTTCCGCATTCGCATTCATAGCGCCCTTGCGTTGTCCGATCGCGTCGATGAGTTTCTCTTCCTTCTCTTCCTCGTCGGCTCTCTCCTTTTTGTATTGAGCGAACATCTGCTCGATTTCGCGCTTTTCCTCCATCACCCCTTGCGGCAACTCGGCCTCGAGGTCGCGAATGAGAGCGGCCTGACGCTCGCTTTCACGGTCCGCGGCCTCGATCTTGTCGAGCAGCTGGGTCGCCGCATCCCGATTTGTGACGAGGGCAGTTTCTGCGCGCTTGACGGCCTCAAGAACGGCGAACGATCGACGCTCATTGTCCCGCGCAGCTTGCAGCCTCGTCTCGAGCTCGCGCTGCTGCTCACTGAGCTGGGCGATCTGCTGCTCGCGGACCGATTGCCCCAGCCGCGGAATCTGCTTGAGCTGACGATATTCGATGCCGCGGCCGTGCGCGTATTTGCCGTCAGCTGATGCCGCCAGATCCCCCTTGCGGATATCGTTGGCCGTGCGCCCCCGAATGATCCGACCGAGCCGCACGTTAAGGAAAGCGCGGGCATATGAATTATCGGTGACCACCGCCTCGGCCAGTGTTCCGGCACGTACAGTCTGGTCCTGGGCCACGACATTCTCCGACTGGATCAGCTTGGCCCGGGTCGCCTTATAGTGGCTGTCGAAATGCCGGTAGGCCTGGTCCATGAAACGCGGCTCGATGATGAGGGCATCGGCCCAGTCGCCGAGAATCGATTCGATGATTGCGCGCCATTCGGCAAAGGCAGGTGCGATATCGGCAACCTCCGAAAGGCTCTGCGCGGGCACACTCATCTTCGCCATGTCGGCTAGGAAGTCCTGCGTATCGTTGGACATGTAGGCACCACCCGATCGCAACTTGCTTAGAATGCGATTGCCTTCGTCGAATTCCCTGGTGAGGCTTGCCTTGTCGGACGCAAAACTCTGATAGCGCTCGTCGAACCGAAGGCGGGCGTCGGATAGGGGCGGCACGGCCGCGACGAGGGTGGCGATCTGCTTGGGAGACTTGGGCCAGGCGGCATCGTAGTTGCCGACGAAGCCTGGCGTCAGACGCACGGCAAAATCTGCAATGCCGGGAAACTCGGCCCGAAACGCGGGGCTCGTTGCGGCTTCGCGCAAGGCACTGAGGGCATCGAAGATCGGCTTGGCCTCGGCGGCACCCACCCTGCGGGTGGCATCCTGACTATTCTTTTCAGTCTGGGCCTTTTCGATCTGCTTATAAGCCGGCGTTCCGTCGATCTGGTCCTTGATGGCTTCCAGCCGGCGCCGGATCTGCTCGATTCCCTCGCCCAGCGTCTGCTGATAAGATCTTGTGCTATCAAGCTGGCCCTGCATCTCGTCGATCTCTTGACGCTGTTTAGCGATGAAGGCGCCGTATCGATCGTACTCCGCGCGCTGAGCGGCGTAGTTCCACATCCGCGTGTTGAATTGATCGATCATGACACGCTCGCATGCTGAACGGATTGACTCGACCGTCTTGATCTCCGCTTCGACGCGCTCGATGGTCTTCTGCATGTCGCGCCAGGTGTTATAGCGCGCCTGAAAGGTCTCGATCTCAATCGGGAGGTCGTCGAGCAGGAAACGCTTGACGAAATCGGTGACGCTGGTGATTTGTCCAATGTCAAACGACAGCGCCTGGCGCAGTGCGGCGCGTGCACGATCGGGATCGAGTTGGGTGCCGCGGGCATTGGCGTTGATGATGGCGTAGAGTTCTCGCAAGAAAGCCTGATTTTTCTGCCGCTGGAAGATCTGGACGCTGCGGCCCTTGCGGCGCTGTTCATCCAGGAAGGATTGCCACGCCTTCTCCTCGAAACCCTTGGGCTTTGGATGCACGAAGTCGGCAAAGCCCAGGATCTCGCCCTCGAGGATAAAGAGGCCGAGGACGTTCTCCTCGCTGAGAGATGCTTTCGCCTCAAGACAGACGCCCGCCGTGCACCGACGGGATCCGTCGACGGCCTCGAAACCGAGAGCGATGTACGTCAGGCAGGCATCGCGCTGATAACCTTCACCGTCGTCGAGAAGGCCAAGGCAGGCTTCGCGCACGGTTCTGGTGCTGCGCCCTCCCTCGGAGACGCGGCTATTGAGATCAAGGTAACGGCGGTTCATGCCCGTCATGACGATCTGGATCGCATCGAGCAGAACTGATTTGCCCGATCCGTTGCCACCGAGGAAGACGGCATTGCCGTTCCCGGAAATGGGGAAGTCCTGGGCGTAGAGATAAAAGTTGACGGCGGAGATGTTCCGCAACACGAAGGCCTGGATCATGATGGCGCCGGAGTCATATCGGAGTCGTCATTTGCGGCATCATCTTCGTTAGCGGCAGTTTCCGCGGTCCGCGCCGGCTGGCCTGCCCAGACCTCGATACGGGCCAGGAACGAACCGTCGACTACTTCGGTGATGGTCGGACGGATGAGTATATCGGCTGACACCTGCAGTGAATGGTTCTGGTCGAAGGTGACCAGGCCCTTGCGCTTGAATGTTGTCAAAATCGCTCGCAACTCCCCAGGTTTGAGCGTTCTGGATCCCATGGAGGAGAAGACGGTCTGGATCTCCTCTTCCTCGACGAGGATCTGCGCGCTCGAGTCGACGAAATATCCTTTCTCGGCGCCTTCGTTATAGAGCATGCGAAGGCAGAGAAGGACGATGGTTTCCTGCGTCGGCACCCGCGCATTGCTGTAGGCAACAGGACTGACGAATCCTGCATAACCCCAGGTGTCGTTGAAGACAAACCTGAAACCAAAGCTCGCGAACAAATCTTTGAAATAGTCGAGGTTCCTCGCGATGCGGTCGAAGTGAGCGGCTCCACCGAAATCGCCGCGGGCGACGAACTGCCGATGCAAGAGGCGGTTTGCGGTCTCGGTCAGTTGCTCGGCGCTGAAATTGGGATCCTGGGCGGCTTGCCGCGTCGCCCACCGCGAGAAGTAGGTCATGCTTTGCCCTGCCTGCGGCGCACCAGCACGCCAGGTCCAGAAATAAACCGGTTCACGGTCCGAGACGCGCTCGTTCGCACTTCGAATTCGGGGTTCGAGGCGAGCGCGCCGGCCCGCGCCTCGTAAAGGATCGCGATATCGCGCGCGGATTCGGGCTCGAACTGGTCGAGATCGAAGAAGCCGCCATCATCGGGCAGCAGCATCCGCATACGTTCGGCGACCGCACGCGGAGTGACGTCCATAGCGGCGACATAAGCATCGATCATCTGCTCGCGCTTGACGTCGGCCGGATCAACCACCTTTGGCTCCCGCGTCTGCGGTTCGACCGGCTCGCGCGCTTTCTTTGCCAGAGCCAGGGTCGCGGTCGAGTAAGGAACCGGGATTTCAACGAGAGGCGTGACACATTCGATATTGCCGGCGCTCCAATGGGTGAAGGCGAGCCGGATCGCATCCCGCAGCCGTTCCTCGCGGACGTTTCGCGCCGTCTCCTGATATCGCACGGTCGTCGCGATGCGTCGCTCGAGCCGATGCGAAAAGCGATCGATGACGTCGAGCTTTTCCCCGAGGCCCGCAAACACGGCGCGGATGCGCATGAGATCCTGGATGATCTGGGACTCGGCCGTGGCAATGTCTGCGACCAGTCCCTGATCTGCGAGCGCGACGGCGGCACGCGCCAGCTGGCCCTCGTCATTGATGAAGCGATCGGTGTTGGTCTGGATGCTGCGCTGGAAGCGCATCGGGTTATACGCAGACGCTTTCAGCGCGCGGTAGTTCTCCAGCAGTATCTTCTCGACAAAGCGCTCCATGAATCTGGCCAGCAGGTCGGCAAGGCCTTCAGACCGCATCAGGTCTTCTTCGATACGGTGGAGCGATGTCAGGACACCATCGATCGAACGCCGCAGTTGCACCGCTTGGCGGCGCGCGCTCGCGATGTTCATGACCTTGCCGACGGGGTCCTGGTAGGCCGCGATGATGCCGCTGTCGATCAGGCTGGCCTCGGCGGAAATATCGACCTTCAGCTCCTCCTTGAGCGTGATCAGCGAGGAAAGCAGAGCGTGGGCTTCCCGCGGCATATAGACCTCGGCGGCCTTTCGGTTCGCCACTTCCATGATCCAGCCGTCATCACGCAAGCGTCCATAGATAACGTAATCGGCGGTTTCCGGGCTTGGAGTTGTCTCATCGTCGTCGGAGACGCTCCGGAAATCAGGATTCTCCAGGACCTGCCGAATGACTTGCAGCACCTCGGATTTCTTCGGTGCGAAAGCAAAATCATCGAAGAACTGCTCAAAGATGGCTTCCAGGATCGCGACGTTGCGCACATGCGCCGGTGACGACAGCAGTCGAAACAACGTATGGGGAATGACATCAAGAAAGCTCATTCCGGCCTTTCATCGAGCTGGATCCCAATGTAAAATAAGTTAGCACAAACTCAATAAACCCCATGTCCCGTCCGCAGAAATATACCGATTCCGAAATTGTGGCGGCCGCACAAGCATTGATTGCAGAGGGAGAAGAAATCAATCCGACGCGGGTTCGGGTGCAGTTGGGAGGCGGAAACGTCAATCGGATAAAGGCCATCATCGCCGGAATGCCCCGTGGCCGCGCCCCGCACCAAGCCCTCGCCGCCAACGTGCCCGGCGCATTGAAACGTGAGCTGCAGCACCTGACGACCGAGGCCTCCCGGGAAATCTTGTTGGTTGTCGCCAAGTATTGGGGAACCGCACCCGCGACATCAACCAATACGATGGGGGAAGAGAACGAAAGGCTTCGGAACCGCATCGAGGATCTGGAGGCCGGCGCGCTTGCCGCGTCGGAAAGGATTGCCGTGGCCGAGAACGAGCGGAGTGAGAAGGACGCCGCCCTGAGGCAGCTCGCGATCGAGAGGGACGATCTTGTCCGGAACCTTGGCAGCCTGCAGTCGGCGCTGCGCAACGCCGAGGCCGACGTTCGCGCTGCACAACGCTCCATCGATGGCATCGAGCGCAATCGACGCGAGGACCGGGAGCAGATTCGAGACCTTCATAACCGGATAGAGGGCATGATCGGCGAGATCGCGCAGCTAACAGCGAAAGCGGCCGGACCCTCGCAAAGGGAACGACCGCGCGGTGGTGGATCCTCCTGATCCTGCGCGGACTGAACCACCCGCCGATACCCCCTCCATCGCCCATCACGCATTCGCCTTTGCGAAGGGGAGTGTCAAAACGGTCGTGTAGGACCGGCCGCGTCCGCCGTCGAAATCGAACTCATAGAGCCGAACAGAACCAAGCGCCGTCTGGCGCTGGCCAAGAAAGAACGTGAAGGCATTGGGCGCGGCAATGAACAGATGGGTCATGCCGATCCGGTCGGCCTTGACGGCGCGAACTGCGCTGGTCGCCGAGTCCGCGAGCTCGAAAGCGTGGCGCCCGCACGTAACCGATTGGGCACCCGAGCCGGAACTCGGCTTCAGGATCAATAGCCGGCCGACATGCGGAAGCGCGGTTTCGCAGTATCGGCGCGCATCGGCCGACACATCATGGGTCAGGCCAAGCGCGACGGCGAGATCCGGCTGATCGCGCCTCAGCTCCACCGTCTCCGCAACGAGGGTCGGCCAGTCCGGACCGGAGACTACATCATCGGCCGACCAGAGCCGACGGCCGGTGCTGCGCTGCTCGAGCTCAACCTGGCGGCCCGACTTGATGTTGATGATCGAGCCGGCGGCGAAGGCCAGCGTGACGTGGGCGTCAAGCGCAAGCCGCAGGCGCGGCTGGTCCTTGGCGGCCGCGAGCAGGAACCCTCGTAGCGCGGGATAGAGTTTTGTTTCCCAATCGGCGTCGCTGCGGATGTAGCGCTCGTCAAAGGATGGGACCAGGTCCAGCAGGGCGTGACAGCGCGCCTCGAGACGATCGAAGGCGTGCTCGAAGGATTTGACGCCGAAGACCCGCGGGCCGCCCTGGGCCGCTCCGAGCAGATCTTCTCGGGAGCAAACGGCGCGGAAGCCGGCGCGGTCGAACTCGAGCCGCCCCTGCGCCATCCACTGGAAGACGACATCGTCATAGGGGAAGGCGCTCTGATTGGCGGGAATGCGCCGCAAGCCAACATAGGCAAACAACAGGTCAAGCTGATCGCGAAGTCCATCGAGGGTGTCGGTCGCCTCGCCAAAGGCGAGCGTGCGCGCCAGCAGCCGAAGCTCGGCTTCATCGATGCCGAGATGCTCGCGCCAGGCTTTGCGGACGGCGCCTGCCTTGCTGTTGTCCGTCACCGAGCCATATAGCCGCTCGAGCCGCATCGCGCCAGAGCGCGTACCGACCATCTCGCGCAACGGGTCGTTGCGGTCGAGGCGCCAGTTGGTCACCAGCTTGAACCGCACGCCGTTGCCTTGGGGCGCATGGGCAAGCTGCGCCTCCCGCGCCCGCTGCAGCAATGAGCGCGCATTGGCGTTGATAAACTCCGGATCGACCAGATGGGAGTAACCATAGCTATCGGGCGTGACATGCCATTTGCACTGCATGTGTTCGCGCCGCAGCGGGTCGCCATATTGGTCTACCGTGCTGCGCGCGGCGTGGTATTCGACCCAGATATCGTCGAAACTCTTCGGTCCCGTCTCGAAGCCCACGCGCACGACCGGGCTTTCCGGGTCCAGCAGCCGCGCTGCGTGATACCAGAACAGACGCGCCTGGAAGGTATCTCCGTCGCGCCGGACGGTTACGGCCTGTGTCATGCTGCCCTTACCTCGGCATCTCGCTGTCACGGAAGGGAGGCGTCGGAACCATCGACCGGGCGATCTCGACCGCGCGAGCGCCGTCGATCGCGCTGGTCGGATAGGCGTCCAGCACGATCGTCGGCAGCAGCCGTTGCGTCAGGTCGGAAAAGGTGAAGCCGTAGTCGCGGCCACCCTGCTGCGGCCCGGTCGCCGAGACCAGGGCGTCGATATGATGGCGGGGAAGGCCGATTGGCTCCAGCCGGCTGGACAGCACGAAGCGACGCTGTTCTTCGGCGGGCCGTGCGAAGCTCAGCACGTCAGCTGCACGGCGGCGCACGGCAGGATCGAGCGCATTGAGGCGGTTTGTGCACATCAGCACAGCCGCCGGCAGCTTCGCATTGGCGAGCCGGTCGATACCGCGGATGAAGGCGTTCACGCCGGCGCGGTCCTCGTGGTGCATCTGGGCCGCCTCGCGCGACTGGGCCAGCGCGTCGGCCTCGTCGACCAGCAAGATCACGGCCCCGTGCGACTGGCCAGTCGCCGACTTGAGCTTGGTTGCCTCCGCCACAGTGTAGTCGAACGCGGCCGAGAGCAGCTGCGTCATCTCGCCAACCCGGCCCTGGCCGCGCGTGGACAGGCTGAGAGGCAGCAACGCGATGTCGATCCTCTCCTGTCGCGCCACCGCATCTCCGATCGTCTCGGCAAGCTCCGTCTTGCCCGAGCCGACGTCGCCGGCGAGCACGATCAGCGGCGGCCGCCGCAGCATCGTATCGAGCAAAGCCTGCGCGGCGGGATGGTGCTTCTTGGCCCAATCGGCAAGGCCCGCCGGGTTGACAAGCAGGCCCAGGATTTTCGCAAGACGGGTTTTCTGCTCGTCGAGCCCGACCAGCCGGGCCAGCCGCGCCTGCGGATCGATGTCGGGATAGGTGATGCGGCGCTCGAACAGTTCATCGAGGATTGGCTTGGTGGTCATCAGAAGCTCCTTGACGATCGTGCGGTCGAGAGCCCTGCCCCCGGAAGAGTAGGTACGGTCGCTTGTGAGATAGCCAGAGACGCCGGGCTCGGCTGCGCCATTGCGTGAGATCGGCAAGGTCGCCTCGAACGCATCCTGCTGTGCCTGCGTCAACTGGTTCCAGGCCGCGCTGTAGGTGAGATAGCTCTTGAACGTTGCGCCGCTGACATCCGCGTTATGCCGGATACGGCCGGGATCGTCGTCGTTGGCGGATGCGCCAGCGAGGTCCCGTGCGGTATAGCGCAAGGTCGGCTCGATCCATTTGCCGTCTTTTTGGAAGCCATAGGTGACGGTGCCGAGATAACCGACCTTGATCAGCTCTGTCGCTTCGGCCTCGAACTCCGCGATACGCTTGTCGGAAGGGCTGCCGTACAACCGCTGCATGCGCTTCAGATCGGTCGCGACCTTGGCGGCCATGTGCCGCGCGTGGGTGACCGTGAAGGTCGCGCTTTCGGTGAAGCTGTAGCTGTAGGACATTATTGACCTCACGCCTGGAAGGAGGAGCCGAAGACCTTCTGCCAATAGGCGACGGTCAGTTGCTTGTTGGGGGCGGCGAGCGCCGCATCGATGGCATCGCCGGCGTCGAGCGCGGCATCGACGATCGCATCCGCGTTCGCTGCCGTGTAGAGGCGGGCGACGTTGTTCGTGGCGTTCACGGGATCGATGATCGAGCTATGGCTGATTCTGGGTGACGCGGCCTGATCAGGCGGCGTGGCTTTCAGTGGTCGGAATGACCTCGATGCCGTCAGTAAACTTTACACCGGCGATGACCTTCGGCAACTGATTTGTTCCTTTCAGTCGGCGCCATGTCTTCGATGCGGCGTCGATCAACTTGAACACCATCAGCTTCGCGGTTTTCGGCGAGAGCGATCCTTTCGTTCGCACCGTCCGGTGCCGCACCGTGGAGAACACGCTCTCGATCGGATTCGAGGTGCGCAGATGAGC
>NZ_AXAI01000055.1 GCF_000472425.1 Bradyrhizobium sp. Tv2a-2 | reverse complement strand
CGACAATGGGATCCAGTTCACTTTCCCACCGCGCTACGCGGATGGCCCGACAGCAAGATACGCGACACATATGTTCGATATGCGCTGCCAAGAGAACGGGATCGAACATCGCCTGACCAAGATCAAGCATCCCTGGACCAATGGCCAGGTCGAGCGCATGAACCGCACGATCAAGGAAGCGACCGTCCAACGCTACCACTACGATCGACACGATCAGCTCCAAGCTCACCTTGCCGACTTCATCAACGCCTACAACTACGCTCGGCGGCTGAAGACCCTGAAGGGCCTCACGCCTTACGAATTCATCTGCAAATGCTGGACTTCCCAGCCAGAACGATTTCAAACTCAATCCGCTCCAGCAAATGCCGGGACTAAACACCTAAAGCATAGCCCGTGATTCAACCCGTGGCAGCGAGGCATGATATTCATCGATGCTATCGAGATCGATGAGCGTCTTGCCTCCCATCTTGTAGGCCCTGATCCGTTGCCGCGCGATTAGCTCATAAGCTTTCGTTTTTCCGAACTTTCCATAGCGACACCCGTCCTTAAACTCGGCGAGCCGGCGGCGCTTGTTGTTGTCGTTGTCAGCCATGGTTCAGAGAGGTGGCGCTTCGATGATCTCTACCGTAGTGGGTTCAGGACTGAGCCGCGTGAGTTGGCATTTGCACAGGGTGACGTGTGTGGAGTCGCTTTGCGAGATAACGCTGCTTCCCTGGTAGCTTGCACCGTCTCAACTTGCATTGTTTCGGTGCAATCGGCCCGTCGCGCGTGATCCGGACTTAACCAATCTTTATATTGCCAATGGTGTCGACCAAAAGGCTTTTCGATGCAGCCTCCAACTCCTGCGTGCAGGAGAGAAAAAATCGGACGGTTGGAAGCACTGTCGCCGGTCCCGTGCCCTGCCATCCCCGCGCTCATTCTGGCCATTGGGCAACTTCGTGTGTGCGCGGCTTTCGCTATCTGAGGGTCGCACGTTCGAACCGTGCCGGGCGCGGATCAGCCCAACTGAGGAAGCGAACATGGCCGGAATCCAGGGAGGCCACCAAGCAGATGAAAAAGCACAATTTTTTTGTTAGCAAAACCGAGAGTACGATCAGGTGCACCAAGCCAGCGTTTCACAATTTCGGTTCGAATCCGCTTCGGGCTGAGCTTGCTAGATCAGGAGCTATTCTCATCAATTCCCTGTGAGTCGCCGTTGTGAGCTTACAGGTTTTCGATTGGGGGGCATTCCCGTCGGCACGTACGCTTCTAAAAACCCAATAGTCGTCGCCAGAATGTGCTGTAGAACGGGCCAGTTCGGGAACAGAGCCCATCTTCATCGATGCCGAGGAGTTTTTCGACACATGTACGAACCACAAGTTTTCGGTCCCGTTCTCTGGTCAATGAGACATCGTACGTCAGAATATCGCCGCTCGCGGTGATCGCGATGATCTGATTGTCGTCGTTTATAAAAAATGCGTCGTTAGCTTCGCGGCCAAGCGAAAATTTCAGCATGGAGACACCCGTCTCAACGTCCCATATGCGGACGGTTCTGTCGCTGGAGGCGGTAACAAGTCTTTTTCCATCCGAGCTCAATCTTGCTGAATTCACATCATAGGTATGGCCAGCTAGGATCTGTATCTGCTTTCCGGAAGAGAGGTTCCAGACGATGGCCTTCCGGTCGATGGTCGACGTTGCAAGAAGCGATCCGTCCCGGCTGAAATGTGCGCTAAGGACTTTTCCTGGATTATTCAGCTTCCAGATTCTCCTTCCTGATCTGGCGTCCCAGACAAACGAGAACTGCTGGCCATTCAGACCAACGTCCGACGCGCCTGCGATGCGACTTCCACTACGATCAAACTCGACGCCGGTTATTCGGGAAGCTTCCGCCAGCGCGGCCGATGTGTGCTCTCGAATATTCACGACTTTGTCGCTGTATTGAGTCGCATCAAGACTGGAAGCGATTGCAACCAGGTTGCCGTCGGGGCTGGATGCTGCGTATGAGTCGCCCGCTGGGAGCTCAGCGATTAGCTCAGCGCTCTCAGAACTTGTGTGCCAACGAGTTATCTTGCCGGCATCCGTCGCTGCGATGAGTGTAGCGGAGTCTGAACCGAACGAGACACTCGTCACCGCCCCCTGATTGCCGCGAAATGCCGGACCCGGAGTCAGTTCGCCCGCGGCGGACACACTGTAAACAACGATACTCCCATCGGAAGTCCCAACGGCGAATTTTCGTCCGTCGTTGCTGACCGCGCCGCATTGAATTGCTTTTGAACTCGCGGTCACGACCGAAGGAAGGATGCTGGTGCCGATGTTCCAGATGCGCGCCGTTCCGTCATCCGATGTTGTTACAATCTGCTTTCCGTCCGGACTGAAGGAAGCCGATGTCAGGGATCGCGCGTGCCCCTTGAGCGCAAAAACCTGCTCGAGGGTCGCCGAGTCCCAAATACGCGCGACATTGTCGAGTGAAGTTGTAAGGATATAACGCTGCTCGGGACTAAACATGCTTTTGCCGACGCCAGAGGTTTGACGGAAAAATGAGACCGGCTTGCCGGTCTGCACGTCCCAAATAACGACATTCCCGTTGCCCGAGCTCGAGATAACCCGCTGGCCGGTTCGACTAAAGTGAACGCTCCAGGCGGCGGCACCTGAGCTTTGAAAAATCAGCCGTAACTTACGGGTCTGCGCATCCACTACAGCAATCAACCCATCCCGGCGGCTCACGACTATCGACTGTCCATCGGGACTGTATTCGGCGCCGGTTGTGTACCGATAGCCCCTCGCGAAATCGGATTCGGGTAGTTCGAGTTTCCCAATCTCCTTTCCAGTCGCAGCATCCCATTCTCTAACTGTCTCGTCATCCGAGGTTGTTACGACCTTCGTCCAGTAGGGGCTGAACATGGCCGTACGGACATCAGCAGAATGACCAACCATCCGTGACCTCGGCTCGCAGCCCGCAGCATCATGCCCGGAGCAGGTTTTGCAGTCCGGAGTCCAGATCCACGCGCCATAGCGTCCGGCGCTCAAAATGGTTTCCGCGGTTTGCCCGAAACGGGTGTCGCGTACCCAGGGGGCACTGCCCGGGCCTACGGCATACCCAGCAAATGCCTTGTCCTGTGTGCAAGAGATGATTTTCTTCCTTGCGAGAACGTCCCAGATCGCAACTGATCCGCCGTTGGACGCCGTGACAATCTTCATCGCGCTCGGATCAAACTCGGCGGTCCGGAAGGGCATTCTCACGCCATTTTTCACCGGCTCCTCATAGTCGTCGTTCTTCAGTTGTCCCGCGTAGGCCGACATCTGGGAGGCGCCTGCGAGAATTGCGAGCAACCTCTTGATCCCGGCGTCTGACCAGCCGCGACGCCAGAAGAAATCGCCGTCAAGCGGTAGTCCCTGAAGAGCCGCCTTGATGGCGCGCTCATATTCCTGATCATTAACTGCCGCTTGGGCTATGCCCGTCAGCTCCTCGATTCTCTGACCTTCTGTGGTTCGGTCGGCGAACACGACTGCTCCAAAAAGCAGGACGACAGCCGTCCAGACACCCGTGCGGCGAAGTCGCTGTTTCAGGCGCCACGCTGCTTTCCATTTGGGAAGTACATCTTCCTTGCTCAGATCTTTCTCGAGCCTCAGCGCAAGAATCTGTGTGGCGAGCTTGAATCGTTCTTCGTTGTAGACCCTGACATTGTTCCATTTGCCAGATTCAGCGTGAAGTTTTCGATCGAGCAATGAGCGTCTGAAGCGTCGCCATCCAGACCTCGAATGATATCCCCTCAGATCAAACCAGAGCTCGTTCAGGCCGCGGCGGTCTTGAGCCAGAGCATCCGGCAACAAGTAGTCGACGGAATTGCTGTGTCCTGCATTGCCATCAAGCCCACTGCCTGGATGTTTGCTTATCTGGCCATGTGTCAGAACAAAGAAGATCGGACCGAAGCCCGGCTGCTCGCGCCACCACTCGATCTCGGCATTTATCCAATGATGCGAAGAGGTGCTTGAGCCGGAGAAAACGAGCAGGCACCGGGAGCTTTCCTGGCAGGTGCGTACAACCTCGCGCAAGATATGTTCGAACGTCTTCGGGTTGGTTGTGTCTGGTCTTGGAATGCGAAAGTCCTGGCCATCGACACAGATCTTAAGTTCATCGCGAAACTGCCGGGAAAGCAGCCGATCCCGATGCAGGCTCTCAATGAAGTCTTCCACGTCCCGGACGAGGTCGCGGTCCGGATCGGTGGCGTAGGTCGCGAAGGCGTCGTAGGTGATCTGGCGCGGCTTGCTCTCTTCGCTCATCCCAGCCTCGTTTTTGGTCTGCGGCTCTAGACACAACCTTTAATTTAATGCAACCTTAGGTCATATGAGAAGGTCCGCGTAATGTCCTCCGGGTTTTGTCCCGGAAGGGTTGGGGGGAGCTGCGCCAGCGGCGAAGCTCGAAAGAGGAACGAGCGGGCGGAGGGGGATTATTTCTATTCGGCTGGAATGCTGAGCAAAGTTTTTTGGAGAAAAGTCATGAAACCTAAATGGCTTAGCCCTTGGCTTGCTATGGTGCTTGCCCTTTGGAGTTACCCGGCAATTAGCGACGAAATTCGGTCTTCCTCGAAAATAGGTATTCTCGTGGCGACCGGGTCTGATCAGGACGCGATCGACTATTACAAGCGCATCGGACCGCTCCTTGCTCTGAAGAATGCAAAAACAGACTTGCCGGACCTGACGGCGCTGCTTCGATACTTCGGATACACGACGTTGACCGGTGAAAAACTCGAGGCTTTACCCTCGAGCGATCTGATGAAGGCATTTCCGAACGATCAGGTCCTTTCGGCAAGATTCTTTGCGCCAAAAATCGTGGATTTCAATTTTCCAAGTTCGAATCCAAAATATCCGTATCAGGCTGGATGGCGGAAGCTGGTAAGGCTAGAGGCCCTGTCCGGTTCGAAAGCCGCCCAGGCGGGACTGGGTGCAGTCTATGTGCTGTTCAACTACGTCCAGAAAGATCCTGCCGTTGATCCGTTTCCCGATGCATCATTCAAAACGGAATCCTTCAATACACAGGTCATCATTCCGCGCGCGAAATTCAAAAAGGGGGCAGAGGACGCCGCCTTCTTCCTTGATTTCAACCCACGCAGCAAAGGCTACACCGCGAACGACTTCCTGTCTGCCGCGTTCGACACCGCTCCCAATCCAGGCAACACACACCAGAATTACTATGTGCCGATCGCCTGTGCCCAGTGTCATGGTCATGATCAGGAGGCTGGAGCGCCCGAGAGCAAGTCGGGCACGTTTCCTTTTATAACAATCAACTATCTCGATACGGACCAGTGGTACGACATGGCTGGCTTTGGCGACTTCCCATCATCGCCGAACGCAAAATTTGACGTTTTGTACGACGGCAGCAGCAATCATGCCTCCAGTCCGTACAAGGCCGCTTTTGATGTTATTAGAAAGCTCAACAAATCGATTCAGCAACAGAATACAGATAGCGCCCGCGCGGATGGCTCATCCCTGTTCCGAATCAAGGCCGTCGATAAATGGCTGACGATTCATCAATCCAATGACAATCCGATTGCTCCCATAGATCGGGCGCTTGATCTGGGAAATGGAAGCGCGGTCTGGAAAAATACGAAGGACGAGGTTCATTTGCTCGAGGTGCTCGACCATTATTGCTTCCGTTGTCACAGTTCCGTTCTCTACAATGTCTTTGACAAGCAGGCAGTACTGGACGAGCGCGCTTCCATGATCGTTAGGGTGCAGCGTCCGTCGACGAACGTACAGCACATGCCGCAAGGCCGTGTTCTGGACAGTACGACCATTACCGATCTCGTGACCTACCTGAAAAATCTCAAATGATTGAATGGCCGCTATTTGAAACGTGATTCTGGAGAAACAGCATGGCGCCGGCGAAACGAGTCGTGTTCAGTGATATTCAAATGTACCTTGAGGCAATAGCAAACAATCCGAATGACAAGCGCAACGTGGACAACTCGGGGCACGGCCGCTTCTGGAATGTGAGCTATGCCCAGTTTACCACCGGAACGATCCCCAATGAGGACTGCAATGGCGCGGCGATTCCAATCGTAGACCGAGACCCGGCGAAGTGTTCCTTTTATCAGGCGCTCAAGGCAAAACAGGGTTGGTGTAAGTTGGGACAGATGCCGCAGGGGGGACCCTACATCACCGACCCGGGATATTCCGTTAAGCTCAGCAACGGCACGGTGATCTCAGGTGCTGACATCGATGCCAACATTGTCTGGTGGCTAACCAATAATATTCCAGAGAAGGAAGTAGGGACCGAGAAGGATACGAACCTCAGCTGAAGTGAGTCGAGGCAGGGCTCGGGCACGCGATGTCGGTTACTCAGGCTGGGCTAACCAATACCCGTCGAGCTCTCTCACTAAAATCAACTCTTGCAATTGGCACGGGCCGCAGTTGTTAGTCGAAAAGCACCAGTGCAGTGAGTGTTGAGACACCATCACATGGGACGGCGCCGCTACACGGTGTCCGTATCTGGCTTGCCGGGGCTGTGCCGTCTGATGGGACCGGCGCGCAGAAGGCGTCTCTTGTCCGGTTCGTTCGAGAGTTCGCGACCGCCGTCTTCAGCGAGGGCGGGCATATCCTGCACGGGAGCCACCCAAGTCTGGTGGGCCCTCTGATCGAGCAGGCGAAGGACCACATTGCAAGAGGCGGCCGCAAGGATTGCCTGACGCTGGCCGTGTCGAGATATTGGTCCAGGGATCGCGCCCGCGTGCCGGTTCAGGAGTGGCGTCAGACCTGCATGGTCTACGAGACCGCCGAAGCGACAGGAGGTCCTTCCGCCAGGGATGATAGTATTGAGATCCTGCGTCAATGGATGGCGGATCGCTGCGATGTTTTCGTCGCAGTCGGTGGTCAATGGTGGCAGCAGGTTGCCGGCCGAGCCGGTATCCCGATTGAAGCCGGGATGGCCATGCAGCGAGGGTTACCCTGCTTTCTGCTTGGCGGACTTGGGGGGGCGGCTGCCGACTACGTCCGGGATCATCCTGAGATCATCGGATATCTCAAAAACGGCATCGACGATGCAGCCAACCAGCGGCTCGCGCTCCAAGAGGACGTTGGCAGTCTGGTCAACGATATTTGCGGGCAATTGTCCCGTCTCCCGCTCGTGCGAGGACGTGTATCCGATGGCATCTCGTTTCGTATTCTCGCCCTTGATGGTGGTGGCATTAAAGGTGCCTTCACCGCCGCGGCTCTGACAACCATGGAGCAGTCACTTGGCGTCCCAGTAGCAAGCCAGTTTGACCTAGTGGCCGGTACATCCACGGGGGGCATCCTGGCAATCGGGCTGGGTATGGGGCTACATCCAGACGACATGCTGAAATTCTACCGTGATCGCGGGCCGATTGTGTTTCCGGCGATGCGGTTTTACAGGAAGTGGAGATCTCAACTACGTCACATGTTGAGCCCCAAGTATTCCCAGAACCTACTTCGACGTGAGCTGGAGCAGGCTTACTTTCGCGACGGCAAACACAAACTGCTCGGTGACTCGGTCTGTCGCTTGGTCATTCCGGCCTACGATGCGATCAGTGGCGTTTGCCACGTATTCAGGACGCCGCACCATGAGCTCCTGAGCGCCGATCACGCTACAGATGCCGTCGAGGTAGCGCTGGCGACGGCAGCCGCGCCAACGTACTTCTCCTCAGCGATCGTCAGGAACCTGGTTTCAGACGCTTCGTTTTTTGACGGTGGAGTATGGGCGAACTGCCCGGCGATGGCCGCTATTATTGAAGCGGTATGTTACCTGGGCGTACCGTTGGATCGCATCGATGTCCTGAGCATCGGGACAACGGAAGAGCCCTTTACAGTCAAGAGCATGGCGCAGGCTGGCTGGGCGCGATGGGGAAAGACCCTCATTGATCTATTGATGAATGCTCAGGTTGATTCGGCCGTCCGGCACGCTCAGCTTCTCGTCGGCGAACCGCGTTTCTTGCGTGTAAACACAATGACGACGCCAGGTATGTATGCAATCGACGGAAGCCGGGAAATCGAGAACCTCATCGCCCTTGGAAATCGTAAGGCGTCCGATCCAGAAATTCTTTATCAGGTCAAGTCGCGCTTCCTGAACCGTATCGACGCCATGGACTGGAGACTAAAGGAGTAGCGATATCGCCAGGATTCTCTCAATTGAGTTGTTGAGATGATGCAGGCAAAGGGGGAGCAGGTGCAGCGCAAGGTCTTTTTTAGTTTTCATTTTGATAACGATGCATGGCGGGCATCGCAGGTTCGCAACATGGGGATACTCGAAGGAAACGAGCCTGTAACGTCCAATGACTGGGAGGCAGTCAAGCGCGGAGGCGACGCTGCAATCGAACGCTGGATCGCGAATCAAATGAAGGGGCGGACCTGCGCCGTGGTTCTGGTCGGCGCCGAAACCGCGTCTCGCCCATGGGTGAAATACGAGATCAAGAAGGCGTGGAACGATGGCCTCGGCGTAGTGGGCATTCGCATCCACGGTCTGAAAAACAGGCTCGGCAACACTTCCATAGCGGGCGCCAATCCGTTTGACGGTTTCAATTTGAATGGGACTCCGCTATCTCAGATCGTCAAGCTCTACTCACCGACTGGGGGCGATAGCCAGGCCGTATATGCAGATACAAATAAGAAGCTGGATGGGCTGGTCGAAGAAGCAATCAAGATCAGGGCCAAGTACTGAGCACGGCGGCGCCTGGTGCGAGCTGCGGAAAGGATTTGGGACCTTTCGTGCAGACCGATCGTACGAATCAAGCTTTTGAAAGAAGGCTACCCGAGTCGCAGGCGTGGCCGCGCAAACTGAATGGCGGAAAGTTGCTGATAGGTGCCGGTCGGTTGTTCGAACCACACTAGCCCGTAAAGCATCTTGGCGCTCTGTCGGCGGACGGCGATTAGCTAATTCGACGCGCGCGCGACGCACAACGAGATGATGACGGATTTCTGTTATCGGTGCTGAGGGCTACTCAGTTAACTGTAAAGGTTCTGCATCGATGATCCGGAATTGAGCGAGCGAGGGTGAATTCTCGTGATATCTACGACAGACGACGTCGCCCGCCTCAAGTGTCTGTTCGATTTTGCGCTGACGGACACCCAACCGCTTCCGAACGTCCGTGCTCGCGCACGCCATCCCAATCGCAATTCCGCTGGTTATTTGCGCATTCCTGCAAGGTGGACCGCGGTAGCAGGACCGAGGATACTGGAGCCGTCATCACCGGCCCAACGTGCTTTGCACCACAGGTAGTGTACCGTCGGCACCAGATCTTTGATTTTCTAAATTTTGTTGAGTGGGTCTTCAGCTATGTCCGCCTTCGACCATTTGGGCCAAAGGCGACGTCGGACTTCACGCCGGCTGATGGAAGTAGACTGGAAATCAGATGCAATCCACGCCAAGTCGGCGTGACTTTTTTGTCGCAAACACTTCGCATTCGATGGCTTGTGAGCGGGACTACTCTGGACTCCTCAACCGCTGGCTGAAATTATTGAATGGTTCTTTTAAGTTGTGGTTTGGGGGATAACCGATGGCCAACCCACGTAGTACGTGTGTGTTGCTTTTGTTACTTTTTGTGGCGGGATGTTCAATTCATCCAATACCAGATGATGTTACGGGCCTAAAAACTTCTGAGATTGTTCGGAGAATCCGTTGCGAAGCAAGGGACGGCGTCCGGAAAAAGATCGCTGAATGGTTGATCTACCGAGGGTCCATTGACGATCCGGAGGCAGCAAAGTTAGGCCCACTTATTTATGATGATCCAAGAGCCTTGGACACGCTCAAACAAAATCAGAAAGCGCTTAAACCTATTACATTGAAATATATAAATTACTTCGCCCAATCGGTGATCTCGTACAATTTCACTTTCGATATGACCGAGCTCAACAATTTGGACGCGACAGCCGACCTTACCAAAGTATTCAAAAGCACAAATTCAATCGATACGCTTGCACTGGGCGCTGGCCTTGACCGCTCACGTGAAAACGTGCGCACGTTCACGATCTCAGACAGTTTTGGTGTTCTCGTGTACCAGCTGAACGCCTCGAGTTATTGCGATGGCGCTACGCACGATCCGAATTTCATTTATCCAATTACCGGCAAGGTAAACATCGACGAAATGATCGACACGTTCGTCGATCTAACGATCTTCGGAAATTTGGGATCGTCATCTTCCGGCGGTGATTCGAACGCGTCATCCAAGGGCGGCTCGACTTCATCTTCCGTAAGTAGTCTTAATGCACAAGCGTCAGCGATCAAGCCGGCACCTGCGTCCCAGAGCTCGGATTCCACTGGAGGTACATCGTCAATGGGCGATACAATCACCTTCACCACCAAGCTGAGTGGCTCGGCCACACCGAAGGTAGTTATCGCTCCAGTCACGTCAGGATTGGTAGACGCTTCGTTAGCGGCAGCGCTGAGCCGCACGGACGTGCACAAACTCATTGTGGGAATGTCCGTGCCTACGCCCAACGATGTGGGTGGTGCCAGCAAACGCAGCCTCCTCACCCAGATCGCAACTGCAACGGGCAGCACTCCGAAGGAGAGATCACTGGAAATGATTGCCCAGCAAATCCTTCGTTTTGAAAATCGACGTTTTGGACCTAGCTCTCTTGTCTTTAGCCCTTGAAGGAGATTCCCAATGGCGCCAAACTATGCGACAGGCAACACGCCGCTCAATGTTCCCGTTGCGACGATGGTTACGTTTTACAAGGAGCTTGTTCAAGCGGGAAAGTTAAACGACTATGTTCAGGCAGCCGGTGCCACGTCAATCGGCATACCTCCTATCACTATCGGAAAAGTGTTGGGCCTTCTCGGAGCATTAGCCGCAGCAAACGTCTTGGACGACTTTGTTACATTGGCTGGTGATAAGTTGGTCCCTGTCGATCCTGCCACCATTAACGCAGGCAAAGACTTTCTGTTTAATAACAACATTCACACTGCAAGCCAAACTGCTAGCGCAATGGTGAATACGGATGGCGATTGTCCAGGAAACCATTGCCCCTACATCGTCCACTAATCAACTTCTTAGGTCGTGAACACGAGACCTGCTTGGCACAGCCGCCTCATTGTGCCGAGCGGGGAGAACGCAAGCTAAATCAAGGCCGCCACACCGGCTCTCGCACCCTGTGGGCACTACTCCTTCGCCGTTGCGCGATGATGCGGGAGCCTACGACGCGCCGCCCTAGCTGAAAGTGCGAAGGCCTACGGTTAGGCGCCGCGCTTCATCACCACGATAGCTGGCTCGCAAACCGGTGTGCCCATCTGCGATCACGCGGCCCACGGCGATGGTGGGAATATACCCCAATAAGCGGCCCTATTTGTAGTGATCAGCGTTCTTCTCCTATGGGCCGATTCTGTTGAAAAAGGCGCCGGTTGCGACTCAGAGATACCAGTGATTCAGTCTGCTTAGTTTGCAGGACTGAAGATCATGATGGGGCATCGGCAAGTCGAACAGGCTGCTTTGTTCTATGAGTTCTCGCTCGAGAAGCATATTCCGGCCGACCACCTGCTACGGTCGATCGATAGGTTTGTCGACCTCGAAGAGGTCCGGCGAGACCTGGCGCCATTCTATAGTAGCATTGGTCGGCCTTCGATCGATCCGGAGTTGATGATCCGGATGCTCCTGATCGGTTACTGCTTCGGCATCAGATCGGAGCGGCGCCTGTGCGATGAGACCCACCTCAATTTGGCCTACCGGTGGTTCTGCCGCCTCGGTCTGGACGGTGCGGTGCCGGATCACTCGACGTTCTCCAAGAACAGGCATGGTCGCTTCCGGGAGTACGATCTCTTCCGTCGAGTGTTCGAGAGCGTCCTGCGCCGCTGCATCGAGGAGCGACTGGTCGGTGGTGAAGGATTTGCAGTCGATGCGAGCCTGATCAAAGCCGATGCCAACCGGCAGAAGGGGATCGAAGGCAACAAGGGACTTCCACCGGAGGCCGCCAGCCGAGCTATCGACGAGTATCTGGCCGTCCTCGACGATGCCGCTTTCGGAGCAGCGACCGAGGTCACGCCGAAGTTCGTGTCGCCCTCCGACCCAGCGGCGCGCTGGACAGGAGCGCACAGCGGCCAAGCCTTCTTCGCCTACTCGACGAACTACTTGGTCGACGTCGAGAACGCCATCTGTGTTTCGGCATGGAATAAGGACCCCGTATTCGGGGTGATCGGCATCCAATCGGGACCCCGGGACAAGGGTCCACAGTGGCTTCCATCAAGTCATGGAAGCCGAGGTTGGGATGCTGGTGGTGGAGACGATTGCGAAGATCCGTCGCGCCTATTTTGTTCATGGTCAGCCGATCAAGGCGATCTGCCGCGAGCTTGGCGTATCGCGCAAGGTGGTCCGCAAGGTCATCCGTTCCGAGGCGACGGAGTTCCGGTACGAGCGAGAGACGCAGCCGCTTCCGAAGATGGGCCCCTGGAGTGCCGAGCTTGACCGGTTGCTGGCGGCGAACGAGAGCAAGGCGGCGCGGGAACGGTTGACGCTGATCCGGCTATTCGAAGAGCTTCGCGGCCTGGGCTATGCCGGCGGCTATGATGCGGTTCGTCGCTATGCGCGGCGCTGGAGCCGGGAGCGTGGCGCCTCGACGGCTTCAGCCTATGTGCCGCTGAGCTTTGCGCCCGGAGAAGCCTACCAGTTCGACTGGAGCCACGAAGTGGTCCTGCTGAGCGGGGTCACGGTGATCGTGAAGGCGGCGCACGTCCGGCTTTGCCACAGCCGGATGCTGTTCGTTCGGGCCTATCCGCGCGAGACGCAGGAGATGGTGTTTGACGCCCACGATCGGGCGTTTGCGCTGTTCAAGGGCGCCTGCAGGCGCGGCATCTACGACAACATGAAGACGGCGGTGGAGACGATCTTCGTCGGCAAGGGCCGTCTCTACAATCGCCGCTTCCTGCAGATGTGCAGCCACTATCTGGTCGACCCGGTTGCCTGTACGCCGGCGTCGGGCTGGGAGAAGGGTCAAGTCGAGAACCAGGTCGGGCTGGTCCGCGAACGGTTCTTCACCCCGCGGCTGCGATTCAAGACGCTGGACGGGCTGAACGGCTGGTTGCTCGATAAATGCATTGCCTACGCCAAGGCGCATCTGCATCCAGAGTTCGCCGACCGGACCATCTGGGAGGTCTTCGAGGCCGAGCGGCCCAAGCTCGTTCCCTATGCCGGTCGGTTCGACGGCTTCCATGCCGTGCCCGCCTCGGTCTCCAAGACCTGTCTGGTGCGCTTCGACAACAACAAGTACTCGGTGGCAGCGAGCGCGGTCGGGCGGCCCATTGAGGTCCAGGCCTATGCTGACCGCATCGTGATCCGCCAGGACGGCCGGATCGTTGCCGAGCATCCGCGATCATTCGGCCGTGGCGAGACGGTCTACGACCCCTGGCACTACGTGCCGGTGCTGGTGCGCAAACCCGGCGCCCTGCGCAACGGCGCTCCGTTCAAGGACTGGGTGCTGCCGGCCGCGATCGAACGTGTGCGGCGGAAGCTTGCGGGCTCTGATGACGGCAATCGCCAGATGGTCGACATCCTCAACGCGGTGCTGACCGACGGACTGCCGGCCGTTGAGGCCGCCTGTGCTGAAGCGCTCGGTCACGGCGTCCATTCCGCCGATGTCGTGCTCAACATCCTGGCTCGGCAACGTGAGCCCGCCCCACCAGCCAACATCATGACCCCGGCTGCGCTGATCTTACGCCATGCGCCGATCGCCGATTGTGCCCGCTACGACAACCTTCGGAGGACCATCTGATGGAACGAACCCAAATCTTCGACCTCATGGGTGAGCTCAAGCTCTACGGAATGAAGGCCGCCTTCGACGAGATCATGGCGACCGCAATCAAGCGCCAGCATGAGCCGCAGCGCATTGTCGGCGATCTGCTCACCGCCGAGATCAGCGAGAAGCAGGCAAGATCGATCAAGTACCAACTCACCATCGCCAAGCTTCCACTCGCCAAGGATATCGACGACTTCCAGTTCGATGGCACGCCGATCAACCAGACGCTCGTCAACGATCTCGCCAGCGGCGGATTCATCGCCCAGCAGCGCAACGTCGTGCTGGTCGGCGGCACCGGGACCGGCAAGACCCATCTGGCCATCGCTATCGCGAGAAGCTGTATCCGCGATGGTGCCCGCGGTCGCTTCTACAACGTCGTCGATCTCGTCAACCGGCTCGAGACCGAGACCCGCAACGGTCGGCAAGGCCGGCTCGCCGAACATCTGACCCGCATGGACTTCATCGTTCTCGACGAGCTGGGCTATCTGCCGTTCGCACAATCCGGCGGTCAGCTCCTGTTCCACCTCATCAGCCGGCTCTACGAGCGCACCTCCGTCATCGTCACTACCAATCTGGCATTCGGCGAATGGCCGAGCGTGTTCGGCGATGCCAAGATGACCACCGCGCTGCTCGACCGCCTGACTCATCACTGCGACATCGTCGAGACCGGTAACGACAGCTGGCGCTTTAAAAGCCGCGACGACGATCAAACAACCCGCGCTCGCGCCGTCTCCGCAACCCCGACCAGCTCCGACGCCGCGAGCGCTACCAGCAAAGCACGCCGATCAAAGGGGTCCCTTTTGGATGCCGATAAGGGGTCCCATTCCAATGCCGATTGACA
>NZ_AXAI01000054.1 GCF_000472425.1 Bradyrhizobium sp. Tv2a-2 | reverse complement strand
GGTAATAGGGGTTCTCGATCCAGCGGGCGCACAACACCTCATCCGACAGGTTGTGCATGTGCTTCAAAATGAACAGGCCAGCGACAAGCCGCGTCGGAAGGCCAGGCTGCCCCGACCCTGCTTGGCACACCGAACTGAAGCGCTCATCCAGGACATTCCAGTCGATCAGCGCAGCCAACCGCACCAGCGGATGGCTCATGTCGATGATCCGATCCAGGGCCGGAAGCAGCAGGTCTTTCTGACGATCGTCCCGCGGTTTGCTCATCGCCTTCCCCAATGTCGATGACCTGCCGACAGGGAATCACGAATCGCCCAAAAGCAAAATCCCAAACCGCAAGAAAGCGAGGTCCAACACCCAGCTTTCCTGCAAAATCAAATACTATATCAAGACCAATTCCGCTAATGTCTCAGCACGATCTGAATTCTTCACGGACGACTCGCCGGGTCCATGGTTCTCTCCGCGGTAGGGGCGTGCCCTCCGCATGATGGCGTAAGATGACGTTAGCGGATCAATGTGTGAAGCGCGCTTTGCCCTCTCGAGCATCGCAAAGCCAGGGGCGATCTCACCAACGCCAGCGTCCCGGCAGGGACGTTCGCTCCCGCTGTTCGGTGGGAACTCGTTCTCCTTATGCAGGCTGATCAGCGGCGTCCTTTGATGACCATTTAAATTCGGAACCATCGATCCACATCCGATGCAGAATGACAGCAAGTTTTCGTGCAACCGCAACCTTCGCTTTGCGTAGCCCGCTTCGTTTCGCAAGCCGGATGCCCCACGCCTTGAGCGCTGACCATTTTGCTACGCGTGTGAGCAGCACATTGGCCGCCTCGTAGAGATAACTTCGCAGCATCTTGTCGCCGCATTTCGAGATTCGGCCCGTCCAGTCAATCTCGCCGGACGCGTATCGGCGGGTCGTTAGCCCTGCGCAAGCTGCGACGCTTCGTGATTTGAAGCGAGCCGGGTCATCGATCGTCGCAAGGAAGCAAAGGGCCGTGACCGGGCCGATGCCGGGAGCCGTCATGAACCGTCGCACCTGAGCATTATTGCGAGCCAGCCGCAGCACCTTCCGGTCAAGGTCCACAATCTGTTGCTCGACGGCCTCGCGGGCCTTCAGCAATGGATCGACCGCGGCAAGAAGCTCGCATCGATCGTCGGCCAACTGCGCGGCGCGCGCAGCAAACATATTCATCTTTGCTCGTCCGATGACGAGCCCAAGGTTCTTGAGGAGCCCCCGGATTTGATTTTCGATATCCCGCTTGATCTTGACGAGCAGAGCTCGGCTGACAAGAAGGGCTTTGGTCGCATGACTATCGAGATCCTTGACGCAAACCTCCTTGTACCAACCACATTGCATGATACGCGCTATGCCAGCAGCGTCATTTCGGTCGCTCTTGTTGATCTGCATCTTCAGAACCGCCTTCGCGTGCCTGGCGTCAATGCAGATAACGGGAAATCCGATCTTATTCAGCTCGGTCCACAACCATGTCGACGTTGCTCCGGTCTCGAGTCCAATCCGAACGACGTGTGGCGCGTGCAATTTAATAAACGTCGCGATCGCCTCCGGGTCAGACGCAACCACTCCTTCGCGCTCGACCTTTCCCGTCCGATCGACGATGCAGATCGAAGTCAGTTTCAGCGACACGTCTAATCCGACATAGTGCTCCATTGCCTCTCTCCGTCATTGCAAGGCCCTGAGGAGGCCTCGTCGATTCATGGAGAGCTGATTCCCGGAGCCTGAGTATGGCTCCGAGCCCGGAATTACCCCATGTGTGAAAATGCCTGCTGCTGTTATGATTCTCTTGTGATTCTGCGGGGGGAATTCATGACGCGCTTCGTTGAAGAGGCGGATCGTGGGCAATGGACTCTATTGCCGGAATGCCTCGATGATTTCATTGATGAGAGCAACCCTGTTCGCGTGATCCACGTGTTTGTTGACGCGCTCGATCTGGCTGAGATGAGTTTTGAGGGTGTTGAGCCGGCGGCCACTGGTCGGCCCTCGTACCATCCCTCGGTTCTCCTTAAGCTTTACATTTATGGCTATCTGAACCGGGTTCAGTCGAGCCGGCGGCTCGAACGAGAAGCCGGCCGCAATGTCGAGGTGATGTGGTTGCTGGGCCGGCTCGCTCCTGATCACAAGACCATCGCGGACTTCCGCAAAGACAATGGCCTGGCGCTGCGCAAGGTCTGCGCACACTTCGTCGAGCTTTGCCGTGAGATGGGGCTGCTCGCGACTGCGAGCGTAGCCATCGATGGCAGCAAGTTCAAAGCCGTCAACAACCGGGACAGGAACTTCACGCGGGCGAAGGTGGAACGACGGCGTGCTCGGCTGGAGGAGAGCGTTGCGCGCTATCTGAGCCAGCTTGACACAGCTGACCGACAGGAGCCGACGGAGGCGCTGGCCGCGAAGGTGACGAGGCTCACCGAAAAGCTGACAAAACTGAAGGAGGAAATGGCCAAGCTTGCCGTCTACGAGAAGCAGATGCTGGCTTCGCCCGACCAGCAAATCTCCCTGACCGATCCCGACAGCCGCTCGATGGCAACCAGCGGCCGCGGCTCCGGCGTCGTCGGCTATAACGTGCAGGTCGCCGTCGATACCGAGCACCATCTGATCGTGACGCACGAGGTGACGAACAGCGGCTCAGATCGAGCCCAACTGGCCAATATGGGCAGGCAAGCGAAGGCTGTTCTCAAGACCGAGACGCTCGAGGCCGTTGCCGATCGCGGCTACTTCAGCAGCTCGGAGATCCTCGCGTGCCACGAGGCCGGCATCACGGTAACTCTGCCCAAGCCGCAGACGTCGGGTGCCAAGTCGGAGGGGCGCTTCGGCAAGCAGGACTTTGTCTATTTGCCGGAGGAAGACGCCTATCGCTGTCCGGCTGGGGAGCGACTGCCATATCGCTTTACGAGCGAGGAAGACGGCAAGCGGATGAGGCGCTACTGGACCACCGCCTGTCAAAATTGTTCGCTCAAATCCCAGTGCACGACAGGGCCAGAGCGGCGGATTCCACGATGGGAACATGAGCATCTGCTCAAGACTGTACAGCAGCGCCTTGACGCAAACCCACAAGCCATGCGCCAGCGTCGCGAAACAGTCGAGCATCCGTTTGGCACGATGAAGGCCCGCATGGGAGCGACACACTTCCTCACCAAAACACTTCCAAAAGTAGCCGCTGAAATGGCGCTCTCGGTCCTGGCCTACAATCTGACACGGGTGATGAACATCGACGGGATCAAACCACTGATCGCTGCGATCGCGGCCTGAAGCACACCCAGATCTGGCTCCAGGGGCGACGCCCGTTTGAGGGCTGTTTTTACACGACCAAGACCCAAAGCAGAACTCGAAAGGACTGCTGAGAGATGGTGAACGAAAATACCTGACCACGGATCATGTTAGGGTCGCGCCAGGGCCGACCGAGGAACTGGCTGTCGTGAGGTGGATCTTCCAAAAGTTTCAGGAGTGTAGATCAGAAACTGCGATCGCTCGCGAACTCAATCGCAGGACTGTGCCTAGACGACCGATTCCATGAAACCGGCACGGAACTGGAAGTGTGTTCGTGGATTCCTCGTTTTGAGATTGTCCGAACGAGGGTTGGTATCATGGCAACATGGTGGCAAGCAGTTGAGTTGGCGATGACTGAGAAGGAAATCGAAACGTTGACGGCTCTTTCGCGGTCTCGAACCGAGTCGGCGAGCCGGGTGTCACGGGCAGCGATGCTTCTCGCCTATGGCGAGAACCCGTCGTTCTTTGCGGTGGGACGAAGACTTGGCGTGCATCAACAGACGGTTCAGCGCTGCATCGAGCGGGCGGTCGCCTATGGTGCGCTGGCGGCACTCGACGACCGACCGCGACCGGGCAAGGAGCCAGTGATCACGCCGGAGGCCAAGGCCTGGCTGGTGTCTTTGGCGTGCGACAAGGCCAAGGAGCACGGCTACCCGCACGAGCTGTGGACGACGCGGCTGCTGGCACGCCATGCGCGTGAGCATGGTCCGTCGGCGGGACATCAATGCCTTGCCAACCTGGTCCAGGGCACGGTGTGCAAGATTCTCGGCCAAGAGGAAATCAAGCCGCACAAGGTGCGCTACTATCTGGAGCGTCGCGATGCCGAGTTCGAGCAGAAAATGGCGGAGGTCCTGTGTGTCTATCGCGAGGTCCAGGTCCTGAAGAAGAGTGCCGCCAGGTCGAAGAAATCGGGCAAGCGAGTGGCGATCGTCTCCTACGACGAAAAGCCCGGAATCCAGGCGATCGCGACGACGGCGCCGGATTTGCCGCCTGTGCCAGGCATCTATCCGGCCTTTGCGCGCGATTTTGAGTATAGACGTCATGGCACGCTCAGCTTGTTGGCTGGAATTGATCTGCTGACCGGGAAGGTCCACGCTCTCGTCAAAGATCGCCACCGCAGCCGCGAGTTCATCGAATTTCTCAAACTTATCGATACTGCCTATCCGGCCGGCACCGCGATCAAGTTGATTCTCGACAATCATTCCGCACACATCTCGAAAGAAACCAGAGCCTGGCTCGATACACGACCCGTATTGGCCGCTTCGAGTTTACGTTCACGCCCAAGCACGGCTCCTGGCTCAACCTCATCGAGGGCTTCTTCTCCAAGTTCGCCCGCTCCGTCCTGCGCCACATCCGGGTGACCTCAAAACACGAACTCAAGGAGCGCATCATGGCCGGCATCGACGACGTCAATCGGTATCCAGTCGTCCACACCTGGTCCTACAAGCTCGCCGAGGCCGCCTGATATGATTCGAATCACGAAAACGCAGACCTAGTGCCACCTGCGTAAGTGCGGTGATCGGCCATCACGTTGTGGATTGAAACGCCTCGCAGTCAAGGCCATCAAGGATGGGCATTTGCATCGTCCGAACAGGCAGACGGCTTTCCGCTCGCACGGATGCATGCACGATAGAGCCACGGCTCGACGAAGCTGCCCTTCCAAAGTCCCCGACCGGCGCGCTCAGCCTCGCGCTGAGCTTCGTGATATCTGCCTTTCGAGTATTGCGGCCAATCCAACGCAAGACCGTTGCGCACAAGCCATTCCACAAGATCCGCACCCGCGACTGAACAGGTCGCGACCGTGCGGCCGTACGGTTCGAGGCTGAGAGGGACACAGTTGACGGAGCGCCCGGCAATGTATGCGTCGAGGTCATTCGCCGCCTGCGAGCCACAGCGGTACTGTAGACTGTCCTCACCGCGACATAGCTGAGTGCTTTCCGGAGCGTCCACCCCCCAAAGGCGGATCCGCGTTCCGTGAATTTCCAGCGTGTCGCCGTCAATGACGCTGGCCTGACCGCCAAAATTGTCGGCCAGAGCCGCGCTTGACAGCAGCAGGAGCATCAATAGGAGGGCTCGGCGCTTGCTCATAGCGTTGGGTACCAGCGATTACTGCAGATTGCGGGGATTGGATTTCGGCCAGTTCTCAAGTGGCTTCAGCGACGGCAGGTTCTCTGGCCGCTCGGGGTAATGAAACTCCATGCCGCGACGCCAACGCCCCTCGAAGCGATCCCAAAACAACATCGCATCCATCTGCCAGGCAAACTCATAGACACTCCAAACGCCGTCGTTCTCTATGACTTCACCCCTTGCGTTGATCCACGAAGCGGCACTTCAGCGTAGCCTACCACCCGATCCCGCAGGGTGGCACCCCGCCGGAGGATGATATCTCGCCAGATCAACTCAGCACGCGATCACCGCGTTTGGCGACGCCTCGCCTGCCCGCAGTTGTGATGAGAGTTGTCCAACCGGCCCTCGCATGCCTACGCAAACTTTCGGGATGTGGATGGCCGTAGACATTGCGGGTGGACACCCGCCTCGATACGCCGCCTCTCTCAACCCGTCATCACCCAGTTTCGCCCATAGCTCCTGGTTCCTCCGATGGAGTCGAAGACCTCCGAAGAATCACAACCACCTGAAATCACCGAGCTTTAAATTTTCGGTCGGCTTCTCAGACTCTAAAAGCTGGTGTTCCTAAGCAATACATCGCCATATACTGCGCCGGGGTACTGGGTCACCAGTTCGAATGAGGGTAAGAGCTCAAGGATGGCTTGCAGCGACAGCTGCCCTTCGTAGAGCTCTTTGTCGCTGTATTCAGTGTAGATGAAATGCGTATTGCTCAGGGCTTGCTTGCCGCCTGCGATCACGTCTGCCTCGGCTCCTTGCACATCCATCCAAATGAGATCGATGTTGTTCAGGTTCGCTTCGACGCACCAATCGTCTAGTCTTCGAGACTCAACTGAGATGGGCTGATCGAACCGAACCCAATCATATTCGACAAGATGCCTCTTGGGTCGACGTATTGAACCAGAGAGATCCCATTCCTTCGCCTCTCCTTCTCCATTGCTTGGATGGAAGTCGGCCTTACCGTTTCGATCGCTGATGGCAATCTCAAATAGCGCCACCTTGTCGAGGTACGGATTCATGTCGTTTTAAAGCGGGCAGCGGCTCGGGCGTCTGGCTCAAAGCAATAGAGCTTGGCCTCTGGACACAGCCTGAGAAAGCATTGAGCATCGGTTCCGTCGTTGCAACCGATGTCCAAAATGACAGGATCGGGTTTTTGGAGAAGCGAGACGATGTGCTCATGTACTGTTAGCAAGACCGAGGCTCTCTTCTTGGAGATCGGACAAAGATGGGCAGCCATCCTTACAGCCTAAATTTTCTTACTCGCGAACGACATTTTAATATCTGCCATTATCAATGAGCCGTAAAATCGATTGTTTTGATGGCAACCATCCACGCGATGGATTTGTCTCTGCCATACGTTTTGACTGCCTGACGAAAGCCGTTTGTTAAGAGCGTGCCATTATCCTCGAAGCGCCGGTGATGCGGCCCGGGATGCGCGAGCGTGTGGATCCGGGATATCTCGAAAGGATCGCCGGGACGCAGGGTCGCAGAGATTGGAACGCGCAGTGACTTGCCGCAGACAATCAGCTACGGCGCAACTCCGGTCACAAAGAGAGCTGATCTCACACGGAAGGCACCAAACTCGACCTCCCCCATGGTCACGTCGTTTGTGCGACCAGAGATACCATGCGAGCCGAAATAGTTCGCAACATCCTAGTTTTCTGGGCCCGCCACAACGCAGCCAGTATCGCATAAGTTCGATTGTTGCCGTCTTACTCGGAAATCGATCGGATTGGGAAAGTCCATTTAACTCCGTCATCGACGCTCAACTACGCGCACGCCCCCCGTTCAATCTATATGAATGTATGCGATCTATATGAATGTATATAATGTGTATGAGGGTTTGTGCTGTATATGATGTGGATGGATCACCGCTTACCGCCATTTGCGTGCCGTCGCTGGCCTGCGCCTCTGCATCTTTTCGGCTCCTTGGTTCCGAAATCAAGCGCAACTGTTGCGGCCCAACCGCGTGATTGAAATCGACTTCGAGTTGACTTCGAAATGACGAGTAATAGGGACAGCGTGTCGTTTGCTGCAATCGGAGAGACAACGACGTCTCAAGACTCGAGACGTCGCGTAGCGCCCTCTACCGGCGTAACCGGCCAGGACGCCGCATATCTTGCCGAATATCTGCTCGGCTTGGGCTATACCGTGCATGGCATCAAGCGCCGCTCGTCCTCATTCAACACCGCCCGCGTCGGTCATCTCTATCAGAACCCCATATCGACAACGTGCTTTTCCTGATGCAGGACGGCGACATGACGGAATCGGCCAATTTGATCCGCCTGCTGCAGATCCGTGCGACCGAGATCTACAACCTCGCAGCGCAAGGCATGTCGGCGTCAGCTTCGAGAAAACGAATGCTCCCAGAATGTGGACTGTGAGCGCGAAAGACAGGAGATTCGATTGTCCATTGCACCCGACTCGATCGCGAAGGCCGCTCAGGGGCTAAACGCTCTTGCAAAGCAATACGATGGAAACGGCGAGTCTGAGAGAGCAGAGCAGCTGTATAGAATGGCGGCGGAACTCGAGCTCAGTTCGGCTGAGCTGCAAGATTGCTGGGGCGGGCCGCTCAATGGGCAAGTCGGACGCCAAGCCATATTCGTAGATGTTGTCGGACGCATCCGTCCCGTTTCGATTCTCGAAACCGGCACTTTTCGTGGGATTACCACGCAGTGGTTTGCGGAGCACTTTAACGGCCCAATACATACCTGCGAAAAGGAAAGAATGTTTGCGCTCGAGGCAGCTGCTCGGCTTTCCAGGTTTCGCAACATCGACCTGCATGTTGCGGATTCTCGCCAGTTTCTGGAGAACGCGCTCAACCAACATAGCGAACATGATCCCTTGTTCATCTACTTGGACGCACATTGGGAAGAGGATATTCCACTCCGTGAGGAGCTTCGGCTCATCTTTGCGAATCATCCGAAATCAATTGTTGCGATTGATGACTTCCAGGTGCCAACGGACTTTGGATATGGTTGGGACAACTACGGACCCGGCAAGTCCCTGGACCTAGACTACCTAAAGGGAGTCATTCCCGACACAGCCCAGATTTTTTTTCCCACGTTGCCTTCAAGCGACGAAACAGGTGCGGTCCGTGGACTGTGTATTTTAGCTACGGAATTGGGTGAGAATCTGAAGGGCTGTCCGCTACTTTGCGGTGCACGTTTTGACGAATGGCAAAGGGTGCGAAACAGTCCCGTCTCGGACCTCAGGCAGCAGCTGCGGTCATCTGAGGAGAGATTGGAAGTCATAACGGGTGAGCGTGATGCTCGACTCGAACAAATTCACAAACTTACCGAGCTGGTTCAAGATTTCGAGGCTGAGGCCCGGGAATTGGGGCTAAGAATGAGCAGCTTGAAGCAGAGCATGCACACATAACGAAGCGGATCGTGAATTTGGATCGGTCACTCAAGTGCGCTCAAGCTGAAAGTGATGCTCGCCCCATCAGGTCAACACGCTCAAATGCGAGACGGAAGAGCTCCTGATGCATGCGCGTGGACTGGCCCTGAAGGCGCGGGTGGCGATTTGGTTTTGATGTCTCCGTTGGGCCTTGTCGGTGACCGCCGATTGGACGCGTCGCAGCTTCGCGTGTCAAGCCGGCGAGACGCGAGCCTTGGCGGCTTCGGCCAGACGACGGGCCACGTGTCCCGAGGGTGTCCGGAACGATGTGTAAGGAGGTTTCTGTGAGTTTACCTTTAAGAGGAGACTCACATGACGACCGATTCGACGATTACGCCTGAACTGCTAGACCAACTTCTTGCGAACTACAGCAAGCCCGCAGACCTGACCGGGGAGAACTGGCTGTTCAAGCAGCTGAAGAAGGCTTTGATCGAGCGAGCGCTTGGGGCCGAGCTGACCGAGCATTTGGGCTATGAGAAGGGCGATCCCGCCGGCCGCGGCTCAGGCAACAGCCGCAATGGGACGAGCTCGAAGACGATCCTGACGGAGGATAGCGAGATGGAGATTACCGTACCTCGCGATCGCGCCGGCAGCTTCGAGCCGCAGCTGATCACCAAGGGGCAGACCCGGTTCGATGGCTTCGATGACAAGATCCTAAGCCTCTACCCGCAGACGCTGGTGCAGACGTGCATCGTGCACCTGATCCGCAACAGCCTTGCCTTCGTCTCCTGGAAGGACCGCAAGGCGATCCTGCCCTCGATCAAGGCGATCTATCGGGCCGAGAGCGCCGACGCGGCGTTGCTGCGGCTTGCGGAGTTCGAGGCCGAATGGGGCAAGCGCTACCCCGCCATCGGCCAGATCTGGCGCACTGCGTGGGAGCACGTGGTGCCGTTCTTCGCCTTCGCACCAGGTATCCGCAAGATGATCTACACGACCAATGCGGTCGAGGCGCTGCATCGCTCGCTGCGCAAGATCATCAAGACCCGCGGCAGCTTCCCGACCGACGAGGCGGCACTCAAGCTGTTGTATCTCGCCATCAGGAACGAAGGCGTCCATTGGCGGCGGCCGGTCGAATGGACTGCCGCGATGGGGCAGTTCGCCATCTACTTCGGCGCGCGGTTTCCTGGAACGGCGCGCTAATGATCACAACCGACATCACGGCGCCGACAATTCTGCTTGGCCATGCCGTCGATGCCAGCCTTCAATGTCTCAAGCGCCAAACCCACCTTCACAGAAATCTCTTACACAAAACTTCGGACATTCCCCGTGTCCCCACTCCTGGGGCGATTCAGGCAACTTTCGTCGGCCGCCTCGTCACCTTCGGGACCACACGCGACCACTCCGCAAGACCTTCAATCAGCATCGCCAGTTGCGCCCCAGTGACCAGCATCGTACTCTCGCGAACAGGTGGCCAGGCGAAGCCCCCATCCTCGAGCCACTTCGTCGCAAGCGAGCCGTCAAAAACGAGTAGCTTCAAACGATCCGATCGCTTCGATCGGAAGACATAAACGTCGCCGCTGTAGGGCTTGCCGCTCAACTCCTCCGCCACCAGCGCGACCAGGCCATGAACTCCTTTGCGAAAGTCAATCGGCTGCGTCGCGACGAACACGGACCATTGGACCGAACGAGAGATCATCGCGTCGACCTCACCGCCGCTAGCACGCGCTCCAGCGTCACGGCGTCGACGCCGACGGGCACGCGCACCGTCGCGCCCGCGATCATCACCTCGATCCGCTCGGCCGGACCCGTCAGAATGTGAGGCTTGCCGATCGCATTCGGCCGAGCCTCGACGGCGTCGTCGAGCCTGACCTGTACGAACTGCGGCGCTTCACTCGACACGAGCCGCGCCTGGCGCCGCCACACACTGAGCAGTCCCCGGTTGACCCCGTTGCGCCGCGCCACCTCGGAAATGCTCGTCTCCGGATCGGCGCTCTCGGCCACGATCCGCGCCTTCTTCGCATCGCTCCAACTGCGCCGTCGCCTCTCCCCCGTGATCACTTCGATCCGCTGATAGGAGTCGGCATCATGCCTGTCTTGATGTCTGTCTTGATGCATCGAATGAGTGTCCCTCGCGTTGTCTAATCCAATCGCGAGTCTCGCTCATCCCGTCCACCTAAACGAGGTGGGAGCGTCGTACCGCTATCGACTGATTAACCATAGCTGTTGAGGTTTGCGGGATGTCGATTCCCCGCGAGCCTTATCCTTCTGACGTTTCCGATGACTAGAGCAACCGCTTTCGACGAAACACGCGAGCCAACGATCCGCCTCCGGAATTATCATGATTTGGCGCGGGTTATCGCGGCTGACTGACAGCGAACTGGGGGGCGCGATCAACGCAAGAATTATGAGTAATTGATTGGCGCTTACCGTGCAAACCTACGTATAGCTCACGCATCCCTAGTTCTAGCGCGCATTTACCTCCGTACAATTGAGCGATCCGTTGCACGCGGTCTAGTCTCATGGCCAATCAATGGCGGCTTGAATGCCATCGCCGAGTTGTCGGCGATGCCACAGCCGACATATTCCTGCGTGACTACCAGCATGATGTCGATTTCTGCGCCTTCATGTCGATTTGGTTCTTCGAAGAGCAAAAGCACAGCCTCACGCTGCTCGAATATTTGCGACGATTTGTCCAGAGGTTCCGCCCACTGAAGAGGAGAAGACCTTGCCGCAGTGCGTTTCGAGTTCGAGCCTGCGCGCCGGCCTTGGAAGCCCGGGACTGTACTCCTGCGGCGAGATGCGCCTGGCTCATTGGTACCGCTGCGCCTCAGCGCATTATTTCGAGCCGGCTATCAAGCACAGTTATACCGTGCCGGCCAATGACGAGGCGCGGCACGCGCGCATCTATTGCGACTATATGCGCAAAGCGATTGCTAGGGGAGGCGAGGATGCCTTCCGTGCATTCTCGAAGATTGGCGTGCATTATGACCAATGCTTGCCTGAATCGTGCGATGCATCCGACAAATCTACGTCAACAAGGATCTCTATCCCGACGACACCGTCAATGGGCGACTACCTGATCCAGCTTGGATGGAAGAGTGGCTCAACGAAGAGATCCGAGTCGACCGGCTGGGAAAATAAGGTGGAGGGCGCGATCCTCATGAATCTCTCATGGGCTTTCGGCGAAACGTTCGGGTCGTCACACAATCTCCGGCGGTTCAGCGAGGAGCTTAAATCTACTGAAATGAATGCAGGTTTATAACGCATGGCGACGCAATCCGATATTTCCTATCATTACGATGTAGATAACGAGTTTTACGCATTCTTTCTTGACAAGGATCACATGGCCTATAGCTGCGGCGTCTGGGATGGTGCGGTTGACCTTGAGCATGCGCAAAAACAAAAGTTGGCCCGAATTGCTTCGTTTGCCCGGGTGAAAGCTTCGGATCGGGTCATGGATGTAGGGTGTGGATGGGGTGGCTTGCTTCGCTATGCATTGGATGAAGTTGGCGCCGCTTCAGCGATCGGGCTTACTTTAAGCAACGATCAGTTCGCCTATATCTCCGGACGAACGAGAGAGACCATCCATGTGGAGCTTCGCTCATGGGCCGACTATCCCGCGCCGACGCAGAAATTTGACGCCGTCATGTCGGTAGGCGCGTTTGAGCATTTTGCATCGATGGAAGATCGCGCAAGAAATGTTCATTGCGACATCTATAGGAAGTTCTTTCAGTGGTGCTCGGATATTTCGGTGGACCAGGCCAGTCTTGGCTTGCAGACGATCATCTCCACCCGGTCTCCACGCGATTTGAGCGAGGTGCGCGATGTCCGGTTTCTGCTTAAAGATGTGTTCAAGGGTTCGGCGCTTCCGAGCGTTGATGACGTCTTGGAGGCGAGCCGCGGGATTTACGAGGTCATGGAGCTCCGGCGCATCGGTAAAGATTACGCAAGAACGCTTTTGGAATGGAAAGCGCGCCTCATCATGAGTCGGGCAAAGGTTATCGATCGATATGGCGAATGGTTGTTCCATCACTATGAGCGTTATTTCGATTCGGCAGAGCGCGGCTTCAGCTCGGGACTTGTAGATCTGCTGCAGGTATCCCTGCGTAAGAAAGTACGGATATCGAACAAGCTGGCTAGGGCCGATTCTGTTGAAAAAGGCGGCAGTTGCGACGCCGATGGATCAGTGATTTAGCTTGTCTAAGTGGCAGGACTGAAGATCATGATGGGACATCGGTAACTCGAGCAGGCTGCGTTGTTCTAGAATTCTCGCTCGAAAGACATATTCCCGGTGATCACTTTCTCAGGTCAATCGACAGGTTCGTCGACCTTCAAGAGATCAGGCGGGACCTGCACCTTTCTACAGCAGCATCGGCCGGCCTTCGATCGATTCCGAACTGATGATCCGGATGCTCCTTATTGGTTACTGCTTTGGCATTCGATCGGAGCGGCGCCTGTGCGATGAGGTTCACCTCAATTCGACCTACCGGTGGTTCTGCCGGCTCGGTCTGGATGGGACAGTGCCGGATCACTCGACGTTCTTCAAGAACTATGGCCGCTTCCGGGAGAGTGCTCTGTTTCGGCGTGTGTTCGAGAGCGTCTTGCGCCGCTGCATCAGGGAGCGGCTGATTGGGGGGACGGATTTGCAGTCGATGCGAGCCTGATCAAGGCCGATGCCAACCGACAGAAGGGGATCGAAGGCGACAAGGGACTACCCCCGGGAGCTGCCGGCCGAACGATCGATGAGTATCTGGCCGTCCTCGACGATGCCGCTTTCGGAGCAGCGACCGAGGTCACGCCGAAGTTCGTGTCGCCTTGCGACCCGGCGGCGCGCTGGACTGGGGCGCACGGCGGCCAAGCCTTCTTCGCCTACTCGACAAACTACGTGGTCGACATCGAGAACGCGATCATCGTCGATGTCGAGGCAACCACGGCCATCCGGCAGGCGGAGGTGCTGGCGGCCAAGCGCATGAATGAGCGCTCGCTGGAACGGTTCGATCTCTATCCAGGCCGGCTTCTCGGCAACACCGGCTATGGCTCAGCCGAGATGCTCGGCTGGTTGGTCTGCGAGCATGGGATTAAGCCGCACGTTACCGTGTTCGACAAGTCGGTCCGCACGGATGGGACCTACTCGCGCCACGACTTCACCTATGACCACGCGGGTGATGTCTACCGCTGTCCCGGCGGCAAGGCCCTCACCACGACCCGAGCGTTGATGAACGATGGCGCCACGATGCTTTACGTCGCCAGCAAGCGCGATTGCGATCGGTGCGCCCTCAAGTCCCGATGCTGCCCAAGCAGGCATCGCGGAAAGTACCGCGCTCGATCTACGAGGGCGATCGCGACATGGCGCACCAGATCGCAAGCTCTTGGGAGGGCCGCACTTCGCGTCGGCTCCGCTAGAAGATTGAGATGCTGTTCGCGTACCTCAAGCGCATTCTCGCGCTCGACCGTTTACGGCTACGAGGCCCAAACGGTGCGCGCGACGAGTTCACTCTCGTAGCCACCGCTCAGAATCTTCGCAAGATGGCCAAGCTGATCCCGATGCAAACCCTCGAGCCGGCGCAAAGGCCAGTACAGCCGTTCGGCCCCATCGGCACTGGCGCTAATACGTCCGAAACGCCATCATGCGGCGGCTCCTGTAGAGACGAACGCGGAAAGAACCATGAACCCGGCAGTGGATCACAGTTGTCTATCGGGGTTGACACCGTGCCCGCGATTAAAGAACGGACGACTACGCCTCCAGGATGTGGGTCGTCTCATCGCAGCTTCTGGGAGCCGTGAGTCTGGACATATGCACGCGACGAGCTCTCGAAACGCCTTGAGTCACACCTAGCGTCAGGTTGTACGATCTCGAAGTGGACGGCAACCGTCTCTGGCCCGACAAAGCGCTATCCAACAAGCAATCGAGGTTGCGAATGTCTCAACTCTTTGGCTCGTGCAACAAGAGCTTCATTATCTGCATTAGGGGCGGTTTGGCGCTGTCCACATTTTCGTCCGCGAGATTGAATTCGAAGCCTGCGCGGACTCAAAGCCTACACGATTAAGAGGCCTATGCCATTGAGCGCTTGGCTATCGTCCATTAGTCGACCTGCTGAGATTTCGAATTCGGATCTCCGAACTTAAAAGGATCGCGCTCTAACCCGTTGAGATACGCGTTCCTGATGGATGTTTATCGAGAGCGGCTTCAAACCGTCGCCCATTGGGGGACAGGAGTTCGCGTGCGCATCGCTGTCACTTTCCAAAACTGGATGGCGGCGCAATCGTGCGACATTGCGAACCAGCGCGGGAAAGTGAATCCTTTCCGTGCAGGTAGAGTTCGGATTGCTTCATCAGAAGCAACGGGGCGGCATCTCTATGGATAAAATAACGGAAACAAAACCGGTGTCATCTGCGCGACACAGACCGCTGAGACGGGCAGCTGACCATCATTTCGCTGCTGAACTCAACGAAACCGCGAAACTCGCGTTGCCAATGGTGCTGACGCAGCTTGGGCAGATCGCTATGATTACGACCGATCTCGCATTCATCGGGCGCATCGGTCCCGAGGCGGTTGCGGCGGCAGCGCTAGGGGGCACGGCCTTATCCGTCGGCCTCACCTTCGGTGCGGGCTTGGTGTCGGCGGTGGCGCCGCTTGCGGCGCAGGCTTTTGGTGCCGCCAATCCGGCCCTGGTGCAGCGCACGCTACGGATGGGCCTCTGGGCCGCGCTTCTTCTGTGGGTGCCAATGATGGCCTTTTCGCTGCGCGGCGAACAAATTCTGCTGGCGCTCGGCTATGGTCCGGCAACAGTTCGGCTTGCTCAGCAATATCTGTTCGGGCTTGGCTGGGGTATGTTACCGGCACTGTGGTTCTCGGCCATTCGCAGTTTCATGTCGTCGGTCAGCCGCGCCGAGCCGGTCCTATGGATCACGCTCGTGGCCATTCCCATCAATGCAATGCTGGTCTATCTCTTGATCTGTGGCAAGTTCGGCCTGCCGCGGCTGGAACTGTTCGGCGCGGGTCTTGCCACGACGCTGGTAAACTGCGCGACGTTTTTAGCCAGCTTATGGTTCGCCACAATGCGTCGCCCTTTCCGTGACTACCACGTGCTTGCAGATCTTTGGCGCTTCGATTGGGCATTGATGCGGCAGCTGATCGTGGTCGGGACGCCGATCTCCATCGCCATTCTAATGGAGTCGGGATTTTCTTCTGCCGCGGCGCTCTTGATAGGAGCGATCAGCACCACGGCGGTAGCGGCCCACCAGATCGCGTTCCAGGTCAGCACGGTCCTGTTCATGACCGCTACAATTGGCATCGTCCTCATGGCAGTATCGGTGTTTAGTCCCGGCATTTGCTGGAGCGGATTGAGTTTGAATCGTTCTGGCTGGGAAGTCCAGCATTTGCAGATGTATTCGTAAGGCGTGAGGCCCTTCAGGGTCTTCAGCCGCCGAGCGTAGTTGTAGGCGTTGATGAAGTCGGCAAGGTGAGCTTGGAGCTGATCGTGTCGATCGTAGTGGTAGCGTTGGACGGTCGCTTCCTTGATCGTGCGGTTCATGCGCTCGACCTGGCCATTGGTCCAGGGATGCTTGATCTTGGTCAGGCGATGTTCGATCCCGTTCTC
>NZ_AXAI01000053.1 GCF_000472425.1 Bradyrhizobium sp. Tv2a-2 | reverse complement strand
TGTGTTTCGGCATGGAATAAGGACCCCGTATTCGGGGTGATCGGCATCCAATCGGGACCCCGGGACAAGGGTCCACAGTGGCTTCCATCAAGTCATGGAAGCCGAGGTTGGGATGCTGGTGGTGGAGACGATTGCGAAGATCCGTCGCGCCTATTTTGTTCATGGTCAGCCGATCAAGGCGATCTGCCGCGAGCTTGGCGTATCGCGCAAGGTGGTCCGCAAGGTCATCCGTTCCGAGGCGACGGAGTTCCGGTACGAGCGAGAGACGCAGCCGCTTCCGAAGATGGGCCCCTGGAGTGCCGAGCTTGACCGGTTGCTGGCGGCGAACGAGAGCAAGGCGGCGCGGGAACGGTTGACGCTGATCCGGCTATTCGAAGAGCTTCGCGGCCTGGGCTATGCCGGCGGCTATGATGCGGTTCGTCGCTATGCGCGGCGCTGGAGCCGGGAGCGTGGCGCCTCGACGGCTTCAGCCTATGTGCCGCTGAGCTTTGCGCCCGGAGAAGCCTACCAGTTCGACTGGAGCCACGAAGTGGTCCTGCTGAGCGGGGTCACGGTGATCGTGAAGGCGGCGCACGTCCGGCTTTGCCACAGCCGGATGCTGTTCGTTCGGGCCTATCCGCGCGAGACGCAGGAGATGGTGTTTGACGCCCACGATCGGGCGTTTGCGCTGTTCAAGGGCGCCTGCAGGCGCGGCATCTACGACAACATGAAGACGGCGGTGGAGACGATCTTCGTCGGCAAGGGCCGTCTCTACAATCGCCGCTTCCTGCAGATGTGCAGCCACTATCTGGTCGACCCGGTTGCCTGTACGCCGGCGTCGGGCTGGGAGAAGGGTCAAGTCGAGAACCAGGTCGGGCTGGTCCGCGAACGGTTCTTCACCCCGCGGCTGCGATTCAAGACGCTGGACGGGCTGAACGGCTGGTTGCTCGATAAATGCATTGCCTACGCCAAGGCGCATCTGCATCCAGAGTTCGCCGACCGGACCATCTGGGAGGTCTTCGAGGCCGAGCGGCCCAAGCTCGTTCCCTATGCCGGTCGGTTCGACGGCTTCCATGCCGTGCCCGCCTCGGTCTCCAAGACCTGTCTGGTGCGCTTCGACAACAACAAGTACTCGGTGGCAGCGAGCGCGGTCGGGCGGCCCATTGAGGTCCAGGCCTATGCTGACCGCATCGTGATCCGCCAGGACGGCCGGATCGTTGCCGAGCATCCGCGATCATTCGGCCGTGGCGAGACGGTCTACGACCCCTGGCACTACGTGCCGGTGCTGGTGCGCAAACCCGGCGCCCTGCGCAACGGCGCTCCGTTCAAGGACTGGGTGCTGCCGGCCGCGATCGAACGTGTGCGGCGGAAGCTTGCGGGCTCTGATGACGGCAATCGCCAGATGGTCGACATCCTCAACGCGGTGCTGACCGACGGACTGCCGGCCGTTGAGGCCGCCTGTGCTGAAGCGCTCGGTCACGGCGTCCATTCCGCCGATGTCGTGCTCAACATCCTGGCTCGGCAACGTGAGCCCGCCCCACCAGCCAACATCATGACCCCGGCTGCGCTGATCTTACGCCATGCGCCGATCGCCGATTGTGCCCGCTACGACAACCTTCGGAGGACCATCTGATGGAACGAACCCAAATCTTCGACCTCATGGGTGAGCTCAAGCTCTACGGAATGAAGGCCGCCTTCGACGAGATCATGGCGACCGCAATCAAGCGCCAGCATGAGCCGCAGCGCATTGTCGGCGATCTGCTCACCGCCGAGATCAGCGAGAAGCAGGCAAGATCGATCAAGTACCAACTCACCATCGCCAAGCTTCCACTCGCCAAGGATATCGACGACTTCCAGTTCGATGGCACGCCGATCAACCAGACGCTCGTCAACGATCTCGCCAGCGGCGGATTCATCGCCCAGCAGCGCAACGTCGTGCTGGTCGGCGGCACCGGGACCGGCAAGACCCATCTGGCCATCGCTATCGCGAGAAGCTGTATCCGCGATGGTGCCCGCGGTCGCTTCTACAACGTCGTCGATCTCGTCAACCGGCTCGAGACCGAGACCCGCAACGGTCGGCAAGGCCGGCTCGCCGAACATCTGACCCGCATGGACTTCATCGTTCTCGACGAGCTGGGCTATCTGCCGTTCGCACAATCCGGCGGTCAGCTCCTGTTCCACCTCATCAGCCGGCTCTACGAGCGCACCTCCGTCATCGTCACTACCAATCTGGCATTCGGCGAATGGCCGAGCGTGTTCGGCGATGCCAAGATGACCACCGCGCTGCTCGACCGCCTGACTCATCACTGCGACATCGTCGAGACCGGTAACGACAGCTGGCGCTTTAAAAGCCGCGACGACGATCAAACAACCCGCGCTCGCGCCGTCTCCGCAACCCCGACCAGCTCCGACGCCGCGAGCGCTACCAGCAAAGCACGCCGATCAAAGGGGTCCCTTTTGGATGCCGATAAGGGGTCCCATTCCAATGCCGATTGACAGGGGCAGCGCCTATCGATTTGCCTGCACTGTCCGCGGAGCGTGCCGCGAACTCCGAAATGGACCTCGCGACGCGGCTGTATCTCGGTCAAACACTGTTGGATGCGCCGGTCTTATCGTCGGCGGATGACGCTCTGCGGTGGGTTCTGGCCATGCCGGACACTCATCTCAGAACGCCAGCGGTGCGATGCTTTGACGAGTTCGTCACTCTGTGGACGAAGCGCTTTGCTCAGCGATATCCGAGCGGTCTTTCCATACGGACGAACAAGCGGATATCGCTGCAATATCGCGCTGCCAGTGGCGCATTCACGATCGATGTTCACGGACCACACGAACAGTATCTTGACGTGTCCGGTCTTACGAAGCAACTCGATGTCTTGCGAACCCTGGTCGAGGACTGCACAGCCGAGCTCGATGGATTCAGCCGCTTTGTCGGGCGCAAACCAAACCTCCGCAATTCCGTCGTGGCTGCGGGACTGTTACCCCCCGATATTTGGCAACAGTCGGGTTCAGCGGCGATCGATGACTTTCGTCGACAGGTCGAGACGGCACTGGGAGCCCAGGGCCGCGCGAGCACCACGGCTCAGATGATCTTCGAGATGGCGGGCTTTGAGGTCGCCACCAGCGGAAAGATCCCCACAGCTGCTGCTGAAGAGTTAGGACGAGCGTTGGATGTGATCGACGTGGCGCTCGAACCGGACCCTAGATACGGCAGCAGTGTTCCTCGGGCCGACGAACAGGTGTTTATTTTCAGGGCTGCGAATGGTGGCCCGGTCGATCCCTCTCGGCCAGCGTTTCGAGCGGCAAGAACCCAGGTCGAAGTCGCGGTGCTGGCAGCCGGCTCCGATGGAGACGCTTGCTATGAAGAGCTCCAGCGTACCATCGGCCGAATTCGGGCCACACCGGACTTGTCCGGCGTGGAGCAGGCACGTCTGATCGCGTTTGCCGTCACGACGTTTAACAGTCCTCCCAAGCAGGCGCGCGTCTTTCGCAAGCTGCAGGAGGTCGGGGAGGCCGAACGTCGGGCAATCGCGGATGCAGCTGTCGCGGTTGTGGGCGGCGGTGCGAGTATCGACATCGGCGAAGTCAAATTCCTGGAACGGCTGCACAAATCCCTCGGCCTTCCAAGCGAGGCGGTCTATCAGAGCCTTCATCGGGCGGCCGCCGAGCGGGTTGATGAGCCAGTCTCGATCAGCGAGGAGGCGCGCGCCGCAGGCATCCCGATCCCGAAGGATCCCGCCAAGCCGGCGGAACAGATAGGCGGCGCTGGTATCAAGATCGATGCCGCCAAGCTTGCCCGTACACGTCGAGAGACCGAAGCTGTCGCAGGGCTCCTGTCCGATATCTTCAGCGAGGATGTGGCAGAACCATCGCCTCCCAAGCCTGATGCCAAGATTGCCTGGGGAGGATTGGACAGACCGTATACTGAGCTCGTTCAGCTGCTCGAACAGCGCGGATCGATGCCACGGTCCGAGTTCGATCGCCATGCGAGAGACATCGGATTGCTTCCGGATGGGGCTATCGAGCGAATCAACGATTGGTCTTTTGATCGTTTCGATGATGCATTGATTGAAGATGGCGACGACGTGGTGCTAGCGCCGCACCTCCGTGGACGCCTCTCGGAGATGAAAGACAGGGCTGCATGAACAAGAAGCCGATTAAGTCGAGAGAGCGGGACACAATCATACAGGCTCTGTCCGCTGGTGTCGTTCCACGTCTCGGTCTGCCCCACATCCAAGTCGGCCGCGCGGGCGAAATCAGTGCACTGGTGCGTGACATCGATCGGATCGCGGATGGGGGAGCCGCCGTCCGCTTCGTGATCGGTGACTACGGCGCCGGCAAGACGTTCTTCGCCGGCGTCGTGCGCCTCATCGCATTAGAGAAGCGCTGCGTGACGATGCATGCCGACCTGTCGCCCAATCGGCGCATTCATGCAGGCGCCGGTCAGGCGCGCGCGCTCTATGCGGAAGCTGTGAACAACATGGCGACCCGCAATAAGCCTGAAGGTGGTGCGCTGCAAAGTATCACCGAGCGTCTGGTGATGGACGCAGTGAAGGAAGCTGGCGAGAAGGGCGTCGCAGTTGAAGGCCTTATCGACCAGAAGCTCGAGGCGATCACCCAATTCTCAGGTGGCTACGATTTCGCTACGGTATTGAAGGCCTATTGGCGAGGAAGCGAAGAGGCCAACGACGCCCTGAAAGAATGTGCTATTCGTTGGCTCCGCGCTGAGTATTCGACCAAGACAGATGCCAAAAAGGACCTAGGTGTCAGAAGCATCATCGACGATGAGAATGTCTATGAATCGCTGAAGTGTCTCGGCTGCCTGGTGCGGATTGCAGGTTATAGTGGCCTGTTGGTCATGTTCGACGAGATGGCTCATATCTACAAGCTTCAGAATTCCCAGTCCCGCAAGCAGAACTATGAACAGCTTCTCGACATAGTGAACGACTCGCTCCAAGGTACGACCTCCGGGATAGGCTTCGTCATGTGCGGTACGCCCGACTTCCTGCTGGATACGCGCCGAGGCGTCTTTAGCTATGAGGCCCTGCAGTCCAGGTTGGCGGAAAACAGCTTTGCGAGCGGCGGCCTTGTTGATTTTTCTGGTCCAGTGATCCGGCTGCAGAGCCTGACGCCAGAAGATCTCTTCGTTCTGCTCACCAACATCAGGTTGGTCTTCGCAAGCGGAGATCCCGCAAAATTCCTGGTGCCGGACGAAGCGTTGACCGCGTTCATGGAGCATTGCAACCGCAAGATCGGTGAGGCCTACTTCCGGACGCCTCGTTCGACCGTGAAGGCATTCGTGCAGATGCTCGCTGTCCTTGAACAGAACCCCGGCGTCAAGTGGCAGGAGCTGCTTGATCGCATACCGATTGCCCCGGATGCTCCGGACGATACTGCTTCGAGCGAAGAGAGTGGAGACGGCGATGAGCTCACCAGCCTCCGACTCAACTCTTGAGGGGGCCTACCACAAGCTCCACGGGACCATCCGCCGATGGATTCACGATCAGGGATGGGACGAGCTGCGCGAGATTCAGGCGCGCACAATCTTTGCCATTCTCGACGATGACCGCGACGTTCTAATTGCCGCGACAACTGCAGCGGGGAAGACAGAAGCGGCCTTTCTGCCGATCCTGACCGCGGTCGCTGACAGGAAAGAGCTTGGATTCTCGGTCCTGTATATCAGTCCGCTGAAGGCCCTAATCAATGATCAGTTCAAACGTCTCGAGGGACTCTGCGAGAACATGGAGATCCCTGTCGTCAAATGGCACGGCGATGCTCCTCAGGGAGAAAAGAAACGGGCCCTTTCCAAGCCGCAAGGGATCGCGCTCATCACGCCGGAATCGATCGAGGCGATGCTGACGCGGCGCCCCTCCGATGCAAAACGCCTGCTGTCGTCGGCTGACTTCATCGTCATCGACGAGGTCCATTCGTTCCTTCAGGGACCGCGCGGCCTCCATCTCGCAAGCCTGCTGCGCCGCATCGATGCCATGTCTCAGCGGCCGGCGCGACGCGTCGGCCTGTCCGCAACCATCGGCGATTTGTTTCAGGCGGCGGCATGGTTACGTCCAACCTCGCCGGAGACTGTCCGGATATTGGAAGCGAAGTCTGATTCTCCGGAACTCAGGCTGCAGATCCGCGGCTATGTCGAGCCCCCCGAGCTTGATGACCCCGATCACGCCGAAGGAGGAGCGGACATCGAGGAAGTGCCGCGCAGGATCGCGCTCGACGATATCGCGGACCATCTGTTCAAGACCCTGCGAACCTCCAACAACCTCGTCTTCGGAGGTTCACGGCGTACCGTCGAGTCCGCTGCCGATCGCTTGCGCAGGAGGTCGGACAAGGCAGATGTGCCGAACGAGTTCTTTCCCCATCATGGCAGTCTTTCCAAGACCCTGCGGGAAGAGCTAGAGGATCGCCTCAAGGATGGAAAATTGCCGACGACCGCGATCTGTACCTCGACCCTAGAGCTGGGTGTCGATATCGGATCGGTCAAATCGGTTGCTCAAATCGGGGCACCTCGCTCGCTTTCGTCGCTGAAGCAGAGGCTCGGTAGAACGGGCCGGCGGAAAGGCGTACCGTCGGTCCTTCGTGTTTATGTGCGTGAGCCTAACATTGATCAACGCTCCGGCGTGATCGACCGGCTCAGGCCGAATACCATCCGCTCGGTCGCCGTCATTCGGCTGCTGCTGCAAAAATTCGTCGAGCCGGCCGGCCAGGTGCCGGAGGTCGCTTCAACCTTGATCCACCAGATTCTCTCTGTCATCGCTGAACGGGGTGGGATCAGGGCGCGGCCACTCTACGATCTCTTGTGCGGGGCGGGGCCTTTCGCCGCCATTTCGGCCGGCGAATTTGCAGATCTCCTTCGTCATCTCGCTTCCGACACGATCCGCTTCATTGAGCAATCGGGTGATGGCCTGATCATGCTCGCAGAGAAGGGCGAACAGACGGTTCAATCCCGCAGTTTCTTTTCTGTGTTCGAGTCAGCAGAAGAGTGGCGCTTGGCAATCGAGGGCAAGACCCTCGGTACGCTGCCAATATCTTTCCCGGTCCATAAAGACGGTCTTGTGGTGTTTGCGGGCCGCAGATGGATCATCAACGATGTCGACGAAAGGACCAATACCCTCTTCGTGGCCCCGCATCCGGGAGGCGTCGTACCCCGGTTTGAACGTGCCGACGGCGAGCGCCTGCATGACCGGCTGGCTGCCGAGATGCGTAATGTCTATCTGTCCACTGACGAGCCACCATATCTCGACGATAAGGCGCGGGAGCTCTTGGCTGAGGGGCGAGAAACGTTCCGTGAGTTTGACCTCGAAAAGCGAAGGGTCGTCGAAGAAGAGCGTGATCTGCACCTGTTCCTCTGGCGGGGCTCCCAAGCAACCGCTGTGTTTGGAGCCGCGGCGGCCATGGCGGGACTGCCGGGGCAAGTCCATGACCTCGGTCTGACGCTTGCCAAGACAAACGCAACTGAGGCTTTGCCCAAGTTGCGAGGGCTAGGTCAACTTGATCGCGCCAGTGCGATTGACGTCTCTGCCTTTGTCGAGAACATCGCCGCCGGTAAATTCCGGGAGCAGGTGCCGGCGACGCTGGCGCGATCTCTGTGGGCTAGACAAAACGGCGCGGAAATAGACAATATACCGGAGATTGCAAGCGAGCTGTGATGCAGCGTCAGCATTTGGTGGGGGAAATGCAGAAGATCGGCGCCAAAATCAACCTTAGTGCGGGCGACCTCGTCGGGCACCTGAATTGCCATTATCTGACCAATCTCGACCTCAAGGTCGCTAACGGCGAGTTGGCCAAGCCAAAGATCTGGGACCCCGTCCTCGAAGCACTGGCCGCGCGTGGCGCTGAGCATGAGCAGGGCTATATCGATCATTTGAAATCGGGAGGGCTCGCGGTCACACAGATCGGCGGGATCGGTGTCGACGGTACGGCAGTGGTAGCTACGCGTGAGGCGATGGCGCGGGGCGATGCGGTCATCGCTCAAGGAGCACTCCAGGTCGGCCTCTGGAACGGGCGGGCTGACATTTTGCTTCGCGTGGAGAAACCAAGTCAGTTAGGTGCGTGGTCTTATGAGGTCACCGATACGAAGCTGGCCCGGGAGACCAAGGGCAATACGGTCCTTCAGATCAGCCTCTATTCCGACATGCTGTCGAACATACAGGGCGTAGCGCCTGTTGCAGCCCATGTCGTGACACCTGGGACGAACTTCGAACCGGAAGCGTACCGGATCGCCGACTATGCAGCCTACTATCGCCATGTGAGAGGCAGTTTGGAGCGAACGATCGCGGGACCGGCCGGCACTAGCGTCGGCCCCTATCCCGAGCCGATCGATCATTGCGACGTTTGCAGGTGGCGTCGGCATTGCGAAGAAAAGAGGCGAGCGGATGACCACATGTCCCTCGTCGCTGGTATCAGCAAGTCCCAGATCGGCGAATTAGAGAGGCGCGGCGTCGACACGATGTCGGCGCTCGCGGCCATGCCCATCCCTCTGCCGTGGCGACCCGATCGCGGGGCCGCGAGCAGCTACGAGAGGGTTCGCGAACAGGCACGGATTCAGGTCGAAGGTCGGACCGCAGACGCGATGCTGCACGAGGTCCTGCCGCTCGAGCCGGGTTTTGGGCTATTTCGTTTACCCGAACCGTCAGCGGGTGACATCTTTTTCGATTTCGAGGGGGATCCGTTTGTCGGTGATGGTGGGCTCGAGTTCCTGTTCGGCTACCTCCACGCCGATGACGGCGGGGCCTGGCAATATACCGGCGACTGGGCGTCCACGCGCCATGAGGAGAGGGCTGCGTTCGAGCGGTTCATTGATTTCGTCGTCGAACGGCAGAAAACCTATCCGAATCTTCACATCTATCACTTCGCTCCCTACGAGCCTGCTGCGCTGAAGCGGTTGATGGGACGGTATGCGACGCGAGAGAATGACGTCGACAACCTTCTCCGTGGAGAGGTATTCGTTGATCTCTATGCGGTGGTTCGCCACGCGATCCGCGCCAGCGTGGAAAGCTACTCCATCAAGAAGCTCGAGCCGCTCTACGGCTTCAATCGATCGGTCCCTCTGGAGGAGGTCGGGGCCGTGATGGCGAGAACCCAGGCGCGGCTGGAGATGGCCGACCCCGAGGGCATTCCGGAGGACGATAAGGCGGCCGTCAAAGGCTATAACAACGACGATTGCGCCTCCACGGAGGCGCTGCGGCGTTGGCTTGAGGCTCTTCGAGCCGACCAGATCGCAAACGGGGCGACAATCGCCCGGCCAACCGCGGTGGTAGTTGAACTGAGCGAGGAGCTGACCGCATGGCAGCAGAAGGTGGCAGCACTTTCGGCTCGCCTCCTTGAGGGCGTGCCTGACGACGCCAACGAACGGACGGACGAGCAGAAGGGGCGATGGCTTCTTGCTTCCATGCTGGATTGGCACGGCCGCGAGAAGAAGGCCGTCTGGTGGGAATACTTCAGGCTGCGCGACCTGTCTGCCGACGATCTCCTCCATGAGCGCAGCGGCCTCGCCGACATGGTCTTTCTGGAAGAGGTGCCCGGGAAGGGAAAGGTGCCCACCCATCGTTACCGGTTTGCCCAGCAAGATACCGATATCCGCACTGGGGATGACCTCCACACCATCGGGGGTGACAAGTTCGGCAAAGTCACAGCCGTATCACTTGAGGCCCGAACGATCGACATCAAGAAGCGCAAGGATACCGCGGTCGTTCATCCGCCAGCGGTCTTTGCTCATAGCTCTGTCGATACTCAGGTACTGGCAGACGCCGTGATGCGGCTTGGCGAGCATGTGGCCGAGCACGGCATCGAGGCGGATGGCGACTATCGGGCGGCCCGCGACTTGGTCTTGGCCGTAGCGCCACGTCTGCAGGGACTGCCACTGCAGCAGGAAGGTGAAGCCAGTCTTGCCGCCGCTATTCGCGTGGCGCTCTCGCTCGATCGGAGCGTGTTCCCGCTGCAAGGCCCGCCTGGCGCTGGAAAGACCTTTACAGGCGCCCGGATGATCTGCGGCCTGGCGAGAGAGGGAAAGACGATCGGGATTACTGCAAACAGTCACAAGGTCATTCGCAATCTGCTGGACGAGGTGATCAAAGCCGCGGGTGAGGAGCAGCAAGCCATCCATTGCGTGCAGAAGGTTTCTGACGATGAGGACGATCTGCCCAGCCTGACCTTCACCAAGGACAACGGTGAATTTCTCGACGCGCTGGGCGGCACCGCTCAAGTCTGCGGAGCAACAGCGTGGTTCTGGGCCAGGCCGGACGCTTCGCAATGCGTTGACGTACTCTTCATCGATGAAGCGGCCCAGATGTCCCTGGCAAATGTGCTCGCGGTCTCGCAATCGGCCAAAAGTGTCGTGCTTCTCGGTGATCCCCGCCAGCTCGAACAACCCATTCAGGGAAGCCATCCGGATGGCGCCGATGCCTCGGCGCTGGACCATATCCTTGGACCGCATGCCACGATTCCTGCCGATCGCGGCCTGTTCCTCCCGGAAACCTGGCGGCTGCATCCGACAATCTGCGCCTTCAATTCGGAGCTCTTCTACGAGAGCAGGCTGTTTTCGCGGCCTGGTCTTGAGAAGCAGCAGGTCAAGTCAGCAGGAAAGCTCAGGGGAGCAGGCCTTCGCTACCTCCCGATTGAGCATTCCGGCAACCAAAGTTCGTCGCAGGAAGAAGCCGATGCCGTTCGTGACCTCGTGACGAACATCCTGGGAAGTGCCACGACTTGGGTGAACCGGGACGACGTCGAGGCCGCCATCAAACTGGACGACATTCTAATCATCGCGCCCTACAACGCCCAGGTCTTTGAATTGCAAGAGCGCATCCCGGGTGGGCGTGTGGGAACGGTCGACAAGTTTCAGGGGCAGGAGGCTCCGATCGTCATCTATTCCGTCACGACCTCGAGCCACCTCGATGCGCCGCGCGGCATGGAATTTCTCTACAGCGCCAATCGCCTGAACGTCGCAACATCACGTGCGAAGTGCATCTGCGTGATGGTTGCTTCGCCACGTGTCTTTGAAGCGGAGTGCCGGACCCCAAGGCAGATGCAGCTCGCCAATGCCTTTTGCCGGTATTTGGAGATGGCGGCGCCAGTTTGATGTCGTTCACAGATGTCCGCCGGCGAAACACGGACGTGGCGGTAGTGACAGCTGGGCCCCGGCGGCGACCACCGCGATGCGCCGTCGGCCAGGCCGTCGGAGGGACCGCGTTCATAGGCGGTGAACGGATGGGGAACGACGGTCAGACGGCGTTCAAGGTCGCTTCGGCCGTCTTGATCTTGCCGATGATGTCCTCGAAGGACGGGACGTCGCTGAAGATCATGCCGGCCATCTTTTCGTAGTCCGCCTTCAGCGATTCGAGCATGCCGTCGGCAGGTACGATGCCGAACGTACCTCGGGTAGCCTGGTCTAGATCGAGAGGCCTCCGGTCAAAGTAGAGGCGGGCATGCTTCGCGCAGCTTTCGGCGAGCTTGAGATCCGCGAGCGCGGCGTTGCCATGTTCGGAGGCGAGAAGGCGGAATACGTCGTAATAGTGCCGCGACAGCCGCTGTCCGTCCTTGTAGAGCTCGCCCCTGTTCTGAAACCAGTGGCGCTGTCCGTGCAGGATGATGATCTTGTCCCAGAACGTCCTCTCCGGCTTGATCGTCAGCACGTTCGGCACGGCGAGATCCAGCCTGTCGGTGTCGGGCGCGGAGTACGGAACGATCGTCTTGGTCTCATGCGGGTCGAGCGCAGACTTCGCTCCGGACTCGATCTTCACGACGCGGCGGACATACGCCTCGTCGGAATCCGTGAACGCGCTCGGATAGTGGAAGAGCAGGGACTGGGCGTCGGGGTCGTCCGGATCGGGCTCGATCTTGAACTTCATTCCTTCGAGCTCGGTGGCGGCGTACTTCGTCAGTACGGCCTGAAATTGGCCGTTGATGTAGCCGCTGCAGCGATCCTTGATCTCGTCGAGCTTGCGCCTGCGCTGGTTCGATCCCATCGCGCGAAGTTCGTCGTCGGACGGGAAAGGATCGCCCGGCAGGTCGTCACGAAATACGGTGATGTCGATGTCTTCCGAGAATCGCTGGATCAGATCGAATGCCTTGGAGAGCGAAGTGCCCCCCTTGAAGAGCAGACGCTCCTTTATGCCTGCCCTGTTATAGAGCGCATCGAGGGTCCAGCAGACCCAGAAATCCTTTTCGACGTTCTCCGGCGCGCACGAAAGGCGCTGTCCGGTCGTCTGGAATAGTCCCCGACGGTCGTCGGCGCTTGCTCGGATGATCTGCGGCAGGTCGCTCATGGTCGCCTCTCAGGGAGCGCGAGCCGGCGACGGCGGATCCGGCGGCGTCGCGTCGGATTTCAGGATATCCTTCACCAGCGGAACGAGCCAGTCGGGCAGATCGCCCAGGTGGTCCTGCAGATCCCTGCGCATCCGCTGCCCGTCGTCGCCGTCGTTCAGGATCGACGTGAGGCGCTTCGCTATCTTGTCGTCGTCTGAGGGCAGAACGTCACGCAGCCAGATCAGAGCCTGCACCAACTGAGCCGCCGGGCGGTCGGCCCACACCAGCCGGCTGGATGCGACCTTTTTGAAGTCGATGACCATCTTGTCGAGACGTATCGGCTTCACGCGTGCGTCCGTCCACACGACTACCTTCGCCGGCACTGCGTTGGTGAGGCCCAAGTTGTTGGCGGCGGTTATGCCGTCGACCAGCACCTTGGCGCCGTCCCGTCTCGCCACCGCCTGGATCACCGACTTGTAGTCGGGCGGGGAAATCTTGTTCGTCAGCCGGTTGGTGCGCGGAAGGTCGTAGAGACCTTGGTCGATGCGCCTGATTTTTTTGTCGCTCCGGAGACGATGGAGGGCGACGTCCACCGCCGACCGGGAGCCCGTGTCCGCGAAATCGCGCGCGGTCCACACCTTGCTCGGCTGGGCGTCGTGGCTCATCCGGTCGTAGATTTGGGTGGCTGTACTGGCCATTTTCTTGGTTCCTTGTAAGAAATATGCATCAAAAATGTTACAAAATCCAGGATGGCGTAAGAAATATGCATCAAATTTCTTACCAAATTGGGTGATGACGGCTAGATCTGGTCATATCCGCGGTCCTGGCTTGGAATACTGCAAATCGGAACTTGCGATACCGACCCGATCGAGGTCATCGCGCTGCACGGCTTCGAACACCCATATGGGAACGGCAAATGTAGGCATGCGTGCGGAGTAGCGTGATGGCTTTCGAACTTGAATCTGGTCTGATCTTCAACTCGATTTTTTGGCTGACCGCGCCGCGGCCGAGCGAGCTCGGCATGGTCGAAGGCATGATGGACGACGTTTCGGTCATCTGCCAAGCGAAAGGCATTCCTTTTCAAAAATACGTCGTGCCGAGCGGCGACGATCTGATCCGCGAGCTTGCCGAGATCGAAGCCGCTGCGCGGAACGGTCTGAAGCCGCTGATCTACCTCGACATGCATGGATCCGCGATAGACGGCGTCGAAATCGCTGCGACGAACGAAATGGTGAGTTGGGAAAGGGTCGTCGACTCGCTGCGAGCGATCAATCGGGAAACCGGTAACAATCTGCTGGTCGTGGCGGGCGTCTGTTATGGCTTCTTTGCGATCAGGGAGTCGATGATCACCGATCATGCGCCGTTCTACATGCTAATTGCGCCGGATCAGAAGATCACCTTCGGGGAACTGATCGATCAGACGTTCCCCTTCTTCCAGGACCTTACGACCAATCTAGATGTCGTGCAGGCGGCGAAAAGCCAGCTTTCGCCCAAGATGCAGATCTTTCATTGCATGCGAGTGTTTACGGTCGCGATGGCCAAATACATTCGGTACAACTGCAAGGGCAAGGGAGCCGCGGAAAGGCGCGAATATCTCCTGACGGAAGTCATGAAATCCGGAGCTCCGCTGCCGCCTGGAGGGCTTGCCGATCTGCGAAAGCAGATCAAGAAAGGCATCGAGCCGTCGCAGGAGATGCTCGACAAGTTTGCGACGAAATTTCTGGGCGGCAAGCCTCTCGGCTACGACCTCAAACGGTTGCTAGAGGAGATCGAAAAAGTCGCTTGAGGGTCTCCGAAAGCGATCGATTCAGGAATATCGCGCCTGCCGATGCTGGAGGCGCTGTTTCGCGGTCCGTTCGCCGTCCGCGTCGAAATCAGGATCTTCCGCGGGCTCATACCAAAGCATTATTAGCGCGAAGCCGTTGGACTGCAGGTAGACTTGTTCGCTCATCGTCGGGGCCTGCCGCCCGCGTTCGACGTCGATCCAGTTGTCAGGCAGGCGCGAGTCGATGTCGCTGGGCACGCCGACCTGCAATCCTTTCCGATAGAATAGCGATCGCTCGGGGACTGGCTTGCCGCGAAGCGCTGTGATGAACGGAAATCTGGTTCTGTTGCGGTAGGTCGCACCCACCTTACCGTCGCGGACGACAACGAAGGCGATCGTCGCAGAATGGTATTCTGCGTATGCTCGGGCCATCGCGTCCTTGCTCACGTCGAACTTCGTCGCGAGGGAGAGCATGTGCTCGATGCTCGGCGCGCGATTACCGATCTCGGCCCTCAGCCTCGGCGGCGGCATCAGACCAGCGACGAAAAGCGGTTCGCCTCGACTTCCATCTTCGCGCGACGGTCGCCTTCCTTGGGGTTGAGCATCGCCATGTCGCGCTGCGAGCACAGGAAGCGGCCTTCCTCGTCGGGCACGTGCGAGGGCATCAGAAAATGTCCGAGCTCATGGCCGATGGTGAACCGGCGGCGCTGCGGCGACACGCCGTTCTTGACGAGGACGATTCCGCGGCTGCGCTCGCGGTCGGTCAGGAGACCGCCTTCGAAGCCCTGCGTCGTGAGCGCCTGGATCTCGATGATGTCGAGTTGCCTGCAGAGCTCTTCGATCGGAATCGGAATGGGCAGACTCGGCTCGGCCTTGAGGATGGCCATCACGAGCCCCTCGGGCGAGCCCTTGTCGGCGAGGTCGATACGCGAGATCTGCATCGGTGCTACTTTCGATCGGGGTCCTTCAGCCGTTGCATCAGGATCCGGATGGTCTCGAGGTCGGGATCGGAAAGCTGCTTGAGTTCGCGAAACAGGGCGACGTGCTTCTCGTCCTCGTCGGCCGCGTTCGGGTTTTCGCCGACCAGATCGGCGATGCGGACCTGAAAATGAGTGGCCAGTTTCGTCAGTAGGTCGACCGACGGATTTCGGCTCCGCCCGGTCTCCAGGTCCCAGACATGCGTCTTCGACGCGCCGATCGCGTCCGCGACATCCTGCAGGGACTGCTTCTTGCGGACCCGCAGCTCCTTCAACTTCGTCGCCAGCGACATCTTAAGGCCCTCAAAAGCCCGAAAACGGGCCGTCCGATTCAATTGGACGATTCTATAGCGCCGACTTTGACAGGATCAACAGTTCGATTTATCTGTATAATTACCATCGTCCTCATCGGACGCCAAAACGACTTCGGTCGTGAGCCGCCGAGGGGGCAAAATGGACGCCATTAGCGATGAAGCCCAACTGCCGCATGCGGACTACGCCGCCGCCTGGTCGGCCATCAAACTGGACGACGCCGTCAGGATTCGCCTCGTCGCGCAGGCGCTTCTCGCCTTCCAGCTCCGCCAGGACTTCCCGTTCGAGCGCGTACCCGTCCACGGTCTGATCGTGCTCGCCGGGCCGCCCGGCACCGGCAAGACAACGCTCGCGCGCGGTCTCGCCAATCAGGTCGCCGAGGCTCTCAAGCCGAAGAAGGTCAAGTTCCTCCAGCTCGATCCGCATGCGCTCGGCAGCGCCTCGCACGGCAAGAGCCAGAAGGAGGTCTCGAAGATCTTCGACCAGTTGATCCCGGAACACGCCGCGCACGGACCGACCATCGTGCTTCTCGACGAGGTCAAGACGCTGGCGGCGGACCGGCAGCGCATGAGCCTCGAAACCAATCCTGTCGACGCGCATCGCGCGACCGACGCGGCGCTTGCCGGTATCGACCGGCTCTCGCGCAAGCACCGCAACACGTTGCTGATCGCCACTACCAACTTCCCAAAGGCCGTGGATCGTGCGCTGCTGTCCCGTGCCGATCTGGTCGAGGACATCGGTCTGCCGAACGCGCATGCGCGGCAGGAAATCATCGGCGATACGTTGGCCACGCTCGCCTCGCGGTGGCCCAAACTTTCGGGGCTGAACGGTCAGATCCCCGCGTTCGTGAAGGCTTCGGACGGGCTCGACGGACGCCGCCTGCGCAAGGCGTTGATCTCGGCCGCCGCTTCCAGCGTCGAGACTGCGCGCGACCTCAACAAGCTGCAGGCCGACCAGGTGCTGAAGGCGCTGAAGCAGGCGCTCGAGATCGAGAAGGCGCAGGAGAAGTTCGGATGAAGGTCAAACGCGAGATCGCCTCGGTCCCGATGCGCTCCGCAGGCGAGACGTGGGCGGCGATCGTCGCGCTGATCTCGGGCGCCGACACGCCCGACGCGGCGACGCTGAAGGCTGCAGCGAGCATCATGGAGTCGCTCATCGCGGACGAGCACCCGGCGACGGTGCCGATCGTCGTCAAGGGTACGCATGCACACTCATGCGCTTGATCTGGATCGGCTGTTCGACGGCACCACGCCCAGAAGCATGATGGGCAAGGTGCGCGACGCATGGTCGGGGCATCTCGGCATCGATCACGACGCGCTGCGGCTCGTGGCGCGGACCTTGGCCATCTCGCAGCGTCTGGAGTCCGGCGCCGACCTGCGCGAACGGCTAAACGACCGCTTCGCGGCGGCCGGCATGCGTCAAGTGCCGCCGTCCGAGGCCGGCTTCCTGTACGACGATCTGATCAGGAAGCTCCATGCGCAGGGCCGCAACACGTTCGACCCCGCCTCGTTTCGCGATCTCGTCGAGGACGAAAATCTTCTTGCGCCGTCATCGCCGAGGCCCAAGACGCTCGGCGTGCGCTCGTTCATGCATCCCATCGACGACATCGAGGCGCGCAGCAACGAATCGGTGAATCTCGTCCCGCATTTCGATGGGCGCTACATCCGGAACCCAGCCGACTGGAAGGCTACCGTGTTCCCCGAACTGCGGCAGTTTCTGATCCAGTCCGCGCGCGACAAGGACCAGCTCCGTCTGATCCTCGACACGCATGTCTCTCTGGCATTCGGCATGGGCGCGATCCTCAACGTCAAGTCCGGAAAGGCCATCGAGATCGAGCAGCGAGCGGGCGGACGTCACATCTGGTCGGCGGCGGACAAGCCGCTCGATCCGGCCTGGCCGACGCTCTCCACCGTCGAGGAAACGGTCCACGCCAGCGGGCCGGAACTCGCGGTCGCCGTTTCGTTGACACACGACGTGGCGCCGGCGGTCCGCCGCTACGTCCAGAAGCTCGCCGCCGTCGGCACGCTCATGACGGCAAGCCCCGTGGGCGGCCCGTCCTACCAAAGCGTGCGATCAGGCAGTCACGCGGCTGCGATGGTCTCGTCCTTGTTAGGTGCGATACGTGCTTCCGCCAAGGGGGGCCCGCGCCGTGTTCATCTCTTCATTGCAGGGCCGAATGCCTTCGCGTTCTTTCTAGGCCAGAGCCAAGCCGCGATCGGAGCCGTTTCGATCTACGAGTGGGATTTCGATGGCCTGCACGACGGCGACTACAGCGTAGGCCTTGAACTGCCTTAGTCTAAGAACTCGTCGCGATCCACGAAGCGGGATAAGTCCGTCAGACCAGGCGGCTAAACCGGTAGTGCGAAGCTGCTCGATTGGCTCGAAAAGTATCCGCCGGAGATCCCCTAACAGGAGGATGCACTTCAAGACTTTTGGGTCACTCGACTTGACAGCTTCCGCGCGCGGTGCGCTCTGGCCGGAATCCAAGAAGACCGCCAAGTGGCTGATAAACCATAGCTTTATTGTTAGCAAAAACCGGGAGTACCATCAGCTATACCAAGCCGGTGTTTCACAATTTTGGTTCGAATCCGCCTCAGGCTGAGCTTGCCAGATCAGGAGCTATTCTCGTCAATTCCTTGTGAGTCCCGTTGAGAGCTCACAGCATGTTGGTGACCCGCACGCCTCGATTCGAGTGCGTTCGTTCTTGGAGGCCAAGGTTCAAGCTGTTTGCCGACGAGACGATGGTGCCGGTGCTCGATCCCGGCTGAGGCCACACCAAAACCGGCCAGCTCTAGGTGTGGAGCCTCAAGAGGTTATACGCGGCCAAGCCGAGCCTGCTGATTGGCGGTACAGACCCGATACTGCCATGAGGACGATGCCAATTGTAGCGGTGGAGCCATCTTGGCAGCTCGGCGGCGCGTTCTCTTGAGGTGTTGTAGGCCTGGGCGTAAGCCCACTCGCGCAGGCTGGTTTGAATGAAGCGCTCGGCCTTGCCGTTGGTTTGTGGGGTGTAGGGCTTGGTGCGGATGTGTTTGAGGCCGAGGCGCTTGCAGGCCTTCTGGAAGGCAATGGATTTGTAGCAGGCGCCGTTGTCGGTCATGACACGCTCGACCGTGACGCCCAGGCTTGCAT
>NZ_AXAI01000052.1 GCF_000472425.1 Bradyrhizobium sp. Tv2a-2 | reverse complement strand
GCAAGCGCCTCGGCCTCAAACACATCCGCACCAAGCCCTACACCCCACAAACCAACGGCAAGGCCGAGCGCTTCATTCAAACCAGCCTGCGCGAGTGGGCTTACGCCCAGGCCTACAACACCTCAAGAGAACGCGCCGCCGAGCTGCCAAGATGGCTCCACCGCTACAATTGGCATCGTCCTCATGGCAGTATCGGGTCTGTACCACCAATCAGCAGGCTCGGCTTGGCCGGGTATAACCTCTTGAGGCTCCACATCTAGAGCGGCCTTATGAATAATCGGCATAGCGGTCCGAGTCCTCGTATTGCTACCCTGCATTGCGCCATCGCGCGGGCTCCCGATTCGCATGGTAAGCACCGCTACAACTGTCTCTCGACAATATCGCAGGCGAAAACGAGCAAAAAATCATGCCCATTAATCTAATGAACATTTCCAATTTCGGCGGGACAGACGCGGACGAAGATGCCCTGCTGCTGGACTCCTTCGAAGATCATCCGGCTTACTCGCAAATTGTGCATCACGAAAGATTCTGCATTCTTGGCCGGAAAGGGAGCGGAAAAACAGCGATCTTCAAGAAAATCCTACAGGACAGGCAAGCCAACAAATTCTCGTTCGGCCACACATTCACAGATTACCCATGGCATCACCACGACAAACAAAGAAAGGCCGGAGTGCCTGAGGAACAGTGCTTCGTGCAAAGCTGGACCTATCTTTGTCTGATCTCGCTGTCAAAAATCCTTCTCAATCAAGACTACTCACAGCCCTATAGCGAGAGCACGGTTGATCATATCCAGCGCGTCGAAAGATTCATTCTCGACACGTACGGCAGTCGCGACCCGGACGTCACCCAGATATTTTCCCCTTCTCATAAATTGCGATTTTCCGGCGACATTGGGATCGATTGGAAAATTTTTAAAGCATCCACAAAGATTGACAGCATTGAGATGGAGCATCTGCCGACGATTGCCCAAGAGGTGAATCATAATCTCCGCACGTCCGTCGTCGAAAGCCTCAATCCCGAGAACCACTATTACGTCTTATTCGACCAGTTAGACCTTGGATTTTCGGTCGAAGACAAGGCGTACTCCTTGAGGCTGATCGGGCTGCTGCTCGCCGCAAAAGAACTTAACGTTCTCGCCAAGGCAAAAGGAAAAAGGCTGACGATAGGTATCTTCTTGAGAGACGACATTTACGGTTCACTGCGCTTTGAAGACAAAAACAAAATAACCGAAAACTTTGCCGCCCCCGTCTATTGGGATCACGGGCCAAACCATCGCACGTTGAAGAGCCTTATGGAAAAGCGGTTCACCACCGTTACGCGATCGAGCAAGCACATCGAGTGGGAGGAAATATTTGATGAACTACACAAGATGACCGGTCGACAAACTAAGTACCAATACATGGCCGATCGAACATTCTTGCGACCACGCGATATGATTAAGTTTTGCAACGAAACGTTGACTGCTTACAAAGCGTCTATGGATGGAGCTGGAACGTTCGAGAACCAGCACATTCTGACTGCTCAATCTCATTATTCGGACTACCTATACAGAGAACTTGAGGATGAAATTCACAAGCAGGTTTCGAATTATGAATTTTATGTCGAAGTTCTGAAAAGTTTGGACTCTCTCCAATTCACCCGAGACGATTTTCTTAAGTCATGGGAAAGCCGAAGATCGCTCTTATCGGGCGACGATAAGCCTGACCTCGCAATGAAGCAGCTATATGGTTTCTCACTCATTGGCTACTATTCGCAGGGTGGCGGAGCGGGTGGATCGGAGTACATCTGGAAGTACAAGGACCAGAAAAGTACGTTCAATGAGAACGCGTCGCAGTTCCGAGTTCATCCCGGCTTTAAAGAAGTGCTTGGCTTAAAGAAGTTCAGTCGCTCAGACCGCTAGACCGACGGAAAATTGCCTGCGGGCCTGGCCGCTGTCCTATGATGGCCGCGTGTGTGAAGTGCGCGAGCTTTCGTGCTGGCGCAACATTACAAGTTTGCTGGCGCAACATCACAAGTAATTGGTACCTAAAAGTAACAAGCGACCTTGCCGAGACACCATTTATTTCAGTGCCGGTGATCGCCCGCGCCGGTTTGGCCGAACAACGGAGGGGCCGACAGGTGAGCAAGTGGGATTTCAACACGATCAACTTCAACGACGCAGCCGCTCTTGCCAACCCTAAGCGCGCCATGCTGGTCGGCGTTGGGATTATCGCCGCGTGCGGCGCTGCATACTGGTACAGCGATGTGATCTTCAACTACGGTAGCGCCGATGCAGATTGCATCAAGTTCGCCGAGGAGACAGGCATGAACCCGGCGTCGCGAACAAGTGGATCAAGGGCAACAAAGTCGTGGTTGAACTCGGACAGAAAACTCTCAATGAAGGCAAGCGAGGCTATTCCAATCTCGTCTGTGCGTTATCGGTGGCGGCCAGATCAGCCTGCCGAGTATGTTAGAGCAGTGGCAATACAAGTAGGGCCACAGAGGATTGACGAGACGCCGCGCTACATCGTGTCTGCGCGCGCCTGTTCAAAAGCTGACCTGTGATACGTTGGTTTTGCTTAGTTCACGCTCACGAAGCTCGGAGGAAGCGGCTTGAGCGGAGAAATAATCTGCGAGGGTAAAACGGCACATCTAACAACCGTTCCCCACACTGCCCAGGGATTCGAATGTATGACGTGTCATCGTAGATATGACACCGGTGAGTCGGGTAAATTGTTCGAGCATGAACGGAGGCTACAGAAATCAAGAGCGAAGCCGCGAGCAAAACTGCAAAGGGCATCTTCATGTGAACTCCCTTCATCGTTCGTTTCGAATCTTAACTACGTCAAGGCGAGTGTCATCGGCACCGGCTTTCCATCATGCACCGCCTCCGGGCGGACGTCCAACCGATCTCACCGACTCGAAGTTGCTCGCGCTCCATGCGGCTTTCAAACGGCGGCAGCTGATCGACTCCGTTAAGGGTAGCCCCAGGCCCATGAGCCCTAGGCAGGACGTGTACTCGCAAAAGCAGCGAGACCCTTCGAGCTTACGTCCGCTTAGCCCCCAACAGCGGCGCGAGAGCAGACATTCCGGGACCGCCGCCTTGGGCCATGAACGGAAGTGAGGTCCGCCAGGCCGCAGCATCGGAATAGGAGCTTGCCTTTCACTTACCAATTGGAGCTCGAGAAAATACTTTTCTCCGATCACAACAGGGCGCCAAGCATGATTGGATTGTCGTATAATCTACTACCGTTTGAATTGGCCACAGGGTGGCCCCGGTGATGGCGGTCCGAACGCTATTGGTCCCAAATCCAACGCATCGTGATCCGTGGTGGGACAGGATGCTTGTGGTTGAAAAGATGACGCAAACTCATCAGTTCGCGATCCAGCTTCCATTGGTGGTCGGCGGAGGCACAGCCGCATGCACGATTTTCGTCCATGCGCTCGCTTTGGCCGCGACGATAAACCTCGTTCGCCATGAGCAGAAACTCGGGCGCGCCGGCGCCGGCGCCTTGATCGATTTTGCCATCGTCACGCTGGCGATATCATTCGCGTTCATGGCACACCTGTTCGAGATCGCTTTATGGGCAGTGTTGCTCGTGATCTGTGGAGAATTTCCAGAGCTTGGAAACGCCTTCTACCACTCAGCGGTCAACTACACGACACTGGGTTACGGTGATCTCCTTATGACACCATCGTGGCGGTTGCTAGGACCGCTGGAGGCGGCGAACGGAGCGCTCATGTTCGGTGTTTCAACGGCGATGATCTTTGCTGTCATACAACGGTTGGTTCTGGCCAGGTTTAAGGATCTTAGGGACTGAGCGTCTGTCCGAGCGTTCGCCAATTGCACGCGATACTGATACCGGTCACTGGGGGGCGCCACGCCCGTCCGCACCGCGACCCAGCTTTAAAGCCTGCCGTCCCGGACCGCACCGGCGCTGATCGGAGCCTCAATGTCTGTTGTGGGTCAAACCCGGAAGAACTCAGGTTGAGCATATCGAGTCCGCTTAACCCCCAACAGCGGCGCGAAACCGGACATGGCCCGAGGTCCGAGTTGGGCCAGAAGCCGAAGTGAGGTGCTCCTCCGCTCACGATTTTCGTCGCACCCACCACATGACCTCACACATACACCTTGGCGATCTCGTCGTAGGCCCATTTGACGGCGGCCTCGGCCGGCATGCCCTGGATCGCCTTGGCGTACAAGTCGGTGATGATGTATTTGGTCCCTACCTCGGCGGCTTTGCGATTAGGCGGCCCCGCGTAGCCGGCCAGCCTCGCGAGAGGCGGGACGTCGCGGAACGGCAGGAGCACCAGATCGGCGTCCCACACCTTGTCCTTCTCCCACATCCGGGTGGCGCCGTCCGAGTAGCCCTGCTGCGAGGCAAACCATTCGGCGAATACCGGCTTGGAGTGGAACCAGCGCAGGAAGTCCTGGGCGGCTTTCTGGTTCTTGGAATAGCCCATGATCATGTCTGTCTGCGAACCCCCCAGGTTGAACTGCCCGCCCGGACCCTTGGGTATGCGGGCGTGCAGGATGTCCTTCCACATCGGCTCGCCTTTTTCGGTAAGATACGTGTCGGACTTGCGCTTGGCCTCGATGTAGATCGAGGCGCCGTTGTTTGTGGCGCAGATGGTGCCCGAGAGGAAGGCGCGGTTGTTGCTGGTGTCGTCCCAGGCAAGCCCGCCCTCGTCGCAGGCGTCATGCCAAAGGCCGACCGCGAACTTGACCGACTCGATCGTATCCTTGCTGTTGAGTGCCACGGTCTTGCCGTCGGCCTCGACCTCCTTGCCACCCCACGACCAGAGGTATGGATACCACCAATTTGGTGCATCGCCGAACGTGTGGCCGGCGGTCTGGCCAAGCGGCCGGCCCTTGGCCTTGAGCTTTTTGCAGGCGTCGAGCAGGCCATCCCAGGTATCCGGGAAGGTCTTCAACCCGATCTCCTCGAACCACGACTTGCGATAGGCGATCAGCGTGCCGATGACAGTGAACGGCACGCCGATCCAGCGGCCGCCGACGGTAGCGACCTGCTTGGAGACCTCGTAGTAGCCGCCCTGATCCTTGCCAATGTCCTCGGCCAAGTCGCTCGCATCGGCGACGCTCTCCGCATAGAGCTGCGGCCAGTTGCCGAGCGCCAGGATGATGTCGGGCCCAGTGCCCGACTGGATCGCCGAGGTGATCCGCGACTGCAGGTCATTGGCGTTGATGGTCTCCACTTTTAGCGTGATGCCGGTCGCCTTCTGGCATTCCTGCGTGATCTGGCCTTTGAGCAGGACGTCAGATGCGGGAACGAAATCCGCCCAGCGCAGCCAGTGCACGGTCGTGCCTTGCGCCAAGGCCGGCGCCTGGCCGCTCGCCAGGATGGCGGCTAAGCCGCCGGTCTGCGCTGCCACCGCGCCGGTCACGGAAAGCTTGAGAAGCTTGCGTCGGGTGATGCGAGCCATGAGCTCCTCCCTATGCCGTTGTGCGCAATCGCGCCTTCCCGGTCGCACATACGAGGCGCCGGAGCGTTCAACAGGGACTTCACGGCCGGAGCGTCCAGCCGAGTACTTCCCGGATGCGACGCCGGGTTGAGACTACGCCGATTTGATGAGGAGCGCAGCCCCAATCCATCGGCCTCGCCGGAATGCGCATCATCCACACCGTCAAAGACCTCCGCGATGAGTTCGCAGCGGCCTGTCCTGGCGCGTGACTAAGGGCGGTCACGACTGCTGCAAGCGCTATCTGTTAAGCGAGGAGATCCCGGGGGAAATTGGGACCTAGCGAATGTCTCTTAGGGGTCAAAACCGGTAAGGCTCAGATCGAGCATATGATTTCTGCTTCGCACCGAAGAGCCGACATCTGCGCTTTGCATTGCGCCTAAACAAAATGGCCCCGACGTATCGCCGTCGGGGCCATTCGAGATCATCAGGCCGGGTACATCCGCCGGACCTTCCGACCATTGATGTTGCCGATTACCGCATCAGATCAGGTCCAGACCATGACAATGATCACATTCCGCGCGAAAGCGGCTCGCGGACACCTCGCGCTTGCGCCACTCGGCGCGTCGGTGATGCTCCATCAGCAGCGCCTTACCTGCCTCCACGTCCGAAATGATCTTGTCGATCTCGGCGCCACCCAGCGTCCGCTTCATCCGCAAGACGGTGGACAGCACGATCAGGACATCGCCATAGGGCATCAGCAAGTCACGTGCCGCGACATCGCAGTGCGCGAGGAAGCTCTCGATTGCCGCTTCGCTCTTGCAGATCAGCAGGGCAAGTTCACGCGCTTGCCGCAAATCATCAGCCAGCGGCGCCGGCTATCGTCATCGAACCAATAGCATATGCTCAGCGGCCCGTTGCCGCCTGCGTTGGCTGGCTCCGCGCTTCACATAGATCGACGCGAGATCGACCAAGCCATCAAGCGGCTGCTCGAAGATGCCGCAAGGGATAGCTGAAGTGAGACTGCGCACTGGGTGAAACGGGTAGCCTCCATGCCGAGAAGTATGCGTCGAACATCACCGAGAAGAAGATGAAGATCATCATCACGCGGCCTCCCGTGAGCCCCGAGCGAGCCAATGCTGGCGCGCGCACCTTGCGTTCAAAATGCAAACGATCCCCTCCAGCAAACTGCGTGTAGAACTTGCGATCAGGCAAGCTGTCGCGTCGCGGCGGAGCTTCGAAAGGTGGGGATAGTTGCGATTTCGCAACTAAAATAATCGGGGACGCATACCCACACACCGTCCGCCTGCCGCGCCATTATCGCGGCATGAACAAACCGTCCCCTAACCCGCTAAGGCCTGATCAATTATGGATCGTCGTTGCGGAAGCTACCAAACTGCCATTTGATGTCCGCCCTCACCTCAAAGCTGTCTTATTGTTGTGCGCACGCGAAATGGCGCGAAGGGCCACTTTCCGGACTCAGTTCATTCGATAACCTTGTCGGCCCGTCCCTCCACGCAATCGGCGATGACCGCCGCCGAGCGGCAGGCTCACGCCGAGCGAGATTGTGGGAGGCCGCACCGCAGATGCTGAGGGAGAGGCAGGCGGCTGGCAGGTGCCAATGCCAGCCGCCGAACGGTTACGGAGCCGCAAAGACGAAGCTGCAACTGCAAAGGGCATGAGCACGCCTGCAGCGAGGCCAGGTTCAAGGAAGGTTAGCTGCGCAATTGCTAGCCTACGCCGGTGACGACGTTCGTGCTCTCTCCACGCCAGGCATGTCAACAACGAGCGTATCAAATTCCGTGTTCATTTGAACGTCGATTATTGGCCGATCTGGCAATTCTTCCGATGGGTCATACCATGGTCGCCTCTCGGTAATTCCACCCTCAACGGCGTGAGCAATCAATCTACCGATCTCGTCGCCCTGTAGAGGCACGAGCTTTTTTTCCGAATCATACTTGTAAAGTTGAGGGCAAAAGAACACCGCATGAATTCGTGGATCATGCCCTTCCAGCACAAGGAAATGTTCCGCCTGAAGCTTAAGATTGTACTTTTTTACAATCTTTCGCTCCAGAGTTGATCGGGCAACACGAAGTCTTTCAGGTGACGGACCAATGATGGTGCCAGCCTCTAGCAAGATAACCCAATCGTTGCTTGTGGCGTTTTGTGGATTAACCGGGATTAGATGACTTCTTTGCACTTTTGTTCGCATGGCACAGCCCTTCTTGTGAGAGAACTCAAAGGTGTACCGCGGCTGGTTTCAGTAGATTAGCTGGCTAAGTGAAAGATTTGGTAAATGCCCGCATCGCGGGTACGTACGCCAGCGGGATCAGATCGCAAGAGTCATGCTCGTTGAGAATGCAGCCCTGAAAGGTCGGGATCGCATCGCTTCGGCGGCGCTGCAAAAATCGGCAATCAACGGCTCACGCCAGGCATGAACATCCGCTCTGTCCTCTATCAAAGGACGAGCTGACACCGATTGCGGAACAAGTTGCCAAGAAGCCACAGATGATCGAGGGAATGACACGATCTACCTCATTCGCATGGCGGAGCTTGTGCTCGCAGCTTATTGGTGATGCGGCATGCGCAAGGTGAGTCTGATACGCAGATAACCAATCGCCTCCAGCATGTCCGAACATTGTGAGATAAGTTGTTCTTTCCTTCAAAATTGTTTGCACGCATACGAACACGGTAGCACCACTCGCTGCCACGCCTTCCAAGCGGGTCGCAAGTCCCGATTTCAAGAAGACGGAGACATTTACGATGAACCTAGGAAGTCATAGGCCCGGCTTCGATAACTCAGATCAGCCTCACGCCGCATTAGCCGATCGAAGCCAGCATCTGGAGCTTAGCAAGACGGCCTCCGGATTTAATGCAAATGACTATGTCGTTTACCCGGCCCACGGCGTCGGCCAGATTTTGGCAATTCAGAAGCAAGCAGTTGCGGGAGCTAGTCTGGAGTTCTTTGTAGTCTATTTCGCAAAAAACAAGATGACGTTACGCGTTCCTACGCAAAAGGCGGCAAACCTTGGAATGCGTAAGCTGTCCGACCACACTACTATCGAACACGTTCGACAGACCTTAGGCCAAGCACCCAACAAGGCGCGGAGCAATTGGTCTCGGTTGGTGCAAGAGTCTGCGAGCAAGATCAACTCGGGCGATATAATCGCCTTAGCGGAAGTAATACGCGATCTTTACCGACCGGCGAGAACTCTAGGACAAAGCTACAGTGATCAGCAGCTTTATCTAGTTGCCTTTGAGCGTTTGGCTAGGAAGTTGCTGTTGTTCAACGGATCACCGAGAAGGAAGTGATCGCCGAGCTTGAAAGCTTGCTGATTGCCGGACGGACGCAAAAGCGAGTTTGATTTTGACGCCCTTGAACATATCAACCACCAACCTCCGCCTTCGTCGACTTCGTCGCCTGCGCAGGACGATTTCGCTTATGAGGCTGAAGTTGGCCAAAGCTATTTTAGCCAGCTTGAGAAGGTAGCGTTCGACGCGAATCTGAAAAGTTTTGAGACGGAGGCGCTCGCGGTCGAGCCATATGAGCTAATCGTGCCGCCGAGGAAGCGCCGCTGACGGCTTTCGGGTTGATCCGCCTACTTGTCCCAGTGGACTTTCTCGCGCTTTTCGTGGCGCCCCTGAGCTTCCACCGACAACGTTGCGATGGGGCGTGCCTCCAGCCGCATCAGCGAAATCGGCTCCCCGGTCTCCTCGCAATAGCCGTAGGTGTTGTCCTCGATTCGCTGCAGCGCGGCGTCGATCTTGGAGATCAGCTTGCGTTGGCGGTCACGGGCACGTAGCTCAATGGCACGGTCCGTTTCGGAAGAGGCGCGGTCGGCGAGATCGGAATGATTGACGTTCTCTTCCTGCAAGACTTGCAAGGTCAATTTCGATTCCCTGAGGATATCGTCCTTCCAGACCAGCAGCTTGGCGCGAAAATACTCGCGCTGACGTTCGTTCATGAAAGGCTCTGTTTCGGAAGGTCCGTAATTCTTCAGCTTTTCCAAAGCCAGCCTACCGTGCCTCACCTAAAGACGCCGCGCCCTCGCCGTGATTCGCCAGGATCATGTCCTGCCCGCGCGACGCGCTTATATGGCGACACTCCCTGATAAACAATGCTGTGAGGTTCGGATGCGTCAATGCTCCACAGTCGAATGCGTCACCGTGGATTTCGAGCGTGTCGCCGTCGATCGTCCTCGCCTCCCGGATCAGGTCCGCGCGGACCATTGTCCTGGTCAAACGCATCCCGATCTCTGACGCGATCAATCCAGTGATCTCTGTCTTCGCGGGGCGCTGTTGCGCCGCCTCTCGGCGGGCTGTCGCAATCCGGTCCCGCTGATGCGACTTAAAAAACCACCCGCGACAACGAGCCATAGTGATGCGTCTCCAGCCATTCTGCCAATCCCCAGTGGGTCCCGCATCATAGCCTGCTTGCGAGCGAAGCGAATTTGATTTGCTCCTGTCCCTGCGACCCGCATCTACAGCCTGCGGAAGGCACGATCGCGCGGAAGGGCTCTCCGGATGGCTAGCCCTGCCAGTCAGCCAATACAGCCCAGAGCAACTGGCGCGTTTCTTCTTTGACTTTTTCATTGCGTTTACTCCGAGCCGCGGGTTGAAAGGTCAGTAAGCGGCAGCTCGACGCTTACCGTTTACCGGAACGTCCGAGCATTCCACGAGGACTGCAAGAGCGCGTTGGAGCTTTATGGGCGCAGCCAACCGTTGCGAGAACGTATATGGCAGGTCCGCGCAGCTACCGTGCCGAAAATTCGCACTTTACCGCCACGGTAATTTCTCACCGAACGGCGGAGGCGTTACGCACGTACCCGCGAACCTGCTCAAGGTACCCACCACGGGTCAGGTCACGCACGCGAACAGGAGCCCAGCCAAGCTCGGCCATGAGCAATGCAAGGTGCCGGTAAGAACCTGCAGTACGCTGGCGCTGTGGCACCTCCAGGAGGTCCATCAGCGTTTGCGTGCTGATGCGCTCCAAGCCATCGAACCCGGTCGTTCCGCGCACGCGCTCGAGCCGAAGCCGCCACGGGTCCACGGGCTTTGCGGCTTCGGCTTGGGCGGCTCTCATTTTTTCTAGGAATGACACCTTGTCACCTTCTTGATTGCACCAGATCGATGTCCGTCGCATGGGTGGCCGATATCGACCACTGGCGCGCGCGCCGGCCCTCCTCCATGATTTCCTCGTATTCTTTCGGCGGTACCCAATAGAGGCCGGGTGCCATACCGGGAAGCGGGTGGGACGGATAGCGTGTGAGCAAGCTTGGACCGACCCTACGTTGCAGGTCCCAGAGCCCGGTATCGGGCACGCTCATTAGCCCTCGCGCGAACTCTTCAAATGAAGGATGCAGATGTGTGTTCCAGTCTCGGAACGAGAGTGATCGAGCATAAAACCCAACGAGGGTCACCAGACCGGTGCTCCCTCTCATTTCCTCCCAATCGTTTGGCGCCAGCGGCAGAGGAGGAGCATCGGGAGGTCCATTTGAGGCAAACCATTCCCTTGCCATCAGCGCCTTCCGCGCCTCGCGCTTTTGGTAGGAGATCGCGTCCTTGCCACCTTCCCCTCTCAGAAAATGTCCGCCGGTAATTGGGTTCTTGCACCGCGAGCCGCGCCCCTTTGGTAGCGCCCGGAATAACTCTTCGATTTCGATGTCTATGTTGGTCATCTCCCATCCCCCGCCGCTTCAGCTCGTGGCCTAATCCCCCTGCTACTACGATGAAGTCGTTTAGGCTCTATTCGAGACGACTTTTTGTTGACCGCGATCCGTCTCAAAGTGTTTCAGGATAATTGGTTGGGCCCGATGATGTATTTGCCGGCAAATCGAGCCGCTGCGATGTCCAAACTGCTTGCGAGCAGGCTGTCCCCAAGCTGGGTGAAGCCTATGCTCCACAAGCATCTGAAGGTCAAAGAAAAGAGCAGGTAGAGCGGGTAGAGCAGGCCGAAAATAGTCCGGTTGTGAAGATAGCGAATTGGAGGCGTTGCTATTCCATTCTCTGCCGCGCAACATAGTTGCGGCCGCGCCCTGTTCATCTTGCTCGAGCTGCACTTTAGTAGAAAAAACGAGACGTTAGAGGGACCAACCGCGCGCTGACGGTTGCTCACCGTTGGGGCGTCAGCTGTCATCGTCCTCATCTGCGCCGATGACATTGGCTCCCAGCAGCTTGTTGAAGCCTTCGATCAACTCGGCCCGCGGAGGTAGGCAAACAAATCGTTTGCCGCCTGATCCGCGGAAGAGTTTCCGTCCTGGGAAAATCATTGGGTTCAGGAGACGCTTAACGCTGCTCCAGAAAGCCTCCGCACCTGTGTACTCGCCAGCGCCGCGCACGTGCGACGTTCTCACCCACCTGCGGTAACCAGCAAGTGCTTGCGCTTTGGTCCAATCGAGCCCTGTTGATGTCGTCGTATCCTTAATCCACGCCGAGACTGCGTTGTCGAGCCAGGTGTCGGCCGCCTCTGGGGGGCCGACGTCATAAAGTAGGTTGTGGCATGTCGAGCTGCTCTCGTCAGCGAGCGCCACTTCAACCAGCCATTGCAGGGGCGGGTCTAGTCCAAGCAGCTTCTGGCGCGCGAGGTCGCGCTTTCCAGCATTGCGCGCGGCGCGCTCAGGCTTGAAGTTCGAGATGTCGCGGGTCTGTAGGTGGTGCATGAATGCGGCCAGCGTAGGGTCACCCTCACCCTTGATGACCTTTACCAGAGGCGCGAAGTAGGCATCGTCGCCGCGTTTATGGTCCGACACCTCGCACACGAAAAATCGCCTTTCGTCGTCGGTAGCCGCGACCACCTGATCGTGGTTTGATGACATGATTACGCGGTGCATTGATTTCATAGTTACACGTTGTCCAAATTTCTGTTCAGCCTCGAAGTTCTCCCCAGTGATGAGGTGTTTAAGTCGATCATTCAGTTCGTTATTGCCAGCGAAGAAGGCCTCCTCCGCCACGATCAACAGCTTGTCGGCGAGATGCCAGTTGAACTGCCCGAACAGCTGCTTCCCGTTCGCGGTTACCAGGGCGTTTCCGTCACCGATACAGCGAATGAGGAGCTGTGTGAGAAGCGTTTTACCAGTGCCCTTTTTGCCCCTCAGTACTAGTGCAACACCCGGTTTTTCCGAAGGCCGTTGCACCATGTGAGCCGACCAGTCGAGTATGAATTCGGCCTTAGTCTGGTCGCCGCCAGCGATCACATGAAGTATGTGATCTGTAACGATCGAGCAGTCGCCCAGAGCTGGTTGTACACCCCAGCCGCGCCAAAGGTTGTACGACTTGGGTGGAGCATCACAGCCCCCTGGCCAGTATCCGATCTGCTGGTATTCGCATCGCGATGGCGATGACTTCCAAATCTGGCCGGCTGGAACGGTTTCGTCACCGACGATTGCTTTGCGGCATGCAAAAATATTGTTGAAGCCATCGCGCTTCAGCGCGACGACACGGCCACCAGAGTCGCGGCGGTAGATGTCACCATTGGAAGCCAGAACAAAGAAGCCTGCAGCATTAATACGTTCGACGGCCTCTTGAGCGGAGACAAGTGAAAAATCGAGTGGCTCAGCCCAGCGAGTCTGCGGTGTCGGATCTTTCGCTTCGTAGGGACCCCAGGCCTGGCGCTGCAAGGTCGCAAGGTTTAGGGGCGACTTGATTTTGTTTCGGTGAGGACAGGCCGCGCACGCGTCACATCCAGCGCTCTCGATAGCCCGGCAACTTGGATATCCGACGCCCCGCTCTCTCTCAGCTAGCTTGCGATCGTAGAGCGCCTGTGTGTCAGCCGCGGAGTAGGAGGGATACCCCTTGGAAATCTCGTGTGCGAACGCATTGCCGTTCTCCATGAATGCCGTGCACAGCACGGACAAATTCCACTTGGGATTATCGTAGTCGGCCCCGTAGGTCTTCAGCGCGTAGCGCAGGAAGCCGCAGCCGTCTTTGCCGAAGATTGGTTTGGGGTCGACGAGTGTTGGCTCTGTGGGGCCAATGCCAGCTTGCAGGGACGCGTCTGCGGAGGATAGGGTGGCGAACGCAGCATCCGGAGCATCGAATACTCCCCCGCCGCCTTCGCTGGCGGGAACGAATACGTCGTGCCCTGCCGCTGGCTTGGTTACCGTGGCGGTAACGGCGGTCGAAGTCTGCGTCAGAAACGTCAGGTCTTTGGCGAAGTCGTAGGCTTGACCAAGGTGGAGCAGCTCCACTGGCCGCGGCGGGTCGTACTTGTAGTTCAACGTACCCGGTACTCGCAACAATCTCGCAGCATCAGTAGTGAGCCCAGTGTCGCATTTGACGCCCTCGCGCAAGAGAAGCGCCTTAAGGCCGTCTGCGTAGGCGCGCCACGCACTCGGCGACAGGGGCGTGTCCGATATCCAGTACACGTGCAGACCGCCGCCCGAGTTCACCAGCATGGATGGAAACGGCAGTCCTATCTTGTCCCGGAACGCGTCAAGTGCAGCGATAGCATCCGGCACGGTGTCGTAGTGCTTCGCATCCCCAGGCTTGACATCGCAGTCGATCCAGATCGCGCTTGAGCAGCGTGGCGTTAGCCGCGTTGCGGACCGCTTTAAGTTTGCCGTTCGCCTTCTGAGCGCATTCGCTCTGCTGCGATGCAAACCCACACGTTGAAGAAGTCAGCAGTGCTCTCCACCCAGCTGATGCGGTTGAGCACCTCGTCCACCGTCTTGAAGGGCCAGCCAGTAACCCAGGGCTTACCGCCGTTCTTGGTGGGCTCACCCGGCTTCCGCTCGTTCTTGGAGTTGACGTGCACGTTGATCCAGCCTGAAGCCTGAGGGCTCCCAGGCCAGGCCAGCACGCTCTCTAAGAACTTCCGGCGATCGGCAGCGCTCGACGCTTGAGCGAAGGTAGCAGGCGCCATCTGCTGGCTGGTCTGGAGACTTGTTACCGTGGCGGTAATTCCCGCGCCCGCACTCGCGGCTGCCACGTCAACAAAGCTAGAAGCAGATGTTAAATCGGTATCGAGAGCGGTTGTTACCGTGCGGTAATTCCTACGGGGGGCGGTGCCATTTGCTCTTGTAGCTGCGAGAATACGGTCGCTGTCTGGCGCCAGATCGCTTCTAACAGCCTCTATCCCTTTGGCCGCGCTCATGCTCGGTCCCCCTTGCGCGCGTTTGATTTGTCATGACTGTTGTTGTCGCAGCCGCGGCCATCGCTTTCTTGCTCTAAAAGCCACTTTTGCACGCTGGCTCGCCGGTAGAGCACTCGGCGGCCGACGCGCGTTCGCGGGGGGCCGATGCCAAGCGCGTCCCATCGGTCGAGCGTGCGCTTGTTACGCTGCAGTTCGGCGGCGAGCGCTTCTAGCGTCAGAAATTCGGCGAGTATCGGTTCGGTATGCGACACGTCATTTCCTTAAAGGCTGTCCTTCGGCGGCCGCGCCTTCAGGGATAGAGTGGGCTTGTTGTTCTCGACCACTCAGCCAAGCCTCGACTGCACTACGGCGATATCCGACGCGCTTCGCGCTCAGGCGGATGAACTTCGGTCCCGTTCCGTTGCGACGATGCCGGAATAGAGTTGGCTCGCTCACACCGAGCCAACTGCAAACTTCGCGCTCAGAAAGGATTTGATCGTTGCTGATCATCGGTGAACCCCTGGTGGCTGCCTATGGGCTCAACGTACTCAGCGAAAAACCTCATTTCAAACGGAGGCAAATGATTGATTTTGCGTGCAAATCGAGATTTGCCTTGACGGTTTATTAAGGGGCCGAAACGAGCAAACTGAGCAAAGTGGTGAAAGGGGACTGACCAGTGCCGAAATATGCTCGGCACTGACTGCGCCGGGCTCATCTCGGGATTGGTTGGGACAATGGCTGTGGGGCCGCTCAACTGAAGTGAGCGGCCTCGGGAAGCAGCTTGAGAACGGCGGCTACGGCACTGGTCTAAGAATTCGCTCAATCATGCCGGCGAGTTTCTCGAGCGCGTCACGCTTCTCGTCAGAATAGGAATGCCGATCGTAAGTTCCTTCCACTCCGGCGATCACGTGTCCTAAGACACGCTCCGAAATATCGGGCCGCACCCCAGCGCGAGCCATGAGGGTCTTTGCGGTCCGTCGGAGATCGTGGAGGGTCCAGTTAGGTAGGGGCTCGACCTTAGTGCCCTTTGTGGCGCGCTTCTGCATGTCGAACAGGACAGCCTTGTCTAGTCTAGCCTTGCTTTTGCCGAAGCCAGAGAATGCCGTCTTGGACCTGGATGGAAACACGTAGTCGCAGCCGTTTATCTTTGGCTGAGCTTCAATTACCGCGCACGCGGCAGTCGACAACGGTACATGGTTCGGACGCTTCGTTTTGTACCGCTCAGCAGGGGTTGTCCAAATGCTGTTTGCACCGATCTCCTTGAAAGCCATTTTTGCGACTTCATCACGTCGCTGCGCCGTAAGTAGCAGTATCTTGAGCAAGGCACCGAACGCTCCAGCCTTGCTAAGAAATGGCCAGACAATCCGTATTTCGTCGTCGGAAAGCACCCGAGTGCGTGCTCGCTCCTTTGGGTTAGCTCTCGCTCCCACGCGCACAAAGGCTGCATTTAGGTTGAACTCGTCATCCCGCTCTGCGTACCAGCTTAGCGCCTTGCGTAGATAGGCACGAACTCTGTCGGCTTGGACCGGGCCAGCCTCATCTTCGACCTTGTCCAGCATTTCCGCTACTTGCGAACGTCGAAGCTCGTAAACGCCAATCTTGCCGATACGTGGCTTAACCAAGCGGTCAAATGCACTCTGGATTTGATCCGCGCTCCGAAGCGGTCTCTCTTTGTTTCGCACATATCGGGTCATGAAATCATCGATAACGCTCGAAACGGACTTCGTCGCCGGGATTGGTGCTCGGTCCTTAAGCGGGTCTTCGCCACGGTCGACGCGCTGGCGGAGATTGCGGGCTTCACGAACAGCCTTCAGCGCCGACCAATCCGGCCACGCACCAATTGTAAAGCGGTGTTCGCGTCCGCGTAGACGGTAGTTCAAGATAAAAGCGCGAGCACCAGACGCTGTGACGCGAACTCCAAAACCACGGGGAGCTTTCGCGCCTTGGACCGTGGCACCAGCAAAATAGGTGATTGAGTTGCCTTTGGCCGGGGTCTGCAGGCGCTTAATGGTCTCTTCGCTTAGGCTTTCTGGCTTCATACTCGTGTCCGCGCTGTGTCCGCACAATCAATTCACTTGAATGTCGGTGAGCGTGCATCCAGTGTCGAGTGTCGTCAACGAAAAGTGCATGATTTAATTCGCTGTTTTAGCGCGAACGCAGCAAAAACAACGAAAGGTTGGGCGTTTAGAAGAAGATGGGCTACGTGACTGAAAATCGCAGTGTCGGTGGTTCGATTCCGCCCCTGGGCACCATTGGCCTTTCCGGCCCGGTTCTTTCTCGACCGCGCCAGTTCGCCGATCAACAAGAACCCTCGTAAAATCAGCCGTTTCGTGGTACATTAACGCCCGGTACGGTTCGTGACGGTCCGAGGGCATCCGGCGTCTCCGGGTACACTCTGGGTACACTGGAAGGGCCGGGTACACTGGGCTGGCCGATGCGAGGGACCCTTCCCGTGGAACTGAGCGACACGAAAATCCGCAATGTGACGCCGGCGGACAAGGAATACGCGATTGCCGACGGCCAAGGCCTCAGCGTCGTGGTGCGGCCCAATGGGACCAAGCTGTGGCTCTACCGCTACCGTTTCGGCGGCAAGCGCAAAAATATGTCTTTCGGCACCTTTCCCGGCGTCGGACTCAAGGCCGCGCGCGAAAAGCGCCACAACGCGGAAAAGCTGCTCGATCAGGGCCAAGATCCAGTCGCAGCGCGCGAGGCCAAGCGACAGGAAGACGAAAAGCTCAAGCACACCTTCCGGGCAGTCGGGGAAGAATGGGCGAGCGCGAAGCTCGAGAAAGAGAACAAGGCCAAGTCGACGATCAAGCGGGAACGCTGGAATCTCGCTCAGCTCAGCCGTGAGATCGGCGACCGACCGCTTTGCGAGATCGCTCCGCCGGAATTGCTGACAGCATTCCGGCGTGTCGAGGCCCGCGGCCGTTACTACACCGTCGGACGCCTACGCTCGACCGCTTCGCGGGTCTTCCAATTTGGCGTCGGCGCCTCGTATTGCAGCAGCGACCCCACCCGCGACTTGAAGCACGCGCTCACCAAGGCACCTAAGGGCCATCCACGCCCTGCGCTGACCGATCCCGATGACGTCGGCGACCTGATGCGCCGGATTGAGGTCTACGATGCCAAGAACGGCGGACTGGTTCGCTACGCGCTCAATCTGATCGCCTTGACCATGGTGCGGCCCGGCGAGTTGCGGCTGGCCGAATGGACCGAGTTTGACGAAAAGAACCGCATATGGCTGATCCCAGCCGAGAAAATGAAGATGCGCGACGATCACGAAGTGCCGCTCTCCCGCCAGGCGCTCGCTATCCTTACCGAGCTACGGCCGTTGACCGGCCGCGGCCGCTACTTGTTTTCCCATGACGATGATGTGCCTATGTCCGACAACACGATCAACAAGGCCCTGCGGATCATGGGCTACGACACCGGCCCCGGTGGCGACCACTGCGCGCATGGCTTCCGCTCCAGTGCCTCGACCTTGCTCAACGAAGAAGGCGCATTCGACGGCGATGTGGTGGAAGCTCAGCTCGCCCATGAAACGGACGAGAAAAAGAGGCGGCGCCGCGACGAGGTGGTGCGGCGCCAGCTTGCTAAAGGCGACAAGAACAAGATTCGCGGCATCTACAACCGGGCAGCCTATTGGAGCGAACGCGTGCGCCTGATGCAGCATTGGGCCAATCGTCTCGACCGCCTGCGCAAGGGAGTTGCCGTACAGTTGCGCAAATCGGCCTAGGTGTTTAGTCCCGGACTTTGATGGTGCATTCTTATCGCACGATTCGAAGGAAGCGCTATGGGACAAGTTTTACACGGCTGCGCCACCACGACGGAGGCAGTCCGTCGAGCAATACAAAATAGTCAAGAGAGCCTGAGAGCCCTCGCTAAGCGCTACGGGATCAACCAGAAGACTGTCGCGAAGTGGAAACAGCGTGAGACCGCCGCTGATCTTCCGACAGGCCCCAAGGAAGCCAAATCGACCGTACTTTCCATCGAGGAGGAGGCGATTATCGTCG
>NZ_AXAI01000051.1 GCF_000472425.1 Bradyrhizobium sp. Tv2a-2 | reverse complement strand
AAGCTTGGCGGGTATGTAGCCGATCTGGTTGGCAAAGATCACCTGCTGCCGCGGCCGCATCATAAAGCCAAGCAGCTTCATAGCCAGGTCTTTGTTGGGCGCCCCCTTGGGAATGGGAATGAAGTCCGTGAACAGCACATTTTGCTTGGTGGAGAAGCCAATCGGCAGGCCCTGCTTCGCGGCCGCAATCACACGGCCGTTGTATGCATATGAGAAGTCCGTCTCGTTTTGTAAGACGAAGTCGATGGTCTTCGGCGTCTCCGCGGGCCAGTGATTNACATACGGCTTCAGCCGGTCAAGGGCCCTGAACGCGCGCTCGACGTCCAGCGGATAGACCTTGTCGGGCGGAACGCCATCGCCGAGCAGCGCAACCTCGAGCATTTCAGTAGGCCGCGGGCGCAGGAGTCGCCGACCGGGAAACTTGGCCGGGTTGAAGAGTTCCGGGAACGTCTGCGGCGCCTTACCGCCGCCATGCCGTTCGGTGCTGAAGGCTATACCGCCGGCNACGATGTACACGCCGACGGCGTAGTCGCGCTTGGCGCCAGCTATCGTGTCCGACGCGTCGATTTGATTGTAATCGAGAGGCTCCCAAAGTCCCTCGTTTTCCCCGGGTGCAATCCAGGAGGGTAGGGTCACCACAAGATCCCATTCCACACTCTTGGATTTGACCGCCGCCCGGATCTTGCCTATATCCGCGACGCCCGTCGAGATGACCTCAACTCCAGTCTCGGCAGTGAACGGCTTAAGGAACGCGGTCTCCATCGCCTCTTGGTAAGCGCCACCTGCCGAAGCAAATACCAGCTTGGCGGAAGCCTTGGCGACGCTCGGCGTTAGGATCAACGGCCAACTCGCCGCGCTGACAGCAGCCGCACCCGATTTAAGAAAACCACGCCGGCTAAGACGCGCCGGTTTACCTCGGTTCATCGTTATCCTCCCGCGAGCGCCTTGAACGCCGCATATTATCATGTGCGAAAAGCCTATCATGGTCGCCACGATTGAACAGGCGTTTACTTGGATGCAGTAAGCCATTGAGAATCATCGGGAGCGTTTCATAAATCGAACATCGTAACCAAGACGGCAATGACTCAGAGCCCCATCGCCAACTCCCGCAGGGACGACCTGATTCAGACTCACGCGTTCATCAGGCAAGGAGCATCGTTTCCTCCCCTCGGTCGAGTTTGGCCTGATGCGCCGATGGCTCATGAAGTCGAGTCTCGTCGTCGGAGAACACACGGACGAAGCAGGCCTCACGATCGATGGCGGAAATGATTGCGATCGGTGCGTTGCCGAACGAGAAATAGCAGGATCGGAATAGGTCAGAACGAGTTGGTGTCGTCCTTCAGTCGCAGGGTGACGAAGCGCACACCGTCGGAAAGGCTGAAATCCTCAGCCGCGCCACTGCCCCAATCTCCACGGTGGCTTCAGGAGTGCGCGTCGCGGCGCGAGCGCCCGCGCTTCTACGCGATCAACATGCTTCGCGGCGTTCGATGGCTTAGCGCTAAGCCAACATCGCATAGCGTCAGAAATCAGCGCGGTTGATTGTGACTCTTGTCATTACCCCGAGGCTTGCCAGATCCTGGACGACGGCTATTCGGCTGTTTGCGGCCACGGGCAGCGATTTGTTGGTTTATATTCTCCGACAACTTCAATTGTTGGGCGCGGATTGAGAAATCGCTTGGCGATTGATGTGACGACCACCTCGTCGAAGGAGGCAATGAAGGCAAATCCGGGCGCCGCCCGACAATGCCTGGCTCGATCAGTGGCAACCGATCAAACCGCATACGCTTGCAATTTCAAAAACGCCTTCGCAGGAAAATCAAATCCCCGATCAACGCCTTAGCGTTCTTCACGGGCGGCTGGCTAGATTTCGAACGATCAAACCAGCATTCGCGGCGGCTGGGCCTCGGGCGAGCGCCCGCGATGGCAAGTGTCCTGGATGTCCGTACCCGTCAGATCAGCGACCGCAATCGCATCAGAATGGCACCGGCCGGGACGCCCAGTAAGGATCTCGCCGAGCTCCGGGAGGTTTGTTCTCTGGACCAAGTCGGCGCCACTCGCGCTCCGCAGCTCACCGAATCGCACGAAAGCGCGTGGCCGTGGCGTCCCCGTCAGACGCGCTATGGCTCTTCGATCGACGCGAAGGCGCCGACGAGCGTCGGCCCGCATCGAGCGCGGCGCCCGCGGCGTCGAAGCGGAGACGAGGCACCAAAGGCAAACTAAGCAGGGCGCGTGTGTCGTGTGCGGAGACCGTAATCCGCGCGTCGGCGCCAAAGGGCCGCCAACCGCCACTCACGCAATCTGGTTTGCTGACGCTCCCTGTAGTTTAAGCTTCGACCGCCACCAAGTGAGATAGAGGGCAATTAACCAAAGGACGGGCAGAAGTGTCAGCAGCGACCCCACCGCGGCAATCGTCGGATCGAGCTGTTGATTTATGTTTTCGAGCATCTTCAACGGAAGTGTTCGGATCGAAAACCCGCTTACAAGCGATGTGACGACCACCTCGTCGAACGAGGCGATGAAGGCGAACACGGCGCCACCAATGATACCCGGCCGGATCAGCGGCAGGGTTACTCTTACCAAAGTCCGCACCGGCCCGGCTCGCATGCTCTTCGCCGCCTGCTCGAGCCGGCGATCGAAATTTGCCAAAGTCGCCGCGACGATGACGACCACGTAGGCAATGGCCAAGATGGTGTGCGCCAGAACAATACCGGCTTTCGTACCGATCAATCCCAAATTGATCAGACCGAGATAGGCCGCAACAGCAACGACGATGGCGGGCAAGGTGATCGGTGTCAGGATCACCATCATCAGAAAGACGCGCAGCCGAGGATAGGTGCGAGAAAGCCCGAATGCCGCGAGTGTTCCGGCGACTGTCGATAGCACGGCAACCGTGACGGCAATCTGGAGACTGTCCCAGAACGCCAGAGTCCAGGACGGATCGCCGAAGAAAGAGCGATACCACTGCAGCGAAAGACCTGAGGGTGGAAATTCCAGAAACGGCCCTGCACTGAATGACATAATGACGACGACTAGGCCCGGAAACAGCAGGTAGACCATGACGAGAAGGACAAACACCGCGCCAACGATTTTCGACCTGCCGCTGTTGCCTATGGGCTGATAGAGGTGCACCGTCCAGCGGTTCGCCCGGTAGCGAATGCCGATCTCATAGAGATACTGTAGCAGCCTGCCCAATGCGCGCAGCCGATATGGGGAGGACTTCCGCAACGGTTGTGCAGTCTCGTGCGGCGTACCCGAAACGTCTAGCCCGAAGATTGATAGCATGACCACGGCGATTGCCAGGAGGATGAAGGCTGCAGCGGCGATCGGCGCCAAGCTGAGCGAACTAGCGAGCTGTGCAGCGATGAAGTTCGACAGCATGGCGTCGCGCAACCCGCCGAGGGCTTGTGGTGTAATGTAGAAGCCAAGGCAGACTACGAAGACGAGCAGAGTACCGCTGCGCACTCCAGGCAGGCTTAGTGGAAAAAACACGCGCCAGAAGGCGGCAGAGGGACGCGCGCCCATGCTGCGGGCTGCCGCCATCAATGACTTGTCGATACCTTGCATGACGCTGACTAAAGGTAGGATCATGATCGGCAGCGTGATATGCACCATGCCGATATAGACGGCCAGCCGATTATAGAGGAGCGGCAGCGGGTCGGAGATCAGCCGTAGGTGGAGCAGCAGATTATTGATCAGACCGTGGTCGCCCAGGATGACGGTCCACGCGTAGGTGCGCACCAGGCCGCTAGTTAACCAGGGGATGAAGACGAGAACGATAAGGGTCGTGCGCACGGACTTCGGCGCGGCCACGATGAGATATGCTGTGGGATAACCAATGATGAGGCAGACGACTGTAGCCACCACGCTCATCTCGATCGTCTGGAAGAGAACGAAGACAGTCGCGCCTTGTTCAAAAAACGCACGATAATTGACGACCGAAAAAGATGGTGCGTTGACGCTAATGAGAAAAAGCTGAACGATCGGTATGCCGAAAATTACGAGCAAGATCGCGAAGGCGGGTACGGCGAGTCCCGTGGGCATTCGCCCGAGTTTCTGAAGCGCTTCCATCCGCCTTACTCTCCTAGTGTCTCAGTCCGCGACGAAGCGGACGTCGGACCGCAGCCACTCTAGGCGTACCTGATCGCCGGGTTTGAATATCTGCTGCCCCGAGGCGACATGCTCGCGCACGGTGAGTATGCTGCTGCCGACACGCACGTGGTATTTCCGCAGTGGTCCGGCATAGATCATATCATCGACCGTGCCGATGACTGACTGGCGCTGCCCCCCATCGGCACGCTTCGGAGCCGCCGGGGCGACGATGCAGATGCGCTCGGGTCGGATCATGGCCACTGTAGCGGAGGGCTGCGCGGCCTCGCATTCGAGCTTAAAATCGGAACCTTCGAGAAGGTTGGCCTCACCCAAGAAATTCGCAACAAAGCGCGTCGTCGGGCGATCATAGAGAGCTTCCGGCGCGTCGGTCTGCTCGATCCGCCCGCCGCGCATGACGATGATGCGATCTGATAGCGTCAGCGCCTCCTCCTGATCGTGCGTGACGCATATGGTGGTTTTGCCGAATTCCTTGTGCAAGGCCTTGATCTCACCCTGCATCTGCTCTCGAAGGTTGCGGTCGAGCGCGCCGAGCGGCTCGTCGAGCAACAGGATCGGAGCATCGGCGATCAATGCGCGGGCAAGCGCCACGCGCTGCTGCTGGCCCCCACTCAATTGCGACGGCATGCGTTCGCCGAAGTCATTGAGGTGCACACGCTCAAGCATGCGCTCAACTCGCGCTGCCCTGTTGGCCGTCTTCATGCCGCGCATTTCGAGCGGAAATTCGAGATTTCTGCGGACCGTGAGGTGCGGAAACAGAGCATAGTTCTGGAAGACGATTCCCTGATCGCGATGATAGGAAGGCACCGCAGCCACGGACTTTCCCGAAATGAGGATATCGCCTTTACTGGGGGCTACGAACCCTGCGAGCAGCATCAGTGCTGTGGTCTTACCCGAACCACTTGGACCGAGAATCGTCAGGAACTCGCCGCGACGTACCTTGAGTGATACGTCTTTGACTGCGGCGACCGCACCATACATTTTCGTGACATTGCAGAATTCGATTTCCGCGGAAACAGGATTTTTCTCCAATGCGGCATCCTCAGCGAGCGGGATTGTACTTTTCACGTATACATTCACGGTTGATACTCCAGAAACCGGATCGCGTCAGCACAAGCTCATGCCTTGACGGAGAGCTCACGCAGGCACCTGCGATTTAGCGGACAATCCAACCATTCCAGCGCTGGATCAACCGCTGAGAGTTCGACAAGCCGTCCGATCCAGTCTGAGCGTACCACTCCCCATTTACGGGATAGCTGCTCGCCACGTAGTCAAGATAGGTAGCAAGTTTGCGGGTCACCTTCTCCGGCATCAGCTCGTACGCCCTGCGGTTGCTCGGAGATAGCGCGAACAGCTGGGCGAAGGCCGCCTGGCGGTCGGCACGACCAACCAACTCGATGAACTTCTGCGCGTTCTGCGCATTCGGCGCACCTTTTGGAACGATCCAGTAGTCCCACATTAGCTTGGCCTGGTTCCGACTAATTTCAATAGGCGCACCTTGATCAATCAAGGCGAGCGCCCGTCCATCATAGGACAGCGCGATATCGGCCACCTCATCGCGCAGGATCTGCAGGTTCTCCGCTCCGCTCGTCCACCACTTGCGAACGTGCGGCTTAATCTTGTCGAGGCTAGCGAAAACGCGATCGATATCGTTCGTGTAGAGCGCGTCCTTAACTACGCCGTCCGCCAGCAAGGCCTCCTCCCAGGGGGCCGGGAATCCGAACTGGCCGCTCGGGAGCGCGCGAGTGCCAGGAAACTTGTCGACGTCCCAGAACTCGGCCCAGGTGGTAGGCCGCGGCTTGTTTGCCGGGAACTTGTTAGTGTTATAAACGATGTTCATGGAATAGATTTGGCTGCCGAAACCGAACGGATGCTTACAATACTCGACGATCCCGTCTAGTTCCTGCTGCTTGTGGATCGAGTAGTCGATTTTCTCGACATAGCTGTTCGCAGCAAGACTAAGCGCGTTGGGTTGATTTATGAGAATCGCATCAATGGTAACGCTGTTGGTTTTCACCATGAGCGCAACCTGCGCCACCCTGAGATCCTGGTAGACGGGCGTCACCTTAATACCCGTCTCCGCCTCGAAGGGCTTCACAAAGGCGCTCATAACGGCTTCACCGAAATTGCCGGCGCTCATGTTCAGCCGTAGCTCGCCGGACGATGCCGCCGACACTTGGGTTGCACCGGAAGACAGCGCGCCGACGGTCATCACGGATGACGCCGCCTGCATGAATCGCCTGCGGTTCATAGACTGATTCACGTTCCCTCCTCGATTTTTGATCTCGGTCCGTCAGAACCGCTCACGAACCGAACGTCTTGTTCCTGAGATAGATGCTAGCGAGTCACATAGTCGATTTTTCCCGATTAGCACCGAATTTTGCCGAAATTCTGCACAAAATGCCCATAACGCGATGATTTCGAGCTTCCAGCTCCCATCTCTCGCTGCACGCGAGCAGGGCATCCGAAGCGATCCTGGGTTGGAAGAATCGAGCCGGCGCGACTGTCGACTGCCTACGTTGTGAAGCCTCTTTAGCCGTGTTGTGCAAGGCTCGGCCAGCGCCGGTTCTAATCGAGTTTGGAAGCTGTGTAGAGGCCTTCGTACCCGGCCGAGTTGTTCTTGTTGCACGATCTGTTCACCGCAGCGATCGTCGCGGCAATGTCCGAGGCGCGACTGTAAGGAAGTACAGGCCCTGGGGTTGCGCCCGCCGCATGCTACGATCTCGTACTTCGCCACTCCGGCCAGGTCATCGCAATTTGCGATGAGCCTCGAGCTACTTAGATCGGTGCAATCGACCTTGATACAATGATCGGGCATTGGAGCGGCGGATCGGAGTCCACGTCACAAGGATTCATCAAGATGCATTCGGCGCAGTGTGGCAGCACAATGGTTCTTTAGTGCCTTTACGATCGCTGAACTCCAATCGCAAATGCGGTGCGAGCGAGCGACGCTAGTTATCATCAAAGTTGTGGGCTCGACCAAGCGCCGTTGTACCCTCACATACGTCGCAGGAAAAATAAGAAGCAGGCAGGGAGGGTCGGCAGCCCGACACCCTTGTCAGTGGTGCGGCCAGGGGCAGATTGGGGTCGGATGAGACGGCGGCAGCGTTGCCAGCTGCTGCCAACTGCACATGCAGAGGACGCCTGGCTCACCGGTGGCGCAACCAGACTTCCGATTGCCCATCCTCATCAGTTCATTGTTCGCTGTTTTCGTCTGAACAATTGCGGGGCTTGCCGCTCTGTCCATCCCGGTGACCAGACTGAGACAGGGCTGACGGAACGCCGCCGGAATCAGATACCGACAGTGCTTGTTGTTTCCCTTGTTACGAGACGTGCGTATGCAAACGGAGTACGGCGCTCTGGTTAGCGCTGACTTGATCTCGCAGGCGGAGAATAGTCGTCCCCCCTTCTAGCCGTACCCCGGTCCTCCCGACTAGGTGTTGCTTGCGTCTTGCGTCTTGCGGCATGCCAGATCTGAGTTCTACGGGCTCGGCCGCTACGACCCCACTCCCCTCTCACCGTCACCGGAAAACCTCGGGAGTCGCATTTTGCGCGCAAGATAACAGCGGCGAGGCCCACCACATCGTCGAAATTCAACTTTCGCAGGCGATATCATCTGAACGGAAAGACCTTCCCACATCAAACTGCGCTGTAGGTGGGCCAAGTGTTACGCCTGGACATGAACAATGGAGATTGTGACAGACCGCGGTATTAGACAAATCGCACTGCTCGCCCTCCACGCGGCAAATGCAACGAAGATTGGTTTTCAATCTCTGATGCAGCCGTTCTTGCTCGACCATCATCTAATAATGGCATGCGACCGCCGCAGTTCTCATTGGCACCGCTTATTGCACCTGCAAGACGCTTTCGCAAGCGTAGGTGCCGGAATTCACGCAAGATCGCAGCCGCAGCTGCTCGTTTTGGTCCGACACCCCTTAGCGGTGACCTCCCATATTTTGGCGCGTAGTGGCGACAGGTGCAAAACGGTCGCGCGGGAGTTCTGTCCAACTCGGCCACTTACTGCATGTGTAGAAACAACAAGAGCAGCACCAAGCAATATCATCGAATGGGTCTCTACGAACGCACCTGGGCTGAAGGGCCGGCATACGAAGCTGATCGAATCGGCGCGCTCAGCGAACCAAGGCTTTCGTCCTTTTCACATAGTATAAAATGATGGAGCGAAGACTATGACGATAAGCAAAGGACCGCAGGTATTCCCACGAGCAGAATACCTGCGCAGGCTTGCCGCGGTGAAATCGGAGATGGAAAGACGCGATATTGATGCACTTGTCGTAAGCAGCCCTTCCAATATCGCGTATCTTACGGGTCATACCGCCTATTCGTGGTATGTCCCGCAGGGCCTGGTCATTTCGGCTCAGGAGGACGAACCGACTTTCATCCTGCGTCAGTGTGATGCGCCCGCGGCTCTCCATCAGACCTTCCTCAGTCCTAGTAACGTGATCGGCTATCCAGAAGATCTCATCGCCAACCCTAATCGGGATGGCTACGACGTGATCATCGATTTCCTCCTTGACAAGGGCTTTGCAAGGCGCGGCGTGGGACTCGAACCTGGCTTCTTGACGCTGAAAACGGGACAGGCGCAAGAAAAATTCAAAACACGACTGTCAAATAAGACGGTCGCGGATTTCTCCAAAGCTATAGACTGGATCCGGCTAATTAAGTCTGACCTCGAGATTTCGGTCATGAGAGAAGCTGCCGCCATAGCCGATGCGGCAATTATGCGCGCGGCAGAAGTTATCCGCCCTGGTGTGCGGGAAGCTGACGCGGCCGCTGAGATCATTGGAACGCTGGTGCGCGGTGCCAACGGCAAGCCTGGAACGGCACTTGCCCACTTCTTGTTGTGCGCCTCGCCTCGTACGGGTACATGCCATATTCGCTGGACCGAGGATACCTTTCGCGACGGTTCGCAAGTCAACCTCGAGCTAGCCGGTGTCCGGCACGGTTATACATCTGCGCTGATGCGGACGTACATAATCGGCAAGCCTTCCGACCGTTTACGTCGTATTCACGAGGCTGAGGCCGCAGGTCTGGAGGCCGCACTGAAAACAGCCCGGGTCGGTGCAACCTGCAGTGACGTCGCAAACGCATTCTACAACACGATTGAAAAGATGGGTTTCAGGAAAGATTCGCGCTGCGGTTACGCCATTGGAATCGACTGGTCGGAACCGACCGCGAGCCTCAGGGATGGCGACATGACGCTGCTGAAGCCGAATATGACCTTCCATCTGATGCTGGGCAACTGGGTGGAAGAAGACTTTGGCTATGTGATTAGCGAGACGTTCCGAGTTACCGAGACCGGCGGTGAAGCATTAACCCGGGCGCCAAGGAAGCTTTTCGAGCTTTGAACTGCGCATACTCTGCCTGGCGCAACTGAGCCCCGCCCAGGTCGGCCGGGCCTTAAAGATGAGGCATCACGGACCGCTCCCGATGGCGACCATCTGCAAGATGAGTGTCGCATCCACGCCACCGAAGCGCGCGCGGCCTGGATGCCAAGTAGTCGTGTTAGAGAGCTGGCAATCAATATATCGGCTGCTGCATTCATCGCCGATATACTGGCGAGCGCATGACTTTTCCGTTCGGTCGTATAGGAGTCGTTACGAGCCCAGGGGACCAGTCGGAGCGGTCGCGGCGGCCGACTGCTGTGTTGGGGCCACCTACTGCCGAGCGCGCGATCGAGGTCAGTTTTGTCGCTCTCGGTCGGATCAAACCAATCGTGGAGAGTGCGGAGAGCCGTGTCGTTTTCAGACTTTGGCGAATGTATCCTTGTGACACAGCTGCTTACAGTTGGGGTTTCCGTCCGGACGCTCGAAGACCGCATCAGCCGAGGTTGATTTCCTCGGAAGGTACGCCGCCTTCCCCCGAGCGGACAAGGCAGCGAGTCTCTTGGCCGATCAGGATGTGCTTCTACCCGACGGACTGACCTCATGCGCCCTAGCTGGAAACAAAGCGCTGCTATGCCGATGAAACCGAATAGGAAAGACGCGGGCGACTTGGCGCTTGTTTTAACAGGGCGACAGGCGGATTGCGGTACGCGAGGTAGCAACTCGCACCTGCAAACCATTCCTCACATCTCTCGCCGGGATCAGGCGCGTTTCGCACGCAAGCAGCTCAAATTAGACAGAGTTGAGAATACTCGATCGCACTTGCTAGCGGGACACGTTCTCAGATCGTGGTGCGGAACCAAGCATCGCGAGCCAGGCGGGACCCGATATGACTGATCTGCTCAAGCCCCACACTCTTAGCGTTGACGGCATCGCCGCACCGCTACGGTATGCTCCGTTCCGACACATCTGGTTGGCTAGCCTGTTGTCGAATCTCGGAATCTTGATCCGCGGAGTCGGCGCGGCATGGGCGATGACGGAAATGACGTCGTCTGCTGATAAGGTCGCGCTAGTGCAAACGGCCTTGATGCTGCCGGTCATGTTCATCTCGTTGCCCGCCGGTGCCGTTGCCGACATGTATGACCGCCGAGTCGTGACGTTAGTTGCGCTCTTGATCTCGTTTTGCGGCGCAACCGCGCTGACTGCACTTGAGTGGTGGGATCTCACCACGCCAAATCTACTACTTGCCCTCTGCTTCCTGGTCGGCAGCGGCGCGGCACTAATGGGTCCTGCCTGGCTATCCTCTGTCGGCGAGCAAGTGCCGGCCGAGGCGCTGCCAGCGGCGGTTACACTCAATGGCATCAGTTACAACATAGCGCGCAGCTTTGGGCCCGCGATAGGTGGCATTGTGGTTGCGATCGCGGGCGCGGTTGCCGCCTATGCGGCTAACGCGTTGCTCTATCTGCCGCTGATGATAGCGTTGTTCCTATGGAAACGCCTCACAGAGCATTCGCGGCTGCCGCCTGAACAACTGACCCGCGCCATCGCTACGGGGGTACGCTACATCGCCAATTCACCGTCGATAAAGATTGTGCTGACCCGCGCCATGACAACCGGTGCGATCGGAGCCTCGATCACGGCCCTCATGCCGCTGGTCGCCCGCGATCTGTTGCGTGGTGGTGCGCAGACATATGGGGTTATGCTAGGCGCCTTTGGCGTTGGGGCGGTTATTGGAGCACTCTGTATCGGCGAGGTACGCAAACGCATGAGCGGCGAAGCCGCGGTGCGCGTGTGTGTGCTCTCGATGGGTCTCGCGATCGCAGCAGTGGCATTGAGTCGCGAGCCCATTCTGACCATGATCGCACTGGTCATGACCGGCGCGATGTGGACTCTGGCGTTCACATTGTTCGATATCGGCGTGCAGCTCTCGGCGCCGCGCTGGGTCGCGGGCCGGTCGCTAGCTGTCTATCAGGCTTCGTTTTCAGGCGGCATTGGCGTCGGAAGTTGGGGTTGGGGCCGTCTCACTGATGCCGCCGGCGTCGAGATAACGCTGCTTGTCTCCGCCGCACTAATGGCGCTCTCGTCACTGCTTGGCCTCTGGTTGCGCATGCCGCGTATAAGCGCGCGTAGCGAGAATGCCGATATGCTGGCCGATCCAGAGGTTCGGCTTCCGCTCACCCACCGCAGCGGGCCACTGGTGGTGGAGATTGAATATCGCGTCGCTCCGGAGAATGCGCGCGCCTTCCACAACGTCATGCAGGACGTACAGCTGATCCGCCAACGTAATGGGGCCTATGGCTGGTCAATTGGGCGCGACATCGCTGATCCTGAGTTGTGGAGGGAGCGCTACCACTGCCCAACATGGCTCGATTACCTGCGCCAGCGCAATCGCTCCACCCAATCCGAGCGCGCGCTGGATCAGAAAGCAGCAACTTTCCACATTGGCCCCGAACCCGTTCGCATTCATCGCATGCTGGAGCGCCCGTTCGGATCGGTACGCTGGAACGAAAACGTGGAATGTCGCGACGAACTGTTGCGTCGTTGAAAGTGCCGCGAAAATGCATCCGTCAGGGGCCAACGTTTGCGTTTCGATCGGTACTCGCAAATGCAAACAGCGACGATAAAATAGCAGTACGTCCTAGCGGCAGCTGCTTCAGGCTTGGACCAGCTCATTGCGTGCGACGCTGCTTGCACGACACGTTGTCGAGCGGATGATCTCTGCATCAGCGGACAAGGCTGCTCATCCGCCAGTAGCTGTGAGGACGGAACATGACACTCAGGAAGAAGCGACGCCGTTCTTTTTTGGCGCGAGTAGAGATTGAGGGAATGCGTATATGCGCAGCTCGCGTGGTTCCGGCCGGGATAACCATCGGCACTTGGAGCGCACGCTGGACAAGCCCCCCTGAACACCTGCTGCTGACGCGTACGCCCCCAACTCCACCCCGATCGGTCAGCCACGTAGCTCGCGCTGGTCCGCTCGATGGACGAGGCCGAAACCGACAGCGCGGCCCTCGATGCTCTCACCTCAACCCAACAGTGCCTCGGGCGAATGCCAACTCTTTCTCCAAGCGACAACGCGCTGTGTCCATGACACGCGACGCGCTCTCAGACGACGGTCGACATGGTCATCCGGCACAGAGTCGTTATGTCGTAGATAGGCAGGCCTGTCATATGGCGGATCGCTGGCGCCACGCACGGAAAGGCTGTGCACTCGAATAAAATAGCTGCGATCTCCGGATGAGCGGCCCGGATTTGCAGGACGCAGTCGACAACGTCCTTTTCGATATCGGAGACCTCGGTCGGTGGCGGCGGCCGCTGCAGTTCGTTCCGCCATAACGTGCCACCCTCAACGCCGGCGATAACTACCCTGGCCCGGTCCTTCGGATTGTCGAGCCCGAGCATATCTTCAGCCAAGTACGTCGAGTCGGCAGTCAAGACGGCCAGCTTGGCGGTGGGCGACAGCTGGCGAAGCAAAGCAGGTACCAGAAGCAGGCTCGAAGTCGCCACTGGAACATTGGCCGAGGCGGCCACCGCCGCCTGATGCCGAATAAAGAAGCCGCAGCTGGACGTTATTGCGACGGCGCCTCGCTCTACAAGGCGCTTGGCGGCTGCGGTGCATGCCGGCTCGAGTCCACGGTCGCCGCGGATGACGACGTCCGCCCAAGCTCCCTCGACAGTTTCCCAGATGACCTCGAAGTCGAAGGTAGCGGGATTCAACAAGTAACCGGGAGGCAGCATCCACGGTGCGGCGCCCGGCGGCAGTCCCCGTTCCAGGCGGAGTATTCCGAGAGAGCGTGGGGGTAACGATGCCATTCAGGACTCCGCGAGACCGTGGATTGTGATGGCACAAATCATACGACGCCTTAAAGCCGAATTTCATAATTTCCACCACGGCCGGGCTGAAATTCTGCGCCTGATTGAGTAACCTGAAGCTTTCGCGCGATCCCCCGCGAAGGGTCGACCGCAAGGTCGTAGCGCCAATTCGCAATCTCTGGTCGCTCAATTCAACGCCCTCGCCTTAATTTCGGTCACCCGCAGGCCTTCGGCGGCGTCGCGGGATCTCCAGAGGGCAGTCCAGCCTGACGAACTACTTCGCCCATAGTTTTTCGGTATGGCGACGATCTGCCGATGGGCGGCCGCTGCGAATTCCTGCGTCGGTTTGGACCGTCAACGTTTCGCATGGCGCTGAGCCATTCGGGATGCGGCCGTTACAGTTTCGTGTTGTCGTACTCGAAACATAAGTGATTGCGGGGCCGGCGAAGTTCATTCTTTGAACCAAAAGCGCCGGAGGCCGACATAGCCTCATCTCGACAAGCAGTGCCATCCCTTCGTCCTGGCAACGAGCTGGTTCTATTCCTGACGCTTGGCATCACCGTGCAACAAACAAATGCTCAATTCGGAAAACACAGCTGCAATATCATCGCCCGTAATTCTGCCCGAAGGATCAAACCACCGCGGGACCGAATTGATCGCTCCCATGATGAAGGCGACAGCCAAACCAGGATCTGTCCTTGGTATTTCTCCCGCCTGAATTGCCTCCCCAATGATAACTCGTAGCGCGGTGTCAAACTTCCGACGTCGCGCTCTGATCAACCTTCTTTCACGTTCACGCAGCGAAATTAGAGGCTCGCTGAGAACCGCGTAGCTCCCTAGATCACTTGTAAGAAACGATAGAAACTCGAGAATAAATAGGCGGAGAGTCTGAAGCGGCCTCACCTTTTCCGTCTGGATTTTTGCTAAAATACGTTCGCCCGCCTCAAGCGCCACATTATGACACTCGTAGAGGATTTCATTCTTGTCGGTGATGTAACGATAGAGAGCAGTCTTGGTGACGCCGAGCGACCGAGCAACCTCATCTAGCGATGTGTTGTGAAACCCATTCCGACTGAATGCCCGCCCCGCCTCTCTGATGAGCAAACGGCGCTTTATCGCGTATTGCTCATCTATCTCCGGCACCGACGCGCGCCAGCGACGAATTTTTGCGGACTTCATGCGCTACTCACAGCGGTACGCATCGCTCAATGAAACGCACTTTCCCTTCCATTGAGACGCAGCTAGATTCGGGTTGCCGCAGGCTATCAGGTCGGTGAAGCACTTAACACCTTTCGGACATTGGTGCAGATTAGTGGTTCGGCACCAAAACGATACTGGCCGGGTGGACGTTCCGCTCAAAGTATTCAGTCATTTTAGCCGCCCGAGGCCTTAGGTGCGACGATTTTCCATGGAGCAACAGCAAGCGTGTATCCATCAGCTACGTTGACTGAGCTCCCGCCTCACTGGAATGGCTCCTTAAGACGAATCCGACTCTCAAAATGACCGGCTGACTGACATCGCGCCACCAAACGAACGCGACTAACCCATCCGGTATGTAAACCATTAGCTTTGAATACTCCATGCGGCGTAGCGCTGACAGTGCAATTCTATCTCTCAAACATCGAGACCACCGTCAAGCAAGCGAGAAATAGTGAACTGCTCAATCTGAATCCCACAGCATCTTGAATCAGAAGTCACCGATCGTGGCTGAGTCCGATGATTTGCCGCTCGGCGAGCGCTCTCACAGTATCGTCCGACAATCCCAGCATGCTGCGAAGCACGTCTGCTGTGTGCTGCCCAAGCTCCGGCGCAGGAGATATTGGACGCGGCTCCACACCGACGAACCGAGGCACGACACCTTGCATCTTCATAGGTCCAATGCGTGGACTATCGACTGTGACGATGTTGCCACGAACCGCAAAGTGAGGATCAGCAAAAATATCCTCGATAGAATAGACCAGCGAATACGCAACGCCCGCCTGATCTAACCTTTCTTGCAACTCAGAAACACTCTTTGAATTGACCCAGCATCTGACGCGCTCATTTAAGTCGCTTATATGTCGCCACCTCGCCTCAGGGGTCGCGTATCGCGGATCATTCAGCCAAGAGGACTCATCCATCGCGCTACATAACCGATGAAACATCGGCGTGTTCGCGACTGCAAGCACCAGAAAACGTCCATCTTTTGTCTCGAAATGCTCCCCGGGAGCCGCCGCTGGAGTAACGTTAGCCTGGCGCTGGCGAACCTCGCCAAGTCGATCGTAAGCTGCGGTCAGCGCCTCTGAAAATCGAAAGATGCTCTCGTAGAGAGCGAGGTCCACGTGCCGGCCTTGGCCGCCCCGAACGTCCCTTTCGTACAGCGCCATCATGAGCGCGAGAAAGCGCTAAATAGCGCCGTTAGATAGTCGGCCATTGGCAGGCCCGGGCGGACCGGCGGCCGATCGGGATACCCCGTTATATTCAGGAGTCCCCCGAATGCTATTGCTACTCGGTCGTACGCGGCTCGGGATGCATAGGGCCCGTTTTGCCCAAACCCGGACACGCTCACCATTACAAGCTTGGGATTGATCTTGATCAGATCGTTGAAAGCCAAGCCCCATTTCCCCAATGTGCCGGGTCGAAAATTTTCTACGACTGCGTCGGCCTGCGCGACCAGCTGCTTTACCAAATCCTGCCCTTCCGGATGATGCAGATCGATAGCAACAGACTTTTTGTTGCGCCCGTCGACATTCCAGAAGAGGCTCTCTCCGTCGACAAAAGGGCCAAGATGGCGGAGAGCGTCTCCCTGCTTTGGTAGCTCGATCTTTATAATGTTTGCGCCAAAGTCACCAAGAAGCGTGCATCCGACGGGGCCTGCGATCATTGTCCCCAACTCGATGACTTTGAGCCCCTCTAGCGGGCTTGCAAAAACTTCCTGTCCACACATCGCTTGCAACCCTCTTAAAACGTCGAAGTTTGCGACATAGCTACTACTGACAATCCGAACTCCAAAGGTTTTCAGCTGTTCGGTTGGAGATTGGCTGCACTTATCGAGAGAGAAACAGAACGCTTGCCCAGAACTCAAAGCAACGTTTCGTACGCGACTCCCAGGAGTTCATTCCCGCGACATTCTAGCGGCAGAGAACTACAGCTCCGGCCGCGGCAGCATCTCCACCGATTTGACCACCATTATTTTCGGCTAAGCCAACCTTTGCCCCCTCCCGTTGCCGAGCGCCAGCGGTCCCTCGAAGCTGATGAACAAGCTCGATAATTTGGGCGACGCCTGTTGCTGCAAGAGGGTGCCCGCGGCTGAGCAATCCACCGCTCGGGTTTACCGAGATCTCCCCGTTGATTCCAGTGATTCCGCTCCTCAGCAGATCAGGTCCGCCGCCCGGGGCGCAGAGGCCAAGATTTTCGTAGTGCATCAGCTCCGCTGGCGCGGCCGCATCATGCAGTTCAATCACCTGGATATCCTGCGGGCTAACGCCAGCACGATCGTAGACCTCTCTCGACGCACGTATCGCGCAAATGCTCTTGGATGAATCTGCAAACCCCGAAACGAGCACCGATCCCGCTACCCAAATCGGACCTGCACGCCCCATCTGCGATACATACGCCCTTGAGCACATGACCAGAGCGGCTGCACCATCGCTCATGGTTGAACACATGGGCAACCTCAGCGGTCCACTAATACGGCGCTGCGCTAGGACCTCATCTACCGTCGTTTCGGTCTTGAATTGGGCGATCGGATTGAGCCGACCCGCCTTTCGGCTTTTGACCACGACTTGTGCAAAATCTTCCACGGTTGCGCCCGAGATCTCCATATAACGCCGCGTTTTTTCAGCATAGACGTCCATAGTCACGGCCCCGCTGCCGGTACCGATGTGGCTTGGCAGCTCTTCTTCAAGATCGAGCGCGCCGGCAAACGCGCTTAGCGATACGGATCTATCCTTGTGTGACAGCTTTTCCGCGCCCACGACGACGGCTACGTCAATTTGCTCTGCCTCAATCGCCTCCCATGCAAGATGGAAAGCAGAGCTTCCAGTCGCGCAGGCGTTCTCCACGTTGACCAAAGGCGTGCCCGCCAATCCGGAGAAGCGCAACGCGGCCTGCCCTCTGATCATCTCTTGCCCGGTTATCAACCCGGCCGCAGCATTGCCGAAATAGACCCGGTCAACATCAGTCGTATTCACACTGGCATCGGCTAAGGCACTTCGGACCGCCTCCTCCGATAGATCTCGGATCGAACGATCCAAAAACTTTCCGAACGACGTCGCGCCGACACCAACGATTGCTGCACGATAACTCATGTTGTGACCTCGATTGAGTTAACAGTAGGCGCCGCTGTAGCTACAACTGGCGTACCCACAAAACGGGAGAATACGTCTCTTTCGGAACGCACTCCTTCGGCTCGATCGAATTGATGGGGCTTGCGGCACGTTGAGATCACTCGGCGGTGGCAATCGACTGCTCAGACAACACGCCGTTTATGCTGGAGAGCATATCGGACTTTTATCAGAGAGCTGGCAGACTGTTCCGGATTGAACCAAAGCGCGGCGTCAAAGCGGAGAATCTATCAGTTCTGGGTAGAAACATTACTTGTCGATTACTCACGTTACTCGCCAGTAACTCACCATAGGTTTGCTGACAGGTCAAGGAGGTTCAAAGGTTGGGCACTTAAGCCGAACGTCCTCCAAGCCGTTTGCTAAGAACATATTCGTTGGTTTTGCTGCGAGCGCCTCTTTGGAGCGAGCGCAATCCTTTTCGCTACACCTCTTCGGCATCGATCGGTGAGGAGAGGTCGTTTGCTGTATTGGATTTCATTCCAAAGCTTGACCGCTCGAAGCTCCTGTGTGGTCCATATTGCTTGTCGGGCATCAGGCCGCCTCGCCAGGACGCTGAAATGCGGCCGAGCTCGAGGTGCCGCCTTCACCCACCGGGTGCAGCGGGCTGCAAGAACTGGAGATCGAGTACCAAGTCGAGCAGGAGCGCTCGCCCGAACCCGATCAGAAACTCTTGAGAGCAGGTCGAAGAATTCTGCCACCCCAAAAAAAGGGGCCACTCCCGCAGGGAGTGGCCCATCAAGTCTGGGAGGAAACGCCCCACCAGGGGCCTCGGGGATCAGGCCGCAGCCTGGTCGATCGGCGAGAATGGGAGACCGAGACTCTCGGCCACAGCCCTGCAAGTGAGGCGGCCATGATGGACATTCAGGCCTGCGCGCAAATGCGGATCTTCGAGCACAGCTGCAAATCCCTTGCTGGCGAGAGCCAAACCAAATGGCAGAGTCGCGTTGTTCAGCGCCTGGCTTGAGGTCCGCGGAACCGCTCCGGGCATATTGGCAACGCAGTAGTGAATGACGCCTTCGACCTCGTAAGTTGGAGCAGCATGAGTCGTCGGACGCGATGTCTCAAAGCAACCACCTTGGTCGATGGCGACGTCAACGATTACCGAACCCTTTCGCATCGAACCCAGCATGCGGCGGCCGACAAGCTTCGGCGCGCTTGCGCCAGGAACGAGCACGGCGCCGATTACAACATCAGCCGCGAATACCTCTTCCTCAACGGCATCGATTGTCGAGAACCTGGTCCGGACTCGCCCCTCGAACAGTTCGTCCAGCTCGCGAAGCCGCGGTATCGAACGGTCCAGGATGGTGACCTCGGCACCGAGGCCGATTGCCATGCGAGCCGCATGCGTACCAACAACGCCGCCTCCGATCACCACGATGCGGGCCGGCTGAACACCAGGCACCCCACCGATCAACAACCCCCGCCCCCCCGCATACCGCTTGAGGGCAGCACCGGCGGCCTCGATTGCAAGCCTGCCCGCGACTTCGCTCATGGGCGCAAGCAGCGGCAGGCCGCCAACAGCATCAGTCACAGTTTCATAGGCGACAGCGGTGCATCCCGACTTCAGGAGGCCCTTGGCCTGCTCGGGATCCGGCGCGAGATGCAGATATGTGAACAGTATCTGGCTCTCTCGCAGCTGAACCCATTCGGAGGGCTGAGGCTCCTTAACCTTCACAATCATCTCACTCGATGCAAATACTTCGCGAGCGGACTCCAGAATGGTTGCGCCAGCCTTGCGATAATTGTCGTCCGTCGCGCCGATACCCGCACCGGCGTTGGTCTCTACCAGAACGCTGTGGCCGGCCGCCACATATTCTCGGACGGCTCCAGGCGTAAGACCCACGCGATACTCGTGCGTCTTGATTTCCTTGGGAACACCGACCTTCACTTGCCATCTCCATGCTTCGACAACCTCTTCTAACCGGAAGCGCGCTGTGAAATTGCAAACTAATCGGCGAAACGACGCAGAAATTGCGCGATTTTCATCCCCTCGCGCAGGATTCCTCACAGCGGAGCATGGGCTGGACGGAAGCTCGCTACGGGTACTCGCACAGTAGGTCCTGACGTGGCACGATATTGTTGTCAGGGACGCCGAATGCATCGCGCTTTTCAAAGGTTTGTCGATCGAGTTACCGAAAGCACCGGCCCGGACGAACTTCAGAGCAGCATGGCGGATATTGCCGCCGCACTGAACTTCTCTTCGTTTGCATATCTTGCGCTGCCGCATGAACCGGCCGAACCGGCCAAATCCCCCAAGGTAAGCTCGACATATCCGCCATTACGGACAGCACGTTACCTATGGCATCACTATGAACGCTTCGATCTTGTTGTTGGCCAGGCTATCCGCCATGATCTGCCGTTTCGATGGGGTCTTGGGCTCGGACTGCGACTTCAGTCGAAATCACAGCGCCAGCTATTTGAAGAGGCCGCCAGGTTCGCCTTTCGGTGCGGATTCACTATTCCAATCCACGATAGTAGAGGCGCGATCTCGGCGCTGACCTTTGCGACCAACGAGCGACGCATCGATTTTGAGCGCACAATAGACGAGCACGCGAACGTTCTACGGGTACTCGCGATGTTCTTTCATGCGAGCGCCAGGCTCACCCTGAGGTCCGATCGCGTTGTCGATGGGGTGCTGTTGTCTTCTCGACAATTCGAATGTCTCGAATGGTCTTCTCGCGGAAAGTCTGCTTGGGAAATCGGCAACATTCTTGGCATCTCTGAGCGCACGGCCGTCTGGATGCTGCGCGAGCAAAACTCGGTGTCCGCACACTTCGCCAAGCAGTAGCCCGACTAGCCCGATCAAAGGCCCGAAGATAGTAGTCGAGTGTCCATAAGTGCGGATTCCAATGATCGCGCGCAGGTATTCCAATCTGATGCCGCGCAGCGTTCCGATCTGATCGCGCGCAGGTGAAGTACCCGATCGTTAGAGGCAATTGGCACTTTCGCTAGCCCATGGTCAAGCGGTTGCCGGAGAGATCACGTCTGATGTTTGATGGTGTCGCTCGACGGAGCGAAGCTGACCGGACGCGCACCCCCAACAGTGCCGTAGCGGTCGGTCAGATTCGCGGGCTGCAGTCTCGGTCTTCATAGGCCGACCGCGTAG
>NZ_AXAI01000050.1 GCF_000472425.1 Bradyrhizobium sp. Tv2a-2 | reverse complement strand
GTGGCCTCCGCTTCAATTTGATATTTGTCGCCTCGCGGAAGAATCAAGAGACCTCGATCCGCGCCCGCATGTTCGATCGCCAAACTCATGAGCGTGTTGATTAACTTCTCGAAAACGATTTCGCCTGACACTGCTTCCGAGACCCTGATTACGGTAGCCAAATCGAGCTGCTCGATGGGNGTCACTATCGTCGCCGTGGAATCCGGGATCGACTTGTCCACCTTGAGGTGCGGATAAAGCTCATCGAGTTGGCGAACCTTTCCGTCGGCTCCCCAGCGCTGGTAGCAGGCCCGCGCGGCCCGCAAATAGGTCGCCGCGATTTTCTCGTAACCGCGCTCCGCGTAGAAACGCCCGGCAATCTCGTTGGCAATCGCCTGGTTGTGGACAAAGCCGTTTGCCTGTGCCGAAAGGATGGCTTGTTCGTAAAGCTTCATGGCATCGAACGCGCGGCCATCAATCCGGGCAATCTCCGCACCAACCAACACAGCGCGGTTCTCGAAGTTTTCCGCACAGCGCGCCGCCCATACTTCGAGTTGTTTGTGGTGGGCCACAAGAGCCTCAAAATGTTGCTGTTTCTCCTCCGGAGATGCGGAATTCCATACTACCGCGTGGCCAAGCGCACTATAGAAGCAATACTCTGCCGTTTCAAAATGTGATGGTGAGGTCCAAAGTAGCTGATGCGCTCTCAATGACGCATCCATGGCGGAAGCATAATCCGCAGCGAAGAAACGGGCTTGTAACTTGCGGACCCAATATCGAAACTCGAGCAGCTTCAAGACGGGATTACTCGCTAGGTGGCGCTCGAATCGAAGCTCATCGAATCCCTCGTGGTTGAAGGAGCCAAACGTCGGAGTCAGTCCGCTAAGGGTCCGAATAAATCCGAGCTGCATGGTGAGATTGTCAATGACGAAACCGAAGCGAACCTTCTGCGCATACTCGAAACCCCTCCCGGCTTCCCGTTCGACCTCAGCAAGCGGGTCTCCCGCTGCCAAAAGGTTGGTTATCAAGTGAGTACAGCTATAACCCGCAAATGCAATGTCCCCTGTGCGGTCGGCGGTAGCAAAGGCGCGACGTACCAGATCACGTCCCTCTAAGACATGTCTTGTCCACGGCATGACGATGTTCCCGAAGGACATGTACGTTCGAGCTTGATAGCGCTTTAAGCCGCGCCTTTCTACCAGTTCATAGCCAAGCCGGCCGAAACGAAAACCGTCCTGATAGTTGCTAAAGCGAGGTCCGGCGATCTGGGCGAACCATACATAAGCGAAGCATGACCCATCGCTGTTGCCATACTCGAGGCTCAAATTCACCATTCGACAAACAACGAGCGAAGATAAGTTCTCCTCGATATGCATTGCCGGAAACTCGGCCAATATATCTAGAGTGGCGAGTAAGTCCGGATTGCTCATCAAAGGCAAGTCGACGAGTTCCTCGATTTGTCGACTTCCAAGCTGGGACCAGATTCGATCGTATTCGCGTTGTACTTCGATACTGGTCGGATGAAGTGACCAATCAACGCCTCCACGCTGGAGGTATTCAAGGCATATCTCGACGCCGCGATCGCTCTGGTCCAAAGTGGTATAAAGCGTGAGCCGCAAACGTGTGACGGCGGCGGTATCGAGGCCGTTTCTGGCACGACGCGCTAGCATCGAAAGTCGATTTTCGGCCGCCCTCTTACTCGCGGTCAGTAGTTCGCACTCGGCTGTTAGATATTCGATGGCGAAGATGAGCTCGTAGTTGTAGTCCCAAATCTGCTCAGTCAACAACGCCCGCCCAACGCCGAGATACGAAAGCGCTGAAGTATACGCCGTTGAGATCTTCGCGCGTCTACCTGCAATTAGATTCAATTCTGCGACCCACTCACGCTCCTGATTCGACGTTATGAGATGAGAGCCGCGATTGAGCTGGTTTGCGATATCGAAGATCTTCTCTTCGATCTGCGTTGGCGGAATGCCGACTGCGAGGAGGCGGCCAATTCGAATATGAGCTTCGGCGCGGGCCGTTTCAGGTATGAGTGAATAAGCCGCTTCCTGGACACGATCATGCAGAAACCTATAGGCGCTTTCTGATTGGAGAACGAGCCCAACTCGGACCGCTTCCAGGAGATCGCGATGCACTACATCTTTCGAGCCTCCGTAAACCTTCGTAAGTAGTGCGAAATCCGCGCTGTTGCCTAAACAGGCAAGCTGCTGCAGTGCGTTCTGAGTTCGAACGGGCAGCCGAGTCAACTTCCCAACCATGAGGTCCACCACGTTATCGGTGTAACCCTTTGCGTGAATGCGATTCAGATCCCAAGACCATCGCGCGTTGCAGTGGTCAAAAATCAGTAACGCCTCCTCGGCAAGCGCATAAATAAACTGATTAGCGAAGAATGGATTGCCAGCAGTCTTCTCGTGAACCAGTTGCGCCAACGAGGTGGCGCGCTCCGGCTCGCAGTGAAGGGAATCCGCGATCAATTGTCCCAAGTGTTCACGGGCGAGGGGCGCGAGGGTGATCTCCTGCACTATCGCGCCAGCTTTGCGGATCGCTTCGAGCCTGCGCGTCAGGGGATGGGCGGAGTCCACTTCGTTGTCTCGGTAGGCGCCGATCAACATCATGTACTGCACGTCCTGCCGGCTCAGAAGATCTTCGAGCAAATCGAGCGTTGCTGCATCGAGCCACTGCAAATCGTCGAGGAACAGCGTAAGCGGATGCTCCGGCCGTGCGAATACGGCGATGAATCTCCGGAATACCAATTGGAATCGGCGTTGCGCATCCAATGGCGGAAGGACAGGAACCGGCGGCTGTTCTCCAATGATTAGCTTCAATTCGGGGACAAGATCGATGATAAGCCCCGCGTTTGGCCCCAACGCCTGGCGAAAGGCGTCGCGCCAGATGCTCAGCTCTTCTTCCTCCTTGCCGAGAAGCGGGCGGACAAGGCTCCCGAAGGCCTCCGCGAACGTGGCATAAGGGATGTCACGTTTGTATTGGTCGAACTTGCCCGAGGCAAAAAGGCCGCGGGGCGGTACGAGCACCTTGTGCAGCTCATTGACGACAGAGGACTTGCCGATACCGGAATATCCGGAGATCAGCGCCAACTCTGGCATACCGGTCTTGATGATGCGATCGAAGCAGGAAAGCAACGTCGCGATCTCACGATCTCGTCCGTACAGCTTTTCGGGGATCAGCAGCTGGTTCGGGGTGTCCTGCAGGCCGAGCGGGAAGTCATCGATGCGGCGCCGCGCTTCCCATTCCGCCAGGCAGCGTCGCAGATCGCGCTCGACACCGCCGGCGGTCTGGTAACGATCCTCGGGAGTCTTGGCGAGCAGTTTCATGATCATCGCCGAGACGGGCGCTGGGACACTCTCTAACCGCTCCCCTGGCGGCACCGGCTTTCTGGCAATATGGCAGTGCACCCACTCCATGGGATCAGCCGCCGTGAAGGGCAAAACGCCGGTGAGCATCTGGTACAGCGTGATGCCGAGGGCGTAGAGATCGCTGCGGGCGTCCATCGAGCGGTTCATCCGCCCGGTTTGTTCGGGTGCCATGTAGGCAAGCGTGCCGGCGATGGTCTCGGGCGGCTCGGGCGCCTGCCGCTCGCGGGACAGGCGCGATGCGATGCCAAACCCAGTGAGCCGAACGTGTCCGTCCGCGCAGTCCACCACAATATTAGCTGGCTTGATGTCTTTGTGGATGAATCCGCGCTGATGCAGCTTGCCCAGAGCCGAGGTAACAGCGATAGCCAGGCGCAAGAAGCGTCCTACCTCCATGGGCCCACCGAGCAAACGGTCGAGCAGCTCGCCGCCCAGATCATCGAGCACTAGCACGGTCCGACCAGCGTCGCGCATGAGGGCTAGCGGCTGCGCCGCCCATGCCCCGTCGAGCTCATCTTTCAGCTCGTATTCGTGCGTGAAGCGATCGAGTCTTGAGCGGGATGGGTGGTCGGCGGCAGGGGCAACAAGCAGCACGGCGAGCCGGTTGCCATTATCGTCCAGTCGCCAGCCACGAGTGAACACGCGCTCGCCGTCCTCCCACAACACCTGAGAACTACCATCCGAGTACGCGAGGTTCAGCGACCGCTGCACCATCTGTCAGACTCCGGCGTCAGGCTTCGGCTTGAAGTGGGCTGATGAAGTTCTTCGCACGCCACATGCGCGGCGCCTCTCCAGCCTGGAGAAATCGTACTCCATCGCCCGAGAAATGCCAGCCGTCCCTTGATCTTGCCGGATTCGGCGGAGGCGGAACCGACTTCTTTTTAGCAACAATTTGGAGCGAAGCTTGAGCAGGAGCTCGGCGGCCAGTTGATCTACCGCGAACGCCAGCTGACGCAGCTCACCGACCTTGGAAAGGAAGTCCTTCCGATACTGGCGCGCGCACTGGGCTCGGCAGAGACGGCGCGTCGCAGAGCCAAGGAGTTCCAACGCAAGGAGATCGCGCCACTGAAGATCGGCCTCGCCCCACTATCTCGGCGTCGCTCGTCCTCGATCCGATTGCGGAGACCGCAAAGTTCGTCCCTGGACTTCACGTCGAGCTGCGCGAGGGCGCGGCGGAGGTGGCATCGCACGCATTGAAGGTCGGAGACGTCGCGCCGGATCGACAACCGCCGCTATGACCAAATAAAGCGCTCTAGCCTCCGATTTCGCTGCCTAGTGTGGGCCCGAACAGCTCCCATCTGTCGCCCTTGAACCTCCTGAGCTGCACCTGTTTGATCGGCGCGAAATCGATCGGGCTGGTGTTGATCTTGATGCCGGGCAGCAGGTTGGTGGTCCTGAAGTCCTTGAGGTTTGCAGCCTGCTTCATCACGTTCTCGCGCGTGAGGTCATCGCCGCACTGCTTGAGCACCTGCACCAGCGTCTGGGCCATATTGAAGCCTGTCATCACCAGACTATCGGCCCGATTGCCTTGGGGGAAAACTTCGGCGAGGAAGTCGTCGAAGGCCTTCATGCCGGGATCATCCTTCCATTGCGGATCGAGCGCGTCCATCAGATGGGTCACCGAAATGATGCCCTGTGCGTTTTCGAAACCGGCGGGCTTGATGACGGCTCCGATGGAGGTGCTGACGCTGTTGAGGACGTGCAGTGGCTTCCAGCCGATCTCGGCCGCCTTCCTGATGGCTTGCGCCGTGAACTTCGGCGTGGTGATGTCGACGAATACGTCGGCATTGAGCGACTTCATCTTGACGACGTGCGAGTCGATGGTCGGCTCGGCCACCTCATAGGCGTCTTCGGCAACGATCATCGACGCAGCCTTGGCGCCGAGGCCATCCTTCAGGCCTTTGAGATAATCCTTCCCGTAGTCGTCGTTCTGGTAGAGGACGGCGATCTTGGCGTTCGGCCTTTCCTTCAGAATATACCTCGCGTAGATCCGTGCCTCGTTCTGATAGTTGGGCGACCAACCTATAGTCCACGGGAAGTTCTGCGGATCATTCCATTTGGTCGCGCCGGTCTGCACGAACAGTTGCGGCACCTTCTTCGCGTTCATATATTTCTGTATGGCGGTGTTGGACGGCGTGCCAAGCGAGCCGAAGATGAGGAAAACCTCGTCGCTCTCAACCAGTCTGCGCGCCTGCTCGACCGCTTTTGGTGGACTGTAACCGTCGTCATAGGAAATGAAGTTGATTTTGCGGCCGTTGATGCCGCCTTCGCCGTTGATCTTGCGAAAGTAGGCGGCCTCGGTCCTGCCTGTAATGCCGTAAGCCGACGCCGGCCCACTGTAGGGCATGATGTTGCCGATCTTGATTTCGGTGTCGGTTGCGCCGGCATCGTATTTCTTCTGGGAAAGTGCGCCGCCTCCGCTGGCAGCAAGCATTATGATGGCGGTCGAAAACGCCGCCAATCGTCGCGCGACGAAGGACATCTCGTTTCTCCCTATGAACCAATGAATGTGTCTATTGTTATTGGCATACTAGGGAGACCTCGCTCGGATCTCTTCTCAGAGAGTGAACACCATTCATCAGGCATTGTCGATCTTCACGAACGCCACTCGCGTGTGCTTTCGGCGTCAGTTCGCGCGATTCGTCAATACAGCTGCCCCTAATTCTCAAGACTAGGGCCCGCCAAGCTAACTGCGACGATGGGGCGGATAGATAGACCGAACACAGTCACTGCCGCCGCTTCGACCGCAATTGAGATGTGACATGGCGTGCTCCTTGTCTTCGGTGCCCCAAGCCAGCTTCTATCACTGACGGGGCTGGTGCACGGCCGGACCATCCCATTAACGGACGTCAGCACAACTGGCTTCGCATTCAATAGTCTGGCTTCACCTCGTCGGAAATTCGGGCTATGCCAATGCCGCGATCGCGCGTTCTATCTCCGGCGCAGGTGTGGCTTGCTCGGCCTGAACCTGGAGAAGATCGGCCCACTGCATGTCCTTATAGTTGAAGCTGCGCGCGAGCGTTGGCTTCACCACCATGAAGTAGGGCGATAAATCGAAGTCGCGCGGCGCGTAGAGTGATGAGTGACGGATCGCGGCAACTTCGCGCCGCGCGGACTGATTCTCGATGTACGTGATCTTGGGTAGGACCGGATAACGCACGGCCTCGAATGCCTGCGCAATCAGCGACGAACAGATGATGCGGCTAGCATCGCCGGAGCCGAGCGCGATGGTTCGGCGACGCCAACGCTGCGTCAGCGGACATGGAAATAGATAGCGCATGAGGTCGATGATGTTCTTGAAATCGTATCCGAGACCAATGCGTTCGAATGTGTAGCGGCAGACCTGTTCGCAGTCCGCTTCGCTCAGGCCAACTGGCCGGCAGATGCGGGTTTGACAATGCAAATACTTCGACAGAGGCGCCGACACGACACCGTCGTCGACATTGGCTTCAATCAGGACGTGGGGCTCGCCGCCGGTTGTGGCGCCCGCCATCGGCCCGACGTACAACGCCGAATGCGACCAGGTCGATTGAGTGAGATATTTGATGCCGCCGGAAATACGACCTTTGCCTTCGACCAGCAGGACGTCACCGGGTCGAAGCGTGTCGCGTAAGGCCCTCGCCGCATCATCCGAGATGAGCGGCTCACGGTGATTGGCCGGCTTCTGCAGCCGGGCAATCAAACGTTCGACGTTGTCGAACATCCAGCCCATCACTCGTTCCTTGCTTTTTTGGCGCTTTCCCGTATGGCAGTTCCAGACGACTGTCCGGTCGTTATCCAAGCATAGTCAGGAAAGATAGACCGGGCCATTGCACGGAGGTCGATCTGTGCACTGCATTTTGTCTGAAACGACCATACCTAAGTTTACAATTGACCGGCCTTCCCAGTGATAGGAATGTCGCACCTCGCCCGGCAGCTACCTGGTGGTATCGGTCCATCAGCAAAGTGACACTGCTCTTCACCGGGTGCGCTTGCGAGGTCGCAGGGGTGGAGCGAAGCGACAAATCAAGGTACACGGCGGGTCTACCGGCTTTGCATTCGGGTTGATTTCGGGTTTTGGCACTTCGCATCATCTCGCGGCAACGCAATAATTCAGTCGCTTCCGGGGTGAAGCAGACATCGCCGGTTGGCGGGCGCTTGAGGGACAGTGACGCGAATGACCCTGGCTGTTCTCGAATTCCGGGTCGGCGGTCAGAAGGTGAGCACGGAAGCGGCGGATGGTGAGCCGGATAGTCCGCAAACAGACTGATTCAACCGTCCCGCTCTAACCCGGCGCAACGGCGTGGCCGCCGTGCACCTGCGCGGTCAGCCGCATCAGCCAACCGGTTATCGCGATAACGGCAAGATAGACCAAGAGCTGCATTTGCGTCGGCTGATCGGTATAGCCGATCAGCGTGTGCAAGGCGCGTCCGGGGATGCTGGCCTCGGACAACAGCCAGCCCGAGTCCCACACGACGGTGTCGAGCGACGTTAGCCAGTTGGCGCGCTCCAGGAAAGCGACGGCCTGCGCCGCCATACCCGCCGCAAGGAGGGTGATCAGAACCGTCGTCGTTGCGAACAGCGCGCGCGGCGGAATTCGCAGCAGGCCCAAATAGGTCACGAGGCAAACCGCGGCGCCGAGTAAGAGGCCGAGGCAGCCGCCGATGATCAGACTCAGGGCTGAACCGCCGTCGGAGGCCGCGACGCCATAGAGAAACAGCGCGACCTCGCTGCCTTCGCGCAGCACGGCGACGCCGACCACGACCGCCAGCGCCAATAACGGCTTGCTGCCCTCGGCCACCGCCTGGCCGATCGCGCGCATCTCGACGGCAATCTCCCGGCCGTGGCGCGCCATCCAGACATTGTGCCAGGTCAGCATCACAACGGCGACCCCGAGAATGGCGGCATTGAACAGCTCCTGGCCCATGCCTTCGAACAACTGCGACAATGCGCCGGCAAACGCCGCGACCAGGCATGCAGCCACCACCCCCGCCAACACGCCGCCGCCGATCCAGCGGAAGCGATGCGCTACGGAGCCTGTAACCGCCAGCACAATGCCGATGATTAGGCCGGCTTCAAATACTTCACGAAAGACGATGATGAGCGCGGCGAGCACCTTGACGGCGTCCTATTGCACGATCAGCGCACCGCGCGCCTTCTCATTGAAGTCGTCGTAGAATTCGTAGCGGCCAGGCTTCAGCGGCCGCACATTGATCACGCCCTCGCTTTTCGCAGCGACGACCTTTTCCACCCGCAACGATTTGCTTTCAAACTCCATCGCCTTGGCGTCGAGATTCTTAACCCGGAATACCACAGGCTTGTCGGCAGGCGCGCGCACCTCGCTCGGCTGAAACGCGCCGTTCGAATAGCTCAGCGGAACTTCCGCGGCCTGCTGCGCGAGCGCCGGCGCCCCATGCAGAAGCGCAGTCGCGCAAATGGCGGCCAGGGTCAGGCGGATCGGCATCAGCGTAGGGTGAGACATAGGCGTTCCTTCGAAGGATAGAGATCAAAATTCCCAGGCAAATTTCAGCCGCGCGCGCTGGCGCTGGAATTCCGAAAGATTAAGCGGCAGGGAATTGCCGATCTCACGGCCCCACACCTGGGTATTCCAGGCCGCGATCATGAACATCTTCGGCGTGAATTGAACGTAGAGCGCTGGGCCCAGCATGATGGCGTCGCCGGTGAAGGCGGATAATGTCGCGCTGTCATAGTGGCGCAAATACCAGACCTCACCGCCCACGAGTACATCGGGAACAATGCGAAGCGAAAGCGCCGCCGAACCGCCAAGGGTCGCTTCGCGGACGGTATCACCCGTCGCGGTCAAGGTGATCTCCGGCTCATATAGCAGATCGAAGCCCGCATAGAGACGATTACGCAGGAGTTCGAGGTCGGCATTGACGGCGGTTTCGAACTCGTAATTGTGTACCTGCTCGCCGCTGGTCTCGTCAATCAGCCTCACATTCGGCTCGAAAGCGAGCGTAATCGAGAGTGGATTGCTCGACGTGCGCTCGAGCGCGAGATAGCGAAATTCGGCAAATCCACCGGCGAACCCGGCAGCATTGCGGTTATCGAGATCGGTCACACCACCGATATTGTGGGTCGAGCCGAGCGCGCCGAACTCGATCTGAACGAACTGGGAGGGCGTGAACTCGTACTCATATTTAGTTTCGGTCGCGGCGTAGTGGCCGTCGCGTTTGCCAAACCGGCCGATGCTATCGATGGTAAACTCCTTCTCGCCCTCAATGCCGATGCCGGAGCCGGTGGTGAAGCCAAAAATGTATTTTGTCTCGATCTCGTGCCAGGAGCTTGGGTCCCAGGCGGTTGCGTCGTCAGCGCGCGCAAATCCGCCGAGACAAAGCAGTGCAATGAACGCGCACATCAGCGCACTGGAATGCCGCGCACATCGGGTTCTTTCGTGCATGCTGACGGCCCGTTGCTTGTCCACTCGACGGCATAAACTAACGGCTTGCAGCCCCACAGTAAAAAAAATTCCTGCTAGGCTGGAACGATTCTAAGCGTCGCATCTCGGTGCGCAAGTCCACCTCTGGCGATCGCGCTCCACTTGATCCTCTTGGTCCTTCTCGGTCGCGCCCGGCTCGCCGCTAACAAGAGATGATGAAGGTCGGGCACGCCGACAGGTCTGGCTTTGGCCCGCGCGCCGTTTCGCCTGCGCACCAAACAACATTGCTCTCGGACGAATGCGGACATCGAATGGCCGGCGAGACTGGCCGTCTCGGTCGATAACCCGTTGCGGAAGTGGTCGGCTTTAGGGGCGAGCGCCATAACCCTTCGTATCGTTCGGTGCCCCCTTTAGGTGTCCGACGTTTACCTACGTTCAATTGAGCCGCTGATCGCGACTGTCTTAGGCTGCATGCGTTGGAAAAGCGCACAGGCTCATTAAGTGCGCCGGTGAAGAGCGAAGATAGTACCAAGAGGAGACTCCAATGACCGATTGCTGCGAAAGCCTTAGATCTGGCAGTGCCGCGCGATGCGCCGTTTGTGATGGCAAGTTTGGTCTCGTCCGGCACTACTCGTGGCGAACCCAGCTTTGCTCCAAGAAGTGCCTCGATCGCTTCAGAACTCGCAGGGAAAGTGACCGCAATTGGGTGAGCTGGCCCCAGATCGCGTTCGACCAGCTGCCCGAGCACCGCGCGAGGCCTTTATGACGGTCCAGATCTCACAACGAGGCAAGGAATATTTAGAGACAGCACAGATTGCTCCGCGCCGCCAAAACCATGACCGACTCAGCGATAGCTGGTCAGCTTAAGGCCCTTGCCGACGACTACCAGCGGCGAGCTGAGAAAGCTTCGCGTGTTGATGAGGATGGATGAATTTCCAGACCGTACAGAGCGATTCCGGGATTGGGTGTGAGATGAACAATCACATTTGGCATGCAACGCTTGTTGCATTCACTGTCATGCCGCCGATTTCTACAATCGGTCACGCCCGCGCCCACGATTATCAGCACCCTCAGTGGAACAGTTGGTATGATAGCTTGCACAGCGGCAAAGGGCCCTGCTGCGATGGTAGCGACGCGAAGCGCGTTGATGACGCAGATCGGGAAACTGAAGATAGTCACTATCGCGTACGCGTTGATGGCGAGTGGGTTGATGTTCCGAACGACGCTGTCGCGGATGGACCGAACCGCGCTGGCCGTACGATGGTCTGGCCCTTACTACCTGGATGGTCACCCAAAGGCGCGCTGCTTCATGCCGGGGACCATCGGCTGATCGCGAGCGCGGGCGATCAGCAGTTCCCGCCCACTCCAACTCGTAACGATGCCGTGTATTGCTTCGCATAAGGAGGCGCCAAATGACAACTGGAAGATGGAATAGCCGCAACAGGATCACCAAAGAAATTCGCGAGCAAATCCTGTATGTCTATCTAGATGATCCCATCAAAGGAACCGAACTCGCGATGAGCAACGGACTAACGGCCGCATACGCCTACAAGCTTGCTTATCAGCGCGGGTTATTGCCGACTCGCGATGAGAAGCTGCTTGGGCGCAGCCATTCAGCGAGATTGGCATCAACATGATTGTCCTCACAGCGAGCTTTGATGTCGAGGCACTGATCCGGCTGATGCCTCAATTGGCCGCGCGGATGCAGGCTAGGAATAAACTAACGTATAATCAGGCCCTCCCTCAGTACGATCGCGCCATACCACCGTGCGATGGCCTCAGTCGTCGTTCTGAGATAGCAGTAAGTTAGTGGCACGGAGTGCCGAGAGTCGCAGCAGAACCCGGACCCGCGAGCCGGCAATTGCAAGAAGAGGTCGCCGGCGCGTCACTGTGTGAGCAGTGGAGCTACCATGGTTATGGGATGGGCTGGATAAGAACGACCATCTAAGGAAGCGGCTCTCATGAATCACAACCAATCGAATGAAGCTGTTTCGGAGAGGTCACCATGGATCAGATCTACCTTACCCTTACCGTTAGTGGTCTCACGCTGCTGGTCGGTGCGTATGTGCTCGGCGTCGCCCTCGTGTAAAAGCTGCGATTCGCGACGCGCCCGCAAAGGTATTGACGAGATCGCGCTAGGCGAGTTTGAGTCGCACAACTCTTTCTTGCAAAGCACCAACTCCCCCTGCCTCGGCGATCACACCAATTGAGTTTACAGGTCGTAGAAACGCTCTTTTAGCTCTTCGCATGTTCCGTCGAGGCCGGGTAACAACGAACCTGCCGTAACGACCACGAACGAAAGCTCAGTCATTACATTGGGCCGTTCCGACATGAAGAAACGTTTTGCCACTCAGCCTCTAGCTAGCGTTACTTTGGCGGATTGATTTGCTGCGACTTTTCACGGATGCTTCTCGCTCCTATTGAAATTATGATCGTCATTCCTCGTGCTGAGGTGGGATTGTTGACGCCGACTTTGAAGCCACGCAGGTGGCCGCGAAGGAATAAAAGAACGCATGACGGGTCCGAATGTTAGAAGGGCAGGCCTTCGTCTGGAAGCGGCCGAGATCGCTTAAAGAATTCTAGCCTGCACCGCTGCCCGTCCATCTCTACGCGGCCGCCGGTACTGCCGATCAAGGTGCGCGCTTTCATCGACCTTGCGGCGCCGAGGCTGAAGAGAGTCTTCGCGGGGCTTCAGACGGCTGCTTTCCAAGTGGGACATATGCGCTTTGCCCCAAAGGATCGCCCAGAGCATGGCGACCTCAATTCGGCTCGCCGAGCACGAAAGTGAAGGGCACAACGAAGAGCTCATCGCCCTGGTCGTCGCTGACATGCAGCACCCAGTCACGCCAATTCTCGAGGCTGCGCTCGCTGGTGAGGGATTGCACGACACGGGTCGCGTGATCGCGCGCCTCAGCAAGATCGTCCACCACGGCACCGCAGCGATCGACGAAAACCTTCTTCGTGTTCGAGCAGTGGAAATATACCTGGGTCATGTTCAACCTCCTTCAAATGCGACGGTTCGCCACGATACCTCAGCGTTGCTGGTGTCCTCGACGCCTGAACAAGCTCGGCGGCCTGGACGGGACCATAGAAGACCTGGTCGTTGTCTCCGACCCCAGGACCCTGGGGGAGATGCGCAAGCACTTCCACCGCGATTTGAGAGGCAAGATCATAGGCGAGTTCGCGAAGGACTTCAGCCGGCGTTCGCTCGACGACATCGCCTCATTGATCGCCGTTGCTGCGAAGTCGTCCTCGTCGAGCCGCCTGCCATCGGGGTTGGCAGAGCCGGTGTGATGGCGCGCAGCCGAGCCTGAGGGGGCGGGCGCAGGCGGATCCGCCGTGATCTCGACCAAATGCACCCCAGGTTTCACGCCCGTATTGTGGAACAGGCGGACTGTCTCGCTGTCAGCGACTGCTACTGTCGCACCGGTAGGTAGAATCATCCAAGGACCTCCTGTTTATGGTCCGGCGGGCTATGATACTTGCATGCCGGCGCTCTGCGGCGCCTCTTCGATAAGCTCCTGACGCGAAGCTCCCCAGAGCACAGCAGTCCCGACGGCGGCCGAAAGAATCGACGCGGCGAACACGGCGATCTTGGCGGCCGAGAAGTCGGCGGCACTTGGAAACGCCTGCCCGGCGATAAAGAGCGACATCGTGAAGCCGATGCCAGCGAGGGCTCCCGCCCCGGCCAACTGCCGCCACGTGTACTCCGCCGGCTTGACGGCTATGCGTGCGCGCACGGCCGCTGCGGCCGCGAGGAAAACCCCGACCGGCTTTCCTATGGCGAGGCCGGCGACAATCGCGGCCATGAGCCAACTATGCCCAACGAAGACGCCCGGGTTGATCGTCACGCCCGCATTCGCCAGTGCGAAGATCGGGAGGACAGCGTAGCTCGACCGCGCGCCGGCGTGCCGCAGCAGCCGGTCGGCGGGCGATTCAAGTCTGTCGTAGATTGCGTCGAGCGCGTGCAGCGCCGGGGTGGAGGGGCCGTGCCTGAGAACCTCGCCCTCGTGGCGGGCCTCGGAGGCGATGATGGTGCTTGCCTGCGTCATCAGGGCAGCCAGGTTGGCAGGCGGGCGCGTCGGAACGAACAGCGCCAGTAGCACGCCAGCCAGCGTCGCGTGGAGGCCACCCGCGTAGATGAACGCCCACAACGCGACGCCCAACAGGACGTAAGGCGAGAGAAGGTAGACTCTCGACCGGCTCAGCAGCGCTAGCGCAACGACCACCGCCGCGGCCGCGGCCAGGTAGCCCGGACGCATATCGCCGGAGTAGAACACGGCGACGACGACGATCGCACCTATGTCGTCGACGATGGCCGCCGCGGTGAGGAAGATGCGCAGCTCGACGGGGACGCGGGCGCCCATCACGGCTATCAAGGCAATCGCGAACGCAGTGTCAGTCGCCATCGGAACGCCCCACCCGTACGACCACGGCCCCGCAGGGATGACCAGCGCATACAGACAAGCCGGCACGACCATGCCGCCGAGCGCGGCGGCGACCGGAAGCGCAGCGGAGCGGCGGCTTGCGAGGTGGCCAACTGTCATCTCGCGCTTCACTTCCAATCCCACGACAAGGAAGAACACCGTCAGCAGGCCGTCGTTGACCCAATGGAGGATGGACATCCGAAAGGTTGCGTGGCCTAGGCTCACGCCGAGCTCCTGGCGCCGGAACGCCTCGAACGCCGGCCCGAGCGGAGAGTTCGTGATGGCGATCGCGGCCACGGTCGCGAGGACGAGCAAAATGCCGGCAGATGGGCCCCAGCTCGCGAAATCGAGGGCTGCCGTGCGGACGCGGTGGCCGAGCGTGCCAAGCATCGCGTCGACGAGAGAGCTCTCGTCCCAGGGTCCGTCGTAGCGCCGCCGGTTGATGTAGAAGGTCGGCGTGAATCTCACGCCGCTTGCGCGTGAGCTTGCGACGTCCGCCTCTACCCTCGCCCTCGCGCGCCGCACGGCGTCGCTGTCGCCGAGCGCGAAGTCGGCGTTTACGCCGAGGTCGGTGGCCACCGCGACGAGGTCGTCCTCTGTGAGCCGCATCGATCTCGTCATCAACTTGATGTGCGCGGACCAGAACGCCTCGGGCGTCTGGGCAAGCTCAGCGAGCTCGGCGGCCCGAAACGAAAGGCTGTTGTCCGCGAACGGCCTGTGGCGGAAGGCGTAGCAGACGCGGTCGCCGAGTTGGCCGCGTGCCTGCGCGATGCGCTCGTTGGCGGCCCTGCAGTGCGGGCACGCGTAGCTGCCGTACTCGACGAGCGTGATCGCGGCATCGGCGGGGCCGAGCACATGGTCCTTCTCGTAGTCGACCGGACGGTCGAGGCGGCCGGGCGGGATCATGAGCTGCATCGCTGAACCGGTCTCCAGGTGTTCGCGCCGGCTACGACGTCGGCGCAGCCGTCGCTGGGTTGACGACGTGGAATACTCCGCCGTTGGATGACGGCGCGCACGCGATCTCCGTGCCGACGTTATTTCTCTGTGCCGCCGCATCGCCGACGCGCGGGAGAAAGAGGCGCACCAGCGTGCCGCCGCCCCGCTCGCTCTCTATACAGACCGTGCCGCCTCGTCCTTCGGCGAAGCGCTGGACCTGGAGGAGCCCGAGGCCGGTGCCGCTGCCCGCAGCCTTCGTCGTGAAGTACCGAGTGAAGGCCCGCGAGAGAACCTTCTCGGGCATACCCACCCCGTCGTCGGCGACGACGATCTCGACGAATCCCCGGGCTGCGCCAGCGGAAGGTTCGACGTTCCGCGCCGCGACGGTGATCACACCGCCGTCCGGCATAGCATCGTCCGAGTTTCGGCAGAGATTCAGCAAAGCGAAGTACAACTCTTCCGGATCAGCGTTGAAGTCCCATAAATCAGCGGCGATATCGAAGCGGACCGTGATGTCGGGACGCAACGCCCAGTCAAGCGTGCCCGCTATCGCTGCGAGGCGACTGCCTGCGACAATCCCGTCGATCGACTTGGGGCGCGGTCGCGCAGCGTCGAGGAGCTGCCGGCTAAGCAACGCCCCTCGCGTGATCGCCTCCTGCATTTTGTCGACGATGGCCTTTCGGAGCGCAGTATCGCTCTGGCACTCAAGCAGCCTCAGGCCGCTGCTGATCACGGCGAGAAGGTTGTTGATGTCGTGAATGACGAACTGCGCCACGTCCGGTATCGCCCTCACCCTCGCCCGCCCGCTAGCGGCGACCGCGGCTCGCGTGTCGGACCGCGGGCTGGTGTGGCACAAAATCCCCGAGACCTCGCCGCCGGACCCGACGAGCGGGAGCTCCACGTACCTGGACGCAATGAGGCCGCTACCGCCATCGCAGACGCCCCGCACCCTTGCGCTGAACGCACGCTGCACTCCAAGCGCGACGCCGGCGCTATCCACGAGCAGGACGACATCCTCCAGCGGCGGGCCTTTGACAGAGCCGGGTAATGAAACGCCGATTGTCTCTTTGATCTGCATATCGGACCTCCTGGCCTGCGATCGTTCAACGGAACGCCGACTTCGGCCCGTACCGATGGCGGGCGACGATAGGTCGAAGATTGAGGCCATGATGGTCGAAAGGAAAATCACCTCTCGCCATGGAGTCGATAGCCGACTGTTATCGGAATGGCTGAGAGACGCTTGGCACGCCGCGGCGCTAGCGCGGCGCTTCCCACCGCGCCGCCTCGCCGGAGCGGAACTCTTGGCGGCCAAGAAGAGGTGTTCACGTGCCTAAAATTGCGAGTATGGCCGTGGATTCGGTGATCGGGAGGACCGCGCGAAAACTGATCTCCGGAGATCCCGTCGGCGTTTCTCAACTGGCACCAAAGTAAAATTGTTTCGCCGGCCCGCGCGGTCATTTTACCGGGCCATGCAGCGACATAAGTGCTGCATGTGGCGGGCGATGCCGCGACACCGCCGCTGTCTCGCTCTGATCTCACCTACTTGGCACGGGGGCGCCTACCGACGATGATGGGTGGTGAGCGAAACTCCGGTTGTCGTAGACGGCGCTAAAGTTCAGTGCTCTTCGGTCTCGAGTTCGCCGACATGCTTCTGGGTGTAAAGTTCGAGCCCGATCCGGTTGATCAAATCAAGCTGCGTCTCGAGGAAATCGATGTGGTGTTCCTCATCCATCATCAGGTTCTCGAACAGATCGCGGGTGACATAATCGTTCACGGAATGACAATGCGTCGCCGCCTCTTGGTACAGCACACGCGCGCTCATCTCGGCGGCGAGATCGCAATCGATGATTTCCTTGACGTTCTGGCCGATCCGCAAGGGATCGAGCATCTGCATGTTGGGAAAGCCTTCGAGGAAGATTATCCGGTCGGTGATGCGGTCGGCGTGCCGCATCTCCTCGATCGACTCCTTGCGCCACACCTTGGCCATGTCCGAGACGCCCCAGTTGGCAAGCAGCCGGTAATGCAGCCAGTACTGGTTGATGGCAGTGAGCTCGTGACGCAGTCCCTTGTTAAGATACTCGATGACTTTGGGATCGCCCTGCATGATGAACTCCAAGGCTTGAGGCTCACGTCTTGGCCTTCGTTAGTTTAAAACGATTCTGAGGAAGAACAAGCAGGCACGCATCCCCCGGGTACGAAACCGAGAGGCACCTATCCAGCAAATCCAAGGAAGTTAGGGCGCTGTGGGCGCGAATTTGGGCTCATCCTGCGCGTCATCCATGATCCGGCGATGCGGGCAGTCGGCCTGACAGGCTAGCGCACTCCTGTACGCCTCGTCGATGATCGTCTTGATGGTGCGCGCGCAGCGGCCGCATTCGGCGCTGCAGCCAAGGCAGTCATAGATCTGCTTGGCATTGCGCAGCGCGTCGTCGGCCGTGTTCACGGCGTGGCGAACATCGTGGTCGCTGAGTACATTGCAGGAACAGACGATCATGAAACGCGAAAAAGACCTTCAGTGATGCGGCGTCATCGATATGGGACGACGCCAGGACGCGTCGGAGGTTCTAAACAAGGCGGAGATGATTGAGTGGCGTCCGCCATGGGAATCCTTTGATCTTTCGAGGTCAGCAGAACTCTGTTTGATCACTCGCGGCGACCGCTAGCTGCAGAGCCGGCGGAGGACACGGGAGCGCCGCTCCGCGCCGGCCAAAGATTAACGCTCTCGGTTAGCGTAGATGACACAGCTGGAATCTGTTGGCCCTGAGTAGCAGCCACCACTGCGTCTCGGGTGTTGTTGAAGACCTCCTCGATCCCCTTCGAAGAATCGATCTGCGTGAGAAGAGCGGCCATCAGCCGACTATGTAGTTCATCCGGATCTTCGACGACCTGGCCAGGCGGCGCTGAGCTCAGGATTAGCGCGTTCTCACTCGTTTGAATGGGTGCAAGTCCGTGTGAGTAAGTCCTGAAGCGCCGCTCGTAAGGATTGCGACGTGAGGCCTCAATGACTACGAGCCTGACGCGTGCTCCGGAAGTCTTGAGTTGCGAAAGGAGACGGTCGATGCTTACGCCTTGTCGACGGACATCTTCTTCACTCCAGATCTTCGCATCGACCGGGATTAAATAATTTTGTCCGTCAGATTGGACGCCGTAACCTCCGAAATAGACTAACACAATTGAGTTCAAATGTACTCTTGCCCTTAGATGATCAATTGCGCGGGTCATGTCGGGGTGCGTCGCATTGTCAACGGCGTCGACCAGAAAGCCGTTCTTGCGAAGAGCATTTGTCAAACCTTCCGCATCGCTTGTCATTTGGGGAAGAGGTGAGCCGGCATCGGGATAGGTTGAATTGCCAATCACCAGAGCTAGCCGATTAGTATCAAGGGGTGTGGCTTCACTCGACCAGATGGGCGCGCTCATGGGCCGGTTATGAGGCTCCTCCAACCGCATTGTCCTGCCGAGGCCGGTTGAGAGCAAGCCGAGCAGGACTGCAACGTCGACTAGTATTCTGGGAACTATCATTTCATTATGGTCTCCACTTCACCGAGGAATCGCACCGCTCCGTAAGATGGCTTGGCGCTGCCAGCATTCGCGCCACAGTCGCACCCGGTCGCGTGCCGCCTTTGCGTCGTTCAATTGCGTCGCGCCGTCCAGTATCCCGAGCATCGCGCCGTTCCCGAGTGGCCGCTCCAGATCCCCTGACCGGACGTTGCGAACAATTTGCCCGCACCCGTGGCATATTTATCCTGGACCGTCACCGAAGCGCGAACCGCGCCGGATTTTGCGACGTAACCTCGAAATCTAACGAGATTGGGATGCGTGACGAATCCGTTGGTCACATCGACAGTAAAGCTGTAACTGGAATCGCAGGTTCCTTTTTGCGTCACGAAGACGAGGTCCCAGGAGCCGTCGTACGCCGAGCGCCCGTTTGCCGCCGGTGCAAAGACAATGAAGCAGCTTGCTGCCGCGATCAGAAGCGAACACTTTGTCATGATAGTTCTCCTGGGTAGTTAAAGCAGACCATGTATTCGAGCCGTTCAGTAACGGGTCGGCATTCGTCCTAAACCGGTATGGTTGGCGATCAACATATGGAAGGTTCGCGTGCAGGGCGATTGGTCAAACCCGGTCCTGAGGCCCGCGCTCGGGATGTCCTTCGGCCACACCTCGACGCCGGCATGCTCGTTCGTGAGCCCGCGCGGCCAGATGCGGTCGACGAGCACCCTCGTGCCCTCCGAGGCCTCGGGCGGCTCGTAGACGCGCTTGACACCAGGCCGCGGGGACCGTCGAGAACATTCTCAAGCCCTCCCTCTCCAAGGAGGGCACCTCACGCTAGGTTGCCTTCGCGGGACTGACCTCGGGAAAATCGATCGGGGTCTGAACCGCGTTGTTCATGAAGTTGGTCAACAGGAACTGCGCAGTCAGCGCGATCATCTCGACAATGTTGGCGTCCGTCCACCCGGCATCCCTGACCGCCGCAAACTGGGCGTCGGAAACTTTACCGCGCGTCTCGATGAGCGCTTTCGCGAAGGCGACTGCAGCCTGGCGCTTGGGATCGCTCGAGCGGCCCTCCCTGTTCAGCTCGATTTCGTCCGCAGGGATTTTAGCCAAATTGCCCGCGGTGAAGCTGTGCGCGGCCAGGCAGTAGTCGCACCCGTCGGCCTCCGACACCGCCAGCGCGATCCCGTCTCTCGTCTTGACGTCCAGCGTCTTCGCAAGCGATCCCATCAGGGTCGCCCAGCCGGAGAGCACTTTCGGGCTGATCGACATGAGACGGTGCAGGTTGGGCACGAAGCCCAGCATCTTGTCGACGTTGTCGAGGATCGGCTTGGACTCCGCGGGGGCGTCCTCGCGTTTCGGAATGGCAATACGGGGCATTTGATCCTCCTTCTGTCTACCGCAAACGATTATTCGGTTGGTAACGATGCAGGCCGTCACTGACGCCGGCCGTTCAGCCAGTCTAGGGCGCGTCGCGCCGCGGCGATTATGTTTCTTGATCATGCAATCGATAACAGCAGGTCATCGGCTGAGCACCGACCGGCGCACAAATGTCACGTGTCCAGAACCTCGTCCTCAGCTGCGCCCGACTCGCCGCGCTGACCGGGGAGCGATTTTCCACACGAGCGAGGAGCAGCGCCGCGTCGCCGAGGTCGGGTGGCCTGTGGCGGGCGCAGCCCCCACGGCGGGTGTGTCGTAAGGCGTTTGCCAAGTGTCCTCGCCGCTCCCCGCGAAGTCGCTCACAACGCGACAAGGTGGCGAGGTTTGGACGGCCGGATACGGCCTTCAGATTCTCGGCCTTGGATTATTCCATAACGTTTGGCGTGCGCAGTGCCATGCGCGTTGCGACAGCCCATTCCAAATTCATCGTGAGGACTTGCAATGGCCCTTGCGCATCTTTTCCAGTCGGCGCTCGCGCTCAGCGATCTTGACCGGTTCTACGGCGAGGTCCGGCACACGAGCGAGAGTCTCGGCGAACATTCTTTGCGACGCGGACGCAACGGTGCAGTCGATGCCCGATGCGATCCCTGCGAAGTGGCACCTCGCGCACACGACCTAGTTTTTTGACGCGATGGTTCTTCGCCCCACCTGAAGGGCCCGTTCGATGAGCGGTTCACGTTCCTGTTCAATTCCTACGACGAGACACATGAACGGCGGAAGCGCGGTTGTGTGGCCAGGAAATTACTCGTTGGTGAAACCTATGACCGGACAATTCACCAGATTCCCCGTCGTCTTCACCGGCCCCCCCGCAGGGCTCACCAGTAAACCTGACGCACTTTTGGCTTCGAGATCGTCGCCGTCAGTGATCAGTCTCCGTTGATCCTTCGAGATAGCCTCCTTGGTCCACTCCGCCAGTCGTACATCCCACATCGGAGAGTATCCGGCGCTGATCTCCGTGAAGTGCGCGAGGATGTCGAGCGAGGGCCCCTCTCCGTTGAGGACGCTGTCAAGCCCCTGGCGGTTCGGATCTGCCACACCCATCTTGCCGTTCACAATCGTATAGATCACCTCAGTCGCGCCGCTCTGAAGAATGTCACTTTCCGCCGGCGCAAAGGTGGACGACTCCAGGGTCGCCGACTCCTC
>NZ_AXAI01000049.1 GCF_000472425.1 Bradyrhizobium sp. Tv2a-2 | reverse complement strand
GAGGAGTCGGCGACCCTGGAGTCGTCCACCTTTGCGCCGGCGGAAAGTGACATTCTTCAGAGCGGCGCGACTGAGGTGATCTATACGATTGTGAACGGCAAGATGGGTGTGGCAGATCCGAACCGCCAGGGGCTTGAGAGCGTCCTCAACGGAGAGGGGCCCTCGCTCGACATCCTCGCGCACTTCACGGAGATCAGCGCCGGATACTCTCCGATGTGGGATGTACGACTGGCGGTGTGGACCAAGGAGGCTATCTCGAAGGATCAACGGAAACTGATCACTGACGGCGACGATCTCGAAGCCAAAAGTTCGTCAGGTTTACTGGTGAGCCCTGCGGGGGGGCCGGTGAAGACGACGGGGAATCTGGTGAATTGTCCGGTCATAGGTTTCACCAACGAGTAATTTTCTTGGCCACACAACTGCGCTTCCCCCGTTCATGCGGGGAGCGCAATCGGTCTCTCAACCACTGACGCTTACGAGCATACTCTTGGATGGTGATGGCGATTAACATCGGCGGGCGCCAACCGTTCATTGGCAAACATAAATAGCTTTCACGAGGAATAACGCGTGGCAGGCGGTTTGATTTACGCGCGGGATCGTATTTGGGTTCAAAGCAAGGACTCGTGCCCGCGCGAGCAGACGCGGGTACTGAACAGGGCATGGCCCAGCCGGCAAAGAAACCATGTTCCGATTTGTTACCTCAAGACAGTCGTTCTTTCTGGCCGCTGGTATCGCAGCCAGCGCTGTCCTAGGCTCATTGTCGCGCCGTACGCGGGAAAGGAGTACATCGCGTGGAGACATTACGGCGATCCGCTGAACGGGCGCGGATAAGGGACCGCTGAAGAGCGAAGAATGTTCGAACACGGGACGAAATTTACTTCGGGAAGCTCCAGGGCCCCGCACGCTGTCGGCCCACGGACGTGCGCAAGCCGTCGTGATCACGCCCGGTTATCGACTACATGTCCATCTGAATGACGCCTTGTCGTCGTCGTCAGGCGACGTTCTTCCGCGGCAACTTCCAATGCGGGCGGACGAAGTGGCAGGTGTAGCCGTTCGGATAGCGTTCCAGGTAATCCTGGTGCTCGGGCTCCGCTTCCCAGAAATCGCCAGCGGGAGAGAGCTCGGTCGCGACCTTGCCCGGCCACAGCCCTGAGGCCTCGACGTCGGCGATGGTTTCCTTGGCGACGCGGCGTTGTTCCTCACTCGTGTAGAAAATCGCCGACCTGTAGCTTGCGCCGCGGTCGTTTCCCTGCCGGTTGGGCGTCGTCGGGTCGTGGATCTGGAAGAAGAACTCAAGCAGGTCGCGGAAGCTCGCCTGACTCGGGTCAAACGAGATCTCGATCGCTTCTGCGTGCGTGCCGTGGTTGCGGTACGTGGCGTTCTTGACGTCGCCGCCCGAGTACCCAACCCTCGTTGAGACGACACCGGGCAGGCGGCGCACCAGTTGCTGCATTCCCCAGAAGCAACCTCCTGCCAGGATCGCGCGTTCTGTAGTCGCTGCCATCGTCAGGCCTCCTGCTTTGAGAACAGCTTTGAATACTCGCCGTACCCCTCGCCCTCCAATTGGTCGCGGTGGATGAACCTTAAGGAGGCTGAGTTCATGCAGTACCTCAACCCGCCCTTGTCGCGCGGCCCATCCGGGAAGACGTGGCCAAGGTGGCTGTCGCCGTGCTTAGAGCGAACCTCGGTCCGTGTCATGCCGTGCGAACTGTCCACGTTCTCGACGACGTTGGCGGCCTCGAGCGGCCGCGTGAAACTCGGCCATCCCGTCCCGCTGTCAAACTTGTCGAAGGATGCGAAGAGCGGCTCGCCGGAAACCACGTCGACGTAGAGACCAGGCTCCTTGTTGTCCCAGTATTCGTTGGCGAAGGGGCGCTCGGTCCCGTCAGTCTGAGTGACGCGGTACTGCTCGGGAGTCAACTTCGAGACCGCTTCGGGGTTTTTCCTGTAGGCCGGCATTCGCGGTACTCCTTTTTGTTCAGCATTGAAAATAGGCACGGGGTGGTCGACCTTCCAATTACCTCCGGCTATCGAAACGATGCCATGCGGATCGACTCCGGAGATGTTTCAATCTGCCGGGGCGGATTCACTTGCCCAGGAGACGGGTCTGACATTGCTGGAACAGGACTTTGAACCGGCGCTCGCTGCGATACCAAGCGGCTACGGCGAAGGCGTGTACGAGGGGCTGCGGTACGGCGTCACCGGGCGGAAGTCTCGCGACGGAAAGCGGACCAGCCTGTTCGCGCGAGCGCTCGCGGCATTGCGCAGTCTTCTGTTTGGTCGCCGGGATGGCCTTCGCTCTGATGGGGGCCGCTACCAGCAGCGCTCGTCGGTTCAGATAGCGTCCAAATGCGGGATGCCAGCACCTCGTCAAAGGTTGTGTGGCGATATCTGCGCTATGTGCTCGCTGCTGCAGTCTAAGCCCCTCGCTGGCCGTCCGCTTTCGCCGCGGCCGGTGTCAGGGTCATCGAGGCTGTAAAGGCGCCGCCGATCGAGGTCGCGGCGGCTACGGCGAGGCCGACTTCGTAGCCGGCGGAAAAAGACGCGACGCCGGCGGCCAGTGCCACCCCGGCGAGCTGCGCAATCCGGCTCGCCGCATTGTTGATGCCGGAGGCGAGCCCTTCGTCGGCCTGATCCACACTCGACATGACCGACGCGGTGAGCGGTGCCACGAGCACAGCGAAGGACAGGCCCAGCAGGGTCATGGGTCCGATCACGCCGAGCATCAGGGATTCTTCCCGGCCGAGTGCCATCAAGACATAGGCGAGTGCCGCACCTGCCGGTCCCGCGATGAGCATGGCCCGGGCGCCAATCTTGTCCGCCAACCCGCCGAAGAGATTCGACAAGAGCCCCACGCCGAGCGTGAAGGGCAGGAATGCCAGCCCGGCATCGGTCGACGACAGGCCGCGGCGATCGACGAGGTCAAAGGGTAGCAGAAAGAACATGATCGAAACCCCCGCATAGACCATCAGGGTCGCGACGTTCAGCCCGAGGAAGGCGCGATTCTCCACCAGGCGAGGTGGTGTCATCGGATGTTCGCTTCTGAGCTCCCAGAACGCGTAGACGGCGAGCCCGACAATGCCAAGCCCGGTAACGATCGTGAGCACCGTGCCCGGCCGAGCTGGAGTGTCCGCGGCGGCCTGAGCTTGACTGGAGCCGATCTGGCTGAGCGCCCAGGCGAGCGCCCCGATCGCGGAAGCGAGGATCGCGGCGCCGATCACGTCGAACCTACGCTGGATGCGGCCATCTTTCGGCGCGAAGGCCAGCAGAACTCCCACTGCTACGAGAGCGAGCGGCGGGTTGATCCAGAACACAGATGGCCAGCCAAAGGTCTCGGTCAGCCAGCCGCCCAGGACAGGACCTCCGGCGGTGGTGAGAGCCGATGCCGCGGCCCACACGCCGATCGCCCGGTTCCGCTCCGCGCGCGGATAGGTGGCCCCGATCAGGGCGAGGCTGGCGGGGGTGACGATCGCTGCGGCCGCTCCCTGCGCGACGCGAGCAGCGATGAGCCAGGCGGGCGAAGGCGCCAGCGCGCAAGCTGCGGACGCCAGACCGAACAGGACGCAACCGAGCCTGAGCATGCGCGCCTTGCCATAAACATCCGCGAGCGCGCCGCCGATCAATGTCAGCGAGGCGAGCGCCAGCATATACCCGTTGAGAACCCATTGAACGGAGGCGAGGTCCGCTCCGAAATCAGCGCGCAATCTCGGCAACGCAACGGGCAGCGCCGTCCCATCGATGAACGCCATGGAGGATGCGAGCACACAGGCCGTGAGCACCATGCGGCGGCGCCGAGGCGACACTTCCCGCCCGAGCTCGCGCGGGCAGGGTTCTGCATCGATAACGCCGCGGCTGCACCGCTCTGCAAACGGCTCCGCCTCGTGACGACAAGCTTGCCGTCTCTGGCTTGTAGGAGTGGTCATTTGCAGTCTCGTTTTGGATCGTAGGTGCTTCTGACAGCGACCGTGGCGGTCGAACCCCGGTGAGGGAAATCACCTCTCGGCATAGAATCGATAGACGATCGCTATTGCCTCGCGTGTGGCGTGATGCCGTCGCGGCCTCCGCAACTTGCCTTGATTTGCGAATGGCAGAGGGGACCGTCGCAGCAGTATTCCCCGCTGCTATGGAAACTATACGCGGCAGCTATTGGAAAATTTGGTTCCACGCATGAGATGTCGAACGGGCCTTATCGCTGGACCGTATCCAGCAAGGAGACAAGCAACCGAGGAGACAATTCATATGAAGGCGATCGTCGTAACGGACCAGGCTGCGGGAACCGCCGGAATGAGGCTCGTGGAGCGGCCCGAGCCGCAGGCGGCGATCAACGACGTCGTCGTTCAGGTTCATGCGTCGGGATTCACCTCGGGTGAGCTGACGTGGCCCTCGACGTGGACCGATCGCCTCGACCGTGACCGAACACCGTCGATTCCCGGGCAGGAGCTGGCCGGAGTGGTCACCGCTCTCGGCTATGGCACGACGGGGCTGTCAGTGGGACAGCGAGTGTTCGGCCTCTCGGACTCGTATCGCGGCGGCACGCTGGCTGAGTATGTGGCCGTGGAGGCGCGCAACCTCGCGCCACTGCCGGGCGACGTCGACTTCGCGGTGGGTGCGAGCGTCGCGATGCCGGGCCTGACTGCGTGGCAGGGACTGTTCGAGCATGGCCGCCTTCACGCGGGGCAGAGCGTCCTCGCGCATGGCGCGGCCGGCGCGGTCGGGTCGATGGTGACGCAACTCGCACGATTGGCCGGCGCCTACGTCATCGGCACCGGGCGCGCGGCCGACCGTCAGAAGGCGCTCGACTTCGGCGCGCAAGAGTTCATCGACCTCGACAACGACGTCCTCGAAGACGTCGGCGGCGTCGATCTGGTGTTCGATGTCATCGGCGGCGACATCGGGACACGGTCCGCTGGCGTGATCCGCCCCGGAGGAACATTGGTGACCATCGCCGGGCCGACCGAGGCGCGGCCCGCCGACGGCCTGGCGATTGACTTTGTTCTCGTGTCCGATCGCGCCCAACTGGGTGAGATCGTCCAGCGGGTGCGGGACGGACGACTGCGAACGAACATCGGCAACATCGTGACCCTCGACAATGCCGTCGCGGCTTTCAATCCGACCAAGCGGATCAGCGGGAAGACGATCATCCGCGTTCGCCCGTAGTGTACTTGGGAGAGGGAGCGGTCTAGGAAGAACGAAGACCAACCTATGGGCAGAAGGAGAAATGCCATGACGATGCGAACCATTATCGCCGCCACCTGCGCCGCCTTCTTCTCGATGGCCGCCCATGACAGCGAGGCGCAAACCGTCACGAAGAATTTCGAGGCGGCCATTCCCAATGTCCCTGGCAAGTCGCTGCTCGCCGTGGAGGTCGATTACGCGCCGGGCGCGGCCTCTCCGTCCCACACACACGCGAAGTCGGCCTTCATCTACGCCTACGTAATCTCGGGCGCGATCGAGTCGAAGGTGAATGACGGCGAGACGCGCATCTACCGGGCAGGTGAGAGCTGGTCGGAACCGCCGGGCGCGACCCATTCGATCAGCCGCAACGCGAGCAAGACGGAGCCGGCAAAGCTGCTCGCTGTCTTCGTCCTCGACACCAATGACAATCCGCTGACCACGCCCGTCAATTAACATATTCGCTGCGCCAGGTAAGGATCTACGGTGATGATATCGGCCGCGAGTTTACCGCGGCCGTCATCCGCCGTGTCACCGAAAGCGGAAAATATGCTTCACTCGATATCGCTGACGCGACGATCTCGATGACGTTCGCAACCGTGTCGAATCGGCCGGAACCTGTTCCGGCTTTAGAGCTGCAGTTCTTCGCATCATAATCCCCTTAAGCTACTGGTTTGAATCAAACGAGATTCAACACATCGGCCACCGGACGGCGCGGCTTCTGCGGCCAGTTTCCCGGACGCACCGCCCCTACGGACAACAGCATGACCGGTACTTCGTCCGCGGCCAGTCCGAACTCGCGGTGCACGGCTTCGGCATTGAAACCGATCATCGGCGTCGAACCCAGGCCCAGCGAGCGGGCCGCATAGATCATCGCCGCCGCGCCGAAGGTGCCGGTGCGAACTGCCTCGTCGCGCTGGCGCTGCGGGTACTCCATATACAGATCGCGTGCGGGGATTTCCCACTCCGGCACCATCTTTGCCGGCATGATGCCCGCTTCCACCAGCGGCGCCAGGCGCTCCGGTACCACGCTGGAATCGGCCAACTGGCCGCAGACGATGAAGGTAACGGCTGCTTCGGTGATCGCGGGCTGATCCCAAGCGATCGGACGCAACCGCGCCTTGGCTTCAGGCGAGCGTACGGCAATGAAGCGCCAGTTCTGCAAGTGGAAGGATGTCGGCGCGGTGGTTCCGATCCGCACCAGTTCGCGGATTTGGTCGTCGCTCAAGGTGACGGCAGTGTCGTAGTACTTGGCGGAGCTGCGGCTCAGGATACATTCGATGACGGCGTTGGTCATGGTGGTTCCGTTAGTCATGGTGATTCCTACGCGTGAAGGGATAGGTTGAGATACACGAGTGCTTTCGCTCTCTTTGCTGGAAATGCTGCAGGGATGGAGCCCGTTCGACATCTCATGCCAGGGGCCATGGGTCGTTTCCCAGGTTGCCCCCGGCGCGTCTGATAGGACGCGGCCGGCCGATCCGGACAGCGCCGGCCGCGTGCATCGATGGGCGCGTGTTCCTACGGACGAACGCGGATGATCGTTTTCCCCGTGATCCGCTTGGCCTTGATCCGCTCGGTCGGGTTCAAGGCGGCGACGGCATCGTCGAGGGGCGAGACGTTGCCGATGTTCGTCCGCAGTCGTCCGTCCCGCACCCGCTGGACGATCTCACTCAATTGGGCGCGATCGGATTCGACAACGAAGTCGACCGCCAGGCCGTCGGCGGGCCGCGCCTCGGTCGGCCCGACGATGGACACCAGTGTTCCTCCCGCTCGAATCAGGCCTGCAGACCGCTTCTGGATGTCGCCGCCGATGACATCGAACACCAGATCGACGCTGCCGACGTCTTCGAGGACGTCGTTGTCGAGGTCGACGAACTCTTGCGCGCCGAAGTCGAGCGCCTTCTGACGGTCGGCCGCGCGTCCGGTGCCGATGACGTAGGCGCCGGCCAATCGTGCGAGTTGCGTCACCATCGTCCCGACTGCGCCTGCCGCGCCGTGCGCGAGGACGCTCTGCCCCGCCTGAAGGTGGCCGAGCTGGAACAGTCCCTGCCACGCGGTGAGGCCCGAGATTGGCAGGCTCGCGCCCACCGTGAAGTCGACGTCGCCCGGGAGCGGCGCGAGGTTGCGTGCCTCGATGGCTACATACTCCGCCAGCGTGCCGTCGCGATACCAGTCGGCGAGGCCGAACACTCGCTGTCCCACTGACAGCCCCGTCGTGCCATAGCCGAGAGCGGTGACCACTCCGGCCAGCTCGTGCCCGGGAATCGACGGTGTTCGGTCACGGTCGAGGCGATCGGTCCACGTCGAGGGCCACGTCAGCTCAGTCCCGACGAATCCCGACGCATGAATCTGAACGACGACGTCGTTGATCGCTGCCTGCGGCTCGGGCCGCTCCACGAGCCTCATCCCGGTGGTTCCCGCAGACTGGTCCGTCACAACGATTGCCTTCATCGTCGACCTCCTTGTGTGTGGTATGTCGTCATCTTCCGAGTTCCTTTGCAGACGAGCAAAAATAACAACCGCGGAACTCGATGGTCCAATGACCAGTGGCTATGGAATCGATTGCCATCGGCGCGGCGTGAGAACGACAGAGAGGACCCAGCAGTATTCTCCGCTGCTATGGAAACCATAGGTACCGGTTATTGGAAAATTTCGTCCCGCGCTGCGATCAATTGGTGCCACTGTCGCGGATTTCATCGAGTGGCGCCCAGGGCCACCTCGACGGATATCACTCAATGGCGCGGCGACAAAAGGTATGGTCGTGGAGAAAAAGGTAGGCGCCTTACCCTGCTGATCGCCGGAGCGATTTTGAGCGCGGTTGCTATAACAACTGTATTCACGCAGTTCGAATCCCATGACGTCAGCGCACTGACGAGGACGCGCTGTCCTCAATATCCCGCATCGGGCACCTTGATCCTGCTGAAGAATTTCAACTAATGGTTGCTCGTCGGCTAGCCGCTCGCTCCCAACGTGTTCAAGAGGCATCGATGGCTTTCACTTTGAAGATCAACGGCACACCCCATGAGGTCGATGTCGACGGTGACGCTCCGCTTCTGTGGGTGCTGCGCGATGTGCTTGGTATGACCGGGACCAAGTTCGGCTGCGGCCAGGCGCTTTGCGGCGCCTGCACCGTGCATGTCGACGGCCAGGCGGTCCGCTCCTGCCAGACAACAATCGACAGCGTTGGCGACGGTGCGGTCACCACGATCGAGGCGATCGGCCAGGTGCCGCAGGGCGCGGCCTTGCAGAAGGCGTGGCTTGAGCTGGAGGTGGTGCAGTGCGGCTACTGCCAGTCCGGTCAGATCATGTCAGCGGCCGCGCTCCTCAAGGACACGCCGAAGCCGACGGATGACGACATTGACGCCGCCATGTCGGGGAATGTCTGTCGATGCGGCACCTATCAGCGCATCCGCGCCGCGATCAAGCACGCTGCGGGAGTTTGAGATCATGGATGGGCCTGTTCTGAGAGAGCAGACTGCCGATGAAACAGCTGTGTCGCGGCGCGCTTTTCTTCAGGGCGCAGGTTTGCTGCTTGGCTTTGCCCTGACTAGTGCGAGCGCGGAGTCTGTCTTTGCGGCGCCTGCTTCGCAAGTCGTCGAAAACGAGGTCACGGGTACTTTCGCGCCGAATGGATTTATTCGGATCAATCCAACCGGCGCCGTGACCCTGGTCATGCCGATGGTCGAGATGGGACAGGGAGTTTTCACGTCGCTCTCGATGCTTCTCGCTGAAGAGCTGGAAGTGAAGCTTGACCAGATTCAGGTTCAGCATGCGCCGCCAAATCATGCGCTTTACGTCAACTCGATCATAGGTATTCAAAATACAGGTGGTTCTGCCTCTGTCCGCGCCTTCTGGACACCGCTGCGTCAGGCAGGAGCGATCGGTCGCAATCTGCTGATTGCGGCGGCCGCAAAGCGCTGGAATGTCGATCCAGCGACGTGTCGCGCCAAGGATGGCGTCGTGGTCGATGCATCAGGCTCGAAGCATCTGAGCTACGGCGAACTTGCGGAGGCTGCAGCGAAATTGCCGGTGCCGCCTGCGGCAAACGTCAAATTGAAGGAACCGAAGGATTTCACCCTGATCGGCACGCGTGCCAAGCGCGTGGATTCACCGATAAAGATCGATGGGCGCGCGCTCTACGGCATCGATACGCGACTGCCGGGTATGAAGGTTGCAGCTGTTGCTATTTCACCCGTGCTCGGTGGCAAAGCGAAAACGGTGGACGAGAAGGCCGCGATGGCAGTGAGGGGCGTCCGGCAGGTGGTGAATATCGATGAAGCTATTGCCATAGTAGCGGATCACATGGGCGCGGCGAAGAAAGGGCTCGAGGCCGCCGCCATCAGGTGGGACGACGGGCCGAATGGCAAAATCAGCAGCGCCGATATCGTCAAGCATTTGGAGGAGGAATCTAAAAAGCCGGGCGCTGTTGCCCGTAACGTCGGTGATGTGGGGAAGGCACTTGCGGAGGCAGCGCAACGGGTTGACGCCATCTATCAGGTGCCTTTCCTGGCCCATGCGGCGATGGAGCCGATGAATTGTACCGTTCATCTGCAGAAGGATCGTTGCAACATCTGGGTTGGGACGCAGGCACCTACGATCACGCAGTCTCTGGTGGCCGAACTCACCGGTCTGCCAAAGGATGCAGTTAAGATTCACAATCATCTGATTGGCGGTGGCTTCGGCCGAAGGCTGGAGGCCGATGGCACGGTGCTGGCTGTCAAGATCGCCAAGCACGTCGATGGTCCAGTGAAGGTGATCTGGAGCCGAGAGGAAGACATCCAGCACGATATGTATCGGCCGTACTATTTCGATCGGCTGTCGGCCGGACTTGATGCGGCCGGCAGGCCGGTTGCCTGGACGCATCGGATCGCCGGCTCCTCGGTCATGGCTCGATATTATCCCCCTTATGTCAAGGACGGATTGGACCCGGATGCCGTAGAAGCGGCGGCTGAACCGCCCTATGCACTGCCCAATATCCACGTCGACTTTGTCCGCGTCGAGCCCCCTGGTGTCCGGACGTCTTGGTGGCGTGGCGTTGGACCGACTCACAATGTTTTTGTGGTCGAAAGCTTCATGGATGAGCTCGCGCATGCTGCGAAGCAGGATCCCGTCGCTTATCGCAAGGGATTGCTTGGCCACAATCCGCGAGCACTTGCTGTTCTGTCGCTTGCAGCGGACAAAGCAAGGTGGGGATCACCACTTCCCGCACGGCATGGCCGCGGAATTTCGGTACAATTCGCATACGGGAGTTACACGTCGCAGGTCGCCGAGGTCGAGGTGGCGGCCGATGGCTCTGTCAAAGTCAAGCGGATCGTCTGTGCGATTGATTGCGGCATGTACGTCAATCCCGATACGATCGAAGCACAGGTTCAGGGTGGAACGCTTTTCGGGCTGACCGCTGCGCTCCATGGGTCAATCACTTTCAAGGATGGACGCGTCGAGCAGAGCAATTTCGACACCTATCTGCCGATGCGTATCGACGAGGTACCAGTGGTGGAGACGCACTTGATTAAGAACGCAGAAGCTCCGGGTGGCGTTGGTGAGGCTCCCACGGCCGTTGTCAGTGCTGCAGTGACCAATGCGATCTTCGCCGCCACCGGTAAGCGTGTGCGCAGCCTACCGATCGATACAAATTCCCTGAAGTCGTCGTCTTAGTCCTTTGCCCGTCATCCTGCAATCTGAAGGCGGTTCAGGATTGATCTGCAAGAGTTTCACTTCCATACCACGACCTTCTGATCATGATTCTTCCATTGGGTTCGGGAAGACGGTCAGTCTGTGGTGCAAACGAGCATGACGACGCCCCTCCCTGATTCTTGGAGAATGGGCTTCGGCGCACTATCGGCGCCTAGCAGGCAGTAAAGAGCCACTACAGTATGCGGAACACCTCAAAAGCGTTTCGAACGCGAGCTCTTGTCGGGCAGAACATTTCGCCGCCCGCGGCTCCACTGTCAAATTGTCTACAACAGACCTCAACAATTTGATGCAGGCGCTCGACGTCAATGTCATCGCGCTGACTGAGCTTCTGGTGCCCCACGGCCATCGAGTCGAATTTGGGATGATTGACGTACCCGGGATCCACTACAATTTGAGTGGCGTGGGACGCATGTCTATCAACGGCGGACCAATGATGCCGTTGAGCTCTCATTTGCTCATCATCGTGCCGCCAAACACTCCATTTACGATCGAGGTTCCCGGTGGAAGGGGCCCACCGAAGCTGATTTCGAGAAACTGTTGGACGCATCAAGACGGCATCCTCCGCGTCGCAGTGCCAAAGGAGCAACCCGAAATCGTTCAGATATGCAGTTTTTTCAACGCATCCTTCGGTCAGTCTGTGAGGCTGTTCGGAGAACTCAGCGAGCCGGTGATCGAGCAGTTCGAGCCGGCGGACAAGATCGATCTAAAGCTTCGCGAGGCTATGGACGAACTGCTACAGCAAGAGGTCGGCGTTGGAGCCATGACGGCCTCTCTGCTCAAGCAAATCGTCGTCTCATTGGTCCGACGGTCCCTCAGGTCGTCCCAGCGGTGGACTGAGCGATTCTCGATACTTGCCGACAGGCAGGTCACCCGTGCTTTTGCAGATATGGTGGCGCGGCCGGGAGCCGCCCATTCAGTTCAAAGCTTGGCACACAGTGCGGGATTGAGTCGTTCGGCGTTCATGGCGCGATTCTCGGACATCTTTGGACGATCCCCGATGGCGATCTTGCGAGACTTGAGAATGCGTCAGGCTGCGATCGATTTGACGACAACGACGATGTCGATCGACGTCGTTGCTCTTAATGCGGGGTACGAGAGCCGTTCAAGTTTTGTGCGAGCTTTTCGAAAGGCGTACGAACGAGATCCGAGCGACTATCGGCAGATCGCCAAGGAGGGCAAGACCCGGAAGGATATCTGAGCCGTTTGCCGCCGTGGCGGTGGCCGCGTTCACCCTTGCGGGGGCCGCGTGCCCCACGCCGGCCGCCGCCGTCACCTAGCTGATCCGAACCCCACACATACCCGCGATGATCGCGGCCGAGATAACGGCGCTTGTTGCGACGCCCGCGCCCCAAAGACGATTTGCGGCGCGTCGATCGACGCCATGCGCGATCAGCACCACCCGCAATCCCGACGCAAGGTGGCTTAGGACAAAAAACACGCCGAGCGCGTAATGAGGCAACAGGCGGATATTCCATGCGTCATGAATGAGCTCGGTCGGGGCTCCGATCGCGAAATTCCAATCGGTCGGTATACCGAGAAAGCTTCGAGCGTAGATGAAAACAGAGTTCATGTGCCCGAGGATGTACAGCGAGAGGTAGGCCCCCGAGGCGACCTGAAAAGTCCGGTGGAAGTCCTGGGGGGCGGCACTCCAATGCCTTGCCAGAAACAGGCCGGTGCCGATCTGGAAAAGCATGGCCGCGACCAACAGCGGTTCACCGACGCCAGAGCGATAGACAACGCGGCCGATCTTCATGACGGCCGCGTGTGCGTCGGGGCCGATCAACCCAAACAAGTGATTGGCTAGATGGAACGCTACGTATAGGCACAAGACCGCCGCCGTCACTCCGTGGACAATGCGCCAGCGCTCCACGGTCGGCCGCGTTGCAGCGACGGGATTGCGGGCGGTCTGTGACCAAATCGCGATTGCGAGCCAAAGCACGCACCACACGAGTTCGTCAGCGACAGGGCTGCGAATCAGGGTCTGAACGACGCCAAGAAAGACATAGAGCGTTGGGGTCGCCACGCCAGCATAGGCGAGCCGCCGCGTCCCTGGATCGGCGTCGGGCCGGCAAGCGAGCGCGAGCGCGAGAAACGGCACGACGAACGCCACGGCCAGGATCAAGGTCGCACCGACAATTGCGAGAGGCGAAGGCGTTGCAGCCTGCGTGCCGACGACGGCATGAAAGGCCTTGAGTAGAAAAGGGTAGCAAATGGCCGCCGCTGCGGGAGCCACCGCCAAATAGTCGAAGCGCGGCCCGATCGCGGCGCTTCCGTCCCGCGGCTCAGCAAACGCGTCCATCTTAAACCACATCGGCGCTATCAAGAATGATCCCGGCCCAAGCTCCAAGTATATCGCTTCGGCGGCCGTCACGGCGAGGATTCCAAGCGTGCGGCCGGATTCGTCGGCCTCCACAGTCCCCGCGGGTCTGAGATAGGCTGCGACCAGGGCGAGGGCCGCGCCCTGGTCGCCGATTAGAGAGCGGTCAAGGCGTCCGGAAAGCGATTGCCAGGAATCGGGCGCTCCGCGCGGGTTCGTGACCGACGGCTGCAGACGAACATCGGCAACGTCTCGACCCTCGACGGCGCCGTCGCCACCTTCAACCCGCTGTGCGCGTGTCCAATCCCGAACGCGTCGCGGCGCGTTCCTCACGCGCGTTAAAAACTGACGTCGTGAGCAGGACAGCGGCAGCGAGGACCCAGTAGTACCAGGCGTCGAGCCCAACGAATTTGAAGGCAAACGGGGCGATGACAAACACCACGCCGACGGCGCGATCGACCCAAAGGTGCAGCCAGTAGGGGATGATGCGGACGAGCCCGGTGGGATGGTCGGTCAGAGCGGCCAAGAGCAACGCGGCGACACCGACAACAACCGAAAGCCACATTGCGACCGGTCCGCTCTGGCCGAGCTTCAGCTCAAACGGCGCTGCGATCAGGACGATCGCGACGGGATAATCGATAAGGTAGGCGTGGATAGACTTGGTGATGAAGCGGAACGACATCGGTGACTCCTACGTGCTTGGTTGCTCGAGCGGGTCCACACGACGCGGAGGTCCAGCCACCCAAGAGGACGATCACGCCGTCCTATGCTTGGAAGCACTCCGCACAACCGTCGCAGGTCAACCCGGTTAGATGCACAGAAAGGCTATGCCGATACGCCAACCATTAGAAATGCCCGGTCGTTATGGTTTCCATTCCACTCGCCCGGTGGCGCGACTTCCTTGCGTTGGAACTCCGGGGCCCTGCGACGCACCGCCTCTGCCGAGGTCAGTGTGCGCTCCAGCATCGGAAGGACTTCCTTTCCAAGGTCGGTGAGCTGCGTCAGCTGGCGCTCGCGGTAGATCAACGGGCCGCCGAGCTCCTGCTCGAGCTTCTGTACCCCCTTGGTCAGGGCGGGCTGCGTGACATGCACTGCTCGGCCGCGCGGGTGAAGTTGAGCGTCGACGCGACGGCGAGGAAGTAGCGCACTTGATGAAGATCCACGGGTTGTTCTCCGTCAAGTTGCCGCGAGACCGGGTACGTTGACGATGAACCAATCCCCGTCGCGGCCGTCACGCAGCGCGGACATATGGACCTTGAGGTTGGTGGACCCGACAACGACATGGCCAAACTCGAGCCATCGAGTCCTGCTTGCTGACCATTCACCGCGGCGTTTAAGTAAAGCAGTCAGGGTCTCCAGGGCACGACTTACGACTGGCACGGCTTCTCGCCTTCCAGCAGAAGTTGCGTCGGAAGCAGGCGAAACGGTCCGAATGAAACTTTGGTTGGCGGAACAAAGAATACCTTGTCCGTATTCGAACTTTGAGCGGAGTGATCTACGTCAAATCCCGGTTCGGCATGGGCCAAACGTCCGATAGATGCGCGCATCATAACCTCGCGCTTGGTACATGCGGTATTCCGACAAGAGCGTTATGACGTGTAACTTGGCGGCTTGAGGCGTTGCGGTCGATCCCGCAGGAGGTACTGTGAGGTCGGCTTGTCGTTGTTTGCACTAAACGATCGCTTAGAAGCGAACGGGCGAACCACGCTCTGGGTCCGTCAGCCGGAGGGGCACCTAAGGGAGAGGTTCAGCGGAGCGGCGAACTGCGCAGATAGGCGTCAGCGCGGATAGATGACGCCCTCGCGAGCATGCCCTCTAGCTGAGGAACTCTACGGCTGCTGTCGCCTCACATTGAGTGTGTCCGCCATCCGGCTGAGCTCGGGAAGCGAATGCGCCTTCATCTTGCGCATCAGGTTGGTGCGATGCACCTTCACCGTGGACTCGGCGATGCCGATATCGTTGGCAATCTGCTTGTTCAGGCGACCGGCCACGACATGGAGCATGATGTCCCGCTCGCGGGAGCTGAGTGTGTCGAAACGTTCCCTGAGCGCAGCGAATGCCCTTTCACTCTCCCGACGGGCACGATCGCGAGCGAGGCCGGCCTCAACGGCGTCAAGCAAATCCTGATCACGGAACGGCTTTGTGAGGAACTCTATAGCGCCGCCCTTCATCGCTTGCACGGTCATTGGCACGTCGGCGTGCGCTGTAATGAAGATGATCGGCACTTGCCTGTTTGCGGCGACAAGGTCGCGCTGAAGCTCAAGACCGCTTCGCTCCGGCATTCTCACGTCGAGCACCAGGCAAGTGGGACCATCCGGCGGATCGGCACTGAGAAAATCGGGAACAGACGAAAATTGCCGAGCAGGCAAGCCGACTGTCCGCAACAGCCGCACGACCGAGTCGCGAAACTCGGGATCGTCATCGATAACCAAGACACTGGGATTTGCCTCACCCATTCTCGGTATCCTGCGTGGGGAAGCGCAATTTTCCGATTCCGGCACAATTCTACGCACAATTACCCGAGATGAACAGGCATCTTTTGCCTAAGCGGATAGCTGGACGCCTAAGCCATCGCTTACGGGCGCGGTCATTGCATTATCGGGGGATGTCCCGGACACTAGAAATTGCATGCAGGCGCGAGATATGCCGCCAGTGGGGTGGAGCGAGGAAAGTGCCTGGAAACCGGCAATGTTGAACCGAACACTGATATCCATCGTTGACGACGATCAGCTCTATCGTGAGTCACTGCGAAAGCTCGTGGTGTTAATGGGCTACACTGTCGAGGCGTTTCCGTCAGCAGCCGATTTCCTGGCGTCAAGCTTTTTGCCGGAAACCGCCTGCTTGATCGCCGACGTTCACATGCCCGGAATGACCGGAGTCGAGCTGCACAGGCATTTGGTCGACGCGGGGTACGCGATCCCGACGATCCTCGTTACCGCCTACCCCGATGACGCTGTCAGGGATCGGGCTCTAAAAGAGGGGATTGTTTGCTACCTCGGCAAGCCAGTGGACGACGACTATCTCGAGCGATGCTTGCGTTCGGCTCTGCAGCCGGGTACGCCGATTGAAGACAATTCATAAGTCGTTGCCCGCCGGCAGGGTAAACTGAAATACGGCGCCGCGAGGTTCGTTCGCTTCCGCCCACAACTTGCCCCCATGAGCATGGACAATGGAGCGGCATATCGACAACCCCATCCCTGTTCCACTGGACTTCGTGGTGTAAAAGGCGTCGAAGATTCGATCTAGATGCTGCGCATCAATGCCGGGCCCTGAATCGTGTACGGCTACGAGGGCGCCTGTCTGGTCCTGCTCGGTGCTGATCAACAGTTCTCTTGCTCCCTCTTCAGCCGAGCACATTGCTTCAGCCGCGTTGAGAATAAGATTCAGCAAGACTTGTTGCAGCTGAATGCGATCCCCCAGAACCGGAAGCAATCCATCCGCAAGCCGGGTTTGGACCGAAACCTCATTCCTGTGGGTCACGCTTTGTACCAATACGAGCACTTCGTTGATCGCCGCGTTGAGATCAAAGCACTCCTTTCGCGGTGGCGCCTTCCTGATGTGATCACGCATCCGTCCGACGATGTCGCTGGCCCGGTCCGCGTCCCTGACAACGCAACCAAGCGCTTCCTTGACCTCACCCAGGTTCGGCGGTTTCATTTCCAAAAAGCGCATCCCCGCACGAGCATTGTTGCGAGCGGTCGCGATCGGATGCAGAATTTCGTGTGAGAGCGAGGCGGCCAATTCTCCCATCATGCTCACGCGGTTCATGTGGGCGAAATCCGATTGCATCTGCTGCAACCTCGCCAGGGCTTGTGTGCGATCTTCAATGTCGGTGAGCAAAGAATACCAGCGAGCAATGCGGTCGGAAGCGTCCCGCACCGGAATGCCGCGGATGTCGAACCATCGATATTCGCCGTCGAAGCGCCTCACGCGTGCTTCGGTCCCATAGGGAACGCCGGCAGCGATCGATTTTGTGAAGACTGCAGCGAGATGGGGAAGATCATCAGGATGTATCGTGCCATTTGTGCCCCAGTTCCTCAGCTCTTCCAGTGACTGGCCGCAATACTCAAAGATTTGACGATTTACGGCTTCGAGGTCACCATTCGGGGCCAAAATCGCAACGAGGCCCGGTATCCCGTCAATCGCCGAGCGCAAACTTCGCTCGCTCTCACGCAAGGCTTGCTCGGTACGCCTGCGTTGCGTCACATCGACGGTCGAGGTCATACCCTCCGACAGCGCGCCTTCGGAAGAAAACAGGTGATGGGTGGTTGCTTCAAGGTATTTGACTGTTCCATCAGGAAGTAAGATTCTGAACTCGGCTGTGAAATCCGTTTTCTGGCGCACTGCTTCTTGAACTGTTTCCCTTAATCGGTCTCGATCGTCTGGGTGGATGCGTTGCCGCATATCCTCACGGCTTGGAAGGCCCTGCTGCGGATCAAACCCCCAGATTCTGTAGCTCTCGTCGGACCAATAGATATACTGGCTCGTTGTCGCACTATAGACCCAATTTCCGCTACGGCTTAGCCTCTGTGCTTGGCTTAGCCAGGCTTCGCTGCGGCGCAGCCGTTCCTCGGCCCGCTTGCGCTCGGTCAGATCGAGGACGAACGCAAGGCGGTCGCCTCCTTCCTTCAACAGCGCGGCGCCCACAAGCACCGGAACGCGGCTGCCGTCTTTCCGAAAATACTCTTTTTCGAAGGGTTGAACGATGCCGGTTGAGTTCAGTTCTGCCTGAGTCAGTATGTCGCGCTCGCGCCATTCGGGCGGGGACAACTCGGTCCAGCGCACGTGGCCCGAAACCAAGCCCTCACGGTCATATCCTAAGATACGTAGAAACGCGTCATTGGCTTCAAGAATTTGACCTTCGCGGTCGGCAATGAAGATCCCGATGATGTTGGCGTCGACCAAACGCCGAATCTTTCCTTCGCGATCTGCGACGTCGCGATAAAGCCGCGAATTCTCGAGCGAGATCGCCGCCTGCGACGCAAGCACCGTCAACAAAACGACGCGATCGGGCGTAAAGGCTCTTGGTGTCAGATTGTTCTCCAGGTAGAGAATGCCTGTAAGCCTTCCCTGGTTGATTAGCGGAAAACAGAGAATAGAACGGAGGTAATTCTCTACGATGTAGGGATCGGCAGAGTATGGATTGTGAGATGACGCATCGTCGAGAATAACGCTTTCCCGGGTGCGCAGGACATAGTGCAGCACCGACTCCGGGAGCATTGTCGCAGCCACGCCCTCGTCGCGCAGACGCACGGTCACCAAATCGCCGTCGGTTGTGGCTTCGGCGGCGATCCGCTGCTCAGCTCCGCGTGAGAGAATTAGCAAGCCTCGTTCGGCGCCAGCCTGCTCAAGCGCCGTGCGCATAAGCATTTCGAGCAGCTTCTCCAGCACGATCTCGCTCGATATGGCTTGCGACACCTTGATGACCGTTGCGAGGTCGAGTTGCTCGACAGATGCTGCGATTGTGCTTGTCGGGGCAGGTGGGGGTTCTTCCATTCTGAGGCGCGGATCCATCGCGTCGAGTTGGCGCACCTTGCCGTCCGCGCCCCAGCGCAGGTAGCAGTTGCGGGCGTTTTGCAGGTAAACACGGGCAATTTCCTCGAAGCCACGTGCCGCATAGAAGTGCGCGGCGAGCTCGTAGGCGATCGCCTCGTTTTGGACGAAGCCGTTGGTGCGGGCCGATCGGATGGCCCGTTCATAAAGTTCCATCGCATCGACCAGGCGGCTCTCAATCCCGGCGATCTCGGCTCCGACAAGGGCGGCGCGGTCATCGAAATTCTCCGGGCCGTGCTCCGCCCAAGCCTCGAGCTGGCTGTGATGCACGTGAAGCATTCCAAGATGTTGCGACCGCTCATCTGAGAAAGCCGATTTGCAGCACGCCGCTCGTACAAGCGCGGCAAAGAAGTCGTATTCAGCAGCTTCGAAATAGAGTCGAAATGACGGTGATTCTGAGAGAAGTTGGCGGGCGTTTGTTTCGGCCTCAATGGCGGATTGATAGTCGCCGGCGTAGCAGCGCGCTTGCAACTTGCGGACCCAATACAAGCACGCAGCAAACGCCAGCCGCGGGTCTTGCTGCAAATGTTGCTCAAAGCGGGTCTCGTCAAACTCGCCATCGTTGAAGGAGCCGAAAGTCGACGTGAGACCTCGGAGTGTGCGGATCAGGGCCAGTTGTCCACCGACAATATCGAAGATGAGACCGAATCTCGCTTTGCGCGCGAATTCGAGAGCGCTCTCGGCCTCGCTCTGCGTTTCTGCGAGTGGTGTACCGCTGGCGAGAAGGTTCGTCACTAGGGTACGGAGCGCAAAACCCATGTAAACGAGATCTCCGGTTTCTCGTGCCGTATCGAAGGCGCGGCGCAGCAGTGCATGGCTTACGGAAAGATGCTCAATCCAGGAATTCGCTATTGCAAAACCAAGATAGACCCGGGGCTTGAAACGAAAGAGCTTGTGCCGCTCCATAAGGTCGAGCCCAACTTTGGCAAAGCGGAACCCTGAGCGGTAATCGCCGAAGCGACAGCCAAAGGCCAAGTTTGAGTAGACGTAGGCGAAACAAGACCCATCGGTGTAGCCATGCTCTAAACTGAGATTGATGATTCGACCGAGGACAAGGCAGCCGAGATTGGTATCACTAAATAAGGCCGGCGAAGTAAGGGTGGAGAGCACGTCAATGGTGACGCCCCAAGCAGTATCCCTCATCGGCGGTAGGGCAACCAGCTGTTCGATTGATCGACCATCGATTTGCCGCCAAATCCGATTGTACTCTTGGGCCAGTTCGTCGTTCGTTGGGTGCCGCGGCCAGTTGATGCCGACATGGTTAAGAAATTCTAGACCAACGTCGACCGCGGAATCGAGTCGATCCAAGATGGTGTAGAGCGCCAACCGCTGGCGTGCGACCGCGGCTCTATCGATTAGGTTTATTGCGTGGCTTGCCAGAACCGAGAGTCGGTCCTCCGCTGCAGCGAAGTCGGCAGTCAGGTACTCGCATTCGGCGCGGTGAAGGTCGAGATCGAAAAGGAGCCGATACCGCGCAGCCCAATCATCGTCCCGGAGCAAGTCACGACCCGTTGCGAGATACGTCAATGCGGATGAGTAAGCCGCCGCGTCCTTAGCGCGCTTACCTGCAATGAGATTGAGTTCGGCGACCCGCTCTCGCTCGTCCGGCGAGTCGATAAGTGAGGCGCCACGGTTGAGCTGATTGACGATGTCGAAGATCGCTTCTTCTTGACGCTCTATTGGCGTCCGCGCTGCGAGGAGCCTTCCGATCCGGAGATGGGTCGCTGGACGCGAAGCTTGCGGGATCAGCGAGTAAGCGGCTTCCTGCACCCGGTCGTGCGTGAACCGGTAGGAATTGCTTCGGTGTTCGACCAATTCCTGACGGACCGCGTCCCAGAGAGCCAAGTTGACCTCGTCTTGCGGTTCCCCGAGGACGGCGGACAAGGTGGTTGTATCTGTGGCGCTGCCGAGACAGGCTAGTTCCCGCAGCGCAGATTGCGCCTTGTCCGGCAGGCGGACCAGCTTTGGGACCATGAGGTCCACCACGTTGTCAGTGTACCCATTTGCTCGAATGCGCTTCGGATCCCAGGACCACCGCGTCGCGTTCAGATCGAAAGTGAGGAGGCCCTCCTCGGCAAGCGTATACAGAAACTGAATAACGAAGAATGGGTTGCCGGCAGTCTTCTCGTGAACTATCCGCGCAAGCGATGTAGCGTGTGTTGGCGCGCAGTGAAGGGCATTGCTTATCAACTCTCGGACGTGCTCACAGGCAAGCGGCGTAAGCTGGATCTCTTGGACGCGGACCTGGGCCTGCTCAATCGCTTCGAGCCTGCGCATCAGCGGATGTTCGGCATCGACCTCATTGTTGCGGTAGGCGCCGATCAGCATCAGATGCTGGAGCTCCGACCGGGTCAGAAGATCCTCCAGAAGGTCGAGCGTCGCCGCGTCCAGCCATTGCAGATCGTCAAGAAAAAGTACCAGCGGATGCTCCGCTCGAGCGAAGACGCCGAGGAAACGTCGAAACACTAGCTGAAATCGCACTTGCGCCTGCTGCGGCGGAAGCTCAGGCACCGGCGGCTGTTCGCCAATGATAAGCTTCAGCTCGGGAACAAGGTCGACCATGAGCTTTCCGTTCTGACCAAGTGCGTCGCGAAGCGCCTCGCGCCAGCAACTTAACTCGGCGTCTCTCTTCGCCAGAAGTGGTCGGATCAGAGCCTGGAAAGCCTGCACCAAGGTCGAATACGGAATGTCACGCTTGTATTGGTCGAACTTGCCGGACGAAAACAGGCCGCGGAGTGGCACGAGTACCTTATGCAGTTCGTTTACTACTGAAGATTTGCCGATGCCCGAATAACCGGAGAGCAGCACCAACTCCGGCGTGCCGCTCTTGATGACGCGGTCGAATGCAGCGAGCAATATGCCGATCTCGTGCTCTCTCCCATACAGCTTCTCGGGGATAAGAATCCGGCTCGGAATATCGTGTTCACCAAGGGAGAAGGGTTCGATTTCGTGCAGGGTCTCCCAGTCCGCGAGGCAGCGCCGGAGATCTTGTTCCAAACCTCCTGCTGTCTGGTAGCGGTCCTCTGCCGCTTTCGCGAGCAGCCTCATGACGATTACCGAGATCGCCTGCGGTACGCACGGCACGCGGTCGGTCGGAGAGGCTGGTTGTCGCGCAACGTGGCAATGGATCCATTCCATGGGATCCGCGGCGCCAAAAGGCTGGCTTCCCGTCAACATTTCGTAGAGCGTGACGCCGAGCGCGTAGAGATCGCTACGGGCGTCGACCGAGCGGTTCATCCGCCCGGTTTGTTCGGGTGCCATGTAGGCAAGCGTACCGGCGATGGTCTCGGGCGGCTCGGGCGCCTGCCGCTCGCGGGACAGGCGCGATGCAATGCCGAACCCGGTGAGCCGCACGTGTCCATCCGCGCAGTCCACTATAATATTAGCTGGCTTGATGTCTTTGTGGATGAGCCCGCGCTGATGAAGTTTGCCCAGAACCGAAGTAACAGCGATAGCCACGCGTAAGAAGCGTCCTACCTCCATGGGCCCACCGAGCAAACGGTCGAGCGGTTCGCCGCCGGGATCATCGAGCACCAGCATGGTCCGTCCGGCCTCACGCATGAGAGCCAGCGGCCGCGCCGCCCATGCACTGTCGAGCTCCTCTTTCAGCTCGTATTCGTGCTTGAAGCGTTCGAGACTTGAGCGGGACGGGTGGTCGGCGGCAGGGGCAACAAGCAGCACGGCGAGCCGGTTGCCATTGTCGTCCAGTTGCCAGCCACGGCTGAACACACGCTCGCCGTCCTCCCACAACACCTGAGAGCTACCGGTCGAGTAGGCGACGTTCAGCGACTGCTGCACCATCTGTCAGACTTCGGGGTCGGCCGTCTGGCTGATCAAGCTCTTCGGGTGCCACACGCGCGGCCCTTCTCCCGCCTGAAGAAATGGTACTCCATCGTCCGAGAAATGCCAGCCGTCCCTTGGTCTTGCCGGATACGGCGAAAGATAAACCTTCGTATAGTTTCCATGGTCCCTTTAGATGACTGACGTTTACCCACGCTCAATTGAGCGACTGATATCGATCGTATTACATGCATGGATCAAGGACTTGTTCGCGGCGAAGTGCGGCGGTCGAGCCCAACTACTTTCTGGCAAATGGCAATGCGCGAGGTGTACAGATGGTCCTCTTCCCGCACATAACCACTTGAATGTGGTTTCAGATCTCCACAGGCGTCACCGCTGCCATCTTCGGGCCGTCCCGTCGAGGAGATCAGCGATGCCGACATCTTGTCGCCACCCATTAGGCTTGCGGGCAGATGAACATGACCCAGATGTATTTCCACTGCTCCAACACGAAGAAGGCTTTCGTCGATCGCTGCGGCGCTGTGGTCGACGACCTCGCTGAGGCGCCTCATCACGCGACCCAAGTCGTGCAGTCCCTCGCCAAGACGCGCGGTCTCGAAGATTGGCGTGACTGGGTTTTGGACGTCAGCGACAACCTAGGCGATGAGCTCTTCGTAGCCGCTTTCGCGTTCGTTCTCGGCAACCCGCATTGAGATCGCCATGGCGCTCCTTGTCGCGTACCAATTGGCTTATCGGAAGCAGAGGACACTTCCAAGTGCTTGGCGCCCGGCGCTCCCCCTTCGCCGTGGTTCGCCTGCGGCCGGTCCTTTTCCTCCCGGGGATCGGCCGCCCCCTTTGCAAGGCCTGATAGGTGACGGCGCCGGATCGGACGGGCATGGAAGCTCTTTGGATCGGGGCAACCCTATCCTTGAGCACAAAACGAACGGAGAGTTCGCTCGACGATCTCTGATCATTTCTTTTCCGCCGCTCTCGCCCGGCTGCACAAGGAGCGGCGCTACCACGTGTTTGCAGATCTTGAGCGCATCGCGGCGCGTTTGCCGCACGCAATATGGCCTTCGCCGGACGGCCGCGCGCGGTCGTGATCTGGTGCTAGAGCTTCCACCTGGGTTGAAGAGTGCCGGACGCTCGGACACCTATTGAGGATTCTTTGGGCAGCGAGTTCGTCATAAGGTAAAGTTGAGCGCCGCGGGGAACCGGCCAACTTACCAAGCGCTCGAATTCTCTGGCGACGCGCCGCCACCGTTCATCTCAACCGCTGCGGCGGGCTTAAGATTGGAGTTAGATAATCGGCTTGCGCAGCACTTCCTCTCGCTACGGCGCCGGCGCCCAGGCGCTCCATTGGCTGAACGTTGTGCTGGTTCTCGCCGCCTGTGTGCTGAGCAAGAGCGGCGGCTATTCGCTCTATTCCGCCGACGCGGACGGGCTCCGTAGGATTCACGAGACGCTCGGAGTGCTCGTCTTCATTGTCGTCGTGTTGCGGCTGCTATGGCGGCTGATCGACAGCACGCCCGCGAAGCAGCCGATACCGCGATGGATGGCTGCGGCCGCGAAGCTCGTCCAGTTCGCGCTTTATTCGCTCCTCATCGCGATTCCGGCAACGGCGGTGCTCGGTACCTGGTTCGAGGGGATTCCCGTCACCCTTCCCGGATTCGACATTGCCCCCCAGATCGCGAGGGCACATGGACTGGGGCAGCTGATCATGGAAATACACACCATCCTCGGCAGCGCCATCCTCTGGGTTGCCGGCGTGCATGCAGCGGCGGCTCTCTTCCACCACTTCTATCTGCGCGACGAAGTCTTTCAGTCGATGGTTCCGGGCGCATGAATGATTAGTCCGAGCTTCTGCGGCGAGGCGTGTTCCCTCTGAATCCGGCGAGGTGCCTCGGCAGAATCACTCGCTCTCATGTCGCGATCGCGACCCGGATCCACGCCGCCATCGTGGCTTTTGCCGGCTCGACACATTTAAGGCAGCAATGGAAGCAGCCAGTGACGCGACGCAAGAGGCAGACTGATCGGAGAGCGGCTTTCGACATTGGTTTTGCCTGTTCGTGACGACGCGGCCGCAAAACTGGATTGGCCGCTTTCGAGGGATGGGTTGCCTACAAGAACTAGAGACGTCAACGGCTCCACCTGCAGATTGTGAAAGGATACCAGCTTGTCAGTGAAGACTGGAAATTGCATTCACGCCGGCAATCCCTGGTCACTGCGGCGTGCGTCGAGAGGGCCAGAAACTCCCCATAGCCAAACATCATTAGTTCGAGAGAACGTCATTCCCGGCGGGCATTAATTTCATGATCCTTCGTTGCTTCCGCACTAAGGCGCCCACGATTAATCTTATCTGTGCGTAGTCAATGAGACCACCTACGCACGAATGCCGTCATTACGCATTCGGCGACATGCGGCTGGTCTAAGGAGAGAGATCATGAGACGCACAGTACTAGCACTTTCCGCCATCCTCGGCGCCGGCGCTATAGCAACCGCAGTCTTCGCACAGCAGCCACAGCTTCCACCGCCCGACGATTGGCACGCCACCGGCCGCTATCTTCCCGAATACACGAAGGATGGCGACCTTGTTCTGCCGAAGAACTTTCACGAGTGGGTTTATGTTGGTTCGCCACTGACGCCCAATTTCTTAAACCCCCCACAAGCAAACTTCCCTGAATTTCATAACGTATATATCGAGCCTGGCTCTTACGATATCTACAAGAANACNGGCGTCTTCCCTGAAGGAACAATCTTCGTGAAAGAACTGCAGCTCATGCAGCCCGCCACTCATCCGGACGGTTCGAGGACCGCGCCATCGGGGAAAGGATTCTTCCCGGGCCCCTTCAACGGGGCGGATGTGACTGTCAAGGACACCAAGCGATATCAG
>NZ_AXAI01000048.1 GCF_000472425.1 Bradyrhizobium sp. Tv2a-2 | reverse complement strand
ATGGTGGGATGACGCGCAAGCCTCAATGCCGACCATGCACGGCGGCAGTTTCTGGAAAAATGCCAAGATGTGTCGGCGCCGCAACTGACGGCGCAAAACGACCTGGCCGGCTGCATCAACGCCGTGTACTTGAAAGACCGACTTTGCGATATCCAGACCGATCGTCGAAATTGACTGCATAGGCTGCTCCTCCGAATCGTGGAGCCTCAATCGGCACCCACTCCTTGGCGCTCTCGCGCCGGTGGAGGAGCCGTCCACAGCATCAACAGCAGAAAACCCATGACCAAAGCAGTTCAAGCCCAGAACGTGGGTTCGTGTGGTTCAAGATGCGGCCCGATCCTAATCGGAGCTATTCGCGCTGCCAGACCTGTGCGGTCTTCGACCTCGATGGCCAAACCGCATAGTGTGGCAGCGCCTTTAGCAGCCAAAAACCGGCCGTTTGTCAGACCTGTAACAAAGCGGTTGACCGGCTCACGCCAATCCATGCCCACGACCGAGTTGTAGTCTCCGGTCATGCCCACGTCAGTGATGTAAGCTGAGCGGTTAGGCAGGATACGATGATCTGCACTGGGAGTGTGAGTATGAGTGCCCGCAATCACGCTGACCTTACCGTCGCAGAAACGTCCCATCGCTTGTTTTTCCCCCGTCGCTTCGCAATGAAAATCAAGCACGGTCGCATCAACTTCATAGCTTAATCGATAGAGGTCCAAGGTTCGACAGATGGCGCCGAAAGGGTCATCCACCGGCTCCATGAACAGCCGCCCCAATGCGTTAATGACGAGAACATGCTTTCCATTTGCGGTGTCAACCTTGACGAAGCCGGCCCCCGGCGTATTGGGCAAGTAGTTGATGGGCCGTACAAGACGATGGTCCCGCGCTGCCAGTTCGAGTGCCTCCTTGCGGTTCCAAGAATGGTTTCCGAGTGTCACAACGTCAGCGCCAGCGTCTCTGATGGCTCGATACGTCTCGAACGTGATGCCGAACCCTTGCTCTGCGGAGTTCTCACCGTTCACCACCGTTAGATCGATGCTCCAGCGCGACCTCAGGCTTGGAAGCATTTCAGATAGGACGGTGACTCCTGATGTACCTACGACATCGCCGATAAACAGTATTCGCATATTCAAGTCTCCAGAAAGGGTAACCCGATGGGCTTTCGTACTTATCAAGCAACCGGGCGAAAACCTGTTCCGAGTAAGAATGGGTTTTCCGCCAAGATGTTCGACGGCGATTAACCTCTAAACTTTTGACTATCCCTCCCTACCCATGCAACCAATCGATTGACCGGACAGTTGGACCTGGGGAGCGCGCGTCATTCGAGAGTCTGCTTCATTAGAAGCCGACCTCTCGACGACTGGGCCAGATGCACAAGAACGCATCGCAGGAAAAACTGATCGGTTTTGGAATTGCATTAGCGACATCGAACTTCGATGCACCCACAGCTAGCTTCATGCCTAGCGCACTCAATCTGAGTTGGCTATTGCTGCTGTTAAGCGAAATTGGTCACAAAACAGGTCCCCGCCGTGGCGGCCATGCTTCGCAAGCAACTCCATCCCCGTCGCGATCGTGGTGCTTCCAATAACCGGGCTCCCCCCGTCTCGCAGGTGCCAAGCCGACCAAACGGGCAAAATCACAGTTCGGGGCCGACGCGATATGTCTGAGCGTTGTCGCGACCGGCCAGGGGCTCGAACCCAGGTCCCAAACGACCGCAACGGTAACCGCAAAGGCGAGGGTTGCGGTCACTGCCCTTACAACCCGGCGCAGCTTAATAGCGCGATCATGGCGCGCCGATACCGCACGGAAACGACGCTGTAAGTCACGCAACCGCCGGTCAGGACCTGGGCCGGGACGAACGGGATTGGGGTTAGGAAGGTGCGGCATGGGCTGACGTTAATGACCGGGAGAGCTTCAGTCTGCTCCTTATCGAGAACTGCCGCTTCTTGGCGTCGACGAGGACGGCGCCAAGCTCGAAGCCGAGCACGACTACACCGCCGACATCCGCGCGCTCGATGTCCGCGACATCGGACTCGATGAAGTGCTCAATGTGCCCGAACCGATCTGGGTCGACAAGGCCGAGACGGCACGGCGCATCCGCGGCCGGATCGAGAAAATTCTCGACTGGGCCACGGTGCACAACTTCCGCACGGGCGATAACCCCGCGCGGTGGCACGGCCGCCTTGAGCACGCGCTGCCGAGCCACGCCGGTCGCAGGATCGCGCACTTCCGCACCCTGCCCTACCGCGATGTGCCGAAGTTCATGCGCGCGTTGCGCATGCAGGACGGTGTCGCCGCGCGGGCTTTGGAGTTCACCATCCTCACGGTGGTGCGCACCAGCTCGATCATCGGCATTGCCGAGCGTGACGACTCGCCACCCCTGATGTGGGACCACATCGATCTCGATAAACGGGAGTGGTACCTCGGCCGCACCAAGACCATTGATGACGGGTTTCTGATCCCGTTGTCGGATGCGGCCATGGCGGTGCTTCGCGAGATGCATCGCATCACGGGAGGCAAGGGTCTCGTGTTTCCCGGTGGCACCCGCACCGAGGAGCTGGAGCGCTTACCGATGAGCAACGGCGCGATGGCGAGCGTGCTGCGTCGCATGAAGGTCGACGGCACACCTCACGCCATCACCCGCGCCACGTTCGAGACGTGGAGCGATGAGGTGTCGACCGCGGAAGACAAGGTGATCGACGCGGTCATGACTCACGGCGCCAAAACGAAGCTCAAGGCGGCTTACAGCCGCGGCCAGCTCTACGACAAGCGCCGGGCGCTGATGGAGGCGTGGGCCACGTTCCTGATGTCGGCGCCGCCCGCGCTGAAGGTGGTGGCGTAAATCACAGCTGATCTCAAGTGAAGCGTGTTAACCCTCTCAATGGCGAGTTATGGTAGTGTGCCGTTGCGGGGGAGAAAATGGTCGTGGCGCAAAGGTCGGTTGACGTTGATCCGGAGGACGGATTGATCGTGGGTGAGGTCGGCCCTTGGGCTTCCGAGAAACACGAGCGGCTCCGGAAGTACATTGATGCGTCTGGCGGCGCGCGGGCCAAATTCTTGCCGCCGAGGGGGGCTGGCGCATCCTACATTGAACTCTACTCCGGTGCAGGCCGCTCGCTGAACAGAAACAACAACCAGATCATCGATGGAAGCGCCCTTGTAGCCTACAAGGCCGCCTCCGCGAGCCTCGCCCGCTTCTCCGAACTGCACTTTTCCGATCTGGACCAACGCAACAGTGAGGCGCTCGCCCAACGCATCAAGGCATTAGGCGGAGCTGCGAAGAGCTATGTAGGGCCGGCCGATACGACCGTCGATAAGGTGCTTGCGGCGATCGACCCCCACGGGCTGCACCTTGCCTTTCTTGATCCCTTCGGGCTCGGTTCGCTGCCATTTTCGATCATCGAGAAAATGCTGCAGGTGCAGCGCATGGATATGATTATCCACGTCAGCCTCTCAGACCTCCAGCGCAACCTCGACCTTTACAGCCGGATCGGAGAGACGCTGGATAGTTTTGCCCCCGGTTGGCGCGAAGCGGTCGATACCAAACAATCGATGAAGGCGCTGCGAGCGGGGTTAATCGAATATTGGCTTGGTCTGATACGATCGTTGGGGACACATCCTTCGACCGGCATTCCTCTGGTGGTTGGCTCGAAAAACCAGCCTCTCTATTGGCTTGTATTCGTCAGTTCAAACCCGCTCGGGCACAAGCTCTGGAATGACGTGCAGAACCTGTCGGGCCAAGGATCGTTATTCGACTAGGAGAACAGTTCATGGCCGAAACCTCGATCGAGTGGACCGACGCAACTTGGAATCCAGTTGCCGGATGCAGTGTGGTGTCGCCCGGCTGCACCAATTGCTACGCCATGCGCATGGCGGCCCGTCTCGACGCAATCGGCATGCAGAAATACCGTGGCTTGACCCGAAAGAGCGGTCGTCGTGCGGTATGGACCGGTAAAATCCATCTCGACGAGACGGCCCTCACCATCCCGACACGATGGCGGAAGCCAAGGCGCATCTTCGTCAATTCCATGTCGGATATGTTTCATGAAGGAGTGCCAGCCGCCTTTGCCGCGAAAGTCTGGTCGGTGATGGCAAGTACCCCGCAGCATACCTATCAAATTCTGACCAAGCGCCCTGACCTTATGGCGAAGGTTACCTCTTCATTTCCGCTCTTGGAAAATGTCTGGCTCGGCACCAGCGTCGAGAGCGGAGAATATCTGGATCGGATCAACCAGCTTCGCGAAGTGCGGGCCGCTGTGAGGTTCATCTCATTTGAGCCACTGCTGGGCTCAGTCGCCGAGGCCGATCTGACCGACATCCATTGGGTCATCGTCGGCGGCGAGAGCGGCCCGCGCGCCCGGCCGATGATGAGACAGTGGGTCGATGAAATCGAAACGCTCTGTCGCGAAGCCAGAGCCGCCTTTTTCTTCAAACAATGGGGCGGAGTGCGAAAAAAGAAGACCGGCCGAATGTACCGGGATCAAACCTTTGACGAGATGCCGCGCCGGTCTCCAATCGCCTGAAGACGCGCCATTCGGCGGCCGCCGCTCGCTCCCTGCAAAATCAAGGACTTGGTTCGTTCTGAGTTAGACGGACACCGCAACCCGCTTTTGGCCTCTCACGGTACGGCCCGGACAAAAGTCGCTCTCTTTCCGTTCGTGTCATGTCCAGTCACATGCTCCCGGCAGAAATTCAAGAAGCCCTTGCGGCACAGGCACTTCTGATGTCGCGCCCTGTCAATTTCAGTCATCAATTTTGGGGGTGGTGGCGGAGAGAGTGGGATTCGAACCCACGGTACGGTTTCCCGCACACACGCTTTCCAAGCGTGCGCCTTAAGCCACTCGGCCATCTCTCCGGAGGCCCTCTCTTGAAGGGGTGTGACAATTTTTGCAAGGGGCGCTGCAGCGGTGACGCGAAATTTATCTAAGATATTGATATATATTAACAATTTTCCACACATACGGGACGCGGATGCCACCCGCCGTTGCCTCGCGGTGAACCGGAATCGACGGATCGCAGACGACTGATTTGGAAAACGCCGATCAGATTTTGGGGGGCAGACATGGCACGAAGGCATGCCATTGCGCTTGCGCTGACAATGGGCGCGACTGCCGTGCGTGCCGAGGGGCAAAGCTGCACCCGCCAGGAGATCGACGTCACCTGTGACGAGGAGGCGGCGCGGCATTTTCGAGGGTGATGCCATCCTCTGGCCGGACGGCACGCATTCGCGCGCGAGTCCGCATCAAAGCGTCATTATCGGCGGCAAGTCGTCAGTCGTGGTCGGCAAGGGCGTGTCTGTCGGCCAGGGCAAAGGCGCGGTGCCGCTCGACGATCCGAACGCGCCGAACAAGACGCGCTGCGCCGTCCTGGAGGGCATCTCTTACTGCTATCGAGCGGGTTGCCGTTCAGTGCCGCGCAATGCTGTGGGTGGCACGGCGCTGCCATAGCGCGGATCCCGCCTGTGTGGTGCCTTCGCTCTGGATGTCCTGCAGCGCACGAATGAAATCGGCAAACCAGTCCTGGATGGTGTGGCGCCTCAGCTTGTCCATCATTGCTTCATGGCGCATGCGCCGCTCGGCGAGCGGCATCGACAGTGCCATTGCCAGCACCCGCGCCATGCCGTCGATGTCATGCGGATTGACCAGGAGCGCGGTATCGAGCTCATTGGCCGCGCCGGCGAATTTCGACAGCACGAGCACACCTGGGTCGGCCGGATTTTGCGCCGCGACGTATTCCTTGGCGACGAGATTCATGCCGTCATGCAGCGGTGTCACCACGCCGACCTGCGCGGTGCGGTAGAGGCCGGCGAGCACCGCCTGGCCATAGCCCTTGTTGAGATAACGGATCGGCGTCCAGTCCACCTCGCCATGCCTGCCGTTGACATCGCTGACCAGCCGCGCCACCTCGCTCTGCAGATTGCCATAGGCCTCGATGCCGCCGCGCGACGGCGTGGCGATCTGCAACAACGACACACTGCGCACGAGCGACGGATGCATCGTCCACATCCGGTCGAAGGCGTGGATGCGGTTGACGAGTCCCTTGGAATAATCCAGCCGGTCGACGCCGATGGCAAGCCGCTCGCCGTTCAGGCTGCGGCGCAGCCGCGAGACGTCGGGATGCGAGACCGCTTTCGCAGCGGCGCTTGCGAACTTCTCTGCATCGATGCCGATTGGAAACACGGCAAGGCGCGTGCGGCCGTGCTGCGAAATCACCACACCATCATGCTGCACGACGAGCCCGAGCGCCTCGCGCACATAGCTCGCGAAGTTGTCGCAATCCAGCGCAGTCTGGAAGCCGATCAGGTCGAAGGCCAGCATCGCTTCCACCAGTTCATGGTGATGCGGCACACCTTCGATCACAGAACTGGTCGGCCAGGGCGTGTGCAGGAAGAAGCCGATCGGCTCGGTGACGCCGAGCTCGCGCAGCTCCGCGCCAAGCGCCAGAAAATGATAGTCCTGCACCCAGAACGCGGTGCCGGTCTTGCGAAAACGCAACAGCGCGCGCGCCATGAAGGCATTGACCTCGCGATAGGAGAGGTAATCGCCTTGCGATGTGCGGATCAGGTCGCTGCGCGAATGCAGCGCCGGCCACAGCGCGGAATTGGCGAAGCCTTCATAATAACCGCCGTAATGCGCGGCCGGCAGATCGAGCATCGCCAGCGCGCCAGAACCCAGCGCCTCGATTTCGGCAAACGGTTCCTTGTGGAACCCATCGCGCACACGGCCCGACGAACCGACCCAAATCGCGCCGGAATTCTCGACAACCGGCAACAATGCTGCCGCAAGTCCGCCGGTCATGGGCTCATTGGCCTTGCCGCGCGCAACACGATTCGAAACCACAACGAGATTCACGAGGAGTCTCCTCCTATTAGGCGACTTGTTTAACTGCCGTTCATCAATATGGTTCCTTTTAGCCTTTCAATGAATTGAAACCGAAATCGGGCCGCGCCGCGGAGGAACCCGGGCGGCGAAAAGAAAGAAATGGCTGATGCAGGAATAGCGCAGCAGAACCGCACAACATCGATGCAACATGATCAGCGCCGCGGCGCGCCTGTTGCATCGTCAAGCAGATGTGCAAGGAACTCGCGCACATCGCGCGGCGCATCGAAATGACCGTTGACGCCCTTGGCACGATGTCCAACCGAGAATGCAAGACCCTGCATTTCCGGCATGATTGCAAACACGGTCTCGTCGGTGACGTCATCGCCGATGAAGAGCGGGCGCCGTCCTGCGAACGGCGCATGCTGCATCAGAGCGCGCACGCCGATTGCCTTCGTGAAGCCGGCGGCCTTGATCTCGAACACGCATTTGCCGGGCAGGACCTCGACCGCAGCGGCCGGCATATCGGCGCGGATCAGTGCGATCGACGCCTCGATCGCATCCTTCGCGTGCGGCGCGAGGCGATAATGCAATGCCAGCGAGTAGCCCTTGTCTTCCAGCAGAATGCCCGGGCTGATTCGTGCGATCGCAGCGAGCCGCCGCTTCAGCTCCTTATCCAGCGACGGCGCAAATGGCGGGCCCGCCTCGCTCTCCGGATTGAGCCGCATCTCCGCACCGTGGCCGCCGACCGCGGGAAAACGCTCGGGCGCAAAGATCAGGTCAATGTCGTTGAGCGAGCGCCCGCTGACAAGCGCCAGCGCGCCCGAGGTCGCCGCCACCAGCCCGTTCAACGTTTTGGCGAGCCCGGGCGGCACCCAGACCTCGCGCGGCGTCGGCATCAGGTCGAGCAGCGTGCCGTCGATGTCAAGCAGGATTGCAGTTTCGCTCAGATGCGGCACCAGAGAATGCGGCACTGGCACCTGATCCGGAGGATCGTCGTCTTCTGTTGATCTGTCGCGCACGGGCATCTCGGCCAGGTTTTCTGCCATCTCATACTACTCCAAAACGGCGAGCGGCCGCGCGACCGCTTCCAGGGATTTTCGTTCTGCGGCGACACTGTGGCGAAAAGCGACCATCGCAGCCCCCATCATCAGCGCGGAGCCCAGCAGATAGCCGAGGAACACGCTGTGTCGCGAGCCGGTGTCAATCAGCATGCCGAACAGCGCCGGGCCCGCCACGCCGCCGATGGCCGTGCCGATCGCATAAAACAGCGCAATCGCCAGCGCGCGCACCTCGAGTGGAAACGTCTCACTGACGGTCAGGTAGGCGGCACTCGCCGCGGGCGACGCAAAGAAGAAGATCACCATCCATGCAATCGTCTGTCCTTGAGCGCTCAAGGCGCCAATCGAAAACAGGTAGCCCGAGACCGCGAGCAGGATACCCGATACGCCATAGGTCGTGGTGATCATGATGCGCCGGCCCACCGTGTCGAACAGCCGCCCAAGCAGCAGCGGGCCCAGGAAGTTGCCCGCGGCGAAAGGCAGGATGTACCAGCCGACATGATCGGCGCGAATGCCGTAGAAATCCGTCAGCACCAGCGCGAAGGTGAAGAAGATGGCGTTGTAGAAGAACGCCTGCGCAGCCATCAGAACAAGACCCACCAGCGCCCGCTTGCGATAGGTGAAGAACAGCGTATGCACCACCTCGCCTAGCGGGGTATGATCGCGCATCCGCAAGCGGATCGTGGCAAATTCGGGCGCAGCCGGTTTCTGCGTATGCCCAAGCACCTCACGCTCGATGTCGGCGACGATCGCGCTAGCCTGCTCGGGATGGCCATGGATCATCAACCAGCGCGGGCTTTCCGGAATCCACCGGCGCATCACCAGCACGATCAAGCCGAGCGAGGCGCCAATCAGAAAGGCGAGCCGCCAGCCGAGATCGGGATCAATGATTGCGGGATCGAGCAGCAGGATTGCGCTTCCCGCGCCGAGCGCAGCGCCAATCCAGAAGCTCCCGTTGATGACGAGATCGGTCCAGCCGCGATAGCGCGCGGGCACCAGTTCCTGGATGGTGGAGTTGATCGCGGTATATTCGCCGCCGATGCCGGCACCGGTCAGGAAGCGAAACAGCGCGAATGTCCCGAGATTCCACGACAGCGCCGTTGCCGCGGTCGCGGTCAGATAAAGCGCGAGCGTGATGAAGAACAATTTGCGCCGCCCGATGCGGTCGGTGAGCCAGCCGAAGCCGAGCGCGCCGACCACGGCTCCTGCGAGATAGACGCTGTTGGCGATGCCGATGTCGAGATTGGAGAAATGCAGCACCGGACTTTGCTTCAACGCGCCGGACAGAGCGCCGGCCAGCGTCACCTCCAGCCCGTCGAGGATCCAGGTGATGCCGAGCGCCAGCACCACGCGGGTGTGAAAGCGGCTCCAGGTCAGATGGTCGAGCCGGGCGGGAATGTCGGTCTCGATGACGCGGTCGTCGGCCGCTTGCGCGACGGCACGAGGTGATGCGCCATAGTTGACAGCCGGACTGTGCTGCAAGTCCATTGCATGAGACCAATGCGAAGAAGATTTCGAAGGTGCGACGCCCCAACGCTCATGCGCGACCAGAGTGAGGCTGAGCCAGCCCGACAACGCCGCAAGCGCTTTGTTGGTTCCACCTGGAACCGTTGCCCTCTTCGTCGATTTGACGGAAAAGTCACGGAGTTTGGCGATGGCAAAACAGCGCAAGAAAGCGCCACACAGGGTAGCAAGCAAGACGGCGCGCAAGACACCGACGTCACAACGGCGGACGTCGCGCAAGCGAGCGTCCGCCCGCCGCAGCCCGGCACGACGCGCGCCGGCAAAGCACGCATCAAAAGGCTGGTCGCAGCGTGTCACAAGGGAAAGCGACGCGCTTGATCTCAAAGGCGGCGTGTTCACGCAGACCAGCGCCAAGAAGATCGCAGCGTCCCTTAAGCGCTCAGCCGAAGCGAGCCGCCGCCGCAAATCCGGCGCCTACCGCTCGGCGCTGTCGATGCTGACCTTCTACATCAACCGCGCCGGCCGAAATTTGCCCAAGAGCCGGAAAGATCGCCTGCAGCGCGCCAAGGCGGAGCTGAAGCATCTGTTCGGGCGTAAGTAGCTTTCGCCGGGACGACGACGGAGATCGGCGCTACAGCGCCCCCTTCACGCCGCCCTGATATTTGCCATGAAGCGATCGAGCTCCGCGCGCAGGCGAGTGCTTTCGCCGGAGAGTGATTTCGCGGAATTCAATACCTGCTCGGAGGCCGAGCCGGTTTCAGTCGCGCCGCGGTTGACCTTGATGACGTTGGCGGCGGCATCTTGTGTGCCGGCAGCGACGCCCTGCACGTTGCGGGCGATCTCTTGCGTCGCCGCGCCCTGCTGCTCGACGGCGCCGGCGATGGTCGAGGCGATGGTCGAGATCTGACCAATGGTCGCGCCGATCTCCTTGATGGCAGCGACCGACTCTTCGGTCGCCTGCTGCATGCCGGCAATGTGGCTGGAAATCTCGTCGGTCGCCTTCGCGGTCTGGCTCGCCAGCGATTTCACCTCCGAGGCCACCACGGCAAAGCCGCGGCCGGCATCGCCCGCGCGCGCCGCTTCGATGGTGGCGTTGAGCGCGAGCAGATTGGTCTGCTCGGCAATCGCAGTGATCAGCTTGACCACGTCGCCGATCTCCTGTGCGGCGCGCGACAATTTGCCGATGCGCCCGTCGGTCTCCTGCGCCTGCACCACGGCGGCTTCCGCGATCTTGTTGGACTCTCGCACGCGACGGCCGATCTCGCCGACGGAGGTCGAAAGCTGTTCGGTCGCGGAGGCGACCGACTGAATGTTGGTGGCGGCTTCTTCGGAAGCGCCGGCAACCTGGCTCGAAAGGCCTTGCGTTGTTTCGGCGGTCCGCGTCAAGAGCCCCGCAGCCTGTTCCAGCTGGCCTGCCGACGACGACACGTTCGACACGATCGAGCCGACGGCGGCCTCGAACTCGTCGGCAAAGCGGATCAGCTCGGTGCGGCGCGCCGTGCTCGCAGCCTTGCTTTGGGCCTCGTTGGCGGCCGCGTCGCGCTCGGCCTTGGCGATCGCCTGCAGCTTGAATTCCTCGACTGCCGCCGCCATGTCGCCGAGCTCGTCCTTGCGGCCGAGGCCGGGCAACACGACGTCGAAATTACCGGCAGCCAACTCGCGCATCGCCTGGCACATCTTGATCATCGGCATCGAGATGCCGCGTCCGAGCAACAGCGCCAGCATGCCGCCGAGCAAAAAGCCCCCGGTGGCGAGCGTGACGATGAGCCGTTCGGTCTGGCCGACAATGTCGTTGCTCTCAGCTTCCAGCCGCTGCTGGTCGGAGACGAGATCCGCCTTCCTGGCGCTCGCACCCTGCATGATCGCGCCCGCCGAGCCAGACATCTCGGTGACGAGTTCGTCGACCGTCTTGGAGTTCTCGACCAGCTTTGCCAGCGCCTCGCGATAGGCGCTGAGCAGCCCCTTGGCCTCCTTGAGGCCCGCGTTGATCTTTTCCTTGTCGGTCGCGGCTACCGCATGGAGTGAGTTTTCGACGAATTTCAGCCGAGCCAGCGCGCTGTTGGCGACCGCCTGGTCGGCATTGACGACGAAATTATTGGCGAGCGCGCTGGCAGCCTGCAGCTGGGTGGTGACCTGCTTGATGCCGAGCTCGACGGCAGCCTGCTCCTCTTCGGCGGCAGTGCTTGCGATGTCGTCGAGCTTGTAGCGCAGCATGTTGGCGTTGCGCGTCAGCTGGTTCTGGATAAGGTCGGCGCTCTCGCGCTTGGTCTTGAGGATGTCGGCAAAGGTGCCGGAGAAATTCTTGAACTCGGCGGAGAGCTTGTTCAGCCCCTGGCGCCGCGCGTCCTTGGTCGCCGAGCTCAGCGCCTTTTCGATCGCCGCATTCAGATTGGCTTCCGCCGCCTGCGCCGCTTTGCCGTCATCTTCCTTGCCGGTGATGACATAATATCTCACCAGCGAACGATAGGAGATCAGCTCGCGGTCGATGTTGCGGGCGAGATCGGCTTCCGACACGCTCTCTCGATAGGCGGCGACCGCCGTCGAAACCCGCTCGAAACCGAGATAGGCGATGCCGAGGCTGATGGTCGAGATCGCCAGCACCACGGCAAAGCCCAACAGGACCTTGCCGCGGAATCTGAGGGTGAACAATGTTGCGCCGCGAGCCCCCGAAGTCCCAGACATCCCTACCTCACGCGTACTTATTGGTTCTTGCCAGCCACCGGGGCGCGAGACGCGCGCCGATTCCGCGCAAAATTAGGACACAATTGATAATTGCCGGTAAATGGAAACCACAACCCCTCGCCTTGAACCGCCATGAGATCATGTTCTTTATCTGTTCTTTCTCGAAGTACGGGCGTCTGCAACCGGCACGGCCGCTGGTGGGATGGGACGGATCCGGGGTTGCGGAGGTTCTGGCGGACAGAGGTGCCCTGTGTCCATGCGCCTCATACGGGCGCCAAGTTCGTGCTGATACGTTCCGCGTCGTCGTCCCGCCGGGGTCCAGGCCGTTTTCTACCCTGCCGTCGTCTTGGCGAACGCCAGGATCCACGTCGCCGAATCCATCAATAACGATAACTCCGAGACGGCGTCCTTCGCGAGAACGACGGCCTGTGGTTGTGGGTCTTGGCCTTCGCCAGGGCGACGGCGGCGGCACCTTACTTCCCAAGCGCTCATCCTTCCCCGCGAGGCAAGAAGCGAATCCCCCGCCCAGCCGCGTGACCTTTCCATGACCCGCGCGACTAAAATCCCAGTTGCAAACCCGCAAGCCCCTGTTTCTAATTGGTCCAATTAAAATTCCATTCGGGAGGCTCGACGTGTCGACAGTCAAACTCACAGTCAACGGCAAGGCGGTTTCGGTCGATTGCGAGGACCGCACGCTCTTGGTGCATCTCTTGCGCGATCATCTGAACCTGACCGGGACACATGTCGGCTGCGATACCAGCCAGTGCGGGGCCTGCGTCGTGCACATCGACGGCCGCGCGGTGAAGTCGTGCACGACCTTGGCGGCGCAAGCCGAAGGCGCGCAGGTCACCACCATCGAAGGCATCGCCAAGGGCGACCAGTTGCATCCGATGCAGGCTGCCTTCCGCGACAATCACGGCCTGCAATGCGGCTTCTGCACCCCCGGCATGATCATGACGTCGATCGACATGGTGCATCGCTATGGCGGCAAGCTCGATGAAGAGACAGTCCGCCATGAGCTGGAAGGCAATATCTGCCGCTGCACCGGCTATCACAACATCGTCAAGGCGGTGCTGGACGCAGCCGACCGCATGAAGGTTGCGCAAGCAGCAGAATAGCCGTCGGTTCGAACGCTGATCGAGATCAATCGGCCCTGCTTCGAGGGAGGCGGTGGCTAAAAGAAACTCCGGAAGGGAGGAATTGATATGGGTATGGAAGGCATCGGCGCCCGTGTGGTGCGCAAAGAGGACAAGCGCTTCATCACCGGCAAGGGCCGGTACGTTGACGACGTCAAGCTTGTGGGCCTGACCCACGCACATTTCATCCGCAGCCCGCATGCGCATGCCAAGGTCAAGAGCATCGACGCATCGGAGGCACTGAAGATGCCCGGCGTGCTCGCGGTCCTGAACGGCAAGGAGCTGGTCGAGGACAAGGTCGGCAATCTCATTTGCGGCTGGGCCATCACCTCCAAGGACGGCTCACCCATGAAGATGGGCGCCTGGCCCGCGATGGCGCCGGAGACGGTGCGCTTTGTCGGACAAGCCGTCGCGGTCGTGATCGCCGAGAGCAAGAATTTGGCGCGTGATGCCGCGGAAGCCGTGGTGATCGAGTACGAGGAACTCCCCTCGGCGCCCGACATCCACGCCGCGATCAAGCACGGCGCGCCGCAGCTGCATCCCGAAGCACCCGGCAATATCGTCTATGATTGGGTGCTGGGCGATGAGAACGCGGTGAAGGATGCCTTTGCCAAGGCGACGAATGTCGTCACGCTCGACCTCGTCAACAACCGCCTGGTGCCAAATGCGATGGAGCCGCGCGCAGCGGTCGCCGACTACGACGCTGCCGAAGAGCATTTCACGCTCTACACGACCTCGCAAAACCCGCATGTCGCGCGCCTCGTGCTGTCGGCGTTCTACAACATCGCGCCCGAGCACAAGCTGCGCGTGATCGCGCCCGACGTCGGCGGCGGTTTCGGCTCCAAGATCTATATCTACCCCGAGGAAATGGTCTGCCTCTGGGCCTCGAAGAAGGTCGGCCGCCCGATCAAGTGGACTGGCGACCGCTCGGAATCCTTCCTCACCGACGCCCATGGCCGCGACCATGTGACCAAGGCGCAGATGGCCTTTGACAAGGACAACAAGATCCTGGGCCTCAAGGTCACGACTCACGCCAATTTCGGCGCCTATATGTCGCTGTTTTCGTCCGCGGTGCCGACCTATCTCTACGCAACGCTGCTGTCGGGGCAATACATCATCCCCGCCATCCATTGCGAGGTGATCGGGGTCTACACCAACACCACGCCGGTCGATGCCTATCGCGGCGCGGGCCGGCCCGAAGCCAGCTATCTCATCGAGCGAATGATGGAAACCGCCGCGCGGCAGCTCAAGGTCGATCCAGCCGATCTGCGCGAGAAGAATTTCATCCGGCAGTTCCCATATCAGACGCCGGTGATCATGGCCTACGACACTGGTGATTTCATTGCCTCGCTCGATGCGGCCAAGACGGCGATCGACTACGCCGGCTTCCCCGCCCGCAAGGCGAAAGCCAAGTCCGAGGGCAAGCTGCGTGGCATCGGCGTGTCCTGCTACATCGAGGCCTGCGGCATCGCGCCTTCCAAGGCGGTTGGCAGCCTGGGCGCCGGCGTTGGTCTGTGGGAATCGGCGGAAGTGCGGGTCAATCCGGTCGGCACCATCGAGATCCTCACGGGCTCGCACAGCCATGGACAGGGCCATGAGACCACCTTCTGCCAGCTGGTTGCCGACCGGCTCGGCATCGGCATCGACCAGGTCTCGATCGTCCATGGCGACACCGACAAGGTGCAGTTCGGCATGGGCACCTACGGCTCGCGCTCCGCGGCCGTCGGTCTCACCGCCATCCTGAAAGCGATGGAGAAGGTGGAATCGAAGGCGAGGAAGATCGCTGCGCACGCGCTGGAGGCCGCCGAAGGCGACATCGTCATCGAGAATGGCGAGTTCAAGGTCGCCGGCACCGACAAGAAGATCGCGCTGCCGATGGTGGCGCTCGCGGCCTATACTGCGCACAATCTGCCCGACGGAATGGAGCCGGGGTTGAAGGAGACCGCCTTCTACGACCCCACCAACTTTACCTTCCCGGCGGGCGCCTATATCTGCGAGCTTGAGGTCGACCCGGCGACGGGGAAGACCAGCTTCGTCAACTTCGTGGCGGCTGATGATTTCGGGCGGCTGATCAACCCGATGATCGTCGAGGGACAGGTGCATGGCGGGCTCGCGCAGGGCATCGGCCAGGCACTGCTCGAAGGCGCGGTCTATGACGGCAACGGCCAGCTGGTAACGGCCTCCTTCATGGACTACACCATGCCGCGCGCCGACGATTTGCCGTCGTTCAAGCTCTCCCACACCACGACGCTATGCCCGGGCAACCCCTTGGGCATCAAGGGCTGTGGCGAGGCCGGCGCGATCGGCGCATCTGCCGCCGTAATCAATGCCATCACGGACGCCATCGGCAACAACAAGCTGGAAATGCCTGCTACCCCCGACCGCGTCTGGCACGCGATCCACGGCAAGGCCGCTTAAGGCAAAGGAGGACACAATGTACCAGACCACCTATCACCGCGCCTCCTCGGTCGACGAAGCAGCGAGCCTGTTCGCCAAAGGCACGGAGGCCAAATATCTCGCTGGCGGCCACACGCTGCTGCCCGTCATGAAGCAGCGGCTTGCCTCGCCCTCCGATGTGATCGACCTCGCGAAAATCAAGGAGCTCATCGGCATCGAGGTCTCCGCAGATGCCGTGACCATCAAGGCCGCGACGACGCATTATGATGTCGCCAACTCCGCCGACGTGAAAAAGGCGATCCCCGCGCTTGCGGATCTCGCCTCGCTGATCGGCGATCCAGCCGTGCGTCATCGCGGCACCATTGGCGGCTCGCTCGCCAACAACGATCCTGCGGCGGATTATCCTGCCGCCGTGCTGGCCCTGGGAGCCACCATCAAGACCAACAAGCGATCGATTGCAGCCGACAATTACTTCAAGGGGCTGTTTTCGACCGCACTCGAGGACGGCGAGATCATCACGGCGGTGTCGTTCCCGATCCCGGTCAAGGCGGGCTACGCCAAATTTCCGCATCCGGCCTCGCGCTTTGCGTTGACCGGTGTATTCGTCGCCAAGACGAAGTCAGGCGACATCCGCGCCGCCGCGACCGGTGCCTCGGAAAATGGCGTGATGCGGGTGGGCGCAATCGAAGCCGCGCTGAAAGCAAATTGGGCCGCAAGCGCGCTCGATAGTGTCAGCATTCCCGCAACCGGCCTGATCAGTGACATCCATGGCGCGGCCGATTACCGCGCGCATCTGATCAAGGTGATGGCGCAGCGCGCGGTGGCCGCGGCGGGCTGATAGCGACTAGACACAAGTAATGCAACACTGCGGCGCGCAAGCGATTGCGCGCCGCAGCGCATTCAGGCGAATGCAGCACACAAAAGTCGCTTGCGACACCAGGCCTAAGGCGAGACAATCCGTCGTGAAGCGCCGACCGCGCGAACAATAGCAAGAACGGAACAACAACGTGCTCGACAAATCCGCCTCGCAAGCTTCCGTACGTTCCTCTGGTCCGCTCGCCGGTTACCGCATCGTCGAATTCGCCGGTATCGGCCCGGGGCCATTCGCCTGCATGATGCTCGCTGACATGGGCGCAGAGGTGGTGACGCTGGATCGCGTCGGCGCGAAGAAGAACATCAAGTCGGTGGCGGGGCGCGGCCGCAAGATGGTCGAGCTTGATCTGAAGGACGCTAACGCCACTGCGCAGGTGCTCGACCTGCTCGCGGGAGCGGACGCGCTGATCGAAGGTTTTCGACCCGGCGTCATGGAACGGCTTGGTCTCGGGCCCGACGTCGTGCTCGCGCGCAACCCAAAGCTCGTCTACGGGCGCATGACCGGCTGGGGCCAGGACGGCCCGCTGGCGCAGGCCGCCGGCCATGACATCAACTACATCTCGTTGACCGGCGCGCTCGCTGCGATTGGTACGGCGGAGCGGCCGGTGCCGCCGCTCAACCTGGTCGGCGATTTCGGCGGCGGTGCGCTCTATCTCGTGGTCGGCGTACTTGCCGCGCTGCTTGAGGCGTCAAGATCCGGCAAGGGCCAGGTCGTCGATGCCGCGATGTGCGACGGCGCGGCCTCGCTGATGTCGATGTTCTTCGACATGGCGGCGATCGGTCGCTGGGGCGTTGGCCGGGAGCAGAATTTCCTCGACGGCGGCGCGCATTTCTATGGCGTCTATGAATGCTCCTGCGGCCATTTCATCTCGATCGGCTCGATCGAGCCGCAGTTCTACGCGCTGCTGCGTGAGCGCGCCGGGCTTTCGGATTCCGCCTTCGACGCGCAAATGGACCGCGAGGCGTGGCCGGTTCTCAAGGACAAGCTGACGCAGGTTATCAAGAGCAAGACGCGCGAGGATTGGTGCAGGATCATGGAAGGCACCGACATCTGCTTTGCGCCGGTGCTGACCATGGAGGAAGCGCCGAAGCATCCGCACATGGCCGCGCGGCAAACCTTCGTTGAGCGCCACGGCATCACCCAGCCCGCCCCCGCCCCTCGGTTCTCGCGCACGCCCTCGGCAATCCGCGAACCGGAGAAGGTGGAGATCGGCGAGTTGACGGAAGCGTGGAAGCGCTAGCCGTGGCTAGGCGTGCTCGACCTTCAGCACGCCGCGACGGATCTGGTCTTCCTCGATCGATTCGAACAGGGCCTTGAAATTACCCTCGCCGAAACCGTCGTCGCCCTTGCGCTGGATGAATTCGAAGAAGATCGGACCGATCGCATTCGCAGAGAATATCTGCAACAGTATCTTGGTCTGACCGCCGTCGACCACGCCTTCGCCGTCGATCAGGATGCCGTTGCCATGCAGACGCGCGACGTCCTCGCCATGCTTCGGCAGCCGCGCATCGATCTTCTCGAAATAGGTGTCGGGCGGGGAGGGCATAAAGGGCAGGCCGGAGGCGCGCAAACTCTCGACAGTCTTGTAGATGTCGCGGCAGCCACAGGCGATGTGCTGAATGCCCTCGCCGCGATAGGTCTTGAGATATTCCTCGATCTGCCCAGAATCGCCGGCATCCTCGTTGATCGGAATTCTGATCTTGCCGTCGGGGCTGGTCAGCGCGCGCGAGAACAGGCCCGAGGCGCGGCCCTCGATGTCGAAGAAGCGGATCTGGCGGAAGTTGAACAGCTTTTCGTAGAAGCCGGCCCAGACATCCATCCGCCCGCGATGCACATTGTGGGTGAGATGATCGAGATAGAACAAGCCTGCGCCGGCCGGCCTGGGATCGCGTGCGCCGAGCCATTCGTAGTCAGCATCAAAGGCCGAGCCCTTGGCGCCATAGCGATCAACGAAATAGAGCAGGCTGCCGCCGATGCCCTTGATGGCGGGAACGTCGAGCACCTTCTGCGCGGACGACGCCTCGGCCGGCTTCGCGCCAAGCGCAATAGCGCGATCATAGGCACGCTTGGCGTCAACGACCCGGAACGCCATCGACGGCGCGCAGGGGCCGTGTTCGGCGACGAAATTGAAGCCGTGGCTACCGGGCTCCTCGTTGACGAGATAATTGACGTCGCCCTGGCGGTAGACGGTGATCTTCTTGGTCCGGTGGCGCGCGACGGGGGCAAAGCCCATCAGCTTGAATAGCGCGTGCAGCGCCGCGCCGTCCGGATGGGCATATTCGACGAACTCGAAGCCGTCAGTGCCCATCGGATTATCGGCGCTGATCGTGGCCGGCGGCGCGTCATGCGGAAACGGACCCATGCGAATCTCCCTTGCGTTGTCAGGATATTCGCCCGCCGGCGGCGCAATTGGCGTGCAAATGAGCTGTAACTTTGCTAGATTTTGCACGATTTATGCAGAAAGCACGGATTTCATGCATGACTTCTCTTGATGCCTTCGACCTCAAGATCCTGGGCGCACTGCAGGACGATGGCCGGTTCACCAACCAGGAGCTTGCCGAGATCGCCGGGCTCTCGGCCTCGCAATGCTCACGGCGGCGCATGCGGCTGGAGGAGGAGAAGGTGATTTCGGGCTATCGCGCCGAACTCTCGTCTGAAGCGCTCGGGCTTGGGGTCATCGCCTTTATACAGATCACGCTCGCCACCCACTCGCCCGACAACGCCAGGCGGTTCCGCGAACTCGTCAACCGCATCGACGACATCCAGGAGGCCTATTCGCTCACCGGCGATGCCGACTATGTGATCAAGGCGGTGCTGCGCGACCTCAAGAGCCTGTCCGACATCGTCAACGACGTCCTGATGCCGCATCCGAGCGTCGCGCATGTGCGCTCGTCCATTGTACTCGACCGCCTCAAGGAGAGCGGGAAGCTGCCGCTGCGGGGCTAGAGCAATTCCGGTTCTGATTGAATCAGAACCAGAGCTCTAGATTCTTGTTTTGACGCGTTTTCTTCACGCGAACCGGTCCCCACTTCGCTCGAAAACACTCTAATGCAAGGCTGGCGCAATTCGAGGGAAATCCGCCATTCGCCTGGTGTGGGCGATCTGCGATCATCATTCGAAAGCCAATACCGGGAGCGAATCATGGCGCTGCAGCTGCGACCGAACTGCGAATATTGCGACAAGGACCTGCCGCCGAGCGCGCCGGACGCGCGCATCTGCTCTTACGAGTGTACGTTCTGCGCGGACTGCGTGGAGACCAAGCTCTTCAACGTCTGCCCCAACTGCGGCGGCAATTTTGCTCCGCGGCCGATCAGGCCGACGAATCCTTGGCGACCCGGCGTCTGCGCTGTCAATCAGCCGCCATCGGAGAAGCGCGTTCATCTCAAGTTCACGCTCGAGGAAGTCGCCGCGCATTCGATGCAGATCAGAAGTGTTCCGCCGCAGGAGCGGTGAACTTGATCTGGGCGTCATTCCGGGGCGGTCCGCAGGACCGAACCCGGAATCTCTAGGTTCCGGGTTCGATGCTAACGCATCGCCCCGGAACGACGGAGAGATTATTACCCTGCCGCCACAATGGTCCCCTCGACCTCGCCGAAGCCGACGCGATAGCCGTCGCCCTGGCACCAGCCGCGCATGACAAGCGAATCGCCGTCTTCCAGGAACGAGCGCTTGATGCCGCCCGGCAATTCCAACGGCTCGGTGCCGTTCCAGCTGATCTCGAGCAGGCTGCCGCGCTGGGTCTTCTCGGGACCCGAGATGGTGCCGGAGCCCAAGAGATCGCCGGCATTCATGGCGCAGCCGCTTGAGGCATGGTGCATCAATTGCTGCACCGACGACCAGTACATGTATTTGAAGTTGGTGCGCGCGATGCTCTGCGCCTCGTTCATCGCCCCCGCCCGCAAGCCAATTTCCAGCGTGAGGTCGTAATTGTTGGGCCGGGCCTGGCGCAGATAGGGCAGCGGCACCGGATCTTGCTCAGGGCCCTGCAGGCGGAACGGCTCCAGCGCCTCGCGCGTCACCACCCAGGGACTGATCGAGGTCGCAAAGGCCTTGGCCTGGAACGGCCCGAGCGGCACATATTCCCATTGCTGGATATCGCGCGCGCTCCAGTCGTTGAGCAACACAAAACCGAAGATCATCTCCTCGGCCCGGCTCTCGCTGATCATCTCGCCCATCGCCGAGGGCTGGCCGATGACGACGCCCATCTCGAGCTCGAAATCCAGCCGCTTGCACGGACCGAAGCTCGGCGCATCGACGTTCGGCGGCTTCAACTGCCCGCGCGGGCGGCGCACTTTGGTGCCGCTGACGACAACAGTCGAGGCGCGGCCGTTATAGCCAATCGGCATATGCAGCCAGTTCGGCTGCAGCGCGTTTTCCTTGCCGCGGAACATCACGCCGACATTGGTGGCGTGCTCCTTGGACGAATAGAAGTCAGTGTAGCCGGCGACCGTGAACGGCAGATGCAGCTTGACGTCCTTCATCGGCAGCAGCGCAAGCTTGCGCAACTCGTCATTGTCACGCAGTTCGGGGTGATCATGTCGCAGCAATTCGCTGATCCGCACCCGCGTACGGGTCCAGACGCTGGGCCCCAGCGCCATGAAGGCGTTAAGCGAAGTAGCCGCAAACACCGCGGGTTCGCAGACATCCAGCCGGCCTTCCTGGGCAAGCTCCCAGAGATCGAGCACATAGTCGCCGATCGCAATGCCGAGGCGCGGCGCGAGGCCGTTCGCCGAGAACACGCCATAGGGCAGGTTCTGGATCGGGAAGTCGGATGCAGGATCGACGGAAATGAATGAGCGGAGCTTTGGGTCGTTGGGGTTGAACAAGTGATTTCTCCGGTGTCGAGGTCGTCAGGCGGGGCTCGACCCGGCCATCCACGACTCTTGATGCTGCGCGACGTGGATACCCGGCACAAGTCGGGGTATGACGGAATGGCGCGAACGAACTACGGCTTGTTCGGATCGAACCGCTTCTCCAAACCCTTCCAGCAATCCGCGTAATCATCCTGCAGCGTTGCGGACTTCGCGGCGTATTCGGTCACGCGCTGCGCGTAGCGGGTCTCGAACATGAAGGCCATGGTGCCGGTCAGCTTCACCGGCTTGAGCTCGCCATTGCTAGCATGCTCGAACGCGTCGCGATCGGGGCCGTGCGGCAGCATGCAATTGTGCAGGCTCATGCCGCCCGGCACGAAGCCCTGCGGCTTCGCGTCATAGACGCCGTAGATCAGCCCCATGAACTCGCTCATGATGTTCATATGATACCAGGGCGGGCGGAACGTGTTCTCCGCGACCATCCAGCGCTCCGGGAAAATCACGAAGTCGATATTCGCGGTGCCCGCAGTTTCCGACGGCGAGGTCAGCACCGTGAAGATCGAGGGATCCGGATGGTCGAAACCGATCGCGCCGACCGGCGAGAAGGTACGCAGGTCGTATTTGTAGGGCGCGTAATTGCCATGCCAGGCGACCACGTCGATCGGCGAATGCGGCAGCGTTGTCTTGAACAGCGATCCGCCCCATTTCACATAGAGCTCGGTCGGCGCGTCCTTGTCTTCGTAAGCCGCTACCGGCGTCAGGAAGTCGCGCGCATTGGCCAGACAATTCGCACCGATCGGCCCGCGCTCCGGCAGGGTGAACGCGCCACCGTAATTTTCGCAGAGATAGCCGCGCGCGGGACCGGCCGGAATCTCGACGCGGAACTTCACGCCGCGCGGGATCACCGCGATCTCGCCGGGCTCGATATCGATGCGGCCAAACTCGGTGATGAAGCGCAAATTGCCCTGTTGCGCGACGAACATCATCTCACCGTCGGCATTGTAGAAATGCTGATCGACCATCGATTTGGTGATGATGTAGACATGCGCCGCCATGCCGGCCTGGGTGTTGGCATCGCCCGCCGTGGTCATGGTGTGGACGCCCTGCACGAAGGTCATCTCGTCCTGCGGGATCGGCGTCGGGTCCCAGCGCAGCTGCGCAATCGGCAGCTCGAATTCGTGGCAGGGCGCGCTGCGCCACAGGCCGGCATCGACCTTGGTGAAACGGCCGGAATGCTTCACCGATGGGCGGATACGGTAGAGCCAGGAGCGCTCATTGGTGCCGCGCGGCGCGGTGAAGGGCGAGCCGGAGAGCTGCTCGGCATAGAGCCCGTAAGCGCAGCGCTGCGGCGAGTTGCGCCCCATCGGCAGCGCACCGGGCAGCGACTCCGTCTCAAAGCTGTTGCCGAAGCCGGACATATAGCCCGGCGTGACGTGGACGGAAGCCTGCGTGATTTGCTCGCGCGAGGTGTTGATGTTCATGTCATCCTCCTTGCAGGGCGGCCCACATCTCGCGGTCGCGCTCGGCGGTCCAGATCACGGGATCGTCGATCCCAGAAGCCTCGTCGAACGCGCGCGAGACATTAAAGGGCAGGCAGTGTTCATAGATGGCAAAGCTCGCGAATTTCGGATCCATCACCTCGCGCGTCGCCGCCATCGTGTCCTTCAGGCTGCGGCCTTTCGCGACCGACAGCTCGGCCGCGCCATAGAGCGTGGCCACGAAGTCGCGGGTCATCGCGATCGCCTCGCGCGTGGTGGCGAGCCCCTTCAGCGCGTCGCCGCGACCGGGCGCGATCGCCTTGGGATTGAAGGCCCGGATTTCGTCCAGCGTCGCCGGCCATTCGCGCAAATGCGCGTCGCCGCAGTAGCAGGCGGAGTGGTATTCGATCAGGTCGCCGGAGCACATCACCTCCGCGTCCGGCACCCAGGCGACGATATCGCCTGAGGTGTGGCCGGCGCCAAGCTGCATCAGCCGCACCTCGCGTTTGCCGAGATAGATCGACATCTCGCCTTCGAAGGTCAGCGTCGGCCAGGTCAGACCGGGGATGCTCTGCGCGTCCTGGAACAGGCGGGGAAAGCGGCCATACTCGGAATCCCAATCCTGCTTGCCACGCTCCTCGACCAAGCGCCGCGTTTCTTCCGAAGCAACGATGGCTTGCGCCTGATAGGCCGAGGCACCGAGCACGCGCACGGCGTGGTAATGCGACAACACCACATATTTGATCGGCTTGTCGGTGACGGCGCGCACGCGCTCGATCACCTTGTTGGCCATCGCCGGCGTCGCCTGGGCGTCGAACACGAGGCAAGAATCATCGCCGACGATCACCGCTGTGTTCGGATCGCCTTCGGCGGTGAAAGCGTAGATATCAGAGCCGATGTCGGAGAAGGTAATCTTCTTCTCGGTGAGATCGGAGGTGGATGCGAAGCCTTTCGCCATCAAACTCGTTCCTTCGGTTCATTGTTGTTGCTGTTGCTGCTGTTGCTGCTGTTGTTGCGCATCGATCACGCGCCGCTTGGCGAGAGTAATCGCCTCGTGCAGCACCGCGATGTCGCCGATATGGTTGGCCAAGATCAGGACCAGCGCCGCGTCGAGATCCGCGCTTTGCGCATCGGAAAGTCCGCGATGCGCTTCGACAATGGCGCGGAACGCGTCATCGGGCTTCGCGAAATTGGAGCTGGTGGAGAGCGTCATGGCCAGACTCGATTCAATCCCGTAGCGCGCGACAGCGCCGCATCGAGCGCCGACCGCGTCGGATGGCGGAAGCGTGCGGCAACATAACCGTCAGGCCGCAGCAGATAGGCTGTGCCGGGCCCGGCGTCATAGCGCGCACTTGCGGATTGTTCCACATCGGCAAGCCCGCCCTCGCCGCCGATCCGGACCATGCCAATCGCCTTGGGCAGGTCGACGGTGCCGCCATTGCCGAATGCGAGACAAGTGAACCGCTTGCCCTGCTCGATGAACGCATCGGTGAGGTAACGCCCGTCGACCGGTGCGTCAAACATCGACGTCCCCGGCTGCGGCCCGCCGCGCCAGGTGTCGCAGTCAGGCGTCGATAGCGGCGACTCATAGACCGTCGGCACCGAGAGGCGGCCGCCATTGACCATGCGTTTGCCGAACTCGGTTTCTTTCGCCAGCGCCAGCACCGCCTTGCGCAGCCGCGCCTCCTGCGCCGTGTTGGGCGCCATGAAGTCGGTGGAGCGGGTGGATTCGCGGATGTTCTCATCTGCCGCCGCGCTGCGCTCGATGTGGTAGCTGTCGAGCAGGCTTTCCGGAGAGTCCTTGCGCAGGACGCGATCGAGTTTCCAGGCCAGGTTCTCCGCATCCTCCAGGCCCGAATTGGCGCCGCGCGCGCCGAACGGCGAGACCTGATGCGCGGAATCACCCGCAAAGATCACGCGGCCATGGATGAACTTGTCCATGCGCCGGCACTGGAATTTGTAAAGTGATATCCATTCGAACTCGAACTTGTCATGTCCGAGCATGCGCGCGATCCGCGGCCGCACATTCTCCGGCCGCTTCTCGGCGGCGGGATCGGCATCGGGCCGCAGCTGCAGGTCGATACGCCAGACATCGTCCGGCTGCTTGTGCAGCAGCGCCGAGCGTCCGGCATGGAACGGCGGATCGAACCAGAACCAGCGCTCGGTCGGAAATTCCGCGGTCATCTTCACGTCGGCGATCAGGAACTGGTCCTCGAACACTTGCCCTGCGAATTCCGCGCCGACCATTTGCCGCAGCGAGGAGCGCGCGCCGTCGCAGGCGATGACATAGGCGGCCAGCAGCCGGTAAGGCCCCTCCGGGGTCGCGATGTTCACGAGCACGCCGTCATTACGCAGCTCGAGCGCCGTCACCTTGTTGCGCCAGCGCAAGGAGATCCCCGGTAATTGTTCGACCCGGTCGACGAGATAGGCCTCGGCGTAGAACTGCTGCAGGTTGATGAAAGCGGGCCGCTTGTGGCCCTGCTCCGGCAGCAGGTTGAACTGATAGAGCTCCGCAGGACCGTGGAAGATCCGCCCCACACTCCACACCACGCCCTTGTCGACCATGCGGTCGCCGACGCCGAGCCGGTCCCAATATTCCAGCGAGCGCTTGGAGAAGCAGATCGCGCGCGATCCCTCGCCGATCCGGTCGGCGTCGTCGAGCAGCACCACGTTCTGGCCGCGCTGCGCGAGATCGATGGCGAGCGACAAGCCCACCGGCCCGGCGCCGACAACGACCACCGGATGCTCGGCGATGTCAGAGGCCGCGCGATCCTGATCCGCATGGCGACGGTAGCCGAACTGGGTCTTCGCCCCGCTCTGGGTCGCAGCCTCGGTGCCTCCTTGCGCCATCCCCTTAAAACCTCCCTCGAGGGACAAATCGACCACTTGCAAAATGGTTTCACTTGCAACTATCTTATCCCAACGGATTTGGCCGTCAAGATCGGATCGGAGTTCACATTGGAGCGAACCTCGCAAAAGCGCCTCTCGCGGGAGGCCGGCATCGCTTCCGCCGGGGAAGGCGCCTCCAGAAGGGGCCGGCTCGACCTCTTCAAATTCGTACCCTTCCGCCTCAATCGCCTCGCCGCCGAGGTCAGCATGGCGCTGTCGAGCGAATACGAGGCGCGTTACGGGCTCGACATTCCGGAATGGCGCGTGTTGGCGACGCTCGGCTTCCGCAAGGAGGCATGCAGCGCGCAATACATCGCGCAATGCACCCGCACTCACAAATCCACCATCAGCCGCGCGGTGACTACGCTGTTGGAGCGCGAGCTGATCGAGCGCGTCGCCAATACCGACGACCGCCGCGAGTTCCGCCTGCGCATGACGCGCAAGGGCAAGGCGCTCTATGACGAGCTGGTCCCGCGCCTGTTGCGGCGGGAACAGGAAATCCTTGCCTGCCTTTCGGCGCAGGAGCGCAGGATGCTTGGGCAACTGCTTGGCAAGATCGAGCAGAGCCTCGATCTGATCCAGACCAGCGAAGAGGCCGACGCGAAGGACGCGTATTGAGGCAATGTCATAGCGGCCTCGTTCCGGGCGTCATCATTGCGAATGGACGACGGCATTCTGATTTAGTTGTCGAATAGCCAGTCATTCACTTCGCCATCATCTCATTCCGCTGTCATCGCCCGGCTTGATGTTCAGCCCGGGGACATGACCGACGGGTGTTCGGGGACATAGCCGACACTTTTTCCGCTCGCCAAGTCGATGATAGCGACTTGGTGTGCGGCAAAGAAGACCCCGTATTGCGCACCGTTTGCCAATGGGCGAATGGCAAGGCGCTCACCGCGGAAAGCCTGCGGGACTTTCCAAAGACGTCCCTTGAAGCTGACATAGGCTTTGGTCGTGGAGACACGGCGCACGATCTCGTGGCTGTCGTATTCGACCTTCGGCAATCGAT
>NZ_AXAI01000047.1 GCF_000472425.1 Bradyrhizobium sp. Tv2a-2 | reverse complement strand
GAGCCATCGGGAAATCTCCTCTCGTTCAGAGAGCGTAAGCGCCTGCTTGGCGCGGTGCCGAACCGGTGGACGAATGCCACCCGTTGGCGAAATCACGGAAAAAACTGACGACGATGCCCGGTCAAATCGACGTCCGATGGACCTCATGGACTCGCCAGCCTGCCAGCGATCCCAGATCTCAGACCGCTGAACCGCAGAATAATAGATGCTACGTCGCCGCTTCATGCCCACACTCCATCTTTTGCTAAAAGATTAGAGTGTTGCACCGACCGGTTGAGTCCACCAACAAAAGCGTACACCGATGCTACGCGACGTGGTCCCCCAATAAATATCCCTCTCGTGAAGTGAAGAGCTCCTCGGAAAGCCGTGGGCGTCACACCACTGTAGGACGAGGAAAGAACCGCCGCAGAAGGCGCGCGCAAGCCCCACCAGATCGAACGGCAATGCAAGGGGTAGACGCTTGCCGGTCAATTGTCGTGCGTGATTGACATCCACCGATCTCGACAGCTTCGCTTGATGACTTGCGAAACGTGTCGGGTTTCGCACTCGCTGCTCATTTGCGTGCTCCCTTTGACGATCAACCTAGTTGACGAGCGTGTGGTCTGGGACGGCAAGCAATTTGCATCGCGCCGGGCGCCACTATCGGGCAAATGGCCTAAATCGAGGAGGAACTTATGAGTGGAGTCGAGAGCCAAGCGCTTGGACAGGTAAAGGAGGAGCGCTTTCCGGTCATAAAAGCTGATCGTCTCATCGGCATCTGTGTAGCGCTGCTGCAAGCCGCCGGAGCTTCGGACGATGAGGCACAAGCGGTAGCCGCGGGATGCGTCAACGCCAACCTCGCTGGCCATGATTCACATGGCGTCATTCTCATTCCGACCTATATTGATAGCATCAGGGCTGGGCATATCGTGCCAAGCGCGCCGTGGAAAATCGTGCAGGAATCTCCGACGACTGCTGTAATCGACGGCAACTGGGGTTTTGGGTTCCATGTCAGCGCCAAGGCGATGGCGCTCACAATCGAAAAGGCAGCGACTGCCAATGTCGCCGCCTGCACTGTCTACCACCAAAGTCATGTTGGACGGCTCGCCGCCTATCCCTTGATGGCGGCAAACGCAGGGATGATCGGGCTCGCGGCAGCGGATACGGGCCGCTCACCGGGATATGTTGCTCCGTTTGGTGGCCGAGAGGCCCGACTCGGTACCAACCCGATATCGATAGCGGTGCCCTCCGATCTCGATGGTCCCTTTCTTCTCGACATGGCGACCTCAGCGGTGGCCGCTGGCAAGGTGTTCCTAGCGGTGGCGCGAGATGAGACAATTCCCAAGGGTTGGATCATCGATTCTGAGGGACGGCACACTACAGATCCCAAGGATTATTGCAGAGGAGGTGCGCTGCTGCCGCTTGGTGGTACCGAGGGATACAAGGGTAGCGGTCTCGCGGCAATGATAGAAGTGTTATGCGGATTACTCACCGGCGCGGATCTCGAAGTTGAGCCAAGCGGTCGCGATGACAACAGCTGCTTCATGGCGGCGTTCAAAGTTGAAGCGTTTCGACCACTTGATCGATTTAAGAAAGAGGTGGCCAGCTTCGCGCACTATCTGAAATCATCACCGCCGTCTGAGGGTTCATCGGGGGTGTTCTACCCTGGCGAGATCGGATATTTGCGCCAGCAGGAACGCACGATAAGCGGCATCGAAATCGAGAATACGACCTGGGCGAAACTACGCGCCCTTGCCTCGGAGTACGGGCTTGCTGGCGAACTCGATTTCGCCTGAACAATAGAGCGAGATGACACGGAAACGTGTAACAATAAGTAAGTTCAGCATTTGGCCACGGCGCTAGGACCCGATCGGCTGTTCACCCTCGTGTCCCGCAGAATGAGCATCGAGATCGTCGAACGAGGTTGCGAGATCATTCACTTCAATGGCAACACGCGCATTCTCAAAAACCCGCTGTGGCCAGGGGGACGTATTCGCGGATGGCTGTATGCCACGGCCTGGCGAGGATCCGTGCGCCTTGCGTCCTCTTGAAGAGAGCGACTGGGCTTGCTTCCTTACTTCGACTATGGTTCCGGTCGGAAGACGGATTCAATCTGCGAAAAACTCACGATTAGGTGGCGTAGAAGTACGGAGTGTCTTGTAAGACCCCAAGCATCGCAGGAGGAACCGGTTCGATGTTGCCGATGACTTCGCCATGGCCTGGGCCAGACATCTTCATTGGCAATGCAACGCTCGGGAAATGTCCGCGCTTGAGATTGGTTGTCGCGTATTTGTTCGCTGGCGGCGCTGATCGAATGGCAAGTACACTCAAAGGCTCTCCCTAACAAGGTCAAGGCGCCCGAGTAGTCGCAGTCCGATCTCCCTTGCCGGAGCTAGGCCGACGACGCCGAACGCATCATCGGATAGTGCCCAAATCGCGCGTGTGCGACGCCGCTCGGCCTGAACCGACCGCCGCTCGAACGCTAGGCTAGAGAGATGTCCGCATTGCACTGGCTCAAGGAGGGAGGTAGAAAATGGGATTACTCGGGGCTCAGGATGAGCCGCAACAGAGTGAAGGAGAGTACGTCGCGGCCGGTCACCCGATGGCTATTGGCAACCGCGCCGCAAAAATGACGTTCAAGGGATAGCAAGCTGGCTCAAAGAGCATCACCGGCGACACCATCACAAGACGAGCACTGAAGGAAACGCATCATCATCATCGGCCTCCGACTGTAAGCTGCCATAACTAGTTACACTTATCCTACCAAACGCTGCTCACCGTAACTCTAGTGAAGATGTGGCGGCCACTCACCGACGCTGCCATCGGTGACATCGGCCTCACCGCGCGCGAAAGAGTGTTCCGGTGCGGCACACCCCGTCAAGGGTTGTGGTAAGAGCCCGCCGGACACGCTTTCGGGTGATCTTTGCATCTGCAAGGAAACGCCCAGTTGTGTTTGGGCCAAAGCAACGAAGTCGGACTGCAAGTGGAAGTGAGGATACGACTTGCGCCAGCGTTTCATGACGCAGTCCGGAAGCGGAGCGGAGCATGAAGATCGTGATGAATGTCTAGACAAAAGCACGGAAACTCGCGATTCCGGTAGCACTGCGGCCGCATTTCGACGGCTTTGCAATCCGGCATCTTTTAGTACTCCAGGGGACGCGATGCCATTCCGCTGTGATAGTGGATAATCGTTCTGGCGCGGTCCTTTTGCGGAGAAGAAGATTTGACGCTTTTTCCGGGCACATAGCGAGCCCTACGACACGGACGCCATCATGATCCGACACAGGTCAACAATGTCGTAAATTGGTAGCCTTGTTATTTGGCGAATCGCCTGTTTAACTAGCGGGAAGGCCGTGCATTCGAACAGGAGGGCCGCGATCTCCGGATCCCCGCCCCGAAGTCGTGCGACGCACAGGGCGACATCCGCCTCAATATCAGCAGTGTCGGTCGGTGCCGGAGGACGCTGCATTTCGTTGCGCCACAGCTCGCCACCTTCGATGCCGCCGATCACGATCCTCGCCCGTTCGGCACGACTGTCGATGCCAAGCATATCTTCGGTGCAGTGCCTCGAGTCAGCGGTCACAACCCCGATTTTGGCGGACCTCGGTAGCTGACGGAGTAACATTGGCAGTAGGAGCAAACTTGACGTCGCCACAGGCACTTCCACCGATGCGGCCACTGCCGCCTGATGCCGGATAGAGAAGCCGCAGGTCGAACTGATTGCTACCGCGCCTTGCTCTATCAAGCGTCGGGCGGCCGCGATATAGGCCGCTTCCAGCCCAGGATCGCCCTGAATTACTCTATCTGCCCAAGCACCCTCCACCGTTTCCAAGAGAATCGGGAAGTGGAAGGTCGCCGGATTCATCAATGAGCCGGGCGAAGCGCCATCTAGCGACAGCCCGCGTTCGAGATGCAGGAGGCCGAGGGAGCGAGGCGTTTGTGATGCCATTCAGCACTCCGAGAGAATGTGGGGACTTTACAATACTTCCTGGAACTACAGTGAAGCGGCTCGGCACAAAGTGGCAATTGGGCACGTCTGCCATCGGCAATGTGCACGTCCTCCTCCCGACGACGGAAGAGACTTGGTGGTTTTTCAAGACCAGCAGCATCTGAAGCGCAAGGCAGTCAGAATAACACCAGCCTTTCAACGATCGCGACGTCTGTCGCTGAAAGCGGTCTTGTCTTCGAGCTATATCGGTGCCCCAACCGCCCGCGGAAGCCAGACGAGTACACACTTAAGTCCACCAGAGTACAAGATCGGGCCGAGCAAATCCCAGAAAGCTGTTCAGCAGAAGGCGACGCTTTCCACCGCGCGATTCCCGGGTGACCCCGTGAATAAAACCGCCGTCGATCAGCGCGACATCCCCAGCCTTGAGCTGGACATCATGACAAGGAACGCCTTCAAGATAAGCTGCCGAATACGGATAGCCCGTGGTCTCCACTTGCTGCGATTTTCGATCGGCGACTGTCGGCTTATGACTCCAGATCCGCAGATTGCCACCTTGCTCGGGCATGCGGGGATACAGATTGAGCGCTACGACTGTGTTGTTCGCGACCCTAGGAAGCTCCGACTCCGTGCCTGCACATAGAACTTGAGCTACGTCGTCGTGGGGATCTAACGCATACACTCCGGCTCCAGACCAACAGATAGCGCGACAGACGTTAGCTTGGCCGTGCTCCGAATGCAGCAACCGCAATTCGATGCCTTGATTGTGGAGCTCGCGTTTCAACGCGTCAAATAGTCCACGGACCGGATCGACCAAGTCGCCAAAAAGTGCGTCCACGAACGGGCGGGCATTTTTCGCGTCAGAGAAATAGGTGCCTGGAGCGTTCCTGTAATGAGACGCGCCTATGTAATGTCCGGGAACGCCATCCTTTCGTTCGTTGAGACCGGGGTTACGATTAAAGTTCGCACTGATCTGCTCGGCCATTTCGAGACTGAACGCCTGCTTAATGTGCAGGCAAGTGATTTCCCCTTTCAGAACCGAGATTATCTCCGCAGTGCTGATCGATCCGGTTCGTTCTTTGATCGTAAGAGGCGAGATCGCTGGCACCTGGAATACCTGGGGAGTTACCATTAGCTTGCTCCTGTAGCGCATGGTTCAGAATGGAGATGCCCCGATCAAGTTCGTCATCGGTAATATTTATCGGAGGAAGGACTTTAATGACGTCAAGATTGGCCCCCGAAGATTCGATCAGCAGCCCGTTCTGGAACGCGAAATTGTGCAAGCGGTCGACGATGGCCCGCGAACGACATTTGAGGGCGGCCATCAGACCGCGACCGCGTTTTTGTTCGATGGACTCGGGAAATTTTAGAACCAGACGGTCAAGATGTCTCTGTAGGTTGACGGCCATCCGATCGACCCTCGCAGTAAACTGGGCGTCGGACCACATTTTGCACGTGGCCGCTGCCGTAACGAAGGCGAGATTGTTGCCTCTGAAGGTGCCGCTATATTCTCCCGGGCTCCATACGTCTAAGTCGGGACGAATCAGGACGACAGAGAACGGAGTACCTGAACCGCTCAAGGATTTCGAAAGGCACACCATGTCGGGTTCGATCTTCGCGAACTCGAATGAGAAGAAATCGCCCGTTCGTCCCGAGCCTGCTTGAATATCGTCGATAATCAAAACAACGTCGTGCTTGCGACAAATGTTCTGAATTGCCCTCAGCCAAGCTGCAGATGCGGTGTTCATGCCACCTTCCGCCTGGATTGTCTCCAGAATAATCGCAGCGGGCTTCTCTATGCCGCTCCCCGGATCACCGAGCACATAATCAATGTAACTTGCCGAATCGAAAGCCCGGGTCGGGTAGTCGTCATAGGGAATACGGATTACATCCTGGCGAGCAACACCGCCTGGTCTGCTGCTCGAGGCCGACACTGCCAGAGAGCCGAGGGACATTCCGTGGAACGCATTTGTGAAGGCCATGATACTCGAGCGACCGGTATATTTTCGAGCGAGAGCCAATGCCGCTTCGTTAGCGTTTGTGCCGGTCGGGCCCGGAAACTGCATTTTGTAAGAAAGCCCTCTGGGTTTCAGGATAAAATTGACTAGCACTTCGATGAAGTCACGTTTCGCCGCTGTGTACATATCAAGCGACAGAAGAATGTTCCCGCTGCTGAGATATTCAATCGCTGACGCAATAATATTCGGATTGTTATGTCCGTAATTGAGCGCTCCAGACCCTACAAGGAAATCGATGTAAGTTTTGCCACTCTCATCCCAGACGGTCGCCCCAAGGGCCTTCGTAAAGACTGTGGGGAACAACCGCGCATACCGACAAACGTTGGACTCATGAGCTGCGAAAGCGTCGATATTCATTTTAGCGGTCCACTTGCATGTAGGCATCACATTTAGCCGGATAGCGATTGAACGTGTTTAGTTGGCGATAGCTGCTCCTCGGAGATCGGCAAGCAGCTGGGACATTACTGAGAATTCTTTGGCGACCGACTGACTTGGATCTTTCGGCTTCTTTGGTCGAGAGGTCCGTACGGTGGAGACGTACTCATGGAATCGAATCCTATCGAAAATTGATGCGTTTATGTGGGGCGGCTTCGCGTTTGCAAATATCCGTAGCTGCAGCGCACCGACTGATTGTCATTGCTACACTCCGTCTCATCGTGATGAAGCGCATCGCGACTTGTATGGCGATTTACCAACTGATCTTACACCATTCAGAATGCATCGCGACCCTACCTACTCTGGTGAGGCGATATCGTCTTACCTGTTGATCGGTCGGACTGAACACGTTTACGTTCAGCAGTGACGAAGCATTCTTGAGAAGTGATCGGTTGATCCCCGGGTTGCAACGGACGGTATCACCGACGGATGTGCTGAAAGGCGAGACTGGACGCCATCATGAGGATATTTCAATCAATGAAGCTTAGCATCCATTCTCTCGAGCGCGAACTCTGGATTGCCGATCTGCGTCGAACCGAATCAGGAAGAGCATCGATAAATGTGCAGCGAACCCTTCAGCTTAGTGAACAGACGTAAAGCCCAAAATGCATTGGAACAGATAGACCAATGGCGCAAGGCGACACCCTCACCAAGCACGCCGCCAAGAAGGTAAGCTGACGAGCGGAGCGGCACGATAGGAACAGATTGTTGCGTAGTAATCGGCTCGGGGCGCTTGCGTGCTAAGACGTTCGCGGTTTGGACTTTGGAGGCCTAGGTATAGCGGAAAGGCTGGAGCCGGAACTGGCCCGCTCATTTGCCAAGCGCTGCACTATCGCGCACGGAGCCGAAGGCACGAGACGCTTCCTGCAATTCATCAAGTAGCCACTGCGCGTACGTCGACGCGACAATCAGGTCAAAGCACCACCGCGTCGCGTCAACCTGCAGCAGAACACATGACACTTGGGCGACAAGCGTGACTGCACTACGTCCCGCGCCAAAGATTCGAGGATCCAGGTCGAGACGACAACATCGGGCAAGAACCTCGCGCGTACGGCCAGACACCTGCAGGACGCATTTGCCATGGGTTTGGTCGACCACCGCAGCGATGCCGGCCAGCGCGGACTTCAACTCCAAGCAGAGAGTGTTGCCGGTATCCACGGGCGCTTCGAGCAACCAGCCTTCCGGCTGGATCCAGATCAGCGTATTAACGTTGTCGCTTGCGAAGTGGTTCGGCTGCGGCAGATTTAGCTGAAATCTTTCCCAGACTGCGGCGGCAAGAGCCGGCTGCTGGGCTCGGCGCGCCGTCAGGTGAATCAGTGTTGCCGGCCGTTGTGCGATCGAGATGACATCTGGACCGGCCGGACCACTATGACTTGGTCTCGTCAATTCGCCAAAACGGGAAGGGCAATCAGCTGCGACCACGGACATTCTCTGGATCGACGTGATTTGGACTGGAGACGACAACCTCGATCGTCTCGTCGTGAAGGTGAGAAACCGCGTAAACTGTGTTACCATTCATCGCGACACCGTTCTCAAGCATAGCCAAGCCTATCCAATGCCCGAGCACAATCGACTGGGTGACGCTCGTGATCCAACCCAGGCTCGTGCCCGATCCCAGCTTCGACATGAGATGAGCTCCGCAGCGCAGCGGCATGCCTGATTCGATCGGGCGGATACCGACCAGCCGCGGCCTGCTAGGATCAGCTAGGGCCGGACGGGCGCTCAGCACTCGTCCGATGAAATCTCCCGTACTCTTCATCATCCGATCCATACCGAGATCGGCGGCAGTCGTCTGTCCATTCAGCTCCGATCCGGCGACGTGACCTTTTTCGATCCGCATCAGGTCCATCGCCTCCAGCCCGTAAGGCACAATGCCGAACTCTTGACCCGCAGTCAGGATCGTTTGCCAGACGGTCAAGGCATGCCTCGATGGTACCGCAATCTCATAGGCTAGTTCACCGGAGAAGCTGATCCGAAAAACTCGGACTGGTATAGCGGCCACTCTACCCTCGCCCACCGACATGAAGCCAAAGGCAGCATTGGAGAGGTCAAGCCCCTCGACCGCATTGGCCAGTGTCATGCCGCTGCGAGGACCTGCTACCGCGATTTGCGCCCATTGATCGGTGACCGAGCAGAGGGACACGTCGAGCTCCGGCCAGACGGTCTGAGCGTAGAACTCCATATGTTCCAAGACCGCCTCTGCGTTGGCAGTTGTTGTGGTGACCAGAAAATGATCTCGGTCGAGCCGTGATATCGTGCCATCATCGAACGCGATACCGTCTTCGCGCAGCATCAGGCCATAGCGGCATTTTCCGACCGCGACTGGCGATAATGAATTGATGTAGAGCCTGTCCAGGAAGGTTGCAGCATCCGGGCCCTGCAGATCTATCTTACCGAGTGTCGATACATCGCAAATGCCGACACTTTGCCGAACTCCGCGCGCCTCCCGCAGGACTGCTGCCCAGCCGGTCTCCGCCGCAGCGGAGTAATAGAACGGCCGCAACCACGGTCCGGTTGGCTTCATCACCGCTCCATTGTGTAGGTGCCAAGCATGCAGCGCCGTACGCCGGACCGGCTGGAAACGTTTGCCTGTTGCCCCTCCGGCTAGCGCGCCAATGGCGGCTGGCTTGGTGTACGGCCGGAAAGTCGGCAGACCGACTTTCTCTAAAGTCTCGCCGCGGGCTTCAGCCAGGATCGCGGCGCCTAGGAGCCCCCCCAGCTTGCCCTGATCCGTGGCCATGCTGTGCGTCGTGTAGCGCTTGGCGTGCTCGATATGACTAAATCCTTCACGGTGGGCTTGCCGGATGTCGTTCGCAGTAACATCATGCTGGAGGTCAACGAAGGCCTTACCCGAAGTTTTGACTTCCCAGAGAGGCTCGATCGATGCGCAGGAGCCATCGAGTGCAGGCAGCGGAAAATCAAGACAACCGCCGCCAAAGCCCGAGATCTTGGCCGCCACCAGCCCCGCAGCTAACCCGTCGCGCGCTGCCTCGCCGATCCCTGAAATACCATGCGCGGCCCCAACTGAACGCTCGGCCTGCGCCGGCGCGCCGGGGATGAACGTCGCCAGCGCCGCATCCCAGGTCAGCTTGGCGCCGGACTGGCTGGCGAGATCCACGTTTGGATTCCAGCCTCCCGAAACGCAGAGAAGGTCCGCCCTAACAGTATTGCGACCGCCGCTCTGCGCCTCGAGGGTGACGGCGTCCGTGCCAAAACCGTTCACCTCGACCCCCAATCGGACATCGACGTCGTGCGCCCGCAGTTTCGCGGCTAGCCTGCTTTCGCGCCGAACATCGGCCAGCACGACGCCATCGAGGCCCGCCGCGGCAAGCGCAAAGGCCGTCGCATAGGCGCTGTCGTTGTTTGTGAAGACGACGGCCCGCTTTCCGGGCGCGATGCCGAAGCGGTGAACATAGGTTAACGCCGCACCTGCCATCATTACACCGGGTCGATCATTGCCGCGAAAAGCGATCAACCGCTCACTCGCGCCGGTGGCCAGCACCACATGTCTGGCACGAAACGTGCGGTAGCGTTGCCGGACCGCATGCGGGCGCGGCTCGGGGACATGATCGCTGACCTGCTCAACGCCGCCGAGTAAATTATGGTCATAATAGCCGAATACGTTGGTGCGCAGCAGAATCTGCACGTCGGGTATCCGTTCAAGTGCCGTGATCATCTCCTTTCGCCAAATCTCCTGAGCTGGATCGAGCAGCAGCCCGCCGCCGGGCAGAAAATCGCGCTCACAGAGGATCACACGGGCGCCAGCCTCACCCGCCACGCGGGCCGCTGCGAGCCCAGCCGGTCCAGAGCCGACAATAAGTACGTCGCAATGCGCATGTACCGCCTCGTAGTGATCGGGATCCGGCAGGCAGGTGGCGCGGCCGAGACCGGCCGCGTGCCGGATTAGTGGCTCGTAGAACCTTTCCCAGAAGGAAGCCGGCCACATGAACGTCTTGTAGTAGAAGCCGCAGGAGATCATGTTGCCGAACAATCCGCTTACCGCCATCAGGTCGAACTTCAGCGACGGCCAACGGTTCTGGCTTCGGGCTTGTAAACCCTCATAGAGCTCGACTTCCGTCATTTTGGTGTTGGGCTCAGTGCGGCTCCCCACACGCAATTCCACTAATGCGCTCGGCTCATCCGGCCCCGCCGTCATGATGCCGCGCGGCCGGTGGTATTTGAAACTGCGGCCGACTACGCGGATGCCGCTGGCGAGCAAGGCCGACGCCAAAGTGTCGCCTGGATGACCGAAAAGGCGCCGACCGTCGAAATGGAAGGTCAGGCGCTTGCAGCGGTCGATATGGCCGCCCTGAAGCCGACGATGCGCGCTCATGCGGATCGCTACCGTGTGTCCTGGGTTGGCCCTTTGACCGTCCGAATTTCATGCGTGACGGTGTTCCGTTCTATCTTCACCCACCGCCGGCAGCCGGCGTAGTGGTGCCACCACTCCACATGCCAGCCACGTGGATTGTCCCGAGCGTAGACGAAATCGTAAAAAGCCTTCTGACCCGCATGGGGGGCCGGGCGTTCCACGTTCGCATCGCCGCGATAATGGAATTCGTCCTGGGCGCGCGCGCCGCAATATGGACAATGGATCAGGAGCATCGTGGTCCTACTGCGCCCAGGGTTTCGGACCAACCCCGGCCTCGTCGATCATGCGGCCTTCGAAGAAGCGATCAATAGTCAGATCTGCGTTCAACGGATGAGGCTCGTTCTTGGCGATCGTATAAGCGAAGCACCAGCCGGCGCCCGGCGTGGCTTTAAAGCCGCCGTAGCACCAGCCACCGTTAAGATAGAGGCCTTCGATCGAAGTCCGGCAGATGAAAGGCGAGCCGTCCATGGTCATATCCATCATGCCTGCCCATTGCCGTAACACGCGCAGGCGCGATAGCGCCGGAACCATCGAAACTCCGGCGCTCATCAAATGCTCGACGAGCGGCAGATTGCCATGCTGTGAGTAGGAGTTGTAGCCGTCTAGAGCACCGCCAAAGACTAAGCCCCCTTTATCGGATTGGCTAATGTAGAAATGACCCGCGCCAAAATTTATGACGCAACCGATCAACGGCTTAATAGCCTCCGAGACGAAGGCCTGGAGCAGATGGGTCTCGATCGGCAGGCGCAACCCAGCCATAGCGGCCAGTTGCGAGGTGTTCCCTGCTACGGCGATGCCGACTTTTCCCGCGCCTATGAAACCACGCGTGGTCTCGAGGCCGACGACGCGGCCACTTTCACAGCGGATGCCCGTGACCTCGCAATGCTCGAGAATATCTACTCCGCGCCGATTGGCCGCACGGGCAAAGCCCCAAACAACGGCATCATGCCGCGCCGTCCCGCCGCGCGGCTGGAGCAAGCCACCCAAGATAGGAAACATCGGGTTATCCATAGCGATGAACGGCAGCATGGCGCGTACCGCCTCGCGGTCTAGTAGGACGGCGTCGACACCTTGGATCAACATTGAATTTCCACGGCGCACCGCCGCATCCCGTTCCGACGCTGAATGGAAGAGGCTTAACTGGCCGCGCTGGCTCATCATTACGTTGTAGTTTAGTTCCCGCTCCAAGCCCTCCCACAGCCGCAGGGAGTACTCGTAGAAGCGGATGTTGCTCGGCAGCAGGTAGTTTGAGCGCACGATGGTGGTGTTGCGCCCGCTGTTGCCGAGGCCGATGGGCCCCTTCTCCACCACGGCGACATTGGTAATGCCGTGCACGCTGGCAAGATAGTGCGCCGTGGCTAGGCCATGCCCGCCGCCTCCGACAATGACGACATCGTAACGGGCTTTTGGCTCGGGCTTGCGCCAAGCTTGTTTCCAACCCCTATTGCCGTCAATGCTCTCCTTGAGAAGGCGCCAGACGGAATACCTGTCAAAGATCGGCTCATGCCGCGCTGGCATGGTTACCCTCCGATTCTGGAGGGATCCAGCCCAGCTCCTCGCGCCAGCTGGGCGAAAGGTTACCAAACCGGGAAAGGCGGAAGTCAGAAAGATCAGCGAAGCTACACTTTCCTTGCATCACAAGTTCGCAGATCGCACGCCCGCTCGCTGGCGAAAGGCCAAAGCCAACGCTAGACATCGTTGCAAATACCGCATTAATCGCCGTAGGAAGGCGATCGATCACCGGCCGGCCATCCGGCGTATTCTCGACGATACCGGCCCAGCTCCGGATAATCCGGATGTGGCGAGCCTTGGGGAAAATCTCTGACAGCCTCTTGGCGATGTTGAGGGCGAGAGGGCTGGACGGGCGCTGACCCTCGGAGCTATTGCTGACTCGCAACCATTCATGCGGCCCCCCGCCATAGGCCAAATTGCCCCGCAACGTCTGCCGCCCATAGAGACTGTTACCGTCCACGCCGCCGATCGGCATTAGCGGCAGTGGCTCAGTGACGATCATATCGGCCCGCGCGGGCGCCACCGGAACCTCGGTACCAAGAAGCCGCGATAGCAGCCCCGTCTGCGGTCCAGCCGCTACTACCAGCTGATCGCAGGAGAAATCGCCAGCCGTGGTCCTGACAGCAGTCACCGAGTCGGCACGCCGCTCAAAGCCCATCACTCTGGTGTGTTGGAGAATCCGGCCACCGAGATCTTGAACCGCCCACGCGTAAGCTTGGACGGTGCGCTGCGGATTGGCGTGGCCACCGCGCTCGAAATAAACCCCGCCAACCACATGCTCGGCGGCGAGCGGCACAAGGTCTCTGATCTGCTTCGCATCCAGCCATTCGGCCGGGAAGCCTTGGCGTAGCATGCGGTCGAAACCGGGTTTGGCTTCCTGCATCTGCTGCTCGCTTATCGCGAGGCGGACGCGTTTCGGGCGATACTCCGTGGGATAGCCGAGCAATTCTTCCATTTGTGGCCAGAGCTGCTGCTCTTCGGCGAAGAGTGGGCTATGCTGGTGCGTTGCGCCACCGCCATTGCGTCCCGAAGCCCCCCAACCAACGATACCCTTCTCGATAACCATGACGTCGATCCCGGAGCGTGCGAGCCACCAGGCGGTGCTGAGGCCGGTGACTCCGCCCCCGACAACGATGACGCTCGCTCCGTTGGTGGATTGGCGCACGTTCATGCACTTTCCTTCATCTGAACCTCTTCGGCAGTGGTTCCTCGAATTGGCTCTCGATTCCAAACCAAACGTCCCAATTCTCGGCAAGAACAGCGGCTTCTTCAGTGGCCGCGAAAGCTGAGAGGGGCAGGGGGCGGACTGGCGCACGGTAAGTGGGCAGCGGAATCTCGGTAAGCGGGGTTCGAGTCACCGCGGCAAGGATTGCTCCGATTTGCTCACGGCAGCGCCGCCCCTGGCAAACCCCCATCCCCGCCCGAGTCAGGCGCTTGATCTGGTCCTGATTGATCGGCCCGTCGGCCGCGAGCGTCGCTAGGCTGCGCGCGCACGTCGCAGGCTGGTTCCGCTCAAGATACCGTGGTGGCCTCACACCGATCAAATCAGTGGCGCTGACCTCCTCACACTGGCAGACATGGGTGCCCTGGTCTGCAACTGCGAGCTGCGCATTTGCCCAAGCGATGCGGTCCGCAAGCGCTATCTCAGAGGTAGTGCTGGGAGTAGCCGTGGGTACCGACCAATTCCGACCGGCATTGATCGACAGGGCCGCAGCCGCTGCAGACGCAGCCCTGCATCCCTCGTCTGCCGCAACCTGCGGATCGCGACTTTTGTCGGGCGTTATTCCTGTGCAGTCGCCTGCGGCAAACAGCATTGGTACACTAGTGCGTCCCTCCGCATCAGTCGCCGGCACGTGCCCGCCTCTCTCGGGGCAGAAGACGATTTTCGCGCCAGCAACGTCGAGCAATTCGATAGCCGACGTGACGCCGGAGGCTAGAACCACAGTGTCGCAGGCAACACTCCGCTTCTCAGAAGAGTTTCCCAGTGCAACAATCGTAGCGCTTTGCAAGCCCTCGGTGCCACCATTGGCAGAGGCTATCATGGATTTTGTGAAGATCGGCACGCCGGCTGCGGCGAGCCTTTGGGAGCCGTTTTGATCAACGGTCGTATCTCCCGCTTCGACCAGCGCCACGATAAGGCGGCTGCTCTTTTGTGCCTGCATTGCGAAGGCCGTCGCCTCCGCGCCGGAGCCGACGACGAGCAAGTCCCGGGCCTCAAGAGCATCATACCGACGAAGTAGCGTATCTGCAGCCGTTACACCCATCACACCGGGTAGGTTCCAGCCGGGAAAAGCGAGGCCGACGTCGCGGCGTCCCGTGGCCAGGATAGCGGCGTCGTATTGCAGGAACCAGACTTCTTCACCGTTTGTCAGACCGGCGATGCGAGTTCGGACCCAACGAAGACCAGCCTCGTGTGTGAATAGACCCCACGCAGCGATCCCGAGCCGGATATCGATGCCGGCCTCGAAAGCTTGCGCGAACTGAGAATCGGCCTCGACAATGCGTTCGAGCATGCGGCCTCTGTTACGAACGGCGCCACTCATCCGCTGGCCAAAATGGAAAGGCACGTCCGTAGCCATCGTCGCGTAGTCGACCGGATGCTCATCTACGAGCACGACCCGCAGACCCCGCCGCACTGCCTCTAGCGCCGCGGCGAGCCCTGCAGGTCCGGCACCAACCACCAGAAGCTGAGCGTGTTCTCGTATCTCCAACGACTTGCCATATGTCGATCGGGTGTCTGCTAGCGTGACCAACTGCAAACTCCATGTTTTTTGAACGGAGCACGCGCCGTGCTCTTTACGGTAGTAGCCTTGATCCTTCATCCGATCGCGTCCTCTTCCCCGAGCGAACGGACCCTCCTTGTCCGTCGGAATAGCCGCCGCACATGGCGATCTTGCCCACAATCCGACGAAGCACACATTCTCGCGTTAGCGCCCCGTGAGGGACTTTCTGCTCAACCATGCTGATAGGATGGGCCAAGTGCAGCACCATGCCGCCGTCCCCATTGGCAAAGGTGAGTGTGAGTTGACTCATGAGCTTGTTTTCTCAAAGAGGAAGGGCACGGCAATAAGAGCAGCGCTTGTCATGCACGGCACGCGCACGCTCCTCAATTCTTCGCTGCACGATCCTCGATAGCAACTGCCGTGCCGCCGATATCGACGCGCATTAACTGCCTGACTGCGCTTCGAAAAGCCACGTACTGATCGGTGTCATGAACCTGACAGTAGTCTCAGCTCTGTCAGAGACCGCACGGGCGCGTCGTGGCAGCAGAAGGCTCGGGCTATCGCATTGAGCCGCCAGCTTTAGCGGTTCCGTCGCCCGTCAGAACGTATCCGAAGAGAGCACACCCCAAATCGACGCTGTCAAGTAGCCCGACCAGCATTGTATATTCACGCACAAAGACGATTGGCATCCTTCCTGGCGAATGCCAGCGGCCGCCAGCAGAACCCGGATGCAACGTGCTATGCCCCGCTCGAGACCGGCAGCATCGCGCTCAGCTTCCCACTTCTTTCTCGGTCCGCAAGCCGCGACTCAACTCGCGGTGAGCACGGGCATACGGCAACATCAGTCGACCTGCGCTAAATGTTCCGGCCAATATTTCGTGCGAGTGGGCACAGATGCCAAGAACTCGTCACGTATTGCCATAAACTACGTGACTGAAAACAGCTTGGTCCGATGGTCACAATCAACACTGCTCCTCAATTCCTCGCCGGTCAACCAAACGAGCAAATATTCATTCAGTACATTCTGTCTTACTAACTTTAGGCCGCCAAGTTCGTCATGAACATATCCGTATTGCGCGACGACGCCCTTATCCAGCAGCTCACGCGCCACAAGCGCACATACGAAATCAGGAGACCACATCGCAAAAGCGACACCGAATGCTAACCCTGCCATGACCGTGGGCATGCCCTGCCCTCTATAGTCTTTACGCACCCATAAATCCCCGTGATAGGCCACTTTACCGATCATCTTTTTCGCGCTTGGAGATGTGCACGTACAACTATCGTGAGGATATGCATCGAGGTCAAGATAGGCGCCAAACTCCTTCTCAAGCTCTTCTGCAAAATTGCAGTGCGAGAGCTTATACAATCGAACAGCTTGCAAAGCGGCGACATTGTTATTCTTGTCGGCGCCCATCATCCAAAATCCATCACCCAATCTGATTGGCGAGTGATCTGGCTGAAAATTTAGAGTCGTTGGCTCCTTTGTTGGAGTAGCTCGCGCGAGCGAAATATACTTATGGAAATCAAATCCAATCGTAAGCTTGATGCCCTTTTGAGCAGCAGCGTCCTCATACAGTCGCAAGAATCGGGACACCTGTAATGGATTCACCGGCCTTTTCATTACCGTAGCTTGACTTGTTGTGATGAGCTGCACAGTAGCCACCTAGACATACACGGCAAAAATTGATCGAGGTACTACCTGCTCTGGTGAGGCACTATTGTATTCACACCCATCTTAGGCCGCGGGCTCAGCACCGGCGTTCCCAGGCGGCAGAACGGGCATGAGCGCTAGCGGATAAATAAGGGCTGTCCCTGCGCCAGATATGTCCCAGTGACAACGAGGTGGCAGCCACGCTCAGCATCACCCTCTACCCTGTTATGCGGGCCGTTTCCGCTAGAGACCGGCGATGTCGCGAGCCGAAGACCGACAACGTTGTTCAATGAGGCGGGCTGGACCGCGCGCGTCTTTCCGGCCAAGCAGGAAGCCCGCGACGTAAAGAACTCACGGCAATGAGTAGCGCTCTGTGAGGGGAGTCCGAAGAAAGGACGTTTGCGTACCGCCATTCCGGACACCTGCTTTTCTGAATGGCGAACATTGACCGAGGATGTCAGCCACATAGCTGCTGCGAGAGGTGGCAATTCATGAATGCCTGGTTCTCTCGCTCATGAAGCAGCCCGTCCTTATCCGCCCTGAATGGCGAGGCGTAATGTACCCATCATCACGCTGATCAACCAGCACTGATGACGTTCAATTATTGAACGAAGCACCTAGGTGATTTGATCGAACTTACATTGTTCAAGTGCGCTCCTGCTGTGTTTTCATTTCAATCGAAGCCATTGAGAACTAGTGGCGCGTCTCTTGCTTCCTCTTGATGAAAGTCATCTATTTTGTTGCGAAACAACCTGGTGAGGACACGATGCTCGGGATTGGAGGTAAGCTGCCATCCTTCGAAATCACAGGCGTGAAACCCGGGTTTCATGTCCAGGAGGAGCGGGGTCAAAGCGCATTCGAGACGCTGACTGAAAACAGCTTCCCCGGGAAATGGAAAGTAATCTTTTTCTATCCGAAAGACTTTACCTTCGTCTGTCCAACCGAGATCGCCGAATTCGCTCGGTTGTCCAAGGATTTCGCCGAGCGTGACGCGGTGGTGCTAGGTGGCTCGACCGACAACGAATTCTGCAAGCTCGCCTGGCGGCGCGAACACAAGGACCTGCACCATCTGCCAATCTGGCAATTTGCAGACACCAACGGTGGGCTGGTCGATGGACTCGGCATACGCGCGCCTGAAGGTGTGGCCTACCGTTACACCTTCATCGTCGATCCTGACAGTACGATCCAGCATATCTATGCGACGAATCTGAATGTCGGGCGCAGCCCAAGGGACACGCTTCGCGTACTGGACGCTTTACAGACGTACGAGCTATGCCCCTGCAACCGAGAAATCGGCGGTGAAACGCTATGTACTTGAGGAATCACTTGGGTGAGTGCCCAAAACACAGGATACCCGGATTTCGGACAGTGACCGCGCAAGAGGCAAGGCAGTCTGGATCGTGGCTCAAGTGACGCCGGCTTGATGGCGCGGCCGATTTCAAACTGTCGTCGCCTGGCCTCCGCCAATGCTTGCATTGACGCACATGACACGCGGCTTGTCCCCATCGGGATTGAGGACAACGTCATTCATCTGCTGACGCAGGCATTCCCCTGTATTCAAGGCCGAAGCGAGGTGAGCGAGCCGGCAATCTGAGTTGACGGTTCCCTTAGCTAAGAAATCGCCGCCTGCTGGAAACGCGTGAGACCCGCTAGGTCCGGTGTAGCCGGTGCCAAGATCGTCTTGATCACTATCATTACTCCAGTCACTTAACCTCCCTCACCCAAACTTGAATAAAACCCCATATCCACCCCGCGGATAGCTCCATTCAATGTCCCCGGAAGGCTCACCAATAATGCGACAGGTGCCGCACTCCATACAGCCATCGACCGTTACTTCGACCTGTCCCTTATCGTTGAGCTCATAGCAGCGTGCTGGACAGGCTTTCAGAAGCGCAAGCAACTGCGGCGATGGCTTCATGTGTGCGCGCACCTTGATGTGAGGATGACCGACGTCCACGAGATAGCGGTTGTAGAACAGCTTCTCTTCCACGCGCACCGAGGACTCAGCATTCATATTACAGCCTCCCTTGGTTGGCTTCGATCTGGTCCGTCAGCGCCAGGCACGCGCGATCCGGAATGCATCACCGAGCAGACCGGTCCATGACCGCGCATTGACAAAGGACCTCATCGTAAGTTTCTCTTTCTCTGCCTTAGGCGTACCATCGACGCGGACATAGTTTTGCATCGCTTTGGAGACGAGCTGCGGGTAGGTGAGAAAGAAGTTTTGCGAATTAGTATGCATTAGTCTTGGCATATCTTTGTATTTTTTCAGATCCTTGATCACGAACGAGCGATCGAGCGTTTTCTTGTAGAGCGCGAGATATTTGGCCGTCATGGGAACGCCGCGCGATTTCAACTGGCATATTGCTTCGGCCGCGATCCGGCCCGAGGTCATAGCAAGATTGGACCCCTCGCGATGAATCGCGTTGTTGAGCTGCGCGGCGTCTCCCACGACTACCCAACCATCACCATAGAGCCTGGGGATTTCCTTGTAGCCCCCCTCGGGAATGAGATGCGCGGAGTATTCCTTGACCTCCGAGCCGTCTATCAGAGGGGCTAGGGAGGGATGCCGCTTAAAGCGATCAAGTAGTCGATAGGGCGCCTCGGCCGTGCGTTGGAAGTCGGCGACGAGACAACCAATGCCGAGCGAGATGCACTCTTTGTTGGCATAGACGAAACCCATTCCGGTCATACCGCGTGAAATGGTACCCGCAGCTTCGATGACGACACCTTCGTCGCCCCGGAGATTGAAGCGGGCCTCAATGGTCTCGCGAGGCAAAAAGTGCATTTCCTTCACCGCGAGGGCCACTTTATTTGGCTTGGGACGCTCGCGCAGCTTCGCACGAGTGCCAAGCAGTCCGTTGACGCCCTCGGCCAGCACCACGACGTCAGCGCCGATCTCGCCATCGCGACGATCCGTCCGTACACCGATGATCTTGCCAAAGCCATTTTCCACCAACTCGGTGACGGTGGTCTCGCAGAGTACGGTCGCGCCAGCCTCGCGCACCTTTGAAGAGAGCCATTTGTCGAATTGTGCGCGGATGACCGTATAGCGGTTCGGCAGTTCCTCATTAAAGTCTTCGGAACGGTAGTGCAGGCCAACGTGGGAGCGATCATCCATTATCCAAAACCGCTGTTCGACCAGATGACGTTCGAGCGGTGCGTGATCACGGAAATCTGGTACCAATTTTTGCAGCATGTCCGCGTAGAGAATTGCGCCTTGCACATTCTTCGAGCCTGAATATTCGCCGCGCTCGAGTTGCAGCACTTTCATGCCGTGCTTGGCCATGGTCAGCGCCGCGGCATTTCCGGCCATGCCCGCGCCGACAACGATGGCGTCGAACCGTTCCTCAATCATAACAACCTCCTTAACTTGAGATTCGGTCGAGTGATCCTGCGGACAGGCGCCACAAAGTGCGGGCTTCGACGCCGCCAGCCGCTGACGAGCGCGTGCTCAGGCAATTAGGCTCGGCTTCGGCGTGCCTGCCCCCTCCCGAAATAGTCACATCTCAATAGCGCTCATCGGTTCCGAACTCGCCCAGCGTCCGCGTACCGAGACCAGACAAGTAGTCTTTGGCATGGGCCGCCGCTTGAAGATGGGTTCGATCAGTACCTCGCGAGGCGCTCTGGCTTTGAACGGCACCACGGAGGATGGCGAAGACACTGGGACGCGCTTGATAGCGGTTGGCAAGCTGCGCGAGTTGAAGAGGGAGGTACTCACTCTGGCTCTTGGCGCGCGCCGCTTGACAGATGTCTCGCGCGCCGGCCGCAGGAAGTTGGTCATCCAACCGCGGGGGCGTGGACTGATGGCTTTCAGCAAGGCCGAGAAGCTCAAATCGCCTTCTCTAGTGCAGTTAAGCGGGGCCGCCAGGGTAATGCTCCGTCTCGGCCGAGGTGAACACGGTGATCTCACCGGCGGCCGCGCATCAAATTGAGCACCACCGCGGGAGTGAACAGAGCGTATGCGTCGAGGATGTTCGAGCCTGATGGTGACCGGAGAGGAGGCTGGGATCGACGCGTTTTCCGAAAATCCGCTTGATTGCGACGAGACTCTGCATGCGTTCTCTGAAGGTAACTTGGGCGGCCGAATTACCGATTGGGACCGATTTCCCGACCGCCGACAACAATGGCGTCGAATGCACTTCTGCTGGCAACACGCAAGCCTGGGCCACAAAATGATGCTCGTTTGAGCAGTTGAGAATAATGGCAGAACCATCTGTTTTGATCCAAATCGCATCTCAGACCAGGACGATGTCCCATCGGCGTCAATCACGGACTTAGAGCCAAGAACAGCAAGTGTCGTACCAGTTGAGGAGGACCGAAAATTGGGCACAGAAGCAACAACTTGAGAGACCACCTGCCTCGAAATCGCCCCAACGTTCAAACCCGACATCGTTGGGAATGCGACAGCGGGAGACGTGTTCGAAGGCAAGAGGATCTGAATGGAAGGGTGGCTGGCGCAATCAACGGTAAGCTCGCCTGAGGTTCGCGCTGGATTACTTTAAGGTGCTCAGGCGCACGAAAGTCGCGGGTGTCTTTGGCCTCGCGGCCGCTTCCTTCAGTACTTTGAAGACACGCTGATCGATCGGTGAGGACGTCACGAAATCAGCATAGGCCCGCTCCAACGCCGCTTTGCATCGCCTCATGACTTCGGTCTCTGAGGCGCTCTCGAATTGTTGATCGGCGAGATATTCACCCATGCGCCTTAGAATATGCAGGCGTGCAACATAGATGATCTTGGGGTCGTACTCGATTTCGAGGAGCGTAAAAAACTCCTCCGCCGAGGAAGCCCTGTTAAGACGATCAAGGATGGTGGCTACCGGTTTGTTGTTATTCATAGCAACGTCTCCCTTGGGCCAAGCGGCCAACCTCTCGCCAGTGCAGCTCGTGCGGCGCCGCTCTATGGCCTCTCGATAGCCCGCCAGTACACGGCAACGCATGCGTCCCTTCGGACTGCGCTCGAAACCGTAACCTTTGAGGCAGCTCCGAGCACGAGCTCGTCTTACAGTGACAAACCTGCATATCGGGTGATCTGGTAAGGCGCGTAGCGTCATCAGACCATGAGAAGTGAGATCCTTTCACTCCATTGGCTTCAGCGACGGAAAGATTAGCCACCTCTTCAAGTTACGACAGCCGCTGAAGTCGAGACGAAAAACGTTGAGGAGCTGGCGGATCACAATTTTCAGCTAGGCTGGAGGCCTCCAGCCGGCGGTCCGAAGACGAACTGAGACGCTGGGCCGGACACTTCTACTGGCTTCAGCATTGGCCAGCTTCCTGGCCGCCGAGGGGCCCCCAGTGGATCGCAGGGGATGTCCTCATGGATAACCGCAAGGGCCGAAAACTTTTGGAGCACAGCTGCGGCAGCGACGTGATCGGAAATGACGATGCTGGACATGGCTGCCTCACGGGTGTGGTTTAGTTGACTGTTCGCTGACGTCGCGCCAGATCGCCGCTAAAGTGTCGGGCGCTACCATACCCTTGTGAGCGAGAGCATGTTGACGAACTCGAACAAGGATCCGTCTAGCCTCTTCGAGATTGACCGCAAGATGCAACTCCTCAAGTAGAGATGTGATCGCCGCCAGCCCGGAATGCTTGCCGATCACAAAGCGATGGGAACGGCCCAGCAAATGCGGGTCGAGCGACTGGTAAGTACGATGATCTTTCAAGAGGCCGTCGACATGAATTCCGGACTCATGAGTGAACACATGTTCGCCGACGATCGCCTTGTTGAGAGGAATCGCACGCACCGCTGCGGCGGCGACGACCGCGGCAACGTTCTCTAGCTCGGATAGCACGATTCCCGTATCGCTGCCGTAAAGTTGTTTGAGCGCGACAGCTACCTCCTCCAACGGCGCATTGCCTGCCCGCTCGCCGAGGCCGATAACGGTGACCGAAGCGTGGCTCGTGCCGCCCTTGATAGCTGCTAGCGTGTTGGCGGTGGCGAGCCCGAGATCGTCGTGGCCGTGGAATTCGAGTTCAAGATCAGTGCTGGCGCGCAAATGTGCGCTCAGCGTGTAGGCGGTGTCAGGATCGAGCACGCTGAGCGTATCGGCAATGCGAAACCGCCGCGCGCCGGCTGCCTTTGCGGTTGCGATCAGTGCGACGAGAAAATCGGTATCAGCCCGGGAGGCGTCCTCGCCGCCCACGGAGACGTCGAGCTCGCGCTCGCGCGCATAACCTACTACGCGCTTTACCCGTTCCAATGCCAGTTCGCGGCGACTACCAAGCTTGGCCGCAATTTGTATGTCGGAGGCCGGGATCGATACATTGACCATGGACACCTTGGCCTCGATTGCCGCGTCGACATCGGCTTCACGCATCCGGCACCAGGCGATCGGTGTCAGCGGAAGGCCGGCCTCGACAATGGCGCGAATGGTCGCGATCTCTTCGTTACCCATCGCCGGCGTTCCGGCCTCGATCTCCGTGACCCCAGCCCGCGCTAACGCCTGTGCGATGGCCACCTTTTCCCCTCTAGTAAACGCAACTCCAGGCGCTTGCTCGCCATCGCGCAGCGTCGTGTCATTGAGCACGATCCGTCTGGCCCATGTGATCCCGGACCACGACGGATTGACAGCAGTGGTGGCGGCGGTCACGCGCAGCTCCTCATTTATGGTTGGCAAAATAGCGCGAGCAACTGCCATGCCACTCCGGGAGCTCGACGACAGACTTGAACAAGCGTCAGTTCTCGCCGATTTTAGTTGTTGCAAACGCAACACTGTCATAATGCCGACATGTCGACTTCGCGGTTTGGACGCGTGCTCGAGGCTTGAAGTCAGCAATCAAAATTCGACATTGAGTAAGGCCGTCGCTTGATTCCTGCAGCAATCATCATCCACATGAAGCAACCTTACCGCTTGGCCGTACTTGGCGCGAGGGATTAAGAGTTGACAAAGCGGCCGGCTGAGATCGTCAGACCCGTCAACGCGGGCGTCAAAAACTACTACCATCTGCTACCACCTGAGAGCAGCGAAAAGCCAATAATCGCTCTATATTACTGGATAATCGGGGCTTTTGAGGCCGCTGGCGCTCTCCCGAGTGAAGTGAGGACGCCAGCGGTAAGCCAGGCTTATGCAGTGGAGCCCTACGTCAGGATCCATTCCTCACACGCTTATCGAGCCCAACGAAATGATCGCCCCAGTGTTCGTCGTTTATGAATGCATTTTTGGGATTGTTGTATCGGGAAGCTAACGGCGCGCCTGCTCGTCGACTTTTGCATAACCCTTTCGTCAACGAGGCGAGGCTATTTTTGTTGGCTATTGAGATCTGCTGCCTCGGCCCAGTGACGAATTTAAGGAACCGCGTCGCGGCTTCCATTCGCTTCGTACGCCTCAATACGGAGAAAGTACTCCATCGCGTGTAGGCACTGACCAAAAGAGAAATCCATCGAAACGCCCGACTCCTTCGCGACCTTAAACTCGGGTTCGCGTATGTGTAGATCTAGTGGACCTCATCGTTTGAATGAGTGTCACTCCCTCCGTTGTCGCATAGTGCCATTTGGTAACGTAAGGCTTGATCCGATCCAGCGCCTTGAAGGCACCTTGAAGGCACGCTCCACGTCCAACGGCTACAACCCGCTTGGCTCAACACCGTCCGCAAGTAAAGCGAGCTCCAAGGTTTCGTTGCCGCGGCTACGAAGAGCGCGGCTGGCCCGGGAGGTTCTTGACGTCCTAAAATTGGTAAAAGTCATTCGGTGGATGCTTCGTTCGGCTCGGATCATAGGCGATACCAGCAGTGAAAAAGTACAAGGGCACGCCACAGCTGGAGCTGTCTGAACAAATTGAGCGGGATCAACGATCTTAGGATCGATCGGCTCCCAAAGCCTTAGCTTTTCGCCCGGATGTACACTGTGCACCATCCGATTCGAATACGTCCCTTGCTGATGACTTGCGCCCTCGCCTTCGAGCACCTCACTCCTGGGACGCATTTGCTGTGCTGGCCTGGCTGGCTTCTCCCCCTATCAACGGACCGTTGTAGCGAATCTTAAAAGAGCGATACGGTAAGTGTTCGCAGCGCGCGGCACGCTTGCAATCTTACCGCCGTCGGTGAAAGCCGAACAGGCAACTCCAGAGTCGTTGGTACGCTACGTACGAAGATTTTTGGCAACTTACGCGATCGAGAGTGAGAGCTGGCTTGAATTGTAAGCTGTTTTTTGGGTAGACGAACGTCGGCGCGCGAGCTCCACCGCCGAGCGGATCGGCGGTCGCTGCGACGGATGCGTTCTCCGCAGCCGCCCTTTAGGGCGTTTCCTCCCTGACTTGGCCGCCGACTGAGAGCGCCGGCGTCCCTTTTCCTCGCTGAACGTGAACGGCTATTTCCATCCCCTGTTCGCGATCAAATAGTGCGTCTACGCGGTCATTTGATACTGGAAGTCGGAACGTATTTTTCAGCGTTCGCAGGAGAACGATCTTGGAAGACTGGATCGCGCATAAACGCAATCAAAGTTTGCGCCGACCGGCCAGGACCAAACGAGCTGGGCACCGAAGCGTGGCAACGAGCGCCCGGGAGCATTGGACGGTCGCTCGCCAGTTAAGACAAACGATTTCATTCCGGCTGCTCCCGACGTCGTCTGGATTTTTAAGGGCTTGCGCCGACCGGCTTGATCACCTCGCGCACACACGGCACATTGGCGAAGGCTCGTTCGTTATGGCTCACCGTTGATTATCGATGAATTTTCACGCTCTTCAGGATTTTATCGACCAGCTGACCGAAAGCACGAACGAGGATGCTCTTCAGAAGAGTATGGCGAATATCGCCGACGCGATGAACTTGGCTTGCTTTGCGTATCTTTGTTTGCCCCAACAACCCGGCGAATCCCCAAAGTTAATCTCGACATATCCGCCATCCTGGATCGCATATTATTTGCAAAACCAGTATGAACACGTCGATCCCGTGATTAGCCAGGCTATCCGCCATAATCAACCGTTTCGTTGGGGCCTTGGTCTCGGTCCGCGACTGCGATCGGAGCCACAGCGCGAACTGTTTGAAGAGGCCGCCAGGTTCGGCATCAGGTACGGATTTACGATTCCGATCCACGATAGTAGAGGTGCGATCTCGGCGGTAACTTTCGCTACTGATAAGCGGCGCGTCGATTTTGAGCGCTCAATCCAGGAGCACGCCAACGTTCTACGGGTACTCGCGATTTTGTTTCATGCGCGCGCGAGACTCACATTGAGCTCCGATCGCCTTATCGATGGTGTGCTGTTGTCTCCTCGACAGCTCGAATGCCTCGAATGGTCTTCGCGCGGCAAGTCTGCCTGGGAGATCGGAACTATTCTTGGCATTTCTCAGCGCACCGCTGCCTTTCATTTGGATAATGCCCGAGCAAAGCTCGGCGTCCGGACACTTCGGCAAGCCGTCGTCCGGCTGGTCGAGTCAAAAGCTCGAAGATAATCGACGGGCGTCCATAAACACCTGTGTATCCGCACAGGGGTACCTTCACGTCCGATTCTGCTTTGATGGCCGATACAAAGCAGGAGAGACAGCAATGATGCTGCTCATCACCCCGGAAGTTTACGGCGAATTCGTCGAGAACCTCGCCGAAATGCATCGGCTGCGCTTTCGTGTCTTCAAGCAGCGACTGGAATGGGATGTTCAGGTCAGCGGTGACATGGAGGTCGACGAGTTCGACGTGCTTCGGCCGGTACATTTGTTGTACCGCTCGCTGGACGGATTGATTCAGGGTTGTGTACGGCTCCTGCCGTCGACCGGTCCCACGATGCTTCGAGACACCTTCCCTATTCTACTGGACGGGCAGTCCGCGCCCCGAAGCGAGCAAGTGTGGGAAAGTAGTCGTTTCGCTCTCGATCTCGCTCCGGATGCGCCAAAGGCCTGTGGCGGGGTTGCCGCAGCGACATACGAGCTCTTTGCGGGAATGATCGAATTCGGCCTTTCCAGTCGGCTGACCGAAATCGTGACTGTCACCGACGCACGCATGGAACGCATTCTTCGGCGCGCCGGCTGGCCCCTCCGTGCGATCGGAAAAGCTCGACCGCTCGGGAACACTATGGCCGTGGCGGGCTATCTGGAGGTATCGACCAACGCGTTGCAGCGCATCCGCGATGCCGGCCGGATATCGGGTCCGGCGCTGTGGGCTCCAGTTGCGCGATTCGCTGCGTAGGTCGTTGGAGGGATGTTTAGTACACACACGGCTCATGTGAGGCGACGAGCCCGTCCAAGTCTCGAGATGAGTGACTTCAAAGACCAGCGCGTTTCTCTGCTAGTTGGTAAAGGCCTCGAGCTCAGGCATCTCAGATCGGCGGTCGCTGCCGCCGACTGCGGAAGTTTTCGTCAGGCCGCGGAGCTGCTGAGATCGCAGCAATCGACGATCAGCCGATCGATCGACCAGATCGAGCATTGTTTAGGAATTAAACTTTTCGAGCGTTCAACCGGCGGGGTGGCTCCGACTCCGGCGGGCCAAAGGGCTCTCCGGCAAGCCAGGATCATTCTTGAAGAATTCGATGCGCTTATAGCGCTTGCGAAGTCTGAGAAGATCAATGAGCGCGATCGGCTGGCGGTCGGCTTCTGCACATCCCTTTCCGCTGGAAATCTGCAAGCCTCGTTACTGGACTTCAAGCAGCGATGTCCCAGCATTGAACTTAAGACGTTCGAACGTTCACGAGTACGACTGGCAACAGCGCTACGCAATGGAGTACTCGACATCTTCATGAGCTATGGCTGATTCTGGGTGACGCGGCCTGATCAGGCGGCGTGGCTTTCAGTGGTCGGAATGACCTCGATGCCGTCAGTAAACTTTACACCGGCGATGACCTTCGGCAACTGATTTGTTCCTTTCAGTCGGCGCCATGTCTTCGATGCGGCGTCGATCAACTTGAACACCATCAGCTTCGCGGTTTTCGGCGAGAGCGATCCTTTCGTTCGCACCGTCCGGTGCCGCACCGTGGAGAACACGCTCTCGATCGGATTCGAGGTGCGCAGATGAGCCCAATGCTCGG
>NZ_AXAI01000046.1 GCF_000472425.1 Bradyrhizobium sp. Tv2a-2 | reverse complement strand
CCAGGCGGCAGGCAGGTCTTCGGGGGCGCGCACTAACATGGTCGCTCGCTCTCACTCGATAGGCACCAGGCGCACCGCGGGGGCCGTGCTTCTATCCGTCACGGCATGGTTCGGCTATGTCTTCCTGATGATGCCGNACTTCGTCGTGATTCCGATGGCGTTCGGCAACGCCCANGAGATGATCTTTCCTCCCCAGTCGTTCTCCACCGAGCTGTTCAAGAAGTTTTTCTTCGAAAGCAACTGGATGGATGTGACCTGGCGGAGCTTCCGGGTAGCCGTCAGCACGATGGTAGTGTCACTGACCATCGGCGTGCCAGCGGCGTACAGCATAGTGCGGGGCAACTATCCGGGAAAGAAGTACATCGCCATGTTCCTTCTGTCCCCGATCATGGTCCCGCTGATCGTGATCGCGCTCGGCCTCTATCTTTACTTCGCGCGCCTTGGCATCCTGGGATCGGAGCTGTCGCTGGTTCTGGGCCACGCGGTCTACGCCACCCCCTTCGTACTCGTGACCTCGATGGCAGGCCTTCGGCATGTGGACCAGAGGCTCGAAACGGCGGCGACTATTATGGGCGCCGGCCCGCTGCGAGTCTTTTTTCAGATCACGCTGCCCGTATTTTTACGTGACAATGCCGCCTTGCGCGCAATCCTCTGGCGTTCCTCGGGGGATAATTTCTCCGCTCGGGCTTTCCCGCCAACATGGCCGCCCTTGGCGCGGCCGAGAGCCTTGCTCGGCGTGTCCTCGACCTCGCCCGTGGCGATTCGGTCGATCAGCATGGCGTTCTGTACCGTGTCAGCGTGGCGCTTTCGCCTTTAGGGTCTCGGGGCATGTATCGTGAACCAATGGTTAATAGCTGGTCCTGATTATATAGGAAGAACAACGGATGAAACATAGTTGCGTCGCGGCCCTTGGCAATGCAGACTGCCATTCAACCCCAGGTTAAAAATGCCCATCTTTGCAGTCATAGCGCCCGGACCAAGTGAACAGTTAAGGACATCAATCAGCGGCCACTATCCTAAGTACTTAGAATTCTCTCCGGGCCAATTTGTCCTCGCGACGGAATCTGTCACTACCCAGCAAGTTGCCCAAACAATTGGTGCAGATGGTAGCAAAGGTAAGTTTGTTGTATTTTGGGTTGCCGGTCACTGGGGATACCACGATAAGACACTTTGGGAGTGGATGGCGGCAAACGCTAGCTAAGGCTAATGGCAAGACCCCCCTCAAATTCATCGGTTTCTGAACCCACCAGCCAAGGTGTTGGTACGCCGCCGGGGCGGCAGAGCGATATTGCGCTCGTCGAAATCGCTAAAATTCAGAGCGATGGCGAATACATCAAACGTGATCTCAGCGAGCTGAGGTCAGACATGCGCGATTTGCGCGATCGCATGGCGAAGCTCGAAGTTCGCGTAGACCACCTGCCGACAAAGAGCCACATCGTTACCGTCACGGCGATAGCCCTAACTTTGATAGGTGGGCTTCTAACCATTGCGCCCAAGCTCCAATCCTTGGCGGGCACGTCTGTGCAGGCCGCGCAGGTCAATCACCCCTAATTTCATCCTGAGGCACGACCGAATTTTCGCGCCTTGGGGTCCCAAATGGTTTCGCAGTCTCTGGAGCATCAAATAGATGAAGCTACAGCTCAGAATCCTTGTTTCGATTTGGCTGAACCTCGCCCGGCGGTGATGGCATCTCTCATCCGCTGGTGCCCAGCTCGACGTGCAAATGTGCTCTGCTCGACCACGGCGAATGTTCGGTCACGGGCTGGCGGAATAGATAGAACTGAAGTACGTCTCTTTCGGCCGCTTACGAAAAAAATTAGGTACTATCGACATCAAAACCATCTCTGAACGAGAACGCTCGAACATCCGCGCAGCTCGCGAGCTGCTGTCACAATGTGCGCGTGATTGCAAGGAGCGTTTCTCCCGATCGGAGCAGAATTTCTGCAAACTGGGTCCGTCATTGAAGATAAGCGGCTTTGAACACCGCTACGCTTTATTGATGACATCGCGAACGCCACCACCTCTCGCGCGAAGTTGCGCGTCTAAAACAGCTGCGGAAAGACAACTCCGGCCCATCGAGGTGCCGCTAGCAAAGTTCATACCCAAGCTTACGTTTCCAAGCCGTTACCCGAATGCACCGGCTCGGAAACATGCCTAACGGCCTCAATGAAGAAATCGGTGCTCGCCTCCGTCAGATCAGGGAGCGCAATCAGCTCTCGCAACGGGCGCTCGCAAAGCGGGCCGGTGTAGTCAACTCGACCATTTCCTTGATTGAATCCGGGCAGACTAATCCATCGGTGGGAGCACTGAAGCGTATCTTGGATGCCATTCCGATCAGCGTGGCGGATTTCTTTTCGCTGGCAGAGGTCGGCGGGGAGCAGATCTTCTTTAGGAACAAAGAGCTGACGGAAATCGGGAAGGGCGGAGTTTCCTACCTTCAGATTGGAAATAATATGGTTGGCCGTTCAATCCAGATTCTGAAAGAAACATACACGCCAGGGGCCGATACAGGAAAAGTTAAGCTCATTCACGCCGGCGAAGAAGGCGGCATTATCATAAGTGGACGCCTGGAGGTCACAGTTGACGATCAACGGCGCATATTAGGCCCTGGCGACGCATATTATTTCTCCAGCCGCAGACCGCATCGATTTAGGTGCATCGGGGAAGAGCCATGCGAGGTCGTGAGTGCGTGCTCGCCGCCATCATTTTGATCGTAGGGTATGCGATCGGCGTTCCGTCGAACAACCAGGCGAGGCGACACTCCACTCGGCCGCAGCAAACATACAGGCTGCTCGACAGGTAAGGCACGCCCCAAAATAGGTGCCGAAGGCGTTCCGTTTGTGAGATCGTGATCCACCGAGACCGTGCGAAAAGTCCGGTCTTGGTTGCGAGCCCGAGAAACGAGTTCGGGTCCAGGCACCCGCTTCGCAAGTCGGTTGAACGAGTCGACGAAGCGTCGTCGATCAGCCCACCCGATCGCGCGAGTCGAGCTTCAAGACCCGCAAGTCCAGCTCCTTGCTGACGGCATCGGGGTGGTTGTCGAGGCGTATCGCAATAGAAAATGCTAATTCGGCAGCTGCTTGTTCCGACCGCACTGCATATCGATCGTGCGCATCTTGCGGTAATTCAAAAAGCCACCAGCGATGTCCATCGCCCATATCGTCGGCGTCGGTATTGCTGCGGAATCCGCGGCTGCAATATGTCGGTCATCTTGACGGGAAGCTGCTGCAAGCCAAGTGCTGAATGCGCGCCGATTAACCTGCTCTAACTGAGCCGATCGAGTCTAAGTCGAACCAATTTCATCCGTGCGACCGCCGAATCTCTTCCGGAAGTTGACCAGCGATTCGCAGCCATTTGCAAACTCGCATCCAAGGGAGCATACGCCAAAGCGCGAACCAGATGACTGCGATGTTCGATTTATAAAACAGCCTCCATATCTTTCAACAGGTTACGGGGCTAAAGAAAACGTCTTTTCAAGCATGAGGGCGACGATAACCTTCGCCTAAGTCGGCGTGAGGCGATCGTGGCCTTACTAGAAAACGTTCGGACACTGACTGTGGAGGATTAAATGGAAGTGACGGCGCCGCTCATGTGGGATCTGCCAATCGCACACACACACCTTTTGTGCGCTAGCGCAGGGGCATTCAGCTTCGTCGGTGGCACCGGCGACTTCGATGCTGCGGGCCGGATTCGCAATCCAGGCGATCTCGACAGGCAGATCGAAGGTGCGGTGGCGAACCTGAAAGCGGCGCTCGACATCGAAAACTGCACCCTGGACGACGTGGTGAGACTCAAGGCGCATTACACCGCCGAGCGCGACGACTGGGACGTGATCGCAGCGCTAGCTCGCTTCTTCAAGACGGACCCAATGCCTGCGATCAGCACGGTGCCAGAGCCCATGCAGCCTTTCAGCGGTCAGACAATCCAGATCCAGGCAATTGCTCAGCGTGGCTGGCGCAAGCACGCAGACATCCGTGTGGTGCCGCGCCCGGTGCCGCCGAGCAAACGGGCACTCTTCAGTGACCGCACGGTCACCGCGGGATTGCGCGCCGGCGAGTTCATCGCGGTGGCAAACCGCACGGCCGAGGATGCCGATGGCGTGGTGCGCCATCCTGAGGATGGCGTGGGTCAGACTCACTTCATCATGGAGCGACACGAGGAGACGCTGGCTGCGCTAGGCGCTTCTACGCAGGACAGCGTCAAGATGGAAGGCTATTACTTCGGTAAGACGCGCGCGGATTGGACGCCGCTGGCCAAGGCACGGGCGAGTCATTTTCGCGACCCCGGACCGGTAGCGACCATGGTTCCTTGTCACCGCCTGAACCCAAAGGGGGCCCTGACGAAGCTCGAATTCCTGGGTATGCGCACGCTGCGCAGCGGATTCGACAAATACATCCCTCGCGAAGACCATTGGCCCGAGCGCGTGTGGGACTGGCCGGTTCCGTTCCCCTACCGCCAAGCTATCAGGCTGCGCGATACAGTGTGGCTCGGGGGGCAGTGCGCCTGCCGTCCTTACGTCAACTCGGGGCTGCGCGTGGCGGAAGGCCAGCTCACGCCCCAGACGGCGATCGTCATGAGCTTGCTTGAGGACCTGCTGCGTCCCTTTGGCCGCACGCTAGCGGATCTGAAATTTATGGTCTGCTACTTCACCTCCACCGGAGCCGAGGCGGACACGGTCGCCTTCGCAAAAGTCCTTGCTGATTGCATGCCTGGAGCGCTTCCGCCTGTGACGCTCGTGCCGAAACCAGCGCTGCACACTCCTGAAACCACACTGGAGATTTGGGGCGTGGCGCAGGGCTGAGGATGCTTCGGTTGACGGTCATGCGCATCGACTCGAAGATGACGCGAGATCTGGACCGCCACATCAGCATTTGTCGAATGCGGCGCTCGTCGGGAGCAGAGTCCGATTTGTATCGAGTTCGAAAGCGGGCCGCCCACCGCATGCACACATAGACCCTTAATCGCCACTGCACTTAAGATAGGATATTCGATCCATGAAGTTTGAGGAATACCGTCGGTACGACGCGATCGGTCTAGCCGAGCTCATCGCGAAGCGGAAGATCAGCGCCGAGGAAGTACTGGAGGCGGCCATTGACCGCGCCGAGCAGGTCAATCCGCGGATCAACGCCATTGTACACAAGCAATACGAACAAGCGCGAAGAGCCGTCAATGCACAGTCTGCCGACGGTCCCCTGAAGGGCGTGCCGTATCTGATCAAGGACCTAGGCCTAGGCACATTCCAGAACGGCGAACCCGCGACAATCTGCAGCAAGCTGTTCAAGGATTTTGTTTCCGGTCACGATTCGGCATACGTGAAGCGGTGCAAGAGAGCTGGGTTGGTCATCATGGGGCGCAGCTCCACCCCCGAGTTCGGGATCAACCCCAGCACCGAACCGCGACTTTATGGCCCTTGCCGCAATCCGTGGAATCTTGAGCACTCGACTGGGGGGTCGTCTGGAGGAGCGGCGGCGGCGGTTTCCGCGGGGATTCTGCCTGTCGCGCACGCCACAGACGGCGGCGGTTCGATCCGGATGCCGGCGGCGCACTGTGGGCTCTTCGGCCTCAAGCCCTCACGGGGGCGCATCTCAATGGCACCAGATGGTGGTGAAGGATGGGGTGGTCTGTCCAATATCCACGTGGTTAGCCGTAGCGTGCGCGACTCTGCGCTCATGCTCGATTGCACGGCAGGCCCTGAACTTGGCGATCCCTACTCCGTACCGTTGCCTAGCGGTACTTTCCTGGACGCCACAAAGCGGACCCCGCCCAAGCTCAAGATCGCGCTCATGCTCAAGGATCATCGAGGCGCTAAGCTCCATCCCGATTGCTATAAAGCCGTTGAAGGCGCGGCAAAGCTCTGCGCCGACCTGGGACATATCATCGAGGAAGCCGACCCCAAAATCGACCTAGTCGAGCTCTACCCCATGAACCGCCGAATCTCAGCCTCGAACATTGCACGCGTTTGCACCGCTCGCTGGAAGGCCCTTGGTCGTGAGCCAAATCCTGATGATTTGGAAACCATCACATGGGCAGCTTACCAGCGTGGGCTCGGCGTTACGGCAGTAGAATATGTCGAGGCCATTGCGGCGGCCCATGCCGCCGGCCGGCAAATGGCAAACTTCCTCACGACGTATGATGTAATTCTCTCTACGACTTGCGGACCGCCCCCAAAACTCGGGTACTTCGATATGAGCGGAGATGTTAAACTGCATGCTGATCGGATGATCAACTACCTGGGCGTCACACCTCTACACAATGCGGCCGGAACCCCGGCGATGGCCATACCTCTGCATTGGACGGAGGGGGGCTTGCCGATCGGTGTGCATTTCGCGGGCCGCTATGGGGAGGAGGAAACGTTGTTATCTCTTGCAGCACAATTGGAGGCCGCGCAGCCTTGGTTTAATCAGGTGCCAGTCATCTAGGACCCGGTTAACGCAGGAGCAATGGGCTGTCTTCGAACAGCGCCATTTCCGGCTGACTACCTTTCCAAATGTATGTCATCGATGCTGGTTCCAAAGGTGGCCAGCGGAAAATGCATTCTTAACGTACCGGTAAACCCGCTGTCATTCAGCGATGACAAAGAACCCACCGCGCCCCGGCGACACAGAGGGAGGTCGACGTGCCGGTAACAAGCTCCGGCCGCCGACATTCCGTCGGGTTCGACGACGCTCCTGAAGATCCTTGGAAGAAGCGGGCCTATGGCATCCACACGGCTGAACGTTGTCCCGCTGCGGCAGCAAACCAGGTCAGCGAGGTGCGGATTACCTTCCGCACACGATAACAATCAGAGGGAAATCGCACGATGAAAGTTGTTTGCTTGTGGCACGCGACGGAAGACGAGACCGTCTACATAAAGAATGCATTGCCTCGTGATACAGATCTTGTTGTGCCAAAGGGCGAGTACTTTTCTCGCTTTGAGTGCACCTACTTAGACATCGCGCGCCACGCCGTTGACGCTGATGCGTTCATCGGCTGGACTCTTCCAGAAGGCATACCCGAAATTTCGAACAAGCTCAAAATATTGAGCTGGTTTCATAGCGGCGTTGACGATCTGCGTCAGATTGGATTCCTTTCGCTGGCGAAACAGCGCGGTATCAAGATTGCGAATATTCGCGGCGCAAATGCCACCGCGGTGGCGGAGCAGGCGATGATGTTCGTGCTTGCCCTCGCGAAGAAGGCGCTGATGAAACACGAAGCTGCGTCAGAAAATCACAAATTCTTTCCCCTATTTGCGGATGAATATCGATCCGCGATGCTCAGTGATCGCACTATCGGAGTGATCGGCGTTGGGCACATAGGAAGTCTCATTGCAAAGCGTGCGAAGGGCTTCGATATGCACGTTCTTGGGGTTCGCCGCAACAAAGAGCGGAGCGTGGAGTACGTCGATTTAATGCACGGAATGGACGAGTTACATTCAGTGCTTGCGAAGTGTGACTATGTGGTCCTCGCCACGCCTCATACCGTCGAAACTTTTCAGTTTTTTGGCAAAGCGCAAATCGAGGCTATGAAGCCATCTGCCTTTTTGGTGAACATAGCTCGAGGCAAATTGGTTCAAGAGAAACCTCTCTACGACGCGCTTACTTCCGGCCGTTTAAGCGGTTACGCGGCAGATGCCTGGCAGTCTTATGAGTTTGGACGAACTTTTCCGGTAAGCCGCACGCCACGCCTACGGATCGCCAGGCTTCCGAACGTAATTGCCTCCAACGATCAAGCTGCAAACGCAGACGATGCTCTGGAACGCTACATTCGGTGGGGCGTGGAGAATTTGGTGGAGTTTGCAGCAGGAAAGCCGCTCTCGCGCGAGGTCAGTCCGGACTTGGGCTACTAAATTGGTGGTCATATGGTCGGTCAAAGGGAGGTCGAAGGCGTTCATCTCGACTTCGAGGCCGCTGGCATAGGTATGGCCGATTTGCTATTGCGAGCAACCATTCTGACCATTCGAATGCTCGCCGATACCGCCATTGCGACGGTGAGCGCCTGCAGCGATTGAGGCTGCAAGCTGCGGCGCTCTACGAATGCAATTGACTGGCCGGTCGGCCACTGTGGCCCGCGGCCGTCTCGGTGCGGGCCCGAGCCACCCTCTTCCTCGCGGCCATGCACGCTTGCTGGGTCCGTACCGCTGGCGCAGGAGCTGCATCAACCCTCGTCGCGGAGAAATCTTCGATGGACCCGCGCGCCGGCTCGAATGTCTGAGCGCCTTGGTGCGCTCGTTCGCATAGTCAGAGGTAACCGCTGCACGCATCTAAACTTCATGTCGTTAATCTCTGGCGCATAATTTCGGCTACTCTGTGCGCGAGATTGGAGATTTTCGACTGTACGACTCGCTAGCATCTAATGAGGAACAAGAGGTTCCGACCGACCGGGACCGAAACTTGAGGAGGGAAACGTGAACCATTCGGTCAATCGCAGGCGATTTATGCAGGCGACGTCGTCCGCTCTCGCCGTCGGCGCGCTGTCATCGGGCAGCAACAGGGTTTTCGCGCAATCTTCGCGTGAACTGAGGGTGAATATGAGTGGGGGCGAATATGCTAACGCCCTTATGAACGCTTTTGTGAAACCTTTCGAGGCCGAGACAGGGATCAAAGTGATACCCGTCAACCAGAGCCTCAGCGACGCGCAAGTTGGGCTCATGGTGAAATCCAAGAGCGTTACAGTCGACGTCGTTATCGTAAACCAGATCTCCGCGAATAGCCTCGCTGCAAACGGCCTACTCGAGGACATCGACTATTCGATTTGCAAGAAGGACGAGCTCGGCGCCATCACCGATTACTGCAAGCAGCCATTCGGCCTCGCTCCCTACTTCTATTCTTCGAATATGGTCTACAACACCCAGAAGTTCCCGGCTGGCAAGCCGCGACCCGCAAACTGGACTGAATTCTGGGACGTCGCCAAGTTTCCGGGCGCACGCGCGCTCCAAACAGGTCAATTCGGGTCCCGAGGACCGTGGGAGGAAGCCTTGCTGGCGGATGGCGTGGCTATGGACGCCCTCTATCCGATGGACATCGACCGCATTTTCGCGAGCCTCGAGAAAATCAAGCCACACGTTCGCAAGTGGTGGGCAGAAGGAGCCGAGATCCTGCAGATCATGCGCGATAATGTTGCCGATATCGCGCAATGCGTTGACGGACGGGCGCTCGTCTTGATTGACGAAGGCAAGCCGATTGAAATCAATCGGAACCAGGCTAAGCTCAGTTGGGACTTCTGTACGATTCCAAAGGGCAGCCCGAATGTGCAGAATGCGCAGAAGTTCATCGAGGTGACCACTCGCGCCGACCGCCAAGCGGTCTTCGCCGAGCTGTTTCCTCTCGCCCCCAGCAACCACAGCGCATACAAGCTAGTACCAGAGAAGGTGGCCCACAAACTTGCTACCTATCCTGACTACATGGCAAATAGCTTTCCCATCAATGCAAAGTGGTACATCGAGACCGGACCGGACGGCCTGTCGAACCTCGAGCGACTAAGGCAGCGCTGGAACGCTTGGAGCATCCGCTAAACCGCAGTTCGCTATGCGTGAGCCTTCGTAAATGGGGGAGCTTGACGACGCGTCGATTTGCAAGATCGGCGCGCCGCGCCTCCGTGCTCGCGCAATCCCATTTCTGGAGTACAAGCTTGTGAAAGTGTACGTGGTAAACCCACTTGCTGAGTCGGTCGCGACGCAATGTACGTACGAAGAGTTTGCATGTGGCATGCGAGCATTTGACGTTCATTCAACTAGGTTACGAGCAAAGAGTTCCTAGTCTAAAAACGAACCTTCCCGGAATTGAGAGAGCGCTTAGGAATGTCCACTGACTTCCGCTTTGCGTCCCTGCAGCTGCCGCCATCAGCAATCGAGATCCGGCGCCGCATCCGCGCCTTCATGCGCGAAGAGCTCGATGCCGGGCGTTACGATCCACAGATATCGAGCTGGAACACCTGGGACGAGGAGTTCACACGCCGGGCCGGTGAGGCCGGCTTTATAGGCATGGTCTGGCCCAAGGAATATGGTGGAAGCGGCGCCACGGACCTGGACCGCTTCGTCGTAATCGAGGAGATGCTGGCCCATTCGGCACCCTGCTTCGCGCATTGGGTCGCGGATCGCCAAACGGGTCCCCAAATCTTGAGGTTTGGTAGCGAGAGGATCAAGCGCACCTATCTCCCGGCGATCGCCGCCGGACGATGCTACGCGGCCATTGGCATGAGCGAGCCGAACTCCGGTTCGGATCTCGCCAGTGTGCAGACCCGCGCCACGCGTTGCTCCGGCGGATGGCGCATCAATGGTACGAAGATCTGGACATCGAGCGCGCATCGCGCTCATGTAATGATCGCGCTCGTGAGAACTGCGCCGGCGAACGGGGGGCGGCACGACGGGCTGACGCAGCTTGTGATCGACACATCCGTTCCAGGCATCACTTGCCGTCCCATATACAATCTCTGCGGCCACCACGACTTCAACGAGGTTCATTTTCAGGACTACTTTGTCCCTGACGATGCTGTTTTGGGAGAGGTTGGTCAGGGCTGGAAACTTGTCAATCACGAGCTTTCGTTCGAGCGTTCGGGGCCCGATCGCTACATGTCTGATTTTCGGCTCATTCTCGACATGGTGGATCGAATCGGAAACCGCCCCGATGCGCTGCAATCCGTGGAAGTCGGACGCCTCTTCGCGCATTTGTCTGCCTTGAGGCGAATGTCTGCTGGTGTGGCCGGGCTGCTGGCCCAAGGCCAGGATCCTTACCTGGAAGCAGCCATTGTCAAGGATCTCGGCACCAGTTTCGAGCAGTCGGTCCCGGAGATCGCCCGTCGTCTCATCGAGACTCAGCCGAGCTCTGAGGATGATGATGCGTATGGCCGCTGCTACACCGAGACACGTCTTTTCGCGCCAGGGTACACGATCCGTGGAGGAACGCGAGAAATCATGCGCGGTGTGATCGCGCGCGGCTTGGGGGTGCGTTGATGCCTGTCCAGCACGACATCGCGGAAGACGCATCCGCGGAACGCGACGAGATCGTCGCGGTAATGATAGACCAAGTGGGGCGCCTGCTTGCGTCGGAGGTCAGTGTTGAGCGTCTGACAGCGATGGAACGAGGCGACGCGGTTCCTGAGCTCTGGGACAAGTTCGCCGAGCTGGAATTGCCCTTGGCGATGGTTCCGGAAAACGCGGGCGGAATCGGGCTCGACATCGCCCAAGGCATGCGGCTCATTCGCCTGTGCGGCTATCATGCTGCCCCGGCGCCTCTCGTCGAAACCATGTTGTCGCTTCATCTTTGGACCCGTGCCGGTGGAGAACCGATCTCGGGGCCGATGACATTCGCTTCGCCGCGCGCCGGGAGACTTCAGGTCGAGTCCCTGGGGAGCCGCCTGCGCGTCTACGGAAAGCTGAGGCGAGTACCCTGGTCCAACGACGGGCACCTGCTTGCAGCTGGCGAAGGGCGCGAGGGGCGTGCGATTATCCTCCTGCCGGCATCCGCTTTCGAAAAAGTATCCCGAAGGAGCATCGCCAATGAGTCTCGGGCCGATGTGACGGTGGATCTCGCTCTCGATGAGCCTGCAAAGGGAGTCGTCCTTCCGATCGATGCGCAAGCGATGGAGGATGTCCTCCAACTGGGCGCGCTGATGCGTGCCCAACAGATGGTGGGAGCGATGCAGCGCGTGCTCGATATCTCCATCGGTTATTCGCAAGAGCGCGCGCAGTTCGGTCGTCAAATCAGCAAGTTTCAAGCGGTACAGCATATGCTCGCCAGTTGCGCGACAGAATATGCGGCAGCTTCGGCGGCGGCCGAGCAGGCTGGCGAATTGTGGGGGCGGGCTGGGCAGGAGCTGGCGGTGGCAGTCGCTAAGGCGCGATGCGGTGAGGCTGCCGGCCATGTCGCCGCAACTGCGCACCAAATTCATGGAGCAATAGCCTTCACCAAAGAATACATGCTTCATCACTTCACGCGACGCCTCTGGTCTTGGCGCGATGAATTCGGCAACGAGACCTTCTGGCAGAGCCGGCTCGGGCATCTGGTTTGCACAAAGGGCGGTGCTGCGTTGTGGCCGCTGCTCTTGGGTGAGATTGCGATATGAACACCTCGGCCTCAGCCTCATCGTGGGAGTCGATCGAAGCTCCCCCCCGCGCGCGCGCATTCCGGGCCACCTTGCCTCGGGTGCGCATTTTCGCAGGTGAAGGCGCGCTCGGTCACCTGCGCAAGGTGGTTGTCGAAGCCAGCTGCCGTCGTGTGATGGTGCTCAGCGGACAGTCTGTGGCACGCGGAACGCCGCTCATATCGACGATTACGTCCGCGCTCGGCGAGGGCTGCGCGGGCACTTTCGATCGCATCGGCCGCAACGCCACCCGCGGGAGCCTCGAAGAGGCGGTGTCGCTGGCTCGCTCCGTGAGTTGCGACGGCATCGTTGCGGTCGGGGCGGGAACCGCGATGGTCTTCGGCCGCCTCCTCGCCATTCTCATGGCCGAGGGCCGACCGGCAGAGGAGATCTGCACGCGCTATCGTGATGGCGCCCCGCCGGAAACCCGAAGGCTGCCGGCCGCGAAGGTCCCCATTTTCAACGTCCTCACGGCGCCGACCAATGCGCAGGGGCGAGGCGGTAGCGCGTTGGTCGATCCCGAGCAGGGACGTCTTGAATTCTTCGATCCCAAGACCCGCCCCACAGCGCTGTTCTGGGATCCTGAGGCATTGATGACAGCGCCCCTTTCGCTGACCTGTAGCAACGCCCGAACCACGTATTTCTGGGCATTGATGGGAATGGCTTCGGCGGCCCGTGCCAATCCTCTAGTGGAAGGAGTCCGGCGCCAGGCATACATGCTCGCTCGGTCCGCCCGCGGCGCCGAGCATCTGGCGCAAGCGCGCATTGATCTGTGCGCCGCTGCGTGGCTGCACAACAGCGACGAAGATCTCGGCGGAGCTCCCTTCGTTGCGCACTGGATCGTGCGCGTATGCTACGCGATCGGCGCGGGGCTCGCGACTCTCAGCGATCAAGTGCGGCTCGGCGACATCTACAATTCTATAGTCCCGCACGCCATGCGCCATCTGGAGCCGCTCTGCCGCTCAGAGATCATGAGGATGGCGGAGACGATCGCAGGGCGCACTGTAGCCGATTGCGAGGCCGCCCGCGGTATCATAAGGGCCGATTTGACAGCCAGCGGACCGTTGGTGCGTCTGCGCGACGTCCTCACAGAAGAGGGACAGCTGGATGCAGTTCTCGCAAGCGCCATGCGTGCCTACAACGCTGACCCCAACGGCGAGTTCAAGACACGAGCGGCAGAACTCCATGCGATCTTGCGTGACGCGTGGTGATCACTCGGTAGAGATGACCGAAAGGAGAGCATCCAGTGACTAATTCCCGTTTCCTCGGCGGCGGACTTTATTTCGATCAGCTCAGCCTAGGGGATCGATTCCATACCGCCGGTCGGACGATTACGGAAGCCGATCTGAATAGCTATGTGAACCTCACTTGGTTTACGGAAGAGCTGTTTACGAACGTGACCCAGACCCACGCGAATGCAATGTCGGGGCGTGTGGTTCCGGGAGGCATGCTTTATGTCATGGCCGAGGGCTTGCTCAAGCCTCTCGTCGAGCGCACGGGACTTGCTTTTCTGCACACCGAGATTGACGTCAAAGCGCCGACGTGCGTCGGCGACACGATTCATGTGGACATCGAGGTGATTGAACTACGCCAAGCAAAGGCTGGTGCCCGCGGCCTCGTACGTACACGCAACAATATCGTAAACCAGAACGGCGTCATTGTCCTCGTCTACACGCCACTACGCTTGGTGCGGGCATTGGGGACGACGGAGATGCCGGCATGACCCTTCCTCTCGCCGGTCTGAAGATAATAGACTTGACCAGTGTAGCGTTCGGACCCTTCGCCTCCCAAATCTTGGGTGAGCAGGGCGCCGAAATCATCAAAGTTGAGCCGCCCTCCGGAGACATCACGCGCAGCACCGGTCCCGCCCGACACCCGGGCATGTCCGCCATGTTCCTCGCGTTTAACAAGAACAAGAAAAGCGTATGTCTTGACTTAAAAAAACACGAGGACCGGCGAGCGCTCCACGAGCTAGTGCGGGGTGCCGATGCCATCATGCACAGCATCCGGCCGCAGAAGCTCCGGAACATCGGGCTCGACTACGAAACAATCCGCGACATACGGCCTGATATCGTCTACGCCCGACTTCAAGGTTTCAGCAGCGACGGTCCCTATGATGGACGTCCGGCCTATGACGATATCATCCAAGGTATGGCAGCGGTCCCCGATCTTATGGACCGCGCGACCGGCATCGCTCGCTTCCTGCCTACAATCCTTGCTGACAAGCTGTGCGGTGTCTACGCGGCACAGGCGATCACGTCCGCTTTGGTCGCGAAGATAATGCACGGCCGCGGAACGGACGTCGAGATACCGATGTTTGAGGTTATGGTGTCCTTCATGGTCGCCGAGCATTGGTATGGCCGTCACTTCGCGCGGGATCCATCCGGCTTCGGATACGACCGCGTACTCAATCCGCACCGCCGGCCATTTCCCACCAAGGATGGTTACCTATGCTGCATGCCCTACACGGATGCTCATTGGACCCGCCTATGGACCGCCCGCGGCCGGGCCGACATTCCCCGCGATCCCCGCTTTCGAGACATAGGAGCAAGAACCCAGAACATCGTTGCGCTCTATGAATTGCTCCAGGCAGAACTCAAGAAGGAAAGCACCGCTTACTGGATGTCTTTTGCGGACGACCACGAGATACCTGTCGGACCTGTTATCAAGCTAGAGGAACTCGAGCACGACCCGCATTTGAAGGCGATCGGCTTTTTCGAAGAATTAGAGCACCCGAGTGAAGGACCTCTTACCATGCCCGGCATCCCCGTGCGCTTCGACGGTGAGCGCGCGACTATTGGCATGCCGCCGACCCTTGGTCAACATGACGCGGAGATCCTGGGCCGGACAAGGTCCGATTGATCTCTTGATAAACGTTGCAGCGGGAGAAGAAGCAAAGCACTTTAATGCGCCTGGGGCGCACCTACAGAATTTCTGCTGACGCAAAGAAGTAAGAACGCACTAGGCAAAGGGCGACAATGCTTGCAAGGTTGGATGTCAGCTGGACATGATGATATGTCCAGCTGCTCTTTTCGAGACAAAATACTTAAGCAGCGCGTTCCAAATCGGCGCTCCTGTCGAAACTGTTAAGTGGATTGTGATCCGCACGACGTGGCTTGATCGCGATCCGACCCACAAGGAACCGCCCCGTACGTTCAGTGATTAGGGTGTGCTCTGGGACACTCCCTGCAGGAATCTTAGATCCATGGCGACTGCATGTCGGGAGTGACGTGGGAAGTGCGCATCCCTGTGGAAGTCACCCAACAGCGTGTGCTCGGCGCAAAGCCGAGCGAACTGGTCTGCTCGGCCGGGTAACATGGAACACACGCCTTAGCGAGCTTAAGATCAGCAGCAAGTCAGCCCGTTAAGCAAATTCTCGCTGAGCAATACTACCCGGCGGCATGCAGAGCTGCTGCCGGGTAGATTCATGGTTTGGAAGTGCAAGGTTTTTATTGCGGTTATTTGACGAACAATTTGCGTGGCATCGATGTCAAAGACTCGTGTCCGCTCTCGGTGACCACAAAGGATTGCGTGATCGTGATACCAGTCTTATCGAGCCAAAGACCAGTCATCATATGAAAACACATCCCGGTCCGCAGGACCGTTTCATCTCCCTCGCGAAGACTGGCGGTCCGCTCGCCGATCGCCGGAGGAAAGCCTACCCCGATCGAATAACCAATCCTTGCCTCTTTCTCAAATCCATGGCGGGCGAGCGTTTGCCGGAAGACGCCCGCGACCTCGGAGCATGTCCGACCAGGTCGGACACTCTCGAGACCAGCATTCAACCCTTCGAGCACAACATCTGAAAGATTTAGGTAGGCGGAGGAAGGCTTGCCGACTGCGATCGAGCGAGAGAGTTGAACCTGATAGCGATGCCGGTTTCCGAAAAGTTCGAGATTGACTGTTGTCGAAGCTGGCAATCGCTCGTCGGTCCAGGCAGCATGTGGCGCGATTGCGCGCTCGCCAATGCAAAGGCACGGCGGCGCGCATGCATAGGTTCCCCCGAACTCAGGCGTACCCGCCATTGACTGGTGGTAAACTGCAGCCGCGATATCGCATTCACGCACACCGGGTTCGATTGTATCGATAGCCCGCTGCATCATTGCGTCGGTGATGCGGCCGGCTTGCCGCATAAGAGCAATCTCAGCCGGACTTTTCACAATTCGAATCCAGTTGACGAGCACGTCGGCGTCTACAAACTCCGCAAGCGGCAGGGCTCGGACGAGATCAGCATGCGCCCGAGCGGAATAATAGTAGCCTCCCATTTCGACGCCAATTCGCGCCTTTTCACCGCCCACTTCTTTTACAACCTCAGCCATAAAATTGTAGGGCGAGAGCACCTTCGATTGAACGTACTTGTCCGGATAAGCCCTAATGTTTTCATCAGCAAGATAAGTCGTCATTGTTGCTGAGACGCGATCCATCAAGCGCCCCATCCAGATGGGTTCGTCATGAGTTAGCGCGACGAGCACCATTTGCGGGGTATAGAATGAATATGCGTCGAAGCCAGTTAGATAATTGTGATTGGCGGGCTCCGACAGCAGCAGGATATCGATCCCGCGTTTGGCCATTTCTTTTTTTACCGCCTCTAAGCGCGCCAAGAACTCGGCACGCTCAAAGTGCAATTCCTTTTTCATACTGATGTACCTCCAGGTGTTGATAGACTAAACCACTATTGCGCGATGTTCTGCCGAGCACAAACTCGCCTCGGACGCTAAAGTTGTTTCGCCGAGATGGCCGCACGGGCAATCATGCCGCGATTTGCGAACAGAGCGTAAATGCCAGCATTTGACGGGGGATGGGCAACACGGCTCGCTCTTCCGCCGCTGGAAACATGATCAATAACGGCGCCCCATTTCAGTGCCTTCACCAATCATAGTTTCCTCCTGAGCCCTCTTGTAGAGGACCTCTTTGATCGCTGGCGTCGATTGCAATGCAGCGTTTGCGATCGGCTGCTCAGTACACTTTAGAACGGCATCACGTCTATCGAAGGCGTTTATGGTCACTATGATGAAGAATTCCTGCGGACAGTTCCTGAACTGAGCCGGAAATCCTGCCTGGCGCCCGCCGCCGACGCGCCCATCGCCGCGGCGCAACTGATCTTAAGTGCATGAAGCCGGGCGACTATATTATGTCACGCTGTGGCGCTGCTCTCGATGGGCTTCTTTCCGGGCCGCTGCGCCCCCCAGACTGGTTTTCGACAACGTGGCGATGTCGGTCGTCGGCCTTGCCCGAGGGCCTATTCTCAGAAGCAAATCGAAAGTTGGACCGGTGAACGTACGCCCGAATTTGGCGGGAACTCATTGCAAAGAGACGAATGATCTTCGTTTGTTTGTGGTCTCGCTTTCAAAGCGTCGAAGAGGACGATGAAGCGCTGATTGGTCCCAGGTGGTGTATGTGCTTCAGGAAAGAGGTCACGCGCCTGCTGAAGAAGCTGAGACACGCTAGTCGCTTCAACAGCGAAGCGTACGTCGCTCAGGGATGCCAATATCGGGTCCGTTCGTCCAGCCCATTTCCCTTCCTTTACCGACTCGTAAGTTTCGAAATAGTCTATGGCTTGAGCCAACAAGTGGTTCATGCGAATGGGGGCGTCGCCCACACAACCTACCGCTGTAGCATTCGGCGCGACGGTCACTTGCCTTGCAATTGCTACCCGGCTGGCCACCGCCGCGTCGCCTGTGGATCCAAAGAGAAGCCCCGCAACGTCAGGCGGCCAAGTCAGCGAGGTCAACTGGAGGGAGCGAACGAGATGAATTCGAATGTGCGATCGGCAACGTGGCGGTGAATTCTCGCATGTTCTGTAGGAGTCAAGGCTGAGGTAGCAGCGGTCGCCGAACGCCGCCGGTGGATAACGTTGCTTGTAATAACTCGCGCTTAACATCGCCGGTTTCGCGCGCAATAGCTAAAATATCGCGGAAATCCTGCGCCCCTGCCCGAAAAAACGCGTGTCGAGAGCGCGGGGGCGGGACTAATGTTCCGGCGTCGATCGACGTAATGCATGGTGAAATTCCCGGCAACTCCCATAATCGGTCTCGTGTTCCTGGGGCGCCGGCAGCAGAACACTGCACGCCAGAGAGCGCCCATCGGCATAGTTCGTAAGGTTGGAGCAGACATGCGCAGCGTTGAAACTTTTCGAGACTTGCAGGCCGAAGTGGCATCATGGCGCCGGTACCTCCACGAAAATCCGGAGCTCGATTATCGCCTCGATAATACAGCGGCATTCGTGGCCGAGAAGCTCGCTTCGTTTGGTATCAATCACATCGAAACCGGGATTGCCAAAACTGGGATCGTTGCTTTGATCCAGGGTGAGGGCGGAGAGGGGCCTACGATCGGATTGCGGGCGGACATGGACGCCTTGCCGATAATCGAAGCCTCAAACAAGCCCTGGTCCTCGAAAACACCTGGCAAAATGCACGCATGCGGTCATGACGGGCACACGGCGATGCTGCTAGGTGCTGCCAAATATCTTGCGAGCACCCGCAGATTCAAAGGTTCCGTCGCATTGATTTTTCAGCCCGCTGAGGAAGATGGCGGAGGCGACAGGCTGGGCGGTGAAAAAATGATCGAAGCGGGAATCATGGAGCGTTTCGGCATCTCCCGGGTATTCGGCTTGCACACTGCTCCGGGGATAGACGTTGGCAAGTTCGGCATTTGTCATGGTCCGATCCTGGCCGCGCAGGACGATTTCGAAATTATCGTAAAAGGCAAGGGCGGGCATGCGTCCAAGCCGCATGATACAATCGACCCGGTCGTCATTGCAGCACAGATCATCCTCGGCTTGCAAACCCTGGTCTCCCGCAGAACGAACCCGATCGATGCGCTCGTGATCTCCGTAACCAAGTTCAACGCAGCTCAGGCATTCAACGTCATCCCCGATCGCGTTGAAATGGGTGGCACCGTAAGGACCTTGGTCCCCACTCTTCGCGATTTCGCTGAACGTCAGATATTGGCAACAGCGCAAGGCATTGCAGCAGCGTTTGGCGCGGAGGTCGACTATAACTACCAGCGGTTCGTCCCAGTCACGGTTAACCATGCAAAAGAAACTGACCTGGCTGTCACAGCGGCGCGCAACCTGGTGGGCCAAAGCTCCGTCGACGACAAGCTCAAGGTGAGGATGGGGGGAGAGGATTTCGCCTACATGCTTGAGGCGCGTCCGGGGGCATTCATGTTCATCGGCAATGGCCCCACCGCTGGTGTGCACCATCCGACGTTTGACTTTAACGACGAAGCGCTGCCCTATGGCATTGGTTACTGGGTGAATCTGGTCGACACGGCGTTAGGCTCCTGAGGATCCCAATCGCGGTTGTCATCCGTGGATCCAGAAAACCACAACAAGGGGCTGATCCGCGGGACTGATTTTTGGCCTCGGCCTGTGTGACCAGTTCTATTCGGCGGTCACTCCGCTTTGAGCAAGGTCCGATGAGCGCTAACTAATAAGCTTTCGGGTCGCACTGTGTGCAAGCGCTTGGTCTGAAGCCTTGTGAGACAAAGCGCTCCTGAGGTGCGCCTGCGTCAAAGAGGTGGAGTGCATTCGTCGGAATGCACCCGCGGTGGACTTGCCACTCTGCTATTCTGGGCTCATCAGTCTCAATGAACTCTTTTTGGTGCCTGCCTCGCCCTCATCCCGCTTGCCGGTCCTCCGAGCCCGATCCGCGCAACGGCGGCGAATGCCGTCGGACAGCGATCCGATAAATGGCGTTCGCCGAGGCGACGAACTGTTGGCGCGACCGTAGGAACGACGTGCATTCGACAGCCGCGCTGCGGTCGGGATGCGCGGCCTTGCGCCACGGGCGGTGAGGTCGGCCTCGATTGCGGAGACTGGTCTGCCGCGGCGAGCGCTTCATGCGGGTCTGCCAGTGTCTTCCAATGGCCGCGCCCTAAAACATCGGGAGAACTAGCGGCGCTGTTCGAAGAAGGTTGAGCTGCAGCCCGTTCATGACGCGCTGGAAACTGTGGCGCTGACGAGGCGGTCAGTGGGCAGCGATGAGTGGAACAGGGGAAGGGGGCATCGTAAAACGGCGCGGAGTGAGCGAGGCGGCGATATCGAAAGTTTGTTCAATCCTCGGGCGGCGCCTCAATCGGAATTGCAAAGCCTACCTTGACGCGATCTACTATGACCATTGTCTTAAACCCCTTAATGTTCGGGTTCTCGTAGAAAAAACGCCTAGTAAACTGTTCATAATCTTCCATACTTCGCGCGGTGATGTAGAGGACGAAGTCGGCGTCGCCTGTGACGTAAAACCCATTGACGACTCCAGCTGACGATTTGATGGCCTTCTTAAATCTGTCGATTATATCCGCGCGCTCCCGCTCCAGGCTCACCAGCACAAGCATTTGAATAGATCGTCCCACCGCCTTCGGCGAAACGATGGACACATCCGCCTCGATGATGCCTTCCGAGCGGAGCCTTTTCAATCGTCGCTGGCATGCCGTTGCAGAAAGCCCCACCATTTCGCCGATCACTTCAGAAGTTAAACGGTTGTTCTTTTGAACAATCTCGAGAATGCGGGCGTCAGTTCGATCATACTGCATAATCGGCTCCAGCCGTCAGGTGAATTGCGGCGCCAAATGCCTGCAGGATGCAGGAAATCCTCCGAACGAAGGGGGATATGGCGCAAATATGTGTTCGATATCAGTATCCTGAACGCATACGCATTTCAACAAATGCCGCTTGGGACTTTCAGATGGTCTTTCAAACTGTTCGGCAGCCGATGGCAGTGGCGTGGCGAACTGCGAGCCCGCTCGGAGGACGCGCGGCATGCTGATTGTCAGAGGAAAGACATTCGGCCAGCTTGGAGCAATCTCGTCGTTCGATGAGCCCGAAATCCTCTCCCATTCCAAGAATCAGGAGGGGGCTCTCGCCGACCGCGTCCATATCGGCGATCCTAGCTGCGCCATACGGCTCGTGGGTCGGCTCGAACGCGTCGCTATGGCGGCCCGTGTCCTGGAATTCAACGCTGCCTATCCCTTTCGGCCAAATGCAAACGCTCTGGCGTCGCCCGTAAAGGTTCGAGGCACCATATCGCCCGAAAATCTAAAACCCAAATACGTCTGCTTTTGCGATTGAAAGGGAGTGCGCAATGACCATTGATATCCGAGAAATTGGCGACAAGGACAAAAACTCCGTCCTGCATCCCTTCACACACCTCAAAGATTTCGCGACTGGCAAGCTCGGTGAGCCAACGATTGTCGAAACTGGTCAGGGCATTCGAATCCAGGATGCTCGCGGCAATCAGCTGATCGATGGCTTTGCCGGCATGTACTGCGTCAATGTTGGTTATGGGCGTACCGAGGTCGCTGAGGCTATTTCGCGACAAGCTTATCGTCTCGCATACTATCACTGCTACGCAGCGCACACCACGGACGAACTCGCTATCCTCTCCGATCGCCTGGTCAAGATGGCGCCAGGAAAGATGAGTAAAGTCTTCTATGGCATGTCCGGCTCCGATGCTAATGAGACGCAGGCCAAGCTCGTTTGGTACTACAACAACCTTCGAGGTAGGCCCACCAAGAAAAAAATCATCTCGCGGGAGCGCGGCTATCACGGCTGCAGTGTCATCTCCGGCTCGATGACGGGTATGAGCTTTTACCATGACTACATGGATCTCCCGCTGCCGCAGATCGTGCGCACGGGTGTTCCGCATCATTATTGGGGCGCGAACCCTGGCGAGACCGAACTCGAGTTCTCCACCCGTCGTGCGGTTGAACTCGACCGGCTTATCGAACGTCTTGGCCCGGAAAATGTAGGTGCGTTCATCGCTGAGCCGGTGCTCGGGACCGGCGGTATTACGCCGCCTCCGGAAGGGTATTGGAAAGCGATCCAGGCCGTGCTCAAGAAGCACGACGTTCTGCTGATTGCCGACGAAGTAATCACTGGCTTCGGCCGCACCGGATCAATGTTTGGTTCGCAGCGGTACGGAATGGAGCCGGATATGATCACCGTCGCAAAAGGGCTGACTTCCGGTTACTTCCCGCTTTCCGCTGCGATCATTGGAGACAAAGTCTACAAGGTCTTGGAGGACGGCGCAGACAAAGTCGGTGCATTTTCACATGGCTACACTTATTCGGGACATCCAATCGGTGCCGCTACGGCAAATGCGGTTCTCGACATCGTCGAGAAAGAAAATCTTCCCGCAAAGGCCCAGGAGGTCGGCGCCTATTTCCAAGCGCAGCTCAAGGAGAAGTTCGCGCAATTGCCGATCGTTGGGGAGGTGCGCGGGGTTGGTCTTATGGCCGCGATCGAGTTTGTTGCCGATCGCTCTACCAAGACGCGATTTGAACCGTCGCTTAAAGTTGGCGCTCGCGTGTCCAAGGCCGCTCGCGACCGGGGCCTGATAGCCCGCCCCATGCCGCATGGCGAAATCCTTGGCTTCGCTCCGCCTCTCGTGACCACCAAGTCGGAAATCGATCAAATCGTTTCGATCACCGAAACCGCGGTTCACTTCGTGATGGACGAGTTGGTCCGCAGCGGTGTGAAGTTTTAAAAAGGGCGGCCGATCGCGCGTCGGCCGTCATCTCCCAGAGATCGAACCTCCAAAGCATTGCTAATTGCATTCATGCCGGCGGAGCTGATCGGTATAGCGAGACATCGCGGGATGCCGTGAATGTCTCGACCTGCAGTGATCCTGCTGAGGCTGATGGTCTCAAGTCCCGGATCAGCCCCCTGAAGCTTAGGCATCCACGTTAGCAGGCAGTTTAACGCAACGAATTACCACGGTCGGTGTATGTCTGATATCAGAACCTACAAGCTCTTTATCGATGGAACATGGCGCCTAGGCGGTAACGGCACCGATCTGCGCCTTATTAGTCCTGCGACCGAGCGTGAAATTGGGCGCGTTGCGATCGCCTCGGCGTCGGATCTCGAGGACGCTTTGACGTCGGCACGACTCAGTCTGCAGCGCTGGTCCAATACACCGGCCCGCGAACGAGGTGCGCTTCTCGTTCGCGCGGCACGAATCCTTAAGGAGAAGCTGCAAACTGCAGCGACTGCACTTTCCAAAGAGCAGGGCAAGACCTTGGTCGAAGCATGGGGTGAATACACGCGAGCGGTCGAAACACTCGAATGGAATGGGATGCACGCAGAAAGATTGTCGGCGCCATTTCCGATAGACGAGAAAAGGATGATCGCACCGGAGCCGATTGGTGTCGTTGCTGGATTCACGCCCTGGAACTACCCAGCCGTGCTCAACGCAAGGAAACTTGCCCCTGCCCTTGCCGCCGGTTGCCCGATAATCTTGAAGGCGGCGGAAGAGACGCCAAGCGCCGCGATCTTTATAGTGGAGGCATTGGAGGAGGCAGGTATTCCGCCCGGGGTTGTGAATCTGGTGTTCGGAAATCCGCCAATGATCTCCGAGCACCTGCTCGGTTCGCCCGTTGTTCGAGTTATGTCTTTCACCGGTTCAACGCCGGTTGGAAAGCAGCTCGCCAAAATTGCAGCGGGCAATCTCCAGCGATGCGTTCTAGAACTCGGCGGCCATTCGCCGGTCGTTGTCTTTGAGGACGGTGACATCTCGAAGGCTGTATCTGCCATATCCGAATACAAGTTTGAATGCGCGGGCCAGAGCTGCAACGCGCCTAGCCGCATTCTAGCCGCGCGACCAATATATATGGATTTCCTGGCGAGACTTGTTCAGGCGGCAGAAAGGATCAAGGTCGGCCCGCCCGACAATCCTGAAACGGGCATGGGACCTATGGCGAATGCAAGGCGCATTGAAGCCATGAAACGGCTGACGAGGGATGCTGTTGAGCGCGGAGCAAGGGTCGAAACCGGCGGCAAACGTATCGATCGACCGGGCTTTTATTGGCCGCCCACAATCCTGAGCAACGTTCACCCTGAATCTCAGGTGCTTCACGAAGAGCCTTTCGGACCGATCCTGACGGTCGCGCCGTTCAGCACGATTGAACAGGCGATCGCGGAGGCAAACGCGACCGAATATGGCTTGGCAGCGTATTTCTTCAGCAACTCTTCCGAGATTCAAAAACGCATGATCCGCAGCCTTTCGGCGGGAGCGGTCAGCATCAACCACCTCAAGGGCGTCTCTGCGGATGCACCAAATGCAGGCATCAAACAGAGTGGCTACGGGTACGAGGGTGGCGTTGAAGGGCTGAGGACTTTCCAAAACCTCAAGCTCGTCAACGCAACCGAGACTGTGGCCGTGAAATGGGCGACCGAAATCGCATGATGCAATGCCCTGTCAGTCGGGGCCCCATCCGGTGGATGAAGTCAGATCGGTAATGGTGCGCTCCAGAGCCGATATGTCATCGGCTTCTCGATGAGTGGAGGCCGACGCGACTCCCAAACCGTGCCGGCAAATGGGGATACGGTAATGAATTTCTGCACGTGGCGCAGTTCTTCGGATTTGCTCGGATCAAGATCGTTCCCCATGCCGACCGAGTGTTTTAGATGGAGCGCGTGATGCGAATCCCCTCACGGATAAAAGATGTTATTTTGGCCCGCGGGAATGGAAGCTTTTTCTATGATGACCAAGCTGCGATACGCGCTGGCGCAGCTCATGACGGATTTCGCTATCTAGGAGTCCCTCTGACTCCTGGTTTCGCGACCATCCGTATGCCGGCGCGTTCACTCGGCATCGGTCTTGTCTTGTCGGACGACGTCATCGTGTGGGGCGACATGATGGGCGTACAATATTCGGGTGCAGGCGGTCGTGATCCAGTCTTCCAGATCGACGCAATCGACGCATTCACCGAGTCGGTGGTCGTCCCGCGGCTCTTTGCTGCCGACGTATCCAGCTTCGTCGGCGCTTGTGGAAGTGTACTTTCGTACCACGACGAGAAGCGGCTACCCCTCGCCATTGAATATGGCGTCAGCCAAGCCTTGCTTCGCGCTGCTGCGCATGTTGCCAGGAGCACGCTTGCCGAGGTGATCTGCTCGGAATTTTCCCTGCCGTTACCGGAGAGGCCGGTTCCAATCTATGCTCAGAGCGGGGATTCGAGAGAACTCAACGTAGACAAGATGATCCTCAAATCCGTGGATGTTTTACCACATGGATTGATCAACTCCCGCGATAAGTTCGGCCCTTCAGGCGAAACGTTTCGTAATTTCGTCAAATGGGTTGCCAAACGCACGAAAGAAATCGGGCAGCCGGGATATCATCCTATTCTGCATTTCGACGTCTACGGTTGGATTGGTCTTGAGATTGGAATGGAGGCGGCGAAAATTGCTGATTTCATTGCGCGGGTTGCGGATGACATTCCCGGTTATCGACTTCATATTGAGTGTCCCGCAGACTTTGGGTCAACGGAAGCTCAGCTAGAAGAGTACGCCAAGATTGTCGATCTTCTCGACCGGCGGGGTACACAAGCGCGCATCGTGGTCGACGAGCGATGCAACACGCTTGAGGACGTCCAGCGTTTCGCCGAAGCGAAGGCGGCTCATATGGCTCAGATCAAGATGCCCGACGTTGGTTCGATCGCTGACACCGCAAGGGCTGTGTTGGTCTGTAAAAAACATGGGGTCGGTGCGTACGTTGGTGGAAGCTGCACCGAAACAGACTTGTCCACGCGAGCCGCCGTCAATATTGCTGTCGCCACGCAGGCCGACATGATGCTTGCCAAACCTGGAATGGGCGTCGACGAGGGTATTTCCATCGTAGGCAATGAGCAGAGCAGACTGCTTTCCATTCTTAACTACCGGCGGTCGAAGAACTCGATTCGGAAGGCTAAGGTATCCGCATGAGAGCGGTCCTGGACGGCGTAACCGTGGTCGCTGTCGAGCAGGCCGTAGCAGCGCCCTACGCTTCATCGCGCCTCGCGGATGCTGGTGCCCGTGTCATCAAAATCGAACGGCCCGATGGCGACTTCGCCCGGAATTACGACAAGCTCGTTCAGGGTCAGAGTGCGTATTTCGTTTGGTTAAATCGTGGGAAAGAATCCATCTGCCTTGACCTGACGGTCGAGGATGACCGTGCAGTTCTCGATGCGATGATTGCCAAGGCGGATGTCTTCATTCAAAACCTAAAACCGGGGAGCATCAGAAAGCTTGGTTTTGGCTCCGCAGACCTTCGCAAGCGCTTTCCTCGGCTGATAACCTGTGACATCTCCGGCTTCGGCGATGGCGGTGCGCTGTCTCATTTGAAAGCATATGACCTGATCGTGCAGGCGGAGACCGGGCTTTGTACGATAACCGGGACAGCACATGGCCCGGCACGGGTCGGTGTTTCCGTGTGTGACATTTCGGCTGGTATGACTGCTCTCAACGCCATCCTAGTGGCGCTGCTCCAGCGTGAGCGCACTGGGGAAGGAACAAGTATTCAGGTTTCGCTTTTTGACGCCATTGCCGACTGGATGAATGTTCCGGTGCTTCAGTTCGACTACAGCGGCTATCCCACTGCGCGGGCAGGTGTGAATCACCCGTCTCTAGCGCCCTATGGAGCGTACCGCTGCGCGGACGGCAAAGACATCGTCTTCTCCGTTCAAAATGACCGCGAATGGGTGAACTTCTGCACCAAATTCCTCAAGCAACCGGACCTCATCCGCCGCCCCGGCTTCGCGCACAATATGGAGCGGATCAGAAACCGGGTTGATTTGGATGAGGTCGTCGTCGATCGGTTCGCACAAATCTCTAGTGAGGAGGCGATGCGTGAGCTGGAGACCGCCGGACTGGCATATGGGCGGCTCAACCAGATAGAGGACGTATCCCAACATCCCCATCTACGACGGGTACCGGTTTCAACACCGGCAGGTGATGTTGAACTGATCGCGCCGGCGGCTATCTTTGACGAAGAAAGGGCTCCCGCATTGCGACCTGTTCCCGCTCAAGGAGCCCATTCTGCCAAGTTGCGGAATGAGTTTTCGAAGTACTCCCAACAGCCGACGCGGGGGGAGTGACTTGGTCCGCTCGCGCCCTGGTAGATCCGCAAATGGATCAAGTCCCTTGGTCACTTGCTCGGGCGTCCGGTCGACACGCTCCAGTGAGAAAACGTGCGGAGATCAGGCGTGGCGCAGGCTGATCCGCGAAGCTGCTGATCCGTCAAAAGCGTTTCAACATGATCGATCCTGCGCGCGCGGAACGGTACGCATTCCTCGAGGACCTCAACTGAACGAGGCAGCTCATCGTGATCCAGCTCAAATACATAAGCGCTCCCGTCTCATCTGCGCTGGTCAGCACTGAACCGCCGTCGTCAACTCAGCGGCTAGCTATTGATGTTGGCATGTTACAATCGGCTCGGCGAACTCGGACGTTTTCCTTGACGACTTTTCCCTTTGTGACTTCATCCGCTCCAAGCGGTCGTATTTTCGATCACTCGGATTCACATGCTGTGAATGCGTTTCATGAACAGGAATGCGACTTCGAGCAGGGCCCCTCCGACCAGGTTCCGCGCCCGAAAGCCCGAAAGAGCGAAGCCCACAAATTAGAAGCGAAAGAGGATCGATGAAGGTTCTGGTGCCGGTAAAACGGGTGGTCGACTACAACGTCAAGGTCCGCGTCAAAAGCGACGGAACGGGCGTCGAACTCGCCAACGTCAAGATGTCGATGAATCCCTTCGATGAAATCGCAGTCGAGGAAGCGCTGCGCCTGAAGGAAGCCGGCAAGGCGACCGAGGTCGTGGTGGTTTCGATCGGACCTGCACAGGCGTCTGAAACGATCCGCACGGGGCTCGCGATGGGCGCCGACCGCGGCATCCTGGTCAAGGCCGAAGGC
>NZ_AXAI01000045.1 GCF_000472425.1 Bradyrhizobium sp. Tv2a-2 | reverse complement strand
CATTTGGCGACAGTCTTTGGCGTAACGTTGAACTGGCACGCGGCGGCTGCCTTGCTCAGCCCGCCTTCAACAACGCATCGCACCATGGCCTCTCGACCTTTGGGCGTCAGTGGCGCATTCTTGTGAGTGTCCATTCGGTCCCCCGCGAATCACTGTGTGTTTGGTGACATCAGCGTTCACGGCACGGGCCGAATGGACAACCTCCTGAAAGTTCACATCTAGATCGTGAGGCACAATGAGCTTCGTACAGAGAGAGCTTGATCGAATTCAAAGCGCTTTGAAGTCTCGTCGTGAAAGCTATGCTGAGCTCTATGCTGCCCAGCAAGCTCTCGCGCGGGCTCAGGAACCTGAGGGGTTCGCTTCACTCCTTCGGAGGATTACGGGCATTCCGGGAGAGAAAGAAGATTATCGGGGTGAAGACCGTCAGCAACAGTCTTGATGTACTTATGCCCGTTATGTTTGGCTACAATCACTTCAACTGTATGTCCACCTGCATTTACATAGAATTCCCATTCGTCGCTCTCAATTTCTCTGATCGTCTGATCGACGGACTGTTTCCATTGTGTTCCATCAGAGTTCTGTCCTCCGACGTTCCGAATTCTCTCGTGAGGGTTCGGTCTGTCGGTTTTGTTGATGCATTGAATGCGCGCACGCTTGGCCATTTTGGCCCCTTTCCGGATGCGGGGCCGGCCTGACTACCTAGGAGAAACTGGAGTCTACTCCAGTCGCGAATACCCCTAATCGACCGCGATCGGCCCCTAATTTTGATTGCGGTGCCGAAAGCCCCAGTGCCAGCTGGCGGCTTGCGACTCAATTGCGAATTGAGAAACGCACAACTAAAACGAGTCAAGCTTTGTTCTGGCTTTGCCGTGCGTCCATCAACGCACTTACGCGAAGCCGAAAGCGCTTTGCTGCCTGCTTTGCGTGAGTGATTTTCGTTGCGTCAGCCGCTCGCCACCACAAACTGCCTTGTGAATTTAGCCGAATCGGTGATCCAGTAAAGAAACAGGTCCGTACGTAACGTACAGATCGTCCCTTAATTCCGCCGCTGGGTTCGTGACGCTTTAATTTTGTGCGACGCGCAGAGAGACATTCCGCCGACGCTCATTCCGAGCTCATCCAAATAGCCAAGGCGGCGATCTCGCCATGAATGCCTATCGGATCATGCAGAGCAACACTTCGAAAGTGATGGGCAATTACCAACCAGCTCCAGAAACAGTGGACCACCTTAAACGAGCCATGGGACGTGCTGTGTCGGTCCTTACCGGAAGTCAAAACTCGGGTACGGCAAGATACCGAGGACAAGCGGGTCAATCGGGACTGGATCATCAGCGTTGCCAGGGTAGCTGCCCGTGATCGAGGCTTTGAAGAAAGGGAACCGCCGTAACACCCGCCTGATCTGGAACAATTGAGGTCCGCAATCGTCACCGCTCCCACCTTACCGGGCAGTCTTGGCCTTTTCGCGAAGGCACCCATTGGCAGACAACGTCAGCAAAGTCCCCAGCCTCCCCTACGGACCTGCACTGACTTAATCTTCTCTGTCGATCAGGACGGCTTACATCGCGCCGCAAGCTTCGCCGACCGCGGTTCAGCGCGAGCACTATGATCGGCGCGACCGATTGCCTTCTACATATGAGCAATCGCCTCATCAGACGTTTTCGCACTGAGTTGAACCTCTCATCATCGAGAACGAATGGAGCGCCCGACTTCAGAAGCCGCGCCGCTGGTGTGCGGCAGCCAGATCCATACAGTTCAATGGCTAGCCGAGATAGCTAATATCGAAGGTTTGCCGGTTTCCGGCCAATTTGATCAAAGCTGAACAGTCCTCGTGACACGCGACTTCGCAGCGATCTGATGTCTCGATCAGTGATGCCGGGCCGCGAGCCAGTCTGGCTCGCGTTCGGACCAAACAGCCTCGAAGTCCCTGATTCTCATCGGATGCTGAATCCAAAGGTCGGCCTACGCCGAGCTCGAGAAGCGCAGGCCGCGATTTGTCGAACATCGGAGGCAGGCCCGGAAGAACAGACCGCGGGCATTCACCGGGATCTCTTTAGCTCAAGCAACAGCCCTGACAGTCAATTCAGAACGCGAGTTCCCCTTTACTTAGAAATGTATTCCGGCGCACGCCAACCGTAATCCGGCCCTTATCCCATGCGGCCGATGGGCCACGACACGCCGCCGGCGGTGAGAACGACAGGCAGACAGAAGTCACTCCACCGTAAAGCACCGACGCCGGCGACCAGCTCGACGGAAGCACCGACCAGCATGCGGGGTCAACACGACCGCATCTTCGACAGGCACGCGCGTCCGCCTGACGAATTCAGCGGGAGGAAGAGTCGCTTAAGCTTTGAAGCCGCCGAACAGGGTGCCGGCGCTGTAGAGATCCAGTTGTCATGCGCAAGCAAGAGCTCCCTTTTCGACATTCTTCAGAAGAGCTAACTCACTCCAGCATTTGGCACGGCCGGTATTTGCCCGAAATCTCTCGAGAGCCGGCGACTTTCGCCAAGCCGTGTCCAGGTCGAATTCGTGTGCCCGGATGTTGCCCACGAGGACCTCCTGGCTGTCCGGCGTCCCAGCGACATAGGGACTGCGATAGAGGTCGCCATCTGCAAAGAGATAGACCGACGTGGCACCACAATCGGTTTCGGCAAATTCAACGTTGAGCCGCGGCTTCGACGTGTCAACGAAAATCGGCCGCGGCAGTTCGAGACGTGTCGATGTATGCGCAGCCTTTGTGATCAGCGCTTCCTGCAGATATTTGACCTCCTCGGCTGAAACGAAGGTCGAATCCGCGTTGCCTAGGGCTACACCGGAGCCGAGCACCGGCTCGATCCTGAAGGAGTCAATGCCGATCGATGATAGTAGCCGATATGCCTCAAGCGCCTCACCAATGTTCTGCCGATTGGCCGTCATCTTGGCCTGCACCAAAGCCCCACAATGGACTGCCTCGAACATTTGCCGGAGTGCAGAGGCGTAAACACCAGGCCTCCCACGGAAGCGGTCCATGGTCTCTCTATTTGCACCGTCAAAACTGAACTGGAGAATAAGCTTCTGCGGGTCGTCAAAGATTGAGACGATATCACGAATTTGGACTTGGCCGAGTCCTCTAGTATTCAATTGCACCTGGAGGCCGCGCTTGTTTGCATGGGCCATTAATGCTGCAGAGCGTGGAAACACCATTTCGAGAAGTGGCTCACCGCCAGTCACTGAAATTTTTCTCAGCAAATATCTCTCAAGAAGAAGGTCAATGAAACTTGTAATCTCGCCGATAGATAACTGGAATGGCTCCAAGAGCCTCTTGTATTGATCTCGATACTCCTCGGAAAAATAGCAATGCTCGCAGCGTAGATTGCAGTAAACTGATATGCAAATTCGCAAATGGTCGAAAATGATGGGAACCGAATTGCCCGGCAGCATGGCCTCCTCCAAGCTTTGTAGTGAGCACGGCGGAGCAGAATTTATGCCAGTTGGTGCGGTCGAATCAAAACGAGCTTGTGTAACCTTAAGCACTTTGTTTCGCTCGTGCGATAAGTCATGCCCGAAGCATTCCTCCCTCCTTAATTGCAGGCGCTATCGGAGATCAAGCGCTCGCACACGTGCTCGTCGGACAGACGGCCGATACATCACTTGAGCAGAAGAACCGACTAGGAACCGGCTTACGATCGCAGGCCAACTTTTTCGATTTACCGGGGCCTCGCGACTCAGTCGATCTTCGCCAAGCTGCGTCGGCTCGGATTCGGCTCGAGAATCTGCCAGTCTTGCCTTTGACTCCGGATTATCCGCGCCAGGCGAGGTCCAGTGAGCGTGACGCAGCCTCTGGCCGAGAATCGGAACCACAACTACCGCGAGGTCGAGGGCCGGGCGCAGCATCGTGGCGAGCGTCTGACGCCGCAGGATCTACGCTGTTTCCCTGCCTCACCCTATTTCCTCGACCGATGGTCAAAAACGCACAGTTGCTCGTTAAGTTCGAAATTTGAACTGCCATCTCAGCGCCGGTCGCAGTCCGGCAGATCGGGGCCAAGGTAGGTCCCGACAGCCCCGAGGTCCCAAATGCATTGGTCGCGCCACTTTTGAAACGTTTCTCGAACGAAATGCAAAGCTCTGACATCCAACCGACTATCTTTAATCAATTTCAGAACGCGCCCAATATCTCCGTGATCAGAGCAAACTATATACATTGCGCCAGCAGCATTTAGCCAAAGATGCGCGTCAGAGAGAGCTGCCCCCATGAGCTCGTATTCCTCGTCGAAGCAACGCCGGTCTGGGGCGGCGTTTACTCTGCCATCCGCATGGGCGGCGGCAAGCAGAATGACGTCAAATTTCTCTCCTGGCTTTAGCGCAGAATATGTTTCGCTATAGCGCACTTCTCCTATATTTGAATACCCCAATCGCTCGATGTTTATTTTCGTCGTGAGAACGGCTTGNGGNTTTTTATCGAGAGCCAATAGGCTTCCCGCCCCAGCACGAAGTGCCGCGAGTCCGAGCACACCTGATGCACATCTGAGGTCAAGTACCTTTGCGGCCGGCTTGATGTCCCACTTCGATATCAGAGCGTCGGGACTGTGCCTTAGGCGTGGCGGCAAAATGCCGGGCAGGATATGTAAGAGCATGTTGGCGACCTCTACATCGTGCGGCACGCACGATCGAAATTCGGTCAGAAAAGTGTCGACGATGTCTGTCGAGACAATCATTTAACTCTCCGTCTTTTTACGGGAAGGACGCCGGAATCTCGGAAGCTGTCTGCTGGCCGAGCTCACCGGGGGCGCAACCACCGCTTGATCTCGAACGCTGATCGGTGGGGAACAACGCTTTTTGGCCGCGTCGGCCGTCGATCTCGCGCCCAAGCGCCGGATCGCGATCTGCCTGACTGCAATTCACGGCGGGTGCGACAAAGGGAGCATGCGCGTCGCCGTCTTCCTGGGAGTTGATCAATGTCATGGCCGATTTACCGTGCAAGACACACGGTCCCATTTCACCGGATCGCAGACGTCAGTCAGTGTCTCGGGCGCGCGCTCTCAAACTATGGTAAGTGTCCGTAAGCGGAGACATGCGCGAGCTTGCATGATGCATGCAAACTTCATTTTGCCGCCGAACCCCAACGGCGCAACAGCGCCATTGGCATTCAAGCAGCTTCAAGCCTCCGGATCCGTTTCGAGAAGGATTCGCGCGGCTCGCGTCGTTTCCGTTCATGTCTAATTAGGGACTGTCGCGTCGGAAAGTCTACAGGAGGTCAATGACTCCTACAGGGGCACCAGCTGACAATTCGCGGTTCGCTCGTCAGTCGACGCAAGCGCTAGTTTCGGCGGGATGGCACGCCGATTGCTCAGACGAAAGCGAACGGCGTAGAACGCGCACTGGGTTCATAGCAGGTGTTGCGAATGACGCCTCCACGATTAGTCCCGCTGAGAACGTCGATACGGTCTGTGCTTGGCGGCGCCTCGGCGTTGAACGTCCACGTCGCGGTTGTCACGAACTTCACCACTCCGAATGAGACGTTGCCGCTTTCTTACAGTTCGTCTCCGGCTTGCATGAGATTGCGCTGAGCTTACTGGCAATGCAAATCTGCACGCAAATCGTGCCTCGGCTTGGTTTCGCTGTGGCTACGGCCAGCACACACTGCAGTGCCGTGGAAACGGACATGGCTTCGCGGATTTGGCACTGGTAGTCAGTCTGTACCGAGACGAATGCGATATCTAGTAAGCGCACGGAGCGCGCGGTCGTATGGATGGGCACTGAAGTATAATGCAAACTCGACCTTCTGCTGTCCGGATGGCCCCGGCTCACATCCGATGGGCTCGACTTAAGCAGTAAGTTGTTACGGTATCAGATATGTGAACCGCTAGCCCATGGGCACCGTCGGATTCTCGTGACATGAAGAAACATCGAAAGATTCTGAGCATGAAGGTCTTCGAACCTCCTTCGCGCACCGCTGCAGCATCGACCGTTCTTCTCGGAATAAATCGGCGTGGCAGCTGGGTTGTCCGCGAAAAGAACGGCCTTTATGGTGGCCTGTTCGTGACCCGAGCCCACGCGCTCAAATACGCACTTTCCGAAAATGGACATCATCGAGAGGCCATCGTCGAAGTGTCGCGTGGAATCGAACTCGATATTCCCGTCCACCGAAGGGACGAACGAGGTAGGTTGTCGGGTACCCCAACACAAGCAGGGGCAGTCGAATTGCTGACTTTTTGGGGCGCGCTCGGCCAGAACGGTCTCGTGAACAGCCGCGGCGACCGTCACGTCTCGATTCGGTTTGGTTGGTGCAATTTTCACAATAAGATGATTCTATCACCTGCCGATCCCGTAGCTACTTGGTAGATGACGTCTCACCGGCTCAGAAATCCACCAATTCGTTTCAGGACGCGCTCAAGAGGGTAGCGAGAGCACATCCGCCACGGTGCTCCGGAGACGAACACCGTTCGAATCAGCAGATCTCAGTCACACGACACGCCTGAGCTGGGCATACAGCGATCTCTCGCTCCCCGACGGAGTTTCACCGGGAGCCACCAATTGGCTGAGGGAGGCCACTGCGATTTCCTAGTATTCAGCCAGACCGCAATAGCGGCAAACGTTAGAAAAGGGCGTTGCGAAAAGAGCGAAAGCCGCGCCTCGGAGTTGTCAGCAAACTCCAGACAATCCTCTCGACCCAGGATGAGCTCTCACCACACCACTTCTATCAAGTTCGCGCGGTGGCAGTCCCGGTTGTGCGCGTACCGATAACATATTTGATCTCCGCTCGGAGCGATATGTGGCACCACCACAACAACAGTCAAGTCAATCGATCGACCCACGCGGAAGCTGAGGGCAATCCATTGAGAAGATTTCCAGTTGTTCTGCCTTCCATGGCAGGACGGGAGGTGGCATTTCCGGGCGCCTATTCTGACAAATAGAGGCCTGTCGATGCAAAGAGAGTGTGACTTCTATCCTTCCAGAATTAGTAGGTAGGACGCATTCCCTTTTTCTGTATTCTTTATCCCTGACTCTGACGAGTGGTTCGTAATCAAGCGTTGTAGCCAAGGGACAGTAATGCTCGGGAACGGTATGATTCGACGCATCGAAAAGAGAACTGCGCAGAAGGCCAGGAGAGCCGGGCCTGATAGACGAATGATGGCGGACGGCAAGGGACCGCTTGCTGCGGAGTGCAATCAATATCCGAGCACTCCCAAGCGCAACAAGCTACTACTCAGCATTACTCAGCTACTTCGCTATGCACAGGCCGAGATAGCAGAGCTGGATCTTGAAATATCTGGCATACTTTTAGAAGCAACGATAGCCGATATCGCTCGAGAGTTGGACCGATGCGCCGCCGACGAGGTATACTGAACCGACTTATCCGGTGGGGTCTCTTGATTCGAACTGAAGCTGATATTTTCTCATACACGGAATGGCCAAGAACGTTCGCGGCATAATCAACCAGTCAGACCGGCAACTCCCATTACTTGGCAAGTGAACAAGCATTGCCTATCGTTGCTAAACCCAAAGCATTTCGTCTCATCGAGCGGGCAGCACCTTGCGAATGTCGGAGAGGAGTACCTTGCTGGCCAGATAGCTCCTGTCTTGCAGATAACTGCGCGGATCCACTCGATAGAATTACGGGTTACACATCGTCGGATGCGCTCCATGATCGATCCACCCAACTGCTATCCTAGCGGTCGCTGCCCTTACGCGATTCGACGATCGCCGGTCAGTTTGGACTAATCCCGCCGAGCCTGTGCAACGTTTTCAGCCGAAACGCTCTTCCGAGCCGCGCGCAATTGCCAAACAATCGTCTCGTGCTGCGAAGCGGATCCGCGTTTCGAGTTCCTGGACCCAACTCATTCTCTATATTGGAGGGAACAACGGATTGATCTCTACGCCCTACCCGAAATGAGTGGCAAAGGTCAACGCACGCATGCCGCGACCTAGCATCGTAGAACTCGTCTAAAATGGGCTTGGGCGGAGTTGCTAAGGAATCCGTCTGCATGAATGCTTTTTGCGATAGGCGCAATCTCCTTCAGGCCGGCAATGAAGGAGCGATTCACAGACTCCTTCGTTCGCTGAAACGTGACCTCTGGATAGGCGCCAAGGACATCAGCTCGCGAAATGGCCCGCTCGACGACGTCCTTACGCTCGGCCATCTCATTGAACAGTTTGTGTTCTGCGGCCCATTTCGTCGACACAGCCTCGCAGCCGAAGACAATATCCGACATTGCCGAGCGCCCGAGCATTTTCTCGAGCATGTAGGCGCCGATTGGGCAAGCCAAACCATGCTTGAGTTCCCAGCCGAGAGCCGTTGTAGTTGGTGTTCCCACCCGCCAATCGCAACATAACGCCATTTCGAGCCCGGCGCCGATGGCATATCCGTCTATTCCGGCGACCGTGGGCTTCGGGACGCTGAGAATAGCAACGTATAAAGCTATCATGCGGTCTATAAATTCCTCAACGTCAACCAGCGACTTGAGATCGCGGGCTTCGTTTAGGTCATCACCGGCACAGAAGGAGCGGTGCACTCCGCCAGTGAATACTATCGATTTCACAGAGGGCTCGTCCTGGGCCCTTCGACACGCGTCGACGATACCTCGTGCCAGCTCTCGGTTGAGCGGGTTCACCGGCTTCTCGCGACTGAATTGCGCCACAAGAACTCCACCTCTCGCGTAAACACTTATTGCTGGCATGTGCACCTTCCGTAGGTTCGAAGCTGGTTATGTCGACTTCGATCCGGCCAATAGGATGAATACGCCGCGAAACCGAGATAAACATGCATCCGGTCAAACGACCGAGCCGGCACCAATGGGTTAAGGATCACGTTATTTCGACGTGTGGCAAGCTCTCAATAACGAGTGTTTTTTCCAAGTTGACAATTCGCGCCTGTGCGCGACCTGCTTCCCGCGCGAATACCTGATGAGGCCACGGGAATCATGTGAGTGCTGTCTCGCGTATTGGACTGAACGGACTAATCGCTACTCGACGCGAGCCACATCCTGTGTTGCGGCATGGATGCTGTGTCTCGCGTAGCCTCCGTAGGCTGCAGGAGCCGCCCTCACCTCGCGAGACCGTTTTGAGGTACACCTGCTTGCGAAATGAGACGTGCTCTGAACCGGCCAGAACTTGAGAAGCAAGCGAGCCGGACTTCTCGTGCACGAGGGTGTTGTAGGGCGTAGAAACTTCATTTCACACACACGTAGCGCGCGGATCGATCTTTATGCCATGCGTCGCATCATCGCCGCAAGGACAGTTCTCATAATAGGTGTTTCGTTTGATTGACAATTTCTCGTTATAGATGTATCGTGTTCTTATTGACAAAACCGGTAACGTGCTGCGACTTCGCAGATGCGTGCGACGGGAGAGATCATGGCCATTCTCGAAACGGAAACTCAAGGCCAGGTTCTGGTCGCGCGGTTCAATCATGCCAACTCCCTTAATCCGATGAGCCCAGAACTCGAGAACGCCATACGCTCCATATGCCGGGAGACCGATGACAATCCTGCGATACGGGCTTTAGTATTGACAGGAGGGAATGACCGATCCTTTTGCGCTGGTGGTGATTTCAATGAGGTAGCCCAACTATCGGGACGCGCATCGGTAGAGAGGCATATTGATAGGTTGATCGATTTCTATTGTACTATACTTAAAGTCACGAAGCCGACCGTCGCCGCCGTCGGCGGATACGCAGTTGGTCTCGGCTTTCAGGTCGCACTGTCGTGTGATTGGCGCGTCGGATCGCCAGAAACCAAGCTGCTTATGTGGGAAGTGAAACACGGAATCGCTTGTACAATTGGAGGCTATATGCTCGAGAGTTTCGTGGGTCGAGCGGCGATGTCCGATATCATATATGGGTGCGAGGCTGTTCCGGTTTCATGGGCCGCAAACCATAAACTGCTTCATGAGGTGGTTGATTCGGGGCATGTAGTGGAAACGGCTATCGCGCGGGCACAACTTCTCAGTGAGTTTCCGGAAATCACCTTGAGGCGCACAAAGGAGACGATAAATCAGCGGTTCATCGCGGGTTTGCAGAAGGTCGCACTCCAGGCGAAGGAAGCACATGTTGCTGGATTTGCGAGCCGAGCGGCGCAACAGCACTTCAAAAGCGTGCTAGGGCAAAGCCATTGATCGTAACGCCATGTTGGTGCGGTTTTGATTTGACGCAGCTACCGCCTGATGTTCGATTTCGATAATCTTGAGACTAACGAGATGATTTCAGCTCGAGCATCCTCATCCTTTATTTTCATGAAGGCAGTGATAAGCTCAAGGATCTGCTTCGCCAACTTGCCCTTTTGCGCCCGGACTATTGCGGAAACGTCCGAGACGGGCGGCGGCCGTCGCCACGCTTCACTCTCGTCGATTTCGAAGAAATATGAGATGGGCGTGTTCAGTACCCGGGCAATTTCGTAGAGCCGACTGGCCGGCACTCTACTGGTGCCATTCTCGTGCTTCTGTAGCTGTTGAAAAACGATGTCCAATCGACTTGCGAGCTCCTTCTGACTGAGCCCGATTCTCTTCCTATGGCTTCGAATACGTTCGCCAATTTTTTCGTCGATAGAGCTGTATGTCACGATCAAGTCTGGGCCTTGATTTTCATATTGACCGGCCTGCCTCATAACATCACAAAATAGCTCGTTCAACTTAGCGTCAAGTCGTTCTGGATGGGCGGGGTAATCGGGCGGCCCCGGCGGTATGGGCAGGCTGCGCTCGATCCCGTGAAGGCGGCAGGAAGAACAGCTTTGTGCCGGCGGCACGGATGGCGGGCCGGACGGTCTTTCCCTTGTGACTGCCGAGATTGTCGATGATGACGATGCCGCCAAGCTTGAGGACTGGCACCAGCACGTGCTGGACATAGGCCAGGAAACTTTCGCAGTTGATCGGCCCATCACGCAGGGAGCGTCGATACGGTCATGGCGCAGCGCAGCAAGAAAGGTCAGCGCGGCCATGAGGAGCCTTGGCGACGAGCCGCTCGCCGCCTCGGGCGCGGCTATGGGTGCGCGTCACGTTGGTTTGGCCCAGGTCTCGTCGATGAAGACCAAGCCGGAAGGATCAAGCCGCCCTTGATGCTTTTTCTATTGCGCCCGTCGCCGGGCGACGTCGGGACGATCCTGCTCGCTGGCGTACAGGCTTTTTGAAACTGATGTCTTCGTGCTCGAAAGAAGTGCCACACCGCGTAGTAGCTGACCTTGATCCCGCGCTCCGCCAGCTCCGTAAGCGGTGCGCGCAACGTGATGTCTGGTTGCTCGGCAAGCCGCTCGAGTAGCCAGTCCCGTTCAGAAGACAGCGCATAGGGACGATTGCCACCCATCGGCCGGGCCGCGGCGCTTCCGGTCGCGCGGAGCTGCGACCACTTCACTACACTTGCGACGCTGACCTTAAATGTCGCCGCCACCGACCGGCAGCTCTCGCCCGCCGGCACCGCAGCGACGACCCGCTCGCGCAAATCAAGAGAATAGGCTCGCCCCATCCGATGCTGGCCCACAGCCCAGCCAGCATCTTGAATCAGAACCCTGCTGATTTGGGTATCCCCAATCGGTTCAGTCCAAAACAATCACGCTCCAGAAGCGCGTATCATCGACCGTTAGGGCGGCTCCGGGTCGTCGCGCAGGTCTCTGCCCGCCTCAGAACACAAACTGGCTGCTCTACCCTGCCAACTGTCGTCCAGCGCGCCGAGCTTCAAGTAGGACACGATCAATTCGGGAAGGCGACACTGGATGATCTAGGCACCGGCCGCCCTGACGGTGTCTCCGAAATTTCGCAGACCGACGCGCGGCGCATTGACCAGCACGGCCATGTTGCCTGGCTTGTGCTGGTTCTGCCACATCTTGGTGTGAGCTGCGGCGATTTGCTCCCAGGAAAACACCTCGCTCATGCATGGGGCGATGCGACGATCGATCACGAATTGGTTCGCCGCGCTGGCCTGCTTGAGATTCGCAAAGTGCGAACCTTGGATTCGCTTCTGGCGCATCCAGACGTAGCGGGCGTCGAACGTAATATTGGGACCGGTGGTGCCGCCGCAAAACACCACCATGCCGCCGCGCTTGACGATTAGGGTCGAGACCGGGAACGTCTGCTCCCCCGGATGCTCGAACACGATGTCAACGTCGCGCTTTCCGGTGACGTCCCAGATTGCCTTGCCGAAACGCCGAGCCTCTTTGATCCAGGCGTTGTAGCGTGGCGAGCTTACCGTGGGCATGGTGCCCCAGCAGTCGAAGTCATTACGGTTAATGACAGTTTTGGCGCCGAGCGCCTTGACGTAGTCAACCTTACTGGCTTCCGAGACGATCCCAATTGCGGTTGCACCGGATGCGACTGCAAGCTGCACACCGAATACGCCAAGGCCGCCGGAGGCTCCCCACACCAGCACGTTCTCGCCTGGCTTAACGATGTGCGGCGGGTGTCCGAACAACATCCGGTAGGCGGTGGCGAGCGTGAGCGCGTAGCAGGCGGCCTCTTCCCAGGTGAGGTGTTCCGGCTTGGGCATTACCTGACGACACTGTACGCGGCAAAACTGGGCAAACGAGCCGTCAGGGGTTTCGTATCCCCAAATCCGCTGGGACTGCGAGAGCAGCGGCTCGCCGCCATTGCACTCCTCGTCGTCTCCGTTGTCCTGGTTGCAGTGGACAATAACCTCGTCGCCGACCCTCCAGCGTCGTACCCTGGAGCCTACCGCCCACACTACGCCAGCCGCATCTGAACCGGCAATATGGTAAGGTACATTGTGCACATCGAACGGCGAGATCGGCTTACCAAGCGCGGCCCAGATTCCATTGTAGTTGACGCCACCTGCCAACACAAAGACTAATACCTCGTCCTCCGCAATCCGCCAGGTCGGTACCACCTCTACCAGCATCGAGGTCTCCGGTGGGCCGTGGCGCTCTCGCCGTATGGTCCACGCGTACATGCGATCGGGAACGTGCCCGAGGGGCGGGATCTCCCCAACTTTGTAAAGCCCCCTCGGACCAAATGCTGGCCGCGACACTTTATTTGCAACGGGCGACACATCGACCTCAACATAATTTGTAGCTGCACAAGGCTGACCAGTCCTCGGCAACACGGACATCGCACTGCCCTTCCGATATGTTGATAAAGATCGGCGTGCGCGCAAGCTGCTGTGATCGGGCACCGGCCACTCCGTCTGAAGCCATGCCATCCCGATCCGGCCAAGTTACACCACTGCTAGGACCGTCGGATAGCTAGCAAATCAGATAGGCAACTGGGTAGAGCATAGTCCTAGCAGCAAGCCGGGCTGCAGGTGTAGCACACTCTGTCGTCCGGCTTCGTTCACTCAAAAGACCCATATTTTCCTGCCTTCTCATCCTACATGCAGGGAGAATGCCTCCGCTGAACACACTCTTGCAGAGCTAGGATCGACTACCACGCGGGTGCCAGCTTTTTGTTCCGTTCCTTGAGACAGCCGGCACACAATTTCGCGAATTTCGTGCTCATTGTTTATCGCAACCGTCTCTCGCAGTACCGGCCTCTGGACGCCAGGTCCGAATGCGAGGTGTTGGGGCAAGTCATCCTGTTCAACAACCATGAGATCGACTCACAAGTTGGCCTAGGGTCGATATCCGAGCAACGTGGTGACGCGACCTCGTTCTACAAAGAAACCCGACGGTGAATACGATAGTAATAACCTTCGAATACGTGTCGTAAATTCGTCGCGACGAGCTCCGAGAGTACCTGGCGCCGCTAAGGAGGTGGAATAGAGATAGCCGAGAAGATCTTCTACATTCCACTGATGCTCGTAATAGTGACGAAGCTTTGTGAGTTCGCCGAAATCGGAAGCCAGAAGAACGTCTCGCGTCGACACAGTATGTACAGGCCCGAAGGCTTCTGAACCTGTCGGAAAGCTGCCTCCCCAGAACTCTTTGATGTCGCTCAACATCGCACCATACCAATCTCCAGGTTCCGAGTGTTTCAACTGGCGGCTGATGATCGCAATGCAGCCGCTCGATTTGAGTATTTGCGCCAGCTTTGCCAGCACGACGCCTCGATCCATATAGTGGAAGGAGCCCGCAATTGTCGCGATATCAAACAACGAATTCGGTTCGCATAAATCTTCAGATCTCGACACCAAAAACTCGATGTTCTTGAGTCCCTGGGAGTCCGCGACTCGCTTTCCTTCCTCGACCATTTCGCTGCTTGGATCGACGCAAAGAACCTTCGCGACTGAGCGCGCCAAGGGAATGCCGATTTGGCCGGTGCCAGCGCCAAGATCGAGGGCACGGCTGCTATCGGAGAGACCGCAAACTCTCACCAGTGATTGGAAGAAATCTTTTGGGTATGGAACCATGTACCGCGAATAGTACGGTGCTGCACCACGGAACAGTTCACTAGCTGCGATCATGCTTGCCTCCGTACCTACGATCTAATTCTGGTTCTGGCCATGTCGCGATGACTAGATATCTGGCCATGTCTCGATGACTGATAAACGTCCCAGGGGTCACGCAGGGCTGGCAACTCGCTCCGTTGGGACCGCGCCGTTGAGCAAAGAGAGAGCGCGGCTCGATCAACGTTTAAGAGCGACGTGTTTTTGCAAGGCGCGCGTCAACGCAAAGGCCGGCGAAGAGCGAATAAGTTGCATGCCGAACTCCAGCTAAAGACAATTCACCAATCGCTCCCAATCAAGCCAAATTAACATGCATCGCGTCCTGATAAATCACAAGGTTTGGTAGTTGATCGCGAAGCCCCGCTTCATTTCCCAAGCGGGGGTTTCGGGGATTGCCCTGCTGGCACTAAGCCCCTGCCAATGGCTAGGGAGGCATCACGTCAGGAACGAAGATCGTGGTCATCAAGAGACCACAGATCACCGCTCTTCGCGATTTCGGTCGAAGCGCAGGTCTCATCACGGGGCGCTTCGGATGCGCGGTATGGCTCGAGCGCATCCGCCTGCTGCCATTCAGGGCGGCCGACCGATCCGCCTGGTTCGGGTGACTAGCACCTCCTCTAGGGTAAACAGCCCGAATTGCTCTCAATGACTTAGGCTGGGTTCCGTTCAACCACCAAGAGCTTCAGGCGACAGCGCTTCGATTCAGAGCAGGCGTTTTCTGTCAACGTTGGATTTCCGACACGCTGTCCAGCGTAAGACACCTCCATGAACAGTTATCGTTCGCGTTTGCGCGGTCATACTTGGCACGTGGCTTGAAGCGAAATTGGAATCAACACATGCTGAGCAAAATCGCAGTAACGGCGCATGAGACTTCCCTCTCTCGGTTCCGTTATGCGTTGGGCGCGAATTCGACAGACGGGATGCGACTATCCGTTTCACCGCACATTCGCAGTCCGTTTTGCTCCCGCGAGCGACACACGAGGTTCGGCTTCGCCACATCGCGCATTGAGCGATTTCGGTAATTGATGGGGAAACGCCGGAAGCGATCAAACCGCCGGAGATGATCTTAAGGGCGCGAGCAGACCTTAGATCCCAGCTCTCAGCAGCAGTTTTTGGTCGAGGAGACACGCCAACTGAGACCACAGCCGCGCAAGATTGACTCCCAATTCGTCGGCTTACGCTCGGCGAGGGTGGAACGGCTTTTCTGACACGAACGCTCGTCTGTTCAGGCGAAGGAAAACAAAGCTGCACGATTTCCATGGACAGGATAACCGAAAGAAAATCGACATCAGCCTCGCGGCTCGAATCGATCAAACGGGAGAGCCTCCCTCGACTCGCGTCCGAGCTCAGCGAAACTGCGGGGCTCGCGTTGCCGATGGTGTTGACCCAGATTGGACAAATCGTGATGATGACAATCGATCTCGCATTTATAGGGCGGATTGGTGCTGACGCGCTCGCGGCGGCTGCGCTAGCCATGAGGATCTATCTCGTTGGGTTCACCCTCGGCCTTGGCCTGTTGGCGCCGATCGCCCCCTTGGCCGCGCAGGCGTATGGCGCGGATAATCTCGCTGCGGGTCGGCGCATGCTGCGAATGGGCCTCTGGACCGCGCTGCTGGCGGCGATTCCAATCACCGCTTTTGCGCTGCAGAGTGAGCAAATGCTGCTCGCCCTCGGCCAGACCCCAGATACGGCTCGGCTCGCTTGCCGATATCTATCAGGACTGGCCTGGAGCGTGGCGCCAGCGCTGTGCTTTCAAGCCATCCGGAATTTTATGGGAGGCATCAACCGTCCGCAGCCGATCTTGTGGATCACGCTCGCGGCGGTCCCCGTCGACGCGCTGCTGGTTTATTTGCTTGCCTACGGGAGGCTTGGCCTACCCCGGCTCGATTTGTTCGGGGCTGGTGTTGCGACCACCCTAGTGAATTCCAGCATGTTGTTGGCCGCTTTGTGGTTTGCTATAAGGCGCCTCCCTTTTCGTGACTACAATGTGCTTGCAGAGCCCTTGTCCTTCGATTGGACATTCCTGCGGCAGCTGATCGTAATCGGGACGCCGACATCAATCACCGCGTTGATGGGATCCGGCACGATCGCGGCCACAGCCTTCTTGGCCGGCTGGATCAGCACCAACGCACTTGCTGTTCATCAGATCGCACTTCAAATCGGCGTCACTTTCTTCATGATCTCGTTCGGCATCAGCGTGGCAGCGGCCGTACGGGTCGGGCATGCCGTAGGCAGTCACGATGGTCCCGGGGCCAGGCGAGCAGGTCTAGCAGCCATGCTCTTAGGGGCCGTGATCGCAGCCACGCTGACGCTTTCGGTGCTCGCAGGCCGTTTCGAACTCGCGGAACTGTTTTTGGGTGGAACGGTCGATCACGACGCAACAATTCGGCTGACCGCAAGGCTCCTGTGCATCGGCGCCAGCTTTTTTGTTATCGATGCAGTGGGGAGCATTGCGGCAGGCGCCCTGCGCGGACTAAACGACACGCGAGTGCCTCTGCTGTTTGTTGGCCTTTCTCATTGGCTGATCGGTTTTAGCCTCAGCTACGTGCTCGCTTTGAAAATGGGCCTTGGGGTCATTGGTATTTGGATCGGGCTGTCAATCGGGGCGACGATCTATGCGGCACTCCTCGTCCTCCGCTTCGAACTGCTGACAAGCAGGCTTGCTCGTCAAACACGGGGCGTCTGATTGCTGGCACGCAGCGCTTGCGCGGGCAGAGCTCCCACCGTCCGAGGAGACAGCTTGTCGAGGCCGCGGCAAACGCGGTGAAAGCTGCCACGCCGATCGCGGCGAACTTGTTTGGAAAATCAGCTATCGCCCGCCCCTGCCGGCGAAAATGATGAGGCCAACAACGGCTCGCTCCTGTCGTGACAACCAAACTGGGCCCTCAACTCCGCGCCAGTCCGCCAAATCAACCAGTCGTCCGCAGTATCCTCGTCGACCAGGTATAATTTGGCGCCGCCTCTTTCATGATGAGCGTATCCGTATTCTGCAACCAGGCCGCTATCCAGGGACCAGCGCGGTACAAGGCCACACAAGAAGTCAGGAGCCCACATTGCAAAAGACGTTCCCTGCATTATTGGTGATGTGATTTTGGATAGGCCGCGCCCTCTGAAGTCTTGGCGTACCCAGTAGTCCCCGTGGTAGGCTACTTTGCCGGCAATCTTTCTCGCACTCGGCGCTATGCAGGCACACCGGTCTTGGGGATGTGCATGTAAGGCCGGATCAGCGTAAAACGCCTTCAGGGATTCAAGGTGTTCTGCGAAATTGCTGTGCGACAGGTCATACAGTCGAGCAGCCGATAAGACCACGACGTCCTCGTGTGTGTCGATGCCGATGATCCAATAGCCTTCTCCTGGTCTTATTGGCGAGCGGTCTGGACGGAAGTTTGGATATGTCGGCTGCTTGGTTGGTGTAGCCCGTGTAATCGAGACATACTCATGAAAATCGAACCCAATCAAAATCTTTATTCCTGCTTGAGCGGCGTCGTTGTCAAACACTTGAAGAAAGCGTGAGATGTTTAAAGGGTTAGCCAAGCTTGTCATCCACCTTGTCCTAGCTGACTTCCTAATCTGTGCGGCGAGCTACCAACTTATGTACATCACTTACATTAGATCGAGACACTACCCACTCTGGTGAGAGATAGTGTACTTGTAATTGGGGCAGCGGTATTGATGGAGGTCCGCTTTCATTGCGGCAGAGCGAGTTGGAGCGAAAGCAAAAAGTCGGCGAGGCAGCGATTTGCAACCAAGAATGTCGCAGTGCTCGTTCTGACGAGCAGCTAGTAGTTGTCGACTGCCTGTCCTTCATAAAAGCCATGGGCAGACCAACTGAAGAGGCTATCGAAGAACTCAAGAACGCTCGCACCACATCAGTTGCCTTCCGTGCGTTACGCACACCGGAACTTTGCGCAGAGCGACACCATCTCGGCTCTTGACGTTGCTAGTCCTGGTGTGGCCCCTGGAGACCAGACCTCAATTGCGCGAGAAGCCAGCACTTCATGGGCCGCTTCTCTGCGCTTTAGATTGAGTTGATCGTTTTTCATAGCGTTGGTTTCATCTGAAGGCGCCATTCATGGACGACAACGCTCTCGTATTCTTGTGGAAGTTGACCGCTCAGGCTCAGAATAGAATGGCGCTCGCGAGAGGTTCCAGGGCCATGTGTGGACGGCTCCGGGTTGGCAAGAAGAATCTTCACTTTGCAGCGTTGGTCGGAGCAGCCATGTGTTCGGCCTGTTAGCGCGGTACCCATGACCGCTGGCCATAATGCCCTCCGCGGATCAGGTCCCAGTCAACAGCACGCATTCGAGGATGCTGTGGCCCTAGTGGGTTGTCCTGATCGCCGGATCGACCGGCACTGCATTAAGTGCTGTTCGCCCTCCCAACCATACATCACGCCGGGCTGTCCGGCGCGAGTTCGTTCACGCCGCGAGAGCGGCGGGTTCCTTGTAGCGTTCGTTCCTGGCCATCATCGCCCAGGCCATCCGGGCGAGTTTGTTGGCGAGCGCGATCGCAGCGACCTTGGTTGGCCGCCGTGCCAACAACGCAGTAAGCCAGGGTCGATGCCCCGTGCCGTGGATCTTGGCATAGCGGATCACAGCAAGCGCGCCAGCCGTGAACAGACTACGCAAATAGCGATCGCCTTGCTTGCTGATACTGCCAAGCCTGTCCTTGCCCCCGCTCGAGTTCTGCTTCGGCACAAGCCCAACCCAGGCCGAGAAGTCTCGCCCCGATCGGAAAGCCTTGGGATCGGCAATGCTGGCGACCAGCGCTGTTGCCAGCGCCGGCCCGACACCAGGGATCGCGTCCAGCCGTTTGCTCGTCGCGCTCGATCGATGCCAGTTGATGATGCGTCGGTCGAACTCCAGGATTTGGGCCTTCAGCGCCCGCAATTGACTGCCGAGAGCAGCGAGACATGCGCGGGCCACCTCCGGGAGCCGGTGGTCGGCTGTATCGGCGACGACTTCCAGCAGTTGCTCGACGCCCCTGCGTCCGACAGGTGCGACAATCCCGAACTCGGCGAGATAGGCGCGGATTGAATTGATGACGGCGGTCTGCTGGCGGATGAAGAGATGGCGGGCTCGATGAAGCATCAGACAGCTCTGTTGCTCAACCGTCTTGGTCGGCACGAACCGCATGTTGGGTCTCGTGACCGCCTCGCAAATCGCCTCCGCGTCGGTGCTGTCGTTCTTCTGCCGCTTGACATAGGGCTTCACATAGGCCGGAGGCATCAGTCGCACCGTATGCCCCAACGCCTGCAACTCGCGTGACCAATGGTGCGATGACGCGCAAGCCTCGATCCCCACCAGGGATGGCGGCAATTTCTGGAAAAATGCCAGGACGTGTCGGCGCCGCAACTGACGGCGCAAAACGACCTGGCCGGCTGCATCAACGCCGTGCACTTGAAAGACCGACTTTGCGATATCCAGACCGATTGTCGACATTGACTGCATAGGCTGCTCCTCCGAATCGTGGGAGCCTCAATCGGCACCCACTCCTTGGCGCTCTCGCGCCGGCGGAGGAGCCGTCCACAGCATCAAATGCGGACGACCCAGTTTCGTCAATATGAGGCTCGCACGGTGGGCGGAAACTCTTGACGAAGTCGGTCGCCGCAATGCCCAAGGCTAGCAAATCCGCTGCCCTATGCCGCGCAGGTCATCGCATCGGGTGACCGAGGGAGCACCAGGGACCAGCTCCGTTGACGCCCAACACTCCGCTGACGCTCACATCGCTGCCGACGTTGACCATCGTCGGCGGCAACATCAGATCAACTGACCGGTCTCCTGCTCTGTTTTAGCGCTTCTACTAAAGCGTCTTCAAATATTTCTACGCCTCGATTAAGTGTTTCAAAGTCGATCGTGAGTGCAGGCAAAAATTTTAAGACCTGATCATCAGGTCCGCATCGCTCTATCAGCAGGCCCTTATCAAAGGCTTCGCGTGCCGTAGTCTGCGCGATTTCGGCAAGGTTGCAATCAAATCCGAAGACCATCCCCCGCCCTCGAACAGAAAAGTTGTTCCCGTGTTCGGAAGCAATGGCCTCAAGTCGGGTCCGAATAACTTCCCCCATCCGCTGAATACCCTCCGAGAACGCAGGACTGCGCCAATACAGATTTATAGCTGCCGTAGCGGCGACAAGCGCAACATTGTTCCCACGAAACGTGCCCGTGTGCTCTCCGGGCCGCCAAGCGTCGAGCTCCTCTTTGATCAACAACATCGACAGCGGCAGACCGAACCCACTTAGCGATTTTGACATTACGACAATGTCCGGCGACAAGGCCGCGAACTCGAAACTAAAGAACTCACCTGTACGACCACAACCCATCTGAACATCGTCAACTATCAAAATGGCGCCAACTTCCTTCGCTATGGTTTGAATTGATTCGAGCCATTCCTTACGAGCAACGTTTACACCTCCCTCTCCCTGCACAGTTTCGACGAGAATGGCAGCTGGAGAATCGACACCACTGCTTTTGTCCAGCAACATCTGTCGCAGATAACCAGCAGTATTGATTTCAGGCCCAAGGTAGCCATCATAAGGCATGAATGTTGCCCCGGATAACGGAATACCGCACGCCGTGCGATAAAAGCGACTACCGTTCGCAGCAACGGCTCCTAAACTGAGCCCATGATATCCGTGGGTGAATGACACGATATTCTGGCGTCCTGTGACCTTCCGTGAAAGTTTTAGTGCGGCTTCAATAGCGTCTGCGCCAGTTGGCCCCGTGAATTGGAGTCGATACCGCAGACCCCGTTCCTGAAGTATGACAGAGCTGAAAGTCTGCAAAAATTCCAACTTCGCAGGCGTGGCCATATCGAGCCCGTGCACTACTGCATCCGAGGCAAGATATTCCATGACGGCAGCTTTGATCGCATGATTGTTGTGGCCGTAGTTCAGCGCTCCAGCACCGGAGAGAAAGTCAATGACTTTTCGCCCCCCCTCCGTTGACATGATGGAGCCTTGAGCTCCGCTGAAAATCGTCGGAAACAGGCGCGAGTATGAGCGCACGTTTGACTCTAGCGCTGCGAAGGCTTGCATTTTCTGTGACTCGGTAATCGCTCCATCCATGATTTTTTCCTTCGCAAGCAACTGGTTTATGGGATAAGCGCGCTTCTCTGAGGCGAGCTCTAGACCGAAGCTACGGAACGTGCACATTCCGACACGGACTTATGCCGGACGACGATGCTTTCCCAGAAGGGCTCCACTCACCTACCTCAGAATCGGTAGAAACGAACCTGCTAATGCTAGTAGCCGCGCTGCGCTCTCACGTGCGGGTAAGCCTGCGTCAGGTACTCGGGATCGGCTGAATCCCCTCTGAATGAGCGCCCGACGTCAGTAGGGATCACTCTTCCACCCATTGCGAAGACCACCTCTTTTCGTCGATCTACCCCCAATGGTAGCGAGCGGCCCCTCAAGATCGGCTCGTTCCGCACACGGTGCCTCCAGGTGGAGGGCCCTCGGCGCTGCGAGCGAAGACTTCCGCATATTTCCCGAGCAGTAAGCTATCCACCTGCCTGCAGGCTCGATACCGCAAGCGACGCCCTTGCACAGATCGAGCAATCAAAAGCCCGGCGTAGTGGGAACCGCTCGAGTCTCCTTCGGGCGTCTCCTCGGCAGAGAATCACCGCGTTACTGGCATCGCTCACGCTCAGCAGATCGACGACGGTCGCGCAGGCGGACCAGGCGGACAGCTCGGGGTTGGGTCGACCTGCCCAAGCGCTATTCACGGCGCAAGACTTTGCGCTGCAGTCAACCTACCGAGGTTAGTAATTGATCTACTGACCGTTTTTGGTTGATAAAATGGGGACTGAGGCAAAACGTTCTCCGAAGGAGCTCGTGATGCAACATCACACAGGATCTGATTTCGCTTTTGCCCGGATGAATGGGCTGACTCGTCGTCCTCAGAATTGAGAAGAACTGCTCCAACAGAAATATCTGCTTCTCATCGGCATGTATGATGTTCTGCCAAAGTCATCCCTACGAGCGCCTTTCAAGGCAACTCGAACGATGTAAATAGGCCGGATTCACAAATCTCAAGTACAACGTGCTTACTACAGCTAACCACCACCCGCCGCCATATGGCATCCAATGCGGCCCCACTCTTCTCAGCTAGCTCTGCGCCAAGCGCTGACAATGCTGGCCGCGCAGCAGACTATCGTAAGGCGACCATGCAAGAACGAGATAGCACGGCACTACGTGCCGACTGCACACTGGCAGCCAAGTTCTGGGCGTGCATACATTCCGCACTGACCGCGATAACTTATAGGGAAAAGGGCGAGGAAGCCGCGAAGCAGCTATGGGTGTTGCTGATGCGGCAACACCAGAAGCGCTTCTATCTACGTGGCGCGCATAAGCTCGGCATCCGTGACGATGAGCCACCAGCCGTCCGTGCCGCAAAGTACCATTATTTATCAAACGTGATCGACAACCATGAGATGGAATATATTGAGGAGACGCCAAGGAAAGTATGGATTCGCTACAAGGCGCCAAAGACGACGTATGCGGGCGTGACGATGATTGCCTTACCTGGCTCTATTAGCCGCGCCGCGTCCACTGCTTGGTACCCAAAGAATGGGATACTGATGGGCTCCTCTCGCCTCGGCTTTGTTTCTACGAAGCTGATGATGGAATTCGAGGCGTGCGACGAGGGTTACTTCATCGAATACGAACATGACCTTGCGCCCGGTGAGGAATACCGGTTCGAGCATGTTACGCAAACGCCGGAGTTTGATCCTTCAAAGGCACCTCGGCTCGACCCCGAACTTTGGCCCGAGGAACGACGCCTGAAGGCGCGACGAAATTGGTCTCTCGAATACGTAAGAACCACAGTCGATTGTCTATTCCAGATGTTCGGCCAGCAGACCACTTGCTTCCTCGTGAGCCAGGTGATGCGCGGCATTGCTATACAGCTCACTCATGAACTCAAACGGGATATCGGTATCGAGGGAACAGACGCGAGTTCTGTAACGGACTTTCTCTACTGCTTGCAGCGCGCGTGCGGCCAGTCCGTGCAACTGACCGAGTCACAGAGTGCGCACCGCATACACCTGCGCTCTCACCTGCCGTTTAAGGCCAATGTGAGCGAACCTCTGCGCGCAGCGATGTTCGAGTTTACCGTGATGGCAGCCCGCGTGCTCAATGGTCGCATCTCGGTGACGCGAGTGCCGGACGGCCAAGCCGAGTTCTGGGAAATCAGCAACACCGGCCGCTGGCTTTGGTGATCGACGAAGCCATAGACGCTGTCAAATAATTGGATAAGCCGCGTGGTCGACCGCTTATCTTTTTTCCTCCGAGCTTTAGATACATGCAATCTTTTATAAAAGCCCCCCGACGCCAGCAGCAAGATCACGTAGCCAATGGCTCGCATCCGCTTGACGGAGTAGAATCTACGTTCGGGCTGATTACCAGCCCGGCGCTATCGCCAATGCGCGAGCGACGGCATCCCGCAACGAGCGCCATAGGTCCCATGCGCGTAACCAACGCCGGGCAAGCAGTACCCGAGCCGATTGGCAAGACGGCCGTGACAAGAACTGTGAATGCACCTTCTCATAGAAGTAGGCTGCCCGATCCTATCGCATCCCGGCTTCGCCTACCTTTGATCGTCGCTCCCATGTTGCATGTTTCGGGGGTGGAACTTGTGACTAGTGTCTGTCGATCAGGAGTTATCGGCGCTTTTCCGACAGCCAACGCGCGGTCGGTTGAGGAGCTCGATGGCTGGCTAACCCGAATTGAGCATGATCTCGCAAACCAGGAGCGCCCAGCCGCGCCACACTGTCCGAACCTCATCATTCGGCAGCCACGATACAAGGATGATCTCGCCTGTCTCGTGCGTCACAAGGTGGAGATTGTGACTACCAGCGTCGGATCGCCGGCTACGGCCATCGAACCGCTGCACGAAATCGGTTGCCTCGTGTTCGCCGATATCGCCTCGCTGCACCATGCCGAGAAGGCCATCCAAGCCGGTGCGGATGGGTTGATTCTGCTAGCCGCGGGCGCCGGGGGCCACACCGGGTGGGTCAATCCCTTTGCTTTCGTTCGCGCTGTTCGTGGCATGTTCGATGGTCCAGTCGTACTAGCGGGCGGTATTGCCGACGGCGTTTCACTCGCTGCGGCTCGTTTGCTGGGGTGCGAGCTCGCCTGCATGGGTACATCCTTTATCGCTACGCGAGAGAGCATGGCAAGTGATGCTTATCGTCAGATGTTGGTCGAAAGCACGCTAGATGATGTCATGCTGACGAGGGCTTTTTCCGGACTTGATGCCAACATGCTGAGGCCTTCGATCGTGGCTGCTGGACTTGACCCGTCGAAACTGGACGAGTCCGTATCAGAGGCGCGCGCGAAGCTAAAGTTTAGCGGCAAGAGCCCTGGCGAAGGGTTGCGGCGCTGGATCGAAGTCTGGAGTGCTGGTCATTCCGTTTCGGGCGTGCGCTCGATCATCGGTGCGGCCGATTTGGTGGAGAAGATCGCCCGGCAATACGACGCGGCCTTGTCGAACGGGTTCGGATGAGCGCCTACGGGAATTATGGCACGTCAATCAGTGGAGGCTTCCCACGGAAATGACCATATCGAATCCGACGTACCACGCGCGCTGCAGGCTCCTTGCAACTCGGCGCAGAGGCACTCCGCATCAAGAATGTCGCGCCCGGGGCTGCCGAGCGTGCACATCAGGACCGTCCAGTTAGTTAAGTCCGCACGCCGTGTTGGTAAGGCGGCGCGTGGCAGGAACAATCAGCGCGGCCCTGGCCGCGGAAGAGGAAGTAAATGTACGAGTTCAAGGAAGAGACACGGGCGCTCGTCGATCTGGTTCGAAGGATCGTCAGCGACCACCAGGCGCCACTCGAGACACGATTGCTCCGAGGTGAGACGCTGACCTTGGCCGATTATGAGCCCGGACGTGAAGCCGCCCGGAAGGCAGGACTGTGGGGGCTCCGCCTTCCGTCCGAACTTGGCGGCGCTCACCTTTCTCTAGTGGACCAATTGGCCGTCATCGAGGAAAACTACAAATGCCTAACCCCGATCCAGTTCGGCGGCGAGGTTCCTCATGCCATGTTCCATCTCCAAGGCGAGCAGAAAAGCCGCTATCTGGTCCCTCTCCTGACCGACGTCAAGCGGTATTGCTTTGCGCTGACTGAGCCCAGCGGTGGTGCCGATCCGGCTCGCGCCGTTTCAATGCATGCGAAGCGAGACCGCGGGAACTGGGTCCTCAACGGCTCCAAAATCTGGATCAGCTCCTTCGAGGACGCTGATTTCGTGGTAGTCTTCGCCCGCACCGCGAAGGAAAAAAGTGCCAGCGGCATTTCGACGTTCGCCGTAGAGAAAAGCAACCCAGGGCTCATTGCACGTCCGGTACCGATGCTCGGCGGGTGGACGACGCACCAGCTGAGCTTTGAGAATTGTAGGGTCGATGACCTAGCAGCTATTGGGGCGGAAGGTACCGGATTCAAAAGCGCACAGAGGCAACTATCAACTGCCCGATTCGAAGTTGGCGCGCAGGCACTCGGCATTGCTCAGAGATGTTACGAGATGATGGTTGCACATGCCAAGCAGCGCATCGTGTTCGACGGCGCCCTCAGCGATAAGCAATCCGTCCAGGCGATGATCGTCGATTCTTGGATCGAAATCCAACAGCACCGGCTAATGACGTACGCCTGCGCGCAGAAAGCTGATCGGGGGAACGATGCGCGCGTAGAAGCAAGCATGATCAAAATGACCTGTACCGAAATGGTCGGTCGCGTGATTGATCGCGCCATCCAAACCCACGGCGCGGCCGGCTGCACATATGAGAATCCGCTAGCGCACTGGTACGATCACGGACGCATGTCGCGCATTTACGAAGGCCCCACTGAAGTGCACAAATACCACGTCCTCGCGCGCCGTCTATTGACGTGAGCGTAAGTCACCTGATCTGGAGACCGGCAGGAACCGCCAGATACACAGTGGATGCAGCCTGACTGCACCATCGAATCTCTTCGAGACGCTGCTCATTATAATGCGGGGACAGCCGACCAAATGCATCGTTATCTAAGGTTCAGCCGACAAGCTCCTTAACCTGCTCAGTAACTTCGAGTTAATGTCGTTCACTGAGCAGCGGACGGGACGGATCCAGGCGCGGCTGGTCGAACCAGCACTTTCGTCATTTGCGTGTAAGACAGACGGAGCTAAGATAATGACGATCAGCAAAGGAATTCAGCTATTCCCGCGATCAGAGTATTTGCGCCGGCTGGCCGCGGTGAAAGCCGAAATGGCACGGCGTGAAATCGACGCACTCGTCGTAAGCAACCCATCAAACATCGCTTACCTTACGGGTCACACTGCATATTCATCGTATGTCCCGCAAGGAGTTGTGGTTTCCGTTCACGAAGAGGAGCCGACGTTCATCGTTCGGCACATGGACGCGCTGGCAGCGTTCCATGAAAGCTTCCTCGGGCAGCGCAACGTGATCGGCTATCCAGAAAACCTCATCGCCAACCCTGACAGAGATGGCTACGACGTAATCATCGATTTTCTCCATGATCTCGGCCTCGCAAATCGCGGAGTGGGGCTTGAGCTCGGCTCCTTGACGCTAAAGACCGGCCAAGCGCATGAGAAGTTCAGAGCCCGAATGCCGCAAGCGAGGATCGTGGATTGCTCAAGAGCTGTAGATTGGATTCGAATCGTTAAATCCGATCTTGAGATATCAATCATGCGGGAGGCAGCTGCCATAGCGAGCGGAGCCATCATGCGCGCCGCAGAGGTAATACGCCCAAGTATACGTGAGGCTGACGCCGCCGCGGAAATTATCGGAGCGCTGGTGCGCGGTGCCAATGGCAAGCCCGGAACGGCGGTTACGGACTTCTGTATGTGCTCCACGCCACGGACAGGTACAGCCCACATTCGATGGAGCGAGGATGTGTTTCGCGATGATTCGCAAGTCAATCTCGAGCTCGGCGCGGTCCGCCACGGCTACACTGCGGCGCTCAGTCGCACCTTCATAATCGGCGCGCCCTCCGACCAGCTTCGTCGTCTACATGAGGCTGAGATCACAGGTCTTGAGGCGGCGCTGGATACGGTCCGCCCCGGGGCCACCTGCAGCGAGGTCGCCAACGCTTTCTATCACGCGATTGAGAAACTCGGCTTTAGGAAAGAATCACGCTGCGGATACCCTATTGGCATCGACTGGTCTGAGCCAACTGCGAGCCTAAGGGATGGAGACCTGACGGTGCTGCAGCCGAATATGACCTTCCATCTGATGCTGGGAAACTGGATCGATGAGAAGTTAGGGTACGTAATTAGTGAGACATTCCGCGTTACCGAGGTCGGCGTTGAAGTATTAACCAATGTGCCACGAAAGCTTTTTGAGCTCTAATTCCGACTAAGACTAGTAATTGCAACGGCGGCTATCTGCTCGGCGCAAATAGAAGTCCCGCAAATTTGAACGGCGAGGCTGAAAAGGATGAGACCGTTCGGATATCTGGCCTTTGAACCCAAAGCAGCTGTCGTTTCAGCTCGATAGCCCGCGTTACGAGCGAGGCGCGTTCCTGTTACCAGGAACCGCAGCGTCGACGAGTGGAGCTCGGACTTCCGTGAGTCTGTCGTCGTCACCTCGATCCTTTCGTCCGCTGCGCCACAGTCATCACAAATACGCGGCGACGGTTACCGCTAAAGGAGAAAGCGTCGTGGGTTTACTCCGGACGCAGCCCCGCATAGGTAGGTGTGATACCGAGAATCCCTGGATTTAGATCGCTGGCACGCACCTCCACAAGCCTCAGCTCGAGTGAGATCGCTGAAATGGGCTGAAAGCATGCGCTACTGTGATCCATGACATCGAGGCCAGTCCGACCTGATACCAGCACGAAGCGGCAATGAGCAGAGGCGCGAGTCCGGGGGGAATGAGATCTTTCGTATCGGGGCTGCTAGAATCGGAGCTCATCGGAAAGTGCGGGAAGGCCATGCCCACGAAGTGGCGACATCGATAACAATTGTAGTCGCAGTATTCTATCCGAGTTCTTACATCTCGCAGGTATCCTTGACCTAACGGGCGATAACATCGGTTACAGAGTCTATCGCCGTTCGGGATTCGATGATTCACGAGGACAAATTTCATTGCGCGAGCTCTTGGTTTTTTCGACTACGATCTGCGATCGTGCCAATAATCCGCGCTTACGAGGCCACGCTGATTACATGGCAACCGCGGGCTTTGGTGCCCTCTGCCAAGTTCCTCCTGCTTTGAATTGCCTTTTCCAAGTTAATACGAGCGAACGGTCGGGACCGTATCGCCTTTAATTGCATCTGTAGCGACATTGTTCTGGCAGACCCCGGCGTAGACCTCGCCGGATATCGCTACGCGCCTTGATGAGCACTTACTATGCTTGTAGGTCCTCTGACAGGAAGGCAGGGCAGTTGGGGGCGTAAGTCAATGGTTTCTTCCGACGGCGCATCGCAACTTTCCTAGATCCTCAGAGAGGCCGCAGGACGGTCGGCGGTTGCGGCTGCGCTCTTGTGGAACAAGAGGCTTATTCACCAACAAGATTCGGTTATCCCGTTCAATGCGCTGCTCTCAAAGTCCGTCTGGCAGCCGGTGCGACGCGTTAAGCCAATCGCGACCAGCGAACCATTTGTGGTCGGCCTCCCGGCGTGCCGTGAAGCGGTCGACGCATTTCTTGGAGCAAAGGGGGGTTCGCCAGTAATAGTGGCGGATCAGCCCGAACTTTCCGCCGCACATTGCGCAGCACTTCGCAAGATCGTGTCGTGAACTATTGAAGCTGTTACGCATTTTCGTCTCCTGTCGACATAACGTGGATGGCCCCTATGACGTCCACTGCAGAACACACACTCGTGAGGTGCGGCGTCGGCGCTTCAAAGTCTCACGGTATTTTCGGACCTGGGCACAAAGTTCTTGCACCTCCTCGGGGGGAAGCAGCGCGGTCCATCTTCCATGCCTGCTGAGTGTACCGACATCTTGCCCTTAATTCCTGCAACCAAGGCGCCCTGTGTGCCAAAATCCTGCGGCTCAAGGGTCTCCCTTGATGGAATCCAACCGGTCAGCACCATTGGGCGCTCGCAGGCGTCTTCCTGGCAGCCCCAAGCGCGATTTCTTAGCCACCACCCCGATCGAGCGGGCTCTCAACTCGACCGTGTGTCGCTTTGAGTTGTTGGGCTGAGTCGAGCGAAGCTTTACCTCCGAGCGCGCAAAGTGCGCCTTTTCAATTCAGCGTGTCGGCTGCATCCCGGGTGCCGACATAGACCTGATCAAGAGCTATGGCTGATTCTGGGTGACGCGGCCTGATCAGGCGGCGTGGCTTTCAGTGGTCGGAATGACCTCGATGCCGTCAGTAAACTTTACACCGGCGATGACCTTCGGCAACTGATTTGTTCCTTTCAGTCGGCGCCATGTCTTCGATGCGGCGTCGATCAACTTGAACACCATCAGCTTCGCGGTTTTCGGCGAGAGCGATCCTTTCGTTCGCACCGTCCGGTGCCGCACCGTGGAGAACACGCTCTCGATCGGATTCGAGGTGCGCAGATGAGCCCAATGCTCGGCAGG
>NZ_AXAI01000044.1 GCF_000472425.1 Bradyrhizobium sp. Tv2a-2 | reverse complement strand
CTGATATCGCTTGGTGTCCTTGACAGTCACATCCGCCCCGTTGAAGGGGCCCGGGAAGAATCCTTTCCCCGATGGCGCGGTCCTCGAACCGTCCGGATGAGTGGCGGGCTGCATGAGCTGCAGTTCTTTCACGAAGATTGTTCCTTCAGGGAAGACGCCNGTNTTCTTGTAGATATCGTAAGAGCCAGGCTCGATATATACGTTATGAAATTCAGGGAAGTTTGCTTGTGGGGGGTTTAAGAAATTGGGCGTCAGTGGCGAACCAACATAAACCCACTCGTGAAAGTTCTTCGGCAGAACAAGGTCGCCATCCTTCGTGTATTCAGGAAGATAGCGGCCGGTGGCGTGCCAATCGTCGGGCGGTGGAAGCTGTGGTTGCTGTGCGAAGACTGCGGTCGCTATAGCGCCGGCGCCTAGGATGGCGGAAAGTGCTAGTACTGTGCGTCTCATGATCTCTCTCCTTAGACCAGCCGCATGTCGCCGAATGCGTAACGACGGCATTCGTGCGTAGGTGGTCTCATTGACTACGCACAGATAAGATTAAGCGTGGGCGCCTTAGTGCGGAAGCAACGAAGGATCATGAAATTAATGCCCGCCGGGAATGACGTTCTCTCGAACTAATGATGTTTGGCTATGCATCGATGACTCTGGCGCGCCCGGCGGCGGCGACGTGATGCCCGCCGTGCACATGAACACGCGCTTCGTCGTCACGACAAAAGCCTGGTCGGCGGCGCCGATCTCACGCCGGTGCTCGACCGGCGGCGCACGCAAGAGGATGCAGACACGATTGCCCTCCACGCCGCGATGCAGGCAGCCTGCACCAGGCCGAACGGCGTCCCCGACTACGACAAGTACAAGAAATGGTGCGACGAGTATTTCTATATGCCGCACCGGAAAGAAGCCCGCGGCATTGGCGGCATCTTCTACGCCTGACATGACAGCGGCGATTGGGAAGCCGGTCTCGCCTTCACGCGGGACGTCGGCCGCGACCTCCTGAAGATCCATCCGCAACTCGTGCGGCGCAATTTCGCGACCGCCTGGACGCCCACCGATCGCGAGGAGCAATTGGTTCGGCGCGGGCGTTACGTCGAATTTCAACCTGCTCTACGACCGCGGCACCATCTTCGGGCTCAAGACCGCGGGCAATGTGGATTTGATCCTGTCGTCCCTGCCGCCGGAAGTGAAATGGCCATGACCGCGATGAAACCCCTCGCCCGCGCCATGCTGATCGTCATGGATGACGCCATCTTGTCCGCCTATGGCCGTCCCGAGATCGCGTCGAACACGATCGCAACCGAGTTCGCGGCAGAACTTGCACCGTCGCCCTCGTACCTTAGAATCTGATTATCCTCTCCGGCAGCATCGCCGAGAACATCGCCATAACCGGGGGTCATGCAAATTATAACTGAGACGAGCGCGAAGTGCTCGGCGTGATGAGCTACGGTCGAGCGACGGTCAGGAGAGATTGAGATGGTCGATCTGGACGCATCGGCAAGATGGCAAGCAGGGCACAATAGACATTTGTGTGTGGATATAGTGCCGGGGCAAAGAGCGTTGACGTCGCTCAACGGGACGTTCGCTACGGACGATAGCAATTGTGTGGCCGAAGCGTACGAACGTCATTTCCACGACTCTCTTCAACGCCTGCACGGGGAGCAGCGTTATCGCGTCTTCGCCGACATCGAACGCATCTCCGGCCGCTTCCCAGCCGCCAAATGGCGCCGGTCTGACGGAACCGTAACAGAGATCACGGTTTGGTGCTCGAATGACTATCTCGGCATGGGACAGCATCCGGAGGTGGTGAGCGCGCTGACCGCAACGGCACACCGCTGCGGCGCAGGAGCGGGTGGAACGCGCAACATCGCCGGAAATAATTCCCCCTTGGTTGATTTAGAGGGCGAGCTTGCTGATCTGCATGGCAAGGAAGCGAGCCTCGTCTTCACCTCCGGCTACGTATCGAACCAGGCCAGCATCTCGACGATCGGTAAGCTGATCCCAAACTGCCTGATCCTATCTGATGCATTCAACCACAATTCGATTATCGAAGGCGTCCGTCAATCAGGTTGTGAAAAGCGGATTTTCCGCCACAACGATCTCGGTCACCTTGAGGCGTTGCTGCGCGAGGCAGGAGACCGCCCCAAGCTTGTCGTGTTCGAGTCCGTGTACTCGATGGATGGCGATGTGGCGCCGATCGGCGCCATCTGCGACCTTGCGGACCGGTATGGCGCGATGACCTATCTCGATGAGGTTCACGCGGTCGGCCTCTACGGCGCTCACGGGGGCGGGATCAGCGAGCGTGATGGCGTGATGCACCGCGTGACGCTGATCGAGGGTACCCTCGCCAAGGGATTCGGCTGCGTTGGCGGCTATATCTCGGCGTCGCGATCGATCTGCGACGCGGTGCGCAGCTTCGCGCCCGGATTCATCTTCACAACGGCACTTCCTCCAGCAATTGCCGCCGCAGCCCGTGCGTCCGTTCGTTACCTGAAGCACTCGTCTGCCGAACGCGAAGCACACCAACGGCAAGCCGCTGCAACGAAACAGGCGCTCCAAGCCGCCGGGCTTCCGGTCCTCCCGACCGAAACCCACATCGTGCCTGTGATTGTGGGCGATGCGGAATTGTGCAAGGCGGCAGCCGATCGCCTTCTGGAGCGCCACTCCATCTATATCCAGCCGATCAACTATCCGACCGTTCCCCGTGGGACGGAGCGTCTGCGCATCACGCCGTCGCCATATCACGGGGATACCCACATAGCGGAACTCGCAGCTGCGCTCGCTGAGACCTGGGACACACTCTCTCTTGCCTGAGAGCCGGCTTGGGAGCGCCACCAAGGACCCGTTGACGATTGCCGCGAGCACGTCGGGCGCGTTCTTCAAGACCAGACCGCGCCTGGCGACGCCAGGCGATCATGATCGCCGAAAGGCATCCGATATGATCTTGCAGGATGCGCGATGGCGCGGGAACGTTCGTAGTGGGTGATCGCTTGCGGATCGGAACACGGAAGAGCGCGATGGCGTTGGCGCAGACGGGAGAAATCGCGCGCCGACTGACCGCGACCGTGTCCGGTCTCGATGTCGAGGTGGTCAAGTTCGATACAACGGGCGATATCGATCAGACCAGCAAGCTCCTGCCCCATGGCGGCAAGGGCGGCGCCTTCGTGGCGCAGATTCGCGCCGCCGTGCTCAAGGGCGAATTGCACGCCGCGATGCATTCGCTCAAGGACATGCAGGGCAATGAGGATACGCCGGGGCTCGTGATCGGCGCGACCTTGTCGCGCGATCCGCCGGGCGACGTGTTGGTGGTGCGTCCGGGCCTTTCGCTTGACGAGCTTCGCTGCTCACGCGGCAAGGGATTCAGGATCGGCACCAACGCGGTGCGGCGCGCGGCTTACGCGCGGCGGCTGTTTCCGGAGGTGGAAGTGATCCACTTTCGCGGTGCGGCCGACACGCGCGTGCGCAAGCTTGACCTGGGCGAGAAGCAACGCCTGCCGGAAGGCGGATCGGTGGGACCAGCGGACGCACTGATCATGGCGCGCTCGGGCCTCGAACGCGTCGGTCTTGCTGATCGCATCGCTTACGAATTTTCGACGGCTGAAGTGCTGCCCGCGGTGGGCCAGGGTATCGTCGCGGTGGAGTGCGCGGCGGCGGACTGGCAGACCCGTATGCTGCTGTCGCGCATCGATGATGCGACGGCGCATGCCTGCGCGGACGCCGAGCGCGAGGTTCTGTGGGTACTCAACGGCCATTGCAATTCGCCGATCGCCGGGTTCGCCGAGATCAATGGTGCCGAGATGACGCTCCGCGCCTTGGTGCTCGATTTGGACGGCGGCTTCATGATCGAAGCCTCGCGGGCGGGCCCCGCCGGCCGCCCGCGCGAGCTCGGCCGCGCCGTCGCCTTCGATCTCTTGGCCAAGGGCGCCGCCGAGATCATCGAGCGCAGCCGGCCGAAGTGAATTGAAAATGGTCAAAAAGAAAGGCCTGCTTGCGGGTAGCAAGAGGCCCAGGTCAACTGTCGGCCCACGAGCCGCACCCCGTGACTGGCGCCTCCGCCAAATATGATCGATGTCAGCCGCACGGAATTGAGCGGACGGGGCTGGCACCACATGATGGGGGGCGCGATGAAGGGCTGCTCCCCGGTGATGCTTCGGGTCATGTTCGCGCTTATCGACAGCGATGGTGACGGGAACCATCTCGTTGCAGGAGTTTCAGGCCTCTCACGAGCGAATTTCAAGGCCATGGACGCTAACAAGACGGCAAGCTGACCGAGGAAGAGATAGCGGCGTTCTTCCACGGGACCGCGAGATCGGTTCCGCAGCGCCTGCTGGAACGGCTCAGCGCGGGTCTCGCACCCGCCGCACCATTTGTTCGACATGCGCGATCGGCGTCTCCGGCAGAATGCCGTGGCCGAGATTGAAAATGAGCCGGCCGCTTGCGTAATTCACCAGCACGTCGCCGATGGCGGCATCGAGCGCGGCGCCGCCGGCGATCAGTGCCAGCGGATCGAGATTGCCTTGCACCGCGACCTTGCTCTGCACCTGGGTTCGTATCATTGGGGGCTCCGCCGCCCAGTCAATGCTGACGGCATCCACGCCGGTCGCCGAAACATAGGCTGGCAACAGCGCACCGGCGCCGCGCGGAAAGCCGATGATCTTCGCATCGGGTCTCTCCCGGCGGACGCCCTCGACGATGCGACGCGTCGGCTCGATCGACCAGCGTTCGAATTCGCGAGTCGGCAAGACGCCGGCCCAGGTATCGAAAATCTGCAGCGCGTCGGCACCGGCCTCGAGCTGGCCGAGCAGGTAGCGCACGGAGTTCTCGACCAGCGCGTCGATAATTTTCGCGAAGGCCTCGGGGTGGCGATAGGCCATCAGCCGCGCCGGTGCCTGATCGGGCGTGCCGTGGCCTGCCACCATATAGGTCGCAACCGTCCAGGGCGCGCCGCAGAAGCCGATCAACGCGACGTCGGACGCGAGCGCGCCGTGCACGCGGGCGAGCGCCTCGAACACCGGTTCGAGCTTCCTGAAATCGGCCTCTCGTGCCAACTGCCCGATCTTCTCCGGTGTATCCAGCGGGTCGAGCCGCGGACCTTCGCCGGCCTCGAAGGTGACATTGCGCCCAAGCGCGTAAGGAATGACGAGGATGTCGGAGAAGATGATCGCGGCGTCGAAAGCGAAGCGGCGGATCGGCTGCAGCGTAACTTCGGCGGCCAGTTCCGGCGTGAAGCAGAGATCGAGGAAGCTGCCGGCCTTGGCGCGCACCTCGCGATATTCCGGCAAGTAGCGCCCGGCCTGCCGCATCATCCAGAGCGGCGGCACGTTCGGCCTGCGCCCCGCGAGCACGTCAAGAAAGGGGTTAGGTTGAGAAAGCGAGTTCAAGTACTGGCTCCGCGGGCATGTCCAGGGCGGCGACTGCTCCTGATACACCGTGGATGCGGGCTTGGCCAAGTCGCGCTGCCGTGGCGCGGCGCTTTGTCCGGGAGGACCTCTTCGGTTGAGCGGGAACGCTGTTCTGGCGGTCGCGTTGATAACGATTTGGGTGAGGAGCTCTGGAGGCTTGCTGCGGCCGAGAAATTCAATCTTGCACCCTGCGACAAGCCTACCGCTGATCCGTGCGAGGCCGAGCGCCGAGACCAGGAACTCCATGCGAAACTCGGGGCCGGGCTGATCAATACGTTGCCGCATATGCGAGCTGCCTCAGGCGGCGCCCGACCATAACCAGGGTTCATGCAAATTATAACTAATAGGAGAGCGAACTGCTCTGCGTGATGAGCTACGGTCGAGCGACGGTCAGAGGAAATTGCGATGGACGATCTGGACGTATCGGCAAGGTGGCAAGCAAAGAATCCGACACACGGAAGCGTCGGTAACAGACATTTGTGTGCGGATATAGTGCCGGGGCAAAGAGCGTTGACGTCGCCCAACGCGACGTTCGCTACGCGCGATAACAATTGTGCGGCCCAAGCGTACGAACGTCATTTCCACGACTCTCTTGAGCGCCTGCACGGGGAGCAGCGTTATCGCGTCTTCGCCGACATCGAACGCATCTCCGGCCGCTTCTCAGCCGCCAAATGGCGCCGGTCTGACGGTGCCGTTACGGAGATCACGGTTTGGTGCTCGAATGACTATCTCGGCATGGGACACCATCAGGAGATCGTGAGCGCGCTGACCGCAACGGCACACCGCTGCGGCGCAGGAGCGGGTGGAACGCGCAATTGCGCTTCCGGCTAAAAGATGTGATGCGCCCCAATCCAGTCCTTCTATCACGGTGCTTGAAATAGTGGGCAGCCCCGAAGAACTGAACTTCCTCATCCTCTTGAGCGGGACTTCCCAACGGCGCCGCCTTTCGCTCGAACACGCTGATCCAGAATCGTTCATTTCGATAGGCCCTCTAACGCGGCGTTCGAAAACGATCCGAATGAGACAACGGGTTACCAGAAATCAAAATGGATATCACGCAGCGGTGCCATCTCCTGATCGAGGATCTGTCCGTCGCGCGCGGCGAGCGCGTGGTGTTCGGCGGGGTGTCTTTGAGACTGGGCTCGGGCGAAATCGCCGAAGTAACAGGTCCCAATGGAGTGGGCAAATCCACACTTTTGCGAGCAATCGCCGGTTTCTTGCCACTCGGATCCGGCCGAATGTCATGGGTCGAGTCCGAAGCCACGGATTCGGCGCCCCTTGCGGAGCGCCTCCACTACGTGGGCCATCTCGACGGGCTGAAATCGGCGTTGACCGCCCGCGAAAACCTCGAGATCGGCCTGGGGATTTTGGGGCGAGGTCGGCTAACCCCGTTAGAGGCGCTGGATCGTATGGAGTTAGTCCACGTTCTCGATCTGCCTGTCGGCTATCTCTCCGCGGGGCAGCGTCGCCGTATCGCATTGGCCCGGCTCCTGGTTGCCGATCGCCCTCTATGGTTGCTCGACGAGCCGCTAACCGCGCTCGACCGGCACGCACGCGCCTTGCTGAAGGCTATTGTCGCCCACCATCTCGGAAGCGGAGGATTGATGCTCGCCGCGACCCACGAACCACTCGGTCTGCCGGGGACAATCCAAGTCAGGCTCGGAGCGAGGTGAGGCTCGTCCCGTTGGGGTGCGGTCGGCCCCCCCGTAGCCGTCTGTCTCAAGGTCGGGAGAGAAGAGGTCACGCCGCTTTTCTGATTTCCCGGGAGCGGTCTCGACGCGATGGCGACGCCGGATGGGGGCCATGACCCGGATTCTCCTTGTCGTTTTTCTTCGCGACCTCATGCTGGCGCGCCGCATCGGTGGAGGCGGGGTTCTCGGCGTGGTCTTCTTCCTCAGTCTCGTGACGGTCGTACCTTTCGCGATCGGACCTGACCTGCACTTGCTGTCGCGCATCGGTCCAGCCATTCTGTGGATAGCGGCGCTCCTCGCGAGTCTATTGGGCCTTGACCGTCTGTTCCAGGCGGATCACGAGGACGGTTCGCTGGACCAGATGTTGCTGTCGCCGGCGCCCCTAGAACTCGTTGTTCTGGTGAAGTGCGTAGCCCACTGGTTTGTCACGGGGCTGCCGCTCGTGCTGCTCTCGCCTTTGTTCGGCCTGATGTTGGACTTGGACGGCCCGGCGCTCCGGGCGGTGGCAGCGACGTTGTTGGTTGGTACGCCGGCTTTCACCTTTCTCGGAGCAATCGGTGCGGCCCTTACCGTCACGCTGCGGCGCGGTGGTCTCTTGCTGTCGATCCTCGTCGTGCCACTAGCCGTACCGGTGCTGATCTTCGGTGTCTCCGCGGCGCAGAGTGGCACAGTACCCTTTCTGACGCCCTTCCTGGTCCTCTGCGCGCTCGGACTCGCATCCGTCGTCCTCGCCCCAATCGCCGCATCCGCAGCACTTCGCGGCGCGGGAGAATGACGAGCGCATGCAGCGGAAAGGGTTTGCTTCGGAGCTCGCCGCCGTGGAACGACTCCGCACGCCTCCGAAGCTAAGACGGCTTGACCATCGGGAAACGCCTATAACGGAGTATCGGCGTCTAACACAGCCGCGAGCCGATCCCGCTCGGCTTGGCTTAAGGGCGCTACCGGCGTGGCCTGCAGGCGGCGCAATCCGAACAGGAGAGCAATCCCGCCCGCTGCGAGCACAAAAGCCGGCATTCCCCAGAGGAACGCGGTTTCCAAGTCGAGTGGTGGTTTCAGCAGGATAAAGTCCCCGTAGCGCTTCACCACAAAGGCGCGGACCTGCTCGTCGCTCTCGCCGAGATTAAGGCGTTCACGCACCAGCAGTCGGAGATCTCGCGCGAGCTCTGCCTTCGAATCGTCGATCGACTGGTTTTGGCAGACCGGGCAGCGCAGCCCGGCGGAAATAGCGCGCGCGCGTGCCTCAAGTTTCGGGTCGTGCAGGACCTCGTCTGGCTGCACCGCCCTTGCCAAGCTGGGCGCGAGGCCTGCGAGTACGATCGAAAGCAGAAGAATACGACGAAGCGAAGTCATTCGGCGGGCTCCGGCGCTGCGGAGTTGGCCGCAGCGCGGACGCGAGCCCCGCGGCGCGCGAAGCCGATTCTGAGGCGTCGATCGGACAACGACACGATCCCTCCGAACGCCATGATGACGGCGCCGATCCAGATGGTCGTCACAAGCGGCTTCCAGAACATCCGCGCATCGATCGAACCATCCGCGTGCTGGTCCCCGAGCGAAATGTAGATCTGGCCAAAGCCCAGCGTCACGATGCCTGCCTCGGTGATGGTGGTCTGTCGCGAGGAAAAACTGCGCTTGGCGGGCTCGACGGTGGCCACGGCCGCGCCGCCCCGGCTGATGACCGTATTGGCGAGGACTTCGGAATAGTTCGGGCCTTGTCGCGATCGAAGATTCTCGATGGTGGCTTGATAGGGGCCGAGATCGATCCCCTGGCCAAGCTTGACGGTCGCGATCCTCTCCACGCCCCAACCGGTCGCCGCCAAGCCCATGAGTGCCACGCCAAGGCCAGCGTGAGCGATCGCCGTACCCCAGGCGGAGCGCGGCAGCCCGACCGCGCGGGCAAGCATCACCCGAGCGGGCTGCCCACGTGCCCAGATCCGCGACGCCACATCGGCGCACGAACCGACGATGAGGTAGACGGCGAGGCCGAGACCGACCGCGGCGAGAACGGGACCGCCTCGCGTGACAGCAACGAGCACAAGGGCGACCACGAGGCCCCCCAAGGCTGCGACCGTCACCCGTTGCGCCGCGCCGAGCAGGTCGCCACGCTTCCAGGCGAGTGACTGACCGAGCGGCATCAGCAGAACGATCGTCGCTACTAGCGGGCCGAGCGTCAAATTGAAAAACGGTGCGCCGACCGAGATCTTGTCCCCGGTCAGAGCTTCAAGCGCGAGCGGATAGAGCGTGCCGGTCAGGACCGTAGCGCAGCAGGTGGTGAGCAGCAGGTTGTTCACTGCGAGCGCGCTCTCGCGTGACACGGGCGCGAACAGACTACGCTGGCTCAGGGAAGGCGCGCGCAAGGCATAAAGCGCGAGGGATCCGCCGATGAACTCGGTCAGGATGAACAGGATAAAGACGCCGCGCGCCGGGTCGCTGGCGAAGGAATGAACGGAGGTCAGCACGCCTGAGCGCACCAGGAATGTGCCGAGCAGCGATAGCGAGAATGTAAGTATCGCCAGGAACAGTGTCCAGATCTTGAGGGCTTCGCGCTTCTCCATGACGGCAGCCGAATGCAGGAGCGCGGTACCCGCAAGCCAGGGCATGAGCGACGCGTTCTCGACCGGATCCCAGAACCAGAACCCGCCCCAGCCTAGGGTGTAGTAGGCCCAGTACGAGCCCATGGCGATGCCAAGCGTCAGAAAGATCCAGGCAATCAGTGCCCAAGGCCGAACGTAGCGGGCCCAAGCGGCGTCTAGTCGGCCGCTGATAAGCGCCGCCACCGCGAACGAGAACACGATCGAGGAACCGACATAACCGAGGTAAAGCAGCGGCGGGTGTATCGCGAGGCCCGGGTCTTGAAGGAGCGGATTGAGGTCCTGGCCTTCAAAAGGCGCCGGAAACCGTCGCACGAAGGGATCGGAGGTGAACAGGATGAAGCAGAGGAAGGCAAGGGAGATCCAGCCTTGGACCGCTAGCGTATTGGCGCGCAATTCGTTCGCCATGCCGCGCTCGAGAATCGCCACTGCCGCTCCGAACGCCGCGAGGATGAGAACCCAAAGCAGCATGGATCCTTCGTGATTGCCCCAGACGCCGGCGATTTTGTATATAAGTGGTTTGGTGGTGAGCGAGTTCTCGACGACTGTCACGAGACTGAAGTCGGACACCACATGGGCGTAAGTCAGTGCCGCGAAGGCATAGCCCAACAACAGGAACTGGGTGATGGCGGCCGGGACCGCAATGGAAGCGAGTCCAGAATCACCACTGCGGGTCCCCCAAAGCGGCAGAACTGATTGAAGCAGCGCGACGGCGAGAGCCAGAGCGAGAGCGTAATGTCCGGTTTCGACGATCATCCTTTGGGTCCCATCGGCAGCGATGTTTCGTGGAGCGCGGCGCTATTGCGCTCGCGCGGATCTTTCGTTGCGCCAAGTGCCTTGTTGCTTGAGTTCGTCGGCGACGTCCTTGGGCATGTATCGCTCGTCGTGTTTGGCCAGCACCGTATCGGCATGAAAGAGGCCCGGTCCCTCCACCGTGCCCTCGGCCACGACGCCCTGTCCTTCACGGAAGAGATCCGGCAGCAATCCGGTGTAGCTGACCTTGATGTCGTGCTTCAGGTCGGTCACCGCGAAGACGACAGTCGACGATCCCTCATAGGTAAGTGAGCCACGTTTCACCAGGCCGCCGATGCGCAGACGGGCTCCTGGCGGCGGCGCCTTTTCGGCTATCTCGGTCGGCCCGTAGAAGAAGACGATACTGTCACGCAACGCCAACAGGATGAGCCCTACCGCGATGGCCAAAGTGAAGCCTGCTGCGCTGATGATAGCGAGGCGCCTGCCCTTTCTGGTCAAGGTCTACCCTTTCAAACCGAGCTGTCTGACGAGTTCATCGATGCGTTCCGGCGCCTGCGCATCGCCTGCCAGCTGGGCACGTGCGCTTGCGACGGCCGCCTCGGCCTTCTGGCGTTCACCCAAAACGACGTAAGACCTAATCAGGTGTAGCCATCCCTGAAGGTCGTGGCCGTTCTTCGAGAGCTTCTCGGCGAGCCCTCCCACCATCCCGCGAATCGCGTCGCTCCGCTGCTCCGGAGAAAGCGTTGCGATGTCAGCCCGGGTTTGGCCGGTGTGGATGTCAGGAACGGCGGCAGCGAGGGTGAAGTCTCCAGCCGTGCGCCTCGATGCGATCGGCATGTCAGGCTGACTAGGGGCGCCGACCTTGAGGTACGACGCGAGCGCGACGAGTGGCAACACTAGGACGATCGCGAAGGCTGCAGCAGCGCGTCTCGGCTGCCAGCGCCGCGACGCAGGCGGCCTGCCCTCCGACGCCGAGTTGAGTGACGCGAGCAGCCGGCGCCCGATCTCGGCACGCGTCGCCACGGCATCCTCGGGTGCGATCAGTCCGCAGCGGACGCCATCATCCGCCTCGGTAAGAAGGCCGCGATAAAAGGTGACATCGGAATCGTGAGCACCAAAGCCGTCGCACCGCTCAGAGAGCGACCGGGTCAGCGCCAGCACGACCGCGGACGTCATCATTGCAAAGACCGCCCAGAGCACGTTTCAAGTCCTCCGTCCGTTTTCGCCATTGCGTAACGCACCACGTCGTCCGGCGTCTGCCGCCCTTGAAAATCGGACTATTTCTGGGTGTGCCGCTTCCATGCTTCGATCGGTCCTCCTGAATAATGTAAGTGGACGGAAACCCACGCCGCCGAGGCAAGAAAAACGCGTTTTTACATCTGTCGCGCAGAGATGGGGAGCTTGCAAAGCAATCGTCATGGACGCTCTGCCTCGGCAACTGCGGCCATCAAAGCAGGTCGGCTTGCGTCCGATATGCCACCAACCAGCTTGTAGGCGATTGTGCCATCGCCCTTGATCACATAGGTCTCGGGGACGCCATAGACGCCGAAATCGATCCCCGTTCGGCCGGACCGGTCAGTGCCGACCTGTGCGAAGGGGTTCCCGTTGGCGGCGAGATAGGCTAGCGCGTTTTTGGGATCGTCCTTGTAGACGATGCCGGTAAGCTTCACCCCCTGTCGCTGCAGCGTCCGGTCGCTCGCCAACGCCATCAGCGCCCCATGTTCTTCCCGGCACTCGACACACCAGGACGCGAATACGTTCACGATTGTCACGTGCCCCCTCCGCAGATCGGCGCTCGACAAGCCAGGTGGACCGGACGTCGAAAGCCCATCGAGTGGCTTCAGCGCAAACTGCGGTGCTGGCTTGCCGATCAGAGCGGAGGGCACGAGCGACGGGTCTCCGGCGCCGAGCCGCACCAGGAGTAATGCCGCAATTCCGAAGAAGACCAGAAGCGGGATAATCACCCACAGGCGGGCCAGAGCGCGTCGAGGGGCCGTTGTGCACGCTGGGAGGTGAATCGAGGCTGGGATGTTGCTCATATGCCGCCGCGCGGATCCGAGTGATCAAGTAGCAGGCGACGCAAGGTACGGTGTTGAACGCGATAGTCGATGAGGACCGCTGCGATCATCCCGCCTATAACGGCGCCCGTCATCAGAAAAGCCGCCATGATGAATCCGCCATGCTGCACCATGATCAGGACGCCACTTCGGCAGGCAGCATGCGAGCCAACGCTGGTTCGCCCGCAGCCGCGAGCGTGATCGCAAGCCGCCGGACTCGGCGTCGCATGATCTCGTTACGGACCGCCATTACGTGGAGCGTCACGAACAAAAGCGTGTATGCGAGCGCCATAACGACTAGCGGCCATAACATCGAGCCAGCAATCGCCGAGCCCTCCATCCGAAACACCGACGCCGGCTGATGGAGAGTGTTCCACCAATCAACAGAGAACTTCACGATCGGGATGTTGATGAACCCCACCAAGGTCATGATCGAAACTGCTCGTGCCGCCCTACTCGGGTCCTCGATCGTCTGCCAGAGCGCGATCAGACCGAGATAGATGAGAAACAGAACCAACACAGAGGTGAGCCGGGCGTCCCAGACCCAGTATGTGCCCCACATCGGTTTGCCCCAGAGGGAGCCCGTGACGAGGCAGATGAAGGTGAAAGCTGCGCCAAGCGGCGCGGCCGCCTTTTGTGTTGCATCGGCAAGTGGATGTCGCCAAACTAAGGATCCGAGCGCAGACACCGCCATGAACGCGTAGGCAAGCATCGCTGTCCAGGCGGCGGGGACGTGGATGTACATGATGCGCACCGTCTCGCCTTGCTGGTAGTCGGGCGGCGCAGCGAATGTTCCAAACAGACCGAGTGCGAAGGCGAAGGCTGTCAACCCCCAAAGCCAAGGCAGCAGCTTTGCGGCGATACGCAGGAAATTACCAGGATTGCTGTAGGCGGTGAAGCTCAGCTTCAAATTTCCGATCTCCTCGAAGCCAACCTGTAGGCGGGAAATTCACTCGCTTCCGACTGCGGCTCGCGACGAAGGAGCGAGCCATTAGGGCGTCCGCGAGCTGATGAGTATTGCATCACGCCGGAGACGATTTCGCAAATTACCGTCAGTTATCGTTTCGATGCCCAGTAGGCGCCCAGAGATTCGAGATCACCATCGCGTGGCGAGGCAAATGATAAGACAATCATCGCGGCCGAGGAGTGCTAGATGACCGACGGTGTAATCCGAGACATCCGGAACGGTCCATAGATGAGTTGCCCGATGAGCTGCGCATCATGTTCGTGGCCCGCGTTCAGACGCGATCGCATGGCGGCGGCCTTGCCTGCTGCGGCTGCCGTCACCACCTCGCCGAATCTTCAATCGGAGTTCTGTCCATCACCCTCAGATTCTGCCGGGACGTATCCATGCACTTGGCGAAAGGCACGGAGAAAGCTGCTGTAGCTCCGATAACCGACCGCCCGCGCGATCTGCTCAACTGAAAATGTCCTCGCGGCGAGCATATCGGCCGCACGCTTCATCCGAATTTGCCGGAGCGCGACCATTGGCGAACATCCTATCGCGCGCACGAAGCGCGCCATGAATGCGGATCGGCTCAAGCCGGCCTTCTGTGCCAAGGCCATCACGGACTGATCGGCCGATGGTCGCGCCAGCATATCGGCGAACGCAAGAGCGATTTGACGGTCGCTCAGGATAGAAAAACGTTCGAGCCAAACGCTGGTCGAATTCAGACTCCGACGGATGAGCGTGACGAGCACCTGCTTCAGGATGGCGGTCGTCATCGCCTGCATTCCAACCTGCCGGCCGCTGATCTCTGCCAACGCGGTCTGCAACTTTGACTCCAGTCCATCGGCGGGTTCGAAGCGCTCGACAATCGGCGTGGAAAGACCTGCGAAGAGGTCGATCGACGAGCCGTAGGTGGCGCGAAAGTACCCGCAGATCAGCATGACCATCGGGTCGACGTCCCCGGCGACGAATCGCTGGATACGCTCGCCGAAGCGCGGATCCCATTGCGCTTCGACCACATTCACTGTCTTGGCCGCTGTGCGGTCATCGACCTCGATGTGAAACGGCTTCTTGGCCGGTGTGATGACAAGGGTGTGAGGTATCAGAGGAAATGCGGAGAAGCCACGCACGACCATTCGTCCGGTCCCGGAAAGATTGTAGTGGATAGCTGGCGCGTCCGCGCTCCCGAATGACAGGCGCCAACCTGGACTGACCGAACACTCGATGAGCCCAATGACGTCGACATCCAAGGTTGCCATCAGCACATCGAGATCGGATCGAGGCAATGCGAGATTTGGACGATCGGACATGTGTTTCGGACCCTCGGATTGAGCTGGTGTCCTAGTCTTCGGACAGGACAATTGCAAATCTTGGTAGTGCTTTATGGCTAGGACGGCGCGCATCTGCTCGCCATGACGAGCCGCCTGGGCGGAATCTGGGAACCTCTTTGACGAGCGTGAGCGTGTCGCGCTTGGCGCGGTCCTCATTCCGTCCAGAATTGAGACCTTAGGAGATCCCTAAATGAGCAAAAAATACTTGATGAAAAGGTGGCCGAGCCGATCCCGATGCAAACCCTGACATTGGTCTCGCCAACGATGTTCTACGGAACCACGACGTTAACGGGAAACAGCATGGGTGAGAACACATTCCGCAAGACGCGGATCGACAATTCCGAGCCGGCGCACAATATCTGTTTCCGCGGAAGCTCCGCGACAAAACGCTTGGCCATCGCGCCAGCCTACTATGGCAACGAACCGGAACGGCCCGAACCACGGCAAATCTTTCGAGTATGAGTATGCAACTGCAGTTTTATCAGGTGCGATATTTCTTGGCCTTAGCAAGGACACTCAATTTTACGCGCGCTGCGGAGCAATGCAATGTGACGCAGCCGGCGCTGACAAAGGCGGTACAGAAGCTGGAGCAAGAACTCGGTGGCGCCTTGATTCACCGTGAACGTCACCTCACCCAGCTCACCGAGCTGGGCAAGATGATTTTGCCTACGCTGGAGAAAATATTTGCCGCCGCCGAGGCGGTACGGCTTCAGGCGCGAGGCTATCAAAAGAGGACGATCGCGCCGCTCAAGATCGGGCTGGCGCCGTCAGTCTCCGCGGCGCTCATCACGGAGCTGCTCTTGGAGCTTGCCAGGATCATGCCTGACCTTCGAGTGGATCTGCGCGAGGCGGATGCCAACGGGCTTGTTGCGATGCTTTTGGATGGCGAGATCAATGCCGCACTCGTCGGTGACACCGTGGAACTACCTGAGCGTATCGATAGCTGGCGGCTGTTCGAGGAGCGGTATGTGCTCGTCCTGTCTCGGAAACACCCGATGGCGAGGCAAACCGTTATCCCGCTCCAAGACTTGCATGAGGTGGTATTTCTCGAAAGGGTCGGATGCGACGTCGCAGGCCGATTCAAGCAGGCCTGTTTTGCCGACCATCCGGGCCCTAAAGTTGTGCACAGGAGCGCTCAGGAAAGGCATCTTCAGCAAATGGCATCCGCCGGTTTTGGGGCCATCCTGGCGCCAGAGCACGCTCCCAGGCTGCCGTCGCTCGCCGCTATTCCAATTGAGGGCGACCCCGTCCGGCGCGAGGTGCAGCTTTTGGCCATGGCGGGGAGGCAGTATTCGCCGGCGCTTGACGCGTTCATCAAGGTTGCTCGTGTTTGCGACTGGACGAGCGCGCTGGACAAATTCCGCCGCGCGTCTGCCCCTGCCTCGAACAAGGACAATGTTCACAAGGCTGACGCACAAGGTGCAGGCTCTTTGATCCAAATCAGGGGGTCCGGTCCCGCCTCCTCATGCCCGAGCTTGTCGCGGGCATCCAACCGGCGTTGCTGAAGTGACGCGAAGTCGTGGATGGCCGGGACAAGCCCACGGCTATCCGGTTTGGGGATTTAGCATATAGCCAGGCTCATCTGCCGATCATCGTGAAGGATTGGCCGCGGCTCGAGGAGATTGACGATTGAACGGCGGTACACGAGCGCGAACGAGCCTGCTGAAGACCAGTGGGCTTGTGATGCCTTTTTGGGATGGCCTGGGCGAGGCGGAGCAGTAGGAAGGCGATCAGGGCGATAGCGATCTGGATCCGCACGGCGTTTTCGGAGGTGCCGATGAACCGAGTGATCCGCAGAGTTTGTTTGACCCAGCCGAAGAACAGCTCGATCGACCATCGCCCGCCCGACCATGATGCAGTTGCAGTCGCCACGCGTAGCCTCTTGAATTGACTCGCCTCATTTCCGGTCAGGCTCTAAGGGCGAGGCTTCGGCCCATTCAATTCGGTCAGGGCAGCAAGCACGGTTTCGGTCGTCGCTCCCGTGATGGAGTCCGGCCCGACACACGCTCGACGGATGATCCCTCGTTGGTCGAGGACATAGGTGCCCGGCATTGGCAACATCCAAAAGGAAAAGCCATGGAGAGCGGAGAGATCAAGGCCGCGCCGCAAGAGACGGCTCTTTATCTCCGCCGGCACCACGGACACTAGGCCGAACGAAAGGCTCACCCCAAGATCTAGGTCGGAGAGGATTTCCAGATCCAGTCGGTGATCGTGTTTCAAATTGCGTGGCAAGTTTCCAGTCTCGGGTGTTATGGCAATTGCTCTGGCGCCGGCAGCGCGGATCCTAGGGTTGGCCTCGTGAAGAGCGCGTAGTCCAGCTGCGCACAACGGGGACCAAGTCCCGTAAACGAAGGTGACGATCAACGGTGCAGTTTGTCGCAATTCTAAAGATGAAACGAGCTTTCCATTTGCCTCGGGGAGGAGGAAATCGGGGGCAGGTTCGTTCGCCTTCAGGGCGCCGTTAGCAACGCCCGCCTCTCGCAGCCATGATGAAAGCAGCCGGTCTGTTCGGATGTCCAGCGTGCGAAAGCCGCTCAAGGCCTCCGCGGAGGCTTCGATCGGCCTACTGACCGGGCGCCCCTTCGAAACTTCGTCGTTCATTCTAGTTCTCCTCCCAACGGTCCCCCTCGCGGCACCTGTCCGCATCTTGCATGGTGACCGTGCGTTCTGGAACGCGGAAATTCAACTTTGGAATGGTAGTCGTTGACGAATAATCGTTAGGAATAGTCGGCGCCACGCGATGTGCCGCTGGGCAAACGAAGCACTGGGCGCCGCTTCCGTAGATGAGGCCGCGACCGATGACTCTATAGTCACCGCGCCCGTGCTCCCGCATACCGAGCGACAGGATGAGGAGGCAAGAGCCAGCCATGGAGCGGGACGAACTGGTACGCCATCATCAATGAGGTGATGCGTGGCGGGGTGGCGACCAGAATGCGCGGCCTGTCGTCGAGCCGCAAGCCCAGCATCATCATGTCGAACATCTGTTACTGGTTGCGCATACGCAGGCCTTGGTGGCCGCCGCGTAAAGGAGGTCGGTGGCGACCGCTGTCGCCGGATGGATGCCGAAAAGCAGAATCGAGATTGCGGACGACCATACCCGCGCAATAAGTCGAAACGGGGATATCCAAAAGTTGCAGCCCGGCTCCCCAAAAGTCTAACCCGTCTCGACCTTCCTGTCAGACGTGCAAACCCGAGTGCAATTGAGGACTTGCGCGCCGCAGGGCAGGCTCACCTCGTATCGCTTGTAGCAGCTTTCAGGCGAAGGAAGCTGCCGCTCGGCCTGACGTACTACCCCCCAGCAAGGGCACCGCGATCGCGACAACGGAATGGATGAAAGAAATCCTGAATAGGACCCGGAGTTCGACCCCATGCGTCTAGCCAATGATGGCCAATTGACAGCACGCCTCCAATTCAAGCGAACAGGAGAAGCGATGGCAGAGGGCCGCCCACCACTTTCGCCCTCCACGCTGCGAGCCGAGCTCCAGCACGTCCGTTTAGGCGAGAATTTATCGAAGCCATGCGATTCGCGGCACGACCCTGAAGATCTGCAACAGCTTTCAAGATCGCAAATGTTGCTTCCGTTAACTCGATCCCCGACCATAGGTGGCAACCATGGCCCGTCCATTTTCGATCCAGCTCGCCAATTGGATAGTCACGTCGCGCCGGACGCGATCCATCCCGCCGTTGATATCTCACCTTCGAAGGCTGTGGCACGCCGCACGGTAACGGGGCACGGCATGGCCGCCGAATCCGTGCGATGCACGGGCCAAAGCAAAATCCAACATCATTATCGGGCTCCAATGCATATGCTCGTAATGTACGAGAGGGGGGAACGCCGCGACGGAGAGACGTTCGTGGAAGGTTTGCCGCGATCAGCGCTCCGGAACCTCGAGCGGAAGCTGACATTCGTGCCGGCTGGCCGCGAATTTCACGATTGGCACGAGCCGCGCGGGTCGCAAATGCGGTTCATGTACTTCTACTTCGAACCTGAGAAGCTGAAGGCTCTTTCTAAGCGTGGCATCATCGACCTGCTGGACGCTCCACGCCTACTATTCGAAGATGAAACGCTATGGCACACCGCGCTCAAGCTGAAGACGTTCGTCGAGAGCTCTGCAGCAGACCCGATCTACTTCGAGAGTCTCGGTACTCTGTTCATACATGAAGTCGTGCGTTTCACTTGTGGGATGCCCAGCATTCAACCTCAACTCCAAGGTGGCCTTGCACCATGGCAACAACGACTCGTCACTGCCTATATCCAGGAACATCTCAATGAGCGGATACCAATTGACACGTTGGCGCAGCTCGTTCGTCTGAGTCCGTATCATTTCTGCCGAGTATTCAAGCAATCTCTCGGAATGCCGCCACATCGGTACCAGACCAACCGTCGTGTTGAGCACGCCAAGGTACTGCTGGAAAATCGCGCAGGCTCGATGGAGGAAATCGGTCTGGCGGTAGGCTTCCGCAGTCCTAACGCGTTCGCCACGGCGTTCCGGAAGGCGACGGGAATTGCCCCAACGGATTACCGCCGAAGCGTGGCTCCTCCTACATATGGATGACCTGCGACGTCGCGACATCTCGGCCTCGCATTGCGATGAGGACGATCGGCTTTTTGGCAAACAGAAGGCAGAAAGCCCGCCGCGGGGGGTCAGTAAGGCGACCGAAAGCTGAAGCGGCGCAAGGTGAACGCCCCCGCCCAAAGGCCACAGAGCGATCCTAACGGCGCTCGCCAAATCTGTCGCTGCTACCGGAGCGTGAGGTGAGCTGACGTTTCATCGTCCGGCTTACAACAAGGCTGCTTAGGACCATCGACCCGGCGAACTTTTCATGGCCACGAACCACGGCGTTCTACACTGGAACTCGCGCGGCGCCTGTATTGAATGGCCCTCGTGAAGGTGATATTTTTACAGTGCATGTTGGCGCGTATCAGAAGAGCATCTCGTGGCGCAGCATTCTATTCAAAAGCGTGCGGTAGGCGAGGAGCCAACTATCATCGTCGTTGACGATGACAAGGACTTCCGCGACTCTCTCGGAGATCTGTTCAACTCGGTCGGCTTTAAGGTCAAGTTGTTTGAGTCGGCCGCGGACCTGCTCGAAGGCGAGTTGTTAACCGACGTGGCGAGCTGCCTCGTGCTTGACGTCAGATTGCCCGGCTTGAGCGGTCTCACTTTCCAAGCCGAGCTGTCGAAAGTGAACCCTTCCATTCCCATCATCTTCATGACCGGCCACGGTGACATTCCGATGTCGGTCAAGGCGATGAAGGCAGGCGCTGTGGATTTTCTGACCAAGCCGTTCCGCGATCAAGACATGCTGGATGCGGTGGCGATCGCGCTGGAGCGCGATCGGACGCGGCGGAAGGCCAAGCAGCGGCTCACGGACCTGAAGTCGCGTCTCGAGCGTCTGAGCCAGCGCGAGCGAGAGGTGCTGGCTCTCGTGACCACCGGCTTAAAGAACAAGCAGATCGCGTTCCAGCTAGACGTAGCTGAGATCACTGTGAAGGCGCACCGCGGCCACGTGATGCAGAAGATGGGTGCGCAATCGCTGGCCGAACTTGTCAAAATGGCGGAAGCGCTTGGCATAACGTCGCCGCGGTCCTAATCGCTTCGTGATGGCACGTGGGTTCCATCGGCGAGACGTTGTTGTTTGCGTAAACCAACTCACTCTTTTAATCGGTTGCCGGAAGGGCCCTGCTGTCGCGCCGAGCGCAACGACCCGGCATCAGCGCACGCGTTCGAATGTGGCCCAAACCGGGTTGAACTATTCAGAAGTTCTGCATCAATTATTCCAAAGTATAGCATCGATTATTCCGAAGTGTGGCATCGCCCGTCCACAATATAATCGCCAAGCGGACCCTTGTCGTTACAGTGCATGTTTGGATCGCCGCAGTGCGCTTCTTGAGATGGACACGGAACGCGAGATGCGGCGGACCGCATCCCCCGCAATGAAGGTGGGGATATGTCTAGCGACATTCAAATTTCAATCATCGATGATGATGAGCAATTTCGCGCGGCGATAGCGGATCTCATGCGGGCAATGGGTTTCACGATTGAGGCCTTCCCGTCCGCAGTTGATTTTTTGGCGTCTGCCAACGTCCGCCATACCTCCTGTTTGATCGTTGATGTCCACATGCCGCACATGACTGGGATTGAGTTGCATAGCCACTTGGTAAGATCTGGCTATGACATACCAACCATTCTGATCACCGCTTACCCCGATGACAGAGCGCGAGCTCGGGCTCTGGGTCAGGGCGTCGTGGGTTTCCTGACCAAACCCATCGACGAGGTGGTTCTGCTCGGATGCGTCGAATCGGCTCTGCAGCGCGCCAAATCGGATGAAAATCCGTCATGACCGCTCAATCGGCTGCCGGCGCGCGGCCGGGAGTCCGATCATATTGTGGTTCGCGCAAGCCATGGTCGAACCTGTCCCTGCGTGCGACTAACTCAATCTCGGCGGCTTGAAGCGATCGCCACGCCATTTCGCGGAGTGTCGCCGGCACCGCAGTCAGAACCTCCAGCATCGCGCGCTTTTGCACGAGGTACACGGCCTCGAAGTTTAGATCAGCGTGATGCACGATGGTCGAGGTATTGCTGATCAGATCGGCGCCCAGACGCCTTGGGTTCGGAGTCGGCGCGCAAGGCGCTCGCGGTCGATCGCCTTGCGCATTGTGCGATCTAGCCCCCTGGTCGGTGGCGTGTCGGTCAATGCTTCCACCATTGACGCCACTTTTGACAAAAACGGACAACCAATTCGCCGGCCATCCCACGAGGCCGTTGATGCACGACGTCACCGAGGATCAAGGCGTCTGCGCCCCGATGTTCAGCTCGAAGATCGTTGCTCTTTGAACGGGTCGCCGTAAATGTGATATCCGTTAAATTCCCATAAGCCCGGCGATTCGCGATCCAACAACTCGATCCCGCGCACCCACTTCACGCTCTTATATGCATAGAGGTTTGGCACCACGAGGCGCAACGGGTAGCCGTGCTCAGCCGTAAGGGGTTCGCCGTCATGCCGCAGGGCGAAAATTGTCGTCGGGCGCAGAAAATCCGAGATTGGCAGGTTTGCCGTGTAGTTGTTCTCGCCATGGACGATCACATGCCGCGCCTCTGGCCGCAACTTCACTCGCCTCATCAATTCTGCGGCGAGCAATCCTCCCCAATGGTTGTCGAACCGGCTCCAGCCATTGACGCAATGCATGTCCGCAAATACTTCGCTCTGCGGCAGATTGGAGAGCTCTTCCCACGTAAGCCGCAGCTGCTCCTCTACCAGGCCGAATACGCGAAAATCCCACGTCCTGGGACTAAAGAGCGGCACCGAGCCCACATGCAACACCGGCCACTTAAACGTCAGCGACTGTCCTGGGGGCAGCCGCCCAGCGGCATGCATCTCACGTTCCCGTTCGCGTCGCTCGTTCGATTGCACAAAATAGCTCCACTGCAAATGCGCGCAAAACGACCTATCAAGATGCTAGTCTAGCCCGAAGCAGCGAAAGGGGAGCCTTACTGCTCCCCCTCACCGATCTTAGAGTTAGAGGTACTTGCAGACTCGGAGAGCAAGCCAGGAACAGTCTTGCTGGTATTGTGACGGAAAATGTTGACGGCTCCGATCACTTCGTCCTCGTTGTCACGAATTGGAAAGACATTAACGAGTGCCAGAAGACGATTACCGTTGGGCTGCTCGCAAATCACATCGGCGTTCCGAACGGTGCCACCGTTGTTGATCACCACGGAAGGCGGAGCAAGTTCGTGCGGCATCACTTCTCCGGAGGGGTAACGAAGAAGATGTGACCCGCAATACTTCTCCGAGGTTCCCAGAGACGGCGTGCGTCCCCAACCCGCGATTGCAGCTTTGTTGCACTTGACGACGGTGGCATCCTTTTCGAGAACGTATATCCCTACTGGGATAGAATCCATTGCCGCTTGGTCTGCAAGAATTCCATTTGCGACGAGGTGCCCGTCGACGAGTTCTCCTCGGAAGTCGATTTTGTCGAAGTCGCCATCCAAAATCATCGTGCTTGTTGCGCTGGTTGCCATTTTCAACCTCCTTTGCGTTGCCACATTGTTCATAGGACGAGGGCTTGCGGAATTCTATCTCGTTTTTTTTATCTTTCTAAACTAAACGATAGTTCGTTTTTCGCTTCGTTTAGTAGGGGTCGTCCTTACCGCGGCCCATGACGCCGGCAGGATGCGGGGCACGACAGACAGCCCAGTAGGTACTGAGCTTGGCGAACCGACCGCTAAGGGAGAGAGACTTCGTAGGTCGTCGACGATCAGCTCTACTTGAAGTTAAAGCGCAGAGCTCCGTTTTGATGATCGTTTGAGCGGCCGGGGGAATCCCAATCACGATTATGGTCTGGGTTTCACACGTCCAAACTCAGCTCGGGTGTTGCCATTCTCGCCGTGCGGCATGGGTAACATGAATTGAAAAACGGCTCCCTGCGGCTTGTTCGCGGTTGCCCACAACCGTCCTTGATGAGCCTCAACAATCGAGCGGCAGATCGATAGTCCCATTCCCAAACCGTTAGGTTTGGTTGTGTAAAAGGCTTCGAAAAGTCGATCTAGGCCATCGGGAGCCAAGCCGGGACCCGTATCCTGCACCGTGACAAGCACGTGATCCGAGTTACTCTTTGCTGTGCTAATCACCAATTCTCGAGCGCCCTCGCGCATTCCGCTCATTGCCTCCGTGGCATTGACGAGCAGATTAAGAAGCACTTGTTGAAGTTGGACGCGATCTCCCTTGAGAGCCGGCAGCCTCTCCGCAAGTTGCGTCTCCACCGAAACCCCTTTATTGGCAATTTCGCCGTGAGCTAGTGCTAGTACCTCTGAGATCGCTTCGTTGATTTGCACGTTCTCCATTCGGGGCGGAGCCTTCTTGATAAGCGCACGGATGCGGTCAATCACTTTTTCGGCTCGAAGGCCACTCTCCACGATAAGGTCGAGCGCCTGCCCGACCTCCTTTACGTCTGGCGGTTGGGCGCGCAGCCAGGCCAAAGCGGCATTGGCGCTAGTGATTGACGCACCGATCGGCTGGTTGATTTCGTGCGCAATCGAGGCCGACAGTTGTCCCATTGTCGCAAGACGATTGGCATGCGCCAACTCCTGACGCACCTCTTGATACTGTCGCTCAATCTCACGAGCGGCCGCCTCCGCCCTTTTGCGATCAGTCAAGTCAACCACGAACGCAACGCCTTCGTCCGCCGCGCCCTCGAACTTTGCCGCACCGACCAACACCGGCACGCGGTCGCCGCTCCTGTGTAGATACTCTTTCTCATACGGCTGGGCGGTTCCTGTGACCTGCAGCTCGTGGACACGCTGCTCGTCGACAGCTCGCCATTCAGGAGCCGTCAATTTCCTCCAGTTGAGGCCGCCTGACACGAGATCCCGTCGTGAGTATCCGACGATACTGAGAAAGGTATTGTTGGCATCAATGATCCCACCGTCACCGACCCAGATAAAGATACCAATAATATTGGAGTCGAGCAAACGTCGAATCTTGGCCTGCAATCCACTTGCCATTTCGCGCACCGCCGCCTCTGCCTTCTCGCGCGCGGCGATTTCGACTTTGAGCTCCTCAATGGACTGCACAGTTTGATAAGCGCCAGACGCGAAACGACCCATGCTTTCGAGCAGCCTCAGATCCTCGGCATCAAATTTTCGGCGACTCCCGTGAGAGATCACCCAAATCGTACCGACCGCTTTACCTTTTACATGAAAAGGAACAAGCAATCCTTCGGTAGCAAGCGGCGTCGCTGAGCTCAAATAAGGATAACGCCGCTCCCAATGAGTGAATAGCATAGGAATGTTGCGGTCGAGCACATCGCCGCAAGGGCCGAAATTGCGCGGCGTGCCACCGCCGACGTGAGGCCGCCACTCGCCGGAAATAGCCGCCCAGTAAAACCTCTTTTCATCTTTCGTTAGCAGACTTAGGCCGGCGGAATCAGCTTGCAAAACCTCGAGGACCTTGTCAGCCAACGTCTGCAGTATGGTGTGCGGGGAGTCGGCGAGTGCACGAACCAACGCCAGGAGTGCGGAATTTTCCTTCTCGTGATCAATGGGACGCGATGGGCGCCTAAGCAACTCCTCCGTACACAGTATTGACTCCAGGGGAGCAGCACCAACTAGAGTCGACGCATCCACATCGCTTTCCGATTGAGCAGGGTTGGTCAAGATTTCACCTCTACGCAAGAGGTCTAAATCGAACTGAGTACTCGCCTGGTGATTACGAGTTTGAGGCAGGAACTCCTCGATTTGCTAACGCCTCCTGCAAACAGGCGAAGAAGCGTCCTCCCCAGATATCGCGCCCCTTTTGCAGGAAACCGACAGCACCTGCCTTCAACGCCAGCGCCTCAATGGCATCGTCCGGGTACGCCGTTAAGAAAATGATCGGCGTATCTAAACCCAATAGAGACAAATGCTGCTGCAACTGAAGACCGTCCACGTGCGGCATTTGCACATCTGCAATTAAGCACTCGGTTTTCTTCACCAAGGGCGACCGCAAATATGATTCAGCCGACGCGAATGTACAGGCTCTAAATCCGCGCGATCTTACGAGCGATTCAACGGCGGTCCGAGACAAATCGTCGTCGTCAACGATCGATATGAGCGGCGTTTCTTTCAATCGTTTGTTCCCGCTTGGGATGCAGCAAATAGCCCGTGGCCTAACCGCACAGTGCCACGGAACGGGTTTGTCGCAAATACTACGTGTGTGCTAGTCAGTCGTCACGTCGTCCACGAACGCCGAGGCTTTCGGCCATCAGGACCAAGTCGGCCAGTGATTTGGCGCCCATTTTTCGCGTGACGTGGCCACGGTGAATCCTTACCGTCATTTCACTTATTCCGATCCGCGCAGCCACTTGCTTATTCATAAGGCCGGCCGTCACCAGCGACATGACCTGGCGCTCGCGGGGCGTCAACGATTCAAATCGGACTCGCCTGTCCAACTTGGATTTCTCGTCGCGGCGCCGTCTTCGATCTCGCTCGAGCGCCCCGGTGACCGCATCAAGGATCTCCTGCTCGCGAAGCGGTTTGGTCAGGAAGTCAACCGCGCCGTCCTTCATGGCCTTCACGGACATCGGAACATCACCATGACCAGTAATAAAAATGATGGGTATTTCAATGCCTAAGCGGCCGAGTTCCGCTTGCAGCTCGAAACCACTGACCCGGGGAAGTCTCACATCCAAGACGAGGCAGCTCGGAACGGCGGGTAATGGATTTTCAAGCAGCTCGGTTGCGGAAGCCAACGCTTTGACGCTCAACCCGACCGAACGGAACAAGCTGCTGAGCGCCCCGCGAGTGAGCGGATCATCATCGATCACAAATACGATCGGGTCTCCTGAAACTGGAACCCTGCTAAGCACGCCCTCTTCCATACGCGAGTTCCCGTTTCAAAGCTGAAAGTTCATGCGAACAGAAGCCGTCGCGGCTCACACCGCGCATCGGCTGCACGGTGCGCCTTTCCTGCAGCATATAGCACTATGGATGCACCTGCGACAGAACTGGACAAGCCAGTTTAGATGACGGGCTCCATTTTACGGACGAACCTGCCCATTGGGACTAAGAGCTTTGAGAGAGGCTACCGATGGTAGGCAAATCATGGTGCCGCAAGATGGCTCAGCTCTACTTCCATTACGTCGAGGGGTATTGCTTGCGGCGCCGCCATCGCCGACCTGGAGGATGTGCGCGACCAGGCCGCGCGCGTCGCGCGGTCGCTCGTTTTGGCGAATTACCCGAGGGACCGGCGCGGCTGAGTCCTGCAAGTCAGAGATGATGTCTGCATCGACATCTTTATCGTGGCGCTCCCCAACGCGAGACAACAATATCCTAAGAATGACAACTCCCAGAGCACCAGTGGCCGTTGCCATCTTGCTTGGCTTGTTCTCGTTAGAAAATTTCAGTTCGTTAGAAAGATTGAACCAACTCTACGGCCGGCCATTGATACTTCGTTCCTGTGAGCATCTTTCTAGCGTCCTGTCCAAATGATACTCCGAAGTGGTGATGCCGTGGCGACAAGAATGTCACCTATCCCGGGGCTCTCGGGGTACGTACTGGTGCCCCTGCGGGAAAGCGCGGACTTTACCCTTTACCGCGGCCGGAAGCACGACGACCGCTCGCCGGTCCTGGCGATCGCACTCTTTGAACAGCCGTCGCCTCAGAGTGTCAGGCGGCTCATGCACGAATACTCGTTCGCAGCCGAACTCGATTCCGCGTGGGCTGCCAAGCCTCTGGCCATTACTCGTCACGAAGGGCGGACGATCCTCTTACTCAAGGACCCTGGCGGTCAGCCGCTGGACCGGATTCTTGAGCGTGACCAGCGGCAACCGCTCGATCTGACTCGCTTCCTTAGCACCGCCATTGGGTTGGCAAGAACGCTCGGTCAAGTCCATCAGCAGGGCCTCATACACAAGGATATCAAGCCTGCGAATGTCCTCGTCGACGACACCGGTAACGCGTGGCTCACCGGCTTCGGGATTGCGTCCAAACTCCCGCGCGAGCGCCAGTCGCCCGAACCTCCCGAGTTCATCGCGGGAACGCTCGCCTACATGGCACCCGAGCAGACGGGGCGAATGAACCGTTCGATCGATTCTCGGAGCGACCTTTACTCGCTTGGAGTGACTTTTTACGAAATGCTGACCGGGAGTCTTCCATTCACGGCCTCCGACCCGATGGAATGGGTGCACTGTCACATCGCAAAACAACCAGCCGCACCCAGTGAACGGGTGGGAAGCGTGCCGGCCTCGGTCTCCGCGATTACGATGAAGTTGCTCTCCAAGACGGCGGAGGAGAGGTATCAGACAGCGGTGGGAGTTGAGAGCGATCTTCGGCGCTGCCTGTCCCAATGGGAGTCCCAGGGGTCGATCGATGACTTCACTCCTGGCTCTCACGACACCCCGGATCGCTTCATGAGCCCCGAGAAGTTGTATGGGAGGGAACGCGAAGTTGACGCTCTGCTCACCGCCTTCGACCGCATCGTTGGCGGTGGCCGAGCGGAACTGGTGCTGGTCTCCGGATACTCTGGCATCGGCAAATCCGCAGTCGTCAATGAGCTCCACAAACCACTCGTGCCGCCACGCGGCTTGTTTGCGGCAGGCAAATCCGACCAATACAAGCGCGACATTCCGCATGCCTCGCTGGCCCAGGCGTTTCAGAGCCTCATCCGGCAACTGCTCAGCCAGAACGAGGAAGACCTGCGCAGATGGCAGGACTCACTTCGTGAGGCGCTGAGTCCGAACGGACTGCTCCTCGTCGATCTCGTCCCGGAATTGAGGCATGTCATTGGTGAGCAGCCGCCAGTGCCCGAACTGCCGCCGCAGGACGCGCAGAGACGTTTTCAGATCGTATTTCGACAGTTCATCGGCGTATTTGCGCGACCTGAACATCCGCTCGCGCTCTTCCTCGATGACATGCAATGGCTGGATGTCGCCACACTCGACCTCCTCGAAGATCTGCTGACCCGCAACGATTTGCAGCATTTACTGCTCATTGGTGCGTATCGGGACAACGAGGTCGATGCCACCCACCCGCTGGTACGTAAGCTAGAAGCGATCCGTCAGGCCGGAGCGGCAGTGCAGGACATCGTCCTCACACCACTCGGTCGCGACGATCTAGCCAAACTGCTTGTGGACTCCCTTCACTGCCAACTGGAGCGCGCCGCCCCACTGGCAGACTTGATTCACGAAAAGACCACGGGCAACCCGTTCTTCGCAATCCAGTTCATTTCCACTTTGGCGGACGATAGCCTGCTGAAATTTGATTATCGCGCGCGGCGCTGGGTATGGGACCTGCTCCGCATTCGTGCCAAAGGCTTCACGGATAATGTTGTAGAGCTGATGGTCGAGAAGTTGAAGCGCCTTCCGCCAGAAACCCAGAAGGTACTCCGGCAGTTCGCCTGCATGGGCAACAGTGCAGAGTTCGAGATGCTGCGGTTGGGATATCAGGGCTCGGTCGAGGACATGCACAACCATCTCTGGGAAGCCGTGCGATCGGGCCTCATCTTCCGTGCGGATAATTCCTACGGCTTCCTGCACGACCGCGTGCAGGAAGCCGCCTACTCGCTGATTCCGAAGGAGGTGCGTGCCGAAGCCCACCTGCGCATCGGAATGCTCCTCGCCGAGCGCACGCCCGCTGAAAAACGTGAGGAGGCGATATTTGAGATCGTCAATCAACTCAACCGGGGCTCCTATCTCATCACCTCGGTCGAGGATCGCGAGCGCGTCGCAGAACTGAATCTGATCGCAGGCCGGCGCGCGAAACTCTCGACAGCATACGACTCGGCGCTCAAGTATCTCAGGTCCGGCAGAGCCCTTCTTGCAGAAGAGACTTGGGAACGTAATCGCCAGCTCATCTTCTCGATCGAGTATCTGACAGCCGAGTGCGAGCTGCTGACCGTCACGGTTTGTCTCGCCGCCGGGGATCCACTCGCGGAAGTGCAAAAGGAATGCGAGAACGGCCTGGCATTTGCTCGGCGGGTGCGTTTCGGCCTGGCCATCGAGCGCTGCGGAGCGCAACTCGGTTTGATCCTCACTTTGCGCGGGCTGACTGCGAGGTTCGGGTGCCTGGATCATGAGGGATACAGCGAAATCGATGCCGAACGCCGCTTGGCCAAGAGCCCCGATCTGGTGCTCGCCGAGTTCTATTACTGGACGCGAAAGCTGCAGGCGCACTTTTTCGCCGGAGACCTTGCGTCGGCGGTCGACGCCTCGTTGCACGCGGAACCGCTGCTTTGGACGTCGGCGGCAATGTTCGAGTCAGCGGAGTATCAACTCTATAGCGCGCTGGCGCATGCGGCGGTCTGGGATCACGCCACGCCAGAGCAGAGGCAGAGGCATTTGGATTCTGTGCTGGACCACCACCGGCAGCTCCAATTGTGGGCGGAGGTCAACCCCGAAACCTTCGAAGACCGCGCTGCCTTGGTCGGCGCCGAGATTGCCCGCATTGAGGGCCGGGTACTGAACGCTCAGGAGCTGTACGACAAGGCCATCCGCGAGGCTCACAAATACGGGTTCGTGCACAACCAGGCGATTGCCAACGAGATTGCCGGGCGTTTCTACGCGGAGCGCGGTTACGAGAAAATCGCGGCGACCTATTTGCGGGCCGCGCGGGCCTGCTACCAGCGCTGGGGAGCCGACGGAAAGGTTCGCCAACTCGATGAGCTTTATCCGCACCTCAAGGTGGACAAGTCGATCCCGGATTCCACGGCGACGATAGTGACNCCCATCGAGCAGCTCGATTTGGCTACCGTAATCAGGGTCTCGGAAGCAGTGTCAGGCGAAATCGTTTTCGAGAAGTTAATCAACACGCTCATGAGTTTGGCGATCGAACATGCGGGCGCGGATCGAGGTCTCTTGATTCTTCCGCGAGGCGACAAATATCAAATTGAAGCGGAGGCCAC
>NZ_AXAI01000043.1 GCF_000472425.1 Bradyrhizobium sp. Tv2a-2 | reverse complement strand
AGCTCGGACGTGCTGGCCAGAAACGTGTCGACCTCGATCTCGACCGCCCTGGCGAGCAGGTCGCGCGCCCCGGCGCGGAGGATATCGGTCAGTGGATCGTCAACCGCGGAGGGCTGACGAAAAGCAAAAACGTTGGTAGTCTCGGTCATGGCGTATCGCTCTCCTTGAGGTTCTGGCAGGCTCGACACCCGCCTCGATACGCCGCCTCTCTCAACCCGTCATCACCCAGTTTCGGCCATAGCTCTGCCGACGCTTCGCTAGGTGGCATGGCCTCGACAGGCGCATCGGGAACGACCACGGTGCGGTACGGCACGATGAAGGACAACGTTCTGTCCTTGAAGGTCGTCTTGCCAAACGGTGAGCTGATGACCACGGCACGTCGCGCGCGGAAGACTTCGGCCGGGTACGATTTGACACGGCTGATCGTTGGAGCGGAAGGCACGCTCGGGGTTATCACCGAACTCACATTGAAGCTGCACGGCATTCCCGAAGCAATGTCCGCCGCTGTTTGCCGCTTTCCTTCGGTTGATGAAGCCTGCCGGGCTGCCATCACAGCGATCCAGTCGGGTATTCCAATTGCACGGGTCGAACTTCTGGACGAGATGCAGGTGCGCGTCAGCAATGCATACTCGAAACTGAACCTTCCCGAGCAACCTATGCTTTTTCTTGAGTTTCACGGCTCCGAGACAGGGGTTGCCGAACAAGCGACGCGGTTCGGTGAGATCGCTACCGAATTCGGGAGCGGTGGCTTCGAATGGACGAGGGCGCCGGAGGACCGAACTCGGCTGTGGCAGGCTCGGCACGACATGTTCTGGGCGATTACATCATATCGCGCTGGCGCCAAGGTGGTCGTTACCGACGTGTGCGTGCCGATCTCGCGGCTCGCGGAATGCGTCAATGCTGCCAAGCAAGAGATTGAGCGGGCTGGATTGATCGCGCCGATCGTCGGCCACGTAGGTGACGGAAATTTTCACGCCAGCTTAATGGTCATGATGGATGATTTAGATGAGATCGCGCGTGCCAAGGCTTTCATCGAACGGCTAGCGGAGCTGGCGATCGCCTTGGACGGGACCTGTACCGGCGAACACGGGATTGGCGAGGGCAAGAAGCATTTCCTTGTTCCGGAGTTTGGGGAGGCTGCGGTCGGGGTAATGCGAACGCTCAAGCGCTCGTTCGATCCGGACGACATTATGAATCCCGGAAAGGTCATATAGGGAACGCCTAAAGCCTTGAAGGTCTGCTTCTGATGCTGTTGACGGCTCCTCCACCGGCGCGAGAGCCCCGGCGTGACGTAATGGTTGGGAAGGCGAACAGCACTTAATGCAGTGCCGGTCGATCCGGCGATCAGGACAACCCACACGGGCCACAGCATCATCGAATGCGTGCTTTTGACCGGGACCTGATCCGCGGAGGGCATTATGGCCAGCGGTCATGAGTACCGCGCAAACAGGCCGAACACATGGCTGCTCCGACCATTACTGCGAAGTGAAGATTCTTCTTGCCAACCCGGAGCCGTCCACACATGGCCCTTCGCGACATTTCGCGGCAACACAATAATTCAGTCGCGTCCGGGGGTGAAGCAGACATCGGCGGTTGCGCGCGCTTGAGGGACAGCGACGCAAAGACCCATCTGCGACATTGGCTTTCTGTTCCGCTATCCAAATCTCCGTCATAGGCCTAGATTACCGCCTTTGAAGCAGAATTGTTGCCGAGCGCCGACAAGGTGATCGAATGAGAGGGCATGATTTCGTCATGCTGAACCTTGGCTAATTCGAGCGGCGAACCTGCGCGAGTGGCGGATATGAGACGGCGCGATTTCGTTACGTTTTTTGGTAGTGCGGCGGCTCTCTGGCCGCTTGCGGCGCGAGCGCAGCAAGCGACAAAGGTGCGGCGGATCGGATACCTGGGATTTGGCCCTGCCTCCAGTTGGACGAGCGAAGTTGAGGCTCTGCGGAGCGGCCTGCGCGATCTCGGCTATGTCGATGGCAAGGACATCGCGATTGAGTTCCGATGGGCGGAGCGAGCCGACCAAACGTTTGATCTCGCAACCCAACTCGTTCGAATGAACGTCGATGTTATCTTTGCGCCCGCCTCAACGCAGGTGGAGCCCGCCCGACGTGCGACAAACACGATCCCCATTGTCTTCGCTCAACATGCCGACCCGGTCGGCCTGGGAGATGTCGCGAGCCTCTCGCGCCCTGGCGGAAATATCACCGGCATGTCGATGCTTCTCACGGAGATCTCCGTCAAAGAGCTGGAGATTTTGAGGGAAACGTTGTCCGACGCGGTTCGGATTGGTGTTCTCTGGAATCCCACGACGCCGTCGCACCCATCTGCGGTAAGGGCGGTTGAGGCTGTAAGCGACAAGCTTGGAGTCCAACTGGTCTTGGCTCAAGCTGGAACTGTCTCCGAGATCCAGGAAGCGTTCGCGACGATGTCGCGAGAACGGGTCAGTGGTGTTCTCGTCTTATCTTCACCACTCTACACCGCACAGGGCGCACTCCTGGCCGACCTTCAGATGAAGCATCGGTTGCCGGAGATCTTCGCAAACAGAGCGAACGTGGACGCGGGTGGTCTTGTCAGTTATGGCGCGGATTTAAACGATCTGTATCGACGTGCCGCATCCTATATTGACAAAATTTTCAAAGGCACCAGCCCGGCTGAGCTGCCAGTCGAGCAGGCGTCCAGATACTTGATGGTTTTCAACCTGAAGACTGCGAAAGCACTGGACATCACCATTCCCCCGACCGTGCTCGCGCGCGCTGACGAAGTGATCGAATAGGGCGCAATTGCTTCGATGCATGAGTCTGGAATTGGCCCCGAATGCGAAGTCAGGACGGGCCGCTCGATCTGGTGACAGCCGATGGCCTTCTCTATCCCAAAGCGGTGCTGGAGCGCGAAGGGCTGATGCAGAAGAAGGCATTTCTGGAGAGCTGACAGGCGCTCTCTTAGATTGCCGGCCTTGCGTTGCGCGGCCTAAAAAGGCTTTTGTCCGCCGGACGATCAAATCTAGCCGGACCGAAGGCGAACACCGGCTCCCGAGCCCGTCGTCTGCGATGGCCGCCAGCTCCCTCCACCGATGGAGAAATAGCCCGGACGACACCGTCCACCCGAACCGTCCGGCTCGCGCGGAGGACGCGTAGGAGGAGGGCAAGCCCGAGCGCCATCAGTAGCAGACCGGGCCAGGTTGCCGTCCATCCGCCCCCGCCGCCGCCCGTGTCAGGGTTGGAACCGGCAACCTGGCTCGCTGGAGGTACGGTGGCGGCCGCATCGCCGGCGGGTGGAGCAGCAGCCAGAAGCGCGTCCACATCAACTTGACGTGGCATTGGTTGGTCGGCCGTGAGCCGATTGGTCGCGGGCTCGGTAACGACTGATGCCGGCGCTTGCGGCGCTGCGTCCGCCGTAAGCGGGACCGGAGCGGCATCGACCAGCTGAGTTCGGGGGGCGGGCGGCGTTGGCTGGGGCGCTTCCGACGGCGCGGGGCCTAGCAGCTCCGTGCGGGCATCGACGACCGCTCTCCGGTTGCGCGGCGCGGAGTCGTTTTCTTTGGGATCGGCAGCACGAGGTTTCGCGGCGTGACGAGCCGATTTCTTCACGGTCGCCTCGGCGGCCTGAAACCAGCATTTGCGGTGGCCGTCGTAACGATAGACCCAGTGCTGGCCCTCGGCCGTCGACTTGCCGGGTTGCGGCAAGCACCCCTCTTCGGTGGGAGCGGGGGCAGTGGTTTCTGCCGGAGCGGGCGCAGTGGCTTCTGCGGGAGCGGAATTGAACAAGGCGTCGAAGGGATTCGAGGATGCCGGCGACGTCGAGAGACCTACGAGGAGAAAAGCGACAAAGTAAAATCGCAAATGACCGGACATGGAAACCCCCGGTGTTGCGCCCCGCCCGGGCACGACCTTTGGCCGCGACTTGGGTTGCAATGCGACCCAAATCCGGCAACGCGGGGGATTCATTCTGGCGCGGAACCGGGATCCGGGCACGCGTTCAGGGGCCAGTCTGCAGCCGCGGGCTCATCGGCGTTCATATCATCACGTCCTCGATCGCCGGAGCAATCGACGGCACGTCGCAGTCAAGCATCGATTTCCGTCGCTCGCGGCTCGGCTGTTTCCCAAATTTGCTGCACCGGCAACCGGGCGGCGTAGTGAGGCCGCCGTAGGAACTGCGCGTCCGCCCAGTGATTGATTCACGGGTCGACGGCCGTTGAGCCTCCAGCCCAATCCGTCGGCCTGACGCGGCTTGGCTCCTCCGGGAGACGAAGCCGCGTCTCTTCCTTGGCCCATGCGTCATTTGTTGACATCGCCGAATACCGCTCAGCGCGGACAGTCTTATTCAACTGTTGCAGCGCCTTTACCGCCCCTGTGACGGCGGAGGTCTCGGGTTCGAGCCCGGTTTCTGCCGCCATTAAATCAAGGGCTTGCAGCAGTAGTCTCCGGGTTCTCCATTGCGGTCAGCGGCCCAGCAAAAAGGCCGCCGGAAAGGCGGCCCGTCAAGACTCCGTGAGAGAGGCCGATTGGCTTAGCGCACGGCGGTCGTATTCGAGGTTGTCACCATGACCGGCTTGTCGGCCTTGATTACCCGGGCGGTCTGCGAATAATCGACGTTGTTGCGGGTCGCGATACCGAACGCCGCCACCGCGATACCGGCAACCAGCGCCACCACCACGATCTTCAGGTGGGTCGCACGGTCCGCCGAATGAATGGAGTGGTTCATCTTAGCCTCCCAAGGCGTCTCAGAAGCGCCTTCTGTCTGATGGGAGGGATAGACGCCCTCTGTTTCACCCCGGTTTCGTTGTTTTCCCAAAATGGTTTCGCGGGGGCGTGTGGCTGGTATCATGCGGCCCTTGCGGGTCAGACTGCTTCGGCTGAAACTGCCGCTGGGGTGCAATCAAGCGCCCGGGAGGCAAAAAAATGAAGAAAATGACCCGCCGGGCCCTGCTCGGGTCGGCTTCGGCCGTCTGTGCGGCCGCAATTCTGGCCAGGCCGGCCAATGCCGCGGCCGAGTTCGAGTTCAAGCTCGGCGTCAACACCCCCGATACCCATCCTCTGACGGTTCGGCTCGCCGAGGCGGCCAAGGAGGCGGGCGATCGGTCCGCTGGCCGGCTGGCCGTCACTGTCTTTGCCAACAGCCAGCTCGGCGGCGACCCGGAGATGCTCTCCCAGCTCCGGGCCGGCGGCATCGAGCTGCTCGCCGCGCCCTCCATGACGCTCTCGACCCTGGTGCCGCTGTCGGGCCTGCCCAGCGTCGGCTTCGCCTTCCAGTCCTACGACCAGGTCTGGGCGGCAATGGACGGCGCCGTCGGCGATCTCGTCCGCGACGCCATCGGCAAGGCCGGCGTCGTGCCGATGCGGAAGACCTGGGACAACGGCTTTCGCCAGATCACCTCGTCCTCAAGCCGCCAGCTCAATGCCGTCGACGACCTCAAGGGCTTCAAGATCCGCGTCCCCGTCACTGCGCTTCTGACCTCGCTGTTCTCAGGCCTCGGCGCCTTGCCTTCCAGCATCAGCTACAGCGAGCTCTATTCGGCGCTGCAGACTCACATTGTGGAGGGGCAGGAAAATCCGCTGGCGCAGGTGTCTACCGGCAAGCTCTACGAGGTGCAGAAATATTGCGCGCTGACCAACCATTGCTGGAGCGGCTATTGGGTCATCGCCAATCGCCGCGCGCTCGCAGGCCTGCCGCCTGATCTGCTTTCCATCCTCAACGAAAGCTTCGATGCAGCCGCGGTGAAGGAGCGTGCCGATCTTCTGGCGATGGACCGCTCGCTGGAGAGCGAGCTGAAGGGCAAAGGCATGGTGTTCAACACGCCCGATCCCAAGCAATTCCGCAGCGCGTTGGTGCAAACAGGCTTCTACGCCCAATGGCAGAAGAGCTACGGCAACGAAGCCTGGGAGAAGCTCGAGCAATACACGGGCAAGCTGACATGACGTCGCAGCTCTGACCAAGAGCGCTTCTAAGAGAGTCTCTAAGAACGGCTCTAAGAGGCTTTCAATTAGTTAAATCGCAACCCTTCGCATAAGCGTCGCTCTCACGGCACGTCGTCGAAAATCAAAACGACGTGACGATGCTCTCAATCAAGAGTTGGGGTGGCGCGTTGAACTCGTTTGGTCTGTTGCGGATCGCCGCGTTGGCGACCGTGTCCGTCGTTGTCGTGTGGCCGCAGGTTTCCGTTGCACAGCAGTCAGGATCGTCAGGCCAGTCCGCTGGTGCACAAAGTCTTCCGCCGGTTACGGTCAATCCCGCAGCGCCGCGGCGCCGCGTCGGATCGCAGGCGGAGCGCCGGCCGCGCCGAACCGTGCAGGCCGCGCAATCAGCAAAACCGCAGGGCAAGCACGAATTTGTCGAGACGCCGCGTGGCCCGATCCGGGGCTATGTCGCCAACCGCAGCTCGTCCAGCACCAAGACCAATACGTCGATCATGGAAACCCCGCAGTCGGTCTCCGTCATCGGCACCGATCAGATCCGCGACCAGAAGCCGAACAAGCTGGACGAGGTGCTGCGCTATACCGCGGGCGTGCGCGCCGGAACCTTCGGTGCGGACACCCGCAACGACTGGTGGCTGATCCGCGGCTTCAAGTCCGACGACGTCGGGCTGTTCCTGGACGGCATGCAGCTCTTCTACACGTCCTACGCAAGCTGGAAGCTGCAGCCTCCGGACATGGAGCGCGTCGAGGTGTTGCGTGGTCCATCAGCTGTGCTCTATGGCGGTTCGAGCCCGAGTGGCATCGTCAATGTCATCAGCAAGATGCCGCCGGCCGAGCCGATCCGCTATGTCGAGACCGGCGTCAACAATTTCGGCAACGCCTATGTCGGCTTTGATTTCGGTGGACCAGTCGCAACGTCGACCGAAAGCGGCAAGCTGTTCTATCGCCTCGTCGGGCAAGTCCAGAACGGCGGAACGCAGGTCAACTTCACGCCCGACAACAACTACTTCATCGCGCCGTCGGTCACCTGGAAGCCGGATGCCGACACGACCTTCACCGTGCTGGCGTCAGCGTCGAGGCAGGATACTCGCGGCATCAACTTCCTGCCCTATGAGGGGACGGTGACCAATGCACCGTTCGGTCGCATCCCGACAAGCTTTTTTGTCGGCGATCCCAGCGTCGACAAGTTCACGCGAGAGCAGGAGATGCTCGGCTATCAGTTCGAACGCAACCTCTCCGACAGCATGACATTCCGGCAGAATGCCCGCTTCGCGCACGTCGACGTCACCTATCGCGGCTACATCGGCAATGGTTACGCCAACGAGGCGGCCGGCGACCTCGCGCGCTACAATTGGTATGCGAAGGACACCGCCAACCAGGCCAATCTCGACAATCAGCTGGAATACCGTTTCGACACCGGTCCGGTGAAGCACACGATGCTGTTCGGGGTCGACCTGAGGGGCTACCAGATCGATGACTACCAAAACTTCCAGTTTGGCACGGTCCCGTCGATCAACGTGCTGAATCCTGTTTACGGAATCGACATTCCACTGACGAGCGCGCCGTTCAGGAATTACCTCATCACGCAGAAGCAGACCGGCACCTATCTTCAGGACCAGATCAAGCTCGGCAATTTCACGCTGGTGTTGAGTGGCCGCAATGATTGGGTCGAGACCAGCCAGGCCGACCGTGTCAGCGGGGCTACGGTTGCGAGCCGCGAGGACAGCCAGTTCAGTGGGCGCGCCGGACTGATCTACAATTTCGACGATGGTCTCGCGCCCTATGTCTCCTACGCGACAGGCTACAATCCGGTCATCGGCCTCAATGCAGAGAACCAGTTGCTGTTGCCTGAAACCAGCGAGCAGGTCGAAGCCGGCCTCAAGGTCCAGCCCAGGGGCTTCGACGGCTACTTCACGGTCGCGGCCTTCGATCTGAAGCGTCAGAACGCGCTGACGACCGATCCCACGAACGTGCTGTTGCAGAACCAGACCGGCGAGGTCACCTCGCGCGGCATGGAAATCGAGGCGGTGGCCAATGTCACGCCGGAGCTGAAGCTGATCGGCGCCGTCACCGGCTACCACATCTTCACCAGCAAGGACCTCGATCCGTCGCTGATCGGCAAAACGCCGACCAATACGCCGGAGGTGATGGCGTCCGGCTGGGCGGACTACACCTTCAAGCAGGGACCGCTGACGGGATTTGGCTTCGGGGCGGGCGTACGCTACGTCGGCTCCTCCTGGGCCGACGCCGCCAACACGCTCGAGGTTCCCGCGGTCGTGCTCGGCGATCTCGGGCTCCACTACGAATGGAAGAACTGGCGGACCGCACTGAATGTTATCAACGTGACCGACAGGATCTATGTCGCAAGCTGCGCGTCGGCTTCGTCCTGCTTCTACGGAGACCGTCGGCGGATCACCGCCAGCGTCTCCTACAAATGGTGATGACGGCTGAGGAGGCGGCCTCGTGAAGGCGCGGACGGTCAGACTTTGGTCCGTGGTCCACACCTGGACCAGCCTGATCTCGACCGTGTTCCTCCTTCTGCTCTGCCTGACGGGCCTGCCGCTGATCTTCCATCACGAGATCGACGAGCTCCTGGGCTATGCACCGCAGTCGGATCCGGCCGCGGCGCAACCCGCCGCGCCGGTGCAAAGGATTGCGGACGCAGCGCTTGCTGCCGATCCCGGCCGGGTGCTGCAGTACATCTCCTGGGACAAGGACGAGCCCGGGATCATCACGGCCTTCACCAACGGCGCGCCGGACGGGATTCCCGACAACGCGACAGTACGGGCCTTCGATGCCGTTACCGCAAAATTGCTCGGGCCGGTCGGCGCCGGGCCGATGTTGATCGTGCTGAAGCTTCACACCGACATGTTCGCGGGCCAGGCCGGAAAGCTATTTCTAGGCGCCATGGGCCTGCTTTTCGCCATCGCGATCATTTCGGGCGTGGTGCTGTACTGGCCGTTCACCCGTCGCCTGCGCTTTGCGACCATCCGGCAGGGCAGCACGCGCCGCGTCCAATGGCTCGACTGGCACAATCTCTTGGGTGCGGTGACAATCGTCTGGGCGCTGGTGGTCGGCTTGACCGGAGTCGTCAACACCTGGGCGGAGCTGATGCTGAGCCGGTGGAAGGCAACCGAGCTTGCGCAAATGGTTGCGCCCTATGCCGGCAGGCCACCGCCGTCGCGTCTGGCCTCACTGGACGATGTGGTGGTGCGGGCGAAGCTCGCGGCGCCCGGGATGGAGATCAGTTTCATCGCCTTTCCCGGTACGCCGTTCTCGAGCTCGCATCACTTCGTAGCCTTCATGCGCGGCGATACGCCATTGACGTCGCGCCTGTTGAAGCCGGTGCTGCTCGATGGCGAGACGGCCGAGGTCGCGGACAGCCGCGCGCTGCCGATCTATCTGCAGGCGCTGCTGCTGTCGCAACCGCTGCATTTCGGCGACTATGGCGGCATGCCGCTCAAGGTGGTCTGGGCCGCGCTCGACGTGATGACGATCGTCGTGATTGGCAGCGGGCTTTATCTATGGCTGGCGGGGCGGCGGAAGCGGGCGCCTCCCGCGGCCTCGCCCGCGCCGGCGCTGCTGCAATGAAAAAGCAATCGAGGGGATGGCGCGTGTTCGGTGCGCCGGCCGCCATCGGCGCGCTGACAATGGCCGGCCTCGCGATTGGGCTGTCGGTCGGCGCGGCCGGGCAGCATTTGTCATCGGCCTTGGTCGGATCGCCGGTGGCGGTCGTCGTCTGGGTCTGGCTGCGCGTTCAGCTCAGGCGCCTTGGCACGGCTACTTCGCCCGCGCGATATCGGCGCGGATGAAGCGGGCGGCCCAGACGAACAAGAGGGCTCCCAGCGTCGTGGTGGCGGCTGCCGAGAGCAGGGAATAGCGCACCGCATCCGCGCCCAATGCCCCTTTCAACGCGTCGTTGATCATGCCGACTGCGAGCGGGCCAACGCCTTGGCCGAAGCAGGTCGCCGTCAACAGCACGAGCGCGGAGGCCAACGCCCGCATGCTAGGCCGCGCGACGGTTTGCGCAATGGCAAAGATCGGGCCGAGATGGAAGCCGACGAGGAACGAGGTCGCTGCGAGCGCCGCGACCATGGTGACAAAGCTTGGTGTCAGCATACACAGCGCGAAGACGGGGCCAGCGAGCCCCGACATGATCGCCGGCGCCCACAATTTCCAGCGGTCGTCCTGCCGGCTGATCTTCCCCACCACCAGCCCGCCGACGAGCGTCCCGGCGATGCCGCAAAGGCCCTTGAAGGTGCCGGCATAGGTGCCGATCTCGGCGCTCGACAGATGATGCACGCGGGCGAGGAAGGGAGGAATCCACGCGGCGGTCGCGTAATTGGTGTAGCTCGTCAGGCAAAAGCCGATCAGCACGATGACGAAACTCGGCTGGGTCGCGAGGAACCGCAGGGTCGGGCCGATCGGCTCCGGCACGAACGTCTCGGCCATGGCGCCCCGCTTGGGCTCGGCAATCGTCAGCCACAGCAGTGCAGCGAGGGCTATGCCGGGCAGCCCGGCTGAAAAGAATGCGGTGCGCCAGCCATAATGCTGGCTGACCCAGCCGCCGATGAAATAGCCGAGGAAGACGCCGAGATAGGTGCCGATGGCATAGATGCCGAGCGCGCGTGGCCGCTCGTTCTTGTCGAAGAGGTCGGCGAGCAGGGACTGCGAGGCCGGTGTGCCGGCGGATTCGCCGATGCCGACGCCGATCCTCGCCAGCGCCAGCGTGGTGACGCTGGAGGCTAGCCCGCACAGGAACGTCATGGCGCTCCAGAACGCAAAGGCCAGCGCGACGATGTTGCGCCGGCTGACCCGGTCGGCGATCCGTGCAATGGGAATCCCGAGCAGGGAATAGAACAGCACGAAGCCGAACCCCGCGAGCAGGCCCATGGTGGTGTCGCTGAGCGCGAATTCCTTTTTGATCGGCTCGATCAGGACGTTGAAAATGGTGCGGTCGAGGAAATTGAGCGCATAGACCAGGGTGAGGATCGCGAGCACGTAATAACGCCGCGGCGAGGCGGCAGCTGAAGAGCGCAGTTCCGCGCTCGCCGCCGGAGCGAGATCGACCATGTTTCCTTCCCCGTGATGTCTTGTTCTTGTCTGGCCGCGAGCACTTACGCCTCGCGGATATAGTTTCCGGCCTCGAACCTGACGGGCTCCGCCTCCGCATCGAACGAAACCCCGATCGGATCGCGTTCCGCGGCGAGCGCCTCGAGCTGGTCGCCCAGCATGCGCCGGACCATCAGGATGCCGCGGTCGCTCTGGCCGAAATGCTCCTCGGAATGCACGGTCACCGGCCCCTGGCCAACCTGCGCCTCATAGTCCCCGGGGAATTGCTGGTGCTCTTCCTCCGTCATGTCCCACCAGAACTTGCCGTTGAACTTCGAGCGCATGCGTCCGATGTCGCCCTTGTTCTTGACGCGGCCTGCGACATAGATCCGGAACGAGGTGTCGTCGATTGGCAAGGTCCAGCCGATCGATTCGACGCGGGCAAATTGCGCCACGCGCGGATTGGGCACCACGCGCAAGGTGGGCAGTGCGGCTTCCGTCACACGGTGGAACACCTTGCCATCGTCCTGGCGGCGAACCGAGCGCACCGTCACCCCGCGGGGCGAGATCTCGAAGGTCACCTCCGGCATCGAGGCCATCATGTTGGTGAACTGGGGTCCGCTGAAGGAGCCATGCAGCACCGGCACGTGGTAGGGATCCACGACATTCTCGAAATGCTGCAGCCAGTTGCATGGGATGACGGCGGGTCCACCGCCGCCGATCGAGGAATCATCGGCCTCGACGAACTCGCCGTCGTCCATCGTCTCCAGGCACTCGTAGGCCGGCAGCACCGGCATTTTTTCGGCCGGGCCCAGATAGGCGAAGATGAGCCCGTAGCGCTCCTGCACCGGGTACCAGGGCTGGCGAACCTTGTCCTTGAACCGGCCGCCATCGGGCTCGCAGGGCTGTTCCAGGCAGTGGCCTTGCGTGTCGAATTTCCAGCCATGATAGCAGCAGCGGATGCCGTCATCCTCGACCTTGCCGTAATAGAGCGTGGTGCCGCGATGGCAGCAGCGGGCATGCAACAGGCCCACGCGGCCACCTCGGTCGCGAAACAGGACCAGGTCCTCGCCGAGTACGCGAACTTTCCTGGGGATGTCGGTGGCGTCGGACACGAGCCCGACCGGGTGCCAGTAGCGGCGGAGCAGTTCGCCCATCGGGCTGCCGCGGACCACCGAGGTCAGTTCGGTCCGGGTCTTCGCCGGCTTCATTGCATAGGCCGTGCCGAGATCGCGGTCCCGCTGGGTGACGTTCATGATGGTTCCTTCCCCACGCATTGTCGGCTGGCTTTGACTCGAGTGAACTTTAGATCGATGACAATGTCAACGATCGCGCCCGATCCGTGTTGCGGGCTTGGCATGCCCGCACTTTCTTGGCAGAGCTGTTCCCTATGACCCGGACCACGACCAAGACCGATCCGGCCGAGCCGATTGCGGACGCGGAGGAGGCGGCGCCGATCACCGCGCTGTTGTCGTCGCGGCTGATGGTGCTGGCGAACCTGCTCAGGCGCGGCGCGATCCTGCGGTACAAGCGGCTGACGGGGCTCTCGTCGGTGGAATTCGGGTTGGTCGCCTCGCTTGGGCGGCGGCCGCCGATGAGCGTGGCGCGGCTGGCGGAGGCGGTGGGCATGGACAAGGGGCAGATCAGCCGCGCGCTGGCCGGGCTGGTCGCGCGCAAGCTCGTGGCGCGTGCGGCGAACCCCAGGGACAGCCGGGAGGTGCTGGTCCGGCTGACCCGGTCGGGGCTAACCGCCCATGATGCCATCGTCGCTGGCGGTCTGGAGCGCAACGAGCGGCTGCTCGAAGGCTTGAGCCCGGAGGAGGTCGCCATGCTCCTCGCCCAAATCGACCGCCTGACCGAACGCGCCGCCGACATGCTCGCGGCGGAAAAAAACTCCAGCTGATGCGCGCGCGCGACAGGTGTGTAATAGACCCCGGCAGCGCCTGCCGCCGGGCCCGCGAGAGACTGGCGGATCAAGGACTAAAGTGGTGTTTCCCAAGCCCATCAGGGCATAGCAGGCGTCAAAATAGCTTGTCTTGCGCCACTTAGTGCACTGCGCTAAGCCTCCCAGAATAATTCCAAATCGACGAATCTGCGGCTCTCCCGAAACCGCAGCAAAAGGTAAGCGCCGATGACCGGCATCCTGCAAAACTATCTGCCACTTGTTGTCTTTATTGGGGTAGCGGCCTTGATCGGGCTGGCGCTCCTGATTGCTCCGTTCTTGGTTGCCTTCCAGCAGCCCGACCCCGAAAAGCTCTCGGCCTATGAATGCGGCTTCAACGCCTTCGATGACGCCCGCATGAAGTTCGACGTCCGCTTCTACCTGGTCGCCATCCTCTTCATCATCTTCGATCTCGAGGTGGCGTTCCTGTTCCCGTGGGCGGTGGCGTTCGGCAAGCTAGGGGCGGCAGGCTTCTGGTCGATGCTGGTGTTCCTGGCCGTGCTGACGATTGGCTTTGCATATGAATGGAAGAAAGGCGCGCTCGAATGGGATTGAGCCCAACCGCCACCCCAACCAAGGGCCCGCTGGTTGCGCCAGCCGCGACCGGTATCCTGGATCCTTCGACCGGCAAGCCGGTCGGCGCCAACGATCCCTATTTCCTCGAGGTCAATCACGAGCTGTCGGACAAGGGCTTCTTTGTCGCCGCCGCCGATGACCTCATCACCTGGGCCCGCACCGGCTCGTTGATGTGGATGACCTTCGGGCTCGCCTGTTGTGCGGTCGAGATGATGCAGGTCTCGATGCCGCGCTACGACGTCGAGCGATTCGGCTTTGCGCCGCGCGCCTCGCCCCGTCAGTCCGACGTGATGATCGTAGCGGGCACGCTCACCAACAAGATGGCGCCGGCGCTGCGCAAGGTCTACGACCAGATGCCGGAGCCGCGCTACGTCATCTCGATGGGCTCATGCGCCAATGGCGGCGGCTACTACCATTATTCCTACTCGGTGGTCCGCGGTTGCGACCGCATCGTGCCGATCGATATCTACGTGCCCGGCTGCCCGCCGACCGCGGAGGCGCTGCTCTACGGCGTGCTGCTCCTGCAGAAGAAGATCCGCCGCACAGGCACGATCGAACGCTAAAAGGTTTCAAGAGATGGACGACGGCAGGCTCGACGCCCTGGGGCAAAGGATCGTGAGCGCGCTTCCGGGCGCCGCGCTCGAACATGAGGTGGCCTACAGCCAGCTCACGGTAGCGGTCGAAGCCGGCAGAATCGTGGATGTCGTGAAGTTCCTGCGCGACGATCCCAACTGCCGCTTTGTCAACATCACCGACATCACGGCCGTCGACTATCCGGCGCGCGACAAGCGCTTCGACGTGATCTACCACTTCCTCTCTCCGACCTTGAACGCCCGCATCCGGCTCAAGGTTCATGCCGACGAGACGACGCAGGTCCCCTCGATCATCGACGTCTTTCCGGGCGCCGACTGGTTCGAGCGCGAGGCCTATGACCTCTATGGCGTGATCTTCACCGGCCATCCCGACATGCGGCGCCTTCTGACCGACTACGGTTTCGAGGGACATCCGCTGCGCAAGGATTTCCCGCTCACCGGCTTTGTCGAGGTGCGCTACGACGACCAGGAGAAGCGGGTGGTCTACGAGCCGGTTCGCCTCAACCAGGAATTCCGTAAGTTCGATTTCCTCTCGCCCTGGGAAGGCGCGGACTATCCCGTGCTCCCCGGCGACGAGAAGGCGGGGACAAAGTCGTGAGGTTGCCCGTCCGCCAATCGCTATTCGCCCAGGAGTGGAGGGCGCACCATGAATGAACAAAGCCAAACCCTGCGTAATTTCACCATCAATTTCGGCCCGCAGCACCCGGCCGCGCACGGTGTGCTTCGGCTGGTGCTGGAACTCGACGGCGAGGTGGTGGAGCGCGTCGACCCGCATATCGGGCTCTTGCATCGCGGCACCGAGAAGCTGATCGAGGCCAAGACCTACCTGCAGGCGATTCCCTATTTCGACCGGCTCGACTATGTCGCGCCGATGAACCAGGAGCACGCGTTCTGTCTCGCGGCCGAGAAGCTGCTCGGCATCGAGGTGCCGCGGCGCGGCCAACTAATCCGCGTGCTCTATTGCGAGATCGGCCGCATTCTCTCTCACCTGCTCAACGTCACCACGCAGGCGATGGACGTCGGCGCGCTCACCCCGCCGCTGTGGGGCTTTGAGGAGCGCGAGAAGCTGATGGTGTTCTATGAGCGCGCCTCCGGCTCGCGCATGCATGCGGCCTTCTTCCGCATCGGCGGCGTGCACCAGGATCTGACGCCCAAGCTGATCGACGACATCGACGCCTGGTGCGATCCATTCCTCAAAGTGGTCGACGACCTCGACCGGCTGCTGACCGCCAACCGCATCTTCAAGCAGCGCAATGTCGACATCGGCAAGGTGACGCTGAAGCAGGCCTGGGAATGGGGCTTCTCCGGCGTAATGGTGCGCGGCTCGGGTGCGGCCTGGGACCTGCGCAAGGCGCAGCCTTACGAATGCTACGCCGAGATGGATTTTGACATTCCGATCGGCAAGAACGGCGACTGCTACGACCGCTACCTGATCCGCATGGAAGAGATGCGACAGTCGGTGCGGATCATGAAGCAGTGCATCGCCAAGCTGAAAGCGCCGGACGGGCAGGGCCCGGTCGTGGTGCAGGACCACAAGATCTTCCCGCCCCGCCGCGGCGAGATGAAGCGCTCAATGGAAGCCTTAATTCATCACTTCAAGCTCTACACCGAAGGCTTCCACGTGCCGGAAGGCGAGGTCTATGCCGCGGTGGAAGCGCCGAAGGGCGAGTTCGGCGTCTATCTCGTCGCCGATGGCACCAACAAGCCCTACAAGTGCAAGATCCGCGCGCCGGGCTTTGCGCATCTTCAGGCGATGGACTTCCTTTGCAAGGGCCATCTGCTCGCGGACGTCTCCGCCATCCTCGGTTCGCTCGATATCGTGTTCGGAGAGGTTGATCGGTGATGGCGCAGGCGCCAATCCAGTTCGACCGTGCTTCAGGAGCCCTGGAGGGTGCAAACCTCTGGGAACGCACGGCTGCGCTGGCATTGGCGACCGGCTCGAAGATCTCCTCCCATTTCTCGCATCGCGGCTACATCGGTTGCGCCAACCTGCTGCGCAAGACGCTGCCGGAACGCAACATCGCGATCAGGCTCAACAAAGACGCTGTCTTCGAGTTTCCCTATGGCGACGGCTACTGGAGCAAGCTGCTCAACCGGTCCTATCATTACGAAGACGAGCTCGAGCTGCTGTTCCGCCATTCCGCCGACGTCGACTACACGCTGATCGATTGCGGGGCCAACTACGGCTACTGGTCGGTCCTGGTGTCGAGCCGCCCGTTCGGCTCGCACCGGGCGATCGCGATCGAGCCGTCGTCGCAGAATTTCGCCAAGCTCTCAAACAATGCTGAAGTCAACGACTGTCGCTTCGAGGTTATGAAATGTGCGATCGGCGCAGCGCGCGGCACCGCGCATCTCACCGGCACCAAGCATGAGGCCTTCAGCATCGCCGGCGCCAACAGTGGCGGCGAGGAAGTCCCGGTCATCGCGCTCGACGACCTCATCGACGACGGCAAGATTTCGGCCGATGGAAAATATCTGATCAAGCTCGACGTCGAGGGCGTCGAGGTCGAGGCGATCAAGGGCGGCTCGCGGCTCTTGGAGGGCGACAGCGTGATCCTGTGCGAGGAGCACGGCAACGATCCCGATCACACCGTCTCGCGCTACATCCTCGAAAAGACCCCACTCAAGCTCATCGTCTACGATCCCCGTTCCAACCGCCTGGAGACCGTGACCGAGCTTTCGATTCTCGACCGCATCAAGGTCTCCACCCACGTCGGCTACAACGTCTTCGGCACGCAAAGCGCGTTCTGGCAAAGCCGGATCAATGCGCTCAACGCCGATGTCGCGCGTCGCATGCAATGAGAGTCTAGAACACGATGTCCGTTCGCCGCCTTGCGCCAAAAGAACAGCAGCCGGAAAGCTTCGCCTTCACCGAGGAGAACCTCGCCTGGGCCAAGCGCGAGATCACCAAGTATCCGGAAGGCAGGCAGGCCTCCGCCGCGATCGCGATCCTGTGGCGGGCCCAGGAGCAGAACGCGGGCTGGGTCTCGGAAGCCGCGATCCGCTGCGTTGCAGACATGCTCGACATGCCCCTCATTCGCATGCTCGAGATCGCGACCTTCTACACCATGTTCCAGCTGCAGCCGGTGGGCAAGAAGGCCCACGTCCAGGTCTGCGGCACCACGCCGTGTCGCTTACGCGGCGCCGGCGACCTGATCGAAGTCTGCCAAAGCCGCATCCATCATGATCCGTTTCACCTCTCCAAGGACGGCAATTTCAGCTGGGAAGAGGTCGAGTGCCTCGGCGCCTGCGTGAACGCGCCGATGGTCATGATCTGGAAGGACACCTACGAGGACCTCACCAAGGAAACTTTGGGCAAGGTCCTCGACGGCTTTGCCGCAGGCAATCCGCCGAAGCCCGGTCCGCAAAACGGCCGGCAGTTCTCGGCGCCCATCACCGGGCCGACCACGCTGAAGGAAACGACATGAAGCCCGCCGCGGTCACCCCACGTTCGGATCGGAAAGCTTTCTAGTCATGCTCGACGACAAGGACCGGATTTTCAAGAACCTCTACGGCCTTCACGACTGGGGCCTCCAAGGCGCGCGCAAGCGCGGCGCCTGGGATGGCACCAAGGCGATCATCGACAAGGGCCGCGACTGGATCATCAACGAGATGAAGGCATCGGGCCTGCGCGGCCGCGGCGGCGCCGGCTTCCCGACCGGCCTGAAATGGTCCTTCATGCCGAAGGAGAGCAAGGACGGCCGGCCGAGCTATCTCGTCGTCAACGCCGACGAGTCCGAGCCCGGCACCTGCAAGGACCGCGAGATCATGCGGCACGACCCGCATCTGCTGGTCGAGGGTTGTCTGCTCGCAAGCTTCGCCATGGGCGCGCACGCCTGCTACATTTATGTGCGCGGCGAGTTCATCCGCGAGCGCGAGCACCTGCAGGCCGCGATCGATCAGGCCTATGAGGCCAAGCTGATCGGCAAGGACAATGTCAACGGCTGGCCGTTCGACCTCTATGTCGCCCATGGCGCCGGCGCCTACATCTGTGGCGAAGAGACGGCGTTGCTGGAGAGCCTCGAAGGCAAGAAGGGCCAGCCGCGGCTGAAGCCGCCGTTCCCGGCCAATGTTGGCCTCTATGGCTGCCCGACCACCGTCAACAACGTCGAGTCGATCGCGGTTGCGCCCGACATTTTGCGCCGCGGCGCCGCCTGGTTCGCCGGCATTGGCCGGCCCAACAATGTCGGCACCAAGCTGTTCTGCATCTCCGGCCATGTCGAGCGTCCGTGCAATGTCGAGGAGGCCTTGGGGCTGACATTCCGTGAGCTGATCGAGCGCCATTGCGGTGGCATCCGCGGCGGCTGGGACAATCTCAAGGCCGTCATTCCCGGCGGCTCGTCGGTGCGCATGGTGCCGGCTGAGCAGATCATCGACACGCCGATGGATTTCGACAGCCTGGGCAAACTGCGCTCCGGCCTCGGCACGGCGGCTGTCATCGTCATGGACAAGTCGACCGACCTGATCCGGGCGATCGCGCGCATCTCCTATTTCTACAAGCACGAGAGCTGCGGCCAGTGCACTCCGTGCCGCGAGGGCACGGGCTGGATGTGGCGCGTGCTGACCCGCATGGCCGAGGGCCGGGCCCACAAGCGCGAGATCGACATGTTGCTCGAAGTGACCAAGCAGGTCGAGGGCCACACCATCTGCGCGCTGGGCGACGCCGCGGCATGGCCGATCCAGGGCCTGATTGCGCATTTCCGTCACGAGATCGAAGCGCGCATCGACGCCTATACGCACAAGGCCGATATCGACGATATCGGCATCCGCGATCCCGAGAACATGATCGCGGCGGAGTAGAGCAATGACCAAGATCATCGTCGATGGCAAAGAGATCGATGTGCCGCCGGAGTACACGCTGCTGCAGGCGTGCGAAGCCGCGGGTGCCGAAATTCCGCGGTTCTGCTACCACGAGCGCCTGTCGATTGCCGGCAATTGCCGGATGTGCCTGGTCGAGGTGAAGGGCGGGCCGAAGCCGGTCGCAAGCTGCGCCTGGGGCGTGCGCGACTGCCGTCCGGGCCCGAAGGGCGAGCCGCCGGAAATCTCGACCCGCTCGCCGATGGTGAGGAAGGCGCGCGAAGGCGTGATGGAGTTCCTGCTGATCAACCATCCGCTGGACTGTCCGATCTGCGACCAGGGCGGCGAGTGCGATCTGCAGGACCAGGCGATGGGCTACGGCGTCGATACCAGCCGTTTCGCCGAGAATAAGCGCGCGGTCGAGGACAAATATCTGGGCGCGCTGGTCAAGACCTCGATGAACCGCTGCATCCAGTGCACGCGCTGCGTCCGCTTCTCGGCGGAAGTTTGCGGCACGCCGGAAATGGGCGCGACCGGCCGCGGCGAGGACATGGAGATCACGACCTATCTCGAGCACGCGCTGAGCTCGGAGCTTCAGGGCAATCTCGTCGATATCTGCCCGGTGGGCGCGCTGACCTCGAAGCCCTACGCCTTCGCGGCACGGCCCTGGGAACTCGGCAAGACCCAGTCGATCGACGTCATGGACGGTGTCGGCTCGGCGATCCGCGTAGACACCCGTGGCCGCGAGGTGATGCGCATCCTGCCGCGCATCAACGAGTCCGTGAACGAGGAATGGATTTCCGACAAGACCCGCCACGTCGTCGACGGCCTGCGCATGCAGCGTCTTGACCGGCCTTATGTTCGCGAGAACGGCAAGCTGCGCGCCGTCTCGTGGCAGGAAGCCTTTGCCGCGATCGCCGCCAAGGCCGCCCGCATCGACGGCAAGCGCGTCGGCGCCATCGCCGGCGATCTCGCGGGCGTCGAAGAGATGTTCGCGCTGAAGGATCTGCTGGCGAAATGGGGCTCGACCAATCTCGCGGTTCAGGGCGGCGACGCCTTTGACGCCAAGCTTGGCCGCGCCTCCTATCTGTTCAATCCGACCATCGCCGGCATCGAGCAGGCGGATGCGCTCCTGATCGTCGGTGCCAATCCGCGCAAGGAAGCGGCGGTGCTCAACGCCCGCATCCGCAAGCGCTGGCGTACCGGCCAGCTCAAGATCGGCGTCATCGGCCCGCAGGCTGATCTCACCTATGATTACGATTATCTCGGCGCCGGCACGGATTCCCTGAGCGAACTCGCGGCAGGCAAAGGCGCATTCGCCAACATACTCAAGAATGCCAAGAACCCGATCGTCCTGGTCGGATCGGGCGCGGCCGGACGGCATGACGGCGCAGCGGTGCTAGCGCTCGCTGCCAAGCTTGCGGGCGATTTCGGTGCCATCAAGGACGGCTGGAACGGCTTTGCGGTGCTGCACGACACGGCGTCCCGTGTCGGCGCGCTGGACATCGGCTTCACGCCGGGAGCAGGCGGCTTGAACGCTGCGCAGATGACGACCTTCGGCACGCTGGATGTGCTGTTCCTGCTCGGCGCCGACGAGACGAAGGTGCCGGACGGGACCTTAGTGGTTTATATCGGTACCCATGGCGATCGCGGCGCCCACCGCGCCGACGTCATCCTGCCTTCGGCCGCCTACACCGAGAAGTCCGCGATCTACGTCAACACCGAAGGTCGCGTGCAGATGGCGGGCCGCGCGGCCTTCCCACCGGGGGAAGCGCGCGAGGACTGGGCGATCATCCGGGCACTGTCGGATGTGCTTGGCAAGAAGCTGCCCTATGACTCTCTTGCCGAACTGCGCAAGGCGATCTTCAAGGCCGTGCCGCTTCTGCAGCGGATGGACCATATCGAGCCGGCCGACGCCGGCGCGATCAAGGTGCTGGCGGGCAAGGGCGGCAGCCTGGAGAAGGCGGCGTTCAAGTCTCCGGTTGAGGATTTCTACCTGACCAACCCGATCGCTCGCGCCTCGGCGGTGATGGCGGAATGTTCGCGCCTGGCCGCAGGGCGGATGCTGACGGCAGCGGAATAAGCGTGATCTGATGGCTGATTTCTTCGCAAGCTCATTCTGGACCGGCTTCCTCTGGCCGCTGATCATAATGGTCGCGGAAAGCGTGTTGCTGCTGGTCGTGCTCCTGATCGCGATCGCCTATATCCTGCTCGCCGACCGCAAGATCTGGGCGGCCGTGCAGATCCGCCGGGGCCCCAACGTGGTCGGGCCCTTCGGCCTGCTGCAATCCTTCGCCGACCTGCTGAAGTTCGTGCTGAAGGAGCCGATCATCCCGGCCGGCGCCAACAAGGGCGTATTCCTGCTGGCGCCGCTGGTCTCCTGCGTGCTGGCGCTCGCAGCCTGGGCGGTGATCCCGACCAATCTCGGCTGGGTGATCTCCGACATCAATGTCGGCGTCCTCTACATCTTCGCGATCTCGTCGTTATCGATCTACGGCATCATCATGGCCGGCTGGTCGTCGAACTCGAAATACCCGTTCCTGGCCGCGCTGCGCTCGGCCGCGCAGATGGTGTCCTACGAGGTCTCGATCGGCTTCGTGATTATCACGGTGCTGCTGTGCGCCGGCTCGCTCAATCTGTCGGCCGTGGTGGAAGCGCAGAATACCCGCGGGCTTGCGAGCCTGATCGGCCTGCCGCAGCTCACCATCCTCAACTGGTACGTCTGGCCGCTGCTGCCGATGTTCGTGGTGTTCTACGTCTCGTCGCTCGCGGAAACCAACCGTCCGCCCTTCGACCTCGTCGAAGCGGAATCCGAGCTGGTCGCGGGCTTCATGGTGGAATACGGCTCGACGCCGTATCTCTTGTTCATGCTCGGCGAGTATGTCGCCATCACCACCATGTGCGCGCTGGCCACCATCCTGTTCCTGGGCGGCTGGCTGCCGCCGGTGGCGCTGCCACCCTTCACCTGGATTCCCGGCGTGATCTGGTTCGCGCTGAAGCTGTTCTTCATGTTCTTCCTGTTCGCGATGGCAAAGGCGATCGTGCCGCGCTACCGCTACGACCAATTGATGCGGCTCGGCTGGAAGGTGTTCCTGCCGCTGTCGCTGGTGATGGTGGTGGTCGTGGCCGGCGTGCTGCATTTCGCCGACATCGCGCCGAAGTGAGGTCCGCCATGAGTGTCAAAGCCACCGCCCGGTCGCTGCTTCTGTCCGAGTTCGTATCGGCGTTCTTCCTCGCCATGCGCTACTTCTTCCAGCCGAAGCCGACCCTCAACTATCCCTTCGAGAAGGGGCCGATCTCGCCACGCTTCCGCGGCGAGCACGCGCTGCGCCGTTATCCCAACGGCGAGGAGCGCTGCATCGCCTGCAAGCTGTGCGAGGCGATTTGTCCTGCGCAGGCCATCACCATCGAAGCCGGGCCGCGCCGCAATGACGGCACCCGCCGCACCGTGCGTTACGACATCGACATGGTGAAATGCATCTATTGCGGCATGTGCCAGGAGGCCTGCCCGGTGGACGCCATCGTCGAGGGGCCGAACTTCGAGTTCGCGGCCGAGACGCGCGAAGAACTCTACTACGACAAGGCCAAGCTGCTCGCCAACGGGGACCGCTGGGAGCGCGAGATCGCCAAGGCGATCGCGCTCGACGCGCCGTACCGGTAAGGGGACGGGGACCAATAATGATTCTTCCCGCGCTGTTCTTTTACCTGTTTGCCGCCGTCTGCGTGGCATCTGCGGTGATGGTGATTGCCTCGCGCAACCCCGTCCACTCCGTGCTGTTCCTGATCCTGGCCTTCGTCAACGCGTCGGGCCTGTTCGTGCTGATGGGCGCCGAGTTCCTGGCCATGATCCTGATCGTGGTCTATGTCGGCGCGGTCGCCGTGCTGTTCCTGTTCGTGATCATGATGCTTGACGTCGATTTCGACCAGCTGCGTGAGGGCTTCATCGAATATCTGCCGGTTGGCCTCGTGGTCGGCGGCATCTTCATGTTCGAGCTGCTCTTGACCGTCGGCTTCTGGGTGATCAACCCCACCGTCAGCAAGCAGATCACATCCCCGATCCCGACCAATGTCTCCAACACCGAGGCGCTCGGGCTCGTGCTCTATACCAAGTACATCCATTACTTCCAGCTGGCCGGCATGGTGCTGCTGGTCGCGATGATCGGCGCCATCGTGCTGACCTTGCGCCACAAGGCCTATATCAAGCGGCAGGATATCAACGTGCAGAACGCGCGGACGCCCGAGATCGCCATGGCCGTGCGCAAGGTCGCCTCGGGCCAGGGACTGCAGGACGCGGATGCGGCGGAGTGGGTGCAATGATCGTCGGGCTCGGACATTATCTGGCGGTCGGCGCGATCCTGTTCACGCTCGGCATCCTCGGCATCTTCCTGAACCGCAAGAACATCATCGTCATCCTGATGTCGATCGAGTTGATCCTGCTCGCAGTCAACATCAACCTGGTGGCGTTCTCGACCTTCCTCGGCGACATCGTCGGCCAGGTGTTCGCGCTGCTGGTGCTGACGGTTGCCGCCGCCGAGGCCGCGATCGGCCTTGCGATCCTTGTCGTGTATTTCCGCAACCGCGGCTCGATCGCGGTTGAAGATGTCAATCTGATGAAGGGCTGAGCCGGCGATGATCCAGGCAATCGTTTTCCTGCCGCTGCTGGGCGCCATTCTCGCCGGCATCATTGCCGTGATCGGGGCGCGTGAACGCTGTCCGAGCGGCGATACCGTCGAGCATCACGACGATGCGCATGGCGATGCCCACGCGTTCCACGCCCAGGACGACCATGGGGCCGGCGACCATGGGGCCGACGATCACGCCCATGACGACCATCACGTCAGCGAACCGGCGGCGTGGGCGTCGCGTCCAGCGGAACTGATCACGACCGGCCTCTTGTTTGTTTGCGCGGCGTTGTCCTGGTTCACCCTTGTCGATGTCGGCTTCCTGCATCACGACGCGCGTATCCAACTCTTCCCTTGGATTTTCTCCGGCGATCTGCAGGTATCATGGGCACTGCGTGTCGACACTTTGACCGCGGTGATGCTGGTGGTGGTCAACACGGTGTCCTCGCTCGTGCATCTCTATTCCATCGGCTATATGGACGAGGACCCGTACCGGCCGCGCTTCTTCGGCTATCTGTCGCTGTTCACCTTTGCCATGTTGATGCTGGTGACCGCGGATAACCTGGTGCAGATGTTCTTCGGCTGGGAGGGCGTGGGTCTCGCAAGCTATCTCCTGATCGGCTTCTGGTATCAGAAGCCCTCGGCCAATGCGGCCGCGATCAAGGCCTTCATCGTCAACCGCGTCGGCGATTTCGGATTTGCGCTCGGCATCTTCGCCGTCTTTGCCCTGATCGGCTCGACCGATTTCGAGACCATCTTCAGCGGCGCGCCCGGGCTCGTCGGCAAGACCATCGATTTCTTCGGCTGGCAGGTGGACGCGTTGACGCTCGCTTGTCTCCTGCTGTTCATGGGCGCGATGGGCAAGTCTGCGCAATTCCTGCTGCACACCTGGTTGCCGGACGCGATGGAAGGCCCGACCCCGGTTTCCGCGCTGATCCACGCCGCGACGATGGTCACCGCCGGCGTCTTCATGGTGGCGCGACTGTCGCCCTTGTTTGAGCTCGCGCCGACCGCGCAGGCCTTCGTGATGTTCATCGGCGCGACCACGGCGTTCTTTGCCGCAACCATCGGCCTCGTGCAGAACGACATCAAGCGGATCGTCGCCTACTCGACCTGCTCGCAGCTCGGCTACATGTTCGTGGCGATGGGGGCGGGGGCCTATTCGGTGGGCATGTTCCACCTCTTCACCCACGCCTTCTTCAAGGCGCTGTTGTTCCTGGGCTCGGGCTCGGTGATCTACGCGATGCATCACGAGCAGGACATCCGCAACATGGGCGGGTTGTGGCGGAAGATCCCCTATACGTTCGCGGTGATGTGCATCGGAACGCTGGCGCTGACGGGTTTCCCGATGTTCGCGGGCTATTTCTCCAAGGACGCGATCATCGAATCCGCCTATGCGTCCCACAATCCGTTCGCGGCCTACGCTTATATTTTGACGGTCGCTGCGGCGGGCCTGACCTCGTTCTATTCCTGGCGGCTGATCTTCAAGACGTTCTTCGGCGAGCCGCACGATCGGGAACACTATGAGGCCGCACATGAGAGCCCGCTCTGGATGCTGGTCCCGATCGGCGTGCTGGCGGCCGGCTCGATCTTCTCCGGCTTCCCGTTCAGGGAGATCTTCGTCGGCCACGGCGTGGAGGATTTCTTCCGCGAGTCCGTGAAGATGAACCCGCACATCCTGGAAGACATGGAGCAGATGCCAGCTTGGCTCGGTCCGCTGCCAACCCTGATGATGGTGGTCGGGTTCCTGATCGCTTACCTGTTCTACATCCGTCGGCCGTATCTGCCGGTCGAGCTCGCCGAGCAGCAGCCGCTGCTCTACAATTTCCTGCTCAACAAGTGGTACTTCGACGAGCTCTACGATCTCATCTTCGTGCGGCCTGCGAAGTGGATCGGCTACACGCTTTGGAGGAAGGGCGACGGCTGGCTCATCGACGGCTTCGGGCCGGACGGCGTGTCGGCGCGGGTGCTCGACATCACCCGCAACGTCGTCAAGATCCAGACCGGCTATCTCTATCACTACGCCTTTGCCATGCTGATCGGGGCCGCCGGCCTGATCACCTGGTTCATGTTCGGCCTGGGAGCCCAGTAAATGACGACCTGGCCCATCCTCTCCATCACCACATTCCTGCCGATCGTCGGCGTCGCGCTCATCTATCTGATGGCGCGCGGCGGCGACGAGACCGCCAACTCGACCGCGCGCTGGATCGCGCTGTGGACCACGCTCGTCACCTTCGCGGTGTCGCTGATCCTGGTCATGCGCTTTGACCCGTCCCAGACCGACTTCCAGTTCGTGGAGAAGGGAAGCTGGCTCGCGACCGGCATCAACTATCACATGGGCGTTGACGGCATCTCGCTGCCCTTCGTGATTCTGACTACGGCGCTGCTGCCGTTCTGCATTGTCGCGAGCTGGAAGGCGATCCAGGTTCGCGTTCCCGAATACATGATGGCGTTCCTGGTCCTGGAAACGCTGATGGTCGGCACCTTCTCGGCGCTCGATCTCGTGCTGTTCTATCTGTTCTTCGAGGGCGGCTTGATTCCGATGTTCCTGATCATCGGCGTCTGGGGCGGCCCGCGCCGGGTCTACGCCTCTTTCAAGTTCTTCCTCTATACGTTCCTCGGCTCGGTGTTGATGCTGCTCGCCATCATGGCGCTGTACTGGAACGGCAATACCACCGATATCCCGACCCTGATGCATACCGCCGTGCCGCGGTCCTTGCAGACCTGGGCTTGGCTCGCCTTCTTTGCCTCCTTTGCGGTGAAGATGCCGATGTGGCCGGTGCACACCTGGCTTCCCGACGCTCACGTCGAGGCGCCGACCGCGGGCTCGGTGATCCTGGCCGCGATCCTCCTCAAGATGGGCGGTTACGGCTTCCTTCGCTTCTCGCTGCCGATGTTCCCCCTGGCGTCGCACGATTTCGCGCCGTTGATCTTCTCGCTCTCGGTCATCGCGATCATCTACACCTCGCTGGTCGCCATGATGCAGGAGGACATGAAGAAGCTGATCGCCTACTCATCGGTCGCACATATGGGCTTCGTGACCATGGGCATCTTCGCTGGCACCATCCAGGGCGTCGCAGGCGGCGTGTTCCAGATGATCTCGCACGGCATCGTCTCGGGCGCACTCTTCCTCTGCGTCGGCATCGTCTATGACCGCATGCACACCCGCGAGATCGCGGCCTATGGCGGGCTCGTCAACCGTATGCCGCTCTATGCGCTGGTGTTCATGGTCTTCACCATGGCCAATGTCGGTCTGCCCGGCACCTCCGGCTTCATCGGCGAGTTCATGACGCTGATCGGCACCTTCAAGGTGTCGCTGCCAACCACCTTCCTGGCGACGACCGGCCTCATCCTGTCGGCCTGCTACGCGCTCTGGCTCTACCGCAAGATCGTGTTCGGCGCGCTGGTCAAGCCGACGCTGATGACGATCAAGGACATGACGTTGCGCGAATGCCTGACGCTGTTCCCGCTGGTGGCGCTGACCATTTGGTTCGGCGTCTATCCGAAGCCGGTGCTGGACATGTCGGCGGCGTCCGTCCAGCAACTCGTTACCAATTACACCACCGCGGTTACGGCCGTTAAGGCCGCCGCGCTGCTGCACTGAAGCGGCGGATTAGGATGATCTGAAATGAGCTTTGAGACCGCGGGTTATCAACTGCAGCCGGTTCTTCCCGAACTGGTGCTCGCCGTGGGCGCGATGGCGCTCCTGATGTTAGGGGCCTATCGCGGGCAGGGCACCACGAGGCTCATTACTGGCCTTGCCGTAGTGCTTTTGATCGTGACCGGCATCCTCGAGCTGATGTTGCCCGCGGGCAGGCTCACGACCTTTGGCGGCAGCTTCATTGTCGACGATTTCGCACGCTTCCTGAAGATACTGGCGCTGATCGGCTCGGTCGTGACGCTCGTGCTGTCGACCGAATTCCTGGCCGATCCGTCACGCCGCATTTTCGAATATCCCGTGCTGGTCCTGCTTTCGACGCTCGGCATGATGGTCCTGATCTCGGCCGGCGACCTGATCTCGCTCTATCTCGGGCTTGAGCTGATGTCGCTTGCGCTCTACGTGGTCGCCGCCTCCAACCGCGACAATGCCAAGTCCACCGAAGCCGGTCTGAAATATTTTGTGCTGGGCGCGCTGTCCTCGGGCATGCTGCTCTACGGCGCCTCGCTGATTTACGGCTTCACCGGCACGGTGACGTTCACCGGCCTTGCCGCTGCCATCAAGACCGGCGGCATCGGCACCGCTTTTGGCCTCGTCTTCCTGCTTGCCGGCCTCTGCTTCAAGGTCTCGGCCGTGCCATTCCACATGTGGACGCCCGACGTCTATGAGGGCGCGCCAACGCCGGTGACCGCCTTCTTCGCCTCCGCGCCGAAGGTGGCGGCGATGGCGGTGTTCACCCGTGTGACCATGACGGCCTTCCCCGGTATCCTGACGCAGTGGCAGCAGATCGTGGTCTTCGTCTCCATCGCCTCGATGGCGCTGGGCTCGTTCGCCGCGATCGGCCAGCGCAACATCAAGCGCCTGATGGCCTATTCCTCGATCGGCCATATGGGCTTTGCCTTGGTCGGCCTTGCCGCCGGCACGGCCGAGGGCGCGCAGGGCGTACTGGTCTATCTCGCGATCTATGTGACGATGACGCTAGGCGTCTTCGCCATCGTCCTGTCCATCAAACGTGACGGCCAGAATTTCGAGAACATCAGCGATTTCGCAGGCCTCTCGCGCACCAACCCGCTGGTCGCCTTCATCTTCGCGATGCTGCTGTTCTCGCTGGCTGGCGTGCCGCCGCTCGCGGGCTTCTTCGGCAAATGGTATGTGTTCGTCGCGGCAATCAAGGCCGGGCTGTTTACGCTGTCGGTGATCGGCGTGCTGACCAGCGTCGTAGGCGCCTTTTATTACCTGTCGATCGTCAAGACCATGTATTTCGACGAGCCGCTGACCAAGCTCGATCCCGTGCGTTTCGAGTTCGGCACGGTGCTCGTGCTTGCCGGTCTCTTCAACATCCTGTTCTTCGTTTATCCAGGCCCGCTGGTCAGCGCCGCGTCAGCTGCAGCGAAATCACTGTTCTAGATGCCATTCAAGCTCGGTCCTCGCGCAACGTCTCAAGGTTATCGTCTCGCTGCCTTCGATCAGATCGGCTCGACCAATGCGGAGGCGCTGTCGCGCGCGCGTGCGGGCGAGCGCGGCCCCATCTGGCTCGTCACGCCGGAGCAGACCGCCGGCCGCGGCCGCCGTCATCGCCCCTGGATTGCGCCCCGCGGCAACCTTGCCAGCAGCATCCTTGAGGTGATCGACGTTTCGCCCGCGGTCGCGGCGACGCTCGGCTTTGCCGCCGGGCTTGCGCTGGAATCCGCCTTGGTGAAGCTGAGCGTCGAGGCGGCCATGCGCTCGCCCGGGTCGGACGACCTGAAATTCTCGCTGAAATGGCCCAACGACGTCCTGGCCGGGCGGCAAAAGCTCGCTGGCATCCTGCTGGAAGCCGAGGCCGTACCCGGCGGGCTCGCGGTCGTGGTCGGCATCGGCACCAACGTGATGGCGGCGCCGGCCGACACCCCGACACCGGCCACCTCGCTCAGAGCGCTCGGCATCGATGTCAGCGCGGAAGAGCTGTTTACCGCGCTCTCGGACGGCTGGGCCGAGTTTCGCGGAATCTGGGACAATGGCGGAGGCTTTGGCGAGATCAGGCGGCTCTGGCTCGAAAGGGCCGCAGGTCTCGGGCAGGCGGTTGCCGTCAAATCCGATGGCGAGCCGATCGAAGGTACGTTCGATACTATTGACGAGCAGGGTTGCATGATCATCCGCACCGCTGCCGGCGCGCGCGTGTCAGTGACGGCCGGTGACGTCTATTTCGGTAGCGCGGCGTCGGTGGGGGCGAGCTGATGGCGGACGAATTGACATTCGCGCCGCTCGGTGGCGTCGGCGAGATCGGCATGAACCTGTCGATCTATGGCCTCGGCGATCGCCACCGCCGCTCATGGCTCGCCATCGATCTCGGCGTGTCCTTCGGCGACGAGGAGCATTTGCCCGGCATCGACCTGATCATGCCGGACATCTCCTTCCTGGAAAAGGAACGGAAAAATCTCGTGGGCCTGGTGCTGACGCACGCCCATGAGGATCATTTCGGCGCCATCATCGATCTCTGGCCGCGGCTGAAATGCCCGATCTACGCCACCAAGTTCTCGGCCGCGCTGTTCGAGGCCAAATGCGAGGCCGAGCGCAACGCGCCGAAAATCCCGGTGACGGTGATCGCATCCGGCGGCCGGGTCGATATTGGGCCGTTCAATGTCGAGTTCATTCCGGTGGCGCATTCGATTCCCGAATCGCACGCACTCGCAATCCACACCGAAATCGGCACGGTCCTGCACACCGGCGACTGGAAGATCGATGCGACCCCGATCATCGGCCCGCCCACCGACGAGCGGCGGCTGCGCGAGCTCGGCGATGCGGGGCTGCTGGCGCTGATCGGCGATTCCACCAATGCCGTGCGCGACGGCCGCTCGCCCTCGGAGACCGAGGTCGCCAAGACCATTGCGGAGCTCGTCAAGGGCGCCCGGGGCCGCGTCGCCGTGACGACCTTTGCCTCCAACGTCGGGCGGTTGAAGGCCGTTGCGGACGCAGCGAAGGCCGCCGACCGCGAGGTCGTCATTGTCGGGCGCGCCATGGACCGTGTGGTGCAGGTCGCGCGCGAGACCGGCTATCTCGACGGTGTGCAGAATTTCCGCAGCCCCGATGTCTACGGCCATTTGCCCGCCGACAAGGTGCTGGCGCTGTGCACCGGTAGCCAGGGCGAGCCGCGCGCCGCGCTGGCGCGCATCGCCAATGACGACCATCCCGAGGTTACCCTGAACAAGGGCGATCGCGTGATCTTCTCCTCGCGCACCATTCCCGGCAATGAGAAGGCTGTTGGCGCCATCATCAATGGGCTGGTGGCGCAGGGCGTCGAGATCATCACCGACCGCGAGCACCTGGTGCATGTCTCCGGCCATCCGCGCCGCGACGAATTGCGCGAGATGCTGGCATGGACTCGGCCGCAACTCGTGATCCCCGTTCATGGCGAGGCGTTGCATCTCTCCGAGCACGCCAAGCTCGCGCGCGCTGCCGGCGTGCCGAGGGTCTTGACCTGCCGCAACGGCGATTTGGTCAAGCTCGGGCCCGGCACGCCCGGGATTATCGACCAGCTGCCGTCGGGACGGCTCTACAAGGATGGAACCATCCTGGAGGACGCCAAGTCGCGCGCCGTGGTCGAGCGGCGCCGCATGGGCTTCGCCGGGTGTGTTTTTGTGGCCATCGCCATGACCGAAAAGGGGGAGCTGGCCGACGATCCCGAGGTTGATCTCGTCGGCATCCCCGAGAAAAATATGGCGGGGGAGCCCTTCGACGACATCGTGTTCGACGTGGTGGTCTCAACGGTGGAGGGCCTGCCTCGGGCGCGGCGGCGCGATCCGGATGCCATGGCCGAGTCAGTGCGGCGGGCCGTCCGGGCTGCCCTGAACGAGCAATGGGGCAAGAAGCCGCTCTGCCTCGTTCATGTTCTGGGGGGCTAGGTTCGGCGCCCAAGCGCCGATATAAGCGCGGCAAGCGCCAACTATAATTCGGAGGACGTCATGCTCGGCCGGCTCAATCACGTCGCGATCGCAGTCAAGGATGCCGAGAAGGCCGCGGAGATCTATGGCGCGGCTTTCGGCGCCGACATTTCAAAAGCCGTGCCGCTGCCTGAGCATGGCGTCACCACCGTGTTCGTCACGCTGCCCAACACCAAGATCGAATTCCTCCAGCCGCTCGGCGACAATTCGCCAATCGCGAAATTCCTGGAACGCAATGCCGACGGCGGCATTCACCACGTCTGCTACGAGGTTTCAGACATCATCGCCTCGCGCGACACCCTGATCAAGGAAGGCGCGCGCGTGCTGGGAGATGGGCAGCCAAAGATCGGCGCGCATGGCAAGCCCGTGCTTTTCCTGCACCCGAAGGACTTCTCGGGCGCACTGGTCGAGATCGAGCAGGCGTAAGGCAGGCCGATGGCCTACACACTCTCAACCGCGTTTGCGATCTATTTCGTGATCTGGTGGGTCACGCTGTTCCTGACCCTGCCGTTCGGCGTGCGCAGCCAGCACGAGGATGGCGTCGGCGCGCCCGGCACCGATCCGGGCGCACCGGTCATGACGCGCATGGGACCCAAGCTGATCTGGACCACGATCATCTCAGCCATCATTTATGCGCTCGCTCTGCTTGCTTATAATGCTGGCTATCTGTCGATTGAACGCCTGTCGAAGCTGATGGGAATGCCGTTTTAGTGCCCTGGACTAGATGTGAACTTTCAGGAGGTTGTCCATTCGGCCCGTGCCGTGAACGCTGATGTCACCAAACACACAGTGATTCGCGGGGGACCGAATGGACACTCACAAGAATGCGCCACTGACGCCCAAAGGTCGAGAGGCCATGGTGCGATGCGTTGTTGAAGGCGGGCTGAGCAAGGCAGCCGCCGCGTGCCAGTTCAACGTTACGCCAAAGACTGTCGCCAAATGGGTCAAGCGGTTCCGC
>NZ_AXAI01000042.1 GCF_000472425.1 Bradyrhizobium sp. Tv2a-2 | reverse complement strand
TGAAGCGGTAGGCGGGATTCTCCAGAACCTCCAAAAGTGCTTGAGGCTCGCTCGCCACCTTCACTTCCTTCAAGATCTTGCCCGCGTCATCCAAAATGCAGACACTCGTCTCCTTGACCGATACGTCCATTCCGGCAAAATGGTCCATGCTGCGCTTCTCCTTCTGATGCTTGAGGCCGTCACCACGGACCTCGTTTCACCATCAGCCTGAAGCGCAGCACCTAAAATCTTCAGCTATCCACAAGCTGGATCGGCCGATTACCCCATCTTAGCCACCAACAGCGGCCCGAAAGCAGACATGCCGGTCCGCCGCTGGGGGCCACAAGCGGTCATTCTGCAAGGGTAGGCACGTGAGAACACTTCTTGTTCCCTTGATTTAGGTCAACGCGACCTCGCAGTGCGTGGCCATCTGTTGATGCTGGGGGGCCACTTACCCCCGCCTGCCAAGGCGGCAAATCTTCGTAGCATACAGGCCGTTGTTGCTGGAGGATCATCATGAAGAGGCTCACTCTGATTGGAGCAATTCTCCTGGGAGCCGCAACCTTGAGCGTGTCGCCTGTTTCACTTAATTGGTCACCAAACCAAGGTGTGTCGGTATCGCAGGACAAAGCCTACGCCGTGATTGGTAGACCTGGCACTCCTGGAAGTGTCGCCGGGGTTGCAAGACGACAAACCCGTCGCGCTGTACGGCGCGGGTACGGCTACTGATCGCTCCCTTTTCTTAGGCGAGGCGGCCGGTGGAAAGTGCCCCTGTCTGGCTGGGGCCCTCGTTGCGCGATCGCGAGGTCCCTTTTCGCCGATCAGGTATCGGTCGCCGGATCGAAACTTATTGCAGCGCGTTCCAGGCAATGTTTCGGCAACATAAGAAAGAGGCGGCTCAATAGGCCGCCTCTTCCGCGCAGTTGATTGGCCGCAGAAAAAAGGCCCCGGACGCCGGGGCCGTTTTGACGTCCTACTTGACGCGCTTAGTCCCGCCAATTTGCCGGTTCGCAGACAAACTCGTTTTTATGGTCTTTAACCCGGACGCAGTGAACGACGCGGGAGGCATCGAGGTCTGCGCCGTTGCTGTCGCGCCACGCGTTGGTGCCGTAGAGAGTTGCCTCTTCGCAGGGAGGTCGCTTGTACGGAGCTGTGGCAAACGCGCCTTCGTCTGGAGCCCGGATGCAGTGAACGACGCCGGAGGATGGCATCGAAGCGGGAATGGCAACGCACTACGTTGCACGTGAGCTTGCGTCGCTTGGCCATGATGTGAAGCAGGTTCCGCCGACATATGCGAAGCCGTTTCGGCAAGGGCACAAGAATGACTTCCGAGATGCACTCGCTGTGGCCGAGGCCGTGCAGCGACCGACGACCCGCTTTGTTCCACCCAAAAGCAATGAGCAACTCGATCTGCAAGCGCTACACCGGGTGCGCTCGCGCCTTGTCAGCCAACGGACTGCCGTGATCAATCAGATTCGCGGCTTTCTCCTGGAGCGCGGCATCATCGTTCGGCAAGGACTGCGGTTCCTTCGCCAATTACTACCCGACATTCTGGCAAAGCGAACGGACGTGCTTTCCCCACGAATGGTACGCATCGTCAGTGACCTTGCCGGCGACTGGCGGCAACTCGATGATCGAATTGAAACCGTGACTGATGAAATCGAGACACTGGCAAAAGCTGACGACAGTTGTCGAAGGGTGATGACTGTGCCGGGCATTGGCCCGATTATCTCGAGCGCCATGGTTGCGGCGATCGGCAATGGATCAGCCTTTTCGAGAGGGCGGGATTATTCGGCTTGGCTCGGCCTCGTGCCCAAACAGATGTCGACCGGAGACCGGACTATCCTCGGACGCATCTCCAAGCGCGGCAACAGCTACTTGCGCATGCTCTTCATCCAAGCAGCCCGGGTTATTCTGTTGCGGCCGGCGAACTGGCCGAAGCACGGTTTTGGAGCCTGGCTCGTTCGCGCCATTCAACGCCTGCATCCTAATATTTTGGCTGCGGCCCTTGCCAACAAGCTCGCGCGGATCGCCTGGACCGTGCTCACACAAGAGCGCAGTTATGAGGCGCGCGTTACGAAAGCGGAGGCTTAAAATGAACATGCTCTGGTTCACCAAGGGGATCGTCGCCGCCCCACGTCGCCACCGTCGCTCGCCTCATTGGGCGAGCGAGCGACGGTGGCTCCGAGGGGACGGCTCAGGCTGATCCCGAAAGCAATAGTTGGCTTTCCCGCCGAGGTCTGCGAGTCGAAATGAGGAGATGGAGAAAAGGTCTCGCCAGCGCGTTCGTGATCAGGTGGCCCTTATGGCCTTCGGGGCCGAGACGCGAATGAGATCGAGCGCGCGCGGATATCCATGATGGCCAGGAACTCAAACGTTCCGTCAAGGGCCGGATACAGAAGCGCAAGACCCACGACCTCCAGATCATCACTTTCGGCTTGCAACGCGCGGCCGGTCCATACAGAAGGGCCATAACCGGAAGCGCGTCATGATCCGGCAAGCTTGCGAGCTTGGTGAAGTGCACTAGGCCTCCGAATGATCAATCGCGTGCGAGACCGTTCAGAAACTCGTCATCTGGCGTCAGTGATGACGCTCGGCCATTCCCGAAGGCCAGCTTGGTCATGCCGTAGAGCCGACGCCCGCCATGAGGTCCCTCCGCAACACCTCTTGCGGGCGCTCCGTCGCCGCGGCAGCATGTGCTCACCGGGCCATCTGCGCTCTACTTCATCTATGGAACACGGGGAGCATCATGCAAATCGGTGTTCATCTGCCGCATATCGGCCGCAAGGCCACGCCCGAGGTGGTCACGCGCGCCGCGGTTCAGGCTGAGGAGCTCGGGCTTGCCGACGTGTGGGTGAGCGAGCACGTCATCCTGCCGAAGGACGCGCCTTATCCACCCTCGCCGGCCTTCCTGGAGCCGATCCTAACCCTTGCCTGGGCGGCCGCGGCGACCAAGCGCGTCCGGCTCGGCACCAGCGTGATCGTGCTGCCGATGCATCATCCGGTGCCGATCGCAAAGCAGCTCGCCACGCTGCAGACGCTGAGCAAAGGGCGCGTCATCTTCGGCATCGGGGTCGGCTGGCTCGAAGCGGAATTCTCCGCGCTCGGAGTGCCGTTCCGCGAGCGTGGCCGGCGCACCGACGAGAGCATCGCGCTGCTGCGCGCGCTGTGGAGCCAAGACCCAGTGACCTTCAAAACACGCTACTGGGCGACACAGATCGAGGAGATGCGCATGCAGCCACCCCCTTCGGCGCCTATTCCGCTGTGGGTCGGCGGCAGTTCCGAGAGGGCCCTGGAACGTGCCGTGAAGCTCTGCGACGGCTGGCACGGCTCGCGGCTCACCGCCGATGCGGCAGCGCCGGTGATCAAGCGTTTGCGCACGGTGAGGCCGGACAAGACCTTCACCATCTCGCTGCGCACGAGCTTCGATGGCAAGGACCCTGCCGAGCTGAGCGAAAGGCTTGGCGCCTATCGCGACGCGGGCGCCGATCACATCATGGTCCAGCCCGAAGACCGCGACATCGACGACTGGATGCGCACGGTGGAAAAGATCGCCCGCGCGGGGAGCATGCACTAGTCCCAGGACGTGGATGCCGGACCTAAGGCTGTCGGTGAACTAGCTTTTCTCGTTCGGGAAGGAGGGAAGAACCGGTTTCAGGCAGCCGCCAATTCGGATTGGAGCGATGCTGAGCGCCAACCCAGAGCGCTCGTCAGTCTCGACCAAAACGGCGCAGAGCGTTGCCTCGCCAGAAGCCGGCTCGAACCGCCTCATGGGAATGCCGGTCGTGAACCGGCGGAGAGGCTCCTCCTTAGCCATGCCGACGATGGAATTGTAGTCCCCGGTCATGCCGACGTCGGTTATGAAGGCTGTCCCTCTTGGGAGGATCCTATCGTCCGCGCTCGGCGTGTGGGTGTGAGTTCCGACAACGAGGCTTGCTCGTCCGTCGCAAAAGTGCCCGGCGGCGTGCTTTTCGCCGGTCGCCTCGCAATGATAGTCGACGATAGTCGCCTGGACGGCGCGACCGAGCGGGTTGGCATCAAGTTCGGCTGCGATGCGACCGAACGGATCTTCCACCGGCTCCATGAACAGTCGCCCCAATGCGTTGATGACGAGAGCGCGTTGTCCGTTTTTGGCTTCGATCAGCACGGCTCCCGTACCGGGCGTGCCAGCGAGATAGTTGATAGGCCGCACGAGGCGGGGGCACTCGTCAATGAATTGCAGAGCCTCCTTCTTGTTCCAGGAATGATTGCCCAGAGTAACGGCATCTGCGCCGGCAGCGAGAATTTCGTCGTAGACGGGGCGTGTGATTCCGAAGCCGGCGTCGGTCGCGTTCTCGCCGTTGACGATCGTGAGATCGACCTTCCAGCGACTGATGCAATTCGGAAGATGGGTTCCAATGGCCTCCCGCCCAGCCCTTCCGACGACGTCTCCGACGAACAGAATACGCATGCTCAGCTACCCACATTCCGAACGATGATTTGTCTATGCTACTGAATAGGTTGTCAAACAACTCCTCCGCGGAGTGCCTTTTTGACGGGCGGCGCAGCCGTCCAGAGGGAAATGAAGTCGAAGGCCTCGGAGCCGTGACCCGTTGTGCTTTGCAAGTCCTGAAGGCTACGGCGCCCAACGTGCCACTGACGAATGCGCGGCTGATCATGTCGGCATTTCCTTCAAGGAGTCCGCAGTAATCGTAGCACATGCAGGCCAACAGGATCAGGGGTATGGCTGATATTGGCCGCTCGACTTCAGGTTCGGGTCACTTGCGTCGACTTTCCCGTGGCTCCGCTAGGTCCGGTCTAACCCCCGAAGCCGACATGCAGACCATCGCCGGATTTTGTCGGTACGGGGTCATGAGCGGAAAATCGGGAATTTATTTGTGCGCAAATGCACCAATCAGAGCGACATAGGAAGCAAAGGAATTTTCCGTGTCTAGCTCCTGATCGAGCCGATCCTTCAAAGTATTCAGGTCGCCCAAATGACCAATCGTCAGCCCCTTTGCGATGATGTTGGGCATCAGGGCTGCAAGGAGATCCGGAAGTAGGCTCCTGATCTCGGGGCTATTCCCCAGCGGTAGTTCGACGCGCAACTGCGGTGCGTGCAAGCCGCATGCAATGAAGCCTTGGTAAAGTTGCTGCTCCATCTCTGTGCTGGCACCGCCCGCTTGGAAGGCATCATGCGCTACCTTTGTCACCGACAGACGCAAAGGCAAGTGGGCTGAATATGTCAGCCATAATTTCCATGTGGGCTCTTGCAGTGCCAAGATGCCGCCGGGCCGCAACATTCCATAAAGGCGCTTGATGATCGCGATCGGATCAGGAATAAACTGCAGCACAAGCCTTCCAATGATCGCGTCGAACGGATTGGAGGGCAAATATTCAGCTATGCCGGCACGATGGAAGGACGTGTTTTCGAAGCCGAATGCCGCTGCGCGTCGTTGCGCAGTTTCAATTGAAGCTTGATCGAGATCAATGGATGTGACGTGACCGGCTGTCCCGACACACTGAGCGGCGATCATGGTGACATCGCCCATACCGCAGCCGATATCGAGCACACGCATTCCCGGGGAAATGCCCGCGTCGCGCAAGAACCGTTCCGTCAGCGGAGCCAATACTCGAGCTTGGCGGATCAGCCGCTGTTGCTCGACGCTCGTATGTCCAAGAACATAGTGGGCTTGCAAAGGCATGGCCGGGCGCCTCCATAGCGGCTTCCGCGAGGGAAGTAGCCCCCAATGTGCCAGAAATACCAGATGGGCAGTAGTCTCTTGAACAGCAAGAACGTCTGCAACGCGGTCATTCGCTGCGGACTTAAAGCGCCCCACGGCGCCCCATGTCCGCAACCATCTGAAAGCAGACACGATCTGCACGTCAACAACGCATGCTCGGTGCCCTCACAAATCGAGGAGTACGATCATGCCAGAACAAGACAGCTTCTCCACAAAAGCTCGCCGCACCCCCTGGAATAAGGGCAAGTTGATAGGAGCCAAACCTCCGCTGCGGCCAAACCAAGTTTGGTCGATCCGAACACGGTTCCTGATCGAAAGACGGACCCGCGACCTTGCGCTTTTCAACCTTGCGATCGACAGCAAGTTGCGAGGTTGCGACGTCGTCGCCTTGAGGGTCGAAGATGTCGCTCCGAATGGTTATGCGGTCGATCGTGCGACCGTCCGGCAGAAGAAGACCGGGAGACCGGTCAAGTTCGAGTTGACGGATCAAACCCGGCAAGCCGTTGACGACTTCCTAAAGGAAGCCGGTAAGAGGCCAGGTGAGCATTTGTTCGCTGGACGCAGTGGGCGCAATCGGGCGATGACAACCCGCCAATATGCCCGCCTTCTTGCTGACTGGGTGGCAAGCATCGGGCTTGACCCGAGGGTGTTTGGGACCCACTCCTTGCGGCGGACCAAGGCAACGCTAATCTACCGCCGCACGGGGAATTTGCGAGCCGTCCAGCTCTTGCTCGGCCACACCAAGATCGAAAGCACGGTCCGATATCTTGGGATCGAGGTTGACGATGCGCTCGCAATTGCCGAACAAGTTGATGTCTGAATCACCAGGGCAGAGCGGACATGCTCTGCCCATCGGCCATCAGCCGCTTCGGGCCAAAACCCGACATGCCCGCTGGCTACAATCGCTTCCACTGGACGATGCGGCGACTAGGTGGTGGCGGCGCACTTACTGCCACCGAGCCCACGGGGCCAATTAGTCGTACTGACTAGCTATTTCGGCTGACCGGACTGAAGCTGCCGAGACCTGGTCCGGTCATTAGGCTCTACCAATTTGAGGCCTTGTGCTTTGCCGAAACTACTTGTTTCTCAGACGCCTCCGGTAGCGTAGAATGTAGTTGCGCTCGGAGCGCGATGTGCCGAAATCACCGTTCGAGGCAAACGAGCAGCACTGGTGCTATCGGCAGGCACTCTCCTTTAAGAAACCGAGCTTTTTTCGGTTTCGCAGCATCACTCACATTGGACGAAATGTGCACGCCACTTCTGCGGTGGCTCAATGCGTCACGGGAGAAAAGCGATGAACAACATAGATCGAAGGTCAGCATTGGGAATTGGGTTGGCAGCGGCTTCGGCGGCGATGATAAGGCCAGCCACCGCTCAAACGATGGGCTACAAGGATACGACGCCATGGCCGGGTGTCGTGGTGCGTGCTTATGAGGGTGAGACACCGTCCATCATCCCCGGTTTTAAGACCGTCTCAATGCGAGACGTAATTATGCAACCGGGCTCGAAGACCATGGGTCCCCCGATGGAGAACGCTATGGTCTGTCACATCACTGAGGGAGAGCTTCAACTCGATCAGGATGGGAAGATGTTCCCTGCCAAAAAGAACTTCGTGTGGACCTGCAACAAGGACACAAAAGAGCAAGCCTCCAATATGGGGAACGTGGTCGCGATCATGCGGATCACGGACCTGAAGGCTTAAAGCTCGTTTCTAGGTAAGAGATCGACTGCACATTGGCGGATGGCGCACGCGACGAGGCGCCATCCGCGCGGACCCGATCACCTGGTCCCGTGTATGAACGCTTGCATCTCCTCAAGGGTAAGCTTGCCATCTTTATTGCTGTCCATTGCCTTGAAAATCCGTTCGTGAGCTGCCTGAAACTCCTGCAGTGAGATGGTCCCATCGCCGTCGGCGTCCATCAGAGCGAACATCATGCGCATCATGAAAGGTGGTCCCATCACGCCTCCACCCATCATGCCGTGTCCCATCATATGTCCCATCATGCCTTCGCCCATCATGCTTCCGTGCCCCATTGTGCCCCCGCCTTCTTGGCCCATGGGATGCGATTGCATTTGTTGCTGATCTGGTTGGGGGGCCATTTGGTTCTGTGCAAAGGCACCGACAGTGCCGTACGCCAGAATGAGTGCAGATGTCGTGAGTCCCAGGATGCGACTGTGCATTTGAAAACCTCCTCAAGAGCGTTGCTACCGTCCGGCAAATCCCGCCCCGAGCGATATATGACTCTATCACTTTTCGCTAAGGCAGCCGGTATTGAGATGGCTAGGCTTCGACGCGTCGGAACCAAGACGGAGAACGCGAGCGCGACTTTCAACACGTTCAGAATGTCCGTTCCGGGTCATCAGCGTCGGTTGAGCCGCCTTGCCGGCATTTCCGCTCTACCCCATGAAAGCCGACATTTGGATGATCGACGGAGTTCGTCGGTGTGGGCCATGAACAGACTCATGCACCGCAGCAAAAAAGTCCCCTATTCGATTAGCTCGTCGGCACGAGCAAGGATCGACGTTGGGATCGTGAGGCCCAGCGCGGCAGCGGTCTTCAGATTGATCACCAGCTCTAGCTTCGTCGGGAACTCGATCGGCAGGTCGCCCGGTTTAGTGCCCTTCAGGATTTTATCGACGTAGTCCGCAGCACGGCGCCAATCGGCTGAAGGGTTTATGCCGTAGCTCACCAGTCCGCCAGTCGCAACGGCCTCGCGGAAAGTGGAGACGGTCGGGAGCTTGTGCTCAATGGCCACTTCCGCAATGCGCCGCTGCGCTGTGGCAAGCATCGTGTCGGCAAGAACGATGATCGCTTGCGCGCGCTCCGACAGTGCTTGGAGGGCGGGATCAATGTCTTCGGGAAGCCGAACCTTCCGGAAGAGCAACTTGATGGGCTTTTGCCCACAACAGGACTCGAACCTGTGACCCGCTGATTAAGAGTTCGTGCAGGTCGACATTCCTCTGATTTGATCGGTGTTGTTGTAATTTGGCAATACGCTGAAAACAAACAATTTTCTAATTCATCATACGGATTTTGCGTTGACCAAAATTGATTAGTTTTCCCATAATCGGGTTACATGGGGGTTACATGAGTCTGGCCCTATAACCGGAGTGACGCCGCCATGCTACCTCACAGCGAGAGGTGCCCCGACATGGCAAAAGTCAACTTTGCGGCGGGGGTCGAGGCGCATCACTGCCCGCGAGGTCAATTCACCAGGACCGGGAGGCCCATAGACCAGGCGTTTCTGTGGGATGCAAAAACGCCCGGTTTAGGATTGCGGGCGACGGTGAGTGGCGCGAAGACCTACATCTTCCAGGCCAAGCTGAACGGCTCGACGGTCCGCGTCACGATCGGTGATCCGCGAAGCTGGACGCTCGACAAGGCGCAGAAGGCCGCGCGTGACCTGCAGCAACTGGTCGACGACGGGAAGGACCCTCGCGAAGTCAGGGCCGAGCAACGCACAGCCAGCGAGACGCGCGAGGCCGAGGCGCTCCGGTAATCGCGGAGATACCGTGTTTGAAAATCGCTTTCGCAGCGCATCCTGCCCGAACTATGCGGACGAATGTAGCGTCCAATCGAATGACGGGCTGTGGCGTGATGGTAGCCTGCGGCCGATGAAGACCTGCAAGGGTTCCGGTGCCAATGGGTAACAGCCTCCAGATCCTGTGGGACGATGGCGAGCGCGTCCTCTGTCGAGGGCGGCGCCCGGGCGAAGGCGGCAGCCACAACGTCCTGCTGGTGCGGCCCGCCGCCGAACATCCATTACCCGCCAGCCTTGATCGCCTCGTTCACGCGTTTGGCCTGAAGCACGAACTCGATGGCGCGTGGGCGGTGCGGCCGCTGGAACTGGTGCGCGAAGGCGGCCGGACCCTGCTGGTGCTCGAGGACCCTGGCGGTGAGCCGCTCGCGCGTCTGCTCGGCGCGCCCATGGAGATGGGCGATTTTTTGCGGATCGCTGTCGGCATCGCCGCGTCCCTTGGCAAGCTTCACCAGCGCGGCCTTGTCCATAAGGATCTCAAGCCCGCGCATATCCTCGTACATTGCGCCGACGGACAGGTCCGGCTCACCGGATTCGACCTCGCCTCCCGGCTGCCGCGTGAACGACAGGCACCCGAACCACCCGAGACGATCGCCGGCACGCTCGCCTACATGGCACCCGAGCAGACCGGCCGGATGAACCGCTCGATCGATTCGCGCAGCGACCTCTACGCGTTCGGCGTCACGCTCTACCAGATGCTGACCGGCATGCTGCCGTTTACGGCCGCTGAACCCATGGAATGGGTGCACTGCCATATCGCCAGAAAGCCGGTGCCGCCGTGCGAACTGGTGGAGACGACCGTCCCTGTCGCGGTCTCCCACATCGTCATGAAGCTGCTCGCCAAGACGGCCGAAGAGCGCTACCAGACGGCCACCGGTGTTGAGCATGATCTGCAGCACTGCCTCGCCGACTGGCGACGTCAGCACCGCATCGATACCTTCCCGCTGGGCGAACACGACACGCCTGACCGGTTGCTGATACCCGAGAAGCTGTATGGGCGGGAGCGCGAGGTCGACACCCTGGTCGCCACGTTCGATCGGATCGTTAGGAGTGGCCCGCCTGAGCTGGTGCTGGTCTCCGGCTATTCCGGCATCGGCAAATCCTCGGTCGTCAATGAACTGCACAAGGTGCTGGTGCCGCCGCGGGGGCTCTTCGCGTCGGGCAAGTTCGACCAGTACAAGCGCGACATCCCCTATTCGACGCTGGTGCAGGCGTTTCAGAGCCTGGTGCGCCCGCTGCTCGGCAAGCCCGACACGGAGCTGGCGGGCTGGCGCGACGCCTTGCTGGAGGCACTGGAGCCCAATGCGAGGCTAATGACCGACCTCATCCCCGAACTGAAGCTGATTATCGGTGAGCCGCCACCCGTCCCGGCACTCGAGCCGCAACAGGCGCAACGCCGTTTCATGCTCGTGTTCCGGCGTTTCATCAGTGTATTTGCCCGGGCGGAACATCCGCTTGCGCTCTTTCTCGACGATCTGCAGTGGCTCGACGCCGCAACGCTCGACCTGCTCGAGGATCTGTTGACCGGCTCGGACCTGCGGCACCTGATGCTGGTCGGCGCCTACCGGGACAACGAGGTCGATGCCACGCATCCGCTGATGGTCAAGCTCCAGGCCATCAGAAACGCGGGCGTCAAGATCAATGAGATCACGCTGGCGCCGCTCGCCCGTGTGCATGTCAGGCAGTTGATCGCGGAGGCGCTTCACTGCGAGCCGGCGCGCATCGCACCACTGGCGCAACTGGTCCATGACAAGACGGGTGGCAATCCGTTCTTTGTCATCCAGTTTCTGCACGCGCTTGCCGAAGAAGATTTGCTCACCTTTGATCATGACGCGGGGCAATGGTGCTGGGATCCCGATCGCATCCATGCCAAGGGTTACACCGACAACGTCGTGGACCTGATGGTCGGCAAGCTGGCCCGCCTGCCGGCTGGGACGCGGCACGCGTTGGAGCAGCTTGCCTGTCTCGGGAACGTCGCCGGGATCACGACAGTGTCGACCGTTCTCGGCATTCCGGAGGCACAGGTCCACGCGGCGTTGTGGGAGGCGATGCGTCAGGAACTGGTCGAGCGGCTGGAGGGCGCCTACAGGTTTGGTCACGACCGTGTTCATGAAGCCGCCTATTCACTGATCCCCGAAGCCTCGCGGACCTCGGCCCATCTGCGGATCGGGCGGCTGCTCGCCAAAGGGACGCCCCCGGAAAAGCAGGAGGAGGTGATCTTCGAGATCGTCGGTCAGCTCAATCGCGGCGCCGCGCTGATCACCGAACAAGAGGAACGGGAGCAGCTCGCCGGGTTCAACCTGCTCGCTGGCCAGCGCGCCAAGGCGTCGACAGCCTATGCCTCGGCGCTCACCTATCTCGTCACCGGCGCGGAACTATTGAACGACGATTGCTGGGAGCGTCGGCATGATCTGACGTTTGCGCTGGAACTGAACCGGGCCGAATGCGAATTTCTGACCGGGCAGTTGTCGGTTTCAGACGAGCGTCTGGCGGCGCTATCGAAGCGCGCCGCGACAACGGTCGAAGAAGCGCTCGTCGCGTGCATGCAAATGGATGTCTACCTGGTCCTCGATCAGAGCGGTCGCGCGGTCGATGTTTGTCTCTCCTACCTGCGGCATGTCGGCATCGAGTGGTCTCCGCATCCGAATGACGAGGAAGTGCGACGCGAATACGAGCGCATCGGGACACGGCTTGGGGGCCGGACAATCGAGGCACTCATCGAATTGCCGCTGATGGAAGACGCGGCTTCACTCGCGACCGTCGAGGTGCTGAACAAGTGTTTCGCGCCGGCTGTGCAGACGGATGTGAACCTGGTTTCGCTGACGATCTGCAAGGGGGTCAGTCTCAGCATCGAGCGTGGCAACTGTGACGCTTCATGTATGCTCTATGCCAATGTCGGCAGGGTCGCCGGACCGCGTTTTGGTGACTACCAGGCCGGATTCCGGTTCGGCCAGCTCGGCTGCGACCTCGTCGAACGACGTGGGTTAAGACGGTTCGAGGCGGGCACGTATCTTTGCTTCGCGGTTTTCGTCATGCCCTGGATGAAACACGTGCGGTCTCGCCGTGATCTGATGCGCCGCGCTTTCGAAGCGGCGAACCGGATCGGAGACCTCACGTATGGCGCCTACGTGGGCAACGAACTCAACTCGGACCTGCTCTTCGCGGGCGAGCCGCTGCACGAGGTGCAAGGCGAAGCCGAACGCGGCCTTGCGTACGCAGGGAAGGTGCGGTTCGGTCTTGTCATTGACCTCATCACCACACAACGCGCGCTGATCCGGACGCTTCGCGGCCTGACGCCGACGTTCGGCTGCCTTGACGACGGGCAGTTCAATGAACTTCGTACCGAAACCCATCTGTCCGGCAACCCGGCCTTGGTCCTCGCTGCGAGTTTCTACTGGATCCGGAAATTGCAGGGGCGCTATATCGCTGGTGACTATGCGGCGGCCATGGACGCCGCGTCGAAGGCGCAACCGCTGCTCTGGATCTCTTCCACGTTCTTTGAGGAAGCCGAATATCATTTTTACGGCGCGTTGGCAAAGGCCGCCTGGTGCGAGTGCGCCCCGGCCGACGAGCGGCCACAACACCTGGACGCTGTCGTTGCACATTACCGGCAGCTTCAGATCTGGGCGAAAAACTGCCCGGAGAATTTCGCGGACCGCGCCGCGCTGGTCGGTGCCGAGATTGCCCGGATCGAAGGCCGCGTGGTGGATGCCGAACAGCTCTACGAGCAGGCCATCCACTCGGCGCAGGAAAGCGGCTTTGTCCACGGTGAGGCACTCGCCAATGAACTTGCCGCACGGTTTTATGGGGCGCGTGGGTTTCAGACGACTTCGCGCGCCTACCTGAAGGAAGCCCGTTACTGCTATATCCGTTGGGGCGCCGACGGGAAGGTGCGGCAACTCGACAAGATATATCCGTACTTGAGAACGGAAGAGACCGTACTCGCTCCGACGAGGACGGTCGAGGCATCGGTCGAACAGCTCGACCTCGCGACTGTGATTAATGTCTCGCAGGCGGTGTCGGATGAGATTGTCCTGGACAAACTGATCGACAAGTGCCTGCGCACGGCATTGGAACACGCGGGTGCCGAGCGCGGCCTGTTGATGCTTGCGCGAGGCACTGAACAGCGGGTCGCGGCAGAAGCCACGACCGGCGGAGAGACGGTCATCGTGCAACGGTGCGATGCGCCCGTGACCGCGGCCGCGTTGCCGGAATCGGTTCTGCACTACGTTGTGCGCACCCAGGAGAGCCTGATTCTCGACGATGCGGCTATAGAGACGTCGTTTGCCGCAGACCCCTACATCGATGAGCGCCAGCCGCGCTCCATTCTTTGCTTGCCCTTGACCAACCAGGCCAAGCTCACCGGCGCGCTCTACCTCGAAAACAGTCTGACTACCCACGTGTTCAGCCCGGCCAGGATCGCCGTGCTGAAGCTGTTGGCCTCGCAGGCTGCGATTTCGCTGGAGAATGCCCGCCTGTACCGCGATCTTGCGGAACGCGAAGCGAAGATCCGGCGATTGGTGGACGCCAACATTGTCGGGATCTTTGTCTGGAATGTCGACGGTCAGATCGTCGAGGCCAATGACGCATTTCTGCGCATGGTGGGATACGACCGCGAGGATATCGCCTCGCGTTCCCTGCGGTGGACGGACCTGACGCCGCCGGAATGGCGCGAGCGCGATGAACGAGCCGTGGCGGAGGTTACGAGAACGGGTAGCGCGCATCCGTTCGAGAAGGAGTATTTCCGCAAGGATGGCACCCGCATACCCGTGCTGATCGGCGGTGCACTGTTCGAAGAAAGCCGCAACGAGGGCGTTGCGTTCGTGCTCGATCTGGCGGAGCGCAAGCACGTCGAGGAGGCGTTGCGTGAGGCGCAGACGCAGCTCGCGCACGTCAATCGCGTCGCGACGATGGGAGAGCTGTCGGCCTCGATTGCCCATGAAGTCATGCAGCCAATCGCGGCGACGGTTACCAATGCCCAAGTTGCCTTGCGCTGGCTAAACGCCCAGCCGCCAAAACTGGAGGAGGCCCGGCAGGCGCTCGGTGCCACCGTCAAGGCAGGCAACCGAACCACCGACGTCATCCAGCGGATCCGTGCCCTGGTCAAGAAGGCACCCCCACGGAAGGAAGCCGTGGAGATCAACGGAGCAATCCTTGAGGTCATTGCTCTGACCCGTGGCGAAATTTTAAAGAACGGCGTCTCGGTGCAGACACAACTCGCGGAGGGCTTGCCGCTCATTCAAGGCGATCGAGTCCAACTGCAACAGGTGATCCTCAACTTGATCATCAACGCCGTCGAAGCGATGAGCACAGTCCGTGAAGGGGCGCGCGAGTTGCTAATCAGCACCGGGAAAGATGCATCGGGCGGGGTGCTCGTCGCCGTGCGGGATTCGGGCCCGGGACTGAGCCTGGAGAGTTTTGGCCGCCTGTTCGACGCATTCTACACCACCAAGCCCGGTGGCATGGGCATGGGACTATCGATCTGCCGATCGATCGTCGAAGCTCATGGGGGACGAATATGGGCCTCTCGTACGGCCGGCCCGGGTACAGCCCTTCAATGTGCCCTGCCTGTAGGGTGAGAGTGTAAACGCAAAATTACACTCGTCCTAGCAACCCCGACGTCGTGAACGCTAGCCTGCCGTTCCGGAAGGCGTTCTTGGGCCTGGAGTCCGAGATGAGTCAATCGCGTCATTTTGGCTAGCGGTCGGTTACTTCCGGTCGACCCCGAAAAGCAGACATTCGCAGTGTCCGAAGGCTTGTCGCAGATGGGCCACAAGCCGACTAATCAAGTGGTGCGCCAAGGCCGCTCCTCAAAGCTCCCATAAGCATGCCGTTGATTGTACGGACGCTTAGTGCCGAGTTCATCGATTAGCGAGATCGATCCCGGAGCCCGTCGAACTCGCGCGGCGGCTGCCCGGTCACCCGACTGAACACGCGCGAGAAGGCGGCCGCGCTGTCGTAGCCGACCTGCGCCGCGACACTCTTGACCGGTTTGCCCTTGCCGAGAAGCTGGCGCGCGATCGTCATGCGCCAGACCGTCAGGTACTCAATGGGCGTCAGGCCGACCAGCGTCCGAAAATGATCGGCGAACCGCGTGCGTGACATGCCCGCAACGTCGGCCAGATCCTCAAGCTTCCAAGGCTGCTTCGGCGCCTCGTGCATCGCGGTCAGCGCCTTGGCCAGGCGTGGGTCGGCGAGACCGGCGAGCACGCCGGTCGAAATAGCGCCGCTCTCAACGACGTGACGGACGATTAGGATCAGGAGATAGTCGAACAGCCGGTCGAGCGCCGCCTGGCGGCCACCGCCTTCGGAGAAGGCTTCGCCGACCAGCAGATCACAAACCGGGCTCAGCGCCGGATGAACGGCGAGCGGCAGGACCACACATTCAGGCAGGCCCTGGCCAATCGGGTTGCCCTCCGCACCCCCGAGTTCGACGGTCGCGCATACGAGGTCGGCTCCGCGCTCGGGATCAACTGCGAAACTGTGGGTCCGCCCGCGCGGTAAAAACAGCAGGGTCGGCTCAACGAGTACGAGGTCGGCTTGTCCGTCCTGGGTGACCGTGAGCGCGCCTGCCTTGAACAGGTGCAAATGGCCCACACCAGTGAACTGCAACGTCTGGCACAGGTTCCCGGTGAAGAACGTCCGGGCCGTCGGCGTTACGTGGGCGAACAGGGCAGCGAAGGGGTCCATCGGGACGATCGGCAAAATTATTGGCACCAACCGTCACCCATAGTCCTCCATATGAGTGATGTGCAAGTCCCCAACCCCTGATCAACCGGAGAGTCTCATGAATATTCGCTTCGTCACAAAGACCGTTCACGCCTTCCTCGACTATCCCGTCGCGCTGAGCCTGATGGCAACGCCGTTCCTGCTCGGACTCGGCCATGCCAATCCGCTGGCGCTCTGGGTGTCGGTCGCAACCGGCGTCGCCGCCCTCATTCTGACACTGTTCACCAATCACAAGACCGGTGTAGTCCGAGTGCTGCCATATGGGCTGCATGTCGCAGTTGACCGCCTCGTCGGCGTTACCTTCATCGCCGTGCCCTTCGTGCTCGGCCTGCAGGGGCTGGACGCCTGGTACTACTTGGCGAACGGCGCTGCTGTTCTCCTCGTCACGTTCGTGCTTAACGCGCCCGAAAGCGGGGAGCGCGCGCTGAAGTCGGCGCACGCCTAAGAGCCTTTGCTGACATCATGTGGCAGCGGCCGAGTTAACCCTCGGCCGCTGCCGGTGCTTAAGCCACCCAGGTTCGCTCGCCAATAGTGATCCGCTTCGCTGCGGCGCGCGGCGCATAGAACCAATTCACAATTACAATAAGATGTTTCACCATTTTCGGTTTTCGAGGTCCTATGTCTCAAGTCGATTGGTTGAGCCATCTCTTGCAAATCATCACCGTTACTGGCCAGCTGGAAGTCCGCTGCGCCTACGGTGCGCCATGGCGTTTGGCCTGGGGCCCGGCTGCGGCGAACGAAATTCCCTACCACGTCATCGTCAAGGGCCGGGCCATTCTCGATGATCCGGAGACGAGAACAGCGAGGGAGCTGGTGAGCGGAGATATCGTGCTGCTTCCACACGGCGCAGCGCATGTACTACACGACGGCAGTGGGCAAACACCAATCCGCACCCAGGAACGCCAGGGGTCTGCTGGATGGATGCTGAGCGAGAACGACGGCCAGGGCGAGCAACTCGATCTGTTGTGTGGGCGATTCTTCATTGCGCCACCCCATGATCGGCTGATCCGCAACTACATGCCTTCAAATATAGTGGCGCGGGCTGCGGACGGCCATGGAGATGAGGGCATCGGGTCCGCGTCCAACCAACTGGCCAGTCTGGTGGGGTTGATGCGAATGGAGTCCGCCGGCGACCGAGCGGGAGGACGTGCCATTCTCAACGCACTTTCTTCGGTTCTGTTCACACTGGTCCTGCGAGCGGCGAGCGAATCCGAGAAAGCCCCTGAAGGCTTGTTGGCCCTGGCCGGCCATCCGCGACTGGCTCCGGCCATTGGGGCGATGTTCGCCGATCCAACGCGGTCTTGGAAACTGCCTGATCTGGCGGACTTGTGTGGCATGTCACGCGCCACGTTCATGCGGCACTTTCAAGACAGGTTAGGTTGCTCCGCCCTCGACCTGTTGACCGATCTCCGGATGAGCCTGGCCGCCAACGAACTTAAGAAGCAGGCGATCAGCACTGAGGCTGTGGCCGAGACGGTTGGGTATCAATCCGTTTCGGCATTCCGGCGTGTGTTTGCCGAGAGGATGGGGATGACGCCGGGGGAATGGCGCCGACTCGCACACAAGGGCGAGTAGACGCACGCGGCCCGGGATCCACGCGCGTCAATTTGATCCTTTCGAGCATCATATTGAGGCAATTCAGTCTCGAAATTACTACGCACCGCCGTAAATTGAGCTCCGTCATCACTTGATGAAGGAGCCACCCAATGAACTGCATCAGCACCGCCGCCGCCGAACCCGCAACGGGCGTAGCCGCGGAAATCTACGCGCAGGCCGAGAAGAGCGGAAACACTCTCGCGCCCCAACCTTCCCATTCGCCCACGCGACCGACACCGACAAACGCCGTCATCGAAACTATCCTGAGCCGTAGTGCTGCCAAGTACTACGACCCCAGCGCCACCCTGAGCGACGATCAGATCCGCGAGCTGGTGCGGATCGGCACTTCCGCGCCGACATCCTTCCATCTGCAGAACTGGCGTTTCATCGCCGTGCGCACGCCTGAGGCCAAGGCTCGGTTGCGTCCGATCGCCTGGAATCAACCCGCGATCACCGACGCCGCCGTTACCTTCGTCATCATCGGCCAACTGGCCGATGCCAGTACCGTCCCCGAGCGCCTGGCGCCGGTGGTGGAAGCCGGCATCATGCCGGCGCACGTGGTGCCGGAATGGGAAATCCCCGCTCGCGGGCTGTATGACGATCAGCCCCAGCGGCAGCGCGACGAGGCTGTGCGCTCCGCGACCTTCGGCTCCGCGGCGATCATCTATGCGGCTCGCTCGCTGGGCCTGGGTTCGACGCCGATGATCGGTTTCGACGCAGAGGCGGTGCACCGTGAGTTCGGCCTCGGCGAAGATGAAGTCCCGGTCATGCTGTTGACCGTAGGGCCGGAGCGAGTTGGCAACTGGCCGCAGAAGCCGCGCATGCCGGTGGCCGATGTCTTGGACTTCGCATGATTCTCGAGCAACTCAATCACTTATGGAGACTATGATGCCAAGAACTGCTGCCTTGAAGCCGGAACAGGTGCCGGCCGAGTCGAAACCGACTCTCGATACGTTCACGGAGAACATCGGGTTCACCCCCAACATGATGGCGGCCTTCGCGCAGAGCCCGATAGCGTTCAACGCGTGGGCCACCCTACTCGGCTCCCTGAGCAAGGCGCTCGACGTGAAGACACGCGACAGCATCGGCCTCGCGGTTTCGGAAGTGAACGGTTGCAACTATTGCCTGACGGTGCACAGCTTCACAGCCGAACATCTGGCCAAGCTGCCAGCCGATGACATCATTCTCGCACGGAAGGGCCAAGCCAGCGATCCGAAACGGAACGCGGCCGTCCAGTTTGCGCGCAAAGTCATCGAGACCCGCGGGCAGGTCAGCGACGCCGATCTGAAAGCCGTTCGCGATGCTGGATACACCGACGCGAACATCATTGAGATCATCGCACTGGTGGCGATGTACTCCCTGACAAACTTCTTCAACAACGTGTTCGATCACGACAAGGATTTTCCCGTCGTTGCACCGGCTGGCTCGATCTGAGCTCTGTCCCTGTCGCAACCTCATGAAGCCATTGGGATCGATCACATGAATATCCTCCATATTGATTGCAGTCCGCGTCGGGAATCGCATAGCCGGCGGCTTTCGGCGGCGATCGTCGAAAAGCTTCTCGAGGTTGCGCCTGGGGCGAGCGTCACCCGGCGCGATTTGGGGACTGAACCCTTGCCCCACGCCGTGGCTGACTACGCGGTCGCGCTGTCGTCGCTGGCCACCTTGGCGGCCCCGCCGAAGGGCGCTCTGGATCTTTCCGAGGCGCTGATTCAGGAAGTCGAGGCCGCCGATGCAATCGTCATCGGGACGTCGATGTACAATTTCACCATCCCCTCGGTGCTCAAGGCGTGGATCGACCAGATCCTGCGCGTCGGTCGCACGATGAAGTCGACGCCGATGGGGAAGGTGGGAATGCTCAACGATCGTCCGGTATTCATCGGCGTCGCCTCTGGCGGCGTCTTTTCCGGCGACCGAGCCAACCAGCCGGACTTTCTCACGCCGTATCTGTCGCTCGTGCTTAGCTCCATTGGGCTAATGACCCAGCAATTTCTGCCCCTACAGGCCACTGCGTTCCTCGATCGAGACAACGCCGAATTGGCGAGGGAGAAGGCCCTGGCGGCGATCGATCTGACGGTCGTGCGAGAGCTTCGAGATGTCGGCGGTTGGCCTGCGGTGCGCGCGAGCACCAATAGACTGTATCGCGATGCCCCCTGCTCTGGAGAGCATCGCCAGGAGCATTCTGAGGGCGCGCCGTAAGCTCTTGGCGACGCCAGCATCATAACCATCCGGCCTTCGCCGGACTATCAACACGAGGTCTTATGATGATTTTACCTACCGGTACGATTCCACAAATCGGCGACAGGATCACCGACAAATCAGCACCGCCCGATGACAGTGCCGTCCGCAAATGGATCGGACCAGAGGCGTTCGAGCATTGGGCCGAACTGCGAAACTGGATCGACGAACTCTACCCCAGAGTTTTCGCGCCGGACTGGCTCTACGGTGGCAAGAACCGCGGTTGGTCCTTGCGCTACAAGAAAACCAAGGCGTTCTGCACCTTGGTGCCGGAATACTGGCTGTTTTCGGCCGTCGTGGTCATGGGGAGAGCAGAACGAGAGAAGTTTGAGGAGCGGCGCTATGCCTGGCGTCCGCAATTGGTCAAGCTCTACGATGACGCCAAAACATACATTGACGGCAAGTGGCTGACAGTCGCGATCTCATCGGCTGATGATCTTCATGATGTGACGGAGCTCTTGACTATGAAGCGCCCGCCACTGTCACGCGGCTAAGACCACGAAAATCCCGGATTCACTGCGGTGGCTCCAAGGACCGCAAGTGGCATCACACAGCAATTCGACATCAAGGTCGTCGCGGAAGGCGACGAACCGACAGCAAATTGCGTGAGAGATCGAGAAGACCTCCACGCCTGCAATTTACGCTGAACCGGAAAAATGTTTGAGGAGACAATTCCCATGAAGGCGATCGCAGTGACGGACCAGGCTGCAGGAACGGCCAGGATGAATCTGACGGATCGACCCCAGCCGCAGCCGGCGATAAACGACGTCGTCGTTCAGGTTCATGCGGCGGGATTTGTCAACACCGAACTGGACTGGCCCTCGACCTGGGCCGATCGCCTCGACCGTGATCGAACACCGTCTATCCCCGGCCACGAGCTGGCCGGAGTGGTCACCGCCCTCGGCTATGGCACGACGGGACTGTCGGTGGGACAGCGGGTGTTCGGCCTCGCGGACTGGTATCGCGACGGCGCCCTGGCGGAGTATGTGGCGATCGAGGCACGCAATCTTGCGCCACTGCCGGGCGACGTCGACTTCACGGTTGGCGCAAGCTTGCCGATCTCTGGCCTGACCGCATGGCAGGGACTGTTTCAGCACGGCCGACTCCAGGCTGGACAGAGCGTCCTAGCGCACGGCGCGGCAGGCGCAGTGGGATCGATGGTATCGCAACTCGCGCGAGAGGCCGGAGCTTACGTCATCGGCACCGGACGCGCCGTTGACCGCCAGAAGGCGCTCGACTTCGGTGCAAATGAATTCGTCGACCTCGGGACTGACACCCTGGAAGACGTCGGCGGTGTCGATCTGGTGTTCGATGTCATCGGCGGCGATGTCTAGAAGCGGTCCGCAACGCTGGTCCGGGCCGGAGGAACGCTTGTGACGGTTGTCGGACCAACGGATATTCGACCTGCAGATGGCCTGACGGTTGACTTCGTCGTCGAGGCTGATCGAGCCCAGCTTTCTGAGATAGTTCAGCGCATCCGGGATGGTCGACTGCGGACGAATATCGGCAAGGTCTCGAGCCTGGATGATGCCGTCGCCACCTTTAACTCAATCGAGCGGCGTGCCGGGAAAACGATCATCCGCGTCCGTCCGTGAGAGCTCGGCAAGGATGAAGGGCATGCGCATCGGGGCATGCGGCACATTTGTGCAGCCAGTCGCTCATGCCGTTCTTGTCATCTGATTTGGTGCCCTAGATCAGCCGCACCCCCTTCAGGCTCGCATGCCCGTTCTTGCCGACAATGATGTGATCATGCACGGCAATCCCCAGCGGCTTGGCGATGTCGATGATCGCCTTCGTCATCTGGATGTCGGCCTGCGAGGGCGAGGGATCGCCGGAGGGGTGATTGTGCACGAGGATTATCGAGGCCTTGAGGTCCGGTTTGGGTCATCAGCGTCGGTTGAGCCGCCTTACCGGCATTTCCGCTCTACCCCCTGAAAGCCGACATTCGGATGATTGCCGGAATTCGTCGGTGGGGGCCATGAACGGACTCATGCATCGCAGCAATCACCGTCGGCTGGGCGGGCAGCAGGTCTGGAGTGGCGATGCCAATCGCCCAGACACTGTTGAGGAGGCGGGCGGGGAAGCTGGCAGTGGCAGTGAGTTCATCCCGATCAGCAACCTCGGCAGATCGACGATATCATCCTACGTGCTTTGGCGTCCTCACGATCGATGACGGGATTAGTCCCGAGCAGCCGCTCCTTTTGACGGCTGCTGCCAACACGGATGGTTTTAGGTTTCGGCTGGGATGCTTCGGGGCGCGGAACCAAAGCGATGGCTGGCAAATCGCAGGGGACAACTTCGAGGGAGGGCGTCTCAACCAGGTTGGTTTGGGTACCGGCTGCCCATTCTTCAACAGAACGACCGGTCACAATCCGCACATACGCTCGCGTTTCCTGCGGAAGCTGACGATGGCCACTAAGCCAATCGTGAACGCGGCCAGGTCCAGCATTGTACGCGGCTGCCGCAAGGCCGAAATTTCCAAATTCACGGCGCAGATCACGCAACAACTGGCCGGACTTGGTGATTGCATCGAGCGGATTGAAGGGATTTTCGAGACCGCTTTCTCTCGCGGTGGTCGGCATGAATTGAGCTATGCCTTGCGCGCCTTTCCGGCTGATCACGTCCGGCTTAAAGCGACTTTCTTGCCAGATCAGGCGGGTGAAGAAATCGACCGGAAGCTCATTGGCCGTTGCCGCCGCGCCGAGCGCATCGCAAAGGCCTGATGTTGTCAACGGAGCGGCCGGCTCCTTGGTTTGTTTCGTGTCGTGATTTTCTTCCGGCTGGCCGTTCTCATGAGAGACCTGTTGTTGCACCGGCTTCGAATCCTCTCGGACGTCCGATGCAAGTACGGGCCACGAGCTCACCACCGTCGCGACCAGGAGCAGTCTCAGTAGGAGCTCAACTCTCATGAGCGAAAACCTGGGTAACGCAACATCGGAACAATCGATTCGTTCCGAATAGACTTCGGCCTTCGGCCGCAAAGGAAACCAATCAGCGGGTATCACGCCGACCGCGAGCGGCTATGCAGCGACTGCGCCGCCAAAAAGCTTGACGAAATCGCGCCGCCTCTGATCGGCGGCTACTTTAATGGTCGTCCGTGGCATCAGAGCGTAAATATCGAGGTGGCTGATCCTAGCGATCCACTAGTGGGTTTGCTCGGGAATTTGGTGCGATTCGACGACGAAATCTACAAAATTAGCGACTTCGACTATCGTGGATCACACGTACTACCGCGCCTGGACCAAGGCTCGGTGAACCTTACTAAGCCGGGTGCTCATCAACGATTCTATGGTTGGCCTCCGGTCGTTGATCGCGAGCTTAGACCTGCGACCCGAGCAATTCGCTCAAATGCTTGTCAAGTTGGCGGATCGCATTGGGATCGGCACCGAAAAGCGCAAGGTGGCCATCGACGGTTTGAATAGGCCGGAATTCGGCATCGGGAATTAGCCGCCATTCGGCCTGACAATCGGACGGCGGGAAGAACATATCTGAGGACATCGGCATGACAAAGGTCTTGGCCTTGATACGGCTCAACGCGGCCCGCAAGTCGCCCCCGGTGTGGCGGCTGACGTCGCCGCGTTGCCATTTCCATGCCATGCAAAGCAGATCGTTGGGGTCCATGACGCTGAAATAGCCGTTCATGAAATTGATGATGAAATCGTCCATTGACGAGAAGCCCAGCGCCTTGTGCCGGTCTTGCTGAAAAAATTCCGTGCTCCAACCCATAACGGCCCACATTTTCGCGTGGCGCAGCAGGCCTTCCCTCACGTCGGCCGACGACGCGTAAAAGCCGTTGTTAAAGCCCGGGTCGGACGTGATGGCATCGACCAGCGTTTCCGTGAAAAGGGAATCGTGGATAGTGTTCTTGGCGGTGCCGGCGATAGGCGCCGCGCGCTTCACCATGTCGGGGTAGCGTACCGCCCACTCGTAGGTCTGCTGGGCGCCCATGGAGCCACCCACCACAAGCGCGAGACGTTTCAATTCGAATTTTTCCGTAAGAAGCTTGTGTTGCGCGCGCACATCGTCCCCTATGCGCACACGGGGAAAATTTCCCATCCCGGCTGGTGCCGGTGTGTTGTGCGGCGAAGATGAAAGACCACTGCCAATCTGGTTGACGACAATGATGAAATACTTGTCCGGATCGAGTGCGCGGCCCTGACCAAGATACACCTGCTCGATGATCTTGTTTGTGCCGGAGTACCAGGTGGGAATGAGAACGGCGTTATCTTTCGCAGCATTGAGCTTGCCAAAAGTTGCGTAGGCGAGTTTGCAGGCGCGAATCGTGCCGCCTTCTTCCAAATCGAGATTGCCGATATCGTAAAGCTCGTAGGGACCGTGCACATCCTGCGAATAGTAGCTGTTCTCGATCATTATCTGCTCCCTACGGCGTTAATGGGCGGCAAGGTTGATGTCTTCCCGCCCTAAATGCGTTGTCCAAGACCGGTTAGGCCAATTCGAATCCTTCGTAACCCTTGGCTGCGACATCGTCGCATTTCTTCCTGTAGCCGCCGACGCCTTCCGGCCCGAGATAAGGCAGGAAGGCCCGCGGTTTGCCGGGGATGTTGGCGCTCATGTACCAAGAGTTGGCGCTGGTCATCAGCGTCGCGTTGACGATTTCGTTGACGTGCGCACCCCATTGGGCCTGCGCCGCAGGCATCGCCTCGATGGTGGTCTTGCCGGTCTTGCGCATGGTTTCAATGCAATCGGTGATCCACTCCACATGCTGCTCAATCGATACCGGCATGTTCGACAACACAGAAGGACTTTGCGGGCCGGTGATAGTGAACAGGTTAGGAAAGCCGGCGACTGAAATGCCAAGGTAAGTGTGCGGCCCATCCCGCCACTCCTGATCCAGCGTGCGTCCGCCACGGCCTTTCAGGTTCAGCGCCTTCAGCGGGCCGGTCATCGCATCGAAACCCGTCGCAAAAACGATGATATCGAGGGCATATTCCTTGCCGCCTGCACGGATGCCCGCTTCGGTGATCTCTTCAATCGCTCCGTCGGCTTTTGCATCGACCAGAACCACGTTGTCCTTGTTGAAGGTCTCGTAGTAGTTGGTGTCCAGCGGCTGACGTTTGGTGCCGTAGGCGTAGCCCTTGGGTATCAGCTTTTCGGCGACGACCGGGTCTTTCACAGTCTTGCGGATCTTGCGCTTGATGTAGTCGGCGCAGATGTCATTGGCCTCCTGCGAGAAAAACATGTCCTGATAGTTGGCCAACCAGAAGGCGAATCCGCCCGCGTCCCACATCCTGTCGAATTCCCGTTCGCGCTCCGCGGGAGTTGCCTCGAGCACCGACTTCGGAATGAAGTAATGCTCCTGGCCGAAGAACGATTCCCGGATTCGTTTGGCGATGCCCTCATGGTCCGCCTTTCGGGCCTTGGCCAATTCCGGGTCCACCTTGCCGTTGCGCGCCGGCACGCAATAGTTCGCGGTGCGCTGGAACACGACGAGTTGCTTGGCCTGCTGCGCAATTTCGGGAATGGCCTGCACCGCCGTGGCGCCGGTGCCTACCACGCCCACGCGCTTATTAGTGAAGTCAACGCCAGTGTGAGGGAAGCGACTGGTGTGGTACCACTTGCCCTTGAATTTTTCCAAGCCCTTGAACTGAGGCATGTTCGTCGTCGACAAGGTGCCAACCGCCGGGATGAGATAACGCGCCGTTACCGTTTCCCCGGTGTCGGTATGCACCGTCCACCGGTTGGTTGCCTCGTCGAATTCGGCGCTTGTCACGGTGGTATCGAATTGAATGTCGCGTTTCAGGTCGTGACGTTTGGCAACATGCTCCAAATAATTGAGGATTTCGGGCTGCTCGGGATAGCGCTCGGACCACTCCCAATCTTGCAGGAGCTGCTTGTCCCAGGTGAAGCAATAAATGTAGGCGTCAGAATCGCAACGCGCGCCGGGGTAGCGATTCCAGTACCAGGTACCGCCTACGGTTTCGCCGGCTTCATAGACCCGCGCCTTCAACCCCAATTTGTCCCTCAGCGACTTCAGCATATGCAAACCGGAAAAGCCTGCACCGATGACGACAGCGTCAAAGTCTTGAGTTACCGGCATTTCTCCCTCCAGTTTTGCTATTTGAACGGGCGATAGAGAAAATCAGTCCTTCATCGATGGAAATCATCCGCGCCACATGATGCATGAGCACAACCCAGATGCCACTTCCCAAAATTGCAAACGGCGGCGTTGCATCAGGATGACGCCGGAATTTCTGCGCGAGGGAGGATCCGGTCTAGTGTTGGCAGGACCTGCCGAAGCTCGGCTTTAAGAGGCCACGACAACGCTTGGCTGGTATGAACCTTGATTTGGAGGTCTTCCCTCCTGCTTTGGCTTTTCCAAGATGGTCAATATTCCTACCGAACAAGAGTTCATGCAAGGAAAACCACATCCGCGCGTCGCAGTCGAAAAGCAGCGCGCTTGAGAGAATGTTGATCAAGATCAAAGCATCAGGCGCGGGCAATGCCGAGCGCATCTGTTGTGACAGTAAGGTTGTCCATTGTCTTGCGATGCACTGTGCTCGCTAGAGTGGGAGAGAGACGTTCCGACTTGCAGATTGACAAACGGCGTAGAGTCGAGCGCTGACGGGATGAACAAGCGTAGGCGCATGTGCGTCTTGCGAAGACCGTATGTCCTTCTTCCCAAGCTGAGGCGACTCGCCCTCGATGCCTGCCGAGGGTTGCCTGGACAGGCCGGGCAGAGCCTCAGTGCAAGGAGGACGAGTCATGGGTGATTATAGCGTCGCTTACGTGACTTTCGATACGGCGAAGCTGCGGAGCGCCGTATCCATTGCGGAAAACGGGCGCGCGGGTGAAGTTCGTTTTCTGGGCGAGATAGAGAACACCGAGGCGGCTACGGTTAAGTTGGTCCAGAAGCTTGCAAGCCGGTACCGGTCGTTGACGTTCTGCTACGAGGCCGGTCCGACCGGCTATGAGCTGTATCGGCTGATCAAGCGTCTTGGCCATGATTGCCTCGTCGCAGCCCCCTCACTTATCCCGCGGAAGGCAGGTGATCGGGTGAAGACCAATCGCCGTGACGCGCTTAGTCTGGCCAAGCTGCTGCGGGCCGGCAAGCCGCGGCCGGGAGATCAATCTAAACGTTTGTGTGACCCTACCCCCTACCGAATTTCGCGACAATTTTTTCCATGCGTCCGAGGCGCCAGTCATCGGCATCTCCAGCGCGTCTTTGCTAGATTCAGCGCGTGAGAAAATAATTCGTCCGATTGCTCGTGGTTTTGGACGCAACTGGCCGGCCGTAGTTTTCCGGGACCGCATAAACATCTGACGCAACGATCGTTTTACTAGGCTTCGAGCTGCACGTCTGAACAAGATCGACCGATTCGCTCGAGAAAATTAGGCGCGATGAAAAAAATCCCTGAGTGAAAGTGGGTCCGGTCCTGTGAGCCGCCGATCGACGGAGATTTGACCATCCCCACCCCCTTAATCAGGTTGATGGCTTTTTGTATTTAATTCCGAGATTTTGCGCGCGAACCAGGGCTACCGGTCCGCCGGGATTAGCCTTCAGACTTTTGACCACTCCCCCGTCCGATAATTTCCTTGTTCGGCATCTCCTGCGTCACTCGAAAGCTTTGTCGGATTCACAGTGAAAAGCGGACATCTCAGCCCCATCAGCAGTTGTCGCTAATGGGCCAATAGGCGACATGCGATCATTGTCGGTTGACATTGACCCTCCTCGATCTCGCCGGGTTTCCACCTTTTATCGAACCACGGTTGCAGCGGACCGTAGAGGCGCGGCAGCACATTCCAACCTTTGCCGGGCCAAGTCTGCACCCAGTTGCTTTCCAGCGGGCGCAACCGGGCCGAAGTAAATGTCTTGGCAATACTGCTCCTGCTGTCGCCGCGTTCGGATCTCAGACAATTCCTTCATCTGCGAGCGCCTTGGCGACCGACGGAATCGTCTTCATGTGTGCGAGATAGTCGTTGAGCCGCTTCGGCACCTCGATCTCGTTCTTCTCGGCCCACATCAGCATCACGACAAGATATGGGTCTGCGATCGTCATTCGATCGCCCACCAGAAACGGCCGATCGCCAAGCTGCCCGGCAATCGTAACGAAATGCTTGACCAGCAACTTTCGTGCCTTGTCCCTTTCCGCCTGGGTCGCGTCAGCGTGGAAAAATGGTCTGAAATTGCCGTGGAATTCGGTGGTCATGAAGGATGTGGCTTCAAGCGCGCGCCAACGGCCGAGACCGTCGCTGGGAAGAAGGGTCCCTGCTTGGTGGGCGATATAGACAAGAATGGCGAGATTTTCGGTAAGCACACTACCGTCATCGAGTTCCAGCGCGGGAATGAAACCCTTTGGATTGATCGTCATGAAGTCCCGCCCATCCTCGGTGCGCTTGCCCCGTTCGACTTTAACGAGTTTGTATGGAAGGCCTGTCTCGATCAGCACGATGTGATCAGCCAAGCTACAGCCGCCGGGATGGTAATAGAGGATCATGAAGTTCTCCGTACTTGTCGGTCGATAGAAAGCTAGAATGTCCCTCAGCAAGAATACGCGACATGGTCGGGACCAAATCGTCACGTCCGATTGTCTCAAGCGGAAGTGACTGGGGAACTAGCTGCGGCTTTTTGGATCCGTGGACAGGCGCCTTGGCGGCAACATCCCGTTGGTGCAGAGATTCAAGCTCCGACATGATTTCGGGCAAGGCGCGGGCAAATGTCCGCAACGGGTCAAAAGCGCCGCTTTGACTGTCAACCTCGTACTTCCGGTCTTCCCCGAACAGCCGACATTTTCGTGGGTGGCCGGCGTGTCTCAAACGGGCCAAGAGCTGCCGTGAGCAGACGCAGCACGGCCGCCGCAAGTCTCCTCACTTGAGGCCAATCACCATCGAGTCCGGACCGACCAGCGGCTCGACGCGTATCTCTGCAAAGCCTGCCTCTTTGAGCCAATCCGCGCACTCTGCGCCGGTGAAATCGAAGCCCTCGCGGGTCTCGATCAGCATGTTCAGGCTCATCAGCAATCCAAAGGCATTGCGCCGACGGTCATCGTCGATGATCGAATCATAGACGATCAGCGCCCCACCGAATGGTAGCGCCTCGTAGGCCTTGCGGATCAGTGTCCGTTTCTTCTCAAGGCTCCAGTCGTGCAGGATATGTCCCATGATCAGCACGTCCGCGGGTGGCATCGCTTGTGTGAAGAAGTCACCGGCGTGGAACGAAAGACGCGCCGAGAGACCGTGCTGCGCGGCGTAGGCGTCGAAATGCGGTCGGACTACCGGAAGATCGAACCCAATGCCATTGAGGTGCGGATGTGCCCGAGCAAGCTCGACTGCCAGGCCGCCCTCCGCGGTGCCGATGTCGGCGAAGCTCTTGTAGTCAGCCCACGGGAATTTTTCTGCCACGGCGTGCGCGGCGCCAAGGCTCAACCCAGTCATCGCCTTGAGGAATTCTGAGAGTATCGCGGGGTCTCGGTATATCTCGTCGAACAGGTCGCGACCCTGCTTCGCCTCGTTCTGCGGCTCGCCGGTGCGCAATGCTTCAGTCAGCGCGCCCCAGAATGGGTAGAGCCGCGCATTCGCCATTTCGAGTATTCCGCCGACATAAGTCGCTTGCCGGCGATCGAGAAAAAGCGCGCCCGCGGGCGTGTTGGCGTAGAGACCATCGTTGCGTTCGAGCTGTCCGAGCGACACAAGCGCATCCAGGAAGTCGCGTACGCTGCGCGGGTGAAGCTTCAGCCGCATTGTCAGAGCGTCGGCGCTGAGCGGCCCCTCAGCGAGCAATGTGAACAGCCCAAGTTCGACGGCGCTGAGCAGCGTCTTCGAGCCCCAAAAGGCGAAGCCGAGCTGCATGATAGCGTCTGGCGTCACCGGGATCGTTGGGTTGAGGTCATTCGTCTGGGCTTGCTGGTTCATGGCGGGGTCTCCCGATGGGCTAACGTGCGCGGCAAGGTGACCTTCTTATGCGAAGGCAAGATATATCAGTGTCGCAGGTAGGACGATAATCCACGCGACCGAAATGCGGAGCCACCACTGGTCGGCTGATGCCATAACACCAGCTTTCGCCACTCGGTGGCTAACTCTGTTGATTTATCTCAACAGAACCGTCGAACGCCAAATTTAGGTTTTTACTCTCGCATTTCCCTTACTAGGGGATGGATCGTAAGACGGTAGGCAACGAATGCGGTGCCGTCGAACTTTTCTAAGAGCATGCCGCAGGCAGGACAGCGATATTCGCCCCGGCTGGGTGGCATCGACGTATGCTCAAGGCGGCGGAAACCGGCCCCACACTCGGAACAAATCGCGTCGCCCTTTTTCATACGCGGACCCCTCGCTGCGCGCCGTCACAATACTTTAACATGGGGTTTAGTTGCAGCGCACGGACGAATTCAAATGCCAGATATTTTGACCCGTTGCCCTGTCACAGGTCAGGCCGTCTTGACTGGTCTGGACACGGAAACCGTGGTCTACGAAACGTTACCTAGCGTTGAAGTCCCGCTCAGATGTCCACGCTGCCGCCGGACTCACCGTTGGAAGCCCAACGACGCTTGGGTCGCGGAATTCATCGATTTGACACGGCACTGAGTCTCTTCAGACCAAAACGACTGGCATCGTTGCTTTGTTCGTTTGGGGGCGGCGCTAGGGGCACCGTCCCCTCCAAGGTTGAAGGTCTGCAATGGGTCAATCGCGTCGCTCTGACCGCCCGCCGAACATTTCCGGTTCACCCCGATGAGCAGACATTTTCAGTGTCAGTTGGCATGTCTCAAACGGGCCAGAAGCGGGCTCATCCCATGTCGACACGAACAGAAACTTGCTTAGTATCACTGTGGTCGAATTTGTCTGGCAGGTTGGCGCACCATGAGCTTTCAACCAGAAGCCATCCGCGCCTTCGAGCGCGCCGGATGGCAACGTGCCGCTTCGAGCTACGGAAGCAGCTTCGCTCACGCGACAGCACCCTTTGTCACACCGTTGCTGGACGCCGCTGAAGTTTCGGCGGGTCAGCATGTACTCGACGTCGCGTGCGGACCGGGCGATCTCGCTGCCGCCGCCGCGGGACGCGGCGCCACCGCTCAAGGGCTGGACTTTTCAGCCGAGATGGTTCGCATTGCTCGCAGCATCCATCCAGAAGTGGTTGTGACCGAGGGGGACGCCGAGGACTTGCCCTATCCGGACGGCGTATTTGACGTGGTCCTATCGAGCTTCGGGATCCATCACGTACCTAGGCCGGAATTGGCGCTAGCCGAGTGCGAGCGCGTACTCAAGCCGCGGGCGCGGATCGCCTTCACGGTATGGGCGACACCTGAGGAGAACATCGCCTGGTCACTCGTGTTCGACGCGATCGCCCGGCACGGCAATCGTTCCGATGCACAGGCGCCGCCGCTAGGAGGAGCGTTGAACCAAATTGATCAATGTGCACGGGCGCTCGAAGCGGCAGGTTTTGTTGACAGGTCTGCGGAGATCGTTCGCTCCGAGTGGCTGCTGCCGAATGGGCGTGCGTTGCTTGCGGCGCTCTCGGCCGGCACAGCACGAATGGCAGCGCTCCTCGCGGCGCAAGAACCATCAGCGCTTGCCTCCGTTGCTGATGACATCGACAGTCAGGCTGAACGTTTCCGCTGTGACCAAAATCTCGCAATCCCCATTGCAGCGGTGCTGGCGCGTGGCCGTAAAGCCGGAGACTGACAAAGAAGCGAGCTCGCGCGCTTCAGGTGTCGGCTTTGGGGTCCAATTGCGTCGGTTTGAACCTACGCGGACTACTTCATGTCTTCCTCGATAAGCAGACCTTTTTGGTGTCCGTCTGCATGTCTCAAACGGGCCACATCCGGACTCATGCGCTGCAACAAAAAGCGCCTTCAATATCGCCCCTCGATCATCAATATCCGGGATATATTCGGGGATTACTGACCGCTTTGTGAGAGATGATCCAATGGAGCCCATCAGTGCAGACCTTTCCACGATACTAAACCGCATCCTTGATACGGCCGCGGATAATCTCAGGATCGCAAAGGTTCTCGTTCAAATGGGACTTGATCCCAACAACATCACCTACGACGCCCTGTTTGATCGGCTGCTTGAAATCGTGTTGGCCAACATCACGCTCGCCAACATGTTCGCTTTGATTGGTGCCTTCTTCTTTGTCGCTACTTTGCTGATGCAGACAATGGTCCCACTGCGGGTCGCGAATATGGTCGGCTGTACATTCTTCGTAATCTCGGGCGCGCTTTCCGGAAGCGTCGCGACCTTTCTGCTTTATCTGCTGTTGCTGCCGGTCAATGCCGTTCGCCTCCGGCAACTGCTCAAGCTCGTTAAGAAGGCACGCAACGCGACCCAGGGTGACTTGTCGAAGGAATACCTCAAACCGTTCATGAGCGAACGCAGATATCGCCGGGGCGACCGATTATTCAGGAAGGGTGATGCGGCGGCCGAAATGTTTCTCACCGTCACAGGAAAGTTCCTGGTCAAGGAAATCGGCGTCGAGCTTCCGCCAGGACAGTTCATGGGAGAACTTGGCTTTCTTACGCCCAATAACCGGCGAACCGCAACGGTCGAATGCATAGAAGACGGCCAAGTCCTGACCATAACTTATGAACGGCTGCTTGAAATCTACTTTGAAAATCCGCAATTCGGCTATTACATCCTCAAAGTGACCAGCCAGCGCATGATGGAAAACAACCAGCGCCTCCTGGAAAACATCTCGCGGCTGGAAGCAACTCTCGCGCAAGAGAAAGCGGCGCGACAGACCCCAACCGCGGATGGCATAGCTTGAAACCTTGGCTCTTGATTGCTCCACTATTGGTGACAGAACAGTTCCGACGCAGCGCGGGTCTCGCGGGGCAACGACGTCCGCTCGGGGTCAAAATGCGAAGAACTCAAAGTGAACAAATCTAGGTCCGCTATGCCCTAATGAGCGGACGTCAATCGGCCGAGCCGCTACTTCGCTGATGGGCCATGAACAGACTCATGCACCGCAGCAAACGGCAGGCTATTCGATCACCTCGTCGGCGCGGGCGAGGATCGATTGCGGCACCGTGACCCCCAGCGTCTTGGCTGTTTTGAGGTTGATGGTAAGTTCGTATTTGGTCGGCCCCTGCACTGGCAGGTTGGCCGGCTTTTCCCCTTTGAGGATGCGATCAATATAGCTGGCTGCACGTCGGTACTGATCGACCGTATTGGGACCATATGAGGCGAGACCGCCGTCAGCGGCGTAGTACCGATAGGGAAAAATCGTCGGCAAACGGTTCTTGTTGGCTGCGGCAATCATTGCCGCGCGGCGGTTGGCGCCGGCCGCCACCGTCGCGATTATTCCTCCGTTGGGAACGCTCGCGAATGCCGTTATCCGGCGCTCCATGTCAGCAACGTCGGAAGTGTTGATCGGAATGGGCTCTACCCCCCGTGCGGGCGCCATCGCCTGGATCACCGCAAACTGCCCGATCCCAGTGCTGCGCGTCGGGTCGCGCAGCACGGCGACCCGTGATGTGCGCGGCGCAATCTCCATCAGCAGGTCGAGCCACTTACCAGCGAGGCTGTACTCGAACTGCGTGAAGCCTGTGACATTACCGCCGGGCCTCGCCATGCTCTCGACATAGCCCGACCCGACAGGATCGATGACCTGCACCATCACGATTGGAATGGTACCCGTCGCCTTCCACAGCTGCTCAATCACAATGTTGCTGGACGCGAGAAGGACGTCGGGCGCGAGCGCGACCACCTCAACTGCCGTTTTTTGTGCGAGCGCGGTATCATTGGCGATCCAATGGTACTCGATCGCAATAGTTCCGCCTTTCGTCCAACCCAATGCAGCGAGTGCCTGCTCGAATGCCGCGCTGCGCTTGACTGTTTCGACGTCATCCGGGGCGAGCGCACCCACAACGACGATGCGCCGCATCGCGCCCAATCGCTGAGCCAGCGCCGCGATTGGCCAAGCCGCCGCGACACCAATCAACGAGACGAACTCGCGACGTTTCATTGGACCACCTCATCGGCAGTCAAGTCAGGCAGACGCTCCCGTGCTTAGAACCGAAAGGATACCATATCTCGGCAGGGCGTGAGACTGCTGCGCTGCGGGATTTCAAACTAGCTCATGTCGCAGATGGGTCAATCGCGTCGCTCTGACCGCCCGCCGAACATTTCCGGTTCACCCCGATGAGCAGACATTTTCAGTGTCAGTTGGCATGTCTCAAACGG
>NZ_AXAI01000041.1 GCF_000472425.1 Bradyrhizobium sp. Tv2a-2 | reverse complement strand
AACGAGCTCGCGCCGGACAGCCCGGCGTGACGCAATGGTTGGGAGGGCGAACAGCACTTAATGCAGTGCCGGTCGATCCGGCGATCAGGACAACCCACTAGGGCCACGGCATCATCGAATGCGTGTTGTTGACTGGGACCTGATCCGCGGAGGGCATTATGGCCAGCGGTCATGGGTACCGCGCTAACAGGCCGAACACATGGCTGCTCCGACCAACGCTGCAAAGTGAAGATTCTTCTTGCCAACCGGGAGCCGTCCACACATGGCCCTTCGCGACGAAATCAGCCTGTCGCCTGCATGTCGGCTCTGAGGGGGTAAACCGGACCTAATAGAGATCCGGCAAAACTGTCGCGATTGACCCATAGCAGCCCTTGAGCCGCTGCCAGTGCTTAGACCGCTTGAACCTGGGGTACCCTACTCCACCAATTCAAGGTCTTCGCGACATCGGCGCGGTGCTGACGAGGCAAGATATTTCGACTATCCTTCAATGCGGACCATCAAGGAGGGGCAGACAGGGACCACGAGAGGAGATCGATGAGCACAGTAAAAAACGCTCTGGCCCAGAAGAGTGGCGCCCTGATCCATGTTCGTTCCGGCGACATGGTCGTCGAAGCCTTGCGCCAGATGCGCGACAACCGGGTCCGGTCGGTGCTGGTCATCGACGACGACGTGCTGGTCGGTATCGTGACCCAGGGTGACTGCGCCATCAAAGTGCTGCTGCCCGGACTCGATGCGAAGCAGACGCCAGTGGGCCAAGTGATGACGGGCAACCCAGTGACGGTCAAGCCGGACGATCGGCTGGACGGCTGCATGGCAATGATGGCTGAGCGCGGTTTTCGCCATCTGCCAGTGCTGGACGCGGGCAAGGTCGTGGGCGTGATCTCGATCGGAGACGTCGTCAAGAACATCATCCGGGATTTGGAGCACAACGTGGGCGACCTGATGGGTTACATCATGAAGGACGGCCCCGGGGGCTGACAGACGAACCGCGGTGCCGTCGCCCCCCGCGTATGTCTGCTTGTTGCCCGTTCGAGACATGCCGACTGACACTGAAAATGTCTGCTCATCGGGGCGTACCGGAAGTGGTCGGCGGGCGGTCAAAGCGACGCGATTGACCCAGAGCGGACCTCGACCGCAACCACGGTGCCAGGCAGAAGTATGGGCCGCATCGCTCCGTCAGATATCGGCGATGTCAGCTAGCCCTGCCTTCAACCGTGGACCAGCGAAATCTAGGAACGCGCGTATCTTCAGCGGCACCAGCGCCGGCCCGGTGTGGACGAGGTGGACAGGTATTGGCTCCGGACTATGCCTGCGGAGCAGGCTGACCAGCCGCCCCTCACGGATCGCGCCGGCCGCTTGATAGGACGTCAACCGAGCGATACCGACGCCGGCGATGGCGGCTTCGATGACCGCATCGGCCGTATTGGCGGCGAAGCGCGGCCTTATCGCTACGGCCTTCGCATCGGTGCCACGTCCGAACGGCCAGGTGCGCACCATCTGCAAGCCCTCAAATGCGATGCAATCGTGTTCCGCTAGATCGTCCGGCGCAACTGGTGTTCCATGCGTCGAGAGATAGGCTGCGCTCGCACAGACCACCCAGTGAATCTCACCAATCCGCGAGGCGACTAGCGCGCTGTCGGGCAGATGGCCGATGCGAATGGCCACGTCGACGTGGTTTTCAACGAGATCAATGACATGATCGAAAAACGCCACGCGGACGTTGACCTCCGGATAGGCGGCAAGGAACGAGAGCACGACCGGCGTCACATGCAACTTGCCGAACATGATCGGGGCGGTAACCAAGAGGTCGCCGCGGGGGGTGCGATATTCGCCTGCCGCCGCACGTTCAGCCTCGTCGAGTTGCTCGAGAACGCGCCGACCGGCCACGACGAAAGCGTTGCCAGCGTCGGTAAGCAGCAATTTGCGGCTGGTCCGGATCACGAGCTGCGTACCCAGACGGGCCTCAAGCTCAGATACGTTCCGACTGACGGTGGGAAGCGGCATACCGAGTTGACGGGAGGCCGCCGTCAAGCTGCCACCGTCCACCGCCGCGAGCAGCGTCCGGATTGCCTCGAACCGATCCATGCCATGCTTCCATTTTTTGAAAGTCTCACTTCAAAAACTAACGGATACCACCCGAAATCGAAAGGTCCTAGCTGTTTGGCGGGGCACGATCGCGAGCACCCTCATCAGCAAGGCAACCATGACCAAGACCATTCTCATCACCGGCGCCTCGAGCGGCTTCGGCCGCGATACCGCGGAAAAGCTGGCGCACGCCGGCTATCGCGTGTTTGCAGCGATGCGCGACATCACCGGGCGCAATCGCACCCATGCCGACGCGCTGCGCGGCCAGAAAATCGGCGTCGTCGAACTCGACGTTACCGACGACGGCTCGGTCGAGCGCGCGATTGCTTCCATCCTCGCCGAGGCCGGCAAGATCAGCGTGCTGGTCAATAACGCCGGCATTGCGTCGGCGGGTGTGACCGAAGCCTTCACGGCCGATCAAGCGAAAGCCATCTTCGATACCAACGTAATCGGGCTCCTGCGCGTTACGCGGTCCGTGCTGCCTTCGATGCGTCAGAACCGCGATGGCCTCATTATCAACATCGGCTCGATCCTCGGCCGAGTGACATTCCCTTTCTTCGGCATCTACGGCGCGAGCAAGATGGCGGTCGAAGCTTTGACCGACAGCATTCGGCTGGAGGTCTCCCAGCTCGGCGTAGAAGTGGTGGAAGTTCAGCCGAGCGCCTACCCGACAAACATGTACTCGAGCATCCAGACGCCCGCCGACCGTGCCATCACGAAGTCCTACGGCGAGGTCGGGCAGATTCCTGACGCCATGTTTAAGACCTTCATGTCAATGTTCCAGGGCAAGGACGCTCCGAACCCTCACGACATCGCCGAGGCCGTCGCCAAGCTCGTCGGCCAGGCGAAGGGCAGTCGCTCCGCGCGAACGGTGGTTGGCAAGGCGTTCGGTGCTGACAAGATCAATGCCGACGTGGCTCCCGTCCAGAAGGCCGTCGTCGGCGGTTTAGGCCTTGGGCATCTCGAAGAACTCGCTTGACGGATCGTTGCGGGTCGGCGCTCTGCCGTTGACGCGTCCTTCTGTAGACTTGGAGTGCCGATGATGGCCTGTCCTATCGATACTGTCAGACGTTTCTACAATGCGCTTGGGCGCGGCGACGTGCCGGGTGTTCTCGCGACGCTCAACGAGCACGTCGAATGGACGGAGGCTGAGCGCTTCCCCTATTACACCGGCACCTGGCACGGCCCCGAAGCCGTATTCCAGAACCTTCTCGTCCGTGTCGCGAACGATTGGGATGGCTTCGCTGCGATCCCCTCCGACTTCGTCTCGGAGGGCAATCGCGTCGTAGCACTTGGGACTTATATCGGAACCTACAAAAAGACCGGCCGTCAAATCTCGGTCCCGTACGCACATGTCTGGACCGTGACCGGCGAAACGCTTTCGAAGTTCGTCCAGTTCACGGACACGGCAAAGGTGCTCGAAGCACTCGGATAGGTTCGTCGCCTACGCACGGGGGGGCGTGATTGATTATCGGATAACGTCAATTTGGCTCCGTCGAGCAAATCGGCGGCCATCAGCTCGGCGCGCCCCGCGTCGCCGACGCTCCCAACTGTAAATGAATGGCTTCCTCTCACCGCATGGAGGCCATCGCACTCATCATCAGGAGAAAGGCAAAATGCGCGCGATCGTACTGGAAGGGTTCGGTGGTCTGGACAAGCTCGTCTACAGGGATATTCCCGAGCCGGAGCCAATGGCGGGTCACGTCGTCATTCAGATCAAGGCCTTCGGCGTCAACCACGCCGAGATGCATATGCGCCGCGGCGAATGGGCCGAGAACGCCAATGTGATCGGCTTGGAGTGCGTCGGCATCGTGAAATCCTGTCCAGGCGGCGAGTTTCCCGTCGGCGCAAAGGTTGCGGCGATGATGGGTGGCATGGGGCGGACTATCAACGGCAGCTATGCTGAATACACGCAAGTGCCGGTCGACGTCGTCACGCTAGTCAACGTGGATATGCCGTGGACCGAGCTCGCGGCGCTCCCGGAAAGCTACGCAACCGCCTGGACGTGCCTCTTCCGCAACCTCGAGATCGAAAAGGGCCAGACCTTGCTGATCCGCGGCGCTACATCGGCCTTCGGGCAAGCGGCAATCAATCTCGCTGTCGACGCGGGTGTGAAGGTCATCGCGACGACGCGGCAGCGCGAACGCTTCCCGTTTCTCGAAGCGCTAGGCGTCAGCCGCTGCGAGATCGAAGGGCCGGATCTTTCGCAGCGTCTCCCGGAAACCGGCAAGCTCGATCGCGTGCTGGATCTCATCGGCAATAGCGTGATCGTGGATTCGCTTTCGATGCTTCCGCGCTATGGGCGCGCCTGCATCGCTGGCTGGCTCGGCGGGCTCGCTCCGGTGAAGGATTTCAATCCGCTCGCGCAGATGAACAGCGGCGTCTACCTGACGTTCTTCGCGGCCTTTCATTTCGGCTTACCCGGTTTCCCGCTCTCGGACGTTCCACTGCAGATGATCGCAGAAAAGGCGGCGTCCGGTCGCTTCAAGGCGAAGCCGGCGCGGGTCTTCAAGTTCGACCAGATCCGCGAGGCGCACCGCGTGATGGAAGCGAACGAGGCAGGCGGAAAGATGGTCATCGAAATCGCCTGAGACGTACTGCCGGTTTTGGCCCTTGGGCGACTATCGGCGGCTTGGTGGAGAGGTCCGCTGTTTGGCGAAAAGCGGACGAGCTCTCGGATTAGGCCCACTCGCTAAGGCCGCTCTCGAGGTGATTCATTAGCCGGACGAGAAGATAGGGGGCGGCTAAAAGTCTGGAGGTAAAGTTTCGTGGACCGGTCTCCCTGGTTCATTCGCAAAAAGCTGGAATTAAATACAGAAAGCCCACCTTCATCTCGGACTAGGGTTTTGGCGACGGTGCTGACTTAGGCCAGGTTTGCCTTTCAGCGCAGACCAGACGATAGATGAGGCAGCGCTCGATTTCTGAACCTGGACCCACCGCGGACGTTCAGCCTCTCATCGGTCGATCAGTCCGTAAATGGTTCCACCGCGCTCTTTGGGGCCCTCGTCAATGCACGCATTAGCATGGCCCGCAGGCGTAACGATGATCGGCCTATCGGGTGCATTTTGATTGAGGGCCCGCTCGCTGATATAGCTCGCCGAGCGTCAGGCGGCCTTTGTGCGCCCTTGACTTCGTACGGCTCTGCCGTGACCGAGGAGTTTTGGTTCTCCAGCTATTTCAGCGAAGCCTCGAGTCTATCGTCGAAAGTGCAAGGTTTCGATCGCGTTCGCAACAAGCCTAGGGTCTGACGAGATTTGCCGGTTGTCTTGGTAGATTGGCAAGCTGCCCTGCAGCAGGCCCTTTGGCTTCGACCCTTGTCTTATGAGCGTCACTTGAGAGATATTGCGCCGTCTCACGCAACAGGTCGATGGTCTGCAGCGTGACCTCCGTCTGCCGGGACGGGATCGTGATCCCAGCCTCCTGGAAGGCTTCCAAGATGGCGATCCTTAGATCAGCGGCCACGTTGCCACCCGCGTTCAGATCGACAAAGACGTAGAGTTTGAACGTGAGGCCGTCTAACCCAAAATCTTCAAAATCGAAGGACGGTGCAGGCAGTGTCAGGACACTGGGATGGTCCTGCGCGACCTTGAGCAAAATCGATTTGACCGCCCGCGGATCGGAGCCATTCGCAGCCCTAACCGGGATCGCGAGGCGACGCTTGTTGTCGCGCAACGTCCAGTTCTTCACCTTCTCCGTGATGAAGTAGGAGTTCGGAATCACAACGCTCGCTCGCTCAAACGTCTCGACCTCGGTCGAACGAACGCTGATCTTGCGAACATAACCTTCTTCGCCTCCGACGACGACCAAGTCACCGATCTTGATGGGGCGCTCAGCCAGAAGGATTAGCCCCGACACGAAATTGTTGACGATGCTTTGGAGACCGAAACCGATTCCGACGGAGAATGCGCCCGCCAGGATCGCGAGATTCGACAGGTCGAAGCCTGCGTAAGAGAAGGCCGCAAGCGTTGCGACAACCACGCCGCCGTATCCCACTCCAACGCGAATCGAATCGCGGAGGCCGCCCGAAATACCCGCTGCCTTGAGGACCCGCTCATCGAGCCAGCCCTGGAAAAGTCGCGCGGCGCCATAGGCGAGCCCAAACACGATCACCGACGCGAGGAGCACCGCAATGGATACTTGGGTGTTGCCAACCCGGAAACCGAAGAAGAGCTGCGTGTACCAGTCGTAGACGTCCGGCCAACTGTAACCCCACTGGAGCAAAATGAGGGGCACGGACAGTATGATGACAATAGCCTTGAGGAACAGGCCTATCGGCAGAAGCAACCGCTCGTGCCGCCGGTGTTGCTCACCAAAGCTCCCCCAGAGCCAGCGGCCCGTCGTCGCGTGGTCGTCGCCCAGGCCCTGCATCAGTCCATCAACCCACAGCAGCAGCAGGTAGGAAAACGCCATAATGGAGGCGGTCACGACCAATTGTTGCGCGAGAAACCGAGCAAGCGCCAAGTACCCGGCAAGCGCCGATACGACGATCGCGACGACCGCGATCCAAACAGGGACCCGCAGCACGCCGAGCAGCCGCGGTGAGAGGGTTCGGTCCTGGTGCTGCCCCTCCAGCGGCGTAAGAAGAATGGCAACGATAATTCCGGCCACAAGCAGGCTCGACGGAAGTGCGACCGCGACTGTCAGCGCAAAGGGGGCTTGCACGACGCGAGTGACCATGTAGAGCAACGTGGTCACACCGTACACGATTGCGAGCGCCAGAAGGAGCCCACAAATCCGACGTGCTGTGCGATCAGAGACAGGAACCAGTCGCCAATGCGGTACCCGCGGCGCGAACGCACTGATGACAAGCACGCTGACTGCGAGAACGGTGATGATTGATTGCGCAGTCGAGTACAGCAGCCAATCGACGCGTTTAGGCAGTTGGTGCATGTCGGCGACGATCCCGTAGAGGAAAGCGATCGGCACCACGACCGGCAATATCCACAGCAAGGCGATGGCGCCGGCGACCGCAGCCCGCCGCCAGAAGGGTTGATCAACGTCCTCGGTCCGCCGGCGGCGCAACCGCCAGGTTCCGTAGGAGGCGGCAACAGCGAGCCCGAGCAGTAGCAGTCCGGCTTCGAAAACGACGAGCAACACCTCGTCCTGATCGCCGAGACTGCCCCACCAGTCGGCCATGATGTCGCGAACGCGGTATGTGGCCAATGGGACATAGTCCGGCACTCTCGACCAGGTCTCAGACGAGTAGATGCCAGGGACCGGCTGCAACAGGCGCGTCGCGAAATTCTTTCGACGGATGTCCTGGATGGTATCGATAAGCTTTTCGATGCGCAGGTTGGCGGAGTCGATCTCTTTCTGACCTCCGGTCAACACTCCGAGGTAGTAGCTCCGGTCAGCCCGACTTCGTGCTACGTCGTCCGGCTCGGGTGGTTGACCGGCGGCCGGCGCCGGCCCGAGCAGGCCCAATTGGTCCTTGGCGGCCGCGAGTGCAGGTTCAAGATGCGTTCGCAAGCTCCCAATCTCGCTGCGAACGCGCTGGAGCTTGTCACGGAAGTCGTTCAGTTCCGAATAACGCAAGCCCGGCTTTTGCAGGTCGCTCTCCAGGCCCGAAAGCTCCTGTTGCCAGCCCGCGATCTGCTTCTCGATGTCAACGCCGACACTCTTGTTGGCACGTGCGACGATCTCGGCCGTGTTGAGCGGAGCGGCAGGCGGTTTTGCTGGTTGCGCGGTGGCTTGCGCACCGGACGGAGAACCGGCCTGCGAAGCCACATCTGGATTGGGCGATGTCGGCGCCTGTGCGGTCTGAGCCTGAGCGCCGGCTACAACCAGCAGGGAAAAGAGGCTCAATGCCCACGCTACGAACCACAGTCGACGGATCATCGGCTGCTCTCCCATATCCGATGGTACTCCTCGATCCTGACGGCAATTCCGCTCAGCCGTCTCCGAAAACTTGATGGCCAGACAATGGCTCAAATGTGCGATTTCGTGGTCAGCCACGCTGGTGCGTGAATATCGATTCAGCCCGGCGGGGCCACGAATCCGACCCTGCGCGGCAGGCCGTCGTTTCGCGACAACGTCGACCACGCAACCGGGACCATCACCACGCGTGTCGCTGCGGCTTAGCTGGGCATAGTCAGAATGAGGCGTGGCGCCAAGCAAGCATTTACGTTGGGCGCATACTCAAAGGCGAGAAGCCCGCTGATCTACCGGTCATGCAGGCGACCAAGCTCGAGCTTGTCATCAACCTCAAAACAGAAGGCATTCGACTTGAGTATTTCCGATGGGTTGGTCAGCGCGGCCAATGAGGTGATCGAATAGCACGCATTGTGCGCCGCATGAGTCTGCAAATGGCCCATCAGCGAAGTGGGGGGCCTCACATTGAGGTCCGCTCAGGAGGGCATAGCGGACTGGATTTGCTCAGTTTGAGTTCTTCGCGTTTTGACCCCAAGCGGACGTCGGTTTTATTTCTTTTTACGCGTGACGCCGATGCGGACATGGTAGGGTCAGAACGTGGGGGCTGCACGCCGTCTCATCAGTGCCGATGCTTTCGCAGCCTCGGCGCGTGTATGAAGTTATTCGGGACGCAGCCGGCAACATCCAGCGACGGGCCGCATAGTAACGGCGAAGCCCTTGCTCCTGGCATCCATGCTTCGCGACGCCTCCGTTAAGGAGCCGTTGAGTTCGCTGCTGCTTGTGAACGTGAGCTATTGGCCCGTTTGCGACATGCCGTCGGACACGACAAATGTCGGCTCATTGTGGCGGACCGGAAGTAATCGGCTGACAGCCGAAACAGCGCTTTTGGCTCTAACAGGCATGCGCCGCAATGACGCACCGGCATCTGCCGGGGACGGGAAACTCGGGGTAGCTTTGGTGTGACCGACCTTTTGAAGTCGGTTTGAGAACCAACGATTTCGGAAATCGCCCGACGAGGGTTCGTTACACTGCTAGCCATTGCGTCGATGTTGCCAAGCGCCATGCTTGCTCCGGTTCAACTATCGCTTCACCGGAGAAAAAAAGGAACGGATGCGGCTCATGACGGAGGAAATTGTGGGCGGCCTGACCTGATACCTGCTTCTACAAATTCAACGTCGCTTCCGTCCCAAGCGAGGTTCAGACAGACACTTGGAGCCGCAAGCGGCCGTCACGTTGATGACGGAAGCTAAAGGTCACTACTGCTGACCAACGTTACCGCGGCAAAGGGATGCCGTTACACAAATGGTTCGTATCCTGCGTGGCACCAAGCAGCTCGTGCTCCGCAGTTGACAACAATAGTTCTCATCGGATTACTTACACAAACAAACATCGAACGAACGCAGGCGGGTACTGATGTCGGCCTATGTTCCCCATGGTGTTATTCCGGCGGTGTTGCTACCGTTCAATACCGACCTCGCCATCGATGAGCCCAGCTTTCGCAAGCATCTGCGACACGTCGCTGGTACGCCGGGCATCTCCGCAATAACGATCAATGCGCACTCGACTGAGGTGGGCTCATGCACCTTTGATGAACAGCGCCGCGTGCTCGACATTGCTCGAGACGAAGTTGGGAACCGCATCCCGATCATCAACGGCATATGGGCCGATGGCAGTCTAGAAGCGGCGCGCATCGCCCGCATGGCGATGGAAGGCGGTGCGTCGGCGCTACTTGTGTTCCCTCCTGGCCCGTTCACGCTGGGACAATCTCCAGAGATGGCGCTGACCCACTTCAAACAAGTCGCAAGCGCTACGGACCTGCCGCTGATCGCATTTCAGTACCCGCTGTCGACCGGACAAGGTTATCCGAAGGACACGCTGCTGCGCATGTGCGAGGAGGTGCCATCATTATCGGCCATTAAGGACTGGATCGGCAATGTAGCGCATCATGAATGGCACATTCGCACGCTTCAGCATTTGGCGCGGCCCGTTAACGTGCTGACGACGCACAGTGCATGGCTGTTTGCATCACTGGTGCTCGGTTGCAATGGCCTGCTGTCTGGAAGCGGCAGCGTGATATCCGATTTACAGGCGCAACTCTTCCAGGCCGTCCGAACTAACGATCTTACGGAAGCTAGGCAGTTGAACGAGCGCATCGAACCCTTGGCCCGCTGTTTTTACGCGGAGCCGTGGGTGAATATGCATAACCGCATGAAGGAAGCGCTGGTGCAACTTGGAAGGCTGCCTCGCGCTGTCGTACGACCGCCGCTAGTAAAGCTTGATCGCGTCGAGGTCGCACGCGTCCGTCAAGCTCTCATGGAGTCTGGCTTTGTCGACGAAATGGCAAAGAGCAGCGCAGCTTAGGTTGCGTGCTACCTAATACTAAGTAATGCATATTGCGGACTGATACTAAGAGCCAGAAGTCGGCTCTCGGAGGGAGGGAGCGACAATGTTGTTTGCAGTAAGGACGCCAGGACACGCCTTTCTCTGGTTTGTGCTGTTTTCATTGCTGGACGTTGCTCCCATACAGGCGCAGAACGTGGCGCCGCCCGGCGCAACAGTAAAGCTGGGCATTGTTAGCTTTTTGACTGGACCTGCCGCCGCGCCGTTCGGTATTCCCGGACGCAACGGTGCCGAAATCATGATCGAGACCATGAACGCGGGAAAGGTGCCGACGCCCTTCAACAAGGTCGGATTCGGCGGCAGCACCATCGATGCGAAATATATTGATGAAACAGGCTCCACGGCCAACGTCGTCACTGAATTTCGCAACCTCGTGCAACGCGACCAAGTTGATGCCGTGGTTGGATATGTCTCGTCAGGCAGTTGTCTCGCGGTTACGCCAGTAGCGGAAGAGCTAAAAGCACTGACCGTGTTCTACGATTGCGGGACGCCCCGCATTTTTGAGGAAAAGCCGCGGGCCTACGTCTTCCGTGTCAGCCCACACGCGACCATGGATAACGTTGCGGCCGCGCGCTACCTGCTTGCCAAGAAAAGCGATATCACCAGCTATTCCGGCCTCAACCAGAACTACGCCTGGGGCCAAGACTCCTGGCGAGACTTCGCTGCCGCGATGGAGGTGCTGGCGCCCAAAATGGCCGTGGACAAGGTGCTTTTTCCGAAGCTGTTCGCGGGCGAATACGGGGCGGAGATTTCTACGCTTCTGACGTCAAAATCGCAGGTGCTGCACACGAGCTTCTATGATGGCGACCTTGAGGCATTTATCTATCAAGAACAGGCACGTGCGCTGGATAAGCGCATGACGATCCTCTCGACGACGGGAGAAACCGCGATTTGGCGCCTGCGCGACAAGATGCCGAACGGCACCATCATTGGTGCCCGCGGTACGAACGGTCCGCTTGCGCCAGACAGCGAATTGAACCGCTGGTTCCAGAAGATCTATTCCGATCGCTACGGCATCCCGCCAACGTACCCCGCGTATCAAATGGCGATGTCGCTCCTTGGCTTGAAACTCGCCTACGAGAAGGCCAAGACGGGCGAAGCGAAGCCGACCACGGATGAGGTGGCAGCTGCATTCAAGGGCATTGAGTTTGAGGGGCCGTCAGGCTCGGTTAAGCTTGCCATCGGCGATGGACACCAAGGCATCTCTCAGACGGCCTACGGCACCTACCGCTTCAACAAGGAGAAGAATGAGCCTGAGATTGTCGACGTCGTGCGCTTTCCCGCCGAGTGCGTGAACCCGCCAGCTGGCCTCAAAGCCGACGACTGGATTAAGGACGGCATGAAGGGCGCAAAGTGTTAGGTAGCAAACTCCGATTCCTCCGTCGACCGGGCCATAGTAAATCCACGGTGCCGTTCGACGCCCACGCCGGTACATTTCGGTGCTGAGCGCTTTTGCCGTTCTGATCGACGGGTTGGTCTACGCCGCCTACTTGTTCATCGTTGCCATCGGTTTGACGCTGATCTTCGGTGTCATGAAAATCCTGAATGTTGCGCATGGTTCGTTCTACACATTCGGTGCCTATGGCGCGGCGAGCGCCGTCGGCATCTATTTTAATCGAGGGCTGCCAGAGGCTGGCGGATATTTACTGATGGTTCTTTTTGCGATGGGTCTTGGGCTCGTGCTCGGGCTCATTCTCGAGCGCGGCATCATGCGATGGGTATATGGCAGGGACGAAGTGGTGATGGTATTGGTCACCTACGCTGCTTTTCTCATACTAGAAGACGTGGTCATCCTGGTCTGGGGCCCCGGCTCGTATGCCGCTTATCAGCCGCTACTTGCCGCGGGCAATATTGAGATCGGCGAACTCGTCCTGTCGAATTACGATCTCGGCTTGATTGCGATCGCAACGGTGCTCGCCGCAGCATGCTATTGGGGATTGAAATTCACGCGTTACGGACGGTTGCTAACCGCGGTGATTTTTGATCGCGAGACCGCTGCGGCGTTCGGCATCAATGTAAAAGTTGTGTTCGCGGTGACTTTCGCGATAGGTGCGATGCTCGGTGCACTTGGAGGCGCGATCATGGCGCCGAAGATTGCAGTGACGCTCGGAATTGGAGTCGAGGTGATCGTGCTCGCGTTCGCGGTGGTGGCCATCGGGGGCATGGGGTCGATCGAAGGTGCACTCGCCGGAGCATTGATCGTCGGAATATGCCGTGCTGCCACAGTTCACTTAATCCCGCAGGTCGAGCTATTTGTAATTTATGCCGTCATGGCGCTTGTGCTCACGATCCGGCCTTACGGCCTTTTCGTGCGTGCGAAACCGAGAAAAATTTAATATGGTATGGAGTGATCGGATTGCAGCGGGTTCGGCCTTTCTAGCGGCGGTGATCGCAGGATTCGTACTGCCCGACTGGATGATATCGCTCGCCACCATCGCCTTCGCAAATGGTCTGGTAGTATTGGGCCTTATTGTTATGTGGCGGGCCGGCCTCGTCTCGTTTGGACAAGCGCTGTATTACTGCATGGGTGGCTATGCGGTGGCGCTGATCGGGCGATGGGGCGGTGTGACAGATGCCCTCCTATTGGTGTTGCTCGGTGGCCTGTCAGCCGCCGGTGTAGCTTTCGTGGTCGGTTTTCTGCTGGCGCGCTACCGAGAAATCTTCTTCGCAATGCTGAGCCTAGCGCTGTCCATGATTCTGTACGGCCTCCTTGTCAAAACTGAATCGCTCGGCTCGACTGATGGATTGAACGTAACTGCACCGACCTTCTTAGGTTACGCGCCGCATCAGGAAGAGCTCCTGGTGGCGCTCTACTTCTTGGTCCTCGTTGTCTGCGCGACAGCGGCTCTCCTGATTAGTGCATATTTCCGCTCGCTTGCCGGTGCGTTGGCGATCCCGGTGCGGGACAATGAACTACGGGTCGAATTTATGGGCATGTCGGTATCGCGGCTGATCCATACCAAGCTTGTGATAAGCGGTCTGTTGGCCGGCACGGGTGGCGCGCTTGTCGCGCTCGCGATCGGCCATGTCGATCCAAACATGTCCTATTGGACAACCTCCGGCGAATTCGTGTTTATCACCATCCTTGCGGGTGCGGGATCGGTCGGCGCGGCGTTCATCGGCTCGCTGGCATTCGAGTCGGTGCGGTCATTCGCGTTCACCATGCTTCCGCAGCTTTGGCAGATGCTGCTCGGCTCCGTGCTCCTGCTGACTATCCTCTTCCTACCACAGGGACTTGGCTCATTGATCCAGCGATTGCACTGGGGCCGCAAGGCGAAGGCGCCATGAATTCACCCATTCTCTCAGTCCGCAATTTAGGTAAGCGTTTCGGTTTGCTATTCGCCGCGCGCGACATCACCGTCAGTATACCGGTGCAGCAGACCGTCGGTGTGATTGGCGCCAATGGCGCCGGCAAGACAACCTTCATAAACATGATCACTGGCCATCTACGGCCGACCAACGGAACAATTCATTTCGAAGGACGCGACATTACCGGTCTACCTTGTCGGCAGATCAAAGGAATGGGTATCTCGCGGTCGTTTCAAGTGGCGCAAATATTTCCCTCCCTGACGGTGTTCGAGAATATGTGCACCGCAGCCGCGATCGGGCGCGCTCCGCATACGTTCATAGGACACGTATGCACGCCTCTACGCTCGCGGGAGTCCGTCGTAGAGGCCGAAACATTGCTCGAATTGTTCCAGATTGCGCCTTATCGGGACCGGTTGGCGGCCACATTGCCGCAGGGCATCCGCAAGTTGCTGGACATCGGAATGGCGCTCGCGGGCTCCCCGCGCTTACTGCTGCTTGACGAACCGACCAGTGGTATTTCCATTGAGGAGAAATTTAGCTTAATGCAGGTCATCATGTCGGCACTTAACAGTCGTAAGTGTACCGTGCTATTCGTGGAGCACGATATGGACATCATCGAGGGCTTTGCCGAGCGGGTCCTCGCATTTTATGACGGGACTGTCATAGCCGATGGCACACCGGCTGCAACTCTAGCCGATCCCCGCGTTCAGACATTGATCAGCGGCCCTAAGGTGAGGTGCGCCGTAGGTGCCGCCGCCCATGTTTAGAATAGCCAACCTCAGTGTATCGATCGGACCGATCCCCATCGTCCGCGGTGCCTCATTCGCGATCGAACAGGGTGAAATGTGCGGGCTGATCGGTCGCAACGGTTCCGGCAAAACCACTTTGTTACGCGGTATCATGGGCGCCATTCCTGCCACCGGAACAGTCGAGATCGGTCGGACCAACCTACTGACTTTGCCCTCTCATTTGCGCGTCGCTCATGGCATTGGCTACATGCCGGAAGATCGGCGACTGGTCCCCGATTTCACCGTGGAGGAGAATGTCCTCTTGCCTGCCTTATCACTGAAGATGAGGGGGGCCGATCAGCGCCTCAACTGGATTTTCGGGCTGATGCCGGAGGTCGCGCAGTTCCGCGCACGGCCTTCGCTCGAACTATCAGGCGGTCAGCAGAAGATGGTCGCGTTGGCGCGAGCACTAATGGCCGGAACCCGCCTCCTGTTACTCGATGAGCCATTCGAGGGACTGGCTCCCGCCCTGGCGCGGCGGCTCGGTGAGGTGCTGGCGAATCTCAGGACCGAGGGCATTTCCGTCCTTCTCGCAGAGTCTAATGAGGTTCACGTAATCGACCTGCTATCTAGAACCTTCCGCATTGAGCGCGGATCAGTACATTGAGTGCTCGTAACGGCCAGAAATCAATTCAATTTTCAAGTAACGCCCTGAAACGTTCTCAACGACAAGGTCAGAGCCGGACAAAAGGTTGCCATCCAGCGCAATAGCTTCGGCGAGGTCGTTGCGGAGTACACAAGCGACGTGGCCGGAGCGATAACGGGCCAGCGCAGCGATGCAATGTCCGAGCCGGGCAATCCCTTGGTATTCATCCTTTTCAACAAGCCGGGGCCGGAGGACGTTCCGATCTATCCCGAGTAGTTGCCGCATCGACCTCAAGGCCGGTGACGCGATTTTCCTGTGGCGGTTCACAAGGCTCACTCGCCCTCGGTCAATGTCTCCCACTGGCCCAACTCGGACCTCCGGCGATGTCAGCTTTTGCACCGCCGTTGAAGGCACAGCGGACGTCACACACGCCCGTGATTGCTATGCGGCGACTGTCGCTAGAAGGTGTGATTTGACAAACTAGAACCATTAGGAGCGTGCACCGAATCAGCGGGTGATCGGGTGGGTGCGTTATGAAAGTTCTTGGGTTCACGGTCGAAAAGCTGCGCCGACTGATGGCGGCGCGATCAGTGTTGCTCAAGATGCTTCAGAGGCCGAATGCCGACCAGGAGGTCATCGCCTGGGTGAGGCGACACGGGTCCGCCGATGTGGTGCGGCTCGACGATTTCCGCGGCGATCCGACGAGGTAATCCTGCTCCCGGTTAGGAGCGCCGGTAGGTTGCCGGATCGGGTCTGATCTCTTAGGAGGGCGTGGCGGCGCTTAGGCAACGCGCGACGCTGGTGTGCCGGCTCGTGGAACCGCACATCATAAGGACGACTGTACTGACATTCTAAATTGTCGAGAGCCGGGAAATGTCGCGGATGTGACGCGTTAGGCTCCGGAGCAACACTCTGGAGGAAGCCTATGCGAATACCAATCTTTGCAATTGCTTTGCTGGTCGGCAGCACCGTTGCGATGCAAGCAACGGCGCAGCAGGAGGCTGCACCTAGTGAGCAAACCAAGACTCAGATGCACAGCGACGTAGACGCAACGCTCAAGGCGAACGAACCGAATGGGCAGATGCAGCGGGATGCGGACAAGGGCATCAAGACTCGCAACTCCGGAGAGTCCGGATACGTGGCCGATCAAGACAAACCGGGCGCTTCAGCGCACCCTCCGGGTCAACCGGAGCAGACCACCGGCTCGGCTAGCCAGACTAATAAGCCGCACTGACGACCGCCTGAGACGAGAGGCCCGGACCCAACCGGGCCTTTTCTCTGTCCTTGGCCTACATACGATCAGCTCTTACTTAGCCTTGGCCAATAACCGACCTATGATCGGCTGCTCGCTCGCGATTTGGAGTCTCCGATGCGGAAGACCTATTTCCACACGCACGTCTACACCTTCCCGGATGACGAGGTGATCATCCTTGCCAATGCAGCCGGGACCGATATTGCGGGCGCGGCCCAGATCAGCTTGCTCAGCTCCTCATTCAAGACCACGACGTTCGTCGTGTCGCGGGTCGACAACAACAACCGCTGCGTCGTGCTTACGATGGCACCTAATATCGGAGCGGAGGTCGAGCTTCACCCCGTCGGTGGGGAGATCACGGTCTTCTTCGAGCTCGGGGCCTTCTTCGATGGCCGCGCGTCCTTTACAACGACGAGCGCTGTCCGGCTGAAATATCTGCCTCTGCCGCAGGGCGGGTTTTCCTGGTCGCTGTTTGCTTGATCGAGGAGAGGGCCGGCCGCGCGCCGGCAGTCAGTCCCTGCTTACCGTTGGCCAATCAGCCGTAGGAACTGCGCGTCTGCCCCATGATTGAATCGCGGGACGACGGTGGACCGGCCTCCAGCCAATACCGTCGGCCTGGCGCGGCTCGGCTTCCCCACGACTGACGAGCCGCGTCTCTTCCTTTGGCCGAAAGATCAATTCAGCATTTCTTTCCGGAAGGCCATGGCACCTTCAAAAACCGACCTAGTCGGGTGGCTGTTGCACCAGTTCCGCATCTTATCCGATGGAACATTGATTGCCCCATACGACACAGCCGCAAAAATTCTCGTACGCTGTTCAGCGTCATGCAGCCCCTTCAGGGGCAATCCGGTCGAGTCGCAATCGATGCCTGTTGTCGGTGAGCAGGCGTGCGCCACCGATCACTGCGGCCAGTGTTCCCAATCCTGTCCCGCCAGCAATCAGGAACATGATCAAGAGCTGGTATTTCACGGCGTCTATCGGTTCGATGCCGGCAAGGATTTGACCGGTCATCATTCCCGGTAAGGAAACCAGACCGATCGCTGCCATGCTATTGATGATTGGCATAAACCCGCTCCGCAGTGCATCTCGTAGAACCGGAAGGACAGCCTGGTACCGGGTCCCGCCGAGTGCAAGGCAGGCTTCTACCGCGGCGCGTTCACGCACAAGGCCGTTCGTCAACACGTCGAGGCCTAAGCCTATGCCCGTCATGGTGTTGCCGAGGATCATGCCCAATAGGGGCAGCGAATAACGCGGATGATACCAGGGCTGCGGGTGCAACTCCGTCGCAAGCGAGAAGATCGTGACAGTGCCCGCGGCCAGCAACGTGCATCCAGCGCCCAGGCCGTACTTCCAGAGCCCAAGCAGCCGCCGCTTCTGCCGCGCTACGATTTCGCGTGAGGCGAAGAGAACCATGATCAAGGCCGCGAGGGCGGTCCAGAGTGGCGAGACCGCGGCAAACAGGAACGTCAGTACGTAGCCAACCAGCACGAGCTGAAGCACCATTCGCACGGTCGCGATGGCCAGTTGTCTTTCAAGCTTGAGGCGGAGAACAAGCGAGAGAGCGCCGTCCATGACGACCAGGAGCGCGGGCAGGATTAGATCCCCGTACGTCAGTTGGATGTAGGTCACGGTCGATTTTCCTCGATCTCGCCGTCGGTTCTCATCACAAAAACTCTCGACCCGACGCGGCTCGCCTGGGCATTATCGTGAGTGCTCCAAAGGACGCTCGTTCCGTTTAAGATGCGTTCGGCGATCAAGGATTCCACGACCGCAGCGGATGCCGAGTCGAGTGCGGAGGTTGGCTCGTCCAGCAAGAGCACCCGCGATTGCAACATGAGCGCCCGCACAAGCCCCAATCGTTGTCTCTCCCCCGTCGAAAGTCTTTGGACCGGCCAGGGTCCGCAGGTGAGGGGCAGGCCCAATCGTGCCACCAACGGTAACGCGTCATCCCAGCCGCTGAAGTGCTCTTGCACGGTGTCCGACCACCAGCCAGGCTCGGCAGCGAGGTAAGTCACTCGCTTTCTCCAAACGGGGGCGGGCATCGTCTCCCTGAGCGCTCCGTCCAGTTTGACCGTTCCGTCGTTCGGATCGAGATCTGCGATGGAACGAAGCAGTAGCGTCTTCCCGACCCCAGAGGGCCCTTGCAAGGCGACGCATTCCCCGTCCTGCAGGTCGAATGAAGCGAAGATGTGCAATCGCTTGAGCCCGCTGACCGTCAGCATGGTGTCAAAGCTTACACTGCAGACGATCGACAACCCGCCGGGCGATCTCCGCCGGCGCCTCATCCGGGTAAGGAAACACGGAGCTGACATTGATCTCGCCGAGCACGTAACTGTCGTTCCCATCGTTCGTGATGGGACCAAGCATGAAGTCGGCGTCCCAAATCATCGGCAGGTCATGTTTCGCGATTTCCAGCAACGACGTTAGCTGTGGTGTCCACTCGTCTTCCATCAACTGACGTAGTCGCTGGAAGCGCGGGTTTTCGTTGGACGAGTAGAGCCGTGGTCCGGCCTCAGAACGCGCGGCCGGCGAGTCGACCAGGGCTTTGATCTTGTGATGGCCGAAGCCCGCGCAACGATCGCCTGCCATGTAGCAGCGCACCACTCCTTTGCTCAAGCGCGGCTGGAATGGTTGATCGATCACGCTGCCGCTTTCGAAATACTCCGCGCAGCGACGGAGGAAATTATCCAGCGTCAGTTCCTCGGACGCGTCCTTGGTCGCGTCCAGCACCCTTACCATGGGGGAAGTCGGTAGCCTCTCTACTTTCCAGACGCCTTGTCCGCCGTTGCCCCGATTACGCTTGATCACGCGCGGTCCGGTGGCGAGCCGTGTCGGCAGTTCGGCGCGCATCGCGTCGGCGCTTTGATATAGCGCCGTGTCGCTTCCCCATCCCATCGAGCGGGTACGATAGAGAACCTCCTTGGTGCCCATCTTGAGGATGACGTCCGGATGAGCGCTGACCCACACGCCCCGTGCGGCGACGTCCCGCAGCAGGGCGTCCAGACCGGCGCGGTTTCGACCGTCTTGAATTGGGTTAACCCAGACGAGCACGCCGTCCGCCGCGAGCAACTGTTCGCGGACCTCCTCGGCGAAGCTCTCATCGTAGATCGCCGGGCGGGCCGTGATCCCCACGTCGGCGAGCGCTTCGAAAAGGTGCTCGAAGCGGCTGTTCTGCGGGGTCGCGTCCCGCCGAGCGGCTGCGTCGCCTCGCGAGAGGATAGCTACGGAATGCCGGAGATGTGGCTGTCGTTCGGTGTCCATGCGCAAGCTCCACGATGTTGCGTGCTGCGCAGAGCTTGGACCGGAGTCTCGCGAGGAGTCTGCCTCGTCCCCGTGCGACGACTCTACGTGAAATCGTTTGGACGTTTCAAGACCGTGGCGTAGGGGCTCTGAGCAACCGGTTCCTATTTGCCATGGTGAACTCTTCGTGACGCCAGTTCCGGGATTCCTTGAAACGTGACGGGCAAAGTCAGGTTGACAGCCCTGGCCACAGGGTCTTTATTCGAAGTCCGGGGATGTGCGATCTCCCCGCGAGGCGACATGCCGGAGTATCGCGTCCTGTTCACTAAGGGCGCAGCATGTCTTATACCTCGATCTCTTCAGAAAAACTGTCTCGTCTCATCGGTACGGCGAGCGCGCCGGCGCTAGTTGATGTCCGCATCGATGAAGATTTCGCCGCAGACCCGCGGTTGATTCCCGGCGCAATGCGCCACTCCCACTACGACATCCAGGATTGGGCCTCTAGTCTTTCAGGGCGATCTGTTGTCGTGATCTGTAACGAAGGACAGAAGCTGAGCGAAGGCACGGCAGCGTGGCTGCGCCACAGCAACGTGGCGGCGGAAATTCTCGAAGGCGGGCAGATGGCCTGGAACAAGGCGAGACTGCCGACGATTCCTGCCGACAAGATCCCAAAGCGTGACGGGCGAGGTCGCACCGTATGGGTGACACGCGCGCGGCCCAAGATCGATCGCATTGCTTGTCCCTGGCTGATCCGACGCTTTGTAGATCCCGCCGCGGTCTTCCTGTTCGTCGCGTCGCCCGAGGTGCCCAGCGTCGCTGAGCGCTTCGGCGCGGTACCGTTCGACATCGAGAACGTGTTCTGGAGCCATCGTGGCGAGCTCTGCACCTTTGATGTCATGGTGCAGGAGTTCGGGCTGTCGACTCCGCCGTTGGAACGACTGGCAACCATGGTGCGCGCGGCTGATACGGAACGGCTAGACCTTTCGCCTGAAGCGCCAGGCCTCCTCGCTGCGTCGCTCGGCTTATCGCGCATGTATGACGATGACCTTGAACAACTGAGCGCGGGCATTCTGCTCTACGACGCATTCTATCGCTGGTGTCGGGACGCAATAAGAGAAACTCACAACTGGCCCACTAACAAAGCGAAGCTGTGACCGGGATCACGGCCATGCACGTGAAGGTGCAATCGAACATGGGGCGGATAAAACAGGAGCGCAGCATGAGGATGCGAACTATCTCACCTATGATCTTTTGCCTGACTATGACGGGCTGGCTCGTCCCGGCCCACGCACTGACGCAGCAGGAACTCGTCGCCAAGCTCCAGGCCGCCGGCTATTCCCAAGTCGGAGAAGGCAAGTCGACGGCCGAGGGCATAGCCGTCAAGGCCACGAAAGACGGCAAGGAAGTTGATCTTGTCGTCGATAGCAGCGGTCAGATCAAGCAACGGAATCGCTAGTTGCGGATCCTGCAATACCAACGCTGAAAGGATGACATTTGATGCCGTCTATCATTCGCCTTGTGTTCGCAGCCATCACCACGAGCATTGTGGGGATGAGCTTGCCTTCGCTGGCGGCCGCCGACGATTCGACGGAGGCCGAGCGGGCCCGGCCTGCGGCAAGCCAGACTGTTGGAATCGCTCCGTCATCACGAGCCGAGGTCGTTCGCGGCGTCGTCGCAAGCGTCGACGAACGTAACGACACGATCAAGATCCAACAATCGTCGGCGATGGCCGAGGAACTCAAGGTCCAGGACGGCCTTCTCTTCAGCGCGGTGCGCTACGGCGATAAGGTCGAAGTCACCATTCAGAATATCAATGGAGCGAAGACGATCGTCGGTCTCATGAAGCGATAGGCAGCGATCCAGACGGAAGCACGAACAGGGGCAGCGCAAACAAGCTATTCAAGGAGATACACATGCGCAAGACGCTCTGGACCACGGCATCCATCGTCGCCGTTGTTCTGACGACCGCCGCGGGGGCACAAAATGTCGACTGGCGGGTATTCACCGAACCCTTTGTCTCGGCCGCCCATGCCCAGGATGTCGACTGGCAGAAGGTTGACGAAGTCCTCGGTCGGAAGCCAGTGGTGGGAGGCGACGTCCACCGCTACGGTTTCCCGCGCAGCGACCTTTCGGTGACGTTGGACAGCGTGACTATCAAGCCCGCGCTGGCGCTCGGCGGCTGGGTCGCGTTCAAGCCCATGCAAGGCGGCGTCATGGTGATGGGCGACCTGGTGCTGCTGGATTCCGAGATCAATCCGGTCATGGCGAAGATGATCGCGAGTGGCCTCGAGATCACCGCCGTCCACAATCATCTGCTGCGCGCCAACCCCGAGACGTTCTACATGCACGTCGCCGGACATGGTGATCCCGTCAAGATCGCGACCGCCATCCGCGATGGGCTCGCTGAAAGCAAGACGCCGCTCACTGTTGCCGCTTCGATCACGCCTCCGCCGGCCGTCGATCTCGACACCGCCCAGCTCGACCAGATCATTGGCGTCAAGGGGAAAGACAATGGCGGCGTGTACCAGTTCGGCGTGCCAAGGCGCGATCCGATCAAGCAAGACGGCATGACCTTGAGCCCGGCCGGTCCGCTTGGCGTCGCCACCGGCATCGGCTTCCAGCCGACCGACGGCGGCAAGGCGGCGATCACAGGTGATTTCGTGATGACCGCCGACGAGGTCAATCCCGTGATCATGGCGCTGCGGACGCACGGCATCGAGGTGACAGCGCTGCACAGCCACATGCTCGACGAAGAGCCGCGTCTCTTCTTCATGCACTTCTGGGCCAATGACGATGCGATCAAGCTCGCCAAGGGCCTGCGCGCGGCGCTCGACAAGACGGCAAGCGGCAAGAGCTGAGGAAGGTGGGGGCACTATGAAGACAACGCGAGCAGGGCCGGATAGGCGAATTGGTCCGTTATTTCCTCCGGCTCGGTTGTCTCGGTTTCGGCGGACCGGTGGCGCTTGTCGGCCAGATGGAGCGCGAACTGGTCGACGGGAAGAAGTGGCTGACCAAGGATCAGATGCGTGAGGCCATCGCCTGCCAATCGCTGCCCGGGCCGCTCGCGATTCAGGTCGGCATCTACATTTCCTACCTGCGCGGCGGCTTCTGGGGCGCGTGGGCCGGCGGTTGGGCCTTCATCCTGCCGAACTTCATTATCGTCGCCGCGCTCGGTGCGCTCTATGTCTATCTCGGCGACCTGCAGCCGGTCACCGCCATCGTGCGCGTCGTCAGCGTCATGCCACAACTGGAAGGGGATCGGCCGGAGGTCAAGATTGTCCTGCTGGCGGGAAAGCAGTTCTCGACGGCGTCAGAACATCTCGATTGACGGGCGGCGTCCGGCATACTGAGCGAAGGGGGGACGAAATGCCACATCCGCTTCGGATGATGATCGTGGTCTCGGCAGGCATGATGATGCTCACCGGCACGGCGGCGGCCGCTCACTCGCCAGAGGATAAGGCGCCTCTCCGACTCGAAGCCAAGATTTTGCTCGGTGATGTGCGTGGCCGGATCGATCATTTGGCGATTGACGTGAAGCGGCAGCGCGTGTTTGTGGCCGAGCTCGGCAATGACAGTGTCGGCGTCGTCGACCTGGCCACTCACAATCTGCTTCGCACCATATCCGGGCTGAGTGAGCCGCAAGGCGTCGGCTATGAGCCATCAACCGACACCCTCTATGTCGCCAATGCCCGCGATGGTTCAGTGCGGTTTTACGATGCCGACGAGTACAAGGCAATTGGACGCGTCGAGCTCGGGAGCGATGCCGACAACGTCCGCATCGACGCGACGGCAAAGCGCGTCATCGTCGGCTATGGTGATGGCGGCCTGGCGGTGCTTGATCCGTCCACTCGCGGAAAGGTCCAAACCATATCCCTGAAGGCGCATCCGGAAAGCTTCCAAATTGATCCGAACACTGGTCGAATCTTCGTCAACCTGCCTGATGCGCACGCGGTCACTGTGGTGGACGGTGGTACAGGAAGGCAGCTCGCTAACTGGCGGATGGATAAGGCGGCCAATTTCGCAATGACCCTTGATCGCGAGCGAAGTCGTGTCCTCCTGGTGTACCGCAGTCCCGCCGAGCTTGCCGTCTTCTCGACGGACGGAAAACCGATCGCACGCGCCGAGACATGTGGCGATGTCGACGACCTCTTCGTAGATGCGAGGCGGGGACGCGTCTATGTGAGCTGCGGGGCAGGTTACGTCGACGTATTTGAAATCGACGGCTCGCTCTATCGACGGATCGCGCGCCTACCGACCGCAACAGGCGCGCGAACATCGCTTTTCGTACCGGAGATGGACCGTCTGCTTGTCGCAGTCCGGACCAGCCTGGCCGGGCCGGCCGCTATTTGGGTGTTCAAGCCAATGCCTTGAGACGGATTTTGCGAGGAACCGGCGCATGGCCAAACGCGCTCGAAGTTTTCGAAGCTTCCGAAGACACCTTGCGGCCGGCTTTATCGTCGCATCGGGATTCGTCGCCTGGTCTACTCCGGCGTCGGCCTATCGCCCGTTCGACGGCACCGATGCAGCGGTCGCGAAGGAAGGTGAAATGGAGATTGAATTTCAGCCGGCGGGACCTTTGCACGATGAGAGCGGGACAAGCCTGATCGCGCCGGACGTGGTCATCAACTACGGTTTCAGCGAGGGTTGGGAAGCCGTCTTCGAAGGCCAGGGACAGACACCGCTCTCGCCGATGGGACCGACGAGCCTGACGGCAGCCGGAGCGTTCCTCAAGCACGTGATCGTACCCGGGAGCCTGCAGGATAAGACCGGCCCAAGCGTTGCGACTGAATTTGGCGTCCTTCTTCCGGACAGCACCGGCGATTCCGGCGTCGGCGCGAGCTTCGCCGGCATCGTTTCGCAACGCTGGGATTGGGGCACTATCCACCTGAATGCCCAGACTGCGCTTACCCGCGACCATCACGGCGATCTCTTCCTCGACGCTATCGTCGAAGGACCAAACACGTGGACCGTTCGCCCCGTCGCCGAAGTCTTCTACGAGAACGAGTTCGGGAAGGAGGAAACATTCTCCGGCTTGGTCGGACTGATTTACCGCGTGAGCGATGATCTCAGCTTCGATGTCGCTGTACGTCACGCGCTCACCGGGGGCCACCCGGTGAACGAGATCCGCGCGGGCGTGACCTTCGGCTTTCCACTTTCCTTTTTCGGAGATCACGCGCAGCGCCGAGCGTCACCAACTTTACCTCGATAGCCTAAGCCTAGTGATCGCGGTTGTCGGGATGCGCGCGCCAGTTGCGGCCTATGGTTTGGTGATCCTGATCCGCCGAAGCGGGCCCGACGTGAGCGTTCTCGCCTCCCTGAGCCTTCCAATCGCGCCCAATCCTGACGTCTTCCGCGCGACTGCGATCCCGGTCTCGGGATTGATCTGACTGGTGAAGCGTTTGTTCCGTTTGAACGGGGGTGGACTGGGCTTGAACCGGCGGTAATCCCGCTGGAGCGATCGCGAAACCGAGCGGGGAAACGGCCAACAAAGCCCGCACTACAAAAGTCCTCATGAGCCTTCTCCTTCGTCGGAGCACCTTCTTCAACGGCGCGTTCTGGGCTTGGTTCAGAGATCACGGATGTGTGTTGCCAGCCTAACGCAACATGCGGAACTGCCCGACAAAGACGAGTGGGACCTAATTGCCGGTCGGCTTCGAGCCTATGGTCGCAGCGCCAGCTTCAGGCGACGCGCGTCTTCCGTCGCCTCAGCCAACAACCAGCTCCGGAAGGTGACGATCTTGGGCACGTTCGAAGTCGCCTTCGGACAGATGATCCAGTAGGTCTTGGACAGGGGCAGCGAATCCAGAAAGGGCCGCACCAGGCGACCGTTGATCAGGTCCCAAGCCGCCAGTGTGGTTCGCGCCAATGCCACGCCCTGACCGTTGATGGCGGCGTCGATCACCATACTTGCCCGGTTTAGAACCGTGCCGTGGGCGGCGCCTGCATCGTCAACGTCAGCCGCGCGCAGCCATCTTGTCCAATCGGCTCGGCTATCGAGATGGATCAGTGGAAACTTCAGGATGTCGGCCGGCTTACTGAGCCGTTGGCGCCCAGTCAGGAGCTTGGGACTGCAAACGGCAAAGAGCTGCTCAGCGCTTAGTTGGACGGCATCAAGCCCCGGCCAACTACCCTCACCGTGCCGCACGGCAAGGTCAACTTCCTCTCGCGCGAAATCGACATGATGCAGTGTCGCCGAGACGCGCAGGTCGATACCGGAATGCGCCTCAGCGAAATGGCCCAGGCGGTGCACGAGCCACTTGGCCGCGAAGTCCGGCGACGTGCTCACTGTCAGCACACCGGCATTCTGACGCTGTAGCAGCCGCTCGGTGCCAATGGCTATGCGGTCGAGCGCATCGCGCACGACCATGAGATAATCGCGGCCAGCCTCGGTGATGATCAGGCGTTGCCGTTCGCGGTTGAATAGCTTGATGCCGAGCCCTTCTTCAAGAGCCTTCACCTGCTGGCTCACCGCGCCTTGTGTCACACAGAGCTCTTCAGCGGCACGCGTAAAGCTCTCGTGGCGAGCAGCAGCCTCGAATGCTTTCAGGTTGTTCAATGCCGGCAGGCGAGGGCGCATCGCTCAACTTCATTAGAAAAACTGGGGCAAGCAAGAGAAAGCATGGTTTGCCGGCAACTCACCGGCTGACCTATTGAAAAGTTCTAAACCAGTATTTCACCAGTTTCGGAGCTTGTCGATGCTGACGCTGATCATGCGGCCGGCCCCACCGGGCTCGCGACTTCATCAGAAAAATTGGGGAGCGGCGCTCGCCAGAGGCTGGCGCCGATGGAGCCTTCGATTGGCTCGGCACAGCCAGCGCAAGTTGCTCCGCGACCTCGCCGACGATCCTCATCTGCTCGCGGATATCGGAGTGACCCGGGAAGAGGCGTTGGAAGAAGCGGGGAGGTCCATCTTCGAGCTGACCGATGTCTACATTCATTCCATATGATTGAAAGCGAATTTCAATGACAGATCCGATCGTCTACGGGTTTCCGCGAAGCACCTTCGTCAACATCGTGAGGCTCGTGCTGACCCATAAGAACGTGCCCTACACCTTTCACGATCTTGAAACGGTGATGGGCAAGCCCGAACATCTGGCGTTGCACCCCTTCGATCGCGTGCCGATCTTGGGTCACGGCGACTTCACCATCTATGAGACCAGCGCGATCGTCTCCTATATCGACGAAGCCTTTGCCGGCCCGAAGCTGACGCCGCAGGACGTGCGCGCCCGCGGCCGCATGAACCAGTGGATCAGCGCAGTCAATTCCTACTACTACCCCTACATGATCTATCACGTGACGCATGAGCGGCTTGTCTTTCCGGAGCTTGGCATAGCATCCGACGAAAAAGTGGTGGCGCATGCGATGCCCAAGGTCGAGCTCGGACTCGGCGTTCTCGAGCGCGAGCTGTCGCACGGGCAGGATTACGTGCTCGGTTCCGAGCTCTCGCTTGCCGACTTCTTTATCCTGCCCAGCACGTTTGCGTTCAGCCTCACCGAGGAAGGCGGCAAGTTGTATCCGAAATTCCCAGCCTTCAGCCGTTGGCGCGAGCGCATGGAGAATTTGCCCGCCACGAAGAAGCAGCGTTCGATCCTGCCGCGGCGCGAACCCATTCTTCACGCGCGCGAATGGGCGAATTCACATAGGCCGAAATACTGAAATGTCACGTTCATGAATCCTCATCCCGCACGCACTTTCTGATGATCCAGATGCCCTATAGGATTGCATCGTCCCCGGCAACATTTTGCAAAATCGCTCCGCTGCTGATGTTCGGGGGACCGCAGGCCCCGCCCGTGGCGCGTCCGGTGCCCGCTCGAACGAAACTGCTGCTGGAGGGACCGATCCTAGCGACGCTGCTGCGGCTGGCAGCGCCAAATATTCTCAACCTGATCGCATTCGTCGCCGTGATCACCTTCGACGGCTTCTTCCTAGGAAAAATTGGAACGGATGCGCTTGCAGGAGCGTCACTGGCGTTTCCCTGGATCATGCTTGTTCTGCAAACCACCAATAGCGGCATGGGCGCAGGCGTGTCGTCAGCCGTTGCGCGTGCGCTCGGAGCGGAAAATCGCGAGCGGGCCGACGAGCTGACGTTCCACGCGTTCTTGCTTGCCGTTGGGCTGGGCGCAATCTTCTCGACGGTGATGCTGCTCGCCGCTCCTTCTCTCTTCGGATGGATGGGCGGCCGCGACAAAATGTTGATCGACGCGCGGTCGTACGCGAACGCAGCCTTCGGCGGCGCTGTCTGTATCACCGTGCTCAACCTGCTCGGCAACGCGGTGCGCGGAACAGGCAACATGGGCCTGCATGCGGGCGTCCTTGTCGCTTGCGTGATCACTCACATCGCGCTCGCGCCTGCACTGATGTTCGGATATGGACCGTTTCCTGCGATGGGGCCTGCGGGTGCCGGATGGGGACTGGTGATTCCCTTCGGTGCCGGAAGTCTTATGATGATCGGCTACCTGCGCTCGTCCCGTTCGATCGTTCGTTTGAGTTTCTTCGGAGTGGCGCCCCGATGGGCATTGTTCGCCGATATTCTCAAGGTCGGCGTGCCGGGCCTGATCAATACCGCGATCACGAACCTGTCGGTGGTCGTGCTGACTGGAATCGCCGGCCAGTTCGGGCCCGAAGCCGCAATCGGCTACGCGATGGGGTCGCGGCTCGAATACATCATGCAGCCCATCGCGTTCGGCTTTGGAACGGCTATCGTAGCTATGGTGGGGACGAATTGGGGCGCGCAGCAATTTGACCGTGCTCGCCGGATCGCCTGGACGGGCGCGGCAACGATCGCGCTCGTTTGCGGTATCGTGGGACTGATAGTGGGGGCGCGTCCCAGCATGTGGCTGCGCCTGTTCAGCGACGACGCCGAAGTTGCGCGGCTTGGCGCCATGTATCTGCGAATCGTCGGACCGTTCTATGTCTTCTTCGGTCTTGGCCTTGGGCTGTTCTTTGTTTGTCAAGGATACGGCCGCGGCTTCGCCGCGATGATCGCGAACGCGGTGCGGCTGCTCGTGAGCGCGGGCGCGGGGCTCGCAGCGGTCTATGGGTTCGGTCTCGGCGAGACCGGCTTGTTTGCAGCCATTGGCGCCGGCTTCTGCATCTACGCGGGGCTGACCACGCTTGCCGTCATCGGAGTTTCACCGCCGTCCGCGTCTTAATCGGACGTCATCGATTCGCGCCGATTGGGACACTAAGAACGGCCACTATGTGGGCTCAGAAGCCGCAAGCTCGGTATGCCTTCGAGGCGAGGCGATAGTGTGAGCCTGCTTCGATGAAGTCTACATCCTCACACTGGTTTCCTCGGCGAAATTCGCCGAGGCCGCCGCATTGAAGATACTCAAGATTGATCCGCCAACGCTTTTCGCGTGGAGAGTAGGTCGCGAAGTCATGCGCGGCGCTGGCCTTTCCCCTGCAGATTTCTGCGATGTACTGCCGGACGTCGGCAGGCAAATCAGTGATGTGATGAGGATCGTACACAGCCTCATGAAAGACAGCGCTGCCTTTGGAGATGGCTGGAGGCTCGCTCAATAGCAGAATGGAGACGGCCAATAAGAGGATGCGAACTATCATTTGACGCTCCTCACTATGGATCAAATATCCAAATATATCAGCTTCTTCGGGATGATCTACATTTGGCGATCCTGGCGCGGAATAATCCGAAAGCGCGGCGGTTTATTCGGCAACGCAGTAAATTTTAGCGCGGAGGCAGGAAGGCGGCTCCGTGGCTCTATGAACTTGGCTCGAAATGATCGGCGGTGCAGTTCTGTCTCCGCGGCGGCCTCATTGCCTCTGTGATGCTTTCGCTCCCGACGCACGAGCAGATTGTTGTCCCCAGCCATCCGAGGAAATTCCAACTGACCGACCGGACGTGCCGAACTCAAGTATCGTCGTGCCGGCGCGCAGCCTGAAGAGCGAAAATGAGATCAATCTCACTTCCCAGAATGGCGGCCGATCGATCGATGGCACGAACAGCCGATGAAGACTTGGGATTGCGCCATGTCTGGAGGTCCTGGCTAATTTCCGACCTATTGTACGACAGCCGGGCTACCGCGAACATCTACGCTCTTCGGAAAGTTGCATCGATCGGCTAACCGGTCTTCGCCTTCTCCCTCTGCCACAGTGCCTTTCGCCCAGAGCCGAAGCATTCGCTCTGGCAAACTGAAACGAATGGAGTCTGTCACCGCAAAATGCGCGTATTGGATAAGAATGGGAGTCATTATCGTGACTTTGCATAATCGGCATTGTCACCGCAGTCGCTCCCCAGTTTTTTTGGATAATGGTCCCACTAAGCCCTATAGAATACTCTGGAGTGCGTGGAGAAGGTTCGATCCCAGTTCCTCTCCCTCCGCCAGGCGATCAGAGCGGCCAACGCGAGTAGGCGGCAGGACCGCTAAAAATCCCACTGTTTTTGCAGAGCTTTCGTGCTGGAGAATTTGGAGAATCGTGCCGCCGCGGCGCTCACAGGGCCCGGAGAACGGATTTTTCGCCAAAGCTTCGTACCATGCCGAATAGTACGGTTCTAGAAACTACAGGCCGATCAGATACTTGGGATTTAGCCGTTCCGAATCCCTCTCCGAGAACCAAGGTGAATCCCGACAACCGAGCACTGCGGCATCGCGAGACCACGGGGTTCGAAGAACCTGCTTTTTGACCTCGGCTACTCAGCCTAGTCGCTGCGCTCTAAACGACCATTTAGATTTTTGACACGCGCATTTTTAGAAGGACAGCGATTCCGATTTGCATGCGCGCACCATTTCCCCGCTCCTTGACCGACTCGCGAGCGTGTACGAATCTGCGCCTACCGGCAGTTCCTTCCCGAACCCCCTCCGTTATCTGAAATCTCCTCCTCGGAATCCGAGCTAATGAGGCGTGCCTATGAGCGGCTTGATCACTTTTCTGCATGGACTACGGAGCGACAGGTCGCATTGGGGCGACGTTCCCGTCTACGTCAAATCCGCTCTTTCGAGCTTTAGCACCGTTGCCCTGGAGTACAGCGCGAAATACGGGGAAACGCGGATATAGAAAAAAGCGCCGCTCAGATTCTTACTAAAATCAAAAACGTCTACCCGCAACACGATCCAATCTTCATCGTTGGCTACAGTATGGGCGGTCTCGTAGCCCGCGACGTGTGCACAAAGTTGCTCCAATCGCCTGCGGATTCCGAAATCCTAGGACATATCCTAGGGGTGATCACCTTTGGGTCACCTCTAAGCGGCTTGCGTGAAGGATGGAAAGCTTGGGCAGCCAACAAAATCAAGCGCGCTCTCACACAAAAGGTTGCCCAACTTACTAACGATTTCGTTTTTGGACGCTACGGTGAGGCGCGCAAGGCCGCTCTTGAGCGCGGCATTAACGGCACGAAGCAGATCCACTATGAGATTGAAAACGACGAACTCGTCGCGCCACATGATCAGGATGCGTACACAAGGGACGACATCTATGCCGGTGTGATTAGCGGCACGCATCGTGGGTTTCTTAAAACGAAGGAGGCCCAAGTTGAGGTTGCAGACTTCATCCTCAAAGAAATTCAACAGCGCTACAGCACCATAAGCCGCGCCTCAAGACCCCCGGTAACGACCTCTGGGTACGACTTGGCCGACAGGATATTGCTAATTGCTTGCTCAAACAGAAAGCGCACCGGTGGCGAGACATTCAGCGGACCAGAGCCCGCGGGCTGGATACCTCAACCTGAATTTCGTGATGAGATAAAGTCAAAGAGGACGGCCCTGCTGCGGCTTCTGAAAGACCTTAAGCTAACCAACGGCTTCTCGCGGGCGAACAATCGAATCCATCAAGCGCCGAATAAAGTCCTCAAGCATGGTCCTGATTTCGGTGGTGTTGAAGAGGGTGGCCTCTATCTACCTGCGTGGCAACGCTACACAGGCCGGTGCTACGCTCCGATAGCTGAGGATTCCTGGCGAGGGCATTTCAGTGAACCCGGAGCCGACGACGCAAACCAGCGTTCGTCTATATGTCGGCTGTCGGGGGTAAAAGCGGACCTAGCTTGAACAGGTCACGACTTCCGAGTCTGACCCACAGCGGAACTCGGCACGACCCAAACTGTACACGACATGCGTACCAAAATTGCTATCCTGATCCCTCGTTTTGGGAACTCGGGAGTGAGCAATGAAGAAAAAAATATCCCCGGCCTTCGATAGACGCACGGTGCTGCTCGCCGCGACGGCGACGCTGTTACCCATCAGAAGCTTTCCAGCATTCGCGCAGGCTGATCAGAAGCTGACGCCCGATGAGGCTCGTACCCTAGCGCGCGACGCCTGGGTGTTTGGCATGCCGCTCGTTTACATCGAGAAGCAGATCGACGCGCTGACCCATACTACGAAGCCTGAAGGACACCTCGCGCCCGTCAACCAGTTCGCACACTACCGGGAATTTCCCGATGCCTCGAACCGAACGGTCGTGGGCTTCAACGTCGACACGCTGTATTCGCTCGCGCAACTTGACCTTTCGAATGGTCCAATCGTGCTATCCGTCCCCGACATGGGCAGTCGCTATTGGCTCATGCAATTGGTCGACGCGTGGAACAACGTGCCCCATGCACCGGGGTCGCGAACGGTCGGCGGCACAGGCGGCACTTTCGCAATCGTCGGGCCGAAGTGGAGTGGAACACTGCCTCCCGGCCTTACCGAACTGCGCATGCCGACGGCGCTCGTAATGGTTGGCGGCCGTACCTACACAGGCGGCAAGGACGATTACGCGGCTGTGCACGCACTGCAGGACAAATACAAATTGACGCCGCTGCCGGCGTGGGGCGAGGGCTACGCTCCGCCCGCTGACGTGCCGCTCAAGGTGGGCGTGGACACGAAAACGCCGGTCACCACGCAGGTTCTGGCAATGCCTCCCGAGGCGTTCTTTAGCCGTTTGAACGCGCTCATGGTCGATAACCCGCCAGACCCTGCCGACCCGCAGATCATGGCGCGCCTCGCGCGGCTCGGTATCGCCCCCGGCGCAGCATTCAGTATGGTGACCTTCAGCCCCGAGGTTCGTAAGGCGATTGAGGAGGGCGTCGCGCAAGGGCAGAAGCTGACGCGCGAGACGATCCGCGGCAAAAATGTGAACGGTTGGGAGATTACGCTCGATATGGGCCGCTACGGCACGAACTACCCATATCGTGCGTCTTGGACGTTTTTCGGTGTCGGCGGCAATTTGCCCGAGGATGCCATTTACCCGGTCGCCAAGACCGATGGAGACGGGAAGCTACTCGATGGCGCGAACAAATACGAGGTGCGCTTTGCAAAGAACGAAATGCCGCCCGCGGGCGCTTTCTGGTCCCTGACCGCGTACGATGCGGATAGTTACCTCATTCCAAACTCCATTAATCGCTACGCGCTTGGCGACCGCAGCGGCATGAAGTTCGGCGAGGATGGATCGCTTACGATCTACGTCCAAGCAGAACCACCGTCTCCGGATCGACAGGCCAACTGGTTGCCTGCGCCCAAGCAAGGCGGAATGCTGCTCGCGTTGCGCCTCTATGCGCCGAGGAAAGAGGTTGCGGACGGCACATGGGCACCGCCCCCGGTCAAGCGTGTCTAGCGAGTATTCCGTTCGTCGCTAGTTCGTCGGCTTCTGGCCCAGAGCGTCGGTATTTGGCATGTCGGCTTTTCCGCCGCTTCTAGGGGTAAACCGGACATGGCTCGGACTGGCCACGACTTCCGAGTCGACCCATACCGGTCATTCCCCTGGACAGGCTGTCTCGCGTAGAGGATCATGAAGCGCTAAGCGAACCGGTGCGCCGTCATGGACGTCGGAGGTTGGCTGCGGAGCTTGGGCCTCGAGAGGTACGAGGCGGCATTCCGCGATAACGAGATAAACGAGCAGGTCCTGCTCAGCCTCACACAGGAGGACCTGAAGGAAATCGGCGTTGGTCCTGTCGGTCACCGCCGGATGCTCCTGGATGCCATTGCTGCGTTGCGCGCTGATAAGGCCGGCAACGCGCCTTCCGCTGACGCGGCGCCCATGTCCAGTGCCCCGAGCGTCTCTCCCGAAGACCGCGCCGAGCGCCGCCAAGTTACAGTGATGTTCTCCGATTTGGTCGGCTCAACGGCACTGTCCACGCGCATGGACCCTGAAGATTTGCGAGAAGTTATCTCCGCCTATCAGAATTCCGTCGCAGCGACCGTGGGCCGCTTTGGGGGCTTCGTCGCCAGGTATATCGGCGACGCGATTTTGGCTTATTTCGGCTATCCGCATGCCCACGAGGATGACGCCGAGCGCGCCGTCCGGGCCGGCCTTGAGCTGGTCGAGGAGACGCCGAAGCTTAAGACCGCCGCCGGCGTTCCCTTGCAGGTGCGTGTCGGTATCGCCACCGGGATTGTCGTGGTTGGCGACCTCATTGGCGGTGGATCTGTCCAGGAGCATGAAGTGGTGGGCGAGACGCCGAACCTTGCCGCCCGGCTACAAGCGCTGGCTGAACCCGGTACGGTGGTGATTTCTTCGAGCACGCGCCGGCTGACCGGCGGCTTCTTCGACTATCGCGATATCGGGACAGTCGCGCTCAAAGGCTTCGCCGAGACCGTCCAGGCATGGCAGGCGCTGGGCGCGAGCGCTGCTGAGAACCGGTTCGAGGCGCTGCGCGGGAGCACGACGCCGCTCGTCGGGCGCGCTGAGGAGATTGATCTGCTCCTGCGCCGCTGGAAGCAGGCGAAGGGTGGCGAGGGCTCCGTCGTCCTGCTCTCGGGCGAGCCAGGCATCGGCAAGTCACGGATCGCCGAGACCATCCTCGAGCGCCTGAGCGGCGAGCCATACACGCGCCTGCGCCTGTTCTGCTCGCCCCATCACCAAGATACAGCGCTCTACCCAAGCATCACGCAGATCGAACGGGCGGCTGGGTTCCGGCGCGAATACACGGACGAGCAACGGCTGACCAGGCTGGAGGCGGTGCTCGCCCTGGCGGCGAATGACCTCGGCGAGGCCGTGCCCCTGTTGGCGGGTTTGCTGTCGATTCCAATCGGCAACCGCCTTCCCACGCTCGACCTCACCCCGCAGAAGCGCAAGGAGAAGATATTGCGGGCGCTTGTAGCGCAGGTCGAGGGGCTGGCGGCGCGTCAACCGGTGCTGTTCGTGGCCGAGGATGCGCATTGGGCCGACCCCACCTCGCTCGAACTCTTCGAGCTAATCGTCGAGCGAGCACCGAGCCTGCCGCTCCTTGCGATCGTCACATTCCGCCCGGAATTCGTGCCACCCTGGGTCGGCCGTCCGCAGGTGGCGCTGATCAGTCTTAATCGCCTGCCGCGCCGGCTCCGCGCCGAGATGATCGTGCACGTCACCGGCGGCAAGCTCTTGCCTCAGGAGATCGCCGAACAGATCCTCGACCGGACCGACGGCGTGCCGCTGTTCATTGAGGAACTGACTAAGGCGGTGGTCGAGAGCGGCGTGCTCATGGAAGCCGGCGATCGGTACGTGGCGACCGGTCCAGTTACACCGCTGGCGATCCCGACGTCCCTCCAGGAGTCGCTGCTGGCGCGGCTCGATCGCCTGGCGCCGACAAGTGACGTGGCGCAAATCGCCGCCACTCTCGGACGACAATTTTCGCACGAGCTGATCAGCGCCGTGGCGGCGCTGCCGCGACAGCAGCTGGATGACGCCTTGGCGCAGCTCGTGAACGCCGAATTGATATTCCGGCGCGGGATGGCCCCCGATGCGGAATACACCTTCAAGCACGCGCTGGTGCAGGAAGCCGCCTACGGCACGTTATTACGCAGCCGGCGCCAGCAACTGCATGCTCGAATCGCCGCGACGCTCGAAGACCAATTTCCAGAGATTGTGGTGGCCCAACCTGCGCTGCTTGCCCGGCACTGTGCGGAAGCCGAGCTTGCGGAGAAGGCGGTCGTTTATTGGCTCAAGGCTGGTCGGCAGTCGCTCGAACGCTCGGCGACGAGCGAAGCGGCCGCCCAGCTGCGGAAGGGGCTGGACGTGCTGGATGGCCTGCCGGACGGACCTGGGCGCCAACAACTGGAGCTAGACCTGCAACTCGCACTTGGAACCGCGCTGAGTTTCGCGAAAGGCTTTTCTGCACCCGAGGTAGGCTCGACCTACGCCCGAGCGCGCGCGCTGGCCGAGCAGATTGACCGACCCGATTACCTCAGGCGGGTGTTCTTCGGCCAATGGGTGTTTCATCGGAACCGGGGCGAGCACAAGCTGGCGCTGCCGTTGGCCGAGCAGATGGAAAAAATTGGCGAGGCGCACAACAATGTTTCAGTGCAATTGAGGGGTCGCTGGGCAAGCGGGCTTACCCGCCTCCACCTCGGGGACTTCGTTGCCGCCCGTGCACTCCTGGAGCGGTGTCATGGCCTCGCTGATCCTGCGCTTCGCAGCGTTCCCTATGCTTTGAACCTCGCATACCTCGCCCGGACCCTGGCGTTTCTTGGCTACATCGATCAAGCACGGTCGCGGCTGAACGAGGCATTGTCGGAGGCCCGCCAGCCCATGCTTTCTCTTACGAAAGCTGAAGTGCTCCTTACTGCGTGCTCAGTCGATTGGATGACTAGTTCGCCTGAGATGCACCGGCACGCCGAGGAACTATTGGCCCTCTCAACCGAGCACGGCTTGCCGTTTTATTTGGCTTGGGCAACAGTGTTGCGCGGAATGTCGTTGACCGCGCTCGGACAGGGACAGGAAGGCCTCTCGCAGATCACACGGGGGATCGCCGGAATACGTGCTACCGGAGCTGTCGCAAGCATGCCGGGGGCGCTCATTTCTCTCGCCTGGGCCCATGCTATTCTCGGGCAGCCCGTCGACGGACTGAACTGCCTCGCCGAGGCCGCACAGATCATCGAGGCGACCGACGAACGGCAGCCCGAGGCTTCGTTGCGCTCGTTGCGAGGCTTTTTGCTGAATGCTACGGGCGACCTATCCGCGGCCGAGCGGAGCTATCACCACGCAATCACGGTAGCGAAGCTCCAGAGCGCAAAGTTCTCGGAACTCCGGGCATCGATCAACTTGGCGCGCCTCTGGTGTAAGCAGGATAAGCGCGGCGAAGCCCGCAATCTTCTCGCGCCGATCTACGGCTGGTTCACCGAAGGATTTGATGTACCTGAGTTGAAGCAGGCCAAGGCGCTACTCGACGAGCTGCACGACTGACAACGAGTTAGATGCCCCCGAATTTGTTGCGGCGCATGAGTCCGTTCCTGGCCCAGACCGACGAACTCCGGCGATCATCCGAATGTCGGCTTTAAGGGGTAGAGCGGAAATGCCGGTAAGACGCCCAACCGACGCTGATGACCCTGAGCAGACATCTGATCGAAAACCGACCGAGCGTACCCGGCTAACCGTTACGTCGACGCTTTCTCAGCCGGTCGCCTTGCGACGAGAACACTGCTGACACACTGGAACACTGTTTCGCGCCTCTGGTTGCGTAGGTGGGGTTGGCTGCGAATGATTCCCGTATCTGGTCTCGACTTCGACTCTCGCTTCTCTAAGACGATCGACTCGAGGTCTAGCTCGTCGCCTGGGCGAACAGCGTTCGGCAGCCTCAGCTCATCATAACCTAGTCCGGCAAGCGCACGGAGTGGTGGCTGCACTTTATTGGTTAGAAAGATGAAGATCGAGAACGTGTGGGCGGCAGATGCCGTCAATCCCCTAAAGACGGAACGAGCAGCAGCCTCTTCATCGATATGGAAGGGGCGGGGGTCGAACTGCTTCGCGACCTGAATGATTTCGGCCTTAGAGACCAGATAGGGACCAGCCTTGCGGCTATCACCAATTTCGAAATCCTCAAAGTATCCGCTGCTCATCGGTCAATCCTCTACCAAGCGA
>NZ_AXAI01000040.1 GCF_000472425.1 Bradyrhizobium sp. Tv2a-2 | reverse complement strand
TTCCTCGGCATTGACTACGCGGTCGGCCTATGAAGACCGAGACTGCAGCCCGCGAATCTGACCGACCGCTACGGCACTGTTGGGGGTGCGCGTCCGGTCAGCTTCGCTCCGTCGAGCGACACCATCAAACATCAGACGTGATCTCTCCGGCAACCGCTTGACCATGGGCTAGCGAAAGTGCCAATTGCCTCTAACGATCGGGTACTTCACCTGCGCGCGATCAGATCGGAACGCTGCGCGGCATCAGATTGGAATACCTGCGCGCGATCATTGGAATCCGCAGATCAAGGCAGTGGAGGCCGCGCAGGATGCTCTCCTCGTCGAGGCGGGAAAGCCAGCCGGCGAGAAGAAGGGCGCACCGGCCCCGGTCACAATGCTGCTCGCCTTGAAGGGAATGGGCGCCAACTTCGCCGGCGTTCTCTGGTCGGAGGCCTTCTACCGCCACTTCGACAACCGTCGTCAGGTTGCTGCCTATGCCGGTCTTGCGGCCACGCCATGGCGGAGTGGCGGTATCGAACGCGAGCAGGGCGTGTCGAAGGCCGGCAATCCGCGGCTGCGCACAACCATGGTCCAGCTCGCCTGGCTGTGGGTGCGCCACCAGGAACAATCGGCTCTGACGCGGTGGTTCAAGACGCACAGTCAGCGCGGCCGCAAGCGTGCGATCGTGGCGCTGGCCCGCAAGCTGCTCGTGGCTCTGTGGAAGTACGTAACCGCTGGCGTCGTGATTGAGGGAGCCCTGATGAAGTCCGTCGCCTAACACAAGCACTCTCCCCAGCAAACTCAAAACCAATCTGCCGAGGTTCGATCAGCCTCAGCCGATCCGGGTGGACGAACCGATGGTCTGCACGGCCTCAAAAAGCCGCATCGAAGAATGGTCTCGTCCTCTCGAGCCTGCCCGCCGCAAGCGGAATGTTGGTGCAGTTGCCTCGCGCGACGACCGAATGTGAGTTTGATCTGGCAAGTAAACCAGATTGCCAAAAACTGGCTCGACCTTGGATCGCCATCGAAAAGAAGGAGTTATCTGGCCAGCCTACGCCCGACCACATCAGCCTGATGGCGCGCGCAGATCAAGTCAAGGCCAAGCCGCTGCGCGGCGGCCCTACGGGGCCGGCCTTTGACTTGATCTGCGCGCGCCATCTCTAAAGCTCCAAGGTCGGGACGAAGAGCTGGCCTGCAATCGAACAAAGAGCTGACCAACCACCTTGACACACTCAATCCCCATGTGAGCAGACCAGTGGCCGCTCGGGATCCGGCGCCTCGGCAGGTGACCGAGCGACGCGCCCCGGAAGGCCTGCGCCAAAATGGCGCGTGCCTATCCAGCGTCCCCGGACAAATCACGCCAAGTTCAACGAGTCAAAACCTCTGCATCTAGATGCCGTAATGGGCCGGCCTTGGCGAGCCTAGCCAGGTTAGGTGGCTGTCCCTCAGAATGATGATGTTGAAACGGAGTCCGAATGATCGGCTCCAGGCATCAAGTGAGGAACAGCCATGGACTATTATGCGGGGATCGACGTGTCTTTGAAAGAGAGCAGCATCTGCGTTGTTGACGGGACTGGCAAGGTCGTCCGCGAGGTCAAGGTCGCCAGCGAGCCTGAGGTGCTTATTGGCTATTTCGACGAGCTGGAATTACCAATCAGCCGCATTGGGCTCGAGGCAGGGCCGTTGTCGCAGTGGCTGCATGCCGGGCTTGTGGCCGGCGGACGCGATGCGGTTTTGCTCGAGACACGGCATGTGAAAGCAGCACTCTCAGCCATGACCGTCAAGACCGACCGGAAGGATGCCCGCGGGATCGCTCAGTTGCTGCGGATGGGCTGGTACCGTCCGGTTCACGCGAAATCGGTGCCTTGCAAGGACACCCGCGCCCTTCTCATTGGGCGCAAGCTTCTGCAAGGCAAGCTTCTCGACGTCGAACTCAGCATCCGCGGGATTTTGCGTGGCTATGGGCTGAAGGTCGGCGAAGTGAGCCGTGGACGGTTTGAAGCGCGCATTCGGGAACTGACAGCGGGGCACGTGACCCTGGAAACGGTGATTGGCGCGATGCTCGCTGCGAGGATGGCATTGTGGAACGAGTTCACCAGGCTGCATCGCGAGATGCTGAAAATCGCGCGGGCCGACGAAATTTGCCGGCGATTGATGAGCACACCTGGCGTCGGCGCTTTGGTCGCCCTGACATACCGCTCGGCGGTAGATGATCCATCGCGGTTCGTAAAATCCAGTACGATCGGCGCCTACTTCGGGCTCACGCCGAAAAAATATCAGTCGGGTGAGACCGACCGGGACGGCGTCATCAGCAAGGTCGGCGACGCCATGGTACGCACCGCGCTCTTTGAAGCGGCGCATATCATGCTGACGCATGCGACACGCTTCTCGAGCCTGAAGCGCTGGGCACTCGAGGTTGCGCGACGGCGCGGCATGAAGCGCGCCAAAGTGGCCCTTGCTCGCAAGTTGGGCGTTGTGCTGCATCGCATGTGGGTGGACGCGACCGAGTTCCGCTGGAGCAAGACCGCTGCGGCTGCATAGGAGGTGGAGAAGATTCGGAACGAGCCGGAAACGGTACGTTCTCCTGAGGGTCCCGTCGCCGGGACGAGAGCTTGGCAAGGTCGTGAGTAGTGCTGTGAATGCTGCTGCTAATCACGCGTCCTAGATTGACCTGTCGGCTCTGGATCTGATGGCATGGTGTGGCGGTCTTCGTGCCGACCACGGACAGAAGCATGATCCTGGCGATGAGATTTGTTCAGAGGGACTTGACGAACAAAGGCCCATTACAGAAGGCACTAAAGTGATTCATCACGGTGATTTTGACGATTTGATACCGAGCCATTCGAGGATGGGCAAGTTTTCGGGAGGCAAGAGAATCACGATGCTCCTGGGAACGCCGGGCTGACGGCGAATGAAGCCGTTGCGTTCGAGGGTGACGATCATCTGGTGGACCGACGGCGGGCTGACGCGGAAATGGCGCTGGATGTCGGCTTCGGCCGGTGGCTGTCCGAACATGTACGAATAGGCATGAATGAAAGCCAGATAATGGCCCTGCTTCTCGGTAAAGCGTGCGCCTGATTTTTGACTCATAGCAGGATTCGTCCCGGCCTCCGACAAGGAGGCGAAGCATGAATGTACGTTATCGGGTCGAATTGAGCCAAGCCGAGCGAGAGGAACTGACGGCGATGCTGAGTGGCGGCAAGCATGCCGCTCGCAAACTCAAGCGGGCCCAGATTTTGCTGGCGGTCGACACCGGCAGCCGCGACGAGGAGATTGCCCGGGCCGTCAGAGTAAGCGCCTCGACCATCTATCGGACCAAACGCCGCTTCGTGGAAGGCAATCTCGACCGGGCCTTGAGTGAGGAGCCGCGCCCCGGTGCGGAGCGCAAGCTGACCGGCAAGGAGGAAGCCCTGCTGGTGGCGACCGCGTGCGCCAAACCGCACGCCGGCCGGAGGCGCTGGACGCTGGCGCTGCTGGCCGACGCGATGGTCAAGCTCACCGATCATGACAGCCTGTCAGGCGAGACCGTGCGCCGACGGCTGGCCGATAATGACCTCAAGCCGTGGCGTAGGGACACGTGGTGCATTCCCCATGTCGATGGCGAATACGTCGCCCGCATGGAAGATGTGCTCGATCTCTACGCTGAAGCGAGTGATCCCGAGCGGCCGCTGGTCTGCTTCGACGAAACCCCCGTCCAGCTCATCGGCGAGGTGCGCCGGCCGATCCCACCTGAGCCGGGAAAGCGCGAGCGTTACGATTACGAGTACCGTCGCAACGGCACCGTCAATCTCTTCGTCGCCTTCGATCCGCATCGGGCCTGGCGCAAGGTCAAAGTCACCGAACGGCGCACCGCCGTGGATTATGTCGATGTCCATTACCCCAAGGCCGCCTGCATCCGTGTCGTGCAGGACAATCTGTCGATCCATGCCCCCGGCGCTCTCTACCAGGCCTTTGCGCCCGCCGAGGCCCGCCGCATCCTGCGCCGCCTCGAGTTCCACTACAGCCCGAAACACTCAACATGGTCGAGATCGAGATCGGCGTCCTCCAAGGGCAGTGTCTCGGTCGCCGCATCGCCGATCCAAAACGCCTTAGAAACGAGATCGCAGCATGGGAGCGGCAGCGAAATAAAGCTCGCGCTCGTATCAACTGGATGTTCACAACAGACAAAGCCCGCGCCAAACTGCGGCGCACCTATCCAGGCACGCCCAAAGAGTCAAAATCACTGTGATGAGGTACTAGCCGTCATCTCGTCCAACAGACCGGCGACCCACGGCTCGCCGGTCGCCGCAACCGAAAGCAGTTCGTCCCTGACGCGCTGCGCGGTCGCCGGGGCAGTCGGGCGACCGAGATGCCTGGCGAGCAGCTCAGGGTCGCGAACACGGACCCGCTCGATCAGGTGGCTCCGGTCGCTCTTGCCCCGTTTCACCTCGACGGCGCCGAACCTCTCCGCTGCCGCCATCTGGTCGTGGAAGCGGCTGACTTGCTGCGCGGTCGAGAGCCTGTCGTATTCCGGAGCCGCGGAAGCCGGCCGGGAACGATCGGGATTGCGTTCGCTCCTCTCCAGCAGGCGTTCGAGGAATTCGACGCCGACATCCGCTGTACGAACGTCGGTCATTCCGCAGCCTGGTCTTGCGGGACAACCTCAGCCTTCTCGGCGGCAATCAACTCGGATTTGAACACGTCGAAGCCCTTGCGGTAGGGATCGATCGCAACGATCGCGTCGCGAGCCTTCTCCGTCAGGAACTCGGTGTCGATCATCACCTGGTTGCCCAGGCGGTTCACGTTGACGACGGTGTCGACCACTTCCATGAACACGTGCCGTTTTTCGTCCGGGGTGGCCAGCATGACCTGGAGCCCCAGATCGCGCATGAATTCCGAGCACTGACCGATGCCCTTGGTGTCCAGCCGGTTGAAGGCTTCGTCGAAAATCGCGAGCGACAGTCCGCTATCGCCGGTGCGACGGTTCTGGTACGTCGCGGCCAGCGAGGCGCCGATGGCGATGTAGAACGGCAGTTGCCCTTCACCACCGGGACCCCGTGCCAGCGCCGCTCGTCAACGACGATCGGATCTTGCCCTCGGCATCCTGGATGTAGAGCTCGAAATTGAAATACTTGCGCGGGTCCTCGATATCCTCGGTCCGCGCCTCCGGATTCGACAGGATCTCCTCGATCTGGCGGACCGCTCGCATCATGGGAGAGGTCGCGTCCCCGCTGGGACCCTCGAAGAGCGGCAGATTAAACTCCGGCTTCCTGGATTCCTCTACGAGCTCGATCATGTCGACATGGGTCGGGGCCTCCAGCGCCTTGAACGAGTAGTAGTCCCGCCCGTGGAACTGACGATCCTTCAGGTGCCGGTTGAGCTCGTTCAGGGTGGCCTTGATGCCGGTGAAGGCGTCGTCGAGGCGATGCAGGAGATCGTCGCGGAATGCCGAGGTCATCTCGGTCGCGGCGTTGCGGCACTGCTCCTCGTACTGGACCAGCTCGTGCGTATCGAGGCGCTGCTTTTCAGCCGCGGCCCACTGCTCGACGGCCGCCGGCGTCGCTTCTTCGGCGGTAAAGGGCGGCCCGACATGGAATTCCTGACCATGCTTGTTCATCGCGCCGGTCATTTCGCGCATGAGGCTGGAGCGCCGCTCGGTCGAACGACGATCCCGATCCGCGACGAAACCAGAGATGAGGTTCTGAATGGATTCGGTGGCGATGGCACCGACCTGGACTCGGTAGTCCCGCATGGCCGTCGACTGCGGAAAACCTTCGCGCACTTGGTGTGCACGGCCGCGCCGACCCGATGACAAGACGTCACGGTTCTCTCGCACGTAGATTTCGTATGCACCCTCGGCACGGTCGCGTGCGGTTTGCGCCGCTTTGAAGGTCTCTTGTGTTGTATTTTTGAGCCGGCCAGCCACGCCGACCTCAGATCGCAAACAGTCCCGCTCCGAAATGAGCTTGGGATCGCGATTGCGCCTAGCATCCTCGATGTTCTTCTCGACGTCCGAGACCTTGCGATCGAACTCGACCAGCGCGGCGCCGCACGCCAGGCAGCTTAGTCCCGCAGCTTGCACCTTCTGGAATTGCGCAAACATGTCACCGAAGAGACTGGCGTCCTCTTCCAGCCGCACGACCTCACGGGCCTGCTCGGCGAGCCGGAGCGCGAGGTCTTTCCGCTCGTTCTCAAGTTGCTGGCGCATCTGAGCCTGCGTGGCGCGCCCGAGCTTCAGGTACTCCGGCTTGGGAAGCCGCCGGACCGTCCTGCCGCCCTGCACCATGCGGTCTGGGGTAATGGCGTTCTCGGCGGCGACCATCCTGTCCATGGTTTCCACCATCATCAGCCGGCCAAGCCGATAATTGAGGAAAGCCCGGGCATGCCGGTTTTCCGTGCTGATGATCTGCGCCAGCGAACCCTTCTCAGCAGGGCGCGTGCCGTCTGTCTTGGTCGTGTTGATGACCTCGGCATGCTGGAACGAATACTCCCCGCCCTCACGGTAGATTTCCAGCGCGCGGACTGCCCGACCGGGCTCGACGATAAGCGCCTCACGGGAGCGACCCAGGAAGGCCTCGGCCGCCATCCGCCATTTGTCGTCGCGGATTTCGACAAGATCGCACAGCGGCTCGGCTTCGATGCCGTGCGAGCGAAGCTGATCTATCAGATCGCGGGTCCCGCGCTCGATCGGGCTCAGCCCCTGGTCCATACGCTTCGGGTTGCTGTCGGTCTGATCGATACGATCCTGAAGATCCTTGGTCGCGACGCGGGCGTTGAAATGGACATCCGAGAAGGTCTTGCGGACCGTCGCAAGTCGCTCCTGGTCGACGGCGACAAGAGCCGCATCGAGATGGGATGCGCTGTCCTTCCAGTCCTCCGGGAGCGTCTTGTCCCATTCGGAAAGCGGCGCCCTTCCCCGGGCGACGACGACCGCACTGAGTAGCGCATGCAGCAGATCATCCCGGCGCACAAGCAGATTGCGGTCGACGGCCTTTTTGATCGAAGCGATCAGCCCATCGATCTCCTTGACCGGGGCCATGGCATTGGCGCGCTGGCCCACGGTGAAGTTCTTGTCCGACTCATACATCTGGGCGAGTTGTTCGCCGTCACTGGTATTGATCGACAACTCGACGGCCTTGAGCTCCGTCTCGAGCGTCGAGTGCCGGGTCGACGCGGCGACGGCTTCCACTTTCCCGGCGCCGTTCGGACCGATGATGGCGGTCATGCCGCGCATATCGACCTGCTGCACACGGAACAGGTACCAATCGGCCAGGATGATGCGACGGAGACCGACATCCGGCGACCTCAGACGGATCTCCACCTCGTCGCCGCCGAGCTTCGAGAGTTGCTCAATCAACCGAACGATCCGCTCCGCGGAGCCTTCGCCCATGACGTCCATGTAGTGGACAGTGGTACGGATGCGGCGTTCGAGGCGGTCTCGGAAATCCTCGATCTTGTCCATGAAGGGGCCGACGTCCTCGAAGACGCTCTTTATCTTTCCGAGCTCGGCGATGACGCGCTCCTCGGCCGTGCCGATCGTTGCGCCCGCGGCCATGACACGCTGCTCGACGTAGGCGCGCGAGATCTTGCCGACGAGGCCGGCGTCCGCGAGCATGTCGCCCGCCAGAGAGGCGATCGTGCGGCGGTGACGGTAGGGATTGTTGGACGTCTTGAGCTGCTTGTAGTCGGCGATCAGCAGTCCGTCGACGAAGTCCTGGAAGAACGTGCGAAGAATGGCCGCCGCGTTCGGATTGCCCAGGATGCGGTCCTCGATCTCGCGCATGCCGACCAGGATGCGGCGCATGCTGCGGGCGAACCGCGCAGCCGTGTCGTGCGCGTTGGCGAGACCTTGGGCCATGGTCTCCGGCTCCCGGAACGCAGCCTCCAGGTTGTTCTTGACGTCCACCACGGCGCCGGCGACGCGCACGCGACTGTTGCCGAAGTCGGTGATCGCGCCCAGCACCATGAACGCGTCCGGGTTCATGTCGACGTAGGTGCGCCACTTCTCGGTTTCTTCTGTGAGCCACCCGGTGTCGCGCAGCCGGTAGTAGGTCAAATAGTGGGCCCGGCTCGTCGTCTGGTCCTCCTCCGGATCGCCTTCGGTGAGATCGCCCATCGATCCGATGCCGAAGTCCGAAAGCCCGATCTCGATCTGTTTGACGACCTCTTCCCTGAGCGGCGTTTCCAGGATCCGGGCCGAATAGACCCTCTCGTAGAGGCGCATCAGGAGCCGGGCATATGCCAAGCAAAAGAACGTCGCGAACGCCAAGGCTGCGCCGATTGGCTCGGGTGACGTTTGGACTTGGACCGCAATTGATGCCGATACCAAACTGATCCTGACTTGGCTTGTGGGCGACCGCGACACCGCAGCGGCTAGTGATTTCATGGCCGATCTTAAGCCGCGCCTCGCCAATCGAGTGCAGCTCACTACGGATGGCCACCGCGCTTATCTAACCGCCGTTAGTGAAGCCTTCGGCCCAGACGGTGTTGACTATGGCATTCTGCAAAAGCTGTACGGCAGCGATCCGCAGCCTGAGAAGCGCTATAGCCCGGCCAAGCTGATCGGCATAGATAAGGACCTGGTTCTCGGTTCACCGGACATCAAGCACGTCTCAACGTCATTCGTTGAGCGCCAGAATTTGACCATGCGCATGTCCATGCGCCGTTTCACGCGCCTGACCAACGCCTTTTCAAAGAAGGTCGAGAACCACTATCACGCGCTCTCGCTCTACTTTGTTTGGTACAACTTCATTAAGCAGCACAAGACGCTGCGCATGACGCCAGCGATGGCGGCGGGACTCGTTTCCTCGCCCATGGATATGGCCGATATTGTTACCTTGATCGACCAGCGTGAAGGCTCGCCAAAGAAGCGCGGCCCATATAAGAAACGGCAACCAGTAGCAGCATGAAATATTTTGACAGGACTAATAGTTGCAGGGCAAAAAAGTAGGGCCGGCACCCGAAGGTCCGGCCCACTTTTGTCCACAGGAGATATGCGCTTGCGCAGTGATCCGCCCCGCGGCACGTGCCGAGAATTTACCACACGCGAGTCTCGATGCAATACCCCTTCTCGCCTATGCCTAACGTTTTGGCAGCCATCGAAGCAACTATGTCGCCGGCGCGCCTAACGCGGCATCTTTCTGCCGGAAAAGGCAATAAGAATCATGCCCTTAGGATAATACGTATGGAACGCAAGACTGTGTGAGGAATTCTACATTCCCATCCAGTTCACAGAAGTTGCACTTCGAAACGCGATCCACCGTCAGTTGACAAAACTCTACGGGGATAACTGGTTTGATCGATCAAAGTTCACCAACGTCATCCCCGATCGGCACAAAACTGAGATTGCCAAGACTGCGGCTGATGAACGACAAAAGCGCGGCAGGTCTTTCACCCCGGATCACGTAGTTGCTGGAATGTCTTTTGGCTTTTGGCAGAACCTCTTGGGGCGCAGTTTGGAATTTCTTCTCTGGCCTGATGGAATCAACGGCGCGTTCCCGCACCTACCAACGGGTTTTAGTCGTGATGAGGTTTACAAGAGGTTAGAGCGGCTTCGAAAATTTAGGAATTCAGTCATGCACCACTACGCAATTTTCGACAAAGGGCCGACTGACGAATACCGTAACATTCGTACACTGTTGCAGTGGATGTGCCCAGAAACTCTTTGGTTCATGTCCGAGCTTTCAAATCCCGCCGCAGTGCTTCAACGTCGCCCGACTTCTTAAAGAAATTTCAAACTGAGGCATTACCGTAACGTTGGCAACAAGGGGCGCACCCTCATTGTTAATGCTGCGAAACCCCTCGATTGAAACCTTCTGAAGATACCAGCCGCTCATTGCGCCGGGCTTTCCTCGCTGGAGGGTTGCTCGGGTTTGGTGGCCGCCGCGGCTGCATACAAGTCGTCGAGTAGCTCGTCGTGATCGACGGAAACTTCCAGACTGAGCTTTGCAAGAGATGCGGATATAAGGTCGGCCAAGGGACAATCGATTGTCTTGAGCGCAGTCGTAAACGCAGAAATATTTTGATCGACGGTTTTCACGTCGTCGATCTCGAACGCAACTGCATCCTTCGCCACTGATATCCCCTAGCGTGCTAAGCCTTCGCATGCTTCATCGATCCCACGTTGCGAGGCCCCCTGCCTTGGGGCTGTTGCTCAGTAACATTGGAACGATTTCGGCGCGTCTTCTACCGCGTTGTTTGCCTTGGCACGAGCACGGTGTTCGTACGTTTCGGACGCAACCAATGTGGAGGAACTGATCACCATTTTGTCCCCACGCGAACCCCACTTCCCGGCACCACTATCAAACATTAGTCGTCCATCCGGAGAATGCGAGCTGGCGGGTCTGGTTGAAGTGGAGGTCAGCGGAGCAAATGGTCCTGCCAATCTCTACTTGCACGACAAACGCTTTTGTGGCCGCTCCTCCTTCATGCTTGAGTTCTGGAGCGATATATCCGGCGCGGATTTGAGAGGCAAAGGAAACGTCGAGCTTCGCCTTGTTATCCCGCTACTGCGCGCTTGGTTACCAGGACGGTGATATCGAATCCAAATATCCGGTAGTGTTTCAGGAGGGACGACTTGGGCAGAAGCCGGAAGCCGACTTCGTCTGCTTCCATGGATTGAGAAAGAACCAGCGCTGTCGCTTGTAAGCCCGAACCCTTCTTTTCTCAGTCGGACGCTTCTTGGCCTTAGCCTTTCTTGCGTCTCGGTGCTGCGGAGGCCCCTTCGCGACCGTATCAATGGCACATTCAGAGCGCTCTCATGCGTCGGTGTGCAATTCTATCTCTGACTTAGAAGCGGATATCGACATGTCGCCTCAACCACTAGCTCGCGTTCGCCCGAAAGCTCCCGTCATAGTGACTCCTCGGGCAATAGCGTTGCGCCCCAAGTTGGGACTATTGGTCGCTGAGATCATTGCAAGGTGGGCATCCCTTGAGATCGGAATTGGAGCAATCTTGAGCCACATGCTGGGAACGGAAGCTGCGCCAGTTATGGCGATGCTCCATGCCGTCACAAGTGCCACCGCTCAGATGGATATGATCGAAGCGGCGGGTTGGACAAAGCTATTTGATCCCGATCTAGAAGCCTTTGAGGCGGTCATCAAAATCGCCCGCGCGGCAGCAAAAAAGCGTAACGCTATTGCCCATCACGTCTGGGGTTATACGGAAGAACTCCCCGAGGCGTTGCTTCTGATAGAACCAGAGGCCCAAACTGAGGTGGCTGTGAGGGTTCAAAAAGCGCTCTTCTCGAGCGCCGGGACGAGTATATTCACGCCTTCACCCGACATCGATCGGATTTCAGTGTACCGAGAGAACGACCTTGTCCAGATTATCGAAGAGCTAAAGTCGGTAGCCAAATGCGCTAGCATGCTGGTCTTGTACCTTCAGCGGATAGCGGCGCACGATCAAATATATCGCCAGCTGTGTGACGAGCCCTCGATTGAGGCAGCATTGAAATCGATCCGGAAGACTCGACCGCCTCGACTGAAGCAAACAATTCCAGAAACTGAGAACGGCTCAGCATAACCGCTTCTTCGGGCCGCCAGCTCTCAACGAATAGCCGGAAGCAGTTGTCATTCAATATACCGTTCTTGTTTGGTCAAAGTTATCATTCTCTCAATCATGACCATTGGTTGATCCATGAGCTCCGTTTGCGCTCGCCTGACTCGGGCAGCGTCCCGCTTGAGACACAATGATCTTTGTCACGTATCCAGGTTCCTTCCGACTCTTCAAGGCCAAGATGGAATAACCCGAATCTAGTCCAAGAGGACAACGATTATCTTTCCGGCCCCGAGCACCTTACCGGCGGTCGGCCGCGCGGAGAGAGGCCGGCATCGTATGCGGCTTCTCATTCCGTTGGAGCGCGACACTCGACGCTGCCTTCCCGCTTTGCTGCACGAAGATGTGGCAGGAGCGTTACTTCGCCCGCCCTTGCATTTGTCTGCAACGGCGATCTCCGCTGGGAGCAGCGCCGCCAAGAGTGAGGCAACTTCAATGACCGCGATCATCTAGCCATAAGGCGAGACCACAAACGTCGACATTCAATCCCCTTTTCTCGGTACTTCCATCGCCCGGCTCTAGTAAATCGCAGCTCCCGCACCGACATTGATCGATGCATCCTTCATCGTCTGCACGATGAACTCAATCTGATTGTCCGTCAGATGGGTGTGAAACGGCAGCGCAACGGCGCGATCGGCGATCTTTTCGGCCACCAGGAAATCGCCATGCCGATAGCCGAGGTCGAAGTAGTGCCGCTGCAGATGCAGCGGGGTGCAATAGGCGGCGGCTTCGACCCGTTCAACCCGGAGGTCATCGATAATGGCGTCTCGACTCGATCGCGTGAAGCGCGTCCCGAGATGGACGAGATAGAGCAACCAGTTTGCCTCGGTCACGTCAGGGCCGACATAGGGTGGCTTGATGCCCTCGAATGACTGCATATGCGCATGATAGAGCTGTTGGATCAGCCGGCGCCGCTCAAGGATTGCGTCGATACGCTTCAACTGCGCAAGTCCCAAGGCGGCCGAGAGATCGCTCATCGCGCCCTGATAAGGTGCAGCGCTGCTGACGACGACGGAAGAACGCTCATTCAGCCGATGCGCGCGATGACGGCGTAAGGCGACGGCCATATCGATGTTGTCGGTTACCACCATCCCGCCCTCGCCGCACGTCAGAGCTGATGGTTGCGCGAAATCGAACACAGCGAGATCGCCGAAGTTGCCGACCAGAATGTCCTTGTATTTCGATCCTATTGCTTCAGTAGAATCTTCCAGCAGCGCCAGCTCATGACGCCGTGCGATCGCGCGTAGCTCCAACCAGGATGCCGGATGGCCATTGGGGTTACCGGCAACAATGGCGCGCGTGTTTGGCGTGATCCGCGCTTCGAGCTTCGCAGTAGCCACGGCTCCGGACCAATAGTCGATCTCGGCAAAGACTGGCCGCGCGCCGGCGAGGCTGATGGCATGCACGGTCTCGCGAAACGAATAGGGCGAAGCTATCACCTCCTGTCCCGGTCCGATGCCAAGCGCCCTCAGTGCAAGCAGAAGCCCGATCGTGCCGCTTGGAACTGCGACTGCGTATTTGCGGCCGATATAGCCGGCAAACGCCTTTTCAAAAGCTTCAGCGATCGGCCCATTGGAGATACTGGTCGAGCACAATAGCGTTTCCACGGCAGCAAGCTCGGCGGAGGTGATGTCAGGATCTGAAAGAGGAATGAACGGTACATCCGCGCCGAGCAAGTCCGGGCCGCCGGCGCGGTCCTCCAGGAGTGCCGTGCCGATCACCGCCCGCCATTCCTTGCCGCGAGCACGACACCAGTTGCCCGGTCCGGATCGCTTGTGATCTGTACGCAATGATCGGAGCCATCAATCAGATGCAGGTCGAAACGCGAAAAGCTCCGGAATGGCGGATCGGTCACGTCGGACGCATCACATCGCGTCAGCACGAGCCGGGGAAAACGACGCCGCAACTCGGGAATTGGGCTCTCGTTCGCAGCAGCCTCTGCTATCAGTCGTTCAATTTCTTTCAATTCATCCGCGCCGAGCGCCATAGGCTTTCCTATCGTTGAAAGGGCCCAAAACGACCTCATCGCCAGAACACCCGATCGAGATCGGAATTGAGCTCATCCGTTACTGCGCTCAGGCGCTGGTGGACGCTGTGGAATTTCCAGGTTCCCCGCGCATGGTCCTTGCGAAACAGCTTCCAGGTTGCGCTGATGGCGTCGTGGTGAATCAGCGCCACGTCGATTGCGCCGCCGTGCTTGTCGATACTTCCTGAGCAGCATGGGCTCTCAACGAGATAGCCGCCTCTCACCGGCGTCACCTTCGGCGAGACGTAGCGATAGCGTTTGCGCGCCTTGAGCGCGCGGTCGATTCGCTTACGATCCACCTCGTTGGGGTGAGCAATCGGATATTTAACCGGGTGTCTCATGGTCGCAGCATTCATCGAATATCGGCTCCAACAGCAGGCGAAACTTCCTCTTCGAGGCACCCAGCACCAGGCGTTCGCCGAACTCAACGAGATCGATGGGCCGGTTGACAATGGTGTGGGCTCCGACTTGCACAAATCTCACCAATGCGCCCCGCGCTGACCAAAAGGCCATCGGCCGGCGCGTTCGGAAGCGAGTCGTCATTGGTCAAGAAGATGGCCGCTTTGACGCGCTGACCCCATTGATATTTGGGGAGATCAGGCTCGATCATGGCACGACCTCCTCGGGCAAGGGCAGATCGTCCAGGTCCTCCTGCGCCTCCAGCGGCTCCAGTTCCTCGCGCTTCATGCCAACGCGATTGCCGCTTTCGAGAAATTCTACCCCGTAGATGTAAAACTGCTGCAGGAAGGTGCCGATGGAGACGATGTAGCCCACCTCGCCTTTCCTAGCCAAAATGTCGCCGATCTCCTTGCCCGGATAGGTGCCGTCGTTGCGCACGCTGCACGTGGCCTGCACTTTTTCCCCAAAATCGAAGGAAGGCGGCCCGGTGAGCTCGACCACGTCACTGTCGCGGATGATGTTGCCCATGCTTAGGCTTCCTCGCGGAGCTCGGGACAAAGCGCTAAGCGTCCGCGGGCCACTTCCCGCACCATGCTATCCTTATCTTCCGTAATACCTGCCAATTCGGCTGTCTCGATCCGGCTCGCAACCTCGTAACGGACCCGCCAATCCCGATCGCGCCGTAGGGCGGAAAGCGAATCCGGTACAAGCCGCTGCGCGATGTCAAGCCGCACAAGGGCATCGGGATCGCTCGGCATGCCGAGCAGCCATTTATAGGGAATGCGGCGCGCGACCCCGCGGACGAGGGAGTCCTCGTCCGCCAGCATCTGCATCAGATCCTCGCTATCGAGCAGGTTCGCGACGCGGATCCTGACCTTCCGATCAGGATCCGTACGCAAACGCAGCATATACCGCTTGGGTAGCCGCCGGGCCGCAGTCCAACGCACGGCTCCATCCTCGTCATCAAGCAGCGGCGGCAGAAGAAAGAGATTCGCGTAGTTGGCCGCGATCGCCCGCACTTCAAAATCTGGATGCGCGATGCAAGCGTTAGCGAGCTCCGGATTGGAGCTGAACAACCGATCGAGGCGATGGGGATCGCGGTCATCGATGCAAGTATGCACAAGCCAGCACCAGCCGATCTTTTTGGGCAATAGGTACGAGCAAGCACCGCAATTACCTTCGCGGCTGCGCCAGTTTCGCGCCTCCCCGACGTCAGTCGTCATCATCCTTCCCCATTCCCTCGATCACTTCCAGAAGGACCTTGCCCCCAATCTTGTCTGTCGGATCGAGTTCGAGCAGCTTCTCCGCGGCGGCACGCCCTTCGTCCAGGTTGCCAAGTCGCATCTGTAGATACGCATAGGCCTTTAGCGAAAACAGGTAAAAACGCGACAGGATGTTCTCGTAGCGACCGAACGCGGCGTCGACCGCATTGACATCGGGCCAGTCGTCTGGAAGTCCGCTTTCACGAGCAGCTTTGGCCACGCAGCATCGCGCGATCTCGAGGGCCTCGCTGAGCCTGCCCTTGTAAAAATAGAAACGATATAGCCCGATCAGGACCGCGGAGCGGCCGGGGGCCAGCGCCAGCGCTTGACGGAGATGGCTCTCCGCGACTTCGTCCAGGTGATAGCAAAGGCCGGCGCGCCACAGATGATGGTCAACTTCGTGCGGCAGGCCTCCCCCGGGCAGCGCGTGTGCAATCGGCGTACCTTGGCCGGCGGATCGCGGCTTGTGAGCGAAATCCAGCGTCATCGGCTGCGGTTCCCTCTCGTGAGCCGGATTGGCGACGCCGCTCTAACGGTACATCCTTCTGGAATCATAGGTGACAGGGCCGCCCGGGCGGAGGCACCGGCGAAATCGGTTCCGATCGCATCGTGCACCAAGCGGCCCCGCCGATACGAGAGGAGCCTCAGCTTGGCGCACCTGCGGCCCGGCTTGGCGAGCGATGGCGACATCGCGGCGGTCACACCGGCGGAAGGTCTGGAGCAGGCTACTGGATTCTCGCCGGATACTGACCAAAATCCCGGGCCGTCCTGCGCCTCGTCTGTGGCGCGGACCATCGTTAGCGAAGCGCTTGATACCATGACGTTCATGCGCGGCCTCTACGCCGACGCCTTATAGCGCGCCAGGGACGTGTCGATAACGCAAGTGTTGTCAACCGGACACGCGGCGACGCATTGCGGTTCGTCGAAATGACCTATGCATTCGGTGCATTTCTTTGCATCAATCGCGAACGTGCCGTTCTTCTCAGAAATCGCGGCATTCGGGCATTCCATCTCACAGGCGGAGCAGCCAGTGCATTGGGAGGATATGATCTTGAACGGCATCGGATGTTTGCTTCCTCACGCCGCCGAATTGAGCGCACGCTGTTGGATATCGCCCGCGCCACGCTGAAGATGCCGGTGTTCTCCGCTTTCGACCTTGTCGAGGTAGGACTTGAACCAGGCGATCATAGATTTGCCCATGAAGTCGTAGGCGTATTGATCGACGACCTCTATCCCCGCCTTCAAGAGCTCGCTTCTCGGGCGGCCACCGATCTTGGCCACGAATACCGCGTGGCAATCATTGATCGTGCGGATGATGGACTCAAGGCTACGCTCTTCGCCATATCCCCCCTTGCAATAATGGTCGATGCGGCGGGCTCCGAGGACTCTCGCGCCTGACGTCGAGAGCTCATAAACCTGGAATTCTTTGGCGTGTCCGAAATGCTCGTTGATCAAGCCCGCGCCCTTGGTGGCGACGGCCACCCGAGGCTTGATGTCGCTCGTCTCACTCGCAAGGCTCGAGAGCTCCTCTTGCTCGGCGGCCGCCTGGGCTGCGCGCTCCCTCTCAACCTTCGTCCTGTAGGCTTGGCGGCTCTCAAAGTTATATTTGATGTCCATGGCCATGATCCTTTCGATCGTAAACTCCGCACTGCGATCGTCGCCGAGCAGGCCGACCGCATCGGCCCGGCACTGACGGCAATGCCGCATCATGTTCATATTGCCCTGGCAGGCGTCCTGCAGCGCCGTCAGTTCCTGTGCCGTCGGCCCGCGTTGACCGCTAAGGCCGAACACGGTGCCATGCTCTGGCGAGGAGATGAGCGGCATGATGTTGTGCAGGAAGGCGCCACGCGATTTGACCGCCTTGTTGACGTCGACCAGGTGCTGGTCGTTGATGCCCGGAATCATCACGGAGTTGACCTTGCAGAGAATGCCCCGTTCGGTGAGCATTTCGAGGCCCTGCAGCTGGCGCCGGCTAAGGATTTTCGCCGCTTCGAGGCCTGCATAACGCTTGTGCCTGTAGAAGATCCACGGGTAGATTTTTCTGCCGACCTCGGGATCGATCATGTTGATGGTGATAGTGACATGGTCAATGTCCAAGCGGGCAATGGTGTCGACGTGATCGGGCAAGGCGAGCCCGTTGGTTGACAGGCATAGCTTGATATCCGGCGCGGCCTTGGCCACAAGCTCAAACGTCCTGAAGGTTTTTTCTGGATTGGCCAGAGGATCGCCGGGGCCGGCAATCCCGAGCACGCTCAGCTGCGGAATGGCGGAGGCGACCGCAAGTGTTTTTTTCAACGCCTGCTCTGGGACGAGCTTCTCGCTGGTTACGCCGGGGCGCGATTCATTGGCGCAGTCATACTTTCGGTTGCAGTAGTTGCACTGCATGTTGCAGGCTGGAGCCACCGCCACATGCATGCGGGCATAATGATGATGTGCCTCTTGGCTGTAGCAGGGATGGCTTTTCACCTTTTGCCAGATAGCGCTCGGCAGATCGCTTTGGGCGGCTCGAGAGCCGCAGGCCGTCTCGCCGCGGTCCACTGAGGTGCCGCAGCCGTTATGTTCGGCGATAACCTGGATGATCTCGCGGACATCTTCCGCATCTCCGGCACGATCTCGATGTCCGGCAACCGGATCCATTCAATTCTCTCCTGCAAGTCTCATTGGCTGCTCAGGGACGAGCCTGAACACCTCACAAGGAGAGTTAGCAACTCACATGCCATCGCGGGTTCGATAATATTCCGCACGTTGTCAATAGCTTAGCGGCCACAACGCCGTGCTGCCGGGCCGACGTGCCGATGATGCGTCATGTGGGAAATGTGACAGGCGTCATGATCCCGACAGACTTTCGCCGGTTAGGCCTGTGTCAATCCTCAAAACTGAGCACACTCAAAGTCCTTCCTCCCACACCATATATTTGGATGCGGCTCGAGCTGCCCCAGCGACTTAGCCGAGGTCGGATAAGTCCGCATCGATCGTGTCGCTAGTTCGCAAGCAATATCTCCACGGCGCGCGGGAGAGTAAGTGCGAGAGGGGTAAGGCCTTGCGCGATCAGAAAGCGCAGCTCATTGCGGGAAAGCGCGTCCGGTTCGACAATCGCGTAATGAGCATGGGCTGAGCGCTTGGTAATCTGCCGAGCATAGGTGCGTAACAGCTGGTCGTTGAAACGGCAACCGATGAATAGGAAGCTCCGTCCACTACGCCTTTCTTTGATCATGTCGGGAATCGGCGTTTGGATGTCAATCTCGGTCAGTACCTCGACATAATCAGCGTCCGAGATCAGGAAGTTCTTCGCGGGCACCACGCTGCCATGGGGCTTGTAGAGCACGGTCGTCCAATGGGCGGCGGCTGCGCGCTCCACTTCATGGCCCATCGCGTCGTACAGACGATACCAGCGGTCCTCTCCGATGGCGGCGCGGGTAATGCCCTGCACTTCACCCCACCCGTCTCGGTTTGCGAGCGCTGCGCGCATGGCGCCGTCATACCAGACATCGACTATCATCGGCAGCGATAGTGATGCCAGATAATGATGCAGCGGTGTAGGCTCGACCTGCGCAGTAAACGCCTGAGCCATCAATGCTGTGACCGTGGAGCGATGCCTGCTGGTCTCAATATACTGCGCCGACGCCCAGGCGTTGCCCCTCGCGCGGCGCGGAAGCGCGACCTTCAAAGCGAAAAAGGCAGCCAAGGCCTCTGGCGTCATCGGAACATCGAATTTGGATATCTCCGCTAGACCAGGTCCGAGATATGGAACAATGGTGCCGGCACGCAACCTGGCTGCAACGCCAGCAAGCACCTTCTCGGCGTCGACCGCCTTGATAAAATCGATTCGCGGCGGAGCGTTCATCGCTCCTCGCCACCATCGCCACGTTTTCTGGCATTGACGGTAATAGGCAGCGGCGTGTCGCTCGCCATCTCAGGCAGATCCAGCACCCAACCATTGGCGATTCTGATCCAGCCGCCCCAAAGTGTTTCGTGCTCGGCTTCCACGATGGGCTCTTCCAGATCTTTTTTGGGTACGTAGATCGACAGGCTTCCCTCGGGGAAGCGGCGAATCATAACTTTCACGAGCTCAATTCCGTGAGCGGGACGAATCTGGTGACGGGAACGGTTAGCTGGCGGGCCATCGTGCGTAGATGAGCGACGATTTCGACCAATACGCGCACAACTTCATCGACCTCTCCGAGCGTGGTTTCACGCGACAGTGAAAAACGCACTGCGCCCGCCAAGCTGTTCGCCGTCACATTCATGGCGCGCAACACATGCGACGACTCCACTGAATCGGCGCTGCAAGCGGATCCGAGCGAAACTGATATCCCGTTTTGATTGAGATGATGCAGTATAGCCTCGCCTTCGAGGCTCTCGAAGGCGATGTTGGTGGTGTTCGGCAATCGACTGCTGGGATCGCCCAGTACCGTGCAGTGGCCAACCCGCAAGATGCCCTCTTCCAGACGGTCACGCAGGGCGCCGATGCGCGTGCGATCTGCATCTAGCCGCTCGGTTGCGAGTTCCGCGGCCTTGCCGAGACCGACAATACCGGGGACGTTCGATGTCCCGCCCCGTCGCCCTCGTTCCTGCGAACCGCCCCAGATAAGCGGCCTGAAGCTGATCCCTTTGCGCACGAACAGTGCGCCAATCCCCTTGGGGCCGTGAAGTTTGTGGCCAGACAGTGACAGCATGTCGATCTCGCTGGCCTTCAGATCGATCGGCAACTTGCCGGCTGCCTGCACCGCATCAGTGTGAAAAAGCGCACCTTTCGAACGCGCCCAGCCGGCCAGCTGCTCTAGCGGGAAAATGGTTCCGGTTTCATTGTTGGCCCACATCACCGACGCAAGCGCGGTGCGCGGGCCAAGAGCAGAACGAAAAGCCTCAAGGTCGAGCCGACCGCGTGAATCGACCGGGATGACATGCACCCGGACACCGCTTGCCGTTAGCTGCTCGACCATCGCCAGGATCGCCTGGTGTTCCACGGCGGTTGTGACGATCTCGTCGCGCCCTTTCTGCGCCGCAAGGGCCGACAGAATGGCGGTATTGTTGGACTCAGTCCCACCAGATGTGAAGACGATCTCGTGGTCGTGAGCGGCGCCCAACAAAATCTGCAGTTCGTTGCGGGCTTTCCTCACTGCGCCTGCCACCTCGCTTCCAAAGCCATGAGCGGAGGAGGCATTGCCGAACTGTTCGGTAAAGAACGGCAACATGGCTTCGACGACGGACGGATCGGTCCGCGTGGTCGCATTGTTGTCGAGATAGATCTCCATGGGCTCTTCCCTCAATTCCGCGTTTTCGCTGCTCCAGCGACCGGAAGCACACGAAAGAATTCCCCGAGTTTCTCGACAAGCCGCGCTTGAATGCCCTCTAAAGTTCCGCTTGAAAGCTTGCAGAAGACGCACGCACCGCTCAGCCTGACCATTATCTTGCTGCCGTCGATTTCGACCAGCTCACAATCGCCGCCGTGGCGTTGCAGGTCGGGCCGGATCTCAGCAATAACAGAGCGAACGATTTGCTCCTGACTGGGCTTTGTGGATGACGGTTGCTTCAGTTGTTCAGATTCGACCAGCATGCCTTGACTTCTCTCGTCATTAGCCGAAGGATTTGCCGCAAGAGCAGTGCGCGCTCGCGTTGGGATTTTCGAAGGTGAAGCCGGACCCCTCCAGCGCGACTACGAAATCAATCGTCGTGCCGACCAGGTGCTCCTGGCTCTCGTTGTCGACGAACACCTTTAGGCCGTCGTGCTCGATCACAGTGTCACTTTGCGTCGCGCCATCAGCCAAGCCCATCGTGTATTTGAAGCCGGCGCAGCCGCCGACCTCGACCTTGATGCGCAGGCCGCTTGCCGGCCTCGGCGATCCCAAGATCGCGCTCTTGACCGCCTTTACCGCGCTATCCGTCAAATTGATCATGGCTACCTTTCATTTCCCGCTTCGGTCGCCCGTGGATTGGCAAATCACATGCCAGCTTGGCGCGCACTTGATAAGGCTCGCCTTTTCGAAGCCAGCGGATCGGCGTTGGGAGCGATGTTGGCTTTCCGACACGCGCTTGGAACCATGGTGACGTCCTCACCGCGATTTCTTTGAGTGGGCCCTGAATACGCGTGGCTTATGCGCGGCAAACAATTTGCATTGGGTGTGGCGCCGGCCGATCTGTCCGGTGGATGAGTCTAGATCGAGGACGATTTTCATGACTGCAATCGAGAACACTGCGCTCGGCCGGCTGGACAAGGAGGGACGCCTGCTCAACGCTGTACTCAAAGGCGAGACCACCAAACCTGGCCGGTTCGGCTTCCGGGGCGATATCGCACTGAAATTCCAACCCCGGGTCGCCGACGAGAAGCGGCCGCCCGACTATTCGATCGAGCAGGTCCTGACGGTCGTGCAAGAGGGCGAGAGGACCATTCCGGTACTTGCCGGTTATCTGCACTCCTTCGCTTACCTGAGCGATGTCGCAAAGGTGCTGGAGGACGACCTGAGCCCAGATGGCATCTACTTCATGTTCTGCAACAATATCGATCTGCTGGCGAAATACAGAACCCGGCTCGGCGACATCACGTTTCACGTACTCCCCTGCGATGAGTCGACCGTCTGGAAGGAGATGATGGAGCTGCTCGGAATCGATAAGAACGACATCAAAAAGCTCAATCCGGGTGGCAAGCTCGATTATGTCCTCGATGCTGCCAAGGCGATCGAAGCGTCTTTTGATGAAATCTCCTACGAAGACGGGCTGAAGAGGATGGACGCTGTAAGAAACCGCAACCAGAATCGGCCAGTCTGAGCGGCGGTCTCGGGCTTTACAGTATTGATTGCCCTCTGTGATCCGCACGCCGGTAACGCGGATGTCGCCATCCAGCCCCCTCAACGTGACCCGCGTGAGCGCATGGCCGTTGCGTGCGCCGTCGACCCGCGCCCGGAACGGCGGTCGAAGATCGAGCAGTACATGCCGCACATCAGCGCGAAGCCATTAGATTAGGAAAACTGGTTCGGCCCCTAACTCAGATTGACGTGCGCGCCGGGAAACGCATCTGTTCACATAGGCAACCACGCGCTTGCCCCAGCAGGCGACAACAGGGGACCACGGCTTATGGCTGTCATCCTTATCGACAACCACGAGAATAGAGGCGATTGGCGGGGGGCCCGCTCGAATGTCGCTCAATCTGCAGATCACATCAGCGACATACTGATGAGCGATTGATCATTCATCAACGGACGAACTGGTGGGAAGCGCTCAGGGGTAAACTCATTCGTATCGAGCACTTTTCCATTTCGCTCATGTCCTGCTCGGGAGCGATGAAATTAAGATCCGAGCTTGAGCTGCTCTGCCAGAAGAATCAGACGCCCCGGTGGGAGTCGCCGATATGCTGATGCGGCTCGTGCAGCCTGAGCCGCATTCGCCAATGTTGACGACCTGATCGGCTTCTCGTCGCAGCTCGAAGAAGAAAAGCGGCGCGGCTACACGTTGCGTGACGGAGATGGTAGCCCACAGCCCGACTACGCCTCCACCGAGATGCATCCCTTCCAATCAACAAGCGGCCGTTTGCACGTGGTTTCAGTGGAAAAATTGAGGGGGACGCTCACAATCTCGTACCTGAATGTAGAAATCACGGTAAAGCCGGATCGAAGGTGCAGCGCGGCTGGCCGGATTGCGTTCGGTCCGCCAGTATAGGAACATTGAGAATAGCGAGGACTCGTGAACCTGAGAGCGACAGCGGCCGGAGCCGCCAATGAGCCCACTCTTCGCTGCCCCAACTGCGATCACGAGCTTCGTCTGACGGAGTCGTTGGCCGCGCCCTTAATCGAGGAGACCCGCCGACGCTTTCAGGAGCAGCTTGCCCGTAAGGACGAAGAGGTCGCTCGCAAGAGCGAGGCTCTCCTGCTTGAACGCGAACAGCTCATCAAGCAACGCGAACAGATCGATGACCTTGTCTCCCAACGTCTTGCCGCCGAGCGCAGCCAACTGGTCGCCGCCGAAGCCAAGAAGGCACGTGAAGCGGCCGCGGCTGAGCTGAAGGTAAAGGAGAACGAGGCCATCGAGCTGCGTCTGAGCTTAGCTGCAAATGATGCTAAACTTGCCGAGGCACAACAGGCCCAGGCCGAGTTGATGCGTAAGGAACGTACGCTGGAGGCGGAAAAAGCGCGAGCTGGACCTGACGATTGAGAAGCGCGTGCAGGCGTCATTGAGCGAAATCCAAGTCAAGATGCGGCAAGCGGCCGCCGAAGCGGCGCGGCTGCGGGTCGCCGAGAAGGATCAGACCATCGAATCCATGGCAAGAACGATCGAGGAGTTGAAGCGTAAAGCAGAGCAAGGCTCGCAGCAGTCCCAGGGTGAGGTGCTTGAGGTTGAACTCGAGGAACTGCTGCGAGGGCGCTTTCCCACGGATCTAATAGAGCCAGTTGGCAAGGGTTGGGTGCAGACGTTGTCCAGCAGGTAGATGGCTCGATAGGCCAAGCCGCCGGAATTATCCTTTGGGAATCCAAGCGGACAAAGGCCTGGAGTGATGGTTGGCTTGCCAAACTTCGCGACGATCAACGCCGTTGTGGCGCAGACGTTGCTCTCATCATTTCCCAAGCCCTGCCGAAGCGCGTCGAACATTTTGACTTGATCGACGGGGTATGGGTGGCCCATCCGCGTTGTGCGATTCCTGTTGCAGTCGCGCTGCGGCAGGGGCTGATCGATGTAAATAGCTCAAGGATGATCCAGCAGGGCCAACAGACCAAAATGGAGCAGGTGTATCAATATTTGACGGGCACCAAGTTTCGCCAACGCGTCGAAGCCGTCGTTGAAAAGTTTAATGACATGCGCGAGGATTTGGACAAGGAGCGCAAATTCATGGGCCGGCAATGGGCCAAGCGCGAGACACAAATTCTCTCCGTGATCGAATCGACTGTTGGCATGGTGGGGGACCTGCAAGGCATCGCCGGCAAGGCTATGCCGGAATTCCCGAGCCTGGATCGGCCATTACTGGAAAGCTCCACCGAACCGGAACGGAAAGCCTCTTAATCGACCGTGCCTGATGCAATGAATTTGCACGCGCGAGCCATGGCTAGGATTAGCGTGCTTACGCGCCATCAATGAAATGTTTCTTTGCCCCCGAGGCCCCCATCCAAACACCGCCGGAAACGATCAACGACGGACTCAAGGGCAGCTGACCACGCGTTCTGAGTGTGTTGGGGGTCAAAGTTTGACGACGACGAGTTTCTCATTCGGCTGCGAAGACGCCATGGTGGATGGGCACTTTCAGCTGGGCGAGACAGTGTGAGAGGTCTTTCTGCATCGGCTTGCCTCGTCTGGCTCGGTGCGGCTTTGCGCAGGTGCAGCTCAAAAGCAGCTTGATTGATTTTCAGCCGTTCGGGCCTGACGCACGACGTGTCAAGGCAAGCTGTACCTACAGCCGTCATCATGTTGAATGGGTGCATTCTGTCCTCCGATTGCGTCATCAGAGCGGTTAGCAGCGGACTTCTCGCTCCCCTCGTGTTAAGAGCCCCACCGTTCGAGAAGCTGATGGGACTTAGAGCTAATCGTGCCCCCGCATAGAGCTCGATGTGCGGCAGCAGCTCGATCATCTCCTCGATGCGGCAAGGGTGCTCGAGCCGTTCTATGACGAGTCTCTAGAAGGCGCGCTGAAGACGATGGGCCGTGAAAACTAAAATCGGTCCCGTCTGGGTGCTGCTTTAGCTTGCGACAGAGGAACCCTCCTCCTCCTCCTCGACAAGCCGCACGCCTGTGACGCAGATCTCACCACCCAGCACCGTCAATCTGACAGGCGTGAGCGCATGGCCTTTGCAAGGTCCATCAACGCAGCGGCCTGTACCGAGCTCGAAGGTCGAACCGTGCTTGCCGCACATCAGTCGGACACCGGCGGGATCAAGGAACTGATTAGGTTCCCAGTCCAGATTGATGTCCTTGTGCGGGCATTTGTTAACGTAACCAAACACGCGGCGGCCCCAGCGCACGACTACGATGGACCAAGGCTTATGGCTACCGTCTTCGTCGATGATCATGAGATGGAAGCCCGCGGCCCCCTTGCTTTGGATATCGTTGAAGCCGCAGATTACATAGGCTGTATTATTCGATTGGATCGCTTGTTCGTCCACTACACGACACTCCTCGTTGGTATCGCGTCGGCCTGCAAGGATCGCGCGAGTTCCGAAGGAGCCGAGGTTTGTGACAAATAGATCATCGCGATCGCGACTAGCTAGAACTCGTTTAAGGGCGAATTGCGCCAACATTGGACTTTGGCTTTTCCGATGCGGAGGTCGCCAAATGGCCCAGCGATCGATTTCAGTCTCAAGCGTCCTTGCATGGAGGCCGGCAGGTCCAACTTTTGGACGGGCTCTGAAACCGCTGGAGGGTAGGACGTTCGGTCGTTCGTGGCTATCGCGTTGGCACGGGTGGTTCTCTGACATTTGCAGAGCCCAGCTGGCTCTTTGCCTCGGCCGGCTTCATCCATGTCGTCCGCGGGTTTGTGACGCCGGGCCCCAAATCTCATGGGGTGGCTTGCCAGCGCCACCGCGTCTGAGGAGCGGTTCGATTTGCTTCTCGGCCTACGATCGATCACGGAGCATCGTCGACATCGACAAGGTTTACGCCGCGCCATTTCACCGCGAAACGAGTATCGCAGGCGCAGAATGGCGCCGATGGAGAGGCAAACCTTCTCCGAGCCACCGCCCGTTAAATCTCTTGATCGGGTTCTGGCCAGGCACCGAAGCAATCTCGGCTTAACCTGGTGGATCGAGACAACATCCAGGATGGCATTGTTTGCTGGCTCGCCAGACGCTCGCGCCAACGCGTTGAGACGGAAATATCAGAATGAAATTGCCCCATTGGAATCACCCCAGCTTGCGAGAACTTCATACAATTTACAACTTGTACGTTTGCCGGAAATCTGATTGTTTGGTAGCGTCGTGCGCGGTTCCCTCTAATCGAGCGCGAGCTTTAGCGAGGCTCGGTCCCGCTCTCTATATTCGCCGAGTTTTGAGTGGCGACCACCGAGCTCTGGAGGGGCAAGGGCGCAGCCGCCATCAGGCGGAACCAGAAGCTGCCGGTCCTAATGCTGAGAGTTTCTATTTGGTTCGTTCCCAACCACCGGCCCCGAGCGGCCGTCGGCCTTTCCGGTCCCTTGCGGCATCGAGCTTGCATGAAAGCGAGAAATTCATGGCATTTAACTTTAGGTAGTCAGCGCGTGTTGGGCAAACCTAAGCCAATTCTATTGGATACCAGGACCAGATATTTTTCGCATTGATTGATCGTTCATAGAAAGACACCGTGACAGAATGCACCAGCATTGGTAATCGGCTTCTGGCGGCGCTGCCGTCGGCAGATTTGGAGTTGCTCACGCCCCATTTACGGAAGGTGTCGTTCGAACCCGATGCCGTTTTGGTGTGGTCGGTTGATGAGCTCCATCAAGCTTATTTTCCCCATAGCGGCGCCATCGCCTTCATGATCGATCTGCCAGACGGGCACACCGTCGCGACCGCGCTGATGGGCTGGGAAGGAGTACTGGCTTCTCTGTCCGTGCTGGGCCCGGCGCATTCGTCGGTTACGGCGATTGCTCGCGCGGCGGGCACAGCATCACCGATTTCAGCCGTGAACTTTAGGCGCGCCTACGCACAAAGCGCCGCCATCAGACACGTCGTGCAAGTCCATATCGGGTCGCTGCTATTGCAGCTCCAGCATGTTGCAGCCTGCAACGCGCTGCATCGGGTGGATCGCCGCATGACGCGCTGGCTACTGCAGCTCCACGACCGCGTTCCAGACGACCATCTTCCTCTGACTCAGGAGGGGCTGGCTCAACTGCTCGGCGCGCGGCGGACCACGGTGACGCTGATGATGAGAAAGCTTCGCGCGGCCGGCGCAATTCCGTCCGACCGCCGCGGCTTCGTCGATATCGACCGGGCGGGGCTCGAGCGCGCGACATGCGAATGCTATGCACTGATGCAACAAAGGATCGACAGCATATACTGCCAGGAGTTGTCTCCGTCGCAACCTGCCTTTGCGCCGGCCCTGGAAAGCTCCATTTCACCTCCGCCCTAGCTTTTTCCGAGTTGAAGGTCCCGCCGCCAAAGAGACAATAGAGAACACGCTCCGGCTGATCGCCTCGCTCCGGCCGTCAAATTCCACGTCTTCTTCGCGCCGTCCGGCTTGCTCCTCACCGCAGCTAAGAGGCTCGCGGAAGTATCTGAGCGCAAGAGGTCCCGCTCCTTTGCAGTTTCATTCATGCAGCCTACGGCATCTCGGGTAGGATGGGACTCTTCGGATCCATGCCAGCATTCTTGAGACGCCTGTAGCGAACTCTCGTCTGTTCCATGACTGATGCGCTACGATTACAGCAGCGGACTCAAACGGCGCGTTCTGTCCGTACCGTACAGACATTTCTCTTCCATTAATCTTCGACTGGACTTATGTGTCCGCGCAGTTTGTGCGTTGCCCTGAGTCAAAGAGCACCCAGTATAAAAACAATATTTTGCCGCGATTTGCAGGCGGACGCATTCGAAGCAACGATTGCACTTTCCAGAGGCCTTTCCGCTGCGTCGGTGCTCGGTTCGTCTCTTTACTGGATGCTGGCATATATCGACCGCTCGCTTCCGGACGATGTTTTTTAGTGAAGTGCTTCTTCGAACAGAGACTCGGCCGTTCGCCAGCATCGGTTCCGTTTTCTCAAGACCACCGGCGGAACCGCTCGCAGCAATAGAGGATCTTCTCATGCGTGTTCACGACCTTGCCTCCGATAGTTTCCTGGTCGCAACCGTGGCGGGTCTCGTGCTGCTCTGCTCGAGCCTGCTCGCCCTTGCCTTTACCTGAAGAGAGCGCGCTGCTGCCACATGACTGCAGCTGGCCAGTGCTCATTACGAAGGCCAACTGGAGCTCTGTTCGTTGAAGGTGCCAATGTCTTTCAACCTTGCCTCTCGAAATCAATAAAAGTGACGAGATGGCGGCCAGCTCCAATTTCGCGGAATGTGGCCATCGACAATCTCGATGGCTGCCGCAGTCTCTATCTGACGGCCAGCCGCTGGGCCTGCTCCGTTTCTGAGCCTGATCAACGATCCCGAATCTATCTGTAGTTCGAGAACCGTCGTGCTGCTGCACGGCTGCTGGCGAAATTGCAAATCTGCCTTATGGAGAAATGATCACCGAGAACCTGTTGACCACCAAGGGCTCGGCGATTTCGTGCGTTGCCAGCTAAGCCATCGTCCGAGCGTGACGCCCTATGCCTTTCCACAATCATGGCCGGATCATCGATATGCTCGCGTCAGGTGAGCTGCTTTCGGGAATCGAGCTGCGGGACTCGATCGACAGCACGACAGCGTGATGATCTCCGGTAGCCTGCTCTGGTGGAGCCTCACCGAGGCGATATGGCGACCTGGCGCAGTTTGTGTTCGAAAAGATCGTTCGAAACCGCGCGTCCCGATCCCGCTGGCCCGCCGCGGCTTGCCAGAAGAGCTAGCCAGCGCGGATCCTCAAGCTGCGACCGCTGCGGGCGGCATGTGGGTCTGGCAGTTTGTCGGGCAGACCCGGGCGCAGGCACCACAGCCCATGCAGGCACCCTGGTCATTCATGACCATGATCTTCTTCTCGATTTCATCGTCCTCGTCCTCGTCGAGGTCGATAAGATCGCCATCCTCATTAATCCCCTTCAAAGTCATGACGTCGCGACCGCAAACCTTGAAGCATCGACCACAACCGATGCACTTCTCGGCATCGATCGAGGTCAGGAAATTCGGCGTCCAGTCCCGGCCATCCCGCGTTACAAATGACATGTTGGATCTCCCTACGCCTTTTCCAACGTCTTGAGCTCCTCGCGCTTACGATCTAGTTCGGCGAAGGCATCGTGCGCCTTCCGCGCCACGGTCATGATCGCGGTCCAGTTGACGGGCAGTTCCTCGGAAAGGTCGTGCAGATCCATCTTTGCCTGCGTGGCCTTCGCTGACAGCTTTTTGATCTCTGTCTTCAGGGATTCGAGATCGTTCATCCATCAACCTCAATATCTGGCGACCTCAGGAAATTTCTGGATCATCTCGATCCCGGATCTGACACACTTGTCGCCCTCGGCAGCTAGTTTGGTGAGACTGTCGAAACCGAAGCGATGGACGTCGCGCAACTGCTTGTTGAGGACGATCAAGCGCCCGCCGATCAGAACCATGCGGCCGAAGCCTTCGTGGTGCATCTTGAGCATGGGCTGGATCATCACGTCGCTCGCCTTCTCGATCGAGAGCGCCACCGCGTCGAAGAAACGTTCCAGGCGCCAGATCGTATCGGGATCGGGATCGCCGACAATCGGCAACGCGCGCCGTTTCTCCTTGTCAAGAATGTAGGCATCGAGCAGATCGAGATCGCTCTTGCCGTCCCAGGCCCCGTGAGTGTCCTGGGCGCGCCAGAGCTGGACGAGCTCCTTGACAAATTGGGCTTCAAGATCGCCGTCCGGTTCCACTCCTTCCGTGGCCGCGGTCATATCATCCTCACTCATCGAAATCGAACCTGCGCTCGCGGTCCTTCGCCAGCGCCTTACGCAGCCAAGGCGGCGGCGTCCCCTTCAGCACGGCCTGCAGTTTATCCAACAACGTCAAGATGCTCTCCGGCTGATTCACCTTCATCGGGTGGATATTGTTTGCTATCACTCGTGCAGCACCGGAGCCCCCGATTGCAGCGACATAGAGGATGGCGCAATCCTTGATCATCTCGATTTTGGGCGCGAGCTTGTCCTCATTGCCGTCTTCGCCGAGATCGCCATCGAATTCGACCGCCCTCAGAAAGACGTGCCCGTCGGGGCCAACGTCATAAACGACAATGTTCCTGGCCCAGCCGAAATGCGCATCGACGCGCCTTAGATCTTGTGTAGCGAACGCAACCTTCATGCAAACGATCTCTCTTTTGCGTCCATCCAGCGGCGGGTGCCCGACCCGAGGGCCGGTTTCGGTGATCGCCAGCTGTCGGGAGTAGGCCGATGGTTTTCTTCGCGGTCGGCGATCACGAGATTAGCCAGATCGAAGATGAGATCGCGCGTCCCGCGATAGCCGACGGATAGCTGGTGGGCGGCGCCGACCCGGTCGAACATCGGAAAACCAGCGCGATGGAACGGTATGTTAAGCCGCGCCGCGGATTGCCAGCCGTGCGAATGGGAGATCATAAGGTCGCAGGCATGCGCTTTCGCGAGTTCCTCCAGATCCTCGAGATCGCCGATCAGCACCTCCTCCGCATTGACGCGCTCCAGCAATGGCGATTGCGTCGTGGTGACGGCCGCCGTGACTCGCGCGCCCATCTCGTGCAGCATGCTGGAGAGATCGAACAGCAGGTCCGGCTCGGCGCCGATCGCAAGTCGGCGGCCACCGATATGAAAATGCGAATCGAGCATTGCGTCGGCGAGCTGAGCGCGCTGTCGCCGATACTTCGTCGGCACGGGTTGAGCACTGATGTTGCTGAGGAAGCTGATGAATTGATCATTGGGGATGAGACCGCAGAGCCGTTCAAAAAGCCGAAATGGCACGCCAGTCTTCGTCCGCATTGCTTCGGCCGCGCTTCGCATCTGTTCTCCGATAGCAATCGTCCAGCTGGCCTGCCCCATGCTTGCAATCTCGCCGACGCCGATCCCGCCGATCGTCGTTGCCGTGAAAGCGTCCGGGATATGCCCATCCAGCGAGCCCGCAACGTCAGGCAAAAAGGATGGTTTGAGGCCGAAATCTTCCAAAATTGTTCTGATTTCATCGAGGTCACCTGGCGTGAGGTGACAGCCTGGTAGAACATTCACTCGCGCGGGATCGCGCTCTGATCCCGCCTCCGGGGCTGGAACCAACACCTCGATGATGCGGGCAACGGTCCTTTCCCAGCCATCTTGAAGCGCATGCTGGAAATCCGGTGTCGAGACATATACAAGCGGCAACTTGGCGAGCTGCGGATGTTTCGCCCGGATCAGCTTAATGAAACCCTCGACGTCGTCGCCCTTGGTCTCGGTCACCCCTGTGGAGCAGATGCCGATGATCTCGGGCTTGGTACGGTTGTCGATATTAAGAATGGCCTGCTCCAGATTCTCGTAACCGCCGAGCACGGTTGCCACCTCGCTCATTGCCGTCGTCTGCAGCGGCACGGCTTCTCTGAAATGCCGCACGAACAGAGTGAGCCCAAAGGACGTGCATCCTTGTGGACCATGCAAGAGCGGCATAGCGCCACGTAGCCCCAAGAATGCGAAAGCGCCGCCGATCGGCTGACTCATCTTCAGCGGATTGACCGTGCAGGCTTTCCTCGGCGCCAGAACGATTGCCATCTCGTGGCCCTATTCCGCAACCTGCAACAGGGCAGACGGCGAAGACACCAGCATCGCGGCCAGGATATCTTCGATTCGGCTCTTGCAGTCGCCACAACCGCTTGAGGCGCTAGTTTGATGCCTCACAGCATCCAAGCTTGTCAGGCCATGCGAGCGGATCGTATCTTCTATGGTGCCGAGGTCGACCGCCTTGCACAGACAGATCTTCTTCGCGCGGCGTATTCTCGCCGCGACTATGGGATCTGCCGTGAATCCGGTCGTCTGAGTGCCCACCTTTGCACCGGCCTTGCCCTGCTGGTCATCGGCTACGTCGTCCCAGGGCGCCGGCCGGCGCAGCTGCTGCCATATCGGATTGAACAGCGCCTTGTCGATCTCCTCGATGAGCTTGACCATCCCGACATAGCCCATGTAGGCGTGACAGCGCTCCTGGTTGATGTCGAGCCAAGGCATTGCGGCCTTGAGCGCGACGAATTGCGACTTGCCGCCCGAGAGCATGATGTCCGCTTTCGCATTCTTGAGCATCTTGTACATTTCGCGTGGCGGCATGTCCTCGATCATGTGGGTGTCATGCCCCATCAGCTCCTTGATCCGTTCCTTGTCCTCCTTAGTGGACTTCTTCACGCTGGTGCCGACCACCTCGAGACCCGCCTCTTGCAACGCGGCTACGACGGACCACGATTTGACACCGCCTGTGATCAGCAAGACCTTCTTGCCCCTGAAGCGGAACCTGTAGGGCTCGATCGCCGCCCAAGCTCTCTCCTCCTCCCGGGCGACCACTGCGTCGGTGCGCTCGATGAGATCGTCCGGCGCGCCCTGCTCGACCAGAAGCCTCGCGATCTTGCGCAGCGAGTTGCTGGAATCCTGGATGCCATAGAACGATCCCTCGAAGAACGGGATTCCGTAGCGCTGCTCCATCTTGCGCGCGACGTTGATCATGGCTTTCGAGCACACCATCATCGCCGCACGGGCGCGGTGTGAGGAGGCGATGTCGCGATATTTGCCATCTCCGGAGATGGTGGAGAGGATGCGGATGCCGAGCTCGTCGAAAAGTGGCTTAACCTGCCAGAGTTCACCTGAAAGATTGTATTCCCCGATAAGGTTGATGTCGTAAGGCGTGGTGCAGGCTGGCTCCTGAGTGCCAATAACATGCTCGAGCAGGGCTTCGCCGGCCAACTTGGTCCCGAGATTCTTGGAACCGACAAACCCCGGCGAATTGATAGGGATAACGGGTCTGCCAAATCTTCGCGCAGCCGCCTTGCAGACGGCGTTGATATCGTCGCCGATCATGGCGGGCACGCAGGTCTGATATACAAATACAGCCTCAGGGCAGTATTTCTCGACGATCTGCTTGATCGCTTTATAGAGCCGCTTCTCACCACCGAAAACGATATCGGTCTCGCTCATGTCGGTGGTGAAGCCAGTCCGCCAGAGGTTAGAACCAGAGGACGCGGAGCCGCGATTGTCCCAGGAATTGCCTTCGCAGGCGATCGGGCCATGCACCAGATGGGCAACATCCGTGAACGGCTGCAATGCGATCTTCGCGCCGTCGAAGGCGCACCCGCCCGCGACCCCGCCGGGCTGCAGCTGCTTGATACAGCCCTTCTTGCGCTGCTCCTGTGTTTTGTTCGCATTCTTTGCGCAGCCCGGCTCATTGAGGACCTCCTGAACTGTGGCCGACAGCGAACTCATCCGTGTCTCCTCTAACAAGCTTAGATTCTATTCAAGCGACAAGCGCGCGTGGAACCGACGGGCGAAGCGAATGCCCGCCCGCAATGCTTTGCGTCAACGAATGATGTCGAAGCTGTAATCTGTTTTCCCGACAACGTTGGTTCTCTTGTCCATTTCGTCAAAAATCTTGTCCAGTATCTTCACCAGCACGTTCATGCCGCCTTGATAGCCCCAGACCGGATAGCGATGGTGGTGATGGCGGTCGAACACCGGAAAACCAATGCGGATCAACGGCGTGCCGGTATCGCGCTCCAAATACTTGCCGTAGGTGTTGCCGATCAGGAAATCGACCGGCTCGGTGAACAGGAGCGAACGCATGTGCCAAAGATCGCGGCCCGGATAGACGTGGCAGCTTTTTCCGAAGGGAGAGGACGCAAGCAGCGCCTCCACCTTCTCTCCCCAGGCCTTGTTACCGTTGGTCGACAGAACATGGGTCGGTTCGGCACCCAGTTCCAGCAGGAAAGCTGCTAGGCCATAGCAGAGGTCTGGATCGCCGTAGATCGCGAACTTCTTGCCATGGATATGCGCGCTCGAATCCGCCATGGCATCGACCAGCCGTCCCCGCTCGCGCGAAAGCTCCTCGGGAATCTCCTTGCCCGTGATGCGCAAAAGCGTCATCAGGACCTCATCGGTGGCGGACACACCGACCGGATGGTTGAAAGCTACAACTTCGTGGCCATGCCCTTCAATAAAGGATAGCGTCTTTTCTGTGCACCATTGCTGCATCGAAATTGTCGCCTTGGCATGCACCGCATTGGCAGCATCCTCCAGTGTGGTGCCACCATCGTACATCCGGAACTCACCGTCCGTCGGCGTGTCGAACACGTCAGAATTGTCAGCGAGGATCGTGTACCCGATCCCTATAAGATCGAAAATCCGCTTGATCTCGCGGATATTGCCAACGGTGTAGCCGTCGAAACCGCCGATGAAGTTGATCTTTTCGTTCGGCTTACGCTCGAGCTTCGGCGTGGCGCCAGCTTTGCCGTCCCAGAAGTACTCCAGGACGCCCCTAAGCGTGTTGTCATATCCCGTGATATGGCTGCCGACAAAGGCTGGAGTATGCGCGAATGGTACGTCGAACTCCGCCGGCACCGAGCCTTTTTCCTTCGAGGTCTTGATGAAGGCATTAAGGTCGTCGCCGATCACTTCCGCCATACAGGTGGTGGAAACCGCAATCATCTTGGGCTTATACATGTTATAACTATTGGCGAGCCCGTCGATCATGTTGTTAAGGCCGCCGAACACTGCGGCGTCTTCCGTCATTGACGAGGAGACACAGGAGGTCGGCTCCTTAAAGTGCCGTGACAGATGGCTGCGGTAATAAGCCACGCATCCCTGCGAGCCATGCACGAAAGGCAGCGTGCCTTCGAAGCCAACGGAAGCAAACACCGCGCCGAGCGGCTGGCAGGCCTTGGCAGGATTTATAGTCAGTGCTTCGCGCGCAAAATTCTTTTCACGGTATTCTGGCGTCTTTGTCCATTCGCGGACGCGCTCAACCTCGGCGGTTTCGCGAGGATTCTCGAACATCTTCTTCTTGTTGGCCAGCATTTGCTGGTATTCCGGACCGCGGAACAGCTCGAAGTGATCGAGCACGTGTTCTGCATTCTGCACCATGGTGAGGGCCTTTCGAAACTCGTGATCAAGGTCGGTATGAGCTCTCAAATGGAGAGCGGGACGTAGCGGCTTATTCCGCGGCCAGAAGCCTCGGCTTAGCGACGTCTTTCCATGGCGCCTTGGTCTTCTTCCAGATCGGCGAGTTGATCGCCATATCCATGTCTCGCGCGAAGATAGCGAAGCCGTCATAGCCGTGATACGGACCGGAATAATCCCAGGAGTGCATTTGCCGGAACGGCACACCCATCTTCTGGAACACGTATTTTTCCTTGATGCCGGAACCGACAAGGTCGGGCTGCATCTTCTCTACAAAGCGCTCGAATTCGTAGCCCGTGACGTCGTCGTAAATCAGTGTACCGTCCTTGACGTAGTGTTGAGCGGTCCGCTGGTAGTCGTCGTTGTGGGCGAACTCATAGCCGGTTCCGACAACCTCCATGCCGAGGTCTTCATAAGCACCGATGACGTGACGCGGACGCAATCCGCCGACGAACAGCATCACCGTCTTGCCTTCCAGGCGCGGGCGATATTTTGCGGTCACCTCGTCTACCAGCGGCTGATATTTTTCAATCACCCGCTCGGCGCCCTCCTTGATCTTGTCATCAAAATAGCTTGCAATCTTGCGAAGCGACTCTACGATCTTGCTAGGCCCGAAGAAGTTGTATTCGCACCAGGGAATGCCGAACTTTTCTTCCATGTGGCGCGAGATGTAGTTCATCGAGCGGTAGCAGTGCAGCACATTGAGCTTCGCTTTCGGCGTCGCCTCGAGCTCGGCCAGCGAACCGTCGCCCGACCATTGCGCGATCACGCGCAGGCCCATTTCCTCAAGCAGAATACGAGACGACCAGGCGTCACCGCCGATGTTGTAGTCGCCGATGATCGCGACATCGTAAGGTGTCGGCTCGAACTTCGGTTCGCGTTCGGGCGTGATCTTGTCGAATACCCAGTCCCGTATGGCATCGTTCGCGATGTGATGTCCGAGGGACTGCGATACGCCACGAAAGCCCTCGCAACGGACCGGCACGATGGTCTTGCCGCCATATTCCTTCGATTTCGCCCTGGACACCGCCTCGATGTCGTCGCCGATGAGGCCAATCGGGCATTCCGACTGGATGCTGATGCCATTGTTTAGCGGGAACAACTCCTGGACTTCGTCCAGCAGCTTGACGAGCTTCTTATCGCCGCCGAATACAATATCTTTTTCCTGAAAATCGGAGGTGAACTGGAAAGTCACGAAAGAATCGACACCTGTCGTGCCGACGTAATAATTGCGGCGTGAGCCCCACGAATACTGCCCGCAGCCGACCGGACCATGGCTGATATGGATCATGTCTTTGATCGGTCCCCAAACCACCCCCTTGGAGCCCGCATAGGCGCAACCGCGGATCGTCATCACGCCGGGGATGGACTTAATGTTGGACTTGACGCCACAGTCAGATTTGCCGGCCTCGTGAACGTTGAGGTGCTTGGCGCGTCGTTTCGCAGTCTTATCGGGATAGACCTTCAGCACCTCGGCAATGAGCTCTTTGTTGCGCGCCTTGATTTCTGCGATGCTCTGGGTCGTGGCGAGACTCATGCTGGTATCCTTTAACGACGTCCGACTGCCATGCGGCTCTCAACCGGGAGTTAGCAACGACCATGCCAGCGACGCGCCGGCGCAAAAATCAACGAATTTCGAGGTACATAGCTTGGTTTTGGGTGCCCAGACGGGCCGCTGTTGCAAACCCGACACCGAATAATGTCGTGGGGCGTGCTTCGCATAGAACTGTTCCCAATGAAACAAAGGCGCTCACGCTGCCGACGATCATGCATCTTCAAGACACAGAGGCCTCTCGTCAGCGCGCCTTCTTTTCAAGAGAGACGCGCCAGTCGCGGTTCTGAAAGCGTGGGAAATCGGTTTCGGCGACGCCCTGGCGCGACGTCGGGCTCGTTGATGCATGGTTAGGCGATGCCGGATGTTCCTGGGAGTATCCTTGGTGAGGCTTGTGAAGTACTCGGCCGAGCCGTTCGGTCTGGACCACCAAAAGCGTTTCGAGCTCACCGAAAAGCACGGCATTGAGCGTAAAGCCGAGTGTGCGGGAACGCTACATTGAGGCGCGGCTCCGGCATTTCACAGATCGCAAGCCCCCCCCGTCTCCTTCCCGATTTGCGGCGGAGAAGGACCTACGCTCCACAACCCTCAATTTGGATAGATATGTTATTGACGAATCCGATGGCTGATCCGATATTTGGTACGCAGATTGCTCTGCAGAGGGTTGCCGCATGAAAGCGAACGAGAGGCCGGTGGTGAGATACATGCGCAAAGGCATGATCTGTCGCGGTGTCTCTGCGGCCACCGGTGTCTGTTGTTGACCGTTTCGCATCCGAGCGACAGACATTGCCAACTCAACAGGGAGCCGGTTTTCCGGCGAATGAGCAATCATGCCCAATGCCTATATCATCGAGGTCCAAGATCGGACCGCAGGGATTGTCACCCACGACAACCGTAGCTTCCGGTTCTTTTCCGCGGAACGAATATTCGACAGCCTTGAGGGCCGCGAATTTCGGTCGGCGCGCGATGCTGAGCGCGCTGCGAAGGCGTTGCTCGAAAAGCAGCGTCATCTTGTCGCTTTGCTCGGTGCCGCCGCTGCGTGAGTTTTGCGACGAAGGCGCGCTGCAATCAACTCAAGCCGGTTGACACAGATGGGTGCGAACGCGAAGGAGCCCGGACGCGGGCGCTGGGCGGAAGGGCGTGTTTTGTCACTAGAGCCTGCCTGATCCACACCCCATCGTCAGGTTTGGATCGGCGGAGGTTTGCGCTCATGCGAACAATTCCCGCGCCTTGTTCAGCGCCTGCGCCAGCTGGTCGACTTCTTCACGCGTATTATACATGCCAAAGGAGGCGCGGCAGGTCGCCGTCACGTTGAACCGCTCTAAAAGCGGCATCACGCAATGGGTGCCGGCGCGCACCGCAATGCCCTGCCGGTCGATGACAGTCGCGACATCGTGGGGATGGGCGCCCTTCAGCTCAAAGGAAATNACNGGTCCCTTGCCCTTCGCCGTACCGATCAGGCGCAGCGAATTGATCTCCCGCAGCCGCTCCTGCGCATATTCGACCAGAGCATGCTCATGCGCGGCAATGCGCTCCTTGCCGA
>NZ_AXAI01000039.1 GCF_000472425.1 Bradyrhizobium sp. Tv2a-2 | reverse complement strand
TGTCAATCGGCATTGGAATGGGACCCCTTATCGGCATCCAAAAGGGACCCCTTTGATCGGCGTGCTTTGCTGGTAGCGCTCGCGGCGTCGGAGCTGGTCGGGGTTGCGGAGACGGCGCGAGCGCGGGTTGTTTGATCGTCGTCGCGGCTTTTAAAGCGCCAGCTGTCGTTACCGGTCTCGACGATGTCGCAGTGATGAGTCAGGCGGTCGAGCAGCGCGGTGGTCATCTTGGCATCGCCGAACACGCTCGGCCATTCGCCGAATGCCAGATTGGTAGTGACGATGACGGAGGTGCGCTCGTAGAGCCGGCTGATGAGGTGGAACAGGAGCTGACCGCCGGATTGTGCGAACGGCAGATAGCCCAGCTCGTCGAGAACGATGAAGTCCATGCGGGTCAGATGTTCGGCGAGCCGGCCTTGCCGACCGTTGCGGGTCTCGGTCTCGAGCCGGTTGACGAGATCGACGACGTTGTAGAAGCGACCGCGGGCACCATCGCGGATACAGCTTCTCGCGATAGCGATGGCCAGATGGGTCTTGCCGGTCCCGGTGCCGCCGACCAGCACGACGTTGCGCTGCTGGGCGATGAATCCGCCGCTGGCGAGATCGTTGACGAGCGTCTGGTTGATCGGCGTGCCATCGAACTGGAAGTCGTCGATATCCTTGGCGAGTGGAAGCTTGGCGATGGTGAGTTGGTACTTGATCGATCTTGCCTGCTTCTCGCTGATCTCGGCGGTGAGCAGATCGCCGACAATGCGCTGCGGCTCATGCTGGCGCTTGATTGCGGTCGCCATGATCTCGTCGAAGGCGGCCTTCATTCCGTAGAGCTTGAGCTCACCCATGAGGTCGAAGATTTGGGTTCGTTCCATCAGATGGTCCTCCGAAGGTTGTCGTAGCGGGCACAATCGGCGATCGGCGCATGGCGTAAGATCAGCGCAGCCGGGGTCATGATGTTGGCTGGTGGGGCGGGCTCACGTTGCCGAGCCAGGATGTTGAGCACGACATCGGCGGAATGGACGCCGTGACCGAGCGCTTCAGCACAGGCGGCCTCAACGGCCGGCAGTCCGTCGGTCAGCACCGCGTTGAGGATGTCGACCATCTGGCGATTGCCGTCATCAGAGCCCGCAAGCTTCCGCCGCACACGTTCGATCGCGGCCGGCAGCACCCAGTCCTTGAACGGAGCGCCGTTGCGCAGGGCGCCGGGTTTGCGCACCAGCACCGGCACGTAGTGCCAGGGGTCGTAGACCGTCTCGCCACGGCCGAATGATCGCGGATGCTCGGCAACGATCCGGCCGTCCTGGCGGATCACGATGCGGTCAGCATAGGCCTGGACCTCAATGGGCCGCCCGACCGCGCTCGCTGCCACCGAGTACTTGTTGTTGTCGAAGCGCACCAGACAGGTCTTGGAGACCGAGGCGGGCACGGCATGGAAGCCGTCGAACCGACCGGCATAGGGAACGAGCTTGGGCCGCTCGGCCTCGAAGACCTCCCAGATGGTCCGGTCGGCGAACTCTGGATGCAGATGCGCCTTGGCGTAGGCAATGCATTTATCGAGCAACCAGCCGTTCAGCCCGTCCAGCGTCTTGAATCGCAGCCGCGGGGTGAAGAACCGTTCGCGGACCAGCCCGACCTGGTTCTCGACTTGACCCTTCTCCCAGCCCGACGCCGGCGTACAGGCAACCGGGTCGACCAGATAGTGGCTGCACATCTGCAGGAAGCGGCGATTGTAGAGACGGCCCTTGCCGACGAAGATCGTCTCCACCGCCGTCTTCATGTTGTCGTAGATGCCGCGCCTGCAGGCGCCCTTGAACAGCGCAAACGCCCGATCGTGGGCGTCAAACACCATCTCCTGCGTCTCGCGCGGATAGGCCCGAACGAACAGCATCCGGCTGTGGCAAAGCCGGACGTGCGCCGCCTTCACGATCACCGTGACCCCGCTCAGCAGGACCACTTCGTGGCTCCAGTCGAACTGGTAGGCTTCTCCGGGCGCAAAGCTCAGCGGCACATAGGCTGAAGCCGTCGAGGCGCCACGCTCCCGGCTCCAGCGCCGCGCATAGCGACGAACCGCATCATAGCCGCCGGCATAGCCCAGGCCGCGAAGCTCTTCGAATAGCCGGATCAGCGTCAACCGTTCCCGCGCCGCCTTGCTCTCGTTCGCCGCCAGCAACCGGTCAAGCTCGGCACTCCAGGGGCCCATCTTCGGAAGCGGCTGCGTCTCTCGCTCGTACCGGAACTCCGTCGCCTCGGAACGGATGACCTTGCGGACCACCTTGCGCGATACGCCAAGCTCGCGGCAGATCGCCTTGATCGGCTGACCATGAACAAAATAGGCGCGACGGATCTTCGCAATCGTCTCCACCACCAGCATCCCAACCTCGGCTTCCATGACTTGATGGAAGCCACTGTGGACCCTTGTCCCGGGGTCCCGATTGGATGCCGATCACCCCGAATACGGGGTCCTTATTCCATGCCGAAACACATCTGACTCATAAAAGGCCACGTTGTAGCCAAGCCTCTGTAGCTTTGCGGCCATTTTGCGAGCGTGCCCTGGATGCACGCGATCATCCCGCCTGGTCGTGGCAAGCAGTATCGTCGGATAGGGACGACCTGATTGAGCCGCGTGATAGGCGGAGATCTCACTCAGGAACGCCCAATCTTCCGCATTGTCTGGATCGCCAAATTCGGCGATCCAACTGGCTCCAGCCAGGAGCCTCGTATAGCGTCGCATGTCGGTCAGCGGCATCGCGCAGAACAACGCCCCGAAACGCTCCGGATATCGGGTCAGCATGTTGGCTATGAGCAGGCCCCCATTCGACTTGCCTTGAGCCGCTATCCGACCAGGGCGTGTCACGCCACGTGTGACCAGGTCAGCAGCGACCGCGGCGAAGTCATCATGTGCACGTGCCTTGCCCTCCCGTCGCCCAGCCTCGTGCCAGCCCGTCCCAAATTCCCCGCCACCTCTGATGTTGGCCGTCACACAGGTGCCCCCTCGCTCCAGCCAAAGGCGGCCGAGCACTGGCTCGTAAGCGGGCAGGGGCGCATGACGGAAACCGCCATATCCCGTGAGATGAACGGGGGCGTCGCCCGTTGTGGTGTTCGGGCCGACTTGGACATAGGGCACAAGGGTGCCATCCGCTGAGATTGCCTCGTGACGAGAGACCCGCAAGCCGCGCGCTTCAAACAGGGGTGACGTCTGACGCAATACCTTCGGCGCACGGAGCGCCGGAAAAAATTTGAAAAGCCTCGGTGGGGTCAAAGGATCATCTGTCGTCGCGAGCAACGTGCCGTCAGCTTCATCGGCGTAACCATCGAGCGGCCAGACACGAACGCTACCAAGTGCAGGTTGGCCTGAAAGCCGTCTCTGCGTCCAGGATTTCCCGCGTAACTCGCAAACCAAATGGGTCGGACATAAATTGTCCAGGATTGACAGGATCAGCCGTCCGGCCGACCAGAATATATCCTGCAGCGCCTGTCGATCACCCGGCTTCCAGAGCACCGTAAAGTCACGCTTACCGGCGAGAAAATCGGTCAACGCCGTCGTGATGACGGTGTCGGGCTCGTAGATGCGCGTACCAATCGTCCAGGGCTCCCGCAAGCGAAGGGAAAGCCACTCCCGATGGACTTGGACGTCGGCATGGGAGGGTAGGTCCAGGCGCTCGCGCGCCCCGGAGCGGTCGCCTAGGTAAATTGTAGCACTAAAATAGTCCCTGTACTCCCCGAATGTCAGTCGCTCAGTCCCCGTGTGATGGTCGACCGATCCCCACACACTCAGATTTGCCGAGTCTGTTTCGAATAGTACGGCTGCGTCCAGCACGCTTGACCCGCGCGACCATAGCCGCACTGTCCGTGCATAGCCGCAACGCGTAGCCATATTGGGTCCGAACGCGCTCGATAGAAGCAGCGTATTGCGGTCAAGCCAGACCGCTGCCCCTTTGGCTTCGGGCAGCGCGAAGCCATCCTCAACAAAAGCAAGACGGGTTAGATCGAACTCCCGCAACACCACAGCGTCGCTGCCACCCCGACTTAAGCGCAGGAGCGCTCGATCATGAGTTCGCGGAAGGACAGTGGCCCCCGCCCATATCCAGTCCTCCCCCTCTGTCAGTGCCAGAGCATCCAGGTCCAGGAGGACCTGCCACCTTGGCGTACCCGAGCGATATCCGCCTGCCGTTGTTCGCCGCCACAACCCTCGTGGATGCTCCGCGTCTGTCCAGTAGTTGTAGAGCCGCCTGCCGTAACGGCAGACCGTTGGGATTCGCTCTGCTCCATCAAGCAGGTCGCGCACGATATTCTGGTCTCGCACAAGGTCCGAATCCCCATAACGGGACAGCGTTTCCGCATTGCGCGCGGCGACCCACGCGACGGCCTCTGGACTATCGATTGCCTCCAGCCAAACGTGGGGGTCGTCGTCAGGCTGCTCGGTTGTTGGTCTTGGATCGAAGTCCTTATCCATACTGGTGATAGCTCTACCTTCAGTGGGCGTGGGGGACGCAAGAAACAGCCGTGACGTTACTATGGGCAGGGGCTGCTCGATCGAACGATTAAGCATTGGAAACACTGCTCTGCCTGGGGAGGTGCGTGAGCTATGCCGCGCCGCGCCTCCTGCCGATCCTCCGCTCGAGTTGCGGCGTATCGTCGACCATGGCGTTCACACGCAGAGATGAGATCAGGCCGACCGCGCTCTCTGCCGGCTTTTGCCGATCGCGCTCACCGACACATGATTGGCAACCGGCAAGCCAGCGCAGAACTGCGTGGGCAGCGCGGAGGCATCGGTTCCGAAGGTCAGCGATCCGCCCGAAGAGGCGGAGAAAACTGAGCATTTTCTCTGGCGTAGCGTACGCCCGCCGTCGAGTGTCAGGCCCGAGTTCAGCGCTCACCGTTGGTCCCCATGGCGGGGCGCGCCGATATTCGTGCAACGTGTAGCCATTGCTGCCTCGCCGCGGGCGGACCTTCGCGGCGTCGCCGACGTGCTCTGCGCAGAGAACGATATACATGCGCTGCTGCTCTAAAACTGACGGGACTAGAGACGAGAGCAGCAATTGCCGTACCAGTTGTGATACTCGCGAAAGCTGGCGTTCAGCCAAGGGCTTGAAAAGGATTGCATCCGGTTCAGGCCGCTAGGCGGGCCGACGCAATTGCGACACACGTAGGAGATGCGACAACCCGGCTTTGAGAAGTCAGGCCGAGAGCCGACATGGATGGACATGGTCGCACCTCCAGCGGTGACGCTTATGGTGAAACTCGCAATAAGACCGAGCGATTGAGTGCCCACCAGCGACTGACATTCTTGCCTGGTGGAGACTGAGCGATGCATGGCCAGAGTTCGTCAATGCCGCACTGCGTTCGATCCAGCGTCGAAGGCAATGCCTTGTGCCCCGTCAACTGCCAACTCTGGCAATTGATGGAGGTAGAGAACACATGGCAATCGTGGAACGAAGTCGCGGAACCACGTATCACCGAAGTCAGGATGGACGCTATATGGATCTGGGCCGCGCCATCGACTCTATGGATGTGTTGACCCGCCCGAAGCTATCAACGTCCAACCTCCAACGCGATCTCTCCCTCCCTTGGAAGCCCATGATGAAGCTTCTCGCGCGATCGGCTAGCGCGCGCCTACCAACATTCTCCTGTCGAAGCTATCGATTACAGGACGCCTCGACGATTGGGACGGCAATGAAGCTTCATGGTGCCGACCAGTCGTGGCGCATGCGCGCCGCCGTGCTGCCGAACGAGAGCTCATTCTCTTCGCCGAGACGTCTTCTGCGAGCAGAACGCTATGAACAAGCGAAATCCTCGGCCCAGTGTGGAGGAGGCAGGTCGCTCCTCTCGGTTTGCTGGCGCAACTGCGATCCGCCCTGCCGCCGCGAGCTATGTCGCGGAGCGGAACCGAACAACGCCGGCACCTACTCGATTTCGCTTACTATGCATGCTTGCAGCGTCGTGGCCATGTCGATCCGAATATACTCGGCTGCGGCGCCAGCTTTCAGCTTCCGACGGCCCAGGAGGCAAGGAGGACTGGCTGTCGCGCTGTCGCTAGCGACGGGGCTCGTCGGCGGTTCGACGGGGTACGATCCGCCAACGTGCCCGATGCCAAATCTGACACCCCGGATGACGTCTCTGAAAGACGAACTCACAAGCAGACCGATCCGGCCACGAAGTTCCGAAGCCATCCCGTCGAACGAACGGTGCATCTCGTCACCAGCCCGGCACCGGCGCAACATACCAACGCGTCTACCTCAAGGCGCAAAAGTGCAGATCATGCTTCTGGGAATACAACTCAGAAAAAGACCGACCAATTCGCGAAGTTCGAAAACCTCCGTGAAAAAGGTATGTGGCTTGTTATACCTCCGCCTGCTGATACGATAGATCGGGATAACGGCGGAGCGAGATCTGCGCTGGCAGAGGTCGGAATCGGTTATGTCGGCGGTTCAGTAAATACGTTCATATCCAATCAATTGCCGAATGCAGCCAGAAGCACCATTCGCGATCAGCTGTATGCAGGTCAGAACCCAACATTTAGTACGCTTAATTTCATGTTCGTGACCTACGATCTCAGCCGCTTCGGGATTCCCGATGGTCAGATCATCGTTGGCGCAGAACAGCAGTATTGGACATGGAAGCCTGGCGGACCGGATCGGGCGGGACTCAATACAATCGCGTACTATCAGACGTTCTTCGGTGGGAAGCTTGAAATCAAAGCGGGTTACCTCAGAAATATAAACGAGTTCGCAGGTACGGTCGTTGGAGGGAACGCAGCGGCAAATGTTTTCGGAGCTTCCTCAAATATCCTGTATCAGGCAGGCATGAGCAACAACGCAGCGCCGACACCAGCTCTCAATCTGAAATACAATTTCGATGATCGCTTCTACAATAGGATTTCAATCCAGCGCTCACTTAGTCCGGACGGTCAACTTGCGCAGATTGCGGAAAATCCGGCCGGCCTGAATTGGAGTACCGCGAATGCGGGCGTTCTTCTACTCAACGAAAGTGGCTACAAGAACAAAGCTGCTCCGGGGTTGCCCGAGACCTGGTTGCGGGCGGGTGCCGGTTTCAACAACAGCAGCTACACGAACCTGCAGCATCCGGAGCAACCAAGGGCGAACGCGAACAGCATCTACTATGTAGCCGCGGACAGACAGCTCTGGCAGTCTGACGTCCGTAGCTCGGCGGCTCGTGGTATCTATGGCGGCTTTTCTGTGATGTACGCTCCGCCCGACCTGAACAGGGTCAGCCAGTATTACGAGCTTCGCCTGTATGCGAAGGGACTGTTCGGGAGCCGGCCCACTGATCAGATTGCTATTGTCGCCACTAATACCGTTTGGAGCAATTGTGCCGTGGATGCTGCTTTGGCTCAAGGACATCTCGTGCATCGCGACACGACAGCGGTCGCGGGAACGTATCCGCGCATCTGGCACCGGGCATATACGGTAGCGTAGGGCTGGCATACATCAATAGCCCGACAGGCATCATACACACGCCTCGAACGGGACATGCTCTGAATTTGTTCGTGTCGACATCAGTATTCTTCTAAGTCTTGAAGCTTACGACAGGGCGGGCGGCGGCGCGATCTTGAAGCGCGCATGCCATGGAAGACTGATGCTCTGCAATTTAGAGCCGGGCTCCAAAATGTGGGCGAGGGGACGGTCGACGGGCTCTCATATCCTTTTGGCATGAGGGCCTTTTGGGCGGTGGTTCATGTCGATCGCTGGGATAGCCGAAGGTAGCGACGGTGCGTATCGGAATTCGCTCAAGAAGCTTGTCTCGACATTGGCGTGAGCGTCGGCGAAGAACCGTGTTGAATCTTGCCGACGATCGTGAATCCATGACGTTGATAAAACGAGACGTTTTCCGGATTCGAACTTTCGAGGTAGGCGGCGATGCCTTCCTCATCACATCGCCGAAGAGCGTGCTTCATTAGCAATGTGCCAAGTCCTTGGCCCAGCCAATTCGGGTCGGCGGCTATGAGAGGCAGATACCAATGTGGCTCGGGGGGACGATGCTCAGCCATGCTCCGCCTTAAGCGCGCCATATCTTCCGCGATCTCCGGGCGCAGGGAGTGAGCCATGATTTGGTCCAACGCTTTTTCATCTTGGTCGACGCCGGGCGGGAGCCACAAAGCGGCGGCACGAATTGCCTTTGTCACGTAAGCTGTCCTGTGTTCGAACGCCCTGCCGCCCGTGGCGGCAACGAACTGAGGCATGGTCCGGAAGTATTCGCAGGGGTCCGGCCAAGTCCAACGCGCGAGCGGGTCGGCTGCGAAGCCGAGCACAATCGTCCAGATGGTGTTCGCCCGGATCGTTGTGTCCGCAGATCTGATTTCCGACTCCGATATCATATTTGGTATCATATTTGGTTTGGCCTCAGCTTTCGTCGAATCCGCCGCTCGCAAGCGACGCAATAAATGGCGAGTGTTCGCATGCCTCGAAACGCTGCCGCAGCGGACAGCGCCTAAAGGCGCAACTCAGAGGTTGGCCGGCAGAGACCAACAAGGAGCGGGCCTGGCTCATGGACGCCAACCCGGGCCCATCTGCCCAAGAAGGATGTCGGGCTCGTCTGGCACTCGTTTCGCAAGGACCGCCGAACCTTGATGTCGGCAAAGCCGGCGGATCCTCGAAGAGAAGTCGACTTGAAATATGCGTCTGCCTCGGCTCTGGCGAGAATCGCGAGTGCCTAGGCGCACTTTCGCGCGCGACTCCTTGGTGCTCTTCGTGCGTGTTACGCTGCTCCGCCCGTCGACGCCGATGGGCGCCTCGCCATCGATGGTGGCGCGCCGAACGACGCGACGCTGGTTGCCGTAGTCATTGACCGCATAATGTTGCGTGGCACGGTTGTCCCAGATCGCGACATCGCCTTCCTTCCAGCTCCACCGAACCGTGTTTTCGGGTGTGGTGATATGAGATTGGAACAGTTGAAACAGCTTCTGGCCGTCATACTTAGGGATGCCAACGAAACGCTGCACCACATCACCAAGAACCAGCGTCCGTTCGCCGGTCTCCGGATGGACCCGTACAACGGGGTGCTCGGTCTCATAGATCGTTCTGGTAAACACCTCATCGAAATGCTTTTTATCCGCTTCGCTGCCTCGCGCCATCACGGCGTAATCGAAGGCGTTGCTGTGAACGGCCCAGAGTTCGTCCGCAAGCCGTTGCAGTGGGCCCGGCAGGTCGAGATAGGCGGCTGCTGTGTTTGACCAGATTGTATCGCCGCCAAATGGTGGCATCACAACCGCGCGCAGAACCGCGATCTTGGGGTACCTATCGAGAAACGTGCCATCGCTGTGCCACAGATCTGCGCGGCCGGCGGCGCGCGCCGAATCAAGCTCGATCATCGACACCGTTCCCTTGATAGCGCCGAGCGTCGGATGAGGCACAAGCTTTCCGAAGCGAAGAGCAAATCGCTCCTGCTCGGCATTGTCGAGATGATTCTGGTCGCGAAAAAAGATGACCTTGCGCTCGAGCAGCAGACTGTTGATCGCAGCGATCGTCTGGTCAGGCAAATCACCGGACAGATGGACGTTTTTGATTTCAGCGCCAATGCGGGCCGCGCGTTTGACCACGTCGGCATTCGGAATGGCGTTGTCGATCAAAGCGGCTTCGCTCATTGTGGTCGTTTCCAAATTCGGCGTCTTCGCCAAAAAGCCCGGGATCGCGAGACGGCAAATGAATGCGAGATTGTGGACGCTTAACGGGATTCATCAAATCCCGGTCGATCGATGCATGGGTGCGCTGATCCGGTGATGTCGGCTAGTGAACGCGCCTGAGCGACCTACATTGAGGCATAGGTCGCACGGGTCTGTCATCTCGCCAAAACTGGTAGTTGACCAGTGGGGCGGACCACGGATGTCACAGGTACTTCGCATTTCTCACCCTCGCCGATCGGCGGCCAGTCTCGGACCTAATTGATGCAATCTCGGCCTGTCCGGAATGGCCAAGCGGACGGCCATCGATGCGCTCTTGTGCCGCGCCGCCGCCAGCGATGCCTACGAGGCGAGGCGCATCGATCGCGGGGCTACCAGGTCCGGAGGGCTCGCTGCTGTCGGCGGAGTGAGCCAACAGGCGTCCGTGGACTTGGAGCCGAACGTTCTTTTCTGGCAGGATTTAGTGCAAGCCAGTTGACGTCCAAGAAAGCGGACATGAAGACTGGCAGTCCGTGTTGCTCATCGCCGGGTCGGCATAATCATCGCGATCTCCACCGTCACGTCACCGCAGCCGCCGACGGCGTGGGAGGTTGCCGTCGGCGCGTATAGCACCGCAGGTCTACATCCCCTACGTCGCCGATCAGTGTCTTGTGGGTAAACGGTATCCAAGCATGCAAGCGCGGCGAGATGTCCAACCCGGACACCGGCTGAACAAGACGTCATTTGCGCGAAATAAAGGTTTGCAGCGAGGAATGGCGATTGTTCTTCTCGGCGCGAACCCGCGACCTGTGTCACCTCAGCCGTGTTGGCATGCGTGAGGATTGCGCGCGACCCTGCCGCGACGGCTCCCGGAAGGGAGCACGCCCACAGAGAGGGAGGAGCGTCAACCGGCGAAGAAACCGCGTAAACCTGTGGCTGGACAGAAAAACATGCCGACGCCGATGGCCTCGACGAAGCGGCCTAGAGCGAAAAAGCCCGGGAGCCTGCTCAAAGAAGTAAGCCTGACGGGATTGTTCGGTATTACAGGAGTGGACCATTGGAGTGGTGTGGTGGTTGGCGAACTCGCTGGTCGCAATCATGGCATTCGGACATCCCCGTCCTTGCACCGCAGATTGCACATGAGCCGTTCCCGCTTCTCAAGATCTGCTCGGCGAATAGGGGCTGATCGAGATGCGCTCATTCTCAATTCGTGTTCCACGGGGATGATTGAGATTGGACACGTGCGTCCGCGACAGAATTCGCATATGTACGTAGGCTTGGGCTGGCTCCCGTGTCAGAGCGGGCCAGTTCGAAGCAGTTCTCCGCCATCAGCGCCAGCTGGTGGCCAATCAACGACGAGTTCAAAGTGGGTCGTTCCAGTAAAGCGCGCGTTGCCGGCAGAGCGACGAAGCGAAATAAATCCTTTTCGCGGGTGAATATCTCATCGTCATCGCCCCTGGGCATGATGGCGCTCCATCTGCTCGCACAGTGGAGAAAGTCGGGTCGAAACGGGGTTGTGTTTTTCTCCGAAAATGAGAACAGGGCCGAGCGGCTGGCGGCCGTCATTCATGCCCTCGATCGTTCGTGCGATGTGCTTGTTTTGCCGAGACTGAATACGCTGCCGTTCGATCAACTGGAGCCGTCGCGTGAAATCGCCGGCAGGCGAAGCTCGGTCCTGCGACGCCTTGCCAAGCCCGAGAAGCCAATCCTGCTGCTGTCCACGGCTGAGGCCGTGATGGAGCGGCTGCCTACACCGACCAGTTGGTCCCGATTGATCCTTCGTTTGAAAGTGGGTGCCGCGTTTTCCGAGCAAGACCTGCAGGCGCGGCTTGAGTCTCTCGGGTACGACGTGGATGAGGAGGCGGACTATCCCGGTGGCGCGCTGTTCCACGGGAAGACATTCGAGATCTTTCCTGCCGGCGCGCTTGGTCCCTTCAGAGTGGAGCATTCCGGCGGGGTCATACGACGGATCGTGGCGTTCGATCCGATAGAACATGAGATCGTTTTTGAGACGAAAGAGCTTATCATCGACCCTATGTCGGAGCGGTTAGCGCTCGGGAACATGCGCGGAAAGCGCTCGACCATGTTCGACTATTGTAGTCGTTCCAAGTGGCTAGCGGACGCGGGCGTTGCGGCGCACGCCGACGGCTGGCTTAGCACAATCGAGGAGGCGGCCAATCGCTCGGAAAGTGGGCGCCAATATCTTGGGAGGCGCGACTGGAAGCAGGCCGCCAGGCGTATGAACGTGCTGCCGCAACACGCTCCATTTGTTTCCACGCCGGACTTCTCTCAGGTCTCATCGCCCAGAAAAGCCCTCCGTGCATTCGTCGACCAGGCCCGGCGCGCGGGTTCGCGTTTGGTTTTCGTCGCAGCACAAGAAGACGATCTACGCGTCATGGAGCGGATGAGCGGTCTCAAGGCGGATCGCTTTGCGGATTGGAACGCGGCGTCGGCCGAACGCAGTCGTGAAGGGGCGCTTTTGGCCGACTTCGATGCGGGGTTTGTCATGCCTGGCCGGAAAGCGGTCGTCTTTTTAACTGCTTCCGATCTGCTGGGCAGCAGGGCCCATCATTGGCAGCCCCTTGCCAGAAGCTGGAGTGCGGCTTTCAAACACGCAGATGTGCCGGAGCAAGGTACGGTGGTCGTTCATCTGCAACGAGGACTGGCCGTGCTGGATGGACTACAGACCGTTGCAACCGGAAACGGGCCCTTGCGCGAAGTGATCAGGCTCGTATTCGCCGGAAACGGTGCCATTCTCGTTCCGCCTGACGATCTTGCCGTGATCTGGCCATATGCGTCGGAGCTCGGCGAGCTCACCCTCGACAAGGCGGATGGAAGTACATGGTGGACCCGGCGTACACAAGCGGAGAACGAAATCCGAAACGTCGGCAAGCAGCTCTCCAAACACATCGGCCACCGACGTCGCCGGCGAACCCCGAAAATCGTACCTCCGGCCCCCGTCTATGAGAGGTTTGTCGCACGTTTCCCGTATTTCCCGACAATCGACCAGGCGAAGTCCATTCGGGACGTCTTGGACGATCTTGCGTCCGGCCATCCGATGGACCGGGTCATTTGCGGCGACGTCGGGTTCGGTAAGACGGAGGTCGCTTTGCGTGCGGCCGCCGCAGTCGTGCTGTCAGGGAAACAGGTGGCCGTCGTAGTACCGACGACAGTCTTGGCAAGACAGCATCTCGCGACGTTCCGCAGGCGTTTCAGTCCGTTTGGTATCGAGGTCGGAAGCTTGTCGCGAGCCGCTTCGGCTTCGGAGACCAGGGCGACGAAGGAAGGCCTGAAAACTGGAAGAGTGAAGGTTGTGGTGGGAACTCAGGCTCTCGCCTCCGGAGACGTGAAGTTCGCCAACCTTGGTTTGGTCATCATCGACGAGGAACAGCATTTCGGGGCCACCGAGAAAGCGAAATTTTCGGAACTGGCCAAAGCCATCCATACGCTTTGGATGAGTGCCACGCCGATTCCGCGAACGCTCGCAGCAGGTTTGGCAGGCTTCAGGGATCTCAGCGTGATTGCCTCTCCGCCCGTTAGCCGACTTCCCGTTGTCACAAAGATTGCTCCGCTTTCAGATGCCGCTATTGTCTCGGCATTGCTCCGCGAACAAAGGCGGCACGGCCAAAGCTTTCTAATATGTCCACGCATCGATGATCTCGACCCGATGTTGGCGCGGGTGCAAACGGCGGCGCCTGACCTCCGCATCGTCTGTCTCCACGGCAAGTTGCCCGCCGAAGAGATTGACAACCGAATGATGAGCTTCGTCGAAGGCATGGCTGACGTTCTCCTTGCGACCAACATCGTGGAGAGCGGTCTGGATATTCCGCGGGCAAACACCATCATTGTTTGTTGGCCCGAAAGGTTCGGTCTTGCGCAACTTCATCAGCTCCGGGGAAGGGTGGGTCGCGGCGGAACGCGTGCGTTCGCATATTTGCTGACCGATTCGGACGCGCAGCGATCTGAGAAGCGGCTCAAGGTTCTAAAGGATTTCAACAAACCTGGGGCTGGTTTTGCCATCAGCGAGCGCGATCTGGACCTCAGAGGAGCGGGGGACCTGCTTTCGGAGCGCCAGTCGGGCCACCTCCAGGTGTTTGGACCGGTGCTCTACAGCCATCTTCTAAAATTAGCCTCGGAGAAACCGGACCACGGAACCGCGGGTCTGTGGGTACCCGACCTCAATCTGCCGACCGCAGACATGTTGCCGGCAAGCTACGTGCAATCGGAGCCGGTGCGGCTGGAAATCTACGCCCGCGCCGCCCGTTGCCGAAGCGAAGACGAAGTCGACGACCTGGAGGAGGAGACTTCCCGCCGCTTCGGCAGATTGCCGCCGACGGCCCGCGAGTTCTTTGCCGCTGCAAGGCTCAGGATCGACTGCGGACGAAGAGGTATCGTAAGACTTGACGTCGGGCCCGAGGCAGTAGCCGCGACATTCCTGCCTGGACGTCTTCGAAAATCAAAGGGGCGATCGCTGCAACGTGACGGTGATCGGGTCATTCACACAACTAAGGAGCGCGACACGCCGTTTAGAAAGGTCGAACAATTCTTCGACCTTCTGGACGAGTAATCACGGCCTCGCCAAGAGCGCAGATCGCGTCCTCGCGGCGGAACCGCTCTTAGCGCAAGCGGACATCGAACCCACGAACCTGCGCCGCACGCCATTGGTCAGCGCTTTGGGCGCGTGGGCGCTGAGTCCGGCACGTTCATGTCACTGCCGCCGCCTTCGAATATGACCCGGGCGGTGGGTTCTGACCGCTCTATCGCAAAAAAGGCGGAGGTCCGCAGACGGATCGGCGCAGTGCGCACCTGAAGCGCGCCTCATCGGATTTCGAGTCCTCGCCGGACGTGCAGATACCAAAAAAGTTGAGCGTCCGAATGAGACATCGATGGGTGCCCAGACACGGTCGAAATAGATCGGAGCCCTGGTGTGCGCATCGACGGCCGAGGTACAGCCGTGCGGCCATGCGACCAATCTCATCCGCCACAAGATTCTCTATTTGGAGGGCGGGGCTGTGCGGCTCAAGAGGCTGATGACATATGCACTCAGCGCAAGCAGAATGGCGGTGCTGAGGACCAAAGCGGCGATGAAAAGCTTTCCCGGTCTGCCTAAACGCTCTTCAAGCAAGGAAGTTGCTCCCCACGATGCCCGTTGCTCAAGCGCGTTCGGGCCAGATAGGAGAAGCCCTCTCGTCGGCTTCGCGGCGGGCGGTTCGTCTATCGAGCCGACCCTGCTGCTATCCTAGTCAGCTATCGGGCAGGACGGGCTCTGACCGGCGAGAGGATCAACCCACATATGGGCGCCTCTACTGTCCCTGCCCGTCGGTATGGTCGAGACGAGCACGGCGGTTCCGAGCAATGTGTAACGACAGCTTGCGCTCAATGCTGGGCGGCTCCTCTTCTCCATGGTGAGGGGCGCTGCGGCGCGGCCGCGGCGCCGACCAAGGGACGACGGTTCCGGTCCAACACCGAGTCGCTGTGCACCCGCTTGACAACCCACAAGAAATAAACTGAGGCGGGAATGCCCATCAGGTCCAACAACAGCATCAGAAGATGGTTAGTCAATTCCGACCCGCTCGTGCCGTGGGCAACTGCATTGGAGGCGATTTAGTCGGGGTGCACAGCGGTCAAATGTCTCCGTTGGTTCGTCCGCGCCGCTTCGATCCGACTCACACCTCTCCCGGTTTGCGGCGATAGCCGACGTAGCAGCGAACATGATGAATCGCCAGTCGGCATCCGCCGATTAGGCAGCGCAGCCAAGGAGAACAGCTATTCGGTCGACACGTCCTGGCGTCTTCCCTACAGCTTTCGGTAAAGAACTAATCGCAAATCATCAAATGGCTAAAAAGACAAGATTGCCCCAGTGAAGGCTGCCCGCGCTCCAGTCAAGCCGGCAAAGGGTGGCATGGTGGTGGTGGGGACCCGCCGTCCATGCGACCAGAAGACCCAGATGCGCTCATAGCGCTCCGATGCCCAGCGTCGAAGCCACGATGCTCTCGCCTCTACCGAAAGTGGGGCAAAGCCAACCGGTCGGCTGATCCGATCGGCGCGCCAGACCTCGCCGGCTCGGTTCTTGCCTAACAGTCTCTGCGCGCACACAGATATTGAGTTGCCAAACTGTGGTCAGGGCGACCGCGCGGCGCTGGCGTCATTGCAACATCCGCTCGGGAGATGCGGTCATTGTTGCCAGGAGCTGATCTTCGAGCTCTCGAATTTTGCACAACAGCTCACCAGGTCGCCGATAGCGTAGCCATAGTGACTGATCACGCCAGCTGTCAGATAGGCGATGGCGGTCGCCGCGTCTGAGGCATCTTCGTCCGTAAGTATCGCGGCCATCCTTTCCGCCAAGAGAATGGCGCGGCCAGAATTGTCACCGGTCGCTTGCGGCGCCGTGTACCGTGTTGATTTTTTCATTGAAACTCATCCTCGAACCGGACAGGTCCAGCAAGACTTGCGGCGCGAGCCCAGTCAACGAAAAAGCACAAAGCCGCATCGGGCCTTCCCCGGAGGACGACGCTCGGTCGCTCCCGCGAACGCGTTGACTGCCGTGAGCGAGCCGGTTGCGCGGTGATGACCTCCGGACAGCTCCACGCGAAAAGCGATTCGTACGTTATGTACAGACATCATGCTTCAATAAATCCCTAATTCGGCTACATACAGCGTGTGTGCGCTACCCGTCTTTGCTGCGCCCTGACAAGGAGTGGCCAACGTAGTCGTCATAGGTTCATTTGCTTAAGTGTGAATTTCTTGCTCGTGTGAGAGCCGCGGCTTGGTTGAACAGCCGGATCGAGGGCGCCGTTCTACCTCCTCGCCATCGGTTTTGTCCGCAGCGGTTCTGTGCGAAGCCGCAAATTGTGCGGGTCTCCCCCCATGGTCAGATCAATGTCTCGCGGTTTGTTGGACACGCCTGCGTCGGAGGCGCACTCACCGGGTGCTCCTGTGACACGACCTCACAGCGTTGCGAAAAAGTCATGAGGGCCTTAAGCGAATGCACTGCAATCGAAGATAACAGGATCCAGCTGGCTGAATTTTGATTTGAATAATCTGTTGCAAAGCAGTTCGGAAGAGCCGTGAACGACCATAAAAGCAGCGATCAGTTTGTTGAGCTCCTGCGGCAGGGCCACCTACGTCGTTCAGCCGATCTGGGTTTGTGGCTCAGGCGCTATTTTGAGGAGCGCGAGGCTGAACGGAGGGACTCGCGATACCTGCCAGTCTCCTCATCAATCTCGTCACCTCGACGCCGCGCATTCTAGTCTCTCATCGTTTTGAACTATCGAACGCCAGTCGATGCCCAAACGGCAGCCCCCTGAATCGGGGCCCGCTCGCGCCGAGGTCGTCATCACGCGCCGTAAGTCAATCAGAAAATGACAGCCTTGGATTGACGTTAATCGAAAGAGAAGAAATGCTCGTCTCCGATCCAGACGAATGCCGAAAGCCGGTCCGGCGCGTCCGCTGACGCGGACCGGGCTCTATGGGCTGCGCTCGCCGAGCCTTCGTCTCGGCCATCCGGGTGACGTTCCCATCGCGCAAGAGCCATTTGAGTTCCTCATCCAGGGCCCTCGGTCGCGCGCCGGCTACGCCCTTGATATCTCCGGCGCGTCGTCTGCGCTCCCCTCCACTGGACATAAGCCGCTTGACTTGAGGCGATGCGCGGTCGGCGCGCGCCCCGCCTGCGGGATCAGCGATCTGACCAATTGCCAGCCGCGTCGAAGGTAAAGCCCCGCCTGCCGTCAATATCGACGTTGTCGTCACTGGAACCAACGCGTGCTGCACCAGGCGATGACACGGCTATCAGGGCCTGAACGGCCGGCACTTCGAACTGCGAGGCGGCGGCCGTCGGGAAAGCAGGCGCCCGTTGTGGCGTGGCAATTAGGCGAGGGCGGCCGCTGCACGTTGCATGTTTGTCGACATGTCGGCTGTAACTGCATTCTGCTCGTCAACCGCCGCCGCGGTGCTCGCGACGTATTCGTGCACATGAGTGATAGCTGTCCTGATAGCAGAGAGCGCGTTTACGACCTCGCTGGACACCCCATTGAGCGCATCGATTTCAGTCGCAATCTTGTCAGTCGCGTGCTTAGCTTGGCTGGCCAAGCTCTTGACTTCTGAGGCAACCACGGCAAATCCCCTGCCTGCTTCGCCCGCGCGCGCAGATTCAATGGTTGCGTTGAGCGCCAGCAGGTTGATCTGGCCCGTGATGTTGCCGATCAGTTCGACAATTCCGCCCATCGCTTCCGTTGCAGCGGCAAGCCTCTGCGCCTGGGCGTCTGCGGCTTCCACCTTCATGACTGCCGTATTTGCCGTCTCCCGTGATTTCACCATTGTCTCGGCGATCTCTCGAATCGATGCCGTCATCTCCTCACTGCCTGCGGCGACCGATTCGATCAGCCCCTTCGCCTCTTCAGCTTTCATCCTGGCCATCGCTTTTTCCGTCACATCGGTCGCGTACTTTACGACCTTGAACGCTTTGCCGTTAAAATCCAGGATGGGATTGTAAGAGGCTTCGATCCAGATCTCGCGCCCGCCCTTTGCGACGCGTTTGAATTCACCCGACTGATATTCGCCGCGATTGAGATTTTTCCAGAAATTGGCGTAGGCAAGGGAAGCGCGGTCCTCGGCAGGGACGAACATGCTGTGATGCTTCCCCTGCACATCGACCAGGCCATAGCCCATTGCCTTGAGAAAGTTGTGGTTGGCCCAGCCAATCGTCCCATCCATCCGAAACTCGATGACGGCCTGCGACTTCTTGATTGCGTCGATTTGTCCGGTGGTGTCCGCGGAGACCAGCTTCTGCTCGGTGATGTCGGATGCGAGCTTTACGACTTTGAACGGCCGACCCGTTTCATGTCGAACCGGATTGTACGATGCAAGGATCCACACCTCTTTCCCGTTCTTGCCGATGCGCTTGTACTCGCCAGACAAGAATTCTCCGCGGTTGAGCTGTTCCCAAGCTTTCCTATAATCCGCGCTCTCACGAAAGGATGGATCGACGAACATTCGGTGATGTTTGCCTTTGAGCTCGTCCAGCGCATACCCCATCATCTTCAGGAAGTTTTCGTTCGCTGTGATGATTGTGCCATCCAAATTGAACTCGATTACGGCTTGGGCCCGCTCGATCGCGGCTACCTTCCCGGCATCTTCCATCGCCTTGAATTTCAGAGCGCTGATGTCGGTCGCGAACTTGACGACCTTGATCGGCCGTCCATGGCAGTTGAGAATTGGATTATAGGAGGCTTGAATCCAAACGATCCTGCCGCCCTTCCCAATCCGCCTGTACAGCGCCGCCTGACGTTCTCCGCGATTAAGCTTGGCCCAGAAATCGCGATAACTGACAGTGTCGCGTTCGTTCGGCGGCACAAAGATGCTGTGATGTCGGCCCCGAATGTCCTCGATCGTATAGCCCATGGCCTTGAGGAAATTGTCGTTGGCGGTGCTGATGGTGCCGTCGATCTCAAACTCGATCACGCCCTGGGACTTGTCGATGGCAGAAGCCATCGCCGTCGCGCGTGAGAATTCAGCGTTCCTGTTCCAGCCAAACATCTTCCCGATACTCCCGAGAGTCCCAATGAATCAAAACGTGAAATGGCTCGTCACCTTGAACTGGTGCTTCGGACGGCCGCCGCTTTCAATTTGAAAAGTAATTCCGGTTGCTAAACTTATCGCTAATCGCAGAGCGCGATTCTGGCTGCGCGGCAGCTAGCGCCGTAAAAACTTAGTACGTTTCGTACTAACGCGAATTGAAATCAGATGGCGTCTCCATTGCGGAGATACTCTTTGAGTAAGCGCACGAACGAATGCAGCCGCGATTTCATTGAACATGAATCGAAAGACATTGCGCGGCAATCGAAAGCCGTGAATGCGTGCCCGGACCTGCGACTTGGTGGTCGAAACGAGTTGGTATGCAGGAATGCAAAAGTGGATCGTCTCACTGTTCGTGATAGTTAGGCGGACGCGGCAGTGCCACAGACCAGGGAGCGAATCGGTCAGGTGCCTACGGCCAAATTCATTGGAGTTCCTGACCGGCGAAGAGAAAGACCGCCTCGACGGTCGGAGCTCCTGCGCGGTCATGATTCGATCTGGTTCGTCAATATCGCTTTGGTCGGAAGGGGACGGACGAAGGGGCTGATCGCTTGAACTCAACGCACTCCCAGCCTGGTTCCATTTTCCCGCGTTTGCTAACCGCCGCATCGCGGCTTTGTCGATGGAGGGATTCCACGCAGATCACCTATCTCGCGAACTTCGCCGAAGCCAACAGGCTACGCAATTGAATCTGGGAAGCACTCAAAAGGTTCGATAGTCCAGAACCGGCGTGGCGTGAGAATCCACAGACCGTCGTGGTATCGCTGGCGCGGCTCGAGCGACTCAAGGTAAGAAAGCGCATCCATCAGGCCCAAGCGACAAGGAAAAGAGATGGTTGCTGCTGCCCGCGAACTGCCCGGTTTGGACTATGCCCTCGAAATTGATGGTCGATTGAAGACCGAATTCGCGACCAGAGACGGGGCAAAGGCGGGGGCGGAGGAGCTTAAGAAGCGCTTTCCTATGCTTCAGGTCAGAATTTACGATGCAAAGACGAACAGTCGGGAAGAGATAAAGGTTGCGGGAACCTGACCTTGGTGGCTTGCGAGAGGGCGTGAGCATCTCTGCACCAGACTGTTGGCTTCGCTTGGCGCGCACAACTCGAAGAAAATGGATATTCGGCGCATGCTCGCGGAGTTCTGATTTGCGCGCGCTTGCTCGAAACTCCCGGCGAGACCCCAGAACCACGGTCTGGAGCTCACGCTCTCAACGCGGCTGTCGCCCCGCGGTCCCTGCTGCCGAGTTCGCTCGTCGACGCTTGCACAGTGTTGCCAACATCGGCGACAAGCCCCGCAATATCGGCGATCCTTAAAAGCGTCCCTCACCCGGCTTCCGTGCTGGTTAGGGACGTCGGTCAAGCAAATTTCATTTCGCTATGCGACCACGGCGGCCGCGCCGTTCTGCATTTCGACGTCGGTTTTCCGATCTCCTTCAATCGTCATACGTTTCCTTCGCGATTTGATATCGATAACAACGAGGGGCCTCCAATCATCCTCTCACACTGGGATTGGGGTCATCTCCACGCGGCTTTCCACCACCCCCCTCTCCTTGAGTGTCGCTGGATTGTCCCCGACCAGCGGCTGGGGCCGGGTGCTGCGCAACTGGCGAGAATACTGGCACAACGAGGAAACCTGTTCGTGCACCCCAAAAACGCGAAAGTCCGCTTTGCTTTTGGCGAGTTGCTACAAAGCGGCGGCCCTGCCGCCGACCTCAACGATAGCGGTCTGACACTGTTTGTTTCGCTTGTTAGCGGACGGTCCGTCCTGCTGCTCGGAGACACGGACTACACCCACGTTATGCTCGGTAACGCGAAGCGAGTTGATCATCTCTTCGCCACCCATCACGGCGCGCACTTTGATGCAAAGGCGGCAATGATACCAACGCCGAATAAGGGGGGCCTGGTGATTTCTTACGGATATCGCAACATTTATCGACATCCACCCGGAAGCGTTGATTAAGCACGCGAAGTCGGGTTGGGTGACATATGTGGCAACGGCCGGCCGAAAAGGTATTGCAAATCGTGGCGATCGTATTCTGACGTGACAGGAGCAATTCGCGACTGAAGCATTACGGCAACGGGCCCGCCGCCGCCTGATGGTTCATCGATTCTCTACAAAATCTGACCGGTGTCGGCCAAGACACATGTGATCTGGTCGGCTCGTCGAACGGCAAGCGGTAAGGTTCTCGCTTCGTCGCCGATCTGCTTACGCTTACCTGCGGGCTTCGCGCTCAGCCGCCGAGACGACGCCTCTCTGCGCAGGAGGACATTGCCTGTCGCCTCTCTTGCGCAAGCGCGCGTACCGTATCCGCCAATTTAGAAAGTGCAAAATGACGCCTGCGAGCAGCAGCGGAGCAAGTGCAATCCCGATCATGTAGACCGTCAGCCATTTGGGCGTGACCGCATCAATGATCATGGACACCAACAACCAGAGCGTCACCGCAACCAAGCTGAAATCGAGCGGATGCCTCATGGTCATTCGGCGAGCCAAGCCCGCGCCTCCTGGATTCGGCTGACCCGCGCAATGTCGACGGCTGAGGCGGTAACCGATCTTCAACCGTTTCGCGCTATCGAAAGTGTGACGCGGATTTGTAACGCGTTCCGCGTCACCCGATATATCGAACCCGCCGGCATAACTCACCCGGCGGGTTTGTTTCGGCCGCCCATGTGGGGCCTCGATCGCTTTTAGGGTCAGACCCTTAGATTTTCCGCGCTATTTTTGCCTCGCTTCCGATCGACCTGGACTTCGTAAGAAATCTTCTGTCCCTCAGCCAAGCCCGAGAGGCCGGCGCGTTCTACTGCGCTGATATGCACGAAAATGTCCTGGCCGCCGTCATCGGGTTGAATGAAACCGAATCCTTTTTGGCCGTTAAACCACTTAACTGTACCCGTCGCCATAAAATCGCTCCCTCTGGTGCCAATACACCAGCGGATTAGCACATTTACCCTTCTTGTACACTCTGGCGAGCTTCGGTCCCACCTTCGGTCGTCACCCACGACGCGAGCCCTATCCGTCATCGTCCTCTTTTGATTGACGAGCCGGTCCCGCTAGAAGTCTGTAGCGAGGCACCGAGGCCGAGTTCCAGCTCTCGACGATGGCTGCGCATAAACGGAATTCAAAAGCTTCGATCTCGCGCCGCTGAGCACGTGCTCCGTTTGATCATGGACGGCACCGCACTGAAATTTGCGAAGCGCCACAAATGGATAATGCGCCAGCAATCAAAAGCGACCACTTCTATCTAGCTCGTTTTTTCCGCTTTGCCTTGGCGACTTGATTGCCGGCTGAGATTTCGGTCTGAACCTCGTGCGCTTCTCTGGCCAGACGTAGTTCGCGCAGTCGGGCCATGTTTTCGCGAACGGCCGTCGCCTTTTTCTCAGCCTCCTGCAGCACGTCATCGGGGCGCTGGGGAACCGTCAACCGCTCTCGGTTCGTTCGGGCAGATCGATCGGCCGAAGAACCAGCTTCTAAATTTTTAGACGCCACCGGACAGACTCCATCTATAACTAACCACTCCAAAGCTCCCGCAGGTTCCTGGACACGCTGCCAGTCTCGAAAAAATACGCAGCCGGGCTCGAAATGTCGCTGTCCCGGCGGCTTCTGTTTCAAGCTGGGACCCTGAAATTCCCACAACCCAACTTAAGCAATGGCCATGCCAGCCGGTTGAGCCGCCAAAACGAGATATCAACCCGACCAGCGATATCGTGATGCCTGTCGCGAGCGCGGAAGGCGCCAAGTCCCACGTCACCCCTACATCTGCGGCGACTTACCGATGCCCATCGTGATCATCGGTCCTGCCAACCAGACAGACTGAATCACCGATATCTCTGCATCGCAACAGCCACCTTTTGGATCGGCCAACAGCCGACATGCATACAGGGCTTAGGCTGGGCTGCGTGGTCGGGACCGCGCAAGGAGGCGCGTTCTTTCGGGGCGTACAACGAAGCATCGAGGCCTCGGAAGCGCGCTGCGACTATTGCTCACCGGCGGAGCTGCGCTGCGGTCGGCGGATGCATCCAGACGGCACAGCGCAATGTGCTGCAAGCCGCTCAGCTGTACCCGGATCGCTGCCTCGGCGCGCCGTCGGGAACGGCGAGCCGAGCTCAAGCGGACTGCGAGCGCGAGTCCCCCAGGGCGGGACCGCCGCCCTTCGACGGCGGCCCCTAACCGCACAGGTACGGATGGCTGATGTCGACCAATCCTTGTGCGGCTGCTATTTCTCGTAGCGGCAGGCACAGCGAGCGCAACGCAATCCGTGTGTTAAGGTGACTGATGAAGGTTACCGGCGCTCGTGGGCGATCTGATCGGATGCCACCTGGTCATCGTAGAATGTGCGGCGCCATGAGATCAAATATGTCCATTTTGCCGAGATCAACCATAACGCTCCGGAGAGGCGAATTTTTGTCCCAAATGATACGGTGCTTGCCGATTGCTAAACGACAGCCGCTCCAGCAGATCGATGAACGGTTCGGCGCTGCCGACAGAAACCATCCCTGGATGAGCGCGCCGAAAGGTTGAACAGCCAGATGCGCGGGTTCCTTCTTCGCACGAAACGAAACAAGCTAACCTCGTAGGGTTGGCCCACTCCCTCTAGCGCGCTCAGCGAACGCGGGTATCACGCGTCAGTTCCTTGCGCGATCGGGTGGCCGTTCAAAGGCGGTAATGGTGATGGTCATCGTGAGGCTCCTACTTGGCCAAGATTCATCGGCCGCGGTGCAGGCAAGTTGTCGAAGCAAGCTCACCGGGAGTGAAGACGATCTCGTCCCGTGTCATGGTCCTCGATGCGGAGCCAATGGAGGTAGTGCAAGCTTTCGTCCAGGCTTCGTCTTCCTCATGGACACATGTAGCTCATCCACGAGCCGCCTACTTTTCCGAAAATGGCCGTGTCGGCCCTTTGAAGCAACGATCTTGCTCGTGCTCGATGGAAAGTTGGTCATCCGGCATGTTGCGCCCCGCTTCCATGCAGGCGGAGCGCTATCAGTGGGATCGAAGGCTAAACTCTCACTTCGACCCGATCCCGACGTTTGTCGCTTGGCGAGACGGTAGACTACGAAGGCCAGAATCTTCCAAATAGCAAACAGCCGCCGGTGCGAATGAGCAGCCGACGTAACATAACACCTTCGGGCCCGCAAATTTACGGATGCTTCCCTTAACGGCTGTCAAACAAACTCGGTGCAGAGTGGCGCAAAGGAATCATCCTGGTTGCCTGTCGTTGGATCGATCTCTGGGATCGGCCTTCCCCTCGCAGGCCCAATTGAGCAGCTAACTCCCGACACAACTCGCAGGAAACTGCTTGCGACCAACAATCTGACATGGACTGTGGCGCGTCCATGGCGCGTGGAGAAACTCGGAATGAACAATCCGTATCAGTTTCCGGCGAGTGCGAGACCTCGCGGCCAGTTGCGGCTGTCCAGGACATCCGCGAGGCGTCATTCTGGTTGCAGATGGCCACTGGGAGATCCGGTTGCTCACGGGTCATGTGCCTTGCGCTTCCACCAGGCAACAACTCTTGCAACCGTCCGCCTCCATCAGATGATCGAGACGCTGCGAGACAAGCTGAGCCACCTCTAAAATTCCGATCAATCAAGAGTCGATGGAGATAATCGATCTTCGCCCGCAAACCTGATCACGGTTCGCTGACCCTCTTGGCCGCAAAATCCATCGACGCGAACGTGATGGTGGCGGACGATCGGCTGAACATCGTCTACATGAACGACGCGGTTACAGCCCTGCTGGGCGAAGCCGAGGCCGATCTGAAGAAGGAACTACGGCAGTTCGATGTCGCGACGCTCATCGGTACCAACATTGACGTCTTTCACAGAAGTCCGAGCCATCAGCGGCGCCTGCTACAGAGCCTCTCGTCGCGCCACCGGGCGACCATCAAAATTGGCACGCGCACATTCGACCTCGTGGCGACGCCGCTAAAGCATGCAAATGGCAAGCGCGCAGGTGTAGTGGTCGAATGGGCGGACGCGTCGGTTCGCCTGCAGAACCTTGACTACGCCGCGCAGGCTGCTGCCGCCAACCGCTCGCAGGCGATCGTCGAATTCAACCTCGACGGGACGATCATCACCGCCAATGATAACTTTCTGAAGGCGCTCGGCTACACATTGGCCGAGATCCAGGGCAAGCACCACAGTATGTTCGTCGAACCGGCGTTTCAAGATAGTCCTGCCTACCGCGAGTTCTGGGCTTCGCTCAATCGCGGCGACTTCCAAGCGGCCGAATACAAGCGCGTCGGCAAGGGCGCAAAGGAAGTTTGGATCCAAGCATCCTACAACCCCATCTTCGACGACAAGGGCAAGCCGTTCAAGGTTGTGAAATTCGCAACCGACGTGACCGGCGAGAAGCTACGGAATGCCGACCTCGCCGGGCAGATCGAGGCGATCGGCAAGTCTCAGGCCGTCATCGAATTCGACATGGACGGCACGATCATCAAGGCGAACGACAAGTTTCTTTCGGCGCTCGGTTATTCCTTGAGCGAAATCCGGGGCAGGCACCACAGCATGTTCGTTGATCCGTCCGAGCGAGACGGTGCGGAATATCGCGCCTTCTGGGACAGCCTTAACAAGGGCCACTACCAGGCGGCCGAATACAAACGCATCGGCAAAAGCGGCAAGGAAGTCTATATCCAAGCCTCCTCGATCTGAACGGTAAGCCGTTCAAGGTCGTGAAATACGCGGCCGACGTGACGAAGCAAGTCCTGGTGCGCATAGGTAACGAACGCGTTCGTGGCATGATGGAATCTGTTGCCGCCGGTGCCGAGGAGCTCAATGCATCGGTGCGCGAAATCTCTGAGGCGATGACGAAGTCGAGGGAAACGGCGGCGGGAGCGGTCGAGCGCGTCGCCACCGCTGTTAGTCAGGCGCAGCGCCTGACTAACGCCGCCCGGTCGATGAGCGGCATCGTCGAGATGATCAACAACATCACCGGCCAGATCAATCTGCTTGCGCTCAACGCCACGATCGAATCAGCGCGCGCCGGGGAAGCTGGCCGAGGGTTTGCCGTCGTCGCTTCCGAGGTCAAGAGCCTTGCCAATCAGGCCAAACAGGCGACGGACAAGATCGGGGAGGAGATCGGAAGCCTCAACGCGATCTCGGCCGATGTTGCCGGTGCGCTGACTGCGATCAAACAGGCAATTACCAACGTGAGCGAATATGTGACCTCAACGGCTGCGGCCGTCGAAGAACAGTCCACGGTCACCAACGAGATGTCGACGAGCATGCAACGAGCGGCAGCAGAAGCGGCCAAGATGGCGGCCGGCTCCTAGCGGAACTAACGGGCAGGATGGTCGATCGCCTGCGCCGGTGTCCTCGCTTGCTATCGCTCTGGCCCTCAATAAGCAATTTGAGTCGCGATTCAATAGCCAGGCTGAGCTTCCGAGGAGAAGAAGTATGCGCTCTTGGCGGCCGTTTCGACGGTCACGCTCTAATCGCAGGCATACGCCTGCGACCGGAGCCGCGAAGCATCTCCGCCCGTTTGGGTAGGATCGTTGCGGCTTACTTCTTCTGCCTGGTTCGCGGAGAAGGCCAAAAATGCCTCGCTCCATGATGGGACCTGCGAGGCGCCCGTCTTGTTGGGCCACGAGGACAGAAACTGCTGAGCCTGGCGGGTCTCAATACACGGTCTGAAAGCCACTCTCAACGAGTGCGCCGTAGAGCCATTTAGACAAGAGAGAAGGCTCAATGCCCATCAGTGTGATCTGCTCTCGCCACGGTCAGTGCTTTGATGAGTGCAATCGGCTCGCTCTTCCGCTTTTGCGTTCCCTTACCGGCGACCTGTCTGCTTCAACGACACAAATTGAAGTGGTTTTGAGCGAAACATCCTGTCCGACGACCACTGCGCATTTTGCGCCTCCTTTGCTGGAGCGAAGCAGCCCCAGACCAAGGCAGCGAAGGCGGGAATCGGATTACCCCAGCTCGCGCAAAAGATTGAGAGTGAGAGTGCTGTCCGGGTTTGCCGTGACGGGTTGCAGGCTGCGAGAAAGGCTCGCAGCGCCCGTCGCGGAGATCCGCGATGTCAAAACACCACTTTCGGGCGGGTACCGGTCAGAGCCGGGCGAGCCTCTATGACGAAATTACCGACAAGATCATCGCCGAGCTTGAGGCAGGCCGCGTCCCCTGGGTTCAGCCCTGGGGCACGGCCGCGGCAAAGGCGCCGCTGGCCATGCCTAAAAATGCATCCTCGGGCCGGTTCTATGCCGGGATCAACGTCCTTATTCTCTGGGGGGCCATCATCGAGCGCGGCTATGCGGGACAAAGCTGGCTCACCTTCCGTCAGGCCCTCTCTCTTGGCGGCCACGTCCGCAAGGGCGAACGCGGCACGACGGTGGTCTACGCCGACCGTTTCGTGCCGAACGATGAAAAACGACGTGCCGCAGAGGTCGGCGAGGAGGCACAGGCGATTCCGTTCCTCAAACGCTTTACCGTATTTAACAGCGACCAGTGCGAGGATCTGCCGCCTGAGATCGCCACCACCGCGCCGCCGCCACCACCTGGCATGATAGAGCCCAAAGTCGAAGCTCTGATCAAGGCTACCCGGATCACGTTTCGCATTGGAGGCGATCGCGCATTTTATGCGCCTGTCGAAGACTATGTGCAGGTCCCGCCACCGCAAGCCTATTTCGAGCCCATCAACTGGCACCGCACCGCGCTCCATGAGCTCGGTCATGCGACGGGTCATCGCTCGCGCCTCAACCGCGACCAGAGTGGATCCTACGGCACCAAGAAATACGCCTTCGAGGAATTGGTGGCGGAACTCACCGCCGCGTTCGGCTGCGCATCGCTCGGCATCGTGCCGACGGTGCGCCATGCCGACTATATCGGCTCCTGGCTCGAAGTCATGCGCGAAGACAATCGCGCCATCGTGCGTGCTGCTTCGCAAGCGAGCAAGGCCGCGGACTATCTGCTCGGCTTCGGTCCCGAAATAGATCAGGGCGCCGTGGTCGAGACAGTTGAGGGCGATCAAGAAGCGTCATGATGCGTGACCTTCCGCGCCTGGGAAGAGTGAGAGGAGGGGGCGCTTTTCGCGACGGGTTGGAAGCCAAGAGAGAGTCTCCTGGCGGCCCGTCGTGGAGAGGGCGCTGCGGGATGCGCTGGCCCCGCGATCACCTTCCAGGCTGTGCTGCACAACTTCGTGCTGAGAACCCTTTACCGGTTTGCATCCTCAGGAAGCTGCCTGGAGATCGCCCTTCACACGCCCAACTTTCCCGCCCAGGCTCCCGGCCTGAAGGAGAGTGCGTCGGCCAAGGCCATCGACGCGCGGCACGAGGCATGGAAGGAACGGCTGCCAGAGAACGAGGCGCATCTTTGGGATGTGCTGACGGCGTTTGATGGCACCACTCAGTCGTCGCTGTTCGCGCACTGCGCGTCATCCGCCGTCAATGCCCTCTTTGAGCCGGCCAACCGATACAATTAGGGCCGCGTTTCCGACCACGGCGTTCGGATCCGTCTTGATCAAGCCGACGTGCTGGCGCGTGCCCGTCGGCCTCGACATGGTCCAGGCCGGCTGGCGACCGACAGTCGACAACTATCTCGGCCGCGTCACCAAGTCCCGCATCCTCGAAGCGGTTCGTGAGGGCGAGGGCGAGTCCTCGGCCGGACTGATCGACCATCTGAAGAAGGGCGTCATGGCCAAGGAGGCCGAGCGTCTTCTCGACGGTTCCGGCTGGTTGCCGGAACCGCTGCGTCTAGTCGACGCTGCGCCGGCGCCCGCGCAGCAGGATGGCGAAGCCGGACCGTTGCCCGAATTCCTCTCCGATGACGAGGAGCAGGCTGTCGCGGCCGACGACGACCGGCCACGCTGTGAGGCTGCTGAATAAGATCGTCTCGCGGCACGGCGCCAGCCGTCCTGCGTTCGTCGTGGGGGCCGGCGTGCAGCGCCGGCCCCAATTTTCTTGGCGAAGCATGAGAGGAAGAGTCGGGCCGGGAAGGGTTTGAGCCGCCGCGGAGTTGAGGAGAGCGCCGGGCGGTTCAGCCCATTCCCGCTCTCCCGAGAAAGTCCCTCCCATGACCGAATCTCTCGTCGTCGGCGCCAGCGCCGCGCCGCTTTCCATGCGTGCCACTGCAGTCGTCGCGTCCGCGATCGTCAGGGCTGCGCGACAGCTCGTAACCGACCTCGAGCGGAGCCGTCGCATCGAAGCGGCTGTCCTGCGCAACGCCATGGAGGCAGCCTTTGGCGCCTCCGATACCAGTGGCGCCTGGAACTGGAAGACCGCCTATGACGCCTGCGAGGCGGCAACTGTCCTATTCCTACGACGCTATGGCGCCGCCATGCGTGTGAAGGCGACATTGCCGGCGGCCGTGCTGCCGATGCGGATCACGAGCCTCCTTCCGAGCCACACACGCCGGTCCGAGGAGAGCGAAACCCTCCAGCAGTTCTCCACGCCGATGGGGCTTTCGTTTGTCGCAAGTCAGGCGGCGACGATCACGCCAGCAGACGTCGTGCTTGAACCCTCGGCCGGCACCGGCCTCCTTGCCATCCTCGCCGAGTTCGCCGGCGGCTCCCTCATCCTCAACGAGATCGCAGAGACCCGAGCGGGTATTCTTGCGCAGCTCTTTCCCGGCGTTTCCACAGCCCGGTTTGATGCCGCTCACCTCAACGACCACCTCGATGCCGGCTGCCTACCGAGCGTCGTGCTGATGAACACTCCGTTCTCGGCCGCAGTTCATGTCGAACGAAAGATGGCAGATGCCGCGTTACGGCACATCGGATCCGCCCTGGCCCGTCTTCCGGAAGGTGGACGGCTGGTCACCGTCACCGGCGCAAACCTCGCACCCGACAACCCGGCATGGACAGACTCCTTCAAGCGGCTGCAGGAGCAGGGCGGTGTCGTATTCTCGGCGGCGATTGACGGCTCCGTCTATGCCAAGCACGGCACCAACATCGACACCCGCCTGACCGTCATCGATCGCGTGCCGGCCGACGACAACGCGTCATTGCCGGAATCTCCCGGCACGGCTCCCGACCTGCCGACTTTGCTCGGCTGGGTCACCGAGCGCGCACCACCACGTCGTCCTGTCGTGGGCACCCCCCGGGCGGCGCTGCCGGCAACTGCCACCCCTTCCACGCCCCGAACAGCCCGCGGCTACGTCGCCCGTCGCCAAATGACGGTGATCACCCCGGCAGTCGACCTCACGGCGACTGAAGTCGCCTACGAGCTGGTCGACTGGACGCCCACCGATGACAGCAAGATCACCGACGCGCTTTATGAGGCCTATGCGCTGCAGTCGATCCGCATTGCGGGCGCGCAATCGCACCCGACCAAGCTCGTGCAGTCGGCCGCGATGGCTTCAGTCGCTCCGCCAAAACCGTCCTATCGGCCGCATCTGCCGGCCAAGATCATAGCGGACGGCGTTCTGTCAGACGCGCAGCTCGAGAGCGTGATCTATGCCGGCGAGGCTCATTCGGAATTTCTTGCGGGATCCTGGACGGTCGATGCGACCTTTGATGTCGTGGCGGCAGCGCGTGACGATGCGGAGAATGCAGTTCGGTTTCGTCGCGGATGGTTCCTGGGCAATGGGACCGGGGCAGGCAAGGGACGGCAGGTCGCAGGTATCCTGGTCGACAACTGGCTGAAAGGTCACCGCCGGGCGGTCTGGATCAGCAAATCCGACAAGCTGATCGAGGATGCGCAGCGCGACTGGTCGGCGCTCGGGATGGAGCGGCTCCTCGTGACGCCGCTTTCACGCTTCCGTCAGTGCACGCCGATCCGGCTCGCGGAAGGCGTCCTGTTTACCACCTACGCTACGCTGCGCACCGACGAGCGCGGAGAGAAGCTTTCAAGGGCGCGGCAGATCGTCGAATGGTTGGACTCCGACTTCGACGGAGTGATCATCTTCGACGAGAGCCACGCCATGCAGAACGCGGTTGGCGGCAAGATCGAGCGGGGTGAACAGGCTGCCTCCCAGCCAGGGCGTGCGGGTCTGAGGCTGCAGCACGCTTTGCCGAATGACCGCGTGGTTTATGTCTCCGCGACCGGCGCCGCCACGGTGCACAATCTCGCCTCAGCCCAGCGGCTCGAACTCTGGGGCTGTGAGGATTTTCCATTTGCCACCCGGGCGGAGTTCGTCGAAGCGATCGAGGAGGGCGGGGTCGCGGCCATGGAGGTGCTGGCGCGCGACCTCAAGGCGCTCGGCCTCTATGCCGTGCGCTCCCTATCGTACGAGGGTGTCGAGTACGAGCTCGTTGAACACCAGCTTACGCCCGAGCAGGTTCGCATCTACGACGCCTATGCCGGCGCGTTCGGCATCATCCATAGCAACCTCGACGCGGCAATGCGGGCCGCCAACATCACCGGCGAGACCGGCACGATGAACGCGCAAGCAAAGTCCGCCGCGCGATCCGCCTTCGAAAGCACCAAGCAGCGCTTCTTCCGTCACCTCCTTACCTCCATGAAAACGCCTTCGCTGATCCGCTCGATTGAACGCGATCTCGATGCCGGCCACGCCGCCGTCATCCAGACTCGCCGCGTCCGGGTCATGAGGGCTTTCCGCATCAAGCTGTCGGGATTCGACGACACGATGCGCGATCGACTGAGCACCTATGGCCTCTTCGGGGAAATGATCTCCTGGAAGCTGCGCATGTTCGTGCCGTCAGATGCGAGCGGCGTCGCCGTCCTGGCAAAGGTGCTGGAGAAATATGCGATCGAGCGCGTCGCCGAGTGGGAGGCCGCCTGATGCCCCGCGACGCCTCCGAACTGGCACACCGCCTCGCGTGCGAGGCCGAGGCGGTGTGCCGACATTACCTGTCTAATGGCAAGCGCGAAGGGCGGTATTGGCTGGTCGGTGACGTCCACAATACCCCAGGCCGCTCGATGTTCGTGCGGCTCCAGCACTCGCCAAAGGGACCCGCCGGCAAGTGGACCGATGCCGCGACCGGTGAGCATGGCGATCTCCTCGACATCATCCGCGAAAGCCTCAGGCTTGGTGACTTTCGCGACGTTGCCGAGGAGGCGAGGCGGTTTCTCAAGCTGCCCCGCCCTGAACCGGAAGCCGTCGTCAGGCCCTCTCGTCCAACAGTAGGGGCCGGATCACAAGGGGCCGCAAGACGCCTGTTTGCGATCTCAGGTCCGATTGAGGGCACCGTCGTTGAGACTTACTTGCAGCGTCGAGGAATAACCCACGTGCACGATGGTGGCAGCCTGCGTTTCCACCCCCGCTGCTACTATCGCCCCGATGAGCACCTGCCGACCGAGACCTGGCCGGCGATGATCGCCTGCGTCACCGACCTCGATGGCAGCATCACCGGCGTGCACCGCACCTGGCTCGATCCGGACAGCTTCGACCGCGTCCGGCTCGGCAAGGCGCCAATCGACACGCCTCGACGAGCGATGGGCGACCTGCTCGGCAATGCGGTGCGTTTCGGTGCAGCGGATGACGACGTGCTTGTGGCCGGCGAAGGCATAGAGACCATGCTGTCACTACGCTATGCACTGCCAACCTTGCCGATGGCAGCTGCGCTTTCCGCCAACCATCTCGCAGTGATGTTGCTGTCGTCGAGCTTGCGTCGGCTCTATATCGCTCGCGACGACGATGCTGCTGGAGACGCCGTACAGGCAACTCTGGCCAACCACGCAGAAGAAGCCGGCATCGAGGCAATCCCGCTGTCACCCCGGCTGGGCGACTTCAACGAGGACCTGCACATCTTCGGCCTCGATGCTCTGCGAGCAGCCTTGCGGCTCCAGCTCGCTCCGGAGGACGTCGATCGCTTCCTTCTCGTCGACCGGTGTCAACCGTGAGCGCGAGTGATCGATGTCGACTGGCCAGTCACGGCGAGCGCAGTGCCGGAGAGGACGCGCCCTTGGCCTTCTAGAGGGCGATCGGACGGCAGGCGGTCCGGGCCGCCAATGGCTGCGTCCGGCTATTTTCCGCCGCGCGCCAACGATAAAGAAACTGTCATAAGTATCTGAAGGCGCGCTTTGCATCGCGAAGCAAAATAGCCGCACCTCAGCCATCCTCCGCTGCGCTTCGGCCCTCCGCGCAGCTCCGGGTTCTGGCCCGGTCCGCCCGCCGTCTGAGCGATCGCCACGAAGGCCGCGACGGGCGCGGCCGATCCGGCAAAGGACTTTACGCCATGACCGACCATGACGACAGCGAACCCTCGCACGCGGCATCGCCGACCGAGCTCGTCCTCGACGAATTGCAGCTCTTTGGCTACCGTCCACTCGACGACCAACTGGATCCGAGACCACTGCCCGAAGGCAAGATGATCGTGGGCGCAGTCGCCGACATCTTCGACGCCCTGGTCGCGACCCTGAACGACACGCGGCTCGAGCCGGACCTCGAGGATCTGCTCTGGTCGACCGTCAACCTGTTCCATCGTGCAGCCGATCGCATCGGTCGCCAGCTGGACGACAACGAACAGGCTCAACGCAAGAGTCAGTGCGAGCAGAACGGCTCGGAGGTGCGATCGGTCGAGCTTGAGCGCCTGACCGCCGAAGGCATCACGTTGACCGAACGCCGCAACTGCCTGGAGCTCTTCCGCGATCAAGCCATCGAACGCTTCGAGCTACACACCGGTTCGCACTGGCGTCCCCGATCGGGATCACTGGTCAATCACCGCACGCTCACCGCAGCAATGATCGACTCCCGCGACTTCATTGCCGCCAAGCGGCGGGCAGAAACCGAGGTCATGTTACCACCAGGACCGAAGATCGTGCTCACCGGAGGACTCGACTTCAACGACCACCGTCTGATCTGGGATCGTCTCGACAAGGTTCACGCCAAACACCCCGACATGGTCCTGATCCATGGCGGCTCGCCAAAGGGCGCCGAACTGATCGCTTCCAAATGGGCGACGACCCGAAAAGTAGTACAGATCGCCTTCAAACCTGACTGGACCAAGCATGCAAAGGCAGCGCCGTTCAAGCGTAACGATGCAATGCTTCAACTTCTGCCCATCGGCGTCATGCACTTCCCGGGCACTGGAATTCAGGACAATCTTGCCGACAAAGCAAAGCGGCTCGGCGTCGCGGTTTGGAAGTTCGGCAGCACGTAAGCCGCTCCCTTCCGGATAACTCCGGCGGAGTTGCCTCGCCGCAACTCCGCCGCGTTTCGATCATATGCCCAAAGTTGCGCCGCGGTGGTGGTGGTAGGCGCGACCGTTAATGCTATGCACACGGAGCCACCACCATGCTTGCCCTTGGGCTTGTCCTCAACACTGCCGGAATTGGCTTATTCTGCTGGCTGGCCTTCACGCTCGCGGTGCACGCCTTGCCGTTTTTTGTCGCGGTCACGGCCGGCATGATGGCGTTTCATGGCGGTGCCGGCCCGGTCGGTGCACCGCTCGTAGCCATCGCCGCCGGCGCGGGAGCGCTCGTGGTCGGCCAAACCTTGCTCGCAATTGCGCGATCTCTGGTCTTACGCGCAGCGATCGCGGCCGCGTTTGCGATCCCGGCCGCTATTGCTGGATATCACGTAGTGTTGGTCATGTCGCAGATAGGAGTGCCGTCGCTCGCTTGGCGTGAGATCTTCGCGTGCCTCGGTGCGGTCCTTATTGGAAGTACGGCATGGACGCGTTCAACCATCTTTGCTGAGCCCCGTTCGAGGCTCGGAATGGAACGGGGCTCTCCTGATGCCGCGACGACGCTTGCTCATCGATAGCTGTCGACGCTCATCCAGAGGAAAGTCCCCGCTGTGGCGATCCAATCCGAACCGCTGACATGCCGCCCGTGATGATCAGAGCTAGCCCCCATACCAGCCTTGGAGCCTTATGCCATTGAAGCGGTCTGCCTCCAGCGCTGATCACGAACAGCTGAATTCTCGCGTTCGCGCATATAATACGATCAGCGGCACGCCAGTGGCGAATTATGCCGCTCTTGCTTCGGGAACGAACTCGTTGCCGTCGTGCCCAGTGGGGCTCGTTGTTTGCTCGCTCGAACAACCGTCAAAGGTGCACAACCTTGATGCCGGGTGAGATTGAAGCACCCTCGACCAGATTTTCGCGAGACACAGCTGTAGCCTGCGCCCTGGTTCGGCATGGCACTTGCTTCTTTGAGAGCACCATCACCAATCTACCTGCCCTGGTGATGTAGGGGCGGACTCGACGCATCCTGGTCCAGCGTCGGAGCCGCCCCGTTTTACTCTGTCCAACCGCGGGAGGCGGTGCGCGTAGGCCGCCCCGTTCAGGAAGCGGGTTTTCGGTAGCTTGATTGGAGCCGAAGTAAGCCCCATTCAAGAGCGAGCTCCCTCGCCCTCAGCACAAGATATGCGATTTGTACATGAGAGACGGACAGCTGACCTCCTCTGCCGAGGGCTAACTGGTCACCGCATTGCCGTGTGACGAACCTCAACGCACCTCCCACCGTGATGCTCGCGCGTGTTCACTCGCGTGCGCCGGCGGGGCATGATGCAGGCAACCGTCGAGGGAGCGCTTGCGACTTTCCGAGCAAAAATGTCGCTCTTGCGACATCTTGGCGAATTGCGGTCATCACGGGTATTTTTCTTGGAAAGCAAGCACAGCAGGCCATAGGCCCTGCGCGCTTACCTGAACCGATCCGCATCCGTTTAGAGAGCGCCAACCTCGCGCATTTCCCCATCTGTCCGACGTCGGCGCCCGCCTGCCCTGCCGCGTCCGCAGTCCATTCCCTTCGCAGCCGGTTATCATGTGCAGGAGCATCAGGCGATTGGCCCGGCATTTGCTGCGTACTTGCGGACGTGGTGCAGAAAAACACTGCTTTGTCCGTAGTCGGGGCTGCCGCACGGATAAATTTCCGCCGCTCGCAGAGCGACAGTGGTGAAAAGCGTCAGAATACCCGAGGGCACTCGGGGTCATCACTGGATGCGGTTCAAGATGAACTTGCGCGGGAGTCCGGCTCTTCCAATCGTCCGGTCCTCTTGTGGCTTATCCGCATCCGTAGGGCGAGCAACAAAGCGAGGTCATGCAGGAGCGGCTTAGGTCACGTGCGATCGCCGAAGGGGTAACTAATGAATTGCATAGACCTTCTTCGTACCAATATTGAGAAAAAGGAGTTGCCAACTTATGTCTCTGGTTATCCGTCGAAGCGGGCGTATAGGGCATTTCAGCAGCCACTTCGCATAGCTGATGTCGTTCAGGAGACAGCCCGTTCAAAGCAAATCAACATCTATATCCATGTTCCATTCTGTCGCTATCGATTCCCGCCGAGAGAGTTGGCATGTGGTCACAAGAAGTCATTCTCGCGTGGAGAGCTGGAGGCAATCTACACGGAAGCCGGCTGGGAGATCATGCGGTCTGATCGCTACATTAAATGGGATGCGCACCCCGGCATCCCAATTCATTCGCATTGTATCGAAGAAGTCGTCGTAAGCCGATTGGAGCGGAAGATCTTCCGCGACTAATAGCGGTGCCGATCAAAGCAGTCGGAACGATTCCTGTCAGCCAGTTTTATGCATTGGAATTGGGAACATCACGCGATGCCGCAATTGAAACGCTGGGTCAACCGTCACCAACCCATGCAATGACAATTGCTCAGAAGACAGTCGGCGGCAACAATCAAGAATCAGTCGTTGACGCCTACGTGCGTGAGGATCTGATCTACGGTGATCGCGGCCTTCAGTTCGTCAACGGGTGGCTTACCGGAAAATACCGATACTTCACGTCTCCGAAACGCTTGAGCATCCGAGAAGGTGATGCCGGATCCCGGAGTTCTCGATAGACGCGTTGGCACCGAAGCGTCTTCGATCTATTTAGCCGTCATCCCAGGTCGACCGAGCTAACGGCAAAGGTGAGGCCTCGGCAATACAGCGGCAGTGGCTGTTCCGGACTAGCTCACCCACACGCGCGCGAGTGCAAAGCAGTTCGATCTCAGTCGTTCTCGGCTGACGCGAGGCGCCGTTTGCCGCAAAATGCTTCTTTGTGTTCGCCGACACGTACGGCCTCTTGTGCAGCAGAACCGAGACCCGCCACTTCCTCTCCTGGAGATTGTGGTTCAGCACTCGGACGCACCTGGCCTCTATGGCTCGATCTGGCCGAAGACCGGCTGCGCCTCGATCGCCTAAGCCGCAACGCCGCCGCTCAAGACTTTCTTCCCCTGGGCTGTCGCCCATTCCTCGCGGTCAAGAAAGTCTCGCTCCGGCGTCCTCCGCTACGCTCCGGCCGGCAGGCGGTGCGGCGCCGATCGTCCTCGGCCCTAGATCGCCATCGAGGCCGCGGTGGTCGCGGGTTCGAAACACAAACAGGAGAAGTGACATGGCTACCATCGGTTCGTTCAAAAAGGTCGGTAACGATTACCAGGGCGAGATTATCACCCTCAGTCTGCAGGCCAAAGGCGTCCGCATCGTCGCAGAAGCCAACCGCGCAAGCGAGAACGCTCCAAGCCACCGCGTCTTCGTCGGTCGAGCCGAGATCGGAGCCGCCTGGCGGAAGCGCTCCGAGGAGGGCCGCGATTATCTCTCGCTCAAACTGGACGACCCCTCGTTCAACGCGCCAATCTACGCCAACCTGTTCGACGATGATGGCGGGGAAGGCTACACCCTGCTCTGGTCGCGCCCGCGGAAGAATGGCGACTGAGCCTCGCTCCGCCAAGCCCCGCCCGAAGCAAATCGGGCGGGGCTCTTTTCTCTGCGCGAAGGCATCTCACCGCGGCGCCTCCGAACGCTTCGGTGCAGGCCGATTCTTATGAGTGTTCCTTCGAGGTCTCGGGCGCCAACTGCGAAATTCTTCGTCGGGTACAACAAGATCGACGTGGCTGACGCCTAACGCGCTTGCGAGTTCGAACAAAGTCACCACGGTGGGATTGCGCCGACCACTCTCCAAACCGCTGATATATTGTTGCGTACGGCCGGAGGCCTCAGAGAACTTCTCCTGCGTGAAGCCCTTTCGCTTCCGCAGCCTTAAGAAGTTCCGGCCCACCAACTTGCGCATATCCATNTGCGCAAGTTGCGTCTTACATAATAGGAGGTTTATCTCCTATAGTATGTATTCTGCGGTTTCTGGCCGGAGCCGGGGCTGCGGCTAAAGGTCGGCTT
>NZ_AXAI01000038.1 GCF_000472425.1 Bradyrhizobium sp. Tv2a-2 | reverse complement strand
CCTTCCAGAAGGCCTGCAAGCGCCTCGGCCTCAAACACATCCGCACCAAGCCCTACACCCCACAAACCAACGGCAAGGCCGAGCGCTTCATTCAAACCAGCCTGCGCGAGTGGGCTTACGCCCAGGCCTACAACACCTCAAGAGAACGCGCCGCCGAGTTGCCAAGATGGCTCCACCGCTACAATTGGCATCGTCCTCATGGCAGTATCGGGTCTGTACCACCAATCAGCAGGCTCGGCTTGGCCGGGTATAACCTCTTGAGGCTCCACAGCTAGAGCGCGCCAGGCGCGTTTTGCAAATCTGACGATCGGCAACCATCGGCCACCAGCCACGTTATTAGCTGGCGTAGCGGCGCCATCCTCGACCCCACTTCGGCGCCCGCGTGGTCGCCGGGTGCGGCGGGCCTCCGGTCAGGCCTTGGCAGCACCCGGCACCGCCGGAAGCAGGCGCCCAGATCATCCGCTTGGCGCGACCAGCGCTGCAGACCGTCGCGCGGGCGAGGGCGATTTTAGAGCGTGTGCGTGTGGGGCGAGCGTCTATTTAGCCAACGATTGGCCGTTGCCCTCCCAAGACCAGTCCCCTGGTGCCAGGGCCGTCGCCGGCTCGGGCGGCGGGATGGGGATAGATGGCGTGAGGAACACGCCAGGGGTGAAGTTCCTATAGATGCCACCGCTGACCTCATCGAGATCGCCGATGGATAGCTCGTGAAGTTCGTCGCTCATGTCTCGATCCTCCTTTGTTTAGGAAGAGAGAATGTCCTCTCTTCGGGCTCGTTCTCGCCGTGACCCAAGTCACAATCCGGGGATCTCGATCGGCAGTGGCGCCACCCAAAGCGTCTATTCGCGTCTACTTTTTGGATCGCACCAGGCGTCACTAGTTTGTTGGCCTCCGGCCGCTCAGCAAGGCCAGTGCACGCGCATTCTCGGCTTCCAACACGGCAATCACCGTATCCTGTCCGTCGCTTGGGTCCGGCAATACCAACAACAGCGTCAACGTGTACGGCTATCAGGGCTGAAGGCCGCGCTATTTTCTTGGGCGCGCGGCTCAAACTGGCCCTCGGGCTTACGAGCCGGGGGCACCTTTTCGCTCGCGGGCTGATTGGTTTGTTTGTTGGCGAGGGTGTCAGCCACCTCGCCGAAATCCCGGCCGCCGACGCCGGATGAGCGCGCGGCGGCCGGCGATGTTTCAGGAGTTGCGATCAATGGCGAGCGCTGCCCGCAAACTCTGTCGGCAATTCGGGATCAGGTTCAATCCGATTGGCCAGAGGTGCGGCGAGCTTGAAACCTGGTGTCGCAATACGATTGAGCACCTGCTCAAGAACCACGGCGAAGAGGCCATGGTCTTGACGCTTCGCGTGCTCACCGAGACGCACCGCAACAATCGATCTGCCCTCAACAGAGAGGTGATCACTGCCGTCAACTGAGTGTGTCGGCTGCGCCGATGGACGTCGCTTGGCCTTCCATTCTTGGACGCTTGGGATGCACTCGACCTTGGCGAACGTGCGCTGATCGCCAAGCGAAGCGCCTCCGGCCCATATGCCACAGGTGGGGCCATGCGATTCAAAATGTCGCCATGCTCACCTATTTTTTTTGCCATACTCGCTCATTAACCAACCGCCCAGCAGTCGGGTGGGCAAAATCAGATCTCCGCTGCTTTGAAGTCTGTTCGCGGCGCGAGCCGCGAGCACGCAGTATGTTGCGCGCCTTTGCGATACGCGGTGGTGGAATGCCCTCGTCAACTCAACATCCTAACGCGATGGAGATCTGAAATTGGATACGACCGGCACGATTACAAAATTTGCGCCCGCACCGAAAACCTACATTGATATCGGTGGCGCCGCATTCGAAGTTGAGACGGCGGGCCGGAGTTATAGCCTGACCAATCCCGATCCGCAGACTTTGCAATTTGAGATCCAGCGGGGCGATCACGCCTGGTTCGATCCCTCGAGTAAGGATCGGGCCGAAGTTGACGGTTCCGCGGGCGGCTACATTCAGCCGGGGACTCCGGTTGCCATCGACTATCAGTTTATGGTGCAGCCGAACGGGCCCAACAACACGTTCACCAACACGGCGTCATGGTTTGTCACCGGAGAAATGCACAACGAAGACGAAGTGAGTGGTGCGGCGACGTCGCCCCCGTTTGCGATTCAACTTGCTGGCAATCATCTGCAAGTTGTTGCTCGCTACTCCTCCCCCGGTCAGAATCCCGGCAGTCCAACTATGCTGACGCTCTGGACCGACCCCAATCCCATTACACCTGGCCAGTATAATAATATTCAAATACAGGCCAATGTATCCAACACCGGCGGTGGCTATCTGCACGTCTCGGTCAACGGCACCCAGGTCGTGAATTATTCGGGTCCGCTGGGCTATGGAGCGCCCACCTATTGGGAGGAAGGACTCTATCGGAACTCGGGTCCAACCGAGAGCGTTACCGCCGATTTCCGCAATACGACGGTCGTCACTGGGGCCCAGGCGGCCGGTTGGACGGGCGTGGGCGGCACGACGACGCCGATCGCTCCGGTCTCGGGCGGCGGCGCCGCCGCCCCGACCGATCCTGCCACACCACTCACGAGCAGGCCGGGCCTCAGCGGCGGCATCGCCGCCCCGACCGATCCTGCCACACCACTCACAAGCAGGCCGGGCCTCAGCCGGGGCATCGCCGCCCCGACCGATCCTGCCACACCAGTCCTGACCGGGTCGGGCTTGAGGGGCGGCGCGTCTTTAGGCGACGTCGCTCAGTTGCTCAACAGTCATCCCGACTTCGCCAGTCCGGCAGCGACGCTGAGCGAGGCCGGAGCATCGAGGTCGGGCACCGTGCCCAACCTCGGCACCACGCCCGATCTCGCCTCAAGCGCCGGTACGAGGGCGTACGCCCTCCTGAATCAGATGATGGCGGGCGATTTCGGCGGCCAATCGCATTTCGCGCAGGCCGCGACGGCATTGTCCGCGTCATCCCCGCAGCAGACCCCTCTCCTGACCAGGTCTCTGCGCTAACCCAGCCAATCGAGACCGCAAGGGACGACCCCGCCGCCCCTTCGGGGGGCGGTCGCGGTGCTACGTTGGAGTACAACGCCCGCACGATGCCGATACGGGGCACCATGGTATCGCCGCCGCGCTCGACCACGAGCATCAGCGCCTCGATTGCCGCACGCCATTGTGGCTCGTCGTGCTTGGCCTTCGGCAATTTGGCGATGAAGTTGCCGGTCGCGTAACGTGTGCAGCTCTTCGCCGCTGGGAAGCGGGATCCGCCGCTGGCATGTTTGCAACCGTCTTAGCAATCCGACCGGTCTTTTCATTCTATTGGCCGAAGGGGGCGCGGGTGGCGGCCTAACATCAGCGCCCGCCGCGGACCAGGTCCGCGAGCAGCATTTTTGCGATCATCTCTGGCGGTGCCCCTCCGAGTTGGGTTGCTTCGGCTCCGAACGGGGATCGAACATGCACCATTGAGCCCTGAACGAAATAGGCCCCGTGATGCTCGACATCGTTGATCGTGACGCTCAGGATTCTGACTGGAGTTGGCCTAGTGCCTCTCATGTGCTCACCCAATCTCGATGAGACAGCGCCCCGAGTTGTCATTGTGATTCGGGCGACGAAACGGCCAGACCGTGAAGAAGAGGCGTTGTGGTGCTGAGCGGTTAACGAAGGGTGAATATTAGCTATCGGACAAAAGGGCCCAGCACCACAGTGCATGCCGAACCGGGCGAGGTGACTGTGACGACCACAGCGCGCCAAATGCACATGGCGAACCAGCCCGAGCGCTGCGAGCCTCGCTGGTGCGTTCTATCACCGCAGCTCGTAGCAGTTCACTATGGTTCGCGGATTGCGCGTCACGTCGTACAACGCGCTGCATTGCACCAGTGCGTTGATGCCCGGTTTGCGGAACAGGATGAGCGAGGTCCGATTGTCATAGCCGCTCGCATAACCGGCAACCTCCCAGCCTTGTCCGAGCAGTTGGCCGATGGTCAACGGCTGATCGTCGGCGGACACACTGGACGCTGCGAGCATCGCTGCAAAGAGAACGCCTGAACGCATGACAAGGCCTGCCGGCCGGCCGCGGGGGAATGCGGCCGGCCGGGGATTTTGTTTCAGAAATTGGAAAAGGCGGGGCAACGGCCGACCAGGAAAGGACGGCGAGCGAAAAGCTCGTCAATAGCGTTGCGTTGACGTTGTTTGCTCGCGTCGCAATGGTGATTGCGACAGGGCTCATTCTTCCGGCGGCGCTCTGGATGGGCAATCGCGGCGTTTCCACGATCGACGAGATCTCGCGCAAGCTCGACACGATGAACGTCGGCCAGGTCGAGCACGCCGCCGAGATTCGCGCGCTGCGCGTGGAATCGACCGCGCAGCAAAAGATCCTCGCCGACCACGAGGCGCGTGTGCGGCTGCTCGAGGCGCAGCAGCGTGTCGCGACGCCGATCGGCCGGCCATGACGCGCCTGGTTGTCCTGGTGGCGCTGGTGGTCGCGATCGCCGGCGGCCTCGAGCTCGCGCACGCCGAGAGCGGCCTCGCGAGCTGGTACGGCAAGGAAAGCGGCCGCTATACGGCGAGCGGCGCGCGGTTCAATCCGGAGGGGCCGACCTGCGCCATGCGGACCAGGCGCTGGCGTTGGGTCGTGGTGACAGATCTCGCGACCGGCCGATCGGCGCGATGCTACGTCAACGACTACGGGCCGGCGGCCTGGACCGGCCGCGTGATCGACGTCAGCCATGGCGTCGCCGGCGCGCTCGGTTTTGCGGGCCAAGGCACGGCGCGCGTCGAGGTCGTCGACCAATGAAGGTTACGGAGCGATGTCAGTCAGGAATGTCGGCGCCCAAGTGAATTAGATGTGCGCGGGGAAGCAATCTGGTGTCACCGCACACCCTTTTTGTGCTTGCAATCTAGGTGAACGATCGGCAACTCTTGGGAATTGTCTCCGCCGTGTTCACGGAGACGTTGCAAGGGGGAACATATGATCCGTGCGAGTATCGTTGCCTTAGTACTTTTGTCCCAAGGAACCGCCGCTTTAGCAGAGCGGTATCAAATCTTCCCGCTGAATGTTAACAGATCACGCAGGGGGGACACAGCTTATCAAGCACTCGTTTTGGATAACGAACTTTCGAGGGCTGTGACCTGTGCGGTCGTCATACTTGGGAGCGATATTCGGCAAATGGCCTGCCAAAGTCGCTTAGATAATGAATTTAAGATGCCGGGTAGCGGTGACCTCACTGCACAGCCGATGATCCCAGGACGTGATCCGGTATCGCCAGGAAACATGCCGGGCATCTGGTACATCAATCAGAAGACAGGCGATGTGCAGTTCTGTCATGTCACCTTGCCCCGCGGGAAACGGTGCTGGGGTTTGGATTGGCAGAACGCCCCAACGCAGTAACTAGGGCATGTACTCATAAATCTAGAGCGGCAGCGGTCTCCCGAGCGAGGCCGCCGCCCCTTCGACGCAGGTACCCACCCGTCCTTGAGGAGGGGTTTTCTCTTTTGATTTAGCCCCCTGTCTGCATCTGCTGGACCATCTGCATTATCTGGTTAAGTGTGCCCATCGGACCCCTCCCACCACTCTGACTCTGGGGCGAGCCGCCAGCCACCGCATCGAGCTCCTCGGAGGACAACTCGTGCAGCTCCAGAGCTTCGCTCTTTGCAGTGATTGCATTTGCAGTCATCACGTTTCTCCCTTGAATTAGTCGACGCTATCATCCGCGCCTGCGACCATATTTAGCATCACCGCTCTCGCCGCTATGTGACGGCCATCACGAATGTCTGATTCAACCGGTCGCTCGCCAATGAGCTTGTGCGCGGTTGTTTTCCAGTTTGTGCCTCGAAGCAGAAGGCCCAGTGTGCCGCACATCACAGTCGAGGCGAGGCCGATATGTTGTCATCCGCACCAGATGATTCACATGCAGCCCCCGAGAGGAAAGTCATGATTGAAGTGCGTGAAATCGAAACGCGTGAAATTGAAGTGCGTGAACTGATCGAAGCCGAACTCGACGGGGTCGCCGGCGGCATGATCAACCAAGACCCGGTCAGACGCCGCCCCGGTCCTAGCGCCGCGGACCCCACCCAGCACCCTTGATGCGCAGCGCGGCAACGCCGTTTTACCACGCCGACGCGCGCGGAAAGCGGTTGGGCTGGGCTCCCGCCTTGGAAGCTTCACATGGTTGTGAGCGCATAATCACACGCAGACGCAAGGCGTTTATGAGTACACGCCCTAGCAAAGCTACGCCGAGTCGCCACGGCCTGCGATCGATGTTGTCTCGATCGCGGGCCGTTCCGTCAGAGCAGCAAGTGCACGGCCGCGACGATCAAAGCGACGAGGCCGGCGAGCGCGCCGAGGACAATCAAGAGGGCATAAGCTGGGGCGCTGTCGGACATGCGATCGCGGCCGCTCATGGTGCAAGTCTCCCGCGGCCGCTCGAGATGGCCGCGAGCATTCCCCGAAAACCTAAAAGTTTCACATTCGCCACGATTCTACTTAAGGGCGAATTCGTTAGATGAGTTACTACGGCAACATAATACCGGAAAATGCCGCAGGTATGAGCGATTTCGTTCCGCAGGGCGGAACTACTTCGGGAATTTCTTCGGGGTTTTTGTGCCAATAAGGCCGGCTTAGACCAGCTTTGATCAGCTAATGTTCTAAGCGAAACGTGTAGTTTTTTCCGGCCGAAATCGCTAAATCCCTTTGATCTAAAAGGATTTTTGCTGGCGATCCCAGCAGGACTCGAACCTGCAACCCGCGGAGTAGAAATCCGCTACTCTATCCAGTTGAGCTATGGGACCATTGCCATGGCATCGCTCTTGGGGCCGGCCGGCGGTTGCGCCGGTGGCCGCATCGGCTTGCCCCCTTCATACCACCGTCAATATGAAAAATCCGCTGTGACGGAAAGGGTTTTTGCGAACCGAATCTGATGAATAGACGACAAAGCGCGTGAGCGGACCGCGTCCGGTCCGCCCGCAATGCTGCGCCGCGCATCCGGGGCCAGCCTATCAAGGCTCCGTTACGGTTTTTGGCTGGGCCATGCGGATTGCGACTGATTTTTACGTTTGCTTTCGCGCCATCGGGCCGTCACCTTTCCGCAGTTTTTTATGCCCGCCGCCTTCGATTTGCGGCCCCCAGGGAGTTTCCTCATGATCGGTTTGATTCGCGCCGTGGCCGTCTGCGCCGCGCTGGCGCTTGGCCATGCCTCAGTGCATGCGTCGGACAAGGCCTTCAGGCGCGACGACCTCGCGGATGCCGCGATCAAGCTGGAGGCGCAGATCAAGGGAGAGGCGGGGCCGGTCAGCAAATCGACCGGCGTCTTGAAAGCGGATGCCGACACCGCCTTCCGGCGCAATGATTTCCGCTCGGGCCTGCAGATCCTGGGGCAGATTGCTGCGGTCGCGCCTGAAGACTCCGGCAACTGGCTTCGGCTGGCGCGGTCGATCCTCCAGATCGTGCCGAAGAACCCGACCGAACAGACGTTCCTGCTCGAACGCGCCTCGACCGCGGCCTATATCGCCTATCAGCGCGCCGCGAGCCCGCTCGATGAAGCGGATGCGCTTGCCGTGCTCGGCCGCTCGTTCTCCGACCGGCATCTGTGGCGGCCGGCGCTGGATGCGCTGCGACTGTCGCTCGAGGGCAGGGAGGTCGCCGACGTCCGCGGCCAGTACGAGAAGCTGCGCGACGAGCACGGCTTCCGCCTGCTCGATTACACAGTCGATTCCGATTCAGCATCGCCCCGGGCCTGTTTCCAGTTCTCCGAGGATTTGGCCAAGCGCACCGACTTCACGCCCTTTGTGGCGCTGGCCGGCGCCGATAAGCCGGCGGTGTCGTCGGAGGAGAAGCAGCTCTGCGTCGAGGGGCTGCGGCACGGCGAGCGCTACAACGTCAATTTGCGCGCCGGACTACCGTCGACCGTGAAGGAGGGCCTGCCGAAATCGGCCGAGTTCAACATTTATGTCCGCGACCGCAAGCCGTTCGTGCGCTTCACTGAGCGTGCCTATGTGCTGCCGCGCACCGGCCAGCGCGGCATTCCGCTGGTCAGCGTCAACACGCCGGCTGTTACAGTCGAGGTCTACCGGATCGGCGACCGCAATTTGATCAATGCGGTGATCGATTCCGACTTCCAGCAGCAGATCAACCGCTATGCGCTGTCGGATCTGGGCGATAGCCGGGGGCAGAAGGTCTGGTCGGGCGAACTCGCGACCACGACTACGCTCAACCAGGATGTCACCACGGCGTTCCCGGTCGACGAGGTGCTCGGCGACCTGCAGCCCGGCGTCTATGTGATGACTGCCTCGCCAAAGAGCCCCGGCAGCAATGGCGCTGACGACAACCAGATCGCCACCCAATGGTTCATCGTCTCTGATCTTGGGCTGACGGCCTTCTCAGGCAATGACGGCATTCATGTCTTCGTCAATTCGCTTGCGTCGACTGACCCGGTCGCGCGCGCCGAAGTGCGGTTGATCGCGCGCAACAATGAGATCCTGGCCACCCGCAAGACCGATGACTCCGGCCACGTGCTGTTCGAGCCGGGCTTTGCGCGCGGCGAGGGCGGATTGTCGCCGGCGATGCTCACCGTGTCAGGCGAGAAGACCGACTACGCCTTCCTCAGTCTCAAATCCAACCCGTTCGACCTGTCCGACCGGGGGGTGACCGGGCGGCCGGTGCCATCAGGCGCCGATGCCTTCGTCTATGCCGAGCGCGGCGTCTACCGCTCCAATGAGACGGTGTACCTGACCGCGCTGCTGCGTGACGGCAAGGGCAATGCACTATCAGGTACGCCGCTGACGCTGGTGGTCGAACGGCCCGATGGCGTCGAGTTCCGTCGCGCCGTGCTGCCCGACCAGGGCGCCGGCGGGCGCTCACTGTCATTGCCGCTCAATTCGGCGGTGCCGGCCGGGACCTGGCGGGTGCGGGCGTTCACCGACCCGAAGGGCGCCTCCGTCGGCGAAACCACCTTCATGGTCGAGGATTACATCCCCGAGCGGCTGGAATTCGCGCTTGATTCCAGGGACAAGCTGATCAAACCGGATGCGCCGGTGGAGCTTAAGGTCGACGGTCATTTCCTCTATGGCGCGCCAGCCTCGAACCTCCAGCTCGAAGGCGACGTCTTGGTGGCGCCCGCCGCCGAGCGGCCGGGCTTTGCAGGATACCAGTTCGGCGTCGATGACGCCGAGACCACCTCCAACGAGCGCACGCCGATTGAGAACTTGCCGGAGTCGGACGCCAATGGCAGTGCGACCTTCCCGGTGAGCCTGCCGAAACCGCCGACCTCGACCCGGCCGCAGGAGGCGCAGATCTTCATCCGCATGGCCGAGAGCGGCGGCCGCGCCGTCGAGCGCAAGCTGGTGCTGCCGGTGGCGCCAACGGCCGCAGAGATCGGCGTGAAGCCGCTGTTCGGCGACCGTAACGTGGCAGAAGGCGACAAGGCGGAGTTCGATGTCGTCTTCGTCTCGCCTGACGGCAAGAGGCTGCCGCGCGACGGGCTGCGCTACGAGCTCATGAAGATCGAGTCGCGCTGGCAGTGGTATCGGCAGAACTCCTATTGGGATTTCGAGCCGGTGAAATCGACCAGCCGCGTTGCCGACGGCGATCTGGTGATTGCCGCCGACCAACCGAGCCGCATCAGCTTGGCGCCGCAGCCCGGCCGCTACCGGCTGGACGTGAAGTCGAACCAGGCGGACGGGCCGATCACCTCGGTGCAGTTCGATGTCGGCTGGTATTCCGACGGCAGCGCCGATACACCTGACCTCCTGGAGACCTCGATCGACAAGCCGGAATATCAGTCCGGCGACACGATGACGGTGTCGGTGAACACGCGCGTCGCCGGCAAGCTGACAGTCAACGTGCTCGGCGACCGGCTGCTGACGACGCAGACCGTCGACGTCAAGGAAGGCACCACGCAGGTCAAGATTCCTGTCGGCAGCGATTGGGGCAGCGGCGCCTACGTGCTGGCGACCTTGCGCCGTCCGCTCGATGCCGCTGCGCAACGCATGCCGGGGCGCGCGATCGGGCTGAAATGGTTCGGCATCGACAAGAAGTCGCGGAGGCTTGCGGTCGATCTCACCCCGCCCGCGCTGGTGCGGCCGAACACGACGCTGAAGATTCCAGTGAAGGTGACCGGGCTCAATCCGGGTGAGGACGCCAAGATCGTGGTTGCGGCGGTCGATGTCGGCATTCTCAATCTCACCAACTACAAGCCGCCGGCACCTGACGATTACTATCTCGGCCAGCGCCGTCTCACCGCTGAGATCCGCGATCTCTACGGCCAGTTGATCGACGGCATGCAGGGCACGCGCGGCCAGATCAAGTCCGGCGGCGATGCCGGTGGCGAGCTGCTCGGCGCGCCGCCGACACAGAAGCCGCTGGCGCTGTATTCCGGCATCGTGACGGTTGCCGCTGACGGCACCGCCGAGATCAGTTTCGACATCCCTGATTTCGCCGGCACGGCGCGGGTGATGGCGGTGGCCTGGAGCGCTACCAAGGTCGGTCGCGCCACGATCGACGTCACCGTGCGCGATCCCGTGGTGCTGACCGCGACGCTGCCGCGCTTCCTGCTCAATGGTGATCACGGCACCATGAGTTTTGACCTCGACAATGTCGAGGGCGCAGCCGGCGATTACACGATCAGTGTCAAGACCTCGGGACCAGTGAAGGTTTCGGGCAACCCGGCGACCAACCTGCATCTCGCCGCCAAACAGCGCAGCTCGACCACGCTGGCGCTCGAGGGCGGCGGTGCCGGTACGGCGCAGATCGATGTCGCGATCGACGGGCCGAATGGGCTTACGCTCGGCCGGCACTATGCGCTCGATGTGAAGCCTGCGACGCAGATCCTCGCGCGCCGTTCGATCCGCACCTTGGCCAAGGGCGAAAGCCTGTCGCTGACCCCGGACATGTTCTCCGAACTTGTGCCGGGCACCGGTACGGTCGCGCTGTCGGCAAGCCTGTCCACCGCGCTTGATGCGGCGGCGATCCTGCAAGCGCTCGACCGCTATCCCTACGGCTGCTCCGAGCAGATCACGAGCCGCGCCATGCCGCTGCTCTATGTCAACGAGCTTGCCAGCGGTGCGCATCTTGCCATGGACACAGGCGTCGATGATCGCATTCGCAGCGCGATCGAACGGCTGCTGGCCCGGCAGGGCTCGAACGGTTCGTTCGGTCTGTGGTCGGCGGGCGGCGACGATGCCTGGCTCGATGCCTATGTCATGGACTTCCTGACCCGTGCGCGGGAGAAAGGGTTTGCGGTGCCGGACGTGCTGTTCAAGAACGCGCTCGACCGTATCCGAAACTCCGTGGTCAATGCCAATGAGCCGGAGAAGGATGGCGGGCGCGATCTCGCTTATGGCCTCTATGTGCTGGCCCGCAACGGCGCTGCTCCCATCGGCGATCTGCGCTATCTCGCCGACACCAGGCTCAACAATCTGGCGACCCCGATCGCCAAGGCGCAGCTTGCGGCCGCGCTGGCGCTGGTCGGCGACCGGGTCAGGGCTGAGCGGGTCTATGCGGCGGCGCTCGACAGCCTGAACCCGAAGCCTGTGCTGGAATTCGGTCGCACGGATTACGGCTCGCAGCTGCGCGATGCCGCAGCGCTGGTCTCGCTTGGAGCCGAGGGCAACGCACCGAGGGCGACGATTACGCAGGCGGTCGCCCGGGTCGAGGTCGCGCGCGGGCTCACGCCCTACACCTCGACGCAGGAGAATGCGTGGATGGTGCTGGCGGCACGCGCGCTCGCCAAGGAGACGCTGGCGCTCGATGTCAACGGCGACGTGGTCAAGACAGCGCTCTACCGCAGCTACAGGGCAGCCGAGGTGGCGGGCCAGCCGCTCAAGATCACCAACACGGGCGATGCGCCGGTGCAGGTGGTGGTGTCGGTGTCCGGCGCACCTGTCGTTCCGGAGCCGGCAGCGTCCAACGGCTTTGCGATCGAGCGCAATTACTACACGCTCGACGGCAAGCCGGCCGACGTGACCAAGGCGAGGCAAAACGACCGCTTCGCAGTAGTTTTGAAGATCACCGAGCCCAAGCCGATCTATGGGCACATCATGGTGTCGGATTATCTCCCGGCGGGGCTTGAGATCGACAATCCGAATCTCGTGTCTTCCGGCGACAGCGGAACGCTGGAGTGGATCGAGGACGGCGTCGACGCTGCGAATGCCGAGTTCCGCGACGACCGCTTCACAGCAGCGATCGACCGTGCGACCGATTCCAAATCGGTGTTCACGGTCGCCTATGTCGTGCGCGCCGTCTCGCCGGGCAAATACGTGCTGCCGCAAGCCTATGTCGAGGACATGTACAATCCCTCGCGCTATGGTCGCACCGGCACCGGCAGCGTTGAGGTGCGGGCGGCGAAATGAGTGATGGTGAGATGAGTAGCGAGACTGTCGTTCCGAGGCGATGCGAAGTATCGAACCCGGAATCTCGAGATTCCGGGTCTGGTCCTTCGGACCATCCCGGAATGACCGCGTTTCGCGTGGATGACGGAGCCAAAGGGCGACACTTCGTTCGCGCAGCGGCAATCGCGGCTGCCATTGTTGTCGTCACTGCCGCGGCGTTCATCACCTGGGCCGTCTGCCTCGGCCCGTTGCCGCTCGACAAGGCGCGCGAGGTCTCCACCACCGTCGTCGACCGCAATGGCAAGCTGTTGCGCGCCTATGCGATGGCGGATGGACGCTGGCGGTTGCCGGTCGATGCCAGGAAGGACGTCGATCCGACCTATCTCAACCTGCTGCTCGCCTATGAGGATCAGCGGTTCTCCTCCCATGCCGGCGTCGATCCGCTGGCGCTGGCGCGGGCGGCATTTCAGCTTGCCACGCGCGGCCATATCGTGTCGGGCGGCTCGACCATCACCATGCAGCTTGCGCGGCTGATGGAGCCGCGGCGCGAGCGCTCGCTCTATGCAAAGCTGCGGCAGATCGTGCGTGCGCTGGAGATCGAGCGTGAGCTCGGCAAGGACCAGATCCTCAATCTCTATCTCGCGCTGGCGCCTTATGGCGGCAATCTCGAAGGCATTCGTGCCGCCTCCATCGCCTATTTCGGCAAGGAGCCGAAACGGCTGTCGCTGGCGGAGGCCGCGCTGCTGGTGGCGCTGCCGCAATCGCCCGAAACCCGCAGACTCGATCGTCATCCGGACGGAGCGCGCGAGGGCCGTGACCGCGTGCTCGATCGCATGGTCGAGGAGCATCGCATCACAGCCGATGAGGCGGCGCAGGCCAAGGCCGCACCCGTGCCGCGGATGCGCAGGCCGATGCCGATCCTGGCGCCGCACTCCTCCGATCAGGCGATTGCGGTGATGAAGGACGCGCCGGTCATCAAGCTGACGCTCGATGCGAACCTGCAGAAGGTGCTCGAGCCACTCGCGCATGACCGTGCCTCTGCACTGGGCCCGAATATCTCGGTCGCCGTCATCGTGGTCGACAACGAGACCGGCGACGTGCTCGCTCATGTCGGTTCGGCCGATTATTTCGACGAGACGCGGGCAGGGCAGGTCGACATGACGCGCGCGATCCGCTCGCCCGGCTCGACGCTGAAGCCGTTCATCTATGGGCTCGCTTTCGAGGACGGCTTTGTCCATCCCGAAAGCCTGATCGACGACCGGCCGATCCGCTTCGGCAGCTACGCGCCGGAGAATTTCGATCTGACCTATCAGGGCACGGTGCCGGTGCGCCGGGCGCTGCAGCTGTCGCTCAACGTGCCCGCAATCGAACTGCTCGACCGCGTCGGCTCCAGCCGATTGGCGTCGCGGCTGCGGCAGGCCGGCGCCAATCTGGTGCTGCCGAAGGATGAGGCGCCTGGCCTTGCGATGGGGCTCGGCGGCGTCGGAGTGACGCTGCAGGATCTGGCGATGCTTTATTCCGGACTGCCGCGGCTTGGCACCACGCGGCCACTGCGCGAGATCATGGACAAGGACGAGCCCCGCGAACCGCTGCGCCTGATGGACAAGGTCGCGGCCTGGGACGTCGGCGATGTCCTTTTGGGCACACCGCCGCCGGAAAACGCTCCGCGCAACCGCATCGCCTTCAAAACTGGAACCAGCTACGGCTATCGCGACGCATGGTCGGTCGGCTTCGATGGCCGCATGACAATCGGCGTCTGGGTCGGCCGCCCCGACGGCGCCTCGGTTCCCGGCCTGATCGGCCGCAACACGGCCGCGCCCATTTTGTTCGATGCCTTCGCCCGCAGCGGCAAGGTGCTGCAGGCCTTGCCCAAGCCGCCAAAAGGCGCGCTGGTCGCCAGTAACACAAAACTTCCGCTGCCGCTGCGCCGGTTCCGTCCCTTGGGGGAACTTGTGCGAAGTGGCGGGGAACAAGCCGTGCTGCACATCCAGTTCCCCCTCAATGGCTCCCGGATCGATGTCGATCGTTCGGGCGGAGCTGAGACTGCTGCCATGCCGGTCCGGGTCTCGGGCGGGGTTTTGCCGCTGACAATGCTGGTGAACGGGCTATCGATCGGCGAGATCGATGGCCGCCGCCAGCGCCTGATCAATCCGCCGGGCCCGGGCTTTGCCAGGCTCACTGTGATCGATGCCACTGGCGCTGCCGACACAGTTGTCGTGAGAATCCAATAGATGTGCCTTAAGCGGTTGTGGGGCTGGCGGTTTCGGCGTATGCGGAACCAATGGTTGAGACCTATTCCCGCCCCCGTTTTGGCGCCGGACGCGAGCCGAAAAACCTCGTCAATCCGGGCAGCCGGCTCGTGCGCGGCCTGGACTTCGTCACCAGCAGTCACGCGCGCGCCGTGGCGTTCCTGCTGCTCTGTGGCCTGCTTTTGTTCCTGCCGGGATTCTTCACCATTCCGCCGGTCGATCGCGACGAGGCGCGCTTTGCGCAGGCGACCAAGCAGATGGTGGAGACCGGCGACCTCGTCGACATCCGCTTCCAGGAGGACGTGCGGTACAAGAAGCCGGTCGGAATCTATTGGATGCAGGCGGCCGCGGTCCAAGCTGCGAGCGCCCTCGGCCTTCCGGGTGCGCAACTGCGCATCTGGGTCTACCGTATGCCGTCGCTGCTGGGAGCGATCGGCGCCGTGCTGCTCACCTATTGGACCGCGCTTGCCTTCGTGACGCGGCGCGGTGCCGTGCTTGCGGCACTCCTGATGTGTAGCTGCGTGCTGCTCGGCGTCGAAGCCCGTCTCGCCAAGACCGACGCGATGCTGCTGCTCACGGTGGTCGCCGCGATGGGCGCGATGGCGCGCCCCTATTTGTCCTGGCAGCGCGGCGAGGATCCCGCCCATTCGCCCTGGAGCTGGCCGGCGATCTTCTGGACGGCGCTCGCAGCCGGCGTCCTCATCAAGGGCCCGCTGATCCTGATGTTCGCAGGGCTCACCATCGTCACGCTTGCGATCCTCGACCGCGGCGCCGCCTGGCTATGGCGGCTGCGTCCGATCTGGGGCCTGATGTGGATGCTGCTGCTGGTGCTGCCCTGGTTCATCGCGATCTTCTGGCGCGCGGGCGATGCGTTCTTCACGGACTCCGTCGGCGGCGACATGTTGAGCAAGCTCAGCGCGCAGGAATCCCATGGCATGCCGCCAGGGCTCTATCTGCTCCTGTTCTGGATCACCTTCTGGCCCGGCGCGCCGCTGGCGGCGATGGCGGCGCCCGCGGTGTGGCGGGCGAGGCGCGAGCCCGGTGCGCAATATCTCCTGGCTTGGCTGATTCCATCCTGGATCGTGTTCGAGGCGGTGTTGACAAAGCTGCCGCACTACGTGCTGCCGCTCTATCCGGCGATCGCGATCCTCACCGCCGGCGCGGTGGAGCGGAGCGTGCTGTCGCGCTCCTGGCTGATGAAGGGCGCGGCGTGGTGGTTTGCGATTCCCGCCATCACCTCGCTGATCGCCGTGGTCGGGGCGATCTGGGTGACCCGGCAACCGGTGTTTCTGGCCTGGCCTTTCGTGGCGGTGTCGCTGATTTTCGGACTGGCCGCGTGGTGGCTCTATGAGGACAACCGCGCTGAACATTCGCTGCTGAACGCCCTGGTTGCCGCGCTCGCGCTCGCTATCACGGTCTACGGCGTGGTGCTGCCGAGGCTGACGCCCTTGTTTCCGAGCGCCGAGATCGCGCACGCGCTGCGCAATGTCCGCTGTGTCGGGCCGAAGGCAGCCGCGGCCGGCTTCCAGGAGCCCAGCCTCGTCTTCATGACCGGCACCTCGACATTGCTGACGGACGGTTCGGGCGCGGCGGATTTCCTGAACCAGGGAACTTGCCGCTTTGCACTTGTCGAGGCCCGCACCGAGCGCAATTTCGTGCAGCGGGCCGAAGCGATCGGCCTGCGCTACAATGTCTACAGCCGGATCGAGGGCTTCAACATCTCGCAGGGGCGGGCGGTCACGATCTCGATCTTCCGCTCCGAAGGCACGGAGTGATGTCGACCTCGGTCGCCACGATCGAATCCCGCGGCTATGTCGTGCAACTGGTCGCGCTGCTGCGTTTGTCGGTCGTGCAGCTCCTGCGCACGCCGACCCACGCGCGGCGTTCCATTGCCGCGCAGCGACTGGGACGCGACGTGCTGCTGATCGCGGGTCTTGGCGGCGTACTGGTAATCGTGCTCTTGGTCGGTTTCGATGCGACTGAGATCGCGCTGATGCCGCCACGCGGCAGCCCTGATGTTTGGTGGGCGCGCGCCGTGACCGACTTCGGCAAGGATTCCTATGTGCTGTGGGCGCTGTTCGCCGCGCTGATTGTGACCGTGACTGCTTTGCCGCTGCTCCAAGGCGCGTCGCGCGCGAGGCTCCTGCGCTTCGGCACGCAGCTCGAATATGTCTTCGTCGCTGTGTTGTGTGCGAACCTCGTCACCGAGGTGCTGAAATACGCGATCGGCCGCGGCCGGCCGTTCGTGGGTGGCAAGGCCAATGCCTTCAACTTCGTGCCCTTTACCGGAACCGAGCCCTATTTCAGCCTGCCGTCCGCACATGCGGTGACCGCGTTTGCACTCGCCTTCGCGGTTGGCGCGGTCTGGCCGCGGCTGCGCCTGTTCATGTTCGCCTATGCTCTCCTGATCGCCATGAGCCGGCTCGTGCTGCTCGCCCATCATCCGAGCGACGTCGTGGCGGGCGCCATGATCGGCATCCTCGTAAGCGTGGCGGTGCGCTACTGGTTTGCCGCGCGGCGGCTCGGCTTTGCCATCCGAAATGACGGCCAAATTGTCCCGATTTGAGGTGATTTAGAGGGTTGCCCAAGCCGCGTCCGCCCCATAAGAAGCGGGCGCCGCGCACGGGGCCCGATTTGCGCAGGCGTGCGGCAGGCCAACCCAGGGACGAGCGTCGATTTGCCTTCTTCCGACCCAGCGGTTTCCGACAAGACCTTGGCGGTTTCCATCGTCGTCCCCGTCCGCAACGAAGCCGACAACATTCTCCCGCTGATCGAGGAGATTGCGGCTGCGCTGAACGGCCGCCAGGACTACGAGATCATCTACGTCAACGACGGCTCGACGGATGCAACCGCGGAACGGCTCGCCGACGCCATGAGGCGCTGGCCCAACATCCGTCAGCTCAAACATGTCGTCTCGAGCGGCCAGTCGGCCGCTGTGCGCAGCGGGGTGCGTGCGGCACGCGGGGGAATCGTGGCGACACTTGACGGCGACGGTCAGAACAACCCGGCCTTTCTGCCTGAACTGATCGCAGCAGTCGAGAAGGGCGGCGCCAAGGTCGGCCTCGCCGCAGGCCAGCGCGTCGGGCGCAAGGACACCGGCTTCAAGAAATTGCAGTCGCGCGTGGCCAATGCGGTCCGAAGTTACATCCTGCACGACGGCACCCGTGACACCGGCTGTGGGCTGAAGGCGTTTCGCCGCGAGGTGTTCCTGATGCTGCCTTATTTCGACGGGCTGCACCGCTTTCTCCCGGCGCTTGTCCGACGCGAAGGATTCGATGTCGCCTATGTTGACGTGATCGACCGTCCCAGGCATTCGGGCGTGTCGAATTACGGCTTCTTCGATCGGCTCTGGATCGGGATCCTGGACCTGTTCGGCGTGTGGTGGCTGATCCGCCGCAAGAGGCCGACGCCCGTTGCGACCGAGGTGAAATGATGCTGATCCAGTTCGGGCAGGCCTTCAGCAATTACGTTTACGAAATCTTCGTCGCCAAGTTTGATTTCTGGCTGGCTTTCGGCCTCATCGCACAACTCGCCTTCGCCGCCCGCTTCCTGGTGCAGTGGATCGCAAGCGAGCGCGCCGGAAAAAGCGTGGTGCCGCTGGCATTCTGGTTCTTCTCGATCGGCGGCGGTCTGTTGACGCTGATCTACGGCCTGGTCAAGCGCGAACCTGTCATCATAATCGGGCAGCTGGCTTCGAACATCATCTATGTCCGCAACCTCATGCTGATCTTCAAGAACCACGCGAAGGGATCGGAGACGCTCGATCGCTGAGTGCTGGCAACCTCAGGAACCAAAGTCAAAGATCGCCAAGTGCCCACGCGCGAATGTTGTGTCGTACAGGTCGACTGGAAATGTCCGTCACGCCGACTCTCCGATGCGCAGCGGCTCAGGCCTTATTGAACGCCACAAATCCGCGTTCCAGATCGGCCTTCAGATCATCGACATTTTCCAGGCCGATATGGAGCCGCACGGTCGGGCCCTCCGGGGCCCATTTGGTGGCGGTTCGATACTCCGCGCAGTCGAAGGGAATGGCGAGGCTTTCGAAGCCACCCCAGGAATAGCCCATTCCGAACAGGGTCAGGGCGTCGAGGAAGGCGTCGACCGCGGCCTGCGGCTTGGGTTGGATCACGATGCTGAACAGGCCGGAGGCGCCGGTGAAATCCCGCTTCCAGATCGCGTGTCCCGGATCGCTTTCCAGTGCCGGGTGCAACACCCTGATAACTTCGGGCCGGCTCTGCAGCCAACGCGCGATGTCGAGCGCGGAACGATAGTGCTGGGCGAGCCGCACGGCCAGCGTCCTCAAGCCCCGCATCGCCAGGAACACGTCGTCGGGGCCGGCGCAGATGCCGAGCAGGTGAGTGGTCTCCTGGATGATCGGCCACGCCGCGGCGTTGGCCGAAATCGTGCCGAACATGATGTCGGAGTGGCCGCCGATATATTTGGTGGCGGCCTGCATGCTGATGTCGACGCCTTGCTCCAGCGCGCGGCGAAACAGCGGCGTGGCCCAGGTGTTGTCGTCGATGACAAGTGCGCCGCGCCCATGCGCCACGGCGGCGATGGCGCGGACGTCAGGCATTTCGAAGGATTGCGAACCTGGCGCCTCCAGCAGGACTGCCCTGGTGTTGGGTCTGAACAGCGTCTCGATTGCGGTGCCGATCAGGGGATCGAAATAGGTCGTCTCGACGCCAAGACGTGTCAGCACGATGTTGCAGATCTGGCGCGTCGGCCGATACACGTTGTCGCAGACCAGGATGTGGTCGCCGGCCCTGAGAACCGAGAGCAGGGTGGTCGAGATGGCGGCGAGCCCCGACGGCGCGATCGCAACGCCCGCGCATTGCGGGCCCTCGAGGGCCATCAGCGTCTGCTGAAAGGCCTTGGTCGTCGGTGTGCCGTAACGGCCATACCGGTACTCGCCCGTATGGGCGTGCAGGTCGGCCGCGGTCGGGTAGAGCACGGTGGAACCGTGAACAACAGGGGGATTGACAAAGCCCTTCTGCGCCCTTGTGTCGCGCCCGGCGGTCACCAGCCTGGTTTCCGCATTGAGGGGATGGCCTGATCCGGTGTCGTTCACGGAGCTCATTCTTTGGTCGCTACCAGAAGTTTCGTTCGCCATTTGCGGGCGAGGCCCGGCGCATCCGGGCGAAATCGTTAATAACAGAATATGGAAGCGGTGCGTCAACCCCTTGACCCGGCCCGCCAGTCGTTCTGTGATGCGGGGGAGCTATTCAGTCGCCGCACGTTGAGGGGCCTGCCGCGACCTTCGATCCATTGCTTGGCCGGTCGGGACGTTAACCGTCTTCGGTTTGACGTTTGCCGCGCGGGGATCGCAGGGCTGGCCTCATCGACGTTACGCGCATTGATCAGCCAACGTACCCAAGGACCCCTTGAAAAGGCCTAGCCATGAAACGCGTATCCCTCCTGTTCACCCTCGCTGCCGCCGCTGCTTTCTCGGCCCAAGCCGCTTCGGCGGAAACGCTCAAGACGATCAAGGATCGGGGCATGCTGTCCTGCGGCGTCAGCCAGGGCCTGCCGGGCTTCTCCTCGCCCGACGACAAGGGCAACTGGACCGGGCTCGATGTCGACGTGTGCCGCGCCATTGCGGCGGCGATCTTCGACGATCCGACCAAGGTGAAATTCGTGCCGCTCTCGGCCAAGGACCGCTTCACGGCGCTGCAGTCGGGCGAAATCGACGTGCTCTCGCGCAACACCACCTGGACGCTGTCGCGCGACACCTCGCTGGGCGCCAATTTCACGGGCGTGACCTATTATGACGGCCAGGGATTCCTGGTGAAAAAATCGCTGAAGGTGAATTCGGCCCTTGAGCTCAATAGCGCCTCCGTCTGCGTGCAGACCGGCACCACCACCGAGCAGAACCTCGCCGACTACTTCAAGGGCAACAACATGAAGTATGAGGTGATCGCGTTCGCCGGTGCGGACGAGACGGTCAAGGCCTATGAATCCGGCCGTTGCGACGTGTTTACCTCCGACGTGTCCCAGCTCTATGCCGAGCGGCTCAAGCTCGCAAATCCCGCCGACCATGTGGTGCTGCCCGAGGTGATCTCGAAGGAGCCGCTGGGACCGATGGTCCGCCATGGCGACGACCAGTGGTTCGACATCGTGAAGTGGGTGCTGTTTGCGATGGTCGATGCCGAGGAGATGGGCGTCAACCAAAAGAACCTCGACGAGATGTCGAAATCGGACAAGCCCGAGCTGAAGCGTGCCTTCGGCACCGATGGCAATCTTGGCGAGCAGCTCGGCCTCACCAAGGACTGGTTCTACCGTATCATCAAGGCGGTCGGCAATTACGGCGAATCCTTCGACCGCAATGTCGGCGCCGGCTCCAAATTGCAGATCGCCCGTGGGCTGAACCAGCTCTGGAACAAGGGCGGCATCCAGTACGCGCCGCCGATCCGCTGATCTCTGCTACCTGGGCCAACGGTTGCGGCGATGAGTATCGAAGCAAGGTCACCACCGCCGCAACTCATATTCCGCCTCAAGCGGGCGCTCGGCGGCCGCTCGGGTTGGAGCGGCGTCGCACTGCAGATCGTGTTCGTGATCGCACTGGCCTGGATTGGCTATGAGATCATAGCCAACGCCCGGACGAATCTTGAGGCCCAGCGAATCACCTCCGGCTTCGGCTTTTTGAAGAACACCGCGGGCTTTGACGTCAGCCAGAGCCTTATTCCTTATTCCGGCTCTGACACCTATACGCGGGTGTTCCTGGTCGGCCTGCTCAATACCTTCCTGGTCTCGATCATCGGCATTTTCTTTGCCACCGTGATCGGGTTCGTTGTCGGTCTGGGGCGGCTGTCGCCGAACTGGCTGTTGTCGCGCGTCGCAGGCGCTTATGTCGAGCTGGTGCGCAACCTGCCGCTCCTGTTCCAGATCCTGTTCTGGTATCTCGCGGTGCTTGCCGCCTTGCCCGGCCCGCGGCAGAGCATCTCGCTGTTCAACAGCTTCTTTCTCTCCAACCGAGGCCTGGTCATCCCCCGGGCGATCGGCGAATCCGGATGGGAGCCGTTCCTCATTGCCGTCGCCGTTGCGGTCATCGCTGTACTGGCCTTGCGCTACTACGCGCGCCGGCAATTGTTCCAGAAGGGAAGGGCGATCAGGATCTGGCCCTATGTCCTCGGGCTTCTCGTCGGGTTACCGCTTCTGAGTGCGCTGATCTTCGGCGCGCCGCTAAGTTTTGAAGTACCGCAGCTCAAGGGCTTCAACTTCGCCGGCGGCACGCGCGTCATTCCAGAGTTCGTCGCGCTGACGGTCGCGCTGTCGACCTACACGGCGGCCTTCATCGCCGAGGTCGTGCGCGCTGGGATCCTGTCGGTGCACAGGGGACAGATGGAAGCGGGCGCATCGCTGGGGCTCAGCCGAGGCACGACCTTGCAGCTGATCGTGGTGCCGCAGGCGCTACGGGTGATCCTGCCGCCGCTGACCAACCAGTATCTGAACCTGACCAAGAATTCCTCGCTCGCGGTCGCGATCGGCTATCCCGACCTCGTCTCGGTGTTCGCGGGAACGACGCTGAGTCAGACCGGCCAAGCGATCGAGATCATCGCCATCACCATGGGGGTCTATCTCCTGCTGTCGCTGACCACGAGCGCGATCATGAGCTTCTACGGATGGCGGCTGAGCCGGAGCCTCGCGCAATGACCGACGTCACCGCATCCTCTTTCGTTCGCGATGCGATGGTCGCCGAGCGGCCCGCGCCGGTCAAAACCACGGGCTTCATCGGTTTCATCCGGACACGGCTGTTGAACTCGCCGACCAACATCCTGCTCACGATCCTCGGCATCCTGCTGGTCTGGTACACCGTCGTCCCCGCGCTCAGATTCCTGCTGGTCGACGCCGTCTGGCACGGCACCGACCGCAACGCGTGCCTTGCGGAAAACGCCGGGCATCCCGTCGGCGCCTGCTGGCCCTATATCGGCGCCAAGCTCGACCAGTTCATCTACGGCTTCTATCCGGTCGAGGAGCGCTGGCGGGTCAACCTGACCTTCGTGATCGCCGCCGTGCTGCTGGTGCCGATGCTGATCCCGCGGTTGCCTGCCAAGGGTTTGAACGCGGGCCTATTCTTCCTGGCCTTTCCGGTGGTCGCGTTCTTCCTGCTGCATGGCGGAGGCCTGAGCGGCTTTGGCGTGAGCTGGATCACGAGCCTGCTTGCGGCCTTCGCCGACAGCATCAAGAGTGCCGGCGACGCGCTGGTGCGGGCGGCGGCCACCACGCCGGTGGTCGGATCGCTGTTGTGGCTGTTGGGTCAGATCGTCGCGCTGATCGGCGTGACGCTGGCACTGATCCTCACACCGCTGGTCTGGGCGCGCGACCAGATCCAGAGCTCGCATTATCCCGTCTGGGTCGATTTCGGGCTGACCGCGATCATCGTATCGGTGCTGCTGTTCGCGCTTGCCGGCGGCGTGCGCACCGGATGGCGCGCGCTTGCGACCTCGTTGGCAAGTTTTGCCGGAATCGCCATCGTCATCGCGGTGATGGGCCTCGACGGTCACGGCTTGCCGGTGGTCGATACCAGGCTCTGGGGCGGCCTCCTGGTCACGCTGGTGGTGTCCGTCACGGGCATCGTCACCTCGATGCCGATCGGTGTTGCGCTTGCGCTCGGGCGGCGCGCGACCATTCCGCTGATCCGCGTCTTCTCGATCATCTTTATCGAGTTCTGGCGCGGCGTGCCGCTGATCACGGTGCTGTTCTTCGCCACCTACATGCTGCCCCTGTTCCTGCCCGGCAATTTCACGGTCGATGGTTTGATGCGTGCGCTGATCGGAATCGCGCTGTTTGCCGGTGCCTATCAGGCCGAGGTGATCCGTGGCGGATTGGCGGCCATTCCGCGCGGGCAGGGGGAGGCCGCGAGCGCGCTCGGGCTGTCCTGGTGGAAGACGACGGCGCTCGTGGTGATGCCGCAGGCGCTGCGCCATGTCATTCCCGGCCTCGTCAACAGCTTCATCGCGCTGTTCAAGGACACTTCCCTGGTGTCGATCGTGGCGCTGTTCGACCTGCTCGGGCAGCTCCGCGCCTCATTCTCCGATCCGAACTGGGCCACGCCGACCACCGCCTTTACCGGCTTTGCCTTCTGCGGGCTGATCTATTTCACCTTCTGCTTTGGAATGTCGCGCTACTCGCTCTTTGTCGAGCACCGGCTCAATCCGTTCCGGCGCAACTGAACCGAGACCATCATGACCGAAAATCCGATTGTCAGCATCAAGGGCCTCAACAAGTGGTACGGCGACTTCCACGTGCTGCGCGACATCAATCTCGAAGTCGGCAAGGGCGAGCGCATCGTGATCTGCGGCCCGTCCGGCTCGGGCAAGTCGACCCTGATCCGCTGCATCAACGCGCTTGAGGAATTCCAGGAAGGCGAGATCGTCGTCGACGGCATCGCGCTCGGTCCGAACCTGCGACGCGTCGACGAGGTGCGCCGCGAGGTCGGCATGGTGTTCCAGAGTTTTAACCTGTTCCCGCACCTGACCGTGCTGGAGAACTGCACGCTCGCGCCGATCTGGGTGCGCAATATTCCGCAGAAGGACGCGGAGGCTGCGGCGATGAAATATCTGGAGCGGGTCAAGATCCCGCAACAGGCGCAGAAATATCCGGGTCAGATGTCCGGCGGCCAGCAGCAGCGCGTCGCGATCGCGCGCGCACTCACCATGAGCCCCAAGGTGATGCTGTTCGACGAGCCGACCTCGGCGCTCGACCCCGAAATGGTCAAGGAGGTGCTGGACACCATGGTCGACCTCGCCAAGGAGGGCATGACCATGCTGGTGGTAACGCACGAGATGGGCTTTGCGCGGGAAGTCGCGAACCGCGTGGTGTTCATGGATGCGGGCCAGATCATCGAGTCCAACACGCCAGCAAATTTCTTCGCCAATCCACAGCACGCGCGTACCAAGCTGTTCCTGAGCCAGATTTTGCGGCACTAGGACGGCATCCGGTGGGATCAGGCTAAAGCATCATTCCGGAATGAACGCTACATCGGCCTGAAGGGATGCGATTTCCTTCTCAAGCGCGCGTCTCACCCGATCGAAAACGCCCTGCCAGTCTCCAGGGCTATCCTGTCGAAACAGCCGCATGCTTGGGTACCAAGGGCTGTCGTCGCGATCGAGCAGCCAGCGGTGATCCGGCGTGTAGCACAGCAGCGTCCAGGTCGGACGTCCCAGCGCACCGGCAAGGTGGGCCACGCTGGTCTCCACTGATATCACGAGGTCGAGGCAGCTGAGCAGCGCCGCCGTCTCGGCAAAATCGGTGAGGTGGCCGGTCATGTCGATCATGCCGGTCATCTCCCGCAGCGCCGCTTGGTCTTCCGGTTTCGTCTCCTTCTGGACGCTGATGAACACCGCGTCGGCGTCGAACAGCTGCAAAAATGTGCGTAAGGCGATGGAGCGGTTGTGATCGTCCGGCTGCCCTGGATTCCCTGCCCAGCAAAGCCCCACGCGCAGCCGATCATGCGTGCCGAGGCGCCGCTGCCAAGCCTGCACACGATCATCATCGGGCGCAGGCAGATAGGGGATCGACGCCGGGATCGTCTGCAATGTAGTGCCAAAGGCGAGCGGCAGGCTCATGAGCGGACAGTGAAAGTCGAATGGCGGCAGACGGGTTGCCGACATTGGAAGGCACTGCGAGATTCCTGGCAATTTCGACAACAGCGGATAGAGCGGGTCCTGAACGACAAGGACGACGCGCGCGCCGCGTTCGGCCAGCATGGGCACGTAGCGGACAAACTGTAAAGTGTCTCCCAGGCCTTCATCGGAGGCGACCAGAATCGTCTTGCCCGCAAGGCTTTGCCGTCCGAGCCACACGGGTTGTGCGAATTGTGGATAGTTTCGCCGCATCTTCCAGCGCGCCTCGCGGCCGGCCCAGCCCGCCCCGAAATTGCCTGTCAGCAACTGGAGATGGGCAATCCCCAACTCGGCCAAGGCATCGGTCGGATCGTCCGTCCTGAGTTGCTCATAGACCGCCATGGCTTCGCTGAGTTTGCGAATTTTCGCGAGTGCGGCGGCCCTGTTATGCAGCGCGTCTCGGAAGCCCGGTTGAAGCGAGAGCGCGCGGTCGAGCCATGGCAAGGCGTCCTCGTCCCGGCCCAGGGAACGAAGGACGGTGCCGAGATTGTTGCAAATGGCGGCGTCGTGGGGCGCAAGCGTGTGCGACCTGTGACAAAGGCTGAGCGCGTCCTCGAACCGTTTCAGGTTGCTAAGGCACGCAGCCTGCCTCTGCAGCGTTGCGACGTCGTTGGGCCGCAACGCGTCGCAGAGGTCGAGATAGGAAAGGGACTCCTCGACACGGCCGAGACCGTGGAGAAGAACCGCGCATTGGTTCGCCGTCTCCCAGTGCTGCGGGTTGAGCTTGAGTGCATGCTGAAGGCTCAGGACAGCCTCGTCCGTGCGTTCGAGGGCGACCAGCGCGTTGGCAAGGTCGCGCCAGAGATTGGCATCGTCAGGTTTGAGCTGGACGGCCTTGTCGAAGACCTGCAGAGCTTCCTCGCCTCGGTCTTGCCTCGAGAGGCAGGTGCCGAGACTGGTCAAATAAATCGGCTTCGGCTCGCGCTGGATTGCGCGCGCGATCCAGTCCGTGGCCTGGCCGTACTGTTCGACTTGCAAGGCAAGGAGGCCCATCAGATGCAGCGCGTCAGCGTGCTCGCTGTCGAGCGCGAGGGCCTCCCGGCAGCAGGCCTCTGCATCGCCTGCACGGCCGGCGCGCAGGTGGCCCAGAGCGGCTAGAAACAGCGCAGACGTCGTCGGCGTCCCGGTGGATTCGTCGACCTGGACCGTCGCGTCGTCCGCCGGCCGATTGGAATCCTTCATCTCCGGGGTTAGCTCCCCGCACACCGCGCCTTACTCGAACGGCACGTCGATCTTCGTGCGCTTCTCGAGCCACGTCGGCACCGGCAGTTTCTTTCCGCGCATGAACTCCGGATTGAACAGCTTGGACTGATAGCGTCCGCCGGAGTCGGCCAGAATGGTCACGATGGTGTGGCCAGGGCCGAGCTGGCGGGCAAGGCGGATCGCGCCGGCGACGTTGATGCCGGTCGAGCCGCCGAGGCAAAGACCCTCGCGCTCGGTAAGCTCGAAGATCACGTTGACCGCTTCCTCGTCGGGAATGATATAGGCCTCGTCGACCTTGCCCGCGCTTTCGATGACGGGCGTCACGCGGCCGAGCCCGATGCCTTCGGTGATCGAGTTGCCGGGCGAATTCTTGGCTTCGCCGTGCTTGAAATACTCGTACATGGCAAAGCCATTCGGATCGGCGCAGCCGATCACGATGTTCTTGTTCTTCTCCTTCAGATAACGGCTGATGCCGGCGAGCGTGCCGCCGGTGCCGACGGAGCAGATGAAGCCGTCGATCTTGCCCTCGGTCTGCTGCCAGATCTCCGGACCCGTCGATTCGTAATGCGCCTTGGGGTTGTCGAGATTATTCCACTGGTCGGCGAACAGCACGCCGTTGGGCTCGGTCTTGCGCAACTGTTCGGCGAGGCGGCGACCGACGTGCTGGTAGTTGTTAGGGTTGGAATAGGGCAGCGCCGGTACCTCGAGAAGCTCGGCACCGGACAGCAGTAGCATGTCCTTCTTTTCCTGGCTCTGGGTGTCCGGAATGAGGATCAACGTCCGGTACCCGCGGGCACTCGCCACAAGCGCAAGCCCGATGCCGGTGTTGCCGGCGGTGCTCTCCACCACGAGCCCGCCGGGCCTGAGCTCGCCTCGCTTCTCGGCTTCGAGAATCATCCACTTGCCGGCGCGGTCCTTCACGGACTGGCCCGGATTCATGAACTCGGCTTTGCCGAGAATGGTGCAGCCGGTCGCCTCGGATGCGCGCACGAGCTTGATGAGGGGGGTGTTGCCGATTGCCTCGACGACGTCTTTGTTGAAGATCATGTTCTTGAAATGCCGGTCGTTTCCTCGGGGGTCCAGCACACGTAATAGGTCGGCCGGCAGTTGCAAGCCAGCTTATTTATCGTTGCTTTGCGAAGACCACCTGCCGCACGTCGATGTTGCCGGACAGGAATCCGGCTTCGCAATAGGCCAGATAATACTCCCACAGCCGCCGGAAACGGTCGTCGAAGCCGAGCGGCTTCAGATTGGGCCAGGCAGCGCGAAAATTGTCCCGCCAGGTCGCCAGCGTCTTGGCATAATCTTGCCCGAAAATGCGCTCGCGGATGACAGGTATTCCGAAGCGGTCGCCGAGCATCTTCAGGACCTGGGGCGAGGGCAGCATGCCGCCCGGAAACACATAGCGCTGGATAAAATCGACCTCGCGCCGGTAGGACTGGAACATGCTGTCCTGAATTGTGATGGCCTGGATGCCGGCAAGCCCTGATGGCTTGAGTCGATCCGCGAGCGTGGAGAAGTATTTCGGCCAGAACTGCTCGCCGACCGCCTCGATCATTTCGATCGAGGCGATGCGGTCGTAGTGATCGCGCTCGTCGCGATAATCCTGCAGCCTGATCTCGACTGTCTCGGCAAGGCCCGCCTCGTGAATTCGCTTTTGCGCAAAATCGCGCTGCTCCCTGCTGATCGTCAGTCCGACGACCTTGGCGCCGAAGGTCTTGGCGACATATTCGGCAAAGCCGCCCCAGCCGCAGCCGATCTCCAGGAGCTTCTGTCCGGGCCGCAAATCGATGGCTTCGGCAAGCCTGCGGTACTTGTTCTTCTGCGCCGAGGTGAGATCAGCGGCGTCATCATCGAACAGCGCCGACGAATAGGTCATGCTCGAATCGAGCCACGCTGAATAGAAGGCGTTGCCGATGTCGTAATGCGCGTAGATGTTTCGCTTGGCCTGACGTTTGGTGTTGCGGTTGAACCAGTGCCGCACCACCTGCACGAAGCGGATCAGCGGCTTGTTGGCCAGCATGGCCTGGATCAGGTCGTGATTGACGCAGAACAAGTAGAGAAATTGCGTCAGGTCCGGCGTGTCCCAGTCGCCGTTGAGATAGGCTTCCGCAATTCCAATGTCGCCGCCGTTCACAAGGCGGTAGGCAAAGCCGTAGTTGTAGACGGTCATCGCCGCCGCGGGCCCGGGCTCCAGGCCGCCCATTCTCATGGTGCGGCCATCGGGCAGGGCGATGTCAAGCGTGCCGCGCCTTAATCGCGCAGCAAAACCAAGAGCGAGCCTGACCAGTCGCGGCAAGTCCGCAAGCTTCTCATCTGCGTTGTCCGGGGTCACCGGAATGACGTCGGGCATAGAGTCCACCACTCATGTGGCTCTGTGTCCGAAGGTACGTGTCAGGGGTCGAGCCTCACTCGACCTTCGCCGGACCAGAGCGCGCCCCCGCGGGCGTTCAGCGCAACTGTATTATTGCAATTGTAATATTAGACTCGGTTCCGCCTTGCGCCAAGGCGGTATCCGGCATGGCGAATACGTTGTTGCCTGTCTCAGCAAAACAAACAGGTTGCGGGAGGGGCGCTTGCGCTTTCAGGTCGTGTTGAAGCCTGCGGCCTGTGGGCGTATAGGCGGCGCAATGTCGGACCCAGCCTCAAATCCAGCCGAAGATGTCGCCGGCGCGGACGCCGTCGCGGACTGCCCGCGCTGCCGGAAGCCGTTGCCGCTATGCATCTGCGACAGCGTCACCCCCCTGCAGAGCCGGCTTTCGCTTTTGATCCTGCAGCATCCACAGGAGCAGGACCGCGCGCTTGGCACCGCGCGATTGACCGCGCTGCACTTTGCGAACGCGGTCATGAAGGTCGGGTTGTCCTGGCCGAGCCTTGCCAAGGCGCTGGGCCGACCTGTCGCTGACCCCTCGCGCTGGGCGGTGCTCTATCTCGGCTCGGCAAAGGCCGCCGCGCTCGATCCGGGAAAGGAGGTCGTCGCGCTTAACCGCAAGGGCGAGATGGCCGAGAACCAGCGTGCGATCCTGGAACGCATCGAGGGCGTGGTGCTGCTCGACGGTACCTGGAGCCAGGCGAAGGCATTGTGGTGGCGCAATCCATGGATGCTGAAATGCCAGCGCGTGATCCTGGGGCCGAAGCGACCCTCGGCCTATGGGCAACTGCGTCGCGAGCCGCGTCGTGACGGTTTGTCGACGCTGGAGGCGGCGGCGGTGCTGATGGCAGCACTGGACAAGCGGCCGGAAATCGCCGCCACGCTGCAAGCCGCCTTTGGTCGGATGCTGGCGCGTTTTCGCGAGGTTCAGGGCTCGAATCCTGAGCTTGCGCCGCGGCCAAAGCCGCGGCGGCAGCGCGATTTCCGCCGGCGCCGGAAGCTCTGAGGGAGGAGAGGGTCCTTACTGCTCGAAGACCGCGCGGCAGGCCTCGCTCAGGCTGGCCTTCTGGCGCCGCAGGCACTCGGTGATGGCGCGGACATTGGGAATTTCGCCGGCGCACAGACGGTAGACGTCCGGGGTGCAGGCCCGGCGCTGCTCCGGCGTCCCGACGGCGAAGGCGGACGTCGCTGAGGCCAGTGTCAGCAGCAACCCGAGCAGCGCCGCAGGGCGCCCAGAGCGCCTGATTTGAATCGGTCTTTGACCCATGACGCAATTTCCCTTTGCTCCTGCCGATGCGCGCAGTAGGGTGATCGGCAACCGCTGTCGATTACGGGAAATTTTTCCGGGAAAATGTGACTCGTCTCACACTTTCCAGCTGATGCGATCGATTAGGGTCGGCGCAGGGAACAATAGGACATTGTTAACCAAGGCGGCTCCGGCCGCCGGGTCGTTACAATTTGAGCGATCCGCTCAATTCGAAAACAAAAATGTTTTGCGAGGTTGCGCCACCCGAGATTTGGGGAGAGCGCAAAATGAGCGAAGCAGAATTTGATCAGTTGCTGGATGTGGTCCGGAGCGAGTTGGCGCTGGATCATGGGGAGGACAAAATGTTCGCTCTTCTCGCTCAATTGCCGCTGTTTCGTTCGCCCTTAAAGCGGAAGGCCGCCAACGACAATGGGCGGGCGTGGCCGCTGATCCCGTTCCCGGAAGGCTGGTACGCCGCCTGCTGATGGCGTCGAAGGCCACCGAGCCGGCTATTCGTCAGGCGGGTTTTCCGCAGCATCTCAACACATCCGTGACTGAGGATTGTTCCCGCAAACACAAGGGCTTGCTGCGCGGGAATTCACAGCCGGTGCCAAGCCTTTCCACCGGACCCGGCAGGTCTCCCTGACAGCCGGATTTCGGTGAAAGCACCGGACCTTGCAAAGAATGCAGCTAGGGCGGTTGCCTAGCCCCCTGATCGCCTGTATCTAACGCCCCGCCTGGGGCCACGTGGCGGAGTGGTTACGCAGCGGTCTGCAAAACCGTTTACACCAGTTCAATTCTGGTCGTGGCCTCCAGCAATACCATCCCAGTTTCCTGAAAAATTCCGATCCGGTGACGCTCCGTGACAGAATTTGCGGCGGCTCGCTTCCGCTTTTCCTCGGCTGGCGGCGCAGCTGGAGCATGATCCGGAAAAGTGTGCAGCGGTTTTCCGAAAAGATCATGCTCAAAGCGCGATGACGATTCCACCCAATCTCATCGCGGCTTAGGGACTGGGGCCGCCCGATTTCAGGGAATGAGGCGGCCCCACCTCCTAAGCGACAACCGAATCAAAAGAGGCCCGAACGGGGCTGGCGTGTCCAAGCCTCGGGTCGATCCGATCACGGCCGCACCGGGTGCGGCGTGCGCTACAGGAAATCGATGTCCGTTTTTACGGCGGCGGCCAGGCGACTGAACTGGCAAACTGACCGCCCGAAAAAAATTTACGCCGTCGGGCTCGAAATATCTTGTCCCGGCGGCGCACGTGACTGGGCCCCTGAAATCCCCCAGCACGGTGCATCTAGCAGGCCTGGTGCCGCTCAAATATGAACTGGTTCACAAATCGCGATCGTTCTTCGGGAATCGCGGGCGGGGGTAGGGCAGCAACGAGCAGGCAGCTCACTTATGTGCCGGCGTCACTCAACGAGGATCTGGGACTGAGATTGTGCGCTGCGATTGTGCCCAAATCGAAATCTCGGGCCAACGGAATCAAGGGATTGCGCAGGGACCTTCAGGCGCTGCCGGAAGCTCCAGCAACATAGCTTTGGGGTCGCTTGCTACCGTGATCGTTATATCCCGAACACCCAGACCGTGACGATGGTTGCGATCACGGCGATCCCGCTGATCGTCCAACCGGTCAGATAGGCCGCGCCATCAGGCTCCGGCTGATCGACCATGGTGTCGCGCCAATGGTTCATGACCGCCTCCAAGAGATTCTTCTCGTTGCAAGATAAGTCGGTTGGCGCGCGAGAAAGGTTCAAACAGGGGTTGCGGGTGCGACTTGCTGAATACCGCAACGGCGGTCGACGACCGGTGCGATTGGCGCCTGACCTGGCGTGCCGCAGGTAAAATTACCGGCGTTCGACCCGCTCGGTTCCATCTTCCTGCCAGCGCATTGCTGCAAAATCTCCCCGGCTCGGTCACGTTTTCGCACCGCCTGCCTGCGAATCTTCAGCAGAGGGTTACGAGATGGGCGGGAGTACCTGAAATGACCGATCTTCGCGCTAAGGCCGAGAAATACGAGAGCAAGGCTGCCAAGTGCCAGGAGACGGCGCAACGTGCGGCCGGCGGCGCGCAGAAGGCGCTCTACGAGGTACTGGCGGGCTATTATAGCGGACTCGCGACCGATTTTCGCCAGATCCTGGCCAAACAAGCGGCGGCGTAGGCTCGAAATTGGGCTGGAGAACGTTTCGGTTTCGGCGAACGTGCTTACGCCGACGATCTTCTTGATTTTGATCTGTTGTTCTTGATGTTTTCATTTGGTTGCGACGATCGCGGTATGGGCAGCGACGCGAAGATTGACTACCAGCGCGAGGCAATGACGGCCATGAAAATGGCTCTTGCCGCAAGCGGCTTCGAGCGCATGAAATGGGTGCGTGTTGCCCAGGCGTGGCAAGATATGGGACGCTGGGTGGAACGTCGCGACGGCGCGGCGCCTTGTGTTCAGGCCGAACAAGACTGAATCAGCACAAAACTAAGAGTCCAGTTTTTGCAGCTGTTGCCGGTCCTGCAGCACAATCTGGCGTTGGCTGGTCTCGGAGAATTCGAGAACATGCTGGTCGCGGAGATAGGATAGCGCGCGAGAGACTGTCTCAAGCGTCAACCCGAGATAATCTGCGATGTCGCGCCGGCACATCGGCAGTGCGATCATTCCCGTGCCTTTGAGCCGCTGATCCATTTCCAGAAGGAAGGCGGCCACGCGCTCGAGCGAGGTCTTGCGTCCCAACAGCAGCATATGGTTCTCGGCATGCAGCAGATTCCTGGCGGTCATGCTGAGGAGATTGCGGGCGACCCTGATGTCGCTTGCCGCAACATATTCCAGGCTGTGACGCCGGACCACGCGGGCCGTCGTCTCCACGATGGCTTCCGCCGTGAAGCGATAATTGATGCCGTTCTCCAGTCCAAAAATATCGCTAGGCAGGTGAAAGGCGCAGATCTGGCGCCGACCGTCGGACAGGACCTTGTAGCTTCTGACCGCGCCGCTGATCACCTCGAAAATGCAATCGGCGGGCTCGCTCTCGCCGTAGATTTCCTCGTCCTTGCCGAAGCAAGCCTCCGACGCTCCGAATCTTGCGTGGATGGCGATGACCGGCACTTCCTGGATGATATCGCCGATCGTCGGTTGATTGGCTGGGTTTCTTGAACGGCTGAGCATTAACGCACTCCGTACGCGAGGGGCCGTCACAGAAATGTCTTGAAAGGGCTCCCTGTTGGGCATGATCCCGGAGGACTGCTAACTGCACCATTGTCCCTAAGGACAATTACGGTAGCCCGAACGTGACAGTTGCGTCAGTTTGTAGCCGTGAGCGCGGGTTGCGCCGCCGTCGTCGCCTGATAATCTGGCCAAGACGGTCCGGCCCGCAACGGGACCCCAGGAAGGGGCCCTGGGCAAAGTTGTTCTTTTAAATCTATTTGATCTGTCGATTTTGACCGGAGCGATGCGCCAACTCGGGGCGGTGATCATTTGGCTTGTCGCGAGCGTCTTGCCGACGTGCCTGCTGGCGTCGGGACAGCGCCAAGGATCGATATTGGTGCTCGAACAGTCTGATGTTCGCAGCTCGTTCTATGCGGACATCTTTGCGGGAATCCGCGACGAGGCCAGTGCGCGCGGCCAGTCCCATGCCACGATTTATGCCGAGAACCTCGATCTGGCGCGATTTCGCGACCCGCAATACGAGGGCAGCCTGGTCGAGCATTTCAGGACAAAATATGCGGATCATCCGATCGGCGTCATTGTTGCGATCGGTGTCGACAGCCTCAGGTTTCTGCAGCGCAGCAAAGCGACCCTGTGGCATGACGTTCCCGTGGTGTTCGGATTTGTCCCGGACCAGCCTGAGACGCGTGCGTTGCTATCGCCCGATACAACAGGAACATTTGCCAATGTGACTTTGGCCCAGATGATCGCCGCGGCGCGCGCGGCCGCGCCGGATTTGACAAGAATTGTTCTTGTCGGCGAGGCTTGGAAGGACCCGGCCATTTTTGGTCACTGGAAGGACGAAATGCCGGAAGCCGGTGTTGACCTCGCTGTGACAGATCTTTCCGGCGTGAACATGCAGGAGCTTCGTCGCAGAGTGGCTGCATTGCCTGCCCAATCCGCGATCATCTACTCCGCAATCTATTCGGACGGGGAGGGCACATTTTATTCGCCGGCGCACGCCCTGGAACTGGTCGCTCAAACCGCAAACCGGCCGATCGTCATCGCGTCCGAAACTTTCCTCGGGCGCGGTGCGATCGGTGGATTCCTGCTACTGCCCGGTGTCATCGGGCACGACGCGGGGAGGCAGGCCATGCGGGTTCTCGCGGGCGAACCCGTGCCAAACATTCCGTTGTCTGCCGGCGACAATGTCCGTCCCATCTTTGATTGGCGCCAATTGCAACGCTGGCAGGTGGCGGAGTCCGGCCTGCCGCAGGGCAGCGAGATCCGCTTTCGGACCCCGACCATCGTGGAGCAATATCGCTGGCAATCGCTGACTGCGGTGGCCATCATACTGATCCAGGCGCTTCTCATCACGGGCATGCTCTACGAACGCCAGCGCAGGCATCTGGCCGAGATCGAGGCGCGCAGCCGGATGTCGGAGCTCGCGCATCTCAACAGGCGGGCGACAGCAGGAGAAATGACCGCCTCGATCGCTCATGAGCTCAACCAGCCGCTGGCGGCTATCCTGAGCAATGCAGAGGCTGCGGAGAGTCTTTTAAAAAGGCCCTCGCCGGATCTTGCCGAAATCGGCGAAATACTCCTCGACATCCGCCGTGACGATGAGCGGGCTAGCGGGGTGATCAAGCATTTGCGGAGCCTGCTGAAGAAGGGCGAATTTGAAGCGGAATTGATCGATATCAACGATACAGTTCGTGATGTTTTTCAGTTCCTCGCCGTTCAGGCGTTGGTCCGCGGCGTCAAGCTTGAGACCGATCTGGCAGGGACGGTCCTCCACGTGTGGGGGGACCGGATTGAGCTGGAGCAGGTGGTTCTCAACCTTGCCATGAATGCGATGGATGCTGCAGAACAGCAGCCGAAGGAGAGGCGCCGGGTCATCGGTCGGACTGAACCGGGTAACGGGAAGTCCGTCGTTGTCTCGGTCGTCGATTTCGGTCAGGGAATCCCAGCCGAACGGCTTGCCCGGGTATTCGATCCGTTTTTCACGACCAAGGAGCAGGGCATGGGGGTCGGCCTTTCCATTGCGCGCACGATCGTGGAAATGCACCGCGGCCGGATCTGGGCGGACCAGCGGCCCGGTGGGGGCGCTGTCTTCTTCGTCAGTCTGCCGCTTGCTTCCGCCGACAAGGGGCGGACCAAGTGACCGCAGCTGTGCATGTCGTCGATGATGATGCCTCCTTCAGGACCGCAGTCGGTCGCCATCTGCGCGCCGCCGGCTACGAGGTCTTCACCTACGAGACCGCCGCTGACCTGTTGGCACAGCTCCCGCTGACGGCCCCCGGCTGCGTGATTCTTGATGTTAAACTGCCTGGAATGAGCGGCCCGGAGCTGCAGCGGCGGCTGATCGAACACGGAACGACCCTGCCGATCATATTCCTGACCGGTCACCCCGACATTCCCGCAAGCGTGCGCACGATCAAGGCGGGCGCAGAGGATTTTCTGATCAAGCCGGTGCCTGGACACCAGCTTCTCGATGCGATCGAACGGGCAATTGCGAGCCATCACACCGGTCAGGCGCGCGGCCACGAGATCGCTGCGCTGCGTGCCCTGTTCGACGCGCTGACGCCGCGTGAACGCGAGGTCTTTCGCCTGGTCGTGCATGGCAGGCTCAACAAGCAGATTGCGCACGAACTCGACATCACCGAGCGCACCGTGAAGGCGCACCGCCAGAGCGTCATGGAGAAGTTCAAGGCCCATTCGCTGCTTGAGCTCGTGTTCGCCGCGGAAAACCTTGGAATTCTCTCGAGGTCTGATCGCCATGCCATGCTCGAGCGAAATCTCACTGAGAGATCGTCTGGATCGGATCGAGGGCACTAAAGCGCGATGAGATCAGGCTGAATCGTCATCGCGCATTAGATCTTTGATTGGCATGATCTTTCCGGAAAAGCCGCTGGACACTTTTCAGGATCCTGCTCTGGCAGCCAAAGCCCGATTCCTGTGCACATTGTCCGTACAGCCAATATGAAAGGCAGTCGCGCGGGTCCAGATTTCTGGAAGTTCCTACCAAGCGGCGGCTCAGGAACAAGCGCTCTTGTCGAATAATAAGGTCATAGTCATTGACGACGATCCCTCGGTGCTGAAGGGATTGGCGCGCGTGTTGAAAACATCGGGGTTCGATCCGGTCGTCTTCGACTGCGCGGAAAGCTTCGAGAATGAACGGGATATCGGCGAGGCGTGTTGCCTGGTGATCGACATCCACTTGAAGGGGAAGTCCGGCCTCGAACTGAGGCAGACGCTCGGAGAGGAAGTGCCGGTCATCTTCATCACCGCGAGCGACAGCGACGCCGTCTCTGTCGCCGCCCGCGAGGCCGGCTGCATTGCGTTCCTGCGCAAGCCATTTTCCGCGCGATCGCTGATCGATCCGATCCAGCGCCTCTCGATGGGTACACATCCGCGCGCGTGACCAAGACTTAGAACGACATGAAGGTCGGAAGGCTCATCTCCTTCAGCGCGTCCCGCGTCACTCCGCCAAGCACGAATCGGCCGGCCTTCGAGTGACCGTAGCCGCCCATGACCAGCAGCTTGGTGCCGGCCTCTGCTGCAGCAACCATGATGGCGTGATAGATGCCGAGGTGGTCCGCCTTTGGCTGCTCGACGCGGGCGTTGAGCCGTCGCCTGGCGAGATACGAGGCCAGCGCCTCCGCGGACGCTTCGAGACGCGCGCCGGGTTCGTTGATGGCGATGATATCGATGCAGCCGGCCAGCTCGAGCAGCGGCATGGCGTCATGGAGGGCGCGTGCGGCATAGCGACCGCCATCCCAGCAGACGCCGATGCGATCGAGCGCGATGCCCGTGCGGTGGGCGCGTGGGATCAGGATCACAGGACGTCCGGAATCGAACAGCATTGCCTGAGGCTGGGCGGTGTTCACGGTTGCAGGGTCTGGCTGAGCGATGATGCTGACATCATACAGGCGTGACGCGCGGGCCAGCATCCGGTCGACCTTGTCGCTGTGGTCGGCGATCAGGCGCTTGCCATAGGACAGTCCTGCCTGTTTGGCGGCCGCCTCAAACTGAAGCAGCGTACCCGCCGCGGCTCCGGCGGTATCTTCGAAGGCCACAATTGTCTGAAGCCCGCTCGCGCTCGCATCGGCCGTTCCATGGCGCGCGTCGGAATGCTCCACGGCAGCGACTGCGTCGATGTGAGCCGCAAACAGGCGCGCCACCGAGATGGCCGATCCGATGACTCCCGCCGCCGACGCGTCCGAGGGCACGTGCGCCAGGATATCCTTGAAGCAACCCGTCGACGGCAGCTTTGGCAAGGGGTTCATTCGCTGCGTCCGATCGTATCATTATATTAAACAGAAGCCCCACAGTCTGAACCCGGAATTGGGATCGCGTATGGTTGCAATCAGGACAGGAGCATCACCATCACCATTCCCCAGATCGTCAGCAGCGTGTTGCCCACCGCATAGGTGACGGTATAGCCCAGACCGGGGATCTGACTTTTTGCGCGGTCGTTGATCATGCCAAGGGAAGCGGTCGTCGTTCGTGCGCCGGAGCAGCACCCAAGCAGGATGGCGTCATGGAAGCGGAATACGTATTTCCCGACATACATCGCGATAATCAGCGGTACAGTCGTAACAACGACACCCCAGAGGAACAGGCTGAAGCCAAGCTGCTGTAATCCAGCAACGAAGCCCGGTCCGGACGAGATGCCGACCACGGCGATGAACATGTTCAGGCCAACCGAATTCATGAACCACAATGTAGACGAAGGAATGCGCCCAAAGGTCGGGTGCACCGAGCGCAGCCAGCCGAAGAACAGGCCGGCAATCAAGACACCGCCCGATGTGGACAGGGTCAGCGGCACGCTGCCGACCTTGTAGACCACGGCCCCCAGCAGCGCGCCGATGACGATGGCGGCGCCAATGAAGGCGACGTCGGCGACGTCTGTCGCTCGATCGGGATAGCCCAGCAGCTTGGTTGCAGCCGCGATATCAGGCGTCCGTCCAACGAGGGTAACGATATCGCCACGGTGCAGCTGAGTACCCGGCAGGATCGGAATATCGATCGCAGTGGCACCCCGGGTGATCTTGCGTAGAAAGACGCCGCGGACACCCGGAACCTGCGCGAGTTCGGCGAGGGTCTTTCCGTCGACGTTCTTGCTGGTCACAAAGACATCGACACCTTCAATCGGCACCGCCAACAGCTCACGATCATCGACCTCTTCCGCCGCAGCGCCGATCACGTTGACGAGCACATCGCGCCGGCCGGCCACCGCGACGGTGTCGCCGGCATGAATCACGGTATCGGCGGTTGCATCGACGATCTTTCCGTTCTGTCTAATACGCTCGACGAACACGCGCTGATCGGGAACCAACGCCTCGGCCTCCCGGACCGTCTTTCCGACCGCCGGCCCGCGTTCATTGACGCGAAACGCCCGCAGCTCGAACTGGTGCCAGGCCGTGCCCGGCCCGCCCAGTTGCTTCTTGCCGCCATGTTCCTCCTCGTAGCGCTTGCATGCGGCTTCGAGATCAATGCCGAGCAGGGCAGGACCGACCAGAGCCAACACAACCGCCGAGCCGATGGTGCCGAAGATGTAGGTGACGGCATAGGCGACGGGCATGCCATCGAGAAGCTTCTTGGTCTCTTCTGGCGACAGGCCGAGGCGATTGATCGCATCGGTGGCAAGGCCCATTGAGGCGGAGATCGTCTGCGAGCCCGCATACATGCCTGCCGCCGAGCCGACATCATACCCGGCAAGCTTGGCGCCAAGATAGCCGGCCGCGAGACACAACACGCAGACGACCACGGAGAACAGAGCCTGCGGCAGACCGTCGTGCGCGATGCCGCGAACGAATTGCGGACCCACGCCGTAGCCGATCGCGAACAGGAACATCAAGAAGAAGGTGGGCTTGAGTGGGCCCGAGATCGTAATGCCGAGTTGGCCGATGAGAACCGCACAAACCAGCGTGGCGGTGACTGCACCAAGCCCAAGACCCTTGTAGCTGAAAGATCCGAAATAGTAGCCGGCCGCAAGAGACAGGAAGATGGCGATCTCCGGGTAGCTGCGAAGCGTTTGGACGAACCAGTTGATCATGACGTTACCCGTTCATGTCACCCGACGTTGCGGCCGATCCCTAAAGCCGCGGATGCTATCGGACGATGCGGCGGACCACCCGCGAGAACCCACACCTGCGAGCTGCGAACCCGCGCTATCGCACACTATTGAACGGGCGGCGCGGGCCACGCAGCGTTGATCTAAATCAACGGTCGTTACGGGACACGCGCTGCAGGTGCGAAGGCGCCAGCGGCTTGAGATAGATCAATGTGAGGAGAGAGCGCGGTACCGATCCTCACACCAACTCCTTCCGCTCCGAGTCAGCCTGAGTTGTCCTCGGTTGCAGAAGCCTGCACCCGTTCCATCACTTCGGCATGGCGATCGCTCCGCCGGTCTCGCCATGCTCTTCGAGCTTGGGAGCGTGAGATGGCTGATATTTTGACGTTGAAAAAATTCGAGGCGCTCAGCCCCTTCGAGATCAAGGACGAATTGATCTCGCTGGCCAAGAGTAATTCGAAACGCACGCAGACGGCGTTTCTCAACGCCGGGCGCGGCAATCCGAACTGGGTGGCGACGACACCGCGCGAGGGATTCTTCCTGTTGGGGCAGTTCGCCATCACTGAGAGCAAGCACGTGATGGAGCATCCGGCCGGTATCGGCGGCATGCCCCAGGCAAAGGGGATTGCAAGACGATTTGAGGCGTGGCTGGCAAAGCATGCGGACATGCCCGGCGCCGGTTTCCTCTCGGCGATGCTACCTTTCGCGGTCGAGAAGTTCGGCTTCGAGGCTGATGCCTTCGTGCACGAGCTCGTGGACTCGATCATCGGCGACAATTACCCCGTGCCCGACCGCATGCTGGTGCACAACGAGCGCATCGTGCACGAATATCTGATGTGGGCGATGTGCGGCAATCCGCGTCCGGCCGGAAAATTCGACCTCTATGCCGTCGAAGGCGGCACGGCTGCGATGTGCTACATCTTCAAATCGCTCAAGGCCAATCGCCTGCTGCAGCCGGGCGACACGATCGCGCTGGGGACGCCAATCTTCACGCCCTACATCGAGATGACGCATCTCGAGGACTACGACCTCAAAGTCGTCCAGATCAAAGCGCCGCAGGAAAACAAATTCCAGTACACGGACGACGAGATCAGGAAACTGGAAGACCCGAAAATCAAGGCGTTCTTCGTCGTCAATCCTGCGAACCCGTCCGGGATGGGAATAAGCAGCGAGACGATCGCGAAGCTGACCAACCTGGTCAAGACCAAGCGGCCGGACTTGATGCTGCTGACCGACGACGTCTACGGAACGTTCGTGCATGGCTTCAGGTCGCTACTGGGCGAACTGCCGCGCAACACGATCGGCGTCTATTCCTATTCGAAATATTTCGGTTGCACCGGCTGGAGGCTCGGCGCCATCGCGGTGCATGAGGACAATATCTTCGACCAGATGATCGCCAAGCTGCCGGAAAGCGCGGTGAAGGCGCTCGACGAGCGCTACGGGCCGCTCACGCTTGAACCCCGCAAACTCAAATTCATCGACCGCATTGTCGCCGACAGCAGGGACGTGGCGCTCAATCACACCGCCGGGCTGTCGCTGCCGCAGCAGGTGATGATGAGCCTGTTCTCGCTGTCGGAGATGTTGGATGAGAAGAAGGCCTATCAGAGCGCCTGCATGGAGATCGTCAATCGCCGCGTGTGGGCACTCCTCGACGGGTTGGGCCTCGCGGACAAACTTAGCCCGAACCCGAACTACGATGCCTATTACGGCCTGATCGATTTCGAGTTCTGGGCCCGCAAGAATATCGGCGACGAAGCGGTCGATTACCTGAAAAAGAATGTTCACCCGCTGGATCTCGCGTTCAGGCTGGCCGAAGCGCATGGCATCGTGCTGTTGAACGGCGGCGGGTTCGATGCGCCCGAGTGGTCGCTTCGCGTCTCCCTGGCCAACTTGCCGGACGAGGTCTACGATGACATCGGGCGCGGAGTGCGATCGATTGCGCGCGGTTATCGCGACGCCTATGAAGCGGCAAAGCGCAGATAACCGCGAGGAGCCCTGCGCTCCCTGAGACCAGGCAAGGCAGCGTGAGCGAAGGCGCGCTCGCATCGCGCCTCTGGTGCGCGTTGGTTGCGCGACCCGCGCCGTGTCGTGCTGTCTATCGATGTCGTGAAGGTTTGGCTCCCCGGGCTGGATTCGAACCAGCGACCATCCGATTAACAGTCGGATGCTCTACCGCTGAGCTACCGAGGAATGAGCGATACACAAGATCGCGAGCGGCCAGCGTATAACAAAGCCTTTTCGGCTTGCATAGGAGGAATCTCACACTTGTTCGCGATTGTTGGCAGGTCCGGAAATCCTCGAAGTCGCAGCAAGTTGTTCCGGTTTTTTGATGTAGGGGGACGGGACCCTGGGGGAAAATCGCGTGTCTCCTTTGGCCCCGACGCGGGCTCAAGCGCTTGACGCCAAATCGACTCAATTTGCCGAAAGCTTTGCTGGTGCCGGGGGTTCAAGGAGATTGATTCAATGAAAGACAGCGTTGGAACCGAGCGCTTCGATTCGATGCCCTCGATCGTTCCGAACGACATATTCTCAATGAGCGACGATGAGTGCGTGGCCCGTTTGGCGCGCGCGATCGAAAGGCATGATTTGAATCATTTGGACGAGGTTGCCCAATTGATCGGGCGGCTTGCCGTCACAATCGAATAGATCGCGCCTGGCAGAAGCAAACGGGGTGACTGAGGCTCGGCGGGGATCTGGCACGCCGTTCGTGTTGCGTTTTGGCAAAGCTTGTACCAAAGATGGCGGAGGTCCAGTTCACTTCCGCGGAGGTCGCTCCGCGTCTGCTTTTGACAGGTTCTCCAATGTCCGGTTTTGCGACTGCGCGCCAGAAAATGGTCGATGGCCAGGTGCGCACCAATGACGTCACTGATACTCGCATCCTCGACGCGATGCTCGCGCTTCCCCGCGAGCTGTTCGTCCCGGAAAGCCGGCGGGCGCTTGCCTATCTCGACCTCGATCTGGATGTGAGTGAGGACGGGGCGCCCAAGCGCTATATGATAAAGCCGCAGGTGATCGCCAAGCTGCTGCAGGCCGCTGAAATCGTGACGACCGACAAGGTGCTGATCGTTGGAAGTGCCACGGGCTATGCTGCCGCGCTGGTGTCTCGCCTGGCAGCCAACGTGACGGCGACCGAGAGTGAACCCGCCTTGGTCGCCAAAGGTAATCTGATACTCGGCCAGCTGGGCTTTACGAATGTTTCACTCAGGGCGGCCGCGGCGGCCGAAGGCGATGGCGCGGGTGCTCCCTATGACGTCGTTGTCCTCAACGGCGCCACGGAGGTCGCTCCGGAGCGGCTTTTTGAGCAACTTGGCGAAGGCGGCCGGCTGGTTGGCGTCTTCGCTGCGCGCAAGCCGGCGCGCGCCACTATCGTGACCAAGTCGCATGGCGATCTCGGTCACCGTGCGCTTTTTGACGCGGCCGCGCCGGTCCTGCCGGGGATGGAGCGGGTCCCCGGCTTCGTCTTCTAGGGGCGTTCCACGCCCTTAACCTCTGTTAAAATCCCATTCTGAATCAGAAGTGTGGCCCGGAAGCAGCAGCTCCAGAGTTTCATTTGAGTCAGGGGCGCCGGGTAGTTCCGTCGCGCTTGAGGCCAGCTTATGCTGCTGGATAGGCGCTGACTCGGGTTGACCGGTTGGTTCGGCTTGCTCGCGCGGGCTGACAATAGAATGAATGGAATAGCAGGAATGGATGGGGTGAAGGTCGTTACCGGAGCCGCGGCTCTGGTCCTTCTGATGGTGTGTGCGGGGCCGGCGCCTGTCCTCGCAGACACGATCGAAGGTGCGTTGGTTCAGGCCTATCAAAGCAATCCCCAGCTCAATGCGCAGCGGGCGCAGGTGAGGTCGACCGACGAGGCTGTCCCGCAGGCGTTGTCAGGCTATCGCCCGAAAGTCGCCGTGACCGCGAGCCTGGGCTACCAATACACCGATACGCTCGCCACCCAGGGAGGCACGCCGACCGCGTTGGTGCGTACCGATCTTCATGGCACGAATCCGCCGCGCAGCGCGGGCATCACTATCAACCAGACGCTTTACAACGGCAACCAGACCGCCAACAGGACGCGCGCCGCCGAGGCGCAGGTGTCGGGGTCGCGCGAAGCGCTGCGCGTGCTTGAACAGACCGTGCTGTTCAGCGCCGCCAGCATCTACATGGATTATCTGCGCGATTCTGCCATTGTCGAGGTCAACAAGAGCAACGTCCGCGTGCTCGAGCAGACGCTGAAGCAGACGCGCGATCGCTTCAACGTGGGCGAGGTGACGCGCACCGACGTCGCGCAATCCGAAGCTCAGCTTGCCGCCGGCAAGACCCAGGAGCTGACCGCCGAGTCCCAACTGAACACGACGCGCTCGAACTACCGCCGTATCATCGGCAGCGAGCCGCGAAATCTCGCGCCCGGCTCGCCGGTCGATCGCTTCCTGCCGGGGACGCTGCAGCAGGCGGTCGATATCAGCCTGATCGAAAATCCCAACGTCACTGCTGCGATGTACGGCATCGACGTGAACTTNCTCACGGTCAAGGTCAATGAAGGGGCGCTGCTGCCGACGGTGAACCTGCAAGCCACGGCGCAGGAGGCCTACGAGCAGACCTTGATCACCCAGCGCTCGTTTAATGCCGGTGTGGCGGCGCAGCTCACCGTTCCGATCTATCAGGGTGGCGCCGAATATTCTCTGATCCGGCAGTCCAAGGAAAATCTG
>NZ_AXAI01000037.1 GCF_000472425.1 Bradyrhizobium sp. Tv2a-2 | reverse complement strand
TGCGCAAGTTGCGTCTTACATAATAGGAGGTTTATCTCCTATAGTATGTATTCTGCGGTTTCTGGCCGGAGCCGGGGCTGCGGCTAAAGGTCGGCTTNNGGCCAGCGACAACCGCGCATATCGTAACGTTTGTCGTCATGAGTTGCGGGACTTTCATGCAAAAACCACCGCTTGACCCGGATGTGGCCGACCAGGCCCCCGCNGATCCGTCGCTGACGTCCTATGACGAAGAGCATCTGGTCACCTATTGGCGGCTTCTGGANGCCGATGCCGAAGGCGCCGACTGGNAAGAAGTTGCGCGGATCGTCCTGCATATTGATCCGGATCGCGAACCTGCGCGGGCCCGCAAGGCGTTCGATACACATCTGGTTCGTGCAAAATGGTTGGCCGACCACGGCTTCCGCNACTTGCTTCGNGGCGGCCCCGGAAACTAGGAANATTTGCCATCTNAAATCGGCCNTNGAGAANANATTTCTGTCTAACCAGAAGTGATCGCGTGCNNGCATCACGCGATGCGTAATTNCTGTCTTCCTTTGCGACCCCNGCCTTCATAGACCTNGCGCAGCAATCGCTTGGCGNGGAGTTGGAGCAATGTCTGAGTTCGACTGGCGCTCGCCGGAGGCGTATGCACACGCCGCCAAAGCGGGCGAGAGGCCAGATTTCGCTTGGGANTCGATCCGGCGGAGTGCCGTCTATCGAAGCTCNTANCACCAGGCTCGAACGGCGGGCGGCCACGTAACCTCCGAATTTCGCAGGAGATGGGGCCTCTGCTTTCGCTCATGACCCGCAGGGGTCCTTTTACGAACAGACGATCTTCTGGGCGCCCGAGGCCTTGCCGACGGTGGTGCCGATCGTTCTGAGCGCCTCGGCAGCGCGGGGGGGTCGCGCGACGCTGCCCCTTGCCGAACTTTCATCTGGAAGCATCAGACAAGCACCTGACGGGTGGCATGTCGTCTTGCGCATCGAAGGGGTGCAACATCACCTCTGGCTGAAACAGGCGCCCGAGCTTGGTGCCTTCTATTCCGCCGAATTGCCGCTCGATTCGGATTATGAGATCCGCGCCCACGCCGCACATCGCTTGTGGCGCGCCATCAACGGCCGCCCGCCAGGACCCTCTTTTTATCAACTATCGGCACAGCGGCGCCAACGACTGGCCTTGGCGCTGCGTGCGCTCGACGGGCACATGGACGGCGCCTCCTATCGCGAAATCGCCGAGGTGCTGTTTGGCCGAAAGCGGATTGCCGAGCGCTCCTGGAAGACTCACGAGCTGCGCAGTCTGATCATCCGCCTGGTTCAGGATGGCTTGGCGCTGATAAGCGACGGCTATCGTGCATTGCTCCGTCCACCCTCGCGCAAGAAATAGGCCGGGGGTGCCGAAAGTCGTCCCGGCATCTTCGGCATCCCCCTAAGCGTTTGTCCTCCGCCATGGTGTCCGTCGACGCGCGATCAAACTCGCTCGCGCTCCACACGGCCACGGAGCCTCCCAGAATGCCTGACCTCAACGCCGGCGCGCTGCAGCGATATCTGCGCACACCTGAAGCTGCCCGCTTTCTCGGCCTGTCCGGACGGACGCTCGAAAAACATCGCACCTACGGTACGGGCCCGACCTATCGCAAGCTGGGCGGCCGCGTCGTTTATGCGCTCGAGGATCTGAAAGCGTGGGTCGACCGCGGCGCCAAGACGTCGACCCGGGATCCCGGCGTCGGCACGGTCCTGCCCGCCAAACGACACGCGCCCATTCCCTATGCGGGTAAGGAACGGCGCTGACTCATGTCGGATGACAAATCCAGCGGTGGCTGGCGCCGCCACTCAGAGCGCAACCAAGTGATCGGCCGGGCAGTCGGGGCGTTGATGGACGAGGAGTATTCATGCAAGCGCTCGCGCTCTATCAACCGGTCGACGCCGCTCTGGCGCGCTCGCAATCCTTGCTTCCCGGCTAAATCCGAAGCCCGTTTGGCCGCAATTTGGCCTGCGCAAGCGGGGGTATCTTCGCGCACCCTCGTGGTCGCGTGTTCGCTTGGATACGGTGTGGGAAATCGCCCGCTTTCTTCCGGCCGTCACGTTCTTCTTACCCTCAATCGCTGAGCTATCCTTCATTGAAGCCGCGAGATGCGCGCAGACTCTGTCGCATGTTGAACCAGCCGATCGGTTCGCTGCGCTCACCGCCGAAGGGTCTGATCACTTCGGCGTCCTTGCGCGCTGGATATGCTCTATCATGCAGATTAAGAGTGGAGGGGATACCACCGCGCAGACATCGAAATCGCTGGAGGCGGCGTAGCACGCCCCGCTCGGGATCAGGGTAGGGAGCAGTTGCGCGCTTCCTGACTAGTCACAATCGAGCATGCAGAATGGATATGTACGTTTCGTACCAAAGTGAGTTGTGGCAAGCACACCCATGACCGTGAGAAGGTGTCTTCCACCACGCCCAAGAGCCCTCAAGTGGTGAAGGCGATATAGCTGCGCCATGAGGCGGCGTATGCGAACGTGCAATGGTCGAGACGCCTGAGGTCATCTTGTTTGTGATACGGTTGCGGGTGAGGCTTCATCACGCTTTACCCGAATAGGAATCTCAGCGCGACTATGGCCTATATAGAGGCTGACGACGATCCAATTTCTTCCTCTGGGGGCACACCCTCCTTTTTCGATATGTCGCCCAATAGACGATATTTGGTACTAGCCTAAGACGCAGATCTGCCGAAACTTGTTACCGAACATTCCCGAAAAAATTGAGCCGAGCCCCGGTGCCGAGAATAGGCCTCGACACAGTAACTCTGCGCTGGCGGCCCCAACCGCCAGCACGCCGAATGTTGAGTGAACCCGAGGAACGTTTGAAGCCGCTCGCAACAAGGTAATAGCAGCCACCCCGCTGCAGGGGTGCTCCACCAGAGGGGAACGAAGATGCCGACTTGAGGGTGAGCTGTCGCTGGGTCCTTTGCCGTGCTGCCAGTTTGGAGGTCATCGCAACGGCACTCGTTCCGTTTCTGTTTCTACGCCAGACTACGAACGATATCGCCTCCGTATTGCGGTAATTGCGTTCATGGCTTTTCTGATCGCCTCTGTGAGCGCGCCGAAGGTGCCTCGGAAAGGAAGGGGGGTGATCGTGGCAATCCATTCATTTGATTCGGAGACGGCGTTGCGCGGCGCACGCATGCTGCGCACCGCGCTGGGAACTGCCGTCGCAGGCTTTCTGGAGGATCCGTCCATCGTCGAGGTGATGCTCAATCCCGATGGCCGACTGTGGATCGACCGGCTTTCGACTGGTCTTGCAGATACCGGCGAAACCTTGTCCCCCGCTGATGGGGAACGAATTGTCCGCCTGGTCGCGCACTATGTGGGCGCCGAGGTTCATCCCGCCTCGCCGCGAATCTCAGCCGAACTACCAGAAACGGGAGAACGCTTCGAAGGCCTATTGCCTCCAGTAGTTACCGCGCCAGCCTTCGCGATCCGAAAGCCGGCGGTTGCTGTATTCAGCCTTGATGACTATGTCGCGGCTCGGATCATGACGTCAAGCCAAGCCTGCGCATTAAGAGAGGCTGTCAACTCGCGCAAGAACATCTTGGTCGCGGGCGGCACCTCGACGGGCAAGACGACGCTGACCAACGCGCTTCTCGCGGAGGTCGCGAAGACCAACGATCGCGTCGTTCTTATCGAAGACACGCGGGAGCTTCAGTGCCAAGCCCCGAACCTCGTATCATTGCGCACAAAAGACCGCGTCGTTTCGCTCTCCGATCTCGTCCGCTCGTCGCTCCGCCTGCGGCCCGATCGTATTCCGATTGGGGAAGTGCGCGGGGCCGAAGCTCTCGATTTGCTCAAGGCGTGGGGTACAGGCCATCCCGGAGGTGTCGGCACCATCCACGCCGGCAGCGCGCTTGGCGCGCTATGGCGGCTCGAGCAGTTGATCCAGGAAACCGTCATCACTGTACCACGCGTGCTAATTGCCGAAACGATCAACGTGATCGCCGTTCTTACGGGCCGCGGCGCCGAGCGGCGCCTCACTGAACTCGTTTGTGTGGTTGGGCTTGGAGCATCCGGCGACTACAGCCTGACAGCATTGCAGATCAATCAAAGCTCATAACCTATCCGTCCGCGGGGCACGGTGATTGTAGCGTGCTGCTCGCCGAGTATTTCGCCGTGGGCTGCTTTCATCTTCCATCCTCGCGTTAGGGCGTCGGGCAGGGGACTCACTCAGCGAAGCAGCCGTTTCGACCCAATCTCGGCTTCCGCCAAGGCCGCCGGTCCCTCCGATTCGCGCAGAGACCGATCCCTCGCCGCCCGACGCGGAATACCTATAGAGGAGTGACGACGATTCTTAAGCTCAAACTCAAGGCAATCGAGGACGACAAGCCGATGCATGAATTGCCAGCTAGCGTCCATCACGACCTTGTCGTCTATGCCGAAATTGTCGCCCGCGAGATCGGTCAGCCGATCAAGGATCCAGCCAAACTCATTGCACCCATGTTGGCGCCGTTTATGACGACAGATCGGAGCTTTTAAAGGCTCGCCGAGCGCGTCATCCTAGGAGTCAGGGTGACGGGTAGCGCTCCGAGAGCATCTTAAGGAAGGCTTTCAACGCTGGGCTCGCGTTCTCAGATCGCCAATAGGCGGAATAGTCAAGCCGGCTTGGACCGGTGCCATCCCGCAGCTCCCGGTAGACCAATCCAGCGAAATTGGCGCCGATATCCGATTCGAGGACAAGACTGATCCCGGCTTTCATACTGACCAGGCTCTTGATAATACCTCGGCTGACGTCGTGATGCTTGATTTCGGGACGATCTTCAGGTGCGGCGAGCTTTGAAACCAAAAGATCCTCCAACTCCCTCCCGGGATCGTAATGGCTTAGCAGCACGCTCTCTCCACGCAGGTCGGTCCAGTAGACAGTCTGACGTTCGGACAGGGGGTGATTCTGAGGTAAGGCAACAAGGACGCGCTCGCTCCACAAAAGCATAATTTCACTGTCGAATGATGGGACGCTGCCTGTGGTGATGAAGATGGAGCTATGGCCGAAACTGGGTGATGACGGGTTGAGAGAGGCGGCGTATCGAGGCGGGTGTCGAGCCTGCCAGAACCTCAAGGAGAGCGATACGCCATGACCGAGACTACCAACGTTTTTGCTTTTCGTCAGCCCTCCGCGGTTGACGATCCACTGACCGATATCCTCCGCGCCGGGGCGCGCGACCTGCTCGCCAGGGCGGTCGAGATCGAGGTCGACACGTTTCTGGCCAGCACGTCCGAGCTGACACTGCCCGACGGCCGGGCCCGGCTNAACCTCCGAATTTCGCAGGAGATGGGGCCTCTGCTTTCGCTCATGACCCGCAGGGGTCCTTTTACGAACAGACGATCTTCTGGGCGCCCGAGGCCCTGCCCACGGTGGTGCCGATCGTTGTCAGCGCCTCTGCAGCGCGGGTTGCTCGGGCGACGCTGCCCCTTGCCGAGCTTTCATCGGGAAGCATCAGACAAGCACCTGACGGGTGGCATGTCGTCTTGCGCATCGAAGGGGTGCAATATCACCTCTGGCTGAAACAGGCGCCCGAGCTCAGTGCCTTCTATTCCGCGGAATTGCCGCTCGATTCTGACTATGAGATCCGCGCCCACGCCGCACACCGCCTGTGGCGCGTCATCAACGGCCGCCCGCCAGGACCCTCTTTTTATCAACTGTCGGCACAGCGGCGCCAGCGCTTGGCCTTGGCGCTGCGTGCGTTCGACGGGCATGTGGACGGCGCCTCCTATCGCGAAATCGCCGAGGTGCTGTTTGACCGAAAGCGGATTGCCGAGCGCTCCTGGAAGACTCACGAACTGCGCAGTCTTATCATTCGCCTGGTTCAGGATGGCTTGGCGCTGATAAGCGACGGCTATCGTGCATTGCTCCGTCCACCATCGCGCAAGAAATAGGCTGGGGTGCCGAAAGTCGTCCCGGCATCTTCGGCATCCCCCTAAGGGTTTGTCCTCCGCCATGGTGTCCGTCGACACGCGATCAAACTCGCTCGCGCTCCACACGGCCATGGAGCCCCGAAAATGCCTGACCTCAACGCTGGCGCGCTGCAGCGATACCTGCGCACACCTGAAGCTGCCCGCTTTCTCGGGCTGTCCGGACGGACGCTCGAAAAACATCGCACCTACGGTACGGGCCCGACCTATCGCAAGCTGGGCGGCCGCGTCGTTTATGCGCTCGAAGATCTGAAAGCATGGGTCGACCGCGGCGCCAAGACGTCGACCCGGGATCCCGGCGTCGGCACGGTTCTGCCCGCCAAACGACACGCACCCATTCCCTATGCGGGTAAGGAACGGCGCTGACTCGTGTCAGATGACAAATCCAGCGGTGGCCGGCGCCGCCACTCAGAGCGCAACCACCATCACCGTTCTGTACTCGCCAAGGCTCTCCGCTCGAAGCGTCGGCGATGCCGCGGCCGCTGGTCCCCTCTGCAAACCTCTTCAACCCGACGGAGGAACAACATGAACGACCTCACAACAGTCGAGCTCTTATGGCTCGAGAGGAGGATCGAGAACCGAATTCGGTTCGGCGAGCCCGCATCGCAGAAGGTCATTGATCCCCACCGGCGCGTTGTATCGTTCGCGCCCGGCAGCATGTTCGCGTTCGTCCGTTGGACGTCAAATGACTTTGGAACCGTGCTGTCTCGCATCGATATCTTGCGCGCGCATGTGCCGGGGCACGGATACTCGACTGTCCCCTGGGTCACCCCAGGTGGCGAAAGCCTGTTGCGATTGTTCGGCTGGCCAAAGGTCGAGCGCGTTCTGCAACTGATCGATCAAGTGGAGGCGCTTGCCATCAAACCGGCCGATGTAGCTCCTGATTATTGGCACCACGTTCACAACCGTCTCTCGGTCAACGAGAACCCACGAACGTACACCCGCTCGCGCCACCGGGCCTGGCTTCACCGTCGGAGGGTAGCCTCATGAACGGCCGATATACAGTGCTTCTCGCGACTATTGCGGCGACCTCTCTTCTACTGTCCACAATCGGGCCAACGTCACCGCGCTACATCTGGAACGCATCCAATAGCGTTCCGATCGGGCTCTATCGCGTGCAACCAGCAGGAAAGTTGACCATCACTGAGCTTGTCGCCGTGAAGCCGCCTGATCCGCTCGCCGCATTCCTTGACCTGAATGGCTACCTGTCCACCGGCGTTCCAATGCTCAAGCGTGTTCTGGCCCTGCCAGGGCAAACCGTTTGCCGGATTGGACTCGACATCACAGTGGATGATCTCGAGTTCGGACGGGCCCGTGAGCGCGACGGCCGCAACCGCCCGCTGCCAAGCTGGCAAGGATGCCGGATCATTGGTGAAGGCGAGATCTTTGTCATGAACTGGCAGTCGGCCGATTCCCTCGATAGTCGCTACTTCGGGCCGCTGCCCGTCTCCTCAGTGATCGGCCGGGCAGTCCCGGTGTGGACGGACGAGGAGTGATCATGCAATCCGCTCGCGCTCCCACATCCGCTCGGCGTCACTCCGGCCGGCTTTCAATCCTTCCTTCCCGGCGAATTCTGAAGCCCATTTGGCCGCCATCCGACTTGCGAAGGCGAAGTCATCTACGTGGGGTGGTCTCGCGCTCGCTTGAATTCGCTTCGCGCAATCGTACGCATCCTTGCGATGTTCACCGCCATCGGGTTCTCAATCGCGGCGGTATCCTGCTTCGAAAGGGCAATGTGCACGCAGAACGTATCCCATGCTGAACAAGCTGATCGAGTCGCAGCGTTCATCGCTGAAGCGTCGGATCACTTCGGCGTTCCCGCGCGCTGCATACGCGCCGTCATGCAGATCGAGAGCGGAGGGAACCAGAACGCGACATCAGCTCATCGCGCAATGGGACTGATGCAAATCCTGCCAGGGACCTGGGTCGAACTCAGCGACCGTTATGGACTCGGTCTGGATCCATTGGATCTGCACGACAACATTTTCGCGGGCACCGCGTACCTTAAAGAGTTGCTCGATCGCTTCGGATCGGCCGGCTTCCTTGCGGCATATCATGCGGGACCATTGCGCTATGAACAGCACCTGGCAACAGGTCGACCCCTCCCGCCCGAAACAGTCGCCTACGTCGCTGCGGTCACAGGGTTGCTGGTCTCCGATAAGCACGAGCCCGACGCTCGCCGCGTTGGAGGCGCCGCTGCTTGGCGGCAGGCCCCCCTCTTTGTTGAACGTGCCGGCATCATGTCGATTGACGCTCGATCTGCAGCTGAAGCGCAGCGGGCGTCCCATTCCACCGCTCAGTTTGCAGCAGGTTCTTCAACACTGGGACCGCCGCCGGTCGGCCTGTTCGTCCGCCCGTGAAACGAGGGTTCATCGCAATGATCGGAAGTGCATTTCGTGCCAACCTGACGCGAGTCATTGAACCCGGAAAATTGAGAAGTTGGGCCCGGCGGAAGAGCAACCGACGAGGGCGAGGGCAGGATAAAAGCCGCAAGGTGCGGCTCGTCGGTCGGTTGCTGATTGTGAGCAAATTCAAGCATTCTCGGAACATTGCGGAGATCCAGCACAACTTCTCACTTTCGCCAAGTGGTTGTTCTGATACAGCTTTCGACACCCTGCGGCGGTTTCCATGAACCGCGAAGACGATCTGCGCGTTCGTCCAGGCCAAATTCGCTCGACACGCGGGCCACGGACAAAGCCGTTCCTGGCGCAGGCGCTCCAAGCTGCGCAGAAGGCCGGCGGTCTGTCCCGGGGCGCAAGTCGTGCTGGCGGAAAGTTCGGTCGCGGGCGGGCGGCGAGCCTTGCTGCCACTCGGCTCCTGCAAAACCGTAGCCGCAGCGCCATGGTTAAAGCGCGTGTTGTGCGACGAATGCGTTCGCCGGGCGGCCTACGCGCTCATATCGGCTACTTGCAGCGAGAAGGCGTAACCCGCGACGGGTCGTCTGGGAAACTATTCGATGCTGCCCGAGATGATGCAGACGGCCGAGCGTTCATAGAACGTTGCGAGGACGATCGGCATCATTTCCGGTTCATCGTCTCGCCGGATGATGCGGGCGACCTCGAAAGCTTACGCGGCTATACCCGCGAGTTGATGGATCAGGCCTCACACGACCTCAGGACACGCCTCGACTGGGTCGCGATCGATCACTGGAATACCGAGCATCCACATATTCACATCCTGGTGCGCGGGCGCGCCGACGACGGTTCAGACCTTATCATCAGCCGCGATTATATCGGAAAAGGCCTGCGCGCTCGTGCGGGTGATCTAGTCACGCGCGAGCTTGGCCCCAGATCGGAGATTGAGGTGCTGCGTGCTCTTGATGCGGAGGTTACGGCCGAACGCTGGACACGGCTTGATAGGGCGCTTTTCCGGGAAGCGGGAAAAGAGGAGGGGATCATTGATCTGCGGCCGGAACGTGACGGAAGGATCGACCCGTTGCGTGAGCTCCGAATTGGCCGGATGCGAACGCTTGAGCGGTTGGGACTCGCTGAGCCTGCCGGCCCTGGGCTTTGGGCTCTCGCCGCTGATTTAGAGCAGCGCTTGCGCGCCCTTGGTGAGCGTGGGGACATCATTAAGCGGCTGCACAAGACGCTCGCAAAGGATGGCGCATCTCGCGCGCTGTCATCCTGGGCGCTGGAAGGCGAACGCCATGGCGAACCTGTGATCGGCCGCCTCATTGCACGCGGCTTCGACGATGAGCTTAGAGGCTCCGCGTTCGCAGTTCTCGATGGGATTGACGGGCGTGTGCATCACATCAAGCTTCCTGACATTCATGCAGCCGGCGACGGCCCCATCGGTGGCATTGTAGAGCTTCGGCGTTTCGAGGATGCAAGAGGCCGGCGGCGAGTTGCGCTCGCAGTTCGCTCGGACCTTAATCTCGATCAGCAAGTAAGTGCGGATGGGGCAACCTGGCTCGATCGGCACCTGGTTGCTCGTGAACCCCTCGATCTCGCGCGCGGCGGCTTCGGCGCCGAAGTGCGGGCCGCGCTCGATCGGCGAGTCGATATGCTGTCGGAGCAGGGGCTTGCTCGTCGGGACGGAGATAAGGTCACAATCGGACGCAACCTGATAGTTACGTTGCGCAGCCGAGAGCTCGATACGGTAGCCCGGCGTTTGGCCTCGGAGACAGGGCTGGCCCATTTGCCTGCTGAAACAGGGGAGCCCGTTGCAGGTATCTACCGTCGAAGACTGTCGCTCGCATCTGGCCGCTTTGCCATGATTGACAATGGCCTAGCCTTTCAGCTCGTGCCGTGGACACCGTCGCTGGAGCGTGAGTTAGGTAGACAGGTAGACGGCATTTCCGGTCCGGGCAGCGTCGACTGGAGCTTTCGACGAAAGCGTGACCTCTCGCTTTGACCTGCCGATCTCCACGCTATGATGCGAGACGCTGCGACGTTAAGAGGTTGCCGTTGCACCTGCCCATCAGGCGCGCATCACATCTGCCGATGTCCGCGACGAGAATCCTCTGGGGACAACTGCTCTTCGTCTCGATGGTCGTGCTCGCCTTCCTTTGGGCAGCCACCGAGTGGACGGCCTGGCGCCTGGCGTTCCAGCCGCGGCTTGGGCCTTTCTGGTTCACGCTCGCGAACTGGCCGATTTACCAACCGGTTGCGTTCTTCGTCTGGTGGTTCAAATTCGATGCCTACGCGCCGAAAATCTTTGTCCAGGGCGGGTGCATTGCCGCAAGCGGCGGGATCGCCGCTATAGGTGCCGCAATCGTGCTCTCGGTCTGGCGGGCGAAGGAAGCTCAGCATGTGACAACGTATGGCTCAGCCCGCTGGGCGAATCCGCGGGAGGTGCGGCGCGCGGGGCTTCTTGGAAACGAGGGCGTCGTGCTCGGCCGCTTTGGCGACCACTATCTCCGGCACGATGGCCCCGAGCATGTGTTGTGCTTTGCTCCGACGCGCTCCGGCAAGGGGGTCGGCCTCGTCATTCCAACTCTGCTGACCTGGCCGGGCTCCACGATCGTTCACGACATCAAGGGCGAGAATTTTCAGCTCACATCCGGTTGGCGCGCCCGTTTCGGCGCCGTACTCTTGTTTGATCCGACCAATCCTGCAAGCGCCGCATACAATCCACTCCTTGAGATCCGCAAAGGCGACTACGAGGTCCGCGACGCTCAAAATATCGCTGATATCCTGGTTGATCCCGAAGGCGCGCTTGAGCGTCGAAATCACTGGGAAAAGACCAGCCATTCCTTACTTGTGGGGGCGATTCTCCATGTTCTCTACGCGGAAGCCGACAAAACGCTTGCTGGTGTCGCCAACTTTCTATCTGACCCATCGCGGTCGATCGAGGCGACGCTGAATGCGATGTTAGCCACCCCACATCTGGGAGAGCGCGTTCATCCTGTTGTCGCATCGGCGGCTCGCGAACTCCTGAACAAGAGCGAAAATGAACGCTCAGGCGTTTTGTCGACCACGATGAGCTTCCTGGGGCTCTACCGCGATCCTGTCGTGGCCAAGGTGACGGGACGAAGCGACTGGCGCATCCGTAACCTCGTTGACGGGCCGAGGCCCATGTCGCTCTACCTTGTCGTGCCGCCTTCAGACATCGCTCGCACAAAACCTCTCATGCGGCTGGTGCTTAACCAGATCGGACGGCGGCTAACTGAGACCCTGGATATCGACCGACGACGCCAGAAGCTGCTGTTGATGCTCGATGAGTTCGCCGCGCTTGGCCGGCTCGACTTCTTCGAGAGCCAACTTGCCTTCATGGCAGGCTACGGTATCCGCAGCTTTCTGATCACCCAGAGTCTGAACCAGCTCGAACGTGCCTACGGGTCGAACCACGCAATTCTTGATAATTGCCATATACGAATCGCGTTTTCGACGAATGACGAACGCACGGCCAAACGGGTTTCGGACGCACTAGGAACCGCGACCGAGATGCGTGCCATGAAAAATTATGCTGGGCATCGTCTCTCACCATGGCTCGGCCATCTAATGGTGAGCCGCCAGGAAACATCGCGTCCGCTGCTCACCCCCGGCGAAGTCATGCAGCTCTGCTCCAGTGATGCAGTTGTGATGGTCTCGGGGGTCCACCCGGTGCGCGCGCGTAAGGTCCGGTACTACGAGGACCCGCAGCTCCAACACCGGATATTGAAGCCGTCGCGCGCCGCTGAATTCACCTCCGCCGCGCAGCCAGACGATTGGTCGGATCGCACTCCAATCCCGCTCTCGACCGAATTGCTTGCGGCGCAGAAGCGCAGGCGCAGCCAAGTGAATGGTGGCATTCGCCAGCAGCCAGAACTGTCGCAACACGAAGGAATTGCAATGAAGGCGCCGCTCGCCGAAAACGAATTTGATGGCCTGTCAGATGACGGTGATGCCGATGCTGTACAGCCGGCCGCCATGACCGGATCAATGCAGAGCCTCGCACGTTCGGTTAGTCTCGACCCCGACGATGAAATGGGGCTTTGAGCGGCGCGGCGTGAAAAAGACCCAGCTTAGCATCTACCTCGATCCAGAGATATTCGGTGAGCTCGAGGCATTTGCAAAACGTCACGGCAAGCCCAAGTCACTGGTTGCCGAGGCTGCAATTGCCTCCTTTCTCTCGCCAGACGATTCCGATCGTCGCGAAGCCGCTATCTCCAAGCGTCTGGACCGCATCGTGCGCGTCCTTGAGCGGCTTGAACGCAATGACAATGTCACGCTTGAGACGATCGCGTTGTTCATCCGCTTTTGGCTGACGTCAACCCCTGCATTGCCCGAGCAATCGAGTCCTGCAGCTCGTGCTAAGGGGTCTGAACGCTACGATCGTTTTGTCGAAGCTCTGGGCCGCCGCCTTGCCAGTGGATCGACCATCCTTAAGGAAGTGAGTCTCGAATCGGACCACGCGGCAAGTCTCAATCCAACAAAAGGCGAGGCCGGCTCCGCCTGATCAAACCGCCGGTTCTTTCCGTTTCTACGCACGAATGCGATTGCTGTCCTCGATCAGTTGAAGCGATCCTGACGGTGTCATTCTGTCAATCCCGTCAGGGGCAATCACCTTATCGTTGTCATCGACCCTCCGCGATCGCCGCGGCATCGATTGGTGCGCCCAGAGAAAGGGACAAGAGCGAAACATGCAGCTCCACGGCGAAGTTGATGTGCAGGCCGGCGAACGCGAGGCGACCATTTCAGTACCTCGCAATCGTCGCTCCTCGGCGTCTCGAAAGGTAACCGTCCGTCTGACCGAAGGACTATACGAGCGGCTTGAAGTTGCAACCGATCGTCCGGGCGTGGGCAAGAGTATGGTCATCGAGTCTGCCCTCGAACGCTTTCTGAACCCAGCCCCATCTGAAGATCCGCTGCAGCCGCATTTGGAGGATATTCGCGCCAGGTTTGACCGTCTCGAGGGAGATCTGCGGATCATAGCCGAGACCTTGGCGCTACACGCTCGATATCACCTCGCGGTCATGCCGCCACTTCCGGAATCGCGACAGCGGGAGGCTGCTCTTCTCGGCGACGAGCGGTTCAAGGTTCTGGCCGAACAAATCGATCGACGGGTTCGGCTGAGGAAATCGCTCCTGCAGGAGACGATCGAGCGTCTCAAAATCGAAGACCGCGGCGGCTTGGGCTTGGGGACTGTCGAGGACGAGCCAAGCGATTTGGAGCCATCGCAGGCACCCGCGCGCAAGAACGAGAAACCTGACGCCGACGACGCGAACGTCAAGGACGTCTCGTCCGCAGCCGCCGCCGAGGGCGGTGACAAGTCGTACTTTCATCAGCTTCCGAACGCATTCCTCCGTTCGCGTAGTGCCGCCAGAAGCAGCGAACCAGAGCGGCGACCGGCGCCCTCCAGTTCCGCGCCGCAATCGCCGGACAACAACGGTCGCGTGCACGGGCGCCTGTCTTCGAATTGGCGGCTGATCTTCTCGGTGTTTCTGCCGTTTGCTGCCGGCTATTATCTTGCTTTTCTCTTTCGGACCATCAATGCTTCAATTTCGCCGCTATTGGCGTCGGAGTTCGAGCTCAATGCCGCCGAAACGGGATTGCTCGCCTCGGTCTATTTTCTGATTTGCGCCAGTGCCCAGATTCCCATAGGCGCGCTCCTTGACCGTTATGGTCCACGCAGGGTCCAAAGTGCACTGCTGATCATCGCGGTTGGCGGAGCCACGCTGTTCGGTACCGCAGAGCGATTTGCTGATCTTCTTGTCGGTCGAGCAATGATTGGGCTTGGAGTTGCGTCCTCATTGATGGCTGGCCTCAAGGCCGTCGTGACCTGGTTTCCAAAGGAGCGCATCGCGCTCCTCAATGGTTGCATGATCATGTTGGGGTCGCTGGGAGCGGTTACCGCTACGGGGCCAACTGATTGGTTGCTGAATTGTATCGGCTGGCGAAGCTTCTTCGAAATTCTGACCGTCGCAACCCTTGTGACCGCCGGGTTGATTTATTTTACCGTTCCCGAGCGCGACAAAAGTCCAAAGCACTCCGTGTCTCCCGGAAGGCGGCTGACGTTGCGTTCCATCTTTTCGGATCCACGATTCCTAAGAGTTGCGCCGCTTTCGGCGACCTGTATCGGATCGTCCTGGGCGTTGCATTCGCTATGGGCCGCATCCTGGTTGGCCGACGTGGAAGGCCTGGATCGGTCGAGCCTGGTCAATCAACTCTTCGCAATGGCTATTGGAATAAGCTTTGGCGCTCTGACATTGGGTACGATGGCGGATCAGCTGCGCAAGCGAGGCATCGCGACCGAAATTCTATTGGCTGCGGTCGGTGGATTGTTCATTTTGGCCGAACTCGCCTTGATCCTTCGCGTGCCGATGCCCTCCGTGCTGCCTTGGTCAGTGGTGTCAGTCATGGGCGCGGCCACCGTGCTGAGCTACGCCATTATAGCGGATTACTTTCCTATGGAAGCTGCTGCGCGTGCCAATGGTGCTCTGAACCTTCTTCATTTCGGCTGGGCATTCGTTGTCCAATATGGCACCGGATTGATCGTCGGACAGTGGGTTCCTCACGACGGGCATTATCCGATAGTTGCCTACCAGGTAGCATTCGGTCTCAGCCTCTCGCTCCAGGCAGCTGCGCTCCTGTGGTTTGCCATCCCTTGGTTTCGAGCCGTCATCGAGCACTGTTCATCGGCGCCGGAGTACACGGGGCATGCTGGTGAAAAAGGGTTCGTCGAGCCGGAGAAGGCTGTTGTGGAGAAACAGGGGCCCTTGGAATGGTGAGCTGCGGCAGCTCGCTGCATCGCGTAACGCCCGCACCACTCAGTTAGGCTTTAGCACCTGGCCTATCGCGACTGCCACCAGCTTTGCTTAGGCAGAAGCACTGAGACATCATTTCAGACTTCGACGCGCCTTCCTGCGTTCCTCGGGCATGTCGGGAGAAAAAACTTATAGCAGCGCGGAACACCAACCCGCTGCTTTACGGGCGGCCAGTCTCGCGGAGAGAGGAGGGACGCAAGTTTTGTTCGCCGTGGGCCATTCCCGTGTTGAGCGTTCTTTCTTTTACTACGCCAGACCACGAATCGGATGATCACTTATTGAACTGAGCAGCACCTCGCTTTTCTAATCATCTCCATCTGAGGCCGCTCGGGCACGGTCTCAATGATTGGGGACGGTGGTGGCAATCCATTCAAGTCAGTTGGAGGTGACCTCGCGCGGAGCGCGTATGCTGCGGACTGCGCTCGGACCGGCTAGCGCGTGCTTCCTGGACGATCCGGCGATCGTTGAGGTGATGCTGAGCCTCGATGGACGGTTGTGGATCGACCGCCTCTCGGGCGGTTTGACCGACACGGGAGAGGTGCTGTCGGCGTCAGACGGCGAACGCATCGTCCGATTCGTCGCTCACCATGTCGGTGTCGCAGTTCATCCCGGCGCCCCGCGTGTCTCGGCCGAGTTGCCCGAAACGGGGGAGCGCTTCGAGAGGCTATTGCCGCCGGTGGTTGCGGCGCGGGCCTTCGCGATCCGCAAACCCGCGGTCGCGGTGTTCACGCTGGATGACGACATCGCCGAGGCGATCGTGACCTCAGATCAGGCCGTCGCTTTGAGGGCCGCAGTCGAAGCGCGGAAGAATATCCTGGTCGCCGGTGGAAGAACCTCTAGCGGCAAGACGACGCTTACCAACGCGCTCCTGGCTGGAGCCGCGAAGACTTCGGATCGAGTGGTGCTCATCGAAGCGACTTGTGAGCTTCGGTGCAAAGCACAGAATCTGCTCGCGCTGCGAACCAAGGACGGCGTGGTATCGCTATCGGATCTTGTGCGGTCATCACTTCGTCTGCGCCCTGACCGGAGTTCCATCGGAGAGGTGCGCGGCGCCGAGGCACTCGATCTGCTCAAGGCCTGGGGGACGGGGCAACCCGGCGGGATCGGCACCATCCATGCCGGCACCGCGCTCGGTGCACCGCGCCAGCTTGAGCAGTTTATCCGGGAAGCCGTCGTCACCGTCCAGTGCCCTGATCGCAGGAACCATCAACGTCGTCGCCGTTCTCTCTGGTCGCGGTGCCAGTCGCCGCCTTGCCGAACTGGCCGGAGTCACGGGGCTTGGACCTTCCGGCGATTGCGTCCCGACAAAAGTAGGGGATCCATCATGAATCTCGCCGGACTTCGGCCAAGTGTCGTTTCGACAACTGTATTCGTTGCGGGCTTTTTCGCCACTACTTCAGCTCGGGCCGCCGGCTCCAACATGCCGTGGGAACAGCCGCTCAACCAAATCCTGCAATCAGTCGAGGGACCGGTCGCAAAGATCATCGCTGTCATCATCATCATCGTCACAGGATTATCGTTGGCGTTCGGAGATACGTCAGGCGGCTTCCGCAGGCTCATCCAGATCGTATTCGGCCTGTCGATCGCATTTGCGGCCTCGAGCTTCTTTCTGTCGTTCTTCTCCTTCGGCGGCGGAGTGGTGATCTGATGGACGGGCAGCTTCCGAACTTTACCGTGTCCGTGCATCGCTCGCTGACCGAGCCGATTCTGATGGGCGGAGCGCCACGGTCTATTGCCATCGTCAACGCGACGCTCGCCGCGGCGCTGGGCATTGGTCTGCGCCTCTGGATTGCGGGCCTTCTCCTCTGGTTTGTCGGCCATATGGTCGCCGTTTGGGCAACCAAGCGCGATCCCGACTTCGCCGAGGTCGTGCGTCGTCACCTCCGTATCCCCGGCCACCTGAACACATGAGTCTTTCATGATGAATCTCGCCGAGTATCGCCGTTCGAACACACGGTTAGCAGACTTTTTGCCCTGGGCTGCCCTTGTGGATGAGGGCATCATTCTGAACAAGGATGGGTCCTTTCAAAGGACGGCGAAGTTTCGCGGACCAGACCTCGATAGCGCAGTCCCTGCTGAACTCGTTGCGATTGCCAGCCGCCTGAACAATGCCCTGCGTCGTCTCGAATCGGGCTGGGCGGTCCATGTCGAAGCACAACGACATTCGGCGGGTACCTATCCTCCGAATACGTTTCCGGATGCGGCGTCTGGCTTGGTCGATGCGGAGCGAAGGGCTCAGTTCGAGGAGGTGGGGACACATTACGAATCGAGCTATTTCCTGACGTTTCTCTATCTCCCACCGGCTGAAGGAACGGCGAGAGCAGAACGCCTGCTCTACGAAGGAAGTAACCGTGCTGTTGAGGCTGACGCCCGTGAGGTCCTCCGTGGTTTTGTCGATCGGACCAACCGCGTGTTGCAACTCATCGAAGGCTTTATGCCTGAGTGCGCTTGGCTGGACGATCAGGAGACCCTCACGTACCTGCATTCAACGGTTTCGACCAAACGGCACCGCGTCCGGGTGCCCGAGATCCCGATGTATCTCGACGCACTGCTGGCGGACCAACCGCTGACCGGTGGCCTCGAGCCGATGCTGGGCTATGCGCATCTGCGAGTCCTGACCATCGTTGGATTTCCGACGGCAACAACTCCCGGCATTCTCGACGATCTTAATCGGCTACCATTCGCCTATCGATGGTCGACGCGGGCGATCATGCTCGACAAGACAGATGCAACAAGGCTCCTGACGAAAATCAGGCGGCAATGGTTCGCAAAACGAAAATCGGCCGCGGCCATCCTGAAAGAGGTGATGACGAACGAGGCTACCGCCCTTGTTGATACGGATGCCCATAACAAGGCCATGGACGCCGACGCGGCGCTCCAGGAGCTTGGCTCCGATCAAATTGGCGAGGCCTTCGTCACTGCGACAATTGCGGTCTGGGACGATGACCCAGCGGCAGCCGACGAAAAGCTCCGCCTGGTCGAAAAGGTGATACAGGGCCGCGATTTCACCTGCATGATCGAGACGGTGAATGCCGTCGAAGCCTGGCTCGGCAGCCTGCCAGGACACGTCTATGCCAATGTGCGCCAGCCTCCAGTTTCGACGTTAAATCTTGCACACATGATTCCGCTGTCTGCGGTATGGGCCGGGGAAGCGAGAGATCATCATTTCAAGGCTCCGCCGTTGTTCTTGGCCAAAACCGAAGGATCCACTCCGTTTCGCTTCTCACTTCACGTTGGCGATGTCGGACATACGCTAGTGGTGGGACCGACGGGCGCTGGCAAATCGGTGCTGTTGGCGCTGATGGCGCTCCAGTTCCGCCGCTATCCGCAATCACAGATCTTTGCTTTCGATTTCGGGGGATCGATCCGGGCGGCTGCAATTGCCATGGGCGGCGATTGGCACGATCTGGGCGGAGCGGTCGCTGGAGAGTCATCCGAGCTCGTTTCCCTTCAGCCGCTCGCCAAGATTGATATTGCAGCCGAACGCGGCTGGGCAGCCGACTGGGTCGGCTCGATCCTGAGCCGTGAACGGATCGAGGTGACGCCGGAAGCCAAGGAGCACATTTGGTCGGCGTTGACTTCGCTCGCTTCCGCACGAGTCGAGGAGCGCACACTTACCGGCTTCTCCATTCTGCTTCAGTCCAACGTTCTAAAGCGTGCCCTGCGGCCCTATTGCCTCGGCGGTCCCTATGGTCGTTTACTGGACGCTGAAAATGAACGCTTGGGGGCATCTGCGGTTCAGGTCTTCGAGACGGACGGCTTGATCGGGACTGCCGTTGCGCCGGCGGTTCTTGCCTATCTATTTCACCGGATTGAGAGCCGCTTTGACGGGCGGCCGACCCTCCTCATCATCGACGAGGGCTGGCTGGCCCTCGACGACGCAGACTTTGCCGGACGGCTGCGCGAGTGGCTGAAGACGCTGCGCAAGAAGAATGCCTCCGTGGTCTTCGCTACTCAGTCGCTCGCAGATATTGACGGTTCAGCGATAGCACCGGCGATCATCGAGAGCAGCCCAACGCGGATCCTTTTGCCCAACGACCGAGCTATTGAGCCGCAGATCACGGCAATCTATCGGCGCTTTGGGCTTAACGATCGGCAGATCGAAATATTGGCACGGGCAACGCCAAAGCGGGACTACTACTGCCAGTCGCGCCGCGGGAATCGGCTATTCGAGCTTGGTCTTGGCGAGATCGCGCTTGCCTTCACCGCCGCATCCTCGAAGGCCGACCAGAAGCTTATCGAGGAAGTCTTTGCCGACCACGGCCACGACGAGTTCGTCACTGGGTGGCTGAAGGCCCGCGATCTCGCATGGGCAACCGACCTCATCGCGGGTTTCGTCGACTTGGAGGCGTCAAGATGAGCCGCCTTAATCGTATCGCTGCCGCCAGCATAATGGCGTTTGCCTTGCTTATCGGGTCCCAAGACGCCTCGGCGCAGTTGGTTGTTTTTGACCCGAACAACTACGCACAGAACGTGTTGACCGCCGCTCGAGCGCTGCAGCAGATCAACAACCAGATCGTGTCTCTGCAGAATCAGGCCAAAATGTTGATCAACCAAGCGAAGAATCTGGCCACACTGCCGTTCTCGTCGTTGTTGCAGTTGGAGCAATCAATTCTCCGAACGCAACAGCTTCTGGCCCAAGCCCAGCACATTGCCTACGATATCCAGCAGATAGATCGTGCATTCTCGACGACCTATGCGCCGGCATCACCTGGCCTTTCCGATCAAACCTTGATCGTGAACGCGCAAACGCGCTGGCAAAACGCGATCGCTGGCCTGCAGGACGCGATGCGGACACAGGCGACGGTCGTCGGTAACCTCGATACCAATCGTACACAGATGTCGGCCCTTGTCACCTCGAGCCAAGGGGCGACCGGTTCGTTGCAGGCAAGTCAGGCCGGCAATCAGCTCTTGGCCCTGCAGGCTCAGCAGCTTGCCGATCTTACGGCCGTCGTTGCGGCCCATGGGCGCGCGCAGAACTTGGAGTCTGCTCAGCATGCCGCCGCACAAGACCAGGGCAGGGAGCAATTGCGTCGTTTTCTGACTCAAGGCCAGCGCTATCAGCCCACGACCGTGCAAATGTTTCACTGATGAACATGAAAAGACCCGAACGATTCCCGACGATGGTGGCTGGAGCGCTCATCGTGCTCGTTGTTGCCGCTTGTGCAATTCGCTTACGCGGTGACGAAAGCCAAACCCCGTTCGTCCGATCTGCCGACGGGGTATCCGGTGAGCTTGCAACAAAGCTCGCCGAGTGCCGCTCCGTAACTTATGAACAGAAAGACGTGCTGACGGAGTGCCGAAAGGTTTGGGCCGAAAAACAGCGCCAATTCCTTGGCCAGAAGCGGCCTGCGACATTGCCAAACAATAGCGGGTCTCTCGCCCCGAAGGACGAGGCTCGCCTGCCGTCTGGTTACACTCCGAGTCAGCAGTGAGAGAAGGAGTGAGCGATGGCCACCACGGGCATTATCGATCAGTTCCTGGAAACGTTCACCCATTACATCGATTCCGGATTCGGTCTGCTCGGAGGTGAAGTCGGATATCTCGCTACCACGCTCACGGCAATCGACATCACGCTCGCGGGCTTGTTCTGGTTATGGGGGGGCGAGGAGGACGTCTTAAGCCGCCTGGTTAAGAAAACGTTGTTCGTCGGTGTCTTTGCTTTCCTGATCACCAACTGGAACAGCCTGGCCCGAATCGTTTTCGAGAGCTTTGCGGGCTTGGGGCTGAAGGCGTCTGGTACCGGGCTTTCCTCGACCGATTTTTTGAGGCCCGGCAAGATCGCTCAGGTTGGGCTCGATGCTGGCAGGCCGATCCTGGAGTCGATCTCGGGGTTGATGGGCTATGTCAGCTTTTTCGAGAACTTCATTCAGATAACGGTCCTTCTGTTTGCCTGGATCATTGTCCTGCTGGCATTCTTTATTCTGGCCATCCAGCTCTTCATTACCCTTATCGAGTTCAAGCTGACGACGCTTGCCGGCTTTGTGCTGATTCCGTTCGGCTTGTTCGGAAAGACTGCTTTCGCCGCTGAACGCGTCCTCGGCAACGTGATCTCATCAGGCGTGAAAGTGCTGGTATTGGCCGTTATCGTCGGTATCGGCTCGACGCTTTTTGCGCAATTCACGGCGGGATTTGGCGGAAATCAGCCGACCATCGACAGCGCCATGGCGCTCGTGCTTGGCGCGTTGTCCCTCCTCGGCCTTGGCATCTTCGGTCCCGGAATTGCCAACGGCATTGTATCCGGCGGACCACAACTCGGCGCGGGAGCTGCTGTCGGCACCGGCCTGGCAGCCAGCGGTGTGATCGTGGCGGGGGCTGGTCTCGCCGCCGGCGGTGCTGGCTTGGCCAGTGGCGCGATCGCGGGCGGCGCGGGCGCCGCAAGCGGAGCTGCAAGTGCATTCCGAGCCGGGGGCTTAAGTGGTGTCGCTGAGGCTGGGGGCTCCGCGACCCTAAGTCCGCTGCGCCGTATGGCTGCGGGGGGCGGCAACGGACTGACGGCGGAAGATGATCCGCCGACATGGGCGAGCCGCATGAAACTGGCCCAGACCGTCAGCCAGGGATTGTCCGCCGCTGGCCAGGCTGTCCGTAGCGGCGACGGTGCCGGCGGCGGAGCCTCTGTCGATCTGTCCGAGGGAGAGCATTGATGTTCAGGCGACCATCCGTGCATTACGGCCGCAGGCCAATTCCAGTGACGCCTTATCAGAAAGCGGCGCAGGTTTGGGACGAACGCATCGGGTCCGCCCGCGTCCAGGCCAGAAATTGGCGCCTTATGGCATTCGGATGCCTGCTGCTGTCCGCGGGGCTTGCGGCAAGTCTCGTCTGGCGTTCCAGCCAGGGCACCATTACGCCGTGGGTGGTCGAGGTTGACCGTCTCGGTCAGGCTCAGTCCGCGGCAGCAGCAAGTCTCTTCTATCAGCCGACCGATCCGCAAATTGCATTTCACCTTGCTCGCTTTATCGAGGACGTACGAGGCCTGCCGACTGACGCGATCGTGTTGCGGCAGGATTGGCTCCGCGCTTACGACTTCACGACCGATCGAGGAGCGGCGGCGCTTAACGATTACGCGCGAACCAACGATCCCTTTGGCAAGCTAGGGAACAAGCAAATCGCGGTCGAGATTTCCAGCGTCATTCGTGCCTCCCAGGAAAGTTTTCGGGTAGCCTGGACTGAACGTCACTACGACAACGGCCAACTAGCGGCGACCGAGCGCTGGACGGGGATTCTTTCCGTTGTCATCGAAACTCCGCACGACGCAGATCGCCTCCGCAAAAACCCGCTCGGTATCTATATCAACGCGATCAACTGGTCGAAGGAGCTCGGGTAATGTGGAAGCTCGTACAGCGATCAGCCAGTCCAAAATCTTATCCGGTTCGCGTGCCTCTGACCTTGGCTCTTGCACTCGCGCTTTCTGACTGCACGACCTTTAAACCTCCTCAGATTACCTATGATGATGACGTGCCGCCGCTGCCTGAGTTGCCCGCGCCGACGGACGATCACGTGCATCCATTGCATGTGCCGCCAGCCTGGACACCAGCGCACGGCGGCAAGAAGGGCGATCAGGAAGCAAAGGAGCCGACAGACCGGATCGCGGTAGCCAACGATTCCGCGCGAGTTGAACCGCGACGGTCCGGTTATTTCAACGCCGTCCAGATATTTCCCTACAGTCCCGGCGCCCTGTATCAGATCTACGCTTCACCCGGGCAGATCACCGATATCGCGCTCCAGCCCGGCGAACAGCTAACGGGTTCGGGCCCGCTGGCCGCCGGCGACACCGTACGCTGGATCGTCGGTGACACCGAAAGCGGCAACGGCGACACCAGGCGAGTCCATATCATGGTGAAGCCGACACGGCCGGCTATCGAAACGAACCTAATTGTCCACACCGATAGACGGACCTACATGATTGAGCTTCGCTCCCGCGAAAAGCCATACATGCCTTCGGTCGCCTGGTTCTATCCGGAAGACCAGTCCGCTCGCTTCAAGATATTTCCCCCGGCGCCGGCCATTCCAGAAGCTGATCGGCGGCGATATCGCTACAGCATCGAGGGCGATAATCCACCATGGCGACCGCTCGCTGCCTACGATGACGGCCGCAAGGTCTATATCGAGTTCTCGCCCGGGATCGAGCAGGGCGAGATGCCGCCGCTATTCGTCATTGGCCAAGACGGGAAGCCCGAGCTCGTCAACTACCGCGCGTACAGGAATGTGCTCATCGTCGATCGTCTGTTCGCCGCCGCCGAGCTGCGCCTGGGTGGAGAAAAGCAGCAGAAGGTCCGAATTGTCAGAGGCGATGGGAGGCGACAGTGACAATCGGCGGCCCAAACGAAATTAGTACTGAAACAGGTCAGCCAGGCTCTCCGGAAGATAGAGGACCGGAAGATAGAGCAGAGGCTTTGCGCCTCCGCGCCGAACGCCCAAGGATTACACGACTTTCCCGAAAAGTCCTTGCGGGGAGCGCCGCATTTGCATCGTTGCTCATCTCTGGCGCGGTGCTATGGGCGCTGGGCAATAGCTACCCACGTAACCCCACTGCGAACGAGCTCTACAGCACAGACCATCACGATCTAGCGGACGGACTGGCGACGCTGCCGCATGACTATTCGAGCGTTCCTCGTGACGTCCCCCGGCTCGGCCCACCATTGCCCGGGGACCTTGAACGCCAGATCGTTGCGCCAGAAAACCAATCAGGAGCAATCGGTCCAGACGCAGAGCAGCAGCGTGCGAATCAAGAAACGGAAGCAGCCCGTACAAGCAAATTGTTTGCGCCGACAGCGGTGCCCCCGACGCCGCCGCATCCCGCAGCCCAGGAGACACCCACCAACGCTGCGCCATCCTCTGACGAGTCCATTGCACAAAATGGACAGGATCGAAAACTTATCTTCGTCAATGCGCCTGTTGAAAGGCGGACCACCGCGCCCGATAGGCTTGCGCGACCTGCCTCGCCGTTTGTTGTGCAGGCGGGCACAATCATTCCGGCCGCTCTCATAACCGGCATCCGCTCGGATCTGCCCGGACAAATCACCGCGCAAATAACCGAAAGCGTATATGATTCCCCGACGGGACGAGCCAAGCTTATCCCGCAGGGAGCACGCTTAATAGGCAGTTACGATAGCCAGGTCGCATTTGGCCAATCACGAGTTTTGTTGGTATGGACGCGGCTGATTATGCCGAACGGTCGTTCGATCGTATTGGAGCGGCAGCACGGCGTCGATGCAGGTGGTTACTCGGGCCTCGAGGATGAAGTTGACAATCACTGGATTGAGCTGTTCAAGGCGGCCTTTCTCTCGACCATTCTTGGCGTCGGTGCCGAGCTCGGCTCGGGCGCGGACACCGGCAGCAATACGGATATCGCACAAGCGCTGCGCCTGAGTGCGGCGAATTCATTGAACCAAACCGGACAGCAGGTCGTTCGACGCAATTTGAACATTCAGCCGACGTTGACGATCAAGCCGGGCTTTCCCGTGAAGGTGATTGTCAATCGCGATCTCGTGCTCGAACCATACCGAGGGTGAGAAATACAAATGGCTGCGCTAAAGATAACAAAATTGCATGATGACAAGCCAGTCAGAGTCACTGTGGAGCTGCCTGCCGCTGTGCACCGCGATCTTGTCGCGTACGCTGAGATATTGTCGCGTCAGAGCGGAGAAACGGTCAGTGACCCTAAAAATCTCGTCGCGCCGATGCTGGCAAGATTCATGGCAACAGACCGGGCATTTGCAAAATCTCGTAGGCGCCGTCACGAGGGCTGCGGGTAGCGCTCCGACAGGAGATTTATGAATGCCTTTAGAGCGGGGTTCTCATTATCTGGTCTCCATCTCGCGGAAAACTCGATGCGACTAGGCCCGGCTCCATCACGTACTTCCCTGTAAACCAGTCCCGGAAAGTTTGCCCCGAGATCGGATTCCAGCACAAGGCTAATTCCAAGCCCCATGCTGATGAGGCTCTTTATGGCTCCTCGACCAACATCGTGATATTCGATCAGCGGTCCGGCAAGCTTGGCGGTGAGAAGATCCTCTAGATCGCGGCCAAGATGATACTGACTTAGCAAAAATGTGCAGTCTCGCAGATCCGTCCAATAGATGGTCGTGCGTGGATCCAGCGGATGATTTTCCTGGAAGATCACCAAAATGCGCTCGCTCCAAAGCAGCATTGCCTTGTTATTACCGAGGGATGGTGGATTGCCCGCCGCTACGACAACGTCCAGCATACCATTCCTTAGTGCAGTCTCCAGACTTGGCTGAGACTGCTCAGCTGTAGCAAGTTTCACTTGCGGGAAGCGTTGTCGGAACTCAAGCAATGAAGCTCGCAGATTGCCGGCGGTGAGAGATGTACAGAAACCAACCGCGAGCCGACCCGAGCCGCCACGTCGGCTGGCGCGCGTTGTCGTAACAAGAACATCCAATTGTTCGAGTATGGATCGCGCTGTACGAAGGAAAACACGACCAGCCACCGTTGGACGAATGCCAGCGCCTGATCTTTCAAAAATAGCGATACCTACGAGGTGCTCGAGCTGACGTATCGAGCGACTAAGAGTCGATTGTTCAACAAGAGACGCGTTCGCGGCCTGTCGTAGACTTCCCAGGTCCGCTGCCATTACGGCATAGCGAAGTTGTCGAAGATCAAGGTGTGGGAGTCGAGGCGCCTCGCGAGGAAATCGTGAGCTTGCATCGTTCATTGTATGTGCCAACCAGTGGCGGGTAGTAGAGCTGTGCGTAAGGATTGTGACCATTTTTAGTTGTGCGCGTTGGTCCCCAGATGCGCTTCCATGGCAAGCGAAATTGCGAACTGTATGTGTTTTTGAATGCGTAGCTATTGGTTAGTCCGAGATCTCATAAAGAGAGCGATGGCGGAAGAAGCGCAGCGAGCCGCGATCAGTCGACCCGAGCAAATACTTGAAAGTATACGATCAATCCGCGGCAACCCTAATTGCCGAGGCCACAGCCAATTCTTCTGAAGCTCGCGATCTGCGTCAACCTGCGCGCCGTCACGGATGATCCGCAAAAGACGCGACGCGATTTGCGCGCACCGTCAAAACCCGCTGTTGTCTCTTGTGCCGTCCATCGCCAAATCCAGACGCGCCATCTCATTATTCGATGTTTTGCCGCAGGAGACATAGTAACAGGCGTACAATTCGGTGATCGAGCGGGAATTTAGCGTGCCCTCGAGAACTACGGCACTTTGCGCCTGGTGCCGCTCTCGGACGGAGCTGGTTTCATGCGAGCCGTGCCGTCGTTCTGTGCAATGGACCCGAGCAACGGCAGATCGTATGAAAGTGCTTCCCGCAGATGTCCCTTTAGGAGGCGTTTCCTCCCGCTCCTCGGAGCGGCCCAATTGTTACAAACTCTTTTTAATCGCCTCAACTCGACGACTGCTGGGTCCAGAGATCAAGTCGGGCGTGACCCCGGTCGGGCACGATCGGTATTCGAATGTTCGTTCCAGGATTAAGTCGATTGGCGAAGCTGAGCTGATAGTGAGCCGCGGGAGCCATGCTGGTGGAACGAACAATCGATCGGCGGAGGGCCTATTTGGCGCCAGCGAAGTCGCTGCGCCTGAGAAGGCACGGCTACGTATGGTTCCGAGGCTTCAACCAACCTTAAGCGCGCGATGCGCGAAGCCGCTCGGGGCGGTGGAACTTGACCTGGCTAGCTCATTGGAATGATCCCGCGTGCCATGAGCGTATTGACCACCCGATCGGCGAGCTGCTCGGCCTCGAGGCCGACCGTCTCTAGATGAACCTCAGGCCGCGTCGGCGCCTCATACGGCGCGTCGATGCCGGTGAAGTTCTTGATCTTACCTGCCTTTGCCTTGGCGTAGAGACCCTTGGCGTCCCGCCGTTCGCATTCGTCTATCGGTGTATCGACAAATACTTCGAAAAACTCGCCGTCTTCGACGAAGCCCCTGACCATGTCGCGCTCCGACCTGTATGGCGAAATGAACGAGCAGATCACGATCAACCCGCTATCGAGCATCAATTTGGCGACTTCGCCGACACGGCGAACGTTCTCGACGCGGTCAGCCTGTGTAAAGCCGAGGTCACGGTTGAGCCCATGCCGGACATTGTCGCCATCGAGCAGCATGGTGTGGTGCGACATCGCAAACAGCTTCTGGTCCACGACATTGGCGATGGTCGACTTGCCGGCGCCGGAAAGCCCGGTGAACCATAGAATGCACGGCTTCTGCTGCTTAAGCGTCGAACGCTCGCTCTTGCCGACTGACAGCGGCTGCCAGGCGATATTGGTGGCGCGTCGGAGCGGGAACGCGATCATGCCGGCTCCGACCGTGCGGTTGGTATAGCGGTCGACTACGATAAAGGAGCCGGTTCGCCGGTTCGCCTCATAGGCGTCGAAACTGACGGGAAGGGCGGTTGCGACGTTGCAGAAACCGATCTCGTTCAGACCAAGAGTCGTGGCTGCCAAATGTTCGCGGGTGTTGACGTCGATCTTGTGCTTGATAGCAGTTATGCTGGCGGAGGCGATCGACTGCGTCCCGATCCGCAATGCATAGGAACGGCCGGGGGCCATGGCTTCCTGGTCCATCCAGATGAGGTGAGCTGCGAACTGGTCGGCGATCTCGGGCCGTTCCGTCGGCCGCGCCAGCATGTCGCCGCGGCTGACGTCGATCTCGTCGTGGAGCGTGATGGTAACGGCATCGCCGGCATCGGCCTGCGCCAGATCGCCGTCGTAAGTTGCGATCCTCTTAACCCGCGAGTTGCGACCTGACGCCGCAGCAATGATTTCATCGCCGACCGCAATGCGTCCCGAAGCGATGGTGCCCGCGTAGCCGCGGAAATCGAGGTTGGGGCGATTGACCCACTGCACCGGAAAGCGGAAGGGGAGACCCGCCGTATCGGATTGGATGTCGATGCTCTCCAGATAATCCATCAGGCACGGGCCATGATACCAGTCGGTATTGCCGTACCGGTTGATAATGTTGTCACCGTAGCGTGCCGACACCGGAATCGGCACGATCGAGGTGAAGCCAAGTGCCGAAGCGAAGGCCACGTAGTCGCCGACGATGCGGTCGAACACCTCCTTGCGGTAGTCGACGAGGTCGATCTTGTTCACAGCGACCACGACATGGCGGATGCCGAGCAGCGAGCAGATGAAGGAGTGGCGCTTGGTCTGCTCCAGCACACCCTTGCGCGCGTCGATCAGAATAATCGCGAGCTGCGCATTGGAGGCGCCGGTCGCCATGTTGCGCGTATATTGCTCGTGGCCTGGCGTGTCTGCGACCATGAATGAGCGGCGCGGCGTATTGAAGAAGCGATAGGCAACGTCGATAGTGATGCCCTGTTCGCGCTCGGCCTCGAGGCCGTCGACCAGGAGCGCAAAATCGATGTCGTTACCGGTCGTGCCGTGCTTGACGCTGTCGCGCGCGAGCGCCTGCATCTGATCTTCATAGATCATCTTGCTGTCGTGCAGGAGCCGGCCGATCAGCGTCGATTTGCCGTCGTCCACCGAGCCGCAGGTGATGAATCGAAGCTGATCCTTGTTCTCGGCTGTACCGAGGCCCTTAATGGCATCCGTATCCATCAGAAGTAGCCTTCCCGCTTCTTTTTCTCCATCGATGCGGCTTCATCGCTGTCGATAAGGCGCCCCTGGCGCTCCGATACTTTTGCCACTTGCATTTCCGCGACGATCTCCTCGATCGTCGTGGCGTCGGATTCGATGGCGCCGCTCAAGGGGTAGCAACCCAGGGTACGGAAGCGGATCGTCTTTAGTTGGGGCGTTTCGTTTGGCCGTAGTGGAAGCCGGTCGTCATCGACCATGATCAACGTGCCGGATCGCTCGACCACGGGGCGCGGCTTGGCGAAATAGAGCGGAACGACCGGAATCTTCTCCAGCATGATGTATTCCCAGACGTCGAGCTCGGTCCAGTTCGACATGGCGAAGACGCGCATAGTTTCGCCTTGCCGGATGCGCGTGTTGAAGAGGTTCCACAGCTCGGGGCGCTGGTTGCGCGGGTCCCAGACATGTCCGGCCTGGCGGAAGGAGAAGATACGCTCTTTCGCCCGGCTCTTCTCCTCATCGCGCCGCGCACCGCCGAAGGCCGCATCGAAGCCGTGGAGATCGAGCGCCTGCTTCAGCGCATCGGTTTTCATGACTTGTGTGTGCAGCGAAGAGCCCGAGGCGATCGGGTTGATGCCGCGCGCGAGGCCATCCTGATTGATATGGACGATGAGATCGACGCCGAGTCGCTTCGCGGTCTCATCGCGGAAGGTGACCATCTCGCGGAACTTCCAGGTCGTATCGACATGCATCAGCGGGAAGGGAAGCTTTGCCGGATAAAATGCCTTGACCGCCAAGTGAAGCATGACGCTTGAGTCCTTGCCGATCGAGTAGAGCATGACCGGCTTTTTGAACTCAGCGACGACGTCGCGCATGATTTCAATGGACTCGGCCTCCAGCCGCCGCAAGTGCCGCGGCAAAATGCGGGCTTCTAGCTTGGGGAAGTCTTGTGCGTTCATTTGGAGTTCCCTGGGGCGTGTCCCAGGCGATGAAGTCGCCGTCGCAATACTCCGGCTGCCCCAGCGCATGGGATAGCCGTCGAGGTTGGTAACGGCTTCGCCGGCGACGAGGCGCACGGCGATTTGCATCAACGCCGCGCAATTTGCAAGTCGGACGTCAGCGCTAGATGTTATGTGCTCCGCTAATGCATATAGCAGTATTGCCGTTTTCCATCGAGTTCGCGTGGGGGAATTATTTACTCGCTCGGGCCCCCAACATGTGAGGTGTTATCCGCACTGCACCGGAATAGCACCAGGAGGTGAGAGCGGCACGACACGAGTAGCTTGAATGCTGGCGAACCGAGACGATCCCTAAGAGACGAGTCCCATCGCCAGATTATCTGAATCGCAAAGGTTATTTGCACCGACAAGGGATGAGCAAGGCGGTGAAAGCGAGAACCGTCCAAAGTATATTCGGGAGCGCCGATTCCGAAGTTCATGCGTGCTCGCGCTGACCGCTACTCAATCGGCAGCGTTCGCCACTATTCCGAATAGCTCTAAGCCCGGCCTCGTCCATCGATCCAAATGATGTGGGGCGCATGCGCGCCGCCGAGACGCATACGTAAGCCGCGCGGCAGCTCTTGCAGGGCGGACATCATTGTCTTGCAAGCCTCCCATCTCACGCTGCCTGCAATTTTGTCGGCTCTTCATCGTTTGCGATTTACCGAACTCGGCGCGGTTGCCAGAACGCTAGGGCCTTTTAATTGGCCGGGAGCTTTGGAGCATGCGTCCGAGCGCGCCATGCCAGATGACGACGGCTAACAATCGCTTTACCCTCAAAGAATTCAGACTTAGACATTACTGGCGCTCTGTGAAGGCTCCTTCAGAGACCTTTCCGGTAATGACGGAGTTCCATAGAGCGGGCGCGTCCGCAAGCTCATTCCTTTCAAAAGGAGCGAAATATTCAAGGAGGTTCACATTGGTGACTTCGGGCCTCCATAAATTGTTTCAAATCTTTGGAGCTCCCATGTTCGATCCCGAAATGATTGCGCTGTTGCGTGCAATCCTGAACGAAGTCTGCGAAGATCTCCCTCAGTACGAAACTGGCGTCCGTGCGCATGTGGCCTCCAAGATCCTCGAGGCCGCCACTCGCGGCGAAAGCTCAATCGAGAACTTGAAACGGATCGGCAAGGCCGCTCTCGCTACCGCGCCGACGATGTGGCGATGACGCCAGCTGCAAAGTGGAGCATCAGGTGCAGCCTGCACCTGGTGGAGACAGCGCTTCCCGAGCGCTCGACGCAGAGAAGAATGGACGATCCTGCGGCACATGAGCGGCAGCTTTCCCAAATAATGCTCTCATTCGTTGCACCGAGCCGGACAAGGCAAGTCCGCATCGAGAGAGCGTCACGCGCAGTCTACAGGCATTGTGATGACCTGCTTCGCAAGCATCTCACCTGCAAGTAATCCCAGGGGCGGAAGCTGCCAGACGAGTTATCGTGAACGGCAGGATCCTCAGGTTCCTTTGATCCAATTGGTCCCATCGTTGGCATGGCCGAGGTGAAAAAAGGAATTGTTGTCCATCCTCCGCTATAGGCTCACCGTCTTGTCCGCGTTCTGGCGTCGTTTCGAGGCGGCTCTTCCCTCGCGGGTCGATTGGCGTGTTGCCGCGTCCTGCTCTCTCGGCGCGCGGGCCATCTTTGTTGCGCAGCCGCCGACAGATCCGAGTCGCCGACACCCTACTCATCATTTTCTCAAAATACTCATCGATTTCTCAAAATCCAGTCGGCCCCAGCATCCAGGAGCGCGAGACCAGCCCCGCGGTCCAACTTGCGCCATGGCGACGTCAGAGCATTCATACTTCGGGCACGTTAACCCCTCAACGATGCCGTCGAACTGCTCTGTCCACTAACCCGCCAAAACAATCTCGCCGTAGCATAGAGGCACTCGGCTCGAATTTCCCCGCCACGGAGCGGGCACTGCTCTCGCAGCTCTCCAGCGCAATCTTCTGGGCGAGCATAACGTCTCCGATCGGCAGGTCGCCTGCTGTTCGGAAACATAATACTTTGACCGGACGACCTTTGTGATTGATCTCGAAGACGTTCGACATTGTGCCCACATGGATCCTGTACCGATTGCCCGTTTCACCGCCGACGACCTCGAAATAGCCCTTTCGCACGAACTGCGCCCGTTGGATCGGGGACAGTCAATGCCGCAATAGCTGTAGCGCCCGGCCCTCCGCTGTTTGGTTCGCGCCGTGTACAATGAAGAGAGCTCTTACAGCTCCTCTGCGCGAGCGTTCGCTAGCCCGAGATCGCGTTGGCCACAGCATAAGGCCTGCCGGTCAACCGCCGATCAGCCTGGGAAAAAATACAGTTTCTTCCGCGTTCGGGTCGAATGTTTGGATCCGGGCGACCTGACCCGGAGAGGTCCGAACAGCGGCGATGAATCCCGATCTCGTCAGCTCGCAGAAGCGCTGCTCCGCCTTCGCCAGCGTCATTCGGGTCAAACCGTTGGCGACTGTCACCAGTGTGATCCAACACGATGTGGATTGCCATGATCGCCTTCCTCGATTGCCGCGGGACTTGCAAGTCCACGATCTGGTGAAACCGGCACCCTTTCAAGGATGAACCGCTCTTTACGAACCCCAAGATCTGATAGGTGCTCCGAAATGCGAATTGTTCAATTATCAAGAAGCACGCTCTGCCCCAGACCTGAACATCTTCCATGCTGGATGTCCGCGTCCAAGACTGCGTTCACCCAAGCGGAGGTTGCCCGTTTCATGCAAGTTTGCAGGCCGATGTCCGACGATGTTGGCCAGGAAGATCTCGTCGCTAACTGCGCGCACGATGATGACGCGCTTCACACTTCTATTGTGCGGTCGCCCTTCCGCGTGGGCTTTGATAGTGCTCAAGCCATTGACGAACGGCTCTCGATCCCGATAAAAAGCGTTGTCGAGGTTCTCCGAGTCCCGTTGACTTGGAGCTAAGAGGGAAGCCGGTGTGACGCCGGCGCTGCCCCCGCAACTGTAAGCGGCGAGCTGCTGTCCAACATGAGTCACTGAAGCCACTGCGGCTTCGGGAAGGCCGGACAGCAGCAGCGACCCGCGAGCCAGGAGACCTGCCCCGACAACATATCGTCCACGGGCGGGGTGTCCCGGTGGTGCGCCGAGCAGCCGTCGCTCCCGCGACCTCCCTGCACGCGTCCGCCATGGCCTTTGCCCCAACGAAGGGGTTGAAGCTATGTCTCTTGTCTCACTTCCCGTCGCCACACTCGGCTTGCCGCGCATGGGTCCCCGCCGCGAGCTCAAATTCGCGCTTGAGAGCTATTGGGCCGGAAAATCCAACGAAGACCAGCTTCTTGAGGCGGCGGCCGGGCTTCGCGCCGCGAACTGGGCGCGGCAAAAATCACTGGGAGCTACAATCATTCCGTCGAATGATTTCTCGCTCTACGACCAAGTGCTCGATACCAGTGTGATGGTTGGTGCCGTTCCAGACACTTACGACTGGACCGCAGGTCCGGTATCGCTCAAGACGTATTTCGCCATGGCTCGTGGCGAGCAAGGCAAGTGCCATGACGGGAGGAGCGGTCACGCCCAACAGGGAGCTGGTGCGCCAGCCCAGGAGATGACCAAGTGGTTCGACACGAACTATCACTACATGGTACCTGAATTCCACAAGGATCAGACGTTCCGGCTGTCCTCTCGCAAGCCGATCGACGAATATCAAGAGGCGAAAAGCCTGGGTTACCACACGCGGCCGGTGCTGGTTGGGCCGGTCACATTCCTGAAGCTCGGGAAGAGCGCCGATCCGGCATTCAATCCGCTGTCGCTGCTTGATCGGCTGTTGCCGGTTTATACCGATATTCTTCGCGAACTTTCCACGCTGGGCGCTGAGTGGGTTCAGCTCGATGAGCCTTGCCTGGTTCAGGACCTCGATCATGCCTCCCGGGATGCGCTTCGTCGGACTTATGCCCGATTGTCCAAGGACATCCCTGCCTTGAAGATCATGTTGACGACCTATTTTGGTGCAATCGGCGACAATCTGGAGACCGTCCTGGCACTGCCGGTTGCAGGGCTTCACGTTGACCTGGTTTGCGGTTCAGATCAGCTGAACGCGATCCTGATGAGGGCTCCCAAGGAACTCGTACTCTCCCTCGGCGTCGTTGATGGTCGCAATGTATGGCGCTCGAATCTTTCGGCGCTGCTCGAGCGGTTGGCTCCCGCGGTTGCAAAACTGGGCAGCGACCGGGTTCAGATTGCGCCATCGTGCTCGCTCCTTCATGTTCCCATTGATCTTGAGCTCGAGACCGATCTTGATTCCGACGTTAAGAGCTGGCTGGCTTTCTCGGTGCAGAAGATCAAGGAGTTGGTGACACTGGGCCGAGCGCTCGGCGGGGATTACGCCGGCGTGCATGATGCGCTCGCGGTTTCGGAGGCAGCAGCGGTTGCTCGCGAAACCTCACCCAAAATTCACAATGCGGATGTCGCCCGGCGAATGGCAGCGATGGACGATGGCATGCGTCGTCGCAACAACGCGTTCACCAAGCGAGCAGAAGTCCAGAGGGCCCGGTTCGCACTACCGGTATTTCCGACCACCACAATCGGGTCGTTCCCGCAGACAGCGGAAGTTCGTAGCGCTCGCGCTGCCCATACAAACGGCACGCTGAGTGATGCGAAGTACGAGCAGTTCCTGAAAGAGGAGACGGCGCGCGCGGTGCGCTGGCAGGAGGACATTGGGCTGGACGTGCTGGTGCACGGCGAGTTCGAGCGCAATGACATGGTGCAATATTTCGGCGAGCAAATCTCTGGCTTTGCTTTCACCAAACACGGCTGGGTTCAGTCGTACGGCTCGCGCTACGTACGGCCACCGATTCTGTTCGGGGATGTCTCCCGACCAAGGCCGATGACTCTCGATTGGTGGCGCTACGCGCAATCGCTGACGGAAAGGCCGATGAAGGCGATGCTAACCGGGCCGGTGACGATATTGAACTGGTCTTTCGTGCGCAACGACATTCCGCGAAGCGAGGCGTGCCGTCAAATAGCGCTCGCGATCCGAGACGAGGTGCTCGATCTCGAGAAAGCCGGTGCGACCATGATCCAGATCGACGAAGCCGCGTTGCGCGAGGGCCTGCCGCTGCGCAAATCGCAGTGGAAGACCTATCTCGACTGGGCGGTAGACAGCTTCCGCATCTGCTCGTCATGTGTCGGCGACGCAACGCAAATCCACACTCACATGTGCTATTCCGAGTTCAACGACATTGTCGATGCGATCGCTGCGATGGATGCCGACGTCATCTCGATCGAGACGTCTCGGTCGAAGATGGAGTTACTCGATGCCTTCACCAGCTACAAATACCCAAATCAGATCGGGCCCGGTGTCTACGACATCCATTCGCCACGCGTCCCGGAGACGGCCGAGATGAAGGGCCTCATCACACTGGCCCGGCAGCGGCTATCCGATCCGCAGCTCTGGATTAATCCTGATTGTGGCTTGAAAACCAGGAGGTGGGAGGAGGTTCGCCCCGCCCTCGTCAACATGGTTGCAGCCGCGCGCGAGTTGCGAGCGCTATCCTGATGCCTATGGTGCTCGCGGATGCAGTTCCCGACCAGCGGTATCGCCTTGCAAGCGCTATTATCCGCGTGCCCGAGGCTAAGAATTGTGCTCCGCACGGTCTTCCAATCCGGCCTATCACGGCTCGCCGCCCAGAGGTCCGAACTCCCGACCTCGGCGAAGTGGTGATGGGATTCCGGTCCAGCGCGAATTTCGCGCTGGACCGATTGGCGTAGCCGGTGCGGAAACCCCAAGCCGGGCTCCACGGGATCGTGCTTAATCCCATCTCAGTGCCCCGCCGTTCTGATACTCGATCACGCGGGTCTCGAAGAAGTTCTTTTCCTTCTTGAGATCCATCGTTTCAGACATCCATGGGAACGGGTTCTCCGCCTCCGCGAAGACAGGCGTCAGGCCGATCTGCGCGCAGCGGCGATTGGCAATGAAGCACATGTACTGCTCGCAAAGTGCGGCATTCAGCCCAAGGAAGCCGCGCGGCATCGTATCGCGGCCATAGGCCGCCTCGAGCTCTGCCGCCTCGCGGATCATACCGCGAACCTGATCCTGGAATACCGGCGTCCACAGATGCGGGTTCTCGATCTTGATCTGATTGATCACGTCGATTCCGAAGTTCAGATGAATGCTTTCATCGCGCAGGATGTACTGATACTGCTCCGCGATCCCGACCATCTTGTTGCGGCGGCCGAGCGAGAGGATCTGCGCAAAGCCGGTGTAGAACCACATGCCCTCGAAGATGACATAGAAGGCAACAAGGTCACGGAGGAAAGCCTGGTCCGCGGCCGGCGTGCCGGTCTTGAAATCGGGATCGTCGAGATGCTGGGTGTGCTTGATCGCCCATGCCGCCTTGTCGGTGATCGAGGGCACCTCGCGATACATATTGAACAGTTCGCCCTCGTCGAGGCCGAGACTTTCAACGATGTACTGGAAGGTATGGGTGTGCACCGCCTCCTCGAAAGCCTGCCGCAGCAGATATTGCCGACATTCCGGATTGGTGAGATGGCGGTAGATCGCCAGCACGATGTTGTTGGCGACCAGCGATTCCGATGCGGCGAAAAAGCCGAGATTGCGCTTGATCGCGCGCCGCTCGTCCTCGGTGAGGCCATCGCGTGATTTCCACAGCGCGATATCGGCCTGCATCGAAACTTCGGTCGGCATCCAGTGATTGTTGCAGCCGGAGAGGTATTTCTCCCAGGCCCATTTGTACTTGAGCGGAAGGAGCTGGTTCACGTCGGCGCGGCAATTGATCATGCGCTTTTCGTCGACCGAGACGCGGCCGCCGGAGCGATCAATAGAGCCGAGGCCGGTCTGGTCGACCGGCTCAAGCTTCAGTTGGACGGCCGGGCGCAATGCCGTAACGGGGATCGCAGGCGCGGCCGTGGGTTCGGTGTCTGACCAGTCGAGCATATCTCGTTCTCCTTACTGGCAGGCTTCGCAATCGGGATCATCGATCCGGCAGGCCTTGATGCCCTCCATCTCGTGCTCGGCAGCCGCCGGCACAATGATCGGCGCATGCGACGCCATCGACGTGGCCGACACGGCATTGAGCCTGCCGTCGGTGCCCTTCAGGGTTGATTTCTCGACATGGGTCGCGGACCGCGACCGCAGGTAATAGGTGGTCTTGAGTCCGCGATTCCAGGCGAGGCGGTAGAGCGCGTCGAGCTTCTTGCCCGAGGGATTGGCGATGTACAGGTTGAGCGACTGTGCCTGGTCGATCCATTTCTGGCGGCGTGAGGCGGCCTCGATCAGCCACGCGCTGTCGATCTCGAAGGCCGTCGCATAGAGCGCCTTGAGGTCGTCAGGCACGCGGTCGATCTGGCCAACGCTGCCATCGAAATATTTCAGATCCGACACCATGACCTCGTCCCAGAGCCCGCGCGCCTTGAGGTCGCGAACGAGGAAGTCGTTCACGACGGTGAAATCGCCCGACATGTTCGATTTGACGTAGAGGTTCTGGTAGTTCGGCTCGATCGACTGGGCGACACCGCAGATGTTGGAAATGGTCGCGGTCGGCGCGATCGCCATGACGTTGGAATTGCGTATGCCGCTGGCAATCACCTTTTTCCGCAGGCCGTCCCAATCCAGCGTCGTCGAGCGATCCATGTCGAGGCCGCCCCGAGCGTCAGCCAGGATCTGGATCGAATCGATCGGCAGGATGCCCTTCGACCAGAGCGAACCGTCGAAGGAGGGATACCGCCCCCGCTCGGCCGCGAGTTCGGACGAGGCAGCGATGGCGTGATAGCTCGCGGCTTCCATGCTGCGATCGGCGAATTCAACGGCCGCATCCGACGCGATCGGAATCCGTTGCGCATGCAGCGCATCCTGGAAACCCATCAGGCCGAGGCCTACGGGGCGATGCCGCAGGTTTGAGCGGCGCGCCTCGGGGATGGTGTAGAAATTGATGTCGATGACATTGTCGAGCATCCGTACCGCGATCGTCACGGTCCGCTTTAATTTGTCGAGGTCGAGCCCGTTCGGGCCGACGTGACTGAGCAAATTGATCGAGCCGAGGTTGCAGACGGCGACCTCGTCGGCCGAGGTGTTCAGGGTGATCTCGGTGCACAGGTTCGAGGAATGCACCACGCCGACATGCTGCTGCGGCGAGCGCAGGTTGCAGGGGTCCTTGAAAGTGATCCAGGGATGGCCGGTCTCGAACAGCATGGTCAGCATGCGTCGCCACAGGTCGGTGGCCCGGACCTTCTTGAACACGCGCAACTCGCCGCGCGCCGCCTTCTCTTCATAGAACGCGTAACGGTCGGCGAAGGCGTTGCCGGTCAGATCGTGCAGATCGCATGCCTCGTCTGGGGAGAACAGAGTCCATTCGGCATCCTGCGCGACGCGCTGCATGAACAGATCCGGCACCCAATTGGCGGTATTCATGTCGTGGGTTCGGCGACGATCGTCGCCGGTGTTCTTGCGCAGGTCCAGGAATTCCTCGATATCGACATGCCATGTCTCGAGATAGGCGCAGACGGCGCCCTTGCGCTTGCCGCCCTGGTTCACGGCGATGGCCGTGTCGTTGGCGACCTTCAGGAACGGGATGATGCCCTGGCTCTCGCCATTGGTGCCCTTGATGTGCGAGCCGAGGCCGCGGACCGGCGTCCAGTCGTTGCCGAGACCGCCGGAATATTTGGCAAGCAGCGCATTATCCTTGATCGACTTGAAGATGCCGTCGAGATCGTCGGAGACGGTGGTGAGGAAGCACGAGGAAAGCTGCGGGCGGAGCGTGCCCGAGTTGAACAGCGTCGGTGTCGAGGCCATGAAATCAAACGACGACAGCAGGTCATAGAACTCGATGGCCTTGGCCTCGCGATCGATCTCGCGTAGCGCAAGTCCCATGGCGACCCGCATGAAAAAGGCCTGCGGCAACTCAATCCGCTTGCCGCGGACGTGCAGGAAATAACGATCGTAGAGGGTCTGCAGTCCCAGGAACTGAAATTTCAGATCGCGCTCGGGTTTCAGCGCGGCGGCGATCCTGCCGAGATCGAAGCGCGCCAGTTCTGGGTCGAGCAGCTCCGCGGCAATGCCGGTCTTGACGTAGGCCGGAAAATATTCCGCGTATCTGGTGGCCATGTCGGCCTGCGAGGCATTTGTCGGCACGCCCTGGACATAGGACAGGACCTCGCCGCGCAGCTTGTCCAGCAGCAGGCGGGCACTGACATAGGCGTAGTTGGGCTCCTGCTCCACCAGCGTTCGTGCCGCCATGATGGAGGCAAGCGCGAGCTCATCCTGGCTGATGCCGTCGTAGAGATTTCGGATGGTCTCGGCCAGCACGGGAGCGGCGGAAACACCATCGAGGCCGGCGCAGGCCTCATTGATGATGAGTTCGAGCCGCTTGCTGTCCAGCCTGACACGCGATCCATCGGTCAATGTGACGTGAACCGTCGATTCCGCGGCGGCTGTTGCCTGTTCGGCGGTTTCCTCCGCGCGCTTGTGCGCGCGATCCTCGCGATACAGCACATAGGCCCGCGCGACCTTGTGATTCTCGCTACGCATCAGCGCGAGTTCGACCTGGTCCTGCACGTCTTCGATGTGGAACGTGCGGCCTTCGCCGGCGCGCCGCATCAGCGCGGCCACCACATCGGTCGTCAACTGCCCGACGATCTCATGCACGCGTCGCGAAGAAACCGCCGTGTTGCCCTCCACTGCGAGGAACGCCTTCGTCATCGCAACGCCGATCTTGGCGGAATCGAACGGGGATACCTTGCCGTTGCGACGAATGATCTGCATCGCGGGCTCGCTGGGAACGGCAGCGAGCGATTCCGGACGCAACTGGATGATGGGAGCGGAAAGGTTTTCCGCGTCGAGCAAGTTCAAAGACATCAATGAGCCCCGTGGATGCGTGTTGCAGTTGGACGGGGCAAAGGAGGACGTTGCAGACCAGCCGGCAGCGAGACGCCGGATATGCATGCAAGCCGCCGGGACACCCCGCCCGTGGACGTGTTGTGGTGTCGCGGCAGGTCTCCTGGCTCGCAGGTCGCCGTCACTCCCTTGTCTTCCCAATGCGATTTCGCATCAGTGACTCGAAGGCCGGGAGCGACTCACTGCTTACAGTTGCGGGGGCAGCGCCGGATTTTCGCGAGGATGCTGCGATCCACCGGCTTCCCTCTTAGCCACCAAATCTTGCGATATGGCGGACCGTGACGCCTATATGTAGTAATTACTTGCGGCAGGATGTCAAGAGCATCTAAGATGGCGGCGGGGTTTCTCTGTTGAATGCGGGATCCTTGTCACGCAAGCGCCAGTCAGCGATTGTATCGAGGCGCTTCGCCAACTGACGAATCGCATCTGGAGGATAGAGAAAAATCCCGACCTGTTTCCTGCCCTGGCTGAAGAGCGCATGGCCGGCATTGGGCAGCCTGCCGTCCTTCGACCACCGCCGTCGCTCGGCCCCTGTGATGCCGAGAATTTCCTCGACCATTTTCGCCGTAAGGGGTTCTTGCTGGAGCCGCATGAGCCGTTGCTCGGCGATAGCGCAAACTCGCAGAATGTCCTCTTCCGTTGCGTCGGGGCACGTAATGGCAACGCGGACCTGGCGTTGCACCACGATGCATCTCAATTCACTCCGAAACACCGATTTGAAGAGCCGAATGGCTTGATGAGCCCTCTGTCTGCTGCCCGAAGTCAGCTGCGTCGAAGGAACAAATTCGACGGTCCGGCCGGCCGCAATGTTCGACCGATTCAAATAAGAGTACCCTGGTGTCCCTTTGTGCACGCATGTCTCATCGCGCAGAGGCACAGGGAGCGAAGAAAGACGGCTTTTCATCGATCATGAGCGGTCGCCCAAACGATGGAAAGGCACGTTGCGCTCAGTCGCCATGTTGCGGCCATGCCAATGAGCGGGAAAACGCCGCATTTTTTGAAACGTCGATCCTCGTGAATGGACGAGATCATCTGCCTGCAAAAGTCTTGCCGGGCGGCGCATAGTCTCCGTTCTGGGAGAGAACCCTGCGCGCAGTCCAGAGATAGGTACGTTCGTCAGGCTTCGGTTAGTCTGCTTCGAATGGTTTCCGGCCAGATCGAGGCGAATGAAGAAGAAAAGAGAGCCGGCGGGCGGGAACCGCGTTGCAATGTGCTGAGCCAATGGCAATTTGTATCGCAACCGACAACTGACTCCTGTTCAGCAATTTGAAGTTGTAGTGCTGCTGATTCGCAGTCACTAGAAACTGCGGTGGGCCATTATCGGTGCGCGGGGAAATGATTGACGAGGCCGATTTGGGCCAACCTGCGGGCATCCATGGGGCGGATGTATTCTATAAAAACAATCGATTGTACTGGTGAGCGGCAGGGCTGCTAACAAAGGATCAGGAGAAGAAAGGGACATCAAACTCTGCTGGCCGAGACACTCGATGATTATGAGCCGTAAATCCCGATCAATGGGCCCATGAGGTATCGGTCGTACCGGCAGACTCCTGCGCGAGGTGACATTTATTTGACTCTGATCACGCGCCCACGGCGCCGCAAGGCGAAATGAAGTCCACCTGGTGGGCTTTGGTGTAGGCAACTATCGAGCCGTCTGTATTCTATTTTCGATGTCACATAAGTAAGCCAGGCCACGTTTCTTCCGGACGGATGTCGTCCTGCTACTGGCTACAAGTTAGCGGCGAATGCCCTTGCCGCAAATGGACCGTCGGTAGTGACCTCCCTCTACCGATGGAAGCCGGTGCGATGCACTGCAGCGTCGCTCCTCCCGACTAACTTGCCCGGCCCCCAGAAGGGGCCGGGCATTTTTGTCGTGCTCTGTTTCGTAATCTAACATCGCCTACGGTAAGCGAATTAGCAGGCCGCTTCGGAAGACTGATCCCGCCCGGAGTGAACAAAGCCTTTCAGATCTCACCTCATATTACGCGCTTCCAGACATCGCACTCCTCTTAAGGGGACGGGATCAACTGCATCGTCTTGGCATGGGCGGGCGCCTTAGTTTTCAGTGCCGCGCACCAAATCCCATCCACTGGGGAACGGCTTGGACTTTGACCCCCATCGCTCTCGGACGGTGGCTCGCGCTCGACGGCCGCCGGCGAGCCGCTCCGAGTGCAGCCGAAGCCATTCTCTCCCGGTTTCCTTGAAGGCGAGCTTGCTCAATCTGACTACGCTCAACGCCAGCTAAGCATCGTTACCGAACAGCGGGACTAGGTTGGGCGTGATCGTTCGGCCACTTGTTGAGTGCCGACCGATGCCAAGATGCGCTCCGACCTGTCGCAGATCGCTATCCCCAAGAGATGTTACGACGCGGGCTCCTTGTGTCGACCACCGCGCCCGCGTTCGCTGGACGTTCGTCAGGCCGCGTAGGATTTGCGCGGAGACTGAATACAACAATACCCTGTTGAGGCTGATTTGTTGGGCAGGAGGCGAGACGCTGTTGGCCAGGACGCGCATGAGGCGAAAAAATGGCCGCGATAATTAGGTCGCCGCATTGGCATGAGCCTTGAATGGAAGAATCTGCTCAAAATGGCAGCTCAGCGGATCCAAGCAGTGGGTTGCAAACTTATTGTATCTCAGTGCGCCGAGGTCCGGCACGGGAGTTCGAACCCTCCAATGCACTCTTCAGCTCCGTCGCATACATATCATTCTGGAGGCGATTGGCGGGACCGGACTGACGTCAACCAATATTGCTATCGATTCTGAGGTGATCGATGGAGCCCAAAGTTCTGCCGCAAAGGGGCATCCGACTCGGACCGCATGCTGCAACGGTCGCTCAGGCTCGGCTCGAACTGAGGCATTTCCGGAACTCGCGGGCTGTTAACCGACCGGAGACGGCGCGCTCAGCGTTCGTTAGGTGACGATCGGAGCATCGAAATGAAACCCGTTTCTGCCCAAGAGGCCGTTGCAATGATTCCGGACCGCGCAACAATCATGGTCGGCGGGTTTATGGGCATTGGAACGCCGGAGCGTCTCCTCGACGAGCTGGTGCGACAGAAGAAAGATGCGCTGACCCTGATTAGCAACGATGGGGCCGTACCCGGGAGAGGCGTCGGCAAGCTGTTTGACGCGGGTCTTGTCTCAACCATGATTGCATGCCACGTCGGGCTGAACCCAAAGGTCCAGGAACAGATGACAGCGAAGAAGATCGCCGTTGACCTGGTCCCGCAGGGCACGCTCCTTGAACGCATTCGTGCAGGTGGACATGGACTTGGCGGGGTGCTCATGCCTACCGGCATAGGGACAGCGGTTGAAGATGGGAAGCCACAAGTCCAGCTCGACGGCAAAAACTTCCTCCTTGAGACCGCTCTTCGCTCGGATTTTGCGCTGATTCACGCCTTTCAAGCCGACCATCTTGGCAACCTTTCCTACGCGCTCACCACGCGCAAATTCAATCCTGTGATGGCGATGGCGGCCAATACCGTCATTGTCACGGCTGAACACATTGTTCCGGCTGGCGTGATTGCGCCGGACCATGTCGCCACGCCGGCGCCGCATGTTGACTACCTCATAGTGAATAGGTGAAGCATCGACGCACAAAAGGCTCGAATTTCGCTCGGGGCGTTCTGGTCAATCTGGGATTGGCGCCCCAACCCTTGTGACCGATAATGTTCCGTCCGGCCTAAAGGTGTGCTTCCAATCGGAAAACGGCGCTGGACCAATCGCCGAATAAGGCATTGCGGGCGCGTGCACGATCAGCACAGTTCCGGCGCATAAATCTTTCACAGCGCGATGTCATTGGATTGATCGTGACGGACATGTGACCGTCACGGTGCTTGGCAGCGTGCAGGTCGACCCGGAGGGGCGCCTGCTAACGAGATGATCGCGGGCATGGTTGCAACAGGCATCGGGGGAGGATGGACCCAGTCCGCCAAGCTTGTCTACGCGGCGATGCCATACCCACAAAAGAGAAATCGAAAACCGTGCAAAAATGCATGCTTCCGCTCACGTCATCCCGATGGGTCGATCTGGTGGTAACGGAGCTAGCGGTGACTGGATTCCTAGGCGGATGCCGGAAAACAATGCGTCGTGAAAGGCCATCTTGGTGCGGATGCCAATGCACTGGAGTCATGGGAAAGCAGCGCGCAACAACCGGCGCGCGCAAGCTATATGGCGATCGCTGGCGCAATCTCGTTGGTGCCGAGGATGACAACCCAAAAGGGGTTCTTCCTGTGATGTCTTCCTGAAGACATTGGAGTGACATTGCACGTAGCTGCGGTCTGCGGCAGGATCAGAAAAGTATTTGAGCTGTGCGGTTCATTGAGGACTGAAGCAAGAGAGGGGCCAATTGCCGGAGCGCCCGGCTGTTTCCGAGGATGGGTTGCACAGCGCAGACGGTCTCTGTCCGGAAGCAAACACGCGACTTGTTGCGAACAAGCCAATGTGCGGCCGGCACCGTCGGATCCGCCAACGCAAAGGCCGTTCTTGAAAAGCTGGTATGGCCATGCTCCCGCTGCGCGTCGGCCTTTTGGCCGAGGGGCATCTGCCAGATCTGCGGTAGCCGCGAGACAGAAAACATAAGATAAATCAAGCATCGACTTTGGCACGAGCCTTGAAGGGAACATGCCGGCCCGCATGCTTGCCCAAGGAGCCGCAGTGATTGCTCACAAGATAATCGCCTCCCAATGCACCGTTGCGGCGCGTGAGAATTTGATTGTTCAAAAAGCCGCGATAGAGCCTCAGGAACGATATATATGTGATGGGCCCAAAAAAATGCACTGAATGCGAAGGTCATTTTGCCACCCGCAATGCGCCGTTGTCTGCCCTGTGCTCGGCACCTGCGTCCCGGCATAGAGAAACGCTGATGAGAGGCTTGATGGCGTCCAACTATATCAAGGCTCTGCCGGTCGCCTGTCTGATCAGTAGCCTGATTGGATTGATCGCCGCCGGTGAGCCGCTCCAATCGCCGATCGCGACAGCCCATAAGGCGAAGCGGACACACGGTCGTTGTCGGAGGTTCCCGGAGCCCTCCTTTCCGAGTGAGTGAGCAATGCCAGCCGTACAAGAGACGGTCGACCGGGTGCGCCGGATCGACGTTGACCAATATCGATATGGATTCGAGACAATCATTGAATCCGAGAAGGCCCCGAAGGGTCTTTCGGAGGACATTGTCCGTTTTATCTCGGCCAAGAAGAACGAGCCGGAATGGATGCTGCAGTGGCGGCTGGAGGCGTATCGCCGCTGGCTGACTATGACCGAACCCACCTGGGCGCGTGTCGACTATCCCAAGATCGACTACCAGGACCTCTATTATTACGCGGCGCCGAAGCCGAAGAAGCAGGTCAACTCGCTCGACGAGATCGATCCGGAGATCCTCAAGACCTATGAGAAGCTCGGCATTCCCTTGCGGGAAGTCGCGATGCTCGAAGGCGTCGAGCCGAAGGTCGGCGAGACCGACGAGGTCAAGCACAAGATC
>NZ_AXAI01000036.1 GCF_000472425.1 Bradyrhizobium sp. Tv2a-2 | reverse complement strand
ATAACCTCTTGAGGCTCCACATCTAGATTCTTGTTTTGACGCGTTTTCTTCACGCGAACCGGTCCCCACTTCGCTCGAAAACACTCCAAAGCGCGATGAGATCTGGTTGAATCGTCATCGCGCTTTAGGTCTTTGATTGAGCAGATCTTTTCGGAAAACCGCTGCACACTTTTCGGGATCATGCTTTAGCAAGCGGCAACGCGCTGCCTGTCAGCATTGGTTTGCGGGACTCGATTCGCGAGGACGGCCGGTCGCCATTTCGGACGGCCACCAGATGCTCAGCTCTGGCCGGCAGAGCCGCCAAGCTGCGCCTTGTGGATGGATGACGGCACGACGCCGAAATATTTCCGGAACACGCGGCTGAAATGCGACGAGCTGGAGAAGCCCCAGGAGAAAGCGACGTCCGTGATGGTTTTGCCGCCACAGGCCTCGAGCTCCTGGCGGCAATGCTGCAGCCTCATCCGCCAGATATAATCGCTGACCGTCATCCCCCGCTCGCTGAACAGCATGTGCAGATAGCGCTTGGTGCAGCCGAGGGCGGCGGAAATCTGGTCGATGCACAAATCGGGATCGCGCAGATGCTCGCGGATGAAGGCCTGCGCGCGGATGTACATCGCCTCGGGTCCGACCCGGTTGAAGGTCGTATCCGCCTCGCGCAACGGTAGCAACAACAGATCGATCAACGTCTCGGCGACGCCGGCGGCGCTGTTCGGCGACAGTCTCGTCGCCTCGTCGAACGCAGCGTGCACGAAATCATGGGCGATGCGCCCTGTGCCGTTGCGCGCCGACAGCTTGCAGGCCGTCATCCGCTCCGCATGAAAGCCGCGCTCGCGCAACAGTTCCTTCGGCACGATGACGACCTCATGGCGCGTGAAGGCGGGGCTCACGATCGTATGCGGACAAGAGACATCGTAGGCAAGACAATCGCCCGGCATCACCTCGATGCGACGTCCGTCCTGCTCGAAATAGGATACGCCATGCGTCTGGAAGATGATCTTGATATAGGGGTGCTCGCTGGACCTGATGCGCCAGTCGGCATGGGCGATGCGGTGTTGGCTGACCTCGATCTGACAGAGTTTCAGCCGCGACATCGTGGTGTAGTTGATTCGCGCCTCCAGCGAAGGCGCCTCCATCGGATCGACTTTAAACCGGCCGCAAAGATCGGTCAGCGCGTCTGACCAACGCTGGACCTGATTCTTCGGCGACAATCCGGACGTGGTGAGCGAGTGAACCGTATCGGACATTTCCAGTCACCGATGTGAGAGCAAACCGATCTGAGAGCAAAACGTGACGGCCGTCGCAGGGAGCTTCGGCCACGATCATGCGACATTTGCCCCAGCTTGAACGTGAGGCCACTGTTTCGAGCTTGATCTTCGCCCCTCTGTTCATCCCTTTGACAATCCTCCGACTTAGTTTCTTCTCCGTCAAGCAGAACATGACCCCCGATGGGCGGTCCTTTCGGTGAGGCCAAGACGGACTTTTCGCTCTGCAGCATTGCCGATGTAACTTGTTTAGGGCGGCCGAATACGAAAAAATTTCCACGGCTTCGCTTTCGAGCAAACCAGTTTCGCTTCTGGGCAAGTTTCCCGGTTTCGAAGGGAATAGGGAAACCCGCGAGATGCCAAAATGTGGGTCCGGCTCGACCGGAACCCCTGAGTTCACAAGGGAGGATAGGACATGCGCAAGGAGCTACTAGCCGCGTTACTTGGCTCGACTGCGGTCTTCGCCGCAAGCGGGGCCTTGGCCAGTGACGAACTAGCCAAGATGTCGCAAGACGCCAAACAGTGGGTGATGCCGGCAGGCGATTACGCCAATACGCGTTATTCCAAACTTAACCAGATCAACGCATCGAATGTCGGCAAGTTGCAGGTGGCCTGGACCTTCTCGACCGGCGTGCTGCGTGGTCACGAAGGTGGCCCGCTTATCATCGGCAACATGATGTACGTACATACGCCGTTCCCGAACAAGGTCTACGCTCTTGACCTTTCCAACGACAACAAGATCGTCTGGAAGTACGAGCCCAAGCAGGATCCCAACGTCATCCCGGTGATGTGCTGCGACACCGTCAACCGCGGTCTCGCCTATTCCGACGGCAAGATCTTCCTGCACCAGGCCGATGACAAGCTGGTCGCGCTCGATGCCAAGACCGGCAATCTGGCTTGGAGCGTAAACAACGGCGATCCCGCCAAGGGCCAGACCGGCACCTCGGCGCCATTGGTCGTGAAGGACAAGGTGCTGGTCGGCACCTCCGGCGGCGAGTTCGGCGTCCAATGCAGTATGACCGCCTACGACGTCAAGGACGGCAAGCAGGTATGGAAGGCCTATTCGGAGGGGCCGGACGACCAGATCCTGGTCGACCCTGAAAAGACCACCGCACTCGGCAAGCCGGTCGGCAAGGACTCCAGCCTGAAGACCTGGCAAGGCGATCAGTGGAAGATCGGCGGCGGCTGCACCTGGGGCTGGCTCGCCTACGATCCGTCGCTCGACCTCGTCTATTACGGATCGGGCAATCCCTCGACCTGGAATCCCAAGCAGCGTCCGGGCGACAACAAATGGTCGATGACCGTCTTCGCGCGCAATCCGGACAACGGCAAGGCAAAGTGGGTCTATCAGATGACGCCCCATGACGAATGGGATTATGACGGCGTCAACGAGATGATCCTCACCGACCAGCAGGTCGGCGGCCAGGAGCGCAAACTCCTGACTCACTTCGACCGCAACGGCCTCGGCTACACGCTTGATCGTGCGACCGGCGAATTGTTGGTGGCCCAGAAGTACGATCCGAAGGTCAACTGGACCACCGGCGTCGACATGGACAAGAACTCTCCGAACTACGGCCGTCCGGCCGTGGTCGCGCAGTTCTCGACCGAGCACAACGGCGAAGACCACAACAGCAAGGGCATCTGCCCGGCCGCGCTCGGCTCCAAGGACGAGCAGCCGGCGGCCTACTCGCCGCAGACGCAGCTGTTCTACGTCCCGACCAACCATGTCTGCATGGACTACGAGCCGTTCAAGGTGAGCTACACCGCGGGTCAGCCCTATGTGGGTGCGACGCTGTCGATGTATCCGCCTCCCGGCGACACCAACATGGGCAACTTCATCGCGTGGGACGGCAAGACCGGCAAGATCGTGTGGTCGAACAAGGAACAGTTCTCGGTCTGGTCAGGCGCACTCGCGACCGCCGGCGACATCGTGTTCTACGGCACGCTCGAAGGCTACCTGAAGGCGGTCGACGCCAAGACGGGCAAGGAGCTCTACAAGTTCAAGACTCCGTCCGGCATCATCGGCAACGTCACCACCTATGAGCAGGGCGGCAAGCAATACGTCGCAGTGCTCTCCGGTGTCGGCGGCTGGGCGGGCATCGGTCTTGCGGCCGGTTTGACCGATCCGACCGCAGGTCTCGGCGCCGTCGGCGGCTACGCCGCGTTGAGCAACTATACCGCCCTCGGCGGCACGCTCACGGTGTTCGCTCTGCCGTAAGGCAAGGCCGGCCCATCTCGCTCCCGGCGCGTGGAACCCTCCACGCGCCGGTCGACCCTGATACGAGTCAAGGACAAGCTCTTGCGCATCATTTGTTTAGTGCTGGCAGCGACGATGCTCGTCGCTGCAGAAGGAATAGCCATCGCTGACGGCTCGGGTGATCCGGCGGCGGTGAAGAAATCCGAAAGCGGCGAGTATTACGACAAGGACGGCAATCCTACCTACAAGATCGGCGCCGACGGCACCGTGGATTGGTACACCTATTCCGGCTACCGCCGGTATCATTCGGAATGTCACGTCTGCCATGGACCTGACGGCATGGGATCGACCTACGCACCGGCTCTGAAAGATTCGCTCAAGACCATGAGCTATGCCGATTTTCTCGGCGTCGTCGCCAGCGGTCGGAAGAACATCAGCACGGCAGCGGAAAACGTGATGCCGGCATTCGGCGATAATCCCAACGTCGCCTGCTACATGGACGACCTTTACGTCTATCTCCGCGCACGTGCCAATGATGCATGGCCGCGACAACGTCCGGCCAATCACGAAGACAAGACCAAGGAATATACCGACGCGGAAGACAGTTGCATGGGCAACAAGCATTGAATATCCGGACGCGCGAGTGACACTTATGTCTGACCGTCTTCAAGAAGAAATCAGGAGGGTAAAATGAAGACACGCGCCGCCGTCGCTTTCGAGGCGAAGAAGCCGCTTGAAATCGTCGAGGTCGATCTGGAAGGCCCGAGGCCGGGCGAGGTCCTGGTCGAGATCAAGGCAACCGGCATCTGCCACACCGACGCCTACACGCTTGATGGCTTCGACAGCGAGGGCATTTTCCCCTCGATCCTCGGCCATGAAGGCGCGGGCATCGTCCGCGAGGTCGGTGCCGGCGTGACGTCGGTGAAACCAGGCGATCACGTCATCCCGCTTTACACGCCGGAATGCCGGCAGTGCAAAAGCTGCCTCAGCCGCAAGACCAATCTCTGCACCGCGATTCGCGCCACGCAAGGCAAAGGCGTGATGCCCGACGGCTCGTCCCGCTTCAGCTACAAGGGCAAGCCGATCTATCACTATATGGGCTGCTCGACCTTCTCGAATCATACGGTGCTGCCCGAGATCGCAGTCGCCAAGATCCGCGAGGATGCGCCGTTCGACAAGAGCTGCTACATCGGTTGCGGCGTCACCACCGGCGTAGGCGCCGTGGTCAACACCGCTCAGGTGACCCCCGGATCGAACGTCGTGGTGTTCGGCCTTGGCGGCATCGGACTGAACGTCATCCAGGGCGCCAAGATGGTGGGCGCCGACAAGATCATCGGCGTCGACGTCAATGACGGTAAGGAAGAATGGGGCCGCAAATTCGGCATGACCCATTTCGTCAACCCGAAGACGCTCGGAGGCGACGTCGTCCAGCACCTCGTCACGCTGACCGACGGTGGCGCCGACTACACCTTCGACTGCACCGGCAACACCACGGTGATGCGCCAGGCGCTCGAATGCTGCCATCGCGGCTGGGGCGTTTCCGTCATCATCGGCGTCGCGGAAGCCGGCAAGGAGATCGCCACCCGGCCCTTCCAGCTGGTGACTGGCCGAGTCTGGAAAGGCACCGCGTTCGGCGGTGCGCGGGGCCGCACCGATGTTCCAAAGATCGTCGACTGGTACATGAATGGCAAGATCCAGATCGATCCGATGATTACCCACGTGCTGAAGCTAGAGGAGATCAACAAGGGCTTCGACCTGATGCATGAGGGTAAGTCGATACGTTCGGTCGTCGTGTTCTAAATCAAGAATGTCGCACACAAGGAGGATTGACCTATGAACGCAATGATCCACCCGGCGGTTGATAACGGCGTGAAAAAAGGCTCCGGAACCTTCGCCGGAGGAACCTTGGTCTGCAAATGCAAGGACCATCAGGTCAAGGTCGGCATCAAGGGCGACGTCGCCCACAATCACGCTTGCGGCTGCACCAAGTGCTGGAAGCCGCAAGGCGCCAACTTCTCCATCGTCGCCGTCGTGCCGCGGCAGAACGTGACGGTGCTGGAAAATGGCGACAAGCTGCAGATCGTGGACTCGTCCGCGGTGATCCAGCGCTACGCCTGCAAGGCCTGCGGAACGCATATGTACGGCCGCATCGAGAACACCGGCCATCCGTTCTACGGTCTCGACTTCATCCACCCCGAACTATTCCAGGAAGGCGGATGGGCGGCGCCCGGATTTGCGGCCTTCGTGTCGTCGATCATCGAATCGGGCGTTAAGCCGGACCAGATGGACGGTGTCCGCGCAAGGTTGAAGGAAATCGGGCTCGAGCCCTATGACTGTCTGTCGCCACCGCTGATGGATGCGATCGCAACGCATGTGGCGAAGTCCAAAGCAGCCTAGCTAGGACACCTAGCCAGGACAGCCTGGCCAGGACAGCCTGGCCAAGTGAGTTTGGCAAAGGCGGCCGACCAGGCATCCTCATCCGGCATCTGCTGGTGGCAATGGTTGCCACCAGCAGGATCCGCGAGCGACGCACGCGGCTCTCGGAGCAGCATCCGAGCAAAAAAATGCGTCGGGTCGACGGCCTGTGGTTCCTGTCCATGGAAGCCATGAGCCGCGCCAACATCTCTCCCCCCTGACTTGAGGTCTTGCCTCGCCCGGCCCCCGCCGCGCGAGGCATTTTTTCGCGCTACCTTCTCGATGCGCTGTTCGCTCGACGCGCTGTCTTCCCGTCGATGCCCATCGGATGCGACCTGGTTTGAAATTGCAAGGGCGCACAAAGGTCGCCCCGCTTTTGACAAACGAAATTGCCAAACAAATTTCTGCATCACAGCTCGATCTCTGCTAGCATCACGGCCTTCTTCAGGTCGGCCTGCACAAGAACCAACAACCGAATTCGGCAGGAGGCGTGCGCAAGAACAAACCACCGAACCGATCATGCAGGTGAGGTCCGTCAGGCTGACTGACGCGAATCCTAATCGCGTCGGCGGCCCAAGGGGTCAATGCAGACACCCGTCAATGCTGACACCCAAAGGGTCGATGCAGACGCCGATGCAGACAATGGGTGCAGGCAAATGGAAGCGTGTTCCAGCCTGCGTCCGGACCGGACATCGTCAGGACATAAAGGCTTAAAAAGAGCGAGAAACGATCATGATCAAATTAAAGATTAATGGCCAGGAACGCAGCTGGGACGGCGACCCGGACCTTCCCCTGCTCTGGTTTCTCCGCGATGAAGCAGGACTGACTGGCACCAAGTATGGCTGCGGGCAGGCCTTGTGTGGTGCCTGCACCGTCATCGTCGACAAGGAAGCGGTGCGCGCCTGCATCACCTCCGTCTCCGATGTCGTCGGACGCGAGGTCACCACCATCGAAGGCCTCCATCCCACCGGCGACCATCCCGTGCAGAAAGCCTGGCGCCAGGTCAACGTGCCGCAATGCGGCTTCTGCCAGGCCGGCCAGATCATGCAGGCGGCCGCGCTGCTCGCCGAGAATCCCAAACCCTCGCACGACCAGATTCGGGAGGCGATGTCCGGCAACATCTGCCGCTGCGGCTGCTACCAGCGCATCGAAAACGCCATTCACCTCGCTTCAACGGGGGTGTGATCATGAACATCCTTGCCAACCCCAAAAAACTCCGCGGCTTCGAGCAATCCATCCGGCCGATCAAGGTCGAGAACGTCTCACGCCGCAGCATGCTGAAAGCTCTCGGGATCGCGGGCGGTTTCGTGCTCGCAGCCCCCGTCTTGAGCCGGCCGGCCTTCGCGGCCTACCAGACTGGCGCCGACAAGATGCCGCACGGCGTCGTGGTCGATCCGCGCGTGTTCGTGGCGATTGCCCCTGATGGCACCGTCACCATCGTCGCCCATCGCGCCGAGATGGGCACCGGCGTGCGCACCAGCCTGCCCCTGATCGTGGCGGAAGAGATGGACGCCGACTGGTCGCGCGTTCACGTCCAGCAGGCCCATGGCGACGAGGTCAAATACGGTAACCAGGACACCGACGGCTCGCGCAGCACGCGGCATTACCTCTTGCCGATGCGCCAGATCGGCGCCTCCGCGCGTGGCATGCTGGAGCAGGCCGCGGCGAAACGCTGGGGCGTTCCGGTTGCCGAGGTGAAAGCGGTCAATCACGAGGTGGTCCACGACGCGAGTGGACGGAAGATCGGATTTGGCGATCTGGCCGCCGACGCAGCCAAGGAACCGGTACCGGCCATCGACAGCCTCAAGCTGAAGGACCCGAAGACCTTCCGCTACCTCGGCAAGGGCGAGATCGGCATCGTCGATCTGCACGACATCACCACCGGCAAGGCCGGCTACGGCGCCGATATCCGCCTGCCCGGCATGAAATACGCCGTGATCGCCCGTCCGCCCGTCACCGGCGGCAAGCTGGTGTCGGTCGATTCGACTGGCGCCATGAAGATCTCCGGTGTCGAGAAGGTCATGGAGGTTCAGGGCTGGCCATGGCCCTCGAAATTCCAGCCGCTTGGCGGCGTGGCCGTGATCGCGCGCAACACGGGCGCCGCAATCAAGGGCCGCGACGCGCTGAAAATTACCTGGGACGATGGCGCCAACGCCAAATACGACTCGGTCGCCTACCGCACCGAACTCGAAGAGGCCGCGCGCAAGCCGGGTCTCGTCGTGCGTAAGGAAGGCGACGTCGAAGCCGCCTTGAAGGGCGCCGACAAGGTGATCGTCGGCGAATATTATCTGCCGCATCTCGCCCATGTCAGCATGGAGCCGCCGGTCGCGGTCGCCGATGTCAAGGGCGACAAGGCCGAGATCTGGGCGCCGGTGCAAAGCCCGGGCGGCACGCGCGAGGACGTCGCCAAGACGCTCGGCATCCCCGAGGACAACGTCACCGTCAACGTCACGCTGCTCGGCGGCGGCTTCGGCCGCAAGTCGAAATGCGACTACGCGCTGGAAGCCGCCCTGCTCTCCAAGACCTTGAACGCGCCGGTCAAGGTGCAGTGGACGCGCGAGGACGACGTGCAGCACGACTTCCTGCACACGGTCTCGGTGGAACGTATCGAGGCTGGCCTCGACAAGAACGGCAAGGTGATCGCTTGGCGCCACCGCAGCGTCGCGCCGACTATTGCCTCGACGTTTGCGGCTGGAGCCAATCATCAAGCCCCATTCGAACTGGGGATGGGATTGATCGACAATCCCTTCGAGATCGCCAATCTCCAGTGCGAGAACCCGGAAGCAGCCGCGCATACAAGGATCGGCTGGTTCCGCTCGGTGTCGAACATCCCGCGCGCCTTTGCGGTGCAATCGATGGTCGGCGAGATTGCGCATGCCACGAAGCGCGACCAGAAGGAGATGCTGCTGGAACTGATCGGCTCACCGCGGATCGTCGATCTGTCGTCGGTGAAGGATCCCTGGAACTATGGCGAGCCCTATGCCAGCTATCCGATCGACACCGCACGGCTGCGCCGCGTGGTCGAGCTGGTCGCCGACAAGGGCGGCTGGGGACGATCGATGCCCAAGGGCCACGGGCTCGGGATCGCGGTGCACCGCAGCTTTGTCAGCTATATCGCGACCATCGTCGAGGTGGCCGTCGACGAAAAGGGCAAGCTGACGGTGCCGCAGGTCGACACCGCCATCGATTGCGGAACTTATGTCAACCCGGAGCGCATCCAGTCCCAGATCGAGGGCGCGGCCATCATGGGGCTCAGCCTCGCCAAATACGGCGAGATCACCTTCAAGGACGGTAGGGTGCAGCAGAAGAACCTCGACGATTTCCCGCTGCTCCGGATCGACGAGGCGCCGCTGGTGACCAATGTCCACATCGTACCACCCGGTCCCGACACGCCGCCCAGCGGCGTCGGCGAGCCCGGCGTGCCGCCGTTTGCTCCGGCCTTGGCCAACGCGATCTTTGCCGCGACAGGCAAGCGCATCCGCGCGTTGCCGATCGGCAAGCAACTGGAGACCTGAGGGGAACGCCAGCCGTCGAGAATCGTTTTCATCGATCTGACAGGAGACGGATCGATGAAACTCAAGCATCGGGCGCTCGCCATGTCGCTAATGGCGGGCGCCTTCTTTTCGGCCACCCCAGCGATAAGCGACGAGGCACATTCGCCGCCACCGACGACCGCGACGCGTCCGGCGAAAACGCTGCCGGATCAGACATCCACCCCCAACAACAACGCGCCGCCCGCGACCGCCACGCAGACGACCGGTCAGGCCAATCCTGATCCGACCGTCAAGCAGATGAATGATGAGGCGAAGCGGAAGATCGAGACCGAGGGCAAATAGGCGTCAAATGAAAGAAGCGGCGGACAATTGTCCGCCGCTTCCTGTTTCGGCCTGCGTTTCTTTACTTCTTGACGGCGAATACCCAGACGACGCCGCCCTGCGGGACGTTGTTCTCGACACCGACATTGTCACCGGCCAGCGCGTCCTGGATGCGCTGCGCGTCGACGCCCCAGCCTGACTGGACGGCGATGTATTCGGTACCGTCCACTTCATAGGCCATCGGCATGCCCATGATGCCGGAGTTGGTCTTCTGCTCCCAGAGCAGCTCGCCAGTCTTGGCATCAAACGCCCGGAAGTTGCGGTCATTGGTGCCGCCGGCAAGAACGAGATCGCCGGCCGTCGTCGTGACCGAGCCGAACAACTGCGATTTCGGGAAGTTGTGCGACCAGACCTTCTTGCCGGTGGAGGGATCCCACGCCTGCAATTCGCCGAAATGATCGGCGCCTGGACGAACAGACAGGCCGATGTCTTCCGGCTTGGTGCCAAGCCATAGCTCGCCGGCCTTGAGCGGGACCTTCTCGCCGGTGAAGCCACCGCAGAAGTTCTCATTGGCGGGGACATAGACGAGGTTGGTCTTCGGACTGTACGAAGCTGACGGCCAATCCTTGCCACCCCACAGCGACGGGCAGAACTCGACACGCTTGCCCAGCACCGGCTTGTGCGCGGGATCTACAATCGGCTTGCCGGTCTCGTGATCAATGCTCTTCCAGACGTTGTTGTAAACGAAGGGCCAGCCGGCAACATAATTGATGTTGTCCCCCCTGGCCTCCAGGATCCAGAAGATCGAATCGCGGCCGGGATGGATCAGGGACTTGATGGAATGACCATCCCTCTGCAGGTTGACCAGCATCGGCGCGTCGACCTCGTCCCAGTCCCATGAATCGTTCTGATGGTACTGGTGGTAGGCCTTGATCTTGCCGTTGTCGGGATTGAGCGCGATCACCGAGCTTGTGTAGAGGTTGTCACCGGGATGAGCATCGCCCGGCCAGGGCGCAGCATTCCCCACGCCCCAATAGATGGTCTTGGTGTCCTTGTCATAGGTACCGGTCATCCAGGCCGACGCGCCGCCGTTCTTCCAATCGTCACCCTGCCAGGTGTCGTGCCCCGGTTCGCCTTCGCCGGGGATGGTGAAGGTCCGCCAGAGCTCCTTGCCGCTATCGGCGTCGAATGCGGCGACGTAACCGCGAACGCCGAGCTCGCCGCCGGAACCGCCGACGATGACCTTGCCGTCGACGACCAACGGCATCAGGGTCATGTACTGGCCCTTCTTGTAATCCTGCACCTTGGTATCCCACGCCACCTTGCCGGTCTTGGCATCGAGCGCGACGACGTGATCGTCGGTAGTCGCAAGAAAGAGCTTGTCCTGCCACAGCCCGACGCCGCGGCTGGTCGGATGCAGCTGGAACAGATCATCGGGCAGTTGGCGCTTGTAACGCCAGTACTCCTCGCCGGTCTTGGCGTTGAGCGCAATCACCTGCCCCATCGGCGTTGCAACAAACATCACGCCATTGTTCACGATCGGAGGCGCCTCGTGCCCCTCGACCACGCCGGTCGAGAAGGTCCAGACCGGCGTCAGGTTCTTGACATTGGTGGTGTTGATCTGGTCGAGCGGACTGTAGCCCTGCCCGTCATAGGTCCGGCGATAGAGCATCCAGTTGCCAGGCTCGGGATTTTCGAGGCGGGTGGATGTCACCGGACTGTAGTTCTGAATAGGGCCAGCGATGGCGGCACTTGAGGCAATGCATGTAAACGCAACGAATCCCGATAATAACCACTGCTTCCTGGTCATGGACGCTATCTCCCTGTGTTCGTTCTGTGAGCCACCTGTTGGTGGACGACGTTTTCGTTGGTGAATTGCGTTTGCCGACGGCGCGAGCGTCATCCCTGCTGGCCACCTACCTTTCCGATAAAGGGCGCGGCTACAACGAGCGCTCCGTCGACCACCGCCAATGGAAGGGCCGCAAGGCGCCGCGGCGCCGGACCGAACACGACCTTCGCACCCTCCCGAGGATCGTATTCAGAGTTATGACAAGGGCATTTGAAGACGTCCTTGTCCAAGCCATCGCCCTTGACCCACTCGCTGACGGGACAACCGGCATGCACGCAAATGCCCGAATACGCCAGGATGCCATCGACAGCGCGCGCCCGCGTATCCTCATCGAGTTCGGCCGGATCAAGCCTGATGATCAGAAGCTGGTTCAACACCGAGCGGTCGCGGACGACTGACGTCTTCGGATCCTGCGGCCAGGCGTGCAGCGGAGGTCCGCCAAGCTTCAAATCGTCGGGTTTGATGAGCTGGCCTTCCTGCTCCCCTTCCGATTGAACAAGACGATCGCCCTTTTTCGGCCGCTCATCGCTGCCCGGAGGATCGTCGTCGTCAGCCGCGGCGGGCTTGGTGGCGAGGCCTGCGCCGGTTGCCAGTGCGGCCAGAAGAAGCGAGCGTCGTGTTTGGAAAGAGCACGGCATGTCTTCTCAAGCTCCCCGGCGAACTTGAACTCAGACGCATAACTTGATCGTTCAACTCTGCCAAAATGAAGGCGACGACCTCGTGGCTTTGATTTTTCTCCTCACGCGCTTCGTTTGCAAATGCTTTCTTTGAAGCGTGTAGTGGCATTTTGTATTTTCAGCTTTGCTGCACTCTCGACGATGCGGGACCACTTTGTTCGCACATGCAGGATTGAAAATGCGGCAAAGCGAACTCGCGCACGCTCACGTCTCGGACGCACTGATCGAACGACGCGCGTCGAGCACTGGAGGCGCGGGCAAATGCCGAAAGCCCTCCTCGCCGAGAAAATCGAGCATGGCCTGCGCCGGCGGCAGCAGTTCCTTGTCGAGGCGTCGCACCGCATACCATTGCCGCATCACAGGCAGCCCCGCGACGTCGAGCACGACCAGACGCCCGTCCTGCAACTCGCTCGCGACCGTATGCATAGAGATGAAGGCCACGCCAAGTCCTGCGATCACCGCCTGCTTGATGGTTTCGTTAGAATCCATCTCCATGCCGATCTTCGGCTGCAGGTCGCTCGCCTGGAAAAATTGTTCCATCAGCATGCGCGTTCCGGAGCCGCGCTCGCGCGTAATGAAGGTTTCGTAAGTCAGATCCACCACGGCAAGACCCGAATCCTTGACCAGCCAATGTCCGGCGGCGGCGACGATTGCATGCGGGTGCTCGCCCAACTGGCGCTTCTCCACCGCAACATCAGGCGGCGGCTGCCCCATGATGGCGATATCGAGATCATAGCCGCGCAGCGCCTGCCGGATGTCCTCGCGATTGCCGATCTTGAGAATGACGTCGATCTTCGGATGGCGTTTGGAGAATGCGGCAATGATGAACGGCACGAAGTATTTCGCCGTCGACACCGCGCCAATGGAGACCCGGCCGCCCGAGCGTCCTGCGATCATGTCGAGCGTCTGCTCGCAGTCGACAAGCGCAGCCTCGATCCGCTCGACGAGGGCCATGACCTCGCGCCCCGCATCGGTGAGGTGCATGCCCTCGCCGGTGCGCTGCACCAGCGGCAAGCCTGCCAAGGCCTCGAGATTGCGAAGCTGCAAGGTCACCGCCGGCTGCGTGAGATTCAGGCGCTTCGCGGCCGCCGTCACCGAGCCCATCTCCTGCACCGCCGCCAGCGCCCGCAGCTGCCGCAAGGTCAGATCGCGTCGAAAATGGCCTGTCATGCTGACCTTTTGGCCCCCGGGTATAAGTCAGACTTTGGTCCGTCCCAAGATATCGAAATTTTACTAATCCCTCAATGTGGGCGTTGATAGCGCGGCCCGCTGATCTTGTCCGGCTGCGCGGGCAGATCAGCCGAGCTCCCCTGAAGAGGGCGCCATCATGGGAAACGAACCAATGGACCACTCCCCCACGTTGGGCACGTACCTTGAGCGCTTTGCCTCCACCTCTGCTCGGGACAATGCCGCCGCCGCAATCATCAGATCCCTCGCTGATGCTGCGGTCCAACTGGCCGATCTGATTGCAGCCGGACCTCTTTCAGGCATCGACGGACGCGCTGGCGGGGTCAATTCCGGCGGCGACCACCAGATCGATCTTGATGTCGAGGCCAACAACCGCATGTGCGCGGCGCTGCGCGAAGCGCCGGTCGCAGCCGTCGTCTCGGAGGAAGCCGAGCTTCCCGAGATCCTCGATCCCACTGCTCCGTTTTGCGTCGCGATAGACCCGCTGGATGGCTCGGCCAATCTCGTCAACAACATCTCGACTGGAACGATCTTCTCGATCCGCCCGCGCACGCGCGATGCGCTCTCCGCCTTCTTCGAGCCAGGCACCGCGCAGACCGCGGCTGGCTGTTTCATCTACGGCGCGCAAACCCTGCTGGTGCTCGCGCTCAACGGCAGAGTCGACATCTTCATCCTCGGTCGCCGGGATCGCGGCTTCGTCCTGATCAAGAGCGGCGTCCGCATTCCCCAGCACACCGCGGAGTTCGCCATCAACATGTCGAACCGCCGCCACTGGAACGGTGCGGTGCGTAGCTATATCGACCAGTGCCTGCTGGGCGCCGCCGGCGAGTGCGGCGAGGACTTCAACATGCGCTGGGTCGCTTCGCTGGTTGCGGAAGCCTACCGCATCCTGATGCGCGGCGGCGTGTTTCTCTATCCGGCCGATGCGCGGCGCAACTATCATGAAGGCCGCCTGCGGCTGCTCTATGAGGCGCATCCGATCGCGCTGATCATGGAATGGGCGGGTGGCGCGGCGAGCACCGGCCGCGACCGCATTCTCGACCTCTCGGCGCGGATGCCGCATCAGCGCGTGCCGCTGATCATGGGATCGCCCCGCGCGGTGCGCGACGTCGATCTCCTGCACCTGCAGACTCCTCCCCTGTTCGAGAACAGCGACGCGCCCCTGTTCGGCCGCCGCGGACTGTTCCGCTGAGGAGGCCTGCCCATGTCCCGTCGCCATCCCATCATCTCCGTCACGGGCTCCTCGGGGGCCGGCACCACCTCGGTCAAGAAGACCTTCGAGCAGATCTTCCGCCGTGAGAAGGTGATCGCGGCCTACATTGAGGGCGATGCCTTCCACCGCTACGACCGCGCCGAGATGCGTCGGAAAATGGCTGACGAAGCCGAGCGCGGCAACAAGCACTTCAGCCATTTCAGCCCGGAGACCAATCTCTTCGAGGAGCTCGAGCGGACGTTTCGCGAATATGGCGAGACCGGTACCGGCCTGACGCGCCATTACATTCACGACGCCGAAGAGGCCTCTCTATATGGCGGCGATCCCGGCACGTTCACGGCATGGACTTCGCTGCCGCATGATTCCGATCTCTTGTTCTACGAGGGGCTGCACGGCGCCGTGGTGACCAAGACCGCCGATGTCGCACAACACGCGGACCTCAAGATCGGGGTCGTGCCGGTCATCAATCTCGAATGGATCCAGAAGCTGCACCGCGACCGCTCGCATCGCGGCTACTCCACCGAGGCGGTGGCCGACACCATTCTCCGCCGCATGCCCGATTATGTGAACTACATCTGTCCGCAATTCACCGAGACCGACATCAATTTCCAGCGTATCCCGACGGTCGACACCTCCAATCCCTTCATCGCGCGCTGGATCCCCACTCCCGACGAATCGATGGTGGTGATCCGCCTGAAAAATCCGCGCGGCATCGACTTCCCGTATCTGCTGTCGATGATCCCGCACAGCTTCATGTCCCGCGCCAACTCGATCGTAATTCCCGGATCGAAGCTTGATCTGGCGATGCAGCTGATCCTGACGCCGCTCATCCTGCAACTGATCGAACGCAAGAGGCGCTCGCTATGAACCTCCAATCCGCCACCGCTCCCGCTCCGGCGACCACGCCTGCCGCGCAACCGTCGCACATCGCGATGGCGAATGCCGTGCGCTTCCTCGCCGCCGACGCCGTGGAGAAGGCAAAGTCTGGCCATCCCGGCATGCCCATGGGCATGGCCGACGTCGCGACCGTGCTGTTCTCGCGCTTCCTGAAATTCGATGCGCTCGATCCGCACTGGCCCGATCGCGACCGTTTTGTCCTCTCGGCCGGCCATGGCTCGATGCTGCTCTATGCGCTGCTCCATCTGACCGGCCATGAGGAGATGACGCTCGACGAGCTCAAGCGCTTCCGTCAGTGGGGCTCGAAGACACCCGGGCATCCCGAATATGGTCACACCCTGGGTGTCGAGACCACCACGGGCCCGCTCGGACAGGGCATTGCGACCGCGGTCGGCATGGCGCTTGCCGAGCGGATGCTCAATGCGCGGTTTGGCGACGCGCTGGTCGATCATTTCACCTACGTGATCGCGGGCGACGGCTGCCTGATGGAAGGCCTCAGCCAGGAGGCGATCTCGCTCGCCGGCCATCTCAAGCTGTCCCGCCTGATCGTGCTGTTCGACGACAACCACATCAGCATCGACGGCTCGACCTCGCTGTCCTGCTCCGACGATCAGCTGATCCGGTTCATGGCCTCGGGCTGGTCGGTGCGCCGGGTCGACGGTCACGACCAGGAGGCGATCGCGCAAGCCATTGCCGAGGAGCGCAACACCAACCGTCCTTCGCTGATCGCCTGCCGCACCGTGATCGGCTATGGCGCGCCGACCCGCCAAGGCACGGAAAAAGTTCATGGCGCGCCACTCGGCGGTGAAGAGCTTGCGAGGGCGCGTGACGCGCTGCATTGGCCGCATGCGCCGTTCGAGATCCCCGAGGAGCTTCTCGCGCGCTGGCGCGCCACCGGCGCGCGCGGCCGGATCGCCCGGCACAGCTGGATGGAACGGCTGGACGCGCTCGATGAGGTCGAACGCGACAATCTTGAGGATGCCCTGCAGGGACGGCTGACGAGCGACTATCTCGACGCGCTGCATGCGCTCATGGAGCATTTCGCCGAGCAGCGTCCACAACTCGCCACCCGCCAGGCCTCGCAGCGCGTGCTCGAGACGCTGGCGCCTGCGATACCGAGCCTGATCGGAGGCTCGGCCGATCTCACTCACTCCAACCTCACGCTGGCGCGGAGCCAGCAGCCGGTGCGCCCCGGGGCCTATGCCGGAAGCTACATTCACTATGGCGTGCGCGAGCACGGCATGGCTGCCGCCATGAACGGGATCGCGCTGCATGGCGGCTTCATCCCCTATGGCGGCACCTTCCTGGCGTTTGCCGATTATTGCCGCCCGGCAATCCGCCTCGCTGCGCTGATGGGCGTGCGCGTCATCCATGTCATGACCCATGACTCGATCGGCCTCGGCGAGGACGGCCCGACCCATCAGCCGGTCGAGCATCTGGCCGCGCTGCGCGCCATTCCGAATCTCCTGGTGTTTCGCCCCGCGGACGCAATCGAGACCGCGCAAGCCTGGGACTGCGCGCTGCGCGCCAGTCGCCGGCCCTCGATTCTCTGCCTGTCACGGCAGGCGTTGCCGACCTTCACCCGACACTCCGCGACCGACAATCAGGTTGCACGCGGCGCCTATGTGCTGATTGAGCCCGAAAACGGCCGCGACGTGACGCTGATCGCGACCGGCTCCGAAGTCGCAATCGCGATGGAGGCGGCCGTGGTGCTTCGCCAACGCGATATTCGGGCCGCAGTCGTGTCGGCGCCCTGCTTCGAACTGTTTGCAGAACAGCCGGCCGACTATCGCGCAGAAGTCCTTGGGCAAGCGCCGCGGGTCGGCGTCGAGGCGGCCATTGAAGGCGCGTGGGCCCGCTGGCTCGGCGACAGTGGCGTCTTCGTCGGCATGAGCGGCTTCGGCGCTTCCGCGCCCGCCAACGAGCTTTATGCGCAATTCGGCATCACGGCCGGTGCCGTGGCGGCCGCCGCCGAGCGCGCGATGGCGCGCCCGCAAGCCGCATGATCCCCGCGACACGATGATTGCAGTCTGGAGATAGAGATGGCGAAGATCACCTTGAGACAGTTGCTCGATCATGCCGCCGAGCGCGGCTATGGCGTGCCCGCTTTCAACATCAACAATATGGAGCAAGGTCTCGCCATCATGCAGGCGGCGGACGCGGCCGACGCGCCCGTCATCATCCAGGCCTCGCGCGGCGCCCGCAGCTATGCCGGCGATATCATGCTGTCGCGGATGATCGATGCCCTGGTCGAGATGTATCCGCACATCCCGCTCTGCCTGCACCAGGACCACGGCAACGACGAGGCCACCTGCGCGACTGCGATCCAACATGGGTTCACATCCGTAATGATGGACGGCTCGCTCAAGGCCGACGCCAAGACGGTTGCGCCCTATGCATATAATGTCGACATCACCCGGCGCGTCGCCCACATGGCGCATTGGATCGGCGCCTCGGTGGAGGGAGAGCTCGGCGTGCTCGGCTCGCTCGAGCATGGCGGCGGCGAGCAGGAGGACGGCCATGGCGCCGAAGGCACGGTCGGCCGCGACCAGCTCCTCACCGATCCGGACCAGGCCGTCGACTTCGTCTGTGGCACCAAGGTCGATGCGCTGGCGATTGCGATGGGTACCTCGCACGGCGCCTACAAGTTCAGCCGCAAGCCGGACGGCGACATCCTCGCCATGCGCGTGGTCGAGGAAATCCATCGCCGGTTGCCTAACACGCATCTCGTCATGCACGGCTCCTCCTCGGTGCCGCAGCCGCTGCAGGACATGTTCAATGCCTTCGGCGGCGAGATGCCGCAGACCTGGGGCGTTCCGGTCGAGGAAATCGTGCGCGGCATTGCCCACGGTGTCCGCAAGGTCAATATCGATACCGACTGCCGGCTCGCGATGACGGCGATCTTCCGCAAAGTAGGAGAAGAGGCGCGCAGCGAGTTCGATCCGCGCAAATTCCTCAAGCCGGCGATGGATTCGATGCGCGAGCTCTGCCGCGAACGTTTCGAGCAATTCGGAACGGCCGGCAATGCCAGCCGCATCAAGCCCGTCCCGCTCGCCGAAATGGCGCGCCGCTACCGCACCGGCGCGCTCGATCCCAAGACCGACATGACCGTCGCGGCCTGACAATCCGCTGCACACAGAAGGAGATTCAGATGAAGCACGAGTCGATCACAGTCCGCGGCAAGGAACGCTACAAGTCCGGCGTGATGGAATATAAGCGCATGGGCTATTACGAGCCCGACTACACGCCAAAAGACACCGATGTCATCGCCCTGTTCCGCGTCACGCCGCAGGACGGCGTCGATCCGGTCGAGGCCTGCGCGGCGGTGGCCGGCGAGTCATCCACCGCGACCTGGACGGTGGTGTGGACCGACCGGCTCACGGCCGCGGAGAAATATCGCGCCAAATGCTATCGCGTCGATCCCGTCCCGGGCTCGCCCGGCAGCTATTTCGCCTACATCGCCTACGACCTCGACCTGTTCGAGCCGGGCTCGATCGCGAATCTGACGGCGTCCATCATCGGCAATGTGTTCGGTTTCAAGCCGCTGAAGGCGCTGCGGCTCGAGGACATGCGGCTGCCGATCGCCTATGTGAAGACGTTCCAGGGGCCGGCGACCGGCATCGTGGTCGAGCGCGAACGGCTCGACAAGTTCGGCCGCCCCCTGCTCGGTGCAACCGTGAAGCCGAAGCTCGGGCTGTCGGGGCGCAATTACGGCCGCGTGGTCTACGAGGCCCTCAAGGGCGGACTCGACTTCACCAAGGACGACGAGAACATCAACTCGCAGCCCTTCATGCATTGGCGCGAACGCTTCCTCTACTGCATGGAGGCGGTCAACCGCGCCCAGGCCGCGACCGGTGAGATCAAGGGCACCTATCTCAACGTCACGGCGGCGACGATGGAGGATATGTACGAGCGAGCGGAGTTTGCGCGCGAGCTCGGCTCCAACATCGTCATGATCGATCTCGTGATCGGCTACACCGCGATCCAGTCGATGGCAAAATGGGCCCGCCGCAACAACATGATCCTGCATCTGCATCGTGCAGGACATTCGACCTATACACGGCAGCGCAGTCATGGCGTGTCGTTCCGCGTCATCGCCAAATGGATGCGGCTTGCCGGCGTCGACCACGTCCATGCCGGCACCGTGGTCGGCAAGCTCGAGGGCGATCCGAACACCACGCGCGGCTATTACGATATCTGCCGCGAGGACTTCAACCCGATGAAGCTCGAGCACGGCGTGTTCTTCGACCAGCATTGGGCGAGCCTCAACAAGCTGATGCCGGTCGCCTCCGGCGGCATTCATGCCGGCCAGATGCATCAGCTGCTCGATCTGCTGGGTGAGGATGTCGTGCTGCAGTTTGGTGGCGGCACCATCGGCCATCCCCGCGGCATCCAGGCGGGCGCCACTGCCAACCGCGTCGCGCTGGAAGCCATGATCCTCGCCCGCAATGAAGGACGCGACTATGTGCACGAAGGTCCGGAGATCCTGGCACAGGCGGCGCAGACATGCACGCCGCTGCGCGAGGCCTTGGAGGTCTGGAAGGACGTCACCTTCAACTACGACTCGACGGATTCGCCCGACTTCGTTCCAACCCCGAGCGTTGCTCTCTAGAGTCCTGTCATTCAAAAGGTCACGATCATGCGCATAACCCAGGGCTGCTTCTCTTTCCTTCCCGATCTGACCGACGATCAGATCAGGAGCCAGGTCCAGTATTGTCTCGACAAGGGCTGGGCGGTGAACATTGAGTTCACCGACGATCCCCATCCTCGCAACACCTATTGGGAGATGTGGGGCCTGCCGATGTTCGACCTGCGCGATGCCGCGGGCATCATGAAGGAGCTTGCCGACTGCCGGCGGGTCTACGGCGACCGCTATGTCCGCATCTCCGGCTTCGATTCCTCACACGGCTGGGAATCGGTACGCCTCTCCTTCATCGTCAACCGGCCGAAGGAGGAGCCAGGTTTCCGCCTCGACCGCCAGGAGGCCGAAGGCCGCAACATCCGCTACAGCACGCGCGCCTACGCGGCCGATCGTCCGGAAGGCGAACGTTACGGCTCAGCATAGGTCAAACAGGGCGACCATCATGGCTCAACCCACCCTGCAAGCCGTGCCGAACGCACGGGAGAAACCTGGCGACGGTCCCGTCACTTCCGTCGATCTCAGGCGCGAGTTCGAGGCGGTCGATATCGCCTCGATCCTGGCGCAGCTCGATCGCGAATTGATCGGGCTGGTACCGGTGAAGACACGGATCCGCGAGATCGCCTCGCTTCTGCTGGTCGAGCGTATCCGACAGAAGATGTCGCTCGCCAACACCTATCCGACGCTGCACATGTCGTTCACCGGAAATCCCGGCACCGGCAAGACCACGGTGGCGCTGCGGATGGCCGACATCCTGCATCGGCTCGGCTTCGTTCGCCGCGGCCACGTCATCAGCGTCACCCGCGACGATCTGGTCGGGCAATATATCGGGCATACCGCGCCGAAGACGAAAGAGATCCTCAAAAAGGCGATGGGCGGGGTGCTGTTCATCGACGAGGCCTATTACCTCTATCGCCCCGAAAACGAGCGCGACTACGGCCAGGAGGCAATCGAGATCCTGCTGCAGATCATGGAGGCGCAGCGCGAGGACCTGGTCGTGATCCTCGCCGGCTATCGCGACCGGATGGAGCGGTTCTTCCAGAGCAACCCGGGCTTCCGCTCACGCATTGCCCATCACATCGACTTCCCTGATTATTCCGATCCCGAACTGCTGGCGATTTCCGAACTGATGCTGGCGGCACAAAATTATCGCTTCGTGCCGGAGGCGCGCGCGGCCTTCGTCCGCTACATCGCGCTGCGCAAGGAACAGCCCCTGTTTTCAAATGCGCGCTCCGTCCGCAATGCGCTGGACCGGATCCGGCTGCGCCAGGCCAACCGGCTGGTCTCCGAACTCGACCGCGTTCTCTCCAGCGACGATCTGATGACCATCGAGGCCGCCGACGTGCTGGCAAGCCGCGTGTTTTCAGGAGGGTCGGACGCCCCGACCATGCCGACATGAATGCCATTCTTCCCCGGCTGGCCCTGTCTCCTTCACCGGCGCACGTCTGCAGCGTAAAGGATCGGATCGCGCAAGTCCCGGTCTTGATCTTCGACGTCGACGGCACTCTTGCCGAGACCGAGAGCGTGCATCGCTGTGCCTTCAACGCGGCGTTCCGCGAGGCCGGCATTGCCTGGTACTGGGACCAGCGTACCTATAAACGCCTGCTGCAGGTGGCGGGCGGCAAGGAGCGCATCCGCGCCTTCGCCCGAAGCCACCCTCCCCACCTCATTCTGTCCGACAATGACATCGCTTGTTTGCACCGGCGCAAGACCGCGCATTATACCCGATTGATTGCCCTCCATGCATGCCAGCTGCGGCCGGGCGTCGAGCCTTTCATCCGCAACGCGCTTGCCCGTCACCAGACGCTCGCCATCGCCACCACGACGACGTACGACAATGTCGACGCCTTGCTGCGCGTCGCGCTGGCGCCTGACTGGCGCGGCCGTTTCGCCGCTGTCGTCGCCGGTGATGACGTCCCGCTCAAAAAGCCGGCGCCGGATGCGTATCTCGAAGTTCTCGAAAGGCTGCGGCGGCCGGCCGCCGATTGTCTGGCCATCGAGGATTCCGCCAACGGCCTGAAGGCGGCCACCGCCGCCTGCATTCCCGTTCTCATCACCCGCAGCGAGTACTTCCGCGACGATGATGTCTCGCAGGCCGTTCTTGTCGTCGACGAGCTTGCCGATTTGCTCTGACGGCCATGTCAGCGGCGTGCTGCTGGCCTATCAGCTCACATGCGCGGAGCTCGCCACCGAGCGGATCCGCGGCCGCGCAGCGGCATCCGTGCCGAGCGACGATCAGGTCACGATCAGGTCACGATCAGGTCTTGGCGCTGTAGTCATAAAAGCCCTTGCCGGTCTTGCGACCGAGATGGCCGGCATCGACCATCTCCTTCAAGAGCGGCGCGGGGCGATACTTCGGATCGTTGAAGCCTTTATAAAAGACCTCCATCACCGACAACATGGTGTCGAGGCCGATCAGGTCGGCGAGCGCGAGCGGGCCGATCGGATGATTGCAGCCGAGCTTCATGCCCTCGTCGATGTCGGCGGCGGTCGCAAGCCCCTCCTGATAGGCGAAGATCGCCTCGTTGATCATTGGGCACAGGATCCGATTGACCGCGAAGCCCGGGCTGTTCTTCGCGGTGATCGGCACCTTGCCGACACGCCTGGCAAATTCCACCGCCTTGGCGTGGGTGTCGTCGGATGTCTGCAGGCCCCGGATCAGCTCCAGCAGCGCCATCATCGGCACCGGATTGAAGAAATGCATACCGATGAAGCGGTCGGGACGATCGGTCGCAGTCGCAAGCTTGGTGATCGAGATCGAGGACGTGTTGGTCGCGATCAGCGCCTCCGGCTTCAAGATCGGGCAGAGATCCTTCAGGATCTTGACCTTCAGCTCCTCATTCTCGGTCGCGGCTTCGATGACCAGATCGCACGCCGCAAATTTGGACTTGTCGGTCGTGCCGATGATGCGTGACAGCGTTGCTTCCTTATCGGCAGCCGTCATCTTATCCTTCTTGACCATGCGGTCCAGGCTGGAGCCGAGGGCCGCAAGGCCGCGCGCCACCGCAGCGTCGGAGATATCGACCATGGTGACGCGCAGGCCGGCGCCCGCGCTGACCTGGGCGATGCCGTTGCCCATGGTGCCCGCCCCGATGATGCCAAGTGTTTCGATCATAGCCTTTGTCCTCTGAGGTGGCTGCGCTACTGGCTAGCGCCAAAGTCGGATTCACCTTGCCGTGGCGCGAGCGCATCTGCAAGGGCCCCGATTGCGCCGGCCGGCATTCCAAGGCAGGCGCTCGCGTTCCGGCGACGGAGACAGCGCCGTCATCGCAACAATACCGTAACCGCAAGCGGCACGAGCAGCGACGTCACCAGCGCATTGAGGCTCATGGCGATCCCTGCGAACACACCGGCGACCTCATCGACCTGGAACGCCCGCGCGGTGCCAATGCCGTGCGCCGCAATGCCCGCGGCAAAGCCGCGCGCACGGAAATCGGTGATGCCGGCCCCGTTCATCAACGGCGTGACGACGATCGCGCCCATGATGCCGGTCAGAATCACCGCCACCGCTGTCAGCGACGGATCTGCATGCAGCGATTCGCTGATTCCCATGGCAACGCCGGCCGTGACTGATTTAGGCGCCAGCGACAGGATCACGTCGCGCGGTAAGCCTGCGGCTTCCGCAAGCAGCACGATCGACACCACCGCCGTCACCGAGCCCACCACAAGTGCGACCAGCATCGGCACGATCGATGCGAGCACGAGCTGACGCTTCTCGTAGAGCGGCACGGCGAGCGCAACCGTCGCGGGCCCGAGCAGGAAGTGAACGAACTGGGCGCCGGCGAAATAGGTCGCGTAGGAGGTGCCGGTCAGAAGCAGGAACGCGCCGATGATCCACATCGCATGTAATACGGGATTGGCGAGCGGATGACGGCGCGTCGCGAGCGACACCGCATCGGTCATCGAGTAGACCACCAACGTGACCGTCAGCCAGAGCAGCGGCGACTGAGAGAGATAAACCCAGAGCGAAAAGGGATTGTCGTTCATGGCGCGTCCTGTTGACCGAACAGGCGGCTGACAAGCCTGAAGGTCAGCACCGTCGCGAGCAGCGTCACGACGACCGACAGCGCAAGGATCAGGAAAATGGCAATGCCATGGGCGGCGAGGAGATCAAGCTTCTGCACCACACCGACGCCGGCCGGCACGAACAGGAGCGACAGATGCGAAAGCAGGCCCTTGCTCGCGTTCTCCACGCCTTCGTCGCGGAGCGGCCCCTGGGCGATGATCGCGAAGCGGTCGCGCGCGAGCAGGAGGAGGAGCAGAAGGAACAATCCGAGCACGGGGCCCGGCAGCGGCAGGTCGAGGCCGCGCACGATGACCTCGCCGATCAATTGGCAAAGCAGGATGAGGCTGAGACTGGCGAGCATGCAACTACCCTGGTGCGACACCGTCATCAAGGAGGGCGGCCGCAGGCTTGTCAATCGGTTGAGCCCGGGCTTGACTCTCTTGTCGCGACCGCGGGATTAACGCTTGGTCTCGGCCTTTCCCATGGTCCGCAGGCGGGCTCTACGCCGAGCTCTATCCTGCCAAGGTGCGCTACTCCGGCGTTTCCATCGGCTACGCCCCCGGCGCCAATTCTGGGCGGCGCGTTTGCGCCGATGATCGCGCAATGGATCATCGGCGTTTACGGAAGCTCATGGGCGATCGGCGTCTATATCGGGATCCTCGCCGTCGTGTCACGGCTGGCGGTCTCCGCCATCAAGGATCCCAAAGGCATCGACCTCCGGGTCCGGGGCATCGTGCATTGAGGCGCTAGGAGCCACCAGCCGACGCCGCAAGCGGATCGTAATCCGGACGCATGAACAGCGTGTGCAGCTGGCGCCGACGGATGCCCATGTTGCCGCCGTCGAAGATCGGCAACACCAGCGCGTCCTGCAGCAGCCGCCCCAGTGGCGTCTCGTGATCGTAGCTCTCGACGCCAACCACGCGCATCAGACCGGTGATCACGCGCACCGCGGTCTCCGAGCCGAAAATCTTGGCCTGCACCGCCAGCTCTTCGGCCGCGGGCGACAAGGTGTCGAGCGCATGGCAGGCGCGCCAGCTGAGATAGCGCGCCGCCTCGATCGAAGTCTTGGCATCGGCCAGCGCATAACCCACCGCCTGATGCTCGATGATAGGATGTACGCCGCCGCGCTTCTCGGTGCGGGCAAAGCGCCATGCGAAGTCGAACGCCGCGCGCATCAAGGCGACGCCGAGAATGCCGACCAGGGCCGCGGTGCCGGTGAAAGCGCCCGCCGTCAGGGCCAGACCGCCTCCCGCCTGCCCCAGGAGGTTTGAATGCGGCGCCGTGACATTCTTGAAGGCGAATTGCGGCACCAGATGCGCCCGATGCCCGATCGTGTCGATCGCGCGCTCGAAGCTGATGCCGGGCACAGGGCCTTCCACCGCGATGATGGACACGCCCTGCTCCGGCGGCACGCTCGCATCCGTCCGGCACACCACGCACAGGACATCGGCGCCCCTGCGATCCCAGCCGGTCGCCGAGGAGGTCCATTTCTTGACGCCATCGATGACCCAGTTGTCACCGTCGCGCACGGCGCGCGTGCGCACACCCTCGCCCGGCGCCGGCGACGCCGCATTGGCGCTGCCACCGGGCTCGCTGAAGCAAAAGGCGGCGAGCGGCGCGCCTGATGGCTTCAGGAAGCGCGCCAGCAGGCGACCGCATTGCTCCGGCGTGCCGCCGAGCAGGATCGGCAGCAGGCCGAGCACAGTTCCCAGCATGGTCAGCGTCACACTCGCGTTCACGCTGTAAAACTCCTCGGCCATGATCGCCAAGTCGATCAGGCCGGCATTGTCGCCGCCCGCGGGCGCCGGAATGCATTTGCGCAGGTACCCCGCGCCCACCATCGCTTCGTAGATGGGCCTGGTGGCGAGGAAGCGCTCTTCCGGCGTCGCCAGCAGTTCTGCGGCAGCTGCACCGGTCAACACCTCCCTTGCGAATTTGCGGGATTGGAGCTGCAGGTCGCGCTGGGCGGATGTGAGCGTGAAATCGATGGCCATCGAAAGATCTCCCTGACTACGGTGCCAGCCGTGCGGCCTACGGCTAGCCGAGAAAGCGGCGAAAATCTTGGACGGTGGCGACCGAATTCTTGTCCGGGAGTGAACAAGTGCGGAGTGGACCTGCGCGATATGAACGCGGTGTGATTTGATGAGCCGACGTCCAGCATGCCAAGGTCGGCCCGGCCTTCCCCCATCGGCCGATGTGACAGAGGAAACGAGCCATGACGATCGACAGACGCGCATTTTCCGCCGCCCTGCTTGCCGGCGCGGCCGGTTCGCTGATCGCAGCCCGCACCGCCGCCGCCGCGGCGCCACCCAAGGCACGCAACATCGTGCTGGTGCACGGGCTGTTCGCCGACGGCTCCTGCTGGACCGAGGTGATTGCGCGCCTGCAGGCGGCCGGGCTCAATTGCACATCCGTGCAGAACCCGTTGACCACGTTGCCCGAGGCGGTCGCCTCGGCGGAGCGCGTGCTGGCACGGCAGGATGGCCCGACCGTCCTCGTCGGCCATTCTTTTTCCGGGATGATCGTCACCGAGGCCGGCGTGCATCCGAACGTCTCGGCACTGGTCTATGTCGCGGCGCGCGCCCCCGATGCCGGCGAGGACTACACCGCGCTTGCCAAGACCTATCCGACACCGCCGGCGAGCGCCGGCATCGTCTTCGACGGCGACGAAGGCCGTCTCAGCGAGGAGGCCTTCCTGCGCGACTTCGCCGGCGACCTGCCGGAAGCGAAGGCCAAGGTGCTCTATGCGGTGCAGCAGCCGTTCCACAAAGCGTTGCTCGCCGGCAGGACCACCAACGCCGCATGGCGATCGAAGCCAAGCTATTATGCGGTGTCGACCGAGGACCGCACCATCAATCCCGACCTCGAGCGATTCATGGCCAAGCGCATGGGCGCCAAGACCATCGAGGTGAAAGCGAGCCATCTCGGACTGATCTCCCATCCGGAGGAGATCACGAAGCTGATCCTGGAGGCCGCCGGACAGCAGGCCTGACGAGACGGCCTGACAGCTCGTTTCACGCCTTGCGCAACGGGACGAACGATCGCGGCAATGACGCAAGAAACAGCACGACACAGACGCAGAGCAGAACGATATCCTTGAAGATGAACTCGCCTGTGAGATTCCACGCGATCGGGTCGGTCGAGACGCTCCACTTCACGACGCCCGGGGTCGTGAAGAAGAACGACCACGTGATGGCAAAGGTAACAACGCCCATCAGTGATCCTATGGCCGACAGCAGCGGGCTGAATGCGCCCGCAGCAAGCAGTGCTGCGATCGTGAGTTCGGCAACGCCAAGCACGTAGGCTTCTCCCCTCAGGCCGAAGATGGACAGCCAGGAGATGAAGGGGCTGTTGGTGATAAATTGAGCGATGCCCTGCGCCGACTGCAGGGTGAATTTCTGTATGCCGAATGACACGAAAATGACGACCATGACCCAGCGCAGGATTGCGAGGAGTCGATAAGATCCATCGCCCGCTTCGGCGACGTTGAATGATGTGTTCATGACGTTGAATGATGTGTTCATGCCGATTTGCTTCCTTCCCGGGGCGCGACGATTGCGCTGCACGTGCAAGACCGAGAGTCACTTCGCAGCCGGGAAGCCTTGCGTTACGTGTCTCGCCGGTTCCCCGCTTCACAATGATGTGCATTCGGGAAAGGAAATATTCTCAGGGACTGTCCCCTGGCTTCTGCGATGGCTCTCTGCCAGCCGGACTGCACGCAGCCGCCAATTCGGCGAGCGCTGTGCGAACTCGCGCAACCACCTCGGCATGGTCGCGGCTCTCGCTCTGCCTGAACAGGTGCACGGTCGGATACCACGGGCTGTCGTCGCGGCCGAGCAGCCAGCGATAGTCCGGCGTATAGGGCAAAAGGATCCAGGTCGGACGTCCCAGCGCTGCGGCGAGATGCGCGACGCTGGTGTCGACCGAGATTACAAGGTCGAGGCAGGATACGAGCGCCGCCGTCTCCGCAAAATCCGCGAGCTCAATCGTCCAATCGATGATCCGGGTTGCTGCAAGCCTCACCTTGTCTTGCGGCCGCGGGTCCTTCTGCAGGCTGACAAAGGTCGCACCAACCTCGAGGATGGGCAGCATCTCGTGCAGCCGGATCGACCGCTCGCGATCATTGACGTGCCTCGGATTGCCGGACCAGACCAGTCCGACCCGCAACGTCTCATGGGGACCGAGCCGGTCCTCCCACCGCCGCACGCGATCGTCGGCCGGCGATGGCAGGTAGGACGAGGCAGCCGGGATCGTCTCCAGCGCGGTGTTGAAGACCAGCGGCAGGCTCGAAATCGGGCAATGCAGATCGAATGCCGGCAACACGGCCGACTTCGCCACGCAATCGGCGATATCAGCAAGCGGGGCGAGCAGCGTGCACAACGCCTCCTCGACGGCAATAACCACGCGCGCGCCGCGCGCTGCGACCATCGGCACGTAGCGAACGAACTGGATGGAATCTCCTAACCCCTCGTCGGCATAGAGCAGGATGGTCTTGCCAGCGACGTCCTGATCGCCGAACCAGCGAGGTTGCCGAAAATCCGGATATGGCGCCGGCGACGGCAGCCTGAAACGCGCCTCACGCCCCAGCCAACCGGCCGAGAAACTCCCCGTCAGCATCTGCAGCATCGCCACGTTGAACTCGGTCGCGGCATTGTCGGGGGCAACGGCCTTGGAGCGCGCATAGACGGCAAAGGCCTCATCGAACCGATGCAGTCTTGCGAGCGAGAAGGCCTTGTTGTTCAGCGTCTCGACCGAGTCCGGCCAGATCTCGATCGCGCGATCGAACCACGGCAACGCCTCATCGTGCCGCCCGAGCAGCATGAAACCATGGCCGAGATCGTTGCGGATCTTCGGATTTTGCGGATCGAGCTGATGGGCACGCCCCAGGCACAGCAGCGCATCCGAGACATGTCCGGCCTCGATCAGCGCATTGGCAAGGTTGCTCCACAGGCTGGCATCGTCGGGCTTGAGCTGCACCGCTGTGTCGAAAACCCTCACCGCATCGTCGCGCCGTCCGAGGTTGAGAAGCGCAATGCCGAGCGTCGTCAGATAGGCCGGCTTCGCATCAGTCCTCAGCGCGTGGGAGGCCCATTCCACCGCATGATCGAACTGCCCGGCGTTGAAGCAGACCAACGCCATCAGATGCAGGATTTCGGGATTGTCGGGGCTGTGCTCGAGCAGCTGCCGGCAAAGAATCTGCGCTTCGAGAAACCGCCCTGCGCGCATCTCGCCAAGCACGGCGCTTAGCGCCGCGGCAAGGTCGTCGGCCGCGGGCACAGTCGAATCAAGTTTGCCCTGCTCGGCGGCCACCGGTTGCTCGCGGTCCATCAGCGGATGTTCGAAATGATCCCGGAGCTACCGGTATTTGATTCGCGCAAATGCGGCAAAACGGTGTGGTAACGGGTTGATCAGCCGCTCTGCCCGCCCATGGTGCGCCGGAATTCGCGGGGTGCGAGGCCGTTGGCGCGCCTGAACAGGCGATTGAAGTGCGATATGTCGCGGAAACCAGCGTCAAAGGCGATTTCGGCAATGCTCTTGCGACAACTGGCGGGATCGAGCAGATCGCGCGACGCAGCGGTGAGCCGCTTCTCGGTGACATGCTCGCCGACGCTACGGCCGGTCGTCGCGAACAGCCGATGCACATAGCGCTCCGAGCAGCGGAAATGCGCCGCCAGCGCCGCCGCGCCGAGTTCCGCATCACCATGGTGCCGGTCGATATGGTCGCACATCATCGACAGCAGCACCGGCGTCTTCACCTGCTCCGCAGGCGGGTCGGCGAGCACATCGGGCGCATGCGCTATGAGATCGACGACATGCGCGCCGATCGCACCTGCCAACTGGGGCGCGCTCAGGCAGAGATCGGCATAGCTGGCGAGCGTGCGCGACAATGCGCGGCCGCTCTCCGTCGCCGATAATTTCAGCCGCGGCCGATCGAACAACACGGTCGGCAACAGATGCCGCGGCACGGCGAAGCAGAACAGGCGGAAGCTGCGGCAATTGTTGATCTCGAACGGCTCGGTGGTATCGGCGATCGCAAGGTCGCCGGGTCCCGTGATCTGCTCATGGCTGCGCTGCGTGGTTCGGCCGAGCCCATCGAGCTGGAGATTGACGAAGCAGAGATTATCGGTGCTGGCCGTTATATGCGAGGCAAGACGCAGCACGCTGTGCCTGGTCGCCCTGACCAGCGAAACCTGGATGGGCGCGGCCTCGTTGCGCGAGATCGCGCCCTCGAACGGCTGGTCGGCGACCTTGCGCGGCTCGAGCCTGACAAAGGCCGCGGCAAGATCATCAGCCCAGCTGCCGAAGGGCTGATCGCGATGATGCGGCTTGGTCGACCATTCCATGGGCGCCCCAAACGATTGCAGTTTGCGAAAGGCCCGGCGGAGGAAAAGGCTAATCCTCGCCGGAAAAACCGTCAATTGCGCGAGTCGCGCTCTGGAACTCAGCGCGCTGCTTCGAATCCGCCGAGCGCGGCCGTGAGATTCTGCCCCAGAATGTCCGACAAATATCCGCCCTCCTGGACGAACACGGTTGGCAGCCCCATTCGCGCGATGGCTTCACCGATGCGACGGAAGCCGTCGGTGGTCACAGCGAGTCCCTTGAGCGGATCATGCTCGGAGGCATCGAGCCCGAGCGCCACGACCAGCGCGCCCGGCGCGAACGCCTCGATCGCCTTGGCGGCGACGTCCAGCGCCTGCACGTAGCCGTCATCCCTGGTGCCGAGCGGCAAGGGAATATTGAGATTGGTGCCGAGGCCTGCGCCCTCGCCGCGCTCATGGGCATAGCCCCACACGAAAGGATAATAGGCGGTCGGATCGGCATGGATCGAAATCGTGTAGACATCGGAGCGCCCATAGAAGATGCCTTGGGTGCCGTTGCCATGATGCACGTCGACGTCGAGGATCACCACGCGCTCGTGGCTCAGACGCAGATGCGCCGCGGCGATCGCGCTGTTGTTGAGGAAGCAGAAGCCGCCGGCGATATCGCGATACGCATGGTGGCCGGGCGGGCGGCAGAGCGCGTAGACCGCGTCCTCGCCGTCCATCACCATCTGTGCCGCTGTCACGGCGACATCGGTTGCCGCGCATGCGCCGGCCCAGGTGCCAGGACCGATCGGACAGCCGGTGTCAGCGGTGTGCCACCCGAGACGGCCAACGATGTGGGTCGGATAGGTCGCAGCGTGACGGACGGGATGGATGTTGGCGATCATCTCCGGGCCGGCATCGCCCAGCGCGGACCAGGCGTCCCAGGCTTCCGCCAGAAAATTCAGATATTCGACGCTGTGCACCCTTAAACGCGGCCCCTGTCCAAAGACGGTCGGCTCGACCAGCCGATGCTTGCCGGCCGCAAGGCCTTTGAGCAGCCGGTCGGCGCGCTCGGGCTGCTCGGTTGTCTGCTTCACCACGCCGCGCACCAGGAAGAATTGCGGGTCATGGCTCCGATGCTTTTCAGAGTAGACAGCCTTCACACCTTGCTCCTTTGCAAAACAGTTTTTCGTCTCCGTGCCGCTCCACTGCTTTTGCACCGCAGCAGGCTTGAGGCAACCAAAACCGGGAGGCGCGACGATGACACATCTAGGGCCGCGGGGCGTGAAAGCCCTATGTAGCAATCCGCCCGCCGCTGGTATTCGGAACCGAGCACGCCGATCGCCTGGTCGAGAAAGCTGGATCGGGCGCTGCAGTAGATCGCGGCCGGCTGAGCCCGCCGGCGGCTTTCCCGTCAATTTTCGCCGGTGAAATCGACTGTCATAGAACTGTCATCGAAAGTGCGCCACTGCTTGGCAGCATTATTCGATAGGCAGGCCATGGACTATTTCAAACGCTTCAATTTCCTGTTTGCGGCGCCTGTGTTCGAGGCCGACGATCTCGAAGGCATCCGCTTCAACCAGATCATCAGCGAGATCGAACGCTCCGGCTTCGAGGTGGTCAGGGCCCGGAAGCTGGAGGACGCTGAAATCGCGGTGCAGACGGATGCGGCGATCGGCTGCATGGTGGTCGACTGGGGCAAGAAGGGCTTGGAGGGCAAGACCGCCTCGCTGATCAACCTGATGCGCCGCCGCGGCCTCGACTTCCCGATCATCCTGTTGATCCGCCGCAAGCGGTTCGAGGACGTTCCGGTCGAGGTGCTCGACTTCATCGACGGCTATGTGTTCCTCTCCGAGGAAACCCCGCCCTTCATCGCCAAGAACCTGATCAGCCGTCTCAAGCAATATGCGGAGAACCTGAAGACGCCGTTCTTCGGCGCGCTGGTCGATTATGCCGAGGTCGGCAACCAGCTCTGGACCTGTCCGGGCCATAATGGCGGCGTATTCTACAGCCGCAGCCCGATCGGGCGGGTGTTTGTCGAGCATCTCGGCGAAGCGGTGTTCCGCGACGACCTCGACAATTCCGTGCTCGAATTGGGCGATCTCCTCACCCATGAAGGCCCTGCACTGAAGGCGCAGAAGGAAGCAGCGCAGATCTTTGGCGCGGAAAAGACCTATTTCGTGCTCAACGGCACCTCGACCTCAAACAAGGTGGTGCTCGGCGCCCTCGTCACCGACGGCGACCTCGTGCTGTTCGACCGCAACAACCACAAGGCGGCCCATCATGGCGCGCTGATGATGGGGGGCGGCATTCCGGTCTACCTCCCGACGGTCCGCAATGCCTGGGGCCTGATCGGCCCGATGCGCTGGGACGCGATGGATGAGGCCGCGCTGCGCGATCGCATCCGCAACCATCCGCTGATCAAGGACAAGGAGACCTGGCGCAAGCCGCGCCCGTTCCGCGTTGCCGTGATCGAGCAGTGCACCTATGACGGCACCATCCACAACGCCGAGATGATCATCAAGCGCATCGGCCATCTCTGCGAGTACATCCTGTTCGACGAGGCCTGGGCCGGCTTCATGAAATTTCATCCGCTCTATGCCGGCCGCTTCGCCATGGGGCTGAACGGGTTGTCGGCGGAATCACCCGGCATCATCGCAACGCAATCGACCCACAAGCAGCTCTCGAGTTTTTCGCAGGCGTCGCAAATCCACGTCAAGGACCGTCACATCAAGGGGCAGAAACGCCGCATCGAGCACCGCCGCTTCAACGAAAGCTTCATGCAGCACGCCTCGACCTCGCCGTTCTATCCGCTGTTTGCCTCGCTCGACGTCGGCGCACAAATGATGAAGGGCCGCTCGGGCGAAGTGCTGTGGGACGATACGATCCGGCTCGGCATTGAACTGCGCAAGAAGATCCGCGCGGTGCGCCGCGAGTTCGAGGAAAAGGAAATACGCCCGGAACGGCGCTGGTTCTTCGAGCCTTTCGTGCCCGACCGGGTCGCGATCCGCGACGTGTCGCGCGAGGGCAGCGTGCACAATGTCGCCTGGGAAACGGTCAACACCGACTTGCTCGCCACCGATCCCTCCTACTGGCAACTCTCACCGGAATCGCGCTGGCACGGCTTTGCCGGCCTCACGGCGGGCTTTGCCATGACCGATCCGAACAAGCTGACCTTGCTCACGCCCGGCTTCGATCCCGCGACCGGCGCTTATGCCGAGCATGGCATCCCGGCGCCGGTGGTCGCGCAATATCTGCGCGAGAACCGCATCGTGCCGGAAAAGAATGACCTCAATTCCCTGCTGTTCCTGCTGACGCCCGGCGTTGAGGCAAGCAAGGCCGGCACGCTGATCTCTGGGCTCGTCGCCTTCAAGAAGCTGCATGACGACAATGCGCTTGTGGAGGAAGTCATTCCCGAATTCTTCCGGAAGCGGCCGGCGCGTTATCGCGGCATCCGGCTGCGCGACCTCTGCGCCGACATGCACCGCTTCTTCCGCGAGGCCGATGTCAGCGGCCTGCAGGCCAGGCAGTTCCAACCCGAGCATTTGCCCGAGATTGCGATGTCGCCCCACGATGCCGCGCGGCAACTGTTTCGCAATGACGTGGACTATCTGCCGATCGACGAGATTTCACAGCGCATCGCGACCACGCCGTTCGTGGTCTATCCGCCCGGCATCGCCACCATCGTGCCCGGCGAGCGCCTCGATGAACGGGCGAAGCCCATGATCGATTATCTGAAGATGTTCGAACGCTGCTTCAACACCTTCCCGGGCTTCGACGTCGAAATCCAGGGCGTCTATAAGGAGGTTGACGGGTCGGGACGCATCCGGCTCTACACTTACGTGGTCTGCGAATGAACGAATTGGTTGAGAAGCAGGCGGCGAACAGGTCTGCGCCGCAGATATCGGTCCGTCCCTCGCGGGACAGCGATGTCGATGCGATGCTCTCGATCTACCGTCGCCACATCAGGCGCGGTGTGGATGACTCTGTCGACGACAGCGGCACGCCGGAGCCGGACGATTTACGCGACCGGCGCAAGAATTTGCGCAGCCATCGCCTGCCGCATCTGGTGGCGGTCTTCGGCGGCGAAGTGATCGGCTACGCCTATGTCGTCCTGTTCCGCAAACGCCCGGCCTACCGCTACACGGTCAAGCACTCCATCTACATCCACCATGACCATGTCGGCCGCGGCGTCGGGCGGCAGTTGATGCAGGAATTGATTGACGCCTGCGCAGCCCAAGGCTTCCGGCAAATGATCGGCTATATCGATGGCGACAACGCCGCTTCGCTCGCGATCCACGACAAGCTTGGCTTCAGGCGGGTCGGGCAGTTGCCGGGCGTTGCCTACCGCTATGGCCGCTGGTGCGACACCGTGATGGTGCAGCGCTCGCTGGGCGCGGGCACCACGGAAGCCCCGCCGCCGCTCGGCTTCGGTCGGTAACGGTTGCTCGAGCCTCACCTAGAAAACGCGGAAGGACGACTGGAGGGCAACCGAATCGCAGGAGACCCGGGTGCGCTGACCCCGTCGCGGCGGTGGAACCTGCCAGGGAATCACCTTCTGCACGGTCGTCTCAAATGGCGCCGCGTGGGGCGGGGTCACCAGTAAGGCCTCCTTGACGGTGTGATGGAAAAGCGGCCCGATTGGCAGCTCCTCGGAATAAAGCACTTCGACCAGGCAGGCGCGCGAATCGCGCGACGCCCCTTCCCGGGCTTGCGCGGTCGCCGTCAGGGCCAGCAACATCGTCACCGCAACCGCTGGGGTCCTCATGCTTGTCCTTCCGGGAATCGCTGATTCCTCAGCTTACCTGATATCGCCGGCGCTCTGTCGATTCTCGCGTTGGCGATGCGGATCGCCGCTTATTTCATCATTTCGTGTGCACTTTAGATGCATTTCGCCCAACATTCGACAATACCTGTTACAATTGGCCATAGCGGGTATACGATTTGTCTCCGAGCTATTGCCGATCCGGAAACGCAAAGCTATTTTTTGAATATGCGCGCATGGGCGCGCGGCAACCTCAGTGGTTTGCTGGTGGGCGCGGCAAGGAAGAAGAGCAACGATGCCGATGTCTCGACCGCCGTCTGGCTCGCGGGCCTCGCGGTGCGAACCGCTTTCATTGGCATCCTCATCGTCATAACCGCCCGGGTCGCCAGTCCCCAGATCGAGCGCCTTTGGACCCTGCTGGATACGCCCGGCGACCTGATCCGGGTTGCGCTGGGTTTCGCCGTGTGCGTGTGGCTGGTCGTCCACCTCTTCATCGTGCCCAAGGACCCCGGCGGCTACCGAACATGGCTGTATCTCGGCCTCGTCCTGCTGCCGCTGACAGTGTTATGCGCCGTGGTGATCTGGTAGCAGTGCCCTCGCCTCGGCGCGCCTAAAGCGCGATGAGGTTTGGTTGAATCGTCATCGCGCTTTAGGTCTTTGATTGAGCATGATCTTTTCGGAAAACCGCTACACACTTTTCCAGATCATGCTTTAGTCCTCGTTGCGCGCGAGGAATCTGCTCAAGGCTGCGATGACGGAGGGCAAACGCAGTCGCTCCGCGAACAGCTGCTCCTCCTCATCCATGCGCCGCAGCAGCTCGTCCATGGAGGGTTTCAACAACTCCCGCGACAGGGCGACGGCATCCGGCTGCAACTCGCCGATCTCCCGCGCCAGCCTCTGCGCTTCGTTGATGGCATGCCCGGGCGGGACGACGACATTGACGAGCCCCGCCTCGCGGGCCTGTTCGGCGCTCATGGCGCGCCCCATCAGCAGCATCGAGAATGCCCGCTGGCAGCCGGCCATTCGCGACAACAGCAGGCTGGATGCGCCCGTGGGGAGCAGGCCGTACCTGATCATGGGATAGGAAAAGGAAGCGGTCGTGCCTGCGATCACATAGTCACAGTGCAGGACCATGGTGGCGCCGGTGCCGACCGCAGGGCCGTCGACTGCGGCAACAAGCGGCTTCCTGCTATTGATCAGCGAGCGCAGCAAGACAAGCCTGCCGCTGACGGATTCAGGTGCCGTGTCGGCATCATCCAGAATCTCGCTGAGATCGTCGCCGGCACTGAACACCCCTGACCGCCCGGCGAGGATGAGACAGCGAATGGCGGAATTGGATTGCGCCGAATCGATCGCCTCGCTCATCGCCAGAAACATTTCGCGCGTGAGCGCATTCCTCTTCTCGGGCCGCCGCATCGCAATGGTGCGGGTGAAGCCCTCGTTCGAAACGATGATGTGCTTCGACATGCCGTTCCTCACTGGCCCGACGGCGTGCGCAGGCCGTGCCAGGCGTCGCGAACCTGGTGGTAGTGGACTTCCGGCAGATAATCCGGCGTGTTCAGGTTCAGGGTCTTGATGTCAAGCCGCCCGACCGCGCTGAGCAAGGTGTAGGATGCGATGACGCGATCGCGCTGCGAGGTAATCTGACGGGTCCGGGCATTGGTCAGGTCCTGCTGCGCGTTGAGCACGTCGATAGTCGTGCGCTGCCCGCCGGCCGCTTCGCGGCGGACTCCCTGCAGCGCAATGTCGGCAGCCTTCACCTCGGCCTCCGCCGCCTTCAGCGCGATCTTGGTGCCCTCGTTGGCGACCCAGGCGCTGACGACCGCAGTCCGCGACTGGTTTCTGACCTGCTGGAGCACCAGCCGGCTCTGCGAGGTAACCTCCTTGGCCTGGCGTGTCTGTGAGGCCGCGGTACCGCCGTCGTAGATCGGAACGTTGACCTGACCGATGACTGACGCCTGATCCTCTCTTGCTGTGGTCAGGGTCGGATCGTTCTCGACGGCGTGACTGGCGCTCGCCTGCACCGACACCGTCGGCAAGAGGGTGCTTTCGGCGACCTTGATCGAGGTCGTTGCGACGTCCACGTCGTAACCGGCGCCGAGGATTGCCGGATGCTCGCGGTTGGCGATGTCGATCGCTCCGGGCTCGGTGAGCGGGATCAACCGGTCGACCGGGCTTCCGGGCGCGAGCTGCGAGGCCGCCTCGCCGATGACCTGGACGTAGATTTCCTTGCTGATTGCGAATTGCACTTCCGCGGCGTTCAGATCGGCCAGTCCACGGCTCAGCCGCGCTTCGGCCTGTGCAGTGTCGGTCGGGGTGACGTCGCCGGCGTTGAGACGGCGCTGGGTGGTCGCCTGGATCTCGCGCAGCACCTGGACGTTGGTTCGCTGTGCCTCATAGAGCGCAGAATTGGCCATGACATTCATGTAGGCCGTCACGGCGTCCAGCAGCACGCCCTGCCCAACATTGCGCAGCGCCTCGCGCCCGGACCGCACCTGAAATTCCGCGACACGCACGCTGTTCGCAGTCTTGTTGCCGTTGAACAGTACCTGCGACACTGTGAGCCCGATCGTCCATGGCTTCAGCGTCGCGGTTTGAATGGTGTTGTCGGGCAACAGATTGCGCACCGCCTGCAGCCCACTGGTGAGACTTGCCACGATCTGCGGCCGATAGCCGGCCAGCGCCTGCGGCACGTTTTCATCGGTTCCACGCTGCCGCGCGCGCTCGGCGTTGAGCTGCGGGTTGTTCTGGTACGCCTTGACCAGAGCCTCCGGCAGCGTCTCAGCGCGCGCGTCTGCAGTCGCAACACGCGCGATGAGCGCGGCAAGACCAAGCGCAAGACCAAGCCGCGCACAGGCCCGGCCTATCCCCGCCACGGGGACCTTACGCGGGCGTATGGAAGCGGCTCTGCTCACACCTTACCTCGACCGTCACCTGGTCCGTTATTCCACCGCACCGGTGTCCTCGGGACTGAACCCTGCCCGCCTTCGCGGCGAGAACGTGGAGATCAGTGCGGGCAGCGTGATGAGAATGACGACAGGCGCCACGATCATGCCCGCAACCACCACAATCGCCAACGGTTTTTGCACCTGCGAACCGATGCCGGTGGACAACGCCGCGGGCAAAAGCCCGACGCCGGCCACCACGCAGGTCATCAGCACCGGGCGCAACTGAAGCTCGCCGGTGCGCAGGATGGCCCTGCCGCGTTCCATGCCCTGATCGATGAGCTGGTTGTATTGCGACAGGATGATGATCCCGTCCATGACCGAAATGCCGAACAGCGCAATGAAGCCGATCGCGGCCGAGACGCTGAACGGGATCCCGGTCACCAGCAGGCCGACAATACCGCCGAATACTGCCATTGGGATGACGCTCATGGTGAGCACGGTGTCCACCACGGAACCGAAATTGAACCAGATCAGCATCGCGATCAGCGCCAGGCTGATGGGAACGACGATCGACAGCCGTCGGATCGCGTCCTGCAGATTGCCGAACTCGCCGACCCATTCCAGCCGCGAGCCCGGCGGCAATTGCACCTGCTCTGCAATCTTCTGCTGCGCCTCCCGGATGGCACCGCCGAGATCACGCTCGCGTACCGAGAATTTGATCGGCAGATAGCGCTCCTGCTGTTCCCGATAGATGTAGGCAGCGCCGGAGACCAGCTTGATCGATGCAACCTCGCTGAGCGGAATCTGGGTGATGCCGTTCTGTGCCTGCACCCCGATCCTCAGATTCTGGATCGCCTCCGCGCTCTTGCGATATTCCGGCGCGAGGCGGACGATGATCGGAAAATGCCGGTCGCTGCCGGGCTCGTAGAGATCGCCCGCGCTGTCGCCGCCGATCGCGGTGCGGATGGTGGTGTTGATGTCGCCGGGCGCGAGCCCATAGCGCGCCGCCCGTGCGCGGTCGATGTCGATCTGGATCGTGGGCTGGCCGAGCGAGGTGAACACTGCAAGGTCGGTGATGCCCTGCACCGTCGCCAGCACCGACTTGATCTTGTTGGCGGTCGTGGTCAGCGCCTGCAGGTCGTTGCCGAACAGCTTGATCGAGTTCTCGCCCTTTACGCCGGATACGGCTTCGGACACGTTGTCCTGCAGATATTGCGAGAAATTGAACTCGACACCCGGAAACCTCGCCTGCAGCTGCGCCAGCAGCCGGGCCGTCAGACCATCCTTGTCCTCTCCGGCCGGCCAATCCTTCGCGGGCTTCAGCGGCGCGAAAAACTCCGCATTGAAGAAGCCGGCGGCGTCGGTGCCGTCGTCGGGCCGGCCGTGCTGGGAGACGACGTTCTCCACCTCGGGCAGGCTCGCGATCAGCCTGCGCATCTCGTTGACGTAGGAATTTCCTTCCTGCAGCGAAATCGTCGGCGGCAGGGTGGCGCGGATCCACAGATTGCCCTCCTCCAGCTTCGGCAGGAACTCAAGCCCCAGCAGCCGAACGGCAAAGACGCTCATGACGACGAGCGCCGCACCTCCGACGAGCACCAGGCGCCGGTTCTGCAGCGAAAGGCGCAGCGTCGGCATGTAAAGCCGATGCAGGACGCGCATGATCAGGGTCTCGGTTTCCTCGACATGCGCCGGCAGGATGATCGCGCTCAACGCCGGCGTCACGGTAAAGGTCGCAATCAGTCCGCCGGCCAGCGCATAGGCATAGGTCCGCGCCATCGGGCTGAAGATGTTGCCCTCGACGCCGCTCAAGGTGAACAGCGGGATGAAGGCCGCGATGATGATGGCGGCGGCGAAGAAGATCGATCGCGAGACGTCGGCGGCCGCGGTCAGGATGGCGTGATGCTTCATCGCCATCATGGTGCGCGGCGATATCTCGGCCTGCTCGCTCTCGGACAACACCTCGGTGTGCGACAGTCGGCGGAAGATTGCTTCCACCATGATCACGGTGCCATCGACAATCAGGCCGAAATCGATGGCGCCGACCGATAGCAGGTTGGCGGATTCGCCCCGCAGCACCAGGATGGAAACCGCGAAGAACAGCGCGAACGGAATCGTAGCGCCGACGATCAACGCGCTGCGCAGGTCGCCGAGAAATATCCATTGCAGGAGTACGATCAGCAGGATGCCGAACACCATGTTCTCAAGGACGGTCTTCGTCGTGGTCTCGATCAGATCCTTGCGGTCATAGATGCGCTCGATACGCACGCCGGGGGGCAGCACACCCGAATTGTTGATTTGGTCCACGACCTTTTCGACGCGCGCGATGGTCGGCGAGCTCTGCTCGCCGCGACGCATCAGCACGATACCCTGGACGATGTCGTCGTCGTCGTTCTCGCCGGCGATGCCGAGCCGCGGCTGGTAGCCGACCTCGACGGTGGCGACGTCCTTGACCAGCACCGGCGTGCCGTTACTCGCCGAAATCATGGTGTTGGCGAGGTCGTCGATCGACCGGATCAGGCCGACGCCGCGTACGACCGCCGATTGCGAACCGATATTGACGGTGTTGCCGCCGACATTGATGTTCGAATTGCTCACCGCCTGCAGAAGCTGCGGCAGGGTCAGCCCGTTGGCGACCAGCTTGTTGAAGTCGACCTGCAGCTCGTAGGTCTTGGTCTTGCCGCCCCACCCCGTGACGTCGATGACGCCGGGCACGGTGCGGAAACGGCGTTGCAGGACCCAGTCCTGCAAGGTCTTCAGGTCGAGCACCGAATAGTTGGGCGGTCCGACCAGGCGATAGCGGTAGATCTCGCCGATCGGGCTCAGCGGCGAAATCTGCGGCTGGGCGTTGTTCAACAGCGGCGACAGCTGCGAGAGGCGGTTCAGAACCTGCTGCAACGCCTGTTCGTAGGTGTAATCGAAGGTGAATTGCAGTTTGACGTCGGACAGGCCGTAAAGCGAGATGGTGCGGATGACGTTGAGGTTCTTGATGCCGGAAAGCTGGGTCTCCAGCGGAATGGTGATGTAGCGCTCGATCTCCTCGGCCGACAGCCCGGCACTTTGCGTCACCACGTCGACCATCGGCGGTGTCGGATCGGGATAGGCCTCGATGTTCAATTGCTGGAACGCAATGAGGCCGCCGATGATGACGGCGGCGAAAAGCCCTACCATCAGGAAGCGGCGACTGACTGCGAAAGAGACGAGGCGGTCCATTCGATCGGGATCTCTGTGGGAGGGAGGTCTTGCGGCTTACGTGCCCGAAGCCGCCCGGTCGATGAACAGACTGCCTCTCGTGATGACCATTTCTCCGGGCTTCAGATTGCTGGTGACTTCGACCATGTCGCCGTTGATGAGCCCGGTCTGGACCTCGCGAAGCTCGACCGACTTGTCGTTGCGAGCCACCCACAAGCGGACGCGCTCGCCTTCGTAGATCAGCGCCTGCTTGGGCACGCCGACCGATTTCCGGTCCTCGCCCGCGAAGATTGTGACATTGGCAAACATCTCCGGCTTGAAGAGACCTTCCTTGTTGTCGACGGTGGCGCGGACCATGAGCCTGCGCGTGTTCGGATCGATCGCCGCGGAGACGTAGTTGATCGTGGCCTTGAAGACGCGCCCCGGCAGCGCCAGCACGTTGAACTCGATCTCCTGGCCGAGCTTGACGTCTGCGGCCTCGCTCTCGCGCACGAAGGCGGTCAGCCAGACGGTGGAGAGGTCGCCGATCACGAAGACCGGATCGCTCGCGCCGCTGCTGATGAATTGGCCAGGACCGACCTTGCGCTGCACGACGGTGCCGGCAATCGGAGAATAGATCGGCGTGTCGGCGGAGATCTGCCGCGTCTTCTGGAAATTCGAGATCTGGTCCTCTGAACGACCCAGAATGCGCAGCCGGTTGTGCGCGGCCTCGACCGCCGTTTCCGCCGCCCGCATGTCGTTCTGCGCCTGGGTAAGATCGGCCTCCGACTGTTGCCAATCCTTCAGCGGCACCGCCTTGCCCGCATAGAGATCGTTCTGACGCTTCTCGACGATCTGCGCCAGATTGAGCTTCGACTGGGCGCTGTTCATCGCGCTGAGCGCCGAAGCGAAGTCGTTGAGCGCCTGGACGGTGTCAGTGGCCTCGATGATGAACAGGGCCTGGCCGGGCTGCACCGTATCGCTCGGCTTCACCATGAGCTTTATGACACGACCGGCATAGGGCGAAAAGATCGGCGTGGAGCTGTCCTCATTGACCGCGATCTTGCCCTCGGTGATGTGCTCGCGGCGAAACACCTGCTCCCTCGCCGGCTCGGCCGTCAGGTTCGCCCACTGCTCCGGCGTCGGCACGAAACGCGCCGCCTGCGGCTTGGCCGCGGCCTCGGACTGAGCATGCGGCGCAAAAAATCTCTTGCCGCCGAAGACCACGGCCCCAGCCACAACCGCCAGAATCAGCACGATCGAGAGCGTTCGCCTGTTCACGAGGGCGCCAATATTCATGTTGCAGACTTGTACATGGACCTACCCCACCCCCTCCCCGTCGCATCAACAGGGGAAGCCCGCCACGCCCGGTCGGGTGGCCCTCGTCATATTGCCGATCCGGCACTGCCGCAATAGCTTGCGAAGACTGGCACGTTAGCCGATTCGGGGAGCGCCCTCCCGTGATCTGGATAGCCCGCAAAGCCCTTGCCTTTTGTGACCAGGGCGGCTGCGACATACCATACGAAAAGCGGGAAAACTTACACCAACCTTACAATACTTGTGGGAATGCGGGCGCTCAGTTTCAGGCAGCTATAGCGGTTGCGAATCTCCTTGACCAGCAGCGGCGAAAGGGACCATTCGCCTATCCGGCACTGGATTGGGAAGATGAGCATCCACGCCCAATGCGCAGGTAAGCTTGTATGCGTCTGTTGATCGTCGAGGACAATGAGGAGCTCGCGGAGCTGCTGGCCAAGGGGCTGCGCACCGCAGGCTATGAGGCCGACATATTGTCCTCGATCGAAGAGGCGCGCAGCGTGCTGGAGACCACCTTCTACGCCGCGCTCATTCTCGACCTCGGCCTGCCCGACGGCGATGGGCTGGAGCTGCTGCGCGAAGTCAGGCATCGCAACAATCCGATTCCCGTCCTGGTGCTCACCGCCCGCGGCGGCCTGCACGATCGCGTCCATGGCCTGCGCAGCGGTGCTGATGACTATCTGGTGAAGCCGTTTGCGCTGGAGGAGCTGATCGCGCGACTCGAAGCGCAGCTGCGCCGGCCCGGCCAGCTGCTCGGCAGCTCGCTCCGCATCGCCAATCTCGAATTCAATACCCAGAGCCGGCAGGCCTCGATCGACGAGCAGCCCCAGGTGCTGTCGGCCCGCGAGACTGCCGTGCTCGAACTCCTGATGCGCAGCAAGGGGCGCGTGGTCTCCAAGAAGCAGGTGGAGGATCACATTTACGGCCATTCCGGCGATGTCGGCTCCAACGCCATCGAGGTCTATGTCCACCGCCTGCGCAAGCAGCTGTCGGACCGCGGCGCCAAGGTCCAGGTCCATACCATTCGCGGCGTCGGCTATCTGATCGCAGAGGACAAGTAGCGTGCCGAGATTCCAGTCGATTCTCTCGCGCATCGTCATCCTTCACATCGTCGCCGTCGTCATTACCTCGATCCTGATGTCGGTCGGCCTGTCCTGGCTACTGAGCTATGCGACCAACAACATTCACAACAAGGCGATGCAGGAGCAGGCCAATGCGGTGGCCGAGCGGCTGAGCGTCGATGCCGACGGCCGCCTGCAACTGAACCTGTCCTCCGACCTGCTCGGACTCTATTCGCCGGAGTATGGCCGCTACTCCTTTGCGGTGATCGACGCGCACGGCGCCGTGCTGTTTTCCTCCGCCAAGGATCACACCGCACTGTTTCCAGCCGACACGCGCCGGGGCGAGGTCGAGTTCCTGCAGCAGCGACGCGACAGCGCGACCGTGTCGGGCGCAAGTGTCCGCAAGACGATCGGCAATCAGACCGTCTGGGTCCAGGCCGGCGAGGATCTGACCAACCGCGACGTGCTCACCGACGACATTGTCGCGGATTTCTACAAGGACGTCGGCTGGATTACGCTGCCGATCCTCCTGGTGCTCCTGATCACCGATATCGCGATTTTCCGCCGCGCGCTGCGGCCGCTGCGGGAGGCGTCCGAGATCGCCGCCGAGATCGGGCCGACGCGGCCGGGATTGCGGCTGCCGACCAAGGAAATTCCGCGCGAGGTTCGCCCGCTGGTCTCGGCAGTCAATCTGGGCCTCGACCGGATGGAAGAAGGCTTCAAGATCCAGCGCGAATTCACCGCCGACGCCGCCCATGAGCTACGCACGCCCTTGAGCATCTTGCGGACGCGGATCGATGTGCTGGAGGATACGGAGATCCGCCAGGCGCTTCGCCATAACGTCGAGGGCATGGCCCATATCGTTGGCCAGTTGCTCGACTTCGCCGAGCTCGATGCGGTCGCCATCGACCCTACGGAAAAGGCGGACCTGCAATCGGTCGCCGCCGAAGTCGCGGAATTCGTCGCCCCTTTGGCGCTGGCGCAAGGCAAGGACGTCGCCCTCTCCGGCGCAACCGCGCCGGTCTGGGTCCGAGGCAGTGCGGAAATGCTGAGCCGGGCGATCCGCAACCTGGCGGAAAACGCCATCAACCACACCGCGCCGGGCTCGACGGTCGAATTTGTTGTCGAGGACAGCGGCAAGGTCAGCGTGCTGGATCAGGGCCCCGGCATTGCCGAGCACGAGCGCGAGCTGATCTTCCGGCGCTTCTGGCGGCGCGACCGCCGCAAGGCGGGCAGCACCGGCCTCGGCCTGTCGATCGTGCAGCGCATTGCCGAACTGCATTCGGCAACCATCACCGTGGAAAACCGCCGCCCGAATGGCGCCTGTTTTTCCCTGAAATTCGCGCCGCTGAAATAGCCCTGCGGGTGTGCCAATTGATCAGGACGGAAAGTCTGCAGCCTTGATGTTGATGCGGTCGGCATGCAGCGACCACTCGCATAGCCGCTCGGCCTTGCAGAATTTCTGTTTGGCGAGTTCCGTAGCCTCGCCCTCGCTGGGCGCGTCGATCTCGACGGTTTTCTGGCAGATCTCAATCTGCCGGCCGTTATCGCCCAGTACGTCCTTCATGAAGCTGACGACATAGCGCGACATGATCCCTCCCTGGGGCCTCAAGCAATATCCGGCCCGCTCTTTTTAGACCCATCTGGCGCGGGCCGCTTGACGTCGATCAAGCGTCACAATTGCGAAGGAATTTTGTCGCTTTTGCGCGGACCGTTTAGGCGCCGGCAGCCGGAAGGCTCGCCGCGGCGATCTCGGCAATCAGCACAGGGCGGTGGCGGAGGCGCGACGGCGCCGAACGCAGCAATGAGGACAGTGATCGCATCGGAGCGGTTCCCTTTTCGCGCCAGGCGGAAAAGGCCCGCAAAATCATAGCGCAACGTCAAAAATGGCGTCGCCGGAACTGCTCTCGAGGCCGTGGCGGAAATAGCAATGCCACCGCTGCGGCAGGCTGCTGTCGCAGTCCAATTGTTGCTGCCGGTCGCCCTGGGGCGCACTTCTCCGCCGCCTTGCGTGCTATCTCGGGGTGATGCCGAAGGTGCGGGCGAACCGCTCCTGGAAGCGCGGCCAGACCTCGGGATTGATGATGCGCGGCGGCCGCTTGCCGTCGAGGGTATCGAGCATCTGCTCGGCGGCGATCCGGCCCATGTTCTCCCGCGCCTCCCTGGTCACGCCGGCGGTATGGGGGCTCGCCAGCACATTGTCGAACTGCAGCAAGGGATGCTCCGGCGGTGGCGGTTCCTTGGACCAGACGTCAAGGCCGGCCCCGGCAATGCGCTTGTCTCGCAGCGCCGCTTCCAGCGCCGCCTCGTCATGGATGAAACCGCGTGCGGTGGTGATGAAAAAGGCGTGCTTCGGCATCAGCGCGAACTCGCGCGCGCCGATCATGCCACGGCTTTCCTTGGTGAGCGGGCAGTTGATCGACACGAAGTCCGACCGACGCAGGAGATCGTCGAGCTCTACCTGTGAACTTTCAGGAGGTTGTCCATTCGGCCCGTGCCGTGAACGCTGATGTCACCAAACACACAGTGATTCGCGGGGGACCGAATGGACACTCACAAGAATGCGCCACTGACGCCCAAAGGTCGAGAGGCCATGGTGCGATGCGTTGTTGAAGGCGGGCTGAGCAAGGCAGCCGCCGCGTGCCAGTTCAACGTTACGCCAAAGACTGTCGCCAAATGGGTCAAGCGGTTCCGCGCAGAAGGCGTGGATGGGCTG
>NZ_AXAI01000035.1 GCF_000472425.1 Bradyrhizobium sp. Tv2a-2 | reverse complement strand
ATGGTGGGATGACGCGCAAGCCTCAATGCCGACCATGCACGGCGGCAGTTTCTGGAAAAATGCCAAGATGTGTCGGCGCCGCAACTGACGGCGCAAAACGACCTGGCCGGCTGCATCAACGCCGTGTACTTGAAAGACCGACTTTGCGATATCCAGACCGATCGTCGAAATTGACTGCATAGGCTGCTCCTCCGAATCGTGGAGCCTCAATCGGCACCCACTCCTTGGCGCTCTCGCGCCGGTGGAGGAGCCGTCCACAGCATCAACAACAGACATCCTGCTATTCGATCACCTCGTCAGCCCGTGAGAGCACTGTGTCTGGAATGGCTAGGTCCAGTGCCTTCGCAGTTCTCAAGTTTATCGCCAGTTCATATCTGTCGGGCGCCTGTACTGGCAGGTCGGCAGGCTGCTCGCCCTTGAGAATGCGATCGACGTAGCCAGCCGCACGGCGATGCTGATCGCGAAAACTAGGTCCGTATGAGATCAATCCTCCGGCGGCGGCAAAGAGGCCGCGCTCAAAATAGACCGCAGGCATTTTGAGTTGGGCGGCGAGCGCAATTATCAGTTCGCGATTGGCCACCGCGGAGGTGCTTGAAGTAACTATCATGCCACCGTTTGCAGAGCGAGTGAATGCCGCGACAGCGCGCTCAATGTGGGCTGGATCACGCACATCGATGGGGCGCAGGTCCACGCCGAGCGAGGGCGCCACCGATTGGATGACGGCAAACTGGCCAGTGCCCGCAGTTATCGTGGGGTCTCGTAGGACTGCCACTCGCCTGATCTTCGGTGCGACCTCCTTGAGCAGTTCGAGCCATTTGCCGGCCAAGCTATATTCGAGCATGAGGAAGCCGGTCGCGTTGCCGCCCGGTTCTGCGAGACTATCAACAAAACCGGCGCCGACTGGATCGGGAACAATCGCAAACACAATCGGAACGGTGCGGGTTGCATCCAGCAAGGCAGCCACGCTATCAGGGCCGATCGCCAGGATGACATCCGGCGCAAGCGCGGCCAATTCCGCCGCGTATTTCCGAATGCGACCGGGGTCGCTTTCACCCCATCGAATGTCGAACCGCGCATTGCGGCCATCGCTCCAGCCCAATCGCTGAAGTTCTTGGAGAAACGCCGAAAGATTGGCCTGTACCGCCAAATCGCCTTCGCCGACACCATAGAATATAGCGATGTGCCGTACCCGCTCGTTCCGCTGCGCGCGCGCCGCAACTGGCCAGAGCGTCGCCATAGCAACACCTGTGACGAATTGGCGTCGTCGCATCGTGCCTCCCAGGGACGCGAGAACCACTGCGCGCAACCTAACACATTGCGAATTACGAAATTGCTTTAAGTTGCCCCAAATCGCTGCCCGTTCTGAAGTCCGAAACGGATCACGTGCCGAAACACCCGCAACGAGCAAATCACGTCGGCTCTACCCCCGAAAGGAGACCTCAGTGAATTTGGCTGGATTGGTCGCGAAGGGGCATTTGCAGACATGCGGCCCGACAACAACGCTCCGTCGGGCCGAGTAGATCAAGGTGTCAGCTCTGACTTCAAAGTCAGCATTCGGGGGAGCCCTATCAGGTAGTAGCAACCGGCTCAATCTCATTGAACGGCCAGCGCGAAATCCCTCTTTAGCTGTTCAAGTTCACCGCGCTGTTGAGGCGTGAGGGTATCGGGTCCAAGCTTGATCTCAACTTTCTCAAGCTTGCCGGTGAATTTGAATGGCATCTGCGCATCGTACTCATCGATCACCGGCGTTCCGGTATCCTGGCCGACATCGAAGCTTTCATCGAGTGAGAACTTGCCAACTGGAGACGTGTGCTCGATCCGACTCTCGGCGACCTTCTTGCCGTCGACCGTAAGAGTGGCAAGGCCGCCTTTGCCTAACCCGCCGCCATCGTATTTGAAATCCAAAACAATGGTGTGATTGCCCGGCGCGAGCTTCTCAGTACCGGCAATGCGAGTCTTATCCGCCCGCTGGTTTGGATACTTCGTGCCATCCTGATTTGTATAGGCGTAAGCAAACATCGGCTTTCCGTCGAAGATGAGCAGACTCCATCCGCCGAATCGCCCCCCCTGGGTCGCCAGCACGCCGTTCGCTCCGCCTTGTGGGATCTCCGCATCGGCAGCAATACGGAACGACTTGTTATGTACATCGGGAGAGTTGGCCTCGGGGATACGGATCATGCCGGGGTAGTATGTGAAATCCGTCTGGCCGCGCAGGAGATTTGGACGAATTGTTGGATCCATACGGTCAGCAAAACTGGAGTCGAGCGGTAGTACATTGTATTTGACCGCTTCGATCAAAAAGCGGGATTGCATATCGTGGAGCTTTTCGGGGTTATCCTTCGCGATGTTGTTGGCTTGGCTGAAATCGTTGGCGAGATTGTACAGCTCCCACTGGTAGGCATCAGGGTCAGGCGCCGCGCCTATGGTCTCCCAAGGCAGACGCGCAGGAGTGGTGCTGGCGATCCAGCCATCGTGATAGATCGCGCGATTGGCTGTCATCTCGAAATACTGGGTCGCGTGCCGCGTCGGAGCCTTCGCATCGTCGAAGGTATAGACCATGCTAACCCCCTCTAACGGCTTCTGTGGTGTTCCGTTCAGTAGCAGCGGCGCTTGTATGCCGGCTGCTTCCAGTACGGTCGGTACGACGTCGATGACGTGGTGGAATTGGGAACGGAGTTCTCCACCCGCCTTAATGCGATTTCGCCAACTAATGACCAATCCATTCCGCGTCCCGCCAAAATGCGAGGCTACCTGCTTGGTCCATTGGAACGGCGCGTCCATCGCGTGGGCCCAACCGATGGGATAGTGATTGTAGGTTCGATCGCTCCCCAGCTGGTCCATCATCGAAACGAGAAACTCAATAGACTCAGGCGCGAACTGCCCAGAGACTTCGTTGGTTGTCCCTTGCATCGTGCCTTCAGCGCTGGCGCCGTTGTCTCCCTCAAGATAGATGATGAGCGTGTTGCCGAGTTGTCCGGCTTGCTCAAGAGCATCGATGACGCGACCGATCTCATGGTCGGACTGAGCCACGGTGGCGGCATAAACCTCCATCATACGCGCATAGACCTTCTTTTGATCGTCGCCCAGCGAGTCCCAAGCTGGGATCTCCTTTGGTCGCGGGGTAAGTACCGTGCCGACCGGTACGACTCCGAGGCTGATCTGGCGTGTCAAGGTCTCCTCGCGCACCTTGTCCCAACCTTTGTCGAACTGCCCCTTGAACTTGGCGATCCAGTCTTTGGAAGCCTGATGCGGAGCGTGACTGTTTCCCGGAGCGAAATACAGGAAGAAGGGCTTGTTTGGAGCGGCCGCGTGCTGCGTGCGTATCCAGTTGATTGTCCGATCGGCCAAATCACGAATTAAGATGTAGTTCGGGTCGCCAAATGGCGGCAACACTGGTGTCGTATTCTCAAATAGCGCGGGATGAAACTGGTCCGTATCACCGCCGAGAAAGCCATAGAAATATTCAAAGCCCAGGCCACCGGCCCACTGATCAAACGGCCCTCCCGGACCTTGCATCCACTCTGGAACGAGGTGGTGTTTGCCGAACCACGCTGTGTTGTAGCCGTTGTCTACGAGAATGTTGCCGACAGTGCCGGCGCTCTTGGGTATGATCGATGTATAACCTGGATATCCCGTAGCGAACTCCGTGATGTTGCCCATGCCGACGCTCTGATGGTTGCGTCCGGTGAGAAGTGCAGCACGGGTTGGAGAGCACAGTGCAGTGGTGTGGAACTCGTTGTACTTCAAGCCGCTCTTCGCCAGGCTATCGAGCGTCGGCGTTGGAATCGGTCCGCCGAAAGTACTAGCGGCGCCAAAACCAGTGTCGTCGGTCATGATGAGCAAGACATTGGGGGCACCCTTCGGCGCAGTGACGTCCTTCGGGAAATCTGGCGTCGATTCGCTTGCCTTGCGACCAATAGCCCCCCTGAATTGTGGCTGCGGGACAGGAAGCACTGCCGAGCTTCCTGATGGAAGTGTGATTTGGTCGGAAGACGACGACTGCTGCGCAAGTGCAGGATAGAGTCCCGCCGCGAGCGTCGTCCCGAAGCAGAACGCTGCAAGAAGTGAGAGAAACTGTTTTGAGAGCGAAGATGATTTTTTTGATGGAAGAGTCGGGAAAGATGGAACTCCATTCATGAGACCCTCCTTGACCGTCGTGCTTTGTTCCCCCTTCGCTGCCTGCCGGCAGAGTGAGGCATCAGGTCGAAGAGAAATCCAGCGCTACGCAGTTCCATTGATTTAGATCAATAGATGTCGGCTGCGGGTCCATTTGCGTCGCTGTCCCTCAAACGCGTGCAACCGCCGATGTCTGCTTGACCCCGGAAGATTGCGTTGCCACGAAATGACGCGAAGGGGCCAGAAGCTGACATTCACAAGCAAGGGCGAACTCAACGACTTCCTCAACGGAGAGGTCGCGAAGCATGGATGCCAAGAGCAAGGGCTCGCCGTTACTATGCGCCCCGTTGCTGGATGTTGCCGGCTGCATCCCGAATGACTTCGTACACGCGCCGAGGCTGGGAAAGCATCGGCACGTGACTTGTTGCAAGTTCCGTAACCTTGGCGTTCATGCGCTTGGCCAAGAAGCGCTGCAGCTCGGGCTGTATGGTCCGATCCTCAGAACCGACAATGTAAGATGTCGGCTTGAGCTTCCAGGCGGCACCTGGAACGGGTTGACCAAAAAGATCAGCTAGTGGCGCCATTTGCGTAGCCCAAACAAGTTGCTGCTCGGGTTCCGGCAGGTCGCCTGCAAATTCGGGAACGCCGGATGGACGAAGCCATATGCGCCCGTCTGTCACTTCGATGTGCTGGAAAATAGGCGTGGCCGGGTACTTGTTTTGGTCGACAAGCGTTGTGTCGCCGTCCTCCGGTGCAAACGCGCATATATAAACGAGCGCTGCCACACGGTTGTCAGTCCCAGCTGCCGTGATGACAGTGCCACCGTACGAATGACCGACGAGAACGACAGGACCGCTGGCGCGAGCGAACGAGGTTCGTACTGCCGCCGCGTCGTCAGCAACGGTGTTGAGATGGTTTTGTGTCGAGATCACTTGAAAGCCATGCGCCAAGAGCAGCGGGATCACCTTGCTGTAACATGATCCATCAGCCCAAAGGCCGTGTGCAAAGACGATGGTGGGCTTGTCGGACATCTTAAACCTCCGAATGTTGACGAGACGGCGTGCAGCCGGCCATGGCGAAAGAGATGGAGTTACACGTAAACGTCCCAGGCCAAACGTGCCGGGGGTCAAGCGGCGATGTTCAATCCGCAAATCCGGCAATTGCAGGGGAAGGTGAAGGTGGGCGCTCCCCTTGTATCTCTGATCATGTATCGGAAACGAGATGGCTTGGGGAGCTTTCGTCGAGCATCATCATGACCTCCGCTTCTGTTGCGGCGAGCCCCCCGGAACGTAGCGCTATCGATGCGGTGAACAGTCGCAGTTCAGATCGGCGTTCGCAAGGTGATGCATGGACGCACCGATACGCCGGTTCCCCAGGGCCGGAGCTTACCTATGTTAAAAGCAAGTTCTCCTCTCCAGCTATTTGAAATCGATGCCCATCTGACCTTTATGAGTATCCGCTGTCCGATCGCTGCAATAAGGCTCGCGCCGACGAGCAATATTTCTCGGAGACTCCGAGACTGATTTGCCCGTCGAGCGCCGGTGCGGAGCTCCCGTCAAGGACGTCGGGCAAAAATAATTCTGTTTATCGAAATTAAAATTTGGCGTATGGTGCCTATCCCGTCTCGACACGAGGGACGTATCGCGGTCGTCACGACACGTGAGGCGGGGATGCGGTGGACGCGGATGCGCTGACTGACGAGCGGCGTTTTTCGCGGACGGCGAAATCGTGTGGTCCTGGCGCGCCCATGCAGGCGTCAAGTTCGCGGGTGATGCTTGCGCATCACGCGGATGACGGTGGCAAACGCTGGTTCACCGGGGAGAGCCCGTATAAGCCGTAAACCACTGCGCAGGGAAGGCCGGAGTGGTTCCGCCTGTACCTGTGGTCACGCGCCCTTTGCGCAATTCTTTCTGGCGCGAGGGCCCCGGGTGCAGCGGTCACCCGGTCTTCCCTGTGCCCTCGGCTTTTCGAGGGTGATCGGTTGGCAAAACTCGGGCGAATGCCGTTGCGAGGACGTGCAATCGTGTCTTCGCTCCGCCGGCGATGACAGCCGAATGGCTCGATCGTACGATGGGTAGAGCGCAGCGAAACCCGTCGCGGCCGCCAGCATACGATGGGTTTCACTGATCTTATGGGCCAAACCAAAGAGATCGCCATGAACAGAATATCGCTATTCCTGCTGATCCCATTGCTTGCTGTTACACCCTGCACGGCCGCCGATCTGAGCGCGGCCACAAAAGCGCGGGCCGCAGAGACCTCTCAAATTCCAGCTGGTCCGCTGGGTACGTGCAGGATCTACGTCCAGGGACGGTACTCGGCCTGCAAACTCACGACCGAACCCGTGTGCCAGAGGCTGTCGGAGGTCTGGCACAAGCCGCGTTATGCCGTCACGCTGCGGCGATGGTACGCGCTTCCCGACGGCGTGGCTTGGGACATGCCGCCCTGCTGAGCGCCGGACGGCGTGGTGTGGTGTGGTGTTCGAAGGTTGAATCGGAATGCAGCCACGATGTCGTCCCGGCGCAGGCCGACCATAACCACAGGCCGTCGTTGGTGCGCGACCGAGTGCCACGGAAAGACTCCGCGGTATGGGTCCCGACGACCGGGGAACGCGGTGGGGCTCACCCCAGCCGCTGATCCCTTGCATCGTTCGTCGTCTCGCTCGCCACGGAGGCGGCGGCGAGGGCAGCGCCCTTGCGGCTGGAGATGGCGACCGCCTTGCGGCCCGAAATTTCGTGGCCGGCGTCGTCGGGCATCTGCCAGAAGAAGTAGGAGGAGGCAGCCGAAATCAGGGAGACCACCAGGAAGGCGGGCGCGAAGACAGTGGCGTCGAACTCGGTCGCGTGGCGCAGCCACATCGTGGTCTCCACCGAAAAGGCACCGACCGCGACGCCCGCGGAAACTGCGAGCTGCTGGTTGACGCTGACGAGAGTGGTAGCGCGGCTCATCTGCGGTGGTTCGACCTCGGCATAGGCGACAGTATTGATGGCGGTGAATTGCAGCGAACGGAAAAAGCCGCCGACCACCAGGATGATCATGATCAACAGCAGCGGCGTGGAGACCGTGAACAGCGCGCAGGCAGCCAGAAACAGCGACGAGACCACCGCGTTGACGGTCATCAAGTTGCGGAAGCCGAAGGCGCGGATGATGCGCGCGGCCAGGGTCTTCATGCCCATCGCGCCGACGGCGGAGGCGAAGGTGACGAGGCCCGACTGGAACGGCGTCAGCCCGAAACCCACCTGCATCAGGAGCGGCAGCAGGAAGGGCAGCGCGCCGATGCCGAGCCGGAACATGAAGCCGCCGACGATCGCCGCGCGCAGCGTCGACAGCCTTAGCAGGGAGAAGTCGAGCACCGGCGATCCCGTTCGCCGCGCGTGGATCACATAGAGCGCCATCGAGACCGAACCGACCCCGACCAGCGCCGCCACGACACTCCAGGGCAACAGATTAAGCCCTGCCACCGACAGGCCGAAGGCGATGCCCGCCAGCCCGATACCGGCCAGCACCAGGCCATAGAGATCGAAGCGCTCGGGATCCTCGCTCTTGATCGGATCGATGAACTTCAGCGCCATGAAGATGCCGAGCAGCCCGATCGGGATGTTGATCAGGAAGATCCAGTGCCAGGAGAAATAGGTGGTGATGAAGCCGCCTAGCGGCGGCCCGATCACGGGTCCGATCAGCGCCGGTACGGTGACCCAGGTCATCGCATTGACCAGCGCGCTCTTGTCGATCGTGCGCAACAACACAAGCCGGCCGACCGGTGTCATCATCGCCCCGCCCATACCCTGCAGGATGCGGGCGATTACGAAGTCGGTGACCGAGGATGATATCGCGCAGCCGATCGAGCCCATTATGAAGACGCCGACAGCCATCGCAAACACGATGCGCGCGCCGAAACGGTCGGCGGTCCAGCCGCTCGCAGGGATGAACACCGCGAGCGACAGGAGGTAGGATGTGATGGCAAGCTTGAGGGTGAGCGGGCTCGTGCCGATGTCGGCGGCAATTGCTGGCAGCGATGTCGCAATCACCGTTGAGTCCATGTTCTCCATGAACAGGGCCGTGGCGACGATAAGCGGAATCACGCGTTGCTTGTTCATTTTGGAGAAAATCGGACTAAAAATGGGGGCAGAAAAAGCGCTGTATCATCCCCTCGGTCCTCCGACTATTGCGGAACCCGCATGGCCACCTAAATCCTGCGGGACGCGGCACTCGCCGCCGGAGCACTCTCGATGATCTACGTCCTTGCAGCGCTGTTGCCCCCGATTGGCCTGCTCTTCAACGGGCAGCCGTTCTCGGCAATCTTTAATGTCGTTTTGATCGTCTTTTGCGCCATTTTCGGGCTGGTTTTCCATGTCTTGCTGCTGGTCCCGTCGGCGCACGCAGTCATCGCGGTGCACATGAAGCGAGAGCAGCGGCGGCACCGCGAGGTGGTGGAGGCGATCCGCCGGCATGGGCCGCCGCCCGGCTATTCCCGCTATTGAGTGGGGAGCAAAGCGGCGAAAGGGGTTCCCGAAAAGCCTGTATGACGCTTTGATTCGTCACAGGCCCGTGCTATCGACCGCCGTCAACCCCATCGATGGGCACCGATTCGACGGCGTGGCCTTGTGCTTCGCCGGAGGCAGTGTTCATCCCCAGGACTAGCGGCCGGACGGCCGAGAAAAGGAGTTGGCAATGGCAATGGTGCAGGCGCTTCAGGGCATCCGCGAAGCCTACACATTCGACGATGTGCTCCTGAAACCCGGCCTTTCGGACGTGCTGCCCGGCGAGGTGGACATCCGCTCCCACGTCACCCGCGCCATCCCCCTGAACATCCCGATCATTGCCTCGGCCATGGACACCGTGACCGAGGCGCGGATGGCGATCGCCATGGCGCAGGCGGGTGGGCTCGGCGTCATCCACCGCAATTTCGACATCGAAGGCCAGGCCGCTCAGGTGCGGCAGGTGAAGAAGTTCGAATCCGGCATGGTGGTCAATCCGCTGACCATAGCCCCCGATGCGACGCTTGCGGACGCGCTCGCCCTGATGAGCAATCACGGCATTTCCGGCATCCCCGTAGTGACCGGCGGTGGCAACAACAAGCCCGGCAAGCTGGTCGGCATCCTCACCAACCGCGACGTGCGCTTCGCCACCGATCACAGGCAAAAAGTCTCCGAGTTGATGACGCATGAAAACCTCGTCACCGTACGCGAGGGCGTCGGCCAGGACGAGGCGAAGCGGATGCTGCACAAGCACCGCATCGAGAAGCTGCTGGTCGTCGACGAGCAATATCGCTGCGTCGGCCTGATCACCGTGAAGGACATCGAAAAGGCGGTCGCCCATCCGCTGGCCGCGAAGGATGCGCAGGGGCGTCTGCGGGTCGCGGCCGCGACCACGGTCGGCGAGGGCGGTTTCGAGCGCACCGAGCGGCTGATCGATGCCGGCGTCGACCTGATCGTGGTCGATACCGCGCACGGCCATTCCTCGCGAGTGCTGCAGGCGGTCAATCGCATCAAACGGCTCTCCAATTCGGTACAGGTGATCGCCGGCAATATCGCGACCGAAGAGGGCGCGCAGGCGCTGATCGATGCGGGTGCCGACGCGATCAAGGTCGGCATCGGGCCGGGCTCGATCTGCACAACGCGCATCGTCGCCGGCGTCGGTGTGCCGCAGCTCACCGCGATCATGGACGCGGTGGAGGCGGCGAAGAAGGCCAATGTCACCGTGATCGCCGATGGCGGCATCAAATATTCAGGCGACCTTGCGAAAGCGCTCGCCGCCGGCGCCGATATTGCCATGGTCGGCTCGCTACTCGCCGGCACCGACGAGACGCCGGGCGAGGTGTTCCTGTGGCAGGGCCGCTCCTACAAGGCCTATCGCGGCATGGGCTCGGTCAGTGCGATGGCGCGCGGCTCGGCCGACCGCTACTTCCAGCAGGACATCAAGGACACGCTCAAGCTCGTGCCTGAAGGTGTCGAGGGCCAGGTGCCCTACAAGGGCCCGGTCGGCAATGTCATGCACCAGCTCGCCGGCGGTTTGCGCGCGGCGATGGGCTATGTCGGGGCGAAGAACATCGAGGAGTTTCACAAGAAGGCACAGTTCGTGCGCATTACCGGCGCGGGCCTTCGCGAGAGCCATGTGCACGACGTCGCGATCACGCGCGAAAGCCCGAACTATCCGGGCGGGGTGTAAGGTAGGGCGCAATCGTCCCGGGGCGCGTCGAAGATGCGAACCCGGAATCTCGAGATTCTCAGGTGCGCAATTGCGCACCATAGTTCGGTACTTTCACACCGCCCCGGAATGACGGTGCCAAATTCAGATAATCAGGGAGGAAACCATCATGGCCCAGGGCCAACGCATCGTTTTGGCATCGCGTCCTGTCGGTGAGCCGAAGCCGTCTGACTTCCGCGCCGAGACCTACGACGTGCCGACGCCGGGACAGGGCGAAGTCCTGCTTCGCACCATCTGGCTGTCGCTCGATCCCTATATGCGCGGGCGCATGAGCGATGCGGCCTCCTACGCCCAGCCGGTGCCGGTTGGCGGCGTCATGGAAGGCGGCACGGTGAGCGAGGTGATCGCCTCCAACAATCCAGGCTTCGCCAAGGGCGACATAGTGCTGTCGCGCGCGGGCTGGCAGACGCACGCGCTGTCCGACGGCAAGGGGCTCGCCAAGATCGACCCCAAGCTCGCGCCGATCTCGACCGCCGTCGGTGTGCTCGGCATGCCCGGCATGACGGCGTATACGGGCCTGCTCGAGATCGGCAAGCCAAAGACCGGCGAGACAGTGGTGGTCGCCGCGGCCTCGGGCGCGGTCGGCTCGGCCGTCGGCCAGATCGCTAGGATCAAGGGTGCCCGCGCACTCGGCATTGCCGGCGGCAAGGACAAATGCGACTACGTGAAGCGCGAGCTCGGCTTCGACGAATGCCTGGATCACCGCGATCCCAATCTCGCCGCCAGGCTGAAGGACGCCTGTCCCAAGGGTATCGACGTCTATTTCGAGAATGTCGGCGGCGCGGTATTCGAGGCGGTATTCCCGCTGCTCAACGCGTTCGCCCGGATTCCGGTGTGCGGCCTGATCGCGCACTACAACGACACCGAGGCCCATCAACCGAAATGGGCAGCGAGCATGATGCGCACGGTGCTGACCAAGCGGCTGACCATCCGCGGCTTCATCGTGTCCGACTTCGCCGCGATGCACGCGGATTTCCTGCGCGACATGTCGGGATGGGTGCGCGACGGCCGGGTGAAGTACAAGGAGTTCATCACCGAGGGGGTCGAGAGTGCGCCGCAAGCGCTGATTGGTCTGCTCAAGGGTGCCAACTTCGGCAAGCAGCTGGTGCGCGTCGGACCGGAGAAGGCGTGAGGCTTCGGAACCCGGCAGAATTCACGTCGCGTTGAACAGCGCACTGAAACCTGGGGTCGGGCTGGCCGTTGGCTTCTCACGAAAGGAGGAGCCAATGACCAGATTGAAACTCGCCGCCGCAGCGGTTGTCGCCACCGCGGCGTTTGCAACGCCGGCCATGGCGGGCTGGGAGGCCACCCAGGAGCCGGGCGCGGTCGGCTTCAACTATCCCGACTCGCACTACCTGACCGGCGGCTATGGCGTGCGTGCGTCGCCGGGACCGGGATTCTACTTCCGCCATCCCGCGCCGCGCGCAATGTATGAGATACCGGTGCCGGCGTACGGCTATTATGGCTATGGCGGTCCGGTCGGTCCGACCTACTGGGGTGAACCCTATTAGAGCGTTTCGCGTGAAGAAAACGCGCCAAAACAAGAATCCAGAGCTTCGATTCAATCAGGACCGAAGCTCTGGCTCGGACGAGAACCCTAGTCCCGCGCCTTGAGCAACTCGTCGAGGTCGATATCGATCTGGCCGGGCGCGCGCATGTGACGGACCTCGAAGGCGTCGGGCTGGAATCGGTACTCGACCAGCCCGACCTCCTTGATACCGATCCGCTCCTGCCGCTTGTCCGAGATGATGAAGCCCGCCGACGGCGCCCAGATATGTCTGATGCCGTGCCAGGTGAAATCCCGTCGTTGATGGACATGGCCGCTCGCCACCAGGCGCACATTGGCGGTGCGCAGCATCTCTGTCAGCCGGCGCCGGGCCGGGAAGGGGACGTAGCGGATGGCGGTGGCCTCGAGTTCGGGATCCTCCGGTGTGTTGAGGAAGATCGGCTTGTGCAGGAACAGCGCAACCGGCCTGCCACCGCTCATGGCAAGCTCGGACGCCAGCCAGTCGAACTGCTCGGCTTCGGCGACCAGACCGGAATTCATCACCAGCGAGTTCAACCCGACAAAGCACCAGCCTGCCGCCTCAAAGCGCCAGCGGTCGTCGCCGAACGCTGCGATATAGGCCTGCCGATCTCGCTCGTTGACAGGGCACTCGGGGGCGGCGCCAACCTCGGTCGGGTTGTCGCCGATATCGTGATTGCCAGGCAAATAGCGGCAGGGGACGGGCAGCGTATCGTGTAGTGCGCGCGCAAATTCCAGGTTATCGGCGTGGCTTGGCGCGTCGAACGCGAGGTCGCCGGAGTTGATCACGAGGTCGGGCCGCGTCGCCTCGATGTGGTCGGCAACCCTCTCGAAATTGGAGGTGAGCTTGGTCAGGCGGCGCGCGAGATGGGTATCGGAAATCTGCGTCAGTCGAAATTCGTTCATGGGTCAAATCCCCCCGCGCCAGCATAATACCGCCGGGCATCGGAATCATGACGCGCCCCGGTGTTTGTTGTCAGGCAGGCCGGCGATCGGCTATTGAGGCAGGCGCGCTGCCGTGGGAGTGGATTCTAATGTCAATTCAAATGGTTCTGCTGCCGCTATTCGTGCAGATCGGCCTCACCTTCGCGCTGTTGATCGGTATGGTCAGCCTGCGCCGGCAGACGTTGGTCAGCGGAGACCAGGATTCGCGATATCGCACTGGGCCAGCCGAACTGGCCTGTCCGTGCCACGCAGATCGGCAATTGCTACCGCAACCAGTTCGAGCTGCCGGTGCTGCTCTATGTCCTGATCGCGCTGGCATTGCCGCTGCGCCATGCCGATCTGTTCATCGTGCTGATGTCGTGGGTGTTCGTCGTCACCCGGCTGGTCCACGCCGGGGTGTTCGTGACCTCCAACGATCTGGGCCGCCGGTCCATGGCCTGGATCGCCAGCGCGCTTGTGTTGCTCGTGATGTGGCTCTATTTCGCCCTCAAGATGCTGTTGTTGATCTAAGCGGTTGCCACCGCTTCCAAACCTGAAAGATCGAGATGACCCCCGCTGCCCGGCTGTCCGCGGCGATCGATGTGATCGAGACCATTGAAACTGCGCGCATTCCAGCCGCCCAGGCGCTGAAGGAGTGGGGAATCGCCCATCGCTTCGCCGGCTCCGGCGACCGCGCTGCGATCGCGGGTCTGGTCTGGGACGTGCTGCGCCGGCGTGCCTCCAGCGCCTATCTGATGGACGACGACAGCGCCCGCGGCCGTGCGCTCGGCATGCTGAGGCTCGAGCGCGGGCTCGATGTCGAGAACGTCGCAGCCCTGTGCGATGGCGGCCGCTACGCGCCGGCTCCTCTCAGCGAGGCTGAGCGCAAGGCCCTGAGCGAGCGCACATTGGAAGGTGCGCCGCCGCCGGTCGCCGGCGACTATCCGGAATGGCTCGACCCCTATCTCGAGCAGGCCTTTGGTGCCGATCGGGTCGCGGAGGCCACCGCGATGGCGAGCCGGGCGCCGCTCGATCTTCGCGTCAACACGCTGAAGGCCAAGCCCGACAAGGTGCAGGCCGCGCTGGCGCATCTGGGCGCGAGACCCACGCCGTTCTCGCCGCTGGGCCTGAGGATCGAGTTATCGGCCGGCGCCAGGAATCCGGGGGTCCAGGCGGAGGAGGCCTTCGTCAAGGGCCTTGTTGAAGTGCAGGATGAGGGCTCGCAGATAGCAGCGTTGTTTTCGGCAGCAAAACCGGGCGAGCAGGTGATCGACCTCTGCGCCGGCGCCGGCGGCAAGACGCTGGCACTCGCCGCCATGATGCAGGGCAAGGGCCGATTGATTGCGACCGACCGCGACAAGCGCCAGCTTGCACCGATCCATGAGCGTCTGTCGCGCGCCGGTGTCCACAATGCGGAGGTACGCGCGCCCAAAGGCGAGGCCGATCCGCTCGTCGATATCAAGGCCTCCGCGGACCTTGTCCTGATCGACGCGCCGTGCACGGGAACCGGAACCTGGCGGCGTAACCCGGACGCCAAATGGCGGATGCGGCCCGGCGCGCTTGAAATCCGCTTGAAGGATCAGGCCGAAGTGCTTGATCGGGCGGCTGGCCTGGTCAAGCCGGGCGGGCGCATCGCCTATGTCACATGCTCGGTGCTCCCGGCCGAGAACGGCGAGCAGATCCGCAGCTTCCTGGACCGGCATGCCGAATTCACGCTGGCCGCGCCGGCGGAGACGGTCACGGTGCTCTGGGACAAGGCTGAGGATTTCGCGGGAGCCGCCCTGCGGACCCCCGAGGGCTGGCTGATGACCCCCCGCCGCACCGGAACGGACGGCTTCTTCGTCTCGATCCTGCGCCGCAAGGGCTGACTGCGGGGGACTGACCCGATCAAAACACGTGGACGGCGTGCCAATCGCGGGCCGAAGGGTTGCGGGAGCGGCCCTCGTCGCGTAATTCCTGTCCATGACAGCCACCACCCAAGCCCGCCCCGCGTCGACGCCGCTTCCGGCCTCGGCGCATGAGAAGATTCTGATCGTCGATTTCGGCAGCCAGGTCACCCAGCTGATCGCCCGCCGCGTCCGTGAAGACGGCGTCTATTCCGAGATCGTGCCGTTCCAGAAGGCCGAAGAAGCCTTCAAGGAAATGCAGCCGAAGGCGGTGATCCTCTCGGGCGGTCCGGCCTCCGTGCTGGACGATGGCGCACCATCTGCCCCGATATCGATCCTCACCGCCGGCGTGCCGGTGCTCGGTATCTGCTATGGCGAGCAGACGATGGCCCAGCAGCTCGGTGGTCTGGTCGAGGCCGGCCATCACCGCGAGTTTGGCCGCGCCACGCTGGAGGTCACCGACAACTGCACGCTGTTCGACGGCGTCTGGCAGAAGGGCGGCCATTACCAAGTCTGGATGAGCCATGGCGACCGCGTCACAAAGCTGCCCGACGGTTTTCGCGCCGTGGCAAGCGCGCCGGGCTCGCCGATTTCGGTGATCGCCGACGATGCGCGAAAATTCTACGCCATGCAGTTCCACCCCGAGGTGATGCATACGCCGGATGGCGCCAAGCTGATCCGCAATTTCGTGCGCAAGGTCGCAGGCCTCACCGGCGACTGGACCATGCGCGCCTTCCGCGAGGAGGCGATCGAGAAGATCCGCAAGCAGGTAGGTCGAGGCAGGGTGATCTGCGGCCTTTCGGGTGGTGTCGATTCTGCCGTGGCCGCCGTCCTGATCCACGAGGCGATCGGCGACCAGCTCACTTGCGTGTTCGTCGACCACGGCCTGCTCCGGCTGAACGAAGCGGAGACGGTGGTCGATCTGTTCCGGCATCACTACAACATCCCGCTGGTGCATGTTGATGCCTCGAAGCAATTCCTTGGGGAGCTCAAGGGCGTCACTGACCCCGAAGCGAAGCGCAAGACCATCGGCCGCCTCTTCATCGACGTGTTCGAGGCCGAGGCAAAGAAGATCGGCGGCGCAGAGTTCCTGGCGCAGGGCACGCTCTATCCCGACGTGATCGAGAGCGTGTCCTTCACCGGCGGGCCGTCGGTGACCATCAAGTCCCACCACAATGTCGGCGGCTTGCCCGCGCGCATGAACATGAAGCTGGTCGAGCCCTTGCGCGAACTGTTCAAGGACGAAGTGCGCGCATTGGGTCGCGAGCTTGGCTTGCCCGACATCTTCGTCGGCCGGCACCCGTTCCCGGGCCCGGGCCTTGCAATCCGCTGCCCCGGCGACATCACCAGGGAAAAGCTCGACATCCTGCGCAAGGCCGATGCGGTCTATATCGACGAGATCCGCAAAGCCGGCCTCTACGATGAGATCTGGCAGGCGTTTGCCGTGCTGTTGCCGGTCAAGACCGTCGGCGTCATGGGCGACGGCCGCACCTATGATTACGTGGTAGGCCTGCGCGCAGTCACCTCGACCGACGGCATGACCGCGGACTTCTACTCCTTCGACATGAAATTCCTCGGCCGCGTCGCGACGCGGATCATCAACGAGGTCAAGGGCGTCAACCGCGTGGTGTACGACGTGACGTCGAAGCCGCCGGGGACGATTGAGTGGGAGTGAGGGGGAGTACCATGGAGTAGTATCGGATAGCAGAGGACACTCGGGCGAATCCTAGGCCATCGATAGCAGTCGATAGATACTCAGCGCCCCGCAGATCTGCCGCTCCGTTGGGCGTTTTCCCGCTCTTTGAACAGCGTCCATACGCCTTCGATTACTGCTCCTTCTTGAACAAATCCTGGAAAATGAGCGGGCCCCAAGTGCGGCCGCGTGCGTGCACCAGCGCGCCACCCTCGTTGAGCTTTCCCAGCTTGACGGGTGCGAACCCGAGTTGTTTGGCCAAGGCCGCCACGGGAGCGGTCGCGTCCTCGTCGTCGCTCGACAGAAAGACGACCCGGTGGCCGCCCTCGACGATCGGATCGGCAGCCAGGGTGGCCGCAATCAGGTGATTGAAGCCTTTCACGAACTTGGCGCCGGTGAACGCCTTCGCGACGAAGGCGGAGGACGGGAGACCGTCCAACTCCTCAAGGGGAACCAACGCGTTCATCGCGTCGATGACCGTCTTGCCTTTCCAACTCGGCAGGGCCTTCGCAACCTCGCGATGCTCCCCGAACGGGACCGCCAAGATGATTGTGTCGGCCTCGAGTGCATCCCGCAGCGACTTGGCGACGACCGTGGGTCCAATCGCCCGAGCCTGCGGCGCCAACGCCTCGGGCGGCCGGCGGCTCGCGACGGCCACCTTGATGTTCTTACGGGCGAAGGCGTGGGCGAGGGCCCGGCCTACCGCACCGAATCCTACAATCGCATAGCTCATGATACTTCTCCGATCCGTGTTGATATCGATTCCCCGGCCTTCAACGGCGCTGGGTTATCCGTTTCGCTGCATGGTGACCTTCGCGAGATCTTCGGACCGCCACCCCAAGCGATGCGCGTCATCGGTTCGAATTCCTGAATTGACGCGTAGACGTCCTGCCGTGAACGACTTCCGCGCGGCCGGACGGTCAGCCGCGATCAGGCGCGATTTCAGATGGCCGAGAAGCCGCCGTCGACAGACAGCTCCACCCCATTCACGAAGCTCGAGTCGTCAGAAGCAAGAAACACCGCGGCCGCCGCAATTTCCTCAGGACGACCCATCTTTCCCCGCGGGATCAGGGATTCAAACATCCGCTTCGCCTCCTCGGTGAGAACTTGGTCCTGCATCGGTGTGGCGATCGGCCCCGGGCTCAGCACGTTCACCCGGATATGCCTGCCCTTCAGTTCGTTGAGCCAAGTGCGTGCGAATGAGCGCAACGCCGCCTTGCTCGCCGAATACACGCCGTAGCCAGGAAAACCTTTCGCCGAAGCAACTGACCCGGTCATGAAGATCGATCCGCCATCGTTGAAAAGCGGCAACGCCTTCTGAACCGTAAACAGCGTGCCGCGCGTATTCAGGCCGAAGGCCGCATCGAAGTGCTGCTGGGTAATCTCGCCCAGTGGGACTGCTTCGCCCGTGCCGGCGCTCGCGTACAGGACGTCGATCTTACCCTTTTCCCGTTTGACTGTGTCGAACAGACGGTCGAGGTCGTCGAGATTGGCCGCGTCGCCGCGCACGCCGGTCACATTCCGGCCAATCAGCCTGACGGCCTCGTTGAGCGCCTCCTGCCTCCGGCCCGTGACGAAAACATAGGCGCCTTCTTCAACGAACCGCTTGGCGCTCGCCAGCGCCATGCCGCTCGATCCGCCCGTGATGACTGCAACCTTACCCTCAAGTTTTCCCATGACTTTTCCTTTCAGGCTCCGCCTTTGGTCGTTCGGGGAGGCCCCCCGAGAACCTCGACGTAGGTCTGCCGGCGTCAGGCGTTGAGTGCGGAAGCGCGCACATCGGTGGTGCGAAATCGATCCGGTTGGACGGCTGAGGTCAGCCGCGACCATCAGTGTCCGCCGTTGGGAATTGGGCCGGCGCTCGTCTGCATGGGCTATGATGACCGCCCGTGCTACCCACATACGAGATGCTGTTCGATGGTGTCGGACACGGGCTTTGGAAGGCGCACTCCGGCGGTGCGGTATTGCACCATGATCGACTGGGATGACGTTCGCTATTTTCTCGCCGTCGCGCGCGGAGGCTCGGTGCGGGCTGCCGCCGAGCGCCTCGGTGTGAACCACTCGACCGTACTGCGTCGCATCGCCCAGCTGGACGAACGCCTCGGGGTGCACATGTTCGAAAAGCTGCCTTCGGGCTACCGCCTGACCGCTGCCGGCGAGGAGGTCCTCGAGTTCGCGGACCAGATGGAAGCGTCGTCGCACCTGCTGGAGACGCGCGTCTTCGGGCGCGACCAGAGCGTGCGCGGGCTTCTGCGGGTGACGCTGGCACCGCCCCTCGCGACACACCTGCTCATGCCGGACTTCGCCGATTTCGCGCGTCTGCATCCGGACATCGAGATGGAAATCTTGTCGTCCGGCGATCTGGCAAATCTGACCAACCGAGAGGCCGACGTCGCGATCCGCGTCGTCTACGACCGCAAAACCCTGCCGCTCAATCTTCACGGCCTGAAGGGACCGGAGCTGTTCGGCGGCGTGTACATGTCCCGCGATCGACTGGCCGCGTGGCGTGCAGGCGCGCCTGATCCCATCCGGTGGATCGTCATAAGCATTCATGGAATTCCGGATTGGGCCAGCGAAGGTGAGGTTCGCACCGCGGGCGTTGCATTCAGGACCACGGACGCCGAGGCGCAGATCGTTGCTGTACGGCAAGGGCTCGGGATCACGACACTGCCGTGCTTCGTCGCAGATGCCGACCCCCTACTGGTGAGGGTGCCGGGCACCGGCCTGCACATGTACGGAACGCTGTGGCTTCTCACAAAGGGGGAGACACGCAAGACGAAGCGCGTGCGGCTCTTCACTGAGTTCGTATCCCGCAGGCTCGCCGCGTACGCTCCGCTTCTCGCGGGGCTGTCCATATCGCGCGACTGACGCGCGGCCGGTCGCCGGCGACGCTTGCCGCAATCCGGTCGGAAGCCGAGCCGCGATCGCTCCACTCGTGCTGCTGACGGTAGTCTTCGGCTATGTCGGCGGTGCGGGCAAGCGGCGCGCGATGCAGTCGATAGACTCCGATAGGTAGCGGAATTGCCAGTTCTTCCTGAGGAGCAATTTTTTCTGTGAATTCACGACCAAAAAATTGCGGCGGGCATACCGTCGGCATTTGTCCGTCAGATTTGAAGATTTGTGCTTGAAATCAACGACGAAACGTCGTTCGAAATGATCGAGTGGGAGTGAGGGGAGCGTAGTTTCGGATAGTCCGGGATACCGTGTCGATAGATCTGGAATCGCTCACAATGCGCGGGTGCGTTCGCGTACCTTCTCACCTCTGAGGAAGACCGCGGCCACCAGGAGCGGCCGCGGCCTGGACAACCATCACGCGCGTTCGGCGTCCTTCTTCAGATTGCTATAGGCGGCGGGCACGTTGACCGTGTTGTGCGCCCAATCGAACAGGCTGTACTCGCCGAAGCGCGACATCTCGACCGTCTTGAGCGTGTCCTCGATCGACTGCCCTTCGGCGACCGCCTTTTCGACGGCCGCGTCGAGTTCTCGCAGGTAGGCGAGCGGAAATTCGATGTCGGCCGGGCGCATCGGCTTGCCATGCCCGGGGATGATGGTGGCGTCTTCGGGCAGGAAGGCCTTCACCGCCGCAAGAGTCGTGATCGTGTCCCTGTGACGGCCCTCGAGGAGCCACGGGAGCGCCGGCGACGGCGCCTGGATCATGTTGCCTACCCACAGCACCTTGGCATCCGGCGACCAAATCACAAGATCACCTGGCGTCTGTGCGAAGCCGAAGTGGCGGACCTCGACAAGGCGACCGCCGAGGTCGACCGTGATCATGTCGGGAACGATGATGTCGGCGCTGCGTGACTGGACACGCTCGATGCCCTTGCCCTCGCCCATCAGGTCAAGCATGAACTTCCGGTCGTCCTCGAAGTTCTCGTCCATGTAACGCTTGGTCGCCGGGTGCTGGATGACGACCGCGGTGTCTGGGAACACGAAGTTCCCATAAGCATGGTCACCATGATAGCTGGTGTTGACGAGGAAGCGGATGGGCTTCGACGTTTCCCTGCGCACGAGCCCGATGAGCTGTGAGGCGAGATCACCGTTAACCATCGATTCAATGACGAGCACGGCGCGTTCACCGATGATGAAACCGGCGGTGGTGGCGACATGGTCCTTTTCGTTCACATCATCCGGAAGCACCGCGAACACGCCCGGCGAGAGCTCCTTCGAAACAAGATTGACTGTTGCAGCATCCCAAGGTGACGACATGATGTTTCTCCTTCACTCAATGAGCCCGACATCGGGCGAGGCAACGCGCGACCGCTCCGATCCCGCGAATTCAGGATGGACACTTGTCGGCATGATAACCGGCTAGTCCCGCCGGGCGTGCGGTGGGGCCGGGCGTCCATGAATGGTCGCCTTGGGCGCATAGCGCTTCGCGAGGCTAATCGGCGAGGCCCCGCTCTCACCGGACGCCGGCTTCCAGACTTCGTACTCGGTGCCGCCGCCCCAATGATCCGTTCGGCCATTGGTGTAGTCGGTTAGAAACTGATCGAGCAGATAACCATTGGCCCCGTGGATCTCGACGCCATCGAAACCCGCGATGGTGACGGCCAACGCGCCATGGGCCTTGATGCCGGTCACTACGGGCTTCCACGCATGGGTCTATGGCCATTTATAACGCTAGACGCGAAAAGGCAGTTGTCGTCTATCATCATCGGCCAAGCTCTTTCGCCTGTTCGGGGCTTGAGATCAGTGTCGAACAGACAATTAAGGGAGGCGGCAGCCGTACTGTAGTCGGCCTAGCGGGTAAGCAATTTATCACGTATTGTTATAATATGAACCTCGCGGATGTTGAATTGTTCAGGACGATCGCTGCGCTCGGCAGCTTGTCAGCGGCAGCAAGACACCTAGGCACTACGCCTATGCTGGTCAGCCGCAGACTGGCAGCGCTAGAGGGGCAAATTGGCGCGCGGTTGTTTCACCGCACGACACGGTCGCTGTCGCTGACGACCGAAGGTGAGGCCTTTGTCCCTCACGCTGCCGCGCTAATTGAAACCCGCGACGCTGCACTGGAGTCGGTATCGCCGCGCAGGATCGGCCTCTCGGGTACTCTCAAGATTACGGCGCCCAATGTGATCGGTCACGCGGTTGTTGTCCCACTCATTTCCGAGTTGATCGCTGACAATCCATCACTGCATGTCGACCTGACGCTGAGCGACGGCGTCATCGATCTCGCATCGACAGGGCTCGATATTGCAATACGCGTGGCCCCCTTGAAGCCATCGGACATGATCGCGACAAAGCTGGCCGATAATCCCTATGTGGTATGTGCAGCCCCTTCCTATATCGCCCGCCTCGGGCAGCCGGCCACCACGGCTGACCTCGTCGGTCACCCCTGCATAAAGCTTCATGCCATGAACAGCTGGCCTTTCCGCCGCGGCGAGGAGATCGATCGCGTTCGCATTGAGGGGCCGTTCTCGACCAACACGGTCGATAGCGTTCGCGCGGCCTGCCTGGCGGGGGTCGGGATCGCGATGATGACCTATTGGGATGTGCGCGAGCAGTTGGAGCGCGGCGATCTCAAGCGGATCGAGCTTGAAGACGCAATTCCCCACGAACTGGGCATCTGGGCGGTGTTCCCAACACGCCGCCTCATGCCAAGCCGCGTCAAAGTGTTGATCGAAGCGTTGCGAGCAAGCCTCGCGTCACCGGCCGACTCAAATGGCCACTGTGGGCCAACACGACTACCGGATTGAACGGCCGAAATTGGGCGCGGTTACCGATGGTTTGGTTCGCGGCGTGCGGACGGCAGGTATTGTCAGGAGCTGATGTTCGCGCCGCGATAACCGGGATGACCGGAAGTGGGTCGAGAGCAGCCACGAGCCATAAAATTTGCGGGGCGACGCCTCTCTGTCGGTCGAAAGCAACCGTCATCGCAGTCGATCATAACGACTACGGCCGAATCCCCGCGGCCTCGGCGATCAGTTCGAACGAGCGCAGCCGCGTGGGATGATCGTAGACGTCGGACACGACGATCAGCTCGTCGGCGCCGGTTTCCTTCACCAGCGCCTCCATTCCCGCGCGAACCGTGTCGGGAGAACCGATGATGGAGCGCGCGAGCATGCGCATCGCCTGGGCCTTTTCCGCTGGTGACCAATAGGTTTCGATGTCGGCGATCGGCGGTCGGCTCAGGCCGCGCGCGCCGCGAAAGATATTCGCAAACGACATCTGCTGCGTTGTGGCCAGCCGACGTGCCTCGGCGTCGCCAGAGGCCGCAATGATGTTGACGCCGACCATGGCATAGGGCCGGTCGAGCTGTTCGGAGGGCTTGAATCGGTTGCGATAGATCTGTAGCGCCGGAATGAGTTCGTCCGGCGCGAAGTGCGACGCGAAGGCATAAGGAAGCCCGAGTTCGGCGGCCAGCATCGCGCCGAAATGGCTTGATCCGAGAATCCAGAGCGGCACGTCCGTTCCCGCCGCCGGCACGGCTTGGATGCGCTGGTTTGGACCGGCCGGCGCCAGGAACGCCTGCACCTCCAGAACGTCCTGAGGGAAGTTCTCGGCCGCTTCGGGCGAGCGGCGCAAGGCGCGCAGCGTAAGCTGGTCGGTGCCCGGTGCGCGTCCGAGGCCAAGATCGACGCGGCCCGGAAACAACCGTGCCAGCGTCCCGAACTGCTCAGCGATGACATAGGGCGCGTGGTTGGGCAGCATGATGCCGCCGGCGCCGACCCGAATCCTGCTTGTCCCGCCTGCGATATGGGCAAGAACCACCGACGTCGCGGCGCTGGCAATCCCCGGCATGTTGTGATGCTCGGCGACCCAGATACGGTTGTAACCCCAGCGCTCGGCATGAGCAGCGAGATCGCGGGCGTTGTCGAGCGCGCCACGCGCGTCCGTTTCCTCGGTCACGCGGACGAGGTCGAGGATGGACAGAGGCGTCATGGTCTACTCCCGGAAGAAGCCCACAGCAGTTCGGGGTGATTGGAGTAAGCCAGCCACGCAACCGTCGGAAAGTGGATACGCTCTCCACTTTCCCCCTATATGGAGACTATCTCCGTCGGGTCAATGCGGTTGACACTTCGTAATCGCCTGCGAGTCACGCTTTCGCCAACCCGGCCTACGATCTCGCGGCCATCTTCGCGAATCGCTTGATCAATCGCTCGCGCTTGAGGCGGGACAATCGGTTGATCCAGAACAGGCCGTCGAGCTGGTCGATCTCATGCTGGTGGCAAACGGCGCGCAGGCCGTCCGACTCCTCCATATGCATGTTGCCGTCGACATCGTGATAGCTGATCCGGACGCGCGCATGACGCTGGACCTCGTCGTTGACACCAGGCATCGAGATGCTGCCTTCCCGGTGCACGATCATCTCGGATGATGCCCACGCGATCTCTGGATTGACGTAAGTGCGCGCGCCTTCGCTGGAGCCGAGGTCGAGCACGACGACCCGCAAGAAGACACCAATATGCGGCGCCGTGATCCCGATTCCGGGGGCCGCATGCATCGTCTCAAGCAAATCCCTTGCAAGCTCGCGCAACGCGTCGTCGAATTCGGTCACAGGCCGTGCCGGGATCGCGAGCCGCGGGTCGGGGTAGCGGACAATGGGGCGGATGGTCATGATCTCCAGGGAAACTGCAGGTGAGCTTCGGCGCTGAAATAAACGCTATTTGGAGTGCCGCACAGCATCGATGTTAGCGAGATGCTGTCAAATAGGGGCTGTCATCAGTGCGCGGACCCAACCGGCCTCGACGCCGCGGCGAAAGGCCCACAGCCGGCCCGGTGAGCCCATTATAGTGACGTCATCAAGAAAAGTTGTCAGCGTTCGTATCCGCCTGTCGGTTCCGGCCCATCTCGTTCGTCTTCCACCCAGCAAAGCTGCACAGGAGACCAGGAATGACCACTTCTCGCTATCGCTGGGTGATCGTTGCGGCCGGCGGGCTGTTGGGCTGCGTTGCCATTGGCGGAATGTTTTCGCTGCCGGTTCTGCTCCAGCCTATCGCGCGGGACACCGGCTGGTCGGTGACGGGCGTGTCCAGCGCGATGACCATCGGTTTTCTCGCGATGGCAATGACCAGCATGGTCTGGGGAACCTTGTCCGACCGGCTCGGGCCGCTGCCGGTGGTATTGACCGGCTCAATCGTCATCGCACTGAGCCTCGCGCTTGCCAGCCGGGCGACGTCGCTGGTCGCGTTTCAGTTCATCTTCGGCGCCATGGTCGGCAGCGCCACCGCCGCGATCTTTGCACCGATGATGGCGACCGTCACCGGCTGGTTCGATACCCATCGCAGCCTCGCCGTATCGCTGGTCTCGGCCGGCATGGGGATGGCGCCAATGACCATGTCGCCGCTCGTCGCCTGGCTCGTCTCGCACCATGACTGGCGGACCTCGATGCAGATTCTCGCCGTCGTGGTCGCCGCGATCATGATTCCCGTCTCGCTCTTGGTTCGCCGCGCGCCGGCGCTTGAGGCAGCGCTTGCCGCGCCCTCCGATGGAGCGCCGCCGCAAAAGGAGATGTCGCTGGCGCAGGCGCTGCGCTCGCCGCAATTCGCGATTCTGCTCGCGACCAATTTCTTCTGCTGCGCGACGCATTCCGGCCCGATCATCCACACCGTGAGCTATGCCATCAGTTGTGGAATTCCGATGATCGCGGCGGTGACGATCTACAGCGTGGAAGGCCTGGCGGGGATGGGCGGACGCATCGCGTTTGGCCTGTTGGGTGACCGCTTCGGCGCCAAGCGCACGCTGGTGGCGGGCCTGCTCGTACAGGCGTTCGGCGCATTGGCTTATGTCTTCGCCCGTGAGCTTGCCGCGTTCTACGCCGTGGCGGCGCTGTTCGGCTTTGTCTATGCCGGCACCATGCCGCTCTATTCAGCGCTCGCGCGCGAGAATTTTCCGTTGCGGATGATGGGGACCGTGATCGGCGGTTTGGCGATGGCTGGCAGCCTCGGCATGGCGTCGGGACCGGTCGCCGGCGGTCTGATCTACGACACGTTTGCCAGCTACGCCTGGCTTTATATCGGCTCCTGGGCCGTCGGACTTGGCGCCTTCCTGATCGCGCTGACCTTCAAGCCATTTGCCAAGGTCGAGGCTGAGCCCGCAGCTGCGCCGGCATAGGAGGTATGCTCTCCATCCTGCCGCCAAACTGGCATCGCTGTGGCAGCATCGACGCCTTCCGTCGCCAGTTAAGTCAGGAAATCCAATGGCACGCGTGCGCTGTATCACCGAGATGGGCATGGGCGTCGACGTTCACGGCAAGGACGCCACCAAGGCGGCGAAGCGGGCGCTGTCGGATGCGATCAGACATTCGAGCCTCGGCTTCTTCCGCATGCTTGGCAAGACCGCGAACGACATGTTCGTCGATGTCACCATCGGCGTGCCGGACCCGAGCGGCGTCGATACCGCGGCGGTCGCGAAGGAACTGCCCTACGGCACGGTGACCGTGAGCGCGGTGAAAGGCGGGCTGGAAATTCCGGCCGAAAGTGGCGGGGATTCCATCATCATTGCCAACGCGGCTGTCATCGTAAGTCTCGACAACGGCGCGGCCTAGACTAGCCGCCATCCTCCCGCGCCACGTCCCGCAGCAGCGCGATGAGCTCAGGCGCGTCGCGGCGGATCTGGGCCAGATGCTCGGCCGAGAGCTTTTCCAGCAGCCTGTTGGCCTTCGCGGTGAGGCTGAGGAAGACCCTGCGGCGGTCGACATCGTCGCGCTCGCGTCGCACGAGGCCCGCATCCTCCAGGCGGTCGGCGAGTTCGACCGCGGTCTGCGGCTTCAAAAGAAGTTGTTCGGCGAGATCATTGACCGTCATGCCGGTCTCAGGCGCGAGGCCACGAATCGCGAGGATCGCCTGATGCTGCTGCGGCGGAAGGCCGGCTTTGCGGGCTGCGTCCTCGCTAAACGCCAGAAATACCCGCAACGACCGTCGGAACGCGGCCAGCGTCGCGTAATCCTGCTGGTCCAGTGCTTCGGTGAGGAGGCGGCGGCGCTTTCGACTTTCGTTCATGATATCCGTTGAATTAGTTCGTAATACGAGTTATTCGCAGTGCGATATAATCGGAACAGTACAGGCCTCGCTTCACGGGCGGGAGCCCGGGAGAAGCTGTCTTGCATCGTTCGCAATCCGCCAGCGCCGCGCCGTCGCGGCTCGGCGACTTTACCACCGATCGTCGCGTCCTCGTTCTCGTTGCCATGGCCGTCTTTGTCGGGACCGGCGGTGTCGCGGCGGCGTGGGTGTTGTTGCGGGCGATTGCGCTCGTCACCAACCTGGTCTGGTTCCAGACCATCGACGCGCACACGGTGTCGCTTGCAGGCGCCAAGGCCAATTGGTGGATGGTGGCGGCGCCCGCGCTGGGCGGCCTGATCATCGGGCTGATGGCGCGATTCGGCTCCGAGAAGATCCGGGGCCACGGCATTCCCGAGGCGATCGAGGCCATCCTGATCGGCGAGAGCCGGATGTCGCCCAAGGTCGCGCTGCTCAAGCCGTTGTCCTCCGCCATATCGATCGGCACCGGCGGGCCGTTCGGCGCCGAAGGCCCGATCATCATGACGGGCGGCGCGATCGGCTCGCTGTTTGCGCAATGTTTCAGCCTTAGCGCCGCCGAGCGCAAGACGCTGCTGGTGGCGGGTGCTGCGGCCGGCATGACCGCGATCTTCGGCACGCCGATCGCGGCCGTGCTGCTCGCGGTCGAACTTCTGCTGTTCGAATGGAAGCCGCGCAGCATGATTCCCGTCATCACGGCCTGCGCGCTGGCCGCTGCGCTGCGGCCGCTTGCGATCGGATCGGGGCCGTTGTTTTCCTTTGCCGGTGCGCTTGATCCGTCCTGGTGGCGGCTTCTTGCGGCAGTCGGGGTCGGCATTGTCGCAGGGCTGCAATCGGGTCTGCTGACAGGACTCCTCTACAAGGCCGAAGACCTGTTCGGGGCACTGCCGATCCACTGGATGTGGTGGCCGGCCATCGGCGGCCTTGCGGTCGGACTCGGCGGCCTCGTCGAGCCGCGCGCGCTAAGCGTCGGCTATGATGTGATCGGCGATCTGCTCGGTGGCCACATCACGGCGGGACAGGTCGGGATGATCCTGGTTGTGAAGTCGATCATCTGGATCATCGCGCTGGCCTCGGGCACGTCGGGCGGAGTGCTGGCGCCGCTGTTGATCTTCGGCGGCTGCCTCGGCTGGCTCGAGGGCCAGTTCCTGCCGGGCGATCCCAGCGCCTGGGCGTTGATCGGCATGGCGGCCATGATGGGCGGCACGATGCGCTCGCCGCTGACCGGCATCCTGTTTGCGGTCGAACTGACCGGCAATCTCGCGCTGCTCGGACCGCTGCTCGCTGCGACTGGCGCAGCCTATGCGGTCACGGTGTTACTGCTCAAGCGCTCGATCCTGACCGAGAAGATTGCGCGACGCGGACAGCATGTCGTGCGCGAATACAGTATCGACCCGTTCGAACTCCTGCGCGTCTCCGATGTGATGGTGCGGGAGGTCGACGCGCTGTCGGCCGACATGACCGTCGACCAGGCGATCGCGTTTTTCTCGGCCGACGAGCACCGCCACAAATCCTATCCGATCCAGAGCCGGGACGGCCGCGTCATCGGCATGGTCACCCGGGCCGATATCCTGCGCTGGCGGACCGAGCCCGACGTCCACGCGGAGACGCTGTTCGATCGCCACTCCGACGACTCGCCCATCATTGGTCACGCTGACGAGACGGTGGCGCGGCTGGCGGATCGGATGGCGGCGGAAGACGTCGGCCGCGTGCCGATCGTCGAGCGCAGCACCATGCGCCTCGTTGGCCTCGTCTCGCGCAAGGACCTGTTGCGGATCCGCCGCACTGCCCGCGCCGCCGAAGAGACGAGACGGAGCTATTTCGGCAAGACGCTTGCGGCCGAAGCGGAGGGGCCGGCCGGCGCCGAGGTCGTCAGCGCAGCGGATTGAGCGTCTCGTGGTCGCTCGCTGATCCGCCTCACGCGGAGGTCATTTGCCAGCCCGCTTCGGCCGTCTGACCGCGCGGACCTTGCCGCTGGTGCCGCCGCCGCAGAAGAACTGGTCGGCGCCGTCGGACTCCAGTCCCGATATGCCGATGCCGGGCGGCATGTCCAGGCGCTCCAGCGCCTCGCCGGTCTTCGGGTCGATGCGGCGCAGGTCGCTTTCGTCGCCTTCCCATGTGGCGTGCCAGAGCTCACCGTCGACCCAGGTGACGCCGGTGACGAAGCCTTTTGACTCGATGGTGCGAAGGATCTTGCCGGTCTGCGGATCGACCTGGTGGATCTTGCGCTCGCGATAGACGCCGACCCAGAGCGAGCCTTCGGCCCAGGCCATTCCGGAGTCTCCGCCGCCGCCGGGCGCCGGGATGGTTGCGAGCACTTCTCCGGTCTTGGGATCGACCTTCTGGATGCGGTTTTCGGCAATCTGGTACAGATGCTGGCCGTCGAAGGCGGTGCCGGCGTGGGCTGCGACGTCGATCGCGCGCTGCACGTTGCCGCGCCCGGGATCGAGCGCATTGAGCTTGTCGCCGGAGGCAAACCAGACGCTCTCGCCGTCATAGGTGACGCCGTTGATGCGCTCGACGCCTGGAAATGGGCCATATTCCCCGATGATCTCGGCCGCTGCTCGCTTCATATGCTCTTTCCAATCGCTTGTTGGCTCGCCGCGATCCTAGCCACCCGGGAGCGCAGCAGGGAGTAACAAGGTCGTCGCGAATCCGGGTAGCGGCGGCGTCATCCAGCGTCGGGCGCGGCCGCGTCCGAACGACTGGATCTTGCCGGCACCCGCCAAGTCGTCGAGTGCGCGCTGCACCGTGCGTTGGCTGGCGCCGAGCGCGACCGCCAGCGCCGAGCTCGACCAGGATTCGCCGTCGGCGAGAAAGGCGAGCACGGCTGCGTGCTCCTCCTCGACCGGCCGGGCCAGCACGACAACCTCGTGTGCGTGGCGGGGCACCAGTGCAAAACCGTCCTTGGTGGCGCTGATATCGGCAAAGGGCCGCAGCATGCGGCGCAGCCGGCCCATCTCAACGCGCAGCCGCGCGCGATGCGATTCATCGGCATGTTTGGCGCGGAACGCCCGCGCCACCAGCGTGCTCCGCGAGACGTCGCCGGGCCACGCCTCGCCGAGCGCGCGGGCGAGCGCAAACAGGACAGGGCGCGTTGCAAACGAGACCTGCGTCTTGCTTTCGCACACGACATAACGGCAGGCGTCGATGACCAGCGCTTTCGAGGCCAGCAGTGCCTCGACGTCTTCAAGCAGCAGCGGCCGCGTCTCGTCACGGGTGATCAGGCGCGCGGCGGGCGTGTTGAGAACAAGTGCGGCGCTGTCGACCTCCGCATGCAGCGCCGGAATCCCCGCCAGATGCGCGGCGCGCGCGGCCCGGGTCAGTGCGGCACGCGCCAATTTGGTTTGCAGCCGCCGCATCGCGATGCCGGCAACGACCAGCTCGTGAACGGTGCGCGACGCCGGCGGGAAGGGCGAGGGATCGAGATCTCCAAGTTTGCGTTCGGCCTCGTCGAGGCGACCGATCAGAAGCAGCCGGCGGATGTCGAGGTTTTGCGCATAGGCCGCGTTCAGGCGGTCGCCATGCTCTTCAAGCGTGGCGCGCGCCGCGTCGAGCGCCTTGGCGGGCCACGTAAGATCGCGCGAGACCAGCGCGATCTCGGCTTCCGCAACCACACATCTGGCGCGGGCCACGGCCTCCTTCGGACCGAAAGCGCGGGCCGCTCCCCGCAGAAGCGCCTTGGCGCGAACGAGGTCGCCGAGCCGGGCCATCGCGATGCCACGCAGCGCCAGCGCCGGCGCATCGTTGCGCAAGGCAACGCGCTTCAGTGCGCCGAGAGGATCACCTTGTGCGAGCGCGAGCCCGGCTGCCGTGATCAGCGAGTCCATTTGAATCCCGCCAAACTTGTCACTCTCACCATCCCTGACCCGGTACTAGTCTATCTCATACTGACAAGCCAGTACGCCGGAACAACAAGGCCACCGCCATGGTCGATTGGACAATCCTTTCCCCAACGTTTCTCACCGCCATCGTCGAGTGGGTCGTGGCCGTTGTCGCCGTCTATGCCACTGGCTTTGGCTTGCCGACGAAGACCAGCCGAAGGAGCTGACAATGACGACACACATGACCGGAACCCGGGACCAATGGCTCGCCGCGCGGATCAAGCTGCTCGCGGCCGAGAAGGAATTGACCCGCCGCAGCGACGAGGTGGCCACGCAGCGACAGGCGCTGCCATGGGTCCGGATCGATAAATCATATCGGTTCGAGACCGCCGAGGGGAACGTTTCGCTTCCGGACCTGTTCAAGGGCCGCTCGCAGCTCATCGTCTATCACTTCATGTTTGGGCCCGATTACACGGCCGGTTGCCCGTCCTGTTCGTCCATCGCGGACGGGTTCAACGGTCTCGCCGTGCACCTGGCGAACCACGACGTGATGCTGATGGCGGTGTCGCGCGCGCCGCTGGCGAAGCTGCAGGCGTTCAAGAAGCGAATGGGCTGGACGTTCCCCTGGGCGTCGTCCTTCGGCAGCGACTTCAACGCCGATTTCAACGTCTTCTTCACCGAGGCGCAGCAGCGCGACGGCGGCATCGACTACAACTACCATCGCGAGGCGCCGGCGCCCGGCCGTGAGCCGCTGGCAGGCAAGACCGTGCAGGAATGGCGGGAGCCCGGCGGCGAGGGGCCCGTCGCGCAGATCGCTGCTATGACCGGCACCGATGTTCCGACCTACACCCGCGATCGGCCCGGCATGAGTGCTTTCGTGGAGGACGACGGCGTCATCTATCACACCTATTCCTGCTACGCCCGCGGGCTCGACGGCCTTTGGGGCATGTATCAGTGGCTCGATCGCGCGCCGCTTGGCCGCAACGAGCAGGGCATCTGGTGGCGCCGCCATGACGAATACGGCAGGCACTGAAGCGGGCGCCGGAAGGAGCCCGGCTCTCGGCGCGGCCGATGTGCTGGCGCTCGCGGCGGCGCCGACCTTCGCCGCCATGGCGCTGCTGAATGCTATCCTCGGCAGCGCGCAAGCGGACATGATCTGCTCGGCGGCGCAAGGCTCGAGCCTGAGCGGAATGGTCCCGATGTATGTCCTGATGAGCGCCTTCCATCTCGCGCCCTGGTTCAGGCTCATGCTCCGCCGGCGCGGTCGCGGGCGAAGCGGCTGATGCGGATTGTGCCTCGATGAGCGATCTGATGCGCTCGGCGTCCACAGGCGTTGCCGGGTCAAAGATCCGCATCGACAGATCAGGCCGCCCGTCGACAGCGAAGGAGGAATATCCCATCCCGATGGTCGCGCGCATCGTTGTTGAAAAGGTCGCCGATCGATAGAAAACTCCTCGGCCAACGTCCGGTGGACGACGTTGGCTGAGGGAGATCAACATGTCCAGGGTCACGCGCGCGACCAAGGCGCTGGAGCAGGCGGGCGTCGCTTTCACCGTTCACAGCTATGAGTACGATCCCCACGCGGAGCAGGTCGGGATGCAGGCGGCCGACGCCCTGGGCGAGCCGCCGGCGCGGGTCCTGAAGACGCTGATGGCGCTGGTCGACGGCAAGCCGGTCTGCGTCATCGTGCCCTCCGACCGCGAGGTCTCGATGAAAAAGCTCGCGGCCGCCTTCGGCGGCAAGTCGGCGCAGATGATGAAGCCACCGGATGCCGAGCGGCTGTCAGGCCACAAGGTTGGCGGCATCAGCCCGTTCGGCCAGATGCGCCGGCCGAGAGCCGCGATCGAGGAGCAGGCGATGGCGCACGACCTCGTCTACATCAATGGCGGCCAACGCGGCTTGCAGGTGCGGCTCAGTCCACGCGATGCAGCGAAGGTGCTGGAGGCGGTGGTCGCGCCGGTGGTGGCATGAGGCGACGCGATCTAGGGCGCGCCATTCGTAGCTTATGCAAAAGGCGCGCCGGCGACTTGCGTCTATTGAGCGGCACGACTCTCCAATTTCTTCTCAAGCTCTTGCTTAAGGGCTTCAAGGTTGAAGCTCGCGCCCTTTTGCATTGGCGGGAACTCCAGCAAGGTCTGTGCTGCTTCCGCAATCTTGTTTTTTACAAATACGAACCGCCAGAACTCATAGGCGTACCAATTGTAGAAGTTGATGGATTGGTTCAGGCCGGTCCGCTCATACGGGTCCAACCGAAGATTAACTAGGATAGGCCAATCTGGCTTTACTGTACCGCCAAACCAACCATTCGGCTGGTCAAGGAAGCGGTATTTGAAGTCATCGATGCGGACCGCGCCCAGCGTCGTTTCCGCAAAGTAAAATATCTCATGGCGTTTCGAAGGTCCCTTTCCCGTGATCAGATCCGTTTGGTCATAGCCGTCGAGGTGAACCTTGTACGTCTGGTCACCAATTTGTTTGCCTCTCTTGAAGTCTTCGACAATGTTGGGGGCACCAGCGGCCGCCACCAACGTCGGGAACCAGTCGAGACCCGACACTATGCTGTTTTCGACTTTTCCAGCGGGTATTTTGCCCGGCCACCGAATGATCATCGGCACGCGGAAACCGCCTTCCATGACTGTCCCTTTGGCTCCAGCAAATGGCGTCTGACCGCCATCCGGCCAAGTGAAGTTCTCCGCCCCGTTATCTGTCGAGAATGCGAGTATGGTGTTGTTCTCAAGGCCATTGTCGCGCAGATACTTCATGACCGAGCCGACGATGTCGTCGAGCTGCGCCATCCCGGCCTCTTGAATGGACCAACCGTTCTGCGGCGTGCGCATCTTCTCGTACTTCTCAGACAAGTGCGTTACGACGTGCATGCGGGTCGGATTGAGCCAGAGGAAGAATGGCTTGTTGTCCTGCTTTGCCTTGTCGAGGAATTTGAGCGCATTCGCCAGTATCTCGTCGTCGACCGTCTCCATGCGTTTTGGGCAAAGTTCTCCTACATCCTCAATCCTCTGCTTTCCAATTTTTCCCCAGCGTGGCTCGACTGTGGGATCATCGACGTTCGTCGCGTAACTATGAAGCATGTTACGCGGTCCGACCGTCGCCTTGAGCTCGGGGGGATAGTTGACATGGCAGGGATCTTCCATCGCATCGAGGTGATAGAGATACCCGAAAAACTCGTCGAACCCGTGCACCGTCGGCAGGAACCGATTTAGGTCACCCAGGTGATTCTTGCCGAACTGGCCTGTCGCATATCCCATGGATTTGAGCACGGTGGCGATTGTCGGCGCTTCGTCCGGCATGCCCTGGGGCGACCCTGCCTGACCGACAGTCGTCAGGCCAGTGCGGAAAGGTATCTCTCCGGTGATGAAATTTGCCCGACCGGCCGTGCAACTTGCCTCGGCGTAATAGTCGGTGAAGCGCATGCCTTCCGCAGCTAGCTGGTCGAGGTTTGGCGTCCGCCCGGCCATAATGCCCTGATTGTAGACGCCGATGTTGGCCCAACCGATGTCGTCGCCCATGATGAACACGATGTTCGGCCGCTGCTGTTGTGCAGTTGCTGGCGCGCAGCAAAGGGCCGCTGCGAAGGCAGAAATGAACAATAGAATTGCTGATTTGAAGCTAGAACTCATAGTCACCTCCGGCCAAGGTAGGTAGACGGCAATGCTGCCTCGAGAATTGAACTCGCGGCCCCCCTCGTTTCTCTTGATCTAGATCAAAGCGTCCAAGGTGCCGTACCCATCTGGCGTGCCTTCCGCGCGAGCCCTCCTGTTCAGAGCCAAGGGGCTCTCTTAGCCGACCTGGTTCAATGTCCGCTTGGGGGCATTTTCGATGGATTCAGCGGGTGTCGACGGCTCGTTGATGTCCGGCTTGCCCCGAAAAGCGCCAAAGCGTGGCAAGGCCCGCAGCGCGTTTGGCCGGACGGCCGCGATTCAAACTCCAAAACTAGGCTCGCACGGGCGAACATCCCGCCGACTTTCTTGCCTTCGGCTAGCTTGCAGCCATCCGGCTAGGGCTAGCTATCCGCTAATGAGTCCACGCCACAGCCGCGATCGGCAGCCGGGCGTCGACAGCGGGCACTCGGCGGCTTTGAGACAATGAAATTTTCGATGCGGCCAGTCGGATTGTCCTTCACTTGTTCGTCCTCGGAGCGATGCGAACCCAAGGAGGTCCCTGATGGCTTATGTCGACGGATTTGTGATTCCCGTTCCAAAGGACAAGATCGATGCCTACAAGGCACACGCGAAAAGCGCCGGCGAGATCTGGAAGGAACTTGGCGCGCTCGATTTCGTGGAGTGCATCGGCGACGACGTGCCGTATGGCGAGGTGACCTCCTTTCCGCGCGCCGTGCTGGCCAAAGAGGACGAGGTCGTCGTGTTCTCCTGGATCGTCTATCGAGACCGGACGGAGCGCGACGCGGTCAACGCGAAGGTGATGGCGGATCCGCGTCTCGACAAGGAGATTTGCTTCGACGGCAAGCGATTGATCTTTGGCGGATTCGAGATGTGGCTTAAGATGTAGCGCATGGGTTTCTACCAGCGCCACGTGATCCCTTGCCTGACGCATCTGGCGATGAGCCAGAGCCAGCTATTGCCGTTCCGCCAACATGTCGTCGGCGCGGCGGAGGGCAGGGTGCTCGAGATCGGCGTCGGTTCGGGGCTGAACTTCCCGCACTATGGCACAGCCGTCGGCTCGGTGATCGGGCTCGAGCCGTCGGCAGAATTGCTGCGCATGGCGCGGACACGCGCGCGAACGGCCGCAGTTCCCGTTACGCTGCTCGATGCCTCCGCTGAGGCGATCCCGCTCGACTCGAGCAGTATGGATACAATCGTCACGACCTGGACCTTGTGCACGATCCCGAACGCCTCGCGTGCGCTCGCGGAGATGCGGCGCGTGCTGAGACCAGGCGGCGCATTGCTATTCGTGGAGCACGGTCGCGCGCCCGAAGCCGGCGTTGCACGCTGGCAGGATCGGCTCGATCCATTGTGGTCGTCCTTTGCCGGCGGCTGTCATCTCAATCGCAAGATGGACGATCTCGTGACGGGAACCGGCTTCCGCATCGAGGCATTGCAGAATTCGCGATTGCCCGGGCCGCGGACGCACACCTATCTCTACGAAGGCCGTGCACGCCCGGTGTGATGACGGATAGCCGCACGCGCCGTTGGCGCTGGCCTCATTGGCTTTCGCCGCCAAAATAATCCGGCTTGCCGGTGGTCCAGGTCTCGCCCCAGAGCTGACCGCCGCCGTCCACCGTCAGTGTCTCGCCGGTGATGAACTTGCCCGACGGCGCGGAGAGATAGACGCAGGCTTCCGCGATGTCCCAGGGCGAGCCGGCGCGCATCATGGGATTGGAGCGGGGGTAGGTGGCGCGCGCTTCCGGCGCATAGACGTTCCAGCCGTCGGTTTCGATCGCGCCTGGGGCGACGCAGTTGGTCCGAATGCCAAGCGGCGCCCATTCGACCGCGACGGCGCGCGAAAGTCCAATGACGCCGGAGCGCGCTGCGATCGAATGGGCGATGCCGTAGAGGCCATGCGTCGTCACCACTACGATGTTGACAATGGAGCCGCTCGACTGGCGCACGCGCCAGCCACGCGCGGCGGCCTGCATCATGTGCCAGGTGCCGCCGAGATTGGTGTCGATCACGGCGTCCCAACCCTTGACCGAGAAGTCGATCGCGGCTTGCGGAAACTGCCCGCCAGCGCTGTTGACGAGATGATCGAGCCGTCCCTGCGCAACCCAGACATCTTCGATCAGCGCGTTCACCGCATCGGGGGTGCGGATATCGGCGACATGCACGGAGGATTGCAGGCCCCGCGCGCTGAGAGCGGCAGCGAGCGCATCGAGCTTGTCCTTGTTGCGGCCGGCGAGCGCGACATGTGCGCCAAGACGGGCGAACAGAAACGCGATCGCTCGCCCGATGCCCCCCGATGCGCCTGATACCAGCGCGACCTTGCCCTGGAAAAGGGCGGGTGCGAACACGGTTGGATGTGCTGCAAGCTCGTTATCGCCGAGCAGCCCTTCGGCGTGATCCCTGTCCATGCGATCCGGCCCTTGCCACCCCTGCCTGAGCCTCTAGATTAGCCGCGTCAAACAAATGAAGCGAGCTGCGATGCCCGAACTTTCCGCCTTTCCGATCACGAAGCGCTGGCCGGCGCAGCATCCAGACCGGCTGCAGCTTTATTCGCTGCCGACGCCGAACGGCGTCAAGGTCTCGATCATGCTGGAGGAGATCGGGCTGCCCTACGAGGTGCATCTGGTCGATTTCAACAAGGACGACCAGAAAACGCCGGAGTTCCTGTCGCTCAATCCCAACGGCAAGATCCCGGCGATTCTCGATCCCAACGGTCCCGGCGGCAAGCCGCTGCCGCTGTTCGAGTCAGGAGCCATCCTGCAATATCTCGCCGAGAAAACCGGCAGGCTCATGCCCGCCGATCCGGCGCGGCGCTGGCAAACCATCCAGTGGCTGCATTTCCAGATGGGCGGCATCGGCCCGATGTTCGGCCAGCTCGGCTTCTTCAACAAATTCGCCGGCAAGGACATTCCCGACAAGCGGCCGCTGGAGCGCTACGTCAACGAAGCCAAGCGCCTGTTGGGCGTGATCGAGCACAGGCTCGACGGCCGGCAGTGGATCATGGACGATGAGTACACCATCGCCGACATCTCGATGCTCGGCTGGGTGCGCAACCTGATCGGCTTCTATGAAGCGCGTGAGCTGGTCGATTTCGATCATCTCACGCACGTACCGGCCTGGCTGGCCCGCGGGCTGGCGCGCCCGGCGGTCGAGCGCGGGTTGAACATCCCGAAACGGCCATAAAGCATGATCCGGAAAAGCGTGTAGCGGATTTCCATACGTGCCGGGCTGACCGACGTAGAAGCCACCGCGTCTTCGGTGGTGAGCTGGTTCGCCACGGCCGGCTTCCCGTTCGAAGCAAAATAATGCTCGAGATGCTTGGCGATCTGTGTGCGCATGAATTGCTTGGCCTGTGGGGATCGAATGCGGTCGGCATCTACACCGATCGCCTCAGTATCGGCGTGACGTGAAAGTGCCCGCGGACGGGGTAATTCGCGTGCCGCGGTGGGGCGCGGGATCCCGATCATTCCATTTGAAGGTGCTTACGTCCTGGTGCGCGGGAGAATATAAGAGGAGGCATGCCGGTTTCCGCAGCCGAGTTTGAACGCGGCCTTGACCTGGTTCGCGCTGGCGCTGCCGGCGCGCGTGAGGGGGTATTCGGTCCGGGGTCGATGACGTGGCGGGTCGACCGCGAGGCCGCGGTCTTTCTCGGCGCCGGTCGGGCGCTGTTGTTGCAGCTCGCCCATCCCTGGGTCGCTGCCGCCGTGGCCGACCAGTCGCGGGTCTTTGCCGATCCCGTTGGGCGCTTCCATCGCACCTTCGGCGTGACCTTCACCATGGTATTCGGCTCGCTGGACCAGGCGCTGCTCGTGGCGCGAAAGCTCTATCAGCGCCATGAGGCCGTGACCGGGGTTCTGCCGCAATCGGCCGGGCCATTCGCGGCCGGCTCATCCTATCAGGCCAATGAGGTTGCGGCGCTGCGCTGGGTTCATGCGACGCTGGTCGAGACCGCGCTTCTCGCGCATGAACTCGTGCTGCCTCCGCTTTCGGACGGCGAGCGCGAACGCTACTGGTCCGAGGCGCGGCTCTACGCGGCGCTGTTCGGCATCCCGCCCGACAGCCTGCCATCCGACTGGGCGTCCTTCGTCGCCTACGTCGATGCGATGGCCGCGTCCGATGTGCTGACCGTCAGCCCGGCTGCGCGCGACATCTCGCGGCAGATCTTTTCCGGCAAGGTGACGGGAGTCCGGCCGCCGCTCTGGTATCGCGCACTGACCGCACAGCTTTTGCCGGGACGATTGCGCGAGGCTTTCGAGCTGCCACTGGGTGAAGCCGAACAGGCGATTGCAGATCGAGCGGTCGGATGGATGCGGCGTCTCTATCCGTCGCTGCCTCGACGGCTCCGAACCGTCGGTCCGTGTCAGGAGGCGGAGGAGCGGCTGAAGGGCAGGGACCAGCCGTCGCTGGCCACACGCGGTCTCAACCGGCTATGGATCGGCCGGCCAAGCATGGGAAATCCCGTGAGGTAACCGGTGCGGCAAACGGCGCCGACTGCCAACGCCTGAACTATCAATTTACTCTAATTGCACGCAAAGGTAGTGTCTCGGCAGAGACGGATGACCCGCGAGGGCGCGTCGCCGATGTGGGGCAGGGAGGGTAAGGCCCGCCGATGATGCGCTATCTCGGGGCCAACAAGAGTGATTATCCGAGACCTTGGGATCACAAGGTATTCAACCTGATTCTGCGGACCGAGATTTCGGGCGATGAGGTCAGCGTCAAGAAAGTGAGGGAAAAGTTCTGACAACCGGCAGGTGTCGGCCCGGCGAACTGTGCAAATCAGCAGTGCCAGTCCTGTCTTGCGGCTCCCGGGCGCGCTAGAGTGACGCGCTCCGCGAGAGGTTTTGTGCAATGACCATCACGATCTACGGCATCAAGAACTGTGACACCATGAAGAAGGCGCGCGCATGGCTCGACGACCATGGCGTCGCCTATGACTTTCACGACTACAAGGCCGCGGGGGCGCCCAAGGACAAGCTCAAGCAATGGAGCGACAAGCTCGGCTGGGAGAGTTTGCTCAACCGCGCCGGCACCACCTTTCGCAAATTGCCCGACGCCGAGAAGGAAGGCCTCAACGAGAAGAAGGCGCTGGCGCTGATGCTGGACCAGCCCTCGATGATCAAGCGCCCGGTGCTGGAAATCGGAGCCAGGCTGCTGGTCGGCTTCAAGCCTGAGATCTATGCCAAGGAAGTGAAGCCGAAGAAATGATGGCGTGAGTGCGGCCGCGCGGACTGCAGTCAGCCGCTTAGATCGACTTGGCCTTGGCCTCGCGTTTTGTCAGATCGCCGAGGCGGGACATGAACTTGGCCAGGATCGGCGATGCATTGGACTTGTGATAGCCGATCACGTCAACTAAGTTCAATGCAATGTTCTCCAATCCCACGGTCTGACGAGCCAATTTCTGCCAGTTGGGCCTGACGTCGGCACCGCTCCCAACGACCGGACTGTCGAGCAGATGAATCTGGGCGCCGCGATGATCATTCTCGGGACGTCGCTGCGCTGGGGTCAATCAATATCCCGATTGCCCTAAATTCTCTTACCAATTCTGATGGCAACCGATCTCGATAATTAACCCCTGACACTCTCAAGACATATCGTCCGAGGCTGACTCCAGCTCTCAGGTCGTCCATCGCCGCTTTTTCGCGCAACGACTTTTCATCATTATGCCGGATGTTGCTCGGGAGAACGTCCGTATCGCAGTAGATTTCTATCGGTTGTGCTGTTTCAGGCAAGGCAATCTCCTGTGCGCTCGGCCCGATTTCGTCAAACCGGCCCGGCCACTACTCCACAAGAGGCAAAGGTGTAGAGCGCCGACATCACTTCTTCGCCCTCAGCCTGATCTCGACCAGCCGGCGGACAAGGCCTTCTGACGTGCGTATCTCAGTAGCAAGTTGTCGATGTGCCCACGCGATTGCAGGTTACTGGACGGGAAGCCATCCAAGCGGCGGATGCTGCGGACTCTTGAGCCGCGACTGATCGGTTCGCCAAATTTCGTCGTTGCTCTTCCGCAATGATTTCAGAGTTCATCTGTGCAAGTTGAAGCTCACCTTGGGCTCGGGTGATCTTCTTTGCGTCGAGTTCTTCGGCCAGCACCGCAACGGTGGCCCAGCTCTTGTCGAATAGATCTGGATATGTTGCGAAGGGTCGAACCACCTTTGCCGCTTCAAACGAGCATTTGTTGCGAGCCACGAAATCCTTGTTTTCGTCCGGATACTGCGCCTTGCAGGCTCCAATTCCTTGATCCTTGGCAGCAATGGCCGCAGCCATTTGTTCTTGACGCTGCTTCATTGCCATAAGGCCACAACCGCCCAAAGCGGCGCACAGCGCGACGATCGCCAATTTACGCATGAAAACAGCCCCCAGACCCGGGCGGCACCCAAGCGCAACCAGTGCGAGCGCGCAAGCGGATTTCCCCAGCTGCCCCCAGCTATGGCGAGCGCCGCGAGCCTCGCTGGTGCGTTCTGCTGCGTCCGGTCAACCTTCTTGGGGGCGTCCCACCAAAATTAGTGTACTACCTTTAGGTGTAACGGGTTGATGGAACGAAGAAAACAGTCCCACGTTGTCACGCGTGTCTTTGTCAATCACTCGTTGGGAGCTTTGAGTGCGTGGGACAAAGTACGTTGCGACGTTTGGCGATTTGACCGCACGGGAGCGACAAGTCGCGAACCTCGTGGCCGAGGGCTTGTCGAACAAGGGCATCGGCCAACGCCTAAAGGTTACCGAGGGCACGGTGAAACTTCATGTCCACTCCATTTACAGGAAACTGGAGCTATCCGGACGTGCCGCGCTCGTCGCGCTAGTTATCAAAAAAGCAATGAATTAGCTGGCACCGGGTGAGGAGCTTCGGCAGGTCACTCGCGGCCCGCCTTCGCCTTCAGCCCGATCTCGACCAGCCGGCGGATGACCTTGGGATCACGCCTTATCGTTGGCGTACTTCTCTACAAGTAGCCGATTATACTCAGCGTGCACAGCCTTTCGCGAAATATGCCCTTTTCGTTCTTTGGCTATCCTTAGAAGATCAGGATCAGTCGGTGCCCGTGATTTCCGTTTGAATCTGGAAAAGAATTCTCTGGCGGGTCCGGGAGTGCTTCCAAACAGGCTATCGAACAATCCCATTGTGTCCTCCCTGGTTCGAGATAGTTATTTTCCTGCCTTCAGCGCGCCGGCGACAGGGCGTCTGATGGCCTGCTGCGGCCTAGGCGAGCACGGGCATGCCCATAGCGGACCACAACTTCCCCGCTTGGGGAAGTTAATTGACTGTTAGGGCAAATCAGCTGACCATGTCCGTGGGCGTAGAAAACCCGGACCAGAGCTCTAGCCGCATTCCTTGGTCAGGAAATCACTCGATTGGCGTCGAGCGATTGCGGCTGAAGAATTCTTCCTTTGTTCGTGTTCCGCAGGTATGACCTCATCATCGAATCGGATGGGGCAGATTTGGTTCGGGATGTTAGCCTCGACCTCCACAAGGCTCAGGTGAAGCTGAGGAAGATCCAAGAACGCTTGCAGGGCGTGCAGGAACAGGCCGCCGCCCAGGTGCAGTTGCTCAAGGTGACTGAGACCAAGCTGAGCGCGGCGATCGAGGCCGCACTGTCGTCGGGGTGCGGCACATGAAGCGCCGGCGCAGACTGAGAAGGCGTAACCGTCAGCGGCTGGCGACACATGCCAGGCGGCTGAGGCGGTGCTGAGTGAGAAGAGGCCGCCACTCAGGCGGCCTCTATCGTCTAGAAATGCGGATGGAAAGTCGCATAGTAAATTTTCAAAGCGTTTCGGGCTGATGCCCAGCGAGAAAATCCCAATTGGCGAAGCGTTTTGTATATTGCCGGCATTTCGCACCTCCGGCCCAGCAGGCCGGACCCCCTAGCACGGCGCGGCGTGTTAGAATGTGAAAGAAATGTCAGCGCTCCAGTCAGGAGAGGCCGCCAGCTGAGGCGGCCTTAACTCTTGAAGACTAGGAATAGCAGCCCGCCAGCGACGACGACGCAGCCAACTCCAGAAATGGCAAGCCAAGTCGCATAGGTCATGGGACTCGGGCCCCCGTCGCTGCGAACAAGTGGGGCGGCCGGGACCTCGAAATCACCGGCGGTCCAGGCCGAACCATTGCAATGGTGGTCGCGCGGTGCGAATCGCCTTGTCCGTCCCTGCCTCCATGGCGGGGAGAAGGCTACACCGGCAAGCTGACGTGAGCCTTACAGGGCGCGGGGCTTCGGTCGCGCGCTTTTTGGGGTGACTGCTTACCCGGCGCTTACCTGGGTAGATTTACGATTTAGATAATCCTGTTAGTCCATTGATAAGTTTGTCTAATATGTTGCCAGCCGAGCGCTTGGACTTGTGATAGCCGATCACGAGATCAATCGTTGGTGGGGTCCCTCTGACGGGCCGGCTGACGACGGACCATGGCAGGAAGTTCTCGACGTAGCCCGGCAGCAGCGCGAAGCCGCGCGTGGAAGCGACCAGCGAGACGGCCATGACGATGTTGTCGGCCTCGTGCACGGTCGCGATAGGCAGCTTGCTCGCGCGAATGTAATCGCCAATGACCCTGAGCAGCTCGGGAGCCGTGTCCGAGACGTTGACGAACGGCGTTCCCTCGAGCTTCGCCAGATCGATGCTGTCCTGCTTGGCGAGGCGGTGGTCACTCGGCAGCACCACCACCAGAGCCTCCCGCGTCACGACCTTGTAGCTGAGATCGGTGGTCGCGGCCTCCCGCCGCATGAAGGCGAGGTCAAGCTTGCCGCGTGTCAGCGACTCCGCGAGCACGGGTGAGTAGTCGCTTGTCACCGCGACTTCGATATTCGGCAATTCGTCGCGAAGAATACGCATTGCCGCCGGCAGCCAGTCGATCTCCTGGCCGGTGAGGAATCCGAGCGCGAAGCGCGATTTCTCCGGCTGCGCCGCGCGCCGCGCCGCCTCGATTGCGGCATCCGCCTGGGTCAGCGCCAGGCGGGCGTGATCGAGAAACACCTTTCCCGCGGCGGTAAGCTCGACGCCGTGCACGCTGCGCGTCAGCAGCGGCACGCCCACCTCATATTCGAGATCGCGGATCTGCCGGCTGAGCGAAGGTTGGGCGGTGTGCAGCCGCTTCTCGGCGGCAACCGTGAGGCTGCCTTCCTCGGCGACTGCGACGAAATAGCGGAGATGCCTCAGCTCCATGCTTCATGCCTTCCAGGTATGACCGCAAGCTTACAAAGTCTTTTTCAAACACGCTAGATGCCTCCAAATAGCACATGAGCAACGGACCCGTGCGGCCACTCCATGCCTATACGGCAGGGATGGAGCGCGCGAAGCGGACAGCTTCATGCTGCAAAGGAGAATGACCATGGCCGATCTCAAGGGAAAAACCGCTCTCGTCACCGGCGCCTCGCGCGGCATCGGTCGCGCCAGCGCGCTGGCGCTGGCAAGGCTCGGCGCCCAGGTGCTCGTGCATTACGGGCAAGCGGCAAAGGAGGCTGATGCCGTCGTCGCCGAGATCCGCAAGGCGGGGGGCACGGCGGAAGCGATCGCGGCCGATCTCGCGATGCCCGACGGCCCGCATCAGCTGGCGCAGCGGGTGCGCGCAATCGTAGGCGACCGGCTCGATATCCTCGTCGCCAACGCCGGCGTCGCAAAGGCTGCCGTGATCGAGGAGACGACGGTTGCCGATTTCGACAATTTGTTCGCCGTCAATGTCCGCGCGCCGTTTTTCCTGGTGCAGCAATTATTGCCGATCCTGCACGAGGGCAGCTCGGTGGTTCTCGTATCCTCGCTGGCGGCGCATGCGGTCGTCGGCACGCTGCCGGCCTATGCCGCGACCAAGGGCGCGATCGACACGCTGGTGAAGCATTTCGCCGCTGCGCTCGGTGCACGCGGCATTCGAGTCAACGCGGTCGCGCCGGGCGTGGTCGCAACGGACATGTCGTCCTTTGCCAAGACCGACCAGGGCCGCGACTACACCCTCAGCCTGCAGACACTGAAGCGGATCGCGCAGCCGGACGACATCGGCGACGTCGTCGCCTTCCTCGCCTCGCCCGACGCCCGTTGGGTTAGCGGCGACACGATCCACGTCGACGGCGGCTCCAAGCTCTGAGCGAGCGCCGCGCGGCCCACGGCAGAGAGGCCAGCACCACTGGCCGGCCTAGCGTGGATTTACGAGTGCGCCGGCCAGTGCCGATCTCGGAACCAGGCGCGGTATTCCGACATCTTCGCGCGCTGCGCCTGCGGTGCATGACGCTTGCAGGTCGCGGCCTCCTCGCTGCTCCCGGGCGCGCCCCACCGCAGTTCGACGCAGTCATTGGGGTTGTAGGCCATCTCGAAATCCGTGGCCCGCTCGACCACATCCTTGACCGATAGCGTCCACTGCGAGCCGTCGCTGCGGGTATAGGTTATCTTGCGAGAGGCGAGCTCAGAATTGAGCACGCTCTGCAATTCGGATTTCATAGCGGCCGCGGTCTTGCCGGCCGGTATGGCGTAGCGATTCGACCGGCGTACGAAACGGTCGGGGAAGCCGCGCACCACGTCGATGGCGATCAAGAGCCGAAAATCGCGGGCCGGGGTCGAGTAGTCTTCCCAGGGGCCGCTGGTCTCGAAGATCGACGCGCCGTCCGGCATCGCCGCATCGCCGGCCTGCTTGAGCTGATATTTCCGGCCGTTTTCCACGGAGGTGACCCGCGTCTTGATCTGCTCGGTGAGGCTCGTGATGGCGTCGATCAACGCGCGCTGCGGGTCGAGGGGCTCCGGCGACATGACGTCGTCCATGCGGTCGTAGAAATCCTCGGCGCCCATTTGCGATTGCTCGTTCGAAAAATCGCCGTATTGCGGATTGCTGGCGATATCCGTGTTGCTCATCCGTCGCAAGGCGCCGCCCTTTTCGCGCGTGATCGGGCGGAAATGCTTGAAGCCGGGGGTGCCGAGCGTGGGTTCGTGCACGAAAAGGAAATTGCCGCGCCAAAAGCGTTTGCGGGTGATCGATCCATCGGGCTCCGCATCAACGGCCAGGAAAACCCCCGGCGTGCCGTTCACTTCCGGGACGCGCCGCACCAGCATCAGCACATGGCCGTAAGGATCGGCGTAGACCGTCCCTGGGCGCAGCACCTGCTGCGTCAGCGGCACGGTGTAGAAATCGGCATTGTCGTCGCCTGCGCGCACCGCGCCGGTGTGAACGACATCGCCGACATCGCGCAAGTATTCGCTGAAATTCGTCGGACGCTTCGGCGTCGGCTTGGGCGACGGTATTGCAACCGGCGCGGCAGGCTGTTCGGCCGGTTGCTCGGCATGGCCAAACAACCGGAGGAGGTTCGGCGCCTGTGGAGGTGGCGGCAGCGAAGGGGAGGCATCGGCTGTCTGTGCAACCTCCTGTTCGGGGGGCGGGGGCGGACGCGTAACTTCGGGATGCTCGACGTCGAACCACTGGTAGCACTTCGGCGGCCTGCCGCCGAAGCCGCGCGAGCAGTTCGTGTAGCCGAACGGCAGCCCCATCTTGAATGCAAAATAGGCGCGCAGGAAGTAGACGAAGTCGGCGCAGTCGGGACGAAGGCCGGTTTGCGTATTGTCTTCGTTGCGTCCGAGGTAGTTGAAAAGGAAATTGCGCGACTTGTCGCGCAGCACTTCGTGCCAGACTTTCCAGTTCAGGTCCTGGTCGGGCGGCGCATCGAACAGCTTCGCGATCCATGCCGAGAACAGCGCCTCGTTGGTGCTGTTCCAGCTGTTGCGCACCTGCCAGATTTGTCCCGCCGGAAAGCGCACGGGCTCCGGCTTCCGCGCCCCGACCGCGATGTCGCGGGTAACCGGACTGCAGCCGTCGCGGGAGAGTGTCGCGTGCCAGGTGCCGGCGGCCGGTGTGGCGACCTCGGCGAACCAGGTATAAGGCGGGCCATCCTGCCGGTCGGGTGATTTGACGGCGACGCTTCCATCGGGCGCGGTGAGCGACAAGAGCCCCTCGACCGGCTTTGCGGAGACGACCATGACGCGCAGCGGCGCGCCGGTCCAGGGGGCCTGCGGCGATGGCCAAACCGTGACCTCGGCGGCGCTCGCGCAACTATCGGATGCGGTTGCGGATTGCGCGATTGAGAGAAGCAAGAGGAAAGATCCGCCCGCGATTGGCAGCAATGCAGCAATCGCGGCGGTCAAGCGGCGCCCGAGAAGCATTTGGATACACACCCCCCCCTGCTAAGTCTCCGGAACTGAATTCTGCCGGCGGCTGGGTTGCAAGATATCGAATTAGAAGGGACAAGTCAGCGAACTTGAATCAATTTTGCACTCTTGCCGGACGGTTTCGGGCCGGCAAGGCGACACCGAAAGGAGAGACGATTCCCATGTCTTTGCTGCTTTCAGGCGGCGACTTGAAGACCAGGCCGGGTCGATTCGGGATCCTCCTTGGAACCCTGGCGATGGCTCACATGCTGGTTGCCTTGGCCTGGTCGCTGGTCGTGGTTTCGGCGGCCAATGCGGCCTCAATGAGACCAGTGGGGGCCGAAAAAGGCATGGTGGTGACGGCCCAGCACCTGGCGACAGAGGTCGGCGTCGACATTCTCAAGAGCGGCGGCAATGCGATCGACGCTGCCGTCGCGGTCGCATATGCGCTGGCCGTGGTCTATCCGGCCGCCGGCAATCTCGGCGGCGGCGGCTTCATGACGATCCGGTTTGCCGATGGGCGAACGACGTTTCTCGATTTTCGCGAGAAGGCTCCGCGTGCGGCGAGCCGGGACATGTATCTGAGCAAGGACGGAAAGGTCATCAAAAGCCTGAGCACGATCGGCTGGCTGGCGGTCGGCGTGCCCGGGACCGTGTCGGGTCTGGAGTACGCGCGCGAAAAGTATGGGACGATGGCGCGGGCAGCCTTGATCGAACCGGCGATCGCACTGGCTGAGGACGGCTACACCCTGGACCAGGGCGACGTCGACATGCTCGCGTCGGCGACCGAGGATCTCAGAAGATTTCCAGAGACCACCGATATCTTTCTCAACAAAGGAGAGCCCTTTGTAGCCGGTCAAAGGCTGATGCAGCCCGACCTTGCCGAGACGTTGCACTTGATCAGAAAGGAAGGCGCGGCCGGCTTCTACCGGGGCAAGACCGCATCGGCGATCGTCAAGGCGAGCAGGGAAGGCGGAGGGCTCATCGATCAGGACGATCTGGAACGCTACCGGACTCGTGAATTTGCACCGATCGAATGCGATTACCGCGGCTATCACGTGATCTCGGCGCCTCCGCCGAGCTCAGGCGGCGTTGCCATCTGCGAGATGCTGAACATTCTGGAGGGATATCCGCTTCCGGAGCTCGGCTTTGGATCAGCACAGGCGCTGCATTACGAAATCGAGGCGATGCGCCACGCCTTCGCCGACAGATACAGTCTTCTCGGCGATCCCGACTTCACCAGCAATCCCGTCCAGAGGCTGATCGACAAGAGCTACGCTGCAAAAATTCGCGATGTCATCAAGCCTGACAGGGCCGAACTTTCGAGCGACATAAGGCTGGGTGTTGCGCCTCACGAAGGCAGCAACACGACGCACTTCTCGATCATCGACGATGCCGGCAATGCGGTGTCGATGACATACACGCTCAATGACTGGTTCGGAGCAAAGGTGGTTGCATCAGGCACCGGCGTGCTGATGAACGATGAAATGGACGATTTCACGCCAAACCCGGATTCCGCCAACATCTACGGCTTTGCCCGAGGAAATCCCAATGCAATCGTATCAGGCAAAACACCCCTGAGTTCGATGAGCCCGACCATCGTCACCAAGGACGGCAAGCCAGTCCTCGTTCTCGGCAGCCCGGGCGGTGCCCGCATCGTCACGGCCGTCCTGCAGACGATCCTGAATGTCGTCGACTACGGGATGAACATCCAGGAGGCCGTCGATGCCCCTCGCATCCATAATCAATGGTTGCCGGAAGAGACGAAGATCGAGCGATACGCACTCTCACCTGACACCCGCAAAATCCTGGAGAGCATGGGGCATCGGTTCGAGGACTCTACCCCCGCCAACCACATCGCCGCGATCCTGGTCGGCGCGCCAAGTCTTGGAGGAAAAGCCATCGGTCGAAACAGATTCTACGGCGCAAACGACCCGCGTGGCGGCACTGGACTGGCGCAGGGGCATTAGGCCGCGAACGCATGAGCGGTCGCCAGAATGTGCTTCGGGGCGCGAAGCGCCATCAACTGAGGCGGTCCTTCAGTGAGCGTCGGGTCTGGCCTTAAGACTGGACCGCAGCGCCTCCGGGTCGATTGCCTGTCCGCTCGGATCGTGGATAGCGAGCCCGCTTTTGTCTCGCGTTGATGCATCGAATATCGCCAACGCTTCCGCCGCCGTCTCGGCGAAAATGATGAGTGCTCCCATTTTGACTCGAAAGGGCACTGGTCATTTCGGCGGCTGTAGTCCGGGAGAGGTGGCCCAATTGTCCAGATGGGCCGCGATCTCGGCCTGCCGCGCTCTCCTGAGCAGCTCGTCCTTCTCTGGGCAAGACTGCAGCTGAGAAGCTTTCTCGCGCGCTTCTTTGGCGAACGAGATCAATCGGTCTTTCAGGGTATCGGTCGGCTTGAGACGACGCCGCTTCAACATGGCGCTGCTCCCTTGCTAGAGCGGGCGGGAGCGCAACGGGCGTTCTCATCACCGATAGTTGCCACTGGCCTTGCGGCGACGGCTGTTAACGTCCCAGAAACAGGTGGGTTTCGTACCGCCGCCGAATTGATCTTGGGAACCCCACGTTGACAGACTGGGACAGCCTACTGGGGCATGTGAACGCGATTCTGGTCGCATATTGAGGGTATGATCACAAACGCTCTCAAGCTTGTTGCGTCGGCTGGCGTGATAATGATTTCCGCCGGGGCTTGGCATACCCTCTCTATGGTGCAGCTATCTCGGTTGGCGTGTGTGTTATGGCCGCCGTCGTCCTACATTTCGCTGCGCCTTGACTGCCATCCGCCGGATGTTGTTTGGGGTTCAAAAGCGGCGGTCGCGGTCCATTCGCCTGATGTCCGCTTCTCTAATCGGCCGTTTGAGGTCAAGCACTTTCAGACTATCCGCCACTGCAGTGTCGATGTCGCTCACGGGCTCGTGCTTCTCTTCGGAATCGGCACCAGGGCCCTTCCATTATGGGATTCGAGGACAAGGTAGAACAATCTTAGCCGCGGCCTTGCCGTCAGTTTGAACGGCAGGTTCAAGCGGACATGCGGACTCACCTCATCCATCGTCCCGCGAGGGACATCTTTCCACTGCTGGGTGGATCTCGAGTTTTCTCCTTATCGGTTTTGATCTTGAACGGCTTTCATGCTGCGGCCGTGGCCGGCTCCCGGGTCCACCGGAACTCGGTGCCATCAATCCATATGCGGTGCATGATGACGGCCAGCCGGCGGGCCAGGGCGACGATCGCCCTCTTCATTCCGCGGCGCCTGGCGATCTGGATGGCCCAGGCCTTAAGCCAGGACCATTTCTTCGAACGCAACATGCTCTGCGCTGCTTCGTAGAGCATCGTCCGCATCATCTCATCCCCGCAGCGCGATATCCTGCCGTTCCAGTCGATTTCGCCTGATTGATACCTGGAGCTCGTCAGCCCAAAC
>NZ_AXAI01000034.1 GCF_000472425.1 Bradyrhizobium sp. Tv2a-2 | reverse complement strand
GATGAGGTGTTGTGCGCCCGCTGGATCGAGAACCCCTATTACCGTGTGCCTCGTAGCCGGTGCGTATCTGCCGGCAGAACTGTGTTGAAGATGGGAGTTGGCCTCCCGGAGCCGGCCTGCAGGGGCAGGCTTCAAACCACTCCAGGCTGCTGCGTTTAAGAGACGTGGTGGTGAGCGCTGGGGGAAAAGGCGGCGGGCTACGCCGTCAGGTGAGTGATGAGAAGATGAGCGCAAGCGAACGGCCGATGACGCATCGAAATGGGTCCAGACGCTGTCAAAACGAGCATCGTGGTAATGATGCTGGGAAGAGTGTGGGCGATACCTGCTTACGGTCCACGCGGCAGCCGGTGTATAGGTGGCATGATCTCATCACAGGCTTCAATCCGGAACGAGGGAACCTGGCTCGGGGTGTTAAGGGAAATCCGCAAGTGGCGCACACCACGAGGGAGAATACCAAAACCCGAGACAGGGGCGGAGCAGCCTGTAGTAGCGCTGAAGTGGCTGTAATGGCCATGGAGCGAAGGGGCTGCGTTATCCTGTCCGACATCGGACGCCAACCGGCTTTGTCGGGAGGAGCGTCATGACGCCGGACAAACCGTTGCCGATCACCAAACGTATGGTCTGGGAGGCCTACCAGCTGGTGGCAGGGAATGGAAAGGCGGCGGGCGTCGATGGCCAGAGCCTGGACGAATTCGCGCAGGACCTTGGGAATAACCTCTACAAGCTCTGGAATCGCATGGCGTCGGGAAGCTATCTCCCGCCTGCGGTCAAGCGCGTGGAGATTCCCAAAGCCAATGGCGGCATCCGCCCATTGGGCATTCCGACGGTCGCGGACCGCGTCGCACAGATGGTGGTCAAGCAGTATCTGGAACCGGGGTTGGATCGAGTGTTTGATCCTGACTCCTATGGCTATCGGCCGAGAAAATCAGCGCATCAGGCGATCGAGCAAACGCGCAAGCGATGCTGGGACTATGACTGGGTTTTGGACCTCGACATCAAAGGCTTTTTCGACACGATCGATCATGCCCTTTTGGTGAGAGCGCTTCGGAAGCACTGTCAGGAGCCCTGGGTTTTGCTCTACGTCGAACGATGGCTGAAGGCTCCGGTAGAGATGCCAGATGGGACCATCCAGAAACGGGAAGCCGGAACACCGCAAGGTGGAGTGGTAAGCCCGCTGCTGGCGAATCTTTTTCTGCATTATAGCTTCGATACGTGGATGCGTCGGACGTTTCCGCGCATTCCGTTCGAGCGCTATGCCGATGATGCAATCTGCCATTGCCGGACACGGCAAGAGGCGGAGCATCTGAAGGCGGTTTTGGAGAAAAGGTTGGCCGACTGTCATCTGACGCTGCACCCGCAAAAGACCCAAGTGGTTTACTGCAAGGACAGCAATCGACGCGGGACACATCCGCAAGTCCAGTTCACCTTCCTTGGCTTCACCTTCCGACCCCGTATGGCGAAGAACCGTTGGGGAAAGCTCTTCACGTGCTTCCTTCCCGCAGCTGGCCCGCAGGCGCTCAAACGCATGCGGGAGCGGATAAGGAGCTGGCGCCTGCCACAGCATGCGCCGCTTCCGTTGGCTGACATAGCCCGAATACTCAATCCGACCCTTCAAGGGTGGTGGCAGTATTATGGGCGTTTCTATCCAACGGAAATGTGGAAGCTGTTCACGTACTTTGATGAACGTCTCGGAGCCTGGCTCCGGCGGAAGTACAAGTCGCTCAAAAGGCACCGAGGACGGAGCTTGCGGCGACTGAACAGTATTGCGAAGCGCTATCCCTCTTTCTTCGTCCACTGGGCGCGCCTTGGCCACGCAACGGTTGGGTGACAAGAGCCGGATGATGCGAGAGTATCATGTCCGATTCTGTGAGGGGCTGAGGGTGAAACTCCCTCGGCCCACTCGACAATACTTNTGCGGCGAATTGAGCTTCTGCCACCGTCTGCCGTTCGATCGATCGTCGATAACACGCTGGCGCCAACGGCTCGGAGAGGAGCAACTCGTTGCGCTGATCCAGGAAAGTCTGTCGGTGGCNCACAAGACTGGTGCCATCGGCCCCAAGGACCTGGAGCGGGTGGTCGTCGATACCACCGTGCAGCCCAAGGCGGTTGCGCATCCAACCGACGCACGGCTGATGCATCGGGCGATCATCAAGCTCGTCGGGCTCGCCAAGCGCAACCGTTTGCCGCTGCGCCAGAGCTATCTGCGCCTGGCCAAGCGCGCCGCCATCATGGTCGGCCGCTATACTCACGCTCATCAGTTCAAACGCGCCCGGCGCCAGCTCAAGTTCCTGCGGACACGGCTTGGCCGGATCATCCGCGACATCCGCCGCAAGATTGATGGCGATGCGGTGCTGGAAGCTCGCTTCAACCCGCTGCTCGGTTTAGCGCAACAAGTGCGCAGCCAGGACCAGCATCAGCGCGGTCCAAAGGTCTATGCGTTACATGCCCCGGAGGTCGAGTGCATCGGTAAGGGTAAAGCCCGCGCGCCTTACGAATTTGGCTGCAAGGTCAGTATCGTCACCCCCGTGACGTCTCCGAAGGGCGGNCAGTTCGTGCTCCACGCCAAGGCCCTGCACGGCAATCCCTTCGACGGGCATACGCTNGGCCCCGTGATCACCGACATGGAGAAGCTCACTGGCGTGGAGGCTCGCCGCATCCACGTCGACAAGGGGTATCGCGGCCACAACCACCCGCATCGGTTCAGGGTCTGGATCTCNGGGCAGGTCCGCCGCGTCACGGCTTCCATCCGTCGCGAGATGAAGCGNCGCGCGGCCGTCGAGCCTGTCATCGGCCACGTCAAGGCCGAGCATCGCATGGACCGCAACTACCTCAAGGGACGTCTCGGCGACCGCATCAACGCCGTCCTCGCCGCTGCAGGNTACAACTTCGGCCTGCTCCTGCGATGGCTCGCAAAACTCTTGCGTGTCATTATCCGAGCCTTCATCGAGACCGTCCCAGCTCAAAACATCGCTTGAACCCGGTTCTTCACAGACGACTAGATGTCGGACCAGAGGCTGTGGCTGCGACCTTCTTGCCCGCGCGGCTTCGGAAATCAGGGCGCGATCTCTGCAACGCGACGGTGATCGGGTCGTCTACAATAGCAACGGTCGTGCGGCACCGATTGGCAAGTAGAAGTGTTTCTTGACCTTCTGGACGAGCGAAGCAATTATTTCGCTAACTGCACACACGAGAGCTAACGACCGGTCATCCCAATAGGCGGCATGTGTGCGGTTCCGCGTTCTCGCGTACTGGCCGAGTGCCTCAGGAACTAGTCGATGCTTGTGATCTCAATCCAAAGCCAGGTTGTCTTCGGCCACGTCGGCAATAGCGCCGCAGTCTATCCGATGCAAGCCGAAGGAGTGACCGTAGCTGCCGTTCCGACGACGCTGCTCTCCAACCATCCCCGGTATCCGACGATGCGCGGGCGCGTGCTGGATGCCGACCTGGTTGCGGATCTCCTCCTTGGTGTTGAGGAGCGCGGCCTGATTGAACAGGCTGCGGTCCTCGTGACCGGATACCTAGGTTCGCCGGCAATCGCTGACACGGTCGCCGATTTTGCGGAGCGGGCGTTAGAGCGGAATCCGAAGCTTGTCTATCTTTGCGATCCGGTGATGGGGGACGACGATCTCGGCATTTTTGTCGCAGACGGAATAAAGGAAGTGATTTGGGAAAGATTGGTGCCGATCGCTTCGCTGGTAACGCCCAATCAATTCGAGCTCGAGCTGTTGACCAATATCAAGGCCCGAGACGCCTCGCGGCTGCTGGCCGCAAGCCGCGCGGTCGCCGCTCGAGGTCCGGTGGGAGTAGTCGACACTGGTTGCACACTCATTGATACGCCTCCGGGGATAGTGGAGACGATACTCTGCTCGGACGGAAAGCTGTTGCGCATCGCGACACCTAGACTGCAAATCCGTCCGTGCGGTACAGGCGATCTTCTGACCGGCCTCATTGCTGCTCATCTTGCCAAAGGGCAGGACGTTGAGACTGCTCTCCGACTTGCCGTAGATCATATTTTTGGCGTTCTCGAACGCACCCAGCGAGCGAAAGCGCACGAAATGTGCCTCTTGCCGCGACCGCGTAGAAGTCATTCGAAGAAGTTTTGACATGACCAACGCGGTTAGGCGGATCCCGACCGGCGATGTCGAAGGCCCGCTCGCCGGCGTGTGGGCCGGCGCGATCCCGCATCCAGCTGTGCTCTTCGCACATCTCGTTCCGAAAAAAAATACGTCGGGCATGCACGGTTTTGTCTATCCCAGCGGCTTCTTCAGCGGGCGCGCCGAACGCACAAGCGACTTCCATTGTTCCAAGATACGCGCCGCGGCATCCTTCAAATCTTTACCGAGAAGCGACTTCGATCGGCTCGGCCGCGCCATGGATGCAGGGCGAGGGCACATGGTGGGACCTCGAACTGATGTGTCTGAGCTTCATCCAGATATCTTGTCTCGCGAATGCCTTCGTCTCGCTGGTCGTCGGTCTCAGCGCCTCGTGCGGAACGCCAGTTCACGGAGCCGCGGCAGGGCGGAGTTGCGGTTGTCTTTCCGCCAAATCCGATGCTACTCGGCTTAGACCAATGCTCCCAGCTGCTCCCAGCTTGATCGGGCGAAACACCACATTATCGAAGCAGGCGTTGCGCATTTCCTCCGGGACAATTGTGAGGCCGAGACCTGCGCTGACCAAGGACAGGATGGCCGGTGCTTGGCTCATCGATTGGACGACCCGCGGCCGAACGCCGTTGTCGTCATAGGCCGATGTCAAAAGCGCGCGCATATATGGTCCGTCCGGTGAGTACATAATGAATGCTTGGCCTTCGAGCTGCGACAGTTCCGGGCGTCGGCGAACCGCGAGCGGATGATTGAGCGGCAGAGCGAGGGCAAGGCCCTCGCGGAATACGCTCGCGCTTCTCGCCGTTCGTCTCGATCGGCCGGATCGGCTCGAAATCGATCCGTCCCGCCTGAGTGCGTCGAGCTGCTGACAGGAGGTGAGCTCCTGGAACGTGATCTCGACGTTCGGCAACTCGTCGCGAACGCGGGTCGCAACCTCACTAAACGGGACCTTGCAAGACTCGCTAGACGCTTCTTAAGATGGCGTGAAAAGCGAGCGCATCAGGGACGCGCCAAAGCCCTGAAATTGTTAAAAAATCGGGAAAAAGACCCTGTTTGGGTCTGTATGGAGCAGAAATTTAGGTTCCCATATTGGGAATTTTCAAATTGATCCCATATTGGGAACATGCTATGGCAATGAACGTAATAGCAAGGAAGGCACTCAAGGCCTTTTGGGAGCGGTACCTCAAGCTGAGAAACCTCTTGGCACTTGGTACGAGATTGTTTCCAAGGGAGACTGGGGTGGACCAGCAGACCTGAAGACGGCGTTCGGAAGCAATGTGGACTTTGTGGGAGACAACAGAGCCATCTTCGATATCGGCGGGAATAAATACCGCCTTGTGGTTCACTTCTCCTACAAATTCAAAAGCGCCCTAATCAAGTTTGTGGGCACGCACGAAGAGTACAACGGCGTAAACGCGGAGACTGTGTGATGATGGACGTGAAGCCTCTCCACAATGAACAGGATTACGACTGGGCTATCCGCGAAGTAATCCGCTATTTCGAAGATGAGCCCACCCCCGGCACACCTGATGGTGATCGTTTCGAAGTGCTGTCTACTCTTATCAAGGAGTACGAAGATGGCCACTTCGCCACCGCACGTGGAGATCCCGTAGACGTTCTGCATTTCGCAATTGAGTCTATGGGCAAATCTCAGGCCGAACTCGCAAACCTAATTGGGCGGAATCGCGCATCCGAAATTTTGAATCGTATTCGCCCTCTAACGCTGGAAATGATTCGTACCATTAGCAAGGAATGGAACATTCCTATTGACGCGCTAACCGCTCAATACAAGTTAGAGCGCGCTTATGCTTGACCCAATTGGCCCCGCTTCGTCGGGGCCTTCTGAATCTTGTCTTTCTCACTTAGTGATTTATGCGGCGTTTTGAGCGCGGCCACGCAGTGCAGCCTCAAAGCGCTCTTGGGCTTCTTAATTCTTGTCCTTGTCGTCGGTCATGGCGCTACCGGAGCTAATGGAGGTCCGATAAAATTCGCTCTGGCGCAATTCATCACGCAAAAGTTGGCGGTTTTTTCCATCTCTGAAGGCCGCCCGCAATTCGGAAGACATTTTTCTCTTCAAAGTCCTAGGATCAAACGGATGCATCGCCCCCACGTTTACACATGAATTGAGCAATTAGGGCACGACGCCTCCGCCCGGTCTATCCCATGAGGTTGGATCTTCACCCATAATGACCAGACCTCCGATACGCTGCGTAGAACCGAAGAACCTGCGCTGAATGGTGTCAAATCGCGCACGCACAGTTTCTACTGGATAATACTACGCGTCGGGAATGATACAAAAAATGCCGCAGGGTTCCCCTTGGGTAGTTGTTTTCGTTTTTTATTCAGCGCATCCAAAATAGTCGTTTGTGAAGAACGTTTCTGAGCGCCGTTTTACGCAAGGTGTGGTTGCGATAGGTGGCGACAGCGTATCGATAACAGGCCGCGTAAAAGTTCCACGAGCCAGCGGCGGAGCAGGCTGAAATTGTAGCCGGCGGCGGCGAGCACGACTCGGGTCTGGGCACTGGCGCCCCGAGCGTGTAACCGAATGAACGAATTGTGACGCCGTCGTCGCTCGTTTCTCAATGATGCGCGACATGGTACCACACGCCGCGGCTTCGCAACGCGGCTCCGCCGGCGGCTATGGCATGGCCGCGAATGACCGGATTCGCGAACGCATAGGCGACGAATTCATCCGGCCGAAAGCGCTGGTGCTCGCGGCGGATCGCTCCCATTGCGCGTGCATCGCAACGCTGCTCAAGTCGTGTTTCGGGAGAAAGCGTCAGCATCTGCTCTTCGGTGGATTTGGCCGCATGGGCAATCCGAGGCAAGGCGAGGAAGATCAGGTAGGCTGATAAAAAGTATCGTCTCATGATTCAACTTTGCTCTGGCGGTCGACGGCGGTCACATCAGAAGAGCGGCGTGCCTTGCGGAAATTCGTGCCACGGTCACGAATCTCTGTGTCGACCGCATCGTTGAAGGCAGCCGCCATACAATGCTTGTGTTAGGCAACATTACGGCTGTCCCTGACGGATTGAATATCTTGGCAATATCCGAGAGCTGGGCGCTCTGTTCTCAAAGCAGCCGTTCGAGCAGAGCAGTTCAGGTAACCCCTGAGGAATCGGTCAGCTCATACCGGCGTCAGCCGAGTAGGGGAGCGTCAGTTAGACGCGTTCAAGGTGCGGTTCGCCTTGATGCTCGCCGGCGGTATCGGCGAGGAGGGCCGCAAGTGCCGAGCATTGGTTGTGTTTGATGTCACGAAACATGTCCCCCAGCCCGCGCATTTATGCGCGGTGCCGATCGTTAAGCCGCCATAAGGGGAACCGGTCATGTAACTGGACTCATCGCTAAGCAGGGAAACCGCTTGAGAGAACTTTCGGCTTGGTCTTGCCGGGAGACTGGTTTTGGTCGCGGGGCCGGGTTTGGACCGCACCTCTGACCGTCTGCCGCGGGTTTGTCAGCTTTTCGTCAGCTCGCCCCTTTAGCTTTGTCGTGCCTTCGATAGCTGCAACTAGGATTATCCATTTTGAAGTGATCACTCCCAGTCTATGGCCGTCCAACCGATATGCTCCACTGTGTAGTCGGGGAAGGTGTTGGTGGGCACATCCAGTCTCAGCAGAGACGTTCACGCTGACTGCTACTTAAAGGCAACATCCATGAGTGAGTGAAGGAAACGCTGATCCGCTGTTCGACGTTCATCAGCTGACATCAAAACTCAACTTCGCAGGTGCCGCAAGCCGGCAGAGTTAGCAGCGCGTCCATGCGGCAACGAGCTTCGGATAGCCAGCTTACCTCGAGCATCGAGGCGGGCTAGCAAAGGCATCTATTGCTTTCGCGAAAATTGCAACTTCAGCGATGGATGACGGTGACGCTGCTTGCTTGTTCTGCTCGAAGTAGCCCTCGTCAAGCCGTCTACTCTGTATCGAGCAATTTTGGCATCGCCATTTCGTGCTCCTACGCTCTTGGAGGAGCCAAACATATCGGTCCAGGGCGCAGCTAGGCAAACGCATGATCGCCCGCGCATCCGTACCTCATCGGAGACGCTGCATGAGAGACATCACCGGACGTATGAACTACCGGATTTCCGACTTGGATGCGAGCAATGTCGGCCGGGACAATGAATCTCAGTTCGCATCCAGCCGCGGCGATGGAGAAGCTAGTGGAACGTTCGGATCCGCGCTTGTGCGGACGCGCTCTGAGCTTCAAGGCGTAAAGGCTCCCTCGACACGCACCGCGTCCGCGCCTGGCAATGATCTTTGCGACGCGTTTGCCGATCCTAGCCTTGACGCACATGGAACCTTAGCGGGTGCGCCGTACGGAACCAATGGCGAGCGCGAGTGCTCCTCGAAACGCGCGCGTGGCGCGCAAACTTGGAAAGCAAGCTTGTCGCGTTCCGGCGTCGATCCCCGGGGAGGTGATCTGGAGCTGGAAAGCTCCCAAACAGGTGCGCTGCAACGACGCCAAGGCGCGTCGGGACGGGAGGCTGGATCGGGAGCGCATCGTTCCGGCGATGTAGTAGGAGAGAGCTGGCGTCATGCCACTTATCGAAGCGCGGAGGATTCGGAAGGCGGCTTGACGCATTATCGACCTGAGGATCGGCGAGCTGACCTAGCCACCGAAAGCTCGCGAATGGGCACATTTGCCGCAAATGTGCAGTTCGCTCCGCAACAGCGTTCCAGGGCAGGTAAGCGTCGTATCGACGAACTGGCTGGGCACCGTCCGCATGCCGCGACCTCGGAACGGTACGGACGTGCAGAGCTCGAAAGTAAAAAAGTTCACGAAGCGATCGAGATCATTGATCGCGCTTCTCGCGCGCATGACTTCTATCAATTCTCGAGAAGTATAGTCGACCATACACAACAGAATAACCCCAAGCAGCTGAAGATGCCGGGGTTGGCAGCTTTTCTGCAAAGGGCTGCGACTCTTTTCAAAACTGAATTTGTCCCGCGATGGGAAGATAACCTCCGCGGCCGGCAATCGTGGGGCTACGCCACGACCTGCAATGCCGTGAGCCGGGAGGCCGGAGGTCTGGCGGGTAGAGACGCGTGCAAGGCCATGGCAGCTCAACTGTCACAACTTGATAGCGTCCTTATGAGGAAAGTCGACCTCAAGGCGTTTTCCCTCTTTGCGGCGTCATTCGGCCGGCACACGCAATCGAGTACCTGCCGCAATGGAACAATCAGGATCGCCGAGTTTTTTTGCGATGAGAACGAAGCACTTCAGGAGCTGAACGAACAGGGTCTCTCATTGCTCGTGAACGGATTTAGCAAGTGGCCGGAACGGACGGAGTGTCGGGAAGCCACAATTACGATTGCGAGCGAAGTCTCTCGCCGCGCCAGCCGTGCGGGGCTCGCCCATCTCACTCAGCAGCAACTGTCCAACTTGGTAAACGCCTTCTGCAAGTGGCCTAACGAGACGAAATGTTGCAGAGCAACCGCCGTGATTGCCGATGAGGTGTGTCGTCGCACGCACCTCTCTGATTTCAATCCGCAAGCACTTACGAACCTGGCGAATGCGTTCTGCAAATGGCCGGACGAAACGAGGTGTAAGCGCGCGACAGTCGCCATCGCCAGGGAGGTTGCTCGACGCCGGCTCAGTGATTTTGAGCCGCAGGGCTTGACGAACTTGTTGAACGGCTTCGGCAAGTGGCCAGACGAGCGGCCTACTCGGCGAGCCGCGGTCGCGATCGGCGGTGAGATCTGTCGTCGGCACCTCTCTGAGTTCACTCAACAGAACCTCGCCCTCCTGGCAAACGGTTTCAGCAAGTGGCCGAAGGAGGAAAATAGCCGGGTAGCCATAGTGGCAATCGCTGAGGAGGTCCTCCGCCGCGGGCTCAGTGATTCCACGCCACAGGGATTGGTGAACCTAGTGAGCGGCTTTAGCAGATGTCCCGAGGAGGCGGACTGTAGAGCGGCCACAGCAGCAATCGCCGGGGCGGTCGTCCGCAAGCGACTACTTGGTCTGACTCCGCAGGGCCAGACCGTCCTGGTAAACGGCTTCAGCAAATGGCCGAAAGATTCGACCTGTCGCGCGGGAACCGTGGTCATAGCCTCCGAGGTTCTTGAGCTCGCCCGCCGAACCGACGGTCTTTCTCGCTATCCGGAGCAGGACCTCGCGAAGTTGGTGAACGGCTTTTGCAAGTGGCCGCAAGAGACAGTCTGTCGCGAGGCGATCGTCGCGATTGCGGGCGAGATCCTCACCTTTCCTGACCGGCTTTCTAATAATACGCAGCAGGAACTGGCAAATCTGGCAAACGGTCTCAGCAAGTGGCCAAGAGAGCTGGCCTGCGGTGAAGGCATAGGTGCAGTCGCCCGGGAGATCCTTGGTCGTGCCGACCGCGATGGTCGGCTCACTGGTTCTACTGAGCAGTCGCTCGCGAATTTGGCGAACGCTTTCAGCAAATGGCCAGACAAGACGGCTGTGTTTCAAGCCACGATCGCAATCGCCAATGAGGTGCTTAGCCGTTCCGATCGGCTTTCGGCTTTTACTCGGCAGGAATCCGCGAACCTGGTGAACGGCTTTTGCAAGTGGCCGGCAGATGAGCGCTGTCGCCAAGCAACAGCCGCGATCGCCCGTGAGCTTTGCGACCACGACAAACCATCCAGTTACAATAGCCAAGCGTTGTCGAACCTAGCGAACGGCTTTGGCAAGTGGCCTGCAGACGAAGACTGCTCCGAAGCCGCTGTCGCGATCGCTCGGGAGGTCCTCCGCCGCCGGCCCTCCGATTTTACTCCGCTGCAACAGGCTGACCTGATGAACAGCTTTATCAAATGGCGGGGTGAGACTTCGTGCAGCCAGGTCATCGTACACCTATCGCGCGGTCTTGGTCGCGGAGGGCAACGATTCGCTACTTTCACCACGCCTCAACTCAGCATGATCGCCAATGCTGTGGGACGAAGTTTCATGAGGGCGGAGGAGAGTGGAGACATTGCTGACGCCACCCTGCTCAAAAACCGGCTACAGCAGCTGGTTCATTACTTGCATTATGCAAATGATCGGCTTGAGCAGGCCAATGCTTTAAGCATTACCAACATCTTCAAGGCGCTGGGAAAGGCCCGGCTGTTTGACGATCTCGGTTTGCTCGCACCGACAGGGTTAGGCCGGCTCGAGGAATTGCTTCATGCCTCGGGCTTTGTCGCCGAGAACAACCTCGAATCCATGGGCAATATTTGCATCGCTCTGCTGCCGCTAGCCCGCAGTCCGCAGAAGGCGATGCGCTGGCACCGCATGCAGGCTCTAAACCTGCTCAACGATCTCCAACCAGTTTTGGAGCAGAAGATCGCGGCACATCTAGCAGCAAGCAATGCTGAGCCACGGGTCCGTGGTTCGGTTTCGGCCCGCCGTCCCGCACTCTCGATTTTTCAGGTGCTCAAGGCGCGTGAGGTCCTGGTGACTTTGTACCGCCGGCCGCATGTCGAGGGCAAAAAGTCCGATTTGGCGATGAGGCGGCAAAAACTGGAGCACGGGACCAAGCAGATCCTGGCCGACGCACGAGCCCTCATCGAAAGCGATCTTTCCAACATGAGCTGGAATCTGATCGCGCAGATCGAGGCGGACGATGTGGTTGATGCACTCGACTCATTCATGACGCTGGATGAGGCCGCGATCCGGACTCAACATCCGGCGTCCGTCTTCGATACGAACCAGGTGTTACGAACCATGGATCACGAGCCAAGACCGCCGCACGGTGAGGCGGGACTGATGCAGTTGCCAGTGGTGGACATGCAGGGGCGGCGACTGGCCACGGCGCCCGAGACGCGATACTCGATGTTTCATCGCTTGACCTCGGGGGCCTTGCCGGTCGTCGCAGTGCAACTACCGGGAAAGCCGAGCCCCTTCATGTTGAGGCGCGTGTTCTGCGTCGATGACGTGCCCTACCGCATGGACCTGTTCGGCGGAAGCAAGTTAAAGGCGCCGAAACCAACCCTGTCGCAGATTGCTGCCGTCGTTCCGGGCGAGCCAGGACCCAAGGCTTCAGGGGGGAAGCTGTTGGCAATTCCGTATGCCGACACCGCGCCCGGCACGGCGTTCGAGCAGCTATCGCGCGCCTGGGCGCCCTTTAAGGAAGCATATTATTACACTCAGCGCAGGGGGTTTGCAGCGCCACCTGCTGTCAAAAATCTAGGCCCTCATGACTATGCGCTGGAGGGGACCTTTCAGTTGTCGCTGCTGCCGGACCGCCCTGCTGGCGAGGAGCATCCCTTTAAGCTGACGGGACCGGACGGGCCGATCGCATTGCGACCGCACGATGGCTGCGGCTTCATCAGGGCTTCGTTGGCCGAGCGCATGTTAGCTGTTCGTCGAGGTAGTCAGCAGGAAGGTCCTGATCGCCTACCTGCTTTCGCTGAGGAAAAGAGGGCGTCGCTGCCCGCTGCGGCGCTGCAATATTATTCGCGCAGCGATGAGGTGGCGGAAGAAGTACGCGAGAAAGCCAAGAGCTGGCTTGAGAGTAGAGTAGGGGAACCGCTGACTTCAGAACAGCTGTTTCGTACCGTGACGGCCGGACACATCGAAGGCCCCGGCGCGGTCGCCGTGCCCTCCGACGATGGCCACCTGCATGTGCCCAAGCTCAAGAGCGACACGTTGGCTGGGACAGCTGGTGTGCTGATCGGCCGCTCCCCGTATGACAAGGCAAACCTGCGCCCGTTCACCACCGAGCGCGTAAAGACGGCAGCTGATGGTGATCCCACCGCGGCGTTCCTCGATAAATGCGTGGCGATGCAATACAGCTTTAACGTCGCGGAAAAATCAGGCGATCGACTGGCGGCCGACGATCCGACCTTTTTCGCAAAAGGCATTCTCATCGCGGTGCCTGATGACGTGTGGCCGGCGAACTATCGAGATCGTGGGCTGGTGATGTCGGCCGAGGACGTAAAGTCCCATTCGGGCTGGACCGAGCGCAAGGACCGCGTGACGGCGGACACCCCACTCGATTGTGTCGGCATCCTCCAGGCCACCGAGATATTCGCTCCCGGGTCCCTGATTGCCGTCCCGCCTGATGAACAGAAAAAGCTCGACGGCGACTTCGATGGGGATACCGTCATTATTCTCGGGGACCGGCCGCAGCTTTATGAGCATGTTCGGCAGTTTGATGCCGAGGAGCAGGCTCGCGGAGTCCGCTCACTCAAGCCGCCAAAGTCGCATACCCCCGCGATCGAGGACGGCAGGTACCAATTCAGTCGTGCCAGCCAGATTCTGGCTGCCACGCAGGACACTTTGGAAATTTATAGCACTCTGCAGAGAAACTTTCTGGCTCAATCCGATCAAGCCAGGCGCTGGTTTGCAGAACGGGCGATCTTTGGCATCTACGAGGGCGTTCACCACGAGCTCAGGAAAGAGATCCGTGACCTCTTGAACCAGGAACAGACGAGCGGACAGGATATTCAGGCCAAGCTGGAAAGGGCGATGCGCGAGATCGAGGTCGCAGAGCATCCAATCGCTCGCGAGATCACCGAGTTGCTCGTGGCCGACTTAGAGGCGTGGGCTGAGAGAACGAATGGCCAGGTCGGTTCCGAAAAAATCGACAGCGTCACCGATCTCAACTCTGGGTTAAGCCGAACGGCTTGCGAGCTTTTCCCGGACTTGGCGGACGCCTATCAGGCCTCCGCTCACCCGCGAGACCGCATCCAGGCCTTGCTCGATCAATATCCTGCGCGCATCGATCCACGACCGGATGGTTACGATCCAGACGACGTCGTACAAAGCGCAATCAATCTCCTGAGCCTCGGCAACAAAGTCGGGACCGACGCTTATAAATCCGACACAAGCGCCCGTCTGTTCCTGAAAAAAAGCCAAGAGCTTCAGCGGCTCCTGCAACTAACGCCGGGCCTGAAGCCAGTGCCCTACGTCAAAGGCGTAGCGGCCACACTCATGCATGGCAGGTTCGATGTCGATACGTCCTTGGACGATCTGAAGGACAATCCGACGCTAGCGGCTTCGGTCATGGAAGCCTCAATCAAGCTCGTTGTCGATAATCACATCCTCCCCGAGCGCTCCGGTCGACCACTCCCCACCACCGAGGATTCCGCTATAACGATGATTTTGACCAGCGCGGAGGCTGCGGACCGCGCCAGGGCGGAGTCTGCCAGGGCCGTAGTTGAAGAGAAGGACATCACCACAGCAACGCTTCGGGTCGCCGAGATACTCAAGCGAGCAGATATCGAGGTGAGCATGCCCCGTTTAAGTCGCTGCTTGAGATCAAAGGGGTCAATGACAGACCAGCTGACGGGAGCGATCGCCAAGTCGAACGGCGACACCCAGCTCATCAGCAGCGCCGTGCGCCATCTCTTCGAAATCCCTGACAAGGATTTCACACGTGGTTTCAAAAAGGCCATGTTGGCGTTTGACGAGCGCGGCTATGCTGAGGTCTGCACCACGAATTGGTTCAGGATGCGAGATCCCACCTTCCTCGGCGTTACTTCTGTGCTGTCCACGCCGGGCGGTTATCGCTTTGAGGTAGAGTTCCATACGCCACAGAGCTTTGAGGCCAAGACTGCCAATCACGATACCTACAAAGAGCGAGGCAGGCTGCGGCTGCAAGCGAGCGGAGCTGCTCTGGAAGAGGCTACACGACAACTGGCCCAGCGGGCGCGGGAGGTCTGTAGGGACGTGGCGATCCCAGAAGGCGCCAGAGAGATTGCCCACTGGGGAATCGAACTGGACGCTCGACCCTCTGCCGGCACCAACTTTGGTCCGCGAGCTGCCGAACGGCCAAGAATGGCCGAGACATCACCGATCGCAAAAGAGGTTCTCTCCGTTCTGGGCTCGCGGCCGATTGTGCTTGTCGGACTACCGGCCGCCGGCAAGTCCCGCATCGGCCCAGCTCTCGCACGACGACTGGGGTTAGCCTTCGTCGACACTGACAAAAAAATTGAAAGGGAGACCGGTATGAAGATTACGGATATTTTCGACGCCAAAGACAAGGGCAAGCAGTGGTTCCGGGACCGCGAGGCGAGCTTGATCGCGCAGCGTGTTGAGAAAGGCAACGTGGTCCTCGCAACCGGCGGGGGCTCGTTCGAGCGCGAGGAAACGCGGCGCCTCATCCTGGATAAGGCGGTCTCGATCTGGCTCGATACCGACCACGGCGAAATTTGGAAGCGCCTTGCAAATGACACCAGTCGGCCGTTGTTGCGGACCTACGAGACGGAGGAGACCTCCGGGCAGGGGAGTTCAAACAAGACGGCCATCAAGAAAGAGCTCTTCGAGGAAATCGTCAAGGAGCGGACGCCACAGTATCGCCAAGCAGATATCACGGTCGTTCCGCCCCATAAGAGGAACGACAACAAGAACGCGGATCTATGTGTGACGGCGCTGCACGGCTATCTCTACGGCGGCGCGGGGGAAAACGCTCGGCAGTCCAACTCGGTTGACGAGCTTCCGGCTGCGTCAAACCCTCCGAGCGCGGGAGCTTCGGTTCGGCTCAAGGAGCAGACGCGGGGACCCGCGGCACCATTACCTGCGAGCGCTCCGTGGTCAGACGTCTACGGCAGCCTTGGGTCCATGGTTGATTTGCCGTCGACACAGCACATGATGCCTGATGATGCTCATTGTCCGCCGGTTTTTCCGCGCAAACCATCCGGTCCTCACATAGCTTCTTTGGATCCGACAGCCTCGCCCCACGCCAGCTTGGTGCTCGGCGCCACGGAATGGCTGGGTGACGAGCACATCGCGGCGGACTACGCGCTCCTTAACGAGCAGTTGCAGAGGGACAATCCGCCTCTGGCGGCGCAGACGCGGTTCGTTCAACCGACCCAAGCCCATCTGCTGCGCTTGACCCAGAGCCGGAGCGGCTGGCTGGAAACTTTCCAGCGAATCGTACATGACCGGGATGGTAACGATACCGCCAGGTTCCTGCTCGTGCCAGTGAACGATGGTGATGCTGGTGGCGACGGCACGCATTGGTCGCTACTGTTCGTGGATCGCCACGCGCCGGAGGGAGCGCTTGCGTACCACTACGACCCCGCCGGGGCACACAACAGCACAGTTGCAGAACAGCTCGCAACGAGACTGGGCGCCCGCCTGCAGGTAGCTCGCATAACCCGGCAGCAGAACGGCTATGATTGCGGCGTCTTTGTAGTGGATGCCACGCGGGCGCTGGTTAGACGATTGGCGCAAGGAGAGCGGCCAGGGCGCGAGCCGCTGCACCTCGATCACCTCGTCGCCAATCGGCCGGCACTCCAGGACCGACTTGGGGCTGATACCGGCTTAGGCTGATGAAGTTGGCTCGATCGGCTCTCGCCGACACGACACGACACGCTCGCGCGGACGAGCCGGTCAAGGCTATCACCTCGCTTCCACTTTGAGGATCGGCCGATACGTCGGTCGAGATGCGCCCTCTTTCCAAGTGGTTGGCAGGCTGGCGAGCAGCAAGTCGATCGGCGGGCCGCCGTAATTCATCCGCCGTCGGCCGTACCGCCGGCGGTCTTTAAGATGCTGTCGGGGTTCGTCATCGACGGACCTTCCCCGCACAAACGACTTTGCCGCTGCTAGCTTACCTTACCGGGAATGTCGATCAGCTTCCAAATTCTGGACGGCGATCCCCAGGCTTTGCGGGGCAATATCGGGTTCTGACACAATCTTGGTGCAGCTCCACTCGTTTCTGCGCCGATCAACCTATTCGCTGCGGTCCATTTATTGACTAACGGCCCAAACAGGACCGTCCGCCCGGCGTAAACCAAGATCGAAGCACACCCGCGTCGTCGTTCGCAGAGCCGTTTCGGTCACGTGCGTTCACGCTAGACTTCCGGTTGCATCGGAAGACCGCGCGCAGACCCTTTGATCTCTGTTAAATTGCGCATCTGCGCAAATCGGTTTCGCCTCTCGGATTCCGCTCGACGTCGTACAGCATTCCAACAGAATCGTGCCCCGGAGTTGTGATTTGCGGTCATGGCGTGCTCAACAGATCCGCGGTAATTGGTCGCCCGACAGCCACTCGACGATTCGTTCGCCGCCAAAGCGGGTTAGCATCTGTACGAACTGATGATCGTCCTCCACGGCACAGCCAATATCCGCAGCATCGCACCCGAGCGCATGGGCCTTCATGGCTGCGAGCACAGCATCGGCCGTTTCAGGCGCGACAATAGCGACAAGCTTGCCCTCATTGGCGACATGCAGCGGATCGAGTCCAAGGAGTTCGCAGGCGGCCGCAACCGTTGGCTTCACGGGAATGATCTCTTCACGAAGGCGAAATCCGAGACCGGATTGATTCGCAATCTCGTTGAGTGTCGCGGCAAGACCGCCCCTCGTCGGATCGCGCATCACCCGGATTCCGCTGCCGCCTGCTGTTACCATCACGGCAACGAGATCATGCAGAGGTGCGGTATCTGAGACGAGTCCGGACTGAAACGGGAGATTCTGCCGTTTCGACATGATGGTTATACCATCATCGCCGAGGCTGCCGGAGACCAGCACACGATCGCCGATTCTGGCGTTGTCAACCGAAAGATCGAGTCCATCGGGCAGTACGCCGATGCCGGTTGTGGAGATGAACAAGCCGTCCGCCTTGCCGCGCTCGACGACCTTAGTATCGCCGGTGATAATGTTCACGCCGGCAGTACGTGCTGCCTCGCCCATGGAACCCGCAATTGTCTTCAGATCCGAAAGTCGGTAGCCCTCCTCGATGATGAAGCTTGCCGATAGATAGAGCGGGCGGGCGCCAGCCATCGCGACGACATCATTGATCGTGCCGTTGACCGCCAGAAATCCGATATTGCCCCCTGGAAAGAAGCGCGGTGAAACCACATAGCTGTCAGTCGTCATCACCATCCTGCCGGTCTGAACTCCAAACGCCGACTGGTCGTTGCCCCTGGCGAGCCAATCATTGCCGAAGGCTTCGTGAAACAGGCTGTAAACCAGCTGCGACATGGCGCGGCCACCGGAGCCATGGCGCAGTTCGACGAACCCATTCCGGACATCAAGCTTGCTCTGATAGGATTTCGCTCTCATGGCGCCTGCCTCCGCGAATGATCGCGGAACCGGCCATATGACCAATGCGCCGAACAGGCCCCCTCCGATGAAACCATGCAGGATCCGATGGGAGTCTCGGGCGTGCAGACACATCCGAAGAGTTTGCAGTCGGCCGGCCTCTTCACACCTCGCAAGATGGCCCCGCACTCGCAAGCAGGATTGTGGGCTACCCGCTGTTCGTGCAGTGCAAAGCGCATTTCGGCATCGAATTGGGCGTAGCCCTGCTTCAGCTTCAGCCCGCTGTGGGGTATGAACCCGAGCCCGCGCCATTCGAACAGGTCACGCACCTCAAACATATCCGATATCTCTTGCTGGGCACGCAAATTACCTTCGCGCGTGACCGCACGGCTGTATTGGTTTTCCACCTCAGAGCGGCCCTCATTCACTTGCCGAACCAGCATCAGAATTGCCTGCATCATGTCCAGCGGCTCAAAACCTGTGATCACAACCGGCTTGCCGAATCCGTCGACGAACTCGTAAGCTTTCGTGCCAATGATGATGCTCACATGTCCGGGACCGACCAAACCGTCGATTTCGACGCTCCCGACGTTATCGACGTCGGGGCTCCCGAGAATGCTCTGCATCGCCGACGGCGTCAGCACGTGATTGCAGAACACGCTAAAATTCCTTAGCTGCTTCTTCTCAGCATGGCGGATCATCACCGCCGTGGGCGGAGTGGTGGTCTCAAATCCAATGGCAAAGAAGACGACCTCCCGATCGGGCGCCCGCTCGGCGATTTGAATCGCATCGAGCGTCGAGTAAACCATCCGAATGTCGGCACCCATCGCCTTGGCGCGGGATAGGGATCGCCCTTGCGAGCCGGGCGCGCGCATCAGGTCTCCGTAGACGCAGAGAATGACATCTGGCCGATCGACAAGGCTGATTGCCATGTCGATCCGGCTAGTGGGGAGAACACAGACGGGGCAACCCGGCCCGTGAATCATACGAACCGTCGTGGGCAGCATGTCCTCCAGACCGTGGCGTGATATTACATGGGTGTGCCCGCCGCAGAATTCCATGAACCGATAGCGCCTTTCCGAGCTGGCCTCGGCGGCAATCGCACGCGCGAGGCCCTGCGCGATGACCCCCTCGCGAAATTCGTCGGCATATCTCATGGGTGCAACTCCGGCCCCACACCGCTGAATTCCCGCAGGAGATCCAGCGTGCGCTCAGCTTCCGCTGGGTCGATTTTGGTCAGAGCATGACCGACATGAACAAGCACATAGTCGCCAACCACGACATCTTCGGTCAGAGCGATTGATATTTCCATGCTCACGCCATCGACGGACACAATAGCCATCTCGCCGGGAAGAACCTTTATGACCTCAGCGGGTATCGCGAGGCACATTTGCAGCGCTTCCTTCTAGAATTGGCGGCCTTTCTGCAAGCCGAAGTGCGGCGATCCAGGCTTGTCCGAGGCTCAAACCACCATCATTCGGCGGCACCAGCCTTGGGAGCAGTGGAGTAAGGCCGGCAGCGACGCAGCCTCGCTCGATGCCATCCGCCAGTATGGCGTTGGAGAAACAGCCGCCACTCAGAACGACAGTGGTGATGCCGCTCGCCCGCGCCGCGCGCGAAACCCAGTCGACGCAAGCAGCGGCAAACGTGCCATGAAACAGTTCGGCACCTTCGGTGGCCGAGATGTCACCTGCTACCAAACGCGCAAACAGCGGACGAAGCGAAAGCGTCCGGCTATCCACAACCCAGCCCGCTTCGAGCACGGAAGTCTGGCGGACAAGCGCCTCCAGCCTCATCGCGGCTTCACCCTCATAGCTCTGCAGGGTCGATAGCCCGAGCAACGCCGCCGCTGCGTCGAACAGACGGCCTGCGCTGGTCGTGGTCAGTACGTCGGACTGATCGAGCAATTCCATTAAACGTTCAGCTTGAGGCTGCGCAGCAAAGCGCTGCCTGATTTCTCTTCCGCGTCCCAGGGAGTGCAAAATTGCACCCGCCATGCGCCAGGGCTCGCGGGCTGCACGATCTCCGCCAGGCATCTGCAGCGGCGCAAGATGCCCCATGCGCCGAAACGCGCCCTGGTCGCACAACAGCAGCTCGCCACCCCAATTGCCGCCCTCTGAGCCATAGCCGTGGCCATCAAGCACAAGCGCGAGAACAGGCCCCGCAATCCCGTGTTCTGCGATCACAGCGGCAGCGTGCGCGTGGTGATGCTGGGTGGCAACCAGAGGCAGCCCGGTTGCTTCGGCAAAGCGGGTGGACGCCAGGCTTGGATGAAGATCATGGGCTATGACCGCCGGGGTGACGTCGAGCGCTGAGGTGAGATGCCGGATGGTCTCCTCGAAGAAGCAGATTCCCTCGGCTGTATCGAGATCACCGATATGCTGAGAAATGAAGGCCTCGCTGCCCCGCGTGATCGTGACCGTCGACTTCAGCGCCCCGCCTACGGCGAGCACGGGTGGCACTGCCTTCGCAAGCCGGATCGGTTCGGGAACATAGCCTCGCGCGCGACGGATGAATTGTCGGCGTCCGGCCACGACCGATACCACGGAGTCGTCGGCGCGCGTCAAGATATCGCGGTCATGCGTCACGATCAGGTCGGCGATACCCGCAAGGCGCCGCGAAGCCTCTTTGTTGTCAGCCACGAGCGGCTCGCCCCTAGAATTGGCGCTGGTGGCGACGATGATCGGATCTGAGCCAACACGCGGCGTCGCAGTGGCACGAAGCGCATGAAAGATGAGGTGGTGCAGAGGCGCCGCCGGGAGCATGACCCCGATGCGCGACAGACCTGGCGCAATCGCCGCGAACTTGTTGCGGGAGTTCAGTAGCACGATCGGTCGAGCTGCGGATTCGAGGAGCTCAAGCTCGTCGGCATTCGACTCGGCGAACTCGTTGACATGCTCCGCTGCACCTACCATCACAGCAAGCGGCTTCTGATCCCGGCCTTTCCTCTTCCGCAATCGCTGCACGACGCCATCATTGCGCGCGTCGCAGAGCAATTGATAACCGCCGAGGCCCTTGATAGCGACGATCTCACCAGCGGCAATCGCGGCAGCAATGTCTTTGAGCTCATGACTGAGCCGAGGACCACATGTCGGGCACGCAATTGCTTCCGCATGAAACCTGCGGCTCGCCGGATCGGCATATTCGGCCGCGCAGGCAGCGCACATATCGAATGCCTTCATCGCGGAACTGCGACGGTCGTAGGGAAGCCGTTCAGTGATGGTGTAGCGCGGTCCGCAATGCGTGCAGCTTATGAAGGGATATAGGTAATAGCGGCTGTTTGCATCGAATAATTCGTGGAGACATTGCTGGCATGTCGCGGCATCGGCGACAATCCGGGTCGACACCTTGCCCCCCAGACTGGCGTTGATCGAAAATCCACTCGTGGCCTGCTGGCCAATTCTCTGAACAGAGACGCGGTCGATCCGTGCCAATGGGGGGCTTTCAAGCGGCAAAGCGTTGACAAAATCCCAGGGGTAGTCACCCTCGACTTCGATGATGACACCGTCAGGATCGTTCGCGACGAAACCGGCCAAGCGATAACGCGTGGCGAGACTATATACGTATGGACGAAAGCCGACGCCCTGAACGGCTCCCCGGACGCGTACGCGTAGCCTCGTTCTACGACCAGTGACGGGTCTCATGCCCGCGGTCATGGCCTTGCCTCCTTGGGAGGGGGCTGATGCGGGGATCTCTTCTGGATCCATCCGCTGAGCGCGGCAAAGCCCTGACCAGTGCGGGCCGAAATCGGCAGCACCTCAATCCTCGGATTGGCACGTCTTGCATATTCAATTGCGTTGGAAAATTGGAAGTCGAGCGCCGGTGCTAGATCAATCTTGTTGATCAGCATCAGGGATGATGCGGCAAACATGTCGGGATATTTGAGCGGCTTGTCCTCGCCTTCTGTGGTTGAGAACACCACGATTTTGTGCGCTTCGCCGAGATCGAAGGCTGCGGGACAAACCAGATTGCCGATGTTCTCGATGAATAGAACACCACGCTTGAGTGGCGGTAAGCGGCTATAGGCCTCGCCGACCATCGCGGCATCGAGATGGCAGCCACGGCCGGTGTTGATCTGGATTGCGGGCGTGCCGGTCGCGCGGATGCGCTCGGCATCAGTTGAAGTCCGCTGATCGCCCTCAATGACCCCAACCGGACGACTCTGCTTGAGCTCAGAGACGGCACGAACGAGAACCGACGTCTTTCCCGCGCCAGGACTGGAAACGAGGTTGAACACCAGCAGCTCGTCGGCCAAAAAGCGGGCGCGGTTGTCGGCGGCGATCCTGTTGTTTTTGCCGAGGATATCACGCTCGATCCGGATGATGCGGTCGATACCGGAACTCGTAAGGATCGGCCGATGCTGCCTATGATCATGGCTATCCTTATGACGATGGTCCCGGTGATCGTGGTGATGGTCCCTATGTCCCTCGTGTTCGCCATGGCGGTGATCATGATGATCATGATGATGCCCGCGAGCGTAATTTCCCTGCACGTCGCCGCGTTCAATGGAGGGTGCCTCCTCGCTGCAGCCGCATACAGTACACATCAATCGACCTCCAACTCTTTGACCCGCATCTCTTCACCAGCGATCACCTGCAGCTGATAGCCGCCGCAGTAGGGACATGGTTCACCGCGCTGTGCGATCTCGACCTTCCTTGAACAGGCCATGCACCACGCGGCGCCCGGCAATTTGCGGATCCTAAGCGCCGCGCCATCGGCGATTGTCCGCGCTGCAACAATCTCAAAGTAGAACTTCAACCCTTCGGGCGTGACATGGCTTAGCGCGCCGAGATCCAGGCAGACGCTCCTCACCTTTGAGAATGGGTGCCGCCGCGCCTCCTCCTCGACAATGCCGATGATGCCTTCACAAAGCGCCATTTCATGCATCGGCGACTTCGCGGAGATTGAGCCTGAATCCGACACACGGGTCGAACGATCCGATCATGGCCCGAACCCCATCTTGTCGCGCTCTACTCTCTGCCAGCATCGCACCCTGCAAGCTGCGGACCAGCGGTCCGCGCGGGTGGAAATTCCATTCGGTCGGTGCAAGAAACTCCACGCGCGTGATTTGTCCCTCACGATCAAGTTCAACCGTGTAGTAAAGTCGCCCCCTCGCGCATTCGACCACAGCCGCACCTCGGCCATGTCCCGACCCGTAACTTACGAGGACCCCATCCTCCATTGCCTCGGGGTCATGAGCCTGGAGGCAAGCGTACAGGCGGGCCACTTCCGCGATCCTCGCCCGTAGCCGCTCGGCGGGCTCCGGCCGCTTTGCTGATGATTGGTGGCGGATCATGTCGCGCGCCCACACACCTGTTTCGGGAACACGCCTGTCGAGGTCGGGGTAATCGCAAAAGTCAGTGTCACCGGCAAACATCCGTTGAACGACTGGGAGGTCGTCGGCAACTGATAGGAACGTGTGCTCAGCCGCGGCGACCTTCAGTGCGTTTTCCTCAAGAGCCGCGATGGCTTGGGCGAGCGGAGTACCTTCCGTCGGGGTCCCATCTTGGTCCGAAAAGCCGAGACAGGTGAACGCAGTCTCCGCCTGTGCCCTGGCTTCCTGGTGTGCCGGCCCGCGGGCAGCCGCGTCCGTCCCGACAAGTACCGATGTAGCCTCTATTACGCCGCGGATTGCTGCGGCGCTGGCGATATCGTTTGCGAGATGCCCGACATATAGACCTCGCAGCAATTCCGTCAGCCGCTCGAGAAGGACCCGGATGATACGACGGCACCTCGTCGCAAGGCTGACCTCTTGCCCGCGCGCCGCCTCGATCGCGGACACGAATGCGACCTGATGCGCAGCCGCGCATAGGCTGAAGAGCCGCGGCAACATGTCGAGGAGCGAAGTGAGCGGCTTGCCGGCAAACAGCCGCGCCAAGGGCGGCCGGGCTCGAGGCTGGATCTTGACGGCAACTACGACGCCTCCCACCAGGGATAGCGTGACATCAACCTCGTTGCGGAAAGGAAGGCTCATCGGCGCCGCTGAGCCACTGCAGGGTGCAAGAACGAGCCGCGGCCGATGCCTGATTTCGGTCTATGACCTATTTGCGACACATCTGGCCTATGTGGCGCCGTGCTGTTGGTTCTCGACATCATCGGTGCTGCCTCAACGGTCTACGCGCAAACGAAGCGTGGGAAACTCGAATTGTGAAAGGCGAGCTGCTCTCAATCCGACCGAGCGGCGCAATACCACTGACGGTGAATTCGATTTCGCTCGTTGGAAATGGACGCAAGTCCCTTGCAAGGGGGGGCGCGCCGTCGGGCAACCGCATGAGCGCGTTCATAAATCGAGGGCGTGGCGATGATGGCAACGAGATTGCCCAGGGAGGTACCCAAGCCGATGGGGGCGATGCTCGGGGCTTCGTCGAGGATCGGGAAATAGGCCGTGAATGCCGCAGGCGCCGCATTCCGTGCGTAGGCATCTGCAAAATCCTGCGGGATGCCAAGCTTCCCGAGCTCATCATTTGAAGTAAGCCTCGACGATTTTCTGCAACCGTTCGGCAGAATCCTCAAAGTCCTCATCGGCCGCCAATACAGACGTCGGAATGCCGCCAACTTCGAGCGTATCCAGGATGATGCTGTCCATGGCATTGAAGAACTGCACCGACCAGACGTTTCGGATTCCTGTTGCCAGGATGCGGCAGGCGCCGTAACCGCGCGAGATGAGCTCGATCGGTCCGCTGCCGAGCGTTTGTTGCAGAAACACCATGTCGACCGGGCTCATCGGCAACAGGGTGAAATTGATGATGTGCGAGAGAGTGCCGGGCCGCCAGGCCAGCGCACGTTCTCGGATTTCCGTGAGCACTGGCAGCACGTTCATGGCGCCATCGGGCGCCGTGCCAATCGTGAGCTCGGGCGACGTCAGGTCAGTTGCTGCCCGCGCCACCAGGTTAGGGATCGTTCCGACCTCGACATATTCGTTTGCGGTATCGGCCTGAATACGCAGGCGCCAGAGTCCGGCTAACGCCGATTCGTGGATTTGGGCCAATGAGCCGTCCGGCAGGGCAACCACTCCGGAGACCTCGCCGTTGCCCAGCACGTCCACAATTAAATGGCGCTCGGCATCGTCGAGGCCGCCGAGCCGGAACAGCCGGTTCGGCGCGTCGCTCTTCTGACGACCAATGGCGGTGACGAGGTTCGACAACAGCGCAGTGGCATCGGGACAACGCCTTGCCAGCTCGACGCAGCGAATTGAAGAAAGCTTCGCGAGAGCGCCAGTAGCCGTCGAGGCGGCATGGATTGGGCCGGGACTCTCCGTATCGATGGGAGGCCGGCTCATTAAGTGCTCGGTGCCTTCGGGCATGACGCCGTGAGCTTTTACTTCCATAACAATTCTGCTGTGAATGCTGAGGAAGGATTCATTTGTCGAGTGACGCGGTACTGGCGGGTGAGCGATCAAAGAGCTTCGAATCTCGTTCGAGCAATTCAGGCAAACCCTGGATCTTGGTGGTCAGGTCCAACCTGTCCTCTTCGCGGGAGGGGACGGCGCCTATTAACGCGCACTTCAGAGGTGCTGGCTCGGCTCGCCTCTAGCGTCAGGCGCAATCACCCCGGGGACCAAAGATCCTGAAGATGCGCCGATCAGTCCAGAAAAAATCGTTGTGACGCCGATCTGGGGCGAACGCACAGGATTGCTCAATGAGAGCCGTACGGCGGCCGGCCTTACCGGATCCGCAGCGAACGGGAACGCATTAGCCTTTGCTGCATCGGCCAACGGCAGAGCGCGCCGGGTCGGACCATGTTGCGAATCCATCAAAACCCACTCTCATATGTTTCTGGTTCTGCTCGAGGAGGTGTTAGCAAGGCATGTGCCAAGAGGTGATTTTCGCGCTTGCGGCTCGCTTGGATTTGGGTACAGAGCCACTTCCTACGCTTCGTCGAAAAGCGCGCCCTTCGGTTGCCAATGCAGTGTTCGTAGATATCAGCGGAGAGCGGCGAAACGGCGCGCCGAGTGCTTTGGAAATGACGCCAGATTAGCGCAGGTGCTCGAGCAATTGCGGCTCGCGAGCGATCAAGTCTGCAAAAAAGCGATCGCAATCTCGGCCATTGAGGGCCGCATCAAGCCCGTCCAGCGCATCTGCGATCAACCTTGCTTCGTCCTGATCCAGGAGGCGTACCGCGGCATCCATATGGACAAGAACGCTGGCGCCGACTGGCGGATTCGAGAGCAACATGACCGAGACTCGCCGCTGCTCGTCGCCAAACTCGCATAATGCCGACATCCCGTCGCTCTGAATAATCGTCATCGGCAGCCCAATGCACATGGTAACCCCGCGCGCAACTAGCCTCGTCGTGCCTTTCTCTCGGATGTCGCATGATCGACGTCCGCGGGCAGGTTTCCCGAGTTTCGGAGTGGTACCCTCCGCAGCTGAGCTTCCGAGCCCCATTGCTTCAGCAGCTGACAGGCGAGGTCAATCGCGGGGCCAATCTGAGCGCGGACAGGGCTGGTCAACGGTCCGCACCAGTCCTCCAAGTTCAGCGGCTGGCAGCCGATCAGCGCCATTTCTCTCGGGAAGCGCCCCAGCAGATCGGCCGCACTCAGGACGTCCTGAAGGCCAGTCTGATGCAAGCTCATCTTTTTGGCGCCGGTGAACCTAGGCACCTCCTCGTTGCGCAACAGCCTCAGTTGGCCGGGTTTTAAGCTGTATTCGATTGCATCGAAGACGATCAGGCAGTCGGTCTCCTCGATATAGCTCAGCAGATACAGTCCCCGTGTCCCGCCGTCCACAACGGTGACATTGCCTGGTACGGAGTATCGGCAATAAAACTCATCCACGGCTCGTACGCCGAACCCTTCATCGGCCCACAGGACGTTACCCACGCCGAGCACAAGGATGCGTTTCGTGGTCTCAATTGAGGACACGGGCGCCTTCCCTTTAGCCGCGGAATTCACGTTTGCCTGAAATCATCGAGAAGACGATACTCTGTCGCGTGATGACGTCCTCGCGGATCACCGCATAGATGTGGACGAGTGTGAAGGATACGATCACCCACAGGCCGAGATGGTGCCAGGTGTGAACGTCCTGGGTGTTCGGCCAGATCGAAAACACCCAGCTAAAGAACTGGTATTGCCAGCTGTCGTTTCCAGCGCCTTGCGCATAGAGAGCAAAGCCAGTCACGACCATGAATGTGATTGTCTGCGTGAACATGGAGAACATGGCGACTTGGGCTAGCGGATTGTGCCCAACATATTTCTTCGGCTTGGCCTCGAGAAAGGCGTACCAGCGGAACTCGTACAACAAGTCAGCCCAATAACTCTTCCGCCACAGCGGCACGTAGAAGATCTGCTTGGCATGGAGCGTTCCGATTAACGCCAAGTAGATACGCAGAAGGAAGCCGACGGTGAGCACGTAGCCGGCGGATAAATGGGCAAAGCGGATATAGCCGAACAGGAAACTCCCGCTTGCTTCTCCCAGCGCGGTCGGGGTCCCGCTGCCGATGAAGTAACCCGTCAGGCCCAGCACCAGGATTGCCGCGGCATTGATCCAGTGCCACAGCCTCAACGGCACGTCGTAGACATAGACCGTGTCGCGCTCGCCGCTCGGATCGATGCGTGCGCCGTGGGCTCCCACGGCAGCGGTTAGCACGTGCGGAGATTTGTCCAGCATCGGTGCCTCCGCTAGCGAACCTTGACCGTTACCAGTTCCTGGCCATCCGGGCTCATCACGTGGGTAGAGCAGGCCAGGCACGGATCGAAGGAATGGATCGTGCGCAGAATTTCCAGTGGCTTCTCCGGATCCGCCATGGGCGTATCGATCAGCGAGGCTTCGAAAGCACCAATATTGCCCTTGAGATCACGCGGCCAGCCATTCCAGGTCGTCGGCACGACGCACTGATAATTGTCGATTTTGCAGTCCTTGATCTTGATCCAGTGCCCGAGCGCACCACGCGGCGCCTCCGTGAAACCGTAGCCCTTGGCCTTTCTCGGCCAGCTCTCCCGGCTCCACTTTTCGATGTTGGCGGTACTGGTGCCGCCTGCCTTGATATGCGCCACCAGCTTGTCCTGGAAATAGCTCATCTGGTGTGCGGCCCACTGGCATTCGAGCGCACGCGCCGCGGTTCGGCCAAGCGCTGAGAATAGCGCCGTAAAGGGAAGATGAAGCGGCTTCAAGAACTTGTCGATAGGCTCCTTGAACTCCGCTCTGCCTTGCGCGTAGCCCATGACATATCGCGCCAACGGCCCCACCTCGACAGCGTGGCCGCGCCAGCGCGGCGCCTTGATCCAGGAATATTTGGCGCCTTCGTCGAGCTCCTTGATATCGGTTTTTGTACCCTTGGTATCTGCGCCGAGTTGGAAGTTCGGCTCGGTGATGCCCTGCCAGGGGTGTAGTCCCCTGGTTTCGTCGGGATACTTGTACCAGGAATGGACGACAAATTCCTGGATCTGCTCGGGGTCGCCATGATCGATTGGCAGCACATCGTTGAGATTCCCATTGAGAATGACGCCCCGGGGCAGCATGAGGCTTTTCTCTGAGTAGTCGTTGGCGTGTTCGGGGATATCGCCGTAGGACATCACGCTCTTGCCCGAAAGCCCACCTCCATAGAGCCAATCCTTGTAGAATGAGGCAATCATGACGAGGTCAGGCAAGTAAACCTGCTCCACGAATTCGATTGACCGATCTATGATCGAGGAGACGAGGTTGAGCCGCTCCATGTTGATCGCGCCGACCGCACCGGTGCCGTCGACATTGATGGGGCAGGGCACGCCGCCCACAAGCCAGTTGGGATGTGGGTTCTTGCCGCCATAGACTGCCTGGATCTTGGCGATCTCCTTCTGGAAATCGAGCGCTTCCAGATAATGCGCGACCGCAATCAGGTTGGCTTCCGGGGGAAGCTTATAGGCCGGATGGCCCCAATAGCCATTCTTGAAGGGCCCGAGTTGCCCCGACTCGACGAACTTGATGAGCCTCATCTGCAGCTGCTTGAAATAGCTCGGCGACGACAGCGGCCAGGGCGAAACCGACTGCGCCAGTTGTGAAGTCGCCTTGGCATCGGCTTTCAGTGCGGACATCACGTCCACCCAGTCCAGCGCATGCAGGTGATAGAAATGAACCAAATGATCATGCACGTAGAGACAAAGCTGCATGATGTTTCGGATCGAATTGGCATTTTCCGGAATCGTGATGCCGAGCGCGTGCTCGACCGCACGCACGGAGGTAAGCGCGTGGGTGCCGGTGCACACGCCGCAAATCCGTTCGGTGAAGGCCCAGGCATCGCGCGGATCTCGGCCCTTCAGGATCGTTTCGATGCCGCGCCACATCGTTCCCGTCGACACAGCGTTGCGGATTACGTTGTTCGAGTCGACGTTGACCTCAACGCGCAGGTGACCCTCGATCCTGGTCAGCGGATCCACGACAATGCGTTTACCTGAATTGTCGAGATTGAACCCGTTGGGTGTCTGAACGCGCATCGTCGTGATCGTTGAATTCGACTAATTGTCTTGGGCTACGCCCGTCCGCTTGCCCATGAACCGCTTCACGGCCGTGACCGCGGCATGTGCGGCAACTGTCGCCCCAACGACCTCAGCTGCCGCCATGCCGATCTGGTCCGCATTCATTTCGATGCCGAGCTCCTTGATGGTCGTGAGACGGTCGTAGAAGGAGCCTTCGTCCCAGAAGCCGTCCTCCGAGCAACCGAGGCAGCCGTGGCCGGATTGAATCGGGAACGACACGCCTTCGTTCCAGCGCACCGTCGAGCAGGCGTTATAGGTCGTCGGCCCCTTGCAGCCCATTTTGTAGAGGCAGTAGCCCTTGCGCGCAGAGTCGTCGTCCCAGTCCTCGACAAACTGGCCGGCGTCGAAATGGGACCGACGGTAGCATTTGTCGTGAATTCGTTGGGAGTAGAACATTTTCGGCCGCCCCAGCCGGTCGAGCTCCGGAAGCTTGCCGAATGTGGTGATGAAGGTCACTACCGCGGTCATGACTTCCGCGATCGGTGGACATCCAGGTACCTTGATGATCGGCTTGTTCGTGATCACCTTGTCTATAGGTGTGGCCTGGGTCGGATTGGGCTTGGCAGCCTGCACGCAACCCCAGGACGCGCAGGTGCCCCAGGCGATGATTGCCTTCGCATCCTCCGCCATCAGCTTCAGCTTTTCGACGAATGGCTTGCCGTCCTGCATACAGAACATGCCACTCTCGTTCAGCGGCGGATTGCCTTCAACCGCAAGGACATACTCGCCTTTGTAATTGGTTCGGATTTCCTCGAGGATTGCTTCTGCTTGCCGGCCTGCCGCCGCCATGATTGTGTCGTCGTAATCAAGCGAGATCATGGACAGCACCACATCCTTCATCAAAGGATGTGCCGAGCGAATGAAGCTCTCCGAACAGCAGGTGCACTCAAGCCCGTGCAGCCAGATCACGGGTACTCGCGGTTTGGTTTCGAGCGCATTGGCGATACGGCTCGCCGCGAGCGGGCTGAGCCCAAGACTCGCCGCCGTGAGACTGCAGAATTTGTGAAAGCTACGACGTGTGATGCCCTGGCGTCTGATCACACTATAAAATGTTTCCTCTGTCGCAACCATATGACTGCTGTCTGCTGACGAATTTGCGTTAGAACAGCAAGAAGCAGGCCAATATCGCCTTGCCACTTGCAGGCAACAAGTGGCGCTAGCCAAACTGAACGCTCAGATTGGCGCATCCAAGCGCCAGTCAAGCAGGGGAAAAGATCCTGTGTGGCCTCGGAAGCAACTCACCAAGGTACGAGGAGGTGCGCCTGATACACATGAAGCTCACTTCAGGGAAGCGATCATGAGCTGAATGACGGCGGCAGATGCGTGAACCGACACGCGTGCTGGATGGTTGACGAATTTCAGACATGGTGCGTTTACTTTCGGACAGGCGCCGTCTGGCGAGCTCCTGGGTCAGAGGGGCGATGGACACGATCCTTGTACGTAGCCGACCAATCCATGCTGAAGCTTGCGCGCCGCGCGAGTTCGGCATGCACCAGCATGATCGTGCGGCCATTGCCATCCAGAAACGGATGGCCGTAGGCAGGATAGCCATGACCTCGCCCGCCTTTTCAGCCATAAACGCCTTGTCCCGGCCCTTCTCCAGCGCGCAATCAATGGCCTTACGAATGTCGTTCGGATGCGCGAAGATGAACTGGCCCCTTTTTACGAAAATGTGGGACGCGTTTCCTTGAAGGCAAGTTTTGTGTCCTTCCACGATCGGGCAAAAATGCGATTTGTCCGCAAACTGAACCCGGTGACCTATCGGGAAGGCGCCTTGCAGAACACCGTGCCGTCGCCCGCCGGCTCGGTTTCGTGCACTTCATCGGTCACGAGCGGCCTGACGGCGTTTTCCTGCGTGGTGAAGCACAGCAAACCATGTCGGAAGCGGGATGTCCCCACTCCCGACGAATGGCGATGCAATGGGAAATCAGAATTCAGTGAGATCCTCGCCTTTCCCCCGGCGAGTTACGTGCTCCAACTTCAGTGGCTCAATCGAGCTCCAACGGTTCGTATTTGCCATTGTCATCGATCGCGGTGCCCCAGACCTTATGGGATGCCTGGTGCTCGGAGCGTCCGAAGTTGAGGGGCGTGCCGAGGCCGAGATCCAGATTGTGCGTATTCTCGAGCATCTCGATCAACTTCTCGGCGTCGAGCTGTGGGCCAGCTCGTTTGATCCCCTCAATCAAGACGTTGGCGGCGACAAAGCCCTCGAACGAGATATAGTTGGGTGGCTCGCCCGGGAAGTATTTGGCAAGCGCGTTCTTATAGTCGAGAACCGCGCTCGAATAGCCGTCGATCGCTGGTACGACCTGTGTTACGATGACGCCACTTGCAAAGCGCTGGCCCTGCAACATCAGTTCATCGGCAAGCTCGCTCGCGCCCACTGACGAGACGTTTGTGTAGATCATGCCGGGAGTCAGGGCGCGGCTCTTCTCGATGAATTTCGCCGCTGCCCTGTAGGTTGCGACCATGACGACGGCTTTGATGGTTGCCTTCTGTGCACGCAGCGAATTAAACGCCCCGTCCACATCGACGGTGTTCCGCTTGTAGCCCAGACGCAGGATCTTTGTGCTGTTCAGGCCAAGCGAGCGGAATGCCCTGGTCACCCCAGCAAATCCGGCGTCGCCAAAAGCATCCTGCTGGGCGAACACCGCGATCTCCTTCGGCTGCAGGCCGCGGACTTTCAAGAGATAACGCACGGCCGCATCGGTCTCCTCTGTGTAAGATGCGCGATAGTTGAACACATAGCGGTCCGGCGGATCATGGCGGAGGTTAGGGGCGCCGCTAAAAGCCCCGAAAAACAGCGCGTGATGTCCGAGCGCGTAAGGGACTGCGACGGCTGCAGTCGCTGTTCCGACATTGCCGACATAGGCAAAGACCTGGTCCTTCTCGTAGAGCTGCTTCATCGCGGGTAGCGTTCGCGTCGGCTCATTGCCGTCGTCGGCGGCGATCAGTCGCAACGTTCTTCCCTCCAGGCCCCCCGCATCGTTGATGCGGTTGAAGGCAGTATCGATACCGAACTTCATCTGGCGCCCGAGCTCGCGCGACGCACCGGAGAAGGGCGCCACGATACCAAACCGGATCTCGCGGTCAGTCGCGGAGCGCGCAGTGCTGGTAACGGGCTGCGTCGTCGTGGGCACGGCAGCGGCCGCGGCAGACGCCGGGGCGCTGACACTCGACGGGGTCGATGCTGCGCCCGATGGGGAGTTGGGTGCGGAGAGCGATTGTTCAAGATCGGCGAGCTCGCGCTCGGCCGCTGCGCAATTGATCTTGCCCGATGTGATGGAAGTTCGCCCATCGTTGACATGGCGGTCGAACACCCGCAGCAGATCGTCGCGGTCGGCATTGTTGGGCGAGTTTTGCTTGATTACGGCCCTAAACTTCTCGGCAACGCCGTCAATACGGTTCTGCGGGATGTCATGGCAGGACAAAGCCGAGCCGATGATCGGCCCGACGTGACCCGCGAGGTCACGCACCGCATTGGTGTTTTCGTCCGGCCCAGCGTTCGCGGCTGTCGCGAGCAGGACGGTTATCAGAGCTGTCGTCCAATGCGCGGGCTGGCAGGAGCTTCGCGCGTGGATGATATGGGACGCATCGACAGTCATGGTCAGTGATACCTCTTCTTCGCAGCAGTTTGTCTATTGCTGATGTTGGGCGAAAGCCGCTTTTTGGTGCCACCGCATAAACTGCTCGAGCAGCCGTTTCGATTTTTCCTGAGTCATCGGCCGATCGCTCTCGTCCGATGCGAGCGGCGATTGAAGTTCGCGACGCGGTGGATTGATTTCTGCTTCCGAACCATTGCCGTGGTCTCGCAATGAAGGGAGCACCGTAACCACAATCAGAGCTATAGCTGCCGAAAGTCCGAAAGCTGCCGCGACGCCACCACTCCGCCATAGCAATTTGTGCCGTTGCGATCGCTCGTGTGCATCTGCCGGCGGTTCCGGCACAACTTCGGGGGTCAGGCTGCGGTTCAGGGACTCGTCGATGGGCGCATCAAGGTACGTTTCGAGCGACGCCGCAAAGTGGGAGCTTGCGGGATCAATTCTGAAGGGGGGATCGAATTTCGTTTCGCTCACAGCCGGGATCCCAGTCGGCAAATGGCCCCCCGTCCGTTCCGCACGCCTGCGGGGTGCATAGTGAAGGGGATCGTGCGGGTTAGTCGGTCGTTGCTCACTCGATACGTTCATTCGCCACTCCTTTCACGCGTCTACTGTTGTGCTGATCGGTCATCCGACGCTCGAAACCAGGGGCGGGAAATCGGCCCAATGCTTTGCTTGCGGCAAATGTCGCCTGCGCAGTCGGATCAAGACGCAACTTCGTCACGGCATGCCGAACTGCATCGAGAGCAACAGGGCGTCCGAGGTTGCATTGTCATTCTCGCTTACATTGCCGTAGTCGCAGTTTGCCGCGGATGTGATAGTCCGCCTGCTTCTGTGGCGCACTGCCGTGCGCTCGCGTCAATAGTAAGTCGAAATCGCGACATGATCGTGCTGACGTTAAATGCACGGTTTACACTGCCGAGCAGCGGGCAATGTCATATCCAGGCGACCGACGTAACGCGAAGGCTGCAATCAGGGCTGGTGCCAAGCGCGTTTTTGCCATGTGCGGGAGAACTATGAGCATGTCATCGCGTACCGATCCGCTGGCTGCCCATTGTGCTTGGCGGGACTCTTGTCGTTCATGCCCACAATTTGCCATCTGAAACGCTCCATGCGGTTGCTTGCGCAAGCGGATCGGTTCGTTCTGACGCATCAAAAATTCGATGGTGCCGATGTCGTAGATATGCGGTCCCGTGCACCGGGAACATCGGACGCGGAGCCGAAGCGTTGATGACGCGCAACCAGCGGCTGATCTCGATGCCCATAAAATGAGCGATCCGAAAAAGCTGGATCCGGGCTATGAACCAATTGTTCAAACATTCTCCGGCACGATGATGATATCCGGTATGCCAGGTGGAACGGCACCGCGGATTACAATCCAGATTATGGATCATGGCAGCTTATGGATCATGGCAGCGCGATGTAGGGCGCGATCGGCTTGCTGACGGCGAGCACTGAGCGGCACCGCACGGGGGCGGTCGCAATAATGACAACGTCCCAATTGGAGACACGATCGGGGTGGTTGACCAGCCGTTACTCGCGCAGCTAACGGAGAGGTCCGTAACGGCATCCTACGGGCAGTCCTGACGTAGCCGTTGTTCGACGCATTCGAAGGTGCGGATGGACCCATAATCATCGCGGCTCGCAATGATGCGCTGTTCAGAAAACACTGTCCTGCCAGGACAAACCCGAAGGGGCCGCAGATCCAAGTTTGGCGACCAACCGCCAGCGCCTCGATCGTCCCGATGAGCTCCCCGGCGAGCCTGGGCACATTTTTCGCACCAAGCTTCCGCACGTGTTGGCTGCAAGAGCTCGCTGCGGCCGGAGTTCCGTCCAGTTCCAATCAACTCACTCCGGGAGATGTTGGCTGAACCCCAGATCGAGAGCATCGATATATTCCGGGCGGTCCCCTCACGTTTTGAGCACGCTTGATCGCGCTTCCAATAGAGTTCGATGGGGAGCGACCACCGATACGCCGCCGCGCGCCTGCCGTGTTCCCCTCATTCCTGCAACCTGACGCACCGGTCGATTCAAGCCCGTGAGCGCTTTCCATGGCCAGAGCTAAGATCGAGTGATTGGCCACAAGGGCCAATGGCTCTAGTTTCCTGCAGTTTCCTGCAAAGCGCACCAAAAGCGCTCGGTTAGACGAACGCGCGAAAAAATCGCTTGGTGGCGCCTTGCCGCATAGCTTAGAGCCGCGCCGGCTCACAAAGCTACTACGAGAACTGGTGGTCGCTTCAACTCGAGCGCGATGCCATAGGAATGCCCGTGCATCCTGCGACATCGCCGCGTTTGGGGTGTATTCGGCAACTGACGGGCGACTTCAGACCTTAAATCCTTGGAACATCACATCTGATGCCGACCGTCCGCGGGACCGCGACCAGAACGATTATGTATCACACGCTACGCAGGCTCAATGCCGACAGTGTAGCGCGACGCTCATTGCTGACCAGCCCAAACTTGGGCCCGGGGGTGGCCAACTGTGCGGTCGGCCCCGTTCACGGATGGGGGGTGTTTCGCTGGCAAGGCAAGAACGAGGTAATTCATGCCTGAGGCCTTAAACGCAGTCCGCGCGAGCGGGAGCCTCTCGCGCAAATGCTCCAGCTGTGGCTTTGGAAGCAGCTATCGAAGACTCCCCCTGAGCTGTGCGGCGGGCCCATTCATGGAAAGGCTGGTGCCGTACTCCCAACGGGTGACCGTTTATCCACGCTGATTGAGCTTAACCGGTCCCCCCCCAAGGTGAAACCGTTAGCGGAAACGTCCAGCTTTTGCTCGCCTGCTTTGGCTTTTTGATTAGATCCTTTCATCATTTGAACTATCGGCGCCAAACATGGAGTCACCGTGCGGATTTGCGGTATAAAGCTGACGCATGACGCAGCGATCGCCCTTGTCGAGGACGGTCAGCTGGCCTTTTGTGTCGAGCAGGAGAAACGGGGTAACAATCCGCGCTATCCAAACATGGATAATCTCGACGCAATTGTCAGTGCTCTGGCGGAGCACCGTCTGGATCCAGGTGATGTTGATCAATTCGTAGTCGACGGCTGGATTGGGGAGGGCAGCTCCCAGTTCGAAGTGCTCAGCGGGGCGACACCTATCGCTCTCACTGGGGCGCCTTATGTTGAGAACCATGCTGAGGGCGTCCTCGCCTCTCGCGATGGTTTTGGGCTGATGCTTGATGGCAAGCTCTTCCCATATAGAAGCTATCCACACGTCACGAGCCATATAGCATCCGCATACTGCACCAGCCCGTTTGCCAAATTCGGAGAGCCTGCGTTCTGTTTGGTGTGGGACGGCGGCACCTTTCCACGTCTCTATCATGTGGAGCGCCGAAAGCCCCGATTTCTCGAATGCCTGTTTCCGACGACTGTTTACGCCTACGGCGCAGCAGGGCATTACTTCGGACCGTATAAGCAGGCGAACCGCCCCAGATTGGAAGACCTGGGTCTTGCCGGCAAACTGATGGCCTACATCGCTCTCGGTTCTGTTGATGAAAACATCGTCGCCGTATTTCGGGAGCTCTACGAGGAGCACTTTGCGGCCGACACGGAGCCTGCGCGGCGTTACCGTGCAGACATAAATAACATCACCAACTGGGACACGTTTCATGCGCCCGTACATGCCTTCCTCAAAGCGAGCGCGACTTAGGCTGAAGGCCATGGCACCTGAAGACGTGCTCGCATCCTTTCACGCCTTTCTCGAGCGGCTCCTGATCCGCGGAGTGACGATCTCCTTGCAGCGATATTCGTCTCTTGGACCACGCAACTTGTGCATATCCGGCGGCGGTGGCCTCAATATCAAGTGGAACAGTGCGCTACGTGCAAGCGGTCTGTTCGATGCTGTCTGGGTGCCCCCCTTTCCGAATGACAGCGGGTCGGCCATCGGTGCCGCTTGCGCTGCAATGGCGGTGCAGAAGGGATTGGTGGAGTTGGAATGGTCGGTCTACAGTGGTCCGGCCCTTCGAGACAGCAAAGTCCCGCCCGAATGGGACGCTGCGCCTTGCAGTATGCGAGAGCTTGCGATCCTGCTCGCGAGCAAAAAGCCCGTCATCTTCCTCACTGGCCCCGCCGAGCTTGGGCCACGGGCATTGGGTGCCAGAAGCATTCTGGCAAGCGCCACTCTTTCGGGGATGAAGGATCGTCTCAACGACATCAAACTTCGGGAACACTTTCGTCCCGTAGCGCCGATATGTTTGGAGGATCGTGCGCCGGATATTTTTATTCCCGGAACGCCGGACCGCTACATGCTGTTCGATCACCGGACGCGAGCCGAGTGGCAGGACAAAATCCCTGCTGTTGTACATCTCGACGGATCCGCGCGATTGCAGACAGTTCCCAGAACCTCTCAGCACAAAATAGCTGAGCTTCTCGTCGAATATGAAAAGCTCACAGGCATTCCGTTGCTTTGCAATACGAGCGCCAACCACCATGGATGTGGGTTCTTCCCGGACGTCGCAGCTGCCTGCGAATGGGGGCGCATTGGGCACGTTTGGTGCGATGGCATGCTGTGGACGAAGGAGCGTTGAGCGAGCGAAAGCCGATGGCTTTTTTTCCCGCGAAGATGAGCGCAGTTCCTGCCGACCCCCCACGTGCGCGCAAAACCGCGGAGAATAGGGCCTGCTTGCCTCACTAAACGATACGCCAGCAAGCTCTAGGAGACCGATCCGCCGACCTATGTCGCCAATATGCCGATCAAGCTAATCAGTATCTGGATCTGACCCGCTGCTCGCATAATGAGCTCAAGCGTCGGGCTTGGCGCCAATCGTCGCTCGCGCGGCCCCACGCTCGGCATCAACCGTCATTATGGGGCGACTGGAGCACTTACGGTCAGCCCGCAGGTGCAAGACTATCTGGCGCACCTTGCGGCGAGAAGAACTTCCGCACCTTGGAAGCGGGCTTAGGAGCGCTTAGCAGATAAGCCTGCATCTCGGTGCAACGGAGCTGCCGCAGCAGCTCCTGCTGCCGCTTCGTCTCGACACCCTCCGCAGCGGTCGTCATATTGCTCGCAGCGGCCTTGTTCGCGGCGGGTTGTACGCTTGCCGACGACGGACCACTGCCGATGCCGAAATCGGTCGAGTGCGATGGGCACTGCGGCGCGGAGGAGAATTGGCGCAAGCCGAGAGCGTTTGTTTGGGATGCCCGCGAGGAACTCGTTTATTGCGCGACCGTCGTCGGCCGTCACCTGTTTGGCCGTAGTGCCGGGAAAGAACTCAAAAGCGGGGCAATGCCCCGCTGATCCTGCGAGACAGTGCGGCAAATTCGGCCAGATAGTTGTCCGTCGAGGTTCGAGCGGTGGCTGTGCCGGGGTGACGAAAGTTCACGCAGATTCCCTCGTGCGACCGGTTGATCCAAAAATAGGCCTCATGCGGATCGGCGTTACAGCTGATCAGAAAACTCGTCCGCCAGCGCGCCCAGCAATTCGACCCAGGCACCTTTCGAAGGTCCATATATGATACCATGAAGCGGTCACGGAGGCGTACGCCGAGCAGTTCCATCGCCTTGGAAAACGGCACCCGCGCAGTTTCCTTGGCCCGCACCAGTTCGAGACGGGTGACGCGCAGCAACTCCGGGAAGCCGTCCGGCACCCGGAAGTGCAATGGACTCATTCCGACGTACCAGCCGAAAGAGCCCCTCCATCGCAGATCATCCCGGGTGTGGAAGGGGGCGACTGTTTGAAAATCCTGGTGGTCAGCTAGACGTTTACCCGCTAATGCAAGACCGGCAAAGAGCCCGACCGCGGTATTTGCATTTTCGGTGCGACACGCCCGATCGAATTCCCGTGTCCCGACCGGATCGAGCAGCCACATCCGACCACTGCGCTGCATGGTTTGGTCCTGCACACCGAGTGGAAGCGGGAAATGGGGCAGTTGACCAGCGTTGGCCTCAATCAATTCGCGCCAGTGCTCGATTGCGTGGCCGTTTACGGCTGACTCGGTCAGACGAACACGCTCGGCCTCGGCGTAGTCCAGATAGCTTTGCACCGGCGCGAGTTTCGGCCGCACTCCCCGCACAGCGGCGATGTACAGTTGAGTAAGGTCGTGCGGCACCGACGCCAGCGAGTACAGATCGGTGATCGCGTGGTCAGAGGCGAGCAGGATGGTAGTCGATCCGGGCCTGCTGACAGTGGCGAGTGCGTAAGGAGGCCAGCGCAGGGGGCTCGTCTGCGCGTCGAATACGTTTTTCAGTGACCGAGCGAGTTCGGTGCGATCGATGTAATACCCCAGTTCGGTGCGGTGGACGATTGATTTGCCGGGACCGACAGTAGCGGATGTGATTGCCGGACCGTCCTTCGCAAATCGCCTACGCAATGCCTCGTGCCGGTCGACCCAGCCCAATATCGCACGGGTCAAGGGACGAGGATCGAGTTCCTCCGACCATTCGAAGGCCACGCCGAGCCATGCCGGTAATCCATTCTCAGCATAGTTGAGGTGTTCCTCCTGAATATGAGATGGGCGGCGTCTGTCAGGCTGCCAGCAGGCGGGACCAGGCACGTCGACTTGCCACAGCATCAGCCGACCCGGCCGAACGTCGAGATCGCTTAGTTCCCTTATCTCCAAGGGGCCTCTTTCCGCCGATCAGTGATGTCGTTAATTGAGCTAATTTTTGGGTGTGGCGCAACGGCGACCACCAAATCCACAGCACTGAAGCCAAGCCCAGTAAGCTGCTGGCGAACAAGGTGGCACGCAGGCCCGGTCCAGCGCCGCTCGCGCCACCGGCCAACGCGCCGAGTGTCGCCATACCCCACACCAGGGTCCTGATGCTCGCGTTCACCCGGCCCTGCGCCCACTGTGGAGCAAGCGCGTATCGGATTGGCACCTGTTGTACGTTGAAGATATCTTGGCCGACCCAGAGCAGAAATTGCGACAACGCAACGCACGCTATTGCCGCCCATGCCGGCTCTGTGAGCAGTGTCGCGAGAGCCATCCCTGCGGCGCTGAGGGCGAGACCAACCATCAACACTGGCCCAAGGCCGATGACACGGCCGACCCACGGAGAGATCACCGCGCCGAGTATGCCGCCGAATGCACCAATGCCGAGCACCACGCCAATGGTCCCACCGCCCAAACCCAGCTCTTTTGTCAGATACAGCACAAACACAGCAGAATAGGCATTGTAGCAGAAGACGAAGGTGCTGTTCGCCAGCGTGACTGACCTGAGCCTTCTGTTGCCGAACACGGCGCTCAAGCCCTCGGCGATTTCATCGAGCAATCGCCGCGATTGGACGGCCGGCCGGTCTGCTGTCCCCGCCGGCACCAGAAAGATTAATGCCGCGGCGAACACGAAGGAGCTCGAGTCGGCCAAGATCGCCATCGGCGCGGAGACGACGCTGACGAGCCAGCCGGCCAGGAACGGACCTGTAGCCAATGCGCCGGCACGGCCAACCTGAAGCGAACTCTGCGCTCGCACCAGCAGACTTCGGTCCAGCATGGTGGGCACGCATGCCAGATAGGCCACGTCGACGATCACAGCCGCCACCCCAAGGAGCGTGTTTGCAGTGTACAGTTGAACCATCCCGAGGTGCCCGAGTCCGGCGAGCAGCGGAATCGTGGCCAGCGTCAACGCCATCAGAAGATTCGCGATCAACAGGATCGGCCGGTGCGGGAGGCGGTCCACCATGACCCCAGCGAACAGGCCTAACACCAGATACGGCGCCTTCCCGCAAGCCAAGAGCAGGCCGACCTCCGATGGCCCCGCTCCGAAGAGGCTGATCGCCGTTAGCGGCAGTGCCAACAACGTCACTTGAGAACCCAGCACCGATACGGTCTGCCCTCCAAGTAGCGCCAGATAGCCGCGCGGCAATCCGCGAAACCAAATAAAAACGCTCCTCTTCCTCACGCGTCGACCGCCGGCAGTGTCATCGACAAATAGCCCAAGCGGACCAGTTCATCGCCCGCGATTCGCTCGAACTCGGCAATCTCCGCTCGTGTCAGATCCTGGGCGTGGCGACCGAGCCGACCTGCGTGCAGCGGTTTGCCTGCGGACTCCGCCGCCGGATGGCCATACGGTCGCTCAAATAGCGCGTGCTCGTGTTCGGCATGCCTCAGCACGGCCTCATCCCAGGGAACGCCGAGATAATCCAGTATCCCAGTCAAAGTCGGTCGGGAATGACTTACCAAATCTTCGTAGCGCACCTCGAGATAACGATCAGCCGGCGCGGAGCAATGCGCCCGCGACACGACTTCAAGCCAGCCTAGCGCTGCTTCGGCTGCGGTCCGGTAACCCCAATCCGGCACCGTTTTCAGATGTGAGGCGGCGATGTCCCGACCGTCCCGCACGATGTGGACGAAATGTGCGCGTGGCCAGACCTGAGCATAGGTATCAATCTGAGCGATCTTGCGCTGCAGCTTCAGTCCCCATCGAGAGGCGCCTGCGCGCGCCTTGCAGAACTCACCGATCTCATTGATGAGCCGGCATCGATCAGCAAACGAGATGATGTCGTTTTTCACCTCATCCATCACTTTGGTGACCAGCTCGCGCAGGTCGTCGAATTCCAAGCCAAAGCGCCGACACTGCACGACGAAGTGGACGCCATCGAACCAGAACGGGTCGATCGTGCTCTTGCTGATGCCCGTTACTTTAGTGTCGTGAGCGGCGAGCAGGTCTATACTGCGCAGGATGCGGGGCCCGAGATTTGGCGGATCCAGGAAGTCGATTTCCGGCCCAATGACCAACTCGGAATGCGAGTCCAGCACAACGCTTAACAGAGTGGTGCCGGACCGGTTTTCGCCGCCGAGCAGCACCGGCGAGCTGGAAAAAGAATAGACCTCTGGCATACTGTCCCCCGGTTCGACGCTTGAGCTCATGAGCGGCTGGGCGCGCTCAACCACCGTTGGATCGAGTCGGGGCTTGCCAAGAAGTGATCGCCGGCGAACCGCACGGCAGCGGCTATTCGGTCGGCGGCCCCGCCGCGGCTCTCTGTCCGAGTCAATGCAGTCGACAAAGCCTGTTCGGCAGCGTCGATCGCTGCCTGCACATCGGCATCGGAGAGCGCCGCAGAGGGCATGAATCGGCCTCCGTATTGCATGAGGAAGCCTCGCGACCACATTTCCTGAAAAAACGCGTCGCCGAGTTTCATATCGGCGAACACGACGTCAAACATTGTGGGCCAGGCGAACGCCCAAGCCTTGACTTGCTGTTGGGCGAAGACCTCGTTGAGGCCGTCAATGAGCTGCTCGCCGACTTGCCGTATTCGGGCCAACACGGTCCCATCGTGCAACGCTTCCAGTGTGCTCAGCGCAGCCGCGAACGGGGTGACCTCGCGCTGGTAGGTGTTGCCCAAATAGGTTTTCTCGGCCGCTTCAAGCACGTCCGCTCTGCCGACCACTGCGGAAAGCGCCATGCCGTTGGCGAGAGTTGGCGAGTCCTTTAGTCAGCGTAATCAGGTCGGGCGACAGACCAACGGCGGTATGGTAACCGCCATGCGCGTAGCGGAATCCAGTCATCACCTCGTCCAGGATCAGCAGAGCACCATGTTCGCGCACCACCTTTTGCAGTTCCCGATGATACGCCCGTGGAAAGAAGTTGACCTCTGGAGTGATGATCGCTGCGGCGACATGCTGCTCGCTGACGAGCTGCTTGAGCAGATCCAGGTCGTAACCGAACTCCACGCTGTCCCGGTCCCGATCGGGCAGCCCCATCGCCGGCCGATCCTGCAAGTGCCAGTCGTGCCACCCGTGATATCCACTGGTGAGTACAAGGTTGACCCCCGTGTGTGCGCGGGCCAAGCGGACCGCCGCGGTAGTGGCGCAGGAGCCGGTGCGAAAAAAATATCGAGCGCTGCGCAGATGGGAAGATCTCCGCCAGGCGTTCAGCCAGCTCGACCCGGTGCATGGACACTGGCCCGGGCAGAATACCGCCGGTGCGGCGCATTTCGCAGGCAACGTGCGCGACCACGGGTTCGTATCCGGCGCCCAATGGCGCGGCCCCGCTGCACGAGGTGAGATCTACATATTGCTTTCCAGCCACATCCCACACATGCGCGCCGGACGCGCGGGTCATCACGACAGGAAAACGCCGATTGAGATGCCATTTCGCCGACGCCGTAACGCGCAGCGCACGACACAATGCCGATCTATGAACCTCGCTCGCGGCTAAAGCGGGATTGGGCGCTAAGATGACCATGAATAGCTCGATTTCGCTTGTCGAATTGCGTGGGTCACGCCAATTGCGTGACTATTCTGCGAGCGATCCGCAGTGCGTTCGCCTGGATGGTGAAGGTCGGGTTAACGCCTCCGGCATATGGAAAGAAGCCGCCGTCTGCGACGTAGAGATTGTCGATGTCGTGCACCCGACCCCAGCGGTCGACGACGGATTGCGTTGGATCGTTGCCGGCTCGGCAGCCGCCGTGCAGATGCCCGCTTCCAAACTGATAGTTGGAATCCTGATACTCGATCTTTTTCACGCCGGCTTGGGCCAGCAACTCGGACGCGCGTCGGGACAAATAGCCTAATCGGCGCTTGTCCAGCGGGTGGGTCCAGTATTGAAGAACGATCTTCGGCAAGCCCAGCCGATCCCAGCTATTTGATAGTTGGATCGCGTTGTCATGCATCGGCTGGTCGGCTGCCAGGAAATGCAGTCGTACACTTATGTTTCCGTCACAGATCGTGCGCTCGGCCGGACTAGCTTCGTAGATCATTCCGCCTAAACCGGACGGGGCCTCGCTGTCGAAATAGTGATCGGACAAGGCAACCGTTGAGAACGGACCGCCGGATGGCGGCGCTTCCAGCCGATCCGCAGTGATGTGACCCGACACATACCCGCTGATCTTGAATGAAATGCCGCGGCCGACCATGTCGCTGGAATTGCCAATTCCGTTGGGCGCCGCGCGATGCACAGAGCGCAGCAGTAGCGCTGCCGATTGCACTGCGTTGCCGGCAAGCACGATGCAACGGGCTCCAACGCTACCGCGTTGCCCGGTTACAGTGTCCAGCCATTCAACCGAATCGGCGCGACTGACAGCGCCGAGCTCGATGCGCGCCGCTTTGCTACCCTCTGAAACCGTCAGTACGTTTGACGGAATGGTGATGTCGGTGAAGGGAGAGCGCGCATCTGCTCTGGCGCCGGTAGTACATAAGTGTTCGTTGCATGGACCGCAGCGCTCACAGGCGGGGCGGCCCGCGTACGGAGCCGAATTGATCGCCAGCGGGGTGGGGAACGGCTGCATTGCCAAGCGCTCGGCGGTGCCGGCGATCAATCGACCCTGAGTGCTATAATCATGTGGCGGTAGCACGGCGGGATCGCTAGGCGGCTCGAGAGGATCCGCGCCGGCTAGCCGTGCCACTCCCACCCGCAGTTCGAGCTCATCGTAATAGGGGCGCAGCTCGGCGTAGTCGATCGGCCAGGCAGGGTCGAGTGCGTCTGCGGCCACATGTGCTCGCGCGTCGAAATCGGCGCTGCGATAGCGGAAGGCTATTCCGGCATACAATGTAAGCCCGCCGCCTAACGCCGATACGCTCCATGGCCGTCCGAACGGGGTCAATGTGCCGATCGAAGAGCGCACGAGGGCATTGCCCACATCGCTTTGAACAGTCGCCAGTGTAGCGCCAGGCGGAAGCGTCCGGCCTGCTTCCAAAACATGCACCCGGAAGCCATTTCGAGCGATTTCATGAGCGACTATCGAGCCGCTGGCGCCGCTGCCGACTACGCACACATCAACGGCTTGGGCGGCCATTGTCTCACCTTTACGCAGCAGCACATCCGCCGCCGTGAACCCTTTGTTCCGCCGTCACGATTGCTGTGTCTTCTCCCAGCATCTGCACGATCTGGGCCAACGCCGGTTCCACAGAACGCTCGTGCTTTTGCGGATACAACGTGCCGCATTCGCAACAACTTGGCCTATTCTCGACATGAGGCGTCTACGCTCGGACAAGGTGCGTGCGCTGCGCCCGAGATTGATTGGGTGACTGTGTCGCGAGAGGCCTGGTGTCGCGAAGCTGACGTCGCGTGCGAAAGGCGTACAAATTGGCGCATCGGTGGTCCAAAATCTGCATCCGCAGATGGCGCGCCCGGAGCCACCCGAAACGATACTTGTTGCATGAGCGTTACTAAGCTTGCGGCCGCGGCCATCTTTGTCGGACGGTAGCTCAAGAGACGGAAAATGGACGAGTCCCATCCAAGAAAGTTGTATATTCCCGGGGGCAGGGTCCTGGAAGTAACGACGACGACGGGCTGCATCGTCGGATGCGCTTATTGTCCGCAGGATAAGTTCGCTGCGCGCCAACGAACGGTCTCTGACGTGAAGCATCTTAGCTTTGAAGATTTCCAGCGATGTCTGGCGCGCGTGCCAAGAGCAGCCGACATAAGTTTTTCCGGGTACTCCGAACCTTGGCAGAATCGCAATTGTACTAAAATGGTCGAGCTGGCTTATGCGCGCGGCCATGCCGTCCGAATTTTCACGACGCTTGTAGGAATGAATCAGCGTGACCTGCGGCGCTTACGGGCGCTGCGCTTCAGAGTGTTTGTGGTCCACGTCTTCGATGATGGCGAATACATGAACAGTCGGCTTGTTAGAAAGAAGTATCTCGATCTGATCCGTCAATTGGTTGACGCGGACATTCCATCCATTCAATTCCTGGTATTAGGCGAGGTGTTTCCCGATCTCGCCGAGATAATTCCTGCCGGAACACTGGTTCGCTCCTCGCCGCTGATTAGCACGGCCGGAAGCGTCGATCGCAAGCTGGTTGAATCACAACAGCCACTCACCGGAGCTCTGACATGTACTGAAGCAAGACAGTATCGTAATGTTCTTCTCCCAAACGGCGACGTTACACTCTGCTGTATGGACTTTGAGAGACGGCACGTTTTGGGCAATCTTCTTCACGATAGCTATCAAGATATCTTCGAGGGCGCCATTTTTTCCAAGATTGTCGATCGCATGAACGGAATGAGCGGTTTTCTCCTTTGCAGGATGTGTGAGCGTGCCGAACCAAAACAGCAGGTCCACTGATCTGATAGTGACGAATGGCCGGTAAGGGAAGGGGATGCGAAGGGAGTTCGTCGGTATATTGTGCGTACGGCCACGATATTGTGTGTACGGCCACGGCGGCCCGTTGTCGCGTCCTTGCCGCCAGCCGTGAATATCGAGTGGAGGTTCATCCTCCTGCCAGAGCACTCGAGCGTGGCTAAGTGCCTGTGCTACATGGTCCGGTGGGTTTGGGGTTTGCTAGTGTGAGACCTGGAAGAACTTGCTTCGATTGAATATCGCGCTCCAACTATTGCGCAGGTTTACCGCGTAGCAAATGGCTGCGGTGCTGGGTCCGGCCCAAGGTATCTGGAAAGATGCATGGTGCGGTCGCCAGTTCTCCTGGGCCCAAGAGGTCAAACCATGGCCGCAGCGAATCGTGCGGGACGGCATTTGGTCCTCAATTTGGGGTGTCCATGCGATCATTGGCTCGGCGCCAAAATTGGAACTTCCGTTTATTTCCAAGCCTGCAGATTAGCGGGCGGGCCGGAATTCGCATCTGATGAACGAGCTAGGCCCTGGCGAAAAAGCGGTACGTGCGGTCTCCCGCAGCAATGAGCCGGGCCGGATGTGCAAAGCGGTGGGCCTCGGCCGGCGGTTTTGCGGCAAGAGCAGATTGGTACATCCTCTGACGCGCTGTTCGATACGAAACGCTGGTCTTGTCCGGATTTGTCGGTGACTGTTTAAGAAAACTGACGCTGCGCTCCGAAAACGTCTGAAACTTTCCGGCGGCATCGTATTGGCCCAGATCCTGCAACGCCTTCCCGAGGGAAGACGATGAAAGCGACAGGATGGAAGGCGCATTTTGACGCTTGATCAGCAAACTAAAAATGCGTGCATCGGTTCTATGTTTGCCGCGAAGGTCGGCCGTCCGTTTCACAGCGACAAGCGCGCGTCGCCAAAGGGCAATGAAAGGTGCTGGTGTTGGCCAAGGGGGCGCATGGCAGCGATCAGGTCACTGGAAGGCATCGACGGAAATGGGACTGCCCGCATTTCAAGCGCGCCAGTCGTTCGATAGCGGTCAACGGCCGTTTGCGTCTGGGGCCGCCAAGGATGCGGCCGATCGGAGCAATCGTCGAACGGTGATGGACGGTGTTGGCGCAGGGAAGGGCGGCGGGCTGCGACCGCGCCGATACGCGCATTGATCAACAATGTCGATACTTCACTTAAGTCGTCGGACGATAAAGGCGGTTGATGTCGTTAAAAGCGTGAGTTGAATCCCGATGAGTGTGGTCCACTCCAACCTGCTGGCGCCAAATCTGTCAGCAACGTCTCGTCCAGCGCAAGGCCGCGGTGCGGTCGATCGCCGATGTGAGGTCGCTCGCGGCCTCGCGGACCCCCACTCGGCATCGCGTATGGCGCTAGTGGTAGTGCCGACGGTTGGTCGTCTTTACGAAGCAAGGCCTCGATAAATGGTTCAGCAGTTCAACTTGGGATTATTCAAGCTGCATCCGCAGCGTGAAGCCGTGCTCAATGAAGTGCATGCGCGGCCGTTCACGCGCCTTGTTTCGTCATTTGGGGTCGTCCACCTTGCTTTTCTCGCACAGGGGGAAACGGCCACAAGGGATCGCCGCTGCTTCGTGGAGTTCTGCCGTGAGCACAAGCTTCCGCCTCCCGATCCCTCGGCCAAACATCACCAGATTGGGATCGGGCAGGTCGTGCTGCGCTGGGAGCAGCATTCTGAATTTGCAACCTTCACATGGATCTGGAGCACTGCGAATAACTCTGCGACTCGTGACTTTGGCGAAATCGCTGATAGCGTTCAATCTTTCATCCGCTCGCTGGAGCAGTCCGGACAGTTACTCGTTGCCATCAAGTTGGAGGTAGAGCGCGGTAATTCTCCAATAGAACGAGCCGAACAGATCTTTGACAGAAGCAGTCTGGCGATGGCTAGTGTCAAAGATGACGGAGCCATTGTGGCGTCTGACTTCCGACTGGACGAGCTAGGCTTCACGAGAATTCTGGTTTATGATCTCGGGCTTACTCCGGACGATCTTGGCGCGCTGGTGCAACGTCTCCTCGAAATCGAGACTTACCGTCCGATGGCGCTGCTTGGTCTCTCGGTGGCCCTTGAGCTAGCGCCCTCCGTGGATCGAATTGATCGGCGTCTCGTTGAGGTGCTCGAAGATATGCAAGGTGCCGAGGGGCTGAAGATCAACAACCATTTGCTTACGGAACTGACAGCGTTGGCCGCCAGCTTCGAAAGAGGCGCGGCGGGCAGTCTGTTCCGCTTCGGCGCCAGCAGGGCCTACAACGAGCTCGTGCAATCGCGGCTATCCATCGTTGAAAGCAAGGACGTGGCGGGCTACCCGACCTGGTCGTCATTCCTCGCGCGCCGCATGACGCCGGCGATGCGAACCTGTGCAATGATGGAGGATCGTCAGACGAATCTATCCCTCAAGCTGACGCGAGCGGCCGATTTGTTGCGAACGCGTGTCGATGTCGAAATCGAGCGGCAGAACCGTGACCTGTTGCATGCGATCAACGAGCGTACGAGACAGCAACTGCGGCTGCAGCGCACGGTTGAAGGGTTGTCGGTTGCGGCAATCGGATATTATGTGGTCAGCCTGTTCGGCTATCTTGCCAAGGGCGCCCATGAAGTCGGACTGCATGTAGAGCCCACATTCATTACCGCGGCTTTCGTGCCGATCGCGGTGAGCGCGATCTGGCTGATCAGCTATAGCATCCGAAAGCAACACCTTAGGCACGACGACGCGCCTTCCCCGGCTGGCGAATAAGCAGTCTCGATCCAAAGCAGGGAACCGGGCGCCAGGAACCTCCGATCTGCCTTCCCAAATACGCAACGCGCGAGCGGGCTGGCTGCGGCACACGGATGATTCAAGAAGGCGCCCGAGCCGAGATCAAGGCTCTTGATTTTCGGCCTTGGCGACGATCTCTTTTTTAAGAACTTGGGGCCAATCGAACTAGACGGTGGCAGTGCTGAAAATTGCTGACGGAAAGCGGGACGACGACGGCGATCGGTATCAGTCCGATTTTGGGGCATCCAGTGGCTGGTTCGTGAACCCTGCGATGCGCGAGGGGACGTTGTCCTTCCCGTCGGTAACAGCTGGACCTCACCTTGCTCATCACGAGAGCGCCGCACGCTTGCCGATCTGCCGCTGCAACTATCCGATGAGGTGCTAGGCAAGTCCAACGGCTCGATCTGAAATCTCCCTTGATACCGCTCCCGTCTCGGATCGCGGCCGTTAGGAGAGGCGTATCAGTGTAACCAGGCCGCACGGCAATGTCAGCACCGAATGCGGGGACTAAACGCAATGACGCTGGCGGCCGCAAGCCACAGCTTCTTCATTTGCCTACATCGTCCCGACGGGCGCAGCCGCCGATCAGACGACCTTGCTGTAGCAGCCACGCAACATCCAACGAGAATTAGGCTGCGATATCGCGGAGCAAGCACTCCGAAGGTAAGCGGGCACGAGCTGCCGACGGCGACGGTTCGGTGCAAATTGGTTGCGCCCACCATTTGAAAGGTATTCGCGCCACGGATTTCGGCAACATAACGCCCGAGTCACACTCTAGATGTGGAGCCTCAAGAGGTTATACCCGGCCAAGCCGAGCCTGCTGATTGGTGGTACAGACCCGATACTGCCATGAGGACGATGCCAATTGTAGCGGTGGAGCCATCTTGGCAGCTCGGCGGCGCGTTCTCTTGAGGTGTTGTAGGCCTGGGCGTAAGCCCACTCGCGCAGGCTGGTTTGAATGAAGCGCTCGGCCTTGCCGTTGGTTTGTGGGGTGTAGGGCTTGGTGCGGATGTGTTTGAGGCCGAGGCGCTTGC
>NZ_AXAI01000033.1 GCF_000472425.1 Bradyrhizobium sp. Tv2a-2 | reverse complement strand
GATCGATTGCCGAAGGTCGAATACGACAGCCACGAGATCGTGCGCCGTGTCTCCACGACCAAAGCCTATGTCAGCTTCAAGGGACGTCTTTGGAAAGTCCCGCAGGCTTTCCGCGGTGAGCGCCTTGCCATTCGCCCATTGGCAAACGGTGCGCAATACGGGGTCTTCTTTGCCGCACACCAAGTCGCTATCATCGACTTGGCGAGCGGAAAAAGTGTCGGCTATGTCCCCGAACACCCGTCGGTCATGTCCCCGGGCTGAACACCTGACCAAACGATCCAGTATTCCAGAGACGCCGGAGTCGTCGCTGGTGAGCCTCCGGAATACTCGACGCACCGCATATGCGGCGCATCGAGGCCGAGGTGACGATCACCTCAACGGCATCCATCGAAACAGGTGTGCGACGCTCTGGCGGCGAAGCGCGATCAACCGCAATGGGACGTGTCGCCCGAAGCCGCCGACCTCTGCTGGAGATGAACCAGCGCCCTTCGGCCCATATAGGTCAGCTCGCCCAGCGACGTCTTTCCGGCACGCGCGGCCAGGATCAGCTGCTCGGCGATGAACCTGCGGCTCTCATGGTCACCGCCGCTCGGCAGGACGGCGCAGACCTCGTCAAGCACAACGTCCATGTTGGCCTGGGTACGTTCGTCGAAGTCGCTCATGGCTTGTCCTCGAATGCCGCAAAGCTTACGCCCGGCGGCGTGATGCGTACAGAACTGATGCAGACTTGAAGTCCGAGCACGGTCCAGAAGTGAATACGGCTTCCGTCAGACCGCGATCGGCGACTTAGATGCACCGCGATTTGGCGGGGTATCAAAAGTGCCCCGGCTCCCAGACGTTTCATTCCAAAAATGTCCTGCGGTATCGGGAGCGGCGTGACCGCTCGCGGCCCGCGGCGACTTGCTGATTTCCGATAGCTCGAAATAAAGCAGCATGGCTTACATTCATCATCTCATGTTGAGCGCGCGGCCTTTTGGTGCGGCTTTTATAACCACCAGTGCTTATCGACGACATCACATGTCCGCCATTGCGACGCCTGATGTCTCGGATCAGCCGTCACTGCCGCAGAACCCGTAAGGCTACGGACCCCGATAAACCTAGGTATAGGTCCCGCATACCTTTCCATATCGGCCGCTTACCTCGGTACAATTGAGACATTAACCACGTGCACCTAACCTTTTGCGCAATTGAGCAAAGCTGATTGCAGGCAACAGACGTTCGCACGCCGCGCGATGGGATTTTGAAAGATCTGGCCCTGCTTCGATATCCAGCCCGAGAGGTGATTGCCTCAATGACGGTCTCTCCGAACATCGCGCTGTTCATCGACGGCGCCAATCTCTACGCCACGACCAAGACACTCGGCTTCGATGTCGATTACAAGCGCCTGCTGAAGGAATTCCAGACCCGCGGCAACCTGCTACGCGCGTTCTACTACACCGCGATCATCGAGGATCAGGAATATTCCTCGATCCGCCCCTTGGTCGACTGGCTCGACTACAATGGCTACACCGTCGTCACCAAGGCGACCAAGGAGTTCATTGACGCCAACGGCCGCCGCAAGGTGAAGGGCTCCATGGATGTCGAACTCGCGGTCGATGCCTTGGAGCTCGCCGAGCACATCGACCAGATGGTGCTGTTCTCCGGCGACGGCGATTTCCGCCCGGTGGTGGAAGCCGTCCAGCGCCGTGGCGTGCGCGTTACCGTCGTATCGACGATTTCCAGCCAGCCGCCGATGGTCGCCGACGAGCTGCGGCGCCAGGCGGATGTCTTCATCGATCTCGTGGAGTTGCGGCCCAAGGTCGCCCGCGAGCTGCCCGAGCGCATGGCCGCGCGCGAATCGCGCACGCAGGCGCCGCTGTAACCAGGCTGGCGGTGCTTCAGCTCTGCCATTCGGCAAGGTGAAGAAAGCGTACGGCTAGAGTGTTTTCGAGCGAAGTGGGGACCGGTTCGCGTGAAGAAAACGCGTCAAAACAAGAATCTAGAGCTCCGGTTCTGATTCAATCAGAACCGGAAATGCTCTAGCCGCGCGTGCGCAGCGCGGTGTCGAGGCACTCGATCAGGTGTGGTGCCGCGAAAGGCTTGGCGAGGAAGCCGACGGCGCCGGCCTTCATGGCGCGGGCGCGAACGCCCTCGTCTGGAAACGCCGTAATGAAAATGAACGGTGCCCGGTAGCCGCGCGCGCGCACGCTCGCAAGCAGATCGAGGCCGCTCATCGTCGCCATCTGCACGTCGGCGATCACGCAATTCGTCTCATCGAGATGGCTTGAGGCCAGGAACTCCTCGGCCGAGGCAAAGGTGTGAACGACATAGCCGCGCGACAGCAAAAAGTTATTGGTCGCGACGCGGACCGACGCGTCGTCGTCAATGACCGAGATGACCGAAGGCGCAGGCAAAACGACCCTCCTGGGGCGGGAAGGCGCCCTCACAAGCATGGTCGCCCAGGCAAAAAGTGGGCTCACGCGCCGTGATTGTAAAATCATACTTAGGTTTGTACGCCGGACGGGCGTTGCGGGCGGATGCCGAGCGCCTCGGTCATCCTGATCAGCTCGGCGAGCGACTTCGCGTGCATCTTCTTCATGATATGCCCGCGGTAGATCTTGACGGTGATTTCGGCAAGCCCGAGCTCGGCCGCGATCTGCTTGTTCATCAATCCAGATGCCACGAACGCCAGCACCTCGCGCTCCCGCGGACTCAGCGTCTCGAACAGGGCCTGCAGGCCTGACACGGTCTTCTCGACCTCGCGCCGTTTGCGGTCCCGCTCGATCGCGGTCCGCACGGCGTCGAGCAGGTCCTGGTCGCGGAACGGCTTGGTGAGAAAATCGACGGCCCCGCCCTTCATCGCGCGCACCGTCATCGGAATGTCGCCATGCCCGGTAATGAAGATGATGGGGATGTGAACGTTGGCCTTCGCAAGCTCGGCCTGCAGGTCGAGCCCGCTCAGTCCGGGCAGGCGGATGTCGAGCACCAGGCAGCTTGCGACCTCCGGAAGCCGCGTCTTCATCAGATCCGGCGCCGAGCCGAACGCCTCGACCTTGAGGCCGACCGACTCGAACAGATTAATGAGCGCCCGGCGCACGGAGATGTCGTCGTCGATGACAAAGACCATCGGCTCCGCGGCCGGCTGATCGCCTGCGTTGTTGGCCGGCTCCTTGTGGGCCGACGTATCACCGCCTGGTTTGGGCCGATCGTTCACGCCGCATCCTCTTGATGCAGCGGCAGCACGAATTGAAACGTCGCGCCGCCCTCCTCGTTGCGGACCACCGACAGGCGTCCCGCGTGCGCCTCCACGATCGAGCGGCAAATTGCAAGCCCCATGCCCAGGCCGCTGGACTTGGTGGTGAAGAACGGCGTGAAGATGCGCTCAGCATCGGCTTCGCAAATCCCGGTGCCGGTATCGGCTACCCTCAGATACACCCGGCCCAGATCATCCTGGCCGGAGCGGATCGCGAGCCGGCGCGGCCGCTCCTTGACGGATTGCATCGCTTCGATCCCATTCATGACGAGATTGATGATCACCTGCTGCAGCTGGACCCGGTCACCGTAGATGCTGGGCAGGCGAGGTGCCAGCTCCATCCGCAATGAAACCTCGTTTTTCGCAAGCTCGCGCTGCACCAGCGCCATCGCCTCCCGCACGAGCGCGTTGATGTCGAGCAACGCCTTCTCGGTATCGGTCTTGCTCGCCAGCGCCCGGACCCGCCGGATCACCTCGCTTGCGCGATTTGCGTCGTCGACGATCCATTCCACCGAGCGGCGCGCAGCGGCAAGATTGGGCGGGCTGCGGCCGAGCCAGCCCAGGCACGCCTCCGCATTGGCGATCACCGCCGCAAGCGGCTGATTGATCTCGTGCGCGATGGAGGCGGTCAGTTCGCCGAGCGTCGTGACCCGCGTCACATGCGCAAGCTCGGCCTGCGCCTTGCGCAGCGCCTGCTCGGCCTGGTCGGCGCGGATGACCGCGGTAAGGTCGGTCGAGACACCGCGATAGCCGAGGAACTTTCCGGTAGCATCGAAGAACGGTTTGCCGCTGGTCCGCACATAGATGGGCGCGCCCACGCTGCTCTGCGTTCGGTACACCAGATCGCGGAACGGAAGATGAGCGTCGAGGGTTGCGCGATGCTCGCGCCATTTCTCGGCTTCCGCATCGGTCGCGAGCTCCCAGCGCATCCGGCCGAGCACGCTGGCTGCCAGAACACCGGAGTTCCGCGTGTGTTCCGAGAGCTGCGTGACCCGATGGTCGGGGCCGGTTTCCCACAGCCAGTCGGAGGCCGTCTCGGCATAGTCGCGGAATCGCTGCTCGCTCTCACGCAGCGCAACCAGCGTCTGCTCGAGCTTCTCCCGGGCGACATATTGCTCGGTGACGTCCATATGCGTGCCGATGAGCTCGCAGACCTCGCCATCGGAATCCAGCACGGGATGCGTCAGCGAATGCACGCGCTTGACCGAGCCGTCCGGAAGAGCAATGCGGAAATCGAATTCGATCTCGCCGTCCTTCTGCTTCACGGCGCGGCGGATCACCTCGGTTTGCAGCTCGAGGTCCTCCGGCGGAATGCGATCCTGGATCGCTTGCGCCGGCACGTTTTCGTCCGGATCGAAACCGAACAGGCGGAAGAATTCGGCCGAGCGGTAGATGAAGTCGCGGCGGCGCACATCCCATGCCCAGCTCGAGGTATGGCTCAGGCGCTGCGCTTCGGCGAGATAGGCTTCGCTTCGGCGCAGCTTCTGCTCCGCTTCCTTGGCGACCGTGATATCGGTCACGGCGCCGACGAATTCGAGATGACCGGCTCCGTTGATTGCGGCGCGCGCCAGCGCGTGGACGTGCTTCACCTTCCCGTCCGGCAACAGCAGCCGGTATTCGTGCTCGAAATCGCTATGCTCCCGCGTGGCGCGCACGATCACAGCCCGCACGTCGGCGCGATCCTCGGGGTGCGTGCGCTCGACGACGAGCTTCGTGCTCGGCGGCGTCGCCGGATCGTAGGCGAATATCCGGAACGTCTCCCTCGACCAGTAGATTTCGCCGGTAGCGATATTCCAGCCGAAGCTGCCCGTCCGGCTCAGTTCCTGCGCCTGGGCAAGAAGGACCTCGCTCCGCTGCAGGGCACCCTCTGTCGCCTTGCGCTCGGTGATGTCTTCGCAGGCGATCAGCACGACCAGACGGCCGTCCGAGCGCCGCATGGCCTTGGCGTTCTCACGCACCCACAATAACGAGCCATCGGGCCTGATCTTCTGGATTTCCCATGTGTGAGATTGTCCGAGACTTTCCAGGCAGACGGCGAGGCACTTGCGAACGAGGTCGTGCTCGCCCGGCAGAAACACCCTGAGCACCGACTGACCGACGAGATCCTGGACCGTGTAGCCGAGTTGCGTGGCGCCGAAGGTGTTGACGTTCAGCACCAGGCCTTCGGCGTCGACCATGAAATACATGACCGGATTGTGCTCGAAAACCGCCCGCCATTGCTGATCGCTCTCCTGCAGGGCGATGTAACGGCGCTTGAAATCGGCTTCTGCCGCACGCGCGATCTCCCTTTCCCGGCGGACATGTCCGATCAGGCGCGCCGCAACCAGTGCCGTTAGGAAGAAGGCGGCCAGCACGAAGAGGTGGTGCGGGTTATCGACCGCGACGTGAAACACCGGCGGTGCAAAGAAATAGTCGAGGCCCGCCACCGCGAGCAGGGACAGCAGCACCGTCGCAACGAAGCTGCCCATCAGCGAAAGCAGGAGTAGCACGATAAGGCAGGCGAACGCGGCGGTAGCGAGGTCAGCATGCAAGCGGGCGAGAGTCAGGATCACCAGGGCCAGCGCAAGGCCGCCGAGAACGAGTTGCGCGGCCAAACCTCTGACGCCCATGGTCTGGTTTTGCTGCATGCTCAGACCGTTCCGGCCCACCCGCTCCAGATTAGAGCACTTGCGCAAAAAATCGGCAATTCGTTCAAAAGTGGTTGGAGACTGATCGGGATCCAACCAGCGCGTCGGCATGTCCGATGTTTTGCGTAGGTGCTTACCGCCGGTACCCGAGGGAATACAGAGCAGGTGCACAAACCTTGGTATAGGACTGCAAACCCTTTCGATATCTCCCGCTTACCTCCGTACAATTGAACCGACCTACGCAGCGCCGTAGCCTCATACGCGATCGGGAAGCGGCGTTGCAGGGTGGTTGCGCTTAGATCCTGCAGCAGCGTCCCGGGACGAAGGTCCGCCGGCCCATTCCGCCCGCGGCTTTGGGAGGCGGCACATGAGAGTAAAGCTCTGCGCCCGGTGCCCGTATACGCCGCGCGACCTGGCGCATCACTACGACCCCGAAGCCGCGCTCTATGCATGCGCGACGTGCGACGACGAGCAATATCCATGGGCGATCAGGTGGAAACGGACATGCTTGACAGAGATCGACAGCTCCAGCGCAGCCGCGCCAAGCGTTGCGCCATTTGCGACGGAAAATTCGGCCTTGTCCGCTATTATTGCTCGCGGACCCCGCTCTGTTCCAGAAAATGCGTCGACCACTTCAAGGCGCGGCGCGACAACGACACCAGATGGCTGTGGCGCGTTCGCGTCGCCTGACAACATCGGCGAACGCGATGCCGATCAATTCTCCCTGCCGCGGGCCTTCATCGATCGGGAGACGGTTTGCTGAACCAGCGGCGCAAACATTTGCTGCAGGATTGCCTGCTGGTGCTGATCGTGCTGCTCGTCGGGCTCATCTGCCTGCTTGCCATTCCCGCACCGGCGCAGGAGGCTTTCCTGCCCGCTGACGAGCCAGGCCACGCCGAACGGCACCATCCGCCGCAGGACCAGGCGCTGCACGAGAAATTCTATTCGACCTGGCGCATGCCCGACAATCCGGCTGTGAGCTGCTGCAACAATGCGGATTGCTACCCGACCGACATCGAATATGTCGACGGCCGGCTCTATGCGAAGCGCCGCGAGGACGGCAAGTTCATCCTCGTGCCGCCGCAGAAGGTGGAGCGGAACAGGGACAATCCCGACGGCAGAAACCATCTCTGCGCGCCGCCGCCCAGCCTCACCTCGCCATCCGATACGGTCTATTGCTTCGCCCTGGGAGGCGCGACATGAACTTCGTGCTGGTCAATGGCAGGACACCATTCCGCGAAAGTTTCTGTGGGCTTTGCTGCGAGCGAATAGGCCATGACGGCTATGTGCGGGACATTCGGACCCGATTCTGCTACTGCAATACCAATTGTTACCGATTTCACAGCGGCAGCGCCTCCCTTGTGATATTTGAGGAGTGCGCGAAAGCATCATGAACGGTGCTTCCGCCCATTGAAAGTGACTGGCTTCCGCCATGAAGTTCATATTGGTGAACCACAGGAGCCCGCTCCAGATCTCGGCCTGCACCGAATGTGCCCGACCGCTCGGCACGGGTTATCTGCGCGAAGTATCGTCGCAGCGGCAATATTGCGGCCATGATTGCTACTTGCGCTACCAGACCAATAGTCTGTTCATGCCCTGGTTGAGCGCTGAACACGGCGACCGCTTGCAAGCGGCGACCTGGTCGACGACGCCCTACGTCGCCTCCTGCGAGCTGATGACGACGTTCGCCGCCGCCACCTGCTGGTATGCGATCTCACTTTCCAAGGCGGCACTGCGCGTCAGCGAATTGATGGCGACGGAAAGCTTTGGGCCGTTCTCGGGCCGCGACTGACGACTTGCGCGCAGCGACCGCCCCGAACGCACGGGTCGCAGCGGCTGGGATCGATTGGCTACCCTTTTTACCCACCCACCGTCCCGTCGCAAAGTGTTAGGCTCGAGGCGTCGATGAGCCTTTCCCTCAGAGGGATACATGAGACGGCGCGATTTCATCACAGCACTTGGTACTGCACCTACGTGGCCACTCGCGGCCCGGGCGCAGCAACCGGCGAAGATGAAGCGGATCGCTTTCGTTCACTCGGCAGGCGACATCAACCGAATAAGCGTGAGGGGTCCGCCCTTTTACCGAGCTTTTTTCGAGGAGCTAAATCGCCTTGGCTACATCGAGGGCCACAACCTCGGGGTGGACCGGTACTCAGGTGAAGGGCGAACCGAACACTATGCCGAACTTGCCCGCGATGTCGTCAACACGCATCCCGACCTAATTTTAACGGTGGGCGCTCGTCTATCGTTGGATTTCAAAATGGCGACGACAACGATCCCGCTTGTGACGATGATCATCGATCCGATCGCCCTCGGACTTGTGGCAAGCATCGCACGGCCAGGCGGCAATATCACAGGCATTGCTATCGCTGGGGGATTGGAAATCATCGGAAAGCGTATCGGGCTGCTGGTCGAGGCGATGCCAAAACTGGCCAACGTCAGTTACCTAGGATCGCATCCGTTCTGGGAAGATCCACGAGGCGCGACAGTGCGCGAGGCAGCCAAACGGGCAGGCATTTCGTTGTCGCCGACTATGCTGAGCACTTTTGAAAAGGCAGAGTACCAACGCGTCTTTAGATCAATGGAACAAGATCGAGCGGACGCGTTCATGGTGTCTGATGAACCCGAGAACGCCATCAATCGTGAGATGATTGTCGAATTGGCCGCGAAACACCGAATTCCTGCAATGTATCCGTTCCGCGATTATGTTGAAGCCGGCGGACTGATGGCTTATTCGAGCGACCTAGCGGACACTTCTCGCCGCCTTGCCAACCTCGTCGATAAAATCCTTACAGGTGCCAATCCGGGGGATATTCCTTTCTATCAGCAGACCAAATTCGAGCTGGTCATCAATCTCAAGGTTGCGAAAGCGCTTGGCTTCGAGATGCCAGCGATGCTGCTCGCCCGTGCCGACGAGGTGATCGAGTGATGTCGCTTATTGGCCATCGCTGGCTGATGGGTCCCCGCTCGGAGATCAGCGTTCCGATCTCCGGAAATTTGCGCGCCAACAATGGTGCTGCGCTGCTTGCGGCGGGCGCCTTCATCGATTTTCTGGCCAACGAATTTGCGCCCGAGCCGCCCTGGGATCGCGGCCTCATTCAGGGCGCGCAATCAGGCCTTAGCCTTGCGCGACGTCAGCGTCTTCGTTTTCGCAGACGCTCTTGCGGCCTTGCCACCGGACCGCGGATCGGGCGCAGTTTTCGCAATCGTGGTCCGCGGCTTCGCGGCAGCGCTGAGGAGACCGGCGCTGTCTTCCTTCAGCGCATGTTCGACGCAACCTCGGATGTGCGAGACCATGATCGATTGCGCGCGCTTCCAGTCGCGGACAAGCGCGCTCTCCAGCAGAGCCTGATGCTCGCGCGACGCGATCTCGCCGCGAAACACCACGGCGATCATCTGATAGCGAAGGTAGCGATCATAGGCCGCGGCATGCGCGGCGAGAAGCACGTCCGACCCGCACGCCGAGATCAGGGAGTGGTGAAAGTCCCAGTCGCACTGCTTCCACAATTCCTGGTCCTGGCGATGCCCCTCCAGCATGCGTTTTTCCATGACCCCCAGCTTGTGGTGCGCGGAAACCACGCGGCCTTCCCAATCGAGATCACCCGCGATGAAAGACTGCTCCAGCGCATGATTCTCGAGCAGGAGGCGGAGCTCAGCAACCTGGCGGAAGTCCTCGGCCGATACCGGCGCCACCTCGAAGCCGCGCTGCCCCTCGGCCACGATCAACCCTTCTGCGCACATCCGGTTCAACAGCTCGCGCAGCGTCGGAATCGAAGTGCCATAGCTTTCGCTGACGCGCTCCAGCCTGAGCTTCTGGCCTGGAGCCAGAGCGCCGAATATGATGTCGGAGCGAATCCGGCGATATGCTGATTCTCCGATGGTCTCCGTGGTCTGGGCTTTCGTCAGCACGTTGGGCCTCTCATCAGGGCGAAATCTAGCATGTTTGAGACTACCCGCATCGCTCAATCCGACGGCATGGAAAAGTTGTCCAGCACGCCGGCGGCATCCATGGCCGCTCGCCAGGCGAAGACGATGGCCGGTCCGATCATCGTCCCCGGTCCCGGGTAGGTCCCCTTGAAGATCGAGGCGGCATCCGTGCCCACTGCGTAGAGGCCCTTGAGCACGCCATCGCCCGGCCGCAGAACGCGTCCGCGCGCGTCAGTCCGCAGGCCGGCGCTGCTTGCGAGATCCGTGGGCCAGACCGCGACTGCGCAATAGGGGCCGGGCCCCAATCGGCGCAGGCACGGATTGGGCCGGTTTGCGGGATCGCCGTTGAAGCGGTTGAGCTCGCTCGTTCCACGGCCGAACTCTTCATCGATTCCGGTTTCGGCGTAACGGTTATACCGCTCGATCGTATGCGTCAGCGCCTCGCCGTCCACGCCGATCTTCGCAGCCAGCTCAGCGATGCTGCGGCCCTCGTGGAGATAGCCGGCTTCGACGAAGCGGCTGAGGTCGCGCGTCCCTGGATGAACCAGGCCAATTCCATAGTCCCGGATGAATCTTCGGTCGCAGATGAGATAGGCCAGTACGCTGGCCGGCGAACGGTTCGATCGAAGCATGGCCTGCACGAAATCATGATAGGAATCGGCCTCGTTGACGAAACGCCGACCGCTTGCATCCACCGCCAGCAGTCCCGGCTTGGCGCGATCGAGCATGATGTGTGGAAATACCGAGAGATGACCGTCGCTCTGCGTCATGATCGAGCTCGGCATCCAGAGCGCCGGGCTCTCCAGCTCGCACTCGATCTCTGCGGATGCGCGTTCGCCGGCGAGGATGCCGTCGCCGGTGTTCGATTCGGGGCTAAGCGAATAACGGCGGGCGTTGTCCGGAAGAAGCCGCTCACGCAGCTCATTGCTCCAGCCTATCCCGCCGGTCGCCAGCACGACGCCCTTTCTTGCGCGCAACGCGAGTTCGCCGGTCGGCGTGGTCAGGACGGCTCCAACAATTTCGTCTCCCACCGTAACCAGGTCCTTCAGGGCGGTCCGATAGCGAATATCGACGGCGCGTTGTCGCAAGTCATGGAGCAGTCGTCCGACCAAGGCATTGCCCATGATCAGGCGGGTCCCGCGCGCATAGCTGAGCCGGTCCCGCGCTTGCCTGGCCAGCAGGCCGAATGCATGCCTGAAGTTGCCCCACGACCGGAACGGCGCGAGCAGTGCGGGAATATCAGTCTTGCCGACCATCATGCCGCCGAGCACCATGAATTCGCGCCGTGGCGGCCGCACACGGTCGAAGTCGGGACCAAGCAGCCTGCCGTCGAACGGAACTGCGGCAAGCGCGCGACCGCCTTTCGCAGCGCCCGGGAGATTCCGGTAGTCCGGATGGACAGGCGGCGGCGCGAACACCACGCTGGTCCTTTGTTCGAGATAGTCGAGAACGGCCGGCCCCGAGGCAAGATAGGCCGATAGCCGATCATCGAATGCGGGCTCGCGCAGCACGCCGGCGAGGTAGCTTTTCGCCGCTTCGATCGTATCAGCAACGCCTGCCGCTTCGCTTTGACGGCTGCCGGGAATCCAGACCGAGCCCGCCGACGTTGCCGTTGTTCCACCGACCGTGTCGGATTTCTCACACAGGATGACCCGCAATCCTTCAAGTGCGGCGACGAGCGCGGCCGTCATGCCGGCAGCACCGGCGCCGACGACAAGCAGGTCCGTCTCGCTGTCCCAGCGTCGATCGTCGGGTGCAGGCATCCGGTCTCGCTTCGCTGCGGTCTACAAAAACCCGATGGAAATCCAGGGCACGAACGCTACCAGCAGCAATCCGATGAGAAGCGCAACGAGGTAGCCGACGATCGGCTTCAATCCTTCGTCCGGATGCACCCTGCTGATCGCGCAGGCCCCCTCCCGGATTGGAATTGTTGATTGATGGTGTGCGATCAGGCCTTGCCGGCCTTCGCCAGATCGGCGAGCGCATCGATGGCGAGCACATAGCCTGTGGCGCCGAGCCCCGCGATTACGCCGGTGACGCCGTGTGACATCAGCGACTTCTGATACATGGGCTCGCGCTTGTGGATGTTGGTGATGTGGACCTCGACCTTCGGCCCATCGAACATCTTCAGCGCGTCAAGCAGCGGGATCGAATGAAACGAGAGTCCGGCGGGATTGATGGCGACGCCGATCTTGGTCCCGCGCGCCTCGTGCAGCCAGTCAATCAGGGTCGCCTCGGAGTTTGATTGGCGGAAGTCGATCTCAAGGCCGTGCTTCTTCCCCTGCTCCACACATCGCTTCCTGATGTCTTCGAGCGTGTCGCGCCCGTAGATCTCGGGCTCGCGCACGCCGAGCAGGTTCAGGTTGGGTCCATTGAGGACCAGGATCGTTCCCGCCATCCAAATCTCCTCCCGCCCTGCCAACGGGCCTGGGCTTTGTATGACGGATGTCTAAACATCATATAAATGCAAAATCAACAGATGATTGTTGGTCGAATTGCACGCTCTCGGGAGGAGGCTGACTGCGGGCGCCACAGGCAGTAAGAATCGGCTTCTGCCTCCCGCTTCTGGAAGTCCATTCATGAGTGAAGACCAGCACACCATCCACGGCGACGGCGTGACGGCGACCGTGCTCGCCCATGGCGCCGAATTGTGCTCCCTGAAGACCGCCGCAGGTCTGGAGTTTGTGTGGGGAGCGGGGCCCGCGTGGAAGCGCCATGCGCCGCTGTTGTTTCCGATCGTGGGCAAGCTGAAGAACGATACGCTGCACCATCGCGGCAAGTCCTATCCGATGACGCAGCATGGCTTTGCCAGAGACAGCAGATTCGAATGGCTCGACCGCGGGCGCTCCACGTGCCGGCTCGTCCTCACCGACAATGCGGAAAGCCGCACGCGCTATCCTTTCGCATTTCGTCTGACCGTGACCTACACGCTTGATGGCGCCGACCTCGACGTGTCCTTTGACATCGCCAATCCCGGCCGCGAGTTGCTGCCCGCATCGATCGGCGGGCACCCGGCCTTCAATTGGCCCTTGCTGCCGGGCGTGAGCAAAGAGAGCTATCGTCTCAGTTTCTCGCGGAACGAGCCGGCGCCGATCCGGCGGCTGAAAGACGGTTTGCTGCGCCCTCAGCCGGAGCCAAGCCCGATCCGAGGCGGCGAGCTTGCGCTGTCGGAAACGCTGTTCGACGACGACGCGATCATTCTCGACAAGCCCGCGAGCACATCCGTGCGTTACGCTGCTACCGAGGGGCCGTCGCTCGAAATTTCCTGGAACGCATTCCGGGAACTCGGTATCTGGTCGAAACCCGGTGGCGCACCGTTTCTTTGCATCGAGCCGTGGCGCGGGTTTGCCAGCCCGCAAGGATTCGACGGCGAGTTTGCCGGCAAGCCCGGCCTCATGCACATCAAGCCGGGCGAGACCGAGCGGTTGAGTTATCGGATCAGCGTTCGCTGATCACGCCATCGCCGGCACGCGGTCGAGCGCGAATTCGGACTGAACATGTCCGACGAGGATGCGTGGTCCAACGAGAGCTCCCGCTCAAGCAGTCAATGCACAAGTTGGCTTGGCTGCTTCACGATGAGCGTGGGGCTGGCGGCGCCAATTTCCCGGCGAGCGAAATTGTCTCGTTTGCGCATCCAACCTCAATTCAATAGTTTGCGCGCGGTCGCAAAACCAAGAAAAAGAGGAAACCTGTCTTGTCAACTCAACGCAAATTCCTGATCGGCTCGCTTCTCGGCGTCGCGCTCGCTTCAATTGCCAATGGACCGGCCGAAGCCGCGGAGAACACCATCAAGCTCGGCAACACCGCTCCCTACAGTGGTCCGGCTTCGGCATATGGCACGGTCGCCAAAGCGGAAGCAGCGTACTTCCAAATGATCAACGACCAGGGCGGCATCAACGGTCGCAAGATCGATTTCCAGAGTCTGGACGATGCGTATTCGCCACCGAAGACGGTCGAGCAGACCCGCAGGCTCGTCGAACAGGATGAAGTGCTGGCGCTGTTCAGCTCGGTCGGCACGGCCCCCAACATCGCAGTTCAAAAATATCTCAACATCAAGCACGTCCCGCAGCTTTTCGTGTCGTCAGGGGCGACACGGTGGAATGATCCAAAGCAGTTTCCTTGGACCGTCGGCTTCAATCCGACCTACGAGCTCGAGGGGCGCCTTTACGCGCAATTCGTACTAAAGACCAAGCCGAATGCGAAGATCGCGGTGATCACGCCGAACGAGGATGCGGGCAAGGATTACTTGAAGGGATTCAAGGCCGGCCTCGGCGAGCATATCGACCAGCTCGTCTCCGAGACCACCTATCTCACCTCCGATCCGACGATCGATTCCCAGATGGTGACGATGCGCGAGTCGGGCGCCGACGTCTTCTTTGCCGAGGCCACGCCCAAATTCGCTGCGCAGGCCCTGAGAAAAGCTGGCAGCATGGGCTGGAAGCCGTTGATCATCCTGCCGTCGGTTTCGAACTCGGTCTCCGCTGTGCTCGAGCCTGCCGGCTTGGAAAACTCGGCCGGCGTGGTGACCGGGCTTTACCTGAAGGATCCGAACGATGCCCGCTGGGCCAACGATCCCGCGTTGAAGGACTGGCAGGCATGGATGACGAAGTATCAACCGAACGCCAACCCCGGCGATCTGTTCAATGTACAGGGCTATACGGTGGCGCAGCTGATGGTCGAAGTGTTGAAAAATTGCAAAGACGATCTCGGTCGGGAGAACATCCTCAAACAGGCGACGAACCTGAACGGGCTGGAATTGCCAATGCTGCTTCCGGGCATCAAGGCCTATACCGAGCCTGGCAACGTTACGCCGATCCGGCAAATCCAGATGGCGAGATTTGACGGAAAATCGTGGGCTCTATTCGGCGACGTGCTCGGCGAAAAATAACCGACATCGCACCAGACAAATCTTTGAGATGCCGGCATGGGTATCTGGTTTCCCGCTTGGGCCCGGACCGATCATGCAAAATGACCGGGGCCGCCGGTCATTTTGCCCGGACAAGGGCGTGCACGAAGTCCGTATAGAGCTTGCCGAACTCCCCAGAAAGGTCGCACAGCGCCACATTCGCCACGTCTCGGATCAGATCGACGCGAACTCGAGCCTCCAAGTCCACTTAACTGAAAAGCCAGCCGGACCATTTCTCACTTCCCCGCATCGTCTCCCCCAGTCAAATCGTCATCCTAGAGAATCACAATACGAGATGCTTCGCTACCTACCTCTTCAACACCCTGCTAACGGGCAGGTCCCAGTTTTCGGAGAGCCAAATTTTTCTGTAAAGAGGCGGGCAGTGACGCCACATCGCCACGAAGCAGTCTATGAGACTGATCGCTCAGTTGACTTGCATTAGACTCGCTCACTACGGAGAGACGCTGTCGTGATGGAAGGCGTAAGACGGCGGTAACCCACATTGTTTGCTGACGCGTGTCTAGCAGCCGCAAATTGCTATGTCCTATATCCTTCAGTATCCCAGCAAGTTGTTGTGGATCTCGGATTGTTATGGCTCCGCTCAGGAGAGTATCACGCTGGTAACTCGATAAATCGGCCCAGTTTCGCACGGCGGTTCCTATGGCGGTGCTTCGAAGCCTCTCGTCCGGTATATTTACAGTAGCCCGTATCAAATCATCGCCTTCCCCTTCTTCGATGAACGGAAAGTCTCGACCAAGCCGTATATGCGACACCGCAAATGTCGGGTTGGTTGGATCAAGTCTTCCCTCGCTTTTAAGCCTACCCATCGTTCTGTTTGCTGATTGGGCGTGCGCCAGCGTCGCGCTGAGAGTTGCGTCATTTTGCACGATCTCACGATGACGCTGGCTCGTCTCACTGAAGCGCCGCATGTCTTGGGGCCGCATGTCCCTCATAGTCTGTTGTAAAAGCTCTGTAGGCAAATCGCTGATACCCCGATGCGGCGGCGTCGCCTCAGGTCCGAGCTGTCCGAATGTGGAGGCAAATGCTCGCTCGTCAGTCGATGAGCCAACATGCGTTTCGGTCCTCTGGGAAGCCTCGGTGGCGAGATCTGCCGGCCGAAGAGGTGGAATATTTGACATGTTGGCCTCTCATTGCGATGGGACGCATGATCGTGCCGCGATCGAACGCTCCACAAGCCGAAAATGGTTTCATTTGTAAAATAAGATCCACTTGTGTGTATCTGTGAACGCATGATCCTGCGTCCGTTTGACGGTGCGCTTATGGCAACGTCCAAAGAACTCCCTTTCATCGTAAAGCGCCTTATCGTCCGGCGGCTTGCGGAGTTTGACACGCCGTCGCAGGTGGTGAAAGCAGGAAGGAAGAGTTCAGCCTCGAGGTGACCCACCAGCGGGCCCACTTCGATAACGCGACGTCGAAGAATGGCGTTGCGATGAGCGACGAATTCAAGGCGCTGTTCGCCAAGACCCGAGAGAAGTTCCTGAAGGATCTCGACGCCACCCCGATCGCGAACAAGGCGGTACGGTTGCGCCGGCTCGATCGCATGGCGACGCGAACTCCAGCCTCCATCCTGATCCTAGAGAATCACGATACGAAATGCTTCGCCACCGACTTCCTCAACACTCCTGCTAGACTGTTGCATCGCAGCGGCGGCATGGAAGGCGGTGGCTATCGCCGATAGGCCCTCGGCCGGAATCGCTTGGTCCACGGCTTGCGCTCTCGCAAAAATGCGGCAGCGCGTAAGCTCTTGCCGCGGACGCTGCGATCGGTTTTCCTCGCGCGATGGCGTTAGAAGGAGTCGAGGCGTGACCGGACCAAACGGTGCACCAGCATCATCCGACAGATCCTGGCCGGTGTTCAGCTCGCTGCGCGGCTACCAGTTCGGCCATCTGCCCGGCGACCTGATCGCCGGCCTCACGCTGGCAGCGATCGCGATCCCGGAGCAGATGGCGACGTCCCGGCTCGGGGGCTTCCCGCCGCAGCTCGGCTTTCTCGCCTTCGTTGCGGGATCGCTCGGCTTTGCGCTGCTCGGCGGCAACCGCTTCCTGTCCTGCGGCGCCGACTCCACCATTACACCGATCTTTGCCGGCGGACTGGCGCTGCTTGCCGCCGCCGGCTCGCCCGAGTACCAGCCGCTGGCGATCGCGCTTTCGTTTCTGGTCGGCCTGCTCCTGATTCTGAGCGGCCTGTTCCGCCTCGGCGGCATTGCCAATCTGTTGTCGACCCCGGTGATGGTCGGCTTTCTCGCCGGCATCGCCGTACACATCCTGGTCTCGCAAATGCCCGTGGTGCTTGGCGTGGCCACGCCTGCCGGGCCGATGCTGCAGAGGATGTGGGAGCTTGGCCGGCATGCGGGTGAGGCCAACGCATACACGGTTGCAATCGGGCTTGGCGTACTGGCGGTGGTCGCGGGCTTGGAAAAGGTGAGCGCCAGGCTTCCGGGCGCGCTGATCGGGCTGGTCGGAGCAACCCTTGCGGTGATCGCAGCCAATCTGGAAGGCAAGGGCGTCAGCGTGGTCGGCAGCGTGCCGGCGACCTTGCCTTCGCCGACAGTGCCAAATATCGGCGCCGAACAATGGGCGAAGCTCATCCCGGTGAGCCTGCTGATCGCCATTGTGGTGATGGTGCAGACCGCCGCCGTCACCCGCTCGTTCCCGTCCGAGCCGGGAAAGCCTGCCGACGTCGACCGTGATTTCCTGGGCGTCGGCGCCGGGAGCCTGGTTGCCGGCCTGTTCGGCGCCTTTCCCGTCGATGCCAGCCCGCCGCGCACCGGCATCGTCGTGGAGACCGGCGGCAAAACGCAGGCGGCAGGTCTTGCCGCCGCAGCCATCGTGATGGCGCTGTCGGCGTTCGGCGGAACACTGCTCAAGCACGTGCCCGACGCTGCACTCGCCGGCGTCCTGCTGTTCGTGGCCTTGCGCATCATCCGCTTCCACCAGATCGCGATGGTGTTTCGGCAATCGCTGCCGGAATTTTCCCTGATCCTCGCGACCGCGGCAGCAATCATCGTGCTGCCGATCGAGGAAGGCGTCGCGATCGGCATCGTGCTGTCGCTCCTGCACGGCATCTGGAGCACGACGCGCGCCCGCCTTGTGATGTTCGAACGCGTGCCGGGAACCACGATCTGGTGGCCGGCGCATCCGCACATCTCCGGCGAGCGGGATCCCGGCGTGCTCGTGGTCGGTCTGCAGGCGCCGCTCTTCTTCCTCAATGCCTCGAGTTTCCGCGCCGACCTGTTGCAGATGCTGCAGAAGAAAAAGCCGCAACTGCTCGTGATCGAGGCCGCCTCAACGCCTGAAATCGACTTCACCGCCGCGCAGCTCCTGCTCGAGCTGTTCACGCAATGCCGCGACCAGGGCATCAATGTCGCGGTGGCCCGCCTGGAATCGCTGCGTGCTCAGGCCGCCTTCGAGCGCTTCGGACTCTACGGTGTCCTGGCGCGGGACCACGTCTTCCACAGCGTCGACGAAGCCGTGCGCGCACTTTCGGGCCCATCGACGCGCTATTCGTGATGCTCCGGTCTGCGGGATATCAGGACGTTCGCCGAGGTCCGATGGCCTCGAACTGTGCCCTCTGCTCGTCGCTCAACGTTGTGTAAAAGCCGTCAAGCGCCGGGCGCACGAGCTTCACAGCCTGCAGCATGGTGTCGAGGCGCGCGGTAGCCGCCGCAAGCCTTGCCGGCGGCGTAAGCGGATCATTCGGCTGGCATGCGGTCTTCAGCATGTCGGCAGCCTTGGCGCTCGCGTCCTGCAGGCCCCCGAGTGCACCCCGCTGGGCGTCGGAGGGACGTACCCTCGCCTCGATCTCGCCCTCGGGCCATTGGAACGCGGCCGGCTGCGTGCTGCCACAGTCCTGCGTCAGCGACGCCCGCGACGCGCGCGCCTTGCGCTGCTCCTCCGCCAGCGCATTGAACCGCTCCTTCTGCTCGTCATTGAGCATGCCGTAGAACTTATCGAGCGGCGGGCGCACCATGCCGACCGCCGAGATCATCGCCTCGACGCGCTGCTGCATGGCGGCAAGCCGGCCCGGCGCCGTGGACGCGACCTGCGTCGGGCATGAGGCACGGATCGCCTGCGCTGCCTGGACCGAGGCGTTGGCGAGTTCATCGAGGGCCGCGCGCTGCGCGTCGTCGGGCTCGATAGCCTGCTGGATCTGCTCGATCGGAAGGCTCGCGATCTCGCGGCTGTCGTCGCCGCAGAACTGCGCGACCGAAGGCACCCGCTCATAACGCCTGCCACGCGACGGCTGCGCCATGTAGCCGGCGAGATCGCCATAGCCGTACGGCGCGAAGATGCCTGCATAGATGTCGGGATAGCCGTAATCCCAGAAGCCGATCCCGTCACCCCAGATCGTGTAGTCATAGATGTCGAAATAGGCGAAAGGCCAGAACAGCGGGCCGATCCAGCCATAGAACCCGTTGCCATGCTGCCACCAGCCATTGCCGAAGGAACCACCATGCCATCCCGCAAGCGCCGCTGCCGCTACGATCTGGCCGCGCGCGAGGGGACTGCTGAGGAAGCGCCCGCCGCGCAAGGCGCCGGCATGGGCAAACGACGTCATCGCGCCGCGGACATGTCCGGGCCGGATCGCGGCGTTGTGCATTTGACTGAAATGCGCGCCGCCATGACCGGCGAAGGACCGGCCGCCATGTGCGAATCCGTGCGCAAATCCGTGAGAGGCTGCGAAATGCGCGCCGCCGTGATGGCCGCCACCGAAATGAGCGCCGCCGAAATGGCCCCCGCCAAAATGTCCGCCCCCAAAATGGCCTCCACCAAAATGGCCGCCACCAAAATGCCCGCCGCCGAAATGGCCGCCGCCCCCATGGCCGCCGCCGCCGTGGCCTCCACCGCCACCGCCACCGCCGTGACCTCCGCCACCGCCCCGCGCGAGCGCTGCGCCGGACAAGGCGATGGCGAGAGCCAGCACGGCCATTACGAAGCGGGATTTCGACATCACAATTCCTCCGAGCGAGGCTACGCCGTCCGCTTTGGCCCGATCGCCTCGAACTGCGCCTTCTGCTCGTCGCTCAGCGTAGCATAGAGATCTTCCAGCGCCTCACCCACCGGCTTTACCGCCTCCAGCCACGCATCCAGCCGCCTGGCCACGGCGGCAAGGCGCGCGGGTGGCGTGAGCGCGTCGTCATCCTCGCATGCCTGAAGCAGCGTCCCGGCGGCCGCAGCGCTGGCGTCCTGCAGCACGCCGAGCGTGGCGCGCTGGCTTTCGGTCGGGTGCAGCCTCTCCTCGATTTCGCCGCCCGGCCATTGCAATGCGGTCGCCTGGCCCATCTCGGATTGGCTCATGCCCATCTGCCCCATCCGCAATTGCCCGATGTCAGGACATTTCGCAGACGCCTTGGCGGATCTGGAATCGGAGGTCCTGCGCCGCGCGTCGGCGAGCCCGTTGAGCCGTGCCTTCTGCGTATCGTTGAGTTGGTCATAGAGCTTGCCGAGCAGCGGCTGCACCGTGAGCACGGCCTGTCTCATCGCCTCGATTCGCGCCTGCATCGCTTGCAGGCGCTCCGGAGCGCCTGCGGGCGCCTGGGTCGGACACGCGGCGCGAATGGTCTCGCTGGCCTGGAGCGATGCAGCGGCAAGTTCGTCCAGCGCGGCGCGTTGAGCGTCGTTCGGATGAATCACCTGCCTGATCTGGTCGATGGCGGCGCGCGCGGCCGGGTCCCTCGCCTCACCACAGAACAGCTGCAGCGACAGCACCCGGTGATGTCGCCGCGGCAGCGGCAACGGTCCGAGATAGGTCGCCAGATCCTGCTGGTCGTAGGGCGCGAAGATTCCGGCATAGATGTCGCCATAGCCATAGGCCCAGAAGCCGGTGCCATCGCCGAAGATGGTGTAGGCGGACATGTCGTCGAAGGCGAACGGCCAGAACAGCGGTCCGACCCATCCATATCCGCCGTCGTCATGTCGCCACCAGCCATTGGCACTGCGGCCGCCATGCCAGCCCGCAAGCGCGGCAGCCGCGACGGTCTGGCCACGTCCGAGCGACGGGGAGGACGTCTCGTTGCGCGTGATATCCGGGTTGCCGATATGACTGCGCATGACGAAGGAACGATGCCCCGCATGGAGCGGCAGCAAGCGGCCGACCGCGTATCTCACGATACCGATCGGACCAAACCCTCTGCCGAAAGCCGCTGATGGCAGCAGCGCTACCAGGATGGCAACTGTTATCGCAATGCGGGACCTCGACATTGCATCCTCCCCCGGCGCCCTCGTGGCGCCAGCCCCCTCCACAAGGCCAATCACCTCTTGCAAGATGACGCCCGAAGGAACCAAAAGTTCCCCCGGTGAGGGTCAGTCGAGCGAAGAAGGAGCGCCTTGCTCGCCAACCCTCATGCCGCCGGGACGATCTTCCCCGGATTGAAAATGTTCTGCGGATCGAGCGCGCGTTTCAGCGCGCGCATGGCGTCCAGCGCCTCTGCGCCAAGCTCGGCCTTCAGATATTTCTGCTTGCCCTGGCCGATGCCGTGCTCGCCGGTGCAGGTGCCGTCCATCGCCTGCGCCCGCTCGACGAGGCGATGCATGAACTCCTCGCCGCGCGCCATTTCGTCCGCATCGTTGACGTCGCACAGCAGCGAGCAGTGGAAATTGCCGTCGCCGACATGGCCGACGATCGGCGACATCAAATTGAGGCGCTCGAGATCGTCCTCGGTCTCGCCGACGCAATCGGCAAGGCGCGAGATCGGCACGCAGACGTCGGTTGCGACCACGCCGGCGCCCGGCCGCAGGGCCTTCACCGACCAGTAAGCGTCGTGCCGCGCCTGCCAGAGCTTGGTGCGGTCCTCGGGCTTGGTGGTCCACGTGAAATCACCGCCGCCGCATTCTATCGCGATCTCACCGAAATTTCTGGACTGCTCTGCGACGTCGGCCGCGGTGCCGTGGAATTCCAGAAGCAGCAGCGGCGTCTCCGGCAGCGTCAGCTTGGAATAGGCGTTGCAGCATTTGACCTGCGCGGTGTTGAGCAATTCGATGCGCGCCACCGGAATACCGGTCTGGATGGCGAGGATCACCGCCTGGCAGGCGCCGCGCACGGTCTCGAACGAACAGGCGGCGGCCGCAATCGTCTCGGGAATGCCGCGCAGCTTCAGGGTGATCTCGGAGATGATGCCGAGCGTGCCCTCCGCACCGATGAAGAGATGCGTGAGGTCGTAGCCGGCGGAGGATTTCTTCGCCCGTGTGCCGGTCGTGATGATCTCGCCGTCGCCACGCACCACTTTCAGCGCCAGCACATTGTCGCGCATGGTGCCGTAGCGCACCGCGTTGGTGCCCGAGGCGCGCGTGGACGCCATGCCGCCGAGCGAAGCGTCCGCGCCGGGATCGATCGGGAAGAACAGGCCCTGGTCGCGCAGATACTCGTTCAGCGCCTTGCGGGTGACACCGGGCTCTATCACGCAGTCAAGGTCCTCGGCATGTACCGCGAGCACCTTGTTCATGTCGCGCAAATCGATGCAGACGCCGCCGGCCGGGGCATTCACCTGACCCTCCAGCGAGGTTCCGGTGCCGAAAGCGATCACCGGCACGCCGTTTTTCGCGCAGATCCGCACCACGTCCTGGATGTCGGCGGTCTCCTGCGCCATCACGACGGCATCGGGCGGCTGGTTCTGCAGCCAGGTCGTGGTGTGGCCATGCTGCTCGCGCACGGCCAAAGAGGTAACGAGGCGGTTACCGAAGCGGGCGGCAAGTTGTTCCAACGTGCTTGCCAGCGCCTTGGGCTCCGGCCGCTTCAAATTCTCGGCGATGGTGATATTCAACTTATCCTCCCGACGGAGCGAAGACCGTGGCAAAGGATAAAAACGGGGTCAAGAGCACGATGACAGGCACGATTACCTCTGAAGACACGCTGCTCCGCCCCGTCCCGTTTCTGTCCTCGGTGATGCAGGTCGAGCCGCAATGGATCGACTACAACGGCCATCTCAACATGGCCTATTACAACGTGATGTTTGATCGCGCCATCGATGAATTATGGCTCAAGCTCGGGATCGGGCCGGCCTATATGAAGGAGCGCCACGGCTCGACCTTTACCGCCGAATGCCATGTCCGTTACTTGCGGGAAATCCACCAGGGCGATCCGGTGCAGATCGCGATCATCCTGGTCGCGGCCGACGAGAAGCGGTTGCATACTTTCGAGGAGCTGCGCCATGCCGGCGAAGGCTGGCTGTCGGCGACCTCGGAGAACATGACCATGCACATCGACATGGCCGCGCGAAAGGTCGCGCCGTTCCCGCCCGACATCCGCAACCGCATCAGGGCGGTGGCGGACGCCCACGCCGGCATTCCGCGGCCGAACGGGATGGGGCGCAAGGTCGGGATGCCGGTGAAGCCGGGCTAAACTCTTCTGCCGCGTGAGACGTGAACCACGGCCGAGACCAGGAACAGTACGATCGCGATGAAGAAGATGATCTTGGCGATTTCGATCGAGGCGCCGGCGATACCGCCGAAGCCGAGCAGACCGGAAATCAGCGCGATGACAAGGAAAGTGACGACCCAGCCTAGCATGGTAGGGATCTCCGAATTGGTTTGGACGACCGCCGCTCGCGCGCGGCCACGACTGTCAAACCAATCCGTTTTCGAAACGCTGGTTCCGTAGCCTGAGACGACGATAATTCGCAGCCAAGCGGGAACAAATCGCCGTCGGAGCCCCAATACGGCCTGCCGCCGCCCGCTGCAAAACCACTGAAACCACTGTAAAACCGGGGCCACTGCCCCTATATGACCGACATTCCTGCTAAGAAGGCTCAACTTTACCGCCCTGCGGTGCCAACGTGGGGCTAAAGCGATTCGCGATGACCGAGCCGAGCAAGCTGAACTATTCGCCCGTTCCCGACCACACACCCGCGGCCGGCGGCATTGCCGCGCGGGCGCGCGCGTCGTCGGCGCCGCGCTATCTCGACGGCCTCAATCCCGAGCAGCGCGACGCGGTGGAGACGCTGGACGGGCCGGTGCTGGTGCTGGCCGGCGCCGGCACGGGCAAGACGCGGGTGCTGACCACGCGCATCGCGCATATCCTGAGCCAGGGGCGCGCACGTCCCGGCGAAATCCTCTCGGTGACCTTCACCAACAAGGCCGCGCGCGAGATGAAGCTGCGCCTCGGCCAGATGCTGGGCCAGGCCGTGGAAGGCATGCCCTGGCTCGGCACTTTTCACTCCATCGGCGGCCGTATCCTGCGCGGTCATGCCGAGATGGCGCAGCTGAAATCCAATTTCACCGTGCTCGACGTCGACGACCAGATCCGGCTGTTGAAGCAGCTGCTGCAGGCCGAGGACATCGACGACAAGCGATGGCCCGCGCGCATGCTCGCAGGCCTCATCGACGGCTGGAAGAACCGCGGTTTGATGCCGGGCCAGGTGCCCTCGGGCGAAGCCGCGATGTTCGCCAACGGCAAGGGCGGCAAGCTCTATGCGACCTACCAAGAGCGGCTGAAGATCCTCAACGCCGCCGATTTCGGCGATCTGTTGCTGGAGAACATCCGCATCTTCCGCGAGCACCCCGACGTGCTCCGGCAATATCAGGGCCGCTTCAAGTTCATCCTGGTCGACGAATATCAGGACACCAACGTCGCGCAGTATCTGTGGCTGCGTCTCTTGTCGCAGGCGCCAGCTTCTTCCAAGGCTGCCGTCATTCCGGGGCGCGTCGAAGACGTGAACTCCGATGTGCTCTCGCACATCCAAGAATCTCGAGATTCCGGGTCTGCGCCTTCAGCGCATCCCGGAATGACGGAGATGACGTCAGCCAGCCCCCTCAAGAACATCTGCTGCGTCGGCGACGACGATCAATCGATCTATGGCTGGCGCGGCGCCGAGGTCGACAACATCCTGCGCTTCGATCACGATTTTCCGGGCGCGAAAGTCATTCGCCTGGAGCGCAATTACCGCTCGACAGGGCATATCCTCGCCGCGGCCTCCTATCTCATCGCGCATAATGAGGGCCGGCTCGGCAAGACGCTGCGCACCGAGGATGACGACGGTGAGAAGGTCACGGTGACCGGCGCGTGGGATTCGGAAGAGGAAGCGCGCGGCATCGGCGAAGAGATCGAGGATATCCAGCGCAAGGGCGACAGGCTCAACCAGGTCGCGATCCTGGTGCGCGCCTCCTACCAGATGCGCGAGTTCGAGGACCGTTTCGTGACCCTTGGGCTGCCCTATCGCGTGATCGGCGGCCCTCGCTTCTATGAGCGCGCCGAGATCCGCGACGCGCTGGCCTATTTGCGCGTGGTCAATTCGCCGGCCGACGATCTCGCCTTCGAGCGCATCGTCAACGTGCCCAAACGGGGCCTGGGCGACGCCACGGTGCAGCTGCTGCACGACCATGCCCGCAAGCGCCGCATTCCCTTGTTCGAGGCGGCGCGCGCAGTGGTCGAGACCGATGAGCTCAAGCCGAAGGCGCGCGGCTCGCTGCGCGATCTGGTCCAGCAATTCGACCGCTGGCGCGCGCAAAGCGAGGTCGCCTCGCACACCGAGCTTGCCGAGGTCGTGCTGGACGAGAGCGGCTATACCGACATGTGGCAGAAGGACCGCTCGGCGGATGCCGCCGGACGGCTGGAGAATCTCAAAGAGCTGGTGCGCTCGATGGAGGAGTTCGAGAACCTCCAGGGCTTCCTCGAGCACATTGCGCTGGTGATGGACCGCGAGGACGGCGCGGAAGAGGATGCGGTGTCGCTGATGACGCTGCACTCCGCCAAGGGCCTGGAGTTCGACAATGTGTTCCTGCCGGGCTGGGAGGAAGGCCTGTTCCCGAGCCAGCGTACCCTCGACGAGCAGGGCCGCGCGGGGCTTGAGGAAGAGCGCCGGCTGGCCCATGTCGGACTGACGCGCGCACGGCGGCGTGCCAAAATCTATTTCGCCACCAACCGCCGCATTCACGGCACCTGGACGACAACGATCCCCTCGCGTTTCCTGGACGAATTGCCGGCGGCGAGCGTCGAGATCACGGAATCCAAGGGCGGCTCGGGCTGGGGCGGCGCCGGCGGCTACGGCCCTTCGCGCTTCGACAATGTCGAGTCTTTCGGCTCGAGCTATTCGACGCCGGGCTGGCAGCGTGCGCAGCAGCGGCGCGGCGGCCAAGGTGGTCGTCAAGGCGGTTTCGACGAGGAACAGTCGCCCTTCTCTTCGCGCGGCAGCTTTGGCGGCGGCTTTTCCCGCAACCGACGCGGCCCCCTCACCATCGAGGGTGAGCTGGTCGCAAAGTCCACCGGCACGGCGTCGGAGTTCGCGCTTGACGACCGCGTGTTCCACCAGAAGTTCGGTTACGGCCATGTGGTGAAGATCGATGGCAACAAGCTCACCATCGCCTTCGACAAGGCCGGCGAGAAGAAGGTGGTGGACAGTTTTGTCGAGCGGGCGTGAGGACAGCCCACCTGTCCCGTCTCTTTAAATTAGAGTCAAAGAGGATATCGGAACTCCTGTAGAGTTCGACGAAATTTCGGTTTCGCCGTCGCTTCTTGACGAGTCTCTTTTGCGGAAATGGCGAGTCATCGCCTTTATGACTACACGCCCCTAGTCTAGCGGGATGATTCCGGCATGCCGCGGGTCAGCTCTGCCAAGGCCCGGCGAAGGCCGTGGAGCTGATCGACGAGATGCAGAATGACGTCGATGCCCTCGTCGTTGACGCCAAAATCGCCTTTGAGATCCCGGATAAAATGTGCGCGCGCGACGTCCTTGTCCGAGAAGCTCATTTCGGTCGTGGTCTCAGTCGGGATCAGCCAGTGCTGCTCGATCCAAAACTCCAGCGTCTTAACATCGAGATCCGCATTGGTCAGGAACTGCTGTCTGGTCATAGTCATGATGCGCCGTCCTCACGCGGATTAAATGCTTTTCTGCCCCACCTGGAAACGAAGTCCTCGAGTTCGGGATCCGGCCCCTTGGGCAAGACTACCTTGAGCCTCACAAACTCATCGCCATGACCGCCTTCGCGCCGGGGAGCACCTTTTCCCCTCAGACGCATTGTCGTGCCGGTATTGGAGCCCTTCGGGACCGTCATGGTCACTGCGCCGGTCGGCGTCGGCACGCGAATTTTCGTGCCGAGCACCGCTTCGGATAGCGAGATCGGCAGTTCCAGGGAGATGTCGTCACCTTCGCGCGTGAAGCGCGGGTCGGGCATGACTTCCACTTCGATCAAAGCATCCCCGTGACCACCTGTCCCGCTGCCGGGCGCTCCCTTTCCGCGCAAACGCAGGATCTGTCCGTCCAACAGACCGGGCGGAATCGTCACGTCGAGAGCGCTGCCGTCCGGCAGCGTCAGATGCTTGTTCGCACCCGTGATCGAGTCTCCAAAGTCAATTGGCAGGCGGTAGTGAAGATCGTGACCTCGCCGGTTAGCGCGCGCCCTCTCGTTGCGGCGCAGGAGCTCGGCGAACGCATCGTCCGAATCCATGAAATCGGCGTAACCCGAGTTGTCCGCATAGGGATGCCCCTCATCCGACGTGGCGAAATCACGATAGAATTTATGCTGCGGCCGTTCGGCGCCGGTCTCGTCGATCTCTCCATCGTCGAAGCGTTTGCGCTTCTCGGCATCGCCCAATAGACCGTAGGCCCCCGCGACCTGCTTGAACTTCTCCTCGGCGGCCTTATCGCCCGGATTGAGATCCGGGTGCAGCTTCTTCGCCAGCTTGCGGTATGCCTTCTGAATATCGGCCGAGGAAGCCGTGGGAGGGACGCCTAGAACCTCGTACGGATTTGTCACGACCTACTCCGCCTGGATTGTGGATCCGTTGGCCGCGAGCGAGCAATGACCGATCGCCGCGCAAATTCCGACCAAATTCGTTTATACAAAATGGGGGAGTGACGACCAAGCTACCAGGATCAGGTCGGCGAATGCAAAGTGAGCAGCGAGCTCTACGTCAATTCCTCGAGCCGACCGCAGCGCTCCGTTTATTATCGAGATAAATCTCGCATTTCCTGCATAAGTCGCTCCCATCGAGATTCGTCACTCTCCTGATGTATGGCTTCCGCGAGTGGCTCGGAGAATGCCACCGCTACCGAAGAAAGTGCTTCTCGAGCCGGCTCGGAAACGGGCGCAGCCTCAAGCGAATGCGGGACCGCCCCCTCGCCCCTGAGCGCGGCCCAGAAACAGGCCAGGCCGATCTCCGCCAGTTTCCACCGTGAGACGGGTATGGTGATTTTTGCCTCTCGATCCATCGCGCAAAGAACGCCGTTGACGTACACAATCACCTTGTCAGGACCGGCGCGCCTCTCTCGTGTGGACGCGTCGTAAAACTGAACATCCGACCGGTTGCGATAGATAAATCTGGCTTCCATGACCCGATCTCCATGCGACATTCGGCAGATGGGAAAGGTCGAAAAGGGAACGTGTTCGGCTTGACCCGCCTTTCCCGACTTGGATTTTACTACCCTCCGCCTCAAGCAGATGTGGCTCCCGGGCCACGGATACCCCTGAATCTTGCAATCAGAATATGCGACAAACACCGCTTCTGGCCTTAGCGCCAGAACTCTTCGAACGATCCGGCGCCAGTCTGTCCAGCGTTCCGTGTGCTGGATGTTCTGTTGCCGGGACACAATGTAATCGAGTCGGCTTTTGACCTTCAAGGCGCGTGGGTCAGGCCGAATGTCCGCTTTGCACGCCCAGAAGCGGCCCTCCCCGCCAAGTCGCATTTGACCCTGGCTGTGTTAAGGCTCAAAAGGTCAACGACGACGCGATACGGGCGAGCCGACGACCAATCCGAGCCTACGTGGGAGGAAGCATGAACGATTGGCTACACAATCTCCCTTTGTCGTGGATGGTCCTGGTGGTCTTCGGCTTCACCTATGTGGTTGCCGCCGCAATCTATGCTGCGGTCGCCACGATGGCCGTGGGAAGGCTTGCAAAATCATTCAAGTTGGTCTCGCCCGGCATGCTTTCGCCGCTCGGCGTTATCTTCGGCCTGTTCGTCGCCTTCACCGCGGCTCAGGTCTGGAGCGACAATGATCACGCCACGGCGTCGGTGAGCCGTGAGGCGAGCGCTTTGCGATCGATCCTGGTGCTCAGCGCAAATTTTCCGGACGAGCCCGGGACACGGCTGCAAAGTCTCGTCCGCGACTATGTACAGGAGGCCGCGACGGTGGAATGGCCCATGATGGCGCACCAAACCGCGACGCTCCACACGACGCCGCGTCCGCTCGTAGAAGCCCTGCAGCTCGTTCTCTCGCTGCCGACGACCTCGTCGGGCCAGCAGGCGGCCCAGCACGAGATCACGAACGTCATCGAGACCGCACTCGATGCACGACGGCAACGCATCATCGTGAGCCTTGCGCACGTCAGTTTGGTCAAATGGGTCTGCGTCTATCTGCAGGGGGCCTGCTTGCTGCTGGCAATCGCCATGGTTCATAGCGATGACGGGGTGGCTTCCCTGGTCGCGCTCGCATTGTTCGCGACGGGCGTTGCCAGCTCGGCGCTACTCATCGCGGCCTACGACCGGCCGTTCGTCGGACAACTTGCAGTGAGCCCCGAACCCTTGCTGCAAATCGTCTCGAATCCCGCGCCGCCCAAATAAGAACAGCGGACAGTGTCTGCATGGACCACGCCATGCTTGGCCGAGGCGATGAGCCGCACTGCGTTCTCGCGCCGATGAGATGATCGAATAATGGCCTGACGTCTCAGGCGGCGGCTAAGGGATGTCGGCTATTCCGCCGCAGTTGTGTACGTCAAGTTCAGCAAATTCGATCATGGGGTCCGGCTGAGCCGTCCCCTCGGAGCCGCCGTCAGGTGGTAAGCAGACATCAGGCAGCCGCGCCGAAATCGACTTGAGGCTTGCGTGTCATCCCACCATTTGGCCCCGCGAGCTGCACGCATTGGGACATACGGTGCGACTGACGCCTCTGGCCTGCCGCCAGCGCGCAAGATTGCGTTTGCAACGAAAAAAAACGACGGTTGAGACGGCGGCGTAACCTTGCCCGGTGATAGTTGAGTTCTAAGGCGGCTCGAAGCAAAGCCGAAACATGGTAGGTGGTCCATGAGTGTCTCAAGACGGAAGACAAGACGGAAGAAATGGGTCGGCCTTTTTTCGGCGATTGTCCTGCCTTGCTTGTTTCTCTCCTCGAGGGTCGTCTCGGCAGACCCTGTGCTCGACATCGCGATCGGTGGGCAGACCCGCCAATTTGGGCGAGACGAGCTTCTGCGCCGGCCAGATGTGGCCCAGGTGGTAGTTCCGAGCGATGTTGCGTACGGAAGGGCCATGAGCTACCGCGCAGTCCCTTTGGCCGCGCTTCTCGTTGGGCTCAATCCTCCAGCGGACACTGTGATCGAAGCGATCGCGCTCGACGGGTTTGCCGCGCAATTGCCGTTCGATCTTCTCACCAATACGGATCCTGCCAAGGCCGTCGCCTGGCTTGCCGTCGAGCCCGTTGATACGCCCTGGCCTCGGCTTCCAAGTAAGACCTTTAGCGCCGGCCCGTTCTATGTCGTTTGGACCGGGCTGTCAGCGGCGACGATCCGCAGCGAGCAATGGCCGTACCAATTGAAGAGGCTCGAGAGCCAACCGTCGCCGGTGGCACGCTGGCCAGCGCTCGATGTCGATCCTGCATTGCCCGCAACGGATCCGAATCGCGCTGGGCTGGCGCTTTTCGTGACGCAATGCCTGCCTTGTCATACCCTCAACGGTGCCGGTGCAAGCGCCGTCGGGCCTGACCTAAACCGGCCGATGAATCCAACCCAGTATATGACGCGGGATGGACTACACGCCCTCATTCGCAATCCTAAATCGGTTCGCACTTGGCCTGCCCAACAAATGGACGGCTTTACGCCCGACCAGATGAGCGACCGGGAGATTGATCTGATCATCGGTTATCTCACGCACATGGCGGCACGGCGCAAAGACAACCCGTGAATCGCTCCGACGGGTTTCTCAGATTAGAGCACACGCCGCCAAGGCAATCATAGATCAGAACTGATCGCGGCTTCGAAGAGATTTCCTCAAGAGCAGCCCGCGCGTCGGCGTTGTATAACACCGATAACGACGGTGCCCATCTCAATCGGTGGAATATCCAACGCAGACGCGTACGACCAGCGACCGCGCAGACACGGCGTATCAGGAAGACTGGAAACTTCAACGTTCCGATCGTCTTTACACTTAGACGAAATGCTTACAGTGGTAGCGCTTTGTCGGCGCAACATTTCGACGACGCCATTCTCCAGATGGATACCGCGCGCCGCCAAGCGTCCTAACATGCGGTGATCTCGTTGGCTAATTCTGCGATTTTGCGTTGAACGGCCGCCACTCCGACAAAACAGTCACCTTTCCTGCATTAAGAGCGCTAGACGTCGCGCCAACTCTGCCCGACGGAAGGGTTTACCGATGACCGGAAACTCATCAGTTGCACCATACCGCATCAATACACATTCTGCGTTACCTGAAGTAAGCAGAACCTTGATACCGCTGCAATTACGCTTGGCTTCGCGAGCAAGCTCAAGTCCGGTAATGCCCTGCGGCATTACGACATCGCTGAACAGGAGATCAAATTCCTTGCCGCTTTTAAGTAGCTGGATGGCGTCAACCCCATTGCGCGCAGAAACGACCTGATAGCCAAGCTCAGCTAACATAACCGACGTGACGCTCAGGACATCTTCGTCGTCATCGACAACAAGGACACGACCTGTCCCTCTTGGCGCGTTTTTAGGCTGTTCCGCTGCGGTCTCTGGGATCGCCACCTCAGTTGATCTGGGCAAGTAAAGACTAACAGTCGTTCCTACTCCGAGTGCGCTCTCGATGGTGACGGCACCGCCGGATTGCTGGACAAATCCGTAGACCATGCTGAGGCCGAGCCCGGTCCCCTTCCCGACCTCCTTCGTGGTGAAGAACGGCTCGAACACTCGATCTACGATCTCGGGTGCCATGCCGCATCCTATGTCTTTGACGGAAAGCCGGACGTATGATCCTGGCACAGCACCCGCGATAGCATTTTCGTCCAAAATCACGTTTTGCGCCTCAATCTCCAGCTCACCTCCATCCGGCATAGCGTCGCGCCCATTTAGAACCAGATTGAGAAGAGCGGTCTCCAACTGGGCTTTATCGACGTAGCATGGCCATAGCTGATCATCGGAGATGAACTCGATCACATATCCTTCTCCGATTGCGCGATGGATGAGCCCCTGAAAGTCTCGAAAGAAAGCGTTCGCATACACTTGCCTTGGGCTCAGCTTTTGCCGGCGAGAAAAGGCCAGAAGTTGCGCGATCAGGCTCATGCCCCGATCGGTGGCTTTCGATGCGGCAACCACGGGTCCCCGGATCTGATCGTTGTCGCCGGCGCAGTCCCCGATGAATTCGAGATTTCCAGAGATTACCAAAAGTAAATTGTTAAAGTCGTGGGCAACTCCTCCCGTCAGCCGACCGATGGCCTCCATCTTTTTGCTTTGATGAAGTTGTTCCTCGATCAGGCGACGAGCCTCCACGGCGTCTCTATGGCCCGTAATGTCCCGGAGGAAGAGTACGAGGCCCTCGCATGAAGGAGATGCACTGATCTCATACCACACATTCTGGCCGGCACAGAATCTTTCGAAAGAGGCGCAGTTCTGCGACGAGATCGTCTCGCCCAGCCAAGTGAAAATGTCACTGTCTACGAGTTCGGGAAGAGCGTCCCCTATCTTCATCCCAACGATGTCGCGTCCTCCACAAAACCGCTCCCTGGTCCGTTGGTTCAAATAGGTAACGGACCAATTGGGATCGACGATGAGGACGCAGTCGGTCGTACTTTCAAATATCGTCGTGATCCTAGCACTCGCTTGCTCGGCTTTTTCTTTGGCTTTGTATAGTTCGCGCTCCCGCTCCGCGAGCGCATCGGCCATGGAATTCAGCGCCTCGGCGACGGCGGCAACTTCAGAGTGCTCATCGATGACCTGTGCACGGCGCGTATAGTCTCCAAGTCGCCATTGGTTGGCGGTATCCACCAACTGCGCCAACGGTCGATGGCTAAAGCGACGTGCACTCAACCGCGTCAGCATCAGCACAAGCGATGCCCCCAACAGACTCAGGGATACCCCATGACATACTCCCCCCTTCTGGATATCGCTGAACGCTTGCGCCTTGTCGAGGCCGGCTGTGACGAAAATCCCCCCTGCATCGTTCGGCCGACGAGAATAACCTACAATCCGGTCGACCCCATCAAGGTCGCGCGCTGCCGTCGTTCCTGGATAGCTCGCAAGCAAATATTGGTCGCTCGGCATCGTCCCGCCCACAAAGCGATCATTTGCGGACAATTCCGAGAGCGCGATAAGAACCTGATGAACGCCATCGACGATCCGCTGTTGTTCGGCGGCGGCGCGCTGCGCCAAGCTGAGCGCCTGACGGTGTGCCTCGACTTGGCGTGAACGACGAAAATCAAACTCATTGTGGGATTGAATAGCGATTGCTGGCAGAAGAGCGACCGCGACCAGCAGGAAAAGACGCGACAACAAGGTCACTGATGGCTTTCCAGATAGACTTTCAGTCGAGGCAAGCCGCCATGACTGCGCCCATCGAGTGCCGCGATTACATCCGATTGAGACCACTCACTGCTTTCTTTGTGTATTTTGCTAATGTTCATGCCATTCTTCAACCACTGTCTTCTCTAACCTCGTTTCGGTACTCGGCCCGAACAGACATGCGTTCGCTTCGTTTCAGTTTGATGTCCGTATCGATGACATTGTTACAACACCAACACCATGTCTTCGCCTTCAACGCGAAGGAGGATGCCCCATGGCGTGCGGTCAAACGTCGAACGGGCGATCGTTGAGTACGAACAATCCTGCCGGTCGAAGCCAATCCTAGGTTCAATTCGAGATGGTCGGCGTGCCGTAGGCGGAACGCTCGAAAATTTGCGCCTTGGAGTTGCTAATCGGCTCTCGCTCGTCGGAGAGCGGAAGAGTATCTCGTGATGCAACCGATTATTATTACTATATGGCTTGCAGCTCTACGATCCTGCGTCGCAGCGCTCGCCGGAGGTTGTCGTAAGACGAAGCCAGCTGGCGACACCTTGGATGCAGATCCGATCGCCGGTAAGTTGCAGCGCACCGCCTGCCAGGTCACGCCATCTTGCATGGCCGAGATACACAGAGACCCAGTCTCTGATGTCGCCTTGAAGCCGGAGATCAACCGAAAACCCCGGATCCTTAACGCATACGTCAGCACCAGACGTTTCGAGCACCAACCACATGACCCGGAATTTTGTCCGACTCGACGGTACGCCGGAGAATTCGAAACGGAGCACGATCCGACGTGTCGGTAGCGCGGCCAGATCGACGCGTTTGCGCAATCCCCACATCAGCAAAGTCGGATCGAGATCCGACGGCTCGATCCGGTCCCAAGAGTGGATCAAGCCCCACTGACCGAGTGCGTTCACCACGCAACGGAACCCCTCGCCAGCCGGTGTCAGATGATATTCCTGACCGCCTCCCGGGCGCGAGCGACGCTCAATAATGTCCTGCTTCTCCAGCTCACGCAGCCGCGAGACAAGAACGGCGCGCGAAATTAATGGCAGTCCGCGTTGAATGTCATTGAAAGAATGCGCGCCGGACATCAACTCGCGCAATATCAGCGGCGTCCAGCGCGTAGCAAAAATCTCGGACGCCTTTGCGACCGGACAGAATTGACCATAGCCATCCGACATTCCGGCGATCTAGCTATGCCGCACCACAATTGCCAGTATCATATGTAGCCCTCATCGCTCTGAAAATCCGACTTCTCATTTTCAGGTCTGTCAATTGGCCTGAATATAGAAAGCCGCCCACCGAACGGTTGCACCACTACCGATGAGCAACGCTATCACCTGGTTGTGCGCTCGATCGGATGCAGATCGTGCGCGCCGCACCATTTGCATCGAAGTCCCCCCAAACGATAGGACTTAGCGGAGATAAAGGCCGGAGGCTTCGACGCGAACGCTTCAACTCAGGCTCTTTTCAACGGCCACATCTACATTCGCGATCAGGTCGCGGCTGGCGTGAGGCAGAGACGCCAAGATCGCATGCCTCAGCCGACCTGCGAGTCCGCTGGCTCGCGTTGAATGCAAGTACGAAAAACGGACTTGGCATCGAAACGCGTCCCGTCAATGTTGGCGCCACGCTGCTAACTCAGCAGCTTTATCCTCAGGTCGTCTCACATTACGGCGCAGACATTGCACGGAGTTCATCGCAATGACAGATTACGTCCTAGTCCACGGAGCATGGCATGGTAGTTGGTGTTGGGCTCGCGTTCGTCCCCTGCTGACGTCCAAAATGCACCGGGTGTTCACTCCAACGCTGACCGGTCTCGGGGAGCGCTCACATCTCCTCAGTCCCCAGATCAACCTCGACACTCACATCGCAGACGTCACCAACCTCATGATTTGGGAAGACCTCCGCGAGGTTGTCTTGGTCGGACACTCGTACGGCGGTGTCATCGCGCGCCATGTCGCCGACCAGATGGCGGACCGAATTCGCTCACTTGTCTATCTCGACGCCTTCGTGCCTGACAATGGCAAGTCTCTTCTTGATTACGTTCCCGACAACGGCGAGAGCGTCCGGAAGCAGGCTGCCGCCGATGGCGATGGCTGGAAGGTTCCAGCGCCCCCTTCATGGTCTTTTGCCGTCAACGCAGCGGATGCGGACTGGGTGGATCGACAGTGCACGATGCATCCCTTGTCCACATTTGAAGCGTCGGCACGGATCAGCGGGGCCTGCGACAAAATTCCATCTATAGGATACGTGCTGGCGCGTGGCTTCGACGGTCCGTTCGCGCAGTTTTACTCAGCGGCCGAAGCGCGCGGCTGGTGGAAGGCCGAATTTCCCTGCGGGCATGACATCATGCTGGACATGCCAACTGAGCTGACGACCTTGCTGCTAGAGCGAAGTTAGCGAGCCGTATCGCAATCGAACGGGCTGACCTTTCTGCCAGTTACCAGCCGAAGAAGATTCCGAAGCGCGATTGTTTCGATGATCATCGCAACAAGAGCCGTAGCGATCCGGGAAAAGGGGCAGCAGTGAGCAAATGTGCTGACCCCACCTCCTACGTGGATGTTTCCAGCGTAATACAGTAGGCCTCGTGCGAGTAGCATTGGTTCGGTACTTACTCTGAAGGCTGAGACTATCCGTCGTTCGTCTCCGCGAGTTCGCGGGCAGGCGTGTTCAACGCGAGGAGGGTAACTTCATGCACGAAAACCAGGACGAGCACTTGATCGCGGAGCAATTCGCTGCGCGTGTCGAGGCCAATCAAACGGCCCTAAGAGAGGCGCTCAAGCCAGCGTACGACTTTATCGTTTGCGGATCCGGATCATCTGGCTCGGTCGTCGCGCGACGTCTTGCCGAAGATCCGACTGTGAGCGTGCTGCTGCTGGAGGCGGGCGGGACGGATGCCTTGCCACGAATCCAGGAGGCTTCTCGCTGGCGGGAGAACGGACGCACCGAGCAGGATTGGGCCTTTCAGACCAGGCCCAACCCCCACCTGAATGGCCGATCGATGCCGTGGACGATGGGCAAGGTGCTGGGAGGCAGCTCGAGCATCAATGCAATGGCATGGGCTAGGGGGCATAAAAACGACTGGGATAATTTTGCTGAGGAAGCCAGTGATGATGGCTGGTCGTACCAGAATGTACTCGACATCTTTCGTGACATCGAGGACTGGCAGGGCAGCCCCGATCCCAAATGGCGTGGCTCCGGTGGCCTGCTGGGCATCTATCCTTTAGCTCCCAGCCGGCTTAGCGCCGCGCTGTTTGACGGCGCACAAGCGCTCGGCATTCCTTGTTTTGCCAATCAGAACGGGCAGATGATGGAAGCGAGCGGCGGCGCAGCGCTCGGTGAGTACCTAATCAAGAACGGGAAACGACTGTCGATCTTTCGTAACTACACTTATCCATATATGATCCGACCGAACCTTACCGTCCTTACCCATACGTTAGTGACACGAATCGTTGTGAAGCGCGCGCGGGCCGTAGGCGTAGAGGTTGCCTACGAAGGGGGCTTGCGAACGTTTGAAGCTGGCCATGAGTTGATCCTGTCGCTGGGCGCAATCCACACCCCCAAGATCTTAATGCAGTCTGGTGTCGGTGATGCTGACGAGCTGTGCAAATTTGGTATCGATGTCGTCCAGCATCTTCCCGGTGTCGGGCGCAATCTTCAGGACCATTTCCTGATTCGAGCCTGCGTATGGGAAGGTGTTTCCGAGAGCCGACGCGAGGGACGCAATCCGACCGCGGGGGTTTTCTTTTGGAAGAGCGATAGGACACTTATCACCCCCGATCTACAATGCCTGGTCGTTGACAACTTGTTTCCAGGCCCTGCCACGAGCCGCCTCGATACCACTCGCTCCTACTGGTCGATAGCACCAGGACTTGTCCGCCCCATGAGCCGTGGCCGAATTCATCTCACCGGTCCCGAACCGAGCGATCCGGTGGATATCGATGCGAACATTCTCAGCGAACCAGCCGACATCAGGGCGGCGACGCGCGCCGTGCAGCTATGTCGAGAGCTTGGAAATTCCGATGCATTCCGAGAGTTCACTACGCAGGAAGTCATGCCCGGCGAATGCACGGACGACGAACTGGAAAGCTTCGTGCGCGACTCGGCCGTCTCATTCCATCATTATGCGGGCACGGCCAGGATGGGACGGGGAGAGATGTCTGTTGTAGACGGGTCGCTCAAGGTTAACGGCATCGAAGGCCTGCGGATCGCCGATGGTTCGATCATGCCCAACGTCACGACCGGAAATACGATGGCGCCTTGCGTGGTTATCGGCGAACGAGCGGCCGCGATGATCCGTAAGAGCCATGGGCTATAGAGGGCTCAGAAGTGCCTATTATCCCCATGAGCTCAGCCGGCAGTCGAATATCTTCCATCATCGGAGCAATGTTGTGTCGAACTACGCACATGCCACCATCGCGATCCTTACGATTGTGTCGAGCCTTTTGAACAATCGCCATGCGGACGCTGTTGAAAGCAACCCTGACTACACCGCTCTAAATAGAGCAGTGCGTGATGGCAGGGATGTTCATATGCTGATCGACTTCTCCGGGTGTCAGCTCCACGGCACCAACAACTCGGGTCCGCCCGTCAAGGGGAGCATGCGTTTCGACGGCTACATGATCCAAGCGGACGAGACCATCGCCTTTGCGACAACGCATTTTACGCTGAGATCCGACAAGTCGCCGGTTACAGAGTTCTTGTCCTTCCGTGTGCACACAGACGGAAAGATGGATGCCCGCACGGTCATTCTCAATGCTTCGACTTTTGCGATTCTTCAGGATACCGCTTTTGATTGCAAGATTGGCAAGGGAGCTACCTTCAACTGGTGACGACGGAAACGCGCCCGGTCGTCCTGCGGACTTATCGATGGAATTCCATCACGTATAGTCCGCCATTGTAGTCAGTACTATAAATCACACCCGACGCATCAACGAAGACATCCGCCGATTGTATGACCTTCGGCCGACCGGGACGGGTATCGACCAATCCGGCCGGCGCGGGAGGGACCAACGCACCGACTTCGCGAGGCGCATACCGGTCGCGGATATCGAAGACCCGTACCCCCGCATTCTGATAAGTTGCGAAGATGAGCTCGGAACTAACGAAACTGCCTGGTCGATTTTCATGCAGATTATGCGGGCCGAAATGTCCCGGCTTGGCCTTGTAGTCGATGTCTGAAGGCGACTTGAAGGTCGAAATACTTACCGGGTTGGACGGCTCGCGGATGTCGAACAGCCATATCAGCTTCTCGCCATCCTCCTGGTGATCGAGCACGGCCTCATCGAGCACGACGAGCAGATCTCGGTCGGGCAAAGGCAAGCAGTTATGCGTACCGCCGCCAAACGGCGGCGACCAATTCCTGTGAGCGATTAGCTTGGGCTCGGCGCGGTCCTTTACGTCTAGGATCACCATTCCGGCGTCGCGCCAGGCGAGATAGGCCGTGTCGCGATGAACAATTGGATGATGCAGTCCCTGCCTTCGCGAGGGATCGGTAACGGCGGCCTCGCCCGCAGCGGCATTCATGCCGGGCAGCCAATAGCGTCCCACCTCCTTCGGCCGGGTGGGATCGTTCATATCAATCGTTATGAAGATATAATCGGTAAAGCCGTCGATTAGCGCTGACGCATAGGCCCAGCGCCCACCAGTGTACCATAGCCTGTGGATGCCGCCGCCTTCGATCGGCATGAACCCGATCTCCCGAGGCGCCTCACCCCGCGAGATGTCGTAGACGGAAAGTCCTGCCCGCCAATCGCGCGCCCGCTTTCCCACGTCGGCAGTACCAACCTTCCGCCCGAGTTCCCCCTTGTAATACGCCTTCTCGTCCTGAAACTCGGGAGCGGCAAACATATCCTTGGCATTGATGACGAGGAGCAGATCGTCCTGCGTCTGAAGATGAATGTTCCAGGTGTTGGGAGCGGCAGCAACATACTGCACCGCCCTTGGCCGCACGGGATCCCTCACATCTACGACGCTGAATCCCTTCGAGAACATGTGGCCGATATACGCGAAGCCACGGTGCACCATGAGCTGGACGCCGTCCGGACGGCCGCTTAGATCGCTGTGCCCGATGAGCCGGATGTTATGCGCCAATTCGGGAACCGGAAGATCTTGAGTTCTCATGAGTACCGAAGCTCCTAGGCTGAACGCAAAAATGCGGACGACGCCGTATGCTTGAGGATGCCGGGGATGCTGTGGAATTCGCGCCAATGCGCATCATCGGCCCGGGTTCCTGGCGAGGCGTGATCCAGCATATACTCTCCCAGACACCTCCCCTGCGCGACGGCCTTGCCGGCGATCGGCAGGCGCTCGCGCTCAAACCGCGCGAGGCCCGCGAGAAGGTCCGGTGCGCTCGCGATCGAGTCCGCGAGGACTTCAGCATCGGTGCCCGCCTTGGCGATGCCCATGCCGACGTGCGGCCGCGCTACCGCCGCAGCGTCACCGATCAGCACGACGCGGCCGTAGGCCATGCGATCGACGAGAAGGTCGTAAATGGGCGTGAAGAACGGTTTGCTGACGCGCGAGAGGATTTCCAACATCGGCGGCGGTAGGAAATCTCGGGCGTCTTTCCTGAGACGCGCGATGACATCGCTACGGACCTTCGGCGGCGGGATGGAGACGGCATGATGCACGCCCTGCTCGTCCACCAGCATGTCGTCCAATTCGGCTCGGGCCACGGCCCGATACCAGACCCAATTCCACCGCCGATGACCAGGACGGAGGTCGTTGTTCGGTCCTGCGATCGGATAGCCTATGTTCTTATTCTGGGGTGGGAGAAAGAACGCAAACTTCTCGAAAACCGCCTCGTGCGCTTCCCTTGAAATCAATCCCTCGTCGGCGAGACCGCGCCAGACCACATAGCCCGCATAGATCGGCTGAATCTCCGGAGCGAACATATTGCGCACGACCGAACGGAAGCCGTCGGCGCCGACGAGAAGGTCGCCGGTCACGCGTTCGCCATTCTCGAATATCGCCGTCACCGATTCGGGGTCCTGCTCGATGGCTTTCAGGCTGTAGCCGAGATGATGCGTGCCCCGCGGGATCGTGGCCCGCATGATCTGATGCAGCCGGTCCCACGAGGTAACGATCTGCTCGTAGGGCAACCGTTCGATCACATTGCCGTCGGAATCGAGGGCGACGCGCTCATGAACGGTAACGCCGAGGTCGTCGAGCTCCGCTCCGCTCCGCTCGAGCGACTGTATAAGATCGGGATGGGTCACGATCCCTGCGCCGCGCCCCCTGAGCTCGACGTCGCTACGCTCGTAGACGTCGGTCTGCCAGCCGGCCTTGCGCAGGAGCGATGCCGCGAAAAGACCCGACATGGAGCCGCCGATCACGATCGCGCGGCGCGGAGATAAAGAATCATTTGTCCTCGTCATGGCAAAGCTCCTCTCAGTCTTTCCGCATCTTGGAGAAATCGTACAGGCTCATCAGGATGACCCCAAGCAGAGGCGGTCCCACCACCACCAGAAGCGAAGAGGTCGACCATCCGGCGCTTTCCACGAGTTTGCCGAAGAGCCAGCCGGCGAACGGTCCCGGAATGTAGAATGCGGCCAGAGCTACGGCTCCCGCGTATCCGATCTGGCTCGGATCCACGCTCCGCTGCACAACCGACATAAACCGCGTGAACAGGAAGCCACTCATTGTCAGACCGAAGATCAACGACAAAAGAAGGTGAAGCCTGAACTGCGGGATGCCGTCGAACAGGACATAGCCGGCGCTCGCCATCAGTAGCAATCCGCCAACGATGCTCCTATTGCTCATCTTGTCGCCTAGCCAGCCGCCGACGACACCGAGCATTGCTCCGATGCCATACATCCCAAGCGCGGCGCCGGCATCGACGACCGAGAAGCCAAGGGCGGTGTGGGCGTAGGTCGCATAGAGCGCCGAGTACGAAAAGAACGAGAAGCCAACGAGCCCGAATGATACCGAGCTCAGTATCAAATTGCGCGTCCAGATTGACCCGGTCGCCTCGTTAATTTCCCTGACAGCCGACGGCTTCTGGCCAGCGTCGGTGAATTCGAGGGGAATGACGATCGCGGCGACGACGGCTACGAAAATGCCCACCATCCCGTACACGTAGAACGAGGCTGACCAGGAATTTGTCCAGCTTTCGAGCCGTGTGCCGAGAACCGGTCCCAGGAAAGCGCCCAAACCGAAGAATGTCTGCATCGCGCCCATGGCGGCGCCACGCCGCGCGCCGAAGTAGGCACCCATGCAAGCGAAGACGGCGCCTACTTGAAGCGCTTCGCCGACCCCGGTAAGGGCACGCAAGACGGTCAAGCTCACGAAACCGGTGGCGAACGGCGTCAGCAGAGTAAACAGCGAATAGCAGACGAGACCTCCCAGCAGAACGTATCGGCGTCCGAACTTGGCCATGAACCAGCCACTGAGCGCCGCGAAGATCGCCACGTTGACGGTGAAGACGGTGCTCACAAATCCCGCTTCCGGAAGCGTGAGACCGTAGTCCGTGCGAATGCTTCCCAGCAACGCCGGAAAGACCTGCCGATCCATCGCGTTGAACATGTATGAAACGCCCAGCAGTAGAACCAGGCCAACCGCCTTGCGCATACTGGATGGTCTCACGTCGGATTCCATCATCGACGGAGATATGGCGTCGTCCGTAATCATCATTTCGTTTCCTCCAGATTTTTATGCTTCCTGTTCTTATTCTTCGACAGGCACCTCGAATTTCAGCGAGGCTAGTCGCTTCAGAAGGTCGGCTTGGGCCGACTGGCTCAGCGGCACAAGTGGCGGCCGCACGATCTTCCAGGCTTGACGGCCACTGAAATGCGCCAAGGCGCTTTTCATTGCCGGGATCAGTTCGAATGATTGGAAGGTCCGCCGTACTTCATCAACCTGAGCCTGCAGCGGCTGCGTTTCGTGGCTCGGCCGACCATGGCTGAGTGCGCGGAAGAGGCCGCTGATTGCGGCCGGGTTGACGTTCACCGTAGCGCTGATGCAGCCGGCGCCCCCGATCGACATCGCCTCCGACAGGAAGACTTCGCTCGCGGGAAAGACATCGAACCCATCCGCGGCAAAATTCTCGATCATCGCCTTCGAATTGGCCCAGTCTCCGGAGGAGTCTTTCGCCCCCGCTATCACGCGCGGATACCGCTTGAGAAGCCGCTCGATCAGCGCCAGCGTGATCGGCACCTGGGTCAGCTGCGGAATGTGGTACAAATAGATCGCAAGGTTAGGCTCTGCGATGTCGTCGATCGATTGGGCGAAGTACGAGAAGACACCCTCCTCGGAGACGTTCTTGAAGTAGAAGGGCGGCAGCATAAGGACCCCTGCAGCGCCATTTTGCACCGCGTGCCTCGTGAGACGGACCGCGTCCTTGACGGAGCAGGCGCCCGTCCCGGGCATTAGCTTGTCGGCGGGAATCCCGGCGTCCAGCAGCTGATCGGTCAGACGGATCCGCTCGTCGACGCTGAGCGAAGCAGCCTCCGAGTTGGTGCCAAAGATCGCCAACCCGGCGCCGTTGTCGAGAAGCCATCGGCAATGAGCGAGAAACGCCGGAAAGTCAGGCTCTCGATTCCCATCGAACGGAGTGAGCACAGGCGCCAGAGCGCCACTTATCCTGTTCCATCGCCTCGACACGTATTCCTCTTTCATCTTCGTTCAGACGACATTTTCGATATTACGCGGCTCGGCGCTCTTGCCTTGCCGCAGACGTGCGACCGCATCTCTCCGCGGAAGCCCCAAGGCCAGAACCTGAGCCAAGTGCATGGCTGTTCGCCCGGTGACGTGCTTGACCTGTTCTCGACAGCTGAAGCCGTTCGTGAGGATCACCGTCCCGGCGGGCTGCTTGCGAACCTCGGGCGCGAGAACCAATTCGGCGACGTCACGCGAGAGCTCGACATGGTTTGGATTGAACCCGAAGGAGCCGGCCATTCCGCAGCAGCCGCTGTCGAGCCAAATCGTACGCGCACCGGCTCTTTCGAGCATCGCGGCGTCGCCTCGATTGCCGAACAGCGATTTCTGGTGGCAATGCGTGTGAACGAGCACATCGACGTCCAGCGACGGCGGATCGTAGTTGTGCGCAAGGAGAAAGTCCCCCAAGAGAAGGACGCTGCGCGATATCCGCTGGGCTAGGGGATCGTCCGGAAAGAGCTTATTCAGCTCATCCTTGAACACCGATAAGCAGCCTGGCTCCAGCCCCACGATGCCGACAGGACCCTCCCCGTCCAATTTCAGCATCGGGGCGAGGACGTCGACGACCTCTCGCAGCCTGGCCTTCGCGAGCTCCAGATACCCGAAATCGTATAACGGACGCCCGCAGCAAAGCCGGCGCTTCGGAAGGATCGGCTCGAAGCCGGCGTCCCGAAGAACCGCGACGGCGGCTTCAGCCACTTCCGGCTGGAAGTTGTCGCAGAACGTGTCGAGCCACAGGATGACCGGCGCTTTTCCGCGGCCCCCGGCCGATGGATTCGCCACGAACGAGTGGCGAAAGCCGGTCTTGGCGAATTTCGGAAGATGTCGTTCGGGCGCGACGCCGGCCAGCCATTTCGAGACGGACGAAAATAGCGGCGCCGTCGTCATGAAGTTTACGAGACGCGGCATCCTTGCCGCGAGCGATGCCCAATCGCCGATGCGGCCCATGAACCATGCCTGACGCGGCCGCGATCTATGCTTGTAGTAGTGGGACAGGAACTCCGCTTTGTACGACGCCATGTCGGTGTGCGTCGGGCAGTCGCTGCGGCAGCCCTTGCAACTGAGGCAGGTGTCCAGCGCCTCCTTGACCGCGTTGCTCTTCCAGCCGTCTGCGACGACGTTACCCTGCAGCATTTCCCACAGCAGCCTGGCGCGACCGCGCGTTGAGTATCGCTCTTCGCCGGTGGCCCGGAAGCTCGGGCACATGGTCCCCCCCTTCGCCGCCCGGCACTTCCCCATGCCTACGCAGCGCTCGACCGCACGCTGGAAGCCGGCGCCTTCCTGGCTTCGGAACGTCATATGCGTCGCGACCGGGACAACTTTATAGTCCGGACCGGCGCGCAGATTCTCGTCAACCCGGTATGGATCGACGACCTTGCCGGGATTCAGGAGGCCGTCAGGATTCCATATCCGCTTGAACTGGCGCATGGCGTCGACCAGTTCATCGCCGAACATGATCGGAAGGAATTCGCCCTTCGCTTGCCCGTCGCCGTGCTCGCCTGACAGGGACCCGCCGAACGCAACGACGAGTTCCGAGGCCTCGCGGACGAATCTCCGATACTTCCCGACCCCTTGATTTGAGCGAAGATCGAACGTGATCCGCGCGTGAACGCAGCCGTCGCCGAAATGGCCGAACAGGGACGTGCGGTATCCGTACCGGGTCACAAGCGCATCGAAGGCGCGAAGATAGTCGCCCAACCGGTGCGGATCGACGGCGGCGTCCTCCCAACCGACCTGCGGATCCGGGACATTTGGATCGATCGATAACTGCGTGGCTGAAGCCCCGTTCTCCCGTATCGACCAGATGCGTTGCTGCATGGCCCGATCCGTCACGATTTTCGTGCTCGGTCGCGGACCCTTCGGCCTGCCACGGAAGTACGCGGCCGCCCTCTCCGCCTGCGCCTTAGCCTGGCCTTCCGTGTCCGCCCCGAACTCGAGGACGACCCAGGCATCTCCGGATGGCAAAAGGTCAATCTCAGCCTGGGCGAGGTTGCGCGCCTGCAGGCCCCGAATGATCATCCGGTCGAGACCTTCGATAGCGATCGGGCCGAAGCGCTCGTAATCCGGGACCGCGTCCGCAGCGACGTAGATGTCGTCGAAGCCGAGGACGAGCAGAACCCGGTGAGGCGGACTGATGATGAGATCGACGGAGGCCTTGAGGACGAGTGCGCAAGTGCCTTCGGTCCCGACGAGCGCGCGTGCCAGATTGAACCCATTCTCCGGAAGAAGCTGATCGAGATTGAAGCCGGACACACGCCGTTTGATCGACGGGAAGCGCTTCCTGATGTGGTGGGCGTATCGATCCCGCAGTTCCCTGAGATCGCTATAGATCTGCCCCTTGCGTCCTCCGGCAAGGATGATCGCTTCGATCTCGTCCTCGGTCGTCGGCCCTACCCAGAACCGTTCTCCGTCATAGGTCATGACCTCGAGAGCGCGGACGTTCTCCAGCGTCTTGCCTGCCATTACCGAATGCGCGCCGCAGGAATTATTGCCAATCATTCCACCGACGGTGCAGCGGCTGTGTGTGGAAGGATCGGGTGCAAACGTCAGGCCGTAACGCTCGGCGGCTGAACGTAGCGAGTCGCAGACGACGCCGGGCTCCACGAGCGCGCTCTTCGACCTCGGATCGATTTCGAGAATGCGATTGCAGGATGCCGACAGATCGAAGACCACAGCCTCGTTGACGGTCTGCCCACTCATCGACGTGCCCGCGCCGCGGACGAGCAACGGCACTTTGTTTTCGTGACATATGGCAACACCCTTCACGAATTCGTCTACCGACCGCGGCACCACGACACCGATCGGCACCTGCCGATAGTTGGAGGCATCTGACGCGTAGACGGCCTTGTGTGCGGTATCGAAACGAACCGCCGGACCGAGCGCCGCGGCGAGCGTCTCCCGAAGCGACCGCCGATCGCCACTCATGCGTTGCCTCGGAGTCGCATCAGGAATTCGCCGAGCGCCGCCCCGACCTCATGCGGACGATCTTCGGGAACGTAGTGCTTGGCTTCCACGGTAACCACCGTCTGGTTGGGCCACTTCAGACAGTGCTCGCGGGCCGCTCCCGCCGTTCCGTGCCCCTGCGAAGCGTTTATGAATAGCTTAGGCAGGTGCCTGCTGGATCCCATCCAATCGCTGTAGCGCTGGACCGCCTCGCTCATGTCGGCCGGCTCGCCATCGAAGGGAATGTCGCGAGGCAACACCAGCGTCGGCAATCGCGACTCCGGCGTGCCGAACGGCGCGGCGTAGACCGCCTTCTCTTCGGCGCTCAGGCTCCGCATGACACCATATTCGAACAACATCCTATCGACGAAGAAGTTGTCCCGCAGCACGAGGTCTTCTCCCTCGGGACCACGCAGGCGCTTGAATATCTGCTGACGCTCTGCGGGCATATCGGTCCATTGGCGGGGACGGACCATCGCTTCCATGTAGACGATTCCGGAAACGCCATCGGGATAGCGAAACGTCCGATTGAACCCAAGCGCAGCGCCCCAATCCTGAACCACGAGCACGACATTCTTGGTCAACCCCAGCTTCTCGAACCACGCGTCGAGATAGGCGACATGATCGAAGAAGCGATATGCGCGGCGGGGCGATTTCCCGGATCGGCCGAACCCGATAAGATCCGGCGCCAGCACTCGTCCGAAGGGAACCGCGTACGGAATGACGTTGCGCCACATGTATGACGACGTCGGATTTCCGTGAAGAAACACGATCGGATCACCCTGCCCGATATCAACAAAGGCCATCTCGGCATCGAGTACGGACAACCGCTTCATGTCGTACGGGAATGACGCACTTATCTGTCGATGCTGCACCGCACTGCTTCGATCAAACATCAGCTCCTCCCTAGGATCGTGAGCACTCTTTCCTTACCGTCAGCTTCGAACGGTCTTTGCCTAGCGTCGCCTTGACTCTCTGCGGACTCAAACGCAAAGTTTTCCGGTTGAGCATGAGCTTTATGAATGCATCCACGCCGCCTCACCCCCTCAATGTCGTTGCTGGTCTCCTTCGAAGCGGCCGCGCGGCATCTGAGCTTCACGCGCGCAGCGGACGAATTGTCGCTTACGCAAAGCGCGGTAAGTAGGCAGGTGGCCTCGCTCGAGGCCCTTCTCGAAGTCACCCTCTTCCGTCGCGAAGGCCGACATATCGTGCTCACCGAAGTTGGCGCCATGTATCAGCGTGAACTCATGGGAGCCCTGCAGCGCATTCGTAGCGCCTCGCTGCAAGCCATGGCGTTCCGCACCGGACAGGGATCGCTGCATCTTGCGGCTCTCCCGACGTTCGCGGGCAAATGGCTGATGCCACGACTGAAGGATTTCTACGGAAGACATCCGGGCATAGTCGTCCACATCCATTCGCGGATCGGGCATTTTAATCTCGAACTCGCCGGAATGGACGCGGTAATCGGGGTCGGAGACGGACACTGGGCCGGGCTGACCTCTCACCTTTTGATGCAGGAAGAGCTTCTCCCGGTCGTCAGCCCGGCGCTCGCAGAATCCCAGCCCATCGCGACGCCGGCCGACCTTGCGCGCCACCTGCTGCTCGTTGTCACCGGGCGACCATTGGTCTGGCGGCAGTGGTTTCATAAGCACAACCTTCCGGATGCAGCAATGCGACTCGGCCCTCAGTTCGAGCTGACGTCGCATCTGGTTCAAGCTGTAACGGCCGGCCTCGGCGTCGGACTTGTTCCGAGCTGCCTGATCGAAGACGAACTGCGCGCTGGCTCCCTGAAGCTCGCGATCGCCCTCCCCTTGCAGACCGGCCTGAGCTATTACTTCTTCGTTTCCCCTTTGAAAGCGGACCTACCGCACATTTCCGCGTTCAAGTCTTGGCTTATGGACGCGAGGGCTAACGTTCTCGCCTGAGGACCCGCGGCGGTTCGAGATCGCCGTGAGTCCCCTCAGATATTAGCTTGAAAGCTCCGCAGCTACTCATTCCCATATAGAATAAGTGTTATTGCTTGGCACACAGTCCGCCTTCAAGGTGGTGCGCTCGCCTGGGCATTCCCGTGGCTGTCACTTCACCGTCCTTGAACGCGGCGGTCAGCCCGATCTTCGGCACAAGCCCAAAAGGCCGACCGAGAAGATCATCTATTGGCTCAGAATCCCTCGAACGGTCCGTTGGACCTTTGCAAAAGCACTGGCCTCTATTTGTCTCACCCGTTCGGCCGAAACGCACAGTTCGCGTCCGAGCTCTTCGAGCGTCGTCGGAGGCTCGTTGAGGCGGCGAGCCTCGAACACCAATCTTTCACGCTTCGGCAAATCGACCAGTGCAGCATGAAGCGCTCTTCTCCGCTGCGTGATCTCATCATGCTCCGCAACGTGAGCTTCAGCGTTTGCTGACTCATCAGCAAACCTCGCCTCCCATTCGATCGCATGCTGGCCATCATCGGTCGCGAGCGCATTTAGGGATACATCGCCCGACAATCGGCAATCCATCTCTATGACGTCTCGAAGACGCACCATTACCCTTCGAGCGACTTCCTGAGCCATCTCTGGCGAACCCCGGACTGTATCCGTGCCGAGATTATTCATTTCGCGCCTAAGGCAAAAGAATAGCTTCCTTTGCGCCGCCGTCGTTCCAATCCTGACCATGGACCAGGAGCTGAGAATGTATTCGTGAATGGTGGCTCTTATCCACCAGAGCGCGTAAGTGGAAAATCTCGATCCGCGATTCGGCTCAAATCGCGAGGCCGCGATAACGAGGCCGAGATTGGCCTCTGCGATAAGATCGGCCAGCGGGAAGCCGTAGCGGAGATAGCGGCGCGCCAGTTTGGCGGCGAGTCTGAGATGGCTCGTGACGAGCGCCTCCGCTGCCTGCCTGTCTCGATTCTCCTGCCAGAGCCGGGCGAGGTCTTGCTCCTCCTTTTGCTCAAGCAAGCCGTATCGTTTAATCTTCGAAATGTATTCCTCTCCATAACCCAGCCCCTTGCCGCGGGTAACCCCGCGAGGTCGATTGAAGGTCACGGCAGAAACGTGGTCTTGCATGTTGGAAACCTACATTTCGGGTTGTCCTTTATGAGCGTTCGCGATGTTGGCGTGCTCAGAGTCCTTGGACGCCATCGCATTCGACACTCATTCGGCTGCGCTTAACGGCTCTCTCACGGCCTATCTCATTGCATCATTATGCCGGACAAGACTGAGCTTGGCTCGCTAAGCCTTGTTAAGGTTCGCAAAATCGCCATGATATGTAGATCCATCAAAAACCCCGAACACTGCGCCATGCTTCGCTCCTGTCACACTGTCAGTTGATACTTACTCGGCTATCCCTGCACGATGGTCGTTGGCGTCTCGCGTGTACTTAAAGAGGGCCACCGCTGGCATCGAGGACACCGACATTGAGCGCGCAAGCAAAGATGCCCGGTTTCCGACGCCTTGACCTGTTGTTTGAAGTAAAACGGTGAAAAGCGCCGACCGCGTCGCCTCTCTTGAATGCCGCGATTTGGTGACTGAAGTCCGCTGCGGTCCACTCGTACTTTTCAGCGCGCTGGGAGCCGGGAGCCGCAGTGGACGGCGCCCTCGTCAACAGCCGCGACAGATGATGAGCTTGCGATCCAGCTCTGCGTCCAACGGCTCTTGCCGGCGGTCATATGCCGAAGAAACGCCCTCTTGAGGAACGTCCATAGCCCTCGGTTGCCGGTGACCCGTCGGCGCAAGCCACGGCAAGTGTGAGGTCAGAACCGCCGGGCTATTCCTATCCGACGCCATTGCAGGCGAGAATGAGCCTAGCAGGACAACGCCTACCGCAACGACACCGGTAATTTGGGCTAAACGCTTCAGGACTGAGCTTGAGCACATGGCGACCTCCTTCAAGGTTAGAGCTCCAAATGAGCTATTACTTTGTGAGGATCATCCTATTCACGACGCAGAGATACTGAATGCCGCCAAGGCTCGAAATAATGCTCGTCCGCCTCATCCCCCGCGCAGGTCTTCCGCCACATCCGGCTGCGCTCGCTAGCATGATGGCGTTCGCCCCCCCGCATCCGACAGCGTTCCCACGAGAACGACGAGCGGACCAGCTAGTCGCGCCCGGCGTTTCATTTCTCTTCAGGACGACAAGCAAAGTTGGACACATCAGCGAACCAGGCCCGGGGGGACGAAAGCGAACGCTGATACTCGAGAGGCACTACGGCAACTTCATCGCCTCCGCTAACGTCGATGGCAACTTCGACAAGCGTGGCCTACCCGATCCGCTCGTGCTCGCTTTCTATTTCACTGCGCACAGCAACCTGATTGTGCAACTGATCATTTTACGAAATCGATACGACATCTGAGCATTGAAAGCACCGATCGCGTCCTCAGAGCCATACCAGATCTGATCTGTCCGTCGTCGCCTAATATTAGACCACTCAATTTCCGCAGATACTGGGCTGCGACTGGGCGCCGTCCAAGGCAGGATGGCTTCTTCTGGAGTTCGCTCCGTTCGCGAGCCCTTGCGAGTGTAGCATACGGCCATTGCTGATCGCGATCTCACGCGGTGTTCGCCCTCAGCCACGCTGCGATGTTGGCAGCAGCAGCGTCGCCGTAGAATATGCGATGAGGCGACATCATTCTTTCCTATGCAGAATGAGCGAGGCTCGCAGATTTTGAACGTCGTTCTGCGCGGTTATGCTGAGCGACACGAATGGCGTCCTGTTTCAGGAGATAGAACGAGACGGCAAGCAACACGACGTCCTTCATCAGGAACGGCACGTTGCCGGTCATTGCCGGGAAGCCGGCCCCTGGATCCCAGCCATCGGGCATGAAGGGGATGATCGTGACGGTCGCGATGAAGGTTGCGGTCGAGCCGGCAGCACCGAGAACACCGAGCCGCTTATCCCAGAACCCTGCAAGCAGCAGGGCACCGAACGTCCATTCGGAAACCCCGAGAAACCAGCTCGCACCTTGGTGGCCAAGCACCGGATACAACCACCAAATCAGCGGACCGTTGCTGATAAATGGAACCAGCCGTTCGGCCTCATAAGGCCACCATTTTTGATATCCGAAGAACAAAAACATGATCACCATCGACGCTCGAACCAGATGGTAGTCGAGGTCCTCCATAAGCAAACCGGATCGACGCAGGACCACAATGAGCAGATTAATGCCGGCGTTGAGGATCGCGTTCATTGTCGTAACTCCTTATATCGGACGCCAAGGCCGCGTCATGCAAGACGCTGGAAGGTCGCAGATTCGGATCGTGCCCCCGCCGCGAGGCGGGGGCCACCTTCGACGCTGATCAGGCCGCGGGCTTAAGCTTTCCGGGCGGTGTCCACTCGGCGCCCTTCATGAACGCATCGTTCGGCGTATCGGCAAGATGGTTGGTGTAGTTCGAGATAAGTTTTGTCGCGGCGAGCACGAGCACGTCTAGCACCGCCTGATTGTCGTAACCTGCCGCCTTGAAGGCGGCGACGTCGGCCTGGCTAACGACACCACGCCCTCTCGTGATTTTGGCGGCGAATTGGCGCAATGCCTCAAGCCTCGCATCACCGATCGGGCCGCCTGTGCGGATGGCGGAAATGACCTCGGGCTCGACCTTCGCCACGCGAGACAGATTGGTGTGGCCCGCCATACAATAGGGACACTCGTTCTCATAGATAATTGCGAGATAGGCTATGTTGCGTTCCTGCGGTGTGAAACACGTCCTCTCAGCGATGTCCCACAGCATACCGTAGGCTTCGAGTGCTGCCGGGCTCTGAGCGAGGACGCGGTGCAGGTTAGGCACGAAGCCCCAAGCCTTTTGGACCCCATTCAGAATCTCGACGGAGCCAGACGGCGCGGTTGAGGTATCGTGAAGTACAAAGCCATTGATCATTTATCTTCTCCTCTTTTTGGATTTCAGAGCGACAGTTATGTTGTTGCGATCATCCGCTCCTCGACTGCAGCAAAGGCAGCGGAGCGTCGTCTTCCATCACCGATCGGGACTCGCGCGGGCGGAGACGCCTTGCGATCCATCAGGGGCTGCACGGGCTTCCAGCAGGCGTCCCCGGTATCAATAGTTCTAGTGAACCCAACCTCGCGCAGCTTGATCATGCTCACGGGAGTCCGATGCCCATGCTTCGGTAAGCAGGCTCCACGATCGAGTTCACCACTCTCCCTCGAGAGTTTCTGTTGGTCACATACGGAGCGGACGGCAGACCTCGCGGTTTCGTGGCCACCAACGCGCGCCAGGCTGGCGGCTGTGCGGGCGCCACGCCCGCGCCGAGCTTTACCCTCGCTTCCGCCAACGTAATCAGTCTGCCTATCTCTCGCATACGCTCTCAGCAAATGGCTAAGCCCCAACGCAACGCGACTGTGGACCGGCTTCGCCTCGAAGGCGAGTTAAACGGTCTAAGAGAATGTTAATCGTGGAGAGACACGGGCCTAGAAAGCACCTCATAGAAAGACGAGATGAACTGCGCTCAGTGACTGCTACCGTCGTTGAGCGCTGATTGAGCAAGACATCGATCAATGATGGAATTTCTGAATGGGAGACCGACCGACAGTTGTATAGAATTACGGTCGAGATCGGCATTTGAGGCGCACACCGCCGCACTGCCACTCATTTTCTCCGCTTCCGAGCGCCAGGCTCGGATGCATGCCGTAAAAAATTGTAAATCTTGGTGTTTCGTCTACTTCTCGGGACTCACATCCGGCGCGTATTGGCCAGAGCCCGATCGGTCCATCATCGCGGCCAGCGATCACATCGCCATCGCCCACATCGGCACAAGTAGCGACGCTTGCAACCAAACCTGGCCCGAGAACACCCCCCAGTTGACGGACCAATGCACGGGTACCGTGGCGCCACACATGAACTGGTTGAGATGTTTCTCGCTAAAATCATTTTCGACGCGAGGGTGGCGGTGCTGGACGTAGCTCCCGACAATCTACGCGGCCGGCGGCTAGATGCCTGCTTCCCCGGACCGAAAGATATCCTGGGCCGACGGATCTTGCATCTTGCGCCACCGAGCCGGCGTGACGCCCGTGTGACTCTTGAAAGCGCGCTGGAACGCCGCTTCGGATTGATACCCCACCTCCTCGGCGACGGCGCCAGTCGAAAGGGACGACTTCCTCAACTCGTTCGCAGCCAGCGTCATGCGAATGTCGGTCAGAAGATCACTGGCAGATCGCCCGAGCCGCTCCTGGAACTGCCGCGCGAGCGTGGCCCGCGACATGTTGCACAAACGCGCGAGGTCTGGCAGCGACCATGCACGCGCAGGCTCATTGAACAGCGCGGCCACCGCCGGCGCCAGGCGCGGATGACCCGCGAGCGCAAGGAGCCCACGCGGCACGGCCTCGGACTCGCTTGCGAGCCGCAGCACAAGAGCGAACATCGCGGTCGACAGCGCATTCAGCATCGCCCGACCGCCCAGCTGATTGTCCGCCGACTCACTGCGCATCAGCGACACGAGTCCCGCGAGTTGCGCATCAGTACCCGTTTGTCCGCAGCTGGCGCCGGTATGCACGACAAGACGTGGGGGCAGATAGTTGCGCAACAGGCGATCGTGCGGCGGCGCAATGGCAAAGTGGCCGCAGAGCAGGTCGAGCCGCTCGCCCTTTCCGGCATTCTCGCTGATCACAAGATTGAGGTGCTGGTGGTTCTGCGCGCGCTTCGCTCGCGCACCGCTGCCGTCGTGCATGATATGGCGGGGATTCCGTGATAGCAGAAGAATGTCGCCGGTCTTAAGCTGTAGTGGCTTGCCGCCGGACGGATCTTCCAGCACGGCCGAGCCACCGACCACCGCGTGATAAGGGATTTCGTTCGCCTCACCTGGCCCTTGATCGATTCGCCACGGCGCGCCATAAGAGCAGCGCAGGTCGAGCCGCCCGCGCACCGGCATCATCTCGAATAGGCGACTGAGCCAATCCATATAAGCCCTCGCACGATTTTTTCCTGATATGAGCAACCATATACGGGAGCCGTTCACACATTGAAAGTCTCGTTGTCGCTCACCACTCAACACGTAGTCTTGAATTGGTCGGGCGCAAAACGAGGTTCTTGATTCCAGCATTGCGCCGATTATCGCGCTCTGCTCCGGTTCGTCTCCGCCTCCGTCGACGATCTCCACTCTGACCACATCAAGAGCGAGAACCTGCTGCCCTGCTCTTCTTTCCTCCGCGCCTGTAACGCGCAAACGGCGCCGCGGGCGTCGGGTGTTGGACGGAAACGGAAAGATCATGTGCGGTGCAATCGGTGAGCCCGGCAGGGGCCCTGTTCGACTCCATCAGCTGAATGCAGCCCAGGACAGTTTGAGACGATTGAGCATGCCTTTGAGACTGACGAAAATTAAATGTCTCGGAGCGCGCCCGTACAGTCGCCATGCAATCACTGCTCAACCCTGTCAAGGAGTGTCACCATGTCCCGTCTTT
>NZ_AXAI01000032.1 GCF_000472425.1 Bradyrhizobium sp. Tv2a-2 | reverse complement strand
GATCCGCGCATGGCCAAGCTTGCCGGCGGCGTCCATCGCCTCGACGGCCAGCTCATGGTCGTGCTCGACGTCGATCGCGTGCTCGAAATGGCGCCCGATGCAAAGGCGGCTTAATCGCAGGAACGGCCAGTGCATTGCGACACTAGGGAAACGGCCCTTTAGGGACTACGGAAGCAAGAGGCTCACATGAGAACATGCCTGGTGGTTGACGATTCGAGCGTCATTCGAAAGGTTGCGCGCCGCATCCTTGAAGGTCTGGACTTCCACATCACCGAAGCCGAGGACGGCGAGAAGGCGCTGGAAGCCTGTAAGCGCAGCATGCCCGACGCGGTATTGCTCGACTGGAACATGCCGATCATGGACGGTTACGAATTCCTCGGCAATCTGCGCCGCATGCCTGGCGGCGATGCGCCGAAAGTCGTGTTCTGCACCACCGAGAACGACGTCGCGCATATCGCGCGCGCGCTGCATGCCGGTGCGAACGAATACATCATGAAGCCCTTTGACAAGGATATCGTCACGGCGAAATTCCAGGAAGTCGGGCTCATCTGATGTCTTTTCGATCCCGGCGGCTGAACGGCCCTCGGCGTTTTGTTGGTAGTGCCGTCAGTCAAGGCTGGTGAAGAATGAGTATTGCGTTGGCAGGTTCGCATTTCCCCATCGCCGTAAGGCACGAACCCTTGCGTGTGATGGTGGTTGACGATTCTGCCGTCATCAGGGGGCTGGTCTCGCGCTGGATCGGCGCCGAGCCGGACATGGAGGTCGTGGCTTCGCTGCGCACCGGGCTCGAGGCGGTCAACCAGATCGAGCGGATCAAGCCCGACGTCGCCGTGCTCGATATCGAGATGCCCGAGCTCGACGGCATTTCGGCGTTGCCGAGACTGCTCGCCAAGAAGCGTGACCTGATCGTCATCATGGCCTCCACGCTGACCCGCCGCAATGCGGAGATCAGCTTCAAGGCGCTTTCGCTCGGCGCTTCCGATTATATTCCGAAGCCCGAAACGACCCGCGAGCCGGCGGCCGCCGAGATCTTCCACCACGATCTGATCCAGAAGATTCGCACCTTCGGCGCCAAGGTCCGCCGTGCGCCGGCCTCGCCTTCGCACACGCGCCCGTTCACCGCGCAGCCGACGCTGGCACCTGCGCAGGAGCCGACGCAGCGTCCGGTGTCTCACCCGGTCGCATCGGCATTGCCGACGCAGGCGAATGTGAAGACCCGTCCGTTCAGCCCGCACGCGCCGCGCGTGCTCCTGATCGGCTCGTCGACCGGCGGTCCGCAGGCGCTGATGTCCGTCGTCACCGAACTTGGCGCGGTGATCGATCGCTTCCCGGTGCTGATCACCCAGCACATGCCGCCGACCTTCACGACGATTTTGGCCGAGCACCTGGCGCGTTCCTCCAAGCGGCCGGCGCATGAGGCTATCGATGGCGAGGCCGTCAAACCCGGCACCATCTATCTGGCGCCAGGTGGCCGCCACATGCGTGTCGTGCGTCACGGTGCGGACGCGGTGATCGCGCTCGACGACGGCCCGCCGGTGAATTTCTGCAAACCGGCCGTCGATCCCCTGTTCACCTCGGCGACCGAGGTCTGGCAGACCGGCACCTTCGCTGCGATCTTGACCGGCATGGGTTCGGACGGCATGCGCGGCGGCAAGGACATCGTTGCGGCCGGCGGCAACGTGATCGCGCAGGATGAGGCGACCAGCGTGGTCTGGGGCATGCCGGGTGCCGCGGCCAATGCCGGCATCTGCTCGGCCATCCTCCCTTTGATCCAGATCGCGCCGAGGATCGTCCGTCTGTTCGCAGGGGACCGGTCGTGACACCTGCGGACTACGACTTCCTGCGCAGGCTGTTGAAGGAACGCTCCGGTCTCGACCTCTCGGCCGACAAGCAATATCTGGTGGAGAGCCGGCTGGCGCCGCTGACGCGGCGCGCGGGCCTTGCCGGAATTCCCGAGCTCGTCGTGAAGATGAAGGGCGGCGCGGAGGCGCTGATCAAGGACGTGGTGGAGGCGATGACCACCAACGAGACCTTCTTCTTCCGCGACAAGGTTCCTTTCGATCATCTGAGCGGTACCGTCCTGCCGGCGCTTTTGTCGGCGCGGGCCTCGCGCAGACACTTGCGCATCTGGTCGGCGGCTTCATCGACAGGGCAGGAGCCCTATTCGATCGCGATGTGCCTGAAGGAAAAGGCCGTGGAGCTTGCCGGCTGGCGCATCGAGATCGTCGCCACCGATCTGTCGCAGCAGGTGCTGGAGAAATCGAAGGCCGGCATCTACAGCCAGTTCGAGGTGCAGCGCGGCCTGCCGATCCAGCTGCTGGTCAAGCACTTCAAGCAGATCGGCGAACTCTGGCAGATCAATCCCGACATCCGCAGCATGGTACAGTATCGGCAGTTGAACCTGCTGCAGGACTTCTCCCATCTCGGCAGGTTCGACGTCGTCTTCTGCCGTAATGTCCTGATCTATTTCGACCAGGAGACCAAGGTCTCGATCTTCGAGCGGATAGCGAAGATGATGGAGCCCGACGGCATGCTGATGCTGGGCGCCGCCGAAACCGTGGTCGGCATGACCGACGCCTTCAGGCCCTATCCCGAGCGCCGCGGCCTCTATCAGCCGAACCCCGCGCGCGGCGCGCGGCCGGGCTTCGGCGCGATGCAGCCGCAGCTGAGGGTAGTCGCGGCGCGGTGAGAGTTGCCGCGATCAAAGGATCGCGTGCGGCAGGAAGCGCGACGTGTTGCCGGTGATCGGGGTCTCGTCCTCGCGGATCGAGAGACCGCACGGGGTGTGATCGACCAGCCAGCTGCCGAGCACGGCAAACTGTTCGGAAAATTTCCGGATCGGCGCAAGGTCCTGGCGGACAAAACCCTCGCTGCCATAGGGCCCCTCGCGCTGCGCGAACGGCACGGCCTCGCTGACCAGCGCGACATTGGCGCCCTCGCGCGAATAGAGCGGCTTGCGCACGAAGGAGGCGCCGAGCTCCCGCGCGCGCGGATCGTCCTCGAAATAGGCCGCGAGCAAATTGGGATGGCCTGAAAACATCTCCCACAATAACGGCAGGACGCCCTTGTTGGAGAGGATCGCCTTCCATGGCGGCTCGACCCAGCGGGTTGCGGCTTCGGCAAGCTTGCTGCCGAACGCGTCCCTGAACATCCATTCCCATGGATAGAGCTTGAACACGAGCTTCATGTCGCGGTTGTCGAGATCGACAAATCCGCCCGATGCGCGCCAGCCGATGTCCTCGATATCGATCAGGGTGGTCGAAAGGCCCGCCTGCATCGCGGTGTCCTGCAGATAGGCGAGCGTGCCGAGATCCTCGCTGTTGCCGGCCGTGCCCGTCAGATGCAGATGTGCGCCGGGCGCTATCTTCGTCCACGCTTCGATCAGCCGCTCGTGGATCGAATTATACTGGTCGGCGCTTTGAGGGATGATGCGTCGCTCGATCGCCTGCTCCAGCCAGGTCCACTGGAACACCGCGGATTCGAAAATCGAGGTCGGCGTGTCCGCGTTGTATTCGAGCAGCTTGGCAGGGCCGTTTCCGGTGAAGGCGAGATCCAGCCGGCCATAGAGGCTCGGCTGGTCGTCGTACCAGCTTGCGGCGATGAACGGCCAGAAACTCTCGGGGATCTTCAGCCGCGTCAGATATTCCTCGTCGTCGACCGCGCGGCCGACCAGCTCCAGGCACATTGCCTCGATTTCGGTGGTCGCCGCCTCGATCTCGTTCTCTATCTCGGCCAGCGTGAATGCATAATAGGCGCGCTCGTCCCAGTAGCGCTCGCCATCGATGGTGTGAAAATCAAAGCCGCAGGTTTCCGCGGTCTGTTGCCAATCGTCGCGCTCGGGACAGGCGATGCGCCGCATCTCGTTAGCCGCCACCATGGCCGTGGCCGTGACCCCCGCCGTGCATATGATGCAGCGTGGCGCCGAAGCCGCCATGGATGGGACGGCACCATGGCTCGTTACCCGGCCCGGGGATCGCCCCGCCGCCGGGGCCGCAGGCAGACTGGGGCACGAGCCCCATCGAGACCGCACCGACCGCCGCACTTCCCATGATGGTCAGCACGACCCGGCGTGAGCGTTTCATGGCCAGCGTGTCCTCTGGATTGAGTCGGGTTTCATTGGTCTCAACCGCCTGATGCCGGGAAAAGCCGGTAATTTCACGGCGGGATCGCGGAGGTTCAGCTGTGGCCCGAGAAGCCGAAGGCATGCGCAAACGAGCCGAAGCCGCCGCGGCTCACGCTGTTCGATGCCGGGTCGGACGAAGACGAGGTCGACGGCGAATGGCCCGAGGAGTCGCCGCTGAAGAAGTTCAAACGCGATAGGCGGGTGTAGCCGCTGCTGCGGCGAGCTGGTTCAAGTGCAGTCCATAAGGGATGCGCGGCAGACCAGGCCGGCGGAAGTCACAGAATGTTATTTCCACATGCTGCAACTTAAAGTATAATGCGATCGGAGCGATCAAATGGCCGTAAGCTACGACCAGGATATCCGGCCGCTGTTTCGTTCCGGCGATATCGCGTGCATGACCCCGAAGGGCATACGGCTCGGCGATGCGGAGTGGATGCGCGATCCCGCCGCTGATCAGGGACTTGATGATTACGGTCATGCGCGTCGCGTGTTCGCAGCCCTGTTGGCGGGCTTCATGCCTCCTGGGCAAAAGTGGCCGCAGGCGTGGCTTGACCTTTACTCGAATTGAATGAGCGACGGATTTCAGCCTTGAGCATCTGAGGAGTGTGACATGAGGCGATCGATCGAGAAGGCGATGCTTTGCAGCTTGCTTTTTCTGCCCGGTCTTCCGGCGGCGGCACAGTCTGTTCCAAATCCCGCGATGACCGCGCCGGATCAAGTCGCGTGGCAACTGTTCATCCAGGCCAACGGCCGGGCGGGCGGCAGCAATGCGGTATTCGAAACCTGGGCGAGCGACACCGATACGTTCAAGCCCAACCCGCAATTTCCGACTGCCGCGACGCCGCCGGTGTTGCGGCGGCCAATTCTCCCTCAGATCGCGCGCGAGGGCGTCCAGGAAAGCGGCGGACTGCTACCGGCGCTTCCACCCGGCATTTCGCAGGGCTTCACAGAGGAAACACGCCACAACAAGGCGACATTCGACTTCATCGTGCAGAATAATCTCTACAAGGTTTCAGGCCTGAAGGCCGCCTTCGGCAAGACTTTGTCGTTCCCGGCCGATTCTATCGAAGTCAAGGCAAACTGGGTCGCGGTCAGCGACATTCCGGCTTTCACCAACAATCGAGTGACTGTCGCCCAGGTGCCCCAGCTCTATCACGTCAATACCGCTGATAATGTTCAATATGCGCTGGTGTCGATGCATGTCATCAGCAAGCTCGTCCCGAACTGGACGTGGGCGACATTCGAACACACCTTCAACCCGGCCCGCTGCGACATCGTCGGCTGCAGGGATGGGTTCGGCGCCCAGACCTCGGTCGTGCCGTCGAATCCGGTTGCAGGGCAGGGCTATCCCGATTGCGTCAAGACGCCAGCGCTTTCCGCCATGTTCAAGAATGCCGACATCGATCCCGTGTATCAGAATTACTGTCTCAAAGGCTCGCAGAGCGATTTCGTCGATAATCTGGGACTGGATATCAGGGTCGGCAACTCGGTTACCGAGGATCCTTTCGTCTCTACGTCGTCATGCATGACATGTCACGGCCGCGCAGTCTTTGACAAGAACGGCAAGGCGACGTCCTCAGCGGGATTCCTTTCATTCGGCCCGAACGGACCCGTGGGCCCGCTCGGACCGTTGCTTCCCGCGTGGTATTGGACGTTCAGCAGCCAGCCGCCGATCTTTGAGGGCAAGCCTGGACTGAGCCAGATCGCGACAGCCGCCGATTTCGTCTGGTCGATTCCGTTCTGTGCGTTTGACGATACGCAGAATCCCGTGAAGGCGAGCAGATGCGCAGGGAAATGACCGCCCTCGGATGACGGTCATGAGCGAACGCAAAGTTCCGCTTGCCGGCAGCCGTCGCGTCCCACCCGAGGGCGCGACCTTCATCGGCGACGTCGATCCGGATCAGCGGATTGCCGTCGTCGTGCATCTGAAGCGTCGTACTCCCGACAAATTTGCGCCAGGCAGCGCCGGGGACCTTGCGCGTCTGAACAAGCCGATCTCGCGTCCTGCGCTCGAAATGCAGCGTCGCCGGACTCACGCCCGGGCGGCAGCGCGGGTGACGAAGCTCGCGGCCGCGAACGGTCTGACCGTTGGCCGCGTCGATCTGCTGGCGCGGACCGTCACGCTTGAAGGCACGGTACGGCAGATGGCATCGATCTTCGGCGCGACGCTGCGCGTCTATGACGACGGACAGCGCAGGTTTCGAGCACGGGTCGGGCAACTGACGGTCCCGGCCGAGATGGCGCCATGGACGCGTGCGATCCTTGGTTTCGACGAGCGGCCGCTGGCGACAGACGTGACCAGGTTGAAACCTCTGGCCGGAGCGGGCGCCGGGCCTGGATTGTGGCCGACCGAGATCGCAAGGCTCTACGGCATTCCGCTCGATCGCGACGTTTCTAGCATTTGTGTTGGGATCATTGCCTTGGGAGGCGGCTATGTCGCCACGGATCTTGTGAGCGCATTAGCCGGAATGAAGCGCAAGCCGCCCGCGGTGATCGATGTGACGGTATCGGGATCAGGCAATTTGTTTGGCGGCGGCACGGCGGCAGATCAGGAGATCGCGCTCGATCTTCAAATACTGGCGAGCCTGCTGCCCAAGGCTCGCATCGTGGTGTATTTCGCCGACAACACAGCCGACGACCTGACGGGGGCGATCCATCACGCCATTCTCGATGACGTCAACCGGCCGCAAGTGCTGTCAGTGAGTTGGGGGCGAGCCGAGAAGTTCTGGACCAATACTGGGCGCGATGCCATCCAGGCGGCGCTCGCCGACGCGCAGCGACTGCGGGTGAGCGTGATCTTCGCCGCGGGTGATGAACTGGCGACGGCCGGATTGAGCGACGGCTTCGTCCATGTCTGGTTCCCAGCATCGAGCCCCTACGCGCTCGGTTGCGGTGGGTCGTTGCCGACGCTTGATGCCGGCAATGCGATGATTGCCAGCGAGGTGGTCTGGAAGGAAGGGTTCAACGGAACGGGCGGCGGAATCAGCGACGTGTTTCCGGTGCCTGACTATCAGTCGAAGCTGGCCCTGCCGGCCTCGCTCAACGACGGTGCTGTGAGGCGCGGTGTCCCTGATGTTGCCTGCGCTGCTGCCTCGACACCCGGTTATCGCATCATCGTCAATGGCGCCGAGAAGGTCATGGACGGCACCAGTGCCGCGACCCCGCTATGGGCGGGCCTGATTGCCATCGTCAACGCCGCGCGCGGCGAACCGATCGGCTTTGTTAATCCGGCGCTTTACGCCAATCCAAACCTGTTCCGGCTCATCAGCCAAGGCAACAACCGCGTTGGTGGCAAGGGCTACGACGCCGGCGACGGCTGGAGCGCCTGCACGGGGCTCGGCGTTCCCAAAGGCAGCGAGATCATCGTCGCACTTGCCGACGAGCCGATGGCCTGATCCCCCAAAACAAAAAACCCCGCCATTTGCGGCGGGGGTCCAGTCTGGGAGGAAGAGCCGGCAGACACTCCGGCTCGCCAGAAAACCTGGGATCAGGCGGGGATACGCTCGTCCATGTCGTGCGGTTCGCGCAGCACATAGCCGCGGCCCCAGACGGTCTCGATGAAGTTGCGGCCCTCGGAGGCGTTGGCGAGTTTCTTGCGCAGCTTGCAGATGAAGACGTCGATGATCTTCAGCTCCGGTTCGTCCATGCCGCCGTAGAGATGGTTGAGGAACATTTCCTTGGTCAGCGTGGTGCCCTTGCGGAGCGAGAGCAGCTCAAGCATCTGGTATTCCTTGCCGGTCAGATGCACGCGCTGGCCGCCGACTTCCACGGTCTTGGTGTCGAGGTTGACCACGAGGTCGCCGGTCTGGATCACCGACTGGGCATGGCCCTTGGAGCGGCGCACGATGGCGTGGATGCGGGCCACCAGCTCGTCCTTGTGGAAGGGCTTGGTCATGTAGTCGTCGGCGCCGACGCCGAGACCCTTGACCTTGTCCTCGATGCCGGCAAGGCCGGAGAGGATCAGGATGGGCGTCTTGATCTTGGACACCCGCAGTTGCTTGAGCACGTCGTAGCCCGACATGTCGGGCAGGTTCAGGTCGAGCAAAATGATGTCGTAATCGTAAAGCTTTCCGAGATCGACGCCTTCCTCGCCCAGGTCGGTCGTATAGACGTTAAAGCTCTCGGATTTGAGCATTAATTCGATCGATTGCGCGACGGCACTGTCATCTTCAATCAGCAAAACGCGCATGCCAGTTCCCCATAGTCGCCGCTCCGGGCGTCAGGTCGGCCGCGATCCGCGGCACTCAACAAAACGCCTTTGAACAACTGATTCGGATCCTGACGACTCATGGTTAACAAAAACTGATTCTGATCCGCAAGGTCTCTCGGTGCAATTTTTATCGAATCGCCCTAAGATATTGCCTCAAACCAGTTTTTCGTACCCGTCCTCGCTCAAGTTCCACTTTAAGAGGCGGGATTAACCGACTCTCCAGACTCGCTGTTCCTCTTCAAGAACTGACGAGCGTCCTCAGTCACCAAAGACAGTGACGCAATGATTAATGACGCGGGTAAACACGAGGTTAAACGGGGACGTAAAATTCGCGGAAACTTAAGGTTTTTCCGATGAAAGCGCTGGCGGAACAGATCGGCGATATCGACGGCGTCAATATATATGGCCGTGTGGTGGGCGTCCGCGGCCTGATGGTCGAGATCGCAGGCCCCATTCATGCCATGTCGGTCGGCGCCCGCATCGTGGTCGAGACCGGCGGAAACCGCTTCATCCCCTGCGAGGTGATCGGCTTCTCCGGCAGCAATGCCGTGGTGATGCCGTTTGCGGGACTGGAAGGCGTGCGGCGCGGCTGCCGCGCCGTGATCGCCAACACAGCGGGGCAGGTCCGGCCCACCGCCTCCTGGCTCGGCCGCGTCATCAATGCCATGGGTGAGCCGATCGACGGCAAGGGGCCGCTGGAGTTGGGCGCTTCGCCCATGCCGTTCCGCAACATGCCGCCGCCGGCGCATTCCCGAAAGCGCGTCGGCAGCCCCCTCGACCTCGGGGTGCGCGCACTCAACACCTTCCTCACCTGCTGCCGCGGCCAGCGGCTCGGCATCTTCGCCGGCTCCGGTGTCGGCAAATCGGTGCTGCTCTCGATGCTGGCGCGCAACGTTGACGCGGACATCACCGTCATCGGCCTGGTCGGCGAACGTGGCCGCGAGGTGCAGGAGTTCCTGCAGGACGATCTCGGCGAAGAAGGTCTCAAACGCTCGGTCGTGGTGGTCGCGACCTCCGACGAGCCGGCACTGATGCGCCGCCAGGCCGCTTATCTGACGCTTGCGATTGCCGAATACTTCCGTGACGAGAACAAGGACGTGCTCTGTCTGATGGACTCGGTGACGCGCTTTGCCATGGCCCAGCGTGAGATCGGCCTGTCCGCGGGCGAACCGCCGACCGCCAAGGGTTACACGCCGACCGTGTTCACGGAATTGCCCAAATTGCTGGAGCGCGCCGGCCCCGGCACCGGCATTGGTTCCATCACCGCGATCTTCACCGTACTGGTCGACGGCGACGATCACAATGAGCCGATCGCGGACGCCGTGCGCGGCATTCTCGATGGCCATATCGTGATGGAGCGCGCGATCGCCGAGCGCGGCCGCTACCCCGCCATCAACATCCTCAAATCGGTGTCGCGCACCATGCCGAAAGCGGCCGACCCGGCCTTTTTGCCCGTCATCATGAAGGCGCGCCAGGTGATGGCGACCTATGCCGACATGGAGGAACTGATCCGGCTCGGCGCCTATCGCCCGGGATCGAGCAAGGAAGTCGACCGTGCCATCCGGTTGCATGAGCCGCTGGAAACCTTCCTGCGCCAGGCCAAGGACGAGGCCTCCGGCCTGCAAGACGGCTATCGCAGACTTGAACAGATCCTCAAGGATTTGGAAACGGAACGCTAACTTTGTCAGGCCATCATTCACCCCAAGTGTTTTTGGCGGGGGCCCCTGCGGCAACCCGCTTCGTCCCGCGTGTGAATTGGGACTTCTGGGGAGTATGAGTCGATGAAGTCACGCGAAACGCTGATCCGCCTGAAGAAATTTCAGGTCGACGAGAAGCGCCGGAGAGTTGCACAGATTGAAAGCATGATCGCCGATTTCCAGCGCATGTCGGCCGATCTCGAGCGCGAGATCCTGACCGAGCAGGAGCGCGCGGGCATCAATGATCCCTCGCATTTCGCCTATCCGACCTATGCGAAGGCCGCGATCCAGCGCCGCGAGAACCTGCTGCGCTCGGCCGAGGAGCTGCGCACCCAGCTCGATGAGGCCAAGGGCCTGCTCGGCGAAGCCTTCGAGGAATTGAAGAAGGTCGAACTGCTCGACGAGCGCGACCAGGCCCGCGAGCGCGCCGAGGAGAACGCGCGCGAGCAGGCGGATCTCGACAGCATCGGCTTGATGCGCGCCCGCCTCGGCGTCATCGCCTGATCGCCGGCCCAATCAATCGCACCATTCAGGAAGCCCGGACCCGCAAGGTCCGGGCTTCTTGCGCAATTGGGCCATCCACAACCAGGAGGCCCGGGCAACCGTAGCCTTGGTGCCGCCAGCGACGGCAGGATATGCTAGCCATACGCTCAGGCGGAGAGGTGAACCGCGTGCCGCGCTGGGTTACTAATCTCGGTCAAAGGACGGCTCGCACCTGTATGACGCGAATGGGGCAGCGCGGTTGGGGGGACGCCTGAGATGACGCCGGCAGAGCTGGTCTGGCTGATCGCGGCGGTCGCGAAGGGAGACGAGGCGGCTTTCGAGCGCCTCTATGCCGCGACGCGCGCGAAACTCTACGGCGTCGTGCTGCGTATCTTGCGCCGACAGGATCTCGCAGAGGAGGTCATTCAGGAGACCTATGTCAAGATCTGGAACAGCGCAGGCCAGTTCAATCCGGCGCTGGCGTCGCCAATCACGTGGATGGCATCGATTGCACGCAATCGTGCCATCGATGTGGTGCGCAAGAAGAGCGAGCTCTCTCTTGAAGACGAGCCCGATGCGATGGAAGTCGCAGCCGACAGTCCCGATCCACTGGCGCGCCGCGAAATGACGGAGGAGCTGAAGCGCCTCCTGGAATGTGTCGGCCGGCTCGAGCCGGACCGGCAGAAGCTCGTGCTTCTCGCCTACTACAACGGCTGGAGCCGCGAGCAGCTCGCCGAGAAGTTTGCAAGCCCCGTCAACACGATCAAGACCTGGCTGCGTCGCAGCATGCTGGATATTCGTGAGTGCCTTGGACTTTGAATGATGGCCCATAGCGAAGACGATATCGCGCTTGCTGCGGAATATGCGCTCGGTACGCTCGAGGCGGACGAGCGCGCGCGGGCCGAGAGCATGATGGCGGCGGATGAGGCGTTCGCCGGTCTCGTGCACGCCTGGGAGTGGCGGCTTGGCGTCTTGAACCAGATGGTCGGCCTGGTCGAGCCGCGTCCGATCGTGTGGGAGAATATCAAGGCAGCGATTGCCCAATCCGTGCCGCAAGCGCCGCAGGTCGCGCCCGCTGCACCGCCGTCGCTGCCGCCGACGGAAGAAGCTGTAGTGGCGCCGGTCGCGGTGCCGCCCGAGTCCGCCGCGCCGTCGCCCGAGCCTGGACCGCTGCGGCCCGAACCCGTGGTGCGGCCCGCAGAGGTTGCGCCCGTTGTCGATGAGTCAAACGTCATCCCCCTCAGCACCGAGGCGCGGCGCTGGCGCGGCGTCGCCCGCGTGGCCTCGGCGCTCGCAGCCGCACTGATCGCCATGCTCGGGTTGCAGATCTTCGCGCCCGACTACCTGCCGGATGTGCTGCGCCCGGCGGCGCGGACCAAGGTGGTGCAGGTAAGGACACCGGCGACACCGACGACGCCCGCCGCGCAATATGTCGCACTGCTGCAGGGGCAGGGCGGCGGCCCCGCCTTCATTCTCACCGTCGACGGCGCGACCAGGACTTTCACCGTGCGTAAAGTGGACGCGGCGCCGGCCGATGCTGGCAAGTCCTACGAGCTCTGGCTGATCTCCGACAAGCTCGGCCGCCCGCGTTCGCTGGGCGTGATCGGCGCCACCGACTTCACCATACGTCCGGCGCTCGCCTCCTACGACCCTGATATCATCAGCAACGCGACCTATGCCGTCACCGTCGAGCAGGCCGGCGGCTCCCCCGACGGTGCCCCGCATTCGACGCCGGTCTATACCGGCAAGCTGATCGAGACCGTGCCGCCGCCGGCAGCGGTGCAACAGCAACAGAAGCGATAGCAGCGAAGTGCCGAACTTCTCCCTTGCTCCGCTTGCGAGCTAAGGGATCTCACCCGCTCGCCTTGCAGCTGACCGGGCCGTTGTCGAGCATGATCTCGTTGCCACCGCTATCGGTCAGGATCTGTCCGTCATAGGTGGCCTTCCCCTTGCCGCGCTGCGCCGAGATCACGACCCGCACCCGCGATTTCGATGCCTCGTCCATGGCGACCAAAAGAAGATTGTCGTCCCGGAAACTGAACTGCGTCACCTTCGAGGGGTAATCGAACTCGATCGGCGGTATGCCGCCGAGCTTTTTCGGCACGTCGAAGGTCAGTTGTTGTGCGTTGGCATAAGTGCAGGTGATCGATTTCGCCGTTGCCGCGGTGGCGAGCTGGTGAAAGGCAATGAGCGAAGCAATGCAGAGCGTGGCAAATCTCATGGATAAAAATTCCGTTGTGATCCCGCTTCTGTCGCGCCAGGCCGGCGTTGCGTTCAGCGCGTGCAGTCTAACGGAGCGGACGCTCCCCCTTGGCTACCCAAACGTCTTGCTGGTCGCCCGCAGGCGCTGCGCCAGCACCCGCATCACCTTCAGGGCGAAATAGGGCGTCTGGCCTACCATGAACAAAAACTGCTTTTCGCTCACCGGCACCAGCTCGACATCGGTGACCGCGATTGCGGTCGCGCTGCGGGGCTCGTTGTCGATCAGGGCCATCTCGCCAAAGATGGCGTCGGCGGAAAGCTCCGCCAGCGTGCGGTTGCCGAGCTGGATCCGCACCTGGCCGCTCCTGATCACAAACATCTCGTTCGCCGCATCGCCTTGATGAAAGATGATGCTGCCGGCCTTGAAGAACCGCGTCTCCACATTGTTGCCGGTCAGCACGCCAAAGTTTGTGTCTTGCATCAGGAAAGGCCCCATATGACAGTTCTGCGACATGGTAAGGCGACGCCGCGGGCAGGGCAAGAAATAGCCGTGAAGAGGGTGCTAGGTTTTGTGGCTTCGCCCGGATTGGCAACTCACGCAGCGCAAAGGCAAATCGGATGCGCCCGATCTTACTGGCGGGCTTGTTGCTTCCAGCGCAAATCCTCGTCGCGCTTGCGGCGCAGGCCGTGGACCAAACCATAACCCCCGCTCCACCCACCGCACTGGCGCCGGGGCAAGCGCCGCCTTTGCCCACGCCGGGGCTTTTGGCTGAGCCGCGATCGTCGGCACAGGCGGGCTTTCCCACAAGTCTGACCGCGTCGGTCGTTCCGCCGGGTACTCAGACGCCTGCGATTCTGGCTCTGGGCGAAAAACTGTTCTTCGAACCGCGTCTTTCGGGTGACGGCACGGTCGCCTGCGCCACCTGCCACGATCCGGCGCGCGCTTTCACCGACGGCCGATCCATGTCGGTCGGCATCCACGGCCACACCGGTCAACGCAATGCGCCGACCATCCTCAATGCACTGTACAACAAGACCCAGTTCTGGGACGGCCGCGTCGACACGCTGGAAGAGCAGGCAGCCCTCCCGATCACCAATCCCGACGAGATGGGCGCGGTCGGTCTCGATCAGGCGGTATCCGCCATCGCGGGCGACAAGGACTATCAGAGCGCGTTCATGCAGGCATTCGGCCGCGCCGCGAACACGCAGGACATGCTGAGCGCGATGGCCGCCTATGAACGCAGCCTCGTCTCATTCGATGCACCTTTCGACCATTTCATCGCGGGCGATGCCAACGCCATTCCCGACTCCGCCAGGCGTGGCTGGGAATTGTTCAACACCAAGGCGCGCTGCAACCTCTGTCATGCCCTGCTCGACAATCAGCGCGACGTGACGCTCTTTACCGATAACGACTTCCACGACATCGGCATCGGAATCCTGAAAGCAGGTGTGGGTACCTTGGCGAGCCATGCCCAGAGCATTCTGAAGCAGCAGGCTCCGCTGGATGTCGATAAAGCCGCGATCTCCGGTGAAGTGTCAGTATTGGGACGCTTCCTCGTCACCAGAAAGACGGGCGATATCGCCGCGTTCAGGACGCCGGACCTGCGCAACGTTCTGGTCACCGGTCCTTACTTCCATGACGGATCGATGCAGACGCTCTGGGATGTGCTCGATCATTACAACAAGGGGGATGGCATCACCGACCCCTGGCTCGATCAGGACATGCAGCCGCTGGCGCTGACGGAGACCGAGATCGACGACCTCGTGGTCTTTCTCGCCTCGCTGACAAGCCCGCAATACAAAAAGTTCGGCGAAGAGGAATATGGACGCCAGCTGGCCCTGTCCCGGACGACCCGCCCACAAAGGGATACCGCGCGTGCTTTCGCCCCGAAGCATCCGCAAGCGCCGCCGCCGTTCTGATGATCCCTTGCGGGCGCATCGCTTGGCGGGTTGCTCGTGATCTCGACCAGCGCGACGCGTGCGCGGTAGCGCAGGGATAGCCGCATCCAGATGGTCAGCGCACCATCACCCAGGCAGGCTGCAGCCATGGATAGGCGATCAGGCCGATCACGGCGGTTAGCGCGATCGGGGCTACTTGTTTCTCAAGCGTTGGAGAGTAAGGCGAGCGATGGCGGAGGGGGCCTCATCTGGGACTGCGAAAACGGAGCTTACGTTGATTTCGCAAAGCACATAGGTGTCTTCGCCCATGGTATTCCTTGGCCCATATAGAAAGTCTGCGTCCCAGATGATGGGAAGTGAATCTCTCTCAAGCCCGAGAACTTCCATCATCCGCGGCGTCCACTCCGCCTCCATCTTGGTCCGTAGGGCCTGAAATTGCGATGCATCGGGCCCATGCATATTGCGCGGGCCGGGCTGCGCAGCAAGTGCGTCCGGTCCTTCGGGCGGAGGCGGGATCAGCGCCTTTATTTTCTGATGTCCGAAGCCGACGACCTTGTCGACGCCCATGTAACAGCGAATCATCCCATCGGGCAGCCGGGACTGAAAGGGTTGATCGATGATGCACCCGCCCCAACCGAAATAGGCTTCGCAGCGCGATATGAAGTTTTCAAGCGGCAAGGTTTCAGGCATGCTGCCGCGGCGCGCCTCCAGTACTGTAATAACAGATGCGGTGCTGGCCGTCCGCTCGAGCCATTCGACCTTCCAGACGCCCTGACCGGCATTGCCGCGATTCTGCTTGATGACGCGTGGGCCTGCCGTGTGGAGCTGCTTCGGAAAGCTGTCACGAAATTCTTTGGCGCTGCGGTAGAGATGCGTGTCGGTGCCCCAGCCGAGATGTTTCGTTCGGTGCAAGACCTCCTTGACACCCATTCGCAGGATTACGTCGGGATGCGCGCTAATAAGGCGTCCCGTTGCCGCCACGTCGCGTAACAGCGCATCCAAATTCTCCCGCGTGCGGTCGCCTTCGAGTGGATTGACCCAGACCAATGCGCCCTCGGTCGTCATGAGCTGCGCGCGAAACTCGTCCTGCACCTCCTCGCAGTAGACGGCGGGTTCTGCCGTGATGCCGAGCTTGAGAAGCTCGGAAAAGATTTCGTGATAGCGATTGTTCTCAGGCGTTGCGGCCGCCCGCGAAGCGGGATCTCCCCGCCAGACAATCGCTATTTGGTGCCTCATGATTGCGTCTCCAGATAGGTGTGAGGATACGCAAGTTGAAAGCCATACACGCGCTTATCTCCTCAATGGTGATGAAGTCATCAATGAGTGGCACGACCGTCGAGAAATCGAAGTGGAAAGCCAAATGTCAGCCCGGCGCGCAGCTCGTTCACCGGGTGTCCGCCCATGAGTGCGTGCCGGAATGCGAGGTCGAAACTCAGATTGTCGCGCACTTGCCAGATGAGGCCAATCAGACCTGATATCGTTTCCTCCCTGCCGAACTCGTTCTCGTAGAAGATTTCAGCGACCGGCCTCACCGTCCATTTCGACGGCCCTTCCAGAATGGTGCTGAAAAAGACGTCGCCGTGATGGTCGCGGGTGACCGCGGTTTCTGCGTTGAAGTGGATCGTCCCCCAATCCCATCGCTGCGACACGATGCCGGCAATGCTCGCGCCAACGCCTGAATCGCCGGTACTGTCCGGAAGCAGCACACCGAACTCCGTCGCAACGCTTGGCCCGGTCTTATCCTGCAAGCTTCCAGGCACCACGACATGCTTGAGAAAGGCCCCCGCCGCCGTCAGGCTCGTGGGGCCGGAGGACGATAGCGGCGTTTCCCCCTGGCCTTCGAGAACAGCTTCCCAGCCCTCGCTCAATCCGTAGTTGAAGACGGTCGCCGGTGCGATAAGGGTCGTGCCTCCGACGTCACGCCGTGGTCCAGCGGGCTGCAGCTCGATTTCAACTTCTCCTGGAGCTGCGACGGCGGCATCGGTGCCGTCGAAAGGGCGGTAGGCCCACGCAGAGGAAGACCAGGCCGCCAAGCCAAACATGATCGCGGTGCCCGACATAAGAAGTTTTTGGAGACGCCCTTGCAAGCACTGGTTGGGTGTGGACATGTGCCTGTCTCACGGCCACGGGTTCTACGGAAGTGGGCGGAATACCAAGATCGCTGCCGGCTCGACGGAAGTCGCGCGAACGGCGACGAGCAGTCGATCCAGCTCCGGAGCAAAGAACGACGTGCGGGCGCCTGGAGCGGTTGGTATGCGGCTCATCCGGCGGTAGGCGGCGCCGCTAGTTTCGAACACATCGACGAAACCAGCGCCGCAACTGACATAGACGCGGTTGCGCTTTTGATCGATGAAGAGATCGTCGACGTCGCCGCAAGCATCGACGGCCGCAATTCGTTTCCCGTCTGTCATCGCAAAGACGGCGAGCTGAGGCGGGCTGCGGAAGACCACGAGAAGCTGGTTACGATCGCGATCGACGGCCATTGCAAAGTTGCCGCCCTTGTCCATCGGCCAGCTTGCCAGCTGTTTCCCGGACGTGCCGTCCACCACCACGACCGCACGGGCATTAGGCAGGTTGACGAAAATCCTGCCGCTGTTGGAGTCGAGCTGGAAGCTTTCAGGATGCGCCTTCAGGGCAACGTTTTGGACCTTGTTGCGGGTTGCAGAGTCAAGCACCGCAAGGCCCCCCTCTCCGTAACCGATGATGACGCGCTTGGCAGCCGCATCAATGCGAATATTGTCGGCATCGCTGCCAAGATCGATACCTCCGGCTGCCTTATAGGTGTCTCCTTCGAAGAACTTCACCGATCCATCGCGCGCATTGGCAACAAAGAGCGTGTCGCTTGATGGCTCGTAGCCAACGCCCTGCGGCTCCCTCAATCCTGTAATTCTCTGAATTACGCGATGTTTGGCAAGATCGACGACGCTCACCGTATCGTTGCCGAGCTCGGCCACGATCAGTCGCTGCCGCTTCGAATCGATCGCCATGTGGTCAATTCGACCGTGCACGTCGCCCAGCAAAATCTTGGCTTCGACCTGCAGGACATCGTTTTCGGTCGACTGAGGAAAGGCCGGTGTAGCGGCCAACATAGTGACGCAAATTGAGACTGCCGGGATCATTCGGAACGGATATTTCATCACGTCCCCCTACTTGTTCTTCCTAATGCACCATTACCCAGGTCGGCTGCAGCAACGGATATGCAAGGAGGCCAACAACAGCGGTCGCTGCGATCAGCAAGGGATTGCTGACCTTCCAGCGGAACAGCACGGCAAGCGACACCACGCCGATCAGCGCTGTGAGCCAGTCGCCGATTGCGATGCGGCCGAGCAGGATGCAGGCGCCCAGAATGGTCCCGATCGCAGCCGCATAGGCGCCTTTGACGAATCCCTGCACATTGAGGTTGCCGCGATGACGCGCCAGCAAGGGCGCTGCGATCAGCACGAGCAGGAACGACGGCAGGAAAATGCCGATGGTCGAGACGAGCGAGCCCCAGAAGCCGGCGACGAGATAGCCGACAAAGGTCGCGGTGATCACCACCGGCCCTGGGCTGATCATGCCGATTGCAACCGCAATCAGGAATTGGCGCTCGTCGAGCCAGCCGAACTGCTGCACCAGCCCTTGCTCAAGGAACGGCACGATCACGAGACCGCTGCCGAAGGTGAGGGAGCCGGCCTTGAGAAAGAACAGCAGAAGCTTGCCGAGAATTCCTGAGATCATCGAGCCGGAGGCGGTCGGCGCGATCTGGGCCAGTACAGGCGTCGCGACGGCAGGCAGCACGGGCGGCGTGCGCTTGAACAGGCTGCCGTAATAGAGAATGCCGACGATGCCGGCGCCGATGAAGAGCAGCGCCACTTCGGCCTGCAGGATCACGGTCACTGCAAGGCAGACCGCGGCGATTGTCCATTGCAGCCAGTCTTCCATGCCGAGCCTGGCGAGCCGGTAGCAGGAATGCAGGATCAGTGCGATCACCGCGGGGCTGACGCCATAGAAGATCGCGGTGACCGGCTGCAGGTCGCCCAGATAGACGTAGAGTGCGCCGAGCGCTGCGACGATTGCGAAATTCGGTAGGATGAACGCCCAGCCGCCGGCCCATGCGCCCCAGAAGCCGCCGCGCAAATAGGAAATATAGATGCCGACCTGGATCGCGAGCGGTCCCGGAAGCGACTGGCAGATGGCGATGGCCTCGCGCATCTGCTCCTTGCTGAGCCATTTCTTGCCGTCGACCAGCTCCCGCTCCATCTGGCCGACAAGCGCGACCGGTCCGCCAAAGCCGAGACAGCCGAGCCGCAGGAAATAGCGCACCAGCTCGCTGATCCGGCCACCGTGAATTGTCGTCGTTGTCGTGGTCAAGCCGCAACCTCTCTTGCGTGCGCCATCCCGGCCGCGTTGGCCTAGGCTTCTCGGCTATATTGCTCGTACAGCCTGGCGGCGTTGTCCCATCGGATCGCTTCCATGTAGACGTCGACATAGCGCGCCGCCGCGGCACCGTAGTCCATGTGATAGGCATGCTCATACATATCGAGCACGAGCACCGGACGACCGCCCGCAAGCGTCGTCGTGTGGTCGGCCGCCCATTGGTTGACCAGCCGCTTGTCGCGCGGCGAGTAGGCAAGGATCACCCAGCCCGAACCGCCGCCTTCGGCTTTGCCCATCGCGGCGAACTCGGCCCGCCAGCGCTCCATGCTACCAAAATCGCGCGCGATGGCGTCGGCCAGCGGGCTGCTCGGCTTGCTGCCACCGCCGAGCCCATCGAAATAGATCTCGTGAAGGATCATCGAGTTCGAGGCGATCAGCTCTTCGCGCTTCAGGCCGTTGACCATGAAGTTCGGCGCTTTCGCGAAATCGAGCTCGGCAAGCTGCGTGCCGATCGCATTGAGGCGTTTCACCGCGCCGACATAGTTGTTCTCATAATGGCTGACCAGCACCTTCTCCGAGATGCCGGTGATGGATTTCGGATCGAACGACATCGGCTTGGGCTGATAGGACATCACGTTGCCTCCTGCCTGCGGATTGCTCTCGGAGCGTGCTTGCGTGCCCGCAAGCATCGCCGCTGACGCTGCGATTGCACCAACGCTCTTGATGAAATCGCGGCGTTCGGTATTCGCACTCATTGGTTTCTCCACTTGTTTTCGCCCCGGGATGAGAAGGCAGGCCCCGTGCTCAGCTCTTCGTGCTTGCGGTCTTGTCGAGCGCGGCACGCAGCAGCCGCCCAGCGCCAAGGCCGCCTTGATCGTGAATCCCTCAAGCGTGACCGAGAGATCGGTGCCGTGATCCATGGAATGGTGCGCATTGTTGCGTCTCCTTGCTCGATTGTGGTGCAAGCTGTTGCCGAGGCAGAAAACGCGAGGCTTATTCCTGCGTGAGACCGACGATGGTCTTCGCACCGCCGCTGTTTTCCACGGTGACCTCGACCTGATCGCCAAAGCGAACCGAGTTGAACACGAGGCCATCTCGAACCTTGAAGTCCTCGACCTTGAAGTCCTCGCTCTCGTCGTTCGGCAGTCGTAACGTAATCCGGTCGTTGCGCTCGTCGATAGCGGTGACCATGCCTCGAACCGTTTGCTTGGGGTGGGCCGCCAGTGCCGCAAGAGTAGGTATTAGATCGTCGATATGGCGGGTGATCACATCGCGCGCCGCGGCATAGTCCTTGGTGGCAGGTGGGACGTCGGACCAGTAGCTCACCTCGGCGACGCCTCTGTTGTCGTCGGGCACCGAATCGAAAGCGACGACCTTGATGGCGCGGCCGGCTTCGGCGGCCGTCAGCGGACGCGGGACTTCGTCCGTCGGCGCGAGCCCGTCGGAGTTCAGGCGGTTCCTGATGCTTGCGGGTATTGCGGCATCGACTTCGATGCCGCGCGAAACGGCCGTGTAGGGAAGACCGCGTTCCCTGGCGAGTCTGTTGAAATAGGCCGCGGCTATCTGGCTCTTCACCGAGCCATGGACACATACGAATACGATCGTTTTGTCTTCGGGCTCGATGCTGGCAGCATAGGCCGGTGGCGCCAACTGCAGCACGACGCCCAGCGTGAGTACCGTGAAGAGGTGTTTCATCGTTTTTCCTCCCTTCACGGCTTCACTTTGTTGGTCGGCCAGTTGTGGGTCTCCTTGGTCGCGTCGCGGCACCAGCGGTAGAACGCGTCGTAGAGCGGGAGGCCGGCATCAAGCTGCCTGAGGTCGTCGTCATACATCCGCGACAGGCCGAGTGAGGCTGCGAGCAGGCCCGGCGCCTCGGGCGAAAGGTCAAGCCGCGCGGTGTCCGCCGCGCGCACCATGGTCGCCAGCCGTTCCAGCGCCGGCGTCGACAGGCCGAACTCCTTCACCATCACATCGAAGGTGCAGAGCTCGCCGCGATGGCTCCAGAACACGTTCTCGATGTCGAACGGCGCGGCGTTGAAGCGCTCGGCAACGGCCTCGACTTCGGGCGAGGCGACAAACAGGAAAACGGCGGTCGGATCGACGAAGCGCCGGATCAGCCAGGGGCAGGCGATGCGATCGATCTTCGGCCGTTCCCGCGTAACCCAGACGGTGCGACCGCGCCCGTCGCGCTGTGGAACTTTGTCGGCTGGAACGGTCGGTAGCCCCGCCTCTCTCCAAGCGGCGTGACCGCCTTCAAGGGTCTCGGCGGCGATATTGCCGTGTCGAAGCCAGGCTGCGGTTCCTTCGCTGAGCTTCTGCCCCTTCTGGCAGATGACGACGACAGAGCGGCCGGCGAGGCCTTGCGCCCAGTCCTCTACATCGAGATGCGAGCGCCGCCTTGCGCCGGGGATCAGGCGCGGATCGGCGGCGAAGTCCTCGTCGAGGCGGACATCGATGAGAACCGGCGCATGAGCGGTGCCAATCAGTCGAGACAATTTGTCGGGAGAAATCGAGGTATATGAAGACATGCTGCGTCCCTCCGTAGAAGCAGGACGCGATTCTTGGGCATGTCGCCTCGCGGGGGGATCGCAAGCCCCCGTGCCACAAGTAAACTGCCAGCGGCCTCGGCTGTCAACGGTCTCTGCCGATCACAAAGATTGGAAATGATTTTCCTTGAGCGGCCCAATTGAGAAACCGGGTGGCGCGAACGATGGCAGGCTCAATCGTCACATTTGTTGTAGTAGCTTCTCGACTGCCGGTAGTGCGCACCTGACAACGTAAACTCCTCGTGGAGGCAAAGACCCGCCTCTCGATACATTGGCCTTCCTTCGCAATTGAAGTGCTCAAAATGCAGTTTCACTATTCTCGCATGATCGAGGTAGGTCGCAAAATAGTGCGCTGCGTCCGGCCTGGTCCTGCACTGTGAAGCACGGAGTCCCGGATTTCCGGCGGGAGACTGTCGATGTGCTCCGGATTCCACGGACTGTCGTGCGATAGCCCGCCGCTGCGCGCAAGAACGTTCGACTGAGTACAAGCGACGAGCAGGAGAACGCACGTAGCAGCAAATCTGTTAAACCGGTGCGGATTTCCAGCGGTCATGGCGCGCCGCCTCCACGGGCCTAAGCTACCAACAGCAAGTGCTCAAAGCCAGCGGCGAGATCGCGCCTGGCAGGCTCTCCATCTCGCAATTGCAACAGGGTTGCGGAGGGAGGCTCCGACTCCAGAACGCAATCAGGTGGGCGCGGCGCAAAAAGCGTCCTCGCCCACCTGCGGACTGGATGTCGGGTTAGCGGAGTTCAGTATGGTTTGGCTGAAGAGGCGTGCCGCGAGTGACGCGGCTGCACCGCCAGTCTCAAGCCGCCGACGTTCCGATCCGGCGATAGCTGAGCGGCCATCGCGTCGGTGGGCCGCGGAGGGTTCAGCACGTCGGCATTTGGATGGAAGAACGCGTAATTGCCGGGCTCGTCGATCACGGCTTGCGCGAGCACGGGCGTTGCGAACTGCGCAGACACGATCAGGGCTGCGCGAACGAGTGTGTGGCTTATCGTCATCGATCTTCTCCTGTCAGCGGCCCCTGGCTGCATGCAGCGCGACCGCCTGTGGACTGGACCGATCTTTGTGCGCCGGCATTCCCGCCAGCGGAGCAACGCTCATCACTGTTCGGCGAGCGAAACGTTATCGCTTGCATGATGAGCAGGCAGCTCTCGCTTCGTGATTTGCCCGACGGGTGCCCATCACAAAGCCTTGTCAATCCTCGTTCCCAAAAATATTTCTGTTTTCCGTAAAGAAGAATCAGTCGTAGATCACCGCCTGTACCTGTGGTTTTCGCGCTCGCGGAAATTCCTTTTGCGCGGGAGCCCCGGGTGCAGCGGCCCCCCGGCCTTCCCTGCGCCCTCTGACTTTGGTGAGGGTGTTAAGAGATGCAAAGCTCGGGCGCAACGCGTCGCGTGAATGCGAACGTGTATCTCCAAGCCACTTCGAGGCTCATGCTTCGAGATGCAGCCTGTCGCCGCCCCTCAGACATCAGGCGTGGCTCGTTGCGCGAAGCTTATTGCGGCAAGGCGCGTCAGCGCGTTCGCAAACCGTGAGGCCCGTAAGTGGACGATGAACAACGTTTGGCTGTTTGAATGTTCAATCTGGAATGTTGCGTGCCAGGCGCGCACGGTGCCCCCAAAAAGAAAACGGCCCCCAAAAAGAAAACGCCCGTGGGGAGCGGGCGTTTTCCGTAGTCGACTTGGGGGTAGTTGGGTCTTCTACATATCCACGGGGCGACTTTGGGGGGCTGGTAAAGAGCCTCGTGAATTCCTTGAAACTCCTCTTTGACTTCTCCTTAGCGAACCATCGAGGTGTTTGAACTCGTGACCGTGACCGGCTTGCCGGCCTTGATGACGTGCGCGGTCTGCGTGTAGCCGTCATCGGAAGTGGACAGGCGGGCGGAGATCGACAGCCCCGTGACTGCCACCGCGGCAACCAGAGCCACGACCACGATCTTCAGATGAGTCGCCCGATCGGCGCTGTAGATCGAATGGTTCATGGAAGTCTCCTGCCGCCTTTCTAGTTTTTGCTCGGGAATCTGCGCCCTACATTTGGTCGAACAGTTCAACCAGAAGGTTCAACTCTTCGCACGTCACAAACGTAGGAACCGAGCATCCAGTTCCCAATATGCAATCACAAAGCAGTGATAATACGTGAATGGTCGCGAGTTACCGTGTGCGCCGCGGCGATAAATCAATCAATTGATTCAATTAATTAACAGAAATTCATCCGGTGCGGGTCGTTGCCGGGCCGATGCCAGCCAAAAGCACAGAAATCGGTTGCCTGTGGCGCAAAAGCACGGTCGTAAAAACTGCTTCGCGATCAAGCGGCTACACGCTGCCGACCGTCTTCAACCGGGCGCGGGGGTGGATTTCGGCCTGCGAGAGCACCGTGGTTTGGGCGCGGAACCGCTCGACCAGCGAGCGGACATAGGGACGGATGCCGGCCGAGGTCACGAGCACCGGCGATTCGCCCTCGCGGGCGGCGCGCTCGAAGGCGTCGCGCACCGCAGTCATGAACTCCGAGAGCTTGGTGGGCTGCATCGCCAATGTCCGCTCGTCGCCCTGGCCGACCAGCGCCTCCGCGAAGGCCTGCTCCCACTTCGCCGACAGTGCGATCAGCGGCAGATAGCCGTTGTAGGAGGTATTTTGCGCGCAGATCTGGCGTGCCAGGCGGGCGCGGACATGTTCGACCATGGTGGTCGGGTTGCGCGAGACCGCCAGCGCGTCGGCCACGCCCTCGAGTATGGTCGAGAGGTCGCGGATCGAGATGCGCTCGGCGAGCAGGAGTTGCAGCACGCGCTGGATGCCGGAGACCGTGATCTGGCTTGGCGAGATATCCTTGACGAGCTCGGCCTGCTCCTTGGGCAGCTCTTTCAGGAGCTTCTGCACCTCGCCATAGGAGAGCAGCTCGCTCATGTTGTTCTTCAAGAGCTCGGTCAGATGGGTCGACAGCACGGTCGCGGCATCGACGACGGTGTAGCCCTTGAGCGAGGCCTCTTCCTTGAGGCTTGCATCGACCCAGGTGGCCGGCAGGCCAAAGGTCGGCTCGGTGGTGTGGATGCCAGGGATCGAGACCTGGTTACCGGCGGGGTCCATGACCATGAACTGGTTCGGCCAGATCTTGCCGGAGCCGGCGTCGACCTCCTTGATCTTGATGACATAGGTGTTGGCCTCGAGCTGGACGTTGTCGAGGATGCGCACCGAGGGCATCACAAAGCCCATCTCGATGGCGAGCGAGCGGCGCAGCGCCTTGATCTGTTCGGTCAGCCGGTCGGTGCCATCGGGACCGTTGACGAGCGGCAAGAGCGCATAGCCGAGCTCGATCTTGAGGTCGTCGATCTTCAGCGCGGCCGAGATCGGCTCCTCGGCGGCGGCGGCCTTGGTGGCCGGCTCAGCGGCGGCCTTGGCATCGGCCGCAGCCTTGGCGCGCTTCTGGTTGCGGGCCTGCCAGGCCAGCGCACCGGCGCCGCTGGAGAGCGCAAGGAACGGGATGGTCGGAATGCCCGGCAGCATCGCCAGCACGAACATCACGGCCGATGCCATGCCGAGCGCCTGCGGATAGCCGGAGAACTGGCGGATCAGCGCCTTGTCGGCGGCGCCGGAGACGCCGGCCTTCGAGACCAGGAGGCCCGCCGCGGTCGAGACGATCAACGCCGGCACCTGGGTGACGAGACCGTCGCCGACGGTGAGCAGCGTATAGGTGCGGGCAGCCTCGCTGAACGAAAGGCCCTGCTGGGCGACGCCGATGACGATGCCGCCGATGATGTTGATGAAGACGACGAGGAGGCCGGCAATGGCGTCGCCGCGGACGAATTTCGAGGCGCCGTCCATGGCGCCGAAGAAGCCGCTTTCGTCCTCCAGTGCCTTGCGCCGCTCGCGGGCCGCCTTCTCGTCGATCAGGCCGGCCGAGAGGTCGGCGTCGATGGCCATCTGCTTGCCAGGCATACCGTCGAGGTGGAAGCGCGCCGCGACTTCGGCGATGCGGCCCGAACCCTTGGTGATGACGACGAAGTTCACGGTGACCAGGATCGCGAAGACGATGATCCCGATCACGAAATTGCCGCCCATCACGAAATTGCCGAAGGCCTCGATGACGTGGCCGGCGGCGTCGGTGCCCTCATGACCATGGGAGAGGATGAGCCGGGTCGAGGCCAGGCTGAGCGACAGCCGCAGCATGGTCGAGATGAGCAGGATGGTCGGAAAGGAGGAGAACTCGAGCGGTGCCTGGATGAACAGCGAGGTCATCAGGATCAGGATCGAGAAGGTGATCGAGATCGCCAGGAACAGGTCGAGGACCATCGACGGCAGCGGCATGATCAAGACCACCAGGATGGTCATGATGCCGAGCGCGAGCGCGATATCGCCTCGCTTTAAGATATTGACGAGCTCCTGAAGCGAAAATCCGCCTGTCGCTTCCGCGCCCTGGCCTGCCGTGACATCGACCATGCTTGCCGCTTCCCCTCGCGAATGCCGTTCGCGCGCCCCAAAACCTTGTGCGGCGGCCGATGGGCCACCGCTTCGAAAGTGAGGCACAGCACTGGCGTCCACGGAGAGCCCCCCGTTTTACGCGGCCGACGACACTCGACTCCACCCGGCAATTTTTGCCCGGTGTATGGTTAGGAAACGGTTAACGGAGCGGCATCCGGAGGCCTCCGGAGCGGTCTCCGGCCGGCGGCGATGCGGCACTCCTCGCATGCCTAATATCGCGTCATGGTGCTTGACCGGTAGGCTGCCAGCGGGGAAGTTGCAGCGGCAATGCACGCACCTGCGAACAAGAACAAGGAAACGCCCGCCTTTGCGCCTGACTCCCGTCAGGCGTGGCTGCGGCTCGTGCTGGCGCTTCTGATTTCCTCGATCGGCTCGGTCGGCATGTGGTCGGTCGTCGTGGTGCTGCCGGTCGTGCAGGCGGATTTTGCCGCGACCCGCGGCGCCGTGTCGCTGGCCTTCACCGCGATGATGTTCGGCTTTGGGGGCGGCGGTATCATCATCGGGCGGATCACGGATCGTTTCGGCATTGTCAGGGCAATGACGATCTCGATCGCGCTGCTCGGCATCGCCAATCTTTTTGCCGGCTCGTCCGCGTCGTTGTGGCAATTCGATGCAGCCTATTTCCTGGTCGGGCTCGGCACCTCCGCGCTGTTCGCGCCGCTGATGGCGGAGGCGTCGCACTGGTTCGAGCGCTACCGAGGTCTTGCGGTGACCATTGTCGCCAGCGGCAATTATGTGGCGGGCACGCTGTGGCCGCCGCTGGTCAATTGGGGCAGCGCGACCATCGGCTGGCGCGCGACTCATGTCGCGATCGGGATTTTCTGCGCCGCGACCATGGCGCTGTTACTCCTCGTGCTCCGCGCGCAGATCGGCAAGGACGCGGTGCGTGACCATGTCAACGCGCCGCCGCCGCGGCTCGATCTCAACCTGTCGACCAACGCACTCACGGTGCTGCTCTCCATCGCCAGCATCTGCTGTTGCGTCGCGATGTCGATGCCACAGGTCCACATCGTCGCCTATTGCGGCGATCTCGGCTATGGCGTGGCCCGTGGCGCCGAGATGCTGTCGCTGATGATGGCGTGCGGCATCATCAGCCGCATCGGCTCGGGCTTCCTCGCCGACAGGATCGGCGGCATCCGGACGCTTCTGATCGGTTCGGTGGCGCAGGGATTTGCGCTGCTGTTCTATCTGTTTTTCGACAGCCTGAGCTCGCTCTACCTGATCTCGGCCATGTTCGGCCTGTTCCAGGGCGGTATCGTGCCGAGCTATGCCATAATCGTGCGCGATGCGATGCCGGCTCGCGAGGCGGCGACGCGCGTGGGCATCATAATTTCCGCGTCCGTGTTCGGCATGTCCTTCGGCGGCTGGGTGTCCGGCGTGATCTTCGACGCCACCGGCTCCTATGCCGCAGCCTTTGCCAACGGGCTCGCCTGGAACGGGCTCAATATCGCGATCGTGCTCGGGCTGTTGCTGCGCACGCGCATGCGGCTCGCAGCGGCCTGAAGCATGATCATTTTCCGAAAAGATCAGCGCGATGACGCCTCACCAAATCGCATCGCGATTTAGGCACTACACGGCCTGTCCGGCCTTGAGCAGGGTGCAGCCTGTGATCTTCAAACTGCCGTCCGGCTCGCGCTCCAGCGTGTAGAGCGCCTCCCACATCTCACCGTTGGCATCGACGATGTGCACAAGTTGTGCGATCCAGTCGCCTTCGGTTGTGGTCTCGCCGAACTCGAAGCTCCTGTGCCGGTACACGGGCGTGTAGGCGTTTCGCACCATCGACATGAAGATGTCGGCGCCTGGAAACCGTTCCCTGATTGCGGGGGCGGCATAGGAATAGGCGGTAGCCGCGTCGTCACGGCCGAAGGCTTGCTCCTGTGCGCTGATAACGCTTTGCGCGGCTGCGGTGTCGTCGGCGCGGGCCGGCATGACCAAGACAAATAGCAGGATGAGAAGCAAGGCCAGGCGCATCGGGACGCTCCGCTGCTCGCTTACGTTTACGGCCCATCGTACCAATAAAAGCTCGCTCGCGCAGCTGCGAGGCTGAAGCGGCGTGTCGAGCGATCTCGCAACTATCGCTTCTTCTTCGCGCGCACGGCCGTCTTTTTCGCGCCACTGGCTCGCCGCGGCGCCGCCTTGCGCGGCGTCTCGGGCTGCACGCGCAATCCATCGACGAACACGTCCATCAAGCGGACCACAGTGCACTGCCAGCCCGGCTGGTCGTGCAAATAGCACATACCAACCAGCGCACGTAGCAGGTCATCCGGACCAACATCGGCGCGGATCTCGCCGGCCTTGACCGCGCGGTCGAGCAGCACGCCAACGGCCTGGGTCAGGCGTTCAAAGGAAAAACTGTGCAGTTCCGGCGAGCCGTGCGCGGCGAGCGCAAGCGCGGCCGCCATGCCCTTTTTGGTCGCGACGAACTCGATATTGGAGGAGATCCAGCGCCGTAGCGCTTCGACCGGCTTGGCTTCATCCTTCAGCGCGTCCGCGAGCTCGCCGAGCTGCTCCACCTCGCGCCGGTACACGGCTTCGTATAGCGCCTCGCGGGTGGGGAAGTGTCGATAGAGCGTGCCGATGCCGACGCCGGCGTGTTTGGCCACCGCCTCCAGGCTCGCTTCTGCGCCGCCGGCGCTGAACACGGCCTTCGCCGCTTCCAGCACGCGTTCCCGGTTGCGCACCGCGTCGGCGCGGGGTTTCCGAACAGTGGCCTCGGTCTCGACGCTCATCTCAACTCTTCGTGCGATTCTGCAGCATGAAATGGTTCAGAAACAATCATCCAGCTCTATCGTCTTGTTCGAGCATGAACTTTTCGAAAAGACCGGCATTGGCCCTCCCGAGCATGCCTGGCGCCCCTTGTAAAACGGAGGATCCCTCCGTATATGCGCCACCGCAACCTGGCGGCAATCGTCGGCCTTTCACCGCGAGTGGGAGCGCGCTTCCGCTTGACCATAGCACTGATCGGAGCCTTGCATGAACCACTCCATCAGCCTCACCGTGAACGGGGTGCGGCGCGATATTGCGTTGACTGACCCGCGCGTGACGCTCCTCGACCTCTTGCGCGAGCAGTTGGACCTGACCGGAACCAAGAAGGGATGCGACCGCGGCCAATGCGGCGCCTGCACCATCCTGGTCGATGGTCGGCGCATCAATTCCTGCCTCGCACTTGCCATCAGTCATGATGGCGCCTCCATCACCACCATCGAGGGTGTGGCGCGCGGCGATGAGCTGCATCCGCTACAGACCGCCTTCATCGCCCATGACGGCTTTCAATGCGGCTTCTGCACGCCCGGCCAGCTCATGAGCGCGCTGGGCCTGATCGACGAAGGGCAGGCCGGCTGCGATGCCGAACGCATCCGCGAGGGCATGAGCGGCAATCTCTGCCGCTGCGGCGCCTATGCCGGCATCACTGACGCCGTGCTGGAAGTGCAGCAGAAGCTAAAGGCGGAGAAGGAAAGGCGCGTGGCATGAAAAGCTTCGATTATGTGAGGCCTGCAAGCATCGGAGAAGCTATCGCGGCCGCGCGCGCACCGGGCGCTGCCTATCTTGCCGCCGGCACCAATCTGCTCGACCTGATGAAAGGTGGCGTGAGCCGGCCCGATCGACTGGTCGACGTCACGCATCTTCCCGGGCTCGATACCATCGAAAAGCTCCCCGATGGCGGTTTGCGGATCGGCGCGCTGGTGCGCAATGCCGACCTCGCGCATGACGCGGCCTTCGCCAAGGCCTATCCGGCGGTGGCGGAAGCATTGCTGTCGGGCGCATCCGCACAGTTGCGCAATGCCGCGACTGTCGGCGGCAATCTCCTCCAGCGCACGCGCTGTGCCTATTTCTACGATGTGGCCAGTGCCTGCAACAAGCGCGCGCCTGGTTCCGGATGTGATGCGCGCGGCGGCGACAACGACATGCATGCGGTGCTCGGCTGGAGCGATGGTTGCATCGCCACCCATCCATCCGACTTCTGCGTGCCGCTGGTCGCGCTGGATGCCATGGTCGAAATCGAGGGCAATGGCGGACGGCGCCAGGTGCGGCTGGAAGATCTGCACCGGCTGCCCGGCGCTACGCCGCAGCAGGAGACAGTGCTCGAAGCAGGCGATCTCATCGTGGCGCTGAATCTGTCGGCCGAGGCGTGCAACTTCGCCTCCCATGCGCGCTATCTGAAAGTGCGCGAGCGCACCTCTTACGCTTTCGCCATCGTCTCCGCGGCCGCACATCTTTCGCTTGCGAACGGCCGGATCGAACAGGCGCGCGTCGCGCTCGGCGGCGTCGCCGCAAAGCCCTGGCGTGCGCGTGAGGCCGAAGCATTGCTCGCAGGCGCGGAGGCGACAGCGCAAAACTTCCGCCGCGCGGCGGAAGCAGCACTTGCCGGCGCAAAGCCGTCAGGAGACAACGCGTTCAAGATCGAGCTCGCGCAGCGCATTCTCGTTCGCGCGCTCGCGCTCGCCAGTGCCGGCACGCCTGAGCGCATTCCCGCTTTGCCCGCTTCTCCCTTCTCTATCCATTCCGGAGCGTTGCATGACGCCTGACATCCGCCTCAACCAAGCTCCCGCCCATCAGCGACATGGCTCGAACATCGGCCAGCCACTCACCCGTCGCGACGGCATTTTGAAGGTGACCGGCAAGGCGCCCTATGCGGCCGACCATCATCCGAAGGGCATGCTCTATGCCGTGCTCGCAACGAGCAGCATCGCGCGAGGCCGCGTCACCTTCCTCGATATCGCCGCGGCCAAGCGCCATCCCGGCGTCGTCGACGTGATGACGCCGTCGCACAAGCCGGCGCTCGCGGAAGACCAGGACGCGAAGACCAATCCCTTCATGTTCAAAATGGAGTTGCTGCAGAGCGACGCCGTCCGCTACGCCAACCAGGCGATTGCGGTCGTGATCGCCGAGACGCTGGAGGCGGCGACCGAGGGCGCGGCGCTGCTGGCGCCGCAATATCAAGCGTTGCCGGCGCGCGTTGGCCTCGATGCCGACGAAAGTTTTGTGCCGCCTGCCGTCGGCCTTGGCCATCCCGCCATCGTCGAGCATGGCGACACGGAGGCGGGGCTCGCCAACGCGACTTACGCGATCGACGCGACCTACGAGACGCCGGCGCAATATCACAATCCGATGGAGCCGCACGCCATCATCGCTGAATGGGATGGCGACAAGCTCTCCATCGACACGCCGAGCCAGGGCATGGCGATGGCGCAGATGCGCATCGGCGGCCTGTTTGGCATTCCGCCTGAGAACATCCACATCCGCAGCCCGTTCCTCGGCGGCGGCTTTGGCTCCAAGGGCTTGATTTCGGGCCCGCAGATCCTCGGCATCATGGCGGCGCGCCTGGTCGGGAGGCCGGTCAAGCTCGTGCTTCGCCGCGATCAGATGTATGGCCCGGTCGGCCATCGCTCGCCAAGCCGGCAGCGGCTGCGTCTCGGCACCGACGCGGCGGGCCGGCTGACTGCGATCGAGCATCAGGCCAGAATCGTCACCAGCACGTTCGACGATTTTTACGAGCCGGCGGCAGATGTCTCGCACACGCTGTTTGCCAGCCCTGCGATCAGGACCGCGCACGAGGCGGTGCGCATAGACAGCGGCACGCCGCTGTTCATGCGTGCGCCGGGCGAGGCGACGGGGTCGATTGCGCTCGACGCCGCGATCGACGAGATGGCCTTTGCGTCCGGCGTCGATCCGCTGGAATTTCGTATCAGCAACGACGCGCCGGTCGAGCCGATCACCGGCAAGCCGTTTTCCTCAAAAGCTCTGCGGGAATGCTATGCGCAAGGCGCCGCGCGGTTCGGATGGGCCGGGCGTCCGCTCAAGCCGCGCCAGATGCGCGACGACAAGGGCTTCCTGGTTGGCTGGGGCATGGGCACCGCAACCTTCCCCGCACTGATGTTCGCCGGCAATGCCCGCGCCTTGCTCCGCGCGGACGGCACGGGGGCGATGGAGACGGGGGCCCATGACATGGGGCAGGGCGCCTCGACCGCGCTTGCACAGGTTGCAGCCGAGGGGCTCGGGCTCGATCTCGACCGCGTCGAGTTCAAGTCTGGCAGCTCCGATTTGCCAGATGCCGGCATCGCGGGCGGCTCGGCGCACACGGCGACGGTGGGCACCGCCATTCACAACGCGGGTGCTGCCGTGATCGCAAAGCTCGCGGACCTCGCCATGCGCGACGAGCGTTCGCCGCTGTTCGGCGCGGGCAATGCCGGCGTGGTTGCGCGCAATGGCCGGCTGCACCGCCGCGACGACGACGCGCGCAGCGAGGCCTACGCGGATATCCTGACGCGCGCCGGACTCGCTGAGATCGAGGCGTCCGGGACGGGTGCCGCCGACCCGGCCGCGCAGGCCGAATATGCGATGCATGCTCATGGCGCGGTGTTTGCCGAGGTGAAGGTCGATCCCGATCTCGGCCAGATCCGCGTCACCCGCATGATCGGCGCCTTCGCGGCTGGCCGGATCGTCAATCCCAAGCTGGTACGCAGCCAGCTTCTGGGCGGTATGATCTGGGGCGTGTCCTTTGCACTACACGAGCAAGCGGTGACGGACGGCCGCTCGGGCCGCATCATGAATGCGAACCTGGCGGAATACCACGTGCCGGTGAACGCCGATGTGCCGTCAATGGACGTGTTGACGGTGCACGAGCATGACCCGCATGTGAACGCGCTCGGCATCAAGGGCGTCGGCGAGATCGGCATCACCGGCAGCGCTGGCGCCGTAGCCAACGCGGTCTGGCACGCGACGGGTGTCAGGCCGCGGCGGTTTCCGATCCGGATCAGCGATCTTGTGACGGCGCGGTAAAAGCGGGTGCTCTCTCTGCTCCCTCCCCCCACTTGCGCTGGGAGAGGGGGCAGCGGAACGCGCTCAGTTCCAGCTGACACGCCGTAACAGTCACTACCGACCCTGATGAGTTACCGATGGTGGCGCGCGCATCAGGCTCGCACTCGACCGTATCCGCTGCTGAAAGGTTTATCGCGCCTTGCTGACGTGCTCGATCGCCGGCCTCGATAGCGACGGTGATGCGGCGAGTCTCGACTGGTTGCGCGCGAACAGGGCTGTCCCGGCGACCAATGCAGCGATCACGGCGACAAGCGCCAGGAACTTCATCTGTGTCCCTAAGGAATTTTGGCGGGCCCTGATCTTGTGTCTAGTCCGGGCGTTACGCCAATTAACAACGCGAAAGCATGCTACTACCTTCGTCGCACGATGCGAGGCGGGCTCAGCCCTCGGCCACGGCCTCGGCCCAGGCGTGAAACACTTCGGTCGCGCCGCTGTTGATGTCGCCCTGCCGCAGCACCATGCTCGGGAAGGCGAACTTGCCGGGCCAGCTCTGTACGCGAGCTTCCTCGTAGTCGAATTGTTTCCGCAGCGCCTCGCGAGCCTCGGTGGGCAGCCGTACATCACCGATGACGATGGAGCCCTCGCTGGCATCGATGCGCGGCTGGTGGATCGCTGCATCGAGGTCCATGCCGAAGTCCATCACAAAGGAGATCAGCTGCGTGACGGCGGGCAGGATGCGCCGGCCGCCGGAGGCGCCAACGGCGAAGCGGCGTCCATCGGCCGCATGCGCGACCACCGGCGTGTAGTTGCAGAGGCAGCGCTTACCTGGCTCCAGCGAATTGGCGCCGCCCGGCGTCGGATCGAACCACATGATGCCGTTGTTCATGGTGATCCCGCTTTGCGGGGTGACGAATTTGGAGCCGAATGTCGACAGCAGGGTCTGCGTGACCGCTGCCATGTTGCCGTGACGGTCGACCACCGAATAATGCGTGGTGCAACTCGGTGCCAGGTGCTCCGCGCCTAGCGCGCGGCGGCCGTCGGCATCGCCCATGTCCTTGAGCCGCTCGCGATAGGCCACCTGTAGTGCCTGCGCGTAAGCGTTGTAGGCGGTTGGGTCCGGACCGTTCTGGCCTGCTTGCAAATCCTGCAGTGGCCGCAACGTCTGTGCCAGCGTCGGCCCGGCCGTAAGCTCCGGCGTCGCATAGACGGTGCCGCCGCGATGGGGAATCTTCAGAGGCTCGCGCCAATGCGCCTCGAACGCGACGAGGTCTTCGAAAGACAGCGAGCCGCCGGCTGCCTTGATGTCGGCTGCCATGCTGCGCGCGAGGTCGCCTTCGTAGAAATCGCGCGCGCCCGCTTCGGCGAGATGGGCGAGCGTCGTCTTCAGCCGCTCCTGCGGCAGGCGCATCACCGAGCGGATGCCCCATTGCGGTTGCGGCGGCAGGCCGTCGCGCAGGTAAATGGCGGCACTCGACGGATAGCGCCGTAAATCCGTGGCCGCGCTGCCGATCGAGAGCGTCGTCCACCAGTCGACCAGCAGCCCTTCGGCCGCAAGCGAGATGCTCGGCGCGACCAGGTCGCGCCACGGCAGTCTGGCATACCGGCGGAAGGCCTCCTCATGGCCCGCCAGCACGCCGGGCACCGCGATCGAGGACGGCCCATGCAGATTTCGGTCGTCCTTCACCCGCGGCCAGGGAAAGATGTCGGAGGCCGCGCCATCGCCGGTCAGCGGATAGTCCTCGACGCGCAGGCTTTGCGGCGCGCGCATGCCGTAATCGATCACCTCGTAGCGATCTTCCTTGGCGCGGTAGAGCACCATCGCGCCGCCGCCGCCCATGCCGCTCATCCAGGGCTCCAGCACGCCGAGGGCAAAGCCGGTCGCAACCACCGCATCGATGCAATCGCCGCCCGCGGCCAAAACCTCGGCGCCGATCTCGGCGGCACGGCGCGATTGTGAGGCCACGATGCCACCTTTGGAGGTGACGGCGGGTTTACGAATCTGCTGGCGATTGGAGAAATGGTCGGACATGTATAGGCACCGGTGTTTCAGGCGATCGAATGGCGTAACAGCCGCGCCAAGCGTTTGTCCAGATCGGTCCGGACCGAGCAGCAATGCGAAGATAGAGATTTCCAAGCGGCGCGACATAAGGGCCGCGGCAGGCGCGTGCTAGGAAGGATCCGTGGAGGCCCTCAGCAATATCGGGGCGATCCGTGCCCCCACGTGATCTCGGCACGATCAAGAGGCGGAACGGAGCTCGCGCTGAAGGTGAGATGAGGCGTCGCTCTACCCACCCGATCATGGCCTCTGCATCACGCCGCAAGCCGCGCCAGCCCTTGCCAGTCGAACTCGATGCCATGGCCGGGGCGGGCCGGCGCGAGTGCCTTGCCGTCTTCGAGCTCCAGGGGATGCGCGATATAGCGGTCGAGCCCGAAGCCATGCGCTTCGAGATAGGAGCGGTTGGGGCAGGCCGCGAGCAAATGCACGGTGATGTCGTGTGCGCCATGGCTCGTGACGGGTAGATTAAAGGCTTCCGCAAGCCGCGCAATTTTCATGAAAGACGTGACGCCGCCGCAATTGGTGACGTCGGGCTCGGGATAGGACACGGCGCCTGCCGCGATATAATTCTTGAACTCCCACAGCGTGCGCAGGTTCTCGCCGGCCGCAATCGGCACGCCGCCGGCCGCGATGATGCGGGCATGGCCTGCAACATCGTCGGGAATGATCGGCTCCTCGAGCCAGACGAGATCGAAGGGAGTGAGCGCACGGGCGGCGCGCACGGCCTCTTCGACCGTCCATTTCATGTTGGCGTCGGCCATCAGCGGGAAGCCGTCGCCGAGATGTTCGCGCATCGCGCGCACGCGCGCGACATCGGAGGCGAGATCAGGCCGTCCTACCTTCATCTTGATGGCGCGAAAGCCCTTGCGCAGGTTCTCGTCGCTCTGAGCGAGCAGCGCCTCGACCGGCAGGTCGAGATCGATGCCGCCGGCATAGCAGGGCACGCGATGATCGAAACCGCCAAGCAGCCGCCACAGCGGCAGCGAGGCGCGATGCGCCTTCAGGTCCCACAGCGCGATGTCGAGCGCGGAGAGTGCAAGCACCGTGGGCCCGCCGCGACCGCCATAATGCAGGCCCCACCAGACATGCTGCCAGATCGCCTCGGTGTCGTCGGCCTCGCGGCCATCGACCAGCGGCGGCACCTCGCGCCGCAGGATGTCCGCGATCGCACCGCCATTGCGGCCGACCGTGTAGCTGTGGCCGACACCTTCCGCGCCGTCGGTGTCGCGCACCCGCAGCGTGATCAACTCGAACGCGGTGATCTCCCCATGCGTGCTGTCGGACAGCGTGACGGAAAGGGGAATCCGATAGTGCCCGGTCTCGATCGATTTGATGCGTGCCATTGCGCGTCCAACCACTGTGTGATTTTTGCGCAGGTTAGGCGTGCGGCGACGACGGGGCAATCGGATAAGAGGCAGCGCAGCGTTGTCGGATGGGCGGAGCGAAGCGAAACCCATCGCGTGCGCGGCTGCTAATGATGGGTTCGCTGCGCTCCACCAATCCTGCGGGTTGTCGCCACGGCGCGTCTACGGCTGATGTCGCCTGGTGATCGCGACCTGGGCAGCCTGACCGTAGAGGCTCGCGAGCAGGTCCATCTGGACAGCCGTCGTTTCGAGATTGGCGCCCCAGCCGTCGAGCGCATCCAGCATCGGCGGCAGCGTGGTGCCGCGCAAGGCGGCATAAGCTTCGGTGACGGCGCGGCCCTTTTCGGTGGCGCGGTAGCGCGTTTCCTTGCGCGAGGACGAGCCTTCGGTCTCGATCAGGCCGGCGCGCACCAGTTTTCGCGTGGCATATTGCAGATTGGGAACGTCGACGCGGTTGAGGAGTTGCCCGACCTCGGAGAGTCGCTTCGGCTCGTCGCCCATCCGCACCACATTGAGCACGGCGACGTCGTCGCCCGTGAGCGGCACGTCGCAGACCGCGGCAAGGCAAGCCGCCTTCCAGCGGTAATAGGCCTGCGCCAGCCGCTCCAGGCGAAACTCGAAGTCGCTCAGCTGCTTCTCCGTCTCGGTGCGCGCGAGATGCCAGGCACCCGGCCGTTCCGCGGCGATAGGCCCGCGTTTCGGCTTCGCCGCAGCTGCTGTTTGCCTCGCGGCCGTCTTCTCCGTCTTCCTCAAAACGGTCTCCCGATTCGCCTTCCCGCTCAGCGCCTGGGCAGGCTGTGGTCAATGAATGCCATTTACAAGTTGAAATCTTACATTAAAAATTCAATTAAGAAAGTAGGATGAAGCGTCAAGACCAAGCTCGGACCTGGCATCAGGACTTGTCATCAGAACTTGGCATCAGAGATGACAGGCTTGTGAGCGTCGCTTTGGACGTTTCGACAGAAACGTCTCGATGAGTGAGGAGGACTATGCGGTGGAAGGACAGTGGATCGACATCAAGGCCGCGGATGGCGGCACGTTCAAGGGTTATCTCGCCATTCCCTCCTCAGGCTCCGGTCCCGGCATCCTGCTGTTGCAGGAGATATTCGGCGTCAACGCGTCGATGCGCGCAGTCGCCGATTACTATGCCGAGGAAGGCTATGTCGTACTGGCGCCGGACCTGTTCTGGCGCATGGAGCCGGGTATCGAGCTCAGCTACACCGAGGCCGATTTCGGCAAGGCGATGGGCTATTACCATCGCTTCGATGCCAAGCAGTCGATCAAGGATTCCGCTGACGCGCTAAAGGTGCTGCGGGCGCGGCCCGAATGCACCGGCAAGGTCGGCGCGCTCGGCTTCTGCCTCGGCGGCAAGCTCGCCTATCTCGTCGCCGCGCGCACCGATGTCGATTGCGCGGTCTCCTATTACGGCGTCGGCATCGAAGCCGATCTCGGCGAGGCTGAGAAGGTGAAGGGGCCGATGGTGTTTCACTTTGCCGAGCTCGACCGTTTTGCGCCGGCGGAAGCCCGCGCGCAGATCACGGCAGCCTTCGCGAAACGCCCCGACGTCGAGTTCTATCTCTATCCCGGCTGCGACCATGCGTTTGCGGCGCCGGAGCGCGCGAGCTTCAACAAGCCAGCGACCTTGATGGCGCATTCGCGCTCGATCGCGCTGTTCCGCAAGGTTCTCGGTCCGCATTACGATCTGTCCTCGCTGTGGGACAAGCATACCGAGCTGGAGTTCGCCATCCGCTCCGCGGAAGCGACCATGGGCACCATGGTGGCCGAGCCCTATGTCAACCACATCCCGACCATGACCGGCGGCGTCGGCTATCGCGATCTGCTGCGCTTCTACAAGAATCATTTCATTCCGAAGACACCGAAGGATACCAAGCTCATCCCGATCTCGCGCACCATCGGCGCCGACCGTGTCGTCGACGAGATGCTGTTTTGCTTCACCCATGACATCGAGATCGACTGGATGCTGCCTGGTGTGCCGCCGACTGGCAAATATGTCGAGATCCCGCTGGTCGCGATCGTCCGGTTCCGCGGCGACAAGCTGTACAATGAGCACATCTATTGGGACCAGGCCTCGGTGTTGGTCCAGATCGGATTGCTCGATCCGAAAAAGCTCCCGGTTGCCGGCGTGGAGACCGCGAAGAAGCTGGTCGAGGAGTCTCTGCCCTCGAATACGCTGATGGTGCGCTGGGCAGAGAGCGCACCGAAGACAGGCTGATCGCAAAACTGACTCGACGGCGTCGGCTTCACGGCGCCGCTCTCGCATAGGAGAGTGTTGGTCATGGTGTCTTGCTCATTGTCGCGTCGTTGGCTGCTACCAGGCGCGCTCGATCATGGCACTGCAGATCGGCTGCGTCATCGCCAGGCGTGATCGGACACCCCAACAGCAAGGATCAGCCGCGTGATCGAGAGCATCAAGGGGTCTGTCGTCTTCATCACCGGTGCCTCCGGCGGGATCGCGCAAGCGCTCATCCCGGCGCTTGCTGCGCGGGGCGCGGCCAAGATCTACGCGGCGGCGCGTGACATATCCTCGCTCGCGGGTTCCCCCACGGTCATGCCGGTGAAGCTGGATGTGACCAGCGACGACGACGCTGCCAAGGCCGCGGCGCTGGCAACCGACGTGACGCTCCTGATCAACAATGCCGGCGTCAACCACAACACGGGCTTCATGCTGGCCGCCGATGTCGCGATGGCCCGCGAGGAGATCGAGATCAATTACATCGGGCCGCTGCGTGTGACGCGGGCGTTTGCGCCGGTGCTGATCAGGAACAAGGGCGCGGTGCTCAACCTGCTGACCATCCTCGCCCGGGTCAATCTGCCGTTCATGGGCTCGTATTGTGCCTCCAAGGCGGCGGCGCTCAGCCTCACCCAGGGGTTGCGCGCCGACTTGGCTCCGAAGGGTGTCCGAGTTGCAGCCGCCTTTCCCGGTGCGATCGACACCCGCATGACGGCGGTGCTGACGATTCCAAAGATGACGCCGGCCGATGCCGCCACCGAAATTCTCGACGGCTTCGAGGCCGGCGAGGAGGATATTTACGTCGGCGACATGGCGCGCGGGCTGGCCGAGGGCCTCAAGCACGATCCCAAGGGCATCGAACGTCAACTGGCGTCGGGCTGAGTGAAGTCGCTGCCGTGCAGCATCACCGAGCCGATGAAGCGAGAGCGCCAATAGGAGTGATCGTCCGACGAGGGCCGGGACGACCATGCACTATGCGGCCTCACGGCGTTTTGCCGAGATCTTGCTTCCCGCCATCGTCGTGTTCATCCTCCGGCTCCTGGATCAGCACCGCCGGTTCGTCGTAGCCCGCGCGGCTAGAGTAGAAGAGCAGGGCCATCAGGCCGATTCCGACGGCAAGCGAGAAGATGACGCCGAAAGCCATGGCAATGTAGCCAGAGATCGGCACGCTGGTGTCCGTGCTGGTCCAGCCGAAATAGCCGATGGCCGCGGCGGCCACCAACAGCAGGACCAGCACCGTCAGCACGATCCATGTGCCGATGCGGTTACGGGGCGGATTCGATGCGGGGCCGGTTTTCCGTCCCTCCGGTGCGTTCTCTTGCATGGGACATGCTCCTTGATCGTGACAACGGATGGTCGCAGCTGTCTAGTCGACGTCGACCACGATCTTGCCCCGTGCCGAGCGATCCTCAATCGCCCCATGCGCTGCGTCGACACTGGACAGGTCGAAACGGCGCGGATCGAGGCGCGGGCGCAGTTTGCCGGCTTCGACCAGGCTGGCGGCTTCGCGCAGGATTTCGCCATGATGAAGGCGGCCTTCGCCGGTCAGAAGCGGCAGCAGCGTGAATACGCCGGAATAAGTTCCGGCACGAAACGACAGCGGTGCCAGCGCATGCGTGCCCCATCCGAGCGCGCTGACGACGTGGCCGAAACGCCTGACAGCGTTGAACGAGGCGTCGAGCGTGGTGCCGCCGACGGTGTCGTAGATCACGTCGAAGCCTCGCGCTGCGGTGTGGCGTGTGACGTACTGCTCGACTGTCATTGCGCCATAGTCGATTGCGGTTGCGCCGAGCTCGGTGATGTAATCAAGGCTCGCGGCCGACCCGGTGGCAAACACTTGCGCGCCGCGCGCCCGGGCCAACTGGACCGCGACATGGCCGACACCGCCGGCGCCGCCATGGATCAGCACTGTCTGCCCAGCACGAACGCCGACGCGATCGACAAGGCCTTCCCACGCCGTGATCACGATCAAGGGTAGGCTGGCCGCATCGCGCATTGAGAGATTCCTGGGCTTTCGCGCCAGCAATGTCGCATCGACGGCGGCATATTGGGCGAGCGAGCCGGGAATGCCCCCGACGCCGCCTGTCATGCCGTAGACCTCGTCGCCGGCGCGGAAGGCCGTAACTTCAGAACCAACGGCCTCGACGGTGCCCGCGAGATCGATGCCGAGAATGGCGGGAAACGGATGGCGCGCATGCGCGGCCTGGCCGGCGCGGATCTTCAGATCCAGCGGATTGACACCGCTCGCGGCAATCCGCACCAGCACTTCGCCCGGCGCAGGCCGGGGCCGCGCGACCGATGCGATCCGGAACGGCTGCCTGGCCTCGTCGAGAAGCGCGGCCCGCATCATGTCTTGTTCTGCTTGAGCCATGTCCTTTGTCTCTATTGGAATCTGCCCGAACTCGCGGACCAGGCTCAGATCATCCTCTATGTGTCAGTTCTCGAACAGCCGTCCAGCGCGACCAAGCTCATGGTGCTTTCGCTGCCTTCTCGGAAATCGCTTTCAGCGCGCCCGACAGGGCCTCGATCGTAGCCTTTGAGCCGTCATCGAGGCCGTGGCGCAGCGCCAGAAAGTGGGGATCATTATAAGAGAGAAAAGTGACGCCCGCGGCGTCCTGCCAGACCAGCGCCTTCAGCGGCAGGTCGATGCCGATGGTCTGCGCCGCCTGCATCAAGGGCGTGCCGCCTTTGGCATTGCCGAAGATCAACAGATCGGTTGGCCGCAACGGGAGGCCGACGGCAGCGGCGCCTGCGGCATGGTCGATATGGGCGAACACTGTCAAGCCCTTGGCGCTCACTTCGGCCTCGAGCCGTTTCATCGTCTCTTCCGGTCCGAAAGCACTTCGTAGGGTGATCAGTCCCTCTGTAGCCATGGCTCGCGCTCCCGTTAGCAATATCATTGCAGCTAGTGCAACGGCCGCGACTATCGCCGTCCTGGCGAGATGCGCCATCTCACTTTTCCCTGAACAGTCGGGCCGGATCGAATTCCGGATCGGGGATGAAACCGTCGCGATTGGGCATCTTGACCTGGGGCAGCGACGCCTTGTCGAGCTTGCCGTCCGCGGGAATGATTCCGTTTAGGCTCAATATATACGCCGTAACCGCATAGGTGTCGTCGACGTTCAGCGATCCCGGCGACGTGTAGGGCATGGCGCGGTGGATGTAGTCGAACAGCGTCGTCGCATGGGGCCAATAGCTGCCGACGGTCTTGACAGGCTTGTCGGACGAGAGCGTGCCCGCACCGCCAACCAAGCGATCCTTGATTCCGCCTACGCCGGCTTCACCGTGGCAGGCCGCGCAATTCTCCGCGAACACCTCTTTGCCATTGGCGACGGTGCCGCGGCCCTCGGGCAAGCCTTTGCCGTCGGGGCGCACGTCGATGTCCCACAGTTTGATTTCGTCCGGCGTCGCGGGACGGCCGAAATCATAGGCCAACGCCGGCGCGATCAGTGTGGTTGCGATGGTCAGGCTCAGGACAAGCTTGCTAGGCGAGGACATTGCGAACCCTCCCTGCCTCATCGATGCTCCAGGTCTGCTGCGCGCTATAGTGAAACAGTGCGTTGGTCCCGTTCCGTGCAATGAAAGACGCTCGGTCCGGCTGCAGATTGCCCTTGTCGTCGGTGGCGCGACTGACGATCTTGGTTGGCTTGCCGTCCCAGTCCCAATCGATCTGGAAGCGGGTCTGCGCCTTCGGCAGCACGGGATAATTCAGCTGGGCGACCTTCCAGCTTTTCGTGCCGTCGGTGCTCACCTCGACCTTCGCGATCTTGCCGTGACCGCTCCAGGCAAAGCCTGTGATGCGGTTATAGCCGGGCCGGATCTCCATCATGCCCGACGGCTGGGTGATGACCGAGTTGGTCTCCATGCGCAGCTGGAACTGCCGCGCCTTGCCATCGGCGAGCAACTGGGTGTAGCGCGCCGTCTCCCAGCGGGTCATCCAGGGCTGGTCGCCGAACTTAAGCCGCCGCAGCCACTTGATGTTGAGGTTGCCCTCGAAGCCCGGCATGATCAGCCGCATCGGAAAACCGTGGGCGGGTCGCAGCGGCTCGCCATTCTGGCCATAGGCGACAAAGGCCTCGCTCAGGATTTCGTCGGTGAGCGGGATGCTGCGATCGACGCCGGCTCCATCGCCGCCTTCGGCAAGCATCCAGTTCGACCCGCGCTCTTTTCCGACGAGATCGATCAAGAATTTCAGGGAAACGCCGGTCCACTCATTGGTGCTGATGAGACCGTGCGTATGCTGCACGGTGAGATCAGGGTCGGCCTTTTTCCAGTTTTCCCATCCATTGCCCGTGCATTCGATGAAGACGACGCGCGACACTGACGGCATCGCCTTTAGGTCATCGACGCTGAAGACCAGCGGTTTCTGCACCATGCCGTGGATCAAAAGGCGGTGCTGGGCGGGATCGATGTCAGGGACGCCGGCATGGCTGCGTTCGTAATGCAGGTCAGTCGGCGTGATGTTGCCGACCAGCTTTTGATGTGGCGTCTTGGCGTTGATGGCGTTGTCCGGATCGACATTGCGCATGCCCGGACCGGCTTCGGGTACCCGGTCGATCTTGACATATTTCGATCGTTCGCTGTGTGAGCTAAGGTCGGCGCCGGGCTCGCGCGGCGGCACGTCGGCAAGAGAGTCGGCGGCTGCGTGACCCGCGACGACACTTCCGGCCAAGCCGGTGGAGGCTGCAATGAAGCCGCGGCGTGACAGCGTTCGCGGGACGCCCGCGGTGCCTGTTTCGTTTGTGGCCCGCGCTTCGGTCTCCAACGTGTCGATGGTCTCTTGTGGTCTGGAGGACATCGGTATCGTGATCAGCCCGTCTATGGCCAAGGCTCGCCCTCCCTTAAACCCGATCAAATCACGCGGCTCTTTCGCCCCTTGCATGCACCATGACCGGGCGCTTGCGGCCTGACGAGTTAGAAGTTGTTAGGAGTTGCGAGGATTTTTTTGGCTTTCCGTTGCCGCGCCGCATTAGCGTGATGTGGCCTCGGCGGAGACGAGGGGCCGCTCGAGGTTGGCGCGCAATCGCGGTGGTCGGTGCGCTGGCCGATGCGGGACTGAAATTCGTATGGAGCCGGTCACCGATGCGCTTCTTTTTTGATCGCCTGGGGCGTGAAGGCGTGGTTTACCTGCGCCAGGTCAAACTGGGAGCGCCGGAATGCCGTCCGTCGATTTGAACTCCGACCTTGGTGAGGGCTTCGGTACCTACACTTGTGGCGATGACGAGGCGATGCTGTCGATCGTCACCTCGGCCAATGTTGCCTGTGGTTTCCATGCCGGCGATCCCGAGGTGATGGCGCAGACGTTTGCCACAGCCCGCAAGCACGGTGTCAACGTCGGCGCACATCCGGGTTTTCCGGATTTGTGGGGGTTTGGCCGCCGCCGCCTGCCATTCTCGGCAGCCGAAATCGAGCGGCTGGTCGCCTATCAGATCGGTGCGGCCGCAGCGCTCGCCGCCTATTCCGGACACCGCATCACATATGTGAAGACCCATGGCGCGCTCGGCAATATCGCCTGCGAGAACCGCGAGATTGCGTACGCAGTCGCCCGCGCCTCGCGCGCGGTCGACCGCACGCTTGCCTGTCTCGCGCCTGCGCTCAGCGAGTTGATCGCCGCAAGCGAGGCCGCCGGCATTGCGGCGTACCAGGAAATCTATGCCGACCGAGGCTACACCGAGACCGGGCAGTTGATTCCGCGCGGGCAGCCAGGTGCCATGATTCTCGATCCGGAGCAGGCGGCCAGCCGCGTGATCGACATGATCAAGGCCGGTGCGATCATCACCGCGCGCGGCACGCATCTTTCGACCTCGGTCGACTCGATCTGCGTGCATGGCGATTCCGTTCATGCGGTCGAGACCGCGCGCCTGATCCGCGCGCGGCTTGAGCAGGCGGGGATCGTGTTGAAGCAGTTCGCAACCGGCAAGGCATGATCAAGGCATGATGCCGCAATCCGGCGCCGTTCCTGAATGGCCATTTTGACCGTGCATTACCGGCCCGATTGTGCCACGGAGGGCGCTCCGCGGTCGCGATTCGGCTCCCGCATTCGGCCTGCCGGCCGGCAGGCCGATCGAGCCTTGGCTTTGCAGGCCGCGCCAATTACATGCAGGCAGGTTCAAAAGGGGCCAAAGCCAGTGATGGATAGAAATTCGCTCGATTCCCAGCTGTCCCTCGCAAAGGACAAGATCCGCATCCTGCTGTTGGAGAACATCAGCGAGACCGCGGTGAATGCCATGCGGTCCGCCGGCTACACCAACATCCGCCACCTGCCGAAGGCGCTCGACGGTGATGCCCTGAAGGAGGCCATTCGCGGCGTCCATCTGCTAGGCATCCGCTCGCGCACGCAGGTCACCGCGGAAATTGTTGAAGCGGCGGATCGGTTGATTGCGATCGGTTGCTTCAGCGTCGGCACCAACCAGGTCGATGCCGATGGTGCTCGTCACGCCGGCATCCCCGTCTTCAACGCGCCGTTCTCGAACACGCGCAGCGTCGCCGAGCTCGTGATCGGCGAGATCATCATGCTGTTGCGTCGGATCCCCGCGCGCTCAGTCGGTGCGCATCAGGGGCGCTGGGACAAATCGGCGGAGCGCAGTTTCGAGGTGCGCGGCAAGACGCTGGGCATCATCGGCTACGGCAATATCGGCTCGCAGCTATCCAACCTCGCGGAAGCTTTCGGCATGAAGGTGATCTATTACGACCACACCGACAAGCTCCGTCACGGCAATACCGAGCCGGTCGAGAGCTTGCAGGAGTTGCTCGCACAGAGCGACGTGGTGTCGTTGCACGTGCCTGAGACGGCGGCGACGCAAGGCATGATTGGTCCTGACGAGATCGCCGCCATGAAGGAAGGCGCCTATCTCATCAACAACAGCCGCGGCACGGTCGTCGATCTCGATGCGTTGGCTGCAGCCTTGCGTGAGAACAGGCTCGCCGGCGCCGCGGTCGACGTATTCCCGGTCGAGCCGGGCTCAGCGGCCGAGCGCTTCGCCTCGCCACTGCAGGGCCTCGACAATGTGATCCTGACTCCGCATATCGGCGGTTCGACCGAAGAGGCGCAGGAACGGATCGGCTCCGAAGTCGCGCGCAAGCTCGTCGACTACAGCGACACCGGCGCGACCATGGGGGCTGTGAACTTCCCGCAAGTGCAGCTCCCGGCGCGCCCGATGGGAACGCGCTTCATCCAGGTTCAGCGCAACCTGCCCGGCATGCTGGGCCAGCTCAACGGGGTGCTTGCTCGTCATTCGGTCAATATCGCGGCCCAGTATTACGAGGCGCAGGGCGATATCGGCTATATCGTCCTCGATGCCGATGCCTCGACCGCTGATAGCCGCAAGGTGCTAGCCGATATCCGCGAGCTCGAAGGCACGATTCGTGCCCGGCTGCTCTACGAGCGCGGCAGATAAGGACCTCGTGACGTCAGGCTCGCGTGGCCGGTGGGAATGGCTTCCACCGGCTCCAGCGGCAATGAGAACTGAAAGATCGCGCCCCGCGGCTCGTTCGCGGTGGCCCACAGCCGTCCGCCATGCGCCTCGACGATCGAGCGGCAGATGGCGAGCCCCATGCCCATGCCCTCGGCCTTGGTGGTGTAGAAGGCCTCGAACAGGCGGTCCGCTTCTTTCGGATCGAGGCCGGTTCCGGTATCCCGCAAGCTGACCACGATGCTGCCAGCGCCGTCTCTGGCGGTCGTGATCAATAGCTGGCGCGAACCTTCGGCGACCGCTCTCATGGCCTCGATGGCGTTGATGATCAGGTTGAGCAGCACCTGCTGCAGCTGGACCCGATCTGCCTGAACCGGCGGTAAGCCGTCCTCGAGCTGCGTCCGCACCGCGACACGGTTCTTCAGGACTTCGCCACGGGTGAGGGCGGTGACCTCGAGCACCGTCTTGTTGATCTGGAGACTCTCCTTTTTCGGCGGCGCCTTCTTGATGAGAGCCCGGATTCGATCAATGACTTCGCTGGCGCGCATGCCGTCGCTGACAATGTAGCCGAGCGTCTGCCGGACCTGCTCCAGATTGGGTGGCTCTGCGCCGAGCCAGTCCAGCCCGGCCTGTGCGTTGGTCACGACTGCTGCGATCGGCTGGCTGATCTCGTGGGCGATCGAGGCGGTGAGCTGCCCCAGCGTGCTGACGCGGTTGGCATGCGCGAGCTCCAACAGGGCTTCGCGGTAGCGCCGTTCGTTCTCGCGTGCCTCGGCTTCGGCCCGCTTGAGTCCGGTCAGATCGAGCACGAAGCCGACGCCCTGATTGCTGTTTTCTCCGAACATGGCCCCGCCGATCATCACGGGTATGCGGGTGCCGTCCTTGCGGAAGTACTCCTTCTCGAACGGGTTCATGATCCCCTGCACTTTGAGCGACGCGACGTTGCGCGCGTCGAGGTCGTGCCACTCCGGCGGCGTCAGCTCCATACGGTGCAGGCGCCCCGCGGCGAGATCCTCCCGGTCGTAACCGACGATGCGGAGGAACGCGTCGTTGGCCTCGAAAATATGGCCTTCGATCTCCCAGATGATGATGCCGATGATGTTGGAATCGAACAGTCGCCTGATCTTCCTGTCGCGCTCCTCGATATCGCTGTAGAGCTGGATGTTCTCATCAGTCGCCTTGCGCCGTCGGTTTGCCTCGAGCCGTGCCAGCACCAGCGCCATGACCGCGAAGGCCGTGATGATGATGACGGCGGCCGCGACCAGCCAGGTTCTGCGCTGATCGAGAGCGTCGGCGCGTCTCTCCCGATCCACGAGCAGGTAACGCTCATGGTCCGCCATCAGGTCGATTTGCGTCCGGATATCGTCCATGGCACGGATCATGGCCAGCGCCGCCAGGCCGGAAGTGCCGACCGCCGTCTTGACCATCTCGTCGATCTCGCGAAGCTTTGCCGAGACGATGAGCGCCAGGTGTGTGGCTCGAAGACTCTGCAACGGGTCACCGGCCACCAGAGCCTGCAGGCCCTGGATCTCCCGTCGCGCGTTCTCGTCGGAAACGCCGTAGGCCTTCAGATAGGACGGGTCGAGAGTGAGCAGATAACCGCGCCTCTCGCCGTCCAGGTCGATGATGATGGTGCGCAGCCGGTCGAGCGTTTCGAGTACCTGTCGATCGTGCTCGATCGCGAAACTTACCGACTGCCGGTCCTGCCAATAGCGGAGGCCAAAAAACGCGGTCGCGGCAAGCAGCGTCAGAAGCACCGCGCCAGCCAGGATTGGCGGACGCATCAACCACTTCAAGATATGGCCCGGAGCAAGGACTGACATTTGGCCGCAGGCATTCGAGGCTCGGCCGGCCGGCACCGTTGTGGTGCCAAGGCCCGAGTATGGCTAGAATAGTAGCATGGACGGGGGGCCGTACAGGCGAGCCGGAACCCGATATCCTCGACCGCGCATATTTCACCGGATTCGGAGTCGGTCGGCTCGCGAAGGCCGCGACGTCACAGCTCAAGGTCCTGTGGCGGGGCGTCGCGAATGACAGCCCATGGTGAGGAGGGCACCGGCATGGCGCGGGATGGAAACTCCACGGGCGATCGCGTGCGGACGAGCCGGCGTAGTTTCGTCAAGGGATTGGGCGCAGCAGGCGCGCTCCTGCCGGCGCTCACCGCGTCCTCGCGGCGGACCTTTGCCGAGGACGCCTTGGCGCCCTATGCCAGTGCTGCGATCGACTGGAAGCAATTTGCGGGGCAAACAATCACGCTCGCTGGCGCCATCCATCCGTGGTCGAACGCGATCGCGCCACTCCTGCCGGATTTCACAAAATTGACCGGCATCAACGTCGCCACCGATTTTCAATTGGAAACAAACTACCTGGGAACGATCCCAATCAGGCTTGCTCGCGGAGGCAGCGCGCCAGACGTCTTCATGTTTGCGACCTATGGGCAGGGCATCTCGGGCGGATGGCTCGAGCCGCTGAACGCCTATTTCGCCAACAAATCGCTGACCGATCTCGATTGGTATGACGAGAGCGACCTTCTCAGGACGGCGCTGGCCTTCCCGCTATGGTCGGACGGCGAGCGCTACGCATTCCCGATTACGTCCGAGGCCATGACCCTGTTCTTCAACAAGGATGCGCTGGCAGCCAAGAACCTGACGGTGCCCCAGACGTTCGACGAGCTGTTTGCGACCGCCAAGGCGGTCAAGACCGACGAGATGTCGGGGATCGCGATGCGCGCCCAGGCCGGCGGCAATTCCACCCCACCCGCGATGGGCTTTGTGTTCTCTTACGGCGGAGACATGGTCAAGGACCATATGGCCGCTTTCGCAAGCCCGGAGGCCGTCGCGGCGGTCGACATGTATGGACGGCTGCTCAGCCAGGCCGGCCCTGCCGACGTGGGCAGCTATGAATGGTACCAGGTGCTGGACGATTTCCTGCAGAGCAGGACGGCAATGGCCGTCGACAGCAGCAACTTCGCCACCGACATCTCCAATCCAGCGAAGAGCCGTGTCACTGAGCAGGCCGGCTTTGCAACCTTTCCGCATCTCCCGGGACGCTCGCCGGTTCCCTTCATGTCGCACTGGCAGGCGTGCATCAATTCCAAGTCCCAGAATAAGCGAGCGGCTTTCCTGTTCCTGTTGTGGGCGACCAGCAAGCCGACCTCGCTTAAGACTGCCGCAGGGGGACTCGCGACGACGCGTGCCTCGGCGTGGTCGAGCGAGGGCTTCAAGAAGGCGTTCGGCGCGCAAGCCGCGGAAGCCGCGCTTACCAACCTGCAAGACGCCGATGTCGATCGCGCCAAGGCAATCCTTTTCCATCCGAAATCGAGAACCATCCTCGACGCCTTCATGATCGGCGTAAACGAAGTGATCTCCGGGGAAAAACCGGCGAAGGTCGTGATGACCGTCGCCGCCGAGAAGGCCAATGCGGCGATCCGCGGGTAGTGGGGCGCGCCTTCAAGGAATTGCGCCAGCCGGGAAATATGCTTGGCACGGACTCGCAGCATTCCTGACAAGCGAGCCCGTGCTATAGACTTTCGGCAGCATTCCTCCTATCGCAAATGCAAGGTTTCCCGCTTCCTCGGCGGATACCGATCACCAAAGAGCGCTGGACATAGGGAGTTGAATTTCGTGGCAGATCAGCGGCCCTCGGCCACACCTCTGGCCTCCATTGAAGCGGTCGAAAGCGGGCTCGCCGCGCAGGGCTATATCGCGAGCCGCCAGATCGCGACCGCCGTTTATCTGTCGGAAAAGATCGCAAAGCCGATCCTGGTCGAAGGTCCCGCCGGCGTCGGCAAGACCGAGCTTGCCAAGGCGATCGCCTCGTGGCGTGGGCTGAAGATGATCCGCCTGCAATGCTATGAGGGGCTGGACGAGGCCAAGGCGCTCTATGAATGGAAATACGCCAAGCAGCTGCTCTATACCCAGATCCTCAAGGACAAGCTGGGCGAAGTGCTGGGTGGCGCGCAAACGCTGCACGCGGCGCTCGACCAGCTGCACGATTTCGGCGACGTGTTCTTTTCCAAGGAATTCGTCGAGCCGCGGCCGCTCCTGCAGGCACTGGAACAGCCCGGCGGCTGCGTGCTCCTGATTGACGAAATCGACAAGTCGGATGCGGAGTTCGAATCGTTGCTGCTCGAGATCCTCTCCGACTTCCAGGTCAGCATCCCCGAGCTCGGCACCATCGCCGCCGCGATGCCGCCGACCGTGATCCTGACCTCCAACAGCGAGCGCAATCTCGGCGACGCGCTGAAGCGGCGCTGCCTGCATCTGCATATCGGCTTTCCCGAGCAGAAGCTCGAGGAGCGCATCGTGGAAAGCCGCGTGGCCGGCATCTCGCAGACCCTGCGCCGGCAACTGGTCGGCTTCATCCACGAGATCCGCACGCTTGATCTGAAGAAGCAGCCTTCGGTGAGCGAAACCATCGACTGGGCCCGTGTTCTCGTGCTGCTCGAGGCCACCGAGCTCGGCCATGACATGGTCAGGGACACGCTCAACGTGCTCCTGAAATACGAATCCGATGTCGAGGCCGCGCTGCCGCATGTGACGACCTTCGTGGCCAAGGCCGCCCGCCAGAACGTTTTTGGCTGAGCGCCATGAAGGAGAACCTCCATCGCTTCTTTCGCGCCGCGCGGGGAGCGGGGGTTCATGTCTCGCCGGCCGAGAGCATCGACGCGATGCGGGCCGTGTCGACGGTAGGCCTGTCCGATCGCGGCCTGCTGCGCGACGCATTGCTGCTCACGCTTGCCAAATCCGAGGACGAGAAGAAGGCGCTGGGCGCGTGCTTCGACCTCTTCTTTGCGTCTGCCGAGCCGTCACAAACGGACGATGAGGCGGCGGCAGGCGACGAAGCTGGGGAAGGAGAAGACGAGTCGCGGGACGAGAGTGGTCAAGCCGTACCGGATCACAGCGTGGAAGGCGCGGATGACAGCCGGCTCGCCGGGCTTGGCGCGCTTGCGCAGATGCTGTTGTCACAGGACCGGGCCGCGATCTCGGCGGCGATTGCCAGCGCATCGGCTGCATCCTCGCTGTCGGATATCAGGTATTTCACCCAGCGCGGCATTTTCTCCAGCCGCATTCTCGAAGAGATGGGCATTGCCCGACTGAACGATGATCTGGAGACGCTGACGGCGACCAATCCTGCGCTGGCCGAACGGCTGTCCGCCTTGACCGACGGCTTGCGCGAGAATGTGCGTGACGCAGTTGCGCAGGCGCTTCTGCTCTACGGGCGCGAGGAAGCCGAAAACCTCCGCAACGAGATCCTGCGCAATGCGCCGCTCGCGCGGATCGAACCGCAGCGGATCGAGGAGATGCGCGCCTTGATCCGGCGGATCGCGCGCCGCCTGCGCGAGCGCTATGCCAAGCCGAGGAAGCGCCAGCGCCGCGGCCATCTCGATGTGCGTCGCACGTTGCGCAGAAACGCCGCCTGGGGCAGCGTTCCGTTCCTCACCGCCTGGAAGCGCAAGCATCGCGAGCGGCCCAAGGTGATAGCGCTTTGCGATGTCAGTGGCTCGGTCGCCCGGGTCTCCGATTTCTTCCTGCTGCTGATCCACAGCCTGCATGAGGTCGTGTCCGACGTCCGCTCCTTTGCCTTTTCCGGGCACCTGATCGAGGTCAGCGAGGTGCTCGAGACCAAGGGTGCGGAAGAGGCCATGCAGGACATCATGTCCAGGGTCGGATTTGGATCGTCCGATTATGGCACGTCGTTCGCCGACTTCGAGCGGCAATGGATGGAGAGCGTCACACCGCAGACGACGGTGATCGTGCTGGGCGATGCGCGCAGCAACAATCTCGATCCGGGCGCCGATATCCTGCGCCGCATTTCGGAGCGCGCCAAACGGCTGGTCTGGCTCAACCCCGAGGGCCGCATGACCTGGGGATTCGGCGATTCCGAGATGCCGCGCTACGCGACCTTCTGCAACGTGGTGCGGCAATGTGCCACCGCCCAGCAGCTCGAACGCGCCATCTCCGATATCGTCGCGACCTATCATTAACGCGTCGTCATTTTCTGTCGCGGCAAAGTGATAAGATGACAGCGGTCATTCTATTGATGAGCGCTGCGCTGCGACTACGTCAATGCACAGGTCAATGCCTCATCATGGAGAAGTGCAATGACGAAGAAATCTGGAAAGCAAGCTCTATATCGCTATGAACTGGTGCACGGCGATGATGCTGACTTCGTGGCCTACCAGCGACTTGGCGGCGACGGCGCCTGGCAGACGTTTTCGACATGGATGGTCCCGCCGAGTCCCTGTAACTAACCGCTTTGATCAAGGTCCGCCGCCGCTCGGGGCGTGCAATGCCCGGGCGGCCGCGCTATAGCGGTATTGGCGGATCGAAGGCGCGAACCGGCGGAAGGTTGCCTGGGAATTTCTCGCACTCGACCACGGTGACCTGACCGCAGCAGCCTTGTGCGAGCCGCGATGTGCCGATGTCGCGGGTCAGCATGTTGGGATTGCCATGAACGCACATTGGCTCTGGCTCCCCGCCCGGCTCCGGGTCATACCAGGCGCCGGTTGAGAGCTGGATGACGCCGGCCATCACGTCATCAGATACGATCGCTGCGGCAAGGCAGGCGCCGCGGTCGTTGAACAGGCGAACGATATCGCCGTCCTTGATGCCACGGCGTCCGGCATCGACCGGGTTGAGACGCACCGCTTCGCGTTGCCTGATCTTCTTGGACTGGCTATAGGCGCCGAAGTCGAGCTGGCTGTGCAGCCGGGTGGAGGGCTGGTTCGCAATCAGCGTGAGCGGATGGCGCTGCGATGCAGGCTCGGTCGACGGCAGAAAAGCCGGGTGCGGCGGACAATCGGAATAGCCGAACGTGGCGATGGTCTTGGAATAGATCTCGATCCTGCCGCTCGGCGTCGGCAATCTGTTCCTGTCGGGATCGTCGCGAAAGGCGCGTAACGAACCGCCATCGTCGGGATCGGACGGCAGGATGAGCTCGCCGCGCTGCCAGAATTCCTCGAAATCGGGCGCGTCCCAGCCGCCTTCTGCTAGTGCCCGCCGCGTCGGCTCATAGAGATGGGCAAGCCATTGCCGGCTGTTGCGTCCCTCGGTGAAGGCCTCTTCCACGCCGAGCTTGCGCGACAGGTCCGCGAAAATGTCGAAATCGTCGCGCGCTTCGCCGATCGGATCCGCGACCTTGCGCATCGCAATCAGGCGCGGATCGGTCGCGCAGGCGCCGATATCGTCGCGCTCCAGCGTCATGGTCGCGGGCAGCACGATGTCGGCGAATTTCGCCGTCGGTGTCCACGCGCTCTCATGCACCACGACCGTCTGCGGCATGTTGAAGGCGCGGCGCAGGCGGTTGATGTCCTGGTGATGGTGGAACGGATTGCCGCCCGCCCAGTAGACTAGCTTGATGTCGGCGTAGCGCAGCGACTGTCCGTTGTAGTCGAACGGCTGACCTGGATTGAGCAGCATGTCGCTGATCCGCGCGACGGGAATGAAGTCCCGCACCTCGTTCTTGCCCTGCGGCAGCGTCGGTATCGGAACGGCGTTGACGCGCCGGCCGGTGTGACCGAGCGAGCCGAGTGCGTAATTGTAGCCGCCGCCGGGAAGACCGATCTGGCCGAGCATCGCCGCCAGCACCGCGCCCATCCACACCGGCTGCTCGCCATATTGCGCACGCTGCAGCGAGTGCGACACCGCGATCAGCGTCCGGCCGCGCGCGATCCGGCGCGCGAGATCGACGATCGCCGCAGCCGACATGCCGGTGATGCCAGCCGCCCATGCCGCGTCCTTTGGCGTGCCGTCGTCGCGCCCGAGCAGATAGAGCTGGAACGGCCCGAAGCCTTCGCAGTAGCCCGCCACGAACGCCTTGTCCCAGAGGTCTTCGAAAAGAAGCGTATGCGCGAGCGCCAGCATCAGCGCCACGTCGGTGCCGACCTTGATCGGCAGCCAGGTCGCATTGGCCTCATCAGGCAGGTCGTCGCGCAGCGGGCTGATGCAGAAGAATTTCGTGCCACGCCGCGCGGCGCGCGTCATGGCGTCGCGCTCGATGTGGCGGCTGAGGCCGCCGCTGGCGACCGCCGTATTCTTCAGCGCCATGCCGCCAAAGGCCAGCACGTTATCGGTGTGCTCGACGATCTGGTCCCAGGTGACGTTGCGCCGCGAGTGGTTCTCATAGCCGCCCATGACATGCGGCAGGATCACCGCCGATGCACCTGCGCTGTAAGTGTTGACCGAACGTACATAGCCGCCGAACGCCATGTTGAGGAAGCGATGCACCTGGCTCTGCGCATGGTGAAGCCGTCCGGCGCTGGACCAGCCATAGGAGCCGCCAAACACCGCGCCGCCGCCATACTCATTCCGCACGCGAGCGAGTTCGGCCGCGAGCAGGCTGGTCACCTCGTCCCAGGAGCGTTCGACAAAGTCGGGTTCGAAATCTCGTGTCCCGCGCGCCTTGCCCTCGAGCCAAGTCTTGCGCACCATGGGTCGCAGGATGCGAGCCTTGTGCCGCAGTGCATTGGTGAAATTTTCGAGGATCGGCGAGGGCGCCGGGTCGTGCTCATAGGGCGTGACGTCGAGCGTCGTGCCGTCCCAGCGCGCGGAAAATGCGCCCCAATGCGCGCTGTGTGGGCTCCAGGTCGCAGGGCGCTCGTTCATCCATCGCTCCGGATTGCGTCCCGCCGATCATCGCGAAGGATTAACGTGAGGTCAATGGTCCTGCGGCACGGGCTTTGCTTTGCCGCGAGCTTCAAGAGCGACGTCGCCATTGATGTCGCCTCGTGGGATGATTTATGGCCCGATCACCGGTAGGATGAAGGGCTCGGCGCTATGCGCCGGAGGACATGTGGCCATGACATGGCTGATTGGGATATGGCTGATTGGGATATGGCTGATTGGGATATGGCTGATTGGGATATGGCTGATCGAGATAGGACTGAGCGCGATGGAGGCGTTGGCGTAATGAAGGGCAGGCCGAATGATCTGGCGGAGCGGTTGCGCGAGGCCATCGATCGCAATTTCGAGGATCAGGTCACCTTCCTGGGGCGCATGGTCCAATTCCCGAGCCTGCGCGGCAGGGAGCAGGCCATCCAGCAATGGCTTGCGAAGCAGTTCAGCGAACGCGGCTACAAGGTCGATCAGTTCAGTCTCGCCGATATCGACCTTGCAAGTCATCCCAAGGCCGCGCCGATGGATGATATTCCGCTCGAAGGCTCCCACCAGGTTGTTGCGACCTATGAGCCGCAGGACAAGGGTCAAGTGAAGGGCCGCAGCCTGATCCTGCAGGGTCATATCGATGTGGTGCCCGAAGGCCCCGCGGAGCTCTGGAGCTCGCCGCCTTTTGCGGCGGTGATCAAGGACGGCTGGATGATGGGCCGCGGCGCGCAGGACATGAAGGCCGGCGTCTCCGCTATGATCTTTGCGCTCGACGCGATCCGCACCGCCGGCTTCGCGCCGGATGGCCGCATCCATCTTCAGACCGTGACGGAGGAAGAGAGCACCGGCAACGGCGCGCTCTCTACCATCATCCGCGGCTATCGCGCTGACGCCTGCCTGATCCCGGAGCCGACCGCGAACACGCTGTCGCGGGCGCAGGTCGGCGCCATCTGGTTCCGCCTGCGCGTGCGCGGCACGCCCGTGCATGTGGCCTATTCCGAGACCGGCACCAGCGCGATTCTCTCGGCCATGCATCTGGTGCGCGCCTTCCAGGACTACACAAAGGCGCTCAACGCCAGGGCGGTCGAGAATGCCTGGTTTGGCGAAGTGAAGAGTCCGATCAAGTTCAATGTCGGCATCATCAAGGGCGGTGATTGGGCGAGCTCGACACCCGCCTGGTGCGACGTCGACTGCCGCATCGGCCTGCTGCCGGGCGAGACACCGGAGCAGGCGATGCGCGGCATCGAGCAATGTCTGGCGGATGCACAAGCGGCCGACGAATTCTTGAGGGACAATCCCGCCGAGCTGATCTGGAGCGGTTTCCAGGCCGATCCCTCCGTGTGCGAGCCCGGCAGCGAGGCTGAGGCCGTGCTCGCCGCTGCCCATCAATCGGTGTTCGGCAAGCCGATGGAGGACCGGCTGTCAACGGCAGTGAACGACACCCGCTACTACAAGGGCATGCCTGCGCTGTGCTACGGCCCGAGCGGCATCGGCCCGCATGCCTTCGACGAGCGCGTCGAGCTTGAAAGCGTCCGCAACACCACGCTTGCCATCGCGCTGTTCGTCGCCGAATGGTGCGGCCTGCGCGAGCTGTGAGTTCGAGATGATGCCGACGCTTTCCGGAGCGACCAGGCTCTATGTCATCATCGGCGATCCGATCGCCCAGGCGCGCGCACCTGGCGGCGTCACCGCTGCCTTTGCCGCGAGAGGCCAGGACGCGATCCTCGTTCCGGTTCAGGTCGCAGTCGCGGACGTGCATGATTTCCTCTCGGTTGCGGCGCGGCTGAAGAATCTCGACGGCATCGTGGCGACCATTCCGCACAAATTCGTGTGCTACGAGGCGTGCGCCGGCGCGAGCGACCGCGCGCGCTTCCTCCGCGTCGTCAACCTGATGCGCCGCCGCGCAGACGGCAAATGGCATGGCGACATGATCGACGGGCTTGGCTTCGTCGGCGCGGCAAGAGCGAAGGGCATCGATATCAAGGACAGGCGCGCGCTTCTGGTCGGGGCCGGCGGCGCGGGATCAGCGATTGCGTTGGCGTTGATCGACGCCGGCGTCAGCGAGCTTGCAATCCACGACAACGAGGCTGCGCGACGGGACGGGCTGATCGAGCGGCTGAACACGCTGGGCAAGGCGCAAGTGAGGATAGGCACAGCCGATCCTCGTGGCTACGACCTGGTCGCGAATGCAACACCGGCCGGCATGCAGGCGGGCGATCCCCTGCCTGTCGATGTCACCAGGCTAGCGCCATCAGCCTATTGCGGTTGCGCAATCACAAGGCCCGAGGTCTCGCCGTTCATCGAAGCCGCGCGCAAGGCCGGTTGCGTCACGGCGACCGGTACCGACATGTATCAGGCACAACAGGAAATGATGCTCGATTTTCTGCTCGCGGAAGACGGCCAGGATTGAGCGTCGCGGACACCGCGTCCATATCGGGCTCCTCACGCTCTTTTGAGACAAGTCCGAAGCTACCGCTTTGATGCCTAAGCATAGTAGTATGCGGCGGGATCGACTTGAATGTACGCCCACGCTCAACCGAGGTGGCACTGTCGTTCTGGCGGAGGATCGCCAAGACCATGAGAGCGCAGCTCGTCCTTGCTTCAGTCGCCATGCTTTACGTGGCGCCGGCCTTTGCCATCACCAACGGCGACGTGCATGCGGCACTCGAGCAGCGCTTCAAGGGCGATCGCACGGGTGCCTGTGTCGCGGCCGGCGTGATCGACGACGGCGCAATCGCGACTGCCTATTATTGTGCTAATCCGAATTCACAGCGGCCGTATGATGAACATACGGCGTTCGAAATCGGCTCCGTCACCAAGACGATGACCGCGGCGTTGCTTGCCGAGTTCATCGCGCGCGGCGAAGTCGCGCTCGATGATCCGATCGCCAAGCTGCTGCCGCCGGGAACGAGCGTGCCCTCGTTCAACGGCCACGACATCACCATCGGCGAAATCGTGACCCACAGCTCTGGGCTGCCGGCGATCCCGCCCCAGTACCACGCGCCCGACACCAACAACCCCTATGCGCACGCGACCGAGCGCGACCTGCTTGATGCCTTGGCCGCGACGCAGCTGACGCGCGAACCGGGCTCGAAATGGGAGTATTCGAATTTCGCGATGATCGTGCTGTCCTATTCGCTCGCCAAGCGCAGCGGCAAGGACTACGAGACATTGCTGCGTGAGCGCCTTCTCGTTCCGCTCGCGATGAGCGAGACTTATGTGGCCCAGCGTCCACCACAGGTTCATTTGGCCCAAGGTCACCTGTCCACCGGAGCACCTGCGATCCCCTGGGATTTTCAGCCTGACATGGCCGGGGTCGGCGGCGTGCGAGCGACCTTGCCGGACATGCTGCGATATCTCGAGGGCGAGCTTGGCACGCGCGACAGCGCGATCACGCCGGCGTTGGCCCGAACGCAGGACCTGGTCGCCACTATCGGCGGCCACAGGATGGGCATGAACTGGAATCTGTCCACCATGAACGGACACACACGCATCTTCCACGAGGGCGGCACCGGCGGTTACTCGTCTTTCGCCGGATTCGATCGCACGGCGAAACGGGCCGTGGTCCTGCTCAGCGATACCGCGCTCACGTCGCTCGGTGGCCTAGGATCGCTCGGCCTTCACCTGCTTGATCCGTCCGCTCCTGCTGGCGCGCCGCGTCTGGCTGCTGTGGCCGACGCCAAGCTGATCGACGCAATCGTCGGCAAGTATCGCTTGCAGGGCGGTCTCGGCATAGAGTTGCGGCACAAGGACAGCGGATTAACCATCCAGGCGGATGGTCAGCCTGAATTCGAGATGGGTTACGACAGTGCGGGTGACTTCTATCCGCTCAAATTCGATGCGCTATTGCGGCCAAAGCGCAAGGCGGACGGGAGTTACACGTTCACCTGGTTTCAGCTTGGCGGCGCCAGCGAGGCCGAGCGCATGGGTCTTCCCTTGGCGATCGCGAGCAAATGGACACCGACTGAAGCGCAGCTCATGGACTATATCGGCAGCTATCCGCTGACGCCCAACTTCGGGCTGCGTGTGTTCGCTGCAGGCGCGAAGCTCTTTGTGCAGGGTACCAACCAGGCATCGCTCGAACTGTCGTCAGTCGACAAGGATATTTTCGTCGCGGAGTCCGTCGCCGCCGAAATCGATTTTGCCCGCGACGCCGGCGACAAGGTAGTTTCACTGACACTGAAGCAGCGGGGGAAAGTCCTGCAGGGCGAGCGACATTAGGCGGGTAAAATGGCAATTCAGGTTTCATTGCGTAAGAGCGTTTGCGTTGGGCTTGCCATGCTTTGGACGGTCTCTGCGTTTCCGGCCCTCGCGCAAGCGGCATCGACCGACCGCGTCTCTCTCTCGGAGTCCGCGATCACGTGGAGCACGGTCAAATACGCGACCGACGCGCAGAACGGCTTCGTTCGCGGTTCGCTGGACGAGAAGACGATTGTCGACCGTACGTTCAAGACCTATGTGCTCGAAAACAAATATCTGAAGGTGACGCTGGTGCCGGAATTCGGCGGGCGCATTCTGTCCATCATCTACAAGCCGACCGGCCATGAGGAGCTTTATCGCACCGAGGTCGGCGTGCCCTATGGGATCGGCGCCGGCAATTTCTACTACGACTGGCTGATGGTCTATGGCGGCATCTTCCCGACTTTTCCGGATCCCGAGCATGGCAAGACCTGGCTGAAGCCGTGGGCTTTCAAGGTGGTGAAAGAGACCGACGACGAGGTGATGGTGGCGATGTCGCTCACCGACGATTTCGCCTTTGCTGCGGCCCCGCCAAAATTCAGACGCGGTTCGACGGGCATCGAAGCGACCTATTTTGTCACGCTGAAAGCCGGCCGTGCCGCGCTCGACGCGCGTGTCGTGCTGAAAAATCCGCAACGCGAGACGATCCAATACGAATACTGGACCTGCACCACGCTTGCGCCGGGATCGGATCCGAACAATCCCAGAACCACCGGCGGCGCCGAAATCATCGGGCCGATCGAGACCTACACCACGCCCGCCTGGTCGGCCGATATCGCCGAAGGCGATGCAAGCGCCGGCGCGGGCATGCGCCGCTTCGAGAAGTTGCGCTACTTCAGGAACTGGCCAGCGCTCGGCATCGCCTATGCCGCGCCCGATATGCAGGGCGGAAATTTCTGGGGCGTGATCAACCATGACAACGAGGAGGGGATCATCCGCATCGCGGATAACAGGATCACGCGCGGCCTGAAAATGTGGACCTGGGGCTTTCCTTCATTCACGAATGAAGCCGACTCGCGCAAGGCGCCGCGCGAACAGCAACCCTATGTCGAATTATGGGCGGGCGTGTCGGATCAGTTCTTCCACAGCGCCGACTTTCCTGCGCTTGGCGAAGTCTCCGTTTCCGAAACCTACAGCCCGACCGTCGGCATGAGCAACGTGACCGATGCCAACGACAATATCCTGGTCAATCTTGCGGCCGAAGCGGGTAGTGTCACCGTTCAATTCATTAGCCTCGAACCGGCAACGCCGTTGCACATCACATTGAAGCGCGGTGAGGCCGTGCTGCTTGACGACGACGTGAAGGCCGACCCCAAACGAGGCAACCGCATTGCGGCGGCGATTCCCGCCGGCATCAGCGGCGACCGGGTCCGGCTGACCATCAGCGCAGAGGGCAGGGAGCTGATTTCGGCCGAGACGAGCATAAAGTGAGTTCGCTCGGGAGAAGCAGGCTTGCATGCCGGCTTCCGACTTAACGCGCACATCGAACCAAACGGCCGTTTACCAATCGTTTACCGGTCGCTATCTTCGATCATGGCCACGATCCGCACCGTGCTTCTTGACCTCGACGGCACGTTGGTTGATTCGAAGCCCGGCATTGCTGCAAGCTGTTTGGCGGCGCTGTGTGCGCTTGGACACAAACCAGACGAAGCGATCGATGTGAAGCGCTTCATTGGGCCTCCGCTCGAAGAGATGATGCAGGTTTTGCTGCGGTCCTACGGTGATGACAGGGTCGGCGAGGCCGTGGTGGCCTATCGAGAGCACTATGGCGAAAGCGGCCTGCTCGGAAGCGCGCCTTATCCGGGAATTGTCAACGCCCTCCGGGACATGCGACGGGCCGGATTGCGAATTTATCTGGCCACGTCAAAGCGTGAAGTTTTCGCGCGTCGCATCTTGCAGCACCTGGAATTGGCGCCATACTTCGATGGCGTCCACGGCTCAGTGCCGGGCGGTGAGCTGGATCACAAACCAGAATTGCTCGCCCACATCCTGTCCACACAAAATCTAGAGGCTTCGCGCAGTCTCATGGTCGGGGACCGCCGACATGACATCATCGGCGCGCACGCGGTTAAGATGCGCAGTCTTGGTGTGCTTTGGGGATATGGTAGCCGAGATGAGCTTGAAACGGCCGGCGCGGACCAGCTGGTGGAATCGGCTTCGGATCTCCCTCGCGCAGTCCTGTCAACGGTAGCCGAGAAATAGCCTCTGGCTGCGGGCCGGTTCTGGCCCATCAGCCAAGTGGCGCCGCGCCTCAGGCTTGCAATGTTGAGTTCTCCGCATTTTGACCGGATGCTGTTCGCACAAGCGAGCAATAGCGATCGGCGGCGACCGTAGCGTCGAAGAGCCGGGCGAGAACCGGCCGTCGGTTGACCCCGGGCTTTCCTCGGACAAGCGCTCTGGACCAGAAGCCGCCCTCCCTGCGAAGTCGCGTTTTGGAAGGCCGTCCCCTGGGTTCGTCCGTATGGTCGCGCGCACTGGCCGGGTCGCCGAACTATCTCAAGATCGATTTAAGGATTTTTGGAGATAAGTTTGATGGGGCAATGGCTTTTCGAGGACGCGGGTGGGCATCGAACTTGGACGACTCATGCTGCAAGGTGCAATACGCCTTGCGATCTGCGCATTAGTTGCGCTGTGTGTAGTCGGCTTTCTGTCGGCATTGTCGGGACCAAGCGACGCGCGTCGTGGCAGCAATACTGGGCGGTGCAAGGCTAGATATTGCATTACAAATGCTAAGACCGGCACAAATACCAAGACCGGCGCGGCTGACCGAAGTGCCAGCTATCATTAGCCGAGCCAATTCGAGCTAGTTATTGCCGTGCTGCCATGCCTCCCCCGACGGCGTTAGGGCCAACTTGGCGCAAGCGTTCGGCCGGCTTGGGACTTCTATGCGCCTGCCGCGGGAAGGTCATTCCCGAAGAGGTCGTGCGGCCTGCATTCGCGCCTACCAATCTTAGCGACTATGCTTTTTGGGCTTTGTCGATGGTGGCGCTGTCGCTTGGGCGCGAGCATCGTGCATTCCATTGGCCGATGCCGATGTCACTGGCGTCTCACTTTTGTCCTGTTCGACTTCGCGGCGCGGCCAGGTAAAATCGTCGGCACGTCCGGCGGGCGGCGACAATGGCGCACCTTCTATCATGACCCGGGCGGCAAGCGCGTCGCCCGCCGCCGGCGGCGTCCCCCGATCGCCGAGCAAGTGATCGCTGGCAATGGTCGGCGCGACCAGCGGCACGACTGGCCCCGCGAGCGGTCGCGGCGCGGGCTGACCAGGGATTATTTTGGAGTCGGGGGTCGCAGGCTCGGTAGGGAACGCAATCGGTCCGGACCGCGCGGCGAGCAGTCGGGTGACCTCGCGCTCGACATAATGGGCGAGTTTGCGCGCGCCGGGCTTGGTGAAATAGACGCCGTCATCAGAACGCAATTGGCGGACCTGGCCTTCGAAATCGGGGCCCTTCTGCATGAAGTGCCCGGCCTCGTCCACGAAACCATCCCAGATATCGACATAGGTGATTCCAGCGCGACCCGCGGCGTCGCGGTAGAGCGCGTCGAGAAACAGCACGTCCGCGGTGTTCTTCTGTCCGGAGATCGCGGGCAATCCGACCCAGACCACCGGCAAGCCTTTCGACTTCAAGACCGTGATCATCTCGTCGATCTTCTTCTCGTAGAGTTCGACCCAGCGATCGTCGCGGAACTGGTAGATTCCATTCGGTGAGTGCGCGGCCTTCTCGGGTGCCAGGGCCTCAGCATCGTCCTGCGGTAGATCGACGTCGGTGGCGGTCTTGTCGTCTGGCTTGGCCGCGGAATCGCCATCCCCTGCCGATTTCGAGTCGACCGCCGGCTTGCGCGCATTCTTCTCGGTCTTCTTGTCCTTATCGCTCTTGTTCTTGTCAGTTTTTTCTAGCGCCGGCTCGCGGAGCGGGATGCGGTCGTTGAGGCCGAGCATCACCACGATCACGTCCGGCTTCTCGGTAGCGATGATGCCTTTTGCAGCGGTCATCCAGTCGGCAGGCGCGCCCTTGGACTGGTACTGGATCAGGCCGGAGATGGTTTTCACCTTCCGGATCACGCCTATGTCGGGCTGCTCGGCGTAGGCGTCCTCAAGGCCGTAGGCGAGCCAGTCGGCCATGGCGTCGCCAAGCACGAGCACGTTGTGTTTAGGCACTGTGTCGCGCTTCTCAGGCGGCGGGGCCTTTGAAAAATCCTCGCGCACCGGCGTCGAGGCCCTCCGTCTATCCCATCGAGGCCGAGGCTCGCGGCGGCGAAACGGACTGAACGTGTCGTTACCAAACCAGCCGCCGCCGAACCAGCCGTTACTTCGTTGCGGCGCCGGCTGCTGAAATCCGCCAAAATTGAAGAACTGCGCCGCGGTGGGTCCGCTAGCGCTAAGCAACATCACCGCGGCAATTGCCAACGCGATAAGCGTTCCGCCTCCCGCCAGCAGACCTCCTCGCTTGTCCGACATGGCTCTTCCAGCGCACTGAGAGCCTGCCCTGATAGGTAGGATAGCACTAAAGGTCTCGTAACGACCGTCAGATCACCGTGATGTGTTCGCTAAGCTCGGATCACGTAAGCAGAGCCTGATTGGATGGAACCCTTCACCCGGACAATCGACGCGGCAAAGAAGCAAGGCTTCGGCCGCTGGCCGACGCCTTTCGCGGGACTATCGAAGCATGTCGGCTTGAAGCTCGTGAACTGGCTGGAGTTCAGCTCGGGGGCGCGCCACAAGCTGTCATCCCCGCGAAGTCGCGTTTTGGGCCCAACGCCGACGTGGGCGCCGTGCAATTACAGGTTGGCTGGCCTGAGGTCCCGGTTCATCACCGCCGGACATTTGCCGTGGACGTCGGAGGCGTGGCGTACCCTGATTCGGCCGTCGTGCGGGCGCGCACTTCCGGTGTCTGGCCCGGAACGGACGCCACCGGCGTGAAGTCAGGGGTCTGGTCGTTGCCAACCCTTATGCCGGAATAGGCGACGAGCCCGTCGGTGGTGGCAAGCACGTCGCCCGGACGCAGCGACCCGTCCAGCGCAAGATCGACTGGCGCAAGACCGGCAGGATTGTGGCCGTTGCAGGTGCAGTCGGCGCGCAGTGCCTTTCGATAGGCATAGGCGTTTTCGCTATCGGCGTAGCGTTCGCCGCTTGCAGCATAGGCGTTATCAATGTTGGAACCGAAGAACACTCTGGTCGGGCTTGCCGGACAGAAGGCCTGGCAAATTTGCGCCGGCGAGGTGGCGCCGCGCAGCAGCGGAAAATATTTGCCGTCGCAGCTGCGCACGCAGAAGGCAGGTCCAGAACTTGCGACAACCTGCCGCTGCGGCGGTGAGGGTTGCGGATTGTTGTTGAAAAGATTGGCAAAAAACGAGCTCTGGTGCTGCTGCTTCTGGCCGCCGCCGAAGAAGAAATCGAGCAGACCTTCGGCCGAACTGATCTGGGGTGCCAGCGCCACGGGACCAGCGATGGCGCCCGCAATAACCATGCGGCGCAGCTTGCGCTGAAAGAACAATTCGGTACGCAACGCTTGCTCCACCCGACGCAACGAACCTCCCTCGCAGCACGAGGGGGCGCTGCAAGGTTCTCGTTCACGATAAGCTTGGATTACAAACGCGCTCTAAGCAGGGCGGAGAAGGGGAAAGAAATAGGCCGGCGGACACGGCGAGCGCCACATTCTCTGCCCGTCATCACCCCTGCCTGGACACTGACCGCCGGCTCGGCGTCAGGTCGGGTAGGCTTCGGCTGCGCGAGATCTGAGCAAGATCCTTCGGACAGCTGGTCCTGGAGTAAATCGTGGACTGCCGCGATGCCAATCGATCAGATCGCGGCGCAGGGCGAGGCGTTAGTTCAGGGCGGCTTGATCGAGGGGACGCCTTGCCGGGCAGTGACTCCGCCTGGATTGCCGAGGTGAGCAACGATTTTCTCCCAATGGCCTATGCCTAGTGAGCTTGGGATCGATGTAAACGAATCGGTCATGGTCCAGGTCGTAGCGTTGGTGGATTTCGTCACGGGCGAATGCTCATACAATGCGGAGGTCTTGCGTTCCGCGAGCGACCGGCACCCGAACTCCTCGGGCGTGCTCCGCGCACGCAGTGTGAAGACGGCCTCCGTCGCTGAGCAGACGAGCGCCTGCGCCGCAATCTATGCAACTGCAGGTCGGTCGCGCCTGATCTGTATTTCGACATTGCGATCGGAGAAGGACAGGGTCCTTCTAAATTCGAGCGCGGCCACATTCGGATCGAGCAAGAGTTGCACGGCGAGCTTGCGCATTTTGGCCCGCTAGATCGAGCCTCTCGAGTTGAGCGCCGCGCCTGTCACTGTCCATAAAGACAGTTCTCAACACTGCGGCTGATCTGACAAGGTGGCTTTCAGCGGACTGATACTCTTATCTCTACAATGATGCTCGCCCTCATTTTTGATCTGGAGCAGTGGCTGCCTGCCAAACTCTTGCTAGAGACACCGACGTTGCATCACATTTGGCGCCGCGCCGTGGGTCGAGATCGAGGCGATGGGATCGGTGCAGCGCTAAATTTTGAAAGCCGCTTTGTATTTTCAATGACGGATTCCAAGTCGACCGTTGAGATGCCGGACATGGGACACTCCATGGCTAGATTGATTGCTTCGATGTTATGAGGTGTCGCTCAGGCGCTTAATGTCCGCAGGGCGCGTTGATATGCTCGCTCGTACCAAAATGGATTACGGCGGCTCAGCCGCACACTGATGATGAACTGTGTTAGCTCAACATCACAGTACGAGTGTCGGCTAGCAATCTGCGATATGCTGAGTCGTATCAACGTTGAGTTCGACCTCTTGAGCCCATATCTGCCAGACATACCTGGTTGACAGCGGGCAATCTCCCATCCCCTGGCCGCCCGCTCAACGGTCCCGGCGCCTAACAGGTAATACGTGACGTCGGGACCGTTCGTCGCGTCTTATCGGCGCAGGGAAAGGCGGGGCTGGGGAGTTGGCAGCCATCTTGCCAAACGTCGCCGCGGGGGACCTTGATGCGGCGACCGATCGGTGAGCGTGAGAATAACTGTGGAGTCGTTCCCAGCTTGCGGCGTAGGAGAGGCCGGGCTGCCGGGCTGCCGACCGGCTCCATTCCGAAGCGGAATGAGTTGGTCCGGCGCGCGCCGCGACGATGGGCCGCAAAAATCGGAGTGGTCCGGATTGGCATTCGCGGACGCGCAATCGCCGGCGAGCAGGAAGCTCGCCGGCGACGCATCACCATCAGCAGAGTGTCACCCTATTGCTGCGTCAGGCGAATAACGTCCTGCCTCAGGAGGTAGAACGAAACAGCGAGAAGAACGACATCCTTCATCAGGAAGGGTACGTTGCCGGTCATTGCGGGGAAACCTCCCGCGGCGACGTCCCAGCCCTCCGGCATGAACGGAATGAT
>NZ_AXAI01000031.1 GCF_000472425.1 Bradyrhizobium sp. Tv2a-2 | reverse complement strand
ACTCGAATGCGGCCTGCGCGAGCGGTCCTCAACGTCCTGGTCGGCCCGCCATCGCGCAAGCCATTTGTAGCCCGTATCGGGATGGATATTAAATCGCCGGCAGAGCTCCCGCCGATTCGCTTTTTCCTGCATCGCAAGTCGAACGAACTCCCGCCGCTGATCCATAACCGACACCTCTCGCCAGGGCATGGACTTGGCCTCCCACACTGCCAAATCCGTGCACTATGATGTGTCGGCTATGTCCCCGAACACCCGTCGGTCATGTCCCCGGGCTGAACATCAGGCCGGATGATGACGGCGGAAGGAGTGGCTGTCCGTCATCTCAATCGACGTGCTGCCGGCATCGGCACAATCGCGACGCGCTTTCGCCTCGGCGAAGCCGTGCATGCCGGTCTGCCATTGCAAACCGACGATGGCGCCCTTGGTCGGCTGCAGCAGTGCGAGGGAGGCGATCAGCGTGACCGGTAGCCACACCGCAAGCTGCAGCGCCACCGGCGGCGCATAGGCCATCTCGACGGCGAGAATGGCCGGCACCACGGCATGGCCGACCAGCACGATCACGAGATAGGCCGGAAAATCGTCGGCGCGCTGATGGAACAGCTCTTCGCCGCAGGCGTCGCAGTCGTGGGCCACTTTCAGAAACCGCGGGAACAGCCGGCCCTCGCCGCAATGCGGGCAGCGGCCGCGAAAGCCGCGCCAGACTGCCTTGGCCAGCGACACCGGTGCATCCTTTGTCATGGCAAACCCTTTCCTTATTCGGTCACCATACAATATGGTCTGTGCACGCATACAATCAAAGGAAACGGTGCTAATTGCATGGAGTGGGTCCCTACAATCTCGGAGAGCCAAGGTCCGCTCTACCAGCGCATCGTGGGTGCCCTGGAAAGCGACATCGCGGCCGGCCGGCTGGTGCGGGGCCAGCAGCTGCCGACCCATCGCGCGCTTGCGAAGCGGCTGGGCGTCGACCTCACCACCGTCACCCGTGCCTATGGCGAGGCGCGACGGCGGGGACTGATCGATGCGCAGGTAGGGCGCGGCTCCTTCGTCTCGGAGACCAGCGTGCGGCAGGCCGCGGAGAGTGCGCCGGAGGTCAGGATCGATCTCTCCATGAATGTGCCGCCGCATCCCCTGGAAGCGCAGCTCGACGAACGCATCCTGCAGGGACTTGAGGCCATCAGGCAGAAATCCGGACTGACCGCCTTCCTCAATTATCTCGAGCCGGGAGGCAGCGAGCGCGAGCGCACGGTTGCCGCGCGCTGGCTGCGGGCGCGCGTGCCGCATGCCGCACCCGAACACATGGTGATCTATCCCGGCACGCAGGCCATCATCTTCAACCTGTTGATGCAACTTGCCGGCCCCGGCGAGGTGGTGCTGACGGAAGCGCTGACCTTTCCCGGCACGAAGGCGGCCGCCGCGCGGCTCGGTGTCCGGCTGGTCGGCGTTGCCATGGATGAGGGCGGGGTGATCCCGGAGGCGCTGGCAAAGGCCTGCCACGCGCACAGGCCGAAGGCGGTCTATCTGATCCCGACGCTGCACAATCCGGCGACCGCGACGCTCTCGCCCGAGCGGCGCGCAGCGGTCGCTTCGGTCATTCGCGCTGCGAACACGGTCTTGATCGAGGATGACGCCTACGGCTTGCTCGATCCGTCGGCATCGCCGATCGCAAACCTGATTCCGGAGCGGACGTATCTCGCGACGACACTGTCAAAATGCATCGCGCCCGCGCTGCGCGTCTCCTATCTCCTGACACCCGATCTCGCCGCGCAGGAGGAGATGCGTGCGCGCCTGCAGGCCTCGGCGCAAATGCCGCCGCCTTTGATGGTCGCGCTGGCGACGCACTGGATCGAGAGCGGCATTGCCGAGCGCGTCATCGCCGCCATCCGCAATGAGGCCGCCGGCCGCCAGCAGCTCGCCGCCCGCGCATTGAAAGGCCTCCCCTTTGCCGCCGGCCGCACCGGGCATCACCTCTGGCTGACGTTGCCTGCTGAATGGCGGCGGGAGGATTTTGTCGCCTACCTCCTGCGCTCAGGCCTTGCGGTGGTCGGCAGCGACGCCTTCGCGGTCGCTGCGAAGCAGCCGCTCGCGTTGCGCGTTTCGCTCGGTGCCGCGCGCAACCGCGCAGAGCTCGCCGAAGGCCTGCGCCTGCTCGCCTCCGCGCTCCGGGTTCCGGCAGTCCGACGGCAGATTGTTTGAGAAAGCGAGATTGTCCATCAGCTAGGTTCGTAGTAAAAGCCGAACGGCAATAAGAAATCCTGATCAATGATATCGCTCAAACAGCTGAGATATTTCGACGCCGTGGTCCGTACCGGCCATTTCGGCAAGGCGGCCGAGCAATGCTCGGTCACCCAGCCGGCGCTGTCGATGCAGATCCAGGACATGGAGAAGGACCTCGGCGTGCCGCTATTGGAACGCGGCCGCAGTGGCGTGATACCGACGGAAGCCGGGCGCGAGATCGCGGGCCGTGCCGCGCGCATCCTGACCGAGGTGCGCGACATCGTCGATTTCGCGCGACGCCAGGGCGAGACCCTGGCAGGTCCGCTGCATTTCGGCGTCATCCCCTCGATCGCGCCATATCTTTTGCCGGCGCTGTTGCCGCTGATCCGGAGCAAATTTCCTGACCTCGATCTGTCGCTGCGCGAGACTCAGACCCAGCACCTTGTCGACGAGCTGATCGAGGGCAGCCTCGATCTTTTGCTGCTCGCGCTGCCGGTCGAGCATGCCGAAATCGAGACCATGAAGCTGTTCACCGACCGCTTCCTGCTCGCAATTCCGAAATCCCGGCGCATTGCGAGCCGCATCCGCGCGACGCCCGATCTGTTGAAGCAGGACCGCCTGCTGCTGTTGGAGGAGGGGCACTGCCTGCGCGACCAGGCGCTGGCATTCTGCAGTCTGCGCCGCGTCGACAATATCGACACGTTCGGCGCATCGAACCTCTCGACCCTGGTGCAGATGGTCGCGAACGGGCTCGGCTTCACGCTGCTGCCGCAGCTTGCCATCGATCTCGAGGGGCGCCGTGGCAACATCAAGCTGATGCGCTTTGCCGATCCGGAGCCGCGCCGCGTCATCGGGCTCGCCTGGCGCAAGTCTTCGCCGCGCAAGCGCCACTTCGCCGAGCTCGGCAAGCTGATCGCGCAGGCCGCCGCAGCGCAGATCAAGGAAGCGGAGGTGGCGTGAGCCATCCGTCTCGCCACAGCCAGTGGAGCCACGCATGCAGCGCTGTGATGTCGGCATCATCGGTCTTGGCTTGATGGGGAGCGCCGCGCTCCATGCGCTCAGGCGCCATGGGTGCGATGTGCTGGGGTTCGATCCACTGACAATCGGCGAGGCCCGGGGCTCCTCGCACGGCTCGTGTCGCATCTTCCGGCGCTTCAATTTCGAGAGCGAGGCCTATACCGCGCTGAGCGATCGCGCCCATGCCGGCTGGCAGGCGCTGGAGTCTGACAGCGGGCGGAGCATTTTGAAACCTTGTGCGGTGCTGGAGGCGGGACCTGCGGGCTGTGAGCTGGTTGCAAGGTCGCGCGCGGCTGCGCTGGCGGCGAGCAATGCCGTGACGGGACCGCGCAACGGCCGTGAGGCGAACAGAGCCTTTCCCGCATTCAATCTGCCCGATGATTGGGACGTCGTCGTGCAGGACAGTGGCGGCATCCTGATGGCCGAAGAGGCGATGCGTGCCTTTCGGCAAGACGCGGAGAGCAACATCATCGCGGCGGCCGCCGAGCTGCGCCCGGAGCCGGCGGGCATCCGCATCGTCACCGCAAGAGGGGAGATCATGGCGCGCCAGGCGATCGTCGCGGCCGGCCCATGGATCGCCGCCCTCATCCCCGGCCTCAAATCACATCTGACGATCACGCGGCAGGCGGTCGGCTGGTTCAAGCCCGCGAAGCAGGAGACGGTGCATTACGGCACATTCCCGATTTTCATTCTCGAAGCCGCGCGCGGGATGTTCTACGGCTTTCCTGATTTCGAAGGACGCGGCGTGAAAGCCGCCCAGCACGACCACGGCAGCGTCGTTGGCCCCGATGATTGGGAGCCGCCGGCTGATGATGCCGAGCTGGAGCCGGTGCGGGCTACGCTCGTTGAGCTGATTCCGGGCGCCGCTGGTCCGATTCTGGAACGCGATATCTGTCTCTATACGAACACGGCCAAGGCCGATGTCGGCCTCGATGACGGCAACGAGTTCATAATCGACCGGCTGCCGCAGGATCCGCGCATCATCGTGGCGTCGCCCTGTTCCGGCCACGGCGCTAAATTCGCAACCGCAATCGGCGCGATGCTAGCCGATATGGTGCTTGATCCGAAGCTGAAGACCCCTCGGCCATTTCGGCTCGACCGGTTCTCCAGTTTCGCGTGAAGGAATGGTGCTGCAATTGATATGAAACAAGCATCGATCCATACCCGAAGTGGATTGATGGCGCGACGGCGCCGAGTTGGCCTGCCTTGCTTGCCATGTTCATTGGCCCTAGAGTTCAAAACATAAGCAGCCGCGATGATCGATCGCGCGCACAAGAACAAGTCAGGGAGGAAGCAGCATGGGCGCCATGCCGTTAAGCCGTCGTCGGTTTCTGAGGGCATCGCAGACGGCCGCGGCGGGCCTGGTGTTTGCGCCAGCTTTGATCGGCCGCGCTGAAGCTGCGACACTCAAGCTGAAATGCTCATCCTCGCTGCCGAACGATCCCAAATATGCCAACGGGCGGGTCTATTACGACAATCTGGTGAAGAGCCTCAAAGCAGCCGGACTCGGCGAGCAGATCGACGTCACCTTTTTCCCCGACAACCAGTTGGGTCAGGAGATCGACGTCATCAATTCGGTCAAGCTCGGCGTCATCGACCTGATGGTGTCGGGCTCGTCGATCTCGGCGAATCTGGTGCCATTGGTCGGCACGTTCGATCTCGGCTACCTCTTCACCAGTTACGAGCAGCAGACCAAGGCCTTCGACAACGGCGCGGCGAAGCCGGTAGAGGATGCGCTGCTCAAGGGCGGCAACATCCGCATCATCGCCTGGGCCTATAATTTCGGCGCCCGCAGCGTGCTGGCGAAGAAGAAGGTGGAGACACCGGAGGACCTCGCTGGCCTCAAGATCAGGACGCTGCCCAATCCCGTCATCACCGAATGCCTGCGCCTGATGGGTGCGGCCGCAACCCCCTTGGCCTTTGGCGAGATCTACACCGCGCTGCAGGCAGGCGTGCTCGACGGGCTGGAGCACGATCCTCCGACCATCCTGGCCAGCAAGTTCTACGAGACCGCCAAGAACTACGCGCTGACCCAGCATATCTTCTCGCCGCTTGCGATCTATTTCAGCGACGCGACCTACACCCGCATGGATCCGAAGCTGCGCGACGGCTTTCTCGACGCGGCCAGGAAGGCGGCTACTGATACCCGCGCGCATGGGCTTGCGGTTGAGAAGGAGGCGCTCGCGAGCCTCAAGGATAAGGGCGTCACGGTCGTCGAATGCGACAAGGAGGCGTTCCGCAAGCGTGTGCTGCCGCAGACCGAGAATTTCATCAAGGCCCATCCTGACGCCAAGCCGGTGGTGGACATGATCCGCGCAACCCAGGCCTGAGGATGTCGCAGATGGAGGCCGCCGCGACGATGCCCCTGCGGCGTATCCGGCTCACGACCGTGCTGCTGGGCTTGAGCGACACCATCGCAGCGCTGATGCTGGCTGCCGATCTGCTCGTGGTCTGCGTCTCGGTGCTGGCGCGCTATCTCTTCAATGCGCCGGTCGAATGGTCCGATGACGTCGCGCGCGGGCTGATGGTGGGGTCGAGCTTCTTCGGCGCGGCGAGCGCGCTCGCCAGAAGCGAAAATCTCGGTGTGGCGTTTTTCGTCTCGCTGTTGCCAGCGCGGCTGCGCCCGGCCGTCGACGCCATCAGCGCGCTGCTGGTGACGATAATCTCGGGCTATGTCGCTTTCAACGCCATCAAGCTCGGTGGGTTGACGTCGGGACAGACCACCGGCTCCGGCCTGCCGCTGGAGCTGACGTTCTATCCCATGGGCGTCGGCGCGGTCTTCATGACCATCTTCGCGCTCGACCAGTTCTGCGCACGCCCCTGGCGCGACGCGCTCGTCGGCATTGTTGTCGTCGGCGCAATCGTCGTCCTTTATCTGACCTGGAATATCACAAGCCCCGACACCGTGCCATCATCCGGCACCCTGATGCTGTTGGGCTTCTTCATCACGCTGTTCGGCGGCTTGCCCATCGGCTATGCGCTGGCGCTGGCAGCGGCCATCTTCATCTGGGTCGAGGGCACGCTGCCCGGCGTGATCTTCGCCCAGCAGATGGCGCGCGGCATCGATAATTTCGTGCTGCTCGCGATCCCCTTCTTCATCCTGGTCGGCTATCTGATGGAAGCCAACGGCATGTCGGTGCGCCTGATCGAGCTGTTGCAGCGCGCGGTCGGCCACATGCGCGGCGGGCTCAATGTCGTGATGGTCACCTCGATGGTGCTGTTCTCGGGGATATCCGGCTCCAAGATGGCCGATGTTGCGGCCGTGGGCTCGGTGCTGATTCCGGCCGCGCGCTCGTCGCGGCAGAACCCGGGCAGCGCAGTTGCCTTGCTTGCCGCATCAGCCGTGATGGCGGAGACGATTCCGCCCTGCATCAACCTCATCATCCTCGGCTTCGTCGCCAACCTCTCGATCGGCGGCTTGTTCGTCGCGGGCCTGTTGCCGGCCGGGTTGATGGCGGTGGCGCTGATCGCGGTGTCGATCATTTTCGGCCAAAAGCCGGCGGCGGTGGAAGCCGTGCAGCCGCGCAAGAGCGTCACGGGCTTGTGGACCGGCGCGATCGCCTCCTTCGGCCTGATCTTCATGATCTTCGCCGGCTTCAAGAGCGGCTTTGCCACCGCGACCGAGATTTCCGCCTTCGCCGCGCTCTATGCGCTGATCGTCGGCAGCGTGCTGTTCCGCGAGCTCAGCTTCAGGACGACGGCGGCGACCTTCGTGCAGGCCGCGACGCGCTCGGGGCTCGTGCTCTTCATCGTGGCGGCTGCGCAAGCGCTCGCCTTCATCCTCACGCTGCAGCAGGTGCCGCACATGATCGGCGAGATGATGCTGTCGCTGTCGGGTGCGCAAGGCGTGTGGCTGTTCATGCTGCTGTCGATCGCGGTGCTGATCGTGATGGGGTCGGTGCTGGAAGGCGCGGCCGCGCTGATCATCTTCGGCCCGCTGCTGCTGCCGGTCGCGGTCAAGCTCGGCATCAACCCTCTGCATTTTGGCGTGGTGCTTGTGATCGCCATGGGCATCGGTCTGTTCGCGCCGCCGCTGGGGCTCGGCCTCTATGGCGCGTGCCTGATCGGCAAGGTGCCGATCGAGCAGACCGTCAAGCCGATCCTCGGCTATCTCGGCCTGCTGTTCGTCTGCCTCGTGGTGATCGCCTTTGTGCCCGCGATCTCGACAGCGCTGCCGCGCGCCCTCGGCTATTGACGGAGTGATCGGTGAAAGTGCTTCTGACCCACACGCCCGAGTTTCGGCGCCAATATTACGGCGAGCGCGCGCTGAAGGGCCTGCAGGCGCTCGCCGAGGTCGGGCTGAACGAGGCCGATGCTGCGCTCGATGCGAACGGGATCGTGGCGGCCGCGCGTGACGCGGACATCATCGTCGCCGATCGCCTGACCGAGGGCCGCGGCGAGATCTTCCCAAAGCTTCCGAACCTGCGTGCCTTTGTCCGTTGCGCCGTCGACATCCGCAACATCGATGTCGAAGCGGCTACCAGGGCCGGGGTGCTGGTGACGCGCGCCGGCCCAGGCTTCGTCCAGGCGGTGGCGGAGCTTGCATTGGGCTTCATGGTCGACCTGTCGCGCGGCATTTCGCGCGCGACGGCGGATTATCATGCCGCGCGCCAGCCCGAGGTGAGGATGGGGCGGCAGCTTGCCGGCAGCCGCATCGGCATCATCGGTTACGGCTCTATCGGCCGCTATCTCGCTCAGCTTGTCAAAGTGCTGGGCATGGAGGTGCTGGTTGCCGATCCCTATGCGAGCGTCTCAGAGGCTGGCGTCAAGCATGTCGAGCTCGACCATCTGCTGGCGCATGCGGACTATGTCGTGTGCCTTGCTGTTGCCAATGAAGCGACCGAGAACCTGATGGGGCAGGCGGCGTTTGAGCGGATGCAGAGGCATGCATTCTTCATCAATTTGTCGCGCGGCAATCTCGTCGACGAGGCCGCGCTTGCGGCGGCGCTGCGCGAGAACCGCATTGCGGGCGCGGCGATGGATGTAGGCCGCGCGCGCGACCAGATGCCGATGCCGGAGCTTGCAGGGCTGCCGAATGTCATCGCCACGCCGCATATCGGCGGGCTGACGCCGCAGGCGATCGAACATCAGGCGCTGGAGACGGTCAGGCAGGTGGAGGCGATCATCAAGGGCGAGGTTCCCTTCGGCGCCGTCAATCCCGAGCATTGGACCCGCCGTCCGGTAAAGGCAATGTCGTGAAGCGGCTTCCGTTTTTCTACGGCTGGGTCGTGGTCGCGGTGACGTTCGTCACCATGGCGATCGGGGTGAATGCGCGCACCGCATTCTCGTTGTTCTACCCGCCGATCCTCTCCGAATTTCATTGGGAGCGCGGTGTCACCGCGGGTGCGTTCTCCTTCGGCTTCGTGGTGTCCGCGGCGGTCAGCCCCTTGATCGGCCGCCTGATGGATCGTGGCGGCCCGCGCGCGGTGATGGAGCTTGGCGTTGCATTGATGGCGGGCGGCCTTCTGCTCGCGCCGCTGACGACAGCGCCCTGGCATCTCTACATCACCATCGGCGTGATGGTGGGCGCGGGCAGCGTCTGCCTCGGCTATTCCGGCCAATCGCTGTTCCTCCCGAACTGGTTCATCCGGCGCCGCGGTCTTGCCATGGGCATCGCCTTTGCGGGCGTCGGCATCGGTTCGGTGACGTTGTTGCCCTGGGTACAGCATCTGATCGAAGTGACCGGCTGGCGCACCGCCTGCACGGCGATGGGGCTCATGGTCCTGATCGTGCTCGCGCCGGTCAATCTGCTGTTGCGCAAGCATCCGGAGGAGATGGGGCTGTTGCCGGATGGCGATGCGGCACCTCTGACGACGTCGGCCAAGCCTGTCTCCAACATTCTCGATCCGGTCTGGGCGGGAACCGATTGGACGCTGCCGCGCGCGCTGCGCACAGCGCGGTTCTGGTGGATCGCGCTCGGCTATTTCTGCGGACTTTACATCTGGTATGCGGTGCAGGTGCATCAGACCAAATATCTGCTCGACATCGGCTTCAGCCCCAATGTCGGCGTGTGGGCGCTCGGCGTGGTGAGTCTCCTCGGCATTCCCGGACAGATCGCGCTCGGACATCTCTCCGACCGCATCGGGCGCGAGGCGATCTGGGCGATCAGCTCATTCGGCTTTGCCATCTGCTTCGCAGCGCTGATCGGATTGAAATATTCCCCGAGTCTGGCGCTCGTCTATCTCATGGTGTTCGCGCAAGGCGCGCTCGGCTATGGGTTGACCTCGATCATGGGCGCGGTGGTGCTGGAGATTTTCCAGGGCCCGCATTACGGCAGCATCTTTGGCTGCGTCATGCTTGTCGCGCTCGCCGGCGGCGCCGCCGGCCCGTGGGTGACGGGCTCGCTCTATGATCTCACCGGCGACTACACGCTGGCGTTTGCAATTGCGATCGGCGTCAGCCTGCTGTCGGGCATTGCAATCTGGCAGGCCTCGCCGGGCAAGGTTCGCGCGGTCGCAGGAAGGCTGCACAAGGCGCAGGTCGCTGACTAGGGTGTGCTCATAAATCAAGAGCGGGGCTGCGTCCGCTTGGCGCGCACCAGCGGCGCAGAGCAGACATTCTGCGGTTGCCGCTTCGGGCCAACAGCCGACTACGCAGAGGGCGCGTCAAGGCCATGCGGCAGTAAAACCTGTATAACATTTTGCCCTTCCGGTGGATGGCGCGAGATATGCCCTTTCCCATGCGTATCCTCGACGAGAACTGCCGTTCCAGCGGGGACACGTCTCATCTCTCCGTCGCTCGTTTCAAACTCGACCTCGCCATCCAACCAAATGGCAAGGAGCCGCCCCGGTGGTTTATGAAAGCTCGCTTCGCGCACTCCTGCGGGAATTTGAACAAAACGAACCCGCGAGGCTTCGTAGTAAGAGGAACGCGAGGCTTCGTAGTGGGCGGAAGTTTCGACAGGCGCTCCATTCGGAAACGATCGCGTTAGTGTCATCGCGATCTCGACTTCCCCAAAATGGGACTCCCCGTCAGGCGTTGCATATATGCGCAGGCACCTCATGCCCGGCCTCCCAATCGCTCCATCGAGGTCAGCATATGGCGTGGCCTCTGTGCGTGCAATGCAATGTCTCAGTTGGGTCACACCCGGAAGAACTCAGGTTGAGCATATCAAGTCCACTTCACCCTCGAAGGGCGGACATTTAGCGGACATAGCCGACCTGTCCCTCGCACCGTTCGCTGCGTCCAGCGTCCGGGCTTCGAAAACATCAACAGGCACCGTTCCACAATTTCGAGTTCGTTGAACATTGCGCTTGCTGAACTCCCGCTGCGAATGCAGCGATCCGGTTGACGTTCCGGCGTCCGAGCCTCATGAGGTCGAACGCTGGTCTTTGTTTACCGGCAGTCAGGTGTCCGTTGATTGATGAAGCTGATCGAGCGATACGCCGCGCTTATGAAAGATGCGCATTGTTTCAGCCTGCGTGCGCAATGAACGAGCCAACGACTAACCAAGCATCCGATTCTGCCGAACCGCCATAGTTTCGCCGCGGCCGCTACCGATGGCGATGCGTCCGTATGAGCGCAGCCGAGCTGAATCGCAATCGAGATGCCCGACAGCGCTATCAGCCTATCTGAGTCATCGGACGAGACAGATGAGACGAAGAGGAATCCATTTTGAAAGTTTTCAAGCGGCTGGCTGGCGGGGCGCTGTTGATGGCCGTGCTGGGAAGTGGTGCTGTCGCGCAGGACGCAACGATTATCGGCGAGGTCAAGAAGATCGATGAGAGCAGCGGGACCATCACGCTGAAACAGGGTCCTGCTCCGAGCCTCGGCTTCAAGGAAGACATGACCCTGGTCTATGATGTCAGGGATCGCGCGATGCTCAAGCAGGTCAAGGTCGGCGACACCGTCAAGTTCGAGGCCGAGAGCGGCGACAGCGGCTTCATGATCACGAAGATCCAGAAAGGCAGGTAGCCGGCGCTGGAGCGGCAACCTTCGCATGCCGTTAGCTACAGGAATCGCCCGCTGCGTTTCCGATCGCGCGCTGCAAATCGGTGATGGCGCGCAGGAAGCTGTCGGCCGGCGTGGTCTCCGGATCGATCAGGCGGTGCAGCCGGAAGCCGTCCTCCATCGCCAGCAGAATGGCCCCGGTCCAGGCCGCGTTCGGGGCTTCCCTGCCGCTGTTTTTCATCGTGGTCTCGACGATATCGGAAATGAGCTTTCGCCGCGCGCGCAGCCGCTTGGCAAGCTCCGGCCGGCGCTTTTCGGCGCGCGCCACATAGAGGATCATTTCCATGTGCAAGAGAGGCGCGCGGCCGAGTGGGTCCTGCTGCGTGCGGTCCATGCTCTTGAGCGCCTGGATGAAATCGGCAGGGTCCTTGTGCTTTTCAAGCAGCTCGAGATTGCGCCGGATCGACTGTGCGACATGCTCCTCGAGCATGGCGATGATCAGTTCATCCTTGCTTGTGAAGTTTGAGTAAAAAGCGCCGCGTGTAAAACCGGCCGCGGCGGCAATGGCCTCGATCGAGGCCCCGCCAATGCCCTGTTCCTCAAAGACGCGCGCGGCCGCCTCGAACAGCTTTTCGCAGGTGTCGTCCCGGGTCGGCCTGGTGCGAACTCTTGACATTTTTTCATTTTAGGTGAGAATGCAACTCAATACAAGAGTGTATCGAGTTGCGGTTGCCCCCAGGATCAGTTGTCCCGGCCGACGCTGCGGTGATACCGTTTCAGGAAACGCCAAGCGATCCGAATGTGTCTCATTTGGCGCGGCAAACGAGAATTGAGGTCACCATGAACGAGCATGTGCAGACCCTGACCACCGAGCCATTGTTCAACCCGCTGTCGCCGGATTTCATCAAGAATCCATATCCCGCCTATGAGCGGCTGCGCGACACCGATCCGATGCATGTCACGGCGTTCGGCGCGTTCCTCGCGAGCCGCCATGCAGAGGCGAGCCTCGTCCTGCGCGACAAGCGCTTCGGCAAGGATTTCGTCGAGCGCAGCAAGCGCCGCTACGGCCCCGACATCATGCAGGAGCCGATCTTCCGCAGCATGAGCCACTGGATGCTGCAGCAGGATCCGCCCGATCACACGAGGTTGCGCGGGCTGGTGGTCAAGGCGTTCACCGCGCGCCGCGTCGAGGACATGCGGCCGCGCATCCAGCAGGTGGTCGACCAGACCATCGATGCCATCTTCGATCACCGACATATGGACCTGATCGAGGATTTCGCGTTCCGCCTGCCGGTGACAATCATCTGCGACATGCTCGGCATCCCCGAGGAGCATCGCGAAATGTTCTACAAGGGCTCGCGCGACGGCGGCCGCATCCTCGATCCGGTGCCGATGACGAAGGACGAGATTGCCCAGGCCAATATGGGCAATGCGATGGCCAAGATGTATTTCGAGCAGCTGTTCGAGCTGCGTCGCAAGAACCCCGGCGAGGATCTCACCACCCAGCTGGTGCAGGCGGAAGAAGACGGCAGCAAGCTCTCCAATGAGGAGCTGACCGCCAACATCATCCTGCTGTTCGGCGCCGGCCACGAGACCACAGTCAACCTGATCGGCAACGGGCTGCTGGCGCTGCACCGGAACCCCGATCAACTCGCGATCTTGAAGGCGGATCCGTCGCTGATGCCGAACGCGATCGAAGAATTCCTCCGCTACGATTCCTCGGTGCAACTCACCGGGCGCGTGGCGCTGGAGGACATTGAGGATCTCGGCGGCAAGAGAATTCCGAAAGGCGAGAGCGTGCTGTGCCTGTTGGGCTCGGCCAATCGGGACCCGGCGGTCTATCCCGATCACCCCGAAAGCCTCGACGTCAGGCGGCCCAATGTGCGGCCGCTCTCCTTCGGCGGCGGCATCCACCATTGTCTTGGCGCTCAGCTGGCGCGGATCGAGGCGGAAATCGCCATCGCGACCTTGTTACGCCGCATTCCCGACCTGCGGCTGGATGACGCGGACAACCCGCAGTGGCGGCCAACCTTCGTGCTGCGTGGCCTGAAAGAGCTGCCGGCGAGCTGGTAGGGGCGCTGGGGGAGCCACAGTCACCGCAAAGCATGGTCGTCGTCGAACAACCCTGTCATCGCCTGCGAAGGCGGGCGATCCAGGGTTAGAGACGTTAGTCGTAGGACACTCGCGCCACGGCCCACTCAATGCCCCGCTTTCGCGGGGGATCACGGCCGGTGGGGCGTTCGTGGCTGTGACATCGCCACACTTCTCTCTATATAGGGTATTGTTCCGGTTGAGGCGGCGGGTGGCTGGCGCCCGCGCCATCACCCGAGCTTTGCCAACAAGGGAGACCCCGTGCAGACGACGCTGCTCGGACTGGCGATCGCCTTAATTCTTGCGCTGATCGCCGCGCTGATCGGGCCGTATTATATCGACTGGAACCAGTTCCGGCCGCAATTCGAGGCGGAAGCGACTGAGATCATCGGTGCGCCGGTCAGGGTTTCGGGCGACCTGCAGGCGCGGCTGTTGCCGACGCCGACGCTGCGGCTCGGCTCGGTCACCGTCGGCGGCCCCAACGATCTCGGCAAGGTGCGCGCCGACAAGCTCGACGTCGAGTTCAGCCTGGGCGAACTGATGCGTGGCCAATGGCGCGCCAATGAGCTCGCCATCGGTGGCCTGTCGCTCGACCTTGGGCTTGACCGCGACGGCCGGATTGACTGGCCAGCCTCCAGCGGCAAATTCAACTGGGCCTCGCTATCGATCGACCGGCTGAACCTGACCGGCCGCATCGCGCTGCACGACGCCGCCAGCCGCTCCACCTTGGAATTAAGCGACATCGCCTTTTCCGGCGACGTCCGCTCGGCGGCGGGCGCGGTGCATGGCGACGGCAAGGTCACGGTCGACGGCACGCGCTACCCGTTTCGCGTCTCCTCCGGCCAGAGCAATGACGGCAGCGGCGGCACGCGCCTTCATGTCAATATCGACCCCGGTCAGCGGCCGGTGACGGCCGAGCTTGAGGGCCTGCTGAATTTCGAGGCCCGTGCTCCACGCTTCGAGGGGACGCTGGCGCTTGGCTTGCCGCCGCCGCCCAAGGGGCAGCCGGCCGGCGATCGGACACCATGGAAGGTGACCACCAAGCTCAAGGCCGACCACGCCGCGGCCCAGCTCGACCAGATCGAGGCCAGTTATGGCAGCGATGAGCGCGCGCTGAAGTTTGCCGGCAGCGGCGACGTGCGGTTCGGCGCCGCACCGCTGCTCCATGCGGTGTTATCCGCGCGCCAGCTCGATGCCGACCGTCTCGTGACCACCGACAACGGGACGGACAACAGCACCGAGCCGGTTCGCCTCTGGCCCGCGCTACGCGCGCTGATGACGGACATGCCGCATCCGCCGCTTCCCGTTCGGATCGAGGCAAGCTCCGAGCAGATCATGCTGGGCGGCCGTCCGCTGCAGAATCTTTCCGCCGAATTCCATGGCGACCGAAATTCCTGGGCGATCGATCGGCTCGACCTTCGCGCGCCCGGTTCCACCATGGTCTCCTTCGGTGCCCCGCCTGCGGGAACCAGTTTCTCCGGTGTGCTCGACGTCGATTCCGCCGATCCGGATGCGCTGATGGTGTGGCTGCGCGGCCGTAGCGATGTTGCCTATCGCAGCCAGAAGCCGCTGCGCCTGCATGGCAATGTCACGGTCAGGCCCGACGGCGTATCCGTCGATGGATTGAAGGCCGAGATCGAAGGCGGCACCGTCGGAGGCAGGATCGCGCTGTCGGTGCCGTCCCCGAGCAGCGGCGCGCATCTCGACACGGCACTGCAGGCCGATCAGCTTGATCTCGATGCTGCCGCGACCTTCGTGCGTTCGGTGACAGGTCCCACCGCGGACTGGCCGGCGCAGGCGGCGGTGTCGCTCAACGTGGCGCGCGCGCGGTCCTCTGGCCAGGAGCTGCGCCCGCTTGCGGTCAAGTTCAGCTACAGCCCGAAGATCATCGCGCTGGAGCAGCTCAATATCGGCCAAGGCAATGGCATCAACGTCGAGGGCTCCGGCAGCTTCGACCGCAGTGATGCCTCCGGCATCCTAACGCTTCGCGCCGCCGCGCCTTCGCTGTCACAGGTGACCGCACTCGTCGCGCCGTTCGCGCCGGCCGTTGCCGAGCGCCTCAATGCAGTCGGCTCCCCGGCCGGGCTCGCCCGGATCAAGCTCGCGCTCAACATCGGAAAGGATCGAGAAGCCGCCGATCGCGCCGCCGCGCGCGCGGTTGTCGATCTCTCCGCGCCGCAGCTTCAGGGCAGCGTTACGCTCACGGCCAGGCCGCAGCTTGCGGCGGTGCAAGGCCTCGATCTCGATCGCCTGCGCGCGAGTGACGTCACCGTGGCGACAGAACTTGCGGCGGTACGCGGTGACGCGCTGCTTGCCTTGCTCGGGCTCGATCATGCCGTTGCGGCAGGCGAGGGACCGGCCCAGTTCGAGGGATCGCTGAGCGGGAAATGGCAGGCGCCATTGCAGGCGGCGGCGAGGATTTTCGGCGCCGGCCTTGACGCCGATGCGCAGGGTACCCTCGAGCCGTGGGGACAGCAGGGGGCGCAGGACCTCAAGGGCAGCGGGACCTTGCGCATGCGCAAGGCCAATCTCGCACCGCTGTTCGGCCTCAAGCCGTCGGATAGCCTTTTGCAGAATGTCAGCCTGTCGTCGCACGTCGCGCTGGCCGGCAACAGGTTGACCTTCGAGGATCTCGACGGCGCCAATGGCGGCTCGCGGCTGCGCGGACATTTGGCGCTAACGCTCGGCGACCAGAAGGAGGTGCAGGGCGAGGTCGGTCTTGATGCACTCGATCTTCGGCCTGCCTTCGCGCTCGCGATCGGCGCGTCCGGTCATGGTGGGACGGAGCCGCTGTCGGCCGGATTGTCGAAGGGCTGGCGCGGCCACGTCGCCTTCCAGGCACTGCGCGGTGCGCTTCCCGATAATCTCGAGCTGCGGCCGGTGAGCGGGGTGATCCGAAGCGACGGGCAGTCGATCACATTCGACACGCTCAAGGGCAAGATCGGCGGCGGCGATGCCTCGGCCACCATCGATGCACGCGACGGCGCTGGCGGGCTTGCCGTGAACGCGAGCGTCGAGCTCAAGAACGTCGATGGTGCGGCGCTGCACTATCGCAATCTCAGAATGCCTTCGAGCCGCGTATCGCTGCAGATGAGCCTGGCAAGCCAGGGCCGCAGCGTGGCAGCGTTGACCGGCGCGCTGACAGGCAACGGCACAGCGACGCTGGAGGGGGCGAGCATCATGGGGCTCGATCCGCGCGCCTTCGAGGTCGCGATCCGTGCCAGCGATGCCGGCCAGCCCACCGACGATGCAAAGCTGAAACAGCTGGTCGAGCCGGTGTTGGCGTCGGGTGCGTTGCTGGTGCCTACGGCGCAAATTCCGTTCACCATCCGTGACGGCCGGCTGCGCGTCAGCGCTACAACGCTCGAGGGCGATGGCGTCCGCGCCATCGTCTCGGGCGGTTATGACATTCCCGCCGACCAGGCCGATGTGCGCGCAACCCTGAGCTCTACGACGATTGGCTCGGGCTCGAGCCAGCCGGAAATCCAGCTGTTCCTCGCGGGACCTCCGGGCGCGCTGACGCGTAGCGTCGATGTCACGAGCCTGTCCTCGTGGCTTGCGGTGCGCGTCATCGATCGTGAGACGCGACGGCTGGACGCGATCGAGCGCGGCCAGCTGCCTGCGCATGAGACGGTCGCTGTTCCGCCTTCGACGGCAGCGATGCCGATGCCTGCGCCACAACCGAAGCCGCCGGTCATCGCCCCGCGGCCCCCGGTCGCACCACCCGTGCAGGCTGCGCCGCCGTCGGCACCGCTCGCCCCATCGGTCGCGATTCCGCCGGCCACCATGAGCCAGCAGGTCCCGCCCCTGCCGCCGCCGATCGACGTCCGGCCGCCGCCGGGACCGCCGCCTGCAGCGCCCCGGCCCAAGCCGCGCCCGCCGCTGGTGCTGACGCCGCCGGCGACGACCAATCAGTAGAACACGACCATCCGGCGGAAGCCGGCTTTCAACTCGAACCGTCCTCGTGAGGCGCTTGAGATCCTGCAAGCGACCCGAAATTTTCGATGTGCATCGCCGTATGGTTACCATTTCGCGCATCCGCCTGTTGCGCGAAGCCCGCCTATGGCTGCGGTTTTTCGAGGACTTCGTGCCCGATGCGTCTTCCGCGCGAGGCAGCGTAGTTTCCTTTTCGTAAACGCCGGCCAGCGCAATCTAGCGAATTTTGAGCAGCAATCCTTAGTTGCTCACTTTACGGAATGCTTGGGTTTGCCGTGTAGGTTCCCTCGTGCGAACCCATGCGGCCTCGGTGCGGATTTAAGGTTTTGAAGACAATGAGTGACGCGAAATCGTTTCTGCGCGATCTTGATCACGCGATCTCGCGGGGAACGGCTGAAAGCCGCGAGCGGGCGCTGTGGTATGCGACCAATCTCCTGATCACCGGCGGTTATAGCGAGGACGAGATCCGCACCTTCGGCGAGGTGATCGGGCGCCTGTCGGAGGAGATCGAGCTTGCCGCTCGCGCGCAGCTCGCCGAGCGCATGTCGACCTTCGATCGCGCGCCGACCAACATCATCCACAAGCTTGCCTTCGACGATGCGATCGAGGTCGCGGGCCCCGTGCTCACGCATTCCAAGCGGCTCGACAGCGACATCCTGGTCGCCAATGCCGAGACCAAGAGCCAGCCGCATTTGCTCGCGATCTCCAAGCGCAAGTCGCTGGATGCCGTCGTCACCGACGTGCTGGTGGTGCGTGGCAATCAAGAGGTCGTCAATTCGGTCGCCAGCAACCAGGGGGCGCGCTTCTCGGGCTTCGGCTTCCTGCATATGGTCAAGCGCGCCGAGGGCGATTCGATTCTCGCCGAGCAGCTCGGCCTGCGCACTGATATTCCCAGGCATTTGTTCCAGCAGCTCATCGCCAAGGCGTCGGAAGACGTGAAGAAGCGGCTGGCGCGCGAGCGCCCCGAGATGGTCGCCCAGATCCAGAGCTCGGTGAGCGAAGTGGCGGGCGCGCTGCAATCGAAGCTCGGCCCGGCCTCGCGCGGCCATTTCGTCGCCAAGCGCGTGGTGGCGACTCAGCACCGGCTCGGCAATCTGAACGAAAGTTCGATCGTCGGCTACGCCCGCGCGCATCGCTTCGACGAAGTCACGATCGGGCTGTCGCTGCTGAGCGCCATGCCGGGCGACATCATCGAGCGCGTGCTGCTGGATCGCAACCGCGAGATGCTTTTGATGCTGGCCAAGGCACTGAATTTCGCCTGGGACACCACGATGTCACTACTGTTCCTTGGCGCCAAGGACCATCGCATCTCCGCGCGCGACCTGAGCGACCTCAAGGGGGAATATGAGGGGCTCAACGCCGAGACCTCGCGAAGCATCCTCAAATTCTACGAATCGCGCATTTCAGGCCTGCCGATTTCGGCCTGAGCCCATCCATGACAATCAGGAGCTGGCCATGGACGTGAGCGATCTGTGCAGCCGCCTCGCCGAGCGAGACGGCGGAAGGCCGGAGCCGGCGTCCGCGGACGCGGCCTGGCTCGTGCTCGAAGCGGCAAGCGACCTCGGCGACGAGCCGGCTGTTGCGGCCTGCCGTCGCGTCATCGACGCCGGCCTCAACGGCAGGACCGCCGATCACGCTGATCTGCTGTTCGTGCAGAACTATTTCCGGTAGCGCATTTTCGGTTCTGATTGAATCAGAACCGAAACTGCAGATTCTTGTTTTGACGCGTTCTTCACGCGAACCATCGGCCGTCTCGCTATCGAGGTGCACGTTGAGACAGATTTGTCCCTCTAACATAGCGGATATCTTTTCCTTCGCGTCGATTGGTGCGGGCAGGCCATATAACTTTTGATGGTCGAAGCTACTCAATCGTGCGCGTCCGTCTTGGACTAGCCGCCAATAGAAGGACTTCAATACTGTCCCATCTGAAAATTTCATAACAATGGCTGCCGATCCCTCCTCGTCAGGGACGTTGTCGGCCGCAACGGTGACCGCGACATTTTTCAGTCTGGCTAAATTCTGCTCAAAACCCTTCATCACAAGCCCCTTTTGTCACTCTGAGCACACACCTCCGACCTCAGCCAGCTAACCGCAGGTCGCCCCATCTTTTCTCCATAAAACTTGATCACCCCAGTATTCGATGCTGCGGGCGCCTGCGTCGGCTTCGACCTCGAACCAGTAACAATCGCCCCAAACCGCCTGTGATCCTGTCGTTATGCCACCGAGAATAACGTCGCCGCCTTCATTCAGGCCGACAAAATCGACGTGCCAAGTCATAGCGGCGTCCCCAATTGTCGTCTTTATCGAGCCAAGCCCATTGGTCGGCGTAAACTCAACCGCGTAGTTGCCTTCTGGACCGACGAATTTGGCTATAAATGGTTGTAGCGATATAGGTGTCATGGTGGTTGCATAAGCTGAACATATCTACTTTTTACAGCTCCAAATGCTCAATTTTGAACGAAGCGGCAGGAGAACCGCTCAGGGTCAAGCTCGACAAAACTCAAGCTGAGCATAATGCGTCCGCTTTCGGGCGCATCGCGACCAAACCGCCGTTGGCCCAAAGTTGGTTGAAGCCGGTGGCCACGCCGTGTTCAAGCTCCTGAACAAAGGGGCCGAACCATGCGCTATGAACTTTCCGAGGAGGAATGGATTGCCATCGAGCCGATGCTGCCCAATAGCTTGCTTTGAAGAAGGGCGCATGGGCCAACATCCCGCCCAGGAGCAATCGCCGCGATCCGATCTGTTTTAGCCCATATCTCTACGCGCCCGCAACCGGTCGAGCGGTTCTTCAATAGGATCAAACTCAATAGGATCAAACAATGTCGTCGGGTCGCGACGCGCTAGGACAGTCCTGCCGCCAGCTACCTGGCATTCGTCGAACTCGCATCGATCAGGCTATGGCCGCGCATGAATATTTGATGGGCCGCGCCGCGGAGACCGAAGGTCATATACTCGAGGCTTTGCGTCTCTCCCCTCGCGATATCGTTGCCCACGTGTGGATGCACTATGTAGGTGCCGCCAAGATGCTGCTCGGTGCGGATGCCGAGGCCGCCGGTTGGCTGCGACGAAGCATTGAGGCCAACCGCAACTTCTCTCTGGCTCATTTTTGGCTCGCAAGTGCGTTGGGTCTGCTCGGAGCACTCGATGAAGCGAGAACCGCCGCAAAGGCCGGACTTGCCCTAGATCCAGATTTCACCATCCGCCGCGTGCGCTCCACTCGAAGGGGCAACCATCCGAAGGTTCTTGCGGGGCGCGCGCGGCTGTGTGAGGGCCTGCGGATGGCCGGGGTGCCGGAGGGATGATGTCCGCGATGGGTCACACCCGGAAGAACTCAGGTTGAGCATATCAAGTCCACTTCACTCCCGCAGAGCGGACATGTAGCAGACGTACCGGGTCGGCCGCTTGGGGCCAGCACGCGATATGTCCCTTATTCGATCACCTCGTCGGCGCTGGTGAGCAACACAGACGGCACCGTAAGGCCAAGTCCTTTGGCAGTCTTGAGGTTGATCGTAAGCCGATAGGTCGTGGGCTGTTGAAATGGCAAATCGGCCGGTTTCTCGCCGCGCAGAATGCGGTTCACGTAACCGGCAGATTGTCGATACATTTGGAGTGAATCGGGTCCGTAGATGACCAACCCTCCGGATTCCGAGAACTCACGATTCCAGTAAATTGCCGGCACTCCGTACCGAGCCGTCGATGTTACAATTTCAGTACGGTATCTGCTTGTCGTCAGGTCGGGCGGCAACAGGACGCCGCCATCCCGTTGTTCCACTATGCTTGCGATCGCATGTTCGATTTCAGCAGCATCATGCACGGTCAGATTAACCGGCTGAATCCCGAGCTGCCCAGCGCTCAACTCAAACCAACGCCGATACGCCGTCGCCGCAACGGAATTATCCGGATTATACATCATGCCAACACGGGAGATGCCCGGCGCAATCTGCTTCAGAATCTCCAGCATCTTTCCGAACATCGAGGCTTCCGTGAGCGAAAATCCGGTGACGTTGTGCCCTGGTCGCGCCAAACTTTCCGCCGCCCCCACCGCGATCGGATCACTAACCCCCCCGACAACGATTGGGATCGAATTCGTCAATTTCATAAACACCTTGGTGACACGATCCCCGACGATGAAAATGACGTCCGGTTTCTGCTCGACGAGGCTTGCGGCATCGGCCCTCACCATATCCATGTTGTCCGTAGACCAACGCTCATCGAATTGGACATTGCCGCTCTCGGACCAACCCAGCTTTAGCAGTTCCTGCCGGAATACCTGGACGTTGCCTGAATAGTGGTCGCTCTTCGGAAAAGGCATGAGTATCCCAATCCGACGCATGCGCTCTTTCTGTTGCGCTTTCGCTATTGTCGGGCAGGCCATCAGCCCGCCGAGCCCAAACATGAACTCGCGCCGCTTCACTAGGCTCTCTCCCGCCAACACTGCACCAACAGCATAACATGTCGGAGGTCGTCTGTGTTACGGCCTTCGACTTCCGCTTCGGGTCAAGCTCGACCAAACTCAAGCTGAGCATAATGCGTCCGCTTTCGGGCGCATCGCGACCAAACCGCCGTTGGCCCAAAGTTCGTTGAAGCCGGTGGCCACGCCGTGTTCAAGCTCCTGAACAAAGGGGCCGAATCATGCGCTATGAACTTTCCGACGAGGAATGGATTGCCATCGAGCCGATGCTGCCCAATAGCTTGCTTTGAAGAAGGGCGCATGGGCCAACATCCCGCCCAAGAGCAATCGCCGCGATCCGATCCTAATCTAATTCAACCGGCCCCGAGCGCCATGGCCACGTTGTAAGTGGCAAGGCTCGCGGCATAGGCGAGCGCCAGCATGTAGGCGAACGTCAGCGCCATCCATTTCCAGCTTCCGGTCTCGCGCTTGATCACGGCAAGCGTCGAGGCGCATTGCGGCGCGAAGATGTACCAGGCGAGCAGTGACAACGCGGTCGCCAAGCTCCATTTGGTCGCGAGCACCTGGCCGATCTGCTCGGCGGCTTCCTTGCCGCCTTCGATCGCATAGACCGTGCCGAGGGCTGCGACCGCGACTTCCCGCGCAGCCATGCCCGGGATCAGCGCCACCGCGATCTGCCAGTTGAAGCCGACTGGCGCGAGCAGCGGCGCTACCGCCTTGCCGATGATGGCGGCGAGGCTGTAATTGATGGCGGGATCCGCCGCGCCTGCGGGCGGCTGCGGGAACGAGGCCAGGAACCAGATCAGCACCATCATGGCGAAGATCGTGGTGCCGGCGCGCTGCAGGAACATTTTGGCGCGCGTGTAAATGCCGATCGCGATGCTGTTCAGGCGCGGCAGCTTGTAATCCGGCAGCTCCAGCATGAACGGTGCCGGCTGATAGTCACGCAGCATGAAGAATTTGATCACGAAGGACACGCCAAGCGCGCTGAGGATGCCGGCGGCATAGAGGCCGAACATCACGAGGCCCCGCAGGTTGAAGAGGCCGCCGACCTCCTTTTCCGGAATGAAGGCCGAGATGATCAGCGTGTAGACCGGAATGCGCGCCGAGCAGGTCATCAAGGGCGCGATCAGGATGGTGGTCAGACGGTCGCGGCGGTTGTCGATCACCCGTGTCGCCATGATGCCGGGGATGGCACAGGCAAAGCTCGAGAGCAGTGGAATGAAGGCGCGCCCGTGCAGGCCGGCGCCGCCCATGATGCGGTCCATCAGAAACGCCGCGCGCGCCATGTAGCCGAAATCTTCCAGCAGCAGGATGACCAGGAAGATGATGATGATCTGCGGCAGGAACACGATCACGCTGCCGACGCCCGAGATCACGCCGTTCTGCAGGAAGCTCTGCAACAGGCCGGCCGGCAAGGTGTCGTGAACGAACTGGCCGAGCGAATCGAAGGCCGAGGACAGCGCTTCCATCAAGGGCTGCGCCCAGGCGAACACTGCCTGGAACATCACGAACAGGATGGCGAGCAGCACCACGAGCCCAGCCACCGGGTGCAGCACGACCGCATCGATCTTCGCGCTCCATGTATCCGGACGGGCAGGGAGGCTGACGCATGCGGCAATGATGCGATCGGCCTCGCGCTGGGTGGCGCGCAGCTCGGAGGCCGACAGCGGCCGCCACTGGTTTTGCTTTGTCTGGGGCTGTGCCTGGGCCGCGATCTCGTCGGTCAGGCGCAACAGCTCCGCGGTGCCGCCCTTGCGCACGGCAATCGAGGTCACGACCGGTACACCGAGCGAGGCCGACAGTTTGGGAACATCGACGGTCACGCCGCGCCGCTTGGCAATGTCGAACATGTTGAGCACCAGCCCCAGCGGGCGCCCGGTCGCTTTCAGCTCGAGCAGGAGGCGGATGGTCAGCCGCAGATTGGTGGAATCGGCAACGCACAGCACGAAATCGGGCGTAACCTCGCCCTTGGCCCTGCCGAGCACGAAGTCGCGGGTGATTTCCTCGTCGGGGCTGCGGCCGCGCAGCGAGTAGGTGCCGGGCAGGTCCACCACCGAGACCTGGCGTCCGTTCGGCGTGACGAAGAAGCCTTCCTTGCGCTCGACCGTGACGCCCGGATAGTTCGCGACCTTCTGCTTGCTGCCGGTGAGCGCGTTGAACAGCGAGGTCTTGCCGCTGTTCGGCGTGCCCACCAGGGCCATATGCATCAGGGGCGCTTCCATGGCGTTTTTCGGTTCGACCGCGTCAGCCGACGATGATGGCCATCGCCTCGCGCCGGCGGATTGCGATGGTTACATTGTCGACCCGTACGGCGATGGGATCGCGCCCAAGGATGCCCTCATGCAGGATTTCGACCCGGGCACCTTCGACAAAGCCAAGTTCGATCAGCCGGCTCTCCAGCTCGTCATGGGGAAGCGCCGAGGCGGCCTCGCCCGCTGCCAGGCGATGGATCGTGCCGACATAGCCGCGAGGGGCCAGTCCCAAGGGCAGTTCTGAGGGCAGTCCCGAGGGCAATTGCTGGGCGATGTCATGGAGTTCGGTCATGAGCTGTATTTTCAATCGGCAGCGGCAAGGTCAAGCAGAAGCATGCGAATGCTTTGCATCATTAGAGCGATTTTAAAAGCGCCATCCTTGTGCAAGACGGTCGATTTCTGCGGGGGAAGGTATGCTCCTGCATCGCGTTCTCGTGATCGCCGTTTTACCCGGAATGCCGCGGCCAAAGTGGGGTTAACACCTGCGGCTGGCAGCCAACAAATAGGAGGGATTTATGGCGGTCAAATTGTTGACCCTGACGGCATTCGGCCTCGCGCTGGTCGCGACCGCGCCGACGCTGCCGGTCTTCGCTGCCGGCGGTGGTGGCGATCCGGGAAGTTCTGACCAGATGAGACCGGGGGCGTCGAGCGCGCCGCCGGGCTACCGGCAGCCACCGGCCGTAAGATCGAGCCATCGGACCAAGAAGAGCAACAAGCAGTCTTTCCTCGACGATCCCGGCTTCAAGCAGGGATACCACGTGGCCTATCAGACGATCTACGACCGGCACGATTATGCAGCCGCGATCGACCAGCTCCACGCGCTTGGCCATGACGACTATGCCAACATTGCCAACCTGATCGGCTATTCCTACCGCAAGCTCGGCGACTACAAGCTCTCCCAGGTCTGGTATGAGCGTGCGCTGAAATCCGATCCGAACCATGTCCTGACTTGGAACTATTACGGCCTTTGGCAGATCGAGCAGGGCAACCGCGACCAGGCCGAATATCACTTGAGCCGGATAGCTGCGATCTGCGGCACCGATTGTGCCGAATATCGCTCGCTCGCAGCCGCGCTCGAGCAGCCGCCCGGGACAGGGTTGGTGTACTAGAGCGAACTCGCGACCGCTCTGCCTCGTCCCACCAAGAGTGGGGCGAGCCGGACGTGAGCGTGCTTCAAGTGCTGGGCGACGCGGATATGGTCGCGTGCGACTTGGCATCGCCGCCGGAGGCGGCCGCGGCGCGGCTCTTGAAGTGATCGAGCACGAACAGGCGGATCGCCGAGGACAGGTTGCCCTGCTGGCGCTTGCCGTCGATCTCGCCGACCAGCTCGGAAAGCGTCATGTTGCGCTCTCCGGAGATCTCCTTCATGCCGTTCCAGAACGCCTCTTCGAGGCTGACGCTGGTCTTGTGGCCTGCGACAACGATCGAGCGTTTGACGACGGGTGACTTCATGATGCGTCTCCCTCATCAAGCCGATGTTGATCCAGTACCTCGGCGGCGCGGGCACTGCGCTTCTTGCTGAGCTCGCGCTCGGACCTGGTTCGGCCGTACTGCACGCGATTGGCCTCGGCCGCTCGGCTGGCCTCTTCGCGTTCGACACGCTTCCTGAACCGCTTGAGATTAACTATTTCCCCCATACTCGCTTCCCCGTCATAAGAAAAAATCGGAGAGAGGCGACAATCTCGGGAAGGTGCGGGTTGTTCGCAAAGCCGTTCTTTGGATCGATGGCACGGCGATGGCCAACTCGTTCATTTTCAAATCGTCCCGTAAATCGCTACCTAGCACCAACAAAAAATAGGTTCTGCGCTGCAAAGGGTTTCGCGGCCTTCAGCGCGACTGAACGAAAAACGAAAGCTCATGATCTCATCGATCGGCTCCGTCGTCAGCCGTTATGGTCTATAATCATATCGCCCAGCGGTAAATCGAAACGGCCTCCGTAGTTTTCCGGGGGGCAGAAATTATTCTTAACCGTCAGCCTGGCCGAGTCATCCTATCAGGTTGGACCAGACGATCGAATTCGGTCTCGGACACGAAGCCCAATCGCAGGGCCTCCTCCTTGAGCGTGGTGCCCCGCGCATGCGCCGTCTTTGCGACCTTGGCCGCATTGTCGTAGCCGATCTTGGGCGCCAGCGCCGTCACCAGCATCAGTGAACGTTCCATCAGCTCCCGGATCCGCTTCTCATCGGCGCGGATGCCGGCCACGCAATGCTCGGTGAAGGAGCGCGCCGCGTCCGCCAGCAATTGTATGGAGTGCATCATGCAATAGGCAAGCACCGGCTTGTATACATTAAGCTCGAAATGACCTTGACTGCCGGCCATCGTGATGGCGGTCTGATTTCCGAAGACCTGGCAGCACACCATTGTCATGGCCTCGCACTGGGTCGGATTGACCTTGCCCGGCATGATCGAGGAGCCGGGCTCGTTCTCAGGCAGAAGCAGCTCGCCCAAGCCGGAGCGCGGTCCAGACCCGAGCAGGCGGATGTCGTTGGCGATCTTGAAAAGCCCGGTCGCCACTGAGTTGATCGCGCCATGCGCGAAGACATAAGCGTCGTTGGAGGCCAACGCCTCGAATTTGTTAATAGCGCTAGTAAACGGCAGCTTTGCGATTTGTGCAACCTGCTTTGCAAAGAGTTTTGCGAAGCGGGGCTTCGAATTCAGCCCGGTGCCGACCGCGGTGCCGCCCTGTGCGAGCGGATAAAGCTCCTTTAACGCAAGGTGCAGCCGTGTGATGCCGCTCTGGACCTGCGCGGCATAGCCGGAGAACTCCTGGCCCAGGGTGAGGGGCGTCGCATCCTGGGTGTGGGTGCGGCCGATCTTGACGATCCCGGCGAAGGCCTTCTCCTTCTCGCGCAGCGCGCCGAGCAATTGCTCGAGCGCCGGCACCAGATCGTCGACGATGCCTCTTGCGGCCGCGATGTGCATCGCGGTCGGGAAGGAATCGTTCGACGACTGGCTCATGTTGACGTGATCGTTCGGATGCACCGGCTTCTTGGCGCCGAGCTCGCCGCCGAGCAGCTCGTTGGCGCGGTTTGCGATCACCTCGTTGAGGTTCATGTTGGTCTGTGTGCCGGAGCCGGTCTGCCACACCACCAGCGGAAAATGCTCGTCGAGCTTGCCTTCGATCACTTCGCGCGCGGCCCGAGCAATTGCCCTCGCGCGACGCTGGTCGATGAGGCCGAGCTCGCGGTTGGTCTCGGCCGCGGCCAGCTTGACCATGCCGAGCGCATGCACGATTTCAATCGGCATGCGGTCCTTGCCGATGCGGAAGTTCTGCCTGGACCGTTCGGTCTGCGCGCCCCAATAGCGGTCGGCGGGAACCTCGATTGGGCCGAAGCTGTCAGTCTCGACGCGAGTGGTGCCGCTTGATCCTTCGCTGGATCTGATCGATTGGTCCATCGCGCATGCCTGTTCGTTGCGTGAACTCGCGTGGCCGCCGGAAGCAGCCTACAGCATCTTGAGCTCGCGCGTGCTGCTATTTCTTGCGGAAGCGGTCCAGCCTTACGACTTCGGCACCATCACTCGGCGGCTTCGCTGGCTCTTCGGTCTGTTCCTCCGGTGCGGCCTCCGTGGGCGTCGCGACGGCGGATGGTGCAGGCGCTGCTGGCAGGTTCTTGGCCGACGGCGACTCGGCAGAGTCCGACGGCTCGAATTGCAGGCCGAACTGAACCGACGGATCGAAGAAGCTCTTGATCGCGCTGAAGGGAACCACCAGACGCTCCGGGATGCCGCCGAACGACAGCCCGACCTCGAAGCGATCCTCATGCACCACGAGGTCCCAGAACTGGTGCTGAAGGATAACGGTCATCTCGTCGGGATATTGCGCGAGCAGCCGCGGAGAGAGTTTTACGCCCTCGGCGGTGGAGATGAAGGTGATGAAGAAATGATGCTCGCCGGGGAGCCCATGCGCGGCAGCGTCGCTCAGCACTTTCCGCAATACGCCGCGGAGCGCATCGCGCGCCAGCACATCGTATCTAATATGATCCGTCGCCATTATCGGTTCCTGATATGATCTGTCCCTGTCGCTCGGTCGCGGGCCGGCAAGACCGGCTCGCCACTGCAAACGACTCGCCCCGCTGTTCTCCATCGTACCTCGGCGGGGCCGCGAGGTCAGCAGGCGTTACCGACCGGTACGACAGCAGGTTGACGCCTTCAAAAAAGAGAAGTGGAGGCTTCTGTTGCCAGGTGCCTCCGAACCCCGCCTAGCGGAGCTTAACCCGCTAGGACTTTAAAGTGGTCTTTCGAACTGCGTTACGCAGCCCGAGCAACCGGAGCAAAGTTGTCGTTGGCAACTATTGCAATAGCCCGATAACGGCGGAACAATACCGGGAAAAAGCACGCCCTTTACGCCCTCGTCGATCCTATTTCGCCCCCGCCGAAGCCCAGCTGCCCAAATAGTGGGCTGAAAGGTGGACTTGGGTGGAGGCGCCGGGTACTGCCCCCGGGTCCGATAGGTTTATTGCGACGACCGTTTATTTCCATAGCCGGCGAACCGGCACCCCCAATATAAGCGCTACGCTGGCGAAAAACAGTGCCGTAATGCCACGCCTTGGCGGGGAAAGAGGAGGCCGGAGCAGGGCAAAGGTGATCCAGCCTCAGGAAAAGTTGGCTTGGCCTCAGGAAAACTGCCTTGGCCTCAAGCTAGGCCGCGTTTACTTTTTCTATATGTCCCTGGATTCACCGCCGGCCGCCTCATCTGGGGTGGATATCCGCCAAATCGTCGACCAAACTCCGCCGCCCGGCCTGATTGCGCTGTTTTTTGCATTCGCGAAGATGTCGCTGGCAGGTTTTGGCGGGGTTTTGCCGTTCGCCCGCCGGGCCATTGTCGAACAGCATCGCTGGATGACGGCGGACGAATTCAACGAGACCTTTGCGCTGTGCCATTTCCTCCCCGGCCCGAATATCGTGAACCTCTCCTTCGTGTTCGGCTCGCGCTTTCGCGGGCTTGCGGGCGGGCTTGCGGCTTTCCTGGGGCTGGTCGGCCCGCCGATGGTGCTGGTGATGGGGCTTGCCGCCCTCTACGCCCATTTCGGGGATATTCCGGTACTGCGCCGGATCCTCGCCGGCATCTCCTGCGCCGCAGTCGGGTTGCTGGTTGCCACCGTCTTCCGCATGATGATGCCGCTGCTCAAAAGACGTGAATTGCCGCCATTGCTGCTGATGGTTGCAGTTTTCGCGGGAATCGGCCTCGCCCGCTGGCCGCTGCAATTCGTGCTTCTGGTGGCCGTTCCGATCAGCCTTGGCGTCACCATCCTCATGCAAAAGCGGGCCTTGTCGTGAACTCCGACGGAAATCCGATTTTCGGACTGGTTTCCACCTTCGGCCTGATGTCGCTGTTTGCCGTAGGCGGCGCCAATGCCGCGATTCCCGAGATGCATCGCATTGCGGTCGATGTGCATCACTGGCTGACCGACAAGCAGTTCGCCGACGTGTTCGCGATCTCCCAGCTTTCGCCGGGGCCGAATGTGCTGATCGTGACCCTGATCGGCTACGAGGTCGCAGGCTTTGCCGGCGCATTTGCGGCCACGATCGCCATGTGCCTGCCGACTGCCGTCCTCGCCTATATCGTGAGCGGGTTGCTGAAGGGATCTTCGGGCGCGCGCTGGCCGTCGCTGCTCCGCACCGCGCTGGTGCCGCTCTCGATCGGCCTGATGGGCGCCAGTGCGCTCGTTGTCAGCCAGGCTGCCGACAGGACATGGCCCGCCATCGTGCTCACGCTGGCTGCTGCGGCGCTTGCATTTGCGACCAAAGTCAACCCCCTGTGGATATTGCTTGCCGGAGGCTGCTTAGGTTTAGCTGGCGTCGTCTGACGAAAGCCGTTAGGCAGACTGCATCCGAAACAGAACAGGCAAAAAGCCTGAATTCGGGGGGAGATATCGATGACTGACACGCCGAGCGAGCGGCCACGGCAATCCATCAAGCCGAAATGGGTCCGTGGCCCGCAGGATTTCATCGGCGGCATTGTGCTGGTCGCGGTTGCGCTGTTTGCGCTGTGGGCTTCCGATGATCTGCAGGGCATGCATGGGTTTACGTTCGGTCCCGGCACCGCGCCACGCATGTTCGCGGTGCTGCTGCTGATACTGGGCGCGGGGGTTGCGATCACCGGCGTCGTCAGCGAAGGACCGAAGCTTGCGCGTTATTCCTGGCGCGGCCCACTCTTTGTGATGCTCGCCATCGTCTTCTTTGCCGTCGCCATCCGCCCGCTGGGCCTTGTGGTGTCAGGGCTTGCGAGCTTTCTGATCTCCGCGCTCGGCACGCCCGAGACGCGCTGGGTCGAGACCCTCATCGTCGGCATCTGCCTGACCATCGGCTGCGCGCTGCTGTTCCCTTACGTGCTGGGACTGCCAATGCCGCTGTTCCCCCGCTTCCTGGTGCAGTGAGGGCGCAATGGCCGATCTGTTTCACAATCTGTTTCTGGGCTTCGGCGTCGCCGTCAGCCCCGTCAACCTGATGCTCTGCCTGATCGGTGCGCTGGTCGGAACGCTGGTCGGTGTGTTGCCGGGCATCGGCACCATCGCAACGGTGGCCATGCTGCTGCCGATCACCTTCGGCCTGCCGCCGGTCGGCGCGCTGATCATGCTCGCGGGCATCTATTACGGCGCCCAATATGGCGGCTCGACCACCTCGATCCTGGTCAACATCCCGGGCGAGGCGACCTCGGTCGTCACCACGCTCGATGGCTTCCAGATGGCAAAGCAGGGACGCGCAGGTCCGGCGCTTGCAATCGCCGCGATCGGCTCCTTCATCGCCGGCTGTGCCGCGACCGTGCTGATCGCCGTGCTCGGTGCGCCGCTGACGAAGCTCGCGCTCGCCTTTGGCCCCGCGGAATATTTCTCCCTGATGGTGCTCGGCCTGATCTTCGCGGTGGTACTCGCCAAGGGCAGCGTGCTGAAGGCGATCGCGATGATCGTGTTAGGCCTGCTCTTGTCGATGGTCGGCTCCGACATCGAGACCGGCGCCTCGCGCATGGCCTTCAACATCCCCGAGCTCGCCGACGGGCTCGGCTTTGCCACGGTCGCGATGGGCGTGTTCGGCTTTGCCGAGATCATCCGCAATCTCGACACCGGCGCGGAGATGGATCGCGAGCTGGTGCAGCAGAAGATCACCGGCCTGATGCCGACCAAGAAGGACATGATGGAGTCGTTGCCCGCGATCTTCCGCGGCACCGTGCTCGGCTCGATCCTTGGCATCCTGCCGGGTGGCGGCGCAGTCATCGCCTCCTTTGCCGCCTATACGTTCGAGAAGAAGATCTCGCGCGAGCCGCAGAAATTCGGCCGCGGCGCCATCGCAGGCGTGGCGGCGCCGGAGAGCGCCAACAATGCGGCGGCCCAGACCTCGTTCATTCCGCTGCTCACCCTCGGCATCCCGCCGAATGCGGTGATGGCGCTGATGGTCGGCGCCATGACCATTCACGGCATCGTGCCGGGACCGCAGGTGATGCAGAAGCAGCCCGATCTCGTCTGGGGCATGATCGCCTCGATGTGGATCGGCAATCTCATGCTGATCATCATCAACCTGCCGCTGGTCGGCATCTGGGTGCGACTCTTGCGCGTGCCGTACCGGCTGATGTTCCCCTCGATCGTGGTTTTCTGCGCCATCGGCATCTATTCCATCAACAACGCACCTGTCGACGTCGTCCTCGCCGGCGCCTTCGGCCTGGTCGGCTATTGGCTGATCAAGCACGAGTTCGAGCCGGCGCCGCTCCTGCTCGGCATGGTGCTGGGGCCCCTGATGGAAGAGAACCTGCGCCGGGCGCTCCTGATTTCGCGCGGCGACTGGAGCGTGTTCGTCACCCGTCCGCTGTCGGCCGTGCTGATGGCCGCGGCCGCCGGGCTGCTCGTGCTCGCCGTGCTGCCGACGCTCCGCCGCAAGCGCGACGAGGTGTTCGTCGAGGGGTAGGGCGGCCAGTCAAGATACGGGCTGATTTGAAGGGCGGAACGCGAGTTCCGCCCTTGCTGTTTGCCGCCGGAGCATCATTTTTCCGGGTATAATTGCCCGAAACGGCCGAATCACGGCTCGCAGAGGCGGCTTACCGCCGATAAATTCGCCGTCTTTCGTAAAGGCACGCCGACGCCATGAACCAGTATCACGACCTGCTCGAGCGCATCCTGTCTGACGGCGTGGAGAAGCACGACCGCACCGGGACCGGCACGCTGTCGATCTTCGGCCATCAGATGCGCTTCAACCTGTCGGCCGGCTTTCCGATGTCCACGACGAAACGCCTGCCGCTGAAGGCGATCGTGCATGAGCTGCTCTGGTTCCTCAAAGGCGACACCAACATCAAATATCTGCAGGAGCACGGCGTCACCATCTGGGACGAATGGGCCGACGAGAACGGGGATCTCGGCCCGGTCTATGGCTCGCAGTGGCGCTCCTGGCCGGCGCCGGACGGCCGCCAGATCGACCAGATCGCCAATGTCGTCGAGATGATCAAGAAAAACCCGGACTCGCGGCGGCTGATTGTCTCGGCCTGGAATCCGGCCGAAGTCGACAAAATGGCGCTGCCGCCATGCCACTGCCTGTTCCAGTTCTATGTCGCCAATGGCAAGCTCTCCTGCCAGCTCTATCAGCGCTCCGGCGACGTGTTTCTGGGCGTGCCCTTCAATATCGCGTCCTACGCGCTGCTCACCATGATGGTTGCGCAGGTCACGGGGCTCAAGCCCGGCGACTTCGTCCACTCGCTGGGCGATGCGCATCTCTATTCCAATCACCTGGAGCAGGCGCGCCTGCAATTGACCCGGCCGACGCGAACCTTGCCGACCATGACGATCAATCCCGATGTGAAGGACGTCTTCGGCTTCCGCTACGAGGACTTCAAGCTCGAAGGCTACGATCCGCATCCGCATATCAAGGCCGAAGTCGCGGTGTGAGCGGGCGGATGTCTCTCACGATCTATCGTGCGCGTCCCGACCAGGTGTCGCTGGTGTTCTCGCTGATCCGCGAGCTCGCCGAATATGAGAAGCTCTCGCACGAGGTCGAGGCGACGGAGGCGATGATCGCCGACGCGCTGTTCTCGGAAAATCCACGGCTGTTCTGCGAGATCGCGGAGTGGAACGGCGAGGTGGCGGGCTTCGCTGTGTGGTTTCTCAATTGCTCTACCTTCGCCGGCCGTTTCGGCATCTATCTCGAGGATCTGTTCGTGCGCCCGCAGTTTCGCGGCAACGGCATTGGCAAGGCGCTGCTCGCGCATCTCGCGAGGACATGTGTCGGGAACGGCTGGGCCCGCCTGCAATGGGCGGTGCTCGACTGGAACGAGCCTTCGATTGCCTTCTACAAATCGCTCGGCGCCGTCCTGATGGAGGAATGGACGCTGTGCCGCGTCACCGGACCCGCGCTTGATGCGCTTGCAGCGAAAGCCTGAGATCATGGAGATCGTGCTCATCGCTGCGGTCGCAGACAACGGCGTGATCGGCGCCGACAACACGATCCCGTGGCGCTTGAAAAGCGACTTGCAGCGATTGAAGGCGATGACGATCGGCCGGCCGATTGTGATGGGGCGCAAGACGTTCGAGTCGTTTCCGCGGCGGCCGCTGCCTCGGCGCACCAACATCGTGCTGACGCGTGATGCGACCTATCGTGCCAGCGGTGCGGTGGTGACGACCTCGTTCGAGGACGCGCGCCTGGTCGCGCAGGGCGATGCGTTGCGGCGAGGCGCGCGCGAGATCGCGATCATCGGCGGTGCGGAAATCTATGCCCAGTTCCTGGCCGGTGCCGACCGCCTCGAGATCACGGAGGTGCACGTCAGCCCCGCGGGCGATACAAGCTTTCCGCCGATCGACGCGGCCCTGTGGCAGGAGGTCGGCCGCGAACGCCACCCGGCAGGGCCGGACGACAGCGCCGCGTTCTCTTTTGTGACCTATCGGCGCAGGACGGCGTGTTAACCGCATTCGCCAATGTTTGCATTGACAAATAGCCCCTTAGGCATAGCTGCTTGCGACAGGCAGCCACGGGGGCCCCAAAGCGGCCTACGTTGTAAGGGAGAGGGGCGTCCCTTATAAGCCTGCCGGTATGGCGAGATCGGACCGTGTTTCCGGTCCCGCGGAGGAGAGCAACCAATGCCGTGGAAGAATCAGAGCGGTGGCCCCTGGGGCTCGGGTCCCAAGGGACCGTGGGGCTCGGGCCCGCAACCCGTCGGACCCCGCCCGCCCGATCTGGAAGACCTGTTGCGCCGCGGCCAGGACCGACTGCAGCAGCTTCTGCCGGGCGGTTTCTTCAGCGGCATCGGCATCGGCCTGATTATCCTCGGCATCGTCGCCGTCTGGCTGCTTTCCGGCATCTTCCGCGTGCAGTCAGAAGAGCTCGGCATTGTCCTGCGCTTCGGCAAATACGTCCGCGATGCGCAGCCGGGCTTGAATTATCATCTGCCTTATCCGATCGAGACCGTGCTGCTGCCGAAGGCGCTGCGCGTCAACACGACCTCCATCGGCATGACGCTGATCGAAGATCCCTCCCGGCGCGGCCGCGCCATACGTGACGTGCCCGAGGAAAGCCTGATGCTGACCGGCGACGAGAACATCGTCGATGTCGATTTTACGGTGCTCTGGCGCATCAAGCCGAAGGGCGCCGCGGACTATCTCTTCAACATCCAGAATTCCGACGGCACCGTGAAGGCGGTCGCCGAAAGCGCGATGCGCGAGGTGATCGGCCGTTCCAACATCCAGCCGATCCTCACCGGCGCGCGCAACACGATCGAGCAGGCGGTGCAGCAATTGATGCAACGAACGCTCGACAGTTACGGCTCGGGTATCCAGATCACGCAGGTGCAGATGCAGAAGGTCGATCCGCCGGCGCAGGTGATCGACTCCTTCCGCGACGTTCAGGCCGCACGTGCCGACCTCGAGCGATTGCAGAACGAAGCGCAGACCTATGCCAACCGCGTCGTGCCCGACGCCAGGGGCAGCGCCGCGCAGATCACCCAGGCCGCCGAAGGCGACAAGCAGCAGGCGATCGCGGAGGCCAAGGGTCAGAGTGCGCGCTTCCTGAAAGTCTACGACGAATACGTCAAGGCCAAGGAGGTGACGCGCGAGCGCATCTATCTCGAGACCATGGAACGCATTTTCGGCAACTCGGAGAAGTTCGTCCTTGACGGCAAGGGTGCCGGCACGCAGGGCGTCGTGCCCTATCTGCCGCTCGGCGAGCTCGCGCCGCGCCGCCCGCAACCGCCGGCGACCACCGGCTCGCTGCCGCAACAGAGTGGAGCAACTCGATGAAGTCCCCGGTCACAGGCATCATCGTGCTGCTGCTGGTTCTGATCGCCATCATCGTCGGCTATTCGTCGCTCTTCACCGTGCAGCAGACCGAGCAGGCGCTGGTGGTACGGTTCGGCCGCCCGGTCGATATCGCCACCGAGCCGGGGCTGCATTTCAAGGTGCCGTTCACCGACACCGTGATCCCGATCGACAGGCGCATCCTCGATCTTGAGAATCCCTCGCAGGAGGTCATCGCCTCCGACCAGAAGAGGCTGGTGGTCGACGCCTTCGCCCGCTACCGCATCAAGGACGCGCTGAAATTCTATCAGAGTGTCGGCTCGATCCAGGCCGCCAACATCCAGCTCACCACGCTTCTGAACGCCGCCCTGCGGCGCGTGCTCGGCGAGGTCACCTTCATCCAGGTGGTGCGCGACGAGCGCGAGGCCCTGATGGGCCGGATCCGTGACCAGCTCGACCGCGAGGCCGACGGCTACGGCATCCAGGTCGTGGACGTGCGCATCCGCCGCGCCGACCTGCCGGAGCAGAACAGCCAGGCTGTCTATGAGCGCATGAAGACCGAGCGCGCCCGCGAGGCGGCCGAGTTCCGTGCACAAGGCGCGCAGAAAGCGCAGGAGATCCGCGCCAATGCCGACCGCGAGGCGCAGATCATCCGGGCGGAGGCGAGGTCCCAGGCCGAGAAGACCCGCGGCGAGGGCGATGCCGAGCGCAACCGGCTGTTTGCGGAAGCCTACGGCAAGGATCCTGACTTCTTCGCCTTCTACCGCTCCATGACGGCCTATGAGATCGGGCTGAAGGGCACCGACACCCGCTTCCTGCTGACACCGGATTCCGACTTCTTCCGCTTCTTCGGCGGCCCGTCGGGCAAAGCGGCAAGCACGACGCCACAGGGTACCACCGGGGAGGCGTCGGCACCCCAGGCGGCGCCCGCATCGCCAAGGCCGTAAATGGCGGCGACCAGTTGTTGATAGCGGCGGCACAAAGCCTTGGCTTGGGCCGCCGCTACTTTAAGAAAGTAAGATGAAACGGGAGGTTCCAGTCCGATGAGGTCCATTGCGTTCGCCGACTTCCTCATCGGTGTAGGCGTCCTGTTCGTGATTGAAGGGCTGATGTTCGCAGCCAGCCCGACCTGGATGCGCAAGGCCATGAAAAGCGCCATCGCAACCCCCGATAACCTGCTGCGCGCGGTCGGCATCGGATCGGCGGTGATCGGCTTGATCGTGATCTGGGCCGTGCGGCGGCCGATCTAGCTTGCAAGTCACTTCCGGCGCGATGCGCTGGGGTGCCGGACCCGGAATCTTAAGTTTTCGGGTCTGGGGCTTGCGCGCCATCCCGGACCGACGGGCTTGGAGCGGATCGGAAAAAGAACGCGATCGTGAGGGGCTGGCGTCGGCATTTTGCCGTATTACCTAGCCCTTATTCAGCGGCTAAATCCGCAAGACACTGAACTGCTTGCGCCGCGACCCGGTTCGGGCGCAGTGTGGACCAAATGAATTTGGTCGTTTTGATCCTGGAGAAAATCTATATGACCGCTGCGATATCCGCCTTGAGCCATCGCCTGCGCCCGCTCGTGGCTGCAGTCTGCCTGGGCGCTGCGGCCGTGCTGACCTCACAGCCGGCCTTCGCGCGGGGACCCGAGGGTATCGCCGACGTCGCCGAGAAGGTGATCGATGCGGTGGTCAACATCTCGACCTCGCAGACCATCGAAGCCAAGAACGACGGCCGCGGCGCCGTGCCGCAACTGCCGCCCGGCTCGCCGTTCGAGGAGTTCTTCGACGACTTCTTCAAGAACCGCAAGGGCGGCAAGGGCGGCGGCGACCTGCAGCCGCACAAGACCAGCTCGCTCGGCTCCGGCTTCATCGTCGATGAATCCGGCATCGTCGTCACCAACAACCACGTCATTGCCGATGCCGACGAGATCAATGTGATCATGAACGATGGCACCAAGATCAAGGCGGACATTGTCGGCATCGACAAGAAGACCGACCTCGCGGTCTTGAAGTTCAAGCCGCCCCGGCCGCTGACCACCGTTAAGTTCGGCGATTCCGACAAGCTGAGGTTGGGTGATTGGGTGATCGCGATCGGCAACCCGTTCAGCCTCGGCGGAACCGTGACCGCGGGCATCGTCTCGGCCAAGAACCGCGACATCTCCTCGGGTCCCTATGACAGCTACATCCAGACCGACGCCGCCATCAACCGCGGCAATTCGGGCGGCCCGCTGTTCAACCTCGACGGCGAAGTCATCGGCGTCAACACGCTGATCATCTCGCCCTCCGGCGGGTCGATCGGTATCGGCTTTGCCGTGCCGTCCAAGACGGTTGCGGGTGTGGTGGATCAGCTGCGCCAGTTCGGCGAACTGCGCCGCGGCTGGCTCGGCGTCCGGATTCAGGGCGTCACCGACGAGATCGCCGAAAGCCTCAACATCAAGCCGGCGCGGGGCGCGCTCATCGCTGGCGTCGATGACAAGGGGCCGGCGAAGCCTGCCGGCATCGAGCCCGGCGACGTCGTGATCAAGTTCGACGGGCACGACATCAAGGAGCCGAAGGACCTGTCGCGCGTGGTTGCGGACACCGCGGTCGGCAAGGAGGTCGACGTCGTCATCATCCGCAAGGGCGCGGAGGAAACCCATCACGTCACGCTCGGCAAGCTCGAGGACACCGACAAGGTGCAGGCGGCGCTGAGGCCGAAGGATGATGCGACGCCCGACAAGCCGGTGACGCAGAAGGCGCTCGGGCTCGATCTTGCCACGCTCTCCAAGGACCTGCGCGGCAAGTACAAGATCAAGGACGGCGTCAAGGGCGTGCTGATTACCGGCGTCGACGGAGCGTCCGATGCGGCCGACAAGCGCCTGTCCGCCGGCGATGTCATCGTCGAGGTGGCGCAGGAAGCGGTCTCGAGCGCCGCCGACATCAAGAAGCGCATCGATCAGCTGAAGAAGGACGGCAAGAAGTCGGTGCTGCTGCTGGTCGCGAACGGCGACGGCGAGTTGCGGTTCGTTGCGCTGAACATGCAGTGACGAAGTGAGATCATCATCGCCGGGCTCGACCCGGCGATCCATCCTCACCAAGGCGCCCTGTAATGATGCGGCCCGGGTCAAGCCCGGGCCGTTTCATTTGGTGCGCTCCCTAAAGCGCGATGAGATTTGGTTGGATCGTCATCGCGCTTTAGGTTTTTGATCGCGCATGATCTTTTCGGAAAACCGCTACACATTTTTCCGGATCATGCTTTAGTGAGGAATCGCCTGCAGATCGTTATTTATGCGCCGCGCCGATCGTGGTCTCGTTCGAGGCCCTGACGGTGCCATGGCGCGGGGTCAGTACGGCAAGCTGATGCGGCGAAGCAGGCATGTCGTCGCGCGTGAGTGTCGGCGTTGCCGCCTGCTCCCGGACACCCGCCGAGCCCAATACGGAAACCTGGACCGGTGTGGCCGGGAAGGACGACACTTCGAATGCGGGAAGCTCTGCTGCTCCAGCAGCTGCGCCTTCCAGAAGGGCGAAGGCGGCAACGGTGGTGATGAGAAGATGCTTAACGGAGGGACGTGACATGGAGAGATCCTTTGGGTGGCGATGCTGCGACCGCATCACTCGCGGCCGCTTTTCGGCCCCTTGGACTCTTCCTCACCTGACTAGGTTCGATGCCATAGCATGACTGTTTGACGAGTCATTGTCGACCATGTGGCGCGATTGGTCTGCTTGCACAAGAAGCAGATTATTTCGTTTGTCGGTCGATACACGAACAATGCTTCCTCGAAACGAGCGTGAAACATTTGTTGCGCGCTACGAAACAAATTCCTCGCGCCGATACCCCTGCGCGTAGAGCAGTGCTGTGAGGTCGCCGTAATCGATCCGCGCGGCGGCAGCCGCCGAGACCGCAGGCTTGGCGTGATAGGCGACGCCGAGCCCCGCCTGCTGGATCATGCCGAGATCGTTGGCGCCGTCACCGACGACGAGCGTATCGATCTCGTCGAGCTCGAAGGACTCGGTCAGCTCGATGAGCGTCGCAAGCTTGGTTTCGCGGCCCAGGATCGGCTCTCTGACTTCGCCGGTGAACTTGCCGTCGTGCACGACGAGCTCGTTGGCCCGGTTCTCCTGGAAGCCGATCTTCGCAGCGATCGCATTGGTGAACAACGTGAAGCCGCCGGAGATCAGGCAGGTATAGGCGCCATGCGCGCGCATGGTCATGACGACCTCGCGCCCGCCCGGCGTCAAGGTGATGCGCTTTGCCAGGACCTCGTCGACGACGCTCACGGGGAGACCTTTCAGGAGCGCGACGCGCTCGCGCAGCGCCGACGCGAACTCGACCTCGCCGCGCATGGCGCGCTCAGTGATGGCAGCGACGTGCGCCTTCAGTCCGGCAAAATCGGCCAGCTCGTCGATGCATTCCTGGCCGATCATGGTGGAATCCATGTCCGCCAGGAAAAGCCTCTTGCGCCGGGCGATGATAGGCTGCACGACAATGTCGATCGGGAGATCCCCGCGCGCCTCCCGCAGGCGCGCCTCGATGGCGTGCACCTGGTTGTGGTCTTCGAGCGGCTTCTCGAAGGGAATGTCGATCGCGACCTCGTCGAACAGCCATTGCGGCTTGCCCGGCGAAGGCAGCACGGCAAGCGCGCCGTCGACCACGGTGGAATCGAGCGCGGGGTTGGCAGGGTTGCAGATCAGGGTGGCGACGAGAGACATCGGGTGACTTCGTTTTGGGATGACAAGCCCGTGCTTATCGCAGGGCCGACCGCCAGCGGCAAGTCGGCGCTGGCGGTCCATCTTGCCGAAAAGATCGGCGGGACTGTGATCAACACCGATTCCATGCAGGTCTATGCCGACCTGCGGGTCCTGACCGCACGCCCTTCGCTGGACGAGGAAGCACGCGTCCCGCACCGCCTCTACGGCCATGTCGATGCCGCCGTGAATTATTCCGCCGGAAGCTTTGTGAGCGAGGCAACCGCCGCGCTTGCCGAGGCGCGCGCGCAGAGCCGCGTGCCGATCTTCGTCGGGGGCACCGGACTCTATTTCAAGGCGATCGCGCGAGGCTTGTCAGCGGTGCCGCAAATCCCCGCGGAGGTGCGTGAGGCGGTGCGCGGCAGGCTGGAGCGGAACGGCGTCGAGGCGTTGCATGCCGAGCTCGCGCAGCGCGATCCCATGTCCGCGGCGCGTCTCAAGCCGCGCGACCGCACGCGCATTGCGCGGGCGCTCGAAGTGGTCGAGGCGACGGGCCGCGTACTCACCGACTGGCACAGCGAGGGCCAGCCGCCGCTGTTGCCGCCGGGCCAATTTCACGCGCTGTTTCTCGCGCCCGAGCGCGAGGCGCTGTATGCGCGGATCGATGCACGATTTCAGGCGATGCTGAAAGCCGGCGCGCTGGACGAGATCGCGCAACTCGCCGCCCGGCAGCTTGATCCGCTGCTGCCTGCGATGAAGGCCCATGGCGTGCCGCCGCTGATGAAACATCTCAAAGGCGAAATCACGCTGGACGATGCCGCCGAGATTGGCCGCGCCGACACGCGTCACTACGCCAAGCGACAATTCACCTGGTTCAGGCACCAGCTGCCGGAGTTCGCATGGGTGAAGCCGGAGGAGGCGAGGGGGTGGCTGGAGCAAGAGCTCCGCTCCTAGCCGCATCGTCATTCCGGGTTCGGTGCTTTGCACCGCCCCGGAATGACCGTGTAAACGGAATGAGGCGCGCGCCCAGAGCCCCCTCATGAGCCATCGTCAGTGCTGCTGCCGCAAATTCGCCCTCGCCGAACGGCCGGAACATGGCTACACTTCCAGTGCGCCTCCAAACCGCCCTGCTATCCCTTGACATCGGGGCTTTGTTCAGTATGTTGCGCGCAACCTTTGGGAAGCCGGACCGGCATAATGGGTAATTTTATTACAAAACTCCTTATTATCGTGGTCGTACCCAGGCGCACCGCCGGGGATGGCTGACGGCCATCCAAATTCGGGCGGTGTGCATGGGGCCTCTTGGGCCCTTTTTTATTTCCTAAAAAAGCCAGACACGACGAAAAGAGGCCGCGGGACGCGGTGAGACGGAGCCAGCCATGAGCGAGACAAGCCACAAGCCCGACCAGATGACAGGCGCTGCGATGATCGTGCGGGCGCTGATCGATCATGGGGTGAAGCATATTTTCGGCTATCCCGGCGGGGCTGTGCTTCCGATCTATGACGAGATTTTCCAGCAGGACTCAGTCGAGCACATCCTGGTCCGGCACGAGCAGGGCGCGGGCCATGCTGCCGAAGGCTATGCGCGCTCGACCGGCAAGCCGGGCGTGGCGCTGGTGACCTCCGGTCCCGGCGCCACCAACATGGTGACGCCGCTGACGGACGCGCTGATGGACTCGATCCCGCTGGTCTGCATCACCGGCCAGGTGCCGACGCATCTGATCGGCAACGACGCCTTCCAGGAATGCGACACCGTCGGCATCACGCGCCCCTGCACCAAGCACAACTGGCTGGTTCGCGACGTCAACGACCTCGCCAAGGTGCTGCACGAGGCCTTCTATGTCGCGACCACCGGGCGCCCGGGGCCGGTCGTGGTCGACGTCCCGAAGGACGTGCAGTTTGCCGTCGGCACCTATCATCCGCCGCGCAAGTCCGACGTGCACATCTCCTACGCGCCGCGGGTGAAGGGCGATGCGAACCAGATCCGCAAGGCCGTGGCGCTGCTGGCCTCGGCCAAGCGTCCGGTGATCTATTCCGGCGGCGGCGTTATCAACTCCGGCCGCGAAGCGTCGAAACTGCTGCGCGAGCTGGTCGAGATCACGGGCTTTCCGATCACCTCGACCCTGATGGGGCTGGGCGCTTATCCCGCCACCGGCAAGAACTGGCTCGGCATGCTCGGCATGCACGGTACCTACGAAGCCAACATGACCATGCACGATTGCGACGTCATGCTGTGCGTCGGCGCGCGTTTCGACGACCGCATCACCGGCCGGACGGATGCCTTCTCTCCGGGCTCGAAGAAGATCCACATCGACATCGATCCGTCCTCGATCAACAAGAACATCCGCGTCGACGTCCCGATCATCGGTGACTGCGGCAACATCCTCGGCGACCTGCTGCAGGTGTTCAAGGCGGAGGCGAAGAAGCCGGACGTCAAGGAATGGTGGCAGCAGATCGCCAAATGGCGCGGCCGCAACTCGCTCTACTACCGGAAGAACAACGACATCATCATGCCGCAATATGCGGTTCAGCGGCTGTTCGAGCTGACGCGCGGCAAGGATACCTACATCACGACGGAAGTCGGCCAGCATCAGATGTGGGCGGCGCAGTTCTTCGGTTTCGAGGAGCCGAACCGCTGGATGACATCCGGCGGCCTCGGCACCATGGGCTATGGGCTGCCATGCGCGGTCGGCGTGCAGGTTGCCCATCCGAACAGCCTCGTGATCGATATCGCCGGCGACGCCTCGGTGCAGATGACCATCCAGGAGATGTCGACGGCGGTGCAATACGAGCTGCCGATCAAGATCTTCATCCTGAACAACCAGTACATGGGCATGGTGCGGCAATGGCAGCAGCTTCTGCACGGCAACCGTCTCTCGCATTCCTACACCGAGGCGCTTCCGGATTTCGTCAAGCTCGCGGAGGCTTACGGCTGCGTCGGGTTGCAGGCGATCAAGCCGGCCGATCTCGACGGCGCCATCAAGGAGATGATCTCGGTGAAGCGCCCGGTGCTGTTCGACTGCCGCGTCGCGGCGCTGGAGAACTGCTTCCCGATGATTCCATCCGGCAAGGCGCATAACGAGATGCTGTTGCCGGAGCAGGCGACCGATGAAGCCACCGCCGCGGCCTTCGCCGGCGGCAAGGCGCTGGTGTGATGATGAGGCGCCGGGCTCGCTATCTCCCTCTTCACCTCGCCCCGCTTGCGGGGAGAGCGAGCATTCCCGCCGGAGCAAGGTGCAACGATGTTTGACCTCGCAGAACTGGAGCGCGCGCATGAGGTGGTCCGCCAGGCGGTGCCGCCGACGCCGGCCTATGCGTGGGCGCTGCTTGGCGCGCGGCTCGGCGCATCTGTTGTGGTCAAGCACGAGAACCACACGCCGACCGGCGCCTTCAAGGTGCGCGGCGGGCTCACCTACGTCGATCGCCTCAAGCACGAGCAGCCCAAAGTTGCGGGCCTGATCTCGGCTACGCGCGGCAATCACGGCCAGAGCCTGGCCTTCGCCGGCCGACGTCATGGCCTGCCGGTGATGATCTATGTGCCGCATGGCAATTCGGTCGAGAAGAACCGCGCCATGCAGGCTTTTGGTGCAACGCTGGTCGAGCATGGCGACGATTTTCAGGCCGCGCGCGAGGAGGCCGGTCGCAGGGCCGAGCGTGAAGGCCTGCACATGGTGCCGTCGTTTCACGCTGATCTCGTGCTCGGCGTTGCCACTTACGCGCTGGAATTTTTCCGCGCAGCGGCCGATCTTGACGTGCTCTATGTGCCGATCGGGCAGGGGTCCGGCATTTGCGGCTGCATTCTGGCGCGCGACCTCCTGGGCCTGAAGACGGAGATCGTCGGGGTGCAGTCAACGCTCGCGCCGTCCTATGCGCTGTCGTTCGCGGCCGGCACGGTCGTGACCACGGAAACCTCGAACACGCTGGCCGACGGCATGGCGACGCGGATTCCGGATGAAGAGGCGCTGGCGATCATCCGCAAGGGCGCCTCCCGCATCGTGCAGGTGACCGATGACGAGATCGCCTTCGCGATCCGCGCCTACTGGACCGACACGCACAATGTCGCCGAAGGCGCCGGCGCCGCAGCGCTGGCGGCGGCGCTGCAGGAGAAGCGCAAGCTTGCCGGCCGGCACGTCGGCCTGATCCTGAGCGGCGGCAATATCGATTTCGATCTGTTTCGCAAATGGGTGATGGCGGATGGCGCCGTCACCGGCGCGAGAGCGCTCGCGTGAGAGAGATGACCAGGGGACACCAATGAACCAGCCGGCATCAGCCTATTTCATCGAAGAACGTCACGATCCCAGCGAGACCCACACACTGGCGGTGCTTGTGCAGAACGAGCCGGGCGTGCTCGCCCGCGTGATCGGGCTGTTCTCCGGGCGCGGCTACAACATCGAAAGCCTCACCGTCTCCGAGACCGAGAGCCAGAAACATCTGTCCCGCATTACCATCGTCACCACGGGCACGCCGATGGTGATCGAGCAGATCAAGCACCAGCTCGATCGCATGGTGCCCGTCTATCGCGTGGTCGACATGACGCAGTCGGGCCGCGCCATCGAGCGCGAGCTCGCGATGGTGAAGGTGCACGGGGTCGGCGAACACCGGGTCGAGGCGTTGCGGCTGGCGGATGCCTTCCGCGCCCGCGTGATCGATGCCACCACCGAGAGCTTTGTGTTCGAGATCACAGGCAACACGTCAAAGATCAACCAGTTTATCGACCTGATGCGTCCGCTTGGCCTGGTCGAGGTGTCCCGCACCGGCGTCGCCGCGATCGGCCGCGGGCCTGAAGGGATGTGACACCATGCTGGCGCGCGACTGGTTTTATAGTCAACGAAGCCGGATCGGGCTCGATACCGTTGTCGCCTCGATCTATGACCAGAAGGACGACAGCGACTTGCGCGCACGGGGCGCGCTCACCATGCTCGGCGTCAAGCCCGGCTGGCGGGTCGCCGATATCGGCTGCGGCAACGGCGTGATGGCGACTGAGGCAGCGCTGATGGGGGCCGAGGTCGATGCAATAGACATTTCGCCTGCCATGCTGGCGCTCGCCGAAGTCTACGCGCGCGATCGCAGAGCGCCGATCCGCACCCAATCCGCTGGCCTGCTCAGCTTCGCCTACCAGCCCCATTCCTACGATCTGATCGTCAGCGAGTTCACGCTGCACCATCTGCCGGATTTCTGGAAGGCGGTGGCGATGGCACGCATTTTCGCAGCACTCAAGCCCGGCGCCAGTTTCTACCTGCGCGACATCGTCTTTGTCAGCATGCCCGACGGCTCGGAGCGCGACGTCATCGGCTGGGCGGATTGCAACATCAAGAACCACGATTTCGAGCGCGACAGCGTGGTCACCCATATGCGCGACGAATATTCCACCTTCGGCTGGGTGATGGAGCGCATGCTGACCGAGGTCGGCTTCACGCTGGTTTCCGCCGATTATCACGCGCCGCTGCACGGCACTTATCTCTTGAAGAAACCCAAGCCAGGCGAGCAAGCATGATCCGGAAAAGTGCCCAGCGGTTTTCCGAACAGGATCATGCTCAGAAAAAAGGCTGACAACAAGAAAAAGAAGCAATGAAGCCGGCCGATGTCTGCATTGCCGTCCTGGTGGCGGTCATTTGGGGACTTGCGTTTGTAGCAAGCCGGATGGCGCTTGACGAATTGCAGCCGGCGCTGATGACGGCGCTGCGCTTTGCGATCGCGGCCGTGCCCTGCCTGTTCGTGCGCAAGCCGAACGTATCATGGCCGTTGCTCGCCGCGATCAGCTTCACCCTGTTCCTCGGCCAGTTCCTGTCGCAGGCCTATGGCATCGCCCATGGCGTGCCGGTCGGGCTGTCGTCGGTGATCGTGCAGAGCCAGGCGCTGTTCACCATCGGCTTTGCCGTGATCGCCTTCCGCGAGTGGCCGACGCCGATGCAGGCGGTCGGCATTGCGATCGCCACGATCGGGCTTCTGATGATCTGCGGCACCGTGGGTTATGATTTCAGCGTCAATGCGTTCGCGGTGCTGATGATCTCGCCGGTCAGCTTTGCGATCGGCAATCTGCTGCTGCGGCGGGCGCAGGGCGTGCCGATGTTCGACCTGTTCGCGTGGCTGTGCCTGACGTCCGCGGTCCCGCTGTTCGCGCTGGCGCTTGTCACCGATGGTGTCGCGCCGACCTTCCACGCTCTCATCCACATGTCGCTGACGACGCTGCTCTGCATGCTGGCGCTCGGCGGCATCTCCACCTCGATCGCCTATTGGCTGTGGGGCCGGCTGCTCCGCGACCATCCGGCCGCCCAGGTCGTGCCTTTTGCCCTGCTGGTGCCGTTCGTCGGCTCGGCCGCCTCCAGCATCGTGTTCTCGGAGAAGTTCGGGCCGCTGCGGCTGGCCGGTATGCTGACCGTCGTTGGCGGCATCGCGGTGATGCTGCTCTCGAGGCGGCTGCGCCCGGTCGCCAAGCTTGCGTGAGGGGAAACCTATGTCGCAATCGCTCCTGCTCGCCTTTGTCCTGTTTGCCATCTGTGATGGCGCTTCTGCTGCTCGCTTCACTCTACCCCGTGTTCACGGACGCATGAGCGGGCGTTCCGCCATGCGAGAAGAAGGTTTCTAAGGACTGCCAAATGCTCTAGACAACGCCCCGAAATTGCAGCCAAACCCCGAAAATCCCTCACTTTTACCGGCCGATAGCGCCACTCGAAGAGGAACCACCCATGCGTGTTTATTACGATCGTGATGCCGACCTGAACCTGATCAAGGGCAAGAAGGTCGCCATCGTCGGCTATGGCAGCCAGGGCCACGCCCACGCGCTGAACCTGAAGGACTCCGGCGTCAAGGAGGTGGCGATTGCGCTGCGCAAGGGCTCGGCGTCCGCGAAGAAGGCGGAAGCGGCCGGCTTCAAGGTGCTGGAAGTCGCCGAAGCCGCCAAATGGGCCGATCTCGTGATGATGCTGACGCCTGACGAGCTGCAGGGCGACATCTACCGCGAGCACCTGCACGACAACATGAAGAAGGGCGCGGCACTGGTGTTCGCGCACGGCCTCAACGTCCACTTCAACCTGCTCGATCCGCGCGCCGATCTCGACGTGCTGATGATCGCGCCGAAGGGTCCCGGCCACACCGTGCGCTCCGAATATCAGCGCGGCGGCGGCGTGCCCTGCCTGATCGCGATCGCCCGCGACGTCTCCGGCAACGCCCACGACCTCGGCCTTAGCTATGCCTCGGCGATCGGCGGTGGCCGCGCCGGCATCATCGAAACCACCTTCAAGGAGGAGTGCGAGACCGACCTGTTCGGCGAGCAGGTGGTGCTGTGCGGCGGCCTGGTCGAGCTGATCAAGGGCGGCTACGAGACCCTGGTTGAGGCCGGCTACGCTCCTGAGATGGCTTATTTCGAGTGCCTGCACGAGGTGAAGCTGATCGTCGACCTGATCTATGAAGGCGGCATCGCCAACATGAACTACTCGATCTCCAACACCGCCGAGTACGGCGAATATGTCACCGGCCCGCGCATCGTGACGGAGGAGACCAAGAAGGAGATGAAGCTGGTGCTCAACGACATCCAGTCCGGCAAGTTCGCCCGCGACTGGATGCTGGAGAACAAGGTCAACCAGACTTCGTTCAAGGCCACCCGCGCCAAGCTCGCCACCCACCCGATCGAGGAAGTCGGCGCCAAGCTCCGTGACATGATGCCGTGGATCAAGAAGGGCGCTTTGGTGGACAAGAGCAAGAACTAAGGCTTGATCCACGTTCTTGTTTGCGAGATCGCGCAAGCGCGACCTCGACGATCAAGAAGAGCGCGCGCTGGTGGACAAGAGCAAGAACTAAGGGCGCGGCTGTTCGTCATTCCGGGGCGCGCGGCATCGCGAACCCGGAATCTCGCGCCACAATTCCAGATTCCGGGTCTGCGGCTTCGGCGCAGCCCGGAATGACGTTCCTGGTGCTCCCGCACTGCCGCACACGAAATGTTAAGTCTTGCGCTGCATGTTCGCCCCACATCGCAGCAGGCGTCGGCCGCTGCAGGCCGCTTCGGCTGGTTCTTGCGAACCTGCACCAACCAAGAAGTGAGAATTAAATCACATTCTTGGTCTGCGCCCATCCAGACAGAATCTCGCTGGCCAAAAGTCTTTTCGCATCAAGTGTAAAGACTCGACTTTCTTATCTTCCTCCTGATGCCTCGTGCGTGTCGCTTGAAGCGGGTGAACCACCAAGCGATGAGCGTTCAGACGCACTCTTGGCCCGTCTCCGATCCACTGCGAACACGTCGATCGGGGCGGCGCGGCCGCGCAGTTGCGTGGGGCCAAGGGTCTCGATGACAAGATCGGCCGCAGGCTTCGAAAGCCGCAGCAGTTCGCCCGAGACCAGCAAGCCGCGATCCATTTCCTTGCAAAGCCCCTGTAGCCGCGCGGCGACGTTCATGGTGTCGCCGAAATAGGCGACCTGGCGGTGGGAGTTGCCGCATTCGCTGATCACCACGGGCCCGGCATGCATGCCGGCGCGAAAGTCGGGCACAAGCGCGAACTCCGCCCGGTATTGGTCGGCACTGGCCGCGATGCGGTCCTGGATGGCAAAGAAGCAGTCGAGATAGCGGCTCTGCTGCTGATCCCCCTTGACCCGCCAGGTCACGATGACCTCGTCCCCGACATAGGCATGCACCTCGCCGCCATGGTCGGTGATGGCCGCGTCGATGTCATAGAAGAAGCGGGTGAGCAGGTCCTGCACCCGCACCTCGCCCATCGCTTCCGCAAGCGAGGTGGAGCCGGCAAGGTCCAGGAACAGCAGCACGCGCTGTTCGCGGATCGGCCGGCGGTAGCGGCCGATCAGGAAGTTGAACAGCACCCTGGTGCCAATCAGCCGGGTCAACTCGTAGGCTCCATTGATGACGAGGGACATGGCGAAGGAGACGGCCATGATCCTGGGGAAGTCGTGCCTGAACCAGCCGTGAGGGATCGGCATGTCATAGAGCGCGACCTGCAGGGTGGAAGCGACCGCTGTCACAACGAACGCCATGGCAATCGTACGGACGGCCAGCTCTAAAGCGAGCGGCCACCGTGTCAGCCAGGCGCTGGAGCGGGAGGTGAAATAGAGGTGCGTCGCCCAGGCGCTGAAGGCGAGGCCTGCGCCGTGAAAACCGCTTCGGGTGAAGTTCGCGACGCTCGGCTCGTCGCCGGTGTTGAAAACGACACGATAGAGCAGGCCGACCACGAAGCCGACCAGGGTCAGCACGATGATGGACGCCTTCGCTCGCCGCATCTCGCCTCCCGCCGGGCGCACAAGCCAGGGCTGACGCATTGTGTCCGCCCCTTGCAGTACTACATCAGCTTTGCACAGCATGAGGGGGAAGCAAGACATGCGTGCAGTCGTCGTCACCGGCGCATCCACCGGGATCGGATGGGCCAGCGCCAGGCTCTTGCTCGACAAGGGCTTTCGCGTGTTCGGCAGCGTCCGCAAGCAGGCCGATGCGGAGCGGCTGAAGACCGAGTTTGGAGCAAACTTCACACCGTTGATGTTCGACACTACCGACGAGGCGGCGGTGCTGGCCGGCGCGCGCGAGGTGCGCGCCGCACTCAACGGCGAGCCAAAGGCCAGCTTCGTCCGCTCGACCTCGCGGCCGCCAGGATCGCCGCCTGTGCCCTGGTCTACGGCTTTGCGCGAATGCACGTCGACGGTCACTTCCCGCGCTGGAGCGTTGCCGAGGCTGATATCGAGCGGACGGCGGCGGCCGTCGGCCGATTTGCGCTGCAGCGCATCACGATTGCCAAAGGGATCGCGCCACGGTTCCGTTGCGCACGCCTGTGTGCAGCGTTCGTGAAGGCGGCCTCCCGGCGGCGTTCCTCGCCAACGCCTTTGCATAGCGCAAGCCGCATTACTATCTCTCGCGAGAAGCCCCGTCTCGCTGTCGCGAGCGGGTCGGCATGGAAGGAGTTGCCCGATGGCCCTGAGTGTCAAACAGATGTTGGAGGCGGCCAACGCCGTCGTGCAGAAGATCACTCCGCAACAGGTGCAAGACCTGATGGCCAAGGGCAATACGCTCGTCGTCGACGTGCGCGATGGCACCGAAGTCGCGCAGAGCGGCAAGATCAAGGGCGCCGTCCATGTCTCGCGCGGCATGCTGGAGTTTCGGGCCGACCCAGACGCGCCCACGCATGACAAGCATTTCGCCAAGGACAAGACCATCGTCCTCTATTGCGGCTCCGGCGGCCGGGCAGCGCTCGCCGGCAAGCTACTCAAGGACATGGGTTACGACCATGTCTATAACGGCGGCGGCTTCAAAGACTGGGTCGATAGCGGCGGGCCGGTGGAGAAGGCGGGTTGAGCCCCGCGCGTCGATTGGCGCGCTCTATTCGCGTCCGCTAACATTGCCCTTGTTCTTGGACGGCTTGATCGCTCCCGAGTTCGATGTGTCGGCCGGACATATCGAGGGGGCGCGCAACTTTCGCTCGGCATCGTGCGCGACGTCGCGTGCGGCATGATTCGCACCATGTCCGGGGAGCGGCGCTGCGTTCATCCGCGAGACGACGACGGCGACCTGGGTCCTGTTCGAGACGGCGAGCTTGCGCATGATCTCGCGCACATGGACCTTCACCGTGGATTCCGGCAGGTTGAGCGCGCGTCCGATGATCTTGTTGGGTTCGCCGCGGCACAGCCGCTGCAGGATCGCCATCTGCCGCTTGCTGAGGTCGGGCAGCAGGCCGTAAGGACCATCGCGTCTCGCGGATGCCGAGCGGGCGCCGCTCGGGAGGGTCTCGGAGGTTGTCCTCAGCGGCCCATCGTCGGGAAAGGGTGCATGTGTGACGGCGCTCCTCGGGAAATAGGTGCCGCCTCGCAGGACGAAGGAGAGTGCACGCAGCACAAGGTCGGGCGCGGAGTCATTCGACAGGTAACCCTCCGCACCACTCTGCATGACCGCGACGACGTCCTCGGAGATATCCTCGTCCGCCACGACCACCAGGGAGGCCGATGGCGCGAGCGCGCGCAGCACCTTGATCTCGCCGAGCGTGTCCGCGCTCGAGCGCGATGCGACGCCGGCGTTGTAGATGATCATCCGACAGGCGATCTCCTCGCGTAGCGCCTGATGGGCGTGGTCCGGGGTCAAGGAGAGCAACTCGACTTTCTCCGCGGCGGCCCAATCCTTCAGGAAATGAACGACCAGCGCACGTCGGAACTCCATGCTATCGACCACAATAACGGGGTCGCCAGAAACTGTTGCAGCCGGCATCCCGCTCCTCCAAAAATAATTAGACTACTGCGTTTGCTTCTCCTCACCCCCTAAGACGATTTCGATTGCAATCGGCTTTGCGCTGGTCACCGGGCGATCATTTGATACCACGCCAATAGTTGACAAGTCGATACTGCGGCGTTCGACCGGCTCGGTCGAACGCGAACGTGATCTACCTCTGATTGAGCGCATCCTTGGATGACGGCGAGGCTCTTTCGTCCCTGCCGAAAGAACCATCGCGACAGCGAGGCTGACCTATTTTTCACAGTAATAGCTGCGGCATCAGCGAGGGATCGGCGGGCGATGCGATGCGTCGGTTGCAGTCGACGTGCGGACGAAAGCGCCTCGCGGCCTACCACCTTTCCTTGGAGGTGCGGACGTCGAGCTCGAACGACCATGCGCGCTGTGGCTGGCGATAGAGAAATTCGAACGCGTCGACGATCCCTTCGATGCTGACCAGGCTGTCCTCGCGGCTCGCAGCATCAGGGAAACGCTGAAAAATCTTGTCGCCGGCGATGGCGCCATCGACCACGACATGACCGACATGGATGCCGTCTGCCGCATATTCCTTGGCCATCGCCTGGGCCAGGGTCCGCAACGCCGCCTTGGACGAATTGAATGCGCCGTAGCCTGCGCGGCCGCGCAGCGAGGCGCTGGCGCCGGTGAAGAGCAGCGTGCCGTTTTTCGCGGGCAGCATCCGCTTCACGGCCTCGCGCCCGAACAGAAAGCCGCCGAAGCAGACGACGCGCCAGCTCTGCTCGAAATAGGTGGCGTCCATATCGACAATGCGGCCCGGCGTGTTGTTGCCGGCGTTGTAGATCGCAAGCTCCAGCTCGGCGCCGGCGCGATCGAACAGCGCGACGATGTGTCGCTCATTGGTCGCGTCCGTGACCACGGCCGTCGCCTTGCCGCCGGATGAAGCGATCTCTTTGGCAACGACGTCGATGGCAGATTGCGTCCGGCCGGCGACGATCACATGCAATCCGTTGCCAGCAAAACGCTTGCACAACTGGGCGCCGAGTCCACGTTCCGGCCCGACACCGATCACGACTGCCGTCTTCATCATCGCTGCTCCCTGATCTTCAAGACGATATCGCCGATAGTTAGTGCTCCCCATTTGGAGCGGAAGAGGCGTGAGCCCCGCTCTGCCACGATGATGCGCGCGATCCGGCAAGCCCATTGCCGAGCGGCGCGCGATGCTATAGGGTTTTCATCGAGCGCATCCTCCGAGAGAAGAGGGAGTAGAGCTATGCCTATTCTGACGCTGAAGGTTTTTGCAGGCTTGCTGCAGTTGCACGGGCCAGGGGCGACAATTCAGAGCGATCATCCCGGTATCGACGCATTGTTGCCCGACATGCGCGGGCCGAGTTCGGACAAAGGCATCGTCTCCGGTCAATCCGATCAAGACACCTCGGGCCTGATCGCATCCGAGGAGTTTCTCTCGGACAAGCCGCTGGTAACCGAGGCCTATTTCAGGCGCGGTTTCGTCCGCGGGCCCGGTTATGGCGGCGGCGCCTTCCGCCGGGGCGGTGTCGGGCCGTACGGCGGCTTCCGTCGTGGCTTCGGTCGCGGCTACTAAAGCATGATCCGGAAAAGTGTGTAGCGGTTTTCCGAAAAGATCATGCTCGATAGACCTAAAGCGCGATGACGATTCAACCAAATCTCATCGCGCTTTAGTCGTCTTTGACGCCTTCAGCACGCTTCGGTGCCCGCATGTCGGGTGATGCGCCAGATTCCGCCGCCTTCGCAAGCCAGCCGATCTCGCAGCTGTTGGTCAAGCTTGCGACACGCTGCAATATCGACTGCTCCTATTGCTACTGGTTTCGCGACGCCGCCGTCTACGACAAGCCCAAGCTGATGAGCGCAGCGGTGCTGCAGCAGCTGTTGCTGCGCATCGAGGAGCACGTTGCCGCGCATGGCCTGTTCGATTTCCCGATCGTCCTGCATGGCGGCGAGCCGCTGTTGTGGGGCGTTGCGAATTTCAGGCATTTTGCCGAGGCCTGCGCGGCCATCACAGCGCGCACGGGCTGCGTCATTCCGATCGCCGTCACCACCAACGGTGTCCTGATCGACGATCAATGGCTGGACTGTTTCGAGGCGCACCGCATTTCGGTGGCGATCAGCCTCGACGGTCCCGCGCATATCCACGACCTGCACCGCCGCACGTTTCAGGGCGGCGGCACTCATGACGCGGTCGCGCGCGCCGCGCGCTTGTTGGTGTCGCGAGACATCCGCGTCAGCGCGCTCGCGGTCTGCAATCCGGCTTACCCGCCGCGGGACTATGTCGATTTCTTCGCCGATTGCGGCATCACCCACTACGACATCATGATCCCGGACGCGACGGTCGACGAGAAGCCGTCGGCGATCGCCGCCTTCTACAACGGCCTGTTCGACCTCTGGCTCGAGGCGAACCGCAGCCGGCCGGCCGTGAACATCCGCACCATCACCGATATGGCGACCGCGCTGCTCGGCAGCAACTCGCCGACCGAGGGCGTTGGCTACAATCCGGTCGAGCTGTGCACCGTCATGACCGACGGCTCGGTCGAAGCGCACGACGTGCTCAGGATCGCGGGCAAGGGCGTTACGCAAACGACATTCAACATCTTCGATCACGCGCTCGACGAGGTCCGCAACGAGCCGCGCTGGCAAGCCGCGCGTGACGCCTCGATCAACCTCGCCGCCAAATGCCAGACGTGCAAGTTCATGAATGCCTGCGGCGGTGGTTATCTCCCGCATCGTTTCTCGAGGAACAACGGCTACGACAACCCGTCTGTCTATTGCGACGATCTCTACGCGATGTTCGAGAACATGCAGGACGTGCTGGAGCAACACCTTTATGTCAACAAGCCCGGCGGCGAACGGGTCGCCATGCGCGACGCGCTGGCTGGGACCTAGGCGACGGGCGGTTAGCGGTCGGCCGATCCGTGGCTAGTCTCGGTCATTGCAGGCTCCGCTTCCAGTAGCCGGTGCCGAGCTTGCCTGTGATCACGGCCGTGGGGTCGTGAACTTCGTAGGAGCCGCCGTCGGTGTAGCCCGCAAGGCCCCGCGTTGCGTGCAGCGTCCAATGACCGTTCATTGCGGTCATCCTGCCCTCGTGAGGTCGCACCGCGCGTCCCCCTTCGGCGTGGAAATTGTAGGTGCCGTCGCCCATGATGTTCCAGACCCAGCGCGACTGCCCGCGATCGCTCGGGACCATGATCTCCCAGGTCCCGACCAGCGTGGGATCCATTGCCGGAGGGGGAGGTGCGGGCACCGCCGTCGCTGGCGCGGCTGCGGGCGCCGGCGCAGCATTGGCCTGTTGCGTACCGGCCTGGTCCGCCGCCGACGGTTCGCCTGCAAGATAGATCGCCCTGCGCGACAGCGAGCCGTAGACGAACGGCTGCTGCTCGTTTGCGGTTGCCTCCATGACGTCGTCGCGCACGTTGCGGAACATGAAGGTGACCTCGACCCCCGGCGTCTCGATATTGCGCAGCAGTGCCGTGGTGAACGGGCTGTTTCGCCCGTCGCCATCAAGCGCGGTGGTGCCGTCGCGGGCGGCATAGGCGACCAGCACATTGCCGACCGGCTCGATGTGGCCAAGGCCGCCGCGATCGGCCGCGCGCAGCGCCAGCGCGCGTCGCATCTTCGCCGCGAAAGGATTGTTGCGGCAGGCGTCGAGAATGACGAGGCCGAGGCTCCTGGTGTTCGACAGCTGCAACATCACACTGCCGAGGTTGACGGCTTCGTTGGCAGCGTCGGTGTCCTTCTGCAATTCCGCGTCGATCGGGATCAGCCAGTTCTCGCCGTTGATCTCCATGCCATGGCCGGCGAAGAACACCGCCGCCATGTCGGCGTCCGCCGCATCGCGCCCAAGCGCGATCAGGGCGCGCCGCATCTGGTCGAACGATGCGTCGGTGATGAGCGTCACGGCAAAGCCGAGCCGTTTGAACGCGGCAGCGACGTCGCCGGCGTCATTGGCCGGATTGGGCAGCGCCGGCACGTTCCTGTAGGCGCTGTTGCCGATCACCAGCGCCACGCGCTTGCCGTCGGCCGCGGCGCGTGCCGCAGCGAGGCCTGCTAACGCAGCACTGGCGCCCAGTCCCAGAATAAACCCGCGTCGGTTCATGTCGGTCCCTGGATCGGACTTGACGGCATCCTCTTGTACAGCACACGCAGCGAGGCAGCCAGCGGTGCAGTCCAGTCTCGATCGCCTGGCCGAGGTCAATCCGGCGCTGAACGCGGTGGTTCAAATTCTCTCTGCACAGTCGCCCCGGCCGAATGGTAAACGATCGGTTGCTCCCACCGCCGGAATTCGGCCGCTGACATTGAAGCTTGCTTATGGAGCGCATGCATTAAGTGATTGCCAGACTATCCGTCCGACGAGCACTTGATGAGCAGCATCTCGACGATCGCACTGTCCGGCATGAACGCGGCGACCCGCCGTCTTGAGGTCTCCGCCTCGAACGTCGCCAATGTCATGAGCACGGGCGCGCTTCCCAACGCCGATGGCACGGTGCCGGCCGGCGCGCCAACAGCCTATGCACCGCTTGAGGTCGTCCAGACCGAAAGCGCCGGCGGGGGCACCCAGACGACCGTCACGACGGCTATGCCGTCCACGACTGCGGTCTACGATCCGCGGGCTCCCTTCGCCAACCAGAACGGCCTCGTCGCCGCGCCCAATGTCGACCTCTCCCAGGGGATGGTTGGCCAGATGATCGCAAGTTACAGTTTTGCCGCCAATGCGACGGTCATGAAGGCCGACGAGCGCATGACCAACACGCTGCTCAACATCATGGCGTGAGGCCAGGAGCAGGTCGGCGTATCGCCTTCTGCGACAAACTCGCAGCCAATTGCCTGCGGCAAAGATCGCGAGGCTCGGCTTCGAACTCCAGTGAATCGTTGTGTTCATCGCGGAGGCAATGCGCTCGTACGCATGTTTTCGCCTGCGGAGTCTCGACGTACGTGCCGCATTTTCGCCACGCGTAGGACGCGAAGACGAAAGTCTAAAAACTAAAGTCCAAAAACTAAAGTCTGAGCGCGAAATGCGGGACATTACTCACTTGTAATTGGCGCGCCAAAATTTTTGGCGGGACTGTTGCCGTCTCCCTCGCGCTTGCCGCCACGGCGGCGGCGGCGCGGCACACACACTTTCGACGTGCTCAATCGCAGGAGTGTTGTCATGCGAGCGTCAGCTCTCGCCCCCGTTGCTCTCATCATCTCCACCCTCATGATCGCGCTGCCTGCACGGGCGGCCGACGAGCACGAGCCCAATATCAAGGGCCTCTATCTGATGACCGACTATCCCGCGGTCACGATCAGGCCGGGTACGACGTCGAACATTCCGCTTCGTCTGCAGAATTACGGTCTCGCGCCGGATCGCTATCAGCTCTCGGTCTCGGGTGTGCCGAGCGGCTGGACGGCGACCATCCTCGGCGGCGGCCAGCCGGTCGCGGCTGCAATGCCCGCGCCCGACAAGGATGTCTCGCTGCAGCTGCGGCTCGACGTGCCCGCGGACTCCAAGCTCGAGGGGCAGACGCTGACGATCAAGGCTGAAGGCCAGGGCAACCAGGCGAGCTTGCCGATCCAGGTCGCGCTCGCCAAGGAGCTGCCGGCAAAGCTCTCGGTCAAGGCGCAGCTGCCGTCGCTGCGGGGCAGCCCGAAATCGAATTTCGAATATACGCTCTCCATCAAGAACGATTCGGGACGCGACGTCACGGCGAGCTTCGCGGCGCAGGCACCAGAGAATTTCGAGACTTCGTTCACAGAGGCCTATGGCACGCAGGAGCTGTCGTCGATTCCTGTCCCTGCCGGCCAGTCCAAGGACATCAAGCTGAAGGTGCGGCCGCCGAGCACGATCGATGCCGGCCATTTCCCTGTCAGCGTCACGGTGAAGGCGGAGGATGCCACTGCCAAAACGGACCTCGCGCTCGATGTCGTGGGCGAGCCGCAGCTGCAAGTCGCGGGACGTGACGGGCTGCTGAGCGCCCGCGCGGTCGCATCGCAGCAGACCTCGATCCCGGTCGTGGTGACGAACAGCGGCAGCGCGCCGGCGGAGAACGTCACGCTGTCGGCGAGTTCGCCGAGCGGCTGGAAGGTGACGTTCGAGCCCGCCACCATCGATCGCCTCGTGCCGGGCAAGGACGCCGAGGTGCAGGCGCTGGTGACGCCGTCCGATAAATCGCTGGCCGGCGACTACATGGTTTCGGTGCGTGCCAATTCCCGTGGCGAAAGCGCCTCGAGCCAGTTCCGTATCACCGTCAACACCTCGACCGTCTGGGGCATGGTGGGCGCGGGCGTGATCGGCGTGGCGCTGCTGCTGATGCTGGGTGCTGTCACGAGGTTCGGACGCCGATGAACGATCTCCTCAATGAAGCTCCGCTTGCTCCGCCCAATACCGTGATCGTCGCGGAGTCCTTGAGCAAGCGCTACGGCAGCGCCAGCGCCGTCGACCAGATCAGCTTCAACATCCGGAAAGGCGAGGTGTTCGGCCTGCTCGGTCCCAACGGGGCCGGCAAGACCACCACCATCCTGATGATGCTCGGGCTCACCGAGATTTCAGCAGGCAGCATCAGCGTGCTCGGCTACGACCCGGCGCGCCAGCCGCTGCAGGTGAAGCGGCGCGTCGGCTATCTGCCCGACTCCGTCGGCTTCTACGACCATCTGACCGCGGTGGAAAATCTGACCTACACTGCCAAGCTGATGGGCCTGTCGCTGAATGAGCGGATGCAGCGCATTGCGGATGCGCTCAAGCGCGTGCGGCTCTCCGACGTCGCGCACAAGCGTGTCGCGACCTTCTCGCGCGGCATGCGCCAGCGGCTGGGATTGGCCGAGATCATCGTCAAGAAAGCCGAGATCGCCATCCTTGACGAACCGACCTCCGGCCTCGATCCACAGGCGACGCTGGAATTCCTCGACTTGATCCGCGAATTGAAAGCGGAAGGCGTTACGGTGCTGTTGTCCTCGCACCTGCTCGACCAGGTGCAGCGCATCTGCGATCGCGTGGCACTGTTCCAGTCCGGCCGTATCGTGCTGATGGGCTCGGTCGCCGAGCTCTCGGTGCAGGTGCTCGGCGCGGGCTTCGTGGTCGAGGTCGAGGCGGAAGGCGTCGGCATCGCGCGGCGGCTTGCGACCATTCCCGGCGTCTCCAATGTCGAGACGCTGGCGGAGGACCGCTTCCGCATGACCGCGGAGCGCGACGTCCGCCCGGACGCTGCGCGCGCGGTGGTTGCCGTCAACGGCGCGTTGAAGCGGCTCTCGGTCGACGAGCCGAGCCTCGAGGCGATCTATGCCCGCTATTTCCAGGGCAAAACTCCGGGAGACGTGCGTCATGCGGCGTGAGGGTTCTCCGTTCGAGGGCCTTGGCGCGGTGTTCGCCAAGGAGCTTACCGACAATATTTCCAGCGTGCGCATGCTGGTGCTGGAACTGCTGATCGTGCTCACGGCGCTCGCCGCGCTCTACGGCGCGATCGATAATCTCCGCCAGAACACCGCGGAGGATCCGTTCCTGCTGCTGCGGCTATTCACGCTGTCGAACGCGCCGTTGCCGTCTTTTGTCGCCATCCTCGGCTTCCTCATCCCGCTGATGGCGATCGGGCTCGGCTTTGATTCCGTCAACAGCGAGTTCAACCGGCGCACGCTGTCGCGGCTGCTGGCACAGCCGATCTACCGCGACGCGCTGTTGATGGGGAAATTTCTCGCGGGCCTCGCGACGCTCGCGGTGAGCCTCACCGCGCTGTGGCTGATGGTGATCGGGCTGGGGCTCATCTTCCTCGGCGTGCCGCCGGGCACGGAGGAGATCGGCCGCTCGCTGGTGTTCCTGGTGATCGCGATCGTCTATGCCGGCGTGTGGCTGTCGCTCTCCATGCTGCTGTCGATCGTGTTCCGCTCGCCGGCGACGGCCGCGCTGGTCGCGCTCGGTATCTGGCTGTTCCTCGCCGTGCTGTGGCCGATGCTGGCGCCGGCCTTCGCGCAGATCATTGCGCCGCCCGATCCGCGCTATCTTGCGTTGGGGCTGGAGACGCCTGACACCGGATTGTGGTCGCAGTTCCTGCTGCGCCTCTCGCCGAACGATCTCTTTGGCGAGGCGATGCTGGCGATCCTGTCCCCGACCACGCGCACGCTGGGCGCGGTGTTCCTGGATCAGCTGCGTGGTGCGGTGATGGGCTCGCCCCTGCCGCTCGGTGAAAGCATCATGATTGCCTGGCCGCAGACCGTCGGCCTGATCGCGACAACCATCGTGCTGTTCGTCGCCGGCTACATTCTCTTCCAACGGCAGGAGGTGAGGGCCTAGCGCAGCTTGCATCCCCCAGGCTGTTGCTAGCGTCCTCCGATTCTCTGCCAGAGCCAGCGCGCAACTGATGTGGGCGAAGAGTCCGCATCGTTGCCGCTGGCTCGCAGATTGGCCTCGCGCATGTCAGCGATATCGATCTTGCCGAGCAGCGGCGAAAGCGCCGCCGCGAGTTTCTCATCGTGCGCCCGCTTCGGCGCAAGCAGGATCATTGCGTCGTAAGGCGGGATCGCGTGCTTGGGGTCGTCGAGCACCGCCAGGTCGTATTTGGCGATCAGCCCGTCGCTGGTGTAGCCCGCGATCACGTCGACATCGCCTGAGGCCACCGCCGCATACATAAAATCCGGCTGCATCTGCCGCTGCGTGCGGAAGGTCAGGCCGTAGGCCTTGCGTAGCGCTGCCCATTCCGGTCGCGAGAAGAACTCGTAGTCGCCCGCGATCGACAGCGTCGCTGCATGCTCCGCGAGGTCGGCGATGGAATGGATGCCGAGCGCGTCGGCGCGCTTCTTCGGCATCACCAGCGCATAGGCGTTCTCGAAGCCGAGCGTGCCGAACAGGGTGATGTCGTGCCTTCCCAGCCGCGCCTTCAGATCGGCCAGCAGCTCCGCGCGCGGCTTGACGCCGCTTTCGTGAAACTGGTTCAGCCACAGCGTGCCGGAATAATCGACATAGACGTCGATATCATCCGCCGCGAGCGCCTCGAAGATGACGTTGGTGCCGAGGCCGGCGCGCGTGGTCGCCTGCAAGCCGGACGCGTGCAGGCGGTCGGCGATCAGCGCGGCGAGCACATATTGCTCGGTGAAGGTCTTGGCACCGATCACATAGCTCGACGGCGAGCGCGCGATCGCCGGCGCCAGGGCAGCCGCAACGAGCGCGGCGATGCCGGCGCCGCCGAGTGCGGTGCGCAGTCGCTTGCGGGAGGCGAGCCCGCTTTCAAGCAGCGCGAGCAGCTGATCGACGATCAACGCAAATGCCGCCGCCGCGACGCAGCCGAACAGCACGAACACCCAGTTCTGGGTCTGCAGGCCTGCAAAGATGTAGTTGCCGAGCGAGGTCTGCCCGATCGGCGTCGACAGCGTTGCGGTCCCGATCACCCACACCGCCGCGGTGCGGATCCCCGCCATGATCACCGGCAGCGCCAGCGGCAGCTCGACGGTGAACAGCGACTGCCGCTCCGTCATGCCGACGCCTTTGGCGGCCTCGACCAGCGCGGGATCGATGCCGTTGAGCCCGGTGATGGTGTTGCGCAGCACCGGCAGCATGGAATAGAGCGCGAGCGCCAGCATCGCCGGCAGGAAGCCGAAGGCGGAGAAGTCGAAACCGAACCAGGACAGCGTCACCGACGCCAGCGCCAATAGCAGCGGATAGAACAGCGCCAGCAGCGCAAGTCCCGGTACCGTCTGCACGATGCTTGCGACCGCCAGCAGCGCGCCCCGCATCACCGGGCGGTTGCGCGCGAGGATCGCCAACGGCAGGCTGATGGCAAGCCCAAGCGCAAGTGCTGCGAGGCTGACGCGCAGGTGGTTGCCGAGATAGTCGGGCAAATGGCCGGCGGCCTCGGCAAGGCGCGGATCGGAGAGCAGGCTCATGACGGACCCGCTCCTGGCAGCAGTGCGTTCAGCCGCTCGGCCTGCCGCCGCGGCGTGCGCAACAGCTCCATCACGTAAGGCTCGCGGCTTGCCGACAGCTCCACCGGCGTGCCCAGCGCCAGCATCTTGCCGGCGTGCATCACCGCGATGCGGTCGGCCAGCAGAAGTGCCTCCGTCATGTCATGGGTGATCATGACCGTGGTCAGCGCGAGCTTGCTGTGCAGGGCGCGATAATCCTCCCCGAGCGCATCGCGGGTCAGCGGATCGAGCGCGCCGAACGGCTCGTCCATCAGCACGATGCGCGGTTTGGCGGCCAACGCCCGGGCCACGCCCACGCGCTGGCGCTGCCCGCCGGAGAGCTCGTGCGGCAGGCGGTCGCGGTAGGCGCCGCCGTCGAGCCGCACCAGCGCCAGCAGCTCGTCGACACGCGCGGCGATCTCGCGCGCCGGCGTGCCGAGCAGCTTGGGCGTGATGCCGATATTGTCGCCGACGCTCATGTGCGGAAACAGTGCGCCGCTCTGGAACACATAGCCGGTGCGGCGACGCAGGGTGACCGGATCGACCGCGCGTATGTCGGCGCCTTCCACCATGACGGTGCCATCGTCCGCATCGATCAGCCGATTGGCGAGCCGCAGCAGCGTGCTCTTGCCCGAGCCGGAGCCGCCGACAATGGCCAGGAATTCGCCTGCGGCAACGTCGAGCGAAACGTCATTGACGGCGGTCACAGCCGAGGCAGCCTCGCCAAAACGCTTGCTCACATGGGCATAACTGATCAACGCTATGGTCATTCGGTCTCGACTTCGTGATATCCGGGGCTCGAGGGGAGGGGGCAGGAACGGCCCTTGGTAGCATGCCGCGGCCCTTGATTGAACTTGTCCGCGCAAGCAGCTAAGGCATTCGTCCGATTGGGGAGGCATGCGGTGAACGAAAAGGCGCCAACAGCAGTCGCGCTTGATGACGCGACAGTGGCTTTCAGGCTCGGCGACGGACGGGTCTACACCGCGGTCGAAAAGGCCAATCTTGCGGTCGCGCCCGGCGAGTTCGTTGCGATTGTTGGCCCGACCGGGTGCGGGAAGTCGACCCTGCTCAACGTCGCCGCGGGGTTGTTGAAGCCGGCCGGCGGCAACGTGCGGATTTTCGACCGCGCGCTGCCTGGTCTCAACCGTGATGCCGGCTACCTGTTCCAGGCCGATGCGCTGTTTCCGTGGAAGACCGCGCTCGACAATGTCGCGATTGGGCTTGAGATCGCGGGCACGCCGCGCAGCGAGGCCGTGAGGCGCGCGCGTGAGTGGCTGGCGTCGGTGGGGCTTGCCCATTTCGGCAGCCGCTATCCGCACATGCTCTCCGGCGGCCAGCGCAAGCGCGTCGGACTTGCGCAGGTCCTGATTCGCAATCCGAAAATCCTGCTGATGGACGAGCCGTTCGGCCCGCTCGACGCGCAGACCCGCCAGGTGATGGGCAATCTGCTGCTGGATCTCTGGAACGCCGACCGCAAGGCGGTGCTGTTCGTCACCCATGATCTGGAAGAGGCGATCGCACTCGCCGACCGCGTCGTCATCATGTCGGCGGGCCCGGGCGCCCGCATCATCGGCGACTGGAAGGTGACGCTTTCCCGCCCGCGCGACATTTTCGAGACGCGGATGAAGCCGGAATTCCATGACCTCCACAAGGAGATCTGGAGCGTGCTCAAGGGTGAGGTCATGAAGGGCTACGCGCAGTCGGCGCAAGCGGCGGAGGCGGTGTGATGTCGCGGCTGTCGCTGCTCGCGCTGCAATTGCTCGTCGCCGTCGTCGTGCTGGTGCTGTGGCAGCTCTTCGCTACCGTGCCGGTGTTTGGGAAAATCATTCTGCCGCCGTTCTTCTTCTCCAATCCCGTCGACGTGTTCGCGCAGATCGTAAAATGGTTCGCAAGTGGTGTGATCTGGAAGCACCTTGCGATCACGCTGTGGGAATCGATCCTGGCCTTCGTGATCGGCTCGGCTGGCGGCGTTCTGGTCGGCTTCTGGTTCGCGCGCCAGCCGACCGTCGCCGCGGTGTTCGACCCCTATGTGAAGATGACCAACGCGCTGCCGCGGGTGGTGCTGGCGCCGATCTTCACGCTGTGGCTCGGTTTGGGCATCTGGTCGAAGGTCGCGCTCGGGGTGACGCTGGTCTTTTTCATCGTGTTCTTTAACGTCTATCAGGGGGTCAAGGAAGTCAGCCTCACCGTGCTCAATAACGGCCGCATGCTCGGCATGAGCGAACGGCAGTTGATGCGGCATGTCTATTGGCCCTCCGCGCTGTCCTGGATGTTCTCCTCGCTGCACACATCCGTCGGCTTTGCCGTGGTCGGGGCCGTCGTCGGCGAATATCTCGGTTCCGCAGCCGGGCTCGGCTATCTGATCCAGCAGGCCGAAGGCGTGTTCGACGTCGCCGGCGTCTTCGCCGGCATGTTCGTGCTGTCGGTGTTCGTGATCCTGATCGACATCGGCGTGACGCTGGTCGAGCGCAGGCTTCTGGTCTGGCACCCGGCGCCGGCAGATGGGAGAGGATGACGTCTCCTCCGTCATTCCGGGGCGCGTCGCAGAGGCGAACCCGGAATCTCGAGATTCCGGGTTCGATGCTGCGCATCGCCCCGGAATGACCGTGGGACAATTAACGACCGAGAGAGCACGACGGAAGGCGGTCTTTGCAAGCCACCCCCGCTGCTCTATCTTTCGCACCAGCCCGAATGGAGGAAACAATGACTGACATCCTTGGCCGCATCGCCGCCGCGCTGTTTGCGCTCGTGCTGGCGTCGCCGCTGGCCGCGGCCGAAACCAGGATCACCATCGCCGTCGGCGGCGGGGCCTGCCTGTGCTACCTGCCGACGGTGCTGGCAAAACAGCTCGGCGAGTTCGACAAGGCCGGGCTCAGTGTCGATCTCGTCGACCTCAAGGGCGGCTCGGATGCGCTCAAAGCCGTGCTCGGCGGCAGCGCGGATGTCGTGTCTGGATACTTCGACCATTGCGTCAACCTCGCCGCCAAGAAGCAGGAGCTCAAGGCGTTCGTGGTCTATGACCGCTATCCGGGCCTGGTGCTGGTGGTTTCGCCCTCGCATGCCAAGGAGATCAACTCGGTGAAGGATCTCGCCGGCAAGAAGGTCGGCGTCAGCGCGCCGGGCTCCTCGACCGATTTCTTCCTGAAATATCTCCTGAAGAAAAACGGCCTCGATCCCACCAGCGCGGCCGTGATCGGCGTCGGCCTTGGCGCCACCGCGGTTGCCGCCATGGAGCAGGGCCAGATCGATGCTGCCGTGATGCTCGATCCCTCCGTCACCGTGCTGCAGGGCGCGCATCCGGACCTGAAGATCCTCGCCGACACCCGCACGCAAAAGGATACGCTGGCGACCTTCGGCGGCGAATATCCGGGTGGTGCGCTCTATGCCACCGCAAGCTGGGTCGCCTCGCATGAGAAGGAAACGCAGGCGCTCACCAATGCGATTCTGTCGACGCTCGCCTGGATCCATTCGCATACGCCTGAGGACATCATGGCCAAGATGCCCGAGGAGATGGTCGGCAAGGACAAGGCGCTTTATCTTGCCGCGCTGAAGAACACCATTCCGATGTATTCGGAGACCGGCAAGATGGACCCGAAGGGCGCGGATGCCGTGCTTGCGGTGTTCAGCGAGGGCTCGCCGGAAGTGGCAAAAGCCAATATCGACGTCAGCAAGACTTACACCAATACGTTCGTCGAGCAGGCCAAGAAGACGACGGGACTGAACGCGAAATAGCGGTATGACGCCTGCGCGTATTCACCGCGTCGAGACGCTGGACCTGATCGTCGAGCCCTTCGCTTGGCCCTTTGCGCAAACGCGCCGGGACGAGATCGCGGCGCATTTTGCCGAGAAGCAGCGGGAGAGGCCGAAGCTGTGGAACGGCCGCATCCTGCTCGGCCGCGCGCCGTCCTTTGACGGCACGCATTTTTCCGCAACCTATTTCGAGACCGATTTCGCCGACATGCTGGCCTGGCGCGACTGGGGCTTTCCCGATCGCGAGGTCTTCAACGGCTTCGGCATGGGCGCGCTGCGCTGTTCCGACGGCGCCTTCGTGCTCGGCGAGATGGGCGCGGACACCTCCAACGCCGGCCGCATCTATTTTCCCGCCGGCACGCCCGACCGCGACGATGTCTTTGGCGACCGGCTCGATATTGCCGGCAGCGTCGCGCGGGAGATCGAGGAGGAGACGGGGCTGTCGCCCGCGGACTATCGTGCCGCAGCGCACTGGGATTGCGTCGTCAGCGGTCCCGCGATTGCGCTGATGCGCACGCTGCAACTCGACATGCCGGGCGAGGAGGCGCGCGCGAGGATCGAGGCGAACCTCGCTAGTCAGGACCATCCGGAACTTGCTGCCGTGCATCTCGTTCGATCAAGGGGCGACTTCAAAAGCAGCATGCCGATGTTCGTCACGGCATTTCTGGAGATGCAGTTCGGCTGAGTCGTCATTCGTGTTGTAAAAAGCCCGGACCCCAGCGCATGCCCAAAGCCCATTCCCGCTCCACCGCCGCCGAACTCGACCGTTTCATCTCGCCCTACCGGATCGACGGCTCGGCGCGATTTCATCTCAGATCGCAGAAGACCGACGGGAAGGGCGGCCTCGACAAGGACGAGGCGGAAAAGATCCTGGAGGCGAACCGCAAGCGCCTTGCTGACTATCAGGAAAGGCTCTACGCGCAGGACCGCTGGTCGGTCCTGGTCATCCTGCAGGGCATGGACGCCGCAGGAAAGGACTCGACCATCAAGCACATCTTCGAAGACGTCAACCCGCAGGGCTGCGAGGTGACCTCCTTCAAGCAGCCGACCTCTCATGAGCTTGATCATGACTTCATGTGGCGCAGCACGATCGCGCTGCCGAGGCGCGGCATGATCGGTATCTTCAATCGCTCCTATTACGAGGAGTGCCTGGTCACGCGGGTACACCCCGAGGTGCTCGCGGCGGAGAAGCTGCCGCCGAAGCTCGCCACGAAGAACATCTGGCGCGAGCGCTTCGAGGACATCGCGGCGTTCGAGCGCTATCTGTCCCGCAACGGCACCGTGATCCTGAAATTCTTCCTCAACATCTCCAAGGAGGAGCAGCGGCAGCGCTTTCTCGATCGGCTGGAGGTGCCGTCAAAGCTCTGGAAGTTCTCCATGAGCGATGTTCACGAGCGCGCCTGGTGGGACCGCTATCAGGCGGTCTACCAGGACATCCTGCGCCACACCTCCACGCCGACAGCGCCCTGGCATGTGGTGCCAGCCGACCACAAATGGTTCGCGCGGGTGGTGATCGGCTCGACCATCGTGAAAGCGCTCGACGCGCTCGACCTGAGATTCCCGCGCGCCGACAAGGCCTCGCTGAAGGAATTCGCGAAGGTGCGCAAGGCGCTGGAGGCGGAAGGCAAGCGCGGGGCGAAGAGATTGGCGCGGCGGAAGGTGGCCGCCAAATAGGGCTACGTGACTACCCGTTCTTCACTCCGTTCTTTACTTGGGCGTGCGGCTTGAACAGCCGTCCCTTCTCCGTGATCGCCACCACCACGAGCGTCGCCAGCGTGCAGAGCAGGAAGCCGATCGAAAACGGCATCAACGTGCCATCATAGGCCTGGCCGATGGTGGTGCCGATACCGATGCCGAGCAGCGTCGTGATCGAGCCGTAGAGCGAGGAGGCCGTGCCCGCGATGCGGCCCTGCGGCTCCATGGCGAGCGCGGTGAAATTCGCCGTCATCAGCCCGAAGAAGAACATCATCAGCGCCGACAGCGCCATGAACAGCGGAAAGGGCACCGCATTGGCTTGCTCGGCCACGAACAGGGTCGCCGCCACGGCGATATAGCCAATCAGCGCACTGTGCGAGATCACGCGCATGCCGAGCCGCCCGACAAGCCTGGCATTGAGGAAGCCGGCCACGGCGACGCCGACGGCAATGCCGGCAAAGGCGAGCGGGAAATAGTGACCGAGCTTGTAGATGCCGGTGAACACCTGCTGCGCGCAGAACACGAAAGCAAACAGCGCGCCCATGACGCCGCCTGCGGCGATCGCATAGCCCAGGGTCTGGCGGTTGGTCACGGTCTGACGATAGGCATCGAGCACGTCAGGGATCGAAAACGCCTTGCGCTCGGGCCTGGGCAGCGTCTCCGGCAGCCGCAGCCAGGTCCAGACCAGCGCCACGATGCCGTAGACCATGAGCACCACGAAGATGCCGCGCCAATGCGTCAGCGCCATCACCGCCTGGCCGAACGAGGGCGCCACCACGGGCACCGCGATGAACACCATCATCGCAAGCGACACCACGCTCGCCATGCGGCGGCCGGCGTAGCAGTCGCGCACCACGGATGTCGCGATCACCCGTGTCGCCGAGGTGCCGAGCCCTTCCAGCGCCCGCGCCAGCAGCAGCGTTTCGAACGAGGGCGCCGCGATCGCCAGCACGCTCGCAATGGCATAGAGCACCATGCCGCCGAGCAGCACCGGCCGGCGGCCAAAGCTGTCTGAAAGCGGACCGATGACGAATTGTCCGACGCCGAAGCCGATCAGGAACGCCGACAGCACCGCCTGCAGGCGGTTCGCCACGTCGATGTGGAAGGCGGAACCGATGTTCGGCAGCGCAGGCAGCATCATGTCCATGGCCAGCGGATTCAGCGCCATGATCGTTGCGATCACGACGACGAATTCGGCGAAGCCCATGGGGAGGTGCCTCGAGGCCTCTTTCGCAGAGGACTCAACCGAGGCATTGGCATTGATATCGGCCAAAGGGAAAGAACTTCCGTAATTTAAAGTTTGAATCTCAGCGTAATTTAGTCTTCATGCTGCGCCGCACAAGCGTTGTTTCGGGATGGCAGGGTCGGCGGCCATGGCGAGTGTGGGCAGAGGTGGTTGCCTCTTCGGCGCGGTGTAGGGCAGGAAGCGCTCATTGAATGGGCAGATCGAAAGTCCGGGGCCGATGCAGACCTACAAGATCGTTGTGTTCGTGCCGGAAGCCGGCGCCGAGCGCGTGCGCGCCGCGATCGATATCTATCCGCTGGCGGCGGTTGAATAGGCCTGCGGCCATCAAAAGGCCGGTTTTGGGCCGCCAAAAGGCACATGATCGTATCGGGGCGCCCGGGGGCGATGATCATTCGAATCATAGCATTGTTGGTTGCAGTGTCCGCGCTGGCGCTGTCCGTTGATCCGGCCCGCGCCGCGGAGGCGACGGCTGCGCAATTGATCTCGGGCTTCCGCCATAACCACGGCGAAGGCACCGTGACGATCGATCCGACGCTCAACCGCATTGCCCTCGAGCAGGCGAGAGCGATGGCCGGCAGGAACACGCTCGATCACAGCGTGCTGGGCTCGTTCTCGTCGCGGATCGCGCCGTCGCGCGCCGGCCGCGCCGCCGAGAACATCGCTTACGGCTACGATACGTTCCCGAAGACCCTCGATCAGTGGATCAATTCCAGCGAGCACCGCAAGAACCTCCTGCTCCACAACGCCTCCCGCGTCGGCATCGCCAGCGCCAAGGACGCCTCTGGCAAGCGCACCTATTGGGCCATGGAGATTGCCGGCGATTATGAGGAGAACAAGCCGAAGTCGCCGAAGGGCCGCAAGGAGAAGGAGCCGATGGTCGCGGTGAAGCGCGAAGTCGTGGTCAAACGCGAAGCCCGCGCGGCGCCCGCGGCCTCCGAGTGCCACGTCAAGCTGTTGAGCCTGTGTTTCTGACGAGGCGTTGAGCTGCTTCGTACGGACGCGTAGATGGGGTGAGCGGAGCGATACCCGGGGAGTCCCGCATGTTGCTTTCGCTCATGCGGCACACAGCTAACCCAACTCGAAGGTCGTGACGCCGAACACCTTCTCCAGGCGCAGTTTCGGGATTGCACCCGTATACATGCGGGCGGTCTCGAACACTGGCGACAGCCCCAGGCTCTGCGCCAAGGCGATCGCGTCGGGGTTGACGCCGGGTACATCAAGAAAAATCTCGCCGCCGGTCAGTCTTGCCAGCAAGGCTGCCAAAATTGTCTCGGCCGTAGCCCGGTCCTCGGCGACCAAAGGGCCGATCTTGTGGCCCTTGCGGCAGGGCCGGATCACGCCCCAGCCGACAAGCCGGCCGTCACGCATCAGCGCGCAACCAACGTGCCCGGGCACGTCGATCCACGCCCGCAGGAACGCGCCCCGGGGTGCCGGAAACACCGTCGCGTCGTCGGCCTCGATGGTCGCGAACGGGACATCCGTCAGTGCAATCACCTCGGCCCGCGGCGTGCTCGTTGACGTGACCGTGCCGCCGTAGCGCACGTTCGGATAAGCGAAGTTGAAGCCGGATTTCCGGTAGTTCTCCTGCTGCGCCACCACGCCGTCGAGGCCGATCACGCGCGATCCGGCATGTGCGACGGCCGCATTCCATATCTGCAATCCGAAGCCGCGGCCGCGCAGGTCCGGACGCACGATGTAGAAGCCAAGAAATGCAAAGCGGTCGTTGTAATTGATGCAGGAGACCGTTGCGGCGGGTACCCCGTCGACTTCGCCCAGGAAGAAGCCTTCCGGATCGGGAACTGCAAAGCAGGCGGCATCGGAAAGACCGGGGTTCCAGCCTTCGGTCGCGGCCCAATCCACTGCCAGGGCAACCTCTTCCGGTCGCATGGTGCGGATCGAGAGGCCATTGGCGGCCGACAGAGCGGATGGCGGCATGAGCCGGTGTCCCGAAGATCGTTCGTTGCGGGCAAACGATACAATTTATCCAAAATAGAATGAAGCGGTCCTGCAATACCTGTTGTCTGCCGCGTCCCGCCTTCGCTATCCTAGCGTGGTCTCCCGCAAGACCTCACGATTCGGACCGGAGGACTGCCATGACAAATCTCTCCAACACGATGCCAGGCTCACCTGCCCATGATATGGCGCCGCTGCGTGCCGGTTCGGGCTGGATCATCGCGCTCGGCGTCGTCTATGTCATTGCCGGCTTCATTGCGCTCGGCAGCGTGGTGATGGCGACGGTGGCAAGCGTCTTCGTTGTCGGCGTGATGATGATCATCGCCGGCGTCGCCGAAGTCTTCAACGCCTTCCAGATCAAGACCTGGGGCAAGTTCCTGGTCTGGGCGCTGCTCGGCGTCCTCTACATCATCGCGGGTTTTTTCGCCTTCGAAAATCCGCTGCTCGCAGCCGCCGTGCTGACGCTCGTGCTCGGCGCCTCGCTGGTCGCCTCGGGCCTGGTGCGGATCTTTCTCGCCTTCAGCATGAAGCGCGAATCGCCGTGGATCTGGGTGGCGCTGTCAGGCGTCATCACGCTCCTGCTCGGCGGAATCATTCTGGCGCACTGGCCCGTCAGCAGCGTCTATACGCTCGGGATTTTCCTGGGCATCGACCTGATCTTCGCGGGCGCGAGCTGGATCGGACTTGGCTTCGGATTGCGCCGGGCGGCGACTGCCTGACGCAATCCGCGCGTTGTCGGCAGCAGGAGGCGGCGGATGCGCTGGATCTATCTTGCGGCGATCGTGCTGTTTGCGCTGGCAACGCTCATCTTCGCCATGCAGAACCTCGAGGTCGTGACCATGTCGCTGCTTCGCTTCGAGGTCCGTGCCCCGCTCGCGCTGTTGACGATCGTTGTCTACCTGCTCGGCGCGGTCACCGGCGGCAGCCTGTTTGCGCTGCTGCGCCGGTCCTATCGGGGCGCACGCGGGAGCGGCAACGCGTCGTGAGGCGCTGCGATGGCGTCTGCACCTCCAGGACAGATGACTGCCGATGTGAAAGTGGCGGCCCCTGGTGCCGCTTCTCGGCACCTCGTGCGCTACGCTGCTCGCCGTTCGGAGCTGATGGTTCATCCTGGTCAACAATCCACGGTGTAAACTGCGGAGTCGGTACCTGCCAGCGTTGCTCGAATGACGGCTCGGGCGTGATCGCAAGGGTCCGTACCATAGTCGGCGTGGCGAACAGCTCGCTAGCAGCGGGGGGCGGTGCGGCATTTTGAACTGGCCGCAGCGCTACACCGGCCCCCATGAACGCGCACCAAAAGACGCCGGACGCGATTACAAGCCTGATTGGGAAAAATCGCTGCGGCAATGGACGAATCGCGCGGTTGATTGTCGCCAAGAAGCACAACGGCTCGCCTGGGATCAACCAGACAGGCCGCAACAGTGCAAATATTTTTGAGCTAGGGCGCGGACTCATTAGCACGTAGCCAAATGCGGACGGATTCGAGCTTGACGAACGCTAGGCAGTTAGCTGCCAGCTTGTTTGTCATATCGGGTTGCGACACGCCGACGTTGCTTGATCTTGTTGAAGAACCGCTCGATCAAGTTGCGCGCGCGGTACAGGTAAGGGCTGAAGTAGATAGGGTCTTTGCGATTGCACTTCGGCGGGATGATGGCCGATGCGCCTTGCTGGCGGGCCAATTTCCTGATCCAGTCTGCGTCGTATCCGCGATCCGCGAGTAACATCGTTTTTGGAAGGAATGTGCCGAGGAGAACCGAATACAGCCGATTGTCGTGCGCCTCACCCGGCGTGAGGGCAAGAACCGATGCCTTCAATCAGCAAAAACCGGACAATCGGCATTTCCGAGATTGCCCCCTTACCGGACATGCTGCGGACATGCCAAAATCGATGCAAAAGACCCTGAGCGGACGCTGGTTTGATTGACCGGTCGCCATGCATCTCGCAACGCAAAATGCCAAATATGCAGATTGAAGCGCATGGCTGACGAATCGCAGGTGATGTAGATTTTTGGTCACAGCGGTCCCGGAGTTGCGAATGCCGATCAAGCCGCCGCCTCCTGTTGCTTGCTACGGGGACCTGGAACGTGGTCGACAGATCGCGTGTTCATGGAAGCTTTTGGAACATCTCTCGCCTGCTGATGCACAGTTTGTTGCAAGGGCAATCGCCCAGGGCATCGCGGAGGGACGCCGGCACGGACTGGAGATCGCGCAAGGACGCCATGAATGGTCGCGCGACAACGAATCGAACGGACGAGAAGCAACCGCAGAGCAGGAAGTTTAAGCCAAGAGAGGTCGCGCACACATTGAGCCGCCGGGCGATCCGGTTAACGGCATTGGTCTCTAATAGGAGATTGGTATGTTTGAAACCGCGCAATTCATCGCCGACTGCCGCGCAGCTTCGGCGGCGGACCCAACCCACAAGGCGGTTCGTGAGGTCCTTGCACGCGCTCTGTCCGAACCGGCGGCAGTCCTCAGAGGGCTCGGCGAGCCGGAGCGCCCCGAGAGTCGCAAGCTCTTCCATTCGGACGCGCTTACAATCCTCAACGTCGTCTGGGCGCCCGGCATGATGGTGATGCCTCACGATCACCGGATGTGGGCCGTGATCGGCGTTTACTCAGGTCGAGAAGACAATATCTTCTGGCGACGCATTCCAAGCACTCCAAACAAAGTCGAGGCCGCTGGTGCGAAGGCTCTCTGCGAAGGCGACGCCGTGGCATTCGACTCCGACATTATCCACTCGGTCATCAACCCGATTGATCGGCTGACCGGCGCAATCCACATTTACGGCGGCGATTTTTTTGCCGCTGAGCGCAGCGAATGGGACTCGCTGACCCTTCACGAGCACCCCTTGGACCGTGAGCAGAGGCGACGCCTATTTGAGGAAGCCAATGCTCGTTACGAAGCGAGTCAACGGCACCTCGCCGGCCTACGTTGAGTTTATCCAAACTGAACCGACGGTTGCCCGCTGCTGGCCCACACCGGCGAACTCCGGCGATCAACCGAATGTCGGCTTTCAGGGGGTGGAGCGGAAAAGCCGGCAACGCGGCGCAACCGACGCTGATGACCCGAAGCAGTCATAGACGTTACGTGCTGCAATCGACCGAATGCGCTCGAAAGCGAAATTCCGCTTCGTACATCGCCAATCAGTTCGCCGGGGTCGCCAGCGGTTTGCCTCTTTCTATTACCCAAGTATCGACCAGCTTGGTACCGGATACTGAGCAAGCATCATGTATCGTCATAGGCTGCGTTTCGAATGAGTCGCCAGCCTTGAGTTTTTGTTCAGGTTTTCCGTCCACCTTAAGGACGAAGTCACCCTCGATGACGTAGCCACTGTCTATTCCCGGATGAGTGTGGCGGCCTGCACAAGTTGCGGCAGGGAGTTCTACTACCGCAGTTACGGTCGTGTAGCCCTCGGGAAAATCAATTGAGTGAAGAACGGTACGCTTGATGCCAGCCTGTTGTGCGAGGGCTGATCCCGCAATGACCTGCAGTGTTACACACGCGAGGGCGAGCGCCTTGATCATCAGTTTTTCCTCCTGGTTGGCGTGCAATTGCGCCGAGGCACTGGATACAAAGTGATTACTATACTGGTCGCTTTTCCTGTGCAGGGCAATCACCGCTTGTGATGCTGTGGACGGCTCCTCCACCGGCGCGAGAGCGCCAAGGAGTGGGTGCCGATTGAGGCTCCACGATTCGGAGGAGCAGCCTATGCAGTCAATTTCGACGATCGGTCTGGATATCGCAAAGTCGGTCTTTCAAGTACACGGCGTTGATGCAGCCGGCCAGGTCGTTTTGCGCCGTCAGTTGCGGCGCCGACACATCTTGGCATTTTTCCAGAAACTGCCGCCGTGCATGGTCGGCATTGAGGCTTGCGCGTCATC
>NZ_AXAI01000030.1 GCF_000472425.1 Bradyrhizobium sp. Tv2a-2 | reverse complement strand
AAAGACGGGACATGGTGACACTCCTTGACAGGGTTGAGCAGTGATTGCATGGCGACTGTACGGGCGCGCTCCGAGACATTTAATTTTCGTCAGTCTCAAAGGCATGCTCAATCGTCTCAAACTGTCCTGGGCTGCATTCAGCTGATGGAGTCGAACAGGGCCCCTGCCGGGCTCACCGATTGCACCGCACATGATCTTTCCGTTTCCGTCCAACACCCGACGCCCGCGGCGCCGTTTGCGCGTTACAGGCGCGGAGGAAAGAAGAGCAGGGCAGCAGGTTCTCGCTCTTGATGTGGTCAGAGTGGAGATCGTCGACGGAGGCGGAGACGAACCGGAGGCAAAGCGCGATAATCGGCGCAATGCTGGAATCAAGAACCTCGTTCTGCGCCCGACCAATTCAAGACTACGTGTTGAGTGGTGAGCGACAACGAGACTTTCAATGTGTGAACGGCTCCCGTATATGGTTGCTCATATCAGGAAAAAATCGTGCGAGGGCTTATATGGATAGGCTCAGTCAGAGCCATACCAGATCTGACTCCTCTGTCACTGCGCGAGCACGCTGGCCTGGAACGGATCGGTATCATGTGTCAAGGATATTGCGGTGGAGCCTGCTTTCAATACTCAGATGTCGTATCGGTTTCGTAAAATGATCAGTTGCACAATCAGATTGCAGTGCGCAGTGAAATAGAAAGCGAGCACGAGCGGCTCGGGTAGGCCACGCTTGTCGAAGTTGCCATCGACGTTAGCGGTGGCGATGAAGTTGCCGTAGTGCGTAATCAATTTTGTTACGTTCATCGTTAGTCTCTCACCGATAATATCACGTTCAGCCCATTCCTTGATTGCCGGCTTTCCCCAGTAATCCCGTAACTGGTCATTGACTAGAGCGTTCTCCGCGAATGTATCCATTAATCGCTGAATGTCAGAACTGTTGGTCGCTTCAACGAACGCAGCCACAGGCGGCGGAAGGACGACCGCAGTGTTCTGCTGAAGAGGGGAGTTGATCATTGGTTCTGTGCCTGGTGGGTTTGGCCGTCATGTATGAAGACAACCTAAGATATAGCACCGGTCAGCGTCGTGGCGGGTTGATTTATGTAAAGAAGCGTAAAGGGGACGGCGCAGTTATCTCGAGTATCGGCGTTCGCGTTCGTTCCCCCCGGGCCTAGTTCGCTGATGTGTCCAACTCTGCTTGTCGTCCTGAAGAGAAATGAACGCTGCTCACGACTAGCGTTGGGCGGTTCGGCGCGTTCTGGTCCTCTCATCGCTCTCGTGGGAACGCTGTCAGATGCAGGGGCGCGAACGCCATCATAGCGGTGAGCGCGGCCGCATGTGGCGGAAGGACGTCGGCCGCCGTCGATTAAGTGTCCAGGCGCGCTTCAACAGCGCCTCGTTGGCCTCCTTGAGCACGGTAACGCTCCGAGGCGATCGACTTTGTTCGACCCGAGATCTGCGCGGGCGATGAGGTGGAGGAGCATTATTTCGAGCCTTGCCGGCATTCAGTATCTCTGCGTCGTGAATAGGATGATCTCACAAAGTAATAGCTCATCTGGAGCTCTAGCTTGAAGGAGGGTCGCCATGTGCTCAAGCTCGGTCCTGAAGCGTTTGGCCAAAATTACCGGTTTCGTCGCGCTAGGCGCTGTCCTATTAGGCTCATTTTCGCCTGCAATCGCGTCGGATGAGAATAGCCCGGCCGTTCTGACATCACACTTGCCGTGGCTTGCGCCGACGGGGCACCGCCAACCAAGAGCTGTGGACCTTCCTCAAGAGGGCGTCTCTTCGGAATATGACCGCCGGCAAGAGCCGTCGGACGTAGAGCTGGATCGCAAGCTCATCATCTGTCGCGGCTGTTGACGAGGGCGCCGTCCACTGCGGCTCCCGGCGCTGGAAAGTACGAGCGGACCGCAGCGGACTTCAGTCACCAAATCGCGGCATTCAGGCGAGGCGCGCGGTGGGCGCTTTTCACCTTTTTACTTCAAACAACAAGTCAGGGCGTCGGAAACAGGGCATATTTTCTCGCGGGGCGGCTACCAGTTCAAGGGTGAACGAGCGTGATCGGCGCTAGGTCAAGACATCATCAGCTAGACAGGCAAACCCAATATGGACGCTGCTGCGACTGACGTTTCCTCCTCCACAAGGCTTTATGATCTCTTTCTGTTGCTTGCAAAGTTGCTGGATACAGCGCAGAAGCTCTCTCCAGGCCCGGAGCGTACGACCGCCCTGACACAGATTAGACGCTTCCAACAGCGCCTCGCGCTTCTCGTGCTTTCAACCGGAAATCGCAAGCTTGGTGTTGGGGCGGGATTCGGTGGAAAACACGAGGGCCAGAAATGAGACGATATGGGAGACGATTTCGGTCCCAAACATCGCCTGGTCTCCAGGCGGGAGTTCCTTTATGGGGCGCCGCGTTGAGACTAGGGCTATTGATGAAGACCGTCCCCCTCGCATCGCAACCCGCGACAGGTGCCGCAGGGCAATAAGGCTCTTTCTGAATCGCTAACCGGAGTTCCGTCACGCCGGGGGCAAGCGCAAATGAAAATGGATTCGCGCGCTTTGGTGCCTGCCGGTGCGACAGGGTCTGCAAAGGAGGAGACGCTAGGGGCGCTGCCAAATATCGGGAAGTGAGCTGGCGCAATGCTGACTCGCTAGCTGGCGAACCTCCTTGAAGTGAGTTTGAAATGGCTAAAGAACCCATCAAGAGACGGTTGGCGGCCATCTTGGCCGCCGACATCGTTGGTTATTCTGCGCTCATGGAGCGAGCGGAGGAAGCGACCTATGCCGAGATTGGGCGGATAAAGCACGAGGTGATAGAGCCCTGCCTGGCCCAATACCAAGGCCGGCTCGTCAAAACCACGGGCGACGGCGTGCTTGCGGAATTTGCCAGCCCTGTCGCGGCGGTGCGATGTGCGGTCGAAATTCAGGATCATCTCTCCTCGATTCGGGATGCGTTTGAATTGCGTATCGGACTCAACCTGGGCGATGTGATCGTTCAGGAGGACGGCGATGTTTACGGCGAGAGCATTAACATAGCGACCCGGCTTGAAAGCATTGCCGATCCCGGTGGGATCTTGATTTCGAGCAAGGTGCATAGTGAAGTCGAAGGAAAGCTGGACGTCGGTTTTGAGGATCGGGGGGAGCGCCAGCTGAAGAACATGTCCAAGCTGGTCCGCGTTTATGCGGTCGAGGTCACCCGGAGGGGCCTTCTCTCTGAAGCCCCCACCAACGACGCGTCAATTTCGGACAGACCTTCCATTGCCGTGCTGCCGTTCTCGAATATGAGCGACGACCCCGACCAAGAATATTTCGCAGACGGCATAGTCGAAGATATCCTCACTGCATTATCGCGGTTCAAGTTCTTATTTGTTATCGCGCGCAACTCGTCATTTACCTACAAAGGCAAGCCGGTCGATATCAAGCGAGTCGGCCGTGAATTGGGCGTTCGCTACGTACTCGAGGGCAGTGTACGGAAAGTTGCAAACCGTATCCGCATCACCGGCCAGCTCATCGACGCGCGTACAGGAGCCCATCTGTGGGCCGATAGATTCGATGCGCACTTTCAGGACATATTTGATCTACAGGACGAGGTCACCTCTCGCGTAGTAGCGGCAATCGCGGCCGCTATCGAGCAGGCCGAAATCCAACGCTCAAGGCGCAAGCCGATAAATCGTCTGGACAGCTACGACCTCGTACTACGGGGATCGGCAGCCGCTTATCGTCGATCAACAATGTCAGACGCTCTCGAGCTATTTCACAGGGCAATCGATCTTGACAAGGAGTTTGCGGAAGCCCACGCCATGGTTGCGTACGTCTCACTTGTCGAGCGGACCGTCAGTGGGGCTCCATTAACCGAGCAGCAGCGCGAACAAACCGTACGGTACGCCGAACGAGCTGCCCGGCTCGGGCATGATGATGCTTCGGTATTGGCGCGTGCGGCCCACGTTCTCGCCTATATCGGGCGCAGATATGACCACGCTGAGCTGCTAGCCGAGCGGGCCGTCATCCTAAATGCCAATTGTGCACCCGCCTGGCACAGTAGGGGTTGGGTTTCGGTGCTAAGCGACTCACCTGAGCGAGCCATCGAGAGCTTTCAGCAGATGATGCGCTTGAACCCTCTCGATCCGTTGACTGTCGGCGCCAGATATGGAAGCGCCTTCGCCCATTTTCTTACCTTTAAGTACGAGGAAGGATTTGCCGCTGCGGGTCAAGCCGTCCAAATGGGGGCCAATGTCCTTTCACTGTTGGCTCTTATTGTAAACGCAACAGCGCAAGGGCGATCGCTTGAAGCAAAAGGCGCTGCTTTTCAGTTGCTCAAGATCGATCCACGCTTTCGGATTGCATTTATGGATGACGTATTTCCGGCCCGATCCGCTGATGCCAGATCCCGCATCAAACAGGCGCTGCATGCGATAGGTTTGCCGGAATGATTTGAAAATAGAATCCAGAATGAACGTTGCCGAGCGTTCAAGCTAGTCTGTGACGGGACGCAAAGCGATTTCGCGCCGCCGCGGTTGCAAAGGGGTTTGCGACTTGAAATCCTCTCCGGATCTTCAACGCTTCATCTGCGGTGATCGAGCGGAGGTGTCCGCGAGCACGGGGGGTGACCCACGGCTTCTGTTGGAAGATCCCGAAATGTAATCCCGTGAAAGTGTTGCATCGCGGTAACGATGTTGCTCTGCGGCTGGGGAAGGCGCATGTGCCTCTAATCCGGCCATTTTGATTGATTGGTTTTTGGACTGCCGCACCTTGGTATCGCGTTCGCGGGAACTACATGGTTTTAGCGGGCCATTCACATCCCGCGTGGACGGTCCCAGTCGCGATTCTCTCAGCCCCTTGCCACGCGCTGGGACCGTTCTCTTGACCTTATCCTGCAATTGATCCTGGTAGCACGATTTTCATCAACCGGCCCCGTCGCAGTCATGGTTGCGAACAACTCTGAATTTGCTCGAGCTTTCGGTGTCGGCGCTCACTGACAGCATCAGCCGTTCTGCGAAGCCCGCGGCCGCTCGACGACCAAGCACAAGCCCGAGGTGGCGGACGATAGAGTAGTGGTAGACGATAGAGTCCATCTTGTCATTCATTGCGCCGACGGAACCGGTGTTCCTCCGGCGAAGCACTCGGTGAAGATCGAGTGCCCGCACAGGATGGCCTCGCAGTGGAAGCGGCGGGCGATGACCAGGAGTTCTACGATCTGTCCCGAGAGCGGGTGATCGGTCGCGCGTCGTCGATGCCGGCTACGAACATGCCGGGAATTCGTCCTGCACGCTGGACACAGACCCAAGCTTCCAGCTGGCAACAATAGAAACAGATCGCAATCCGTGCGCGCGACGCGATCAATCGTGAGGCCCGTTCCAGTTGACGTCCAGTCCCACCGCGGCATTCTCCTCCGGACTTGCCAGCCAATACCCATTTGCTTGGACAAGCTTGAGGAAGCGCTGAGTGTGCTCTTCGGGCGAGCCGGCAACCGGACTCGAAGCCTCTTGAAGAAAGCGAGCCAATTTTGTTGTCGTCACGCAGATCATCGAAGCGTCCGCCTGCGACGAGTTTATCCAAGCGTGCTTGACCCCGTCGCGCACATCAAAGATGTCCCCCGGTCCAAGCTCCTCCCAGCGATCGACCCTCAGACCATCTACCTTCCCGGACAGCACGTAAAATGTCTCCCGGTCGGCGTGACTATGCATCGGCACCACCGCCCCCGCGGGCAGCGTGCATCGGATGACGCAGTAATCTCCGTCATTATTGGAAACTTCCGTGAGATACTCGTTCATCGGTGGCGAGTCTTTCTGAGGGGAAAACACTTCCTTGGCTTCGGTCGCGCTCGTCGAGCGACGTTTGTGCAGATCGAGACTATCAGGCATCGTCAGAGACCTCCGGTATGACGCTGCAGGCAAGTAGCGCGCAGATCGCTGGCTTGTCCGCAATCATTGCTCTGAGAGTAACGATCGCGTGTTGCAGGCGCGTGTCGGACCTAACGGATGCGGTTACAATTGAAGCAAGTCACAATTCAGATGCATGCACTGGTTCGGCGTAAGCAGAATGTGACATTGTGAGCCAGGCCCTCGATTGAGGCAAAGATCGCTCTGGATCATTCGCGACCGGGCGAGCCAGTCGCAAGTTCCGGTCATGTCCGCTATCGGCCGGTTCCGTTGAAAAAGGCGGCCGTCGCGACATAGAGATATCAGTGATTCAACCTGTCCAACGGGCATGCCTGAAGATCATGAGTCGACATCGGCAAGTCGTACGGGCGTGCTATCAAGTGGCGACGATCTTATTTACGCAACCGAGAAGGTGCCTGCTGGTGTCGTGCTTGGCGCCACATTGGCTGGGATCAGGGCATCGATGCGCGAGTGCTCAAGCATCATCTGCTCACCGCCGCGTTGCGCGAGTGTGTCGTCCTCCTGGAAAGCCATTTCAATTGGAACGGTTCGGCTTAGTCTAGATTATCGCGTCTCGGCCATGCCGCCGAACACGTCAGACAACACGAACGAGAGATGGCCCGACCACCATTCGTAGCCCAAGCCCGCCGCGACCACCTTGCGATCAATTTTCACCGCCGGCGTTGCGCGCTTTCGTGAAGGCGCTCGTGCGAGTGCTGGCGTCGTCCTCTCGAGCCACGACGTCGGCATCGTGGAGCAGCAACTTCTTGGCGCGTCACCGAACTTCGTGAGCGCGACCGGCGATGCATAATTGACGTTCTCGCTTGTATCAAGGACGGAGCACGGTTCAGGAACCACGACGGGTGTAAGAGCGCCCAGTGCGACGTCGAAGCCAGAGCCTGTCGCGAGATCGAGGAAACGCTGAACGATCTATGCGAGGCCGTCCAAACGAACTGTGGATGCTGGCTGGTTCAATCTACATTTACTCTACGGGCAGCATAAACATGTAGCCGGCGCCGCGAACAGTGCGGATGATGCCCTGCATCTCACCCTTGGGCGTCAATTTACGGCGCAGGCGCAGGATCTGAACATCGATCGAGCGGTCACACGAACCCTCGTAGAGCCGGGTTGCCTGAAGGAGATGCTCGCGACTCAATGTTAGCATCGGGGCGTCGAGAAAGGCAGCCAAAAGCGCATACTCGCCCTTCGTCAGTGGCACGCACGATCCATCAGGCGCAGTCAACTGCCGGAGCCGTCGATCGATCTGCCAGTCGCCGAACCGGCAACACCGGGGTCTCGACGGGCTCCGCCGGGCAGGAGGGTCGCTATGCCGGCGATTGCGTCGCCTCAGAATGGCGTGAATGCGAGCCAGAAATTCCCGTAACCCGAACGGCTTGGCGATACAGTCATCAGCAGCCAGCTCCAAGGCCGCCGCGCGCAGGCTCTCGCTGACATCCGAAGGCGTCGTCACGATGAGAGGCAAATTGAATCGAGACCGGATCTCGAACAGCAATGAAAGGCCAGCGTTCCGACAGACGGATAGATCGAGGGTCACGAGATCATAGTCGCCATTGGCAAGTTGTTGCTTGACAGCAGACTCGTCGCTGGACTTCGCGCCGATCCCCTGCGTCTTGAGATACTCGATCATTGTCTGACGATCGACCGGATTGTTATCGACGATAAGGATGTGAAGCGGGTGATCATTGCGGTCGCTGGCTGGCCCGTTCTCAGTGCGTGCATGATTGAGGACGGAAGGGACGGCACCTCGTGACCTTCGAGGCTTCCAGCTCTGCAGGCGGATGATGTTATCTCCGGTTTTAGCGCGAGCGGGCATCGATGCCAGAGAGCGCGTGTACACTGGTTTCATACTTTCAATCGACAACAACTTCTCGCGACTTGACGAAGCATGATCTGCTGATCATCGGCCTTTCGCCAAAATCAAGGTCAGCTCAATGCAAGCCAAGCCCGTGCCAAGCACGAATAGCTGTGTTCATGGCAACGGCGCCAAGGAACGTGATCCGGTTGACCATTCCAGGCGGAATATGGCCGCGCTGCCGTCAAGGGGCTTGATCTGAGTGATAAGAATGGCAGATATCTCCAACGCCAAACTTTGACATCTCGTTTCTTCCTGTGTCTCCAGCATTAGGCAGGAACTAATGCTGTGATCGGTATCTGGACCAATGCCGGGCCCTGGGCTGCGTCGCCGTAGGTCGACTCCTCGCTATCCAATCGTCCGTGCTCGGGCAACGATCTTGATTCTGCGAGGTCAGCCGTCCAATCGCGAGCATGGACTACAAATAGATAGTAAAGCTGATGGGTGCTCGCGGCCCATAGACGCGACTTTCTCTATATTCTCATAATATCGTATTCGGACAGAACCTGACGTCGGCTCCGGCACGGCCCGGTGATCGAGGGTGGGGTGCCGACCGAAGCCACCGTCGCCCGGTTCTGGCGGCAAAATTGCCGATCATCTGACGCAGTACCGGCAGGCTCAGATTTATGCCCGCCGAGGCATTGATCTCCGCCGGTTGACGCTCGCAGCCAGAGTTGGGCACGCGGCCTTCCATCTTCGCCCGTTGGATGGGCGCCTTCTCGCAAGGCTTCGAGCGACGTCCGGGTTGTTAGCCGACGAGACGACCGCGCCGGTGCTCGCTGGCGCCATTGAGGTCGGCGCCCATGCTTCGCGCCAGGAAAATGTGGCGTGAACTACGCTTACAAAGCGATTTAGCCGAGATCGACTTTAATTGGTCGTCCTCCTCGACTCATCAATTCGGCCGTTCTCTTCCCTCAATAGATGCGCGTCACCCCAATTATGTATGACTCTGATAACCGGCTCGAGCGAACGGCCAAGCACCGTAAGCGAATACTCGACACGCGGCGGAGCCTCCGGATAGACGGTGCGAATCACGAGGCCGGCTGCCTCCAAGTCCCGCAGCTGACGTGTCAACATACGTTGAGTAACTTTAGAAAGTCGTCGCTTCAGTTCACTGAAACGAACCGCGCCTGTAAGAAGCTGATAAATGATCGCAGCTTTCCATTTTCCGCAGATGAGATCGAGAGTCATATCTAATACGTGCTCAATCCTCCGATCGGAAGCCTTCAATTTGTTATCACTCATCGTTCGCCCCATGGCGCATCAGGTTCTTTGCTCAATTGTGCTCAGCCGCTGAGCTCAGCACGCAGCGCCACGAGAGAGTTGGTCTTGAGCTGTGATAGCATGTAGCGAAGCCCGCAGAAAACTAGCGGCTCCTCGAAAGGAAATCGAGCTGCTGGACATCGGCTTCGCTGATCATGTTTACATCCTTAACCGCCGCCACTCGAGGTTATCCAAACCATGAGAAGCTCGGCTGCTCCAAGGATGGATCTTCCATAGCGATTGGCCCGCGAATAGACAAACCAATCAACTTTGTTGTTCACGCGAGATGATTCAGAAGTCTGCTTTGAATAAAGCGGAGCCTGAACGACCTTTGACACAGCTCGCCCGATCACTCCTGCGTGCGTGTCTCTTGCATCCCCCGCCGGTGGGCCGGGCTTCGGAAGATCCCAAGCCGAACGGCCTCGAACTCCACTCTCGAGACGCATGATGAATCACTTCCCCAGCCGGCCAAAAAGGGCGGAAGTTCCGCTCGTGCACTCGCTGCTGGGGTAGACACGGACACGTCCCTCGTTTGCGACTGCTCGGGATGAGCAGCCGGAACTTGGTATCAACTTTATCCAGAGGGCCAGATCCGTGAATGCCGGTAGGGATCGAATATCTGCTCGTTCGTCTCACAGCGACTATTGATGCGCGCATTTCTCGTCTTCGACAGCAACCAGTGATCAATGGCACGTTACTCGGCCATGCTACAGACTTGGCAACGGTCCCGCTCTTTTTGGATTATCGCAATTGAGGTGATCTTGTTAGGATTGATGCTTAACGGACCAAGTAAAACGGACCAGGTAAATAAGACGCTCGAAGTCCACTTGCCGTTTAGCGTGGACTGGACAATCGGGCAGGCGATTCGTGGTGTCTCCAATCAGCTCTGGTTTAATAAATGTAACTACAGGACATTGCTGTCCCTTATATCGGCCAAGCTGACGATTACGTAGGCGCAGACGTGACCGGGAAGCAGAACTATGTGCTCGAAGACGCAGGGCCCGCGATTGCATCGGGATAAGGATTCCAGCAATCGACGAAGGCGAAAGGACTTGCTCTGCGTAGGATCACAAGGAAGCGGTGCTGCCCTTGTCTTACTTTGGCAATCAGGTGACAACCGTAACATGCGGTTTATCGCGCCGTATCCCGCGATTGGCTTGCGCTTTGTTGGCAGCGTTTCACGGCCCAAAACGCCGATTGGTGAGTGAGAGCGGTGATGGCCAGCAGGTTGGACGGAATTCGTAAAAGCAAAGAGCTGCTACGGAGCGGCGGAGTGTCTGACGACGTATTGGGTTTTAAGCACGTCGAGGCGAAAGGGTTCAATTCAGACCAGCCGGTCACGTTGCGGGATATCAATCAGCTCGTTCAGATTCGTCCCGCCGAGTCAGTCAAGCGGCGGGGCAGTGGCTGTATGAACCTCTTTACCGAGTCCATTTATGCGCCTCCATCCATTACGGTCGAGTTTAGTTTTCAAGCATCCGTGCATCTCCTTGCAATGTATAATGAGGGAGGGCGACGGAACGGCGAAACGATGATCCGAGGATTGGAGCCATCGAGAATCCGTGGCTTCGTTAATAAGCTGACCTTTGTGCCGGCTGGCCACGCATATCGGGAATGGCACGAAACCGCTGCGGCGACCAGAGTGACCTTTCTGTATTTGAATCCAGTGATGCTCTCGGCCCCCTGTGAGGGCGAGAATGTCCATGCACCTCGAATGCACTTCGAGGACTCCGTCGTGTGGGAGACAGCGGACAAGCTGGCACGAACGCTTGAAGGCGGTAAAATAAAGACAGATCTGTATTTGGCTGCACTTTCAAGTGTGCTTGCCCACGAACTGGCCTTCTCGGCCGAAGCGCGGATGTACGACCGTTTATCGTTTCGCGGAGGTCTCGCCAGTTGGCAGAAACGAATCGTTGCTGAGTACATTGAAGAGCATTTAGGTGACAAGATCTCCCTGCACACGCTCGCCAGCCTCGCACGTCTGAGTCAGCCGCATTTCTGCCGGGCGTTCAAGCGTTCCTTCAGGATCCCACCACACCAGTATCATGTACAAAGACGAATTGAGCGGGCCAAGTCGCTCCTGGCAGATCGCGCGGCTTCAGTCACCGAAATCGGACTGGCTCTGGGGTATTCTCAAATCACTTCCTTCAGCGTTGCCTTTAGAAAGGCAACCGGCTGGACACCAAGTGAATATCGACGAGAGTTCGAGAAATGAGACCAGCGGTCCTTATCGATCGGACGCAGATCCTCCCTCAACACCAATCGGATCGACTTAATTCAATTCTTCGTGCGTCCACACGAGCCGTGTCGATGATCCGCGAACGACCAACTCTGACCAAGTGCTGGAACCCGAAATAGCAGCTCTGCCGCATCGCCCGGTCTCTTTCGCTATCAAGGCACCCGGGATCACGATCTGCTTACCGAGGACCGGACGAAATGCGCCGCTATGCGACATACGACGGACCGCGTGCTTGCTCCGTTTGGGTGGAGCTCATCCAAGTGCGTGACAATCTAACGACGTCCTCCCTGTCTTACCTACGCCGACGAGTGTCAGCGCAGATTGAGGGCAACACGGAATTTCATTCGTTGATCTCAATGACCCTCAAACTTGTTCTAAGCAACGCTAGGATGATTGAAGGTGAATGAAGTGCACCGAATTTCAAACGTAATCAAATTCCCGCTTCGGAAGGGGGGCCCACGACTTAGTCGTAGGAAATCGTTGCATATCTCAATGTGTGGGTTGGGAGGCCCCTCAAGGAGTCGGCTGATGTGCAAATACGAAGCGTGTAGGAAGTTTAAAGGCACGAGAGAAACGTCAAGCCTGGTGCGGAGGCTAACTCACGAAAAATGTGGATCGGGAAGGGACCGGATTCGCCAATGGTTCTGCGAAATAAATGACCAAACCCTTGTAGAATTTGGTCTCACAGAGGAGGAGATTGTCTTGCTGCGCGAGACACAACGATCGAGGTCCGGCTTGCAGTCTGTCACCGCCAAGACACATTCCTGATCATCCGGCTCGGGAAACTCTACAGATAGGTGGTCGCATCAGCACGTTTGGCCACAAAATATTCTACGTTTATCTGCCGCCCCAGCTGCGGATAGGACCTCCTCGGCGATTGTCACTCTGGATCGATTAGCCGCCGGCGATTGAGCGAACCGGAGCTTTCATCGCATCTACCGAGCGTGCAGCGCTGATAAGTCGCCTACTTCTGAACCTTCGGCACAGGCGGCACACCAGTCTAATCTGACGATAAGTTCGAACCGCAACGTAGTCTGGCGGCGTGGTCAGACTGTTTAGCGTGCTTGGGCCGCAAAGACTGGCACCGGCTTACAGTGCCTATCCGGGAGCACGCCGAAGCGGCATCGGAGACGGCGCGCTGTGAGCTCGATGGTCATTCACCGCTGTCGAATACAACGCTGCGCTCAAGGAGCGATCGATCTCCGTGGCGCGAATGGAAATCATCGCCCGATGGCAGCCGCTGCTCGCGCAGTCACTCAACTGTGACCACGCTATCTTTCGACTGCGACAAGATTCCGGAAACCTAGCATATTCTTGTAACGCTAAGGCGAGCCCATGATGCCGACCGAATGACGGGGGAGCAGGCACGTGAGCACTTATGACTATGTCATCGTCGGCAGCGGCATCAACGCACTGGTCGCCGCCGCAATCCTCGGAAAAAAGGGCGCGAGCGTCCTTGTACTCGAACGCAACGAGGCAATCGGCGGTTGCCTGCGCACGGAAGAAGTTACCGCACCAGGCTTCATCCACGACGTCATGGCGACAACCTTGACGCGGTTTCGAATCTCTCCGTCCTATGCCGCTCTCGGCAAGGATCTCGAGGCGAGAGGCCTCTCCTTTGCGGATTCATCCCTGCCCACCGGCGTTCTGCGTCCCGACGGATCGAGCGTCCTCTTTGCAATGGATCGGAAGCGCAACATCGCCACTTTCGATTCGCTCGCCGATGGCGATGGTGCGGCATTCGCGCGAGAGATGGATGCACTTGGTGGCGATGCGCCCTTCTTGTTCGCCTTGCTGGGCGGCACACTCTGGTCGCGCAGCACGGCGAAGCTGCTCGCCCTGGAAGCCTGGCGGCGCGGTCTACGCAACCTTGCCGCCTGGCTCGGCAAGGCGCTGGTGCCCGCGCGACATCATCTGGAAGCTACTTACCGTTCTGAGGCGGTTCATGCGCTGTGGGCTCCCTGGGTCCTACATTCCGGGCTCGGACCGGAAAGCGCTTATTCCGCAACGATGGCCAGGGTGATCGCGTTCGCCATCGAGATGGCGGGCTGCCCGATCGCGGTCGGAGGCGTCCGCTCGTTGTTGCGCGCGTTCGAACTGCTGATCATTGATCAGGGCGGAACCATCCGTACCTCGATCGAGGCAACCTCGGTATTGGTAGGTAGCACCGGCCGTGCGGCCGGGGTGCTGCTGTCAAACGGTGAAACGGCAAACGCGCGCAAAGGCGTCATCTGCTCTACGACTCCTGATCAGCTGTACAGGCGTCTTCTCGCCGTGTGCGGCCCACCGCCAGCCGAGATCGCCGATGGGCTAAAGAACTTTCGATATGGCAATGGCAATATGCAAATTCACTATGCCCTCTCTGGTCGCCCGCGCTGGAACGGCGATCCGGATCTAGCGAAAGTCGCCTTGCTGCACCTGACATCCGGGCTCGACGGGGTCTCGCGCGCCAGCAACGAGGCGGAGCGCGGTCTGCTGCCGGCCGAGCCGACCATCTGCGTCGGCCAGCCGACCGCGCTGGATGCAAGCCGCGCGCCGCCCGGCGCGGCCGTTCTCTGGCTACAATTGCTGGAAATCCCGCGCTTCATCAAAGGAGATGCGGCCGGCCTCATTGCAGCGCCTTCGGACAGGCGATGGACGGAGGATCTGCGCGAGACCTATGCCGATCGGATCGAACAGCGACTGGCGTCGCACATCCAGAACTTTGCCGAGATCAAGCTGGCGAGACGCGTCTATTCCCCACCCGATCTGGAGGAAATGAACATCAATTTAGAAAGGGGAGATCCTTATGGGGGCTACTGCGGGCTTGACCAATCTTTCTTCTGGCGTCCATTAAAATCCAGCACCGGCCATCAGACTTTCATACCGGGTCTCTACCACATAGGCGCATCGGTTCATCCAGGTCCCAGCCTTAGCGGCAGTTCCGGCTTCTTGGCCGCTTCCTCGCTGAAATGACTCTGTGTAATACACTTGGTCTAGCTCCATCATCGGGCTAGCGCATCGGGGAGGAAGCCCCAGCGAACAAGGGCATCCTGAATCGTGGCCTACACTGCGGCTCGGCGACATCGATTATCACCGACGCCGCCCGATTGCCCTCGAGCGCAAAAATATGTTGTTCGGTGGCTCCGACTTCGGCGCCGAGCATTGGCCGATAATCGCATTCTTCATCGAGACCTCTAAACTGAACGACTCGATCCGCTCGCCTGCCTGACCGAAATCCTCACCAGGATATTCAATGGGTACCCGAATAGCGTGAGCGACCAGCTCCGCTCTGGGCTTACCGCCACGGATATTGGAACGGGGGCGGCAAACAGCCATTGCGGAGCTGTGAGGCCTCGAAACGTCGTTAGTCGCGTTTGAGAACGATCCGCGGATACGATCGCGGCAGGGCTCGGATGCCTTCGGGCAACATTATCGATTTGACCAGACGCGTGCCGTTTCCTGGTGAACACGTGCGCAAGCGATCGCGAGAGTTCTGGTCGATCTCGGCCGATCGCATTCAGACGGGGTTGAGGTGCGCGTGCGCAGTCAACCGACTGTAGCAAACTTGCTCAGCCAACTGCCGAGGCCCCTCACGTTCGGCTTCCCATCAAGAAAGCTACGCGGCGAGCATGCACGGGCCCGAGCAACGAACCAAATGCGTTAGCTGACCTGACCTAGATGCTCCACGTCCCAACTCATTTTTCATATTGACGCCATCATCGGGTCGTGTTTCAAAAAGCGAGTTCCGAATGTCGAACTAAGAGTTTCGATTATAGAAACCGACGGAACAATCACTTTCCGCGTTGAAGTGACATAGGGGGAGACATGCGAGCGAACCGAAAGTTCTTGAAGATTTCACTGAAAGTGTCTGTAGCGCTGCTAATGGCGTCAGTCTCGTCGACAGCGCTGATGGCCGCGGACGATACGATGATGAAAGAGATCGCCGACCTGAAAGCGCAACTGCTGGCCCAAAAGGCTCAGCTCGACGAATTGCGAGCGGCGGTCAAAGACCAGAGGTCGGAAGCGCGGAAGAACAAGGAGGCGATCAAGGTCGTGGAGGAGCGCTCTGCCGCAACTGCTCCCGCGCCTGCCTCCAAGATGCCGGCACCGGCAGCCGTAGCGGGTGACAAAAGCTGGATGTGGGGTGGTGTGAAGATCACACCCGGTGGATACTTCGCGGCAGACAGCGTGTTCCGCACGCGGAATACCAACTCCGACATGGGGACGTCATTCACGGGCATTCCCACCTTGAACAATCCTCAGGCGCATATGAACGAGCAGCGCTTTTCGGCTCGCAGCTCGCGAATATCTGCGCTGCTGGAGGCGCCAATGGATCCGTCGAGGCGTCTCTCTGGCTTCTTCGAGATGGATTTCCAGGGAGCTGGTACGACCAGCAACTACACGCAGACGGACTCGTTTGCGCCCAGAATCAGACACGCCTATGCGACGCTTGATGACTTCGCCGGCGGATGGCACTTTCTTGCTGGTCAGGCTTTTTCGCTCGTGACCCTTAACAGTGGTGGCATCACGCCGCGCCAGGAAGCGATTCCAATTGTGATCGATTCCAACGACGTCCCAGGCTTCGCTTACGCGCGTCAACCCGGTTTTCGCATCACGAAAGACTTCGATAAGCATCTCTGGTTCGCAGTTTCGGCCGAGCAGCCCGCCACCACGTTTGCCGGCACCGGATGCAACAATGTGGTGGCCAACTCCTCGGCTTTACCTGGCGCGTCTGCCACGAATTTCGGCGCGGCGACGGGAGTCTCGGGCATTACTTGCTTGGCAACCGGAGCTTCGGGATACGGGCAGACCGGCCAAAATCAACAATTGTCGCTAAACCATGTGCCGGATCTCGTCGCCAAGGCCGCCTATGAAGGCAAGGTCGCTGGTAGAACCCTGCACCTGGAAGCGTTCGGCGCTTATCGAAATTTCTTTGACCGCGTAAATTACGGAGCCTTGACGCCGGCGGGATTTGCCGGCGGTTCGACAAACCAGAATGCCAATGGCTACGGCGTCGGCGGTGGTATCATTGCAGAACTGATCCCCAAAACGCTCGAGTTTCAGGGGAGTGCGCTCATTGGTCGGGGAATGGGGCGCTACGGCTCGACGTCGCTCCCTGATGCAACTTTGTCGACCAACGGGGCTATCGTTCCGCTCGCCAACCTGGACATCTTCGGAGGCTTCGTCCTCCACGCTACGCCTCAGATTGATATGTACGCCTATGGAGGCATCGAAAAGACGGCCGCAGCCTATGGTCTGGGCGGGCCCACCGCGACCAATCCGTCGGGATATATTGGCTACGGCGTGCCTACGCTCGTCAACACTGGCTGCAATGTCGAGGGCGGAACGTGTGCGGGTGTAACCGGTTCGATCTGGCAGGTCACGGGCGGCATTTGGGACAGGCTGTACCAAGGGTCCTATGGCTACATCCGGGCTGGCCTCCAGTACTCGTACACCAAGCGTGAGTTATTGCCGGGCGCTGGAGGCGTCCGCGCTTCCACTGACGACAACATCGTCATGACCACTCTTCGCTACTACCCGTTTTATTAGGGCGTGTACTCATGAAGAGGCGGATGCCTGAGCAGAGATGGACGTTGGAGCGGCTCTTCGGGCCGACACCACCGAATCGTTTCCACAGCCCCACTAAGGAGCGCGCTATGTCCTACGAGTCGAAGCCGAGTTGTTATCGCGCGAAAGGTGAAGCGCCTATGCAGACGTCAGCGGAATTTGTGCACACCTATGGTGCAATCGTCGACGCGCTCACGGCGACGCTCATGAATGCAGAGGCGGGGTTAAACTGGCTGAGCGCAGAACCGCCAGACCTTGAAGACGCCCGGCGGGCCCTCAATGCCATCGCTAATGACAGTAAGCGAGCAGGCGAAATCGTCGTTCGACTTCGAGCGCCATGAAAAGACCCTTCACTGCGATGTCCACTTTGGCCCCGCCGCTAAGGGCAAAGCAGACATCAAACGCGCGGTGATCCGCGGCGTCCCTCTTTAAAGAGTACACGCCCTAGTCCACGTCTTGCGATCGGCAGCCAGATGAACAGCGCACTATCCGAGACAGTTGCCCTTCACCCAGGCCGTCGCGTGGGGTTGACTGCCGCACCCTACGGTTGCTACCAATGGTTTCGATATAAGAGAATGGAGTCTCCCGTGTCGAAATCAGACAATTCCTCCGGCGGGTCGCAAACGGTCGACCGCGCCCTGGTCGTGCTCAAGATCATCGCGTCAGGGAATCGGCCCGTCCTGCTCGAAGAAGTGGCGGCACGTGCTGGTCTACACAAGAGCATTGCCTATCGGCTGCTTCGCTCGCTCGAGAACGCCGGCTTTATCGGCCGTGACCAATCCGTGGGAGGGTATGTTGTCGCCGCAACCTTTCTGTCGCTAAGCGTGCTTTGCGTATCGAGGCTCGACATACGAGGTCGGGCTCGCCCCATGATGGAAAAAATAGCATCCGATCACGGCGAGACGGTATCGCTCCATGTGAGAGTTGGCGAGTCCCGGGTCTGTGTCGACGTGGTCGAGGGGACATACGCGGTTCGTCGGGTCATTCCGATTGGAGAAACGCTGCCGCTTTTCGCCGGTGAGACCGGACGCGCGTTGATGTCCGAACTGTCCGGCCCGGAATTGGATCCCTTGCTGCGAGCCGCGGTCCAAGCGGATCTGGATCCAGTCAAGCTGAAGGCCGACATCGTCCGGACCAGGCAGCAGGGTTATTTCATCGGGATCGGCGTCAGAACGCCGGACGTCGGTTCGATTTCTGTTCCCGTCTATGGATCGGTCGGCATTCTTGGGGCCGTCACGATCTCTGGCCCTGCGAGCCGCTGGGGACGCTCGGCGATGAGGGCTGCTTTGTCCTCGATCCTTTCGAGTGTCGAGAGTGTCACAACCGCACTCGGTGGAATTCCCGCATCAAAACGCGCGAGCGAAACCTGACGGGCATTCAAGCCCAAACAACGAGCAAGCCCAAACAACGAGGAAGAGAAATGATTACACGTATTCCGGCTACCATGTATCGCGGCGGCACTTCGAAAGGGCCGTTGTTCTTGGCGTCGGACCTCCCGAACGATCCCGGTGGCCTCCTCGATAGTATCATGCTCGCAGCGATGGGATCACCGCATCCCCGTCAGATCGATGGGATCGGCGGTGCGGAGTCGCTGACCAGCAAAATTGCTATTGTATCGAAGTCGGCGCGCCCGGACGCAGATGTTGACTACTTTTTTGTTCAGGTGAATCCAAATAGCTCGATCGTCGACTACGCTTCAAACTGCGGAAACATGTTGAGTGCGGTCGGTCCTTTTGCAATTGAAAAAGGCTTGGTCAAAGCGAATCATCCGACGACATCCGTTCGGATCTACAACACGAATACGGAATCGCTGATTGTCGTGGAGCTGCAGACGCCGCGGGGTGAGGTGACGTACGAGGGTGGTGCTGCGATCGACGGCGTGACGGGAACGGCGGCTCCCGTACGGTGCAACTTCGCGAAGACGATCGGTAGCAAGACCAAGAAGCTCCTTCCGACAGATAAAATTCGCGAAGTGATCGACGATGTTGAGGTCACCTTAATCGACGTTGCCGTCCCGTTGATGATCGTGCCCGCCAACGCTGTCGGCAAGCGCGGGAATGAAAGCAAGGCTGAGCTCGACGCCGATAAAAAATTGATTTCGCGCCTGGAATCCATGCGTAACGAAGCTGGGCGGCGAATGGGGTTGGGAGATACGTCCAAGCTGGTCATCCCCAAACCGATTCTTGTTTCTCAACCGACCAAGGGCGGTGTGATCGCATCGCGCGATTTCGTGCCCTACAATTGCCACGCAACGCATTCCGTGACTGGCGCCATGGCACTGTCCACCGCCTGTGTCCTCGCGGGCACGGTTGCTGCAGATTACGCGGTGCTGCCTTCCTCGCCCGTCAAGAATATCGTCATCGAGCACCCGAGCGGTGTAATCGAAGTGGAGACCGAGTCCACGGGGACTGAGCCGGCTAATTTCGAACTCAAGCAAGCCTCCCTGATCAGAACGTGTCGCAAGCTGTTCGAGGGATGGGTTTGCATTCCAAGCCGCGTCTGGGATGGCCGCGCCGGTCTCGAACAAGCGCGGCGTGCAACTGCATAACCAAAGAATCTGCGGGGCGACGGCCAGCGGCGGCTCTGGCTGTCGGTTGAAACGAGAGCGGTAGCTGGGATTACTAGTTCGCTAGCTTCTCTCGAATCGCCGTTCAAGGCCGCGATATGAAAATCCGGGGTCGGTTCCCCGAGTGAGAATAGAGGTAATCTTGTCAAGAGAAGTATCTTTTCGGTCGTTGTCGGCATCCGACACACTAAGCTTGCGCAAACGGGTTCTGCATCCAGAGCGATCGGTGCAGGAACTAGCGTATCCCGCCGACGACAGTGCCGAAGCTTTGCATGTCGGAGCGTTGATCGGGGACAACGTCATTGGGGTAGGGAGCGTATGGCCCTCTCCACTCCCGCAATCCATCTACCAGGACGCCTGGAGGATCGTGGGCATGGCAGTCGATCCAGAATACCATGGCAAGGGAGTCGGATCCGGGATCCTGAACGGGCTTCTGGCTCATGCGGCTTCGAGCAAGTCAAGCCTGGCATGGTGCAACTCCCGCGTTGCTGCCGTTCCGTTCTACGCAAACGGCGGATTCGCGACTACGGGATCAGACGACCTGATGGGGCGTGATCGCATCCGGATGACTTGCCGGATTGATAAGGTGAACAACTCCAAGCTGCTTCCAGTCGAGATCGACGGCATTCTTCGTTACGACACGTCCTCACGTCTCAGTCGAATCGTGGCCTTCAACAACATGGTCCACCTCGGCGGTCTCCTGCCGAATAGGTCGGACGTTTCCGTTGCCGATCAGACCAGAGAGATACTGGAGAAGATCGATGCCCTTCTCAAGAAGGCTGGCAGCAGCAAGTCGCGTCTCCTCTCGGCCATGGTTTGGTTGAAGGATATCGCGGCGGCGCCGGAGATGAATTCTGTTTGGGAAGCGTGGGTCCCTAGAGGTGCCGCACCGGCACGAGCATGCGTCCAGTCGGTCCCCGGTGCGAAGGAGTTCTCGGTCGAAATCGCGATAGTGGCTGCGCAAATCGGGTCCAGCTAAGGCGCTCTGACATGATGGTTGATCGGTCGGTCAGTTCGATGTGGCGTTATGATGTTCTCTCTTCGGTAGGAAGAGAAGGACGGATAACGATGGAAGAGGGATGGACTCCTCTTCTAGATGCGCCACGCACCGCGGCACGGATCGGATGCCGCCGGCTCCTCATCAAGGATGAAAGTCAGAATCCGACGGGGTCATTCAAGGACCGTAGCGCGTCCTACACCATCAGCCACCTTCGGCAAGAGGGGGCAGTAGGGGTCGTCCTTAACAGTACCGGCAATGCGAGTGCGGCTTTCGCAGCTTACGCGGCACGTGCCAGCTTGCCATGCGTGTGCGTGGTTCCGCGCGATGTGCTCTATGCCAACGTTCTGCAAATCCAGCTTGCAGGAGCTGAGCTGGTATTGCTCGACGATTGGACCGATGCGTCCAGGTTGTCGGACGAAATCGCTCAGGTCAGGGGCTTTCAGAATGTATCGGCTAGCCGCACCCCTCACAGGATCATCGGAAAGATGACGATAGGTTATGAAATCGTCGAACAGCTCGACGGACGATTTCCCGACTACGTGGTCTGCCCGACTGGGGGGGGAACCGCACTACTCGCACTAAAGCGGGCATTCGAGGGTATCAAGCTACGCGGAGAGGTGGATGGTGATGTACCGCGTCTTGTTATTAGCCAGTATGAGGGTTGCTCCCCGCTAGTGGAGGCATTTCGATCGGGGCTTAGCAACGTCAAGCCATGGCCCCGGATTGATACGCCGCGTGGTGGAATGCGCACACCAGCTCCCACGATGGCTCCGGCGGTACTGGACGCGATCTCACAAGGCGGCGCTTATGCCATCAACCCAATGCAGGCTAGGAAAGCTGTGCGTGAGATGAGTTCAACCGACGGCGTGTGCCTTGGACTTGAAGCAGGAACGGCTCTTGCCGCCGTCGAACTCGGACTGAAATGGGAAGAGATTGCAGCGGACGCTTGCATCGTAATCATAAACTCGGCCAGCGTTTTAAAATCGGAGTTGGCCGCACCAGACGTTTTCGACCGTACGTCTCTGCAGTGGGAGGAGTAACATGAGAATCAACAGCCTGTCCCTTGGACTAGCTCTCGCCTTCGCTGCTTGTACTGGCGGCGGAGCTTTTGCCGAGGATCTTACCGGCACCTTGAAGAAGATCAAGGACAACGGGGTCATAACGCTTGGAACACGGGAGTCGTCCAAGCCATTCTCCTATATCGACAAGGAGAACAAGACCGTGGGGTTCACGGTAGATCTTTGCAACCGCGTCGTTGACGTTATCCGCAATAAGATCTCCGCCCCTGATCTCAAGATCAAGTACCTGACCACGGCGCCTGCGGCGCGCATCCCGCTCCTCGCGAACGGGACGCTCGACATGGAATGCAGCACGACTTCGATCACGCTGTCTCGAATGCACCAGGTCGCGTTCTCGTCCCCAACCTTCGTTGTGGGCGCGCGAATTCTCACCAAGGTGACATCGGGCGTGTCGAATTGGGAAGACCTGAAGGGCAAGATAATCGGGGTGGCGCAAGGTACGAACGGCGAGAAGACGGTGAAGTCTCTCGTCGAAACGCCGGCGTACAAGGGTACGAAAGTCATCACTTTCGCGGACCATGCAGCGGGCTTGTTGGCAGTCGAGAACGATCGCGTGGACGGCTATGTCACCGACGATATTGTATTGTACGGGATCAAGGCCGGAGCTCGCCAAGAGGCCGAGTTGAAAGTGACTGGTGATCCCCTGACTTTCGAAACCTACGCCATTGTCATTCGTCGAGACGATCCCGATTTCCGACTTGTCGTCGACACCGCGCTTTCCGAAATGTATCGGTCGGGCGAAATAGCAGCGATATACAAGAAGTGGTTCGAGCCGCTCGGTGTTCCCATGAGTGAGGCGAACGTCTTTCTGTATAAGATCGCCGGGTTCATGCCGTAGCCATGAGCTATCGATGGAACTGGGGTATAATTTTCGAGCAGCCGTATCTTTCATGGTTGCTGCAGGGGCTTGGCGTCACCGTCGCACTGTCGTGTCTAGCGTGGGCCATTGCGCTCCCGCTGGGCACATTGGTCGGCTCGCTTCGGACGGGGCCATATCGTGCCATCCGTTTGCTTTGCGCCTGGTACGTCCAGGCGTTTCGCAACGTCCCCCTCATTGTGCAGATGTTTCTATGGTTCTTCGTCTTTCCAGAGGTTGTCCCGAAGGCCGTTGGCTTCTTTCTAAAGCGTCAATTGCCTATCCCGGAGTTCACGATGGGATGCCTCTGTCTTGCCCTCTACACCTCGGCACGAATAGCGGAGATCATACGGTCCGGATTGGAAGCGGCGGGAAATGGGCCGAGGAATGCGGCCCTGGCGTCTGGAATGACCTACTACCAGGCCTATCGCTACGTGCTGTTGCCGATGTCGTTCCGATTGACGATGCCGCCCTTGACCTCCGAGTTTCTGGCAATCTTCAAGAACTCGTCGGTTGCTTTGACGATCGGTGTGCTTGAACTGACCGCTCAGTCGCATCAGGTGGAAAGCTTCACGTTCCAGGGCTTCGAGGCGTTTACGGCCGCGACCGTCCTGTATGCGCTGATCTCGTGGGCCTGTTTGGGCATCGCCGGGGCCGTGAACCGGCAGCTGTCAAACGCCGGCGGCCTGGGAACGGAGGTGGCGATCAAATGAGCTCGTTCGATCTGTCAGTGATTACCCAGAACATTCCTTGGCTCTGGGCCGGTATGCAGCTGACCATCCTGCTGACTTTGCTGGCAGTAGCTGGAGGAATCATCGTTGGCGTTATTCTGGCGTTATGCCGGCTGAGCCCGTGGTGGGCTCTTTCGGCAGCAGCAAAACTGTACGTCAACCTCTTCCGTTCGATCCCCCTCGTTCTCGCGGTGTTCTGGTTCTATTTTCTGGTGCCAATCGTGACCGGACATCCGGTAGGCCCCTTCTACTCGGTCCTGATCGCCTTTGTGTTCTTCGAAGGGGCCTATTTCGCGGAGATAGTTCGATCCGGCATTCAGGGCGTAAGGCGCGGTCAGCTTTCGGCCGCGCTCTCAACGGGGTTATCCCACGTTCAGGCGCTCCGATATGTCGTGATGCCGCAAGCAATACGAAATATGTATCCCGTGCTTGTCACGCGATCGATCATCATCTTCCAGGATACGTCGCTTGCCTTTGTAGTCGGCCTTACCGATTTTCTGACATCTGCCAACATCGTGGCCAATCGCGAGGGTCGGCCAGTGGAGATCTACTGCTTTGTTGCGGTGGTCTATTTCCTTCTCTGTTACGCAGCCGAGGCAGGCCTCAATCTCTCGAAACGAAGGGTTGCCCGATGATAAAGATCGACGGCGTCTGTAAATGGTACGGATCGCATCAAGTTCTAACCGAGTGTAGCGCTTCGATCGCAAGGGGTGAAGTCGTCGTGGTGTGTGGTCCGTCGGGCTCGGGCAAGAGCACGCTGATCAAATGCATCAACGGCCTCGAGAGCTTCCAGAGGGGCGATATCGTTGTTGATCAGGAATCGATCAAATCGCCGAAGACCAAGATCTACAAGCTTAGATCTCGCGTAGGGATGGTGTTTCAGAGCTTCGAACTTTATCCTCACCTGACTTGCATCGAGAACATCACCCTTGCGCCTCAGAAAGTTCTGAAGCGGAGCCGTGACGAGAGCATTGATCGTGCCAAGACGTTGTTAAAGCAGGTCGGCCTCTCGGCGCACGGCGCAAAATACCCTTCCCAGCTTTCTGGAGGGCAACAACAGCGGGTCGCAATTGCCAGGTCGTTGGCCATGGATCCGCTTGTCATGCTGTTCGACGAGCCGACGTCTGCGCTCGACCCTGAAATGATCAACGAAGTCCTGGATGTGATGGTCGACTTGGCCCGATCAGGTATGACGATGGTCGTCGTCACCCATGAGATGGGATTCGCCCAACGTGTGGGCACCCGTGTTCTGTTCATGGACGCTGGAGTGATCGTCGAAGATAGAGCCTGCTCTGAGTTTTTTGACAGGCCAGAGTCTGACAGAGCTCGAGCGTTTCTCTCCAGCATAGTGAGGCGCTAATCATCCTCAGCGCAATGGAGCATCAAGCATGTGATCGGTCGACAGCCGTTCGATAGATACCTTCATTCTGACGATTCGCGGCGCACCAGCGTTGGCCTGACAGCCGCTAGGGCGTCTGACTGACGGAGTCCACCGAGTGAGCATTGGTGACGGTCTTCCGTGAGATAGGCAGAATTTGTCTCGATGAAGTATTCGATGATGCAGGAAAGCCGGGTGCTCGTCCGCCCCTGGACTCGTGGACGTTCACCTCGATTGCAACCAGTCTCGGAGCCCGACACCATCGTATATCTAGACCGCGTTGGATCGTAGATGGATGCTGATGCGCGTGCATGTCGCGCGAGTGCCCTTGGCATTTACTTGTCTAAAGAGTCACTAGGTATCAATTTTGCCACTTTGACCTAGGCAGCGGCATTCTACATAGTTGGCGCGCGTGCCGATGCAGTGCAGGCAAGAAAACTGGGTGCGTCACTGTATTGCGGTATCCCGTGTCGTAGGAGCTTGCGGTACGCGATCTCAACCTTCCGCGTGGCTGATCACTGATTTTGGAATTGCGCAAATGAACGGAAGCCAGAGCTCATCAGTATCGGACGTCGCTTCGTTTGGCCCTTTCCGCCTTTTCGTCACAAGGCGGTTGCTCAAGAAGGGTAACGATCGTTGTAACCTAGGCAGCCGAGCCCTCGACATCCTGATGCTGCTGGTCGAACGGGCTGGTGAGACCGTCACACGAAATGAATTGATAAGCCGCGTCTGGCCCAACACCACTGTTGAGACCGCAAACTTGCGTGTTCATATCGCTGGGCTGCGCAAGGCACTTGAGGATGGACTAGGCGACACTCGCTACATCGCCAACGTTGCCGGTCATGGTTACTGCTTTGTTGCTCCCGTGAGCTGGTCGACGACCTCGGCTGTCGCAACCGTTCCGGCACAACACAGCAATCTGCCGACTCGCCTGGCGAGAATGATCGGCCGCGATGACACGGTCCGCGAGCTATTGGCCCAATTAATTACGTCGCGATTCGTGACGATCGTTGGTTCTGGCGGAATGGGTAAGACGACCACCGCAGTCACGGTCGCCCACTCCATACAGAGCAACTTCGAGGGGCAGGTCTATTTTGTGGATTTGACCGGACTCAACGATGGCAATCTGCTGCCGACAGCAATCGCGTCTGTCCTCGGTTTGGCGGTGCAGGCAAGCTACCCTGTCTCGAGCTTGCTCGCTTTTCTTCGCGACAGGAAGACGCTTATTGTGCTCGACAACTGTGAGCACATGATCGAAGCGGCTGCCATGCTGGCCGAGGGTGTCATCGGCGATACTTCGGAAACCCACATTCTTGCGACCAGCCGAGAGGCGCTACGTGCCGAGGGCGAACACGTGCACCTTCTCCGTGCGCTTGATCATCCTTCACGAGACGAAGGAATCACTGCCGCAGATGCGCTGGCATTTCCTGCAGTTCAGCTCTTCATGGAACGCGCCGCAGCAAGTGGCAATCGCTTCGAACTCAACGATGACGATGCGCCTGTGGTTGCCGGGATATGTCGCCGACTTGATGGCATTCCGCTTGCAATCGAACTTGTTGCAAGCCGAGTAGGTTTTCATGGTGTTCGCGGGACTGCAGACTTACTCGACAATCGCTTCAATCTGCTTTGGCATGGCCGGCGAATGGCACTGCCCCGACATCAAACTCTGAACGCGTTGCTGGACTGGAGTTTCAATCTCTTGTCGGAGCAAGATAGGCGCACTCTATGTAAGCTGGCCATCTTTGTTGGCGTTTTCACCCTTGACGCGGCACGTTTCGTTGCCGTCGACTCAGAGGCAGACCGAGCAAATCTTGCCGGTTCGATCGATAGCCTGGCGGCCAAATCTATGGTGTCAGCGTCTCTTATAGACGGGACAACGTATTACAGACTTATGGGGACCACGCGCGCATACGCCATTGGCAAGCTTTCGGAGCGCGCGGGATTCGGCGATATCGCCGCACGCCATGCGATCTATTTTGCCCAATGTCTGGGAAATGACACGGTCGTCCAGTCGACGTGTGGCGGCCACGACCTCTCCGGATACACCCGCTATCTCGGAGATATCCGCGCAGGGCTCGAATGGGCGTTTTCAGATCACGGCAAACCAGAGATCGGCGTTGAGCTTGCCGCGGCGGCCGCTCCGCTGTTTGTGGGACTTTCTTTGCTGGGTGAATGTCAGAAGTGGTGTGAGCAGGCTCTCGCCGTGATGGGCGCGCCTCATCGCGCTACAAGGCACGAGATGGCTCTCCAGGAAGCGAGAGCGATATCATCCATGTTTTCAACGGGAAACGGCGATCAGGTTCGCGGCGCGATCGAACGAGCGTTGACCTTGGCGCGTGAACTGGGAGACCGAGACAATCAGCTGCGGCTGCTCTTCGGCTTGAACATGTTTTTGACCCGGGTTGGAGATTTTAGCGGCGCGCTTTCCGTCGCAAAAGAAGGAGCCGAGCTTGCAGACGCCGCGGAGGCTCCGATCGGCCGCCTTGTGGCGGACTGGACGCTCGGCGTATCTTATCATCTGTCGGGTGATCAGGCGGCGGCGCAACGCTATTGCGAGGCTGGAATAATCAGAGCCGCAGAACTGGGACGCCACAGCATCACCTGTTTCGGATACGATCAGCGTATTCGCGCACTTGTTGCCCTCGCGCGCGCGCTCTGGCTGCGGGGATTCTCAGATCAGTCGAAGCGAATTGCCAACCAGGCCATTGATGAGAGCGCGGACTGCGATAATCCGATTTCGGTCTGCATCTCCCTGATCTACACGACGTCCATATTTCTATGGTGCGGAGATCTAGTCAGAGCGGACGACCTTGTTACACAGCTCAGCATCTATGCCGAGCGGTACTCATTGGAACCTTACAATGCGGTCGGAGTTGCATTCAAAGGAGAGCTCACTACTCGCCGTGGAGACCAAACGGAAGGACTCTCCTTGCTACGGACTGCCCTGCAGACATTGCACTCCGAACGTCACACGATTCTGGCGACGCGCTTTGCGGGTGTGCTGGCCACGGGGTTACGCAATCTCGGGAAAAACCACGAAGCTATGGCTACCATCAACGGAGCTCTTAAGCAGGCGGCTCAAAGTGGTGCAACCTTCGACCTGCCGGAGCTTCTGCGGATCAAGGGCCAGATACTTGCAGAAGCACCAGCCGCGCGAATTGAAGCCATTGGCTGCCTCAATCGGTCGCTGGCGATCGCGCGCGAGCAGTCCGCACTGGCTTGGGAACTAAGGTCAGCGGGCACGCTTGCACAATTGCAACGCAATACCGATGAAGGGGACCGCGCACGCAAGCAGCTCGCCGCTATCTACGGCCAGTTCACGGAGGGTTTTGAAACGCCAGATCTGCAAAACGCACGAGGGCTTCTCAGCGAATTGGAGTAATCGCGATTTGGCGAGCCGGTGGATTTTCCTACCGGTAGCTCGCCGCCAGCGACGATGCGGACTTCTCTCCTCTGGGCGGCAACCGGTGGGACGGCGGCCTTGCTCAGAGGACATCGCTCGTCTCCGTACTGTGAACCGACTTTCCCGCCCGTTGTCGCAAATAGTCGTGCACGACTTTGCCAAAGCCGAGGGTGAGATCAGCGCGAAGGTGGATTGCCGAAACGACCTCCAGCACAGGTAGGTCGGCGAGCGGCGCCAGAGCGTGAGGCGTCAGTGATAGGGCAGCCGGTCCGGTCCAGGCCCCTTTCAAAATGACGTCCTCGAGGCGATATTCGACGAGCTCGCAAATCCGTGGGCTACCGTCTACATGGGGGATAATCTTCAGTAGGAAGTTAGGCTCTTCGAGCGATGCCTTGGCCTGCTTCAGGTCGAACTCGCGGTGCTTGTATCCCATCGTCCCTGTCGCGACCCGGAGCGGTCCGTAATCGAGAGTACCAACGAGTGTGTCGATCTCGGTTCGTAGCGTCGGGTTCGCCAATTTCTTCGGAAAACCCCAGAGCTCGCGCCCTGCGGCGATTGGCCCCTCGTCGTTGAGGAACATGCAATGGCTGTAGCCACCCTCGCGGCCACGAAAGGTGACGGGAATCACCTGGCCGGTTTCGGTATAGTCGCCGAATCCATTCGAATCGGGCATGCGGATGACCTCGAATTTAACGAGCGGTTGACGCTCATTAAATTCGAGGGGCTCCGGTACCACCGCTCGCAGCTTAGCCGGATCGGTACGATAGGTGATTATCAGATATTCACGATTGATGAAGCGATATGGACCTGGCGGATAAGCCGGGCTCGTCACCGGCATTGCGAAGGCCCGCTCAAGCAGTTCCTTTTCCCGCATTCTCGATGCTCCCTAGCTTTGCTATTCCCGACCGTCGCGCGCGAGATCGAAGGTGAAAACGCCGTCACGATTGCTTGGGCGAGCCAGCACCTCCGGATGCCGGAGCGTGCGTACCGCATCGTGATAACCGGCGCACCAATGGTCCTCCATTGAGAGGCGAGAAAACTCGTAGTCTTTTGAGTGCCCCTCGTAGTTCTTCGCCCGATAGATCAGATGAACGATGTTGTATGCCTTATGACAGGCGGCGTCCTTCAGGATCGTGACTTCGTCTTCATCGCGCAACTCTTCCGGAAGCTTGCTTAATAGACCTGCGAGCGCCCAGCGAATCTGCTGCATTCGTTTGAACTGGTCCGTGTTTGCCCGGGTTCGGCTCGAATACTGAATCTCCTTTTGACGTGTGGCGACCTCTGCCAGGTTGCGGGGCAGGTCGCCGCGGGCGCTCCAGAGATCGACCTGGAAAGCGAGTGTATCTTGGCGGGGTCCGTAGTCGGTGACCCATTGCAGCGGCGTATTCGAGATGAGGCCGCCGTCCCAGTAATATTCACCTTCGATTCGAGCCGCTGGAAAGCCGGGCGGAAGCGAGCCGCTCGCGACCACGTGGTCGGGACCGATGGTGTGCGTCGTATTGTCGAAATAGACGAAATTGCCGGTACGAGCATTAACCGCACCGACGCTCAGCCGCGTCTCACCGGAGTTGATCCGGTCGAAATCCACGAGACGCTCAAGCGTGCTCTTGAGCAGTTTCGTGTCGTAAAGGCTCGTCGCCTCGGGGGTACCGTCCGCATGCAGCCAGGGCGGCGGATGGCGCGGGGCGAAAAAGTTGGCCGCGCCCTGGCACAGAGCGATGGCCGCGCTCATCTGGTTGAAGAGTCCGCGCGCGAAATCGCCTCTCGTCCAGGGGATTCCCATTGTCGCGGCCCAGCTGAGCAGCGGATTGGCGGTGATCTCCCGCCAGAAGGCACGGAGCTTGTCGACCCGCTCGCCGGGAGCATTTCCGGCAATGATCGCAGAGTTGAACGCACCGATCGAAATCCCGGCAAGCCAATCAGGATGCAGGTCGGCCTCGGCGAGCGCTTCATAAACGCCGGCCTGATAGGAGCCGAGTGCCCCGCCACCTTGCAAAAGCAGAGCAATGCACTCGAAAGGTGGACGCTTCGAAAGTCGACGCGACTTGGCACGATGTTCGATCTGTACATTCGCCGATTCTTTGGTTCCGTGCATTATCGTCTCCGGAGCAGCGATGGTAGATAAGGTCGTCGGACGTTCACATGGACCGCGCTGGCACATTGGCAAACAGCGGACCGAATCCTTCGGAGACGGTCAGGTGAGCAATAACCGCGTCACGCAGCTTTGGGTAAGGCATTCCAGCGATCATGGCGGTCTGAATTACAGCCATGACCTCGCCAGCCTCCGAGCCAATCATTGAAAAGCCGAGAATGCGATCGTCCTCTGCGCTGACGAGCACCTTCATGAAGCCGGCAGTCTCATCGGTTGCCGCCGTGCGCAGCACATTGCTCATCGGCAGCTTGGCGATGCGTACAGGCATATCCAGCCGCTCGGCTTCGCGCTCAGACAGGCCAACATGGGCAAGCGGTGGATCAGTGAACATCACATAAGGGATGAGCCGATCATCGGTCCTGCGGGCGCCTCCCGCCATGTTGTCCCTGACGATCCTGAAGTCATCGACCGAGGCATGCGTGAACTGCGGACTACCGCAGCACTCCCCGATCGCCCAGACACCGGGAGCTGTCGTTTCCAGACGTTCGTTAACGCGAATGAAACCCCGAGCATCGAGTTCGACTCCAGGCTCGTCGAGTCCGATAGCCGCCGTGTTAGCAACACGGCCCGTTGCTACAAGCAATTCGCTGCCTTCGATCTTCCGATCGCCGCTTGGCGTGCGCACGGTCACTGCAACCGCATCGCCAGAAAGTCCGTCGACGCTAACCGGCTTGGCGTTCAGCAGCACTCCCACCGCTTCGCGGCTCAGAATCCCACGAATCTCCTCGGAAACGTCTGCATCCTCCCGTCCCATGAGCTGGGGGCCCGGCTCGATAACCGTAACTTGGCTGCCAAACCGGCGGTACGCCTGCGCCATCTCGACACCGACATAGCCGCCTCCAAGCACGATCAGGTGCGACGGCAAATAGTCGAGCTCGAGCGCTTCGATGTGAGTGAGTGGACGGGCTGCTTTGAGGCCGGGGATATCCGGGACGGCCGCGCGGGAGCCAACATTGATAACAATGCTGTCACCTTCCAGCAGGCGAGTGCCACCGTCATTCAGCGCGACTTGGATCGCCTTCGGGCCCACGAAGCGGCCGGTACCCATGAGAAGTTCGACGCCGCTTTGCTTGTAGGCGTTCAAGTGGAATGCGATCTCGCGATCAATCATGTCCTCCTTGCGGCCGTGCACCCTGCCCATGTTCGTTTTGACGGTATCAGTTTGTGTACCAAACTGGGCTGCGTTGCGAACAAGATGAGCGATCCGCGCACTCCACAGCTCGTTCTTCGAGGGAAGGCAGGCAACCGCCGGACATGACCCGCCAATCCAACGACGTTCCACCACGGCGACCTTCTTACCAAAACGACCAAGATGCCACGCAAGCAGCTTTCCGCCCTGGCCACTGCCGAGAACGACAACGTCGAATTGTTCCGTCTGAGACATAGATAGTCCTCTCGAAGTTGTTTCAAAGGTCATCAGGATCAAGGAAGCTGATGCGCCGTTTCTCCTCTCCCAAAGTCCGAAGCGCGGTTGTGCCCCCAGGGCACTCCTTCTACCTGCGGATAGTCGCGCACTCCTCGCAGCTGGACGAGTTTAATCTTGTAAGTCGATGTTAAACGTTGGTCCCGAGAGGCCCCAGGTGATGCCTCGCACAGCAACTAAATGCGGACGACCAAACGAATAGCCTCGTGAGACGCATCGTCATTCGCGACGATTTCGCAAGCTCGCACTTGAGCTCCCAAAGCATGAAAGCGAGCGCTAGCGGCATTCTCCGTCTCGATTGGAACAAATAGAATCATACCCGGCTAACTGAGTTCTCCAGCTTGCCGTCGAGTCGGAAAAAGTTCCGAGCTATGTAGTTGCTGCTCGAAACGTGCTGCCACTGAGTGGCGATCGTACCTGCACAAAAGTGTCGCTAGCCGGCGTCGTCCTACGACACCTGCAGCGAGCGCGTTGACGCTGGATCGTCGCGCCGCAGAGCTGAATAATAGGGAATAAGCGGGGTTTGCGCGAGAATAGGCTAATGACCCATGTTGCGGACAGCGCGCATCCATGGGCGTAGATAAGAGGGAGGCCAGTACCGACTTTGTGCCGACCTATCGCATTCGAAGCACCGCCAACGCGGACAGGTTAAGAAACCGCAGATGTTCGTGATTTCATACGATGTCCTCAACATCCAGCATGAACATGTAGCCGAAGCCGTGAACCGTGCGGATGATCTCGGGCATCTCGGGCGTAGGCCTCAATTTTCGCCGCAGACGCATGATCCGTGTATCGATCGAGCGGTCTGATGAATCTTCATCGACGTTGGCGGCGTGGAGGAGATGTTCGCGGCTCAACACCACTAGCGGTGCGTGGAGAAAAGCAGCCAAAAGCGTGTGCTCACCCTTGCTCAGCCGCACACACGAATCGCCCGACACGACAGCCAGCTGGCGGGTAGATGGATCGAGTTGCCAGTCACCGAACCGGCAATGCCGCGGTTCCGGCAAGCCCGGTGAGGGATCGCGCTCATGCTGACGGACGCGTCGTCTAAGAAGGGCACGAATACGAGCCAGAAACTCTCCCAGCCCGAACGGCTTGGCGATGCAATCATCAGCACCGAGCTCCAACGTTGCCACGCGTAGCGCCTCGCCGGAATACGATGGCACGGTCGCGAGAAGAGGAGAGTTGAACCGGGACCGGATATTGGACAGCAATGTAAGGGTTGCGTTCGGATTGGTAGACAGATCAAGGGTCACGAGGTCACAATCGAATTCGGTAAGATAAGGTATGATATCGGAAGGCTTGTCCGTGGACATCACCACCCCGATCCGTTGCATCTTGAGATACTCTGTTGCTCTCCGTCGATCCTGTGGATCTTGATCGACGATGAGGACCCGAAGCCGAGGAGCGTGATAGTTCTGCATTGGTCGACTGGCTGCAGGCATTGCGAAGTTTGACGTGAGATGTCGGTCAGATTGTAGCGCTTGGGTTCGCAGCCTCACAAGTGAACCTCATCTCGACATTCGGGAGGAGGTGTCCGGACCGGGCTGTGGGATGGAACATTGTTGCGTACTTTCGGTGCATATGAGTGTTCGCGGCGGGCGCTTTAGAATCAGTCACTTGTCCAAGTCGTGATACCAGTGTGAGTTGGCGACGAGGAGGCGTCGATAGCTTTCGAGTTACGCTTGAAACGCAACCGTCAATGCCGATGCCGAGAAGATGACGATCTCGCGATTAAACCCCTTTCCATTCGCCTCGAAGCAGACGAAGCGATTGCAGCAGGTATTCGCTACACGCCTCAGACGTCCATCTCGAGCAATTGGCCTCTGCACTGATGTTATGCGCAGGCCAGCAACATTGCTCCCCGCGACTCTGAACAGAGCCCACGCTTTACTTCGCTGCCATCCGCCGTAACCAAGGACGAAGGTGATCGGCCATCACGCGCTTGTCAATGTCGTGACCTTTTTGCACGACATGTACCGAGCTCAAGTCAAGACCAAAGGCAGAAGCAAGTGCCTGATTGTGGATTTCCGACGAGAGTGGATCGTCCTCACCGCGTATGAATCTCGCGCGGCCCGGCGACAGCTTCGGCGGCGCCGGCGGAGGCAACTCTTCCAAGTCGGCTATTTGCGCTTTTCTTATCCGGATGGATGTAGGCAGCGTTGGGCTCGTGATCGTAACCGATGCGCCCCGTTCGAAGTCTGCGGCGTCCTCCGCGTTGACCTGAGCTGTAACAAATGCTTGAAGCGCCACAGGTAGAACGGATGAAATGCCAAATACACCAACCGTGTCGCGCCCATGCTCCGCCAAGGCGCTCGCAAGATAGGGCATAAGTCCGGCGCCCAGAGACGATCCGACGAGTGCTACGTCCCGCCTGCTTTTCGCCAAACATACCGCGATGGCATCGTGAAGCAATCGCGTGACGCTCACGTCCTTGAAAAGTCCGCTTGACGCGGTCGCCGGCGTCGTTCCATGGGCCGAATAGTTGAATCGGACGCAGCCAAGCCCCGTCTCTACGCACAGATCGGCGACTACCCCGGATCGCGAACCAGCTTCCAACTGATCGGCAAGCAGTCCGCCCAGCATGATAATCGTCGGCAGTGAGGGGTCCTGAGCCTGACGGGCAGACACTTTCAAAAATCCGCCGCCGTGTGGCAGGTCTTCGATTGGCGCGAATGAAGGATCTCTCATCATATGTTGCAACTCGTCTGCCTAGCGCTTGCTCGTAGGTCCCGGCAATCGAGAAGCCGGCGGCATCCTTATCCCGCAGAACCGTTCACCCATGCCTCTGGTCAAATTCCTGACGCGGTTGTTCCCTAAAGGCACACGTATCACCCCGGATAGTCGCGCGGTCTTGGCAACTCGGCCAGTTTTGCTGTCAAATGGCGCAAAAACTTGGGTCGCGAGGAGCTGGCATATCGAGTTCGGATACAACGTTGTTCTCGGAAGACCAAATCAGAGAGCCCCAGTGTGATCTCCGCTTCATCGAGAGTCGAGACAGTTCCGAAACCTCACATTCGTAACCTCACATTTGAGCCTCCAAAGCATAAAGGCGAGTGCCTGCAGCATTCTCTGTTTTGGCCCGCACCCACATGATGGCGCTCATCCGTCATTCAAAGAAGCAGGTCACGAAAATGAAGCAGTTTGATCGCTCTGGCCCGTGTGCGCCGATCCACATGCTCTTGCCTCTGATCGGCTCGGCAATTGCCTTCCTCTCAATGATCTCAGCACTTACCGTCGTGGCCAGTGGGATAACCTAGGCGTGCGCTTGCTCGTCCATTTCTGCCCAAGACCGTTCTGGATTCGGGTTCGGATGCAACGCAACGTCGATTTGGAGCCAAGCGGTGGGTCAACGTCTGGAACCGTTTCTGACCGAAATCCGTCGGTGACGACCATAACTATAAGCAGGATGAGCCGTACGCCGGGATTCGAGAGGATCGTGGATATATGCACATTCTGATCGCCGCAATCGCGGCCGGCGTCACCGGCTTCGCGAACCAGCGCGGAAGCACATGTACCGTGGCTGCTTTGGAAGAAGTTGTTGTTAAAGGGCGTTTCAAGCGGCTGATTGCGCTGTTTGAAGCATCGCTCTGGGCCGCCATGAGCTTTGTTTTGTTGAGTGAGGCACACCTTCTACACGTCGTTCCCCCAGCCTACTCTGTCGGCATCGGGGCAGTGGCAGGGGGCGTGTTGTTCGGCATCGGAGCTTTGGTGAACGGCGCTTGCATTTTTGGCACTGTCGCGCGCATAGGTTCAGGAGAGCTGCGCTATTTGGCCACGCCGCTTGGGTTCTATCTAGGTGGTCTTGCGAGTGCGTGTATTCCAGCACGAGTGCCATTGGACAGTCGATCTCCGCTGATCGCGGCCGCAACGGGGATTGCCATCCTGATCGTTCCACTGATCGTCGCGCGGCTCTACATGCATTTCCGGAACATGCGGCGGACGGGGAGTACTTTGCGCAAGTACCTCTCGTTACCACATGTCGCAACGACCATCATCGGCGTCACGTTCGTGATAGCGTTGGCCTCCCAGCAAGACTGGACCTATTCGGACGCCCTGACCGACTTAGCGCGTGGCATTACATCCGGCGAGGGCCTGAAGGCCATACTAGCCTTTGCGCTTCTTTTGGGCGCTATACTAGGCGGTATCACGGCCGGTCGTTTCAAAATCGTCACGCCCGACCTAGCGAGTTTCCTTCGCTGCCTCGCAGGGGGTGCACTCATGGGTGCCGGGGCGCTGCTGATTCCTGGCGGCAACACCGGATTGGCTCTGGTCGGCTTGCCCTTGCTTCGCCCATACGCCTGGCTGGCCTTCTTATCCATTTGCATTACGATCTACAGCGCCCTTCGTCTGAGTGCTCTCCGCAAAGAACTACTCACGCAAACGCCCTAATATGGCGATCGCCGACCGTCTGTCCGCCGGCACCAATTGCACGCAACGAGGTCACTTTGACGCGTTGTGAAACCGCCTATTCGGATCACCGATCCTCCTCGGGATCCGCCATAGGGGTCCGATCGCAAGTACCATATCTCGTCTCACTCGCTCGAACAGATCGGTACCGGCAGAATGGATCGTCCAATGACGATGAATCGAGATTGCCTGTTAGGAAGCCGACGCGTGACGAGTCGCGAGGAAATTCTCGCACGTCGAACTCAGGCAAATGGCGGACCTTTATCTAGTTTGTGACGATTTTTCTGAAAGACGTCGTCTTGGTTCGTAACCCCGATCACACTCGCCAGTGTAGTGAGCAGCGGAAACTCCGCGTCTGCCGTCAATCCGAGCGGCGTACTATGAGACGAATGAGCATTAATTCGGCTTTACAGAGCATTTGACACATCGTCCCACCTCAATACGGTTGAGCGTCAATATGACGGAGTTTCCAATGTCTCTTCTTTCGGCTTCTTGCGCTGCCGTTGTGCCCGGATTGGCAGAAAGGTCAGCGTACATGCTGGAGGCGTTTCGCGATCCTGACCGCGTTCGCATTCTTTCATCCGTGCGCCGATATCTTGGAAAAACCACTGAACTGCACTCAGGCTTCGGTCTGACTGGCAGCGGTCGGACCTATGCGGCCAGGGAAGGGGGCCGGCCGGCATCCAGCGGCATCAGCAACGACAGAAAATCGAAAGCCGATATCGTCGTTGGTACGACCGGACGAAGCGGCGACGCCATGGTTCGGTGACGCGAAGCCAGCGACATTTTCCGGCACAGTGAACGGCCTCCACTTTCGGTCCGGAGAACGGACTTATCGCTCTTGACATGACATGGTCCGCATACCTCCTCTGACAAGTGAAGGCGCGCTCCATGAGCCAGGTCGTGCTCGTCGGAATGTTGAGGTCCAACGTAGACACTGCCGCTTAGGCGAGCTTCGATTCTACCGAATGGGTTGATCGCTGTATCAGCCGCAAACTGTCGAGGTTTTTCGGCTTTAAGGGTATGCAGCAATGTCGAGGCGCTCAACAGACCGTGATAATCATTCGCTTCACGTCCTTGTCGTCGATCAGGATCCACATGACCGCCGGACAGTGATCGAATATCTCAAGACGCAAGGGATGAGGGCGATGTCCGTCGATAAGCCCTCCGAAATCAGGCATCATCTCAACAACGACGTTTACGACCTCGTGACGCTTGATCTTTCCATGGATCGGAGCAATGGCCTTTCATTGGTATCCGAGATCAGGTCTTGCTTCCATTTGCCCTTGATCGCTACCGCGCCTTCGCATGTTGGCGAGAGCCTGCGTGTCGCGGCATTGGAACTGGGTGCTGATGACTGCATTGCCAAGCCGTTTGGGTTGCTGGAGCTGGCGGCACGCATTCGGGCAGTTCTTCGGCGACGCGACCGTCTGTACGCAGATTCTGGCTCGCGTAGCCAATCAAAGTCCCGGCGTTGCCTGTTTGGCGGCTGGCAACTCGATCGTCGAGCCCGGCGCTTGGGCGTCCCTGACGGATCTTGCGTGCCGCTGACCAAGACCGAATATGCACTTTTGACCGCCTTTCTCGACGAGCCCATGATCGAGTTGTCCCGCGAACATCTGCTCCGGGCGACCCGCCTCCATGAGGATCTGAACGACCGCACGATCGATGTGCAGATCTTGCGCCTACGACAGAAATTAAGGCCTACGCCCGAGGTGCCGGAGATTATCCGCACTATTCGTGGTGTCGGCTACATGTTCATGCTAGCCGTTGAGAATATCGGATGAAATCATCGACTTCCGCCGACAAATTTCGTCGTTCTCCCGGTGTGATCGCGGGACGCTCATGCCATTAGGTTCAATGCGAACGATCGTGCCAAGTGTCCGCCCGTGAATGCTTTGATGACGGACCAGATGTCGGTAAAGGGAATGAGGCGAGCCCACGTTCAAGACACGAACGATGCGGTTGCGCGGGAGGCTTGTCGGTGCGGCTTTAGGCGCCAGCGGACGGCGGCCGGTGTCGTCGCCGCAAAAGCAACCGAGAGGCCTTTGCCTGCTTAACAGTTACCAATGCAATCAATCCTCGTCGCGTTGTGTGATCGAATTGAAATATTGCGTTGCTAGAAGTTGTCGTGGCTCGTTCCACGAACACCACGGCGATGCCGCCGCCGGTTATGAGGCATACAATTCACACCACCAGAGTACGGGATCATCTGATGAACCTGCTGTATTCAATCCGAAGAGATCGTTTCAATGGGGACTCTCATGGGCGGGGAGCTTGCCGACGTCTCGATGGTTGACGCGCATCGACACGCCCGTACTCGCGTTGGCCAAGTCGTAATCTCGGGATTATCACCGGATCGGACGGGCTCTATCTAACAGTTCGCGATCGAGGATCGCGCTCGGGAAGAGACACAGAGCGCCTCTGCTTTTCCTCGATCTGTTGATAGAGGTCGTTACTCCGTCAGTTGGCCTATCCGCATCATTGGGGCCAAGCTGCTTTGGTCCAATCCAATCCCGAATTCAACCTGAACCCCCGACCGAAGTTAGAGCAAGCATCGGCTGTGCCAGCGGTTATACCGTTGAGAGCACGCAACCCTCATCCCTTAACGTTGCAGCAGAGCTGCAAGAGAGGACATTGGAGAGACATATGAACCATCTGTTGCGATTTGTAACCACGTCCCGCGTCCGAGGTCTCCCAGCCCATCTTCGCCCACGATCGGGTGGCAGGTTAGGGATCGCCGTTCTGGGCATATTTGGGTCTCTTCTCTCGCTCGGTGCATCGACAAACGGTGCCACTATCTTGACGGCCGATGGCATCAGGGCAGCGACCTCGACCGTGGACAGTCAGTTCATCAAGAAAAACACGGCAACATCAAACGACTGGCCGACCATCGGTCTCGACTACGCTGAAACGAGGTTCAGCAAGCTCGATCAGATCAACAAGGCGAATGTAAAGAATCTCGGACTGGTCTGGAGCTACGATCTCGAATCGTCGCGCGGTGTCGAAGCAACACCGGTCGTTGTCGACGGCATCATGTACCAGAGCGGGCCCTGGAGCATCGTGTATGCGATCGATGCGCGCACCGGCAAGAAGCTCTGGACCTTCGATCCGCAGGTCGATCGCTCAAAGGGCTATAAGGGCTGCTGCGACGTCGTCAATCGCGGCGTCGCGATCTACAAGGGCAAGGTCTTTGTCGGCGCCTATGACGGCCGGCTGATCGCGCTTGATGCCGCGACCGGCCAGAAAGTGTGGGAGAAGGACACGCTGATCGACCACGATCACTCCTACACCATCACCGGTGCGCCCCGCGCCTTCAACGGCAAGGTCGTGATCGGCCAGGGCGGCGCCGAATATGGTGCGCGCGGCTATGTCACTGCCTACGATACCGAGACCGGCAACCAGGTCTGGCGCTGGTTCACCGTGCCCGGCGATCCCTCAAAGCCGTTTGAAGATTCCTCGATGGAAGCCGCGGCCAAGACGTGGGATCCCGCCGGCAAATACTGGCTCAATGGCGGCGGCGGCACGCCGTGGGATACGATCACCTACGATCCCGAACTGAACATGGTCTATATCGGCACCGGCAACGGTGCGCCGTGGAATCGCAAGATCCGCAGCCCGTCCGGCGGCGATAATCTTTATCTCGCCTCGTTGGTCGCGCTGAACGCCGATACTGGCAAATATATCTGGCACTATCAGGAAACGCCTGGCGATCACTGGGACTACACCTCGACCCAGCCGATGATCCTGGCCGACATCACCATCGATGGCGCGCTGCGCAAGGTGATCCTGCATGCGCCGAAGAACGGCTTCTTCTTCGTCATCGACCGCACCAACGGCAAGTTCATTTCGGCAAAGAACTTCGTCGATGTGAACTGGGCGACCGGCTACGACGCCAATGGTCGGCCAATCGAGGTGCCGGCGGCCCGCGGCGACGAGGCTTACGACGCGGTACCGGGCCCTTATGGCGGGCACAACTGGCACCCGATGTCGTTCAACCCGCAGACCGGCCTCGTCTACCTGCCGGCGCAGAGCGCACCGTTGAATCTCACGCCGGAAAAGAGCTTCCAGCAGAATGCTGCAACGCCCGGCAAGTACGGCAGCGTCACCGGCTGGAATGTTGGCTTCGTCCTGAACGGCTCGAAGGCTCCTACTTTCGGCCGGCTGCTCGCCTGGGATCCGGTGAAGCAGAAGGAAGCCTGGCGGGTCGATTACGCGTCGCCGTGGAATGGCGGCACCCTGACGACGGCGGGCAATCTGGTGTTTCAGGGCACCGCTGACGGCCGGTTCGTGGCTTATGATGCGACCACGGGGCAGACATTGTGGGAGATGCCGACAGGCACGGGTGTCGTTGCCGCTGCCGCGACCTACATGATCGACAAGGTGCAGTACGTGTCAGTTGCAGTCGGCTGGGGCGGCTCCCTCGGCATGTGGGTGCGCGCGGCTGAATTCCGGAATACTGGCAGGGTCTATACGTTCGCGCTCAATGGTAAGGCGAAGATGCCGGAGTTCGTTAAGTATCAAGATCAAGGCTTGGTGCGGGGCGTGAAGTACGAGGCAAAGGACATCGATAAGGGTGTGGCGCTCTACTTTTCGGCATGTGCGACATGCCACGGCGTGCCAGGTGCTGGCCGCGGTGGTAACATTACAAACCTGGGTTATGCCCCGGCCGAAGAGATCGCCAATTTGAAGAACATCGTCTTTGCCGGACCGTTCCGCAACCAAGGAATGCCTGACTTCACTGGAAAGCTGAATGACGAAGACGTTGCGGAGATCCAAGCCTTCATTCAAGGTGCCGCGGACGCTGCGAGGCAGAACAAGTAGCTGTCCTTGAACATACTGCTCGGAAGTACGCGCGGCCCGCATACAGTGGGCCGCGCACCGGTTCGGATTTCTGCTAATTCATGGTCTTTATGCTCGCAGGCGCGGCCAACTGGGAATTGTCGAAGACGAGGCCGATGTTGGATATTACGCGAAACGCAGGGCGGGGCCGATGCCGAGGACTTTCGTCTGGTCCCATCATTCAAAACGATCGCTCGTCTCACGACAATTGAGAGTAATGGGCTGCTCTCGAGGGCCGAGACGGCCATCGCGGCGAGGCGACTAGCAAAATCTTGCGGACATTGACTGCAGCCACGTCGCAGGCGCTCCTTGCGACTTGGAACCGACGGCCTCGACTCCAATGGGCTTCATCTCTCGGATCTGGGTCAGTGACTTTATATCGATTTCTGTTGAGATGCTTAAGCATGGTTGTGGAATTCACGAACATTCAAAGTCACGTAACGAGGTCGTACATTCACTTGGAGATCGTTCTCGACCTTAGGAGTATCTCGATGTCTTTCTTTGACTTCTGCTACGGATGATGCGTGCCATACCCGCGGTTGGAACTGCGGCAAACCCGAGATGCATCATCCCGTACACCCAATAGCAATTAAGGCTGCTGGCGGCTCTTTCGATCTCGTCCGCTCAAGTACTGATCGCGGCCACTGGCTTCAAGACTTGGAAAGGATCTCAGCACGTGAACAACTCGGGCGCAGTGAATTCGCTGTCGTTGTCTCGAAGGAGTATGCTTGCCGCGCTGAGTGGGATCGGAACTATGCCGTTCCTCGGACGACAAGGCCGGACTGAATCCCGGGATGATCCACCGCCATTCCAGACCATGCGATATCAATTCACGCTGATCCGTCCATCTTCGGAGCTGTCGCCGGTCGTTCTGAGCGATTTGAGTGGCAAGGCGACATCATTGGCAGCCATTCCCGGCAAGGTCATGCTGATCAACCTGTGGGCCACTTGGTGCGAGGCATGCCGAATCGACCTACCGATGCTTGAGCGACTTCATGTCGTGATGGGCGACCGAGTCGAAGTTACGGCGGTATCGATGGATACAAACGACCGCGGGAAGGTGAGGGCTTATCTGAATAATCTTTCAATTCATCACTTGGCGATCCTTCTCGATCCCCAAGGACGGCTCGCAAATAGCTCGACAGAACATCCGGCACAGCTCACGACTTACGGTTTCCCGATTACCTACCTAATTGATGCGGCGGGTCGAGTTCAGGGTTATATCGCTGGTGCGGCCGACTGGCTGGCGGATGATGCGCAGCGGCTTCTCGAATATTATTCCTCCAGCTAGAGCATGATCCGAAAAGCGTGCAGCGGTTTTCCGAAAAGATCATGCTCAATCGAACACCCAAAGCGCGATGACGATTCAACAAAATCTCATCGCGCTTTCAGGGCTACGTTAGCTTTGCCCCGTCAGCGACCAAGCTCATGCGGCGGCGCAATATGCCGCGAAGAACCACTTCCGGACTTATGCGCTGCAGCAATTGCATCCGAATTCATCAGCGTGGGTGGCCAGTGTCCAAGGGTGGGGATGCCAAGTCATTTGTGCTGTCGTCGAGTCCGGCGAGAACACGAGCATCCTCAGCATAAGCAGGTGGCAGTTGAGGGGTCGCCGGGTCATTGAACCGTGTTGCCTCGGGCTTGGTGGCCAGCACTGTGTTATACGGGTTGCCGAACACAAACACCTTCGAAGTGCGCCAAATGATCCATTCCAGTTCGACGAATGTGCGCATCTTCAGCCGGTACTTCCACAACAGCAGGTGTTGAATGAAGTTCCAGGTGACGCCCCAGGCCCAGAATGGTAGGCGTCGATAACGAATAGGGTAGAAGCCGAGTTGGCGCATCTTGTAGACGAGAAGATTGGCGCCGACAAAATTGTAGCGCCAGTTTTCGAAGAAGGCGGTGACGCTCAGATAGTCCTCTTCACGGCGACAATGATCAAGCGACCCCGGTGAGCGGATTAACAGGCGACCTCCCGGCTTGAGCATTCGCCAGCATCGCGCGAGCCAAGCATCCAAGTCTTTGGTGTAGCCTATCGACTCGAGCGAATAGATAGCATCAAAACTTTCACTCGGGAGGTCGAGGCTGTCGAAGTCTGTGACGATCACTTGTCCACGCCCCCCAAGTTTCGCAAATTTCCTCCGGCAGATGTCCGCTTGCACGGTTGAATTGGTAACGCAAACAATTTCGATGTTGCGCCGATTGGCGAGGTATTCAGCCGCCGCGCCGGATCCGCACCCCAGATCCAACAGTCGCATCCCGTCCTTCAGCTTCAGAAGAAGGTATTCGGCTTCGTAAGGCCACGAAAACGGCGCTCTGGGGAACACACACGTGCTGTAGTTCGCTTGCTCGTCGCGATACGCGCCGAACACGTCATCATATGTACGTTTCTCATCGTCGTGCTTGAGAAAGTCGTTCGCCTGCGGAGTCCAATCGACCAGTTGGCGCTGTTCGAATTGATTCAGCTGATGGCCGATCTTGCTTGCGTCCTTCGGTTGAGTCACCAGGAGAAAAAGTATGTAATGAAGAAAGCCGTATGCTACGATCAAGGCAATGATGATCGCCGCTACCAACTGAAACATCAGGATAATGTCCAAGCTCGCTCCCTGAACGCTGAGACGTTCTGAACGCGGCGGCATTCTCACCCCGATTAGGGGCCGCGTCCCGACAGCACTATGTGTTACGATCGTACGATTTTATGTGCCTCTTGTGGAGCCCTACGGAGAAGCGGATAGCGGAGCCCGATGGCGGCTAGAAGACAAGGATTTCTGGCGTCCAGGGAGCCGGCGGGCTTGCGCCAGCTCGAGGACCGCTATGAGTCATGTGTGGACGACGCCCGCATTGCAAGAAGAATCTGACGTAGCGGCCGGCGGTCGGGTGCAAGTCATGTGTCCGGCCTGTTTGCGCGGTGCCACGACCGCTGGCCCTGATGTAGTCCGCGGATCGGGTCATCTGCATTGTTCGCGTGCATCAGCATGGGGACGTGCACCATCGGAAATCACAGGCAATCGATGGGGAGGTTCATGGGGGACCAGCAACACTCATGCACTTGTGGATGGCAATGGTCTGCCCGTACGGCTGGCACTGAGCCCCGGGTGAGGCGCATGACAACCGGCCTGCAGGCAAGCTGCTGTCTTGTCTGAGATCCGGGTCAACGCTTGCCGACCGAGGCTACGACCGATTGGATCAGAGAGCTTGCGATGAGGAATGGTGCATGGGCGAACATCCCGCCAAAAGGCAATCGCAATGATGCGATCCGTTCAGCCCCTATCTCTACCGTGCCCGCAACCGGGTCGAATTCAGCCGCATCAAGCAATGCCGCCGGGGCGCGACTCGCTACGACAAGTTTGCAATGAACTACCTTGCTTTCGTCCAGCATCCATCCGGCCTTGGCTGGCCGGGCGCTAATGAGTTCACGCCGCTAGCTCATGAGTTTCGCCATTCCGTCAATTGGTGTTGGAAGGATGAGGCCGATGCGACGACGTTGATGCTCGGATATTGCCTTGGATAGAGGCTCCCCTGAGATGACCGAGCATGTGTTTGATATGCCGGAACATTAGCAGTTGCCCATCCGAGTTGTACCTAACTCCATCGGAGTAGCTCATTCCGAGCCCCGAGACGGAGTATCGCAATGAAAACTATTATGCGCATTGTAGCGATGGGAATTGCAGTGGCTGCCCTCGCAGGCCAAGCACACGCACAGGTCAACGGCGCAGACGGCTGGTTGGCCCTCCAAGAGCCTGGCATGTATGCGTTCTCACATCCAAGAAGTAACCCGGGGACTGGAATCGGTACGTCCGGTGGATATCGCTCTTCGACGGAATCGTACGCCGGAATGGTAACGACTGGTTCGAAACCCGCTCCAAAGCGTGTGGCACGGCGAGTAAATCAACAGCCCAAGTTGGGCCAATAGCCAGTCTGGTGAAACGGTAGCGATCACTCGCGGCGACGTTTGGCGGTCGCATTTGGCCACAAATTCGATCAGCAGATGCAGCCACAAGCCCCTATCAGCGTCTGCCGTCGCGGATACGGCTGATGAAGTTGTCCATTCGGCCTGCGATGACTACGCGTTTCAAGCATCCATGGTGGACCGGAGGCCGAATGGGTCGGTGTTAGACGGATGATTGCCTTGGAGTTGGCTATGGCGCTGATGGCTCACCTCGACCAAGACGGCGGCCGCAACCATTGCATGCTTGGGTCAATGGTCCCTTGCGCAGCTTTGGCGAAGAAGACGTTCATGGACGCGAGCCCGCAAGCGGCTCATTTGCGAATCATGACACGCGCTTCGCGGTCGGAGGTGTCACTATGAAATCTTAGTGTTTATGTGTCTCGCGGCAGCTTTGCTGTTCGGTGCTCGCGCACGCCATTATTCTGCAACGTGAGCGTTCTCTAAAATTGTCTCGGGCTACTTTAGTGCTCGACCAACTGAGCGAGGGAGGCGGTTCTGCCAAGGGAACCTGCATGTGACGCTCGTACCTCGAGATATTGATTGCCCCAGGTCCAAAGCATGCGGACAACGGGTTCAAGAGAGCGACCGAGCTTCGTCAAGGAATATTCTACACGTGGCGGGACCTCCGCATATATCTCGCGATGGATCAGGTTGCTTGCCTCGAGTTCACGGAGCTGCCGCGCGAGCATGCGTTGAGTGATTCGGCGGGAGAGGCGCCGCCTGAGTTCGTTAAAGCGGATCGTATCATCGAGAAGATGATAGAGGATCACTGCCTTCCACTTGCCGTCGATCAGATCAAGCGTCGCCTCAACCGGACACCCGGCCGCACAATCATACGTCTTGCCGTGGAGCTTTTTCATAGTTCACTCCGTGATATCAGAGCACAGATTTGTGCGTAATTTTCTGGGGTTAGAATAGCGCGCAATGTGCCCGGCGAAAAGATCGACGTGGGATGGTGAGCGCTGAATAAGCGGGGCGAGCCGGCAAGGGAAACCCCTTGCAATAACCCTGCGAGCCGCCGCCGGCATCGACCGGCATCGATCCATTCTAAGGGCCTGACGTACGAGCAGCGCGCTGACGTCGCCGACAACATTGGAACCTGTTCCAATGCCCAATGGCATAGATGGGAACCCTCTGTGACGCTCCGGGCCTCCGGTCCGACGAATCCTGCCTGCAGCGCGCTACGCTCGCGCGGCAATTCCACAGAGGCTGGGACGGTCGGCCAGCAATCTTGTGACCGATACATGACGCAGGCAGAGCCAACGAAATTCGGCCGGAGAAGGGAGGCGATGCACCCTCACCGGCCTGGATAGAGGTGAGGCGAAATATCGTCAAGTCACCGCGACGGCATCGGCTGCCGGATAGTCGGTGTAGCCGCGTGCGCCGCCTCCGTAGAAGGTCGAGCGGTCGTAGCGGTTGAGCGGCAAGCCGCGCCGCAGCCGCTCGGGCAGATCCGGATTGGAGATGAAATGGCGGCCAAAAGCGACCAGGTCGGCGTCGCCAAATGCAACGATGGCTTCCGCTGAAGCTGGGGCGAATCCGCCGGCCGCAATCAAGGTCCGGGAGAACTTCGACCGCAAATGCAGTGCTGCGAGCGGCGGCCGGCCATGCGAGGTCTCTTCGGTGCCTTTGATGCGTGGCTCGACAACGTGAAGGTATGCGATACCCAGGCGGTCGAGCTGCGCGGTCACGTAGCCGAACGTCGCCGCCGGGTCGCTGTCCGACATGGATCCGTAGGTGCCGCTTGGTGCGATTCGCACGCCGACGCGATCGGCTCCCCAGACGGAGACGGCGGCCTGTGTCACTTCCAGCAGGAAGCGGGCGCGGTTTTCGATGGGGCCGCCGTATTCGTCGGTCCTCTTGTTCGTCCCGTCCTGCAGGAACTGGTCGGGCAGATAGCCGTTCGCGCCATGGATTTCGACGCCATCGAAGCCCGCCTGCAGCGCCCGCTGGGCGCCGGAGCGAAACTCTTCGATGATGCCAGGGATCTCATGCAGTTCGAGAGCGCGCGGCATTGAGAAGGGCGCTTCACCCCGTTTGGTGTAAGCGTAGCCCTCGGCCGCAATCGCAGAGGGCGCGACCGGCGCTTCGCCGTTCGGCTGCAGGTCGACATGCGACTGCCGTCCTACGTGCCACAATTGCTGGAAGATGCGGCCGCCCTTGGCATGGACCGCCTCGGTGACGCGCTGCCATCCTGGGATCTGAGCGTCCGAGTAGATACCAGGCGCACCGGCATAACCGTTGCCGCGGGTCGAGACTGGCGTTGCTTCGGAGATGATCAGGCCCCCCATCGATGCGCGCTGGGTGTAGTAATCGACCATCAGGTCGCTCGGGATATCGCCGGGATCGGAGCGCATTCGCGTCAATGGTGCCATCACGATGCGATGGGACAATCGATAGGGGCCGACTTGGGTCGGTGTGAACAGCTTAGACATGGGTAGGTTCCTTTCGAGCGTTCGGTTGGAGGGGAGAGCGGCCGATGGTGCTACGCACTCCTGGGCCACCTCACGCGCCGTCACACCTTGACAGCAGTTGCCCGCTGAAGGACCGGGATCATGTCTTCTGGCTCCGGTCGGCGGGTGTAGTCAGGGTTCACTTCGGAATAGAGGATCACACCGTCCTGTCCGATCACGTAGCGGGCCGGCATCGGCAGACTCCAGCTCGGATCGTCGTTGAACGTCGGGAGGTCGTTCTTCAGCTGCGAGTAGAGTTCGACCAGATAGTTGGGCAGGTTAAAGCGCAATCCGAAGGCCTCGCCGACCTTACCCTTCACATCCGACAGGATCGGGAACGAGAGCTTGTTCTGGCGTACCGACTTGCGGCTGTTCGGGGCTGTCTGCGGCGAGATCGCGACCAGGGAAGCGCCGTACCGGTCGAACTCCGGCTTGGTGGCCTCGAGCGACCGCAGCTCCATGTTGCAGTAGGGGCACCAGACGCCACGGTAGAAGCTGAGCACCAGCGGACCACGCCTCAGGAGGTCGGCTGAGTTGATCACGTTACCTTCCGGATCTTTCAGCGAGAAGGACGGCGCGAGATCGCCCGCCTTCTTGGCCTGCCGGGCAGCCCCTGACGCGATCAGTTCTGCGGTGGCGCGGTGCATTGTCTCGATCACCGAGCGAGGAACACTATAGGGCGGCCTTCCGGCTTCGAAATCGGCCTTGAAAGCATCGAGTTTGGCTTGAAGCGACATGACGGTTCTCCTCTAGCGTCTGCGTGGAGGACGGCGGGGCCGCCCGTTTGGTTAACTCACGCATAGGAAGCTAAAGGAGACCGCGATGGGGGGTAGCGGGCACGCTGGACTAGAGCTTATTCCGCCCCGGAATGATCGCTACGCAGCGGGTCAGCACCCCCTGCAGATGATCAGCTTACGATCGAGTTCCTTGTCAGCCTGCTGTTGCTGGCGCTCCCAGGCCGACACGGCCGCGGGCTCGGGAACGTCGGCCTGGTGCGGTTGGTGATGGCCGACCGGGGCAAGCCAGGGCAGCTGTGCGGTCAGTACTGCGGGCGAACGATATGCGGGAGCGCTGTTTGACAGGTGGGGAAAGACGCTGACGGCATCATGTTGATAGGCAGCGTGCGCCGGCGAGAGCATTCCGATGAGGACAACACCTGCCCTGGCCGTGTTGATTCCGCGCTTCAGGATCGAGATACGGGACATGGCGACTCTCCTTCAAGGAGGAGGCTCGGGATGAGCAACTCCGTTGCTTGTCACCGTACTCATTCGCCTGAGATGCTGAATGCCGTTTGAGATCGAATACATGCTCATTCGTCTCGCGAGTGCAGCGAGATGCGCTCATGACCCCCAATCGCAGTCGACCGGCTCGGCTAGGCGTCAAATGTTCGTTCGAAGAAATCCACAAACGCCCGTGCCTTTGTCGTCGCGGCGCGCCCGGTCGGAAACACGGCCCACAGCTCGAGCGCAGGAAGACTCCACTCCTTCAGGACGGCGCGGACGGCGCCCGATCGCAGTTCGGGGCTGAACATCCATTCCGAGGCGATGGCGATTCCCGCGTTGGCGAGCACGGCTGCTCTCATGCCTTCCGCAGCTGTCACCCGCAACCGGCTCTGAATGGTCAATGCCAGCTCGGTGCTTTCGCGCTGGAACGACCAAACGCTGCCTTCCCGGAGATAGACGATGGCCTGATGCTTGCTCAGTTCGCTTGGCGTAGACGGAGTGCCCGCGCGGTCGAAGTAGGCAGGTGTGCCCAGCACGAAACGCTTGCATTTCGCGATCCGGCGAGCAGTCAGCGCGGAGTCCATCATCCTTCCCATCCTCAGAGCCACATCGATCCCCTCCTGGACCAAGTCGATCTGACGATCGTCGAGAACCACCTCCAGTTCCAGTTCCGGATGCTGCGCCAGGAATTTCGGCAAGATTGGAATGAGATGGATGCGAGCGAATGTGACAGCAGCGCAGACGCGCAGACGGCCCTTAAGGCCAGCTCCCGCTCCTCGCGCCGCAAGCTCGGCTTCGGCGGCTTCCTCCAGTGCCCGTCTGGCGCGCTCGAGATAACCGAGCCCAGCTTCAGTCGGGGCGAGCCCGCGGGTCGAGCGCGTCAGCAGCTTGACCCCGAGGTACTCCTCGAGCTGGGCGACCGATTTGGAGACGGCCGGCTGCCCAACCCGAAGCTGCCGCGCCGCTCCGGAGAAGGAGCCAGTTTCAACAACCCGCACGAATGTCTCCATCGAAGCCAGACGATCCATCCTATTCTCCGCAGGAATGAGCGATATCGCTTCCCCCTATCTGCCATGCCACGTTGGAATTGGCCATCTCTGTAGGCGTCAGTGTCGCCGGGGAGAAAAGCGATGAACACCTACGAAAAGCGGACCGCAATGCTGGTCCAAACTGCCACCCCCAATGCTGGTCGGATGGCTCGCGCGAAAGCCATCGCGTTCGAGGCGGCCCAGGCGCTGTCCGGAACGGCGAGGGAAGGGCTAATGGCCTATGCGATGACAGGTAGCGCCGTGGCAGGCATCGTCATCATTGCTGCGCCGCATCTTGAGGTGCTGCTGCGTTGCATTTTCCATGGACGTGGATAGGCGGGGCGGCCCACCCGTGGACCACCGGCTGGATTGACACGGCCTCGCTGGGCATTGAAACAAGGGCGGCAGGCGCAAGGAGGCCTCGAATGCAGCGACTGACCGAATCTTCTCATTCTGCGCTTCGTCCGCGCAGCGTTCGTACCGAATTGCCGGGCCAGATCGTTCTGGTGCTCCAGGGAGGCGGGGCACTGGGGTCCTACCAGGCCGGCGTCTATCAGGCACTGCAGGAAGCAGGGATCGAGCCGGACTGGATCATCGGGACCTCGATCGGCGCCATCAACGCGAGTCTCATTGCCGGAAACGAGCCGGAGCACCGATTCGAGCGGCTGCACGCGTTCTGGAACCGCGTGCAACGCGTCCCGCACTGGGGCTTTCGGGGCACGTTCCCGGGACTGGACGGACGCTGGTCGCAATGGAGCACGCTGACCCAGGGCATTCCCGGCTTTTTCACGCCGAACCCGCTTGCTCATGCCGGTGAAGCTTTTCCGCTGGGTGCCGACCGCGCCGGCTATTATTCGACCACCCCGCTCGAGCACACCCTTGCCGAGCTGGTGAACTTCGACCTTATCAATCAGGGAAGGCCGCGTCTGACGGTGGGCGCGGCGCATGTGCGAACCAGCCAGATGCGCTATTTCGACACCCGTGACGGCAGGCTCGACGTCAGGCATATCATGGCGTCGGGGGCCCTTCCGCCCGCCTTTCCGCCCGTGCGCATCGACGGCGAACTCTACTGGGACGGCGGCATTCTTTCCAATACGCCCACCGAGGCGGTGTTCGACGACAATCCGAGAAAGGACTCGGTGATCTTCTCGGTCCATCTTTGGAATCCGGTGGGGGCGGAGCCGACGACGATGGCCGATGTCTTCAACCGCCACAAGGACGTGCAGTATTCCAGCCGCATCGCGAGCCAGATCGCGCGCCATCAGCAAACGCATCGTCTGCGTCATGTCATCAACGAACTCGTATCACGGCTGCCTGAAAGCGAGCGCAACAAGCGGGAGGTCGCGGAATTGCTAGGCTATGGCTGCCAGACCCGCATGCATGTGGTCCAACTGCTCGCGCCGCAGTTGGACCACGAGGATCACACCAAGGATATCGATTTCAGTCAGGCCGGAATCAAGCGGCGTTGGGACGCAGGCTACGCGCACACCAAGGCCGTGCTCGCTCGCAAGCCTTGGGCCGGCCAGTTCGACCCGTTATCGGGTGTCATCCTTCACGAGGCCAAGGACTTGACGGCGCTCGCGGCCGAATGAGCGGCCGCGCGCCATCACGCGCTTGCTGCCATGCTCAATTGGTACAGCCGGCCGGTGGCATCCAGGTCCTCGGCGCGCCATTCGCCGCCGACGCCTGCGATCATCCAGCTCAGCAACGCCCAAAGATCAGCGTCGACTTCCGCACCGTTCAGCGGCTCCAGCGCGTCGGGCAGGGCGTAGACCTCGATCCCGTCGGGAAAAGGTTCTCCGCTGCGGCCGATGAAGACGAGCGCGTAGACCATTCCCGAGGGAGCCTGCACGTAGCCGGGACGGGACAGCCCGTTCGCAGCGAGGGCGAACTGTTTGACGAAGAATTCTCGAAATTCCGGGTAGTGCCCGACGCGGTCTTCCGCGAGCACAAGCACTCTTCTCTTGTTTTCAAGCGTCGGATTTTCGATGACGTGAATCGCTGTCATGGCTGCTTTCCCCCGATGCGGTCCAGGAAACGGTTGATCTTGGTGGCGATCTCCTCGCCGGAGTCCTCCTGCAAGAAGTGCCGGCCCGTCACCAGTTCGGGTCCTTCGGCGTGTGGCAAGAGCTCTTTGAAGCGCGTCGCGAACGTCCTGTAATCGAAGACCTCGTCTTCCCGCCCCCACACCAGCAGCGTTGGGAATTTCGACTTCCTCAGTTCGCGTTCGAGCCATTCGAAGCGGGCCAGGCCGCGCGCGCCTCCGTCAAGCGGTATCCAACGCGGCCAGGTCCAGGTGAGTAGACGCGATCCCGGATCCGGCAGTATGCCCTCATAGACGCTCTGGGCCTCGGCCTTGAATTTCTTGCGGTCGACGACGGAAAGATACATCCCGCGACCTGCAAGCGCATTGTGACGTCCGAGAAGATAGGGCCCGACGAGGGGCGCATGCATCATACGCCATGGGAAGATCCGTTTGTGGAATTCGGCTGGAGGCAGCGGCCACGCCCACGTGCTCATGATGACCAGGGCGCGGACGCGGTCCGGATTCGATAGGGCAAAACCGAGGCCGGTCGGTCCGCCCCAATCATGACAGACCATGGTCGCGTTGCGCACATCGAGCTGCCGCAGGAGGCCGGTCAGATTGGCGATGTGTCCGTCGAGTGTGTGGGCCTGTTCGCGGACGGGCTTCTCGGACAGGCCGAAACCGATCATGTCCGGAACGATCACGCGCCTGCCGGCGGCGGTCAGCGGCTTGATGAATTTCCGGTAGAGAAATCCCCAAGCCGGGTTGCCGTGCAGGAGAACGACCGGATCGCCGGCGCCCTCGTCGATGTAGTGCATGCGCCAGCCGTTGACGCGCTCGAATTTCGGCTCGTACGGCCATTGCTCGTGCGTGAAACACTGCACCGATCCCGATGTGCCCATCCTTTTCCTCCCTATCCAAAGAAAATCACGGCCTGGCCGTTGAGTCCCGGCAGCCTGACCACGGGGCCCAGAGATTCGCCTGTCGCGAAATCGAACGCGACGACTTCGTCCTGGGCCACGCAAAACAGCTTTCGGTCCGGCCCGAAGCGTAGGCCGCGCGGCCTCCTGAATTGAGTCCCGCGATCCGGGGCAAGGACGCGAACGAGATGGCCATCGGTCCGATCGTATTCGCGGATGGTCGATACTGCATCCGGACTTCCGAACGGATGCTCACTGCTAACGACCACGTTTCCGGTCGGTGCGATCGTAAGGTCGAGCGGGCTGAGCTCCGAATCTTCGACCTTCCAAGAGTCGTTGATCTTTCGTTCCGGACCGAACGCGAGAATGGTGTTGTCGCCTTCGCCGCCGGGGCCAATGCCGGACGCGAGAAAGAATGTGCCGTCTTGTCCGAACGCGAACCCACGTGGGAACGGCACCACCGCCGGCGGAAGCACAGTCTCGCCTGTCCCCTCGAGCGTCGGCGCGAACGCCATGATCGCTCGTGCAGCGCGCAATCCGACATAGTATCGGCCATCGGGTCCAAAGTTGCCGCCACCCGGGTTCAGCCCGGGGATTTCGCCGGTCTCGCGCACTACCTGGCCCTTGCTGTTGATCGCCAGAACGCGGTTCGAGCCGCTGTTGAGGTACAGCAAAGTGCCGTCGACGCCGACGCCGCGAGGATCGACGATCCGAGCGTCTTCGCTGAAAGGTCCGAGCAGTTCTCCATCCCCATCGAACGCCAGGAGCTTGCCATAACCCGAACCGTTCGCGCCCGAGGCGCTTGTCACGAGGAGAACCATTGGAGTTCCTGTCGGTGCGGCCGTTACGACGCTAAGCCCCGCGGTCGTATGATAGGCGATCGATACCCGCCAGCTTCGATTTGAGCATAGCAATTATTCCGGACTGGAATGGTGCGCGCGTCTCGAATGAGCAATACGGCCTTACCCATCATTCGATTGTCAGTCGTATTCTTAAGGGGAATGAATCCTATCACCTCGACATCTCTGCCGATGCGAGAGGGAATCGAGCAGGGTCCGGAAGTCAGTTCGATACTTCTCAAACGGGAGAATGCAAATGATCAACGGCTTCACACTTCATGACGCGTCCACTGCAGCACCGGCTTCGGCCGACATTCTTAACGGCGTTCAAAAAGCCTGGGGCTTCGTGCCAAATCTCCATCGCGTACTGGCTGAGAGTCCCGCCGCCCTCGAGGCCTACAACACCCTATGGGATATCGCCGAGAAGACCGGCTTCGCGCCTCAGGAGCGCAACATCGCGTATCTCGCAATCATCTACGAAAACGAGTGTACCTATTGCATGGCGGGCCACACCAATCTGTCGCGAATGGCAAAGGTCGACGACGATACGATCGCGGCCGTACGCGAGGGGCGACCGATCGCAGATCCCAAGCTCGAGGCGCTACGCCAGTTCGCGGCGAAAATCACGCGGCAGCGCGGCTTCGTAAGCGAGGCCGATGTCGCCGCCTTCAGGGCGGCCGGATACGACAATCGCGCGGTGCTCGACCTGCTCGTACTTGGCGCCACGAAGCTTATCTCCAATTACACGAACCATCTCGCGCAGACGCCGAACGACTCCTTCATGAAGGGTGCCGAATGGACCGCCCCTGGCAAGCTGAGGCCGGCAGCCTGATCTCCGATCGCGGCCGCCCCCCGGGCGGGGGCGGCACTCGCAGCCGTCGCTATGACGGGCGCCAGGATAGGAAGACGTCCCGGGGGCGGTCGCGGGCTTCGGCAGCAGCGTGAAAATCCGATGCCTTTCTATGAGCTTGGGACTTCGAACGGTTACCCGTAATGGCGCGGCCGCATCAGGTTCCGCCGATTGGAGGTGTCAAATACCAGGGCCGGGCCCTCTCAGCAGCGAGTTTCAACATAATTTTACGCCCTGGCAACGAGGCGCTTGTTCGGCCTTGCATCGCTTTCTTTAAATAAGCGACGATTAACACCTGCTACAAACCCGGTAGTTGTATCTCAACATGGCCGAGATGAGTTAATGCAAGCCCAGAGGAGAAGACGATACGCAAGATGCGCTTTGCCATGTTCGCTGGGACAGCTGCAGTGGCAATTGGCCATTGTCCCACCATCGATCTGGTTGCTCGACGCGGCTCAGCGAACTGAAGCAGGTCGTGAAACGGCAATAACTTAGTTTATCAAAAAAAGCCGCCCATGTTGGGCGGCCCGCAGACCCTTTGAGCAAGCCTCAAGTACGAGTCCAGCATCTCAAAAATTTGCTGACGTAAATACCCGTCCCGACGCCGGAGACATTCGCGCGCTTCCATGGCACGAGGAGGCGGGATGGCAAGCATGACTTGCGGCCCGCGCCACCTTGCGCGTTGGTGAATTTCCGCTTTTGGCTGTGGCTCTCGGCACTTCTGGGCTCTTCAAAACGGTGGCTCTCGGCACTTCTGGGCTCTTCAAATAAGGACTGCGTTGGCAACTACCAGCAAGTCCCGAAGTCGTAGCCTGGCATTCAGCCATGGTATCAAAGTCGCAGCGCTGAGCCTGGCCACTGGGGGTTATGAGGCAGTACTCCAAAAACGGATAGCGTTCGCATTGTTTCGACGAAGCCTTGCATTGCGCCATGCTGCTGTACTCGCAGTTTCGAACGCGGCCGTTGGTTAAAAAGCGGCAATACTCATACGGATGCACGGCCTCGGCTGGCGAGGTAGCTGCCAATGGGGAGCGTTCTGGCTGAGCAGCCCGGAGGCCCTCGGGAGGCATGGCTAGCAATGCGAGTGCGACTAATCCGGCCCCTTTGCAGTTTAACCGCGGAGCCGGCATCAGGCCTGCGGCGCTCTCCATCTTGTTCCTTACTGCGGTAAGCAAATTTCGTATCGGGGTCGAATCGATCGGCACCGACGTGGCGAAGCAACGGCGTCGTGACGACAAGATCGAAGACTCTTTCAGCTGGTTCATATGCTGTCCTTTCGCTTGGAGTGCTGTTTGAGTGCTGTCCTTTCATTTCGAGGTCAGCCTCGCCCAATCGCCTCAAGCGTGCGAGTTCAACGATGCAAGGTTTTGTTAATCTGCTGTAGGGATGCGAATCGAGCGTGGTGTAAATCAGTTATGATCGATCGCGGCTTCGCCGCATCATGCTGCTGGAGCTGACGAGATCAGCATTGCAGTGACCCCCAGCCCAATCCTCGCATGCACATCACGGTTTGATCGTTGTGCATCCAGAAACCAGAGCACCCTGCTCACGCCGCAGGCGTCCATCGAAGTCGGCGGACCTCTGTCGGTTTTTCTTCTTCGTCCATCTGGCAATTGGCACAAGTCCATATCGCATTGGTGAGCGTGACGAAGATCATTGCGGTATCGACCACGTCCTGCGTCGGTCTCGAAGCGTTTGCACCGGACCGGTGTCGGACCAATAGCCAGCAACCAATAATTGTGGGCCCGTTTCTGGCTTGAAAGCACACGCCCATGGCGGCGATGGCGGGCTTCGTCGCCTCATTCTTCGAAAATGCCTGCCGTTCAAAAAGTAACAGGACCCGCCATAAAGATTTGCCCCCGGCCCTTGTTAGGGTCGGGGGCTTTTTGTCTTTGAGCTCAGCATGCGAGCCTGATTGTTGCATTCGCCTTCGAACTGAGATCAGCGAGTAATTTGCGCCGATGATTGTGCGCTGGATCATCCAACATAGCCACCAGCAATGGAAATGTTCTCATGACAGTACATGCCACGGCGGAGCAGAGGGCGAAATGCGTGCGCCTCTATTCCCAGGGCGCGCTGCAAAAGCAGCTCGCCGTTGTATTCGGGCGGCCGGAGCCAACGATCCGGCAATGGATCAGAAAGGCTGGCGCGCAGCGTGGCCACAAGTTTCGGGGCCATCATCTCAGGGTAATGCAAATGGTGGGCCCGGCAGGACTCGAACCTGCAACCAGACCGTTATGAGCGGCCGGCTCTAACCATTGAGCTACAGGCCCCCGGGGTGGGCCCGGTGGTGGCGCTCCGTTTACAGGCTCGGCCGCCGCGGTGCAATGCCAAGAGGGACCGCCGGGCCCCGGGGCAAATTCGACCCGTTTGCCCCGGTTCGGTCCGTCCCGCGCTTATTCGGAGCCGGCGCCGAAGCCGGCTATTTGAGGAGTTCGCAGACCGTGTCCCGTTCCCGACCAGGCCCGGCGGGATAACGGATGGCGATCTTGTGCCACCATTCCCTGAGCGCTTCGCGCTCGCAGCCGAGTTTCACGCACATGCCGTCGGCGAATTTGATCCAGTCCGCGAAACGCTGGCTTGAGACCGCAATGACGACGGGAATATCAGCGTCGAGCGCGCGCTCGATCAGGTAGCCGAGGCCCTTGCCCTCGCGCTCCCGCTTGCCGAACCGGTTGATGATCAACAGGTCGGCACCCGCGGCGAGCGCCTCGGCGACCCGTTCGCCGACATTCCGGAGCCGGTCGAGATCAAGTTTGCAACCGGTGGCGGCCGGGTTGAAATCCTGCGCCAGCGATAATTTCTCGCCGCTGTGGATCAGCACCGCCGACAGGCTCGAATCGGCACATTGGCCGGCCTGCACCAGGCCGACAACCCGAAAGCCGCGCGCATTCAGATCCCCAGCGAAATCGCGCAGGATCGAATCGGGGTCCTGATCAGCATCATAGACCAGGGCTGCAAGGTCGCATTGTGCGTCGAACATGGCCCATCTCGTTCTTGTGAGAAGGCGATCGCGGCGATATGCGCCGCCGCGACCGCGCGTGTCGGTCAGGCCGGGGGCCCGTTGATGATCTGCAGCTGGGTGAACTCGGCAAGCCCTTCCTCGGCGAACTCCGTGCCGATGCCCGACTGCTTGGCGCCGCCGAACGGAATGTGCGGGGCCATGTCGAGATGCTTGTTGATCCAGACCGTGCCGGCCTCGATCTTGCTTGCGACCTCATGCGCCCGCTTGGTGTCGGACGACCACACCGAAGCGCCGAGGCCGTAGGTGGTGGCGTTGGCGCGGCGGATCACGTCATCGCCATCGGAATATTTGATCACCGGCAGCACCGGGCCGAACTGCTCCTCGTCCACCAGGCGGGAGCCTTCCTTGATGTCGCGCACGATGGTCGGCTCGATGAAATAGCCGGGCCGGTCCATCGCCGCACCGCCGGCGATGACATTGCCGTTCTTGCGCGCATCTTCCAGGAAGGCCTTGACCTTCTCGTACTGCATCTTGTTCTGCAGCGGCCCGAGCTTGGTGCCCTGCTTGGAGCCGTCGTCGACCACGGTGTTCTTGGCGATCGCAACCAGCTCGTTGCAGATCTCGTCATAGACGGATTCGTGCACATAGAGCCGCTTGATGGCGAGGCAGACTTGTCCTGAGTTCTGGAACGCCCCTTCGAAGATGCCGGGCGCGACCTTCTTGGGATCGACGTCGTCGAGCACGATGCCGGCGTCGTTGCCGCCAAGCTCGAGCGTGATGCGCTTGAGCGTTTGCGCGGCGCTCGCCATCACTTTCTGGCCGGTCGCGGTCGAGCCCGTGAACGATATCTTGCGGATGTCGGGATGCTTGGTCATATGGTCGCCGAGATCGTTGGCGTCGGTGATGACGTTGAGCACGCCGTTCGGCAGGATGTCCTTGACCAGCTTGGCAAACAGCAGCGTCGACAGCGGCGTGGTCGGGGCCGGCTTCACCACCAGCGTGTTGCCCGCGAGCAGCGCCGACGGCAGCTTGAAGCTCAGGATCAGGAGCGGATAGTTCCAGGGAATGATGGCGCCGACGACACCAAGCGGACGGCGATAGGCTTCGACGCGACGATCGCCGGACGCCTCGATCACCCGCATCGGCAGTTCGAGCGAGCTGAGATAGCGGAAGAAGGCGGCCATGCCCAGCACTTCGCCGGTGGCGTCAGCGAGCGGCTTGCCCTGCTCCGAGGTGAGCAGGCGTGCGAGCTCGGACGAATTGGTTTCGATGACGTCGGCCATCTTGGTCACGAGCTTGCGGCGTTCCTCGATCGGCGTCGCCGCCCAGGCCGGGAAGGCTGCCTTGGCCGCGGCGACCGCCGTGTCAAGCTGGCTCTTGGAGGCGCGCGGACACTGCGCCAGAACTTCCTCGGTTGCGGGGTTGAGAACCGGCATGGTCTGGTCGCCGGGCACCATCTTGCCGTCGATGAGAAGGCTGTATTCGCTCATTTGGCTTTGCTCCCTTGAGAACGGGCCGTTGAGACCTCGTTATATCTGAGTACATATCACGCGAAAACACCGGCTGACCACGCCGATCCGTTGGAACAGTTCAAAAAAGCGGGCTGGACGCAGCCCCTCAGATCGATATATCGTGATGAATATAACGTGGAAATTTGCGCGGAGCCGGCAATGGAGATCGACGCCCAGGCGCTCACGACATGCGGGGTTGCCGACGACGGCGACGCCATCTCGCTCGGCTTCGTCGATGCCGCGGGAAATCCCGCGACCATCCGCCTCTCGCTGAAGCAGGTCGGCGCGCTGGTCATCACCTTGCCGACGCTGCTGCAAAAGGCGCTGCAGACCCGCTATGGCGACGAGAGCCTGCGGTACGCCTATCCGCTGGCGTCGTGGACCGTGGAGCAATCGACGGACCAGACCCAGCGCATGGTGACCCTGCAGACCGAGGACGGCTTCAGCGTATGCTTCGCCGTTCCCCGCGAGCAGCAAAGCGAGCTCGGCGAGGCGCTGATGGCGCAGTCCGGACCAGACCAGACATTACGGATGAACTAGCATCCTCGGATGTGCCACGACGCAACCGATAGGAGGACGCAGAGGGCTCCCGCAGGCGAGGACGTCGTGCTCTGGTGGCCAACGGGATCAGGCCTTGCGCGAGCGTCCGATATCGGTCCGCAGCGCCTGCAGATCCTTCCGGACGGCGCGCGCGGCGTCGCGCTCGATCTTGCGGTAGCGCGCAACCAGCGAGGTGCCGAAGGAGGTCAGCATCGCGCCGCCGCCATTCCTGCCGCCGGTCTGGCGCGCAACTGCAGCATGGCCGCAGATGCGGTTGATTTCCTCGACCAGGTCCCAGGCTCGCTTGTAGGACATGTCCATCGCCCGTCCCGCGGCCGAGATGGAGCCGAAGTCCCTGATGTGCTCCAGCAATTGAATCTTGCCCGGCCCGATCCGCTCCTCGGCATCAAGATCGATGCGAAGGCTTAGATGTGGGGTCGATCTGGCACCCGGTTTTGACATGGAAGATGTTTCGCTCCTGCGATCGGAAGGCAGATTGCCACCGAAGCGTTTTTCGAACAAGATGAAGGCCTTGGATATCCTGTCCTGGTCATGCATCCGGTGCGCGAGGCGGTCCCGCTGGGGCATGCTGCGTGCCAATCCTCGCTGGTCCGCTTTGCGAAGCGGCCTCGTGTCGCCACATTTCGTCGGGATGATCCAGAAAAATAAATCCGGGCCTGCGTTCGAATCAACGGGCCTCGGGGAGTGTTGCGATGTCAACCAACGCTTCGCACAGGGGTAGGGAAGCTGGCGGGTCCTTTCGGCGACGCGCTTTGCATCGCGGACCAGCGACACCGCCATCATCGTCAAATCGTTGCAAGCAATATCCAGATTGTAGGAGCGCGGCACGAGATCGATCGTATCGGTGACCGATCACGCGCGGCGGTCCGCAATGCAGTGACCGTACATAAAAAAGCGAATCGGAGGAGACCCTATGAAGACGAAGCCGAGTTCTTTTACCTTGCCTATTGTCTTTGCGGCGACGCTTGCCGCGTCGTCCGCTTTTGCCCAGTCGGTGGATACGGCTCGTATCGAGGCCGGCGGCCAGAATGACTGGCTGACCTATCACGGCTCCTACAAGTCCTATCACTACTCTCCGCTGGCCCAGATCAACACCGGCAATGTCGGCAATTTGGGCGTGGCCTGGATCCATATCCCGGGCCGCTCCACGCGCGGCCTGCAATCGATGCCGCTGGTGGCCGACGGTGTGCTCTACTACACCGGCTCCTACAGCCGCACGTTTGCGCTGAACGGCGCCACCGGCGAGGTGATCTGGTCCTACTTCCCGGAGCTCGACGAAGCGCTGATCGCGCGGCAGACACACTCGCCCTATAACCGCGGCGTGGCGATCGGCGAGGGCAAGGTCTATGTCGGCACGATGGACGGCCGGCTGATTGCGCTTGACATGAAGAGCGGCAAGGTCATGTGGGACACCAAGCTGGTGGATTCCCAGAAGCTCACGGTTGGCTTCACCGGCGCGCCGCTTTATGCCAAGGGCACCGTGGTGATCGGCTCGCAGGGCGGCGAATGGCCCGGACGCGGACCGATCTTCGGCGTCGATGCAGCAACCGGCAAAAAGAAGTGGGAGTTCCTCACGGTCGCCGGCACAGACGATGCCATGAAGAGCTGGGGCAATGACGCCTGGCGCACCGGCGGCGGCGGCGGCTGGATGCCTGGCACCTACGACAACGAGACCAACACCATCTGGTGGGGTACCGCCAACCCGGCGCCGCTCTATGACTGGTCGGGCGCGGACTACAAGACGCAGGGCGCGCGCCCCGGCGACAATCTCTACACCAGCTCCGTGATTGGTCTCGACGTCGAGACCGGCAAGCTGAAATTCTACCATCAGGAGCTGCCACACGATGCCTGGGACTTCGACAGCGCAGTCGGCGAGTTCGTGATGCTCGATCGCGACGGCCAGAAATACGTCGTGCATCCCAACAAGAGCGGATACATCTTCGTCTATGATCGCAATGCGGGCGTGAAGAACGTCTGGCGGATCACCGAGAACAGCAACTTCGTCAAGAACATCGATGCCAAGACCGGCGAGCTGATCGGCCGCAGGGACTTCTCCGCAGGTAAGGTCTCCGAACCGCTATGTCCGCATATTTCCGGCGGCGTCAGCTGGAACGCGGGCTCCTACGATCCGAAGACGGGCCTGTATTACAAGCTCGGCCAGGAATGGTGCATGACGCTCGAGGTCATGAAGACGACCCCGATCGTTGCGCCCCAGGCCCAGCTCAACATTGGCGCCGACTTCAAGATCGCGCCGCCCCCGGGCGGAGAGATCTATGGTCATCTCGATGCGCGCGACCCCATCACCGGCGCCAAGAAGTGGGAGGTACGTTTCCCAGAGCCGCCGCTTGCTAGCGTGCTGTCGACCGGCGGCAATCTCGTGTTCGTGCCCGACTCGCGCGGCATCCTTCATGCCTATGATGCCGATTCCGGGACCGAGTTGTGGAACCATTCGGACGGCACCGGCCACCAGGGCGGCATCGTCAGCTACGCGGTCAACGGCAAGCAATACATCGCGGTGGTTGCGGGCTTCGGCGGCATGGCGTCGGATGACTACGCGCCGACCTTCGGCGGCGTCTACAAGAGCATGCCGCGCGACGACGGCGCGCTCATCGTCTACAGCCTGAAATAGGCGTTTTCATCGATCTGCCGGGGAGCGGGCTTTAAGCCCGCTCCCTGCGCGTTCGAATGCGGCGATTGCGGCCCTTTCAAAAATGAATCCGCGAAAATGAACCTGCGAAGATTGAATCTGACCTCGATGAAACCAAATCCCGGCATGCTGCTTCCGGCGCTGCTGGCCATGTCGTTGGGCTCGGCGATGCCGGCTCTGGCGCAGTCCGCAAACACCACGCCTGACAATGCGTCATTGGACGTCCCGCAATTGTTCGCGACGACCTGCGGCTGGTGCCACTCCGACGGCGGACGCGCGGCCGGCAAGGGGCCGCAACTGATGAACACGCAACGAAACGACGACTTCATTCGCAACCGCATCAAGAACGGCAAGGAAGGCGCGATGCCTGCGTTCGGCTCGCTGTTCAACGATGCGCAGATCGACCAGATCATCAAATATATCCGGGATCTCAAGCCGCACGAGGGTTGAGCCCCGTGGAGCTGCGACTGTCCCTTCAGGAGACATGCAATGAAGGCCATTCTCCCGCTGCTGGCTGCTGCGGCCATCGGACTGGCAGGTCAGGCAGAGGCGCGATCGCTCGACGCGATCCGTGAGTCTGGCGCGCTCGGTCTGTGCGCCCACCCCAATTCGCTGCCGTTTGCGAGCAAGGCCGGCGACCCTCCCGGTTTCCAGGTCGAACTGGGGCAGGCGCTGGCCCGCGAGCTCGGCGTTTCGCTGCGGCTCGACTGGATCATTACCCAGTATCAGCTGCGCAGCGCCGGCTGCGACATCGTGCTGGATGTCATCGCCGACCGCGAGGCGCAGGGCGAAACCAATTTGCGGATTTCAAAGCCTTATTATCGCACGGGCGTAGCTCTCGCCGTCCCCGCGACAAGCAAGCTCACCTCGTTCAGCAGCCTCGACGAGCACACCAAGGTCGGCGTGCAGGTCGGATCCACAGCGGCCATGATCATCGGCCAACGGCATGTGCCGACATCGACATTCGGCTTCGAGGTCGACAGCCTCGATGCACTGACCAACCACGAGATCGACGCGGCTGCGGTCACGCCGACGATGGCGAGCTATTTCAACCTGACCCATCCGGACAAGGCGGTTCGTATCCTCGACCGCGACGAGAGCGAGGCCGATCTCAACTGGAACGTCGCCGTCGGCATGGTCCGTCCCGACGATGCGTTGCGTGCCGCAATCGATGCTGCGCTTTCCAAGCTGCGTGACGATGGCACGGTCGAGCAAATCTACCGGCGCTATGGCGTCACGCTGCAGGCGCCGAAATAGCTGCGCTGCAGCGACGCGCAACCGTGTCGAGGTCGCCGGCCAGCTTGGCTTCGAACCGCTTCACGATGGACTGTTCGACAAAGCTCCAGGCTGAGCAGGCCAGCCGCGCCTCCGCATTCAACGTGGCTGAGGCTGTCCGGAGAGCAGATATCGCTGGCATCCGGCCGTGCCGATCGAGGAGATGCCAGAAGCCCTTCACGACGTCGTGAATGCCGACAAGGCGCGCTCTGTCGGCGGCTCCAATATGAACGCTTGGCAGTCTGCCAAGGCGATCTATACATCGCGCACGGACGGTTGGACCGAGTTCGTGAGCATGCAGGACCACCTCAACCCGGGCGCAGGTCGCGCTGGCCTGGGTGCTGCAGAAAGAGGGCGTGACCTCGCCGATCGTCGGCGCAAAGGTGGAGCACCTGATCGACACGGTCGCGATAAGTTGAAATCACAGATATAAGTGATCCGCACATGATCCTGTTCGTTCTGGCCTATCTGGGTGGTGTCCTCACCATCGTCAGCCCGTGCATCCTGCCGGTCATTCCCTTTGTTCTGGCGCGCGCCGATCGTCCGTTCATGCGCAATGGGCTGCCAATGCTGGTCGGCATGACGCTGGCTTTTGCCGTCGTCGCGAGCTTCGCTTCGGTCGCCGGCGGCTGGGTCGTCTCAGCCAATCAATATGGGCGGGTGGCGGCGCTGGTCCTGCTTGCGCTGTTCGGGCTGACCTTGCTTTTACCCGGGTTGGCCGATCGATTGATGCGGCCGCTGGTTGCCGTTGGCGCGCGGCTGTCGCAATCGGCGGAGCACGCGGGAGAGGAGACGCTTCTGGCACCGCTGGTGCTCGGTATTGCCACCGGCTTTCTCTGGGCGCCATGCGCCGGTCCCGTGCTCGGCCTGATCCTGACCGGTGCCGCCCTGAAGGGCGCAAACGTCGGGACGGCGCTGTTGCTTCTGACCTATGCCGCAGGTGCGGCGACCTCACTGGCGCTGGCGCTTCTGCTCGGCGGGCGCGTCTTTGCCGCAATGAAGAAATCGATCGGCGCGGGCGAGTGGATTCGCCGCGGTCTCGGAGCTGCCGTGCTGGTCGCTGTCGTCGCGATCGCGCTTGGTCTCGATACTGGCTTCCTGACCAACGTGTCGCTCGGCAGCACGACTGCGTTGGAGCAGAGCCTGCTCGACAAGCTTCGTCCCCATCAAAAGGCGGAGGCGGCCGAGCCATCGGGGCAGGCTGAGGCCCATTTGCCCGTCGAGGACATCTCGCCCTCGCTTGCCGGCGCCCAGGAATGGTTGAACTCGCCGCCGCTGAGCTTGGGGGCGCTGAAGGGAAAGGTAGTCCTTGTCGATTTCTGGACCTATTCCTGCATCAACTGCCTGCGTTCGATTCCCTATGTCCGCGCCTGGGCCGAGAAATATCGCGACCACGGCCTGGTCGTAATCGGGGTCCACGCGCCGGAATTCGCCTTTGAGCGCAATGTCGACAATGTGAAGAACGCCATCGCAACGCTCAATATCGGCTATCCCGTCGCCATCGACAACGACTACAAGATCTGGCGCTCGTTCGAGAACGAGTATTGGCCGGCGCATTATTTCATCGACGGCAACGGCAAGGTTCGTCATCACCATTTTGGTGAAGGCGACTATGCGGAATCCGAGCGGGTCATCCAGAGGATGCTGACTGACGCCGGCAACAAGAACGTGCCGACCGGAATTGTCGCCGTGAATGCATCGGGCGCGGAAGCCGCTTCCCACAAGGACGACGTCAATTCGCCAGAGACCTATATCGGCTACGACCGGGGCGACAGGTTCGTATCGCCTGGTGGTGTGGCACAGGACCAAAGCCACATTTATGCGGCTGGAGAACCACAGCTCAACGACTGGTCACTGACTGGCAAATGGACGGTCGGAGAAGAGCGGGCGCAGCTCGACGAGAAGGGCGGCAGCATCGTCTATCGCTTCCATGCGCGCGACCTGCATCTCGTGCTCGGCCCATCGACGGAGGGAAACAACATCCGCTTCCGGATCACGATCGACGGCAAGGCACCGGGCGATGCGCACGGCATGGATGCCGATGCCGAAGGCAATGGCCTGGTGACGACGCAGCGCCTGTATCAGCTCGTGCGTTCTCCGGGAGCAGTCAGGGATCACACATTTGAAATCCGCTTTCTTGATCCGGGCGTGCAGGCCTATGCATTCACTTTCGGCTGAACGGGTCACGACGTCAGCTTCGCTTCAAAGCGCAAGCCGGACGGACTGATCCGGCGGAGCCAGTCGCCGAACACGCGATCTGCGCGAGGTGCCAGGCCATTCCTGTGCTGCTGTGTGGCCGCTCTCAGACCCGCAATCGAGACCTGCGCGGCGGCGAGCTCGACCGTATGGCCGACATACCACTCCTCGAGCTGCCTTGGGTCTGCCTCCAGATGGAATTGAAGCCCAAGCGCATTGCGCCCGTACGCGAACGCCTGGTTCTCGTAATTCCGGTTCGAGGCCAATCTCTTGGCCTCGCGGGGCAGATCGAACGTATCTCCATGCCAATGCAGGACAACAGCGTCATCACCTTGAAACGCTCCCAGGCAGGATGTTCTGCCTTCATCGGTCAGATCGATCGTATCCCAGCCGATCTCCTTTATCGGGCCCTTGAACACACGGCTGCCGAGCGCCTTGGCCATGAGCTGGCTGCCAAGGCAAATGCCGAGCGTCGGAAGATCGCGTGACAGCCTGTATTCGATCAATGCGAGTTCGGAGCTCAGGAAAGGATAGTCGTCCGTCTCGTAGACTCCGATCGGCCCGCCGAGAACGATCAGCAGCTCGGCGTTTCTGATCGAGCGGTGCGTGAGATCGTCGACCGCCGCTTCGCAAAACGAGACGCTCCACCCTTCGCGATCCATGATGGGCGCAAGAAGTCCCAGATCTTCGAATGCCACGTGGCGCAGAGCGACGGCGGATCGTTGGAAGAGGTTCACTGCACATAACCTGTGTGGGGAGGGTCGTGACTGACGCGCGCAATCCGTTCTCACGTCGTGAGCGCCTCCGGGTTCGCCATTCGCCGTCATTCCGATCGTTATATTCAAAGTTATATAGTGCATTTCGGGGAATACCGTCCAGCCTTCGATATCCGGGGGCCGCCGGGCTCTCGGTCAATTGAGGCTTCACCGCCCCCTTGAAATGGAGCCGTCGGACGTGCTGTTCTCCGCGCGTCGGAAGGAACGCTATTCAATCGGAGAGAGCCCAATGAAATACCCGAACGTCCAGTTGTTCATCGACGGAAAATGGCGTCCCGCCGCTTCCGGAAAGACCATTCCGGTGCTCAATCCGGCGACCGAGGAGGCGGTCGGAACCGTGGCCCATGCCGAGAAGGCTGACCTCGACGAGGCGCTGGCGGCGGCCGACAAGGGGTTCAAGGCCTGGCGCGTGGTCTCGGCTTACGAGCGCTCCAAGGTCATGCGCAAGGCCGCCGAGCTGATGCGCGAACGGGCCGACATGATCGCAACCATCATGACCATGGAGCAGGGCAAGGTCCTGGCCGAGGCCAGGATGGAGACGATGGCGGCCGCCGACATTATCGAGTGGTTCGCCGAGGAGGGCCGGCGAGCCTATGGCCGCCTGATCCCTGCGCGCGCGCCGGGCGTCTACCAGATGGCGTTCAAGGAGCCGGTCGGGCCGGTGGCCGCGTTCACCCCCTGGAATTTCCCGATCAACCAGGTCGTGCGCAAGATGAGCGCGGCGCTGGCTTCGGGCTGCTCGATCATCGTGAAAGCGCCGGAAGAAACGCCGGCCTCTCCCGCCGAACTGATCCGGGCGTTTGCCGATGCCGGCGTGCCGGCCGGCGTGATCAACCTGGTCTACGGCGTGCCATCGGAAATCTCCGAATATCTGATCCCGCACCCGACCATCCGCAAAATCTCCTTCACCGGCTCGACCAAGGTCGGCAAGGATCTCGCGGCCTTGGCGGGGCAGCATATGAAGCGCGTCACCATGGAGCTCGGCGGTCATGCGCCGGTGATCGTGTTCGACGACGCCGACATCGAATCCGCGGCCAAGATCATGGTCGCCGCCAAATATCGCAACGCCGGTCAGGTCTGCATCTCGCCGACACGGTTTTTGGTGCAGGAAGGCGTCTATGACAAGTTCATCCAGCAGTTCGTCGACGGTGCCAAGTCGATCAAGGTCGGCAACGGTCTCGACGCCGAGTCAAAGATGGGCGCGCTCGCCAACGACCGGCGTGTCACGGCGATCGAAACCATGGTGCAGGATGCGGTCGGCAAAGGGGCGAAGGTCGCGACCGGCGGCAACCGCGTCGGCAACAAGGGCTACTTCTTCGAGCCGACCGTCGTCACCGACGTGCCGAAATCGGCGCGCGCGATGAGCGAGGAGCCCTTCGCGCCGCTGGCGCTGATCTCGCCGTTCTCGAAGTTCGATGACGCTGCCGAGGAAGCCAACCGGCTGCCGTTCGGTCTCGCCTCCTACGCCTTCACCAGATCCGCCAAGACGGCGAGCGCGATCGGGGCGGTGGTCGAGGCCGGCATGATGTCGATCAACAGCTTCGCATTGGCGCTGCCAGAAGTGCCGTTCGGCGGCATCAAGGATTCCGGTTACGGGTCGGAGGGCGGCTCCGAGGCACTCGAAGCCTATCTCAATACCAAGTTCATTACGCAGACCGGAGTCTAGAGCACGATCCGGAAAAGTGTGTAGCGGTTTTCCGGAAAGATCATGCTCAATCAAAGACCTAAAGCGCGCGATGACGATTCGACCAAATCTCGTCGCGCTTTAGGTCGGCAATCCCGGAGCATGCATCGTCCGGCCGGATGATGCATGCTCTGCAATGGACCGAGGGGCTAATTCGCGAACGTGGCGAGGCTTGAAAATCGGTCCACTGGCCGTGTTTCGCCGAGCTTGCTCTGCACATTCCGGCGGATCAAGATGCAACGCAAGCTTCCCTGGCATCAGTGATCGCCGTGCATCTTGTCCAGGAATGCCTTTACGCCGCTGACCTCGCCCATGTCGGACGGAGTGTAGCCCGGCAGCGTTGCGACGGCGGTTCGGAACGCGTTGCTCCTGATGATCTCGAGGATGCGTCGCATCGCCTCGGTCTCCAGGAACGCGCGCTTGCAGACGAAGACATAATCTTCGGTGAGCAACCGGATGAAATCGAGGCCGAATTGCCGCGCGGCCGCCTCGACGCCAAAGCTGACATCCGCCATCCCGCTAGCGACATAGGCGGCCACGGCAGCATGGGTGAACTCGATTTGCTGGGCGCCGTTGATCCGGCTCTCGTCGATCTCGTGCAGAGCAAGCAGCTGGTCGAACAACAATCGCGTGCCGGAATCGTGATCGCGATTGACAAAGCGCGCCTTGCGATCGATCACGTCCTGCAGCGATTTGATGCGAAGCGGATTTCCGCTTTTCACCATGAGGCCCATCTCGCGGGTGACAAAATTGATGACGCGATCCTCCCGCGGATCGAGCCATTCCCTGCAGGCCTTGATGCCTTGCGCGCGCAGTTCGCCGTGCGGCAGATGCACGCCTGAGAGGTCGCAGGCGCCTTGCGCGAGCGAGGCCAGTGAATGCTGGTTGCTGACATAACGCAGGTCGACGCCGATGCCGGGCTCGCGATCGAGGAATTCGCGAAGCTTCGAGACAGCAAAGCCGTGACTGGCATGAACCCGGATCACCGACGGGCGTTGCTGCAGGAACGGCTTGATCTCGGTTGCCAGCTCCTGCGCGAGATTTTCGAGCTGAGGCCCGAGCCGCGCCCGCATGCGCTCACCGGCCCAGACCAGTTTCTCTCCGAACGGCGTGAGCCGCGAGCCCTTGCCCCGCTGGGTCTCGACCAGCGGCACGCCGAAAAATGCCGACCATTGCTCGATCAGGTTCCAGACATGCCGGTAGGAGAGATGTACGTCGTTCGCGGCGCTCGCGATCTTTCCGGTTTTGCGGATCTCGTTGAGCACGCCCAGCATTACCACGACGTTCTGCGGGCTGCCTTCCTTGTGAAATCGCCAGACCGTCTCGATCTCGATGTTCAACATCGTGTGCACTCTTGTGAAATTGACTTCATATATAGGTGAGCCATCGGCACAGGATATCATATTTACTGCAGCAAATATCCTCCTACCTTGAGTAACAAGAGTTGGAGGAAATATGATGTCGATTGCATATGACTACTCGCGCGAGACGCCGGCAGCCGCGTTTCTGGCAAGACCCCAGCAACAGCTCCTGATCGATGGCCGGCGCGTGGCCTCGGCCTCGGGCCGAACCTTCAAGTCCCTCAATCCTGCGACCGAACAGGTCATTGCCAAGATCGCCGAAGGCAATGAGGCCGATGTCGACGCTGCGGTAGCTGCAGCTCGTCGCGCCTTCGAGGGGCCGTGGCGCACCATGCGCGCCGCCGAGCGCGGGCATATCCTGCTCAAATGGGCGGAGCTGTTGAAACAGCATGCGGACGAAATCGTCGAGATCGAGAGCCTGGATGCAGGCAAGCCCGTCGCCGCCGTGCTGCGGCAGGATTTCCCCGCCGCAATTGATACGCTGACCTACTATGCCGGCTGGGCCGACAAGATCAGCGGTGACGTCGTCTCGACCCGCGAGGATGCGCTGACCTACACGGTACGCGAGCCGGTCGGGGTGGTGGCTGCGATCGTGCCCTGGAATTTCCCGCTGATGATCGGCATGTGGAAGCTCGCGCCGGCGCTCGCATGCGGCTGCACGGTGGTGATGAAGCCGGCCGAGCTGACATCGCTGTCCGCGTTGCGCATCGGTGAACTCGCACTTGAAGCGGGCCTGCCGCCGGGCGTGCTCAACATCGTCACCGGCCCCGGACGCACCGTCGGCGAGGCGCTGGTCAACCATCCCGATGTCGACAAGGTGACCTTCACAGGATCGCCAGGCGTCGGTCGCGGCATCATGAAGGGCGCGGCGGGCAATTTCAAACGCGTCTCGCTCGAGCTCGGCGGCAAGTCCGCCAATGTCATTTTCGATGATGCCGATCTCGATACTGCTTCGAAGGCCGCGGCGGCCGGCATCTTCTTCAATGCCGGGCAGGTATGCTCGGCCGGCTCGCGCGTGCTGGTCCAGGAAGCAGTTTACGACGAGGTCGTCGAGCGGCTCACCGCGCGCGCCGGGGCGATCCGAATGGGTGATCCCGCCGATCGCGCCACCGCGCTTGGCCCGGTCATTTCCGAGAAGCAGATGAAGTCCATCCTCGACTATGTCGACATCGGCCGGAAGGAAGGCGCCTTGCTGACGACAGGCGGCGAGCGCGTCGGCAATCGAGGCTATTTCATCAGCCCGGCGGTCTTCGCCAATGTCAGGCATGAGATGCGGATCTCGCAGGAGGAAATCTTCGGGCCCGTGGTCAGCGTCATCAAGTTCAAGGACGAGGCCGATGCGTTGAGGATCGCCAACGGAACGGCCTACAGCCTCGCCGCCGGCGTCTGGAGCCGCGACATGGGGCGCGTTCAGCGTTTTGCGAAGAAGGCAAGGGCCGGCACGGTCTGGATCAACACCTATGGCTATACGGATGTGCGGCTGCCATGGGGCGGCGAGCGCGACTCCGGCCTCGGCCGCGAGCATGGCACCGCGGCGATCGAGAATTTCACCGAGCCGAAGGCGGTCTGGATGAACCTGAATGTCTAGGCTGCGCGGCAAGCTTCAAAACCATATGACGCGAACCGCAGGGTTCGCGTCATATTCGTTTTTGTCTCGAGCGGACGGCACGACCACTCGTTATTTCGGCAACGCCACCGGCTTGAGCGCGAACGCGCCGGGGTCCTTTTTCTTGTTGTCGCCGATCAGGTAGGACAATTTGCCTTCCGCGACCCAGCCGGTGTCGCCGATCTCCGTCACCGAGACCGGCTCGGCGAGGCCGTCCTTGATCACGTCGATCTCGGCCTGATCGCCCTTGACTGTCACCTTATCGAGCCGGCCGGCGCCCTCGATCAGCAGGAAGCCATCACCATGTGCACGCATCGCGTCCGCATGATCCAGCGCGCGCGACGGCTTCAGCTCGGTGACTTGACCCGCCTTGCCGTCCTTGACCGCGATCCGGAACAGCTTTGCCGGAATGTAGGTCGTGACATAGAGATCGCCGTCGGAGCCGACTGCGATGCCGTCGAGGCCGACGCCGTCTTTTGCCGGCGCCAGCAGCGCGTCGGTGGCCCAGACGTCGAGCGCGGTCGCGCCGGGCTTGAGACTGTACACATAGGGGGCAAAGGAGTCGGTGATATAGGCGGTGCCGTCGCCGCCGACCGCGATATCGTTGCAGAGCGACTTCGCATCCTTGAGCGGGAAGCTTCCTTTCGCCGCACCGGTCTTGAGATCGAAGGTCTTCAGCGATGCGCCCTTGCCGTCGCCCGGTCCCTCGACGCCCATGGCGCTGAGGTCGTTGGAGCAGACATAGAGGGTGCCGCTCTTCTCGTCGGCGAGCACGCCGAGCACCGAGCGGCTACCGCCGTCGCCCGGCTTGATGAAGGTCTCGGCCTTGCCGCCTGGCGCTGCCTTCACGACACCACCGTGATTGAAGCTGCCGGCATAGAGCGTGCCGTCGCTGGTCGATGTCAGGCTCTCCGGAAAGCTGTTGTCGGCAAGTGCGACCGGCGCTGTCTCGGCATGTGCGGCCACGCCGCAGGCGATGCCGAGCATGAGAGCCAGTGATGTCGCGCCCGCAGCACGCGCGCGACGGTTTTTGAGCAAGTCTCCCTGTATCAGCGGGCGCAATGCGGCGCTGTCTTGTTTTTTCATGGTCGAGGTTCCTGGTGGAGGGGGGATGCATGAGGCGCTGCCTCAGCGGCTGTCAGCCGGCCAGGGGTTTCAAAGCGTCTTGCAGGCGCGAGGCCGAATGTTCGTCGGTCGGGCTTGCCGCATACGATATATACGATAGAATATAGCGCAAGAGAAGCGTGTAAACTGGAAGCGTGTAACCGGAAGCATGTCACCGGAAGCACGCGAACGAAAGCCGCAGGCCGGAACTGAAGAGTCAACGAAGATGACCCGCCACAGAAATCTCGCCGGCGCTGTCGCCGAACCGCCGGCATCGGAGCGGCTGCTGAGATGCCAATGCTGCGACGGTATCATCGCGGACATATCGGATCAGGCCACCGCAGTCGGCCTTGACCTCAAGCTCGGTATTGTCTCCGACGAATGTGCGCTGATCTGCAACGACTGCACCGCGAAGCTGATCGAGGCACAAGCGTCGCAGCGCGAGTCGCAGCGGAAGTCGAGATGAATGCTGCCGGCGCCAGTCAGCGCGTCGGCAGGTCCTTCCGGCTTGCAAGCGCGGCGATGATGAGCACGGCGCCCAGCACGATCAGTCCGCCGCCGATGACTGACCAGAGATCCTCAAACGTCACCGCCTGACGTACGCCAAGCTTGAGAACGGCGCCGCCGGCCGCGATCCCTCCGCTGAGGAGGACGACCCTTGAAAGTTTCTTCACGGCTTCCGACAGGGCTCCTCAAGGGGGCGGCGACGGCACGCCCGCAGTCCCGGGCGGCGCATTGGTCACTATCCTTGGAGGCAAAGTGATGGCAACGACGTTCATCTAAGGCGGTAAGATCACCATCGTCCCCCTCAATCCACCGATACGCCCGCGAAGTCCACCACCTTGCGCCATTTCCCGGTCTCGTCCGCCATGAACTTGCCGAACTCGGCAGAACTCATCGGCTTCGGCAGGCCGCCGAGATCGGAGAGCCGCGCGACCAGCTTCGGGTCCTTGAGCGCCTCGTTGACCGCCCTGTTGAGGGTGTCGATGATATCGGGCGGCGTCCCCTTGGGCGCGACCATGCCGTAGAAGCCCAGCGCCTCGAAGCCGGGCACGGTCTCGGCGATTGCGGGCACGTTGTTGACGCCCGGCCAGCGTTCCCTGGAGGTGACGCCGAGCGCGCGCACGCTGCCGCCGCGGGCCTGCTCCAGCGCACCGGGCAAATTGTCGAAGATCAGCTGCACCTTGTTGGAGATGATGTCGGGATAGGCCATGGCCGAGCCGCGATAGGGCACGTGCAGCATGTCGCATTTGGTCATCGCCTTGAACAATTCCGCGGACAGGTGCACCGAGGTGCCGTTGCCGGAGGAGGCAAAGGAGATCTTGCCGGGGTTGGTCTTGCAGTAGTCAATGAACTCGGCCACGGTCTTGACCGGCATCGCATTCGCCACCACGAACATGTTGGGCAACTGCATGAAGCTTGCGACCGGAGCGGTGTCGTTCAGGAAGTCGAACGGCAGGTGCTTGTAGAGCGACGTCGAGATTGCATTGTTGGCGCCGACGAACAGCACGGTGTAGCCGTCCGGCGGTGCGCTGATCACGGCGGCGGCTGCGATATTGCCGCCGGAGCCGGTGCGGTTCTCCACGATGAACTGCTGGCCGAGGCGGTCCGACAGCCACTGCGCCATGATGCGCGCCACGGTATCGACAGGGCCGCCGGCGGCAAAGCCGTTGATGAAATGCACGGGGCGGCTGGGATAGGTGTCGGCAGCGCGGGCCGGCGCGTAAGGGTGGACTCAACCGGTCGGTGCAACACTCTAATCTTTTAGCAAAAGATGGAGTGTGGGCATGAAGCGGCGACGTAGCATCTATTATTCTGCGGTTCAGCGGTCTGAGATCTGGGATCGCTGGCAGGCTGGCGAGTCCATGAGGTCCATCGGACGTCGATTTGACCGGGCATCGTCGTCAGTTTTTTCCGTGATTTCGCCAACGGGTGGCATTCGTCCACCGGTTCGGCACCGCGCCAAGCAGGCGCTTACGCTCTCTGAACGAGAGGAGATTT
>NZ_AXAI01000029.1 GCF_000472425.1 Bradyrhizobium sp. Tv2a-2 | reverse complement strand
CCGCTCTCGCGGCGTGAACGAGCTCGCGCCGGACAGCCCGGCGTGACGCAATGGTTGGGAGGGCGAACAGCACTTAATGCAGTGCCGGTCGATCCGGCGATCAGGACAACCCACTAGGGCCACGGCATCATCGAATGCGTGTTGTTGACTGGGACCTGATCCGCGGAGGGCATTATGGCCAGCGGTCATGGGTACCGCGCTAACAGGCCGAACACATGGCTGCTCCGACCAACGCTGCAAAGTGAAGATTCTTCTTGCCAACCGGGAGCCGTCCACACATGGCCCTTCGCGCCATTTCGCGGCAACGCAATAATTCAGTCGCTTCCGGGGTGAAGCAGACGTCGGCGGTTGCGCGCGCTTGAGGGACAGCGACGCAAATGACCCTGGCCGGACATGCGACCGTCCTTTGGGCGCTACAATAAGTCGGTGCGCGTGGTAGACTTTTTGTCCTGTCGGTGAGGATGGACAGCGTTAAGTCCGAAGGGGGCCGCGATGCCGCAAATTGCTGACTGGCTCGAGAAGCTCGGCATGGCCAAGTACGCGGAGAGGTTTGCCGAGAATGACATTGATATGGCCGTTCTCCTCGACTTGACCGATCAACATCTCGAAGACCTTGGCGTGTCGCTCGGCCACCGGTTGAAAATGCGGCGTGCGATCCGCGATCTCAGCAACGTCTCGGCTGCCGTAACGGCACCTTCTGCACTCTTGGATATCGGGCCAACTCGGCGAGACGACGCCGAGCGTCGCCAACTGACGGTGATGTTCACCGATCTCGTTGGCTCGACCGCGCTCTCGACCAAGCTCGACCCAGAGGATCTGCGTTCGGTAATCGGCGCTTATCATAAGTGCGTCGCGGAGACGGTCGCCCGGTTCGACGGCTTCGTGGCCAGGTACATGGGCGATGGGGTGCTCATCTATTTCGGCTATCCCCACGCCCATGAGGATGATGCCGAGCGTGCCGTCCGGGCGGGACTGGCGATCATCGAGGCGATCGGCAAGCTGGGTATCCGGGAGCCGCTCCGGGTGCGTATCGGGGTCGCGACGGGCTTGGTCGTGGTCGGCGATCTCGTTGGTACCGGCGAAGCCCAGGAACGCGGGGTCGTGGGCGAGACGCCGAACCTGGCGGCTCGCCTGCAGGGGATCGCTGAGCCGAACACGGTTGTCATCGCCGAAGGCACTCGAAGGCTCCTCGGCAACCTCTTCGAACTGCGGGACCTGGGGCCAAGGGAGCTCAAGGGGTTCACCGGGCCAGTGAGGGCTTTCGGCGTGCTGCAGGCAAGCTCTATCGAGAGCCGCTTTGAGGCCATGCACCCCGGCGGGCTGACTACACTGGTGGGACGAGAAGAAGAACTTGGACTGCTGTTGAGGCGCTGGTCGCAAGCGAAAAGGGGCAAAGGTCAGGTGGTGCTGCTATCCGGCGAGGCCGGGATAGGTAAATCCAGGCTCTCAACCGCGCTAATGGAGGGGATCGCAGCCGAACCTCACACGCGGTTAAGTTACTTCTGCTCGCCGCAGCACACGGACAGCGCATTTTATCCAATCATTGGGCAGTTTGAACGTGCCGCCGGGTTTGCAGTCGGGGACACACCGCAAACAAAGCTCGAAAAGCTCGGTGCCCTGCTGGCACAGACCAGGACGTCCCCGCAAGACGCGGCGCTTTTGGCCGAGATGCTGTCACTTCCCAACGACGGACGCTACCCCGCTCTGGAACTTGCTCCCGGACAGCGGCGTCAGAAAATGCTGGAAGCACTCGGCATTCAATTGGAAACCCTGGCGCGCTCCAGCCCCGTGCTACTGATCGTCGAGGATGGGCACTGGGGCGATCCCACGAGCCTGGAAGCCTTCGGTCGCGCGCTAGACCTGATCGCAACGGTTTCCGTTCTCATGATCGTGACGTTCCGGCTGGAGTTCGAGGCGCCCTGGATCGGGCGGCCGCACGTGACCGCCATGACGATCAGTCGGCTGACGAAACGCCAAGTCGGCGCCATGATCGACGGCGTAGTCGGCAGCAACCTGCTGCCGGCGGGCATCAGGCAGGACATCATCGAACGTACCGATGGCATCCCCCTGTTCGTGGAGGAGATGACGAAGGCAGTGCTGGAGGCGGAGGGCCAGGGCGCGGTCGAACGCACGATTGCCGTCGTTCCGTCCCCGGCCTTGGCGGTCCCCGCAAGTTTGCACGCCTCATTGATGGCGCGGCTCGACCGGCTCGGCCCCGCCAAAGAAGTGGCACAGATTGGCGCGGCGATCGGCCGGGAGTTTTCCCATGCTCTCCTGGCGGCGGTGGTGCGCATGCCAGAGGCGGAACTGCGATCAGCGCTAGACCGTCTCATACAGACTGGTTTGCTTTTCAGGTTGGGCTTGCCGCCGAATGCGACTTACCTGTTCAAGCATGCCTTGGTGCGGGACGCGTCCTATGGCACGTTGCTGCGCGAACCTCGCCGCGCGCTTCATGCACGCATTGCCGAAGCAGTTGAAAGCCAATTCGCCGAGACAGCCGAGAGCCAGCCGGAGTTGCTGGCACATCACTGCACTGAGGCCGGGCTGATCGCGAAGGCGGCGGCCTTATGGGGCAAGGCGGGACAGCGGTCGCTAGCGCGTTCAGCGTTAGTAGAGGCGACGGTTCAGCTAATCCGCGCTCTTTCACAGATTGCGACGCTGCCGGGCACACCAGCGCTGCGTGGCGACCAGATCAAACTGCAGGTCGCGCTTGTGAATGCTTTGATGCACACCAAGGGCCACGCGGCCCCTGAGACTATCGCATCTCTCGATCGAGCCCGCACCTTCATCGAGCAAGCGGAGTCACTCGGAGAGTCCCCTGAAGACCCGTTGCTCCTGTTTTCAGTCCTCTATGGGTTCTGGGTCGCGAACTATATAGGGTTTAACAGCGACGCTCTCCTCGATCTTGCGACAGAGTGCTTGGCGCTTGCCGAGAAGCGGGGAACAATGGTTCCACTCATGCTTGGGCATCGTCTTATGGCTACGTCTCTGATGTGTACGGGGGCCCTTGCGGAAAGTCGGGCACATTACGATCAGGCGATCGCGATCTACGAACCCGCCGAGCATCGTGCGCTGGCGACTCGATTTGGCCAGGACATGAGGGTCGCAGCCCTATCCTATCGGTCCTGGGCTCTGTGGCTTCTTGGCTTCCCCGAGGCTGCAGGCCGAGACGCTGAACAGGCGCTCAAGGAAGCACGCGAGATCAGCCAAGCGGCCACGTTGATGTATGCCCTGTTCCATACATCCTTTACCCATATCTGCTGCGGAAACTATGCGGCAGCAAGCGCCGAAGCTAATGAACTTGTCCCCCTGGCAGACGAAAGAGGTTCCTTGTTTTGGGGGTCGCTCGGAATGCTGGCCCAAGGTTACGTCTTGGCCCTCACTGGGAAGGTCTCAGACGCCGTCCCTGTGATCACCTCGGGTATCATCGCACGTCGGTCAACGGCGGCAACAGCGCTAGAGCCATTCTGCTTATCGTACCTGGCGGGCGCTCATGCTGAACTCGGCAACTTCGATGATGCACTGTCCTGCATTCGCGAAGCGATGAGCAAGGTAGAAACAACCAAGGAAAGTTGGTTTGAGGCCGAGATCAAGCGCACGGCAGGCGAAATCGCGCTATCGTTGCCCGACCCAGACGCAACGAAAGCGGAAGAATATTTCGAACATGCGCTGGCGGTCGCTCGTCAGCAGCAGGCAAAGTCCTGGGAACTGCGTGCGGCCGTGAGCATGGCGCGGCTGTGGTACGAACAGGGCAAACGACAGCAGGCCCACGATCTTCTCGCCCCGGTCTATGGTTGGTTCACCGAGGGTTTCGACACCCGCGACTTGAAGGAGGCGAAGGCCTTGTTGGGGGAGCTCGGGCAACGAAAGTACCTGTAGCGGCAAAGGAGCAAGCAGAGGTCGGCTTTTGGGTCCATAACGACGAAATCCAGCGTTCGTCTACATGTCGGCCGTCGGGGATAAAGCGGATCTAGCTTAAACAAGCCGCTACTTCCGAGTCTGAACCATTTGAGACATCGTGTCTCCCACGGCGCGCACTGCCGCGGCCAGTGAGGTCCGCGGCAGTCAATTTCCCTCGGCCTGGCAGCACTACGCGTCGCGGATCACAACTTCGACAGCTCCAGCTGCTGTCGGTCGCCGATCCACGTCTTGGTAAGATCCGCTTGCAGCTTGCTCGCCTGGTCGGTCTTGCCGCGCGCCTTATAGAGTTCGGCAAGCCCGTACCATGACCAGCCGTTGCCGGGGGCGCGCTTGAGCGCACGCTGGAACTGCTCCTCCGCTTCGTCGAGTCGGCCCGCCTGCATCAGCGCGACTGCGAGCGACTGCCGCACCGGGTAATACCAGTAGGGCGGCTCCATGTAGGGCAGCCCGTCCTGCAGCTCAGCCGCCCGCTCGAACCGCTCGATGGCTGCAGCTTTGTCGCCCTGACGCTGCGCGACGCGGGCTTCGATGACAGTGCGCGCCAGCGCCAGCACGTCCTGTGCCGGAACGTTCGAGGATTTGAGCAACGTGAAATCGCCGCCCTCGAGGGCCGCGATCGCACTCGCTTCCGCCTGGGCGGCGGTAAAATCGCCCTGCGCCGCGTAGGCAACGCCGCGCGCGTAATGCCACATGGCCTTGACGTATGGAATGGCGTCGCCGGGGTCGGGGAGCGCGAGCACGGTGGCGGGAGGGCTGAACAGCGCATGAGCGAAGTAAGGTGCCGCCTTGACCGGCTGGACCAGCGCGATGCTGCGCGCGACCTCGTCGGGGATGAGGCCGCGCAGCTTCTCGGCCGCCGCGATGACGGTGGGTCCGTCGCCCGCCATTTGGGCGGACGCCATCACGAAATGGACGTTGTGTGGGTAGTACCCGAGGCGATACACGCCCATGGGCGCATTGGTCGCCGCCAGATATTTTTCGTCCACCCCGATCGCCGTCTTGTTGTCGGCCAGCGCGTCAAGATAGCGCCCGACCCGGTAGTAGATGTGGCTCGGCATGTGCACGAGGTGGCCGGCGCTGGGAATGAGCCCCCGCAGCCGGTCCGCATAGGGCTCGGCGCGCTCTGGCCGGTCCGACGCCTCCACCGCGTGGATGTAATAGTGCATGGCGCCCGGATGGTTCGGGTCGTGCGCCAGCACGCGTTCGAGCGTCGGCACGATGGGGCCGCTTTGCGGATTTGGCGCGTGGCCGCCAGGCTGCCAGTAATTCCACGGACTGAGGTCCATCACAGCTTCGGCGTAGAGCACCGCGATCTCGTTGTCGTCCGGGAACTGCGCCGCGACCTTCTCCATGGCTAGCGCATAAGCGGCATCGAGCGGCACCCGGTCCGCCTTTGAGTCCTTCGCGTAGCGGGTCGAGATCGCCGCAATCAGCGCCTGCTCGCGCGGGGTCGCCTTGGGAGCGAGCATGAGCGCCTTCTCGGCCGCCGCGAAGGCCGGAGCCACCGCATCTTCCTGCATCGGCAGATTGATGTTGGGGCCGAGCACCAGCGCTTCGCCCCAGAAGCACATGGCGCAGTCAGGATCGAGCTTCTGCGCCTTGCGGAAGGCGCGCTGCGCCTCGCTGTGATTGAACGCGTAGGTGAGCCGGAGCCCTTGATTGAAATAGGACTGCGCCAGCTCGTTCGCGGTCGTGATCCTGTACGTCACCCCGCCGAGCCCCTCCCACAGCGGCGGATCTGTGTCGGCGAAAGCAGCCGCTGGCGAGGCGGCCTGCATTTCCGCTTGCGGCACCTCCGTGCGTGTCTGGGCCAAGCGCAGCATGACGCGGGTTACGTCGGCCGACGCCGACCCATGACAGACGGCAACGTCAGCGCCGAGCTGTCGCTCGGTGGCAGCGGCAATGCCTATGCTGTTGGTCGGGCCGTTGCCAACGGCGAACGGTGCAAAGGAGCCGCCCAGCGCCGCGCCTGCGACGAGAAGCGGTGGCAAGGTAAAAATCGCCCGCATGGTGCCCTCCAATCTGATGACTGGGCTCAGGCGGAGCGCGGCGCCGTGAGCGGTGCGCGACCGCCTGGGCAGGTACGGACGTTACTCCTCGCAGGTCGCCACCCGCGATGTGGCGCGATGTCGCTTATTGGCCATTGCGTTGTTTCGCTGCTATGCAACAATATGTCGGCTGCTGGGCCAAGGCGGACTGTGGCAACCCGTCTGCCCGGCGCGGTTATGAGTTCGCTGCCTGGAACGACGTCTCCCAAACAAGCGCGGGATAGATATGGCCGATCAAGCCGAAGAGATCGTCCGCTATGCGGTGACCGACCGCGTCGCCCGCATCGCGCTCGTTCGTCCGCCGGTCAATGCGCTGAGCCTGCCCATGATCCGTGGCGTGGTCGCGGCGTTCCGGCGGGCAGCGCGCGACGAGGCCGCGCGGGTGGTGATCCTGGAAAGTGCGCTCGCAAAACGCTTCTCGGCTGGGCTCGATCTGGATCTCCTGGTCGGCAAGGACGGCCCGAGCATTCGCTCGTTCGTGCATGAGCTCTATGTCGAGCTGTTCGAGGCGCAATATCAGCTCGGCAAGCCGTCGATCGCGGTCGTGGGGGGCGCGGCACGAGGCGGTGGCATGACCATGGCGGTGTCCTGCGACGTCATCCTCGCCGCCGAAAATGCGAGCTTCGGCTACCCGGAAATCGATGTCGGGGTTCTGCCCGCGATTCATTTCGCCCATCTGCCGCGACTGATCGGACGGCACCGCGCCTTCGAGCTGCTGTTCAGCGGCCGCAGTTTTGCCGCGCGCGAGGCGGCCGACATCGGCATTGTCAGCCGCGTCGTGCCGGATGCGGAACTTGCGGATGCGGCCAACGAGCTCGCGGCAACATTCGCAGCGAAATCCGCAACCGTGATGCGTCTCGGACGCGCTGCCTTCATGCGGCAGATCGATCTGGATTACCGGCGCAGCATCGCCAATGCGGTGGAGGATTTCTGCGCGGTCGCGGTGACCGACGACGCGCAGGAGGGCCTGCGGGCGTTCACCGAAAAGCGCAAGCCGCATTGGCACTGAGCGTGCTGTCTTTGTCGGACGTGTCGTCTACCGCGCGGCCGGGGTCGTCGCTAGCTTTTCCCCTTCGTCCGCACGAGATAGTCGACGATCGCGCCGACATCCTTCTCATCGACCGGCGCCTTGTAGACCTTGATCATCTTTTGCACCTCGGCCTCCCAGGTCGCCTTGGGGAAGGCTGGCTGAGTCAGCACCATCTCGGTGGAATGGCAGGCGAGGCAATTGCTGTTGACGGCGTCCGCGCCCGGCCCCGGAAACAGGGCGCCCGGGTCGGGAAGATCCACCGACGTCGATTTGAGCGTGATCTTCTCCTGCACCCAGCCGGGCGTGGCGAACAGCAGCGCGGCCGCGAGGCAAGTGAAGGCAATGATGCTCCTGTGCATGGACCGCTCCCTCAGCTCGCCGTGACCTGAACGGTCTCGATGACATTGCGCATGAAGCCGCTGCCGTTCCAGTTCGGGGTGCCGGGCTGGACATCGCCGGCCTGATTGGTGCAGCGGACCATGAAGCTGTGGCTACCCTTGGCGCCGAGCAAGACATTCGCCTGCCACTGGCGGAAGCTGTATTTGCCGTGATCCTTGCCGAGCGCGGTCGCCTGCCAGGACTTGCCACTATCGATCGACAACTCGACCTTGGCGACGCCGGAGTCGCCGCCGAAGGCGATGCCGCGCAGGGGCGCGCTGCCTACCGGCAATGTCGTGCCGTCCGCGACATTGGTGAAGAACGAGCGTGGCACCATCTTGTTGATCGGCACGAGCTTCACGCCGGTCTGGCCTGGAGTAACGCTGGCATGTGGCGTGTCGGGAATGGTGTAGGCGACCGCCATCCAGAAATTGTCGTCAGCCTTGTCGAGCACCTCGATGTCGCTGAGCATCTTGACCCAGTAGGTGGAGTACCATCCGGGCACGATCAGCCGCAGCGGAAAGCCGTTGAGCAGCGGCAACTGCTCTCTGTTCATGGCGTAGGCGATCATGACCTCGCCGTCGCGCGCGTGCTCGATGTCGAGCGACTTCTTGAAATCGGGCCCATCGGGCACAACCGGGTCGTCGAGCCCGTTGAGACGTACCTGCACGGCGCCCGCTTTGACCCCAGCGCGGTCCAGCACGTCCTTCAGGCGAACACCGGTCCAGAGGGCGTTACCCATCGCGCCGTTGGCCCATTGCGCGCCCGGGACCCGCGGCTCATAGAAGCCGCGGGAATTTCCGGAGCACTGATTGACCGCGGCAAGCTCGACCTGCGGCAGCTTGAGGAGATCGTCGATCGACAGCGATAGCGCCTGATTGACATGGCCGCGCACGGTCAGCTTGAAGGTGTTGATCTCGACCGACGTCGGGATCACGGCCCAATGCCAGCGCACAAAGAACTGGTCGTTCGGGGTGAAGACGCCGCGATCGAACACGTCAAACGGCGTTTCGAGCAGCGGCGGTCTTGTGCGCTGCAAGATCATCGTGCCCTTTTGCGGGAAGTCATGGGTCAGCGGCCGCTCGCGCGGGTCGCTCGGCAGCGGCAGCTTGATCATATCCTCGGCAAAAGCCGGCGCCGCCGCCAGGGACAGACCGGCGAGCCCGAGCTGCCAGAGGGCGGTACGCCGTGACATGGCGGCCGCCAGTGCCGAGTTTCCCATAATGGAATTGCTCGGCCTTTTACTTACCATGTGCGCCATCGCGCTCTCCTGCGGATGATTGCGTTTGAAGTCTAGGCCGCTCCCAGCCGGCGGTCTAATCAGTAGTTCGGGATGCTTTCATCGATCTCATTTGTAGCTCCTGGAATCGGTTCATTTCGCGGCCGCGATACTCGCCAGCAGCGCCGCTTCCGCCTTGCTGACATGCCGCTCCTTGTAACGCGGGATGTAGAAGGCGCGCTTGGCCATCTCGCCTTCGATCCTCACGAGGTTTTCGCAGCGATCGATTTGTCCATGACGAGATCGGAAATCGCGGTGGCGCAAGGGCCCGATTCGACCGCGGTCCGGATCGCCTCGTTGGAGGCGAGCTCGATCGTTTATGTCGATATAATCGATTATATCGATGAGATATTATCTGATCGCGGCCGCCAGGGCCGCGATCAGCGCGGGGGGCATAACCAGCGCGCCGATGGTGAGGAAGCGCCAGGCGGTGACCTTAATCTCTTCCCGCCGCAGCGCCACCAGCCAGAGGATGGTCGCAAGCGATCCCGTCACCGAGAGATTGGGCCCGAGATCGACGCCGATCAGCATGGCCGACACGACCGGCGGCGGCAGGTGATCGCTGGCTGCGACGGAGCCGGCGACGAGGCCGACGGGCAGGTTGTTTGCGATGTTGTCGGCGATGGCGGTAACGAGGCCGGCCCCCCAGGCAGCCCCGCGCGGGGAGTGCGCGACCGCCTCATGCAGGACGGCGCTGAGCTGGCCGATCGCGCCGATTTTCACCAGCGCCTCCACCATCACGAACAGGCCGGCAACCAGCGGCAACACGCTCCAGGAAATGCCCTTGATGACGGGCCAGGGTGACTGGCGGCTGAGCGCGAGCACTGCGGCTGCGGTCACCAGCCCGCAAACAAAGGTCGGCAAGCCGAGTTGCACGTCGAGCGCGGAAGCGGTGACCAGCACGACGCCGATTGCGGCAATGCCGAGCGCGGTGAGCTTGCCGCCATGGCTGAGCTTCGGCTTCGGCACCCGCGTTTCAATCGTCTCGTCCCTCAGCGCACGGGCCTGCGTGAGGCGCAGCACGATGTAGGTGACGACGATCGAGGCGACCGAGGGCAGGGCGAACAGGCGCAGCCATTCGGCAAGATGCGGCATGCGCGCGCCGAACACAACGAGATTGGCCGGATTGGAGATCGGCAGCACGAAGCTCGCAGCGTTCGCAATGAAGGCGCAGATCAGAAGGTAAGGCAGGGGGGCCGCGCCGGCCGCACGCGTCGCGGCATAGACGGCGGGCGTGAGCACGATTGCGGTTGCGTCGTTGGATAAAAGCACGGTGACGAGGATGCCAACCGCATAGACGAGGAGGAACAGCCGCTGCGGCGAGCCCCGCGCGTGCTCAACCGCAAAGGCCGCGAGATAGTCGAACAGGCCCTCGGACCGCGCAAGCTCGGCGGTCAGCATCATGCCGATCAGGAACAGGTAGACGTCGAGGCCCTTGTGCGCGCCGGCGAGTGCGTCAACTGGCGACAACAGCCCCGACAGCACCAGCGCAATCGCACCCGCGAGCGCCCACACCGCTTCCGGCAGGTGAAAGGGCCGGATAATGACGCCCGCGGTCGCCGGGACGATAATCGCCCAGGCCAGCAAAGTTTCGTGCGCCGTCATCCGTCACTCGTCTCCAGTATCGAAAGAATCCTGTTCGGCAGCGATAGCGGCCCGCGCGCCCTTGCGCAATCGGTCCTGGCCGGCACCGCCCGTTTCGGGCAGGAACGCCCAGCAGATCGCGAACCCGATGACTGCGACGGCGCCGAGCGTCAGGAACGCCGCGCTGTAGCCGGCCTCGACCACGACGCCGCCCGCAAGGGTTGTGGACAGCGCAGCGCCGATGCCCTGGGCAGTGATGATCGCTCCTTGAGCGACGTTGAAGCGGCCGGTGTTGCGCATAAGGTCTGCCGTGATGACCGGGAAGATCGCGCCAAAGATTCCAGCGCCGATGCCGTCGAGTAGCTGCACGCCGACAAGCCACGCCGTGTTGTCGGAAAACGTGTAGAGCGCGCCGCGGATGGGCAGGATCAACAGGCAGGCGAGGAAGAAACGTTTATGGCGCCAGCGGTCGGCGCGGGCACCCACCAGCATCGCCATCGGAACCATCACGGTCTGGGCCGCGATGATGCAGGCCGACATCAGGCTGGTGCCGAGATTCTTGTCCTGCAATGCGAGCTTCTGCCCGACCAGTGGCAGCATGGCGGCATTGGAGAGATGAAACAGCGCCACGCAAAGCGCGAAGATCAGCAACGGCCGGCAGGTGAGGAGAATGCTCAGGCCCGACGGTTGATCGTCGCCTTGCTCTCTTGCGCTGCTCGCGCCGCATTCGGGCTCATGCAGCCCGCGGGCAAGATCGTGGTCGATCGCAGCCTCTGGAATGGCGGCGACGCTGACGAGGCTTGCGAGCGCCATGAAGGCGAGCAGATAGAATACGACCTGTGGGCCGAGCCAGTAGGCGGCGATGCCGGCGGTCGCCGCGGCGACGGCATTGCCGGCGTGATTGAAGCTCTCGTTGCGCCCGATCCGCGCAGTGAATGCCTTGTGTCCGACGATCCCGAGCGATATGGCGGCAATCGTCGGCGCAAACACCACCTCCGCCACATTGGCGATGCCTTGCGAGATCGCGACCGGCCAGAACCGCGGGACAAGCGGAAGCACCAGCGAGGCGAGGGTGACGATCCCGGCGGCCGCGATCATGACCAGACGCTTTCGCTTTGTCGCGTCGACCAGCGCGCCAGCCGGTGTCTGCGCGGCGATGCCGGCGATGGTCGCAATCGACATCACGACGCCGATGCGCGCTTCGTCCCATTGCTGCTCGGTGAGGAGATAGACCGCAAGATAGGGGCCGAGCCCCTGGCGGATGTCGGCGAGAAAGAAATTGGCTGCGTCGAGAGCGCGCCGCGCTTGCTGCAAGTTCCGGACATCGCTGCCGGGCGGCATCCGTTCGCCTCGTCGAGGGGCCTGACCTCGTCAAGAACGATTTCGTGCGGGAAGCGTTCCGACGGCTTGAGCCGTCAGTCGACCGCGGCCTTCGCCGCCATCGCCTTGCGCAGGATGCGCGATAGCGCCTCCACGGAATAGGGTTTCTGGATCAGTTCGAAACCGCAATGGGTGTTCTCGGCGAGCACGTTGCTATATCCGCTGGTGAGGACCACCGGCAGGCCGGGATAGCGCTCGCGGATAAGACCGGCCAGCTCGACACCGTTCATCCCGGGCATGATCACATCGGAGAAAACGAGATCAACGGCCAGCTCATCCTGCGCAAGCACGTCAAGCGCTGCATTGGCATTGGCGACGCGGCGGACGGTGTAGCCGAGATCCTCCAGCAGTTCGGTGGAGAAGCGTCCGACATCGTCATTGTCCTCCACCACCAGGACGCGATAGCCGCGCCCGCTGGTGGCGGGCTCGCTGCTGGTCCTGTGGGCCGCCCCTGTGTCGGGCGGAGCGTCCGCGAGTGGAAGGTAGATCGTGAAGGTCGCGCCCTTGCCGAGCGTGCTTTCGACCGTGATGTCGCCGCCGGACTGCTTGGCAAAGCCGAACGCCTGGCTGAGACCAAGGCCGGTGCCCTTGCCGACCTCCTTGGTGGTGAAGAACGGCTCGAAGATCGCGGCCAGATGTTCCGGCGCGATGCCGGTGCCGGTATCGTTGACCGACACCGCGATGAATTGACCGGCGCGTGCCGCCTGGGTGCGTGAAGCGGGAACGCTCTCGACTTTCCTGACGGCCACGTCCAGGCGGCCTTCGCTGTCCATGGCATCGCGAGCGTTGATGGCGAGATTGATCAGCGCGGTCTCGAACTGCGCGATGTCGGCGACGGCAAAGCATCCCTGATGTTCGACATCGGTGGCAATCTGGATGCGGCTGCCGACCAAAGGGCGGATCAGCTGCGCAATGTTTTCGACCTGGCTACCGACATCGAACAGCTGGGGTTTGAGCGGCTGGCGGCGGGCGAAAGCCAGCAATTGCGTCGTCAGCTTCGAGGCGCGCTCCACCGTTTCTGAAATCGCATCGACATAACGCCGGCGCCGATCCTCCGGCAGGTCGCGCCGGCGCAGGAAGTCGGTCGCCGAGCGGACGATGGTCAGGAGATTGTTGAAGTCGTGCGCTACGCCGCCGGTCAATTGGCCGATCGCCTCCATCTTCTGCGACTGGCGCAGTGCCTCTTCGCCCTGGCGGCGCTCGGTGACGTCGACCGCTTCCGGCACCGCGCCGGCGATCGTGCCATGCTGGTCGAACAGCGGCCGCATCGCGAATTCGAAGATGCGCTCGCCGATCGGAAGTCGCAGCACGAGTTCGCTGCGCACATCCTCGCCCCGCATGACCCTGGCGAAGATCGCGCGGACGGCATCGGACGCGCCTTCGGTTCCGGAAAACCACGGCGTTTCCCAGATCGGCCTGCCGATCACGTCGGATGCCCTGGCGCGAATGCCCGCCAGAGCGGTGCGGTTGGCGTAGACGACGTCGCCTTCTGTGCTGAGCAGGCCCTGGTAGAGATGGCTGCTCTCGAGGATGGCGCTCATCTTGGCTTCATTGGCCTGAAGCTGCGCGGTGCGCTCCCGGATGCGGCTCTCCAGCGTCTCGTTCAGCCGGCGCAGCTCGATCTCGGCCTGCTTCGCGGCGGTGATGTCGTGGGCGACACCGATGAAGCCGATATGGTTGCCGATCGGGTCCCAGCGCGGCTGCGATTCCGAGCGCAGCCAGCGCCATTCGCCGTGGGCATTGCGATAGCGCGCCTCCAGTACGAAGGGCTTCAGCGAGGATTCCCCGGCGATCTGTTCTTGAAGAATGCGCGGCAGGTCGTCGGCATGCAGGGCCTTGCGCCAGTCGTAGTTGATGGCTTGCTCATAGGGCAGGCCGACGAAGTCGACATAGGCCTGGTTGGCGAAGGAGCGGGTGCGGTCGAGCTTGGTCACCCAGATCGGCACCGGCGCGCTGTTGGCGATCAGGCGGAAGCGCTCCTCGCTTTCGCGCAAGGTCTCCTGCGCCAGCATGCGGTCGGTGATGTCGATATGCGCGCCAACCAGGCGAAGGGCCCGCCCGTTCTCGTCGCGATCGATCTTGGCGACCACGCGGATCCACCTGGTCTCGCGGTCATTCGGCCGCACGATGCGGTATTCGGCAGTGTAGTCTTCGGCCGTGCCTGCGATGGCATCGTGAAAATGTTGCTCGGTCGCCCTGCGATCATCGGGATGAATGCGGTCGACCCAATCCTGATGGGTCTCGTTGACCGCCTCCGGCGGCAGGCCGTGGATCAGGCGATATTCCGGCGAGCGGCGGTTCCGAATGCCCTCGCGCAGATCGACCTCGACGCCACCGACCCGGCCGATGCGCTGGATCCGCGCAAGCTCGGCCTCGCGCTCCTCCAGCGCGCGGTGGGCCTTGTCGCGCTCACGCGCAAGCTCCTGAAGATGCTGCCGCAACTTGGCGGCGGCAGCGGCTTCCGGTGACGTATCGTGCAGGCCGTTTCCGTTGCTCATCTCTTGCCCGGCATTCCCCCAAGCGATCGTCACACAGACGAAGCGAGATGGCTAGCATCCTCGCTTGGCGTGACCCGGTAAAGCGCCATGCTGCGCTCAAATGAGCAGACGACCCGCCTGCAGACAAAGAGAACCCCCGCTACCGCTTCCAGAGGGAGCAGCGTGCTTGCGGGGGCTCGACAGGGCGTCGGGGAAACGCGCTGAACCAAACGCGAGATCGGCCAAAATGTTCCTGGCGCGCGAGGAACCATGGCGGCCGATCGGGAGTCATGGCGAGGTGCGTCACGCGCTCCTTCGAATTGCGGGGTATCTTCTTGAAGCTATTCACGTGCCAGGCCTGCGGCAACGTCCTCTATTTCGAAAACCGAAGCTGCGCCCAGTGCGGGCATCGGCTGGGCTTCATGCCGGAGCAGGTCAAGCTGTCGGCCGTCGAGCCCGATGGCGAGCGGTTTGCGACCTTGGCCGACCGGAAGCGGGCGCGCCTGTTCTGCGCCAACGCTTCCCACGATGCCTGCAACTGGCTGGTCGAGCCCGAAAGCGGCGCGTCCTATTGCTGCGCCTGCCGGCACAACGGCATCGTGCCCGACTTGTCGAACCCTGACTATCTCGGGCGCTGGCGCGACCTCGAGATCGCCAAGCACCGGCTTTTCTATTCGTTGATCCGCTGGAAGCTCCCGGTGAAGACGCGCGCGGAGGATCCGGCCCATGGGCTGATCTTCAATTTCCTGGCCGACGATCCCAGCCAGCGCGTCATGACCGGCCATGACAACGGGCTGATCACAATCGCACTCACTGAGGCCGATGACATCGAGCGCGAGAAGCGAAGGCTCGAGATGCGCGAAGCCTATCGCACGCTGCTCGGCCATTTCCGCCACGAGGTCGGACATTATTTCTGGGATGTGCTGGTGCGCGACCGCGGCAAGCTCGACGCCTGCCGCGCGGCGTTCGGCGACGATACCATCGATTACGGCGAGGCACTGCAGCGCCACTATGCCGCCGGACCGCCGCCGGACTGGCGGGCGCATTTCGTCTCGGCCTATGCCGCCACGCACCCGTGGGAGGATTTTGCCGAGACCTGGGCGCATTACCTGCATATCATCGATACGCTGGAGATGGCTTCCGCCTTCGGCATCGAGGTGCGCCCCGCGGCGGATCGCTCGGGAGGGCTGTCGGCGCACATCGCCTTCGATCCCTATGAGACGGAAGATTTCGACGCCATCGTCAACGCCTGGCTGCCCTTCACCTTCGCCATGAACAGCATAAACCGCGCCATGGGCATGCGCGATCTCTACCCCTTCGTGCTCTCACCCGCGGTGATCGAGAAGCTGCGCTTCATCCATCAACTGGTGCAGGAGCAGGCGCACCAGCAGGTGCAAGAGCAGGCGAAGGCGAGGCGGGGATAGGGGCGTCCTACGGCTTTGTTCCATGTTGACAGACGAGAACAAAAATAGAACATATCCGTCGCCACGATCGACCGAAAGACCCGTCAATGTCGTCCAGTCCGAAGCCAGACCTGCCCGATGACGGCGAGCTCGAAGCCGAGGTCGACGAGGCGATTGCGACCTGCGACGGCGATCTGCGTGCGACCATTCGCGCGCTTATCGTCGCCAATAAATATCTCGAATGCGAAATCGCAGAGCTGATGAAGGCGGTGTCGCATGCCTATGTGCGTGGGCGCTTCAACACCTATTCAGGTTGAGTATACGTATCGGTTCGCTTGCGAGTTCACGGAAGTTCGTGGTCGGCGTAATGCCACGACGCCGCGCTTGAATGCGCCGTCATGGCGGTTCATCATTGCCGCGCTTCTTTCTTGTCGAACAAGCGAGGGATCCCGTGGCCGCCACCGATTCTTCAGCCGAGACCGCTGTCAGCGATGCGACGCCGCTAGCGAGCGTCCAGGTCGCGACCACGCAGACGATCGAGCTCACGCAGGTCAAGACGCGGCGCGAGCACGATCTGCTTGGCGAGCGCGACATTCCCTCCGAAGCCTATTGGGGCGTCCACACCATGCGCGCGGTGGAGAATTTCCCCATTACCGGCGTACCAGTCGGGCATTTCCCGAATTTCGTGCGCGCGCTGGTCTATGTGAAGCAGGCGGCTGCGCGCGCCAACCGACGGCTCGGCTATCTCGCTCCCGAGAAGGCCGACGCGATCGAGAAGGCCTGCCACATCATCGGCAATGAAGGCCGATATCACGACCAGTTCGTGGTTGATGCGGTGCAGGGCGGCGCCGGCACTTCGACCAACATGAACACCAATGAGGTCGTCGCCAATGTGGCGTTGGAAGTCATGGGCCGGCCGAGGGGGGATTACGCTGCGCTGCATCCCAATGACGACGTCAACATGTCGCAGTCGACCAACGACTCCTATCCGACAGCGCTGCGCCTTTCGATGATCTTTGCCGCGGAGCCCCTGATCGAGGCGCTTGACGAACTCGCCTACGCTTTCAAGGCCAAGGCGGTCGAGTTCAGCGACGTGCTGAAGATCGGCCGCACGCAGTTGCAGGACGCGGTGCCGATGACGCTGGGGCAGGAGTTCGACGCCTTCTTCATCACCATCAAGGAGGACGTGTCGCGGATCCGCGAGGCGGCGGCGCTGTTCCGCGAGGTCAATCTCGGCGCGACGGCGATCGGCACCGGCATCAATGCCGATCCGCGCTATGCGGCGCTCGCGATCGAGGAATTGGCGCGGCTGGCCAAGCAGCCTTTGGTGCCGGCCTCGAACCTGATCGAGGCGACCTCGGACATGGGCGCGTTTGTGCTGTTCTCCGGCGTGCTCAAGCGCGTCGCGGTGAAGCTGTCCAAGATCTGCAACGACCTGCGGCTGCTCTCCAGCGGTCCGCGCGCGGGGCTGGCCGAGATCAGGCTGCCGGCGGTGCAGGCGGGCTCTTCGATCATGCCGGGCAAGGTCAATCCTGTCATCCCCGAGGTCGTCAACCAGGTCGCCTTCATCGTGATCGGGCACGATCTGACGGTGACCATGTGCGCCGAAGGTGGTCAGCTGCAGCTCAACGCCTTCGAGCCAACCATCGGCTATTGCCTCTTGGCCTCGCTGCGCCAGCTCACCGCGGCCATCACCACGCTGACGACACGCTGCGTCAACGGCATCGAGGCCGACCGCGAGCGCTGCCGCGCGCTGGTCGAGGATTCCATCGGATTGGTCACCGCGCTCGGGCCGACGCTCGGCTACGAAACATCCTCGCGCGTTGCCAAGCGCGCGTTGAATGAAAAGCGAAGGGTGGCCGATATTGTGCTGGAGGAGGGGCTCCTGACCCGCGAGCGGCTCGACGAACTCCTGAAGCTGGAAGCCATGACCGCGCCGTCACGTGCACGGCCGGGGCGGGTGGGGTCATAGATGTGAGTGGGCGGTGGTCCGTAGGCTGGATCTCCGCAAGCCGGAAACTCGGTCTACGGCCGGTCGAGCAAGCTGAGATGATCGTACCGATCCGGCGGGACTTGCGCGGGCGCGCGGCCAGCGCATGCGGCTTATGCACCCAAAGGGACGCCAAATCTCCCACAGAAGTGGCGATTTGCGGCATATCAGCCGTTGCCTCCGTCCGGTTTTGCTGTAGACGGAACTGTGACGTCCGCCCCGCATGCGAAGGTGGCGGGGAGGAACCCGCCTAAGGTCTTTAAAACGCAAACATGTTCAAGAGAATCCTGATCGCAAATCGCGGCGAGATCGCCTGCCGGGTCATCAAGACCGCTCGCCGCATGGGCATCGAGACGGTCGCCGTCTATTCCGAGGCCGATCGTGACGCGCTGCATGTCGAGATGGCCGACGATGCGGTGCTGATCGGCCCGCCCCAGGCTGCCGAGAGCTACCTGCTCATCGACAAGATCGTCGAGGCCTGCCGCAAGACCGGCGCAGAGGCCGTGCATCCCGGCTATGGATTCCTGTCCGAGCGCGAGGCTTTTCCACGGGCTCTGAAGCGGGCCGGCGTCGTCTTCATCGGGCCCAACCCGGATGCGATCGCCGCCATGGGCGACAAGATCGAATCCAAGAAGGCGGCCGCGAAGGCAAAAGTCTCGACCGTGCCGGGCTATCTCGGCGTCATCGAGGACGACAAGCACGCGGTGCGCATCGCCGACGAGATCGGCTATCCCGTGATGATCAAGGCCTCCGCCGGCGGCGGCGGCAAGGGCATGCGCATCGCGCATTCGAGAGGAGAGGTCTCCGAAGGCTTCAATCTGGCGAAGGCCGAGGCCAAGGCCTCGTTCGGCGACGACCGCGTCTTTGTTGAAAAATTCATCGTCGATCCGCGCCATGTCGAAATCCAGGTGCTGGGCGACAAGCACGGCAACGTCATCTATCTCGGCGAGCGCGAATGCTCGATCCAGCGCCGCAATCAGAAGGTGATCGAGGAGGCGCCGTCGCCGCTGCTCGACGAGACCACGCGGCGCAAGATGGGCGAGCAGGCGGTCGCGCTTGCGAAAGCCGTAAAATATGATTCGGCCGGCACCGTCGAGTTCGTCGCAGGCCAGGACAAGAGCTTCTACTTCCTGGAAATGAACACCCGCCTGCAGGTCGAGCATCCCGTGACCGAGCTGGTCACCGGCATCGACCTGGTCGAACAGATGATCCGGGTCGCCGCGGGCGAAGAGCTGAAACTTGCGCAGAAGGACGTCGCGCTCACGGGCTGGGCGGTGGAATCGCGCGTCTATGCCGAGGATCCCTTCCGCAATTTCCTGCCTTCGATCGGACGGCTGGTGAAATACCGGCCGCCGGCCGAGAGCAAGTCGGGCGGCATCACCGTGCGCAACGACACCGGCGTGCAGGAGGGCGGCGAGATTTCGATCTACTACGATCCGATGATCGCCAAGCTCGTCACCCATGGCCCGTCGCGTGTCGCGGCGATCGAAGCGCAGTCGACGGCGCTCGATGCCTTCTATGTCGACGGCATCCGCCACAACATTCCCTTTCTCTCGGCGCTGATGAACCATCCACGCTGGCGGGAAGGAAGGCTTTCCACCGGCTTCATCGCGGAAGAATTTCCGCGCGGCTTCTCGGCGGTTCAGCCGGCCGGTGAAATTGCGCGCCGGCTGGCAGCGGTTGGCGCTGCGATCGACCATGTGCTGGGCGAGCGCAAGCGGCAGATTTCCGGCCAGATGATCGGCCGTCCGGTGCACCGGCAGGGGCGCCGCGCGGTGTGGCTCGACCGCGAGGAGATCATCCTCGACATCGCCCGCGAAGACCGTGCGATCACCGTGCGTTTCGTCGGGGCCGATGGCGCGGTGGGCAATGCGCGTCATCTGGTCTCGTCCTGGAAGCCCGGCGAGCCCGTCTGGGAGGGAACCGTCGACGGCGTCCCGGCCGCGGTGCAGGTGCGTCCGATTCCCAATGGCGTCCGACTCGCGCATCAGGGCGTCGAGGTTCCCGTCTACGTCTTCACCGAGGCGGAAGCGGCCTCGGCCCGCCTGATGCCGGTCGTCACCGCAACCGATACCGGCAAGAAGCTGCTCTGTCCGATGCCGGGTCTTGTGGTCTCGATTGCGGTCAGCGAGGGGCAGGAGGTCAAGGCCGGCGAGACGCTGGCGGTGATCGAAGCCATGAAGATGCAGAACGTGCTGCGCGCCGAGCAGGACGGCACGGTGAAGAAGATCTATGCGTCGCCGGGCGCGACACTGGCGGTGGACGCGTTGATTTTAGAGTTTGCGTAACGCACCGTCGTTGTGAGGAGCGTGGGCGACGAAACATTTCAGCGTTTCTCGACCCTGCTTCGCTCAGCTCGTCACGACGGCCATAAAGTTACTCCGTCATTCCGGGGCTCGCGAAGCGAGAACTACGGTGCGCAATTGCGCACCTGAGAATCTCGAGATTCCGGGTTCGATGCTATTGCATCGCCCCCGGAATGACGGTGTCAGGGAGAGAAGCAATCATGACCTTCCGTCAGCGCCGAGACAAACTGCGGTCGATCCTCGCTGGCTCGTCCTGCATCCGGCCGGGCTCGGTCTATGACGCGATCTCGATCCGCATAGCGCAGGATCTCGGCTTCGAAATCGGCATGTTTGGCGGCTCGGTTGCCTCGCTTGCCGTGCTCGGCGATCCCGACATCACACTGATCACACTCACCGAGCTCGCCGAGCAGATGCGGCGCATGTCGCGTGCGGCCGCGCTGCCCGTGCTGGTCGATGCCGACCATGGCTATGGCAATGCGCTCAACGTCCGCCGCACGGTGGCCGAGCTCGAAGTCGCCGGCGCCGCCGGCCTCACCATCGAGGACACGCTGCTGCCGCAGGCCTTTGGCGAAGCCAAGACGCAGCTGATCCCGCTTGCAGAGGGCGTCGGCAAGATGAAGGCCGCGCTCGACGGGCGCGGTGATCCCTCGCTGGTCATCATGGGCCGCACCGGCGCCGCCTCGGTCAGCTCGCTTGGCGATGCCATTGAACGCGCACGGGCCTATGAGGCCACGGGCGTCGATGCGCTGTTCTTCACGGGCATCAAGAGCCGCGCCGAACTCGAGGCTATCTCGGCCACCACGCGCTTGCCGATCGTGCTCGGCGGCGCGCCGGAGGAATTGAGCGATCCTGGGCTTCTCGCGCAGTTGCGCGTCCGCATCGCGCTGCAGGGCCACGCGCCGATCGCAGCCGCGACGCAGGCCGTCCATGCGACCCTGAAGGCCCTGCGCGATGGCACCGCGCCAAAGCAATTGCAGGGCCTCGCATCATCCGAGCTGACCGGCCGCGTCACGCGCGAGGCGGAGATGAAGGCGCGCAGCGCCGACTTTCTGGGCTTGAAGCGATGACCCCCGCCATGCTGCTGGTCACGATCCGCGGCCGCGTGCAGGGCGTCGGCTACCGCGCCTGGATCGAGCATCAGGCGACTTCGGCGCGACTTGAGGGCTGGGTGCGCAACCGGCGCGACGGCAGCGTCGAGGCCTTGTTCGCAGGCCCTGCGCGTGCCGTCGCCGACCTCGTCGCGCTGTGCCGCCACGGCCCGCCGGCGGCGCGCGTCACCGAGGTTCTCACCGAGCCGGCGGTTGCCGATCAGCTCGACCTGCGCCATCCGGGCGAGCGCTTCTCGGTGCTGCCGACGGTGTGAATCACCGCCGCAGCGTCGCGATTGCCTTGCTCAGCTGGTGGATTTCGTATGGCTTGCGCAGGATGGGAAAATCGCCGCGCACGTCGGCGGCGGCGTCGCTATAGCCGGTCACGAGCAGCACAGGCAGGTCGGGGCGGATTTCGCGCAGGCGGCGCGCGAGGCCGAGGCCGTCGAGTCTGCCGGGCATCACGATATCCGAGAACACCAGATCGATTTGGTTGCGCTCGATCTCGCGGAGCGCGGCATCCGCGTCCGCCACGCGGCGAACGCTGAAGCCGAGCTGCTCGAGCAGGTTGCGACTGACGGAGGCGACATCGGGATTGTCCTCGACCAGGAGCACCGTGCCGCTGCCACCGAGGTCCAATGTCTCCTCGTTTTTCACCGGAAGGCCGGCCTGCTGGCGTGGCAACAGAATTGTCACTCTGGTGCCCTTGCCGAGCTCGCTGTCGACCAGGATGGTGCCGCCCGCCTGATGAGCGAAGCCGTGCACCTGCGAGAGTCCGAGCCCGGTGCCCTTGCCGACGGGCTTGGTCGTGAAGAACGGATCGAAGATCTTGCTGAGGATGTCGGGCGCGATGCCGAGACCGGTGTCGCTGACGCTGATGGCAACGAAATCGCCGGGATTTGACCCCTCGTGGAGCGTCCGGTTTTGCGCCGCGATGGTGACCGTGCCGCCGTTCGGCATCGCATCGCGCGCGTTGATCACGAGATTGACCAGCGCCGTCTCGAACTCACCGAGGTCGATGATCACAGGCCAGCAGTCGCGCGCCACATCGAAGGCGAGCCGTACGGCGCTGCCGACACCGGTGTCGAGCACCTGGCGGATCGCCTCGATCCGCTCACCGACGTCGATCGCTTCAGGGTTGACGCTTTGCCGGCGCGCGAAGCTCAGGAGCTGGGATGTCAAAGCCGCACCGCGCCTGGTGGCGTTCTCGATCGCGGCGATCGCGCGCTGCAGCTTCGGATCGTCTCCCGCGTTGCGCTTGATGCTGTGCAGGCTGCCGCTGATGATCATCAGCAGATTGTTGAAATCGTGCGCGACGCCGCCGGTCAATTGTCCGAGCGCGTCGAGCTTCTGCGCTTCCGCGAGCTGCTTCTGCACCTGCTCGAGTTTGAGCTCAGCCTCGCGCCGTTCGGAGATGTCGCGGGTGATCTTGGCAAAGCCGATGAGATGGCCGTCCTCGTAGATCGGGTCGATGACGACGCTTGCCCAGAAGAAGGTGCCGTCCTTGCGGACGCGCCAGCCTTCCTCTTCATATCGCCCCTGTTCACGCGCGATGCGCAGCGCGCGGGACGGCCTGCCGTTGGCGCGATCGGTCTCGGTATAGAAGCGGGAGAAATGCTGACCGACGATCTCATGTGGCGCATAGCCCTTGATGCGCTCGCCGCCGATGTTCCAGCTGGTGATGATTCCGGTTGGGTCGAGCATGTACAGCGCGTAATCCGCGACGCCCTCGACCAATAGGCGGAAATTGCGTTCGCTGTCGAACAAGTCCCTCTGCTGCTTTACGTTTTGGACCATCGGGACCCCGCCGCCTTAACCGTGGCAAACGCGCGACCCCGGATTTGGTTCCAGGGTGTCTGCACTTTTCCCGCGCGGTGGATTTCAGGCGGCTTTGGCCTGCAGCCAGCGCCGTAGCGCAACCAGGGCCCAGACCGCCTCCACCAGGCCGAACGGCCACGCTCCCTGCAGGAAACCATAGGCCGAGCCGAGCGCGCAGGCACCGGCGAAGCCAAGGACATACCAGTGGCTGCTGGCTTCCAGGGCGTAGGTGACGAGCATCAGGGTGACGGCGAACAGGCCGAACAAGGTTAGGGCATCCATGGTTTTCTCGCGGGTGTTATGTTCAGGCTGCCTTGGCCACGCTGCGGAAGGTGGCGGCCAGGGTGCGGAGCGCCGCCAGTTTCATCGGCTCTGCCACTTTCGAATAGAGCATCACCTTGGAGATGCCGAGCCGTGGCAGGCCGTTCGCAGGCCCGATGTCGCGCAGGCCGCCGGGCGCGATACGCCGGGCCAGTGGCGCCACGGCGAGGCCGGCCAGCGCTGCCGCGACCACCGCCGTGACGCCGCCGCCGACAAAACCCTCAGTCCAGGGAAGGCCTGCCTTGTCGAGCGCGCGGAGCGCAATCGCGCGCACGCCGCAGGGCGAGGCAAGCATCGCAAGCCGCAGCGGCTCGCCGCGATTGAATGTGAAGCGTGGCGAGGCGAACCAGCCGAACTCGTCTTCCGCGAGCTTCTCGCCGCCGCGCCGGCTGCCTTCCTGGCGCACCACCACCGCATCCAGTGCGCCGTGGTCATAGGCATCGAGCAGCGTACGGGAGAAGCCGATCGTGACCGACAGCGCAAGTTGTGAGGACACCGCGTGCAGCCTTTCCAACAGCGGCACCAGTTCGGGACCGGCGGCATGATCGCTGATGCCGAGCGTCAGTCGCGCGCGCGGCGCATCGGGCGCGGAGAGGGCGCGGTTATGCGCCTCCATCAGTGCCCGTGCATGGACAAGAAACGCCGTACCGTCCGCGGTCAACCGCACCGCGCGCGGCGAGCGCTCGACCAGGCGCTTGCCGAGCAGCGCTTCCAGGCGTTGCAGCTTCAGGCTGACCGCGGCCTGCGTCGTCCCCAGCGCTTCGGCGGCACGGGTGAAGCCCTTGAGCTCGGCGACGATCAGGAAGGCCTGGACGGTTGCGATGTCGAGAGTTGCGGTCATTTCAGGTTCTTATCGCAAATTTTCACCTCAATAAAATATCAAAATGATACGATTGCGACGACCTCATTCGCCCGATCGCCCATCATTGCGACGCCGCGTCATAATATATCATTATCATTGATATCAATGGAGATAAGATGGCGAAATGAAGGGGTTGGGCCTAGTTTTCCTTGCGAAGCGCGGGATCGCCGCGCGAGCACAGAAGGAAAACCACCATGCCCCTCATCACCGTCACCTACGCCACCTCCCGCGAGCGGCCGTCGCTGAAGTCCGAGATCGCGTCGGCCGTGAGCGAGCTGACCGCAAAAATCCTGGGTAAGGATCCGAAGGTCACGGCCATCATCGTCAAGTCCGCCGACGCGGCAGACTGGTTCGCCGGCGGCAGGTCGCTCGCCGAGCAGAAGCTTGCCAGCTACTGGCTCGATGTTCACGTCACCGAAGGCACCAACACCAAGGATGAGAAGGCGGCCTATCTCGCGGCGCTATTCAAGCGCATGAGCGAGCTGCTCGGGCCGCTGCACCATGAGAGCTATGCTCATGTCGATGAGGTCAGGGGCGATGCCTATGGCTTCGGCGGCCTGACCCAGGAGCGCCGTTACATCAAGGGCAAGCTCGAGGTCGCGCCGGAGAAGGCGGCTTAAGGTCTAGACCGTTGCCTCCGGCAGGCGGGCCCGCGTCGGCCCGAAGATCTCTTCGAACGCCTGCCGGAGCGCGATGTCGACGTCGATCATGGTCACGGGATGGCCAAGGTCGACCAGCGAGGTGACGCCGTAGCGCGGATCGACCACGCCGCAGGGCACGATGGCGGAGAAATGCGACAGCTCCGGCTCGACATTGAGCGCGATGCCGTGGAAGGACACCCAGCGCTTCAGCCGCACGCCTATGGCCGCGATCTTGTCCTCGAAGCCTTGCCCCTTGTCCGGCCGCCTAACCCAGACGCCGACGCGATCCTCGCGCCGCTCGCCGCGGACGTTGAAAGCGGCCAAGGTGCGGATGATCCATTCCTCGAGGCTTGCGACATAGGCGCGGACATCCGGCCGCCGCCGCTTCAGATCCAGCATCACATAGGCCACCCGCTGACCGGGTCCGTGATAGGTGATCTGGCCGCCGCGCCCGGTGGCAAACAGGGGAAAGCGGGCTTCCAGCAGGTCGGCCGTCTTGCCGGAGGTGCCCGAGGTGTAGAGCGGGGGGTGCTCCAGCAGCCAGACCAGCTCCGGGGCGTCGCCCGCGGCAATCGCGGCAGCGCGGGCCTCCATGGCTTCGACCGCGTCCGGATAGGGGACGAGCGAGTCGGAGATCAACCACTCGACCGCGTTGTCCGCAGGCCCCGCAAAGGGCGTCAGATCAAGGTTTTCGCGGCCATTAACCATTGAATAACCATAACGTGGTGAAGTTCCCGGCAGTTCAGTCATCTAGTTGCGGTTCGGCGGCTCAAAAAGTGACAACACTCGATAAAGTTACCGTCGATCTGATGGTGGTTCTCGGCACCTCGACGATGCCCATCCACCAGGTCTTGCGGCTCTCCCGCGGCGCCATCATCGAGTTGGACGCTACCGAGGCCGATGAGGTCAAGGTCCTCGCCAATAACCTGCCTGTCGCCTCCGGTGTCGTGCTGGTCGACCGCAACCGCATCGCGGTCGAGGTCAAGCAGATGCTGCCGAAATCGCCCGGAACCAGGTAGAGAATCAGGCCGGAGACCCCGAAAGCGCCGGCTCAAGGCGGCAAAAGCCGGCGGAAAACCTTGGGCTTAGGCGTGTGTCAGGCCTTGTCCCCCTCTGATCCTTTTGTTACATGGGCGCCATTGATCCGGCGTCTTCGCCGGCCTTCCCAAGCGCGCTCGTGGCGGAACTGGTAGACGCGCTGCCTTGAGGTGGCAGTGAGTAAAATCGTGGGGGTTCGAGTCCCTCCGAGCGCACCATTTCATGTAAGTCATTGAAATAATTGATAAATTTATGGTCTTACCTTTTGCTTGTAACTCTCATGAAATCTATGAGTGCTGGAAGCTCGGCGAGCTGGTGCCTGCAAGCAGCAACGCGACAATGGATGCCGTCATGCTGTGAACACTGACGCTGAAACCATCAAAGAGGTAATTGCTAGAGTGCGCAGCCTATGATGGAGCAAGCGTTCTAAGGCGTGTACTCTTGTGAGCGTTCCGAGCTCCAAAGACTAAGCGTCGGTTAGGGAGCGACGATGTGTCAGCCAATAGTCGATCTGCCACCCCTCGTAGCCAAGCAATTCGCCAAAGCGCCGTTCGCGGCCGTCGGACCAAGCTCCGGGTTCGTTCAGAAGTGTAAGCATGGCATCAACCCGCCACTCGTGGCCCGGCAAGGCGTAGAACAGCATCCGATATTCGAGCTGCGGCTCGCCAGGATACGCTTCAATCAATTCGCGTCTTATCAGGCGGCCCATAGCAACGTGCCTGTCGAACATCCGCCAATATCGAATACAGATGTCTGGCTCACGGCCAACGATGTCCATAAAATATGCGAGGGGCTTGGTGCCCTTCAGCATTAGGCCAAGTTCTCTATTGGTGTGAACCAAATAGGGCAGATGACGAAGCCATTTGGAATGCATGTTGGGCACAGCCACCATTGCTTCTAGCTACGTCGGCGTGTCGCTAAATGGATAGGCCGCGACCTGAAATTCATCTTCGTACAGAATGTACCCAAGTCGCTTGGCCTTTATCATCTCGACTGGCACTCCATAGCGCTCGAGCATCTCTGCTAATTCGCGCATTTTTGCGATGTGGTTTGTGGCGGTGTCCTTAAACCAACTTAACGCCTGTTTCCTTCCGTGATGGCGGGAGGAAATTGCCTGCCGCGCCGGCTCTTCCAGATGCTCGCTGAACCAGCCGCAAATGGCGTCGAGGTATTTGGCGTCTTGAATGTTCAGCGCACCATAGTGCTCAAGCGCTTGCACTGCCTGAAAAAGACCTTGCCGTCGTCCCGAATTGCTATCAATTTTGTGCACAACAAACCTAACAAACATCGACTAGCTCGCGCGAAATGCCCGACTCAACCCATACGCGAGCGTCCGCTTCGGTGGGCTTAAGAACTTGATTCAAAAGCGTATCGATTGTTTGGCCCTGTCCGCCTTGGGTCAAACTCGACAAAACTCAAAGTGAGTATAATGCGTCGGCTTTCGGGCGCATCGTGACCAAAACGCCGCTGCCCCAAAGTTCGTTAAAGATGGCTGCCAACGGGACGGACCACCGTGGTTACTTGGAGAAGTAACGAAATCCCCATGTAACTTTCGTGAAACCAGAGCTTACAGCTCACAACCTAATTTTCGATCGCGGCGGCTCTTCAGCCTCTGACCGCAGATAGGCGAGATCGCGCTCAACAGTTACTAGCTCCCAGCCGGCAGCCCCGAGCTGGTCAACTCTTTTGCGTCAGCCTGCGTATCGCAACTCAAAGTGATCACTTTGTACTTCCATCGCATCCTAATTTCACCGCATCAGGTAAGACCATCACTCAGAATTCTTATTCCGCTTCGAAGGGGCCTAAAACCCCGGTAAGACCATCTAACCATTTGATTTGATTAGGTGTCCTTGCATCCTCCGAGCGCACCACCCCCACGCTTGGCGTTGAATCTCACGACTTTTTCTGCCGGTCACTCTCGAAAGTTACTATTCTGTTCTGGTCGATGGGCGCAGCCAGACCGGCGATGTTCTCCATCTGATCATAGGCCTCGATCTTCTCCATCCCGCTGATCGCAAGCTTGTCCCGACTCGCCTTGGCGACCAAGCAAATCAAGCACTTAGCATCTAGCGTGACGCGGTGAAGTGACCTCGTTTTACAGGTCATTTTACAGTTTTGTTCTCGCTTCGAGCTTCAGCACCGCGGCTTCGGCGAGCTGAATATCGCGACCTAAATAATGCGCGTCGAGAATGGCTTCCACGTCCTTTAACGAGTGGCCGGTCACGGCAGCGATCTGCGGTACGGTCGCGCCGGCGACGGCCAATCGCACCACGGCCGTGCCGCGCAGGTCATGAAACGTTAGGCCGCTAATACCGGCGCGGTCACAGGCCTTCCCCCAGGACGTGCGAAAGCCGTCCGACGTCCATAGCCGGCCGAGCGTGTTCGTCAGGACGAGCGGTCCTCGACGTTCAGTGGCGTCGAGGAGAGCCCGCAACGGCGCACCGGCCGGCATCGCAACGCGCCGGCCGCCCTTAGATTGCCGAAGGCGGATGTAAGGGCTGTCGTAGGCGGACCAGGGCAAGCGCAAGAGGTCGCCCTGTCGTTGCCCGCTCCACAGAGCCAAAATGAGGGCCAGCTGGATCTCAGTCGAAGCGACCGAGAGAACGGCGGCAATGTCCTGCTCCGACCAAATCTTGTCTTTGCGGTCGGCCACATAGAGACGGCCGCCTCGCTCACATGGGTGCGGCGTGACCTGTCGGCAGGGCGTCGAGCCGACGTCCTGAGTCGTAGTTGAGTTTGAGAAGCAGATATCTCCTATCCCTGCCGCCCGATTGGCAAGTACGGCACGACCAGCTTCAACGGAAACTCGGGATCGGTCGGAAGCTGATGGAAGGCGCTTTCAAGGAGCTTGTTGCCGCAGGATACGCCGCTCGCGACGAGGTACAAGGTCGCGATGAGCGCAACAGGTTCACTACACTCAACTACATCGTCAGCGATGTTTCGAGTTGTGATGCTTCCGATGTGCGTTTACCGAGGCGCGCCGAGCCGAAGCGCAAAACGCGCAGCGGTAATAAAAAAGAGAGAATCAATACGGACTTTACAAATCCCTTCCCTAGATCCCCTCCCGGAGTGCGGGAGCGGTCAGATCAGGCTTCGCAACGACAATATACCGATATTGGCAACCAAGCTGCAGCTGCTGGCCAATGTGCAGTGTTCGTCGGCTCTGAACCTTACGAGGCTTGGCGAAGGTTTCGCGGTGAAGACGGTATGCCGGGCTTTGTCGATAAGGCGATCATCGACGGTCGGGTTCACGCCATCGTCGAGATGAAATCGCCGGCAGGGAGATGTTTCCCCGGCGCAGAAAGCGGTGCGCTTGGAAATGATCGCGGCAGGCTGTGTATGGTGGGAATGCAGATCAGCGAACGCAGCGATGGTACAGCTTACCGAGAGCGGTGTGAAGTTTCGCGTGATCGTCAATCAGGATGGCACGACTGAGCGCTGGCGGCAGCCCCGGTTCGCGCCCTGGGAGTGCCGCGCCGCGATTCGGCCAAGCCGCGGCCCAAGGCCGCGGGCGTGGCGACGGGCGGTGCGGCAGCGGTGGCTATCGCATCAGTAGCGCCGCAAGCGATGAACTTCGTTGGACGAGCTGGAGAGGATCGTGCTCTAACTTATCCGTTTCAGATACGCAAACGTCCAGACCAAGAGCTGAGATAGTGTGGCCGCGATGCAGCAAATTGGGGACTGGCTCAAAGAGCTCGGCATGTCCGAGTACGCGGAGAGGTTTGCGGAGAACGACATTGATATGGCCGTTCTCGCCGACTTGACCGACAAACATCTCAAAGACCTTGGCCTTTCGCTCGGGCACCGGTTGAAAATGCTGCGCGCGATCCGTGATCTCAGCGGCGCTTCGACCGTCGCAACGGCACCCTCGGCGCCGATGGCGAGCGAGCCAACTCGGCGAGATGAGGCCGAGCGTCGTCAGCTAACAATCATGTTCTGCGACCTCGTGGGATCGACGGCGCTCTCTGCCCGGCTCGACCCCGAGGACCTACGAGCGATCATCGGCGCCTATCACCGCTGCGGCACAGAACTGGTTGAGCGAAATGGTGGCTTCGTCGCGAAATACATGGGCGACGGCGTTCTCGCCTATTTCGGCTATCCCCGGGCTCATGAAGACGATGCCGAGCGGGCGGTCCGCGCCGGCCTGGCATTGGTTGAAGCGGTGCCGCGGCTGAAGCTCGTCGCCGAACCCGGCCTGCAAGTCCGCATCGGCATCGCCACCGGTCTTGTCGTCGTCGGCGATCTGACCGGATCGGGCGAGGCGCAGGAGCGCGGTGTCGTCGGCGAAACCCCCAATCTCGCCGCCCGCCTGCAGACCTTGGCGCAGCCCGGGACGGTGCTGATCGCGCCAAGCACGCGACGGCTGACCAGCGGCCACTTCGACTACCGCGAGCTTGGCGGGCTGGCGCTCAAAGGCTTCGACGAACTTCTCACCGCTTGGCAGGTGCTGTCCGAGCGCGCGGTTGAAAGCCGGTTCGAGGCGCACCACGAGATTGGGCTGACTCCGCTGATCGGGCGCGAGGAGGAGCTTGAGTTGTTGCGCTGCTGCCAACGTCAAGCCGAGAAGGGCGAAGGTCGGGTCCTGCTACTGCTCGGCGAGGCAGGCATCGGCAAGTCGCGATTGACCCGAGCGCTGCTGGATGGGCTGGCGAGCGAGCCGCATCTCCGGCTGCGCTACTTCTGCTCGCCGCATCATCGAAACAGCGCCTTGTCTCCGGTGATCAACCAGATCGAGCATGCCGCCGGCTTCCTGCGCCAGGACCCCGGCGAGCGGAAGCTGGCCAAGCTCGACGCAATGCTTGCGCGCGTAGCCGCGGAGCCGGAGGCGGTCGATCTGATCGCCGATTTGCTGTCGCTGCCGGCGCGCCGCCCTGCACCCGAGCTGAGCCCGCAGCAGCGCAAGGAGAAGACGCTCGCGGCGCTGCTCGCCCAGCTCGACGGCTTGGCGCGGGAGCAGCCAGTGCTAATGTTGTTCGAGGACCTGCACTGGATCGACCCGACCTCGCTCGAATTGCTGACGGCGATCGTCGATCGGGTGCAGCGCCTGCCGGTGCTGCTGCTGGCGACCGCCCGTCCGGAGTTTACGCCGCCATGGCCCAGCTATGCCCACGTCACGACGCTGTCGCTGACCCGCCTGAGCCGGCGTGAGTGTATGGCATTAGTTGACCAGATCACTGACGGCAAGGCGCTGCCGAACGAAGTTTTGGAGCAGATCCTCGCCCGTACCGATGGTATCGCTCTGTTTATTGAGGAATTGACCAAGACCGTCATCGAAGGCGGCATACTGATCGATAAGGGCGACGGGTACACGATGGCCGGACCGCTGCCGTCACTGGCCATCCCGACGACACTGCACGATTCGCTGACGGCCCGGCTGGATCGCCTTGCGCCAGTCAAGGAGGTGGCGCAGATCGCAGCTTGTATCGGGCGCGATTTCGACTACGACCTTCTCGCCGCGGCTTCGGGGATGCCCGAACACGGCCTCCGTTCCGCCATGGAGGCGCTGCGGCATGCCGAGCTCGTGATCGCCCGAGGGGTGTCTGGCGAACGATATAGGTTCAAGCACGCCCTTGTCCGCGACGCCGCCTATGCCGGGCTGCTCAGGAGCCGTCGCGTGCAGGTTCACTCCGCCATTGCTCATGCAATCGAGCGGTCCTTCGCGCACCTCGTCGAGGCCGAGCCGCAAACCTTGGCACATCATCTGACAGAGGCGGGGCTGCCCGAAAAGGCGACGGGTTATTGGCTGCGCGCCGGCAAAATCGCTGCCTCGCGCTATGCCAATATCGAGGCGATCGCCCATCTCCGTCGAGGTATCGAGGTTGTCGGCGGCTTCCTGGACGGCACAACCAATGACCGGCTCGAGCTCGACTTCCAGTTTGCGCTAGGACCTTGCCTGATCGCCACCGAGGGCGTGCGCTCGAACGCCTATGCGGCAACCGTCACTCGCGCCCTTGAGCTTTGTGAGCGGGTCGGTGATGCGCCTGAGTATCCGCACGTCATTCATTGGTCGGCATATATGCATTTCATCCGCGGCGAGTTGCCCGAGGCGCTGGACGGATTCACAGCTGCACTCGGGCTTGCCGAGGCGGCCGACAATCGGCCGGCTGCGGTCAACGCGATGCGTACAGTCGGAGCGACGCTGCTGTTTATGGGACGCCTCATCGAAGCGCGGCGGATGCTTGAGCGCAGTCTCGCCGAGTTCGATATGTGCGACGAAGCCGAAAGCCTGGCGACTCGGGCGACCGCTTGGGATGCCGGTGTAGCGGGCAACTTGCAGCTGAGCTGGACATTGTGGGCGCTTGGCTACCCGGATATGGCGAGAGCCAGGATGGGCGCGGCCCTTCATCGCGCCGAGGCAATCGGACATCCGCACACCGAGGCTTATGCCGGGTATTACGCATCCGTTCTCCACGCCTTCTGCGGTGAGCCGGCCGTTGCACACGCGCACGCCGAGCGTTGCCTCGCATTGTCGGAAAAGCACGGCTTCGACTTGTGGCGCAACCGGTCGCGCGCCGTTCGCGGGATTTGCGCGAACCAGCTCGACTCGTCATCGGATTCGCTAGCAGCAGTGAGCGGCGAATTGGCCGAGTTCGTCGACACAGGCTATCAGATCAGCAGCACGGCGCTTTACGCCTTGCTGTCGCAGGCATTTTTGGCAAGGCGTCAGCTGATGCCCGCCCGAGAAATCATCAGCAAGGGTTTGGCGACCGCCGAGCAGACCAGCGAGCGTCTTTTTGAAGCGGAGTTCCTGCGCCTGAAGGCGCGCGCACGTGTCATCGAAGGCGGGCCCTGTGTGTTGAGCGACGCGCAAAGACTGCTCGAAGAGTCGCTGGCGGTCGCGCAGAGCCAACAAGCCTTATCGCTCAAACTGCGCGCCGCCGTAGAACTGGCCCGGCTCCACCGTGGCCAGGGCAGGCACGCCGAAGCCCGTGATCTTCTCACGCCGGTTTACGCCTGGTTCACCGAAGGGTTTGACACCCGCGACCTGAAGGAAGCGAAGACACTGCTCGACGAGCTCACCTGATGAGGCCTTCGAAATGGCCGGCGAGTTCCGATGCGCGAACACACCGCCAGAATGCCAAAGCCAATGACGGTACTCAGCTCCCGTCACGATTTTTTCGGCGAGTGTATCCCGACTACTCCTGGCCTGAGTTGGTCGATCGTATCCCGACGCTTGAAACGGTGTCCCGATCATCGAAGCAGATTGCGAAGAAGCGAGCAACCGCGGTTTGGCGGCCCAGTCCTTCCGGCTTCTAGCCCTTCGAATTTCCGCGCGGCAGCGTGATGATGAACTCCGTAAACTCGCCCGGCTCGGTTTCTACGTCGATCCTGCCGCTGTGTTGCTTGACGACAATCACATAGGCCATCGAAAGCCCGAGTCCTGTTCCTTCTCCCACCGGCTTGGTCGTGAAGAAGGGATTGAACATCTTCTCTCGCACCTCGGTCGGGATGCCAGTACCGTTGTCGCGAATGCGGATTTCGACGGCATTGCCAAGGTCTCTCGTGGCGGCGCTGACGAGAGGCTCAAAACTTTCTTCGTCCGCTTCGACTTTGCGCCGGGTAGCGGCATAGAATCCATTGGAAATCAAGTTTAGCAGCGCGCGGGTGATCTCTTGCGGATACAATTCGATCGAACCCGCTTTCGGGTCAAAATCCTGCTTCAGCGTTATGGTGAAGCCGGCCTTCTCCGCTCGAGCGCCGTGATAGGCGAGGTTGAGACTCTCCCCGACCAACGCATTGATGTCGGCTGAGCGACGCTCGCCTGAGCGGTCGCGCGAGTGCAGCAACATGTTCTTGACGATGGAATCAGCTCGCTTGCCGTGCTGGACGACCTTCTCAAGATCCTCTTTGAGGAGACTGGTCAATTCGTCGATTTTTGAACGGATTTTCTCGGCGATAGTTGCCTGCTTCAAGGCGTCATTGAGTTCGTCCGTCAGCTCGATCGACAACGCCGAGAAGTTGTTGACGAAATTGAGCGGGTTCTTGATTTCGTGAGCGATGCCTGCGGTGAGCTGGCCAAGAGAAGCAAGCTTTTCGGTCTGCACGAGGCGATCCTGGGCCACGCGCAGGTCCTCAAGTGATTGCGCAAGCTCGGTAGTCCTGGCCTGAAGTTCGTTGAAAAGCCGGGCGTTCTCGATCGCAATAACGGCCTGGTCAGCAAACGTTCGCAACAAACGTACATGCTCTTCCCTGAATTTGCCGGTCTCTGCACGGGTCACGCTGATGATGCCGATGCTCCCGGAATGACGAACAAGCGGAATCAGGGCAACGCTTCGAAAACCTCGCTTTCGCGACAGATCCAGTAGGCCAGGATGCCCAGCGAAGCCCGACTCGCAATCTTCGATCTGAACAGGCTGTACCTCCCGGATTGTTCTCTCATACCAATGGACGTCCGACAGCTTCAGGGGAAACAGAGTGGTCAAGGCCGCATCGGCGACGTCGCTTCGCCGAGTGAACGCGGCAAGATGCAACATGCCATCGACCAAATGAAAAACCGCTGTAGACAGCCCGTTTACGAGCTTGTTGGACCTTTCCGCTATCGCAGCGAAGATGGGGCCAAAGCCGGTAGGTGAACTTGCGATGACCCTCAATATCTCCGCCGTCGCGGCCTCGCGCTCAAGGGCCTCTCTAAGTTGCAGTTCTAACGGATCGGGAAGCGGCTGTTGCGTTCCGCTTTCCATGTAACCGGAACTTGGCATCTGCTGACTCTCGTTCAGTTATGCCACAGTGCACGTTCGCCGGAGTGAAACCGGACTGCATACTCCTCGGCTCTATGCACCTGGTCAATCTGATCTCGCCTGGATGGGCAACGATTCTTTCAGATTCCAGACTAACCCCAATATCCGAAGAAGGCTTGGGGCTGTCCCAAGCTTAGCGGGTGCCGGTCAGTCAGCGTCTAAATATTAGTAAATCGTCGTCAAGAAAGAGACCGAAACATAACCCGAGCCAGCGCGATCAGATCGGCTTCTCCTGTAACCAAGATTGTCTCTGCCTATTCGAAGGTGATCAGTCCGACCGCGACGACGGGGACCTGAACGTCAGATGGCTCCCCATGCGCGGTGGGCTTCGAGAGCCAGGTCCGCCTTCGGCGGGGCCGCGGCACCGGGGTGGTCGGGTGTTTGCACAATAGTTGGGCACCCACGAACGGAATCGGGCCCACATGTTGCCGGCAGAGATAGGGGGCGAATATCCGACGGATTGTGTTGAGTGCGTCGGCGACTGTGATGAGCCGTTTGGGCCCACTACTGCGGTCGTATGGGGAGGCGCCCAGAACGAGTTTCAACACTTCCGGAGTAATTCCCTCCGGGCCTTCCGGACGCGTCCTCGGCCCGACGTCGCGAGAGGGATAGACCGAATTTGGCCACCGGGTCGCGAGTGCTCATCGAGCGCTATGTCACTGGCTTCAGGGACCTAACCGCCGTATACTCTAAGAGAGCCTCGCACTGGAACAAGCGATGACGAGGATCCTGTTTGTTGTGTCGAGTGCGCGTGAGTTCGTGCTGGCGGACGGGTCCAGCCACGAGGCGGGCGTTTTCGCTGCAGAGGCCCTTAAGCCATATGATCGCCTCGCGACCGCAGGAATAGAGGTTGCGGTTGCGACCGTGGACGGCCGGCCGCCACAATCTGATCCGTATAGCCTAGAGCCAATCTTCCAGTATCCCGAAGAAGACCAGGACTTTTTGGCGTCGATTACGCGGACGTTCATGCCGCATATCAATGATATTCGGATCACCCTCCAGCACCTAACTGAATTGGATTTGATTGCGGCCCGGCGAATTTTTGAAGCGCTGAAGCGTGCCGGTGCCGAGCCCGATGAGAGCGGCGGCGAAGGGTGCATCAATCTTCAAGATGATGGATGTCTCCCGTCACAAGTCAGTTGATACCCTGCGGGGCTACGTTCGCGATGCAGAGCTGTTCAAGGATCATGCGGGAGAAGGGTTACTGTAAGCTCCTCTACAAAAGAGCAGCCTATTAGAGATCCGCAAGACGCTGGGCATCGGCACTGGCACGGTACAGCGCGTATTGATGGAGCAGCCGCACGCTTTTCAGAGCCGGCGCAAGCGTGTGAGGCGCAAATGAGCACAGCGGAGATACCGAATGGCCAGTGCTGGTCGTCTGGATCCCCATCGTGGCAATCGACCTCACTGCGCTGACCACCGAGCCGCCCGTCGCGGCCGCGGCAAAAGAACCCCGATGGCGCAATCCGTTCGCCGTCAGGCAGCAGCTCTGTTCTTAATTGCACCAATGATCGCCGTGAGAATAGCGCCGCCTGCGCCGCCTGCGACCACGTGGGAAACAATGCCACCAATGCTCAAATCGCCCGACTGTGCCGCAGCCGTGATCCCGGGCAGCGCAAGAGTTGCGATCTGGCCGAGCACCCCGCCCCCGACCAAACCGGAAACGATATTTCCGATCGTGCCGAGGTCGAAATTCGGCGATGACTTGCCAGCACCTACGCCACCAAGCGCTCCTGCGATCAGATTGATCAGAATCTGTTCCATTCTTGATCTCCTCCATGCGAATCGCGACGAATGTGTTTGATCAGTCTATCACGGGGCACGCAAAAAGGTGCGGAAATTGCCTTGGCGCGGCATCGCCCGCTGAGGTTGCGTTGCACAATGACTCGGAAATCGCCGTGGATAAGTTTATCCGGCCAGCGCTGTCTGGTAGCGGCCAGCCATAGAAACGCATGACGCCAGCAGCGCGGCGCGACTACTTCGCTGGCTCTAATTCCGGCGTTGGCGACGAGGGGGATCGTTGACGCTGCGGGCATTCTGGTGGGCCAGGATGTTCGCGATGTCGGCGACGTGGTCGAGAAGTTCACGGGCGACCTACCAACGGGTGCCGACCTCCCGCAGCGGAGTGTTATCGTTGGAGTGGGGGCCTCTCTCGACTTCGACGAACTCCTTCACGCGACCAGTTGCCGCCGTTCAGGTACTCGGCGACCGCATTGCGCTGTACCTCGATCCCAGACCCGGACTTGTGGCCCGGTCGAGGCCTGTCCGGTAGTGAGATAGCATGCGCAAGCGGGGCGCTCGCACTCGCCTGGCTGGCCTGTGGCTCGTGATGGGAAGCAATATGAGGACATCGACGCACTACCGAAGCGCAACGAGGAGGCAGCCCCACTGGGGGTGGGGTACAACCCCCCTGACGGCCCGCTTGTGCAAGGAGCGGGGGGCCCCATCGGGTCCGCCACAAATTTTGAAGCCTCTACACCCGTGCGTGTAATCACGGCCTGAATACCATCTGGGCCCTAGCCGCCGCTGTAGAGGCGCAGGATGCGCTTTCCGCGAGCTAAGCAAACAGTGCCAATGGCTGAAGACATTACTGGCAAACTAGCCGAGCAGCATGTCGTCAAGATCAAGTGGCGCGCTTGCCGAGGCGAACCACTCCTCTCGGGCGGCGGCCCTGCGGCGGGCTCGCGCGCTGATCGGAAGATTCAGAATGCCGATGAGATCGTGCATCTCCCGTTGAGCCAATCGGTGTGACCGGCCTGGGGTGGCCCCGAAAGTCGCTTCATCCAGCACATCGAGGGCGGTCAGACCAGAGGGGAAGAGCTGGCGATACACGATCCGCTCGGCGCAGCCTTGGACATCCCTGAGCCCCAGCCTTGTGCCTAGCTCTGCAATGCTGTGATGCACCAGTCGGCCGCGCGCCGGCCGATTGCGGATGACTACCCAATCGGTACGGCCCTGGTCAAACTGGCGCCGACGTCTGCGGGCTTCGCACACCAACTCGGCGTAATGACCGGCTCCCGTCACCTCGTGTGTGATGGGATCGATTGAGGCCAACGTACCGAGGTCAAGAAAACTGTCGGTGACGGGCGTAAGCAGCGTATCAGCGACTAGATGCGCAAGGCGCATCAGATAGGTATCTGTCGAGGGGGTATCAATCACCAGGAAGTCGACAGACGTCCTGATGCCGGACACGGCGCCCTCGAAAGCAGCCAACTCCTCGGCTTCGTTGTCCTCAAGCTTGGCGCCCTCGGCCCGCGGGATGAAGCGATGCAACGGACATTCCAGTGCAATCTGCCGATGGTTGGCCCAAATACGCCGGTTTTGGATATAACGCGTCAGGGCCCTCTGACTACTGTCGAGGTCGATTGTCCCCACCCGCTGGCCGATCTTCAGAAGTGCGACGGCCAGATGCATGGCCATCGTCGTCTTCCCCGAGCCGCCTTTCTCATTGCCGACGACAACTACGTGCGGCGATCCCGACTCTGCGATTGGTGTTGCGTACAGCATCGCATTGAGACCTCGGCCAACATGAAGATGCCGCCGCACGGTGCGCTGCAGACCACCCCCCGCCGGGCGTGAGCCGCTTCGGCGGGGGCAGCAGGTGGACGGGTTGACGCTAGTAGGTTGGAGCAACCTAGCGTCGCTCCGACCCGCCGCGTGACCCTAGCGCCGCGCGGGCGTGTTAGAATGTGAATAAAATGTCATTGCCCCTACGTTGATAGGCTCCGAGGCGCAGCGCGGTTGCTGACTACCTGAATGGCGGCAACTGGTCGCTGGTGAAGGACTTTTTGAGAGCGGGAAGCGCTCGGACCGCCCGATGAGCGGCTGCGTAAGCGTGTGAGGGGCAATTGACCGGGGGCGATCTGGCCAGCTTGGCAGTACCCAACCGGCCGGCTATTTCTTTGTCGGTCGCCGCTTTACTCGCGGCGGCTGAGCGCGCCCCTGCGGCGCGACGTTAACAGCGGCGTCCTGTCCCTGACGGTGCTCCCTGGAGAACGCGCTGGGGTCGCGGTCGTCGAGGTGTAGCCCGGTCCGCATATCTATTTGCGCCTTGGCCGGAATGACGAGCGCGGCAGTGGTCAGTGCCGCTGCGGTTGCCCCGGCTTGGGCTAAGCGCGACGTCCGGCCGGTCATCCACCGCATTTGGCGCACCTACCGATGCGCCGGCATCGCTTGACCTTGCGCGCGGTCGAGCGGCTGGTGCGGCTTCGCGAGCCCCGTAGTCCCGGCCGGTGCCGCGCTACTCGCGATGCGGGTATCTCTGCGATCCAATGTGGTTACGGATGCAAGCGCGATTACGACGGCGAGAGCAATACCAAACAGGATTACCGCTGTGCGATGCTCATTCATGGACGAGCCTCCGAGGGCAAGAGCCACAACGCCAAGCGGATGTTCTGGTTCCAAGGCGTGATCACAACGGGGAGCGCAGACGCCAGACAACGCAGCGTGTGCTCGCAAAAAGAGGCCGCCGGCTCGAAAGCTCATTGCTCGCCGTCATGAGGCCGCCCAACACTCTTTCGAACAAGTTGTGGGGCCAGGAGGCCCCCGATTGCCACCGAAGTGTCGATCAGTTCGATATCAATATTTCGCAATAGCTGGGGCAATTCGGCGAGGCCCGGAAGCGCCGACCAGCCCGAGGAAATGAGGTGCACGCGCACGCCATTTATACGCTTCGAACTGCACGGCGCATCGAGTGCGATCACATCGGAGACTCTTTCCTTTCGGTCTTCCGCCGCCCGCAGCGCCAGCGGCAGGCCGGACGAATGGGTGAGCAGGACAGCCTTTCGTCCGATTCGCGCAGTAATTTCGTCAATCGATCGCAGAAGGCGTCGATTGCTGGCGCTATCTCCGAGATTGAGAAGGAGACCGGCGGCGACTGGTCGGTAGCCGAGCGCCTTCAGCCAGAGCGACAGTGGTAGCAGCACCAGGTCGCTGCCGAGATGTGGGGGAATCAAGACGATGGGTTTGCCGTCGCCGAAACGGGACGCGCTTCCAGCCATCATCGATTGACGAGCGATAGTAAGGGAATCAAGGGTCAGGCTTGCAAGTGTTGCCGGCCAGCGCGCGAGCCATTCCGCTGTCGATATCCGCGTGTCGGGCTGGGTACGCGGAGCCTCGTCGCGCTGATCGCTCGCTCCGAGAAAGTGGAGAATATGCGAAACGCATTCATCGGTCGCTTCCCACATGATGCGATGGCCGCCACCTGGAATGACAATTAACTTCGCCCCGGCAATGAGGGCCGCCATCTTTCGCGAGTTTTGCGGAGAAATCAGCGGATCCAAATCCCCAGTCAAAATTAGGGTCGGGGTGCGGATGGCGGACAGAGCCTCCGAGCCGTTGAATTCGGCAAAAGCCTGAAATTGCAGGTCGGCGGCATGGAGCGGGGTCGGAAGCTCGATCTCGCGCCGCATCTGCTCTTCCGCAGCCTTCCGGTGTTGCGCAAGGTAGCCTGGCGCGTAGGTCACGTTCCAGATCCGGCGTGCCGCCTGCTCCGGCGACAGGCCGTCGAGGTCGCGCATCACACGGACCACGGAAGTTTCGGCATAGGTCGCGCCGGCGCCCCCGGCCATGGTCGCGCACAGGATCAGCCGGTTAACGCGATCCGGGAACTGCCGCACGAATTCCTGCGCGATGGCGCCTCCCATCGAGTAGCCCAGCATATTGACCCGGACCAATCCGAGTTCGTCGAGCAAGGCGCAAACATCGCGCGCCATGTTGGCGAGCACGTAGCCCTCGACGGGTTTGTCGGACTGTCCAGTGCCGCGATTGTCCAGCGTGATGACGGTGAATTGCTGCGCCAATCGTTCGATGAACGTGGCCGGCCACGCCGTGGAGTTGAGCCGATAACCCATGATCAACACAAGCGGCGGCCCGCCGCCTTGCACGCGATAGGCGAGGTTGATGCCGTTCGCCTTGGCAAAGCGGGTGGACATTCCGAGAATTCCGTCCGTCACAATCCGGATACCAGGTGTCCGCCGTCGACCGCGACGACACTTCCGGTCATGAACGATCCTGCGTTGGAAATCAGCAGTAGAAGCGGCCCGTCGAGCTCGCTGAGCTGGCCGAGTCGGCGCTGCGGCACGCGTTTGATCAGCGCCTGGCCGTGCTCGCTCTGGAAGAAATCGTCGTTGAGCTCGGTGGCGAAATAACCGGGCGCCAGCGCATTGACGCGAATGCCATAGCGCGCCCATTCAAGTGCGAGCGCTTTTGTCATCTGGATCACGCCGGCTTTCGAGATGGCGTAAGGCGCGACAGCACCTGCAACACGCAGTCCAAGGATCGAGGCGATATTGACGATCGAGCCCCTCACCTTGTTGACGATCATACGCTTTGCCGAAGCCTGCGCCACCAGCCAGACGCCCTTCAGATTGGTGTCGATCACGCTGTCCCAGGCGCGTTCGTCCTGATCGAGCGCGGGCCTGGTCGCGGTGACGCCGGCATTGTTGACAACCGCTTGGATCGGGCCGAACGCGGCTTCGGCCTCGGCCAGCGCGTTCTCGATCTTCTCAGCGATGGTCACGTCTAGCACGACGCTTTGCGCCTTGCCGCCGGTGCTGTTGATCTCGGCAACCGCCGACGCCAGCGCCTCAGCGCGCCGTGCAGCGAGCGTAACCTTGGCGCCGTTGCCGGCGAGGAAACGCGCGAAATGCCGGCCGAAGCCGCTTGAGCCGCCGGTCACCAGAATATGCTGATCATCGATTTCAAACACAGGCATCTCCAAAGGGCGGCTTCGGGCAATTCTCGTCGTATCAAGAGGCGCGCCACTTGCGCTCGGCTTCGTCCCAGGCCGCGAGCGGTTGCAGGTCGGGCACCCAGGCGAGACCGGTCTTGCCGTCGGAGGAGATCGCCTCTGTCGTGACGACCATGTCGAGGAGTGCTGGCCGGTTGGCGAGCGCGCGCGCGATCGCGGGTCCCAACTGCTCCTCGGTCTCGACGCGCTCGGCATGCATGCCGAACGAGCGGGCCATGCCAGCATAGTCGGCGACTTGCAGTTTGGTGCCTACCACCTTGCCATGGGTCACGGTCTGATCGTGAACTTCGATCTGCCAGGCGCCGTTATTGGCGACGACGATCAGAACCGGCGCCTTGTGCCGCACGGCGGTGTCGACCTCGATTGCGTTGAAGCCGAAGGCGCCATCGCCGGTTGCCACCACGACCGGCTTGTCTGGGAAGGCGAGGCTCGCCGCGATCCCGTAGGGAACGCCGATCCCGATGCAGCCAAACGGGCCAGGATCGAGCATCAGCGGCGCGTTGAGTCCGACGCGGGCGAAGGCGAGGAAATCACCGCCGTCGGTGATGACGACGGAGTCATTGCCGATGGCCTTCTGGATTTCGGAGAGCACCTTGTTCGGATGCAGCTTGCCGTCGGAACCGTTCGGCGCGGCGGCCATGCTCTGCTGAAGCTTCTGCGCACGCTGCTCGTGACCGGCGCGCAGTTTCGCCGCCCATTGCCGGTCGACCTCGGAGACGCGATTGCCCGCATGCTGGACCATGGCGCGCAGCGTCTCGGCGGGTGATGCCAGAATCTCCACCGCGCCGCGACGGTTGTCGCGCATCTCGGACGGCGTATCGCTGATGCGGACGAACTTGGCCGACTGGAACACGGCCGGCGAGCCATAGGCGAGCTGGAAGTCGAGGCGGCGGCCGACGGTCAGCACTACATCGGCATCGCCCATGACCGCGCCGCGCATCGCGCCCACGACGGAGGGATGGCTGTCCGGCACCAGCCCGCGGCTCTCGCCAGTGTCGAGATAGACCGCGCCCAGACGATCGAGCAGCGCGACCAGTTCGGGACCGGCGCCACGCCCACCGCGTCCGGAGATCACCAGCACGCGGCGCGCTGACCACAGCACGTCCACCGCGCGAGCGACTTCCGCGGGATTGGGAAGGGTAACCGTGCGCGGCTTCGGAGCAAGATGCTCCTCGAGCTGCAACGCCTTCGGCACGATGCCGCGCAGCGTGTCGGTCGGGAAATCGATATAGGATGGGCCGGGTTCGCCGCCTTCGCCGTAAGCGCGTGAGATGGCTTCATCAAGCTCTTGCAGCACCAGCGACGGTTCGCGCACGGTGCGGGCATAGCGGGTGATCGAGCGGACCAACTGCGTGTGGTCCATGTCCTGCAAGCCGCCACGGTTTTCCTGCGGCCGCGGATTACCGCCGGAGATCACCAGAACGGGCGCGCGCGAAACATGCGCATTGGCGATGCCGGTGATGGCGTTGGTCATGCCCGGACCCGCGGTGACCAAGGCGACGCCCAACTCGCCGGTAAGCTCGGAATGGGCCTGCGCCATGTGAACGGCGGCGCGCTCGTCGCGAACGTCGATGATGCGGATGCCTTCAGCGTCAAGCCGCATCCAGATCGGCATGATGTGGCCGCCGCAGAGCGCGAACACGTGGGTGACGCCGCGGCGCTTCAAAAGGCGGGCGATCAGGTCGGCGGCGCTGTCGGGGAGGGCTTTCATCGGGGAACTCCGGTGCTGTTGGATTTATTTGGATCAGATCGGTGCAAGCCAGGCGACGAGAAGCGAGACGGTGAGGACTGCGAAGATGTGAGAGGCCAGGATCGAGCCAGAGGTGACGCCGGCCTCGATCCCATAAAGCTTGGCGATGGTGAAAGGTCCTGATCCGATCGGCAGCGCGCTCAGGATCACTGCGGAGTGTGACCACAGCGGCGGCATCGAGAAGACACGGAGCGCGAGGAACGCGGTCACCGCAGGTTGCAGGACAAGCTTCATCGAGACCAGTAGCGCGATCGACTTCATATCGTTCGTGACGACGCGCTCCTGGGCGAGAAACAGCCCGATACAGACCAGCGCCGCGGGTGAGGCGGCGCCGCCGAGCAGCGAGGTGAAATTGATGAAGGGTTCCGGCACGCTCAGTCCGCTCAAGCCGACGGCGAGACCCGCGACGGGAGCGATAAACAGGGGACTGGTGAAGATCGCGCGCACGACCTTGGCGCCGGTCGACCAGAAGCTCTTGCCCTGTTGCAGATCGATCTCGATCACGACGATGGCAAACAGGAACAGCACGCAAGCCGTGAACAGCGTGGCGATGATCGAGGCCGGCGTGCTCTTTGGCCCGAACACCAGCAGGCACATGGGGATGCCCATGAAGCCGACGTTGCTGTAGGCGGCGTCCAGCCCCTCGATGCTGGCGTTGGCGACGCGCCGTCCCCGCAACCGGCTCACCGCAAACGCAACGGCAAAGGTAGCGGCAAATCCGCCACCGAAGGCGCCGGCAAAGCCGAATTGCTTGACCTGATCCGGCGTGATCTTGGACATCGCCGTGAACATCAGGGAAGGCAAAGCGAGATAGATGGCAAAGCGATTGAGATTGTCGGTCGCCGTTTTGTCGAACACGCCGAAGAATCCGCAGATGAACCCAGTGAGGATCAGCGCGAACACCGGCAATGCGGAGTTGAGGACGGCGTGCATGGGAAATCCGGAGCGATTGACCAGCGGGGTCAGCTGGAAAATTTCTTCTTCAGCTCGCGATGGAGGACCTTGCCGGTGGCGTTGCGCGGCATCTCGTCCTCACTGATGAACTTGTAGGACCGCGGACGCTTGAAGCCGGCCATGCGCTCCTTGGACCAGGCGGCGAGGTCGCTTTCCGTCACGCTCGCGGCTTCGTGTAGGACGACCACGGCATGAACGCTCTCGCCCCATTTGTCGTCGGGCAGGCCGATCACAGCGACGTCCTTGACGAGCGGATGCGCGCCGACCAGCGCCTCGACCTCGGACGGGTAGATGTTCTCACCGCCGGAGATAATCATGTTGCTCTTGCGGTCGGAGAGATGGATGTAGCCGTCGGCATCGCGGCGGGCCATGTCGCCGACTGAGCAGTAATCGCCACGGAAGGCCTGCTGGGTCTTTTCAGGCAGCCGCCAGTAGCAATCGAAGGTGTGCGCGTTGCAGGAGAACAGCTCTCCGGTCTGCCCATCCGGCACTTCATTGCCGGCTTCGTCCAGCAGCTTGATCGGCGCGGCCCCGACGCATTCGCGGCCCACTGAGCCGAGCTTGGTGAATTGCTCGTGCGGATGCAGCATGGTCACCCAGCCGGTCTCGGTCGCGCCATAAAGTTCGAACAGGCCGGAGTTAGGGAACATCTCCATCACCTCGCCCTTGGTCTCGGGGCGTGCGGGCGCCGACGAGATCATCAGCTTGGTGACGGCGTCGAAATTGTACTTGGCCCTGACCGACTGTGGCAGGCCGAGCATCATGATGTAGTGCGTCGGCACCAGCGAGGTGAAGGTCGAGCCGGCTTCGGCCAGCGTCTTGACGGCATGCTCGGGGTCAAAGCTCTTGCGCGAATAGATCGAGTTGACGCCGCCGCAATAGCCGAACGCGCCGAAGAAGTTCAGCGAATTGGCATGGCACATCGGCATCACCAGCAGCGCGCCGTCATTGCGGTGCAGTCCGAGCTCGATCTCGGTGACCATCGACAACAGCACGCTGCTGCGATGGCTGCGCACCACGCCCTTGGGATTGCCCGTGGTGCCTGAGGTGTACATCAAGGTCCAGGGATCGGAGAGCGCGACCTGCTGGCCGGTCTCGCGCGCGGCGCCGGCTAACAGGAATTCCTCGTACTCGCGATAGCCGGCGGGGCATTGCTTGGTGCCGAAGTGGATGAAGCGATCGGCCTTGATCGGAAGCGAGCCTCGGATTTCCTCGACGACGCCGACCAACTCGTCCTGGACGATGACGGCAGCGGCCTCAGCATTGTTGACGATGAACTCGACTTCCTTGCCGACCAGGCGGAAATTGATCGGCAGCGCCACCAGCCCGGCCTTGGCGGTCGCCGCGAAGATTTCGCTCCACTCGACGCAGTTATAGGCGAGGATCGCGACCCGATCGCCCTTGGCGAGGCCGAGGCCGAGCAGCGCGTTGGCAAGCCGGCACGAGCGATCGTTCCATTGCGCGAACGTCATCGAGCGCTCGAGGTCACGGGTGCCGAGCCGGTAGGGCGCGAGCCGCGCGTGCGCCGAGAGCATTTCTCCGAAATTCAAGAGGTCCTTCACGTTCCACTCCTCGAATTTTTTGATGGCGGGATCAGGTCGTCAGTGCAGCAGGCCGATCGAAATCCACGGCACGGCGGCGATCACGATGGTGCCGATCAGGAGCGCCAGCATGTAGCCGAGCATGGGCTTGATGCCTTCATCGGGATGAATGCGGCTGATCGCGCAGGCGGCGTAGTAGCCGACGCCGAAGGGCGGAGCGAACAGGCCGATGCCCATCGCAAGGATCACGACCATCGCGTAGTGCACCTCGTGCACGCCGACCTGCTTGGCGATCGGGAAAAGCAGCGGTCCGAATAGCACGATCGCGGGGATGCCCTCGAGCACGCTGCCCAGCACGATAAAGGCCACGATAGTTACCCCGAGGAACATCGGCGCGCCACCGGGCAGGCCGGTCATGAAGGTGGCGAGCGAGGTCGAGAAGCCGGATTGCGTCAACGCCCAGGCCATGCCGGTGGCGGCGCCGATGATCAGCAGAATCGCGCCCGACAGCGATGCCGTTTCGACCAGCATCGGGTAGAGCCGCCGCCAATCGAACTTGCGGTAGATCAGGAGACCGGCAAGCGCCGCATACACGATCCCGATGGTGGAGACTTCGGTCGCGGTGGCGACGCCGCCGACCACGGCGAAGCGGATCACGAAGGGTAGCGCAATCGCGGGCAGTGCGACCAGGAAGGTCGAGCCGACCTCGCCCCAGCTCGCACGTTTGACATGCGAGAGGTCTTCCTTGCGGTAACGGCGCCAGACGACGAGACAGAGCATGATCGCGAGCACGAGGCTGGGCAGCAGGCCGCCGGTGAACAGCGCGGCAATCGAGACGCCGGTGACCGATCCGATCGTGATCAGGACGAGGCTCGGCGGGATGGTTTCGGTCTGTGCGCCAGTTGCCGAAAGGAGTGCAACGAGATCGCCGGGCTTGGCGCCGCGCTTGATCATTTCAGGGAACAGCACCGGAGCAACGGCAGCCATGTCGGCCGCCTTCGCACCGGAGATTCCGGAGACGAGATACATCGCCGCGACAAGCACATATTGCAGGCCGCCGCGGACATGGCCGAGCAGGCTCGCCAGGAAAGCCACCATGGCGCGCGCCATGCCGGTCATCTCGATCAAGAGGCCAAGGAAAACGAACAGCGGCACTGATAGCAGGATGAGATGGCTCATGCCCTCGTCCATGCGGCCGATGACGACGGTCGATGGTGTGCTCGTCGTAAGCGTGATGTAGGCAAAGGTCGCAAGCCCAAAGGCAAAGGCGATCGGAACCGCGGCGAACACCATCACGGCAACGAGGCCGACGAAGAAGATCAGAAGGTTGAGATTGCCGAGCGGGATCAGAAGCGGGCTGAGGGCGTAGAGCGCAGCGCAGACCACGGCGACGACGCCGACTGCACTTGCCGCCAGCTTTAAATTGCCGAACGACGAGAGCCGGAGCAGCGCGACCAGCAACATCAGGCCAAGCCCGACGGGCAGGGCGGCTGCGCGCCAGAGGCTCGAAATATCCAGCGCCGGCGTCGATACGAAGGACTCGTCCGAGGCGAAGTCGATCGCGGGTTGCAGCACCAGCACGAGAAACGCGAGCGGCGCCGCGATGGCAAGCACGTCGAAGAAGGCGCGGGTGCGCGGGCTGACCATGCCGACAAAGGCCGTCATCCGCATGTGCTCGCCGCGCTGGAACGCGACCACCGCGCCCAGCATCGCGAGCCACAGAAAGAGAATGCCTGCGAGCTCGTCCGACCAGATCAGTGGCCGCTGGAAGAAGTAACGCGCCGAAACACCGGTGAACAACACCACGATTTCGACGACCACGAGTAGCGCGGCGGCAGCCGCGATGGTCGAGCCAAGCCATTGTTCGGCTTTTTGCAGGGCGCCTGCCGCCCCGGTCATCCGGGGTGGCGCGACGCTGGTTTCCTCCACGATCTGCATGGCGATCAACCGATATTGCCGGCGTATTTTTGCAGGAGCGTCCAGGCCTCGTCGCCGAATTTGGCCTTGGCGTCCTTGTAGAAAGAGGTTTTGGCCAGCGCAGCCTGGAAGTCCTCGGCCTTGGTCGGGTTGAAGGTCAGGCCCTTCGATTCCAGATTCTTGCGGTACTCCGCATTGGCCTGGACGATGTCGTCGCGCTGCTTCTTGGCGGCGGCGTTGAAATGCTTCTGCATCACTTCCTGCAGGTCCTTCGGCACTGTCTTCCAGATACGAGCGCTCGAGAGCAGCCAGAAGCCGTCCCAGGAGTGGTTGGTCAGCGAGCAGTATTTCTGCACTTCGTAGAACTTCGCGGACTCGATTAGTGCCAGCGGATTTTCCTGGCCGTCGGCGATCTTGGTCTGCAGTGCGGAGTAGGCCTCGTTCAGGGGAATGCTGACCGGCGCGGCACCGAAGGCCGAGAACAGCGCGACCCAGAGCGGCACGACGGGTACGCGAATCTTGAAGTTCTTCAGATCGTCCGGCGAGCTGATCGGATGCGTGCTCGAGGTGATCTGGCGGAAGCCGTTGTCCCACATCGCCTCGAAGGGGACGAGGCCGACCTTTTCGATCGCGGTACGGATGAACTTGCCGACATCGCCGTCCATCGCCGCCCACACCTTGTCGTAGCTGGTAAAGGCGAAGCCGACGCCGGTCAGCGAAGCGGCCGGGATCAGGGTCGAAAGCACCGTGCTCGGCATGGTGGCGAGTTCGAGCGCGCCAGAACGCAGCTGGCTCATCATATCGGTGTCGCTGCCGAGCTGGTTGTTGGGGAACAGGCTGATCGCGAGTTGGCCCTTGGTTTCGGCGTCGATCGCTTCGAGGGCTTCCTTCAGCCGCACATTGACGGTGTGGGTCGCCGGCAGGTCGTTGCCGAATTTCAATTTGAGCGGGGCGGCCTGCGCCAGCACGGCGGGGCTCTTCAAGAGCGATCCTGCCGCGACAAAGCCGGCAGCGGATTTCAAAAGCGAGCGGCGGCTAACCTTGAGCATTGCGTTCTCCCTGTGAAATTCCGCGTTGTGCGATATTGAATTCGAATACGGAATACATATTCTGAATTCGAATGTAGTGCAATAGATTCTTTTGCATTGCGGTGATAAAAATGCCCGGATGCACGCTTCGGAGAATGCATGGCCCAGGTCCAAAACCAGCCAACCCTCGTGGAACAGGTTGTAAACGCTATCGTTTCTGAGATTGTGGGCGGCGAGCTGCCGGCCAATTCGCGACTGATCCAAGATGAGCTGGCCCGCGCTTACGGCGTCTCCCGCCAACCGGTCCAGCAGGCGCTTTTACTGTTGCGCGACCGCGGCATGGTCCGCGAGGCACCGGGCAGGGGCCTCATCGTCTCTCCGCTGGACGTCGATTTTGTCCGAAACCTCTATGAGGTGCGTGCCATGCTGGACGGTCTCGCGGCGCGGCTTGCGGCCGAGCGCGGCTCCGAACGGGCAAGGGACGAAGGGCAGGCCTATCTCGACGCCGGGCAAGCGGCGGTCGAAAGCGGCTCACTCAACGAACAGATCGAAGCCGACATGCGCTTTCACGGGTTCATCAATGAATTGGCCGGCAATCCGCTCATTGGTGAAACCACCGCACCACACTGGCCCTACCTGCGACGCGTGATGGGCGAGGTGCTGCGCGACGATGCGCAGATGCCGCAAACTATCTTGGGTGAACATGTGGCTATCCTCGACGCCGTCATCGCCGGCAACGCTGGGCAAGCGGAGAAACTCAGCCGCGACCACATTTCACGGGCTGCCAAGATATTCGTGCAGCGGCTGCAGGCACAACAGGCCGCGTCCGAAGAAGAGGAGCGGCAGCGTCCGACCCGACGTATTCGTTGATTGTAAGGCCGTGGTCCGGCGCGCAACTTTCCCGGGCCCGGTTGGCTTCGACGACAGATGTGCGCCGACACGCCGTTCAGAGCGCGCCAAGCTGATGCAAAAATCCTACCTTGCTAGCGGCGCGACCCTTTCAATGAAGGGCGCAACGCCTCATTCGTGAACCGTAAGTTTTAACTGGAGCAGATTGGCGATGGCTCGTTGGGCTGCTCTGACCGCTTCGTGCAGGGTTCGAAAACGGTACGCCCCTTAGATGTAGGCCGGTCAATCGGCGCTCTGCTTCTGATGGCATCGCCGCAGCGCGTTTTCTTACGCTAGGGAAGCCAAATCTTCGATAAGCGCATCGCAGCTCTAGGCGAGCCTAGGATCGCAGCGTTATTCTCAATATCGATGTTTCAACATTCCGGCTTGACCTTGGGATCGAAGCCGCGTCGGCGTCCAAAGATTCGCAGCATGGCTTTTGTTTTGGCCCTAAAAATTACCGGACGCAGGAGCTCGTCGCATGCTTTCGACTGAAAATAGAAGGCATCATTGTCAGCCACCGCCAGTCGGATGCAGGGTCGTAGCCGCAGGGGCTCCCACGACAGGCTCGCAAGCGCGAGAGGTGGGTTTCGGGATGATTTCAACGAACCTTCTCTTCGAAGGTACCTTTCCGCTCGAAATCTACCTTACGCATTACGTAAGGTAGACAACCCCTTGATATCGCAGCAAATGCGTGCGCCCTCCGAGCGCACCATAAACCCACGCTTGGCGTTGAAATCCTTCTTTTTTGAATGTTACCCGGGAATGCGCAGCACCCCTCCGAGCGTGCTGCAGATCTCGTGGGGTGCGAGGGGAGGACGCAGTCCGACTCGGCGACGCAGTGGTCAGCCCCAGAGCTTGCAGATCAGCTAGTGGAACAGCTGCCTCTAATCAGCGGGTCCCTATGCGTTACACTATCATCGGGTTGTGCCAGCCGCCCGGCGGCGTGACATTCTTGTCAACTTCGTGAGGCCCCCAGCTTCCGGCTCTGTATTCGTAGACGGGAGTCGCCTTCTTCAAGATCGGATCGACGATCCGCCATGCTTCTTCGACATAGTCCTGTCGTGCAAACAGCGCTCGGTCGCCGTTCATGGCGTCGCCGAGCACGCGTTCATATGCGTCCATCTCATTGGCGCCAGGGCGCCGGCTCGCCAAAAGTTCAACCGGCTCGCCGATCTCTCGATCATCCTCGTCCATCACCGTTGTGCCAAGAGCAATGGCCATGTCGGGATTGATGCGAAACCGCAGATAATTAGGTGTTGCGGTGCAATGGGGAAAGATCCGCGGAGCCTGACGAAGGCGTACGATCACCTCCGTGCAAGTCACCGGAAGCGATTTTCCGGCGCGGATGTAAAATGGCACTCCCTGCCAGCGCCAGGAGTCGATCTCCAATCGCAGCGCCGCGAATGTCTCCACCTGCGAGTCCGGAGCAACGCCCGGCTCCTGCCGGTAGCCGTGAAACTGTCCGCGCACCAGCTCGTTCTCACTGATCGGTGGAATCGATCTCAGGACCTTGACCTTCTCATCGCGCAGGGATTCGCTGTCCGATCGGGCTGGCGGTTCCATCGCCAGATTGGCCAGCACCTGAAACAGATGATTCTGGATTACGTCGCGAATTGTGCCGGTTTGATCGTAGAACGTGCCACGACCCTGCACGCCGAAATTCTCCGCCATTGTGATCTGCACGCTGCTCACGAATTTTCGGTCCCAAAACGACTCCAGGAACGCGTTTGCGAAGCGAAAGAAGACCATGTTGTGAACGGGTCGTTTTCCGAGATAGTGGTCTATGCGGAAGATGTGATCTTCGTCGAACCTGGCGCGCAGAATCTTATTGAGGTTATGTGCCGAGGCGAGATCACGCCCGAATGGCTTCTCCACGATGACACGCGCGCCGTTGGTGCAATCGGAAACGTCGAGTCGTTCCACTACGGTTGCAAACAATGCCGGCGGGATCGCCAAATAGTGCGCCGGCCGCTCTGCCGCACCGAGCTCCTCGCGAAGAGCGTCGAACGTGGTCGGATCGGCATAGTCGCCGTCCACGTAACGTAAAAGACCGGCTAGCCTGTCAAACGCAACATCGTCTACGCCGCCGTGCTTTTCGAGGCTATCTCGTACTCGGGCCTTGAGCTGGTCGAGTGTCCAGCCGGCCTTTGCGACGCCGATGACAGGCACATCGAGGTGACCCCGTTTCAGCATGGCTTGCAGTGACGGAAAGATCTTCTTGTAGGCGAGATCGCCGGTTGCGCCGAAAAACACCAATGCGTCGGATCTAGGTTCGCTCATGGCTATCTCGGCCTCTCATTGGTCGCCTTTTCCAAGTGTCCGCCGAACTCGTAGCGCATCGCCGAAAGCAGCTTGTTTTGGAAATCAGCCTCGCCGCGAGAACTGAAGCGCTCGTAAAGCGCCGTCGTCAGCACCGGAGCGGGGACTGCTTCGTCGATTGCTGCTGCGATGGTCCAGCGTCCTTCGCCGGAGTCAGAGACGTGCCCCGCGAATTTGGAGAGCCCTGGATCTTCCAGCAATGCTGTTGCGGTCAAATCGAGAAGCCAAGAGGCAATCACGCTACCACGCCGCCAAACTTCTGCGATGTCGGGCAGCTTCAGGTCGTATTGGTAGTGCTCGGGAACGCGAAGGGGTGTTGTTTCGGCGTCCGCCGCCCGCGCCTGCTTGCCAATGTTCGCTGCGCGCAGGATGCCGAGGCCCTCGGCGTACGCCGCCATCAGCCCGTACTCGATACCGTTGTGAACCATCTTGACAAAATGACCCGCGCCGCTTTGCCCGCAGTGGAGATAGCCGTGCTCGGAGGTGCCGGCGGGCGCGCGTTCTCGTCCTGGCGTGCGCGGGATTTCGCCGATACCGGGAGCAAGGGTCTTGAAGATCGGATCCAGCCGCCGCACTGCTTCGTCAGGGCCGCCGATCATCATGCAGTAGCCGCGCTCGAGACCCCACACGCCGCCGCTGGTGCCGACGTCTACGTAATTGACGCCGTTCGGCACCAACTCCTTGGAACGCCTGATGTCATCGATGTAGTAGGAGTTGCCGCCGTCAATCAGGATGTCGCCGGAGTCGAGCAGCGGCAGCAGATCACTGATCGATTTATCCACGACTGCCGCCGGAACCATCAGCCAGATCGCGCGCGGCTTCTCGAGCTTCCTCACGAAATCGGTCAGCGAGGTGCTGCCCGTCGCGTTGTCCTTCACTAGTTCAGCAACGGCGTTCGGCGACATGTCGAAAACGACACATTGGTGACCATGTCGGACAAGTCTTCGCACCATATTGGCGCCCATTCGGCCGAGACCGATCATTCCGAGTTGCATGAGTGGCTCCTCTTTTTTGATGCTGCGGAGTGATTTCCTCGCCGGTGCGCAGGTATCTTGGCGTGTCGAGATCAGTGTCTAGTTGTGAGTTCGCCGCGTTTGGGGTCTTGAGCAAAGGGCTCTCGCGGATGTAAGCGGTCAATCTTCCGAAAATGGGCGGACATGTCCTTCCAGGCAGGAGGCTCGGTGACCGTCTTCATCGCCGTTGCCATTCATCGCTCCTGTCAACGCGCCATGGCGGATCGTTCTGTTTGTTTGCGCAAGCGAGTGATCTTTCGCTTTGGCGGATCTTCCCACATCCGGAATCCACCCTTGAATGCGTTGGCATTATCCCCAAGCCGGCATAGTGGCGGCAGATTCTTCAATATTTTGGCGTTGCCGCCACCCAGCACGACGTCCTCCGGTTGAAGTGCCGCAACCAGATAATCGACGACGTCTTCTACGTGCTTCCGCCATACTTTCTTGCCAGATTTTTGCAGCGCGCGGGCGTTGACATAGTCCTCATAGGTCCGCTTCTTGTAGGGCAAGTGCGCAAGCTCCATCGGCTCCACGATGCCATCGACGATCATCGCCGAGCCGAGTCCCGTCCCCAGCCCGAGAAACAGCATTTTGCGGCCCCTGTAGCTGCCGAGCGCCTGCATCGCCGCGTCGTTGATGACTTTCGTTGGCAGTTTAAAAGCAGCAGCGAAGTTGAAGCCCATCCAGCCCTTTCCCAGATTGTGGGGTTCCGCCATAGGCCGGTCATGCACAACCGGACCCGGATAGCCAATAGAGATGAGGTCATATTCCCAGCCATCGGCCAGCTTCTTGACGCTCGATACCATCTGCCGGGCCGTCAAAGTCGGCCCGGAGTCGATTTCTCGTTTTACTCTTTTGCCGGACGCAAGGATCTTGACGTGGGTGCCGCCCACGTCAATGACCAGTATCTTCATGGAAGACCTTTGTCTCGATTGGGACTCAGCTCGCGCTCTTGAGCAGCTCAGTCTTAGCGGAGATGACACTCATCAACTCATTCCAGGATTTGACAAACGACTTGGCGCCCTCATCCTGCAATATCGCTGCTAGCGCTTCGATATCGACGCTGACCTTCGCGAATTGCGAGAGTACCTCTTCGGAATCGCCGCCATCGGACGGCAATATGTCTCCAATCTCGCCGTGATCGGCGAGGGCCTTCACCGTGCCTTCCGGCATGGTGTTCACCGTGAGCGGCGCGGCCAGCGCCTTGACGTATAAAACATCAGACGCCGCCGGATCCTTGGTTCCTGTGCTTGCCCATAACAGGCGCTGCGGCCGCCCACCCTCGTTGTAGATGCGCCGCGAACGGGTCGAGGAGAGCAACTCGCAGGCCGCCTTGTAGGTTCGTTTCGCGATTGTAATACCCAGCTGATTGCGCAAATGCGTGGGCACTTCGTTCGCTACGGCGGCATCCCAGCGGCTGACGAAGACCGACGCAACGGATCCAACATTTGGATTTAGACCGGCTGCAATGCGCCGCTCGATGCCCCGCAGATAAGCCTCAGCGGCTGCGAGATAGTGCTCCCGGCTGAACAACAGGGTCACATTCACGGGCACGCCGGCGAAGATCGACTCTTCGATGGCGGGCAGCCCTTCTCGTGTACCGGGTATCTTGATGAACAGGTTGGGGCGTTTCGCCTGTGCATGCAGCTCCTTGGCCGCTGCGACTGTGCTGGCCGTGTCATGCGCGAGAAGTGGGGAGACCTCGAGCGATACCCAGCCGTCTACACCGTTGGTGCGGTTCCAAATCGGGCGGAACAGGTCTGCTGCCTGGGCTAGATCTTCGATTGCTAGTTCGAAGAATAGCGTCTCGCCCGACTTTCCCTCTGCGAGCTTGCCGCGGATTGCTGAATCATAATGAGAGCTGTTCTTGATCGCGTGATCGAAGATTGTCGGGTTCGATGTGAGTCCCGTCAGCGAGAAGTCGGCGATGTAGCGCCTCAAGGTGCCGCTCGTCAGTAAGTCGCGGGTGATGTTGTCGAGCCAGACGCTCTGTCCGAGTTCATGGAGCTTTTGCGTTGCCTTCATCGCTTCACCTCCGCACAGCCTCGAGTCGAGGGGTTGCCGCAAGCAGGCGACCCAGATCGCAGTCGAGCAGGTCTCCGATCCGGTCTACGGTCACGTCGGGTGTGGCGAAGGAGGAGAGGGCGTTCGCATCATGCGCATATTGTCCTTGTCGGGGAAGGACGGTAGTGACGCGGGTGCCCCAGGCCTCCTTGACCGCTGCAAGGATACGCGGCTTGTCATCCACTAGAACATAGTGCAGCGCCGGATAGCGGGCCTCGACATCGTCGAGCGCGAATTCCTTGTGGATGTAGATGAGCACGTGTGAGTTGACTGCCTCCGAAAGCCCGGAGCGCTCGACCTTGCGGGGTTGAAAGACGACATCGCCATCGGTGAGAAGGACGGTTGGGCCCCACGCACGCAGTCGCTCGAGCACATCCAGGGATCCCGGATACAGACGATTGGCGAACGGGTAATCGACCAGGAATGACGACATCGACAACAGGTGCATGTCCTGCGGGTGTTCGACGCGGTACCGCTGCAGCGCGCCGAGATAGTCTCGATACCCCAGGTCTTCGAACAGCTCTTCGAGAATTGCCCAGTACCGGTCACGAGATGGGGCACCGTACTGGCGCTCGAGATAGGCCTTGATGTCGGCCTGGATGCGGTCGTTGTCGAGAAGCGTATTGTCCACATCGACCAGGAAGACGACTTGGTTCATCGGCCTTACCCTTTTCGGCTCCGTGCAATATGGTCAGCCTTGCGGCTAAAGCCGCACGGCCATTTTTAAAGCTGCCCCGTTCGGACCGGTGTCGCCGACCGATCTTCGACGTGCCGCGCGTCGTTCCAGAGCCGAATTGCTGGTTCCGACAGATCGTGTTCGTACCCAACTATGCTCAGGCTCGCGGTATCGAGCGTGAAGAATCTGCCGGCGCCTGCATCGAGCCCTAGCCAGCGTGCCGTCAAAACCCGGAGGAAATGTCCGCTTGAGAATAACAGGACGTTCCCCTGGACGCCGCGAATTCGCTCTACGATGCGGTCAGCCCGGGCCCCGACCTGATCCGGTGTTTCTCCTCCAGGACAACCGTCGCGAAACAACTGCCAGCCCGGACGCTGCTGGTGAATCTCCTTGGTACGACGTCCCTCGTACTGGCCATAGTTCCATTCTACCAGATTGCGGTCGGTCTCCGCTTCAACTCCGAACCCGGCCAACTCGCAGGTTCGGACCGCGCGCTTCAGCGGGCTGGTGAACACTCTTGTGAAAGCGAACCCCTGCAGTCGCCGGCCCAAACTCTGCGCATTCAGTTCGCCGCGTTCAGTGAGAGGCAAATCAGTGAGGCCAGTATGCTGACCTGTGAGGCTCCACGCGGTCTCGCCGTGCCTTGCAAGGCAAATGATGGGAAGGACGGCGCTCATGGTCTCGCCCCTTCGGCTTCGTCCTCCCGGCGTGTGCGGTCGGGCCGGAACACTTGGTGCTCAAGGCGTCTCTACCGGCGACGCCGCGCCCCACCGCTAGCTCGGCTTCTTTGATGAAGCAACGATCGGCGCCTTAGCAAGTAACTTTTCGTCACGTGAGGAAGATATACGTCTGAAGCACTGACCCATTCGCTGGTGGCCGCGGCGTTGCGGAAGCAAACGCCCTGCTTGACCGTCTGCTTGCACTGCGTAACGATCTCGGTCTTCTCAGCGAAGAATATGACACCAAGGCCGGGTCGCAGGTTGGTAACTTTCCTCAGGCGTTTTCTCATCTCGCGATGGTTCGTACGGCTCTGGGCCTCCACTATGACGAACCTTTGCGGAATAGTATTACAAGAGCCTGAGGACCGCCGGCGCCAGTCCTTGCGAAGTCGGGCTGAGGACGCACGGCACAGCCGGGTCATGTGATCCTGTGTAGCGGGAACAACTCAAAGTCCTTGAGCCGACTGAAGCTGCTCTTGATCAGAGGCCGGGACACCAAGTGACCGAGAAGGAGCGGGTGGTTTGGTCTCCGGCATGAATTCCCAGACGACGACGACTGCCATGAGACCCACGACTGTCACGCTCAACAAGCCAGCAGCATAGCCGAAACGCTGCGTAACAGCCCCCGCTATCAACGCGCTGAGCGAAGCGCCGATCCCGGAAAACGTGCCGACGAGCCCTTGAACCAGGTTAAACCGGCCGGTCCCGTTCGTGAGATCCGCAACAATGAGCGCGGTCAGCACACCCAGCGTCGCGCCGCTGAAGCCATCCAGCGTCTGAATGATGACAAGCAAGGTCGGGTCAGTCGTCAAAGCAAACAACCCGGAGCGTATCGGCACCGCTGCAAGTCCAAGCAACAGGAGTGGTCGACGTCCCCAGGTCGCGGCGGTGCGGCCCGCCCAAGGCGCTAACAGTGCGACAACGATCTGGGGGACCACGATCAGTGCGGACACCGCCAGCGAGGACAAATGTCCTTCAGAATGGGCCAGGGGTTCACTGACTTGCGGAAGGATAGAAGCGTTCGCGAGTTGAAAGAGAAAGAGGCAAGCCACAAAGGCAAGAAAGCGGTCGTCTTTTAGGAGAGACTGACGGCTGGCCCTATTGGGCTTCGTCTCATGATGGTCGGGAGCGCCACAGGACCGGCCAAAGTGAATATCGGCGCCGTGTATCCGGACAAGTGCCCATAATAGAGGGATCGCCAATGCGGCGGCGACCAGAAATATGGCTCGCGTGGACAGCAGATACCCGATGGCGCCCATGATCGCGGCCGCCGACAGGCCCCCGATGGATGCAAAACGTTGATTACGACCCAGCCGCTCGGCGAGCGCGTCGTGCCCAACCAGGCCCAGACTGATAGCGGCGATGCTTGGACCAAGGACGCTGCCAACACCGCCTTGTATGATTGCGGCTCCCACTATGAACGAGAAATCAGACCGTAGTGCAAAAATCGTGAGAGCCAACGCCGCGGCAGCCGCTGCAACACCGACCAGTGCGCGCTTCGATGAGATCATGTCAATGAGTTCACCGGCCGGGACCTGCGTGGTTAGACCAGCCAGCCCACTAATAGTTAGGACGGCTCCGATATTTGCAGGTGTCCATCCGTTTTCCGCCAGATGGACTGCAATAAAGGGACCAAAGCCCATGAGCAGAGCGGCAAGGAAGAAATTCAACCAGTCGAGCGCCTTCAGGCTCTCAACAGGCAGTGCGGCGTCTCGACTGCTGAGGGAAGTTGCGAGCATTGTCCCAGCCTGCCATCTGCGCGATTTACGCGAATTGCGCTCCGAAGCTGCTCCTCACGACCGCTTCAGGGTCGCCCTTTTGCAGTTCAAACTGTGTCTTGTCGCCGTCGCGCCAGAAGCGGATATCAAATCTTTGGCGGCCGAGATGAAGATCGAGCAGCGTTAGGTCTGGCAGCCACTGCGGCAATTGCGGGTCAACATACAATCTTCCACGCGGCGCGTCCGGCATGATCCCCAAGATCGCGTGCATCAGCGTGAAGACTGACCCAGCGGCCCAGGCCTGGGGGACGTTTGCCCCGAGATATTGCACGGGAAAGCTATCGTCGTTGCGTTCGATCGTTGTGTAGAGTTCGGGTAGCTGGTTTGACAGGAAGTGACTTCCCGCCTCACTGATATCGCGCGCGATCCGCGCGGCCTCGGCTCCGAAGCCATACCGCTTGAACCCTAATGCAATCATGGCGTTGTCGTGCGGCCAGACCGAGCCGGTCTGGTAGTTGTATGGATTGAATGAGGGATGCAGGGCAGAAAGCGTACGGATGCCCCAGCCGCTCCACATGTCCGGTGCCATCAGGCGTTGCACGACTTTGGTTGCCCGCTCCGGCGGTACGATGCCGGACCACAAGCAGTGACCCGGATTGGACGCGACCGTGAGCACCTTCTTCTTTTCGCCGTCCAGCGCAAAGGCGTAGAAGCCCGATTCCTCGTCCCAGAAAGCGTCATTGAATCGTTTGAACAGCGCTTCGGCCTTTCGTCGCAGCTCTTCGGCACGATCGGGCTTGCCGAGCTGATCGAATATCTCGGCCATGCGCCGCCAAGCGTCATAGACATAGCCCTGCAATTCGCACAGCGCTTTTGGCCCTTTTACGAGCGATCCGTCCGGGTAGACGACGCTGTCGCCAGAGTCCTTCCAACCCATGTTCTCGTAGCCCACGGGGGACTTGGTCTGATACTCCTGAAATCCGTCGCCATCGCGGTCACCATAGTGGTCGATCCAGGACAGGCAATTCTCGGCGGTCTCAAGATGCCGCTCTAGCAGGGTCTTGTCGCCGGTTGCCCGCCACGCGGCGTGCAACGTGATGAGGTAAAGGGGCGTCGCGTCGGCTGTGCCGTAATAGGGCGTATGCGGGATCAGCTTGAGGTACGCGAGCTCTCCGTAGCGGATCTCGTGTGGGATCTTGCCCGGCTCCGCGTCACGGTAGCCGTCCTCGGTCTTCGCTTGCAGCGAACCCAGGATGTCGAGGCTGCCACGGGCAAAGTCGGGATAGATCAGAAGATTCTGCAGCGAAACGATCAAACTGTCCCGACCGAACGGAGCGACAAACCAGGGCAAGCCGGCGGCCGGTAGAAACACCTTGTGATCCGTGCCAAAGATCGGCAACCGGAGTGCCGCCATGTCTTCAAGCGCCTGACGATAAAGACGGTAGAATTCCTCGTTGCTGCAACGAATTTTCAAAACCGTCCGAAGCCAGTCCGACAAGGTGTCAGCGTGCTTCGTGTGATGTTGGTCGCCGCATTCATAGGGCGGTCGATGGGTTCGTTCGCCGTCCTCCAGGGTGTAGAGCAAGCAGCAGTGCCAGGCTTCGCCGGGATTCAGGACGATCTGGAAGTTGAGCCGGCCATTGGAATAGGTTGCTTTGGGCCGATGATGTGACGGAGCGACCATCACCGCGCGAACGAAATCGCCATTGCGATAACTGGTCCGCAGCTGCTGCCTCGTCTGTGACCACGTCGTCTCGATATGCCCACGACGCACGATATTGTTCGACTTTACTTCGAATATATCCGCGAAGTCGCAGCGCAATGCCAATTCAAACTGAAAGTCCACCCTGCGCATACTGTTGTTGGTAATGTCGAGGTCCTCGTGCATTCCCTCGCTGATTAGCCTGCTGACTACAAGACCAAGAGTGCGTGGTGCGATGATCCCGTCGGCTGTCGGAATCGCCTGATTCGTAAGATAGATTCGTGAGGCGAAGGGCGTTATCGCACCTCCGTTCAGGAGCTCCCAATGCTCGCCGTTCGCGTAGATGGCCCAACTGCTGATAACTCGCGTGTCAAAGAAATAGAGCCCCTTCTCGCTGGGCCAGTGAATTTGCCCATCTGGTTCGGCCACCAGGACTGTCTGGCCGTGATGGATTGAAACCTGATGCGGACCAACCTGGACCTTGAAGGGCATCACGTTTTTCCGCGGTGTCGGTCGTGCTGGCGGGTTCTCGATTCTGGTGCCTCAGAGTTACCAAAATCGCGCTCGTCCGGCCTCATGGTATTCCCAGTGCTTAAGCAGCGCATATCCGAGGAACACAGGGATCAATGCTGAATAACGAAACAGGGCCAGATGGCGGTTTGCAAGCCCATACTCACGACCACGGGCCGCGTGGCGCGAACACTCCCGGAAAAGTGATGAGCGTGCCCTCAGCCGCCGCCGTGGTGGCCGGGTATGCGAAATTCCACAACATTCGATCCCCGAAATCGCCAAGAGTTACGCGGTCGACATCTCGATGATATCGCGGTTGGCTGCCGAGTAAGTGTAGCGCTAACACAACAGGTTGACAGGCGGTGCTCCTCAGCTGCCCGCCAGTTTACGATTTCCTGTGACCGTCCTAGTCGCAAATCCGCGCAGCACAGGCCGTCAGCGCGCGGGGATGGTTCGCAACGAAAGCAGCAGAGCCTGTTACGAGCAGAATGATCACCACTGTCAGGGCAAAGAACCTTCCGAGCATCGTGCCCTCCCATCGATGAGCTAAACGTTGCTGTCGTCCGCGGCTGCAATGAGGGTGCGCTCGGGCGCTAATACGGCGCTCGCATGATCAATGATGACTGTCGCGGCGCTAGTATATCTTTGGTGATAGTGTTGTTCGCTAGCAATCTGATTATCTTCGCCCGCGCCCCGTCGGGTCTGTCGTGACCCCGGGTTCGACGGAGCCGGCCCCCCGGGCTGTGGAGGTCTATCTGTTCGAAGAGGGCGGCCGCAACGCTGCCCAGCCACAGCGCTGCGGACTGCCCTCCCGCCTCCGAGTGCGCCAGGACGCCCCCGCAGGCTGATCTATCGCGCGGGCGTCAACGTCGCGGCCTCAGATCATGGCCTCAGTGCCCGTTTAAGCTCTGTTTCGGGGTGCCGCCAACCTTAGACGGATCATCGTAGGCAGGGGGCGTGTAGTAGATCGTCGGGTTGCCCCCCGGAACGGCAGCAAAGCTATTAGCCACGCCGGAAGGAATGAAAACAGCATGGTGCGTGTGGTGCACTGTTGCTGCACTGGCCGACGCACACAAGGTGATCGACAAGCCTAAAGCCAAAAGAGCGCGCATCGTAATTCCTCCAATGAAAAAGGTGCGCGACGATTGTTTGACTAATGCGCGACGTCGTCTGTGACCTGCCACACATACACACCTCTTATTTTCGTGATGCGCGTTGCGTTCGTCCTTGTCCGCAGCGCTGCCGAGGCGTAACGGCGCAATCCGTGATGCTTGTCACGGCGCCGGCGCAGAGCTTGGGTGAAATTCCCAGCGTCGGCGGAATGGTCCGCCGCACTTGAAAACGAAGGCTAATTGGTGCTGTGATGGTCCATTGGATCGACAACATCGCGTTTGGCGTAGACTTCCGTGAGAATCGGAAGCAGAAGCCCGAGACGCTGGAGCAAGCGGCGGCGCAGATAATAGACTTCCGCAAACATCGGGGGCAGAGGCCCGAGACGCTTGAGCAAATGGCGATGCAGATTTTCAACGGAAACCATCTGCCTGACACGGCGCCTTGCGAGATGATCCCATACCTAGCCCCCGAGGAAGACCTTGCTTGAGATGTGGGCCGTCGCGCGTTGCAAGGTATCGGCCATCTCTCCACGCCGCCAACTTCTGCCAGCGCAAGGACTGATCCCTGGTGATTCCGAGGTCGGAGAGCCTCTTTAGTTCTAAAAAAGTGTTGGATTTTTTACTCAGCCGATTCCGGACAAATCGCCGACATGTGGCGGCAAGGACACTGCCCCCTTTGACGGCCTCATCGCCGTCCGCCTCGCCGGCCGCGCCTCCGCTCGACGCGCGCCCTCGGCGCCGTCACCCGCCTCGCGCGCGCGGAAATCCGGGTAACAAAAGGTTTCAATTACAGGAGGCAGGAAATGAGTCTTCTTTCGATTGTCGGGTGGGATGTTATCGGCTGGGAAAACCTCACGCCTCAGGGCATTCGGTTCGGCATTGCCACCATCCTTGCGCTGTTAGCAGTGGGCCGCCCTGGGACGTCAGCCCTCGAGCTCTTTGCCGGTCTAATCTTCATCCTGGGCGCGGGCCTCATGGTGACGCAAGCGGTCTCGCTGGCCCATTGAGACTTTGCCCGCGGTTGATGCGGCGGGGTCGGGCTGGCGAAGTGGCTCAAAGAGCAGCGCCGGCCTGTCAGGAGAGACGCTGGTCGGGGCTGTAGGAGCGTCCGGCGGAAGGGCGCATCAATTCTCGAGGTGGTGGATACCTCCCCTCACAAATCCGTGGATACCCTGCGGGGGCTACGTTCGCGATGCCGAACTGTTCAAGGATCATGCGGGAGCAGGCTTACTGTAAAGCGCATCCCGCGCGCCTAAGGGGCGGCACGGGCATATTGGTAAGACGCTCGGCGGCGGGACGGCATTAGTGCAGCGGGTAGGGATGAAGCAGCCAGCCAGCTTAGCTTGGGAGTGCCAACCCGGTCCGCATGTCTATTTGCGTCTTGGCCGGAATGACGAGCGCGGCAGTGGTCAGTGCCGCTGCGGCTGCGCTGGCTTGGGTAGAACGCGTTGGGGTAGCGGTCGTCGAGGTGTAGCCCCTGCGCCCGGTGACGTAAGTCACAGAGTTGACCGTGCCGATAATGCATTATCACCCGGCCCGCTCACCACTTTTCAACCAAGCGGAAAATGCATTGGAGCTGATATGAAAGATGTCCTGTGCCTCGCCACGTTTGCTATGGTAGCGGTGTGCTTCGTGATGTTTGTAATCACCATATAAACAGATGGAGCACACCAATGACTAACCCTGACACGATCAAGAACGCAAAGCATCGCCGAACTGAACGAGGAAACAGAGCTGAGTGATACTGCACTTCAGGCGGTTGTGGGTGGGGAAGCACTGTCGCTGCAGGTCGGCAACTTACGCTCGTGGATCTGCTCGCCGCTGACGACTTCTGGCACGTCGGTAATCACTGTGCACGCGACGATCAAATAGCGCTCTCGCGACCATCGGATCGCGGGGGGCGACGCCGTGCAAGACGGCCCACTGTCGAGCGCGAGCTCCACCACACTCCCCAAAAGGCTTCCGATTTCCATCGGCGTCCACTGGGCGCGCCGGCGCGATCGCGCCAGTCCTCGGTCGTCTAGCTCGCCGCGGCCGGCGAGCTATTTCGGGTTTCGAAATCACCTCGTTTCGTAGGGAGGTCTGTCCAAACCGAAGTGGCAGCTACATGCGCGGCTTCAGCTCTGCCCAAGCCAAAGCCAAAGCTAACTGCCACTGTGGGGCGTCCGTGATTTCTGTCACAGATAGAAAGACCAGCCTCCGGTATCAAACACAGTGAGACGGCGGCTTGGTTTGAGCCAGATGTTGTCCACATGCAACCCCCGAGGATCGAAGTCATGAGTGAAATGCGTGAACTGATCGATACGGAACTCGACGCCGTGTGTGGCGGTCACGGACGTGGGGAACTACCGCATCCGGCTCTCGGACACGACTTCACGCCTCACGGGCATCATCATTGGCATCACGGGAATCAGGGGCACTTCGACTTCGGCCATATCGGCGATTTCAATTTCGGCAATATCGTCAATTCCGGCAATATTGTCATAGAGGAGAATATTACCTTGCAGGTTGGCGTGGCCCAAAACGCTGCTGGGGGAGGGAATCTGGGAAATCTAGGGAACTTCGACTTCGGCAATATCGGCAATTTCAATTTCGGCAATATCGTCAATTCCGGCAATATCGTCATAGAGGAGAATATTGCCTTGCAGGTTGGTGTGGCTGTCGGCAGTAACACCAGTGTCACCAACCTGCTCGGCGGTCAGCTGAACTCCGGCTCTATCGCCTAAATTGCGGATGCCCGCACGGTCCTTGCCAGCGGCGGATAGCAATTCGTACGATACGATGACCACTTGCTACGCCCGCTTCGTTCGCTCGCAGCGGGTCGGCGTGTGCAGCGATATCATGGACGCGCGCTCGCTGCTGCCAATGATGCCGCTGTCCAGATGATCGACGCCTCGATTGTCCGCGTGGATCAGCATGGAGCGTGCACCACTCGGAACAGAGTGCAGTCGATAGGACGGTCCACGGGGTGGGCTAGCGAGCAAGATTCATGCGGTGGTTCATACCAACGGCTTGCCAATCCGGCTCTCGGTGACGCCTAGTGAGCCCCACCACAATCAGCTTGTCGGAAAACTCCTGGATCAATGTTGCTTGCCGACCGTGGCTACGACGCCGATTGGATCAGAGAACTCGCCATCAGGAAGGGCGCCTGGCCAACATGCGGCCGAAAAGCAACCAAGCCAATCTGTTTCCGCTCATACCTCTACCGAGCCCGCAAGATCGTTGAACGCTTCTTCAACAGGATCAAACAATGTCATCAGGTCGAAACGACCTACGACAAGCTCTCGGGCGCCCGTGATTTCTGTCACAGATAAAAAGCCCACCCTCCGGTATCAAACACGAGTAGTGAGGCACTCGCTTACTTTGAACCAGATGTGGTTCACATGCAACTCCTGAAGGGAAGTCATGAGTAAAATGCGTGAAGTGATCGACCCCGAGTGTGGAGGGCTCTTCGGTTTCGGCATTGTCGTCGCGCAGGCGAACAATGCCACGCAGGTTGGTGTGGCTGTCGGCGGCACCAGTGGCCACACCGGCGGTATCGCTGGTAACGCCAGCGTTGGATCTGGCAGAGCCGCACGATGCGCAGTTTGTGATGGAAAGTTTGGACTCGTCCGGCACTACTCGTGGCGAACCTCTCTCTGTTCCAAGAAGTGCGTCGATCGCTTCAGAGCTCGCCGGGCTAGTGATCGCAATTGGCTATCCTGGCTTGGGATCGCTTTAGACCGGACGCCAGAGAACCGAGCGAGGGCTTGATGACTTTCCAGATTTCACCACGGGGCATGGAATACTTAAAAACAGCACAGAGCTTGCTCCACGTTGCCCAAACCATGACCGACCGAGCAGTTGCGGGTCGGCTTAAGGCTCTTGCAGACGACTACGAGCGGCGAGCCGAGAAAGCTTCGCGTGTCGATGCGGCCAAAGCAATTGCGCGATCGGCTGCCAGGGCTGAGGAATGCGAGTCTGATTACGACCTTGGCTTATAGACGCGGCATAAAAGCCGGAGGATGCGCGCCGCAGCGGCAGCGGGAAGAGCATGCACAACGCTGAGCTTATCGAAACTGATCGCTACTTGTAGAGAAACAGCTCCATTCTGCGCCCTGTGCCTACCTCGAACTTCCTGACGCAGCGAGGAAACATCGCGAGCATGGCAAGGCGATCCGTTCCAAGCGGCTTTAATCGACGCTGCCGACCCTCAAGTAGCCTGTGAGCATGATCACGGACGATCTCTTCTGCGGCCTTGTATGGCTCCAATATGCAGGATCGAGCCTGCTCATCCAGATGTTCAGAGGAGACGTACATGGCTAAGGTCTACTTTCATTGCACCAACGCTCGAGGAGTGTTGAGGGATCGTTGCGGTACATCCGTATCCGACCTGATCGAGGCGTGCGAAACAGCCACCAGCCGGGTGCGATCGCTCATCGCAGGAGCCAGCCTTGAAGATTGGCGTGATTGGGCATTGCATGTCAGCGATGAGGCCGACGATGTGATTTTCGTCTTGCCCTTCGCTTTAGTGCTAGGCAAGCCGCACTGAGGATGTCATGCCGTCGGAGCTGCCACCATTCATACGCCTTCACCAGGGCTTGAATGCGATCGCGACGGCCTTCCTCCGGCGTGCCTTCGCCGGAGCGATACGCGCGGAGCGGCATTTCCGTCGCAGCCCGCGCACCATCTCAGGAGCAGCCGGCGGCTCCAAGCGCGGCGCAAAGTCGTGCGTCGAATGCGCGCGCAGGGCGTGCCAAGCGCCCATATCGTTATCTCCACGGCGCGACGAAGCCGGGGCAACTGTAGCGACCTTGCCGCGCTCATAAGTATCGCGCGTGAATGTCGATGGTCGAACGCGCTCCGAGGTGGCGGAAGTTCGCGGCCAGCCACTCCTCAGCGCAGGCGCGACCTACGTCGCGCAAATGGGTAAGAAAATCCCAGTCTGCATTGTACTTGGAGGCGACCCCGAGGTCTTTCATGAACGATTCTGCCTCGATCGCATGGATGAGCATTGTCTTTATCTCGTCGCGCAGCGCGCCTCTGTTGACAAGCTTGTTAGCGAAGGCAATCGCTCGCATCTCGCGCATCAGCGACGAATTGAAGCTAATTTCGTTTAGTCGATTCAATATGTCGCTGGCTGCGCGAGGAACCGTCTCGCGCACAATCGGATTGATGTGAATGACGATAATGTCCGTGGATTGGCAGCCGTAAACTAGGGGGAATATTGCTGGATTACCCATGTAGCCGCCGTCCCAATACGCCTCGCCATCGATTTCGATAGCCTGGAAGAGCAGTGGAAGGCACCCAGAAGCAAGAACGGCCGAGATCGTCAGTTCATCGTTGTCGAAGATCTTGACTTTCCCGGTGCGGACATTTGTCGCGCAAAGGAACAGCTTGACGACATTCTCTCGGCGCAACCGCTCGAAATCGATGGTCTTCTCGAGCACGTCGCGCAGCGGGTTGTAGTTCAACGGGTTGAACTGATAGGGCGACAGAAGTCGTGTCATCATATCGAAGAATATGAAGGCCGGAGATTTCTCAATCGATCCAGTTTGCATCAGACGATCGAGTAGGGACGGCTGTAGCGGTCCCCAGCCTGCAGCGTCGCTAATACGCCGCCAAAAGGTGGCGAGCGTGAGTTTTGCTCCCTCGCGTCCGCCGATCGTCAGGCCATACGCCATGACCGCAGCGTTCATGGCGCCGGCGCTTGTCGCGCAGATTCCCTCGAAGGCCATCCGCTCATCCTCAAGGAGGCGATCCAGAACGCCCCAGGTGAATGCGCCGTGCGCTCCGCCGCCCTGTAAAGCAAGGTTGACAAGCTTGGTTGTCGTACCCATCAGCGCCTGCCACTAGGCTGTTGCGCGACAAAAATCGAAATGGATTTGCGTGTAGCCGAAAACGAGTGAGTAATCACCGCAACGTAATCTGGCTGTGCGAAATCCCAAAGGGCAATTTTATCGATTTCCTTGCTTGAGACGTCCTTAATCTGGTCCCGTCCATTTCTGGTGGCGCTGACGGCCGCGACGTTGACGCGCGGATTGGAACGCGACGCATCCAACGAGCGGTATTTCAATTGCGTCGGAACTGGCGCGGTCTATGAGTGTGTTCGATCGATCTGGAAGTATTCTCCGAACGTATCGCACGCGTGCTCTTGGCCGCTTGTGTTGAAAACACAGCCATGAAATTCACTGCCCAAACAGCACTTACGTACTGGTAAGCGGGGTTGCAGCCCTCTCTCTCTAAAGTTGTGTGTGATCTTAAGTCGTGGGCTCGGTTCTTAATCCACGATCGACGACCATCTTCTTGCGAACAAGAGTCGTCAGGTGACTTGTTCAGGGATGACGGCCGATGCGATCGGTCGGCTCAGTTGTGACCGCTTGGCCGATCAGGAGATTGATCGGAACGTCCTGCCCGCTCCGGCAGGTCAGCAGGCCCGAGCCCGATGATCCAGATGCGACGATGCGGCATTGATCGTCGTCCATGATCAACATGCCTTCCAGGTGCGCGGACGAAACGTTCAGCTGCATGCGTGCCTGCTTTTGCTCAACACCATTGACGCTGCACAAGCCGACGTGTCGCAGTGTGATCGTCCCTGAATAGTCCGCACCTAGGCGCGTTGCGATCTTGGCAAGATTTCCCATTATCTCCCATTCCTGGAGATAGCCGATGTGCCCGCTGGCGAGGTAGGACTGCGCCCAAGCCGCAGGAGCGGTAGCGAACAGCATAGGCGTTACCGCAACGATCGTGCGCATCGTTCCCGCGCGCGGCATGATCATGGCAACTCCCGCGCTACGCGAAAGCCGTTGGCGTAGTAGCGCACATCAACGTCGTAGCGAAACCTCGCCGCAGATCTGACGTCGCTGGCCTTGCTGAGGAAGTTGCCGCCGCGGAGCACCCGCAGACGGCAGTCGCCCGACGTCCAAGGCGACGCATCCTTAGGTGCATTGCGATAGGAGTCATTCCAGCAATCCTCGACCCATTCCGCTGCGTTGCCAGATGTGTCGTAGAGCCCGAAGCCGTTTGGCCGGAACGAGCCCGTGGGCACTACCTGCTGCTTGATCTGACTGCCGCAGGTGTCGCACTGCGCGTGACCCGTACCGACTTCTCGACCCCACCAGAACGGCGTTCTGGTCCCCGCCCGCGCCGCATATTCCCATTCCGCCTCGCTGGGCAGGCGGTATTTTTGTCCGGTCTTCTGGGACAGCCAGGCGACGAACAGTTTGGCGTCCTCCCAGCTGACATTGATCACCGGGCGGTCGCCGCGTCCCCAGCCGTGATCATCGGGACGCACCTTGCACGCGCCGGTATCAAAGCACTGGTCCCACTCCGCGAACGTCACCTCGCGGCGGCCGATGGCGAAGGGCTTGCGAATGCTGATCGGGTGCTCGGGCTTCTCATAGGGCGTGTCATTCGATCCCATGACGAAATCCCCCGGCGGCACGACCACAAGCTCGAGGCAGCTATCGCAATCGCGAAACAGCTCTCCTGGCTCCAATCTTGTGCTCTGTTGAGCCACCTTGGTGTCCGGTGACGCTGACGACGGATCGGCGGGCGGGCCGCTGATCAGCCCTCGCTGGGCGCTCACCGTACTCGAAATTTCAATCAGCGCTGTGAGGAAGATCACAGCGAAGACGGCGGATTTCATTTTTAATCCCCGGTCGTATCAATGATCAGAGTATGCATCAGAGTATGCACATGTCACATTCAATGTGGCACAACATGCTCCATTCAGCCGCAACCGGCAAGGATGCGGTCAGCCGCGGATTTTCGATTTACATTGGGCGGCAAAGGGATATCGTTTGTTGCCCTATTCATTTGGTCGGGGGGACACCTTCGACCCTTGTAATTGCTTTTCAGATTCCCGCGGCTACTGCGGTCCAGATATTCGGAAGATTGCGATGATGAAACGGTCGCCGCTATCGGTCCTAATTCCATTTGTCGCAGTTTTGCTGCATTGCAGCGTTGCCCAGGCCCAGGCCCAGGCCCAGCCGCCGGCCCAGCCCCAGCCGCCGGCCCAGCCCCAAGCCCAGGTCGGCGGGCCGACGCCCTCGCCCCCTGGGGCTGCCGTTTATTTCATTGGATTGAAAGATGGCGACACACTGCCAACCAAGACCACGCTGCATTTTGGCCTACATGGCATGGGCGTCGCGCCGGCAGGCTCGGACCGGGCCAATAGTGGTCACCATCATCTGATCATAGACGCTCCGACGCCGCCGCTGAATGCCGAAATTCCCAACGACTTCCAGCACCTGCATTTCGGTGCGGGACAGACCGAGGCCGAGATTTCGCTGACGCCCGGCGAGCACACATTGCAGCTCGTGTTCGGCGACAAGAATCATGTTCCGCATTCGCCGCCGGTGATCTCCGAACGCATCAAGGTGAAGGTGGCCGACCAGATCGCTCCCGCGGCGGCTCAAGCAGCACCTGCGGCGGGCGGACGTCGCCCTTCGCCGAAAGATGCCAAGGTCTATTTTATCTATCCGAAGAACGGCTCCTATATTCCTCCGAACGCGGTTATCCGCTTCGGCCTGTTGAACATGGGCGTGGCGCCAGCCGGCTTCGACAAGCCCAACACTGGTCACCATCATTTACTTGTCGATGCCGAATTGCCTCCGCTCGACCAGCCGATACCGAACGACTTCAACCATCTGCATTTCGGCGCCGGCCAGACCGAAGCGAAGATCACGCTACCAGTCGGTCAGCACAAGCTGCGCCTGCTGTTCGCCGATTACGCCCACGTGCCGCACAATCCGCCGGTCTACTCCGAAGTCATCAACGTCACCGTGACGGAGTCTGGCCAGCCACCGAGGAAACGCTACGGCCGCCGCCGCCACTCGTGGCGGAGCTATGGATATTGATGCAGCGATGAAATTGCGCCAACTCTTGATCTACGGCCTCTGCCTCGTCGTCAGCGCGATGTTCGCCACTGCGGCCGCAGCGGAGCGTCGGGTCGCGCTGGTGGTCGGAATCTCCGGCTATAAGAACGCACCTACGCTGCCCAATACCATCAACGATTCCAATGCGATCGCAGCGCTGTTCAAATCGATCGGTTTCGATGTCGTCATTTCGCGCAACGATCTCGGCGTCGTCGACTTCAAGCGCACTGTGCGTGAATTTCTCATCACTGCAGAGAATGCTGATATGGCGGTGGTCTATTACGCCGGCCACGGAATTGAGATCGGCGGCGTCAATTATCTGATACCGATGGATGCCAGGCTGAGCCACGACTACGACGTCGACGATGAAGCTATCGCGCTCGATCGCATCGTCTGGGCGCTGGAACCGGTACGTCGCCTGCGTTTGATACTGCTCGACGCCTGCCGCGACAATCCGTTTGCGGCCAAGCTGCGTTCCGCAAGCCGCTCGCCGACCAGAGGCGGGCTTGCGAAGCTTGAAGAAATCAGCGCCGATACGCTGGTGGCCTTCGCAGCGAAGGCCGGCTCGATTTCCTATGACGGCGACGGCGTTAACAGTCCCTATGCAACCGCGCTGCTCAGGCACCTTACCGAGCCCGGCGTCGACGTTCGGATCGCGCTTGGTCGGGTGCGGGATGAGGTTCTCGCCATGACGGGCGGACGGCAGGAGCCGTTTATCTATGGCTCTCTCGGTGGCGCAACTATCTCCTTAGTGCCACCGTTGGATGCGACAAAGGTCGCACCGGTGCCGCCGCCCGTGGCAGCGGCGCCAATCCCTCGACCGGTAGTACCGGTACCGGCCCTGCCGAAGCCGGTCGCGGTCAATCCAACGCTGACAATAACGCCACCCGCGGCGAAAGTGGAACTCCCCAAGCCGCCGCTTCCGGCGCAGGCGGCGCCCGCGATTGCCGACCCCTGTGTCCGCGACGAAGCGCGGTTGGCACATCTGCGCGCCAATCCCGCGCCTGACGAAATAATCAACTTCCAACGCGAGGTCGCCTGCCAGCGGTTGCGTCCGCAAGTACAGCGCCTGTTCGAAAGTTTCGCCAGCGATGCCACTCCGTCCCCTGGTAGCGCTGCCGCGCTGGTCCCGGTGCCGGCCCTGCCGAAGTCGGTCGTGGTCAATTCAACGCCGCCAACCACGCCACCCGCGGCGAAAGTGGAACTCCCCAGGCCGCCGCTTCCGGCGCAAGCGGCGGCCGAGATTACCGACCCCTGTGTCCGCGACGAAGCGCGGTTGGCACGTTTGCGCGCCTATCCCGCGCCAGACGAGATAGTCAATTTCCTACACGAAGTCGCCTGCCAGCGGCTGCGTGAGCAAGTGCAGCGCCTGTTCGAAAGTTACGCCAGCGGTACCACTTCGTCCCCTGGTAGCGATGCCGCGCCGCAACCAGCTCTGAATCAGCCGGCTCAAAACGAGCCCGTTCGCGCCGAAGATACCTGTGTCCGCGACACGGCGCGTCTCGTACGCATACGCGCTGAGCCTACGCTGAAGGCGATCACCGAGTTCGAGAAGGAGTTGGGCTGCGAGCAGCTCCGGTCTCAGCTCCTCCGACTGCGCCAGAGCGTTGCCCCCTGATCTGGTTCGTACAAGGCGCCGGCGCTCGGATCGACAGCATCCTATCAATCGGTACTGCACTGCACCCCTCTTCGGTGTCGAAAAGCGGTTCTGTGGCAACGTTGTTGCGCCTGATGTCGACGCGATCATTGTTGCCACTCGGCGCGACATGCAACTCGCCCCTGATAGTGAGCTGCTGCGCCAACTGCATAAAGATCCATGCCAGATAAATCAGAAGCGCAGTGGGAGACGACACACAGCTTAAATCTAACGGGTCATATCGTAGCCAAAGCGCACTGCCGCTGTCGGGCACCCGTGATCTCTCTCACAGATCGAGAGACCACCTTCCGGTAACAAACACGTAGTGAGGCGCTGGCTTGCTTTGAGCCAGATGTTGTTCACATGCAAACCCTGAGGATGGAATCATGATTNAGAAGATTGAACTGATCGACGCGGAACTCGAGGCCGTGTGTGGAGGGGGCGGGTCCGTCGTCAACATCGGCAATATCTCCGTAATCCCGGAGATCAATACGCAGACTGCTATTGCCGTCGGCGGCGTCAGTGTGTTCGGTGACGTTGGTGGCGCTAGCGCGTCAAATTCGGCCTCTCAGGCGGCTTTCAGCTTCTTCGGCTAAGTCACAGATGCCCGCACACTCCTTGGCTGCTCCCGGGGTGTGCGGGTACCAATTTCAAATCTAGAAATCTCATGGACACGAGCACCCTCGCTCAGGGAATTACGAGAAGAGAGTCTCGACCCGGTGTCGATGTCCTGCGTCCTGCCGAGAGATCGCGATAGGAGCGGCGTCATGTCAGACATTGCAATTGTCGGAGTGTCTCTCCTTGCCGCGCTCGCGATCAGTAGGCTCGTTTAGTGAATTGACATTTGCTCCCCAATGACACGCACGAAGGCGACACAGTCGAGCCAATAGACATCGCGTCCCGGGAGTATTCCTTGCATTACGAACTATCGGGTCGTCGCGCGCGTCGCAATCATCCCTGCGGCACGGCCAACTTCCGTCGCACAATGGAGCGGATCATTCGCAATACGCTTTGACCGGAGCCGAAAGTCTTTCAAAGCACGCGGCGCAAGGTGAGACGAATCACAGATCGAATAGCAACGCCGCGCCTATTCTTCGCCATCAAAGGGAATGGCCCCTCTTGACAGTAGCAGGAGCAATTCAATGACTGTGCCTAACCGCTCCGAAACTCTTAGGTCAGGCGGAGCCGCGCGATGCGCAGCTTGAGGGCTTCATGATGGTCCCGATCTCACAACGAGGCGAAGCATATTTAGAGACAGCACGGACTTTGCTCCGCGCTGCCGAAACCATGAGAGACCGAGCGATTGCGGGTCAGCTTAAGGCCCTTGCCGATGACTACCAGCGGCGAGCTGAAAAGGCGTCGCATGTTGATGCAGCCAAAGCATTCGCTCGATCGGCTACTAGCGATGAACGCGAGTGGCGTACATGACCTGATCGGCAGCCCCACGGCCCACGACGCGGAGCGAATATGGGCGAGATTATTCGATTTGTCCCAAAGTCCGAGCGCGAGCGAGCCCGTCTAATTCGCGAAGCCCGCGCGATATATGACAGCATCTTCCCGCCGGCTGATCCGGTCAGGGAGCAGCATGACAAGGCACCGATAAGTCATACGGTCAGCGGCGCCAATGCGCATGGCAGTGACGGGGGCGTCCTGTCGTGATCAAAATCATCGCCGTGCTCTGCAGTCTCTCTTCTCCGACAAATTGCCACGAGCAGATCGTCACCATTTCGGACTTCGCCGACGTCTCGATGCAGTCCTGCCTGATGGGCGCGCCGCAGCTTGCCGAGTGGATGAACCAGCATCCGGCCGAGCGTCTGGCGGCATGGCGCTGCGTGGTTGGTAAACAGGATCGCAGGGGAGCTTAGGGTGGACAGCAGCTTCCCCGGACGCTTTGAACCGCTTAATCACGACGGCTGCGGTTACTGGCGCTGGCGGCGAAGGTGGGGGCTTGACTAAGCAAGCACATGATCCATGGCGAGCAAGAGTTGGCAGCCACGCCAATCGCAAACGATAGGAGTTTGCCCTGGTGTGGTACAAAGAGTGAGTGAGGTTGATACCGGCCGGGCAAATGCGGCAGCTGCATAGGCCTGTTCATCTCGGAACTGGATACCGTGTCGAGCCGCCTTTTTCCGCAATTCATTGAGCGAGGGTGCTCGTGTCCAGGAGAGTTCTCGATTGAAATGAGTACCCGCACACCCCCGGGAGCAGCCAAGGGGTGTGCGGGCATCCGTAACTTAGCCGAACACGACGGCGTTCGTCTGAGGTCCGTTATAGTTCGAAGCGATAGCCGGGCCAACGTCACCGGTGACGCTGAGGCCGCCGACAGCCGTCGCGGACTGCGAGTTCAGGTTCAGCAGGGTGAGCGGATTACCGATGTTGACGCTGCCGGACCCACCACACACGGCGTCGAGTTCCGCATCGATCAGTTCAATCTTCT
>NZ_AXAI01000028.1 GCF_000472425.1 Bradyrhizobium sp. Tv2a-2 | reverse complement strand
AAGACCCAGGAGCTGACCGCCGAGTCCCAACTGAACACGACGCGCTCGAACTACCGCCGTATCATCGGCAGCGAGCCGCGAAATCTCGCGCCCGGCTCGCCGGTCGATCGCTTCCTGCCGGGGACGCTGCAGCAGGCGGTCGATATCAGCCTGATCGAAAATCCCAACGTCACTGCTGCGATGTACGGCATCGACGTGAACTTNCTCACGGTCAAGGTCAATGAAGGGGCGCTGCTGCCGACGGTGAACCTGCAAGCCACGGCGCAGGAGGCCTACGAGCAGACCTTGATCACCCAGCGCTCGTTTAATGCCGGTGTGGCGGCGCAGCTCACCGTTCCGATCTATCAGGGTGGCGCCGAATATTCTCTGATCCGGCAGTCCAAGGAAAATCTGGCACAGCAGCGTCTCACGCTGGAGACCACTCGCGACCAAAGCCGTGCAAGCACCGTGACCGCCTGGGGCCAGCTGGTGGCGGGCAAGGCACAGGTGATCTCCGCGCAGGCCCAGGTGACGGCATCCGAAATCGCGCTGAATGGCGTGCGCGAGGAAGCCAAGGCCGGCCAGCGCACCACGCTCGACGTGCTCAATGCCCAGCAGGCGCTGGTCAACGCGCGCGTTGCGCTTGTCACTGCGCAGCACGATCGCGTGGTCGCATCCTACAGCGTGCTGCAATCGGTTGGACGGTTGTCGCCGCAGGTCCTCAGCCTGCAGACCCCGACCTATGACGCAAGCGTGCACTACCATCAGGTACGTGACAGCTGGGGCGGCCTGCGCACACCCGACGGGCGCTAATCGCGCATGATTAGGACCCGCAGGGCCGCGCTCGCGTAAAGCTTGCAGCGGTTTTCCAAAAAGATTGTTCGCAGTGAATAGCGATTGAAGCGCGATGAAATTTCATCGCGCTTTGGTTGCAACACGCCAGATTGAAGCACTGGAAGACCCGGTGCCTTGCTTGCAATCGCTGAACGCCATGACATAGCCTTTGTTTGGGTGATGGAGCGATTCGCATCGCTGGCGGAAATCGCTGGCCGCGATGCTCTGGCGCTTCTGAACAGAGGTGGGGGCTTGCGCGACTGTTCGTCGAGCGGCGCTTGATCCGGGGACAAGTCAGGCTTGTGCGATCAATCGCCGGCCCCTCGCACCCGGAAACGGCTAAATCCCGTCGTGCCTGGTGTAGAACAACGTCATGCGAACGCGTTGATGATCTGGAGTCGGAAATGACGCAGCCTGCAAAGGTCCAAGAACCCTCGATGGAGGAGATTCTGGCCTCGATCCGGCGCATCATCGCCGACGACGAGGCAAAGCCGCCGGCGGCTGCCGAGAAGCCGGCAAGTCCACCGCCGCCCGCCGCGGCCAAGCCGGCTGAAAAACCTGCCGCGCCCGCACCGAAGCCCGTGGTGGCGGACATTTCACCCCCGAAAGCTGCTGCGCCCGTGGCCGCGAAGCCTGTCGCGCCTCCGCCGGCTCCGCCATCACCGCCGCCCGCGCCGGCACCAGTTCCCGCGGCGAAGAACAACCAGGACGACATCGACGCCCTGCTGGCGGGCCTGGACGAAACCACGACGGCTGAGGAGATTCGCCCGCCGCAGCCGGACGGGGATGTGTTCGAATTGACCGACGAGATGGCGGTGCCGACCCCGCCACCCGCGCCGCCGGCTCCACCGCCGCCCGCGCCGAAAGCGCCCGAGGCCACGTTCCAGAAGGTCGACCCGGACGACGACCTGGAATTCGCGGAATCGACCGCCTCGCGGGCGATCCACCAGCCGCCGGTCTACGCGCCCCCGCCTGCCAGTCTGCCGCCAGCCGGGCCGCATCAGGCGATCCTGTCTCAATCGACCGTGTCGGCGGTGGAATCGGCCTTCAACACGCTGGCCAACACCGTTCTCAGCAACAACGCCCGGACCCTTGAGGATCTGGTCAAGGAAATGCTGCGGCCGATGCTGAAATCCTGGCTGGACGACAACCTGCCGGGCCTGGTGGAACGCATCGTCAAGGCCGAAATCGAGCGGGTTTCCCGCGGCCGCTAAACCCTGCTCCCGCGGGGTTGACGGCCCTTTTTCGGCCATTAGCTCGGCCTTTATGCGTCCCCATTGGGGCCCATCCCGCTGGCCGCCGTTGACTTGGCGCGCTGGCGCGGCTTTCTAGCCCGTTCCAGCTCCCCCGATTGCACGGCCATGATCGAGAAAACCTACCAGCCCGCCGATATTGAAGGCCGCATGTCCCTCCTGTGGGAGGATGCCCGCGCATTCCAGGCAGGGCGCCCCGACCGGCGCCATGCAACGCCATTCACCATCGTGATCCCGCCGCCGAATGTGACGGGTTCGCTGCATATGGGGCACGCGCTCAACAACACGCTTCAGGACATTCTGTGCCGCTTCGAGCGCATGCGCGGCCGCGACGTGCTATGGCAGCCCGGCACCGACCACGCGGGCATCGCGACCCAGATGGTGGTCGAGCGGCAATTGATGGAGCGTCAGCTACCGGGCCGGCGTGACATGGGCCGGAAAAAATTCGTCGAACGCGTCTGGCAGTGGAAGGAAGAGAGCGGCGGCACCATCATCAACCAGCTGAAGCGCCTCGGCGCCTCGTGTGATTGGACGCGCGAACGCTTCACCATGGACGATGGCCTGTCGCGCGCCGTGGTAAAGGTCTTTGTCGAACTGCACCGGGCGGGGCTGATCTACAAGGACAAGCGGCTGGTCAATTGGGACCCCAAGCTGCTGACCGCAGTGTCGGATCTCGAAGTGCTGCAGCTCGAGGTCAAGGGCAGCCTCTGGTATCTGCGCTATCCGCTGGAAGGAAAGGTCTTTAGTCCGGACGATCCAACAAGCTTCATCGTGGTCGCGACCACGCGCCCCGAGACCATGCTCGGCGACACTGCAGTTGCGGTTCATCCCGACGACGAACGCTACAGGCATCTGATCGGCAAGTATGTCATCCTGCCGCTGGTCGGGCGCAAGATTCCGATCGTCGGTGACGACTATTCCGACCCCGAGAAGGGCTCGGGCGCCGTCAAGGTGACGCCGGCGCACGACTTCAACGACTTCGAAATCGGCAAGCGTCACGGCCTGCGCCAGATCAACATCTTCGACGAGGAAGCCCGCCTCGCGCTGGTCGGTAACGAGGACTATCTGCGCGACCTGCCCGAGGGTGCGAGCCACTTCGCCGAGGAGTTTAACGGCATCGATCGCTTCACGGCGCGCAAGCAGCTGGTGGCGAGGCTGGAGGATTTTGGCTTTCTGCAGAGGATCGAGCCGAACACCCATACGGTGCCGCATGGCGATCGCTCCAACGCGATCCTCGAGCCTTATCTGACCGACCAATGGTTCGTCGACGCCAAGACGCTGGCCAGCCCTGCGATCGAGGCGGTCCGGCAGGGACGTACGGTGTTCGTCCCGAAGAACTGGGAGAAGACCTATTTCGAGTGGATGGAGAACATCCAGCCCTGGTGCATCTCGCGCCAGCTCTGGTGGGGTCACCAGATCCCGGCCTGGTATGGGCCTGACGGCAAGGTCTTTGTTGCCGAGACCGAGGAAGAGGCGGTGAGCCACGCGCTCGGCTATTACGTCGAGCAGGAGGTCATCACGGCCGAGCAGGGCAGGGAGATGGCGCTCGATCGCAACAAGCGCGAAGGCTTCATTACCCGCGACGAGGATGTGCTCGACACCTGGTTCTCCTCCGCACTATGGCCGTTCTCGACCCTCGGCTGGCCCAACGACACGGCCGAGGTGAAACGCTATTACCCGACCGATGTGCTGGTCACCGGCTTCGACATCATCTTCTTCTGGGTCGCCCGCATGATGATGATGGGTCTCCATTTCATGAAGGAGGCGCCATTCTCGACCGTCTACATCCACCGTCTCGTCCGCGACGAGAAGGGCGCGAAGATGTCGAAGTCGAAGGGCAACGTCATCGATCCGCTCGGCGTCATCGACGAATACGGCGCGGATGCGCTGCGCTTTGCGCTGGCGCGCGGTGCGGCGCAGGGCCACGACATCAAGCTGTCCTCGCAGCATGTCGAGACCAACCGTAATTTCGCGACCAAGCTGTGGAACGCCTGCCGCTTCGCGGAGATGAATAATTGCGTGCAACCCGACGGCTTCGATCCCACCAAGGCGAAGGACACGCTGAACCGCTGGATCGCGCATGAGACCGCGCGCGCCGTGCGCGAGGTCACCGAGGCGATCGAGGCTTATCGCTTCAATGATGCGTCCAACGCGATTTACCGCTTCGTCTGGAACGTCTATTGCGACTGGTATCTCGAGCTCGCCAAGCCCGTGCTGACCGGTGAGGAGGGGCCTGCCAAAGACGAGATCCGCGCCATGGTCGCCTGGGCGCGCGACGAGATCCTCAAGCTGCTTCATCCCTTCATGCCCTTCATCACGGAGGCGCTATGGGAGACAACCGCACGGCGCGGGACTTTGCTCGCCCTGAGCTCGTGGCCGCGCAAGGCGGACGTGATTACACCGGAGCAAGCGGCGCAACTAGCGGTGCTATCTGCCTCTGCCGCCACTGATCCGCTTGTCCCACCGATCCTGCTCTCCTTCGATCCCGACTTCACCGATCATGCGGCGGAGGCCGAGATCGGCTGGGTGGTCGATCTGGTCACGGCCGTCCGCTCGGTGCGAGCGGAGATGAATATTCCGCCGGCGACCCTGACCCCGTTGGTTCTGTCGGGTGCCTCCGCCGAGACCAAGGCACGCCTGCCGCGCTGGGGCGAGGTGATCAAGCGCCTTGCGCGTTTGTCCGACATATCCTTCGCCGACACCCCGCCGGATGGCGCGGTGCAGCTTGTGGTGCGTGGCGAAGTCGCGAGCCTGCCGCTAAAGGGCGTGATCGACCCCGCAGCCGAACGACTCAGGCTGGATAAGGAGATTGCGAAAGCCGACGCGGATATCAAGCGCGCCGACGCCAAGCTCTCCAACGAGAAGTTCGTCGCCAACGCGGCGGATGATGTCGTCGAGGAGGAGCGTGAGAAGCGCGAGGCAGCGGTCGCGCGCAAGGAAAAGATCCTCGAAGCGCTGGAGCGGCTGCAGCACGTCGGTTAACGCGTGTCGGGAAACGGCTTGCTCAGGAATTTCGAGCCCCTCAATCCATAGCGCCAGGGCAACTCGACCGCCTTGGTGAGGCCGATCCGGATGCCTGCAACAACGTCGATCTTGCCGGTCCGCGCATAAAGCGCGAACGGTCGCGTGTCGAGCGCGAGCGCATTGTGGGCATGCGTGATGTCGAGCGCCTCCGTCAACTTGCCCGGCCCCGAGCAGAGCGCACGCGCCTCCTCAACGCCCCGCCGCCGTCGCATCGCAGCCAGCCCGTGCGTCGGCTCGAGGGCACGAATCAGCACTGCGCTGGCCGAGCCTTCCTTTTCGCAGACGAAATTCACACACCAGTGGATGCCGTAGGAGCGGTAGACGTAGGCAAAGCCGGGTGGGCCGAACATCACCATATTCCGCTGCGTCGGGCCCCGATACGAATGTGCGGCCGGCTCGGTATGGTGATAAGCCTCAACCTCGACAATCACGCCACCGACACCGTTGAACAAGAGCGTCGCGCCGATCAGGTCGGGGGCGACCTCATGCACGCTGCGCGCAAAAAAGGCGCGCCTCAGGGGCTTACCCAGGGCGGGCACGGGGGTTTTGGGCGGTTGGGACTTAGGAGCCATTTTGAGGTGGGAATCAGCTGAAAATGCCCCGCAAAGCTGCCAATTTCCGCCTCCGTCTGCTAGCCTCCACCAGACCTCGGGTTGCGAGCTCAGAGCATACGGACTACCTAACACCCCATCATGGTCACCATTATCGATACCATCTCCGATCAGCCCCTGCGCCCGCGGCACCCCGAAAAGGTGAACCGGCCGGATGCGCTGTCGCCGCCCAAGCCCAACTGGATCCGCGTGCGCGCGCCGACGACGCGGGGCTATGCCGACACCCGCAACATCGTCAGGGAACATGGCCTCGTCACCGTCTGCGAGGAGGCGGGCTGTCCCAATATCGGCGAGTGCTGGGACAAGAAGCACGCCACCTTCATGATCATGGGCGACACCTGCACCCGCGCCTGTGCCTTCTGCAATGTCAGGACCGGCCTTCCCGAGGCGCTCGATGCCTCCGAGCCAGAGCATGTCGCCGATGCGACAGCGAAGCTCGGTCTTGCCCATATCGTCGTCACCTCGGTCGATCGCGATGACCTCGCCGACGGCGGCGCCGAGCATTTTGCCAGAACCATCCGTGCCATCCGCGCGCGCTGCCCAACTACGACCATCGAGGTCCTGACACCGGACTTCCTCCGCAAGGAGGGCGCGCTCGAGGTTGTCGTTGCAGCCAAGCCCGACGTCTTCAACCATAATCTCGAGACCGTGCCGTCGCGCTATCTCAATGTGCGGCCGGGTGCGCGCTACTTCCACTCGGTGCGGTTGCTGCAGCGGGTGAAGGAACTCGATCCCGCGATGTTCACCAAGTCCGGCATCATGGTCGGGCTGGGCGAGGAGCGGCAGGAGGTGCTGCAGGTGATGGACGATCTGCGCTCGGCGGACGTCGATTTCCTCACCATCGGCCAGTATCTGCAGCCAACCCGCAAACATCACGCGGTCATGAACTATGTGACGCCGGACGAGTTCAATGCCTATGAGAAGGTCGCCTATGCCAAGGGCTTCCTGATGGTATCGGCAAGCCCCTTGACCCGTTCCTCGCATCACGCCGGCGATGATTTTGCGAAGCTGAAGGCAGCGCGGGCAGCGATCGCGCGTTGAAGACCTGAATACGACACCAGAGATGCAGTTGGCGTCGGGCTCGGCGATGGTGTCCGCCACCGGAGCCGCGCGAGCAACTTGAAGAAGAATGCCGAGATTTTCCAGCAAGCGTCGGATCCCCCATAGTGCCGTGCAGATGTTCGACCTGGTTGCAGATGTCGAACGCTACCCGGAATTCGTGCCCCTGTGCCACGCACTCAAGATCCGCCAGCGCACGACGCGCCCTGACGGCACGGAGGTTGTGATCGCCGACATGACCGTATCGTTCAAGCTGGTGCGGGAGTCCTTTACCAGCCAGGTGACACTGGACCGGCCGAACCTGAAGATCCTGGTCGAATACCTGCGCGGCCCGTTCAAGAACCTGGAGAATCGCTGGATCTTCGAGTCCAAAGGCGACGACCTCTGCGACGTCGGTTTCTTTCTCTCATATGAGTTCAAGAGCCGGATGCTTGCGGCGTTAATGGGCGCGATGTTCGACGCCGCCTTCGCCCGCTTCTCCACGGCATTCGAGAAGCGCGCAGACGTGATCTACGGCAAGAGGCCGGTGGCATCGCCGACGTAGTTCGTGCCGTCATCCCGGCAAATGCCAGGACGACGTGAGGCAGCCTTCCCATTCAATTTTCAACCAGAGATCTCCGCCTTCGTGGGCACGCTGCGATCACTGACGCTCGTGGCAATGACGAACTCGCTGGGGCAAATTTCGATGCCTAGGCGGTCAAGATGATTGTCGAGCGGATCAGGTCCTCACAAAAATTCACTATCGTGTGTTAGAGCATCGCGGTAAGAAAGCACTCCCGACGGAAGCAACACGTGACGGGTGCCTCTCTTGGTCGCCTGTTCGCGCATGGGGGATGCCGCGTGTCGTTACGAATGGCCATTGCCGGTTTGGGATTGGCAGTTTCCGTACAGGCTCTGCCTGCTTTCGCTCAGCCGGCGCTGCCGCCGGACACGATGGCCGCGCGGGTCGAGGCCTGCACGCCTTGCCACGGCGACAAGGGGCAGGGGACCAGCGACGTTTATTTCCCGCGGCTTGCCGGCAAGCCGGCCGGCTACCTGTATAACCAATTGCTCGCATTCAGGAATGGGCGGCGCAGATACCCGCCGATGAACTATCTGCTGGAATTCCTGACTGACCCCTATTTGCAGGAGATGGCGGATTATTTTGCCGAGCAGCATCCACCGTTGCCGCCGCCCGCGACGGGCAATGTCAGCGAGGATGTGCTGCAGCACGGCCAGGCACTGGTGACGCGGGGCGATGTCGCGCGGCAGATCCCGGCCTGCGCGAGCTGCCATGGACCGGCGCTAACAGGCATGGAGCCCGGCATTCCCGGCTTGCTCGGCCTGCGTCCCAACTACATTAGCGCCCAGCTCGGCGGGTGGCGCTATGGAACCCGCACCGCCAAGGCACCGGACTGCATGCAGGCGGTGGCGGCGCGGTTGACCGAGGCCGATGTCACCGCCGTCGCCGCCTGGCTTGCCTCGCGACCCGCGCCGGTCAGCCTCGCTCCGGCGCCGAAAGGCGCCTATGTGCTGCCTTTCCAATGCGGCAGCGAGCCGGAGTGAGGAGCGCTGGCCATGGGATCGAGATCGCGCATCATCGTCGTTCTGGCCTCGCTCCTTGCGTCAGTGGCGCAGGCCCAGGAGAAGGACGGGGCACACGGCAACAATATCGTGACGCGAGGCGAATATCTGGCGCGCGCCGGCGACTGTATCGCCTGCCATACTGCGCCGGACGGCCATATTTTCGCCGGTGGGCGTGCGATGCCGACGCCGTTCGGCACGCTCTACAGCTCCAACATCACGCCCGATCCGGAGAACGGGATCGGCAAATGGACCGCTGACGATTTCTACAAGACCATGCATACCGGGCGCTTTCCGGATGGCGGATTGATCTATCCGGCGATGCCGTTTGGGTCCTACACCAAGGTGACGCGGGCCGACAGCGATGCGATCTTCGCCTATCTGAAGAGTATTCCGCCGGTCGACCAGAAAAACCGGCCGCACGACCTGCGGTTTCCCTATGACAATCGCCAGCTGATTCTGGGGTGGCGAACGCTGTTCTTCACCGAGGGCGAGTTCAAGCCAGACCCGTCGAAGTCGGCGGAGTGGAATCGCGGCGCCTATCTGGTCGAAGGGCTTGGCCATTGCGGCATGTGCCATTCGCCGATCAATGCGCTCGGAGGCACGTCGCAGTCGGACGCCTTCAAGGGCGGCCTGATCCCGATGCAGAACTGGTACGCGCCCTCGCTGACCTCGAACCGGGAGGCAGGTCTTGGCGACTGGAGCACCAAGGACATCACCGATCTCCTGCAAACCGGCGTGTCGGCGCGTGGCGTGGTCTATGGGCCGATGGCCGAAGTGGTGCACAACAGCCTGCAATATCTGACCGATGAGGATGCCCGCGCGATGGCGCTGTATCTGAAAGGCATTGCCGAGGCTTCATCGGGCCCGCCGCCGAATTCGAAATTGCCCTCCAGCGAGAGCAGCCTGCTGCTCAGCCTCGGCAAGACCGTCTATGACGCCCGCTGCGCGAGTTGCCACGGCACCCGAGGCGAGGGCAAGCCGCCGCACTGGCCGCCGCTCGCCGGCAACCAGTCGATCGAAATGCAGTCCGCGGTGAACCCCATCCGCATGGTGCTGAATGGCGGCTATCCGCCGGCAACCATGGGGAATCCGCGGCCCTACGGCATGCCGCCGTTCGCCGGCCAGCTCTCGGACAACGAAGTCGCGGCCGTCGTCACCTATATTCGCACCTCCTGGGGCAATCGCGGCACCGCGGTCAGCGCCCGCGAGGCCAATGAGCTGCGTTCGGCGCCGCTTGATTGAGGCCGTCCATGATTAACTCGGATCATCCTACGGATCTGCCGGCACCTGAGCAGCACGCCGTCGAGCGAATCGTGGCGGAAGGCCCAAGGGGCGCCCTGGTGCTTGCCGGCATCGCCACCGTTTGCGTCGTGGCGATGTGGTTCGCCTTCTACCTCATGGTCTTCCTGCCACGCGGAGCGCTGCAATGAGCGCGCAGGAGAGCCATGACAGCGCCGACGTCGCGGCCCGCGTCGAGCGGCGCTGGGCGACCATCTCGGTCATCATCATCGTGGTGATGGCAATTGTGGCCGCCTTTGCCGGAATTCACCAGGTCACCATGCCGCAAGCCCGCGTCGAGATCGTCGATCCCTCGCGGTTACATCTGTCCGGCGAGTTCGCCGAGGCCAATCTCGGCTCGGTTGCCGAGCAGGATGGCTCGGTCACGGTGCGCGCGATCGGACAGCAATATTCCTTCACCCCGGCCTGCATCCTGGTGCCGGCCGCCACTCCGATCACGCTCCGCGCCACCAGCGCCGACGTGATCCACGGCATCATCGTCCAGGGCACCAACATCAACACGATGCTTGTGCCGGGCTATGTCTCAAACCAGGCGATGCGATTCGACAAGACCGGCGATTACGTGATGCCGTGCCAGGAGTTTTGTAGCTTCGGCCATGAGGGCATGTGGGGCAAGGTGAGGGTGATCGACAAGGCGGACTTCGCGGCACGGGCGAAAAACGGCGGGAGGCTGAGCTGTGTTGGCGAATAGGAAGTTGATTCTGGCGCACTTCTGGCTGGCCTTTGTGGTGTTCGGGCTCGCGCTCGTGCTCGGGGCCTGGCAGATGTTCATCCGCAGCCCCTTGCACACCTGGCTCAGCAATCCCGAATGGTACTACCGCTCGCTCACCGCGCACGGCACGGTCATGGGCTACGTGTTTCCCACGCTCGTTGCCATGGGGTTCGGCTATGCGATCAGCGAGTCGGCGCTCGATCAGCGTCTCGTCGGCGTGCGCTGGGCCTGGGTTGGATTTTCGCTCGTCGTGCTGGGCGCCGTCATGGCGATGGTGCCCGTCTCGCTGGGCTGGGCCTCAGTCCTCTACACCTTCTATCCGCCGCTGATCGGCAGCCCCTTCTACTATATCGGCGTCGTCCTCGTGGTCGTCGGCTCCTGGATCTGGGTCGCGCTGATGTCGGTCAATCTGTATGTCTGGAAGCAGGCGCATCCCGGCGAGCCGGTGCCGCTCGCTATGTTTGCCAATGTCGCGGGCTCCTATCTCTGGGCCTGGACGGCGGTTGGCGCGGCGCTCGAACTCTTGCTGCAGATCATTCCGGTCGCGCTTGGCCTTAAGAGCACGATCGATGCCGGCCTCGCGCGCGTGTTCTTCTCCTGGACGCTGCACGCCATCGTCTATTTCTGGCTGATCCCGAGCTACATCGCCTATTACACGATCCTGCCGCGCGCCATCGGCGGCAAGCTCTACAGCGACACCATGGCGCGAATCGCCTTCATCCTGTTCCTGGTGGTGGCGATGCCGATCGGCATCCACCACACCTTTGCCGATCCGCAGGTCGGCGCAGGGTTCAAGTTTGTCCACTCCGCCTTCACCGCGCTGGTCGCGGTGCCGACCCTGCTCACGGTCTTCACGATCTGCGCGTCGGTCGAGATCGCAGCGCGTTTACGCGGCGGCCACGGTCTTTTCGGCTGGATCGCAGCCCTGCCGTGGCAAAATCCGATCATGCTCGCAGGGACCTTCTCCTTCATCATGCTGGGTTTTGGCGGAGCGGGCGGGCTCATCAACATGAGCTACCAGCTCGACAGTGCCATACACAATACGCAGTGGATCACCGGGCACTTCCACCTGATCTTCGGCGGCGCCATCGTGATCATGTATTTCGCGATCGCCTATGACCTGTGGCCGCATCTCACTGGTCGCGAACTGCCGAGCCTGCGGCTGATGCGCACCCAGCTCTGGCTGTGGTTCATCGGCATGATTGTCACGACGTTCCCATGGCACTGGGTCGGCATCCTCGGAATGCCCCGGCGCATGGCCTATTACGATTACACCAGCCCCGCGCTCGCGGCGGACGCTGTGCCGGTGGAGGTGTCGACGCTCGGGGCTGCTATCCTGTTGATTTCCGGGCTGCTGTTTCTGTTCATCCTGGCCCGTGCACAAGCCGAGCCCGCTACTGATGTCCCGCCGTACCGCTTCAGCGAAGCCGTGCATCCGCCGGCCAGCGTACCGCTCGCGCTCAACAGCCACGGGCTTTGGATCGCACTGATGATCGGGTTGACCATCGCCAATTACGGCTATCCTATCGCCGTGCTCACGGCACGATCAGACAGCTCGGTTCCGGCCGTTTATGTCGGAGCACAGCGATGAGCACGCGCGAGCTGTTCACGTTCCGCAATCCCCATTTCACCGTGAGCGTCGCTGTCACGGTTGGCCTGTTGCTGGTGACCGCGCTCGTCGGCTTCATCGTGTTGCCCTTTGCCCAGCGTCACGAGACCTTTGCCGGCGTTTGGGATGCCATATGCAGCGCCGCCGGAAATCCGCGCGTCACGCAGCAGGGTGAAGCGGCACCGCCGCCTGCGAAGACGTCGGAGGCGGTACTCACCTCGACCACGCTGGCGCATCCGAGCCAGCAATCGATCGGCCGTGGTGCCACGCTGGCACAGCGCTGCGCCATCTGTCACGGCCCGACCGGGATCAGCCGCGCGGATTCGCCCAATCTCGCCGGCCAATATGCCAGCGTCATCTACAAGCAGCTGCTCGACTTCCGCTCCGGCGCGCGCACCAATGCAGTGATGTCGCCGTTCGCGACCAATCTGTCCGACCAGGACATCGCCGATCTCGCCGCCTACTACGCCTATCTGCCGCGCCTGCCGGCCTATCATCCGGAAGTGCAGCTGCCGCCGACGCGGATCGTGGTCTATGGCGCGCCGCTGCGCGGGATCGCGCCGTGCGGAGCCTGCCATGGCAGCCTGGACAACAAGACTGGAAGTCCGTGGCTGGAGGGGCAGTCGGCGGCCTACATCAAGGCCCAGCTGCAAGCCTTCGCCTCCGGCCAGCGACACAATGACATCAGCGAGCAGATGCGCAACATCGCGCGCGCGATGACGCCGGATGAGATCGAGGAGGCCGCCAATTATTACGCCTCGCAGCCGCCCGAGGCCATCCAGCGGGCAGATTGACGGCCCGCGTCGTCCCGCGATGCGATCAGCTCCGCCTTGCGAAGCCAGCGGCGCCCCGGTCTGGTCAGACGGAACGCGCCGCGCAAAATCGTCTCGGGAGTCCCGCGGCGCGCGTCGGCGTCGACAAGCACGATAGCCGCCTGGCATGCTCAACCCAAAACGGCCAGACGCCAATGACGCTCATTAAGCCTTGGAGGAGACCTCCAGGTAGACGATGTTGCCTGGCGTGTCCCGGTAGGTTCTGAACCGCTTCAGCTTGCGCGAAACCGCCAGCCGTTCCAAGTCCAGTTCGCCCCGGTAAACAACGCTCCAGTCCATTACGCCCTCCATATAGCCGCGGGCGTAGGTCTCCGGCGCGTAGTTGCCGATGATGAGCCGGCCGCCGGGGTTGAGCCGTGCGACGAGGCGCTGGATCAAGTCGGACGCCTCGGCGTCGCCGAGCTGATTGATCAGGGTGGCCGAATAGATCAGGTCAAAGCCGAGGCCGCTGTGCTGGCGGACGAAATGCCAGACCGGTTGCTGCAGAGGGACGATGTTGACATCAGGATTGGCGTTGACGGCCTCGCGCAGCGACGCATTATCTGCGTCAAGCGCAAAGATCTGGAAATCGCGCTGGTCGAGCAGGCGGCGCGCGGTATCGAGTTCGCGCAAGTAGCTGTTTGCAACCGACAATATGCGCGCCTTCCGTGTGGCTCGCACGGTCTGCGCAATTGCGTTGGCGAGGCGGTCGCGCCTCCGCGCGACGCTTTGCGCTACTCGCAGACTGGTCGTGACGAAGTGGACGGCTTCGCCGATCTCGCTCAAGGCGAGGTAACGCGGACGATAGATATAATCGAGCATAGGGCCGTCTGCCCCTTGCCCTTGCGTCTTGAAGAAGCCCCGGGCCGTGAAGGGATCCTCGAGCAGGAGGCGGTGGAGCGGGTGGCGCTGGCAGTGGGTGCGAAATTCGGCGAGGCGATTGGACGCCGCAGCTGCGTCATAGAACTTCGCCAATGAACGCATGAGCTCGTCGACGATGGTAACGCAGGCCACGCTGCTCAGCCGCGCAAAATAGCCGTCGAGCGTCTCACCAAGCGCCTGGATATGGTCGATCGAGGTCATCCTGGCCAAGTGTCCCGTTGGCTTCCCTTCCGGTGCTTCCTCAGGAGCCTAGGAAGCAGACCATCCGAACCGACGCAAAGCCGCGGAGATCGATGCGCGGGGCATGACATGTTGGGGTTGTGAGACGCGGCGCGGCATCCGCGGCTAGCCGCTCGAGTTGTTAGCGCGCCTCCGCGAGGAGACACGGAATCTTCGGCTGAGCGAAGCCCTGCTTCGCTCGCTACGCCGCGTCATGCAGGTCCGTAGAATACACAAGGCCCGGTGTGCCTAGGAGACCGGGCCTCGCGATTTTTTCCCCTGCCGCATTGGCGAAGTGACGTAGTCTGTGATGCGCCTGTGTTGATACGGCAAGCGCGCGCTGTTGCCAACGCCGGATGACTACGGGGCCGGGGAACTCGCGTAGCCGCGCGCCGGCGGCGCCTAAGCGCTTAGACTAAAGCCACGGGTAAACGTGTGATGCGAAGGCGGATTAGCGTCAGCGTGACCCGCCCAAGCTCACCCCCGCGGCGACCGCCGTCGTTTCACCGCGTGCCGTCGCGGCGTTCGTGCAACCCGCACCCGCAGCCGGCTTGTGGCCTCGCGCCGCGGCTTGCTTGCTTGCGGGCCACGCGCGAGTTCCGTCAGCATGCGCAGCGCTTCCACCACGCTGCGCTGGCGCACGGCGGTCCGGCCGATGGCGCCAAAGCGGTGCTCGCGATGGGCGATCCGGCCATCGCGAGCGGCGACTGCGAAATGGACGAGGCCGACGGGCTTACCCGGAACGGCGCCGCCTGGGCCGGCGATGCCGGTGATGGCGACCGCGAGGTCGACATCGGCACGTTCGAGCGCACCGACCGCCATTTGCGTCGCGGTCTCCTTGCTCACCGCGCCGAAGGTCGTGAGCGTCGAGGCCTCGACGCCGAGCATCGCGCGCTTGGCCTCATTGGAATAGGTCACATAACCGCGGTCGATGACGTCGGAGGAGCCGGGGATATCGGTAAGAGCGCCCGCGACCAGGCCGCCGGTGCAGGATTCCGCGGTCGCAATGGTCAGCTTGCGCATCCGGCACAGGTCGAGCAGCGATCGGGCCAGGGCGCGGGCGTCGCTGCCGCTCATGGTTCATACACTCCAGGGCAAGCGGATGGTGGCGCTGGCGGTCGCCGCGATACCTTCCTCACGGCCGGTGAAGCCGAGGCGCTCGGAGGTTGTCGCCTTCACGGCGATGCGTGAGATGTCGAGGCCTGATATCTCCGCGATCCGCGCCCGCATGGTGTCGCGCAGCGGGCCGATCTTCGGTCGCTCGCAGATCAAGGTCACCTCGAGATTGGCGATGCGGCCGCCGCGGGTGGCGACGCGCTCGACCGCATATTTCAGGAACTGGTCGGAGGAGGCGCCCTTCCACTTGGCGTCGCTCGGCGGGAAATGCGAGCCGATGTCGCCGTCGGCGAGCGCGCCGAGGATGGCATCGACCAGTGCATGTAGGCCGACGTCGCCGTCGGAGTGAGCCAGGAAGCCCTTGGCGTGCGGCACACGGACGCCGCAGATCATGACGTGGTCGCCTTCGCCGAAGGCGTGCACGTCATAGCCGGTGCCGGTCCTGATGTCGCCGAGCAGGCTCGCCAGCCGCGCCTCCTCGCGGACGAAATCTTCGGGAGTCGTAAGCTTCATGTTCAGAGCATCGCCTTCAAAGGTCGCAACGGTCAATCCCGTCCACTCGGCGAGCGCCGCATCGTCTGTAAAATCCGACCTGCCATCGCGCGCGGCGCGGCGATGGGCCTCCAGGATGACATCATAGCGGAAGGCCTGCGGTGTCTGTGCGATTCGCAGGCGCGCGCGCTCCGGTGTATCCGCGACATTGCCATCCGCATCGACGAGCTTGATGGTGTCGGTAACCGCAACCGTAGGGATCGCGGCACCCGTGCGGCTCGCCGCATCGATCGCACGCGAGATCAGCCCCTCCGAGACAAAGGGCCGCGCGGCGTCATGGATCAGGACGATATCCGGCTTCTCGCCGACCAGTGCTTCGAGACCGGCATGGACTGACGCCTGCCGCGTCGCGCCGCCATTCGCGGGCGGCTGATGGCGCAGCCCGGCGCAAGCGGTGTTGAACATCGCGGCATCCTCGGGATGAAGCACGGGCTGCACGACAGAAACTTGTGGATGCGTGCAGAACGGCTGCATGGCGCGGAATATCACGGTCTGTCCGCCGACGACGCGGTATTGTTTCGGGCCGCCGCTTCCTGCGCGAAGGCCGCGGCCGGCTGCGACGAGGATGGCGGCAGTCCGTTCAGATTTTACCATGCGACTCAAATACGGTGATTGCGATCAAGTAGAGGGATTGCCTGATGTCCGATCAGGCCGGCAGCCCTTATCACGATCACGGGCGGAACGAAAAGGAGAGGGAATAGCTAAGCACTGGCAGTAAAGAGCAGGGCTGTTATTGCTGCACTGCACTTGCATGCTTGCAAGAATTGTCTAAAGTGTAGGCATGCAACTTGACTGCACAAGAATTGTGCGCAAAATGGGAGCGACTGGCAGTCGCGATGATGCGGCTGCTTCCCAAGAGATGAGACATCCGTGAACGGCCCGGACTCCTCCCCAGTTAAATCATTGAAGATAGGCGATATTCAGCTCGCCAACCGGGTCCTTCTTGCGCCCATGTCGGGCATTACCGACGCACCGTTCCGCCGCCTGGTGGCCAGACTAGGAGCGGGGCTGGTGGTTTCAGAAATGACCGCAAGCGACGATCTGGCCCACGGCCGCCCCATCTCCCGGTTGCGCTGCGAAGCGGCTGGAGTCGGCCCGCATGTTGTGCAGCTCGCGGGCTGTGAGGCCCGGTGGATGCGGGAAGGCGTGCGAGTCGCGGAGGAAGCGGGCGCCGACATCATCGACATCAACATGGGCTGCCCGGCCCGCCATGTCACCGGCGGACAGTCAGGCTCCGCCTTGATGCGAGATCTCGACCATGCCCTGACCCTGATCGATGCGACCGTCGAGGCTGCGCATGTTCCGGTGACGCTGAAGATGCGGCTCGGCTGGGACGACCGCTCGCGCAATGCGCCAGAGCTTGCCCGCCGCGCCGAAGCTGCAGGTGTTGCAATGATCACCGTGCACGGCCGCACACGACAGCAGTTCTACAAGGGTGAAGCCGATTGGAGCGCCGTACGTACCGTCCGCGAGGCGATTTCGATCCCGCTCGTCGTCAATGGCGACATCACCTCCTTCGAAACCGCGGTGACGGCGCTTGCGGCGTCCGGTGCCGATGCCGTGATGATCGGCCGCGGTGCGCAGGGCGCGCCCTGGCTGCCCGGCCAGATCGGACGCCAGCTTGCGGGCGGGGCGGCCGAGGCGCTGCCGTCGCTTTCGCAGCAGCTCCATGATCTGCGCGCGCTCTATGACGAGGTATGTCGGCACTATGGCTTGCGGATCGGGCTTCGCCATGCGCGCAAGCATTTGTCCTGGGCGCTCGACGTCGCCGCTGGCTGCGCGCACGCGCCGGCCGAGCAACTGAAGACGTGGCGGGCGAAGATTCTGACTTCGGACGATCCGCGCCAGGTGCACAGCGCCTTAACCGAAGCATTTGACGACTTTGCATGGAGTGCTGCTGCATGACGTCAGCCGCCGAACATCGCAAAACGCGGCCATCGGACGCCGATGCCATCCTCAACGCGCTGCCCAACCCGGTGATCCTGATCGGCCCCGACGGCAAGATCGTCGATGCCAACAATGCAGCGGAGGCGTTTTTCGAGATTTCCACCCAGTTCCTGCAGCGCCAGCAACTGAAGGAGCTGGTGCCATTCGGCAGCCCGCTGCTGGCCCTGATCGACCAGGTGCGCACTAGCAATGCGCCGGTCAATGAATACAAGGTCGATCTCGGCACGCCGCGCATGGGCGCCGATCGCCAGGTCGACCTGCATGTCGCCCCGCTCACGGAGCGACCGGGCCATATCGTCGTGATGCTGCAGGAGCGCACCATCGCCGACAAGATGGATCGCCAGCTCACCCATCGCAGCGCCGCCCGTTCAGTCATTGCGCTCGCCGCGATGCTCGCGCACGAGATCAAGAACCCGCTGTCCGGCATCCGCGGCGCAGCCCAGCTTCTGGAGCAGCAGGCCTCCTCCGAGGACCGCATGCTGACCCGGCTCATCTGCGACGAAGCCGATCGCATCGTCACCCTCGTGGACCGCATGGAGGTGTTTGGCGACGACCGCCCGGTGGCGCGCGGGCCGGTCAACATCCATTCCGTGCTCGACCACGTCAAACGGCTCGCGCAATCTGGCTTCGCGCGCAATGTGCGCTTTGTCGAGGATTACGATCCTTCACTGCCGCCGGTGCTCGCAAACCAGGACCAACTGATTCAGGTGTTCCTGAACCTGGTGAAGAACGCGGCCGAGGCCGTGGTCGATCTCGGGAGCGACGCCGAGATCCAGCTCACCACGGCGTTCCGCCCCGGCGTGCGACTCTCGGTGCCGGGCAAGAAGTCGCGTGTCTCCTTGCCGTTGGAATTCTGTGTCAAGGACAACGGCCCGGGCGTGCCCGAAGATTTGATGCCGAACCTGTTCGATCCCTTCGTCACGACCAAGCAGACAGGCAGCGGCCTCGGCCTTGCACTGGTCGCCAAGATCGTCGGCGATCACGGCGGCATCATCGAATGCGAGTCACAGCCGCGCAAGACCACCTTCCGGGTGTTGATGCCCATATTCAACAGCGCCAAGCATCCGGACGCACCCCATACAGATCCAAGCCATCGCGATGTCGTCTCGGGGACGCCGTTGCATGCCTCACAGGAACGATGAGGAATGAATATGCCTGCAGGTAGCATTCTTGTCGCCGATGACGATACCGCGATCCGGACGGTACTCAATCAAGCCCTGTCGCGCGCCGGCTACGAAGTGCGCCTCACCGGCAATGCCGCGACCCTGTGGCGCTGGGTCAGCCAGGGGGAGGGCGACCTCGTCATCACCGACGTGGTGATGCCTGATGAGAACGCCTTCGATCTCCTGCCGCGCATCAAGAAGATGCGCCCCAATCTGCCCGTCATCGTCATGAGTGCGCAGAATACCTTCATGACGGCGATCCGCGCCTCCGAGCGCGGGGCCTATGAGTATCTGCCAAAGCCCTTCGACCTGAAGGAACTGATCGCGATCGTCGGCCGGGCGCTCGCCGAGCCGAAGGAGCGCACGGCGAGCGCTCCCGACGAGCAGGAGTTCGAATCGATCCCGCTGGTCGGCCGCTCGCCGGCGATGCAGGAAATCTACCGGGTACTGGCGCGGCTGATGCAGACCGACCTCACGGTGATGATCTCCGGCGAGTCCGGCACCGGCAAGGAGTTGGTGGCGCGCGCGCTGCACGATTACGGCAAGCGCCGCAATGGTCCCTTCGTCGCAGTCAATATGGCCGCGATCCCGCGCGACCTCATTGAGTCCGAACTGTTCGGCCATGAGCGCGGCGCCTTCACCGGCGCCAACACTCGCGCCTCCGGCCGTTTCGAGCAGGCCGAGGGCGGCACCCTGTTCCTGGACGAGATCGGCGACATGCCGATGGAGGCCCAGACCCGGCTTTTGCGCGTGCTGCAGCAGGGCGAATACACCACCGTCGGCGGCCGCACCCCGATCAAGACCGACGTGCGAATCGTCGCCGCCTCCAACAAGGACCTTCGTATCCTGATCCAGCAGGGCCTGTTCCGCGAAGACCTGTTCTTCCGTCTCAACGTGGTTCCCTTGAGGCTGCCGCCGCTGCGCGAGCGCATCGAGGACCTGCCCGACCTTGTCAGGCATTTCTTCGCGCTGGCCGAGAAGGACGGGTTGCCGCCGAAGAAGCTGGATGCCATGGCGCTGGAGCGGTTGAAGCAGCATCGCTGGCCGGGCAATGTGCGCGAGCTCGAGAACCTCGCCCGCCGTCTCGCTGCGCTCTATCCACAGGACATCATCACAGCCTCTGTCATCGACGGCGAACTGGCCCCGCCGGCCGTGACGCCCGGCGGGGTCGTGCATCACGGCATCGACAATCTGGGCGGAGCTGTCGAAGCCTATCTGTCCTCGCACTTCCAGGGCTTCCCGAACGGCGTGCCGCCGCCCGGCCTCTATCACCGCATCCTGAAGGAGATCGAGGTACCGCTGCTCACAGCCGCGCTCGCCGCCACCCGCGGCAACCAGATCCGTGCCGCCGACCTGCTCGGCCTGAACCGCAACACGCTGCGCAAGAAGATCCGCGACCTCGATATTCAGGTCTATCGCAGCGGCAGCTAGCAGCGGGCTTGCAGTTTCGTCGCTAGTTCTTGCCGGTGACGCCGGGCGTCGATCCGCCATATTGCGATGATCCGGTCCCGCTCAACGTCGTGGGACCGCCGGCCGTGCCGTTCGGATTGCTGGTGGCGGCTGAGTGATAGTGGTGGTGGTGCCGGTGCGCGGCGCTGGCGGGTACCGATGTGGCTGCGAGCACGAGGGCCGCGATGGTGATTGCCGTAAGCCTCATTGTCATCCTCTTTCGATTGGAACGCCCAGGGTCAATTGGATAGCGTGGGCCATTGTTCCGGCCGCACGTGCTTGAGGGCCCATCGGCGGTCCGCCTGTTCCGGATCGCGCTCAAAATTATTTTTCCAGAATCATCATTTGATACAGACAACGGCTGGATTGATCCGCACGCTCCGATCGGCATTGAGGGACTGTCCAATGGATATGGTGGAGCGTTGCTTCTTCGTCGCGACCGCGACGAGCTTTTTGGTCTTGATCGCCGCGACCACCTGGTACGGCATGCTAACCTTGTGAAGGCGTGCGGGTCGCGTGCTTTCCTGGACCGCAGGCAGGCCGTTGCTGGTGCCCGTTGCGGGAGCGCAAAGCCGGTCTCGTGGCTTGCCTGAACCGATCCGCCCCGCCATGTTCGGCGGCTACGGGCGCCAGGGTTGCCCGATACGCTCGAAGGGGTGCGCAGGGACTTTGATGGCCGACATCCAGACGTTCATCGTGAAGCCCCGGACATCGGAACTGGCCATCTGCGCACGTTGGCGCGCGGATACGTTTCCCGTGCTGGAAGCGTCCTTCGAGCAGGAATTGCGGTCGCTGGAGCTGTTTGCTTCCGATCAGAGCCATGGGGTCGCGCTGATCGCCAAGGTTGGTGATGAGCCGATCGGAACCTGTCTTCTGGCCGAGTCGGAGATCGAGCCCAACCATGATTTGTCGCCGTGGTTGGTAGGCTTGTTTGTGGTTCCGGAGTATCGGCGACGGGGTGCAGGTGCCGTATTGGTCCGAGCCATTGAGGATCAGGCGCGCCAGCGAGGCGTCACGCGGTTGCACCTCTACACAAGCGCTGCGGAGGGGTTTTATTCGAAGCTCGGCTGGGCCACGCTCGACCGCACCAACTGGAAGGGCTTCGAGACGGCGCTGATGGCGCGCGAACTCTAGGAACTGGCGAGGAGGGCTCTTTGGCCCGCACGTCATTCGGCGTCCTGCCTGTGGATGCGCATTTCCCGGGCGACGGCGCCTCGGAATAGTCGCATTTCGGCAACAATGTGATATGAATGCATCAGTCCGCAACGCCGGACTTGGCCCGATTCAGCATCACACCTTGCCGGAATGACCAGCGCAGAGGCAGCACCCGCACCGTTCGATCCGTCGTTGGCTGAGCCGAAGGGGAAGACCCTGCGGCGGCTGCTCGCGCCTTTTGCCGTCGGCATTGCGCTGTTGTCGGCCTTCCTGACCTTCATGGTCCTGACCGGCCTGACGCGGATCCCCCCGACGCCCCCGGTGGTGCGGTCCTTCTACCTGATCAATGTGGCGACCATCCTGCTCTTGGTCGGCATCATCGTGCGCGAAGTCTGGCAGATGGTGCTGGCCAGGCGCCGCGGTCGGGCGGCGGCGCGCCTGCACATCCAGGTGGTCGGCCTGTTCTCGGTTATCGCGGTCTTGCCGGCGGTGCTGGTTGCGATCATCGCCAATGTCACCATCGACCGCGGTCTCGACCGGCTGTTCTCCGGCCCGACCCGGGAGGTGATTCAGAACTCGCTGACGATTTCGCGCGCCTATGTGCAGGAGCACGCCCAGCTCATTCGCGGCGATATTCTGGGGATGGCGGTCGACGTCAGCCACGCGCAACCGCTCTACTACCAGGACCGGGGCTCGTTTAAGCAGTTGCTGACCGCCAGCGCCGCTGCGCGCAATCTGCCGGGCGCCATGATCATGGACAAGGACGCGACGCCGCTGGAGACGGCCGACACCGGCGCTCGCGCGTCCTATTCGCCGCCGTCGCCCGACTTCCTGAAGAATGTCAACGAGGACGAGCCGGAAATCGCGGTGCTGCCTGATTCGAATTCGGTCGCGGCCGTGATCCGGCTAAAGGCCTTCACCGACACGTTCCTCTACGTGGAGCGCGCGCTCGATCCGCGGGTGGTCGACCAGCTCAAGCAGACCGAGGCCAGTGTCGCCGGCTATACCGAGATGGAATCGCAGCGGCTCGGCATCCAGGTTGCCTTCGCGTTGATGTTCGCGGTGATCGCGCTCACCATCCTGATGGCCTCGGTGCTGCTTGGCCTGAACTTCGCGAATCGCCTGGTGGCGCCGATCCGAAGGCTGATGAACGCCGCCAATCTCGTCTCCACCGGCGACCTCAAGGTGCAGGTCCCCGTCATGAGATCGGAGGGCGATCTCGCCCAGTTAGGCGAGACCTTCAACAAGATGACGCAGGAACTACGCACCCAGCGCGACGAGCTAGTCAGCGCCTCCGAGCTGATCGACAGCCGCCGTCGCTTTATCGAGGCGGTGCTGTCCTCGGCGTCCGCCGGCATCATCGGAGTCGACGGCTCCGGCTCGATCGGCATTCTCAACCGCTCGGCGGAAAAGCTGATCGGACATGCGGAGTCAGAAACTCTGGACCATCCGCTCTCCGACGTGCTGCCCGAACTCGACGAGATGATGAAGAATGCGCGCGAGGGCAACCAGCGGCTGGTGCAGGGGCAGGTGACCATCCTGCGCGACGGCAATGAGCGCAATCTCTCAGTCCGCGTCAGCGCCGAGAAGACCAGCGAGGCGACGCGCGACAGCTACATCATCACGCTCGACGACATCACCGATCTGGTTTCGGCGCAGCGCACCTCCGCCTGGGGCGACGTCGCGCGCCGCATCGCGCATGAGATCAAGAATCCGCTGACTCCGATCCAGCTTTCGGCCGAGCGCATCCGCCGTAAATTCGGCAAGGTCATCACCGAGGACAAGGCGATATTCGACCAGTGCACCGACACCATCGTGCGCCAGGTCGACGATATCAGGCGGATGGTGGACGAGTTCTCGCGTTTCGCGCGCATGCCCAAACCCGTGATCGAAGGCGAAGACGTTGCCGACACCGTGCGGCAGGCGGTGTTCCTGATGAAGGTCGCCCATCCCGAGATCGATATCGAGGCCGATATCAAGGAGGATCCGCTGCGGGCGCAGTTCGACCGCCGCCTGATCTCGCAGGCGCTGACCAACATCATCAAGAACGCGACCGAAGCCATCGAGGCCGTGCCAACGGAGGAATTGGGCAAGGGGCGTATTGATGTCGTTGCCCAGCGCGAGAACGCGGAGATCATCATCGACGTCGTCGATAACGGCATCGGGCTGCCGAAGGTGGCCCGGCAGCGACTGCTCGAGCCCTACGTGACCACGCGCGCCAAGGGCACCGGCCTTGGGCTCGCCATCGTGGGCCGCGTGCTTGAGGACCATGGCGGGCGCATCGAGTTGAAGGACGCTGCCGACTTCCGCGCCGGGCAGCGCGGTGCCTGGATGCGGCTGCGCTTTGCGGTCTCCGGGCATGCCAAGGTCGACGGCCAGAAGACAGAGGCGCCAAAGGCCGACCCGAAGGAGCAAGGGGCGGGCGGCAGTCCGGCGGCAAACGAGACAAAGGTGGCAGGCGAGGCAAAACAGGCGCCGGCAGGGCAAACCCCTGACACGGCTCAGACGACCAACAGTGACACAGAAATTCAGAACACAACCAACAAAGACACGAAAACCGAAGCCGCAACAGGCAGCTGAAGCAGGGCGGAGCCATGGCAAGTGATATTCTGATCGTCGATGACGAAGCCGATATTCGCGAACTGGTTGCGGGTATTCTGGATGACGAGGGGTTTTCGACCCGCACGGCGCGCGATAGCGACACCGCGCTTGCCGAGATCGCCAACCGCCGGCCGCATCTGGTCTTCCTCGACATCTGGCTGCAGGGCTCCAAGCTCGACGGATTGCAGCTCCTGGAGCAGGTCAAGCGCGACCATCCCGACCTGCCCGTGGTGATGATTTCCGGTCACGGCAACATCGAAACCGCGGTGGCGGCGATCAAGCGCGGCGCCTATGACTTCATCGAAAAGCCGTTCAAGTCCGACCGCCTGATCCTGGTGGCGACGCGGGCGCTGGAAACCTCACGGCTGAAGCGGGAGGTGCGCGAGCTGAAGCAGCTGGCGCCGACCGCGAGCACGCTGACCGGTCACTCGCCCTGCATGAATCAACTGCGCCAGACCATCGAGCGGGCAGCCAAGGCCAATAGCCGCATCCTGATTGTCGGCCCCGCGGGCTCCGGGAAAGAACTGGTCGCGCGTACCCTGCACATCGCCTCCAACCGTGCCGAAGGTCCTTTCGTCGTCATCAATGCCGCCGCCATCACGCCGGAGCGGATGGAGGTCGAGCTGTTCGGCGTCGAGCAGTCCAACGGCGAGCATGCGCGCAAGACCGGTGCGTTGGAAGAAGCTCACGGCGGCACACTGTTCGTCGACGAGATCGGCGATATGCCGCGCGAAACCCAAAACAAGATCCTGCGTGTGCTGGTCGAGCAGACCTTCCAGCGCCAGGGAGGCACCAACAAGGTCGCCGTCGATGTCCGCATCATCTCCTCGACCGCGCGCAACCTGGAAGAGGAGATCGCCGCCGGCCGCTTCCGCGAGGACCTCTACCACCGGCTTTCCGTGGTACCCATCCGCGTGCCGCCGCTCTCGGAGCGGCGCGAGGATATCCCTGAACTGATTGACTATTTCATGGACCAGATCTCGGCCACCACGGGCCTCCCCAAGCGGCAGATCGGCCAGGACGCCATGGCGGTGCTGCAGTCCCATGTCTGGCCGGGCAACGTCCGGCAGCTGCGCAACAATGTCGAGCGCGTCATGATTCTCGCCGCCGGCGGACCCGAAACCATCATCACCGCCGACATGCTGCCGCAGGACGTCGGCTCCATGGTGCCGGCCATGCCCACCAGCAATAATGGCGAGCACATCATGGGCCTGCCATTGCGCGAGGCGCGTGAGGTGTTCGAGCGCGACTATCTGATCGCCCAGATCAGCCGATTCTCCGGAAATATCTCGCGCACGGCGGAGTTCGTTGGCATGGAGCGCTCGGCGCTGCACCGGAAACTGAAGGCGCTGGGGGTCGGCTAAATCCCTAAAAAGGATGCGCTTTCATGCATTTGCTTGGGAAAATTGATCTATTTTCGCGAGTTTTGCAGAGAAATGCGTCGCTTCAGGCGGCCTTGCGGTCTCAAGCGGCTTGCCTAAAAAGCGCGCCTGCCCTCTAATCGTTCGGTTCGCGCCACTGGAGGGGGACTCACGTGGCGTGGGCAGCCGGGGAAGGCTCCGTGAGAGGGCGATAACCGGCTCAATAAAGTTCAATAAAAAGACGCTACAACGGCGGGATAAAAACAATGGCGGCAGACCGCGCACAAAACCTACAAGACACCTTCCTCAATCACGTTCGTAAAACCAAAACGCCACTGACGATATTTCTGGTGAACGGAGTCAAGCTGCAGGGGATTGTTACTTGGTTCGACAATTTCTGCCTGCTGCTCCGGCGGGACGGTCACTCGCAACTTGTCTACAAGCATGCGATCTCGACCATCATGCCGGGCGCTCCCATCCAGCTATTCGAAGGCGGCGAGGATGCGCCTGCTTGAGAGAGACCTGATTGGAACCCCGAGAACGGGAACGGGGGGCTGACCGGTCGCGGTCAGCAGGGGCCAAGGAGACCGGGCGGGTGCTCGTCATCGGCCCTTACTTGCGAATGCGCCGCGGAGGGGCCGAGGCGCAAGCGGATGATCATGCCTTGCGTGACTTCGAGGCCAGACTCGATGAGGCAGCAGGCCTTGCGCGCGCCATCGATCTCAGGGTCGTCGATGCCCTGATCGCCCAAATCAGCGAGATCCGGCCGGCGACCTATCTCGGCAAGGGCAAGGTCGATGAGATCGCCGGCCTCGTCACCGCCGAAAAGGCCGAGCTCGTGGTGATGGATTGCGCTCTGTCGCCGATCCAGCAGCGCAATCTCGAGAAAACCTGGAGCACCAAGGTGCTGGACCGCACCGGCCTCATCCTGGAAATCTTCGGCCGCCGCGCCAAGACCAAGGAGGGCGCGCTGCAGGTCGAGCTCGCCCATCTCAACTACCAGCGCAGCCGCCTGGTGCGATCCTGGACCCATCTGGAGCGCCAGCGCGGCGGCTTCGGCTTCATGGGCGGCCCGGGCGAGACCCAGATCGAGGCTGACCGCCGGCTGATCGGCGACCGCATCACGCGGCTGGAAAACGAACTGAAGAAGGTGCAGGCGACGCGAAGGCTGCATCGTGAGGGGCGCAAGCGCGTGCCCTACCGCGTCGTGGCGCTGGTCGGCTACACCAATGCCGGCAAGTCCACGCTGTTCAACCGCCTGACCCGCGCTGACGTGCAGGCGGCCGATATGCTGTTCGCAACGCTGGACCCGACCCTGCGTGCGATCCATCTGCCGCATAGCGGCAAGGCGATGCTGTCCGACACCGTTGGTTTCATCTCCAATCTGCCGACCCAACTGGTGGCGGCTTTCCGCGCCACGCTGGAAGAGGTGCTGGAAGCCGACGTGATCCTGCATGTCCGCGATATTTCGCATGAAGATGCGGAGGCGCAGCAGCGCGACGTCGACGCCGTGTTGCGCCAGCTCGGCATCGATCCTTCCAGCGGGCGCATTCTCGAAGTCTGGAACAAGATCGATCGCTTCAGTTCGGAGGAGCGCGAAAAACTCGCCAATATCGCTGCGCGCCGGCCGCATGAGCATCCCTGCCTTCTGGTTTCGGCCGAAACCGGGGAGGGAGTCGACACACTGCTGTCGGCAATCGAAGACCTGCTCGCGGCAACTCGCGTGACACTTGATCTCTCCGTCGACGCCGCCGACGGTGCCGGCATCTCATGGCTGCACCGCAACTCCGAGGTCCTGAACAAGGAGCTCAACGACGGCCGCTTCGACATGACCGTGCGGGTGGACGAGAGCAAGCGCGACATCGTGATGTCGCGGTTTGATGCGGTTTTGCACGGCGCGTAACGATCGCCCCAAAGACAACGGATCGCCATCCATCACCGTCGCCCTGAGGAGGCCGCGGACCGCGGCAGTCTCTAAGGGCGCCGGCCCGCCTGTCGCAGCGTGGCCTGCATCCTTCGAGGCGCACTCCGCCTTCAGGATGACGGAGCGAGATGCGCTCCAGCGTCGCTTGGCCGGGAGGATGGGCCTTCAGTCCGTTTCGCTTCGTTCCAGAGCATGTCCATCTCATCGAGCGACGCCTCCTCGAGCGTTCGCCCGCGGCTCTCCAACGTCCGCTCGATATAGGCGAAGCGTCGCTCGAATTTCACGTTCGACGCGCGCAGCGCGCTGTCAGGATCGGCGCCGACATGGCGGGCGAGGTTGACGACGGCGAACAGGAGGTCGCCGGTCTCGGCTTCAAGCTCGTTCTTGTCGTCGGCGTCCAGTGCCGCCTCGATCTCGTCGGCCTCCTCGCGGATCTTGCTCAGGACCGCGCGCGGATCGTTCCAGTCGAAGCCGACGGTCGAGGCTTTGTTCTGCAGAGCGAGCGCACGGGCGAGCGCCGGCTGGCCGGCCTTGACACCTGCCAGCAGCGATTTGTGGGTGCTCTCTTCCGGCGGCCGGCGCGCGGCCCGCTCGGCCTTTTCCTCGGCCTTGATGCGATCCCAATTGCCCTTGACGTCGCTGGGCGTGAGCTCGCCGCTCTCGTCGCCAAAAACATGGGGGTGGCGGCGGATCATCTTCCTTGTGATCGCCTCGACCACATCGCCGAAGTCGAAGGCATCTTGCTCTTCGGCCATGCGGGCATGGAACACGACCTGCAGCAGGAGATCGCCGAGCTCTTCGCGCAGGTCGTCGAGATCGCCACGCGCGATTGTCTCCGCAACCTCATAGGCCTCCTCGACCGTGTACGGGGCGATGGTCGCAAAAGTCTGTTCCAGGTCCCAGGGACAGCCGGTCACGGGGGTGCGCAGCCTGGCCATGATGTCGAGCAGGGCGGCGATGTCGCGGGAGGGGGTCATGCGGGCCTGATCCTCGTGGGAAATTGTCTCTGTATGCCGCAAGATGCGCGACGATCCCAGTCAAACGGAGCTGATTTCCACTCTTTCGCCAGTGATGCTAAGCGGATGCCGATGAGCGATCTTTCAGCCGAAACCGCGCTGGTGCTGTTTTCCGGCGGCCAGGATTCCACCACCTGCCTTGCCTGGGCGCTGTCGCGCTTTGGGCGGGTGGAAACGCTGGGCTTTGCCTATGGGCAGCGCCATCTGATCGAGCTCGACTGCCGGGACAGGCTGCTCGAGGAGATCAAGACCGTGCGTCCGGACTGGGCGGCAAAACTCGGCGACGGCCATACACTGGAGATTCCGACGCTCGCCGCTATCTCCGAGACCGCGCTGACCCGCGAGGTCGCGATCGAAATGGGCCAGGACGGACTGCCTAACACCTTCGTGCCTGGCCGCAACCTGATCTTCCTGACCTTTGCGGCCGCGCTCGCCCATCGCCGCGGCATGACCCATATCGTCGGCGGCATGTGCGAGACCGATTATTCCGGCTATCCGGATTGCCGCGACGAGACCATCCGCGCGCTCAACGCCGCGCTCAATCTTGGCATGGCCAGGCGCTTCGAGCTGCACACCCCGCTGATGTGGCTGGACAAGGCAGCGACCTGGCGACTGGCGCTCGAACTCGGCGGTCCACACCTGGTCGACTTGATCCGCGAGCACTCCCACACCTGCTATCTCGGCGAGCGCGGCGCCCGCCACGATTGGGGCTTCGGCTGCGGCGAATGCCCGGCCTGCGCGTTGCGCGCCAAGGGCTGGCGGGAGTATGTGGCGAAGGGGTGATGCGGCCCTGTCGCAACGCGGCGAGCGCTATGCAAAATCCTCAGGTCGCAACTCGATCGGCTTGCCATGCGGCGTGCGGTCGGCGGCGTGGTCCCAGGCATCGCGATACCGATGCAGCGCTTCGAAGGAGGTCACGCCCTTTTGGGCGACCAATCGCTCCAGCGTGTTGAGCCAGTGCCGGTAATAGGTCGCGCCGGTGTCGGGATCGCCTGCGGCTTGTGCGCGCTTGATCTCGTCGGCCAGGGTTGCCGCCCATTCCGGCCAGCTGAAGACGCCGCGCTCGTGCAGGGTCAGCGCCATCGCAAAGGCATGCGCCTCCCAGGGCTCGCGGAATACGGGACCCGCTTCGTCGCGGGGAATGCTGCGCACTTCCGTGGTCGCGCGCGCCGCGGCGGACGGGTCCATCACGCCGGCTCCAGATAGGGCTCGAACGCATCGATCGAGACTTTCACTGTGGGATCGGCATCCGCGCCCCAAAGCTGGGTGCCGTCGAATACGACCGTGTAGAGCCACTGCGGATTCTCGCCCAACTCCATTGCGGCCGTGTCGGGAAATACCTGGCAGCCGTGGTCGCGCTCGATCACCCCGACATGGCCGCGCGCATAGCGCGGCAGCCGCGTGTGTGTTGCCGGGTGAATGTTCTTCGCCCGCACTTTGTCGCCCGGCTTGAACTTGGCAGGTGCGGAGGCTTCGCGACCGAACTTGCCGCGTACCATGACACGCTCGACATCGCTGACTGCGAATTTGCCGCGCTTGAGCGGTTTTGCCGGCTGCACCGCGCGTCCGGCCGCGATGTCCGCCTCGGCGACGAGGCCCTTGTCGACCAGCATGTTTTCCAGGCCCAGGAACCATTTCTTGTAATAGGAGCTCGCCAGATAGATGGCCGGCGGCAGCGTCTCGCGATAGTAGCGGGAAGTGTCGATGTTGAACGCGCCGGCGGCGCCCATGGCGCGCACCATCGCCAACACCCGCGCTTCCCAATCGGCATGAAACATCGGCTCGTTCGGCTCGGGTTCGACCTTGCCGAACCCGTCCATGCCACCCATGTCGTGCACGCCGTTCATGATGGCGCCCCCGGCGTCCTCGGGAATCCAGTGCCGATCATCGAGTCACGCGTGACCAGTTCGGCAAGCTGCTCCTCGCTGAACCCCTCGGTGCCTTTGGGCCGCATCGGCAACACCAGGAAGCGCATCTCGGCCGTCGAATCCCATACCCTGATTTCGGCTTCCTTTGGCAAGGTGACGCCAAAATCGGCGAGCACACCGCGCGGATCTTTCACCGCACGCGAGCGATAGGGCGCAGCTTTGTACCAGACCGGTGGCAGGCCCAGCAGCTCCCACGGATAGCAGGAGCACAGCGTACACACGACCATGTTGTGACGATTGGACGTGTTCTCGACCGCCACCAGATGGTCGCCGGTGCGGCTGACATGGCCGAGCGTCGCCACCGCGTTGGTGGCGTCGTCGAGCAGCGCCTGCCTGAAGGCGGGATTGATCCAGGCCCGCGCGACGACGCGGGCGCCGTTGTGTGGGCCGATATTGGTCTCATAGGCCTGGATAATGGCGTCGAGCGCACCGGGCTCGACATAACCCTTCTCGGTCAGAATTGTCTCGAGTGCGCGCACGCGCAACTCGGTCTCCGACAGTTCCGAATGGTCGTGATCGTGGTCATGGCTTGTCATGCTCCAAGGATAGGCGCAGCGCCCCAACCATGTCGAGATAGTTCGCATGCTCACGGGCACGTATTCGGTGCCGGCGTTATGGGCTAGTTTTGCCAGGAATACACACGGAAGGAGCGTTTCGTGACGAATTTTGTGACCATCGAAAAAGGGCTCGGTCCGGATGGGCGAATAGCCGTGGTGCGCTTCGACCGTGCCGATGGCATCAACGCGCTGTCGCCGGAGGCGTTGCGCCAGCTCACGGTTGCGGCGCGGTCCTTCGATGACGATGCCGACACATCCGTGGTCGTGCTGACCGGCAGCACAAAGGCATTCAGCGCAGGCTTTGACCTGAAGGATGCCGAGGGGCGCTCGCGCCGCAACATGGATATCGGCAGCTTACGACGCCACCTGAAGCTCGGCCCGAAGCTGACCCGGGCCTGGCAAGAGATGGAGCAGGTGACGGTTGCGGCTATCGAGGGATTTTGCATCGGCGGGGGCGTCGCGCTCGCCGTGGCGCTGGATTTCCGGGTGATGGCGAACGACGCCCATCTGCGGGTGCCGGAGATCGGGCTCGGCATGAACATGAGCTGGCAGAGCGTGCCGCGCATGCTGCATCTGATCGGCCCGGCCCGCACCAAGCAGGCCGTGATCCTTGCGGACGAGCGCATCGGCGCCGAGGAGGCCTATGATTGGGGCTTCGTCGAGAAGTTGGCCGAGCCGGGCAGGGCGTTCGAGACCGCGATGGCATTCGCCGAGAAGTTCGCCCGCCAGCCGCCTTTGTCGGCCGCCATGACCAAGCTGACCGTCAACCGCCTCACCTGTGCACTCGACGATCTCGCCAGCCACATGGATGTGGACCAGTTCGCCCTGGCCAGCATGACCGAGGACCACAAGGAGGGTGTCGCGGCTTTCCTGGAGCGACGCAAGCCGCGGTTCAAAGGAAAATAGGACGACGCAACCGCCCAACTCGCGCTGGCAAGAGGGGCGGGCTGCTCAAATGATCTTGAGCGGATCGATAATTGCGATCACCGAGTTGTGCCGAAAATGAGCGAGATTGTTACAGCGGAAACGGCCACTGTAATATTGCGTTGCAATCGTCGGCCTCTAAATGGGTTGTGATTTGCGAACGAGGCAGTGGCTCGCCACTTGTTGGGCGAGGCGAGAATCCTAAGGACGCACACGGGGCGCCATCAGCCCTCGACAAGAAGGCTGCGGGGAAAACGCAGGAGGCGGGGCTACGGAATGATCCGCGCAACGGTTATGTTGCGACGGAGGTTGGCACGTCCTCAAGCGACTGACGCCCCTTCCGCCTGCGATGCCGGTTTCCCGGCGATCGGCCGCTGCGACGATTGCTCCTTCACCGAGCACCGAATTTGCGTTGCGCGAGCCTTTGGCCCGCGCGGGCGAGGAGTCGTTTATGGGAATAGTCCGTTTTGCGCTGCGCTTCCCGCATACGTTCTACGTGGTGGCCGCCCTGATCCTGTTCCTGGGCGCGGTCAGCGTGATCGAGATGCCGACCGATATCTTCCCGGAGATCAACATCCCCGTGGTGACGGTGATCTGGAGCTATACGGGCCTCGCCACGCCCGAGATGGAGCAGCGCGTCTCCACCTACAGCCAGTATTCGATCTCTTCCAACGTCAACGGCATCAAGGACATCGAGGCCCAAACAATGGCCGGGTTGTCGGTGCAGAAGATCTACTTCCAGCCCGACGTCAATCTCGACCTCGCCATCTCGCAGATCGTCGCTGCGACCAATTCGATCCGCGCGCTGATGCCACCCGGCATCCAGCCGCCGGTCGTGGTGCAGTTCAACGCGTCCAGCGTCCCCGTGCTGCAGATCAGCCTGAGCTCCAATACGCTGAGCGAGCAGCAGCTCTATGATTACGGCATCTACCGCATCCGCCAGCAGCTCGCGCCGATCCCCGGCATCACGCTGCCGACGCCGTCAGGCGGCAAGTACCGCCAGATCATGGTGGACATCGATCCCAACAAGCTGACGGCCAAGGGGTTGACCCCGCTCGACGTGGTCAATGCCGTCAATGCCCAGAGCCTGACTCTTCCGGCCGGCACCGCCAAGTTCGGCAAAACCCAATATGTCGTGCGCACCAACGCGACGCCGCCCTCGATCGACGATCTCAACAACATTCCGATCAAGGTCGTGAACGGCGCGACCGTTTTTATGAAAGACGTCGGCCAGGTACATGACGGCTGGCTCGTGCAGCAGAATGTCGTGCGCGAAAACGGCCGGCGCTCCGTGCTGCTCTCCATCATCAAGAACGGCAATGCCTCGACGGTTTCGGTCGTCAATGCCGTGCACAAGGCTCTGCAGACGGCGCGCGCTGCCGCACCTCCCGGCATGGAGATCACCGAGCTGTTCGACCAGTCGGTGTTCGTGAAGGATTCGGTCAAGGGCGTGTTGCGCGAGGGCGCGATCGCGGCCGCGCTGACCGCGCTGATGATCCTTCTATTCCTGGGATCGTGGCGGTCGACCGTTGTGGTGATGGTCTCGATCCCGTTATCGATCCTGGCCTCGCTGATCGTTCTCTACTTCATGGGCGAGACGCTGAACACCATGACGCTCGGCGGATTGGCGCTCGCCGTCGGCATCCTGGTCGACGATTCCACCGTCACGATCGAGAATACCCATCGCCTGTTGACCGAGGAAGGCCAGCCGTTGCCACAGGCCACGCTACATGGCGCGGCCGGGATCGCGGTGCCAACGCTGGTTTCGACCCTCGCAATCTCCTGTGTGTTCACCTCCGTGATCTTCCTGGACGGGCCGGCAAAATATCTGTTCACACCGCTCGGCCTTGCCGTCGTGTTCGCCATGCTCGCCTCCTATGGCCTGTCGCGGACGCTGACGCCCATCATCATCGGCCTGTTGCTTAAGGGCGAGCATCACGGGCCATCGGACAGCGCACCAAGAGGCTTTTTTGCCCGCTTCCATGCCGGCTTTGAACGCAATTTCGAGAGAATCCGGCATTCCTATTCGGGCGCTTTGCGGGAGCTCATGACCCATCGGTTCATCCTGCCGATTATCATGGTGGTGGTGCTGGCGCTTGGCGCCGTGCTGTTTCCGATGGTGGGACGCGACTTCTTTCCGGTCATCGATGGCGGCCAGATCCAGCTCCACGTCCGTGCGCCTGCCGGCAGCCGGATCGAGAACACCGAGCGCATCTTTCAGCAGGTCGAGGACAAGATCCGTCAGGTGATCCCGGACAGCGATCGCGACCTCATCGTCGACAATATCGGCTTGCCGGCTCGTCCGTACAATCTTGCCTTCACCGACGGCTCGACCATCGGCGTCAATGACGGCGTCATCCTGGTTTCGTTGAAGGAAGGCCATAAGCCGACCGCCGAGTATGTCCGCAAGTTGCGCGAGGTGCTGCCGGTAGCGTTTCCGGAAGATACGTTCTACTTCCAGGCCGCCGATATCGTCACCCAAATCCTGAATTTCGGGCTGCCGGCGCAGATCGATGTTCGTACCGTCGGCTACGACCGCGCCAACAATCTGCGTGTCGCCCAAGAGCTGCGCCAGCGGATTGCCGCGATATCAGGCGTGGCAGACGCGCATTTGCAGCAGGAGGTCAACGCGCCGGCCTTCTTCGCCAACATCGACCGCAGCCGCGCAGCGCAGCTCGGGCTCAATGCCGACACCATCGCCACCAATCTCAACGTCTCGCTGAGCTCATCGGAGCAGGTGACGCCGAATTTCTGGACCGATCCGACATCCGGCATTCCCTACTATTTGGCAGTGCAGACGCCGGAGCGGAAGATCGCGTCCCTGAACGATCTCGCCAATACCCCGGTCTCGACATCGGTCGCCTCGGTCCAGACCGACACGCCAATTCCGGGCCTGCTCAGCAATGTCGCGACCTTCAAGCGCACCAGCGTGCCGACCAACGCCAACCAGGCCAATGTGCAGCCGGTCTACGAGGTCTACGCCAGCGTGCAGGGGCGCGATCTGGGCGGCGTCGCCAGCGACATCCAGAAGATCGTTGCCGACGCCCAGAAGCAGTTGAAGCCGGGCAACACCATCCAGGTGATCGGGCAGATCCAGAGCATGAACAGTGCGTTCATCGATCTCGGTATCGGGCTCTTGTTCGCGGCGGTCTTCGTCTACATGCTGATGGTCGTGAACTACCAGAATTTCGGCGATCCCTTTGTGGTCATCCTGGCGCTGCCGGCGACGCTCTGTGGGATCCTGTTCATGCTCTTCGTCACCGGCACCACCCTCAACGTGCCGTCGCTGATGGGGGCGATCATGGCGGTCGGCGTCGCCTCCGCCAATTCGATCCTGCTCGTGACCTTTGCGCGTGAACAGCAGCTTGCCGGGAAGAGCGCGTTCGAGGCGGCAATCGAGGCCGGCCACACCCGAATCCGGCCGGTCCTAATGACGGCTGCCGCAATGATCGTCGGCATGATCCCGATGGCGATCGGCGGCGCCGGCGAAGAGCAAAATGCCGCGCTTGCCCGCGCCGTGATCGGCGGGCTTTTGTTTGCGACACCAACGACATTGCTGGTCGTCCCATATCTGTTCGCCATGCTGCGCAAGGGCAACGACGGCAAGAAACATCACGGGGTTTTCGACGAGGTGCTGGAATGAACTACAACGGGCCTATCAACGCGCAGGATGTGAGCGAGAGCGACCACGCACCCGACGCGCCGGTCCCTGCCGTCGCGAAGCCCAAGCGGCGAGGGCGCCTCCTCGCGCTCGGCGTGATCGTGCTGCTCGGGGGCGCATTGACATCCGGTGCCTGGAACCATCTCACGCAATATCGCCAGACCGCGGCGGCCTCCGAGGCGGAGCGCGACCTTGTTCCACAGGTCCGGCTTGCGACAGTCGAGCCCAGCAGCGGCATCGAGGTGGTCCAGTTGCCCGCGACCACTTCGGCCTTTGCCAGCGCCAATATCTTCGCGCGCGCGTCCGGCTATATCGCCCAGCGCGAGGTCGATATCGGCGACCACGTGAAGGCCGGGCAGCTGCTGGCGGAGATCGTGGCGCCCGAGCTCGATCATCAGATCGCCCAGGCCGAGGCGACGCTCGCCCAGCTCAAATTCGCGCTGCAGCAGGCTGAAGCCAACCGCGTGCTCGCCAAGGTCACCTGGGACCGCGACCGGCCGCTGGTCGAAAAGGGCTGGGTCACCGCGCAGCAGGGCACCATCGACGAGCAGACCCTGAAAGCGCAGGAGGCCGCGGTCCAGGTCGCGCAGGCCAACATCGGAGCAGAAGAGGCGCAGGTGCAGGTGCTGCACCAGCAGAAGATCTATCAGCATGTGGTGGCGCCGTTCGACGGCGTCATCACGCAACGCAATATCGATGTCGGCAGCCTGGTGCAGGCGGACGCGACCTCCGGCACCTTCATGTTCACCTTGATGCAGGGCAATGTCATCCGCACCCAGGTGTTCGTGCCCCAAGACGAGGCCTTCGGCCTCAAGCCAGGTATTGAGGCCGAAGTGCATGTGCCGGAGATCCCCGATCGCGCCTTCCCGGGCAAGGTGACGCGGATGGCCGACGCCATCCAGCCGGGCTCACGGACGCTTTTGACCGAGGTCGATATCCCCAATCCGGACCACACGCTCACGCCCGGGATCTATTGCACCGTCGAACTGCACATCCCGCGCAAGACACCAAGCCTCAAGGTCTCTGCCGACGCCATCATTTTCAACCAAAACGGTACGCAGGTCGCCGTGGTCGACAATGGTGTGGTGCATTTCCACAAAATCGACATTGTGCGCGATCTCGGCCGCGAGGTTTTGGTCAACAGTGGGGTGAAGCAGGGCGATCAGGTCATCCTCAACCCCTCCGTCGATCTCGCCGAAGGCACCAAGGTGCGCACTCGGCCGCCGACTGCAGTGTCCTGACAGGGCGCACGCCAGGTCCAGCCGGGCCAAATTCCAGCTGGATAGGCGCCGCATCGCCGTGACATGATCCCCGAAACTTCGGTTTCGGGGTATCGGCATATGATGACGCTGCGGCAGGTCGAGGTGATCCGCGCGGTGATGGTCACGGGGACCATCGGCGGGGCGGCGAAACTGCTCAACGTGTCGGCGCCGGGCATCAGCCGGCTGGTGAAATACACCGAACGCTCGCTCGGCATCCGCTTTTTCCATCGCCAGAACGGACGCTATTTTCCGACGCCGGAAGCGCAAAACATCTTCGAGCAGATCAATGGGGTCTACAAGAAGGTCGACGATCTCACCGAGATCATCTCCAAGATCGGCCGCGGCGAATTGTCGGAATTGCGCATCGGCTCGGTGCCCTCGATCGCGCAGGTGATGGTACCTCGCGCCATCGAGCGGGTGCGGCGGCGCTACCCGGATCTCGGCATCGACATCAACATCCTCAAGATCGAGGAAGCCATCGACTATCTGATGCTCGGCCGCGGCGATTGTGTCGCCATGAGCTACCGGCTCGACCACTCCGGCCTCGACTTCCTGCCGCTTGCTTCCGGCGAACTTTATTGCATCGTGCCGCCGGGTCACGAGCTTGCCGGTCGCAAGCAAGTCTCGGCCGCCGAAATCGTGCGCTATCCCCTGATCGGCATCGATCCCAACGATCCCTATGGCCGGATCATGGCGGAGATTTTCGCGCGCAATAAGCTTACCTACAACATGACCATCCGCGCCCGCTTCGGCACCACCGTCTGCGCGCTGGTGAGGGCAGGGCTGGGGATTGCAATTATCGACCAGTTCACCGTTGCGCATGGCGGCTATCCCGGCATCGAGCTGATCAAGATCGCCGAGCCCACGCGCTTCGACACCTATATCGCGGTCAAACGAGGAGCGGCGCTGTCGCTCCACGTCGAATATTTCATGCAGGTCTTGCGGACGGAAATGCAGGCGCTGGAGCCGGCACGAGCAGCCTCGAGGGGTACGGTGCAGCGGCTGCGGCGAAAATAACATCATGTTAGACCTGTCGGAAAAATGGGTAATTGTGTTAGCCTGCGGAAGCGCTATCGTTCTCGCGAATCCAGACCTGTTTTCCGCGGCTTGCGGAGACAGCGCAGCAAAGCGAGACGACGGCGAACGTGTCCAAACCAATTGCGCAATCCAAAAAGCTCCTCACCGGCCTGATCGGCGCACCGATTGCACACTCGGCTTCGCCCGCGATGCATGAACGGGCCGCGGAGGCCCTGGGCTTGCGCGGCCACTACCAGCTGATCGAGGTGGCGGGCGCCAGTGCGGCCGAACTGGCCATGATGCTGGAGGGCGTGCGTCGGCTGGGCTTTGCCGGCGTCAATGTTACCTTTCCCTACAAGGAGGCCGTCGTCGGCCTGTTTGATGAGCTCGCGCCGACGGCAGCCGCAATGGGTGCGGTCAATACCGTCGTCGCGAGGGACGGCCGGCTGATCGGGCACAACACCGACACCACAGGATTTGCGCGCGCCGCGGCGCCGCTGGTGCAAGCCTCCGGTCACGGCGCGGTGGCTATTATCGGTGCCGGCGGCGTCGGCAAGGCGATCGCCTTTGCGCTGGCCGGCCTCAACGTAGCAGGGATCCGCATCTTCGATGCAGAGCGCGAGCGTGCCGAGAGGCTCGCAAGGTTGCTCCCGGCGCGCGACGGCATCGTCGTTGCCGACAGCGTCGAGGATGCGCTGCGCGGGGCTGCGGGCGTCGTCAACGGCACGCCAGTCGGCATGCTGCCGAGCCGGGCGACGCCGGTGCCGGCGACATTGTTGCACGAGGGGTTGTGGGTCGCGGACGCCGTCTACTCGCCGTTGATGACGCCGCTGCTTCTCGCCGCGCAGGCCAAGGGCGCGCGTATCATGACGGGGCGGGAACTGGCGATCTACCAGGCGGCCGATGCGTTCGAGCTGTTCACCGGCCTTGCGCCGTCGGCTGAAGTCATGGGAGATGCATTCGATCGCGTGATGGCGGAACGAAAATCCGCTTCCCACGCCGCCTGACGATACGGCCGGGCCAAGGCCGCCGCGGGGTGACTGAAGCAAGACTTAGAACAAAAAAAGAGACCAGAGGGAGGACAGGAATGAGGCCAACAATCCTGGCAGGCGCGCTGTTTGCGATCGGAAGCTTGAGCGCTGCGTTCGCGCAGTCGAGCGGGCCGATCAAGCTCGCCGACGTCGCCGAACTCTCGGGCGGCGGCGCTACCGTCGGCACCAACTGGAAGAACGGCATCGACCTCGCGGTCGAGGAGATCAACGCCAAGGGCGGTATTCTCGGCCGCAAGATCGAGGTCACCCATGCCGATTCCCAGTCCAATCCGGGCGTGGCACGCGCCCAGGTCCAGAAGGCCCTCGATGACGAGCCCTATGTGCTGCTTGGGCCGGGCTATTCCGGCTCGGTGAAGGTGACAGCGCCGTTGGCGGCCGATGCAGGCATCACCCAGATCATGGGCGGGGAGGCGGCCGAACTGACCCAGATGGGCGACAAGTTTCTGTTCCGCACGTCCTTCGGCCAGCAATCGTCGATGCCCAAAGTGGCGAAATACATCAATGACGAGCTCAAGGCGAGATCGGTCGCGGTCGTCTGGGTCAACAATGATTTCGGTCGCGGCGGACGCGACGTCATTGTCAAGGAATTCGGACGCCTCGGCATCACCGTGGTCGCCGACCAGTCGACCGAAGCAGGACAGAGCGATTTCGCAGCCGACGTCAGCAAGATCAAGGCTGCTTCTCCCGATGCCGTCTTCATCTATCTCAATGAGGAAGAGAGCGCGCGCATTCTTAAAGAAATCAAGCGCCAGGGCGTGACCGCGCCGCTGATCGGAGAAACCACCCTGGTCGGCCAGAAGGTGATCGAGCTTGCCGGAGGCGCCGCCAATGGCGCGCGCGGCCATGTCGGGCTGACCACCGATGCGCCGGTCGATCTGATCAAGCAGTTCCGCGACAAGTTCGTGAAGAAGTACAACTACGTCCCCGATCACAACGGCATCAAGGGCTATCTGGCCGTCTACATGGTCAAGGCGACCACCGACAAGATGGGCAAGGTCGATCCGAAGGCTTTCGCCGATACGCTGCACGGGCTGACCATCAAGGCCACTGAGGAGCCCGGCATGCTGATGGACGTCACCTTTGACGAACATGGCGACATCGACCGTCAGGGTTTCCTGGTCGAGGTCGTCGATGGCAAGCAGGTGGTGACGCAGGTACTCCCGAAGCTCCATTAGAGCATCGATAGGACAGGCAATGGCCAGTCTGCTGGATCTTCTCGTTGCAGGACTGGCCACCGGTGCAATCTACGCACTGGTGGCGGTCGGGTTCACGCTGCTGTGGCAGACTTCCCAGACCATCAATTTCGCGCAAGGTGAGTTCGTGATGCTGCCGGCGTTTTTGATGCTGGCGGCGATGCATGCGGGCGCGCCGTTCTGGCTCGCCATCGTCATCGGCATCCTGCTCTCGATGATACTGCTCGGCCTCGCCTTCAAGATGCTGCTGGTCGACCCGATGCTGCGCCATGGCGTGCTCCCCCTCGCCATCGCGACCATGGCGCTCGCGATCGGCATGAAGGAGGCGGTGAAGCAGTTCTTCTCTGCGGAGGCCTCGCCGTTTCCGTCCATCGTTCCCACGAACGACATTTCGGTCTTCGGCCATGTCATATCGCTGCAGAGCCTGGGTGTCTTTGTCGTAGCGATCCTTGCCGTGATGGGTCTGACGGCGCTGCTCAACCGCACCTCGCTCGGCCACCAGATGCAGGCTGCGGCGCAGAATCCGACTGTCGCACGCATCATCGGCGTGCCCGTCGAACGCATGATCCTCCTGACCTTTCTCATCAATGCGGTGCTGGTCGCGCTCGCTTCCCTTCTGATCACGCCGATTTATCTCGCCAAATTCTCGAGCGGCGAGGTGCTGGGGCAGGCGGCCTTCATCGCGGCTATCGTGGGCGGCTTCAACCAGGTGCGCGGGGCCATTGCGGGCGGCCTCTTGATCGGCGTGCTCGATAACCTCTCGGCCGCCTATGTCTCGACCCAGTACCGCGCCGCGGTGCCGCTGATTTTCCTGATCGTCATCATCCTGTTCCGTCCGCAGGGCCTGTTGGGCCGTTCCGAGGAGCGCACGGTGTGAGCGCGAACGGCAGATATCTCCGGATTGCGGCGGGACTCGTGGTGATCGCCGCCTTGATCGCGATCCCCGCCAATTTCAACCGTTATGGCCTGTTCATCCTGAGCCAATGGGCGGTGATGACCATCGCCGCGATGGGACTGAACCTGACGTTGGGCTATGCCGGGCAGGTGTCACTGGCGCAGGGCGCATTCGTCGGCGTCGGCGCCTATGCCAGTGCGATCCTGACCACCCACGGCTGGCCGCTGCCGGCGGCGCTTGGGGTTTCGATCCTCACGAGCTTTATCATCGGCTGGCTGCTTGGCTATCCGGCGCTGCGGGTGCAGCACCATTATCTCGCTTTCGTCACGCTCGCCTTCTCGACGCTGGCCTTCCTGGTGTTCCGCAACGAGAGCTGGCTCACGGGAGGCATCTACGGCATCAGCAACATTCCGCGGCCGCATATTTTCGGCTTCGCCACCAACAAGCCGCTCCCGTTCTATTATCTCTGCCTCGGCTCGCTCGCGATCGTGTCGCTGGCGGTTTGGTGGCTGATCCGTTCGCCCTGGGGGCGTGCCTTCATGTCACTGCGCGAAAATCCGTTGCGCGCGCAGTCGCTGGGCGTCGACACCCGCCGCTATACGCTGATGGCCTTTGCGATCGGCTCGGCGCTTGGCGGCGTCGCCGGCGGGCTCTATGCGCCGCTCACGCAATACATCGATCCGGTGCCGTTCAACCTGTCGCTCTCGCTCGACCTGTTGATGATGGTGATCGTCGGCGGCTCCGGCTTCTTCTTCGGTCCCTTCCTTGGCGCCATGATTGCCGTGCTGCTCCCGGAATGGCTGCGCTTCACGCAGGGGTATTACCTGATGCTCTACGCGATCGCGGTCATCGTGCTCCTGATCTGGTCGCCGACCGGCATCCTGGGGATACTCGATCGCTTCCTCGCCAATCGCCGCACCAAGACCGCGTCCGCGCTCCGCGCCGTCGCAAAATCGAGACTGGAGACGGTGCAATGAGCGCGGTTCTCGAAGTCACCAACATCAAGAAGAGCTTTGGCGGCATCACGGCCGTCAGCGGTGTCAGCTTCGACGTCCATGAGGGCGAGATCCTCGGCCTGATCGGCCCAAATGGCTGCGGCAAGTCAACGCTGTTCAACTGCATTCTCGGTCAGCTGACACCGACCACGGGCGAGGTCAGGCTCGACGGCCGAACCGTCACCGGCATGCGCCCCTCCGAGCTCAATCGGTTGGGCGTCAGCCGCACGTTCCAACTCCTGCAGGTGTTTCCCAAACTGTCAGTGCGCGAAAACCTGATCCTCGCGGGACAGGAGCACCAGGGCAGCATGACGTCGCGCCTGTTCGGCCGCTCGGATGCCGGACTGACAGGGGCCGCCAACCAGATGATCGGCTTTTTCAAGCTCGAGCATCTCGCGGGCGAGCAGGCCGGCGGTCTCTCCTACGGCCAACAAAAGCTGCTCGATGCCGCCATGGCCTTCATGGGCGGGCCACGACTGGTACTGCTCGACGAACCCGCCGGCGGCGTCAATCCCTCGATGCTGGCAGATCTGAAGGACAGGCTGGTTGCGATCAATCGCGAGAAGAACGCGACCTTCGTGGTGATCGAGCACAACATGGAATTCGTGATGTCGCTCTGCTCGCGCGTCATGGTGATGGCGGAGGGCAGGGTGCTGGCAATGGGACGGCCGGACGAGGTGCGGGCCAACCCGGCCGTGATCGACGCCTATCTCGGACATTGAGGGCAAAGCCGTGAGCGACAGCATCCTATCCGTTCACAACCTCATCGGTGGCTACGGCAAGATGACGATCCTGAACGGCACCACCTTTTCGGTGCCGCGAGCCGCGATCACGACGGTGATCGGCCCGAACGGCGCCGGCAAGTCAACCGTGTTCAAGGCGATCTTCGGGCTGTTGAAGCTGCGCGAGGGCAAGATCGTCTTCAAGGACCGTGATGTCGTGGGATTGAGCCAGCGCGCGCTGCTCAATGCCGGCATCTGCTACGTGCCGCAGGGACGCAACATCTTTGCAGAGCTGTCGGTGCGCCACAACATCGAGCTCGGCGGCGTCGCGGCCGGGCGCGGGATCGATGTTGCGAGCCGCATCGAAGCCGCGCTCGACCTGTTCCCGGCGCTGCGGCGGAAGTCGGCGCAACAGGCTTCCACGCTATCCGGCGGCGAGCAGAAGCAGCTCGAGATCGCGCGCTCGCTGCTGCTCGATCCGCAACTGGTGCTGATCGACGAGCCCTCGATCGGGCTATCGCCGCTGATGGTGCAGCAGACGTTCAAGATCCTGCAAAACCTGCGCGATCGCGGCGTCTCCATCCTGATGATCGAGCAGAACGCGCGATCGGCGCTCGAAATCTCCGACCATGCCATTGTGCTCGAGCTCGGCCAGACGCGGCTCGCCGACAAGGCGGATCGCGTGCTGCACGATCCCCGCATCGGGCAGTTGTTCCTGGGCGGTGCCATGGAGGAGACGGCAGCATGAACAAGCGCTCGATTGCCACGGTTTCGTTGTCAGGCGCGCTCGACGAAAAGCTCCGCGCAGCCGCCGCGGCAGGTTTCGAGGCGGTCGAGATTTTCGAGAACGACCTGTTGTCGTTCGGCGCCGGCCCGCGCGAGGTCGCCGCGCTCTGCCGCGACCTTGGCTTAGAGATTTGCGCCTACCAACCGTTCCGCGATTTCGAGGGCATGCCCGAGCCTCAGCGCACGCGCAATTTTATCCGCGCCGAACGCAAATTCGACCTCATGCAAGCGTTGGGGACCGATCTGCTCCTGGTCTGCAGCAGCGTCTCGCCGGCCTCACTCGGCGGCATCGATCGCACCGCCGACGATCTGCGCGAGCTCGGCGAGCGAGCGGCGGCGCGGGGCCTGCGCGTCGGCTACGAGGCACTGGCCTGGGGCCGGCATGTCAGCGACTATCGCGACGCCTGGGAGATCGTGCGGCGGGCCGATCATCCCGCCATCGGCGTCATTCTCGACAGTTTCCATGCGCTGGCGCCGGCGTTCCCGACCCGCTCCATTCGCGCCATACCGGCTGACAAGATCTTCCTGGTGCAGTTGGCTGACGCGCCACGGCTCGAGCTCGATATCCTCTCCTGGAGCCGGCACTTCCGCTGCTTCCCGGGGCAGGGCGATCTCCCGGTGGCTGACTTCATGGAGGCGATCGCAGCAACCGGCTATGCGGGGGCGCTGTCACTGGAAATCTTCAACGACCAGTTCCGTGCCGGCTCCTCCGCCCGGACCGCGATCGACGGCCTGCGCTCGCTGATCCTTCTGGAAGAGCAGGTGGCCGCCAAATGGCCGAAACCTGCGCGACAAACGCTCGCGCCCAAGGCGCGGAGCCGCGGCACAGGCTTTGTGGAATTCGCCGTCAACGAGACCAAGGCTGCCGAGCTCGCCGAGCTGTTCGGCCAGATCGGCTTTCGCAAGACCGGCAAGCATCGCAGCAAGGCGGTGGAGCGCTGGTCGCAAGGCAAGGTCGAGCTGGTGATCAATTGCGAGGCCGGCGGCTTTGCACACTCGCACTACGTCACTCATGGTCCCGGCGTCTGCGCGATCGCGCTCGATGTCGAAGACGCCGCGCGCACGATGGCGCATGCCGAAGCGCTGAAGGCGCGTACATTCTATCAGCCGGTCGGGCCGGGTGAGCTGGAAATTCCGGCCATCCATGGCGTCGGGGGCAGCTTGCTCTACTTCCTCGACACCGCAGGCAAGAACTGGGACACTGATTTCGACGCCATCGCCAGTGATGCGAGCGGCGACCGGTTACGCGCGGTCGACCACATCTCGCAATCGATGCCCTATGATGAGATGCTGTCCTGGCACCTGTTCTACACCGGCATTCTCGATCTCAAGCGCCTGCCGCAGCAGGAGATCGCCGACCCCCGAGGGCTGGTGCAGAGCCAGGCGCTTATCAATACCGACCGGAGCCTGCGCTTTGTCCTCAACGGCTCGGCCGCCAATCGCACCTTGTCCTCACGCTTCATCTCCGAATTCTTCGGCTCCGGCGTCCAGCATATTGCCTTCATCTGCGATGATATCTTTGCTGCCGTGGCTGACATGCGGCGGCGCGGCGCGGGGTTCCTCGACATCCCCGACAATTATTACGACGATATCGAAGCGAAGTACGATCTTACGGCTGAGACGATGGCGGCGCTGCGGGCCAATCGGATCCTCTACGACCGCGAGGGCGACGGCGAGTTCTTCCAGATCTACACCCACATCTTCGATGAGCGGTTCTTTTTCGAGATCGTCGAGCGGCGCAACTACCGCGGATTTGGCGCGGCCAATGCGGCGATCCGGCTCGCCGCGCAGGAACGCGAGGTCCGACCGCTCGGCCTGCCGCGTATCTGACGCTTACAAGAAACAAAAGCGGGGAGTGCAACCATCGTCGAGCCCAAGACGCGCCCGAGCGCGGCGCCACCCCGGAGGTCGGCGACAGCGGCTTGAACCAGACCATGCATGGCAGGGTTACATCGCGCTGGCGTTTCGACCTCCGGGAAATGACTACAGCGGCAACTCAGTCTCGACGGAGAGGGGCACTTACCTGAAAACTGCCGAGGGGGCGGCACCGTTTGCCTGATCCATGATTAGTGACTGCGAAAGCACACCTACATAGATTTCGCAGAAACGCACAGCCCCCAAGTTACCTTGTTTGGGCTCGCAAGCTAAATCTAGAGACATCGTTTCAGAAGGCCTGCGATGACCCTGCTTGTGACTGTAAATGACGCGGAGGAGGATCAGACTGGCGCCCCTGATGTGAAGGCCGTGATCGCCGTTGTTGGACTTGCAATTGAGGCCAAAATAGCCGGGACGGCAGCGATGATCGCTGATGGTCACCGGACCGCCTTTCTCTTACGTGACGCCATCCGGCAGGGTGTGCGCGGCCTTATAAGCTTTGGCGTATGCGGCGGGCTAGATCCGAAGCTTCGGCCGGGTAAGGTTGTCATCGCTTCGTCGGTATTTGCCGGAAAAGATGAGGCTTATCCAAGTGACTTCCTCTGGGCCGAGGAGCTCCTTCGGATGATCCCTGGCTCTGGCTACTCTCCGATTGCTGGAGTGGCTTGCCCCATGACAAGTTTTGAGGAGAGACGGGACTTCCATGCCACCACCGGGGCTGTCGCGGCCGATATGGAATCGCAAATCGTGGCCCGAATTGCTGCTGAATTCAGAATTCCCTTTGCTGTTTGTCGCGTTGTTCTAAACCCTGCCCATAGGATACTTCCGAGAGCAGCGCTCATAAATATCGGACCCGCAGGTAAGCCTAGACTGCGTAAAATTGGAGGTTCGGTCGTTAAAGACCCACGGCAACTTCCTAGACTTAGCCGATTAGCCGTTGACGCTGTTATTGCGGTGAGGGCATTGCGCAGGGCCAAACGGCGGCTTGGAACTCACCTCGGTTTCCCGCACCTGCATTCACGCCGACCATTGAGCTGCCTGATTCCCGCAACGTCTGCTGCGCATCCGATGTAGGCTAGGAATTGAAGCAAAGCCGTCTCGGCGGCGTTGGAATCCCGCTCTCGCTGAAACAGGGATAGACGATTGCGAAGGGCGACGTCGCGAGCGCGCTCACGAGTCGGACTCCGGGTCGAGCTTCGGGATTGCTTGCGAAGCCTCGCGTGAGCGCAGGAAGGCCCTGCTCACCAAAAGTGCTGGCGCAGCCAAAAAGGCGGCCAAGACGGTCCACGAAATCATGGGCCGTGGCGCGGCTGGATGGCACTCAGGCAGATCGACCGCCGATCCAACGCAACCTCTTCGTTTCATGAAGCGCCAGACGAGCGGGTTCCACTGCCTCCAGACCTGCTCAGCCTGCGCTGACAACAGGCCGGAGACGATTTCCGGCGGTGGTCCAAAAACCTCAGGTAGCTTGTTCGATAAATCATCGTCCTTCAGCACGTCCCATTTCGAGTATCCGCCCATCACAGGAGAGGAAAGCGCGAACACGACCCGACCAACCCGCGCCTCTCTTGCAGGAAACGAACACATCGGGCAGGGCTCAACGATCGAATACAAGGTGCAATCCTGCAGACGCTTTCGTTTCAAGACCTTTTGTGCCTCGGAAAGCGCCACGAGCTCCGCGTGTCTCGTCACGTCGCCCTCCGATGAAACGCAATTTGTCGCCTCGGCAATGACGTGTCCGCGAGTAACGATTAGGGCGCCGAACGGCAGCTCTCCTTTCTTCGCTCCATGTTGAGCGAGCTTGAGGCATCGCTCCATCATTTGCAAATCTTGAAGGTAAGCTTCCTGCCTGCTCATAAGCATCAGCTGATCCATTCGGATTAACGAGCCGCCAGGTTGGACCACAAATCGTGTCACGCGCTATGCGCATTCGGCAGGCCTCTGAAGGCGCAGCCGCTTTCGTCGGTCCGCGCCTTCTCCGCGAGGCCGAGCAAGACTTGTGCACACGCTATGCACATTCGGCCGGCAGCCGAATAGAGCACAGCCAAGATGGGCGAAGCCGACGCGAGCATTCTTTGATTCGCATAAGGTATATTATGGAATATATTTATATCAAAATAGATCAGATACTTAGCTGAAAATGCTGCTGCGGTGGATCAGCTCTGTCGTCATTCTCGTTGGCTTCGCGGTGATGTTACAGGCCGTTTTCCGCCTCAGCTCAAAGCCGATATTGCCGCCGGGCACGCACGCTGCAATAAGCGGACGTCGCCTGCCGTGCTGCGGCTGATCGCAGCTCACAACAACAAAGGGTTTGAGGGAGAGATCGATGAGCTTTTCACGTCGCGCGCTATTGAAGGCTACCGCCGCCTCGGCTGTCCTGGGCGGCTTGTCAGCCCCCATGGTGGCGCGGGCTCAGGCGGCCGAATTTTCCTACAAATACGCCAACAATCTCCCGGACTCCCATCCCCTGAACGCGCGCGCCAGAGAAATGGCCGCTGCAATCAAGGCCGAGACCAATGGCCGTTTCGATCTGCAGATTTTCCCCAACAACCAGCTCGGTTCCGACACCGACATGCTGAGCCAGATCCGCTCCGGCGGCGTCGAGTTCTTCACGCTGTCGGGCCTGATCCTGTCGACCCTGGTGCCGGCGGCCTCGATCAACGGCATCGGCTTTGCGTTCCCGGACTACGATACGGTCTGGAAAGCCATGGACGGCGATCTGGGCGCCTATGTGCGGGGCGAGATCAAGAAGGCCGGCCTCGAGGTGATGGACAAGATCTGGGACAACGGCTTTCGGCAGACCACGTCGTCAACCAAGCCGATCAATGGCCCTGATGATTTCAAGGGCTTCAAGATCCGCGTGCCGGTCTCGCCGCTCTGGACCTCGATGTTCAAGGCCTTCGATGCGGCGCCCGCCTCGATCAATTTCAGCGAGGTCTATTCCGCGTTGCAGACCAAGGTCGTCGAAGGCCAGGAGAACCCGCTTGCCATCATCTCGACCGCCAAGCTGTACGAGGTGCAGAAGTACTGCTCGCTGACCAACCATATGTGGGACGGCTTCTGGTTCCTTGCCAACCGCCGTGCCTGGCAGGCCTTGCCGGCTGACCTGCAGGCCATCGTCGCCAAGCATATCAACGCCGCCGCTGTGAACGAGCGCGCTGATGTGGCAAAACTTAATGCCGGCCTGCAGCAGGACCTCGCGGCCAAGGGCCTGGTGTTCAACCAGCCGACCACCGCGCCCTTCCGCGAGAAGCTCAAATCCGCCGGCTTCTACGCCGAGTGGAAGGGCAAGTATGGCGATCAGGCCTGGGATCTCCTGGAGAAGGCCGTAGGCAAGCTGTCGTAAGCTTGCAGATCAAGCCCGAGCCGGAACAACATCCCAAGCCAAGGCGTGTCTGTCATGGCCCACATCGAGATCACAGAAGTCACTGTAGGCGAGGTGGCCCTGAAATCCCCTCGCCGCCCTTCCCCGATCGCCATCATCGATCAAGCGTTGGGGCTGATGGTGGAGATTCCGGCGGCGCTTCTGGTCATAGCCGAGATCGCGATCCTGTTTGCGGGCGTGGTGGCGCGCTACGTGCTGCGCCAGCCGCTGATCTGGTCGGATGAACTGGCCTCGATCCTGTTCCTGTGGCTTGCCATGCTGGGCGCAGCGGTCGCGTTCCGCCGCTCCGAGCACATGCGGATGACGGCAGTTGTGGGGAACGCGGGTCCGGGCTTGCGGGCCTATCTCGATCTGGTCGCAACCTGCGCGGCGCTGGCGTTCCTGCTCCTGATCGTCTGGCCGGCCTATCAATACGCCTATGAAGAAAGCTTCATCACCACGCCGGCGCTGCAGATCCAGAACACCTGGCGCGCCGCGGCGCTGCCGGTCGGCACCTGCCTGATGGCGCTGTTTGCACTGCTGCGGCTCGCGCGTGTCGGCGACATCAAGCTGCTCGCGGCGGCCGTGCTGTCGGTTGCCGTGCTGATCGGGCTGTTCTGGCTGGCGCAGCCCTTGTTCAAGCCGCTTGGCAACCTCAATCTCGTGATCTTCTTCGTCGGCGTCGCCGGCTTCTGCGTCTTCGCAGGCGTACCCATTGCCTTTGGGTTCGGGCTTGCCATCTTCGGCTATCTTGCGCTGACCACGCGGACGCCGCTGATGGTGCTGGTCGGGCGGATGGACGAGGGCATGAGCCATCTGATCCTGCTCTCGGTGCCGCTGTTCGTATTCCTGGGCCTCCTGATCGAGATGACTGGGATGGCGCGAGCCATGGTTGCATTCCTCGCCAGCCTGCTTGGCCATGTCCGTGGCGGCCTGCACTATGTGCTGGTCGGCGCGATGTACCTGGTGTCGGGCATTTCCGGCTCCAAGGCGGCCGACATGGCGGCCGTGGCGCCGGTGCTGTTCCCGGAGATGAAGGAGCGCGGCGCCCGCCCCGGCGATCTCGTGGCGCTGCTCGCCGCAACCGGCGCGCAGACCGAGACCATTCCGCCGAGCCTCGTCCTGATCACCATCGGCTCAGTCACGGGCGTGTCGATCTCGGCCCTGTTCACCGGCGGCCTCCTGCCCGGCGTGGTTCTGGCGATCACGCTGTCGACGCTGGTGTGGTGGCGCTACCGCAAGGAAGATCTGAGCCATGTGCGCCGGGCGAGCCCTGGCGAGGCGGGCAAGGCCTTCATCATCGCCCTGCCCGCGCTGGCGCTGCCTTTCGTGATCCGCGCGGCCGTTGTCGAGGGCGTTGCTACCGCGACCGAGGTCTCCACCATCGGCATTGTCTACAGCTTCGTGGTGGGTCTCCTGATCTACCGCCGCTTCGACTGGCGGCGGCTGCTGCCGATGCTGATCGAGACCGCCTCGCTCTCCGGCGCCATTCTCCTGATCATCGGCTCGGCGACCGGCATGGCCTGGGGGCTGACGCAATCAGGATTTTCCCGGGCGCTGGCGGCCGCCATGACCGGCCTGCCGGGCGGCGGCGCAAGCTTCATCGCGGTCTCGATCGTGGCGTTCACCATCCTCGGCAGCGTGCTCGAAGGTATCCCGGCGATCGTGCTGTTTGGCCCGCTTCTGTTTCCGATCGCGAAGGCCGTCGGCGTGCACGAGGTGCACTATGCCATGATTATCATTCTCGCCATGGGCATCGGATTGTTCGCGCCGCCCTTCGGCGTCGGCTATTATGCGGCTTGCGCGATCGGGCGGGTTGACCCGGTGCAAGGCATCCGACCGATCTGGGGTTATATGCTGGCGCTTCTGATCGGACTTGTTATCGTTGCCGCAGTTCCGTGGATCTCGATCGGATTCCTGTAGGCAGTGAAAAGCGGGAGGTGACCGATGGACGGACGACAGAACCAGTACAATATCGGTCTAGACAAGAACGCGGCCAATTATGTGCCGCTGACGCCACTGAGCTTCCTCGCGCGCAGCGCCGCCGTCTATCCGGACCAGACCAGCGCCGTCTATGAAGGCCGGCGCTTCACCTGGGCGGAGACGTATGCGCGCTGCCGGCGCTTTGCATCCTATCTCTCGGGCAAGGGCATCGGCGTCGGCGATACCGTGGCGGCGATGCTGCCGAACATTCCGGCAATGAACGAGGTGCATTTCGCCGTGCCGATGCTCGGCGCGGTGTTGAACGCGCTCAACATCCGTCTCGATGCGCCCTCTATCGCCTTTCAGCTCGATCATGGCGGCGCCAAGGTCATCCTGGTCGATCCGGAATTTTCGGGCGTGATATCAGAGGCGCTCAAGCTGATCAGCGGACCAAAGCCGTTCGTGATAGATGTCGATGACGCCGCCTATTCCGGCGGAGGCCGCATCGGCGAGATCGACTATGAGGCGGCGGTGGCCCAGGGCGATCCCGCCTTTGCCCCCCGCTATCCCGACGACGAATGGAACGCGATTGCGCTGAGCTATACTTCGGGCACCACAGGTAATCCGAAGGGCGTGGTGACCCATCACCGTGGCGCCTACCTCAATGGCATCAGCAACATCCTCGCAGGCCAACTCGGCCAGCATCCGGTGTATTTGTGGACGCTGCCGATGTTCCATTGCAACGGCTGGTGCTTTCCCTGGACCATCGCTGCCGCCGCCGGCGTCAATGTCTGCCTGCGCAAGGTCGAGCCGACAAAAATCTTCGCGCTAATCAAGGAACACGGCGTCACGCACATGTGCGGCGCGCCGATTGTCTACAACACGCTGATCAACGCGCCCGATGCGCCCAGGGGCACGGCTGCGCGCCGTGTGGTCGGGCTGATCGCCGGCGCGGCACCCCCGGTTGCAGTCCTGGAAGGCGCCGAGAGCATCGGCATCAAGCTCACCCATGTCTATGGGCTCACGGAGGTCTACGGGCCGGCCTCGGTCTGCGCCGAGCAGCCGGGCTGGGACGAACTCGACGCTGCCGAGCGTGCGCAGATGAAGCGGCGACAGGGCGTGCCCTATCCGCTCGAGGAAGCCGTCACGGTGCTAGATCCCAACACCATGAAGGAGGTGCCGCGCGACAGCGAGACCATCGGCGAGGTCATGTTCCGCGGCAATATCGTGATGAAGGGCTATCTGAAAAACGAGAAGGCCACGCAGGAAACCTTTGCGGGTGGATGGTTTCACACCGGCGATCTCGGCGTGCTCGATGAGCACGGCTATGTCATCATCAAGGACCGTTCCAAGGACATCATCATCTCCGGTGGCGAGAATGTCTCCTCGGTCGAGGTCGAGGATATCCTCTACAAGCATCCGGCGGTGCTGTTCGCCGCCGTTGTTGCAAAGCCGGATCCGAAATGGGGCGAAGTGCCCTGCGCCTTCATCGAATTGAAGGACGGCGCCAACGCGACGGAAGCCGACATCATCTCCTTCTGCCGTGGCCACATGTCGGGCTTCAAGACGCCGAAGATCGTCGTGTTCGGGCCGATCCCCAAGACCTCGACGGGCAAGATCCAGAAGTTCCTGCTGCGCAACCAGATGCAGTCGGCAAAGGCAATCTCGGCCTGATGTAACCAATGATGCCAGTCCGGAAATATACGGACATCATGGGAGAGAATTAGACATCAAAGCTTAGGCCAACCTAAAGCATGATCCGGAAAAGTGTGTAGCGGTTTAAAAGATCATGGATCAAAGACCTAAAGCGCGATGACGATTCAACCAAATCTCATCGCGCTTTAGGCTTTCACCCGGGTTATCTACGAGGCAAATTCGAGCCGCATCCCGTCATAGGCCGGCACCACATTCTCCGGCAGCTTCTGCCGCAGCACCTCGTAGTCGAGGTCCGAATGCATGTTGGTGATCACCGCGCGGCGGGGCTTGAAACGGTCGATCCAGGATAGCGCGTCGTCGACGCTGAAATGGCTCGGATGAGGCGCGTAGCGCAAGCCATCTACGATCCACAGATCGAGACCTTGCAGCAGCGGCCAGCTCCGCTGCGGAATGTCGCTGAGATCGGGCGAATAGGCTGCGTTGCCGATGCGATAGCCGAGCGCAGGAATGTTACCGTGCTGCACGTCAAACGCGGTGAGCTTCACCTCCCCGCCCTTGCCATGAATGCTGCGGGTCTCGCCGGCCTCGATTCCATGGCGCTCCAGGATCGGCGGATAGTCGCTGCCCTCGGGCGAGATGAAGCAGTAGGAGAACCGCGCCATGATGTCCTTGGCGGTCGACATGTTGAAATAGGTCGGAATGCGCCGGCGCTGGTGCAGCACCACCGAGCGGAGATCGTCGATGCCGTGCGTCTGGTCGGCATGTTCATGCGTCAGAAATGCCGCATCGAGATGATCGACATGGGCGTCGATCAATTGCTCGCGTAAGTCAGGCGAGGTGTCGATGACGACGCGCGTAGTGCCCTGGTGGGTGTTGCGCTCGACCAGCAAGGAGCAGCGGCGGCGGCGATTCTTCGGATTGGCGGGATCGCATTTGCCCCAGCCGAGCGCAGGCCGCGGGACGCCTGCCGAGGAACCGCAGCCGAGAATGGTGAGCGCCAGCGTCATGCAGCCTGCGGTGCCGGGACTTTGGCGAACAAACGGAAGAAGTTTTCGTTCGTTTGCCGGGAAATCTCCTCCAACGAAACCCCGCGCGTTTCTGCCAGCACCTTGGCGACTTCCACCACATAGGCCGGCTCGTTGCGCTTGCCGCGAAACTTGCCGGGCGCGAGATAGGGCGAATCCGTCTCGACCATGATGCGATCGGCGGGCAGTTCGGCCGCGAGCGCGCGCAAGGCTTCCGACTTCTTGAAGGTCAGGATTCCCGTGAAGGAGATCGAGAGGCCGAGTTCGATTGCCCGCATCGCAAGCTCCCGCCCGCCGGTGTAGCAATGCAGCACGGCACGGAACGGTCCCTTCGCCACCTCCTCTTCCAGGATGCGGCGGCAATCGTCATCCGCCTCGCGGGTGTGAATGACGAGCGGCAGGCCGGTCGCGCGAGCTGCCGCGATATGGGCGCGGAAGCCGCGCGCCTGCGCTAGTGGAGAGCCATTGTCGTAGAAGTAATCGAGCCCCGCCTCGCCTAGCGCGACGACCTTCGGATGCCCGGTCAGCTTGACGAGCTCGTCCGGCGAGATGCCGTCCTCTTCATCGGCGTGATGCGGATGGGTGCCGACGGAGCAATAGACGTTGGGAAAGCGCTCGGCGATGGCGATCAATTCGCCAAGCCGCCGCACCCGGGTCGAGATCGTGACCATCCGGCCGATCCCGGCGGACGCGGCACGCGCGACGATGCCGTCGAGATCGCCGGCAAAGTCCGGAAAATCCAGATGGCAATGGCTGTCGACGAGCATGGATCAGGGCTTTCAGGCGGCAGTCGGCTCGATGTAACGCGGGAACACCGCCTGCGGTGCCGGCAACGCCGTGCCCGGCGCGATCCGGCTCGCCCCGCCGAGGGTGGCAAAGTTCCGCTCACTTTCGGGGATGCCGAGGCTGTCGAGCAGCTTGGCCGAGCACGAAGGCATCACCGGCAGGGTCAGGATGGCGATCTGTCGGACCACCTCCGCAGTTACGTAGAGCACCGTCTTCTGCCGCGCTGGATCGGTCTTCGCCAGTGCCCAGGGCGCCTGGCCAGCGAAATAACGATCCCCCTCCGCGATCACGCTCCACACTGTGTTGAGCCACTGATGGATCTGCTGTGTTGCCATCGCACTACGCGCCGCGCCGATCATCGCATCCGCTTCAGCCAGCATCGCCTTGTCGGTCTCGCTGAACGGACCAGGCTCGGGCAGCACGCCGCCGAGCTGTTTTGCGATCATCGACAGCGAGCGTTGCGCGAGATTGCCGAGACCGTTGGCAAGATCGGCATTGATGCGCGCGACAATGGCTTCGTGGCTGTAGGTGCCGTCCTGGCCGAACGGTACCTCACGCAGGAAGAAATAACGGATTTGGTCGACGCCATACTGGTCGGCGAGGTTGAAGGGGTCGACCACATTGCCGACCGACTTCGACATCTTCTCGCCCCTGTTGAACAGGAAGCCGTGGGCATAGACGCGCTTCTGCACGGGGATGCCCGCCGACATCAGGAAGGCCGGCCAGTACACCGCGTGAAAGCGGATGATGTCCTTGCCGATGATGTGCAAATCGGCCGGCCAGTAAGGCCAGTTCGAATCGCTCTCATCGGGGAAGCCGACGCCGGTGATGTAATTGGTGAGCGCGTCGACCCAGACATACATCACGTGCTCGGGGGCCTCCGGCACCTTGACGCCCCAGTCGAAGGTGGTGCGCGAGATCGAGAGATCGCGCAGACCGCTTCTGACGAAGCTCACCACCTCGTTCTTGCGCGCGTCGGGGCCGATGAAATCCGGCTGCGACCCGTAAAGCGCGAGCAGCCTGTCCTGGTAGGCCGAGAGACGGAAGAAATAGGTCTTCTCCTCCACCCATTCGACCGGCGTCCCCTGTGCGCCAAGGCGCACGCCGTCCCCGCCGAGGGTGGTCTCGTCTTCGGCGTAGTAGGCTTCGTCGCGTACTGAATACCAGCCCGAATAGCTGTCGAGATAGATATCGCCATTCGCCTCCATGCGACGCCAGATCTCCTGGGTCGAGCGATGGTGCTGTTCCTCCGTGGTGCGGATGAAGCGGTTGAAGGAGACATTGAGGCGCTCGTCCATCGCGCGGAAGCGGCTGGAGTTACGCGTTGCGAGATCCGCCGTTGCCAGGCCTTCGGCCTCGGCGGTCTGAACCATCTTCAGCCCGTGCTCGTCGGTGCCGGTCAGGAAGAACACATCCTTGCCGTCGAGCCGCTGGAAGCGCGCCAGCGCATCGGTCGCGATCGCCTCATAGGCGTGGCCGATATGCGGCGTACCGTTGGGGTAAGCGATCGCGGTCGTGATGTAGAAGCGGTTGCCGCGCGCGGGCCCTGCGGGCGCCGTTGCGGCTGCGACGAGCTCAGGTTTCGCTGCGGCCTTACGCGGTGCTTTTGGCGCGGCGGGCCTTGGAGGCGCGGCTTTAGGAACTGCAGACTTGGCGATCGCTGGTTTGGGGATCGCTGGCTTCGCAGTCTTCGCCTTCGGTGCCGGGCGAGGCTTGGCGGCTTTCTCCGGAACGTTCTTTGCTCCCTTCTTCGAGCCCTTTTTCGAGGTCGACGCCTTCTTCGTTGCCTTGGCCTTGCCGGCCTTCTTGGCCGCACCCTTTGCCTTCTTCACGCCGCGTTTGGCCTTCTTCACGTTGCGCTTGGCTTTGGCACGCTTTTTCGCGGTGGCGGCGGATTTCCGCGCGCGTTTCTTGCCCGCCTTCTTTGCGGCCTTCTTCTTGGCAATTGTCTTCGTACGCGTCGCCACCGCTTCTATCCTTGTCTTGAGCTCAAAACTGCCTGTCGGGATTGTCGCTTGCGGAATCGAAAATCCCTACCGCGTTGCTTCCGCAAGCATGCCGAACACCGAGAAAACGAAGGGTTTTCGCTCCAGATTATAATCCTGGGTGTCGCGCGCGGCGCGGGCGATCTTTTCCCACACCTCCGCCAGCCGTGCAAGGCGGGGCAGGCTTGCGTTGGCATCGAGATCCGGGGCACGCAGGCGTTCGGCGACCCACGCCTCGATGCTGTCGACGAAGGCCCCAAGCGCCACGCGGTCGCTGAGACCGAGCGAATCGCCGAGCGCATGCAATTCGCGCGGATCGACCCTCGGCAAGCTCGCAAGCAGCGCCGCCGTCCGCTGCTGGAGCTTCAGATTATCGCCGCCGAGCAGCGTCAGTGCCCGAGCCACGCTGCCCTCCGCGGCCCCAGCCGCCTCAACCAAGGCGGGATCATCTCCCGAAAGCCTGGCCGCCTGCGCAGCCGCGCCGACAACATCGGCCTCAGACAGCGGCCGCAGCGCGAGCTTCCGACAGCGTGACAGGATGGTCGGCAGCACCCGCGCCGGTGCATGGCTAATCAGGAGGAACAGCGACTGCTGCGGCGGCTCCTCAAGAATCTTGAGCAAGGCATTGGCGGCGTTGGGATTGAGCTCATCGACGGTGTCGACGATGCAGACCCGCCAGCCCTCGACCGCGGCGGTAGAGCCGAAGAAGGAGATGGTCTCGCGGGTCTCATCGACTGTAATGACCGTGCGCATCACGCCTTTGTCATTGAGGGAGCGTTCGAGCGTCAGCAGCCCGCCATGCGCACCGGCAGCGACCTGGCGCGCCACCGGATCGTCGGCGTCGACCTGCAGCGTGGTCGCGCGCTGCACCTGTCCCGCCAAGGGATCGCGATGGGCGAGCACAAAGCGCGCCATGCGATAGGCGAGCGTGGCCTTGCCAATGCCCTGCGCGCCGCCGAGCAGCCAGGCATGCGCAATGCGCCCGCTGCGATAGGCGTTGAGCAGCGCCGCTTCCGCCTCGCGATGCCCGAACAGATCGGTGGTTTCGCGGGGATGCGCCACCGTGGTCTCGGCTTCGGTCTGACGCGGGCTCATGCAGGACTCGACACGCTGTTGGAGGCGTTGACGAAGAAGCGGTCGCGCAAGGCGGTCCAGACCTTTGTGGCCACGGTGTTGACGTCGGCATTGGCGTCGATGACGACGCAACGCTCCGGCTCCGCGGTCGCAATCTCCCGATACGCATCGCGCAGAGCCTGGTGAAATTTGACGTCTTCGGATTCGAAGCGATCCGGGGCGCCGCTGCCGCGGCGGGCCGCGGCACGCACGAGGCCGACCTCGACCGGCACGTCCAGGATGATGGTGAGGTCCGGCTTCAAGTCGCCGATGGTCACTCGCGTCATGGCGTTGACCAGCGCCGGCGCGACATGCCCGACCCTGCTCTGATAGGCGCGCGTCGAATCATAGAAGCGGTCGCACAGCACCCAGGTGCCCTGCGCCAGCGCCGGAAGGATCACCGAACGCACATGGTCGTCGCGCGCAGCCGCAAACAGCAGAGTTTCCGCCTCCGCGCCCAACAGTTTGCCCATGCCCGACAACACGAGATGACGGATGATCTCCGCGCCCGGTGAACCGCCGGGTTCGCGGGTTACGACCGTATGCAGATGCGCTGCCTCAAGACGCTCAGCTACGCGCTTGATTTGCGTGGACTTTCCGCTTCCCTCACCGCCCTCGAATGTGATGAAGCGCCCGCGTCCCGGGGCCCGTCTGATCGCCTCGTCTGCCATGGTCAGAGCTTCTCGACGCCGGCCCGGAACATGCCGATGACCAGTTCGCTCGCCCCGTCGATCGCTCGGCGCACAGTCGATCCGGTCGCGACCGATTCGGCGGCATAAAGGGGCTGCTCGACGGCGACATTGGCGCCGCGCCAGATCCTGACCACGCCGATCGGCTGCCCGGCCTGGATCGGCGCCCGCACCGGACCCTTATAGATCACGCGCGCGATCAGCTTCTCATTGCCGTTCTTCTGCACCATCACCTTGACCGGCTCGGGGCTGGTTAGCGCCACCGAGCGACTCTCGCCGCCGAACACGCGCGCATAGCCGAGCGGCTGCTGGGCTGCGAAGAGGTTGCGCCACTCGAAATTGCGATAGCCCCACTCCAGCATCTTCTTTGCTTCGTTGGCGCGGTCTTCCGGGTCTTCCAGGCCGTTGACCACGACGATCAGGCGGATGCCATTTTGCACCGCGGAGCCGACCATGCCGTAGCCGCCTTCCTTGGTGTATCCGGTCTTCAGGCCGTCGGCGCCATCAAGCGAATTGAGCAGCGGATTGCGGTTCTGCTGCCGGATCTTGTTCCAGGTGAACTCCTTCTCCCCGAACAATTTGTAGAACTCGGGATAGTCCAGGATGATATGGCGGGCGAGCATCGCAAGCTCGCGCACCGTCATCTTGTTGCCGGGATCGGGCAGGCCGTTGGCGTTGCCAAAGGTGGATTTGACGAGCCCAAGCTCGCGCGCCCGCTTGGTCATGAAGTCGGACGCGAAGATCTTCTCATTGCCGGCGATGCCCTCCGCCAGCGCGATACAGGCATCGTTGCCGCTCGGGATGATGGCGCCGTGCAGGAGATCGTCGACCGACACCTTGCTGTTGATGGCCGCGAACATGGTCGAGGTTCCCGACGGCGCCCCGCCCCGGCGCCAGGCGTTCTCGCTGATCCGGTACTCGTCGGTCAGCTTGACCTGGCCCTCCCTGACCGCATGGAACACTACTTCCGCGGTCATCAGCTTCATCATGCTGGAGGGCGCGCGCATCTCGTCGGCGTTCTTCTCGAACAAGATGCTGCCGGTCGATGCTTCCATCAGGATCGCAGTCGGCGCGTCGCCGTCGAACCCACCCTCCTCCTTTTTGACGCCGGTGATGCTTTGGTTGGCGGCAAACAGCGCGCCGCTCGAGCCGATCGAGACCACGAGCAGCAAACCAAGCAGGCCGCGCAAAAGCCCACCTCGCGTAATCCTGCACAGGCGGAACGGTGACATCGGCGGCGCCATCAGCGAAGTCCTTGGGTGAGGTGCGTTCTAACAGCTGGCAATGGCGCTAACAACCAAGCTTTTGGCGCTGGCGCGCAATTGTCGATCGCGCCGAAGCGACCTATCGTGCGCGCCACAAAACTTGCAAATCAAGGCAGAAACGCGATGCCCCCCGCACGCATGATTGCCGTCAACGGCATCGAGCTTTTCTTGCGCGAACAGGGCGACGGCCCACTTGTCTTGCTGTGCCATGGCTGGCCAGAGCTATCTTATTCATGGCGGCATCAGATCGAGGCCCTCGCCGCGGCCGGCTTTCGCGTCGCGGCTCCCGATATGCGCGGGTTTGGCCAGAGCAGTGCGCCCCCGGATATCTCCGCCTACAGCATTTTCGATACTGTCGGCGACATGGTCGCGCTGGTCGCAGCGCTCGGCGCAAGCAAGGCCGCCATCGTCGGTCATGATTGGGGCGCGCCGGTGGCCTGGCATGCGGCGCTGTTCCGGCCCGATCTGTTTTCCGCCGTTGCAGGCCTGAGCGTGCCGCCTCCTGTCCGCGGCCGTGGCCGCCCGCTCGATACGCTGCGCGCAAATGGCATCAGCAATTTCTACTGGCAGTATTTCCAGACGCCCGGCGTGGCTGAAGCCGAACTCGAGCGCGACGTCGCGCTCAGCATGCGAAACATTCTCGGGCGCGGGTTCTCCGATCCGCCCGCCTCGCTCTTCATCGATGCCGACAAGGGATTCCTGCGCGACGCACGTGCCGATCGGCCGCTGCCGAATTGGCTCAGCAAGGCCGATCTGGCGTTTTTTGTCGACACCTACTGCCGGACGGGTTTCCGCGGCGGCCTGAACTGGTACCGCAACATCGATCGCAACTGGGATCTGACGGCGCCTTGGCAGGACGTGCAGATCCGCCAGCCCTCACTGTTCATCGCAGGCGCGCAGGATTCCGTCATCACCGGCCTGATCGGCGCCAAGCGCGTCGCGGAGCTGGACCGGGTGCTGCCGAACCTCAAAGCCAAGCTGATCATCGACGGCGCGGGCCACTGGATCCAGCAGGAACGGCCCGAGCAGGTCAATGCGGCTCTGATCGGCTTTCTTAAAGAATACGCCTAGTCCACGTTGATCAATAGAGCCCGCGCCCTGCGAGCAATTCGGCAGGTCCGTGCGGATCAACCGGCGCGTAGGCCGAGACCCGGCTCGGCGCGCCGTAACGCTGGTCATCCTCGTAGGAGACAGCCCGCGGATTGTCGTGCGCACGTCCGCTCGATCGTGCCCGGCTGGATGCCGACATTTCCGACGTCGCGTTGATCGAGGCGTAATCGGCCGACGCGTTGCCAAGACTATAGGGCCGGTCCTGCGGCATCGGGACATCACCCCGGATCGGCCGCCCCGAGGACGGCCCTTCGGGAACGAACGGATGGGCAGACGCCACCCGCACCAGCGAAGGCGCTGGCGCCGGCACGCCATTGCGCAGGGTCGCCATCAGCTGGCGGTCGTCCGAGCCCTCGAGCGGCGCGCGCCCGACATATTCGACGCGCACCCGCGCAACGCCGTTGCCCTTGAAATCGAGCAGCTCGGCTGCCTTGTGTGAGAGATCGATGAGCCGGTTGGCGGCATAGGGACCGCGGTCGTTGACGCGCACGACCAGCGACTTGCCGTTGGAGAGATTGGTGACCCGTGCGTAGCAGGGCATCGGCAAGGTCGGATGCGCCGCCGACAGCCCGTCCATGTCGAAGACCTCGCCATTGGCTGTCAGACGGCCGTGGAAATCATCGCCATACCAGGAGGCCAGGCCCTCCTCGCGATAGTTGACATCCTCCTGCGGCACATACATCCGGCCGGCAACCATATAGGGCTTGCCGACGCGATAGGTGCCACCGCCCTTTGGCACGGGTTCGCCATATTCGACCACACGCGGACTCGATGAGACGCCGTATCTCGGGTCGATGCGGCCTGCGAACTTGCCCGACGAGGCGCAGTTGGCGAGCATCAGGCAGAGAGCTGCAGCGACAACGCCGCGCACGACCCTTCCCCCGGGTTCTGTCTGCCGATTCCCCATGCTCCCCAGATACCACTCTGCCGGTCAGCTGCCTATTCGGCTGCCATGCGCAAAACGCTGTGTCGATGCGACCACCCCTCGCATCGAGTGAGGACGATATCGCAACCGGAACACGGCGGAAATGGGGAGGCGTTCGGCTTGGTAAATCAATCGTTGAGGCCATCAACCGTCGATTTACGGATCCAAGTCTGGCGCTGGGTCCTGGCGCTGGGTCCTGGCACCGGCCGGCTTGCTGCCTCCTTTTGAAGCAGCTGTTGCGCAAAATCCGCACTTCACGGGCAATGTGCCGTGGGCGCTTTGAATCTTTTTGACTGTGTAGGGGGGCACCGTGCTTTCTCGCACGTGGGGCGCGAAGGAAGTTTGCGATGTTCGAAACAGTGACTGCATTGATGGGTCTACTTGGTGCCGGGATCTTCCTGGCTCACGTGTTCGAGGGGGTGCGCTGGGCCTGAGGTTCAGCTCCTTGGTTCGTTGCGTCTACCGATCATGAAAATCGGCTCGTTCGGAAAGTTTTAATCAATTCGAGCGAGCATTGATTCGGAGGGTGTATCATGCGCAATCATGACCTTGTCTCCGACGGCTTCCTGGCTCTGACTGCGGCAGGCTTGGCGCTGCTTTGCTCGAGCCTATTGGCTTTCGCTTTTACCTAAGACGAGAACGCGGTCGCGCGTCCGCTCGAATGGGCGGTGGCGGTGCGCGCAGCCCGAATGCCGTTTTGCCCGCCCAAGTCCGGGTTGATGGGTCAGTAATCCGGACCCAAATTTGCTAACCAACACCTGCCGCTTGGCCGTGCCCCCGGCTCGCAAAGCCGTGAGCTGACTTCGCGGCGGGCAATGACGCGAAACGATCAGCGGCTGCGACGAAATCATTTTTGCAAGTGCACGAAGACGGCCAGAAACCGGAGCGCGCCAACATTCGCTCCCTCAATGATCAAACAGCGGAGTTCGATCATGTGGACTGTTCTTAGCTTGATTTACCGATTTTATTGCCGGGCTCGTCTGATGGAGATGCGAAAACATCATCTTGCAGCCACCACCTGGTGAGCTCAAACGAGATTCTTTTGCCACCGCGGTACAGAATTTGAGTTGCAGCCGTTTTGGATGAGAAGTGTCATGCTTGCCGAAAAATTCTTTTTGATGCTGGAGACCATGCTGACGGGCCGAGTTTACGCTGACGGCGCCCCACGTGTCGTGAGCACCTCGCCCCACGTGCCGGTCAAATTGCCCGAGCCCAAACAGTCCAAACAGGGTTGATCTCGGCCGGCGACAATCGGGGGGACGGTTTTGGCGCGATGGTGGTCGACCGGAGCAAATTTTCCGGATGCACCGAATCATCTATGAGTTGGCGCTCCTCCGTCAGCTTGAAGCGCGCCGATGAAGGACAGCCGGGCCGCCGAAGGCTCCAGGAACGACCCGACCTCGACGACGACGCCCGCACCTCGCCAGCTCTTCGAGGCTGGCCTGCAGCACTTGAGCGCCGGATTTTGCCAACGTGGTCGCACGCGTGCGGAGCGAACTGGCAATGCTGATTGGCGGCTTCTCAAGTCAGTAGACGCGTTCCTTGGGCGGGATGCTCGGCACGTCGTTGGAGAGCGGCTGCAGATGCACCGGGCGGTAGTCGAGCCGAACCCGGCCGTCCGCATCGAGCCATGACAGCGTGTGCTTCAGCCAGTTCACATCGTCCCGCTTTGGAAAATCTTCGCGGGCATGGGCACCCCGGCTCTCGGTGCGGCCGATCGCGGATGTTACGCTGACGCTCGCTTGCGCCAGCATGTTGTCGAGCTCGAGCGCCTCGACGAGATCGGTGTTGAACATCATCGAACGATCGGCGACCGACAGATCGCTGCGCATCATGTCGACGACTTTATCCAGCTCGCGCTCCCCTTCCTCCAGCAGTGAGCCGGTGCGGAACACGGCGCAATGCCGCTGCATGGTCCGTTGCATCGCAAGTCTGATGTCGCCGGCGCCGGTCTTGCCCTTTGACCACCTGATGCGGTCGATCCGTTCGATGGCGCGCTCGGTTGGCCCCTGCGGCGCCTGCGGATGGCTCTCACCGGCGCGCAAGGTCTCCGTCACGCGGTGAGCTGCGGCGCGGCCGAACACGACGATGTCGAGCAGCGAGTTGGATCCGAGCCGATTGGCGCCGTGCACCGAAACGCACGCCGATTCGCCGATCGCCATCAGGCCCGGAACGATCGCGTCCGGATTGCCACTGTGCTTGGTGACCGCCTCGCCGTGCAGATTGGTGGGCACGCCGCCCATGTTGTAGTGCACCGTCGGCAGCACCGGGATCGGCTGGCGCGTGACGTCGACGCCGGCGAAGATCCTCGCGGTTTCGCTGATCCCGGGCAGGCGCTCATGCAGGACGGCGGCGCCGAGATGTTCGAGATGGAGCTCGATATAGTCCTTGCGGGGGCCGCAGCCGCGTCCCTCGTTGATCTCGATGGTCATGGCACGACAGACGACGTCGCGTCCGGCGAGATCCTTGGCAGTCGGCGCATAGCGTTCCATGAATCGCTCGCCTTGCGAATTGGTGAAATAGCCGCCCTCGCCGCGCGCGCCTTCGGTGATCAGGCAGCCCGAGCCATAGATGCCGCTGGGATGAAACTGCGTGAACTCCATATCCTCCAGCGGAAGGCCAGCACGCAGCACCATGGCGTTGCCGTCGCCGGTGCAAGTATGCGCCGCCGTGCAGGAGAAATAGACGCGGCCATAGCCGCCGGTGGCCAGCACCGTACGATGCGCCCGGAACCGATGCAGCGTGCCATCCTCCAGGTTCCAGGCTATGAGGCCGCGGCAGGCGCCGTCATCATCCATCAAAAGGTCGAGCGCAAAATATTCGACGAAGAACACCGTGTCGTGCTTCAGGCACTGCTGATAGAGCGTGTGCAAGATGGCGTGACCGGTGCGGTCGGCCGCCGCGCAGGTGCGCTGGGCCATCTGCTTGCCGAAATCGATCGTCTGTCCGCCGAACGGACGCTGATAGATCTTGCCCTCGCTGGTGCGCGAGAACGGGACGCCGTAATGTTCGAGCTCCAGCACGGCGGGCGCGGCCTCACGACACATATATTCGATCGCATCCTGGTCGCCGAGCCAGTCGGATCCCTTGACCGTGTCGTACATGTGGAAGCGCCAATTGTCGCCGTCGCCCATGTTCCCGAGCGAGGCGGCCATGCCGCCCTGCGCCGCGACGGTGTGGCTGCGCGTTGGAAACACCTTGGTGATGCAGGCCGTCTTCAGTCCAGAAGCCGCCATGCCGAGCGCAGACCGCAACCCGGCGCCGCCGGCGCCGACAATGACAACGTCGTAGCTGTGCTCGACGATCTCGTAGGCGTCTGTCATCGTGTCATCCCTGGGGAAAGATTTGACGATGCCGGAATCAGATCAAACCCCAGGCATCATGCTGGGACCACGGTGCACAGTAGTTCGCCCCCGCCCTTGCGTGAAGCCCCCGCAAAGCTCAATCACGTGATAAGGATTCGGCGTACGCGAAGGCTGTCACTTTCCAGAACATGACGACGTCGGCGATGTCCTGAACGCTTTAATGTCCGCCCTGCTTTCGCGGATCGTCGGCGGCATCGTGATAATCAAGCCCAAGCGGCCCTATCGCCGAGACCTGGGTGACGTATTCACCTGACTTCGCCCAGTGGAAGTGCCAGGTCTCGCCGGGCAGCACGATGACGCTGCCCGGCGGATAGGCCTTCACCTTGTCGCCGTCGAACGTTTCACCGAGGCCGATATAGAACACACCAGACATGACCGTGTAGATGCGATCTTCCGGGTGCTTGTGCGGCATGAGCTTGGTGCCTCCGGGCACCTTCACTCGGACCACATAGGGTCCGGGTTCGGCGGGATGGCCTACCAGAACGGCGAGGCGCGCCGCCGGCGGGAAAGCCGGAAAGGGTTGCCAGCTGATGTCTTCGGGCAGGATTGATCTGAAACTCGACTGATCCGGCTGATGCGGCCGCGACATTTGTGCTTCTCCTGATTTCAAGGCAGCGACACGCGTGACATCCCGATCACTGGACCAGCTTGGCGTCCAGCGTGATCGTGGCGTTGAGGACCTTGGACACCGGGCAGTTCTTCTCGGCTTCGCCGGCGATGCGCGTAAATGCCGCTTCGTCGAGGTTGGGTACCTTCGCGCGCAAGGTCAAGGCCGAGCGACTGATGCGAAATCCCTGCCCTTCCTGCTCGAGCGTGACGGCTGCCTCCGTTGCGAGCTCGGTCGGCGTGAAGCCCGCCGCCTGCAAGCCGAACGCCAGCGCCATGGTGAAACATCCCGCGTGCGCCGCCGCGATCAGCTCCTCGGGGTTGGTGCCCTTCTCGCTTTCGAACCGTGTTTTGAACGAATATGGAGTCTCGGCCAGCACACCGGACTCGGTCGTCAGATTGCCATTGCCGGAGCGACCGTTGCCGTGCCAGACCGCGTTTGCTTTTCTGATCATTTGCTGTTCCTCTCCTTGCTTGCGCTTCGCTCAAACCGTACGCTTGAGAATGTTGGGATCGACCGGCATCTTGCGCAAGCGCTTTCCGGTCGCTGCGTAGATCGCATTGCCGATGGCGGGCACGATGGCCGACGCACTGGTCACGACGCGGATGCGCTGCGACCGAACGGCAGCCTGAGACTCAGCACCAAGCCGCCGCCAATGGCAGCGCAGGTTGCCCGCCCTCCTCTGTCTCGTCCGCACATCCGAACGCCTCGGTGCCTGACAAGCGTGCCGTCGCTGCACCTGTCGCCCCATTACATTCGCGCTGAGCCGGAGAAAATGCCCGTTATGTATTGTTAGGCCCTGTTAGGGACTGCGAGAGACAACGCGCTGGTCCGAGCGGAAAGCGTCGACACTTTCCGGGCGCAGTGGACGCAAGCTCGGAGCCCTACAAGGGAGGCGGAACAAACCCGCCGAACTCGCGCGCCAGCAGGCCAGCAAAGGCGATTGTCGTGCGATCCCCAAGGTAAGGCCCGATGACCTGCACGCCGAGCGGCAATCCGGATGGGGAACGGTCGATTGGAACCGCAGTCGCCGGCAGGCCGCAGGTGGATGCGGGGTCCGCCCATATGAAACACGCATCCTCGTAAGAATAGGCCGTTCCGTCGATATCGAGATGCCGCGCACCGAGCGGCTCTGAATGGTCGTGCGGAAACGCCGGGACCGCGGCCGCCGGGTAGATTACGACGTCCCAGTCACGAAAGAACTGGCTCCACTGTTGCTGCAACTGCAGGCGGGCCGCATCGGTTGCGAGCCAGTCGCGATGGTTTACCACAGTGCCGCGCATGCGCTCGGCCTGCAGGCTGTGATCGTCGGCCGACAGCGCCGCGGCGGCCCGCGATGCCTCCGCAAAAGCGTCCGCTGCCATACGCGGGCTGCGCGCCGCGTTCAACAGTTTCATGTAGAGGCGGGCCGAGTCCGCGAGACTTGGCAAGGATGCGCTGTTGTGCGCGACCGTGACGCCGAGCCCGGCGAGCCGCTGTGCCAGATTTCCGATGGCTGTCCGCACCGCATGGTCCGTCGGCATCAGTGGATGGGTATCGACGACGAGAACGCGAAAGCTCCTGAGATCGGCGTGCCGCGGCGCAGGCAGCGCCAGACGGTAGCCGATGCCATCGCGCGCCTCGTCCGGCCCGGCGATCACATCGAGCCCAAGTGCAAGATCGGAGGCGTGCCGCGCCATCGGGCCTGCCACGGCAAGATCGCCGCGGCCCGGTACGGGTCGTGCAGGCGGCAGGCTGTAGCCGCGCAACGGGACCAGATCGAAGCTCGGCTTGTGGCCAAAGACACCGCAGAAATGCGCCGGCACCCGGACGGAACCGCCGATATCCGACCCGATCGACAGTGGCCCGAACCCGGACGCGAGCGCGGCCGCAGAGCCGCCTGAAGAGCCGCCGGGCGAGCGGCCCAGGTCCCAGGGATTGCCCGTGGTCCCGTAGATGTCGTTATAGCTCTGAAAATCACGCAGCCCGATCGGAATGTTGGTCTTGCCGATGATGACGGCACCCGCCTGCTTCAACCGCGAGACGACGAGTGCATCTTCCGTGGGCATGAAATTCCGGAACGCAGGGAATCCCCATGTCGACGGCAGTCCGGCAACGTTGAAGGGCTCCTTCAGGGTTACAGGAATGCCGAGCAACGGCCCCTGCTCGCCGCGGCCGAGCGCAGCATCGGCGGCCCTTCCCGCATCGCTAGCGCGCTCGAAGTCGCGAACCACCACGGCATTGATGCGCCCGTCCAATGCCTCGATGCGCGCGATCACATGCGCGAGCAGTTCGGATGCGGAGATTTTCCGCGATTGCAAGGCCTGCGACAGCTCGGTGATCGAGCAGAAGTCCCACTCGGACGCCGGGGGACCCGACGGAGGTGCACCCTGTGTCTCCGGCTTCTCTTTGCTGGCCTCGGACATCCGATGACTCCCCCGCATCCCTGCTTCACGGCGATCGGCCAGTATGGTCCTTAGTCCAGGCGGGCGCGACGATGGTGACTGAGGTGCCGAGGCGACCGCTATCCCCGTGGATCTCAGCCCCGATGCTTTGCGCCAGGCGCTCCAGGATGCGGCCGCCGGTGCCCTGAAGCGAACCGCCGGCACCAATTCCGTTATCCGCTACTGTACAATACCAATTGCCATTCCGCTTCAGCGCCTCAACGCGGATCTGTCCAGCACGGCCGCCCGGAAATGCATGCCTTGCAGCATTCGTGACAAGCTCCGTCACCATGAGGCCAAGCCGATGACACTGCGCCGCTGGCAACGTTCCGCCATCGATCATCGCTTCGCATCGGATACCGGTGGGCTCCAGGATCGCCTCCGACAAGGCGCCACACAGGCTTGCGAAAAAGTCGGCAACCGCGAGCACTTGATGCTCCGCGTCACCCGACAGGATTTGGTACAGCCTGGCGAAGGCGGCGACACGCCGTTCAATCCGATCGACCGCCTGAGATAGTCCGTTCGCCCCTCCGCGCGCAAACTCCCGGCGAACCGAGACCCCGAGCAGGGTCAACGTGTTCTTCATCCGATGGTTGGTTTCGCGTAGCACGAGTTCCCAATCGCTCGCTGACTCGTCGGCATGGGGCGCCTGCTGCGATTGAAGAATGCTTTCGTGGATTCGTGAGCTGCGATCGAGCACCGTATCCTCCCGAATTGAATGGGACTTGACCTGCGATGCAACCCCATAATGGACCAGGCGGATGATTTGCGCTCGTTAAACGATGCGAGATTCTGTTATGTTCGCCGCTCTGGCACGAGACGCGTCCTTGAACTAAAGTGCCGGGTGGACGGAGTGCATTTCGATAAAAATTGGGCGAAATCGGCGACTGTGCCGGTCTTTGGGGGCAACGAAGCTTCCAGTCGATCCCACGAAGAGGAAGACGTGCCCAATAGTCAAACCGAGGACTCCGCGACCTCGTTCGGCCCTTTCAGGCTGTTTCCCAAGGCGCGGCTCCTGGAGAAGAACGGTGACCCCGTTCACATCGGAGGCCGCGCGCTCGACGTTCTGATCTTTCTTGCGGAGCGGCCCGGCGAAGTCGTCAACAAGAGAGAGCTGGTCGAGCATGTCTGGGCCGATGTGAATGTGGACGAAGGCAGCCTTCGGTTCCACGTGACGGCCTTGCGCAAGGTGCTCGGCGACAACGCTGCGCGCTATGTCGTGAATGTGCCCGGTCGCGGCTATTGCTTTACGGCGCCGGTTGCGCCGTTGGCAAAATCACCGGCCGCGCAATCCGCGGGCCTGCCCGCGAGCAACCATTCGCTGCCTGCTCCGCTCACCAAGATGATCGGACGGGCCGAGGCCGTCGACAAGGTCTCGACGGCACTGGCCCAGCAGCGCTTTGTCACCATCGTCGGCCCGGGCGGCATCGGCAAGACCTCCGTTGCCATGGCTGTCGCGCATCGGCAGCTGGCTACCTTCGATGGCCAGGTGTTCCCGGTTGATTTCGGTGCTCTCAAGGACACGCTTCTCGTCCCCAATGCGATCGCTTCGGCACTGGGACTGACTGTCAGTTCCGATGATCCCCTGCCCGGCCTGCTCACCTTCCTGCGCGACAAGCGCATGATGCTGGTCTTCGACAGCTGCGAGCATGTCCTGGACACGCTGGCGCCGCTCACGGAAACGATCGTTCGCGAAGCAACTGATCTTCACGTCCTCGCGACCAGCCGCGAATCTTTCCGGACCGAGACCGAGCAGGTCTACCGGCTGTTCCCGCTGGATTGCCCTCCCCAGCGCAGCGGCTTGAGTGCTGCCGACGTGCTTGCCTATCCCGCGGCGCAGCTGTTCATCGAGCGGATCACCGCACACCTGGGTGAGTTCCAGCTCAGCGACCGCGACGCGCCGCTGGTTGCGGACATCTGCACAAGGCTTGACGGCATTGCGCTCGCGATCGAGCTCGCCGCCGGACGAGTCAATGCCTATGGGATTGCCGGCATCGCGTCGCTGCTCAACAGCCGCTTTTCACTGCTGTGGCACGGGCGGCGCACCGCAGTCCCCCGGCACCAGACGTTGAGTGCCGCGCTTGCCTGGAGCTACGATCTCTTGCCTCCCGCCGAGAGCGCTGTGCTGCGTCGATTGTCGATATTCGTCGGGCCGTTCACACTCGACGCCGCGATCGCGGTTGCGGCCGGCGACGGTGTCAGCGAGCCCGACGTCATCGAGACGATCGCGAACCTGGTGGCGAAATCGTTGATCACGACCTCTTCTGCCGTGGGCCCGCTGCGCTATCGCCTGCTGGATACGACCCGCGCCTTTGTCGCGCAGAAACTCGCGGACGCCGGCGAAACCGACAGGGTCGCGCGTGTCCATGCCAGATACTTCAGTGCCCTGCTGGCAGACATCCTGATCAAGCCGACGACTGCTGCGCGCAATGCCGGTTTCCTGCCACATGCCGAACATATCGCCAATGTCCGCGCTGCGCTGGACTGGAGCTTCTCCGACTGCGGCGACCGGCAGATCGGGGTGGAGCTTGCCGCGGCGGCAGCTCATTTCTTCCTGGAGCTGTCGCTGTTGTCCGAGTGCTACCGCTGGTGCGAGCTGGCCCTCGCCTCTCTCGATGCCTCGCCGATAGGCCCACGACAGGAGATGGATCTGCAGGCTGCGCTCGGCGTGTCGATCATGTTCACCAAGGGCAATACGGAAGCCGTGCACTCGGCCTTTGTGCGCAGCCTCGACCTTGCCCGATCTCTCGACGACGCGCACTGGCAGTTATGGCTCTTGCGCGGACTCCACATCTATCTGACCCGGATCGGCGATTTTGCTGGTGCGTTGCGCGTCGGCGAGCAAGGGGCGGTCGTTGCGCAAGTGCTGAACGATCCCGCAAGCACGCTGAATGTCGAGTGGATGCTTGGCGTTGCGCATCATTTGATCGGCAATCAGGCACCGGCGGTCGCACTCTGCCAGAGCGCGATGACGCAAAATCCAAGCTCGCAGCGGCTCAACATCCTGCACCTCGGATATGACGACCGCATCGTGGCCCTGGTGGCGCTGGCGCGAAGCTTCTGGCTGACCGGCCAACCGGATCGGGCCGTGGAGGCTGCGCGATATACGGTGGCCGAGGCCGAGCGTCTCGACCAGCCGCTGACGATCGGAATTTCCCTGGTCTGGACGATCTATGTGTTTCTCTGGATCGGCGACTGGGCGAGTGCCGAACGCATGATCGAGCGTTTGATCGATCATGCGGCCAAGCATTTGCTCGGTCCCTATCATGCCGTCGGCATCGGCCAGAAGGGAGAACTCCTGGTTCGTCGCGGGGACGTGCGTGCGGGAATTGAGCTTCTGCGCCGCAGCCAGGCCATGCTCGACGCAACACGCCACCGGATCATGACGACGATGTTTGCAACCGCCTCGGCCGAGGGCCTCGCCGCGCAAGGCGAGCTCGATGAAGCACTGCAAACGATCGACCGGGCCATCACCCGGATCGGCGATGGCGGTGAAACCGCCGATCTGCCCGAAATGTTTCGGGTCAAGGGACATATCCTCGGCTTGTGCGGCCGCACCGCCGAGGCGGAGACGAGCCTGCGCCGATCCCTGGACATTGCTCGTCATCAATCCGCGCTCGGCTGGGAATTGCGCACCGCGCTCACCCTCGGGCGGCTTTGGCAGCGGAGCGGTCGCGATCACAAGGCGCGTACGCTGATTGCACCGCTTTATGCCCGCTACGAGGAAGGTCTCGGAAGCCTCGATCTGGTCGCCGCCCGAACCCTGCTGGACGCGCTAAAACCCTAGGTAGGCCAGCTAGATAGCGTCGGGCAAAAGCTCGCAACTCCTAACAACTTCTAACACGCCAAATCCGAGCCGGCCCGTCATGGTGGCAGCAGGTCGGGATGCCTTACCTGCTGTGCCCGGCCTGACGACGGAATCGGCGAAACATGGCTCTTCTTGATGACGCAATTGAAGCCAGCGGAGGTTGGATGCGCTGGAGTAGCTTCCGGCAATTTACATTGCAGCTCTCTATCGACGGCGCTTTCTTTTCCCGCGTGGGCCAGACCGGTCGCTTCAAGGAGGTCGTCGCCGAGGGATCGACACGGACACAGTCGGTGCGATTTAGCGGATTTGCCGATCCCGGCATGGGCGGGCTCTATCAACCGGACTGCGTCACCATCGAGAGCCCCGAGGGCAACGTCCTGCGGACCTGGCGCGATCCGCTCGAGGCGTTCTGCGACCACACCCAACGGACGGCATGGGACGAGCTGTATCTCGTCTTCTTCTGTGGCTTTTCGATCTGGAATTATCTGACGACACCGTTCGTGCTGACTGATCCGGACGTCAAGATAGAGGAGCTGTCGCCATGGCACGAGCATGGCCAGGAGTGGCGGCGCCTTCGCGCTACCTTTCCGCCCGACATCGTCACGCATTCCCGCGAACAGACGTTCTATTTCGATGCGACAGGCCTGCAGCGGCGGACCGATCACGATCTCCTCGGCGTCCCGGTCGCGCATTATTCGTGGGCGCATCAGCCATTTTCCGGCATCGTGGTCCCAACGCTGCGGCGGTCGTTGCAGCTCAACCCCGACGGTACGGCGATCGCCAAGCCGTCGCTCATCGACGTGGAAATTTTCGACGCGGCCTTCACGTAGTGACGCCGCGTGCCGACCATGGCCATGTCCCGGCGCGGAACGAACTGCGTTCCGAGGTTGATACTCCGGCTCACCATAAACCGGGCTCCGGGCGATGTTGGGTAGCAATTCGGTAGCCAGATCTGGATAAACTTCTTGAGACGGGCCGAAAAGCTGAGCAATTCCAACACTTGGAAGGGTGGCCGAGTGGTTTAAGGCACCGGTCTTGAAAAACTCCCGTGACCGTTGCCAGCCGTCCGTTGATGTCCTGATTTGTCTGCTGCGTCAGGGGCTTCCACCCGACGCAACGCCGCTTGCATCCAGCGGCGTCTAGTCCCGTCCGTAGGTGTCCAACACATCTTGGGACAGAGTTTGGACAAAAGAAAAGCGCGGGACCGAAGCCCCGCGCCATTCTGCGGACGCCCGCGAGAATCAACCAAGGGTCACCCGAAAATTGAAAGATCTGTAGGGATCGAGCCGATTGGTATTCGCCGGAAATGTCTTTGCGCTACTGCCGCCAACTACGTTTTCGAGCTCCAAATCGCTCAGCTCAAACTTGATGGCACTGGGCTGATTTGGCTCGGGACGATCTGCGCACATTGTATGATCTCCTCTCGCGAGGCCGTTAGTGCATTACCAGCGGCTCAGTGGGGACGCTTTGAGCACCGCCACTGGCGCTATAGGAGCTTATAAAAACGTTCGACATTTCGTATTTAAGATACTCCCCGCCCCCCACGACGAGGTCCAGATCCGCCTCCGTCAACGCAATCACGGCCTTGTCGGTCAACTGCTCACGTGGTGCAGATTTGGTCATGCTTTTCTCCTGCGGCTGGCGGTGACAATTGCCTGATCTTTTCTAGCGCGTATGTGGGCTTGGTCACAGTTCATCCCAATCGCGAGGCCGGTGCGGCCTGAAGTGGATTTACGGTCGGTGTGACGCGCTTCACAGTGCCGCGGCATGTGCGCTTGCTCTTCCAACGAGTGAGGGGCCACCTCGACGCTGCGGAAGAGGGTGTGCGATATGTGTCGCACCAGCGATGCGACCTGGAGCAAGCTAAAGCTGGTGCCCGAGCGGCGCGGGGATAAGGGCGCTCAGCGAACCATTTCTGATTTCGCAATCGAGGCGATCGTCTCCTCGGGCGGCATTTGACTTCCCGGCAGTGTAAGGCGCTTTCGCGAAGTGGCCTCTTTGGCAACTGCGGCTATCGAATTACCGGCCGTTCGAACTATTTTGGCCAGATCCTCCTCGGAGACCTTCAAACGCTTTCGCACAATCCGGACCTGCACGCGATCGCTAAGGTCAAGCCTGTTGCGCGCGCCAGTGACATGGCGTCGATGCATATAAGTCTCTCCAATCTTGACTGGGAGGTTGATCAAGTCCGGACGGGCGTTACGCCGCCCGGACCTTGATCGGTGACTGTCCCGCTCCTCACGAGGATTCCGTCTCCGAAAAATAGAAGCCACTGGGACCGCTGCGGGTTCCCTTGGTGTCATAATTTCCCTTTACACACCATCGCTCAAGGCTGGCTGATGCACGAGAGCGGCACCTTTGTCCGGCTCACCGAGGCAGGCGCCGCGCTGTTCGCGTGATAATCCCGCCGCGGTTTGTGGGAACGCGAACGGAGCCAGTAAGCGAGTAACTCTGGCGCATTTGTACGCCACGACGCTGGCCCTTTATTCGAGCGGCTGATCGTCCTCTGTAGAAGTTGTCCACTCCAAAGAACAGATGTCGCCGCCGCCATAGTCGTCCTCTGCCGGTGGCTGCCGCCGCTTACGCCGGAGCACATCTCGACATACCGATGCCCAAGCGCCAGACATCGCACGGTTGATGAAATAATCGGCCGCCACAAGGGTGCGCTCAGCCAAAGAGACTGTGAAGTTCATTGCGAAGCCTATTTACTCGTTGATATGACCTCAGAGTACTGGCCCGCATGGCCACAGACTGTGCCCCGGGTCACGTTAAGTCGCGGTCGATCAGCGGCCCAACCGAGACGATCTCCGACATTTTTGATGACCGCCTCTCTTGCGCCCGGCAATGGATCGCCGGAGTTCGAAGCGCGCGGTCGATGGACCGCATCTTGCGCAAGCACGGCTTCACCGAAGTCAAGCCAGGGAGATGGGAAAAGCCAGCAAATCGAGATCGCAAGCGTTCATGATCAATCGGCCGCCGATCGCCAAATATCCTCCGGCCAGCTTGGTTGTCATCGCCTTCTCAGCACTACAGCGCTTTCGATCGATCTGACTGTCTTCATGGTTCGGCCGTTTCGCTGCCCGAATCGTAGTTGACCCTGCGACATGCTGAAGTGCTCTCTCCGCTTCGGGCTAAACCGCTCCACCGTCATACAGCCTCCAGCGGCCGGGGGCGGTGGAGCGGGATTTCATTGCTCCGTGAAAATATCGAGTTTCACCATCGGGAGACTGTGACCAGCCTAACAGTCAGTCCAAGTACCGCGCGATAGGCTTTTCCCCGCTTAGACCGCGCTCGTCGGCCTTGGCTCCCGCTCCACCGCTTATCGCTCCCCCCCAGCCGCAGCGGTGGGGCGGGATGACTTGCGAATGCGAATTACGATAACGAGCCGCGCGGCCGGATGTACGCCCGCGGCGGGAGAGGCCTCGGTTAACAGCCGGGGCCTTTTCATTTGCCGATGACCGAGAGCGCCGTCTTCAAGAAGCGCCTCGCCATTGGCGACGGGTCCAGTCCAGGGAGAAAGTACAGCAAGATTAAGTCGAGCCGTGCTTTCTTGCTGTGCCGAAAATCGCAAAGACGCATTGAAACTGGACGAGAGCGATACCTTGTCTGGCTCTTCGAGGCTGGCGCGGCCCTGTTTTGCGTGACAAAAAAGCCGCCGCGGTTGTGGGGTCGCGAACGGGGTCATTAAGCGAGTTACTCTGCCGCCACGACGCTTGCCCTTCATTCGAGCGGCTGATCGTCCTCTGTAGAAGTTGTCTGCTCCAAAGAACAGATGTCGCCGCCGCCATAGTCGTCCTCTGCCGGTGGCTGCCGCCGCTTACGCCGGAGCACATCTCGACATACCGATGCCCAAGCGCCAGACATCGCACGGTTGATGAAATAATCGACCGCCACAAGGGTGTCTGTGAAGCTCATTGCGAACTCTGCTATTTACTCGTTGAGACAACCTCAGCGTATTGGCCCGCATGGCCCCAGACTGTGCCCTGGGTCACGTCGAGCGCGACGCGATCTCCTTTTGCGATGCGATCGCGCACGCTCTCGACCATAGCCTTGAAAACTTGCTCGCCGATGCCCGGGATTTTCTGAGACCGTGATGAAAGCTGTTTATCGATTCCAATCTGATCTAGCGTCACACGAGAGAATGGTTCGGTTTCGTTACCATTCTTTTTAGGTTGGCCTGGACCTAACCGCCCTGCCTGCTTTTCAGCATCAAGCATAATCCCAGCCGACGCTCAGCTCGTAGCCGCAATTCTGTGGCGTCGATCTCGAGCTGGGTGTCCTTGGCCATGCGAGCGTAAGCCCTCATCGCCTCTGACTTGTCGCGGATGTCCTTCACCTCGTCGACACTTCGAGATTCGGCCAATGCCGAGCGCGCAGCCTCGTATCGGAGTAGCTGCGTCACTCGCCGTACCTCGTGGGCCCGACTGGGAGACCGCCGACTCGCAACCAGCCGTCCAACCACATGCATCCGGGCCTCTGTGACAAATCTCACTGTTCGGCGACTGTGGTCAAAGCATGACTCAGCACATTTCAGACGGAGGAGCAGGACATGAACCAAAAGAACCCCGAAGATCACGTCAACGAACTGACCGATGAGCAGCTCGACAAGGTATCGGCAGGGGCACCTTCCAAGGCCTCTTCCAAACCGACCTCAAGTGGCGGCCTCTTCGAGGTCGAAGACTACAGCTTCGATATCGAGCAGACCCTGGGTATTGGGTCTAGATAAGTCTCGCTCCGAAGAGCTTGAGACTTCCCCGGCGCCGCGGAAGAAGGCGGCCAAGAAGCAAGCGCGGTGTCCAAGCGGGAACGGCTCCCAGCGAGTCTGCTGCGATGAGTGAGCAGCTGATCAGGACGGCGGCAGAGCTCGCGACCGCACACCATAAGGGCGAGATCGCAAGCAACCCCATGCTCAAGGTCGAGCAAGATACCGAACCCGGATTGCCAACCGGCCGATGACGGCGAGAGCGAGGGCGATAGCATCGGCGAAGGCCTCGAAGAAAGAGAGCTCGCCGCGTTGGTCGCGGGCTTCAAATCGTCCAGCCTCTATCCCGTCATCGTGCTGGCAACCGCGTCCGGTTGCTCCCAACGCGCTGATGTTTCCGGCCGTGCCCGAGGCGGGCGAGCACGTCGATCTCGCCAAACCGCCCAATCCGCGCAACTTCTCGAAGGAGTTTGCGCGCCGCGCCGGGCTGATCAAATTGGACGAGAGGGATTTTGGCAACGTGCGGTTCCACGATCTCCGCTGCGGCCACGCGACCGCCCTCCTCGATGCCGGCATTCCGATTCACACAGTGGCACATCGGATCGGCGATGATCCGGCCATCCTGCTCCGCAACTATGTCAAGCGGAAGCGGTCCATGCAGGCCGACCAGTCCCTTACGACTGCGCTCGGCAATCTGGCATCCACCTTTCTGAAGTAGGATTTGTGATCTTTGCCACGATGCCCCTTGTCATCAGCGTCACGATCAGGTTGATGGCTACTACCGCGTGCTTGGGACCATCTTGGGTCCAAGTTCTCGGAGCGTTCTTCAGGAGCATGCGTTAAGCGATTGAAATCATTGATCTGGAAGGGTGGCCGAGTGGTTTAAGGCACCGGTCTTGAAAACCGGCGTGCCCGCAAGGGTACCGTGGGTTCGAATCCCACCCCTTCCGCCAGTATCCTGTTCTCCGTTGTTCGCCACCGTTCGGAATCCACAGTAATCTCAACGGCTTGCTTGCAAACGCTGTACTTCAGCGTTCGCCGATGTTCTCTCCAATCAGAACGCAAACCGTAGTCTTCCACCGTGGGTTCGGAGGACGGTTTTCACCGGAGAAGCACATGGCAGGCAAACTAAACCCCTCGACGTCGAGCGCCAAGACGCCCGGCAAATATGCCGACGGCGCGGGGGCTCTATTTGATCGTCGCAAGCGAGAAATCGAAGAATTGGTCATACCGATACTGGTTCAAGGGCAAGGAGCGCTGGCATGGCCTCGGCTCCTTCAAGGATGTTTCGCTGAAACAAGCTCGCCTCTTGCGTGACGCGGCGCGCTTGCAGGTCCGCGCCGGCGTCGACCTCGTCCAGGAGAAGCGGGCCGCGCGCGAGCAGGCAAAGGCTGCCGAAGCTGCGGACACCCTGCCCTACCCTATGCTGATGCGTCACGGTTCATGGTCGACCTCTCAGCGGCCACCGGCACCGCCGCTGCAATGCTTCGCTTTCTGATTTTCACCGCGTGCCGGACAAACGAGGCTGTTGCGGCGCGCTGGTCCGAGATCGACTGGGCCGGCTCGACACCAAGCTCTCAAAGCCAAACTATGCGGTGTGGGTTCTGAAATGTGAGAACGCCACTTACAGGATAAGCCGACATCCCAACTTGGTAGCGAAGGTGGAAAAACTTGAATAGGGGTGGTGGCGCTCGCTACCTTGCGGCACGAGTTACTTTTGAAAGATTGCTTTTTGGGCCTGGTCTCCAAGCAAGCCGATCGCCCCTACCAGAACTGCAATCATCCCGCCATGAACAGGGTGATGGACTCGTTCTAAGACTCCGCCTGCGGGAACGCTATCCTGGGCGAGCGTTGCGGCCGCCGGAGACACCCTGCGGCCGCAACGGTACGTTTTACAGAGGCACGACCTTCGCCGGCGGACTGTACGCCGGCTGAGGATAAACACCAGGGCCGTTACCAGGGTTACCCCCGATGGCAGCGCCGATAGCATCATCAACTGCCTTTGTGATGTACTTGCCGAGGTCGGAGACCCCGCCACACACCGACTCGACTTCCGTGTTAGTGAGTTCACGCATTCCACTCATGACTTTCCTCCTTTGCATGTGAACATCTGGCTCGAAGCAAGCCAGTGCACTGCAGTCGGGTTTGATACGGGAGGGTGGTTTTTCTGTCCGTGTGAGCAATCACACGCACCTTACAGTGACAGTCAGCCTCGCCATGAATGGTCCATGCGGAAGGCCAATCGGGTCGACCACTGTGACCAGCCTAACAGTCGGCCCGAGTACCGTGCGATAGTCTTTTCAGGCTTAGACCGCGCGTCGGCCTTGGCTCCCGCTCCACCGCTTATCGCTCCCCCAGCCGCTGCGATGGGGCGGGATTGCGATCAACCCGAATGCGAATTTACGATAAACGGAGTGAGCCGCTTGGCCGGATGTACGCCCGCGGCGGGAGAGGCCCCGGTTCAGAACCGGGGCCTTTTCATTTGTGAAGCTCTGCGGACGGCTAGCCACGTAAGAAGGCGGCCAAGAAATACAGGCTTGGCCGTTGATTTACCTCTTGCGCGCCCTGAGGTTGCCGGAGGCGTTCGGCACTCCAATTCCGCAACGTCGCATTGACTCAACTGGTGCGGGACGATTAGATCGGCTTTTCGTAGTGGGGTTGAGTTATGCGCGCGTTGTATCTTTTGGCCGTAGCAAGCATGCTTGTCTTGAGCACCAAAGCGACGGAGGCCAGCCAAGTATTCTATTTGCAACCTAACGGAACGTACGAACTCTCGGGACCATTCGACAATGCCGGGGGCTTTGTCGCTGGGGAAGTTGGTTTCGCGAGCTATGGCTGATTCTGGGTGACGCGGCCTGATCAGGCGGCGTGGCTTTCAGTGGTCGGAATGACCTCGATGCCGTCAGTAAACTTTACACCGGCGATGACCTTCGGCAACTGATTTGTTCCTTTCAGTCGGCGCCATGTCTTCGATGCGGCGTCGATCAACTTGAACACCATCAGCTTCGCGGTTTTCGGCGAGAGCGATCCTTTCGTTCGCACCGTCCGGTGCCGCACCGTGGAGAACACGCTCTCGATCGGATTCGAGGTGCGCAGATGAGC
>NZ_AXAI01000027.1 GCF_000472425.1 Bradyrhizobium sp. Tv2a-2 | reverse complement strand
GATCGAGAGCGTGTTCTCCACGGTGCGGCACCGGACGGTGCGAACGAAAGGATCGCTCTCGCCGAAAACCGCGAAGCTGATGGTGTTCAAGTTGATCGACGCCGCATCGAAGACATGGCGCCGACTGAAAGGAACAAATCAGTTGCCGAAGGTCATCGCCGGTGTAAAGTTTACTGACGGCATCGAGGTCATTCCGACCACTGAAAGCCACGCCGCCTGATCAGGCCGCGTCACCCAGAATCAGCCATAGCTCGAGTTTTCTCCGATGTGCCTGATGGCGCCTACGTGTTCGGCTATCCGGCCGTTGCCATCGGCCGCGCGCTGGAACGATACCGATATCTCGGGCGCCAAAAGATGCTTCACCGCAAGATCAACGAGATCACGACACGGGTGGAGGCGATCGAGGAAGGCAAGACAGCGCGGTAAGTCCGGCTGCCCGTGAGCGCTCACTCCTCCGGCGCGTTCTCGATCGGATCGAAGCGGCTCGCATCAAATCCCAGCAGGTTCCAGGATTGCTGCATATGCGCCGGCAATGGCGCTGTAGCGTCGATTATGCCGCCGCGCGGATGCGGGATCACGATCCGGCGCGCCAGTAGATGCAGCCGGTTCTGCAGGCCGCCCGGAAATTCCCAATTCTCGCGGTTGAAATATTTGGGATCGCCGACGATGGGGTGCTCGATATGTGCCATATGCGCGCGCAGCTGGTGGGTGCGGCCAGTGACGGGCTTCAGCGAGACCCAGGCGAGCTTGCTCCCCGCCGTCTCGACGACGGCGTAATAGGTCACCGCATGGCTCGCGCCCTCGTCGCCATGGGCAGCAATGCGCATGATGGTGTCGTCCTCGTTCTCCTCTTTCGCCAGATAGGTCGAGATGCGGCCCTGCTTCGGCTTGGGGACGCCGGCGACCAAGGCCCAATAGAGTTTTCGCGCGGAACGGTGGCGGAATGAGCCTGTCAGCGCGGTGGCAGCAAAGCGCGTTTTGGCAACCAGCAGGCAGCCCGCGGTTTCCTTGTCCAGCCGGTGCACCAGCCGCGGCTTCTGCGCCCTGGCGTCGCGCATCGCCTCCAGCATCTGATCGACATGGCGCGTGGTGCCGGAGCCGCCCTGCACCGCGAGCCCCGCCGGCTTGTTGAGGACGAGCACGTCGTCGTCCTCGAACAGGGTCATCGCCTTGAGCGCGTCCAGCGTCTTCCGCTCGGTCTCCGACAGCGAGGCTGCGAGCTTCGGCGCATCCAGCCGCAAGGGGGGAATGCGCACGCTCTGCCCCGCCTCCAGCCGGTCCTTGGAATCGGCGCGCTTGCCGTTCACGCGCAGCTCGCCTTTGCGGACGATGCGCTGGATGTGGGAGAACGACAGCCCCGGAAACCGCGCCTCGAGAAAGCGGTCGACACGCATGTTGTTTTCGTCAGCAGTGACGACGACGGTCTGTACCTTGGTCGGCAGCGCGGCCGGCTCGGCCGCGGCTTTCGGTGGCTTCGCCGGCTGCTCGGCAGGGCGTCGCGGCTCGCCGCGCTCGGCGGCAAAGCGGGCGGGCTTGCCCTGTGGACGGAAGCCAGCCTTCGGCTCGCCTTTGGGGCGCTCGCGAAGCGGACGCGGCCCCTTGCGCTCGTCGCGTGCGCGGGGACTTGACTGGGTTCTCTTGATGCGGCGGCTCATCCGGTCTGCCTAGCCCAAAAGGCGCGAATCGTCACGGTGAAAACGCCACAACTGCGCTGATTGACCCGGCTCAGCGGGTGACTGCGGAGCGCGACCCCGTAGGGTTCGGCTGCCGAGGGGCGGAAGCATGGCATTCGCAGTCAAGGCCGAGATTCGAGATCCGCGAGCTCAATTTCAAGTTCTATCGTCAGGCGACCGACAAGATCGTCGGAATTTCGGATGAAGCGGCGACGTACCTCGGCAAGTTCTTCTAAGCGCGTCGGCTACTTCCCTGCCCGCTCCCGCCTGAGCTTCGCCCAATAGTCCAGCCGCTTCCTGATCTCGCGCTCGAAGCCGCGCTCCGGCGGATCGTAGAAGGTCTGGCGCCCGAGGCTTTCGGGGAAATAATCCTGGCCGGAAAAGGCGTCCGGCGCATCGTGGTCGTATTCGTAGCCCGAGCCGTAGCCCTCGTCCTTCATCAGCCCGGTCGGCGCGTTGAGGATGTGCTTCGGCGGCAGCAGCGAGCCGGCTTCCTTCGCGACCCGCTTGGCCGCACCAAAGGCCATGTAAGCGGCGTTCGATTTCGGAGCGGTGGCGACATAGATCACGGCCTGCGCGATCGCGAGCTCGCCTTCCGGTGAGCCCAGAAAATCATAGGCGTCCTTGGCAGCATTGGCGATGACGAGCGCCTGCGGATCGGCAAGCCCGATATCCTCGACCGCCATCCGCACCACGCGCCGCGCCAGGAACAGCGGGTCCTCGCCGGCATCGAGCATGCGCGCGAGATAATACAGCGCAGCATCAGGATCGGAGCCGCGCACCGCCTTGTGCAGGGCCGAGATCAGGTTGTAGTGGCCGTCGGCGGACTTGTCGTAGATCGGCGCGCGGCGCTGCAAGATCTCCTGCAATTGCGCCGCATCGAAAATCTCGCCCGGACGCGCGGCGCGCCACACCTCTTCGGCGAGCGTCAGCGAGGCGCGGCCGTCACCGTCGGCCATGCGCACCAGCACCGCGCGCGCCTCCGCATCGAGCGGCAGCTTCCTGCCCTCGACCTCCTCGGCGTGGCGAAACAGCTTTTCGATCGCAGCCGGATCGAGCGAGTGAAACACCAGCACCCGTGCGCGCGACAACAACGCCGCGTTGAGCTCGAAGGACGGATTTTCGGTGGTGGCGCCGACCAGCACCACGGTGCCGTCTTCCATCACGGGCAGGAAGGAATCCTGCTGCGCGCGGTTGAAACGGTGCACCTCGTCGACAAAGAGCAGCGTGCCCTTGCCCATCTCGCGCCGGGCACGCGCCGCATCGAACGCCTTCTTCAGATCGGCGACGCCGGAGAACACAGCCGAGATCTGTTCGAAATGCAGCTCGGTTGCGTCGGCCAAAAGCCGCGCAACGGTTGTCTTGCCGGTGCCCGGCGGTCCCCAGAACACCAGCGAGCCGAGCGTGCGCGTCTCCAGCATGCGGGTCAGCGCGCCGTCGGGGCCGAGGATGTGATCCTGGCCGACGACGTCGGACAATTTGCGCGGACGCAGCCGGTCGGGCAGCGGATGCGGCGCGTCCTGCTCGAGGCCGGCGGCCGCGAACAGCGATGCGCCGCTCTCGCGTGGTCGCTTCGGGCTCATCCGCCCAGCGTGACGTTGATCTGCTGGCCGCCGCGCAACAGCGTGATCCGCCACAGCCGCGACTGGTCGCGCGTCACCTTGTCGAGATCACCGGTCTTGGAGATCTTCTTGCTGTTCACCGCCAGGATGATGTCGCCCTTCTGGAAGCCGACAGTGGCGGCCGTGGAATCCTCGGACAGCTCGGTGACGACGACGCCTTCGGTGTCCGCATCGAGGTGCAATTCGTCGGCGACCGCCGGCGAGATGTTGGCGACTTTCGCGCCCTGGAACGGCGAACGGCCGGACAGCGTGATCTCGTCGCGATCCTTATCGGGTGCGGTCTCCAGCGCGACGGCAAGCTTCAGGGTCTTGCCGCCACGGATCGCGTCGATTTGCGAGGTGCCACCCAGCGGGTGGGTCGCAAAGCGGTAATCGAAGCCGTTGGGATCATCGATCGGCTGGCCATCGATCGCGGTGATGAGATCGGACGCCTTCAGCCCTGCGCGTGCGGCCGGGCTACCCTGCACGACGCTTGCGACCAGCGCGCCGCTCGGCGTTTTCAGCCCAAGGCTGTCTGCGATATCAGGCGTCACGGTCTGGAGCTTCGCGCCGAGCCACGGCCGCTTGACCGATTTGCCGCCGCTCTTGGCGGAGGCGACGACCACCCGCACCATGTTGGCGGGGATGGCAAAGCCGATGCCCTGCGAGCCGCCGGAGCGCGAATAGATCGCGGTGTTGATGCCGGCAAGCTTGCCGGTCATGTCGACCAGCGCGCCGCCGGAATTGCCGGGATTGATCGCCGCATCGGTCTGGATGAAGAACTGGTAGTCGGTGATGCCGACCTGCGTGCGCGCCAGCGCCGAGATGATGCCATGGGTCACGGTCTGGCCGACGCCGAACGGATTGCCGATCGCGAGCACCACGTCGCCGACCATCAGCTCATCCGAATTGGCGAAATCGAGCGTCGGGAATTTCTCATGGGCGTCCTTCAGGCGGAGCACCGCGAGGTCGGAGCGCGAATCCTTCAGCACGATCTCGGCCTCGAACTCGCGCTTGTCGGACAGCGAAACCTTCACCTGGTCGGCGCCCTCGATGACGTGGACGTTGGTGACGACGAGGCCTGAGGCATCAACCATCACGCCCGAGCCGAGCGAGCGCTGCATCTGCTCCTGCTGCCCGCCGGGAAGGCCGAAGAAGCGGCGGAAGATCGGATCGTCCAGGAACGGATTGTGGTTCTGGACCATCTTGGCCGCATAGACGTTCACCACCGCCGGCTGCACGCGCTGCACGATCGGCCCGTAGGACAGCCGGAGTTCAGCGGCGGAGGCTGGCACGCGACGATCCTGCGCAAGCGACGGCGTTGCGATGAGCGCAGAAACCAGAAGCGCTGCGGCGAGACGGATGAGCTTCATGCGGGAGATCCTGGGATTGGTAGGGCCTGATATAGGCAGGAGGTCGGTCATGGGAAGCGCGAGGTTCAAGCCGCACGCTCCTCGGCTGCGACCGCATCCGGCGCGGGCGCGCAAGATAGCCGCTCCTGATGCCGTTCGCCCCACGCCTTTAGTGTATCGATCACGGGGCGCAAGCTCTCGCCCATCTCGGAGAGGCAATACTCTACCCGCGGCGGAACCTCGGCATAGACCTTGCGAATGATCAGCCGGTCCTGCTCCAGCGCCCGCAGCTGCTTGGTCAGCATGCGCTGGGTGATGCCGGGCATCTGCTTGCGCAGTTCGCCAAAGCGCTGGGTGCCCTGCTGCAGATGGTACAGGATGACGCCCTTCCACTTGCCGTCGATCAAGTCCAGCGTGGCTTCAACCGCGCAGCCCGGCCGGTGGGCAAAATTCCGTCGTTTCATGAGAGTTCGTCCAATAGTATCCGATTGGGGACTATATCCCTGAATTTACAGTACTTGCCAAGTTGGTTCCAAGCAGACAGTTAGGCGGCTGCTTTCAGCCCACAGGAGACAAGCCATGAAGGCGGTCGGATACAAGAAATCCCTTCCCATCGACGCTGCGGACGCCCTGATCGATTTCGAGGTCCCCAAGCCCGAGCCGACCGGCCGCGACATCCGCGTCGCGGTGAAGGCGATCTCGGCCAACCCGGTCGATTACAAGGTGCGCAAGCGCGCCGAGCCGCCCGAGGGCCAGGTCAAGATCCTGGGTTACGATGCCGCCGGAATCGTGGACGCGGTCGGCCCCGAGGTCTCGCTGTTCAAGCCGGGCGATGAGGTGTTCTATGCCGGTTCGATCCTGCGCCAGGGCACCAACTCCGAGTTCCACCTGGTCGATGAGCGGATTGTCGGCAAGAAGCCTGAAAGCCTCTCTTTCGCGCAGGCCGCGGCCCTGCCCCTGACCTCAATCACCGCCTGGGAACTGCTGTTCGACCGGCTCGGCGCCGTGCCCGGCAAGAGCGTCGATCCGCGCACGCTTTTGATCACGGGCGGCGCCGGCGGTGTCGGCTCGATCCTGATCCAGCTTGCCCGCCGCCTGACGGGGCTCACGGTGGTTGCGACCGCGACGCGGCCCGAATCGCAGAAATGGTGCCTCGAGCTAGGCGCTCATGCGGTAATCGACCATGGCAAGCCGATGAAGGAGCAGATCGAGAGCTTGAGGCTGCCGCCGGTTGCCTTGGTCGCAAGCCTCACTTTCACCGAGCAGCACTACAAGGCAATCGCCGACTTCATGGCGCCGCAGGGAAAGTTCGGCCTGATCGACGACCCCGCCGAGTTCACTATGAGCGTGTTCAAGGGCAAGGCGATCTCGGTGCACTGGGAATCGATGTTCACCCGCTCCTCGTTCCAGACGCCTGACATGATCGCGCAGCACCACCTGCTCAACGATGTCGCCGATCTCATCGACAAGGGCGTGCTGCGCACCACGCTCGACCAGAGCTTTGGCAGCATCAACGCGGCCAATCTGAAGCGCGCGCATGCGCTGCTTGAGAGCGGCAAGTCGCGCGGCAAGATCGTGCTGGAGGGGTGGTAGGCCTTATACCGTCATTGCGAGCCAACGGGTCCGCGCGAAGCGCGGCCCGATGACAGGCGCCGCGAAGCAATCCAGGGCCGAGTATGAGGCTCTGGATTGCTTCGTCGCTGCGCTCCTCGCAATGACGGAGAAGGAACGCCTTTGCCCACCCTACGTCTTGTCGCGAGGTGACTCCGCTCTTTCGACAAAGCCCTTGGCGAGCGCGTGGTAGACGCCCTCCTCGCAGATCAGCTTCGACGTCCCGTGCGCGATCAGGGCCGCGGCCATCAGGGGCACCACCATGGCGTGGTTGTCGGTCATCTCGGTCACAATGACAAAGGCCGTGATCGGCGCCTGTACCACGCCTGCGAAATACGAGACCATGCCGAGCAGCATGATCGCGGCAATCGGCGCGCCGTCGAACAGCGACGCGACATTGGTGCCGATGCCGGCGCCGATCGCCAGCGACGGCGCAAAGATGCCGCCGGGAATGCCGCTGATCGCCGCGAACGTAGTCGCCAAAAATTTCAGCAGGCCGAAGTCCGTCGGCAACGGTGAACCACTCTCCAGCGCCGTTTTCACCTGCGAATAGCCGGTGCCGTAGATCGTGTCCCCCGAGATGAGGCCGCAGATTGCGACGGCGAAGCCGCAGGCCAATGCGAAGACCAGCGAGTTGCGCTTGATGGCCGGCCCCACGCTGCCAGGAAGGCCGCGCGCCATGGTGATCAGGATGCGACTGAACACCCCGCCGGCGAGCCCGCCGGCGACGCCGCACACGGGGATGGCAAGCCAGTCGAGACCATTACGGAGGGCCGCAGGGCTCGAACCGAAATAGGTGTAATTGCCCATCAACGCGATCGAGGTGAGGCCGGCCGCGATGACGGCTGCGATGATCAGGCTCGACGCGCGCGTCTCGAAGGCGCGGCTCATCTCCTCGATGCCGAACACGATGCCGGCGAGCGGCGTGTTGAAAGCCGCCGCGACGCCCGCCGCCGCACCCGCCAGGATGAGGCCGGGCTGACGCCGCGGCGAGAAGCGTCCCAGCGCAAACATGATGGAGGCGCCGACTTGGACGGTGGGCCCTTCGCGTCCCACGGACGCGCCGCACAGCAGGCCGAACAAAGTGAGGATGACCTTGCCGATTGCGATCCGGATCGAAACCAGGCTGTTCCTTGCCTTCTGGTCGGTCAGATGGCGTGCCGCGATTGCCTGCGGGATGCCGCTGCCCTGACTGTTGGGAAAATAGCGGTTGGTCAGATACACCGCGGCCGCGAAGCCGAGCGGCGTCACGACGAGCGCCGCATAGCGCGACTTCGAGAGCAGAAACGCGAAGGCAAGCTGTGCCTGGTCGGCGAGCAGCGCAAGCACGACCGCGGCACCGCCGACCACGACGCCGCCAAGCAGGAAGATCGCGCGCCGCTGCAGACGCGCGGAGGTGAGCTTCAGGCGCCGTTTCGAGCGGGTGGACAGCACGGTTCGCATGCGCTGAGATTGCCGATCGCAGCGAATGATGCAAGACTATTGCGGCGGCGCGACTGGGCCGCCCTCGCCGCTACTTCGCCTGAGCCGCCGTCTGGATCGCCTTCCAGTCGGATTTTTCGGCAAGCGCCAGCGCTTCGTCCTCGCTGATGCCGCTATAGCTGAAGGTGAACACTGCCTCCTTGCCAAGTGCGACTATCAGCGCACCGGACTTCTGCGGTGTGTTGTAGCTCCTGAGCACCGACATGCCGTGCATGGTCGATGTGACCATGTGCCCTTCGGAGGTTTGAAGATTCATCCCGGATTACCACTCTCCCGTATTGTTTGGCGGCCCACAATAGCAATCGGTCGCGTCACGGGAAAACACTGGCTGGCGGTGCTCATGGCAGGCCAAGCGGGCGTTCTCGCCCACTCGGCCATTATTGGCAATATTGCGGTGCTGCGCGTCAGAAGTTACGCTGCACACGCACCTCGCCGAGGACCGTGTTCTGGTCCTTGAACTGGTACAGCGCGGTCGGTTGCGGAGCGCTCGGCGTGAAGACCGAGCTGCCCGACATGTGCTGGTAAAGGTGGAACCAGTCGACTTCCGCCGAGAAGGTCAGGTTCTTGACGGGCGTCCACTGGGTAAGGAGGCCGACCTGCGAGACTTCATAGTCGGGGTTGCAGGTATAGTTACCGGACGCACTTGCGACCCGCGCTTGGCCGGGATGGCTAGCGGCAAACGCGCTGCAATAGGCGCCCTTCGCGGTCGACAGCCCCGCACCGCCCAGATTGTCGTTGGCTGAACCGTCGTAACTCAAGGCTGCATAGCCGGCGAAGAGGCTGGTCGACCAGTAGGGATCCCAGTGGTGATTGAAGGCCCCGCGAACGCCCCAGGATGTCGTCAGGTGAATGTTGCCATCGCCGCCGTTAGCCACCGGCAGGTAGACGCCGTCAGAGGTCGCACCGAAGCCGACGCTCTGGTAGGCGAAGCCGCTGCCGCCGAACATCGCGAAGCTCGGCGAGGTCGAAGCCGTCGAAATCACATATTTGGTCGCGCCCTTCGAATAGGTCGAGTCCAGCTTGATGTCGTCGCCCGCGCCCGTCGGCAAATTCTTGATCTGCAGCGCGATCATGGCCGCGCCGCCCCACTTGGTCTCAGGATGGCCTGATAGCACCGAGTCGGTCAGAGCGGTCGCGCCCGAGATCGGAATGGCGCCAGCGCCAAGTGCGTTGTATGAGCCGCTGACGGCATGGGCCACGCCGGAGAATTGAAGCAAGCCCCAGGCCTGATCGATCCGGACGTTGCCGGCGAAGTCGGGTGTCGCAAATCCGCCATAGGCGTTCGAGCCCGTCCCGGAGCTGCTGATCGCGCCCGGAATGCCGAGATTGTAGACCGGCGTGCGAGCGAACACCGTCGGATCGATTGCACCGATGGTCGCGGACACCCCATTGCCGAACTCCGCTGTATATTGAACGTTGGGGACACCGGCGTTGTCGTTGGTCTCGCCGCCGATGAAGAAGGAGTTGATGTTGCCTAGGAAGCCCTGCCAGGGCGAGGAAAAGGGCGAGGCCGATTTGCCGAAGGTGAAGCCCGCGAACTGGATAAACACGTATCCGACTGCGACATAGCCGCCGCCGACGCCATCGAGGAACGTGCCGCTGATTCCGCCCAGCGCGGTCGGTGCAGCGCCAACTGTCGAAGGATTGGATGAGCCGAAATTGTTGAACTGGAAGCGGCCTTCCCCGAAGGTTCGAACGACGCCATATTCGGTGCTGGTGCGGGTATCAACTGTCAACGCCAAGCGCGAGCGTGAAGAGAAGTAGTCGTAGAAGCGATTTCCTTGGCCGGAGTCGCCGCTCCAGGCCGGCTGTCCGTGCGGGCCGCCAGCGTTGATGCCAGTATCGACACGCAGATAGCCGCCGATCTTGATGCAAGTGTCGGTGCCGGGAATGTACCAGAAACCGGCGCCGTAGAGACTGCAGACCTTGACATACTCAATGGCCTTGGCCTTGAGCGGAAGATCCGCCGCTTGAGCGGATTCAGCAACAAGGCAAGTGGCCAGCAAGCCAAGCAAGGCCTGTCTGTGACGTGACATAGAAAACCCCTTAAGGTTGTTTGGTGCCGCGACACTGGACTTCGATTGTTCCAGATCTATTACAAAAAGCTGTTCCAGGTGGAGACTTGCAACAGCCTCTTCCGAATCCGTCTTCCGTGTGTCTCCGCGGCCACGCTAGTGACACACAATTCTCACAGATGCGCGACTTCTCGCGCGCTGCTGTTGAACGAAACTTGATATCGATGTGTTCAATCCCAACGTGCGCACTGCTTCATCAGAGAGGACTGACTGCGCAGGCTCGAGCTTCTCGACAATCCGGTCACCGCATTGCGTTCGGGTCTGAGAGTTTTCGCGCAGTCGAGCTTCTTTTCCGTCGGCGAGAGCTACTCCGACCAGTCTGCCACTTTCACCGCCAAACTCGATGAGAGCGCGGTGATCCAAAATCTCCGCTTGCGGATACCAATCGGATACCGCGTCAGCCGATAGTGTTGACGATGCCGCCTTCTACCCTCAGCGCTGCACCGTTGGTCGCCGAAGCTTCCTTTGAAGCAACATACACGACCATGTTCGCGACCTCGTCGGTATCGGCAAATCGCTGCAGCAGGGAATCGGGACGCTGCTGCTTCACGAAATCCGCCGCCAACTGCTCCAACGACCGGCTGCTGCGCTTGGCAGCCGCCTTCAGCATCACTTCTGTGCCAGCGGTCATGGTCGGTCCCGGCAGCACCGAGTTGACCGTCACAGCCGTCCCCCGCGTCAGCTTGGCAAGCCCTCGCGAGATCGCGAGCTGCGCAGTCTTGGTCATGCCGTAGTGGATCATCGCGACCGGAATGTTCAGCGCGGATTCCGACGAGATGAGGATGATGCGGCCCCAGTTGCGCTTGAGCATGCCCGAGAGAGGCGCGCGACAGCCGCACACCCGACATCACGTTGACCTCGAAGTAGCGGCTCCACTCCTCGTCGGGAATCTTGAAGAAATCCTTCGACTCGAAGATTCCGGTATTGTTGATGAGGATATCGACCTCGGGGAGCGCCTTGGTGAGCGCTGCGCAGCCTTCGGCAGTCGAGACATCGGCGGCGATGCCGCGGAGTTTCGCTCCCGACACGGCTTGCTGGAGCCTAGTCACGGCCGCCTCGACCGTGTCCCGGCCGCGCCCGTTGATGACGACCTCGGCGCCCGATGCTGCGAGAACCCCTGGCGATAGCGTAACCGATGCCGGCGGTCGAGCCCGTGACAAGGGCAGTTTTTCCGGAAAGATCGATCTTCATGGACCATCTCCATTGTTGCCTTGGAGATATTGACAGCAGCGTGCGCGGGCGCAATCGGCGCGTAGCACGTTCGGGACCGCGCTATCCCGATCGTCCTGCGAACGCCAGAGGACGGTGAGGCAGCGGCAGCGTGCCCAAAACAAAAAAAGCGGCGCTTGCGGCGCCGCTTTTGAAAGCTCTCGAGGTAACCGCGGACTTATGCCGCTTCCGCTTCCTTCGCCTCGACCGGACCGGAATCCTGGCCCTTGGCATCGACGTCGCGATCGACAAATTCGATCACGGCCATCGCGGCGTTGTCGCCGTAACGGAAGCCGGCCTTGATGATGCGGGTGTAGCCGCCCTGGCGGTCCTTGTAGCGGGTCGCGAGCACATCGAACAGCTTCTTGACCTGGTCGATATCGCGCATCTCGCTGATCGCCTGGCGGCGCGCGGCGAGCCCGCCCTTCTTGCCGAGGGTGACCAGCTTCTCGACGATCGGGCGCAGCTCCTTGGCCTTTGGCAGCGTGGTGACGATCTGCTCGTGCTTGATCAGCGCGGCGCACATGTTGGCGAACATCGCGCGGCGATGCTCGTGGGTACGATTGAGCTTCCGATGAACCTTGCCGTGACGCATTGGTCTATTCCTTCATTTCAGTTTGCCGCGACGGTTCGTCGGACATGTTGCTCAGGTGGGCTGCCTGCGTTCGCCCGCCAAAGCGCGCTTCGCGCCTTGGATTTGTCATGGCCGGGACGCTCCCGGCCACGGCGATGACTTCAGCTCAGTAATGATCCTCGAAGCGCTTGGCGAGCTCGTCGATGTTCTCCGGCGGCCAGCCCGGCACTTCCATGCCGAGATGCAGGCCCATCTGCGCCAGCACTTCCTTGATCTCGTTCAGCGACTTGCGGCCGAAGTTCGGAGTGCGGAGCATTTCAGCTTCCGACTTCTGCACGAGGTCGCCGATATAGACGATATTGTCGTTCTTCAGGCAGTTGGCCGAACGCACCGAGAGCTCGAGCTCGTCGACCTTCTTGAGGAAGGCCGGGTTGAAGGCGAGATCGGGGATGATCTCCTGCGTGACTTCCTTGCGCGGCTCTTCGAAATTCACGAAGACGTTGAGCTGATCCTGCAGGATGCGTGCAGCGTAAGCGACCGAATCGTCCGGCGAGATCGCGCCGTTGGTTTCGATGGTCATGGTCAGCTTGTCGTAGTCGAGAATTTGTCCCTCGCGGGTGTTCTCGACCTTGTAGGAGACCTTGCGCACGGGCGAGAACAGGCTGTCGATCGGAATCAGGCCGATCGGCGCATCCTCGGGCCGGTTGCGCTCAGCGGGCACGTAGCCCTTGCCGGTCGCGACCGTGAACTCCATGCGAATCTCGGCGCCATCGTCGAGCGTGCATATTTGCAGGTCCGGATTGAGCACGGTGATGTCGCCGACGGTCTGGATGTCACCGGCGGTGACGGCGCCCGGGCCCTGCTTCTTCACGACCATGCGCTTCGGGCCTTCGCCCTGCATCTTGATCGAGATGTCCTTGATATTGAGCACGATATCGGTCACGTCCTCGCGCACACCGGCGATCGACGAGAACTCGTGCAGCACGCCGTCGATATGCACCGACTGCACCGCGGCGCCCTGCAGCGAGGACAACAGCACGCGCCGCAGCGCATTGCCGAGCGTCTGGCCGAAGCCGCGCTCCAGCGGCTCGGCGACCAGCGTCGCAAAGCGCGACGCGTCGGAGCCCGGCGTCACCTGGAGCTTGTTGGGGCGGATAAGTTCCTGCCAATTCTTCTGGATCGTCACTGTTTCACCCTTGGGCCAGCCAATCTGCCGTCTCGACTGCTGGCGTTGGAAACGTCGCGGATCAAAGGCCGCGGCTGATCAAACAAAAGCAAGAACGTCGCAGGCGATAGGCTTCTCGCCTGCGACGCGAACGTCAAACGCGCCGGCGCTTGCGGGGCCGGCAACCATTGTGCGGGATCGTCGTCACGTCACGGATCGAGGTGACGGTGAAGCCCGCGGCCTGCAACGCGCGGAGCGCCGATTCTCGGCCCGAACCGGGACCGGCGACCTCGACTTCCAGCGTGCGCATGCCGTGTTCCTGCGCCTTCTTGGAAACGTCCTCCGCCGCGACCTGCGCGGCATACGGGGTCGACTTGCGCGACCCCTTGAAACCCATCGTGCCGGCCGACGACCAAGCAATGGTGTTGCCCTGCGCGTCGGTGATGGTGATGGTCGTGTTGTTGAACGACGAGTTCACATGCGCCACGCCGGAGGCGATGTTCTTGCGCTCGCGACGGCGAACGCGGGTGGCTTCCTTGCCCATTTCTAACCTTTCCTAGAGATCTCAAACGCCGCCGTAATGCCAGCGGCTACACCTGTGAACGAAACGCGAGCAGCGAACGAATCCGTTCGCCACTCCCGCCTCGCCATTCGCTAACTTACTTCTTCTTGCCGGCGATCGCCTTGGCCGGCCCCTTGCGCGTGCGCGCGTTGGTGTGGGTGCGCTGGCCGCGCACCGGCAGGCCGCGGCGATGACGCAGGCCGCGGTAGCAGCCGAGATCCATCAGCCGCTTGATGTTGATGCCGGTCTCGCGGCGAAGATCGCCCTCCACCACGTAGTCGCGGTCGATGACTTCGCGGATCTGCAGCACTTCCGCGTCGGTGAGCTGGCTGACGCGACGCTCCTCGGGGATCTTGACCTTCTCGACGATGTCGGCCGCGATCTTCGGACCGATGCCATGGATGTACTGGAGCGCGATCAGGACGCGCTTGTTGGTCGGGATGTTGACGCCGGCAATACGGGCCACAGACTTCTCTCCTGTCGCCGGTCCTTTTCGTGCGGGAGCGGCTACTTAAGTTCTTGCTATCTCGGGCAGGTGTCCGCAAACGCGAACACGACGCCTTGCCCTCTGCGTTCCTCGGGGCGAGGCATCGTCTGAATAACTATCCGACTGGATACCACGCTTATTAATGGATTCAGGGTCGTTTCGTCAACCGCCCCTAGGCCTTAGCTCGCCTTTTCGTGAGCTTTTTTGCACTTCCCCGTCCAGCCTTCTTGGAGCCCTTCCGGACTGCCTCGGAGGCCCGTTTGACGACCCTTCGGGCGGCTTTGGCGGCCTTTTTGGCCGCCGGACGGCGCTTGGTGGCGCTGGTCGCCCTCTTTCCGGGAGCCTTCGCTGGCGCTTTCGGGGCCGCCTTCCGGGTCCCCGCCGGTTTTTTCGCTGACTTCGTAGCCCGCCGCTTGGCGGAACCGGCCTTTTTGGCCGCCTTGCCGGGCGCGGCGCCGATGGCATGCAGGATTCGGCCGATCTCGCGGGTGACCTCTTCGATGGTCATCATGCCATCGACGGTGAGAAGTTTGCGGCGCTCGGAGTAATAGTGAATCAACGGCTCCGTCAACGAGCGGTAGCTCGCTAGGCGCCTGGTCAGCACCTCCGGCGTATCGTCGAGCCGCACCTCCTCGCCACGCGCTCGCGTTTCCTCGGCGCGCTTCTCAACCCGCGCGAGCAGCGCGCTTTCGTTGACGCGGAGCTCAACCACGGCGTCGAGCTTCATGTGCTTGCGCTTCAGAAGCTCGTCCAGCGCTTCGGCCTGCGGCACCGTGCGCGGAAAGCCGTCCAGGATAAAGCCGGCCTTGGCATCGGGCAGCTCGATCCGGTCGGATATGATGTTGACCACAATCTCGTCCGGGACAAGGCCACCGCTGGCCATGATGTCCTTGGCTTGCAGCCCGACCGGCGTGCCGGCCGCTACCGCCGCACGCAGCATCTCCCCGGTGGAGAGCTGGACAATGCCGTTTCGCTCGACCAGCCGCTGCGCCTGGGTACCCTTGCCAGATCCCGGCGGTCCCAGAAGAATCAGTCTCATCGGTGTTCGCCCCCCGGCGATCGGTGAGCGAAACTCACCTGTTGTTATGCGGTCCCTTAGGCCCCGCGCGCCCTAGCGGCGGCGCCCTCTCAATTTCGACTTCCTGATCAGCCCCTCATATTGATGGGCGAGCAGATAGCCCTGAACCTGCGACACGGTGTCCATTGTGACACTGACGACGATCAAAAGCGACGTACCACCAAAGTAGAACGGCACCGACGCGTAGGAAATCAGAATTTCGGGTATCAGGCAGACGATCGCAAGATAAATCGCGCCGAGCACCGTGATCCGCGACAAAACGTAGTCGATATATTCCGCGGTGCGTTCGCCGGGACGAATGCCCGGGATGAAACCGCCGTGCTTCTTCAGATTGTCCGCCGTCTCGGTCGGGTTGAACACGATCGCGGTGTAGAAGAACGCGAAGAAGACGATCAGGGCGAGATAGAGCACCAGGAACAGCGGGCGGCCGTGGCCAAGCTGAGTCGTTATCCACTGGAACCAATCCGGCCCCTTGCCGGCGTTGAAGTTGGCGACCGTGGTCGGCAACAGCAGCAGCGACGAGGCGAAGATCGGCGGAATCACGCCCGAGGTGTTGAGCTTGAGCGGCAGATGCGAGGACTGGCCCTCGAACATCTTGTTGCCGACCTGGCGCTTCGGATACTGGATCAGGAGCCGACGCTGGGCGCGCTCCATGAACACGATGAAGGCGATCACGGCGACCGCCATGATGATGACGATCAGGATCAGGCCGGTCGACAACGCGCCCTGGCGGCCGAGCTCCAGCATGTTGGCGAGCGCCGTCGGCAGCTCGGCGACGATGCCGGAAAGAATGATCAGCGAAATGCCGTTACCGATGCCGCGCGAGGTGATCTGCTCACCCAGCCACATCAGGAACATGGTGCCACCGGTCAGCGTCACCGCGGTCGACAAGCGGAAGAACATGCCGGGATCGCTGACGACATTGCCCGCCCCCTCCAGGCCGACCGCGATGCCATAGGACTGGAATGCGGCGAGCAGCACGGTGAGGTAGCGGGTGTACTGGTTCAGCGTCTTGCGGCCCGCCTCGCCTTCCTTCTTCAGTGCTTCGAGCTGGGGGGAGACCGTGGTCAGGAGCTGGATGATGATCGATGCCGAGATGTACGGCATGATGTTGAGCGCAAAAATCGCCATGCGGTGGATACCGCCGCCGGCGAACATGTTGAACATGCCCAGAATGCCGCCCTGCTGGGTGCGGAACACCTGCTCCCAGATGGTCGGATCAATGCCGGGCAGCGGAATGTAGGTGCCGAGCCGGTAGACCAGCAGCGCACCGAGGGTGAACCAGATGCGCTTCTTGAGCTCGTCGGCCTTGGCGAACGCGCCGAAGTTGAGGTTTGCCGCCAGTTGTTCAGCTGCTGAGGCCATGTTCTGACTTTCTCCCGCCGCCCTTGCGCCGTCATGACCGCTGAACCGCGCGGGACATCAGGCGGACGCCGGACAGTATTTGGTGCTCGGCTTCGATAAGTCCATCGCAAACCCGGCGTCGCCGTCCGCTCGTGCGGACGATGACGCAGATGTTACGCCGCCTCGCCGTCTTCCTTCGCAGGTGCGAGCAGCTTGACCGAGCCGCCGACCTTCTCGACCGCAGCAACCGCTGACTTCGAGGCACCGTGCACCTCGACATTCAGCTTTGCCTTGATCTCACCGCGGCCGAGCAGCCGCACACCGGCCTTGGCGCGCTTGAGCACGCCGGCCTTCACCAGCGATTCGGCGTTGATCACGGCGCTCGCATCGAGCAGCTTGGCATCGATCGCCTGCTGGATCCGGTCGAGATTGACCTCGGCGTATTCGACACGGAAGATGTTGTTGAAGCCGCGCTTGGGCAAGCGCCGGTGCAACGGCATCTGTCCGCCTTCAAAACCCTTGATTCGGACGCCCGAACGCGCGGTCTGACCCTTGCCGCCGCGGCCCGAGGTCTTGCCCTTGCCGGAACCGATGCCGCGGCCAACGCGCATGCGCTTCTTGCGCGAGCCGGCATTGTCGGCGATCTCGCTGAGCTTCATCGCCCTTCTCCTTATTCTCTTACTTCTCGTCGACGACGCGAACGAGATGATGAACCTTTTCGATCATGCCGCGCACCGCCGGGGTGTCCGGCAGTTCGGAAACACGCCCGATGCGATTGAGCTTCAGCCCGATCAGCGTCGAACGCTGCGAATGGTGGCGGCGGATCGGGCTGCCGGTCTGCTCGACCTTGATCGTCTTAGCGGCCATTGTCCTAAACTCCGAAAAGCGTGATTAGTCTGCCGCCGCCTCGGCATCGCCGCCGACGCGACGGGCCTGCAGGGAGGAGACCTTGATGTTGCGGCGAGCGGCGACCGAGCGCGGCGAATCCTGGTGCTTCAGCGCGTTGAAGGTCGCGCGCACCATGTTGTACGGGTTGGACGAGCCGATCGACTTCGCCACCACGTCCTGGATGCCGAGCGTCTCGAACACGGCGCGCATCGGGCCGCCGGCGATGATGCCGGTACCGGCGGGCGCCGCACGCAGATAGACACGGCCCGCGCCGTGACGGCCGGCGATGTCGTGATGCAGGGTGCGGCCCTCGCGCAGCGCGACGCGGGTCAGGTTGCGCTTGGCGGCATCGGTTGCCTTGCGGATCGCCTCCGGCACCTCGCGCGCCTTGCCGTGGCCGAAACCGACCCGGCCCTTCTGGTCGCCGATGACGACCAGCGCCGCAAAGCCGAAGCGCTTGCCGCCCTTGACGACCTTCGCCACGCGATTGATGTGGACCAGCTTGTCGACGAACTCGCTGTCGCGCTCCTCGCGCTCCCTGCTCCGTTCGCGTCCGCCGCGTTCGCGTTCCGCTGCCATGGTTCTTTCCAATCTCTCAAGGAGGCTGACGCCTCAATCCTCGTATCCGATTCGATCCGTTAGAAGCTGAGCCCGCTCTCGCGCGCCGCATCCCCCAGCGCCTTGACGCGCCCGTGATAGAGATAGCCGCCGCGATCGAACACGACTTCCGTGACGCCCTTCTTCACGGCACGCTCCGCCAGCAGCTTGCCGACGGCCTTGGCCGCTTCGATATCCGCACCGGTGTTGCCGCTCGTGCGCATATCCTTCTCGAGCGACGAGGCCGAGGCGACGGTTTCGCCCTTCAGATCGTCGATCACCTGGGCATAGATGTGCTTGGACGAGCGGAACACGCTCAACCGCGGGCGGCCGCCACCGGAGCGGCGCAGCGCCAGGCGAACGCGCTGCTTGCGCCGGGCATTCGTGACCTTGTTTCTGGACATGACCGGCTCCGTTACTTCTTCTTGCCTTCCTTGCGGAAGATGAATTCATCGACATACTTCACGCCCTTGCCCTTGTAGGGCTCCGGCGGGCGGAAGGCACGGATCTCGGCGGCAACCTGGCCGACGCGCTGGACATCGGTGCCGGTGATGGTGATCTCGGTCGGCTTCGGCACCACGACGGTGATGCCCTCCGGGATCGGGAAGACCACGTCGTGACTATAGCCGAGCGCGAGTTGCAGGTTCTTGCCCTGCATCGCGGCGCGATAGCCGACGCCAGTGATCTCGAGCTTCTTCTCGAAGCCCTTGGTGACGCCGGCGACCAGGTTCGCGATCTGCGCCCGTGCCGTGCCGTAGAGGGCACGCGCGCGGTTGGTCTCGTGGCGCGGCGCAACCTTCACCTGCCCGTTCTCGAACTTCACCTCGACGTCGTCATGGACGATGAACTGAAGCTGGCCCTTCGGCCCCTTCATCTTGACGGTCTGGCCGTCGACGGTCGCGGTCACACCGGACGGCACCGCCACTGGCTTCTTGCCAATACGTGACATGGCTCAAAAAATCCTTCTCAGAACACCGTGAAGAGAATTTCGCCGCCCACATTCGCGTCGCGCGCGACGTGGTCAGCCATGATTCCCTTCGGCGTCGACAGCACCGAAATGCCGAGCCCGTTGTTGACCCGCGGCAGGTTCTTCACCGAGGTGTAGACCCGACGACCGGGCTTGGAGACCCGCTCGATCTCGCGGATGACGGGCTCGCCATCGAAATATTTCAGCTCGATCTCGAGCTCGCTGCGTCCCGAGGAATGCTCGACCGAGGCATAGCCGCGGATATAGCCTTCCGACTTCAGCACCTCGAGCACGCTGGCGCGCATCTTGGAGCCGGGGGTCGAGACCTTCGACTTCGAGCGCATCTGCGCGTTGCGGATGCGGGTGATCAGATCGCTGATTGGATCGTGCGTAGACATGCTTTTCGATCCTCCTTACCAGCTCGACTTCACGAGCCCGGGAACCAGGCCCTTGGAGCCGAGTTCACGCAGCGCGATGCGCGACAGCTTGTTCTTGCGATAATTCGAGCGCGGACGGCCCGTCAGCTCGCAACGGTTGCGAATGCGGGTGGTCGACGAATTGCGCGGCATTTCCGCAAGCTTCAGGGTCGCGGCGAAACGCTCCTCCATCGGCTTGGTCTTGTCGGCGATGATGGCCTTCAGCCTCGCCCGCTTGGGCGCGGCATTCTTGGACATCCGCTTGCGCCGGTTGTTCTTCTCGATTGAACTCTTCTTTGCCATGCTTGGCTCCTGGGTATCCGCGTTTGAGAAGCTTTTCAGCGTCTCACTGCCGGAACGGGAAATTTAAGGCGGTCAACAGGGCACGCGCCTCGTCATCGGTACGCGCGGTGGTGCACACCGTGATGTCCATGCCCCACGATTCCCCGGCTTTTTCGAAATCGATCTCCGGGAAAATGATGTGCTCCTTGATGCCGAGCGAATAGTTGCCGCGGCCGTCGAAGCTCTTCGGATTGAGCCCGCGGAAGTCGCGCACGCGCGGCAGCGCGACGTTCACCAGGCGATCGATGAACTCGTACATGCGCGCCTTGCGCAGCGTGACCTTGCAGCCGATCGGCTGGTTCTCGCGCAGCTTGAAGGTCGCGATCGCGGTCTTCGAATACGTCACGATGGCCTTCTGGCCCGCGATCAGCGTGAGGTCGGCAGCCGCAGTCTCCGCCTTCTTGCGGTCGTTGACGGCCTCGCCGACGCCCATGTTGAGCACGACCTTGTCGAGCCGGGGCACCTGCATGACGTTGGCGTAGCCGAATTTCTCGGTCAGCTGGGCCTTGATCTTGTGGTCATATTCCGCGCGCAGGCGCGGCACGTAAACGGTATCAGCCATCGATCTCAGCTCCCGAGCTCTTGGCAATGCGGACTTTCTTGCCGTCCGCGTGAATCTTGAACCCAATGCGCGTCGGCTTTCCGTCCTTGCCGAGATACGCGATGTTGGACAGGTCGATCGGCGCCTCCTTGGAGATGATGCCGCCTTCCTGGGCCTGGGTCTGCTTCTGGTGGCGCTTGACGAGGTTGACGCCGCGGACGAGCGCGGTGCCTTCGGTCGGACGCACCTCGAACACCTCGCCGGTGCGGCCCTTGTCGCGGCCGCTCAGCACGATGACCTTGTCACCCTTGCGAATCTTGGCAGCCATCACAGCACCTCCGGCGCCAGCGAAATGATCTTCATGTGGTTCTTGGCACGCAGCTCGCGCGGCACGGGCCCGAAAATACGGGTACCGACCGGCTCCTGCTGATTGTTGATCAGCACGGCGGCGTTGCGGTCGAAACGGATCACCGAGCCGTCGGCGCGGCGGATGTCCTTGCGGACCCGCACCACCACGGCCTTCATCACGTCGCCCTTCTTCACCTTGCCGCGCGGAATCGCCTCCTTGATGGAGACGACGATCACGTCGCCGATGGTGGCGTAGCGGCGCTTGGAGCCCCCGAGCACCTTGATACACATGACACGGCGTGCGCCGGAATTGTCGGCCACGTCGAGGTTGGTCTGCATCTGAATCATTGATGCACCTCGTCCTCTTCAATCTGTCGCGCAAACGACTTGCGCTTGAATTTCAAAAAAAGCTGGCCCGGGCTTGTGAGCCCGGAGCCCGCCTCAGGCGGTCTGCTTGTGTTCGCCCCGGATCACGGTCCAGCGCTTCAACTTCGAGATCGGCTTGCTCTCCTCGATCCACACCGTGTCGCCCGGCTTGAACTCGTTGTTCTCGTCGTGCGCATGGTAGTTCTTGGAGCGGCGGATCGTCTTCTTGTAGATCGGGTGGGTGAAGCGGCGATCGACGCGCACCACCACGGTCTTCTGTTGCTTGTCGCTGACGACCACGCCCTGCAGCGTACGTTTCGGCATTGCTTGGCCCTCTTACTTCTTCTTCGCGCGCTGTTCGGCGGCGATGGTCTTGATACGGGCGATGTCCCGGCGCGCCTGCTTGAGACGCGAGGTGTTCTCCAGCTGCCCGGTGGCGCGCTGAAAGCGCAGGTTGAAGCGCTCCTTCTTCAGATTGAGGACGGCGTCGTCCATCTGGTCGGGGCTCATCGCGCGGATGTCTTCAACTTTCATCTCGGCCATCGGCATTACTCCGCAATGCGCTCGACGAAGCGGGTCTTGATCGGCAGCTTGGCTGCCGCCAGGCCCAAAGCCTCGCGCGCGGTCTGGTTGGGAACGCCGTCGATCTCGAACAGCACACGGCCGGGCTTCACCCGCACCACCCACAATTCTGGCGAGCCCTTGCCCGAGCCCATGCGGACTTCAGCGGGCTTCTTCGACACCGGCACATCGGGGAACACGCGGATCCAGACGCGGCCGGCGCGCTTCATGTGACGGGTGAGCGCACGGCGCGCGGCTTCGATCTGGCGCGCGGTGACGCGTTCCGGCTCCATCGCCTTCAGGCCAAACTGGCCGAAGGACAACGTCGCGCCCGAAGACGCGACGCCGTGGATGCGGCCCTTATGCGCCTTCCGGAACTTCGTTTTCTTTGGTTGCATCATGGCTTTAAGCCCTCAAACTCTCAAAATGCCTCAAGCGGCGTCGCGGCGCGGCCGCGATGAGCCCTCGCCCTCGGCCATCCGCTTGTCCTGCGCCATCGGATCGTGCTCGAGGATCTCGCCCTTGAAGATCCAGACCTTCACGCCGCAGGTGCCGAAGGTGGTGAATGCGGTGGCAACGCCGTAGTCGATATCGGCACGCAGCGTGTGCAGGGGCACGCGGCCCTCGCGGTACCACTCCATGCGCGCGATTTCCGCGCCGCCCAGGCGACCCGAGCAGTTGATACGGATGCCCTCGGCGCCGAGACGCATCGCCGACTGAACGGCGCGCTTCATGGCGCGTCGGAACGCGACGCGGCGCTCGAGCTGCTGCGCGATCGATTCGGCAACCAGCGTCGCGTCGAGTTCGGGCTTCCTGATCTCGACAATGTTGATCACGACGTCGGACGAGGTGATGTCGGCGACCTTCTTGCGCAGCTTGTCGATGTCGGCGCCCTTCTTGCCGATCACCACGCCCGGACGGGCCGAGTGAATGGTGACGCGGCACTTCTTGTGCGGACGCTCGATCACGATGCGCGCGACAGCTGCCTGCTTGAGCTCCTTGTGCAGGATCTCGCGGATCTTGACGTCCTCGTGCAAGAGCTTGCCGTACTCGCTCTTGCCGGCGAACCAGCGCGAATCCCAGGTCCGGTTGATGCCGAGACGCAAGCCGATCGGATTGATCTTTTGACCCATCTTATTCTCCCGCGCCCCTAACTAAGCGCTCGCCTCGACCTGACGAACGACGATCGTCAGCTGCGAAAACGGTTTGAAAACACGGCCCGAACGGCCACGGCCGCGCGGAGCGAAACGCTTCATCACGATGCCGTTGCCGACATGCGCCTCCGTGACCACGAGATCGTCGACTTCGAGATCGTGGTTGTTCTCGGCATTGGCGATTGCCGATTCCAGGCACTTTTTGACGTCGACCGCGATCCGCTTGCGCGAGAACTGCAGATCGGCGAGCGCGGCGGACGCCTTCCGGCCGCGGATCATCTGCGCGACCAGATTGAGCTTCTGCGGGCTCACCCGCAGCATCCGGGCGACCGCCTTGGCCTCATTGTCCGCGAGGGCGCGTTGGCGCTTTGGTTTGCTCATCGCTTTATCCTCAAGCCCTCTTGGCTTTCTTGTCGCCCGAATGGCCATGGAAGGTCCGGGTCGGCGAGAACTCGCCGAACTTGTGACCGACCATTTCCTCGTTGACCGAGACCGGGACGTGCTTCTGGCCGTTGTAAACGCCGAACACCAGGCCGACGAACTGCGGCAGGATGGTCGAGCGGCGGCTCCAGATCTTGATCACGTCATGACGGCCGGAAGCGCGCGCCGCATCCGCCTTCTTCAGCAGCGACGCCTCGACGAACGGGCCTTTCCAGACTGAACGAACCATGTCCGGCGTTCCTTATTTCTTCCGCTTGTGGCGGCTTAGGAGAATGAATTTGTCGGTCGACTTGTTGGAGCGGGTCTTCTTGCCCTTGGTGGGCTTGCCCCATGGAGTGACCGGATGACGGCCGCCCGAGGTGCGGCCTTCGCCGCCGCCGTGCGGGTGGTCGATCGGGTTCATGGAAACACCGCGGTTATGCGGACGGCGGCCGAGCCAGCGCTTGCGGCCCGCCTTGCCGATCGAGATGTTCATATGATCGGGGTTCGACACAGCACCGATGGTGCCGCGGCAGCGGCCGTGCACCAAGCGCTGCTCGCCCGAGTTCAGGCGCAGGATGACGTAGTCCTGGTCGCGGCCGACGATCTGAGCGTAGGTGCCGGCCGAACGCGCGAGCTGACCGCCCTTGCCGATCTTGGTCTCGATGTTGTGGATGATGGTGCCGACCGGCATGTTGCCGAGCGGCATGACGTTGCCCGGCTTCACGTCGACATAGTTGCCGGCGATGATGGTGTCGCCCACGGCCATGCGCTGCGGCGCCAGGATGTAGGCCTGCTCGCCGTCCTGGTACTTGATCAGCGCGATGAAGCCGGTGCGGTTCGGATCATATTCCAGCCGCTCGACGGTCGCGGGGACGTCGACCTTGTTGCGCTTGAAGTCGACCAGGCGATAGGCCTGCTTGTGGCCACCGCCGCGGAAGCGCACGGTGATGCGCCCGTTGTTGTTGCGCCCGCCTGTCGACTGCTTGCCTTCGGTCAGGGTCTTGACCGGCTTGCCCTTGTAGAGAGCCGAGCGGTCGACCATGACCAGCTGGCGCTGGCCCGGGGTCGTCGGATTGAATTGCTTGAGTGCCATGACCGTATTGCCTCAGAGTCCGGTGGTCACGTCGATGCGGTGGCCCTCTTCGAGGGTCACGATCGCGCGCTTGGTGTCCGACTGCGAGCCATAAGTGCCGCGGAACACCTTGTTCTTGCCCTTGCGCACCAGCGTGTTGACGCTCTTGACCTTGACGTCGAACAGCTTCTCGACGGCTTCCTTGATCTGCGGCTTGGTCGCCTTGGCGGCGACCTTGAACAGAACCTTGTTGTGCTCGGAAGCCATCGTGGCCTTCTCGGTCACGACGGGTGCGACGATGATGTCGTAGTGGCGAGGCTCGATGTTCTTCATTTGAAGCGCGCCTCCAGCGCATCGATTGCCGCCTTGGTCAGCACGAGCTTCTGACGGCGCAGGATGTCGTAGACGTTGATGCCCTGGATCGGCAGCACGTCCATGTTCGGTATGTTGCGGGCCGCATTGGCGAAGCCGTTATGCAGCTCAGCGCCGTCGATGATCAGCGCGTTGGTCAGACCAAGCCCCGAGAAGTGACCGAGCAGCGCCTTGGTCTTGGCGGCCTCGAGCTGGGCGGCCTCGAGCACGACGAGATCGCCGTCCTTGGCCTTGGCCGAGAGCGCATGCTTGAGCGCCAGCGCGCGGACCTTCTTCGGCAGGTCGGTGGCGTGCGAACGCACCACCGGGCCGAAGGCACGGCCACCGCCGCGGAACTGCGGCACGCGGGCCGAGCCGTGACGGGCGCCGCCGGTGCCCTTCTGCTTGTACATTTTCTTGCCGGTGCGCCAGATCTCGGCGCGGCCCTTGGCCTTGTGGGTGCCGGCCTGGCGCTTGTTGAGCTGCCACTGCACGCAGCGTGCGATGATGTCGGCGCGCGGCTCGAGGCCGAAAATCGCATCCGACAGCGTGACCGAGCCCGCGTCCTTGCCTTCGAGGGTCGTGACTTTCAGTTCCATCGTCAGGCTCCCTGCTCGGCCGGCGCTTCGGCAGCCGCATCACCCACGACCTTGAACTTGCCGGGCTTCGGCGCGTCCTTCGGCAGCGGCTTCTTCACGGCGTCGCGCACCCTGATCCAGCCGCCCTTGGAGCCGGGAACGGCGCCCTCGACCAGGATCAGGCCACGCGCGACGTCGGTCTGCACCACGCGCAGGTTGAGCGTGGTAATGCGATCGACACCCATGTGGCCGGGCATCTTCTTGTTCTTCCAGGTCTTGCCGGGGTCCTGACGGCCACCGGTCGAACCGATCGAGCGGTGCGAGACCGACACACCGTGGGTGGCGCGCAGACCGCCGAAATTCCAGCGCTTCATGCCGCCCGCGAAACCCTTACCGATCGAGGTGCCGGTGACGTCGACGAACTGGCCGACCACGAAGTGATCCGCCTGGATCTCCGCACCGACCGGGATCAGCGCATCCTCGGAGACGCGGAATTCCTGGACGTCGCGCTTCGGCTCAACCTTGGCGACCGCGAACTGTCCACGTTCGGCCTTGGGCATATAGACGGTCTTGCGGCTGCCCGAACCAAGCTGCAGCGCGACATAGCCATTCTTCTCCTTGGTGCGGTGACCAAGGACCTGGCAATTGCCCAGCTTCAGCACGGTCACGGGGATATGCTCGCCGGTCTCTGTGAAGACCCGCGTCATCCCGACCTTCTGTGCGATCACTCCGGAGCGCATCGGTGTGCTTCCTGTTCTTCTCTGGTCCGCGCTTCTCTCAAGCGGCGGACGGAATTGAAATCTTAGAGCTTAATCTCGACGTCGACACCGGCGGCCAGGTCGAGCTTCATGAGAGCATCGACGGTCTGCGGGGTCGGATCGACAATATCGAGAAGGCGCTTGTGGGTGCGCATCTCGAATTGCTCGCGGCTCTTCTTGTCGACGTGCGGCGAACGGTTGACGGTGAACTTCTCGATGCGGGTCGGCAGCGGAATGGGTCCGCGAACCTGCGCGCCGGTCCGTTTCGCCGTGTTCACGATCTCACGGGTCGACGTATCGAGAATGCGATGGTCGAACGCCTTGAGTCGTATGCGAATATTCTGGCCGTTCATTGCCGTAGCTTTCTTTTGTCTGGCGAGTAGCGGGGGCGAATAGCGAATGGATTGACCTGTTCGCTATCCGCCATTCCTATTCGCTTCCTTACTCGATGATCGCGGCAACGACGCCGGCGCCGACGGTGCGGCCGCCTTCACGAATGGCGAAGCGCAGCTTCTCCTCCATCGCGATCGGCACGATCAGGTGCACTTCCATCGCGATGTTGTCGCCCGGCATCACCATCTCGGTGCCTTCCGGCAGATGCACCACACCAGTCACGTCGGTGGTGCGGAAGTAGAACTGCGGACGGTAGTTGGTGAAGAACGGGGTGTGACGGCCGCCCTCTTCCTTGGTGAGGATGTAGGCCTCGGCCTTGAACTTGGTGTGCGGCTTGACCGAACCCGGCTTGCACAGCACCTGGCCGCGCTCGACTTCCTCGCGCTTGGTACCGCGGAGCAGCGCACCGATGTTGTCGCCTGCCTGGCCCTGATCGAGCAGCTTGCGGAACATTTCGACGCCGGTGACCGTGGTCTTCTGGGTCGCACGCAGACCCACGATCTCGATTTCCTCGCCGACCTTGATGATGCCGCGCTCGACACGGCCGGTCACCACGGTGCCGCGGCCGGAGATCGAGAACACGTCTTCGACCGGCATCAGGAAGGGCTGGTCGATCGGACGCTCGGGCTGCGGAATGTACTCGTCGACATTCTTCATCAGCTCGAGGATCGCCTCATGGCCGAGCTTCTTGTCGCTATCTTCGAGAGCGGCAAGCGCCGAACCCTTGATGATCGGGATCTTGTCGCCGGGGAATTCGTACTTCGACAGCAGTTCGCGCACCTCGAGCTCGACGAGCTCGAGCAGCTCGGGATCGTCGACCATGTCGCACTTGTTGAGGAACACGACCAGCGCCGGCACGCCGACCTGGCGGGCGAGCAGGATGTGCTCGCGGGTCTGCGGCATCGGGCCGTCGGCGGCGGACACGACCAGGATCGCACCGTCCATCTGGGCGGCGCCGGTGATCATGTTCTTCACGTAGTCGGCGTGGCCGGGGCAGTCGACGTGCGCATAGTGGCGGTTCTTGGTCTCATACTCGACGTGCGCGGTCGAGATGGTGATGCCACGCGCCTTCTCTTCCGGCGCCTTGTCGATCTGGTCGTACGCCGTGAACGTTGCACCGCCGGTTTCCGCCAGGACCTTGGTGATCGCCGCCGTTAGCGACGTCTTGCCATGGTCGACGTGACCGATCGTTCCGATATTGCAGTGCGGCTTGTTACGTTCAAACTTTGCTTTGGCCATTTGACTCTCCGTTCAATCGCTAGCTTGCAGCTGGCGACAATCAGGCAAACTTCTTCTGGACTTCTGCTGACACGTTCGCCGGCGCTTCCGCGTAATGGTCGAACTGCATCGTGAAGGTAGCGCGACCCTGGCTCATCGAGCGCAGGTTATTCACGTAACCGAACATGTTCATGAGCGGCACCATCGCATTGATGACGTTGGCGTTGCCGCGCATGTCTTGACCCTGGATCTGGCCGCGCCGCGAGTTGAGGTCGCCGATGACCGAACCGGTGTAGTCTTCCGGGGTCACCACTTCGACCTTCATGATCGGCTCGAGCAGAACGGACTTGCCCATCTGCAGCGCTTCGCGGAAGCAGGCGCGCGTGGCGATTTCGAAGGCCAGCGCCGACGAGTCGACGTCGTGGTACTTGCCGTCAATGAGCTGGACCTTGACGTCCACCACCGGGAAGCCCGCCACCACGCCCGAACCGAGCACGCTCTCGACACCCTTTTCGACGCCCGGGATGTACTCCTTCGGCACCGCGCCGCCGACGATCTTCGATTCGAACTCGTAGCCTTTGCCGGCTTCGTTGGGCTCGACGATGATCGTCACCGCGGCGAACTGACCGGTACCGCCGGTCTGCTTCTTGTGGGTGTAGGAATGCTCGACCCGCTTGGTCACGCGCTCACGGAACGCCACCTGCGGCGCGCCGATATTGGCGTCGACCTTGTAGGTCCGCTTCAGGATGTCGACCTTGATGTCGAGATGGAGTTCGCCCATGCCCTTGAGGATGGTCTGGCCGGACTCGTGATCGGTCGACACCCGGAACGACGGATCTTCCGCCGCGAGCTTCGCAAGTGCGATGCCCAGCTTTTCCTGGTCCGCCTTCGACTTCGGCTCGATCGCGATCTCGATCACCGGATCCGGGAATTCCATCTTTTCCAGGACCACTTCGTGGTTGGGATCGCACAGCGTGTCGCCGGTGCGGGCTTCCTTGAGGCCCGCGAGCGCCACGATGTCACCGGCATAGGCTTCCTTGATGTCCTCGCGGTTGTTCGCGTGCATCAGCAGCATACGCCCGATCCGCTCTTTCTTCTCGCGGGTCGAGTTGATGACACCGGTGCCGGAGGTCAGCACGCCCGAATAGATGCGGCAGAAGGTGATGGTGCCGACAAACGGGTCGTCCATGATCTTGAACGCGAGCAGCGCGAGCGGCTCCTTGTCGTCGGCCCTGCGGATGACTTCATTGCCCTTGTCATCGGTGCCCTTGATCGCGGGCACGTCGATCGGCGACGGCAGATAGTCGACGACGGCGTCGAGCAGCGGCTGCACGCCCTTGTTCTTGAAGGCCGAGCCGCACAGCACCGGATAGAACGCGCCCGTCAGCACCGCCTTGCGGAGCAGCCGCTTCAGTGTCGCCTCGTCCGGCTCGGTGCCGTCGAGATAGGCGGCCATGGCATCGTCGTCGAGTTCGACGGCGGCCTCCACCATCTTCTCACGATATTCCTTGGCCTGGTCTACGAGGTCGGCCGGGATGTCGACATAGTCGAACTTGGCGCCGAGCGACTCGTCGTTCCAGACGATGGCCTTCATCTTCACGAGGTCGACGACGCCCTTGAAGTTGTTCTCGGCGCCGATGGGCAGCTGGATCGCGATCGGCTTCGCGCCCAGGCGGTCGACGATGTCGGCCAGGCACTTGAAGAAGTCGGCACCGGTCTTGTCCATCTTGTTGGCGAAGACGATGCGCGGAACCTTGTACTTGTCGCCCTGGCGCCAGACGGTCTCGGTCTGCGGCTCGACGCCCTGGTTGGAGTCGAGCACGCACACGGCGCCGTCGAGCACGCGCAAGGAACGCTCGACCTCGATGGTGAAGTCAACGTGGCCGGGCGTGTCGATGATGTTCAGACGCTTGCCGTTCCAGAACGCAGTGGTCGCAGCCGAAGTGATCGTGATGCCACGCTCCTGCTCCTGCTCCATCCAGTCCATCGTCGCGGCACCTTCGTGCACTTCGCCGATCTTGTGGCTCTTACCGGTATAATAGAGGATGCGCTCGGTGGTCGTGGTCTTGCCGGCGTCGATATGCGCCATGATACCGAAGTTACGATAGTCCTCGATGGCATGTTGGCGGGGCATGGGGTTATTCCTTCAAATTCCGTTCGTTTCGCCGGATCACCAGCGATAGTGCGAGAAGGCGCGGTTGGCTTCCGCCATACGGTGCACGTCTTCACGCTTCTTGACGGCGTTCCCCCTGTTGTTTGACGCGTCGAGCAGCTCCGCCGAGAGCCGCTCCGTCATGGTCTTCTCGTTGCGCTCGCGAGCGGCCGAGATGAGCCAGCGGATGCCAAGGGCCTGGCGGCGCACGGCGCGCACCTCGACCGGAACCTGGTAGGTGGCACCGCCGACGCGGCGAGAACGCACCTCGATGGTCGGCATGACATTTTCCAGCGCCTGCTCGAAGACAGGGAGCGGGTTCTGCTTGGTCTTGGTCTCGATGATGCCGAGGGCGCCGTAGACGATACCTTCGGCGACCGACTTCTTCCCGGCGTACATCACCGAGTTCATGAACTTCGTAATGATGATGTTCCCGAACTTCGGGTCCGGAAGCACTTCACGCTTTTCGGCAGAATGGCGACGCGACATCTGATCTGTTCCCTCGTCCCGCTTGGCTTACTTGGGACGCTTCGCGCCGTACTTCGAACGGCGCTGCTTGCGGTTCTTGACGCCCTGGGTGTCGAGGACGCCGCGGAGAATGTGGTAGCGCACGCCGGGCAAGTCCTTGACGCGGCCGCCGCGGATCATGACCACCGAGTGCTCCTGCAGGTTATGGCCCTCACCCGGGATGTAGCCGATTACCTCGAAGCCGTTGGTCAGGCGCACCTTGGCGACCTTGCGAAGCGCCGAGTTCGGCTTCTTCGGAGTCGTCGTATAGACGCGCGTACACACGCCCCGCTTCTGCGGCGACTGCTGCAGCGCCGGCACCTTCTTGCGCGACTTCTGCACTTCGCGCGGATTTGCGATCAGTTGGTTGATCGTCGGCATCTTGGCCTTCACCTTCCAGTTCGCGCGAAACCGTTTCTCGGCTTCGCAAAATCCTTAAGTCTCGGGGTCACCGCCCCGCCGGGCCGCCTTGGTCGCGAAAACTATTCGCGCAAAGCGAAATCGCGCCAGCCGCCCATCGCTGAGCGGAAAGCGCTTCGACGCCACAGAGGACCGCGGTAAATCGGCTTAACAGCTTTCGCTGTTCAGCCTGCCACCGAGGTCATGCATCCGAATTCAAGCTCAAGAGGACGTGCTCTCAAGAACCAAAATCGTCCTGGCATTGCCTAGCTATAATCGACAGCGTTTGAGCGGCATTCGTCGAGGGTGGTGCCCGCCGCCAATAAGGCCAAAACGGCCTGAAAGGCGAAATGGGTGATCCGTGCCGACGTTGGCGTTGCTCACCGCCTGTCGTTAAGTGCGGGCCTTGTATAGGCGTGAAATAGGCAAGTCAAGGCGAAACCACAAGAGAAGACGCGCCTTTTGCGCCTGTGAAACGCGCCTGTTCGGCGAACGCGCAACCGCGGAACGTATGGAGTCCTGCCCCTCTACAGCACCCTCCCGGCCGAGCTTCAAGAGGCGGCTCATCTCGCCTTTTTATCCGGGTGTTATATTCATCGGAGCCAGTCGATTCGACCGCCTGTGGCGGCACCCGCGCCGAATCGCCCTCAGTATCCCGCCAAGGACAGCGCCATGCCGCCGACGGCACTAACGATGACCACCACGAGCGGCGGTGCCCGCCAGGCGATCAGCAGGACGAATCCGACAAGCGCCACAGCAAGATCGGGCGGTGCCTTCACCGCGCTCGTGAACACCGGATTATAAAGAGCCGCCGCGAGAATGCCGACTACGGCCGCGTTGACTCCACGCATCGCAGCCTGCGCGCTCGGCCGATTCCGGAGCGCATCCCAGAACGGCAGCATTCCGACGAGAATCAGGATCCCCGGCAGGAATATCCCGAAAAGACCGATCGCAGCACCAGCGAGGCCATGCGGCTCCGGTTTCGCCACGGTCCCGAGATAGGCAGCAAAGGTGAAGAGCGGCCCTGGCACGGCCTGCGCCGCGCCATAACCGGCTAGAAAGGCATCGTCGCTCAGCCAGCCCGGCCCGACGAAGGCTTCGCGCAGCAGCGGAAGCACCACATGACCGCCGCCGAACACCAGCGCGCCCGAGCGGTAGAAGGCGGCAAACAGATCGAGCCCCCCTGCTCCCGCGCGCCCCTGCACCGCGAGGACGCCGACCAGGAGCACGAAAAAGGCGACCAGCGCGGCGAGGCCGCCCCGGCGTGACACCGGCATGCTGACATGCCCACCTTCGGCGGCCGGCGCGCCGCGGCACAGCCACAGACCCGCGACGCCGCCGAGCACGATCGCGCCGACCTGGGCGAGCGAAGCCGTGCTGAACAGAATGATGACAGCGGCAATCACCGATATCGATGCGCGCTCCCGATCCGGGCACAGCGAGCGCGCCATGCCGAACACCGCCTGCGCCACGATCGCCACCGCTACCAGCTTCAGCCCGTGCAGCAATCCACCGCCCAGCGGGCCGCTTAGCGACGTTGCGCCATAAGCGAACAGCACAAGCAGGATCGCGGACGGCAGGGTGAAGCCGGTCCAGGCGGCAAGCCCACCGAGATAACCGGCGCGCATCAAGCCGATCGAGAAGCCGACCTGGCTGCTCGCCGGTCCGGGCAGGAACTGGCACAGCGCCACCAGATCCGCATAAGCCTGCTCGTCGAGCCAGCGGCGGCGGGTGACGAACTCATCGCGAAAATAGCCGATATGGGCAATCGGCCCGCCGAAGCAACTCACGCCGAGCTTGAGAAAGACCGCGAGCACTTCAAGCGCGGAGCCCTTCCCGCCCCTCTCCACCTGTTGCGCGATGCCGGTCATTGCACTCCTTCGGCCGACAAGCCGATTCCGCCGGAAAGCCGGCCGCGACGACGAGGGATCAGATCCGCTCAATCCGCGTCGCCGTCCTCCTCATCGTCATCCTCGACGACCTCCTTCGGGCCACTCGGCGCGCGGCTCTGGTCGTCCCACAGCTTGCGGTAAACGCCGCCTCTGGCGAGCAGTTGCGCATGCGAGCCGCGCTCGATGGCCTTGCCGCCGGAGATCACGATGATCTCGTCCATCTCGACCACGGACGTCAGCCTGTGGGTCGACCAGATCATGGTCCTGCCCTTGGCGAGCTTGAGCAGTGTGCGGTTGATGGCGGCTTCCGTGGTCTGGTCGAGCGCGGAGGTCGCCTCGTCCAACAGCAGCACGGTGGGATCGCGGATGATGGCGCGCGCGATCGCGATGCGCTGGCGCTGGCCGCCGGAGAGCGTGTCGCCGCGCTCGCCGACGGGGGTGTCGTATTTCTGCGGCAGGCTCATGATGTAGCGGTGGATCTCGGCCTTGCGCGCGGCGGCCTCGACCTCGGCATCGGTGGCATCGGGCTTGCCGAGGCGGATGTTCTCGCGGATCGACATGTTGAACAGCATGTTCTCCTGGAACACCACTGCCATGCAGCGCCGCAGCGATTCCAGCGTCACCCTGCGGATGTCGACGCCGTCGATGGTGACGCGACCGTCGTCGGGCACGTAGAGGCGAAGGATCAGATTGAGCAACGTGCTCTTGCCCGAGCCGCTGGGGCCGACGATCGCGACCGTCTTGCCGACATCGAGCTTGAGCGAGAAATCATCCAATACCGCCGTGGGCGCGCCCTCATACCGGAAGGTAACGTGCTCGAAAGCGATGTCGTGGGTGATGTCGGGCAGATCAGGCGCGCCCGGGCGATCCGCGCCGCGGGTCGGCTCGTTGAGCAACTCCTGGATGTGGCGCACGGCCGCGGCCGAAGAAATCGACAGCGGGATGAAATGCATCACATGGGCGATGTTGTAGGACACCTCCCAGAACGCGCTCTCGAAGGTGACGAAGGTGCCGATCGTGATCTGGCCTTTGGTCGCAAGATACGCACCGAGCCCGAGCACCACGAGGTGCAGCAGGAGCACGGCGATGGTCACGGTGCGCTCGACCATGGTCGACAGGAAGACAGCGGAGGCGATCTTGTGGCGCGCTGCGTCGTTGCGGAAGGAGAACCAGCCGAACACCTTGCGCTGCAGGGTGAACGCCTTGACCACGGCTTGCGCGGCGATGCTCTCCTGCACCATTCCGAGCAGCGCGGCCTCGTTCTGCTTCTGCTCGTAATTGGCCTGCACCGCCTTCGGGGTGAGGATACGCGGGCCGATCAGCGTGATCGGGAACACCAGCAGCGCCACCACGGCAAGCTGCCAGTTCAGGAACAGCATCAGGATGATGCCGGCGATCAATTCGAGGAACGGCAGTGCGGCGCCGGCGGAAAAACCCTTGATCGAGCCTTCGAACGCCGCCATGTCGACCGAGAAGCGCGACAGGATCTCGCCGCGCCTGGTGCGCTGGAAATAGGCGGCCGGCAGGTTCTGGACATGCTCGAACAGCATCGTGCGCACGTCCGACAACAGCCCCGCCGTCAGCCGCGCGTCCCACCGTTCGTACCAGACCGCCACGATCGAGGTGCAGATGCCTGCGGTCGCGAGCACACCGAGGATGCGGTAGAGCGCCTGGAAGTCCTCCTCGCCGAGCGCATCGTCGATCAGGAATTTGAGGCTGAGCGGCATGATGACATTGAACAGCGTCTCGACCATCACGCCGATGCTGACGAATGCCAGGATCTTCTTGTAGTTGGCGAGGAAGGGCTTGACGAAGCCGTAGATGGTGGTGAGCGCGCCGGCAGCTTCCTTGGCGGTAAAGACGACGAGGTCCTCGTCATCCTCGTCGTCCTCGAGCTCTAGCGCCTCGTTGTCCTCGTCCAGCTCCTGTTCGTCCTCCGGCTCGGCGGCCGGCGGCGCCGGCTTGTCCTCGCGGACCCGCGCGGCGGGAATCTGTCCGGTCAGTCGCGCATTCGCCTCGCCCACCTCCGGCGAGCCGCGGACGTTGTCACTGGACAATGAAGGCTTGGGCGCCATTCGACCAACCGATGCTGCACGGCCGGCATGACCGCTGATAGAGGGCAAGCGCGCCACCGCTTTACCTTTAGCGATCGGCGCCCGTTCAGCAAAGTTACTACGGCAATGCGACGACGAGGTTAATCTTCTTCGTCGCCGACCTTATCGAAGAACGAATAGCGCAGGCTGTCGGAGTCCGCATACCAGCGGCCGGGCCCCTTGTTCGCCGCAAGGGTCGCCGTCCACAGCGCATCGGTGCAGTCGTGGCGATGCATCGCCAGATCAAAACCGTTGCCGAAGAACAGCTCCGACCATTCCCACCAGGTGCCGAGCTTCTTCACCCCGCGCAACAGGTCGTAGCGGTCGATCAGGGTGGGCGCCATGTCGGATGTCACCGATCCGAAGATCACGCCGGTGCCGACCACGCGATTGAACTCGCGGATGGCGCGCGGGACCTGCTTGCCGGCGACGTTGCAGAGGCTGGTCTCGAACACGAAATCGAACTCGTTGTCGGCGAAGGGGATCTCGACGATCGAGCCGAGCTTGTTGAACTTCTTCAATTCCTTCGGCGTCTTGCCGTGGATGTAGCGGTTGTTCTCGATGCCCCAGGCGTCGATCCCGCGCTCGCGCAGCGCGCCGACCAGTTCGCCGCTGGCCGAGCCCGCGATGAGGAGCTTGTAGCCCTGCTCCCGCCCCCAGACGATGCGGATCATCTCGCGCAGATAGTCGGGGTCGGTGAAGTGCCGCCAGGCCTCGCGATAGGGACCGAGACCGCGATAGTTCTCGAAATAGCCGCGGTCGATCTTGTCCGACAAAGGCTCGCCGTTCTGGGCGCGCGCGCGGCGCAGCCGCATCATCTCGGTCAGGATGATGTCGGTCGCCGCGTCAGAGGAGTCGAGCAGCCCGTTCAGCGTCGAATCGAACAGGTAGTCGCCGACCAGGACGATGCCCGGATGCTGCTTTGGCTCGGGCCGGTGGTTGGTCACGACGTCGCGCACGGGAAGACCGCCGGGGATGGCATTCACCGACGACAGCCAGCGATGCACCTTGCCTTCGAGGAAGTGTGCGCGCGCATCGCCGAGCGAGGCCGGCAGCGATTTCAGCGCGGTCGTGATCAGATCCGCATCGCTCAGATTGGCAAAGGCGAGCGCATCCGAGCCCGGAATCAGGAAATTGAGCACGCCGTGCCGGCCGACATCGTGCCGCGCGCCTTCATTGTAGACGCAGCAGCCGCCGAAGGCCTCCGACATGAACCAGGCGCCTGCGATCTTGTCGCCCCAGAACGGCTCATCGAACAGGAGCGAGGCCCGCAGATAATGCGCCGGCCGATCGAAATAGGCGACGTGCTTGCCCATCGACTTGCGCAGCGCCTCGCCTTCCCAGCCCAGCGTTGCGAGCCAGGAGTGCGGCAGGCATACCAGCACGAGATCGAATTCGCGCGTCTCCGGGCCCTTGCCGTTCATCATGTTGAGGCGGTAGCGGCCGGCCTCGGTCTTGCCGACCTTGAGAACGCGGTGATTGAGCTGGATATCCGCGTCGACCTCGGACTGCAGGCACTCGATCAGCTGCTCGTTGCCGTTCTGGATCGAGTACAGGCCGATATAGCCGTCGATATCCATCACGAAATTCTTCAGCGCATTGAGGGCGTTGGTGTTGTGGCCTTCGGTGGCGATATCGGAGCGCGCCATCACCCTGAAGAAGCGCCGGGCGGTCTCGTCGTCGACCTCCTTGTCGAGCAGTTCGTCCGCGTTGATCTGGCTCCACGGATGATCGTTGTCATGCGCGCCGACGCCTTCGTAATACTCGATCGGCGAAATCATCTCGCCGCAACGCTTGCGGAACGATTCGATCGCCTCCGCGGTCTTCGCTCCGTATTTGCGGCGCATGCCCCGCACATCGTTGAGCAGCTCGCCATCCAGCATGACCTGCTCGGCATCCATCGGGATCGTCTGCAGCCCGAAATGCTGGATCAGCTCACGCAACGGATCCGGGCCTGTCATTGAGTAGTCATAAATCTCGGCGACGCCCGCCTCATACATTGCGGGCGCCGAATCGAATTTCCGCGTCAGCACCTTGCCGCCGAGCCGGTCGGACGACTCGAAAATGGTGACGCGGCAAAGCTCCCCGAGCTTCCGCTTCAGGTACCAGGCGCTCATCAGGCCCCCCGGCCCGCCGCCAACAATTGCAAGATCAAGCATGATTCGTCCGTGCGCTCCGACGCCCCCGCCGCGGGAACACCGGTCTAAGTCGAAATACCAAAAGCGCTTTTCAGCATGAAGGGAAGATGAACAAAGTAGGCTCCCGCACTGCAGCAGGGACGGAAATGCTCAAAAAGCCCAGCAATCCCGCGCAATCCGTAATCATACGGGGCGCGGATGTTGCTTTTTCAAACCGGTCTGCGCGCTTCGGTCCGTCCGCGCACCGGCTCACGGCCGATTTTTGCTGCTGCCGCGGCCTGCCCAAAATGAAAAACCACCGGCGGGGCATCGCCGGTGGTTTTGGAGGTTTAGCAAAAAGTAGGCTCGTCTCCGAGACTAAGCTGCCGTCCAACGATTTGGCCGGTCAACTGAAGCAAAGATACGTTATCCAATTACTTGAGTAAATCAGATTTTTTGTTCCACAGACTCTTGCCCCGTCATGTGTCCCATCTGCATCACCGACTGCACGCAGGCAAGCGCAGTTAAAACATCACCGCGGGCTCGGCTTCCTGATTGCGCATCATTGCCCAAGTGCGCCAACACGACGCTCGCGAATCCGACTCGCGCCCACATGAAAACCCCCGGCAGTTGCCTGCCGGGGGTCTTGTCAGACGGTCCGTAACGATCGGATCAGAAGTTGCGCTGAACGCGCACGTTGAGCGACAGTGTGTTCTGGTCGGCGAAGCTCCAACTCTGGATCGGTTGCGGCGCACCGGGGGTGAACGTCGCACTACCCGACCAGTTCTGCTGCAGGCCGAACCACTGCAGTTCGGCCGAGAACGTGAAGTTCTTGACCGGGGTCCAGCGGGTAACCACACCCGCCATCGCAGCAGTGTAGTTCGGGTTACAACTATAGGTCACGCCCAGACCGGGAACGAGGGCGCCGAAGGCTCCGCACATCTCGGTCCGAGCCGCGCCGTCATACCGCACCCAACCGGCGCCACCGTACAAGCTGGTTGACCAGTACGGATCCCAGTTGTGGTTGAACGCGCCCCGGACACCGTAGGCCGTGGTCAGATGGATATTGCCATCGCCACCCGCAGCCGCCGGCAAGAAGACACCGTCGGTGGTCGCACCGACGCCGATCGTGCCGCTGCCGCCGAACTGGCCGGGAACGCCACCGATCATCAGGAAGCTCGGCGACGCTGCCGACGTCGAGATCACGTTCTTGGTGTCACCCTTGGCCCAGGTGGCGTCGATCTTGAAGTCGTCGCCAGGACCAGTCGGGATGTTCTTGATCTGCAAGGCAGCCATCACCGAACCACCGAGCTTGCTCTCCGGATGACCCGACAGGACCGAGTCGGTCAGAGCCGTCGTACCCGCCACTGGAGCGCCACCCGCGCCAAGGGCGTTATAAGATGCGTTGACCATATGCAGCGCGCCCGAGATCTGGAACAGACCCCAGGCCTGATCGACGCGAACGTTACCGACCACATCAGGCATGACGAAGCCGCCATAGGCGTTGGCGCCAGCAAAGCCGGTCGTCAGCGGTGTGCCGAGCGGCACCGAGAGGTTCCACAGCCCAGTGCGGTTGAACACGGTCGGATCGTCGAGACCGACGCTGGCCGACACGCCGTTGCCGAACTGCGCGGTGTATTGGATGTTGTTCACGCCGGTGACGGAGTCCTCGCCGCCGATCAGGAACGACGTGTTGTTGCCCGGATAGCCGTTCCAGGGCGTCGCATAGGCCGAGGACGACTTACCGAAGGTGAATCCGGCGAACTGGATGAAGACGTATTCGACCGCGACATAGCCACCGCCAACGCCGTTCAGTTCAGAGCTGTTCGAGCCACCAAGGGCGGTCGGAGCAGCACCGAGGACGGTCGGGTTGGAGGTGCCGAAGTTGTTGAACTGGAAGTCGCCCTGGGCGAAGGTGCGGACGACGCCATATTCGGTGGCGGTGCGGGTATCAACCGTCAGCGCCATACGGGAGCGGCTGTTGATCCTATCGGTGAAACGATCACCGGTGCCGAGACCGCCGTTCCAGGCCGGCTGGTTGTAGATGCCGCCGTTGAAGGTGGTATCGACACGCAGATAGCCACCGATCTTGATGCAGGTGTCTGTGCCGGGAATGTACCAGAAACCCGCGCCGTACAGCGAGCAGACCCTCACGTATTCGACCGCTTTGGCCTTTACGGGAAGATCAGCAGCCTGCGCCCCGCCCACGGCGAGCAAGCCCGCCGCAGAGCCGAGGATGAGGCTCTTAATCATCTTCATTGTAACCCTCCAAGTTGCTCTTTCTGGGAGAAGGGCAGACCTGACGGAGTAAGCCCCCCACAGCGACCAGCCCCCTCGCCCCCTTGAATAACCGCTCAGTCGTTTCGCACCCTTGGGCCACCCCGCCCTGATGCGCGGGACTTGAGCGAACCACCTCACGGGACGATCCAGATCCCCAGGCCGTCGCAGGCAAATATGCATTTGCAGATTTGATAATCAAAACAGTTTATTTGATCAGTAAAACGATTGACATCTCCTTGTATCCTTTTTGCAACGGGCGCTTTGCGACGAAATCGCAGTGCAACAGGCGCCGATATATCGCTTTCACAACTGATCTTTTTTGCTTTTTTTCCAAAAGAATTGGCTCAAGATAGGTTATGGCAGCAAGCAACAAGACGAGCCTGGGCCAGCTCGGTCCAGCAAGGGGGGGCAGGCTTGGACAGCAGCGCCGGCAAGAATCAGGACGCGGTCAGGCGCTTCACCTGGGCGATCGCGGCTATCAACGTGCACCTCGAAGAACTGCGCTACTTCTGGGCCAAGAAGCTCGGCATCAGCGGTCCGCAATGGATGATTCTGATGGCGCTTGCCGACATGGATCAGGCCGACGGCGTGCCGGTGAATGCCGTCTCCAGGAAGCTGCATGTCGATTCGTCGTTCGTCACGACGCAATCGAAGCTGCTTGAGAAGAAGGGCTTTGTGCGCCGCAAGCCCTCCAGCGAGGACGCGCGAATCGTGCAGATGTCGCTGACGGACAAGACCTACAAGCACCTGGCGAGTCTGTCCGCTCAGCAGGAAGCGCTGAATGAGTTCATTTTCGCGGAATTTGACGGCCGAGCACTTGATGAGTTCACCAACAAGCTCGTCAGCCTGCAGAGCCGGCTCGAGAAGGCATGCATGAAGGTGACGCTGGACATCTGAAACGGTGCCGCTGGCCGGTTACGCTTCAACCGCATCTCACGCGCTTCAGGTCGGGCTGTTGCGCAGATGCGCCGCGATCCAGTCGAAAATGTACTCGTTCGCCAGCGTAGGGTTGTCAGCATGCCCCTGCATGGCGGCCGTCTCGTCGGCCTTGAAGATCTTCAAGGTCACATCGCTATGTTCGGTCCGCAGCACTTCATAGAGCTGGCGCGCACGTTCAGGCTTGAGCCAGCCGCGTTCGCCAGCGGGAATCAAGACCGGGCAACGGATGTTGCGAGACGCCGTACTCAGCGAGGCATTGAAATGCCCAACTCGGTCGTGCAGGAAGGCGCGCTCCTGTAGATCCCAGATGCCGCCGTCGCACACCGCAGCGGCGAAGCGATCGTCGAAGGCGATGCCCCGCGCGACGAAGGACGAACTTCCGCCATCGCCAAGAATCGCAACCCGGCGTTCGTCGACATCGTGGCGCTCCACGAGATAATCCATGACATGACTGATCGCGGTTTCGAGGTCGCGGCGGCCGACGATGTCTTCAAAGGCATCCCCCGCCCCCGCACCGAAGAGGTCGATCGCCAGCAGCGCCATGCCGCGCTCGTCGGCATGCCGCGCCATCTTGTGTAGAAATTCTTCCTTCCTCTGTCCCGGCTCACCGATGCAGATCACCGCCGGCGCACGGCCGGCCGTGCCACGGGGCGGCAGAAAATAGGCCTCTAGCGGGTAATCGCTCAGCCAGGGAATCGAGACCACCTCACCGGGCCGGTCGCGATGCTGAAGAAAGCTCGTTGCGCATCGGCGCATGCTTTCGATCACCGCGTGGCGCTTGCTGTCGGCGGCCTCAAGCTGGAAAGCCGCAGCCTGATAATAGCCGATGGCGCGAAGCCAATTGCTGCGCGCGGTGCTGAGATTGCCGTCACGTAGCGCCGCGTCTCCGCGTCCGGCATTGGTGTCGGCGATCCGCTTCCATTCGAGATACCAGGAATCGTCGTCATCGAAGTCGATGCGGCTCGCCACCATCAGACATTCGGCAACCGCAGCCCCTCCCTCCTGGGCCGACGCAAGCAGCCGCACGAATTCGACCGACAGGTCTTCCCTGTCTGGCCAGCAGGCCTGACCCGAAGGGCTGGCTTCAAATCTCATGCGGTGAATATTCAAAGCTTCATTCCATTAGATGACTTAATCAATCGTTGCGGGTTGGGAAAGCCGAAGCACCACGCCGCCGACGCATGGCGCCCCGTCATTTCCAAATGGGCTGAGTCCAATGGGCTGAGGGAAGCTGTGCAGGATATGACCGAAGTCTGACACGTCACACCGTCGAGGGCGCCCCGCCCAACGTGAACGCATCCGCCGCCCATGACGCTGTCAGGCGATCCGTTTGTGCGCAAATCAATCTCGCGCGAGCGCGCTCCCCAGGTCGCCGACACCATCCGATCCGGATCGGCCCAGCTTGCGGGCCTCGCTTTACAAGACCCTTGTTGCCGTTTTGCGAAACATGCCGACACAAATCTTTACACTGTAAAGATTATGGTATAGTTCAGGAATGTTAGGGTCAAGGGCAATCTTGCAGCAGCAAAATCGGCGGCTTGCAGGCGAGGTAACGAAAACCTCGGTAATTTGGGCGCCTGCGGTTATCTTCACGCATCACACACGAATTGGTGATCTCGCACGCGCTGTGCGTGATGGAAGCGACGGGCGCCGCGGGCAGCCGCACTAGCAGAATCGTTGCGGCGTGTTTCTCGCGCCTCCCGTCGCCTTCGTGCTCCACTGGATCGACTGGGCGCAATTTGCGGTGTCGCGTAAGAAGCGATGCCGCCTACGCAATAATGAAAAAGGCCGGCATGACGCCGGCCTTTCGATTCGTGTGATGACTTAGCGACGGCCAGATCCGGCTCACTCCGCCGGCGGCAGCGCCAACGGCTCGGTCTCCGGGGCGGTCGGCACGATCGCCGACTGCTTCTCGCGCTCGTCCAGGATCAGCTTGTCGCGCTTCAGCGCGACTTCGCGGATCCGGGCCATCGAGGCGCCGGTGCCCGCCGGGATCAGCCGGCCGACAATGACGTTCTCCTTGAGGCCTTCCAGCGGATCCACCTTGCCGTTGACGGCGGCTTCGGTGAGCACGCGGGTGGTCTCCTGGAACGATGCCGCCGAGAAGAAGGAGCGGGTCTGCAGGCTCGCCTTGGTGATACCGAGCAGAACCGGCGTCCCCGTCGCGGGCTTCTTGCCCTCGTCCGTTGCCTTGACGTTGAGCGCGTCGAACTCGATCTTGTCGACCTGTTCGCCCGCGATCATGTCGGTATCGCCCTGGTCGGAGACCTCCACCTTCTGCAGCATCTGACGGACAATCACCTCGATGTGCTTGTCGTTGATGAGCACGCCCTGCAGCCGGTAGACTTCCTGGATTTCGTTGACCAGGTAGGCAGCGAGCTCCTCGATGCCCTTGATCGCCAGGATGTCGTGCGGTGCCGGATTGCCTTCGACGATGAAGTCGCCCTTTTCGACGACGTCGCCGTCCTGCAGGTGGATGTGCTTGCCCTTCGGGATCAGGTACTCACGCGGCTCCTCGGTCTTGTCGAGCGGCTCGATCGAGATGCGGCGCTTGTTCTTGTAGTCGCGGCCGAAGCGGATGGTGCCAGCGATCTCGGCGATGATCGCCGCATCCTTCGGCTTGCGGGCCTCGAACAGTTCCGCCACCCGTGGCAGACCGCCGGTGATGTCACGCGTCTTGGCGCTCTCGGTCGAGATACGCGCCAGGATGTCGCCCGGCATCACCTTGGCGCCGACGTCGACCGACAGGATGGCGTCGACCGCCAGCATGTAGCGGGCGTCGCCGCCACGCGCGAGCTTCGCGACCTTGCCGTCCTTGCCCTTGACCACGATCGCAGGCCGCAGGTCAGCGCCACCACGCGTGGTGCGCCAGTCGATGACGACGCGCTTGGCGATACCGGTGGACTCGTCGAGCGTTTCCGAGATCGACTGGCCTTCGACCAGGTCCTCGAACCCGATCGTGCCCTCGGCCTCGGACAGCACCGGCCGGGTATAGGGGTCCCACTCCGCGATACGCTGACCACGCTTGACCATGTCACCTTCGTCGACATGCATGCGTGAGCCATACTGGATGCGGTGGGTCGCCCGCTCGGTGCCATCGGCATCGACGATCGCCACCACCATGTTGCGCACCATCGCGATCAGATGGCCTTCGCTGTTGCGGGCGATGGCCTTGTTCTTGATGACGACCTTGCCTTCGAAGTTCGACTCCACGAAGGACTGCTCGTTGATCTGCGCCGCACCGCCGATGTGGAAGGTACGCATGGTGAGCTGGGTGCCCGGCTCGCCGATCGACTGCGCCGCGATGACGCCGACCGCTTCGCCGTGGTTGACCGGCGTGCCGCGGGCGAGATCGCGGCCGTAGCACTTGGCGCAGATGCCGTTGACGAGCTCGCAGGTCAGCGCCGAACGGATCTTCACCTCCTGGATACCGGCCTGCTGGATGGCATCCACATGGCTCTCTTCCATCAAGGTGCCGCGCTTGACGACCACCTTGTTGGACGCGGGATCGCGCAGATCCTCGCCCGCGACGCGGCCGAGAATGCGGGAGCCGAGCGAAGCCACGACCGTGCCGGCATCGATGATGGCGCGCATCTTGATGCCGAGGGAGGTGCCGCAGTCATCGGCCGTGATGATGCAGTCCTGCGCCACGTCGACCAGGCGGCGGGTCAGATAGCCGGAGTTCGCGGTCTTCAACGCTGTGTCCGCGAGGCCCTTGCGGGCGCCGTGGGTCGAGTTGAAGTACTCGAGCACCGAGAGGCCTTCCTTGAAGTTCGAGATGATCGGCGTCTCGATGATCTCGCCCGAGGGCTTGGCCATCAGGCCGCGCATGCCGGCGAGCTGACGCATCTGCGCCGGCGAACCGCGCGCACCGGAATGCGCCATCATGTAGATCGAGTTGATGTCGGCGTCCGCACCCTTCGGGGTCTTCTTGGTCGCGGAAATCTCCTTCATCATCTCCTTGGCGATTTCCTCGGTCGCCTTCGACCAGGCGTCGACGACCTTGTTGTACTTCTCGCCATGGGTGATCAGGCCGTCATTGTACTGCTGCTCGAAATCCTTCGCCAGCGTACGGGTCTGGTCCACGATCTTCCACTTGCCGTGCGGCACCACCATGTCGTCCTTGCCGAACGAGATGCCGGCCTTGAACGCATTGTAGAAGCCGAGCGCCATAATCCGGTCGCAGAAGATCACCGTCTCCTTCTGGCCGCAGTGGCGGTAGACCTGGTCGATCACGCCGGAGATTTCGCGCTTGGTCATCAGCTTGTTGATGATCTCGTAGGCGACCTTCTGGTGCTTCGGCAGCACATTGCCGAGCATCACGCGGCCGGGCGTGGTTTCGATCCAGCGGCGCGACACCTTGCCGGTGTCGTCGATGCCCTCCCACCGGTACTTGATCTTGGTGTGGAGGTGGATGACCTTGGCATGCAGCGCGTGCTCGAGATCGGACATGTTGCCGAAGGTCTTGCCTTCGCCGGGCAGGCCTTCGCGCATGATCGAGAGATAATAGAGGCCAAGCACGATGTCCTGCGACGGCACGATGATCGGCTGGCCGTTCGCCGGATGCAGGATGTTGTTGGTCGACATCATCAGGACGCGCGCTTCCAGCTGCGCTTCCAGCGACAGCGGAACGTGCACGGCCATCTGGTCGCCGTCGAAGTCGGCGTTAAAGGCGGCGCAGACCAGCGGATGCAGCTGGATCGCCTTGCCCTCGATCAGCACGGGCTCGAAGGCCTGGATGCCGAGGCGGTGCAAGGTCGGCGCGCGGTTGAGCAGCACCGGATGCTCGCGGATCACCTCGTCCAGGATGTCCCAGACCTCGGGCCGCTCCTTCTCGACCAGCTTCTTGGCCTGCTTCACGGTGGTGGACAGGCCCTTGGCGTCAAGCCGCGAATAGATGAACGGCTTGAACAGCTCGAGCGCCATCTTCTTCGGCAGGCCGCACTGATGCAGGCGCAGCTCCGGACCGACCACGATAACCGAACGGCCGGAATAGTCGACGCGCTTGCCGAGCAGGTTCTGCCGGAAGCGGCCCTGCTTGCCCTTGAGCATGTCGGCCAGCGACTTCAGCGGACGCTTGTTGGCGCCGGTGATGACGCGGCCGCGGCGGCCGTTGTCGAACAACGCGTCGACGGCCTCCTGCAGCATGCGCTTTTCGTTGCGGATGATGATGTCGGGAGCGCGCAGCTCCATCAGCCGCTTCAAGCGGTTGTTGCGGTTGATGACGCGGCGGTAGAGGTCGTTGAGATCGGACGTCGCGAAGCGGCCGCCATCCAGCGGCACCAGCGGACGCAGGTCCGGCGGAATCACCGGCACGACGGTCAGGATCATCCATTCCGGCTTGTTGCCGGAGTGGCGGAACGCCTCGACGATCTTCAGACGCTTGGCGAGCTTCTTGTGCTTGATGTCGGAGTCGGTCTCCGCCATCTCGGCGCGCAAGGTCACCTCGAGCTTCTCGAGCTCGAGCGCCTTCAGCATCTCGCGGATCGCTTCCGCGCCGATCATGGCGGTGAACGAATCCTGGCCGAATTCGTCCTGCGCCTTCAGATACTCGTCTTCCGACAGCAGCTGACGGTCCTTGAGCGAGGTCAGACCCGGCTCAAGCACGACGTAATATTCGAAGTAGAGAATCCGCTCGAGATCCTTCAGCGTCATGTCGAGCAGAAGGCCGATGCGGGAGGGCAGCGACTTCAGGAACCAGATGTGGGCGACGGGGGCTGCGAGTTCGATGTGGCCCATGCGCTCGCGCCGGACGCGCGAAAGGGTCACCTCGACCGAGCACTTTTCACAGATGATGCCCTTGTACTTCATCCGCTTGTACTTGCCGCACAAGCACTCATAGTCCTTGATCGGCCCGAAGATGCGGGCGCAGAACAGGCCGTCACGCTCTGGCTTGAAGGTGCGGTAGTTGATGGTCTCCGGCTTTTTGATCTCGCCGTAGGACCAGGACAGAATTTTCTCGGGGGACGCGATCGAGATCCGGATCTGGTCGAAGACCTGAGCCGGAGTCGTCGGGTTGAAGAGATTCATAATCTCTTGGTTCATCGTCTTCTCCTCGCGTGCCGGGCCAAAGCCGGCAGGAAAATCGAAAATCTCTCAAACTCTTGGTACCCTGCCCGCCATCGGGCGGACAGGACACCGATGCCCGGCGCGGCACGCCGGGCATGATGATCGGGGTTACTCGGCCGCCTCGGACGTCGGGGCCTGGCCGACCTTCGAGTTGTGGAGGTCGACGTTGAGGCCAAGCGAGCGCATTTCCTTGACCAGCACGTTGAAGGATTCCGGAATACCGGCCTCGAACGTGTCGTCGCCGCGCACGATCGCCTCGTACACCTTGGTACGGCCGGCGACGTCGTCCGACTTCACCGTCAGCATCTCCTGCAACGTGTAGGCCGCGCCATAGGCCTCCAGCGCCCACACTTCCATTTCGCCGAAGCGCTGGCCGCCGAACTGCGCCTTGCCGCCCAACGGCTGCTGGGTGACGAGCGAGTACGGACCGATCGAACGCGCATGGATCTTGTCGTCGACAAGGTGGTGCAGCTTGAGCATGTAGATGTAGCCCACGGTCACCTTGCGATCGAACGGATCCCCGGTGCGGCCGTCATAGACGGTCGATTGTCCCGAGGCGTCCATGCCGGCAAGCTTCAGCATCTCCTCGATATCGGTCTCCTTGGCGCCGTCGAACACCGGCGTTGCGATCGGCACGCCGTGACTGAGGTTGCGGCCAAGCTCGATCAGCTCGTTGTCATTGAGCGTCTTGATCGTCTCGTCCTCGCCATAGATCCGCTTCAAGGTCTCCTTCAGCGGCTTGATGTCCTGCTTCGAGAGATAGGCATCGACGGTCTGCGCGATGCGCCGTCCAAGCCCGGCGCAGGCCCAGCCGAGATGGGTCTCGAGAATCTGGCCGACGTTCATGCGCGAGGGCACACCGAGCGGGTTGAGCACGATGTCCGCATGCGTGCCGTCCTCGAGGAACGGCATGTCCTCGATCGGCACGATCTTGGACACCACGCCCTTGTTGCCGTGGCGGCCGGCCATCTTGTCGCCGGGCTGGATCTTGCGCTTCACCGCGACGAAGACCTTGACCATCTTCATCACGCCGGGCGGCAGCTCGTCGCCGCGCTGCAGCTTCTCGACCTTGTCGAGGAAGCGCTGCTCGAGCCCCTTCTTCGACTCATCGTACTGCTTCCGCATGGCCTCGATCTCGGCCATCAGCTTGTCGTTGGGCGAGGCGAACAGCCACCACTGCGACTTCGGATACTCCTCGAGCACCGCGCGGGTGATCTTGGTGTCCTTCTTGAAGCCCTTGGGGCCGGCGATGCCCTGCCGTCCCTCGAGCAGCTCCGCGAGACGGTTGTAGACGTTGCGGTCGAGGATCGCCTGCTCGTCGTCGCGGTCCTTGGCGAGACGCTCGATCTCCTCCCGCTCGATCGCCAGCGCACGCTCGTCCTTGTCGACGCCGTGGCGGTTGAACACGCGCACCTCTACGATTGTGCCTTGCACGCCCGGGGGCACCCGCAGCGAGGTGTCGCGCACGTCCGAGGCCTTCTCGCCGAAGATGGCGCGGAGCAGCTTCTCTTCCGGCGTCATCGGGCTCTCGCCCTTCGGCGTGATCTTGCCGACCAGGATGTCGCCGGCGCGCACTTCCGCGCCGATATAGACGATGCCGGCCTCGTCCAGATTCTTCAGCGCTTCTTCCGAGACGTTCGGAATGTCGCGGGTGATTTCCTCCGGTCCGAGCTTGGTGTCGCGGGCCATCACCTCGAACTCCTCGATATGGATCGAGGTGAAGACGTCGTCCTTCACGATCCGCTCGGAGAGCAGGATCGAGTCTTCGAAGTTGTAGCCGTTCCACGGCATGAAGGCGACCAGCACGTTGCGGCCGAGCGCGAGCTCACCGAGATCGGTCGAGGGACCGTCGGCGATGATGTCGCCCTTCTTGACGATGTCGCCGACCTTCACCAGCGGACGCTGGTTGATGCAGGTCGACTGGTTGGAGCGCTGGTATTTCATCAGACGGTAGATATCGACGCCCGACTTGGTCGGATCGAGATCTTCCGTCGCACGGATGACGACGCGGGTGGCGTCGATCTGGTCGATCACGCCGGAGCGGCGGGCGGCGATCGCAGCGCCTGAGTCGCGGGCGACCACGCCCTCCATGCCGGTGCCGACGAACGGCGCCTCGGCGCGAACCAGCGGCACCGCCTGGCGCTGCATGTTCGAGCCCATCAGCGCGCGGTTGGCGTCGTCGTTCTCGAGGAACGGGATCAGCGCCGCGGCCACCGAAACCAGCTGCTTCGGCGAGACGTCCATGTAGTCGACCTTGTCAGGCGTCACCGGCAGCACTTCGCCGGCGTGACGGCACACCACGAGGTCATCGGTGAAGCGGCCCTTCGGATCGAGCGGCACGTTGGCCTGCGCGACCGTGTAGCGGCCCTCCTCCATCGCCGACAGGTACACCACCTCGTCGGTGACGCGGCCGTCCTTGACCTTGCGGTACGGCGTCTCGACGAAGCCGTACTTGTTCACGCGCGCAAACGTGGCGAGCGAGTTGATCAGGCCGATGTTCGGACCTTCCGGCGTCTCGATCGGGCAGATGCGGCCGTAATGCGTCGGGTGCACGTCGCGCACCTCGAAGCCGGCGCGCTCGCGCGTCAGACCACCCGGTCCGAGCGCCGACAGGCGGCGCTTGTGGGTGATCTCCGAGAGCGGATTGGTCTGGTCCATGAACTGCGACAGCTGCGAGGAGCCGAAGAACTCGCGCACCGCGGCCGCTGCGGGCTTGGCGTTGATCAGGTCCTGCGGCATCACGGTGTCGATGTCGACGCTCGACATGCGCTCCTTGATCGCGCGCTCCATGCGCAGCAGGCCGATGCGGTACTGGTTCTCCATGAGCTCGCCGACCGAGCGGACGCGACGGTTGCCGAGATGGTCGATATCGTCGATCTCGCCCTTGCCGTCGCGCAGGTCGACCAGGGTCTTGATGACCGAGAGGATGTCTTCCTTGCGCAGCGTGCGCTGGGTGTCGGGCGCATCGAGATCGAGGCGCATGTTCATCTTGACGCGGCCGACCGCGGAGAGGTCGTAGCGCTCGGCGTCGAAGAACAGCGACTGGAACATGGCCTGCGCCGAGTCCAGCGTCGGCGGCTCGCCCGGACGCATCACGCGGTAGATGTCGAACAGCGCGTCCTCACGCGTCATGTTCTTGTCGGCGTGCAGCGTGTTGCGGATGTAGGGGCCGACATTGACATGGTCGATGTCGAGCAGCGGCAGCTCCTTGTAGCCCTGCTCGTTGAGCACCTTCAAAAGCTTCTCGGTGATCTCTTCGCCGGCTTCGGCATAGATCTCACCGGTCTTCGGGTTGACGAGGTCCTCGGCGAGGTAGTTGCCGACGAGTTCCTCATCCGACATCCGCAGCGCCTTCAGCCCCTTCTCCTGGAGCTGGCGGGCGGCGCGCACGGTGAGCTTCTTGCCGGCCTCGAGCACGACCTTGCCGGTGTCGGCGTCGATCAGGTCGTTGACCGTCGAGTAGCCACGGAAACGGTTGGCGTCGAACGGAACGCGCCAGCCTTCCTTGGTGCGCTTGTAGAGGATCTTCTTGTAGAAGGTCGACAGGATCTGCTCGCCGTCGAGACCCAGCGCGAACATCAGCGAGGTCACCGGAATCTTGCGGCGGCGATCGATACGCGCATAGACGATGTCCTTGGCGTCGAACTCGATGTCGAGCCAGGACCCGCGATAGGGAATGACGCGCGCGGCGAACAGGAGCTTGCCCGAGGAATGGGTCTTGCCCTTGTCATGGTCGAAGAACACGCCGGGCGAACGGTGCATCTGGGAAACGATGACGCGCTCGGTGCCGTTGACGATGAAGGTGCCGTTCATGGTCATGAGCGGGATATCGCCCATGTAGACATCCTGCTCCTTGATGTCCTTGACCGACTTGGCGCCGGTCTCCTCGTCGATATCGAACACGATCAGGCGCAGCGTCACCTTGAGGGGCGCAGCGAACGTCATGCCGCGCTGGCGGCACTCGTCGACGTCATATTTCGGCGGCTCGAACTCATAGCGAACAAATTCCAGCATCGAGGTGCCGGAGAAATCCGAGATCGGAAACACGGAGCGGAACACCGCCTGCAAGCCCTCGTCCGGGCGCCCGCCCTGGGGCTCCTGCACCATCAGGAACTGGTCGTAGGACGCCTTCTGAACCTCGATGAGGTTCGGCATCTCGGCGACTTCCTTGATGTGTCCAAAAAACTTGCGAACGCGTTTGCGACCGGTGAATGTCTGCTGCGCCATCGGGGCCTCTCATTTCGTCGCCCTTCAAGGGGGCGAGCCTTCCAGAGAGCGATCGCCACCGCGCCCCGGGTTGAATGTCGATCATTTCGAAGGAGAGAAGCCCGGCTTCAGGAACGATTTAGTCCTGAATCTGTTCTTCAGACCTGCAAAACGCAAAACGACGTGCGGGGCGCAAGTACGCACCCGCCCGTCAAAACCACTTTCTTTACGGACTGCAAAAGCCCGAAATAGCCTATCTCCCAACGGCTCAAAGGGGGAAACGCCGCCGCTGCCACCCAAGACCGTGCTTTCGTGCTGCCGTCCCATATGGGATGACAATCGTGGAGATTCGAGGGGCAAGCCCGCGTATCCCCACACTTTTTCGTGTTTGACGCACATCCGGGCTGCCCCATTGCACGCCTCTTGCAGCGGTTCCCCGGCTTGCGGCCGGGGCATCGCCCAATTCCGCTCCCGAGCCTCAACTTGCGGCCCGGACGCCACCCTCCCCACTCCGTCGCAGCCGGGCTTGACCGGCCATCGACGATCTTCGGGGAGCCGGATCCCCGGGACGAGCTCCGCTCGCCCGGGGATTGCGCCCAAGTGATTACTTGAGCTCGACCTTCGCGCCAGCCTTCTCGAGCTGGGCCTTGATCTTGTCGGCCTCTTCCTTGTTCACGCCTTCCTTCACAGGCTTCGGCGCACCCTCGACGAGGTCCTTGGCTTCCTTCAGGCCCAGGCCGGTGATGGCGCGGACTTCCTTGATGACCTCGATCTTCTTGTCGCCGGCGGCCGCCAGCACGACGGTGAACTCGGTCTTCTCTTCAGCAGGAGCCGCAGCACCGCCGCCCGCGCCAGCCGGGCCGGCAACCGCAACCGCGGCAGCAGCCGAGACGCCCCACTTCTCTTCCAGGAGCTTTGCGAGCTCAGCCGCCTCGAGCACGGTAAGGCTCGAGAGGTCGTCCACGATTTTCTGCAAGTCAGCCATTGTTCAGTTTCCTTAAGCGATTTGGTTCGAACCAGGGTTTGAGATTTGCGAAGGGCGTCAGGCCGCTTCGCCCTTTGAGGCATGAGCCTGAATGACGCGCGCGAGCTTGGCTGCGGGCGCGTTGGAGAGCTGAGCGAGCTTGGTCGCCGGCGCCACGATGAGGCCGACAAGCTTGCCGCGCAGTTCGTCGAGCGACGGCAGCGAGGCAAGCGCCTTCACGCCGTCGACATTCAGGACGGTTTTGCCCATCGAGCCGCCCAGAATGACGAACTGCTCGTTCGTCTTGGCGAACTCGATAGCAACCTTCGGCGCCGCGACCGGATCATTCGAAGTTGCGATCACGGTCGGCCCCTTCAACAAGGAACCGATGGCAGCGACGTCCGTGCCTTCAAGAGCAATTTTGGCGAGACGGTTCTTCGAGACCTTCACCGACGCGCCAGCCTGCTTCATCTGCATGCGCAGCTTCTGCATCTGGGCCACGGTGAGGCCGGAATAATGAGCAACGATCGCGACGCTCGTGGCCTTGAAGACCCCGTTGAGCTGTTCGACCGCCTCTTTTTTTGCCGCTCGTTCCACAGCAAGCTCTCTCCGGTTGGCGGCCTTCGCATCATAAGCGGGGCCGCCGGGTTGCACCCATCGTCCCGCCCAAATTCCGCTTCCAGGGCTTTGAGAGGCCCCGGCGACCCGGGCAAGACGACGATCGTAAAGCCTGCCCTCCCGATAAAGCCTTCTCGGCTTCCACGGGGTGTCGAGGTTCGAACCAAATCGCCTTTGGCCACGTGCAGAGCGCGCGGCGTCCAGGCCAGATCCGGTCTTCACCCGTCTATGCAGGCCATGCGATTAAGCCGTTGGAGAAATTAGAAATTTCCCCGCGGGCGCCTGCAGTCTCGGACAGGATCGGGATCGATCCGGCAAGCCGGACGACCCCTTGCCCGCACGCCTGACAAAAGGGACGAAGCGGTTCCCTTCCTTTCGGGCAATCCGCAAGGATATGCTGAAAGGAATGATCTCCTATTCGTCGTCTATTCGGAATGCGAGCACGGACCTGCCAGCGGAGGCCAGCACGTCCAGAACGTGCTCTTTAGCCCGTCTGATACGGCTTGCCAAGAGCAAAATTCACACCAGTTTGATCCTGCCATTTTACCGCCGAAATCGGCCGGTTGGGGCGCTAGCCGGCGCCCTCTACCACATAGGGCAGCGGCCTCCCCGTGAAATACGCGGCCAGATTCGCCATCACGCAGTCCTGCATGGCCTGATGCGACTCAAGCGTGTGGCCGCCGATATGTGGCGTCAGCACGACATTGGGAAGTGCAGTCAGTTCACCCGGCGGATTGGGCTCCCTCGCATAGACGTCGAGACCGGCACCGGCGATCGTGCCATCCTTGAGCGCCGCCACCAACGCCGCCTCGTCGATCACCGAGCCACGCGCGATGTTGACGACATAACCGTCCGCGCCGAGCCGCTTGAGAATATCGGCGTTCACGACGTGGTTCGTCTCGGGCCCGGCGCGCACCGCAACCAGCAGCACGCTGCACCATTCGGCGAGTTCTTCGAGCGAAGGAAAATAGCGGTGCGGCACGTCGTGTTGGCTGCGGCTGAAATAGCCGACCTCTGCCTCGAACGCGGCGGCACGGTCCGCTATCTTGCGGCCAATCGCGCCCATGCCGTAGAGGCCTACTTTCCGCCCGCGCATGCCTTGCTGCGGGCGCATCATCGGCGATGGTTTTGCCGCCGCCCAATCGCCACTGCGGACATAGCCGTCGGCGACGACGAGCCGTCGCACCGCTCCCAGCATCAAGGTGAGCGCGATGTCGGCGACCGAAGAGGCATTCGCTCCCGGGCTGTGCCCGACCGCAATGCCGCGCTGGGCGGCCGCCTTCAGATCGATGCCGTCATAGCCCGTGCCATAGCAAACGATCGCGCCGAGTTTCGGCATCCGGTCCATCATCTCCCCGCCCAGCGGCGTAGAGCCGGCGGTGATCATTGCGCGCAGGCCGGCGAGTTCTTGCGCAGGAAATACCTCATGCGGCGGCTTGCCTCCGGCATCGAGCAATTCGAAGCGTTCGCCGATGCGCCGCATCAGCGATTTGGGAAAGCGCGAATAGACCAGGACCTTGTCGAGCATTTCTGTTGTCTTCCGTCCGCCACATAATGAAAGGGGCGGAATTGGCTGCCCAATCCCGCCCCTTGATCATTTCTCTATCCAGGCCTTAAGCGAGCAGCGTGCTCGTATCGACCTTGACGCCCACTCCCTGGGTCGAGGACACCGCGACGCGCTGGATGTAGGTGCCCTTGGCGCCGGCAGGCTTGGCCTTGGCAACGGCATCCGCAAGCGCACGCACGTTCTCGACCAGCTTGTCCTCGGAGAACGAGGCCTTGCCGATGCCGGCCTGCACGATGCCGGCCTTCTCGACCCGGAACTCGACCGAGCCGCCCTTGGCACCCTTCACGGCGCTGGTGACGTCCATGGTCACGGTGCCTACCTTCGGGTTCGGCATCATGCCGCGCGGACCGAGCACCTTACCGAGACGGCCGACCAGCGGCATCATGTCGGGGGTGGCGATGCAGCGGTCGAAGTCGATATTGCCGGCCTGGACCTTTTCCACGAGGTCCTCGGCACCAACGACATCGGCGCCCGCGGCCTTGGCTTCGTCTGCCTTGGCGCCGCGCGCGAACACGCCGACGCGCACCGTGCGGCCGGTGCCGTTCGGCAGGTTGACGACGCCACGGACCATCTGGTCGGCGTGACGGGGATCGACGCCGAGATTCATCGAGATCTCGATGGTCTCATCGAACTTCGCCTTTGCACGCTCCCTGACCATCTTGATGGCCTCAGGCAACGCATAAAGCTTCTCGCGATCAACGCCCTCGCGGGCCTTATTCAAACGCTTTCCGACTGACATCGCCGCTTACCCCGCAACTTCCAGACCCATCGAACGGGCGGAGCCCTCGACCATCTTCATGGCCGATTCGATGGTGTCGCAATTCAAGTCCTTCATCTTCTTCTCGGCGATCTCGCGCACCTGCGCTTTGGTCACCTTGCCGGCCTTGTCGCGGCCCGGCGCCTTGGAGCCGGACTGGATCTTGGCCGCCTGCTTCAGGAAGTAGGACATCGGCGGCGTCTTCATTTCGAAGGTGAAGGAGCGATCCGCGTAGATCGTGATGATCACGGGAATCGGGGTGTTCTTCTCTTCCTTCTGGGTCTGGGCGTTGAACGCCTTGCAGAACTCCATGATGTTCAGACCGCGCTGACCAAGCGCGGGGCCGATCGGGGGCGACGGGTTCGCCGCCCCGGCCGGCACCTGCAATTTCAGGTATCCGGTCACTTTCTTTGCCATTTACTTCTCCTGTTTGGCAGGCTTTGCGGCCTGCGGTTTCAGGTTCGTGGTGCGGATCGGAAGCGGCTGGCTCACCGTCCTCTCCTCCCACGTCCTCTTCCACGCGAAGCGTGCCTCGCGTGATTGCGGTCAGACCTTCTCGACCTGACCGAATTCCAGTTCGACCGGCGTTGCGCGGCCGAAGATCGACACCGCGACCTTCACGCGCGAACGCGCCTCGTCGATTTCCTCGACCACGCCCGAGAATGAGGCGAACGGGCCATCGGCCACGCGCACATTCTCGCCGATCTCGAACGAGACCGAGGCCTTCGGCCGCTCCACGCCCTCCTGCACCTGATGCAGGATGCGCATCGCCTCGGCTTCCGAGATCGGCATCGGCTTGTTTTCCGCGCCGAGGAAGCCGGTGACCTTCGGGGTGTTCTTGATGAGATGGAACGCCTCGTCGGTGAGCCTCATCTTCACCAGCACATAGCCTGGGAAGAACTTGCGCTCGGCGTCGATCTTGCGGCCGCGGCGGACCTCGGTGACCTTCTCGGTCGGAACCAGGACCTGCTCAAATAGCTCCTCGAGCCCACGCTGCTTGGCCTGCTCGCGGATGGACTCGGCGACCTTCTTCTCGAAGTTCGAATAGGCGTGGACGATATACCAGCGCTTGTCGGAAGCTTGGACTGCTGCGGTTGCCATCAGTGGATGCCCAGCACGAAGGTGACGAGAAGGCGGATAATCTGATCCGCGGCGAAAAAGAAAATCGAGGCTGCTGCGACCATCACGAACACCATGATGGTGGTGATGGTGGTCTCGCGACGAGTCGGCCAGGTGACCTTGGCGGTCTCCGAGCGCACTTCCTGCAGGAATTTGAACGGGCTGAAAGCCATCGTTGATACGCCAGACGTATTTATAAGAGTTTCAAGGAAACCGAACAGCCTTTCGCCGCCCAACCCTCGCACTTGGAAGGATGAGCCGGCATGCGGGCTCGATTGTTCGGGGATTTCAAGGGCCGCGCCGGAAATCCGTCTCTAAACGGGCCGGCTGCGGGTTGCGCGGTATGTACTGCGGGAGGGGCGAAAGGTCAAGCCGCGCTTGAGCCGGCAGCCCTTCGCCCGCCCACCCCCGGCGGCTGCGGACCGCCTTGGGATCAATGGCTTACTCCTTGGCGTGACCGGCGTCACGGGGGATCGAACGCGGGTTTTCCGGCTCGACGCCAACGGCGACCTCTAGGAGAGGAGACCCCGACCAGCGCCGCCGGCCTAGGCCGATCTGCGGGGTCTGCGCATCACGATCTTCAACCCGAATGACCAGTTCGACACCTGCGGAAATCCCAATCCGGGCGGCCGCAAGCCGGGCAAGCATCCCAATCTGGATCAGTAGCCAGCGGCCCGAGGCACGCGCCAACGGTCCGACGCCTCGCGCTCAACCCTTCCAGCGCGACGCACGGATCACCTCGCAGAAATTGCCGCGGTGAAAGTGCGGCTCCTTGTCGGCGATCACATCGGCCTTGACGTTGCCGAAAGTCGTTTGCGGCTTCTTTTTGATGCCGTCGTAGAAGCTCTGGATAATGTCCTCCTTGAACCGCGGCGAACGCGGATAGGCCGCAACGACAGCCTCGCGCTGCGCATCAGGGAACTTTTCGTAGGCGATTCCCAGCACGTCCATTTCAACCCCGGCTGTAATAAGCGCGATGACCGGATGCATGTGGACCGGGATACCCGGTGTGGTGTGCAGGGCAATCGCGGTCCAGACAAGATCGATATCAACCGTGTTGATGCCGCGGGTCTCGAGAAAATCGCGGGCGGCGTTGGCGCCATCGACCTCGAATCGCTCGTGCGGGCTGCTGTGCCTGGGGGTGAGGCCCATGTCGTGAAACATCGCACCGGCGTAAAGCAGCTCACGATCGAAGTTGAGGCCACGGCGAAGGCCGGTCAATGCGGCGAAATAGTAGACCCGGCTCGAATGGTTGAAGAGCAGGTCCGGCTCCGTATCCCGCACGAGTTCGGTGATCTCCCGACAGAGTTTGCTGTCGGGAATGACGATTCCGTCGATTTTCATCATCTGTGACTCCGCAAATGGGTATGTCGGGTGCTTCGCGTCCGAACCGTTCATTCCGCCGCGCGATCGAGGGCGATCGCCAGCGCCTTCGCGACCCCCGCTCCGTAGGCCGGATCGGCCTTCGCACAGTTGGCGATATGACGTTGCTTCACCTCTGCCCGGGCGTCGCTCATCGCGCGGGCGGTGTTTTCGAAGAGAAGTTTCCGCTGCGCCGGACTCATCTTCCGAAACAAATTGCCCGGCTGTTCATAATGGTCGTCGTCGACCCGATGGTCCCAATAGGTGGCGTCGCCCTCAATCGGCAGCGCCGGCTCGATCAGGCCTTCGTTGCGATCAGTCCATACGCCCTTGCTATTGGGCCAGTACATCGGGGTGGCCCCGAGATTGCCGTCGGTGCGCATCTGCCCGTCACGGTGATAGCTGTGGAACGGGCATTTCGGCGCATTCACGGGGATGTGGTTGAAGTTGACGCCGAGCCGGTAACGCTGCGTATCGCCATACGAGAACAGCCGTCCTTGCAGCATCTTGTCCGGCGAGAAGCCGATGCCGGGAACGATATTCGCCGGAGAGAATGCAGCCTGTTCGACCTCGGCGAAGTAGTTATCGGGATAGCGGTTGAGTTCCATGACGCCGACCTCGATCAGGGGAAAATCGGCCTTTGGCCAGACCTTCGTCAGATCGAACGGATTGAAACGGAACGCCTTCGCCTGCGCGTCGGTCATCACCTGGATGAGAAGCGTCCAGCGCGGAAAGTCGCCGCGCTCGATGCTTTCGAGCAGGTCCCTGCCATTGCTCTCGCGGTCCTGAGCGACGATGGCCGCCGCCTCCTCGTCGGTGAGATTCTTGATGCCTTGCTGCGTCCGGAAGTGGAACTTCACCCAGACCCGCTCATTCCTGGCATTGATCATCGAGAAGGTGTGGCTTCCGAAGCCGTGCATATGCCGGAAGCTCCTGGGGATGCCGCGATCCGACATCACGATCGTGACCTGGTGCAGCGCCTCCGGCAGCAGTGACCAGAAGTCCCAATTGTTGTCCGCCGAACGCAAGCCCGTGCGCGGATCGCGCTTGATGGCGTGGTTCAGATCCGAGAAGCGAAGCGGATCGCGGAAGAAGAACACCGGTGTGTTGTTGCCGACGATGTCCCAGTTCCCCTCCTCGGTATAAAATTTCAGCGCGAAGCCGCGGATGTCCCGCTCGGCATCGGCTGCTCCACGTTCGCCTGCCACGGTCGAGAAGCGGGCGAACATCGGGGTTTTCTTGCCGATTTCGGAGAAGATCTTGGCCTTGGTGTAGCGGGTGACGTCGTGCGTCACGGTAAACGTACCGTGCGCGCCCCATCCCTTCGCATGCATGCGGCGCTCCGGAATCACCTCGCGATCGAAATGCGCCAATTTCTCGATCAGCCAGATGTCCTGCAGCAGCGCCGGCCCGCGCGGACCAGCGGTCTGGATGTTGGTGTTGTCCACCACAGGCGTGCCGGTGGCATGCGTTAAAGGAGGCGTGAAGTCTGACATAGCTGTGTCCCTGGCTGAATCTTTTGAAGGAGAGTCGTCGTTGCCGGGTTCTGCTGGTGTCGAACGTCGCTTGTGTCCGACACCCCCTGCTGTTGCAGTCGCGCGGACTGCAATCAGTGAACTGCAATGACGCCTACGGTGCACAGCTTCGCGCAGAGGCGGAAGTGAAACTCTTTCAAGCGCCAGATGAGCGCGCTGCAATTCGCGAATCGGCGTGACAAATCAGGTGCGACCCACGCGGTGGTGGACACTGCGAATTGAGCGACGCTCGCTTTGATCACTCTTTGAGCGAAAGTCGGCGTAGCGCTGACGTTTCGATCGGCTCGAATCGGGTCCAGTTGACCCAGATTATCCAAGCCCGCTCAGAAAAGACGCCAAGTCGTTGATTTGGCTGGCAGGAGTGGCAGGGCTCGAACCTCCGACCTCCCGGGGGTCACCACCCGGTCAGGTCACGACCCCATCCTGTTTTCGTTCTCGGGCCGCGCATCGAGGCGATATCATTCAAACGCGGCTTTCCTAACCCGGACCGTCGCGTCATTCGGCTGCTGCGGTCATTTCTTAGACGCGAGACCGGGGCCTCGCGTCCTGACCTCTCATTCCGCTATCGGCAGCGCACCTCAGCCGAAGTCAGTTTCCCGCATTCGCAGCGAAAGATGCGAAGCGTTCGACTGTCCTTCGGACTTGTGATGTTGAACATCAGCTCAGCCTGCCGGTCGCAGCGGACACAGCGAATTGCGTCGGCCTTAAACGCGATACTTTGAACGGTCATGGAGCGAGACCATTAGCCTATGCGCAGTTTTTCCGCCGAGACCTTCCCGGAGCGTCCTGGTACCAGTTCGTAACTGATCTTGGCGCCCTCAGCGAGACCGGTATATCCAGCCTTCTCGACAGCCGAGATATGGACAAACACATCCGGCCCGCCTGCGTCTGGCTGGATGAAGCCGTAGCCTTTCGTCAAGTTGAACCACTTCACCGTTCCCATAGCCACTGCAAAATCTCCTCAAATAAACGAACGATCGAAACAGACGTGATTCTTCAGCCGATCTGACGGCAAGCCGGCGGCAAAAAGCCGTCGCTTGGGTGGTCACAGCGTCGGCTATCGGTCACAAGTGTTAATGTTTTATTGCTGCCTCGGACGGCGGCCACGTGTCGCCGGCCGCTGCCCGTTACACCTTCTGTGCTATCGGCGCCGTCGCTTATGCTTCAGGCGCCGTGAATACTGCTGTCATGAACGTCTCGCGCTCGCGAAAAGTACGGTAGCGCGCAGATCTCTTGAAATCTCCCTACGTCGTCAGGGCTGAGAGAAATTGCGAGCTCAACGAGGCCGGAGTTTCCTTCAAGCGACGTCGGCGAGCTCGAGGTAAGCCTCCAGTTCACAGATCGCTCGGAATTCCCAATCGTTGGCCTGCTCCAGCAATGACAACTTCTGCGCGGGCCGAAATGCCGCCGCCTGGCGGCACAGCGACGCTATGGCGCGGTAGCGGCGGACGTTATCAGCGACGACTTCGTGGTTCATCATCAGTGCCGCCCCGGCGCTGCCTTCCATGCAGCCCCCAAAGAGTTCTTGCTTGAAGGAGACCGTTAACGAATCCTTAAGAAGATTGCAAAGACTCCCCACCGTTAGGGTTAATCTACGCAGTCGAAGGCATCCGCAATGCGAAGGTTTGCGACAGCCGTGACCTAGCGACGGCAACCGGCGCGGCTGGCGGGCTAACAAGTTCAACTTTTTGTTGATCCCATCTTCCAGACTCCGAAAGGACTCTCGCCTGCCGCGAAAGGAGATCACGAGTAGACTTCCGCCCTTGTCAGCAGGCTCCTCGGCTCTCCCGGCCGGGATCTGTCGAGCGCTTGATCCCCGGCCCAAGTGAAATCAAGATTCCTCCGCTTTTGGACCTCGATAACAGGCTATTGGCTGAAAGGGTCAAAAAGAGGAGTCGTCACCAGTGCCGACGGAAGACAGTTTCGCTCCAGAATATCCCTTGCCTCTCTTTCTCTCTGGTCATGCTGAGGAAGATGAGCAGCGGGGCTCGTTGTTGCTGCTCAATGCGGGTATTTTGGTTATGACGGTGACACTGGTCGGTATTGCGATTGCGCTGTCGTGGGGAAATCCCGTGAAGGTCTTTGCAGACATCACGGCTTCACGAACCGACTTTTCTGCCCGTTGGCCTAGTACCGATCAATCGACTTCAAAAATTCGATTGACCCGTGACGCTCAGGGTTCCCTGTCGATAGCAAGGAGCGCGCCCGATCACGGCGCAATTTCCGCCGCTGAACCCGCCAATCAGACCCAGGCGGAAAATAGTGAGCCGCGGAGCGAAGTCCTGTTCAGGCAATTCCAGGCCTGGTCAGCCAAGGAAGATGCACGGGCAGAGGTTGAGCCCGTACAGCCCGTGCAAGACGCGCCAGCGCCGGTCGCGGAAAATGCCCCAGCGCCCGCGCAGCCCATGCCAAAGCACCCGAAGGCCAAGTCCGCACAAAATGCCCGGGCAGAGATCCGGGACGTTCCGAAGCCCCGAGCCAGGGTCGTCCAACGGGAGCAAAATGCACAGGGGCTGGCCCCGACGCCCATACAGGATGCGCGCGCGCAGGAACAACCTGCGCAAAGTACGCAACCGCCCTCGTTCCTAGAAGGCCTCGGCTTCCACCAATAGACCGGGTCGGTAACGGCTAGCGAAACGAAAAATAGGAGGCGGCGCGACCGGCGATCCGCCGCTTGTTGCAGTGCATTTCTCTTGCACACTCGCTCGGGTTGCGCTTGGATGGTTCATACTTCCGGTTCAGCACCAATGAGCCTCAATTTTTGGATACCGGCGCTTGTCATTCCGTTGTTGGCTCTGTTCGCCAGTCTGGTTCCGTTCACCTACGGAGCACAGTGATGTTGATCCTGCTCAAGCTTGTCCCAATCGCACTGCCTATCATAGTGATAGCATGGGCGATATTTCTTGCTCTGATTGCGCCCCTGCTTGGTGTAAAGTGGGATGACGTTTTTAAATCATCGCGCGCGCGCTGAACCTATATCGCCACGCGGGACCACCGTAGCTCTCCATCCGCAATGGCCACGCCACGGGCTTCAGCGCGATCGGCCTCACGGACGGCCTCCGTAGCGCGCTAGGCGGGCATGCTCGGCGTTGATCTTGGCGGCAAATCACTTGGCGGGACTTCGTGCTTGCCATGTGTTATGGTGAGCAGCGCGCGCTCAGCAGCGCAATCCGCTACAGTTTGTAGGTCGTCGCGATGGAGTATCGAGGCGTCGAGTTTACCGTTGTGCAGGTGCTCAGACGCAACCTCTGGCGATGGTACGCGACTGTAAATGGAGTCTGGTTATCGGGTGAGGCGGAAACTCAATTCGCGGCCGTAGCCGAGGCCCAAAGGGTCATTGACCAGACCCTATGGAGATGGCCAACCGGACACTAACGAGTGATCGCGCGATGCGCCGGACGATCGCCACCGGTTGCTCCGGTCCCTTCCCGTCCCAGCGTCGTTCCGCGTCACTAACAGCCCGACCGGATTTATAGTGCTCGCACTTCTTCTCGCGCGACGCGCCCTGATCATCCACAACTTTCAAGCACGGACAGTGGCAACTCGACTCCAAATTCAATGCAGCCGAAGAGCTTTTGCGGGATCCGTCCCTCAAGGCAACGATCAAGACCGCGATCGATCGAGGTCGTCACCTGGGATAAGTAGTTGCCCTCGCGCCGCGGCTGCGCTGGGATAGCCAATGGCCGGATGGCTCCCCAAGCGTGGGTCGAGCACCGGGGAGCGTTATTCTGGCTCGGGGAAGTCAGACAGCGGGCGGCAGAATCGACCTCGACGAGCCTGCCGCGCGAGATCGCGCATCAGTGTGCGACCCGCGGGCCGCCTAGCCCCCATCGGACGGCTGTGCATCGCCTTTTGCACGCACAGGGCTCGGCGCAGAGTTATAAGCTCTGCCATCTGCTGCTCAAGTTCCACTAAAATATGCCGCCGCCTCTCATCTCGCACCGAAATGAACTCCCTAAAAGAATTTTGCGCAGAACGAACGACTACCTCTCGCGACACCCACATAAGATCCTTCGCCGGCCCGGAATAGTTCCCAAATGGGAATAGTCGCTCGCGTCTAAGTAGCCCTTCGCTCCGCCCGCCAAGCCTGCGGCCGCCCGGTCCCCCGCTTGCGCTCGCACCCCGGTTGCGGAATGCTGGTCCGGCTTCTGGCTAATTTCCCCTGGGGGTATGCTCATGAGCCAAGAGGATCCAGTCATCACTATTGATCTGACCGAATACGCAGCGGTTACCGTACTGCTTAGGGCACTTGTCGCCTCGACGGCCGCCCAGCACGAGATGCTGGGACTCGGAAGCGGTCAAGCATGGATCGACGGAATTTCAGCAGCATGTCAGACTGCCGTCCTAGGCGCCGGCATTTCCGCTACCCCTTCCGCTCTGGACCTCGAGGCTTTCCGCCGGAAAACAATGAAGCACGTAGATCGGATGCTCACAGGCCTCACCCCTGAAACTGGCCCGTCGGAACCGAACAACTGAAGGCGGCATGCTGATTTTCACTGGGGCTCCGTCGCGTCGCCCGCGGCCGCGCGCCGTTTCGTCGATGACATGCGAGCCTTCTACGCTGAACTGGACGCCAACAAGAAAGACCAGATCGCCGGCCGTCAGCTTCAAATCCTGCAAAATTACCAGCGCACGCGCGCGAAGAAGCTGTGGTTGTCCGACGCGACGGAGGTGTTCGAGCTGATCAAGGACGTCGCTTGACGGCCCCGGGGAGCGGCTGCGGAAAAGAAGCTTAGCCCATTCGGGTTAATGCTGCTTGCCCCTCAAAGATTCCGCAAGCGAGGCGATTGACAAAGCGCCAGGATCTTGAGGATTTAAATCAAAATTAAATTTGACCGGGGCGGCAATAAGGTTTAAATTCCCTTTGCGTCTCACGGGTTTTTCATTGCCCGTTCTCTTGGTCGGGCCAACGCGGGCGTCATTTTTTCGAATGACTTCAATTCAGGTTTAGGGCCAACTGAATCGGTATCGGGTCATGATGTATCGCCGTCGCAACCAGTTTGACCTCGCAGTTTGATCATGATGGAAATCGTCACCAGCTGCATCGACTGTTGGCAGCCGTCCGGAACGTTCATCGTAAACAGCATCATTGCACTGTTAATTCTTGGGATCGCCGTCTCGCGAACCGCCTAGATTTGACACGCGGCAGCCATACAGAAAGACCGCGCGAGCGTGGGGACGACGTACGGCGAGGTGAGGCTTGGCAAATGCGAATTGCTTAACTCGTGCCCGAATTTCCTGGGCAGACTCGCATATTTTTCTGGCATGAAATTGCGCACTTAAAGAAGCTTGGCTTAGATTCAGTTGATAAGGTACGCGACGGCCGCCGAAGGGCGCTAAATCCCATAGCTGGACCGAAGAAAAGCGCGGTGCGGTAGTCTCCGGCCGTTTTCGGATCATTAAAGGACAAACATGGTTCTAGAAACAGCGGCCGTTATAATCGGAACCCTCGTTGTTGCCCTGCTGCTTTGGATTACGGTAGATGCTTGGCCGCGCAAGAACGGCGACCGAATTTTGGATTTGGACCCCGGGAACGGGTGACCTGATTTCATATGACTATGCTTTGCACCGGCATGCTTATCGGCCTGCTAGCCCCCTGGGGCGAGGGCTGCGTGGGGTAGTGTAGCGAGATGGAAAAAATCCTTGCCACGTTTTTAATCCCGATCGGAATTTATCTTGTTTTATCTGGAATGTTAAATCGTCGCCCGCAAGGACGGCGACCTAAGGGGCGTTCATGACCGCAGTCGATTATTATGACTCAACCGCCGCCTCGTACGATGCGCTCCACGGCATCGACCTAGAGCACACTCGAGCCCTTGAGCTGGGGTGGCCCTTGCTCGGTGAAGTCCAGTCCGTTTTAGACGTCGGATGCGGGACTGGGCGTGCGCTGCGCTGGATATCGCGACAAAGTTCCACAACCGAGTTGCATGGAATCGAGCCATCTGCCGGAATGATCACAGAGGCGCGGCGTCATCTTCCGCACGTATCCGTTGAACAAGGCACCGGAGAACATCTTCCGCACGCCGACTCCAGCATTGATGTCGCCATCGCCACCGGCATCATGCATCACGTTGACGACCCCTCTCGGGTGATCTCTGAGATGTTTCGCGTTTCCCGCAAAGGCATCCTGATCAGCGACCACAATAACTACGCCTTCGGCGGGTCGATGATGCAGCGTATCCGCATGGGGCTAAAGATGTGCGGACTGCTCAGTGGCTTCACCTACATCAAGCAGGGCTTTAACAAGAAAGGATATTCGAAAGAAGATGGATGGTGGTATCCGTATTCCCTGCTCGACAACTTCGGCGAGATCGCGCGGAAATCGACGAAGGTTTATATGATGCCGACCAGGCCAGCCACTGGTTCGCTCGGTAATCTCGCGTTTGCCCAATCTCACCTTTGTGTCGTGGCGTTCAAGTAGCGACGGCACCCGACAAGGACGCAAAGCTGGATCTTCCCGAGCCTTTACCTGGGCATAACGCTATCGGGTTCGCCGGGGTCGGAGCTCTGGCCATTCGGCAGAGCAGCCACTTCGCTCGACGCAACCTTATGTCGCGCCCTATTTAGCTAAGCCCAACGGCGGCCTCTCTGGATCGACGGCTATTAGGTCCACTGTGCTCGTGCCGCCATAACCGGCGCTATATTGCGACTATACCAGCGAAGCATACTGCCCGGCATTTCATCCCGCGCGCTCTCGGTGCTTCGTGCAAACTCCCTGTCTCTCTATATCGATGGACATAGACCAAAAGAACCACGTCGAAAGTTCTTCGCACCACAGTTTCGCAAATTTTAGAGAGGATCCTGCAGATCCAGTGGTTTGACACTGGTTGTTGCGGTGGAGGTCTCAATGAATTGGGTTGAGCGCTCTTTCATGATCTCGGCCGCTATCGGAATACTTATCTTTGCGGGGCTGATGGCTTGGTTGGTGACTGCGTAGACGTGCTCGTCTGTGCTCCGATTGGTCTCACTGCGAGCCAGGTATTTGTCTCAGACATCCATTCTGAGAGGCCCAAGATGCCGGCAACATATCGAATCCTTCGATGGTTGGGTTTTTCACGCTGGGAAGCTGCCCGAAAACTTCTGAAAATTTACTGTGTTAGTCTGCGATCGCGAGTGTCCTAGACGAAGGGCGATCACGGCGGTCCCGAAGATGCACACCTTCCTGTTCCGCAGCTATGACCTCATCGCCAGAAGATCATTGAGGCGACAGTCGACCGGCTGCTGGAGCAACGAACCTGAAGCGCCGGCACGGCGCTCAGCCGTTGAGGCGGCGTTTCTCTGCTGCAAAGGACGTTGCCCTATCGTCTCTGTTGCGCGATCGCGCCCGCCGTCTGCGCCAATTTCGATAGTGCAATATGATACCTATCAGCACAGCTGGAGCGAGCGCAGCACCGATCATATAGACCGTAAGCCATTGGGGCGTCAGTGCGTCGAGTATCATCGACGCCAACAACCAGAGCGTGGCTGCCACCAAGGTGAAATCGAGCGGATGTCTCATTCCCGAAAAAATACGCCGCCGGGCTCGAAATGTCCTGTCCCGGCGGCCACTGTTTCACTCTGGGGCACTGAAATTCCCAGTAACCGAATTCGAGCAATGGCCATGCCAATCGCTCAGGGGCTCGCAGGCTGAGGCGGTGACCAGAGAACGAGGCCCGGTGTGCCTAGGAGACCGGGCCTCGCAACCGCAAGCGGCCATCCACAGACCGCGCTTGAGCGTGACGCACACTCCAGGCGGTGTGGAGTCAAATTCGCGGTTCGGCAGAGCGGAACCTTCCCGGAGTTGCTCCCGTGACACAGCGGCCGCCAGACGGCTGAGGCGGTAACGGGACTTTAACGAAGTCGGGCACCAAATGGCGCATCACGGAATTCGACCTCCGTGATGCTTCGACCTCAACTGGCCCGCCGGTGTCGTCACCCCCAAATCACCGCCGGCGGGCTCTCTATTGGGGAGGCCGGCTTTGGTCCCGCGCCCTGCATTCAGGCCTGAGTGATCCCGTCCTTGACGATCACCGGCGCCTCGATCCGGTCGTCAGTCACGGACTCCTAAGTCATTGATTTAGCTAGCAGGAGTGGTAGGGCTCGAACCTACGACCCCCGGATTTGGAGTGAGGTACTCTCCATCCTTCCCTGTTTGTCCTCATCGCAAGAAGTCCTGATCAATTGGGCTTTTCTCGCGCTCACCTCCCCGGTCATCCCAATCCGTTCTTCTTCGTGCCAGAGGCGGAGGCGGTGGCGGCGGCTTTCATGGAGGCGGCGGCTTTTAAGGCGGCCGCGGTGGTTTCTACGGCGGCCGCGGTGGCTTCTATCGCGGCCACCGCAGCTTGCATGGCGACCGCGGTAACTTGCATGACGACCGTGGTCGCTTCCAAGGCGGCGGTGGCTTCCAGAACGGCATTCCGATCGGTGGCCAAGGCAGCGGCGGGTTTCACAACGGCGTTCCGATCGGCGACAGATACATCGACCGCGGCGACCACCATGGTAGGCGGCATCATCACCATTGGTGGATAGACCCCGGAGCATTGGCGGCCCGTTCGGCGCGAATGACCACCTAAGCGCAGGCTGCTCCGACCTCAGCTTCGGAGCGCCGCCGCACAGTGAAGGCCAAGCGCGTCGTGGTCGTTGACCTATAACCTTTGCCGCCTAAATCCCCTGCCCGTCGATGCTCATCCCCAGGGGGCGCTATTGCAGATCGAAAAGGACACGGCGGTCAGCCTGTTCGTTCCTCATCGGGCTTCCGGTCGATTGGTTTTCAATCCGAAGGGCTATCGAGCTTGGCCTTTGTCCCGTTGAACTAGTGGAGCGCGGGTAGCCAGTGGATAACATTAATGCGGGTCCGGCTCCGCCTATCGAAACGACACGTCATCGGTAAGATCGGCAGCTCAGGGAGCCGTCGGTTCTTGGGGCCGGTGTCTGTTCGAAACCGCAAGGTCTAGCGGCTTGTGAACCCCGCCTCGCCCGGCGCATTCTGCCAAGCATGGGCACCAGGTCGCGAGACAGACTTTTCGGCACCTCGGTCCGCATTGCGGCCATGCGCGCGGCTGAGGCGCTCCGCGAAGCCGATAAGTTGGCATGCGAAGCCTGGACCAAGCGCATGCTCGCCTTCAAAGGGCCCGCGCAGCCCTCGCCGACGCGCTCAACGCCGGCTGCAACTATCTTGAGGTCCGCTGCCTAGGATGCGACACCCACCAGACCGTTGCGCTCGACATCGCGCGGCGGCCGAAGACGACGCCGATCCACGAGCTGGAGCGCTACATGCGCTGCAAGGACTGCTCGGAGGTGCGCGGCTATTCGTATAAGCGTAGCCATCTGGTCGCGCTTCGGCGCACCAAGATTTCAGCGAGTGAGCCGCCATCGTATTGGTGGCCGGTGGAACGATGAGACGAGAACCTCGAAGCTCGCTTTGAATTGCGGAGCTTCAAGGTGGTCAATGCAGCAGGTGTGGAGACGGGGGCTGATCCTCCCCCGCCTTTTCGATCAATACGGCGCTTAGCTGTCGAAGTGCGTGCTCTAACTGTTCGTTGATTAACATTAGAGCCCTGACCGCGCCGCGCAGATCACCACGACAGGCGGCGATGATCTCGTCCACGTCCTGCTCGTATTCGTCGATAAATCGATTTGTATCTTCGCGTGACATGCACGCAACATCCAAGCAAAAACCGTGGACAAGCTAGTTAACGCTCGTTAATGCGCACACTATTCCCCACTATCCACAGACTGAGGCATGGCATAAATCTCCCGCTACGTTTGTTTTTTTGGAACCAGCAGTTACCGGGCGAGAGCACAGTTTAGTAACCTGGTAACGCCTTCTGCTCCAAACATTACCTTTGTTCGGGGGGCACATGTTCGAGGTTTACTTAAACGAGAGGCGTGATCTGCTCGTACTGGAAAAAGGAACGCCACTAGCTCTAATTGGCGCGTCAGGGAAATGGCGGAAGAAAAAGGGCGCCGTCAAGGTGAGCGACGAGATTAGGTCCGCAGTTCAGAGGCAAGGCTATTACCTGCGTAAACTTAGCTGTGCTGGGAAGCGTGGACCACGGCCAGACGAACTACCGCTCGGCCTTCAGCCATGCGCAATCTCTACAGCGATGGCCGCGTCGTGCTGAGGATAAGGATCGGCATTGGATGCGGCAACGATGATGATCCGGAACCCGCCGCGATCCTTGCCACCCGGTGGCAGCATCGCTGTAGCCAGTGCATTGCCCTCCATGTCGCGCAACGTAGGAAAAGCGGCCTCTCTCGCTGCACATGGGCCTCGAGGCCGATGTCGCGCTCGATCGCGTCGGCAGCGGTTTCTCTGGCTTCAGCCAGCCGCGCCAGTGCGGCGAGAGCCATGCGCCAGCGTCGCGAAACAGTCGAGCATCCGTTCGGCACGATGAAGGCGCGCATGGGAGCGACACACTTCCTCACCAAAACACTTCCAAAAGTAGCCGCTGAAATGGCGCTCTCGGTCCTGGCCTACAATCTGACACGGGTGATGAACATCGTCGGGATCAAACCACTGATCGCTGCGATCGCGGCCTGAAGCACACCCAGATCTGGCTCCAGCGGCGACGCCCGTTTGAGGGCTGTTTTTACACGACCAAGTCCCGAAGCGGACTTGGCTGCCGGTGGCTTAGCTTTTAGCGGACAGTTGAATTGCGCTTTCTGGAGGTTCCTTTCGGCGAGCTTCGGGCACTGGCCGAACTTCGCAAAGGTTGGATCGATGGGATGGCGTGCCGCTGACGGGATCACGGACGCTGGCGTCGACCGTCAGGTTGAAGTTCGTGCCGTTCGGACCGAACGGATCGCAATCACCAACGCCCAGTTCATCGCAACCTTGCCACCAGCCATGCTCGCCCACGACAACGCGCGGATCGATCTCGTCACTGAAGCGCGCCCGCGCCCGCATGCCGCCGGCTGGAGTGCGCACATCGACCCAATCTCCATTTCTGATGCCGCGCGCGGAGGCCGTTGCCGGATTTAGCTCGATCTCCGGGTCCAATGCGTGCTTGCGCAGGCCCGGCAGCGCGCGATGCTGGGTCTGACAAAAAAGACTTGGCTTCGCGCACGTCAGGATCAAAGGGAAGGACGCAGCCAGGTCCGGGCGGGCGACCGGGCCCATGGATGGTTCGACAAAATCCGGCATGGCCGAATAGCCGTGATCAAGGAAGTTTTCCGACCAGAACTCGACCTTCCGCGACGGCGTTGGGAATCCGCGCGGATTTCCCTTGTCATCGTGCGCGGCGTGCTTGGTGTGCTGCGTCGTCAGCGGTTTCCTTAATCCGGCAGGTTGCGCTCGAAGCTGCTCCAGGGTGATGCCGCTCGGAGCAAGCTGCTGCCGGTAAGCGGCATCGACATCGCCGTTCCAGAAATGCTCGCCGAGGCCGAGACGCGCGGCAAGGCCAAGGACGATATCAGTATCGGACCGCGCCTCGCCGGGCGGGGGGACGACGGCCTGCCGAAGCTGAACGTGCGATTGCGCCTCTGCGCTGATTTCGAAACCGATCTTGAGAGCTTCGCGCTCGAAGCAGGACGCCACAGGCAACACGATATCCGCCAGCGCTGCAGTGGGCGTCATGAACATGTCGGCATGGGCGTAGAAATCGAGCGCAGCCAGCGCAGCGCGTCCGCGAAGGGGATCGCCGTGAGCGAGCAGCAGGTTTGACCCGAACCCAATCAGGCCGCGGACTTGATAGGGCTTGCTTTCCAGAACAGCCCGATAGAAGTCACGAGGGGAGACGTGGTTCCAGCGCGCTGGCCCGAGCGGACGCTCGGCAACCCCGATAGCGGGAGCGAGCCGCTTTGCCGCAGGCAGGTTCTCTCCATTGATCGAGGTGGCCGGCACCGCAGGGAGCAGCACATTGCCTCCGACCGCATCGAAACTGCCGGTCAGCGCATAAAGCATGGCCATCGCCCGCGCCGTGTCCGTGCTGTTGGCATGATGCTCGTGCCCGCTCCAGGCATAGTACGAGACGGGACGGGCGTGCCACATCGTGCGGGCAGCTTCCTCCAATTCACCGGGAGGAATCCAGCATGTCGCTTCAATCATCGCGGGCGAATATTTGCTGCAGAGCGCTGCGTAGTGGTCGAAGACAGGCCGGCAGGAGATCGGGCCGTCTTTCGTTGCGACGGTGAACTCGCCTCGCAAGGCAAGATGCTCAGCTTGTGTCTCGTAGCGGCCAGCCGAGGGATCATAGCTGACTGCGCGATCTGACCGCGAATCCCAGGCAACGAATTGTCCGGAGCCGCTGTCGGAAAGGAGATCTTCGGTCCTGAGCAAGCGGCCGGCATTGGAGCGCACGAGAAGGGGGCCGTTGCTCCACGTGCGGACGAACGCCTCGTCGTACCATCCGCGCTCGATCATGATGTTGGCGAGACCCAGCGCGAGCGCGCCGTCGGTTCCGGGGCGGAGGCGCAGCCAGACGTCGGCCTTGTTGGCAAGCCCGGCGTGACGCGGATCGATCACGATCAACTTCATTCCGCGTTTCAGGCCCGCGACCGTCGCAGTCGCATGCGTAATGCGCGTAAACGATGGATTGTAGCCCCACAGGATAAGGCAACCGGTTTCGGCAATGTCGGCCATCGCTCCGCCGGCACTCCCGGTCGCAACGCTACCGACGCCGAAGACGTAGCGCGTCGCAAAGCCGCGTCCCCAGCCGCACAGCTCGAGCGCCGACACATGGTTCGGCGTGCCGAATGCATTCATCAGCCTGTTGATGAAAGGCGCGGAATCCGCAATGGCGGTCGTCGACGGCGATGATTGACTGAACGCTACCGCTTCAGGTCCGTGCTGCTCGGCGATGCGCCGCATGGCGGCGGCGATCTGATCGAGCGCCGCATCCCACGATATTTCCTCCCATCCCGGATCGGCGTCGGCTTTCGGCCGGGTTCGACGCAGCGGTCGCTTCAGCCTGTCCTTGTGATAGACCAGTTCGGGAGCCGCCCGGCCCTTGGCACAAATTGCCGCGCCGGTAGGATGCGTCGGATCGGGGTCCAGACGCGTAAATCTGCCATCCGTCACCGTGGCGACGGTACCGCAGCGTGCGATGCACAGACTGCAGTACCCTTGCACCTGCCGTACGTTCGGGGTTTCTGCTGACATGCACAAGCTCCCTCGCGGCAATGGATCGTGCGTGTTCCGGATCGCGCCTTCGCGCAGATTGCCGGCAAGCTGCCGCATCGTATCACAAACCGGAAGCTGCGCGGAGCATGTCCGGTTATGGACGATTTTGCTGAAAAAGGCGCCAGTAATCCCGATGTATTGGCTCCAGCGACGATGCGGCCAAACGGCCGTGCCGGCCGTCATGCGGGTTTGAGGGATTGCATCGGGACCAGCTTGGCCATCTTGCGAAGGTTCTGAGCGGTAGCTGCGAGGGTGAACTCGTCACGGGCGCCGTTTGGACCCCGCAAGCGCAAACGGTCGAGTTTGAGAATGCGCTTGAGGTGTGCGAACAGCATCTCGATCTTTTTGCGGAGCCGACGCGAAGTGCTGCCCTCCCACGACCTTGCGATCTGCCGCGCCATGTCACGCGCGCCCTCGTAGATCGAGCGTGGCACCTTCCGTGAAGCCTGCTTGGGGCAGCACCGAGATTTCAATGCGCACCGATCGCAATCGCGCTTGCTGGCGACGTGCAGCAGGGTCGCACCGTCGTTCAAAAGCGCTCCGGTCGTGGTAAGGATCTTGCCGCCGGGACAGCGGTAGACATCACCTGCACGATCATAGATGAAGTCCTGGCGCGAGAAGGTCCCGTCTGTGCGGGCCGACTTGTCGAACACTGTAACGTGCGGCTCTATCCCGTGCTCGTAGACCAACCAGCCATGCATCTCCGCCGAACCATAGCCGCTGTCGCCGAGGAGCCGGCTCGGATAGAGATCGAACCGTTCGAGCGATCGCTCAATCATGCACTTGGCGGCCAACACCTCCGCCTGCCGGATTGCCGTGGTTGCCTCGACATCGACGATAATCGCGTTCTCGACGTCGACTAGGTAATTCGTCGAGTAAGCGAAGAAGGTTTGGCCGCCGTGCGCTCCCGTCCAGCGCGCCGCTGGGTCGGAGGGCGACACGAACTTCGGCGTGACCTCGGTCGCTGCTCCGATCGCACGGCAAGCTCTCGGCCTACCAATAGTCGCGCGGTGTTGCGGACGAACTTGCGATTATACGATCGTCCAGCGTTATGCACGAGAGCGAAATCCCGTATCGCGGACGTTCCTCCCGACTGAAAACTCATGGGCCGCGTTCACTGCGGCCAATCCTTGCAGAGCGTGATCCCGATCATAATCAGCGAGCCGATTGCGACCACCACCGGGCAGATAAACGGCAACTCTTCCAGCACGCCGACAACGACTGCCCGGACGCGGAGAGTTCTCTTCATATGCGCGACACGAGTGCCTGCCACACCCATCGGACATCTCCGTTTGGTTCACAGCAGCGGCGGTGACATTTCAACGCGCAAGAGATTCCCGGCTATAGCCAATTCAGGTGTATCGCCAGACTAAGGTGAAGGAACCCTTGCAAGGTCGTAAGTCATAAAGTGTCAGTCAACTTCCAATCAGACCATCGAACTTCGACGGCGGAGGCCGCCAGAAATGCCAAACCGCCTCCGCGGCTTTCATGAACGCCTGAAGAATCTCAAGTAGAAAGCTGCGAGGCTTGGGATGCTCAGTTGCTGTCGTGTGCTTCCACCATCCTGCGTTTGACCTCTTCGCAGGACTTGCGGACGTCTTGGGAGAACAGCGCAGAAGCTTGGATGCGTTTGAAGACTTTTTTGCCTTCCTCACGATACGCAGCCGCCGTGTCGCGCATATCGGCGATTGCGTTGTGGACTTCCGCGGTCATCGCCTCGCATTTTTTTGCGGCCTCGATTAGCTCTGCGCCCATCGACTCGACCTCTCTAGCGGCAATCTCATAATCGCGCACGACGGCCTCAGCGCTGAGTCCGCCAGCACGCGTGACACTCTGAAGGTGTTCCTCGTGATCCGGGAACGCGATTGAAGCTGATGAGCCTCCAGAACGAACCTCGGTCATATCTGCTTCAAGTTTAGCCAAACTGACATCTGCACTCTTTCGAATTTGCTCAATGCTGCCCATCGGTCGATCCTCTTGCAGGTGGAAAGACCCCCAGACGACGGACATTATCCACATGTTATTTGAAGTACACCGTGTATATGCCTTGACAGCCCATCAATAGCCATAATTACAGGCGCGATATCCGCGATGCCAATCGGTAACCGAGCAGTAGGTGTCCTCACTGACACACTGTTCTCTCTGGCGCTAACTGGCGCAGCCTTAGTCGCCGACCTGATCGGCCGCGAACGATCTCGACGCTTTCATCGCCCACCAGCCGGTGAGCTGCGCGCCGGTCTCGCTTAGATAGCGATGGGGCCTCGTCGCGGCTGCGCTGTCCGTCCGCTTAAACACCCGAAAGCGGCGTTAAAGCGGACATCCGCTGATCAACGGGATGGGCCAACAAGCGACGTCGCCACCTCATTCGAGCCGCGCCTGGGTTTAGTCCCTGGGAACGGGAGCGCGTCGCCGCGAAGGCGCAAGGGGGTCGGCCTACGCGACCGTTAAGGCGTTTCGCGCGACGGTGCGGAAGCCATGCCTTTGTAGACTTGAGCGGCTAGCCGGTCCTGCTCTGCGGCTCGAATTTCCCGCGCAGTTCTCAACGCTCGCCGAAGGAAAGGGTCTTCGGTCTCCTTGGATAGTGTTATGAGCTTATTGCAGTTATGGCAGTTGATCTGAAGACCATCCCGGACTCGGTTGGTCTTCTCCCGGAATACTCGCGTGCACGCCGGGCACCTGATCTTAACCTTCTCCTCTACGACCATGACAAACCTTTCAATGAAAGGCTTAGTGTCGCTGTCGGTCGTTACGGAAGAACTAACTCCAACGAACAAGAGTGCCCCCCAGCAGTCGTTGTGAAGAACGGGCTGCCATTTCGCATTGCGGAGCGTTGCGGCCTCTTACTACGATAGCCCAACGATCCACTGAAACATGCTGGCGATACTTGTGAGTGCGCGCCCTAGTCGAGGCAAGGGCACGACGCCTCTCTGGCTCATGCCGTTCGCATGGAAGGCTATGACGGGCCTGCACAGCCCTCCCCGACCATCGCCCAATGCTGCGAGGTCACGCCGTGTTTAGGTTCGTCCGGATGAAGATCGGTGATGGCCTTGGGGCGGATGTCCGCTTATGAGGTCAATTCAGACGTTCGCTGCGCACGGCGGATGTGTCGCATTTTGACCCGCAACGGAAGTCTGCCGGGAGGTAATGTTGGACGTTCCTCCCGGCATGTTGAGTGTGCCTCAGCTTTTCAACGCGTTTCGCGCCCACTCTAGAGAACCTGCACCCGTAGCTGCGGCTTCCCTCACATCAATGACCGGGACACCTCGGCGTCGTTCCAGTAGGAGAACTTAGAAACAAAAGAGACGATGACTTTTGGATCGTTTGCCTCAACCAGCACGTATCCGCCATCACCCATAAGGTTAGACACGAACGCCTGGATTGTCAGTCCGTCCTCTGGTTGCCATTTCCCGAAGGCTGTGAGAAGGGCCTCCGCTGCTCCGAAATTCTGTTCGTAATGTTGCCCGTGGCGGACCTTGTATTCGATCATGTACTTCATGAATTTTGTTCCAAACTTCGATTTCCAGTATGACATCGCCGCTGCATCTGCACATAGCGACCGCCGATGAGATACCAATGGACAACGATCAGCAATGGGCCGCCTGATATTTGAGGTCCAACTGGGATGTCAGCGCTTGGCAGCACAGATCAGGGAAAAGACGCGGCTTCGCCTCGGGAGAGCCGAGCCGCGCCACACAAGTGTGAGGTCCGTCTCCGGACACCAACCGAGCGTAACATCGGCAACTCCCGACAAGATTTGCCGGCGGGAGAGGCCTCGAGTTCGACGACGTGGCCCGCGAGAACCGGCCCGCTCGATCACTTCTTATCCGGTGCCTGGGCGCTTGAGTTGTTCGTGTCGGGTTTGTTGGCCTCATGATGGCCAATCACACAGCCCGCGGCGGCTCCGGCCTTGCCGTGACCCGCTATGTGACCGGCAACGCCGCCCACGATTGCGCCCTTGATGCAGCCCTTAGCGTCGGCGCTTCCGACCGAAGCCAGCGAAAGAGCGGCAACACAGATTGCTGTGAGGATCCATTTCATCATCGAACTCCGATCTTTGCGTCGACGACCAATGCAGGCCAGGTTAGATCGGTTCCGGCCGCGTTGAGCCAGAGACGCAAATATGCGAGGTGACCAAATCGGTCGTCCGGGACGAAACCATTGCAGGGTCGCCCCCGCGCTGCTGACGGCGCACTTGCGGATCCCACAGCGAAATCCATCCTGACGGCAACCGCCCTCGCCCTAAGGCGACTTGCTTCGCATTCCACGGCTATCAACACCGGCAGTTGCTCGTCACCGGGCTAGCCGCCACCAACGCTCAACGCCCGCTACATAAAGCGCATTTTGCGCATCGCACTCCTGGAACCTACGCCAGATCTCCCGAATTGTTAGGAAGGTTGCTGGAGGAAACGCATTATGGATGGCATCATCTACCTCGTTGGCTTGATCGTGATTATCATGGCCATCTTGTCGCTGTTCGGTTTGCGGTAACGGTGACCATGACGATAGAATCCCCCCTCGCAGATGAAGAAAGAGCCGTTATCCAATCCGAGCGCTCAGCGAAATGGAGTCTTCAGTGGACTCCTATCTTCGCCGGTGCTTTGGCGGCGTCGGCGCTGTCACTCATACTCATTTCTTTCGCGACCGCGCTAGGACTCGGTGTAGCGTCGACGGCCCCGACGTGGAGAGACGCGTCATTTGCACTTTGGTTACTTTCCGGCATTTTCTTGATATTCCAATCACTGATCAGCTTTGGTTGCGGGGGCTACTTTACCGGCAGGGTTCGAATGCCGTATTTGTCGGGCACGGCAGACGATATGGAAGCCCGGGACGGTTTTCACGGCGTGGCTTCATGGGCGCTAGCCGTGCTCATTGGTGCCGTTCTAACGGTGCTGATTGGATTCGCGGCGAGCCGACCTTCGATTACTGCGCAGCCGCCAGCAGCTTCGGAGCCATCCGTGTTGAGCTATGAGCTTGACCATCTTTTCCGCGCAGCGCGCAGGCCGCCAAACGTGGATCTTTCTGTCGAACGGGCCGAAGCCGCCCGCATCCTTATGACATCCTCGAGCCATAACGACGTTACGGCAGACGACAGGACCTATCTGATCCAACAGGTAACAACTTTCACCGGTCTCTCTGGTCCCGACGCGGAGCGGCGAGTGGACGCAGCTATCGCCAATTCAAAAAGCGCCATTTCGCGAGCGAGGGCCGCAAGCATAATCGTTGCCTTTTCTGCCGCCGCAGCCCTGCTCTTCGGAGCGATAGCAGCTTGGGCTGGAGCCGCGGCCGGTGGACGACACAGGGATGGAGCGCCGCTATCGGGTTGGATGGCCCACGCCAATGGGCTTTCTCGAAAGAGGAATGCTGCTCCGCAACCGTTACCTTGAACTCCGGTCGCGAGATTTCAGAAAGAACACCTGATGGCGGCTCACGTTGACCAGTATGCTGCGCGTACAAGAACTAACAGCAGGAACCGAGCAATACAGTCAGTGGGCCGATAGGGTGATCGATCCGCTGTTGGGCGATGCACTACGGAAGCCCGCGCTGCAATGGCTTGGCGGCCGGCCGAGATCGAATATTCCAGCGCGATCCCGCATATTGTGCGATCCACGATAGATCACCCGCGGCAACCGATAAGATTGATGTCGAAACGCTGGTGCGTTGACCAGCGAATCGCCCTGCCTGCGAACCGTGGGACCAGCAAGGTTCCTGAACTCGGCCCGGTCGGTGACATACGTCCGAAAAATGCCGGACGCCACCCTTTGTTTTCTTAGTCGCTCTTCCGAAGGAAGTAATCGCGCAACGGAGTATCGCTGAGCGTAGCGCGCAAGGGAACCGCGAGCACTCTCTGTCGCTTATCGCTGGACGCGAACCACCGGTAGCCCTCGATGATCGACGATCTCTGGTACAAGAATAGTGTTATTTATTGTCTTTCCGTCAGCACCTTTATGGATGCGAATGGCGACGGAATCGGAGACTTCAAGGGGCTATTGCGTCGGCTCGATTATCTGCACGGGCTTGGCATCAGTGCGATCTGGCTAATGCCGTTTCAACCGTCGCCCGGCAAGGACGACGGCTATGACATCTCGGACTACTATGGTGTTGATCCCCGCTACGGGACGCTTGGCGACTTCGTTGAATTCACCCATGGCTGCAAGCAGCGCGGCATTCGCGTGATCATAGATCTCGTCGTTAATCACACTTCGAACGAACATGCCTGGTTCAAGTCCGCACGAAGCGCAAAGGACTCGCCCCATCGCGACTGGTATGTGTGGGCTGATAAAAAGCCTGCCAACGCTGATAAGGGCATGGTCTTCCCGGGGGTGCAGAAATCGACTTGGACGCACGACAAGGAGGCCGGCGCCTGGTATTTTCACCGCTTCTACGATTTTCAGCCCGACCTCAACACGTCAAGTCCGCTGGTACAGGCGGAAATCCTTAAGATCATGGGTTTCTGGATCCAGCTAGGAGTGTCCGGCTTCCGCATGGACGCTGTACCTTTCGTAATCGCGACCAAGGGTGCGAAGGTTAAGAAGCCAATCGAGCAATACGACATGCTGCGTGCCTTCCGCGAGTTCCTGCAATGGCGGGAGGGCGATGCCATTATTCTCGCGGAAGCCAACGTGCTGCCCGAGACCGATATGGAATATTTCGGTCGGGATGGCGACCGCATGCAGATGATGTTCAACTTCCACGTCAACCAGCATCTGTTCTATGCCTTGGCATCGGGCGACGTCCGGCCGCTTGCGGCTGCGCTCTCGGTAACCAAGCCGCGGCCCGCAACTGCGCAGTGGGGCCTATTCTTGCGCAATCATGACGAGCTCGATCTCGGTCGGTTGACCAAGCCGCAACGAAACGCGGTATTCGAGGCATTCGGGCCCCACAAAGACATGCAGTTATACGATCGCGGCATCCGAAGGCGTCTCGCGCCCATGCTCGGTGGCGACCGCCGTCGCCTCGAACTCGCCTACAGCCTGATGTTCACCCTCCCGGGCACTCCAGTGGTCCGCTACGGCGACGAACTCGGGATGGGCGACGATCTGAGCCTGCCCGAGCGCAATTGCGCGCGCACGCCTATGCAGTGGTCGAGCGAACCGCATGGCGGCTTCACCAAGGGTGATAAACCATGCTTGCCCGTTATGGATAAGGGCCCCTACGGCTATGAGCACGTCAATGCGGCCAAACAGCGCCGCGACGCGAACTCAATGCTGAACTGGACCGAACGCATCATCCGCATGCGGAAAGAGGTGCCCGAAGTCGGCTGGGGCGACTTCAAAATCATCACGACCCGCGACCCATCCATCCTCGTCATCCGCTATGACTGGCGAAACAATTCGGTGCTGTTCGTACATAATCTGGAACAACGGCCGCGCGAAATCTCGTTTGGGACCGGACTTCCTGGCGAAGCCGGGAAGCAGCTCATCAATCTGCTTGCGGACGATCACAGCCACGCGGATGGGCGCGGCCGGCACAAGCTCGTCATTGAGCCTTATGGTTATCGCTGGTATCGCGTCGGTGGGCTCGATTATCTACTGAAGCGAAGCGATACCGACCACCAAACGATGAAACGGCCACGTCACAGCGCCTGAACCTGCCTCGCTACGATGACGCCCTCATTGCCACTCAGATTCAGCGGGCAAAGTGAAGATTCTCTAAACCAGGAGCCGTCCACACATGGGCCCTTCGCGACATTTCGTCGCCGCGCAATAAGTAGGTCGCTTCTGGGCATAAGATGGGGTAATCGGCCGATCCAGCTTGTGGATAGCTGAAGATTTTAGGTGCTGCGCTTCAGGCTGATGGTGAAACGAGGTCCGTGGTGACGGCCTCAAGCATCAGAAGGAGAAGCGCAGCATGGACCATTTTGCCGGAATGGACGTATCGGTCAAGGAGACGAGTGTCTGCATTTTGGATGACGCGGGCAAGATCGTGAAGGAAGTGAAGGTGGCGAGCGAGCCTCAAGCACTTTTGAAGGTTCTGGGGAATCCCGCCTACCGCTTCAAGCGGATCG
>NZ_AXAI01000026.1 GCF_000472425.1 Bradyrhizobium sp. Tv2a-2 | reverse complement strand
ATGAACCTGATCGTCAACGCCGTCGAAGCATTAAGCTCGGTCAGCGAGGGGGCGCGAGAGCTGGTGATCACCACCGGTAAGGGCGAGCCGGACGGCATGCTCGTCGCAGTGCTGGATTCGGGTCCAGGTCTGAGTTCATCGGATCTCGAGCGCATCTTTGAGGCCTTCTACACGACAAAGNCTGGCGGCTTGGGGATGGGTCTATCGATCTGCCGCTCCATCATTGAAGCGCATGGGGGGCGCCTATGGGCCACCGCCGCCCAACCTCGGGGCGCGACTTTTCAATTCACGCTGCCTACACAATCAAATCAGGCAGCGTGATTTGAACTGATCTTCCCCCGAAAAAATGGACAGAGTTAAGCTGCTTTTTTAGCTCCATCTCGATCGGGCTGATAAAGCCGATGGCGGAGTGACGACGAGTTCGATTGTAGAAGCCTTCGATATAGGCAAAGATATCCGTGGCTTCCGCCCGTGTTGCATAGTACCTGTGGTGGACGAACTCCGTCTTGAGCAGCACGGAATCCTTGAGCAGCACGGAACCGCGCAAGCCAAGCTCCCTGGCAACAGATCCGATCGGGCGCCCCCTCGACGCTACGAGATCAACCGCTTGCCGCTTGTAGTCGTCCCGTAAACGACCGACGTTGACGTCCTTCCATCCGAACCTCCTGGCTCTTCAAGCCTACTACAGGGTGTCCATCAATTCGGAGGAGGCTCACAACAAACCGCAAGAATGAGAACGCCGTAACAAGAACTGCGCTTAACGCCGCGACCAAACCGCTCTATCTCTAGTTCGCAAGAACATCGGGCACAGCAGGGTCACGGAGAACAAGGATGCGCATATTCCCAGCGTTAACTGCATCGACTAATGGCGCCGATGTAACCGTCAAGGATACCAAGCGTTTGGCCAACACCTACGGGTGGGGCTACTATAATTCAATCATCATGAGCCACACGCTCAGACCGCCTAAGTGAGAGCAAAGGAGGAAACGCGCCTTCTGCCATATCGCGAGTGCCAAGAACGATGACGTTTGGACCCTGTTCTATCCTCTGCTGGACAAGTGACTTCGCAGCTTGGCGTCGCCTGAAGTAAGAAGTTCCTACTATGGCAACGAACTTGAACGGCCCGAACCACGGCAAATCTTTCGAGTATGAGTATGCAGCTGCAGCTTCATCAGGTGCGATATTTCCTAGCCCTAGCAAGGACACTCAATTTTACGCGGGCTGCGGAGCAATGCAATGTGACCCAGCCGGCGCTGACAAAGGCGGTACAGAAGCTGGAGCAAGAACTCGGTGGCGCGCTGATTCACCGTGAACGTCACCTCACCCAGCTCACTGAGCTGGGAAAAATGATTTTGCCCACGCTGGAGAAAATATTTGCCGCCATGGAGGCGGTACGGCTTCAGGCGCGAGGCTATCAAAAGAAGACAATTGCCCCGCTCAAGATCGGGCTGGTGCCGTCAGTCTCCGCCGCACTCATCACGGAATTGCTCTTGGAGCTCGCCAGGATAATCCCTGACCTTCGAGTGGATCTGCGCGAGGCGGATGCCAACGGGCTCGTTGCGATGCTTTTGGACGGCGAGATCAATGCCGCACTCGTCGGTGACGCCGTGGAGCTACCTGAGCGTATCGATCGCTGGCAGCTGTTCGAGGAGCGGTACGTTCTCGTCCTGTCTCGAAAACATCCGATGGCGGGGCAAACCGTTATCCCGCTCCAAGACTTGCATGAGGCGGTGTTTCTCGAAAGGGTCGGATGCGACGTCGCGGACCGATTCAAGAAGACTTGTTTTGCCGACCATCCAGGCCCTAAAGTTGTGCACAGGAGCGATCAGGAAAGGCATCTTCAGCAAATGGCATCCGCCGGTTTTGGGGCCATCCTGGCGCCAGAGCACGCTCCCAGGCTGCCGTCGCTCGCCGCTATTCCAATTGAGGGCGACCCCGTCCGGCGCGAGGTGCAGCTTTTGGCCATGGCGGGGAGGCAGTATTCGCCGGCGCTTGACGCGTTCATCAAGGTTGCTCGTGTTTGCGACTGGACGAGCGCGCTGGACAAATTCCGCCGCGCGTCTGCCCCTGCCTCGAACAAGGACAATGTTCGCAAGGCTGACGCGCAAGGTGCAGGCGCTTTGATGTAAATGACGGGCCCCGATCCCGCCTCCTCATGCCGAGCTTGCTCCGGCATTCGCGCACGCGATCCTCAGACACCTCGGAGCGAAGATCGGGAAGCGCGACTATCTCGGCATCATGCGGCGGTGACTACTCGTGAGAGTGGCAATGGCAGTCTCTGCAGATGCGGCTAGTGGCATTCCTCGCTGCGGCATCACGTGGCGCGGCATCAATAATGATCGTCTATCGCACGTCGATCAAGGCGGCGGTACCAGCCGTGACGACGGTCGTGAGCGATCTGGTGCGGCGGGGTCATTCCTACCCTTCGTACAGGGCCTATCCCACCTATAATTCATACTATGGAGCCTACGACTACGGATATTACAGGTCAGCTTGCGCGCCCGGACCGCGCGTCGGCGCCTTTGCGACAGCGCCCTGGACCGACGCGCCGTCGCCGCTCGCAGCGCGGCGTGACGCTGTAGCGGCCCGCGCAACTCGCCTTGACTTACGAATGGATTGAAGACTGGCACCGCGTCATTCCCCGTTGCCATGAAAACTATACGCATCGGCTATTGGAAAAGTTCGTCCAGCGCTGCGATCAATAGCTGCCACAACATGCGTATCATCGCGGCATCGCAGTTCAACCAACACGAACAGGAGACCCCTGATGTCGGAGTCCTTCTCACTCCCTACTGAACCCGAAGGCATTGTCGCGTCGCTGCTCGAGCGATTCAACTCCGGCAAGGTCAGCGCGATGATGGGCTTGTATGCTCCCGAAGCCGTGTTCATCGCGAAAGACGGGCGAACCATCACTGATCACACCGAGATCGCCGCCGAACTCGAGCGCGATTTCGGCCTCGGCCTGCCGCTGGAGGCCAATGCGCGTCATGTATTCGTCGCCGACGATATCGCCCAGATCGTGCTGGACTGGTCAATTGATGGCACAGGTCCCGACGGCAAGCACGTGCACCTCGGAGGCTCGGCAAGCGATATCGTGCGCCGCGGCGCGGATGGACACTGGCGGTACCTGATCGACAATAATCTTGGGACGGCGGTGCGACGGGCCGCCTGAAATATGTGCGCCACGGCAGCTCTCGGCGATGGAGCCACTCTTCAGCCCGGCGTCGACGATCACCGCCATTTGGTGAAACTACCTGGTCGGAGATTTGGACCTGTGCGCCCGAATTCTCCGGGAGACGACGGATGCACGGCTCAATGCAAAACGTGGCACCAGTGATCAGCTACGCTCACCAGGACGGAACGCTCCGGCTGGCATTGTCGGCGAGGCCCAGTACGAGTGGGCTAGAGAGGGTTCGCGAAGAGCGAAACGAGGATATCTATGATTGAAATCACTGCCGACATGGAGGCGATCATCAAGCAGGCGATACTGTCGTTCGTCGCGACAGTCAACGAGGACGGAACGCCCAATCTTTCGCCGAAGGCGTCTTTGACGGTCATAAACGGCGCTCTCTACTTCGCCGATATCGCTTCGCCCCGGACGATACTGAACTTGAAGCGCGATCCCGCCGTCGAAATTAACGTAGTCAACATTTTCCAGAGGCGCGGTTATCGATTCAAGGGCCGTGCGTTGATACTGACGCCAGACGATGACGAGTCTTTGATGATCGCCAACTGGGTTCGCGCGACGAATGGCCTTGAGTATCCTGTCGATCACGTTGTCAAAATCGAAACCACTTCGATCACCCCGTTGCTGTCTCCAGCCCATGTCTTTGCCCGCCCTCCTCGAAGTCAGGACGAAATCAGGAGCGCCTACTATCAAAAGTACGGTGTGAAACCCAACGGGGCATAGGTGCAGGGTCGCTCAGAGGGAGAAAGCCCGTGAAGATCGCTGCGAGTGCATTGTCCATTGAGCAAGTTGCATTCACGCGGGGTATCAGAGCCGCAACAGCCTCACTCGAGCCTTCCGAAAGCACTACGGGACTGACCCTTCAAACCATCGGTCAGGGCAAAACGCGTCTTCGTTGCGTATCAAATCGAAGAGGACGGGACGCCAAGAACGATGTGTAGATTCACGCTACTTTGTGCGAACCGTGAACACGGGGTCAGAACAAGATTTGCTCAAAATCGAATGGAAGGCTCTCGCTCCGCCGGTGCTAGGTTGGCATCAGTTAGGATGGACAAAGCCGGGAGCATTCGAACGGAAAAGATTTCTACTCGAGGCTTGCTCTGACCTCTGCGCTGGGGTCCTTGACGTCTGAAAGCTTTAGACGCGGTCGCCGGAGAGAATGAAAACGATAACAATCTGACATTTCTAACGGCGCGCAGACGGGACTACCGTCCTCATACATCTCATCGATACTTGGTGGCAGCACGAGTGGCCCATCGATCACAACGCAGTCGATCCACCGTTCGTGTGCGCAGCGCCTACTCTCGATGTCCCAAGAACTCGATCCAGCAGCCCAGCGTGCAGGAGTTACGCCATGCCCTTTCGCTTCATCAAAAAATCCATCCACACCTACCTAATCGACTATCCTGTTGCCATCATCTTGATGGCCGCGCCATTCCCGCTGAAGCTAGGCAAGAGCAATCCTGTCGCGCCGTGGCTTTCGGTGGTGTTCCGCGTCACGGCACTACTGCTGCCGGCTCCCATGGACCACCCGACGGGGCTCTTCCGGGTCGTCCGTTACAGTCCGCATCTCTGGGTAGACCGCGCATTGGGTGTGGTCTCCATCACTACCCCCTCCGCTTTCCATTTCACCGGGCTTGACGCCTGGTACTACTGGGTTCTCGCCGCTGCAGTCTCGCTGACGACCTCAGTTCTCAAGGCGCCCGAGATGATTGCCGCCGGTCGCAATGTGGCTTTCGGTTGCTGTCGGTGTTGCAGCGCTGCTCTTGGCCGCTGTGACCGATCATCCCACTGATCTCGTCCGGATCATTCCCTACTGGCTGCATCTTCGGGTCGATCGTGCCGGCGGCGTGGTATTTGCCATCGCACCATTTGCTTCGAACACCAGCTAAGATGTTAATTTGCTTGGTGGGCGCAGGGCTCGAACCTGGGACCCGCTGATTAAGCTACGTATGATTTGCTAGGAAAATCCTTGCGCCGGTGGCGGGCGTACCGCGGGGCGTTTAAAGTCACGCGAAATATGCATGAGGTTGCCACGGATGTTGCCACAATCGATATATCGATCGAAAAAAACAGACCAACTTATTGTTATAATTACATATTTTAGAAATATGTCCTCTTGTTCTATTCCAGCTGCATGCGGACGCCCTTGGCACCGTTCAACAATCGCTTGAGATGAAAGCCGGCAAGCGCATCCTCCGCGTGTGAACCGACCAGCGCAGCGAAGGCCGGCATTGCGGTGGCATCGCCCGCCTCGAGCTTTGCGAAAGCCTCGGAATATTGCGCGACCGCCGGCGCCTGGAAGTCGGCGGGCCGAAGCGGCTCGAACGCGCGTAACGGCTCGCTACGGCCGCGCAGCACGAGGTCGCCGACCGGCCGGCCCCGGAAATCCGGCACGCCACCGGCGATGGTCGCGCTGACGCAAATGCGCGTGCCCAGGAATTTGTTCGCAGCTTCCAGCCGCGCTGCGGTGTTGATGGTGTCGCCGTAGGCCGTGTAATCGAAGAACCGCCCGCCGCCGAAATTGCCGACGAGCGCCGGACCGGCATGAACGCCGATACGGGTCAGCCCGAAATTGACGGCCTTGGTCTTCCAGCGCCTGCGAAATTCCTCGGCCCAGGAATCGAGATCATGCGCACAGGCGACCGCACGCGCGGCATAATCCGACTGTTCCTCGGGTGCGTTGAACAGCACCTGGATGGCATCGCCGATGATCTTGGCTACCGTACCCTCATGCGCGAACACGACATCGGTCATGCCGCCGACATATTCGTTGAGGAGTTCGCCGAGCACCTCTGGCGCCACTGTTTCGACCAGCGAGGTGAAACCGGTGATGTCGGTGAAGATGGTGGCGACATCGCGCCAATGCACCTCCATGCCGTCGCTCTCGCCGTCGGCACAGGCCAGGCGGCTTGCGATCTGCGGCGAGAAATAACGGGACAGCGAGGCATGCGCCCGCTCGGCCTCCGCCTGGCGGCGCCGCGCCTCTCGCAACATCTCGACATGGCGGATGGTCTTGTCGATAGTGGTTTCGAGATCGGCGAAATCGATCGGCTTTGTCAGGAAATCGAACGCTCCGCGGTTCATCGCGGCGCGGATATTGCTCATGTCGCCGTAGGCGGAGACGATGATGGTCGACTTCTTGTCCTCGGCCTCTTGCAGCTTCGCGAGCAACGACAGCCCGTCCATCCGCGGCATGTTGATGTCCGACACGACCATGTCGACATGCGGATGCGCCTCGAGCGACTGCAGCGCGTCGAGCCCGTCATGCGCGAACATGAAGGTCACCGCGCCCTCACGAATGCGCCTGCGGAACTTCTGCAGCACCAGCGCCTCGAGGTCGGGCTCGTCGTCGACAAAAAGAATGGTCGCCGTCATACTGCCTGCCTGCCTCCGGCAATTTCCTGCGCCGCGAGCTGGCGCGGCAGCGTAATGATGAACTCGGTAAAGGCGCCCGGCCTCGTATCGACGTCGATCGTGCCGCCGTGCTGCTTCACCACGATGTCATGGCTCATCGACAGGCCGAGCCCCGTACCCTCGCCAGCCGGCTTGGTGGTGAAGAAAGGATTGAAGATCTTTTCCTTCACCTCAGGCGGAATCCCGATGCCGTTGTCGCGGATCCGGATCTCCACCCTGTCGCCGAGATCTCTCGTCGATGCGGTCAACGTCGGCTCAAAGTCCTGTTCACCGATTTCCTTGCGTTTGGTGGCGGCATAGAAGCCGTTTGAAATCAGGTTCAGAAACACCCGGGTGATCTCCTGCGGATAGAGATCGGCCATGCCCGCCTCGGGATCCAGCTCGCGCTTGAGTGTGATGTTGAAGCCGGGTCTTTCCGCCCGCGCGCCGTGATAGGCGAGATTGAGGCTCTCCTCGACGATGGCGTTGATGTCCGCCGGGCGGCGCTCGCCGCTGCCCTCGCGCGAATGCAGCAGCATGTTCTTCACGATGGAATCGGCACGCTTGCCGTGCTGCACGACCTTTTCGAGATTGCCCTTGAGCATGTGGGTGAGCTCCTCGATCTCCTCTCTCGTCTTTTCGTCGAGATTGGCTGACTTGAGCACCTCGTTCAATTCGTCGATCAGTTCGCTCGACAGCGCCGAGAAATTGTTGACGAAGTTGAGCGGGTTCTTGATCTCATGCGCGATGCCGGCAGTGAGCTGGCCGAGGGACGCAAGCTTCTCGGTCTGGATCAGGCGGTCCTGCGCGGTGCGCAAATCGTCGAGCGATCGCGACAGCTCCTGCGTGCGTGCCTGCACCTCGTCGAACAATCTGACATTTTCGATCGCGATCACGGCCTGGTCGGCGAAGCCCTGCACCAATTCGACCTGCCGCTGGCTGAAGAGACCGGGTTCGTTGCGCGAGAGCGTAAATACGCCGACACCTCGTCCTTCCCGCATCAAGGGGACTGCCAGAAACGACTTGAAGCCTATCGCCTGCTGGAATTGCCGCAAATTCGTGCTCGAATTCTCGAAATCCGGAATGTTGACCACCGTGCCGGTCAGCACCGCGCGCCCCATGTGCGATTCCCCATCGAGCGGAACGGGATTGCGCAGCATCATCTCTCTCACCGTCGCGTCTACCGCTGCAATTCCCTTGCACACCAGCCGATCACCGTCACGCAGGAACAATCCGCCGCCCGTCGCGCCACAAAGCTCCTGCGCCGACCGCGTGAGCGTGTTCATGACAGACTCGAGGTCGAATGCTGAGCGGCTTATGACTTTCAGGACGTTCGAGGTCGCGGTCTGCTGCTGCAGCGACTCCGTCAACTCAGCGGTACGCTGTTCAACCTTGTTTTCCAAATCCGCATAGGATTCCTGCAGCCGCGCACCCATGTCGTTGAACTGGTCGGCGAGCCCCTCGAGTTCGTCGCCGGTCTTGATCGAGATGCGCTGGGAAAAATCGCCACCGCCCATGCGCGCGGCGCCGGCACGCAGCGCCTGGATCGGACCGACCATGCGGCGTGCCAGGAAGATTCCGGCCAGCACCGCGAAGATCGAGGCCGCGAGCAGCACGATGGCGAGGCGTTCCAACGCCGTGTAGAGCGAGGCATAGGCCTCCTCCACCGGCAGCTCGACGAACATGGTCCAGCGCAGTGGGGCGATCGGGGCGGATGCGGTCAGAACCCTCTGGCCCTGGATGTTAGGCGCGCCCTGCAGTTCGTCCGACATCACCTCTCCCGCAAGCGACGCCTTGACCTGGACGAGTTTGGACATGTCGGTGTTGCGCAACACAAGGCTGATGTCGGGATGGGCGATCAGCCTCCCTTGCGCGCCCACCACATAGGCGCGGCCATGCTCGCCGACCTTGATCTGAGAGACCACGTCCCAGATCAGCTTGAGATTGACCTCCGCGATGCTGACGCCGGCGTCCTTGCGGGTGCCGGCGAGCGCGAGCGTCATATAGGGCTCGGACTCCCGGCGGAAATAGACCGGGCCGTAATAGACCTTGTGGGCGACGGCTTCGGTGAATTTCGGATCGTTCGACAGGTCAATGCCGCTGTCGATCACGTCCATGGCAAGCCGCGATACCCTCAAGCGTTCCTTGCCGCTGGCATCGACCTGGGCAAGCTCGGTGATGGCAGGCACCTGGCGCAACAGCCTGAGCGCATCGAACCGGCGCTGCTCGATCGAGCCGGCAGACCAGGGCAACTGGGTGGTCCAGCCGAGCTGGCTCTCGATCTCCTTGACGAACTGGCTGATCTTGGCGGCAGCCGCCACTGCCTGCTCATGCTGGATGCGGATCAGGGCGGCCTTGTGCTCGCGGTAATAGAAGATGACCTCGAATATCCCGTTCGAGAGCAGCGCGATGCCGACCACTGCGACGAACAGGGCGACATATTTGATGAACAGCCGGCTCCGGGACCTCGCTGCAGCCTTGGGCTGCGCGGCACCCGCGACAGCCGTTGGCTCCATCGTACGGGCCTGGCCATGGCCTTGGGGCGTGTCCGGGTGCAGGGAAATGGTCATCGGCACTTTCTAGCAAGAAGGCCCCAGCTTGTCTCTTGCCGCAGCGCGGTAAGTTATTCGATCACCTCGTCCGCCAGGGCCGACAGCGTCGGCGGGATGTCCAGGCCCATGGCCTTGGCGGTGTTCAGGTTGAGGACCAGCGGATAGCGGGTCGGCTGCTCGAAGGGTAGATCGCCAGGATTTGCCCCCCTGAATATCCGGTCGACCAGATCGGCGGCCCGCTCGAAGGATTCCCTCACATCGGGGCCATACGACATCAGCCCGCCATCGCGGGCCAGGAAATCATATTCGTAGACAGCCGGCAGCTTCCTCTGGGCGGCGAATTCGAACACCCGCTTGCGGTTCAGATTGGTCAGGGCGTCGGCGACCATCAGGATGGCATCCGGCCGCTCGCCATCCATCACCGTGAAGGCCTCGTTGAAATCGTCAGGCTCGCTCACCCCGAGCGCCAGCACTGTGACGCCCAGCGCTCGGGCGGCCTTGGCCGAGGCCTCGTAGCGCAATGTCATGCCGAGGTCGTCCTTGTTCCAGAGCATCGCCACTCTTTTCAAGCCGGGCGACAATTGCGTCAGTAACGACAGCCGTTTTGCCGAGAGCTCGGCCGCGGCATCGGAGATGCCTGTGATGTTGCCGCCGGGATGCGCGAGAGACTGGATCAACCCGGTCGCGACGGGATCACCGAGGCCGAGCGCAGCGACCGTCGGGACGCCCAATGATTTGGCCGCCAGGGCCGTCGGATAGCCGACGATGACGAGAGCATCGGCCCCACCCGCCTTCAGGTCCTGCAGCAGTGCCGGAATCTTGCCGGCGTCTCCCGCTGCACCGCGGGCCTCCATCGTCAGGTTCTGGCCAAGGCTGTAGCCGCGCTCGGTGAGCGTCGAGATCAGGAATTTACCAAACGGCGTGGTCTCGGTCATCGCAGAGACTGGATGGAGCGTGCCAAGCCGATAGGTCTTGCCCGACTGCTGCGCCCGCACCATCCCTGCCCCGGCGAGCATGGCCGTTCCGAGACCAGTCAGGAAATTCCGTCGCTTCATCACTGCATCCTGTTCGGGCCCAGCCGGATGGGGCAGCGCCGGGGACGAGGATAGCACGGGACAGGTCCCAGAACGAAACGGGCGGCCCACCTGGGGCCACCCGCAGCGTGAGCTGAATTTGAGGTGATCAGGTCGGCTTGAGCTGCCCGCCCAGATCGATTTCGGCGATCGCCTTGTTGCGCTCGGAGGTCGCTTCGGCGCGGTGGTCGGTGGCGATTGCCACATAGACCGCCGGCAGCACGAACAGCGTGAACAGCGTGCCGATGGACATGCCGGCGACCACGACAAGACCGATCGAGAAGCGGCTGGCGGCGCCTGCGCCGGTCGCCATCAGCAGCGGCAACAGGCCCGTGACCATCGCCGCCGTAGTCATCAGGATCGGACGGAGCCGGACGCGCGCGGCCATCTCGATCGCCGAGCGGCGGTCGAGCCCTTCCTTGAGCTGCAGCTCGTTGGCGAACTCCACCATCAGGATGCCGTGCTTGCTGATCAGGCCGACCAGGGTCAGCAGCCCGACCTGCGTGTAGATGTTCATCGTCGCCATGCCGAAGAACAGCGGGATCAAGGCGCCGACGATCGCCATCGGCACGCTGATCATGATGACCAGCGGGTCGCGGAGGCTTTCGAACTGCGCCGCCAGCACCAGGAAGATAATGATCACCGCGAACACGAAGGTGATCAGGAGCTGATTGCCCTCCTGCACGTACTGCCGGGAGTCGGCGAGATAGTCGTGGCTGAAGCCCTGCGGCAGCTTCTTTGCCTCGCCCTCCAGGAAGTCCACCGCCTGGCCGACCGTGACGCCCGGCATCGGCACCGCCTGGAAGGTGGCGGAGTTGAGCTGGTTATAGTGGGTCAGCGCGTTCGGATCGGTCGCGGTCTCGATCGAGACGACCGTCGACAGCGGCAGCTGCGAGCCGGTCGCAGTCGTCACGTAATAGCCGCCGAGTGCTTCCGGCGTCAGGCGATTTTGACGCGGCACCTGCGGGATCACCTGGTAGGAGCGCCCCTCGAGGTTGAAGCGGTTGACATAGTTACCGCCCAGCAGGGTCGCGAGCGCAGCGCCGACATTCTGCATGTTGACGCCGAGGTCCTGGGCCTTGGAGCGATCGATCTTGATCCGCACCACCGGCTGGTTGAACTCGAGGTCGGAGTCGCTGACGATGAACAGGCCGCTCTTGCGCGCGGCATCTTTCAGCTTCAGCATCTGCTCATAGACAGACTGGAAGCCCTGGGTCGAGTTGATCACCATCTGGACCGGCAGGCCGCCCGGTCCGCCCGGCAGCGGCGGCAGGTTGAAGGCGAATGCATTGACGCCCTCGATCTTTGACAGTTCGCCCTGCACCAGCGGCTTCAACGCGATAGAGGAGCGCTTGCGCTCGTCCCACGGCTTGAGCAGCATGCCGGCGATGCCGCCCTGCGGACCGTTGATGCCGTTGAGCACAAAGCGCAGGTCGGTCTCGGGGAACTTCTTGAACGCATTGTCGAGCTTGTCGCCGTAGAAATCGAGGTAATCGATATTGGCGTATTTTGGCGCCTTGGTCACCGCAAACACGATGCCCTGGTCCTCCTCGGGCGCGAGCTCCTTGGAGGTGTGCAGATAGAGGAAACCGACCAAGCCCAGGATCGTGAGCGCGAACAGGCCGGTAATCGGGCGATAGTCGAGCGAGCGGTCCAGCCTGCGCCCGTACCAGCGCGTCATGGCGCCGAACACGCGGTTCACGAGCTTTGCGAAGCGCCCCTCTTCGGCGCTCTTCAGGAACACCGAGCACATCATCGGCGACAGCGTCAGCGCGATCACGCCGGACACGATCACCGAGCCCGCCAGCGTGAAGGCGAATTCGCGGAACAGCGAACCGGTGAGGCCGCCGAGGAAGCCGATCGGCGCGTACACGGCGGCCAGCGTGATGGTCATGGAGATGACCGGGCCGACGATTTCGCGCGCGCCTTTGAGCGCGGCCTGCACCGGCGGCAAGCCTTCCTCGAGATGGCGATGGATGTTCTCCACCACGACGATGGCGTCGTCGACAACGAGGCCGATCGCGAGCACCATGGCAAGCAGCGTCAGGAGATTGAAAGAGAAGCCCAGGGCCAGCATCATGCTGCAAACGCCGATCAGCGACAGCGGAATGGTGACGACCGGAATCACCACCGAGCGCAGCGAGGCCAGGAACAGGAAGATCACCACCACGACGATGATGACGGCCTCTCCAAGCGTCTTCTCCACCTCGTCGATCGACGACTGAATGAACTTGGTGGAGTCGTAGGCCACTTTCATCTTCAGCGACGGTGGAAGGTTGCGCTCGAGCTCCGGGAACAATGCGCGCACACCCTTGACGATGTTGAGCGGATTGCCCTGCGGCGTTGCCTGCACACCGATGAAGATCGCATGCTCGCCGTTGAAGGCGACGCTGGCGTCGGTGCTCTGCGCGGCAAGCTCGACGGTCGCGATGTCCTCCATACGCACGAAGCCGCCGCCCTTGGCCTTGACGATCATGCGCTTGAACTGGTCGACGTTCTGCAGATCGGTATTGGCCGTGACGTTGGAGACCATGAAATAGCCCTTGGCCTGGCCCGCCGCCGCCTGGAAGTTGTTGGCCGCGATTGCGGCCGACACGTCCGCGGGCGACACGCCGCGCCCCGCCATCTTCACGGGATCAAGCCAGAGCCGCATCGCAAAGGTCTGACCACCCAGGATATCGGCCGACGCCACGCCGTCGACAGTCGACAGCACCGGCTGCACCACGCGCGTCAGATAATCCGAGATCGCGCTGCCAGTCAGGTTCTCGCTGGAGAAGCCGAGATACATCACCGCCGTGGTCTGGCCGGTGGTCTTGGTGACGACCGGGTCGTTAGACTCTTTCGGGATGAGGTATTTCACCGAGTTGACCTTGGCGAGCACCTCGGTGAGCGCCTGGTTCGGGTCGAAATTGAGTTTGATGTAGACCTGGATCGTGGAGGTGCCGAGCACCGAGGACGAGGTGATGTAGTCGACGCCCTCGGCGGAGGCGACCGCCTGCTCGATCGGGGTGGTGATGAAGCCCTGAATCAGATCGGCGGATGCGCCGGGATAGGAGGTCGTCACGTTGACGACGGTGTTCGACAGTTTCGGATATTGCCGGATCGGCAGCACCGTGGCCGCGCGGAGGCCGATCAGAAGGATCAGCAAGCTGACCACGACCGACAGCACCGGACGCTTGATGAAGATATCGGTTAAAGCCATCGCAGCGGTCTCATGTTCCTGAGTTCGGCCGTGACCCGCGCACGGGTCATGCCAATGGTCTTGTCAGTTTCGAGCGTTCGTAGCGTCAGTAACGCGGCACTTAATACCGGGGTACTTGGGTCGGGATCGGCGGCGGCGAATCGGTCGAGATTGCGACCGCGGCACCCGATTGCAGCTTGTTCTGACCGACCGCGACAACCCGGTCACCCGCCTTCAGACCTTTGAGGATCTCGGCACGGCCGTCGACCCTATTGCCCGTCTGCACGAAGGTTCGCACCGCCGTCAGGCTGGTCTTACCGTCGTCCGACTTCTTCTCGGTGATGAGGAAGACGGAATCGCCATAGAGGGTGTAGTCCACCGCGGTCTCCGCGACCGTGACGACCGGTGGCTTGTCCGGCAACACCACGGTGGTGGAGACGAACATGCCCGGCTTCAGGAGCTCATCGGGGTTGGCGATGGTGGCCTGCACACGGAGGTTGCGCGTGTCGGTCGCGACCTGCGGCTCAATAGTCGTGATCTTGCCCTCGAACATCCTGCCCGGATAGGCGTCGACGCCCAGCCGCACGGTCTGGCCGACCTTGAGCTGGCCCGAGTCCTTTTCCGGCACGGTGAAGTTGGCATAGAGCTCAGACAGGTCGGTCAGCGACACGATGGCTGTGCCCGCGGTCAGGTATTGCCCGACCTCGACATGACGGACGCCGAGCTCGCCGGCGAACGGCGCCCGCACGAGCTTCTGCGAGATGAGGGCCTCCGTCTTGGCAATGCCGGCCAGCGCCTGATCATAGGCCGCCTGCGCCTGGTCCACGGTCGCCTGCGGGCCGAACTGGCGCGCGGCAAGCTGCTTGGCGCGGTCGAGCGAAAGCTGCGCAACGGTCGCCTGCGCCTTGTAATTGGCGAGATCGCCCTGTTCAGGTGCATCGAACAGCTGCACCAGCGCCGTATCCTGTGCAACATGGGCACCCGGCGAGAACAGGATCTGGGTCACGCGGCCAGAAACATCGGTCGTGACGTTGACCTGGTGCACGGCGACAAGCTCGCCGACCGCGGTCAGAAGGTTGGGCACCACTTCGGACCTCGCCTCGACTACGCTGACGTTCATGGGCGGCGGCTTATTGTTGGCGAAAAACTGCGCGATCATCTGGCCGCGGAAATAATTGAACCAGACGAGGCCGCCCACCAGCGCTGCCAGCAGTCCTCCCACAATGAAGAACCACAGCACCATGCGCACCGGCCGCTTGCGTGTCGGCTCGGCGATGGGCTTGCCCGCTATTCTGGGTTCGGTCGCGATATTCATGTTATGCACTTTCTGCAATCGCCGATTGTGCCACGGCGGGCGTCAACTGGCGGTCCAAATGAGAAGCAATAACGGCCTCGGTAAGTCCAATTCCACGCAACAGGAACTCGCAGAGCTGGCGATCCAGACTGGCGGCGTCGCCGTAGGAGAGGCAATGTATGGCGGGAAGCCTTGTCATTGCCGCAGACATCACGGCGTGATGGGCGAACCAGAACAGATTGAGCGGCTCGCTGCCGATGCGCGTCGCCTCGCCCGCGGCAATTGCACGCTCCAGCGAAGCGACGAAGGTGTTGCCTATCAGTTTTTCGATCTTGGCATAGAGCAGGCGTGCGAACTCGCCGTCATCGAGATGGCTTGTGACCATCAACCGCATCCGCTGCGCTTCCTCCTCGTCCGGTCCGTCCGAGATTTCGAGGAAGTACCGGACCATGCCCTTGATCAGCTCGACCAACGTCGCCGTCGACGGCTCCCTGCCGAGCAGATCCGCAAGCTCCGGATCGGCCTCGCACTCTTCGGCCAGGATCTCGGCATAGAGCGCAGCCTTGGACGGGAAGTGCTTGAACAGCAGAGCTTCCGAAATGGCGGCAGCTGCCGCCACGCTCTTGGTCGTGGTGCCGGCAAAGCCATGGCGGGCGAAGCAGCGCTTGGCGGCGCCCAGGATCAACTGGCGCCGCAGATCGCTGGTCATGCGGAGGGTGCTCATCTCGTGAGTAAGCACTCACCTACGACCAAAGTCAAGATTTTCGCTGCGGCGCAAGTCGCTTCTGGCGTGTCGAATGATCCTTCGGGATGTCTGGCGCGCGCCAAGCTATTGATCGAGCGTCAGCTTTCTAAAGCACGATGAGATTTGGATGAATCGTCATCGCGCTTTAGGTCTTTGATTGAGCATGATCTTTTCGGAAAACCGCTACACACTTTTCCGGATCATGCTTTAGATCGGCGCGAACCCCAGGTCGCTGCGCAGACGCGTCAGTACGAACATACCATCTCGCGTCGGCAGCACGCGCTCGAGACTTGCGGCATCGATCTTCACGCTAGCAAAGCGCGGACCAGTTGCGACGTCCTGCATCGACACCGCAAATGCCTCCACTTCCGCCATGGTCGAGATGGCGCGGCTGTCCACTATCCCGCACGCCTTGGCCACGCCAACTAGATCGGCAGCGGAGGCGGTGTGGCTCGTTTGTCCTCCGGTCTCGCCGTAGCATTCGTTGTCGAGCACCATGATCGAGAGGTTCGCAGGCTTCTGCAGACCGATGGTTGCGAGGCTGCCCATGCCCATCAGCATCTCGCCGTCCCCGGTGATGACCACCACCGGCAGCTTCGGTTGCGCCAGCGCAAGTCCAAGCCCCATCATCGCGGCCCCACCCATGCCGCCCCACAAATAGAAATTGCGGGCGTGGTCGCCGGCGGCGGTGATGTCGTTGGTAGACGCGCCAAGCCCACCGATCGCGATCGCCTCTTTTCGGTTCACGAGCAGCGCTTTGACGACGTCACGGCGGTCGAGGAGATTGGGCTTGCTCATTTGACGAACACCTTGGCGCCGATCAGCCGCTGCGACAGCAACACCGCCGTCGGCGTGAGCGCGTTGTAAGCCTGTCCGGCGGCGGCTTCGACCACCTCGCGCACCTCCTGCGCATGCGACGCGCGCAGCACCCTGATGCCTGAAAGTTCGAGCACGCTTTGTGTGCTCGCGCCCATCGGCACCTGCCAGGGATTGAACTCGCCCCACTCGCCGCGCATGGTCACCAGCGTCAGGAAAGGGAAGCGAAAGATTTGCGTCAGCGACAGCATGTTGATGCAATTGCCCACCCCGCTCGATTGCATCAACAGCGCCCCACGCTGACCGCCGGCCCAGGCGCCGACCATCAGCGCCACGCCTTCCTCTTCCGTCGTCAACGGGATGCCGCGCATGGTCGAGCAGGCGAGCACACGTTCGATCAGCCGCGAATGGCCGGCATCCGGCACATAAGGCACCTGGCGGACATCGAAACTCTGCAGGATCGCGAAGATTTCGTCGGGCCAGGCCGCAGTGGTCGTCGAGGCAGTGTCGGTCGGTGCATCAGCGCGGACGTGCATTTTCTGACCCGGTCGGCTAGCAATGTGTCATGGACTTTAAGGTGCATGGCGCTTGGCGTCCAAGCGCAAAAACGGCATATGGCTCTGCGATAATCTCCGACAACGAGAAAGCGGCAAGAGAACGAGAGCGCGGCAAGAGAGAGCATGGGATGGATGAAAATGCACGCGAACTGGCGGCCAGCTTCGATCTGGAGAAGCTGACGCCGGAATTTTATATCAATCCCTACCCGACTTATCGTGCACTGCGGGAGAACGAGCCGGTCAGGCGCATGCCGAACGGCTCCTATTTCCTGACGCGGTATGACGACCTCGTTGCTGCTTACAAGAACACCAAGGCGTTCTCCTCCGACAAGAAGAAGGAGTTCGCGCCGAAATACGGCAACTCCCTGCTCTACGAGCATCACACGACGAGCCTGGTCTTCAACGATCCGCCGGCGCACACCCGCGTGCGGCGGCTGATCATGGGCGCGCTGTCGCCGCGCGCGATCGCGGAAATGGAACCGGCACTGATCGCGCTGGTCGACCGGCTCCTGGATGCGATCGAAGCCAAGGGCAATTTCGAGCTGGTTGGGGACTTCGCGTCCGCGATTCCGGTCGAGGTGATCGGCAATTTGCTCGACGTGCCGCATGACGAGCGCGAGTCGCTGCGCGACTGGTCGCTGGCGATCCTGGGCGCGCTGGAGCCGGTGATCTCGCCCGAGGCCTTTGCGCGTGGCAACAAGGCGGTTGCGGATTTCCTCGCCTATCTGGAAACACTGGTTGAGCGCCGCCGCGCCACGCCCGGCAATCCGGAGCGCGACGTGCTGACGCGGCTGATCCAGGGCGAAGCCAATGGCGAGCGCCTCGATGAGAAGGAGCTGCTGCACAATTGCATCTTCCTGCTCAATGCGGGCCACGAGACCACCAGCAACCTGATCGGCAACGGTCTCGTGGCGCTGCGCAACCATCCGGCGCAGAAGCAGCGGTTGCTGGAGACGCCCGAGCTCATCAAGTCCGCGATCGAGGAGATGCTGCGCTATGAAAGCTCCAACCAGCTCGGCAACCGCATGACCACCGAACGCATCGAGCTTGGCGGCGTCATGATGGCAGCCGGCACGCCGATCACGCTCTGCATCGGCGCAGCCAACCGCGATCCCGCGCAATTCCTTGATCCCGAGGCTTTTGACATCGCGCGCACGCCCAACCGGCATCTCGCCTTCGCCACCGGCGCGCACCAATGCGCCGGCATGGCGCTGGCGCGGCTGGAGGGGGCGATCGCGATCTCTCGATTTCTGGCGCGCTTTCCGAACTACGCGCTCCACGGCGAGCCCGTGCGCGGCGGCCGGGTGCGGTTTCGTGGATTCTTGAGCGTGCCTTGTGTGACGCGATGATCCCGTTGTCGTCCCGGCCAAGCGAAGCGCGTACCGGGACCCATAACCCGAAGCGGTCGTTTTGGCGGCCGCGCTTCGATCAATCTTTTCCAAACGACAGATTCCGCAGTACGGGCCCCGCTCGACGCTCACTTCGTTCGCTTGGTCGGGACGACGAAGAGGATTCGCTTCGTTCTATATGGCCCTTAAAATTGGCCCCTCATTTCGCTCGGCCTCGAACATGTAGTCGCGCGTGACGGGAACTGCTGCATGCTGCTTCGCTAACTGCATTTGGAAGACGATCAGGTTCAGGTGACGGAACCCGACCTCGCACATCGCCGAATACGCCTCCCACATGCGGCAGAATCGCTCGCCGTACAGCGCACGCGCTTCGTCGAGATGCGCCATGAACCGCTGTCGCCAATGCCGAAGGGTCTCAGCATAGTGAAGCCGTAGGATTTCGACGTCTGTAACGATCAGGCCGGCCCGCTCTGCGGCAGCGAAGACCTCTGACAGCGATGGCAAGTATGCCCCGGGAAAGATGTATTTTTCGATGAACGGGTTGATCGGCCCTGGCATCCCGCGGCTGGCGACCGAGTGCACTAGAGCCACGCCGTCTGGTTTCAGCAGACTACCGATCTTGTCGAAATATCTCACATAGTTTCGGCGGCCGACGTGCTCGAGCATGCCCACCGTTACGACCCGATCGTAACGTCCTGTCTCATGTCGATAGTCGCGCAATTCGAAATGGACTCGCGTCGCAAGTTCTGCCTGTTTAGCGCGATCGCGGCTCATTGTCAGCTGCTCGGTGCTGAGAGTGATCCCGGTGACGTCAGCGCCAGCGTGGCGTGCGATGTAGAGAGCGAGGCCTCCCCAGCCAGAGCCTATGTCGAGAACTTTCATTCCAGGCCGTTCCAGCAGCAGCTTAGCCATAATGTGCCGGACCTTATTGACCTGGGCGGCCTCCAGCGCATCACCATGCGAACGAAAGTAGGCGCAGGAATATTGCCGGTCGCAATCAAGGAACAGATCATAGAGCCGGGAGGATAGATCGTAATGGAGCTTGACGTTCTTCCGCGACATCGCCATCGAACCGGCCCCCCTTAGCCAGTCGATGACGCCCGCAGCAGCTGCTAGTAGCGGATTCTGACCTACGTCCGTGTGTAGGCTGCTCCGGCCAGCATTGCGGCCCAGGACCTCGAAAAAATCATAAAACGTACCTTCCTCGATCGTAAGTGTGCCGTCCATATAGGCCTTCGCGATCGACATGCCCGGATTGAAAGCCAACGAATAGTGCAGCCATCTTGAGTTCAGGCGAACCACCGCGGCTGGCCGTCCTGGCTCTCCAAAGGTATGGACGCGACCCGCTGCGTCCACGACACGCAAGCTGCCGACCCGGATGAATGACCGAAAAAGTTTCAAGACTCCCCCTTTATCAGGCCGATGACGCCGGTGATCCGCTGAAGGGACAGGCCGATCTCCGTCTTCCAACATCACACTGCAATCGGACAGGACACGTCGGACTGCTGTTGAATCCGAGAGGAAGGCAACCGGAATCACGATAGCCGCGACTTGCTTGGAGATGGGCTGGCTCAACTCGTAGCAATGCCCCACGCGAGAAGATATCTACAACGTATTCCGCGTTTCTTGCGCTTGCATTTCAGTAGCGTAGGAGAGTCGTTACGGTTGTAGTCGAGACTCTGTTCGCTTCTCTTTGCGGATCTTCGAGCCCTGCATGGGAAGGCCATCACGGCGTGGCGCATCCAGCTAGGGCGAAGCCAACGCGGGACTCTAATTTATGATGGGCGCGGAAAACCGCTTCGTCCTCAGTCGCACTCCCAGAACGGCTGCTTTCCGGCCACGACCAGAAAGAGCCGGATCTGCCTCACACCACAGTCCGGTGCCGCTCGATGCAGGTGCGCAGGACGTCGTCCATCGGCTTCTCCCACCAGTCGTCGGAGAATATCTCGATCTCGGAATAGCCGGCATAGCCTTGCGCCTCGACCGCGCCACGGACCGCGCGGATATCGATGACGCCGTCGCCCATCATGCCGCGGTCGTTGAGAATGTCCCTGGTCGGCACCAGCCAGTCGCAGACGTGGAACGCGAGCAGGCGATCGCGGCCGGCGCGCGCGATCTGCCCCGCTAAGTCCGGGTCCCACCAGATGTGATAGACGTCGAGCGCGACGCCGAGCGCGCCGGTTCGCTCCGGATCAAGCCGGTCGCAGATGTCGAGCGCCTGTTTGGTCGTGTTCACACAGGCGCGGTCGGCTGCATAGGCCGGATGCAGGGGCTCGATCGCCAGCGGCAACTTCGCCTGTCTTGCATAATCGAGCATCTCGGCGAGAGCATCGTCGACCTGCGCACGTGCGGCCACGATGTCCTTCGACACAGCACTGCCCGGCCGAGAATATTGCGGCAGGCCGCCGGCCACCAGCACGATGCAGGACGCGCCGAGCGCCTTGGCTTCGTCGACGCAGCGGCGATTGTCGTCGCGCACCTCGGTGCGCCGTGCGGCGTCGGAGGTGAACATGCCGCCACGGCAATAGCCCGACAGCTCGAGTCCCGCATCGCGCACCGCACGCACGGCGCGATCCAGTCCGACCGCTGCGACCTGATCGCGCCAGGGATCGATGGCGCGAATGTCATGACGCCCGCAGCCCTCGATGATAGCGACAAGGTCGCCTTGTTTGCGGACGGTCGCCGTGTTGAGCGACAGCCAGCGGTGATCGGCAGAGAAGTCGCGCATCACGCCTCGATCCCGCGAAGCGTCAGCACCGCTTTCATGCGTTGCGTCGCAAGTTCCGGGTTGGCCAACAGACCGGCCTTGTCGGCGAGGCGAAACAGCTCCGCCAGATGCAGGGTCGAACGCGCGCTCTCCTGGCCGCCGACCATCGTGAAATGATCCTGGTGGCCGTTGAGATAGGCCATGAACACCACGCCGGTCTTGTAGAAGCGCGTCGGCGCCTTGAAGATGTGGCGCGACAGCGGCACCGTCGGCCCCAGCACGTCATGGAAGCCGGCCTCGTCGCCGGCGGCGAGCCGCGACAGCGCATAGGATGCGGCGGGCGCGATTGCATCGAAGATGCCGAGCAGCGCGTGCGAAAAGCCCTGCCCGTCGCCGGCGATCAGCTCCGCGTAGTTGAAATCGTCGCCGGTGTACATCTTGACCCGCTTGTCGAGCCGGCGGCGCATGTCGATCTCGCGTTGCTTGTCGAGCAGCGATACCTTCACGCCATCGACCTTGGCCGCATTGCCGTTGATGATGGCGACCGCGGTATCCATCGCCTTGTCGAGATCGGCCGTCCCCCAATAGCCGTTCAGGGCCGGATCGAACATGTCGCCGAGCCAGTGAATGATCACGGGCTCGCGGACCTGCGACAGCACGCGGTCATAGACCTTGGCATAATCCTCTGGGTTGCGGCCGAGCTTTGCCAGCGCGCGCGAGGCCATCAGAATGATGCGGCCGCCCACTTTTTCAACGGCCGCGATCTGCTCCTCATAGGCACGGATCACGTCATCGAGGCTTTTCGCATCTTCCACCGCGAGGTGATCGGTACCCGCGCCGGAAAACATCAGCGCGTTGCCCCGCGCCTTGGCGGCGCGCACCGAGCGCGTGATCAATTCCAGCGAGGTCGGCCAGTCCAGCCCCATGCCACGCTGCGCCGTGTCCATGGCTTCGGCTACGCCCAGACCCAAGTCCCAGACATGCTCACGGAAGGCAATGGTCTTGTCCCAGTCGACCGCGGCCGATAGCCACGGATCGACATCGGCCAGCGGGTTCGCAACCGTATGCGCCGCAGAAAATGCGACGCGGTTGAGCGTGCCCTCGAGCTTGGCGGGAAAGCTCCGCGACGCTGCCAGGCGATAGGTCTCGATGGAGCCATCGGCCTTCGGCAGCCTCAATGACAGCGACGATATCGGCAGCACCGGCTTGTTCATGGCTCTGCTCCCCTTACCTGCTACAGCCTGATCGGCGCGACTTCGACGAAGCGGCGTTCCTTCCAGCTCTGCAGCGCGCATTCGGCGAGTTGCACGCCCTTGGCGCCCTCCAACAGGGTGTATTTGTAAGGCGCGTCCTCGCAGACATGGCGGATGAACATCTCCCACTGCTCCTTGAAGCCGTTATCGTAGACGGCATTGTCCGGCATCTTCTGCCAATCGGCATAGAAGTCATGCAGGCGTTTCTCGTCCGGATTCCACACCGGCCGTGGCGTCGCCTGGCGCGCCTGGATCATGCAGTCGGTTAGTCCGGCAACCGCCGAGCCCAGCGTGCCGTCGACCTGGAACGTCACGAGGTCGTCGCGATAGACCCGCGTCACCCAGGACATGTTGATGTGCGCGATGACGCCGCCCTTCAGCAGGAAGGTCGCGTAAGCCGAGTCATCGGCGGTCGCCTTGTACTTCTTGCCGGCTTCGTCGTAGCGCTCGGGAATATCGGTGTTGCCGATGCAGCTCACGCTCTCCACCTCACCGAACAGATTATCGAGCACGTAGCGCCAGTGGCAGACCATGTCGAGGATGATGCCGCCGCCGTCCTCGGCGCGGTAATTCCAGGACGGCCGCTGCGCCTCCTGCCAGCCGCCTTCGAACACCCAATAGCCGAACTCGCCGCGCACCGAGAGCATGCGGCCGAAGAAGCCGGAGTCGCGCAGGAAGGCGAGCTTCTTCAATCCCGGCAGGAACAGCTTGTCCTGCACCGTGCCGTGCTTGAGGCCCTTGGCGTTGGCGAGCCTGACCACGGCAAGTGCTTCCTCGAAGGAGGTCGCGATCGGCTTCTCGCAGTAGACATGCTTGCCGGCCTTGATCGCCTGGGTCAGCAGGCCGGGGCGCGCCTGTGTGGTCGCGGCATCGAAGAACACGCTGTCGTTCTTGTCGGCCAGTGCCTTGTCGAGATCGGTGGTCCAGCGCTCGATCTTGAACTGCTTTGCCAGCCGCTCCACCTTGTCGGCATTGCGGCCGACCAGGATCGGATCGGGCATCACGCGATCGCCATTCGCAAGCCTGACGCCGCCCTGGTCGCGGATCGCGACGATGGAGCGGATCAGATGCTGGTTCAGCCCCATGCGGCCGGTCACGCCGTTCATGATCAGGCCGAGGCGTCTTGTCGTCATATCGTTTGCTCCTGCGGGGTCGTTGGCTTTGCGCAACTCAGCGGCGTCAGCGCCTGCCAGTCCGGATGAACCGATGTCGCAAAGCCTTTTGCGGTCAGCGATTCCGTCAGGAGATCGCCGTCGTGAATGGCGAGGCGGATCTTGCCGCCTTCGTTTTGATAGAGATCTGGATGCGCGGTGAGGAATGCTTCCGCCTCCTCACGCGGGGTCTCGGCGAAGCCGCCGACATAGTGATGGCCGTTGCGCTCGGCATGGGTGATGCCGATCAGCGCGCCGAGCGCGAGGTCCTGCTGCACGGCGAGCCCCGCCTGACAGGTGAGGTCCTCGCCAGAGACGAAGAATTTTTGGCCGTCGCGGCTCCATTTCACGGCACGCACCGCGTTGATGATCGACTTGTAGAGGCCCTTGCAGGATTTGGAGGAGATGCCGCGATAGCCGAGCGCCCGCGCCGCCGGAAACGCGTCATAGGAATCATCGGCCTCGTCGATGATGAAATCACGGATGGCGAGAGCCTCAAGCGGCGCCTGACGCGTGATATCTCGCGGCATCGGCTGTTCGAGATAAAGCAGCTTTCTCGCGATCGGCCGCAGCGCGGCGTCGCGATCCAGCCGCGCGGTCAGCTCGCTAAGTGCTCTCAGGTCGGCATATTGCTCGTTCGCGTCGAGGGTGACCTTGTAGTCATAAGGCAGCCGCGCAAGTTCCTCGCCGATTGCGACCAGCCGCGCCGCGTCGCTGTCCGGGTTGCCGCCGAGCTTGAGCTTGAAGTAGCGCGCCCCGGAATTTTCGCGAGCATCGGCGACGCCGCCCTCGCCTTCGATCACATCGTCCAGGCCAACGGTGTGACGCACCGCGACCCGCTGCAGCCGACGGCGACCCGCGAGGAACCAGGCGATATCCTCAGCCGATAAATCCTGCGACAGCCGCGCGTCGATGCCGGCGATATTTTCCGCCATGCCGTCGAAGACATTGAGACCGCTCGCGCGCAACAGCGCATCCAGGATCGCCTTGTCGATCTCGGCCGGGCCGAAACCCGCTGCGAGCGGCGGGATGTCCTCCCTCGCGCAGGCCTCATATTGGGCCTTGATGCAGGCCGCATGCAGCGCAAAGGCCGTCCGCATGCCGGATTGGCCGAGATAGAGTTCGCGCGCGATCGTCAGCGACCGCCTGAGCTCATCGGCCGTGGCCTCGGGCGTCAATTGCGCCCGCTTGTCGAACCATTTCGGCGCCAACAATTCGGCGCTGGCGCCGACCGCGCGGCCCTTGCCTTCGACCTCGATCTCGACCCGCACGAAAGCCTGCGACGCCTCGCTCATCGTCGCGACGCCAAAGCGGAACGGCCGCGCGAAAGGCACGGGGCGTTCGAACAGGGCGAGATCGCGTAACGCGAGATGAAGCGGCATGGTCATTGTCCGGCGCGCTAGTCGAGCGCGCCTTGCGTGAAGAAGTGTTTGCGGATGCGCTGCACGAGTTCGGTGAAGATCGGATCGGCCATCACGTCGAGCGAGCGCGGCCGCGGCAGCGGCACGTCATAGATAGCGGCGATCGCGCCGGGTCGCTCGGTCATGACCAGCACGCGGTCGGCGAGGAACACGGCCTCGGGGATCGAATGGGTAATCAGAAGCACCGTCTTGCCGGTCTCGCGCTGGATGCGGCTCAGTTCCACATTCATCCGCTCGCGCGTCATCGCATCCAGTGCGCCGAACGGCTCGTCCATCAGCATGATCTTGGGGTCATGCACCAGCGCGCGGCAGATCGAGGCCCGCTGCTGCATGCCGCCGGAAAGCTGCCAGGGCAGCTTCTTCTCAAACCCCTCGAGCCCGACCAGCTTCAGGAGCTGTTGCGCACGCGCGAGATATTTCGCGCGCGGCAGCCGCTTCATGTCGATCGGCAGCATGACGTTGGAGAGGATGGAGCGCCAGGGCAGCAGCAGCGCGTTCTGGAACACGATGCCGACATTGCCATGCGGCTTGGTCACCTGCTCGCCCTCGACCAGGATCTCGCCGGTCGAGGGCGGCAACAGGCCCGAGATCATTTTCAGGAGCGTGGACTTGCCGCAGCCGGAGGGGCCGACCACGACGAAGAACTCACCCTGATTGATGTGGAAGTCGAGCGGCTGCAGCGACGGCACGTCGCCATCGCGGGAGCGATAGGTCTTTGACACGCCCTTGAGCTTGATGCCGGGCTTGCCGGTATCGGTACGATCGCTCACCAGGCGCAAATGGGCGCCCGGTTGATCGGCAGTCACTTTCGTCACGGGTTGCATTCGGGAAATCCCGTCAGGAGTCGCCTTTGGGCAGGTAATCATTGGTGTAGAACGCCTTCGGGTTCTCCTTGGCCTTGGCGTCAAGCCCGCCATACTCGACCATGAGGTTGACCGAGTCGGTCATGTTCTGGTCGGTGACCTGGAACGGCCGCTTGGTCTTCGTCTCCGGCGTGCGGTAGAGCGGGATGGTCAACTCAAACCCCTGGGTCAGCGTGTCGATCTTGCCGCCCTTCGGGTTGGCATCGAGGATGGACTGGGCAGCGGCCTTGGGGTCCTTCTCGGCAGCTTCGACTGCCTTGGTTGTCGCCGACATGAAACGTTTGACGAGATCGGGGTGCGACTTGACGTAGTCGGTGTTGGCGATCAGGCCCGAGGAGACCATGTTGATACCATAGTCGGCGAACTTGATCGGATAGACGTCCTTGCCCGTCGCATCCTTGATCTTCATGGACTGATCCATGACATAGCCGAGCAAGAGATCGGCCTGGCCGTTGATCACGGCATTGAGCTTGGTCTGGCCGTCGCCGGCGACAGTATTGAAGTCACTTTCCTTCAGGCCGGTCTTCTTCAGGAACAGCGGCCAGATCTGGGTCATGGAATCGGCCGGCGTGATCGCGACCGTCTTGCCCTTGATATCCTCGGGCTTCCTGATGTTCTTGTCCGCAAAGCCCATCACCGACATCGGACTGGTCTGCAGCAGCACGCCGGTTGCCAGGACCGGTGCACCCTTCACCGCTGCGCGCATCATGGTGGGCACGTCGACATAGCCGAAATCGGCAGTCTTGGCGGCCACGGCTTGCGTGGTCGCGGCCGAGCCGCGGCCTTCCTGGATCTCGAGGTCGATCCCTTCGGCGGCATAGATGCCCTTGGCCTTGCCGTAATAGAATGGTGCGTGCTCACCATAGACGTACCAGTTGAGCATCAGCACGACCTTGTCCGCGGCCACTGCCGGCGCGGTCGAAAGGCCCACAATGCTTGCGGCCATAGCGGCCGCGGCCATCCATTTCTTCATTTACCGTCCTCCCATGCGTATTGATTGAGCCCGTGCGGGCCGTGTTGTTGATGCTTCACGAGGCGAAGACGATCTCTTCGCGCCGGCTGACGTGCCAGGGGATCACCAGCCGCTCGATGCGGTCAACGATCCAGAACAGGATGACGCCGAGCAGCGCCAGGATCACCAGCGCCGCGAACATCGTCGGCAGGTCGAAGGTGCCGATCGAGCGCTGCATGACATAACCAAGGCCGGAATTTGACCCGACGAACTCGCCGACCACGGCGCCGACCACGGCAAGCGTCACCGAGACCTTCAGTCCTGAAAAGATTGCGGGCATCGCATGCGGCAGGTTGACGGCGCAGAACACCTGGAACCGGCTACCCTGCATGGCGCGCGCGAGATCGATCATGTCGAGATCGACCGACTTGAAGCCCTGCACAGCAGAGACGACGACGGGGAAGAATCCGAGCAGGAACGCGGCGATCACTTTGGGAATGATACCGAAGCCGAACCAGACCACGAACAGTGGCGCGATCGCGACCTTCGGCACCGACTGCGAGAACACCAGCAGCGGATAGATGTAGCTCTCGATCGTGCGGGAGCCCGCGATCAGCATGGCCACGGGAATGCCGAAGGCGGCCGACAGGAGGAAGCCAAGGATGGTCGCATAGGTGGTCGGCCACGCCTGGCGCAGCAGCTCCGGCCAGTCGTTGAATAACACGGCGACCACATCGGCGGGCGCAGGGATCTGGTAGGCGGGAATCTTGAAGATGCGGATCGCGAAATCCCAGGCCACCACGATGAAGATCAGGAACAGGAACGGCCGCACCCAGGCTGCATTCAGCGCCTTGGTCACCATGCTCTCGACCTTCGCCTCCGCCACGCGTCACACTCCCGGCTTGTCGTTTCTTCGTTGCGGACGCGAAATTAACCCGTTGGATAAATACTTGTCAAACCTGGCTGTCCCCCTGCAGATACAGAGCCCCATGCCGCATTGTCGCATCGGCTAAGGTTCCAGGGCGGAGGAGGACGGATCGATACGCGGGGAACTCGACACGTCACTGCGTTCTCGCGACGGAATTTGCCCGAGCTTTGCCAGTTGAGCTGCGGCAAAAGCACCTTCCGGTGTCACCGCTCACGGCTTTTGCCGATATCACAGGAGGTCGGATTCAAACCGTCTGCGCGAGCTGCACACGCCTCTTCGCCGGCTTGGTCCGCCCGAAGATGGCGGAGGATTTTCCGGTGAGAGCGGCGAGCACGAGGCCGACCATGTGGTCGAGCCGCTCGTCCTTCGCATCCTGGGACAACAGGTCGCGGCCGAAGATCACGCTCAGGGTGGCGCTATTGGAGAGATAAAAGAAGGCGAGCGCGGCGATGGAAATGTAGAGCTGGACGGGATCGACCGCGACCTGAAAATCGCCGCTCGCCACGCCACGGTTCACCACGGTGCGGATCATCTCGACAAAGGGCGAGTGCATCGACTTGACCTTGGTCGAGCGCTTCAGATGTTTTGCGCGCGCAAGGTTCTCGGTGTTGAGCAGCGCCAGGAATTCCGGGTTGCGCAGGAAATAATTCCAGGTGAACTCGATCAGGCGCCCGATCGCCTCCGGCGGGTCGAGATGCTCGAGATCGAGCTCGCGCTCCTCGGCGCGGATCTTTTCATAGGCGCCTTCGAGGACCGCGAGATACAGGTCCTCCTTGTTGCCGACATGATAGTAAAGCATGCGCTTGTTGGCGTCGGCATTGGCGGCGATGCGGTCGACGCGGGCGCCGGCCAGCCCGTGATTGGCGAACTCCTGCTTGGCGGCCTCGAGGATGCGAAGCCGCATGCCCTCGGGGTCGCGCTGCCATCTCAAACTTCGCTTTGCCTTTGCCAAAACAGTCGCCCACGTTGGTCGGTCGTCGGATGTAGCATGCCCGCGCGGCTTGAGGCCAGAGAGCTACGCAGCCTCCCGTGCCGTCCGCTCCAGGAACAGCGTGTGGATGCCGCAGGTGCCGGAGCGCACGCTCATCACCCGCGTGCCCGGCTTGCGGCCGGTGCGCACCTCGGAGACATCGATGCCGGAAGCGACCAGCCGCGCCCGCACCGCCTCGATATCAGCGACGCGCCAGCTCAGGCCCCAGAGCTTGTCGTGCAGCCGGTCCCCTGTCGCGCCCGGCCGTCGCACCACCTCGACGATGAGATCGCCGCAGCGGAAGAACATCAGCTGTCCCCAGTCCTGGTGGGTGCGGTCGAGCGCCATGTCGAGGCCGAGCCGCGCCCCATAGAGCGCCGCGGCCCGCTCGGGGTCTTCCGTCGAGACCACGACATGGTCGAGCCCGAGCACCGGCGTCGTCGCCTTCGCGGCCGAGCGCGGACGCTCCCGGTCTAGCTCGAGAAAGAACATCCGCACGCCGCGGGTAAGATCAGTCGCCGCACGGGTGCGCTTCCAATGCAGCACGGCACCGCTGGCCGAATCGCTACTCTCGACCGCTGCGATCGGCTCTGGCTGGAGCGCGACGCGGTCGAGCCGCCGATGCATTTTGGCGAGATCGCGCGTTCCGAAGCACAGACTGGCGAGCCCCTCGCCGGAGGCCTTGATCACCTCGCGGATGCGATCGGCGGGCACGCTGAAACCATGCGGCGCCATCAGCTCCAGGCTCATGTTGTCGAGCGTGAACAGCACCCGATCAGCGCCATCATCGCTGTTCTGCCAGGACGGCGCGCGGCCGAGCAACGTCTCGTAGGCCGCAGTGCCGGCCTTGATGTCCTCGACCACGACCACGATGTGATCAAGCCCTGTGATCATCTGCGATGCCTCCCCTGATCGCCTCGGAACCTCAACCCGGGCGCAACGTTGTGGAGCCATCCGGGCGCCCGACGATGCCCCGGGGACGGGTCCCAACTCAAGCCTCTCTTGGCTCAAGCGTGCCGGGAAGCATATTTTGCGAATAATTTCAGCGATTATCCGCGTTAACCGGTGCTAATCTGGCTGCGCCGGCCGGGACCACTCGAGCCAAGACGGATAGCTATGCAGGCCCTCTTCATCGGACAGACCTATATCGACGTAACCTTCATCACCGACCATCTGCCGACCGGGGACGAAAAGCATGTGGCCGACGCCTATGCGGTCTCCTTCGGCGGCAACGCGGTGACCGCAGCATTCTGTTGCGCCAAGCTTGGCATTGTGCCGGACCTGATCGCGACCGTCGCCAATGACTGGCTCGGGCGCATGTTCCAGGACATGAGCGCGAAATACGCAATCTCGGTTCACCCGCGGAAAGTGAACTCGTCCTCGCTGTCCTTCATCATGCCCAAGGACGGCAAGCGCGCCATCGTGCGCTGCCGCGATGACGCCCATATCCATCCGTTCCCGCTGCTCAATCTCGGCGGCTGCCGCGCGCTGCATGTCGACGGCCATCAGCCGGATGCTGCGATCCACTACGCAAAACTCTGCCGCGAGGACGGCATCTTGACCTCGCTCGACGGCGGCGGCCTGCGCACCAACACCCATGAGCTGCTGCAGTTCATCGATGTCGCCATCGTCGCCGAGCGGCTGTGCGAGCAGATGGACCTGACGCCGGACAAGATGATCGAGTACCTGAAGAGCCGCGGCTGCCGGATCGGCGGCATCACCATGGGCGAGAAGGGCCTGCTCTGGTACGACGAGACCGGCGCGGTGCACTCGATGCCCGCGCTGCCCATTCCGCGCGAGCGGGTGATCGACACCAACGGCGCTGGCGACGTCTATCACGGCGCCTACATCTATTCGTACTTGGCCAATCCCAGCAAAAGCTGGCACGAGCATTTCGATTTCGCCCGCGCCGCCTCGACCTACAAGATCCAGCGGCTCGGCAACGAGGCCGGCCTGCCGGCGCTTGCCGACATCGAAAAAGTCCGGCAAGAATTCGAGGTCAACGTCTAACTCTTAGGTCGAGCCATGGGGCGCGTCTTCGTCGCCGGCAGCATCAACATGGATGTGGTGGCGACGGCGGAGCGCCATCCACAGGTCGGCGAGACCGTCGCGGGGAGAGAGGTGCTGTATTTCCCCGGCGGCAAGGGCGCCAACCAGGCGGTCGCAGCCGCCAAGCTCGGCGCGAGCACGGCGCTGATCGGGCGACTCGGCACCGATTCATTCGCGACGGAGCTGCGGGCCTTTCTCGATGGCGAGGGCGTCGATCTTAGTCTCGTTACGGACACCGCCGATGCACATACGGGAACGGCGATCATCACACTCGCCAATGCTGACAACACCATTGTTGTCATTCCGGGCGCGAATGGTCTGGTGAGCCCTGAAGACGTGACGCAGCCCGCCTTGGCGAAAGGCGACGTCGCGGTCAGCCAGTTCGAAATTCCCCTGCCCGCGATCAAAGCGTTCTTCGAAAGGGCCCGCGCGGCCGGCGCGCTCACGATCCTCAACCCGGCACCGGCGCGGGCTTGCGACAAGGAGCTGCTCGATCTCGTCGACATCCTTGTGCTCAACGAAACCGAGCTCGGCTTGCTTGCGAACACCAGGCTTCGTGAGAACGACGACATCGCCCGTGTCGCCGCTGCGGCTAAGGCTCTTGATGCAGGTCGGGCCAAGGTCATTTGCGTGACGCTCGGCAGCCGTGGCGTGCTCGCGCTGGCGGGCGACGAGCATCATTTCGTTGCCGGCCGCAAGGTGAAGGCAGTCGACACCACTGGCGCTGGCGATTGCTTCGTAGGCGCGCTGGCCGCCCAGTTCGCAAGCGGGGCCACGCTGCACGACGCCCTGATCTACGCGAACGCGGCCGCGTCGATCTGCGTGCAACGGATGGGCGCGGCGCCGTCGATGCCGGAGCCCGACGAGGTGAGCGAAGCTCTCCGTTCGGAGGGCCAGATCCACTAGGATGGGTAGAACTACGCCAGCGCCTTCTTCAGATCGAACCCGTGATCTGCCGCCTGCTCGGGCGTGATCGAGCGGTCCATTCCGAGCAGCCGGCGGCCGAACATGTGATCGCCGGCGCGGTTGATCGACTCGATGCCGAGCAGCCGGTCGCCATGATAGCAGAAGGCGGAGAACGACTTCTGCGCGGGATCGCCACGCATCACCACGCGGTCGTAACCGGTGGTGAGGCCCGCGATCTGCAGCTTGTCGTCGCCCTGATCACTCCAGAACCACGGCTGGCCATCGTAAGGCTTGTCGTCGCCGGTCAGACGCGCCGCCACGCAACGCGCATGGTCGGTGGCGTTCTGCACCGACTCCAGCCGCAGCGAGCCGCCGAAGCGCGGGGATGCAAACAGCGCGCAGTCGCCGATCGCCGAGATGTCGGGATCGGCAGTCAGGAGATGCTCGTCGACGATGATGCCGGAGGCGACCGGAAGCCCTGCTTCCGCCGCAAGCTCGACGTTGGGCAGCACGCCGACGCCGACCACGACAAGATCCGCTGGCAAATGCCGGCCGTCGCTGAGGCTGACGCCGGTCACCTTGCCGTTTGATGCTTCGATGCCGGTCGCCATCACTCCGAGATGGATGCGGATGCCGCTGGCGCGATGCCGCTCCTGGAAATATTCTGAGACCTCCGCGGTCACCGCGCGCGCCATCACGCGGTTTGCGAGCTCGAGCACGTCGACCTCCAGCCCCTTGATCCGGGCGGTCGCGGCAAACTCGAGCCCGATGAAACCCGCGCCGATGACAATCACACGGCTGTGCGAACCGATGCAGGCGCGCAGCGCCTCGCTCTCGTCGAGGATGCGCAGATATTTCACGTCGGGCAGGTTGGCGTTGGGCAAATCGATGAGACGGTTGCGGGCCCCAGTGGCGAGCACCAGATGGCCATAGTCGAGCGCGCGGCCGGAGGCCAGTTTCAGCTTGCGCGCGGCACGATCGATCGCCACCACGCGGTCGGAGACCAGCTCGATCTTCTGATCCGCGTAGAATTTCTCCGGCCTGAAGAACAGACTCTCGGGCCCTGCGGAACCCTTGATGTAGGCCTTGGACAAAGGCGGCCGCTGATAGGGCAGATGCGCCTCGTCATTGATGATGACGACGGGCTCGGCAAGGCCGTGCTGGCGCAGGGAGGCCGCGACCTGAAAGCCCGCATGCCCGGCGCCGACGATCAGAACGGGTCCTTTCACCACAGAGCCTTGCGTCATCGGGACAGCCCAATTGTAACGGTACGGGAGTTACCCATGTCGTTTCCTCATCTTGATTTTGGCTGGCTACCCTCGCCCGACAGAGCGGCGCTCGTGTCCGTCCCGACCGAAGGGGTGCCCCCATTTGGCCTGATAATTCGGACGAGCGCAAGAGCGGGGGCGGGCAGCACCAGGGTATTGTCACCCCACCCCTTCTGCGATCTATTTGCAGCGATAATCTCCTGCCGGGATTTTTTGCCATGACGACGCCCTCCAACACGTCCCTGCCCGACGATCCCGCACTGCTCAGGATCGACGGCGCGGTCGCCATCCTCACCCTGAACCGCCCCGCGGCGTTCAATTCCATCAACCTTGCCATCGCCAAGAAGCTCGAGCAGCTCAGCGCCCATGTCGAGGCGTCCGACGACATCAAGGTGCTGGTGATCGAAGGCGAAGGCCGCGCCTTCTGCGCCGGCGGCGATCTGCAGACCATCGGCGCGGCCGCAGCCGCCGACACTATTGCACCCGTGGTCGGCGAATTGTTGAAGCACTATCACGCCTTCATTGCCACCTTGCGGCGTATGCCCAAGCTTGTGCTCTCAAGCGTGCACGGCTCCGCAGCCGGCGCCGGGCTTTCGCTCGCCTTTGTCGCCGATCTCTGCATCGCCGCCGAGGATGCCCGCTTCACGCCAGCCTATGCCAAGATCGGCGTCTCACCCGATGGCGGCGGCACCGTCGGCGTGGTCTCGGCCGTCGGTGTCCGCCGCGCGCTGCAGATTTTCCTGGCCGAGGACGGCTTTAGCGCGCAGCAGGCCTATGATTGGGGCCTGTTGGTCAAGGTGGTTCCGGCCGTCGAGCTCAAGGCCGCCACCCGTGAGCTGGCGCTGCGCCTCGCACAAAACGCCCCCGCCGGTCTTGCCGCCACCAAGGAGTTGATCCACCGCGCGCCGACCACGCCGATCGAGCAGCAGCTCGAGGCCGAGCGCGATGCCATCATCGACTGCATGCACACTGAAGATTTCAAGCTTGCTGTGAAGAAGTTCCTGAGCAAGGGGAAGTGATTTCCCGGCGAAGCCGCCGCTTACTCCGCAGTCGTCCCGGCGAGGTCTGGAACGACGGGCTTAGTTCGGACAAATATACCCTGCCCCCGCCGGCGACTTGAAGCAGCCGACGGACTCCGGGATCACGTGCTTGGGCAGCCACAGCACGACCGACGGAAAGTAGATGGTGAAGGTGATGGTCACCAGAAACACCACATAGATCGGCAACGCAGCGCGCAGCGCCTTGCCGAAACTGACGCCGACGAATTTCGAGGCCATCAGGAGCACCAGCCCATAGGGCGGCGTGATCAGGCCGAAGGCGAGCGTTGCGATCAGGACCACGCCCATATGCACGCCGTTGATGTCGCCGGCCTGGGTGAGCGCATTCACCAGCGGCATGAAGATGATGATGGTCGGGACCGGCTCGATGAAATCGCCGACCACGGTGAAAAGCAGCACCATCAGCAGCATGATGTGCTCCGGATTATTCCCGGCGATCGAGGTGATCCAGTCGGCGATAACGGCGGCGCCGCGCAGATAAGCCAGCATCCAGCCGAACGCGTTCGCCGCGCCGATCGTGATCAGTGGCAGCGAGAAGATCAGCCCGGCGAGACAGAAATCGTATGGGATGTTCTTCAGGTGCCCGCGGTTGAGCGCCGGGATCACGACGACGATGATCCAGACCACCGCGACGACGCCCGCTTCCGTCGGCGTGAACCAGCCGGTCAGGATGCCGCCAAGCAGGATCACGGGGATCATCAGAGGCAACGCGGCATCGGCCGTGGCAAAGGCGACCTGCTTGAAGGTGGCGCGCGGCTTGCGCAGGCCCGAGGGGCCGAAAAAATAGCAATAGATCATCAACCCGAAGCCGATCATGAAGCCGGGCACGACGCCGGCCATGAAAAGCCCGGCGATCGAGACATTGCCGACCGCGCCATAGACCACGGCCGTGATGCTCGGCGGCACCAGCGCCGCGATGGTCGAGGCCGAGGCAATGATCGCGGCGATGAAGGCGGATTCATAACCCTCGCGCCGCATCGGTCCGCCGAGCGCGCGGCTCATCACCGCGACGTCGGCGGTGGTCGATCCCGACATTTCCGAGAAGAACATGCTGAAGACAACGACGACCTGCGACAGCCCGCCCCTGATATGCCCGACCAGCGACACCGAGAGGTTGGCGATCCGCACCACCACGTTGGCGGAGCTCATGAGCTCGCCGACCAGCAGGAAAAAGGGAATCGCAAGCAGCGCCTCGGAGTCGACGCCGTCGAAGATCTTCTGGATGATCGCCGCGAGCGATACGTCGGCAAGCGTCGCACCGACGAAGACGCCGGCGAGCAGCGAGAATGGCACGGGCACGCCGAGATAGCCGAAGAACAGGAAGCAGAACGACATCAGCGCCAGGATGTAGGGCGCGCTCACGGCCTAGCTCCGCTCGAATCCGGTCGTAACAGGCGGGATTGCATGATCGTCCTGCGGCGGCTCCGGATGATCGAAGCCGTTGATGAGGCCGTTGATGAGCTGCTCGATCGAGAATAGCGCGATCAGGATGCCCGACAGCGGGATGATCGCATAAAGCGAGGCGATCGGCGTGCCCGACGGCAGGCGGAAGCTGCCGAAGCCGCGCAAATAATTGATGTAGCCGTACCAGATCAGGCAGGCCGCGACCGCGAGCACGACAAGGCGCAGCGTGACCTCGATGATCAGCCGCGACCGGCCGTGCATGGCCTCCGAAATCGCGGTGAGATAAAGATGATCATTGCGGCGGGTCGCCACCGCAGCTCCAATGAAGATGGCGTAGATGAACAGCGTCGAGGTCACTTCCTGCAGCCACAGCCAGGGATGGCCGATGGTGCGGGTGACGATGTCGGCCGTGACCGACAGCGAGAAGCCGAAGCACAGCACGCCGCACAGGATCATCAGGACCAGCTCAAGCCGGTCCAGCGCCCGCCATTTCAGATGACGCTGCCGCTGCAAGACGAGTTTGTCGGCGATGGACATGAACCTCTCTCGTCATCCCGAGGGAAGCTCCTAATTGGTCGCCTTGATCAGGTCCTTGATCTTCTCGGCGTGGGGCCCGAGATCATGCGCGAGCTTGTCGAGATAGGGGTCGGCGATCTTCTGGAAGCCCGCCTTGTCGACGTCCTTGACGATCTTCACCCCCATCTTCTCCAGCTTGATCGCGGCGGCATGTTCGAGATCGAAGCCGCGCTTGGGCTCCTGGGTCGAGACGTCGCGCGCGGCCGTCATCACCCATTGCTTCTGCTCGGCCGACAGACTCTGCCAGAGCTTGTCGCTGATCCACAGGATCGCGTTGTTGGCCTCATGCTCGGTCATGGAGATCACAGGCGCCACTTCGTAATGGCGATTGATCAGATAAACGTTCATGCCGTTCTCGGCGAAATCCACCACGCCGGTCTGTAGCGAGGTGTACACGCTGCCGAACGGCATGTGCACGGTTTGCGCGCCATAGGCCGGAAACATGGTGTCCTCGGTCGCGGTGGCCTGGACCCTCACCTTGTAGCCCTTGACGTCGTCGGCCTTCTGCACCTCCTTCTTGCCGTACATGTAGCGGAAGCCCTGGGTGCCGAGGCCAATGGCGTGAATGCCCTGCACGGTGCCGTCGATCATGTCGCGGATCGCGGCAAACACCTTCTCGTCGCCGAGCGCCTTGACGATGTGATCCTCGTTGCGGAACAGGAAATGCAGCGACATCACGCCGGCCTGCGGCGAGATGGTCGAGGTGTTGGCGGAGGAGACGATCGCGAAATCGATGTCGCCGGATTTCACGAGCTGCAGGATCTGCGGCTCCTGCCCGAGCTGCGCGCCGGGATACTGGTCGACCAGCATGGTGCCCTTGCTCAGTTCCTTGAGCCTGGCGGAGAAGATGTCGTAGGCGACGCTGTAGCCGGAGTTGAGCTGCTGGTCGTGCGCGAAGCGATAATGCTTGACGTCGTCGGCATGCGCGCCGGCTTGAAGCGCGAGGACCGCAAGGGCTACCGCGCCCCTGATGATGCTGGCCAGAATACGCACGGTTTGCTTCCCCCTGATGTTTATTGGTTTTGGGGGATCATCCCATCGGCTTTGGCGGGTTGTCAATTGAGCGGAAAGATTAACCGTAGTTGTCGCCCCGGCGGAGACCCGGCCCACCTGGTTTCATTGCGAGGAGCCAAGCGACGAAGCAATCCAGAGCCTCCCGCGCAGCACTGGATTGTTTCGCTCCGCTCGCAATGACGGGGAACCTATTTCCCGCCGCGCCGCATGAAGTCGAAATCGCAGCCTTCGTCGGCCTGCAGGATGGTTTCGTTGAACAGATAGGCGTAGCCGCGATTGGTACCCGGAGGCGGGGCCGGCAGCTTGAGCGCGGCGTGGCGCTTTTCCAGCTCCGCCGGCTCGACCAGGAGATCGATGCTGCGCTTGGCGACATCGAGCCTGATCCTGTCGCCGGTCCTGACCAAAGCGAGCGGACCGCCGACCGCCGCTTCCGGCGTGATGTGCAGCACGATGGTGCCGAAGGCGGTGCCGCTCATGCGCGCGTCCGAAATTCGCACCATGTCCTTCACGCCGCTGCGCGCCAGTTTCTTCGGGATCGGCAGGTAGCCCGCCTCCGGCATGCCCGGCGCGCCCTTCGGTCCGGCATTGCGCAGCACCAAAATGTCGTCGGCGTTCACGTCGAGATCGGGATCGTCGACCCGCAGCGTCATGTCCTCGACGGATTCGAACACCACGGCACGGCCAGTGTGCTGCAGAAGCTTGGGCGAAGCCGCGGAATGCTTGATGACCGCGCCGCGCGGCGCCAGATTGCCATGGAGCACGGCAAGCCCGCCTTCCGGCTTGATCGGATCGTGGCGATCCCGGATCGCGTCCTGCCCGGGCACCTCTTCCGCGCCCGCGACGACGTCGCGCAAGGACTGTCCCGTGACCGTCCTTGCATCGAGGTCGATCAGGCCGCCGAGCTGCTTCAGGAGCTTCGGCACGCCGCCGGCGTGATGGAAATGCTCCATGTAATGAGCGCCTGACGGCTTCAGGTCGACCAGCACCGGCACCTCGCGGCCGATCTTGTCGAAGGCGTCCAGATCGATTGCGTACGGCGTGCGGTTGGCGATCGCTGTCAGGTGAATGAGACCGTTGGTCGAGCCGCCGATCGCCTGCAGCACCACCTGCGCATTGCGGAACGAAGCCGGGGTGAGGATCTCGCTCGGCCGCGGCCCCTTGGCCTTGGCCATGGCGGCGGCGACCTTGCCGCTGGCTTCAGCCAGGCGGAAACGTTCGGCATGCGGCGCCGGGATGGTCGCGCTCATAGGCAGCGACAGGCCGAGCGTCTCGGTGATGCAGGCCATGGTGGAAGCGGTGCCCATCACCATGCAGGTGCCGACCGAGGGCGCCAGACGCCCGTTGACCGCCTCGATCTCCGGGTCGTCGATTTCGCCCGCGCGGTACTTGCCCCACAGCCTACGGCAGTCGGTGCAGGCGCCGAGCACTTCGCCCTTGTGATGGCCGACGACCATCGGCCCGACCGGGATCACCACGGTCGGCAGGTCCGCCGAGATCGCGGCCATGATCTGCGCCGGCAGCGTCTTGTCGCAGCCGCCGATCACGATCACCGCATCCATCGGTTGGGCGCGGATCATCTCCTCGGTCTCCATGGCCATCAGGTTGCGCAGATACATCGAGGTCGGATGCGCAAAGCTTTCGGCGATCGAGATGGTCGGAAACTCGAACGGCATCGCGCCCGACAGCATCACCCCGCGCTTCACCGCCGCGATGATGTCAGGGACATTGCCGTGGCAGGGATTATAGTCGCTATAGGTGTTGGTGATGCCGACAATGGGTCTGTCAAGCGCATCGTCGGAATAGCCCATCGCCTTGATGAAGGCCTTGCGCAGGAACAGCGAAAACCCGGCATCGCCATAGCTGGTGAGCCCCTTGCGCAGTCCGTCGGTCATGTTTTTGCTTCCTTATTGTTCGGTCATTCCGGGGCGATGCGAAGCATCGAGCCCGGAATCTCGAAGTTGCGGCGAAAGATTCCGGGTTCATCGCTAACGCGATGCCCCGGCATGACGCTTTTGGCTCACTCCACGATCCGGCTCTTGTCGCCGGAAAACCCCATGCTGCAGAACGCGCCGCCCTGGTAGAAATCGGCAACCGGATCAGGCTTCAGCTTGGCCTGTTCGGCCATGGCATGCGCGACAAAATCCTCCGCGCGTCCGGCCGGGCGATAGCCGAGCTCGTAGGCGCGGTGATTGTCCCACCAGGAGCGTTCATTATTCGACGCGCCGTACAGGATCTCGAAATGGATGTCGGGATGCTCCAGGCCGATGCGGCAGAGCTGCACCATGTCCTCCGGCTTGAGCCAAATCGAAAGCCTGCGGTGATCGAGCGGCTTGTCGCCGAAATTGCCGATGCGCAGGCAGGTCACCTTGAGGCCGTGCTTGTCGGCATAGAGCGCGCCGGTCGCCTCGCCAAAGGCCTTGCTCACGCCATAGTAGCCATCGGGCCGCGGGGTCACATCGGTGCCGATGCGATGGTAGCGGGGATAGAAGCCGACCGCGTGGTTCGACGACGCGAACACCACGCGCTTGACGCCCTTCCGCCGCGCCGCCTCGAACAGATTGTAGCAGCCGATGATGTTGGACGGCAGGATCGTCTCCCAGGAGCCTTCGACAGAATAGCCGCCGAAATGCAGGATGCCGTCGACGCCCTCGCAGATCGCCTCCACCTGGGCAAGATCGGATAGCTCGGCGGCCTTGAATTTCTCGTGAGGTGCAAGGTCGGCCGGCGTCTTGATGTCGCTGAGCACGAGGTCCGGATAGATCGGCGGCAGCAGCTTGCGCAGCGAGGTGCCTATTCCCCCCGACGCGCCGGTCATCAAAATACGTGGCATCTCTTCCCTCTTAATCCAACCTTGTAATCTCGCGGGCTTCAAGCCGCGACCGATGTCCGTTCACCAATTTGCGATCCCGGGCGCGCAATGATAGCAGACTATCTGCCGAGGAAACGCAACAACGAGAACAGCAAATGTCAGATGCAACTTCCCATGATCTGGGCTGGCGTCCCGCTACCCATTACCCCGATCCAGCCATTCATGCCCTCGATCCGCGCTTCGAGAAATACTGGCTCAAGCTGTCGGCGGTCGAACGTCTCGCCACCGGCTTGCGGTGGGCCGAAGGTCCGGTCTGGTTCGGCGACGGACGCTATCTCCTGTGCAGCGACATCCCCAACCAGCGCATCATCAAGTGGGAGGAGGAAACTGGCGCGGTCAGCATCTACCGCAAGCCCTCCAATTTCGCCAATGGCAACACCCGCGACCGCCAGGGCCGGCTCGTCACCTGCGAGCATGGCGGACGGCGCGTGGTGCGCACCGAATATGACGGTTCCGTCACCGTGCTGATCGACTCCTTCGGCGGCAAGCGGCTGAACTCGCCGAACGACGTCGTGGTCAAGTCCGACGGCTCGATCTGGTTCACCGATCCGACCTTCGGTCTGCTCGGCAATTACGAGGGCTACAAGGCCGAGCCCGAGATCGATGCCAATGTCTATCGCATCGATGGCGCGACCGGCAAAACCTCGATCGTGGCCGAGGGCGTGCTCGGACCGAACGGGCTCTGCTTCTCTCCGGACGAGAAGATCCTCTATCTGGTAGAATCACGCGGCGTGCCGAATCGCAAGATCCTCGCCTATGACGTCTCTCCAGGTGGCGACAAGCTCACAAACAAGCGCGTCGCGATCGATGCCGGCCCCGGCACACCCGATGGCATGCGCTGCGACATCGACGGCAATCTCTGGTGCGGCTGGGGCATGGGCTCAGGCGAACTCGACGGCGTGATGGTGTTCGCACCCGATGGCGCACCGATCGGCCGCATCGCCCTGCCCGAGCGCTGCGCCAATGTCTGCTTCGGCGGCCTCAAGCGCAACCGCCTGTTCATGGCGGCAAGCCAGTCGATCTATGCTTTGTACGTGAACACTCAGGGCGCGCCGGGGGGATAGTTGTTTTGCTCGTCATTCCGGGGCGGATCGATAGAGCCGAACTACGGTGCGCAATTGCGCACCTGAGAATCTCGAGATTCCGGGGCGATGCGCAGCATCGAACCCGGAATAACCGCCAACAACACAAAGGCCGGCGTCCTTCGAGAACGCCGGCCTTAAGATTATCGGTCCTGGATTTCGCCGGGACGATACCGAGTGATTGGATATAGTCTTACGCCGCGTTGAAGCCGGCGACAGCCTTCACCTCGAGATATTCTTCCATGCCGTAACGGCCCCACTCGCGGCCGTTGCCGGACTGCTTGTAGCCGCCGAACGGCGCGGAGCGCTCATTCGGCATGCCCTGCAAGTTGACGTTGCCGGCGCGGATCTGGCGGCCGACTTTGCGCGCACGCTCGACCGTGCCGGCCGAGACATAGCCTGCGAGACCGTAGGGCGTGTCGTTGGCAATGCGCACCGCATCGGACTCGTCCTTGGCGCCGATGATGGTCAGCACCGGCCCGAAGATCTCCTCCTTCGCGATCGTCATCTCGTTGGTGACGTCGGCGAAGATGGTCGGGCGCACGTAGAAGCCCTTGTTGACGCCCTCCGGCAGGCCCGGACCGCCGGCGACCAGCGTTGCGCCCTCTTCGATACCCTTTTGGATCAGCGCCTGGATCTTCTCCCACTGGCCGCGGTTAACGACGGGGCCGATGGTGGTGCCCTCGCCGCGCGGATCGCCGGCCTTGGTCCTGTCGGCGACGGCCTTCGCGATCGCAGCCACTTCCTTCATCTTGGACAGCGGCACGATCATGCGCGACGGCGCGTTGCAGGACTGGCCGGAGTTGTTGAACATGTGCGCCACGCCGCCGGTCACCGCCTTGGTAAGGTCGGCATCATCGAGGATGACGTTCGGCGACTTGCCGCCAAGTTCCTGGCTCACACGCTTCACGGTCGGGGCCGCGCGCTTGGCAACGTCGACGCCGGCGCGAGTCGAGCCGGTGAAGGAGATCATGTCGATGTCAAGGTGTTCGCTCATGGCGGCACCGACCTCGGGTCCGAGGCCGTTGATGAGATTGAACACGCCCTTCGGCACGCCCGCTTCATGGAGGATTTCGGCGAAGATCAGCGCCGAGGTCGGAGTGAACTCCGAGGGCTTGAGGATCATGGTGCAGCCGGCGGCAAGCGCGGGCGCGACCTTGCAGGCGATCTGGTTCAGCGGCCAGTTCCAGGGGGTGATCATGCCGATCACGCCGACCGGCTCGCGCACGATGACCGCGGTGCCCATGGTCTCCTCGAACTCGTATTTCTTGAGCACGTCGAGGGTGTTCATGAGATGGCCAAGGCCGGCGCCGGCCTGCAGCTTCTCCGCCATCGGCAGCGGCGCGCCCATCTCGTCGGAGACGGCGGCGCCGATCTCCTTCATGCGGCCCTTGTAGATCTCGATGATCTTGGAGAGCAGCGCGACGCGCTCGTCACGGCTGGTCTGGGAGAAGGTCTCAAAGGCGCGCTTGGCGGCGGCAACCGCCTTGTCGACATCGGCCTTGGAGCCGAGCGCGACCTCATACATCGCCTCTTCGGTGGCGGGATTGACGACGGGCGTGGACTTCTTGACGACCGGATCGACCCAGGCGCCATCGATATAAAATTGCAGACGATTGACCATCGAAAACCTCGTGAGTTCGTAATGCGGACGGAAATGGAAGCGTTCGGCAACTATCCTTGCACGAAAGCCTGACCGATTGAACCCGCCATAAGCGGACGCCTGAGCTGCGGCGGACGCTGGATATAAGGGAGGGACTGTGACGCTGGCAAGATGATGGCTGTCGTGCCGGCCAAGTAAGCGAAGCGACCGCGATCCAGCCTTAGCGCCCGGACGCAATTAAGCAGGAGATCACGGCCGCAAAACCGTCATGGCCGCCTGTCCTGGCCCTGACGGAGGAGCGTGATGGCGCGATTGCTCCGCGTTGAGCGCGGCCCGTTAGACCGCCATTTTGCGGTGCAGCACGGGAGCGCCCGCGGTGAGGCTTTCTGCCGCATCGATGATCGCGTTGGCATCGATGCCATAGGTCCGGTAAAGCTCGTCAATGCTGCCGGTCTGGCCGAAATGCTCGACTCCGAGCGCCTCCGCCCGGTGACCCCGGACGCTGCCGAGCCAGCCGAGCGCGGCCGGGTGGCCATCGATCACGGTGACGATGCCGCAATCGCGCGGCAGGGGTGCAAGCAGCTGTTCGATATGGCTCAAGTGCTGCACCCCGCGACGGGCGCGCCGCAAATTCCGTGCGGCGGTCCATCCCGCATGCAGCCGGTCCACGGACGTAACCGCGAGCAGGCCGACATCGCGCCGGCTCTCGCCGATCAATCCGGTGGCCTCGATCGCCTCCGGCGCAACCGCGCCGGTATAGGCGATGACGACCTCGGCGTTCGGCCCTGGCTTGCGCAACCAATAGGCGCCGGCGGTGATGTTGTCGCGCAGCTCGGGCGACATCAGCCGCTGCGGCTGCTCGATGGTGCGCGTCGATAGCCGCAAATAGACCGAGCCGCCCTCGCCGGCCTCGCGCTGCATATGCCGGAAGCCCCAGCCCATGATCGCCGCGAGCTCATCGACGAACGCCGGTTCGAACGAGGCAAGCCCGTCCTGCGCCATGCCGATCAAGGGCGTTGCGATCGATTGATGCGCGCCGCCTTCGGGCGCGAGCGTGATGCCCGACGGCGTCGCCGCCACCATGAACCGCGAGTCCTGATAGCAGGCATAGTTGAGCGCATCGAGGCCGCGCTCGATGAAGGGATCGTAGAGCGTGCCGACCGGCAGCAGCCGCTCGCCATTGATGTGGTGCGACAGCCCGAGCGCGGAGAGCAGGATGAACAGGTTCATTTCGGCAATGCCGAGCTCGATATGCTGGCCCTTGGGCGAGGCGTCCCAATTATAGGTCGACGGGATCTTCTCGCTGCGGAAGGTATCGGCCTTCTCGGCGCGCGCGAACAGGCCACGCCTGTTCACCCATGCGCCGAGATTGGTCGAGACCGTCACGTCGGGCGACGTCGTGACGATGCGCGCCGCCAGTTCGCTGTCGCCGCGCGCGATCTCGTTCAGCACCAGACCAAAGCCCTGCTGCGTCGACATCTGCGCGGCCTGCTTGAGCGTGAGTTCGCGCGGCACCTCGACCACGGGCGCGGTGAGACGGCGATTGCCACCGCGAGTAAACGGCGCATCCTTCAGGAATGCTTCCAGCGCGGCCTCGTCCTGCGGCAGGCCCTCGAACTTGTCCCACTCATGTCCGGGGCGGATGTTCTGAGCCTCGCGCCACTTCTCCATCTGCGCGATCGTCATCAGGCCGGCGTGATTGTCCTTGTGGCCCTGGAACGGCAGGCCGATGCCCTTGATGGTATAGGCGATGAAGCAGACCGGGCGGTCATGATCGATCGCCTCGAATGCCTCGATCATGCTCGCCATGTCGTGGCCGCCGAGATTGGACATCAGCGCCAGCAGCTCCTCGTCGCTGCGCCGTTCGATCAACTGGGTAACCGGGCCCTGATCACCAATCTCGTCGAGCAGATGCTTGCGGAATGCCGCGCCGCCCTGGAAGCACAGCGCGGCATAGAGTGCGTTCGGGCAATTGTCGATCCAGCGCCGCAATGCCTCGCCGCCGGGCTCGGCAAAGGCCTGCCGCATCAAGGTGCCGTATTTTACGATCACCACGTCCCAGCCGAAATTGCGGAACATGGTCTGGAATTTCTCCCAGAGACCCTCGCGCACCACGGCGTCGAGGCTCTGGCGATTGTAGTCGACCACCCACCAAGTGTTGCGCAGGCCGTGCTTCCAGCCCTCCGCCAGCGCCTCGAAGATGTTACCCTCGTCCATCTCGGCGTCACCGACGAGGGCAATCATGCGGCCCTCGCGCCGGTCCTTCATCCCGCCATGCGCCTTGACGTAGTCCTGCACCAGCGAGGCGAACAAGGTCTGCGCGACGCCGAGGCCGACCGAGCCGGTCGAGAAATCGACATCGTCGGTGTCCTTGGTGCGCGAGGGATAGGACTGCGCGCCCTTCAGGCCACGGAAATTCTCCAGCTTGTCACGCGTCTGGCGGCCGAACAGATATTGGATGGCGTGAAACACCGGGCTCGCATGCGGCTTCACCGCGACGCGGTCCTCCGGGCGCAGCACGGAAAAATACAGCGCCGACATGATGGTCGCGAGCGAGGCCGAGGACGCCTGGTGGCCCCCGACCTTCAGGCCGTCGGTGTTGGGCCGGATGTGATTGGCGTGGTGGATGGTCCAGGACGACAGCCACAGCACCTTGCGGGCAAGCGCCGACAACAGCTCAAGACGTACGGGTTCGATGGCCATGGCGGCGCCTCCGGAAGACTCGGGTGGATCGCGCCATGTTAATCCTGCCGTCGCGCCGATAATTCTCAATTTTTCGCGCGATACCGGCCATTATTGGTATATGTTACCAGCGTAACACAAAACTAGGATATTTTATCCCAATGGCAGCGCTCGACGCCATCGATCGTAAAATCCTCACCCTGCTGCAATCGGACGGCCGCATGACCATGCAGGAGCTGGCCGACAAGGTCGGGCTGTCGGTGTCGCCCTGCCACCGCCGGGTCAAGCTTCTGGAACAGCGCGGTGTGATCACGCGCTACATCGCCAGCGTCGACCAGAAATCGGTCGGCCTTCACGTAAGCGTCTTCATCTCCATCAAGCTCGCGCGACAGAAGGAGGAGGATCTCGATCGTTTCGCCAGAGCTATCTCGAAATGGGACGAGGTGCTGGAGTGCTATCTGATGACCGGCAATCGCGACTACCTCCTGCGCGTCGTCGCCGCCGACCTCTCCTCCTATGAAGCCTTCCTGAAGAACAAGCTGACGCGGCTGGATGGCATCGCCTCGATCGAATCGAGCTTTGCGCTGAGCCAGGTGAAATATTCGGTGGCGCTGCCGGTGTGACGGTGCCGCCCGCTCGTGCACGCTTTGCCGTTGCAGGAGCTGAAGGCCCGCTCGCGCTCGGATACGCTGAGGCCTCCCATTAACGGCTCGTTAAGGCACGAAGGCCTCCGCGAGGTTGCCCGGCTTTGGCGATGGGTCTGACACAGTTCTTAACGAGTTTGCTCTATTTTGAAGCTTGCAAATAACAAAATCGCGCGCGGCATTCCGCCAGCGGCGCTTCAGCCACAATGGAAAGTTGGAATGCCTGGACTGAGCAGTCTGAAGAACCGTTCGATCGCTGCAAAGCTCGCCACCATGACCATCGTCGGCGCGATCTGCATGGTGATGGTCGCGACCACGGTGCTGCTGGTAGCCCGCAACCAGTTGCTCACCGAGCGAACCGAGAAGGCGCATGCGATCGTCGACGCCGTGTGGCAGATGGCGGACAGCTTCCAGCGCGCTGCCGCGTCCGGGGAGATGACGGAAGATGAGGCGAAGAAGCGCTTCCTCGCCGCCGCGGGCAGCGTCTGGTACGAAAATCACACCAACTACGTTTTCATCTACGATTATGAGACCGGGCTCTGCGTCTCCAATCCGGGCGTCCCGACCTTCATCGGCAAGGACATGCGAGGTGCCAAGGATGTCAACGGCCTTCCCTTCGCTTCCATCATGATGGACATCGCGCAAAGGGGCGAAGGCACCCTGCGCTATACGTTCCTGCGTTCGAGCACCGATCCGACCCCGTTCGACAAGGTCGCCTTCACGCGCGGTTTTGCGCCCTGGCACCTGATGATTGCGACTGCAGGCTACATCTCGGGCGTCGACGCCTCCTTCTGGTCGATGATGCAAACCGCCTCCATCGTCATCGTGGCCCTGATGATGATCTCGATCGCCATCGCCTGGTCGATCACGCGCAGCGTGGTCAGGCCGCTCACCACGCTCAAGGCCCGAATGGCCTCGCTCAGCGCCGGCGAGCTCGACGCGCCCGTCGCCGACGCAGAGCGCTCCGACGAGATCGGCGAGATGGCGCGCACCGTCAAAGTGTTCCGCGACGCCATGATCGAGACCAACCGCCTGCGCGAGCAACGGGTGGCGACCGAACACGAGCGCGCCAACGAGCGCAGGCGCGACATGAACCGCCTTGCCGACCAGTTCGAAAGCGAGGTCGGCCAGGTCATCAACCTGGTCACCGCGGCCGCCCAGCAACTCGAAGGCTCCGCCACGACGCTGACCCGCACCGCCGATACCGTCGAGAAGGTCAGCCAGCGCGCCTCGCAGGCCTCGGGCGAAGCCTCCAGCAACGTGCATTCGGTCGCGGCCGCCAGCGAAGAGCTGTCGTCGTCGATCGGCGAAATCAGCCGGCAGGTCGAACAGTCCGCGCGCATCGCCGGCGAAGCGGTGACGCAGGCGCAGAAGACCGATGCGCGTGTCAGTCAATTGTCGCAGGCCGCAAGCCGCATCGGCGACGTCGTCGACCTGATCCAGTCGATCGCCGGCCAGACCAACCTGCTCGCGCTGAATGCGACCATCGAGGCCGCGCGAGCCGGCAGCGCCGGCAAGGGCTTTGCGGTCGTCGCCGCCGAAGTGAAGACACTCGCCGAGCAGACTGCGAAAGCCACCGACGAGATCAGCCAGCAGATCGCCGACATCCAGTCCGCAACGCAGGAGTCCGTCAGTGCGATCAAGGAGATCGGCACGACCATTGCCCGCATCTCCGAAATCTCCGCCGCCATCGCCTCGGCGGTCGAGGAACAGGGCGCCGCCACCCAGGAAATTTCCAGGAACGTGCAGCGCGCAGCGGAAGGCACCTCGCAGGTCGAGACCGCCATCGCCGACGTGCAGCGCGGCGCCTCGGAGACCGGCGGCGCCTCCTCGCAGGTGCATTCGGCAGCGCAGTCGCTATCGAGCGAAAGCAGCCGGCTGAAGCGTCAGGTCGCGGACTTCATGAACTCGGTGCGAGCGGCGTAAGATTCAGATGGTGTAGGTTGGGTAGAGCGCGGCGAAACCCATCATCTTTCTCCCTCGTGAGAGGGTGGGTTTCGCTTCACTCTACCCGCCCTACGGCAGTCGTCGCATTACAATAGCTTCCGCTGCGCCAAATTCTTCATCAAGGCACCAACGCCCAGCGTCCACGGCTCACACTCGTCGCTGGTCCGCATGCGGTTGACGAGCTGGCCGAGCTCGGGCGCGGCGATGGTGACGATGTCGTCGCGCTTGTGAGTAAAGCCCTGCCCCGCCGCGTCGCGATCCTTCACCGGCGCGAACATGGTGCCGAGGAACAGCGCAAAGCCGTCGGGATATTGGTGCACCGGCCCGATCGTCTGCGCGACGAGGTCGGTCGGGTCGCGGCTGATCTTGCTGATCGAGGAATGTCCCTCCAGCACAAAGTCGTCCGCTCCCTTCACCGTCAATCCAACATCCATCCGCCGCACATGGTCGAGCGAGAAACTGTCGTCGAACAGGCGGAGCAGCGGGCCGACCGCGCAGGAGGCGTTGTTGTCCTTCGCCTTGGACAACAGCAGCGCCGAGCGGCCCTCGAAGTCGCGCAAGTTGACGTCGTTGCCGAGCGCGGCTCCCACGATCCTGCCGCGGCTCGACACGAACAGCACGACCTCCGGCTCGGGATTATTCCAGGTCGATTTGGGATGCAGCCCGGCATCCATGCCGGTGCCGACGGAGGAAAGCACCGGCGCCTTGGTGAAGACCTCCGCATCAGGGCCGATGCCGACCTCGAGATACTGGCTCCAGGCGTTCTGGTCGATCAGCACCTGCTTCAGCCGTATCGCCTCCGCCGACCCTGGCTTGAGCTTGGAGAAATCATCGCCGACCAGGCGTACGACCTCCTTGCGGATGGCCTCCGCGGACGCCGGATTGCCCCGCGCCCGCTCCTCGATCACCCGCTCCAGCATCGAGACGGCAAAAGTGACGCCGGCGGCTTTCAACACCTGCAGATCGACCGGCGCGAGCAGCCATGGCTTTTTTGGATCGCGGGCATCGGGCGGCGTGTTGGCGAGGATCGTTGCGAGATCGGCAATGCGTACGCCTTTGGCCGCGCGCAATGCGCGGGCCGAGTCGTCCGCCTCGCAGAGGGCGCTCACGGTGGCAAATTTGGCGCTGACGTCGAACACGCCGCCGTCGCGGATAGCCACCACCGCGGGGCCACCTGCCTGCGGAAGGAATACGCGCCCAACCAGGGCGCCGCTTGTACCGTCCTCGGGAAGGACCTCTGCTGTTGCCAGTGTTATCATAGCGTTTTCCGGTTCTGGTGATTTTCTTATCATGGATCGTCGTCCGCGCGAGCAAAGGCCCCCCTCACCTCCACGGCTCGACGATGATCTTGGTATGCGTCTCCGGATTGGCGAGATCGGCAAAGGCCTGTGCGACGCCGTCGATGCCGACGGTTGCCGTCACCATTGCGGCCGCGTCGACCTCGCCTTCGGCGATCAGCCGCAAGGAGGTCGCGAATTCGTCCGGCGTATAGCCCAGCACATATTGGACGTTGAGCTCCTTCATGATGCCGAGCATCGGCTCGGAGCGGTCGGACTCCATGCAGACGCCGACCACGACAATGCGCGCATCGCGCGGTGCGCCCTCGAACAGCTGCTGGATGATGCCGGGCACGCCGACACATTCGAAGATCAGCGCGGGCTTGAGCGGTGGCAGCATCGCCTGCAACGGCGGCCGCGCCGCCTTTTCAGCCTCCGACATCGCGGCATGCTCGGCCCAGCTCGCGAATGGTTGCGAGCGCGCGGGGTCCACGACGACGTCCGCCCCGAGCTTCTCGGCCATCGCGCGGCGCGCCGGCGAATAGTCGGCAGCGACGATCGGATACAGGCCATTGATCTTCAGCGCGGCGATGACTGCAAGCCCGACCGGGCCGCAACCGATCACCAGCGGCACCTCGTTGCCCCTGATATTTGCTTTCTCGACCGCATGAACGCCGACCGCCAGCGGCTCGGTCAGCGCGGCGTGCTGCGGCGACAGCCCGTTGGGCACCTCGAGCAGCAGCGCTTCGCTAAGCAGCATCTGCTCGGCATAGGCGCCGATATTATCGTTGGAATAACCGATGCCCTGCGGCCCCTCAGGCGTCAACAGCGCAGGGATCGAGCAGACGCGCGTGCCGGGCTTGAACTTGCCTTGCGTGGCGGGGCCATGATCGACGATCTCACAGCAGAACTCGTGGCCGAACACGACGTCGCGCGACAGGTCCATCGGCTTGCGGCCGACGAGCTTGGCCATATCCGCCATGCGATGCGCATGCTTCCTCGCGTGCAGATCGGAGCCGCAGATGCCGCAGGCAAGCGTCTTCACCAGCACCTGCCCGGCACCGGGCTTCAGTTCCGGCAAGCTGTCGACGACGATCTCGCCGTTCCTGAAAATCGCTGCCCGCATCTCGTGGTCTCCTCCCGTTATTAGTTGGAGGTCCTCATAGCACACGAGGCGTGCGCTTGCAGCACGCGGAACGAGCTCGGGGCAAAAATCAGCCGGAGTCGATCAGGCGTTCGGCGCGGGCTCCGCCGCGGTTACCGCCATTTGCGAGCGGCGCACGCGCTCGCGATGGGCGGTGTAAAGGCCGCTCAGCACGATGAAGGCCGCACCGATCACGGTCCAGGCGTCCGGCACCTCGCCGAAAACAAAGAAGCCGAGAACGCTGACCACGAGCAGCTGGGTGTAGGAGAACGGCGCCAGCACCGAAGCATCGCCATAGCGGAAGGCGAGGACGACGATCCACTGCCCCAGCGTCGAGGCCAGCCCGATCACGATGCCGAAGAAGATGTCGTGCGGGGTCGGCGTCACAGATGCGAAGGGAACGAGCGCGCTGAGGATGACGACGCCCGCGATCGACGAATAGGTCATGGTGGTGATGACGTGCTCGCACCCGCTCATGATGCGCGTCATCACCAGCGTCAGCGCCCAGCACAGCGCCGAGAGGATCGGGAAGAATGCCGCGACGTGAAACGCGCTGGTGCCGGGCCTCAGGATGATCAGCACACCCATCAGGCCGACGGCGGTTGCGATCCAGCGCCGCAGGCCGACGCGCTCGGAGAGAAAGATGATCGACAGTGCGGTGACGAACAGCGGCGATACGAAGCTGGTCGAGGACGCTTCCGCGATCGGCAGATAGCGCAGCCCGGAGATGAAGAGCAGCGACGAGCCGAGCAGCGCTGCGCCGCGCATCAGCTGCAGACCAAGCCGCTCGGTGCGCAGCGCATAGAGCGGTGACGCGGGCAGCATCGCCGGCACCATGATCAGCGCGAATACGACAAAGCGGATCCAGGCGATCTCGACCGATGGCAGTGTCCCCGACAGATATTTCGACGTCACGTCGGAGGTGCCGAGGAACACCGTCGACAACAAGATCAACGCAATGCCCTTGAGCGGATGGTCGGCGCGCGTCGGCGCCCGCCGTCGTGCGGCGGGTTTCTTGTCCGGGGAAGACTTGTTTTCCGGCAAGGAGACAGGTGCGCGGTCGAGCCTTGCGGCTACGGCGGGCGGCGGGGTCACGGCAATCTCGAAGGTGGATAGAGGCGACTCGATATCTGTCGTAAAAAACGCCATTCGGCGCGCACGGACAACACCTGAAAACAGGATGCCGTTATGCGCCAGACGTTGAAAGATTCCGTTAAGAAACGTGTTGTGCGCTACAGCATCGGCAAACCGCGCGGCTTCGGCCCGCGCGGAAATGCCGCATCCAGCATCGCAATCTCGCTGTCATTCAAGACGAGATCGCCCGCGCCTGCATTTTCGGAGGCATGTTCCACGTTCGACGCCTTCGGAATCGCAAACACCGTAGTCTTGCGGATGAGAAACGCGAGCGCGACCTGGCGCGGCGTCGCGTGATGCGCATCGGCAATCTGCTGCAGCACCTCGCCCGCCTTGCTCTTCGGTGACGGAAAATCGTCATGGCCGAACGGCGAATAGGCGACGACCGCAACCTTGTGGCGCTCGCACCACGGGATCACCGCGTGCTCGATGGCGCGTTCCTTCAGATGATAGAGCACCTGGTTGCAGGCGATCGTGCCTTCGCCTGACACATCCAGCAGCTCGTCGAGATCGTCGGCGTCGAAATTGCTGACGCCCCAGGAGCGGATTTTTCCGGCATGCTCGAGCTCCTCGAAGGCCGCTACGGTGTCAGCGAGCGGATAGGAGCCGCGCCAATGCAGGAGATAGCAATCGAGATGATCGGTTCTCAGCCGCTTCAGCGAGCGCTCGCAGGCTGCGATCGTCCCCTTGCGCGAGGCATTGCTCGGCAAGACCTTTGAAACCAAGTACAGCCCGTCGCGCTTCCCCGCGATCGCCTCCGCAATCACGAGCTCTGCATCGCCATACATCTCGGCGGTGTCGATGTGGGTCATGCCGAGCTCGATGCCGCGGCGGAGTGCGGCGATCGCGCTCTTGCGGTCGCTACGGTCGAGATACCAGGTGCCCTGCCCGATCACGCTAACATTGACACCGGTCGAGCCGAAAGGATGCGATTTCATGGGACCGCCTGTCGCATTGGTTTCAGTTGAGCTCATTAAGATCGGCAAGCAGGATGGTGCCGCTCGCGGATTCCGTGATGTAGAGCCGGTCGCGCTTCTCGCCGCCAATTGCGACATTGGTGCAGCTGTGACCAGCGCAGGATTTGATACGCGCGATCAATTCGCCATTGGGCGCGAAGACGAAGACATGACCGAGCGAAGCGTGGGCGACGAACAGCCGTCCCGCCCGATCCATGGTCATCCCGTCGGGGCCGGAGGTTCCGAACAGGGAACAGAAGCGGCCGACCTTGGAGACGCTGCCATCCTTCATGAAGGGCAAGCGCCAGACCGCGTTGTCGCGGGTCATCGCCACGAACAGCACGGACTCGCTCGGATCAAGCACGAGGCCGTTGGGGCTGATGCCGGTGTGGAGCAGACAATCCAACCGTCCGCCCGGCCTCAGCCGATAGACCCGACCGCTCTGATCATGCAGGCCGGTCTGGCCCTGGTCGGTGAAATAGATGTCGCCATTCGACGCGACATGCAGATCATTGCAGCCCCGGAAGGATTCCGAATTGTGCGAGCGCAACAGCGGCGCGATCTTTCCGGCCGTGGCATCGAGTTGCATCAGCCCGTGGCGGTAATCGGCGACGAGGATGCGGCCGTCGGGCGCGAACTTCAGCCCATTCGGCCAGCCGTCATATTCGACGACCAGCGACCAACCGCCATTGGGCGCGATCTTGAAAATGCGGCCGAAGGGAATGTCGACGATGAAGAGATGGCCGTCCGCATCGAATGACGGACCTTCGATGAAGCTGTCGGTGGGAAGGCCCGGCCGGTTGGCGTCGGCCCATTCACTCGCCACGCCCTTGCGGCGAAATTTTTCCGGCATGGCCGAGAAGGGTTTTGTATCAATCAGCCGCGGCGGCGTTTCCAGATAGTGCATTTTCTTGGGTACCTGCGTTCAAGCAGGCGCACCATAGAGGAGATGGGGCGAGGCGTCGATTGCTTCTCCGTCATTGCGAGCGCAGCGAAGCAATCCAGGGCGACGCATGAGGCTCTGGATTGCTTCGTCGCTTCGCTCCTCGCAAAGACGAAAAAAAGCTACCCCACAGCCGCCTGCTGCGGCGGCGGGGACGTTTCCGCCTGCGCAATCAGCCGCTTCATTTCGGGGATGCAGGAGCCGCAATTGGTGCCGGCTTTCAGCTTTGCGCCGATCTCGGCCGCGGTCCTGGCGCCGGCGGCGATGGTGTCGCAGATGGTGCCACGACCGACGCCGAAGCAGGCGCAGACGATGGGGCCGGAGCTGGCCGCGCCTTCGCTGGAGCGGCCCGAGAGGAGCATGGCACGCGCTTCATCCGAAAGCGTGTCAGCCGCGAACGATTGCTTGACGACGTCCCAATCGCCGGCATCATGCGCGGGACCGACGAACAGGCAAGTCTCGATCCGCTGACCGCAGAAGGAGGCGGCGCGGTACACGCCGCCGCCGAAATCGCTGTATTCGACGAGGTCCTGGCGGACATTTGCGCGCAGCCAGGACGACCAGCGCGCGACATCGCCATTGTCGGCGAACAGATAGCCATAGCCGCCAGTCACCGCGACACGCGCCCACCAGATGCTGTCGGGCAGGTCCAGCTCGGTGCGCGATAACAGGAAGCCGCGGAACACATATTCGTAAGGCGCAATCGATGCCGGCGTCGATTTCGACTCGGGCTGGCCGGAATAAGGATCGGTGAAGGGCGCGACCAGCGCGCCGACGCGCCCGCCTGAGGTGTTGGCTTCGCTCCAATGGATAGGCGTAAACAACATGCCGCGCTGCTGCCGCTCGCTGACCACGACTTTAAGGATGCACTGGCCATAGTCGGTGGTGATGCGGGCAAATGAGTCGTCGACGATGCCGAACCTGTTGGCATCATCTGGCTGGATCTCGACAAAGGGCTCGGGGAGATGCGAGCCGAGCCGCGGGCTCAAGCCGCTGCGGGTCATGGTGTGCCACTGGTCGCGGATGCGACCGGTGTTGAGCCGCAGCGGCCGGCCCGCGCTGGTCTCGGTCTTGAGCGCCGGAACTTCCGGCGCGACGAAACGCGCTTTGCGGTCGTTGGCGTAGAACCGTCCGTCGGCGAAGAAGCGCTCCTGCGGCGCACCGCCCTCGGGCAGCGGCCACAGCACGGGTTTGAGCGCGTCATAGCCGTCGTCCGCGATCTCCTGCAGGCCGCCGATATCGAAATCGCGGCTGCCGTTGTTCTCGAAGGCGGAAAGTGCCGCATGCTCGCGGAAGATCTCGGCCGCGGACTTGAAGTCGAAGGCCGCGCCGAACCCCAAGCGCTTCGCGACCTCGCACATGATCCACCAGTCCGGCCGCGCCTCGCCGGGCGCTGGCAGGAACGAGCGCTGGCGTGAGATGCGCCGCTCCGAATTGGTGACGGTGCCTGATTTCTCGCCCCAGGCCAACGCGGGCAAGAGCACCTGCACACCGGCATCGACGGTGTCGTTGTGGCGCACGTTTTCAGAGACGATGAAGAGTTCGAGCTTCTTCAAGGCCTCGCGGACGATGTCCGCATCAGGCAGCGACACCGCAGGATTGGTGCCCATCACCCACAGCGCCTTGATCTCGCCGCGCGCGATCGCCTCGAACATCTGCACCGCCTTCAGCCCCTCATGGGTGGCGATGCGCGGCGCCTTCCAGAATCGCCTGACGCGATCGATGTCGGGCGGCGTAAAGCCCATATGCGCGGCGAGCTGGTTGGCGAGCCCGCCGACCTCGCGCCCGCCCATCGCATTGGGCTGCCCGGTCAGCGAGAATGGCGAGGCGCCCACCTTGCCGATCCGCCCGGTCGCGAGATGGCAATTGAGGATGGCGTTGACCTTGTCGGTGCCCTGCGCGGACTGGTTGACGCCCTGCGAATAGAGCGTGACCACACGTTCGGTGGTGCGGAACATCTGGAAGAAAGACGCGACATCGGCCTCCGGCAGCCCCGTCGCGAGCGCGGTGGCGGCAGCGCTGCCGGCGATCTGGCGCGCCCGCGCCAGTGCCTCGTCGAAGCCCGAGGTGTGGAGGTCGATATAGCTCTTGTCGAGCGCACCGTTGTCGGCGAGATGAACCAGCAGCCCCGAAAATAGCGCAGTGTCGGTGCCGGGCTTGAGCCCCAGAAACAGCTCCGCCTCGCTGGCGCTGTCGGTGCGGCGCGGATCGATCACCACCATGCGCGCGCCGCGCTTTTGCTTGTTGGCGAGCATGCGCTGGTAAAGCACCGGATGGCACCAGGCGGCGTTGGAGCCGACCAGCACCAAGAGGTCCGCCTGCTCCAGATCCTCGTAGCAGCCGGGCACTGTGTCGGCGCCGAAGGCGCGGCGATGACCGGCGACGGTGGAAGCCATGCAGAGCCGCGAATTGGTATCGACATTGGCGGTGCCGATGAACCCCTTCATCAGCTTATTGGCGACGTAATAGTCCTCGGTCAGGAGCTGGCCGGAGAGATAGAAGGCGACAGAATCGGCGCCGTCACGGGCGACGTTGTGCTGCAGACGGTGGGCGACATGATCCAGCGCATCGGACCAGGCGACGCGCTCGAGTGCGCCCTTGCAGCGGATCATGGGATGCAAAAGGCGGCTTTCGAGCGCGACCGTTTCGCCGAGCGCGGAGCCCTTGGAGCAAAGCCGGCCGAGATTCGCTGGGTGTTCGGTATCGCCCGAGATGGCTGCCCCGCCCTTGCCATCGGGCGTCGCGAGCACGCCGCAGCCGACCCCGCAATAGGGGCAGGTGGTGCCGACAGCACGAAGCGCGGGATCGGTTGCGGTCATGGCAATGCGTCACTCATGCAGCTTTAGCGGCCAGCGCCAGCGCGCGGCCAAACATCATGTCCTTGCGAATCCGCGCTACCGGCTCGCGGCAGCGGATCAGTTCGAGATACCAGAGCGCGTCCGTGACCTCGCCGATCAGGACCGCGCCAGTCAGCCTGCCGTCGGCAATCACGAGCTTCTTGTAGGCACCGCGCTTCACGTCACTGAGCACGATGCTTTCGCTGCCCTCCGCCCCCATGAAGTCGCCCGCCGAGAACACGCTGACGCCGGAGACCTTCAGGTTGGTCGCGACCACGCTGCCCCGATAGGCCGCCTCGCGGCCGGCGAGATGGCGCGCCAGCACGCGGCCCTGCTCATAGGCCGGCTCGACCAGGCCGTAGCAGATGCCACGGTGCTCGGCACATTCACCCAGCGCGAAGATCCCCGCCGCGCTGGTTTGCAGGACATCATCGACCACAACCCCGCGGTTGACCTTGATGCCCGCCTCGTTGGCGAGTGCGACATTCGGCCGGATGCCGGCGGCGAAGATCACCGCGTCCGCATCGATCCGGCGGCCGTCGACGAGCTCGATGGACTCCACCTTGCTCTCGCCGAGGATACGCGCCGTGCTGGCGTTGAGCAGGATGTTGATACCCTTGCGCTCCACCAGCGACTTCAGCAGATGCGCCGCCGGCGCATCGAGCTGACGCTCCATCAGCCGGTCCATCAGATGTACCAGCGTGACCGTTGCGCCGGCCTTCGCGAGGCCATAGGCGGCCTCCAACCCCAACAGGCCGCCACCGACGACCACGACGCGCTTCTTTTGCGCCGCAAGCGTCAGCAGGAGATCGACATCACGGGTGTCGCGAAAGGTGTGGACGCCGGCGAGATCGGCGCCGGGCACGTTGAGCCGCAATGCCGAAGAACCGGTTGCCAGCACCAGCTTGGAGAACTCGATGCTTTCGTCGCTCTCGATCTTGAGCTCGCGCCGCCCGACATCGATCTCGGTGACACGCGAGCCATATTTCAGGGTGACGCCGCGCTCGCGCCACCATGAGGCCGGCTTCAGCTCGATATCGTGGGAGCCAGTCTCGCCGGCGAGCACCGACGACAGCAACACGCGGTTATAGGCGAGCCGCGGCTCCTCGCCGATCACGGCGATGGCGTAACGACCGAGCGAGGATTTGACGAGCTCGTCGACCAGGCGCGCCGCCGCCATTCCATTGCCGACGATGACCAGCGGTTCACTCACACTCTTGTCCTATTCGGCTGCCTGCGGACGGCCGTAAGCCTGTTCGATCATGAAACCCGAGAGCGTCGTGTAGGCGGCGGTCCAGGCCGCCGCGATATCCGCCGTCCAGCCATCGCCGAGCCCCTTTTCGAGCGCCCACAACAGCGCCGAGCCGACGACGGGATAGTGTTCGGCCTTGGCACCATAGGCGACGTGGCGCTGTGCGAGCGCGCTTGCCGCCGGCAGGATGGACTCCAGATTGGACAGGCCGTTCACGACCACCGCGAGCGTTGCCATCAGCTTCTTGCGTTGCTCCGTCATGTCGGCCGGAAACATCGACTTCACGGGCGGCGCGATCTCGAACAAGCGGTCATAGAAGATCACCGCCGCATGGTCGGCGATCGGCGCGACCTTGGCAAAGCTCTGCTGCACGAGTGTCACTTGCTCAGGCGTCATCCCGCTCTCCTGTTTCGCTTTGAGCTCCCCTCGCCCGCATGGGCGAGGGGTCACATTCGAAAGCTGACGCCGCTGAGATCGCCTAAAGCGCGATGAGATTTGGTCGAACCGTCATCGCGCTTTAGGTCCTTGACTGAGCATGATCTTTTCGGAAAACCGCTACACACTTTTCCGGATCATGCTCTAGACGCGCGCCTCGGCGAGGCTGGTTGCACCGGCGGAAGCGGGCGAGCGGCGCAGGTAGAACCACCAGGTCAGCGCCAGGCACGCGGCGTAGAAGCCGAGATAGATCACGAGCGCGAGCTGCGGCCCGCCGGTCAGCGCAATCGACTTGCCGAAGCCGCTCGGGATCAGATAGCCGCCGCAAGCGCCGACCGCGCCGATAAAGCCGAGCGCCGCACCGCTTTCGATGCTCGCCGCCTTCATCGCGGCTGCACGCGCTGCCTCGCCCTGTCCCCTCACCTTGGCGAGGTACTGCTCACGGAAGATCGAGGGGATCATCCGGTAGGTCGAGCCGTTGCCGATGCCGGTGGTGACGAACAGGATCAGGAACATCACCAGAAAGCCGGTGAAGTCCTTCGCGCCGACGAAGTAGAGCACGCCGATCGTGGCGGCGGCCATGGCGATGAAGTTCCAGAAGGTGATGATCGCGCCCCCGATCTTGTCGGCGAGCAGACCACCGAGCGGCCGCGCCAGCGAGCCGACCAGCGGACCGAGGAAGGCGATGCCGATGGTGATGGTGGGGAACTGGGTTTTGATCAGCAGCGGGAATGCAGCCGAATAGCCGATGAAGGAGCCGAAGGTGCCGACATAGATGAAGGACATGATCCAGGTGTGCTTGCGCTTGACGACCGCAAGCTGGTTCTTGATCGAGGCCTTCGCCGTGGTCAGATTGTTCATGAAGAAGATGGCGCCGAACACCGCGATCGCGATCGGTAGCACCCACATCAGGCCTGCGTTCTGCAGATAGACGCCGCCGACCGGGGTCGCCTGATAGAGATTGAGGATGCCGAGTCCCATCAGGATCGGGGTCAGGAGCTGCACGCTGGAGACACCGATATTGCCGCCGGCGGCGTTCAGCCCCAGCGCCCAGCCCTTCATGCGATCGGGATAGAAGAAGGAGATGTTGGTCATGCTGGAGGCGAAATTGCCGCCGCCGAGACCGGCGGTGGAGGCGATCAGCAGCATCAGCCAGAACGGTGTTTCCGGATGGCTGACGAAATAGGCGAGCGCCAGTGTCGGGATGAACAGCACCGAGGCCGAGAAGATGGTCCAGTTGCGCCCGCCGAAGGTGGTGACCGCGAAGGTGTAAGGGAAGCGCATCAGCGAGCCGATCAGGCCCGGCACGGCCACGAGTTGGAACAGCTCGTCGGTCGAATAATGGAAGCCAGCCTGCGGCAGCTTGGTCGCCACGATGCTCCAGATCAGCCAGACCGAAAACCCGATATGCTCGGCAACGATCGACCAGACGAGATTGCGGCGGGCGATGAACTTGCCCTTTGAATTCCAGAAGGCCTGATCTTCGGGATTCCAGTCCGAGATCCAGGCCGTATTCTGATCGCTCATAAAGTCTTCCTTTCGTCGTGCGGACCGCGCACAGGCGCGCGTTCTGGGGCGGCCCCAGATCAGGCGGTGTCAAAATTCGGATGGAGATTTGCGAAGGACGGCATCGATGGCGTCAGAAGCTTCATTTCAAGCTTCGTGCCAAATCGGATTGACGCCAATTTTCCTATCAGAACAATATGTTAGATCAGCTGCTGAATTACTTTGCAGGCCTATTTTCGCATCAAAAAGCAGCGGCTCGCTTATTTCTTGAATGGCGATTCGCTCATTTCTTGTGCGACGCACAAGGAATGAGCACTATGCCTAAAGGATGTTGTTGCGGGTTTGGTACATTCAATCACCGTCGCCCGGGAGACTGTGAAGCGAGTCTCAAGGGCGACGGAGAACGAGGCCGCCCCCGAGCGCCCCAAATCGATCAGGCGACGATCAAGCGGGTTCGGCAACCTTCGTCCCCAGCGGCTTGGGCGCCATCCCGCCACCCGGCTTGACGCGGAACTCGTAGGTCATCAGGTGCCAGGGTGCGTCGGCCTTTTTGCCGTCGGGCATGGTCGGATCGCTGCGCTTCTCGACCTTGGCGATGAGTTCGTCCTTCACACCGAACACCACGTCGGAATCGATGTACTTGTCGCCCTCGATGAAGACGTGGGTGATCAGCGGCTCGTAGCCGGGCGCGTTCACAAGGAAATGAATATGGGCGGGGCGCATCGGGTGCCGCTTCGTCTGCATGATCATCTCGCCGACCGGGCCATCGGTCGGGATCGGATAGCTGCAGGGCAGGATGGTGCGGAAGAAGAAACTACCATCGCTGTCGGTGATGAAGCGCGCGCGAGAGACCGCGCCCTCGGTCGCATAGGTCTCCTTTTGCGAATCATAGAAGCCGTCGCCGTCGGCATGCCAGATATCGACGGGAACGCCCGCGAGTGGCTTGCCGTTCAGGTCGGTGACGCGGCTCTGCACGAACATCCGCTCGCCTTCGAGGCTCTCCGATACATCGGTGCCGTGCGGGGTGACCTTGTGCTCGCCGACATAGAAGGGCCCGAGCACCGTGGTCTCGGTGGCGCCGTCGCGGTCGCGATGGTTGACCGCGTCTACCAGCATGGAGACGCCGAAGACGTCCGACAACAGGATGAACTCCTGGCGGATGTCGGTGCATTTGTGGCCGGTGCGGGTCAGGAAATCGATGGCGTATTCCCATTCCTCGAAGGTGAGGCCGGTCTTGCTGACATAATCATGCAGCGACTTCACCAATTCCTGCAGGAGGAATTTCGCCCGCGGGTTTGGCGTCTGCTCGAAACTCTTGACGACGGCCGCGGTGAGCTCGGTTTCGTTGAATTGCGCCATTGTGATTTCCTGAAAGGGAGCTTTAAGAAGAACCTCTAAGTGCGTTTCCACGCGCCCGTAACCCTACACCAGTTCCGCGCCCGGGTAAGCATCTGCTTGGTGGCAAGCGGGTTTTTCGGCTATCAAGCCGCATCGTGCAAAATTTCAAATTCAAAGAGTTCCCACATGCTTGCCCCGACCCTCGCCTCACCCGAATCCGCCGGCATGTCAAAGGCTGCGCTTGAGCGTGCCGAAACACATCTCAAAGCGCGCTATGTCGACGCCGGCCGCTTCCCGGGAACCCAGCTTGTCGTCTACCGCCGCGGCAAGCTTGTGCACGCCTCATGTCAGGGTTTTGCCGACCTCGAACGCAAGGTGCCGGTCAAGCCCGACACCATCTTCCGCATCTATTCCATGACCAAGCCTCTGACCTCGGTCGCGTTCATGATGCTGTTCGAGGAAGGCCTCGTCGCACTTGACGAGCCGGTGCACAAATACATTCCGGAGTGGAAGAACCTTGGCGTGTTCGTGGCCGGCGCGGCGCCGAACTTCCTGTCCCGCCCGCCGGCGCGCCCGATGCTGATCGTCGACCTGTTGCGTCACACCTCGGGCCTGACCTACGGCTTCCAGCAGCGTTCCAATGTCGACGCGGCCTATCGCGCGGCGAAGATCGGCGAGGTGGAGAAGGCCGGCACGCTGCAGTCGATGATCGAGGCGCTGGCCGACATCCCCCTGGAGTTTTCGCCCGGAGAGGCCTGGAATTACTCGGTCGCCACCGACGTGATCGGCTACCTGATCGGCAAGATCTCGGGCCGGCCGTTCGAGCAGTTTCTCAAGGAGCGTATCCTCGATCCGCTCGGCATGACCGACACCGCCTTCTACGTGCCGGCTGACAAGGCGCATCGGCTGGCAGCCTGCTATTCCGCCGATCCAAGCGGCGGCATGAGCTTCCATGCGGGCCAGCGCCGCGACGGGCTGACGCTGCAGGATGATCCGGCCACCAGCTCCTTCCTGTCGCCGCCCTCGCTGATTTCAGGCGGCGGCGGCCTGTGTGCGACGGCGTCCGACTACCTCACCTTCTGCCGCGCGCTGCTCAATGGCGGCGAGCTTGACGGCGTCAGGCTGCTTTCGCCGAAGACACTCGCGCTGATGACGGCCAATCATCTGCCGAACGGGCTCGACCTGCCCGCCATGTCGCGCTCGCTGTTCTCCGAGGCGAGCTACAACGGCATCGGCTTCGGCCTCGGTTTCTCCGTCACCATCGATCCAGCCAAGACGCTGATCCCCGGCAGCTCGGGCGAATATTCCTGGGGCGGCGCGGCAACGACCTCGTTCTGGATCGATCCTGCCGAGGAGTTGATTACGATTTTCATGACCCAGGTGCTGCCGTCCAGCGCGTATCCCCTGCGGCGCGAGCTGCGCACCATGGTCTATTCGGCGATCACCGACAGCAATCTCTAGCAAGCGCAACGAGCGCCCCTGTTGCGACGCACGCGGCGGAACGCCGCGTGCAAGCAAGCGTTGCACAAAATGTTTGGCGGAAGCGAACCGCTTCTCCTATGCTGCCTCAAGGGCTTGGGTGCCGGTCCGGGGAGTTCGTGCCGAAACCTTCACTGCCAGTGCGACTTGTCCTTCTGGTGGCGGGAACCTCGCTGCCGCTAATCATATTCGCGGCCGGCATCGTCTTTCACGATTACATCAAGGATCGCCGCGAAGCCACGCAGCGGGTTCTGGAAATCGTGCGCAGCGTCCGCTTCACGCTGGACGCCGAGATGCGGCGCATGACCGGCGGCCTGCAGGTGCTTTCGGTGACCGATGCATTGCGGTCCGGCGATTTCGCGCACTTCAGCGGCATGGCCTCGGGCTTCCTCGATCAGTATGGCAAGGACGGCGTCATCCTGGTGGCGGATCGCCAAGGCCATATCCTTTTCCCCGCATTCGAACCTGACAGCCCGATGCCCACGCGGCGCAACAACCTCGCCATCGTCGACAAGGTGTTTGCGACTGGTCAGGCGCAATATTCGAATGTGTTCTTTGGGGTGGTGAAGCGGAAATGGATCATGACCGTCGACGTGCCGGTCATGCGCGACGGCGAGGTGGTCTACGACATCTCCTTTAGCCCGCCGATCGAGATGTTCCAGAGCATGGTGGAGAAGCAGCGGCCGAACGCGGACTGGACGGTGACCTTGCTCGACGGCGAGGGCGTCGTCTTCGCCCGCATCCCCAATCCGGACGCGACCGTCGGCAAGCACGCCTCGCCGACGCTGTTGCCCGAGCTGTTCAAATCATCGGAAGCGACGCTGAACAGCATGTCGCTCGATGGGGTGCCGCTGATCACGGGCTTTTCCCGCTCGCCTCTCACGGGCTGGACCATCGCCGCCGGCGTCACCGAGAGCTCGCTGGTCGCGCCGCTGTGGCGCAACCTTGCGATTGCGAGCGCGATCGGCGCCGTGCTGCTGTTGACCGGGCTTGCCTTTGCCGTGCGCATGGCGACCACGATCGCCCGCGGCGAAATGCTGCACGACCTTTTGATCGAGGAGCTCAACCATCGCGTCAAGAACACGCTCGCGATCCTGCAGGCGATCGCGATGCAGACCTTCCGCAGCGCGACCCGCTCCGAGCGAGACAAATTCGAGGGGCGGCTGGGCGCGCTTGCCGAAGCGCACAACCTGCTCTCCAGCGAGAAATGGCAGGGCTCGGAGCTGAAGGACGTGCTCGAACGCGTGCTGCAGCCCTATCTGATCAACGCCCCCGAGCGGGTAAAGATGTTCGGCCCGCATGTGCCGCTCTCGCCGCGCCATGCGGTGGTGCTGTCGATGATCGTGCACGAGATCGCCACCAACGCGGCCAAATATGGCGCGCTGTCCAACGACCTCGGCACCATCGGCATCGACTGGGAGGTCATCCCTGGGGGAACCGGAGAGGTTCTCCGGCTGATCTGGACGGAGAGCGGCGGCCCGCCGGTGACCGCGCCGATCCACCGCGGCTTCGGCTCGCGCCTGATCGAGCGCAGCGCCCGCGACCAGCTCGGCGGCGAAGCCACCGTGGATTTCCTGCCGCGAGGGGTGGTCTATACCATCACCTGCGCGCTCGAGCAGGCGGGGTAACTTCAAATCGTTGGAACTGTGCTCCGGTTTCTCCCGCCATCCCGCGCAAATGGCTTCGCCGTTTGTCGCTGGAGGGACGAGCCTTGCGGCGCAATTGCACCGCTGGGCGAGCCTCGAATGATGACGGTGATCGCTGGGAGCTCATGCGCGATCAAAATGATCGTCGTTCAATCACCCGATATTCTGCAGCGACGGAAAGGCTTCCAGAAGCCAGATGCTGACGTTCGAGACCGCGCCGGTCAGGAAGCCGATGCCGGTTACGATCATCAGCACGCCCATGGCGCGCTCGACATTGACAAGCTGTCCCTTCATCCGGGCAAACAACGCCGAGAAACGCTCGATCATGAAGGCGGCGATCAGGAAGGGAATGCCAAGACCTGCCGAATAGATCGCAAGCAGGCCGGCCCCCTTGGTCACCGTGGCTTCGGCTGCGGCGATCGACAGGATGGCGGCCAGGATCGGACCGATGCAGGGCGTCCAACCGAAGGCGAAGGCAAGTCCCATCACATAGGCGCCCCAGAGACCGACAGGCCTTGGGATCGGCAGCCTCCCTTCCCGCATCAACAGGCCGATCCGGGTCAAGCCCAGGAAATGCAGCCCCATCGCAATGATGACGATACCGGCGAGGATGGACAGTTCTGCCGACCATGCGCGGATGAGGGATCCGACCAGGGAGGCGCTGGCGCCAAGAGCCACGAACACGGTGGAGAAGCCGAGCACGAAGAGCGCGGCCGACATCATCACCGCGCGCCGCGAGGCGGCGGCTGCGTCATTTTCGAGATGCTCGATGGTGGCGCCGGTGAGATAGACGAGATAGGGCGGCACCAGCGGCAGCACGCAGGGCGACAGGAAGCTGACAAGGCCCGCGATCAGCGCCGCCGGTATCGAGACATTCTGGATCATACGCTTCTCGTCGTTTCCTCAATGCAAGCCGCCCAGCCCTATGCGGGGTCCGAGCGGCTTCATGTAGCGGATGAAGGATTTTGCGCAACAGAGCACATCGGCGGGCCAAGACAGGCCACCCGGAATAGGCCAATGGACAACAGCTAGCGGACGGACCGCGGGAGCTCCAGCGCCGCGACGCACGGCGGGCACAGAAACGGCATCACAAATGCGGCACCGCGCTGCGCCCCGGCTTCAACGGGATGCCAGAACGACTTGACCACGCGGCTACTTGACCACTCGGAGCAGCGGGCGCCGGGACAAGCCCTGCGAGGACGTCGCCTCTTGCAAATCGTCTCCGGCGAGCTCCTTCGCCGCCATTGCGTCGCAGAGCAACTTGAGCTCGGCGTCGCCTATTCGATTGAGTTTCATCCTGACATCCAAGACAGCGACGGAGACAAGATGGGCCGAGTCGCGGTTGCCGCTCGCGGCGAGCGCAGACCGGCATTCCTCCAGCATCACAAGAACCGCAACCAATTGTTCGTCTGAATTAGGCACCGGATCCGTTTCCATTCCCTGGCTTGCGGCACGCGTCGACAGCCGAACGATCATAGCATGAAACAAAGGGAGGACACGAATACCATTTCGCAGCGACACGACTTGAGGCTTCGATCAAAGTCCCCGTACAATTGCGGGTCTTGAGGTCAACGGCGAGTGTCATGTCGCGCTACTTCCACACCGGTATGGGGCGACAATCCCAAAAAAACCGCCCCCACAGCAATCATAAGCGTCAAAATGCGCGAAGAAGGACCCGTCGTAGTTGTAGTGAGGGCAGTATTCTGCCAAAGTTTATCACCCGGAAAGGGATTGTATGCATCTCGTGGTGGAAAGGGGCGTTCCTCTTGAGGAACGCAAGACGATGACCGCCGGTCTCCCGGACTGGGACGCGGCGCGCATTTTCCTGGAAGTCGTGCGCTGCGGCAGCTTCCGTTCCGCCGCCGAGCGGCTGGCTCTGTCGATCAACGCGGTGCGGCGGCGCATCAACGATTTCGAACGGCAAACCGGCGCCACGCTGTTCACGCGTGACGTGCATGGCGCGCGGTTGACTGAGGAAGGCGCCTTGATGGTTTCGGCGGTCGAACGCATGGAGGCCGCATCCTTCGAACTGTTGCGTGCGAGCGACGGCGTCGCCAACGCGCTGTCCGGCGAGATCAGGGTCGCAGTGACCGAAGGGCTCGGCACGTTCTGGTTGGCGCCACGGCTGGTCGAGTTCCAACAGAGCTTTCCCAATATCCTGGTCGACCTGCATTGCGCGATGCGCTCAGCGGATGTGTCGCGCCACGAGGCCGATGTCGCGATCCACTTGTCACGGCCGGCAGCGCTTGACGTCAAGCTGGTTCGACTCGGGCGCATGCACATGATGTTCTTTGCAAGCCAGAAATATCTGGAAACACATGGAGCGCCGCGCAGCCTTGATGAGATGCGCCGACACCGGCTAGTGCTGCAAGTCGCCGACGAAGCGGCGGCGAAGGAAGCGTTCGAAAGCGTCTTCCCGGGCTCTACGCAACGTGAACTCGTGATAATGAAGACCAACGTTTCCAGCGCCAACTACTGGGCTGTCGCCAATGGCGCCGGCATCGGTGTATTCCCAACTTACGCGCTCGCGCTCGGCGGGAATATAATACCGCTCGACATCGAGCTGCCGTGGTCGTTCGACATTTGGCTGTCCTATCACGCGACCTCTGGACGCATCCCTCGGGTGCGGCGGATGCTCGATTGGCTGATAGAAGCCTTCAATCCCGCGAAATACCCGTGGTTTAGGGACGAATTCATCCATCCACGGGAACTTAAAGCGGTATATATGGGCGCGCCCCTGACCCATTTATTCGGGGGCTTCTCGACCGAAGGACGGTGACACAAGTATGAATAAATCAGCGGCAAAGAAGATGAAGCAGCGCAGTGCCGGCAAGCCCGACATTGAGCTTGGCAAGCGAATCCGGCTGCGGCGCGTCGAGCAGAAGATCTCGCAGGCAGAGCTCGGCGAAAAGCTCGGCGTCAGCTTTCAGCAGGTCCAGAAGTACGAGAAGGGCGTCAACCGCGTCGGCGCTGCCCGCCTTCAGCAGATCGCTTCCGCGCTCGATGTGCCCGTCACGTTCTTCTACGACGGCGACACCAAGTCTCGGGAAGTCGAGAGCCTGTTGTTCCTCGACAGCGCGTTCAGCCTGAGGCTCCTGCGGGCCTACAGCAAGATCAAGGACCAGACCGTGCAACGCCAGCTCGTGTCCTTGATGGAATCGATCGCGGCCAACGAAGAGTAAGCGGCGCCTCGCGGCGACCTTGCGGGAGGAAGAGCGAACGTTTTGGTTTGCACATGATCTGTGTGCCAACGCTGAGCGTTTGTCACGGGGAAGGCCGGTTTCCACTTCTCCGGATCATGCTCTCGTGCTCGCACCCCGTACGCGGTCGACCAAGGCTGCCGGATCGTCCGGCACGCGATCGCCGCGCCAGGCCACATGCTGGTCCGGTCGCGACAGGACAAGCCTGCCGGCATCAAGACCGGCGGCGTCCGGCTGCTCGACGTCCACAACCTTCAGCGGTAACTGCCTGTCGCGCGCCGCAGCCTCAATCGCGGCCGCGTCAATTTTTGTATCAAATCGTATGAGCGTGAACGCCGGCCCCATCGCATCGTAAAGCGAGCGGCCGTCCTTCAACCAGACATGCGGCATCCGGCAGCCCGGCACGGTCGATGGCGTGTAGTCCGCCATGGTGTAGGGCGGCGGTTGCGCGCCGTCATAAACAATGATGGGCGAGGCTTCGTAGTAATAGCCGAAGTTGAGGCCGGCGCAGGCATATTGCTGGACATTGATCGCGTAGGTCAGCGCACCGATCTCCTGCCGTACCTGCTCGCCCTGCGGCCCCTCCTCCTCGATCTCAGGTGGAATGGCGCCGCGGCGGCGAATTTCGGCCTCCGCGTGCGACATCGCAAAATGCGAGACTTGGCGCGTGATCGCCCCCCGCTCAGCCTCGTAAGCATCCAGGATGTTCGCAGGCGCCCAACCGGCCAGATGGGCGGCGAGCAGCCAGGACAGGTTCGCCGCATCCGCAATGCCAGCATTCATGCCATAGCCGGCATAGGGCACCCAGATATGCGCGGCGTCGCCGACGATGAAAGCCGCGCGGTCGCGAAATTTATTGGCGACCAGTCGGCGGCCGTACCAGTCCTCCCTGGAGATCATCTCGTATTCGAAGTCGGCACCGACGCCGAGAATGGTGCGGATCGAGGCATCGCGGTCAACGGACTCAAAGTCGCTTTCATCGGGCTTGAGATAATTGTGCACCAGCCATCGCTCGCGCCCGTCGATCGCATAGACCATGCCGGAGCGGCGCGGATTGATGGAGCCGGTGCCCCAGGCGCGTTCATGGCGCTGCAGACCGATCAAAGCCGGCGCGCGGATGAAGGTCGACTGCACGCGCTGGATCACGGCGTCGCCCTCAAACTCGGCGCCGATCGCCTTGCGCACGATGGAGCGTGCGCCATCGCAGCCGATCAGGAAACGGCAGTCGATACGCGAGGTCCTGCCGCCGTCGAGATCGCGCAACGAGACCGAAGCGCCGTCGTCACGCACGGCGACGGTTTCCGCCAGCGTGCGGTTGAGAATGCGGATGCGCGGATGCGCGGCCGCATGCTCGAACAGGATCGGCTCGAGAAAAATCTGGTTGATGCGATGCGGCGGCTCCGGCGTCGGCCAGCCGCAATCCGCCCCTTCCCGGTCAGCGAAACGGTCGCGCCGGCAGGGAATCCTGATCCGCGTCAGCTCTTCGCCGGCGAAGGAGGTGCGATAGGCGATGTCGTGCGGATAATCGGCTGGCAGACCGGCGTTGCGGATCTTGTCCGCGACACCGAGGCGGCGGAATATCTCCATGCTCCGCGCGGCAACATGGTTGCATTTCGGCTCGGGCGGGGCGGCACGCGCGCGGGCTTCCACCACGGTCACATCGATGCCGCGCCAGGCGAGATCGATGGCGAGCGTCAGCCCGACCGGCCCGGCACCAATGATCAGCACATCCGATGACGTCATTCCGGTTCGATGCCCGCCGTGTTGACGATCGTCGCCCAGCGATCGCCTTCGCTTTTGATATAGGCGGCGAAGCTCTCCGGCGTCGACGGCGGCAAAGGCTCGATCGCCAGCGCAGCAAATTGCTCGCGCGCGGCACTATCGCCGACGAAATTGCCGATCTCTGTTGCCAGCCGCTCGACAATCGGGCGCGGTGTGCCGGCTGGCGCGACCACGCCCTGCCAGGCGACGAGTTCGAAACCGGCAAGACCGCTTTCGGCCAGGGTCGGAATGTCGGGCGCGGCTGCGGCGCGCTTGCGTGTCGTGACGCCGAGCACCCTCAGCTTGCCCTCCTTGATCTGCTGCAGTGCCGGTTGCAGATCCACCACCATGAAGGAAATGTGGCCGGCGATCACGTCCAGCATGGCCGGCACGCTGCCGCGATAAGGCACATGGCGGATGTCGATGCCGGCCTGAGATTTGAGCATCTCCGCACCGAGATGCTGTGGGCTGCCGTTGCCGGCAGAGCCGTAGGTCAGGCCGGGCTCCCGCTTTGCATAGGCAATGAACTCGGCAAGCGTCTTGGCTGGGATCGAGGGATTGATGACCAGAACGAAGGGCACGGCTGCAACCAGCGCGATCGCCGCAAAATCCCTGACGGGATCATAGGGCAGACTCTTGTACAGGGTCCTGTTGATGGCGAGGGTGGTCGAGGTCGCCATAAGAAGCGTGTAGCCGTCAGCCTCTGCACGCGCCACTTGTTCGGCGCCAATGGTGGTCCCCGCGCCCGGCTTGTTCTCAACAATGACGGTGGCAGCAAGCGCGCTCTTGAGCCGGTCGGCGATCAGTCGTCCGAGGAGGTCGGTGGTCCCTCCGGCCGGATAGGGCACCACGAGCTTGATGATTCGGCTCGGATAGACGGCCTCTGCGCGCGCGCATGGCGCGATCAGCAGTGAAAGCCCGCCAGTCAAGCCCGCGACTACGTCCCGGCGCGTCAGCATGGGGTCTCCTCGCTACGTGCCGGCCTTTTCGAAATCGGTTCTGGCGACACCTTTTTGTTGCGAACCAGATTACCCGCTGTTGCGACATATCAAAGCCCACCAAAGTTCAATACGGTTCCTTGGTGGCGCAGCACTTAACAAGCACGCAACCCAAATGCGCTAGATTTGGGAGATTCACCGCTCCCCCCGGCTCCGCCCCGCCTCTTTCCTCCCAGTGCTTTCACTGATCAAAAGTGACGCCCCTCAGGCGTCTGTCAGGGACAGATCATGCGTCAATTGATGTTCGCAGCCTTTGCCGCGCTTGTGGTCGGCGCCCCCGCTTGGGCACAGAGCGCAGCACCTGCAGGTCAGGCCGCACCAGCGACACAGCCCGCGCCGCCCGCACAGTCCGCGCCGGTCAAGAAGACAGCAACGCCGGACCCGACCCATCCGGCCCACGCTGCCGCCGCAAAGCCTGCCGATGCCTCGACCCCCGAATCGCGTTCGGCGGCGGCGCTTGCGCTGTCGCACGAGCCGACCTTCGACGAGGGCACCGCGCAGCGAATCAAGGAAGCAGCGCTCTCCTATTCCGACATCGCCGTGCGCGGCGGCTGGCCGACAATTCCGGCGGACGCAAAATTCGCCATCGGCGTGGCGGGCGCCAATGACGACTTGTTGCGCAAGCGGCTGATCGTCACCGGCGACCTCGCCGAGGACAGGGCGACGGGGCCGTTCGACGAGACGGTCGTAGAAGGCATCAAGCGCTTCCAGGTTCGCAACGGGCTTGCGCCAACAGGGCAAATGACGCCGCGCACGCTTGCCGCCCTCAACATGCCCGTCCAGAAGCGGATCCGCCAGCTCGAGGCCTCGCTGGAGCGCCTGCAGAACATGAATTTCGCCTTCGGCCAGCGTTATGTCGTGGTCAACATCCCCGCGGCCTTTGCCGAGGCCATCGAGAACGACAAGGTGGTGCGCCGCTATCGCGTCATCGTCGGCAAGACCGAGAAGCCTTCGCCGACGCTGACCGCCGAGATCACCGGCGTCGTGCTCAATCCCACCTGGACGGTGCCCTCCTCGATCGCCAAGACCGAGATCTCGGCCCATATGCGCAAGGATCCGACCTATCTCGAGCGCATGCACATGGAAGTGCTTGACGCCCATGACACCCCGATCGACCCGCATTCGGTGGACTGGTCGGGCGCGCATACACCGAATTTCACCGTGCGGCAGCAGAACGGCAGTTTCAATGCACTGGGTGCGGTCAAGATCGACATGCCCAACCCGTATTCGGTCTACATGCACGACACCAACCAGAAGAGCCTGTTCAGCGACGACTACCGCTTCGACTCCCACGGTTGCTCGCGGGTCGACAATGTCCGCGACCTCGCTGCCTGGCTGCTGCAGGAAGAGATGTCGAAATGGAACCGGCCTGCGATCGATGCGGCAATCGCGACGGGCGCGCACCAGGAGGTCGCCTTGCCGAAGAAGGTGCCGGTCGCCTGGGTCTATCTCACGGCATGGATGACCGGAGACCAGACCGTCCAGTTCCGCAACGACATCTACAATCAGGATGAGCAGCTTCTGGAGGCAACCGCAGAGGAGGCCGCGTTCTTCAACCAGGCTGCCAACCATCCCTTGACGGCCCATATGGCGCAGTGAACCATACCCCTCGTCAAAACCAAACGTCATGATGGTCCTGCATCACGGTTGGCGCTCGAGCGCTTCGCGCCGGGTGCGGCTGTGCCTTGAGGAAAAGGGCCTGAGCTACCAGAGCCATGTCGTCGACATGGCAAAGATGGAGCATCACTCGCCTGACTATCTGAAGATCAATCCGCTCGGCGTGATCCCGACCTTGATGCATGACGGGCGGCCGCTGCACGAGAGCGGCACCATCTGCGAATATCTCGACGAGAGCTTTCCCGATCCGCCACTGCGCCCCGACGCACCTTACGAGCGCGGGGAAATGCGCAACTGGATCCGGCACATCGACGGCCTGATCGGCAACCTCATCGTGTTCAACTGGCGGCACCACCTGCAGAAGGTCGCCAAGCAATGGTCCGACGAGGAACTCGCCGAAAAAATGAAGAGCATCCCAAGCAGGGAGCGCCAGGAGGCGTGGCTCAGAGTGGCGCGCAAGCCCCATACCGAAGAAGAGCGCGGAGCGGCGCGCACCAGGCTGGTGCAGTTGTTGGACAAGATGGAAGAGGCGCTCGCGCCCTCGGGCTGGCTGGTTGGCAAGGCCTATTCCATCGCCGATATCGCCGCCGTGCCCTTCGTCAAGCGGGTCGAGGAAGAGATCGCGCCGGATCAGGTATCCGAAAAGACCCATCCTCGCGTCGCGGCATGGTGGGCTATCATACAGGCCAGGCCTGCTTTTGCGCGGGCGAATATCGGCCCGTTCGTGACGACAGACTCCTGACCACCGAAAGTCTCTTCCATGCTGGACACACCGAACAAGCAAAAATCCCACGCCGACGGCAAGATCCTGCAGGAGATCATCGAGGGCGTCGGCATCATCACCTTCAACAATCCCGACAAGCGCAATGCGATGTCGCTTGACATGTGGGAGGGTTTTGGTGCGGCATTGACCGAATTGCGCGACGATCCGAACGTGCGCGTCGTGGTGCTCAAGGGCGCCGGCGACAAGGCCTTCGTATCAGGCGCCGACATCAGCCAGTTCGAGAAGGAGCGGCACAACGCGGAGGCCTCGGAGGAGTATTCGAAGCGCAGCGCCGCGCAGCGGGCGCTGTTCGCCGACTACCCGAAGCCGACCATTGCCTGCATCCGGGGCTTCTGCCTCGGTGGCGGCATGCAGGTCGCCATGCTTTCCGACATGCGCATCGCCGCCGAGAACAGCCAGTTCGGCATTCCCGCGGCCAAGCTCGGCATTGCCTATGGCTTTGACGGGCTGAAGCACCTGGTATCGCTGGTCGGGCCGTCCTGGGCGCGGCTCTTGATGTACACGGGCATGCGAATCGATTCCAGGGAAGCGTTGCGCATCGGCCTCGTCGAGCGGGTGCTACCGGATTCGGAATTGTGGGGCGCCACCATGGAGATCGCGCGCACCATCTCAGGCAACGCCCCGCTGGCGATTCAGGCCGCCAAGATCACCATCGCGCAGGTGCTGAAGGATGCCCACGAACGCGACATGGCGGCCGTGAAGAACATCGGCACCGCCTGCATGGACTCGGAGGATTTTCGGGAAGGACGCCAGGCCTTCATGGAAAAGCGCAAGCCGCAGTTCAAGGGCAGGTAAGGGTAGCGCCGCTACAGCGCCTGAAGCACCGCCTTCGTAACATCGGCCGTGCCATTGCTGCCGCCGAACTCGAACGGCTTGATGCCGTCGGCATAGACCTTGTCGACCGCGCGCTCGATCCGCTCGCCGGCTTCCACCGCACCTTCCAGCCCGTGTTTCTCGGCGAGCCAGTCCAGCATCATCGCGACCGACAGGATCATGGCGGTCGGGTTGGCCTTGCCCTGCCCCATGATGTCGGGTGCGGTGCCATGGCAAGGCTGAAACACCGCGTAGCGGTCGCCGATGTCGGCCGACGGTGCCATGCCCATGCCGCCGATCAGGCCGGCCGTGAGATCTGAGAGGATGTCGCCGAACATGTTCTCCGTCACCAGGACATCGAAATCCCAGGGGCGCTTCACGAGCATGGCCGCGCAGGCATCGATATAAAGGTGATCCGCCTTCACCTTCGGATGACGTTGGGCGACCTCGTCGAAAATCCCGCGAAAGAACGCAAACGCCTTGAACACATTGGCCTTGTCGACACAGGCGAGTCCGCCGCTGCGGCCCCGCGCGGTCCGCCGTTCGGCGAGCTTGAAGGAAAATGCGAACAGGCGCTCCGAGGTCCGGCGCGTGATCAGCATCGTCTCGCGCGCCTCGTCATGGCTGACGGTGCCCTTACCCATCGAGGCGAACAGACCCTCGGTCGACTCGCGGATCACGACGAGATCGATGCCGCGCGTATCTGCGCCGACGATCGGGCTCGGCACCCCCGGAATGAGCCGCGCCGGCCGCACGCCGGCGTAGAGGTCGAAGAGCATGCGCAGCTCGATCTGCGGCGCGATCTCGGTGTTGTCGGGGTAGCGCACCGACGGCAATCCGCAGGCACCGAGCAGGATCGCATCCGCCTCCTCGCACAGGCGGATGGTGGTCTCGGGCATCGACTTGCCGGTCGCCTTGTAGTGGTTGGCGCCCGCTTCCGCCTCGGTGAAGCGGAACTTCAGGTCCGTCGTCGCCTCCACCTTGCGCAGGATCTCCAGCGCCGGCGCCATCACCTCGGGTCCAATGCCGTCGCCGGGAAGGACGGCAATGTGGAGGGCGCTGTTGGCGGACATGCGGATTCCTTTGCAGGCCAGTTACGCTGCCATTCCGGGGCGCTCGCAGGGCGAGCGAACCCGGAATCTGGAAATTGTGGCACGAGATTCCGGGTTCGATGCTGCGCATCGCCCCGGAATGACGGACGAGCTACGGCACCAGAATGGCGCGGCCGACCAGCCGGCCCTTTTGCAGATCGACCAGTGCGTCATTGGCTTTGGCGAGCGGCATCGGCGTGACCGGGATCGCCGGAATCCTTTTCGCGCGCACGAGGTCGAGCAGCTCCTCGGTCTCGCGCAGATTGCCGACATAGCTGCCCTGAATGGTGACGGCCTTGATCGGGATCAACGGCAGCGCCCACGGCGCGCCGCCGCCGAACAGGCCGACGATCACGAGCTTGCCGCCCTTGGTCAGGCAGTCGAAGCCGAGCTGCGCGGTCGCAGCGTTGCCGACGAGATCGATCACGGCGCGGATCGGCTCGCCCGCTTTCTTCGCGAGTTGCTCCAACGCATCCGGCGCGCTGCCGTCGACAGTCGCCAGCGCCCCGGCCTTTTCCGCCGCCTCGCGCTTTCTGGCATCGATGTCGACCACGATGGCGCCCTTGCCGCCCATCGCCTTCAACAGCGACAGCGCCATCAGGCCGAGCCCGCCGGCGCCGAAGATCACGATCGGCGTATTGAAGTCCTTTTCGACCTTCTTCAACGCGCTGTAGGTCGTAACGCCCGAGCAGGCGTAGGGCGCCGCCGTGACGGGATCGAGACCTTTCAGGTTGAGCAGATATTTCGGATGCCGCACCGTCATGTGGTCGGCATAGCCGCCGTCGCAGTAGACGCCGAGCGATTGCGGCTTCAGGCACATGTTCTCATCGCCAGCGAGGCATGTCGCGCATTGGCCGCAGCCGATCCAGGGATAGACCAGCGCGACGTCGCCGACCTTGAGCCCGCCCTTGTCGGCCTCCTTCACATCGGGCCCGAACGCCACGATCTCGCCGACCGTCTCATGACCCATGGTACGCGGCAGCGACACGCCACGATCCTTCAGTGACAGCGGCTTGCGGCCATGGCCGAGATCGTAGCCGCCCTCCCAGATGTGCAGGTCGCTATGGCAAACGCCGGCGGCCTTCACACGGATCAGCACCTGGGTGCCGTTCGGCTGCTGCGTCGGCTGCTCGATCTCTTTCAAGGGGGCGTTGAATTCGACAACCTGGAAGCTTTTCATGGCATCTCTCCCATGTTCTTGTTGTTGGCGCGTCTCTCCTGCTCCCTGATTATTTAGATCAAAGGATGATGGCAAGCGACGTATTGTCCTGACGCGACCGGGCGCAGTTCCGGCACCTCCGCAGCGCATTTGGCATCCGCCCGTGGGCATCGGGTGCGGAAACGGCAGCCCGAAGGCGGCGCCATCGGCGATGGCGGCTCGCCGACGGCGACGCTTTCAGCAGGCCGCACATCGGGATCGGGCACCGGGATCGCCTCGATCAGGAGTGCGGTATAGGGATGCGCAGGCTTGTCGAACAATTGCGCGGAGGGACCAACCTCGCAGAGCCTGCCGAGATACATCACCGCGACACGGTCGCTGACGGCTTTGACCACCGCGAGATCATGGGCGATGAACAGCAGCGTCAGGGCGAAGCGCTGCTTCATCTCCTCCAGCAGATTGAGGATCTGCGCGCGGATGGAGACGTCGAGTGCGGAGACCGGCTCATCGCAGATGATGAATTCCGGATTGAGCACCAGCGCCCGCGCGATGCAGATGCGCTGGCACTGCCCGCCCGAAAACTCATGCGGCAGACGGCCAACCACCAGCGCCGGGTCGAGGCCGACGGCGCTCAGGGTTTCGCAGACCAGCTCCCGTCGCTTCTTCGCATCCTTGACGCCAGCGATCACCAGCGGTTCGGCAATGATGTCGCCGATCCGCCGGCGGGGGTTGAGCGAGGCGATCGGGTCCTGAAAGATCAGCTGCACCCGATGGCGCATCTTGCGTAAGGCGTCGCCCTGCAGCGCCGTCAGGTCGGCGCCGTCGAACAGCACGCGGCCCGATTTCGCGCGGCGAAGTTGCAGCACCGCGCGTCCCAGCGTGGACTTGCCGCAACCGGATTCGCCGACCAGCCCCAGCGTCTCGCCGCGGGCGATCTCGAGGCTGACATCGGAGACCGCATGAACGGTGCGCGCGCCGATCGGGTATTCGACGACGAGGTTTTCCACCTTCAGAAGCGGATCGCGTGCCACGATGGTCGGGTTGCCATGCATCATGCACTCACGCCGGCGCTGATCTTGAGTGGATGGAAGCATGCATAGCAATGCCCCTCGGTTTCCGCCGTCGTGAGCGCAGGCTTGCTCCGCAGGCACTGGTCGCCGACATTGCGGCAGCGCGGCGCAAAGGAGCAGCCCTTCAGCGGGCGGGTCTGGTCCGGTGGCCGGCCCGGGATTGCCGCGAGCGGCGTATGCGGCGCCGCTTCGATCTTCGGGATCGCCGCAAGCAGCGCGGCCGTATAGGGCATATGCATGTTCTTGAACAGAGCAGGTGTCGGCGCCCGCTCGACCACGCGACCCGCATACATCACGGCGACCTCATCGGCGCGGCCGGCGACCACGCCAAGATCATGGGTGATCAGGATCATCGCCATGTGGCGGCGGCGCTGCTCGCGCGCCAGCAGATCGAGGATCTGTGCCTGGATGGTGACGTCGAGCGCCGTGGTCGGCTCGTCAGCGATCAGGAGCTTCGGTTCGCAGGACAGCGCGATCGCAATCGCCACGCGCTGGCGCATGCCTCCCGAAAGCTGGTGCGGATATTGGCTCAGCCGCTGCTCCGGCGCGGGAATCCCGACGGCGGCGAGCAGCTCCGCGCTGCGCCGCCGTGCGGCCGCTGCATCAAGCTCGAGATGCTCCTGCAGCGTTTCAACCAGCTGAGTACCGATGGTGAGCACCGGGTTCAGCGAGGTCATCGGGTCCTGGAACACTACCGCGATTCCGCGCGCCCTCAGCCTGCGCAAGGCCTCCGCGTTCAAACGCACCAGGTCCTGGCCGTCGAAGATGACGCGGCCGGAAAGCTTTGCCTTCTTCGGCAACAGCTGCAGGATCGCCCGCGACAGCATGGTCTTGCCGCAGCCGGATTCGCCGACAATGCCGAGCGTCCGGCCGGCACCGAGCGAAAGATCGACATGATCGACCGCGCGCAGATTGCCACGGGGCGTCGGCAGCTCGACGACGACGTCCTCGATCGTGAGCAGCGCCGGCCCGCTCACAGCGCGCCCTGCCGCGGATCGGTCAGCGCCCGCAGGGTGTCGCCGACGAGGTTGAAGGAGAGCACGGTGAGAAACATCGCGATTGCCGGAATGAAGGCAAGCATGGGCGCGACCTCCAGGCTCTCCCGCCCCTCCCCGATCATGCTGCCCCAGCTCGAGATCGGCGGCGGCACGCCCAGGCCCAGGAACGACAACGCGCCTTCGACCACGATGGTGACGGCAACCCCTAACAGGAAGAAGGCGAGCAGTGGCAGCGCCACATTGGGCAAGAGCTCGCGAATAATGATCCGCGCATGTGTGGCGCCAAGCGCTTGCGCCGCGATGACGAATTCGCGCCGCGCCAGCGTCAGCGTGGACGCGCGCGCCACCCGCATGAAGGCGGGAATGCCGAGCACGCCGAGAATGCAAGTCAGATTGAGGATCGACTGGCCGAGATAGGCGGTGACGGCAAGCGCCAGGATCAGCGGCGGAAAGGCGAGCAGCACGTCCATGCTGCCGACCACGAAACTCTCGAACCGGCCGCGGAAATAGCCAGCGAGCAACCCAAGCGCGCCGCCGATCACAAGCCCGATGATGGGCGCGAACAGGCCGACGGTGAGCGAGATGCGGGCGCCAAAGATCAGGCGGGCAAACTCGTCGCGCCCGAGCGCGTCGGTGCCGAGCCAGTGCAGCGCCGAGATTGGCCCGCGTCGCTCCAGCATGTCCATGTCGGTCGGGCTCGGCAGCGGCAACACCGGCGCCAGGATCGCGACCAACAGGACGAAGACCAGCCAGCCGATCGCCGCCCAGAACAACAACCCCAGTTTTCGCGACCGCCGCGCCGGGCTTACGACAACATCCTCAGCGATATCGAGCTCAAGCGTGGCCATGGCGGATCCTCGGATCGAGCACGGCATAGAGCATGTCGACGATGAAGTTCAGCAGCACGTAGCCTGCGGCCACGCAAAGCACGACGCCCTGCAGGATGATGAGGTCGCGGGTATAGATCGAGCCGAGCAGCAGCCGCCCGATGCCCGGCAGCGCGAAGATCGACTCCACGATCACAGTGCCCCCCATCAGGCGGCCGATATTGATGCCGGTGACGGTGACCAGCGTCAGGGACGACGGCTTTAACGCATGCACCAGCAGGATGCGCGAGGGTTTTAAGCCCTTGGCGCGGGCCATCGCGATGTAATCCTCCTGCAGCGTCGCGATCATGTCGGAACGCAAGACCCGCATCAGGACCGGCCATTCGCCAAGCGCGAGCGTGAGCGCCGGCAACACGAAACAGCGCAGATTGCCCAGCGGATCCTCCGAGAACGGGACATAGCCGGTTGCCGGCAGCCAGCGCAGCTCGACGGCGAAGAAATAGATCAAAAGGATCGCCGAGAGGAACGCCGGCACCGAGAGCATGCTGAAGGCAGTGCCGGTGACAAAGCGGTCGAACGCACTGCCGGCGCGCACCGCGCAGGCAATCGCAAGTGGAATGCCGATGATGAGCGCGCCGAGCTCGGCGAGCAGCATCAATTCGAAGGAGACCGGCAGCCGCTCCGTCACCGCCTGCAGCACGGTCTGGCCAGTGCGGAAGGAACGACCGAAATCGCCCACCAGCACATGGCCGAGCCAGCCGAGATAGCGCCACCAGATCGGCTGATCGAGCCCCATGTCATGGCGAAGCGCGGCAACCTTGTCCGGCGTCGCCTGATCGCCGAGGATCACATAGGCGAGATCGCCGGGCAGCAGCGAGGCGATCAGGAACGTGAGCAGCGAAACCGCAAGCAGAACCGGCAACAGATAAAGCAGCCTTCGCGCAACGAAGCCGAGCATGCCGTTCATTCCAGCCAGACGTTGGAGACGTCGATCACCCCGCTATGGATTTTCGGCAGGCCTTTCAGCCTCGCCGTGGAAATGGCGTAGTAAGTATTCTGGAATGTCCAGAACCAGATCGCCTCCTTGTTGATGAGACGGCTGGCAGCGCAATAATCCTCGGTCCGCTGCGCGACATCAGCGGTGACACGCGCATGCTCCAGCAAATGGTCGAGCTCCGGATTGGAATAATTGGCGAGCGCGACCGGGCTGCCGGTGTGGAAGTTGGCGAACATCTGCGGATCGGGATCGGCGAGATCGATGATGCGCCAGGGGATCAGCTGGAACTGACGCATGAAGGCGCGCGGCACCACGGTCGCCTGGTCGATTTGCTCGATCTCCATATTGGCGCCGGCCTGCTTCCAGAATTGCTGAAACACCTGGCCGATGGTGCGCCCGCGCGGGGTCGCGGTGACGACCATCTTGAACTCGACCGGCTTGCCATAGTCCTTGATCAGCGCCTTCGCCTTGTCGAGATCATAAGGCAGCGCGCCGTCGTCCTTGCATTTGACCCAGGAGCCCTCGCCGTAAGGGTTGCTCGCGGGCTTGGCGAGGCCGTTGGTGATGGCCTGCGACATCTTCTTGCGATCGATCGCCATCACCAGCGCTTGGCGCACCCGCACGTCGTCGAACGGCGGCGTCTTGGTGTTGAAGGCATAAACCTGCGCGCCCGAGCCGGTATAGCTGTGAACCGTCAGCTTCGGATCTTTCTGCGCCTTCTGGATGTTGTCGGGGTCATATTCGTCATCCCAGACGATATCGGCCTCACCCGATTGCAGGCTCGCGAAGCGCGACTGCGCGTCCGGCAACGGCTTTAAGATGATCCGGTCGAGATAGGGATGGCCCTTGTTCCAGTAATCCGGATTTTTCTCCAACACCATGCGGTCGCCCGCGGTCCAGGATTTCAGGATGTAGGGACCGGTGCCGACGGGATTGCGGTTGTAGTCGTCACCCTTGGTCTTCCACGCGGTTGGCGATTGCACCACATTGTTCGAGGTCGGGGCGGCCGCGAGCGCCGGCAGATTCACCTGGGGATCGTTGAGGTGATAGACCAGCGTCAAATCGTCGGTCGCCTCCACGTCATGGATGAAGGCGATATAGAAGGCGCAGCGGCATTTGTTGGCCGGGTCCTTCTGCCGGTCGAAATTCTCCTTCACCGCTTGGGCATTGAACGGCGTGCCGTCCTGGAATTTCACGCCCTCGCGCAGCTTGTAGGTCCAGGTCTTGTAATCGTCGGAATGGGTCCAGGACACCGCAAGCTTCGGCTGCGGCTCGCCCTTGTCATCGAGATAAGTGAGCGTATCGAAGATCGCGGCCGCAGCAGTCTCGGCCGAGGTATCGAACACGCCGATCTTCAGCGGATCGAAGCCGGGGATATCGAGTTCCTGACCAACGGTGATGCTGCCGCCGGATTTTTGCGCCTGCGCCGCGCCGGCCATCGAGGCAAATGCCGCAACAAGGAAAATTGGCGCAAGCCTGCGCATGCGCGTCGTCGCCGTCATCGAAGTTCCTCCCGAGAATCCCTGCACGTCCGGTGTTCCGGATCGCTGGCAGCAGCTTGTACGGAATCGAGGCTAGCGGCAAGCCGCAACCGCTACTCCGCGGCAACCTGCCCCGAGGAGAACGCTGCGATCTCCTGCTCGGACAGCCCCGCCTCTTGCAGTAACGCGCGCGTGTGCTCGCCGAGCGTTGCGATTCTTTTACCCGCGGCGACGCGCGCGCCGGACATGCGGAACGGCAGGTTCATCATCCTGAAGCTGCCGCCGCCATCTTCCACTTCCGCCAGCGCGCCGCGATGGGCAAGCTGCGGATCTGCGAGCGCCTGCGCCACCGTGCGATAGGCCGATGACGGCACGCCTTCGCGGTTCAGCCCGGCAAGACACTCTTCAGTCGTCACCGTGCGCGACCACGCCTCGACTCCCTCCATCAGTTCGGCCCAATTGGTGCGGCGGTCGGCATAGGCCGCGAAGCGCGGGTCGCTGATCCATTCGGGATGACTGATCACCTTCATCAATCCCTGGAACGTCTTTTCGCTGGCGATTGCGACCATGACATAGCCGTCTTTGGTCTCGATCGGGCCGAACATCGGACGCGCGGTCTGCTTCACCGGGAATTGCGACCACTGCACCTCGTTCAAGGTCAGGCTCAGCATCGATTCGAGCATGGAGACATCGATATGCTGGCCGCGCCCGGTCCGGCTGCGCTGATAGAGCGCAGATGTGATGGCGCCGAAAGCGTAAACGCCGGTCAACACGTCAGCGTGATAGATGCCGCAATAATCGGGCCGCTCGCGGCCGGGCTGATAGGCGAGATGCGCCATTTCATAACCGGACGCCGCGTGAATCACCGGCGCGTAGGCCGGCAGTTCGGCCGAAGGACCGCTTTGTCCATAACCTGAGATCGAGCAGTAGATCAGCCTTTCATTTGATGGCGCGAGGCTGTCGTAATCGAGCCTCAAGCGCCGCATCACGCCAGGCCGGAAATTCTCGACCACGATATCGGCTTGTGCGGAAAGCCGCCGCACCACCTCCTTGCCTTCGGGCGATTTGAGGTCGAGCACAAGGCTCTTCTTGCCGACATTGAGCTGGCCGAAAGCGGTGGAGCAGCCGTTGCGAACGGGGGGACGTGTGCGCATGGTCTCGCCATCGGCCGCCTCGATCTTGATCACCTCCGCGCCCATGTCCGCAAGCATCCGCGCGCAATGCGGGCCGGCAATCGTGGTCGAAAAATCGAGCACGCGAAGCCCGGTGAGACATCCTGTCAAATGGCCCTCACCGTTCTGCGTTATGGTCATCTCAAACTCTCCCTGGGCGCAAAGCTTTTTTCGTTATTGCGCGGACAGCGACCCTAAAGGGCGGACGGCCCTTGGGGAAGCTTTTCGCCGCGCGGACTATCGGCGCGCGACCTTGAGTGGACCAAACTGGACCTTTTCTTGCATGGCAGCATTTGACAGTGGCGCGCCTTCCCAGCGGGGCACTCCTACGGGGCATTTATTGAAGGTCCTTTTTGTCACGACGGAGATGGACGATTTCGTCCGCGTGGGCGGACTGGCCGCCGTTTCCGCCGCGCTGCCCCGGGCACTGCGCCCCTGGAGCGACGTCAGGGTCCTGCTTCCCGGCTACCGCGACGTCATCGAACAACTCACCCACATCCAGATCGTTGGCCAGGCGCCGGCGTTTGCCGAGATGCCGGCCTGCACGCTCGGCCGCGCATCGACGCGCGACGGACTGCCGGTCTATGTGCTGTTGTGCCGGGAGCTCTATGACCGGCCGGGCAACCCTTACGGCGACGAGCAAGGCCGCGACTGGCCCGACAACGACATCCGCTTCGCCCGGTTCGCGTCGGCCGCTGCCGAGCTTGCGATGGGCAAGCTGGACAAGAATTGGGCAGCCGACCTCGTCCACGCCAATGACTGGCAGGCCGCTTTGGTGCCGGCCTATCTCGCATGGCGCGGCGCCAGGCTTCCCTCCATTCTGACCATCCACAACCTCGCCTATCAGGGCTTGTTTCCAAAGGACTCGCTGCGCCGGATCGGCGCGCCTGAAAACGCATTCCACATCGACGGGCTGGAGTTCTATGACAAGCTGTCCTTCCTCAAGGGCGGCCTGGTCTACGCCTCGCACCTGACCACCGTGAGCGCGAATTATGCCAAGGAGATCACGAGCGACGAGTTCGGCTGTGGATTGGAAGGGCTGTTACGGATGCGCTCGGCCGCCTCGCAGCTGACCGGAATCCTCAACGGCATCGACGAGAGCTGGGACCCGCGCTTCTGCTCCCAACTCGCGCAACCCTTCGCCGCCGGCGACTGGCAGGGCAAGCAGGCCAACGCCGACTATGTCCGCAAGCAGTTCGGCCTTGCCGTCTCGCGCGGGCCGATCTTCGGCCTCGTCGCGCGGCTGGTGCACCAGAAGGGCATCGACCTCGTGCTTTCGGCCGCGGACGAGATCATCGAAGCCGGCGGACAGATCGTGGTGACGGGCTCGGGCGAGCCGCAATTCGAGCAGGCACTGGTTGATGCCCATCGCCGCCGCCCCGACGCGATCGGGGTTGCCATCGGCTTCAACGACGCCCAGGCGCGCCGCATCTTCGCCGGCAGCGATTTCACGCTGATGCCCTCGCGCTTCGAGCCCTGCGGATTGAGCCAGATGTATGCGCAGCGCTTCGGCTCGCTGCCGATCGGCCGCTCCACCGGAGGTCTCGCCGAGACCATCACCGACGGAGAGACCGGCTTCCTGTTCGATCAGCCCTCGACCGAATCCTTCGTCGGCGGCATCCGCCGCGCCTTCGGCGCCTTCATCGCCAAGGATCGCCTCGACTGGATGCGCCGCAGCGCCATGTCCCGCAGCTTCAGCTGGGACCTGTCGGCCGCCTGCTACAGCGCGCTGTACAGGAAGCTGGTGACGCCGTAACCGCGCCCCGAACGTAGGATGGTCACGCGCTACGCGGCGCCTCGCCCGACGGCACCTCAACCGGCGGATCATCATCGGCGATCGCGCGCC
>NZ_AXAI01000025.1 GCF_000472425.1 Bradyrhizobium sp. Tv2a-2 | reverse complement strand
AGCTCGGACGTGCTGGCCAGAAACGTGTCGACCTCGATCTCGACCGCCCTGGCGAGCAGGTCGCGCGCCCCGGCGCGGAGGATATCGGTCAGTGGATCGTCAACCGCGGAGGGCTGACGAAAAGCAAAAACGTTGGTAGTCTCGGTCATGGCGTATCGCTCTCCTTGAGGTTCTGGCAGGCTCGACACCCGCCTCGATACGCCGCCTCTCTCAACCCGTCATCACCCAGTTTCGGCCATAGCTCCGTGTTCGCTGGCGATGACCATTGCTCGCTGCCTCCCCAAAAGCAGCGGCGGCACAGCGGTCAGGGCCAGACGCAATTGGATCAGAGGCTTAATCCTGAATGGCAATACGTACGTACGTATGCCCCAGTCCGACGACGCGTGCGAAAGTCGCAAATTCTTACCTCTGGCCGATCTTCGACATTTGACGTATTTTTCAGAATATTGCGAAAAAATGGGCGTGGGCGGTCGGTTGGGCGGACCTTGGCTCCCTCACCTCAGCCTTCCGAAGGCGGCCGCTGTGCAGCGCGGGATCAAGGCCAGACCCATTGGTCTTACTGCTGACAAAGCGGCGCCAATCGGAACTGCATGGCGAGGCGAGGAAACTCCTCAAGGATGCCGGGATAGCCGCGGGAACCGGCAGGATTATCGGAATGCATATGGGTCTAACGAGCTCGGCGGTGTCAGGGAATACGGGGAAAAGATTTTCCCCGCGCAATCTCAAAAAGAGTACCGTTTTCACGGCCACGCGCGGCCGCGAGATTGGCGATCAAATATCCGACATGACGGAGGGTACGGCGCGACCGGCCCTCTTCTTGGGCCGCCGATTTACTGGTGGTATTGGATCCGACAAGCAGCTGAATAAAGAGGTTAGATCGTGACCGAGCGCTCCGACTCACGGACCACAGCCGCGAACGCTGAGAAACCGGGTGGGGAAGCGATCGTCTTTATTGTGGACGACGACGTTTCGGTACGCCGGTCGCTCACGAGCCTTCTTCGATCGGTGGGACTGGACGTGCTGGCATTCGGGTCCGCCCAGGAAATGCTCCAGAGCAAGCTCCCGCACAGCAATAGCTGCCTCGTTCTTGACGTCCGGCTGCCGGGATTGAGCGGACTTGAGCTGCAGAATGAACTGGCCAAGTTGAACATTCACATTCCAATTATTTTCATCACCGGGCATGGCGACATCCCGATGAGCGTGCAGGCCATGAAGGGCGGAGCGGTTGATTTTCTGACCAAGCCGTTTCGCGATCAGCAGCTGCTTGATGCGGTGGTCGCCGCGATCGAGCGGGATCGCAAGAGGCGGGAAGCCGAGACGGCAACCTCAAAATTGCAGTCCCTCTTCGATGCCTTGAGCCCACGGGAGCAGGCCGTTTTGAAACTGGTGGCTGCGGGGCTCATGAACAAGCAAATTGCCGCAGAAATGGGGCTCGCAGAGATTACCGTGAAGATCTATCGCGGACAGATGATGAAGAAGATGGGTGCGCGGTCCGTGGCCGCCCTGATCAGAATGACTGAGCGACTGGGTATTCAGGCCAGTCATTCCGACGCACAAACCTAAGTATGATTTTACAATCTCGCCTCTTATGCACACTTTCGCCTCAAGCGGCTATGCTCCGCCAGGCGCGCTTGCGTTGAGAGGATCGTTTTGTCCACGCCTTCGATTATTTCTGTTGTAGATGATGATGCCTCGGTACGTGCTGCAACGAACAACTTACTGAAATCGCGCGGATACATCGTCCATACATTTGCATCGCCTGAAGAGTTTTTACGGTCGCCACACTTGAACGAAACGTCGTGCGTGATCACGGATGTGCAGATGTCGCCGATGAGCGGCTTGGAGCTTCTGATGCATGCGCGAGCTCAGGGGAACGATACGCCGTTCATTTTCATCACTGCCTTCCCCGACGACCAGGTTCGCGCGCGCTGAGCGCCGGAGCCATTTGCTTCCTGGCCAAGCCCTTCGCCGGGCGGAAACTGATAAAGTGCCTCGTCACCGCGCTGCAGAGGCCACGTATTCCGAGGAACGAACGGCCGAGCCCATAATTCGTAAATCGACTCTCATCCTCTGCTTGCTCTGTTCTGCCGGATCGCGCTTCAACAGGCTATCAAACTACTGAGATCGGACACGGCGTCTGACCCAGAGAACTGCTCTCGACGCGAGCGATGAGTCATGACATTTTGAATCGAGGCCTCGACAATCCCGACCGCGTTTCGAGGATACGTCTCTGCATTGAGATCCAGGACCGGCGCCACTAGACCAGCGAAGGCGATTGGCCCGGTATTGCGTCAGACACGGGGAATTGCAGTCCAGGAAAACGCCCGACGCACCTCCCGGGGGACAGCAGGCGTGTCGGGCGTCAACCTTCAAGGTTGAGCATCGACTCGACGCAGGGAGGAGCCCGTGTCGATACCAATATAAATATAATTGTAGCAAATAATGTGCCGCCTGCCGGCTCGCGATGCTTGCTCCGGCGGCCACTCGTCCGCCAATATTCCGTAATGATCGTACGTCAATTCGCGCGCGCTCTGTGACAATGTCGGCCATCTAACAGACCGCGCCAGGTATCGAACAAACGCGTCCCAAGACTGACTAGCCGGATCCGATCCTCCCCTCGGCATCTTATGCGTTCGTAAACATCGCTTCGTTCCCACGATCTCCTGACCTTTAGATAGGACCGTATCCTCTCAACGATTGGCTTATGTCTCGCGCCTACGCTTGACCTTACATTCGAGTCGAACGCAACGGGCCCTTTTAGAACTGATCAGAAGAGAGAGCAGGCCGCAACGAGATTGAATTTCAATGCAGCAGACAGGACACGATCATCATCGTCTCTAGCGCGCTGGAGCATGGCAATTTCCACCGATAGCGAGGTGGAACCCGCAACCATTGCAGTCTGAGCCTCGGAGTATTCACTTAATGGAGGCCGGCCCGACCAGCACGGCGTGATCGCACCAGGCTTTTGCGTCTGGGTGAATATATATTTCGCCGAAGTCAGGACGTAGGGTCGCGCCTCCACAATCTTTCAAGTTCGGCTCGTCGAGCTCGAGGGGCGCTCTTGGACGCGGTTAATTTGTCGCCGCAACGATTGCCGATCCAGCCGTGAGGCATGCGGACTTTCGCATATCAAGGCAATTCTGCCCAAAGGGACTTGAATCGTACGTAGCGTAAGATTGTACGATTGGTAACAGCAACATCGGTCGTGTCGACCCCTCGCCTCCAGGCAACATCATCGCGAATGATTCAGATTCGAAGACTGCGGCAAGCCCCCATCAAGACCGAGGCATGTGCATTGCAACGCCAGAGGCGCACACGACCGAGGCCAGCGGTTCGCTGGAGTCAGTACGGATCTCACGATCCGTCGCGAGGCTATGAGTCACGTGAATCACGTCATCCTAGAACGTCATTGTCTTCCGCAGTTCACCGGCACCTGAGCCGACCCTTTTCGTTGTTGCCCGGGCGCCATTGGAAGCGACGTAGACGTGGACGTTTCCATGGTTGCGATCATCGATCCACACCTTCGACAGGCGCGCCGGTTCGCAAGTACGCTTCCGCGGCCGTCGATACCCGAACCCTTCTGACATGCTTTCCGCCAAAGGGGGCATATCGCGCTCTGCACAGGAAGAGTGGCACCGCAAGATGTACCGATCTCAAGAGGTTATCGTGAAGCGAAAACAGCGAACGCCTGGACCTTGGCTTTTCAATACACATTGTCTTGCAACGGCTGTTGCAATTGCGACGGCACAAGTCGTGTTGAGCAAACCCGCTGCCGCGCGGGAGCGGGCGGCGAGCGCCGAGGAGCGAGAAGCTTGTACGCCGGACGTATTTCGCCTCTGTAGTGGTCTCATACCGAATGCCGACGCAATCGGTGCTTGCCTCAGAACCAAGTCTTCGAGCTTGAGTGAGCCATGCCGCCGCGTAATCACAATCCGAGACAATGCCAAGGACAGGGCGGGATCGAGGTGAGACGCTGCCCGTAAATATCGCTTTACCGGCTCATGCCGGGACGATCCAGCTTGAGCTGAAGGCGAGCGACGGGCCACTCGACGTAGAGACCTGAACGGGAGCATTCGATTGTGGCGCCCCCAAAGCGGTCGCGGAAGACAGGGGCCGATTCTCATGAAATTGTTTGGATGACCAGCGTATGCGCCAATTACCCCTTTGATACGATTTTGATCGCCAACAGGGGCGAGATCGCCGTACGCATCATCAAGACGTTGCGTAAGCTGGGGCTTCGTTCTGCAATTGTCTACCACGAGATCGATGCGGGGACGCCGGCCGTCGCTATGGCGGATACGGCGATTGCTATTGACGGACGAACGCCAATTGCGGCTTATCTCGATATCACGCAAATCATTGCCGCCGCGCACAAAGCGAACGCGGGCGCAGTTCATCCGGGTTATGGATTTCTATCCGAGAACGCGGCCTTCGCTAAAAGCGTGGTAGCGGCAGCGCTTACGTTCATCGGGCCGGCTCCCGAAAGCATCGAGCTGATGGGCGACAAGATCCGAGCCCGCAACTTCGTTCAGCGGAACGGGTTTCCGGTCGTTCCCTCGGCAATTGAAGAAGACGATCCGGCGACATTCCTCTACAGGGCTCGAGCCATGGGAGCTCCGTTGCTGGTGAAAACGTCGGGGGGCGGTGGCGGCAAGGGCATGCAGATTGTGAGCGACCTCGGGAGGCTGGAGGATGCAATTGCGCAGGCACACAGTGAGGGCCAGCGATACTTCGGCGATGGGCGACTTTATGTAGAACGATATATCGAAAACCCACGCCACATTGAAGTACAGGTGCTTGGTGATTGTTTCGGAAACGTGGTGCATCTATTCGAACGGGAGTGCTCGGTTCAGCGTCGTTTCCAGAAAATCATCGAGGAAGCGCCCTCTCCGGCCTTGTCACCCGAAATGCGGAAGCGGATTTGCGAAGCCGCCGTCGGCATAGCTCTTGCCGGCAGATATCGCAACGCGGGTACTGTTGAATTCATCTTCGACGGAGCACAGTTTTATTTTCTCGAGATGAACACGCGCCTCCAGGTCGAGCATCCCGTGACCGAGATGATCACTGGCATCGACCTCGTCGCCGAGCAAATCCGTCTCGCAGCGGGCCACGCACTTGGATTCACGCAGCCCGACGTCGTACCGAACGGCCACGCGATTGAGGCCCGGCTGTATGCGGAAGCTCCGAAGCGCGGATACGCCCCGACGACCGGCAAGGCCACTGTGCTGGAGTACCCTGGGGGCAACGGGGTTCGGATCGACAGCGGCATCTTGCGCGGCCAGCAGATCACGACAGCATTCGATCCAATGCTGGCAAAAATCATCGTGCATTCATCTACGCGCCTTGAAGCCGCGCTAAAGGCATATCGCGCGATGCGAGAGCTGGTGCTGCTCGGCTGCGAGACAAACGCGAGTTTTCTTATGCGTATTCTCGCGGGTGAGGCATTTCTGAGCGGAGACATCCATACGGGATATCTCGAGCAAAACCCACACCTTGCCGCGGGCGATGCGGATTTATCTTCATTCCTTGCGACCGCCGCCCTCTTGACAAGAGAGATCCGAGAGTCGGCAGATGCCGTGCCCGAGCTTCACGCAGCAGTAGGCAGTTGGAGAAATTGACGTGAAGCACTCGCTTGAGACGAATGGCATCGAACATCAGTTGTGGCTTTCACGCTGCCGGGGCGGTTATCGCCTCTCTTTAGGTGATAAGGTTATCACCTCGGTCGCGTTCGCCCATGAAGGCGACGGCAGCGGCGTCCTCAGCATCGAAGGCGAGAGCCTTCCGGTCAGGTTTCTTATCGATCGCGATATCATCCACATCAATATCGGTGGAACAACACGGGTCATTCGCTACGTCGAGCCATTAAGAGCGCGCTCTTGCGCTTTCGCGCAAACAAATCATCTTGTTGTTCGCGCACCGATGCCAGGCATTGTCGTTGCGACTAAGGTATCGCCCGGTCAACTCGTTTACACCGGCACTCCATTGATGGTGATGGAGGGCATGAAGCTGGAAACGATCATCCGTTCTCAGCGAGAGGGGGTTGTTGAGCGTATTCATTTCAAAGAGGGTGAGAATTTCGAGCGGGACGCTGTCCTCGTTTCATTATCCGAGGGCGTTTCCTGAAATGCAGAGGATCATTTCTCTCGCCGATGTCAAATCCGAGGACTTTCGTCTCAACGCGGCGCACAATAGGGCGCTGGTCGCCGAACTGAAGGAGCGCCAACGAGCCGCCCGCTTCAACCGTCCGGAACGAGATCTTGAGCGTCTGCGACGGCAAAACAAGATGTTTGTTCGGGATCGGGTCGAGGCCTTGCTCGATCCGGAAACTCCGTTCCTCGAGCTTTCGACGCTCGCCGCGAACAAGGCTTACGACGGAGAAGTTCCTGGTGCAGCGCAGGTCACCGGCATCGGCATAGTTGCGGGTCGCGAGGTGATCGTGCACGCCGATGACGGAAGCGTGAAGGGCGGAGCATGGTATCCGCTATCGGTGAAGAAGATCGTTCGGGCCTTGGACATAGCGATCGAGAACCGTCTGCCTGTCGTTCATCTGTGCGATTGCGCGGGCGGCTATCTGCCTCTTCAGGCGGAGTTCTTTGCGGATCGCTACTACGCGGGTCGAATATTCCGTAATCAGTCTATTTTATCGAAGATGGGAGTTCCGCAGGTCGCCATCGCAATGGGGCATTGCACCGCGGGAGGGGCCTACGTTCCGGCTCTCAGTGACTATAATATTATTGTGCAGGGTACGGGAGCAATCTTTCTCGGTGGCCCGCCGGTCGTGAAAGCGGCCACTGGCGAGATCGTGTCGGCGGAAGAGCTTGGCGGCGCCGACATGCATACTAGTGTGTCGGGAACGGGCGACTACTTCGCCAGCTCCGAAATGCATGCGATTGCGATTGCCCGCGATGTGATTGCTCGTTTGCATCGTCCCAGCAAAACATCGATTGATCTGGCCGCTTCGGAACCGCCAGCCTATAATGCTTCCGAACTGTACGGCATCATTCCTAGGGATGCTCGCGTGCAGTTCGACATGCGGGAGATCATCGCTCGCTTGGTCGATGGCAGCCGCTTCCACGAGTATCAACCACGCTATGGCCAGTCTCTGGTCTGCGGCTTCGCGCGGCTTCACGGATATCAGATCGGGATTCTTGCCAACAACGGCGTACCCGTCAGTGATAGCTCGCTGAAAGGCGCCCACTTCATCCAGTTATGCGACAAGAATCGGACGCCCCTGCTCTTTCTGCAAAATATCACTGGTTTCATGGTCGGCCGCGAATACGAACGCGGTGGCATCACCAAGGATGGTGCCAAGCTGATCATGGCCGTTTCTGGGGCCTCTGTGCCTAAATTCACGGTCGTTTGTAACGGATCGCACGGTGCCGGAACCTACGCAATGGCAGGGCGCGCTTTCGATCCGCGGTTTATGTTCACCTGGCCGCAGTCTCAGACATCTGCAATGGGTGCCGTGCAAGCCGCGGGTGTACTCACCCATGTCAAAGCAAGACAATTGGCGCGAAAGGGAGGGCGGCTCTCGGAGCGGGAGCTGGAATCGATCCGGGCGTCGATTCTCGAAGAGTACCTGGATCGCTCGAGCGCCTACTACGCGAGCTCCGAAATCTGGGACGACGGCATCCTGGATCCGGCCGATACAAGAAACGCGTTGGCAATCGCCCTGAGCGCCTCGCTGAATGCTCCCATCGAGACACCACGTTATGGCGTTTTCAGAATGTAGCGCTCGCGCCAGACTCGAGGCGAGATATAGGAGAGATTGAGTGACTACCAATGATACGAAAGCGAATTTGCGCGCGATCGCGGGATACCGGACGAGGTCTCATGACAACAATGAACGGCACGCGCCGGTCCATTTGGGGCACTTCGTGCGCCTTCCTTCTCAATATGTGGGTGCACAGCAGGCCGCGACAGCCGCATCCGCTTTCAATATGGGCTCGCGTCGACATTCTCGAAGATGCCGGAAGAAGAGACAGCGTTAAGACCAGTCTTGTCGGCGAGGAACCACTAATGCGCAGTAGATGCAGACGACTTAAGCTGCATCGGGCGTGAATCCAATGTGCCACACCGTGATCGATGAGCTGATGCCGACATGGAAATCAACCAACGCGATCCGCGGTCTCGAAACGAGCAATCGATCGGTTCTGGAAGCCAATCGACTTCGCAGGGGAATCGAAGAGATCCGTTCCCTCCGCCCTGGCGCGACGCGCCTAGCGACGATGTTGTTCCCTCAACGGACCAGGAGTTTTTCGTGAACACTCCCGACAGACAACTGCACTTCGAAAATCAGTGGGCGCACGAGGAGATGGTGAGCGATGCCAAGCTGCGTCAGGCGCCCCACTTCGAAGATGACAAGAGCGCGGAAGATCGGAACGCCGGATTGCGCAACTTCGTTAGCAGGGCAGCGGTTGAATCGGCCGACGCTACGCTGCGCGCCCTCATCGTGGTGAACTGTGGAGCTGCTCTGGCGGTGTTGGCTTGTCTCGCGCCCTTAGCGGCGACAGCGAGGATGAACTTCGGCTTCATCAGCGCCATCTCGCTGGCCACTCTCCACTTCGGGTTGGGCGCCGGACTGGCCTTACTCGCGATGGTGGGCCGTGCCGCGGCTGCACTTGATGCGAAGTTCGGCACTTCCGAGCCTCGGCGAATGCAAGGCATGCGTCGAGAGCGTGGCGCCAAGGCCAGGCGCGTGTTCCGGATGTGCACGGTAATATCGGCGCTCGCCTCGCTGGTGCTATTTGTCTGTGGGCTGTTCCAGACGGCCTCCTCGATCACCATGCTTGTGCGAGGGTGAATGTCCATCACGGGCGTTAACCGATACGAACCGAGGCCACGAGCAAAAACGCGTTAGGAGCAAAGCCGCATGCTGTGCCCGAAATGTAGCGCCAGCGACTGGTGCGAAATTGCATCGCATGATCCATGGAGCGGCCGAGCGGTAGTCGCCTGCAATCTTTGTGGCGAGTATGTCGAGGATGGCTTCGCCGAACGCGAGAAGGTTCGGTCCATCATTGCCGACGCCCTTTCGCCACACACCGTACCCGGCGATCAGGGCGGCACGCTTGCGCTTGCGAGCAGAGTGATGGAGGCACTCGAGAATGCCGGGCTTAAAGTCGCCCAGATCGGAAGTCGTCGACTATAAGATGACCTGGCGTGTGGCTTCATGGTGACGAGCGCCGCCTCGATATTGATGCCTTCCGGCAACGGATTCACGCGTTGAAGTACGCGATGTCCAGTACTTCCGGGCGGGAGCGATTGTGTTGCGCCTATAAAATTGCCAGGCTCAAGCAGGATCATCCAGATGGCCGTTGAAGATCGAGGATAACTCGCCGGGAGGCGAAGAAACGAAGAAACACCCGCGCGGTCGGTCGGGAGATTCAGACTATGGTGCCGCCGCTGCCGCGGCTGCGTTCCAACGATACGGCGAGAGCGGCCTCGTACGGCAGAGCCCCCGCAATCCGGGCTATGAGTTGCCTCAGCCACTGGTGGGCGGCGGAATGATGAGTCCGAGACGTCCAGGTCATGCCGATTTGAAACGGCTCCGGAAACGGACACGACGTTACCACGACTGATTTGGCGATGTTCGGTGCGATGCGGCTCGGCACCGTCGAAATTAGATCCGTGCTGGGAAGAATGTGCGTGAGATCCGAGATGCTCGGCACAGCGATCACCTGGTTGAGCGAGAGGCCTCGTTCATCGAGCCCTCGCAGGTAGCCTGACCGCCAGGTTCCACCATAGGTGACAACGGCATGGCTCGCCTTGACATAGTCGTCGACGCGCAGCGTCCTGCCCGCGAGCGGATGATTGCGGTTCATCACACATACATAGTGGTCATCCAGCAGATTACGATGATAAAGGCTCTCTTCATGCACGTCGTAGGGGCCGACGAGAAGATCGGCCTCGCCGCGTTTGAGGTACGCGACGCCTTTGGCACGTGCGGTCTTGATCTCCACGACCAGTCGGGGCGCCCGACGCCTGAGCTCGGCAATTGTGCGAGGCAGAATGATCGAGCGTTCGTAATAGTTGCAGACGATCGTAATCCGTCCGGACGCGCTTGCGGGATCAAAATCTGGAGGCTGCACGAGAGCCTCGAATGCTTCGAGGAGGCGGCCGGCCGATTCGACTATCTCGGCGCAGCGGGGCGTTGGCGCGATTCCGTCCCGCTGGCGCACGAACAGCCTATCTCGGAAAGCCGCGCGCAGCCGATCCATGGTGTAGCTGATTGTCGATTGGTTGGTGCCTAACGCTTCGGCGGCCTTCGAAAAGGAGCCCAGCTCCGACACCAGGCGCAAGGTGCGGATCGCGGCAAAATCGATCGCGAATGGATCCCAGTCCTTTGCCATCGGCTCAGTTTCTCCATCAGGAAAGCTGCAACACCATATCGAAAAAGTCGATAGGGATTATCAACTCTGGCTGATTGTCCGATAACTACTCTCAATGCAATCTGTTCGAGCTTGAGGATCGAGACGGCAGGCTCGCGAAACCGCTCGGCCAAACCATGGAGACACGCTGCCTCATGAACGCACACAAGCCTTTCCCGCTGAACGCCTGGTACGCGGCCGCATGGTGCCGCGAGATCGAGCGCAAGCTTTCCGCCCGTACCATCTGCGGCAAAAATGTCGTGCTTTACCGCCAAACTGACGGCGCTGTTGCCGCGCTCGAGGATGCCTGCTGGCACCGGCTGCTGCCACTATCGCTCGGACATCTCAAGGGCGACGACGTCATGTGCGGCTACCACGGGCTAGTCTTCAATTCGGCGGGCCGCTGCTCCTACATGCCTGCGCAGAAGACGATCAATCCGTCCGCCTGCGTGCGCGCCTATCCCGTCACCGAGAGGCATCGCCTGGTGTGGCTATGGCCCGGCGATCCAGCGCTTGCGGACCCTGCGAAAATTCCGGATTTTCACTGGAACGATGGCACGCAATGGGTGGGCGACGGCGGCACGTTCTATCAGCTGAAATGCGACTATCGCCTGGTGATCGACAACCTTATGGACCTGACGCATGAGACCTATGTGCACGCTGGCAGCATCGGGGACGAGGCGATCACGGCTGCGCCCTTCGATGTGACTCACACCAGGGAGACGGCAACGATGACGCGCTGGATGATTGACATAGAGCCGCCCCCGTTCTGGGCGCGCCAGCTCGGACGGCAGGGTCGCGTCGATCGCTGGCAGATCGTCACGTTCCAGGCACCGTCGGTCGTGGCGGGTGACGTCGGCGTGGCGCTGACAAATACGGGCGCGCCGCAAGGCGATCGCGCGCACGGTGTCAATGGCGCCTTTTTGGCGGCTATCACGCCCGAGACTGAGACGACCTGCCATTATTTCTGGAACTTCGTCCGAAATTACAACAGGCATGATGGGCAACTGACGAGAGAGCTCCAGCTCGCCCACGTCAACAAGGGAGCGGGTGTCTACGACCAGGATCACAGGATTTTGGAGGCGCAACAGGTCGCCATCGACAAGAACCCGCGTTCGCCATTCTACGATCTCAACATCGATGCCGGTGCGCTCTGGGCACGGCGGCTGATCGAGCGGATGACGGCCGACGAACGGGTCGGCGCGATCGCAAACGTTGCGGCCGAGTGAGCAAAAAATCATGGCCAAGCCGATAGACTGGATTAGCGCACGCCTTTGCGCCACGCACGAGCTCACTCCTGACGTCCGTCTCTTCGAGATCGAGCCGGACCAGCCGTTCGTTCCGGCGACGCCCGGCAGTCACATCGATATCTTGGTGCATATCGACGGCCGCTCGCAGCCGCGCAGCTACTCAATGATAGGGCATTGTGCAGACGGGCTCTATCGCATCGCCGTCAAACGGGTCGCATTCAGCCGGGGCGGCTCTGCCTGGATGTGGCGCCTGACGCCGGGCGAACGCCTTACGATCTCCAAGCCGAGCAACAGCTTCGAATTGAGCCATGGCCGGCCAGAATATTTGCTGCTGGCCGGCGGCATTGGCATCACGCCGATCCACGCGATAGCGCTGGCGCTGAAGCAGGCGGGCGCAAATTTTCGTCTGCTCTATGCCGCGCGTACCCGCGGCGGTCTGGCGCTCGCGGACGAGCTTGCCGGTCAGATAGGCGAACGGCTTTCTCTGTTCGTCAGTGAAAAGGGACAGCGCGTTGATATTGCTGCCGAGATCGCTAGACTGGATCCGCGCGGGGAGCTCTATGTGTGTGGCCCATTCGGCATGTTGGACGCTGCTAAACACCTGTGGCGTGAAGCGGGAAGGCCCGCGGCGCACCTCCGCTACGAGACGTTTGGCAACGCCGGCAATCTTGCAAACGCGCCGTTCAAGATCAGGATTCCCCGATTGGGTCTGGAAATCGACGTTCCTGCCAACCGGTCCATTCTGGAGGCGCTTGAAGATGCGGGCGTCGAGATGATCTTCGGTTGCCGGCGCGGAGAATGCGGCCTTTGTGTGCTGCCGATTCTGGAGACGCCGCCTCGGATCGATCATCGGGACGTGTTCTTCAGCAGCGAGGAGCGGGCGACGAACAGCAGGCTCTGCACCTGCGTTTCGCGCGCTGCCGGCGACCACCTAACAATCGATACGCCCGATCGAAAGCCTACTCACCTTCACCACCCTGGTATCCCCGCGTTGTAGGGGTTTGAGCAACATGTCTCTGTAGACACGTGTCGGCACATTGAGCTCGCGGTCGAGATCGACCGCCTTGCCGCCTGCCCAGGACCCCCATACATTGACGCACTCCAAATCGAGCGGCACCGATCCCTTCGTCGCGGGTCATGACCCGTGAATTCGAGATTTATTTAACGGTATCGAAAGGCATCGCCCAGCCGTGTTTCCCGGCGGGTTCAGCGGCGGTGCGCCGCCGGTGCGCAATGGAGGCCGGCAAGGATCCTGGGCGGCGTGTCCACGTAAGGGTCAGTGATTGAACAAGCTGGCTTTCGAGCCACAGGCCGGCGCAAGAGTCCCTTATAACTCCCTTATAGTATAGTTCCCTTATAATAATGTGTGCGTGCGACGGACCGTCGCGAATTGGGTGCTTGGAGCCCATCGTCCGGCTCAAAACATTCCGGACAGCGAACGAACCTACGCGCCCGGCCCGGCACTGCGGTTCGTGCGTTTGCAGGACGACAGACCTTGATAACCTTGCCGGGTCTCCATTCGATTATGTCAGGCCCTGTCTCGCCCGGACACGCTAAGCCGAGCGTTCGGGTATGATCGGCGTGTGGCGACGCCGCTCACCTGCCGATCAGGCAGCTTCGATGTCGGTCTGCCAACAATCACCGCCCTTGAACATCAGCGAACGTGATGGTCGCGCAGTCAATGCGACAGTGCTCGCAGCCGCACTCGACAGTTCCCTTGTTCGACGTTTCATCTCCCTACGTTGTCCGAAGGTTAGCGGCGTTGACGCCAATTGTCTTAGCTGCGCGGGAACATGAACTCGCAAGGAGGCACTTGAATCTCACGTTGCGTGAGGTTGTAGGCTCGGAAGTCGACAAGGATCGATCGAGCGGTCGGTTATTGCTGCGAACAAGTTACGGGCACTCGTTTGAAACATATAACTGAAGTCTGCGCGTTTCGTCTGCGACACCATCAATATCATCGAACCACTGGACTCGGCCGAGAAGGAGAAGCGGAAGCTGACCTGCAAGGGTGTCCCGAAGGGTCACTCCCGGTTGCTTGATTGTTTCAAGCAACATCCGCTCGGTGGTCAACAACGATGTGAGCATTGCTCGAAAGCAGGAAATGCACGATCTCAAATCCGTCATTGGCAAAGTTGCTACTGGTTCAACCTTGACCAGCCAGGAGGCGGCATCGGCCTTCGACAGCATAATCTCCGGCGAAGCTACACCTTCGCAAATCGGTGGATTCCTCATGGCATTGCGGGTGCGTGGCGAAACCGTGGAGGAACTTACCGGCGCAGCGTCGGTGATGCGGAGTAAAATGCTCAGGGTCAGTGTACCGCACGATCCTGTCGACATTGTCGGCACGGGCGGCGATGCTTCGGGCTCAGTCAACGTGTCCACCTGCGCCGCTTTCATCGTAGCCGGAGCGGGCGTGCCAGTGGCCAAACACGGCAACCGCGCGGTGTCGTCGCGCTCGGGCGCCGCCGACGTCTTGGCGTCACTTGGCGTCAGGATCGACATCACACCTGAAGGCATTGGCCGCTGTGTGCGCGAAGCTGGGATCGGTTTTATGTTTGCACCGGCCCATCATGCGGCCATGACGCACGTCCGCTCGACCAGGGTCGAGCTCGCAACCCGTACCATCTTCAATCTGCTCGGACCATTGTGCAATCCGGCCGGGGTGAAACGACAGTTGGTCGGAGTGTACTCGCGGCAATGGGTCAAGCCGCTGGCGCAGGTGTTAAGGAATCTTGGCGCTGAGTCGGCTTGGGTCGTGAACGGGTCGGACGGACTCGATGAGCTCACCCTCAGCGGGCCCACGTTTGTTGCCGCGTTGGAAAGAGGCGAGATCCGAACCTTTGAAGTGACGCCGGAAGAGGCCGGCCTCCCCCGCGCCAGCAGCGCGAAGCTGAAAGGGAGCAATGCAGCAGCGAATGCGGTCGCGCTTCAAATGGTACTTGATGGAACTACAGGCCCCTACCGCGATGTCGCGCTTCTCAACGCAGCCGCCGCACTGATCATCGCCGGTCGGGCCGAGACCCTGAAGGAAGCCGTTCTCCTCGGGCAAACGTCAATTGATAGCGGTGCCGCGACAGAACGGTTGAAACAGCTGATCGCTGTATCGAACGCCTGATAGCGGATCTGCCCGATGTCCGACGTTCTGTCCAAAATAAGAGCCTACAAACGCGAAGAGATCGCAGCTGCCAAGCGCGCGCTGCCGCTGTCCACCCTCGAGGCGCTCGCACGCAGCGCATTGCCTCCGCGCAGCTTCGTCAGCGCTATCCAGAAAAAGCACGCCGCGAAAGAGTATGCTCTCATCGCCGAGATCAAGAAGGCCTCACCCTCCAAAGGCATTGTCCGTGCCACGTTCGATCCTGCTTCGCTAGCAAAAGACTATGAAGCGGGCGGCGCCGCCTGTCTTTCAGTCTTGACGGACAAGCCGTCCTTCCAGGGACACATTGACTTTGTGGCGGCGGCGCGCGCGGCGACCCGTCTGCCGGTTCTGCGTAAGGATTTTATATTCGACACGTATCAGGTCTTGGAAGCACGTGCTCACGGCGCCGACTGCGTCCTGATCATCATGGCCGCGGTTGATGATAGCGCGGCCCGCGACATCGAGTCCGCCGCGCTTCTGCACGGCATGGACACGCTGATCGAGATCCATGATCACGAGGAGCTCGAGCGCGCTCTCAGACTTAGATCGCCTATGATCGGAATCAACAACCGAAATTTGCGCACATTCGATACGACTCTCGCAGTTAGCGAAGTGCTGGCGCCCCTTATCCCTAAGGACCGCCTAATCGTCGGCGAAAGTGGCATCTCGGTGCCTGCCGACCTCATGCGGCTTTCACAGGTTGGCATCTCGACCTTCCTGGTCGGTGAAAGCCTGATGCGGCAGACCGACGTGACGGCCGCGACCCGTTCGCTGCTCTTACGCGCCGCCACAGTTCCAAGTGGAGAATGCTGATGGCCGGACAATCTCAGTCGACGTTTGCTCGCTCCAAACGCGGCTCCCCACGAACGATGTTGACGTTTCGTCCGGAATGGCACCGCAACCACGCTCAGACTGCACAGCGCTTTGAAAATCAATTGCGTGGGGTTCGATCCACGCCGGTTTGTGCATTGGCGGGCGAGCCGCGAACAAAGACGATTAAAGACCTTGATGATCGCTCGCATTGATGTGCCGCGCATCGGCCTGAACAGGAGAAACTCATGCAAAGCTGGGGAACTCGAGCTGGAGCGCCGCCAGGCCGCTCCAGAGTATCCCGCTTGTCGTCTGCAGTGTGCCCGGCTTACCCGAACCCAGCTAGCTGGTCGGGCGCTTAACAATCGCCGCTCGGATCGCGAGAGCCGGCGGCGGCCCGCCAACAACAACCCGCGCCTCCGCAGTATCGCGCCAAAGGAGACAAGCAATGACATCTTGGCAGACGGTCACAGTGCTTGGATCTGTTCAACAGATCAACCGCATGTTTGAGAAGCTTCGAGAGATGATCGATACGGAAGTTTCGATCCCGCCTGAGCTGAGGGCATCGTTGCACGCGACACTGAACAAGCGTCTTTACTGTGCAAGAGAGCGCCTTTTCAAGCAGTACGGGCGTCCATCGCCATCGGAGCTGTTACGTGTTGAAGGTGAGCACTCAACCCGTACCGACGCTGAGCCAGGCTAACTCATCGAGCCGAGCGCCAGTCCCCCGGGAACCGGTATCGTTCCTTGCATATGGAGCGGTCACGCGCTCTATCCCGGCGATCAATTTCAAGTTGCGCCTGACGCCGAGCGAAACGTTTGCGGTCCAATACTTTCGTAACCTCCGCATTCAAGCAAGTATTCGAAGTCAAACACCACTCTGGAGCCGGGCTATGAACTGTCAGTTGCCTTCCGAGAAGAGTGATATTCAGTCCATCGAAGCGGTCGAATTTCGCAAGGCGATGGGAAATCTGCCCAGCGGCGTGGCCATTGTAGCGACTGGGATGGCACTGGGCCGACGTGGACTGACAGTGAGTTCTCTCAGCTCGATCTGCATGGAGCCGCCCTGCTTGCTGGTCGGAATTCATGGCGGTTCCGAGACTCACGATGCGATACTGGCCAACGGCGGTTTTGGCGTGAGTCTTCTCCACGGCGATCAAGAGGATCTCGCATTACGTTTCGCCGGCCGAGATGGTGCCAAAGGCGCCCAGCGTTTCGATACGGCCCCCTGGAACCAGGGTGTCATCGACGTACCGATCTTGCAAAGCGCAGCTTACGCGCTCGAATGCGTCTTACATCGACATCACCGAGTGGGCACACATGGCATCTTTATCGGCCGGATTGTCGCGACGCGAGCGGGTCAAGGCAATCCCCTGGTCAACTTTCGAGGCGAGCTTCGGGCGTTATTGCCCGGCTGAAACCAGCTGCTTTCCGGGCAGACGGATCGAACTGTGGCCGTCCCATGTTCGCAGCGACGATATGGAGCCAAGCAATGATCGTGGAAGACTTACCAGAAAGCGGCGTACAACTGACCGATCCTATCAACTTTCGCAGTTTCAAGGTGGTCTTGAAAGGAGCACCTACAATCAATTCTCCAGACCTGCGAGGAATCACGCTCCTTGACCAGGACAAGGCCCTGGTTCCTATTGATCTAGTGCCTACCCTGCCGGGACGCCCAAGGACGACCAACGGTGGGACACGGGCTGCACGAAGATGATCGCAACCGCTCGCGAGTGCGGCTGGATCGATGTCGAAGCAAACGTGATTCGCGCATACATCGAAACAATGGACGTATCAGACAAGCTGTAGCTTGCTGCGAGACAGGTTTCGTCGAAAGCTACCGACGGTGGATACATCCCACAGCGTTTCCCCGAGCGAAGAAAGTGCTCAGGTCATCTGAAGGCGTTCGACGATCCTGCGGTGACGCTGTCCCACACCGCAGGTCCTCAAGAGGGCAGCGTTCATCGCGGTCCGGTTCACGGGCGCACCGCTCACGATCCCACCGGTACGGTGGCAGCTTGCCTAGGTGGCGGCCTTATCCGCCCAGGCGGCGACCGCTCTTCCGCAGCGGCTCCGACCTTAGGCACTAGGGAGCTACGGCCATGTTCGCTCTGCTGATCGGCGTGATTTCATTGCTGTACGCGACCGTAGGCCAGGCCGGGGGGGACGGCGTTCTTGGCATTGATGGCATTCGCCGGCTTTCCTCCCACGCAGATGCGCCCCACCGCGCTCGCGCTCAATGTGATCGCGGCGGCGTACTCGACTTGGGTCTTCAACCGGCACAAAGTGGTCGACTGGCAAAAGCTGCTGCCACTGCTTTTATCATCGGTTCCAACGGCGCTCGTCGGCGGGTCCATCGTGCTCAATGAAGGTGTATACAAAACCACGACGGGACTGGTTTTGTTGTTGGCCGGAGCGGCCACGATCTTACGGCGGAATAACACCGACTTCCTCGATCATGAGACCCCGGTTTCGGGAGCTTTGATCGTTAGCGCGGTTGTCGGACTGGTTTCCGGCCTGACGGGCGTTGGCGGCGGCGTCTTCCTCACCCCGTGCTGATCTCTTTGCACTGGGCCTCTCCGAAGCAAACGGCCGCTATATCGGCGCCCTTCATCCTGCTGAATTCGACCGTTGGCCTAGTCGGCACACTTTCTGCCGGACAGCTCCCCTCGCCTGGCCTCTTCTTCTACGCCCTGGCTGTGCTGGCCGGTGCCGTCATGGGAACTGCGATTGGCCTGAGATGGTTGGGGCAGGCACTGACAAGAGACATTCTCGCCGCCATACTTTTGGTGGCCGGGATGCAGCTGTTCTTCTGCTAACCGCTTAGGGCTGAGAAGAGTGGCCGGAAACTGTAGAATATTCGGATCATTGGCCAGTTTTTGATGGATAAAATGACACGACATTGAGTTCACGTGCGATCCCACAGTTCTTCATTTCGACAAGAACCAGGAATCGGCCTGAAGGGCCAGTTGCGAGCACATCATTGCCGGTTGTGCCGCGAGTTGCGCATTTCCACATGCCGGGCCCAAAGGGCCTTGAATCGCACGTAACGTCAGATTGTAGAGTTTTAGAGTAATGAGTCCCCGGGCCTGACGTGCCCGGATGGGCATAGAAGAGATCATGGAACGAATTATCATTGTGCGGCGCGCTCTTGTGCTCGTGGTCTTGGACGGAACAGCTGGGAGAACACCTGCTTGAGCAAACTGAGGTCGACTTGATTTGGTGCATCCATTCGCGCGAGCGCTAACATACGCGGCCGCGCCAGCGATGGACGCGAAGGCGGTTTTGGCGAGGCCGATAGTCACAGGGATATCCGCCGCTGAACGAGTTAGTATGGCCCCTCTCGGCCTCTCGATGTGCTGTGGTTGATAGATTCTTGCTTACACATGTTCCTCCGCTCTTTACGCAACCGCGATAGCATCGGGGCGATGCCGAGCCTAACCCATTCTTTGAGGTCTGCGGTATGAGGTCCACAATTCAATGTCGCGCCACGCCACGGTGCTTTCGGATTGGGACGTTTGACCTGCGTTGGTGTTCGCGCGCCTTTTGGCAGAACGCACAGCAGCCGTGGGTAGGTCGCGAGGCTTGGGGGCCGCAATGATGGACCGAAGCGGCACGTCCTTCGCCCGTTACCGGCGCGTACCCGCAGCGGCTCGTGGGGCGTACGGGGTCCGCTGGACGGCACGAGCTTCTCAACTGCGCTTGCGCTGCAATACGCGACAACTGGCAATCTCCTCCGATAGTGCTCATGCCTCAGCCATAACTCATCGAGCGGCATGCTTTTATTCGGATGACCCACCCGGTCGACATAAACAAAGGAAGGACTGGCCGCCCGCAACAGCGCCAGACGATCTTTGCCTCCATTGTCGGTCTGATGATCGGCGCGACGTTGAAACAAATTGCCAAGTTTCCCGGAGTGGCAAAGTGAAAGAACCTGACGGCTCCAAGAAGGTCTTGCTGGTTGATCACAATAAAGGGCAATGCCGGGCCGTTGTTGGCTTCAAAGATGAAGATCCCGGGGCCGCCTATATGTGCGGGGAGCCTGTGCGCAGAGGAAGACGCTGGGAATCGTCATGGTGCGCCTATCACCATGAACAGATGCACGTACCACCATGGCTAGACGCGCGTAGTCCTCGTCGAGCAAAGCTGGATAGGTAAACGATCGTGGATTGCGATCAGTACCTCCAGAATACTTTCGCCTCATAGAGACCTGACCGACGGGGCTGCACTGAATATGTCAGAGGTAACGTTGTGGTTAACCATCGTCCGGAACGCACAATGACCACAAAGAGAGTTCGAATGGCATCCGTCTTGATGCCCGCGAGCACACAGCGAGCCGGCGAACCCGCACTCGCGGTCAAAGACGGCGGGTTCCTCGCCTAGACCTCACCGAGAGTGGCCACTCTTCGACACAGTCGAATGGATGATGACGTGACAATGACTCTATGCACGTTGATTGAACGCAACGCCCAATTCTCTCCCAACAAAGCCGCAATCCATTTCGAGGGCCAGACCCTAAGTTACGCCGCGTTCAACCGACGCATCGAGCATGTCGCACGCGCACTAAGAAGTCAGCTCGGCGTCGAGAAGGGCGATCGAATCGCGATTCTGAGCCTCAATCGACCTGACTATCTCGCACTACTTTATGCTTGCGCGCGGCTGGGCGCGATCCTGGTGCCATTGAACTCCCGCCTCGCAGTCGCCGAGCAGCTCTTTATTCTGTCGAACGCCACTCCCAAGGTGCTGGTGCTTGAACGGGCATTCAAGCAGCTGCTACCGACCTTGAGAGAGCAACTGCCGAATACTTTCGTTGTCGGGCTCAATTTTTCGCCGCTGGGCGGAAGTAAGTGGGATGGACTGCTGGAACGGGGCCGAGGCGACGGTCGCGATCCTAACGCCGATTTGTCCAGCCCACTTCTGATCGTCTACACATCAGGCACCACAGGCCGACCGAAAGGCGCCGTGCTGCGACAGGAGGCATTGCTGTGGAATGGCGTCATGAGCCAGCATATGCATGACCTCACCTCGGCCGATCATATTTTGACGGTTTTGCCGTTATTTCATGTCGGCGGCCTCAACATCCAGACTACGCCGGCTTTGCATCACGGCGCTACCGTGAGCATTCATGCACGCTTTACGCCGGAGGACGTGCTGGCTGCGCTTGACCGCGATCGACCAACGCTGGCCCTCCTGGTTCCTACGATGATTCGGGCTCTGACTGAATGCTATGCGTGGTCAACGACGGATCTGTCTTCGCTCAAGGCGATTTCGACTGGTTCTGCAATGGTGCCAAGTGACCTGATTAGACGGCTGGTCGATCGCGGTGTAACAGTACTGCAGGTTTATGGGGCCACGGAAACCTGCCCTATTGCGATCTATATGAGACTCGGCGGCGATCTCTCGCGCGAGGGCTCGACAGGCCTCCCCGGCCTGTGCTGCGAGGCGGCAATCATCGATGAATCCGGCAATAAGCTGCCGCGAGGTCTGCCAGGCGAAATCGCGGTGCGCGGTCCCAATATCTTCAGCGAATATTGGGGCAACGACCAAGCCACGCGGGAGGCGCTGTGCGACGGCTGGTATTGCACGGGCGATATCGGCCGGCGAGATACCGATGGTTACTTCTGGGTCCATGATCGCAAGAAGAACATGATCATTTCCGGCGGAGAAAACATCTATCCGGCGGAAGTCGAGCGTGTCCTTGCGCAGCACCCTGATGTCGCCGAATGTGCTGTCGTCGGTCGCGCCCATTCACGCTGGGGAGAGGTGCCGGTTGCCTATGTGATTGCGCGACCCGGGGCGCGGAACGATGCTGACCTGCTGACCGCGCATGTACAGTCACAGCTCGCTCGCTTCAAAACGCCGCGGGAAATCATTTTTACCCAGGAGTTACCGCGGACGGCACTCGGCAAAATTCAACATTTCATGCTCAAGGAGTTCGACGCATGCTCGGCTCGGGACGGCAGCCGGAATTGAACGTTTTGAGTGCCGGGAAAGAACCACAATGCTTCCGTCCCATGCGCAAGTGGTCTTGCGCGGCGCGACGAAGCGGTCCCTTTCGGCTTGTCAATTTAGGCCAGATTCGCCGGTTCGATCGTATCGATCGGAAGGCTGCGGCCACGTCCTGTGATCCGATGCGCCGGGCCTCATGATGCCCCGTATTCTCATCATGAATGCCGGCACCGCTCAAATGTCAGGCACCGATCTGACGCCAATCCAAGTTTCGCTGGCGGCCAAGTCAGCGTGGCGCTCCGCATGGTTCGCACGGGAGGACGATGTTATCGTGTCTCCAGTAGCCGTCCCGCCGGACCTGCTGAACTACATCGGCGCAACGCTAAAGTTCGACCCATCAAGGGTCTCGGTCATTGTGCCGGACGCGGCTCAGGGAATCCTCAATGATTCCACGTTGCAGTCCAATACAATTGTCGAGAAGCTAAGCAAGACACTGCGTCAAAGGTCTGACTGGACACTTTGCGCTTGCTACTTGACCGAAGGGGTCGCCCGCTTAGCTGCCGCGCTCGGCATACCGAAGAACGGGGACGGTTTTGCCTTGCAGCGAGGATCAGATCTCTTGAACCGCAAGAGCCACTTCCGTCAATTGGCGACAAGCGCGAAGCTTCCCCTTGCAAGCGGATGCGTAACAACAGGCGCGGACGAGCTATTCAGAGCGGTCGACACATTCAGCCGCGAAACGGGAATGGTCATTGTAAAGCTAGACAATGGAGCTGGCGGCGTCGGTAACATTATCCTAACCGGCGAGGATAGCGCTCCATTACCCGGCGCGAGAGAAACCCGCCGGCTCCATTGGTCATTGTTCGAGGCTGAGGCATTATGGTCTGAGATAACGACGCCGTCGTGCAAGACGGCGATTGTCGAATCCTACCATTTGGCCCGCTCCATGTTTTACCTCGAGTTCGAAATCAAGACACACGGCTCGATCGGCTACATGAATAGTGGAAGCATCCGCATGCGTCCGAGCGCCGATGGGTCAGAGCGATCTCTCGTTTGGACCGGACTGGAGATCCCGAGCGATATTAGCATTTGCCGGAGTTCGGCTGCATACGCTCACGCCTGCAGATTTGTCGAGCTTGTGCGGACCTTGGGATACCGTGGGCTGATCAACGTCGACGCGATCTTGTCAGTTGACGGGCAGCTGCTGTTTAATGAGGCGAACGGCCGGTGGGGCGGAGGATCGGTGCTCCACAGCATAGCCTTGCGGCTATTAGGCCCGGACTATTCTGACCACTACGTGATTTCATCCGTGCGTAACGTAAAGTCTCGCTCATTGCGAGCCACTATCGATTATTTGGCAAATGAAGGATGTCTATTCGATACCGCACATAGACAGGGCGTGATACCGCTTGCCGATGATCCAGAGACAGAGACAGTAGAGTGCCTGGTGATCGCGCGCGACAGACTGATTGGCCGCAATCTAGAAGATCGGCTCTTGAGCAAAGTCTGAACGAGACAAAGGCATCGAATGGCGGGGTTGGGGGTACCACGCCAGCCCCGAGCGATGGATGCAAGCAAACTAGGCAGAGACATGAAGAAACATTCGAACCAAGAAATCCTGTCGAAACTCGTGCGAGCAGACGAGCTCGCGCGAACGGGCGTTTCGCAACTGGAAGCCTGCAAGGAGCTCGGCGTAAGCGTAATGACCCTTCATCGTTGGCGCAAATTGTCGCTCAGCAATGACAGCGTGCCCCCATCGCAACGCTCCGTAGCCGTAGAGACAAGGCCGACAGCCTCACCTGGCATTGATGATATGCGACTCGCATTGGATGAGCTTACGCTCGAGAACCAACGGCTTCGACGGATCGTCACCGATCTTTTGCTACAGAAAACGGCGCTTGAGGAAGCGTCAGTAGCAACTTCCGGGACTGTCAGTCGCGCACGACCTGCAGCAGGTCCCGATGACCCGTCTGCGGTCAAGTAGGCTTGTCTGATGATCGTGTAACCGGGATGCAGGCTACTCCGCTCTTATGTTACGGACTCGCAGCTCCTCCAGACATGGGAGCCGGGCGGTTCGGCGGTCTATGCCTGCAGAGCCGGCAAGCGGCCCTTTGGCTGCATCGCCAAAATATCGGCAGCTGAAGCGCTATTTTGCGGTTCTTGCATCTCCCCTGCTCTTTGCAAGGCACCTGCCCTTCATGCTTGCTTGAGCTGGCGCACCGTAAGGTAAGGCCAGAGCACCGGGCGCCGTTCGACGCCGATCCATGGGACGGGCGATAGAGTATCCGATCACTTCGGCTATTAACCGAGCCGTCATGCGATCAGGCGGGGGAGTTCATTATCCGTCGATTGGCGCCGGTGTAACCTGAGCAGAAATAGACCAGTGATCGTCGCACGCCGGCGCGCACTGGTCTCACCTCATGCCGGAACCTGCACGTTGTGATAAGTACGCTTCCCAATGTCGGGCGAAACACCTGGGGATTGCGCCCGGTTGGATACACGACGAACTCACCGCCCTCGAAACCTCTGGCGAGCTGGAGAATGACTGCGAATTCGAAGTCAGGGTCACTTTCAGCATCGACATGGATGCCAACGAACGATTCAGGTGGCATCCGATGGACCTGACATCGGCGAATAACGTATTCTGACGCCGATCCGAAGATCTTTCCGAGCGTGGAGAGGCGCTGCCGCCTCTCAAGGAGTTCGATGATTTGTGCGGAAGCTGCGCCATTCACGTTACCCGGACGACAGCCTGGGTGGGCTACCCGCACTCGTTTTACCAAAACATCATGAGAATCGCCGGCATCTCCCTTCCGCACTTCTTCTTCTGGAATATCGGATTCCAGCAGATCAATCCTAGCCAATTCATCCGGGGTGAACATGGTCTGGGGCGGCAGCAAGACCGTACCGTGAGCTCTTAACTCTGTCCGGTATCTTGCGAGGTCATCCTCTGAGAAAAGATCGGCTCCGTCACTCATTATGCAGGCCTTTTCAGATCGGCTCGATCTTTTAAACTAATGACAGCAGCTTCGATCCACCTGGAGCGAGGGGATCGCGCGTTCCCAGTTCTTCCCGTCAAACTCGTCTATTCTTAAGCATTCGATCGTCGTCGCATCAAGACATCGAACATTTACGCTGAAGCCTGAAGGGTTCGATCTTGGGCGATAAAATGGCTTCACACCACAAACCTGACAAAACGTGTGTCGCGCGATGTTCTGATTAAACTGATACGTGCTGAGGAGCTCTTCGCCGCATTCGATCCTGAGCTTGTCGCGGGGAACCAGCATGTGCAAAAATCCAGACATTTGGCAGATTGAACAGTTGCAGCTCACGGCAGAAATATCGGCTGGCGCCTGGACACAAAATCTGACAGAACCACAGTGGCATCGGCCCCTGTGCTCAACCTCCGGCCTCCGAATCCGCTCGAGCGAGCGAGTTCCGGCCAAGCCGCGGCACCACTCGACGTTGAGACCGTACGCGCGATCAAATTCATCCAGGAAACGACCAACGCTATCGGCAGGAATCAGCTCTGCGATGAGCCGGCTTGTCATCTCGCCGTGACGCTTTTCCGCAGGATCTTCACCGCCCACATGGAGCCTGAAATACTCAAGTTCATCAACTCGAGCATCGAAAGTGTCGGCCACGGTGGTCCATAGGGCCTGGATCATTTCCCCGGCATGAAGTTCAAACGCTACCATGGCTGCGCTACGCAGTATGGGATCTCTCGACGACAATCCGCTATATAGGCCACGCAGGTATTGACGCGTTATGGCACTATAGTTGGGCTCGATTGCCCGGCCGAGCAGCCGGGACACATCTTTTGCAAACAGCTTTGAGTGAAACTTTGTCGTATCCAATATTTGCGGTAACGCGGCGTTGCCGCCTCGGAGAACCAGCCGATGGCCTCCCGTTTCATCCCAAGAGATAAAGTTTGCAACCACACTGGTGAGCTCGACATCGCGAGGGATGCCTTGGTTATGGTCTATGGCGTGAAATGCAAGATCCTTTTGCGATCCAGCCTGTAGAAGAGGGAATGCTTCCGACATCGCGAAGTAGTCAGGAAGCAGACTTGCAAGCCGATCCTTTGACATCTCAGCAGCGAACGGGTGGGGATGGTACAGAGTGCGGGCGCGGTGAAGCAATTGCTCGTAGCCTGGCAGCACTATCGGCTCATGTAGTTTAGCTGGAGACGCAAGGAGTACTGTCATTCAGACCTCGGCTAAGATGAGAGAGCGCCTGTTGAACAAGCGATCAAGCTGGCAGACAAGGAATAGGCTGGGCGACGATCGGCATTTCAGAATGAAGAGTTACGGGAGCAAAGGATACCTCGCGTAGATCTAGTCCCACCATGTGAGTGGAAGCTCTTGATGTTGTCCGCCGGCAGGCCATTCTCGGGCCTCCAGGCGACTGCCGTGCAACAATCATTCCAAGCGGTTAAATCGATTTTCTGGAACGGATCGATTCCCGACATCTTCTTCAGCTCTCAGGCCGGCACGGCTTGCGCGAGAACAAATCATTGTCCGCGATTCCGCAGTATAGGTTGGTGTCGGGTCCGCCTAGCTTGGACCAGCGCGATTCCGGCCGCAAGGTTGACAGGCAGGGCCCGGGGTTGACCAGAACTCAATCCCGTAGGGGTCATATGCGCGCTATCATTTTTACCTGCTCGGTCACCAACATGATGGTTCAGCAATGGCTGGAGGATGATGAGAGCAACGCGACGAACCAAGAATTTCAAGGCATTATTTGCCCCGCTTGTTCGCAGTTGCACTTTATAAATCGCAAGACTGGACAGTTGCTTGGCCAGGACGGACGACAACGCCTTAAATCGCGCAATCCGTAGGCTGCGTACCTTTGCCGATAGCCAACCGCTCCCGAAATTCGTGGCCTAACCGCGCGCTTCTGCTATCCCGACGGATGCGCCAGCGGGATCGACTCGACGGTACCGGAGACCGTGCCCAACACCAGAGGCACATCGCATTCGCGCATGGTGTGGTAGGTCGCCAAAAGCTATTCAATCCGACATCAACGAATTTTACTACTCGTCAGGTTCTTTATCTCGCAAGATGTCTGCCATGGGCGCTGCATGCTCGCCAAGTGCGCGTAGTTCGTTGTGTGCGCCTGCACACCCAGGACCCGCAAAAAAGTGTTACTCGGCAGCCTCGATTGAGCAGAACGCCAATCGATTGAGATCCTCCGGTGACGGCCTGGCGAAGCAGCGACCTTCGGGATTTGGCATCAGACTTTCGATCGGGGCTTGCAAGGCAGCAGGAGACGAGCTGAAGAGAACAGACAGCGTCATCAGCAAATCGGCTCCGGCCCCCTCCTGTCGACCGAGGGTTCAGCGCGTCGCCGTGCCAGTGCAATGCGCGCGGCCGCCAAGTGGGGGGCGTGACGAGTAAACAGGCAAAGAGACCTCCGTCGATCGAGCCGACGACCAACAGTGAGGGCGATGAGACCCTGCGAACCGGTTGATTTTCTGGATATGTTGCGGAACCTCCGCACGACCAGCAGCGCAGGGTTCGCGTTCTTGCAATTTGAGCAACCTGACGTCTGGTGAGCGCAGGTTGCCGCTCCCGGTACGCCGCTCGCGTCAGTCGATCTGGTCAAACAGATCGACGGAAATTAGCAAGTCACCCAGCATTTTGCCGCGAACACCGGTCTCCTCGGGAGGGGAATGTAAGGAGACCGGCGTCCGTCGCTCGCCTTGCGCTAGGCAGCGAGTTCGGCGGCAGTCTTGCCGACAATGGACTCGTCGACCGCCTTCATGATCCCGTGCTCCATCAGCATGTCCTCGAGCTCATCCATGGAGATCGGGGTCGGGATGATGCCCTTGCCGCCGTTGTTGTGGATCTTGGTCGCGAGCTGGCGATAGTGATCGGCCTGCTGCGAGTCTGGCGCATATTCCAGCACAGTCATGCGGCGCAGTTCCGCATGCTGCACGACATTGTCGCGGGGCACGAAATGGATCAGCTTGGTACCGAGCTTCTTGGCCAGCGCCTCCGCCAATTCCAACTCCTTGTCTGTCTGCCGCTCGTTGCAGATCAGGCCCCCGAGCCGCACGCCGCCCGAGTTGGCATATTTGAGAATGCCCTTCGAGATGTTGTTGGCGGCATACATAGCCATCATCTCGCCTGACATGACGATGTAGATTTCCTGCGCCTTGTTCTCACGAATCGGCATGGCAAAACCGCCGCAGACGACATCGCCGAGCACGTCGTAAGAGACGTAATCGATGCCCTCATAGGCGCCGTTCTCTTCGAGGAAGTTGATCGAAGTGATGACGCCGCGGCCGGCGCAGCCGACGCCTGGTTCCGGGCCGCCGGACTCTACGCAGCGGATGTCCTGGTAGCCGATCTTCATCACGTCTTCGAGTTCGAGATCCTCGACACTGCCGGCGTCCGCGGCGAGGCTTAAGATCGTGTCCTGCGCCTTGGCGTGCAGGATCAGTCGGGTCGAATCTGCCTTGGGGTCGCAGCCCACAATCAGGATCTTGTGGCCCATCTCGGCCAGCGCCGCGAGCGTGTTCTGCGAGGTGGTCGACTTGCCGATACCGCCCTTACCATAGAATGCGATTTGTCTCAGTGAAGCCACATTGCTCTCCATCAACCGATTTGCCAAAGATTGCACGCTCTCGTTGCGAGCGAGCCTGTTTCTCTCTCGAAAAACGGGGCACACGGGTTTAAGGGAAGGAGAGCATCGCTCGTCTTGAGGCGTCGGCGTGCACTCAGCCCTCGCTCAGTGTTGCCGCATCTTCCTAGCAACCGCCGTGCCAACCAACGGCGAAATCGACCTAAGCTGCTGACCTGGCTTTAAAAACACTCGACCATTTGCAAATGAACCGCACCTGTTCCTAAACAAACAGATGCGTGCGGCTGTCTGACAACGGACAAGCTTCAAATGAGATTGCTTCATTCTCCGGCGTGGTCTTTTCCGCCCAATGGCCTTCATCGAGATCCAGTCTCGCCGCAAAATTGTCAAACCATCCGTGTTTGGCGAACTCCCTCCAGCGGATGAACATGGGTTGCCAAAATCTGTGGGTTCGCACTCCGACCGCCGAAAATATGCCGAGAATGCGAGACGGTTTCGGATCGGTCGGTCGTATCTGCGTGATCGCAGATTGGCGGCTTGGCTACATTGGGCTGGCGCGAGGTTTTTCCGCAACCGGCCATTTCAGACGGGAAGGAACTCGCGGTGTTACAAATTTCGCCCACGCCTGCACCAATGGTTAAGTCGCGCGTCGGCGCGATTGTGCGCTCCACCAGCGGCAACTTCCTTGAGCAGTTCGATTTTTTCCTATTCGGCTTCTATGCCAGCGCCATTGGAAAGGCATTCTTCCCGGCCGACAGCGAAACAGCGTCCCTGCTCGACACGTTCGGGGTCTTTTGGCTCGGCGCGTTGATGCGTCCGGTCGGGGCGATCGTGCTTGGCGCGTATATCGACGAGCTCGGCCGCCGACAAGGGCTGATAGTGACGCTATCGATCATGGCGATCGGCACCGTGGTCATCGCCTTCTGCCCTAGTTACGCAAGCATCGGCATTGCCGCGCCCGCAATCGTGCTGCTCGGGCGACTACTGCAGGGCTTTTCTGCAGGGGTCGAGGTCGGCGGCGTTTCGGTCTACCTTGCGGAGATCGCAAGCCCCGGTAAGCGCGGCCTTTACGCGTCATTCCAGTCTTCGAGCCAGCAGGTCGCGATCTTTGTCGCGGCGATCTTGGGATATGTGTTGAGCGAATTGATGCCGGCCGAACTCGTCTCCGCCTGGGGCTGGCGCATTCCGTTCTTTGTCGGCTGCTTGATTATTCCGCTTGTCTTCTTTCTGCGCCGGACGCTGGAGGAAACGCCGGAGTTTTTGGCGATGGAGAAGCATCCGACCGCCCGCGAGGTCTTTGCCTCGGCAGTTGCGAACTGGCGGATCGTCGTTCTGGGGATGATGATAGCTATCCTGACCACCACGACGTTCTATTTCGTCACTGTCTATACGCCCACATTCGGCAAGACCGTGCTGAAGCTAAGCTCCCATGATGCTCTGTTGGTGACGCTCCTGGTCGCTGTGACCAACTTCATCTGGAATCCGATAGGCGGCACCGTGTCCGACCGGATAGGCCGAAAACCGGTTCTGCTGATCATTGCCGGGCTTGCCTTGGTAACCACGTATCCAGCGTTGTATTGGCTTGTGAGCGCACCAAGCTTCGGCAAGATGCTGGCGGTAGAGATGATGTTCTCTTTCTATTTCGGCACCTACAGTGGTGCAATGCTTGGTGCTCTTGTTGAGATCGTGCCGAAGCATGTGCGCACGACGTGCTTTTCGCTGGCCTTTGCACTGGCCGCCGCCTTGTTCGGCACGTTCACGCCATTCGCCTCGACCTGGCTGATTAACCGAACCGAAGACAAGGCGTCACCCGGCTTCTGGCTAATGTTCGCAGCTGCGCCCGGTATTATTGCGGCTCTCACCGTTTATCCCGGAAGCGCGAAGCCGTCGAGAGGTACGAAGTGGTCGCGGCCTGAGCGGCCCACCGGGCTTTTAAGCGTCCAAGCCATATCGCATTAGTGACCGCTCTGATGCCTCGGCCATGTTCGTATCTACCTGAAGTCGTCGAATGTGATGTAACGGTCGTGTCAGGCTTGAGGGGCTGGTAGCTGTACTCGGCGCCTGCGGAGGTTCGGCACTGCGTCAGTTGCGGAGTTCTGATCCCGGAGCGGCCTGTGTTTTGCAGGCTGCTTACGTCTGTACCCGCTTCACTGGTCCTAGCAAAATGGCCACGTATTGGTTCGACTGTATTCCGTTGCGGTCGCAGTCGTCCGGCAGCCGCGCTGCGCGGCGATCAAGGCCCGACTGTCCGTCTGCACTCTCGAACTGGACCCGCACCCATTTCGGCATAGCCCGAAGGATCGGGGTTGCGCGTACAGTGGATGTGTGGCGCCTTACTCGGTATGACCCCCACTATCAGTGGCAACAAAACGCATTCATCGTGCAAGCGCGCATGCTGTCTTGCCAGCTCTTAGGCGTTTAACTTGGGCCGGCCACCCTTGCCTGACGCGTTCCGCGGCAAATGCTCGACAAAGCAAATGATGTGAGCATATTTATAACGCTCAAGGTGGTCCTGACACCACTTTTGCAGTTCTCGCGCGAGGCTATTTGAGCCAACGAGGCCGCGAGCGAGAACGACCGATGCACGAATGCGCGATAGGCCATCGACGTTCTGCGGAGTCACTGCCACTTCCGCGACCGCTGGGTGTGTTATGAGAACACCCTCGATCTGGCCAGGAGAGACCCATTCCCCGGCGATTTTGACCATGTCGTCCTCGCGGCCCTCGAACCAGTAATATCCATCGTCATCCAAGCGATAAATGTCACCGGTCGCCACCCAGTGCCCGACGATGACTTCTTGTGTCTTGGTTCTTTGCCGCCAATACTCCATGCTCGAGCTTGGACCACGGACCTGCAATCGGCCCACGTTACCGGTCCTGATCGGTAGCCCATCATCGCCAACCAGACGCAGTTCGTAACCGGGCACGGGCTTTCCACTTGATCCGACTTTCAAGGCGCCGGGAGCATTGGAGCAAAAGATGTGGAGCAACTCAGTGGAGCCAATTCCGTCCATGATTTCCGCATCGAACTTATCCCGCCAACGACTCCAGATCTCCGGGGACAAGGGTTCGGCAGCCGAGAGCCAGCGGCGGACCGAGGCGAGATCAGCGAATGTGGAGCCATGATCATCGAGAATCGCTTTATATAGCGCGGGTACGAGAAACAGCAGCGTGGGTTTGTAATTGTCGATGATCTCCAAGAGGGCGGCTGGTGTCGGACGTCGCGGAGAGAGAACAGATGTAGCTCCAGCCCATGCCGGGAACGTCAGTCCACCTCCGAGGCCATAGGCATGATAAAGCGCCCGAGCGAAACATATGTCGTGTTCGGTGATACCAAGGGTCTGTCGAGCGTAAGTCTCGCAAGTCGCGGGAATGCCCTGGTGTGCATGAACAATTGCCTTAGGCCGACCTGTCGATGCGCTGCTGTACAACCAGAACGCCATATCCTCTCGGTGCGTGCCGGCCGGTGCGAGTGTATCACCGGCTGCAGCCAAGAGTTCATCGACTGATGTAGTTCGATCCCTGGAAGCGCCAGGCGCCAAAATCACCATCGATCGAATATCTCCAAGAGACCGGGCCACTCTTTCGACCCAAGGCTCGTCCGTCACGACCAGCGAAGCTCCTGCCTCCAAAACGAAGTGCCGATACGCATCCTCCTGAAACGCGGGATTTAGCAGGCATGGAACAGCTCCGATCCGTAAAGCGCCCCAAAAGGCCACGGCAAGGAATGGAGTGTCGCTGAGAACAAGCATCACCCGCTCACCAGCGCGAACATCCAACCTGAGCAGTGCGTTCCCCATTCGGCACACGCGAGCGAAGAGCTCGCCAAAGCTGATCCGCTGATCGTCGCAGATGATTGCTGTCTTGTCAGACCGCCCCAAAGCCAGATTTCTGTCGAGCATCGTGCTTACGTTGTACCTGTCCGGGACTACGGTCATGTGCGCTGTCCTTGTAATAAGGGTTCTCGGCGGAGCGCCGGAGCCTGCGGCCCTGTGTCCGCATGTGTATCGGCGCCTTCATCGCATGATAATCGGCGAGGCTTTCTGTCATCGAGATCGCCCGAGCGAACTTCAGGACGGATCGAGCAAGGATGGCGCACGTAAGCGCCATCGCACAGCTAATTGCCCCTCACAGCTGTGTCAGCCTTCAGCGAGCCCATCGGCGACACTGGCCATTCGATTCGCTCACGCCATCCCATTTTGATCCAGTTGTGAAACAACGTCTGGCTCGACCTGCCGATTGACATTGAGCGCGTGCAGCTGAATCCGGGACTTGAGGGAATTGCGGATACAGTTTCTTCCTGGTGCGTATCCTTGTATAAGTGATCGCATCCTTGAAGACGGATGGTGGAGCAGCCTCGCTCAGGTTCAACAAATGGTGGGCATCCATGGCTCTTCCTTCTCGCGCCGGGGCTTGCGCTGGTGATTCTTCAACGCAGGACGCGCGGTACCCGAAACGGCTCGCCGCCGGTCCGAGACCATGGAGATGGCAATATCCTCAAGATCGATTTATCGGCCTCCGGCGTTCCGCGGGTGAAGTTCTTCATCGCCTTCAAGACGAGCTGCGGATACGTGAGCGAGAAGCTTTGCGGATCAGCATGCAGTAGACCCGGCATATCCTCGTACTTCTTCGATTCCCGTAACGTCATCTGCAACATTTTGTTGTAGAGTGAAAGGCCGCCTGCCCTCGTGAGATCTCCGCGCAATTTGAGCCCGGAAACGGCTTCCGCAGCGACCCTCCCTGAGATCATCGCTATGCTCGGGCTATCGAAATCGACGATGCCGTCCAGCGACGCGGCATCTCCGACGGCCACCCAACCACTGCGGCGAAGTCGCGGTGCGGGCTTGTCCCCGCGTTTGGGAATAAGGTGCGCGGAATAATCTCTGACGTCCGAGCCGTCGATCAGGCGCGCGATCGACGGATGACGCTTGAAGCTATCGAGTAGTTGGTAAGGGATTTCGCCCGTTTTCTGGAGTTCGGACAGGAGGCAAGCGACGCCGAGCGAAATGCACTCCTTGTTTGCGTAGATGAAGCCGATGCCTGTCATGCCGCGCGCGATGACGCCACCGGCCTCGATCACGACCCCGCCATCGCCTTTCAGATTTAACCGATCTTCGACAACCTTTCTCGGCAGAATGTGCGTTTCCTTGACCGCCAATGCAACCTGGTCAGGTTTCGGCGCCTTGCGGAAGCCTGCCCGCGCGCCGAGCAAGCCATTGGCGCCGTCGGCTAATACGACCACATCAGCGTGTATTATGCCGTCCTGGCGATCGGTACGCACGCCGATGACGCAGCCACGGCGGTTCCGCGCTAGCTCTGTCGCGGTGGTCTGACATAGCACAGCGGCACCGGCTTGCTTCACCTTAGAGGAGAACCACTTATCGAAGTGGGCGCGGATTACCGTATAGCGAGTTGGCCGCTTGGCGTCGAAACGGTAGCCAAGCCCGATATGGGACCGGTCATTCATCATCCAGAAGCGTTGCTCGACCAGGTTGCGTTCGAGTGGCGCATCGTCTCGGAAATCAGGGATGAGCTCTTCAAGCAGATCCGCTGAGAGGATCGCGCTTTGGACGTTTTTTGATCCGGAATATTCACCTCGCTCGAGCTGCAGGACCTTCACACCGCGTTTGGCCATAGTCAGGGCGGCGGCGTTGCCGGCCAGTCCGGCGCCGACCACGATGGCATCGAACTTCTCATCTATCACGGACCTCTCCTTCTCTGCGGCGCACCTCGGAAGTCGTGGCTTACGACACGGTCACGCAAGCGCGGCGACAGCCGCGCTTGAAAAGCCGCCGCGAGCGCCGGCAAGAGCCGGACCGCATCAGTGACAACTCCAATATGGGCAAAGTCGAAGATCGGCGCGTTTTTGTCCGTGTTGATGGCAATGATAAGATCTGCGCCCTCGACGCCGACGCGATGCTGGATCGCCCCAGAAATTCCGGCGGCAATGTAAAGCTTCGGACGTATGGTTTTGCCTGTCTGGCCAATCTGACGATCGGAGGTAACCCAGCCCTTTTGCACCAGCGGACGCGAGCACCCATGCTCAGCGCCAAGAACGGCAGCTAACTGGCGCACCAGCTCAAAATTTTCCACCGATCCAAGTCCCAAGCCACCGGCCACGACCACGTCAGCATAAGCCAGGCTGGATATTGACGAGTCACGGTCTGGTACAAATGAGAGCACCTTTGAAACGATGTCGGCTTCGATCAAGTCGAGAGAGTGGAGGATGATGCGGCCGGGATCGCGCGCGATGCACTCGGGCATCGGCATGACGCGCGGTCGCACCGTGGCCATCTGCGGCCGGTAGTTCAATGTGTAGATCGTGCAGAGCAGCGAGCCGCCGAAGGTCGGGCGTGTGGCGGCGAGCGAGCCATCACTATCGACATCGAGCTCCGTGCAATCAGCAGTCAAGCCGGTCAGCAATGTCGTCGCCACCGAGCCTGCGAGATCACGGCCCAATGTCGTCGCCCCCAACAGCAGGATCTCTGGCTTATAGCTGTTGACGAGGTCGGTCAGCGCCTTGGTGTAGGCCTCGTTGCGATAGTCAGCGAGCACTTGATCCGCGACCAAATAGACCAAGTTGGCGCCATACGAGAACGACTGGAGCGCCGCATTGCGTGCCGCCTCACCCTCGGGGCCGATCACGACAGCGGCGAGGTCGACCTTCAGCTTGTCCGCGAGTCTTCGACCGGCGCCCATCAGCTCCCAGGAGACCGGATGAACCTCCCCGCGCTCCTGCTCGACGAAGACCCACACATGTTTGTAGGCTCTGAAATGCTCCGGCAACTCCTTTTTTGCGGCAGCGCGTCCTGCCGCGCTTGATGCAGGAGCCTTTATGACATTGGTCATTGCAGAAAATCCCTCAGATCAGACGTTGCCGGCCAGCGCTGCAAGGTCAGCTTCGAGCTTCGGCTGGTGCTTGAAGATGGTATCAATCAAGGCTTGCGCCGGCTCCTCGCTCGGCTCAACAAGTGTTGCCTTGTCCGCGCGTGCGGAAGGTGCGAAGACGCGTTTGACGACGGTGGGCGATCCCTTGAGACCACATTTTGAGATGTCCTCGACGCCGGCATCTTGCGCGCTCCATTTTACTATTGGTGCCCGGGCGGCACGCAATGCATCTGCCATGGCGCCCCGGCGGATCTGATTGGTCGCCTCCAGCATTGTAATGAGACACGGAAGCCTCGTGCGCAGCACCTGGACACCGCCTTCGGAGCGTCGCTCCGCTTCGATTGTGCGCGCGGTGAGATCCAGTGCCCCGATCTTGACGACATAGGTTAGCTGCATGACTTGCAGCCGCTTCGCGATGCCAGGTCCAACCTGGGCAGTATCACCATCGATGGTCTGCTTGCCCGTGAAGATCAAATCGGGTTGACCGTAGTCCTTACCGATTTTGCGGATGGCAGTTGCCAGTGCGTAAGTCGTAGCCAAAGTATCGGCGCCAGCAAAGCAGCGGTCGGTGAGCAGTACGGCGCGCTCGGCGCCGAAAGTCAGCGCCTTTCGCAAGGAATCCTCGGCCGACGGCGGCCCCATTGTGACGACGGTGATCTCGCCGCCGAACTTGTCACGGAGTTCCAGCGCGGCTTCGAGCGCAAAGAGATCGTACGGGTTGATGATGGTCGGCACCCCCTGCCGCATGATCGTATTGGTAACGGGGTGCACGCGGATCTGTGCGGAATCGGGGACCTGCTTGATGCAGACGACGTTGTGCATATGCCTCTCCAGCCGTTCTGAACCTGGTGAAGCGGACAGCAAGTGTCGTACCACTGTGTGAAACGGCCAAAAAACGGCCGCTAACACAATCGCTTAAGAAATTTGTCATACTAGCTTGACGCCCGCCGACGATGGACGTCTGACATTCGTCGCGAGTGCTACAACGCCGATTATGCCCGGCGAGCCATTTTGATCCTGACAAAGAGGCGCTTGAACTAACGCGAGGTGCGCTTGCTCTGGTCAATACTCACGCGGAAATCGGGCTTTGACGGGGCGAGGCCGCCACCTCGAGACACCACAAGTCTGGAGCCGATTTGTGGTCGATGGTTCTTCGGCGTAAGTAGGTCCATATCATGTGCTTTCACGACCAGGTGACACTCACCTGGGTGGCGACAGCCCTGCCGAGCCCTTGAGATCTCGAACGATTTTCTCGCGAGCTCATCTCAGATGCAATATAAATCGGTGATTTCGCGCGCCTGACTTCAGCCAAGTTGACGATCCACGACCGATATCAAGAAATCCCCGCAAGCTTACGCAGCAGCACTCGCTTAGCTGAGACCTGCAACTCCGCCAAAGTCGTTTTGCACAGCCGAATTTCATCTTTCAGGTCCACTGCAACATCGGCAGCTGTGCCGAGCGCAATCCGAGCTTCCTTCATACTCACGTCTAGGCGGAAAGTCCTGTGGCGCCGCATGCATTCAGAATTCGACACGATGGCACGTGTCCGGGCCGGTAGGTGAAGCATACGCTATGCGGTCTGGATAGCCAGCGACAGGACCGACGAGGACGCTGCGTGCGAAGGGAGCGCCGGTGCCTGCTGTGGAGCACGGACTTCGGCGCTTGACTTGGGGCCTTGACTTTGGCCCTTGACCCCGGGCCTTCGACCGCGGCGCCCGACTTGCGCCGCGGCCGCTCGCGTTGGCCGAATCGGCGCAGCCTCGTCAGCGGTCTCTTCTGATCGTACTCGGCCAAGCACAATTGGCCCAGACACCTGTTTTCGTCCGAGTTATTCGCGTGCGTAGTGATAAGCCAACTCTGCCAGTCCTTCAGAAACGCTTGATCTCGATATTGTGTTTCCTCAAAGCATAGCCGATCTGGCGCGGCGTCAGTCCGAGCAGCCGCGCCGCTTTTGCCTGGACCCAACCCGATCGTTCCATGGCCGCGACGACACGCTCGCGATCAGCTATCTTCGCGCCACTTACGAGGGCAGCGCTTGCAGGTGCCAGCGGAGCGAAATCACTGCCAATAGGTGGAAGCGAACTAGCGGCCGGCGCCGGCTGCGCAGCTGGCTCCATGGGCAACGGCACAATTGGTCCTGGCTGCCTCGCCTTCACATCGCGCCCTCCTTTCCACAACGTCGCAGAAAGACACTGGTCATTGCAGCAGGCAAGGTCATTTCTAATAATCGAGGGGCCCGGCGCCAGCGTCGCCGTCCGCCGCACGCAATTCTCGAGTTCGCGGACGTTCCCTGGAAAACCACAATTCATTAGCACTTCGGTCGCACTCGCATCGAAGGTCAGCGTACGTCCGTTCTCGCCGTTGAAATTCTTGAGAAACTCAGAGGCGAGCAGCGGAATATCACTACGCCTCTCGCGCAGCGGCGGCAGCAACAAAGGGACCACACTGATCCGGTAATAAAGGTCGGCACGGAACTCATTTCTTGCGACCGCCTCCTCGAGATTCTTATTGGTGGCCGCGATCACCCGAACATCGACCTTGATGGTTTGGTTGCTGCCGACGCGCTCGAACTCCTGCTCCTGCAGCACACGTAGTAGCTTTGCCTGGAAAGAGCCGGAGATCTCGCCGATCTCATCCAGAAAAAGCGTTCCCTTGTCGGCCAGTTCAAAACGCCCCTTACGTGCATTGAAGGCGCTGGTGAAGGCGCCCTTCTCATGGCCGAACAATTCGGATTCCAGCACCGTCTCCGGAAGCGCCGCGCAATTGAGCTTGATGAAGGGCCGCTTGGCGCGCAGCGACAGTTCGTGGATAGCCTTGGCTACCAGTTCCTTACCGGTGCCGGATTCGCCACGCAGCAGAACCGTGCTATTCGATTTCGCTACCACCGCGATTTTCTCGAGTAGCCCGCGCAGCGCCGGACTTTTGCCTATGATGCCCTTGACATGGACTTTCCTGCGTTCCCGCGCGTGCTGTACGACGTCAGGCGATTGCTTCGCCAATCCGTTTCGCTCTGCCGTCGGCTGCTCGCGATCGTTCGCAAACACCCGGTACAGCTTCACGGTCTGGCCCACCAGGTTAGCGACCACGCTCAGCAGTCGCGCGTCGCAATCAAGCTGATTCCTCGAGCTATTGAGGAGGCGATCGATGGTCAGCGTCCCCACGACTTTCATGTCGTTGCGAATGGGAATGCCGATGAATGACACCCTCACGTCGTCAGAGGCACCGAGCAGGTCCATATCGGCGCCACTGAACGACGAATGCTGGGCGATATCTTCGACAACCACTGGCATGTCCGCTGCGACAATCTCATCGATTACCTTCTGCGGCACGCGCGTCCGGCGGCGGTCGTCGGTGCCCTCGCTGGAATCCGAACCAACGGTTATTTCTGGCAAGCCATCTTCGCCAAAGAGAGACACTATGCCGCACCGCATCTGCACAAACGATTGCAGAAGTTCGACGACATTGGCGAGCGTGACTTCGAGGCTGCTCGGGGCTGCGAGGACCCTGGATATTTCGAAGATGCCACTCAGCGCGTTTTCATACGAAGAGATAGTGGAACCCGGTTGGTTGTCCTCGGACGTCGAGTCCGGTCTTTCGCGTACAGAAGCGCTGTGCAGCACGACGACATCTCCGACGTTGTGACCATCGCCCCTGTCAGCTTGTTCGGATTCGCGAATATTGTCTTGCATGTCATCCTCGATCTCCCGTTCAGCCTCACGGGATGACAGCAAGGGATAGCACCTTTTCATGGCACGACTGTAAAATTAAAATGGCCTCGCTTAGTTATTCTCTTCCGCGGCGAAATGGCGCGCGAATGAGCCGCGGAACGAGTTCCAAGCGGCCAATTCAAATCAGCAACGATTTGTCATCACGTGCAGCCCATCACAGGTGTTGGCCGCCATTGATGGGCACCTCCGTGCCCGTTACATAGCTTGCGGCATCGGAGCACAGGAAAAAAATTACCCTTGCGACCTCGTCGGGGGTGCCGACGCGGCGCAATGGAATTGTCGGTAAAAGTCGCGCTTCGGTGTCCGGCGACAAAATGTCCGTCTTGATTTCGCCGGGCGCAATCGCATTTACGCGAATGCCGTGGGGCGCATAGTCGTGCGCCATCTCGCGGGTGAGACACGCGAGCGCAGCTTTAGAGGTTGCATAGGCGCTTCCGGCGAACGGATGCACCCGCGAACCTGCGATTGAGGTCACATTGACAATCGATCCCGATGCAGCCTTTAGTTCATCGAACAGGCCTTGGGCGAGCAGGATCGGCGCAACCAGATTAAGATGGAACACCTTCATCCAGGTTTCGACTGATGTCGTCAATGACGTCAGCCGCGTGCCGGTTGGCGTCTTCGGTGAAACGCCGGCGTTGTTGATCAACGCGTGGACCGGCGTTCCGGCAAGGCGTTCCTTGATCTTGGTGAGAGCGTACGGCAGCATCCGATGGTCGCTGAGGTCGACCTGAACATGATCCGTTGCCCCCGCTTCCCATGGGCATCGCGCGCCATCGAACGGTTGGCGCGCACATGAGATGATGCGCCAACCTGCGTCCGAAAACAGTTTCGCAGTGGCATGACCTATGCCGCGGGACGCGCCGGTCAACACCAGCGTCTTGCATTCTGCCTGCTGCATTCCCGCTCTATCGGCATGAAAAGGACACGACGTGTCCGCGGCCGCCGGTTGACCCCGGACCTCATGTTCATTTCTCACATCGAGATCCAAACGCCCCTCCATTCTGCAGCCCTCCCCTGCGAGGGGCGGCTGCAGGATTCGGGCCATCGGGATGCAGAGAAACGTGAGCGCTTCGCGGCTCCATGTCGCGCTTGCAAGCAACTTTGGAGGGTTCCGCACATCAGGCGGTTTAATTCCGGACAATAGAGGCATCTAGCGCACATGACATCGGTGCTCCGGCTCACTTAAGCTGGTGAGCCTACGTCATGCCCTTTGGTCCGATCCTTGTCCAACGCGCTCTCTCGATGCTGCACCAGCTTGTCATCAATGCGATTTATGACGCCACGATGATCAACAAGCCAGATGGCTCCTGACGAGCCCCGGCAGTCGGGCGTCCCATTCGCTTCGTCGGATACTATGGGTTACGGATCCGAGTTTCTTGATCTCCCGCTCTCGGCTCTTGTCGGAAACAAAAGCCTCGCGCTACTGGTCCTGACCCGCTACTGCCCCTTGGAGGCGAAATCGGATGTGCTTTGCATCCACGTGGGGTTTTCATGCGAAGTGATCCACGAGTGGCACGGCAATCATGACCTGTCGTCCACGCGACGTGTTCCTCTTCACCCGGATGGCAGTGACACCGGGAGGCTGACGGGCTCGAGCTCCCAGGAGACCTTCCATTTAGCCAATGGCAACGTAGCCGCGGGCTGGACTGGATGTTCGGCTGGACCGAATATGACCCGCCCTCCCCTCGCGCTGCAGCCTCCTGTCAGTCTGGAAGTGCCGGCACCTCACTTGATTAGGTCGGCTGACCGGCGTCAACGCGGCTCGTTCGGGTCGCTCTTGGAGACCTCGAGCGCCCGCTCCAACTCCGCCACCATCGAATTCACCTGACGCAGCGTATCGTCGATGCTGGATTGGGCGATATGCTGCGGCTCGGTGACCCCAGAAGACATGCCGGGCGTGGACGACTTCGCTCCAGCTTGTTCGATGGCAGTGTTTGGCTCAGAGCCGATAGAAATGCCAAACGATGTTCCTCTTGTGCCGCCCAGTAGATCCCAGCTCGTTTGAAATAGACGGCGATAGTGTTCGGCTACTCCTCGGCCCCTATCGACGACGCCCGCCTTCTGCGCGTAGCCGAGTTCCTTTTCATAGCCGATCTCGATCAAAAGCTCGGCGCCGACCAGATCGGTCACGGCTTGCATCTCTTCGGGGCTAAGTACTGTCTTCCACGCATCAACCGAGCGGTCATCGATCGCCTTTCTCTCCAGGATCTTCCGATCACCGAAGTTACTGGATCGCAGGTAATCCATTTGCTCCATCGCCAGCGCGGTGAGCGCTCGATCGTAACCGAGCCCAGCGATCAGGCGTCCGATTACCTCATCGGGCCTTGTAACCAGGAGTTCGTACTGGACCGGCCGCGTGTACGGATGGCCACGCTGTGCGGCAAGCGCGGGCAGCCCAAGAACGAGATCGGCGATAGTAGACGCAATAGCGGGCGTAGGTTGGCCGCGGGCGATATCGGCGAGACAAGATCCGATGGCGGATGGGCAGCTTGCCGACTGGATCGGGATTCCCCACGTCGATTTCAGTGACGCGGCGATCGCGTAGGGATTACGCATCAGAAGGATCCGTGGCGCGCTTGGATAAACGCTTTCCAGGAACTCTAGCACCATCCAATAGCGCGGGGTTTTATCTATGAAGAGACGCTTGCCCGCAGTGGCCAAATAGCGAGCGTAAGCCGCGTCGGCAATGGCGCGGTAGACTGCAGGGCGCTCGATTCGGTCCAAAAACTCGGAGGTCGCGGTCCTAATCACTGGCTGTCCTGCCGGGTGACGGTGATCCACTGTTCCTAGTGCCTCCAGCGCCAGCAACAGCCATGGCTCAGGCGGAGCGAGAATATCCGGGTGCCGTTGCAGTAAATGCGCGAGCAGCGTCCTCCCGGAGCGGGGAAGGCCGAGAAGAAAACAAACAGCAGGAAACGGCCTTGGATCGTGTCTAATGATGCTAACTCCGATGTCCCAACGCTCGACTGACAGGGTGAAACTCGTCATCCGATTGAGTGTGCCAAGCACGCTCGCCAAAACAGGCAAGTGACCGCTGCACAGCAGCGCCACACGCTCCGCGGCCCATCACGATCATCCCGCCGCAGTCGGGCGACGGCTCCGAATTTGCAGATCGGAGGCGCGCATCAACAACACCAACACAGTGCGGGCGGATCGACGAGAATGAAGCGCTCGGCAGCAACTGCCACGATGTCATGCCAAGACATCCGTGATCGGTTGTTCTTTCAGAATCAAACGAGTCGGATCGTTCAAATCGAACTCAATCACGCGAGGCACGAACAGGCTGGCATATCGCGTGAAGGCGCTCGTTGGCGGAAAGCGAACCACCGTGTCGCACCGACCAAGAAGATACATCTCGATAAGGGCGGAGGAGCCGCCGTCCACGCCTAGTGCAGCACTATGCAAAGGCCCGGTTTGATGCGCCTGGAAGCTCTTTAGGACAGTGAAGACGCTGGGGAATGCATCCGATATTTGCGCCAGAACCTGGGCGCTATCGGTGCACAAGAACACCTTGACGGGCTTTGAGTGCGGTAGCGTTTTGGCCTTGTCAACGGCGGCACATATTTGTCGAAAGGCGAGTTCCGGATCGGCCCAGTACGGCGCATGCGCCATAATGTCTTCGCCATTGCCGTGCCGGACATGGACCCCAATTACACTATGATCTCTAAAGTGCTCCCGATAGATCGCCTCGATACGCAATTGAATTTCGGATCTCAGCTTGATGCTCCGAAAGATCTGCCGCTCAGCCTCCTGATCACAGCGCCACATCAGACAAGCATCACACACCACCGTGTTGGCGTCGCTGTCTTCTTGCGATTCCAAAAGCTCGCTTAGTTCGTCACGTTCTCGAAAGATCTGTTCGTCCGGTCGGTAAAGGCATTCGATTGGTGACTTATTCCACCATAGCGGAAAGAAAGGACCCGGAAATGAGAACTGATTGATTTGATTATCGCATACGACCGGCACGCCGGCTATGTCTTGAATTGGTTCAAAAAACACCGCAAATGCGTTCGTGAACGGCTGGTCGAGATAACAAGAGCCCCGCCAATCGATGGCAAGCGTGCGCCTGGTCCGCTGCGCATAGCGCCAGGCCGCCGCCAGTGACCAAAGGCAATCACCGAAGCCTGTGCGCCGTCTGGAAACCACGAACCGATCGTTCATCCATTCACCAAGCATGCTCGTCTTGCCATCCGCGCCAGCGTAGCTGCATCTTTCGCCAAGCCGACGACCAAGCCACTCCAGCTTTCTGCAATATGGACATGGTCGGCCTCACGATGGCTCCTGACATTTTTTGTGCAATTAAGCGTCAATATCGCACGCACGAGCAGCCTGTGAGGGACGCAGTCGAACGCGGCGCTGCTCCCACAATCCGCGCAGTTCTTTGAGGAGAGATTCACGTCGAGGCCGATCGAACTCGGTTGTGTCGAGGAGGTCCTGAACCACGGCCTCACCCTCGATCAGCATCAGCAGATCAAACAAGTCATTTGAAATGCGGACAGTATCACGACTCGACAGGGTCGTGCGGACCTCGCAAATTGTCTCCTGCCGGTCTGTTGCTGTGTAAGCGCGGATCCGATAAAGGCGTACATAAGCCGGCAGGGAAACCGCCAGGCCGCCCCAATCTTCTGGTTTTGTAGACCGCTTTTTGACCAGGAATGGTCCAACCACAAGACCGTCCAACTCCGTCGTCAGAAACGTTGCAATTGCGTCTGCAACCGAATCTACAATCGGTTCCGCATTGTTGTTGAAGGAGGTGTTGAGCAAAACTGGAATGCCGGTCCGCTTCTTGAAGGCGTTTATAACGTCCCAATAGGCGGAATTGGTCTTTCGGGATACTGTCTGCAGTCGCGCAGTGCCGTCGACGTGCGTGATGGCGCCAAGCAAGGCCCGCTTGGGCTCGTGCACGCGAACAACAAAGTTCATAAAGGGAAATTCGCGCAAGCCTCCCGGCAGATCGAAGAATTCGGGCGCATCCTCTTCCAGCACTGAGGGCGCAAAGGGCCGATAGCCTTCCCGCTTTTTGACCATTGCGTTGATCCGATCCTTGTTTGCGGCAGGCCGGGGGTCGGCAAGAATACTGCGGTTGCCCAGCGCCCGTGGTCCGAACTCCGAACGGCCTTGGACCCAGCCGATCACCGCACCATTAGCCATCCAATCTGCTGCACTGTCGGCGACGTCATCACTGCGCTCAATTTCGAGGTAGCCGTTCCACGCCTTCAGCTCCTCCTCAATCGCACGCTCGGTTCCAAGATCAGGCCCCCAATAAACCTCTCCTAGCCGCTCCTGTGGCGCCGGTTGACCCAGCTCCTGAGACATCATCAATGCAGCGCCCAATGCGCATCCAGCGTCATGGGCTGCGGGTTGCACGAAGATGTCTTCGAATAGCCCGGAATACAGCAGCTTTCCATTCAGGGTACAGTTGTGTGCTACGCCTCCGGCGAGGCACAGACGTTTCATGCCCGTCGCCTCGCGATGATGGCGGATAATGTGAAAAACAATCCGCTCCAGGGCTTCCTGCAGGGAGGCACTTATGTCTCGGTGCTGCTGGGTGAATGGCATTCCCTTCCGCCGGACCTCAATGTTGCGGAGCAGCGCCCGACCGATGCGGTCTAGATAGACGCGGTAGCCACCGTGGGCGGAGAGTTCATAGAACTGCTCGAAGAGCTTGCGATAGGGTCCGGGGTCCCCGTAAGGCGCAAGTCCCATGACTTTGTATTCGTCGAAGAGCCCATAGCCGAGATATCGGATCGTCTCCAGATAAAACAGACCAAGAGAATTATCCTCCGGGAAGGCCTGAAGCTGCTTCACTTCTGTTCCAGACCCCACCGCGAGGAGACCGGAGAGGAAATCGCCTCCGCCATCAATCGCAAAAATCAAGCTCTGATCGAATCCCGACATCGCAAACGCACTTACCGCGTGCGTTTCATGGTGGCTCACGAACGAGACCCGCGACGGATCCACCTCGGTACCAAACTCCTGCGCGAGCAACGTTCGCAGCAACAGTTTGGCATCCAAGGGAATAGAGATACCCGGCTGGGAAATGACCAGGCGCTCGAGCATGGCGTTGCAATACGTCTCGGTAGCGTAGAACGCGATACGGTCGATGTCGCTCAGCTGAACTCCCGCCGTGGCGAGGCAATATCGAATCGACTCCCCGGGGAATTTGTTCGAGTGCTTGACCCGATTGAGCCGCTCCTCTTCAATCGCTGCAATCACCCGACCGTCACGGACGAGCACCGCGGCGCCATCGTGCATAAATGTGTTCTGCAGCTCGAGTGGATTATCATAAACCTTGTCCAGACCACCGCTCACACCCAGACACAGCATCTCGCTCTCCATTCCTTGTAAAGGAAGGCCCGATCGGCCCCGTTCAGACTCGCTCAATCCAACCGCTCTGCACCGTCGCGTGCCTTTGCGACCTCCCGTCGGCTACCATCGTCCTGAGAGACCTCTGGCATAAAGTCCGCGCCGCCCAAGGACATAAAATCAGTCGATCCGAGCACCGGCGCTCCATAGTGACGATAAATTGACCGGCTTCGATGGGCAGTGGTAGCGCTGCAACTTAAGCGGCCAGCCACCAACCCAGAACTCGGTGCGTCTACAATTGCACTTGCCACCGAACCGTTGACGATGGACAACAACCGCCGCTCGCACATGGACTTCACCGTGCGCAGAAGGTGACGTAGATAGAGCTTTCGAGCGCTGTGCCATCTCTGTGTTCTGCGGACCCGTTTACGCTCCTGCATCGTGCGGCTCCCTTCCTTTCGCGCAACTTTGCACTATCTCATGAGGCGTCGAAGAAGCAGCGCTGCCGAAAAGAAGAACGGCACGACTGCGTAAATGCAAAGTGCGCCGATGTGCACAGCCAGACTGGCCATGGGATCGCCAAGCATTGCTGGTCGAATGAGACCGACGGCATGGGCAAGCGGCAAGAAGCGCGATACGGACTGGAATGCGTCAGGCAGTCGATTAACTGGAAAGACCGCGCCCGACAGAAACACCATAGGTGTAAGCACCAGCGTCTGGTAGAACACCAGATAGTCGTAACTCGGCGCCAGCGCGGTGACGACCATTGCCAGGCTTGCGAACGCCAGACCCGTGAGGGCGATTGCCGGTAGCGCATAGAGCACAGAGGGCCATGTTGCGTAACCCAGCAGCCCGGCAACAATCGTAACCCCCGTTCCGGCCAGGAATGCCTTGCTGGCTGCCCACATCAACTCCCCAAGAATGATATCGCCGAGCGTGAGCTGGGTGCAAAGGATTGCTTCCCAGGTGCGTTGGGCTTGCATGCGAGCGAAGGTCGCATAGATTGTTTCGAAGGTCGCAGCCGTCATGGCGGCTGCCCCGGCCATGCCAGCTGCCAGAAACGCGATGTATGAAGTACCCTCGACGCGCCCCACCATTATGCCGAGCCCAAAACCGAGCCCGAACAAATTGGTCATAGGATCTGCAAGGTTGCCTAACAGCGACGCAACCGCGACTTTTCTCCATGCAAGATAGTTGCGACGCCATATCGCGATCCAGTTCCACGCATTGGCGGGCAAGGCGGCCAGGTAAGCTTCGCTCATTTGTTCATCTCGCGCCCTGTCAGCCGCAAAAAGACATCCTCAAGATTAGGGGGACGCTGGATGAGACGCAGGCCCGTGCGCCCCCGCAGCTCCACGCGTACCAGCTCCGGATCGGACGCATAGCAAAAGAGCGTCTCGCCGCTCACCTCGATGCGCTGCGCGTACGGGTTGACCAGTGCCTGCAATTCGTGGGGATTGCCGCCGTAGATCTCCATCACGTGACAACCGATAAGCTCGTCGACCAGGGCATGAGGACGGCCTTCGACAATCTTGCGGCCTTTCTCGAGTACGCAAAGCCTGTCGCACAGCCGCTCCGCCTCCTCCATGAAATGGGTCGTCAAAAGGATCGTTTTGCCGCGAGCGAGCAGCGCACGCAGACGTTCCCAAATCAGGTGGCGCGCGTGAGGGTCGAGACCGGTAGTCGGCTCGTCCATTATGAGCAGTTGCGGGTCATTGATGAGTGCCCGGGCAAGCGTCAGGCAACGCTTCATGCCGCCCGACAGTTCGGCGACGCGCGCATCCGCCTTGTGCTCTAAACGGGCGAATTCCAGCAACGATGGGGTCAGCGCTTCGACATCGCGTCTGCTCATGCCGAAGTAGCGGCCGAACACTCGTAAGTTCTCGCGCACCGTAAATTGAAGATCGAGATTATCGAACTGCGGCACCACCCCTATACGCGCGCGTGCCACGCGAGCGCGTGCAGGTACCGGCTGGCCGAGCACGGTTATCTTGCCAGCATCAGGTGATGCCATGCCGAGGATCATGCGCGTGACTGTGCTCTTGCCGGCTCCGTTCGGGCCAAGCAGGCCGAAGCACTCGCCGGGCGCTACGGCGAACGAGAGGCCGTCGACAACGATCTTTTTGCCATATGACTTGCTTACGCTGGCAAGGTCGATTGCTGCGTTTGACATGGTCGATCTTAGTTTGAAAGAGCCGGCTCGGCAGACGGCCGCGCAGTTGCGGATGCTTTGATCCACAGCAACCCGTCACACCATATATGTTCAACGCGTCCCCATTGGCATGCGGCTGCGACATCTGGAAAGAACCCGCGCCCGTAGCGGTTGGCGCTCGTATTGCAAAGCAGCGGTATGCCTGTCAGCTTTTCATATTCGACGAGAAGTTCGGCGACCTTGTGCTCGGAGGTCCTAGGAATGGTTTGCAATCGCGCCGATCCGTCGAGATGTACGACGGCGGGGATCTTGTTTCGCCATTCGGCTCGTGTCTGGTGATCGAAGAGCATGTAAGGGTCAGGCGTGCCGGGATCGAAAATGTCCGGCGCTCGCTCCTCGAGGCATATTGGCGCAACTGGCCGGAAGTAATCGCGGCCTTTGATGTGGTTGAGATGGTCCTTGGTTCCAGCCGAAGTCGCGGCTGCCAGTATGCTTCGCCCCCCCAATGCGCGTGGCCCAAGCTCGGCGCGGCCTTCAAGGAACAGCACGGGCTTGTTGGCTGCGATGATTTTTGCAAGCCCATCCATACCGCACGGCGAGACTTTCCAGCCGGACGGTATATCGCCATGTTGCATGGTGGGACCGCTGTAGACCGACCATTCTACCGGCACGAAGCCTCTGTGCGCGGCCAATGCTGAGCAAGCGGCGCCGATTGCGGAGCCGCTATTATTCGCGAAGGGGGGCACCCAGACAGTGTCGAACAGGCCACTGGCGCGTAGTGCGCTGTTCCATTTGATATTGAGACCGCATCCCCCGGCTATGCACAGATTGTGCTGCCCGGAAAGTGACGAATGGCGCTGCAAAGCACTGGTCATTTCCTGAACGAGCAGACGTTCGACAAAAAAATGGAACGATGTAATTACATCTTCGGCTCGCTTGGCCTTCAAACGGATTGCGCTGGCGTCGAAGAAGTCGTGCATGGCCTGAAGCGAACACGTGGCGTTGTTGCTCTCCGCGCGGTATCGATGAGCGCCCTCCGATTCGCCCGCAAAGCGCTCCTCATAGAGCTCATGAAAGACCGCGACGATGCTTTCATCTACAAAGCCGAGAGCGACGTAAGCCATCAGCTTACCCGCGATCCCCAGGTCCCAGTTTGTCCGGTTGATCTGTCTATATGGGCCGAAGTGATGGCCAGCGGCGGCATAGGCATGGCCTATCAGCGGGAACAGGGTTTGAATGAACCGGCCACCCCGGGGGTGTACGTAGTACAGGCGTGGGAAGATGCAGCTGTCCCATACCAGGCAGAAGGCAGGCTGCTCCGCCTTGGCGAACGGGCTGGTGCAGTAGGCGGCGGCCACATGACCCGTGACGTGGGGATAACTCTTGTATGGGAAGACCCGATCATCGAGAACGAGGCCGGAGCCGTCTCGAGAAGCCAGAAGGCGATCGGCATGCCTCTCAAGGTACGGGGCCCCCTTGAGACGGATGGGTGATGCCCCGCTCAGCACCTGGAATTGCGATTCGACTTCGCCGTCCCAGCCGTCGATGACAAACTCGTCGATATCCCGTGGGTCGAGACCGTGCTCGGTAAGTGCTTCCACAATGACATCAAGATTGTCGATGGTCTGATATCGTGGATTACTGTCTCGCTTCTCCTGCTCGATGCTGAAGATCAGGCGTCCGTCTTCCACCAACGCGGTTGCCCCGTCATGCGTCAGCTTGATTCCGCAGATGCGCATAGTGTCTCCAAAGTCGGGGCGCGATAGGTTGGATCGAAAATCAGATCGGCTTTCGAAAACAGGCGAGCAAGCAGTCCTCGTTGCTCAACTCACCCTGGCAGTGCACGCGTTCGACCTCGATCAATGAGGCTTCGTTCAGCATGGTGATGACCGTCTCCGCGCCAGCAGCGTGTCCCCATCTATGACACGTGGTATCGCGCGCTGATCCGAAAACGAGATATCCGCCCGGCGCAAGCATGCGAGTGAGGTTGCGGATGGCACCCCGCATCTGCTCTATGCTATCGAGGTAATAAAGGACCTCCGCGGCGATGATCAGATCGAATACCTCGACGGTCGAGAACTGCTGAACGTCCGAGACTATCCACTCGATGTGCCTCCACCTCTTCGCCCGCTGGCATGCTCGACCAATCGCGCGCGGTAAGACGTCGATCACGGTGAGCCGCTGGCAGTGGGGCGCCAGCTTTTCCGTGAACGCGCCCGCCGCGCACCCGACTTCCAGGGCGTTTGTGATGCTTTCTCTGGAAAGGGACAGGCGGAGCATTTGATGATGCCGCTCTCGCTCGAACGGATTGCCATCAAGCTGCCACGGATCGTCCGCGGCCATTTCCCGCTCCAGCAACTGATAATTGTTGTCGAGACCCACGATTCATCCCCCTAGGTACAACGTGTAAGAATCACTCGCCGCCGAGAACGCTGTCAGATGCCGCAAACTTCGAGGGGGCGCGCGGAAGGTCCGGGTTGCGAAATGAGCCGGTGCGCGGGCCGCCTGACACTTTTGACCCGCTTGTCGAGCTTTCGATGACGATGGGCCTTTCAGCGCCGTTTGGTACGCTTGCAGTGCTGCGCGAGAGCCAATCGCTATTGCTCAGCGTACACAAAGCGTAGGCTTTGACGGGAAGCAAAAGAAAAAGGTTGATGGGAGTGTGCAGAGAAAAGCCGAAAAACCGTAGCTGGCGAGCACGAAATGCGGCGACGCTACAGCGCACCATGGTCATCGAAGTGATCGTGAGGCCCGTGCACCACGGAACGGTACCTGTGAATGCGATCTGCGCCAGTCCGCTCAACAGAGAGAGCGCGAGCAATAGCGGACCGAGGTTCTGTCCGATCACGTCGAGCGTGAGATAGCGATCGAGCTCTGGCAGCAAGCGCAACCCTAGTAACGTGTCACGGAACGTGCTCCGCGCCCAGCGAAGTTGTTGCCGCAGATATGGTCCTAGTCTATCCGGAACCACTGTCGCTGCGATGGCGTCCGGAACATACTCGGTCCGAAATCCGGCCTTCAGCATGAGAATCGTGAGATGACGGTCCTCGCCGAAATCGCTTGGCTTTCCGCGAAAGAACTGTGTCTCGTACTGATCCAGGAGCATAACAAGCGCTGACCTGCGATACATCGCACAAGGGCCGCAGCAACACATAACCGCACCGAACCGAGCCTGAGCCGCCCGCTCCTCGTTGCAAGCCAACCAGTACTCCATGTCGATCAAGCGGGTCAGCCAAGTGTCGTCACGGTTGCTTGCCGTCAACTGCCCCATTGCCGCACCGATCTCTGCGTTCTGCATTTTCAGCGCGAGCTTTGTGACCACGTCAGGCGCAAGTATTGTGTCCGAGTCGACGTTGAGCACCAGATCGCCAAATGACTGGCGTATCGCCGCGATCTGCGCCTTGCGCTTGCCAGCATTCTTTCGCAGCAGAGTGAACTTGAACCGCGGGTCGTCGGCGTAGGCCTCGTGTACAGGCGTTACCGCGTCAACATTTCCGGAGCCATCGTCAACCACATAAACCCTTAGTTGTCCGGCATAGTGTTGGCTTGCGATGGACTCCAGGCACGCCAAGAGCGTAAGGGGATCCTCATTGAAGCAGGGAACGATGACGTCCACGCTAGGCGGCACGCCCTCGTGGCGCTGCGTCTCCGGTAGGATGTAGACGTCTCTCGACACCGCATAACGCGCCTGCTCAGTCTTATATACGGTCGAGAGCAGCGCATAAGATGACACCGCGAAAGTACTGGTTGTGGCAAACAGGTCCATGGGTGTGTCGGTCTGTTCAGTGAGATTGAGGAAGCGCACGGATGGCAAATCCGCGGGCGTGCAAAGCGGGGATCAGATGCGAGAGCGCCTTAACTGTCTGGTCACGCCGACCAGCGGGAGCGGCCAATCCCAACTCCTCGGGAGGACACCCATCGTGGAGAAGTATGACTGCGTCCGGTTGGGCGGCGGCCAACACCCCGTTAACGATTGCATCTACGCCGGGGCGATACCAGTCTCTCGGGTCGACCGACCAGTGTAGCGGCGCCAGGCCTGCGCTCGCTGACACAGTCAGCGCCTGCTCGGTCCACGCCCCATATGGTGCGCGCACGTGCCGCAAAGACGCCTGGGGGCAGATCATCTCAATGACTCTGCTTGCCGCCAGTATCTCATATTGAGTTTCGGCGGACTCGCATCTGGACAGGTCTGGATGAGTCATCGTGTGGTTTGCGACTTCATGACCTTCTCCGATCATGCGTCGGATTAGTCGTGGGTGACTTGCTGCGTAGGCGCCGATGACGCAGAACGTCGCTGGCACTCGATGTGCCGCCAGCACATCCAAGACATCGGGCGTGCAAAGTGGAGTGGGACCGTCATCGAACGTAAGATAGACGCTGGGACGCCCGGTGCAGTCAGCGCGGTCATTGCGGCTTGAGGATTGGGGCTCGATAGGCGTCACAGCTCTGGCCCATTCCGATCGATTAGTGCACCGCTGGGCCAATCGCTCATCAGCCGCGTGATTGGGAAGACCACGGCCAGCACGTCCTCGATACGAGTGGTGGGTAAGCCCGGATATACATCTGGCAAGGTTGACCGCACGCGAACTCCAGACAACACCGTTGCCAGGCCGTACCGGCCGAGCCTTTCAAAATGCTTCTGCAGCGCGGGCCTCACCCCACCGAATCCGAATGGAACGCCAAGCTTCTGCAGCACCGGGTGCAGCATGCGCATTGCACCGTGATAGGTCACTCCGAGTCCCTCAAGATCTCGACGTACCCCGTACAATCCGATTTCACCGACCAGCTGATCGACTTCGCCAACCCTGATGAAACGGCGCAGTAGGCCGGCATGACCGGCTATGCCGTGATCGTCGTAGGCGATGATACGCAGCTCTGGCCTCGCGCCTGCCCAACTTCGCCCGCCCTCGAATGGCTTTGCGTTGAATTCGCCCGTCGGCCCGTAGGTTTTTCGGAAGAACTCGGACAGCTCAAAGTGATCGGACAGTTGCAACTCGTTTTCCCAGCACAGCCTCCACCGCACCTGAGAGCGGATGGAGCCGCCTCCAGTCGAGCTTGACACAGCTATATTCATGGCTGGCTCCGGCGCACCGCCTGACGTCCGAGACTCGCTTTGACGCATGCGAGCAGTTCGTTATCGTTGAGTGGGTCTTTGTGGTAATGCGTGATGCAGCCTCGCAACGCCCGCGCCAGCAGGCGGTCGCGACCTCGATCCGCTAGCAGAATAGTCGGGATCCGCTTTCCAGCTGAGACCAGACGCTTGTACAGATCGCGCCCGGTCATTTCAGGGAGCTGAATGTCCGCGATCAAGCAGGACGTTCTAATAACGCAGCTCGATCTCAAGAACGCGTCTGCTCCATCGAATGGTTCTGCGACATAGCCGGCCGAAAAAATGACCCCTGTCAACTCTTCGCGCAACGCCTGGTCGGCATGCACGATGGAGACGACATCCAGTTCGTGCGCTCTTCGGATCAAATCTATCAGGGACTTTTCCGGCATCTTACACCCGGCTTCACTCACACTCTCACGCGAACCGGTCAGCCGCACGGAGGCCTTTGACGCCTGCGATCGACCCCGGATCGGCTGCGAAGGTAAGGGGCGCCCCAGCGCTCGCTCAATCGTACGGAGGTAAGCGCACGATATAACAAGGGTTGACACCACCATACGAGGGTATGTCGGTCGTAAGCGCCTACGCGACGGTGCGCACGCCTGCCGTGTCGCGGTGGGACGAGCCGCGACGGGCCCGCCGCTGAAGAACGCGAGCGACGTCGAGATGCACCTCGCGCGATACTTGGCGTACGACTGAGAGCTTATTTCAGAGCCAGAGCAACGATCGACGGCCATTCGGGTATGCCCCAGTTCAATGTTACTAAACTGACGTTTGCTACTCTCTTTTCGAGAAATTGGTAAAATCGATTGTTTGGATGGAACGCATCCAGCTCACGGATAAATCGGAACAATGCGCTTCAACGGCCTCGATCTTAACCTTCTCGTCGCGCTCGACGCTCTGATGACCGAGCGCAATCTCACGGCTGCGGCACGCAGCATCAACCTGAGCCAGCCAGCGATGAGCGCCGCAGTCGCCCGCATGCGCGCTTATTTTGAGGACGAACTGTTTACAATGAAGGGGCGCGAGCTTGTCCCGACGTCGCGCGCGGAAAGCCTTGCGGGCCCTATTCGCGAGGCACTGGTTCACATCCAGCTTTGCATTATATCACCAGATACGTTTGATCCGGCGCAATCGAATCGGCGGTTCAGGATAATCCTCTCCGACTTCATGACCGTCGTATTCTTAAAGAAGGTTGTGGACCGCATCGCGCTCGAAGCTCCCGCAGTGAGTTTCGAACTGTTACCACTCGCCGAGGACCCAAGTGAGCTTCTCCGGCGCGGCGATGTCGATTTTCTTATCCTACCTGAACTGTTTATGTCGAACGTTCATCCCAAGGCAGCACTATTCGAAGAAACACTTGTCTGTGTTGGCTGCCAGACGAACAAGCACATTTCCCGTCAACTGACATTCGAGAAATACATGTCGATGGGGCACGTTGCGGCCAGGTTCGGACGGACGCTAAGGCCCTCGATTGAAGAATGGTTTTTGCTAGAACACGGAGTTAAGCGGCGGATCGATGTCGCGGTGCAAGGCTTTAGCATGATCCCACCTATGCTCTTGGGCACCCGTCGTATTGCAACCATGCCATCAAGGCTCGCGCAGCATTTCTCGGCGACGATGCCGTTAAAGATTGTCGAACTTCCGCTGCCCCTTCCTAAATTTGCCGAAGCTGCTCAATGGCCTGCCGGTCACAATACGGATCCCGCAAGCATTTGGATGCGCCGGATCTTGCTCGAGGAAGCCTCACAAATGAGTGCTCCGTATGAACCCAATAAAACCCGCAGGAGGTGTTGATTTGCCTGAGAGGACCTCAGCCAAACACGGCCCATCGGTTCCACCAATCAGGGGCACTACCCTTTCTATGAAGCCGTAGCGGACCTTAGCGCATCATCTCGCGACGGCTGCCGCAAAATATCGCTGGCCGGGCGAGATGAGCAAGTTGAGTGGCGGGACCACACTTCGGCGTGAGGCTCATTTCCTGCCGAGGCGTCGCGAACCAGACAATTCATCTCGCCGATGCGCGGATTGGGATGAATTTCCACCGATCTAATAAAATGGCTTGAATCGCACGCTGCGTCAGGTTGTAGGCAGGCTCTGCAATTCGCGTACGACCATCGCGACACCACGCAGACATGGAGACAATCGACAAGAAACCGCATGCGCGGACCGCCAGCAACGCAACGAGCCGACTGCGAATGATCTTGAGGCTTCCCGTACTTGCTAGAGCGCGACGAATGCGTACTGAAGCGACGAGGCGCCCGATACTGCCGTCTCATGCTCCTGCGGGTCACCGAACACGCTCGTGACGAATGCGAGAGAACCGACCACAGCACAAGCAAGTCGTTGTTGAACCGTATCGAGCCTGACAGCCTCGGTCCGGAGGTTGGCGGTGACGGGGCAACGGCGCGGCAAAGGGAACCATTTTCCGTTCCATGCTTTGAGCGCTCCCGGCAAAGAGAGTGAAACCATCCGTCGGGATATTTGTCGTTGCTCAATGCATGCGACGCACAACCATCAGAGGGAGCACGACAGGTGCGATTTAAAGGACTTGACCTCAATCTCCTGGTCGCGCTCGACGCCCTGATGACAGAGCGCAATCTTACAGCAGCGGCGCGAAGCATTAACTTGACGCAGCCGGCCATGAGCGCCGCGGTCTCGCGGCTGCGCGCGTATTTTCGAGACGAACTATTTACGATGAGGGGCCGCGAACTCGTTCCGACGCCGCGCGCCGAAGGACTTGCGGCACCGATTCGCGAGGCCTTGGCGCACATCCAGCTCTCGATTATCTCCTGCAACATGTTCAAGCCGGCGGAATCGGATCGCCGCTTCAGGATCATCGTTTCGGATTTCATGACGGTGGTGTTTTTTCGAAACATCGTAGACCGGGTTGCGCGAGAGGCCCCCGCTGTCGGCTTCGAATTACTACCACTCGCCGACGAGCCCGATGAGCTTCTCAGGCGCGGCGAAGTTGATTTCCTGATTCTGCCGGAGTTGTTTATGTCAAGCGCGCATCCCAAAGCGGCATTGTTCGAAGAAACACTGGTGTGCGTGGGCTGCCGTTTGAACAAGAAAATGTCGGCCGATCTGACGTTCGAGCGATACACGTCCATGGGGCACGTTGCGGCGAGGTTTGGGCCGACGCAGAGGCCCTCCATCGAGGAATGGTGCTTGCACGAGCAGGGACTGAAACGGCGCATTGAGGTCGTGGTCCAGGGCACCAACATGATCCCGCCTATGCTATGCGGAACCGATCGGATTGCCACCATGCCAGCAAGGCTAGCCAAGCATTTCGCAAGGACGACGCCTTTGCGGATCGTCGAGCCGCCACTGACCCTTCCCGCTTTCACCGAGGCCGTCCAATGGCCCACCCTGCACAACGCAGACCCGGCAAGCATCTGGATGCGGCGGATCTTACTGGATGAGGCGTCTCGCATCGATTCCCGTCTGTGAGCTCGCGCTCCGACGATCCAAATTATGGTCAAGGTGCCCACCACCCAACGGCGCGACATTTTTGTAGCGATATCTGCCACGATGCAGTTCACAGCCTTTTCAGCTTGTAATGGCGCGCGATTATCCTGAGGCGACAACCGCGATAGCCGGCGGTGGAAATGGATCCGGCATGCAAAACACCGTCCATTCCGACATCCCTTCGCCGCCGCGCGACGTTAAGAGAAGAGGATTTCCCACAATAAGTCCTTCAGCCTCGTTTCCTGCTAGAACACCGGGTTTTCTTGGTACTCTTTCGTGGTCGCCCCCTACGGCCCATTGTAGCCAACGATGCAGTCGCGATCTGAAAACGCTCAAAGTGCTGAACCATGGGCGTGGTTCGGAAAGAGCGGCTCTCGAGTGCCTGATTTGCATCATATGCAGTCAGCTGCATCGTAGGAGCAGCCTTGATCGGCGAAACATCTTAAGGCACGCGTCGAGACCTTGGACGCAGCGGCGCGAACATGGCATCCGATCATCTCGGTAGTCCCGACTGGAGCTAAGCGTAAACCCGCCAGCGAATCACTCCCTCGCGCTCGTCAATGCGGACCCTACAGGCATCGTCCTACGTATCGAGCACCTTAGGCGCCGCATCGAGCTGATTGCAGAGCTCACCCGCGGCAGCTCAACTGCTCAAGCTACTGACAGGTAAGCTCATAACTGCTCAACTTGAGTCCAGCGCAAGAACGCGCAATGCGCAGCAGGACTGGATAATCACCGCCATGTTGTTCAGGACCTCCGTGAATTCTGGACCTACGCGAGCGCAACTCCGTGCCTAGGTCGGGTCTCGGTCCGGCAAGCCAACGATCACGCAAATTGTAAATGACACGCCGGGTGTCCTGCACCTACCAATTCTCGGAGATTGCTTTCCTATGTGCTCCGGCCGCTTATCAACGCAGCGGCTACTCTCGTCGTTTGGAATTATTGCTCAGATTCGAATGGCACGTTTTAGCAAAAGCGATCTTTTCTCTCGCACCATTCTTGCTGGTTGCATCACCGCACGTACGCACATAATTCCAAAAGCCGGCTCGATATTCGCAACGCAACCACCAGGCAAACGCGCGACGCGGCTCTGTTGCGCGACGGCCTCACTAGAGCAGCGTTGCCGTGTTCTTGGTGTACGCCGCAACTCTGTCTTGTTTTGGCCCTACCGCAGCCAAACGCCTTGGTCACCTGCGTCACCTGCGCGCTATCGCGCAATGATAAACACGGAGGCGAGCATTGCAACGACACAGCGGTGTCTATGATCCAGAAGACCTCTCACTGTTGGGAACGATTTTCGATGAAGCAATTGCCGCATTGCCTGCATCGATGCGCACCCCAGAAAATCGCACGGCAATTGCTCAGCTCATTCTTCAACGTGCAGCTTCCGGTGAAGCAGGGTTGGGATCCCTAATGAACTTGATGGGCGCCATTGCGTCTGCCGCCTGAGCGAGCGGCGATCTGAGCGCTAGACAACCAAAACCCAAGAAGGTTCAAGCTAGCCCATTGAATTAGCTTGAATCTCACGTGACGTCAGGTTGTAGGCTTGGAAATAGACACATCATGATCAGACCTACACCACGAAGGCGTCGATGGCGCATTGGAGAACTTGCGGAGGCTGCCGGTGTAACGGTACGCACCCTGCATCACTATGAGCACACGGGATTGTTGGCCGCGTCCGAGCGCACGGACGGCGGTCATCGTATATATGACCGCGAAAGCATCAAGCGCGTTTATCAAATTCGTGCGCTACGTGAACTTGGCTTCTCGCTCCATGAGATCCACAGAGCGATGGAGGGCCGCATTTCGCTTACCGATCTATTGCGAAAGCATTTAGAGCGGATAGAGGTTCAGGTCGCTCGGGCGACGCTGCTGCGTGATCGCCTGCGTGACATGACGACTCAGGGCGAAACAAATGTCAGTGTTGACGAACTGCCTGCCACTCTGGATGCGATGTCGCGGGCTGAGAAGCGCCCTCAGGCGCGCCGCTGCACATGTGCCCCAGATGCGGTTCGAGAGGAAAGGTGGCGGGAGATCCGCGATGAATTGCGTGGCTGCATGGATAGGGGCGAGCAGCCTTGCTGTGAACGAGCGAACGCTGTCGCGCTGCAGGCGCGATCGCTGATCACCGAAATCGCGGGCGTCGATCCGACGGTCTCCAGATTATTAAAGGTTCTTGCCCGATTGAGCGCGCCACGCAGTTTGGCTGGCTGGGACCCGAACCTGATGCAATATCTCGATCTGGCACTTGCCGCCTTGAATGATCGGCCGTGTTGACGCGACCGGACCCGCGTGCACGCCCCTCCTTGCTCTCTCCATCTTACATCACACGACATGAGACATTGAGTTGCGGGTGCTGTTTCGCACCATGTTCCTCCCCCGCACTTTCCGCTAGCTGCGTCTCCTGTCTTTCATCGCCCACAAAGTTTGAAATGATCCTGCGGGGTGGCGGGCGGATCAGACTTGAAACGCACGTAACGTCAGATTGTACCATCAGCGACCAGAGGCATCGATCGGTAAGCGACAGAGGGCGGCTCTGGCCAAGGGCACGTCACGCCGGGGAAAAACAATGACAACTGCTGGGCTTCATAAGTTGGTACTCGGCGTCGACTATATAGATGGCACTTCCGGTTCTCTCACCGACTACGGATCGAACTCCCTGCGGGTAATATGTCGTGTCAACCGTTTAGTGGTCGACGGCACTTCCGGGATGGTGGCCCAAGGCACTGTTCTGCTGCCCGAGCACCCGCTCAGGAGAGCCATAGTGGGAACGGACGGGGTCGTGAAGCCACGGACGATCTCAGCCGCATTGGAGGCCAACCGCAGAGTCCGCGAACCCAACGATCGACCGCTGAATTCAATCGACAGCGCCAGTTTCGCAGTCGGGCTTGGTACCGGGACGGGTTCACCCATGCATCGGCATGACGCGACATGCACACCGCGCCAGACGACGCGCTCAGCCGGGGCCCTGCAGGCAGTCCGGTTAAATAGCGGGACCCGCGGGATCAGAGTGGAGGCAACGTGGCGGGGTCCGCACGCGACTTGCGCCGGCTCCGATGCTGTGGGGTCAGCGACACATCTCACTGACGATCGGTGGCTGCCTGTGTGCGCACCCTGGACGAGCCGCTCCGCCGAAGCCGGCGTCCTCTTGTGATCAACGTTGTCTCAACGATCCGAAGCGCAACAAGATTGATCTCCGTCACGGGTCACAGTCGAACGCTCCGCATGTGCAATACTCGCATCTTTTCCTTCGCCAGTGCAGCCATATTCGCTTCTATGTTGACGCCAACTGCGGGCGCCGTTCACGTCAACATTGCTGTGGCCGGTCCGATGACTGGAAGCGCCGCGGCGCTCGGCGCACAGATGCGCGATGGAACGGTGACCGCCGCTGAAGCATCAAATGCTTCTGGATTACTTCCTAGCACAGGGATATTGAGGGTGGCGGACGACACGTGTGATCCCAAACAGGTCGTCGCTGCTTCCGATCAACTGACGATGGAAGACGTCAAGTTGGTCGTTGGTCCTTTTTGTTCCGCTTCCTTGAGTCCAGCCTCCGATGTCTACGCTGATGCGGCACTGGCCCAGATTTCACCGGCGTCAAGCAGTCGACAATTGACGGAACGAGGTCTGAAGACCGGCTTTCGGATCTGCGGGTGTGACGAGCGACAGGGGGCCGTCGCAGCCGAGGACATCCTCAGGCATTACCCAGACGCGAAGATTGCCGTCCTGGATGATAAGCGCACGGCGGGCAAAAGGATTGCCGATGTCGTCGCCTCACGTCTTCAGGAAGCGGGCACAAAATACGTCATGCGGCAAAGCTACGTGGCCGGCGGGACGGATTACGTGGCCTCAGTCTTGAGGATGAAGAGCGAAGGCGTTCAGATCGCGCACATCGCCGGCTATTACGCCGGGATCGGCTTGATCGTAGGCCAGGCCGCAGAAGCGAGCGCGGATTTTATGGTCACGGGCAACGATCCGCGGATGAGAAATGAATTTTGGAGTATCGCGAGCGAGGCAGCGAACGGTACGCTGTCCACTTTCGTGCCCGATCCGACCAGGAACGCTAAAGCGTCAGACGCCGTCGCTAAGCTCACGCTTCCAAGGTCTCGGCAGGACGCTACACGCTCGATACTTATGCCGCTATCCAGGCATGGGCAGACCCGGTCAAGCGGTCAGGCACATTCGACGGCATGCCAGTCGCGGCTACGCTTCGTTGCCAGGCAATCGAAACCGTCCTCGGCACGGTTCGATTCAACGTAAAAGGCGACCATGCAGCTCCCGGCTTTATGATCTACCGCTGGCGACACAACAATGTTGAGCCAGTCGAATGACAAAGCCCTCGCCTGGACATCTCCGGCACAACTGCGAATGATTGAAATCGATGAAACGTCTTCTCAACCCTAGAAACAGCGCGTTGCTCGTGTTCTTTGTGGGCCTCGCATCCCTTTTCGCGGCTCTCTTCCATTCCGCGGGTGTGCAAGGGGAAACGTCCGTACCTATTGGCGAAGTACCGCCAAACGCGCCGCGTGACCTTTGGCTGATACTATTCTGTCTGAGTGCTGGAGAGCACCGGTACCAGGTTCCCGCCGCTCAACTTATGCGTGTTCTTCCGCCCGAGCTCCGGAACCTATCATTCAAGGGTGATTTCTGATGCGGATGATACTCGCAGCATGCAGTGTTTTTGCTCTCTGGCAAGTTCAAGCCGAACCACAACCATCGACGCAAGCCGCGATCTGCCGGCTAGCAGCGGCGCACCCGTCAACGGACGAGACGCCGCGTCACGTGGCAGACCGGGCTCCGGATGGCGCGTCCAATGGAATCTCGCAAGATCCGCCTGCGGAAGATCTCAAAGCAGCGCTGGAGGCGCGGGCCAACGGAATCGAGACCGATCCAACCCACGGGACCGTCGGCTTTCTCGTCAATGTTTATGGACCGGATAGCCAAACCGAGCAGTCTCGCGGGTTCCGACGCACACAAGCGAAGAGGTATGTCGACGCGCACCCTGGTACGTCCGGCGTCCTCTTCATTGAAGATGTTATCGAGCATGACGCTCCGAAGGAGTTTGCGCCGCATCGACTCGAGTATCGGGAAACTCTGGTGGATTATTATGTGAGCGGCGGCACACTGAATGACACGGTATTTGGTTTCGTCGACGGACCGTATCCCCCGATGTGGAGGGTAGAAGCGGCACCTGTTTATACCAGTCTGATATATGTCGACGCGCATGGCGGCGAGACATACGTCAGCGATGACAAGGTCCATCAGATGAGTGATCTCCCGTCTGCAGTGATCGACGAGATGATGAACCGCCAGGCAGCCGACAGAAGCTACACTTCGAGCCAGGGCTCGCTAGCCGATGCGATCAAACAGGCTTTGGAGGAAGACGATGATGAACGCGCAGATGATTTTCGTCAACAGCAGCAACAAGCACAAAGACTGCGCGAGGACGAAATGCGGGAACGCCAACGGCGGGACGCGGAAATAGATCGGATGCACGAACTGATCTCGCGAGCCGACTCCGGAACCATTGGCCCCGCCGAACAGATTGAACTCGACGGTTACTATGAGAAGACCGAGCGCCCGGGCTCGACTGCGCCTGCTCTCAACTCCGACGACAGCCGCACGCTGGAAAGCTGCCCAGTGTGCCGAAGCAGAAACACTATGGCGCTGCTCAGTCGACATTTTACGGGATCGTTTCAGTTTGTGACCAACGAAGATCGATCTCTAGTGAGAGTCTACCGACACGGCTACCGCAAGCCAGTCGCCCAATTCCGCGACTTGCGACCAAATCTGTCAGGCCCAGTATTTGGTATCTGGACCCGGGCGGGAATGATGTTGGCTCCAACGGAGAAATGACCACGATGTCATCGCGGCACGGCGACACCTGATGCGGAAGACAATAGCGCTTCGGCCGTTGGCGAATGGCAGGTCCAGAACAGCGTAAAGACGATCGGTACATTCCAGCTGCCCCCGCAGGGAAACAGTCGCCACTGCCAAGCAGACAAAACAGCTAAGACATCCAACTCTACTTGCAAACTGCTCTGCAACGCCCAACGAACCGCCGGGTTTGGCAACAGCAATTGGTACCAGCGGCAGAAACGGAGAACACCATGTCAGATGAAAAACTACAAAACGTTCTCTCCTCGCTTTCTCAGACGACGAGCCGATTGGGCTCTTTGCCGCCCGGCCGGCCTGCTCCGGATTCGACTTACGTGAAACTAAACACGAACGAGAACCCGTTTCCACTACCAAAAGTCGTAATGGAAGATGCAGTGGCCGCTCTCGAGCGACAGTACTTATATCCTGAAGAAGACAACCTTGGCTTGCGGGTTGCGGCTGCCACCGCTTATGGCCTCAATAAAGATCAAGTGATCGCCGGCAACGGCTCGTCTGAGCTGCTTGGGCTTGTTTACAAGGCCTTTCTTGCGCCCGGGGACAGCGTTGCAATGATGTCACCCGGCTTTTCCTTCAACCGGAAACTGGCCGCGTTACAGGGCGCTCGTTTTCTGGAAATCGAGTGGAAAGACCCTCATTCCTTGCCCACCGAAGAACTGCTGTTTGGCCCTGCAAAGGATGCCAAATTCCTTGTGATAGCCAATCCGAACAATCCGACGGGTACGTTCGCGCCAATCGCATCTATCGAGCGATTTCTGGCGCGATCGGACCACTTGATCGTGTTGGATGAGGCATATGTGGACTTTGCACCTGAAAATGGACTTCGTCTCGTCAATCGCTACCCGAATCTACTGCTACTAAGGACATTTTCGAAAAGCTACGCCACGGCTGGCATACGCGTCGGCTTCGGTTTCGGCCATCCCGAGCTTATTGGGAGGCTACGCAATACCCAGAACGTGTTCAACATGAACGTTATTGGCCACGCGGTCGGCATTAGCGTTCTTGCACATCGTGCCGCCTACGACGAGAACCACAGATCTATTCGGCACGAAAGGGAACGGGTTGGGGCCGCGCTGTCTCGACTTGGGTTCTCTGTCATGCCTTCACATGCCAACTTCCTTTTAGCCCGCGTCCCTGACGAGCACGGCGGTAAGTGGTGGCAGGACGCTTTGGAACAGCAAAAGATCCTGGTTGCCTTCTTCCCTGAACGAACTTTGGAAAACTGCATCCGCATCAGCATCGGCACGAGAGCTGATATGGACGCATTCATCGCAGCAGCGACCGGCATTGCTGAGCGCCTGAACACAGACAAATCGCGAGGTCCGGACTCCAAGCAGGATCAGGCACCGCTGGCAGGACGCGACGTAAGATCAAGTTGTTGATCTAGCTGAATGACGAATAGACAACAGCTCTCAGTTTCCTTCCTTAAAGCCTCGCAGCATCGGCAAAAATGCAAATCACCGCCTTCGCCAGCAGCATCGTGCACCAAGAGCCAACGTGAACGTCATCACGGCCCCTAAAGAGAGAGATACCGCCGTCGACGACGACCCGGCGGCTTGAATTGAGCAGAACTCAAGTTTCAGAATCGGAGATAATCAAGTGAGAAGCGCGCTTCCTTCGAAAATAACCTGCGGCATCTTCGACCATTTGGACGACAATGGCAGAGATCCTGCCCAACAATACGAAGATCGGCTCATACTGGCAGAGACTTGCGATGATCTCGGATTTTATGCCTATCACGTTGCAGAACACCATTGTACGCCCCATGGGAGAGGTCCATCGCCGAATTTGTTCTTGTCGAGCGTGGCACAGCGCACGCGCCAACTTCGTGTTGGTCCGCTGGTGATGCTTCTTAACCTGTATCATCCGCTTCGCGCATTTGAAGAAGCCTGTATGCTGGACCAATTGAGCGGCGGCAGGCTTGAGCTCGGCATCGGACGGGGCTCTCTGCCAATCGAATGGGGTTATTTCGGCATAAGCGCGGATACCGCGCCGGACCGCTACGAGGAGGCGAGTGAAATTCTCATTAAGGCGATGAAGGAACAGACGCTATCCTATCATGGGCAATATTTTGAGCTGAGCGACGTTCCTCTGACTCTAAGACCTCATCAGGCAAATCCGCCGAAGTGGATCGCCACCAACAGGTCGGAGTCCGCAGTCTGGGCCGCTGCGAATGACGCAAATCTCGCCTGCGTGGGCCCCTCTTCTGCTGTCCGACAGGTTACTGACGCATTCCGCGCCCATCGAAAACAACACCCTGATGAGGATAATCGAGAGCCGTTTCTCGGATTGCTCCGCATGATCGTGATCGCGCGTTCGCACACAGACGCTTACTTTACGGCGACGGCAGCTTACGAACGCTGGCTCGAGAGCTTCAAGTTCCTTTACGAACTCAATGCAGTTCCAACGCCGCCGAACCTGCCGCTTAGCTTCGATGCAGCACTCGCAAGTGAGCTATGCGTCGTGGGAACGCCAGCTTCTGTGCGACAGACTCTGCTAAACCAATTGGAAGATGCAGGTGCCAACTACCTCCTTTGTCAGATCGCATTTGGGAATTTGCCAATAGACGCCTCCTTCTACACCGCAAGGACGATCCAAGCCGAGATCTGCGGTCGATTTGCGTGACGCTGGTTCACCATCCCGAGGCGCCGATATCAAATCGCTTTGCCGCTGCTCCTTGCGCTTTCCCGTTCGATTGGCTTGGGCTGCCACCAAAGGTAAGGCGTGTAGCACGACCTCAGGATGGCTTAGTTGGTAAGCACGAGGTCGATGAAGGATAGGCCCTGTTTGCGCGGTACGATGGCCTAATCTCGTGCCTATAGACACCATGATGTCAATCCGGACCTGAGGCCCGATGCAAGGCTACGCGGACCTCCTTCGCCAACAGCAGGAGGCGGTCGGATGCTTATGGCGTCGCAGTGGCGTTCTACAGTTTTCGGGAGGGGGAGTGAGCTTGGCCTGACCGCCGCTCATGGCTCCGGACCCAAGTCCAGGCGTTGAGTAAAGCGCAGCTCGAGCAAGCGTTGCGGATATCTGTTGATCGAGACAATCCGCCACAGCAATACCACGAACCGGGTTATCGAGTGGCGGCGATCCAACCCTCGTGATCACTACAGGAGAGCCAAGTGCGACCTATCACGTTGTCGAAGCTATCGAGACTCCTGCACCTCAGCCGCCGGTTAGCCGTATGCGCATCGCGACCGCAGTTCATGTATCAAACGGCTACTCTGAGACGGCAGTGCCGGCGCTCTCAGCTAGGCGTTTTGGGATCAACGGTGTGAGGGGTTTCGCTCCCCGGGGCTCACGAGCGTACACTTGGCGGCGTGTTGCCGCGTTGAATTGCCTCTCGACGACTTCGCGCGAACAGCAGCCTAATCTTGAGGCATTAGCGGGACACCAAATGGCAGGCGTTAATTTCGAACCGGGAACTTTATGGTCCATCGTTTCGCGCCGTGGGCCTGACATCGAGTTCGCCACGAAGCGCTTTCGCATTCGTATGGCTCGCAACGGTCTCTGTCTTCCGGACTGCACCCGCGGGCCAACGAGGGACTCTAAAGTTAGCATGGATCTAGACGAATATGCCGAGATCTCGTTGAGTTACCTTCCGAATCCACACAGCGCGCCGGATTCTGTTGGAACAAAACCGATCGGTTGCTGCTCCATCAAATTGCAGCCATCCTGACGTTCTGGTGCCCTCGTAGCTGATCTCTAACGATGCGCCGAAAGCCAAAAGTCCCTTCCGCATGAGCCTCGAACGAGTTGAGGGCCACGGGATCGGCGCCGGCACGCCGTAGAATTGAACGAGACTGAGCCCGAGCCGCCATCTCGTTTCCGCCAGTCAGCAAGAGGAGCGTTGATCGTGGTGGCTCAGCCAACCACTTGACCGCTGTCGTTCGTTCCCATCGTCGCGGCCTCGGCGTCTGTCCGGTAATGCAAAACTACTCACCAATCGCTAGCAGGAAAGGTCAATTAGCGTGTCTGAGCAAGGACTCACAGCCCTCAAGGAATCCATCGCGAGGATCGATCAAGTATTTCAGAGATTTAGAGAAATGATCGATACCGACAACACGATTTCGCCAAGCATTCGTGGAGCGCTTCACATGATGATCGATGACAATCTTCGCTGCGCCAGAGCGAGAATGTTCGAATACATCATCGAGCAGCAGGCACAACAGGGATGAACCTGCTGGTAGGCTGTTCAGATGTTTGCGTTCTTGGCCGAATGAGTAATCTGCACCCGCGCCACAGTTGCTCTGTGGATTGAACCATGCTCCGGCGGAGAGAACGTCCACAGGTCCTCCTGCTTGAACTCAGGGTGTGAACAGCCTGCAATACATCATGAAAATGCCTTGGCACCAATGACTATGGAGTTGTCCTGCGAGGCGACGCTCGACGTCCTGGTCACCGATCTCACTTCACTGCGAATGCTGGTCGGTCCGAACCATATCAAGACCCACCGCTCGAATGCGGCCGCATCAGCGTTCGCGGCGAGTAACCAGATCGGCCCAAGGTAACGCTATGTCTCCAGGCCAGGCACGGTACCGGCCGAGAGGCGGACGCAGGTGGTGTGCGAAATGCATAGCTGTGCAGGGCACAGCTGTGCATCGAATTGAAACCGACAAAGGAAGAGCATGGAGAAGATTTTGCTAGTCGAAGCGGAGCTTCGGCAAATGGAAGTGATCTACGCCCGCAAGCGCTGCGCGCTCGCAAAGCTTGAGGACGCGTATCGTAGGAAGCTCGTCGAGTTGCTCGAGGCCAAGGCGGAGCGCGATCGGTGGATTGCCGATCAGTCCGTCGGACCCAGCTCGAATCGCGTTGGCGAGATGGCCGATATGCCAATCGGCGCTACAGCTCGAAGGACTGACGTTTGTTAGCCATCGCGATGAAGGCGAGGACGATAAGTGACCACACGCTGGCCGAATGACTTTCATCGAAATAGATTGATCGCGGGGATTCCCAGAGTGACGAGCTCCCCCCCGCGCAGCAATCGTGCAAGCACCCGCGACGGCAGACGAAAGTACCCGGCTCTGATCACCAGATAGCAGCTCCGCCAAGCGTTCACCCGCCCACAGGAGCGCATTAATCATCGATCTCGTTTGCTCCGCAGGAGGAACTGTCCTCTTCGTCCAAACATTGCGGGACCGGTCTCGCGCTGTCAGGCTCGTCCCCGGCTCTGCTTGTGAGAAGGACTTGGACAGCTCCTCCACGAACTCATTGATCGGCTGCTGTCAGCTGCCGACGAGATGTACGCCCAAGCCCGAGCAAGTGCCGCGTTGCGTGGCTGCCCACCCGAACTCATGCCGACGAACGAAGATGAAGAGCTTACGGTTGATCAAAGGTCTACCACCGTCGCCACGACGCAAGCGTTCGTCCCCCTTAGCAACGAGAGCTGACATCTCTGGTTGACCGAACCTATCTCGTCTGGGCGTTCTTCAGAAAGGCTACATTCGATTCCCTCCACGGGATTCGATTGCGAATTGCCGACATCACATTGCTGGCGTACGCTAGGCGGTTTACTGCGGGAGACACGGAGGCGACATCAATTTGGTACAGATGTCGCCCGACACGAGCAACGTGTCGGTTAGAGTTGGCTTGCTTCAGCCGTTACGAACGCCTCTATTCGGATGCTGGATTTATGACGTATTCCGGAGCTTCGTTTGGACCGCTGGAATTTGATGCGCCGATCTATGTTGATCTTGGAGACAGACCCAGTTCGGAGCCACTTTTATAGCCCAAAAATGTCTGATTCCAGGTTCATATTGTTTGGTTGCTGGCAGGCACTCAGCGGAGTTCTTGAGCAGACACAACCGAGATATCAACGTTTCGGGCAGACGTGACTCCGAAGTTCCACCTGCAGCGTCGTCTGATTGAGCTCACCTTCCCACCATGACACAAACACCGCTGCGACGCCGTTGCCGGTTATGTTGGTGAGTGCGCGCACCTCGCTCGTGAACTTGTCGATCGAGAACACGATGGCCATGGCAGGCACCAGCGCCGGGTTGACCACCGAGCGTCGCAGCCAGCGTGATGAAGCCCGCGCCGCTGACACCGCTTGCGCCCTTTGAGGTCAGCATCGCCACGACCACAATTGTCAGCTGCTGGCGGAAGGTGAGATCGACGCCGAGCGCCTGCGCGATGAACAGGGTCGCCAGAGTCATATAAATATTGGTGCCGTCGAGGTTGAAGGAGTAGCCGGTCGGCACCACCAGACCGACCACCGGCTTTGAGCAGCCGAGCCGCTCAAGCTTCTCCATCAACTGGGGCAGCGCGCTCTCCGACGAGCTCGTGCCGAGCACGATCAAGAGCTCATCCTTGATATAGGCGATGAACTTGAAGATGGAGAAGCCGACAAACCGCGCGACCAGGCCGAGCACGATCACCACGAACAGTCCGGCGGTCATGTAAAACAAGGCGACCAACCCAACCAGGTTGCCGAGCGCCGTGTGGCCGTATTTGCCGATGGTGAAGGCCATGGCGCCGAATGCGCCAAGCGGCGCTGCCTTCATGACGATGCCGATCACGCCGAACACCGCACGCGCGGTGTCATCGATGAGCGTGCGCAGGCCGTCTACCCATCGCCATTAGTGCGAAGCCGAACAGGATCGCAAACAGTAGCACCTGCAGGATGTCGCCACGTGCGAGCGCGCCAACCACGCTATCGGGAATGATGTTGAGCACGAAATCGACCGATTTCGTCGCCTTCGCCTGATCGACATAGTGCTGGACTGCCGCGGCGTCGGGCTTGGCGGCAAGGCCGTGGCCGATCTGGAAAACATTGTCCATGATAAGGCCGATCACGAGGGCGAAGCTGGAGACGATCTCGAAATAGACCAGCGCCTTCACGCCGACTCGGCCGACCTTGCGCGCATCTTGGATGTGCGAAATGCCCGACACCACGGTGCAGAAGATGATCGGCGCGATCACCATCTTGATCAGCTTGATGAAGCCATCGCCGAGCGCCTTGATCCATTCATTGGTGGCAAGCGACGGCCAAAGCCAGCCGACCACGACACCGAGCACGATCGCGAACAGGACCTGAACGTAGAGGATTTTGTACCAGGGACGGGACGTCGGCGCGAGCACCACGGCTGCGATCGTTGTCATCATGTTCCTCGCCATATCTTTCTGCCGCCGCCTCTACTCGGGCAGCTGACGCCGCACACCATCCCGTCCTCCCAGCAAGGCTGTGCAGAAACAGCCGGAGAAGGAGACGAACATCCACTATCTTAGGCCCCATCGGCGACGGGGTGGAATTCAGTTATTCACTTCGAGTCCCCGTACGCGGGATAAGCGTTTTCTCATTTGCCAGATCGCTGGCATCGAACCAATCATTCGGCGAGTACGAATCTGGCAGGCAGCCGGCTCCTCCTTTTGAATCTCGACTCTATAGGCTACGACCCTCGTTCGCAGCCGTCAGTCAATGGTTCCGTGGTAGGTGCGACGTCGGCGACCATGAAGCGCCCGGCCCATATCCGCAACTAGGGCGTTTTGCGCCATCCGGCTCCTAACTCGCAGATAACCGTCTCAAGAGCGGGGTACGGCGGCGACCCGAAGCGGCCGTAGTGGGCTGTCGGACCGTCCGGCTTACGCGCTTCATATTGCTCGAGTGTATCGGAAAGCTTTCTAGAGGCTTGATGGACGGTGACGTCCAAGCCCGCATGTTCAGCGTATCGCCGACCTCGACGAGAAGGCCGCGTCTCAGTCTTCAACGCTCTGCGGTTGTCTATGTGCTTCATCGAGTTCTCAAATGAGTTAGAGATCGCTTCGCTACAAGCGGCGCTGGATAGCCGAACTGTTCGAATTGCGCTAGACGATAGTCGCACTCTTATAGAGCAGTTCGCTCTACTCGAGCGCCTTCAGTTCTAAGAAACGGGGTTTGGGATTCTTCTCACCGCGACCACCAACCTTGCGATAGCCGCATCCATGAGGATTCCCTTCTAAGTACTGGTAGAGCCTCGGAGCAGCGCTGGCATTCATAGCCTCATTGGCAAGTGACGGTTCCACCTCGGCATTGAGAGCAATATTCGCGCCAACAAAATGTGCATGGCACGTGACCGCACGCATCGCCAAAGTGTCGCGGATAAGCCACTCACTCGTATCCTTGCATCCAAACAGACACTTGATGTCCAGGATCCACCAAACTGTTTGGAAGCGCGATATTGCGCCCACAGGCAGTGCGTTGTGAGGACGGCTACCTCGGACCTAAGCCATGAGCCCCGGCGAAGCAAGAGACCACCCAGCTGGGAACCAGGTGCGCCATAGCCTCTCATCTGATCTTGGGAGCGTCTTAGCCAACCTCGCTCTCCAATGCTGTCCCAAGAACCAAGAAGAACCTTCGAATTGACGTTGCCTTAAGCATAGCGAGCTTGTTTAAGAGGAGCTGGTGCGCCGGACCTTTTATCAACTAGCGTGACGGCTTGGCATCCGCGGAAAACATGAACATGCGCTTGCCGCCGCTCTTTAAGCGAGTCCGGTCAGCCGTACCTTTGATCGGAATGGCGGTCCGCCGGTGAATTCCGCACTGTTCATCGCTGGCTACGACGCCTTCTTTATCGGAGAGCTTTCATTCGGATTGCACCGCTTGTCTGCATCTGCGGTGCTTAGAATCGAACCTAGAATGACGTTTTTGTCTGCATTCGATTTTCGAGTCTACAACCTTACGCAGCGTGCGATTCAAGCCATTTCTTTCAACGCGAGTGTTGCGTGACCGTTACAGCAATTCAGTCCCACACTGCTAAGAGGCGAGCGGCGCAGGGGCCATCTAAGGGAACGAACTCGAATGAAAAACTTTTTGCTTCTGACTGCGAGCATCATCGCACTTGGCGCGGTTGCTCCCGCATTCGGCGCGGATCTGGCGCCGCAGCAGGTCTACACCAAGGCGCCGCCGCCACCACCGCCGGCCGCTGTAGCGGTCTACGATTGGACCGGCTTCTATATCGGCGCAAACGGCGGTTTCGGATTGAGCCATAGCTCCTGGGATTTCGGAGGCGTCACGCCCGAGGGCTCGCATGATCCGAGCGGCGGCACTCTTGGTGGTCAGATCGGATACCGCTGGCAATCCGGGCAGTGGGTGTTTGGTCTTGAAGGCCAGGGCAACTGGGCCGACATAAGCGGCTCCAACACGAGCCTCGCCTTCCCGGCTGATCTCAATCGCACCAAGACTGATGCATTCGGCCTGCTGACCGGTCAGGTCGGCTACGCCGTCAACAACCTACTGCTTTACGTCAAGGGCGGTGCCGCAGTGACGAGCAACACCTATCAGATCAACTCCGCCGGCGCCCAGCTGGCAAGCACTGACAGCACGCGTTGGGGCGGCACGGTCGGCGCTGGCGTGGAAGTCGGCTTCACTCCGAACTGGTCGCTCGGCGTCGAGTACGATCACATCTTCAGGCAGGAAGGTGATGTGAACTTCACCGCAGCCAACGGCCCTGTGGGCAGCGATCGTATCCGCCAGGATTTCGATCTCCTGACTGCACGGCTCAACTACAAGTTCGGCGGCCCGCCTGTTTTCAGATATTGATCTGTTCGCGCTCGAACGGCGGATCGAAAGCCCCGGCGGTAAGCCGGGGCTTTTTTCTTCATCCATTCATCTCCAGACAACCGGGCCCCCACTTTTATAGCCATCCGCAGCGGCACTGTTAAAACGCGAGCGGCGCACGGGGACATCTAACGGATCGAACTCGAATGAAACACTTGTTGCTTCTGACCACGACTATCGTCGCACTTTTCGTGGTTGCTCACGCATTCGGCGCAGCGCTGGCTGTTCAGCCAGTCTACAAGGGCCACCTTCACGACTGCGGCAGCTGTTGCGATGTACGATTGGACCGGTCTCTATGTCGGTGCAAACGGCGGACCGGGGTTGAGCCATAGCGCTTGGGATTTCAGAGGCATTGCGTCCGACGGCTCCCACGACCGAAGCGGCGTGACGCTTGGCGGTCAGATCGGCTACCGTTTGCAGTCCGGCCCGTTGGTGTTCGGCATTCGAGGGCCAGGGCAACCGGGCTGACTTGACCGGCTCCAATGTCAGCCTGACGTTCCCACGGAGCATCAACAGCACCGAGACGGATGCGCTCGGCTTGCTCACCGGCCAACTCGGTTACGCCTTCAACAACCTACTGCTTTGCGCCACAGTCGGTGCTGCGGCGACCAGCAGCACGTATGACCAACGCCGCGGGTGCGCAGCTGGCTAGCAGTGATGGCAGTGGTTGGGACACTGTGCACGGAGCCGGCAGGGGCGGATTCGCATCGAACTGGTCCCTCGACGTAGAATACGATCACCTGTTTAGACAGCAACGCAAAATGAACTTCGCCACGAGCGTGGCGGCCCCCCACTAGGACGGTTCGGATCAGCCGCCAGTACGGTAGGGACCGATCGCATTCGTCAAGATTTCGATCTCCCGACGATCCGGCTCAATTGCGGGTTCGCCGGCCCGCCGAGCTTCAAATACTGAACTCTTCGCGTTCGAACGGCGGATCGAATGCCCCGGCCCTCAGCCGGGGCTCTTTTTTTGCGCTTCACCATCTGGCAACAGCCTTATCTTCTTCATCGGAAGCCATACCTGTCACATTTCCCATGGCATTTCCCGGTTAGGCTGTGTCGGTTGCCGCGCTCGGGACTGAGGTACTCGCGAGAGCGCGGGCATTGCGATAAGAAGCTGGCCCGAAAACGGGCGCGCGTCGAAGCGTTGCAACCAAAGAACGCGGGTTCTCACTTGAGCAGCACGAAATGTGCGCACTTTGAAGCGCCTCAGAACTCGGGGCTGAGTATCATTCACGCTGAATGGCGGGCACCATGCGAATATAGCGCTCAGCTTTTGCGGCTATACCGAGTCGCAGCCACTCGCAAGCTTGTCGTGGTCCGGATGGTGGCCAAGAGTCTAGTCCCTCATCATCGCCGATCAAATAAGATTGAGACGAATCGCTTTGACGATGGCATGGGTCCGATTAGAAGCATCGAGCGTCTGGATTGCGTTCTTGACATGGAAGTTGACCGTATTTTCGCTAACTTTGAGTATCATGCCGATTTCCCAGGAGGACTTGCCCTCTGCTCCCCAGCGCAAGCACTCTTTTTCACGTTCTGATAGTCTAATTTTCCCGTCGCAAGCGCTCTCCGAGGGCGGGGCTATCTCGGCAAATGCGACATGAAAATTCCAGGCCAACACGCTGAGACGGCTCATACGATTCTGAGGATCGGCATCCTCGGAACTGGATGCAAACGACATGACAGATAATTGCCCGGACGGTCCAAACAATGGTATGCTGATCCCATGCTTTAGGCCTGCATCCTTAGCTTCGTCCAGTACTCGCTGCTCGCCACGTTGCAGTTGATATTGGGCTCCCAATTGGTCCCACAGAAAGGGCCGCGAAAGCATTGGCGCGCGCCGGACCACGGGGTCGATCACGCGGTACTTGCGTTCAGAATAGCGCTGGCACCAGCCCGACGGAAAATTGACCGTCTCTGCGGGCGGGAGGTACTGGAGCCGTAACGACTCGGCCGCGGTGAGTGCTCCATAAGCGACTTCGCTGAACCCCTCCTCGCTTGCGCAGCTCACAAGAAGGTCGAATAATGCCTTGGTAGAGTGCGTGCGCTTCGCGCATTCGATGAAGCTGAACAAATCAGTAATGCTGCGAGGCGGCGCCGCAAGACTATCTTTTGCTAAGGCCTGAGTGATGGCTCCGCATTCACGCTCATGCTCCGGAGGATGGTGTTCACCAACACAGCACAACGCTTCAGTTTGCCTACCCGCTGTGATCTTTGTTGCATACCGATCGTCGCCTTTCTTCGCGCTGCTTTGGCACCAAGCACGAGCGAATATTCGGCTCGGTCGCGCGGCACGATATTGATGTCGGAGTCGGTCATAGCTGATGCGGACGCGATACCGGCAACGCCGGCGCCTGATAAAACGGAGCCGAACCTTTGCTCGCTTCATCACAAACTCCTCTAGCGTGCGATCCGGTCGGGCGAAGACAGCGAGAGCCACACACCTACGCCAACGATCAGCGCGCCAAAGCCGGATGGCGCCACAGCAGATTGCAAGATGGGTCTCAAACATCGGCGCGTTCTTCTTATTTTTTTTAGCGCGCCTCAGCTCAGTAGCTGGCGTTGACGAGCCGCACTCGCAAGCCAGACGGTGTTGAGACCAAAGCGCGCACATAGCAGCCGCCATAAGGATAGACGCCGTAGCCGTAGTGATAGGCGCGATGACCATAATAGACGGGCCGCCTATCGCGTGGTCCCCACCAGGAGAGGGCCCAATGCCGGTCGCACCCAGAAGCCGAAGTCGGCATTAGCGCCGCCCCCAGCAGTCCCACAGCAACGCCAAAAAATGAGAGTTTGCGAAGCATCGTTACCTCCATAGATTGAGCGAGTGCGCGCCACGGCCGAAAGCCGAGGGCGGGCATTACCTCCGTTGGCCTGTAGCCCGGCGCGGCGCTACAGATGGGCGATAGCAAGCAGCGTACCAGTTGCCGCACTCGACAGAATCGGCGGTTTGGATAAGCCATTGAGGAGATTGCCGGGAGCTTGGTGAGCTTGATCCACAGGGAACGAATGTGACATACGTCGGAAATGTGACACCGCGCCGTGCAGGGCGGTCTTGGTAATAATCGATCCAGACAAAGAAGAGCGCATCACCAGCGAAACCTCGTGCCGCGTCGCTTCTAGTGTGATGGCGAAGTCGCTCCACAATGAGCGGCCGCTCTGCTTGAGAGCATTGAAACGTTCAACTGACTTGCATGAAGGCCATTCTTCGATTTCTAACCGGGGGAAGCAACCGGTAAAGCCCGGACGACCGCTGCCACTTGCGTTCCAAGGTGAATTCGACACCGTTCGATCGCTCGACCGATGATTGATTCCAACACGCGACCAAAGCTCTCCCACCTACAGGCTCGACGCCGACTTGCTCGCCGTTGTTTCTGGCAGATCGTTCCAGTGAGAGAGAGGGCTCATCAAGAGTATTGGTGAGAGGTCTGGAGCGAGTCACTTGTCGTTCGGCCGGATGAAGCAGATGCCGTGCGTGCGCTCAAATGGCGCAATGCCAACGAACGGGTCGAACTTTGGATATCCGAGCGACGCTCGAGCGGCTTGTCACCGCGCGACCCTCTCCAGGGCTTCTGCATGAAGGCGCAGCAGTTTATTTGCCAAGTCAACTACCAACCCGAACAATCGATAAAGATGACAGACGTGTGTCACTTATCGCCGTGTAGATATCGATCGGGCAAGTGCGCCCGTAAGGAGCTCGGCATGCAATATCAACCACAGCCCGTCATCGCGGACGCCCCAGACCAAAGCGCGGCCTCCTCACTCGCGGATGTGCTGCGCGCCCAGATCTGCTCGAATCGTGATCTCTCCTTTGTCATGGAAGCGCACGACGCACTCTCCGGCCTGATTGCAAAACGCGCAGGTTTCAAGGCTCTCTGGGCTTCGGGTCTGTCAATAGCGTCCTCTCTCGGCTATCGCGACGCCAACGAAGCCTCATGGAGCGAACTTGTCGACGTGGTCGAGCGGATCGTGGACGCCACTGAGCTCCCTGTGCTGGTAGACGGTGATGGCGGCTTCGGGAATTTCAATAATGCCCGTCTGCTCGCACGAAAACTCTGCCAGCGCGGCGCTGCCGGCCTAGCGCTCCAGGATAGCTGCTTTCCTAAGATGAACTCATTTGTTGGCGATCGCCATCCGCTCGCCGACATCGATGAATTCTGCGGCCGTTTGCGGGCCGTGAAGGACACCGTGGCAGAAGATCTGGTCCTCGTGGCCCGGATCGAAGCCTTGATTGCAGGTCATGGAATGGATGACGCAATCTTACGGGCCAGCGCTTATGCTGCCGCCGGCGCCGACGCGATACTCATTCACTCTCGTGAGACCACCGCCGACGAGATATTCTCGTTTGCGCGCGCCTGGCACAATTGCCTACCCGTCGTGGTAGTTCCCACCAAATACTATCGAACGCCAGCCTCTGCATATCGAAATGCCGGGATCTCAACGGTGATTTGGGCCAACCACTCCGTGCGAGCTGCAATCGGAGCAATGCAGCACGTCTGCGGCCGCATTATTTCGGAGGAAAGCGTTGAGGGCATTGAACCTCATATCGCAACGCTTGAGGCGGTTTTCGAGCTACTGGGATACGACGAACTCGCTCGAGCGGAGGCGCGATATCTCCAGATACGTTGATGGACGCGTGCCCTACCAAGGGAGCGATCTGCTCTTTCCAAAGACTCACTGGTCCTCCACTCTCACGTTCATTTCGAACTTGGCCACTCCGGTTGGTGGTCTTCGATCCAGGAGGTATCCCATGTACTGACCCTGATGCGCCTAACACTTGCCGAGAACCTTGAACGGCCCTTACAACACAAGCCGTGGTTCTCGCCGCTCGAATGGACTCAAGACTAAGCCCGTGGAGGCACGACTAAGCCCGCGCACCGAATTGATTTCGAACCCATTGGCAACGAGGCGGGATGCTCGGATACCGCCCAATGCGTCTCAGCTGTCAGATCCTACGAGTCGGGAGCGACCATCATGACTGGCTCTGTCGGCGGTTAGCGCTGCCTTAGCCACCTCGAGTGAGGGTTGGTCAACTACCAAGGACGGTGATTGAGTTGCTTTCGCTGTGAGATAATATCGATGCCCGCGCGATCATCGGTTCTGCTGGAGGTGTCGGGTCCCCGAAAGCACTGCTCGGCACAACAAATGTCCCCGCTAGCACCACAATGGGCGATAGCCTTAGCCCGATATCCCAGTAACGACGAGGGGAATGAAATGACAATCAATGCTCCCAAGACAGCGGTCATTCTTGCTGCCGGCTGCGGTTCTCGCTTGCGACCACTGACCGATCTGCGGCCCAAACCGCTCGTCGAGGTGAATGGGACACCGATTCTACACAACGCGTTGCGAAGGCTCGAAGGAGTTGGCGTTGAAGAGGTGACGATCGTCGTAGGCTACCGCAAGGATGCCATTCAATACGCTTGCGGCCACCGTTTCGGAGCCCTCAAGATCAGCTATGTCGAATCCTCTGTTTTTGACCGAACTGGAAGCGCCTATTCCCTTTGGCTGGCGCGCGACGCGCTACTTTCCGGAGACTGCTATCTGCTCGAGGGTGATGTCTTTTTCGAGGAAGATGCGCTTCGCTATATCTCTCTCGGTTACGGCGACGCCGCGGCCGTTGTGCCGTTCGACTGTACGATGGAAGGATCGGCTGCGCTGCTTTCGGAGAGAGGATTTATTACTAGTTTTCGTATGAAGCAAACGGCAGCGAATCTCGGCGCGGGTAGTCCCAGGCTGTTCAAAACAATGAACCTGTTGCGCCTTGTCGCGGCGACGCTCAGATCGGTGATTGTTCCTGCTCTGGATAACATCATCAGCTCCGGCGCGACGCAAGGCTATACGGAGGAGCTCCTCGCGTATCTTGTCGAAAGACGAGGTCTCCAGCTCGCAGCCGCACGCTGTGACGGCGTCAGGTGGTACGAGATCGACAACGAGGAGGACCTGCGCAAGGCGGAGCGGATATTCTTGAGCGAGAACCCAATCGGATCGGTCGTCTCGGCGGCAGAATGAAGAGGAACCAGATGCTGAAATATCTTCGGGATCCGGCAAACGTCATCACAACGGGCGGCATTCTCTTCTCGTCTGTCAGCCTTTTCTTCGCTGTCTCAGGCCGCCTGGAGCTCGCTGTAGCTACTGCTCTTTGGGCCGTATTGTCCGATCATCTTGACGGTATTGTAGCGGCGCGCACCAAGAATCGCGATCCAAATATTGCGAAAATGGGGAAAAGCCTCGATGGCTTCGGGGACATAATATACGGCGCGGTATTACCAGCCGTTATCTTGTTTCAGGTAAGCCACGCCTCACTTATTGGCTTGGCGACTGGAAGCGCATTACTTGCGGCCGGCGCAATTCGTCTTAGCTACTTCGCGAATTTCGGTAAATCATGCGATGGACGTTTCGTAGGATTACCACTATCATACGATGTGCCTTTGCTGGCTCTCGCCTTCGTAGCCCGGCCGTTGGTCGCGGATGACCTTTTCACAACATTTGCGCTTGGCATTTTTCTCGCACTTGCGGTGTTGCATGTCGTACCTATTCGTGTGTCGTCGCTGAATACAGCTGCATACGTCGCAATTTCGATCTTCGTCGTGATCGCTTCAACGACCCTAGCGTTGAGGTCTCTGCATTAGCCAGGTTCGGAGCGCGTGGCATCGGCCACCACCCTCCGTCATACAATGCGAAACGTTCTAGTCTCTACCTGGTGAACCGCCCCCCGCGAGCACCTTGATCGACAGAAGTGGCTTAGACCTCTCAGACATCGTTGCGTTCCACGCCAGAGACCAAATAATGGGCCGGGTTAGGATGCTCCATTACATTAGCAACCTGCAACTTGGCCAGCGAGCAGGCTAGCAGCCGGACCGTTGGGCACTGCACCGGCCTGATGTTTAGCAATTCTTTATTGATCGAACGAAGTCTCACAAAGAATGGCTATAGCAGCATAGGTGAACATACATGGCCGCGACGACATTTGTATATCTCAACGGCCGCATTGTTCCATGGCACGACGCGAAAGTGCATGTATTCGCGCCTGTGTCGAAGTATGGCATAGGTGTCTTTGAGGGAATACGCGGCTACTGGAACGAAGAGAGACAACAATTATACCTCTTTCGAGTCGCAGAGCACCTTGAACGGTATGCTTTCTCGCAAAAAGCGATGCGATTCGATCAAGGGCCACCCAGCGAGGAGTTGGCTGAAGCGCTTGTTCATCTGTGTCGCGCAAATGCTTTTCGTATGACCGTCCATATCCGGATGATGGCCTTCATTGACGGCTTTGGCGAGATGAGCGCCACTGGGCCCGTAGGAACCGCAATCACAGCGTTGCCACGGGAGAGTACTAAATATTCCGCCGAAGGCGCTTCTGCTCAGATCAGCTCCTGGACGCGTATGCCCGACAGCGTTATGCCTGCCCGTATCAAATGCAACGCAAATTATCATAACGCTCGATTGGCGATCATGCAGGCGCAACGTGATGGTTACGACGTCGCCTTCCTCCTGAATTCAAGAGGAAAGCTCGCCGAGGCGCCTGCTATGTGCGTATTCATCATTCGCGGTGGTCAGCTGATCACGCCGAGCGGAACGAGCGACATATTAGAGTCGATTACGCGCCAAACAGTTATCGAGTTAGCACGTGAATATCTTGGGTTAGTGACCATCGAGCGCGATGTCGACCGAACGGAATTGATCCTCGCTGACGAGGTCTTCTACTGCGGCACTGGCGCCGAAATCAGACCGGTGACGTCAATAGACGCGTAGTTGTTGGAAGCGGTCAACCTGGACTCATCACGCAACAATTGATGCAGATCTATCGAGCGCTCGTGATGGGCACGGATAGTCGGCATGCCTCGTGGCGGACCCCTATCTATTGTTGATATTGAGGCGGATCTGCCTCTTGAGAGCTAGCCTCAGATCTGATGTCGTCTTCGCGCTACGAAGGCTCGCAGTGTATCTTCCAGAGGGTTGGTGCCTTTGGGGACAGTGAGCCAACTTTCCGCCACCCGCCACAATGTAGGCTGACTGCGCCAGCACTGTCCTGCAGCAAAGCCGACGCTCGGTTGCTGGCCGTCCGCGGGACGCTCTTAATTGTAGTACCTGCTTCGTTTCTGGACTTTTTCTTGGCGTCCGCGAGCCCCCCAAGGCGGGGCGGTCATCTTTCCGGGAGCGAGAAGTCACATGCGACACCGCGCGAGCAACCCTCTAGGTCGAGATACGAGAACTCGCTGCCTCGACTGATCTGAACCGTCAGTGTAAGTCGCACTTTATTGCACATTATTTCGAGCCTCTAGCGTTGGCGTGAAACCGGAGCAGGAACGAAAATCCTCTGCAGCGAAGCTTGCGGCCGGTCACGCAAATGTACATACCGGGGTCTTGGTGCCAGCTTGATGATCGCCACGCAGTTTGCGTGACAGGCGCGCTCGGGCGTCTATGGCACCGGGCTAACTCGCGATAAACGCGGCGCATCATCCTTTGGCGGACATGGAACTGCTACCGGAAACGAAGCCCCGAAAGCTACCCGGGTTGGCCGAAGCACAACGTTCCCGTGCTGGGACACTGCCATCGAACAACGGATCGTGGAGATCTTGTCATGTTCGCATTCCTATTTTGTGGCTGCCACCGTTTCATGTCGTACTTCGCCCTGAATGATAGTGTCATAGGCCGCCAGTTGGTGCACTTCGCTTTCGGCCTTTGCCGTCCGATCGGCCCCTACAAGAGAGCAAAGGACGATAAGCGTCTCAAAGTGCTCAGATGCCCAGAACGCGTTCATTGAGGTCTGCCACCAGCTTGCTTCGGCGTACTATTCCTCCTACGAGATGGAGTACTTGCCCATTGGATTTCGGAAGAAGCACGCCAAGCGTCAACAACGAATGTTGAGAGGCGATCGCAAGTCGCCACCCCCTCAGAAATCGGAAGGGTTCACTTCTAGAATGAAGTGAGCTTAGCGCGTGTAGCGTTGGTGCGCAGCATTGCAAAATGGACAACGGAGCGCCACGAGTGCGGGAGGTCGAAAACGCCCGCGCGTGGTCAACTACCAGCCCTTGTAATTGATTCTGATAACCCAAGCATGTCACTGATTAGTTTGCCGTCCCGGGTCAAGACGTCACCTAACGGAGTTATGCATGCAATACAAACTCAAACTGCTATCGATGGCTGTCTCGACAAATGCGTCGACTCGTCGTCGTCAGCTGACTACTCGGACCTGCCCCAACCGTGACTTCTTCTTCCTTTGTCGGCGGCGGATTGCAACGAAAAGCGTATGGCAGCATCGTCATGACAACTTTGAAGGACGTTCTGTTCAACAAAAGAGTGGCTACTTTTCCCGTGATCAAGCCATCATCCAACTCGAGATCGCCGTTGGTTCCGATGCGATAGAAAGCTCCGAATGAAGCTCGGGGTTCCGGCCGATGAATATGAGACCATCCGAGGATTCGATCGCGCGTCTTGGTGGTAAAAGACGCTGGGAGGGACTGAATAGATGACAAGGGACTGAATAAATCGACGACAATTGCCGCGCTCGAAGAAGACGATAGGGGTACTGATGCAGATCTCCATAATGGAAACAAAGCTGGATAAAGTTCTACCGGTTCGCCATAAGCTCCTCAAACCGGACAGTTGGCCGACGGATAAGCCATTCGAATTAAGATTGACGTCGGCCGACATCTCCGAGCTTGCTATACACCTGCTAGCATCGGCCAACGGGCGAACAATTGGAATCTTGTCGGCTGGTCCTGAATTCTGTCCTTTTACCTCCTGCAATGATGCTTGGAGGACAAGAGGTTTTGCTGTCGACAAGACTGTCAGGAGACAAGGAGTTGGAACGGCATTGATGAAAGCTATTATGCTAAAGACGTACAGGCGAGGAGCCCGATCCCTTTGGGGTACCCCGCGAATTGTCGGGGCACTGCACACGCATATGCATTTTGGCTGCGAAACCATTGGCGAGCAATATGATGTCCCTCAGTTTGGTCTCCATCAAAATGTGATTTCCCGTTTAACGGATGATCTGATTTCATCCCTCGGTGACGGTATTGAATGACGCCGAATAGATGGCATCACGCGGTCACGGCATCTCGAGGTCGGCTGCTAAACCGTAGGGACTAGTCCGTGAATGGCCGAAGTTCTCGAAGATCACATATCCCGCACGCGCACTTTGATTCTGCTGGCCGGCTCCAGGTGTGAAGGTGGTCCCACGTAGTGGACGGTGTTCTATAATCGAAGAAATCCTAGCGTCTCATCCCCGGAAATTCATGTGAGCCAGCATTTGTCTACGCGCAAACGGCACACGGATCATAGAGATCCAGCCGACCGGTTATCATGCTTCTCGCGGTTCAGTGCTGCGATGCCGACCTGCAGAAGACTCGAGAAGAATTTTTAGTACGTTGAATGCCAAGGAGCTAGACGAGACGGCATTGATCAGACCGGCACACCTACTTCGTTACAAGCCTTCCGATCCCGCGGTGAAAGCAGCATTGCACCGACGTTCTCTACTTGATCCGCGGCATAGGGCTTCGAGACGCCAACAGCGATCCGGTGGTCGCATCTATTATATCTCGCAGAACTAGGGGGTCCCCGTGGACATGCTCGACGTTCGGCCCCCCAGGTGCTTCGCGTGTGCAAGTACGCTCTACGGCTGCAACAGCCGGCGGCGCTATCAAATATGCGATCTGGCCGAGCCATAATTTCAATGTCCGGCCAGTACCAACACAGACACGCACGACGATTTCAGTGGCGGCATCGGGGTCACCGGCCCCACCGTCACGGACGAGATCGCGGCGAGTCTGATGGGGCCAGTACCATGAGAATTACCGCTACGATCGTGACGTCACGGTCGCGGCGGACGTCGAAGTCGACGTCAGGAGCGTCGGGCTTGGAAAGGCAGTCCGCTATTGAAGCCGAATATACCAAGTTCATCCGACGCTGCCTGGCCAGCAGCGTGGGGCTTCAAAATGCTGAATAGCCTCTCCCAAGCGCCCAATCAGACGACCAACAGATCGATCACCCATGATTTACGAGTGACAATAGCAGACTCCAGATTGCCGCATGCCTGCGGGTGACGAGACGTGTGTTCGTCGACTTCACGTCAGCTCTACGTGTAGATCCACACAGCCTGGGAGCCGTCCGGAGGCCATTGGACGCTGGAAAGTCGGATGACCAACTTCCTGAATCACCGCTTGCGGCCCCGACAGTCCGCATGCGCGGTCGACTTGGCAGCCGGTATGTGGACTTGAACCACTTGGTCGGTCATCGCAGCCCTTCGCCTTCGCTTTAGCTGGTCCTCTTAGGCAGAGCGCCGTTCCGGTTTCAGCACTCGAACACGAACTCGACCCGGCTGGTAGCGTAGACCACCTGCCCCAGTGAAATTGGCTTCCCACTGCTGTCGACATTGACGACGTCCGTCTGGGTCACCGGCTCGCTTGTCGGAATTTTGAGCTGCTCGACCTCGGGAATGGTCGGCATGCGCGAGCGCATGCGCACCCACTTGCGGTGGTAATTGGTGACACCTACCCTTCTAAGCACGGCAGTCGTCGAGAAAATCGTGTCGCCGCCTTTCGACGCTTTCTCGAAGGCGGCAGCAAGCTTACCCAAGTCGTCAAAGACGAAGTAGCTCGGTCCATAGGAAATAGGCACCCCGTCGGCCTCGCTGCGAATGGTCACGACAAGGACGAAGGTCCCCTCCCGTGCTTCCAGCGGGGCTGCAACAGCCGCCGAGGCGGGGATGATCACTGTGCTGATCAGCCGGCGTGTTGGCTTTCTGCGATTCTCGAGAATATTCTCCTCGAAATAACTCCGGGTACCGAAGCGATAGTTGATGACGTTGCCCGTGATAAAGGTGCCACGCCCCTGCTCGACGCTGACCAATCCCTCGGACGAGAGATGGTTGAGCGCGCGAAGTACCGTGAGGCGGCTGACGCCGAAGCGCGTTGCGAGGTCCGGAGCAGACGGCAGGCGCATTCCAGGCAGAAGCACACCCCGATTTATCTCGTCGATGATGGTGTCGACAATCCGCCGCCAAATCTGAATACCCTGTGCTGTATCCTCGCGCGCCATAAGTCCTGTCGTTCCCCTCCATTGCATGGGCCATCATCAGCGAGGATGGCTGCGACTGCCAATAAAGAATCCTCTAGTTGAGTAGACCATGGCCGCCGGATCACACATCTGGTGCCGCTTCTTTGCGGATTGCAATCATGGCACCGCGTGAGGCGCGGTGCTCTTTCTTTCGCGTACGCTGTAACGCTCCGGGAGCCACTGTCCTCGGCGATTGCGTCGCAGTCGCAAGACACATGATCATGACCATCCCCGAGATTGGTCGGAGCAAAGCCGTCTCGACCTGGCTCCGCAACAGCCTTGTAGCCCTGCGCCGCAGCTTGCTTGACAGGCGCCACTTTTTGAATGCGAGGCTCATCGGGCAAACGTCTGTCGTATGCGCGTTCCTCGCTAGAGGGGGCTTGCGCGAGAAGCCGCTTCGGCCAGTTCACAGACGACGCCGGCTATCACGTCGAGACCGCGCGCAAGCTCTTCCCGCGTTTCGGGCGAGCCGAAGCAGATCCGGGCAGCGTCGGGCACCGGCTGGGTATTGTTGACGAACGGGGCAGCATCTCCCGCCAAAACGTTGCGCGCTGCGAGCTGGCGGTGAAAGCTCTCGCGCGAGCCGGCCGGTAGTGAAAGCCAACCATGGATAGCCCCCGCGGGAGAAAGGAAATCGAGTGCTCCCAGCGCGTCGACGGCAAGCGCGTGGCGGGCCGCCGCTTCGGCGCGAACCGCCTCGAAGATAGTCTCGGCCTGACCGGTCGCTATCCAATCGCCAACTATTGCCGCAGTGAGCGGGGCTGCCATCCAGAAGGTCGAGCGGACGCCGGGCCAGAAAGCACGTCGGGCTTCTTCGGACGACGGTGCGACCACGTAAGCAAAGCGCAGGCCCACATTGAAGCTCTTGCCGAGCCCGAGCACATACCAAGTGATCTCGGGCGCCAGGCACGCAAAGGGAGGCGGCGCATCGAGCGGTAACGCGCTGTAGATATCGTCTTCGACGATGCGCAGGTCGTGCGCTCTGGCGACCTCGACGATGGCGCGACGGCGATCGAGCGGCATGATCGTCGTCGTCGGGTTTTGGAGTGTTGCGAGACAGTACAGTGCCTTGGGCCGATGGACCCGGCAGGCCTCATCCAGGGCCTCCGGAATCATACCAGCCTCATCCACAGGGACGGTAGCGGTCTTAAAACCATACTGACGAGCGATCGCCGGTACCGCGGGGTACGTCAGCGGCTCGGTGAGCAACGTATCGCCCGGACGCATCACCGCCGGATAGATCATGTTCATCGCCGAGAGCGTACCGTTGGTCAGCACGACCCGATCGGGATCGGGCCTGTCTTTGAGGCGATGTGCCGTCCAGCGGGCACCATGCTCGCGATCAGTAGGAGTGCCCATAAAGCGATGGGTACGCGAGAGTTCGGTGAAGTTGGTGACTGCGAGGAGGTTCCTGAGCGCGGAGCGGAAGGCTTTGTCGGTCGCTGGCGTGGGCGGTGGGAGGTTGCGGCTGAGATCTGCGATAGACGGCATGAAGGCCCCTCGTACGGCAATGGATTGTCAAAGCATATCATAATGTGATCTATACTACTAGATCTATTCTTCCGGTTGATATAGAGGCTTCAAGGTCATTCCGCCGTGGGAACGGAGCAGTCTACGGAATATTCGACTCTAGGCGATGGCTGCATGAATGGGCTCGAGACGCAATCCTGCGTCGACGGCTCCACTCGAATACAAGGACTTCTGATGGCGCTTGCCCCATATGCTTCGATCAATGGCACAGTTGTTCCCTGGGACGAGGCCAGAATTCATGCCTTCAGTCCCGCCGCCAAATATGGAATTGGCGTGTTCGAAGGCGTGCGCGCCTATTGGAGCGCAGAGCGCAAATGCTTGCTGCTGTTCCGCTTGGGGGATCATCTCAATCGGTTGGCCTACAGTCAGCGCGCGGTGAGGTTCGACCCGACGCCGGCGAACGCGGATATCGAGCGGTGGACGGTGGACCTTCTGCGGGTCTGCGGGTTCCGCGAGAGCACGCATATTCGCATTATGTGCTATCTCGACGGGCAGGGCGATATGGCGGTCTCGGGACCGATCAGCGTTGCGATCACCGCGCTCGCCCGACCGGTTCCGCCAGCAGTGGCCCAAGGCGTGCAGGTTCAGGTGTCGAGCTGGGTCCGCATCGCCGACAGGGCGATGCCGGCGCGGATCAAGGCTAATGCCAACTATCACAACAGCCGACTCGCCCACATGCAGGCGCTAGCGGACGGCTATCACAACGCCTTAATCCTTAATGATCGCGGCAATCTCGCCGAGGCTCCGACCGCGACGCCGTTTATCGTGCGCAACGGGGTCGTGATCACGCCTAGCCTTAGCGACGATGTGCTGGAGAGCATCACACGAGATACCATTATCCGGCTCGCTGCCGACCATCTCGGCGTTCCGACCGAAGAGCGCGTGGTCAACCGCAGCGAGCTCTATGCAGCGGATGAAGCTTTCATCTGCGGAACTGGCGCCGAGGTGACGCCCGTACTCGGCATTGACCGCATGCCGGTCGGCAAAGGCGCGATCGGTCCGATGGTCAAAGCATTGCAGGACGCCTATTTCAATCTCGTTCACGGCCGGCTGAACTATCGCGGCCATTGGCTCCGCGAGGTGGAGCTGTAACCGCCCACATTCTGCTCGCACTGCGGCGGCGTCGAGCGCAACGTGGCGCATTGCGGAACCGGACGGCGGGCGCATATGTCGAGTACAGAGAAAGCCGCATTGCCCGGACGATCCCTCGCCCGCCGCATGCTTTTCGATCCCAGCCACGTGATGCGGATCGAGTTCGGTTTTGAAGCTGAAACCGTGTCGCCGCCCACTATCTTGTACTCATACACGGCAACGACTGAGCCATTTCAAGATGATAGTGAGAACTCCATTCGTTTTATCTGGGCTCAGCACAACGTCTTCTCATCTATGACAATCATCGCCGGGCCGATGTCGGTCCGCACGGCGCGGCTACACCCGAGGAACTTGTAGGAGTTGGCATCGTCCTGGATCAGCTTTTCCGAACGCCGTATCCGCATGTTTTTTTCGTCGTGGATTTTGGACCTGCACCTTGAAAGTGACTCACGCCTAAAAAAGCGGACCACGACGCGGCTTACGCCGTCTAAGCGAGCTGAGGTTGGTCCGTAGGCATCTACGGTCGCCCCTACGCCGCTCCCCTGCCGCGGGTGGTGATTTCACGGCTGCTGGACCACCTTCGAGCCATGGAGTTCCGCGTAAGATTCCGAGGGGTAGACAGCACGATCGGCGCCCAAGGAAAAAGCGACTCCGGCGCAAGGGCGTGATCTGCGAAGATGACTTGCTTTTGATCGGCTCCCGGGAGCAACGCCGTCGAACTCGTCTTCCGAAGGAGTCATGCTCGCACCATTGCCATGTCTCGGACGCAACGGTTTCAACGCACCTAGCGATCTTGGGTTCTTGCCGACCGGCCAGATAGAGAACGCCGAGCGGGTCGAACCAATACCACATCAATATCGAGAGCAGGCGCAGCCTGCCGGAACTTCGGGCTTCGTAGGTGTCAACCCCGACGAGCGTGGCCGGGTTCTCGTAGCCGCACCGCGCTTTCAGTCCATACGAACACAAGGGAGGCTTGGTACTACCGCGTCGGGAGTTCGAGACCTTCTCAGGAGGGCGCGGAGGCTACCTGGAAGACAACACATTTAGACTAAGCCCTTCCTCTCTCGACGTCCTGTTCTACACGGAGCCCTAGACTCTATCGCATCTTGCTAGAGTTCTCATCAAACTATTCGATATTCGTCATCGGTCCATTGCGATTTCAATGCGATGGATCGCGCGTCAAACGGACTAGTTGTTCTCGAGGGTACTATGCGAGTTGAGATAAATAGCACTGGCGTTGCCAGTGCACACCTTCCACAAAATGATCAGATGAAGCCGCCATACTCAGCCGCGGGCTCTGGTTTCTGCTTTCGACGAGCTAGAAAACAGAAAGGGCTCGTCATCGCACTGGCACTAGCGACGAGTATTGCCGCCAGCCCGGCGCTGGCACAAAATGCCAATATGAGTAACCTAACGACCGACACGCCGGATGAAGTCGCGAAAAGAACAATTCAAAAGAAGGAAGACCCGCTCGCAAAGCGCACTGAAATGCGAGCAGTGGCCGCCATCGCTAGCTCGGCGCTGGCACGAACTACGAGCCTCTCTAAACCACGCAGTGACAGTCCGGATGTCGACCCATTCGCAAAATTCGAGAACCTGCGGGAAAAAGGCACAGTACTGACGGTACCTGGTCCCGCCGATACGATAGATCAGGATAAGGGCGGCGTGAGATCCGCGCTGGCAGAGGTTGGGATCGGTTATGTTGGTTGGACGCAAAACACGTTTGTGAATAATCTCCTGCCGAATGCCGCCAAAAGCACCATCGCCAATCAACTGTATAACGGCCAGAATCCCACATTTAATACGGTAAATGCCATGATGGTGACCTACGATCTCAGCCGGTTTGGGGTACCTGATGGTCAGATCATCGTTGGGACCGAGCAGCAATGGTGGACGTGGAATCCTGGGGGGCCTGATCGAATTGGACTTGCTACATTCGCCTTCTACCAGACTTTTTTCGACAGGAAGCTCGAATTCAAGATAGGGTATCTCAGAAACAGCTACGAGTTTGCAGGCATATGGGTCGGAGGAAACGCAGGAGCAAACGTTTTCGGACCGTCAGGAAACATCCTATATCAAGGAGGCATAGGCAACAACGCCGCGCCGACGCCGGGCATAATCCTGAAGTTCAATGCTGGTGATCAATTGTATAGCAAGGCCTCACTCCAACGCTCGATCAGTCCAGACGGTGTATTTACAGAAGTAACCCAAAATCCCACCGGCTTGACCTGGAGCACGCCGAACACGGGCGTTCTCCTGCTTGATGAAGTCGGGTATCAGAACAAGGCTGCTCGCGGATCGCCCGACACGTGGCTTCGGGCAGGTGCTGGTTTCAACAATAGCAACTACACGAACTTGGAGTATCCGAAACAACCAAGAGCTGACGAGAACAGCTTCTATTACGTCGCCGCGGACAGGCAAGTCTGGCAGACTAACGCCGACAGCTCACCATCTCGTGGCATCTATGGTGGGTTCTCGGTAATGTACGCTCCACCCGACCTGAACAAGGTCAGCCAGTATTATGAGCTTCGACTGTATGTAAAGGGCCCCTTTGACTGGCGGCCTAGCGATCAAATTTCAGTTGTTGCCACCGACACCGCATGGAGTAAGTATTCGGTGGAGTCTGCTTTGGCTGCAGGGAATCTTGTTCATTGGGAGAGTAAAGCGATCTCGGGAACGTATACTGCCCATCTCGCACCCGGAATATATGCAAACATAGGCCTGTCATACATCGATAACCCCACAAGCGTCACATACACGCCCAAAACGGGACACGCGCTGAATTTCTCTGCGTCAACGAC
>NZ_AXAI01000024.1 GCF_000472425.1 Bradyrhizobium sp. Tv2a-2 | reverse complement strand
CACCGGACGGTGCGAACGAAAGGATCGCTCTCGCCGAAAACCGCGAAGCTGATGGTGTTCAAGTTGATCGACGCCGCATCGAAGACATGGCGCCGACTGAAAGGAACAAATCAGTTGCCGAAGGTCATCGCCGGTGTAAAGTTTACTGACGGCATCGAGGTCATTCCGACCACTGAAAGCCACGCCGCCTGATCAGGCCGCGTCACCCAGAATCAGCCATAGCTCGCCGTCGGCACCTGGGTCCACCGTAAAGAATAATCCCTGATCGCGCAGCTCGTCGTTTAGTCGCTTACGGGTTACTCCAGGCTGAACGACGCAGTCGAAATCCTCGGGGTGCACCTCGAGGATGCGGTTCATGTCCTTCAAGTCAATCGAAACTCCGCCGAACGGCGCATTAGTGTGGCCTTCCAGCGAGGTCCCTGTGCCGAACGGGATGACAGGCACACAATGCCGAGCACAGATGCGCACGATCTCCTGAACGTCATTCGTATTTTGGGGAAACACCACGGCATCTGGTGCGGCGACGGGATGCCAGGTCGTTATATTGGCGTGCTGCTCGCGCACCGCGAGCGATGTGACGAGCCGATTGCCGAATAACGCAGCAAGTTCGGCTAGCGCGGCGCTAACCGCCCCGGGGTTTCGCCCTTTTGCTGGCCTATCGAGCATAAGCGCCTCCCTCAACCCTAAGGCACGGCATTGTTCGAGATTGTGGAGATGCTGTAAATTCACTTAGCAGTATACATTGCAGGAGCACACGAATGCCGCGCTCAGCAACAAAGACACGGCAAACCATTCTGGATGCTGCATATGTGCAGTTTCGTCGCCGGGGCTATACCCGCGTTAGTCTCGATGAGATTGCGGCTGCGGCGCGCGTCACGAAGCGCACGCTCTACTATCACTTCAGAAGCAAGGACGACCTCCTTGGCGCAGTACTCGACGCCCAACACCAACTCGCGCGCGCTGCTTTCAAAACATTCGGCGACCATCTCTCTGGCACCCCAGAAGAGATAGTCAAAAGGATGTTTGACGACATTGCTGTATGGTCAACGCGACCGGACTTTGCCGGAACCGGCTTTACGCGGTTTGTCATCGAGCTTGCAGATCTTCCTGGTCACCAGGCGCGCGTCATCGCACGACACCATAAGGCTCTGATTGAGGATCAACTTGGCGAAGTCCTCAGGCGAGCAAAGGTTCCGGCGCCCGAGACCCGTGCGCGCGAGCTAATGCTCCTGTCTGAAGGGACCATAGTAATGCTACTGGTCCATCGCGACCGCCGCTATGTCACGGCAGCATCCGAAGCTGCGTTGCGGCTTCTCAAGGGATAGCGCGGGGTAAGTAAGTGCCCGCGCGCGACAAAGAGGGCATTCGGCTACCGCATGGACAGGCCGCTTTGACAAACGCCGACGAAAACGATGGGAACAGCGCTGGTCTCTGGCTGGAGGGCGGAAAGCACGGCGCTCGAATTGGCGAAGATAATGTCCGGTGAGCGCGCGAGAATTGCGTGCACGACCGCACGCCTCGCATCGAGGTCGCTAGGCGAGTCGAAAAACTCGATGTGTATGTTGCGGCCCTCAACCCAGCCCAGCGCTTGAAGTGCTGAGATCAGCGCCGAGGCGTGGAAGCGAGGGCTGAAGACCGCTAACGTCTTCAGTTGTTGTTGCGCGTCGCCTGCGATGCAACGCACCGACACCATCATCAATACAGCCCCCACGATGACATCGCGCCGCTTCATGGGGTTTGCTCCTCGGCCGGAGTTTCAGGGACCAGTATAGCAGGGGCACGGGCCGTCGTGCAGCGCACTCTAGCAGCCGCTTTGGGTCATCAGCGTCGGTTGGACCGCCTTACCGGCTTTTCCGCTCTACCCCCTGAAAGCCGACATTCGGAGGATCGCAGGAGTTTGTCGGTGTGATGCCTCCAAAACGGAATAGCTGGCTGGACCGAACGGAAGTGGGAGTCTCAGCCTGGTGTGAGGCCCCTCTGCTTCATCCCGGAAGCGACTGAATTATTGCGTGGCCGCGAAATGACGCGCAGGGCCAAAACCAGACTCGGGCCGTTATTCGATCACCTCATCGGCTTGCACAAGGAGCGTCGACGAAATCGTTATGCCGAGAGATTTTGCTGTCCTCAGATTGATCACAAACTCGAACTTGGTGGATTGAACCACGGGCAGATCCGCCGGTTTTGCGCCTTTAAGAATCCGTCCCGTGTAGACACCTACTTGACGATACGAATCCGTTATACGCGTTCCGTAACTCATCAGACCGCCGGCAGTGGCGCATTCGCGAAACTGATACATCGTAGGTACTGCGCAACGCGCCGCCAGTGCGACGAGCTGATTGCGTTGACTGAACAAAAATGGGTCGGAGGCTATCAAAAGTGCACCTGCCCGCTGCTCGATGACTGTTGCGAACGCCGGATCGAAATCACTTTCACTGCTGGCCTTCAGGATGGGCAACTGTAGCCCTAGCGTGCGCGCAGCTCCGTGCACCTCGTTTATCTGGGCCTCTGCATCCGTATAGTTCGGATTCACCAGAACGGCGATCGTCGTGGCGCTGGGTACCAGCTCGTGCAGCAGCCCGATCCGTTTTGCCTCCAAGCCAGCCGTTAACTGGTGGATGCCTGTTGTGTTGCCGCCGGGACGGCTGATGCCGGCGACGAGACCGATTTTCACGGGATCGCTGTCCGAAATGAAGACGATTGGAATTGTCGCGGTCGCCGCCTTGGCTGCGAGTGCTGAAACCGTGCCGCCACCTACGGCGATCACCGAAACCTGCCGATTGACGAGATCGGCCGCCAACGCCGGCAATCGATCATATTGGCCTTCGGCAAGACGGTACTCAATGGCCAGATTTTGTCCCTCGATATACCCCGTTTCGCCAAGACCCAAGCGGAACGCCGCAAGCAGATGTGCGATTGGTGCTGCTGCAGCGCTGTTGAGGCAGCCGATCACTGGCATCGCGGGTTGCTGCGCACGCGCCAAAATAGGCCACGTCGTCGCACCGCCAAGAAGCGCGATAAACTTACGTCGCCGCATCGCTCTGACCTCCTTGCAGCGGAGGCAGAAAGGCTAACACAGCTACCACCCACATCCTCTGGGGCGAAATCGCGCAGCTGTCTTCGCTTCTTTCGCGAATGTCGACGGCTCGGCTTCAGGGGCACCACAAGATGTAGCTGGGACAACAGCCCGAGACCTGGTGCCGGCGAAAGGCTGTCCCACTTACCGGCAAAGGTAGTAAAGGTTGGTCCATGTCAGACCTTGGACAAGCTCGACGTTCCACGCTTCTCGACGCTGCCTGGCGGACAGCATACCGCGTCGGTTTCCCGCTTGCCCGCATCTGGTGGCGGCTGCGGCACCAGCAGCATGAGGGGGCGCTTGTGGCTGTCTATGTCGGTCAGGCGTTACTGCTGGTGCGCTCGTCGTATAGGATCGAGTGGAACTTCCCCGGCGGCACTGTCCGGCATGGTGAGACGCCTGAAGTAGCGGCCCGGCGCGAGCTCGCTGAGGAGATCGGCCTCGCCGGAGCATTCCCGCTGGTCGCCGTGGGCGACGCCCGGGGCCTCTGGGACGGGCGAGGAGATAAAGTGCATTTCTTTGAACTACGACTGGATCGGCTGCCGGAGTTACAGTGCGACAACCGCGAGATCATCGCCGCACGGCTGATACCGCCGAGCGAGTTGTGCGGCATGGCGCTGACCGGGCCGGTCGCCGTCTATCTCGGCAGGACGATTCCGCCGGGCCGCCATTCAGAGTGACCGCACAAAGCTACTGCACTGTTCACGATCCTTGAAGGCTGAAAGCTTCCGACGGACGCGAACGGATGGCGATCGATGGTGCGAATGTCAATGGCAAGGCTTGGGAGCGCAAGGCTTGGGAGCGACAACCAAGCCCTACCAGATCATTTGCATGAGGGGCTGTGTTGTGCGTCACAGCAATTTGGTCACCTGACTTCCGCAACGGGTCTAAGAACGACCAACAGAACCTTGGCAAACGTGGTCCGCTATGCCTCACCGAGCGGACCGCGATCAAGCGCGCTGCCCGCGTCGCCACGAACGTAGAGCAGAATGCGGTGGACGTGATCGTGCTGACTGACGAGCAGCAGATGCGGACGGCGAAGTCGTGTGGTCCTCGCGACCCGACGCTGGATCCGCCGCGAGATCAATTACTGGTAGCAGGATGCGCCACCAACTGATCGTATAACCGGTCGATCTCGCGCGCCTCACCGGGCGTGACATCCTGAAGATGCGATGATCTCAGCTCATTCACGGTCGGTTGGTAGTTGTGACCGTTGCGTATCGGCCATGGTCCTTTATGAACTGGCGGAGCCGGATCTGCGTAGCCGACGTTTGCCAACAATAGCGACAATATAACCAGCGCGGGGCCGACGATTGTTTTTCCTGACATGGATCGCTCTCATTTAGCGCACGAACCGTGGAAGCAGTGCCAAGGGCAAAAACCCTGGTCGGTGTCGCTCTTAAGAGATCGATTTGTCGCTGGTCTTGGTCCAACAACATGGCCTCGGCGACCACACTGACCTATGCCCTTTGCTATGATGTGGTTCCGGCCACCAATCAGCCCAAGCTGGAACGGCTTCACGACTGGTCAATTCGCCGGGATTATGTCGTGATGCCCGACCGCCCGACAAGATACGCTTCGGCGATCCGTGTGACAGCGGCATTCACGGCCTCCATGAAGGACCGTTTCGAGCCAAAAGCAATCACCAGGGTCTGCTTCGCCCCGTGCCCGCTCTGTCTCCTGGAAGCGGACGTCGTGGCGTTGGCCACCGTCGTCAGCTTGTGGGCCACTTCCGGACTCAACGGGGTCACGGGAAATCGCGTGCTATGCGATCACTGCTCGGCACGGCAAGGCAGTGAAGGCACCTCCCCGTACGCGGCGGTCTTGAGAGAGGCTTGGCGTATCAATTATCGTCCTGTTCGCACCATGCGTACTGCAAATGGCGTGGTCTTCAGAAAATTCCATGTTGGCATGCCGGTCCGAAAGAACACAACCCACGCATAGGACGGTCCACTGGCCGTGCTTGTCCAGTACTGGATCGACGGTGTCCCGGGAAACACCTCTTCATTGATCGCCGGCTTCTTGCAGTTCGATGCCACTATGCTCTGCAGTTCGTCTCGCTGCGGTAGTCGCCAGTCTGCATCATCCTGCAAGTGCAGTCCCATTGCGCTGTCCCAGTCCAGCAGCTTGACGGAGCCAGAGCAGCCTCCACCTTCTATCCACTGCTGCCCATAGCTGCATCGTATCCAGGTGAGATCGGTACTCTTGTCATAGACCGTATCGCCGTGGACCTCGAAACGCGAGGCGAGCAGCTCACTCGGCTTGGAGGGGTCGCATTCGGCCCGAGCCATGCTGATTGTTGTGACAAGACTGGCACTCAGCGCGGCAGCCACAACAGGACACCTGCGGGCTCTCATCGGACACCCCTGCATTTTTACAGGCATCAAATAGTACACGGGAAGGAGTAGCGTGGGGACGACCATTTGGTCCGACCACTGCTGAGGAACGCGCCGTGAGAGCGTTATCGCATCTCCGCTGTCTCTCCAGGCATGCCCCCCTTTGCTCCCCGCCAGATGCCGCGCTGCAATGCGGCTTGAACGGCGAAACCAGCGGGAACATCATGTCATTGAATCGTCACCGCGCCTTACGATGGTGGGCGTTGGCTGGCGGCGTTCCGCTGCCGCCCGAACCAAGATGGATCGACCTCTCATGGAATCCTCGCAAATCACTGTAATCAAAGAGAAAGATGCAGACGCCGAGGGCCTGCCGTCGATCGCGACCAGCCCCGAGCGGTTCATCAACCGCGAACTGTCCTGGCTGCATTTCAATCGCCGGGTGCTCGAGGAATCGGTCAATCCGGGTCATCCGGCCCTCGAGCGGGTGCGGTTCCTGTCGATTTCGGCCAATAACCTTGATGAGTTCTTCATGGTCCGCGTGGCCGGCATCAAGGCTCAGGTCCGCGAAGGTATCACCGAGCGCAGCCCCGACGGGCTGACTCCGTCGGAGCAGCTCGCGCTGGTCAACCAGAACGTGTCGAAGCTCGCGATCGACCAGCAGGCGATCTGGCGCGACCTGCGTGGCGTGCTCGCCGAAGTCGGGCTCGTGCTGGTCGACGGCCGCGACGTGACGAAATCCGAGCGCGCCTGGATCGAGGATCACTTCCTCCACAACATCTTCCCGCTGCTCACGCCGCTTGCGATCGATCCCGCCCACCCCTTCCCGTTCATCCCAAATCTCGGCTTCACCGTCGCGCTTCAGCTTGCGCGCGTCTCCGACGGCAAGCCGATGAACGCGCTGATCCGCATGCCCGGCAAGATCGACCGTTTCATCCGCCTGCCCTCGGGCAAGGAAGGCGCGGCACGGCTGATCACGCTCGAACAGGCGACCGGCCTGTTCATCGGGCGCCTGTTTCCCGGCTACACCGTCAAGGGCCAGGGCGCCTTCCGCGTCATCCGCGACTCCGAAATCGAAATCGAGGAAGAGGCCGAAGACCTGGTGCGGCTGTTCGAGACTGCGCTCAAGCGCCGCCGCCGCGGCAGCGTGATCCGGCTCGAGATGGAAGCGAGCATGCCGGAGGATCTGCGCAGCTTCGTTCAGCACGTGCTGTCCTGCACCGATGACGAGATCTTGCTGGTGGACGGCGTGCTCGCCATGAACGAATTGTCGCAGCTCACGCGTCTCGATCGCCCCGACCTCGAATTTACGCCTTACGTGCCGCGCCATCCCGAGCGCGTGCGCGATCATGGCGGCGACATTTTTGCGGCGATCCGGCAAAAGGACCTGATCGTCCATCACCCCTACGAATCCTTCGACGTCGTGGTGCAATTCCTGCAGCAGGCCGCGCGCGATCCCGATGTCGTCGCCATCAAGCAGACGCTGTACCGCACCTCCAACAACTCCCCGATCGTGCGCGCACTTGCGGAAGCGGCCGAGGCCGGCAAGTCCGTCACCGCGCTGATCGAATTGAAGGCGCGGTTCGACGAGGAAGCCAACATCCGCTGGGCGCGCGACCTCGAGCGCGCCGGCGTGCAGGTGGTCTACGGCTTCCTGGAATTGAAGACCCACGCAAAATTATCGCTGGTCGTGCGGCGCGAGGCCGGCACACTGACGACCTATGTGCATACCGGAACCGGCAATTATCATCCGGTCACCGCACGCATCTACACCGACCTCTCCTATTTCACCTGCGACCGGACCATCGGCCGCGACGTCGCACGCGTCTTCAACTTCATCACCGGCTATGCGGAGCCGGTCGACATCGAGAAGATGGCGGTCTCCCCGCTCACGCTGCGCAAGCGCATCATCGAGCACATCAACAACGAGATCGATCACCAGCGCCATGGCAAGCCCGGCGCGATCTGGATGAAGATGAACTCGCTGGTCGACCCCGACATCATCGATGCGCTGTACCGGGCGTCCCAGGCCGGCGTGTCGATCGAACTCGTGGTGCGCGGTATCTGCTGCCTGCGGCCGGGTCTGCCGGGACTATCGGAAAACATCCGCGTCAAGTCGATCATCGGCCGCTTCCTGGAACACGGCCGAATCTACTGTTTCGGCATGGGCCAGGGCCTGCCAAGCGCAAAAGCTGCTGTGTATATCTCCTCGGCCGACATGATGCCGAGAAACCTCGACCGCCGGGTCGAGGTGCTCTGTCCGTTGCAAAATCCCACGGTGCATCAGCAGGTTCTCGACCAGATCATGCTCGCAAACCTGAAGGATACCGAGCAGAGCTGGCAATTGTTGCCGGACGGATCGTCAACGCGTATGAAGGCGGCGAAAGGCGAAGAGCCCTTCAACCTGCATAATTACTTCATGACCAATCCGAGTCTCTCTGGCCGTGGAAAGTCGCTCAAGGAATTCGCGCCGCGCCGCCTCACACGCCGCAACGAGCGCTGACATCTGCGGCTTCCATCGGGAATCGCGGCGGTGAAACAGCCGCGCAAACGCAAAGCCACCGTTGCGGTCATCGACATCGGATCGAACTCGGTTCGTCTCGTCGTCTATGAAGCGCTCGAGCGCAGCCTGATCTCGATCTTCAACGAGAAGGCGTTGTGCGGGCTCGGCCGCGAGGTGCAGAGCACGGGCCTGCTCGCGCCTGACGCCGTCGATCGCGCGCTCACGGCGCTCAGGCGCTTCCGGGCGCTGTGCAGGATCCAGCAGGTCGGCAAGGTCTATGCGATTGCCACCGCCGCCTGTCGTGACGCCTCCAATGGCCCCGACTTCATCGCGCAGGCCGAGCGCATTTGCGGCGTGCAGATCGAGATCCTGTCCGGCCCGCGTGAAGCAAAACTGTCGGCGCTCGGCGTCGTCTCCGGCATCCACAAGCCGGACGGCATCGTTGGCGACCTCGGCGGCGGTTCGCTCGAACTGATCGACGTGCGGGGAAACAGCGTGCGCAGCGGCGTGACGCTGCCGCTCGGCAGCCTCGCACTGCAGGACGTCTCGCACAAGTCGCTGAAGCGCGCCGAGCGGATCGTCCAAAGCGACCTCATGGATGTCGCGCAGCTCAAGGCCGGCCGCGGCCGCACCTTCTACGCGGTCGGCGGCACCTGGCGTGCGCTCGCGCGCATCCACATCATCCAGAGCGGCTATCCGCTCGGGGTCATGCACGGCTACTCCATTCCCGCGACCGAAGCGCTCGACTTCGCGCGTCGGCTGCGGCGGCTTGCGGCGGCAGGACTGCTCGCCAATATCGAGTCAGTCACGGATGCACGGCGGCCGCTCCTGACCTACGGCGCGCTGGTGCTCGAATATGTCATTCGCGTCGCCAGACCGAAGAGCATCATGTTCTCGACCTTCGGCGTGCGCGAGGGCCTGCTCTATTCGATGCTGCCGGACTCCGAGCGCGCCAAGGACGGTCTGATTTGCGCCGCGCAGGAGCTCAACGAGTTGCTGTCGCGCTCCGCTCGCCATGCCCGCGAACTGATCGAATGGACCGACCGCTTCGTCCGCGTCGTGAAATTGCGCGAGACCGAGGAGGACCGCAGGCTCCGGCACGCGGCCTGCCTGCTATCGGACATCGGCTGGCGCGTGCATCCGGATCATCGCGGCGAGCAGACGCTGACCCAGATCATCAACGGTAATTTCGGCGACATCAGCCACCAGGGCCGCGCCTTCGTAGGGCTGGCCGTATTCTACCGCTACGCCGGCTTGAGCGAGGAAAACCAGCCGCCGCCCATCATCCAGGACCTCGTCACCGCCACCATGCTGGAGCGTGCGCGTGTGCTGGGAGCGGCCTTCCGCGTGGCACATCTGATCTCGGCGGCGCGGCCTGGCGTGCTGCCGGCAACGCACTTCCGCGGCGAAGGGCGCAAGCTGATGCTGGTGTTCGAGCACCGCATGGTCGATCTCGTCGCCGACCGCGTCGGCGGCCGCTTCAAGCAATTGGCGCGGCTCGTCGGCCGCTCCGGCTCGATCGTGATGCGGTAGTGCATGAACCGGACCCGGAGGGCCGCGTCAGCGCAAAGCGTGAAACGGCTTTCCGAGAAGATCATGCTCTGTCAAAAGAGCCTTACTCGCCAGGCGCTGCGGCGTCCGCGGAGAGCACCACCTCCTCGGCCCTGGCAAGCTTGCGCTTGCGCCAGACCGTTCCGGCGACGAGGACGACGATCGCCCCGAGCAGCGAGGACAGGGTCTCGGCCAGCTCGCCATCGAGGCTGATCTGCGGCGCGAGGCCGAGAACGGCCGACGTTCCCGTGATGTCGAGCGCGATCTTGCCGTCGATCAGTCGATGCAGCAACGGCGCGACCGCGGGATCGCTCGCGATGACGTCGCCCGCGATCCATCCGAGCAGCATGGCGCCGAGCCAGATCAGAATCGGGAAGCGGTCGAGCACCAGCATGATCAGGGCGGCTCCCGCGATGATCATAGGGATGCTGATGGCAAGGCCCAGGATCAGGAGCGACAATTGACCATTGGCCGCCGCGGCGACCGCGATCACATTGTCCAGGCTCATGATGATGTCGGCGATGACGACGATGCGCACCGCGTGCCAGAGCGTGGTGCCGGCCGCGACCTCATCGCCCTCGTCCTCGGGGACCAGGAGCTTGGCGGCGATCACGAGGAGCGCCAGCCCGCCGGCAAGCTTCAGATAAGGCAACACCATCAGCGTTGCGACGATGCCGGTAAAGGCGATCAACAGCACCACCGCGATGCCGGCGCCGATCACCATGCCCCAGAGCCGGTGGCTGCCGTGCAATCCGCGGCAGGCCATCGCGATGACCAACGCGTTGTCGCCCGACAACAGCACGTTGATCCAGATGATCTTGCCGACGGCGACCCAGAAAGCTGGGTGCTGCATGTCCGCCTGCAGCTGAACGAAGAAAGCGCTCAGATTGGCCGGATCCAACGCCTGCAGCAACAAGATCACAGCCTGCCCCCGTGGGTCACCTCAGCCGACATCGCCCGCAATCAGCCGACGATCTCGTTGCCCGAGAAGAACTGGGCGATCTCGATCACGGCTGTCTCGCCTGCGTCCGAACCGTGCACCGAGTTCTCGCCGATCGACTTCGCATGCAGCTTGCGGATGGTGCCGTCGGCCGCCTTGGACGGATCGGTCGCGCCCATCACCTCGCGGTACTTGGCAATGGCGCCCTGGCCTTCCAGCACCTGCACGACGACCGGGCCGGAGATCATGAAGTCGACCAGTTCGCCGAAGAACGGACGAGCTTTGTGCACGGCGTAGAAGGTCTCGGCCTGGTCGCGGGTCATGCGAATGCGCTTCTGCGCAACGATGCGAAGCCCCGCCTTCTCGATCAGCGCGTTGACGGCGCCGGTCAGATTGCGCTCGGTGGCGTCCGGCTTGATGATCGAGAAGGTGCGTTCAATCGCCATGTGTTGTCCTCAAAACTAGCGGGTGGATTTGGGAGTTGCGGGCTTATATCGACGCCGCCTGCGGACGGCAAGCGAGGCCGCGCGGTCAGCGAAATGCCGCGGGCCGGGCGGCGCCTGCGCGAGTTACGACAATTTCACGAAAGTGAACCCTGTCTGAAACCGCTGGCAGCCTTGCGTTCAGCCAGGCCCGGCTAGGGTCGCGCTCGACCTAGCGCTTCCTCAAGCCGCTCAAGCCGTCAGAGGCGCTGCAGGCCGGATTTGACCGAGGGCGCCAAATTGCACGCGCCTCGAGCTTAAGGAGGTAACCATGTTATTCCGCAAACTCTCGCTCGTTGCCGTTGCCGCGGCATCGTTGGGTGCGGCGGCGCTGGCGCCGACGTCTGCTTCCGCCTGGGCCGGCGGCTGGCACGGCGGATGGTATAACGGCTGGCACCGTGCCTGGTGGGGCCCGCGTATTGCCGTCGGCGGTCCGTCCTACGGCTATGGTAGCTGCTATGTGCGACGCCTTGTCCCAACTCCCTGGGGACCGCGCTGGCGGATCGTCAACCGTTGCTACTGATCGAAGCTCATTTGCAGGACGTCAGCTGCCCGCCCGGGACCTCCCGGCGGGCAGCGGTGGCGTTTTACCGATCCCTAACGCAAAAGCCATGTGACTGCCCGGAAACAATATTCGGGTTCATGACTTGATGTGGCGTAACCCCGGTTGCACGGAACGCCAGAACGCCGATGAACGATCAGCCCACTGACAGCACCGACATGATCGACGGCAAGACCAGCCGTTCGATCTGCAACGCGGTGGGCGAGCGACTCCAGCAAAACCTCCGGCCGGACTTTTCGCGACTGCCCGAGCAGCTGCGCCACCTGATGGACGCGCTGCGCCAGCAGGATGCCCAGACGCGCGAGCACCAGCCCTATCGGCGGTAGCGTGCTTTGCATATAAAGCGGTTGCGTTTGGCCGCGCCTGCGGTGACAAGGCGCGGATGCTCACCATCACCGACCTGTCGGTCCGCCTCGCCGGACGGCTCCTGATCGACCAAGCCTCCGTGCAAATCACCCCCGGCGCGCGGGTCGGCCTCGTCGGCCGTAACGGCACCGGCAAATCGACGCTGTTCCGTGCCATTCGCGGCGAGCTGGCCTCGGAGAGCGGAACCATCAGCGTGCCGGCGCGTTGGCGCGTCGGCAGCTTGGCGCAGGAAGCACCGAATGGGCCGGAAAGCCTGGTTGCGGTGGTGTTGAAGGCCGATCTCGAGCGCGACCGGCTGCTACACGAGGCCGAGACGGCCACAGATCCGCACCGGATCGCGGAAATCCAGACCAGGCTGGTCGACATCGATGCGCATTCGGCGCCCGCGCGCGCCGCGGCCATCCTCTCCGGCCTCGGCTTCTCTGCGGCCGACCAGGCGCGGCCGGTCGCCGAATTTTCCGGGGGCTGGCGCATGCGCGTCGCGCTCGCCGCAACGTTGTTTGCCGCGCCCGACCTGCTGCTGCTGGACGAGCCGACCAACTATCTCGACCTCGAAGGCACGCTGTGGCTCGAGGACCACCTCGCGAATTATCCACGCACGGTCGTCGTGATCAGCCACGACCGCGACCTGCTCGACACCTCGGTCGACCAGATCCTGCATCTGGAGCGCGGCAAGCTCACGCTCTACCGCGGTTCCTATTCCTCGTTCGAAGAACAACGCGCCGCCCGCGAATTGCTCGATGCGAAGCAGGCCAGGCGCCAGGAGGCCGAGCGCGAGCGTCTGCAGGCCTTCGTCGACCGCTTCAAGGCCAAGGCGTCCAAGGCACGCCAGGCGCAGTCGCGCGTCAAGATGTTGGAAAGGATGCGGCCGGTCGCTGCCCTGGTCCGTGAGGAGGTCCGCGAGATCAGCTTTCCCGCGCCGGAGAAAGTCCTGTCGCCCCCGATCATCGCGGTCGATAATGTGTCCGTCGGGTATGATCCGGCAAGCCCGGTGCTCAGGCGCGTCACCTTGCGCATCGACAATGACGACCGCATCGCGCTGCTTGGCGCGAACGGCAACGGCAAATCGACGCTGGTCAAGCTGCTCGCCGACCGGCTGAAGCCGTTTTCCGGCGCGATCACGCGGGCGGAGAAGCTTGCCATCGCCTATTTCGCGCAGCACCAGCTCGACGAATTGAACGAGGACGCCTCACCCTACGATCACATCCGCAAGCTGATGCCGGAGGCGCCCGAGGCCAAGGTGCGGGCGCGCGCGGGCGCCATCGGCTTTTCCGGCAAGGCCGCCGACACCAAGGCCGGAAGCCTCTCAGGCGGCGAGAAGGCGCGGCTGCTGCTCGGCCTGGCGACGTTCTTCGGCCCCAACATGATCATCCTCGACGAGCCGACCAACCATCTCGACATCGACAGCCGCGCGGCGCTTGCGGAGGCGATCAATGAATTTCCGGGCGCGGTCATCATGGTCTCCCACGACCGCTATCTGATCGAGGCCTGTGCCGACCGCTTGTGGGTGGTCGCCGACAGCGCGGTGACGAGCTTCGACGGCGACCTCGACGAGTACAGACGGAATGTGTTGTCGCAACGCGCGCGCGCGGACGCTGACGCTTTCCGCAATGGCAAGGCCGAGCGAGCGGAACGGCCGAAAGCCGAGAAGCGCGGTTCGTTGAAACAGCGCATTGCCAATGCGGAAACCGAGATCGCGCGCATCAGCGATATCATCGCGAAAATCGATACGGCGCTGGCGCTTCCGGATATTTTCACCCGCGATCCCAAGCAGGCAGCCCAGCTGTCAAAGGCGCGCGCCAACGCTGCGACGGCGCTCGAGCGTGCGGAGGAGGAATGGCTGGAGGCGAGCAGTCAGTTCGACGAAGCCGGATCGTGATTCCGACTTCAGTCGATTGGGTTTAGCCAGCGGTTTGCTGCTTCTTCTTGGCCGCCTTCGGCTTCGACTTGTTCGGCGCATCCGGCGGAGCGGGCACGCCCTCGATCGACGCCAGGCGGCCGGCGTTGAAGCTGTAGATGCCCGCGCGCGGACCGCGCGACCAGGTCACGACTGCGACGCGCTCGCCGCCCGGATTGGCCGAGATATTGACGTTGTCTGGTGCGCCGATGCCGCGAACCACGTCGCATTCAGTATGTCCAAGCGCAACCGTGCCCGTCGTCCCCGGCGTAGGAGCGCCGGGTGCCACCGTAGATGCGTTTGCATCGGCAGGCCCCGCCGGAGCCGGCATTCCCGGACACGCCCCTTCGGCGCTCACCAGATCCTCCGCCGTGACCGGCTTATTGGGCGTCAGCGGCGGCGCATCGATCGAGACGTTGCTGATGAACAAGCGTCCTGGCCGCTTAAACCATTCCGCGTCCCTCGATAGCAGGTCGGATTGGAACATGTCTGACGCGCCGGAACAGCCCGCAATTGCAGGCGCCAGCACGAGCAACAGTGCCAGTTGTTTTCGAAGGTCGGTTCTAGCTTTCACGATGTGCCAAGATCTCACCCTAGGGGGTTGGCCCTAAGCATTTGTCCCAACATCACTTTGCGGCACGACCGTGGCTGGCGCAAGGCCGCACGTCAAATCCGAACAATATCGTTAGTTGGGACACTCCGTATATTCACAGCCTCCCTGACACTGCAAGCGTGACGTCGCGGGCTCTCAATTCTGGAAAAGACCGTGCGCAAACAAAAAGCTAGTGCATATTGGCCTAGTCGCGCCGCTGCCAGCGGCCGCGCTCATCGGCCTGCCAATAGGTGACCTCGAAGCCGCGCGACTTGCACGCGGTCCAGGCGCCGCGGGCAACGGCGAGCGAATCGGGGTCGTCGCCGTTGAAGACCAGCACCATGCGTTGGTAGCTCTCGGCATCCGCCGGCAAGGCGGCATTGTCAACCAGGAAGCGGACATTGGCGCCGTTCGGATTGCCCTCCTCCAGCGCCAGCACGATCGGCTGGTCGGCCAGATCAGCCGATCGTGAGGTCGCGTGCGGGAGGAACGAATCGTCGCGGTAGGTCCACAAATGCGCATCCAGCGCATCCGCGCGTTCCTGCGAGGTCGATTGCACCACCACCCGCCAGCCGCGCTCGAGCGATTTCTCAAGCAGCGGCGGCAACACACTGTCCAGCGACATGTTTTGAAGATGATAGAACAGGACCTCGGTCATCTCATTTCTTCGCTTCGTAATGGTCCTTCACCAGCCGGTCCAGGAGCCGGACGCCGAAGCCCGATCCCCAACTCTGGTTGATCTCGGTCTTGGGTGCGCCCATCGCCGTTCCCGCAATATCGAGATGCGCCCATGGCGTGTTGTCGACGAAGCGCTGCAGGAACTGCGCGGCCGTGATCGAGCCGCCATAGCGGCCGCCGGTATTCTTCATGTCGGCAAATTGCGAATCGATCAGCTTGTCGTATTCCGGCCCCAGCGGCATCCGCCACACCTTCTCGCCCGTTGCGAGCCCGCAGGCCTCCAACCGCTCCGCCAACTCGTCATTATTGGAGAACATGCCGGCATGCTCGGTGCCGAGCGATACCACGATTGCGCCGGTCAAAGTCGCGAGGTCGACCATGAACTTGGGCTTGAGCTTCTTGACGACATACCAGAGCACGTCGGCCAGCACCAAACGCCCCTCGGCGTCGGTGTTGATGATCTCGATGGTCTGGCCCGACATCGAGGTGACGATATCGCCGGGACGCTGCGCATTGCCGTCAGGCATGTTCTCGACCAGGCCGATGGCTCCGACCGCGTTCACCTTTGCCTTCCGTGACGCCAGCGCATGCATGAGGCCAACGACGCAAGCTGCGCCGCCCATGTCGCCTTTCATGTCCTCCATATTGGCGGCGCCCTTGATGGAGATGCCGCCGGTGTCGAAGCAGACGCCCTTGCCGACAAAGGCGAGCGGCGCCTCGCCGCGCTTTCCACCGTTGTAGCGCATGATCACCGTGCGTCCCGGCCGCACTGAGCCCTGTGCCACGCCGAGCAGCGCGCCCATCCCGAGCTTGGTCATGGCCTTGACGTCGAGGATCTCGACCTCGACACCGAGTTTCTTGAGCTCTGCGGCGCGGCGCGCGAACTCCTCGGGGTAAAGCACGTTCGGCGGCTCGTTGACGAGGTCGCGCGCCAGATTGACGCCGTCCACCACATGGGAATCAGGCGCAAAGGCTTTGCGCGCGGCCGGCACATCGTCGACGGCGAGCGCGACGTCCGCGCGCAGGCCCCCCTCCTCGCCGTCCTTCTTCTTGGTCTTGTAGCGGTCGAATCGATAGGCACGCAGCCGAATGCCCGCGGCGACCGCGGCCGCCTGGTCGGGATGCATGGCACCGTCGGGCAATTCGGCGATCACGGTAACCGCCTCGCTCCCCCCGTTCAGCTTGCCAGCGAGCGCACCCCCGAATTTCAGGAAATCTCGCGGCTTCAGCTCGGAGGCCTTGCCCGCTCCGATGACTATCAAGCGCTGAATCTTGATTCCTTCCGGCTCCAGAAGGTCGAGCGCGGTCCCACCCTTGCCCTTGAAGCGGCTGGTCGCAGCGGCTCGCTTGACGAGGTCGGCAGCCGTCCCCAGGGCATTGCGGGTGGCGGCGCCAATATTCAACTCGTCGTCGCAAAACACCACCAGGATCGCACGCGGGGCGGCGGAAAAAGGGACGAAGCCGACCTTGACGGCGTCGGTCATAGGTAAATCCTCCAAAAATCAGGACGTTGGCAGGTCAAAGAAGCCGGCCGAGGGCAGTCCGCGGGGTGTTTCGATCGTCCTGCAGACCGCGAGCCAGGCGGCCTGTCGGGACTCAATGGCACAATATGGCCCGTTGGCAGGCTCGGTGCCAAGCCGCGCCGTGGCCGGCCGGTCACATCAGGGAAATATTAACCATGGGCCGACTGTGCCATGGGTCAGCCATTTTGTTGATGGATCAAAGGGATGGTAGTGAGAGAGTAGGTGCTTCGGCGCGTCTGGGCCCAACCATGGGGAACCCTCTTTTTCTGGGGGTTGGTTGGGCTTTCGGCGCCCGAAGGCTTTGGCCTGAGGTCTGGGGCGGGATCGTGCGGTAGCCGATGGGGTCGATCGATAGATACATCTTCCGCACGACGCTGGCGTCGTTTGCGCTCGTCCTGGTCAGCCTGACGGGCGTGATCTGGATTACGCAAGCGTTGCGCGGCATCGATTTGATGACGAGCCAGGGGCAGACCATCCTGACCTTTCTCGGCGTGACCAGCCTTGTGATCCCTGCGCTGGTCCTGATCATCTCGCCAATCGCGCTGATGATCGCTATCTCGCACACGCTGAACAAACTCGCGACCGATTCGGAAATCATCGTGATGAACGCCGCCGGCTTCTCGCCGTTCCGGCTGTTCCGGCCATTCCTCTACGCCACCTGCGTGGTGGCGCTTTTGGTAGCCTTCATCGCCGCCTACCTTGCTCCCGACGGCATGCGCCGGCTGAAGCAATGGGACGCCGAGATCACGGCCGATGTGCTCGCCAACATCCTGCAGCCGGGACGCTTCGCCCAGCTGGACCAGAACCTGACGATTCGCATTCGCGAACGGCAACCGGGCGGCCTGCTCAAGGGCATCTTCATCGACGACCGTCGCGATCCCAAGGAGCGCGTCAGCATCGTCGCCGACCACGGCACGGTGCTGAAGAGCGGAGACGGCTCGTTCCTCGTGCTGGAAGACGGCAATCTGCAACGATTTGAAGCCGGGAAACGCGATCCCGCGCTGGTGGCGTTCGGTCGCTATGCCTTCGACATGTCCAAATTCTCCAAGCAGGGCCACGACGTCCTGCTCGGCATTCGCGAGCGCTATCTGTGGGAGCTGATCGACCCCGCGGAGGACGATCCGGTCTACAAACAGATCCCCGGACAATTCCGCGCCGAGCTGCATGACCGCTTCATGTCGCCGATCTATCCCTTTGCCTTCGCCGCCCTCACCTTCGCCTTCCTCGGCGCGCCCCGCACCACGCGTCAGAGCCGCAACTTCTCGATCGGCGGCTCCATCATCGCCGTGTTCGGCCTGCGCATGATCGGCTTCGCCTGCTCCGTGATGGCGGTGAAATCGCCGATTGCGCCCGTCGTCCAATACCTGATGCTGGTTGCGGCGATCGCGGTCAGCATCTGGGTCATCATCGATGGCATCGTACTCGAGCCCCCCGCTGCACTGCTGGAGGCGATCAACAAATCCAATGCCCGCCTGTCGCGGCTATTCGGACGACCGGCCACCGCATGAGCATGGTCACCAACACGCTTGGACGTTATTTCGCCGGACGCTTCGTCGTCTCGGCGCTTGGCGTGTTCGCGAGCATTTTCCTGCTGCTGGTGCTGGTCGACTACATCGAGATGGTCAGAAAGACGTCGGGCCTGGTCGGCGTTTCCGCGCTGGTGGTGGCGGAAACCTCGCTGTTCCGCGTGCCGCAACTGCTCGAGAAGATGATGCCGTTCTGCATCCTGATCGGCGCCATGACCTGCTACCTCGCGTTGTCGCGGCGGCTGGAATTGGTGGTCGCGCGCGCCGCCGGCGTCTCCGCCTGGCAGTTCATCTCGCCGGCGCTGGCAAGCGCCATCGCGCTCGGCGTGCTCGCCACGGTTGCCTACAACCCGATGTCGGCGAATCTGAGCGAGCTTTCCAAGCGCATGGAAGCCCAGCTGTTCGGCAATGCGCCCGGCGGCGGCGTGCAGGATGCGACGGGCTTCTGGCTCAATCAAATCAACAGCGACGGCCAGGTGATCATCAACGCCGCACGCAGCGAACGGCAGGGCTTGCGCCTCACCGGGCTGACGCTGTTCCGGTTTGATACGGACAGCAAGTTCAAGGAGCGGATCGAGGCACGCGAGGCCACGCTCGAGAATGGCTATTGGCTATTCAAAGGCGTGCGGCGTTACTCGCTCGACGCACCGCCGGTCGATCAGGATCGATTCGAGCTGGCGACCACGCTGACCGCGGCGCAGGTACGCAACACGTTCTCCACCCCCGAAACTGTGTCCTTTTGGCAACTTCCGAGCTACATCCGTGCATCGGAGAATTCGGGGTTTGCGACGGCCGGCTATCGTCTGCAGTACCATAAGCTCATCGCACAGCCGTTTTTGCTGGCTGCGATGGTGATGCTGGCGGCATCAGTGTCACTCCGCTTCTTCCGGATGGGCGGCGTGCAAAAGATGGTTTTGAGTGGCGTGGGCGCGGGCTTTCTGCTCTATGTGCTGTCGAAAGTGACTGAGGATCTGAGCAAGGCTGAGTTGATGCATCCGATCGTGGCCGCGTGGCTGCCCGTGCTTGTGGGCGGCCTCACGGGTTTCTTGGCCTTGCTGTATCAGGAGGACGGCTAGTGGCTTTGGTCGCCGCCCTTCGCGAGCGTTCGCGCCTGTTCCGGCGACGTGCTGTCGCGCGCCGGCGGGAGACGTGCGTCCCAACGCGCGTCCGGTCGCTGTTGCCATTGCTCGTTTGCCTTGCCCTCACCGGCGCGATCGGGACCGTGACGACTACGCCGTCAGCCGCGCAAAGCTTCACATACAATCCGCGCCCGCCCCGCCCGGCGCCACCCAAGGTTGTCAACGACAACCAGATGTTGGTCCAGGCCAACGAGGTCGACTACGACTACAACAACTCGCGGGTGTCGGCGGTCGGAAATGTGCAGCTGTACTACAACGGCACCACGGTCGAAGCCGACAAGGTGATCTACGACCAGAAGACCAAGCGGCTTCATGCCGAAGGCAACATCCGCATGACCGATGCGGAGGGCAAGATCACCTATGCCAACATCATGGATCTGAGCGACGACTACCGCGACGGCTTTGTCGATTCGCTGCATGTCGACACCGCAGACCAGACCCGGATGGCCGCGACCCGCGCCGATCGCTCCAGCGGCAACTACACCGTGTTCGAGAACGGCGTCTACACGGCCTGCGCCCCGTGTAAGGACGATCCAAAGAAGCCGCCGCTCTGGCAGGTCAAGGGTGCTCGCATCATCCATGACCAGCAGGAGAAGATGCTGTATTTCGAGACGGCGCAGCTTGAGTTCTTCGGCGTGCCGCTCGCCTATATGCCGTACTTCTCGGCGCCGGACCCGACCGTCAAGCGCAAGTCGGGCTTCCTGATGCCCAATCCCAGCACTTCTTCAGCGTACGGCTATGGGATCGAGATTCCCTACTTCTGGGCGATCTCGCCCGACATGGATGCAACCTTCAACCCGCGCTTCACCACCACCCAGGGCGTGTTGTTCCAGGCCGAATTCCGCCAGCGCCTGATGGATGGCTCCTACCAGGTGCGCGCCTACGGCATCGACCAGCTTGATCCCAACCTCCTCGCCGGTCAGCCCGGCGACCGGCAGTTCCGCGGCGGCCTCGAAACCAGGGGCGAGTTCGCGGCCAACGACAAGTGGGTCTGGGGCTGGGAAGGCGTCGTCCTGTCCGACTACTACTTCTTCCAGGATTACAGGCTGGGACAGTACAAGGACCCGAACTACGCGTTCCTGAGCTTGCCGACCGAAGCGGTCTCGCAGCTCTATTTGACCGGCGTCGGCAACCGCAGCTTCTTCGACCTGCGCTCGATCTATTTTCTGAGCTTCTCGGGCAACCAGCAGCAGGTTCCGGTGATCTGGCCGGTGCTCGATTATTCGAACGTCGTCAACCATTCGATCCTGGGCGGCGAAGTCAGCTACAAGACCAACTTCACCAACCTGACGCGCAACGACGCGGTGTTCGACCCGATTACCGCAACGGCCATTACCAACGGCCTCTGCACGGCCAACTCGGCCGATCCGTTGGCGCGCACGCCCTCGCAATGTCTGTTGCGCGGCTTCCCGGGAACCTACACGCGCCTTTCGGTCGAGGGCGAGTGGCGGCGCTCGTTCACGGACTCGGCGGGTGAAATCTGGACACCGTTTGCGATCATGCGCGCGGATGCGATCAACTCCGACGTCTCGAATCAGCCTGGTGTCTCCAACTTCCTGCCCGTCGGCGACACCCAGGCACTGCGCCTGATGCCCACCGTCGGCCTCGAATATCGCTACCCCTTCATCAACGTCGAGCCGTGGGGCTCGACGACGATCGAGCCGATCGCGCAGATCATCATCCGTCCGAACGAAGGCTATGCCGGCAAGCTTCCGAACGAAGATGCCCAGAGCATGGTGTTCGATACCTCCAACCTGTTCAGTGTCGACAAGTTCTCCGGCTACGATCGCGTCGAAGGCGGCGGACGCGCCAATGTCGGCGTGCAGTCGACCACGCAATTCGACCGCGGTGGCTCGGTCAAGGTGATGTTCGGTCAGTCGTACCAACTCTTCGGGCTGAATTCCTACGTGGTCCAGGATGAGATCAATACGGGCGTCGATTCCGGCCTGCAGAGGAACGTGTCGGACTATGTCGCGAGTGTCGACTATTCGCCCAACCGGACCTACACGTTCAGCGTCCGCTCGCGTTTCGACGAGCAGACCTGGAACGTTCAGCGCTTCGAAGCCCAGGCCTCGGCGAATTTCGATCGCTGGTCGGCCAGCGTCATGTACGGCAACTACGCAGCACAGCCGGATATCGGCTATCTGGTCCGCCGCGAAGGCATTTTGGGCTCGACCTCGGTCAAGGTTGCTGCGAACTGGGTGGTGAGCGGCAGCGCGCGCTGGGATCTGGAAGCCAACAAGATCAATTCTTATGTAGTCGGCGCAGGCTATGTGGATGACTGCTTCGTGTTGGCAGCCAACTACATCACATCGTACAACTATGCGACGCCGACGACGCCGCCGGTGCTGAGCCACACCTTTATGCTGCAGATCGGCCTGCGGACGATCGCCAATTCGTCCGCCGCGGCCAGCGGCGCGGCGGGTTTTCAGTAAGGCCCGCGTTGAACGGGAGGCGGATTCCGGGCTGCGAAGCGGCTCCAGTTGAATCGATTGACAGCGAAGATGACCATGACGACTACATTCACTTCTTGCGTGCGGGCGATACTGGTGGCTTGCGTCGCGACGATCTGCTCGCCGCTTTACGTTTCGCCGGCGCATAGCCAGACAGTCGTCGTGATGGTCAATGGCGAGCCGCTCACCGATTTTGATATCGAGCAGCGCTCGAAGCTCGATTTCCTGACCGCGCACAAGCAGCCCGCCCGCCAGGACATCATCAACCAATTGATCGACGAGAAGCTGAAGATCAAGGAAGCCAAGAAGTTCGGCGTCGATCCCTCCGGCTCGGATATCGACGAATCCTATGGGCAGATGGCGGGACGAATGCGCATCAACCCGGACCAGCTGACCAAGTCGCTGGAATCGCAGGGCATCCGTCCCGACACGCTGAAATCGCGCATCAGGGCCGACATGGTTTGGACCGCGCTGGTGCGCGGCCGCTACAAGGAGCGGCTGCAGGTCGGCGAAAGGGATGTCAACCGCCAGATCAAGGCCCAAGGCGGCGACGACACGCAGAAGGCTGACGCCTTTGAGTACAAGATGCAGCCGATCGTGCTGATCGTGCCGAAGGGAGCCCCGCCCGCTAGCTTCGAAAGCCGCCAGAAGGAGGCCGAAACGCTGCGCGCGCGCCTGCAGAGCTGCGACGAGGCCAATTCCTATTTCAAAAGCATGCCGAACGCCGCAATCCGCGAGGCCGTGGTCAAGACGTCGGCCGATATTCCCCCGGTATTGCGCAAGGTTCTCGACGACACGCCGATCGGACATCTGACCCCGCCAGAGGTCACCAAGCAGGGGGTCGAGATGGTGGTGCTGTGCGACCGCAAGCCGACCACCGTCGATACGCCGATCCGGAAGGAAATCCGCGAAAAGATCTACGCGCAAAAATACGAGGCAACGTCGAAAGCCTATCTTGATGAAATCCGCAAAGCCGCGATGATCGAATATTCCAAATAGCCATGGCAGAGCCGAATGCGCTTGCGCCCCTTGCACTCACGCTCGGCGAACCCGCCGGTATCGGGCCTGACATAACCATCGCGGCCTGGCTGCGCCGGAATGAGCTGAAGCTCCCGCCATTCTATCTGATTGGCGACCTGCCCTTTCTTGCCGAACGGGCGAAAACGCTCGGCGTCAAGATTCCGCTCGCGGACGTGACCGCCGAGCAGGCCGTGCAGACCTTTGCGACCGCCTTGCCGGTCCAGGCCGCCGGTCGCGGCATAACGGCAAGAGCGGGCAGTCCAGATGACAGCAGCGCGCCTGCGGTGCTCGCCTCCATTCGCCGCGCGGTTGCCGACGTCCAGTCGGGACGCGCCGGCGCCGTCGTCACCAATCCGATCGCCAAGAACGTGCTCTATCGCGCCGGGTTCAGGCACCCCGGACACACCGAATACCTGGCCGAGCTCGCGAGCTCCGACGGCAAGGCGCCGCAGCCGGTGATGATGCTGTGGTCGCCGCTGCTTGCCGTCGTGCCCGTGACCATTCACGTGTCGCTGCGCGAAGCGATCGATCAGCTCTCCACCGAGCTGATCGTCTCTACCGGCCGCATCGTCGCGGCCGAGCTGCGCAGCCATTTCGGCCTCGCGCGGCCGCGCCTGGCAGTGACCGGACTCAATCCGCATGCCGGCGAAGACGGCACGCTCGGCACCGAGGACAAGACCATGATCGCCACGGCGATCGAGGTGCTGCGCGGCGAAGGCATCGACGCGCGCGGCCCGTTGCCGGCGGACACGACGTTCCACGAAGCTGCGCGGAAAACCTACGACTGCGCCCTGTGCATGTATCACGACCAGGCGCTGATCCCGATCAAGACGCTGGCCTTCGAGGAGGCCGTCAACGTCACGCTGGGCCTGCCGTTCATCCGCACCTCGCCCGACCACGGCACGGCCTTCGACATCGCTGGCACCGGCCGTGCCAATCCGGCGAGCCTGATCGCCGCGCTGCGGCTGGCCGAGCGCATGGCGAAAACGCCCGCGCCGGCCACGGCATGAGCGCGATCGACGATCTGCCGCCGCTCCGCGACGTCATTCGCCAGCATTCCCTGTCGGCCCGCAAATCGCTGGGACAGAACTTCCTGCTCGACCTCAACCTCACCGCCCGCATCGCGCGCGCGGCGGCCCCGCTTGAGGATGCCACCGTGGTCGAGATCGGGCCGGGCCCCGGCGGCCTGACGCGGGCGTTGCTTGCGCTGGGCGCGCGGCACGTGATCGCCGTCGAGCATGACGAGCGGGCGCTGCCCGCGCTCGAGGAGATCGCCGCGCGCTATCCGGGACGGCTGGAGGTCGTCTGCGCGGATGCGCAGACTTTCGATCCCGGGCCTTATATCGGCGCCGGCAAGGCCAAGATTGTCGCCAACCTGCCCTATAACATCGCGACCAACCTGCTGATCGGCTGGCTCACCGCCGAGCCGTGGCCGCCGTGGTACGAGATGATGGTCCTGATGTTCCAGCGCGAGGTCGCCGAGCGCATCGCCGCGGAGGAGAACGACGACGCCTATGGCAGGCTGGGCGTGCTCGCAAATTGGCGCTGCGAAACCAAAATCCTGTTCGACATCTCGCCAGCCGCCTTCGTGCCGCAGCCCAAGGTCACCTCCTCGGTGGTGCGGCTGGTGCCGCGGCCGGCGCCCGACGCTTGCGACCGCCGCCTGCTGGAGCAGGTTGCCGCAGCCGCCTTCGGCCAGCGCCGCAAGATGCTGCGCCAGAGCCTGAAATCGCTCGCCGCCGATCCGGCCCGCCTTGCGGCCGCAGCCAATGTCGATCCGACCCGGCGGGCGGAAACCATCCCGGTCTCCGGCTTTGTTGCCATGGCGCGCGAATTGGCCGATATACGGGCGGAAAAAACAAGCATGCTGTAGGAGAACGCCATGGCGTTGATGCGCCGCCAGTCCCTGGTGAAGTTCGACGCCCCGCTCTGCGAAACCATTGTGGATACGCCGAAGCCTGTGGGGCGCGAGGTGCTGGTGCGCATCGAGCGCTGCGGCCTCTGCCACTCCGACCTGCATATCCAGGACGGCTATGCCGATCTCGGCGGCGGCAGGAAGCTCGACACCACGCGCGGCATGATCCTGCCCTTCACGCTCGGCCATGAGATCGCCGGCGTGGTGGAGGACGTTGGCCCCGACGCATCCAGGGATCTGATCGGGTCCAGGAAGGCGGTGTTTCCCTGGATCGGTTGCGGCCAATGTCGCGATTGCCTTGCCGGCGACGAAAATCTCTGCGCCAAGCAGCGCTTCCTTGGCGTTTCCATTGATGGCGGCTTTGCCAGCCACGTGCTGGTCCCTGACGCCAAATACCTGCTCGACTATGGTTCGATGCCGGTCAACCAGGCAGCGACGCTGATGTGCTCGGGCGTCACTGCCTATGGCGCGCTGAAGCGGCTGGTCGACCGGCCACGGCAGCGCAATCTGCTTCTGGTCGGCCTTGGTGGCGTCGGTCAGATGGGGCTGTCGTTCGCGCAGGCGATGTTCAAACAGCCGATCTCGGTGGCTGACTTGAGCGCGGCGGCACGCGAAACCGCGCTGACAAACGGCGCTGCGCTCGCCTATGATCCCGCCGAGCCCGATGTGATCAAGCGCATCCTGAAGGAGACCGATGGCGGCTTTGACGGCGTGGTCGACTTTGCCGGCAACGAGAAATCGATGGCCTTCGCCGTCTCCGTGCTCGCGCGCGGCGGCAAGGTCGTGGTCTCAGGCTTGATGGGCGGCAATTTCAGTCTGCCGATGGTCCAGTGGGTCTACAAGCGCATGACCATCGAAGGCTTCATGGTGGGCACGCTAGCCGAAGGTCACGAGCTGATGGCGCTGGCGCGCGCCGGCAAGATCAAGCCGACGCCGATGCGCGAGGAGCCGATGGCCGACGTGCAGAAATGGATCGATGCGTTGCGGGCCGGACAAGTGGTGGGACGAGTCATACTGAAGAACTGAGCTACAACGAAAACAAAAACAGTCCCGCCGGCCTCACCGAAAATGGGAGGACGGAAGATGCGGAGGAAGCTTTCGATCGGGGGCGCGCTCGTTGCGCTCCTGCTTGCGATCGTGCCGGCGCTGGCACAGAAGCAATACGATCCGGGCGCCAGCGACACCGAGATCAAGATCGGCACGACCACGCCCTATAGCGGTCCGGCCTCGGCCTATTCGGCCGGCGCCATGTCCATCGGCGCCTACTTCGCTATGATCAACGAACAAGGCGGGGTCAACGGCCGCAAGCTGAATTTCATCAGCCTCGACGACGCCTATAGTCCGCCCAAGACGGTGGAGCAGATCAGGCGTCTGATCGAAAGCGACGAGGTCCTGTTCCTGGTCAATCCGGTCGGCACCGCGACCAATATGTCCGTGGTCAAATACATCAACCAGAAGAAGGTCCCGCATCTGTTCGTTGGCTCCGGCGCGACCGTCTTCAACGATCCCGAGCATTATCCGTGGACGCTGGGCTGGACACCGCACTACATGTCGGAGGCGGAGATCTACGCCAAATACATCCTCTCGGTGAAGCCCGACGCCAGGATCGGCATCCTCGCCCAGAATGACGATCTCGGCCGCGATTACACCATTGGCTTCAAGCGCGGGCTTGGCGATCGCGCTTCCTCGATGATCGTTTCCTACCAGACCTACAACACCTCCGATCCGACCGTGGATTCCCAGGTGGTGTCGCTCAAGACCGCCGGCGCCGATGTCTTCGTGATTTTTTCGGTGCCGAAATTCGCCGCGCAAGCCATCCGCAAGGCGTATGATATCGATTGGCATCCGCAGGAGTTCGTCTCCAGCGTCGGCTCCTCCATTGCGGGCGCGATCCGCCCGGCCGGATTCGAGGCCGCCAAGGGTATCATCAGCGCCGTCTATCAAAAGGACCCGGCCGACCCGCAATGGCACGACGATCCCGCCATGAAGGCGTGGAACGTCTGGATGGACAAGTACAATCCCCATGTCGACAAGAGCGATTACTACGCGCCCTACGGCTACAATATCGGCTACGCGGTGGTGCGGTTGCTCAAGCAATGCGGCGACAACCTGACGCGCGCGAACCTGATGAAACAGGCCTCGCACATGGACATGGAACTGCCGCTGTTGCTTCCCGGTATCCGGTTAAAGACGACGCCCACGGACCATCGCCCGATCCAGCAGGTGCGTCTGGTCCGCTTCGACGGCCAGCGCTACGTGCTGTTCACGGACGTGCTGGCGAGCCAGTGAGCGCGCACGATTTTTTTCCTTGCGCAGCGGATCGGGGACCTACAGGCGATCCGACGGCTGCACGGCCGCTGGACCGCCTCCAAACATGAGCGATTTCGGCGCCAAAATCGCACTAAAAATGCCGGCCTGAATTAAGCCCCATCCTCTCCGGATTTGCGGCCTATTGCTACCCAACTTCTTACCGAGATTGGGGTGATTACGCGTCGCGTTGAGTTGAGTGGAGCAATTGATGGCAAGCCGAACCGCGAAAATCGCGTTGAGCATCGTCGCTGGCATCCTGGCCGGCGCCCCCCTGATCATGCCCCGCGATGCCGCGAAAGCCGCCGAATGCCTGACCGAGCCGGGAAAGGACAGCACGCGGGGCCAGCACTGGTATTATCGTATCGAGCACGGCACCAAGCGGCATTGCTGGTATTTGCGCGGCGAGAACGAAACAGTTTCGCAGAGCGAACCGTCGGATGATTCGGCCCAGGCGCCAAAAGCGGAGCCGCGGAACAATGAAAGCACGCCTCGTTCGATCGAGGACGCGCATGCCGAGTATCTGATGCCGCAGGCGCGCGGGAATGCGGTCGCTGCGCCGGCGCCAAGTCCTGCCGCAGGTCCTGCCGCAAGTCCTGCTCCAATTCCAGCCCCGGTCGCAAGCAACCCCGTTCCGCCCTCGGCGCAGCCTGATGCGCAGGGTTCTGCGGTCGCCGCGCGCTGGCCGTCACCTGAGACGGCCACCTCGCCGTCCGCTGCCGCGGCGGCGGCTGCGCCGCAGGCCATGGCTGACGCAACCGTTTCGCAGCCGGCCGCGGACACAGCTGCCGACGCGCCCGCTGATCCGCCGGCGCCTGCTCCCGCCGCTGCAGCCAGCACTCCGCCGGTCAAGCCATCGGCCTCGCTGCAGATGCTGTTTTTGGTGATCGGCGGCGCGCTCGCGCTCGCGGGACTGACGGCAAGCGTGGTCTACCGGCTCGGCCGCCGAAAGCAGCGGCGCCTGGCCACGCAGGAGCGCCGTGCCGTCCTCTGGGAGGGTGTCGAAACCGGCCCCGCCCCGCCATGGATCGAGCCGGTCGTCGAGCCGTTTATGGAAGAAGCGGCGCCACGCCCGAAGGCCGAACGCAGGGCACCGCCAAGCGCCAAGACACAAGAGCGCTACGAGAAGATCGAAGAGATCCTGGCGCAACTCGTGAAGCAGGCACAGCAAAGCGACGCGTGACGCGCGCCGCCTGGCCCAAGGCCGCTATGTCTCCAGCTGCTGCTGCAGATCACGCACGAAATTGGTCAATCCGGTGCGGCGCTCGCGCTTGAGCCGCTCGGCCTTGAGGATCGACTGCACTTCGGCAAACGCTTCATCGACGTCGTGATTGATGACGATGTAGTCGTATTCCGCCCAATGGCTCATCTCGTGGGTGGCACGGCTCATACGCGAGCGGATCACCTCCGCCGAATCCTGCGCACGGGAATGCAGCCGCTTTTCGAGATCGGGTGCCGAGGGCGGCAGGATGAAGACGCTGACGACGTCGGCGCGCGCCTTCTCGCGCAATTGCTGGGTACCCTGCCAGTCGATGTCGAACAGCACGTCCTCGCCGGCGGAGAGCGCCGCTTCGACCGGCGCGCGCGGGGTGCCGTAGCGATTGTCGAACACCACGGCCCATTCCAGGAGCTCGTTGCGCTTCACCATCTCCTCGAAGCGCGGCCTGTCGACAAAGATGTAGTCGCGCCCCTCGACCTCGCCGGGCCGCTTCGGGCGCGTGGTCGCCGAAACCGACATTTTCAGCCCGGGCATGCGCTCAATCAACAGACGCGAGAGCGTCGTCTTGCCGGCCCCTGAAGGCGAGGACAGCACGAACATCAGCCCGCGCCGTTCAACTCCTGAGCCGTGGCGGTGAGCCGTCATGGATATCTCCGGATTTGGATCACTCCAGATTTTGCACCTGTTCGCGAAACTGCTCGACGACGTTCTTCATTTCGAGGCCAGTGTTGGTCAGCTCCACATCGTTCGACTTGGCGCAGGTGGTATTGACCTCCCGATTGAACTCCTGGGCCAGGAAATCGAGCCGCCGCCCGACCGCGCCGCCCTTGCCGATGATCTCGCGAACCTGCCCAATATGCGACACGATGCGATCGAGCTCCTCGCGGATATCGGCCTTGGCCGCGATCAGGAGCGCCTCCTGGTTGAGGCGGTCGGAATCAAACCGGTCGGAGGTGTCGAGCAGCGCCGCGATCTGCTCGGCGAGCCGGGCCTTGACCGCCTCCGGCTTGCGCCCGGGCGCGGCCTCGGCCTTTTTCGCCAGCGCCTCCATCTCGTCCATGCGCTGGCTCAGGATCTGTCCCAGCGACTCGCCCTCGCGGCGGCGCATCGCCACGAGATTCTTGAGCGCCTCGTCGAAGGCGGCGGCCGCCGCCGCGCTTGCAGCCTTGTCTTCTTCCTCGTTGCGCTCGGGCTCGACCACCTCGATCACGCCCTTGATGGCGAGCAGCCCGTCGATGCTCGGCGCGACAGCGTCGATCCTGCCGGCAAGCGAGCTCGCAACCCTCACGACCGCTGCCAGCACATCCTCATTGATGCGGACAGTCGAGAGCGCGTCCGCGCGCTTGACGTTGAAATTGGCGTAGACCGTCCCGCGCGACAGCATTTCGCCGGCGCGCTTCTTGGCGACGGCCTCGAGCTCGTCCCAGCCCTGCGGCAGGCGCAGGCGCAGATCGAAGCCCTTGGCGTTCACCGACTTCAATTCCCACTCGAAAGTATAGGGACCGCTCGCGCCGTGGCTTCGTGCAAAACCGGTCATGCTCGACAGCACCATGCGCAGGATTCTCCGGGCGAGATTCGCCTAAATGCAAAAGCCGCCGGACCATAGGACGTTTTCAGGAAAAGTGGAATCCGATGCCGGCGTGCTGCCTAACTACTGCTGAACAACCGGCGGCGTGGCGGTCGACTGCGCCGCCCCTTGCCGCGCGGGCGCCCGGGCCGGCTTCTTCGGCGCAGGCTTGCTACCTGTCGTAGCGGTGGGCGCGCTGTCCGCTGCCGGCGCACCGGGTGTCGCGGGCGGCGGCGGATCGTCGGCCGGCTCGACGGTGTCGTTCTGGATCTGCTTCTCCATCGTCCGGAGCTTGGCAACGTTCTTCTGGTGCTGGTCGTAGGTTTCGGTGAAAGCGTGACCGCCGGTGCCGTCGGCGACGAAATAGAGGTCTCGGGTGCGCGCCGGATTGGCGGCGGCCTCGAGCGAGGCGCGGCCGGGGTTGGAAATCGGCCCAGGCGGCAGGCCGTCGATCACATAGGTGTTGTACGGCGATGGCTGGGTGATCTCGCTGCGCTTGATCGGGCGGCCCAGCGTGCCCTTGCCGCCGACCAGTCCGTAGATGATGGTTGGGTCGGACTGCAGCCTGATCTTCTGCTTCAGCCGGTTGACGAAGACCGCGGCGACGCGGCTGCGCTCGTCGGGCTTTCCGGTTTCCTTCTCCACGATTGAGGCGAGCGTCACCAACTGCTCGGGCGTCCTGACCGGCAAGTCCTGGCTGCGACGCTCCCAGATCTCCGCCACCACGCGCTTCTGGGCTTGCTGCATGCGCTGGACCACCTGGTCGCGGCTGGTGCCGCGCGGGAATTTGTAGGTCTCGGGCAGCAGCGTACCTTCACGCGGAATCTCGCGCACACTGCCGGTGAAGATATCGTTGTCCTGCAGCTTGGCTACGATCTGCTCTGAGGTCAGCCCTTCGGCGATCGTCACCGCGTGCTGCACCACCTTGCCCTCGACCATGGTGCCGATAACGTCGCGCAGTGAGGCGTTCTTCTGGAACGCATACTCGCCGGGCTTCAGCTCCGAGCTCGCCTTGAGCGCGAAGACGCTGGCAATGAACACCCAGGGATTGACATCGGTGACGCCTTCCTTGTTCAGGACATCGGCAATGTCACGTTTTCCCGCGCGCGAGGGAATGTTGACGATCTTTTCCTCGGTCAGCGGACCGGGCGTTTCCAGGACCTGCCTGCCATAATAGTAAGCGCCGCCGGCACCGAGCATCAGGAACAGCACGATCGTGAAGATGGCGTTCCCGACCACGACAAAAGGATTGCGGGCGCGTTCAGAGCGCTTGGGCGGCGGCGGAACCTGTTCAGGCTCAAGCGCGGCGCGCGGGCTGCGTGGCGAGATGGGCGGCCTTTCACTCATCGATGCAACCTGAATCCTGTCGCTCTTGTCACGACCTCGCGGCAGAAGCTTGCGCGAGAGGCAGTCAGTGTACGCCCGAGCCAACGATTGAGTACCGAATGCGGCGAAACGGTGGTTGCCCCACCCGCCGCATCAGTTCGCCAGACGCTGGAGGATCACGGACGCGTTGGTGCCGCCGAAACCGAATGAATTGGACAATGCAACATTGATCTCGCGCTTGCGCGGAACCTGCGGCACGAGATCGATTGCCGTTTGCACGGAGGGGTTTTCCAAATTGATGGTCGGCGGAGCGATGTTATCGCGAATCGCCAGAATAGAGAAAATCGCTTCGATCGCGCCGGCCGCGCCCAACAGATGTCCGGTCGACGATTTGGTCGATGACATCGAGACACGCGAGGCGGCATTGCCGAGCAGCCGCTCCACCGCGCCGAGCTCAATCTCATCGCCGACCTGGGTCGAGGTGCCGTGAGCGTTGATATAATCGATGTCGGAGGTCGTGATGCCGGCGCGCTTGAGCGCTGCCGCCATGCTGCGATAAGCGCCATCTCCGTCCGGCGACGGCGAGGTGATGTGATAGGCATCGCCGGACATGCCATAGCCGGTCACTTCCGCGTAGATGCGCGCGCCACGCGCCTTGGCGTGCTCATATTCCTCGAGCACCACGACGCCGGCACCCTCGCCCATGACAAAGCCGTCACGGTCCTTGTCGTAGGGACGCGAAGCCTTCGCCGGGGTTTCATTGAAGCCGGTCGACAGCGCGCGCGCGGCGCAGAAACCGGCCATGCCGATGCGGCAGATCGGCGACTCGGTGCCGCCTGCGACCATCACGTCGGCATCGCCGAGCGCAATCAGCCGACTGGCATCGCCGATCGCATGTGCGCCGGTCGAGCATGCCGTCACCACCGCATGGTTCGGCCCCTTCAGGCCGAATTCGATCGAGACATAACCCGATGCGAGGTTGATCAGGCGGCCTGGGATGAAGAACGGTGACACCTTGCGCGGTCCGCGCTCCTTCAACAGGATCGAGGTATCGGCAATCCCCGAAAGGCCGCCAATGCCCGAACCGATCATGGTGCCGGTGGCGCAGCGGTCTTCCTCGGTCGAGGGATGCCAATTGGCATCGTCGAGCGCCTGGCGGGCGGCGGCCATCCCGAAGATGATGAAGTCGTCGACCTTGCGCTGGTCCTTCGGCTCCATCCACTGATCGGCATTGAAGGTGCCGTTGGAGCCGTCCCCGCGCGGCACCGGGCAAGCGATCTTGCTCGGCAGATCAGAGACGTCGAAGGTCTCGATCCTGCGCGCGCCGCTCTCGCTGTTGAGAATCCGCTTCCACGTCGTATCGACGCCGCAGCCAAGTGGCGACACCATGCCGAGGCCTGTGACGACGACCCGTCTCATGTCGAACACTCCGGCCCCAGGTTCACGGCTTGCAATGTAACGCCGGACGGCCGCCCGCAGGCGGCGCGGCCGGCCAGGTTGTCAGCGCGCAGGAGCGTCAGCTCTTCGCGTTCTTTTCGAGAAATTTCGTCGCGTCGCCGACGGTCAGAATCGTCTCCGCAGCGTCGTCGGGAATCTCGCAACCAAACTCTTCCTCAAAAGCCATCACAAGCTCGACCGTGTCGAGGCTGTCAGCGCCGAGGTCGTCAATGAAGCTCGCATTGTCGGTCACCTTCTCGGGCTCAACGCCCAAGTGTTCGACCACGATCTTCTTAACCCGCTCGCCTATTTCACTCATGCTCCAACCTCGTGCTTGTTCCCTTGACCCGACCCCAGGATGATACGAGCCATTGTGGTCGCTAAACTTCCTTCGCAACGCACTTCACTTGATTTGGCCCGTAAGGCCCGGCGAACGTCGGCAAGCTTCGTCCTCGCCAATATACAGGGTTTCGACATCCTGCAATGGCGTTCTTTGAGCCAGCCGTTTCGGTTCGGTTATCATACTCCAAAAACCTTGACTACACGCCTTGATCCGCCTGCCAAAACGGCTTTTCGCCGCAGCCCGCCCCTGGGCCCGGCGGCCGATCAGACCATCGCCATTCCGCCGTTGATGTGAATCGTCTGCCCGGTGACGTAGCCCGCCTCGTTCGAGCTCAGATAGACCGCAGCGGCAGCGATATCCTCCGGCGTACCCAGCCGCGCGGCCGGAACCCGGGTCAGGATCGCCTCGCGCTGCTTGTCGTTGAGCGCGTCCGTCATCGGCGTCTTGATGAAGCCCGGCGCGATGCAATTGGCCGTCACATTGCGCTTGGCGTATTCGGCGGCCAGCGACTTGATCATGCCGATCATGCCCGCCTTGGAGGCGGAATAATTGCCCTGCCCCGGATTGCCGGTCACACCGACCACCGAGGTGATGGCGATAATGCGGCCGAAGCGCTTCCGCATCATCAGCTTGGTGGCGGCCCGGGCGAGCCGGAAGGTCGCGGTCAAATTGACCTTGATGACGTCGTCCCAATCCTCGTCGCGCAACTGCACGAACAGGTTGTCGCGGGTGATGCCGGCATTGGCGACGAGAATGTCGACGCCGCCCATCGCCTGCTCGGCCGACGGCACCAGGGCCTCGACTTCCGACATCTCGGAGAGGTTGCAGGGCAGCACATGCACGCGTTGGCCCATTTTCGCAGCCAGCGTATCCAGGACCTCGCGACGCGTGCCGGAGATCGCAACGGTGGCACCCTGCTTGTGCAGCGCTTCGGCGATCGCACCACCGATCCCGCCCGTTGCGCCCGTGACGAGCGCGGTCCTGCCAGTCAGATCGAACATCGATGTCTCCCTAGAGCATGATCGGGAAAAGTGGGGAGCGGCTTTCCGAAAAGATCATGCTCAACAAAAAAAGCTACTTCGCGGCCGCTAACGCGTCCTTGGCTGCGGTAATGTCGTTCGGTCCCCCGACCGAAACGCCCACCGCGCCGTCGGCAATACGCTTGACCAATCCGCTCAGCACCTTACCCGCGCCGATCTCGAAAAACCGGGTGACGCCGCGAGCAGCCATATAGGCAACCGATTCCCGCCAGCGCACGGTGCCCGTGACCTGCTCAACCAACCGACGGCGGATCTCATCGGGATCGCTGATTGCGGCCGCCAGCACATTCGACACCAATGGCGAAGCGGGCTTGCGGATTGTCACTTCCGAGAGCGCCTTTGCCATGACATCGGCCGCAGGCTGCATCAGCTTGCAGTGGAAGGGCGCGGAGACCGGCAGCAGCATGGCGCGCTTGGCCCCCTTACCCTTGGCGATCTCCACCGCGCGATCAACGGCGGCCTTGTCCCCCGACACCACCACCTGGCCGCCGCCATTGTCATTGGCGGCCTGGCAGACCTCGCCGTCGCCCGCCTCGTCTGCAACCGCAACCGCAGCCTCGTAATCGAGGCCCAGAAGCGCCGCCATGGCGCCGGCGCCGACCGGGACCGCCTTTTGCATGGCAAGTCCCCGGGTCCGCAGCAGGCGCGCGGCGTCGGAGATCGACAGGCTGCCGGCAGCGGCCAATGCCGAATATTCGCCAAGCGAATGCCCGGCAACAAAAGCGGCGTCGCGGCCGACGGAAAAGCCGGCCTCCGTCTCAAGCACCCGCAGCGCCGCCATCGACACCGCCATCAATGCCGGCTGGGCGTTCTGGGTGAGCTGCAGGGTTTCGGCCGGGCCGTCCCACATGATGGCCGTCAGCTTTTCCAACAGCGCGCCATCCACTTCCTCAAACACGGCGCGCGCGGCGGGAAAGGCGTCCGCCAGCGCCTTGCCCATGCCGACGGCCTGCGACCCCTGCCCCGGAAAAGTGAATGCTGCCGTCATCGGCACTCCCTACCTCATGATCTCGCTGGAAAATCGGCGTCCACCTGACGCCGCCGTGGTCCCGTCCGCGACCGCGCCCGCGCTCGCAGCCGGCCGTAAGACACCGCCGGAGGCCGGGATGTCAAGCTGCACCGCGGAACGGAACCCTCTAAGCGGCCCGGCTTCTAGAACCCGCCGGCGGATTGGTCAACGCCAACCTCGGCCCCGGCACGCACCCGCCGCGCGCTATTCACAAGCTGTCCGGGGCGGTCGTCCTGGTCCGGCTTGGCGGTCGCAAGCCGCAGCACGGCCACATAGCCGGGCTGGACCTCCATGCGGCCGGCAAACCGGCTCTGGCTGAGGATGCGATGCACAAGCGGAAGATTGTAGCAGGGCACATAGAACAGCAGGTGATGCTCCAGGTGGTAGTTCACGTAGTACGGCGCGATGAACAGCCGCTCCAGGACATTGGCCCGCGTCGTGCGGGTGTTGCGCAGGGGATCCTGGCTGTCGGGAACGACAGCATGTTCGGCGATGTTGCGGATGCGGGTGATCACCATCATCCAGGTCAGAAGCGGCGCCAGCCACAGCAACGGATAGGCCCACCAGACGCCGGCGGCCGCAAATGCCGCAAACAACAGCGCATTAGTGACGCATTGGGGCCCGAGCTTGTCCCAGAAATGCGCAACGCGCCGCTTGAGCGGCCCTTCCGCTGGCCCAAGCGCGTTGAGCAGTTGCGCCTTGCGCTGCTGGTAGCCGGTCTGGCCGGTGATGTCCCGAAAGAACTTGCGGCGATAGCTGAGCTTCGTGATCGGAAACGGCGCCGACAGCACCAGGTCAGGGTCATCATCCTGCTGCGTCTTCGCATGATGCTGCAGATGGTAACGGCGATAGGCGCGGGTCTCGGCAAAGATCGGATAGGCGCAGAACCACTGGCTCAAGGCCAGGTTGAGCTTTTCGTCGGCCGACAGACATCCATGCGCCCCATCGTGCATCAGGATCGCAAGGCCGAGCTGGCGCGAGCCGATGATCGCGACCGCAAGCAGATAGGTCACGGGATTGGGCCACCACGCAACGAGTGCAATTGCCGCCACGATCAGCGCCCAGGCATGCGCGATCAGCGCCGCGCCCTTCCAGGTCGAGCGGCGACGGACTTCGACCAATTGCTCCTCGGTGAGGAAATCGCGGGCGCGCATCCGAAGTGCGGTCATGATCGATTCTCCCGATCCGGTTTTGCTGCGGGCTCGTTGACCAGGCGCAGCCGCGCCGCATCGCCTGCCTGCGCCGTCGCCTGCTCGCCCAGCACGCGCAGCATCTCGGCACAGAGCGCATCAGACGAACGGCCCATGGCGTAGCCCTCGACCATGATGCCGACAGCGACCGCCCAGAACCGCCGCGACGTCGCGGCAGGCTCGCGCAAGGTCCGCCAGCCGTGCCGCTCGATCTTGCCGGCATAGGCCCTCAGGCCTTCCGCATGCAGCCGTTCAATGGTGCGCTCGACCAGCGGTGCAAGGTCCGGCCGGCGTCGCGTCAAGGTCAGTGCTTCCGCGAAGAAGGCAACGGAGTCGGTCGCCGTCACCGTCTCGACCAAAGCCTGGGTGTAGTCCCGAGGCGTGTTGGCCTGAGCAGCCGCCTGTTCGGCGCCGCGCGCGAGGTAAAGCACGTCTCGGCAGGCGGCTTCGACGAACAGCGCCTCCTTGGTGCGGAAATAATAGGTGATCTGGCTTGGGAAGGCGTCCGCAACCGCCGCGATGTCCGCGATCGAGGTGCCTGATAGGCCCCGCTCCTTGAACAGACGGCTTGCGGCATCGAGCAGCAGCGAGCGCATCTTGCGTCCCGCCGTGCGGGTTGCCCGCACCGCATGCTTTGGATCGCCAGTCGGCGTGTCGGGCATGCTTTCCGTGGTCATCTTGGCCATTCCCTTCATTTATTTGTATGATATACAAACAAATAAATCAAGGCCGAGATGCCCGGGCTCGCCACTAGGTTGGGGTCGGCCGGCAATCGCCGAAATCAAGCCCGGCAGGCGGTCGTTTCGCTTGCCAACCCGGCCGAAATCCGTATAAAGCGCGCCATCCGTGGGTCCCGGCCGGGAGCTGAACGGACGGTCTCAGCAATCTCACCATCGCTGGCGATTTTGATGTGGCAGGGCCAGTCGGCCCGTCGTCCCGTGCTTCCGCCTTCTGAGCTACCCCCGAGTCCTTTCCGAAGGCCTCGAAGGGCTTGTCGCCGGACCTGCGCCAACGACTATAGGAAAGGACCATCATGCCTTTTTATGAGCATGTTTTTCTCGCGCGCCAGGACGCGAGCCCACAGCAGGTCGAGGAATTGACCACCCAGATGACCGGCATCGTCGAGCAGCTCGGCGGCAAGGTCACCAAGACAGAGAACTGGGGCGTGCGCTCCCTCACCTATCGCATGAACAAGAACCGCAAGGCGCACTTCGTGCTGCTCAACATCGACGCGCCTTCGGCTGCGATCGCCGAGATCGAGCGCCAGGAGCGGATCAGCGAAGAGGTGATTCGCTATCTGAGCGTCCGCGTCGAGGAGCTCGAGGAAGGTCCCTCGGCCATGATGCGCAAGGCCGATCGCGACCGTGAGCGCGACGATCGCGGTGGTGGCGGCTTCCGCGGTGATCGTGAGGATCGCGGTGGCGGCTTCCGCGGAGATCGCGGAGATCGCGGCGACCGTGGAGATCGCGGTGACCGTGGACCGCGCCGTCCGCTCGATGGCGGCGAAGGGGAGTAAGAATCATGGCTGAAGCTGGTGCACGCCGTCCGTTTTTCCGCCGTCGCAAGTCCTGCCCGTTCACGGGTGCGAACGCGCCGAAGATCGATTACAAGGATTCCAAGCTATTGATGCGTTACGTCTCCGAGCGCGGCAAGATCGTGCCGAGCCGCATCACGGCGGTGTCCGCCAAGAAGCAGCGCGAGCTCGCGCGCGCCATCAAGCGCGCCCGCTTCCTCGGCCTGCTGCCTTACGTGATCCGCTAAACGTTTCGACCGGCGGCGGTAAGGCCGCCGGTCGCAAGATTTCATAAGGCTTCCGGGTCGTCTGGTTGCCGATGGTTGGGGCTCTCGAAGGAGCCCCTAACCGCTCGAAAGGGGCGGGACAGCTGATGATCAGTCAAATTCTCATCGCGCTTGCCGCCGGCGGTGCCTCGGCGGCCATGTTCGCCTCGATCACGTCGGGCGCGCTGATCTCGCTTGTCCTGCTGTATCTGTCGCCGCTGCCGCTGATGGTGGCAGCGCTCGGCTGGGGTCCCGTCACGGCAGCGATCGGCGGTGGCTTGGCGGCGATCGGCCTCGGCGTAAGCTTCGGTATCGGCGACCTCATCGCCTACGCCATCGCAATCGCCCTGCCCGCCTGCTGGCTTGGCCATCTCTGCCTGCTTGGCCGTCCTGTGAATGGTGGCCAAGGCGCGCAGGCCACCCCGCAGACAATCCTCGAATGGTATCCCGTCGGCCGCATCCTGCTTTGGATCGTGGGCTTTGCGACGCTTGCGACCGCTGCCGCGCTGCTTGCGCTCGGCAGTGACGCGGCGGCGATTGCGGCCACGCTGCGCAGCTTCCTCCTGCGGGTCCTCTCGATGAACGATGTGCGCGCCAGCTCCGACACCGAGCGCTGGGTCGAGGCCATGGTGAGCTTCGCGCCACCGGCTGCGGCCACGGTTGCGATGCTGACGCTGACCTTCAATCTCTGGCTGGCAGCGAAGGTCGCGGCCACCTCAGGCCGGCTGTCGCGGCCATGGCCCGATCTCAAGACGGCGGCGCTGCCGCCGATGACGCTGGTTGTGCTGTGCGCTGTAACCGCCTTCTGCTTTTCCGGCGGGCTCGTTGCGATGCTCGCACGGATCGCGACCGCGGCGCTGGTGATGGCCTATGCGCTGACCGGATTCGCGGTTCTACACACGCTGACACTGGCGTTTAAGAGTCGTGCCTTCTGGCTCGGCTCGGTTTACGCCTTTGTCGTGGTGTTCGGTTGGCCGATGCTCGCGATGGCCGCGCTTGGCCTGGCCGACGCCGTGTTCGGCCTGCGGCAGCGCTATTTGCGCTCGCGCCCGCCGCCGCTGCCGGCCCCCTAGAAATTCAACCTCTCGCACTCTCATAGTTAAAAGGAGAACATCATGGAAGTTATTTTGCTGGAGCGCGTCGCCAAGCTTGGTCAGATGGGTGAAGTCGTCAAAGTCAGGGACGGTTACGCACGTAACTTCCTGCTGAAGCGGAAGAAGGCGCTGCGGGCGACCGCGGAGAACCGTGCCAAGTACGACGGCATGAAGGCCGAGCTCGAGGCCAACAACATCCAGGCCAAGGGCGAGGCAGCGAAGGTCGCCGAGAAGATCGAAGGCCGCGACATTGTCATCATCCGCCAGGCTTCCGAATCCGGCCAGCTGTTCGGCTCGGTCTCGGTGCGCGACATCGTCGTCGCGCTCGCTGCTGACGGCGTCACCATCTCCCGGCCACAGGTCTGGCTCGATGCGCCGATCAAGACGATCGGCCGGCAGAAGGTGACGATTGCCGTGCACCCCGAGGTCGAGGCGGCGATCACGGTGACGGTTGCGCGCAGCGCCGACGAGGCCGAGCGCATCAAGCGTGGCGAGGACATCTCGACCCGCCAGGAGGATCAGGACGCCGCCGCGGAAGCATTGGCCGCCGCCGGCGAGTTCTTCGACCCCGAGGCCCAGCACGACGACATCGCGCCCGCGGCCCAGTCGGAAGCCACCGAGCAGTAATGTCCAATCTCGCCCCCGATCCCGGCTTCACACCGGGGTCGGGACACGGATCGGCAGCCTTACATTCGTCATCGCGCATTCGTCATCGCGATTGACGCCAGCGCAGTCGCGCCCCGGCGTCCCGGCCTGATTAGGCGCGCGTGGCAGACGGCCCTTGCCGACGGCGTGCGACAACCAACGGCCGTCGGCGCAATCGCCTCAGCGGGAGATCGGCGGCTCCGGTGGGCCGGCCGGCTCAGGCGGAGCCGGCGGTGGGGCCGAGGCCGTCACCGACGGCGAGGCAGCGGGAGCCGCAGGCGGAGCGGCTGCGGCCGAAGCAGGCGCAGCCGGGGCCGGCGTCACGGCGGGAGCAGGATCGGGCCGCAAGGACGGCGGCAGCGCCTCGTTCACGTTCTCCTTGGCCGGATCGCCGTTGGCAGATTGCCCCAGGCTCTCGGCAGGCTTTGCGCTCTCTACGGACTTGGCGCTTTCAACAGACTTGGTGCCCTCAATAGACTTGGCGCTCTCAATAGACTTGGCGCTCTCAATAGATTTGGCGCTCTCAATCGGCGTGGCGCTCTCAACGGGCTTACTCTCAACGGGAGTGGCACTTTCGCCGGATTTGGCGGGCTCAGGCTTGACCGGCTCGACCTTCGCAGTGTCGCTCTTTGCAGGCTCGCTGCCGGTCGCCTCCTCCTTTGGGGGGGCCGCCGTTTTGGGCGTCTCTTCGTGCAGGGCCGGCTTGCCGCGCTTGCCCAGCCGCTGCATGGCCCTGCGTCCGTCGAGCCCATGCTCGCTTGCAGCCTGCCCTTCAGCCGCCGGCTTGCCGGCGTCGGACGCCTGGGGAGGATGCGCCAACCGCTTGCGGCCAGGACGCTCGGTCTCGCCTGGGGCGCCCTGCGCTGCGCCAGGATCCGGCTTTGCCGCGGGCTTGGCGTCGGATTTCGCTTCCTTGCCGTCCTTGGCGCCCCTCTGCTTGTCGCCATAGCGGGTATCGGTCGCGCCGTTGGATATCAGGTAGGAGGCCAGCACGCCCGCCATTTCCGGGCTCGTGGTGTAGTGCTGGCGTAGAAAGCCCTGCAGCGACCCCGGCGCCACGGTTTTCAACAGGCCGCGCGCGCTCTTGTGGCAGGCCGCGCAGGTGCCTGCGAAGAGCTGGCTTGGGCTCTTACCGGCATCGAGATTTTCTTGCGCCTCGGCCCTGCTCATTGCGCAACAGCCGACCACAAGCGTCACCGCCGCTAAACTGAGCGCTCGGCTCAACACCATTGGCTGTTCTCCAGATGCCGACGAATTGAGGATGCAGCAATCGCTGCCGGTTTTGCCGCAGTGCCCAACAGACGCCACGGCGGGTCACCTTTTAGCGAATTATCGCGGCAATGGAAGCGCACAGAACGAGCAAGGCTGTGAACGGTATGATTCGGAATATCCGCTTTGACTCCAGCGCAATAGACGGGTCCGGAACTTGCATTATGATCGAATTGGGGCGCCAGGAACCAATCTGATCCAGTTGCGTCAATCCACAGATCGGGGAGGTTCGATATCTGGCGGGATATCAATGATGATATCGCGTGGTGGTGGTGCGATGGACCGTTTGTTGCATAGTCTGCTGACAAAGTTCATTCGCCGCGGTTCGATAAGTTTTACAACGGCCAGCGGCGCGAAATTTACCTGTGGCGACGGAACCGGCGAGCCGGTGCATGCCCGCTTCGTCACATCCGAGGCGGAGCGAAAGATCCTCCTCAATCCCGAGCTAGCCCTCGGCGAAGCCTTCATGGACGGCAGTTTTGTCGTCGAACAGGGCACCATCGCCGATGCGCTGGCGATCCTGATGGGCCAGCCCGACATGCTGCCGCGTTGGGCCAAGCTGCAATGGTGGGGCCGCTATTTCGGCCGCAATCTCAGGCAGTTCAATCGGCGCGGCCGCTCGCGCAGCAATGTCGCGCATCATTATGATCTCGACGGCCGGCTCTATTCGCTCTTCCTCGATGCCGACAAACAGTACAGCTGCGCCTATTTCGAGACCCCCGATAGCACGCTCGACGATGCACAGCTGGCGAAGAAGCGCCATTTGGCCGCCAAGCTTCTGGTGGGACGCGGCCAGCGCGTGCTCGATATCGGTTCCGGCTGGGGCGGGCTCGGCCTGTACCTTGCCGAAATGACCGGTGCCGACGTCACCGGCGTCACGCTCTCGAGCGAGCAGTTGCAGGTTTCCAATGCCGGCGCCGCCGAGCGCGATCTAGCGCAATCGGCCCGCTTCCTGATGCGCGACTACCGCGACATCGAGGGTCCCTTCGAGCGCATCGTCTCGGTCGGCATGTTCGAGCATGTCGGGGTGCGCTTCTACGACACCTTCTTCAAGCGCTGCGCAGAGCTTCTGACCGACGACGGTGTCATGATGCTGCATTCGATCGGCCGCTCGGAAGGACCCGACTCCACCAATCCCTGGATCGACAAGTACATCTTCCCGGGCGGCTATATCCCGGCGCTGTCGGAGGTTCTGCCGTCGATCGAGCGTGCGGGCTTGCTGGTCTGCGACATCGAAATCCTGCGGCTGCATTATGCGGAGACGCTGAAAGCCTGGCGAGAGCGCTTCATGGCGCGGCGCGAGGAGGCGGTGCAGCTTTATGACGAGCGCTTTGCGCGGATGTGGGAGTTCTACCTTGCGGCGTCCGAGATGTCGTTCCGCAAGCAGAACATGATGAACTTCCAGATCCAGCTCACCAGGCGCCAGGGCATCGTGCCGATGACGCGCGATTACATCGCCCGCGGCGAAGCCGAGCTACGGGCCCGTGAGCGCAAGAGCAAGCCGCGCCTGAAGCTGGCCGGCGAATAGCCTAAGGCTTTACTGCTGACGTGTTCAGTGACGCCGGCCGAAGGCTGACGTCGCAAGGGGATGGTGCGACACCGGCTGCGCAAGCTGGGCGCGCAAACCGAGAAGTACCGCCGGGGGACAAGGCTTGGCGCGCACCTCGGGTCGGGCGGCCTCCTCCATGGCGTCGACCAGCATCGACAGCCACAGCTGCCGATCCTCACCGCCCCGCCATATGGCCTTTCGCTGTTCCATCGCCCTGTCCGCCTTCTGGCCCGAGTGCTCCCGGCCACTCCGCGTCGAAAGAAACCCGCTTCGGTGTGAACTACCTCACAAGCGATACGTTCCGATCCCCGTAAAAATGGGGGATGGCCGAGAAATCGTACCAACCCCTCGATTCCATGGACGATCTGCGCACCGACTATGTCTTGATCGCAATGGGCATCGGAGCCGCCATACTGGCCCTCGCCTACCTGCTCATGACCTGACCCCGACCTGACGGCCGGCGCGACCCTCATCAGTTAAGTAGGACGAGGCGGGAAAAGGTTCACCTTCCAGAACCTTGCCGGATTTTCCGTTAAACGGGTTCAAAATTCGCGGGAAAATGCGTCAAGCGTCGACAGCCTTCGTTGCAAGATTCACACACCGCCTGTGTGTGAATCGGGCATAAGGCGGCTTCCCGCTTTCATGACGCTGCGGACTGGCGCTTTATCGCCGCCCCACACCTCTCACAACAACAGCAACTCCCGCGTAAACTCTGACCATGGCCTTGACCGATTCGACCGTCCTCAAGCTCGCGCCCGACGCCGCAGCCCCGTCCTACCGGACTGCACCGCACAATATCGAGGCGGAACAAGGCCTGCTGGGCGCCGTCCTGGTCAACAACGACGCCTTCTACCGGGTGTCGGACTTCCTCGAGCCGAAACACTTTTTCGAGCCGATCCACCAGACGATCTACGAGACTGCCGGTTCCCTGATCCGGATGGGCAAGGTCGCCACACCCGTGACCCTGAAAACCTTCCTGCCCGCGGAGATCGATCTCGGCGGTCTGACGGTCGCCCAATATCTGGCCCGGCTGGCCGCAGAAGCGACCACGATCATCAATGCCCAGGATTACGGGCGTACCATTTATGACCTCTCGCTGCGGCGCGACCTGATCCAGATCGGCGAGGATATGGTCAATGTCGCCTATGAGGCGCCGGTTGATTTTGCGCCGCGGGTGCAGATCGAGGACGCCGAACGCAAGCTCTACGAACTTGCCGAAACCGGCCGCTATGACGGCGGCTTCCAGAAGTTCTCGCAGGCGCTGACCACCGCCATCGACATGGCGGCCAACGCCTACAAGCGCGACGGCAAGCTGTCTGGCATCTCCACGGGCTTGCGCGACCTCGACACCAAGATGGGCGGCCTGCAGCACTCCGACCTCATCATCGTGGCGGGCCGCCCCGGCATGGGAAAGACCGCCCTCTCCACCAACATCGCCTATAACGTGGCGAAGGCCTATCGCGGCGAGTTGCAGGCCGACGGCACGACGAAGGCGGTCAATGGCGGCATTGTCGGCTTCTTTTCCTGCGAAATGTCGGCCGAGCAGCTCGCGACCCGTATCATCGCCGAGCGCACCGGCATCTCCTCGAGCCAGATCCGCCGCGGCGGCATCACCGAGAGCGACTTCGAGAAGATTCGCGACTATTCCATCGAGCTGCAGTCGCTGCCCTTCTTCATCGACGAGACCGGCGGCCTCTCGATCGCCCAGCTCACCGCGCGCGCCCGCCGGCTGAAGCGCCAGAAGGGCCTCGACCTCATCGTTGTGGACTACATCCAGCTCTTGTCGGGCTCGAGCAAAAAGAGTGACAGCCGCGTCCAGGAGATCACCGAGATCACCACCAGCCTGAAGGCGCTGGCGAAAGAGCTGAACGTGCCCGTGATCGCCTTGTCGCAGCTGTCGCGCCAGGTGGAATCGCGCGACGACAAGCGTCCCCAGCTTTCCGACTTGCGTGAATCCGGCTCGATCGAGCAGGACGCCGACGTCGTCATCTTCGTGTATCGCGAGGAATATTATCTCGCCAACAAGGAGCCACGCGCGGGCACGCCGGAATATGAGAAGTGGCAGCTCGACATGTCGCTGGTGCACGGCAAGGCCGAAGTCATCATCGGCAAGCAGCGCCACGGCCCGACCGGCACCGTGGATTTGAGCTTCGACGGGTCGGTCACACGTTTCAGCGATCTCATTCAGGATGGCCATCTTCCGGAGCGCACATATTAGCGTCGCAGCCGGCAAGGTTGAACCAAAGGCCTGCCCCACGTAAAACCGACAGGCCATGACCACTGCCCTCACCGCAAAACCAGCTTCCACCAACTCGCTGCTTTCCCCCGAGGCCGACCAGGCGTCAGCGCTCGCCGCCTATAACGGCATCCTGACCATCGATCTCGACGCCATCGTCGCCAACTGGCGCAAGCTCGAGAAGACGGCGATGCCCGCCGAATGTTCGGCCGTGATCAAGGCCAATGCCTATGGCTGCGGCATCGAGCCCGTTGCCAGGGCGCTCGCGGGAGCCGGCTGCAAGACCTTCTTTGTCGCGACACTGGACGAGGCACGTGCCGCGCGCGCGGCGCTGCCGCAAGCCGCGATCTATGTGCTCAGCGGTTTCCTCCAAAACACCGGTGAGGCCTACGCCAAGATCGATTGCCGGCCGGTGATCGGCGAACTCAACGAGCTTGCCGAATGGGACGTATTCTGCCGCCGCTCCGGCTGGTCAGGCGGTGCCGCGATCCATATCGACACCGGCATGAACCGGCTCGGACTGACTGTCCTGGAAGCGCAAGGCCTGATCCCGCGCATCAATGCCGGCGATCATGGCATTACACTCGTGATGAGCCACCTCGTCTCCGGCGAGCAGCTCAACAGCCCAGTCAATGCTAGGCAGCTTGCAGCCTTCCGCCAAATCGCAAGCTTCTTCACCGGCGTGCCGGCTTCGCTTGCCAACTCCTCAGGCATCTATCTCGGAGCCCCCTTCCAGTTCGACCTCGTGCGTCCGGGCGCGGCGCTCTACGGCATCAACCCGACGCCTGAAGCCGACAACCCGATGCAGCCGGTCGTGGACCTCAAGGCCCGCATCATCCAGATCCGCAATGTCGAACGCGGCGAGACCGTCGGCTATGGCGGCACCTGGACCGCGCGGCGCCCGACCAGACTTGCCGTCGTCGCCGCCGGCTATGCCGACGGCTATTTCCGAGCGGCCAGCGCCAATGACGGCACCCGCGGTGCGGAAGTGATCGTCGCCGGCAAGCGCTGCCCGCTCGCGGGTCGTGTCTCCATGGACCTGATCGGCGTCGACATCACCGACCTGCCGCCGAACGCCGCGCGGCGCGGCCATATGGTGACGCTGATCGGCGAAGGCATCACCGTTGATGAGCTTGCCCATCATTTCGGCACCATCGGCTATGAGGTCTTGACCAGCCTCGGCCGCCGCTTTGCGCGGGTCTACAAGGGCGGCGTGCCCAGCGAGGCCGCGCCGTCGCCTGCCTGATCGCCGCGGCTTTCAGCCATGAAAGTCGCGACCTTCAACATCAACAACATCAATCGCCGGCTGCCGAACCTGCTGGCGTGGCTCCGTAGCGCGAAGCCGGACATCGTCTGCCTGCAGGAACTGAAAGCGACCGACGGCCAGTTTCCGCTTTCGGCCATCGAAGCGGCCGACTATCACGCGGTGTGGCGCGGGCAAAAGACGTGGAATGGCGTAGCCATCCTGTCGCGCAAAGGCGAGCCTATCCTGACCAGAACCGCGCTGCCGGGCGACGAGACGGATCGCGAAGCGCGCTATATTGAAGCTGCCGTGAACGGCATCATCGTCGCCTGCCTTTATGCCCCGAACGGCAATCCGCAGCCGGGACCGAAATTCGACTACAAGCTCGCCTGGCTGAAGCGGTTGCGCACCCATGCGGCAACGTTCCTGAAACAGGATCTGCCGGTCGTGCTGGCCGGCGATTACAACGTCGCGCCGACTGGTCTCGATATCTATCCCACGCGTTCCTGGGACAAGAATGCGCTGATCCAGCCGAAGAGCCGCGCCGCGTTCGCGGCATTGATCGCGCAAGGCTGGTGCGATGCAATCCGTATGCTGCATCCCAAAGAACCGATGTACACGTTCTGGGATTACAAGCGAAACCGCTGGCCGCGCGACGGAGGTTTACGGCTCGATCATCTCCTGCTCAGCCCGCAGCTTGCGCCGCGCCTGACGAAAGCCGGCGTGGACAGGAAGGTGCGCAGTGAAGACGGCGCAAGCGACCACGCGCCGGCGTGGATCGTGCTCGGCTAAAGCAAGATCCGGAAAAAGTGCGTGGCGGTTTTCCGAAAAGATCACGCCAGCAGCCGCCAAAGGTAGCGCCCGGAGGGCCGATGTTCTCCTCCGATGTGATCGCCGCGGCTACACGATCGGCCTGTGACAAGACCATTTCTGCCCTCGAACCGTCGAACATGCGGCGGGCGCGCCGCCGCTGTCAGGGCATAGCTAGCGTTGCCCCAGCCAGGAGCTGGGCACCGGCCTGCAACACGGCGACAAGCTTCTCGGTCACCATCAGGCAGGCCTCCCGATCGGAATCCGCGTCCCGATGGGCGAATTTCTCCAGCCGCAGGCGGATCACCTCGCTCGCCTCCATTGCCAGCATGGCGCCGGACAACCAGGGAAAACTGTCATTGGCGCCGGTCAGCACCGCATGCCGGTCGAGGGCGGAAAATGAAGGCTCGTTCATGGCCGTATCGCTCAAATTCTTTGATCGTGAGACACAGCATACAGATCAAATTCTAAGGACCGGCCCGCGAAGCCGAACGGATTTTGCGCGTCAAGGATACGCGGAGTTAACCAAGGTGCGCCGTTCGTTCGAGGTACCGTAGGGAGCCAAGACCGCTCCGGGCGGAACGATTGCTCGAGTATGTCTCCAAAACCAAGCCTTCCTTTCGAGAACTCGACAGCCATGAGAATCCTCAAACAGGCTACCGAGGAAGCTGCCGTAGTGATCTGGTTCGATCAGGATACGAGCGGATCTACCGGCACTGTAAAGCGAAAAACGGCGCCGCCGCGCTCACTGGCGGACACCCATAATTGCCCTTCATGCGCCTCGACAATCGACCGGCAGATCGACAACCCCATGCCCATGCCGTGCGCTTTGGTCGTGAACATCGGGTTGAATATCCGATTTGTGGCGCCGGGCTCGATGCCCTTCCCCGTGTCTTCCATCGTCACCATCACATCTCCGGAATGATCGAGTTCAGATCTGATGGACAGCACCCGCTCACCATTCTTGCTAGCCATGGCGTCAATTGCGTTCGCAATCAGATTCACCAGCACCTGCTGGAGTTGAACCGGTTCGCCTCTTAGCCGTGGCAGATGTTCGTCGAGGTCCACCGTAACGACGATCCGATGGGCCTGCAGTTTGTCGCGAACGACGGCCAGAGCGTCCCGGATGACATCGCCGATATCAAGCGAAGTCCGTATCCGTGCGCCGACCTTGAAATGCGTCCGGATATTTTCGATGATGACGTCCGCACTGCGTCCGCTGGTCACGACGCGCCGCAACGCATTCCTGACATTATCGAGGTCGGGCTCGACATGATCGAGCCAGCTCAATCCTGCGTTTGCGCTGGCTATGATCGCCGTCAATGGCTGTTTGATCTCGTGGGCAATTGAAGCTGAGACGGCGTCACCGGTCATCAGCCGCGCCTCGCGCTCGCGACGTTGCGCCAACACCGCGCTCAACAGCTGGGCGTAAAGTGTCGTGATCTCACCCAACAGGACAAAGAGCACAAGAATGCTCGAGACAAACCCGAACACCCTGCCGGCATACCAGCCGGCGCTGAACCGGGCCAATCCTGGAAACGAGACCAGATAGATCTCGATTGCATACGCAGAAACGACCACCATCAGCCACAGGTCGAGCACCGAGCGCTGCCGCCTCCAGAGCAAAATCAGCGCAAGCGAATTCCACGCGATGAGACAGCTGGCCAGATAGAGCCAGAGGGCGGAAAAATGAACCGGATCGATTGAGATGCGCGGCAAGTATGCGTCACCCGCAGTGACGATGATCGTCACGACGCACACGACGGCTGCGGATATCGCGACACAGGAGAGGACGGCCGGGCCCGCAGAACCTTTCCACAATCGCTCTGCCGGATCGGCATCCTTCAAGAGGGTGTAGGCGATAACGAAGGTGGGAAAAGCAGCATACCTCAAAACGTAGAGCCAATTCGTGCTCTGCAACCCGGCGCCGAGCAGCCCGGTCGGCGCGAACACACCGGGAAAGGTCAGCATCCACGGAATGACCATGAGCGCGGTGAAGAAGTACCCGCTCGAGATCGCGAGCAGCGCACGCGAACGCAGGACGGCGAACTGGTTGAACAACAGGACCGCGGTGATCAGGTCATTCACGAAGATCGCGGTGCCATAGATCGGGACGAACGGGTCGATCCGCCTCAGCTGGATGTTCGAGAGCTCTCCGGCCGAGAGGACAAGGGCCGCCAGGAAAGCGAGCGCGACCGCAAAAGCCAAGCGCTTCTGCGGGCGGCCAGGCGACACGTTCGCAAGGGTTAGAGGCTGATCCGCGGGGACTAGGACGGCCGGCATCGTCATCGGAGTGCCTCTCCGCAACGCTGAGGCGCGCGACACGAAGCTCTAGCAGCTATGCCGCTTGCCATGAAAGAGACTGCCACGGTTTGCGCGGGACACCTCATTCGCTACCGATGTGAGTGCCTTTCGCGGCCACCGAACGTTTCATCAGCAGCACCAGGGGGGCCAGCACCAGCGTCACCACGGCCAAGGCCAAGAACACGTCGAAATAAGCAAGTGACGACGCCTGCTGCTGCCGCAAGTTCTCGAGCGTCTGCCAGGCCAGTTGCTGCGCCGCAGACGGATCGCCGGTCTGCTGCAAGAACACGCCGCGCGCCTGATCGAGGAAGGAAACCACGGCCGCGTTGAAGGAATCCAGGGACTCGCCGAGCCGGAGAACGTGAAATTGGTCGCGGCGCTCCTGAATTGTCTGCGCCATCGACGTTCCCACGCTGCCTCCCTCGTTGCGCAGCAGGCTGAGCAAGCCAACGGCCGCGCCACGCAGCAGCGGCGGCGTATAGAGGTAGGCCGCGACATTCGCAGGCGCAAAGCACATCGAGAGCCCAACGACCAGCATCACCCGAGGCCACACGACCTGGCCCGGGCTGATGTCGAGGTTCATTTGCGACATCCAATAGTTTCCGGCCGCCATGATCAAAAGGCCGGCGGCGAGCAACCACCGGGCATCGGTCCCCCGGCCAAGGGCCCGGCCGACAAACGGCATGACCAGGACCGCAAAGAACCCGGCCGGCGACATCACCAATCCCGCGCTGAGCGCATCATAGCCGAACAGGGATTGAAGCAAGGCGGGCAACGATGTGCTGGCGGCATAGAGGACTGCGAAAGCGCTAAAGATGATGACGCAGCACACCGCGAAATTTCGCTCCCGTAGGGGCCGGAAATTGACCACGGGGTTCGGATGACGCAATTCCCAGACAATCAGCGCGATCAGGCCGACGACGACGAGAATGGCCAGCGTCTGCACCCGCCAGAACGGATCACTCAGCCAGTCCCACTCCTGACCTTTGCTGAGCATCACCTCCCAGGAGACCATGACGATCACCAGAAGTGACAGGCCAAGCGCGTCAAAGCGCAGCGGCTGGGTCTTCAACTCCATACGCTGCTTCGTGAGATAGTCCGGATCCCGGAGCAGCGCATAACATGCGGCAAGCGCCAGGAGACCGACCGGGACGTTGATATAGAACACCCATCGCCAGGAATAACTGTCTGTGATCCAACCGCCGAGGGTCGGACCCACGACCGGCGCCAAAAGCGCAGCCAGGCCAAACAGCGTCATCGCCGTGCCTTGTTTCTCTATCGGAAAGGCATCCAGCAGCACGCCCTGACTGGAAGGCTGAAGACCGCCCCCCGCGAGGCCCTGCAAGACGCGAAACACGATGAGCTGACCGAGGCTGGTCGCCATGCCACAGAGCCCGGAGGCCAGGGTAAAGACCGCTATCGACAGCAGGAAGTAGTTGCGGCGACCAAGGTGCGCCGACAACCAGCCGGTGATCGGCAGGATGATGGCGTTGGCGGCAAGATAGCTCGTGATGACCCATTCGCCGTCGTCGACCGTGGCCGACAGACCGCCGGCGATGTAGCGGAGCGCCACCACCGTGATGGTGGTGTCGAGCACCTCCATGAAGGTCGGCACCACGACGATGGCGGCCACCACCCAGGGGCTTACCCCCGTTGGCGATCTGGCGGGTGAAAGCACGAGATCTGTCATTTGTCGACGCCTGGCCGGCCTGCCGCCGCAGTCGTGGCCGGCTGCATGTTGCTTTGGAGGAACTTCCCGGCATCGGGTCCCGTGGGTGGCTTGTTGAGGTAGACGTACGGGACGACCGACGAGCCGATGAACAGCGGATTCTTGTCCGGGTCATATCCCTCGAGCTCGATCCGGACCGGGAGCCGCTGCACGATCTTGACGAAGTTGCCGGTGGCGTTTTGCGCCGGCAGCAATGCGAGTGTCGATCCGGTCCCCATGGTGAAGCCCGCGATCCGGCCTTTGAACACCTGCCTGTCGCCATACATGTCGACATAGAGATCGGCGGCCTGGCCGATCCGCAGGTCGCGCAGTTGAGTCTCCTTGAAATTGGCATCGATCCAAATCTCGCTGAGCGAGCGGACCGCCATCAAGTTCTGACCGACCTGAACATCGTTGCCCGGATTGACGTTTCGGCGCGTGACGACGCCGTCGATCTCGGCGACAACGTCGCAATAGCGAAGGTCGAGTTCAGCCAGAGCAAGGTCGCGTTTGGCGGCATCGAGTTTCGCCTCGGCCTGCTTGACCGCAGGCGCTTCCGCTGCCAGCCGATCGAAGGTGCGGTTGACGTCGCCTTTGGGATCGAGCTTGTAGAACTCCTCGAGCATCTGCTTCGGAGTCTGGTTATACGAATGGACAACGCCCAGCTCAGCCGCACTCTGAATCAGCTCCGCCTGCGCCTGCAGGACCGAAGAAAAGGACTGATCGAGATCGGGCGGCACCTGGTCGAGATCGGCGCTGTCTTCAGGCCGCGCCTCCAGGCCCAACGATACACGGATCTGATTCACATCCGCCAATGCCTGGACGATGCCCGCCTGGGCAATCGTTAGCGACGCCTGACGTTGATCATAGAGTTCGCGGCTCGCGGTGTCCGATACGACCAGCTGCGCCGTCCGGTCGAACTCCTGCTTCGCCAGTGTGAGTGTCGCCTTCGCCTTCTTCAGTGCGGCGACCCGGGCATGCAACAGCGATATCTGGTTTTCGACATTCTCGATGGCTTGCTGCAATTGCCAGCGCCGGCTCATGGCTTGTGCTTCGATGCCGCGCGCCGTAGCCCTGGCCGCATCGAGATCCGCTTGCGCCGTATCGACCGCCGCCTTCTTCACGGCGACTGCGTCGCGAAATGGCTCCTTGTCCAATTCAACGAGAAGATCGCCCTTATGGACGCGGTTGTTGTCGTCCACCAGGACTTTGGAAACCTGACCGTGGACGCGAGGGGCGACGAATGTCACATGCCCGTTCACAAAGGCGTCGTCGGTCGAGACCGTGCTGAGCACGAACCGTATCCAGGGAATGCCGTACAGTGCGGCCGCGATAGCCACAGCGCCGAGCGCGGCAGCCAGCAACTTTTGCCGCCGCGTGAACCGCTGATTCGCCGATGGGAGCGGCTTCGGCGGCACTTTGCCGTCACTGTCGACCCCAGCACCCGCTTTGGCCGTCGGCGCGCCGGCCGAACCTGACTTGCCGTCTTGCTCGGTCATCTCGGGAGACATTGGATGCCGCTCCTGACAATTGTCGCTCAATGCAAATGGGTCGTCCTGACGCAACTCACCGGACTTTGCGCATGGTGACACTAGCTCAATGCCCGGCAGACTGCCCGTTGTGTCTTGTTAGACGCTGTTAGCTGTTGCGAGACACCCGGCTCGTCCCGTCGCGCCACAGCGTGCACGGGAACTGACGGCACTTCGCCCTGGTCGGCTTTGGCCAAAAGCGCCGTTCCTGAAATCGGCCAGTCACCTCCCAATGGGTCAGCGTCTCTGGCCCTCGCGCGAAGGCCTCGTTGACGTCAGCAACGGGTCAAAATGCGAGGAAAAGCGTGCCGGCCCCAGATACGAACTCGGGAGGTCAGGAATCAGTCAGGAAGCCCGGCCTTGCGAAGGCCGTCCGCGAAGAGGGTAAAGTGCTCGGGTCGTTCAAACGGTGCAAGGTTCTTCAAATTGGAGAGTCGCGAACCGGGGTCGCATTCCAGTGCGCCCGCAATGGCTCGCTGCCCCACCTCAATCCGACCGGCGAGCGCATTGCTGGCCGCCGCAATGTATACGCCCAGAACGAAGTTTGGATTTCCGCGCCTTGCCTGCTCTGCCAGCGACGATGCGACGTCGTAGCGGTGCAGCAGAAAATGAGCGTAGGCCGCAGCCGCCAGAATGCTGTACATGCTCGGATCCAACGGGCTCAGCCGCTCGGCCTTCGCGGCGTGTTCGATCGCGAGGTCGGGCTCCCCCCTCCATATCCTCACCCAAGCGCTTAGCGACCAGGCATAGGCCGAATTGGGGTTGATCGCCAGCGACCGATCTATCAAGGCGGCGGACTCATCGAAATCACGCTCGAGAAGGCCGAGTACATATCCACCCATGCACAACGGCAACGCGCGGTCCTGGCCCAGATCCACAGCTTGGCGCGCCAGTCGCTTCGCCTCGCCTATCTCGGCAGCCGGATCGTCCATCCACTGATGAAGTTTACGGCGCACATAGCACCACGCGGCCATGGCATACGCGGCCGCCAGATGGGGATCGAGCTGGATAGCCTTTCGAAAATAGTCGAGACCCCGGCTGTTTCCATCTCTCGTCCACAGGCGAACGCTGGCCAAGCCACGCAGGTAATGGTCGTGGGCATCGAGATTCTCGGTGGGCTTTCGCTCGGCACGCTTTATTTCGGCAAGCATCAGTGTGGGCGCAATTGCGCCGACGACATTCGAAGTTACGCGGTCCTGCAGGTCGAACACATCCTGGAGCGCTCCATCGAAGCTATCCGCCCAGAGATGTGCCCCGGTTTCGGCATCGATCAGCTGACCGGCAATGCGAACGCGGCTTCCGGCCTTGCGGACGCTTCCCTCGAGCACATACCTGACCCCAAGCTCCCGCCCGACTTGCTTCACGTCAACGACACGTCCCTTGTATGTGAAGCTGGAATTTCTCGCGATCACAAACATTCCACGGAAGCGGGCGAGCGCCGTCGTGATGTCCTCGACGATGCCGTCGGCGAAATATTCCTGCTCAGGGTCCGAACTCAGGTTGGCGAAAGGTAGAATAGCAATTGAAGGACAGTTTGGGATCGGCAATCCCGGGGTCGGCGATCCCGCCGGATCGCCTGAGACGGCCGCAGTCGAAGGCTTGTTCGATTCACGCACGATTCCGACGAAGCGAAAGCCCTTGCGTGGCAGTGTCTTGATCAGGCGCTGCGCTTCGCCGGAATCGCCAATCGCGCTTCGGACCGCATTCAAGCGGGTCGTCAGCGCCGCATCGGATACGATGCGTCCATTCCAGATCGCCTGGACCAGGTCATCCTTGCTGACGACGCGATCCCTGTTGCGGATCAAATAGCCAAGCAGATCGAAAACCTGCGGCGTCGTAGCGACTACGCTAGACCCGTGCTGTAGCTCGCGACGGTCAGTATCGAATGCGTAATCCTCGAAGAAATAGCGCAAGGCACCATTCCCCAGGTTGCCCCCCAAGGGCGCTTCAGCCGAGCTTGCCCCGCAAGAATAAGCCGTCGGTGAGGAAAAAGTAAGCGGTGAGTCAAGCGTGGCTCCCCGTGTCCCGGCATCTTCCTCGGGCGATACAACACCGGGAGATATTCCGATGGATACGATCCACAACCTCGTAGAGTTGACCCAGACCATGGCGTCAGCGCGGCTCGGATTGACCTTTTTGAAGCCCTCTTGGGCGGCTCTTCTGGAATGGCGCGAACGCTGCCGGTTGCGAGCGCGCCTGTATGACCTCAGCGACAGAGAGCTGCGTGACATCGGCACGACGCGTGGCGAGATTGATTACATCGTCGCAAATCGATCCAAAGACTAGCGCTTCTGGCAAGCACGCCAACCGTGGCTGGGCACGAAAGAACCAGGGGCGTGCAAGGCGCTTGGGATCAGAGCGACGTTTACCCTAATTGGCTTCCATTTTCCGCCGGCGTGCAATCTCGAACTTAAAGGTTGGACATGCAAGCACAGCCGCAAAAATCAAGACAGTGGTGTTCAGCGCGGCACTTAGCCAAGAGCGATGCGTCAGCTATGGAGCCCAAGCTCAGTGCAATGATTCAAGCCGCACTGGCATCGTATTCGGCATCATGGTGAAGGAAGAAATTTCCTTGATGGATGCAGGACTGGTTGCTAACTCCACGGAAAAGTTTCGGGAAAGCATGGACAGTACGAGACGCATCTCGACTCCCGCGAGATGGCGACCTGGGCAAACACGCGGGCCTGCTCCGAATTGGGCATAGGTCTTCGAGTCATGTGGCTGCACCTCCAGGTGCCCGCTGGACCAACGCTCCGGTAAAAACTCGTCAGGTCGTCCAAAGCGCCTACTGTCCAACATGGACGGCCGTAACATGAAAAAAAGCGGCGTCCCCGCTGGCAACGACACGCCGCCCAGAACCACATCCATGATCGGCTCCAGATAGATAAGAGGCACGACCGGCTTAAAGCGGGACGTCTCTTGCGTAACAAATTCAAACAAATCAAGCTTCTTAACGTCTTCGAACGTGGAGCATAACCGCGAGGATCGGAATGCATCAGTGGAGGCAGTATGCAGCTTCGACTGAAGACCTTTGTCCTGGGAGATAAAATAAACGGCCCATGACAAGGAGTGCGCCGTGGTGTCTTCACCGGCCAATAGCAAAGTCATGACATTGGCTACAATGACCTCGTCGGTAATGTCGGAATCGGGCTCGTTTGCAGCGGCCAGCATTGCCTCCAGCAAATTACGAGGGTTGTCGCTCGGTTGTTCGCGCATGCGCTTTCTTGTGCGATCAATGAGTGATTCGACATGATGATGCACGGCATGGAGCGAGCGCTCGAATTTCCGATCGCTTGGCAATTTGAAGTATCGCCACAAGGGAAGTGGCGCATTGATGCGTTTCATTATCATCGGGAATATTTCTGCAAGGTGCTGTTGGATCACGTTACCCGATTCCTCAATCGTGTTCGGGTCTTCACCAAAGGCCAATGCAGTCGTTACATCCACGGTAAACCGGACCAACTCCTCAGTCATGTCCACAACCTGACCGGCTTGTGCTGAGTTTTCCCACTTTTTATGTAGACGCTCGGTGATATCCCTGAGGATCGGAAAAAAAGTGCCGAAATGTTTTGACGCCAGCGCTTGCATGACCAATCGACGCTGAGGACGCCAACTTTCGCCTTCAACCGAGAAAACACCGTTGGCCTTCATCTCTCCAAGAACCGACTCGATGGGTGAAAAGCGCCGGTAGCGATCCGGGCGTTCGCGTAACGCCGTCTGTAGGAGGTCCGCATCCGAGCAAACGAAAATCCGCTTGTGCGCCAAGCCTATCGTGAACATGGAGCCGAACTCCTTGGCCCATTCCTCAAGAACCAGATGCAGTCGCGGGAGGTCGAACTGAAGTGCATTGCCAAGTAACGGGAGCCCACGTGGTGATGGCAGGTCGGACAAGGTGCGAATGGCAGTGCTATCTATTGAGGCGGTCATTTCGTTTCCCTCTAAGTAGGAAGCTTATCCGCAGGTTCGAATTTTACGTGAGGGCTTCTATCCGCATAAGGATCATCCACAGTCCAGGTCAGTGCCCTGTCTGCGAGGCTTGGCGGGAGACGAAACTCCGGGCAAGCAAGAAAAGCGCGCGCTTTGAGCACTGAAGGTGCGCCGCTGCGAAGAGTGGGTGGCGCGTGCTACGACATCATTTCAATGTTCAGAAGTAGCGTTACGGCTGTCATACCCCCCGCTCGATCGACGCCGTTGGCGCAGGTGGTCCTTTGTCGGTTCTTGGCGCAGCTTGGTTGGTACCCGGCCCAAGTCCGATTTGGGGTCATGAACAACAAAGCTCAAGGCGAGCATAATAGGTCTGCTTTCGGTTCGATAGCGACTGAACCTTTCTTTTGGTTCACGCGCGCTCGCGCAATTTCTTTTGCGCGGGGGCCCCGGGTGCATGCGGCCACCCGGCCTTCCCTGCACCCTCTGGCATCCCCGAGGGTGAAAAGAGATACAAAGCTCGGGCGAACTCCGTCGCGAGAACGCGGATTTGTGCCTGTCGCCGGCAGGGACGACGACCGCTAAACTCGTGCGATAGTTAGTTTCAGGCGATTCTTTCAAGCGACTCTTCTTTCAAGCGACTCTTCTTTCAAGCGACTCCTGGAGACGCAGCGACCTTGGGCTTCCTGTTCGTCCTCATCGTCGGCCTCGCCGCCGGCACCATCTCCGGCATCGTCGGCACCGGCTCCTCGATCATGCTGATGCCGGTGCTGGTCTATCAATATGGGCCGAAGCAGGCGGTGCCGATCATGGCGGTCGCGGCCGTAATGGCGAATTTATCCCGCATCCTCGCCTGGTGGCGCGAGGTCGACTGGCGCGCATGCCTGGCCTATTCAATTCCCGGTATCCCCGCCGCGGCGCTCGGCGCGCGTACGCTGCTCGCCCTGCCCTCACATGCCGTCGATGTCGCCATCGGGCTGTTCCTGATCGCGATGGTGCCGGTGCGCCACTTCCTGGTGCGGCACCAATTGAAAGCGCGCCTCTGGCATCTGGCCGTCGGCGGCGCGGTGATCGGCTATCTCACCGGCATCGTGGTCTCGACCGGCCCATTGAGCGTGCCGCTGTTTTTGTTCTACGGCCTGACCAAGGGCGCGTTTCTCGCCACCGAAGCCGCAAGCTCGCTCGGGCTCTATGTGAGCAAGTCCGCAACCTTCCAGCACTTCGGCGCGCTGACGGGGGATGTCGCGCTCAAAGGCCTGATCGCCGGTTCCTCGCTGATGTCCGGCGCCTTCATTGCCAAGCGATTCGTGGTCAGGCTCCAGCCCGACATCTTCCGCCTGGTGATGGACGCGATCATGCTCGTGGCGGGCCTGTCCATGCTGTGGACTGCGGCGACGTCCCAATGATCCGGTTTGCACAGCTTCGCGCCCAGGCTGGATTGCAGCCGACGAGGCCGGGGATCACTATGTTCGGACCTCGCCGCGCATTGATTCGCTTTTTTAAGGCAGCGCGCCCGTTCCAAAGCTGCTAATTCAGCCCCGCATGGCCAAATCCACTCTCTCCTTCGTCTGCCAGAACTGCGGCGCGGCGTACAACCGCTGGCAGGGCAAATGCGATGCCTGCGGCGAGTGGAACACGCTTGCTGAGGAAGACGCGACCGGCACCGTTCCGGTGTCCATCCGCTCCAAACGCAAGGGACGAACGTTCCAGCTCGAAAGCCTGAGCGGCAAGAGCCATGACGCCCCACGCCTGCCGTCCGGAATGACCGAGCTCGACCGCGTCACCGGCGGCGGCTTTGTGCGCGGCTCGGTGCTGTTGGTCGGCGGCGATCCCGGCATCGGCAAGTCGACGCTGCTCACGCAGGCCACGAGCCTCCTCGCCCGCGCCGGCCACCGCGCGGTCTATATATCGGGCGAAGAGGCGATCGCGCAGGTACGGCTGCGTGCCGAGCGGCTCGGCCTTTCCGACGCGCCGGTGCAGCTCGCCTCCGAAACCTCGGTCGAGGACATCGTCTCAACCCTGTCCGAGGGCGCAGTCCCCCGGCTGATCGTGATCGATTCCATCCAGACCATGTGGACCGATACGGTGGAATCCGCGCCCGGCACGGTGACGCAGGTGCGGGCCTCGGCGCAGGCGCTGATCCGCTTTGCCAAGAAGACGGGTGCGGCAATCATCCTGGTCGGCCATGTCACCAAGGATGGCCAGATCGCCGGTCCCCGCGTGGTCGAGCACATGGTGGATGCCGTGATGTCCTTCGAGGGCGAAGGCTCGCAGCAGTTCCGCATCCTGCGCGCGGTGAAGAACCGGTTCGGGCCGACCGACGAGATCGGCGTGTTCGAGATGACGGGGCTGGGCCTGCGCGAGGTTTCCAACCCCTCCGAGCTGTTCCTGTCCGAGCGGGACCTCGGTAGCCCCGGCACCGCCGTGTTTGCGGGCATCGAGGGCACCCGGCCGGTGCTCGTGGAATTGCAGGCCCTCGTGGCCCCAACTGCGCTCGGCACGCCGAGGCGCGCGGTGGTTGGCTGGGACCCGAGCCGGCTCTCCATGGTGCTGGCGGTGCTGGAGGCGCATTGCGGCGTGAAGCTGTCCGGCCACGATGTCTACCTCAATGTCGCCGGCGGCCTGCGCATCCAGGAACCCGCTGCCGACCTCGCCGCTGCAGCCGCGCTGGTGTCCTCGCTCGCCAACGCGCCATTGCCGACGGATGCGGTCTATTTCGGCGAAGTCTCGCTGTCCGGGGCGATCCGCCCGGTGGCCCAGACCACAGCCAGACTGAAAGAGGCTGCAAAGCTCGGTTTCGGCCGGGCCGTTCTGCCCGAATCGGCCCGTGGCGATGTGGGTGGAGATGGCGGCCTCAATCTGAACAGCGTCGGCGGCCTGAGCACGCTGGTTGCCGACATCGCCGCGCGCGGCAGCCGCAAACCGCAACGGGAGGCTGGGAACATTGAGAAAAATGCCACACCAGCAAGATTCCGCCGCCAGGACGGCTAGCCGGACGTGACCTTGGCCTCCCCCGCCGCTATACATCCGGCGCGTGAGGCGACTTTGAATTTTAAGGTGAATGGCGCGTTGTGCGGCCTTGCGGAACAAGGGAATTTGGCCTCTCACCTCAAGCCAGCACTGAAGGCGCCGATTCGAACCCATTCTGGACCTGCGAGCGACCTGACCAGCCGATGCCGATAACGATTCTCGACCTCATCCTGCTCGGCGTAATGCTGATTTCCGGGCTGCTTGCGATGGTTCGCGGCTTCATGCGCGAGGTTCTGTCGATCGCGGCCTGGGGCGCGGCGGCGGTGGTGACGCTTTATTCATTCCAGAAGCTGTTGCCGACCGCCAAGACCTATTTCAGCAACGATACCGTCGCCGCCGTGGTCGTCGTCGCCGGCGTGTTCCTGGGTACCCTGATCGTCGTCTCGGTGATCACGGTCCGGATCTCCGACATGATCCTGGATTCGCGAATCGGCGCGCTCGACCGTACCCTCGGGTTCCTGTTCGGGCTCGCCCGAGGCCTTCTGATCGTGGTGGTCGCCTTCATGTTTTTCACCTGGCTGGTGCCGGACAAGCAGCGTCCGGACTGGGTGTCATCAGCCAAATCCCGGGTGGTCCTGCAGGGAACAGGGGATTGGCTGATGTCGCTCTTGCCGGATGACCCCGAGAACACCATCTTAAAGCGGTTCAAGAAAAACAAGCCCGAGGATGAGCAAACCGACGCTGACCAGCCCCCTGCCGGCGGCAGTGAAGGTTACACCAAACCTGCGCGCGACAGCCTTAAAAAGCTGATCGAAAAACCTGCGGCGCGGTAACCTTGGTTAGTAACTTGGGCTAAAGGCTTTTTGAGCCAGAAGCTCTTGGACCCAGTCTCCCCGGATTCGGAGCATTGGGCCAGAAGAGAGGCGAAATGGACGAGACACAAGGCCTAGACCAGGACGCCCACCATCCCCTCCATTCCGGTCCTGTCGAGCATCAGCTCCAGGACGACCTTGAAGGCGACACGCTGCGCGAAGAGTGCGGCGTGTTTGGCATTTTTGGGCACCCCTCAGCCGCCGCCATCACGGCGCTTGGGCTCCACGCGCTCCAGCATCGCGGCCAGGAAGCTGCCGGCATCGTCTCATTCGACGGCAGCCGCTTTCACAGCGAACGTCGCCTCGGCCTGGTCGGCGACACCTTCTCCCGCCGGGAAGTAATCGAGCGGCTGCCCGGTTCGGCCGCCGTCGGCCATGTCCGCTATTCCACGACCGGCGCGACCATCCTGCGCAATGTGCAGCCGCTGTTCGCCGAGCTCAACGCCGGCGGCTTTGCGGTCGGTCACAATGGCAATCTCACCAACGGTCTCACCTTGCGGCGCGAACTGGTGCGCGGCGGCACCGTGATGCAGTCGACCACCGACACCGAGGTGATCCTGCACCTGGTGGCGCAATCGCGCCGCCCCCGTTTCGTCGACCGCTTCATCGAGGCGCTGCGCGCGCTGGAAGGCGGCTATTCGCTGGTGGCTATGACCAACAAGAAGCTGATCGGCGCGCGGGACCCGCTCGGGATCCGCCCGCTGGTCTTGGGCGAGCTCGACGGCTGTCCGATCCTGTGTTCGGAGACCTGCGCGCTCGACATCATCGGCGCCAAATTCGTCCGCGATATCGAGCCGGGCGAAGTGATCATCTTCGACGAGCACGGCACGCACACGCACAAGCCGTTTCCGCCCAAGCCACCGCGTCCCTGCATCTTCGAATACATCTATTTCTCGCGGCCCGATTCCATCGTCCATGGGCGATCGGTCTATGAAGTGCGCAAGGCTTTCGGTGCCCAATTGGCCCGCGAGAACCACGTCGAAATCGACGTGGTGGTGCCGGTGCCGGATTCCGGCGTGCCTGCCGCGGTCGGCTACAGCCAGTTTTCGGGCGTGCCGTTCGAGCTCGGCATCATCCGCAACCACTATGTGGGCCGCACCTTCATCCAGCCGACGCAGGCGATCCGCGAATCCGGCGTGAAGATGAAGCACTCCGCCAACCGCGCCGCGATCGAAGGTAAGCGCATCCTCCTGATCGACGACTCCTTGGTGCGCGGCACGACGTCGAAGAAGATCGTGCGCATGATGCGCGACGCCGGCGCCCGCGAGGTGCATTTCCGCCTGGCTTCGCCGCCGATCCTCTATCCCGATTATTACGGCATCGACCTGCCCGATCGCGGCGGCCTGCTCGCGGCCACCCACACGCTGGAGGAGATGCGCGACATCATCGGCGCTGACTCGCTCGCGTTTCTTTCGATCGACGGCATGTACCGCGCCATGGGCTACCCCGGCCGCGACCCCGCCAATCCGAAATTCGCCGACCATTGCTTCACCGGCGACTATCCGACCCACCTGACCGATCAAGCCCAGGTCGAGCCGGCCCCGCGCCAGCTCTCGCTGCTGGCGGAGGCGAGCTGACGCGGCGTCAATCCGCTGATTTCCGTCATGGCCGGGCTTGTCCCNGCCATCCACGTCTGTAAAACCCGCCGCACAGACGTGGAAAGATGCTCATGACCCAGCCCTTCGCCTCCCGTATTGCCCTCGTCACCGGCGCCTCGCGCGGGATCGGCTATGCGACTGCGCGCGCTCTCGCCAAAGCGGGAGCGCATATCATCGCTGTCGCACGTACCCAGGGTGGCCTGGAGGAGCTTGACGACGAAATCAGGAAGGACGGCGGCACAGCGACGCTGGTGCCGCTCAGCCTGACCGACTACGACGGCATCGCGCGCCTTGGCGCCGCGCTGCACGAGCGGCATGGCAAGATCGACATTCTCGTCGGCAATGCCGCCGTCGCCAGCACCTCATCACCACTCGGGCACATCGAGGTCAAGGCGTGGACCGACATGATGGCCATCAACGTCACCGCCAATTTCCAGCTGATCCGCTGCATGGAGCCGCTGTTGAAGCAATCCGACGCCGGCCGCGCCGTATTCGTCACCTCAGGCGCGGCAAGCAAGGCGCTCGCCTATATGGGCCCCTATGCCGCCTCGAAGGCCGCGCTGGATACGCTGGTGCGGGTCTGGGCCAACGAGAGCGCGACCACAAATGTGCGTGTCAACCTGTTCAGCCCCGGCCCGATCCGCACCCGCATGCGCGCGCAGGTGTTTCCTGGCGAAGACCCGATGACGCTCGACACGCCCGAGCAGGTTGCCGAATTCATCGTGCCGATGTGCGCGCCTGATTGGACCGAGACCGGCAAGCTCTATGACTACAAGGCTCGCAAGCTGCTGAGTTTCCATCCGCCGGCGTGAGGCGTTCACTCCGTCATTCGGGGATTCGGTGCTATCACCGCCCCGGAATGACTGTGCCCTGATTGACTCTCCCCCCACCTCCCTATTCACTGCGCAGCCAAGCGGCCGAAGCCGTGCACAAGAACAAGGGAGGCTACCATGACGACGGCGCAACTTTGCAAAGTGCGATTGCAAGCACCTGCTCGCTTCAGGAGAACGCTCTCGCTCTTCGCCGCCGCGTTCATCGGCTTCACACTCCCAAATCCCGCCTCCGCCGGCGATATCCCGAGCTTCGCAGTAGATGCTTCCTGGCCAAAGCCATTGCCAAACAACTGGATACTCGGTCAGGTCGGCGGCATCACCGTCGACTGGCAGGGGCATATCTGGGCGATCCACCGGCCGCGGTCGCTGACCGACGACGAGAAGGGTGCAACCCTCAATCCGCCGCGCTCGAAATGCTGCGTGCCGGCCCCGCCGGTGCTGGAGTTCGATGTTGACGGCAATTTGTTGCGGGCCTGGGGCGGTCCCGGCGAGGGCTACGAATGGGTCGGCCGCGAGCATGGCATCGAGGTCGACGAGCGCGGCTTCGTCTGGATCGGCGGCAATGCCGAGAACGACAATGCATTGTTGAAATTCACCCTCGACGGCAAATTCGTCTCGCAGATCGGCCAGATCGCGCCCTCCAAGGGCTCCAACGACACGACCCAGCTCGGCAAGCCCGCGGAGACCGCCATCGACAAGGAGGCCAACGAGCTCTATGTCGCCGACGGATACGGCAATCACCGCGTGATCGTTTTTGATGCGACGACAGGTGCCTACAAGCGGCATTGGGGCGCCTATGGCAAGCCGCCGAGCGACGACAAGCAGCCGCCTTACGACCCCAAGGCGCCGATCGCTCGGCAATTCGGCAATCCCGTTCATTGCGTGAAGATCGCCGATGACGGGCTCGTTTATGTCTGCGACCGTATCAACGACCGCATCCAGGTGTTCAAGAAGGACGGCACCTTCGTGAAGGAGTTCTTCTACGAGAAGAACACGCTCGGCAACGGCGCAGTCTGGGACCTCGCGCTGTGGCCAGATCCGAACCAGACCTACCTTCTCTCAGCCGACGGCGAAAACAACGAGATCCGCATCCTCAGGCGCGAGGATGGCACCGTGGTCGGCAGCTTCGGCCGGGGCGGCCGCAATGCGGGCGAGTTTCACTGGGTGCACGCCATGGCCGTCGACAGGCTCGGCAACGTCTATACGGCCGAAGTCGACAACGGAAAGCGCATCCAGAAATTCAAGCCGACCTCGGACGTGCTGCACTAGACCGGGAAATACAGGCCTTTAGCCGCATTGCCGCTTCGACAGAGAGTGAGGATTATCGCGACGCATGCTGTCGGGACAAGGCTCCGAAAAAGAGAGCCACCCGCATCAACAATGGAGGGAATGCTGATGACAGGGACGTCCGCCCGGCGTAGCGCCGCGCTTATTGCCTTTGCCGCCTTTGGTTTTGCGACCTCGGCGCTCGCCGACGACAAGAACGTCAAGATCGGCGTGCTCAACGACATGAACAGCCTCTATGCCGATATCGGCGGTCCCAATTCCGTGCTGGCGGCCAACATGGCAGTCGAGGATTCCGGCCTGCGCGCCAAGGGCTGGACGATCGACGTCATCAGCGGCGATCACCAGAACAAGCCGGACGTCGGCGTCAACATTTCGCGGCAGTGGGTCGACAACGACAAGGTTGACATCATTACCGATACGCCGAACTCGGGCGTCGCACTCGCCGTCAGCAATGTCGCGCGCGAGAAGAACATCATCATGCTCAATTCGGGCGCGGCGACCGCCGATCTTACCGGCAAATACTGCACTCCCAACACCATCTCCTACACGTTCGACACCTACATGCTCGCCAACGGCACCGGCAAGGCGCTGACCAAGGCCGGTGGCGACAGCTGGTTCTTCCTGACCGCCGACTACGCCTTCGGCCACGCGCTTGAACGCGACACGTCGGCGGTGGTGACCGCCAATGGCGGCAAGGTGCTGGGCGACGTCAAGCATCCGCTCAACACGTCCGACTTCTCCTCCTTCCTGCTGCAGGCGCAGTCGTCGAAAGCCAAGATCGTCGGACTCGCCAATGCCGGCGGCGACACCACAAATGCAATCAAGCAGTCCGCGGAATTCGGCCTTGTCGCCGGTGGCCAGAAGCTCGCTGCGCTGCTGTTGTTCATCAATGACGTGCATGCGCTCGGGCTGAAGACGGCGCAGGGGCTGACGTTCACCGAATCCTTCTATTGGGACCTCAACGACCAGACCCGCACCTGGTCCAACCGTTTCATCAAGCGGTCGCCAAAGGGCACCATGCCGTCGATGACGGTGGCGGGCGTCTATGCAGGCATCCTGCATTACCTGAAGGCCCTCGAAGCGCTCGGTGGCAATCCGCACGACGGCGCCAAGGTCGTCGCCAAGATGAAGGAGATTCCGACCGACGATCCCCTGTTCGGCAAAGGTCCCCTGCGCATCGACGGGCGGCGCATCATTCCGGCTTATCTCTTCGAGGTAAAGAAGCCGGAAGAATCGAAATATCCGTGGGACTACTACAAGCTGGTCGCGACCATCTCGCCGGACGATGCGGCCAAGCCGCTTGAAGCCAGCGAGTGCCCGCTGGTGAAGAAGTGACTGCACAGCAGTCATCGCTTCGCCAACGTCCTTGCCGCAATCCCAAGCGCGAACAGTAGCAGCACGCATGCCAGCAAGAACGGCGCGCCGGGCAGTTGTACCGGCGCGTTGGTCCCGATGAAATACGCGAACGTCAGCGTGAACAGGAACGGGCCGACCAGCTGCGCGATGCTCTGGACGCTCGCGGTTGCCCCTTGCAGCTGGCCCTGCTGGTCGGGCGCGACCATGCGCGTCATCAGCGCCTGCGTCGCAGCGCCCGACACACCCCACAGCGCCATCACCGGAATGCCGATGCAGAACAACAGGCCGGTCGGCGCGATCCCATAGATCAGGAAGCCGAGCGCGCCGCAGACGAGTCCCAGCAGCAGCGCGCGGCGCTCGCCGAGATGCGCCACAATCGGCCCGATCGCTACGCCCTGCACCACCATCGAGCAGAGCCCGACAATCGCAAGCGTCAGGCCAACCATGCCGACGTCCCAGCCGTAGCGGTAGCCGGCATAGAGCACGAAGGTGGACGGCAGCACGACATGCGCGAGCTGAGAGAAGAAATTTGCGACCTGAAGTCCCGCCAGAGCGGGACTCGAACGCAACAGCGGCAGCATCCCGATCGGATTGGCGCTTTTCCACCGGAACGGCGCGCGGCGGTCGGCGGGCAGCGACTCCGGCAAGATGAGCAGGCCGTAGAGCCAGTTTGCAAAGCTCAGGCCCGCCGCAACCCAGAACGGCAGCCGCGGCGAGATATCGCCGAGCAGCCCACCCAGCGCCGGCCCCAGGATAAATCCCGCACCGAACGCCACCCCGATCTTGCCGAACATCGCCGCGCGGTTTTCCTGCGCGGTCCTGTCGGCGATATAGGCAAACGCAGTCGAAATGCTGGCGGAGGTGATGCCCGAGATCACGCGTCCGGCGAACAGCCAGGACAGCGACGGCGCGAGCGCCATCAGCACGTAATCCGCGGCGAGCCCGAAATTCGATAACAGGATCACCGGCCGCCGGCCGAACCGGTCGGACAGGCCGCCGAGCAGCGGCGAGAACACGAATTGCATCAGCGCCCAGGCTGTGCCGAACAGGCCGAAGATGCGCGCGGCGCTCGCGGTATCGTTGGCGACAAAGCTCTCGATCAGCTTGGGCAGGATTGGAATCACGACGCCAAGCGCCACCATGTCGAGCAGCACGGTCACGAAGATGAAAGCAACCGCGGTGCCACGTGGCGCCTTCGCGTCCACTGCGCGCTCGGCGGCCACGTCGTTCATGACGGCCGCTTGCGCTTGTGTGCGAACGGATTGGCCTTCTCGCGCAGCGTGATCCGCACCGGCGTGCCCGGCAGGTCGAAGGCCTCGCGCAAGGAATTGGTCAGATAGCGCAGATAGGCCTGCGGCACCGCGTCCGCACGCGAGCAGAACAGGACGAAGCTCGGCGGCCGCGCCTTGGTCTGGGTGATGTAGTTGAGTTTCAGCCGGCGCCCCGACACCGCCGGCGGCGGATTGGCCTGGATCGCCTGCTCGAACCAGCGATTGAGCGCCGACGTCGGCACGCGCCTGTTCCAGACCGCGTAGGCCTCGACGATGGCGCCCATCAGCCGCTCGATGCCCTCGCCGGTCAGGCCTGACACGGCAACAACCGGCGCGCCCGCGACCTGCGGCAACCAGTGATCGGCATCGGCACGGAGCTGCGAAATCTGGCCGCCCTTGGCTTCCACCAGGTCCCATTTGCTGACCGCGATGACCAGTGCCCGCCCCTCGCGCTCGACCAGATCGGCGATGCGCAGGTCCTGCTCCTCGAAGCGATGTTGCGCATCCATCATCAACGCCACGACCTCGGCAAAGCGAACCGCGCGCAGCGCGTCCGCCACCGACAGCTTCTCCAGCTTCGCCTCGATCCGCGAGCGGCGCCGCAGGCCCGCGGTATCGAACACGCGGAAGCCGCGTCCCTTCCAGTCGATCTCGACCGCAATTGCATCGCGCGTGGTGCCGGCCTCCGGGCTGGTGAGCAGCCGCTCCTCGCCGACGAGTTGGTTGATCAGCGTGGACTTGCCGGCATTGGGACGGCCAACGATGGCGACGCGAATGGGCCGTGTCGCGGCATCAGCTTCCTCCGCATCATCGACTTCGGAAGGCTGCTCCTCGTCGGGCTCTTCCGGCATCACGGCGCGCAGGGCGTCATAGAGTTCGCCCATGCCCTCGCCATGCTCGGCGGAAACCTGGATGGGATCGCCGAGCCCGAGCGCGTAGGATTCCATCGCACCGATTTCGCCGTGCTTGCCCTCGGCCTTGTTGGCGAGCAGCAGCACGGGCTTGTCGGCCTTGCGGGCGAAATCGGCGAAGGCGCGGTCGGACGGCGTGAGTCCGACCCGTGCATCGATCACGAACATCAGGGCGTCCGCGAGCCTGATCGCGGTTTCCGTCTGCTCCTGCATCCGCGCCGTAAGCGAGCCCTTCGGCCCCTCGTCGAGACCGGCGGTGTCGATGATGGTGAAGGCGAGATCGCCGAGCCTGGCCTCGCCCTCCCGGCGATCGCGGGTCACGCCCGGCAGGTCGTCGACCAGGGCCAGCTTCTGTCCGACCAGACGGTTGAACAAAGTGGATTTGCCGACATTGGGCCGGCCGATAATGGCGATCGTGAACGACATGGACGATCCGTGCGCCAGGGAAACAGGCGCATGTCAATCTAGTGTGGAATATAGACTAGCGTGTAAAGCTGCCGCTTGGCATCGGCGCGGGGAATGCCGCCGGCGCCTGCTGCGCCGATTGCTGGGACTGGTCCGGTTGCGCGGTCGAATCGGCGGCCGGGGGTGTGGTGGTGCGCTTGCGGCTGGCGACCTTCTTGCCTTTCGGCGGGGTGGTCGGCGCGGCCTGATCGGCGGCCTGGGCCTCGCCATCGGGCTCGGCCGGTGCCGTGCTCGCTGCCGCGGACTGCTTGGTCTTCTTGGCCTTGGCCTGTTTCGATTTCGCGGCCGGCTGCTGCTCCGGCGGCTGCTGATCGGCGGCGACGGGTGGCTGCGGATTGGCCGCGGCGGCTGCGGCCTGGGCGGCCTCTTCCTGCTGCTGCTTCTCGACCTCGCTCTTGTAGAGATCCTTCGGCACGCCCTGCTCCAGCCCCGGCACGCCGTCCGGGAACACCGGCTTGCGGTCGCCCGGCAGCTTCTTCTTGGTATCGAGGAAGTCGAGCAGGTCAGTCGGATCCCAACTGCCGATGCTGCTTGAGCAGCCGCCAAGCACGCCCGTCAGCGCGAGGAGCACGGTGGCTGCGATCAGACGTTGCGAGCGGCGCATGGTCGATCCCTGGGTCAAGCTTTCGTTCCGCCTCTTAGCTCTTTGCGACCGGCGGCAGCAGCGCCTGAAGCGCCTCCGCCCGCGAGCGCAGGCCCGGCGGGGTCTCGCCGTCGAGTGCAATCATGTCCAGCCATTGCCGGGTCGCAGCACTGTCGTTCCCACGCCAGGCCGACAGCGCCAGCAATTCGCGCGCGCTGTGACGGAAGATGGCGCCGGGCGCAGTCTCCGGCTCGAGCCGCTGCTTCATCTCGGCATAGCTTGCGGTGTCGACCAGCAGACCGGCGGCGCGCAGCCGCGCCAGCGCCTGCAGATCGGCGCCGACGCTGCGGTCGGCAGCAATATCATCGAACATCTTCGCGCCCGCCTTGGGGTCGCTGCTCGCAGCTTCCGCGGCGGCACGGAAGCGGGACAGCACGCGGTAACCGGCCGGGGCCTTGGCGGCGAGATCGTTGAAAGCGGCTTCCGCCTCGGCATGCTTGCCCTGCTCGGACAGCTCGATCGCCTTGTTGAAGGCATCGCCCACCTCGGCGGCCCTCTTGGCCTCCAGATATTGATAGCCGCGCCAGCCCCCGACTGCGGCGATCACCAGAAGCGCCGCGCCAATAATAAAGAGAGAATATTTATCCCACAGCTTCTTGAGCTGCTCGCGACGCACTTCCTCGTCGACTTCGTCAAATAATTCAGACACTTAGGTCAATCCCTTGCCGCCGGCTATCGCCCACGCGGCATCACGGGCGCATCCGCCCAATCCCTGCACGGCGCGCGATAGCCTATGGATATGGCGCTGGCAAGGCAAAGCAAATGGCACCAAGGTGTTAGCGGGGGACAGGCCCCGCCCCCGGTTCCTACCCGGCCGCCAGCATCTCCCGTAACTGCCGCTTCAGCACCTTGCCATTAGCATTGCGCGGCAAGGGGTTAGAGGTGACCAGCATGGTCTCCGGCACCTTGTAATCGGAAAGCCGCTCTGCGCACCACACGCGCAAGACCTCCGCCCCGACATCGCCGCGTGTAACCACGACAGCGTGCACGCGCTCGCCGAGCACCGGGCACGGTTTGGCGATGATGGCACTCTCGACCACATCAGGATGTCCCGCGAGCACGGATTCGACCTCGGCCGAGAAGATCTTCAGGCCGCCGCGGTTGATCATGTCCTTCTGACGGTCGAACACGCGCACGAAATTGTCCGCATCGATCGAGCCGAGATCACCGGAATGCCAGAAGCCGCCGGTAAAGCTCTCTGCCGTCGCCTTCGGGTTGTTCCAATAGCCCTTGATGACGGATGCGCCATGAATTCAGATCTCGCCGATCTCGCCGCGTGGCAACTCATGGCCTTGCGGGTCCATCACCGCAATCGTCGCACCGGGGCACGGCAGTCCGACGCTGTCGATATGTCGCTTGGCGAGTTCACCAGGCATCATGGTCGATGGCGACGTCGTTTCGGTCGCGCCATAGCAATTCGACAGTTTCAAGCCGGGCAGTTTCACCGCGAGCCGCTCGATGGTCGCAACCGGCATCGGCGCGCCGCCGAAGCCGCCGATACGCCAGGCCGAGAGATCGTAGGAATCGAAGTCCGGCTGCAGCAGGCAGAGATTATACATCGCCGGCACCATCACCGTGTAGGTGATGCGCTCGCGCGCGGCGACCTTCAGATAGTCCGCGGCCTTGAATTCGGCGACGATGATGAGTGCGCCTGCGCAAGCGACCATGGTCATGATGTTGGCGACAACGCCCGTTACATGCGCCAGCGGCACGGCCGCAATCGAGCGGTCGGCCTTGGTCAGCGTCAGGCAATTCACAAACACCATCGAGGAATGAATGATGTTGCAATGGGCGAGCATGGCGCCCTTCGGCCGCCCGGTCGTGCCTGACGTGTAGAGGATCATCGCAGTATCCTCTTCGTCGACTTCGGTGGCTTTGGCCAACGGCGCGTGGCCGGCGATATCGGCAAATTGCGACAGGCGCGGATCGTCATCGACAGCGAGGCGATGGGCAAGCTGCGGAATGTCGCGCGCGTCAGGCACGCGATCGGCGAGTGCGACCTCATGGATCAGAAGCCTGGCGCCGCAATCGTTCAGCACATAGGCGATCTCGGGCTTCTGCTGCCGCGTGCCGAGCAGGACCGTGACCAGGCCGAGATGCGCGGCCGCGAACAACAGAAGCGGAAACTCGATGCGATTGCCGAGCAACAGTGCAACGCGGTCGCCCCGCTCAAGTCCCTTGGCCTGCAAACCGGCCGCGATCTCCGCCGACCGTCGCGCCACCTCGCGCCAGTTGAGCCGGCGCTCGCCGCAAGCCAGCGCCTCGCCATCGGGATTTTTCGCGGCGGCATCGGCGACCATCTGCCAGACGCTGCGCGGCCGCTCGCAGAACGCGGGGATCAGGCGATCGCCGAAGCGAGTTTCAAGCCGCATCGGAGGGATGGGATGTTGCGACCAATCCATTGCCGCCCGGCCCTCTAGCTCTTCTTCATCTCGTAGACGTGCTCCGGCCCGGGAAAGGCGCGCGAACGCACGTCGCTCGCGTAAGCTTCGATCGCGGTCTCAATCGCGGGCCCGAGATTGCCGTAGCGGCGGACGAATTTCGGCGCACGCGGCGAGAGGCCCAGCATATCCTCGAGCACCAGCACCTGCCCGTCGCAGGCGGCGCTTGCGCCGATGCCGATGGTCGGAATCGCGATCTCTTTCGTGATCTTGCGCGCGAGCGGTTCGGCCACGGCCTCGATCACAACCGAAAACGCACCGGCATCCCCGACCGCCTTCGCGTCGCCTTCGATTCTCGCCCAGCTTGCCTCCTCACGCCCCTGCGCACGAAACGAGCCGAGAGTGTTGATGGATTGCGGCGTCAGCCCGATATGCCCCATCACTGGGATTCCCCGCTCGACCAGGAACGCAATGGTCTCTGCCATGCGCGTGCCGCCTTCGAGCTTCACGGCACCGCATTGGGTTTCCTTGAGGATGCGCGCCGCGGAATGAAACGCCTGCTCCTTCGACGCCTCGTAGGAGCCGAAGGGCATGTCGACCACGACCAGCGCCTGGCGCGAGCCGCGCATGACCGCGGCTCCCTGCAGGATCATCATGTCGAGCGTCACTGGCACGGTGGTCTCAAAGCCGTGCATGACATTCCCAAGGGAATCCCCGACCAGGATCGTGTCGCAATGGCGATCGACCAGCGCCGCGGTGTGGGCGTGATAGGACGTCAGCATCACGATCGGCTCGCCGCCCTTGCGGGCGCGAATATCCGGCGCGGTCTTGCGCCTGACGGCGGTTTGAACGGACATGACTTTAACTCCCCATCACTGGAATCCCGATCACAACGGGATGGAAGGCAAAGGCGAGCGCAAGATAGGCCACCACGCCGACGGCCACGGCGATCAAATCATTGGTGAGGCCGCCGACAGGAATTGGCGGCGCGCCAGGATCAGCGCGGCGCTTCAGCGAGATGCGATCGTAGACCGCCCAGGCGAGGAACGAGCCGAACAGGATGATGCCGCCGAGATCGCCATTGGCCAGCAGATGGCCGAACGCCCAGAGTTTCACGCCTGCAAGCATCGGATGTTTGACCGTCGCATAGATGCGCCCGCGGATATAGGCCGCCACCACCAGGATCACCGCCGGCAGCATCAGCGCGATATTGAGATGCTTGAGAAATGTCGGGGGCGTCCAGATCTGAACCCATTCGGTGGCGCGATAATGCGCGAAGCCCCAGACGATCAGCGCAAGCCCGATCAGCGACGCCAGGGAATAGACGATCTTGTAGACGTGTTCCCCGCCGATCGCGGCGACCACCTGACCGCGCGCCTTGCGCCGCGTGGTGAGCGTGTGGGCGCCGAAAAACAGCACGAGGCCCAAAATCATCCCCAACAGTCCCACCACGTCTCTCCCCTTGTTTGGCTCCTGCCTATCACCTGGCCCAGGCCAACAGCAAGGCCGTCATTCCGGTCCTGCGCCGGCGGGGAATATGCCAAGGTCGAGATTCCGTGCTCGTGCGTTTTCACGCGCCCCGGAATGACGATATGCCCCTCACTTGGTCTCCGGTGGCGTGCCGGAGTCGCTGCCCAGGTCGCGATTGTCGACATAGCGGATCATCAGGGGACGGCCGGCCAGGGCGCCGCCGAGCGCATCGGTGAATTTCATCGGCAGGCAGGCATTGAGCGAGTCGTTGATGGCTTTCATGTAAGCACTGCGGTTGTCACCCGACGCGCCCGTTGTGGCAAAGGTCAGGCGCGGCGGCCCGATCAGCTCGCCCGAGCGCTTGAAGCTGAAGCGCACCGACATCTGCATCCCCTCACGTGCTTCCTCCGTTGGCGGCGGCGACCAGCACGAGCGCAGCTGGGCGAACAAATCGCCGATCGTGTTGAGATCGTGATCGGGCCGCTGGTACTTGGCCTCGTCCTCTTTCGGCGGCACGGTCTGGACCGTGAGCTGCAGGTTCTCGCCATAGGGGTAATTGATGTCGGGAATGCAGGGCCAGTGACCGAACACGCTACAGAGACTTGGCGTGCAGGGCCGGTGGTCGAACACGCTGCACGGTGTCTGCGAGAACGGGATCGGGTTGATATGGTGGTAGTTCCGCGCCGCAGCCGCGTGCGCGAGGACGACCACGGCGAGGACGGTCAAGCAGAAGGCGATGCGCTGCAGCATGCGAACCGTACCTTCAAAAAGGGAGCGCTGGACACCAAATTTGATCGTTCGGACCCTCGACATCAAGCCCACCTCCATCACATCCCCGCGTTCGATGCTGTGCCTTCTTCGAGTGAGGAACATTCACGCGGTCAGCATTCCGGCCTCGTGGTTCTCGCAGCGATGCGAAGCATCGTCCGGAGACGGCGCTGACGCTCACACCATGGGGGATCTGAGAGCGTTGCCACGTCTGCCGACCTCATACTGAGGGGAATTATCACCTTGACTGAACGCGATCGATAGGGCATATTTGGCCTTAGGAGATAGCCATGCCCGCGACCCCTGATCTGACGAACCCGATTTTCACTGACCTTGAAGCCGCCCGGAAGCACTTCGAAGCGATCCGCTGGCCGGATGGCGTTTATTGCCCGTTCTGCGGTTCGTTTGATCGCGTGGCGGCGCTCGGTGGTAAGTCGATGGGGCCGGGATGGTATCACTGCAAGGACTGCCGGAAGAAGTTCACGGCAGCTGTTGGCACGATTTACGAGCGGTCGCACATCCCGATGACGAAGTGGCTTCTCGCTACGCACCTGATGTGCGCCAGCAAGAAGGGCATGAGCGCGCATCAGCTTCACCGCATGATCGGACTTCCCTACAAGACGGCATGGTTTATGGCGCACCGCATCCGCGAGGGTATGCGTGATCTGAAGCCGCCCGGTCCGCTTGGCGGCGAAGGCAAGACGGTTGAGTTTGACGAAACCTACGTTGGCGGCAAAGAGCGCAACAAACACGTCGCCATGCGTAACAAAAAGAACATCGGCGGCATAGGCAAAGAAGCCGTGTTCTCGCCTGTTGAGCGCGGCGGTAAGGTTCGTTCTCATCACGTCCCGAACCTGACGGCAACGACGCTGCGCCCGATCATGGATGATCAGATTGCGGAAGCTACGCGCACGATCAGTGATGACGGCGGCGCACGTGCCCGCCATGGTGAACCCGATCACCATTTCGGTCAACCACAGCATCAACGAATACGTGCGTGGTGACATCCACACGAGCACCATTGAAGGCTACTTCTCGATTATGAAGCGCGGCATCACTGGCGTTTATCATCATGTTAGCCCGCAGCATCTTAAACGCTACCTCGCTGAATTTGACTTCCGCCTCAATGAACGGTCTGGACTCGAAGTCACTGACGCAGAACGCACGGGGAAGGCCATCAAAGGCGTGGTCGGCAAGCGGATGACCTACCAACAACCTAATGGCGGACCGGACGAAGTTCCGGTCTAGGCTCCACGGCCCCCGCGGCCCTTACCAGCCGCGCGACCCACGCCAGCTTTCTTTTTCTTTTTTGGATGATGAGGAGCAGTAGCCTTTGGCTGCGGCGGAGTGTTCGCCATGCGGCGGATTACCTCGTCGCGCCGACGCGCGGTTTCTTCGCTCGAAAATATCTCTGTATCTTTTACGATCATGATGTCTGTCTATTGCTGTTACACGCTGGATGTACCCACCTAGCATTCACACTGGCAGAACTCCCGCCACTCGCTTTGGGATCTTTGTGGTCCACTACTTTGCCATTTTTATGCAGGAGACCGCCGCAAAGAGCACATCGGGATACACTTGATAGTTCTACAAATGTAGCCGCACTTTTTGCGCCGCTACTAAAAGATTTCCCGCGCGATCCCTTCTTGGATTCCGCCTTCTCCTCGGCCTCATCTATCGCGAGATACTGAAACTGTTTCGATAGCTTCTTCCATGCAAGTTCTTGGTCTCGGTCATCGGTCAGAAGGTCTACTGCACGTTCAAACAACGCAAGCATTTTGCTTCTAGTACGATCCCCGCTCCCAAGCTTATGAGTTGCGGGCTTGGTAATGACTGGATGTGCCAGCAATAAATTTTCGAAGGGACGGCGCACCCGAAGAAATTTTTTGATCTTATTACGCTTTTCCAAACTTAATAACCAAGCTACCGCGTTATGCAGGGCTGCGGGCTGAAATGCGCCTCCACCGCTATAAAAATAAAGGGCAGGATGAAGTCCAAGCGAGAGCTTTTCGTTTGATAGAACTAGCTGAAGAGACCTTCTTACCTTTAAGAGATAAGTAATAGTATCTTTTCCAGTTAGGTCATCTGCTAAGTCTTTGTCCTTTCCCTTGCTTCTCGAAGAGTCGGGGACATCCAAATCGTTTGCCAATCCAACCAGATCAAACGCAACTCGAAGAGCCCCGACGCCATACCCGAAGCCCGCCATCGGAACATCCATTGTTTTAATGGGGGTTTCGAGGGTCGGAGAAAAAAGCAATTTATAGATTTCAGCACCTAATTTAGGTGCTCGTTCCTTTGCATTCTCATCCGTGAAATGATTCCAATATTCATGGCCAGTGCCGCCGCGGGAAATGATGCGAGTTGCAATGGACAAAGCTGAGCGTTTTGCCCGAAGAATTCTAGCTTCCAAAGGATCAATTACAGTGCCCCCCTCATTGATCCTGATAAACGCCGCTGCGGCCTGCTCTGCTTTTGGACTCTTCAACCACTGAATCTGAACGTCCTTCATGTTCAGCATAGATCCACCCTTTTTATGAGCGATCCATGGGCCAACGGTATTGTTAACGAGAGTCCGCGTCTCTTCATCTAAATGCTTCTGCTGATCAGGAATCTTCCCACTAAAAAAGTCAGCCGAGAGTTTTCCATTTCCGTAATCATCCCTAATCCAGGCTACTAGAGCGCTGAGCCGATGCGCGCCATCAACAATAAAAATCTTATTTCCACTCTGCCAAAGAATGACTGATGGAATGATGTCTGCCTTCGAGAAGGTTTCGATCAGTCTCGCGACTTGCTTGGGAGACCAGCTATTGGTCTCTCGCTGAAAATCTGGTTTCCGTAACATGTCATAGACGACACCCGGTTCTAGATCGGACACCCGAATCGCGCTGGTATCCGCAACAACCGAATCCGCGCGCTCGAATAAATCCGCCCTAGGGATCAAAGCGTCCAAATTGACCTGATATTTGCTAGTATTCGCCATGGTTGAGCCTTCCCCATCTTGCACGCAGCCGAGAGTAGACTCGATTTCACGTGCAGTCAAAGTGATAACTCCCGTCCTGAGGGGGCGTCAGCGCCGTCTCGAAGAATGACCGCGAAAGATTGCCAGCACAGCTCTGCATTCTCGCGGCGGGTTTCGCCCGAGCTTTGCACTGACCTTCTCCCTCCTGGAAATCAGAGGGCGCAGGGAAGGCCGGGTGGCCGCTGCACCCGGGGCCTCGCGCGGAAAAAATTTGCGCGAGCGCGAAAACCTAGGGTACAGGCGGTGATCACACCGGCCTTCCCCGCGCGATGGTTTACGGCTTATACGTACTCTCCCCGGTGAACCAGCGTTTGCCACCGTCATTCTCGCAAAGCCTTTGGAGCCTTGCGACAACTTGGCGCCTGCATGGGCGCGCCAGGACCACACGACTTCGCCGTCCGCGACCATGCCGTACGTCTATCGGCACAGTCCCGTCCACCGCATTCCGCCCCACGTTCGTGACGACGCGTACGCCCCTGTTGTCGGAGCGGAACGGAGAGAAGCAAAACACGATTTCCGAAAATACGAAAGAGAGATATTTTTGCCCGAAGGACTGGACAGCCCAATCGGCTTGAACAAGCTCGCGAAATTCTATTGTTCGCGCACGCGATTTCGGAGTCCGTTGGACCGCGCGGCCAACGTGCGGTCAGTCAAATTGAGCTGATTTTACCCGACGGGCAAATCGGTCGTCGTTACCAGACCAATTCGGGCGATCCTATTGTGGTTGCACCAGACGATTATTAGATCATTAAACGTGTCGGCAACAATGGCGAGCAGTTTCCGTAGGGTCGGTCATAATGGCCGCGTGTGCTGCCTCACCAGAAATTCCCAAGCCAGAAATGCGTTCTTCGCTGCCTTCAAGTTTCTTCATACTGGAAGCATTCGATCGCGATTTGCAGTGTCCCATCGCGCAGACGCGCTTTCAGGTCGGTGATATGGAGGCACTTCGCGCGATCCTTAGATCGGCAGCGGACGAAGATCCCGAGTTGGACAACATTTACTATCCTGACGACGATCAGCTGGCAAAGCTGATCGCGCAATTCGACGCCAGATTTGATCGTTCCGAGTTCAAGTCTCTTGATCTTGAAGTCGAACTCTTTCGATGTGATCGCTCAGGTGAAGTGCCGTATCTGATCCACACGAGGTATGAGCTTCCGCTGCTTCTGGAAGGCCGGAAGAAGCTCGCGCGCATGAGCCACCTTTATCCGCCAATGACCTTCGATGGCGAGCATCGTTTCGATCAGCGGGTAAACCAGGGCCTGCTCCATCGCGAAGTGCTGATCGAACCATTTGAAGCTCCTGCGAAAGGCTATCTTGGCTCGCGGACGGTGTTCTACACCCCAAAGGGCGAGGAGTGGCGGATTCCGGCGCATAAGCTGATCTGGCGAGCCTGCAGCACAGGCTGGAACGAGACGTTCGAGCGTCTCGAGGGCATGCTGTTCGGCTACGAGGATTGGCAGAACGATTGGTGGATTGACGATATATTGCGACGCCGTGGCGCTGTCGGCGGCCTTGCGCTTTGTTGTCCCGTCACTCGAACGGGATTGAGGTGGATGGAGGTCGCCGGCTTTCGCGCGCTCCCGCCCATTGAGGGTCCCTCATTGACAGTCGCGAACTATGACCCCGACGCCAATGCCGATGTGTGCGCCCTCTTACTCGAAAGCATCGATAACGCGGCGGTGGTACGCTTCAACGTTCTCGGCCGGGAAGCCGCGGAATTCATCGACTTCCACAGCGCCGGATCGTGGGAGATCCGGGCAGAGCTTATCGGAAAGCTGAACAGGTACCTGCGAGGGTCAGTCGTCGTCGTCGCTCACCGGAACGATCCGGACTGACCGGAGCGGACTTGCTGCGACAATTACCTGCTTTCAGCTGCCACTTACGCCTTCTTCTTCACGTCCTTGACGCTGGTGAACGCGATGCCCTCGGCGCGTTCCTTGGTGTAGCCGAGGTAGAACTCGTTCTTGGCGAGATAGACGGGGTCGCCGTCGACGTCGTCGGCGATCGAGGAGGTGTTTGAGGCGACGAAGGCCTCGAGCTTCTTGCGATCGTCGGAGGAGATCCAGCGGGCGAGCTGGAATTCGGAGACCTCGAACTCGACGGGCAGCGAGTACTCTGCGTCCAACCGCGCCTTCAGCACGTCGAGCTGCAGCGGGCCGACCACGCCGACCAGCGCCTGCGCGCCGTCGCGGGGACGGAATACCTGGACGACGCCCTCCTCCGACATCTGCTGCAGCGCCTCTTTCAGCTTCTTGGCCTTCATGGCGTCGGTCAGCCGCACGCGACGGACGATTTCCGGCGCGAAGCTCGGCACGCCGACAAAGGTGATGTCCTCGCCTTCGGTGAGCGTGTCGCCGATGCGCAAGGCGCCGTGGTTCGGGATGCCGACGACGTCGCCGGCAAAGGCCTCGTCGGCGACGGAACGGTCCTGGGCGAAGAAGAATTGCGGGCTCGACAGCGGCATGGTCTTGCCGGTGCGCACGAGCTTGGCTTTCATGCCGCGGCTGAGCTTACCCGAACAGAGACGCGCAAAGGCGATGCGGTCGCGGTGGTTCGGATCCATGTTGGCCTGGATCTTGAAAACGAAGGCGCTCATGCGCGGTTCGGCCGCCTCGACCTTGCGCAGGTCGCTGTCCTGGGCGCGCGGCGGCGGGGCGAAACGGCCGAGGCCCTCGAGCAGGTCGCCGACGCCGAAATTGCGCAAGGCGCTGCCGAAATAGACCGGGGTCAAATGGCCCTCGCGGAAGGCGTCGAGCTCGAACGGCTTGCAGGCCTCGCGGACCAGCTCCAGCTCGTCCTTGATGGCGCCGATGTCGAGATTGCCGTTGAACTTCGCGAGCTCGGCGATCTCGATCTGCTGGGCCGCGCCGGTCTTGGCGCCGCCGCCTTCGAGCAGCCGCACGCCGCCGTTCCTGATGTCATAGGTGCCGACGAAATCGCGGCCGCGACCGACCGGCCAGGTCACCGGCGTGGTGTCGAGCGCCAGCGTCTTCTCGATCTCATCCATGAGATCGAAGGTATCGCGGCTCTCACGGTCCATCTTGTTGATGAAGGTGATGATCGGGATGTCGCGCAGGCGGCAGACTTCGAACAGCTTGCGCGTCCGCGCCTCGATGCCTTTGGCGGCGTCGATCACCATGACCGCGGAGTCGACCGCAGTCAGCGTGCGGTAGGTATCTTCCGAAAAGTCTTCGTGGCCCGGCGTGTCCAGCAGGTTGAACACGAGACCTTCGAACTCGAACGTCATCACCGAGGTGACGACCGAGATGCCGCGCTCGCGCTCGATCTTCATCCAGTCGGAGCGGGTGTTGCGCCGCTCGCCCTTGGCCTTGACCTGGCCGGCCAGATTGATGGCGCCGCCGAACAGCAGGAGCTTCTCGGTCAGCGTGGTCTTGCCGGCGTCCGGATGGGAGATGATGGCAAAGGTGCGCCGGCGCGCCACTTCTTCAGACAGCGGCGAACGAGACGGCGAATCGGTCGTGACGGCGAGATCGGTCATGAAGCTGATGCGTTTGGCAGGGAAAACGCGCGGGATCAAGGGATTCCGCTGCATCCCCGATATAGGCACGGACTGGTCGATTCCCAGTCTAACGGAACGGCAAAACCGCCCAATAAGCCAGCGCAGCGACCAGGGCCGAGGCCGGTATCGTGATCACCCAGGCGTAAACGATGCTGCTCGCCACGTTCCAGCGCACCGCGGACATGCGCCGCGCGGCGCCGACACCGACAATGGCGCCGGTGATGGTATGGGTGGTCGAAACGGGAACCCCGAGGAACGTCGCCATGAACAGGGTCGCCGCGCCGCCGGTTTCGGCGCAAAAACCCTGCATCGGGGTCAGTTTGGTGATCCTCAGGCCCATGGTGCGGACGATGCGCCAGCCGCCCATCAGCGTTCCCAGCGCCATCGAGGCCTGGCAGGCCAGCACCACCCAGAACGGCACCGAGAATTCGCTGCCGAGATAGCCTTGCGAATAGAGCAGCACGGCGATGATGCCCATGGTCTTCTGGGCGTCGTTGCCGCCATGGCCAAGGGAATAGAGCGAGGCCGAGGCGAACTGCAGGACGCGGAAGGCGCGGTCGACCGCAAACGGGGTCGAGCGCACCGAAGCCCACGAGACGATGGCGACCAGCATCATGGCCAGGAAAAAGCCGACCAGCGGCGACAGCACGATTGCCGCGATGGCCTTGGACAGCCCGCTCCAGACCGCAGCCGAGATCCCAGCCTTCGCCATGCCGCCGCCGACCAGGCCGCCGATCAGCGCGTGCGAGCTCGACGAGGGAATGCCGAGCGCCCAGGTGATCAGGTTCCAGACGATGGCGCCGACGAGCGCTGCGAAGATCACCTGCGGATCGATCACACTGGGCTCGATGATCCCGGTGCCGATGGTGTGGGCGACATTGAGCCCGAACACACTGAAGGCGACGAAATTGAAGAAGGCGGCCCAGAATACTGCAAATTGCGGGCGCAGCACGCGGGTGGAGACGATGGTCGCGATCGAATTGGCGGCGTCGTGCACGCCGTTGAGAAAGTCGAACAGCAGCGCGACCGCGATCAGCCCGACCAGGATGGGAAGCCCCAGCGTGACGTTCACGGCACTGCTCCACCTCTCCCAGGAGAGGTCGGATCGCATCGCAAGATGCGATCCGGGTGAGGGGTTTCTGTCCCTCGCGAGCGCAGAGTCCCCTCACCCGGATTGCACCGGACGATGCTTCGCATCGCCGAATGCAATCCGACCTCTCCCCGCTGGGGAGAGGTGAAACGAGCCCGCGAATAGCTGGATACAGTCACTGACGATCGGCCTCTAAACCTGCTCGATGACGATCGAGTTGATCTCGTTGGCGACGTCGTCGAAGCGGTCGGCGACCTTCTCCAGGTGATCGTAGATGTCGGCGCCGACGATGAAATCCATCGTGTTGGCGTTGCGGTGCTTGAGGAATAGTTCCTTCAGCCCGATGTCGTGGAGATCGTCGACGCGGCCCTCGAGCTTGGTCACCTCCTCGGTGATCTGCGTCAGCAGCGAAACGTTTGCGCCGATTGATTGCAGAAGCGGCAGCGCGCGGACGACGAGTTGGGCGCATTCGACCAGGAGTGTCCCCATCTCGCGCATGGGCGGCTCGAACTCGCGCACCTCAAACAGCAGCACGGCCTTTGCGGTCTGCTGCATCTGGTCGATGGCGTCATCCATCCGCGTGATCAGGTTGGTGATGTCGCTGCGGTCGAACGGGGTGATGAAAGTGCGGCGCACGGCGGTCAGCACCTCCCTGGTGATGCCGTCGGCCTCGTTCTCGAAATGATTGACCCGCTGGCAAAAGGCCTGGGTCTGATCGCCGCCGCGCAGGACGCCCTGCAGCGCCTCGGCGCCTTTCACCACGGTCGCGGCATGGCGGGAGAACAGGTCGAAAAACCGCTCCTCCTTGGGCAGAAAGGCGCGAAACCAGCGCATCATGGCATCGGATCCATTGTTTCTTCTGACGTTTGCGCCGGCCGCAAGCCGCCCGCCCCTCGCCTTACCAGCCAGCGAGGGTAATGTCACACATCTGTCATAAATGGAATTGGCCGCAAAAGCCCACCCGCACGGCCGCAAGCCGGGCGGCTCATCCACCACTTTGTGAGGTGACGCGAAAAAAGCTGCCGAAACCGATGCCTTACAGCGATCGTTTGAAGAAGTGCGCGACCTCGCCGACGATGCCGCGGCGGAACAGCAGCACGCAGGCGACAAAGATCACGCCCTGGATCACCGTAACCCACTGGCCGAAGCTGGCGAGATATTGCTGCATGGCGACGATCACGAAGGCCCCGACCACCGGGCCGAACACGGTCCCCAACCCGCCGACCAGGGTCATCAGCACGATCTCACCTGACATGCTCCAATGCACGTCGGTGAGCGAGGCGTTCTGGGCCACGAACACCTTCAGCGCGCCGGCGAAGCCGGCCAGCGTGCCGGACAGGACGAAGGCCAGCCATTTGTAATGGTCGGTCTTGTAACCGAGCGAAATCGCGCGCTGCTCGTTCTCGCGGATCGATTTCAAGACCTCGCCGAAGGGCGAGTTGATGGTGCGATAGATCAGCAGGAACGCAGCCAGGAAGCCGATCAGCACCATGTAATACAGCGTGGTCGGCCTGGAGAGATCGAAGATGCCGAACAGGCGTCCCTGCGGGATGCCCTGGATGCCGTCCTCGCCATGGGTGAACGGCGCCTGCAGATAGATGAAATAAAGCAGCTGCGACAGCGCCAGCGTGATCATCGAGAAATAGATGCCCTGGCGTCGGATCGACACATAGCCGGTGATGATGCCGAGCACGCACGCCGCGGCTGTGCCGACCACGATGCCGAGCTCCGGCGGCAGGTTCCAGACCTTCAGCGCATGCGCCGCGCAATAGCCCGCCGTGCCCAGGAACATCGCATGCCCGAAGGACAGCAACCCGCCATAGCCGATCAGGAGGTTGAAGGCGCAGGCGACCAGCGCAAAACACAGCCCCTGCATCACGAAGAACGGGTAGATGCCGGTGAACGGCACCACCGCCAGCAGCACGGCCATGATGCCGAACATGATCATCTCGTCGCGCATCGCGCGCGGCGTCATCGGCAGGGTATCGTCGGTCAATGCTGTCATATCAGGCCGCCCGTCCCGTCAGTCCCGTTGGTTTCACCAGCAGCACCAGCACCATCAGCACGAACACCACGGTATTGGAGGCCTCGGGGTAGAAATACTTGGTCAGTCCCTCGATCACGCCAAGCGCAAATCCGGTGATGATCGAGCCCATGATCGAGCCCATGCCGCCGATCACGACGACGGCGAACACGACGATGATGAGATCGGCGCCCATCAAAGGCCGCACCTGGTTGATCGGCGCCGACAGCACGCCAGCAAGTGCGGCAAGACCCACGCCGAGGCCGTAGGTCAGAGTGATCATGCGCGGCACGTTGATGCCGAAGGCGCGCACCAAAGTCGGATTTTCAGTCGCAGCGCGCAAATAGGCGCCGAGCCGCGTGCGCTCGATCAGGAACCAGGTGGCGAGGCACACGACCAGCGAGAACACCACGACCCAGCCGCGATAGACGGGCAGGAACATGAAGCCGAGATTCATGCCGCCCCTGAGCTGATCCGGAATCGAGTACGGCAGGCCGGATGAACCGAAAAAATTCTGGAACACGCCCTGGATGATCAACGCGAGGCCGAAGGTGAGCAACAGCCCATAGAGATGATCGAGGCCGGTCAGGAATTTCAGCATCGTCCGCTCCAGGATCATGCCGAAAATGCCGACCACGATGGGTGAGAGCAGAAGCGCCCACCAGTAGTTGATGCCCCAGATGTTGAGCAGGAAGTAGGCCACGAACGCGCCCATCATGTAGAGCGCGCCATGGGCGAAATTGATGATGTTGAGCATGCCGAAGATGACGGCGAGCCCGAGGCTGAGCAGCGCGTAGAACGAGCCGTTGATCAGTCCCACCAGTAGCTGTGCGTAAAGCGCTTGCATCGATTCTCTCTCGGCGCCCGTTCGTTTCAATTCAGGCGTCTCGGCGGCCATTGCGGCCGCCAGAGACGCCAAAACGGATCATTTCTTCAGCAAGGGACAGGTGCTCTTGTCCAGCGGCGTGAAGGCATCTTCCGCCGGAATGGTGGACACGAGCTTGTAGTAATCCCAGGGCCCCTTGGACTCCGCCGGCGTCTTGACCTCGAACAGATAGGCCGGATGAATCTTGCGGCCATTCGGCTCGATGCTGCCCTTGCCGAACAGCTGATCGTCGGTCGGCATGTCCTTCATCTTCGCGACGACCTTGGCGCCATCATGCGGGTTGCCGCCGAGGGCTTCCAATGCCTTGAAATAATGCAGCAGGCTCGAGTAGACGCCGGCATGGACCATGGTGGGCATGTTGTGGTTCTTCATGCGCTCCTGGAAGCGCTTGGCGAAGGCCCGCGTGGCGTCGTTCATGTCCCAGTAAAACGTCTCGGTGAAGTTCAGCCCCTGCGCCGTCTTCAAGCCGAGCGAGTGGACGTCGGTGATGAACAGCAGCAGCGCTGCGAGCTTCTGGCCGCCGCTGGTGATGCCGAATTCGGCGGCCTGCTTGATCGAGTTGGTGGTGTCGGCGCCGGCATTGGCGAGGCCGATGATCTTGGCTTTCGAGGCCTGCGCTTGCAGCAGGAAGGAGGAGAAATCGGCCGTCGAGAGCGGCGCCTTGACGCCGCCGAGCACCTTGCCGCCTGTCGCCTTGACCGCCGCGGTGGTGTCGCGTTCCAGCGCCGCGCCGAAGGCGTAGTCGGCGGTGAGGAAGAACCAGCTGTCGCCGCCGCTCTTGGTCAGCGCGGTGCCGGTACCATGCGCCAGCGTGTAGGTGTCGTAGGTCCAGTGGATGGTGTTCGGCGTGCACTGCGCGTTGGTCAGATCGGACGTACCGGCGCCGGAATCGAGCAGGATGCCGTTCTTCTCCTTGACGATGTTGGAGACCGCGAGCGCAACACCGGAATTGGGCACGTCGACGATGACATCGACCTTGTCGACGTCGAACCACTGGCGCGCGATATTGACGCCGATATCCGGCTTGTTCTGGTGATCGCCGGCGATGATGTCGATCTTCCAGCCTTTGCCCGTCATCCCGGAATCCTCGACCGCCATCTGGGCGGCGAGCGTCGAGCCGGGACCGCCGAGGTCGGCGTAAAGGCCTGACTGGTCGGACAGCGCGCCGATCTTGACGATCTTGTCGTCGGCGCACGCTGCGCTGATCGCAGCAAACGACAGCGCGGTCGAAAGCAGCAGGGAGGCGACTGCGGTTTTGCTCATTGGTCCTTCCTCGTGTCTTCTCGTTGGCGCTCGTTAGACGCCGAGATAGGTATGGAGCTTGTCCATGTTGGCGGCGAGCTCGCTATTGGCAAAACCGTCGATGATCTTGCCGTGCTCGACGATGTAGTAGCGGTCGGCGACGGTGGAGGCGAAGCGGAAATTCTGCTCGACCAGCAGGATGGTAAAGCCCTGCTTCTTCAGCCGCGCGATGGTGTGGCCGATCTGCTGGATGATGACGGGCGCAAGCCCCTCGGTCGGCTCGTCCAGCATCAGAAAGCTGGCGCCGGTGCGCAGGATGCGGGCGATCGCCAGCATCTGCTGCTCGCCGCCGGAGAGCTTTGTGCCCTGGCTTTTCAGCCGCTCCTTCAGGTTCGGGAAGAGATCGAAAATCTGCTCCAGCGACAGCCCGCCGGGGCGTACCACGGGTGGCAGCAGCAGGTTCTCGCGCACGTCGAGGCTCGAGAAGATGCCGCGCTCCTCGGGGCAGAAGGCGACGCCAAGGCGCGCGATCCTGTCGGACGGGCTCTTGATCAGCTCTTTCCCGTTGAAGCGGACCGAGCCCGTGCGCTTGCCGATGACGCCCATGATCGACTTCAGCGTGGTGGTCTTGCCAGCGCCGTTGCGCCCGAGCAGCGTGACCACCTCGCCGGCATTCACATTGAAATTGATGCCGTGAAGAATATGGGACTCGCCGTACCAGGCCTCGAGATTCGAAACCGCGAGAATCTCGCCGCCGGTTGCGGGTGCGGTTTTTGCGGCGGCCTCGGCCAATTGTGCATCAGGCATGACCGGCTCCGAGATAGGCTTCCTTGACTCGCTCGTCCTTGGAAAGCTCGGCGTATGAGCCCTCCGCGAGCACATGACCGCGAGTCAGGACGGTAATGACATCCGAGAGATTGGCGACGACGCTCAAATTATGCTCGACCATCAGGATGGTGTATTTGGCCGAAATCCGCTTGATCAGGGCCGCGATCTTGTCGATGTCCTCATGGCCCATGCCGGCCATCGGCTCGTCGAGCAGCATCATTTCCGGATCGAGCGCAAGCGTCGTTGCGATTTCCAGCGCCCGCTTGCGTCCATAAGGCATTTCGACCGCAGGCGTATTGGCGAACTCGCTCAGGCCCACATCGGTCAACAGCTCCAGGGCGCGGCTGTTGAAGCGGTTCAACACCGATTTGGAGCGCCAGAAGTCGAACGAGTGGCCGTGCTGGCGCTGCAGCGCCACGCGGACATTCTCCAGCGCAGTCAGGTGCGGAAACACCGCCGAGATCTGGAACGAGCGCACAAGCCCCAGCCGCGCCACGTCGGCCGGCGGTGTCGCCGTAATGTCCTGCCCTTTATAAAGGATCGTTCCGGCGGACGGACGCAGGAATTTGGTCAAGAGATTAAAGCACGTCGTCTTCCCGGCCCCGTTCGGACCGATCAGCGCGTGAATGTGCCCACGTTTAACCTTCAGTGAAACATCGCGAACGGCAAAGAACCCCGCGAATTCCTTGGTCAATCCGTGGGTCTCGAGAATGATCTCATCGGCCAAATAATTTCCCCCCGCCGTGCACGGCCTTTTGGCCAGCGCACAGCTCGTTCTTGCTCACGGGCAGCTTCCCAGGAAACGCTCGGGAACTGTTCCGCAACCGCCGCCTCCGGGGCGGAATATGCCGTCATCCGGGGGAGTTAGGCAAGGCGGAAAGCTTGAAACCGCCGCCTTGGGGGCCCTGGGCGGGTTCGTCCTTCGTCGGATCGTCGAAAAGATAGCCACGCTTAACATTTGTTGGCCGGCCGGGCGCGCCTTCATAGAAAATTTTCCTCTGTCCTCGAAAGTTTGCGGGTTTCCGATAGGAAAGGATTTTTGCCCTGAACTTCGAGAGCGCCACCCCTCGGTCATCAAGCCGATCAGGCAGCGTGAGCTGCCGAACGGCTGGCTTGCGCTCATGCGCGGAAATGACGCGCTGCCGAGGCCGAGGTTTCGCGTCGTCATCGACCGCGAGCTCTGTTATCGCCCGCCCGCGCGCATCACAGCCGACCTGATCGCATTCAGCTGACATGGAATTTGAAAGCGCCAATCCATCCGTGGTCCGGTCGATCAAGCAGCGCGTGCTGCTCAACGCCTGGCTGCGCGCCAAGCACGGGCCGGCCTTGCTCCCCGTCGTTGCCGACTTCAAGCCGGACCGGCTTGCCGACGAGATCCCCGATATGATGGCCTTTGACGTCGAGGGCGCGGGCGAGCACGCGCGATTCTTCATCACCCACGAGGGATGGCGGCTTGCGGCGGCCTATGGCAACGAGGGGCTCGATCCCGCCGGACGCATCAATCGCTATCTCGATGCCTCGATCGATGCCGTGCGCTACGCACGCGTGCTGCCCTGCTACATGACCTGCATCACGCGCAAGCGCCCGACCTACTCGATCGCGTCCCTCAAGGACGAGGACGGCAAGGAAGTTTCCTTTGAGCGACTGCTGCTGCCGTTCGGCAGCGGCGACACAGTCGAGAAGATCGTCGGCTCCTACAAGGCGATCTCGATCGAAGGTGGCTTCAAGGTGGAAAACCTGATGGGCCTGCGCGCCGACACCGGGCCGGTGCGCCTCCTCAACGCCGTGGTCGACCAGGAGCTGACCCGCCGCCCCCACGGTGTGCGCATCTCCGACGATATCGTCGTCGCGGACTAGAGCATTTCCGGTTCTGATTGAATCAGAACCGGAGCTCTAGATTTTTGTTTTGACGCGTTTTCTTCACGCGAACCGGTCCCCACTTCGCTCGAAAACACTCCAGGAATCGCGCACCAGCACGATCGTTTCCGCGCCGAACGCCGCGCCGCTTGTTCGGGAGCACCGCGGCCCGTGGCATCGGCCCCGGCAAACGCTCGGGCAGATAGGGCTCTCCCGCGATTACCGCTCACAGGTAAGCAGCAAAGTGCTAAGCTGCCCTCCTACGGCGTGGTTAAGCCTGCCCGTTCGGATGGCGCCGACCGAGCAGCGGGTTCGATCACAAACCAGAACACTTGCGGGTTCCCATTGTTGTGGAGATCAGGGGATTGCGTGAGGCAAGCATGACCGTCCCATGGGAGTGGAAGAAGATCGGTAATTTTGGTTCGCTACGGGAGCGAGACTGCTTTGTGTCGTGGATGGGCGGCCAGATCGAAAGCGGAATATCCGAGGAGATCGAGCCTCCACCCGATCAGCCTCGCGAGCCCGGCGACCGATGGTTTCGGCATATCCCAACCGGCTCTCTTTGGCGTCTGGTGCCAATCGACAACTCGTACGGGCCGGGCTTCTGGCCTGCTCAGGACAAGCCGCGGGTTCAAAGGCGGTTAGCGGCGATCCTGGCCGCCGACGTGGTCGGTTATTCCGCGCTCATGGAACGCGACGAGGAAGCCACCTACGCCGAGTTCGAACGGCTCAAGCGAGAATTGATCGAGCCAGGCCTCTCCCGCCACGAGGGGCGACTTGTCAAGACAACGGGTGATGGTGCGCTCGCCGAGTTCGCGAGTCCGTTAGCCGCCGTGAGATGCGCGGTTGAGATACAGGATCATCTCGCCTCGAGCAGCAGTCCGTTAAGGTTACGCGTCGGACTCAACCTTGGCGACGTTATCGTTGGGCAGGACGGCGAGCTCTACGGCGACGGGACCAACATTGCTGTCCGGCTGGAGGGGATCGCCGATCCGGGTGGCATCCTGATTTCCGAAAAGGTGTACAGCGAAATCGAAGGCAAGCTGGAGGTTGGGTTCGAGGATCGCGGCGAGCAGCGGCTCAAGAACATCTCCAGGCCGGTCCGCGCTTACGCCGTCCGTGCGGGTGGAGCGTCCAGCGCGCTGATGGAGAGACTAAGTGCGGCCCCGCTACTGCCAGACAAGCCGTCGATCGCGGTGCTACCGTTCGAGAACATGAGCGGCGACCCCGAGCAGGAATATTTCGCGGACGGAATGGTTGAGGAGATCATTACCGCGCTCTCGCGGTTCAAATCGCTGTTCGTCATCGCTCGCAATTCGAGCTTCACCTTTAAAGGCCGAGCCGTCGATATCAAGGAAGTCGGGCGCAGGCTTGGCGTGCGCTATGTCCTTGAGGGCGCTGTACGCAAGGCGTCGGGGAAGGTGCGCATCACAGGGCAGCTGATTGATGCGGTGACGGGTGCGCACATCTGGGCGGACAGGTTCGAGCGCGACCTGACAGACGTTTTCGCTCTCCAGGACGAAGTCACGGTCGCTGTCGTCTCAGCCATTCAGCCAAAATTGCTTCAAACCGAAGTTGCAATGGCGGCGCGGCGGCGACCGGAGAACCTCACCGCCTATGATTTTTATCTTCGCGCTGGGCAGCAGTTTTACCTGGAGACCCGCGAAGGATTGACAGAGGCGATAAGGTTGGCTCATCGCGCCTTGGAGCTAGACCCTCGGTTCGGCCTGGTTGCGGCTCTGGCAGGTCTCTGTCACATGCAAAGCGTCACGTTGGGCTATGCCAACGATCCTCAATTCGACCGCAAGGAAGCGGTTCGACTATTTCGCTTGGCATTGAGCCTCGACGATTCTGACCCGGATACACTGGCAATCGCTGCCGTAATCTCGGCGTTCATGGTCGGCGATCGCGAAAGTGAGATCGAAATGGCTGACCGGGCGGTTGCGCTCAACCCCAATTCTTTTGTCGCACGGCGCGCCAGAGCCTTGGTCTATAAAGTTACGGGGCTGCCGGAGGAAGCGGTTAGGAGCTTCGAATGTGCCATGCGCCTGAGCCCCGTTGACCCGCTGCTACACCAGACGTTTGCCGCGCTCGGGCAGGCCCTTGTCGAGCTTCGTCGTTTTGACGAGGCCATCGTCGCAGGAAAGAAAGCCCTTCTTCGGAACCCCTCCTATTCTGTGACTTATCGCTGTCTCGCGTCCGCCTTCGCCCATCTTGGACGTGACGCTGAGGCGCGTGAGGCAGCGACGCGCCTGCTTGAACTCGATCCCGCCTTTACAATATCGACATGGATCGCTCGGGGCGGACAGTCAAACGCGCGGCTAATGGCCGAGGGTCTCCGGAAAGCGGGGCTGCCCGAATGAGCCGCGCACATCTTGCTGGCGGGTTGATCGAATGACTGCTCCCGGTGCCCGAGCAGCGATCGGCGGACGTCTGCCATTCCGCCGCTATCAGGGATAAGATGGGGTAATCGGCCGATCCAGCTTGTGGATAGCTGAAGATTTTAGGTGCTGCGCTTCAGGCTGATGGTGAAACGAGGTCCGTGGTGACGGCCTCAAGCATCAGAAGGAGAAGCGCAGCATGGACCATTTTGCCGGAATGGACGTATCGGTCAAGGAGACGAGTGTCTGCATTTTGGATGACGCGGGCAAGATCGTGAAGGAAGTGAAGGTGGCGAGCGAGCCTCAAGCACTTTTGAAGGTTCTGGGGAATCCCGCCTACCGCTTCAAGCGGATCG
>NZ_AXAI01000023.1 GCF_000472425.1 Bradyrhizobium sp. Tv2a-2 | reverse complement strand
CGGCCGCATAGAACCGATAAGGAGAAAACTCGAGATCCACCCAGCAGTGGAAAGATGTCCCTCGCGGGACGATGGATGAGGTGAGTTCGTATGTCCGCTTGAACCTGCCGTTCAAACTGACGGCAAGGCCGCGGCTAAGATTGTTCTACCTCGTCCTCGAATCCCATGATGGAAGGGCCCTGGTGCCGATTCCGAAGAGAAGCACGAGCCCGTGAGCGACATCGACATTGCAGTGGCGGATAGTCTGAGAGCGCTTGACCTCAAACGGCCGATTAGAGAAGCAGACATCAAAGAGAGGTGTCGCCACTTCGCTGGTGGGCCGAGAAGCGGAATCCCGCGGTGCGGCAATTCGCAATCGCCCTGCTGCACCAATCGATGGAGATCCTACTCGGCGAGCCATCACTCACTTCGAATGACGATAACTTGCCTTTGACTGAACTACTTCCGCGGCGGTTTCGGGATATCCGCCATCGAACCCAATGGCGGTTCTGTGCTTGCCGCTCGTCGGGCAAGTTGATTGCCGCATGCGCCTCGCGAAGCTGCCAAAGAGTCTGACATTCTCGGACATGCCGCGCATCTGAAGTTGAAGGAGGGAGAGGCTATCCTCGAGCGCTGCGAATTGTTCTAAGAACTGTTCCTCGGTAAGCTCTTGTTCCGGGAGAAACGCTTTGATCGCGTCGTGAGTATCAATACAACATTTCATGACGATGCTCCTTGGTGTTGCGTTGGGTCGTGCTTCCGCACAATTCAAAATGTGAGCGGCGCATTGAAGCGCTCGACCAGACCAAAGACGTTGGCGTTGGCGTAGGTGCGGCCCTGTATCTGGCTGACGTACCGCTTTTCATCGGCCGACAGGTTTGTAAACGCATCCACCAGTGAAAGCCCGCTGAAATAAACTTGCAGGCGGTATCGAGGCTGCGTCCGCGGATCATGTCCTTCGATGTCCCCACCGTGCGTACCGTTCACAGCTGTCGGCGACATTGCTGATCACGTTCATTTCAGTCTTCCTTCGCGGAATGGTGCGCCAATGGCAAAGGCGATCCGATCGGCTGATGCAGTGATCTTTAGGTCGCTGACGCGGGACGGTCTATGATCGGCGCACCTTGAGACATGACCAGAACGCCAGTATGTGATAGAAAGGTCGGTATGGATGCGCTGTCGGACGTTTTGAGAGTGGCGCATTTGACGGGCGGCGTTTTCTTGCACGCCGATTTCTTCGCACCGTGGTGTATGGCCGCCCGCGTTGCGCCGGAACATTGCGCGCCCGTTCTCGGGCCCGCATCGAGCCTGATTCTCTATCATTACGTAGTCGAGGGTGAACTCCGCGTCCGGGTCGACGGTGAGGATAGAGAAGAATTCGTGCTTGGAGCCGGCGATGTTGTTCTGTTGCCGCGCAACGACCTGCACCTGGTTGGGAGCGACCTGACGCTGCCGCCAGTCCGCGGCAGCGAGATTATCCGGCCGCCCAGGAGCGGCGGACTATTCACGATCCACCACGGTGGCGGTGGAAAACGCACGCGGATGATCTGCGGATACCTCGGTCACGATAGCGCCGAACAAAATCCGGTGATCTCGACCTTGCCGCCGCTATTGAAGCTGGATGCGAAGCAGGGTGGTGCGGCGGAATGGATTCGCTCGACCTTCCAATTTGCCGCCGAGGAAGTCGCTGCCGGCCGCCCGGGTTCGGAGACCGTGCTGGCGAAGCTGTCGGAGCTGTTGTTCGTGGAGGCCGTGCGGCGCTACGCTCAAGCACTTCCGCAAGGGCAGACCGGTTGGCTTGCCGGTTTGCGCGACCCCTACGTTGCGCGGGCGCTTGCGTTGCTGCATCACGACATCACCCGGCCGTGGAACGTGGATGATCTTGGCCGCGAAGTCGGCCTTTCGCGTTCGGCGCTGGCCGACCGGTTCACCGGTTTGATCGGCATGCCGCCCATGCACTACATCGCCAGCTGGCGCATGCAGGTTGCGACCCAGAAACTGCGCAATACCAGTGCGTCTCTTGCGCAAGTCGCCGACTCGGTCGGCTATGGCTCCGAGGCCGCTTTTTCCCGCGCTTTCAAAAAGGCGTTCGGAACCGCGCCAGCCACTTGGAGACGTTCGAACAGATAGAGTAAGTCCGATCCGACAATTCGGTTTTATGTCCCCCTTGGTTCGTTTGCGTCGATTGGTCCGCGCCCTAGAAGGACCGCATGGCGATATCAATCGCCTGTCACGGCCGACCGTGGCATCACGAGGCGTACAACCGTCCCGACGTCGGGCTCGCTGTCGAGCCTGATCCGTCCGCCGAGCCTGTCCACCAGGATGCTGTGCACGGTATGCAGGCCGAGCCCGGTGGCGCCCTCGTGGCGCCGGGTCGTAAAGAACGGATCGAAGGCCTGGCGCTTCACTTCGGGCGCCATGCCGCAACCATCATCGGCAATGACAACCTCGATGTGATTGCGATCGGCCGGGCGCACCTCGATGTCGATCGATCCGCTGCGTCCCTCGGGATAGGCATGGATCATCGCATTGAGGACGAGATTGGTCAGCGCCTGCCCGAACGGCCCTGGGTAACTGTCCATCGCCAGATCACCCTCGCAGGTAAAGTTGAGCGCGATGCCGCGCTCGCCCGACTCCCGCGCCAGATGCGACAGAACCTCCTTGGTCAGTTCGCCCGCATCGAAGCTGCGCCGACGCGACTGCCCTTGGTCGAGCGCCAGCTGCTTGAACGATTGAACGCGCTCGGCGGCACGGTCGAGGTTCGACACCAGTTGCGAGGACGCATCGCGAACGAGGTCCAAGAACTCGTTGAGGCGCGAGCGCCGCAAGCCGCCACGCGCGACCTCCTGCGCGAACTGCTCGACCTTGTGCTGAAGGGTGGAGGCGACCGTCAGGCCGCTACCGACAGGACTGTTGACCTCGTGGGCGACACCTGCGACCAGCCGCCCGAGCGCGGCGAGCTTTTCGGCTTCGATCAGCGATTCCTGGGTTTCGCGCAGATGCCGCAGGGCGGTCTCGGCCGCGTCCCTGGCGTTGCGCACCCGCTGCTCGGCGCGCTTGCGCTCGGTGATCTCCTCTGCGGCGACATTGACAGCGACGATTTCACCGCTCGACGCGCGCAACGGATGCCAATAGGTGATCCATGAACGTTCCTCGATCTGATCGGCGCGTTGCCCCGCGACTTCGATGCCGATGACCGGCTCGCCGGTCGCCATGATCGAACGGACGATCTCTTCCACGGCATCTGCGAGCCCTGGCACGCAGTCCCTGACGAAGCGGCCGAGATGATCCTCGACGGATATGCCGCAGATCTCGGTGAGACGCTGGTTGATCTGCAGGTAGCGGCAATCCGGAGACAGGCAGGCGAGCCCGATCGGCGCCGTGTCGTAGATGAGCTGAAGCGCGGGCTGGTGTGGGAACATCACCACCTCGGAAGCAGCCGATGATTTGGGCACCTTCCCCACGCAAACTCCTCGCCTCGCCGGGCGCTCCAGCTTTGAAACCTTATCCGGTCCATGAAAGTAAAGGGCCCTGCCATTTCCCTTGATCTAGATCAACGATGCGACCAGGCCAATTGCGCCGGAACCCGCTCCTCCGGTCAAGCAGGCCGTTCAACTCTGGCCCAGATACTGAAACAGCAAGTCCTTCCACCAATCGGTCTCTTCGGCATCAAGCAGCGACGTTGATCTGCTTGCCCGGCGAACTGTCGTTGCGCAGCGCGATGGCGTAGTCCTGTGGATCGAACGTGACATTCGCGAGGCACTCTCAATATTTTCTCACCAACGGTTTCGCCGATGTCGTCTCTGGCATCTTCGGCGAGATCGCGAAGGTCACCCAGGTCGACCAGCCTTCAGGGCGGTTTTCGACGGCGAGATCCTTGTATCCCTTGATGTTGAGATAGCCCTGATAGTCACCGACCGGAAACAGGAAGCCGATCTCCGGACCGATGCCGACCGCCATTCCCCGGAAGCCGCCGAGCTTCGCGCCGGGACCAGTGTCGTCGGTGAGCTGCTGAAAGTAATAGCCCGCTACGCCAACAAGCACGTCCTTGGTCACGAACTGCGACGCCGCCCACTCGATGTGGGCGTCAATGCCGTTCTGATACTGCAGGAAGGGATTCGGGGCGCTGTAGGTCAGACCGCCGACGACGGAGAATTCGTGCCCCGTCTTCGGGTCGAGATAGGTGTAGCCCGCACCGGTATCGACTCCCCAGAAGCCGAAGCTCAGATTGGCCAGACGACTGGCATCGTAGGTGCCGCTCGGGATGTTGCCGGCGATATAGACCATCTCATTATTGACACCCTGATTCCACTTGAGCGTGCCCTGATAGAACACGTCGGACACCGTCGTGCGGTTGTCGGTTTTGCCGCCGGAGATCGTGTTGCCCAGTGGGCCGGTCAGCGTGGCGTCGATCCCGACGCCCAGGTTTCCCGGAGCGGCGAGCAGGCTGAAGCCCGCCTGGCCGCCAAGGACCGGCAATGCCGAGGTGTAGGTGACGCCTTCGACAAGGGCATCCGCATGCGCGTTGAGACCGGCGACGATGGTGCCTCCCACGCCGCCGCCGGTCACGAAATTCTTCCCACCCCCGGCGCTCTGCTGCAGATGGAGATAGATGGTCTCATAGGCCCATCCCGGCGCGACCGGCGTCGCCGCCAGGCTGCCGAACGTTCCAGGAAGCCAGAAGCTGAGGCCGCCGGCATCGGCCAGCGCCGGCTGTGCATGCGCGATCAGCGCGAGAGCCGACGCGCCTCCAAAGGCTGCAATCGTCCGATATCTGGCACATCCCATGGTCGCCTCCCACCTCAATGACCGACTCGACCTCTGCCGCTCGATTCCAACCGCAATCCTAGCCGGTTTCGCGCGCACCTCGTGATTGCGCGACACTTTGCTTCATGTTGTGGCGCGATGGTCACAGCGGTGAGTTCGACCCGTGTTGCGATCCAGCCATTGCGTTCAATTCAACGCCTGCGGTTCCGGGAATTTCCACGTGCCGTCGAGAATCTCCGCGCGCGGCCGATAGAGCCGCACCGTGTAATTCCAGCCTTTCGTGATTGGCAGACAGTTGGGGGCCTTGCCGTCGCAGCCGCCGAACTGAACGGCCACCGAGCCGTCGGCGGCCTTCTTCGCGGTGATGTCGTTGAGCGAATAAGCGCCAGCATCATTCTTTTGGAAGTAGCCATCGGCATCGTAGACGCTGATCGACCAGAAGGCGTCGACCGGGACGTTGCCGGGGACGTTCAACTTGTAGACGGTGTTGCCATCATTGCCGGTCGGCACGAAGCTGAGATAGGTCGCATCCTTGTCGGGATTGCCGCCCCAGCCGGCCGCCGTGCCAATCAAGTGCCTGATGGGATCGACCTGTCCTCTGGCACCGAAGGCGTTCTTGAATCCGCCGGTGTGGGCGGCCAGCAGCAGCAGCGCGTCATGCACCTGCTTCTGGCTGATTTGATCCCAGTTCGGAATCTCGAATTTCCCCGGGCTCGCCTGCTCAGCCTTGATCGCATCCTGCAGCGCGTGGACCTCATCGAGGTCCTTCGGGTTCGCCGGATCGACCAGCGTGCGGATCGCGACCGAGACGTAGCGCGTGCCGACCTGCTCCTTGCTCAGGGTGTGCGAGCCTCCTCCATAGAAGACAGCCGGCACATAGTGATCCTCGTCGATCAGCTGCAGCGACATGAAGCGTTTGCCGGCATCGGGCATGGTTATCGTCACCGGCCCTGCGTCGAGGTCGAACACCGCGTTCGAATAAAGCGTGTCGCGGTTCATGCGGATGACCATCTGCTTGTCGATCTCGGTCGGCATGCGAATGTGCAGGAACTTTCCAAGGCCGACTTCCTTCACGGCCTTGGCCATGTACAGATCGGACTCGGCGCGGGCGAAATTATCGACTGTGACGGGGACAGTCTGCGCCAGTGCCGCAACGGGTGCCGCGACCACGCCCGCGGCCACCACCGCAACGAGCCGGACAATGCTTCTGCACATCACTTCCTCCGCTACTCAAAATGGATTGACATAGTTCAGGATCGCGATCTGGCGCAGGATCACGCGCCGGACCACATGCGTCGGCTTGAGGTGCCCGGTGTAGATCGCAGCCGTCCCGCTTGCGCCGGCCGGCAGCATGCTGGCGACGTCGGCGTCATCGAGCTTGACGCGCACCAGGAAGGGCGCAGCCTCGATCGCCCTCGGCGCCACCGCCGTGCCCGATGTCTGCGCCTGTCCGGTCGCGATCGCCTGCAGCACGCTCTCGACCTTGCCGCTGTAGACATGGCCGGGCACGAACTTGAAGGTGATCTCGACCTCCTGTCCCGGCTCGATATAGCGCGCATCGTTCTGGTTGATCTCGACGCCGATGATTGTGCTGGAGGTGTCGATGAAGGCCATCACCGGCGACAACGGCAGGTTCGAAACCCGCGCCCCCCTACGTAACGCGAGGTTGGTAACATAGCCGTCGGCCGGCGCACGCACGACGGTCTTGTCGAGGTTCCACTGTGCGCCTTCCAGCTGGCCGGAAAGCTGGTCGACCTCGGACTGCCGCTGCTCCACGTCAAAACCGCGGCCGGAGTCGCGCTCGTACAATTGCGTCATCTGGCCGAGGCGCGTCTTTGACAGCTTGAGTTGCGCGTCGATCGCCTTCACCTGCGCCTCGTAGGGCTGGGGATCGATCTTGAACAGGACATCGCCCGCCTTCAAAGGCACGTTGGCGGTGACAGGAACGTCGGTCACCTCGCCCGCGACGTCAGGCACGATCGAGACCGCGTTGCGCACCACGATCGCCGCACCTTGCGGCGCGCCCCAGCCCATCGGGATCAGGAGGCCGAACAGCAGCAGCAGCGCCACGATGAAGGGCGATGCCTTCCAGAACGTGTTCCAGGGCACGATCTTGAAGTGCACCAGCAGGAACAGCAGCACCAGATAGATGTTGAAAATCGCAATCCCCATTACGCATCTCCTGATCGGCGCCGGGGTATGTCGACATAGGCCCAGATGAAGACGATCGGCCACAATGCGAAGCCGAAGATCAGCGTAATCCAGCCCGCGACCGCCACGGCCTGCGCGTAAGGATGGTTGCGCGACTTCGCGATGTGCCCCGGCAACCAGCCGGCGATGCAGAACACGCCGATGGCGCTCGCCACCAGAATGACGAGCACGATCCAGGCAAAGATGTCGTAGCCGCTCATGGCGCGCCCCGCACGGCCACGTTAGTTCTTGCCCGGGCTGCCCGTCGAGATCTTCTCCATCACGTCGCTGACGGTGAAGCTCGCCGCCTTGGCGCGCGGCGGGAATTCCTTGAAGCTCTCGATGTATTTCGCGACGATGACCTGAGCCGGGACCAGCAGGAACGCCCGATGCGCGTGCCAGTCGGCGTACAAGATGCTGGTGGGACCGCGCTCGAACGGATCGGCGCGCACATTGTACAACATCGGTGCCCGCAGCTTGTTGAAGTTGCCTTGCCAGACACCGAGCGGCTCCTGGGGATTAATTTCGGTGTGTTGCTCGATGAAGGCTATCTTCCACTGGTTGATGCGAAGAGCCATCAAGTCGCCATCGTCGCTCCAATAGAGAAATTCCTTGCGCGGCGATTCCTTTACGTCTCCTTTGAGGAATGGCATCAAATTGAAGCCGTCGAGGTGAACCTTGAAGGTCTTGCCGTTCAGCGTCGTGCCCTTCATCGTCCTTTCAACGAGATCCGTGTCGCCATTGGCAGCAGCGAAAGTCGGGATAAAGTCCTCATGCGCACAGATGTCGTTGACGATCGTGCCTGGCTTGATCACCCCTGGCCATTTGATCAGGCAGGGCACGCGGAAGCCGCCCTCCCAGTTGGTTGCCTTCTCTCCCTTGAACGGTGTCGCGCCGCCGTCAGGCCAGGTAAAGACTTCAGCGCCATTGTCGGTGGTATAGACCACGATGGTGTTGTCGGCGACGCCGAGATCGTCGACCAGCTTCAGCAACTCCCCGACCATTCCATCATGTTCCACCATGCCGTCGGGATAGACACCGAGCCCGGTCTTCCCCTCCGACTCTTTTTTCAGATGCGTGAAGATGTGCATCCGGGTTGAGTTGAAGTAGCAGAACCACGGCTTGTCGGCCTTGTGCTGCCGGTTGATGAAATCCTTGGCAGCGTCGAGGAATTCGACGTCGATCGTCTCCATGCGCTTGGTCGTGAGCGGCCCGGTATTGTCGATCTTGCCGTCGGCAAAGGAATGCAGCACGCCGCGCGGCCCGAAGCGTTTGCGAAATTCCGGGTCCTTGGGATAGTCGGGATTCTCCGGCTCCTCCTCGGCATTGAGGTGATAGAGATTGCCGAAGAACTCGTCGAAACCGTGCGCGGTCGGGAGATGTTCGTCGCGGTCGCCGAGATGGTTCTTGCCGAACTGTCCGGTGGCGTAGCCATAGGTTTTCAGCACATCGGCCACGCTGGGATCGAGCGGGCCGAGCCCGAGTTCCGCACCGGGCAAGCCGACCTTGGTCAGCCCGGTGCGGATCGGCGATTGCCCGGTGATGAAGGCCGCGCGCCCCGCGGTGCAACTCTGCTGCCCGTACCAATCGGTGAAGACCGCGCCTTCCCTCCCGATGCGGTCGATGTTGGGCGTGCGATAGCCCATCATCCCCATATTGTAGGCGCTGACATTGAACCAGCCGATGTCGTCGCCCATGATGAAGAGAATGTTGGGCTTGCGGCCGCTCGCGGCAGGAGCGGCCGCTGCTCCTTTCTGCGCTTGCGCGAGAGCTTCCGAAGTCAATGCCGACGCCGCAACGAGGGCGGTGCCGCTGAGCAGCAAGCTGCGGCGATCAAGCGACCCTTTTTCTTTCTTTTCGGTCATGCACGGCTCCCGTTTCTGACAACGCCCCTGAATCCAACGTGGCTGGTTGAGGTATCGACCGGCTCGGCGTGGCGCGCCGCCGGCCGGTACCGGCGGCAATAATTCGGCGCGCACAGATGCGAGCCGCCCTTCAGAACCTTCCGTGGAATCTTGATTTCGGGCAGCGCCGGATCAAAGCTGGCGTCCTCGCGCCCGCCGCGCGGATTTTGTGGAACGCAGCAGGCCTTCGGCGCGTCGGCTTCATGCCTGGACGACCACCAGTCGGTGGTCCACTCCCAGACGTTGCCGATCATGTCGTGAAGGCCGTAGCCATTCGGCGGAAAAGCCATCACCGGCGAGGTACGCTCGTAGCCGTCCTCGCAGATGTTCTGAAGCGGGAAGTTCCCCTGCCAGGTATTGGCCATGTGCTTGCCGTCAGGCGCAAGCACATGACCCCAGGCGAACTCTTCGCCGTCGAGGCCGCCGCGCGCGGCATATTCCCATTCGGCTTCGGTGGGCAACTCCTTACCTGCCCATCTCGCATAGGCGAGCGCATCCTCATAAGAAACGTGCACGACCGGGTGATTGTCGAGCACGTTGATGTTGCTCTTCGGTCCGTAAGGGTGTCTCCAGTCGGCGCCTTTCATGAAGGTCCACCACTGGCTCCAATCCCTGAGATCGGTCACGCGCGGCGGCGGCGCGAACACCAGCGAGCCCGCATAGATCATCTCCGGCAGCGCACCCGGATAGTCCTTCGGATCTGGCGGCACTTGCGCTGTCGTGACGTAGCCGGTGGCCTTCACGAACGCCTTGAACTGCCGGTTCGTGACCGGTGTGCGGTCGATCCAGAAACCATCGACGCTCACGCGATGGCTGGGTGCCTCTTCCGGATAATGTTGATCGGAGCCCATACGAAAGGTGCCGCCGGGAATCCAAACCATGTCCCCGGTCTGCTCTCCATCGGACCGCGCTGCGTCGCGCCCGATCCGTACTGAGGCCATTGCTAAGTCCCCTTGACCAACCTCATGCAGCTTAGGCAAGCACCAGAAAACCGATATGCAATTTGTGCCAGCGCGCGCCACTGCCGGAGGAATTCGAAAGTAGATTCAAATACAAACCAGACTGGCCAGCAGCGCTGCCCCGCAGCCAAAATACCGCTCATGCGTGGGGCCGGCGCAGCGTCTCATTGGGATACTCGCCGAACAGCCGCTTGTAATATTGCGAGAACCGCCCGAGCTCGAGGAAGCCAAACTCAGTCGCGACCTCGGTCACGCGTGCATCCTCCGGCGTGAGTTGGCGCAGCGCCGAATGTACGGAGCATAGCCGCTTGTGGCGCAGGAAAGCGCTCGGCCCAATGCCAAGCACGTCCTCGAAGGCGCGGTGCAGCGTGCGCCGGGAGATGTTGAGGTTCGCGCAGATTTCGGAAATATGGATCGGGCGAAGCCTCCTCGCGTCGACGTAATTCTCGACCTTCCGGACGATCCGGCTGGTCGAAGGAATCACGCCCGAATCCTCACTCGAAAAATCGGCAACGCCGCTCGCGAACGCTTCGAGGATCGATCGCTTCCAGAAATCGAGCGTCGATCGTGCCCAGCTTTTTTGCTCGCCGAGCCGCGTCATCACAAGATCTATCAGCCGCTCGATGGCTGCCGCCGCGTCGCCGTCAGCAGCGCGGCAGTGCTGCTGACGCGACCAGAACTCGGGATCGGAAAGCGCTCGCTGTCCAGCGCAGACCTTGCTCATCTCCAGCGGATCCAGCAATAGCGCCGCGAATCTGGCCCCGCCCGTGTAGACATTGTGGTGGTCTACCCCGGCGGGGTTGATAAAGATGTCGCCGACATGCGCGACGCCCGACGAACTCCTGGCGGTGCCCGAACATCCGAGGAGCACTCCGATTGTCAGATGCGTGCTGCTCAAAACGCCGGTCGCGCACAAGGGCAATGAAAAACTTCCCTTGCTGAATGCGACGTCACCGATTGTGGCCCGGTCAAGCTGACCGGACAGACGCCCTCGACCGAGCTGAACGATTTCGATATCCGTGCCATCCACGGGTACGCGCAGTTCATCGATGCTATCTATGGCCATCGCCCGGAAACGGTACGGCTTGTCGTCGACCCAGGCCCGCCCCATCGTCTGCGCTCCCACAGTTACCGAAGAACCGCTTTCGTTGCGCGTCTGATCCGCCGATCGTGAACAGGCTAGGCCCGCCACTTGAGGTTGGCAAGCAGCGCAAATGACGCAGGCGCGAGCTGATTAAAATTGAATCCGTTTTCCGCCCGACGGGCAAATCGCTTCACTGCTCCGCTTCGAAGCCAATCCGGATTGTCCAGTGCCTGCAGCAAAAATATTTAACTTTCGCTTTTTCGGAAGTTGTGCTTTGATGCCCGCGTTCCGCACCGACACAAGGGGCGTACGCGTCGTCACGAACGTGGAGCGGAATGCGGTGGACGGGATCATGCCGATGGACATGCGGCATGGTTGCGGACGGCGAAGTCGTGTGGTCCTGGCGCGCCCATGCAGGCGCCAAGTTCGCGCGAGACTCCAAAGGTCTCGCGCTGATGACGGTGGCAAACGCTGGTTCACCGAGGAGAGCTCGTATAAGCCGTAAACCACTGCGCAGGGAAGGCCGGGATGATCCCGTCTGTACCTGTGGTTTTCGCGCTCGCGCAAATGTCTTTTGCGCGGGAGCCCCGGGTGCAGCGGCCACCCGGTCTTCCCTGCGCCCTCGGCTTTTGAAGAGGGTGACGGAGAACGCAAAGCTCGGGCACAATGTGCCGCGAGGATATTATTGCATGTTCTCTCGATCGTCATGCCCCGCGCATGCGCGGCATCCAGTATTCCAGAGGCCTGTCAGCAGGGACGCGCTGTCTCTGGAATACTGAATCGCCCGCCTTAGTGTTTTCGAGCGAAGTGGGGACCGGTTCGCGTGAAGCAAACGCGTCAAAACAAGAATCTAGAGCTCCGGTTCTGATTCAATCAGAACCGGAGCTCTAGCCGGCGATGAGGGCAGAGCAGTTGGCGAGCGACGATGACGGCACAAACCCGAATGGTTACGGCGTCAACGATGCTTGCCCACCCCTTAACAAAACTGTCACATAGCAAAACTAAACAAGGTTCCGCCTATCGAGTCCGCCGATTCAATACCCCGCAGGGAGACCACCAATGCGCCGCGCCATCGTGCTGCTGTCTGCCAGTCTATTGACCCTGGCCGCCAGCGCCGCGTCCGCTCAGAACACTGCCACGCCCCACAATCTGATCCTGTTCGTGCCGGATGGCTTGCGCGCGCTGAAGGTGACACCGGAGACGGCGCCGGCCATGGCCGAAGTCCGCGACAAGGGCGTCAACTTCAAGAACTCGCACTCGCTGTTCCCGACCTTTACCATGGCCAACGGCTCGGCGATGTCGACCGGGCATTATCTCGGCGACACCGGCACCTTCTCCAACACCATCTTTTCCGGCTACACCAGCGCGCCCGCCGGCGACACAGTGGTGCCGTTCCTGGAGAATGACGCGGTGCTCGGCGACATCGACGCGCATTTCACCGGCAACTATCTCAACGAAGAGGCGCTGCTGCAGCTCGCGCGGCGTAAAGGCTATTCGACCGCGGCGATCGGCAAGGTCGGCCCTACCCTTCTGTTTGACCACACAGACCGCGCCGAGAAGGCAGGCCTGCATTCGATCGTGATCGACGATTCCACTGGCGCCAAGACCGGCGTGCCACTGTCGGACGAGATGAAGGATGCACTTGCGAAAGCGAACCTTCCGCTTGTCACGCCGTCGCGCGGCGACAATGGCAAGGCGGGCGATGCCAAGACGCCCGGCACCACGGCCGCCAATATCGCTCAGCAGGCCTATTTCGCCGATGTCGCCGCGAAGGTCGTGCTGCCGATGTTCAAAACGCGCGCCAAGCCGTTCGTGCTGGTGTTCTGGTCGCGCGATCCCGATGGCACCCAGCATAACCAGGGCGACAGCCTCAACAGCGTGACACCCGGCATCAATGGTCCCAGCACCATGGCCGCGATCAAGAACGTCGACAACAATCTTGCGGAGCTGCGCAAGGCACTCGACGATCTCGGCCTCACTGCCACGACCGACATCATCATCTCGGCCGACCACGGCTTCTCCACCATCTCCAAGCAGAGCAAGACCTCGCCCTCGGCAAAGGCGAAGTATGACGACACGCCGGAAGGCTTCCTGCCGATGGGCTTCCTCGCGCTGGATCTCGCCAAGGCTTTGGACCTGCCACTGTTCGATCCCAACGACAAGAATGCAGCCGTCGGCGACAACGCCCATCCGAAGGCCGGCAACGGCGTGCTCGGCAAGGATCCGACCAAGCCGGACCTCGTGGTCGCCACCAACGGCGGGTCGGACCTGATCTATCTGCCGAATCGGGACAAGAGGCTGGCCGATCGCACCATCAAGGCGCTGCTCGAGCAGGATTACGTCTCCGGCCTCTTTGTCGACGACGCGCTCGGGCGCTTTCCCGGCACGCTGCCGATGTCGCAGATCAATCTGAAGGGCAAGGCAGTGACGCCAAACCCGTCGATCGTGGCGAACTTCCGCTCCTATGTGGAAGGCTGCAATGAACCGACCAACTGCTCGGTCGAGGTCGCCGACACCGTGCTGCGCCAGGGCCAAGGCATGCATGGCAGCTTCGGCCGCGGCGACACCTATAATTTCATGGCGGCGATCGGCCCCGACTTCAAGGCGGGCTATGTCGATCCGCTGCCGGTGAGCAACGCCGATGTCGGCCAGACCGCCGCGCTGCTGCTCGGCCTGCATGCCAACGCCAACGGTGGGCTGGAAGGACGGGTGATGTCGGAGGCGCTGCCGAACGGCATCATGCCGAAGGCCATCGAAGCCAAAATCGTCTCCAAGCCGGCCGCCAACGGCCTGCAGACCGTCGTGAAGTACCAGCGCGTGCTGACCCAGCGCTATTTCGACGTGGCCGGCTTCCCCGGTCGCACCGTCGGCCTCGACGAAGACGCGGCCGGCAAACAGAAAACGGCGGGGCGCTGACACCCCGCCGTCTGCGGAATAAAGGTCTGGATGCGCTTACATCCCGATGTCGAACACGTTGGGCAGCTGAGCCAGCGGCAGCGCGGCGACGCCGATAAAGGTGGCGACCATCGCCATCAGCGTGCGGTTGGTATTGCGCTTGCCGCGCATCTGGGCCGCAATCCATTCCAGCGTGTCGCTGTCGACGCCCTTGGCATGCGCCGGCGCCCAGCTCTCGATGTCGGTCTCGGGCGACAGCGCCACCGAGCGCGGCGGCACCCTGAGGCCCGACATCGCGGCGGCGTGATGGGCGACCGCCTTCGCCAGCAGATCGTCGAAGCGGCCGTCGTCGGAGCGCTCGGTGGCAGCCTGCGCGATCTCGAACAGCGCCTCGGCTTCGGCCCGGCTGACCGGCTGATGCTCGACCGCGGCTGCGGTCAGGATACGCTTACACCATGCTGCGTCATCCGCATCAAGGGAACGGGAAAAATGCACACGACCCTTGGTGGTCGGGCCTTCGCCGGTGATCACGCCGTCGCGCACGATGGCGAGCGCATGGGCAGCGGTATCGCGGCAGGTGGGTTCGAGAACGCTCGACGGAAGAGCGCCCTCCATACGAGAGGCAGACATATTCACACTTCTCAGTTGCTTGTTCGGGTCCAGCATTGCGATGCGGGCGTAAACGAGTGGTTAACGATTCGAAACCGCCGTCCTTCAATTTGGTGATGGTTGCCGATTCGTCGCACTCGGCGCGCCCCGGAGTTCGGCCTTGCAAGACCGGGGCCGGCGTGATGAGGACCATAAAAGGCAATATAGGGGCAATCGGGGGTTCCACTGGCACTGTGATTTTTCGCCGCAATCCCTTGCGCCAGGAGGCGATGTGTGGTGCCTCGCGCAGAGTAGAATGTTTTCCCCTTTTCGTGAGGGCCGTTCACTTCGGTAGAACTACGGCCTATACTAGTTAAGCCAAATTCATCTGAAACTATAATGACATGAGGGCGTAACATGCCACTTCAAATCGGCTCCGTGGCCCCGGATTTCGAGGCCGAAACCACCGAGGGGAAAATCAAATTCCACGACTGGATCGGCGACAGCTGGGCGCTGCTGTTCTCCCATCCCAAGGATTTTACTCCGGTCTGCACCACCGAGCTCGGCCTACTCGCCAAATTAAAGCCTGAATTCGACAAGCGCGGCGTCAAGCTGATGGGGCTGAGCGTCGATCCGGTCGACCGCCATTCCAAATGGTCGGAGGACATCAAGGAGACGCAGGGCGCCGCGCCGAATTATCCGATGATCGGCGACACCGATTTCAACGTCTCGAAGCTCTACGACATGCTGCCGGCTTCGACCTCGGGCGACGTCGGCACCCGCACCGCGGCCGACAACCAGACCGTCCGCAACGTCTTCATCATCGGGCCCGACAAGAAGATCAAGCTGGTGCTGGTCTATCCGATGACCACGGGGCGCAATTTCCAGGAGATTTTGCGCGTCATCGACTCGCTGCAGATGACGGCCAAGCACCGCGTCGCCACGCCCGCTGACTGGAAGCAGGGCGAGGACGTCATCATCGCCGGCTCGGTCAGCGATGACGAGGCGAAGAAGATCTATCCGGATGGCTGGAAGGCGCCGAAGCCGTACATCCGTATCGTGCCGCAGCCGCGATAAGGCTGTGAGCGTTGTTCCGGGGTGATACGCAAGACCACCCCGGAATGACCTAAAGCGCGATGAGATTTGGTTGAATCGTGATCGCGCTTTAGGTCCTTGATTGAGCATGCTCTTTTCGGAAAACCGCTACACACTTTTCCGGATCATGCGTTAGGCCTGGATTCTCTGGACAGCACAGCTCCCCTCATCGTCTGGTTTCGCGACGACCTCCGGCTCTCCGACCATCCGGCTCTGGATGCCGCGGCAAGGTCCGGTGCGCCGGTGATTTGTGTTTATGTGCTCGACGGAAGCCCGTCCTTGCGTCCGCTCGGCGGAGCGGCGCGCTGGTGGCTTGCACAGTCGCTGCGGGCGCTGGACAAGGGGTTGCGCGCGATCGGCGCGACGCTGGTCCTGCGCAGCGGTGTGGCCACGAGGGTGATCGCCGACCTTGCGCGCGAAGCGGGCGCGCAGGCCGTGTTCTGGAATGAGATTGCGCAAGCACCGCATCGAGCGATCGAGCACGAACTCGCCGAAACACTTTCAGCCATGGGCGTGACCGCGCGGGGTTTCCCTGGTGACCTCCTTGTCCGGCCCGAGGCCATCCGCAGCAAGGAGGGGCGCGGCTTGCGCGTCTTCACTCCGTTCTGGAAACGCGTCCTGGCGCTTGGCGATCCACCCTCGCCGCTTCCCGCGCCCAGCGCGCTGCGACCGGCCGCGCCGCCTGCTTCCGAGCCGCTCGCGCATTTCGCCCTCGAGCCAACAAAACCCGATTGGGCTGCCGGCTTCCGCGAGACCTGGCAGCCGGGTGAGTCGGCCGCACAGGCGCGGCTGAAGCGATTCCTGGAGCGCAGTGCCAAAGACTACGCAGGCGAGCGCGACAGGCCCGACCGCGAGGTCACGTCCGGCATGTCGCCGCATCTGCGGTTCGGGGAGATCAGCCCGCGGCAGATCTGGCACGCGGCGCCGTTTGTCGCTGCCGAAGAGCCGCGGCTTGCCGGCGATATCGCGAAGTTCCTGAGCGAACTCGGCTGGCGCGAGTTCTGCCGGCACCTCCTGTTCGACCACCCCGATCTTGCAACCCAGAACCTTCAGGCGGCCTTCGACGCCTTCCCCTGGCGGCGAGACGAGGCGGCTTTGCGCGCCTGGCAACACGGGTGCACGGGCTATCCCATGGTGGATGCCGGGATGCGCCAGCTCTGGACCACCGGCGTCATGCACAACCGTGTCCGGATGGTGGTCGCCTCCTTCCTGGTCAAGCACCTCCTGATCGACTGGCGCTACGGCGAAGCCTGGTTCTGGGACACGCTGGTCGATGCCGACGCGGCCAGCAATCCCGCCAACTGGCAATGGGTCGCGGGCTCCGGCGCCGATGCCGCACCCTATTTCCGGGTGTTCAACCCGGTGTTGCAGGGCGAGAAGTTCGATCCCGATGGAAGCTATGTACGACGCTGGGTCCCCGAGCTCGGTCGCCTGCCGGCACCGTTGGTCCATCGCCCCTGGCGTGCGGCGCCGCTGGAACTCGCGAGCGCGCAAGTCGAGCTCGGCGTCACCTATCCACAGCCGATCGTCGAGCACGGCAAGGCACGCGTGCGCGCGCTTGCGGCTTATGAGAAGGTGCGTGCCAGCAAGTCCTGAAAGCGTGTCGCTTTGACAGCTGCATGAATCCCGCTATCGTGATCGTATCGTCAAACATTGGGGGTTTGAGATGGACGACGAGAAATCTGTGATTGAGCTGGCATCCGACGCGATGGGCACGGCGCCGGAGGCACCCGTTGAAGCACCGAAGCCCGCGGTGAAGAAGGTCCGCAAGGCCGCCAAGAAAGTTGCCAAGAAGGTCGGACCGAAGAAGGCAGCCAAGAAGGCAAAGAAGGCGGCCAAGAAATCTGCGAAGAAATCCGCCAAGAAGGCGGCCAAGACGGTCAAGGCCAAGAAGAAGAAAGCCAAGAAAGCCAAGCGATAGCCGCCAAATGAAAACCTCCGGATGCACGATCCGGAGGTTTTTGTTTCACGCGACAGTCGCGCCGCCGTCCTACCAATCATCCGGGCAGGGATCGACGATCTTCCACAGTTCGGCGCCGTTGGTGATCTTCTTCATCTCGGTGGTCAGCCCGCCATTGCGGCGGATCCAGTCCTTCACCGTGCCGGGATAGTAGGACATCAGATCGGAAGTACCCTCGAGGCTCGTGACCTTGATGCCGAAGGTGAAGGCCTTGTCGTAATAGGCCTGGTGGAAGCCGAGGCTGGCGCGGGGGGTGACGCAGATCTTGTTCATGGGCACGATGCCGAACACCATCGTGCAGGCGGAATTGCAGATGCCGTCGATGACTACGCGCTCGCCGTTGTCGCGAACGCGCTTGTACTTTTCCTTGTACTCCTCGACATAGCCGCCATGGTCGCGCGTGATGTGCAGCAGCGCATGCGCCGGGGTGGCGGCGACGAGCGAGAGCACGAGCAAGGCCAAGGACGTGATGCGCATCAAGGTCAAAGGGATCTAGCTGGTCACCGGTTAAGGGTCGAGGTGCCGGTTGGATCCGGCGGCAATGTCGCTGGACTGTGTTGGGAAAGTGTTAAGCATCCGGAAAAGGCCAAAAATGGGCAACAGGGATTTCGGCAAGCCTTTGGCCCCGGCCCGGGTTAAGCTTGGTGCTGATTTGACAGCCGGCCCCGCCTGGATACCGTGGTATATCCGTGAGAATCGTCGGAGAATCGGGATGAAGAACGCAAAGCTTGTCGCAGCCGCCGCCCTCTTGATTGCGGCCGCCTTCCAGCCGCAGGCCGCGGAAGCCCGCCATCACCATCATTATGGCTACCACTGGGGGCTGCCCTACCAGATCAGCTATCTGCATAATTACGGCCCCGGCCTGCAGCCCGGCTCTTTCGCCTATTATGACGGCCCCTCGACCAACCTCTGCTACCGCGGCTCGGCCGCCTATATCGGCCAGGACGGCCGCCGCCATCCCTGCTTCTGAAGTGGGATAGAGGCGACTCCTGATACGTCACTTCAAGCGGCGTGGCGCGGCAATCCGGCCGCGGCGCGGGCGCGTAATTCGATGGCAGGCCAATTTCCCGCCTTGATGTCGGAGGCCGGCGCGACCCAGGAGCCGCCGACGGCCACCACCTTCGGATGCGCCAGCCACTGCGCGACATTGGCCTCTGATATCCCCCCGGTCGGGCAATAACGCACCTGCGGGAACGGTCCAGCCAGGGCACCCAGGGCCGGCAGGCCGCCGGCCGGCACCGCGGGGAAGAATTTCACGAGGTCGAAGCCCCGCGTCACGCAGGCGATCAGGTCAGACGGGGTATGGATACCCGGCGCGAATGGCAATTCGCTTGCGGCGGCCGCATCCAACAGCTCGGCCGACTGACCCGGGCTGATGGCAAAAGACGCCCGCAGGTCCGCCGCTTGCTCGAGGTCCTTGCGGGTCAGCACCGTGCCGATGCCGACCAACGCCTCCGGCACCTCGGCGATGATGGCCCGCGCCGCCTCGACCGCGGCTGCCGTGCGTAGCGTAATCTCGATCACCCGCAAGCCGCCGGCGACCAGCGCCCGCGCCAGCGGCACGGCGGCTCTGGCCTCCTCGATGGTGATGACGGGAACGACGGGCGCCAGCGCAAATAGCTCCAGCAGCCGGGTTCGATTTTTCTCGTTCATCGCGTCACTCCGGTTGAAAAAATATCCCTCGGCATCGCCTCGCGCGCGATCACGGCGCCAGGCAACATGATGACGGCGGACGCCAGGCGATGGCCAGCCCGTGCCGCCTGCTCAGGCTCAGCGCCCCGAATGCGCGCGGCGAGATAGGCCGCATTGAAGGAATCGCCGGCCGCCGTGGTGTCCACGGGTTGAACAAGCTGCGGCGGCGGAACCTCTGCCTGCCGGCCATTGGCCTCGATCAGGCAGCCGAGCGGCCCTCGCTTGATGACGATCTCGGCGACGCCATGCGCCTTCAGGCGCCGAAGGCAGGCGGCCGCGTCCGCATCGCCAAACAAGGCCTGCTCATCCTCCAGCGTGGGCAGCGCAAGATCGACCAGTGGCAGGATGGCATCGAACGCGCGCCGCGCGGCTTCCGCCTCGCTCCAGCCGCGCGGGCGATAGTTGCCGTCAAAAGCGACCCGCCCGCCATTGCGACGCGCTGCGACCAGCAATTCGCGCAACCGTGCCCTGCCCATCTCGCCGTAAAGCGACAGGCTGATGCCGGAGAGATAGAGCCAGTCGAAGCGCGAAAGCCGCTCCAAAGCCGCATCATCTGCGCGATCAAAAAGCTCCCGCGCCGGTGCGCGGTCGCGCCAATACAGAAAGCTGCGTTCGCCACGCGGATCGCGCTCGATCATATAGAGCCCGGGGACGCGGCCGGGCACCCGCAACACGTCGTCGGTGCGGACCCCCTCCGCTTGCCAACTCGCCAACATGGCATCGCTCAACGCATCGTCGCCGAGCGCGGTGACGTAGGCGGTATCGATGCCGAGCCGCGACAGGTACACCGCTGTATTGAGCGTATCGCCGCCGAAGCCGCGCGCGAACAGGCCGTCGCGGGCGGCCGAGAACTCGATCATGCATTCGCCGATGGAGGCGACTTTCATGCCGTTGCCCATGCGGCTCAAAAGGTGAGCTGGACTTTCATCGATTGCGAGCGGTCGCTGGCGAGTTCGAACGCTTTGACCGCATTGTCGAATGGCAGTGAGGCCGAGATCAGCGGCTTGACGTCAAGAAGCCCCTCGCCCATCAGGCGCAGTGCCAGCTCGAACTCGCGATCGAAGCGGAAGGTGCCGCGCAATTGCAGCTCTTTCGCAACAATGGTGTTGATCGGCAAGGTCATCTCGCCGCCGAGCCCGAGTTGCACGATCACCCCGCCCGGCCGCATCACGTCAAACGCTGTACGCAACGCGGCCTGGTTCCCGGATGCCTCGAACAGCACGTCGAATACGCCCTTGCCCGCGCGCCAGGCGTCGAGCGCGGACACGTCGGTGGCGACGTTCAAGGCGCGGCTCGCGCCAAGCTTGCGCGCAATCGCAAGCGGCGCATCGGCGACATCTGTGACGACGACCTCGGCCGCACCAGCATAGCGTGACACCAGCACCATCAGCGCACCGATCGGGCCGCAGCCCGTCACCAGCACGCGCTTGCCCATCAATGGGCCGGCCTGGTTGGCGGCATGCAGGCAGACCGACAGGGGTTCGGCCATCGCTGCCTCGGCCAGCGTCAGCCGTTCCGCGATCGGGATCGCCTGCGACCCATCGACTGTGACATGCTCGCGGAAGCCGCCCTGCACGTGCGGCATGCGCATCGCGCTGCCCATGAAGCGCATATCGAGACACTGGTTGTGCAGCCCTTCGCTGCAATGCAGACAGACGCCGCAAGGACGGCTCGGATTGACGGCGACGCGCATGCCCGGCGCAAGGTGCGAGACGCCCTCCCCGAGCGCGGCGACGACGCCAGCAATCTCGTGGCCGAGCGCCATCGGCTGTTGAATGCGCACCGTGCCGAAACCGCCATGGTGATAATAATGCAGATCCGAGCCGCAGATGCCGCCGGCCGCAATCTTGACGCGGACCTCGCCGGGGCCGGGTGCCGGATCGGGAAAGTTGTCGATCCGCAGATCGTTCGGCGCGTGAATGACGACTGCGCGCATGGCCTATTCTCCTGCTCACATCGCCGCCAGCATGCCGCCATCGACATAGATGGTCTGGCCGTTGACGTAATTTGATGCCGACGAGGCCAGGAAGATCGCCGCACCCACCAGCTCGTCGGGATTCCCCCAGCGCTTGGCCGGGACCCGTGACATCAGCCAGTTGTTGAAATCGGTGTTGCTCATCAGCGCCTGGTTCATATCGGTCAGCATATAGCCCGGACCGATGGCGTTGGCCTGGATGCCGCTCGCCGCCCACTCCACCGCCATCGACTTGGTCAGGTTCTTGATGCCAGCCTTGGCCGCGGTATAGGGCGCGATGGTAGGGCGCGCCAGCTCGCTCGCAAGCGAAGCAATATTGATGATCTTGCCGCGCTTGCGCGGGATCATGCGTTTCGCCGCCTCGCGACCGATGATGAAGGCGCCCGTGAGGTTGGTCTCGATCACCTTGCGCCAGTCCGCACTGGAGAACTCGACCAGCGGCTTGCGCATCTGGATGCCGGCATTGTTGACGAGAATGTCGATCTCGATGCCCGCCTCGTCGAAGCCTTCGAACGCTTTCACGATCGCTGCTTCATCAGTGACATCGAAGGCCGCGCCTTCCGCGGCAAAACCGGCGGCCCGCAGCTCGCCGACGGCGGTTTCGACACGCGCGCCATCAGTGCCGTTGATGACGATCTTGGCACCGGCTTTCGCCATGCCCTCGGCGATGGCGCGCCCGAGGCCACGACTGGAGCCTGTCACCAGCGCCGTGCGGCCCTTGAGATCAAAAAGCGAGAGCGACATCGATAACTCCGTCAAATATTGCTGCGGCGCACGACAAGGTCGGAGCGCTCGAACACGGCAGGCAACAAGTCGACGCCAAGCCCGGGCCCTTCCATCGGATAGACGTAGCCATCCTCGATCACGGGCATGGTCGTGACAAGCTCGTTGTACCAGCCCTTGTAGAAGGCGCGCACGGACTCCTGGATCAGAGTGTTCGGCTGGCTGAACGACATGTGGATGGCAGCGATGAAGCCGATCGGCCCGATGCAGTCATGCGGCGCGAACGGCCGGTGATAGGTCTCCGCCATCGCCGCGATCTTACGTCCCTCGGTCAGCCCGCCGGTCCAGCACAGATCGGCCATCACCACATGCATGGCGTCGCGGTCGAGCATGTCCTTGTAGGGATAGCGCGAGCCCAGCGTCTCGCTGGCGCAGGTCCACACATCCGTCGAGCGCGCGAATTCGGCGAGCGCCTGCGGCGAGTTCATCTTGATCGGATCCTCGTACCAGGTCGGCTTGTAGTCCTCGAGCACACGCGCAATCTGCTTGGCGGTCGGGAGGTTCCACAGCGAGTGAAGCTCGACCATGATTTCCATCTTGTCGCCGACCGCTTTACGGATCTTCTCGAACGGCTCGACCGCCTTCTTCATCTGCGCGGCCGTGATGAAAAGACCCTGGTTCTCCTGCGCCGGCGGATCGAACGGCCAGATCTTCATGGCCGAGATGCCGCTCTCGAGCAGACTTTCGGCCAGCGCGTCCGCGCGGTTCATGAAGGCGTCGAGATCCTCGTAAGGACTGTCGACCTCGCCCAGACTCCAGTTCGATACCGGGCGGATATTAGTGGAGCGCACGTATTTGGTGCCGGCACAGGTGTTGTAGATGCGCTGCTTGTCGCGGCAGAGACCGCCCAGCATCTGGTGCACTGGCTGACCGCAGACCTTGCCGAACAAATCCCACAGCGCGATGTCGATCGCGGACGCGGCGCGGTATTCCACTCCGGTGGAAGACTGCGCCATCGGCAGATTGATCATCTCGCGATGCAGTGCCTCGATCCTCAGAGGATCGCGCCCGAGCAGACGGCCGGCAAGCGTGTCGTGGACCTGCGCTTCGACGGCGCCCGCGCCGTAAAAGGTCTCGCCGAGGCCGGTCAGGCCGGAGTCGGTGTGCACGCGGACCCATATCACGTTGGCGAATTCGTCCGTGCGCAAGGTTTCGATAGACGTGATCTTCACGTGTTTCTCCCTGCCTGCTGGTTCTTTTGTCGGCCGGCCGCGCATGACAACGCGGGCACTTCAGCCTCGACCATGTCTCTGCCATACGCGCTCTTGTAATATATCACAATATGTTTAATGTCACGAACAGGGCTGCGCCCAAGACGCGGCTCGAGGAAACCCAAGGAAGCCTTTGATGGCGCGGCGCAAGAGCGCTCTCGACATGGTCGATCCCGAACGGAGCGATGCGCCGGCCAGGCGCAACCGCGTCAATCTGTTCGAACTTGCCTACCAGCGCATCGAGGAACTGCTGGTCAATTGCCAGCTCAAGCCAGGACGTTTTCTCACCGTCCAGGAATTGCAGAGCGTGACCGGCTACGGCCGCACGCCGGTGCACAGCGCCGTCAACCGCTTCGCCGCCGACACGCTGATCATCATTCGCCCGCGCCATGGCTTGCAGATCGCGCCGATCGATCTATCGCGCGAGCGCCTGCTGCTCGGCTTGCGGCGCGACATGGAGCGCTTTGTCATTCGGCTGGCAGCCGAGCGCGCCTCGCTGTCGCATCGCAACCAGATGCAGCACATCGAGCGTGCACTGAGCGAGCGGCGCACCACAACCTCGATCGACGCCTTCAACAAGCTCGACCGCCGCATCGATGCCCTGATCCTGGATGCCGGCGGCGAGCCCTTCCTGGCGCACACCATGCGCCCGTTGCACACGATCTATCGCCGCATCGGATTCATCTACCATCGCCTCCTGCCCGGCCACACCGACCTGACCGGCACCATCGATCGCCATGTCGCGATCCTCCATGCGGTTGCCAACCGGCGCGCCGAGGACGCGGTCAAGGCCAGCGACGAGTTGATGAGTTTCATGGAATCCATGTTCGTGGAAATGGAAGCCGGCCTCGACCCGAGCCTGCTTGATTGCAGCATCGAACCCTTGCCGGGCACCTAATTTATCAAGGACAAACGAGGACCCACACATGACGACAATTTCTACTGCAGCCCCGCCGGCACCACAGGCGGCCATCCAGAGCGCGGTGCGCTATCTGCTGCAGAACTACACCCCCAAGGGCAACAAGGTCGGCTGGCTGATGATGGCCTCGATCCTGGTCGAGGCCTGGGACCTTTATTCCATCGCCTTCGTGCTGGTCTTCATCCGCGACCAGTACAATCCCGGCCCCCTGGCACTCGGCCTGGCAGCGGCGGGAACGCAAGGCGGCGCCCTGATCGGCGCGCTGATCGGCGGCTGGCTGTCAGACAAGATCGGACGTCGCGTGATGTTCCTCATCACCATGATCATGTTCGTCATTCTGGCGCTGGCGCAGGCATTCGTGTCCAGCATCGCCTGGCTGATCGTGATCCGCTTCCTGCTCGGCATCCCCTTGGGCAGCGATATCTCCACCGGTTACACCTACATCATGGAATCCATGGCCAAGGGCCAGCGCGAGGTGATGGGCAACCGCTGGCAGTTCATGTTCGCCGTCGGCGAGGTGCTGACGCTCGGCGTGATCGCGATATTCCTGGTGCTCGACATCGATCATGAGATGGTGTGGCGCGTGACGCTCGGCCTCGGCGCCGTGCCTGCACTGATCATCCTGTTCCTGCGCCACGACGTGCCGGAAACGGCGGTGTGGCTGGTGCAGAAGGGCCGCTTCCGCGAAGCCAAGGAGGTCGCACGGCAGATGTACAATGATCCGCTCGACATGCTGCCGAACCAGGACGTCACGCCGCCGAAGCCGCGTCCGTCCGCGTTCATCGCCGATCTGCGCAAGGACCCGATCCGCTGGCGCGCCACGATCTACGGCTGGATCGCCTGTTTCGCGCAGGGTAGCGAGTTCTCCACCTTCGCCTTCTATCTTCCGGTGCTGTTTGCCATGATCGGCGTCTCCTCCATGCTCGGCAACAACCTCGTGACCATGGCGTTGTTCTCGTTCGCCGCCGTATCGGGCTGGGTCGGGCCGCTGCTGACGCCGAAGATCGGCCATCGCGGCATCGCCATCTGGGGTTTCGGCATCGTGCTGGTTTCGCTCCTCATCGCAGCCGTCGCGCTCTACACCGACCACAAATACATCCTGCCGTTCGCCGCCGCCGGCATGCTCTGGGGCCATTATTGGGATGCCTCGAACTGCATGACCATTCCGACCATGGTGGCCAAGCCCGAATATCGCGGCACCGCGAGCGGCTTCGCCTATATGTTCGTGAAGCTGCCCTCGTTCCTGGCGATCTTCCTGTTTCCCGTGCTGTTCACGGCGATCGGCCAAGCCAATGCCACGCTGTTCGTCGCGATCTTCCCGCTGATCGGGCTGCTCGCTGCGATCTTCATACTCCCCGAGGTCTACGGCTACGAACACGACTGACGGCCATCGCCGCCGTAACCAAAAGTCTCGCGACAAAACCGTGGCCCACGCCGGCTCTCCGCCGGCGTGGGCCACAATCGTTTTCTGACTGACGCGACCCAGCAGAGGCCGGGCCGCAGCTGCCTTCATCTCTTTTCTCCGCCACGCGCCGCTCGGTTGCCGCGGACTTCCGCGGGCTCCCACACGCCACCGAACAGGCATGCCAAATTTGTTATTGACAAATTGATTTGCTATTTACTAATTTAACGCCATTCCAAGCATTGATGTTCGGGAAAGCCGCCGCAGAGCGGGGAATCAGGGAAGGAAACCCATGAAGACAAAGCTATTGGCCTGCGTCGGTGTGACCGCAATTTTTGTCGCGATGACTTCCGTGGCGAACGCGCAGATCTCGGATGACGTGGTGCGCATCGGCGTGCTCACCGACCTCTCGAGCTGGGGCCGCGACAATTCCGGTCCGGGCTCGGTGGAAGCGGCGAAGATGGCGGTGGAGGAATTCGGTCCCACCGTGCTTGGCAAGCCGATCGAGATCATCAGCGCCGACCACCAGATGAAGACCGATGTCGGCGTGCAGATCGCGCGCGGCTGGTTCGACAATGGCAAGGTCGACGCCGTCGTCGATATTCCCAATTCCGGCATCGCGATCGCGGTCCATAACCTCGTGCGCGAGCGCAACAAGATTGCGCTCCTCTCCGGGCCCGGCGCGAGCTCGCTGACGGACGAGCTGTGCAGTCCCAACACCGTGCATTTCACCTACGACACCTACGCGCTGTCGAAGGTCACGGCATCAGCAGTGATCAAGGAAGGCGGCAAATCCTGGTTCTTCGTCACCGCCGACTATGCCTTCGGCCACCAGCTTGAAGCCGACGCCACGCGCTTCATCAAGGAGATGGGCGGCACCGTGCTCGGCAGCGTGCGTCATCCCACCAACACCGCCGACTTCTCCTCTTTTGCCCTGCAGGCGCAGAGCTCGAAGGCGGACGTGGTGGCTTTCGCCAATGCCGGCCAGGACACTGACAATGCGATCAAGCAGTCCGGCGAATTCGGCCTGGTCCAGGGCGGCCAGAAGCTCGTGGGTCTCCTGATGTTTGACACCGACGTGCACGCCATCGGGCTGAAGGCGGCGCAAGGCACTTACATGACCACGGCATCCTACTGGAACATGGATGACGCGACCCGCGCATGGTCCAAGAGATTCTTCGCCCGCACTGGTGGCATGCCGACCATGATCCAGACCGGCGTCTACGGCTCGGTGCTGCATTATCTCAAGGCGATCAAGGCTGCGGGTACCGACGATCCCGCAAAGGTCATGGCCAAGATGCGCGAGCTGCCGATCGAAGATACCTTCGTGCACGGCGGCAAGCTGCGCGAGGATGGCCGCGTCATCCGCGACATGTATCTTGCCAAGGTGAAGTCGCCGGAACAGTCCAAGGAGCCCTGGGACTATCTCGACATCGTCAAGACCGTGAAGGGCGAGGACGCGTTCCGTCCGCTCTCGGAATCCAAGTGTCCGCTTGTGAAGAAGTGAGGCAGCCATGAGTGCAGACGGCAAGGCCGCGAATGAGGTTTACGAATGCGACGTGTTGGTGGCCGGCTCCGGCTGCTCCGGCATGGCCGCCGCAATCACCGCGCGCCATCGCGGGCTCAATGTGCTGATCGTTGAAAAGGAGCCGCGCTTTGGCGGCACCACTGCCCGCTCCGGCGGCTGGCTCTGGATCCCCGGCACCTCGCTCGCGCGAGCCTATGGCATTACTGAGAGCCCGGACCAGGCGCGCACTTATCTGCGGCATGAAGCCGGCAACAATTACGACGCCGCGCGGGTCGATGCCTTCCTCGCCGCAGGGCCGGAGGCGGTCGACTTCTTCATGAGCAAGACCGCGCTGCGCTTCGATATGCCGCTGGTCTTCCCCGACTATCATGCGGAAGCGCCGGGCGGCGCGCAGGGCGGCCGCTCCATGGTCACCCGCCCCTTCGACGGACGGGAGCTCGGCGAGCACATCAAGAATCTCGGCGCGCCCCTGCCCGAGCTCACCGTGTTCGGCATGATGCTCGGCTCCGGCAAGGAGATCATCCATTTCATGCGCGCGACCAAATCGCTGACCTCGGCGGTCTATGTCGCCAAGCGTCTGTCGCGGCATTTCCGCGACGTGATGCGCTACGGCCGCGGCATGACCCTGACCAACGGCAATGCGCTCGCGGGACGGCTGGCAAAATCCGCGCTCGACCTGAAGATCCCGTTGTGGCTGTCCTCGCCTGTCAGCGAGCTGATCGTCGAGAACGGAGCCGTGCGCGGCGCGCGCATCCTGCGCGAGGGCCGCACCATCGAGGTCCGCACTAAGCGCGGCGTCGTGCTCGCCTGCGGCGGCTTTCCGCATGACGTGGCGCGGCGCAAGGCAATGTTCCCGCATGCGCCGACCGGCGCCGAGCATTTCTCGCCTGGACCTGTCGGCAACACCGGCGACGGCCTGCGGCTTGCGGAATCCGCCGGCGGACGCGTCGAGAACCGCCTGCCGAATGCCGCCGCCTGGGTCCCGGTTTCGCTGACAACGCGCAAGGACGGCTCGCGCGGCGTGATGCCGCATTTCATCGACCGCGCCAAGCCCGGCGTCATCGCGGTGATGCGCGACGGCAAGCGCTTTGCCAATGAAGGGAATTCCTATCACGACTTCGTCCAGGCCATGACCAAGGCCGCGAAGCCGAACGATGAAATCGCAGCCTTCCTGATCTGCGACCACAAGGCGTTGCGCAAATACGGCCTCGGCTGCGTGCCGCCCTTCCCGATGCCAACAGGCCATCATCTGCGCTCCGGCTATCTGATGCGTGGTGCAACGCTCTCCGAGCTCGCCGCGACAGCCGGGATCGACGCCAAGGGACTGGCCGACACCGTTGCCCAGTTCAATGCCGAGGCCGCCGAGGGACGCGACCCCACCTTCGGCAAGGGCTCGCGCGCCTATAACCGCTATCAGGGCGATGCGCTGCATGGCCCTAATCCCTGCGTCGCGCCGCTAAAGGATGGTCCCTTCTATGCCATCAAGATGGTGATCGGCGATCTCGGCACCTATGCCGGAATCGTCACCGATGCGAATGCGCGCGCACTCGATGCCGATGGCCGGGTCATTCCGGGGCTTTACGCGGCCGGCAACGACATGGCGAGCATCATGGGCGGTAACTATCCCGGCGCCGGCATCACGCTGGGTCCCGCGCTGACCTTCGGCTACATCGCGGGGCGGCATCTGGCCGACAGCGCGGCCGAAAGGAGCGCAGCGTGAGCTCCATCGGCGACACCCTTGCCGGCAAGCGCGCGCTGGTCACCGGCGCAGCGCATGGCAATGGGCGTGCGATTGCGCTCGGCCTTGCCGCGCATGGGGCTGACGTCGTGGTGAGCGATGTCGATCGCGCCGGCGCCGAGCGCACCGCCGCCGATATCCGTGACCGGGGCCGCGGCGCCTGGGCTTTCCCGCTCGATGTGACGGATGCGGCCGCCTGCAACACACTGGCCCGGACCGTCGGACAGGAGGTTGGCGCAATCGCGATCCTGATCAACAATGCCGGCCTCATCATCCGCGAGGGCATCGATTCCCCGCGCGCGCCTGAAAACTGGCGGCGCGTGCTCGACGTCAACCTCACCGGCGTCTTCAATGTCACGCACGCGTTCCTGCCGGCTCTGCGCGAAACCCGTGGCACCATCGTCAATCTCGGCTCGATCGCCTCCTTTGTCGGCATCGGCGGCACGCTCGGCTACGCGCCCTCGAAAGGCGGCGTCAAGCTCCTGACCCAGGCCCTGGCGCGCGACCTCGCGGCCGACGGTATCCGCGTCAATGCGATCGCTCCCGGCGTGATCGAGACCGCCATGACGGAGGCAACGCGCAACGATCCGGCACGGCTTGCCGGCTTCATGGGCCGTACGCCGCAGGGGCGGGTCGGGCAGCCGGACGAACTGGTCGGGCCCGTGGTGTTCCTGGTCTCGAACATGGCATCTTATGTGAACGGCGTAACGCTGCCGGTCGACGGCGGGTTTCTGGCGGCGTAGAAGCGAATGGCATGAGCAGGGAAAGCCGCGGCATTCAATCGATCGAGGTGGGCGGAGAGTTATTGCGCGCGCTCGCCCGCAGCGGCGAGCCGATGATGCTGCGCGACCTCGCGCGCGAAGCAGGCATGCCACCCGCCAAGGCGCATCCCTATCTGGTGAGCTTCTCCCGCATCGGCCTGATCGAGCAGGACGAGACCACCGGGCGCTACGAGATCGGCGCGCTGGCGCTCGAACTCGGGCTGATCAGCCTCCACCGCCTCTCGGCGGTCCGGATCGCAACACCGAAGATCGCCGCGCTGGCCGATGCCATCGATCATGCGGTCTCGCTCGCGGTCTGGGGTACGCACGGACCGACCGTGGTGCGGCTCGAGGAGCCGAGCCATCCGGTGCACATCTCCATGCGCGCGGGATCGGCGATGGCGCTGCTCGAAACCGCGACCGGGCGGGCGTTCGCCGCGTTCCTGCCAGCGAAGACGTTGAAGGCCGCGCTGGACAGCGGCCTCGACCGCCTCGGCATCGGCTACAATCTCAAGCGCTTGAAGAATGCCGAGATCGAGACGATGCTCGACGAGGTACGCCGGCAGGGACTCGCGCGCGCCATCGGCGATCCCTTGCCCGGCGTCAACGCCTTTGCCGCCCCCGTGTTCGATCATTCCGGCCGCGTCGTGCTCGTCATCACCGCCATGGGGCCGGCCGGCACCTTCAACATCAACTGGGACAGCAGCATTGCCGCTGCGTTGCGTGACTGCGCCGGCGAAGTGTCGCAGCGGTTGGGACACGGCGCGGCGAAGGCCGCGGAATAATCGATCCCGAACCATTCGCTGCGCCCGCAGCGTCGCAAATCTGCTTCAGTTCCGGCGTATCTCGCGCCGATGGAGGTGCGGCTTGATCCATATCAAGCGCGCGGCCATCAAACACGCGGATCCTGTGGCATCGCGGCGCAACCATCCTTGACCGCGGCAGCGGAGCCGTGAAGTCCCTCGAACCGTCGAGTGTTCCGATGAAGGGGCCAAGCCGAGCACTTGTGGCAATCGCGGTCGCGCTGACATCGCTCGGCGCGATCTCCCAGGGCGCCCGTGAGCAAGGCGTCACCGATACCGAGATCCGCATCGGCAATCTCATGCCATATACCGGCGCGCTCGCGGCGTTCGGCGCGATCGGCAAGGCCGAGGCCGCCTATTTCGACATGATCAACGAGCGCGGCGGAATCAACGGCCGCAAGGTGCGTTTCATTTCCTATGACGACAAGTCCGACCCGTCGACCGCGCTCGAACTCACCCGGGGATTGGTCGATCAGGACAACGTTCTCCTGATGTTCGGCTCGTTCGGAACGGAGGCCAACCTTGCAGTGCGCAAATTCCTGAACGAGCAGCAGATTCCCCAGCTGTTCGTTGCCTCCGGTGACGACGAGTGGAGCAATCCGGCCGCCTATCACTGGACCATCGGCTGGCAACCCTCGTTCCGGTCCGAGGGCCGCATCTACGCGAACTATGTCCAGGCCTTCTATCCCGGAAAGAAGATCGTCGTGCTCTGGCAGAACGATCAGTTCGGGCGAGCCCTGTTCCGTGGATTGCAGGACGGCCTCGGCGATCTCAGGCGCAACATCATCGTGGATATCGCCTATGAGGCTTCGGATGCGCATCTCGACACGCATGTGTCGATCCTGAAGCAATCGGGAGCGGACATCCTTGTGTTTGCGGGCGAGCCGACGAACGCCGCCCGAACCATACGGATCGTGTCAGACCTCGATTGGCATCCGGTGTTCATGGTGAACGATATGGCAGCGTCGATCGCCACCGCGCTGCGGCCTGCCGGCCTTGAAAATTCGCTCGGTGTCATCTCGGCCTCTTTCCTGAAGGACATGAGCGATCCTGCATGGAAGGACGACCCGGCGACCAAGGCATGGCTGTCGTTCATAGAGCGCTACTATCCTGGCGGAGACAAGGACGACAGCGCGGCACTGTTCGGCTACGCGGCCGCGGAGACGCTGGCCCAAGTGCTCAAGCAATGTGGCGACGACCTGACGCGGGAAAACGTCATGCGGCAAGCGGCCCGGCTCGCGGACTACCAGGCGCCTCCCCTGCTGCCCGGTATCACCATCAGTACGGCGCCGTCTGATTTTCGGCCGATCAAGCAACTGCGATTGATCCAGTTCGATGGCCGCACCTGGCAGCCGATCGACGATATGGTCGAAGGTGCGACCACCGGTGCCGTGAAGAAATAGGCAGGCGGTCGGCCTGCCGCGGCGATAAAGAGATCGCTACTCATACGCAGGCAGATGATATGAGCCCGTTGATTGAAGAGCTCCGGAGCACGCCGCTGCTCTGGTTGCTGGTGCTGGTCCCGATCGTGCTTGTCGCACAATTCCTCTATCCCGAGGCGCATACGCTTCTGTTCGTGTTGTCGGTGCTGGCGATCGTGCCTTTGGCGGCATTGCTCAGCCTTGCCACCGAGTCCGTCGCGATCAGAACCGGCGACATGATTGGCGGCCTGCTCAATGCGACCCTTGGAAACCTCACCGAGCTGGTCATCGCCTTGACGGCCCTGCGCGCCGGTCAATACGTGCTCGTCAAGGCCTCAATTGTCGGAGCCATCCTCACCAACACACTTTTCATGCTGGGAGCCTCGTTCCTGCTCGGCGGCCTCGTGCACCATATCCAGGACTACAATCGCAATACGGCCCGGCTTCAATCCGGGCTGCTATTCCTCGCCACGATCGCAATACTGATTCCGTCGGTTCTCGCCGACGCTGACAATTCCGTGACGAATGCGACCTTTACGAACACGCTGAGCGTTGCGCTCGCTCTGCTGCTTGTGGTCGCCTATGGTCTCGGACTGCTGTTCTCGCTCAAAACGCATCGCGAGTTCTTCGCGAGCGCGCAGCACGGCAGCGAGAGCGAACTGAAATGGCCGCCGTCCCTTGCCCTGACAACGCTGGCGGTCGTCACCGTGCTGGTGGCGCTCGTCAGCGAGGTGTTCGTCGAATCTGTCCAGCAGGCGGCGGTCGCGCTTGGTATCACTCCAGCCTTTGTCGGAGTCATTATCGTTGCGCTTGTCGGTGCCGCGGCCGAAATGGTGTCGGCCTTCTCGGCGGCACGAAAGGACAAGCTTGACCTGAGCGTCAGCATCGCTCTTGGGAGCGCGGTTCAAATTGCGCTGTTCGTAGCTCCGGTCCTGGTGCTCCTCAGCTACCTGATCGGTCCCTCGCCCATGGACCTGCAGTTCTGGCGCGGCGCGGTCGCGATGATGCTGATTGCGTCGTTGACCGCGTCGTTCGTCACGAATGCCGGCCGATCGGCCTGGTTCATCGGGGCGTTGCTTCTTCTGGTTTACGTCATTTTCGGCATGACGCTCTATTTGCTCCCGCCACGCACATGACCGCCGGCCCGGTGATGCCGATAGCACTTATTTGGGATCACGCCCAAGTGTCTGGATCAGGACAGCGAAGATCACCGCGGTCGACCAGCCGAACAGCAGCACCCCGTCCATGGCGGTCATGGGGCCCAAGATTCGCCAGCGCTGGACAGGCACAATGTCCCCATATCCGAGCGTCGTGAAATTGACGAACGCGAAGTAAAAATGATCCGAACCATCAGGCACCGCGTCGACCAGCGCGTAAGCCGCCGCCCATATCCCGATCTCGCACAGATGCGCCGCCATCAGCACCGCGACAGTTGCGATCATCACTGCAATCAATCGAAGCACGGCGAATGCCGGCGCCCTTGCCGCGGTGGCCCGCGCCGCCTCGATGACCACCGTCATCGCGACCGCATGAACGGATATGTCGACGAGACTGATCGCGCTTCCAAAGATGATCTGCCGCAACATGGGGCTCATCCCGATGGCGCCAGGCAACCGTCCAGCGACAGCCGGATGGCACGCGGCCAGTCTGGGTACGACATCCCCAGTCCCGGCACAACGCGCATTTGTCAAAAGAAGAACCCGCCGGCTTGCGGCCAGCGGGCTCCGATATCGTCAAAGCTGGCGGTTAATTAATTCCAACCATGGTTCTTGGTACCCGTCTTCGAGAACTCGAAGAAGTCGAACAGGTCACTGATCGCCGGACGGTTCACCGGGACGTAGGGATTGATCGGCGCGGCGACCGGGTTCGGCAGATTGTCACGGCTGCGGCCGGTGAGCGGCGAGAGGCCCCAGTTGCGCTCGATGAACTTCACGATCGAAACGTGATCGGAATATTCATGCGAGATGTGACCCTGCTTCACGTAAGGCGACACGATGATCATCGGGATACGGGTACCGTCGCCGAAGAAGTCCACCGGCTGCACGTAGCCCGAGTCATAGTAGCCACCACCTTCGTCGAAGGTGATGAAGATCGCCGTATCGGTGGCGTAATCGGAGGCCTCGACCTGGTCGACGATCTTCTTCACGAAGCCTTCAAACAGGTTGAGCTTGGACGAGTTCGGGTGACCGTCGGTGTAGCCGCTCGGCTTGACGAACGAGACCGCCGGCAGGGTGTGCTCGGTAATGTCAGCATACAGGTTGATCGAGTCCTGGATGTGAGCCTTTACTTGAGCCGGGTTCGACATGATCGACGTGTCGTACTGGAACGGATTGCAGATGTTGCAGTACTCGTCGGCTTTCGGACCCGCCGCGCCCCAGTTCAGCTGATAGGGGTCGTTGACGTAGTTGTCCCACTGGTCGCCATAATATTTCCAGGACATGTTGGCTGTATTCATGGCGTCGCCGATGCTCTTGACCGACGACGGCGGGATCGTGAACGGCGTGTTGGCCGGATTGTGGTCGGTGTAGGCATTCTTGCCGTTACCGAAATAGCCCGGGTTGTAGTTGTTGAGCAGGTAGTAATGGCCTGCCTCGCAGTTCGGGTTGATCTTCATCGAGTTGAGATATTCCACGACCGGCTTCACGCCATGCTGGGTGGCGTCGGCGCAGACCGAGTAGGAGCCGCCACCCGAGACCGGGTTGGTCGAGTATGGCGGCGGGAAGCCAGCGTTGCCGCCGGCGCCGTAACCGTCCTCGGCGTACCAGTTGTTGCTGTTCGGGGCCGGGTTCGGGTTTTCGATCATCTGGACGATGCCGGCATCGACCGTGCCGTTGAAGACCTTGACGTTGTTCGGCGGCGTGGCGGCGTTGCCATTGCCGTCGCTGAACCAGATCGCGTCGGCGTGGCCGAGCATGATGTGGTTCGAACCGGTGCCGCCGTTGACGGACTGGTGGAAGTTGTCGCTCATCGCGTAGTTGTTCGCGAGCTTTGTGAAGTAAGGCACATCGCCCTTCTGCACGTTGTAGAAGCCGAGCGCGGTCGAGCCTTCGCCGGTCGTGGTCGCGGTCGGTGAATACTCGGTCGAGAAGTTGGACGGCGGCAGAGCGCCGTTGCCGCCGGCGCCGACGGTCACTTCGACCCAGGCGAACAGGTTGGCGTTACAGCCCGACGGATTGTCCTGGGTGGCCTGCTTGGGGCCGCAGTTCAGCTGCTGCCACATCTGGTAGAAACGATGCACCGGGCTCGCCGCATATGTGTCATAGGGCATGCCGCTGTCATTGGTCAGCTGGAAGGGGCCGGCCGGCAGCGCGCTCACATTGGTGATACGCTGGTCGGGCGTCTTCGAGGCCTGGCCGGTACCGCCGGTCAAGAGGAACTGATAATAGCCCTCGGGCAGACCGCTTTCGGACTGCTTGGCCAGTTCGAGGCTGGCTTCGCAGCTCGTGATCGGCGTTGAGCTCGAGCACTGGTTCGGGATGTAGGAGACCTTGGGTCCGCCCACCAGCGGCGCCGGCAGCTGGTCGTTCGGGAAGTTGGTCTTCGCAGGCGTCAGCAGGAACGCGTCCGCCGGACCTGCGTCCGTGGCCGACTGCTGGTGCGCCTTCTCGAAGTTCGGGCCGGGAATCGCATTCTTGTTGGCATCGAGCTCGATGATGCCCTGCGTCAGCAGGTTGTTGACGCTCTCGCCCGCCGGCTTCGGCTTGAAGGTGGCGAAGACGTGATCGAAGCTGCGGTTCTCGCCGATGATGACGATGACATGCTTGATCGGGGTGATGGGCTTACCAGGTTGAGCCGCAAGCACCGGGGTGATGGTCATCTGGCCCAGCGCCACGGCGCTCAGGCAGAGGCTGCAACTCTGTAGCAAACGTGACTTACGCTTGTTGAGCATTAAAGCTCTCCTTTCTTGTTTTGGTTGGACAGTGTGGTGGACGTTGCAGTGCTCGCCGGCACAACCTGGATTCTTCCCATCATGCCGCCGTCCTCATGCTCGAGGACGTGGCAGTGGTAGACGAAGGTGCCGACGATAGCGGGATCGCGAAAATCCATGCGCAGCCGCACACTGGGATAGGCCAGCATCCGGCTCTTGTAGTAAGGGACGTTCACCGTATCGCGCAGGAAAGGCTCGTGGACGGCTATGCCGTTCCAATCGATGAGCTGGAAATGCAGCTGATGAATGTGAAAATCATGCAGCTCTGTCGAGCGGTTCTCGATGATCCAGTCCTCGACGTCGCCTTGCCTTGCGACGATATCGGGAATGTCCGATTGCGGATCGAACGGCTTCGGTGTCTCGCCGTCCATGGTCAGAAAGAATCGTGTGGGACTGTTGGGATCGTTCGGATTCTCCTGTTGCTCTGAAAAATAAAGCCGCCTGACGTGCACCGGAGCGACGTCGCCGACCCAAGGCCGGGTGGGCGCCGGAAAAGGCTCGGTGCGCGACGGCAGTGAAGTCTGCGGCTCGGGCGCATTCGCATCCGCGGTGATTGCGACCAGCGCGCGGTTGGGATCGTTCTCACCGGCGGGGCCGGTATCCACCGCGCGCGTCACCAACAGTGCGGGCCCGCCGAGCGGTGGTCCCTCGACGATGAATTCGACGCGGGAGCCTGGCGGCAGCCCGATATGGCTGACCCACTGCACGGCCTGCGACGGCGAGCCGTCGAAATGCAGCGGCACGCCATCGATGCCGACAATGCCGAGCTGTTGGGGCGATCGCCCGAAGAGCACGGCAAGATTGAGATAGGTGATGGCGGACGCGTTGAGCACACGCCACAACTGCTTCTCGCCGGGCTTCATCGTTAGCCGCGCCGTCGGATAATCCGGATACGGCACGGGGACGAAGTTCACTGACAGATCCTTCGACGGCTTGCCGAAGCCGGTCCCGCTGTTGACGGCGTCGCCGTCGCTGTCGAGCTGGCTCTTCGACATCGCCGGCTCGGATATTGCAGGTGGCGCCTCCGGGTTGACGAGATCCTGGTCGCGGATCACCAGCACGCGCTCCGGCAGGCCGGCGAGTTGCGGATCGGCACGCTCGATCCCCTCGATGATCAGGGCACCGGACGCACCGCCGAGCACCTGTGTCTTACTGAAACCGTGAAGATGCGGGTGATACCAATAGAGCCCGGGCGCTGCGTCGTCAGGAATCCGCACGCGATAATCGAACACGGGATCGTCGGGCTGGATCGAGGTATGCAACACGTCGTCCTGGTGGCAGACCGGCGGCACCGAGAGGCCGTGGAAATGCAGATTGGTTGAAACGGGCGTCATCGCACCGCTCGCGCACGCATCGACCGGCTTCTTTGCCGTGCAGATCGGACCGTTGATGAGTGCGCGATCGATCTCCGGCTGAGCTGCGGCGAGATCGGTGAGATCGTTCTTGAAGTGAATGAGGAGGAGATCGCCGGGCTTGAGCCGCAGGTTCGGCGACGGCTTTCGGTCCGATGTCAAATAGCAGTAGCGGCTCGAGCCATCCGGCAGCTTCTCGTCATGCACGGACAGATCGAGCTCGAGCACGCCGTCATGGCTGCGCATATCCTGCGGTTCGGCAACGGCGCTGCCCACCGTGGGCCGCGCGCATACGTCGCGCCCCACGTCTCTTGACGCCGACAGGCCCGCCGCGCCAAGAAACGCTGTCACGCTGTTGATCGCTAGCCCCAGAGAAACGGCTGCGATGACGCAGAAAAAAAATGAAAATCGTCGCAACACGCCCAGCCTGTTTTTGCACCGCCGGCAGGCAAAAGCAGGCGCACGCCAGGGTCCGGGTTACTCCGAACCTGCCCCTGCGACCCCGGCCGCCAACGATTTGAACGATTCAAAACTTAGCGACGCGTTGTTGCCGATTTCTGGCAGCTTTCTTACACGCGAATGACATTGATGCGACGGCGGAGCACGCGGTCCGTAAGCGCACGCGAAACTCCCGTTTCCAATCAATCGATTGGATAACTGCACAGCGAAGTGCGCAACGGTTTGAATGTCAGCAGAAACGTTTGTTGAAGACGCGCGCATCGCGTCGCACAGGCGGCATCGCGACGTGTCGCAACAGGTGCAGATTCATCGCGTAATACGGGCAGGTGAGACAATTGCTTGCAGACGCCGAGCGGCCAACGCGCTAGGCAGCCTTTGCGCGCTTCGCGATCTTGGCGACCGTCGCTCGGCTGCATCCGGTCGCTTCCTGCACCGCCGAGTAGGAGGCGCCGCCCTTGAGCATCGCCAAGATCTTCGCGTTCCGCTTCTTGTTTTCCGGGCGGCCCACGTCCTTGCCCTCGGCTTTCGCTCTTTCTTGTCCCTCCATCCGACGACGGCGCCGATCTTCGTAATCCTTGCGCGCGACCGCGGCGAGCATGTCCAGCATCATGCCGTTGATCGCGTCGAACATCCGTGCGGTGAAGTCGTCGACCTCGCCGGTTGCCATCATCCAGCTCGTCGGCAAGTCGAGCGCGACGATGCGGACCTTGCGGGCCGCCAGCTCGACCTTCAAGCGGTCCCAGTCGGCCGCACCGAGGCGTGACAGGCGGTCGACCTGCTCAACCAGGAGCACGTCGCCGGGATGGGAGGCGGCGAGCAGGCGGAACAGTTCCGGACGCGCCAGCTTGGTGCCGCTCTCGTTTTCCAGATACCAAGCGGCAATCTGCATGCCGCGATCTCCGGCGAACTTCTCGACCTGCTGGCGGGCGCCGCTGGTATCCTGCCCATCGGTGCTGGCCCGCAAATAGGCTCTGATAAGGCACATCCGGAAACCCTCCGGTTCAATAAGCTGGTTTCCATACCATTGGCTCATTTAGGGCCATCAATATGATTTTCAAACCAGTCTGTAGGCTAGTTCCGTCAGGGCATTCCAAATTGGACCAACGTGGCGCCCGGTACGAAAATCAAGTGGAAATCCAGAAAAAAGGCTCCTTTCCGCCTACATGAGGCGCTATCGGTTTCCCCGGTGGAACCTCCAAATCCACTTCCGCGTTTACTTCACGGCCTCGGGCAGGGACACCCTTGGGTTTGGTTACATGGTTTTGACAATCATCATCGTGTGGCTCGCGCTGCAGATCCCGTTGGGTGCCCTTATCGGCACGTTCTTCGAGAGAGGCATGGCGCAACCTCGGCGTCGAGAGGAAAAGGCCCGACACGTTGCCGTTAGCGCACCGGGCCCTCTCGCTCCTCCCATTCCGGCAATCAGTTCGTGAAATATCCCGGGTGCTGAACTACCAGCTCCGCGGTCGCGCATAACGGAAAGCAAGTCAGCGCTAACATGCCCCCCGGCATTGGGATTTGGGTCAGACCGGATGCGTCAGACAGCGTCAAAGCAGCCTAATCTGCGATAGTGGATGGCTTAACATTCCGACCGTCACCAGCATGGTTGCGTTTGAGGATGCGGTGGAAGCGTTCAAGCACGGCGGCAGCCGGTCAGAGTACATGGCGCGGCTTTTTCGCCTTGGGATGCCCGCTGGAATGATCCGCTTCGTAGCGCATTGTCCTGGCCGCACCCTGCTGGTGCGTGAGCGCTAATTGGCGCTATTGGATCTACCCCATTTGGGTTGGGTCGCTCCCCAAAGATTCCGCAACTGCGGCGGTTGACAAAACCAGACTCATTTGGAACTTTAAATGATTATTTAAGGGGGTAGCAAAATGAATCGTAGATTAATGACTTTGCTGGCGGCCCTGCCCACGGTAGCTGGTTTGCTTTCGTCTGAAGCCTTCGCCAGCGTGTTGGATAACTTCTCGATATCGGACTCAACCGTCATACAGGGCGGTTCGATTACGGAAAATTTGACTCTTCAGGTTAGCCCCGATCCCGGGTACTGGGGGGCATTCTTCACAGGCGGAACGGTAACATTCACGTCTGGCGACGGGCAGACGCAAACTCAATCAATCGCATACGGAAACTCTCTCCAATCGTTCTCACAAACCTTTAATTATCTAAACCCCGGAAATCTTACTCCTGGATTTTCTTTCACCGCTCAATATTACGACGAGTATACGACTACCCAATATTATTACGTTCAACAGGGTTATTACACTTATTATTCTTGCGGTTTCTTGGAGACCTGCTCGGAGTGGCACGACACGTCGTACTGGGCCAGCTATCCTGTAACGGAATATTCTTCTGCAACGAGTTCAAGTGACGGCTCCGCAAATCTTTCAGTAACGGCCGCCCCCGAGCCCTCCACCTGGGCGATGATGATCTTGGGCTTCGCAGGCGTCGGCTTCCTCGCTTATCGCCGTCGCAATCAGGCGTCCGCATTCACCCCGGCCTGCTGAATCGCGGAAGCTAGTAGCTCCACTTCTGGTATGACAGCGGCCGATCGAAATCCGGACCTTCGGCCGCGAGCCACTTTTGCGCAACAGCGCCGACGCAACGGCGCGGGGCGCCTCGCCTTCGGGTGACGTGAGCTGCAATTTTCGACCGGCACCCGTGATGTAGTGGATGATTTTCATGCCACTCCGTGCCTCGGAAAATTGATCGAGTGTCGGCGCTCGAATCCGCGTGGGGCGCTTCGCATGGCGGATACGTCGTCGCCGAACGCCAGCGTCAACACGAGCGCATCCGCAGTATCACGGCTCGGCAAACCGCGAGACCGCATTTCTGTCACTTGCCTAGCGCTCGCCGCTGCAGCACTGCGGAAATCGCGTCGATTACCGGGCACAGCTTAAAGGAAGTCGATCGAATCCTTCAGGCGCATTATCTCGGCGGCAAATTCGAATTGGCAGTGCAGGCAATGCGGAAGCGTGAAAACCGCGAGCAGAATTAGTGAAACGTAAGTTCCAAACCGAATTGCAAACTACTCATTCCGTTCTCTTCAAAGGCAGCTCTAAGCAATTGATTTTATTGGCGCGCTCGGAGAGATTCGAACTCCCGACCCTCGGAATCGAAATCCGATGCTCTATCCAGCTGAGCTACGAGCGCGCAAGGGCTGCCCGGATAGCAGACTTGTGCGGAAACTTCCACCCGGCGGCGGCCAGAACCGGACGGAATAAAGCCGCTGACAAGTCAACCGCGATTTCCCAGTCGGCGCGAGAACAGCCCGATCACGAGCAGGCCGAACACGAGCAAGGCCGACAGCAGCGCATCGGCGCGGATGATGTGGCGGGGAACGCCGAAATCGTTGTGGGCGAGATTAGCCAGCCATAACGCGGCCGCCGCCGCCATGGCAAGGCCGATCAGCAGGGACGTAAGTTTTGAGAGATGCATGGCAGCGACTATGCGTCGGCCCGGACGGGGACGCAACCCTCGGACCGCTTGCCACGGGACCAGCCGGCCCGGCCGCTTCGATCGCCGCCACAAAGCTCGAACAGGCCCCCTTAACCCGTCGGGCGGGTTCACGCGGCTTCCTGTGGGCAAATGAGCGGTGCATCGAACAAGCCTTAAGAGCCCGGCACGATCAAGGATAGATTGATCGGCATCTCACCATGGGGGGTGCGGGGGATGCAAGCGGCCAGGCCTGCCATCGCGTCTGATCTGACGTCGCTGCTCGAACTGTTTCGCGCCTCGGAGGTCAGCGCCGCAGCAGAACCGGCCGAGCATGCCGCGCGGATCTGGGCCGACATGCTGGGGCATCCCGGCGTTGATGTTTTCGTCGCCAGTGTCGCGAGACAGATTGTTGCGACCTGCATGCTGGTCACCGCGCCGAATCTATTGCGCGGCGGACGGGGACACGGCTTTCTCGAAAACGTCGTCACGCACCCCGACTTCCGCGGCAAGGGTTATGGGCGCGCGGTCGTTGAGGCTGCGCTGGCGACGGCCTGGGCCAGGGATTGTCATCACGTGCTGTTGCAGACCGGGCGCAAGGACCCGCGGGTCCACGCTTTCTATGCAAGCTGCGGATTTATCGGCGGATTGCGCGCCGGCTATGTCGCACAACATCCGGCACAGTGAACCCTGCGCTACTCACCGATGCAATCCTGTACAAAATCCCTGCGCTGCGGGCCGACGACCTTCTGGTCGATCGCCTGCCTCAGGCAGTCGAGGCGAACCTGCTCGACGCACAGCTGCATCTGGTCGGCGCGTTCCTGTCCCTGAAATTTCTGCGCAGCCGCGCGGCAGACGAAACGCCTGGAGGGATTGACCGGGGCTGCGGGCGCCGTCACGTTCTGAACAACAGGCACGGACGGCGTGTTCGTCGAAGGAGGGTTTGCCGAAGGTATCGCCGACTGGGCCAGCGCATCGATCGCGAGGATCAAGCAGCCTGCCCCAAGCAGGCCGCCCAGCAGATGTCTCATCGCTCCCCTCCATCGCCGATGACCGGCCAGATTAAGGATGTAAGGCCTGAACGGAAAATGAATGCCCGCCTCAGCGTGGTCAGGCGCCGCGCGCAAAGCAAGGACTCCGACATCACTTGCCCGCCAGACATCGGAGCCCGCGCAGGTTCAGTGATGCGCTGAAACGCTCCTGACCCATTCCGTCACAAGCTCGGCGCCGGCGAACTGGCCGACATCGCCGAGGCTGATCATGCCTACCATGCGCCTGCTCTTGTTGATGACCGGCAGCCTGCGGATGTGCAGCTGCTCCATGTGATGCACCGCCTTGGCAAGATCGTCGTCATCGCGGCAGCAATGGATGCCCTCTGTCATCACGTCCTTTGCCATCGCGCGCGATGCATCGAAATTCTTGGCGGCAAGCCCTTTGCAGACAATGTCGCGATCAGTCACCATCCCGATCAGCCGATCGTCCTCGCCGACCGGAATGCAGCCGATGTCATGCGCCTTCATCAATTTCGCGAGCTCAGTGACAGGCGTATCCGGCGCGACCCAGTCGACGCCCTTGTGCATCACGTCCTTCACTTTCATGGCCGATCTCCGTTGCTTGAGTTTCAACTGGAACGAATGCAACGCAGCACAGCCCCCTCTTTCGCAACTATACAACTGTCCGGGCCGCGACGGCACAGTCGCGCAATCAAGATCCGGAGAAACGGTGCAAAAGCCGCCAACGCGCGAAATTGTGAAGGGACCCTGCCCCGATTTCGCCCTTCGCGGTTACCATCGTAACATGGCAAGACGTTGAAAGTGTTGAGGATTGCTTGCAATGCAACTGACAATATTGACGCTGGCAGTTCTGGGACTCGCCGCCCTTCCCCCGGCTGACGCACGCGGCAGCCACCACGGCGGATTTGGCCACCGTCACACTATGAGCAGCGGTTCGCACGGCGGTGACAACCTCGCGAGCGACCAGCGGCACGCCAATGACGATTATGTGAAGGCAGCAGCCGAACAGGAGGACAAGCTCCTCGATACCAAGATCAAGAGCATCTGCCACGGCTGCTGATTAATCTCGGGGGCTTCGCCCCCGAGGAAACTACCAAAGGAAGCCAAAACGGGGCTGCTGGGCCACCTGCATCCGGCCTTGAGGATAATATTGCGGCGGATAGCCGTAATAGCCCTGCTGATAATACGGTTGCGGTGCGGGGCGCGCCCTGGCGACCCTGCGTTTGACCGGCGGCTTCGGTTCCGCCTTCTTCACATCTGCGACCGCCTGTTCCTTGGCCTGGTCGGCAGGCAGCTGGGCGAAAGCCTCGCGCACCCGCGCCTTGGCCGAGGCGGACTGCTCCGCTGGCGCAACGGCCTGCACAACGTTTACGGGCGCGGGCATCTGGGCATTGGTATCGAGCACAACGCGCTCGGGCCATTTCTGCTGAGAATGGATCCGGATTGAGGGCACATCCGAAGCGGACGCAACCGTGTCGTCAACCGGCGGCTTTGGCAGTACCGCGGCGCACAGCAACAGCAGTGCGAGCAGCGTCCCGCCGACATACATGAAGTACCGAAGCACCAGCATTGAGTAACACTCCAACCGCGCGGATGCGCGGGAACTACCCCGGTAACAGGTGGTATATCGGTTTGTTCCTTGGCAGAGGTGCCGGTTCAACGGCGGCGGTAACTTTTTCGCCATCAGCCAGCCACCATCAGCCAGCCATGGGCGCCTGCCTGTGCGCAGTCTTATGCTAAGACCTGCTTGCCGACACCAGCGCGCATTTAGCCTTGCTGGCATTAACGTTGACAAAGCCAATATGCAGCCGCTCGAAGCTCTTGCGGCTGCGCATCTCGACGGTGCCGGGAACCAGCCGGATGCGATCGGTCAGATGGCGGCCGTCCCGCCGGATGAAGGCACAGGCGATCGCGACATCCTTCACCGCGTAATCGTTCCCGTTACGCAGCGTGAAGCTCACCTGCGCATTCGAGCCGAGCCCGCCGCGGCGGAAGGACTGTCCCGACAGTCTTAACCTGTCGAGCGGCGTCGGCTGTTGGGGGGCAACGGCCTCCGAGGTGAAGGGATCGTAAGCGACCGCGCGCTGCGCCGGATCGTCGGCCGGTGGCACTGCAACCGCCGCAAGGGTGGAGTTTACCACCTCACCCCCAGCAACGCCTCCGCGTGACCCCGACATCACGAGCCAAGCCCCGGCACCCACTACCAGCGCCAGCGGCAACAGCAGAAACCTTGTCTTGAAAAGCCGTGTCGGCGACGGCTCGGACGATTGCGACAAGCCCACTCGAGTCCAATCGAGCCCGCCCCAGCCAATCCGATCAAATCCGATACGACCAAGCCTAGTGCTCATGGCAGCACCATCGACTGCGAGCCTGTCGACCCGCACTCGACCAATGAATTGCGCGGCAAATAGTTCCCTCAAATCCCGACTATTGGAAGGCGCGAGGCGCGCTGCACCAAGACCAAGGGATGGAAAGAACAGGACGCGGCCGGTAAGATTGCGCACCAAGCGGCGCGGCTTTTCAACCAAGCTTACGTCAAGCTGAAGGCGCGCCGCATTCAAGAAGTCTGATGGGGAAAGCCAATGCCGATCGTTACCTGGGATCACGTTCACCTGCGCACTCCCGATCCGGAGGCGATGGCAGCCTGGCTCGAAAACGTGCTCGGCGGCGTCGTCATCCGTGGCCCCGGCCGCATCGACGTCAAGCTCGGCGGCGCCAATGTGTTCATCGCCAAGGTCGAGCCCGGCGACGGCGTCAATGCGCCGCCCACGACGCCCTATCGGGGCCTCGACCATTTCGGGCTGACGGTGAAGGACATCGACGCCGTCGCCGCAGAGATCAGCGCCAAGGGCGTCGAATTCACCAAGGAGCCGACCACCATCCGCCCGGGCGTACGCATCTGCTTCATCCGCGGACCGCAGGGCATCTCGATCGAGCTTCTGGAGCGCGACGCGAAATATGCGTGAGGCCTGAAGCACGATGAGTACGAGGCAGAGCCCGGATGAGCGAAAGCGATATCCGGGAACCGCGCCTGTCCAGCCTCCCGCACGTTGCTTGCGCTCATGCGGGCTACTGATGCTTTCGAGGGATTAAGTCATGCTTCCCGGCATGAAGCAGCGGATCGAGATACCGAGATAGCCGCGAATCGGCCAGACCATGGTGCGGCCGATTCGGTTGGGCTCGGTGATGACTGCCTCGTCCGGTACCTCGACCCATTCACCGTCGAGGCGCACCCGGTAATGACCGTTGGCGGTCTCCCAGTCGACATCGGAGACCGCGGTTCCGTCCGCATCCGAGCAGCACGGCCCCTTGCCGCTGCGCAAGCTCTCGAACCATTGGTGCAACTCGGGATTCTGCGCCGCATAGCGTCCGTCCGGATCGCGCGCTTGCGAAGCTTGCGCCGTCAGTATCACAAGCAGAGCGGCGCAGGCCAATCGAAGCGGCAGTTTCCAGCGGCCATCACATCGGTGTGAGTCATTCTGATATGCATACGCGTCACTAAACTGACGCGGCTCATGGCCGCCGGAATCAATCCAGTTGCTCATTTCGTCATGCTCCAGCACCTACCCCAGGGTGCATCGATAGCCATGCATTAAGCGGGCCAATCCGAGATTCGCTCAATACGGAGGACTACGGGAGGTGGAGACTGCATCCCCATCGAAGGCCGGCCAGAGAATCGCCTGCAAGCCGCCGAGACCACCGAACGGTATTTGCGCAAGCGTGAAGTTTGCGCAGTCCGTGCCTTTCAACCTGTCGCGTTGACGCTGTCGCTTGCGACCGCCACAATGCTGTCGATCAATGGCAAACCGGTCTTGGGGCATGAAGAACGGTCTGTATTCCATCCATGTGAGCCTGCTGGATGGGCGCGTCGGCAAGGGCAGCGGCGTGGTGGTGTTCCGCGACGGCAAGATCGTCGGCGGCGACGCTTACCTCTATTACACCGGCACCTATTCGGTGAAGGACAACACCTTCAAAGGTGAGGTGCTGATCCGCCGACACACCTCGAGCAAGGACGACAATCCTCTGTTCGGCGGACCGAGTCCGGTCGGCGTCGGGGTCTCCGGCACCTTCACCGACAAGGACGCCGTGATGAACGGCACCGCGCTGGTCGGCAATTCAAGCCAGCTGTTCGGCGCCACGCTGCGCAAGCTCTCAGATATCGACTAAAGCACGATGAGATTTGGTTGAATCGTCATAGCGCTTCAGGTCTTTGATTGAGCATGATCTTTTCGGAAAACCGCTACACACTTTTCCGGATCATGCTTTAGAACACGACCCAGTCCCGACGGGCTCGCCGCTAGAGTGGCCGCGCGCGGCGGGTCTCGTACTCGAGGCGACATGCTCCGCTGAAATCGTGCAAGAGATCGATGGAATGGCCCTTGGCCATATCGCGCAGATCGGCAAAGCTCTTGTCGGGCTCGGAATAGGTATCCATGATTTTCTGAGCCACCCGTTCGGCCTTTTCTCACCTGACGACAGAACCCGCATGCGCGAGATTTTCGCATAGAGTCCGATCAGGCCGGGATAGTCGGGGTTTCCATGCTGGAGCGCATCGATATAGCACCTCGAAGCGACTTCGATGAAGTCGCGATAGATGTCCTGCCGGCGCAAGGTCTCCGTGGTGAACCACTGCGACTGCGCCATTTCACGCTGCGTGAACCAGACAGCCACCGCCGAGGTGAGGCCGCCGATCGCTGCTCCGGACAATGCCGCGAAACCGAAAATCAACGATGGGTCCATTGTTCACGACCTAGGCTGCGAAGGAGAAAACAACCCTATTCTGCGGCCATTTCCAGCGGGGCGGTGCGCGGCAGGATCATCTGGATGCGGGTGCCGCCGCCGGGCTCGGAGTCGAGATCGAGCCGGCCGCCGAGCCGGTTGGTGACGATGCTGTAGACGATATGCAGGCCGAGGCCGGTGCCGCCCTGGTCGCGGCGGGTGGTGAAGAAGGGATCGAAGGCGCGGCGGCGCACATCGAGGCTCATGCCGACGCCATTGTCGGAGAAGATGATCTCGACATTGTCCTTGCCGGACTCGCGCGCGGAAATCGCGATGATTCCGGGCCGGCCGTCCGGAAAGGCATGCGCCACCGCGTTAAGGAACAGGTTGGTCAGTACCTGCCCATAGGGACCGGGATAGGAGTTCATCATCAGGTCCGGCTGGCAATCCACCTGTAACGTGAGGTTATGCTTGCGCAGGCCCGGCCGCAGGCTCAGCACCACCTGCTCGGTCAAGTCGGCGAGATCGAAGCTGCGCTGGTCCGAATAGTTGCGGTCGGCCGCGACCTGCTTGAACGACTGGATCAGTTCCGCGGCACGGTTGAGGTTGGCGACGAGCTGCGAGGAGGCGTCGCGGCTGGTTGCCAGGAAATCGTTCAGGCTGGAGCGCCGCAACTCGCCTCGCGCCACCTCGGCGCCGAAATTCGCGGTCTTGCGCTCCAGGGCCGAGGCCACTGTCAGGCTGATGCCGACGGGATTGTTGACCTCATGGGCAACGCCGGCAACGAGCCGCCCGAGCGCAGCAAGCTTCTCCGCCTCGATCAGCGAGGCCTGGGTCTCACGCAGGTTTCGCAGCGCGGTCTCGGCGGCATCGCGCGCCTTTCGCATCTCCTGCTCGCCGCGCTTGCGCTCGCCGATGTCCAGCGCCACCGTGACGATACGCTCGATCTCGCCGTCGGAATCGAGCAACGGCAGCTTGTTGACCAGCCAGTGGCGCATGTTGGCCTTGGAATCCAGGTACTCCTCCTCATAGAAGCCCAGCCCCTTCCTGGTCTTCAGCACCTGCTTGTCGTTCTCGTCCGTCTTTGCCGCGCCATAGCGCGACATCAGCTCGCTCGTGGTACGGCCGATCGCTTCCGCCGGCTCGACGCTGAAAATACCGGCCATGTAGCGGTTCATCAGCACATAGCGCAGGTTCCTGTCCTTGACGTTGATCACAGCGGGCACGGTGTCGATGACTTGCTGCAATAGCCGTCGGCCTTCGGCGATCGCGTCTTCGGCGCGCTTCTGGTCGGTGATGTCGCGCAAGGTGCCTTCATAGCGCACAACCTCACCATGCTCGTCGCGTACCACGGTCGCGCTGTCAGAGAGCCAGAGGATGCCACCGCTGCGCTGGCGCACCTGGTATTCGAAGTCGCGCACCATGCCATCACGCTGCATCAGCCGCTTGTATTCCTCGCGCGCTTCGGGATGCACGTAGACATTGGTACTGACGTCGCCGATGTCGGTGATCAGCTGCCTCGGCGTCTCGTAGCCCATCATGCGCGCCAGCGCCGGATTGGCATTGAGCAACTGGCCGCCGGGCGTGGTCACGTAGATGCCGTCGATGGAGGCCTCGAACAGCTTGCGATAGCTCTCTTCCGCCAGCCGCTGTTCGGTCAACGCCCGCACCGCCGCCTCGCGCGCCGCATCGGCGTCGACCAGCGTACGCCGGAACACCTCGGCGGCACGGGCGATGTCGCCGATCTCGTTGGCCACGTCCGTCGCCGGGATCGAGGCATGTTTCTCGCCGGCGGCAAGCGCCCGAATCGAGCCTGCGATTGCGACCAATGGGCGCACGGTGCGGCGGACCACGAAGGAGGCCGCAAAGGTGCCGATCAAGACGCCGATGGTCGAGAGGATGATGCTCTGCCATTTGGCTTCCGCTAGCGTCCGGGCGAAATCACGGCCAAGCACCCGCCCCTGCTGCGCGCTGAGCTCACGCAACAACTCGGTCACGCGGCCGATCAGCCGGCCCTCGGTGCCGAGCACATCCTTGTCGAGGGAGGAGATCTCGCTTTCGGTTCCGGCAATGGCAATGATGGCCTGCGCATAGGCGTCGGCGGCCGCACGCAGGGTCGGATCCGCGATCATCAGCGCCTTCATCCGCTTCGCTGCCTGCTCGGCGCCGGCCGGATCGTTGGCAAGAAGCGCGGCCGCGATCTCGTTCTGGGTCCGGAACAGGGTTCGCGCGACAATGCGGTCCGGCTGATCGGCGACCGCCTGCTCGAAGCCGGCGCGGACCGGCGGCAGCGCGGCAAGCAGGTCGGCGCGACGCGAGATCAACGCCGAGACGCGCTCGATGCCCTCGCGGTAGTTCGCAAGCCGCTGGCTGACCCCGTCGATCATGGCCTGCTGGTCGGGCGCGAGCTGCAGCCGGGTCTTCTTTAGAAGCGCGCTGAGTTCGGACGCCGCCTCCGCGACCCGGTCGGACTGGTCCGAGGGGTCGGTGACGAAATCGCGCGCGGCGAGCCTGAGCTCGTTCATCTGGCGGTCGATGCCCTCGGCGAGGTCACCGACGTCCTGCAGCCGCCGCAATTCGCTGAAGGTGCTGTCGATGTGGCGGATGGCGATGACGCTCGCCATCGAGGTCGCGGCAATGATGACCAGCAGCAAGAGAAAGCTGCCAAAGGTCAATTGCCCGATCGAGAGCGAGAACGATCGGGCTCGTTGCAGAAGCGCCGCGAAGGCAGGTGGCATGACAGTACGGGCTCGAACCTAAAAGCCCATTATAAGATGGATTTCGGCCATGCGAACAAGTCGGAAACACCGGGCCTCGCCCGCAATCCGCCGGATTCGCGGAGTTCGGGGCGGAAGCGCCGCGCCTTTAACCAAGCGCGCCGACCTCGAATATTTCGCCATCATAGCCGGCCTCGCGCGGGATCACTAGTTGCCGGCCACCATTGTGGCGGGTCATCACCGGCATGACCGTGACGATCGGCCTGCCGCGGGCGTCGTCAAGCGCTGCGGCCACGCTCCCCTGCTTGCCGAGCTTGATCAGGTTGCGGGTGGTCGGGAACGGCAGCTTGAACCGCCCGCTCTCACCGCCCGCGAGCGCCTCGCGGGGCGATACCCAGATCGAATCGGTCGATTCCTTGCCATCATGGGCGCCAAGCTGGTCCGGGGGCGCGGCGGCGAGGAAGAACCAGGTGTCGAAGCGCTTGGGCATGCCCTCAGGGGTGATCCAATGGGCGTACGGGATGAGTTCATCGAACGCCAGCCAGAGCTTGTTCTCGGCCAGCACGTTGAGGAAGCTCGTCTTGCCCTCGCAGAGCGGCGCACGATACGCCGCCTCGATCTCTCCCGCCCGTTTGACATCGATCAGATCGCGCGACCCTTGCTGGTGCGCCAGCAGGATCCCGCTCTCCTCAAAGGTCTCGCGGATCGCAGCGACCCGAAAGCCCAACGCCGCAGGGTCGAGCCCTTCGCCGCCGCCATGGAGTTCGCGCCTCGCCACGATCTCCTGGTCGCCCTTGTCGACGCTGCCGCCGGGGAACACCAGGGCGCCCGAGTTGAACTCGATCTGATGGTGGCGCACCATCATGAAGACCTCGACCTCGCTTGTCCTTGCGTTATCGCGCAGGAGCAGCGTGGTCGAAGCGGGACGCGAGGTGGCGATATCGGCCATGGCCTAACCTGCCGCGCTTGATTGCGGCTGCAGGTTAGCGCGGCGATCGACCCGCGCCACCCGCGACAGCAGGTAATCGACCTCCGCCTTCGCCGCCGGGGTGATGGCAGCACCTGGCTTGCGCTGGGCGCTGGAGGCGATGATGCCGCGCTTCTGCAGCACATATTTGCGCACCGCCAGCCCCGCGCCGGGCTGCTGCTCGTAGCGGATCAGCGGCAGATGCGCATCGAACAGATCGTGGGCCGCGTCGCGCTTGCCAGCCTTCGAGAGCTTGACGACGTCGATCAGGAGTTCGGGGAAGGCATAGCCCGTCATCGCGCCGTCGGCGCCGCGCTCCATCTCGAAATCCAGGAACAGGCCGCCATTGCCAACCAGGATCGAGAGCGGCCGCAGGGAGCCGTCCTTTTGGAAGTTTCGGAGCGCTGTGATTTTCTCCAGCCCCGGCCAGTCCTCATGCTTGAGCATCACGCAGGACGGGCTGTCCATGACGATCTTGCGGATGACTGCGGGCGTGAACACGACCGAGAGCGTCAGCGGATAGTCCTGCAGCACCCAGGGCACATCCTCGCCGATCGCCTCCTGCGCCTGCTTGAAATAACCGATGATCTGGTCATCGGTGCGCAGATTCGGCGGCGGTGCGATCATGACGCCGGCGGCGCCCGCATCCATCGAGGCGCGCGCCAGCGACCGCATCGAGGCAAAGCCCGGCGCCGAGACGCCGACGATCACCTGCATGGTTTTCGCCCGCTTGACGAAGCGCAGCGCCACCTGCACCGCCTCGGCGGCATCGAGCTTCGGCGCCTCCCCGAGAATGCCGAGCACCGTGACACCCTCGCAGCCGACCTCGGCATAGAAATCGGTCAGCCGGTCGATCGAGCGCTCGTCGATGCGGCCGTCATCATGGAACGGCGTCGGCGCGATCGCAAAGGTGCCGGCGGCCTCGGGGGTCAATTTCGTCACGTGCTTCTCCAATCTCCGCCGTCATTCCGGGCGATGCGAAGCATCGAACCCGGAGTCTCCGGATTCCGGATTCACGCTGCGCGTGCCCGGAATGATGGTCCATCAAAATCTCCGCGCCGACTTCTTGATCTCATCGTCGGAGAAAAAGATGTCGCGCGCATGCTCGACGATGTCCTGTGCGTTCCAGCCGGTGTGCGGCGGCTTCCAGCCTTCCATCTCCATCATGCGCATTTCGCGCACACCACGGGGGCCGGAGACGCCGAGCACCTTGCCGGTTTGGTCGCCGGACAAACCGCTGACCATGTATAGCACGGCCGGCGCGATCCCGTCCGGTCCCAATGCGGCTCCCGGGTTTTCCTTATATCGGGGCAGGTCTGCAGTCATGCGGGTCAGCGCGCCCGGGGCAAGCGTCCAGACCCGGATGTTGTATTTGCGGCCCTCGATGGCCAGCACGTTGGAAAAGCCCCAGATGCCGCCCTTTGCGGCGCCGTAATTGGACTGGCCGAAATTGCCGATCAGGCCCGAGGTCGACGACGTATTGACGATGACACCGCCACCATTGTCGCGCATCCAGCGAAACACCGGGAGCGTGGTGCAGAAGGTGCCTTTGAGGTGAACCTTGATGACCTTGTCCCAATCGGATTCGCTGGCCTTGGCAAAGGTCTGGTCGCGCAGGATGCCGGCGTTGTTGACGAGGATGTCCGCACGGCCGAAATGCTTGATGGCTTCGTCGAACACCGACTGGCCGCCCTCGAGCGTCGAGATGTCGGCGCCGTTCGCCACCGCGCGGCCGCCCTCGGCCTTGATCGCGTCGACCACCTTGTCCGCCATCGACTTGTCGGCGCCGGAGCCATCGCGCGGCCCGCCAAGATCGTTGACCACGACCGCCGCGCCCTCGCGCGCGAACAGCCTTGCATATGCCTCACCAAGTCCGCCGCCCGCGCCGGTGATCAGCGCCACCTTGCCGTCGAGTAATCCCATGCTGTCCTCCCGGATTCTCTTGTAGTCATTCCGCGGCGCCGTCAGAGGCGAACCCGGAAATCTCGAGGTTCCGGGTTCGATGCTGACGCATCGCCCCGGAACGACATCGCTAGCCCAGCACGGTCATACCGTTCTTGATCACGGTGACGCCGCGCGACTTCACCTTGGCCTCGAACGAGATCACGTTACCGTCCTTCCACATCTCCATCGTCACGGTCTCGCCGGGATAGACCGGCGACGAAAACCGCGCCGCATGGCGCCTGAAGGCGGCAGGGTCATAGTCGGCGTAGGTCTGCAGGACGCCGCGGCAGGTGATGCCGTAGGTGCACATGCCGTGCAGGATCGGCCGGGGAAAGCCGGCGCGCTTGGCGAATTCGGGATCGGAGTGCAGTGGATTGCGATCGCCGCAGAGACGATAGATCAAGGCCTGGTCGGGCCGCGTCGAGATGTCGACCATCCTGTCCGGCGTGCGCGTCGGCACCTGGTGTGGCTCAGGCTGGCCATCCGACGGCCCGCCAAAGCCGCCGTCGCCGCGGGCAAAGCGCGAGGCCACCAGCGTCGCCAGCGGTTCGCCGTCGCTGTTCTTCAACACGGTCTGGTGCCGGATCACGGCGCCCTTGTCCTTGCCCTTGTCGAACGCCGCAAGCACGGAGGAATCGGCGGTGATGTGCGCTGCGGTCGAAAACGGCTTGTGAAAGGTGATGTCGCGCTCGCCGTCAACGACCATCACGCGGTTGAGATTCATCTCGCCGGGACCTGCGCCCCACGCGGCGACGGAGGCGAAGGTCGGCACCACCTTCAGCGGCCGCGGCGTGGCAGCGGCCTCGTTGACGAAGGCGAGTTCCTTCTCGTCCATGGGATCGGCGCCCAAGCCGATGCCATAGGCGTAAAGCATCACCTCGCGATCGCTATAGCTGTATTTCTGGCCAAGGTTCTTCATGGCCATCAGCTCTTCGTATTTGATCGGCATTTTCCTGTGGCTCCTCCCGAATTGCTTTGCGTTGGCGGCGCGACCTCTCTACGCCGTCGTGAAAAACGGCAAGGGCGCACCTTCGGTGGGCTTGAACACGACCTTCACCTTCTGGCCGATCTTCAATTTCTCGATGTCGCAATCGACGAAATTGGTCTGCAGCGACGGCCCCTCCTTCAGCGTCACATAGCCGATGGCATAAGGCCCCGTCGGGGATTTTCGCATCAGGCTGAAGGTGTAGATCGTGCCCTCGCCCGAAGATTCCTCCCACACCGTCTTGTCGGAGAAGCAGAACGGGCAAATCGAGCGCGGGAAGTAGTGCGCTTCGCCGCACGCCGTGCAGCGTTTGATCAGGAACTTGCCCTGTGCTGCCGCGTCCCAGAACGCCTTGGTCTCGGGATTGGTGACGGGCGCCGGATATTTTTTCGCTTCGGTCATTACACGCGCTCCAGAATGGCAGTCGAGGCCGCGTGGCGAACGCCGAGGAGTCCGCCGGTGCCGTGAGCGATCGCGAGATCGCAATTCGCCACCTGCACCTTGGGATGGGCTTCGCCGCGCAGTTGTCGTACCGCTTCGATGATTTTGGTCATGCCGCCGCGGTTGACCGGATGATTGCTGCAGAGGCCGCCGCCGTCAGTGTTGAACGGCAGCTTCCCGACACCGGAAATCAGATTGCCGTCGGCAACGAATTTGCCGCCCTCGCCCTTCTTGCAGAAGCCGAGATCCTCGAGCTGCATCAGCACCGTGATGGTGAAGCTGTCGTAGATTGAAGCGTACTTGATGTCCTTCGGCGTGACGCCTGCTTCCTCGAACGCGCGCGGGCCGGACCAGACGCCGGCGGAATAAGTAAGGTCGAGGTCCTTGCCGCCGCGCGGGCCCTTCATCGCCTCGCCGTGTCCGATCAACCGCACCAGCGGCTTCTTCAGGCTTTTGGCGATTTCCGGCGTGGTTACGATCAGCGCGCCGCCGCCATCGGTCACGACACAGCAATCCATGAGGTGCAGCGGATCGGAAATCATCCGCGAGTTGACCACGTCCTCGACGGTGACGACGTCCTTCAGGAAGGCGTGCGGATTGTATTGCGCGTGATGTGAGGCCGCGACCTTGATCCAGGCGAGTTGCTCGCTGGTGGTGCCGTAGTCGTGCATGTGACGCATGGCACACATGCCGTAGGCATTGTGAGTCGTAGCCCCATAGGCCGCCTCGAAATCAGCTTCCGCACCGGCAGCGCGCGGCGGCATCGGGCCGGTCCGCGGCTTGCCCGCCAACGTGACCAGCGCGATGGAGCACTTGCCCGCTGCGATCGCCTCGGCCGCGTGACCGAGATGGATGATGTAGGAGCAGCCACCGGTCTCGGTGGAATCGACGTGGCGCACCTTCAGCCCGAGGTAATCGACCATCGGCCAGGCGCCGCCCGGAGCGTCGCCGGCGCAGAAATAGCCGTCAATATCCTGTTTCGAGAGGCCTGCGTCCTCGATCGCGCCCTTGGCGACCTCGGCATGGAGTTGCGCGGTGGATTTGTCCGGTGCGTGCCGGGTCGGATGCTCATAGATCCCGGCAATGTAGGCCTTGCCCTTGATGGTCAACTCGTTCTCCGCTGGCGTTTCCTGATCCAGCGGATTTCTTGACCTGTCGGCGACGCCTTGGCAAGCGGCGAAATATTCCGCCGCGCGAGAGGCCCCCTACTCCGCTGCCAACTGCCGTGGCGCAGGCGGCGGGCTGGCGAGATCGGCGACAAGCTGCGCGTGCCGCGCCTTCGCCTCGTTCGCGGCCTTCTCCTTCACCGGGCCGTAGCCGCGGATACGATCGGGCAGCGACAACAGTTCGACTGCGGTCTCGATCGTCGTCGGCGACAACAGATCGAGCACGGTCGCGACGTCCTTTTCGTAAGAGGCAATCAGCTCGCGCTCGAGCTTGCGGTCGGCGCTGCGGCCAAAAATATCGAGCGGCGTGCCACGCAAGAAGCGCAGCTTCGCCAGCACGCGGAACATCGACATCATCCAGGCACCGAAAGCGCGTTTCTTCGGCCGCCCCAATGCATCCTTGCCACCGCCGAGAATGGGCGGCGCGAGATTGAAGTTGAACTTGAACTCGCCCTCGAACTGGTCACGCAACTGCTGCTCGAACCGGCCGTCGGTATAGAGCCGTGCCACCTCGTACTCGTCCTTGTACGCCAGCAGTTTTGCGTAGTTGATCGCGACTACCCGGGACAGGGTCTCACCATAGCCACCTTTGTCTACGGCATTACGCACCTTATCGACGAGGGCCCGGTAACGCTTGGCGAGCCGCTTGCTCTGGTAGTCCGTCAACAGCGCACTGCGATGGGCGATGATCTCGTCGAGCGACATCGTGTCCAGCGACTTCGGCGCGACGACAGTGTCCTGGCCCTTCATCATTCCTTCCAGCCGCGCCGGGTCGACGGCGGCGAGCCGTCCGAGCCGGAACGCCTCGGTATTCATTTTGATGGAGACGCCATTGACCTCGATGGCCTTCTCGATCGCCTCCGCCGACAAAGGCAGCAGTCCCTTCTGATAGGCGTAGCCCAGCATCATGATGTTGGTGGCTATGGAATCGCCGAGCAGCAGTTCGGCCGGCTTGGTGAAATCGAAGAACACCGTCTCCTTGCGCAGCGCGCTTTCGAGCACGGAATTGATCTTGCGGGTCTGGAAGTTGAAGTCGCGGTTGAGGATGAAATCGGCGGTCGGAATGACGTGGCTGTTGATGATGCCGATGGTGCGGCCGGACTCACAAAGCGTGATGGTGTCTTTCGACGCCGCCACCACTTCATCGGCCGCGAGTACGAGATCGGCGGTACCGGTGACGATGCGCGAGCAGGTCACGTCCGCAGTGTGTTCGGAAAGCCGGACATGGCTGAGCACTGCGCCGCCCTTCTGCGCAAGGCCCGACATGTCGAGGAGCATGCTCGCCTTGCCCTCGATATGGGCGGCCATGCCGAGCAGCGCGCCGATGGTCAGGACACCCGTGCCGCCGACGCCGGCGACGCCGATATTGTAGGGCCGATCGAGCGGTGGGAACGACGGCGGCTGCGGCAGCTCGCCGATCTCGCCGAGATCAGCGGGCGCGCGGCTGCGCAGCTTGGCGCCATCGACCGTGACAAAGGACGGGCAAAAGCCCTTCACACACGAATAATCCTTGTTGCAGCTCGACTGGTTGATGGTGCGCTTGCGCCCAAGCTCGGTCTCCAGCGGCTCGACCGAGATGCAGTTCGACTGCACCGAGCAGTCGCCGCAGCCCTCGCACACCGCCGGATTGATGATTACGCGCCGCGCCGGATCTTCCATCAGGCCGCGCTTGCGGCGGCGGCGCTTTTCCGCGGCGCAGGTCTGGACGAAGACGATGGCCGACGTGCCGGGCGTCTCGCGGCAGGTCTTCATGACGGCATCGAGCTCGTCGCGATGCGCGAGTTTGACGCCGGACGCAATGTCGGAGGCCGGATAGAGATGCGGATTCTCCGACACCAGCCAGATCTCGCGAATGCCTTCGGCATGAAGCTGGAACGTGATCTGCTGCGGCGAGAGGTCACCGTCGTGACGCTGGCCGCCGGTCATGGCGACGGCGTCATTGTAGAGGATCTTGTAGGTGATGTTGGCCTTGGAGGCGACCGCCTGGCGGATGGCGAGAAGGCCGGAGTGGAAATAGGTGCCGTCGCCGAGATTGGCGAAGATGTGCTTCTCGCCGGTGAACGGCGCAATGCCGACCCAGGGCACGCCCTCGCCACCCATATGGGTGAAGGTCTCGGTGCTCCGGTCCATCCACAGCGCCATGAAATGGCAGCCGATGCCGGCCATGGCGCGGCTGCCTTCGGGGACCTTGGTCGAGGTGTTGTGCGGACAGCCCGAGCAGAAGTAAGGCGTACGGGAGACCGGCGGGAGCTTCTGCACCTGGCTGGCCTCGCGGCCGTTGAACCAGTCGGCCTTGGCCCGCAACATCTCGGCGATCTCAGGATTGAGGTTCAGTCGCAGCAGCCGCTCGGTCAGCGAGCTTGCAAGCGAGGCGACCGACAGCTCGGCGGCGAAGGTCAAAAAGCGCTTGTCGTGCTCGTCCATCTTGCCGACGATTCGCGGACGCACATCGTCACGCCAGTTGAACAGCTCCTGCTTGACTTGATTCTCGACGATCTCGCGCCGTTCCTCGATGATGAAAATCTCTTCCAGCCCGACCGCGAAATTGCGCACGCCTTCCGGCTCGAGCGGCCAGGGCATGCCGATCTTGTAGAGCCGCAGTCCGATCTTGGCGGCGACCTCCTCGGTGATGCCGAGTTCGCGCAGCGCCTGGCGCACATCCTCGTAGCTCTTGCCGGACGCCATGATGCCGAAACGCGCGTTCGGGCTGTCCATGGTGATGCGGTTGACCTTGTTGGCGCGGGCGAAGGCGATCGCCGCATAGCCCTTGTAGTCCTGCAGGCGCAGATCCTGCTGGAAGCGATCGTCGGGCCAGCGCAGATTCAAGCCACCCGGCGGCAGCTCGAAATCGGACGGGATGATGAAAGGCTTCATCTCGTCGGTGAGATCGACCTCGGCAGTAGTCTCCACCACCTCGGTGATTACCTTCATGCCGACCCAGCAGCCCGAGTAGCGCGACATCGCGATACCCAGAAGCCCCATCTCGATCATTTCGTGGATGCTGGACGGATAGAGGTAGGGCATCAGCGCTGAGATGAAGGCGTGGTCCGACTGATGCGGGACCGTGGACGACTTAGCGCCATGGTCATCGCCGGCCAGGCAAAGCACGCCACCGTTTTTCGCAGAGCCCGCCGCATTGCCATGCCTGAACACGTCGCCGCAACGGTCGACGCCGGGGCCCTTGCCGTACCAGATGCCGACCACGCCATCATGGTTGGCGCCGGGAGAGAGATTGAGCTGCTGCGAGCCCCAGATCGCGGTCGCCGCGAGATCCTCGTTCACGCCGGGCTGGAATTTGATGTTGTATTGTTCGAGATGCTTGCGGGCTGCGAAGAGCTGCTGGTCGTAGCCGCCAAGGGGCGAGCCGCGATAGCCGGAAATGAAGCCCGCGGTCTTGAGGCCCGCGGCACGATCCCTCCGGATTTGCGCCATCGGCAAGCGGACCAGCGCCTGGATACCGGTCAGGAAAACATGGCCGGAGCTCGCGGTGTATTTCTGGTCGAGGCTGATCGCACCCTGGTTGATTCCCATTCCACCCTCACTGAAGCCCTCTGGCCGTCGCTTTGCTCGTCTTTTCGGTCGTCCCGGCTCATTCTTGACTACCGAATTAGGTAATCGCCCCGGACGCGATTGCCACTCTAGGGCGGATTTTTGCGCCAACGCATCACAAATCTGGAGCGTGGGCAGCCTCCCCTCCAATTCGCAATTTCATGGCTCGGCGGGCCGCCCCATTTTCAGCTTGTGTCGTCCCCTACCGGGCTCGCGAAATGACGTAACACCCCTATAATGCCGCAACAGCGAATGGTGCAGGGAAGAACTCGATCCATGCGGGCGATTCTGGCTTGTCTGTTTTTGTGCGGCGCATTCGCCGCGCATGCGTTTGCCGCCGAGCCCTCGGAGGAAACCATCGAGCGTGGCAAGGCTCTGGTCGAAGCCGGCGACTGCGCAGGCTGCCATACGGCCGATCCCGCAAAACCCTTCGCCGGGGGCAAGCGGATCGACACGCCTTTTGGCGCGATCTATTCGCCCAATCTGACGCCGGATCGCGAGACCGGGATCGGCGCGTGGAGCGACCAGGATTTCCATGGCGCCTTGCGCTTTGGCGTCGCGCCCGATGGCTCGCGTTACTATCCCGCCTTCCCCTACCCCAACTTCACCAGGCTTACGCGGCCCGACATCCTGGCGATCCGCGCCTATCTCTCGACGCTCACGCCGTTTGCGAACAAGGCACCCCCACCCGAGCTGCGCTTTCCACTGAACCACCGCGTGGTGATGCGGCTGTGGAACTACCTGTTCTTCCGGCCCGGCATTCTGCAGCCGGAGCAGCAGAAAGGCACTGACTGGAATCGCGGCCGCTACCTCGTCGAGGGTCTCGGCCATTGCGGCGTCTGCCACACCCCGAAAAACATATTCGGCGCCGACAGGCGCGGCCGCGCCTTCTCGGGCGGCTTGGTCGGCGGCTGGTTCGCGCCAAGGCTCGATGGCGCCGAGCGCGGCGGGCTTAAATCCTGGAGCGTCGATGACATTGCGGAATACCTCGCAAGCGGCCGCAATGGGAGAAGCCATGCCGACGGGCCGATGGCCGAAGTCATCGTCGACTCCACCTCGAAGATGAGCGACGCCGATATCCACGCCATCGCCGTCTATTTGAAAAGCCTGCCGTCGGGCCCGCCGGAACCGGCGGTGCTGCCGCCGCCGGAGACCAGCATGAAGGCGGGAGAAGCGGTCTACGCCCATGCCTGCATCGCCTGTCATGAGGCCGATGGCTCCGGCGCGCCACGCATCTACCCGCCGCTGCCCGGCAATCCGCTGCTGCAATCCGCCGACCCCGCATCGACGCTGCGCGTCATCCTCGACGGCGCGCAAACCGTGACGACGCCGCGCGCCCCCAACACGGGATCGATGCCGGCCTACGCCAGTCAACTATCCGACCAGCAGATCGCCGACGTCACCAACTATATTCGCAACGCCTGGGGCAACGCAGGGTCGGCCGTCACGGCGGAACAGGTCGCCCAAGCCCGCAAGACCAGGTAGAGCCCTTACCGTTACCGTTCGTCCGCGGTGAAGACGAATTTCGGCATCTCCCATTTGTAGCGAATGGCGAGCAGCCGCAGCGACAGGCCCAGCGCGAAGGTCAGGATCGTCCACAGCTCGGCGTTCAGCTTCAGCCCAAAGGCTGTGGCATAGAACAGGCCGGTGACGACCGAGACGCTGGCATAGAGCTCGGCGCGAAACAGCAGCGGCACATCGTTGCAAAGGATGTCGCGCAACACGCCGCCTGCACACCCCGTGATCATGCCGGAAACGATCACGATCGGCAGCGACGCATCCATCTGCCAGGCGACATCGCAGCCAGTCATGGTGAACACGACCAGCCCGATCGCATCCAGCACGAGGAAGGCGAGGTAAAGCCGATGCACCAGGCGGGCCAACAGAATGGTGACGAAGGCCGCCATCACGGTCAGCTCGAGGTAGAAGGGGTTTTGCACCCACACCAGCGGATAATGCCCGAGCAGCAGGTCGCGGATGGTGCCACCGCCAAGCGCGGTGATGCAGCCGAGCAGGCACACCCCGAGCCAGTCCATGCTGCGCCGCCCCGCCGCCAGCGCCGCGGTCATGGCTTGGGCTGCCAGCGCGACAAACGACAGAAAGTGCAGGACGGAATCGCTTGGCGGCAAGTTCCACATGGTGTGCTCCGGGAGATGGCCGTTTGCAGGAACCTAAAGCCCGGGTTCCGCGCTGAACAGTCCCGCGCAAACCACTTGTTCCGTGCGGAACGGCGCACCCTGCTAGACCATTGTCTAGGGGGCAACGGAGGCGAACGAAGGAGCCACCATGGCACGCAGTCCGAATGATCCTTATGACCCCTATCGTCCCACCATGAGCGAGTATGACCTCGACCGGGAAGCCCGGCTTGAACGCGAAGCGCAGTTCGATCCGGAGCTCGCCGAAGGCCCGGCCAGCGCAGGCAAGATGGCGCTGTTCGCGCTCGGTATCGCGCTGGTGTTAGGGGCCGTGTTCTACGGCCTGAATAATTCCAGCGTCCACGATGCCTCGACAGCCCCGCCGGCACAGACCGCGCAGACCAGGCCCGCCAACCCCAACAGCCAGCCCGGCATGACCACGGGATCCGCACCGAACCGCACGACCCCGCCGCAATCCTCCCCGACAGGATCGGAGGTCGACCGCACTGATCACCCAACCGCCGGCCAGACCAACGACAACCGCTGAGGCCTCGGCGATCTCCAGATGCGGCGGGCCATGCCCGCCTCATCTGCCTAGCTCCTGTCATCCAAACACTGTCATCCGAACATCTTGTTCAGCTCCCCGCCGGGATAGCCGCCGGCGAGCTCGGTGAATGTCCCCTTCTCGGCCATCTCGCGCGCGGCGCGCATGTAGCCGGCCCAGGCCATCCGCGCCAGCGAGCCGCCAACGCTGATCCGGCGCACGCCAAGCTCCGCCGCATGCGCAAGCGAGAGACCGGAGGCACCGATCAGGAGGTTCACCGGCTTGGGATGCACCGCCTTTACGACAGCCGATATCTCCTCCCTGGTCTTGATGCCCGGCGCATAGAGACAGTCCGCGCCCGCTTCGGCATAGGCGAGCAGCCGATCGATCACGAGCTTGAGGTCGCTCTGCCCCCACAAAAACGCCTCGCAGCGCCCGACCAGCATCACGCCGCTCTTGTCGGCATCGATTGCGGTACGCGCCGCCTTGATGCGCTCGACCGCCAGCCCGCGCTCATAGAGAGGTTTCGCCTTGTCGCCGGTGGAGTCCTCGATCGAGAGGCCGGCAACGCCGGTCTTCACCGCCCGCGTCACATTGGCGGCGACCTTCGCGGGCTCGATCGCAAACCCGCCCTCGAAATCGGCGTTGACGGGAATGTCCACCGAGGCGCACAGCGCGGTGAGATGGTCGCAGACGTCGTCCACAGTGACGCGGTTGTCCGCCTTGCCGATGGTCCAGGCGAATCCGGCGCTGGTCGAGGCGATCGCCTTGAAGCCGAGATGCTGCAGCGCTTTCGCGCTGCCGACATCGAACGGATTCGGCAGCACGAAGCAGCCGCTTTCGTGCATGTTGTGAAACGTGGCGCGTTTGTCAGCAGCTGTCAGCGGCATTGGTTCGCTCCCTTGTTGTTCTTGCGGGAGATCAACATAACGTTGCGACCCTCACGCGACAACCTTGCGCAGGAACGTGCGCTCCTCCGCGAGGATGAACTTGCCCTCCTCGGCAAAGTTGAAATTCGCCATACCTTCCGCGTCGCTGCGCAACCGCGCGCGATAGGCTTCATAAGCGGCCAGACTCTCGAACGAGATCAGGGCGTAGGCGATGTTGTTGGTACCCTCATGCGGCATGAAATAGCCGATCAGGTCACCGCCGCATTTCGGAATGACGGACATCCAGCGTTTCGCGTACACCTCGAACTGCGCGCGCTTGAAGGGATCGATCTGGTAGCGGATGAAGACGGTGATGGTCATGGGAGCCTCCGGTTGTCATTCCGGGCGATGCGAGAGCATCGAACCCCGACTGATTGCGGACATGCTACCCCCTTGCCCGTCGCCAATGCTTCGGTTATCATCGAAGCATGAAAGCAGGACCCGATATCGCCATGGTCGCTTCGCTGGTCGGCGACCCCGCTCGCGCGAACATGCTGACCGCTTTGATGGACGGCCGCGCGCTCACCGCGAGCGAGCTCGCGCAGGAGGCCGGCATCACGCCGCAGACCGCAAGCTCGCATCTTGCCAAGCTCGATGCCGGCGGGCTGGTCGAGCTGGAAAAACAGGGCCGCCACCGCTATTACCGCCTCACCGATCCCGATGTCGCCGGTGTCCTCGAAGGCCTCGCTGGTCTTGCGGCGCGCGCCGGCCACATGCGCGTGCGCACGGGGCCGAAGGATCCCGCGCTGCGCCGCGCCCGCGTCTGCTACGATCACCTGGCCGGTGATCTTGGCGTGCAGATGCTGGAAAGCATGAAGACGCAAAGACTGGTGCGGCAGAAGAAGCAGGAGATCGAGCTGACCGCCGAGGGCGAACGTTTCCTGGAAAGGAACCTGCAGATCTCGCCCGACATGCTCGCCCATCCGCGCCGGCCCGTGTGCAAGGCCTGCCTCGACTGGAGCGAGCGGCGGCATCACCTGGCGGGCACGCTCGGTGCGGCCCTGATGACCCGCTTTGCCGACTTGAAGTGGGCGGCGCGCGATCCCGCTCCGGGCAGCCGCGTGGTCAATTTTTCGCGAACTGGCGAGAAGCGCTTTGCGGCGCTGTTCGGAGGCGGCGAATAACAATCGCGTGTGAGGCGCGCTGCGCGTCGCAGCCGGGCTTGACCCGGCGGCCCGCGCGTTTAAGCCGGGCGGTACCGAACCCGCCGAGCTCATTGTTGCATGCGCCACACCGTCATTGCCTCCATCTTCGCCGCCGTCCTCCTCGCTCCCTTCACGTCGAGCTTCGCCGCCGATGCGCCCCGCGAGCCCTATGGCATCGCGCTGGAAGGCTTCCCCTATCCTTATCCCGTGAGCTTCCTGCCGGTCATCAATGACGGCGAGGAGCTGCGCATGGCCTATATGGACGTGCAGCCCGCGCAGCCGAACGGCCGCACCGTCGTGCTGTTGCACGGCCGCAATTTTCCGGCGAGCTACTGGGCGCCGGTCATCAAGGTCCTGGGCGGCGCCGGCTATCGCGTCGTGGTGCCGGACCAGATCGGCTTCGGCAAATCCTCCAAGCAGCAAGGCGACCTGCACTTCGACAACCTGGCGCGCAACACCATCGCGCTGCTCGATCATCTACAGATCGCCAAGGCCGATGTCGTCGCACACTCCATGGGCGGCATGCTCGCGGTGCGCATTGCCCGCGCTTATCCCGACCGCGTCAATCATCTCGTGCTGACCGCGCCGATCGGTCTGGAGGATTACCGGCTCTACGTGCCACCGGCGCCCACGGAGAAGATCATCGACACCGAGGACAAGCTCACCGCGGAGGGCTACCGCAAGCAGCTTGAGACCAATTATGCGATTCACCTGCCGCCCGACCAGGTGACGCCGTTCATCGACGCACGCTTCAACATCAAGGGCAGCGCCGATTATCCGCGCTGGCTGCGGTCCTTCGTCGCCTCCTACCAGATGATCTATCGCGAGCCGGTAGCGCACGAGATTCCGCTCATCACCGAGTCGACGCTGTTCATCATGGGCGCCGACGACCACAACGCGCCGGGCCGGCCGAACGCGCCTGAAGCGTTGCGCTCCAAGATGGGCCACAACGCCGAGCTCGCCCAGGCCTTCGCCGCCAAAATGCAAAATGCGCGCGCCGAGGTGATCCCGAACACCGGACACCTCGTTTTCCTGGAAGCACCGGAGAAGTATGACCAGCTCGTGCTCGACTTCCTCGCAAAATAACTCGGGCCGGTTGACTTGATCAAAAACACTCCGAAATTATAAAATCTTTGCGCGCGGCACTGGACAACCCAAATCGGCTTGAACCGCAAGGCGAAATTCAATTTTTGGCGCACGCAATCTGTCGCGTGACAATGCTCGTCGGGCGCATCGAGACAACGCGAAATCGGCCCACGCAAGCCCGGCGGGCAAATCAGAAGGCCTTTGCCGCAAATTCCGCGCTTGCCGGAGCGGCGGCCGAGTGCCATGTTTGCGGTCATTGATTGCGCCTGCCGCATGATGCAGACTTTTTCGGCCCGCGCACTTATTGTGCCGCCGCCTGCCACCTCTTGATCGTTTCGCGTTCTTGATAGTCCCGTTCTTGATTGTCTCCGGTTGCGACCGTTTCAGCAGGGAATTGCGATGCTTAATTCATTTGGACGACACGCCATCATCATCGGCGCCGGCATGGGCGGCCTCGCCGCCGCCAAGGCACTTTCTCCTTATTTTGACAAGGTCACCGTGCTGGAGCGCGATGTGCTGCCTGCGACCGCCGATCCACGCATCGGTACGCCGCATTGCCGGCAGCTTCATGTGCTGCTGCGTGGCGGCCTCGATACGTTGAGCGAGTTCTTTCCCTCCTTCGAAGCCGCGCTCGAAAAAGCCGGCGCCATCAGGGTCCGCGTCGGTTCCGAAACTCTGGTCGAGGCACCCGGGTTCGATCCATTTCCACAGCGCGATCTTGGAATCGACTCGCTGTCGATGACGCGCCCCCTGATCGAATTGGTTGTGCGGCGATTTGTCGAGCAGGAGCCCAACATCGCGTTTCAGACCGGCTGTCGCGTCACCCGCCTGCTCGCATCACCTGGTAGCACCGTGGTAACTGGGGTTCGCTACGACGTTGCCAGCGGCGACAGCGTCGAACTTGCCGCCGATCTCGTGATCGACGCCTCATCGCGTGGCACCCTCACTCTGGAACTGCTCGACCGCTTGAACCTGGCGCGTCCCGAGGAAACCGAGATCGGCGTCGATCTAGCGTACGCCACTGCGACGTTCCGGATTCCGCGGCATGCGCCCCGCAACTGGCGCGCCGTGTTCCACCGGCCGAGTGCCAGCAGCGGCCGCGGCGGATTCATATTTCCGATTGAAGATCGTTGCTGGCATGTCGGCCTCAACGGCGTGCACGGCGAGGCCCCGTCCGATCAGCTTGACGAGTTCATCGCCTTCGCCGGAGGTTTACGCACGCCGACCATTCATGACGCGATCAAGAACGCCGAAGCTGTCGGCGCAATCCATCGCTTCAATCTGCCCGCCAGCGTGCGACGGCGCTTCGAGGCGCTGCGACGCTTTCCGCAACGGCTCATTCCGATCGGCGACGCGATCTGCCGTTTCAATCCGGCCTACGGACAGGGCATGACAGTGGCCGCGCAGGAGGCGCGGGTCCTTAAGCACTTGCTGGAAGCGCGGGCGAAGAACGCTGAAGGCCTCGATGCGCTCGCACCGGCCTATTTCGAGGCGATCCAGGGCGTGCTCGCTGCACCATGGTCAGTCGCCGAGAATGATTTCATCTACGGCAAGACGCGCGGACCATGCCCGCGCGATTTCCAGCAGCGCATGCAGTTTTCCGCCGCGCTGCAGAAGGTCGCGGCCCAGGACGCGGCCGTGCACCGCACGCTCGCCGAGGTGAGCCACCTCCTCAAGCCCCACAGCGCACTGCGCGCGCCTGACATCGTCAGCAAGGTCGAGGCGGTGATGGCCGAGATGTGAGTGACGGCGAGGCGCGTGCCCCCGCTAAGCACCAAACTCCTGCGCCAGCACGAACGTCTCGCGCGTGCGCTTGATCTCGGGCCAGTCGCGGTTGAAATCGGCAACGAGGCGCTTGAGATCCTCGCCTTTCATCGCGCGCTCGAGCGATGCTTCATCGTTGAATTGATAAGTTGCCTGATGCAAGGACGGATCGGTCAGGCTCCAGAAGCGCCAGGCTTTTGTCACGCCGAACGACTTGACGGCATCCGGCAGATGTTCGTTCTCGTACCATTTGTCGAAGGCGGCGCGTTTCGCTGCATCGGGGACGGTTGCACGGACCACGAAAAAGGCTGCGGGCATGGATTTCCTCCGGCTTATGTTTGTGGCGGAGGATAGGCCGCAGGATCGGTTGCGCAAGACGAATATCGTCTTCTGCCGGGGACACGCCACGGGCAACCGAGCCACGCATTTGTGCGTCCATCAGCTACTAGGGGTATTGTAGCGACTAGCGTCGGTTCTGGTGCGTGCAGTCCGTGTATTACCAATGTAACGCCATTCTCCTCGACCGAAGCTCAAGCGCAATCTGCGCATGCTGATCTGCTCGTCTCGAAACTTGCGGAGCCTGGCAGCATGAGCAATCCCTCCGGTCGGCGCACGGTGGTGGCCGCGGTGCCGAGAAAGCCGCCCTTTCGTAAAATCGAATGGCTGGAGCGCGACATTGCGGTCGAGCGGCGGTCCGACGGTGTGATCGTCTTGAAGTCGCGCATTCCGCTGCAGTCCTACGAGACGCACGTCCCGGCCTTGCTCGCTAAGTGGGCGAACGAGGCGCCAGAGCGTACCTGGCTGGCGCAGCGTGTCGGCGCCGACCGGCAGTGGTGCCGGGTCTCCTATGGCGAAGCCAAGCGCACTGTCGATGCACTGACGCAAGGCCTGCTCAATCTCGGGATCGAAGAAGGCCGTTCAGTCGCGATCCTCTCCGGCAATTCGATCGAGCATGCGCTGATGACGCAGGCCGCGATGCAGGCACGGTTTCCAGCAGCGCCGCTTTCGCCGGCCTATTCGCTGATGAGCCACGATCATCTCAAGCTCAGATACCTGTTCGAGCTGATCAAGCCGGCCGTGTTGATGGTGCAGGACGGACCGAGCTTCGAGAAGGCGCTCAGGGCGATAGATCTCACTCGCGTCACGGTCGTGCACGTTGCGCGGCCCTGCGACGGTATCAAGAGCGTCAGCTTTGTCGATCTCGCCGCGACGCCGGTCACAAAAGACGTCGAGGACTCGATCGCAAAGATCACGCCGAAGACGATCGGCAAGCTGTTGTTTACCTCGGGCTCGACCGGCATGCCAAAGGCCGTCATCAACACGCAGGAGATGATGTGCGCCAATGCGGCGATGCTGATGCAGGGGGGGCCGCGTGATCCGAACCGCCCGCTCCCGACCGTGCTCGACTGGATGCCGTGGAACCACACCATGGGCGGCAACGCAATATTCAATCAGGTGCTAATCGACGGCGGCACGCTCTATATCGACGACGGCCGGCCGATGCCGGGCCAGTTCGACGAGACGATACGTAATTTACGCGAGATCTCGCCGACCAATTACATTAACGTGCCAGCGGCCTATGCCGTACTGGCGGCGGAGATGGAGAAGGACGACGCAGTCTGCCGCAGCTTCTTCAAGAATCTCACCGTGATGACCTATGCCGGCGCGCGGCTGCCGGATGATCTTTACGACCGCATGCAAGCGCTCGCGGTGCGCACGACCGGCGAGCGCATCGTTTTTTACACCGCCTGGGGCTCGACCGAGACCGCGCCGGGCTCAACCGGCACCTATTGGGACACCGAGCGCGTCGGCCTGATCGGCCTGCCGCTGCCAGGCGTCGAACTGAAAATGGTGCCCTGCGGATCGAAATATGAACTGCGTCTGCGCGGCGTCAACGTCACGCCCGGCTATCTTGGCCAGCCCGATCTGACAGGGGCGGCGTTCGACGAGGAGGGATTCTATTGCATTGGCGATGCCGGTGTGTTCGTCGATCCCGAAGATCCGTCGCACGGGCTGATCTTCGCCGGCCGCGTGGTGGAGGATTTCAAGCTCACAACTGGAACCTTCGTCCATGTCGGTTCATTGCGCACCGATGCAATCGCCGCGGCGACACCAGTCGTGCAGGACGCGCTGGTGGCCGGGCAGGATCGTCCCTTCATCGGGCTGCTGGCCTGGCCCAATCTCCACGCCTGCCGCCAGATAATAGGTAAGCCCGACGCGAGTTATGAAGAGGTCGTCAAGCATCCGGCAGTGACCGCTTGCCTGAAGCGCGGACTGGAAGCGCATAACGCTTCCAGTCACGGCGCCAGCAGCCTGCGGATCGCACGTGCGATGCTGATGGTCGAACCGGCCTCGATTGACGGCAACGAACTCACCGATAAGGGCTACATCAACCAGCGCGCCGGCCTCGAGCGTCGCGCCGCGCTGGTGGAACGGCTTTATGCCGATCTTCCCGGCGACGACGTGATCGTACTGCAATGAAGCTGACGATGTTCTCGTCCGAGGAACGGCGCGCGAGTTCTGGAATTGGCCTGTCTCGATCAAATTCACATGTCGGTCGTCAGGGTTAAACCCGTTTATCACCCGCAGGAGTTCTCTTCGGCGTCAGCGCGCCTCAGCTTCTTCAAAGCCAGCAATAGATCGGGCGCGAACAGCCACGCGGAAGGAAAAAAGGAGAGTAAGAACGCAGCGACAAACGAAACGCTGATAACGACGTCGGTTGGGATGTGTCGTAGCCTCATTCCATCACTGTATCACTCAAGTTGCAGTATCCTCGTTCACAATCGCGAGCGTTCCGTCCAGGACGGCACATGCTGGCAGGGTTAGTTAATTTCGCTTTTTTTGCTCCATCCCGACATGTTGCGCCGTCGCGCACACCTGGCTACAGCGGACATGGCCTTGGTCCGCCTCAAACCACCGATTGTGAGAACGCGGCTAGAGTTTCCTGGCGTCGACATTGATGCCGAGCAGCTTCCACATCTTGCCGTTCTGGACGAAACGCAGCCGGTACTTCACCTGCATGTCGTCGGTCTTGAACACGCCGACGAGCACCAGCGCTCCTTCGGAATCGATCATCGGCTTTTCCGAGGCGTCACGGTGTGCGTCGACGACGCTTTCGAAGAACAGCTCGTTGGCCCGGAACGGCTCGAATGCTGACGCGAGCTTGTCAGCCGTGATCTGCGTCTGAAATTGCCGTGACGCCTTGGCCAGCAAAACGGCATAGTTGCCGGTCATGTTGGCGTCATTGAACGTCATCAGCGCCGTCCGGACCAGGACATCCTGCTCGTTATCGGACGGGATCTGGATGGCATGCGCCGGTGTGAGCCATGCCGCGGCCAGCATCAAAACTGAAATGAATACGCCTACCCCACCAAACGGTCTTCCAAAACAGCGGAAGACCGGCGTCCTGTCAGCAAACATCCGTGTCATGGCCTGCCCCCAGTCCAATCAGGATGGGACTGAGGCAAGCTGATTCGCTGGCGGCGGGGAAGCGCAAAGTTGCACTGTTGGGCAACCGCCGTCGGCCGAACGCCCCCGCCGGGTGAGGCGGCACGTCACACCAGCTTCATCGGCGCATCAGCCACCAGGCGAAGATCGATTCTGCCGATCAACTCCGAGCGGCGCGCCTCCGCGGCACCGATGGCGCTCTCGGTCTGGCGCAATGTGCTGACATTCGAACCAAGCGAGACGATTCCGCCGAGCACCAAAGCGATCGATCCGAGCGCCGCGGCTTGACCTATCCCGAATAGACCGAGCACCGTGATCAGGAGCAACACAGCCCCGCCACCGATGGCAATTTTGGAAGCCAGAATGAACTTCCGGCAGCGCTCGGCGATCTCGGCCAGCTCCTCGATCCGCGCCTCGATCTCTGCAATCTCGTCGCTCGGAGCGTCATCGGTCATTGGGCTCACTGGCGTCAGCGTAATCTACCGCCATACGCGCTCGGGACGAACAAGGCGGATTACGCTGCGCTAATCCGCCCCACGCCTCACAACGGCAGATTATCGTGCTTCTTCACGGGAATTTCGACGTGCTTGTCGCGCAACATGGCGAGCGCGCGCGCGATACGCCGCCTTGTCGAGTGCGGCATGATGACGTCGTCGATATAGCCGCGCTCAGCCGCAATGAACGGCGACAGGAAGCGGTCCTCATATTCCTTGGTGCGGGCGGCGATCTTGTCGGGGTCGGCCAGGTCGGCGCGGAATATGATCTCGACCGCGCCCTTGGCGCCCATCACCGCGATCTGCGCGGTCGGCCAGGCATAGTTCATGTCGGCGCCAATTTCTTTAGACGCCATGACGTCGAAGGCGCCGCCATAGGCCTTGCGCGTGATCACGGTCACCAGCGGCACCGTGCATTGCGAATAGGCGAACAGGAGCTTCGCGCCGTGCTTGATCAGGCCGCCATATTCTTGGCTCGTGCCCGGCAAAAAGCCCGGCACGTCGACAAAGGTGACGATCGGGATGTTGAAAGCATCACAGAAACGGACAAAGCGCGCGGCTTTCCGCGAGGCGTCGGAGTCCAGCACGCCCGCCAGCACCATCGGCTGGTTTGCGACAAAGCCGACGGTGCGGCCGGCGATGCGGCCGAAGCCGGTGACGATGTTCTTGGCAAAGGCCTCCGAGATCTCGAAGAAGTCGCCCTCGTCCACGACCTTGAGGATCAATTCCTTCATGTCGTAGGGCTTGTTCGGATTGTCGGGGATCAGTGTGTCGAGCGACATGTCGACCCGCTCGATGTCGTCGAAGCTCGGCCATTCCGGCACGCCGTCGCTGTTGTTCGCCGGCAGGAAGTCGATCAGCCGGCGCATCTGCAACAGCGTTTCGACATCGTTCTCGAAGGCGCCGTCGGCAATCGATGAGCGCGTCGCATGCACCGAGGCGCCGCCGAGCTCTTCGGCCGTGACCACCTCGTTGGTAACGGTCTTCACGACGTCAGGGCCCGTGACGAACATGTAGCTCGTGTTCTTCACCATGAAGATGAAATCGGTCATCGCGGGCGAATAGACGTCGCCACCGGCGCAGGGGCCCATGATGACGGAGATCTGCGGGATCACGCCGGAGGCCACGACGTTGCGGCGGAACACATAGGAATAGCCGGCGAGCGCCGCGACGCCCTCCTGGATGCGCGCGCCGCCTGCGTCATAAAGCCCGATGATCGGGGCGCGCGCCTTCATTGCCATGTCCTGAAGTTTTGTGATCTTCAGCGCATGAGTCTCCGACAGCGAACCGCCGAACACGGTGAAATCCTTGGCGAACACGAAGGTCTTGCGGCCGTTGACGGTGCCCCAGCCGGTGACCACGCCGTCGCCGGGCACCTTGGTCTTTTCCATGCCGAATTCCGTCGAGCGGTGTTCGACGAACATGTCGAACTCCTCGAAACTGCCCTTGTCGAGCAGAAGCTCGATGCGCTCCCGCGCGGTCAGCTTGCCACGGGCGTGCTGCGCCTCGATGCGCTTCTCGCCGCCGCCGAGTTTTGCGCCGGCGCGCCGTTCTTCAAGGGTGTCAAGAATGTCCTTCATTGGCCTTTCGCCCGTCCAAGAATAGAGGTCGTCGCGGGGGGTTCTAACACGGTCATTTCACAAACCAAAAGCCGCAAATCCGGCTCCGAACGGCCCTTGGCTCGTTACCTCGGCGCGTTAAAAGGCGGGCCCAGAATCGCCGCACGAATCGCCTGAAGACGGGAGCGACAACCATGAGCGAAACGATCACCCAAGCTGGCGTCACCTCGGCCCCGGCAGGTAGCGTCACCGGCGGGGTCAAGGTCCTGCTCCGGCTGGAGGGCCTCACGCTGTTTGCGGGCATGGTGCTGCTTTACGCAGTCTGGGGCGGCTCGTGGTGGGTGTTTGCGGTGCTGTTTCTCGTTCCCGATTTGAGCTTCATCGCCTACCTCTCCGACCCCAGGACCGGCGCCGTCGTATATAACGCCGCCCATTCCTATATGGCGCCGGTGGCGCTGCTGACGAGCGGATTTGCCATCGGCGAGCCGCTGGTGCTCTCCATTGCCATGATCTGGTTGGCCCATATTGGAATTGACCGCGCGCTGGGCTATGGCCTGAAATACCAGGCCGGGTTCGGCTTCACCCATCTCGGGCGCATTGGCCGACCCAAGGACCAGACTTGAGGGCGTCTACCATCGACGTGACAATCGCGGTGGTGCCGGTCGAGCAGCTGCGGCTGGAGCAGACCAGCACTCACCCGTTTTCTGCTGGCCCCGCCGACTCACTGGAAACCGGGGCAAGCCCGGCCAGGGCTACGGCGTAAGACGCGGCCCATTTGAACAGCACGCCAACGGCCACTCCCACGACCGTATCAAGCAGACGCAGGGCGGGCTGCTCCAAGGCGTGCCTGGGATCGAGCGCGGCGACCACCAGGACAACGGTGGTCGTAATCCCGGTGGTGACGATATCGTCGTGCCGCCCCAGCATCATCATGACGATGGTGCCGATTCCGATCACGACACCGAGGCCGGCCGCATTGACGGGAAACAGTGCGATGTAGATGAAACAGAGTGCGAAGCTCACGCTGGTTGCGATCAGCCGCGATACTCCCGCCGAGACACTTCCCTCGCGGGTCTCACGGAAAACGAACAACGTCGCGACCGCGGCCCACATCCCTCCCAACAGGGTGTCCGCCGGGTCGATGAACCCGCCGAGCAACTCGGTTACCAGGACGTAGGAGATCACGCAGGCGACTGACAGGTCGAACGCGTAAATCACGTCCCAGAGTGTAAGCTTCTTCATGGAAGTCACCCCTGCAGGAGACGCCCCTTGGCCGGACGAGGTCCTCGCCCATGGGCGAGGACCCGTGCTCAGCAAGCGGCTTGCTTACGCGGCTTGGGCGGCCTCTGCTGCCGCAACTGCGCGGTATTCGGGCTTGTAGACATGGCTCCGAATGAACCCGACCATGTCTGCAGGGCGCGGCACGCGGGCCAGGCCAGAGTCGAACACCAGCTTTGCCACTCGCGCTGCGGTCTGGATTTCCGTTTCCAGGATATTCGCCTGCACCGGATAGAGCAGTCCTTGCTTGAGCAGTTCGGGCGCAACCTGATCGGCCACGCCGGCGGCGGCCTCGATGAACATCTCGTCAGTGACCCGCGAGGCCTGGGTGGCAAAGATCGCCATTCCAACGGCCGGGAAGATATAGAAGTTGTTGGCCTGTCCCGGCAGGAATGTCTGCCCGTCGAGATGAACCGGCGGAAACTGCACGCCGGCCGCATAGATCGCCTTGCCTTTCGACCAGGTATAGGCCTGCTCGGGCGTGCACTCGGCCTTCTCGGTCGGGTTTGACAGTGCGAGCACAACGGGACGCTCGTTGATGCGCGACATGGCCTCGATGACCTGCCGCGTGAACGCGCCGCCGACAGTGCTTACGCCGATGATCGTCGTCGGCTTGATGCTCTCGATGGCGGCGGCGAAATCCCGCGTTGGCGCGTGCTTGTGAGCATAGCGTTTCTGGAAGTCGACGAGATCGCTGCGGGTCGACTCAAGCAGACCGTTGACGTCGAACATATGGATTCGCGCCTGCGCGTCTTTCGGCGTCATGCCCTGCTGAACCAGCGCAGAACACAGCAGATTGGCAAGACCGATGGCGGCCGAACCGGCGCCGAGGAACAGGTATTTCTCGTGCCTGAGCTTGGTTCCCTTGAGCTTCACCGCATTGATCATGCCGGCAAGCGTGATACCCGCCGTGCCCTGCACGTCGTCATTGTAGACACAGTACTTGTCGCGGTAGCGCTCGAGGAGGTGGACTGCGTCTACGCCGGTCCAGTCCTCGAAGTGGATGCAGCACTTCGGGAAGACGTCCTGGACGGCGTCGACGAACTCGTCGACGAAGGAATAAAGCTCCTGCGTCGGCGGACGTGTCTTGCGCATGCCCAAATACAGGGGATCGTGGAGGTACTGCTCGTTGTTGGTGCCGGCATCAAGATACATCGGCAGCAGGTACTGCGGCGGCACTCCGGCACAGGCGGTGTAGAGTTGCAGCTTGCCAATCGGAATGCCGGCACCGTTGGCCCCGAGATCGCCGAGACCCAGGATGCGGCCACCGTCAGTGACGCAAATGAAGCGCACATCCCTCTGGGGCCAGTTTCTCAGGATGTCCTTCACACTGCCGCGACGCGTCATCGACACATACATGCCGCGTGTCTGGCGGTAGATGTGGCCGAACTTCAAGCAGGCCTCCCCGATCGTAGGGTCGTAGACGATCGGAAGGAAGCGGGCCGGATCGGACATGATGGTGCGATAGAACAGAGTTTCGTCGTGGTCGAGCAGGTTGACGAGATAGATGTAGCGGTCAAGATCTGTCGTCTTGTGGCCGAGTTGCATCATCACCCGCCGCAGCTGCACATCCGGCTTCTCCGTGATGTCGGGCACGAGGCCGACGATTCCCAGCTCCTGCTTTTCCGCCTCGGTGAAAGCCGTCGACTTGTTGAGCGAGGGGTCCCGGAGCCGATCGATTCCATGCTTGCTGATTGTCATCTCAGTCTCCTTTCTGGCAGTTGACCACTAATTTCAGGCGGCGTCGGCATTCGTGGCTGCAGCCACGTAAGGCTTCACCATCTTCTTGGGATCGACGATGCGATCGAATTCCGTCTCGCTCACGAAACCAAGCTTTAACGCGGCCTGCTTCAGCGTAAGATCGTTGTCCATGGCATAGTGGGCGATCTTCGACGCCTTGTCGTACCCGATGACTGGCGAAAGCGCCGTCACCAACATCAACGAGCGCTCGACGTACTCATTGATCTTCTTCAGGTTCGGCTTCGTGCCCTCGATGAGGAACTTGCGGAAATTGGAGCAGCCATCCGCCAGGATGGTGATCGAGTGCGTGATGTTGAAGATCATCAACGGCTTGTAGACGTTCATTTCCAGGTAGCCCCCGGCACCGCCGAAGCCGACGGCGACATCGTTGGCCATCACCTGCACCGCGATCATGGTGAGCGCCTCGCACTGGGTCGGATTGACCTTCCCGGGCATGATCGAAGACCCAGGCTCATTCTCGGGAATATCCAGCTCGGCAAATCCGGCCCGCGGTCCGCACGACATCAAGCGGATGTCATTCGCGATCTTGTAGAGCGAGACCGCCACCGTCCGCAGCGTTCCGGAAAGCTGCACCAGCGCATCGTGCGCGCCCTGAACTGCGAATTTATTTGGTGCGGGGACGAATGGCAGACTGGTCAACTTTGCAATCTCGGCGGCGGCCGCTTCGGAAAATCCAGGCGCCGAATTGATGCCGGTGCCTACCGCCGTGCCGCCGAGCGCCAGCCGATACACGCCGAGCAGCGCGGATTCGATCCGTTCGAGGTCATCGGACAACATCCCGGCATAGCCAGACCATTCCTGCCCCAACGTCAGCGGCGTCGCGTCCTGCATATGGGTGCGCCCGATCTTGACGATGTCGTCCCAGGCTTTGGCCTTGATGTCTATGGCATCGCGCAGGGCGGCCAGCGCCGGAATGAGGCGCTGCTTTACATTGACGGCGGCGGCGATGCACATCGCAGAAGGGAAGGAATCGTTCGACGACTGCGCCATGTTGACGTGGTCGTTGGGATGAACCGGCGTGTGGCTGCCAAGCGCTGTGCCCGCGAGTTGGGAGCAACGATTTGAGATGACCTCGTTGACGTTCATGTTGAACTGGGTGCCGCTTCCGGTCATCCACACATGCAACGGGAACATGTCCTGGTGGCCACCGGCCAGGATTTCATCGCAACTCTGAACGATAAGCCTGTATCGCTCATCGTCGAGCCGCTTGCTTGCATGGTTGGCGATGGCTGCGGCTTTCTTCAGCGTCGCATAAGCCGCGATCATCTCTCGAGGAATGAGATCCTGGCCGATACTGAAGTGCTCCAGGGAGCGCTGCGTTTGCGCACCCCATAGCTTGTCTACGGGCACCTCCACGACGCCAAGGCTATCAGCCTCTTTTCTTGTACTGGCCATCTGAACTCTCCTTTGGCTACAGCAGAAGGGAATGAGAGAACTTCGCTTCGCCACGTTGCAGGCTTGCACTCGTCAGCTTGGAAAGGCTGCAACGCCGAGGCGCTCGGTCACGCCCCTTGCAGTCGCGGGCGGCGCGCGTTGTCCGATACGCGAAGTTCGCGTCGGTTTGGGTAGATCCGTCACTTGCCGGACGGATGGAGCGGGCGCGACACACGAGATCGACTTGGCACTGAATCAACTCGCTGAGCCCCGATGCTTGGGATTGTGTATCGGTATCCGCGTCCGTGGAAGTGAAACGGCTGCAGTCACCAGATGCACATGCCGCATCTGTCCCACATAAGTATTAGGTCGCCGCGCGGCCGAGGTTGGCCAATCGCTACATTTGCGCCGTCGCGCAAGCTTAGTCGCCAACGGGGCAAGCGGACGCAGCCTTCGTCACGCCACGCCAACGGATTTGTGAATACGTGACCTAGATCGCGCCGATATCGCGGAGACAGGCTTGCGCCAGCGTCATGCGGTCGGCGACATGGCGCGGCTCGGGGCAATCCATGTTGAGCGCGAACACGGTTTGCACCGATCCCTTCTCGGCCCAGCCGACCAGCCAGCCGAGCGAGCCGTGCTCGCGGTCGGTCAGCCCGGTCTTGGCGCGGATGACGGCGTCGCCGACTTGCGTCACAGGCAGGATGTCGCGCACCAGCTCCTGGCTGCGCTTGGAAACCGGCAGCACGCCGCGCCGCAAGCGGTCGACGAAATCGACCTGCTGCACCGGATCGATACGCAACTCGCCACTCACCCAGAACGTATCAATGCCGCCGCCGATATTGCGGTTGCCGTATTCGAACAGGTTGACATATTTCTGCATCCGCTCCTCGCCGATGCGGCGCGCGATCTCCTGGTAGACCGGAAAGGCCGAGACCGCGATCGCCGAGCGTAGCGTGTGGTCGCTGTTCCAGGCCTCGTTTGCGCGCTTGATGCCGTCCCATTTGAACACGTCCTTGTCGGGGTCCTGCACCACCCCGGTCTCGATCGCGATCAGCGAATTGGGGATCTTGAAGGTCGAGGCCGGCAGCCTGCCCTCGCCCGAGCGCTCCGTGTCGCTTGCGATGATCAGATAGTCGTCGACCTTGTAGCCGACGAAAGTGCCGCGCGTTCCCTCGTCCCTGAAGTGTTGGGCAAGGCCTTCGCGGATCTCACTGTTCATCGGAGCGATGTCGGCAAAGCCCTTCGACGGCAGGATGCTCGCAGCCGCCAGAAGACCGAGCGCATGACGACGATGGATCAATTGTGACCTCCGCCAAGCTAAGAAGAGCGGCCGGACGATGCGGACGCGATCATGGTGAAAGCATGGCCGAGGAAAGCAGGCTTAGTGCGCCGGCCGCGTGAGCCTGAGCACGAACACCAAGACCTCGGCGACGGCCTTGTAGAGCTCGACCGGGATCTCGTCGCCGATCTCGACATTGGAGAGCGCGCCTGCCAGCACCTCGTTCTCCTCGATCGGAATATCATGGGCCTTGGCGACCTCGATGATCTTCTTGCCGATCGCGCCCTTGCCCTTGGCCGTGACGCGCGGCGCACCCTTGCGGTCATAGTGCAGCGCGACCGCGAGCTTGGGCTCGGTCCTGGTCTCCTTCTTGGCTTCCTTGACCTCGATGCTCATAGCGCGCGATCCAGGAAATAGCCGGCTTTGGCCGGGGCAGGCTGAGGCGGGGTGCCTTCGCGGATGATGATGTCGCCGGGAACAAGCTCGGCGCGGCTCAGCGCCTGGCTGAGCTCAAAGGCGCCGGCGCGCAAGCGGGCCGCGGTGTACGGCCGCTCGGCCCACATCCGCACCGAAGTGCGCTGACCGCTATAGGTGACCAGCGCATGCACGGGTCCAGCCGGCTCGACGTCCAGCGTGAAACGCGCGCGCCACACCCGTTTGGGGGCCTCCACCTCGTTGTTGCTGCTGCCGTCGCGCGAGATCTCGAACTGCGCCATCGCGGTGCCCTGCTGGGTCGCGAACGGGATCTCGAAATTCCAGCGCGACATCGCCGCCTCGGCGCGGCTTTCGTGTGCGTCGGCGCTTTGAGGAAGCGAGGCGACCTGCAGCAGCGTCTGTCGCGCCAGCGCGGCATCGGTGTCCTCGAGCAGACGACGGGCGACGGTCGCGAGCGGCGCGCCCGGTGGGATCGCGCTACCTGCCACCGGCTGCGCTGACGGCAGCGCGCCGCGGATCGGCGGCGGCGGGGTCAGCGTGCGCAGCGTCACGTCCTCGGCTCGCCCGTCCGGCAGGATGATGGTGGTCTGGGCATTGCCGCCGGCGCGCGGAATCTCCTGCAGGGATTCCTGCAGGAGGTTCAAGACGGTCGCGGCGGTCGCCGAGCCGGGCTCAAGGCCCTGCAGCGCTTCCGAAAACAAGCCCTGCGGATTACCCGCCGCGGCACCCTGGAACAGGCCCTGCGGCGAAGCGAGCTGCGGCGGCAGGGACCCGCCATGCGGAGCGCCGTCGGCCTCGGGCGTAGGCCATGGCGCCAATGGCGGCGATGCCGTCGTGTTCGCCGTATATTTTGTCGGACCGGCCTGGGTGCTTGCCGCGGCAGCCGGTGCGCTAGCCGGGCCCTCGGCCTCCACCACCGAGACCAGCGCCTGGCGGAGCACGATCAGCGCAGCCTTCAGGTCGGGAACGCCGCCGGCCTCTGCCGGCGCCTGCGGCGCGGCAAGCAAGGCCTCCAGAAACAGTCCGGATTTCTGAAATGCCGCCTGGATGTCGTCGCCGGACAAGCCAGGCTCGAGGCTCGCCTGCTGCGCCAGCACCCGCGTCATCGCCTCCTGCAATGCCGGCGGCAGGTTGCTTGAGACGGCCGCAGCCGCGAGGTTGGCAAACAACGGGCTCAGGCTCTGCTGCCGCGTCGCAGCCGTCTCGGATTCCATCTCTACCGCCATGCGCTGCAGCGGTGTCAGCGGATCGTCGAATGTCGTCGCGCCCGGCAGGATCAGGCTGGTCGCATTGACCTGCGCCGCCGATGAGAGGTTGACATAGTCCGCGGTCGCGCCGGCCGTACCCGTGCCGGCGGCCTCGCCCAGCCCCTGCCCGACAATGGTAAGCCTGACGCCGCCATCCTGGGTCTGCGATACCGCAAGCTGCAGCGTCTGGCCCGCGGTCAGCGGGACTTCGGTGAGCACGTCCATCGCCAGGTTGGCGATGGCGATCTGCACCAGGCTCTCGGCGGCCTTCAGCACCGCAGCATCGACCACAGTGCCCGGCAACAGCACCGGCCCGCCGGTTGCGGCGGTTGCGCTCTGGGCGGCAATCACGGGAAGCGTCGGATTGACGGATAACGCCATCGGTACTGGTACTCGGAACTCTACAGTCCGAGACATTAGGCGAGCAGCGTAAACCCCGGCTTAACCGCGCTGCCCGGCCGCCTCACCCATGACGCTCAATATCCGCGCCGCCGCGCGAAAATCGACCGAGCGCGCCGCGCGGCGCTCGGTCGCCTCCTGGTCGGCGCCCCACTGCTCGGCGTTCCAGTCCTCATCGACATGGGCCGCAGCCCAGACCGCATCGGCGTCGAGTAGTCCACGCGAAAGCGCGAGCGCAAGCAGCGCAGAGCCGGTCAGCGTGGTCACCACATGGAGTGCGGCAATCGACCAGGGATCGCCGGGCAACGCCGCGCGCGCAGCCGCAACCGCCTCATCCGGTTGGCGCACATGCACGATGCCCTCGGCGAGGATGAAATGCGCGCCGAGTTCATCGGCGGCCCAGAACAGCACGGGGTCCCAGCGTTTTGCCTCGCGCGCCACCAGCCCCTCGGGATGGCCGGCACGGTAGAATAAAAGGTCCGAGTTGAAATATTTCGCGACATCGCTCGCCACCAGCTCCACCCGGTCGACCACGGCCTCAACCACGCTGTTGGCAAAGCGCGTCATCGGCATGGTGAGGGGATCGATGGTCTCCGTCTGCGCCTCCCATTCGGCCGCGACGGCCTGCGCAATCTCGCGGGAGGGAATGGCGACGATGCGCCCGGAGGGCGTGCGGATCGGCCTGCCGTCCAGCTTGACCGTAAAGCCGCCACCTTCCGCCTCGCCCACCCCAACGCTCGCATAGAAGCGTTTGCGCTTGGGCGCGCGGGCGGACCGCCGCGCCGCCTCCTGCGGGTCGAGCGGCGACTGGCCGGCCACCTCGTCAAACAATTCGCGCATCGGCTCCTGGCTTCCCTTACAGCTTCCTTTGGTCGCGGAAATCCCGTGCGGATTATGATAAATAGGGCGCCGAATAAAGAGGGACCAGCTTGCTAAGGCTCCTTCCGGTCAGCCTGATCCTCCTTGCCGCTCTCGGGGCACCGTCCGCCGGGGCCGGGTTCCGCTCGCCGGAATCGCTGGTGCGCAATGTCTATGCTCATTACGGCCGCGGCGCGCCGGAACTCTCCCACGGCCTACCGCGGGACATCGACACGGCCAGGAACTTCTTCGATCCGAACCTGCGGGTTGCCTGGACGCAGATCAAGAACGAGCCCTACGATTTTCTGGTGCAGAGCCCGACCTGGCAACTCTCGGGCCTCTCCATCTCGGTCCTGCGCAAGCAATACGACAAGACCTATGTCTCGGTCGGCTTCAATAACCAGGGCCGGCCCGTCACGCTCAATTTCATCCTGGTCAACAGCCCCGAAGGCTGGCTGATCACCGACGTCGAAAGCCCGCATGACTCGTTGCGGATGTTTCTGGAGCAATTCAAGAATTGATCAGGCATCCCGCCTTTAGCCTTTCAACCGGCGCACCGAGATCACAAATTGACATTGACGTGTCGTGATGGCGCCCAAGGAGGCGATATCATTCTCGCGTCGCCAGCTTGCTTGTCGCTGTGAATTGAACAGCAGCTGCAATCGCACTCGAAACCAGGAGACATCGAATGTTTATCGCAATGAACCGGTTCAAGGTCGTCAAGGGCTCTGAAGCGGCCTTCGAGCAAGTCTGGTTGTCGCGCGACACTCATCTCGACAAGGTCCCGGGTTTCGTGGAGTTCCATCTTCTCAGGGGACCGGAAGCTGACGATCACACGCTGTATGCGTCGCACACGGTGTGGCAGAGCCGTGCTGCCTTCGAAGCGTGGACCAGATCAGAGGCGTTCCGCGCAGCACATCACAAGGCTGGCGATAACAAGCCGCTCTACCTTGGGCACCCGCAGTTCGAGGGATTCGAGACTATCCAGGCTACCCGCAGCAGCAAGTCAGCGGTCGCGTAACATCGACCACTCGCTCGCCGATGGGCAGATGAGTCTTTTGGCGACAGTAGCCGCCACGGGCGACGCGCTGCCGGTCCGATCCCGAGCGAGCGGCCAATCGGGACCAGCGGCTGCGCTCGACCATCAGGCGATTGGATTTGAAGCGGGCCTGCTCTGCCCTCTTGAGCGAGTTGAGGTCAGCCTTGGTTGTTTCCAGGTTTTACCGGTCGACGAGGCTGGAAGCCGCCGCATCACCACGTAATGCACTACGACTTTACCGGCGCAGCCACGCGTGATGTACCGCTCCGCTTCAGCGCCGCCGACCGATCTCAACGCATGGCGTAGGCCAGGCCAAAGCCGATTGCCGCGACCAGCCCGAGGCCGACCAGCCAGCGCTCGTATCTCTCGATCAGCATGAGAAACTGCTGACCCCAGAACACCGCAAGCGCCGTGACGATGGCGAAATGCAGGGCACGGCCGATCACGGTGGCGATGGTGAAGGTCAAGAGATTCATCGACGCGACGCCGGCGGCGATCGCGATGAATTTGTACGGGATCGGCGTGAAGCTTTTGGCGATGATGATCCACGTCCCCCACGCCTCGACCATGTGCTGATAGCGCTCGAAATGCTCGGCCTGTCCGTACATGTCGACAAGCGTTTGTCCGACCGCCGCCCAGGCGAGATGGCCGATGCCATAGCCGACGAGGCCGCCGATCGAGGCTGCGACAACGCAAACCACCGACAGCACCAGCCACCGGTCCGGCCGCACGAGCAGCATAGGCACCAGCAAGAGATCCGGCAGCACCGGCAGCACGCTGGAGTCGGCAAAGGCGATCAGCGCCAGCAGGCCGACACCCCAGTTGCTGTTGGAAAAGGCCTCGGCGCGGCGCAGCCAGACTTCGCGGTTGTGAGACAATAGCGACATTTGGGGTCCGTTAGCCCGGCTTGGAAGGGGTCGCAAGACCGACGCTATCACGCCTATGATCGCCTACGGATCAGGATTTTGCGACATGTCTAACGACGACCCAGTTGACAACTGGATTGATCGTTGCGGACCGACCGCCGCAGATGGCAAAATTGCCTTAAACAGCGCGTCACGTCAGCCTGCGTGACTGATCGTGAACCAAGAAGAAAGTTGTCCGGGATGAGTCCGCTGTCCGCACTGCCACGCCGTGCCGTAGGTCGTACCCAACTTCAGGTCTCAGTGTTGGGGTTTGGAACGGCGCCGCTCGGTGACCTCTTTCTCCAGCTCGACGACCGCATCGCCATCACCACCGTGGAGCGTGCGTTCGAGCTCGGCATCAACCTGCTCGACACGTCTCCGCTCTATGGACACGGGCTTGCCGAACACCGCTGCGGCACCGCAATCAGGCGCGTGCCGCGAGACCAGATCGTGCTCTGCACCAAGGTCGGGCGCTGGATGGACCCGCTTCACGGTGCAGGCGACCATTCCGGTTTTGTCGGCGGGCAGCCGCACCGCGCCGTGGTCGACTATTCCTATGACGGCACCATGCGCTCGGTGGAGCAGTCGCTGCTGCGGCTGGGCACCGACCGGCTGGATCTCTTGTTGATCCACGACGTCGACATCTGGACTCATGGCCGTGACGCGATCGAGGACCGGTTTCGCGAAGCAATGGCCGGGGCCTATGTGGCGCTGGATCGGCTGCGCAGCGAGGGCGTGGTCGCAGGCATTGGGGTCGGCGTCAATGAGGCCGAGATGTGCGTGCGCTTCGCGCAGACCGGATCCTTCGATGTCATGCTGCTCGCCGGCCGCTATTCGCTGCTGGAGCAACCTGCGCTGAAAGAGTTTCTGCCGCTTGCCCAGCACCGCGGCATCGGCGTGCTGCTCGGCGGCGTGTTCAATTCCGGCATCCTGGCGACCGGCGCGGTCAGCGGCGCCAAGTACAATTATCGGGATGCGCCGCCGGACATTCTGGCGAAAGTCGTGCAGATCGAGCGCGTCTGCGCGGCCCATGGCGTACCCTTGCCGACGGCGGCGCTGCACTTTGCCCTGGGTCATCCCGCGGTTGCGAGTGTCGTGCTGGGCGCGCAGAGCCCGCAGGAGGTCGAGCGCAATGTGGCCGCGCTGGCCACCGACGTGCCGGCGGCGCTGTGGGCCGATCTGAAGGCCGCGCAGTTGCTGGAGGCGGACGCACCCGTTCCGGGATCTCGCTGATGCGGATCGACGCGCATCATCATGTGTGGACCCTGGCGCGCGGCGATTATAGCTGGCTGACCCCTGCCCTGGCGCCGATCTACCGTGACTTTCACCTGTCGGACCTGGCACCGCATCTCGCCGCGGCCGGCATTGAGGGTAGCATCCTGGTGCAGGCCGCGCCGAGCGAGGCGGAGACCGAGTTTCTGCTCGACGTCGCTGAACAGGCCGATATGGTCCGCGGCGTGGTCGGCTGGATCGATTTTGATGCACGGGATGCCCTCGCCCGCATCGATGCCTTGGCGGCACGAAAACTCCTAGTCGGCCTGCGGCCAATGGTGCAGGACATTGCCGATGACGATTGGCTGCTTGGTCCGCATCTGGCGCCCCGGTTCGCGGCAATGGCGGCACACGGGCTCGTCTTCGATGCGCTGGTGCTGCCGCGCCATCTGCCGCGGCTGCTGGATGTCGTCGGTCGCCATCAAGAGCTGCAGTTCGCGCTGGACCATTTTGGCAAGCCGGGGCTCGCCACCGGCGAGATCGCGGATTGGCGCGGCGATATCGCGCTGCTGGCCAGGCGCCCCAATGTCGTCTGCAAGCTGTCGGGACTGGTGACCGAGGCGGCCAAGGAGTGGCGGGTCGCCGATCTCCGGGACGCGGTCGAGCACGCGCTCACCTCCTTCGGGCCGCACCGCATGCTGTGGGGAAGCGACTGGCCCGTGGTCAATCTGGCGGGCGGCTATGAAAAGTGGCTCGCCGCGGCCGAAACCCTGCTGGCCGGTCTGTCTGCCGACGAGAAGGCCGCGGTCTTCGGCGGCAACGCGGCGCGCGTCTATCTCGCAAAACGGGGCCGACGGGCGGCGTGATGCTCCCTACTTGCCTGCACCCGTGGTCAAGCCGCTGACGATATAGCGCTCGAGGAATATCCCGACCAGAACCAGCGGAGCGATCGCGGCCGTCGAGAGCGCTGCCATGGACCACCAATTGATGCCTTGCGAGCCGGTCTGGCTTGCGACCATCACGGGCAGCGTCTTGGCATCCGTGCTCGTCAGCAGCGCGGCAAAAAAGTATTCGTTCCAGCACAGAACGAGCGAGAGAATGAAGGCAGCGGCCATTCCAGGTACCGCAAGTGGCAAAATGATGCGCAGGAATGCCCCCCAAACTGAAAGGCCATCCACGAATGCGGCTTCATCGAGCTCGATCGGAATCGAATTGAACTGATCGCGCATGATCCAGATGACGATCGGCAGTACCGTCAAGGTATAGAGCAGGATCAAGCCAAATCGCGTGTCAAGCAGTGCCAGCGCCTTGTAGAGAACCAGGAACGGCAGGGCGAGCACAACCGGCGGCAGGATGAGCTGCGACATGAAGAAGAACAGGATATCGTCATTGCGCATCCAGGCGAACTTGTAGCGAAACCGGCTCAAGCCGTACGCGGCGAGCGAGCCGAGCACCAGCGCAAGGAGAGATGCGCCGACTGACGTGATGACGCTGTTCTCGAACCGGCTCATGAACTCGTCGCGCGGATTGGAGGTTCGCAGGATGGAATCGGGCGACAGACCGATCGAGCGCCAGCCTTTCCAATCGGGCTGAAAGTCGAGCCAGGGGATCAAGTGACCTTGGGTCACGTCGACCGCCGACTTGAATGAAGTCGAGACCGTCCAGTAGATGGGAAACAGGCAGACGAAGGCCCAGAACAGCAGCGCGCCATAGATCAGCATGCGGCCGACAATATGCTTCGCACGGCGACTGCCACGGCGCTTGCGGACGGTTGCGGATGCCGAGGTAAGCGTGGACAAGTCAGCAACTCCTCAAATCATGGCCCGTGCGGGCACACGCCCTCATGCGACCTTCTGCATCCTGCGGCTGGTCAGACGCAACAGCACGCTCAGGAAAACGATGATCAGGAGCAAATAGAAGATCGCCAGTCCCGTGCCGTATCCGACATTCGATCGATCGCGGTAGACGCGGTAGATGAAGCTGGACACCGTGTCGGTGGCGCCGCCCGGACCGCCCGCGGTCACGTTGATCACGATGTCGGCGAGCTTCAATTTGAAGATGATGCGGATGATCAGTACGGTGATGCTAACCGGCAGCATGATCGGGAAGGTGACGTGCCAGAACGACTGCCAGCCGTTGGCGCCATCGACCTTGGCAGCTTCCAGCACTTCCTTGGGCAGGGCCTGCAGCCCGGCGAGCAGGATGATCATGATGAAGGGGATCGAAACCCAGGCATCCATCGCATCGATGCTCCCGCGTGCGATCCAGGGATGGGCGAAGAACGCCGGATTGTCCCAGCCGAGCGAGCGCGCCAGCGTCGCTGCCGGCCCGAAGCGATACTCCATCAGCGACTTGCCGATCATCCAGCTCACCGCGACGGGGCTCAGCATCAGCGGCAACAGGAAAACGACCCGGAAGAATTTCCGCGCGCGGATGTCCGTGTTCAACAGCAAAGCCAGCCCAAACGCGATGGCATATTCGGCAAGCACGGCCAGCGTGTAGAATAGCATGTTGCCGAGCGCGTTCCAGTAGTAGGTGTCGTTGAACAGCGCGATGAGATTGTCGAGACCGTTGAAATGCGGGCCCTCGAGCGAAGAAAGATTCCAATCGAGCGAGGCGATGTAAAACCCGAACAGCGTCGGGAAAATCACCACCGCGATGGTGAACAGGACGGCCGGCAGCAGAAACAGCGCGCGGAGGCCGCGTTCACCCCGGATCATGACCTGGCCGACGCCGAGCGCGATCGACCAGAGCAGATAGGCGTAGAGGATTGGGCGCCAATCCGTGAAACCGGCCCGGATTGTTCCCGTCGTGTGCAGGATCTGAACGAGGAGGACGAACAGGCCGCCCAGCGAAGCGATGGCGACGAGCGCGCGTCCTGCAACCTTCCTCCTGGCAAGGTTGGGCCGCGGTGCCGGCTTATGGTGTCCGCCATCCGCAACGGCTGCTGATATCTGCATCAAGGTGACTAACCGATCCTGACTGCCTGCCGACGAGGCCGGCCGGCGATAGCCACGGCTGGCGCCGCGAACGGCGCCAGCCACAAGTCCGATGATCCGCCGACAAGCCCGGCCTGGAAGGCTAGACGCCGAGCGACGCCTTATAAAGCGCGATCTGCTTGTCGCGACCGATCTGGTCGGTCAGTTTTTCCCAGGCCGCGGCGATGTTGTCAGCGCCGGTCTGTGCGTTGGACTTGCCGGCGAAGATCTTCGCCAACTCGTCTTCCGCGATGCTGTAATACTGGAAAATGCCGGGAATGCGCGGCTCGACCGCCCGGTTCGGATGATTGTAGGAGCCGAGCTGCGAGTTCAGATAAGACGTGATGTATTTCCTGTCGTAGCCGGCCGCCACCCATTCATCGATCTTGAAATGGCTGGCGCGGTGGACCTGGAAGCCCGACGGATACATCACGGTCCAGAGCGACAGGTCCTTGCCGCCGATATGGGCCGCCGCGCTCCACGCCGCCTTGTGCTTTTTCTCGTCGCCATTGACGCGCGCCATGACATAGATGCCCCAGCCGAGATAGGCGCAGTTCGGCGCATGGTTCGGCCCGCTCGCGAGCTTGTCCCATTTGCCGGTCTTGGCGTTGTAGACATCGTCCGACCCGGGCAGGATGTCGAAGCCGACGACGTCGCCAACCACGGACGTATCGCTCGCCTTCGCCACCTGGCCGATATCGCCCCACCACGGAATCATCGCGCCGATGCCGGCGAGGAATTGCTGGAAGCCGGTCGTGTTCGGATCGGCGTTCAGCTGGTCGGCAGGCTCGGACGGCAGCGCATCGATGACATCCTGAATGGCGCGCACCCAGGCCGGATTGTTGATGCGGGGCTTCATCGTGTCGACGTCGAACAGCCATGCCTTGTCGTCCGGATGCTTGGCGTAAGCCGTCGCGCGGCTGCCAAGGAAATAGAAGCCGAACCCGCCCCACGGCTTGGGCGCATCGAGATAGCCGTAGGCGTTCTGGCCCTTGAATTTCTGGCCCTTGAGGAATTTGGTCACGGCCTGGACCTGCTGCCAGGTTTTCGGGACGCCCCACTCGCCCGGATTGCCGGCGTCCTTCCAGGCCTTGGCGAGGCCGGCGTCGGAAAAATAGTCGGTCCGGTAATTGAAGTTGTGGCAGTCGCCGTCGATCGTGACGCGATAGGTCTTGCCGTTCCAGGTGCCGACCGGAGGCTTCAGGTAATCGACATAATCTTCAATATCGATCTGTTTCTTGACCCAGTCCGGCATCTCCGAAGCGAGGCCCTTGCCGCACACGTCGCCCTCGAACGGCGCGCCCATTTCGAGAACGTCGAAATCGACCGTGCCGGTCGCAATCGCCTGCTGCAGGCGCGGATTGTAGTCGGCCTGCGCGAGGTCGATCCAGGAGATTTTCGCGCCGGTATAGGCCTCCCAGGGCTTCAGGAAGCCGCGGAACAGCAGGTTATGGAGATTCTGGTTGTTGAGTCCCATGAAGGAAAGCTCGACGCCCTTGAACTCGCCCGCCTGAACGTTCGCCTTGGTGGGTCCGAGACATAGCTCGCCGACCTTCTGCCAGTCGGCGTCGGTGGGCGCACCTTTGCCGATGCCCGGAATCTGCGAGATCTGTGCGCGCAGGCCGTCCTGCGCCAGCGCGGGCCCCGTCAACGCGCCGAGCCCGGCGGTGGAACCTAGGGCGGCAGCACTCACCGCGCCCTTGAGCACGGTGCGCCGGTTGGGTCCTGCAGGGGAATGCCGATCGAACTCTTGATGTGTCATCACGAAACCTCCCTCTTTTGTCTTTTTGGTGTTTTCGTATTCGTCGCCGACTGAGCACCGTACCAGGGCATGCGCTCGCGGACTTGTTGCGCCTTCCGCGTTGTCGGGTTTGCGCGATGCGGTAGGAGGTGTGACAGAGGCCTGCTTCAGTATGCAACAGCTTCAATCGAAGTCAACGACAGCGGGCAAAGTGGTCCTGTTTGCAAGCACGAGCGCAGCGCACGGCCTGTGCGCCCCGCGTGAAAGCGCCATGTGCGTCCTTGTCGATGCAGCCGGATGAGCTCAGGTCGCGTCGGGCGCTATGACCCCTTTCTTGAAGACAAAGCAGCCGTAGAAGCGGCGCTCGCCGGTCTGCACGACACAGTAGGCTTTCTTCGCAAGCTCATAGAAGGCAAAGCGCTCGATCGAGCCCATCGGAAAGGGGCGGCCCTCGGCCGCATCGATCTCCCGCTGCACCTCGAGCTGGACGGGAGGAATCTCGTCGGGCTGGCCGACGATTTCCATTCGAAGCGCAGGCTGGTCGACAAAGGAATCCAGCGGCAGCACCGACAGGATCGCACGCGCCGCGCGAGAAGCCGGAACGTTATCAATGCGAAGCAGCTGCCCCAACACGGTTTGACGGGCAACCGCATCGGCCGGGAAATTCGTATCGCAAAGCACGAGGTCGTCGCCATGACCCATGGCGCGCAAGGCGTAAAGGACGTCCGCATTCAGCATTGGATCAATCGATTTGAGCATGCCGCCGCTCCCCTCCAGAACTCGCCGGACTTTCCTTCTGGGGTGTCCGGTTCCATTGATGCTGCTCGATCGCTGCCGAGTATAGGCTTGGGAACGGTCTGGACAAGGCCCGGCGGCCATGACAGCTCCTCAACCCCAGGTATATGCGCCGGTACAGCCCTTACATGCTGATATTTTTGGCACGATCGATAACCTTTCCAAAATGTGAGTTGATGGATGAATTCCATCGAGCCAATGCTGCCAGTGGGATTCCGGGCTGTTCACGTGACTCTCGGCAGACGTTTCAATGGCGAGAGCCTGCTCATGTTGACGAAAGATATCGCTGACGCGCTCGGAGCATCCCTGATCGGGGATGGCGCAGTGGACATTACGCGCATCGTCCATCCGGACGATGCCGAGCACGACTCCGATCTGGCGGTTGCAATCTTCTCCGATGCGGTGACCACGCTAGACAGCACCTGGGCCAGGGCAGCCGTCGTATCAGCCAAGCGCATGCCGGTCCCGGACAGGTTCGCAAGCCTTATCGTTATCGGGCAAGGCCGCACGGCTCTCGCCATTCTCACGGCCCTGTTCGATCGCGGGCCCCCGCGCGAGGCAGGTGTGCATCCGACCGCCGTGATCGCACCGGACACCGAACTCGGCACCGGCGTGAGCGTCGGGCCTTTCGCTGTGATCGGGCCAGCTTCGAAAATCGGTTCCGGGACGACAATTCTTTCCCATGTCTCCGTGGGAGGCGGTGTCGTCATCGGCCACAACGGGCTGATCCATTCGGGCGTGCGCATCGGCGACCGCGTGGTGATCGGCGATCGCGTCATCATTCATTCCAACGCCGTCATCGGGGCAGACGGCTTCAGCTTCGCGCCGGAACTCGGGCCGCGCATGCCCTATTCTTCGGATCTTGAGCTCAAGCGCGTTCATTCGCTGGGCACTGTTCTCATCGGCCATGACGTCGAGATCGGCGCCAATACCACCATCGATCGCGCAACGCTGCGCGCAACGCGGATCGGGGATGGCACCAAGATCGACAATCAGGTTCAGATCGGACACAACGTGGCGATCGGGAAAAGCTGCCTGATCTGCGCGAAGGTCGGAATCGCCGGAAGCGTGACCATCGGCGATCGGGTCAGGATCGGCGGCTGCGCGCGGATCACCGACCACGTCACGATCGGCACCGAAGCTATCATTGGTGGCGCCTCCGGAGTTTTCTGAGCTATGGCCGAAACTGGGTGATGACGGGTTGAGAGAGGCGGCGTATCGAGGCGGGTGTCGAGCCTGCCAGAACCTCAAGGAGAGCGATACGCCATGACCGAGACTACCAACGTTTTTGCTTTTCGTCAGCCCTCCGCGGTTGACGATCCACTGACCGATATCCTCCGCGCCGGGGCGCGCGACCTGCTCGCCAGGGCGGTCGAGATCGAGGTCGACACGTTTCTGGCCAGCACGTCCGAGCTGACACTGCCCGACGGCCGGGCCCGGCTGGTCCGGCACGGCTGTG
>NZ_AXAI01000022.1 GCF_000472425.1 Bradyrhizobium sp. Tv2a-2 | reverse complement strand
GCCAACCTCATTCCCGCTGTCCCGGGCAACTCGACATCGCTCGAAACGCTCGAGACCACCTTCCATCAGGACCTCAACGGCGATGGTACGATCGGAATCCCCACCGGTACATCAGCCAAGGCCACCCAGCCGCCTCAAGCTGCGCAAGCCTTGTTCGACGACCATACGCTGACACTAGAAGCTCCACCGACGTTCGACGGGCAGATCATTGGCTTTAGCGGCGACGGCACGCTTGCGGGCTCCGACCAGGTCGATTTGCGCGGCTTCAACTTCAACACGCTGCATACCAGCTTCGACGACGCCTTCGGCAGGCTCTCCCTGAGCAGCGGATCGAGCACGGCCTCGCTGCAGTTCCTCGGCCAATATTCGCAGGATAGCTTTCACTTCGCCGACGACCGCAATGGCGGCACGCTGGTCGTCGCCGCTACGCCGGCTACTGTCACGAGCGAGGTCTCCGGCTTCGTTGCGCACGACACGTTCGTCTTCGCGCCGAATTTTGGAAACATCACCCTGCCTAGCTTTGCGCCTGCGACCGACACGTTGCAGTTCAGCAAGTCCGTCTTTGCCAACGTCGCCGCGCTCCTGGCCGCCACCCGTGACGACGGCTCGGGCGATGTCGTCATCACCGACGCCGCCCACGACACGGTCACGCTGCAGCATGTCACGACCGCGCAGCTGATCGCCCACCACAACGACTTCCATCTCGTTTAGCGCGTGATCCGCACGCTGAACGAGGCGCGCGCTCGTTTCAGCGCCACGGCAGCCCTCCAAAAGCCTACCGTGCTTCTAGCCTGAAGGCTGAGCTGCGCAACCGGCTCGGACGGCTGGTTTGGCCGTCGCCTACTGGAATGCCGGGCGTCCGGCTGCGCGTTCCGAGTTGTCGCGAGCCGCGCTCAGATCGGCCTTTGCTCTTGCCGCTTCCTGATCAACCGATGGCGTCCGGCTCGGCGGTGGCTCATTCAGGCTCGGATATTGGGCCGCGGGCGTATTTGCTGGTGGTAATCTGGAACAAGCACAGAGCGTCTGCGCGATAAGCGCCATGGACGCCACCAACACAGCTGCAACAATCCGGCTCTGCTTACTGCGATCTCGGTCCATCGTGGGTACCAAAGCACGCCCCACGGCCAAAGAAAACCCGCCGATGTTGGGAGCGCCGGCGCGACCAGGAGCCAAGTGTCGCGGGCTTCCGCTCTCGCGACGCAAGAACTACGGCGCGGATAGGTTGAAATCTCATTATCGACTCAACCGCCCGCGACGTGTCGCCAGCCGTTGCCGCTGCGGATCAAACTTGCAATCTTACCTTATCGCGTCTTGCGTGTGTATTATTTCGATAACATCTTGAGCGAGAATTAGGTGGTAAGCTACTCACGATAGAGCTGGGGAATTCGGTTCTTCCCAATCACTGTCCGCAGCGCGCGGCTTCCAGGGAACAACGGAGGGTAATCAAGACCGCAAGCAGGGTTAGTGGTTTCGTCGTCGACATCAAGAGCGAGCGTCAAATGTTGGCCTTGAGCCTACACCCAGTTGGCGGGAAGCGAAGCCGGATTGTTGCAGCTGCATTTGCGGGTTCATAGCGTTTATCGCACAGATGCTTTGCGCTTGCTCTGGGTTACCATCAGCAACTAGCTCCGCCAGCCATACCCGAACCTGAACGAACCGCCGCCAAGTGTCGTCATCTTTACAACTACGAGCATTTCTACCAAGGAAAATTCACCCGATCCCGAGGTCCGAGCAGAAATTGCGGAGTACGCAAAAGCAGAAAGAGACGAAATAGCCCGCGCGATACACTTAGGGTGAGATGGACAGTGCTGCGCAAGGGAGCCCAAATCGTCTCCGAAACGAGCCCTCCAGTTGTCCTCATGCCGTGAGGCGGCGACCATGTCGCCCGCCTCACGTTCCACCACTCTGGCTCAGGGCGCCAGATGGGCCTTGATCTCGGCCGCCATCTGACGGATTGCCGCCTGGGGCTCGGGATCTGTCAGGATGCCGTTCAGCAGGACGAAGTCGTGGATCATCCCATTGTAACGGGTAGCGATCACGGAGACCCCAGCTTCCTTGAGCTTGCGGGCGTAGGCCTCGCCTTCGTCGCGCAACGGGTCATTCTCCGCGGTGACGACCAGGGCCGGCGGAAGTCCCTGCAGCTGCTGTAGGCTGGCGCGGAGCGGCGAGACATAGGGGTTGTTGCGCGCCGCGGCATCCGGGGCATACAAATCCCAGCCGTACTTCATGAAAGCGCGGGCCAGGAATCGCCCCGTGCCGTATTCATGGTAGGATGCGGTGTCCACGCTGGCGTCGGTCGCGGGGATCATCAGCACCTGGTAGCTGATCTTAGGGCCACCGCGGTCTTTGGCCATGAGCGTCAGCGCCGCGGTCATGTTGCCGCCCACCGAGTTGCCGGCCACTGCGATGCGGCTGCCGTCCGCCCCGAACTCTTCGGCGTGGGCCGCCACCCACTCCAACACAGCATAGGATTGATTGAGCTGAGTGGGGAAGCGCGCCTCGGGCAAGGAGGTGTACTCAACGAACACGCCGATCTGGCCAGAGTTGACGACAAGGTCCCGCAGCAGACGCTGGTGGTTCTGGAAGTTCCCGACGATCCAGACGCCGCCGTGAATGAACAGCAGTACGCCGGGCTTACCGGTCACCTGCTCGGGCTTCATGATATAAATCTTCACGGCTTGACCATCCTGGACGATGGTCTCCTCGGTCGTGTTCACTCCAGACATATCAACCGGGGTCTTGTTCTGAAGCCCTGTCAGGATCTCTTGCGGCTTCGGCTGGGGGAGTTCCCAGAACGGGCTCGGATCCTTGTTGATCTCCCGCAAGAAGGCGCGAACCTGGGGATCGATCCGGGGGTCGGTGGCGGCATCGGGGGCCGCGTGGGCGGCTTGGGTCATGAGGATTGCTCCGAGGCTGAGGATTGCGAGTGAGGAGAAAAATTTCATGGTCATTCCCTGCGAGGGGTTACACGCCATGCGCAGGTAGCCCGCGAGGCGCGCTGCCGCTTCTGTCAAATGACCAGTCCGATGACCGCTCGGTGGTCAGCTTGCGGGATGGGTGGTACCGGCGAGAATGGGGCGCAGTCCGGACCGCGACGTGATGCCGGTTTTCGCAAAGATCCGGTGCAGGTGGTAGCCGACAGTTCTGTGAGATAGATAGAGTCTGGCGCCGATTTCCTTGTTTGAAAGACCTTCGACAGCAAGTTGCGCGATGTGAAGCTCCTGTGGGGTCAGCGTTTCCCACGCCTGCTCGGTTCGCCGGCGGCTGGTTTCGCCCGAAGCCCGCAATTCCTCTCGGGCGCGGGCGCTCCAGGGCGAAGCGCCGAGCGCATCGAAGATGTCACGTGCCTCACGCAACGGAGCCCTCGCATTGGCGGACCTGCGTTGGCGGCGCAGCCAACCGCCATAAGCCAGCAGAAGACGGGCACGCAAAAACGGCCACTTCTTCGCGGCCGGCCCAAGACCTTGCAAGAAGAACTGTTCGGCATCATCCGGCGCCGCGAGCAGCGCCTTGCCATAATGCAGCATCGTCTCGAACCATGGCACCGGCATCGGAGCCGAGACACGCTCCATCTCATCGATGACACCACGGACCGCCGCCGCATTGCCGGAAAAAACGGCCGCTTCCACGAAATCCGCGAGCCCGAAGAACTGAAGACTGGAATTGAAGGCCGGATCGGCGGGCGCGAAAAGGCGTCGCAGATGTTCGTAGGCCTCCCAATGCCGGCCCGCGCCGATCGCCGATATGCCTCGCGCGATCTGCAACATCGCCAGCAAGAAACTGGCGCCGATGCGCAGAACCAGGCTTTCCGCCTGCGCTGCATGGGCTTCGGACTGCTCCAGATTGCCTTGCATTCCTGCAAGCTTGGCTTTCAGGATCGTGGCCGCTGCGACCCACGGAAGCCCGCTTGTCTCTTCGGCAAGACGGACGGACTCCTCGGCCTCCCTCATGGCTCCCGTCCAGTCGCCGATTTCCGTTTCCGCCCACCCCAGCGCGAAAAGCACGCGAGCGAGATCGCTGAGCCGTCCCTGTGCACGCAGTGCGGCGCTGGATTCTTCGAGAAAGCTTACGCTGATGTCGAAGGCGCCAATAACATTGGCGGTGCTACCCAGGATTCTCGCAACGGCAGGATTATTATGCCTTGTCTCGGCAAGGCTCTGGAGCTTGATGTACAAGTCGCCTCCCCGCCGCAGCGGTTCGACATAGGCAGATATCGCGATCAGGCGGGGGTCCGCCTCAGGCAACTCCAGCCGATTTGCCGCAGCAAGGACTCTCGTGCCAAGTTCATCGCTTGCGTTGCTCCACCAGCACCGTTGCGCGGCGCGCCAAAGAAGATTGCTGGCCAGATCGGCCGCGCCGGCCGCATGGGCCTGAGCTGCGAAGCCAATCAAGGCCAGAATCTTCGCGGGATCATTGACTGCCGGAGGCTGGCTGATCTCACGACACCAGGCGATCCGGATCGGCGCGAGCGGGTCCGATTCGTCCGTGTCGGCCTGACGCAGCAGGCGCTCCATGAGCTCCGGCTGGCCCAGATCGGCGGCAAGTTCGGCGGCACGCAAAAGCCGGTCGCTTTTGGCTCTTGCCGTGCTGCTCAGCCGCGCCGCATTTTCCAGAACCTCGATAGCCATCGCTACGGCGCCTCGCCGCAGCGCCCGCGCCGCCATTCGGTCGTATTCGCCAGCGAGCTCGTCGTCGGGTCCGATTGTCGCTGCGGCACGATGCCATAGTTGGCGATCGAGTTGATCCCGAATGATAGCCGCGAGCGCAGCGTGAATCTTTTGGCGCGTCGCCAGGTCAGCCGCTTGATGCATGGCGGAGCGAACGAGCGGGTGCCGAAACCGCACCTCCGTTCCGTCAATCTCGATTAGCTTGGCGGCGACTGCCGGCGCCAGGTCATTGATTTCCACTTGCTCGCCCAACACGGCTTCGCCGGCGGAGAGGACTTCGTGGAGCGATGTCCCGTCGTTCTCGGCTGTCACGAACAACAGCGTTCGCGCTGCACGCGGAAGGTCGGACAAACGGCTTGAGAAGGCGCGTTCCAAGCGGCCGGTTAGCGGGAGCCACGGCGCGTCTCCAGCCCCCGCGGCCCCTTCTCCGCGGGGCAGCTCGACAAGGGCCAGAGGATTGCCCGAAGCTTCCTTGAGGAAGCGGCTGCGCAGCTCTGCCGGAAGTCCTGGAGCATGGGCGTCCAGCAGGTGCTCGGCATCGGTCTCGTCGAGTCCGGAAAGTCGTAGCCTCAGGGTGGAGGCGTCGCCGAGCGAGCTGTTGAAGTCATCGCGCATCGCCACCAGGAGTACGACGGGGTCTGCACTCAATCTGCGCGAGATGAAGGCCAGCACGTCATAGGTTGCCTGATCCAGCCATTGGGCATCATCGGCAACAAGCAGGATAGGCTTGCGTGTCGCGCTGTCGGTCAGGAGAGACAGCGTCGCGAGTGCCACCAGAAAGATATCGGGCGCCCCGTCATCGTCGTGCATGCCGAACGCGGCCAGCAAGGCCGATCGTTGACGAGGGACGAGGCCCGCTGCCCGCTTCATCAGCGGGCGCAGTGCCTGCTCAAGTGCTGCGAACGGCAAATGGACTTCGGCCAAAACGCCGGTCATGCTCAGGACGGAGGTATCCCGTTCACTGGCTCGGCGCCTAGCGACTTCGAGGAGCGCCGATTTTCCGATTCCGGGCTCGCCGCTGATAACGAGTGTGGATCCACCTTGATCGATCCGGTCAATCAGACGATCGATCAGGGCAATGTCTTGTTCTCGACCCTGCAAGACGAGGGACGCAGATCGGGTGGCACTTGTGCGCCGCCTCCGCAGCGGCCCGTATGTCTTTTTTGCCCGTTTGGCCATCGTATAACCATCGGTGACGCTGCACCATTTGGAGCTCGACCGCATTAGGTGCATGTTACCATGTAGCGGGAATTAGGGGCAGGAGCCGTATCCGGTGTAATCGATAGTGAGCATTCCGCTTCTGCCCGTTGCTACCGTCTGGGCTGGAGCGGACGTCAGCTTTGCGCGGTGGGTCTCGGCTGATATCGTGGCGCCTCGATCGCCCATGAAGCGTCTCGCCGGCGAGAGACTCCTGAACGACCTGGCGGGGCCCACTTCGCGATCTCGCATCACCTATGCGGCTCTATCGGTAGCGGATTGAGGACTTTTCCGCTCAGGCGGCGGCGTCGAAGCCGACGTCGATAGTGAAGTCGCGAGGCTGCCCAACGTAGTCCAGTCTATCGTATCCCCGTAACGCTCTTCGATATCTGCGAACAAGCGGTCTAGATAATTCATGTAGAGATCATCCACGCCGTCAAGATGAGTGTGCCCGGGGACGTTCTTGGTGATGTGCGCCTTGATCGATAGGACGCCACCGGCATCCAATATGTCGAATGCCCGCTCCGGCGCTGATGTTGCCTGAAAATTGGTGCTTATATGTAGCAAGCATTCTGCAATGCGCTCCGGGAACAGCATGCTTACGCCGCTCAATCCCGACATCGCTGTTCTCGCGTCCTTCGATATGGGCGTCCGGACGTCCCGCGCGGACATGATCCATTCGATCCCCACATCGCGGCATCCGTACAGCAACGCAGGGCTGCAACTCCATCCAGGAGGTTGGAGGCCTCGCACATAGCGCAAACCGGCCTCCTCAAAAATCTGCATGGCCTCAGTCAGCATGCCGGCGCACATTTCACGATCCCGGTGCTCAAACTCCACGGATACCGGATACCCAAAATTGACATGAGCCAGACCGTGCAGTGCGACCTCGGTGCGCGGCATCGCGTTCAGAACGGCCACGAAATCAGGATGCTTGCGAATGTCCATTGTTCCCTTCGGCAACACCCTCGCAAGATACATCCGATCGCAAAGCCAGGGGACATGTTGCCAGATGCGATCAGCGACGGGAGATATTCGACGCCAGTCCGGCGTGACGAAGAGAGTTAGCTGCAATTGCGGATGCCGTTCCAACAACCATAACAGGCGGCCCAAGGCACCCTTTTCAAGATCTCCGCCGGCCTCATAAGCGCTTTGCGAGGTGCCCGGAAAGATGTCGTCAACAGACATCACGACCGCGGCGGACTTGCCACGATGATACCAGTGGATCGGCCCAAGCTTGGTATCATCAAGGATAAATGCCCGGCGCAGCTCTTGCGCTGGGCCGAATTGCCAGCCGTCCATGCTGGGCTCCTCAAATTGTTGGCGTCAATGCTCTCGCGCGTTCAATCAAATATCAGTCACGTAGCGGCGCGAGGTGACCAACGGCTTTAGGAGCCGATCCATTGCCTGAAAAATTTCGACTTGATGAATGAGCGCTGAATGGACGGCGATGCGAAACCATCCCTGAACACCGCTGGCGCATGTTCTGCTTAACCTGATACCGAATGAGCCGGGGGCAAGCCGCAGACTGCGTAAACGCAACTAAAAGCCGCTCCGCATATCTTATCGCTTTCGATTGACGCAGGTGGGCCTCAGAATCCGGTGGGGAATTTACCATGGTTGCCAAAGCAAAGAAGGCACCAAGCATCAAAGCAGAGCCATTCGAGACGTCGATTGCGGAAGCTTCGGTTTCGGCCGAACTGGTCCCGGAGAAGGTCGTGGAGCGGCTGGCCGGGCTGGATGTGCGCGCGCAGTCCGCGCTTCTGCGAGGGGCCTTCAAGGGGCCCGACCCTCTCTTGCCCGACGTCTCCGATCCGTCGCCCGAACGCCCTGGCATCGTCCGCCGGATGGCGTGGCGTGCGGTCAAGTCGGTGCTCGGCTTGGGCGTTGTCATTATTGCCGGCGTGGGTCCGGTGCAGCGTCTGCTTGAATTTTCGAGTGTCGAGGCGGTCGTCAACGCCCGCCTGGTCACGCTGCGCGCGCCCATCGAGGGCGGAATTGCAGACGTCGATTTCGTTCCCGGCATCGGAGCCGCGGTCACCAAAGGCCAGGTGATGGTGCGTATCTCCAATGGCAGGGCCGATCGCGCACGGCTGGATGATTTGCAGCGACAGATCGATCAAGCCGAGAGCGATCGCCCGGGTATCGCCGTGCGGCTCGCGCGATTGAAGGAAATCTACGAACAGATTTCCCACCAGGCTCACGCATTTCAAGCTGGACGAATCAGCGAGCTTGAAGAGCGCGTGATGGATCTGAAGGCGCAGGCTTCGGCAACCGATGCTTCCGAGTTCGAAGCCGCATCGACGCTTTCACGCACCAGGGCGCTTGCCGAGTCGGGATACCAGACGACGGTAGCGGTAGAGCGGGCCGAGCGCGATGCCAAAATTGCCGCGCAGACCAAGCAGTCCCTCGATCACCGGCTGTTCGCCAGCGTGGTCGAGCTCGAAGCCGCTCGCCGCGGAGAATACGTGGGAGACTCCTACAACGATCGCCCAAGTTCGCTCCAGCACGCGGACGAACTATCGATCCGCATTGCCGAGACCGAAGCGGAGCTCAATTCCCGCAACCAGCGTATCGCCAGCCTTCACGACGCGCTCGACGCTGAGACATCACGATATGCCGAGCTATCCCGTGCCGAGCTCTCGTCTCCTACCAACGCGCAGGTTTGGGAAGTGCTAGTGTCTCCCGGAGAAGAGGTGCGAAAGGGGCAGGACCTGCTGCGCCTTCTCGATTGTTCCGGCGCCGTCGTGACGGCTACGGTCCGCGAGTCAGTCTTCAATCGATTGCGGCTTGGTGATAAGGCGCAGTTCCGCCTTTCCGAGCAATCCGGCAGATACGACGGCACCATTGTTCGTATGTCGGGGAGCGCGGCACCTTCCGACAATCTGGCGATTCAGCAAACCGGGCTTTCGTCCGGTGGGTATCGAATAGCTGTGTCAGTACCTGATATCGCTTCAACGCAGTGTGGCGTCGGCCGTACCGGAACGGTCGTATTCAACCCCTCCCGCTCGAGCGGAACCTGGCTGCAATCACTCAGGGACGCAGTCTCCTTCCTGCCCGGCTCGTGACGCCATGCACGAACCGTTCGCTCCGGCTCTGATCGCGACCGGCCTGCTTTGCCTGTTTCTCCCGTGGGCCAATCGCGAAACCCCTTGGGTCCGTGCCGCGCTGGTCGCCATCTCACTGATGATGACGTGGAACTATCTTCTCTGGCGGATCACTCAGACCCTGCCGGAATTCGGTTTCACCGCCGATTGGCTGTTTGGAATCGGATTCCTGAGCGCGGAAGTGCTTACGGGCATCGGTGGGACGATCACCTGGGTATTGCTGTCGCGCAGCTCCTCGCAATCGGAGACTGTCGCGGCCAACATGCTCTGGCTCATGCAGGCGCCACCGCTCGTCGACGTGTTGATCTGTACATACAACGAGGAACGAGCCATTCTTGAGCGCACCATTATCGGTGCGAAGAACATGGGCTATCCGAACTTCAGGGTTTGGGTACTGGACGACGGACGACGTGATTGGCTGGGCGATCTCTGCGCCCAAAAAGGCTGCAACTATCTTACTCGGCCGGACAACGCCCATGCGAAAGCCGGCAATATCAATCATGCAATCCGGCACCTTGCGGGCCTCGCGTCGCCACCAGATTTCATTGCCGTGCTCGACGCTGATTTCGTGCCCTTTTCAAATTTCGTCACGCGCGCGCTTTGCCTGTTCAGAGATCCGGCTGCCGGCATTGTGCAGACGCCTCAGCATTTCTTCAATCCAGATCCAATCCAGAGCAACCTGGCAATCTCCGAGGTGTTTCCGGACGAGCAGCGCTTCTTCTTCGACATCATCATGCCGTCCAAGGATGCCTGGGGTCTCGCCTTCTGCTGCGGCACCTCGTCCGTGATCCGGTTCTCCGCACTGCTTGAGATCGGCGGCTTTCCTACGGATTCCGTCACTGAAGACTTCCTGCTCACGGTTCGACTTCGGGAGCGCGGCTACAAGACCCTGTATCTGAACGAAAAGCTATCGGTCGGCCTCGCGCCTGAAGGCATTAACGAATATGCGACTCAGCGCACCCGTTGGTGCCTCGGTCTCGTGCAAATCTGCCGAGGCCGGTCGGGTCCTTTTCGCTTTGGCAACAACCTTCCGCTGTCGTTCCGGATCAGTCTGATTGAGACGTTCCTCTATTGGGGCGCAAGTTTTCTCTTTCGCATGTTCTGCCTGCTCGCGCCCGCTCTTTTCTTCCTGTTCGATATCCGCATGGTGCAGGCCGACATTTCCGATGCCGTTATGCACTTCGCTCCCATGGTGATCACGCAAGTCGCGATTACGACCTGGCTCGGGGGTGGCCGCATGCTGCCGATTATTGCCGACGTCTATCAAATGCTGATCGCGCCAGAGATCATCACGGTGGTCGCCCTCACCTTGATCCGACCACGCGGGCATAAGTTCAAAGTCACCGACAAAGGAATTCACTATGCCGGTCTGAATATTCATTGGCGCCTGCTGTTTCGATTCCTTGCTTTGGCAGCTATCACGATCGCTGGTTTGGCCAAGGTCTTTGCGTTAGACAACGCAGACTTGATCGACAATGGCGGAGCGCTGAACCTTTTCTGGGCCTGGTATAATCTGCTCGTCCTGACGATTTGCTGCATGGTCTGCATCGAACAGCCGCGACGGCGTCTCGATGAGCGCTTCGTCACCAAGGAGAAAGTGCTCGTCAAGATCGGGGAGCTGGTTCTCGATTACGACGTTCTGGACGTCTCTGCCAGCGGAATGCGTCTCGCGGGAAGTATCTCAGGTCCAGTTGGATCGCCCGCCGTTCTCATCTTGGACGGGATCGAGATACCTGCGATTGTCGCTCGCAAGGGTATGGACGAATTTGCGGTTGCCATGATCGGCGATATGGCGCGGGAAGCAATGACGCGACGCGTCTATTCCGAGCGGTATGGCAAGCCGCTCGACGAAGTTCAACCAAGCCGCGTCTTTGCGGGCATTCTTCATCGATTGGCTCGATAGCGGATAGATGCGACAGACCGAGGTCTTATCGAGCCGACTTTACGAATTTTCAATGCGGGGTGTTCTAATCTGCAGCGTTGATCTGAAATATTTTTCAAAGTTGTTTCCTCATTGAGCAAAACGAGATGACTGAACACAGGTCGTTTCTGGTTGATTTGGAAGATGCGGTTTCCAAAGGGACCGCCGAGAGCTGCTTGCAGGCGCTCTGGCATGCGACCGATATCCTGATTGCAGGGTCTTATTCCGAAGAAGAGATTTGGACCTTCGGCGAGATAATCGGTAGGCTGGCCGAAGAAATCGAACAGAGCGCACGCGTGCGGCTCGCGAGCAAGCTGGCCGCGAGTAACAATGCCCCATTCGGCGTTGTCAGGAAGCTTGCGTCTGACGATTCGATTGATGTTGCTGGGCCGATGCTCCGTAAGTCGGAGCGGCTTGATACAAGGACGCTGGTTGCCTGCGCGAGAAACAAAAGCCAGCAGCACTTGCTCGCCATATCCGAGCGATCGTCCATTCCCGAAGCCGTCACTGACGTCCTGGTCGTTCGCGGATCGAAAGAGGTCGTCAATTCAGTTGCCAGGAACGCCGGCGCCCATATTTCAAGCTCTGGCTTCTTGCACCTGGTGCGACGCTCTGACGGAGATTCAATCCTCACCGAGAGTGTCGGTCTCCGGAAGGACATTCCGAGGCATCTTTTTCATCAGCTGATTTCGAAGGCCTCTGATGAGGTGCAAAGGAAACTGGCAGTCGAACGCCCTGATATGGGGTATCAGATCCAGAGTATCGTCACTGATGTCAGTGGGGCGATCCATGCCAGATTCGGCCCGGCCTCGACGGACTATTTCACCGCAAAGCGAACAGTCGCAAAGCTGCACCATTGGGGACAACTGACCGAAGAAAAAGTGTTCGAGTTTGCTCACTCACTGAAATTCAATGAAGCCGCGTGCGCCCTCTCGCTATTGAGCTCCCTTCCGATCGATATCGTCGAACGCGCGTTGGTCGACAAAAATCGGGAGCCGGCGTTGATCATATCCAAAGCCTTGAGCTTCTGCTGGACGACCACGATGTCGCTGCTCTTCCTGGGTGCGCCCAATCACCGAATTTCGGCCGGGGACCTGGATCAAATGAAGCTCGATTTCCTAAAGCTCAATGTCGGCACTTGTCTCAGCGTGCTGGGTGTCTATCGGTCGCGACGGGAAGCGGCAGTTCAGGGTTCTGATCCTCGAAGGTGACGACACTGCGGCTTGAAAGACGACTTAATGAGCACACTTGCGGGCCGCGAAAGGCGCCCGTGCCTAGAGCGGTGATTCGGCCCAATCTCATCGCACTTTAGGACGAAAGCCAGGCGACGCTGCCCCGGTGGTGGCCTCCTGGGACCGCCCTCCGCGGGCTTTTCCGCCTGTTTTTGGGCCGGCCTGCCATTAGACTTTGAAAAGCGCAGATGCTAAGCCCTTGCGCGATCGAGGCTACTCGCGCTCGTCACTCCCGGTGCCAAGAAACAAAGGCTGTCCGACGGCTGCCGGAGCATCGGCGGAGCGGTATGGCCGATATCATGGGGTTGGCGCAGCCGCGGCAGGCAATTGCGGCAAACCGCGTTTGGTGGAGAAGAGATGCAGGCTCAGGACAAGAAGCGGCGCGTGGCGCTGATTACCGGCGTGACGGGACAGGACGGCGCGTATCTTTCCGAATACCTGCTCGGCCTCGGCTACACCGTGCATGGCGTCAAGCGCCGCTCGTCCTCCTTCAACACCGCCCGCGTCGATCATCTCTACCAGGACCCCCATGTCGGCAACGTGCCCTTCCTGATGCACTATGGCGACATGACGGATTCCACCAACCTGATCCGCCTGGTGCAGCAGATCCGGCCCACCGAAATCTACAACCTCGCCGCCCAAAGCCATGTCGGCGTCAGCTTCGAGAGCCCGGAATATACCGCCAATGCCGATGCCATTGGCGTCCTGCGCCTGCTCGAGGCCATCCGTATCCTCGGCATGGAGAAGGAGACGCGCTTCTACCAGGCCTCGACCTCCGAGCTCTATGGCCTGGTCCAGGAGATTCCGCAGAAGGAGACCACGCCCTTCTATCCGCGCTCGCCTTACGGCGTGGCAAAGCTCTATGGCTACTGGATCACGGTGAACTACCGCGAGGCCTATGGAATGTTTGCCAGCAACGGCATCCTGTTCAACCATGAGAGCCCGATCCGCGGCGAGACCTTTGTGACCCGCAAGATCACCCGCGGCGTCGCCCGCATCGATGCCGGGCTGGAGGAGACGCTCTATCTCGGCAATCTCGAGGCCAAGCGTGACTGGGGCCATGCGCGGGACTATGTCGAGGGCATGCATGCGATCCTGCAGGCGGACAGCCCCGACGACTATGTGCTCGCGACCGGCGAGACACGCTCGGTGCGCGAATTCGTCGAGCTTGCTTTCGCCGAGGTCGGCCGCAGCGTCGAATGGCGGGGCGAAGGCGTCGAGGAGACCGGCATCGACAAGAAGACCGGCAAGACCGTGGTTCGCATCGATCCCGTCTATTTCCGGCCCACGGAGGTCGACCTCCTGATCGGCGATTCCAGCAAGGCGCGGCAAAAGCTCGGCTGGAAGCCGAAGACGAGCTTTGCGCAGCTGGTGAAGGAAATGGTGGCCGGCGATCTTAGCGAGGCCCGGCTGGAGGTCGCCAATGGCAAGCGCGCCGTTTGAGCTGAAGGGCAAGACCGTCTTTGTCGCAGGCCATCGCGGCATGGTCGGCGCGGCGATCGCGCGACGGCTGGCGACCGAGGGTGTCGAGATCCTGACCGCAGGCCGTGCCGAGCTCGACCTGCGCGACCAGGCCGCGGTGTTCGACTGGTTTGCGAAGAAGAAGCCGCAAGCGGTGTTCCTCGCCGCCGCCAAGGTCGGCGGCATTGTCGCCAACAACACGCTGCGCGCCGAATTCCTCTACGACAACCTCGCCATCGCCGCCAATGTCATCCACGCGGCCCATATGAACCGCACCGAGAAGCTGATGTTCCTCGGTTCCTCCTGCATCTATCCAAAACTCGCGCCGCAGCCCTTGCGCGAGGACTACATGCTCACAGGTCCGCTGGAGATCACCAACGAGCCCTACGCAGTGGCCAAGATCGCCGGCATCGAAATGGCGGAGGCCTATCGCAGCCAGTACGGCTCTGACTTCATCAGCGTGATGCCGACCAACCTCTACGGCCCCGGCGACAATTACCACCCGGAATACAGCCACGTCGTGGCCGCGCTGATCCGCCGCTTCCATGAGGCGAAGCTTGCGGGCACAGCGAATGTCGTGGTGTGGGGCACCGGCACGCCGCGACGGGAGTTCCTTTATGTCGACGACATGGCGGATGCCTGCGTGCACCTGATGAAGGTGCATTCCTCAAGCGACATGGTCAATATCGGCACCGGCGAGGACATCTCGATTGCCGAATTCGCGAAAGTAGTGGCGCGCACCATCGGCTACACCGGCACCATCAGCTACGACGCCTCGCGTCCCGACGGCACGCCGCGCAAGCTGCTCGACGTCAGCCGCCTCAACGCGCTCGGCTGGCGCGCCCGCACGTCACTGGAAGACGGCATTGCGCTCGCCTACCGCGCCTATCTCAACGAGAGCAAGCAGGCGGCGGAGTGACCGACGGGCCTCACCCGATGACCTGCGGCGAGAGCAATAAACCGCTGCGCCTCCTCTATGTCGTGAACGAGGATTGGGCCTTCCTGCTCAACCGCCTGCCGATGGCACGCGCGGCGCGTGACGCCGGCTTCGAGGTTCATGTCGCGACCAATGTGAACAGCGGTGCAGCGGCAATTAGGGCGGAAGGTTTCATCCTGCATCCGATCCCATTCGAGCGCGGCGGGCTGTCACCACTTGCAGCCATCCCAGCCGTGCTTGCGATCCGCAAGCTTGAAAACGAGATACGTCCCAGCATCGTGCACAATTCCGGCCTGCAATGCTGCGTGTTCGGCTCGCTCGCCGCGGTCGATCGCGGTTTCCCAACCGTCAATGCCATCACCGGGCTCGGCTTCGTCTTCACGTCTCCGACCTTGTTATCGCGCCTGTTGAAACGGGGCATAACGTGGCTTTTGCCCTGGCTGCTCAACCGCAAGCACAGCAACGTACTGGTGCAAAACCCTGACGACCGCGACGCACTACTCAGGCTCGGTGTAAAGCCCGAGCACATGACGTTGATTCCGGGCTCCGGTGTCGACGCCGATCGACTTAAGCCGCTGCCCGAGCCGGACGGCCCGATCACCATCGGCTTTGCCGGACGATTGCTGGTCGACAAGGGCATCCGCGCGCTGGTTGCCGCCCATGATCTGTTGCGGGCGCAAGGACACGATTTCAATCTCATTATCGCGGGAAACCCCGACCCGGCGAATCCGGCGTCGGTGCCGCGTGACGAAGTCGAAAGCTGGACCAGGCGTCCCGGCATCACCTGGCTCGGCCATATCGACAATATCGCCACGCTGTGGCGCGCCGCGCATATCGCGGCGCTGCCATCGCATCGCGAGGGCCTGCCCGGCGCGCTGATGGAGGCGGCCGCCTGCGGCCGGCCGCTGGTTGCGACCGATGCGCCCGGCTGCCGCGAAATCTGCATCGCCGACCAGACCGGGCTATTGGTCGGAATCGAGGATCCGCCGGCACTCGCGGGCGCAATCCTGACGCTTGCGCAATCGCCGGACTTGCGCGCGCGGTTCGGCGCGGCGGCGCGAAAACTGGTCGAGGACAAGCTTTCGGCGCGCATCATCGGCCGCTCAGTCGTCGAGCTCTACAACAAGCTTGTGCGCGAGCAGCCCGCTGCACTGCCGGCCGGCTACGCTCCGCCTACGCGTTGAGATGCGCAGCCCGTTGGCCATGACCGTGCTCAACCACCGCCCACTGCTTGTTCTCGCCGCGCTCGCGGCGTCCCTGATCTGCGCGGCGCTGATCGTGCTGTTGCGACCCTTGCTGCAGCGCTACGCGCTCGCACGCCCCAACGCGCGCTCCTCGCATGTCGTGCCCACCCCGCAAGGCGCCGGCATTGCGGTGATCGCGGCGACGCTGGTCGTTGCCTGCGTCTACGCGCTTGCCGCCGGCGAGCCGATACCGCTCATGCTCTTTGGCGCGACAGTCTTCATCGCAGCCACAGGCTTCCTCGACGACGTCAGGACCATTCCGGTGCTGCCCCGCCTGTTGCTGCAGGCGGCGGCCGTGGCCGTGGTCGTGTTCAGCGCGCCGGCAGATTTGCGGATCGTGCCGGCGATTCCGCTTGCGCTCGAACGCGCCGGGCTGCTGTTCGCAGGTCTCTGGTTCGTCAATCTCGTCAATTTCATGGACGGACTCGACCTGATGACAGCGGCCGAAGTCGTCCCGACGACGGCGGCGATCGTCCTGATCAGCTGGCTTGGCGGGCTACCGCTCGCGCCGACCCTCACTGCGGCAACGCTATTCGGCGCCATGCTCGGCTTCGCGCCCTTCAACCGGCCGGTGGCGAGGGTCTTTCTCGGCGATGTCGGCAGCCTGCCGATCGGGCTGCTGCTCGGCTGGTGCCTGCTCGCGCTCGCCTGGCACCAACACATTGCCGCCGCGCTGCTGCTGCCGCTCTATTACCTCGCGGACGCGACGTTGACATTGCTTCGACGCATCGCACGCCGCGAACCATTCTGGGCCGCGCATCGCACGCATTTCTATCAGCGCGCCACCGACAACGGATTAACGGTGCCCGCGGTCGTGACCGAAGTCTTTGTGCTCAATGTGGCGCTCGCGGCACTCGCGCTCGCCTCGGTTTGGCTGAACTCGGGGATCGCGGACATCGTGCTGCTGGCGACCGGCGCGTTAGCCGTCGCGCTGCTGCTCTATCGGTTTTCGCAGCAAAAGGTCAGCCAGGCATCACGCCGCGCTTGAGCCGAACTCCGGCACGGCATCCTTCAGCACGGAGACCGGCTCGGTTACCCTGTCGAGATCATGACCATCGCTTCGGCACCGGCCGCAAGCGCGGCATCGGCTACGTTGATCGAGCCGAGAGCACCGGCACGTCGCGGATGAGCTGGCCGCGATCTGCGACCCAGGGCGAGAGGATGCCGAACGGCCAGATCCGCTTGACCGCGCCGCTCTCGATACCCCGCAGCAGGACCTCGCCATCTGCCGTGCGTCCGACCACGAGGCTCGGTGAGGCGTCATCGGCCCCGACTTGGTGGCGCACCGGCGCACCAGAACGGCCCAACAACGACTATCGGTCTAAAACTGATTGATCGACAAATATACGAACGCGGCCAATATTCTCAACTTCACGATAGCGACTTAACTCCGTTTGGACTTCGGGTTCTGAATTGGCCCAAGCCAGCCAATCGAACCGAAAAGTGCTCAGCAGACGAGTATCCACCAGAATGACGTCCGGGCGACCGTTTCGCAGATCCGCCAGCAGCTGCCGTCGGTCGAAATTTATGATGCTGTCCAGTTTTTCTCGCTCACCTTGAGCGCTTTGCTCGCGCAGTAGTATTGCGCCGGCCGCCAGGTATTGCCCGCCAGAGCTGCCCACCCAAATTCCATCGATTTGGCGGACGAGCGGCTCCCCCAGAGCGATGTGGTCGGTAATCGTGAGCAGTCGCGGATGCTTCACGAGCGCCTGGACACGCTGTGCCAGCGGTGGGAAACCGGGCGCCGGTAATGACAAATAGACGCCCATGGCCACAACGACCGCAAGGCCGGCGACCACAACCGACGCCCGCATTGTCTTCGTGCAAAAATGCAGCAGCGGCGCCGCAATCGCAAACAGACAGAGACCGAAAGCCTGATATGGCCAGCCCTTGCCCTGAAGAAGGAAGGTCGCGGCTCCGCCGACCGCTGCGGCCAGCCAAGGCGTTGCGTCGCCCCACATCTTGAAATGTTTAGGAGCTACGAGGCGCAGGAACACGATAGAAGCGCTTATCACAGCGATCGGGATAGGAATCAGGCTACTGAATTCCCTCCTGATGGGCAGATAGACCTCGGCGACCATCGGGGCATAGGTAAATACATAATCAGGGAAGACGGCAACAGCCACCACCCCGTAACTGATTACAACAATGGCGGCTGTACATGCTTCAGAGGTGAATAAAGGCTTGAGAGAACGTTGACGGACGACGCCTAGGATGATCGGGAGGCCTACCACCAGAGTAAAGAAGGGCTTGATACTCATGGCCAGCCCCGCACCCAATCCTGCGAAGGTCGCGCTTCGTCCGGGATCAAGGCCGCGCCAGCGTAGTGCAGTAATGGCCACAAAGGGCGTGAGTGCGATGACGGCTATGTGTTCACGTTGACCGAATACGGCACCAGGAAGAATTGCAAGCAGGAGCGCAAGCGACCACGTCGAGACATCACGCTCTCCAGCTCCCAACTTTGCCGCCGCAGCTGCGCGATCGATGATAAAAAGCGCGCCAACCATCTCGATAATCACCAGGACAATCACGATGAATTCAGGCGCAAGGCCGGTTATTCGTGCAAGCATCACTGCCGGCATATACATGTAAACCGATAGAGGCGGATTGGCCTCGAAGAGGTCGACCCCAAGCCTTCGGCCCTCTAAAATCTTTTCGTCTGCAGTGAGCAGCCAGCCCAGATCCGCGTTGAGAACGACAGGTATCTGAATCAGCAAGGCCGTCACGAGGATCGCGGCCACAATATTCCAACGTCGATGCATGCTGAAATTGTTTCCAAATAAGCGGATTGGCGTTGGCGCTTCTCGCATTACGGTTTGCGTGCCATGGCGAGGTATTGCGCGCCGACCGGCAGCCAGCCGAGCTTTGCCTCGAGAGGACGCAGCCAGGCGAGCTCACGCGGGAAAAACAGGTTGTACTGGATCCGCGATGAGCCCCAGCCAGCTTCTTTCAGTCGCTTCGCCATGTCGCGCGCGAAAATAAGTTTTGCGTTCTCGTCGAATGGACAGGTATTCACCGCGTGGACGGTGAGCGGGTTCAGCGGATTGTGCTCGAATATGGCGATCAAGCCGCCCTGTCGCGTGATCCGATGGAGTTCGCGCAACCACGCCACGTGCTCGCTATGCACAATATGATGAAAGACGCATGCCGAAAATACGACATCGAACGTATCGGGTTCGCAGGGAATGCGACCGTTCTCGATCAGCAGGCAATGGCCGACCCCGGGATAACGCTGCCGCCCCAGTGCGAGACTCCGTTCTGAGACATCCGACGAGGTCAACGCCGCCCCCGGAAAATAGCGTCGAAAGAATGGGATTGAATTGCCGATCCCGGAGCCGAAGTCGCATATCCGCGACACGTCGAGCCGGTCCCGATCGACGATCTGCCGGAGCCGTCTGATCTTGTATTCGGCGAAATACTCTGGACCTTCTCCGGTAATCGCAATGTTCGCACGGTGCTGATCGTCGTAGGCGTCGGCGAAGCGATCGAATTCGGCCTTGTTCATGTTCTAAGATTCTGTTTTCCCGCAGTCCGATCGGCAAATCGGTACCGACTGCTCGCGCGACGCAGCCTTTCGGATAGCGTTGCAAGATTTAATCTGAGTATGTCTCCGAACGAATCATGCACCGACGGGCCTAAAAATTGATGAACAATTAACCGGTGGTCGTCGAATATCGCAGCGTTGAATCGAACCCCGTCTACGCCGCGCGAGGCTTCCAAATTGCTAGAACTTCAGGACGAAACGCCGCGCCCTGGAACATCGTTTCTCTCGATCGTTGTACCCTGTTGCAATGAGGAAGAGGGCCTGCGCGAATTTCATCGTCAAATGACGGCTGCCGCACGCGCTCTGTGGGGTCACAAGTTCGAACTGATTCTGGTGGACGACGGCTCGACCGACAACACCTGGAAGATCATCAACCAGTTGCTGGCGGAGGACCGCAATGTTGTGGCCGTCCGACTGGCGCGCAATCACGGCCATCAATTGGCGCTCACCGCCGGGCTCTCCACCGTGCGCGGCGATTTGGTACTGGTGATCGATGCCGATCTGCAGGATCCCCCGGAACTGCTGACGCCGATGTACGAGATGATGGTGCGGGAAGGCGCCGACGTCGTCTACGGTCTGCGGCGAACCCGCGCTGGCGAAACTCACTTCAAGAGGAAGTCGGCCGAGGCCTTTTATCGCCTCCTTGCCAAAGTCACCCGAGTCCACATCCCGGTCGATACCGGCGATTTCCGGCTGATGAGCCGGCGCATCTCGGACCAGCTTGTGCAGATGCCGGAGCACGACCGTTTCATCCGCGGGATGGTGGCATGGCTGGGCTACAAGCAGGTGCCTTATGAATACGACCGCAACCCCCGGTTCGCCGGCAGCACCAAATATCCGCTGGTGAAGATGATCGGCTTCGCCGCCGATGCGCTGATCAGTTTCTCGATGCTCCCGTTGCGGATCGCGACCTATGTCGGAGCGCTCTTAACAACCGTGCTCACCTTTACCGGCATCGCAGCGATCATCAGTTGGGTTTTCTCCGGCACTGTCCCTGGATGGACCAGCTTGACGCTGCTGGTCATAATGATTTCCTCGGTCCAGCTTCTCGTGCTCGGACTGATCGGCGAATATGTCGGTCGGATCTACATCCAGTCAAAGAACCGGCCGCTGTATTTGATCTCCCATATTCATCGGCGCGGACGCCTGCCACACGGCTCGGCCGACACTCAGGGCGACATGGAACGGGCGGCGCTCACGACCTTGTTGGTGCAATCGGGACATGAAGCGCGGAGCCCCGCTTACGACGATGCCTCCTGACGAAGGTGATACTGAAACACCCGCACTTAACAGGCTAAGGTGGCTGGACCGCACCTCACGCCGCGTTTGAGCCGAACTCCGGCACGGCATCCTTCAGTACGGCCTTGATGGTCGTGGGGTCGTCACGCTCGATCGCCTGCTCCAGCGCCGCGATCCATTTCTTCAGCGCCTGCATTGGCGGCTCGTTGGGCTTGGCCGCCATGATGCCGGCAACGCCGATATCGACCGGCGGCTCTTCGCTGGCAAACAGGATCTCGTTGAGCCGTTCGCCCGGGCGCATCCCGGTGAAAACGATCTCGATGTCATAACCCGGCTGCAGGCCCGAGAGGCGGATCATGCGCTCGGCCAAATCGACGATCTTCACCGGCTGGCCCATGTTGAGCACATAGACCGAAACCGTCGATCGTTGCGCCGCCAGCGCATGCGCGGACGCGGTGATCACGAGATCGCAGGCCTCGCGGATGGTCATGAAATAGCGGACCATCTCGGGATGAGTGACCGTGACGGGCCCGCCCGCCTCGATCTGGGCCTTGAATTTCGGCACCACGCTTCCGTTGGACGCCAGCACATTGCCGAACCGGACCGAGATCAGCCGCATGCGCCGCTGCGCTGCGAGATCATGGTCCAGCGCCTGGCAGTACATCTCGGCAAAGCGCTTGGTCAATCCAAGCATGGAGACCGGCTCGATAGCCTTGTCGGTCGAGATCATGACCATCGCTTCGGCACCGGCCGCAAGCGCGGCGTCGGCCACGTTGATCGAGCCGAAGATGTTGGTCTTGACCCCCTCGCTCCAGTCGCGCTCCAGGATCGGCACGTGCTTCAGGGCAGCGGCATGGAACACCAGGTCCGGCTTGAACTCCATCATCAGCCGCAGAATGCGCTCGCGATCGCGGATATCGGCGATGCGCCCATCGATCTCGGCACCGGTCTGCTGCGCGATCAACGCCTCGGTGATGGCGTAGAGAGCCGGCTCGGAATTCTCAATGACGAGAAGCCGCGCGGCGCCGAAGGTCACGACACGGTGGCAGACCTCGGCTCCGATCGAGCCCCCGCCGCCGGTGACGATCACTGACTTGCCCCGCACCAGCGCTTCCAGCCGCGCATGGTCGATAGTCGAGCTCGGACGCAGCAGCAGATCCTCGACCGCAACAGGCGCCAGCCGCGGCGCGTCGCCGCTCTCCAGCGACGGCAGGCGGCTCACGATCAGCCGCAGCCGCTTGGCGCGCATCAGGAAGGTTTCCGGGCGCGCCTCGGCCTCGAAGGCCGACGGCAGCATCACCGCCCGCGCGATCGGCTTGTTGCGGCGGGCGAAGTCGGCCGCGATGTCCTCGATGTCCTCGATGCCGCCGAGCACCGGCACGTTGCGAATGAGTTGGCCGCGATCGGCGATCGAGGGCGAGAGGATGCCGACCGGCCAGATCCGCTTGACCGCGCCGCTCTCGATGCCGCGCAGCAGGATTTCGGCATCGGCCGTGCGCCCGACTACGAGGCTCGGTGAGGCGTCATCGACCCTGGCGTGATGGCGCACCCGCGTGTAGCGGAAATAGCGATAGGCAAAGCGCAGGGCGCTCAGGAAGGAAACCTCGAGGAACCAGTAGAGGACGATGGTCACCTTGCCGAAGAAGAACGTGCCGTGCACGTTGGGCGCGATCAGGACGTAGTCCAGCACCAGAAGCGCCAGCGCCAGCACCGTGGCGACGCGCAGGATGTTGAGGGCATCCGGCAGCGAGATAAAACGCCATTTGGTGGTGGTGAGGTTGAAGAGGTAACAGACGACAAGGCTGAGCGCTAGGAAATACGGCAGGATCTTGAACAACAGCGGCAGGCGCTCGATAAACGCCTCGCTGCCATCAAAGCGCAGATAGAAGGCGGCAAAGAAGGCAGCCGCGGTCGCCGCCACGTCGTGGAGAGCGATCAGGTAGTTGCGCAAGGTGAGATGCGTTAAACGCGTCATTCGTCGACCGATGGCGGGCGGCAATCCCAGGCTTTGCGACAACGCCCCGATGCCGCTGATAGCCCATATCGGTTGCGCTGGAAAGCGCGAGAAGCGCGTTCAGGATACACCAACTATGTCCGTTCGTTTCGCCGCACCGGCCTTCAGCACCATGCCTCCGGCGACGCCAACACCCATCACATACATCCAGCCCTCGTGGAAATCGAAGATGTGGGAGTTGAACAGCGAGGTGAAGATGTTCTGCACCACGACCAGAAGCCCAATCCAGTTGATCAGCCCCTCACCCCGAAACAGCATAAGATGCGACAGCCACATCGCATAGAGCAGCACCACCCCGATCACGCCCCATTGCACGGCGACATTGAGGGTCTGGTTGTGGGGATTGCCCACGACTTCCGCCGCGGCAGAACCTGCTGCAGCACCGCTTGCGGCCTGCTCGAACAGCGCACGGGTCGAGCCAGTGCCGTGGCCCTTCAGTGGCGCTTCAGCGAAGAAGTGCAGCGACTTCTTGTAATATTCGAGCCGCTCGCCGATCGATGTGTTGGCGCCCTCTTCCATATAGGACTGGTAGTCGCTCTTGAACTTATGGACAGTGCCCTGGAGTTGCGGCGAGGCCATCCAGGCGATGCCGCCCGCGATTGCCGCCACACACAGGATCAGAAGCGTTGTGCGCCAGCGCAAATGCAGCAGCCCGAACACCCCGAGCATGATCGGCATGGTCACGAGCGCGGTGCGCGAGACGATCACGAAAGCCATGTTGCTCACGAAGGCAAGCGCCAGCGCGCAAAGCACAACCGCCAGCGCGACCCTGCCGGCACGCGCCAGCATGACGACCGGATAGGCCAGCGCCACCGCGAAGAGCGCAAATTCCTGGCTCTGGTCGATGTAGTTCTTCACGAAGATGCCGTGCGAGGCGACATCCTTCGCCTTCAAGGTCAGGCCGGGGAAGAAGGCCACGATCCAGGACATCACCACCATCAGCGCGCAGGACGCCAGGAAGGCGATGAAGACCCACAAGCCGCGTTCGGATCGCTGGAAATGCTGGAACAGGAAAGGCAGCACCAGGAGCTTTGCGGTGGGACCGACGGCATAGAGCCGCGCGCCCCAGGCGGCGTCCGACCATAGCGTTCCCGCCAGCGCCAGCAGGAACAGCGCGACGGGCGCCGCCGCGATCGGCTGTTTCAATAAGCGAGCGAGGCTGCCGGCATCGAGCACGGGCAGCATCGCAAGCACCATCACCACGCCCAAAATTCCGACCAGCGAGGTCGACCAGGGCAGCGTCAGCGCCAGCAGCACTGCGACGATGTCGACGGTCGCCATCCAGCGGGCCGGGTCGCGCAGGCGCGCCAAGAGCAGTGATCGCGGATGGTCGGCGATCGCCGTCACGCCTTCACTCCCGTCACGTCTTTCACCTTGTCATCCGTTTTCTTCTTATCGTCTCCCTTGGCACGCTCGACCAGCGAGGTCGTGGAGTGGCCCGGCAGCGTGTCGACCAGGACCACCGTTCCGCCGGCCTCTTCGACGATCTCGTGGCCGACCACGGTTTCGCGGGTGTAGTCGCCGCCCTTGACCAGCACGCTCGGCCTGATCTCCGTGATCAACCGCAGCGGCGTATCCTCATCAAAGACCGCGACGAGATCGACGGCTTCGAGTGCCGCCAGCACTTCGGCGCGGGCGCGCTCGTTCTGCACCGGACGGCCTTCGCCCTTCAGGCGCCGCACGGACGCGTCGCTGTTCAGGCCGACGATCAGCCGGTCGCAGGCAGCGCGCGCCGCGGTCAGCACCTTGACGTGGCCCGGATGCAGGATGTCGAAACAGCCATTGGTGAAGCCGACCCGCAAGCCCTGCTTGCGCCATTCGACCACCTGCGCCCTCAAATCGGCGTCGGAGCTGACGATCTTCTCCTCGGCGGCAAGATACGCATGGGGCAGGATCTTGCGCCGCAGCTCCTCGCGCGCGACGGTCGCAGTGCCCTTCTTGCCGACCGCAACGGCCGCCGCAGCAGCCGCCATCCGCAGGACGGTATCCCAATCGGCGCCGGCCGCCAGCGTCGCCGCCAGCACGGCAGCGACGGTGTCGCCGGCGCCGGAGACGTCGCGCACCTTCACCGGCACCGCGGGAACATGGATGGCCTCGCCCTTGCGTGGCACCAGCGTCATGCCGTGCTCGCTCTGCGTCACCAGGATCGCCTCGCAATCGGCCAGTTGCATCGCATCCTGTGCAGCCTGCGCGATGCTCTCGGTCGTATCGGCGCGGCTGCGGGTGGCCTCGGAAAATTCCTTGCGGTTGGGCGTCAGCAGCGTCGCGCCGCGATAGATCGCGAAATTGAGACTCTTGGGATCGACGATCACGCGCTTTCCCTGCTTGCGCGCGGCATCGATAAGGTTGCGGATCACGCGTGCGGTGAGCACGCCCTTGGCATAGTCCGACAGCAGCACGATATCGGCGCGCGCGATCAGCGGAAGCGCGGCATCGATCAGCCTCTTCTCGGTCTCGCCCGCGGCCGGTGCCGCCTGCTCCCAATCGGCGCGCAGCATGTGGGTGGAGAAATGCTCGGAAACGAAGCGCGCCTTGCGCGTGGTGGGACGGGCGGGATCGGCAACCAGCACGCTTTCGACGCGCGGCTCGCGCGATAGCGCGCTCTTCAACTGCGCCCCGGCCGCGTCCTCGCCGACAAGGCCGACGAAAATGCAGGTGGCGCCCAGGCTTGCGATGTTGCGCGCCACGTTGCCGGCACCGCCGATATTGGTCTCGCTGCGCTGGACCGCAATGACCGGGGCCGGCGCCTCCGGCGAGATGCGCGAGACTTCGCCATAGACAAATTCGTCCAGCATCAGGTCGCCGACGCAAAGCACGGTCTGGCGCGCGATCGCCTGTGACAAGGCGTCAAAATCGAACATGTTTTCCCGTCAGTTTCTGGTTTGGGCCGAGACCCCGCGGCCGACGCGCCCGGCATCGGCTCGGCCCCAATGACGTCTTTGAGGCGCCGGTCGCACGCAACATTGTCGTTCTGCCCCGATTTGTGCAGCGCCAGCTTTGCCCCAGTCTGGGATCGCAGGCAACTTGGCGCTGTTAGTTCCCTGTGAAGGCGGAGCTAGGCGGTATCCGGCCGAGGTTCGGCTTTACCTGTCTTCCGCGAGCGGCTACCGACGGGGCCGGCTCAATACGCATACAAAGAATGAACATTAACTCAATACATAGCGCGGCGAGCGCGGACCGGGATGAGACCAGCCCGATCCTGATCGTCCCCTATATGTGGATCGGCGATTTCGTGCGCGGTCACACGGTAGTGCGCGTGCTCAAGGAACGCTGGCCCGACCGCCCGGTCGACCTGTTGACCACCTCGCTCTGCGCCCCCCTGGTCGCCTACATGCCCGGCGTGCGCAACGGACTGGTCTGGGACCTGCCGCGCGGCCGGCTGGCGGTGGCCAAGCAGTGGGGCCTCGCGTCGCTGCTGAAGGAGCGCGGCTACAAAACAGCACTGGTGCTGCCGCGGACCTGGAAATCGGCCATCGCGCCGACGCTCGCCGCCATTCCCGAGCGAATCGGCTTTGTCGGCGAGTTCCGATTCGGGCTGATCAACCGCTGGCGCTGGGGCGAAAAGCGGCTGCCCCGCTTCATCGACAAGAACGCCGCGCTTGCGCTTCCTGATGGTGCACCTTTGCCGCCGCAATGGCCAGTGCCGCAGCTTCGCGTTCCCGCCGCCGACATCGCGCGCTGGCGGCAAGCCAACGGCCTCGGCGAGAGACCGGCGATCGCGCTGGCCCCCGGTTCGGTCGGTCCGGCCAAGCGCTGGACCTATTACCCGGAGGCCGCCCGGCTGCTGGCCTTGCAGGGGCTGGACGTCTGGGTGGTCGGCGGGCCGGCCGAGAAGGCGCAGGCCGCCGAGATCGTCGCCGCCGGCGGGCCGACGGTGCGAGACCTGACCGGAAACGACCTGCGCAACGGCATTCTGGCCATGGCGGCCGCGAGCGCTGCGATTTCCAACGATTCCGGCTTGATGCACATCGCCGCCGCATTGGGCACGCCGACGATGGGTATATTCGGGCCCACCAGTCCCTACCATTGGGCGCCGCTAAACGGGCTGGCCGCGACCGTCCAGACCAAGACCGAAGTGCCCTGCCAGCCCTGCCACCGGCCGGTATGCCGCCTGCAGCATCACCGCTGCATGCGCGAGATTCCGGCCGCCGACGTGGTGGCCATTGCCGAGCAGGTGCTTGCCGAGACGGCCACGCGTGACCAGCGCTGATGCTTGCGCGCAGAGGATGCGATCAGTACCAAGCGACCATGATGAACGCCCCAAGCAAGTTGCAAAAGCCCGCCGCCTTTCTCGATCGTGATGGCGTCGTCAATTACGACGACGGCTATATGGGCACCAAGGACCGCATCCGCTGGATGCCGAATGCGGCCAAGGCGATCAGGCGACTCAACGACGCCGGCTATTTCGTTTTCTTCTTCACCAACCAGTCGGGCGTGGCCCGCGGTTTCTTTACCGAGGGAGAACTGCAGGTGCTGCACGCCTGGATGCGCGAGGAGCTCAAGGCGCAAGGCGCGCACATCGACGACATCCGCTACTGCCCGCACCATCCCGACGGCACGGTCGCGGGCTATCTCGAAGATCATCATTGGCGCAAGCCGCTTCCCGGCATGATCCATGACCTGATGCAGCACTGGCCGGTGCGTCATGAGGGCAGCTTCGTCATCGGCGACCGGCAGTCGGACATCGAGGCAGGCCGCGCCGCGGGGCTCCCGGGATTTCTGTTCGCAGGCGGCGACCTCGATGCATTCGTCACCGAGGTGATGGCTCAGACCAGCGTGCGATAGACGCTTGCGATCCTGTCCGCCTCGGCGTCGAGACTGAACTTTTCCACCACCCGCGCCCGCCCCCGCGCGCCCATCGCGGAAGCGGCATTGGGATTATCCATCAGCGGCTCCAGCGCCGCGATCAGCGCTTCGGCATCGCCAGGTGGCACCAACGAACCGGTCACGCCATCTTCGACCACAAGCTCGGCTGCGCCCGCGCGCGCCGCCACAAGAGCCGCGCCCGCGGCCATTGCCTCGATCAATGTCAGTCCAAATCCCTCATTGCGCGAGGTGAAGGCATAAATCGTGAGGCGCTGGTACCAGCGCTGCACCTCTGCGATCTCGAGCTCGCCAAGGATGATAATGCGCGATTGAAGTCCCGCGGCCTCGATCCGCTGTTTCAGATCATTGGCAAACACCACCTGCTCCGGCACGATGGCGCCCACCAAAACGGCCGTGAAATCGGGATAATTCGGCAGCAGGCGGCACATCGCCTCGACAAAAACGTCGCTACCTTTCTGCGCCCGCACCCGCCCGAAACAGCCGATGGCGTAGCGTCCCGGCAGGCCGCTTTCCGCAAAGGCCGCCGCGCGATCCGGCGGCGGCGCGTAAATATCTGTATCGACGCCATGCGGGATCACGGTTGCGCTGCGCTTCAGATAGGAGGCGGAGAGATCGGAGGTCGCGATGATCGCATCCATTCTTCGGATGAGGGAGCGCGTGGTCCAGCTGTGATGGCGCTGCGCCGCCGAGGTGAACACGAGTTTTAGCGGCCAGCCCAGCGCGCGCAGCAGAACGCCCAAGATCATCTCATTGTTGCGCCGCGCGTGCCAGATGATGGGCCGCCGTCGCCGCCACGTCTTGAGAAGATCGAAGACACCGAGCCGCGCGATGCCGTCGGGCGGATTCGAGCCGAACCAGGCGGCGCGCAAGCGCTTTGCCAGTTTCGGCGCTACCATCCGATTGGTGGCAGTCACGCCCGAATAGCGGCGGTGCAGGTTCGGCACGATGAGGTCGAGTTCGGCCAAATTGTCCTCAATCGGCACGTCGGGCTCCGTTGTCACGCGCTTCTTCCTATACGCAACATTAAGCATAGAGACCAGTTCGCGTCGCGTGAAACACCCTCTTCATTACGGCCACGCTAGCATCCCGCGAATTGCATCGAGACGGATTTGATCATGACCGTGCTTGTCACCGGCGGCGCCGGCTATATTGGAAGCCACACTGTTCGCGCCCTTCATGAGGCCGATGAGAGCGTGGTGGTGATCGACAATCTCTCCACCGGCTTCTCGGCCTTTATCCCCGAGGGCGTGCCGCTGTTCATCGGCGACGCCGGTGACGAGAACCTGGTCGACAACGTGATCGCGCAACACGGCGTCGAGGCCATCATTCATTTCGCCGGCTCGATCGTGGTGCCGGAATCGATCCGCGATCCCCTGCTCTACTACCGCAACAACACGATGACCACGCGCAGCCTGCTCAATGCGGCGGTCAAGCGCGGCGTCAACCGCTTCATTTTCTCCTCCACCGCCGCCGTCTATGGCGAGCCCGACCAGGTGCCGGTCCCCGAGCATGCGCGCACGCGCCCCATGTCGCCTTATGGCTCATCGAAGCTGATGACCGAGATCATGCTGCATGATGTCGCCAACGCACATGACATGAGTTATGCCGTGCTGCGCTATTTCAACGTCGCCGGCGCCGACCCGCTCGCGCGCATCGGGCTTGCCACCGTCGGCGCCACGCATCTGCTCAAGATTGCGGTGGAAGCCGCGACCGGCCAGCGCGCCAAGGTCGACGTTTACGGCGCCGACTATCCGACGCCGGATGGCAGCTGCATCCGCGACTTCATTCATGTCACCGATCTCGCCTTTGCCCATCGCGCCGCGCTGTCCTATTTGCGCGGCGGCGGCGCCTCGGTGACGCTCAATTGCGGCTATGGCCGCGGCTATTCGGTGCTGGAAACCATCGAGGCCGTGCGCCGCGTCTCCGGTCGCCATTTCGCGGTGGCGCACGCGCCGCGTCGTCCGGGCGATGTCATGACCGTGGTGGCCGATGCGAGCCGTATCCGCGCGACCTTCGACTGGACGCCGCAATATGAAAGCCTCGACACCATTGCAGCCCATGCGCTCGCCTGGGAAGAAAAACTGTTGCGCGAGCGCACCAGCGATAGTCTCGCGGCCGTCACAGCCTGAAATGATTGGTGGCGCAAGCCCTTAATTGGACTTGAAAAACCCCCGTCTTGCGGGCAAGGAAGCCCTACGCCGCGAGCCGCCCGGGCAGACCAGGCGTGCCTGCCGCCGATCGAGACGTGGATGGCCAATTTTCCAAAGAGAATCACCGACGACCCCTATGGGGCAGCGATCCTGATTCGCCGCCTCGTGATGGAACAGGGCGTCATCTACTGGCGCCGCTACCTCACCGCTTTCGCGCTGATGGCGGTCGCAGCCGGCGCCACGGCAGCAGCCACCTATGTGCTGGGCCAGGTCATCAACCAGGCCTATGTCGACAAGAACGTCACCGGTATCGCCATCCTCTCAGGCGTGACCGTGCTCCTGTTGTTCATCAAGGGCGTGGCCACCTACGGCCACACCGTCATTCTGTCCCAGATCAGCAACGCAATTCTTGCCAACAACCAGCGGCGGCTGTTTGCCAAGCTGATGAGCGAGAGCATCGCCTTTTTCTCCGAACGGCATTCGTCCGAGTTCCTGGCGCGCCTGACCGCCGGTGCGAAATCCATCACCGACGTGTTGAACATGCTGGTCAATGCGATCGGACGCGACTTCTTGATGCTGGTTGCCATGATCTGCGTGATGGTGATGCAGGATCCCATCCTGACATTCATCGGCCTTGTGGTGGTGCCGCCGGCGATGCTGATGCTGCGCAAGCTGGTAAAGCGCATCAAGGGCCTCGCCTACCACCAGTTCACCGGCACCGCCGACATCCTGGAGACCATGCAGGAATCGCTGCAGGGCATCCGCACCGTGAAGGCGTTCACGCTGGAAGACACCATGCAGCGGCGCATCGACGAGAATATCGCGATCGTCGAGCGCAACGCCAACAAGATGGCGCGGGTATCCAACCGCTCAAATCCGCTGATGGAGACGCTCGGCGGTTTCGCGGTCGCCGGCTGCCTGCTCTATGGCGGCTACAGCGTGGTTGCGCTTGGCGCGACGCCCGGCCAGTTCTTCTCCTTCATGACGGCCTTCCTGATGGCGACCGAACCCGCCAAGCGGCTGGCGCGGCTCAACATCGACCTGAACAGCCAGCTGGTCGGCGCACGGATGCTGCTGGAAGTCGTCGACAGCCCCGCGAGCGAGTTCGCCGATGACGACAAGCCGGCGCTCAAACTCACCGACGCCCGCATCCAATTGAAGGACGTCAGCTTCGCCTACCGTCCGAACGAAGTGGTGCTGAACCGCATGAGCTTCGTCGCCGAGCCTGGCAAGGTCACGGCGCTTGTGGGCCCCTCCGGCGGCGGCAAGTCGACGGTGCTGGCGCTGCTGCTCCGCTTCTACGAGGCGAGCGAAGGCGACATCGTGATCGACGGTCAGTCGATCTCGAAGATCTCGCGCCGCTCGCTGCGCGGGCAGACCGCCTATGTCGGCCAGGACGTCTACCTGTTCCGCGACACCATCCGCGCCAACATCGCGTTCGGCAGGGCAAGCGCGAGCGAAGCCGAGATCGTCGAGGCGGCGAAGGCGGCCTGCGCACACGATTTCATCATGAGCTTCCCGCTTGGCTACGACACCCCGGTCGGCGAGCATGGCACACAACTTTCCGGCGGCCAGCGCCAGCGCATCGCAGTGGCCCGCGCGCTTCTGAAGAGCGCGCCGATCATCCTGCTGGACGAGGCGACCGCAGCTCTCGATTCCGAATCCGAAAAGCAGGTGCAGGAGGCGATCGAGCATCTCTGCCAGAACCGCACCACCATCGTGATCGCGCATCGACTGCATACCATCATGCATGCCGACACCATTCTGGTGGTGGAAGCCGGCGAGATCGTCGAGCGCGGACGCCATGACGAACTCCTGCGCCGCGGCGGCCGCTACGCTTCGTTCTTCCGCCTGCAGCAGCGCGACACCAGCGCCGAGGGTCCGAAGCTGGTGGCGACGTCTTAGGTCAATCTCACTCGGGCGAAGGACGAGGTGTCCCTCGCCCTGGCGGGGCGAAGGTCAGGGATCGAGCATGATCCATTCCGAAAGCCCACTTTTCCGGATCATGCTCTAGCGCGATCAGGCGCAACCGCGTAATACAGGCATGTTTCCAAGAACAGCCCGAGACATTTCCATGAACGCCACAGCCTTCGTCATCCCGGCCCCGCCGCAGGCCTCCATTCCCGTCGCAGGCGAAGGAAAAGCCTTCCCCGTGCGCCGCATCTGGTGCGTCGGCCGCAACTATCTCGAGCACATCCGCGAGATGGGCAATGACGAGCGCGACCCGCCGTTCTTCTTTGCCAAGCATGCCGACATGCTGGTCGGCGATGGCGCCACCATCCCCTACCCGACGCTGACCAAGGACCTGCATCACGAGGTCGAGCTGATCGTGGCGATGAAGAGCGGCGGGCTGAACATCCCGGTCGAGAAGGCGCTCGACCATGTCTACGGCTACTCGGTCGGCATCGACCTCACACGGCGCGACCTGCAGCAGGCCTCGCGCAAGAAGGAGCGCCCCTGGGAGATCGGCAAATCCTTCGAGCAGTCGGCGCCGTCCTCCGCGATCGTGCCGGCATCGAAGATCGGCCATCCCGCCAAGGGCAAGATCTGGCTCTCGGTCAACGGCACTGAGCGTCAGAAGGGTGATCTCACCGAGCTGATCTGGAGCGTGCCGGAAATCATCTGGAAGCTGTCGCAGCAGGTCGAGATTGGCGCCGGCGACATCATCATGACCGGCACCCCCGCCGGCGTTGCCGCGCTCAAGCCAGGCGACAAGATCGAGTGCGGCGTCGACGGCGTCGGCACGCTGAAGGTTGCGATCGGCGAGCCGAAGTAGCAGGCGCTCGGGCGCGGCGCGGTTCGCCCTCTCGAAGGGAGAGTCCGGATCGCATCGAAGATGCGATCCGACCGAGGGATTCTACGGCCGATCGTCAAAGGTTTTCCAAGCGTGGATTGGGCCCAAGGTTCTGCTCCGGATCAAGCGGCAGCTCGATCAACAAAGAGGACCTGTGCGGCTGATAGCACCGCGTCATGATGTCATCGAGATTGGCGAGATCGGGGCGGACCCGCGCATAATCCCATCCGAAGCCAGTCGCAATAGCCTCATAATTAAGACCATCCAGGCTGTCATGATAGCGCTCGACCGGATCCTGCGTCAGGATCTTGGTAAGTCCATTTCGTACGATGCCATAAACGCGGTTGTTGAGAACGAATAGATTCAGACGCAGACTGCCAGCTTCCGCTAGATTGCCGGCAAAAAAGCGGAAACATCCGTCACCGGAAAAGATGAAGACGGTCTTGTCCGGTGCTCCCAGCCTCGCCCCCACGCCAAGACCGAAGGCGCCACCCATCGCGGAGCCACGGTAGAGGCTGAAAAAGGGGCAATTCGGATTGGGACGTTGCGTAATGTATTGACGATCCTTGTAAGACATACAGACATCGTCGAACCCGATGCTATTTTTTTGCCAGAGAGTATCGATACGTCGGTAAAACGTCGCTAAGTCCACAAAGCCGGGACGGGCAGCTTCAATCGGTCGCGTATTCAGATCATCAGAAGCCGGGGGGAATCGCCGGGTTGCCGGAGGATCGCGCAAGATCGCCCGGGTTAGATTGTCAACCATTGCTTCCAGCGGACCGTTCGCTTCAAAACTGGCGCCGTTGATCAGATGCCGGGACGAGCCTTCCATAGTGCCGTAATGGTTGCCGTCGTTGCTCAGAAGCCATGCTTCTCCGCAGAAAATCGGAGAGAGGCCCGTTGTGTACTCGTCGAAATCCGCGCCCAACCCGATCAGCACGGTCTCTTCGTCCAACGCGGTCCACACGGTTCGGGCAGCGTCGTTGCCGCCAAATCCTAGATAGCCGTAAAGGTAGGGATTCTCGCGTTCAACGGCGTTGGCGCCGTTGATGCTGTAGACGACAGCGGCCCCAAGGGTCGTGGCCAGTTCCGTAACCAATTTTTTGCTTGTCGCAGTTGTTGGCATCCCGGACCCCACCAGCACGACCACTTTCCGACCCGACAGCCGATCCAATGGCCAGGAGATAACGATCTCCGGACGGGGAAGAGAGCGCGATGCCGGCCCGACCGTCCAGGATGCCTCCGCGGGAATGCGGGCGAGAGCCGAAGGGTCGAGAACCAGTACCGCCGGGCGACCCTGCGCAAGCCTGACGAAAGCCCGTTCTAGCTGCGGCACCATGGTCTCGAATTCATCCAGCACAAAGACGCCGCCCGGTAGTTCGGCTTCGAGCTGTGCAAGCGTATTCATCCCATGGGCGGTGGTATCTTGAAGCGGAGCAAATCCGGCGGCGGATCGGGGAGAAAGCGGAACAATGTAGAGTGCGGGAATATTGTGTAGTTTGGCGTCTGTGAGTCCGCATCCCAGAAGCTTTGTGGCCGCTCCTGTCGTGGCTGTCGCGGCGGCGATTGTGCCGCTGGCCAGGTAATAGCCGAGCGGCAAGAAACCGGCCGCATATTCTCCGACATTGAAAAAGGACAGAGTATCTCTGTTGCGAAGCTTGCGATAAGGCTGCAATTTTTTGGTGAAGTGAACAATGCCACCGCCAGTGACACCCGCGCACATTGAAATCCCGTGGCCCCTTAGCATTTCCGTGATCACGTCATACGGATCTGCCGAGATTTTGTTGATTGCGTTCATGGCCTAAAGATCCCCTGAGCGTCCCTGGATTGCGGAGGCGGCGGATCGATCGACTGCATCTCGATGCAATCGACCATGTGTCGGATGTGAGGCCAGGGACTCGTGTCGAGCACGACGTGATGTAACCGGACAATTTTTAGTAGAACATCACGCCTGTTACACCATTGTGTCATTTCGCAAGATGCATCGCTCTGATGGCTTCGACCGCACGCACTGAAAATGTAAAATGCGTTTTGAGATTGCATCTCGGAAGTCTCCGCTCTTGATGGCGCGCCTTGTCGTGCCGGCCGACGCTTTGCTCGAAGGCTCGGGTCGCGATCAATTGATGGCTGAATTGATCGATGACTCGCGAAGACGGATGATACAGCTATCCGAACGAGGTGCGTGCCAAACGCATCAGGCACACGCTTCGCGAGCAAAGGTGCAACAATGACGTCCTCCTTCGATTCCCGTGACCTGCGCATGGATTCCGCGTTCTTCGATCTGCTCACTGGCAGCTATGCCCGTCTCGTCGGACAGCCGCTGGTCGCGGATGGAAAGGGACCGCCGTGGCTCTACAATGAAGCGCCGTTCGTGGTCTTGGCCCATAACACTGAGCCAGATCCGCACTTCATCTATGCGAACAACGCGGCGCAGGTCTGTTTCGATTACACCTGGTCTGAATTCACCAAGTTGCCCTCGCGTCTCTCTGCGGAGGCTCCAGAGCGAACAGAGCGTCAACGTCTGCTGGACGAGGTCCGGCGCAATGGCTTCACGAGAGGCTACCGCGGCCAGAGGATCGCAAAATCGGGCCGCCGCTTCTGGATAGAAGACGGCATCGTCTGGCAGCTTATGGACGCAAACGGAATCGTGCGGGGCCAGGCCGCAACATTCGCTTCGTGGAAGGACCTATAGCCGGCCTCGGTCCGGCAGAAAAACCATGTGACGGGCCGATCGGCGCGGCGACCATCACTTCGGATGCGGCGCCGGCTCAATCCCCTATCTGAACGCCGACACCACGATCAATCCGATGATGGCGACCGTCAGCGTGTACTTCAGCGTATAGTAGACGCTCCGGTTCCATTCCTTCACCTTGCGGCTCTGAAGGTGGATCTCGTAGAGCTTGCCAAATACCTTGTTGAGCACGCCGACGTCCTCGCCCTCGACATTCTGCGTCGCGGATGCCTTGACGATGTGATGGCTGACCCAGCGATTGATGTGCCTGAGCAAGCCGTATCTCATCGGACGCTCAACGTCGCAGAACAGGATGATGCGGTTCACATCGGTCGCGTTCTCGGCATGATGGATGAAGGTCTCGTCGAACATGAAAGCTTCGCCGTCGCGCCAGACGCAGGGCACACCGTCGACCAAGATCCGGCATTTGTCGGAATTGGGTGTGACGAGCCCGAGGTGATAGCGCAGCGAGCCAGCGAAGGGATCGCGATGCGCCCCGAGCTTCCCGCCGGGCGGCAGCATCGCAAACATCGCTCCGTGCACGCTGGGGATCGAATTGAGCAGCTCGACCGTTTTAGGGCATAGCGTTCGCGCCGACGGCAAAAAGTCGTCGTACCATTTCAGGTAAAAGCGCTTCCAGCCGCTCTTGAAGAAGGAATAGAAACCCCAGTCGTTGTTCTTGGCAGCGGCGCGAATGAAACCCTCATCGAACAGCCGCACTGCCTCGTCGCGGATGGTCTCCCAATTCTCGCTGAGCTTGTTGAGTTCCGGGAAACTCGCAACCGGGATCACCGGCTGGTTCGGCACAGCGGAGCCCGCGTACATCAGCACGTTATAGGGTGCGAGATAGGTCGAGTGATCGCCGAGCTGCCGGGCGAATCGAAGCCGCTCCTTGCCGCGGAAATGCACATAGAGCGTCGAGGCCACAAGAATATACACGCCTACGAGTTGCGGCGCGAGAAGCTGCTTTAACATGGTCCGTCCCCGCGCGACCGTGGCCCCAAGCCCCTTGGGCCCGATCGTGTCGTGCAAGCGGCGCTTGCAAGGCAGCCGCTCCTCCGTCTCCCAATACCATGGGGGCAAGATGGATGACCAGAGATGGTAAAGCGCTACACCACCCGCGAAGCCGGCCAATGTCGGCCCATTTGGGTGCGATCTTCCGGAATAAACCAGATGTGAATGGTGCATCAGCCTCGCGCCAGCGCCTGCAGGCCCTTGAAGGTCAGCCGCTTCGGATCCTTCACGCCAGCCAAATAGAGCCTGCGAATGAAGGCGGCCGCCGCCTCTCGGTCACAATCGGTCAACGCAACGATGGCGTCGACCGCAATTCTCTGGGCTTCCATGGGGCTTCCCTTCCCTCTCGAGCAGCCGCCCCGGCCCTCGAAGCATAAAGCGTGCCGGTTAACCCTACGTTAACCCTGCCGGCAGCGTGGAGGATTCGGAACAACAGGCGAATACGCGAAACGACGGATGGCGAGTGGCTGCCGATCAGCCCTTGCGCTCGGTGCGGTCCTTGGCGACCGCCTGCCCCAGCGACTTCACCGCATCCGCCTGCTTGAGCATCAGCTCGCAACTCTTGCGCGCCTGCGTGGCCGTGAGCTCGACGAATTCGGCCGCTGTTCGCGTGCCGGCAAGGTCGCGCGCATAATTCACCGTGGCGGCGACATTCGCCTGCATCAATACAATCGCCTCGGCGCGAAACGCCACGGCAGCGTCGAGCGCGTTCACGCCGTCGTTCGCCGGACCGATATCACCCGCCGCTTCGCCCGCTCGCTTCGTTTCCGCAAAATCCTTCGCATGGTCCAACGCGGCATTCAGACCGGCCTTGATGCTGTCGAGCACGTTGTTCTGATAGTCCTTGGCGATCTGCACCATCATCTCGGCGGCGCTGCCGGACGCCACACTTTCGCGGCCGCGCGATGCCTGCTTCTTCGGCGGTTCCGCAGCCGCGGTGCGGATCGGAGCGATCGGCGGCTCCGGCGTGTCAGTTTGTTCGGGCTTCTCCGTGGCGCGCTCCAGCCGCGGATGTTCCGCCAGCGCGGCCACCCGGCTCGCAGGCACTTCCAGCAAGCCATCCTCGACGGCCTGCCGCACGGCCGCGGTCAACTCCACCAGCGAGCGGCGCACGGCATTGTCGTCAGTAGGCCGCCTGTTTCGCGTCTTGCTCATGACCGACCGTCCCTTCGACAAGCTTTTTCAGAACCCAGCGCCACACCGCAACCATTTCCTCCGCGGCTTTGCCCTCAGGGGCATACTCGGTCACGCCCAGGCCCGCACCCAGCGCGTCCTGATGGTCGTTGCGCTGGACGACATAGGGCAGCGCGAGATGCCCGAGCGAACTGAGCGAGGTCGCGGCCTCGCTCAAGCGGCCGCCGCGCGCCGGCGTCTGGTTGAGGATGAAGGCAAAGCGCCGGTTGAGCCTGCGAATCGCAATCAGCGTCGGCACCGCCGCCTCGATGTCGGCCGGGCTCGGACGCGCCGGGATCAGGCAGAGATCGCTGCGTGCGATGGCGCGCAATGCCGCCGCATTGGTGGTCGCGGCGGTATCGATGATGGCAAGCCAGGTTCCTTCGGCCTTGAGGCGCGCCAGCGCCGGCTCAATATAGGCGGGATCGCTCACGCGATCGACGCGCGGGTAGCTATCACCGCGCCGCTCCTTCCATCGCCATATTGTCCCCTGAGGGTCCGCCTCGACCAGCGCCACGCGCTCGCCGTTCTCCATTGCGGCCACCGCAAGGCCTACGGCCAGCGTGCTCTTGCCGCTTCCGCCTTTCTGCGTGACTAAAGCAAGGACGTACATGTCCTGTGCGTATCCTGACAGACGACAACGATGCGGAACAGAATTTATCGGAACATGAACTAAATGAATGCCGTCACGTCCTACTCCGAGTCGCGAGTCGCCTCAAGCGCACAGGGCTGGAACTTGCCGTATTCAAGAAAACGTCACGCAAAGTGATGCCTCGGCGCATCAGTTCGGCAATCGTCCGTAGGCCACCGTCGAGGACTGCATCACACCGTCATCAACTTGCCGAGCGTGTCTCTCCACCATCACTGCGTGGAACAATGCGACGACTCTCACGCGTCCCAAAAACGCAAATGGCCGGGCTGTTGCCCGGCCATTGCGAATGCAGCAATCGCGCGTGTCGCTCAGTAGCGGTAGTGATCCGACTTGTACGGGCCTTCCTGCTTGACGCCGATATAGTCGGCCTGGTCCTTGCGCAGTTCGGTGAGCTTCACGCCGATCTTGGCGAGGTGCAGGCGGGCGACCTTTTCGTCGAGCGTCTTCGGCAGCACGTAGACCTTCTTCTCGTACTTGCCACCCTTGTTGTTGGCGAAAAGCTCGATTTGCGCCAACGTCTGGTTGGTGAAGGAGGCCGACATCACGAAGGATGGATGCCCCATCGCGTTGCCGAGGTTCACGAGACGGCCCTCCGACAGAAGGATGATGCGGTGCTTGTCGGGGAATTCGATCTCGTCGACCTGCGGCTTGATGTTGGTCCACTTCAGATTGCGCAGGCTCGCAATCTGGATCTCGTTGTCGAAATGGCCGATGTTGCAGACGATGGCGCGATCCTTCATCGCGCGCATGTGATCGATGGTGATGATGTCCTTGTTGCCGGTCGCGGTAACGAAGATATCGGCGCGGGGCGCGGCATCTTCCATGGTCACGACCTCATAGCCTTCCATCGCTGCCTGCAGCGCGCAGATCGGATCGACCTCGGAGACCATCACGCGGCAGCCGGCCTGACGCAGCGAGGCGGCCGAGCCCTTGCCGACATCGCCGAAGCCGGCGACCATCGCGACCTTGCCCGACAGCATCACGTCTGTGCCGCGCCGGATGCCGTCGACCAGCGACTCGCGGCAACCATAGAGATTGTCGAACTTCGACTTGGTGACGCTGTCGTTGACGTTGATCGCGGGGAACAGCAGCGTGCCCTTGTTCGCCATCTCGTAGAGACGATGAACGCCCGTGGTGGTCTCCTCGGAGACGCCCTTGATGTTCTTGGCGATCTCCGCGAAGTAACCCTTCGGCTTCTCCTTCAGGAGACGCTTGATCAGTGCGTAGAAGATCTCTTCCTCTTCCGAACCGGGCTTGTCGAGGAAGGCGGTGTCGCCGTTTTCGGCGCGGACGCCGGCATGCACCAGCATGGTGGCATCGCCGCCATCATCGAGGATCATGTTGGGCGTGCCGCCGCCATGCCAGTCGAACAGCTTGGCGGTGTAGTCCCAATATTCGGCGAGCGTCTCGCCCTTCACGGCGAACACCGGAATGCCAGCGGCAGCAATCGCGGCCGCAGCGTGGTCCTGGGTCGAATAGATATTGCAGGAGACCCAACGGATGTCAGCGCCGAGCGCAGCCAGCGTCTCGATCAAGACCGCGGTCTGGATGGTCATGTGCAGCGAGCCCGCGATGCGCGCGCCCTTCAGCGGCTGCTTCGGACCGAACTCCTCCCGTGTCGCCATCAGGCCGGGCATCTCGGTCTCGGCCAGCGAGATCTCCTTGCGGCCGAACTCGGCCAGCGAAATGTCCTTGACGATGTAGTCTTTGAAGTCCGGCTTCTTGGCGGTGGCGGTCATGCAGTTTTCCTGTCTGGCTGGCATGTCATTCCGGGGCGGTCCGCAGGACCGAACCAAGGTGCGCAATTGCGCACCTTGAGAATCTGGAGATTCCGGGTTCGCGTCCGTCGCCGCGCCCCGAATGACGGTGAGAAATCAAACCGCGCGCTTGAGCGGCTCGACGAGGTCGGTCTTCTCCCAGGAGAAGCCGCCTTCATTGTCCGGCGTGCGGCCGAAATGACCATAGGCCGAGGTGCGCGCGTAGATCGGACGGTTGAGATCGAGATGAGAGCGGATGCCGCGCGGCGTGAGATCCATCACCTCGGCCGCCGCCTTCTCCAGCCGGTCCTCCGGCACCTTACCGGTGCCGTGGGTGTCGATGTAGATCGAGAGCGGCCGCGCCACGCCGATGGCGTAGGCGAGTTGCAGCGTGCAGCGGTCGGCAAGACCGGCGGCGACGATGTTCTTCGCCATATAGCGGGCAGCGTAAGCGGCCGAGCGGTCGACCTTGGTCGGGTCCTTGCCTGAGAACGCGCCGCCGCCATGCGGGGCTGCGCCGCCATAGGTGTCGACGATGATCTTGCGGCCGGTGAGGCCGCTGTCACCGTCGGGACCGCCAATATAGAACTTGCCCGTGGGGTTGATGTGCCAGATGGTCTTGCCGTTGATCCAGTCCTTTGGCAGCGCCTCGCGCACATAGGGCTCGACCCGCTCACGCACCTGCTCCGAGGTCATGTCCTCGACCAGATGCTGATGCGACACCACGATCTCGCGCACGCCGACGGGCTTGCCGTTCTCATACTGCACGGTGACCTGGCTCTTGGAGTCCGGACCCAGCACCTTCTCGCGGCCGGCGTGACGGGCTTCAGAGATCAGGCGCAGGATCTTGTGGGCGTAGAAGATCGGCGCAGGCATCAGATCCGGCGTCTCGTTACAGGCATAGCCGAACATGATGCCCTGGTCGCCTGCGCCCTCTTCCTTGGCGGCGCCCGGCTGCAGCGCGTCGACGCCCTGCGCGATGTCGGCCGACTGCGGGTGCAGCAGGATATCGATGTCGCACGTGTCCCAGTGGAAGCCTTCCTGCTCGTAGCCGATGTCCTTGATCGCCGCGCGCACCACGGCCTCGATCTGCTCGTTGGTCACGGACTTCGGACCGCGGGTCTCGCCCGCGATCACCACCTTGTTGGTGGTGGCGAGCGTTTCGCAGGCCGCGCGGATCGCCCAGGGGTCGATGCCCGCCTTCGGGCCCTCGCGGTAGAACAGGTCGACGATCTCGTCGGAGATCCGATCACAGACCTTGTCAGGATGGCCTTCGGAGACCGACTCGCTGGTGAACAAATAAGACGCGCGCATCAAGCATCCCCTTCATTCCGCCCGATATGGCGGTTGTTTCAAACTGTCCCGGAGTGTCAGTCCCGCCGACGCGAGATGACGTAGGATTCGTCGTAGAACCAAAGTCCGTTGTACTTGCGTAAAACCTCTCTGGCGGCATCGAGAGCCAAGCTCGAGTGAGCCGTCTCCGTCAGCCGGTCCTCTTCAATCTGGGCGACATACACCGCCGCATTCCAGGCTGCAAAGGCCGTCGAGGTGCCGATTGGACCCGTCACCTCGGTGGGCAGCGCTTCCATATCATATCTGAAAACGGAACGGTTGTCGGAATATGCATTAAAATTGAGCACCCGCCCAACGGAACCCAATTCATACTTCACAGCCTGCAACAGCTCGTGCCGGCTCACCACGAAAGGATTTTCCCCTGGCCACACCATCTGGATGATTTCCATGCCCGGGTCCTGCCCATGGGAGTGGATGCCGATCAGCCGGCCGCCCGGACGAAGCGCCCGCGCCAGTGGCGCGATGATCCGCTTGGCGCGGAAATTCACAGAAGATTTGGCCCGATAAGGCTGCGAGGCGATGATGAGGTCGAAATTGGCCTCAGTGCGGCCGGCTCTGGGAATAATAGCGTCGAGCAGGAAGCGGTGGTCTTCGCGGTACAGGACCAGCGCCATCGGGCGTTCATAGACCGGCATGCCCGTGCGAGGGCTGACGCTGGCGCGCCAGTTCGAATCCAGAAAGCCTCGCAGATCGGCGATTTGGGCCTCGAATTCGCCTGAGGAGGCGCCGCGCAGCGCCACCTCCTGCCAGATCATGCCGGCAGCGGCCGCGGGCGAAGCCGGCGTGAGCCAGGGCGCCTCGGCATAGTTCATGTTGGTGAAGACAAAGATGCTGGCGGGGTGCTCCAGGAGCCGGTCCGGCACCTTGTCCAGGGTCAGGCGTACATCTTCGAGGCTCAGTTCTTTGCCGGCCACGTAAAAAGGCATGTGGGGAAAGCGGCTGTGCATCGCACGAAGCACCCGAGCCATCACCGTCCCGTCGCCCATCCCGGCATCGAACATCCGCAGGGCCGGTGGGCGGGGATGGATCGAGGACAATTCCAGCGCGATCCGATCGGCGATCACCCGCTTTTCGCTGCAGGTGTGCACGAACAGGAGGTATTTCTGACGGTTCTCGAAGAAGCGGAAATTGCCGCGGGGATCGCGCTTCTCGGGCGGCACCTGCAGCCCGCGCGGCGGCGGTGGGCCGCCGGTGGACGCCGCGATATAGGCCTGGATACGCTCCAGCGTATCGATGGTGATGCGCTTGCCCTCGCGCAGCCGGTGCACCAGCTTGCCGTCGTTCACCGCGCGGCGCCCGAAGGTCGATTCCGCCATGTCCGCCTGCCGGCAGAAGTCGGAAATCTGGGCTAAAATCGCGTCGTTCTTCATGAATTCGCGTTGGGAAAGTGTTGTGGGCAGCTACAGGCTTCCCACACCTCCTACCACTGTTTGCCCAACAACACCAACCCCGGCCGGAGGGCGGTTCAAACGGCAGTGACCCCGCCCCGACCGTTGGTCGCCAGAATCAGTGGATGCCCCCGGTTATTGCCTGGAGCCAACCAAGATCGACCCCATACGCCGCCTCATCCTGGCTCGCGACGCTGCGCATCGCCCCGAAATGACGAAGGCGTCACTTCCCCCACACCTCTTGCGCCAGTTCCACCGCGAGTCGGAGCTTCGCCCACTGTTCCTCCTCCGAGAGGACATTGCCCTCCTCGGTCGAGGCGAAGCCGCATTGCGGGGAGAGCGCGAGTTGCTCCAGCGGAGCGAACTTGGCGGCCTCTTCCAGGCGACGCTTGATGTCGTCGCGCTTTTCCAACTCGCCGAACTTCGAGGTGATCAGCCCGACCACCACGACTTTGTTGCCCTTGGGCAGGAAACGCAGCGGCTCGAAGCCGCCGGCGCGGTCGGAATCGTATTCCAGGAAGTAGCCGTCGTAATTGGTCTCGCCCAGCATGGTCTCCGCCACCGGCTCGTAGCCGCCGGAGGAAATCCAGGTGGAGCGGAAATTGCCGCGGCAGACATGGGTGGTGATCGCCATGTCGGCTGGACGCTCCGCGATCGCGTAATTGATGATGCGCGAATAGATCTTCTGCAGGCCCTCCGGATTGTCGCCGCGCTCGCGCGACTTCTGCAATTCCTCCTGTGAGCACAGATAGGCCCATACGGTGTCGTCGAACTGCAGATAGCGGCAGCCGGCGTCGTAGAACGCCTTCACCGCCTTGCGGTAGGTCTTGGCGAGGTCCTCGTAGAAAGCGTCGAGATCGGGATAGACGTCCTTGGAGATCGCCTTGCGGCCGCCGCGGAAGTGCAGCACCGCAGGCGAAGGGATCGTCATCTTCGGCACGACGTGAGCAATGTCGGCATGCTTCTTCAGGAAGCGGAAATGGTCGAGCATCGGATGGTCGTCAGGGAAGTCGAGCTTGCCGATCACGCGCACCGCGTCATGCCGCGTCTCGACACCGGCGAACTGGATCCCGGTCTCCGGGTGAAACAGCTCGCAGCCGGTCAGCTTGGCCAGAAAGTCGAAATGCCACCAGGAACGGCGAAACTCGCCGTCGGTCGCGAGCTTGAGACCGATCGAGGCCTGCTTGTGCACGACCTTCTCGATCTCCATGTCCTCGACCTTGCGCAGATCCTCGGGCGAGATCCCGCCCTTCTCCCGCTTGGCCCGCGCCTCCTTGATCTTCTGCGGCCTGAGCAGGCTGCCGACCTCGTCGGCGCGGAAAGGCGGTTTTGCTCGTTGCATGGTCTCACTCCCGATATTCAGCGTATTTTAGTGTGCGGTGGCGGCGGCGCCGGCCACGCCGAGATGGCGCTCCAGCACCGCGGGATCGGCCTTCAGCGCCTGGCTTGACGCATCGTGCACGATGGTACCGCGTTCCAATATCACAACGCGGTCGGCGAGCCCCAGAATCTTTTGCGCGTTCTGCTCGACGATGATGGAGCAGATTCCCGTGCCGCGGGTAATGCTGCCGATCGCCTTCAAAAGCTCCTCGACGATGATCGGCGCGAGTCCTTCGGTCGGCTCGTCCAGCAGCAGCACCTTGGGATTGAGGGTGAGTGCGCGGCCGATCGCCAGCATCTGCTGCTCGCCGCCGGAGAGCTGGTTGCCAAAATTGCTGCGCCGCTCTTTCAGCCGCGGAAACATCTCGTAGATCTTCTCCACCGTCCACGGGCCCGGCTGGGCCACCGCGGTCATGTTCTCTTCCACGGTGAGGGAGCGGAAGATGTTGCGCTCCTGCGGCACCCAGCCGATGCCGGCACGCGCCCGCTCATCGGGACGAAACGAGGTGATATCGCGCCCGGCGAGCGTGATGCTGCCGCCGAAACGCCTGACGACACCGACGATGGAGTTCATCAGTGTGGTCTTGCCGGTGCCGTTGCGGCCGAGCACCGCCAGCACCTGCCCTTCCGGCATGCCCAGCGACATGTTCGGCAGCACGACTGCCTCGCCGTAGCCGGCGCGTAAATTCTCGATCGTCAGCAGATCAGGCATCGGCGGCCTCGCCGAGATAGACCGCCTTCACCTGCGGGTCTTTTGCCACCTGGTCCGGCGGGCCTTCGGTCAGGAGCGCGCCGCTGACCAGCACGGAGATGCGGTCGGCAAAGGAGAAGACAAGGTCCATGTCGTGTTCGATCAGGAGCACAGTGACGTCGCGCGGCAGCGCGGCGACGACGGCGAGAATGTCATGACGCTCGCTCTCGGGAACGCCGGCTGCGGGCTCGTCGAGCAGCAGCACGCGCGGCTTTGCGGCAATCGCAACTGCAATCTCCAGAAGCCGCTGCTTGCCGTACGGGAGTGTTGCGGTCTGCTCGTTCATGACATCGAGCAGATGGAAGCGGCCGAGAATGTCGGCGATCTCGGCATTCACGTCGTCGCGCGTGCCCATCACCCGCCACCAGTCGCCGCCGCGACCGAGCCTTTCAGAGACCGCAAGACCGATCGTCTCCAACGGCGTGAGATCCGCATAGAGCTGGTTGATCTGGAAAGTGCGCGACAGGCCGCGCAGCACGCGCGCGTGCACGGGCAGATCGGTGATGTCCCGCCCCTCGAGCAGGATGCGTCCCGAATTGGGCTTGAGCACACCGGTGAGCTGGTTGATGACCGTCGTCTTGCCGGCGCCGTTGGGGCCGATCAGCGCATGACGCGCGCCTTGCGCAATCTTCAGCGAGAGGTCGCGCGTCACCCGCAGGCCGCCGAACTGCTTTTCCAGTCCGATCGTTTCCAGCGCGATCGTCATTGTCCCTCGCCTTCGGGAATGGCGACCGCGGCCTTGCGGCCTGCGACCTGCGCGATGAGAAGGTTCGGCAGAAACAGCACCCAGCGATGCAACCGCGCGCGCCCGATCATGACAATTGCGACCAGAACCACCCCGATCCAGAATTGCCAGTATTGCGGGGTGATGGTGGAGAAGACTTCCTGCAGCATCCGAAACACGACGGCGCCGATCAGGCCGCCATAGAGATAGCCGGTGCCGCCGATGATCAGCACGAGCAGCAGATCGGCCGAGCGCTCGAAGGCGAACACATCAAGCGAAGCCAGCGCCGTTGTCTGGGTGAACAGCGCGCCTGCGATGCCGGCGTAGAACGCGGCTACCGTGTAGATCGCGATCAGCCGCCGGTTCACGGGGATGCCGATCGCAGCCGCCCGCAGCGGATTGTTCTTGATCGCGCGCAGCGAAAGCCCAAACGGCGAATGCACGATGCGCCGCGCCAGCAGGAACAGCACGAACAGCACGATCAGCGAATAGAAGAACCCGGTCCGCCCGAACATATCGAAGGCAAAGATGCCGAGGATCGGCTGCATCTCGATCCCCTGCAGGCCGTCGGTGCCGCCGGTGATGCCGGAAAAGCTCTCGGCCAGCGCCTCGAGCAGCATCGCGATGCCGAGCGTCACCATCAGCCGTGTCAGATCGACGCCGCGGATGACGAGAAAGCTCGTGACAAAGCCGAGCAGCATGGCCGCGCAACCGGCGAGGACCAGCGCCAGCAGCGGCTCGGTGACGACGCCATGCAGCGCCATCAGGCCGGCCGAATAGGCGCCGACGCCGAAGAAGGCCGCGTGGCCGAGCGAGACGATGCCGGCATAGCCCAGGATCAGGTCAATCGACATCGCAAACAGCCCGAGCCGCACGATGTCGGTCATGACCAGATAGCGCGAGGGAAACAGGAAGGCGCTAGCGAGTGCGAGCACCCAGAACACGATCTCGCCGACATGCCATCGCGCATGCCGCCTGGCGTGATATCCGACATCATCAGGGGCGCTCATGTCGCCTCACCGCGCCGCGGTGCGACCGAACAGGCCGTTCGGACGCCAGATCAGGATCACGATCATCAACGTGTAGATCACGAACGGGCCCATCTTGGGCACGTAATATTTGCCGGCGACGTCGCCGATCCCGAGCAGCAGCGAGGCCAGGAACGGCCCGGTGATCGAGGAAGAGCCGCCGACGGTCACCACGATCAAAAAGTAGATCATGAATTTCAGCGGAAAATATGGATCGAGCCCAAGGACCTCGGCGCTCAGCGCGCCGCCAAGGCCGGCAAGCCCGCAACCGAAGGCAAAAGTGAAGGCGAACACCTGCGGCACATTGATGCCGAGCCCTGAGGCGACGCGAGGATCGTCGACCGCAGCGCGCAGCCGGCTGCCGAAGCGCGTGCGCGCCAGCACCAATTGCAGGCCGGCAGTGAGCAAGCCGCAGATCACGATGATCATGAGGCGGTAACGGCCGATGCCGACGCCGAGCACATCGAACTGTCCCTCGAGCACCGACGGCAAATTGATGAAGATGCGCTGCGACCCCATGATGTAGTCGACAGCGGCAACCGAGATGAAGACGAGGCCGATCGAGAACAGCACCTGGTCGAGATGGCTGCGGGCGTAGAGATGGCGATAGAGCAACCGCTCCAGCACGATCCCGATCGCGGCCGCCGAGACGAAGGCGAGCGGCAGGCCGGCGAAGAACGGCCAGCCCATCTGGTTGACCAGCACCGCGCAGACGTAGCCGCCGGCCATGGCGAAGGCGCCATGCGCGAGATTGACGAAATTCATCAGCCCGAGCGTGACGGCAAGACCGCAGGCGAGCACGAACAGCAGCATGCCGTAAGCGACGCCATCGAACAGGTTGGTGAGAATAGAGGTCATGCGGTCCGAGTTTGAGCCAAATACGATGGAGCTATCTGTAGGTCGTCATGCCCGGGCTCGTCCCGGCCGTCCACGTGCTTCCGGCCATGCGGATGCCCGGGACAAGCCCGGGCATGACGTGAGCGTGTGGGGCGCAGCCCCGGGATGACGCTTCGCGTCACTTCTTCGTCTTGCCCGGATCCTTCACGTCCTTGAAGGTCTCGAACTCGACATTGTAGAGTTCACCATCGACCTTCTCGACCTTGCGGACATAGACATTCTGCACGATGTCGCGGGTGTCGGGGTCGATCGAGATCGGGCCGCGCGGGCTTTCCCACTTCATGCCCTTCATCGCCTCGATCAGCTTGTCGCCATCGGCATTGCCGCCGGTCTTCTTCAGCGCTTCGTAGATCAGGTTGATGCCGTCATAGCCGCCGACCGCCATGAAGCCCGGGCGCTGGTTGAATTCCTTCTTGTAGGCGGCGACGAAATCCTTGTTGGCCTGGGACGGATGCGCTGCGGAATAGATATGCGCGGTGACAGCGCCGAGTGCGGCATCGCCCATGCCGTTGAGGAGATCGTCATCCATGACGTCGCCCGGCCCGATCACCTTGATGCCGGCCTTGTCGAGGCCTCGCTCGGCATATTGCTTCATGAAGTTGCCGCCTTGGCCAGCGGGCACGAACACGAAGACAGCATCTGGCTTGGCATCCTTCATGCGCTGCAGGAACGGCGCGAAGTCGGGGTTGGCCAGCGGCACCTTGACCTCCTCGACGATCTCGCCGCCACCGGCGGTGAAATGTTCCTTGAACGCGGCGAGCGCATCGTTGCCCGGCGCGTAGTCCGAGGTCAGGGTTGCGACCTTCTTGATGCCGTTCTTCACCGCCCAGTCGCCGATGATGGTGGAAGACTGCGGCAGCGTGAACGAGGTGCGCACGATATAGGGCGACTTCTCGGTGATGATGGAGGTGCCCGCCGCCATCACGACCTCGGGAATCTTGCCCTGCGTCGCAAGCGGCGCCGCGGCGAGCGCCGCCGGCGTCACCCCGAAACCGGCGATGACATTGACCTTTTCGTTGACGATCAATTCCTGCGCTGCGGTCTTGGTCTTGTCCGGCAGCGCGCCATCATCCTTCAGGATGACCTCGATTTTCTTGCCGGCGACGGTGTCGCCATGCTGCTTCATGTAGAGCTTGATCGCATTGTCGATCTGCTTGCCGGTCGAGGCCTGCCCGCCCGTCATCGGCACAATCAGGCCGATCTTGAACGTCTCTTCGGCGCGCGCCGGCATGAGCGCCAATGCGCCGATGGCGGCAGCACCGAGCAACGACCATGCGAGCTTCCTGTCAGCAACGAACATCTACCCTTCCTCCCTCAACGGCCTGTCGAGCCCTCAACTCAAGGGCCTGGTGTCGCCCAGGCCTGCATTGTTTTTGCCTGCAGCGGCAGGTCATGGCGTCCCGCCGCCGTGATATTGTCAATCGCGACAATAGATGTGCCTGCGGGACCGGTTTCGATGTGGTGGCATCGGCTCCAGCCCCGAAGATACGGTACCTTCATACCCCGTAAAGGGCGCCGATACACGCTTTCCAGTCCCCCTCCGTGCGCCGCGCACGCAGTCCGGTCCTGCTGACGATTCCTTTGTACATTTGTACAAGGAATGCAAGAGCGCGTTGCCCAAAGCGGCGATTGTCTTTTCTAGTGCCTTAGTAGAGGAGCCCGCGGGATGGATAATCCCGTCCTTCTTTTGCACGATTCAAACCTGCGCCGTTGGCGCGGCTGCGACCAGACGGCAGGTCTGTTCGAGCTGTTCGCGCAGCCAAAGATGGGCGGGATCCTTCTGGTAGCGCTGGTGCCAGACCATGAACATCGGCAGTTTCGCCAGCGCCCCCGCACGCGAAGGAAGCGGGATACGCGCGCTGGCGAAGCCGCGCACCACGTCAGGAGCCAACAGGCTCGGCATGCTCGCCAGCATGTCCGAGCCGCGCAGGAAGGCGGCGACGCCGGAAAAGCTCGGCACCGAGATCGCGATGTCGCGCTGCAGACCGGATGCCTCCAGCCTGCGGTCGAAATCAAGCCGCTCATTGTCGGTGTAGACCACGGTGATGTGACGCGCCGCGAGATAATTGGCATGCGTCGCCGGCGCCGACCGCACTTTGGCATCGTAGTAGCAGACGTAATGATCCTGCAGCAGCCGCTTCTGCACGATATCGATGCCGGAGGGCGGCAGCGGCGTGATCAACAGATCGCAGCGGCTCTCGCGGAGCATTGCCGGCGTCGGCGATTGCGAGGGAATGACGCGCAGGTTCAGGCTCTTAACCTTAGCCGCGACGCGCCGGTAGAAGCTCGGCAACAACAGGTCGCGCTGGAAATCATTGGCGGCGATGGTGAGCGACAACCGCGCGTTCGCCGGGTCGAAGCTCGCTCCGCTGGCAAAGCTCCGCATCTCGTCGATCAGGCCCCGCGCTCTTGCCGCGAGCGCCTGCGCATGCGCGGTCGCGATGATGCCGCGCCCGGATTTGGCAAACAACGGATCGCCGATGATCCGCCTGAGCTTCTGCAGGCTGTGGCTGACGGCGGACTGGGTCAGCCCGAGCCGGGTCGCGGCCGCCGTCACCGAGCCCTCCTCCAGCACGGCGAGGAACAGCGCGAGCGCATGGCCGTCGAGGGACAAATGATCAATTTCCTTCATGCAATTGATTATAATCCATCTATTTATTTTTAGAATGGGCCCGCGCACCCTCCACCGGTCAATTGCGCCGCATTCCCAAGGCGCGAGAGGGAGACAACACGTCATGAGCGCCCAGGCCGCCGACACTGATGTTCGCCACAACCGCCCTGCGCCGTCCTTTGGCGATGGCGGCTTTTTCCAGCGCGACCGCTCCATCCATCCGCCGCTGCATGCGCCCGGCTACAAATCCTCGGTGCTGCGTTCGCCGCGCCAGGCGCTGCTGTCGCTGGAAAGCTCGGTCTCGGAAATCACCGGTCCGGTGTTCGGCCACAACGATATCGGCCCGCTCGATAACGATTTGATCAAGAACTACGCCAAGGACGGCGATCCTGTCGGCGAGCGCATCGTGGTCCATGGCCGTGTGCTGGATGAAACAGGCCGCGGCGTGCCGAACACGCTGGTCGAATTCTGGCAGGCCAATGCCGGCGGCCGCTACCGGCACAAAAAGGACACTTATCTCGCGCCGATCGATCCCAATTTCGGCGGCTGCGGCCGCGCGCTGACGGATGCGAGCGGCTATTACTATTTCCGCACCGTGAAACCGGGACCCTATCCGTGGCGCAACTTCGTCAACAGCTGGCGCCCGGCGCACATCCACTTCTCGGTGTTCGGCTCCGGCTTCGCGCAACGGCTGATCACCCAGATGTATTTCGAGGGCGATCCCCTGATCCCGGTGTGCCCGATCCTGACCACGATCCCGGACCCGGAGGCATTGAGCCGGCTCGTTGCATCGCTTGATCTCAATGCGAGCCTGCCGCTTGATTCGCTCGCCTATCGCTTCGACATCGTGCTGCGCGGCAGCCGCTCGACCTTTTTCGAGAACCGTCCGGAAGGAAACTGAGCCATGGTGCAACCGCTCAACTATCTGAAGGAAACCGCTTCGCAAACCGCCGGGCCCTATGTCCATATCGGCCTGATCCCCGGCATGGCCGGCTTCGACATTTTCGAGAAGAATTTTACCAACGTCCTGGTTGGGCCGAACACCAAGGGCGAGCGCATCACGATCGAGGGCCGCGTGCTCGACGGCACCGGCACGCCGCTGCGCGACGTGTTGCTGGAAATCTGGCAGGCCAACGCGGCCGGACGCTATAACCATCCCGCCGACCGTTCGTCCGGAGAGCTGGATGCAGATTTCCGCGGCTGGGGCCGTGCCGGCTCGGATTTCGAAAGTGGCTTGATCACCTTCGAGACCATCAAGCCCGGCGTCACCACGGACAAGGCGGGCCGGCGCTGCGCGCCCCATGTCAACGTCTGGATCGTGGCACGTGGCATCAATATCGGCCTGAACACGCGGCTCTATTTCTCCGACGAGGAAGCCGCCAACGCCGCCGATCCCGTGCTCAACCTGATCGACCAGCCGGCGCGGCGGTCGACGCTGATCGCCACGCGCAACGAGCGCGGCGGCAAGACGGTCTACAGCTTCACGATCAACCTGCAGGGCCCCGAAGAGACTGTCTTCCTCGACGTGTGAGTAATCACCCCTCCCCGCCATGCACTTGCGCACGGAAGGCGCGCGGCGAAAGGCCGGTGGCGGCAGCGTAGACGCGGCTGAAATAAGCGGGGTCGTCGAAGCCGAGCGCATAGGCAATCGTCGAGACCGGCAGGTTGGTATAGACCAAATTGCGCCGCGCTTCGCGGATCAGCCGATTCAGGATCAGATGCGAGGCGGTGTCGCCGGTTGCTGCACGCGTCACGCGGTTGAGATGCGTCGGCGTCACCGACAACGCCTTGGCATAATCTGCAACGCTCCAGCGCTTCAGATGATGCTCTTCGAGCAAGGCCTCGAAGCGGCGGAACAGCTCCGAATCGGCCGCCGCCGAGACGCCGCTCTCGCGGGCGAGTTCGCGCGCCACAAGCCCGATCAGCGCCGCCGACAGCGCGCGCAGCGCATGCGCCCGCCCGAAGCGCCGCCCGGCATGCTCGGCAAAGATCTGCTGCATCAGCGTACGGATCTCGCGGGTTCCGCGTACCACCGCCGCATGCGACAGCGCCGCGCGCAGGCCCTCCGGCGCCAGCAGAGTCTCATCCAGCACTTCGGCGGCGATGGTGAGAACCCACCCTTCGGTAGCCGGCACGAAGTTGAAGCCGTGCACGTCGCCAACAGGCACATTGACCATGGTCATGGGCTTGAGTGGCGAGACGCGCCCATCGAGCGTCGCCTCGCCGCCGCCGCGCTCGATCAGCAGCACCTGGTGCAGCCGCGCATGGCGATGCACCGAGAGCGTCCAGTCGTGCAGCGCGGCGCGCGAGACGATGGTCTCGCAATGCACGACATCGGGCAGATCGCCCTGCTCCCCGAACAGGTTGTAGACCTGGATCGATGTTTTGGATCGTGCCGCGCGCATGTTCGAATTGTACAAGACAAAGGCCGTTCCCTCCATCGGTTTCTCCCGGCGATTCGCCGAGTGTGCGGCCACGGAAGGACGCGAAAATGAAAGTTCAGGTCTGTATCATCGGCGGCGGGCCGTCGGGGCTCTTGTTGTCGCAGCTGCTGCACCTGCAGGGCATCGATACCATCCTCCTGGAGAAATACAGCCGCGAGCATGTGCTTTCCCGCATCCGCGCCGGCGTCCTGGAGCACGGATTCGCAAAACTGATGCGCGAGGCGCAATGCGGCGAGCGCATGGATCGCGAGGGCGAGATCCACCGGGGATTCCACATCGCCCATGACGGCGTGCTCGATCACGTCGACCTCCACAAATATTCCGGCGGCAATTCGGTGATCGTCTACGGCCAGACCGAGCTGACGCGCGATCTCTACGATGCGCGCGACCGCCTGGGCGGCAAGGTCGTGCACAATGCCGAGGATGTCGCCCTGCACGAGCTGAAGAGCGATGCACCCTTCGTGACCTGTCGGCTGGGCGAGGAGACGCTGCGCGTGGACTGCGACTATGTGGTGGGCGCCGACGGCTTTCACGGCGTCAGCCGCAAGTCGATGCCGAAGGACGTGTTGCGCGAATATGAGAAGGTCTATCCGTTCGGCTGGCTCGGCGTGCTGTCGCGCACCAGGCCGGTCTCGCCCGAGCTGATCTATGTGAAGCACCAGCGCGGCTTTGCACTGTGCTCGCTGCGCTCGCAAGTGCTGAGCCGCTACTACATCCAGGTGCCGCTCACCGATCGACCTGAGCACTGGCCTGATGACCTGTTCTGGGCCGAGCTGAGACGCCGCCTGCCGGAGCAGGTCGCAGCAGCCCTCATCACCGGTCCCTCGATCGAGAAGAGCATTGCGCCGTTGCGCAGCTTTGTCGCCGAGCCGATGCAATATGGCCGGCTGTTTCTCGCCGGCGACGCCGCGCATATCGTGCCGCCGACCGGCGCGCGCGGTCTCAACAGCGCAGCGTCCGACATCTACTACCTCTATCACGCGCTGCTCGGACACTACAAAAAGGGCGACGATACGGGCCTTGAAGGCTATTCGCAAAAGGCGCTCGCGCGCATCTGGAAGGCGCAGCGCTTCTCATGGTGGATGACCATGCTGCTGCACCGCTTCCCCGATCGCCTCGCCTATGACGACCAGTTGCAGCGGACCGAGCTCAGCTATCTGTTCTCGTCTGATGCGGCGCTCGGGCAGCTCGCGGAGAACTATGTCGGCTTGCCGTTCTGAGCCACGTCGGCGCAGCATTGGCCGGCTGCGTTGCGAGGGCTTGACTGCGACGGCCCGCCATCTGAAATGCGGGCCGCGAAATAACGCAAGAAGAAGACAGGGTGGAAATATAATGATGCGATTGCGGATCGATGCCCGGCTCTGGGCGACAGCGATGTTTGCCGTGATGGCGACGGCCTCGTCGGCTCCGGCCACGCCGCTGCAGGGCGATGCCGCCAAGACATGCTCCGGCCTCGCAGGAGACGCACCTGATGCGGTCCGCATCGATTCCGCCGCGATGCAGGCGCCAACGCCGCTATCCATCGCCGAGCGGGCCGGGAGCCCGGCTGCGCGCGTCGCGCCGGCCAATCCCGCCTTCTGCAAGGTGCTCGGCCATATCGAGCCAATCGATCCAAAAGCACCGCCGATCAAGTTCGAGGTGAACCTGCCGACCGATTGGAATGGCCGCTCGCTGCAATATGGCGGCGGAGGCTTCAACGGCGTGCTGATCACCGGCCTCGCGCTGCCGCCGGCCTATCCCTTCAACAAGCCCTCGCCGCTGGCACGCGGCTTTGTCACCTACGGTACCGACTCGGGCCACGAGGCCAAGCCGGGCGAGCCGCCGCAGACGTTTGCGCTCAACGACGAAGCGTTCGAGAATTTCGCACACAAGGCCTACAAGAAGGTGCGCGATGCCGCGGTCGCGCTCGTCGTGCGCGCCTACGGCAAGAAGCCGGACAAGATGTATTTCATGGGCTCCTCGGAAGGTGGCCGCGAGGCGCTGACCATGGCGCAACGATACCCCGAAGACTTCGACGGCATCCTCGCGCGAGTCCCCGTCATCAACTGGGTCGGCTTGCAGCATGCCGGGACCCGTTCGGGCCTTGTCACCATGGGTGATGGCTGGATCAATCCCGCGCAGATCAAGCTCGTTGCCGATGCCGTCCTTAAGGCCTGCGACAAGGCCGACGGCATCGAGGATTCCATCATTGAAAATCCGGTCGGCTGCCGGGCGACGTTCCGCCCCGACACGCTGCGCTGTGCCGAAGGCCAGCATGGCGACCAGTGCCTGACGGATGCGCAGATCAAGGCGATCGACACGCTGCATGCGCGGTACGCCTTCCCGTTCCCGCTCGCGAACGGTGTCGACGACTATCCGGGCTGGGGCGTATCAGGCGAAAACACCCCACCCTTCGCCTCGGCCGGCGGCTGGGTGTCCTGGTGGCTCGGCACGACTGCGCCGACGCAGCCGCCGGGCCAGACCAACGGCATTGCCTGGATTTTCGGCGCCGGCGGCACGCAATATGTTTTCGCGCGCGATCCCAAGCTCGACGTCGCCAAATACAAGCCCGAGGACCACAAGCAGCGCGTGCTTGAAGTGTCGCAGCTGATGGACTCGACCAATCCGAACCTCACCGCCTTCAACGATCATGGCGGCAAGCTCATCATCCTCGAGCACATGTCCGACTACGCCCAAAGCCCGTTCGCCGGCATCCGCTATTTCGAGAACATGCAATTCTCGCTGGGCAAAGAGGAGACCGCGGCGTTCGCGCGGCTCTACACCGCGCCGGGTGTCGACCATGTCGGCTCGGGCGCGCCGGCCAATGTCGACATGCTGAGCGTGCTGGTCGATTGGGTGGAGAGCGGCAAGGCGCCCGGCGATCTCGAGGTCGTCGAACAGAAGATCGAGGCACCGGCTTTCGCAACCACGCGCGCACTGCCGCTGTGCCAATGGCCGGCATGGCCGCACTACAAATCCGGCCCGGCCGAGGCTGCCTCAAGCTTCTCTTGCGCGCCATAAACGCTGGCGGACGCGGAGATCAGTCCCCGGCCGTCCAGGCTGGGGACTGATTTTTTTGTTGACACGAAAATACCTTAATACCTATCCAACCAGAATAAGCCAATTTTACCTGTTAGCGGCTAGCCTCACGGCGGGGCCGGCAGTGTATGCCTGCCTGCCGATTACAAACGGGCCCGACCTGATCTCGATATGATCTCTCGCTTCCACCAGCCTTTGACTGCCCTCGCTCTCGTGCTGCTCGGCTCGTCGCTCGCCGGCTGCGCCAGCATCAACGAGAGGGCGTCAGCCGCCATGGGCGACTACGTCCCGCAATGGGCCGGCGGCCTGCCGGCGGACGCGCCGCCACGGCCGGGAACAGCCAAATACGATGAGTGGATGAAGGAGCGCGAACGGTTGCGACAGCTTCCCGCCGACCAGCGTCCCCCCGACCCGCAGGCGCAAAGCTCGGCATCATCCTCTGCGACGAGCAAGCCGTTTGCGTGGTCGGCATCGCCTGCAGCCCCGGCCGCGAAGCCATCGTCATCGTCCACGACCTCGAAGCCCGCCGCGAGCCCCTCGTCAACATCAACGACGTCAAGTCAATCAACGCCGTCAGGGGTGGACCCGGTGCATTAGGGCACGGGCCTCAGCGAAGGCGCCGACCTTCACCCCTCCCCGCAGCGGTGAATCAATCCATGAACACCACTGTCTTGCGGCCGTTGAGGATCACGCGATCCCCCAGGTGATAGCGGATGGCGCGCGCCAGCACGCGCCGCTCGATGTCGCGGCCCTTGCGCACGAGGTCTTCAGGCGTATCGCGATGGCTGATACGCTCGACATCCTGGTCGATGATCGGGCCTTCGTCGAGATCGCTGGTGACGTAATGCGCGGTGGCGCCGATCAGCTTGACGCCGCGTTCATGCGCCTGGTGATAGGGCTTTGCGCCCTTGAAACCCGGCAGGAACGAGTGGTGGATGTTGATGCAACATCCCGCCAGCTTCGCCGAGAGATCGTCGGAGAGAATCTGCATGTAGCGCGCGAGCACCACGAGGTCGGTCCTGGTCTCCTTTACCAGCTTGAAGATTGCCTCTTCCTGCGCGCGCTTGGTCTCCTTCGTCACCGGCAAATGATGGAAGGGGATCGACGCGAAATCGAGCCCGGCATAGGTCTCGCGCGGATGGTTGGAGACGATCGCGGTCGGAACCATCGCAAGCTCCCGGGTGCGCCAGCGATAGAGAATGTCGACAAGGCAGTGGTCGGATTTCGAGACCAGCAACATGACTCGCTTTTGCGCGGCGCGGTCGCGCATCTGCCAGTCCATGGCAAAGCGCTCGGCGATGGCGGTAAAGCCGGTCTGCAGCGCCGACAATTCCACCGCGAGATCGGCGGCCGTGAACACCACCCGCATGAAGAATTTGTTGGTCTCGACGTCGTCGAACTGCTGGGCGTCCAGGATATTCTGTCCACTATTGGCAAGGAACGTCGACACGGCAGAGACGATGCCCGGCCGATCCGGGCAGGAGAGCGTCAACACATATTGATGATCGGGCATGGAACGGCCTGATTAACCCTTGAGCAGGAGCGGATTTTGCGCCCTGCTCTATCAGAGCCATCGCCCTTGCGCCAAGCACACCTTGGGAGTCAGGATGAACAAAAAGTGGCTCGTTGTCGTTGAGATGACGCTTTAAGAGACAAGAGCATGGCCGACAGGCTTAACGGTTACCGCATCCTGATCCTGGAAACGCGCGAGGAGGCACAGTTTTCGCGCCTCCTGGCGGAACAGGGCGCCGACGTCGTGCAATGCCCGATGTTCGAGATCCATGATGCCCCCGATCCCGCGCCGGTCGAGGCCTTCATCGCCCGTTTCATTGAAAAGCCGTTCGACGATCTGGTGCTGCTGACCGGCGAGGGCCTGCGGCGGCTGATGAAAGTGGCGCGGCGGGTCGGCAACGATGCGGACTTTGTCGCGAGCCTCGCCAAGGCGCGCAAATTCACCCGCGGCCCGAAGCCCGGGCGCGCCTTGCGCGAGATCGGGCTCGAGCCACAGCAGACCACCGAAAAGCCGACCTCCGAAGGCGTCGCCGAGATGCTGTCGCGCGTCGAATTGAAGGAGCATCGGCTGGCGCTGCAGCTCTATCCGGACAAGGACCATTCGGCGCTGATCGGCGCCATCAAGGCATGGGGCGCCGACGTCGAGACCGTGCTGCCTTACGTCTATGACCCCAAGGCCGCCGACGGCAAGATCGTCACCGCGATCGAGGAGATGGCCGCGGGCCAGATCGATGCCATCGCGCTGACGAATCTGGGCCAGGTCCGCCGCCTGGTCGAAGCCGCCCGCGCTCACAATTGCGAGGCTACCTTGCGCGAGGGATTGACGCGCACCGCGATCGCCTCGGTCGGACCGGCTGTCTCGGGCGAACTGCAAGCACATGGCCTGCGCACGGACATCACGCCGGCGAATGACGCTTTCTTCATGAAGCCGCTGATCTCGGCCATGGCGGCCGAGCTGGCGAAGAAGCCGCCGCGGGCATGCCGAAGCTGATTCAAATCAGTCGGTTGCCTCAGCGAACTGACCTATCCCGTCAGCCCGCTCGCTAATCCCCGTAGCCACGCAGCCGCTCCAGGTCGACAATGGTCACCCCGCCGTATTCGAGCCGCAGCAGCCCTTCCCGCTCCAGCCGCTTCAGACACTGGTTGGCATTCTGCCGGGAGATGCCTGACAACGCTCCGATTTCCTCCTGGGTTATCTCGATATGCCGGCTGAGATCGGGGTATAGGATCGGGTTGAACAGCCAGGCGATGGAGCGCGCCAGCCGCGCGGTGGCGTCCAGCGTCCGGCCATATTCGACCAGGCCGATGAACTGGCCGAGACGCTCGTTGAGCTGGACCACCAGGAAGCGGTTAAAGGCGGCAGAGTGCTCGTACAACCAGAAGAAGGTCGTGCGGTCCATCAGAGCGAGACGCGTGTCGCGCAGCGCTACCACGTCGTAGCGCCGAGCCTCCTTCTTGAGCATGGTGCCCTCGCCGAACCAGGCACCGGCGGTGAGACCGGTGAAACTCGTGGTCTTGCCCTCGCGCGAGACGATGCCCATCCGGGCGAGCCCGGAGACCACGCCAGTCCAGTAGTCGAAATGGTCGCCGCGGACGAAGATCGACTCGCCCGCCGCATAGGACCTCTCGACAATGCCGCCGCGCGCCATCTCGATCTCGCGCGCGTCGAGCTCGCGCGACCAGATCGCGATCCGCCGCAGGTAATCCTCAGCGATCATGCACTAACCAGTGCGATACCAACCAGGTCGCCTCATAAAGGATTTTCATATTGCACTGCAACAATGCCACCGAAAATTGCCGGCGAATTGTCCGGCAAAAGACATTTCAAACTATTGCTTTACCCTATTGAGGACCATCGCGCTCGGACGAGGCTCCAAGGCCCGATGGGTGCGGCATTGTTGAGAAGGACGCCCTGCGGCAACCAAAATCATAAATGGTCGCATGGCGGGTAAAAAACGACCGATATAGGATCGGTCCTTTAGGACGACACGGGATTTAGAGCGCCTCAAGGTGCCGCATCCGGGAGGGGTTTGGTGGACGATATTCTTGCGGCGCGTGGAGTGTGCTTGCGGTTCGGCGGCGTGCGCGCGCTGACCGAGGTCGATTTCGGCGTCAGGGACGGCGAGTTGTTCTCCATCATCGGCCCCAACGGCGCCGGCAAAACCTCCATGGTCAATTGCATCTCCGGCCGCTACCGGCCGAGCGAGGGCAAGCTGATCTATCGCGGCCGCGACATCACCCCGCTCAACCCCAATGCCCGCGCCTCCCTTGGCATCGGCCGCACCTTCCAGAATCTCGCGCTGTTCCACCACATGAGCGTGCTCGACAATATCATGGTCGGGCGGCATCACCTGCTGAAGAACAATTTCATTACGGGCTCGCTATACTGGCTTACCGGCGCGCGGCGCGAGGAGCTGGAGCATCGTCGCAAGGTCGAGGAGATCATCGATTTCCTCGATTTGCAGTCGGTGCGGAAAGCGCAAGCCGGAACCTTGCCCTACGGTTTGCGCAAACGGGTCGAGCTGGCCCGCGCCATGGCGCTGGAGCCGAAGCTGATCCTGCTCGACGAGCCGATGGCCGGCATGAACTTCGAAGAGAAGGAGGACATGGCGCGCTACATCGTCGACCTGAACGAAGAGTTCGGGATGACGGTGGTGATGATCGAGCACGACATGGGCGTGGTGATGGATATCTCCCACCGCGTCATGGTGCTGGATTTCGGCCGCAAGATCGCGGAAGGCGATCCGGCTTCCGTGCTCGCCGATCCCCATGTCAAGCGCGCCTATCTGGGTGAAGAGGACGAGGTGCTGGTCGATCCCGAGGAGCAGCCGGCGCCGTCGCGTGCGGAGAATGCGGCATGATGGATTATGCGGGCCGCGTCGCGCAGGCCGACACCTATCCAAAACTCTTGCGCCTCAATGCGCGCGAGCATGGCAGCGAGATCGCGCTGCGCGAGAAGGATCTCGGCCTCTGGCGCCTGTTCACCTGGAACGACTACCAGGCCCGCGTACATGACTTCGCGCTCGGCATGGTCGAACTCGGCATCGGAAAAGGTGATGTCATCGGCATCATCGGCGACAACCGGCCCGACTGGGTCGCGGCAGAGATCGCGAGCCACGCACTTGGCGCCCTGAGCCTCGGCCTCTATCGCGACGTGCTGGACGAGGAAGCCGCCTATCTCCTCAATTATGGCGAGGCCAAGCTCGTCTTTGCCGAGGATGAGGAGCAGGTCGACAAGCTGCTGACGCTTGCTGACCGCGTGCCGAAGCTGAAGCATATCGTCTATTCCGATCCGCGCGGGATGCGCAAATATGACGACCCGCGGCTGATGCCGGCCGACAAGCTCGCGGAGATGGGCCGCGCCCGCGCCTCGCGCGAGCCCGCGCTCTACGACCAGCTCGTCGATGCGACCAAGGGCGAGCACGTCGCGATCCTCTGCACGACCTCAGGCACCACATCGCACCCGAAGCTCGCTATGCTCGCCGCGGGGCGCGTGCTCAGGCATTGTGCGACGTATCTTTGCTGCGATCCCAAGGGACCGGAGGACGAATATGTCTCGGTGCTGCCGCTGCCCTGGATCATGGAACAGGTTTACGTGCTCGGCAAAGGCCTGTTGTGCCGGATGAAGGTCAACTTCGTCGAAGAGCCCGACACCATGATGAACGATTTCCGCGAGATCGCGCCGACCTTCGTGCTGTTCGCACCGCGCGTCTGGGAGTCGATCGCTGCCGATGTCCGCGCGCGCGTAATGGATGCCTCGCCTTTCAAGCAAGGCCTGTACGAGCTCGGCATGAAGACCGGACTTTCAGCGATCGAGAAAGGTCATCATTCCGCTGTCGCCGACATGCTGCTGTTCCGCGCGCTGCGCGACCGGCTGGGCTTTACGCGCCTGCGCTCGGCTGCCACCGGCGGTGCCGCGCTCGGGCCTGACACGTTCAAATTCTTCCAGGCGATGGGCGTGCCCTTGCGCACGCTCTATGGCCAGACCGAGCTGCTCGGCGCCTACACCCTGCATCCCACCGACAAGGTCAATCCCGATACCACAGGCGTGCCGATGGCCGACGATATCGAGATCCGCATCGAGCAGCCGGACGTGCATGGCGTCGGCGAGATCGTGGTACGCCATCCGAACATGTTCCTGGGCTACTACAAGAACCCGGAATCGTCAGTGGCCGACATCAAAGACGGCTGGATGCATTCCGGCGATGCCGGCTATTTCAACGACACGAAACAGCTCGTCGTCATCGACCGCATCAAGGATCTCGCGGAAACCTCGCGCGGCGAGCGCTTCTCGCCGCAATATATCGAGAACAAGCTGAAATTCTCGACCTATATCGCGGAAGCCGTGGTGCTCGGCGCCGGCCGCGAGGCGCTCGCGGCGATGATCTGCATTCGCTATTCCATCATCTCCAAATGGGCCGAGAAAAACCGCATCTCGTTCACCACCTACACCGATCTCGCCTCGCGCCCGGAAGTGTATGCGCTCCTGCAGAAGGAGGTCGAGGCTGTCAACGCCACGCTGCCGCCGGCGCAGCGCATCTCGAAATTCCTGCTGCTCTACAAGGAGCTCGACGCCGACGACGGCGAGTTGACCCGCACGCGAAAAGTCCGCCGCGGCGTCATCAACGAGAAATACGCCGACATCATCGACGCGATCTATCGGGGTGAGCCCACCATCCCCGTCGACACCGTGATCCGATTCCAGGATGGCTCAACCCAGCGGGTTCGAACGAGCTTGCGGGTGGTGGATCTGGCAAGCGAAGCTCGTTTCGCGGAGGCCGCGGAGTGAGCCCTCTCCATTTTCAAAGCGAAGGTCGGTACCGTCACCTCGCCCCGCTTGCGGGGAGAGGTTAGCATCGCATACAAGAGCATGAACCTCGCATTCCTCATCCAGCTCCTGGTCAACGGCCTCGTCGTCGGCACGCTCTATGGCGTGGTCGCGATGTCGTTTGTCCTGATCTACAAGGCGACCCAGGTCGTCAACTTCGCCCAAGGTGAACTGCTCCTGATCGGCGCCTGGGTTTGCTGGGCGCTGCTCACCAAATTCCAGGTGCCGTTCTGGCTCGGCATGCCGCTGACGCTCGTATTCATGTTCGTCTTCGGCATCGCCATCCAGGTCGTGATTCTAAGACCGATGATCGGCGAGCCGATCATCTCGGTGATCATGGTGACCATCGGCCTCTCCACCGTGTTCCAGGCCGCGCTGAAATGGATCTTCGGCGTCAACCCGCAGCCCTTCCCGCGGGTGTTCCAGAGCCAGTCGGTCGATTTCCTGGGCCTGCAGATCCAGACCGTCTATCTCATGAGCTTGGTGGTCTCGCTTGCCATGATGGTCGGCATGGCATGGTTCTTCCGCGCCTCGAAATACGGTCTTGCGATGCGCGCGACCGCCTTCAACCAGCAGGTGGCGCAGTCGCTCGGCATCTCCGTGAAAAGCGTATTCGCGATGGCTTGGGCGATTTCGGCCACCGTCTCCGCCGTTGCCGGCGTCGTGGTCGCCGTCGTCAATGGCGTCTCCTCGGGACTGTCGGCCTACGGCATCAAGGTGTTTCCGGCGGCGATCCTCGGCGGGCTCGACTCCATCGGCGGCGCCGTGCTGGGCGGCATCATCATTGGCCTTTTGGAAAACGTCGCCCAATATGTCGACAGCCAGTTCCTGCACTGGGGCAATCTCTACGAAATCGCGCCGTTCTACGTTCTGATCATTATCCTGATGATCAAGCCCTACGGCCTGTTCGGCACCAAGGACATCGAGCGGATCTGATCATGACAAGCTCCACCCTTATCCCAGCCGGCGATTTCCGCACCTCTTACGCGGCCGATACCACGATCTTCCCGACCAAAACCAGCCGCAACTTCGCGATTGCCGGCGTCGTGCTGCTCTGCCTGGCACCGCGGCTCTTCAGCGAATATTGGCTCGCCATCTCGATCCAGATCGGCATCTTCGCCATCGCAGCGTTGGGGCTGAACATCCTGGTCGGTTTCACCGGCCAGATCTCGATCGGGCACGCCGCCTTCTTCCTGTTAGGGGCCTTCACTTCGGCCTACATCAACAACAATTTCCCCGTTCCCGTCTTCTTCGCGATCCCACTCGCCGGAGTGATCACTGCGCTGGTCGGCCTTGTGTTCGGCCTGCCGGCTGCGCGGCTGAAGGGGCTCTATCTCGTCATCGCGACGCTCGCCGCACAGTACATCCTGCTCGATTTCTTCTCCCGCGCCGAATGGTTTTCCGGCGGCTCGGTGCCGGCGAGCGCCAATCCGTTCTCGATCTTCGGCTACACGCTGCGCGGCGACCGGCAATATTTCTATGTCGTGCTCGCCTACCTCGTCGTGAGCTACCTGCTCGTCACCAACCTGATGCGCACCCGTGACGGCCGCGCCCTGGTCGCGATCCGCGACCATTATCTCTCCGCGGAGATCATGGGCATCAACCTCACCAAATACCGCACGCTGTCGTTCGGCCTTGCCGCCTTCTTTGCCGGTATCGCCGGCGCACTCTATGCGCATTACCAGCTCGTGATCTCGCAGGAAGGCTTCGGCATCGAGCGCTCCATCCTGTTTCTCGCCATGATCATCATTGGTGGCACCGGCTCGATCATGGGCACGCTGATGGGTACCGCCTTCGTGGTTCTGCTGCCGGAATCGATGGAGTGGATCAGCGCGTCCCTGAAGGGGAGCGCGATCGATCACGCGCTGTCGCTCAACAACAACATCACCTTCCTGCGCGAGATCGCGATCGGCCTGATCATCATTGCGTTCCTGATGTTCGAGCCTGACGGGCTCGCGCACCGCTGGCGCCAGATCAAGATGTACTGGAAACTCTACCCGTTCTCACACTGAGGTTTTGGCCTCTCAAACATCGTCGAACAAAAGACCGGAGGAAAACAAATGACATTCAAATCCCTTTTCAGCGCGGTATCGCTGGCGCTGCTGCTCGGCACGGCTTCGGCCAGTGCGCAACAGATTTCGATCGGGCATCTGGAAGATCTCTCCGGCGGCACGTCCGATGTCGGCACGCCCTACGGGCAGGCGGTGGCCGACACCTTCGCCTGGATCAACAAGAATGGCGGCATCGGCGGCAAGCAGCTCTCTGTCGACAGCAATGATTACGGTTACCAGGTGCCGCGCGCGATCGCGCTGTACAAGAAATGGTCGGCACCCGACAACAAGGTCGCTGCGATCATGGGCTGGGGCACCGCCGACACCGAGGCACTGACCGGCTTCCTCGCCCAGGACAAGATTCCGGATATGTCCGGCTCCTATGCGGCCGCGCTGACCGACCCCGAAGGCGTGAGCGGCAAGGCAAAACCCGCGCCCTACAATTTCTTCTACGGTCCGACCTATTCGGATGCACTGCGCGCCATGCTGATGTGGGCGGCCGATGACTGGAAGGCCAAGGGCAAGCCGGGCAAGCCGAAATTCGTCCACATGGGCGCCAACCATCCCTACCCCAATGCGCCGAAGGCCGCGGGCGAAGCGCTCGCCACCGAGCTCGGCTTCGAGGTGCTGCCGCCGCTGGTCTTTGCGCTCGCGCCCGGCGACTATTCCGCGCAGTGCCTGAGCCTGAAGAACTCCGGCGCCAACTATGCCTATCTCGGCAACACCGCAGCCTCCAACATCTCGGTGATGAAGGCCTGCAAGGCCGCCGGGGTCGACGTGCAGTTCCTCGGCAATGTCTGGGGCATGGATGAGAACGGCGCCAAGACCGCGGGCGATGCGGCCGACGGCATCGTGTTCCCCTTGCGCACCTCGGTGGCCTGGGGCGGCGACGCGCCGGGCATGAAGACGGTGATGGAAATCTCGAAAATGTCCGATCCCACCGGCAAGGTCTATCGCCCGGTGCACTACATCGCGGCCGTCTGCTCGGCGATGTACATGAAGGAAGCGCTGGACTGGGCGGCCAAGAACGGCGGCGCCACCGGCGACAACGTCGCCAAGGGCTTCTACCAGAAGAAGGACTGGGTGCCCGCCGGCATGGAAGGCGTCTGCAACCCCTCGACCTGGACCGAGAAGGACCATCGCGGCACCATGAAGGTCGACCTCTATCGCGCGAAAGTCTCCGGCGCGACCGACGGCAATCTCAACGACCTGATGGCCAAGGGCACGATCAAGCTGGAGAAGGTGAAGACCGTCGAGCTGCCGCGCAAGCCGGAATGGTTCGGGTGGTGAAGTAGCACACACTCGCCATTTCCGTGTGAGCTTAAAATCGAGTACGTCGTGGGCTTCTCTGTGAATCTCAGGCGGTCTCAGAAGTACGTGGTCCGCCGCCTTCGCGGGGGACCACAGTGAGAGGTCATCAAGCATGGTCGAAACTCTCGACATCACACGTCCCGCAGCAGGCCCGGCCGCGGCGCCGCCCCTGCTCGCTGTACGCAACATCGAGGTGGTGTACGACGACGTGATCCTGGTGCTGCGAGGCTTGAGCCTCGAAGTTCCAAAAGGCGCGATCGTCGCACTGCTCGGCGCCAATGGCGCGGGCAAGTCGACCACGCTGAAGGCGATCTCGGGCCTGCTCAAGACCGAGGACGGCGAGGTCACGCGCGGCGAGATCGTGTTCGACGGCGAGCGGATCGATGGCATCGATCCCGACAAGATCGTCCGCCGCGGCATTTTCCAGGTGATGGAGGGCCGGCGCATCGTCGCGGACATGACCTCGCTCGAAAACCTCAAGCTCGGCGCCTTCACGCGCAGCGATCGCAAGGTCGATGCCGATATCGAGATGGTCTTCAACTATTTCCCGCGGCTGAAAGAGCGCACGGGGCTGGCCGGCTATCTCTCCGGCGGCGAGCAGCAGATGCTCGCGATCGGCCGCGCGCTGATGGCGCGCCCCAAGATGATCCTGATGGACGAACCGTCGATGGGCCTGTCGCCGCTGCTGGTGAAAGAGGTGTTCGCCATCATCAAGCAGATCAACCGCGACCTCGGTGTCACCATCCTGCTGGTAGAGCAGAACGCGCGCGCCGCGCTCTCGGTCGCCGGCCACGGCTACATCATGGAACAGGGCAAGGTCGTGCTCGACGGCACCGCGGAGGAATTGCGCGACAATGAGGACGTCAAGGAATTCTACCTCGGCGGCGCCGGCGACCAGCGCAAGAGTTTCAAGAACTTGAAAAGCTTCAAGCGCCGGAAGCGGTGGCTGTGATCCTTCTCCCTCTCCCCGCCCTTCGCGGGGAGAGGGCACCGGCGGCCCCGGCCGCCGATCTTATGCGAAGAACGCCGATGCGACAGCATCGGCTACCGTGAGGGGCTGTCCCCACGACGTCAGTCCGCGGAGAGTCCCCCTCACCCGGATTGCATCTGGCGATGCAATTCGACCTTCCCCGTGAGCCGGGCGAAGTAAGACAAGGGGCAAAACAAAATGACCGATCACTACGATACAAAAGAAACCCGCGATCCGGCCGAACGCGAGGCCGATCTGCTCTCCCGCCTCCCCGCCATCCTGCGCAAGGCGATGCAAGCCCCGGCCTACGCCGAGCGCCTCCGCGGCGTCGATCCCGTTTCCATCACCAGCCGCGCCGCGCTCGCGCAATTGCCCGTCCTGCGCAAATCGGAGCTCCCTGCGCTGCACAAGGCCGCACCACCTTTCGGCGGTTTCGTCGCTACACCATCAGGCGCGTTCGCGCGTCTCTTCACCTCACCCGGCCCGATCTTCGAGCCCGAAACGGCCCATGCCGATCCCTGGCGCGGCGCGCGGGCGCTGTTCGCAGCAGGCTTCCGCCCGGGCGACATCGCGCTCAACACGTTCAGCTATCACCTGACGCCCGGCGGCTTCATCATGGATTCCTCGGCACGCGCCCTCGGTTGCGCCGTTATTCCCGCCGGTCCCGGCAATACCGAGCAGCAGTTCGAGCTGATCGAGACGTACCGTCCGAACGGCTACAGCGGCACGCCGGACTTTTTGAAGATCCTGGTCGACGCGGCCATCGCCGCCGACCGCGACATATCCTCGATCAAGCGCGCGCTGGTCTCCGGCGCGGCGTTCCCGCCGTCGCTGCAGAAGGAAATCAAGTCGCATGGCATCGAGGCGTACCAGGCCTTCGGCACCGCCGATCTCGGCATGGTCGCCTTCGAGACGCCGGCGCACGAAGGCATGGTGGTCAACGAGGATCTGATCCTGGAGATCGTCAAGCCCGGCACCGGCGATCCGGTCGCAGCAGGTGATGTCGGCGAGATCGTCGTCACCTCGCTCGACCCCGATCATCCCTGGATTCGCCTGGCGCTCGGCGACCTCACCGCAAGCCTGCCGGGCACGAGCCCCTGCGGGCGCAGCAATCTACGCATCAAGGGCTGGATGGGCCGCGCCGACCAGACCACCAAGGTCAAGGGCATGTTCGTCCGCCCCGAGCAGATCGCCGAGATCGCAAAACGCCATCCCGCGCTCGGCCGCCTCCGCCTGGTCGTCGGCCGCGCGGAGGAAACCGACGTGATGACGTTAAGAGCGGAGTGCGCCGCGCCTGATGCGACCCTGCAAAACGAGCTCACGGCAACGCTCCGCGCGGTCACTAAACTTGGCGGCGCGGTCGAACTGGTCCGCGCAGGCTCATTGCCGAACGACGGCAAGGTGATCGCCGACGAGCGGTAGCGTGGAAGGAAATCTGCTTGAGCTGCTGCGGCAGCGAAGGTCCACCTCTCCCATCGGGAGAGGTCGATTTGCGCAGCAAATCGGGTGAGGGGTTACGGTCTCTCGTGAGCGCTGGAGCCCCTCACCCGGATTGCTTCGCAATCCGACCTCTCCCCGCCGGGGAGAGGTAGACCGAATTCGCGGACACACCGACCGACTCCAATTGGCTGTCGAGCCCTTCGGGAACTGCTCTTGCCGTTGCAAACCTGCATTGCCGCCGCCCCGGCTAGCCCCAGGCTGCGGGATTGTCGATAGTACCGCACTCCCCTATACCGTTCCGTCCACGTCCCCGGAGTTTCCCCTGCAATGGCCATTCCGCACGCCTCGCAAGCCCTGTCCCGCTTCACCGTGCTTGACCTGACCCGCGTGCGGGCCGGTCCGACCTGTGTGCGACAGCTTGCGGATTGGGGTGCCAACGTCATCAAGATCGATGCGCTGCTGGAAGATGCGCCCGGAGAATCCTTAGGCGGACCACGGCACGGTGCCGACTTCCAGAACCTGCACCGCAACAAGCGGGCGATCGCGCTGAACCTGAAGGACCCCCGTGGACTAGAGGTGTTCATGCGGCTGGCCGCCAAGGCCGACGTGGTGGTCGAGAACTACCGGCCCGACGTCAAGACCAAGCTCGGCGTCGACTATGAGAGCGTGCGCAAGATCAATCCGCGCATCGTCTATGGCAGCATCTCCGGCTTCGGCCAGGACGGCCCCTATCACAAGCGCCCCGGCTTCGATCAGATCGCGCAGGGCATGGGCGGGCTGATGTCGATCACCGGCGCGCCTGGCGAAGGTCCGATGCGGGTCGGCATTCCCGTCGCCGATCTCACCGCCGGGCTTTTCTGCGCCATGGGCATCCTCACCGCGCTGCTGGAGCGCGACGTGTCGGGCGAGGGACAGTGGGTGCAGACCTCGCTGTTGCAGGCACAGATCTTCATGCTGGATTTCCAGGCCGCGCGCTGGCTGATGGACAAGGACGTCGCGAAGCAGGCCGGCAACAACCATCCGACCTCGATCCCGACAGGAGTGTTCAAGACCTCCGACGGCTACATCAATATCGCAACCGCCGGCGGCCGCACCTGGGAGCGCTGCGCGCAAGCGATCGGCGCGCCGGAATTGGTCAGCAATCCCGATTATGCCACAGCGCCCGCGCGTTCGAAGAACCGCGATGCGCTCAACGCCGAGATCGACAAGCGCACGGCGACGAAGTCGACCGAGTACTGGGTCAGCGAACTCAACGCGGCCGGCGTGCCCTGCGGTCCGATCTATTCCATCGACCAGGTGTTTGCCGATGCGCAGGTGCAGCATCTCGGCATGGCGCAGGACGTACCGAATGCGGAGGGCCGCCACATCCGCCTGGTCGGCCAGCCCTTCAAGCTGTCGCGCACGCCGAGCCACATGGACGCACGACCACCGGAATTCGGCGAGCAGACCGCGGAGGTGCTGGCCGAGTTCGGCTTCAGCGCCGGCGAGATCGCCGAACTTAAGCAGCGCAAGGTGGTGTGAGGAGCGCCACAGCTTTATAGCGTTTTCGAGCGAAGTGGACGCCGGTTCGCGTGAAGAAAACGCGTCAAAACAAGAATCTAGAGCTCCGGTTCTGATTCAATCAGAACCGGAAATGCTCTAGTTCAGAGCTGATTCGACGGTTGTCGCGTTGCTGCTACCCTGCTCTTTTCGCGGGTCGACCCAATTCCCGCAGCCGCGCAAACGCCTTGTCGATCAGCGGCCAGAATAGCAGCACGATCGCCAGCGTGGTGATTGAGCCGACCAGGTAATTCGACCAGAACACCTTGATGTCGCCGCCCGCCCCGATCATCGACAGGCGGAATGCGTCCTCGGCGCGGCTGCCGAGCACGAGCGCGAGCGTCAGCGGCGCCAGCGGAATGCCGATCTTCTTGAAGACGTAGCCCACCACGCCGAACAGCAGCATCAGCCAGATGTCGAACATGGCGTTCTGGATCGCATAGGCACCGATGGCGCAGGACACCACGATCATTGGCGCGACCGCCGCAAACGGCACGCGCAGGATGGACGCAAAGATCGGCACGGTCGAGAGCACCAGCACGAGGCCGACAACATTGCCGAGATACATCGAGGCGATCAGGCCCCAGACGAAATCCTTGTGCTCGACGAACAGAAGCGGCCCCGGATTGAGGCCCCACACCATCAAGCCGCCGAGCAGGATCGCGGCGGTGCCCGAGCCTGGAATGCCGAGCGCGAGCATCGGCAGCAGCGCCGAGGTGCCGGACGCATGTGCCGCGGTCTCGGGCGCAAACACGCCCTCGATGCGGCCCTTGCCGAAGCTCTCGGGCTCCTTGGCAAAACGTTTGGCGAGGTTGTAGCCCATGAAGGAGGCCGCGATCGCGCCGCCGGGCGTGATGCCGAGCCAGCAGCCGATCACCGAGGAGCGCAGCAACGTCACCCAGTATCTCGGCAGCTCCTTCCATACCGACAGCACGACGCGCAGGCTGATCGCCGCCGCGTGCCCGCGCAGCGCCAGACGCTCCTCCATGGTGAGCAGGATCTCGCTGATGCCGAACAGGCCGATCACAGCGACCAGGAAGTTGATGCCGCGCAAGAGCTCGCCGGAGCCGAAGGTCATGCGCAGCTGCCCGGATACGGTGTCCATGCCGATACCCGCGAGCAGCAGCCCGAGCGACATCGAGATCACTGTCTTGTGCTTGGCCTCGCGCCCAAGGCCGACAAAGGAGCAGAAGGTCAGCAGATACACCGCAAAGAATTCCGGCGGCCCGAATTTCAGCGCGAAGGAGGAGATCAGCGGGGCCAGGAAAGTGATCAGGAGGACGGCGACCAGCGAGCCGATGAAGGACGAGGTGAAGGCCGCAGTGAGTGCCTCCGCCGCGCGGCCCTGCTGTGCCATGGGATAGCCGTCGAAGGTGGTCGCCACCGACCAGGCTTCGCCCGGGATGTTGAACAGGATGGAGGTGATGGCGCCGCCGAACAGCGCACCCCAATAGATGCAGGACAGCATCACGATGGCCGAGGTCGGATCCATGGTGAAGGTAAGCGGCAGCAGGATCGCAACGCCGTTGGGACCACCGAGCCCCGGCAGCACGCCAACGAAAATGCCGAGCACGAGCCCGACCATCATCAGCGCCAGCGTCTTCCAGGTCAGAAGAACCGCAAAGCCGTGCAGCAACAGACCGAAGGCTTCCATCTTTCGCCCCGCCCAGCCCCGTCGCTAGTAGCCGAAGGCCGCTTCCAGCGGCCCCTTCGGCATGATGACGTCAAACACGACATCGAAGGTCACGAACATGATTGCCGTGAACAGAAAAGCCGTCAGCAGCGACTTCCACAGCGCGATTTTGCCGACCAGGCGCATGAAGCCGCCGATCAAAAGGAAACTCGCGACATAGAGGCCGAGAAACTGGGTCGCCAGGCAGAACAGGAAGGTTGGCACGAACACCGCCATCACGCGGCGCAGTTGCGCGCGGGTGACAAAGCCCTCGAGCGCTTCCTTGCGCGACAGGAGCGCGGCGCCGAGACCATAAACGCTCGCGGCGCCGAGAATCACCGACAGATAGAACGGGAAATAGCCGGGCTGCGGCCCCGTCTCGTCCCAGGCGATGCCGGTGCGCCAATTGTCGTAGCCGAGCGTGACGGCGAGCGCGAGCAAGAGCAGCGAAACGACGACATCGGCCGTGCGGTTGCTGGTCACCGTCGGCGAATCGGCCGACGGTGCGGTGGGGTCGTCGACAATGATTTCCAGATCGGTGTCAGACATAAATTATAGATTTGGCTATTGGCTCAACATCATCATTCGCCAACGAACAGCCGGGCTGCCCGATGAGAGATTCCAACCGATGATCCAACAACCCCGGGATGGCCGCCGGTCTTCCCGGTCTCTTTGCAACGTGGAATGCCCCGGATCAGCGGGACATGGATGGACGGCAGGTTCACTTCGCAACAAACCCCGCCTGCGTCATCAAAGATTTGTTGAGCGCGTCGTCATCCTCGAGAAACTGCAGCATGTCCTTACCGGTGAGGAAGATCGGCTTCAGTGCCTGCTTCTCCATATAGTCCTTGTACTCGGGCGTTTGGACCACCTTACTGAACAAGTCCACATAAAAAGCCTTTTGCTCCGGCGTCACTTTGCCGGGCAGGAAGATCGCGCGCAACATCAGATATTGCACATCGAGCCCCTCCTCCTTGCAGGTCGGGATGTCGTGCCAGGACTGGGTCGCGGTCACCTTCGCGGTGTAGGAAATCCGCTCCTTGTCGAATACGCAGAGCGGGCGCACCTGGCCGGCGCGCCAGACCTCGAGATTTTCGGAGGGGTTGTTGACGTTGGATTCGATATGGCCGCCGACCAGTTGCGTCGCGGCCTCGCCGCCCGACTTGTAGGGCAGATAGGAGAACTTGGCGCCGGTCTTCTGCTCGACGAACACAGTCAGTACGTGATCCTCGCGCTTCGATCCCGTCCCGCCCATCTTGAAGGGAAAGGTTGCCTCCTTCGCCGCGTCGATAAACTCCTTCACGGTCTTGGGACCCTGGACATTGTCCCACAGCGCGAACTGGTCGAGCGCGATCACCGCGACCGGCGTCAGATCGTGCCAGTCGAAGGGAATCTTCGCCGACAGCGGCAGCATGTAGATCAGCGAATAGGCGATCAGTATCTTGTTAGGATCGCCCTCGCTGGCCTTCATGTACATCAAGGCCTCAGCCCCGGAGGCGCCGCCCTTGAGCGACACCACCATCGGCTGCTTCATGAGGTTGTTCTTCTGGATGGCGGCCTGCATCATCCGCGCCATCTGGTCGGAGGCGCCGCCGGCGCCAGCGGCGACGACGATCTCGACCGGTTTCGTCGGCTCCCAGCCGGCATGGCCTGGCGTCGCCGTCAGCATTGCCGCCAGCAAGGCAGCGACTTGGACAATCTTGCGCACGAGTTTCTTCCCTTGATCCTTATGGATTCTTGGTCGGGGGTTTAGCACGGCTGGTGAGCATCACCAGCCGCCATTGTGCGGAGGATTGCCGGTCAGTTCAAGCTGGCTCGCCGAGGCGAAGCGTATGACTTTCGCATGAGACGCCAGCCTCGTTTGACGCCTTACTTGCCCTTCCAGTTCGGCGTGCGCTTGTTGAGGAAGGCGTCCATGCCCTCGCGGAAATCCTCGCTCATATAGGCGCGCAGGATCAGGTCCTCGCCCTCGTCGCGCGACAGCGTGCGGCGGATGCGGCGCACCGCCTCCTTGGTGACCGCAAGCGTGATCGGCGCATGGGAGGCCACGAGCTTCGCGGTCTCGTCGGCACGGCGCTGCAAGGTCTCGACGTCGGGCACGATCTCGTTGAGGAGCCCGAGCGCGAGCGCCTCCGGTGCTTCCACCAGCCGCGCCTTGAAGATCAGGTCCTTGGTGCGCGCCGGCCCGATCAGCGACACCAGGCGGGAGATGTTGGACATCGACAGGCAGTTGCCGAGCGTGCGCGCGATCGGAAAGCCGATCCGCGTCGCCTCGGTGCCGATGCGGATGTCGCAGCAGGCGGCGATGCCGGCGCCGCCGCCGGTGCAGGCGCCGGCGATCGCGGCGATGACGGGCACGCGGCACTGCTCCAGCGTGCCGAGCACGCGGTCGATCCGCGCTTCATAGTCGAGCGCATCCTGCGCGGATTTGAAGGCGCGGAACTGCGAGATGTCGGTGCCGGACGCGAACGCCTTGTCGCCGGCCCCGGTCAGGATCAGTGCCTTGATCGAAGGATCGGCGTTGATGTTCTCGCAAGTCGTGGCCAGCTGCTCGTACATTGCGAAGGTCAGCGCGTTGCGCGCCTGCGGGCGGTTGAAAGTGAGCCGGGCAATGCCGTCTTGGACGGAGTAGAGCAGGTCTTCGCTGGCAGCGACCGGTGCGTTCATCGCGCTTGTCCTTCTTCTTGGCGTGAATTGCGAAACTCAGGCGACGGCGGCCTTCGGCATCGGCGCCGCCTCTCGGCTGGTCAGAACCTCCATTGCCGCCAGCACGCCGCCCTTGCGATGCGGCACGCGCGCGAGCTCGAGGCCCATTTCCACGCCGGAGAGCGTGCCCATCAGCATCAGGTCGTTGAAATGGCCGATATGGCCGATGCGGAACGCCTTGCCCTTGATCTTGTTCAGCCCGGTGCCGAGCGACATGTCGAAATTGTCCAGCACCACTTTGCGGAAATTGTCGGCGTCATGGCCTTCCGGCATGACCACGCCAGTCAGCGCCGGCGAATGAGCCTGCGGATCGGCGCACTGGGTGTCGAGCCCCCAGACCTTCATGGCCGCGCGGGTCGCCGTGCTGTGGCGCTTGTGACGGGCGAACACGTTCTCCAGCCCTTCTTCCTCGAGCATGCTGATCGCCTCGCGCAGGCCCATCAGCAGGTTGATCGCCGGCGTATAGGGGAAGGTGCCGAGCTTGTTGAAGGCGATGACATCCTGCCACTCCCAGTACGAGCGCATGCCGGGATTGGCCTTGGCCACGGCGAGCGCCTTCTCCGAGACGGCATTGAAGCCGAGCCCGGGCGGAAGCATCAGGCCCTTCTGGGAGCCAGCGACCGAAATGTCGACGCCCCAGGCGTCATGCTCATAGTCCAGCGAGCCGAGGCCCGAGATCGTGTCAACCATCAAGAGCGCGGGATGTTTGACCCGGTCCAGCAGTTTACGGACCTCGAGCGGATAGGTGACGCAGCCGGTCGAGGTCTCGTTGTGCACGACCATCACCGCCTTGACCTTGTGGGCCTTGTCGGCGGCAAGCCGCTGCTCGATGGCGGCAAGATCGGCGCCACGGCGCCAGTCGCCCGGGACGAAGTCGACATCGAGCTTGAACTTGTCGGCGATGCCGCGCCACAACACGGCGAACTGGCCGGTCTCGGCCATGATCACCCTGTCGCCGGGCTGCAGCGTGTTGACGATCGCCGCCTCCCAGGCACCGGTGCCGGACGACGGATAGATGATCACCGGCTGCTTGGTCCGGAACATCCGCTGCATGCCGGTAAGTACAGCAAAGCCAAGCTCGGCGAATTCCGCACCGCGATGGTCCAGCCCCGGCATGTCCATGGCCCGCAGCACCCGGTCGGGGATATTGGTCGGCCCTGGAATCTGAAGAAAATGCCTTCCCGTGTGCAAAGTCATCGGCGTTCTTCCCGGTCTTGATTTGGTTTCGGCTTGATTTGGCTCGATTTGGCGAGGGGCTCGAATAGCACCATTCGCCCGGCTTGTCCCCCGCCCCGCCGCCGCCGTCAATGCACAAGACGGCGGAAATCGCTCGCAAAATCGCCGAAGCCTTACCGGGCCGTCACCACACCGGCCAGGGGCACCGGCCGGTCAGCCGCCTCGAAGGGCAACTCCGGCCGCATCAGGAAGGCGCAGGCTCCCCCGAGCGCCAACAGCCCCATCGACATCAGGAACGGCAGGTACCAATTGCCGGTGGCATCGATGACAAAGCCCGCGACCAGAGGCGAAACGATCGCAGCCAGGGCCGAGCCGGAGTTCATGATGCCGGCGGCCGTGCCGGAATATTTCGCCGCAATGTCCATCGGGATCGACCACATGGGTCCGATGGTGATTTCAGCGAAGAAGAAGCCCGAGGACAGGCAGAGCGCGACCACGGTCATGTCGTGGACGAACAGGATCGGAAACAGCGAGGCAAGTGCGCCGGCAAATCCCAGCACCGTCACCGAGAGCCGCGCCAGCCGAACATTGCCGGTCCGCTTGAGGATGCCGTCGGAGAGCAGCCCGCCGATGCTATCGCCGATGACGCCGGCAAAGAAGACGCCGGAGGCGAACAGCGCGGAGTTCTTCAGGTCGAGATTGTAGCTGTTCTTGAAGAACAGCGGCAGCCAGTTGAGGTAGAGCCACAGGGTCCAGCCGTAGCAGAAATAGGTCAAGGTCACCGGCCACATGCGGCGGAGCAACGGCCCCCAGGGCACGCGCGGCCGCTCGCCGGTCGGACGCGGCGGCAGCGTCGCGAGTTCGGCCTCGGTGATCCCGCCATGCTCCCGCGGCTCGTTGCGGAAGTAGCAGACCCAGGCGATGCCCCAGACCAGGCTGACAAGGCCGAGCGCGATGAAGGCGCCGCGCCACGTGAAATAGACGATCAAGAGCGCCACCATCGGCGGGGTCACCGCATTGCCGAGCCGGGCGAAGGCATGCGTCAGGCCCTGGGCAAAGCCGCGGCTGGTTGCAGGCGTCCAGTATTGCATGGCGCGCGTTGCGGTCGGGAACGTCGCGCCCTCACCGAAGCCGAGCGCGAAGCGCGCGGCAAACAGCGCCGGCAGGCTGTAGACGAAGCCGGTCATGATGGTTGCCGCCGCCCAGATCATGCCGCACCAGAATAGCGTCTGGCGCGGCCCGAAGCGGTCGCCGACCCAGCCGCCAATCACCTGGAACAGCAGATAGGGATAGGCGAAGGCGGAGAACACGAGACCGAGCTGTGTATTGGACAGATGCAGGTCTTTCTGGATCTCGCTCGCGGCAGTGCCGATGTTCACCCGGTCGATGTAGGTGATGAAATACATCACGCACAGCATCGCCAGGACGACGTGCGTGGCCTTGAACCGAACTCCCATTTTCACTCCCGCATTCCGTTGTTCTGTCGTTTGATCGCGGCGTTCACCGGATTGCTCACCTCTCCCCAGCGGGGGGAGGTCGATTTGCTCCTGGCGATGCGAAGCATCGTCCAGTGCAGATCGGTTGAGGGGCCGCAGCGCTCACGAGGGATCGTAATCCCTCACCCGGATCGCATCCTGCGATGCGATCCGACCTCTCCCTCCGGTAGAGTGAACCACTGCCGCCTCACCACACGCGGCTAGCTGCCGACGACCTTGAGATGGCTGGCGTTCCCCGGCGGGCGCTGCTCCAGGAATGTCATCGCGGCATCGACGCCGCCGGCACGGTGCGGGACGCCGGCGACCGCCAGCCCCATCTCCACGCCGGTGATCGCTGCAAGCAGAGTGAGCTCGTTGCATTCGCCGAGATGGCCGATACGAAACACCTTGCCGGCGACCTTGGAGAGGCCCGATCCGAGCGACATGTTGTAGTTGTCGAGCACGACCTTGCGGAATTCGTCGGCATCATAGCCCGGCGGCATCAGCACCGCGGTCAGCACCGGCGAGAAATCCTTCGGCTCCTGGCACAGCACTTCGAGGCCCCAGTGATTGACGGCGGCGCGGGTCGCGGCCGCAAGCCGCTGATGCCGCGCGAACACCTTGTCGAGCCCCTCTTCCAGCAGCATCGCAACCGCCTCGCGCAGGCCGTAGAGCAGATTGGTCGCGGGCGTGTACGGGAAGAAGCCCTTTGCGTTGGGCTTGAGCATCTCGTCCCAATCCCAATAGGAGCGCGGCATCTTGTTGGTCCTGGATGCGGCCAGCGCCTTCTGCGAGATCGCGTTGAAGCCCAGCCCCGGCGGCAGCATGAAGCCTTTCTGCGAGCAACTGACGCTGACGTCGACCTTCCAGTCCTCGTGGCGATAGTCGACCGAGCCGAGCGAGGAGATGGTGTCGACCATCAACAGCGCCGGATGCTGGACGCGGTCGATCGCCGCGCGGATCTCTGCGATGCGGCTGGTCGCGCCGGTCGAGGTCTCGTTGTGCACGACCATCACCGCCTTGAAGGCATGCGCCTTGTCCGCAGCGAGCTTTGCCTCCAGCTCGGCCGGATCGGCGCCACGGCGCCAGTCGCCGGGAATGAAGTCGACCTCGATGCCCCAGCGCTTGGCCATGTTGCACCAGAGCGTGGCGAAATGGCCGGTCTCGACCATCAGCACCTTGTCGCCGGGCGAGAGCGTGTTGACGATGGCGGCTTCCCAGGCGCCCGTGCCTGAGGATGGGAAGATCACGACCGGACCTGAGGTCTGGAAGACTTTCTGCGCTCCCTCCAGCACCGTCCGCCCCAACTCGCCAAATTCGGCGCTGCGGTGGTCGATCACCGGCATGTCCATAGCGCGCAGGACGCGGTCGGGGACCGGGCTCGGCCCCGGAATCTGCAGAAAATGGCGGCCTTGGCCCATGGTAACCTCTCAAGCTCAGGCAAACGGGTGATCTACGGAACTTTTGCATTCATTTTCTGGATGTGCAATCCTCCTTTATATGCAAATTGAGCCATCGACGACGATGGTTCCACTGAAATATTGTTACGTACATGAAATCGATGATTCCCGAGGATGGCGTGCCTTTGACCAAGCCGGCCGGCAATGGTGGCGAGATTTCGCTCCATGGCGAGATCCTGTCGCGGCTGCGCGACTATGTGGTTGAAGGCAATATCGCCGAGGGAGCGCGCGTGCCCGAACGCCAGCTCTGCGAGATGTTCGGCATTTCGCGCACCCCCTTGAGGGAAGCGCTGAAAGTGCTGGCGGCAGAGGGACTGATCGAGCTCCTCCCCAACCGCGGTGCGCGGGTGCGCCAGCTGTCGCGGCGCGACCTCGATGAGTTGTTCGACGTGATGGGTGGCTTGGAGAGCCTGGCCGGGCGCCTCGCCTGCGAAAACATCACGGATGAGGAAATCGCCGGGATCGAGCGGCTGCATTACGAGATGTACGGCCACTACCTGCACCGCGATATGCACAATTACTTCCAAATCAACCAGCGCATCCACGAGAGGATCGTGGACGCCGCGCGCAACCAGATCCTGCGCGCGACCTACGCCAATTTCGCCGGCCGCATCCGCCGCGTGCGCTATTCCGCCAATTTCGCCCGCAAAAGGCAGCGTTGGGGCGAGGCCATGCGCGAGCATGAGGCTATCCTGGACGCACTCCGCCGCCGCGCCGGCAGCGAACTCAGCGACATCCTGTTTCACCACCTCCGCGCCAAGCGCGCCGCCGCGCTTGACCATCTCGACGAGGCCGAGACCGGCGCACCAGCCGCCACGTCGTCACCGAATCTGAACTCATAAATAACATTATACCAGAGCATATTGCATCTATTCCCGGATCGGTTCAAAACGCCCCTCTTGCATTATCCTGGAATGGACCATGAACAACGCGTCACCGCTCGAGCGCCGGCTGCGGTCGGAAATCACCGGCGAGGTCCTGTTCGACCGGTTCAGTCGCGGCCGCTATGCGACCGATGCCTCTTTTTACCAGATCATGCCGGCCGGCGTGGTCGTGCCCCGCACAATGGACGAGGCGCTGCGGGCGTTGGCGATCGGCCGCGACGCGGGAAGCAAGGTCACGCCCCGCGGCGGCGGCACCTCGCAATGCGGCCAGACCGTCAATGACGGCCTCGTCATCGACTTCTCGAAATATCTGAACCGCATCGTCTCGCTCGACCTCGACAACCGCTCCTGCATTGTCGAGCCTGGCATCGTGCTCGACGACCTTAACCGGCAGCTGAAGAAGCACGGCCTGTGGTTTCCGGTCGACGTCTCCACCGCCTCGCGCGCCACCATTGGCGGCATGGCCGGCAACAATTCCTGCGGCGGACGCAGCTTGCGTTACGGCACCATGCGCGACAACACGCTGTCGATACAGGCTGCCCTCGCCGACGGCATGCGGATGCGTTTCGGCGACGTGCCGCGCGATCTTGCAAGCGTCGACGCGCCGGACGAGGGGCTTGCCCTGTTCCGTGACATGCTCGCGCTTGGCGAGCGCGAGGCGGCGGAAATCGCGGATAAATTCCCGAAGGTGCAGCGTCGTGTCGGCGGCTACAATCTGGATGCGCTCACTCCGCGCAACGCGCCCAACAACATGGCGCATCTCCTCGTCGGCTCGGAAGGCACGCTCGCCTTCACCACGCAGGTCGAGCTGAAGCTCTGGCCGGTCATCCGCAACAAGGCGCTCGGCGTCTGCCATTTCGGCAGCTTCTACGAGGCGATGGATGCCACCCAGCATCTGGTCAAGCTCAAGCCCATCGCGATCGAGCTGGTCGACCGCACCATGATCGGCTTGGGGCGCGACATCGCCATGTTCGTGCCTGTCATTGAGGCCGCCGTGCGCGGCGACCCCGAGGCGCTGCTGCTAGTGGAGTTCGCCGAAGAGGACCAGGCGGACAATCTCCAGCGCTTGAAGCAGCTCTCCGAACTGATGGCCGATCTGGGCTTTAGCTGGAACAATGCGCAAGGCAAATCGGGAGGCGTGGTCGAGATCATCGACCCCGCGTTGCAGGCGGCGATCGCCGATTTCCGCGCCGCCGGCCTCAACGTGATGATGTCGATGAAGGAGGCCGGCAAGCCCGTCTCCTTCGTCGAGGACTGCGCCGTGCCGCTGCCGCATCTCGCCGATTACACCGCGCGGCTGAACGAGGTGTTTGCCAGGCACGGCACCAGCGGCACCATGTATGCGCACGCCTCCGAAGGTTGCCTGCATGTGCGCCCGGTGCTGAACTTGAAGCTTGAGAAGGACGTCAAGGCGATGCGTGCCATCGCCGAAGAGGCGTTCTCCATGGTGCGCGAGTACAAGGGCTCGCATTCCGGCGAGCATGGCGACGGCATCGTGCGCTCGGAATTCCATGCCGCCATGTTCGGCTCGCGCATCGTTGCCGACTTCAAGGAGGTCAAGGCGCGCTTCGACCCCGGCAATACGCTCAATCCCGGCAAGATCGTCGATGCGCCTGCTATGGACGATCGCACCCTGTTCCGCTATCCGCCGGACTATCGCATCGGCGAATTGAAGACCGTGCTCGACTGGTCGGGCTATTCCGGCGCCGGCGGCGGCTTCCAGGGCGCGGTCGAGATGTGCAACAACAACGGCACCTGCCGCAAGCTCGAGGGCGGCGTGATGTGCCCGTCCTACCGCGCCACCCGCGACGAGACGCATGTCACCCGCGGCCGCGCCAACACGCTTCGGCTTGCGATCTCCGGCCAGCTCGGCCCGGACGCGCTCACCTCCGACGAGATGATGGAGAGCCTGAAACTCTGCGTCTCCTGCAAGGCCTGCCGGCGCGAATGCCCTGTCGGCGTCGACATGGCCAAGATGAAGATCGAGGTTCTGGCCGCGCGCGCAGAGCGGTACGGACTTTCCTTGCGCGATCGCCTGGTCGGCTATCTCCCGCGCTATGCCGGTTTCGCCGCGCGCGCAGCACCCCTCGCCAATTTGCGCAACAGCAGCGCGTTGCTGCGGCGCCTGTTCGAGAAATTCACCGGCATCAGCGCCAAGCGTGCTTTGCCCGCGTTCCGCAGCGACGTGTTCCGACCGCAACGCGAAGCTGTCGGACAGCTAGGCGGCCGCGAGGTCGTGCTGTTCGCCGACACGTTCAACCGCATCTATGAGCGCGAAAATCTCGACGCTGCCTTACGGGTGCTGGTCGCCGGCGGATATCGCGTCCACATACCAAGCCCTGCGCAAGGCGGCCGGCCACCTTGCTGCGGCCGCACCTTTCTTTCCGCGGGTCTCGTCGATGAGGCACGCGCCGAGCTCGACCGGCTGGTCGCGACCTATGCGCCCTACGCTGCGCGCGGCGTGCCCATCATCGGGCTCGAACCGAGCTGTCTGCTGACGCTGCGCGACGAACTGCTGTCGCTGCGCACGGACGTCAGCGCAAGGGCCGTCAGCGCCCATGCGCTGCTGTTCGAGGAGTTTCTGGCCCGCGAGGCGAAGGCCGGCCGCCTCAATTTGCCGCTCGGCCCACTGCAGGTCACCGCGCTGGTGCACGGCCATTGCCACCAAAAATCCTTCGATGCGTTCAAGCCGGTCGCAGAGGTGCTGCGGCTGGTGCCGGAACTGAAGGTCGAGACCATCGAATCCAGCTGCTGCGGCATGGCGGGCGCCTTCGGCTACGGCGCCGAGACCTATGAGGCCTCAATCCAAATGGCCGAAGCCTCGCTGCTGCCGGCCGTGCGCCGCGCCGACAGCAAGACGCTGGTTGTCGCCGACGGCACCTCCTGCCGTCACCAGATCGCCGATGGCGCGCAGCGCAATGCGCTGCATGTCGCGCAAGTGCTTGCGATGAGCCTCGATCGTGCGCCATCATTCGAAACCTCCCCATCGTGCAAGGAACCCGCCCATGGCTGAACTGACCCTCGACATCGCCCGCAAGATCCTCGATGCCGCGCTCGCCAGGGCGGTGGAAAAGAAGCTGAAGCCGCTGGTCATCACCATTCTGGACGCGCGCGGCGCGGTCAAGGTGACCGCGGCCCAGGACGGCACCAGCCTCCTCCGTGCCGAGGTCGCGCATGGCAAGGCGTTCGGCGCGCTCGCGATGGGCATGGGCTCGCGCGCACTGTACCAGCGCGCCCAGGAGCAGGCCTATTTCATCGATGCGGTGAACACGCTGGCACAGGGCCGCATGGTGCCGGTGCCCGGCGGCGTTCTGATCCAGGACGGCACGACGCTCCTGGGCGCGGTCGGCGTCAGCGGCGACACCTCCGAAAATGACGAGATTTGCGCGATTGCCGGGATCGAAGCCGCTGGCCTGAAGCCCAATCCGGGATAGGATCGCGTTCACAAGCCTGTCGCCCCCGGCGAAAGCCCGGGGCCCTGACCCGCGGATTTCTCTCCGTGACTTCAAGACCGAAGTATCAGTCACAAGAGGTGGAGAGATGAACGACCAGTCAAGCCTCGACGCCCGCATCCTCGATGCCGTCGCCGACGCGCTCATCTCAGCCGACCGTTCCGGCACGATCACGCGCTGGAACCGTGCCTCGAGTACCTTGTTCGGCTATTCCGCGGAAGAGGCGCTCGGCCAAAGCCTCGATCTCATCATCCCCGAGCACCTGCGCGCCGCGCACTGGAAGGGTTTTGACGCCGCACTCGCGAGTGGCACCATGAAGCTCGCAGGACGCCCCACTCTCACCCGCGCCCAGCACAAGGACGGCCGCAAGCTCTACATCGAGATGACCTTTGCCCTGGTGAGGGACGAAGGCGGCGCCGTGCTCGGCTCCGTCGCCATGGCCCGCGACGTGACCGAGCGTGTGATGCGAGAGCGCGGCAAGGCATAATTCGCCGCCCTTGCGATACCGCGAGGGCGCCAAACGTTGCGCCATCGCGTCCTACGGTGTCGCGGTGGCTCGTCAGCGAATGGGCAAACCTCAAATGTTGTTGATGTGAAGGACGCAGTTGATGTGAAGTAGCTCACATCTGCAATGCTCAAACCCGGTATAACTTTAGCGCTGGCAGGCGAGCGTGGTCGCGTTGGACGCTTTGCCAAGCGATGAAGGCACCGAATGTCTCGCTTCGCCATTGCAACCAGTGGATCACCTTGATGGTCGCGAGGCACTCGGGTTGAAGATGAGATGTGACAAATTGGCTCAGTCCGGATGCCGCGCGCAGGCCGCGCACGCTGACGCCACGTTGGAAAGTCCTCCAAGGATCAGATAATCTATTGTGGCTGTCACTCGCTTTAGCAACGACTGCTTTATGGACGGCAACTAGGATTTGGCTCCCGTGAGGCGGCGAGATTTCATCGCGCTTGCAGGTGGTGCGGTGATCTGGCCGCACATGGCGCGCGGGCAGCAGCCGACACAGCAGCCAAAGAAGGTTTATCGCATCTTCTGGGTGTCGACCGAATCCCGGCCCGACCCGTTCCTGGATGGCTTTCGGGAAGGATTGCGCGAGCGAGGCTATGTTGAAGGAAAAGACGTCGTCTTCGAGCTGCATTACGCGGCCGGCGATCCCGGCGCGCTGCGGCAGGTGATATCCGAATTGAAGGGAGGCAACATCGACCTGGCGGTATCGAGCGGACCGGCGACCCGCGCAATGACGGCCGTAACAGACGTTCCCGTTTTATTTGCCCTCAGCGGCGACCCCGTCGAGCTTGGCGTCGTCAAGAGCATGGCACAGCCGGGCGGCAATTTCACAGGCTCGAGCTTTCTCTCACTCGAGTTGGCGGGAAAGCGAGTTGAACTGCTCAAGGACATTTTTCCCAAGCTTCGAACGCTCGCGGTGATTTCGAACACCAATCACCCGGGAGAACAATCGGAATGGCGGACGACGCGGCAGGCCGCTCAGGCGCTGGGTATGGATCCCGTGTATGTTCCTTTCTTTGGCACGCGTGAAATCGATAAGGCGATCGAGCAGGCCGGCAATGCGCACGCAGACGCGATGCTTGTGTTCCCGGACGCCGTGACGATGGTGCATCGGACCAAGCTTGCCGAGTTTGCCATTGCGCGGAAGTGGCCATCGATGTTTGGCTGGAGCGAATATTGCGAAGCGGGCGGGCTTTTGAGCTATGGCGCGAACCAGCGCGCCACCTATTTCTGGCTTGCGACCTATGCCGACAGGATCTTGCGCGGCGAAAAGCCCGCCAATCTTCCCGTCGAGCGGCCCACGAGATTTGAACTGACGGTGAACTTAAAGACTGCAAAGGCCCTCGGTGTCGAGAGCGCCATGTCCTCCATCCTGTTTCGCGCGAGCAAGGTGATTGAATGAGGTCGGCATGTCCGGTTTGTTACGGAACGATCGCTATTCTGACAAAGTCATTTCTCCAGTCGTACGCCAGCGTCGCTCCCTTTTCCTGAAATATTTCGTCACGCTGTTTGTTGCAGTGGTCGTACCCCTCGTCATCGGCGCCGCCGGCGAGGCGTGGTTCGGCTACCGCGACCAGCGTCTCAACCTCAATGAGCTTCTTCAGGCCGACGCACGGTCGGCGGCCGACCGGATACAAACCTTCATCGATGGAATCGGCGATCAGATCGGCTGGGTTGTCCAGTTTCCGTGGATCGCAGGTGAAGAGGACTCCCACAAGATCGATGCCGAGCGCCTGCTGCAGCAGGTCCCCGCAATCGTCTCGATCACGCTGGTTGACCAGAGTGGAATTGAGCGCGCCTTCGTATCCAGATTTGGCCTGAACAGAACGGGTCGAGGCGCAGACATGGCGGCGGACCCGGCGGTCCTCGGCGCCCGCACCAACAAGATCTGGTACGGCCCGCTGTCGTATCGGCGCGCTTCCGAGCCCTACATGACAATCGCGGTTGCCGGAAATCGCGCGGCCGACGGCATTGCCATCGCCGACATCAATCTCAAGCTCATCTGGGATGTCATAGCTTCGATCGCAATCGGCCACACCGGCCGCGCCTTTGTCGTCGACGATTCCGGACGCCTGATCGCCCACCCCGACATCAGCAGGGTGTTGCGCGGGGATGCTGGCTCGGCCGACCTCAATCGGCTCAAATCCGCCATTGCCGCCGCGAAAGGGGCGGCGGTCGTGACCACAGGCGATAAAGGCGAGCCAGTAGTCGCCGTCTCGGTGCGTGCCGACAATGTGGGCTGGACGGTGATTGCGGAACAGCCCGTTTCGGAAGCGTTCGCATCCATCCGCGCCACGCTGTGGCGTTCGCTGGCTCTCATCGTCGTCGGCGCCCTGGTTGCGGCTGCGCTCGCCTACTGGCTGGCTCACCGCATGTCCGGGCCGATCCGGCAGCTGGAGGACGGCGTGCAGCGGATCGGCGCCGGGCATTTCGAGCATCGCATCGCCATGTCGAGCGGCGACGAACTGGAGCAATTGGCAAATCGTTTCAACGAAATGGCGGAAGAGCTGGCAGTCTCGAAGGAAAAATCCGAACGCATCAACCGCCTCAAACGATTCCTTGCACCGCAGGTTGCTGAACTGGTGGAGCAGTCCGATGCGCGGATGCTGGATGGACAGCGGCGTGAGATCGTCGCGGTCTTCGGTGATTTGCGCGACTTCACGGCCTTCGCTGCCCGCGCCGAGCCCGATGTGCTCATGACGGTGCTTTCGGAATATTACGAAGCCGTCGGAGCGGTCGTCACCCGCCACGAAGCAACGCTGACCGGCTTCGGCGGCGACGGGGTGATGGTTCTCGTCAACGCGCCGGTCGCCTGCGAGAATCCAGCGCTGCGCGGCGTCAGGCTCGCGATCGACATGCAGGCAGCGGTACAAGGCCTCGTCACCGGCTGGCGTGCCAAGGGCCATGCGATCGGCTTCGGCGTCGGTATCGCGATGGGACCGGCTATCGTTGGAACCGTGGGCTATGAAGGCCGGATCGACTACACAGCGGTCGGAAACGTTGTAAATCTGGCGTCGCGGCTTTGCGGCACGGCGAAAGACACGCAGATTCTCCTGGATCCGGTTGTTGCCACCCGGGTGAAGGACAGCGTCGCGCTGGCCCCCCTCGGTGTGCGCCCCATCAGGGGTTATGATCGTCCGCTCCAGATATTCGCCGTGGCGCGCGGCGATTTTCATTTGATACGACAGGACGGTCGCCCCACCGATGCAGGCGTTGCCAGGCTGGAGGCCGGTCGTCAACTTCAGGACAGCGAAGGTGCGTGGCCCTGAGGCTGCGACCCCTGCGACCCTGACGCCCTTGATTGTGCGTCCGCCTGGGTACAGAGTCGGGGCGCGACCGAGACCATGTTACCGCTTGCGCCTTCGCGAGCGTGGTTGTCACGAGCGGAACCGGAACGGCGCGGATCGCGTTCTGTCGGCAGGAGCGACCCACAATGAAGCGTCTGCTGAAATGTCTGGGCTATGCCCTCGTGACGATCTATTTCGTCGCCGATCTGGTGTTCGAATCCGTGGCACGTCCGTTGTCGGCGTGGATCGGAGGCCTGCGAATCCTGCAACCACTCTACGCCTGGATCGCCCGGCTGCGCCCATATCCAGCGCTCGCCCTCTTCTCGGTCCCAGTCGTGATACTTGAACCTGTGAAGCCAATCGGCGCGTTTCTCGTGGCTGCCGGTCATGTCGTCTCAGGCGTGTTGACCATTGCGCTAGGAGAGATCCTGAAGATTACCCTGGTCGAGCGCCTGTTCAGGCTGACCCGTGACCGCCTGATGCAGATTCCAACCTTTGTGATGCTCTACCACCCGTGGATGCGGTTTCATGAATGGGTGACATCATCCGAAATCTGGCGATGGGGCCAGCAGCGGATCGCGCAGTTGAAGGCGCTGGTCAGGCGCGCCGTAGCGAGCACGGCGAGAGGCCGGCGGCTAGGTGGGGTGGCTGCGTCCAATAACAAAATGAACAGCGTACGCCATCGCTGACGGTCGTAGCTGGCTGCGTCCGCTCCCGTCGCGCCCCGGCGACGGCCGCGGCATGACCGGCGGAATCCCTCGATAGATGCGGGGCGCTGGACATCGCCGCTCTGCGTCGCGTCCGGCGAGCGCGACTTCCTGTCAAGCCTGACGCGCCAAAAGCGCCGCGAGAACGAGGCCGCAAGAACGAGATTGCGTGTCCGTGGCCAACAGAGGCCTGGAATGACAGCCCTCCCCCTTCCCGACCCGCCAATCCCATGGCTACAATCGGTTCCATTGGCTCCCGGCAAAGCGCCGCCGGAACAAGAGACGATTTCGGGAGTCAGAGCTAAATTGGGAGGAATGGAATGCGTAGCGTCGGAAACGAGCCGCTGTCGCGCAACGCGCTGGCCTTCGTGCTCGCGGGCGGTCGCGGCAGCCGGCTTCTGGAACTGACGGACCGGCGCGCCAAGCCCGCGGTCTATTTCGGTGGCAAGACTCGCATCATTGATTTTGCGCTCTCCAACGCCGTCAACTCCGGCATCCGCCGCATCGCGGTCGCGACCCAGTACAAGGCCCATAGCCTGATCCGGCATCTGCAGATGGGCTGGAATTTCTTCCGCCCGGAGCGCAACGAGAGTTTTGACATCCTGCCCGCCAGCCAGCGCGTCTCCGAGGCCAACTGGTATCTCGGCACGGCGGACGCGGTCTACCAGAACATCGACATCATAGAAGCGCACGGCTCCAAATACATCGTCCTGCTTGCCGGCGATCACATCTACAAGATGGACTATGAGCTGATGCTCAAGCAGCATGTCGAGAGTTGCGCCGACGTCACCATCGGCTGCCTCGAAATGCCGCGCGCGGAATCCTCAGGCTTCGGCATCATGCATATCGAGGAAGACGGTCTGGTCAAAGCCTTCATCGAGAAGCCGGACGATCCGCCGCCGATGCCCGGCAAGCCCGACATGTCGCTTGCCAGCATGGGCATCTACGTGTTCGACACCAAATTTCTGTTCGACGAGCTTCGGCGCGACGCGGCCGATCCGTCGTCCAACCACGATTTCGGCAGGGACGTGATCCCCTACATCGTCAAGAACGGCCGCGCCGTCGCCCATCAATTCAGCCAGTCCTGCGTCAGGTCCGGAACAGAACGGCAGGCCTACTATTGGCGGGATGTCGGTACGGTGGACGCCTACTGGTCGGCCAATATCGACCTCACCGACGTGGTGCCGGAGCTTGACCTGTACGACCGCGAATGGCCGATCTGGACCTATTCAGAACTCGCGCCACCGGCCAAATTCGTACATGACGAGGAAGGCCGCCGCGGCCAGGCCGTGGCGTCGCTGGTGTCGGGCGGCTGCATCATCTCGGGCGCCTCGCTGCGCCGCTCGCTGCTGTTTACCGGCGTGCACATTCATTCCTATGCCAGCGTCGAGAACGCCGTCATCATGCCCTATGTGACCGTCGGACGTTCCGCGCGGCTGAAGAACGTCGTGATCGACCGCGGCGTCAACATTCCCGAAGGCCTCATCGTCGGCGACGATCCCGAGTTCGATGCCAGGCGCTTCCGCACCACACAGCAAGGCATCTCGCTCATCACCCAGCCGATGATCGACAGGCTGAATGCATGACGCTGCTTCGCGTCCTTTCGGTCGCCTCGGAAATCTATCCTCTCGTCAAGACCGGCGGCCTTGCCGACGTCGCCGGAGCCTTGCCGGCGGCGCTTGCGGATTGCGGCGTCGCGACCAAAACGCTGGTGCCCGGCTATCCCGATATCCTCAAGGCGCTGCCTGCGGCCAACACGCTCCTGCAGTTGGATAGTTTCTATGGCGGGACGGCGCGCCTCCTGGGCGGCACGTGTGAGGGACTGGAGCTCCTCGTCCTCGACGCGCCGCACCTGTTCGCGCGGCCCGGCAACCCCTATCTCGGGCCCGACGGCCAGGACTGGCCGGACAATGCCTTGCGCTTTGCGGCGCTCTCACGCATGGCGGCTGATATCGCGCTCGGGGCCATCACGCCGCTTGTGCCCGACATTGTGCATGCACATGACTGGCAGGCGGCGCTGGCGCCAGTCTTCCTGCACTATCATTCGGGCCCGCGGCCCGGCACCGTGATGACGGTGCACAATCTCGCCTATCAGGGCCTGTTCCCCTACGAGATGCTTGGAACGATCGGCTTGCCGCCGGACTCCTTCAACGTCCACGGTGTCGAATATTATGGCAAGGTCAGTTACCTGAAGGGGGGCCTGCAGTTCGCCGATCGCATCACCACGGTCTCGCCGACCTATGCGCAGGAAATCCAGACTGATGAAGGCGGCATGGGGCTCGGCGGCCTGTTGCGCGAGCGCGCGGCTGCCTTGAGCGGAATCCTCAACGGCATCGACACCGCGGTGTGGAATCCGGCAACCGACCCCGACATCGCAGCACACTTCGGTTTCGACGCACTGTCGCGGCGCGCTGCCAACAAGGTCGCGTTGCAGCGGCGGTTCGGGCTCGACCCAAAGCCGGACGCTCCGCTGCTTGGCGTCATCAGCCGGCTCTCCTGGCAGAAAGGCCTCGACCTCCTGCTCGCAAATCTCGACACCATCCTGGGCGAAGGGATGCAGCTGGCGCTCCTCGGCAGCGGGGATCGCGACCTTCAGGACGGTTATGTGGCGACCGCGAAGGCGCATCCGGGCCGAATCGGGGTGGTGATCGGCTATGACGAACGTCTCGCCCATCTGATTCAGGCCGGCAGCGACGCGCTCGTGGTGCCGTCGCGATTCGAGCCATGCGGCCTGACCCAGCTATGTGCCTTGCGTTATGGGGCAGTGCCGATCGTCGCGCGGGTCGGCGGCCTCGAGGACACGGTCGTCGATGCCGACGAAGCGGGTGCAGGCGCGACCGGCTTCAAGTTCGGCCCGGTCACAGCCGACAATCTCGCGGGCGCGCTGCGCCGGGCAAGCGTCACCTTCCACGACAAGCCGGCCTGGCAAAGCCTGCAACGGCACGGCATGACGACGGACGTGTCCTGGCGCAACCGCGCGAGCCGCTATGCCGAGCTCTATCGCGATATCCTTGCGACATGCGGGATTGCGACGCACCGGCACACGGCGCCCTGACCGGCCGACCTTGATTCAAGTCAATAAGCGACCTTGGATCGTACCGCTAATCTGGCTAGGATTTGGATTTGGAATTTTGGTTATAATCTCATTTCGTTGTTGTTCGCGCCGCCCACCCGGCGCGCTATTGAAAATGGGAGGGCGCCATGATCAAGCGGATTTCGACAGGGCTGTACGACCCGATCCAGCGCGACGTGCGGCTCGATTTCTTCCGCGGCATCGGACTGTGGATGATCTTCCTGGACCACATTCCGCACGACGTGGTCGGCTGGCTCACCTTGCGCAATTACGGCTTCAGCGACGCGGCCGAATTCTTCGTCTTCATCTCCGGCTACCTGGTCGGCTTCATCTACGTGCCCGTCGTCAAGGACGGTATGTTCATGGCAGCGCTGAAGCGGCTGTGGACCCGGGCGGCGCAGCTATACGTCGCCCACATCATGCTATTCCTGATCTTCACCGCGCAAATCGCGCGCACCGTGCGCCGCTTCGACAATCCGATGTACGAGGACGAGTTCAACGTCCATAATTTCCTGCAGCACCCGGACGTCCTGATCGGCCAGGCACTCACGCTGCGGTACAAGCCGGTCAATCTCGACGTGCTGCCGCTCTTCATCGTGCTGGTCCTGGCGGCGCCCTTCATGGTGTGGTGCCTGACCCGCCGGCCCAACCTGACGCTGCTCGCTTCCATACTGCTGTATATTCCCTCCCGCATCTTCGACTGGAACATCGCGTCCTACCCGCCGGGCGCGACTTGGTATTTCAACCCGTTCTGCTGGCAGCTTTTGTTCGTGTTTGCCGCCTGGTGCGGCTCCGGGGAGATCGGGAAATACGCCTCGCTCATCTGGTCGAAGCTCGGCATGACGATCGCCTGTCTCTGGCTGTTGTTCGCCTTCCTGATCGTGATGACCTGGCACATTCCCGCGCTCGGGGCGCTGGTGCCGAAATGGATGATCAAGGTGATCTATCCGATCGACAAGACCGACCTCGACATGCTGCGCCTGACCCATTTCTTCGCGCTTGCCGTCATCGTCACCTCCATCGTCACGCGCCATTGGAAACCGCTGTACACGAAATGGCTTCATCCCGCCGTTCTGTGCGGCCGCCATTCGCTGCCGCTCTTCTGCATCGGCGTGTTCCTGTCGTTTTCGGCGCACTGGATCCTGACGCAATACACCAAGGGCGCCTGGGAGCAGCTCGCCGTGAGCCTCCTGGGCATCGTGATCATGATCGGCATCGCCTGGGTTCTAGATCGCGCGCGGGAGGTGCCCGACCTCTTCGTGCAGGTGCTCGAGGACGAGGAGCCCGTGATGCCCGCGGTCGAAGCGGCGAAGGCGTGACAGGAGCGCGACATGTCAAGATATCTGTCGTTGATCTCAGCCCTGCTGCTGTGCCTCGCTCTGCCGGCAGCCGCGGAAACGCCCTCGCCTGAGGCCATGACCACGGCGCGGAACCTCGTGACCACCATGGGGCTGGCCGATCAATACCGCGCGCTGCTGCCGGTGATCCTGTTGAGCTTGAAGCCTGTCGTGACGCAGGACCGGCCGGAAATCGAGCAGGATTATGATTCGATGGCGGCGATGATCGCAAACGCCTATACGCCCTTCTACAACCAGATGATCGAGCAAGCTGCGACCCTTTATGCGACGAACTTCACGCTCGACGAGCTGCGGCAGCTGGATAACTTCTACCATCAACCGGTCGGCCAGAAGCTGCTCCGAATATCGCAAGGCCTGCGACAGCAGACCACGCAGATCGGCCAGGACATCAGCCGCAAGGCGACAGATGAACTGCGCGCCCGGCTGACCGATGCGTTGCGCCAGAAGGGTCACAAGCTCTAGAACCGCGCGAGCCCGCCACGCGGGCCCCTAAAGCGCGATGAGATTTGGTTGACTCGTCATCGCGCTTTAGGTCTTTGATTGAGCATGATCTTTTTGGAAAACCGCTACCCACTTTTCCGGATCATGCTCTAGCTGTGAACTTTCAGGAGGTTGTCCATTCGGCCCGTGCCGTGAACGCTGATGTCACCAAACACACAGTGATTCGCGGGGGACCGAATGGACACTCACAAGAATGCGCCACTGACGCCCAAAGGTCGAGAGGCCATGGTGCGATGCGTTGTTGAAGGCGGGCTGAGCAAGGCAGCCGCCGCGTGCCAGTTCAACGTTACGCCAAAGACTGTCGCCAAATGGGTCAAGCGGTTCCGCGCAGAAGGCGTGGATGGGCTG
>NZ_AXAI01000021.1 GCF_000472425.1 Bradyrhizobium sp. Tv2a-2 | reverse complement strand
GCATTGGGCTCATCTGCGCACCTCGAATCCGATCGAGAGCGTGTTCTCCACGGTGCGGCACCGGACGGTGCGAACGAAAGGATCGCTCTCGCCGAAAACCGCGAAGCTGATGGTGTTCAAGTTGATCGACGCCGCATCGAAGACATGGCGCCGACTGAAAGGAACAAATCAGTTGCCGAAGGTCATCGCCGGTGTAAAGTTTACTGACGGCATCGAGGTCATTCCGACCACTGAAAGCCACGCCGCCTGATCAGGCCGCGTCACCCAGAATCAGCCATAGCTCCTTGATGACCATCGGTGCGCGGTAGCCACCTTCCCAGGCCTCGCCTTTCTGGCCCTTGAACGGGGTGACGCCGCCGTCCGGGAAGGAGATCGCCTCGGCGCCGTTGTCGGTGGTGAACACGACGATGGTATTGTCGGCCTGGCCCATATCGTCGATCTTCTTAAGAACAAGGCCGATATTATCGTCCAGCTGCTTCATGCCGGCTTCGTTGACTCCCCAGTCCTTGCCGCCGCGCTCGCCTACCATAGCCTCGTACTTCGGCGGCAACACGGTCACGATATGCATGCGCGCCGGGTTGTACCAGACGAAGAAGGGTTTATTGGTCTTCTTTGGGTCGTTGCGGTCGAGGAAGCTGATGACCTTTTCCGAGATTTCCTCGTCCACCGTCTTCGAACGTTCCAGGGTCAGCGCGCCTTCGTCACTGCACATCTGGTTCTTGCTCGTGCCGTCCGGCGACTTGCACGAAAGGATGTCGCGCGGTGGCGTGAGACACATCGTGGTCTTTGGATCAACTGCACCAGGTACTTCCGGGATTCCGGGGATCGGGGTATTCTTGCAGGGCGGTGCAACCGTCTGTTGCAGTGGCGTCTTGTTGATGTCGGGGAAGCTCACCTGCTGCATGGCATCAAGGTGGTAGAGATAGCCCCAGTATTCCTGGAAGCCATGCGCGGTCGGCAGCGCCTCGGTATGATCGCCGAGATGATTCTTGCCGAACTCACCAGTGGTGTAGCCTAGATCGAGCAGGAACTGGGCGAGTGCCGGGGTGCCGGGCCGCAGGTAGGACGGGCTGCCGGGCAGCTGCGGCGGGATCATGCCGGTGCGCAGCGGATACATGCCTGTGAAGAAGGCATTGCGGCCGGAGGTGCAGCTCTGCATTGCGACGTAGTCCATGAAGATCGCACCTTCATTGCCGATGCGATCGATGTTCGGTGTCTCGCCGACCATCAGGCCACGATGATAGATGCTTGGCTGCATCCATCCAATATCGTCGCCCATGATGAAGAGGATGTTGGGCTTTTGTCCCTGCTCGGCGGCAGCAGGAACACTTGCCATCGTTGTAGCGGTACACAACGCGGCAAGAGTGCCCCAGATTGCTCTGTGCAGTCTCATGGTTGCTTTCCTCGATGTCAGCTGCCGAAGCTGGGGGCCGCAGCCTTCGCCCACCTCCACCCACCGACCGCCTTTGCCTTAGCGACCCATGCAGGATCATTCGGGCGAGCGGTCGGGCGCTTTGCGGACGGCACGTTGGTCGAAGCGGTCTGGATGCGCTATGCAGCTTCGGCAACATGCGCCGAAGTTTACTGGCGCTGGGGCGGACCGAGCAGCAAGGTTGGTGCGAGCCACGGGCGCCGAGATTGCACTGCGGCTGGCTGCTCTCCCGTCGCGAGCGCATGTGACCAATGCGTGACAGAGCGCGGGTAAATTGAGAGTTCCAAGAAAAACCTCCGGATAAACCAGTCAGTTCTGTTGCCCCGTCGCCCAGTTCGCGTTCCGTTGCAGCTGGGCAAGGGGGTTGCGATGGGTGGACGCACCGGATTTTGGCTGGTTGTGCTTTCCGTTGTTCTTGCAAGCACTCGGGTTGGCGCAACATGCGTCGATCCGGCTCAGCTTGCGCATTCGACCGTCAGTATTATGCGGCATTTCGATGAGGAAGAGCGCGGCGCGCATCACGGCCTGAGCGGCATCCGAGGCACCGGCTGGTTTTTGTCGTCGACGACGATCGTAACCGCCGAACACGTTACCGCAGCGATGGATCTGTCGACGGAAGACTGGAAGCCCCTCGAAATCACGGACGGAGACGGTAGCCAGTTCATCGGCGCACGCATCCAGCGTCTGACTGGCGGCCCAACGGAAAAACTGGCCGTACTCGAACTCCAACAACCTGTTTCCACCGCGCAGAGCTTCGCGATCCGCAAGGAACCGCTCGTACCCGAACAGCAGGTCATGACGCTCGCCTATCCGGCTGGCCGCCCGCACCCCGTCGAAGGGCGGTTCGTCCGATTTGGAGATGGCGGGAAGCTCACCGGCATGGCGCTATTGGAAATCTATGAGGGCGACAATCGCCTCGTCATCGATCACGGCGCTTCCGGCGCTCCGGTGGTCGATTGTGACGGCCGCGTCGCTGCGGTCGTCAGCAACGTGTTCACCCAGAGTTTGATGGGGGTGTCCCACGAAATAAGAATCTCTACCGCGTGGGGAACGCCCAACGTCGTTTCCGTACCGGTCCAGGCGCTGGAGGAGCTTTCCCGATCTCAGTGAGGCGTATTCCGGTTTTTGCTCGCTCCTCTCAGAGTTAGCTGTGGACGAGGGTTTGCGTCGTCCGACATCTGTATGCAGGTGAGAAGATCGACATAGCTTTGAGTACCGCCAACCACGGCCTCGCCCGTGCACTCATTGCGGACAGAAGCAGAAGTTGTCTGCCAAAGTGTAACCAGTTGCGTGCGAGCGGATGTTTCATCGCTCATACATCCCTCATAGCTTTGAGCCAGGACAAGCCCCATTGCTTTGTCGGTGGCCGTGGTCGCCTTGCATGTCGCCTCGACGTTCAACTCGGGAACGCGATCGGAGGCTAGCGCTGCCTGGCTTCCCAGGAGCGCCAGCGATAATAGCGCTGCTTTCATCTCAATCTCCTTCGGTCGTCCTTTTCAGTTACATGCCGTCAAGTAAGGCTGCGCATCCGTCATCCGCGCCTGGTTGTCAGAACTGGCCAGGTTGGGCAGATGGACCCGGGTAATCCGATCGCAGGTTGTTCGGGTTATTGCGATCGAACAAATCCTGCCTCAAAATAAAAACCTTCCTGCCGGTATCGACCGGCGGCGGCAGTCTCCCGGCATCACGGATTGGCACAACGTTCGTGTGAGGCGTCTTCGCCAAAGCAACGGTAGCGAGCGCGGATACAAGCAAGAAGATAGCTAAGTGTAGAATCTTCATCAGGAGCTCTCCACACATGGACGTTGCGGCCTCGGCAGCCTTGGTGACGGTGGCAGCCGAAAGCCGCGAGACGCCTCGAACGTCGTTGCCGTTGCCACCAAGCAGGATGTTGAATGGGCAATCCGTTCGGACTGTTACTGCCCTTCATGGGCTTTGATGGCTTGCTCAACTTCCCTTTTTATGGCGTCAAGATTGAAGCTCGCCGGCGCTTGCATTGGGGGATACTCGATGGCCGTCTGCGCCAATCTGGCGACCTCCTGTTGAACAACCACGAACCGCCAAAATTCGCGGCCCATGAAATCATTCATGTAACCTCCACCGGCATCGTTCAGGCTTTGACCGCGGATTGACGGGGTCCGCTCAAACGGGTCCTGGCGGATGTTGACGATGGTTGGCATGTCTGTCGTGTCTTTTTCGCCGGGCCACCCGTAGGGCTGCTGGAAGAACTGGAACTTGAAATCATCATAGCGAAGGGCGCCGAGATGCGGGCCGGCGAAATAGAAAATCTCGTGGCGAGCGGAGGGGCCCTTGCCCGTCAGAAGATCCATTTGATTGTAGCCGTCGAGGTGATTCTTATAGGTGCGGCCATCCAGCATCACGCCCTTGAGAAGCTGGTCGGTGATATTCGCGTTTCCTGCCGCAGCGGCGAGTGTCGGGAACCAATCGAGTCCCGAGAAGATCCCATTCTCTACTGAACCCGGCTTGATGCGACCCGGCCAGCGGATGATGGCCGGCACACGGAAGCCGCCTTCGTAGCTGGTCCCTTTGGTGGCCTTGAACGGGGTCATGCCGCCATCCGGCCAGGTGAACACCTCGGCGCCATTGTCCGTTGTGAAGATGACGATGGTGTTGTTGGTTTCGCCCATGTCGTCGATATGCTTGAGCAGGGCGCCGACGCTGTCGTCCAACTGGGCCATGCCGGCTTCCTCGAGACCGTAGTTCGTGTCGTGGTTCTGCATCGCGCTGTACTTCTTCTGCAGGAAGGTCCAGACGTGCATGCGCGTCGTGTTGTGCCAGACGAAGAAGGGCTTGCCGTCTCGCTTCGCCTTATCCATGAAATTGCTGGACTCCTTGACCAACACCTCGTCGAAGGTGGTCATGTCGTACTTCGCCTTCAGGAACGGCAGATCGTGCATGTTCGGCACGTTCGTCATATCGGGAAACGGCGGCAGCGGCCCCTCGTCGACAATCCGCTGCTTTCCGATCTTACCCCAGCGCGGCATCTCGGTCGTGTCGTCCTTGTCCGTCGCGTAGCTGTGGATCAGGCTGCGCGGGCCGTACTTGTTGTAGTAGTCCTGGTTGGCGGGGAACGAGTACCAGTACGGATCAGACATCGCGTCGAGGTGATATAGGTACCCAAAGAATTCATCGAAGCCGTGCACCGTCGGCAGATATTTGTTGAGATCGCCGAGGTGGTTCTTGCCGAACTGTCCGGTTGCGTAGCCGAGTGATTTGAGCACGGTTGCGAGCGTGACCGCCTGGTCGGGTATGCCGACATCGGCCCCCGCCTGACCGACAGTTGTCAATCCCGTGCGGATCGGCAACTCGCCGGTGATGAAGTTGGCGCGCCCTGCCGTGCAGCTCGCCTCGGCGTAGTAGTCTGTGAACATCATACCTTCAGACGCCAGCTTGTCGAGGTTTGGCGTCTTGCCCGACATCATTCCGCGGTGGTAGGCGCCGACGTTGAACCATCCGACATCGTCACCCATGATGACAAGGATGTTAGGTCTCTGGCCCGACGGCGCCGCTTGGGCCTGCGCGGTCTGAATTGACGTCGCAGCACTGAGAGCCGAAGCGGCGGCAAGTGCCGTTCCGCCTAGCAGGATCTTGCGGCGGTCGAAGTCGGATCTTCTGGTTGTCTGATCCTGCATATCCTTATTACTCATGACCTTCTCCCTTACGAATAATGCAGCGAAACCCGACATGGCTCATTGACGTGTCGATCGGTTGGGCATGGCGAGCTGCCGGGCGATAGCGGCGGCAATAGTTAGGCGCGCAAAGATGGGAGCCGCCTTTCACAACTTTGCGTGGGATTTTGAATTTCGGCTGGCAAGGATCGTAGCTCGCGCTCTCCTGGCCGCCGCGGGGGTTTTCGGGGATACAGCAGGCCTTTGGCGCATCGGCCTCATGCTTGGACGAATACCAATCGCCGGTCCATTCCCAGACATTGCCAACCATGTCATAGACGCCGTAGGCGTTCGGCGGGAACGCCCTCACCGGCGAAGTGCGTTCGAAGCCATCCTCGGCCCGGTTCTGCCGCGGAAATTGTCCTTGCCAGGTATTGGCCATATGTCGCCCACCGGGGGTAAATTCATCACCCCAGGCGAACTCCGCGCCATCGAGGCCGCCGCGGGCAGCAAACTCCCATTCCGCTTCGGTCGGCAGTTCTTTACCAGCCCAGGCGGCGTACGCTTCGGCATCACGATAAGCGATGTGGACGACGGGATGATCGTCGAGACCGCTGATCGAGCCGCGCGGACCATACGGTCGCCGCCAGTTCGCGCCGAATTTGAACGTCCACCACTGCGTCCAGTCCCGCAGGTCGACGTGGTCCTTTGGTGGTGTGAACACCAGTGAGCCGGCCTTGAGCATGTGCGGCAATGCGCCGGGATAATCATTCGCATCAGGCGGGATCTCGGCGCAAGTGACGTAACCGGTCGCTTGGACAAACTTGCGGAAGGCGGCGTTGGTAACCGGGGTGGCGTCGATCCAGAAGCCATCGACGGTGACACGATGAACCGGCCCCTCTTCCGGATAGTGCTTGTCGGACCCCATGCGAAAGGTCCCGCCAGCGATGTGAACCATGCCGTGAAACGCTTCCGACGCCAAGGTTTGCTCTGGCCGCCGACCAGTGTGGTCCAGCATCGCCTGTACTCCTTACGGCGATAAAGGCTCACCTGTCTGCCGTTGCACACCATCGCAAGAGCGCGGCCAGCCTCTATCGCGCCTATGAACTGACCCAAAGATCGCCTGCCGCGCTATGCACTTTCGGCAGACTGCGGCGGTTTCCTTGAGGCAGCCAAAACCAGGCCTCGTTGATCTCTGGGGCGTGGCCGAGGTTGCCGTATCCACGAGAGCATCGCCACAATCGCCTTGCACAGATGACGGTCGGGCGTCAGGCGGAGGGTTTCGGGCCGGACCTGGTCGAAAGAGCCATGGCTTTCCCAGCCAATTGTGGTCGCGGCTCGCGCTGCAGCGTGGCGGAAGGCGACTCGCCAAACGTGTTGCGATACGTCACGGAAAAACGCCCAAGTTCGAGAAACTGGTGATTTCGAGCAACCTCGGCGACGCTGACGATGGAAGGATCGGCGCGCCGCAGCGCAGAACGGGCCTTGTTCAATCGCCGTAGCAGCAGATATCGCATCGGGCTTACCCCGAGAAATTCAGCGCAACACATCCGCAGCGTTCGCTCTGCCACACCTATCTCGGCGCAAAGTGCGGGCAAATTGAGTTTTCGGTCGAAATGTCTGTCCAGCGCTTCCTCAAAACGAGACATTATCGCGGCGTGCTGACGTCTGGTCTTGGAGGCGTCGTCAATCTGGTCGGCGGCCAGGCAATGAATCACGGCGTGAAGCATTTCCTGTCCCAGGGCCCTCGCGACCTCCGGGCGCTCGATCAAATTTTGTCCGACCTCGGAGAGGTGACAGGCTTGCTCGAAAAGTCGTCGGAATCGCGCCGTGTCCGGGCGCGCCGGACGGAGGATTTTATCGGTGTCGGGTGGCGTGAACGGTTCACCGGTCAATGCCGCGCTGTGACTGGCGAGTTGCTCAGGCGATACTGATATCAGACCCCAGTGGCTTCTACCGCCAATTCGATGATGCATGCGCCCACCGCGCGCGTGCAAAATGATATCGCCGGCCCGCAAAGCGAAGCCATTGAACGTGAGGGCCGCATTGCTGGCTGGAAATGAGAGGAATAGCTGCCCAGGGGGCAGCCTCATATAGGCAATGCGCGGGAGATCTTCACGACATTGATAAAATCCCAGAAGATTCAATTTCAGCGATGTCAGCCGAGCCCGGAAGTCTCCCGCGCCCGTTATCGTGAGATTGAGGCGCACGTCGGCAAAGGCGGCCGCGTAGGCGTCGGGATTGCTAAACGTCAGTGTGCCGCCTTCTGCCATGCCTCGTCCTCGGACCGGCGGACAGTTCTTGCGTCCCATTGAGCCGTTGGGTCTCACCGCGAGGGAGGAATTATCGAGGCAGTGACAGCTTTAGACTATGCGATTTCGGAACTTCTGGCGTCGGTCACGGCTCCGCTCGGTTGAAATCGTGAGCTCCTGAAGGCGCCTTTGACGGCGCGTGCATTGCCCGCCGGCGCCGCAACAGGCGACAGTGAACTTTTCGGGCCGTTTTTTTTCGACCCGAACGGTGGCTCCGAACGCTGGCGTGGCGCTTCGACGAAGCTCACGTTTAGCTCAAACCTCCGGCAATCGCGTCGGCCGGAAGCGAAGAGGGGCGATTGCGATAAGCCGCCTGCCGATCCGCGGGCCGCCGCAATGTCTCCGACGGCGACTCTCCGAAGATCGTGCGGTAAGCGACGGAAAAGCGTCCAAGCTCCCAGAAGCCGTGGTCGGTGACGATACGCGTGACGCTTGCCTCCTTGGCCTCCGCCCCGAGAAGCGCTCGCCGCACGAGGTGCATTCGACGCAAGGTGAGATAACGTATCGGCCCCATCCCAAGATGTTCGTCGCACGCAGCGCGAAGGGTCCGCTCAGCGACACCGATACCTGCGCATATTTCTGTGAGATAGAGCGGTCGATCAGGGTGAGCCGCCAGATACTCCTCGAACTTCGCGATGATCGCATCGTGGCGGCGCCCGCCGGTCGTGGCCTCGACACCAGCGCCTTCCGCGAGGCACCGCACCATAAGGTGAAGCAGTCGGTCATCGAGCGCCCGGCAAACTTCTGGTAACTCGATAATTTCGGGATTGTCATGGGCCAACTGTCCGACCGCCTTGTGAAGCTTCAACAGGCGAGACATCAAAGCCGGGCTGGGCCGGATGATAGGTTTTGCGAGCTTTTGCACGAAATCGCACCCGACGACCGCCTCGACCGCCGCGTTAAGCTCGTTGGACGGGAGAGACATTGTGCCGCCGTGAAAGCCTCTGTCGGTCTGTTGATGCGCCTCGCTGGCTCTGTTGATGATGATGTCACCCGGGAGAATCTGCGCACCGCAGTAACGAACTGATGAACTGGAATCAGTCAGAAAGCCAATCACTGTGCGTTCAGGTCTTATGCTGAAGACGTCGACCTGGGGTAAGGACAGGCTGTAGCGCGCCATCCAAACGCGATCCATCCCAATCTGGATAAGCTTGCAGAGAAAATCACCCGTTTCCTTGGGAAATGCCTCGAAATCGGAATTTACAAACGCGTCGTGGCAGGCGGCCGGATCTTTAATTTCCCGGGTTCTTATCCAAGACATCTCTGTCTCCCCCGACTCATAAACTATGCTTCGACTCTCGAATTGAACTTCGCTTGACCTGCCCGGTCGCGGCATATGAAAGACGGCAATCTCCCGGTAGCAACCTGTGGTCAATAAACGGAGCATCGCACAATCGTGACACTGCGCCGCACCATAGCGCGGATTGCTGGGCTCGAAGCATTGTCCCTAGTGCCAATCTCCACTATGCAAATTCGGCAACCAATCGGCGGCGAGCCGAAATGTGGCGTCAAATCGGCTGCGCAATCAAGGTCTTGGCCTTTGAGGCGGCATTTCGGGACAATGGCGTCGGCGAAACGATTCTGCCGCACCTGACCCGGGACCATATCCCGCTTCAGGCCCGCGTCGGCATTTGCGACGGGCCTCGTGTTGATCGGCGATCTCGTTGGATCACGGCAGGCGCGGGAGCGAGGGATTTTCGGCGAGACGGATTGAGCTTCTCGTGCCCATCTACGACTGGTTCACGGGAGGGTTCAACACCCGCGATTTGCAAGAAGCGAGAGCTCTAATGGCTGAATGGAGGTAAGCAGGTCGCTGCGGTTATCGTTCTGGCGGCCGGTCGCCTTCAATCAAGTATTTCGTTGCGCGCGCACGCCGAAGCTCCCCCGGCATCAGCGTTAGTCGTCATGGGCCAGCACCAGACTCAACCGTTTTCCTCGAAGCTGAATATGCGCTTCCAATCGTTCTTCATGCTGATTACCGTCCAGTTTTTCTTCTTAGCTTCCTCATAGAGCGATTGGCTGAACGTGCCTACCTTGGTTTCGGGCAGCCCCCGCGCCGGTCCGTACTCGTATTCGCGCTGAGCGTCGTCGTGCAGGACCAACATCATCAGCCGTGCACCGCCGCCAGCCTCGGTGTATTCAAGCATCTCCCGATCGCCGTCCGAGTTTCCAAACGCGGCGCACGGCCGCCGGCCGATCATCATATGGATGCCTTCCGGTTTCCCGGCATTATCGTCGTTCAGAAGTAGCTTGGGCTCTTTGGTCAGGAACGGAGTGCCATCCTTCCGATAGCCGAACCTTGTGCCACCTACCGTGCCCACCACCTGTTCAGGCGGGACGCCATACACAGATTCGCTGTAAACTCGCACGAAGTCCTGGCCGCCGCCGGTTACAATATAGGTCTTGAAACCGTTGCTGCGCAGATACTGCATGACTTCAAGCATTGGTTGGTAGATCAAGTCGGTATAGCGCCGCTTCCAGCGCCCGTCCTTCGCGCTTGCCAGCCATCTCTTCACTTCCGCGTCAAAATCGTCCACCGACATGCCGGTCAGCGTGGCGAAAAGGATTTTTTCAAGGTCATGCAGCGATAGCTTGGTGATTGCCTCGCGATTACCCGAGAGGACTGTCTTGAACGGCTCAATATCTCGGAGTTTGGGGTCTTCCTCAGCCAGAGCTGGCACGCGATCCAAGCAATAAACGACTTGCGAATAGATCGGGTGTTCGACCCATAGCGTGCCGTCTTGGTCGAAGGTCGCAATGCGCTGTTCTGGCGGAACGAATTTTGGGCTCGTTTGGTCAGTTGTGGACCGGACGAAATCGAGTATCGCTTGTTTGGCCGGCCCTTCGTTCCACGAGCCCAGCGAGCCGTCCTGCGTCGTCCGCGTTTGTGCCATCGCGGAAAAAGGGAGGCCGGACAAGGCCGGCAGCAGCGCAAGATCGAAAAGCAGCGTACGGCGGTTGACGTTAAACAACGAACTGTCGGATTTCATCTCCGCTTTCCTCGCGCCGTACCACGCCATCCTCGGCCAAAGATATTGCCAAGGCTCCGGCGAGGTCGTCTATGCAAGTCCGGCAAACGGCGTGCCTGTGTTTCACCCGCGGCGAGGGCACCGGCACCGCAACGAATACGGGTTGCGCGGAAGTCCGCAGACATCGGGGTGTAGGTGTCCCCGGCCAGTGCATGCGCGGCTACCCCGGGCGACGGCTTCGGATCCACAGGCGGACAGTTCGCGGCAAAGCACTCGCCGTAGCGAGCGAACTGAACCAGGATACAGAGGCAGCGCCGCAGCAATCTCGCGGTTAGCCCGTTACCCCGTATTCCTGAGCGCTTCAGCGAGCATCGCATAAAGCTGGCGCTTGGTGAATTCCTTCTGCTTCTTCCCTGTCTTCCGCGACACCTTCTTTGTCACCGGGCGGGCGCAGGCTACCAACGCCGGCCTTTGCTTCGGGACCGACCTTATCATGGGCTTTGCTGTCGGCGGCTTGCGACCACGCTTCAGGCCCAAACGAGTGAGCCTGCCGCAGACCGCGTTACGGCTGCATCCCAGACGGCGCGCGATTTGTGCGGCGCTCTGTCCCGCGGCCCAGAGTTTCCTGAGCAGTGCTACGTCTTTCGCATCCAAGCTCATGAAAGACACTATAACGCCGACTACCATCTGCAGGCTAGTCCCATCCTCGTCCTCCAAGTGCGGGGAGCGGCGGCTCGTCAACCCCGCGTGGTCCGCCGGTTCAATACGTCGGCTTCGACAGCCAACCTAACAAGCGGAGTCATCGACGGCTTGGCGCGTTATGAGTGATTCCATCACCAGCGGGATGCCGGCGATCGAAAGCGGCGCCGCCGCGAGGTACGAGCACGCGCGCAACGCGTTCCGAAATTCAGAAGATGACCGTCAATGGCTGACAGTGAACCGAGAGCCTGGTTCCGGCCGAGTGCTATCAAACAGCCCAAACCATGTCCTATTCCTGCCTTAAGCTGCCAACAAGGTGGATCGAAAGTAGAGGTAACAGAACATGCCGTACACTATTGTCTTCGCCACGAGCCACACCGAACGCGTTTCGGGAACCGATGCCAAGACGGCTCTTGAGGCGCTTACGACGATCGACACTCTTCAAAGGGGCGGCGAGGAAATCAAATACATAACCTCGCCTCAGGAAGGCCAGATCGGTCTCGAAATGCTTCGCGTTTTGGCGAGAGAGGAACAAGAAGAGCTACAGACTATCGCCTGAGCCGGAGTTCTGGAGACGCATAGGGCATGGCGGAGGTACCCAGCCCTAGGCGCCCCCAAGGCCCTCGGAGGTGATGCCCTCCGGGGGCTTCTACCGAATAACCACTACTCAGCGTGGCCGACGATCCCATCGATCATCTCCTCCAGCTTCTCGATCGAAATCGGCTTCTCTAGCACCGCGTGTCCTCGAAAGAGCGACGGGAGCCAGCGCGTACCATTCCCGGTGACGAAGAGCATGGGTCGAAAGCGCCTTTGAACCAGGTGGACAACTGGATCGATACGATAGCCACCGATGTTGATGTCGAGGACAGCGAGGTCGAACTCGGCTGTTACCGCGAAGGCGCTCGCGTCGGGAATAGTGGCGGCCTCCGCGACGACACGATGACCGAGTTCCCGAAGCATAGCCGCCATGGTCGCACGAACATCGGGATCATCTTCTACAAGAAAAATTGAGGATGGCCGAAACACGTCGATCCTGGACTGCGCGCCCCCCAAGATCGCGAAGCATTTCTAGGCAACTCTCGCATCTAAATTTTTGTTAGGCTAATGCGACGCCGGTCGCCGGGTGGACCCGCAAGCTTTCAGTCCCCATAACAAGGCCTTGTCAAGAGCAGCCCGGCAGACGAAACGGCTGGCGCAAAGCCGCACTCAAAAGGTGGATTTTTCTGTTTTTAAGGATGGAGATTTTCGCATATGAGACGGCGAGCCCGGGCGGCGGGAACCAGCCTCCAGACTCTGGACCACCCGTAAGGACATCAGCCAATGAGGCGGTCTTCAGCGGCAACCTCTGCGCGATATTCGACTTGTTACCACATTGCGCAGATTGTGGAGTGATCTAAGATTTTGGAATGCGCGTGCTAGCAATCATCATCCTTGTCTTTTTAGCGTTGGCAATAGCACTGCCGGGGCCGCATCAGTTTGCACCATTGCCAACAAAGCCGATGCCTGCGGTGAGCCCGCCTGACAAATAATGAGATCAACGTAAGAGTCATTGCGATTCTCATCCTCATGAGGTTGTATATTTACATCAATACATCCAATACGCGCACGATGAGACTGCGATGGGTCAAAGGCGCCGTTCGGAAGATCGTCCTGGTATGCGAAAAGTTAGGAATCAGAGCCGCACGGACCATCGGACCTTGGAGACGCCGGGCAGCCACGCATCGAGGATCGTAGTTCGGCTAGCCAGAGGCCCGGAGAGTGCATTTTGGCTAGTTGTTCGAAGGATCGAGGTTCACCCCCTAGCGGCAGGACAGCTACGCTGTCGCAGTTCGTGCATCTCCCCGCTCCGTTCCTCCCAGAACCCTTGCGTTTAGCCTTTGAAGCGACCGCCAATGCGCAGCGTCGTCTGGAAGTGTGTTTCGCAATAAGCTGTTCGGCAGTGGGGTTGGCGAATGAAAAGGAAAGAGCGGATCAAGGATCGGATCAGCGAACATGAGTACCAAGACCGTCTTGCAAGACTAATGAAGAGCGACTTCAACACCGAACTGGAGCCGCTGAGATCACTCAAGACCGCAACCAAAAAGCGGAGAGAGTTGAAAAGGAAGGCAAGCGCGAAATGACGGAGGCTACCAAACTGAGGACACGGGTCCTGGCGGCGGCATTTCATCCACTTCATCTTTGAGATCGGCATGGCTTCGACGAGCCCAGCCGCAACCCCGGGAGTCGGAGGTTGCCTTGGCCATCCTGAGCAGCGCCAGCGCTGCGTGGCGAATGGTTTCCTTCAGCGGGCACGGCGACCTGTCACGAGTACCTTGTGGCACGGGCCGCGCTGTGTAAAGCGCGGCCCGTGTTCGTTAGGCACTTAGACATGGGTCACGCGTTCCGGGTCGGCGCGAGCGCAGCGGCGCGCTCGGGCCGCGGCGGATAGATCCACACGGTATTGATCTCCCGCTTGGTCTTCTTTGCCATGTCACCGACCATCTCCACCTTGCGCTCCCAGCCTCGCGTGAAGAGCGCGCCGGCCTCTCCGAGGTCCGGGCAGATGACATAAGCCTTCTGGTGATATGGCTTGGGCTTCGTGACGCTCGACGGTGAGCGCCCGGTGCAGTAGCTCCCGTTCTGGCGAAATACCGCAGTGACTAGCTTGGTCCATCCTCTCCGCGGATGCGAGCACAGGGTCAGATTGGGAAGCCGCCTGAGTCGGCGGCAAGCAAAACGGCTTACGGCGGCAGAGCTGACCACCACCCAGCATCAAGCGCGGCGGCATCACCGACAACCACCATTCCCCTAAGGCAATACTCTCAATAGCCGTGCCCCAGATGGCGCGGCTTCTCCGATTGCGACACCCTCAAACGAAGAACAGGAAAACGCCTTCGCCCAATAACGTTCGGATCCAAGTCAAGAAGCGATGGAGAGGAAGATGCAAGCGTCCAATGAACTCCGGTCTCCGGCTGGCGACGTCCGAGTCCAGGACTCTATTCAAGCAACCATAAAAGTGACGACAGCGGCGACCTTCCGCGAAGCAATGTCGCGCGTCGCCTGTTCGGTTTCGATCGTCTGTACCGACGGTCCGCATGGCGTTGCCGGCTTCACGTGCTCCGCCGTGTGTTCGGTGACTGACGAACCTCCCACCATCATGGTCTGCGTCAATCGCAGGAGTGCTGCGAATGCAATCATCAAGGCCAACGGTGTGCTGTGCGTCTCCAGCCTCGGCACCGATCAAGTGGACTTGTCGGAGCTGTTTGCTGGTGTCGGCCGGGTGCCGATGATCGAACGATTTTCCGGTCCGAACTGGGGGGTACTTGCCACCGGCGCACCCTACTGCACGGCCTCGCGCGTCGCGCTCGATTGCCGGATCGCCGACGTCAGGGAAGTCGGCACGCACAGCGTGATCTTTGCCGAGGTGCTTTCAACCGAGCATGCCAGCGACGGTGAACCGTTGATCTATCACAGCCGCGACTACGCAACCCTGCGTCACATGGCCTGAATCTGCCGGCCTCTAACCTCAACCCATGGAGCTGATTATGCTACGCACAGGCGCGCAATACCTGGAAGCCCTCAATGACGGCCGCACCGTGTGGGTCGGCAACGAAAAGATCGATAACGTCGCTACCCATCCGAAGACCCGCGACTATGCTCGCCGGATCGCCGACTTCTACGACCTGCATCATCGCGAGGATCTGCGGGAAATCATGACCTTCGTGGACGAAGACGGCGTCCGCCGCTCCATGCAATGGTTCGGTCACCGCAACAAGGATGACGTTAAGCGCAAACACAAATATCACGAGACCGTCATGCGCGAGCTCGGCGGCACCTCGTTTCCGCGGATGCCTGATACGAACAATTACCCGCTGCTCACCTATGTTGACGATCCGCAGCCTTGGGAGGATGCCGCCATTGGCGCGGAAGGTCGCGGATTGGCCAAGAACATCGTCGATTTCTATGAATTCGCTCGAGACAACGATCTTAACTGCACGCCGCAATTCGTCGACCCGCAGGCGGATCGTTCGACGACCGACGCGCAGGCGCGCTCGCCCGCCCTACGGATCGTCGAGATCGGCGAGAAGGGCATCGTCGTCGAGGGTGTCAAGGCGATTGGCACCGGAACAGCCTTTGGCGACTGGATCCACATTGGCGTCTTCTTTCGTCCGGGTATCCCGGCCGAACAGATCATCTTCGCGATGACCCCGGTCAACACCAAAGGCGTCACGGTCGTTTGCCGCGAGAGTACCGTAAAGGACGAGCCGGTCGAGCACCCCCTGGCCTCAGCCGGCGACGAACTCGACAACCTCACGATATTCGAAAACGTCCTGATTCCCTGGAAGTACGTCTTCCATATCGGCAACCCCGATCACGCCAAGCTCTATCCGCAGCGGGTGTTTGATTGGTTGCATTACCACGCCATCATCCGTCAGATGGTCCGTGCCGAGCTGATGGCGGGGCTTGCGATCCTCATCACCGAACATATCGGCACCGCCAAGATCCCTGCTGTCCAAACCCGCGTCGCAAAATTTGTCGGATTCCACCAGGCCATGATGGCCCACGTCGTCGCCTCGGAGGAAATGGGTTTCCTGACGCCGGGCGGGCACTACAAGCCGAATATCTTAATATACGATTTCGGACGGGCCTATTATCTCGAGCACTTCTCCTCGATGATGTACGAGCTGCTCGATCTCTGCGGCCGCAGCGCGTTGCTCTTCCCGACGGAATCACAGTGGAAGGACGCCAAACTCGGTCCCTGGCTCACCAAGCTCAATACCGGCCCGAACGGTAAACCGTATGATCGGCTCAGGATCGGCCGCGTCATCCGCGATCTGTACCTGTCCGATTGGGGTGGGCGCCTCTTCATGTTCGAGAACTTCAACGGCACGCCGCTGATGGCGATTCGGTCGCTGACAATGCAGCGCGCGGAATTTTCCGGCGCCGGCGAGTACGCCAAGTTCGCACGCGAGGCCTGCGGCATCGAACTAGAGCAGCAAGCAACGACCGAATACAGCGCTTCCGCGGCCTACGCCCGCGCCCAAGATACCGGCGCGGCAGCTATGGCGTCACGCAAGGCCAGCTTGGGCGCGCTGGTCGATCCCAGGATCTGAAGTCGAGCATCCGTCCGCGCCAGGCTCCGGTCTGGTCCGGACGGGCAAATTCACGGAGCGCGCGATGACCTACGTTACCGAGAGCAATATCACCGATATCGTGCTGGATCGATGGGAGGCAGTTCCTGACCAGCGGTTCCGAAGAATCATGCAGTCGATGATCAAGCATCTCCATGCCCTCGTGCGCGATATTGAACCTACCGAGCAGGAGTGGATGGCCGCCATCGAATGGCTGACGCGTACGGGAAAGCTGTCGAATGAGAAGCGGCAGGAGTTCGTGCTTGCCTCCGATGTTGTCGGTGTCAGCATGTTGATCGACTGCATCAATCACCGCCTGTCGAGCGAGGCGACCCCGACGACAGTGACCGGGCCTTTCCATGTGCACGGCTCGCCGAACCTGCCCAATGGAGCCGACATTGCGAGGGGGGCGCCCGGCGAGCCCTGCTACATTGCCGGGTCGGTTCGCAACCTGGATGGTAAGCCGATCGTCGGCGCGACGCTTGATATTTGGCAAGCGGATGGTGACGGCCACTACGACGCGCAGCATGGTGGGGATGAAGCGTGGATGCGCGGCGTATTCAGATCCGATTCGACCGGCGCTTTCGTCGTTCAAACCGTGTTGCCAGTGCCTTACTCGATCCCGATGGACGGTCCCGTCGGGGAAATCATGGCCCGCACCAAGATCAGCCCGATGCGGCCGTCTCACATCCACTTCCTGATCAATGCACCCGGCCATCACCAGTTGATCACGCATCTATTCAAGAAGTCGTGCCCGTATATTGCGAGCGACGTGGTTTACGGTGTGAAGGCTCCGTTGATCTCGGAATTCGATCTGATGCCGGCTGGCAGCGTGACGCCCAACGGAACCATCGCCCATCATGCGTTCTGGATGCTGCAATATGACTTCGTCCTGGAGCCGATCACGGAGCACGCATCGACCAAAACGAGTGCCGCAGCACAGGGGTGCTTAGCCCCTGGCGGGTGACTTGCCGCCGCCAAACTGGGAGTGGACGATCGATCTCAACCATTGATTGCCGGGATCGCGGTCGAACCGCTCGTGCCAGTACTGGGCGATTTCGAATTCCGGAAGCTTGATCGGCGGCTTTGCGAGTTGCATGTCGAGCTCGCGCGCTAGCACGGATGCGACGGGTCCCGGCATCGTCGCGACCGCGTTGGTGTTTTTAGCGAGGATCGCGGCCGCAGTGAACGTCGGCACGTGGGCGATGATGTTCTTCGCCGGAAGCTGGTCCTCCAGCGTACGCTCCGCGATCTGGTGAGGATGTCCGGTGCCGGCGGCCGTGATGAAGATGTGCTGCTCGTCAAGGAAGGCAGCAAGCGAGGGATTGCGGGAAAGTCGAGGATGGTCCTTTTGAAAAATGCACATGTGCCGGCCCGAGAACAACTTTTGTCGGCGAATACCGGGAATGAGCAGCGGAAACTCGCCTATCCCGAGATCGATGTTGCCGGATTCGAGCGAGGCATTGAGGCTTTGCAAGTCGACCTGGGCCGCGCGCAAGCGCACGCCTGGTGCCGTCTCGAGCAGCTTCTTCATGATGGCTGGCAGCATCACAATGACACCCGCGTCAAGCGTAAAAACGCGAAACACCCGCGTCGAGCGCGCGGGGTCGAAGCGGGTCTGTTCGTTGCGAAGCCGTTGAAGCCCGTCGAGGACGGCACGAACCGGCTCAATAAGCTCGAGCGCCTTCGCCGTCGGCTCCATATGCAAGGCGACGCGCACAAACAGCGGATCGCCAAAGTAGCGTCGAAGCCGGGCCAGCGTCTTGCTCAGCGCAGGCTGCTGCGTATGCAGCGCTTCCGCGGCGCGTGTGAGGCTTCGTTCCCGAAACAGCACATCGAGGACCCGAAGTGCGTGCAGGTCGAGATCTTCAACGTGCTTGCGTGGAATGGTTTTCATTGTCGCCCGTGCGACAGCTTAGCTGCGCCGCGCTCGGTGCACCAGCGGCTCTTGCGGGAGAGAGGTACCCCATGAAGTCGTTTATTTTCGAAGGTTCTCCCGGGCGCGTGGTGTTCGGACCGAACGCGGTCGATGATTTGCCGCGCGAGGTTGAGCAGCTCGGCGCGACACGTGCGCTGGTCCTATCGACACCCCAGCAAGTAGCACTGGGGACCGACATTTCGGGATCGCTCGGAGATCGGAGCGTCGGAGTCTATCCACACGCTGCGATGCATGTCCCGTTTGAAACCGCAGAGAGGGCAATTGACGAGGCTACCCGACTCGGAGCGGATTGCGTCGTGGCGGCAGGCGGCGGATCGACGATAGGACTCGCCAAGGCGATCGCGTTGCATTCTGCAATGCCGATCTTGGCGATTCCCACGACCTATGCCGGCTCCGAGATGACGCCAATCTATGGTTTCACCAGGGATGGGCGAAAAACGACTGGGCGCGACCACCGCGTGCTGCCGAAAACGGTGATCTATGACCCCTGTCTCACCCTCGATCTCCCAAAGACGATGTCGATCACGAGCGGGTTCAATGCGATCGCGCACGCGACCGAGGCACTCTATGCAGAAAATGCGAATCCGATCACGAACCTCATGGCGGAAGAAGGCATCGCCGCATTGGCCCGTGGCTTACCGGGGATGAAGGCAGCTCCACGAAATCTCGATTCCCGCAGCGACTGTCTCTATGGCGCCTGGTTGTGCGGCGCGGTGTTGGGACGAACCAACATGGCGCTCCATCACAAGCTCTGCCACGTGCTTGGTGGCAGCTTCAATCTGCCACATGCGGAAACGCACACTGTCCTCCTGCCGCACGTGCTTGCCTACAACTATGTCGCGGCGCCCGAGGCAATGAGCCGGATAGAACGCGCCATGAGCGCATCTAACGCGGCGAGCGCCATCTTCCAGCTTTTGCGGGAATTAGGTGCGCCGACTACGTTGGAAGAACTTGGCATGAAGCGAATAGACCTCGGCCGTGCCGCATCGCTTGTAGTGGAATCGCCGTACTATAATCCACGGCCAGTGACGTATGACGAGGTTCTGGCGTTGCTGGACGACGCGTTTATCGGACGCTCTTACCCACCGGAACGGTCGAAACTCTAGTGAGGCAAACAGTCAGCGGGCGGGCGAAAGGCGGCTGAGGATCGACCCCGCTCCCATCGGCAGGGTGGAAGAAGACGGTACTCGTCACGGATGGGCTTTTTGTATTTAATGCCCCGATTTTGCGCATGAGCCAGGAGCCCGGTCGATCTGCATTAGCATCCAGACTTTCGACCACCCCTAGACAACGCGAGCTGTCAACCCGCCGCGCTCGTATCCTCGATGATCGGGCCGAACAGTTCCCAGTGCTCGCCATTGAACTTCATCATCTGCATCTGCTTGTTGATGCGATAGTCGGTCGGTGAGGGCCGCGGCACTTGGAGCCATCGAATTGGCGGAGCCGAGCTTGCGGGGCCATCGGTAAATTACTCTGCCGCCAGCGCCCGGCATCGCAGTGGCAACCCGAGCCGCCCCCAGACATCGACCAGCGCCTCGGCAAGCGCATCAATCAGCGAATCGTCATGGTAGGGCGTCGGCGTGATGCGCAGTCGCTCGGTGCCGCGCGGGACGGTCGGATAGTTGATTGGCTGGACATAGATGCCGTGCTCGGCGAGCAGGAGATCGCTCGCCTCCTTGCACTTCTCCGGATCGGCCACCATCACCGGCACAATGTGCGTGTCGGTCGGCATCACCGGCAGGCCGGCGGCATTGAGCACAGCCTTGACCCGCGCCGCTTGGTCCTGATGACGGCCGCGTTCCCAACGTGAAGTCTTGAGGTGCCGGATGGCTGCGGTAGCGGCAGCGCAGACTGCGGGCGGCAGCGCGGTGGTGAAAATGAAGCCCGTCGCATAGGAGCGCACCGCATCGATGATGTCGGCGCTCGCCGCGATGTAGCCGCCAAGACAGCCGAAGGCCTTCGCCAGCGTGCCCTCGACCACATCGATCCGGTGCAAGGCACCCTCGCGCGCGGCAATGCCGGCCCCGCGCGGTCCGTACATGCCGGCTGAATGGACTTCGTCAATGAAGGTCATGGCGCCATAGCGCTCCGCGACATCGCAGATTTGGTTCACCGGCGCGACGTCGCCGTCCATCGAGTAGAGAGCCTCGAACACGATCAGCTTTGGCCGCTCGGGTGCCTCCGCCGCCAGAAACTCTTCCAGGTGGTCAATGTCGTTGTGGCGCCAGATCTTCTTTTCCACGCCAGCACACCGCACGCCCTCGATCATCGAATTGTGGTTCCAGGCGTCTGACAGGATCACGCAGTTCGGCAGCAGTCTGGCGATGGTCGCGATGCCGGTCTCGTTGGACACGTAGCCCGAGGTGAAGACCAGCGCAGCTTCCTTGTCATGCAGGTCGGCGAGCTCCCGCTCCAATTCGACCAGCGGATGATTGGTGCCGGAAATGTTGCGAGTGCCGCCGGCGCCTGCACCCATGCGAGTGGCGGTTTCCACCATGGCGCCGATCACCTTCGGGTGCTGGCCCATGCCAAGGTAATCGTTCGAGCACCAGATCACGACCGGGCGCGGACCATTCGGGGAATGCCATGTTGCATGCGGGAAACGCCCGGCGATGCGCTCGAGATCGGCAAACACGCGATAGCGCCGTTCGGCGTGCAGGCGAGCAAGCGCGGCGGAGAAGAAATGATCATAAGGCATGGAGCGACGCCTCCGTCCGGTTGGTGCTCAACGATCCGAACCTCCCCGTCCGAAAGAGCCGCCGTGCCCATACGATCGGGCGCAGACGACTGCCAGGCCCCTGAAGGGGGCGGCCGGTCCTCGGGAAGGAAAGGACCGGCCGCGGGAAGCCACGGCGAAGGGTCAGGCGCCGGGGCCAAGCACTTGCGAAGCTGTCTGCTCCCCAAGGCGATTTGCTATCCGACAAGAAACGTCGGTGCGAGTAAAGCAATCCAAATCCAAGTAAATCGTGCCTAACGCCTGTTCCAGTGCATCGACCGCTTTCGAAGCGATCTGCCTCTCACGCTAAGCTCCTCTGCTGCTCTGCTTGCCGACTACACAGCGCCATGCCGCGAGGCGCTCCGCCGGATGCTGCTTCATCCAGTCCGCGAGCTGCGGCGCGCCCATCAGGCATGACTGCACCGAGACATCCGCGAAATCCGAGTTGGTGACCATCTGTTCGTAACAATTGTCCGGAGAGGACAGACTGCAGAGCACGGCAATGATCTTGATCACGAGAACGCCTCCTCAATGTCTTTGGCATTGGTGCCAATGCCTGGCGGCCTTCAATGGGGTCTGCCGAGCACGAAAGTGAAGGGCACAACGAAAAGCTCATCGCCCTGATCGTCGCTGACATGGAGGAGCCAGTCACGCCAATCATCGAGACTGCGCTCATTGGTGAAGGATTGCACGACGCGGGTCACGTGATCTCGCGCCTCAGCGAGGTCGTTCACGGAGGCGCCGTGGCGGTCGACGAAAACCTTCCTCGTGTTGGAGCAGTGGAAATAGACCTGGGTCACGTTCAGCCTCATTTCAAATGCGACGGGATGGCACGAGATCTCGGCGTTGCCGGTGTTCACGACGGGACGGCACGAAAGCCGGCAGGGGCGTCGCTCCGACAATTTCGAACAACATCCAGGTGGCCATGAGAGGAAACAGAATCATCTGAGCACCTCGCGGATTGTCATTTGCCTACCAGTAAGGATCTCAACCGCCGCACTTCGTCGCCAGCAGGTCGTTGAAGGCGTTGATCACGGAATCGAGCGCTGCCAATACCTGCGCGCCGTCGACCCGTTGGGCAGCGACGTGCCGCAACATCACGGACTCATAGAATGAGGCGGCGTAGCCGCGACAACTCTTCTCTTTGTCGGCTACACTGGCGGGTTGGCTTCGTACCGCAGCCGAGCGAGCGCAGGAGTCGTCGATGCACTCCGCAGCGACCATGGGAATCGTGGAAGCGTTGATCGCAGCAGAAGCAATGAGAACAGTGATTCTCCTCATCAGTGATCTCCATCAAGCGGATTGCTGAGGGGAGAGTTACAGTTTTGCGGGTCTATCCTCTATTGCACGTGAGTCGTTCTGAATACGGCTGTGGTTGCGGCACATAAACCTTGGCTTAGAGGAGACGAGAAACGGCTCGGATAAGACAGAGGACCGACCGCCCTTAAGCGAATGACAGCAGCAAACCTCGCCGACCGGGGCTCGGTCGCCTGCAGGTCTCGTAAACAATCGCCTTCTGCAGCTACGGGGACGAGGGGCCGGAAATGCAGCCTGGCCGCGCCGAAGCTTCACCGACCAATCCGAAAAAGCTCGACTCGAGTTCGGCGCGAACCCTTTGCAAGAGCGTTTCGTTATCGCCGTCTTTGCCGTCCCGGATCGTGACAGTTGCCGTCAAGCCGGATACCAGTGGGACGCCCGGCGGCACCTTGTCGATCATGATGCGGACCGGCACTCGCTGGGCCAGCCGTACCCAAGTGTAAACCGGATCAACGTTGGGCAAGCCCTGGGTCGCGGCCGCGGCGTTCGATACGCTGACGCCACGCGTCACAGTTGCAACGTGGCCAACAATCGGCGCCGAGTAACCCATCAGTTTTGCCTCCGCGCGGTCTCCCACACACAGCCGAGCCAGCTTTGTTTCCTCGAAATAGCCGTCGACCCAATAACTGTCCGTGTCGATGATCGAAACATTGGTGGCGCCTTGATGCGCGTAATCGCCCTCACGCAGCAGGAGGTTGGTGACAATTCCATTCACCGGACTGCGCACTTCAGTTCGCCGCAGGTTGATCTCCGCCTGCCGTACCTGCTCCTGAGCGGAATCGACGGCGGCCTTTGCTTGCAGGGCACTTCCCTCGTAGACCTGCTTCTCTTCGGTGCTACTTGCCAGATCCGACAAGCGTCGCCGACGCTCGGACTGCAGTTCTTTCACATTGAGGTCCGCCACCTTTTGCTGCAAGATCGCCTTGTTCGTGTGCAGCGCGACATCAAAATCGAAGGGGTCGATGACGTACAGGACGTCGCCCTTGCGGACAAATTGATTGTCGACTATCCGCAGCTCCGTGATTTTGCCGGAGATTTCCGGCGCCACGCTCGCCACTTGAACCCGGATTCGCCCGTCTCGCGTCCATGGCCCGGCGTTGTATTGATCCCAGGTCACGAGAGCGACCAGCACCGCAACGACTGCGATACCTGCAGTAGCCACCTTCCGCAACACATGCTGCGCGATTCGGAAGGCGCCGTTTCGCCGTTGTGCCATGGACCTTTCGGAGGGCGAGACGATCGATTTGTCGCCTGGACCGGCTTCCGATACCTTTCGCGCGATATCGTCGAGCTTACCTGCCTGGCGAGGCGACGCATCACCGACACGCGGCGACGAGTGCGCTGCGAGTGCTTCCACCTCCTCCTGCTGCAAGACCTCATCATCGATCGTCGCATCCATGGCCATCTCCTCTAGAATACCAACATCAACAAGCCGAGAAATGATATGTACAGACAGAGCTCCGCGACCGAAGCCCGACTGAACATCTTCGTAAAGCCGATGGCATGCAGAAGCGGCCGAATGACAATGATGACGACGAGAGCCGCCACCAAATACGCTACAAACGGCGCCAACAGGACGCCCCCGATGATCAACTCTGGAAAGGCGTGTGCCATCAGTTTGCCTCCTGAGGGGAAGCGACGCCGTGGCCCTGTCGAAGCATCGCCGATCGATCGAAGCAGGAGAGCATTTCTGCGAGGGCCCCGCTGTCCTGCGCTCCCCCGGCGGCGAGAAATTGCCCGATCCGCGAGGCATCCCGGAACGTTGCATCCTCCCGGGCTTCGCCTCTCCGGATCGGCTTCTGCAGTTCGCTGCGAGCCTCGGCGAGCAGCCACATCCTGCGTTTGTCGTCGGACAGAGGCGGAATCAAGGTCTGCGCCGCAAGCAGGAGCGCCGCGGCCGCGATGATGTATAGAGATGTGAAGAGGAAGGCTTGCGGATTGTAAGCCTGCGGATTGCTCGGCCCCAGGATGAGCATGATGTAAGGTAGGTTGACGCGACCAAGTGATGACCACAGGAGATTTTTGGAGGTCATGAGGAGCGCTGCACCGATCGTAAAAGGAGCAAGAGCGATGGCCAGTAGGGGAAACGCGTCGGCGCCATTGAGGACAACGAACTCGAGAACGCCCGTCAGGACAACTGCAATCGGCGTACCAACAAGCGCAATGGCGGTGAAGGCGCGCGGGTTCGGAGTTGTCGCCCCCAATCCGGTAATCAGCGTCACGAAAGACAGCGATACACTCGTCGCCGGCCACCCGGCCCAGACGTAGCAGATCGAGGCGATCGCAAGCCATAGTGAGGCGCGGACACCGCTTTCGGCCGCGATCCGATAGGAACGATACAAGGGTGCGCGCCATAGCCGCGACGGCCACCTGGCTGATCTCAGGGCCAACAGATCTTGTCGAAGTTCTTCATCCCGGCGAAGTAACTCGCTCCCTGCTCGGGCTTCACTTTCATCGCTTACGCCGTGTGCGCGACCATCGTTGAGCGCTCGAGCCACCTGCAGTTCGGCAACGAGATCAACGGCCACGCTCCGGGCAGCCGCGCTTCCAGCGCAGCCGCCGCTCGATTCCAGAGCCACGCTCGCTATCTCGGGACGAAGCGTCACAACATCCCGAAGTAGCGCCACGAAGGTGGTCGAGTCGCCGGCCTTGCCGCGAAATGCCGCATCCGCATACTTGCGAACACGACGACGAATCGCGGTCAGCTGCGCTACGAGCTGCGATCGACGGTCGGGGGCAAACATCAACGTATTTACCAATGCGATTGACAGAATGCCGACCGCGATCGCGGCGCCACGCGCCATGCCGGATTCAAACACATGCTGCGGGTTGTCGATCTGCTGTGTCGCTATAAAACCGACGGTGTAACCCGACAGCACTGCCGCATAAGCGCGATAACCGTCCAGAAGCTTCGATGCAAAAACACAAATTCCAAGCCAAACCGCAAACGCGATGAGGATCAAATCCCTGGTCTGCGAGAACAAGCCCGTGATTACGATCGATGCCGTTACGCCTACGACAGTGGCGAGCAATCGAAAGCCCGCCTTGTCCAGCGCTTGACCGCGGGTTGGTTCAGCAAGAACTGCAACAGTAAGCGCGGCCGTCGTCGGCGATTCAAGCTGCAGCCAAAAGCTCACGAACAAGGCCAGGATTGTAGCCAGCCAGACGCGGATGGCGAAGCTCCAGGAACTGACCGGAACCTTCGCTACGGTGAACGGCTGCTCTGCCATTGTCGCGACCACGATAGTGCCTCTGCGGATGCTTCGGTCAGTTCTCGTGTCCCGACATGCCGACTGAGGCGACGAAGCAGTAGCCGCGCCCAGGGATATTGACGATAAACCGATGCCCAGCCTGTCCATCACGTAGTGCTCGACGCAGCGCGGACATATGGACGGTGAGGTTTGCAGGCTCGACGAAGACATTCGGCCAAACGCGAGCCATCAACTCCTGCTTGCTGACCAGCTCACCGCGGCGTTCGAGCAAGGCGATCAGGATCTCCAGTGCGCGGCTTCCGAGCGCCACGGGCTTATCGCCTTCCAGCAGAAGAAGCTGCGTCGGGAGCAAGCGAAACGGTCCGAATGAAAGGTCGGTGGGAGCGGCGACGGCCGACGCGGTTTGCTTATCAAAGGATGTCCTGATCGCAGCGGAACCGTGTACGGCGCGTCCGGCGTCAAGCCCCGGTTCGGGATAAAATTGCTCCAAGCGTCCAAAAGCTAAAGTCGATCGCATTTTGACCTCGCGTGCCTTGGCAGGGCTGTTCCCGGCAAAGATGCTAACGACACGTAATCTGACGATCTGGAGCGCCGCGAGCTATTCCACGCTGGTGGCGGGCAATGACAGATTTGGTTGCATTGCCTAAACCTAGATTTACAAGCCGGGGCGACCGCCTCAATCGGGCAGAGGATTGCGGGTGGGCGGGTGGCAGCATCAAGGACGCCGCGGGTCTGATCAATATCCGCGATGGCAACACGGGGCACATCGAAATAATCACCGACGAGGAACCTGCGGGTTGGCGCGCGTCTGCGCAGCGCTTAGCGATCAATAGACCGACGTATTATTTGCAGTATCCGGACTCACTAACGCGAACCTCCCTCAGTGCATTCACGCTAGACAGGCGCACAATGGAGCCGGCGGTCCCTCTGCGGTAACAATTCAAGCGATGCGGGCCGCCAAGTGCACAGCAGCCGATCTTCGTTTCCTCCGGCACACAATGCCGGGATCGCAACAGAACCGGACCCCGCGAGCCGGCAGTTGCAAGAAAAGGCCGGCGGCGTAGCTCCCGCCGGCCTTTTCTCTTGGTTTGTTTTGAGAGTGCGCGACTGCTTGACTGATCTCCCCGCGCGCGTAGCGCACCATGTCAGGGCACAGCTCAGGAGCGGTGCGGCGGATCTGGCACCAGTTTGAGCTTGTCAGCCATCCGACCGAGTTCGGGAAGCGAACCGGCCTGCATCTTCTGCATTGCCCTGCTGCGATGCACCTTCACCGTGGCTTCGGCGATGCCGATATCGTGGGCGATCTGTTTGCTCAGGCGGCCGCGAGCGACTTGAATTACGATCTCGCGCTCCCTGGGGCTCAGCGAACTAAAGCGCTCCCGCAGCGCCGCGAGATCCTTGTCGCTTTCCCGCCGCGCGCGGTCGCGAGACAGGCCGAGCTGAATGGCGTCGAGGAGATCCTGATCGCGGAACGGCTTGGTGAGGAACTCGATGGCTCCCCTTTTCATAGCCTGCACGGACATCGGTATGTCACCGTGTCCCGTGACGAAGATGATCGGGATCTCCCTGTTTGCGGCAGCCAGCTCGCGCTGGAGATCGAGGCCGCTTTGGCCGGGCAGTCTAATATCGAGCACCAGACAGGTGGGGCAATCCGGCGGATCGGACTTCAGGAAGTCGGAAATAGAGGCAAATAGCTGAACGTTAATGCCGAGCGATCGCAGCAGACGTCCAACCGAGGCGCGGAGGTCTGGATCGTCGTCGATGACCAACACGGTGGAATCTGCGTCAGACATCGCTAGTGCTCGGGAAGAGATCGCGAAAGTCAGCCTGCGTCCTGGTTTGCCAATTTGGCAGGATCGCGCATTTCTAGTCCTAATCCTGGAACCTGAACAGTCCCATTTTTACCCGGAGAATGCGCACCGGGTACACCAAACTTTACGCAATACTGACACGGATCACCCGCGCGTCGAGTTTTGTCTGACGATAGCTGCCGAGCGACGCTCCCAACAGCTCATGCGAGCCATTCGCTTTCAGTGACGGCGGTCAATCGAGCTAATGCCTTGGTCTCATCGTCGCGCGAAGCCTTTTCGGCTCGCCGCTCGTAGTCGTCGGCAAGGGCCTTGAGCTGACCCGCGATCGCTCGATCGGTCATGGTTTGGGCCGCGCGGAGCAGAGTCTGCGCCGTCTTCAAATATTCCTTGCCTCGTTGTGAGATTTGAATGGTCATGAGGCCCTCGCGGGGTTCTCGGACGACTGGTCGAACGCGATTTGGAGCCAGCCCATCCAACTGCCATCGCTTTGGCGGCGAGCTTTGAAGTGATCGACACACTTCCTGGAGCAAAGCGGGGTTCGCCACGAATAATGCCGGACGAGACCAAATTTGCGATCACACATCGCGCATCGGGTGGCCTTGTCGGACCCCTGACCTTCGAAGTGGTAAGACATCGTTCTCTCCTTTCGGCCTGTGCGCATTTCGGACGCATGCAGACTAGGAGGATTGTCACTAGCGGCTCAATTGAGCGCAGGTCGGGGGCTGGCATCAAAAGGGAGCAGGAGACCGATACCAAGGCTTACGATGCCGGACGTGGTCTTGAGGTCGCCGGCCGTGATCGCGGGCGCCCGCTCCGTTCAGTCGCGTCCTGATCGGAAATCATGGCGACCGGCTTCGCGATCATCGTCGAGCTAAGCCAAAGTTTACGGGGCAGCGGCTTTGCGCTGTGGCATTCTAGCGCAATTCGGGCCTTCCATGCGGGGCGTCGGCACACCTGGCTCCCCGCACGACCGGTCCAGCGTACGGCGATAGGCGCTTGATGAAAAAGGTACTGGTCTCCGTCGTTGAAGATGATCGCTTCTTTCGTGAGTCCATGTGCAGGCTCATGAGATCGCTGGGCTATCCAGTCGACATTTTCTCGTCGGCAGCCGAGTTTCTCGCGTCCCCTCGTCTCAGCGAAACGGCCTGCCTGATTGCCGACGTTCACATGCCGGCGATGACCGGGCTCGAACTCTATCGTCACCTCATCGAGGCCGGGCATCGTATTCCCACGATCCTCGTGTCTGCATTTCCTAATGACGTTGACCGAGCCCGCGCGCTGAAAGACGGGGTCGTCTGCTACCTGAGCAAACCGATGGATGAACAACATCTCATAGGCTGTCTGAGCGTAGCCCTGACCTCCGGTAAGCCTCCTGAACAACCGAGTTCGTGAGCTTTCGGCTTAAGCGACATCGCACAATCGCCTGTCGCGATGCCGGCACGGCAATTCCGCTGCGCGAACATGTTTCGACTCGTCGTTCTGCGGCAAGGCCCCCTATGCCGGAGCACAACCTGGCCATCGATCCTTACTCAATTTCTTCGATTGGAACCACATCGGCAGCCGCCCAACGGAGGAACTCCCCGCGAATGAGGCCTGCTAAATTGTTATCTAACCGCATCTAACAACAGCTAACGAGCAATCGCGCGGCTTTTGCGCGAAGATTGATCCGACCAACGACCCCGCCGGTGCACCGTCGGCGTGGAGTTTTTACGGAGACGATAATGACCGACGAGACAGAAGCTTCAATCGCTAGCTCTCAGCCGGCTAACTCACGATCGTTGCGGCACGTCGCTGCTAGGCGATTGTCGAGCGTGGTCGGGACTACCGCAGATCCGGCCGCAACCGGATCTCTCACGCGTCTCCCGTCTGACGCGACGAAGCCGCACCTTAGTGCAAAGGGCAAGAGGTCGAAATTTGCGGAGTTGGTGCGCTCCTATGATGTTGAAGTCCACCGGACGGTCCACGCGATCGCCGCGGCGGTCACCAATGCTCAGGCCGGGCTCAACTGGCTGCGCGCCCAACCGCTGGATGTGGAAGAAGTGCGGCAGGCGCTCGATAGTATTGCCAGCGACGGCAAGCGCCATGCGAAATGGCGGTTCGGCTGCGACACGCTATGATGATGGTCACAGCTGATGGCGCTCCTGGCGAGGTCTTCCGGTCCTGATGCGCGCTCATCGGAAATTCATACGGCAGGCAGGGTGAACTGAAATACAGCGCCGCAAGGATTGTTGGCCGCTGCCCACAGCTTGCCCCCGTGAGCATGGATGATAGACCGGCATATCGACAGCCCCATGCCCGTGCCCCCGGATTTCGTAGTATAGAAGGCATCGAATACGCTCTCGAGATGTGCCGGATCGATGCCCGGCCCGGAATCGCGCACGGCCACGACGGTGCCTGCCTGATCCTGCTCGGTGTTGATCACGAGCTCTCTTGCGCCCTCTTCAACCGAGCTCATTGCTTCAACCGCGTTTAGAATCAGATTCAGCAGCACTTGTTGCAGCTGAATGCGATCCCCCAGAACCGGACGCAATCCCTCCTCAAGCCGCGTCTGGACCGAAACGCCATTCTTCAGGATCACGCTTTGCGCCAATACGATCACTTCGTTGATTGCCGCGTTGAGATCAAAACGCTCTTTTCGCGGAGGCGCTTTCTTGATTTGCTCTCGGATACGATCGATGATTTCTCCGGATCGATCCGCGTCCGCCACGACACAGGCGAGTGCTTCCCTGACCTCACCCATATCCGGGGGCTGCATGCCCAGAAAATTCTGGGCTGCCCGGGCGTTGTTGCGCGCGCTGGCGATCGGTTGCGCGATCTCGTGAGACAGCGATGCTGCCAATTCACCCATCATGCTTACGCGGTTTACGTGGGCGAAATCCGATTGCATCTGCTGCAGCCGCGCCAGCGCCTGCGTGCGATCTTCAATGTCAGTCAGGAGCACATACCAACGAGTAATGCGCCCGGAGCCATCCCGAACTGGAACGCCGCGGTGGTCAAACCATCGATATTCGCCGTCGAGGCGCTTCAAACGGGCCTCGGTCTCGTACGGAACACCTGTGGCGATTGATTTTGTGAAAACGTCTACGAGACGGGGACGGTCGTCTGGGTGAATCGTTCCGCTTGTGCTCCAGTTCTTCAGCCCTTCTAGCGATCGGCCACAATACTCGAGGATTTGGCGATTCACGGCTTCGATGTCACCGTTCGGGGCCAAGACCGCAACGAACCCCGGTATCCCGTCAATTGCCGAGCGCAAACTTCGCTCGCTTTCACGCAGCGCCTCCTCCGTACGCTTCTGCTCGGTCAAATCAAGCACGAAAGCCACGCCCTCGTCGCCGCCTTGTTTGAAAAGCGTGGCACCAACAAGCACAGGAACGCGGCTGCCGTCCTTCCGAAAATACTCCTTCTCGAAGGGCGGAACGATCCCTGTTGAGTCCAGCAGTTCCCGCGTGAGCAGGTCGCGCTCTCGCCATTCCGGAGGACTCAGGTCGGCCCAGCCCACGCGACCCAAAGCCAGGTCCTCACGGTCATATCCCAGGATACGGAGAAACGCATCATTGGCTTCAACAATCCGACCTTGGCGGGCAAAGAAAATGCCGATGATGTTGGCGTTGACCAAACGCCTAATCTTCCCTTCGCGATCTGCGAGGTCATCATAAAGTCGTGAATTTTCGAGCGAGATTGCCGCTTGCGACGCAAGTACCTTCAACAAAGCGACGCGGTCAGGCGTGAAAACGTTCGGTGCCAGATTGTTCTCAAGGTAGAGAATCGCGGTCAGCTTCCCCTGATTGATCAATGGCAAGCAGAGAAGGGAGCGCGCACGACCTTGAAGAATATAGGGATCGGCAGAAAATGAATTCTGAGATGATGCGTCGTCGATAATCAACGTCTCATGGGTGCGAGCCACATAGCGGACTAGCGACTCCGGCACCAGGGCTGCAGGCTGACGCGTGTTCCGCAGATGCACGGCTACATCCTCTCCACTCGCGATCGCTTCCGCCTGTATCTGCAGCTCCTCGCCTTGGGGTAAAATCAACAGACCACGTTCGGCACCGGCCTGCTCGATAGCCGCACGCATGAGCCTATCGATGAGTTTTTCCAGAACCATTTCGCCGGAAACGGCTTGCGAGACCTTGACCACCGTCGCGAGGTCGAGTTGCTCGACCGGTGCTTCGATCGTGCCCGTTGTCCCCCGCGCGAGCTCTTCCTGCCTCAACTGCGGATACTGCTGATCGAGTTGCCGCACCTTTCCGTCGGCGCCCCATCGAAGGTAACCCTGCCGCGCATTTCTCAGGTAAAGATGCGCGATCTCCTCGAAACCGCGGGCCGCATAAAAGCGCGCAGCCAGCTCGTAGGCTAGCGCCACGTTGTGAATAAAGCCGTTGTCACGCGCCGAATGTATTGCCTGTTCATACAGCAACTCGGCGTCGAGCACGCGGCCTTCGATCCGGGCGATCTCGGCGCCGACCAGGGCGGTGCGGTTCTCGAAATTTTCCGGACAATTGGCCTCCCATACGCGGAGCTGCTGGTGATGAGCAGTCAGTGCATCGACATGCTGCTTCCGTTGCTCGGTAGGGGCGATGTCGCAGAATGCCGCGTGAGAGAGCGCAGCGTAGAAGTGATATTGCGCGCTTTCGAAGTACGAGGTCGCTGTCCACACCAGCGGTCGTGCATTGAATGAAGCCTCAATGGCCGTGGCGTAGTCTCCGGCGAAAAAGCACGCCAGCAACTTCTGGATCCAGTACCAGCACGTAGCGAGCGCCAGATTCGGATTGCTGGATAGGCGGTGCGCCACCTGAATCTCGTCGAATCCGTCGCCGTCCAATGAGCCAAATCTTCGCGTCAATCCGCGCAGCATTTTGACCAACGCAAGCTGGGCGGCAACTACATCAATCCCCCATCCCATCTTGGCCTTCTGCATAAAGGCAAGACAATTCTCTACCTCTAGTTGCACATCTATGAGCGGATCTCCCGCCGCCAGCATGTGGGTTACGAGTTGGCTCCAGCTGAATGCCGCGATGGTCAGATCGCCAATTTGATTGGCCGAGGTGACCGCGCGGCGCAGCAGATCGCAGCCGGTCCTTACATGCTTCGTCCACGGTGTGACCAGGCCGAAGATCTGATAGGTTGTGGCCTTGAAGCGCTTCAAATCGCCTCCTTCGCTCAGTTCATAACCAAGCCGGGCAAAGCGGTACCCAGCCTGGTAATCGCCAAACGACGGACCCGCAAGCATCCCAACCCGAATGTAGGCGACGCAAGAGGCGTCGCAGTTGCCATGCTCGAGACTGAGATTGACGCCTCGGCAGGCCGCCAATGAGTAGAGGTTTATGTCCGTAAATCGTGCAGGTGCGCCTAGCCTGACCAACACATCGAAGACGGCGAGGATTTCCGCGTCGCGCACCAACGGCAGTTTGATCAGCTCCTCGATCGGGCGCTCTCCAAGCTGCGACCACATCTGCTGATACTCGCATCGGGCGTCCTCTTCTGGCGGATGTGCTGACCATTCGATGCCCACTTGGCGGAAAAAGTCGAGGGCCACCGCGACCGCGTCGCTGTTCCTGCCGAACATGGTGTGGACGTCCATACGCAAGCAGGCGACGGTGGCGCGTTCGACGGGATTACCGGCACGCGTTGCAAGGCTAGCCAGACGTTCATTCGCGGCGCCCAACTCACTGGTCAGAAATTCGCATTCCGCCCGGAGCAGCTCCAACGCGAAGATGAGCTCGCGCCGGTGCTCCCAGCAATCGTCCGTCAATAACGCCACACCCGCGATACAATATTTCAGCGCGGAAGCATAGGCGGAGGACGACCTGGCGCGCTGGCCTGCGAGAAGGTTGAGCTCAGCCAGCTGCTCACGGTCGTCTTGGGAGGAGATCAGTGTTGCCCCGCGATCGAGCTGATTGACGATTTCGAAGATTGCTTCCTCGCGCTTCTCCGGTGGCGTATGGGCCGCAAGCAGTCGGCCGATGGTATAGTGAGCCTCGGCACGCAGGTTTTCCGGGATCAACGCGTAGGCCGCCTCCTGCATACGATCATGAACGAACGTGTAGGAGTGCCCGGAACGGTGGATCAGTTGTTGGCGCCACGCCTCCCAGAGAGCCGTATGCACCTGTTCGCCGGACATTCCCAGAATAATAGAGAGCATGGCGACATCGGCAACGTTGCCAAGGCAAGCGAAGCGCCGTAACGCGTCCTGCGTATTAAGCGGCAACCGTGTCAGCTTCCCCTCCAGGAGCTCCACGACATTGTCCGCATACCGTTTGGCGTAGATGCCGCCGAGGTCCCACGACCACTGCGCCCACTCGTGATCGAAGGCCAGGAGGCCCTCGTCGGCGAGCAGATGAAGAAATTGGATCACGAAGAACGGATTGCCACCGGTCTTCACGTCCACCAGCTCCGCGAGGGGGGTGGCCTCCTCCGCGTCGCAGCAAAGCGAGTCAGCGACAAGGTTTCCCAGGTCCTTGGTCGTCAGCGGAGCCAGCTTGATATCATGTACTGTTGCGTTTGCCCGGATCGCCTCCAGCTTGCGCATGAGCGGATGCACTGGGGTGACCTCGTTGTCGCGGAAGGCACCGATGAGCAGAAGATTGCGGAGATCAGATCGGCTCAACAAGTCTTCCAAAAGGTCGAGCGTCGCCGCGTCGAGCCATTGCAAATCATCCAGGAAAAGCGCCAGTGGATGTTCCGGCCGAGCGAAGACGCCGATGAACTGCCGAAACACCATTTGGAAACGCCGTCGAGCGTCCTGAGGCGGAAGCTCGGGTATCGGCGGGGGCTCTCCAATGATGAGCTTCAGTTCAGGAACCAGACCCACGATTAGCCCAGCGTTCAGTCCCAGCGCCTCCCGTAACGCGTCGCGCCAAAGAGCAAGGTCTTTTTCGCTTTTGCCAAGCAGCGGCAGCATCAGGCTCTGGAACGCCTGTGCCAACGTCGAGTAGGGTATGTCACGCTTATACTGATCGAACTTGCCCGAAGCGAAGAGTCCGCGCGGAGGCACCAGCACCGGCTGCAGCTCGTTGACGACTGCGGACTTGCCGATACCGGAATAGCCCGAGACCAGGACCAGTTCGGGGACGCCACCGCTGACGACGCGATCGAAGGCAGCAAGCAAGATTTCGACCTCGCGTCGCCGACCGTACAGTTTCTCTGGGATCACGAGTCGATCGGGTATGTCGTGTTCGCCGAGTGGAAAGTCGTCAATTCGGCGCAGCGCGTCCCATTCCGCCTCGCAGTTGCGAAGATCGCTTTCGAGGCCGGCAGCGGTCTGGTAGCGATCCTCGGCTCTCTTTGCGAGCAGCTTCATAACGATCGCCGAAATAGCGCTGGGGATTTCTTCCCGCCGCTCAGCGGGCGCTACCGGCAGCCTGGCGAGGTGGCAGTGCACCCATTCCATTGGGTCCGTGGCGGTAAACGGCAAAGCACCCGTGAGCATTTGATAGAAGGTGACGCCGAGCGCGTAGAGATCGCTGCGCGAATCGATTGACCGATTCATGCGTCCGGTTTGCTCGGGCGCCATATAGGCGAGCGTACCTGCGATTGTTTCGGGAGGATGAGGCGATTGGCGCTCGCGCGCGAAGCGTGAAGCGATGCCGAAGCCGGTCAGCCGCACCTCGCCGGTCGCCTCGTTAAGCAGGATGTTGCCCGGCTTGATATCCTTGTGAACGAGCCCCCGCTGATGAAGCTTGCCCACGGCCGCTGAGACGGGAATCGCGAGAGACAAGAAGCGGCCAGTCTCGATGGGCGGGCCGAGCAATCGGTCAAGCGGCTCGCCGCCGGCATCCTCAAGCACCAGAATGGTTCGAGCGGCGTCGCGTACGAGCTCAAGAGGGCGCACCGCCCATGTCCCGTCGAGCGCGTCCTTCAGCTCATATTCATGCGCCAGGCGATCGAGGCTTGAACGAGACGGGTGGTCGGCGGCCGGAGCTACGAGAAGCACAGAGCGCCGTTTGCCGCTGTCGTCCAGTCGCCAGTCACGGTGAAAGACGCGCTCGGCGTCCTTCCACAAGATCTGAAAGTCACCGTTCGAGTGTGCGACGTTCTGCGAATGCGGCACCATTGTGAGCCTCCGGCATTCAGACTCTCAATTGAGTTCGGCTAGCCAGGCTTTACGTGCGCCATGCGCGCGGCATCTCTCCGTCCTGCAGAAACCGTACCCGATCGGCTGGGAAATGTCAGCCGTCCGTCGATCCAGCAAGATCCGAAATGCGAGATGCGCGGCCTTCTCGTTAGCAGCAATTTGGCGCGATTTGCCGCCCTTTACTCGCTACGGCCGGGCTTGTGGGTCAAATAGCGGCGAGCGACGGCAAGGTGAGACAAGGCAACTTTGACACCGAAGGAAAGACCATGACAGCACTCGAAGCAATCGAATCGAAGAACTCATCTGGCATCACCCGATCCGGCCGGCTGTTCGTTCTCGAACTGAGCGGCGACCGCATTCACTCGATGAATCCAGACGGCTCCGACCGCAAGACCATCATCACCGATGGCCGCCTCCCCGACGGCATCGTCGTGGATGTCTCGGCAGGTCATATCTATTGGACCAACATGGGCATTCCCCCCCTCAACGACGGCTCGATCGAGCGCGCCGACCTCGACGGCGGGAATCGCAAGGTCATCGTCCCGCAGGGCGTCACCCACACGCCGAAACAGCTGCACCTCGATAAGGTGAACGGCAAGCTCTATTGGTGCGACCGCGAGGGCATGCGCGTGATGCGCGCTAATCTCGACGGCTCGCAGGTCGAAACGCTGGTCGAACGCGGCCGCGGCGACAAGGACCAACGCGACGAGACGCGGTGGTGTGTCGGCATCACCATCGATCCGAAGCTTGGTAAAATCTACTGGACGCAAAAGGGTGCGACGAAGGGCGGAAAGGGACGTATCTTCCGCGCCAATGTCGAGATCCCCAAGGGCGAGAGTCCGACGAACCGCTCCGATATCGAGCTGCTGTTCGATCATCTGCCGGAACCCGTCGACCTCGAGCTCGATCTGGCGAACCGCGTTCTCTACTGGACCGATCGTGGCGATCCTCCGCGCGGCAACACCGTCAATCGCGTGCCGATCGATGCAAAGGCTGACCCGGAGATCGTGGTCACGCATTTGATGGAGGGCATCGGCATCGCGCTCGACGTGCCCGGCAACCGCATGTTCGTCACCGACTTCGCGGGCTCGATCTACTCCGCCGATCTCGATGGCAAGAACGAGCGCAACTTCCTCTACGCCCAAGGCAATCTCACCGGCATCGCTTACGTCGAAATCTAACGAACGTATCGGAGACATGACATGACCAACACCAAACCCATTCGCCGTATCGCCATCATCGGCACCGGCGTGATCGGCGCGAGCTGGGCCTCGCTGTTTCTCGCCAAGGGATTGCAGGTTGTCGCGACCGACCCCGCGCCGAACGGAGAAGCCTCACTCCGGAAGTTCGTAGAGACGGCCTGGCCGGCGCTCAAGCGATTGGGCTTGTCGGCGGCAGCGTCGCAGTCGAACCTCACGTTCACGAAAGATCTCGCGGAGGCGGTCGCCGGTGTCGACCTCGTCCAGGAGAACGGGCCCGAGCGGATCGATTTCAAGCAGAAGCTCTACGGGCAGCTCGACGAACTGCTGCCGCCCGAGGTGATCATCGCATCGAGCTCGTCGGGGCTCACCATGAGCGAAATCCAGAAGGGCGCCAAGACGCATCCCGAGCGCTGCGTTATCGGCCATCCGTTCAACCCGCCCCACCTGATCCCGCTGACCGAGATCGTCGGCGGAGCCAAGACCTCGGAAGCGACAATCCAGCGCGCGTCGGAGTTCTACACGTCGATCGGGCAGAAGACGGTACGCGTCAACAAGGAGCTGCCCGGCCACGTCGCCAACCGCTTGCAGTCCGCATTGGCGCGCGAGGTCTACTATCTTGTCGCCGAGGGCGTGGTGAGCGCCGCCGACGTCGACACTGCCCTCTCCTGGGGTCCGGGCCTGCGCTGGGGAATCATGGGCAACATGCTGCTCAATCACCTCGGCGGCGGTCCGGGCGGCATCGAGCACTTCTTCCAGCAGTTCTCCGGTCCGATGACGGCGTGGTGGAAGACGCTCGGCTCACCTGTGCTGACACCGGAAGTGCAGAAGAAGCTCGTCGACAGCGTCCATGCGGAGGTTGGATCGCGCACCATCGCAGAGTTGGAGGCGGACCGCGACGAGGTCCTGCTCGGCCTGCTCGAGCTGCGCCGCGGGGTTACCAGGTCGAATCAAACGAAATCGATCGAGCCGGTCGCATAAGCGCGACCGGTCATCCAACTGACGCGTCCACTTTCCCGGGCTCTAACGCCGCGACAACAGGAGTCTCAAAATGCTTACAAAGGCCCAGAAGCAGCTTCCGACGCCGAACAGCGATTTCTATCACCTTGCGGATACCTTGAACGCAGACGAACGAGCGATTCTGCAGAAGGTGCGCACGTTCGTGGACTCCAAGGTCGCGCCCATCATCAACAAGTATTGGGTTGAGGACGCTTTTCCGTTCGAACTGCTGCCCGCGTTCAAGGAGCTGAACCTCGCCGGCGTCGGCATCCAGGGATACGGCTGCGCCGGCGGGAATCAATTGCTGGTCGGCCTTGTTGCGATGGAAATGGCGCGGGTCGACGCCTCGATCGCGACCTTCTTCGGCGTCCACAGCGGACTGGCGATGGGTTCGATCGCGATCGCTGGAACGGAGGAGCAGAAACAGAAGTGGCTGCCGCCAATGGCGCGCATGGAGAAGATCGGCTGCTTCGGCCTGACCGAGCCGCTGGTCGGCTCGGGAGCGGGTGGCGGCCTGACCACGACGGCAAAACGCGAGGGCGACACCTGGGTCCTCAACGGCCAGAAGCGATGGATCGGCAATGCGCCCTGGTGCGATATCTCGATCATCTGGGCGCGCGACGTCGACGACAACCAGGTCAAGGGCTTCATCGTCGAGAACAAGTCGACGCCGGGCTTCAGCGTCGAAAAGATGCAGAACAAGATCGCACTCAAGGTGGTCCAGAACGGTCAGATCACCATGAAGGACTGCCGGGTGCCGGAAGCAAATCATCTCGGATCGGGCACCCAGTCCTTCCGCGACACCGCGCGCGTGCTGCGTGGGACACGGTACCTGGTGGGATGGGAAACGACGGGAGTCCAGATGGGTGCATACGAGAACGCGCTCAAGTACGCACAGGAGCGATTGCAGTTCGGACAGCCGATCGGCTCGTTCCAGATCATTCAGGACCTCCTTGCCAAGATGCTCGCCAACATCACTGCGTGCCAATGCATGGTCGCTCGCACGGCGCAGCTCGCGGACGAAGGCAAGCTCACCGACCAGCAATCTGCGCTTGCGAAGGCATTCACGACGTCGAAGACGCGCGAAACGGTGACGTGGGCACGCGAGCTGCTTGGCGGCAACGGCATCCTCGTCGACTACAACGTCGCGCGCTTCTTTGCCGATGCCGAGGCGCTCTACTCCTACGAGGGCACCTACCAGATGCAGAACCTGATTGTCGGCAAGGCAATCACCGGGTTCAGCGCCTTCGTCTGAGACCACAAAGCGCGCCAGGCTCGCCAACTGGAAAGAGAGATCAACATGTCATCGACAACAACGACACTCGTATCTTCGCCTACGATAGTGCCTGCCGACCCATCGGCGGCAGTACTGACGCTCGCAAACGTCCTGTACGAAAAGCGCGGCGCGATCGCCTATGTGACCGTCAACCGGCCTAAAGTGCTCAACGCCCTGAACACGCCAACCTGGAAGGATCTGCGCACGGCCTTCGAGCATGCACGGGACGACGCGGCGGTGCGCGGCGTCATTCTCACCGGCGCGGGCGACAAGGCATTCGTGGCTGGCGCCGACATCAGCGAGCTCGCGCATGCGAGTGCGATCGACGCGGAGCGGTCCAGCAGCTCCGGGCAGGAAGTCCTCGATCTGGTCGAGAATCTTGGCAAGCCGGTGATCGCGGCAATCAACGGCTTTGCACTGGGCGGCGGCTGCGAGACCGCGATGGCGTGCACTATCCGCATCGCCGTCGAGCACGCGAAGTTCGGCCAGCCCGAGGTCAAGCTGGGATTGCTTCCCGGCGGTGGCGGCACACAGCGACTGCCGCGACTGGTCGGAAAGGGCCGCGCGCTCCAGCTCATTCTGTCCGGAGAGATCATCAGCGCGCAGGAGGCCTATCGCATCGGGCTCGTCAACGAGGTCGTTCCAGCAGCCGATCTCATCCCGCGTGCGGAAGCTATCCTGCAGACGATCGCTTTGAACGCTCCTATCGCTGTCAAGCTATCGCTCGAAGCGGTGAACAAGGGACTGGACACGAGCCAGAGCGAGGGCTTTGCGCTGGAAGCCTCCTACTTCGGCCTGTGCGCCGGGACGGAAGACAAGAAGGAAGGCACGTCCGCCTTCCTCGAGAAACGCGCCCCCCAGTTCCTGGGGCGGTAAAGCAAGCAAAACGATTTAGGAGAGACCCAATGGCAAGCGACAACATTTTCTCTGGACTAAGGGTGGTTGACTTCGCAAGCTTCGTCGCGGCGCCTGGCGCCGCCGTCATCCTGTCGGATTTCGGAGCCGACGTCATCAAAGTCGAACCGCCGAGCGGTGACCCCTGGAGACATGCGCACAAGATCCCGCCGCAGCCGGACGCAGATGAACCCTATCAGTGGCATCTCGCCAACCGCAACAAGCGCAGCATCTCGCTCGACCTGAAGTCGCCCAGCGCCCCTAAGGTACTCCAGCAGCTTGTCACGTGGGCCGACGTATTCATCGTCAATACGCCACATCCCGCGCGCAAAAAATTGAAGCTCGAATACGACGATGTGGTGCGCTGGAACCCGCGCCTGATCTATGCGGACCTCACCGGCTTTGGCGAAAAGGGGCCGGATGCCAGTCTGCCGGGCTTCGACATCACGTCATACTGGGCGCGCAGCGGCCTGCTGTCGATGACGCGCGATGCCGGCGCGCCGCCGACCTGGCCAGTGGCCGGCAGCGGCGATAACGCGACGGCTGTCGGAATCTATTCGGCGATCGTCACGGCGCTCTACCGCCGCGAACGCACCGGCAAGGGGGCGTATGTCACGACCTCGCTGCTCGCCGAGGGTGTCTGGTCGGCGAGCGTTTCGATCCAGGCCGCGTTAGCCGGCGCGAAGTTCTACGGGCTGCACGATCGCAAGCATCCGGCCAGTGCGGCGCTCAACGTGTATCGGGCCTCCGACGGCACGTGGTTCGTTCTCATCGTTATGCCCGACAAGTTGGCGGCCGTGGCGAAGGCGATCGGCCGGTCGGATCTCCTGACCGATCCGCGGTTTTCCGAACCGGCGAAGCTGATGGCGAACATGCCGCAGCTCACGGCGATCCTCGATGAAATTTTCTCCGCGCAGCCGATGGAGCATTGGAATGAGGTTTTCAACGGCGTGCACGTCACGTTCGGCGCGGTGCGCGGGCCGCAAGAGGTGATCAACGATCCGCAGCTGGCGGCAAACGACATTGTCGTTCCGCTCGAGGGCGCCGGCGGCAATCTCAGCAGGACGATCAGCAGTCCGATCCAGGTGCATGGTGTCGTCAAGGTGCCGGCGCGGCGCGCACCCGACCTCGGCGAGCACACCGAAGAGATCCTACGTGACTTGGGATTTGACGCGAAAGGCATCGATGAGCTGCGCACGAGCGGCGCGGTGCCGAAAGTCAGGGAACACGCCTGATACAGGGCGACGTAGAAAACGGAGCAAACCTATGACCGACATTGTCACCGAACGTACCGGCGCGATCCTGCGGGTCGAGCTTAATCGCCCAGGCCAGAAGAACGCGATGACGTCCAGCATGTACACGAGCCTGGCTGGCATCCTCAACGAAGCTGACAAGGACGACGCGATCCGCGTCGTACTCTGGCACAGCACCGGAAACGTGTTCTGCGCCGGCAACGACGTCGTGGATTTCCTCAAGAATCCGCCAAGGCCGGGTGCCTTTCCGCAGGGTGACCTGATGGACGCATTCGTCAGCTTCGAAAAGCCGATCGTCGCAGCTGTGCAAGGCGCGGCTATCGGGGGTGGGACCACGATGCTCACGCACTGCGATTTCGTCTACGCGGTCGAGAGCGCGAAATTCCAGCTGCCGTTCATCAACCTGGCGCTGGTGCCCGAGTTCGGATCGAGCTTTTCGATACCGGCCCGCGTGGGTCATCTCCGGGCGGCGGAATTGTACCTGCTCGGAGAGCCTTTCACCGCTCCGCGGGCGGCGGAGCTGGGCCTCGTAACCCGCGTTGTGCCCGACAGCGAACTGCTCGCGACCGCCACTGCAACGGCGCAGAAGCTGACGGCAAAGCCGAACGGCGCGCTGCTAGCGAGCAAGCGGCTTCTCAAGCAGGCTTCGATTGGCCAGCTCAAAGAGGCGATAAAGAGTGAAAGCCAGGAGTTCATGGAGCGGGTGAGCTCGCCAGATGCCAAGGAAGCGCTCTCAGCCTTCCTCGAGAAGCGTCCACCGAATTTTGCGAAGAGCCCGACGCAAGTGGCGGCCGAATAGTCCGTGCTTGCAGCAGTGAGTGAGCGTCGCGGTGCAAGCTGGAAATCAAGAGGCCTCACCCGCGGCGCCAGCTGGAAATGCGTGGAGCTGACATGAAAGAGGTCTTGTACCTCGCCACGGTTGCTATGGCAGCGCTGTGCTTCGTGGCGTTTGTGCTCATCATATAACAATGCGAACGAGGTGTAACCCATGACCGCGATGTTGGCCGACATCGGACCTGACAACGCCGCTCCTGTTGTCGAGGCTTCCCACCGAGAGCGGAAGCGCATCATTATCATCGGCGGCGGCTTTGCAGGGATCGCAGCGGCGCGTGCGCTTCGGCGCGCCGACGTCGACCTCATCCTGATCGACCGCCGCAATCATCACATATTTCAGCCTCTGCTCTACCAGGTGGCGACGGCGGTCCTCTCGCCCGCGGAGATCGCCGCGCCGATCCGTCAGCTTGAGGTGAAGCAGCAAAACCTCAGCGTGCTGCTGGCGGAAGTCACCGGCGTTGACCTTGCATCCCGCACGATCGAAGCGTCTTCGCCTGGCTTGGGCGTCCGCAAGATCGCATTCGATTATCTGGTGGTCGCGACCGGGATGCGCCCGAGCTACTTCGGGCATGATGAGTTCGCGCGATATGCGCCAGGGCTCAAGAGCCTCAGCGATGCCGAGACGATCCGAGCCAAAATCCTGGGCGCGTTCGAAGTTGCTGCGGCGACGGAGGACGAAAGCGAACGCTCGCGGCAGATGACGTTCGTGCTGGTTGGCGCCGGCCCCACAGGGGTAGAACTCGCGGCTTCCCTCGCGCAAATGGTGAAGGTCACGCTGCGTGGAAACTTCCGTCATATCGATCCGGCAAGGGCCAGCATCATTCTGCTCGACGCAGGCAAGCGGGTTCTGCCGACCTTTGCTGAGTCGCTATCCCAGAGGGTGACCCGACGTCTGACTAAGCTCGGTGTGAAAGTCTTAACCGATTTGAAGGTCGAGACCGTCGACGTGGAGGGCGTAATTGCCGGCGGAAACCGGATCCTAAGCGCCACCGTGCTGTGGACAGCCGGGGTCGCGGCATCACCTATTCCAAAGATGCTCGGCACCAAGATCGACCGCGCAGGGCGCGCGCTTGTTGATCCCTTCCTGAGGGTCGTGGACGCCCCGGGCGTGTTCGTGGTGGGCGATGCAGCGTCTGTCATGCAAGACGAACACCCGGTGCCCGGCGTGGCGCAGGCGGCAATCCAGCAAGGACGGTATGTCGGGCGACTGATCGCGAAGGAGCTGAAGGGACGAAACGTCAAACGCTCCTTCCGCTATTTCGACAAGGGCAACATGGCGGTGGTCGGCAAGAATTACGCCGTGCTGGAGCGGGGCTGGCTGCGCACAAGCGGCACTCTGACCTGGCTGGTGTGGGCGTTCATTCACATCCTCGCTCTGCCGCAGCTACAGAACCGGCTGCGTGTGCAGCGCCAGTGGCTCTGGTCTTACTTCACAGGCCAACGCAGCTCGCGCCTGATCGCCGAACCGCCCAGGGACACGGCTCCTGGATCCGACCGTTGAGCAGTCGCACCGGGAGTATTGCCTACCTAACAAACAACCGAACGTCGCATGCAGCCGATGTTGGCTGCTGCTTGCTGCCTTTATCTCTTACGGAGTTGATCAAATGACTAACGTGCTTGTTGTTGGCGCCGGGCCCGCTGGCGTTGCTGCGGCGCTTCGTGCTGCAGATTTGGGGGCGCGGACCGCGCTGGTGACTGGCGCGGCCACCGGCGTGCGGATGATCTTCACAAAGGATGGGCGCCGGTTTGCTGCCGAAGCCACGCTCGTGGTCGTGGCGACAGGATGGGCGGCCGACACAAGCAGCCTGAATCTCGCCGCGGCGGGCGTTGAAATCAATCAGCGCAAATTCGTGAAGGTCGATGAATATCTGCGTACCTCAGCACCCCATATCTTCGCGGCTGGCGACGTTACGGGCCATATGATGCTTGTGCCTCAGGGTCTTCAGGCTGGCTGGGTTGCGGCCACCAATGCTGTCAACGGGCCGACGATGCCGCTTGTCGATCAGGTGAGCCCCATGGGGAGCTTCACGGAGCCGGAATATGCACAGGCGGGCCTCACGGAAGCAAGGGCGCGTGAGACGCACGATATTGTTACGTCGATTGTTCATTTCAATGTGACCACGCGGACAATCATCGATGGTCGCACATTTGGCTTTTGCAAGTTGATCGCCGACCGCAAGACCTGCAAGGTCATAGGGTGTCACGTGATCGGCGAGCGGGCGGTAGATATCGCCGAGGTGGCAGCGATCGCCATTGCCGCCGAGATGCGCGTCGACGATCTGGCCCAGATTCCGCTAGCCTATCCAACCTACGGAGGGATCTTGGTTCGTGCTGCGGTGATGGCAGCAGGACAACTCGGCCTGAGCGTGGGCTGGCAGGCCCATCAGGTCGGGAATGCGCCGCTGGTAACGGCTTAAGACCGACACGCCAACACAAGAGGCATAAAGCACTGCACGGGATGCTCGCGCCATGAATATTGCGTACCTCCCTGCATTCGCTGCATTGGCTGGGTCAGCGATCGGCGGCCTTACGTCGTTCGCATCAGCCTGGCTCACACGGCACCACCAGGATTGGATCGTGCCAAGCGGCTGTCGGGGGAAAAGACCCGACGGCAAAAGCTGTACAAGCAATTCATCCAAGAGGCGTCGAAGCCCTACGCCGACGCGCTCGTCCACGATCGCGCAGAAGTTTCGGCGCTGGTCAGCGTCTATGCGCTGATTAGCCGGATGCGTGTCGTATCGAATTCAGCCGTGATAGAAAAGACAGACGCCGTTATTCATTTGATCATCGACACGTATTTCTCGCCCAATAAGAGCTTTTCGGAAGTTCGCGACTTAATGGTGACGCAGTCAATCCGCTGCGGGCTTTCAGCGAGCAATCTGGCCGAACTGCAGGCGCTCAATGACCGTTGAGCATGTGCTCAACGCTTACGCCGTAATATTCCACGAGCCCGGCAACGACGGCACGCACGCAGCGGCGCCACGACGGAAATTCTCGTGCACCTAGCTTCGGAGTTGCTTTCCGCTGCTTTGAAGAATTTGCTGGAATTTGGCAACGTTTACTGATGCAGCTGAACTGCACGGTCTATTTTCGATGAGCCTGCATGCTTTGTAGGCGGCCTTGAGAACACCTTCGGTCGCTCTCTCCACACTACCGAAACAAGAGGTTCAGCGATGCAATTCGATCCAGTCCTGCTATCACGCATCCAGTTCGCCTGGGTGATCGCCTGGCACATCCTGCTGCCTGCGTTCACCGTGGGATGTGCGTCCTTCATCGCGGTCGTCGAGGGCTTGAGTCTCGCGACCGGGCGCGAAGTCTATACCCGCATCTCGACGTTCTGGATCAAGATCTTCGCCATCGCATTCGGCATGGGTGTCGTGACCGGGCTCGTTATGCCGTTCCAGTTCGGCACCAACTGGAGCCGCTATGCATCCGCCGCGGGTGATGTCCTCTCGCCGCTGTTTGCATATGAGGGCCTGACCGCTTTCTTCCTGGAAGCCGGCTTCCTCGGTGTCCTGCTGTTCGGCCGCAAGCTGGTCCCGCCGTGGGCGCACTTCTTCGCGGCCCTCATGGTAGCGATCGGAACGTTGTTTTCCACGTTCTGGATCCTGTCCGCCAACAGCTGGATGCAGACGCCGGCCGGCTACGAGATTGTCAACGGCCACTTCATTCCGAAGGACTGGATCGAAGTGATCTTCAATCCGTCCTTTCCGTATCGGCTCGCGCACACCGCGGTCGCATTCTTCACGACAACGGGCTTCGTCGTCCTCGGTGTGGGCGCGTATCTCTTGAGGCGCAATCAATCCGTCCCGGAAGCGCGCACCATGCTGTCGATGGCGCTGTGGTTGCTCACCGTGCTGGTGCCGCTCCAGATGGTGATCGGCGATATGCATGGGCTCAACACCCGCAAATACCAGCCTGCAAAGCTGGCGGCCATTGAAGCCAAGTGGGATACCGGCGAGGGTGTACCGCTCACGCTCTTTGCAATCCCGGATGACAGGGCCGAGCACAACAAGTTCGCGATCGAAATTCCCTATCTTGGAAGCCTGATCCTGACCCACGATCTTCGTGGCGAAGTGAAGGGTCTGAAAGACTTCCCTGCCGATCAACGTCCGCCAGTCGCGATCCCCTTCTTTGCCTTCCGCGCGATGGTTGGATGCGCGGGCCTGATGCTGGCGCTCGTCCTTCTGGGCGGCTGGTTGCGCTGGAATGGACGGCTCTATGATACTCGACTGTACCTCTTGGCTTGTCAGTGTGCGATTCCACTCGGCTTCATCGCGGTTGTCGCCGGATGGTTCGTGACCGAGGTCGGCCGCCAACCGTGGACGGTCTACGGGCTCTTGCGCACGACAGCCTCGGTCTCGCCGTCCCTGACAGGCCGTGACGTTACGCTGTCGCTGTTGGCCTACATGGCAGCCTATTTGCTGATCTACCCCACGGGTCTCATCCTGCTGCTTCGGGTCGTTCGCAAGGGCCCGACCGAGATCAGTGCGGCGGCTCCGGCAATCGAGGCTGGCAGATCTCCAGCGCCGGTTCTCGCTTCCGCAATCAACGTCGTGAAAGGAGAAGTGTGATGACCCAGGTGCTCGATTTGGTTCCGATCTGGACGGTGATCCTTGCGCTGGCGGTGTTTTTCTATGTGCTGCTGGATGGCTTCGATCTCGGAGTGGGGATGCTCTATGGTTTTGCATCCGATGCGCGTTCGCGTAATACCATCATGAACTCTATCGCGCCGATCTGGGACGGCAACGAGACTTGGCTGGTGCTTGGTGGCCTTGGTCTTCTCGCGGCCTTCCCGACTGCGTTCGCCGTAATCATTCCGGCGGTGTATTTCCCCATCCTGGTGATGCTGCTTGCGCTGGTGTTCCGGGGTGTTGCATTCGAATTCCGGTTTCGCGACGCTGAAAACAAGACGTTCTGGGACCGCGCATTCTGCTACGGATCGGCCATCGCCACGTTCGCGCAGGGCGTCGTGCTTGGCACATTCGTTCAGGGCTTTCCGGTTCACGACGGACAATTCGCGGGAACGTCCTTCTCGTTTCTCACGCCCTTCTCCGTTCTGACCGGGGTTGCCTTGATGTTCGGCTACGGGCTTCTCGGCGCCGGGTGGCTTATCCTGAAAACCGAGGGTGACATCCAGGCCGAGGCGCGTCGTCTGGGCCGCATCTGCCTCATCGGTGTCGTGACCGCGATCGCCATCGTGAGCATCTGGACTCCGATCATGGTCCCCACAGTGGCGGCACGCTGGTTCAGCTGGCCTAACTTCGCGCTGTTCGTGCCGGTGCCTGTGCTGTCCGGCCTGGTGGCGCTCAAGATCTGGCGATCACTCGACGGCAAGGCCGAGGCGACCCCATTCTTTGGTACGGTCGGCCTCTTCGTGCTGACCTACATCGGCATGGCGATCAGCCTGTTCCCGATGATCGTGCCCTACCAGTTGACGCTGTGGGAGGCTGCCTCGTCGCCGCGCACCCAGGCGTTCCTTCTGGTCGGGACGCTGTTCCTGCTTCCCGTGATCCTGGCCTATTCGAGCTGGTCGTACTGGGTGTTCCGCGGAAAGGTTCGAGCGGCCGTGGGCTATGAATGATCGCTGCGGTCAGGACCGTTGCTCCGAGCCCGACCGCCGAGGATCGCGTGCGCCGACGCAGCCCAGTAGCGAGACCAAGAATGAGCCCAATTCCGGATTTCACCGGCTCTGCTGACTTCAATGAAATACAACAACGGTTTATCAGATCGGCAGAATCGATCTTACTCCGGCACCAGCTCGCACTTGGCAGCCATTCTTGGCTGATAACAGCGATAGAGTTGAACTTGTTTACCGATTCCGACATCTGGCGCGACCCGTACACTCATCGCCATGCAGAATGCAGTCACGGCGTTCCATAGTGGGACGAACCGAAGATAGGTTTTGCCAACTGGGATGCCGCTGCTCATGGTGCATCTTTGCTAGCCTCATATGGGTGCGTCCATGCGGCATCCCAGCGCAGCGGATGGTTAATGGTGAGAGGAAGGTCCCAAAGCGTACCCGACATCAGGCTAAGCTCGGGTTGACGCCTTCTGCGACTTGTTCGGTAGGCGTTCAATGCTTGCTCGGGTCCGCGTCCGATCATGAACAGCAGTCCAAGGCGGGGCAATCTTCCGTCGGCCTTATACTCAGAAGCAGACCTCGAAGGTCATATGTCGCTTAGCGCCCTTGAGGACTGAATTGGTTTTTCGTTTTTATTTTCGAACTTTTTGCGCGTGAACCAATTCGCTCGGTAGCGGGACCTAGCAAGTGGGCGTCATTTCAAGAGCCCGTCTGCTTTACGCCAAACAGCGGACTTCTGCACCACACCGTCGATAGTCGCCTATGGGCCAAGAAGAGACATCTTTCATCCGTGGGTCAGTATGTTGACGAGCCTGCCCATCGGGTCCCTGACATAGAAGCGACGCACGCCCCAAGGCTCGGTTGTCGGACCATACTGGATCACTAGCCCTTCCTCTCGCACGCGACGCTCTACCTCATCGAGGTCGTCCACCTCGATCGAGATGTCGGGGACTGGCGTCCCAGAACCGCCTTCTGTTGCCACGCTTAGCTGAGGTGCCATCCGTGCGGGCGAGGCAAACGTGACGATCCACCCGAGATCCATTGCGACTTCAAGGCCGAGTATATCAGCGTAAAAGCGTCGGGCTTTCGACACGTCGCTCGTCGCGACATTGGTAATGATGCGCTTGACGATCATGTTCGAATGATACTAGCAGGCGTGACGATCCACCATGTCTCTTTTGGGTCAAAAGCGTCGTTTTCTGGCAGTTCGCCGAATGTCTGCTTGTCCCCTAACATCAGCAGAAGAGCAGACATTGTCCGATCGCAGCTTCGGTGCCAGCAGTAGTCATTCCAGTTTCCGGCTGGTAACGGTGCCGTTGTCGCGCGGCAGGGTGATGATGAACTCGGCAAATGCGCCGGGCTCGGTCTCGACATCGATCCTGCCGCCATGTTGTTTGACGACAATGTCGTGGGTCATCGAGAGGCCGAGCCCTGTCCCTTCCCCAGTTGGTTTGGTAGTAAAGAAGGGATTGAACATCTTTGCTCTCACATCAGGCGATATGCCGTTGCCGTTGTCGCGAATCCGGATTTCGACCGTTACGCCCAGGTCCCTGGTGGCTGCAGTGAGTACAGGCTCAAAGCTCTCGTCGCCCGATTCGACCTTGCGTCTTAGCGCAGCATAAAATCCGTTGGAAATAAGGTTTAACAGCGCCCTGGTAATCTCCTGCGGATACAGGTCGAGCGCGCCCGCGTTAGGATCGAGGTCGTGCTTGAGTGTTATGTTGAAATTAGGCCTTTCCGCTCGCGCACCGTGATAAGCGAGATTTAGGCTCTCCTCGACCAACGCATTGATATCAGCAGATCGCCGTTCACCTGAACCCTCACGCGAGTGAAGCAGCATATTTTTGACGATGGAATCGGCCCGCTTGCCGTGCAAGACCACCTTATTGAGGTTCTCTTTCAACAAGCCAGTCAATTCGTCCACCTCCCGTCGGCCATTGTCGGTGAGCCCCTCCTGTATCAGCACGTCCTTGAGTTCATCGGTCAGCTCAGCTGAAATGGCGGAGAAGTTATTGACGAAGTTCAGGGGGTTCTTGATCTCATGCGCAATGCCGGCGGTGAGTTGGCCCAAGGACGCAAGCTTCTCCGTTTGGATAAGGCGATCCTGCGCGGTTCTGAGATCGTCCAATGATTTCGCTAACTCGCGCGTGCGCGCCTGCACCTCATCGAAGAGACGGACGTTCTCGATCGCGATCACGGCTTGGTCGGCAAAACCTTGGACAAGATCGACCTGTCGTTGACTGAAAGCACCAAGCTCATCCCGAGTAAGCGCAAATACGCCAATCCCTTGTCCTTCGCGCATCAGGGGAACCGCAAGTAAAGACCTAAATCCCATGGCTTGTTGAAATTTGCGCAACTTCGTATTTGAGTTGACGATGTCGCCGACATTGGCAATCGTTCCAGTGAGGACCGCTCGCCCTATGTGCGAGTTGTTGTTGAGTTCGACGGGGTTCGCTCTCATGAACTCTTCGTCGGCGCGCTTGACCGCCGAGGCTCCCCGGCAAAAGAGCGTTTCGCCGTCGCGAAGGAACAACACGGCGGTCTTCGATCCACAAAGGTCGCGTGCCGAGCCAGCTAGAGTACACATAACAGTGTCGAGGTCGAACGCTGAGCGGCTGATGACCTTCAGCACGTCTGTGGTCGCGGTCTGCTGTAGCAGGGTTTGCCGCAACTCGTTGAGGAGGCGCGCATTCTCCATCGCGATAACCGCCTGCGCGGCGAAGTTCTGTAATAGCACGATCTGCTTATCCGAGAAGGGCTGCACCTCCCGCCGATAAATTGTGATTGCGCCGAGCAAAGACGCGTCCTTGCGCATCGGCACGGCGAGAACGGTTCGGAAGCCGCCCAATGACAGCCCTTGTCGAACTAACAAGCCGGCGCGCTCGCGGTATTCCTCTGCTGCAAGATCCGGGACATGCGCGAAAGCCTCCCCCCGTGCCACACGGCCAAGCGGGGCCACCGGGCTCGCTAGCTGCGGTTCCCGCAGGAATTCCACGTATCCGGCTGGAACGTTATGAAAGGCGACCGCTTGGAAACGCTCGCCATCGTACGTCCAGAGGATGCCGAACGCCGCTTCGCTCAAGCGCGTTGCTTTGTCGAGCATCGCATCGAAAACCGGCACGAGGTCGCCGGGCGAAGAATTGATGACCTGCAACACGTTGGCGGTCGCGGTCTGCCGTTCGTTCGCCTCTTTCAGCTCGCGAGTAAGAGTGCCCACCTGCTTTTGCAGGTCGGCAATGGATGAGGCGGCGGTCGATAGTTTGCGAGCCTTGGGCCTGTTCGCGCGCCGACCCTTGATCGGCTGTTCGATTCCACCACGTTGTCGCATTTCGCTCCCCTCAGGCGGGTCACGACAAGGCTCAATCTTATGCAAATCCTAGGTTTCGTGCCATGGCAAGAAGTCCGCCGTGGGTCAAAAACGACGGTTTGCGGCGCAGCACCTTGTGTCCGGTCCGCATTTAGAAGCCGACATGGAAAGAGCGCAGCTACAGTAGCCGCGCATCCGCATGGATCTGAGCAGCGCCGCCTTTCATGCTGAAGTGGTCTTTGGGTTTTTCAAGATGGAGAGTTTCGCGTGTGAAGCAGGGCACCTAGTCGGCGAGGAAATCCATTTAATCATTTGAGTGCGCCACCCCCAACCGGATTTCGCGACATTTTCCCCGCGTGTCAGAGGCGCTTGTGAGCATCTCGAGCGACTCTTCCATCGGCTTTCGGTGCAGCAGAAGATAATTCGTCTGATTGCTCACCATTCTCGACGCAGTCGGCTCGTCGTCGCCCTCAGCAACCGATAAGCCTCGGACATATAAATCGTTTTGCCCGGCCTCGATTCATGCGTCAGGATACGATCGACCAACTCAGGCCGGAAATCTTGCCGCAGCCGGAAAAAACCTGAATGAAACTGGGTCTGCGGCCCCACTATCGCTAGAGATTTGCCCCCCACCCCAACGCAGGTCGGTGGGTTTTTTGTTTTTTTTACTTGAACTTTTTGCGTGCGAAGCAGGGCGGTCGACGGGATCCAACCTCCAGACTTTTAATCACCCGCCATCTCTTCGTCCGGCTTAATCAAGTGGCTCGATAGCGGATCCTAGCAAGTTGGCGTCATTCAACACCCGTCTGCTTTACGCCAAATAGCGGACTTCTGCGCCACACCGTCGATAGTCGCCTGCCGGAATGTCTGTTGTGGGCCATGAGCGTAGGCGGGTGACTTCCGGTGTCACCTAGACTTCGGACGTTTCCCCATGCCAAGGCGGTGCGTCGATCCCAACCCCCGCGTGCAATGCTGCGTAAGCGAGGCTAGGGAACTGTGCCACGGACAACACAGATACCCCGCGACGAAGCGAGGTGGCACCGCCGGACGTTGATAGTTCAGGGCAGCGCGGTGTACCTTTATTTTCTAAACTGAATCATCGGCAGACTTGAGGGTGAGGAAAGGCGATGCGCGTCTTGATCCTAGCATTGTCCATCCTGGCGATCGTCAACAGCCCGCAGGTTGCTAAGGCTGGACTGAGCAGCATGCCCCGCGAAACGTTGGCGCCCGCCGATACGGCGATCGCTACCGACGAAGCGACTCAGGAGACTGAGGATCAGATCGGCCTCACCAAGGCAAAGCGTCGTGAAGTGCAACGTGGGCTAACCAGGCTCGGGTTCGACACGAAGGCCAATGGGAAGTTCGACGAATCGACTCGCGCCGTCATCGCGCGCTGGCAAGAGGAGCACGGCTACCCTACGACCGGATTCCTCAACACCGCCCAGCATAAGGTACTAATGGACGCCGCGACGGAGGCTGGCAAATCTGACCATCAAGACCGTCGTCGCGCTGGGCGCCGTGCTCGCTATTCGCGCGGTGTCGGCGGTCCGATCGGCGCAATCGGCGGCGCGGTGCACAGCGTAGTGGGGGGCGTGGCCGGACTGTTCCGCAGGTGACTCGTCCAGCCTCAAGATAGTTGGAAACACGCCTTAGAATGGGCTGCCACCCTCGCTTGAGACCAGCGCTGCGCCGGAATTTTCGCTAGGGGACCTCGCCGCACCGGCGCGCGCGCAAGGATCTTACGCCAGAATCTCAGACGGTCGGCCGCTAGGAGGCATGCAATACCGAACGCAAGGGGTGACATGGCCGAGTTGAACGAGTTGCCCAAATCTCTATTTTCCAACCATGGGCTGGTGAATACGATGAGCGCGGCAAGGCCGCATAGCCCACCAAATCCGTACAACAAGTTGCCGACCGCTCTCATAAGTTTCTCTCGTCTCGGACGTTGCCGCCGTACCTCATAATCGTATGAAACGCCTGGATGAACCGTGACCGCGATCACGCGACGAGGCGCCGCTGCCCGCTCCCCTTCGACCTCAAGGACGCGCTCAAGCGGCGCGGCTACCGCTGGAGCGACGGGAGCGACGGCAGACCGAGGTCGTGGTACATCGGCCTCGATGAAAGCAAGCTGGAGGCTGAAATCGCATTTCTCAAGAACGAGATCGGCGGCGCTCTGCTACCTCTCGTGCTCAAGATCCGGTGTGGCGAACGCCACTGATGTAGCGGCATCCGCCCGGAGCAGACGTCTATTCGACAGCGCCCCTGTAGGGATCGAGGGCGGAGCGGCAACGGTCGCGGTCAGCGTGAGCCACCGCTGGCGAAAAGGACCTCGCCTGTGACCCAGTGCGCGTCCTTGGAAGCCAAGAACAGGACTGGCCCGACCATGTCCTCGGGTTGGCCCAGACGACCGAGTGGCGTGTTGTCGACCAGCTTCTTTACCATCGGTCCGTCGATCACGCCCAAGGCATGCGCCCCTTCCGTTTCGGTGGCTCCAGGACAGACTACGTTCACGCGTATGCCACGCGTGCCCAGTTCCTTGGCGATCACCCGCGACATGGTGACAAGTGCAGCCTTTGAAGACGTGTAGATGGCGCTGCCCGGCGAAAGCGTCGAAATGCCGCCGGTGGCGATGTTGATGATGGTGCCGCCGCGGTGCATATGCCTTGAAGCCTCCTGCATTGTCAGGAGCGCGCCCAGGACGTTGGTGTTGTAGATACGATGAAACTCCGATTCCGTCGCGTCCTCGAAGGGCTCGAAGCGGAAGACTCCGGCGTTGTTGACGAGGATGTCGAGCTGGCCATAGCGCTCGACGGCGGCTGCAACCAACGCCCTGGCCTGCTCAGCCTGCGAGACGTCGGCGCCGAAGAGCAAAGCCTCTCGCCCTAGCGCCACGATTTCCGAAACCACCCGTGCCGCGCCCGCTTTGTCTGAGGCGTAATTTACGATGATCCGGGCACCAGCCTGCGCAAGTCCTTTGGCGAGCGCTGCGCCAATCCCTTTCGATGCTCCCGTCACCACGGCCACCTTGCCATCCAACCGAATCATGTAGCGCCTCGCCTTGAAGATTCGGGAAACGGCTTCGTATTGAACAAGGTCATCGCCGAGCCAGAATGATATTTTTCTGCTGAAGGTCGCGAATTGTTTCATCCGAAATCTGCAATTCCTTCAAGATCTCCTCGTTGTGCTCGCCTTGATATGCCGGCACGCCAGGCGGCGGCAATTCGGAGTGACTAAATATCCAGGGGTTTCCCGGCATGCGCAATGTGCCACCGGCACGATCGTCGACGTCCACCACCGCATTCCACTCTCTTACCCAATCCGATTTCGCAAACTCACTGACAGTCCTCACTCGGCCAACGGCGAGGCCGGCTTCGCTGACTTGCGCCTGCAACTGCTCGAGATTGTCAAACGTCACCAGCCACGCCCGCACTTCGGCAAGCAGTGACGGGAGGTTTTCGCGGCGCAGCCTGGCAGTAGCATAGCGTGGATCGCTCAGGAGGTCGCTTCGCCTCATCATCGCGCAGAAGCGCGTGAACATCGGCGAGTAGATCGGGCTCGCAGCGATCGTCAACTGACTGCCGTCGGCCATCTCGTAAATGTGGGATTCGTTGGCCGACAACGCGATGGGTTCTCCGTCGGTGTCGATGTCTGACAGCAGCGCCCCTGCACGTTCGTTGACTGATAGCATAGTCGCAGCCATGGAAACGTCGACGTACTGGCCTTCACCCGTCCGGTTGCGGTGCTGCAAGGCAGCGAGCACCGCAATCACTCCCTGCAAGCCGGTGTAGACATCCGCATGGCTACAGGAATCGCCCCGCGGCTCGGACAAGGCCTCGCCGAAATGCTCCTGGACGATCGCGGTCAGACCGGTCTCGGCCTGCACGGTAGGCGCAAAGGCCGGACGATTTTTCCACGACGTAGATTGTCCATATCCGCTCAACGAAACGTAAATTACGCCCGGGTTGAGCGCTCGGACTTCCTCGTAGCCGAAGCCAAAGCGAGCAAGGGTGCCGGGCCGGAAATTCTCAACGATAACGTCGGCCTCTCTGCAAAGCCGCGCGATAATTTCCCGCGCCTCTGGATAGTTCAGATCGAGGCTCAGATTTCGCTTTCCTGCATTCTGCTGGACATAGTAGAGACCGATGCCGCTGACATAGGGCAGACCGACGCGTCCGAGGTCGCCGGCCGGAGGTTCGATCTTGGTGACGTCGGCGCCGAGATCACGAAGCGCCTTGGTGCAATGCGGTCCTGCCAGGACCCGCGTGAAGTCGACCACCCGCACGCCTTCCAAAGGAGCAGCAGACATGGTCAGTCTCCCTCGAATACGGCGGTTGCCGGGCCGGTGGCGAAAAACGCGTTTGCGCCGCGCTCGCGATCCTTGGCCTTCCAGATCATCTCGTTGATCTCGATCTGCCGCGAGTCCGCCGCCCCGATTCCACCGCGCGCCTCAAGATTCGCCTGCATCTTGATGCCCTTGATGACTTGCGTGGGGCCAGCAGCAAGCTGCCGTGCCCAGGTCAGCGATGCCGATCCCAATTCGGATTCCGGCACGACGAGATTGATGATGCCCCAGCGCTCGAACGCCTCCGGCGTGTGGCGGCGGCCGAGCATTGCGATCTCCTTTGCGCGCGCGACACCGGCCCGTTGCGCAAGCCGCTGCGTGCCGCCGAGCAAGGGCAAAAGGCCAACCGCGACCTCGACCTGACCGAAGAACGCGGTGCCAGCCGCGATGATCATGTCGCACGTCAGAGCGATCTCGAGGCCACCACCAAGGGCCCCTCCGTTCACGGCCGCGACCGTGGGCACCGGAACGTCTTCGAGGGCCTCAAGCATGGCTTCGAACCGGGGCTTGTCGGCATGGAGGGTCGTTCCAGTGCCCCAGGAGCCCATCTCGGCACCGGCGCAGAAATGCCGCATCGAACTCCGCAACAGGATCGCTCGACAACCGCGTTCGACGACCGCACGGTAAGCGGCCATGAGATCTTCGATCAGTCTATCGTCGATCAAATTGTGCGGCGGCTTCGCGAGCGCCACCACGCCGACCTTGCCGTCGATTTCGTGAGCAACTGTGGTCATCTGTCTCCCTCGCTTCGTCGAGCGGTCGAGACCCGGACTGGGCCCGACCGATGAACGCTTCCTCGTTTCACGGCAGCCTTCGGCCGTTTGTGGTCCCTAAAATCTGGCCGCACACGAGGGAGGTGACAACGTCAGGGTCTGCCAATTATGATGTCAAACACTGCCAATACGCTGATGGATTGATATTTCCGGCAGGTCAATCCGTGCCAGACGAGCCGAGCTATGAAGCCGATCAAACTCGTGACGCCGATCTCGGGCGACCTCGACGCCCCGACCCAGAACCTGCTGGGCCTGGCAGCGTTAGCCGCGGAGCTCGGGGCGGAAGGCATCTCGGTTCGCGATCTCTTCGCGAGGACAGGCGTGGATGCGGCGCAGCTTGAGGATGCCCACGCCCGCATCTCGCACCGCCAGCGGCTCGCGATTTACCGCAACGCCATGAGGCTCGCAAAGCGATCCGACGTGGGACTTTTGGCCGGCGCCAGACAGAGAATCAGCGACTACGGCATCTACGGATACGCGATGGTCTCGAGCCCCACGTTCGGAGATGCGCTGAACTTCTCGCTTGATCACGTGACGATGGCGGGCCCGGCGGTTCGGCAGATTAGCTTCCGTATCGAGAGCGGAACAACCGCGATCCTCAGGAGCCACGGCCTCGACACACTTGGCGAGCTATTGCCATTCGCCGCGGAGTTCTGGCGAAGCTCGATGATCGTCCTGTTCAGCCGCGTCCTCGAACTGCCGTTCCCGAGCAAGTGCATGATCTTTCCCTATCCGCCGCCGATCCACTGGCGCAACTACGAACGCCTTTTCAACTGCCCGATCGACTTCAACGCTGACCGGATGGAGTGGCACTTCGACGCCAAGGTTCTGGATCTGCCCTGTCCGAACGCCAACCCGATCACGGCCGAGATATGCCAGCAGGTCTGCGATACGGTACTGACCAAACATCCCGGTGAATCCGACCTCGTACGCCGCATTCGCGCGGCCTGCCTGAATAGCCCGAACCGTTTCCCGCCGGCCTCAGATATCGCGTCCCAGCTCGGCGTTTCCTTGCGTACCTTCCACCGCAGGTTGGCGGACGGCGGATTGTCCTACCAGTCCATTGTCGACGAGATACGCCGATCGCTTGCGACCGAGCTGCTGGAGAATACGCATATGAGCATCGACCAGGTCGCCGAGCGCATCGGCTTTGCCGACGCGACCAGCTTTCGCAAAGCGTTCAAGAAATGGACGAACCGCTCGCCGACAGATTTCCGTAGCCCCGAGCGGAGCCGACAGAACTAGGTGCCAATGCCCAACAAGGCGTAAATCATCAGCAACAAGGTCAGAGCCGAGAGAGTCGCCAACAACTGTCCAAGGCGCACCTCGTCCAAGTCGAGGCCCGGAGAGGTAAGCTCCGCATACACGAGAGCAGCTCGGCACTCCATCTCACGCCTCTTTTCACGCTTCGGTCAGCGTTCCGCCGCCGACGAGGAATTCGAAGGCAGGATCCTGCCGACGCATGACCCGAAACCAATCGACACGAACCCCGAGCGGTGACACCGGCCGCGGAACGTAATCTCGTCGCCGTCCTGCAGGAATCCCCTTTGCTCGCCGTTCGGTAGCACAACTGGCTTCGATCCGCCGTTCGTGAACTCGAGCATGCTGCTGAGCTCGGCCGGGCTGGGCCCAGAAATGGTTCCCGTACCAATCAGGTCGCCCGATTGTAAGTTGCAGCCGTTGATCGTGTGATGAGCGATCATCTGCGCCGGCGTCCAGTACAGATATCTGGCGTTCGAGGTCAGTATCTCGACAGCCGGCTCGTTCGAACGGCGCATCGTCTCGGTGGACAGCAGCACCTGAAGATGGACGTCGAGGCCTCCGCAGGTCTGGTCCATCTCATCCGACAGGTAATCCAGCGGGCGCGGATCGCCTTCCGGACGAGGGAGCGCGGGAACGCGGAATGGCGCGAGCGCGTCTGTCGTGACGATCCATGGCGCGACCGAGGTCGCAAAGCTTTTGCTCAGGAACGGACCGAGCGGATACATCTCCCAGCGCTGGATGTCTCGCGCCGACCAGTCGTTCAACAGTGAGAAGCCAGCGATCTGTTCCGCCGCCTCGCCGATTCGGATCGGGCTGCCGAGCCGATTGCCACGCGCGAGATAGAAGCCCATCTCGAGCTCGAAATCCAATCGTTCGCACGGACCGAAACCGGGCGGCTCGCCGGCCGCCGCGGGTGGCCGCTGTCCGAGTGGACGCCGGACCATGCCTTGTCCGACCTGCACCGACGAGGCCCGGCCGTGATACGCGATCGGCACCCATTTGTAGTTCGCGGGAAGCGGATTTTCGGGGGTCAGCAGCGCGCCAGCCGCCCGCGCGTGATAGATGCCGGCATAAAAGTCCGTGTAGTTGCTTACTTTCGTCGGAAGATGGAGTGCACAATGCTCTAGCGGAACAAGCAGCTCCGATGCGTGCTGCTGCACTAGGCTGCCGCTGGTCCGCTCGTCCAGCATCTCGGTCGCGATATGGCGCAGCTCGCGCAGCGCCTTCCGGCCGAGCGAAAACAGCGGATTGAGCACGGGGGCCTGCAAAGCCGCCCGCGTTGCTTCGCCAAACCGGTCGCTGCCCGCGCTTGCCTTCCCCAGATCGAAGACTTGATCGCCGATCGCGATCCCAATTCGCGGCGCTGGATCGTCCGCCGTACTGAACACACCAAGCGGCAGATTTTGAATGGGAAACTCCGCATCCGGGCGGTTCGCCGCATCGACAATGCTGCGCCGCTTCGGATCATGCGTCTCATCGATCTCAACCGTCATCGCGCCGCTCCGATTGTTGCGCGTCACCGCGGCTTAGCCGCGCGTGCTCTGCGGACTCCTACGAACTCACTTTCTTGAGGAAGGTCAGAAGCCGCTCGTCGAGCGATTGCGCAACAGCGTCGATCTCCGCGCTTCGGAACTGACCGAACATGGAGGTCGGACGATCGTATTCCATTGTCGTACCGCCATCCGGATTGGCATACACGACGACCCGCAACGGAGCATAAAGGCCGGCGGCGGGATTGACCTTCGTCATTGCCGAAGCCGATAGGATGTTCCCGATATAATAGGCGACGAGTGGGCGACGTTCTCCCTGAAGGGCAAGAAGATCGCCGTGGCGCGCCACGTAATGGATTGCCAAACCGTCGTCGCCAGCGGCCCGCTCGGCGGCGGCGCGTAGGCCCTCGATGTCGTCCTTCGCGAGCATCTCGCGCATGGCGTCGTCGAATCGGCCAAGCCGTTCGATTCCAGCCTTGACCTCCGGATAAGGCTTCTTCGTCCTAATCACGATATGCTCGACGGGAAGCGGAGCAGATGTCACCTCGACACCCTCCTGTGTCGACGCCGTCAACGAGTTGCTTGTCGATGTGAAAGCCATCACTAAGAACCCTCCGAGAATTAAGTGCCGAAGCCCTCGATTAACTACGGTCATAAGCCATCCTCCATGTCGATGGGTGCGAGCCCGATTGCCGAGTGAGACATCATGCCGCCGCGGAAGCTTAACCCGCCGCCTGAGGTAGTCCGATTTCGGACTGTATCAATTGCGCATCGAAAGCCGCGCGCTCGCGAACCCCTCGCGCGCTTCTGTCCGTGACCGAGAACATCCATGTGAACAGAAACGCGAGCGGCATCGAGAACAGCGCCGGATTTTCGTACGGGAACGGCGCGGCGGTGAACTTGAAGACGGCAACCCAGACTACCTTGCTGAGCACCACCAGAACCACCGCGCTGATGAGCCCGATAAGCCCACCTGCCACGGCGCCACGGGTTGTCGTCCCGCGCCAAAAGATCGCCATGGCGAGAACAGGAAAATTGCAGCTCGCGGCAACCGACAGCGCAAGACCGGCCATAAACGCCACATTCTGGTTCTCGAAGGCGTAAGCAAGCAGGACCGCCACCGTGCCGATTGCGACAGCCGCAATCTTCGAGACCAGCACCTCCCGGGCGTCCGAGGCCTGTCCCTTAGCGATCACCTGGCCATAGATGTCATGACTGACGGCCGAAGCACCGGCGAGCGTCAGGCCAGCGACGACAGCGAGAATTGTCGCAAAGGCAACGGCCGAAATGAAGCCAAGCAAGATCGGGCCGCCCATGGCGTGGGCGAGATGGATCGAGGCCATGTTCGGACCGCCAATCAGGTCGGTGATTCTATTGAACTGTCCAGACGCACCGACGTGGAAGTAGCTGGGATCCGACATCAGGATCGACACGGCGCCAAACCCGAGCATCGGGATGACCAGGCAGAAATACGCGACGCAGGATGTCGCATAAAACACCGATTTGCGCGCGCACGCTGCGTCCTTTACCGTGAAAAAGCGCATCAGGATATGTGGCAGTCCTGCGGTCCCGAATACCAGCGCGAGACCAAGCGAGATTGCGGAGACCGGCTCGGCGAACAATCCACCGGGCGCGAGGATCGCTTGGCCCTTCGGGTGGATCTTGCTTGCAGCGATAAGCAGCTCGCCAAAGCTGAAATTGAAATGCCAGAGAACGCCGATACCCATCAGCGTTCCGCCGCACAACAGCAGCGCTGCCTTCGTGATCTGCACCCATGTCGTCGCCTGCATGCCGCCGACGGTGACGTAGAGGATCATCAAGAGGCCCACGCCGATCACGGCAACGACATAATTGACGCCGAACAGGAGCTCTATAACCTTGCCTGCCCCGATCATTTGGGCGACGAGGTAGAACAGCACGACGACGAGGCTGCCGGTTGCGGCAACCAGGCGGATCGGCGTCCGGTCGAGGCGGAAAGCGGCTGCATCGGAGAAGGTGAAGCTGCCCAGATTGCGCATGCGTTCCGACATCAGGAAGAGAACGATCGGCCACCCGGTGAGAAAGCCGATGGCATACAGGAGCCCGTCAAATCCGCTGGTGTAGACAAGTGCGGATATCCCAAGAAACGCCGCCGCAGAGAGAAAATCGCCAGCGAGCGCAAGGCCATTCTGCAACGGCGTGACTGCGTGGCCCGCCGTGTAGAATCCTACCTTCGATCTGGCGCTGCGCGCCGATCGATAAGTTATGACAACGGTCGCGGCCACAATGCTCAGGAACATAGCGATGGAGACGAGGTCCTTGCGATCGGAGCCGCTCGCCGCACTCGTTTGTGCGGCAGCGGCCACCGGGAAAAGCGCGATCGACGCGGTTGTCAGGCAACGACGGATCATCGCGCGAACTCCCTGTTCAGGCGGCGGGCAAGCTCATCGAACTGGCTGTTGGAGCGCTGTACGTAAACGCCAGTCAGCACCACAACGAGCACGATGATCGAGAACGCCAGCAGCAGCCCGACCGGAATGACGCTTCCTGGAACGCTCGCGCCCAGCAGGCTCCTCGCGGACGCGACCAGGGCGATGAAGCCAAAAAACATCACCAGCGTCACTGCGGAAAGCACCCAGCGCAATCTTGCGCGCCCGCCGGCTAACTTCGTAAAGTTCGGATCGGCGAGAATTGCCCGCGTCTGTTCCGGCGTTAAGCGCGGCATTCGACTTCTCCATGCTTTTCGGCGTACTCGATTTCCGGCGGCCGTTTGCGGCTCACCCAGGATCGCTGGTTCGGGTCGAAGACCCGACGTATTGGCCGATGCGTTTCCTCTGCCCTCCAGGAATAAGTGCTGGCCCACGCTACACAACGTCTTATCCTGCCAAACTACCGGTCAAATGATGCCATTATACGCATCATTCTTTGCATATCCGCGCGGCAGAGCCGTCGACCAATTGTTCTACCGCCAGATCCGAGACCGATCGTAGCCAATCGCCGCGACCGTCTGCGGCCGGACGATTACCGGTGCCGCTCACTCGAAAGTCACTACGATCGACTCGATATCGATCAGTACGCTCGATGGGCCGCCCGTGGCGGCAATCTCTCCTTCCCCGCGAGAGACGACCCTTCTCCTGGTCGGAAACACGAAGCCATCAAAGGTTCGGTAGTCCATGCAGTAGTGGGCGGCATTGCCCTTTGCGACGTCGGTGAAATAGTCGTGGCGCTGCAACATTCCATTTCGGTCAAAGTAAAATTTCTGGACGGCGCAATGCGTGTCGATGGCTTTGTCAAACGTGGCTTGAAGCACGCGCCAGTGCTGTCCGTTTTCTTCCCAAGGCGACACCTCCTCCACGGAGACCCCTGGCGAAGCTAGAAGAAACGGCGTCGTGAAGTAATTCCAAAACGCATAGCCGATAAAATAGAGATACTGCAGGTCGTTCCATGGCGTTCGACGTTCATGCCCTTCGTACGTGGACCGTGGCGCAGCAAGTTCCTCGATGACTGCACCGGCATCCGTTTGTATCCTGATCTTTCCACCCTCATAGATGCCGCGATCGCCCTTCTCGGGAAACGGGACAATCAGCGTGCGGGGTGCACGCGGATCGATCTTGACGAGCGCGGTACGAAGCCCGTCGGGATGCCGCTTAATCTCGAAGAGGTAGCCGCCGAGCGTCAGCCGCAAATCGACCCCCGTGACACGCCTCCAATTGGCGAGACCTCCATGGGAGTCGAGCACGAATTCAGGCCACTATGCACGGGTATAAAAGAACATACGTTTGCGGCGGACCTTCGCCGCATGCCACGCGACGTTGCAGCAGACCTCTGCGGCGGCAAAGTGCGCCCTATGCCCGCTCGCCATGAGCCGCGCTATCGGATGACACGATACTCCAGTGAATTTTGTAGTTGCCGATAGACCGAGGAGAGAAAACCTCCGCATAGGGCGGCTATCCGCTCGAACGACTTGAATTACGCAGATTGAAAAGCACCGTCGCGTCAGCCCGATCCGAAAGCCTGAAGTCTAAGCAAAGGTTTGCCACCCCTTCCGGTGCCGTCTGCATCTAGCAAAGCATCGGCAATTTTCTCTGGAAGGTGTTGCTTTGCTGGCGGAAGTCGCAGTTCCCGACAAGCAAGCCGGTCCAATATCGTCGAGAGGACTCTCCTGCATTCCTCAACAGGTGTGTTGTCGAGCCAATGGAACAGGAACCATCCCTGTACCGTCGTTGCACCATAGATGAGTCTGGGACCAAATATCGGCATTTCGAATGCTGCGGAATCGGTTTGCCGATGAGACGATAAAGCGCCGAATAGGAGCAATTTGCCGCCCGGAGCCAAATGACGAACAACGGTCGCGCCAGTTCTCCCGGAGACGCAATCGATAGCCTTCGCCGGGGCCTTGCCGTCAGCAGCTCGCATGAGTTCACTGCCCCAGTTGTCGTCTTCAGATGTCAGCACAACGTCGGCGCCAAGCGCTCTGATCTCCGGAACCTGCGCACGCCGCCGAACTATGTTAATCGTCTTGAAGCCTTCAGACCTTGCAAGCTGCAGAACCAAGCGACCAACCGTAGAGCCAGCGGCCGTTTGCACGATCCAGTCACCAGGTTCCATTTGGTGTTCGGCCATTGTCATTGCCCAGGCTGTGACCGGATTGATAAGGGCTTGTGCCGCATCCTCATCCGAAACTTCATCAGGAACGGGAATGACCATCTCCGCACGTGCCACGACAAACTCGCGCCAGCAACCGAAGGCCTGCCGCAAGACAACACGGGTGCCTGGAGCTGGCCCACCAACACCGGGCCCCAACGCCTCTACGACACCGACGCACTCCACACCGGGACTGGCCGGCAACCTCGGCTGACGGCCGAACCGACCTCGCATGATATGCAGATCACTCGGGTGAACGGGAGAAAATAGCACGCGCACCAAGATTTCACCTGGTGCTGCGGACGGTGTAGGGAGTTCGACGACTCGGAGAACATCTTGCGGTTCTCCATTTCTCTCAAACAAGAAAGCTTTCACTAGTTCAATCCCTTACACTTGGATTAATCGAGTTTGACAACTTTTGACAAATCCCTGGAGAACCCAACCTCCATTTTTGAACCAGTCTGTTGGAACGATGGCTCGGGCAATGTCAGCGATGACGTACGCCCCCAAAACTGGCAACGTCGTATCGCGCCAATTACCGTGTTCTAAGCTGCCAATTCGCCAATGGCTCTTGCCAATGGTACTCACGCACATGTTCGGCGGAGCGTCGACCTGCTGTCATCCGCTCGAGCTTACAGACACGAGTGTGTATCTGGCTAAGCGGGTAGTCCCGTCAAGCGAAGACCGGCCTCGAAAGCAGCTCGATCTTCCGCCCGCCGGACAAGCCAGATATCGCGGAAGCTTTCAAACCGGTACGAGGGGTCCAATTGCAAAAGTCGTTGGACCGCAGCAGCAGTTTCTCGCTCACGCCCGGCCATGGCAGCGCTGACGGCCACCATGATCTGCGCCGCCGGATAGTCGGGGTTTTGCCGTGTGGCCCTTTGTGCGAATCTCAGCGCCGTCTCGTATTGTTCGGCAAAGTAATGAACAATCGCCAATCCGTTGAGAGGTATGAATATGAGTGGATCCCGTGGATTTAGCTGAATAGCCCGGTTCAAGTGCTCCACGGCCAGATCAGTTTGGCCAAGAAAAGCGTTCACATATCCGCTGAAACGCCAAGCGACGGCCATGTTGGGGTTGAGCGACAAAGCTTGGTCGATCAAAAACAGGCCTTCGTCGAGATCGCCCACGAATGCGGCCAAAGCGAAGCCGGCTTCACTGAGCGCAAAAGCATCGTCGGCACCTGTCTTGGTCGCCTTGCGGGCAAGGCGTCGAACGATTTCGACATCAGCGGGATCACTTGGCCAACCGCTGGCTTTGCGCCAAACGTAACAGTAACAACTCATCGCATAGGCGACGCTTAAGCCGGGGTCCATGCGCGTCGCGTTCGTAAACCGCTCCAGCGCTCGCGCGCTCGACTCTCTCGTGCCCTCATAGATGTCCGCCATCCCTAGCAGAAAATGGTCGTAGGCAGCTTGCGTTGCGGAAGGCTTCTGCCTTGCGCGCTCCGTAGCTGCTCTTTCAAGCGCGGAAGCAAGCGCTCCGACGACGCTTCGGGTGATTTCGTCCTGGCGGTCGAAGGTCGCCCCTTCGTCCACATCGAAATGTTCCGCCCAAACGTGACTTCCCGTGAGCGCGTCGATCAACTGGCCGGTCACGCGCACGCGCTTTCCAGATTTACGAACGCTACCTTCCAGAACGTAGCGAACGCCAAGCTCTTGCCCGACCCGTTTGATGTCGACTGCTCGACCTTTGTAAACAAAACTTGAATTTCGAGCGGCAACACTCAACGACGGCCGGAATCGCGCGAGCTCCGTGAGAATGTCTTCGACGATCCCGTCGGCCAGACAATCCTGCCGCGCGTCGTCACTGATGTTCTGAAACGGTAGCACCGCGATCGATGGTCGATCTGAATGGCTCGCGGCGTCACCGGCATCGCTCTTGCGCGCCGACGCTTCTCCGCTGTCGGCTCGCGCACGCCAAACACGAACCGGCTCCGCGATATTTTTCAGCGCTTGCGGCCCCATGTCATCGTAAGTGATCTCGACTTTGCCGCGTATCTGGCGATAAGCGTCATCCGAAATGCAAACCCCACCCGGCTCCGCGATGCCTTCGAGCCGGGCCGCAATGTTGACCCCATCCCCGAACATGTCGTGATCGTCGATGAGGATATCGCCGACGTGAATGCCGATGCGAAATCGCAGACGCCTGTCTTCCGGAACCCCTAAGTTGCTTTCAGCAACGAGTTGCTGGATCTCTATTGCGCATCGTACCGCTTCCACGGCGCTGCTGAAGTCTACGAGAAGACCGTCTCCGGTGGTCTTAACGATGCGTCCTCGGTACTCGGATATTTTCGGATCGAAGCAAGCCTGTCGGCAAGCCATGAGGCGCGCCAGCGTTCCCTCCTCGTCCTCACCCATCAATCGACCATAGCCGGCGAGATCCGCCGCCAGAACCGCCGCCAGACGTCGTTCGACCCGTGCGGTCGGATTCTGAGCCTCCAGCTTGGGATAACGCCGCGTATCTATCGGCATGATCATCTTCCCTAGAAGTCCGCGCAAACTTGCGGTCGGGCGGCCCGCCGCAGCATTTTGCTACCTTCGGATCCGAACCACGTGCCGGCCGCGACCGACGAAGCGATGATTAGCCCATATAGGAGCATGCCGCTTGCGTAGACGACGAGCAAAAGCAACGTCGAACGCGTCGCGTGCAGTACGATCCATCCCCCACCCACCGCCACGATCATTCGGACCAGGCCACCCATCAGCGGCCAACCCAACCTACCCGCACCTTGGGAAGCAAAATACATCGAAATCCCAAGCCCAAAGAAGCCATAGAAGGGGCCGACCGTACGCAAGTATCGCGAGCCGATGGCAATGATGTGCGGGTCGTGAGTAAAGAGGGTCAACCACGCATTCGGCCAGATCGCCGCCGTTGCGCCGATCGTTTCCGTGACGACGAAGCCGACGGCTCCTCCAACGAGCGCAATTCTCAATGCGCGCGCGCTCTGGTTCGCACCGATATTCGTACCTACTAGTGCCACAAGGGGGGCACCAAGTCCGAACGAAATCGGCGGCATCAGATATTCGAGCCGCGTACCGATACCGAAGCCGGCGACCGCGTCCGGTCCAGCATAGGCGGCCATGAATCCCATGGTGACAGCGATGGTGAAATTGATCTGGATCGTATTGACGGCGGCCACAGCCCCCACCGAGAGAATCTCCTTCACGAGCTCCCATCGAATGCGGGTCATCCGGAATGACGCAAGATTGCGGCCGCTCGCCACATACCAGCCGAGAATGACCGTCCCGATACCGTAGTAGATGAAGAGAGCAATCCCACCCCCGGCAATTCCGAGCCGCGGAAACGGCCCCCAACCGAAGATCAACGCAGGCGAGAGCGGGATGAGAAGTACGGCGCCACCGCAAAAGACGACGCCCGGCACGAACATGTTGCCTGTTCCCCGGATGATGCTTCCGAGTGCGTTAAACAACCACAGCAAAATCACGACGCCCCCGAAAATGATGTTCGAATAGGTCATCGCGGCCACAAGAGCGCCATCGCTGCCACCGAGCGCGCGGTACAGTAAGCGACCGGCGGGCAGCATCACGACCGAAAAAATGAGCCCAATCGCGACATTGACGACAAGCGCATGAATGACGAAATCATCCGCCTTGTCGCGCCGTCCGGATCCGAGTGCTCGCGCAATTGCTGAGGAAATGCCTCCTCCGACAGCGCCTTGCGACATACTCTGCATCAACACGAGCACCGGCAAAACCAGTGCCATTCCGGCGAGCGCGTCAGATCCAAGCCTGGCGACAAACCACATCTCAATGAGCCCGGTGCTCGATTGCGCCGCCATAACTAGGATATTTGGCCAGGCAAGCCGCAACAAGGCCGGCAGCACGGGTCCCACCAACAATGCGCGCGTTCGCGTATCCAGCCGATCAGGTCTCAACGGTTCCACTGCCACTGCCGTCAGAGGCCTAACTTCACAAGCGACTGGCATTGGGGCACACTCCTCTTACGGCAGATGCAGAGGTTCGTTCGTCTTCTTCCACACTCAGCCACTAGGGATGATGCCCACGGCCGCCCCACCGATGCCCTGCGACCGCCGCGCATAACCCTCCAGCTAACGCGAAAGTCTCCATCTCTTCCGGTCGATGGCCTATGCATGCGTATGCTGGAACGGCCGCAGACTCTCGCGCTTGGTACGACGCGCGACCTGCCGGAAAATGCGGTTATCAGCCAGCGACTGCCGGCGTCGTCTCGACGTCGGTGCTCATGGTAGTGATCGCGATCAGAACCTAATTCCTGTCGGGTGCCGGGATCCCCATGTCGAAGCCATTAAGGATCATCGATACGTTGCTATACATGCCGACTAGGAAGATCAGCTCAGCGACACCATTTGCACCGAACGCTTCCTTGGCAAGACGAAACGGAAGCTCGGGCATTGTCCCGCCGCTCACGAGCGCAGCCGCAGCGTCGTACGCGAGCCCCTGCTCGCGTGACAGGCGGCTCGGCTTCTGGCCAGAAATGATTGTCGATATGACGTCATCGGCGAGATGCGCTGCTTTTTGGGCAAGCGCTACGTGGGCGTAGACTTCGTATCCTGCTTTGAAATGAGCGCCCGTCACCAGAATGACGATTTGGCGGCAATGCTCCGGCAATGTTGACGTCGCGGTCAGTTGCTTCGATAGATCCCATGTGGCTTTGCCGACTTTCGGCCAATGAAGCCAGGGATTCCAAGGGCCTGTGAGGGATCCATCGGTACACACCGAAATGAATCCCTGATAGTCGGACGAAATACTGGCCTTCATATCGTCGTACAACGCACGCTGCTCGGGCGTCAGCTTGCTCGGCGGTATTAGTGGCAGTCGCATGTTCAAATCCTCTTGGATGACAGCCATCACGTTACCGCTGACGTGATCCGACCTCAGCTATACGAGCGTATCGCTGCTTGTACTTCAGCATGATGTTCTGGAGATTTCTCTCATGGGCTTCTAACGGGGTCGATCGGGCGTCCGCGCGCCCGTCGAGCCGCGGCAAAGCCGCCGACCAACGGTTCGGAGAGAGAACAGATGAAACTGGAAGATCATGTTATCGAAGTGGAGCACGAGGGAGCGGCAACGTTCATCTCGATGTGCTTCGCACCTCACAACCTGATGGGAAAGGCCCTTATGGACGGGCTGATCAGCGCCCTCAAACAGGCAGAGCTTGATGGTGCTCGCGCAATCGTTCTGCGCAGCAAATTGCGCAATTTTTGCGCAGGCGCAGATCTGACGCTCTTCGAAAACAAAGGAGCGGCGATCTACGATCGGCAGTTCGAAATCCTGAACTATCTGGAGGCGATCGAAGCCATCTCGGTTCCGATGATCGCCAGTGTTCACGGCCTTGCAATAGGCGGCGGGCTGGAGCTCGCGCTCGCCTGCGACATCATCATCGCAGCCGATAGCGCAAGACTGGGCAGCGTCGAAGTGACGCTCGGCGTCCATCCCCTGATGGGTGGCATCCAGCGCGTGGCCGCGCGAGCCGGCGTGGCCAGAGCCAAGGAGATGGCCCTGCTTGGACGGCGCTACGACGCCGCGACCCTCGAGACCTGGGGCATCGTGAATACGGTCGTGCCCGAGGCACGCCTCGACGAAGTGACTCGCACGATCGCACAGGAACTCGCGCACGGTCCGACCAAAGCGAACTCGGCCACCAAGGCTTTGGTGACGAAGTACCTCAGTGAGGGAATGGCAAGCGCCGATCACGCGATGTTCGAGCTGCAACGGCCCATATTTGAAAGCAACGACCTAGCAATAGGCCTTAAGGCTTTCCACGACTTCAACTCGCCTGGACGCGCGATTTTCACCGGACACTAAGGGACCTTCATCATGTCACGTACCGGACCTCTCAGCGGCCTGCGAGTCGTGGATTTCACCCGCGTGCTGGCCGGGCCGCATTGCACGAAGATACTGCACGACCTAGGCGCCGACGTCATCAAGATCGAACCACCGAGCGGCGACATCACGCGTTCGGCTTTTCCGCGCGACAAGACCGGAGCGCTTTCCGGATATTACATCCAGCAGAACGCCGGAAAGCACAATATCAGCGTCGATCTCAACTATCCAGAAGGGCGCGAGATCGTCTGGAAGATGTGCGACTCGGCTGACGTCATTGTCGAAAATTTCCGCGCCGGCACACTCGAGTTTTTCCAAATGGATTACGAGACGATCGCCAAGCGTAACCCTCGCGTGATCTACGCTTCGATCAGCGGATACGGTCAAAAAGGCGCGCTGTCGGGACGAAGCGCCTATGCCGTGACAGTACATGCCGAAACTGGCTTCCTGGACGGTTTTGAGGAGCATCTCAAACCGGATCTCGCGAAGCCCCGCCATGATATATATTCGCATGCCGACGTCTACACCGGCCTTGAGGCAACCATTGCTATCCTGGCCGCGCTACACGGACGCCAGAAGACGGGGCAAGGCCAATATATCGACGTATCGATGGCTGCGACGATGCTCTCCGTCAACGAGCTGATTCACGCGCTATTGTCGGATGTCGACATGGGCGCCGAGCCGCTCGCACTCGGTCCGGGCGACTCGCCGTTTTTCACTACCGCCTATGGCGACACGGTGACCATCGCGACCAGCCTCTATAGCGAGCTAACGTTTCCAAACTTCCTTGCCGCCATGCGACGGCCGGATCTAGCCAGCGATCCGCGCTTTCTGACCACCGAGCTGCGCAAGCAGAACATCGATGCGCTGCACGAAATTGTCCAGGAGTGGATCAACACGTTCCCGACAGCAGGATTACTCGATGCCCAGCTCGACGAGGTAAAATTGGCTTTCGGCAACATCCACACGACGAAGAATTTCGCCGCGTCCGAATGGGCCAAGTGGTGGGGTGCGATCGAGGAGGTGAGTGACCGGCAAGGTCACCGCGTGAAGATCCCGGGCAAGCCGTGGCGATTCTCGAAGGACCGGTTGATGCCCGCCAGCGCCCCCTCCTATCGCGGCGAGGACAATGCCGAGGTTCTCCGAGGCCTTGGCTACGACGACGCCCATATACAGGCGTTCGCCGAGGCCGGCGTGATCTTGTCCAACGTGCCGCCGCACCTTGAGCAGCACGACCAAAACGGTTGACGACAGCGAGCTCAATGCGACGCTGGAGAGTCCGTCTGGGCTCTCCAGTTTCGTAAGCTGTTGGAAGGAATTGCGTACTTATAGGTGGGCGGCGACGCCTGCTTAAGGCCTAGACGAACGCCTGTCGGCCACGAGGCTGGTCGTCATCCAATCGAACGGACAAGGCGCAACGTGCCCAGTGCCTAAAACGGTTGTTCGAGGCGCCGGCGTCAGGAGGCCGCTTTTGGCGTAGTTCGCAGGAGTAAAGGGTTCACCGCGTGAACTTCCCATGGCGAAATGCTGTAGTGCTCTATCGCGCCGCCCAGGATATAGGGATCGTTAGCCATCAGCGCTTCCGCTGACTGCATCGTGTCGGTTTCGTAGAGAAATAAGCCTCCAACGTCGCCAGCGAAAGACCCCGCAGCCACGAGAAGTCCCCGGTCACGCAGGTCGAAAAGGTATTTCTGGTGAACCGGACGTAACTCCAGGATCTTGTGTCGATCACCGTACTTCAGATAGTTCACGAAGATCATCGCCGCTCCATTTCTTTGGTGTAGTGGTCCGCAGGAGAGGGAGAAATGCGCCGAGCCACCGCAGTCGCTCCGGCGCGTTCGTCGGAGGCGAAGACTTTAATTTCCGCTAAAGGTGGCCTTGGGAAATGGCTTTCCGCCATTCACCGCCTCCGCCGCATTCCGGAGCGCCGCTTGCACGTCTTCGGTCTCAAATAGCGGCATCGATACTCCGTAGAGCGCGGCCTTCGCTTCCTTTTCGCCGTCGCGCGCCCATTTGCGCAGCATTGTCTTAGTGCCGGCATAGGCGCCAGGCGGACCGTCGGCCAAGCGCTGCGCAAACACCGTAACCTCGCTATCAAGCCGGCCATCATCGACGACACGGTTGATGACGTTCCACTGCGCCATCTGCTCGGCACCGACGAAATCGGATAGGAATACAAGCTCCGCCGCTTTGGCGCGACCGACACGCGCTGCGATCTGCATCATGCCGCCCTGTAGCGTCATGATTCCGAGCCGAGCCTCCGTAAACGCAAAGCGCGCCGAGCGCGCGGCGACGATCATATCGCAGCTTAGCGCAAGCTCGAATCCGCCCCCCATGCAGGTGCCCTGCACCGCAGCGACGGTCGGAATGGGAAGCTGCTCCAGCATATCCAACGCTTTCGCGAAAACCTCGATCCGCGGCCGCAGACTTGCGACCGGCACTCCAGGCCAATCCCTGACGTCACCGCCAAGACAGAAGTCGGCGCCTTCGCCGCGAACGATCAGCACGCGAGCCTCGCTGCGAGCTACCATGTTGAAGGCATCCCGCAGCTCTTCCCTCATATCGAAATTGATGCGGTTTCCGACCGGGTGATCGAGTGTGACGGACGCGATTGGCCCTCTTGTTTCGACTCTAACGAATGACACGACAACCTCATCGCTGAATGTGTGGTGGAGGCGGAACTGGCATCGGGATGTCCGTAGCGACGCGCCACCCATCGGGCGTCAGAACCCACTCAACAACCATCAGGAAATGGCGACCGATTGGAGCCTGACCACCATAGTTGGAGGTGATTAGCACCGGCGTGTAAGTCTGGGCCACATCGGGACTCAGTCCGACGATCTTCTCTTCGGTGAAGTTCGGATCAATTGGAAAAGTGCCGCTATATAGCGCAGCAAAGTGTTCCATGATGGATGGTGTGCCCCAATATCCTCCCCATTCACCTTTTTCGACTGGCTCCAATCTGGAGATGAACAATGAATCGGGTGACGCGAGAAGCATTGATTTTACGGTCTCGAGATCATGGACGTTCTCAGCATCAATCAACTTCTTGTAGAGCCCCCGCAATTCGCCCAATGTCGTCTCGTCCAGCGGTCGCTTATGCGGTAGTTCGCGGTCGTCGGCTCTCACTCCGTTAGAGGGAACGAGAACGAGAGTCGAAATTGCGACCACCGCGAGCCACGCAGCGACGCCAATCAACCGATCCCTCACGCGCGCATTTGATATCGTAACCATCGTTGAAACGCTCCCCTCACATTCATTCGCGACTTGTCACTTCGCGCCGGACGGTGGAGGGGGCACCGGCAAAGCGACGTCCGTCGCCATCTTCCAGCCCGCGGGGGTACGAACCCAGTTCACGATCATCAGAAAGGGCTTCGGGATCGGCGTTTGGTCGGCATAGGCCACCGATATTTTCAGTGGAACATATGTTTCCGCGACATCCGGAGTAAGGCCGACGGTTTTCAGTTTGGAATAGTCGGGGTCCATGACGAAAGTGCCCGAATAAAGATCGCTGAAATGCTGCAGGACGACTTCCTTGCCCCAGAATCCAGCCCAATTGCCCTCCGCCGCGGTCGCGGTCTTCGCCACGAACAGTGTCGACGGCGAATCCCACACCATCGTTCGCACCTCGGCAACGTCATGGCGATTCTCTGCGTCTATCAGCTTGTGATAGATTCCATTGATCTCGCTGATTGTTTCGGACGAGAGTGGGTCGACATAATCTGCTGCCGCAACGCTGGATGTGGCTGCGAACACAGCCAGCAACGCGAGCGGAGCTACTGACCTCCGCGAAGTTCTCTCGATGAGAGAGAGCATCGTTTCGTTCCTTTCGCAAGAGTTCATCGTTCGCAAAACGATACAACGCTGCGTGACCCAGCCAACTATACGGATGGGTTGCGCCTCATACGAAGGTATGCCGACGAGCCTCGAACTTCTTCGCGGCTTCTCGCGATGTTGGATTCGCGCGCCTAGGGAGCTTGATTAAGTTACTTGGAGCCGCCAAGCCGAAGGGCCTCGGCCATCTTCACGAGGTCAGCGAGTGTACGCGCGCCCATCTTTCGCATGGCAGAACCGCGATGTATTTTGACAGTGATCTCACTGAGATTGAGAATCCCTGCGACTTGCTTGTTCATTTTGCCGGCAGTAACAAGGCGCACGATCTCCTGCTCGCGCAACGAAAGCAGGTCAAACTTGTCCTGAAGGTCTTTCTTACCAGCCTCGACTTTCCGTCTGAGGCGATCGCGCTCGAGTGCGGCGGAAACGGCGTCTAACAAGTCCTGATCTCGGAATGGCTTCGTGAGAAAGTCGACCGCACCGGCCTTCATGCCCCGCACCGACATTGGGATATCGCCGTGCCCCGTCATCAAAACGACCGGCAGGTGAATATCCAGGCCCGCAAGCTGGGCCTGAAAGTCAAGGCCGCTTGTCCCCGGCAAACGAACATCGAGTAGCAAGCAACTCAGCTTGTCCGAACGTTTGGCCGCCAGAAAGCCGGCCACTGAGGGATATGTGAGCGCCTGATAACCGACCGAACGAAGAAGACTTGAAAGCACACCCCGCATCGACTCGTCATCGTCAATGACATATATCGTCGCCGCGTCAGTCATGTCCGAGCCTACGCCCCATCGGCCTATCTCTGCAAGCAGGATATCCATTAGCATCACCCGTGATTGCCAGGTTCGCCCGTCGTTGACGGACGAACTTTCTGTCGTCGTCCGACAAATGCAATCATCCTCAGGTATAGGCTAAGTTCCAATTGTCTAATGTTAGAACAGCGCGCTTTGGCACAAGACTCAACCATCGAACCCCCACGAGCCGCAGCTCGGCCACGCGGCGCTCCGGTCGGGTGTCGTGAAGAAGCACTGTCGTTTCTCTGGAATGCGAAGGGGGATGTCCTGGGATGAACCGTCCCGCCTCGCCAGGCATCAACGCGGATGGAGTCGCACCGCAGGCAAAAGGATTCCACTCGTGGGCGGTCAACTTATATCCGTGATAGATGATGACGAGTCGGCGCTACTGACATTAGCGGCACTGTTACGCTCTATTGGATTTGACACGAAGATCTTTCGTTCAGCCGAGGAATATATCGATGCCGGCTCTGCTGAGAGTCCCTGTTGCATTATCGTGGATATCCAGATGCCGGGCATGTCGGGCATCGCCCTGAAACGCTGGCTGGATTCCAACGGAAATTCTGCACCCGTCATCATGACGACGGCACTTACCGAGCAACGCGTGTGGGACCAGGCGCTGGCAACCGGCCCTGTCTGCCTTCTGAAGAAACCCTTCGACGCCGACGAATTGCTGTGCTGCTTGAGCAAGGCAATTGGCTTCGAATGACGATCCTAAGCATCGATAGCTCGCGCGGCATACTATCGTATGAGGCTAGATGCCGGCCGTATAGTTGGAGTTCGGGACCGTCTCAATAAGGTCGACCCGGTCCTTTCCAAACGAGGAGTTGTACATGCCGGGCATCTGGAACGTCGCCGCAGGCTCTCGACTAGCCATTCATTCTTTCACAGCCCCAGAAGACGGCTGGTTGGTAAACTCCCATATCATGGAGTTTCCAGGGCAGCTCTTTGTTGTCGATACACAATATAGGCTCTCTTACGCGAGGGAAGTGGCCCGCTACGCCGCGGAGCTGAAGAAGCCGTTGACGCGGGTGTATGTGACACACTATCACCCCGACCATTTGCTTGGGGCCGGAGAGTTCAATGCTCCTCTTTTCACCCTTCCCAATGTCGCTCGAAAAATTGCTGCAGCGGGTGGCCGGGTCGCTTCCGAAGAGCACGAGAAGATAGGTGCCGACGTCGCCGTTATCGCCCGGCAGCCCGATCATCAGATCGAAGCTTCCGATGAAACAATCGACGGAGTGCACGTCGAGCATCGTCTTCTCCGCGGGGCAGAAACCGAGGATGCCCTGACAATCGCAATTCCAGACGAAGGCAAGATCATCGTCCAGGATCTCGTCTACAATAGAGCTCATGTCTTCCTTGGCGAGCGCCGTTTCGACACCTGGCGTGCGAGCCTCCAGGCCCACCGTGATCTGCCCTATCGCGAAGTGTTCCCTGGTCATGGCAAACCGGGTGACAAGACACTTTACGAAGAGATGGAAGATTATCTCGACTACTCTGAAGAGGCGTTACACAAGTCGACGACTGCTAACGATTTCAAACAGCGTATCCTGGACCGCTTCCCCAACTACGGCTGCGGTCTGGTACTCGACCATCAGCTTCGGTTCCTGTTTCCGCACGAAGGAAGTCGCTGATGCACCCGCTCCGCAAACTTCGTGAGGCCGGTCCAATGACGCCGGCACAGGCTTCCGTCATCCTGAACGAACGAGTCATCATGCATAGCCCGGTGCTGATCAAGCCCATCGTCGGACGCGAGCTCGTCGCGGTCACGATCTCGAATTCGACACAAAGCCGCGACGATCCTGGTAAATACGTTTTCGAGGCCAAGATGGACGAACGCACGACGTTCTTGCGCTGGCAAGGCGCCGTCGAAGGACACGAGATCGAAAGCCTGGAGGTTCTTACAGACGATGAGAACGGCCTTCTCCTCGAACGTACGGTCGCTTACCGGCCATTTCCCGCGCTTAGGCTGTTCAGAGATCGTTTGATTTCCCTGAATGCCGGAAGGCTGCCGGACGACATGTGGGACTATCCGGGGACGTAGCGACCAACAGAAGAGAACGACCCCCTATGCTCGGCTTTTAAGCGCAACTGGCAACGTGAAGCGAAACCGTGCTCCCGCACCGCTTCGCCGATTGCTGGCCTCGATATGCCCCCCGTGCGCCTCGACGATCGAACGGCAAATCGGCAGGCCAATACCCATGCCACCCCGCTTGGTCGTGAAAAAGCTTTGAAAGAGCGCCTCCATGTTCGCTTCATCTATTCCCGTGCCCGTGTCCTCCACGGCCACGAAGAGGAATTCGCCATCAGCCTTCCCTGACGTCACGGTGAGTCGCTTAGTACTTCTGCCATCCATCGCCTGGACCGCATTGATAGCGAGATTCGCGATGACTTGCTGGATCAATATGCGGTCACCGCTGATGTCCGGCAAGGCATCGGCCAACTCCAAGGCTGTCGTGACGCCGGCGTTACGAAGCTCCGCCGCCAGGAACAGAAAGGCTTCTCGTACGATCGTGTTCAGAACGAGCGAACTCTTCTCAGGCTCTTTCCGTATAGCCAATGCTCGAAGGCGCTGAATGATTTCGGACGCTCGCCGCGCGTCGGAAACCGTTTGGTTCGAAAGCCAGCGTAGTTCATTGAGATCCGGATCGGCCCGGCTGAGCCAGCGCAACGACGCTTCCCCGCTATTCCTTATGGCGCCCAATGGCTGGTTGATCTCATGAGCAATCGAGGCCACGAGTTCCCCGAGAGCTGACACGCGTGCACCGTGCGCAAACTCCGCTCGAAGCCGCTCTAGCATTGTTTGCGCCTTGACCCGCTCCGTGATGTCGACGATGGCACTTATCCCGACCCCTAATGGACCGAGAGGCGTTGCGTATTCGGAAACGAGGTACGCATGCCGGATATTGTTCTTGAACGTTCGAAACTTGAGTTCAGAGGCGAAACGGTTCTCTCCCCTGTATCTCGCCTCGAGCGCCCGGCGCATGACCTCGGGTGACTCAGTCCAAAAATAGGATATGGGCCCGAGTACTTGCTCCACGCTGTCGGCTTCCGTCAACTCCAACGCGCGATGATTTGTTTCGATAACCTCGATCGCATCGGTCGCTTGAGTGATGAATTCGGGATGATCGTCGATATAATTCGACAAATCCCGAACGCCGTCCGCCTTCAGCTTCTGGAAGATCGCAAAGAGTTTTGTTGCGTCTAGCTGGGTTAGCGAGATCGGCATGAAATGGAAAAGATTGTGATACCTCTCATTGCTTCGCTCCAGATCGCTTCTGGCCTTCTTAGTCGCTGAAATATCTATTATCCCGATGAGGAGTTTCCCCCGGGTCATCATTTCAGGCGGAAAGCAGGCCGTGAACCATACGTCCAACTCCCGCCCATCAAGCGTCGTCAGGCGCGTTTCGGTCGCGAAATAGGGCTTTCCCTGCACGGCTGCCACGACCGCCTCTGCGTACACAGTTCGACTCTCGCGCGGCCAATACGGATCGATGCTGTTGAGCATCTCATTCTTCTCGCCCCGCCCAAACAACTTCACACTGCTTTCGTTCACGTCGATGACATGTGTCGCATGGATCATCGCGTCGACGAACTCGGTATGATCATCGAAGTAAGTCGACAGGTCTGACACTCCGTCGCGCAGCAATCGTCCAACCATTGATCCGACGGGCGTAAAGTCCAACTCCCAAAACGAGACAGCCATCGCCTGAAATAAATTTGAGTACCGGTGCTCGGTACGGCGAAGAGCCGCCTCAGTATCCCGCTGCAAGGTCACGTCGACCGCCGTTTCGAGGATCCCGCCGGGTGTACCATCAGCATTGAACTGGGCGTGCCAACTCGACGTGACAATGATCTTGCGGCCGCCGGCGGTCCTGCGTTCTATGTCACCGGACCAGCTATTAGTTTGATATACTGACGCTTCGGCTGCCTTCGGGTCGATGCCGGAGGTTCGCAAGAGTTCATGCACCGATCGACCAATGGCTTGCCGGGAGGTCCAGCCATAGATCGTAGTCGCGGCTCCATTCCAGCCCGTTATCCGGCCATCCAAGTCTCGGATAATGATGCCTTCCTGAACCAGATCAAAAACATCACTCCGGTTTCCATCCATCGTCGTTCCGGGTTCAGTTGAGCAGGACATAAGCTCCTTTGCGAGCTTGCATATTGCAAGCTCGCATTCCTAGTGAAGGTGCAAATTCGCGTCAACCCTGCTCCGGCCCGATCGGTAACCAGGCGGACCGTTCCGAAAGCCCTGTGAAATTCCATTGATTCCCAGAGGTCCCGACTATTTCCGTGCACGTTTCTGCGCACACACGTTCTCTCAAAACTGCGTGACAACAACGCACCACTTTGGGCTTTTGCGAATGTTCAAAGGAGGTTTCGATGAGCTTCTGCTGTTGCCCTGATCGTGGCTCTGCTCGTCGGCCCTTCCCCGCTCAGATCACCATCAAAGGCACGTTTGGGGTGGGCACCCTCCACCACACGATGCCTTAACTCCGTGGCACCTCGCTGCAGGCGCGACAAGGCCACCTTTCATTGGTGATCGGCGGCACCCATGCTGGGCAGCGCGCGTCTATCGAGTTGAGGCCCTGGTCGGCCGGACTCGCTTTGGTGACAAACCTGTACATAATACGGCGGTTCCGGTGCGAACGAAATGGACCATTACTACCCAACGGCCAAAGGGGCCCGACCTTCATAGACATCAATCCGCAATACATCCCGAATGCGGTCCGCTTTCGAAACCCGACGGTCACATGCCTGGAGGGCACGGTTGTAAAATGGCTGAATCGACGACGAAGCGCAATCAGAGGGTACGAACGGCCAACAAGGCCTGTTCGATCGCACGTGTTATGGCAGTAATTGGCGATCGTTGGTCTTTGCTAGTCTTGCGTGAAGCATATTACGGCACGAGACGATTTGATGAGTTCGAGTATCAAATCGGTGTCGCATCTAATATCTTGAGTAAACGCCTGAAGAAATTCGTTGATGCCGGCCTGATGCGTCGCGTCCGATCGGAAGATCACGCCCGCTACTATGAGTATCATCTCACCAAAAAGGGTGAAGCATTCTTCCCCGCCTATCTTGCGTTGAAGAAATGGGGTGATGATTGGCTCGCTGATGCGAAAGGAGCGCAAGTCTTATTCAGGGAAAAGGGCGGCGGCCCGCGAGTTGAGATGCCACCTCTGTTGACCTCAGCAGGGAAACCGCTTGAGGTTGACGATACGGAAGTCGTGGCAGAATCCGGTGCGACACCATTCAACAAAAGCAGGTTTGGCGGATCTTGAACCGACCCATCCTTGCATCCGACGCGGAGCAGACGCTCAGTGCCTGGCGGAAGAGGATTCGAACAGGCTCGTATTCGCTGAGACTATAATCCATTGCTTGAGTTCATGGCTCAAAATTGCGCCCCCCATAGTGTATGGATCCGCCGCAACGAGCCTTTCCGCCTCTATGAGGTCTTGTACCTCATAGACGAAGATAGCCCCACTGCCATCGACGAAAGGTCCGCCAGCCACAAGCTTGTTTTGCCGCAACAATTCAGACATGAACGCGCGATGCGCGGGCCGTAGTTAAGACACCTTGTCAGCGTCCCCGATATATCGAACATAGTTAGCTATTTTCATCATCAATTCCTCAGCGCCAAGCGAGGTTTCCTAGTCAGTAGAACATCGTGTGGCCGTTGGCGGTGTACTCGGGGATGGGTTGTATTACATCCCAGTGTTCGACGATTTTACCGTTCTCCACCCGAAAGAGATCGACGATCGCATCGCCTCGCGTTCCGGGAGTCCGCACTCGGTGCACGTGCAGAACGACGGTGTCGCTCTCGCCTATTACACGCAGGATCGTGCTCCGCGATTCCGGAAAATTTGACTGGATCCAGTGAAGATACTTCTTGAGACCTTCAACGCCGTCTTCGATGGTCGGGTTGTGCTGTCGGTAGGCTCCGAGGTATTTGTCGACGGCTTCGACGTTTCGTCGATCCGACGCGATCTCGTAGAACTCGGTTACAAGTGCTTTGTTTCTTTCTGGTAAGATCTTGGTTCGTCATTGTCGGTTCTGGAGTAAATTGCTCGGGTGCAAGACGCTCTATCCGGTCGTTCACGGGTATGCGACGCGCCAACCCAGAAGATCAGGAGAAGAACGTCTCAGCCATCGCGACATCAGATAGATAGGTGTCGAGACGCACGATCTTGTCACCTCTGAGGGTGAAGACTGCCGAAACACGCTCGTCTAGGTTCCGGCCGTTTCGAAATGCGGTGTTGTGCAGGATCATAGAGACCCTGCCCGCAAGGTCGAAAGTGGCGTGCTGGATCTCGACCTTCACGCCAAACTCCGCGATCGTTCGAGCACGCTTCATAATTTGTTCCAAACCGTGCGCTTCTCCGGAGATCCGGCTCGATCCGGGAAAGCTCCACACCATATCGGGACTCGTAACCGCACCGGCTGTCGCTTCGTCCGGGTTTGCGAGCACGGACAAGAAGGCGCGCGCGAGCTTATGTTTCTCCTCATAGTCCATCTCAGTTTCCTGACCTGCCGAATTTTCGTAGTAACGAGTCCGACCTGATCAGACCGGCTCTTGGTACGAACCCACTTCGTCGAGTGCGCTCGTGTAGTCCCTGAGCCAGTCCAGATGGCCGCCGATACCCCAGTCGTCGGCCTTTATTTCGTTGATTACGACCCACACTCGTCGTGCGTTCTCTGGCGATCGGTCAGAGTTTTCCGCATCGAGGATTACTTTCGTGAAGTCACGGATCAGCCCCTGTTTTGCCAAAAGGTCGAGGCGATTTATCGGAATTCGGATATCGACGAAATAGAAGGGCTTCTCGTGCGTTGGGCTTCCGGCGCTATAGTCAGCGTCTTCCGCCACTTCGTAAATCCAACCCTTCATGATGCTGCGGGCGCGCGGGGTGTCGGGAACTTTTTCCCACCACATGAGGACTTCGGTCAGCTTCGCCATAACTGCGTGCTGCGTGCTCTTGGGCATCGCCCCCTTGCGTATAGTTAAATTGATCCAAGGCATCGCGAGATGTCTCCCTGCGTTATTGAGTTCGCCGTATCACCGGCAAACGTCGACTCGCTGGCGATAGCCTTACGCCTGTCGCACTCGCCTAAGCCCTCAGACGAAGGGGTACCGCACTCATACCTAAGTATGTTCGCTGAGCTTGAAAGAAGGACAAAATGGAAGCCGTTACGGCCACGATTGGCCCGAGGAGCTCTTGGTTCCAGAATGCTGCCGTCGTTAGCTATCTGCAAGACGCCTTTTAAGGCCGTGTACTCATTATGCTGCTGACCGCCTGACGTCCGCTCACTCTTCAACAGCGGCGGAATAGCCGACATGGCCCGATGTCGCAGAAAGGCCACAACCAGACTCATGCACCGCAACAAGTCGAGCTACTCGATCACCCCGTCACCGAAAGCCCGGATGGCGGCCCATTTGGCTCATTCTGTCAGCATACGTCCGCGCCGGGGCAGCCGCACCGTGAACTCGGTGAAGTCGCCGACTTCGCTGTCGACAGTGATAGTGCCGCCGTGCTGTTGCGTTACGACCTCGTAGCTGATCGACAGTCCAAGTCCGGTGCCCTCGCCGGTCGGCTTGGTCGTGAAGAAAGGCTGGAACAGCTTTTCCCTGTTTTCGGGGGGAACACCGACGCCATTGTCACGCACCCGGACCTCGACGCTTTCGCCGAACTCGCGGGTCGTGACCTTCAGTGCCGGGCGGTAAGTTCCGTCGCTCTCCCGGCTCCGCTTGTTAGCGGCGTAGAAGCCATTGCCTATGAGGTTGAGGAGCACGCGCGTCAACTCCTGCGGCACGACGTCAACCGGTGCGAGATTGCGATCGAGGTCGTGCTCCAGCGAGATGTCGAAGTTCGGATCCTGTGCACGAGCTCCGTGATAAGCAAGATTCAACGCCTCTTCGGCGAGAGCGTTCAGATCAGTAGGTTGCCGATCGTCGCTGCTGCCACGCGAGTGCTGCAGCATGCTTCGTACGATGCCATCGGCGCGACGGCCGTGCTCAACGATCTTCTGCAGATTTTCGGTCAGCATGCCAATTGTTTCGACAATCTCATCCCGGTTGCCGGGATCGAGGGCGCCTACCGCCTTCGCCGCTGTGTCCTTCAGCTCGTCCAGCAGCTCGACCGAGAGACTGGCAAAGTTGTTGACGAAATTGAGAGGGTTTTTTATCTCGTGCGCGATGCCGGCAGTCACTTGTCCGAGCGCTGCCATCTTCTGCGCATGAACTAGGCTCGCTTGCGCCGTCTGCAACTCGCGCAAGGCCGACTCAGCGGCGTCTCGCGCCGCGCGAATGGCTTGCTCCGCACGCTTGCGCTCGGTGATGTCGGCATAAATCAACACGAAGCCGCCGTCCGGTACCGGGTTCCGCCGCACCTCGACGACCCGGCCGTCGGGACGCGTGCGTTCGTAGCGCATTTCTCGGGTCGTATCTTCGACGCTTCGACTAAGCTCCGCCTCGAGATCGGCCGAAACGAACTCGCCCCGCGCGGCGAGGTAGCGGAAGAGCTCGGCATAGCTCGGACGCTCGGCGAGGATAGCGTCCGGCAAATCAAGCACCTCCTGGAAATTGCGATTCCACGCCGCAAGCCGCTTATCGGCACCAAACATCGCAACGCCGTCGCCCATATTGTCGAATGTGACGCGCAGCTCAGCTTGACGCTCGCGCAACTCCTCAAACAGGCGCGCATTCTCAATCGCGATTACCGCCTGATCAGCGAAGGTAGTGGCCAGTTCGATCTCTTTGTCTGTGAAGGCTTCAAGCCGGGTGCGGCTAATGGCGAATACGCCGAGCAGTGCGTCCTCGCGCAAAAGCGGAACGCCCAGCAAGGAGCGGTAACCCATGGTCTTTTGCCCTTCGCTATAGGTGTATTCCGGATCCCGTAAAACATCAGGCACGTGAACTGCTCGGTGCTCCAACAGGACGCGGCCAGTTAGCGAACCCCGGCCCGGAGACCGGGGATGAGCGAGCGCAAATTGCCTTGCCGCCTCCGACATCCCCCAAGCCGCGACTAGGTAATGTTTGTCTTCTTCCTGTCGACGATACATTGTCGCTTGTTCGGCGCGGCACAGGCGCGCGGCCGTCTCAACGAGCGTATCGAGCACCGTCCCGAGGTCGACTGATGAACGGCTGATGACCTTGAGCACGTCGGCGGTTGCGGTCTGCTGTTGGAGCGACTCCTGGAGGTCGCGGGTGCGAGCTTGGACCTCGTCGAACAGGCGGACATTACCGATTGCAATCGCAGCCTGGTCGGCATAGGTCGTGGCCAATTCGATCTGTTTTTCCGTAAACGGGCGCGGCTCCTTACGCGTCATGATAATGATGCCAATCGGGGCGCCGTCACGCAACATGGGAACGGCCAGCACGGCACGATAGTCGGCCAACCGGCGTGCCTCCATAAACGTGTAGTCCGGATCGGCAAGCACGTCGGGTACATGACAGGCCGTGCCATAAAGCAAGGCGCGTCCCATGGCCGAGCCTATTTCAGGCTGGACGGGAATGGTTCTGGTGTACTCGATAAACGCCTCTGGGAAGCCGTAGGCCTCGGCCCGAAACAACGCGCCATCCCGTTGGCGTGTGATCTGCGCCGTATCGGCATCGCACAGCCGTGCCGCCGATTCGACAAGAGTTTGCAGCACGGTCGGCAGATCGAACGCCGAGCGGCTAATGACCTTGAGCACGTCGGCAGTGGCGGTCTGTTGCTGCAAGGACTCACGCAGCTCGTTTAGCAAGCGGGTATTCTCTATGGCGATTACGGACTGTGCAGCAAAATTCTCCACAAGCTCGATTTGCTTATCGGTAAAGGGGCGCACTTCTTGACGGTAGATCAGGATAGCTCCTAACAGCTCGTTTCCTTTGACCATCGGGACTGCAAGAACAGTCCGGGCGCCAGCGAGGTTTGGGAGTTCCGCTGCGCGATCGTCCAAATCCTTGATTTCTGCCAATATGTCCGCAATTTGAACCGGCTGTTTGGTCGACAGCGCGCGTCCAAGCGTGGTGTCTGAATTCGGTCTGACTATTGGATTGCGCTGTCGCTCTTCAACAAAAGCCCTTGGCGTACCATGCATCGCGACGGTCCGAAGGGCATCTCCCGAGCATCGATACAGGATTCCGCATTTTGCCGCGCAGATTTGCGTGGCGTTTTCTAACATAGCGTCGAACACCGGTTGCAAATCGCCAGGCAAATTGCCGATGACGCGCAACACGTTCGATGTCGCGGTCTGCCGCTCCAGCGCCTCCTTCGTCTCTTTGAACAGCCGCGCGTTCTCGATTGCGATCAGAGCCTGATCGCGGAAGGATTCGGCCAAGGCGATTTCGCGGTCACCGAAGATGTTGGTGCGCTTGCCCGCCAGCACCAGGAGACCGATGCACTCCCCGGCGCGCAATAATGGCAGGTATAGCGACGATACGATGCCGAAGGTCTCACCGACCCAACGCTCGTATGCGGGAGGATCGACCAATGACCAGTCCGGCAAATGGAGCGTCTTTTTCCCGATGATTGCCCGCGATGGAAAGTTGGCGACGGGATCGATGGGCTGCGAAGGTCTGGCGTCGGTCTGCAGCCCTTCCGGCGTAGCCCTCGCCATCGGCGAGTAGGTCGCTCCATCGCAACGAAGGAAGAACGCCAGGTCGCATCCCGTCAGCCGCACCGCGGTTAGCACGATGACGTTGAAGGCCGGCTGCACGTCGGACGGCGATTGACTGATCACACGCAGGATATCGGAAGTCGCGGCCTGCCGCTCGACCGCCTCGTCCCGCTCGCGCCTGAGCCGCGCGACCTCCGTTTCTTCGCATGCCGCGGCTGATGTGTTGGAACGCGCGGCCTTTGGCGCACTCGGGCGCTTTGGCGCTGTCGCCTTTCGCCCACCTGCCTTAGGCGGTCTGCCGTCTGCCCTTTTGCCCTGCTTCATTACCCCCCCGAGGCTCAAGAAACGGCATCGTATCGACTCAACCGGGCGCTATGGAAGAGGCTCAAATTGTGCAATTGCTCAGTAATATGGCTCATCGCTGATGGGTCAGACTCGGAAGTGGTGGCTTGTTTAAGCTAGGTCCGCTTTTACCCCGACAGCCGACATGTAGACGAACGCTGGTTTTCGTCGTTATGGGCCATCAAGAGACCCACGCGCCGCAGCAATTGGCCCGGCAAGCAGCGGCCATCGCAGCACCGCGTGATTATGCCTAGTTGCTACCGGACCCCAAGGGGAGGATGCTGTCGGCTTCGAGCACCGTGGAGAGCAGCATGAGCAAGGCAGGTCTCGACAATCGCTCCCGCAACAAGGATGGCGAAATCAGCCGCAAGCACGGAAACACCCTCATCCGCACGTTGCGCAAGGTTTACGGGCAAGGCTTCGCAGCCGGTTATCCTGAAACCGAGAAGTTGAGTGAGGTTCTGCTTCAGCTGAACGAAACGTCGATGAGCCAGCTCCGCCGCGATCATGAGACCGGCCACTTGGAGCACAAAATCGCCAACGCGTCGAAGTAGTGCCGCAAATGGCGAAGACCCTGCTTTCGATGCAAGATTTGCGGTGGCGGGCATTGGAAGAAATTCGACAACGCCCCGGTTGTTCGAGCGTAGCGAGCATCGCAATAAATCGCGTCACTAATGACCGTGCAGAAAGTAACTGGTCGATGTGCGTGTTATCTGCCGGCGCTGCCGATCCAAATACAGCGGCTCGGGCAGCGATATATGTCCAGCAGGCCCTCCGCTGCGACTACAATTTGACGCCGGATTGACCGAGCGGCCGGGACTGCGGGATCAACTTCGAGGAGACGGGCCACCGCCTCGCGGGCGTCCGCGTCACGTCCGAGATGGCGAAAGCGGACCAAGGTTGAAGCTCTACTCCCGAGCGAACGGTCCAAACTTTGATCATTTCCGCGGTGGGTCGTCGCCGGTCCAGAAGAGGAGTAAGGCGCGCAACTGCCGGGCGCTCCAACATTTGATATTTTTACCTTGTTGGCCACTGTACGCAGCCACGCTCATTCAGAGAGATTGCACCTCGTGCCCTGAATTTTCACTATCATTCCAGCAGCCTCTTTCCGCAAGAGTGTGATGGATGCTCCGTTGAAATGCACGTCGAACGCTGTGTCGTCTTGATAAACTTCATAGAGCAGCACCTTCGTCTCATCATCGCGCGGAACCAAAGCTTCGAACTGCAGGGTTCCTGGTTCGTCCTTTAGGCAGCGAGTCCGATGCGTTGCGAGTAGGGGCAAGAACTCATCCCTCCGCCCCGGCGCGACTTCAATTGTGGCGACGATTGCGAGCTTGGGCATCTGATCTCTCCTGCGTGCCGAAAGGATGCTTCCGACGTAGCCGACGGCAAGCCCTCTAGGCCGACTGTCCAACGAGCAAACATCTAGATTGCCCTTGGCAACGCAATCTAACAAGGTCGACGCTCTACTTCCAAGCGAGCGCTCTAGTGTTTGGAGGTTTCACCTTTGCTGTTGCGCGCAGCCTGCTCGACCGCCAGAGGGCGTCGCCAACACCTTGCATAAGTGCTACCCTACAACCTGCTCGCAGCACTGGGACAGGCGATGTCAGACCTTTTCAAGATTGCTGGCCCTGATGGAGACCCGAGTAGCAGCGTCCTATTGGTGCATGGGCTCGGTGGTCACCACTATGACACATGGCGGTCTAGCACTGCCCAAAAACTCTGGAACGCCGACGAGACATTTTGGCCTCTCTGGCTGGCGAACGAAAATCCCGGACTGGACATTTACGTAGTTAGCTACAGCGCTCCGGTCTCGCGCTTCAGCGGAATGGCGATGCACTTGACGGACCAGGCGTCGAACATTGTTGAGAGGCTCCTCGCCGAGCCGGCACTCGCGCACGGACCATTGATTTTCATTGGGCACAGTCTGGGGGGACTTATGGTCAAACAGCTGTTGCGGAGCGCGGATAGCAAAGCACAAAACGACATTCGCGCGGACGCTTTGATCAAGCGCGTCGAGAAGGTCGCGTTTCTTGGTACCCCACACGCGGGATCGGACTTGGCGAGTTGGGGAGATCGGTTGCGCATCATGGTGCGGCCTTCGGCGGCAACCGCATCACTAGTGCGCAATGATCCGAACTTGCGCGACCTGAACAGTTGGTATCGCGAATGGGCAAATGCGCGCGGCGTAGCCCATCTGATCCTTGCGGAAGCTAAGCCCACTGTAATTTTTGGTATGATTGTGCCGCCAGACAGCGCCGACCCTGGGCTCGCGAATGCTCGCGTGGTGCCTATCGACACGGATCATCGCGGCATTTGCAAGCCAATCGATCGGACGAAGGACATATACGTCCTTTTGCGAGACTTCATCCTACGACCGATTCAGCGGCCGAAGCCGGTGGCCGATGCGGTTGTAGAGAAGATGCTCGCTATTCTGGATGCTCGTGGCGAGAGCGCGCGCGCGGCTGAGGCCGGGGTCGAGAGGCGAGCGATCTTTGAGTTGGCGCGACGATTGAAGCCGGACGAGGCGCTCGATCTTGATCAGGCCGTCTTGGAACTGACTGCAGCCGTCGGCATCGCCGTCCACGCCAGGAAGAAGGGCGAGCACGGCAGTAACCTCGGCGACCTAGTCGATACCGTTCTCGCCCGCATAGCCGCAAAGACTGGAGCGGGAGACATTGATGGTGCGGCGGAGGAAGCCGACGAGGGCTTTACCGAATGGGAGCACGCAGAGGCCGAGCGCCGCGCAACCTCTATCCGCAGCGGCATCGCCCTTCTTGAAGCGGGACTGGGACAGGACATATTGCGCCGCGACGCGGTGGCAGCTGCCGCGAGGGTGGCAAGGATCGCGGCACTAGAAAAGCCGGACGACGCGTCCGCTCGCTTCGCCGCAATACGTGAGCGGATGCTCACATTCTATGAGCGCGGCCACCAAAAGGGGATCAATTTCGATCTCCTGATCGCGATTGAGATCGCTCGCCTTGGGCTTGTTGCCGCGCAAGACGCTCGGCAACGCGGGATGACGCAGAATGATCTGGGCGTTGCGCTCCAGGCGCTGGGCGAGCGAGAGAGTGGTAACATCCGGCTCGAGGAGGCGGTTGCCGCCTGTCGCGCGGCACTTACGGAAAGAACCCGCGAGCGCGGGCCGCTCGATTGGGCCATGACCCAGAACAACCTCGGCAACGCGCTCTCGAGGCTAGGCGAGCGGGAGAGCGGCACCACCCGGCTCAAGGAGGCGGTTGCTGCCTATCGCGCGGCGCTTACGGAAAGAACCCGCGAGCGCGGGCCGCTCGATTGGGCCGAGACCCAGAACAACCTCGGCGGTGCGCTCTTGGCGCTGGGCCAGCGAGAGAGCGGTACCACCCGGCTCGAGGAGGCGGTCGCCGCCTTTCGCACGGCTCTTTTGGAATACACCCGCGAGCGCGTGCCGCTTCAATACCCGGCTTGAGGAGGCGGTCGTGGCCTACCGCGCGGCACTTATGGAAAGAACGCGCGAGCGCGTGCCGCTTCAATGGGCCAAGAGCACGGCCGGTCTAGGTGTCGTGTGTTCGCTGCTTGCTGAACGAACCAACGATGCGCAGAAGGCCCAGACGGCGCTCTCACAGATCGAGCGTGCTCTCGCCACAGCGCGGAACAATGGTGACGCAGAACTGGTTGCGTACTGCCGCCAAGAGCTGAGGTATGCCCGTGAACGATTGAGCAACCGCTGAGTGCGCTGATCAACACGCGTCGATCCAAGTCTGTGGTGACTCCGCCTCGCCTCCTGTCGGAGTGCGATTTACGAACTCTAAACCTTTTCAAAAACCGGGGCTGCATCTTTTCGGCCCATGTCTCCGCGCGCGCGAGACCGGGGGGCCTGTCCATGTACCCCCGGGGGGTTCTGACGCGGTGGGGCTGGTTCTGGCACGCGCGGAGGAGCGGGTTCACGCCCGAGGAGGCCGGCGGCCAGAGCGTTTCCGACGAGTTGCTCAGCTTGTCGCCACGCCTTGCAGAGACGCGCCGACCGCTGCAATTCGGGAGAACGATCGCGAGGGTTTCGACTGTGTGCTGATCGTTAAGGCGCATGCATGCGACAGGGGGCCGCAGAACGGATCGCGAGCGAGCCCGTTAGGGCAGGTGCTAGGGCAGAGGCCAAGCCGCGTCAAAAATCAACAGCACATCAAATGCTTGCGGCGACTCATGGCGGAGGGAGAGGAACTGGGATCGAACCTTCTCTATCTCAGGAGGTCGCTAATTACCGGAGCCTTTTCGGATGTTGGGAAAACTCGTCACTAGCAGGAAACAGGGCGGGGATGGTCACCGGCGCATTGCGGCAACCACCAACTCTCAATTGGAAGCCACCCCCTGCCCGCCCGCGGACCTGCCGAAGCTTGTCGTCGGAGAGGGCTGCGGTGCTGCAGCCGGCGGCAGCAGGGGCTGCGTCTGATAGAGCTGCGGCTGCGCATATGGCGATTGCGGCGGCGCATATTGCGGCAGCTCACGACGCTCCGCCGCGGCCGACTGCACCGAGCCGGTCGGCTGCGGGTCGAAGGCAAAGGGATTATCGGAATAGGAGTTTTGCGAGAAGCGCGTCGACATGTCGGCGCTGCAACCAGCAAGGCCGAACGAGATCAGCGCGAGCACTACGACCTGGGTCATGCCACGCGAGCGAAGCAACTCGAGAGCATCGGACATGGTTATTTACTCGACGCAACAAATTAGTTTAAGTGAGCACGCTCCAAGTAAACAAGCGATTAACTCTTGATAAGGCGACCGCACTGAGAAAGGCCCCGTGGTGTGGTTCGCCCTCAATGGGGATCGCGGCACCAAGTCGAAGCCGATACCCGGCCCACATCAGGTCTACTGCTTCCTCGCGACAGAGGCTAATGCCGTGGGATGAGGCGAAATTGCTGCAAAGGTCGCTGCCGGAAACCTCGCTAAAAGTCTGCGCGGAGAGACAAGGATAACAAAGCAGCGGCATAAGAACAGTCGCCGCGGGTTCTGCTCTTGGGTGCTGGACGCACGTCGATAAAGGGTCTCTCGTTCCCCACGACAAGGCGAAGCAGCGCAACTCGCGTGAACACGATTGACGCCTTTCGCTGAACCAAACCAGAGAAGCATGCCGATGACCAACGTTGATCCAACCCAATCGCTTGCCATCTTTCTCGTGGAGGCCGAGGATTTTATTCGGATGATGGTTCCAGATATTCTGGAAGAGCTTGGGCATCGTGTGGTCGCCGAGGCTGGGAGCATCGAGGATGCCAAAACCTTGGCGCTATCCGCCGCTTTTGATTTCGCTATTCTCGATGTTACCGTCGGCGGCTACGATGTCTGGCCCGTCGCCGAAATTGTCGAACGCCGCGGCCTTCCGTTTTTTCGCCAGCGGTTGCGCCGTGACCGAGCTTCCGATGCCGTTTCGTGGAAGAAACCGTTTCTGCGCGATAATCTCGATGAGACCATCAACGCGGCAGTCAATCCCGGATAACGCGTTTGGCGTATGTCCCCACCTCAATCGAATGAGCAGCGGGAGACGCGACCAATTTTCTCTCCGGGAGGCGCACCAAAGCTCGCTGGCCAGCTAGGACGCTGTGGATCAGGCGTGTCGGATGTCTGCTATGCCCGAACAGCGGCGTGAAAGCGGCCGTCGCCGGAGGTCTGGGTAGGGCCATTAGCAGAATTGAACAAGCGTGCATGACTTATGCTTAATAGCAAACGTTAGGCTCAAGGCTCCAACTGATCCGGCGGTTCGAAGCCCGCGATCCTCGCGAAGTCGCGACAGATACTCCGCACAACACCCCCAAGCTTCTTGCACGACTGGTTGAAGGGTTTTTGCGCCTTCCTCGGCAGATCCCCTAGAGGCCATAAGCACCGCTCACGCAAGATGGCCTGATCAGTACAGGGCCTAGCTGCTGGCCGCGCCTTCGAGCGGTCGGCGAACTTGGAACAGCTTCAGGATTGCGAAGCAGGCGGCTGCTGCCGCAAGGTGCTTCAGCGTATGCCCGCTTAGAATTCCACCAAACGAATAGACCTCGTGGTCATAATATTCCAGCAGCTTGGCGAGCGCGTAGAGCGTGGCCGCGGCCACCCAATACGAAGTGCCGGTAAATTTCGGCGGAAAGAATTGGAGTATCAGAACAAGGACAACAAAAGGAAAAAACTGCGCCCAGGCATAGAGCCGCAAATCGTCGGTCCAGCGCCAAAGCAAAAGACTGAAAATGCCGATCGCCAACAGGGGCCGCAACAACATTGCTCCTGCCCTTGCGTCTACCCGCTCCTCGACGACTGCGGACAAAATTGCCGCAAAGCAAAGCGTCATCGGCAGCCGGTCCCAGAACAAGGTGCTGTCGTTCGGATTCAGATGATAATAGGAAGAACCGAAGCCGGTCAGGAATATCCCCGTAAAGAGCACGAGGGTAATCGCGTTGTGATGAAACCGCAGCAACCCGGCTGCACCGATCGCGATGAAGGGCAGATTTGAGACCACATTCCAGAAGTTCGGGATGCCGAACAATTCACGCTGATCAGCGAACTGATGGTAGTCCTGATTCTGCAACAGCGGCGGAAGCGGCATCAATGCGATCAGCGAGATAAACATCAACCCATATAGAACCGGGATAGGTCGGCTTCGGACCAGATCGCCAATCGTCATCCAATCATACCCTTGTTTTAGTTGTACGCCTCGCGCCCGAGACATCCGGCCTTGGGCGAACGGCGGATACGAGCCAAAAGAGTTCGGGCGCGATCATGCACCAGAACCTGCTTAACGAAATAAATGTGCTCAGGACACCTTACCTGCTACCCTGACAAACTTGCAACGATGCATAATGCGTTGATGACGCCGACGCGAGCAAGCATATGACTTCGAAACAGCCGAATAACCTGATGAGTTCGGCCCGAAGCTTTCTGTCCAGGACCTTCTTCTGGTTGATCGCTGCTATCGGCTTCCTGTGCCGGCTCTTGCTGATCGTGTGGGCAACGCTCGCCATTTATTATTCCAACCTGCCCTGGCCGGCAGCGCGCCTGGCCCTGGCTGTGGCATTTGCCCTGTTCGCGATCTTCGCGTTCTGGTTCTCGCGCAACCGTCGCATGCCAGCGATAGCGATCGCGCTGTTTTTTGGCGTGGTGGCATGGTGGATAGCTATTCCTGCATCGCACGACCGCAACTGGCGACCCGAAGTCGCGGTGATGCCGCGCGCCATCATAAATGGCGACAATGTGCACCTGACGGGCGTACGCAACTTCGACTACCGCAGTAGAAACGATTTTACCGAGCGCTGGGAGGATCGGACGTGCAGCTATCGCACGTAACCGGTCTCGATTTCTACGTGTCCTACTTTACCGAAGGTCCAGTCGGACACACTTTTGTAAGCTTCCTCTTTGACAATGCACAACCGCTCAGCATCTCGATCGAGACCCGGCCAGAGGTCGGCGAGGGCTTTGCGCCGGTAGCCTCACTCTTCAAGCAATTTGAATTGATCTACCTGGTAGGGGAGGAGCGCGACATCGTCGGCGTCCGCACCAACCACCGGCGTGAGCCGGTGTACCTCTATCATCTCAACACGTCCCCCGACGACACGCGCAGACTGTTCCTGGTCTATCTGAAGCGGATCAACGAACTCGCCGACCATCCCGAATTCTACAACCTGCTAACCAACAGCTGCACGGTCAACATTGTACGCTATGCGAACGCCGCCGGTCGTGGCGGCGGGGTCGACGTCCGCCATTATCTCAACGGCCTGATCGATGCCTACCTCTACGAATCGGGCCGGATCGACACATCGCTGCCATTCGATGAACTCCGGCGGCGCTCCCTGATCAACGAGGCCGCGAACGCGGCCAAGGGAGCGCCGGATTTTCCGCGGCGCATTCGAGCCTCCCTGCCGACGATACCTAAATGATACCAACTCTAAATAGCCCCGAGCCCTTCGGGCTCGATGCAGCGCGGCGTCGGCTCGACATTATCGCGATGCACGCGGTCGTCGACACGGGCCTTGCGAAGCTGAAACCTGCAGCCGCTGCCTGTGTGTTCAGAAGGCCTGACGCTTTGGGTCTCAGAGGCAGGAGCTTCGGGTTGCAATCCACTACGCTTAGGTCCGCTTACCCCCCATTAGCTGTGCGAAAGCGGACATCGCAGGAGGTCTGAGTTGGGCCAAAGGCGGCTTCCCCATAAGGGCCGCCATCGGTGCAAGAGCGGACATTTCGAAATCTGCTCGACCGTTGATGGGCCGTTCGCGTACTCTCATGGCTACGTCGGTCATGGGCGGTGCAGCGGGGTTAGCCATGCGACGTCACTCAGATGCTCAACGGCGTCCCTGATGATTGGCCGGCTGGAGCGTTGCCGTGTGCGCCGGCCGGGCTTCCGCCAGCTACCGCGCGTCTGGTATCCGCGAGCAGGGCCGTTGGTGTACCCGCATACGCTGGCGCCGGGAGTAAAGCCGGGCAAATCGCGCCAGATTGCTGCTACAATGAAGGACGATCCGCGTCCGCCGCATCCGGCAAGACCAAGGGACGGCTGGCATTTCTCGGGCGATGGAGTACGATTTTCGACGGAGACTACGGCAGCGACCTTGCGGCCATCGACAGCGGATTTTCCGGCGGCGGCTTCGGCGGCGGCGCATCTGGGAGCTGGTGAAGATGGGCATCAAGCGCATCGGCAAGCATCTGATCGAGCGGTCAGGCAGCAACGTGCTCTCGACCTGGCCCGGCGCAACAAATGGTCATGGCCGCTCACCGTTGGCGTCTTGAAACCAAATCCCGGGTTTCTCGTTCATCTGTTCATGCAGCCGCATTTCGTGGCCCCGATTTTGGCAATCGAACCGGCCTTGCGCCCACGACGAAGCCGTCCAGCGTGGCGGTGAGCCAATCCAGACCATTTTGGCGGCCGCAGGCCGGTTGTCCAATTTCTCCAGGCCGGACAGAGGCCGCGCGTGTGGCGCACGAAGAGCTTGATCAGCCGACTTCAAGCCGACGCCCGACGCCGGAGTGTGACAGATGGTGCAGCAGTCGCTGAACGTCGCCTACTCGGACGGTAGCCCTCAGGTATTGTGGGAGGACGGCGAGCGCGTGTTCAGCCGTGGCTGGCGGCTGGACGACAATGGCAACCGGCTCGCCGTGCTGCTTGTTGCCCCTGCCGCCGACCACCCGTCGCGTTCAAACCTCGATCGGCTGACGCACGAATACGGACTGAAGGACGAACTCGGCGGGACGTGGGCAGTGCGCCCGCTGGAGCTCGTAAGCGACGCCGGTCGAACCATGCTGGTGTTCGAAGATGCGGGCGGCGAGCCGCTCGAGCGGTTGCTCGGCGTGCCCGTGGAGATTGGACGCTTTTTGAGCCTTGCCATCCCGATTGCCTCCGCGCTGGGCAAGCTTCACCAGCGCGGGCTCGTCCACAAGGACATCAAGCCGGCCAACATCCTGCTCAACGAGGCGACCGGCGAGGTGCGGTTGACCGGGTTCGGCATCGCCTCGCGCTTCGCACGCGAACGTCAGTCGCCTCACCCTCCTGAGACCATCGCCGGCACGCTCGCCTACATGGCGCCGGAACAGACCGGACGGATGAATCGGTCAATCGATTCCCGCAGCGACCTCTACGCCCTCGGCGTCACTTTCTACCAAATGCTCACCGGTGCTTTGCCGTTTACCGCCGCGGACCCGATGGAATGGGTGCACTGCCATCTCGCCAGGCGGCCGGTGGCGCCCGCCGAGCGGCTGAAGGAAATTCCCGGCGCCGTCTCGGCTATCGTCATGAAGCTGCTCGCGAAGAGAGCCGAAGACCGCTACCAGACCGCCGCCGGTCTCGAAAGCGACCTTCGCAGCTGCCTGATTGAATGGGAGGCGCAGGGCCGGATCGACGACTTTCCACTCGGCGAACACGACACGCCCGACCGGTTCCTGATCCCCGAGAAGCTCTACGGGCGGCGGCGCGAAGTCGAGACCCTGCTCGCCGCCTTCGATCGCGTCGTCAACGGTGGCGCTCCGGAACTGGTCCTGGTTTACGGCTATTCCGGCATCGGCAAATCGTCGGTCGTCAACGAGCTGCAGCCGGTGCTGGTACCGCCGCGTGGCCTGTTCGCTTCCGGCAAATTCGATCAGCTCAAACGCGATATTCCCTACGCGACGCTGGCGCAGGCGCTTCAGAGCCTGATCCGGCCGCTGCTCGGCAAGAGCGACACCGACCTTGCGCCATGGCGCGACGCCTTGCAGGAGACGCTGGGATCTAACGCAGGACTGATGGTGGCTCTCGTTCCTGAACTGAAGCTCCTCATCGGAGAGCCGCCGCCGGTCGTTGAGCTTCCGCCGCAGGACGCGCAACGGCGCTTCCAGATGGTGCTTCGGCAGTTGATCGGCGTCTTTGCTCGGCCGGAACATCCCCTGGCGCTGTTCCTCGATGACTTGCAATGGCTCGATGCGGCGACGCTCGACCTTTTGGAAGACCTGTTGAGCCGGTCCGATCTCCGCAATCTCCTCCTCATCGGCGCGTTCCGCGACAATGAGGTCGCCGCAGCGCATCCGCTCATGCGCAAGCTGGAGGCGATCCGCGCAACCGGAAGGGTGCAGGATATCAAGCTGGCACCGCTGGCAACCAATGACCTCGGAAACCTTGTCGCAGACTCGCTTCGCTGCGACGTGGAGGAGGCTTACCCCCTCGCAGAGTTGGTGGACGTGAAGACGGGCGGCAATCCGTTCTTCGTGATCCAATTTCTTCACGTGCTCGCCGACGAGAGCCTCCTGGCCTTCGATCACGAGCGAGCGAGATGGTGCTGGGACCTCGCCGCAATCCACGCCAAGCGGTACACGGACAACGTGCTGGAGCTCCTGGCTGGAAAGCTGACGCGGCTGCCGCTCGACACATTGGACGCATTACGGCAGCTCGCCTGCCTCGGCAACGTCGCCGACGTCGCCAAGCTCTCTATCGTTCTTGAAATGCCCGAGGATCAGGTGCACGCCGCTCTGGCGGACGCCCTGCACCAGCAACTGATCGATCGTGTCGCGCGCTCCTATAAGTTCGTCCACGACCGGGTGCAGGAGGCAGGCTACGCGCTGATCCCGGAAGAGGCGCGGGCGGAGGCGCATTTGAAAATTGGCCGGCTGCTCTTGGCAGAGACACCGCCGGAAAAGCGCGACGAGGCAGTCTTCGAGATTGTCAACCAGCTCAACCGCGGCGCAACTCTGATTACGTCACAGGATGAGCGCGAGCAGCTCGTAGAGCTGAACCTGGCGGCCGGCAAACGCGCCAAGGCGTCCTCGGCCTACGCCTCGGCATTGACCTATTTCACCGCCGGCGCGGCGCTGCTGCCGGAAGACGCGTGGGAGCGCCGGCAGGAGCTGGCCTTCGAGTTGGCACTTCAACCCGCCGACTGTGAGGTGTGTACGGGCGCGTTGCAGGCGGCTGAGGAGCGTCTGGCAACGCTCGCGACGCGCGCTGTCGGAACGGTCCAACAATGCTTCGTGGCGCGTCGGCGAGTCGATCTGTACACGATGCTCGGGGACGGCGAGCGCGCTGTGACGGTGGCGCTGGAATGCTTGCGGCATGTGGGCATCGAATGGTCGGCGCATCCCACTGAGGCGGAGGCGCACGCCGAGTACGAGCGCATCTGGTCGCTGCTCGGAGATCGCGCTATTGAGGATCTCGTTGACCTGCCGCTGATGCACGATCCAGAGGCGCAGGCGACCATGAACGTGCTCACCAGCCTGACTGTACCAGCCTTGTACACTGACAATAATCTGGTCGCGCTCGGCATCTGCAGGGCGGCCATTCTCAGCCTGGAGCGTGGCAACAGCGACGCCGCTCCGGCGAACTATCAAGCACTGGGCATGATCGCCAGCGCCCGCTTCGGTCACTACGAGAGGGGTTATCGATTCGGAAAGATGGCGTGTGATCTCCTCGAACGTCGGAGATGGTATCACTTCGGGGGAAAGACCTATTATCTGTTCGGGGTTCATATCCCGTGGACACGACCACTCGTGGAGGGGATCGTTCCGTTGCGTCGTAGCTTTCAGATGGCGAAAGAGCACGGCGACCCCACATTTGCCGTATTCGCTCTCCGCGATCTGTGTGCCATTTTTCTGACCTTGGGCCATCCACTCGATCAACTTGAGCGTGAGATCGAGGACGGATTGGAGTTCGTGCAGCGGTTCGGATCGTTCCTTGACAGAGTTTCCGCTCCTATCGCGCTCGTGCGGACGCTGCGCGGAACAACCATGAAGTTCGGCGCGCTCGACAATGATCCCTTCACCGAGCGCTCCTTCGAGGAACGCGCGACGGGGCGACCCGCGCGCGCCTTCTTGGAATGTTACTATTGGATCCGAAAGCTCCAGGCGCGCTTCTTCGCCGGCGATTACGGATCGGCGATCGACGCAGCGGAGAAAGTAGAGAGGTGGCACGCGATCTCCGCGTCGCTGTCGCTGTTTATTGTGCAGAAGACGGAATATCACTTCTATGCGGCGCTGTCTCGTGCTGCCTGGTGCGAGCCCATCGGACCCGACCTGTACGCCAAGCATCGAGAAGCACTTGACGCGCACGAGCAGCACCTACGGGTCTGCGCGGCGAATTGTCCGCAGAACTTCGAGGATCGTGCAGCGCTGGTCGCGGCTGAGATTGCCCGTATCGAGGGCCGCCCGCTCGATGCGATGGACTTGTACGAACGTGCGATCCAGTTGGCTCGCGCAAGCGGCTTCGTCCAGAACGAAGGGATCGCCAACGAACTCGCCGCGCGGTTCTATGCGACGCGCGGTTTCGAGAAGATTGGTCGGGTGTATTTGCGAGACGCCCGGCATTGCTATCTGCGTTGGGGAGCCCATGGCAAGGTGCGGCAGCTCGATGAGCTCCATCCGCGGCTAAGGCAGGACGAGCGTGCGCCGGCTCCAGCGGGTACGATCGAAGCGCCGGTCGAACATCTCGATCTCGCAACGATGATCGAAGTCTCGCAAGCACTCTCTGGCGAGATGGTGCTGGAAAAGCTCATCGACAAACTCATGCGCGCAGCCCTCGAGCATGCAGGCGCCGAACGAGGTCTCTTGATTGTCCCGCGAGGCGATGAGCTGGAGATAGAGGCGGAAGCGACCGCTAGTGGAGAAGAAAATGTAATCGTGCACCTACGGGACGGATCCTATAGCACAGCGGCGTTGCCGGAGTCGTTGGTTCGTTTTGGAACGCGCACCCATGAGACTGTGATTCTCAATGACGCTTCATCTCAGCATGCATTTTCTGCCGATCCCTATATTCTTCAAGGTTGTGTTCGTTCTATTCTCTGCTTGCCGTTGATAAATCAGGGAAAGCTCATCGGTATTCTCTACCTGGAGAACAATCTGACGCCGAACGTTTTCACACCTGATCGCGTCGCCTTATTGAAGTTGCTTGCATCGCAAGCGGCAATCTCGCTCGAAAATTCGCGGCTCTATCGTGACCTCGCAGATCGCGAAGGGAAGATTCGGCGTTTGGTTGACGCTAACATCATCGGGATAATCATTGCCGACCGCGAACGTCGGATTCTTGAAGCCAATGACGCGTTTCTACGTATCCTGGGATATCACCGTGAGGACCTGGCCTGGGGGCGCGTACGCTTGACTGAACTGACACCGCCGGAATGGCGCGAAGTCGACAAACGTATCTGGGCAGAACTGAACTCGACCGGAACCGTTCAGCCCTTCGAGAAAGAATATTTCCGGAAAGACGGCAGCCGCGTTCCTGTGCTTGTTGGCGCCGTTCTGTTCAAAGAAGGAGGCGACGAGGGCCTTGCATTCGTGCTCGATTTGACAGAGCGCAAGCGCGTCGAGGAAGCGCTGATGCGAAGTAAGGACTATTTGGCCGAAGCGCAGAAGCTGACGCATACAGGCAGTTGGGCTTGGGATCCCCACACGGAGCAGGTGCTGTACTGTTCCGAGGAAATGTTCCACATTTACGGGTTGGATCCACGGTCGAGCCTACCTTCTCGAGAAAATTTTCGACAGCAAATCCACCCCGAGGATCGCGATTGGGTAAAGGAGAGATTTGAGGAGTCGCTTCGCAAAAAAATTGACACCTATGCCGAGTACAGGGTTCTTCTGCTAGACGGAACAGTTAGGCACATCAGTGCCTCGGGTCATCCGGTTCTCAACGAAGACGGCGAGCTCATCCAGTTTATCGGTACCGCTGTAGATATGACAAAGCGCAAACAAGCTGAGGAATCATTGCGGGAAAGCGAGGCGAATCTCGCCCACATGAACCGCGTGAGCACGATGGGAGAATTGGCTGCCTCGCTATCTCACGAAATTCTGCATCCTATCGCGACCGCCCGCAACAACGCGCGTGCAGGGATGCGCTTTTTGGAAATGAAGCCGCCGAATCTGGATGAGGTCAGGGAAGCGCTCGGATGTGTTGTCAGGGACGTAGACCGAGCTAAGGACATCGTCGGACGGATGCGTGATCACATGAAGAAAGCGCCACCGCGAAAGGAACGCTTTGATCTCAATGCGGCGCTGAGCGAAGTGCTCGTATTGGCGCAAAGCGTGATCCACAAGAACGGCGTTTCGGTTCAGACTCGGCTTGCGGATGGATTGCTTCCGGTTCTGGGGGATCGGATACAGCTGCAACAGGTCTTGCTGAACCTGATTCTGAATGCGGCTGAAGCAATGGGTTCGGCCGAGCAGAGGGCACGAGAGTTGTCGATCAGCACCCAACAAGACCGGCCAGGCGTTCTCGTGGCGGTGCGCGATTCCGGGCCAGGCATTGATCCGGAGCATCTCGATCGAGTCTTCGACGCGTTCTACACCACCAAATCCAATGGAACAGGGATGGGGCTGGCGATATGCCGCTCCATTATCGATGCTCATGGCGGCAAGCTGTGGGCGGAAGCAAATGAGCCTCGCGGCGCTGTATTGCGGTTCACCTTGCCCAGCGCCGAAGCAGAGCACACGAATCCTCTTCGCGCGATTCAGCGGACCTAAGGGCCTCGCGAACGCATCGCGATTTCCTCTTCTGGCACTAAAGCAGACGATCCCTGGTCCATCGAGGTCGGCTTTGGGTCATTTGCGTCGCTGTTCCTCAGGCGCGCGCAACCGCCGATGTCTGCTTCACCCCGGAAGCGACTGAATTATTGCGTTGCCGCGATATGACGCGAAGAGCCAGAAGCCGACTTGCTGCAGTGGGCGCTCCGATGTTCAACTGGCGTGACTTGAGACGCAGGAGGAACTGTCATGTCGGTACACCGGGCGTTTTTTTTCGCGTTGGCTTTGTTGTCGTTCGTTTCGACTGTCCACACGAAGGCCGAACCGATGCCTACGCTCGCCTATGTGGCTGCCAAGAATGCCAATCCGAAGCGGCTCGACATCTTCAAGAAGGGCTTGGCGGAACTCGGCTATGCTGAGGGAAAGAACATTAGAGTCGAGTATCGCGAGGCCGAGCTCGATGCGGACTATAATGGCGTGGTCGCGGACCTTGTCCAGCGCAAGGTCGAGATCATCCTCGCCGCGAACGTTGCGGCAACCCGTGCCGCCGCTAGGGCGACCAAAACGATACCTATCGTCATGATGGCAGTGTTCGATCCGGTCGGGATCGGGGTGGTTGCGAGTCTGGAGCGGCCGGGCACGAATGTCACCGGCACAACGATGTACGCTCCGCAGTTGATCGGCGAGCGGCTGCGCATTCTCAAGCGCCTCGTACCGCAGCTCGAGAGGGTCGCGATGGTGCTCAATGGGCAAAACCCCAACAATGCCACCCAACTCGAACTCCTTCGCTCAGAAGGGCAGAAGCTGGGCATCGCGGTCGAGCAACTCGACATTCGCAAGCCAGAGGATGTGGACGCGGCATTTGATAAGGCTCTTGGACTCGGAGTCCAGGGGCTTACGAACGCGGTCGATACCTTTATCAATTCCCGAAGGTTCGCGTTGGCGGCGGGGGCGGCGAAACACAAGGTGCCATTTGTCTTCAGCGACGACGAATACGTCATGGCGGGCGGTCTAATCGCGCTCGGTCCGGGTCATTACGAGGGCTACTACGGCGCGGCCAAGTACGTGGACAAGATTTTGCGCGGCGCAAATCCGGCTGATCTACCCATCGTGGGCCCCACCGAGTTCACCATCAGCGCAAACCGAACGGCGCTCGAAAATCTCGGGCTGCCGTTGTCGCCCGACCTGGCTGGCCGGGTGAGTGAATGGTTTGACTGATTGCGCCGACCCATTTTCGTGGGCTGCTTTCTTGCTGCCGTTATGTCCGCAACGGGTCACGATGCGGTTATTCTGACGCGCAGCTCAACCCACAGCACTCTGCGCACGTGGGTCTGCAGCTCCGGCAAAGGATCGGCTTCAAAAGAGCTGCCGTGGCTGTGGCACGCAAACTGGCGGTGATAATGCATAGGATGCTCAAAACCGGCGAATTGTTTAATCCGAAGGCCGGAGCCGCCGCATAAGTGAAGATAGCGTTCAGACCCTGAACGCCTAAGGTGTCCCTGCCCGGACGTGAGCCGAGCCATTCCGCTGATGCTGTTGCACTGCCGACCCAGCAAAGTGCGTCGTCCACATTGAAGGCTCGTCCTGCGAAGCTCCGTCATGCGGCGGCAGATGTCGACCGCGAAGACAACCATGCACCCGGCAGCGTCCCCTGAACGAAACTATCTACTTGACGCCTCAGCAGCGATTAGACAACAGCATCACAAGCGGACATTGGCGCGGCATCAACCAACGCCATTAGTGGACGTTCGAGCCAATTAGCGGCAGGTCGGTCACATCTTCCGCTCGTCAGGCGTCCCCGAGGCCGCGCTCGTCTTACGATGCGTCTGCTGGACGGGCAGGCACAATAAAGCGGAAGATCGCACCACGTGGCAGGTTGGGACTCGCCCACAATCGCCCGTAATGCGCTTCGATGATCGATCGGCAGACCGACAGTCCTAATCCCAAGCCGCCCGATTTCGTCGTGTAGAAAGGCTCGAACAGGCGTTCAAGCGTGGCCGGCGCGAAGCCTGGCCCCGAATCGCGCACTTCGACGCAAACGCCATCCGGTTCGCTCCGGGTGCCGACAAGCAGTTGGCGATCCGTTTCGCCGACATCGCGCATGGCTTCGATCGCATTGATAATGAGGTTGAGCAGTACCTGCTGCAGCTGGACCCGATCTCCGTAAACATGCGGCGAACCGACCAGTTGCGTCCGCACCGAGACGCCGTTCTTCGAAGTTTCGGCGCGGGTCAAGGCTATGACCTCAAGCACCGCCTCGTTGATCTCGATGTCCTCCTTCCGCGGCGGCGCCTTCTTGATAAGGGCTCGCATACGGTCGATGACGTTGTCGGCCTGCTTGCCGGCGCTGACGATACCGCCGAGCGTCTGCCGGACCTGCTCCAGATTCGGCGGCTTAGCATTGAGCCACTTCAACCCGGCCTGAGCGTTCATGATGGCCGCGGCGATCGGCTGTCTGATTTCATGGGCAATCGAGGCCATGAGCTGCCCCATCGTCGTAACGCGAGTCGCGTGGGCCAGGTCCGCCTGCACTTCGCGATAGCGGCGCTCGCTGTCGCGTGCTTCGGCTTCCGCCCGTTTGCGCTCGGTGATGTCGTTGAAAAGGATTCCGACGCGTCTGCGCTTGGGGTCTCCGACGCGGAAGGCGTAAACGTCATACCAGCGTCCGAGTTGCTTGGCTTCGTTCTCAAATCGCATCGACTCGCCGGTCAGGGCGATCCTGCCGTAAATCTCGAACCAGCGTTCTTCGTGCCGCGGCGCGATTTCGCGCATCCGCCTGCCGGCGGCATTTTCGATTCCCGTCTGCCGTTCGAACGACGGGCTGATTTGCAGAAAACGATAGTCAACCGGCTTTTCGTTCTGGTCAAACAAGACTTCGATCGTGCAAAAGCCCTCGTCAATCGATTCGAACAACGTGCGATAGTTCTGTTCGGACTCGCGCAGTTCCGCCTCGGCGCGCTTGCGTTCGATGAACTGACCGATCTGGCTGCCGATGGTGGCTACCATGTCGAGCAGCTCCTGATCGGGTTGCCCGATCTCGCGGCTGAAAAACTCGATCACACCCAAGACTTCGCTCCCGAGCAGGATAGGAAAGCCGATGGCCGCGTGTAGTCCTTCGCGTTCGGCGATGGGTCCGCGCGGCAAGTTTGTGTCAGGAACGACGTCGGGAATGTAGGCGGGCTTAAGACTGGACCAAACCCGGCCCGGTAGTCCCACGCCCGGGGCGAAGGTGAACTCCGAACCGACTTTTTCAAATTCCGGGACTTCTATCGACGCTGTATGCCAAAGCTCGACACAGCGCAGCGCCTCGGCCTCCCGGTCCACGCGCCAGAGCGCGCCCACGTCCCATCCCAGACACTCGCCCATAACCCGCAGTATTCTCGGAGTGACTTCCTCGATCGTGGCCGCTTCCGCCAGGAGCTGCCCGACTGTGTGCTGCACGCGGAGGCGTTCCTCTGCGCGCTTGCGCTCGGTGATATCAGTCAGGATGCCGTACCATTTGAGAATCCCGCCCTGTTCATCACGAAGCGGTACCGCCCGCGCCAGGAACCACCGGTATTCGCCCCTGGCGCTGCGATACCGCGCCTCGTTTTCGAACGGCTGACCACTTGCCATCGCACGATGCCACTTGGCGGTGTGTTCAGTCAGGTCATCGGGATGAACCGCGGATTGCCAACCCGATCCCAAGGTCTCTTCCACGGAGAGCCCCGTAAACTCCACCCACTGCCGGTTTATCCAAACGTTGCTGCCGTCGGGCTGGGCGGTAAGCGCTATCGCAGGGATCGCCTCTATGACATCGCGAAGCTCCGTTTCAGTCCGGCGCAGCGCGCCCTCAGCTCTTTTGCGGGCAGCCCGATCGCTTGCCTGGCCCAATGCGCGCTGTACGGCGGGCACGAGACGCGACAGCCGGGTCTTCAGCACATAATCGGTGGCCCCGATCTTGAGGGCTTCGATCGCTGCCTCTTCGCCGAGGGTGCCGGAAACAAAGATGAATGGAAGATCCGGACGGAAACTCAGTGCAAGGTTCAATGCGGAAAAGCCATCGAACGTAGGGAGCTTGTGATCCGAGAGGATCAGGTCGAATTCGCCGTCTTCAAGAACGGCGAGAAACTCCGCGCGATCCTGGACGCGGGTGATGCGGGTAATGAAATGCCCGGCTTGCAAACATTCCTCTACGAGCCCGGCATCATTTGGGTCATCCTCCAGCAACAGGATCGCGATGGGCGAACTCATAACACCTTCTTCGCGCTTCCCGGCGGCGGCTGGTTGATGACGGCCCAGAACATGCCGAGCTCCTTGACGGCGTTGACGAACTCGTGGAAGTCGACCGGCTTCACGACGTAAGCGTTCACCCCGAGCTTGTAGCTTGCCATCATGTCCCTTTCTTCGTGGGACGACGTCAGAACAACTACGGGAATCATCTTGAGCCGTTCATCCGACCGGATGGCCTGCAGGACCTCCAGGCCATTCACCTTCGGCAGCTTCAGATCCAGCAGGATAACGGCCGGATTTTCCTTGGGGCGCGAGGCGAATTTTTCCCGACAATACAGATAGTCGAGGGCCTCCGTGCCGTCGCGGGCAACCACGACCTCGTTGGCGAGCTTGTATTCATCCAGAGCCGTAAGTGTAAGGTCGACATCTCTCGGATCATCCTCCACGACCAGAATGCGTCCCAGGTCACTCATGGCTGCCTCGCTTTCATCTCTGCGGGATTTACGGCTTTCGGCAGTGTGAAATAGAAGGTGGCGCCTCGATCGAGGGCCGCTTCGGCGCGCACCGTGCCGCCGTGTCGATGAATGATGCGGTGTACGGTGGCCAATCCGATGCCGGTGCCTTCGAACTCGTCGGCCCGATGCAGGCGCTGAAACACACCGAAAAGCTTGTCGACATACTGCATCTCAAACCCGACGCCATTATCACGGACGAAGATTTCTATCTTGTCTGCATTTCCATTTACAGCGCCAATCTCGATTGCGGCGAGGCTCCGGGTTCCCGTAAATTTAACCGCATTTGAAACCAGGTTCACGACAACCAGCCTCAGCAGGGAGGGATCGCCATGGCAGGCCGGCAGTGCGCCGATTTTCCAGGAGATTTTCCGTTCCTTCGCCTGCTGTCCGACCTCCGAAGCCACTTCCTTGACCAATTGCTGGAGGTCCACGTCGCTCGTCCTGCTCTCGACCCGCCCGATCCTGGAGAACGCCAGCAGATCATCAATCAGGTTGCCCATTCGCTTTGCGGCTTCCAGAATCGTCTGCAGGTATTTCTGACCCTTGTCGTCCAACGAACCCGATGCGTGCTTTTGCAGCAGTTCCGAATAGCCGACGAGATGGCGCAGCGGCGCCCGCAAGTCATGCGACACGGAGTAGGCAAACGACTCGAGTTCCTTGTTGGCCGCCACCAGCTCGGCGGCGCGCAGCGTGAGCTCATGGTTGAGCTTGCGAATTTCGGCATCGCGCTGCTGGCGCCATTCGAGCTCGTCTTGCAGCCGATCGCGTGCGTGGCGAAGATTCTCCTCGATGCGGCGTCGAACGGCGCTGAAGGAGGCAACGACGACCGCCGAGAGCACAAAAATCAGAAAGTAAGGGATGTCTCGCGTGGAAACGTAAAAGGTGTAGAGGGGTTCTGCGAAAAAATAATTGAACGTCAGCGAGGACAACAGAACGGCCACCACGGCAGGCCCGGTCCCCGCGTACCAGGTGACAAGGCCGATGACGAGGACAATAACCGGTAGCTCTACATCGCGGAATTGGTATTCCTGAATCAAGAGCGCGGCGGCCGTCGAGATCGCCACGGAAACGACTGCAAGTCCGTAGCGCAGGAGCGGCGACCGGACCCGCTGGAACTCGCTATCCCAATATGCCATGTGCGGCTGCTCCGACAAACGCCCACATGCGGTGTTCGGCAATTTGTCGATTATAGCAGGTTTTGAACGGCTTCGCGGGCCGGACGCGGCTGGTCGGGAACCTCTGAGCTGTGCGCGGGCTCGGTCGGCCATGCAGGTGCCCCGGTCAGCAGCTGGGCAGCACATCAAGTTGCCGCCCCCTATGTCGGCTGAAGGTCATGCGCGTCGATTTGGCTGTGCCGGGGCCATGTCCGGTCTACCCCCTGACAGCAGACATGAAGACGAGCGCTAGATTCGGTCGAAAAGGGCCAGTTGCCGACTCATGCACCGCAACAACAGAGCGCTTATTCGATAATCTCGTCGGCGCGGCCAACGAGCGGTAGGGGTATGCTGAGACCGAGTGCTTTGGCGGTCTTGAGATTAATCATGAGTTCGAGTTTCGTCGGCTGTTGGACCGGCAGGTCGGTCGGCTTGTCACCCTTTAAAATTTTTCCGGCGTAGGTCCCGATGAGACGGTAGTACTCCGTTTCACTGCTGCCGTAGCTCATCAAGCCTCCGGCAACGACGAACCGACGAAATTGATATACGGAGGGCAACGCATGGCGGACCGTCAGCTCAGCAAGTCGCTCGCTACGGGCGGTGAAGAGATTATCGGGGGCGATGACCAGCGCGTTGACATGCAGGCTGGTCAAGGTTTCAAAGACCAAATCGAAATCGCGCTCACTGTTCGCATGGAGAACATGTAGCTGCAGCCCGGCCCCGCGGGCGAATTCCTGCGAGAGACGCGTCGCAGGCTCGGCAAGGTCAGGCACGGCGGGGTCGATCAAAAGAGCCATGTTGGTAGCCGAGGGCAGTAGCTCGGCCATCAGCTGCAGCCGCTTCGGTACTACCTCTAGATTTAGACTTGTCACACCGGTCACGTTGCCGCGTGGCCGGCTAAGGCTGGCGACAAGTCCGAGAGCTACTGGGTCGCCAGCGATCGCGAAGACGATTGGAATCTTTGCTGTTGCCGTCTTCGCTGCGAGCGCTGAAGCGGTTCCTCCGGCAGCAACAAGCACTGTTACCTTCTGTTGAACCAGCTCCGATGCAAGCTCCGGCAGTCGACCGCTGTCTGCCTCGGCCCAGCGATATTCAAGTTTGACGTTATCTCCTTCGACGTAACCTTCGACGTGCAGCCCCTGGTAAAAAGCGCGGAGCCGTGCGGCGTTGGCTTCGGCCGAAGCGGTCGCGAGCATCCCAATCACCGGCTGCTGCGCACGCGCGGCGAGTGGCCATGCCGCCGCCGCTCCGCTAATGAGAGTGACGAAGTCGCGCCGTCTCATGCGCTTTCCTCAGGTCGATGTCTACAGCCTACCACATCGTTAGACGGGGCTGTTGAGCGTCACGGCAAAATTGGCTGCCTTTGTCTGTTGCGGGTCACACCCGGAAGAACTCAGCTTGAGCATATCGAGTCCGCTTCACCCCAAAGAGCTGACATGGAGCAGACATGCCGAGGCAGCCGCTTCGCGCCAATACCGGACTCATGCACCGCCGCAAGTTGCATTTGTATTCAAGCCCCGCGCGGGTGACCGCCGAGCACGAGATCGAGCATCCTTGCTATATTCGCGTGCGCCAAAGCGCCGCGTCCGCTGTCGCCCCCGGAGTGATAGCTTCACAGGAAAGCGAGCGTGGCGGACGGCAAGCGCGAACTTAGCGGCTATCAAGGATAGGGCGATGACTGACCAAGGACAATGGCAGGTAACTGGAAATGCCGCCGAGGCATACGAGCACGCCCTTGTTCCGGCTGTCTTCGCACTTTGGGCACCGCTCGTAGTTGCACTCGCTGACCCGCGACCAGGTGAGCGCGTATTGGACATCGCGTGCGGTACCGGCGTGGTGGCGCGGCTCGCTGCGCAGCGGGTAGGCCCCACCGGGAACGTGACCGGTCTCGATCTGAACCCCGGCATGCTGGCGGTCGCTGCCTCGATCACAACTTCCGACCCGCGCACAAGTGCACCGATCACGTGGCAAGAGGCCAGCGCGACGAATATGCCTCTGCCTGACGGGGCATTCGATGTTGTGTACTGCCAGTTGGGACTCCAATTCTTTCCAGATCGGCCCGCCGCGCTGCGCGAGATGTATCGCGTGCTGGTGCCCGGCGGCCGCCTGGGATTCATGGTGTGGCAGGACATCCAATACAGTCCCGGATTCAGCGCCTTAGCCGCCGCGCTTGCGCGGCACGTGAGCACCGAGGCGGCGGGCGTTATGCGCGCTCCCTTTGCGCTCGCCGATGCCGAACAGCTGCGTGCACTGGTGGCTGCGGAAGGTTTCCGCGACATAACGATTGAGTCGGTTGCAGGCACCGTTCGTTTTCCGTCAGTCTTGCGGTTCGTGCAGGACTATGTGCGCGGTTCGCCGATCTCAGGCCATGTGGCCAAAGTCTCGGATGAAACTCGCAGGGCCCTGGTCAGCGAGGTCGGCGACGCGCTGATGTCTCATGTCGCCGACGAGGGGTTGAAGTTTCCGATTAAAGCGCACCTCGCCAGCGCGAGGAAGCGAGCATAGTCGCAGGGGATAGCCGCTTTCCAAATGGAACTTTCACTGCCGCTTGCGGGCTAGGGCGAATGTCCGAGATGGGTCATCAGCGTCGGTGCGCCTCTTTACCGACATTTCCGCTCTACGCCCTCAAAGCCGACATTCAGATGATCGCCGGAGTTCGTCGATGTGGGCCATGTGTGGACGGCTCCGGGTTGGCAAGAAGAATCTTCACTTTGCAGCAATAGTCGGAGCAGCCATATGTTCGGCCTGTTTGCGCGGTACTCATGACCACTGGCTATAATGCCCTCCGCGGATCAGGTCCCGATCACTACCTCGCATTCGAAGATGCCTTGGCCCGATGTGGGTTGTCCTGATCGCCGGATCGACCGGCACCGCATTACGTGCTGTTCGTCCTCCCAACCGTTACGTCACACCAGCGTGTGCGGGGTGATCTCGTTCACGCCGCGCCCCCGCTCGAGTTCTGCTTAGGCACGAGCCCAACCCAGGCCAAAAAATACCGTCCTGATCGGAAGGCTCCTGGATCAGCAATGCTCGCGCCCAGCGCTGTGGCCAGCGCCGGACCGACGCCAGGGATGGCATCTAGTCGCTTGCTGGTCGCGTTTGATCGATGCCAGGCTATGATGCGCCTGTCGAACTCCAAGATCTGAGCCTTCAGTGCTCGCAACTGACTGCCGAGAGCGGCAAGGCAGGCGCGAGCCACCTCAGGGATCCGGCGGTCGGCTGTATCAGCGACGACTTCCAGCAGTTTGCTCGACGCCCCTGCGCCCGACCGGGGCGACGATCCCGAACTCGGCAATATACGCGTGGATCGAGTTGATGACAGCTGTCTGCTGGCGAATGAAGAGATGGCGCGCACGATGGAGCATCAGACAGCTCTGTTGCTTGATCGTCTTGGTCGGCACGAACCGCATGTTTGGCCTCGTGACTGCTTCGCAAATCGCCTCAGCATCCGTGGTGTCGTTCTTCTGCCGCTTGACGTAGGGCTTCACATAGGCTGGTGGCATCAACCGCACCGTATGTCCCAGCGCCTGCAACTCGCGGGACCAATGGTGCGATGAAGCGCATGCCTCGATACCCACCAGGCATGGTGGCAGCTAATCGAAAAATGCCAGGACGTGCCGGCGCTTCAATTGTCGGCGCAGGACCACTTGGCCGGCTGCATCAACGCCATGCACTTGAAAGACCGACTTCGCATATCCAGGCCGATTATCGAAATTGATTGCATCGCTGGCTCCTCCGAATCGTGGAAGCCTCAAGCGGCACCCACCTCGATGGCACTTTCGTGCCGGGGGAGGAGCGGTCCACAGCATCAATTCCGGACTCATGCATCGCAGCAAAGGAGCGTTATGGCGCTCGTTGGAGCAGCGCCGACGCACGACCATCCGCTGTTCAGTCGCAATTCCATCCGACCGGTTAAGTCCGGCACGGGCCGACGGGGAACGTTCCGAACCGCCCCAATTGGGCCCCACGCTCACGGGCCGGTGAACCGACTGCGCGGCACGGGCTCCGACGAAATAAGCACGAACCATTTTCCTAATTCGGCGAAGACGGGCCGAAACGCTTCGGGATCAGTGTTCAGTGCGCCGGGGGGTTCCAGTGGGTTGTCATTGCTCTTTTTCTCGGTGCGGGGATGCTGGTCTCAGTATTTGCAGGAGAGTTCGGCCCCGATCTGCTTCTCGCCATCACCGCGTGCCGCTCATAGAAACGACGCTCATTGTCACCAGTAGGGAGAGTCGAAATGTTTCGATGCGCTTTTCTCGCCTTTGCAATTCTCACGATCAGCAGCATTGCACTTACCCCAGCCTCAGCGGCTGTCGCCAAACCTACAATTCGGGCGGACGCGCGGAATCATGGAATTCGTTGGACGCCTGAACTGCGCACGCCGACGCAATCCAATCGGCCGGCCAATGATCCCTTCGCATGCATGCTGTTGGGATGACGAAGAGGACCGGTTGGGTGACGAGCCTCGATATCGGCCCGTTCGCCGGATGTCCGCTTACTCCTGGCAGCCCCAGCATGAAATCAGCCTCGACGGTGGTGTTGGATGACGGCACGATAATGCCGATTTCATGGACTGCATGGCTCGTCGCTCCCAACCTCTCATCGACATACTCAAGAACGGTCCGAATATCCGAAGGTACCAGACATAGCGCGGCCGGCGCTCGCTGAATTGCGTTGCGGCTATATTCAATAGACGAGACCTGTGCCGGGCGGTTTTTCCAGCGCCTCCGCCAAAGATCGATACTCCGCGCAGTCGGTTCCGCAGATCGCAGCGATCCGGCTCAAATGATATTCCGCCTGCTCGCGGTTGCCCTGCTCGATCTGCCACAGACCGTAATAGTTCCAGGTCAGCACATGGTTCGGATCGGATTTGAGCGCGCGCTCGTACCAGACCTGCGACAGCTTGTAGTCGCCTAGCTTGCGATAAGAATAGCCGATCAGATTGGCCACATTCGGGTGATCGTCGTGGCCGAGCGCCTTCAACTGCTCAATCGCAGAGGCATAGTCAGTGCGGTCGTACACCGCCGAATAAGCTGCGCGGTACCCATGAGCGAAGGCGGGGTCGTCGAAAAGGGACTGCTTGGCTTTCTTGGCCTTCGGGGCGTGAGTGGCCTTGGTGCCCGACCGCTTCGGGTATGACGAAGGCGGATAAGCGGAGCGTTGGTCCATCCCGCTATAGTTTGCCTCACCGCCACCTAGATCGCTGCCCCCGGCCGCAACAACCGGAGTGACCGAGAACGCAGCGATCAGCGCAATCGAACACGTTGCCAGCGTCACAATCCTGATCACCAAGTTGGTCATAGGAACCTCCTGCATGCTACGTGTTCGAGCTCCCAATCCAGCCGAATTGTTAACTCCGGCTTGCCATTCCTGGAAAGGTATTCAGAAAAACGAGATTTGGTGTGACAGCAATGTTGTCTTATGAGCAGGTCAATGTCCGCAACGTGCCAATAAGCGGTGAGAAGTACGGCTTCGCCTATTCGACCACGCAATCGGCTTCGATCTCGACGAGCCACGTGGGATCGATGAACCCCGAAACTGGACAAACGTGCAAGCACGGCGAATGTCACGAAAGACCTCACCCTGCGCGCGAGCTGCATCGCGCCACCTCCGCTAAAGCGAAACCACAGAATAGAGGTTGATGCCAATGTCGCAAATGGGTCAATCTCGACAAAACTCCAAATGAGCATATCGAGTCCGTTTCACCCCCAAAGAGTGCGGACATTTAGCCCATATGCCGGCTCCGCCGCTTGGGGCCATGAACGGACTCATGCATGCGCGCGCGCAGCGAGCGGCTCGTTTGCCGCCACGCCGCCGACAATAGCTAGAACGTCGCGTCGCCTCATGTCCGCATCCGCACGGGCAAAAGCCATGCAGTTTAGACCATAACAGATCACGGGGCTCACTATACGGGTCTTGGACAGTTTTTCGCGCGATGTCCGGAAAGGGTCTCACCCGGAAGAACGCAGGTTGAGCATAACGAGCCCGCTTTACCCCCAAAGAGCCGACATAGAGCGGACTGCCGGCTCAGCTGCTTGGCAATGTGTGGACATGGCCCCCGCGCAGAAACGCGGCGCTTACCCTTCGGGCTCGTGCGTGTGACGCGCGTCTAAAAACGCTCATCAGCCGCCTTCGCCCAAGTGTCGAGATCAACCGCCATTGGGGTTGCCGCCAACCAAGCCTCCAAGGTTGTTCGGGCCGGAATCGTTGTAGGCTGGCGGCGCGTCATCGTAGTGAACCGACGGCGCTGTCCGTTCGTAGCCCCAACCTGGAGCGAAGTTGAAACTCGAGGCTACGTTGGGGGCGAGGTGATGCCACGTCCTGGAGTGATGCATAGTTGCGGCATCAGCCGAGGTACTCAAGGCGATCAATAGTCCTAGAACCAGAAGAGAACGCATTGGATTTCTCCGATGGGTTAATGTCTATGAGGTCAACAGGCTCAGCCGGGGCGAACTAGGAAGCCGCACGTCGAGGCGAAGCGTTACAGATCAATTCGCTGCTCAGACCGCTTGCGTTACCTGTAGCGGCTCACGGTCACTCACATTGCCGGCACCATGCGCCATGCCGCGAAAGATCCGGGCGCGGACGAATTAACGTTCGCTGTGGGTCACGAGCGTCGATTTGGCCGCGCACCGATGACTTCGGGTCTTCCCTCATAAGCAGACCTTTTTGGTGTCCGTCTGCATGTCTCAAACGGGCCATGTGTGGACGGCTCCGGGTTGGCAAGAAGAATCTTCACTTGCAGCGTTGGTCGGAGCAGCCATGTGTTCGGCCTGTTTGCGCGGTACTCATGACCGCTGGCCATAATGCCCTCCGCGGATCAGGTCCCGGTCAAAAGCACGCATTCGATGATGCTGTGGCCCGAGTGGGTTGTCCTGATCGCCGGATCGACCGGCACTGCATTAAGTGCTGTTCGTCTTCCCAACCGTTACGTCACACCGGTTGCCCGGTGTAATCTCGTCT
>NZ_AXAI01000020.1 GCF_000472425.1 Bradyrhizobium sp. Tv2a-2 | reverse complement strand
GACGTGAGGAACGGTCCCGCAGCCCATCCACGCCTTCTGCGCGGAACCGCTTGACCCATTTGGCGACAGTCTTTGGCGTAACGTTGAACTGGCACGCGGCGGCTGCCTTGCTCAGCCCGCCTTCAACAACGCATCGCACCATGGCCTCTCGACCTTTGGGCGTCAGTGGCGCATTCTTGTGAGTGTCCATTCGGTCCCCCGCGAATCACTGTGTGTTTGGTGACATCAGCGTTCACGGCACGGGCCGAATGGACAACCTCCTGAAAGTTCACATCTAGCCGCGACCTGCACAACATCATTCACGATCTGAAAGAGCTCTCCTGCGGCTTCGTATCGCTTGGGGAAGCATGGTGCGACACCAACGATGGACTGGTCGGTAACCTCATGCTGACCATCATGGGCGGCATTGCGGAGTTCGAGCGCGGCCTGATCCGCAAGCGCACAGATGAGGGCATCGAGCGCGCCAAGAAGCAGGGCAAGAAGTTTGGTCGGCCGGACCGTCTTGATGCTGGTCAGAAGCGTGTCATTGCCGACCGCTACGGCAAGGGGGCGACCATTCCCGAGCTGGCGGCGGAATATGAGGTTGGCGTCGGCACCATCTGGAGGGCGCTTCAACCCGAAACCAGAGAAGCGGCGGCAGCGTAAGCGCTCGCGCTAGACAATCTCGCAGCCGTGAAATGACACAAAAGGACAGCGGTGCTGGTCGGCTTCTGCCGGCGATCGGGCTAAATTGTCGCGCTCTTCGGACTCCAGTCAGTCTTCATCATCTCCTCCTTCCGAAGGGACGGCGGCCCCCAGCTGAGCAGAGCTTCGGGGCCGCCTCCAGTCACTCAAATCAGGGGAGAACGGCCATGAAACTTGCAACAATAGCACTCGCTGCTGCGTTCGTGCTCTCAACCACGGTCGCGCTTGCAACCACCACAAGTCACCATCACAAGCATACGTCCGGCGTCAGGACGCACCAAGGCACGGTCGGCATGGGCTCCGGTGGGTACGGCCGTGCAGGCGGCGCGAGCGGCGCTGCGGGCACCCCTGCGGGCGGCTGGTACGGCCCTCGAGGCGGCTTGGTTGGTGGCTCGGATAGCGGTGTCGATAGGCCGACTCGTTAGACACGAGCGCAACAGATGAGGCCGCCAACTGAGGCGGCCTTATTCTTTATTTAGGCCATGGCCGAAATCGCCAAATCCTACGCCGTCGACATCAGCATGATCTCGCGCCTCCGCTGATCGTCACTACAGTGCAGGCGCCGCAGGGCCAGCGGTGATGCGGATCAATTAAAGCCTAGGCGATGCCACATCTAATTTCTTGGTGATCGTGATATCGCTGATCTCGGGGTGCGAGCCTTCCCGCAAAACGCCGCCGCCGCCGCCGGAGACGATGTCGAGTTCGAACTCACTCAGTTCGTGATGGACTGGCTTGGCGTTTTTGATCGTGTCGTTGCTCATGCAGCCCTCAAATTTTTGGCGAGGTTCCAGCCAGGCTGCGAACGGCCGCCCGCAACGGCGTCTAGCTGCTTTTCGCTTAATTCAATGGCGGCATCGCCTGCATGATATTCAGCGGCGGCATCGCTTGCGTGATGGCGCTTGTTGTCCTTCTCGACGCCGAAAATTGTGTTCATGTCTGTGCTCCCTGTGATGGTGCGCACGACCATGCGACATCTGACCCCACCCGGACCGTGACGCAGATCACGTCCGAGACTCCCAGGTGCGGGTTGAGGGCGGACCCGCACCCATCTGTGGGACTGGTGCGAGCCGGATGTCCGACAGCGCCCCCTTATGCCCTCTTGATTGTCCTCGGCGCGCTCGCCGGCCTCGTCACTTTTGTCGTCGCGGCCGTGCACTTCCTGATCTGACAGGACCGCCGGCGATCGAGGGACATCGATCGCGGGCCAAAGCTAACTCATCACCCGCGTCCATTTCTAAGAGCGGCGCCAAAGGTCGATCGGTTTGGCTGCTTCGGACCGGCTCCGCTCCGCCTCCGAAAGCGGACGTTCGAGTACAAAAAAGCCACGGCGGCGAAAGGGCCAACAGGCGACACGAAGGCTGGGCTTGGAGACCGCTACAGTTCGCGGTCGAGCGTACGTAACAACCCCGTCCTATCTGAACGCAGCGAAGAGTCTTTTGAAAATAGCAATCGGGGCTAGGAAACGTTCGGAAGTTCGCGCGTTTACCGAGGAACGCACTGGAGGACCTGGTATGCGAACCTCAATTCTCGCGATGATTGTCGTTGCCGGAAGCGCGATTGCATTTCAAGCAGCGGCTCAACAGCAACAGGCAGCACCTAGTGAGCAAACCAAGCAGCAGATGCACAGTGATGTGGACAAGGGGCTCAAGAGCAGCGAGCCCAATGAGCAGATGCAGCGTGAGGCTGACAAAGGAGTTAAGACCCGTAACTCAGGAGAGTCTGGATACGTGGCCGATCAAGACAAGCCCGGCGCTTCTACCCATCCTCCGGGCCAAGCAACTGACCAGACTACAGGGAGTGCCAAGGACAAGTAGCGTCTGAACGTCTTAGGCCTCTCGCCACTGGTCCGGCTTCTTCTTATCGTTGAGATGCCGGACCCGTGCGATGTGAGGCGTGTGGCCAGTGGCTTTTGCCCACCGGACGGCCTCATCTTGAGTCCTGAACGATTTCAGCACGTGGTCGACATGGTCCTCAACCACGAAGTCCTCGATCGGGCTACCTTCCGGCTTCCCCTTCGGGCGCGGCTCTACAAACACGTTGGACAACTGTTTCTGCGCCTCTCTACAAATTCGTTGGAGGTCTGTTTCTCCTGCCTGACCGCTATTGCGAGTGAGACGGGCCACTCGCCTCATGCCTTGCCAGACTTCTATAACGGGATGCACGTTGAGGTATCTGCTTGCGCGTTCTTCCGCTTCTTCGTCGGTCGCGCACTCAAACTCATAGTCCGCTAGCGACACGCCACATGCATCGACCCCATGTGTTCGATATTTCATAACTAGGAGAACGCCGGCACTAATCGGCGGTTCCTGACTTGACGACTTCATCTCCCGCCACGCCGGCCCAGCCAGCGCCGCCAGCTTGAATTGCTGCTTTGACCGGATTGTGTCTGTCTACCCATAAGTCCGTTGACGTGACGCGCGTCGAAAGGGGCTACGAGGTGAGACGCCCTTACTCCAGCTCTGCCAGAATTTTTGTGAACGTCTCGAGCAAGCGGACGCTGCGGGTCGAAGGGCGACGACCTTCCCGTTGCACTTCGTTCACCTCTTCAATTTCACGATCGATACACGCCTGAATTCGCCGGATCAGCTCAGCGCGGTGCTCCGGATTGTCGATTAGGATGATCATGGCGGTACTTCGCTATGATGCAGAGGGGGAGGCAGCGCTTTTCCCTGCATCAGTGTCAAGAATTGCGACCCTGCGACCGAGCTGCCATATCTCAATGGCGTTCGAGCTCATAAAGAGCCGCGCGGCTTCTACAGCCGCCGCATCATCGGCCGCCTCAAACGCGTGTCCAAGAACGACGTGGCCGTCTGATCCAATGATAAACGCCCGGTATTCGCCCACTGAACTGCCGCATTAGATTGGCGGCCGCAATTCCTTGGACGATAGCCACCTGTCGATGTGAGAAGCCGTTTCGGCGCGGCGCGCCCGGCGCAAAAGTTGTTCGCGTTCGACGCCTGAGCGAGTTCCGTCGGCCTGCTTACGCAGCCGAGTTGCCTCGTCGAGTAGTCGCTGTTCGAGGGTGGTGGTTTGTTGGAAACGGCGACGCATCTGCATCTGCTGCTCCATCCTGCCAGAGAGGGCGGGAGCGCGACCGGCGTTCTCATCACCGATATATGCCAAAGAATAGCGCGGTGGTAAGGTAATAAACTCCTCTAACGTCCGATTGTCGACTTAAATATGTCCGGTCGTCGACTTAAATACTTGAGCACCGCGAAGGAACATTAGGAACTATTTCGCTTGAGCAGCCCGTAGCACTCGCACGACAAGCGCAGCAGGACGCGACGGTTCGTGATCTCCATCTTTCCTCGCGAATACTCAATCGCTCCCCGCTTCTGCAAGCTGTTTGCGACATCCGTGATGGTGGTGCGGCGCACACCGAGCATTTGAGACAGCAACTCTTGTTTCAGTACAAAGTGATGGCTTTCCGCTCTATCCGCAGTGAGGAGCAACCAGCGACAGAAGCGCTTCTCAACAAGGTGAAACGAGTTGCAGGCGGCCGTAATCCTAGCCTGATCGAGCAATATGTCAGCATTCTTGAGGCATAGCTCTGCTATCGCAGTACTGCCCGTCACCGCCTCCTGGAAATCCTTGGCCGAAATCATCAAGGCTCGAACCGGCAATTGAGCAACGATGCGGATGAGGGATGTCTGCGAACCGAGCCCTGCACGGGAACCGACCATGCCTTCCCGGCCGACGACCGAGGTTTCAGCCATTCGGCCGCCTTTTAGAACGACCAAAAGTGAGAGCATGCCCGATAGCGGGAAGTGAATGGCCGTGACTTGCTCTCCCTCCTTTTGGACAACATCGCCCTGCGCAATCCCAATGACCGTTGATCTCTCGGTTACAGACTGCAAGTCCCGATGAGGAAGAAGAGCTAGGAGCTTGTTGCGAAGGGGATCATCCACGTTGCGCACCTCTCACCCGATCGGTCGGGCAGGTCCGCAGTGGGTAAACAACGCTCCGAGGGCGTTTCCACGGAATGGTATGTGTCTACAAATCGGGCAAGGCCGATCCGTTCCTATTTTCCTTTGGCTGCGGTGCATACATGTCTGCTACGGTGCCTTCATGTCCGGATCCGCTTTGCCCCCTTAGCGACCAAGCTTCCGCAGCGGCGCAATATGTCGCGAAGGGCCATGAGGCGGCATCGCAGGTTTGCGACCAGAGGCAACCTCCCGTTGACGGCGAGAATATCGCTTTCATTTGCGGTATTTGCTGGCAGCAGTGCCCCGCAGCGCTTGAACCAGAACGGCTGGCTTGGCGGCGCCGATCCCAGGACCGGAGTTGCGAAAGCTGCCGCCCCGACTCCAGCAACCAAATTTCGCCTAGAGATTGATTCAACCACGACATACCACGTAAACCATAGGTTGCTCATTGCCAACAGGCCAGCGCAAGATCAAGCCCGCTCCGTACGCCGCGCCCGCGAATCCACTGGTCCCTGCGCCGGCTGTGGCCGCCGGGCAGCACCCCTCATGATCATTTGATCGATATGTTGAGGCCGCAGATCGGATCAGCGAGCCGCGCCGCCGGGCCACACTGCAACGAGCTCTTCACGCGTGCCGGTGTCGATGCCGAGGTCACGATGCCAGGCAGCCCATTCCTGCACGAGCTGAAAGGTACGCCGGCCGAGTACAAGGGCGGGCTCGATCTCGCCATCGCCAGGGGCTGGCTTGTGATGCACGAGAGCGGCACGTTTGTCCGGCTGACTGAAGCGCTTGGCGCAGCTTTCGGAAAAGCAGATCAACCGTCGTGCAGGATTAGCCGCAAACGCTCCGCCAGTTCTGACATGCGGAATGGTTTGTCGATGAGGGGAAATTCGCCCGCCGCTTTATGTCGTTCCAACACGTCTCCCGCGTAGCCCGAGGCAAGCAGGATCTTGATTCCCTTGTTCAATCGTCTCGCCTCCCGCGCAATCTCAATGCCGTTGAACCCGTTTGGCATTACAATGTCACTTAGCAGAAGATCAAATTCTTCGGCCTCAAGCATCCGAAGTGCTTCAGTACCGTTCCGGGCGCAACGAACCCGATAGCCCCACTGGCTCAGCATCGTCGAGATGAGGTCCAGAAGATCGTCGTTATCCTCGACAATCAGAATGCGCTCTGAGCCCATCGGTATACCTTGGGATCGAACGTTTTCCATCTCCGCGTCAGGCTCTTGCGTGGCCTTCGGCACGTAGAGCACCACGCTGGTTCCCTTTCCGAGCGTGCTTTCGATGGCAATGTGTCCCCCGGACTGACGAACGAAGCCGTAGACCATGCTGAGGCCGAGCCCCGTACCTTTGCCAACCTCCTTCGTTGTGAAGAACGGCTCAAAGACCCGGTCCCGCACCTCGGGAGGCATTCCGACACCAGTGTCTCGAACAGACAGCCTGACGTACGATCCCGGCAAGCATCCCGCGACCGCTCCTTCGTTCACGACGATGTTTGTCATCCCGATCTCAAGCACGCCGCCATTCGGCATGGCGTCGCGCGCGTTCAGGGCGAGGTTGAGGAGCGCAGTCTGCAGCAGCGCCGGATCAACATGGCAGAGCCACAATCCGTCATCAGCCTGCACCTTTATCCGACATGTCTCACCGACGGCTTTGCGAATGAGCCCCTGGAACTCGGAAACAAGGTGATTTGCATCGACGGGTTTTGGATTCAATACCTGCCGACGCGAGAAGGCGAGAAGCTGCGCGGTCAGCTTTGCGCCCCGATCAACGGCACGTAGTGCAGCTGCCGCAAAGTGTCGCGCTTCGCCGATGTCGTCGCTAGTTTCGACAAGTTCGAGGTTCGCGGAGACCACCGTGAGCAGGTTGTTGAAGTCGTGCGCAACGCCACCGGTGAGCTGGCCGACGCTCTCTATCTTCTGGCTCTGATAAAATTGCTCCCTCGCTTCGGACAATTCGCGCTCACGATGCCTCAGCGCATCGGCCATGGCGTTGAATGCCCCGGCGACCCGTGCGATTTCCGAACTACCCCGGAAGTCCACCCGTCGACCAAAGTCGCCGAGCCGCCATCGGTTTGCAGCGTCAACCAATTGCGCGAACGGACGCTGGATGAATCGCTGTGCGCCCCAAGCCGTCAGGATCAAAACGATCAAGGCGTTCATAACAATAAACAATACGTCGCGCTGCGTGCGATGTTCGATCTTGGCGAAGCGTTGCGCCTTGCCGAGACCGAAGCTGACAAGAAGATCTTGCCCCACAGCAGAGAAGCCGATGATTCTTTCCACGCCATCGATGCCGGCCATATCCGCCACGGTTCCATGATAGAGAATCGGATCTCTGCCTGCGGGCGACTTCTTGCCGACACACAGGCCGTTGTCAGGATAGCGAGCGAGACAGATGCCGTTGCGGTCCGTTATCGCGAGCGCGGCTCCGTCCGGAACGCTCTTTTTCGCGATGTAGCCGGCGAGCCAATCGAGGCTGAGCGCCGCTATGACGACGCCGCCCATGCGGGCTTCGTCATCGTAGAATGGCAAGGCAAAATGAAGGACTGTGCGACCGGTCGCTCGGCCGATCGCGAATTCTCCGACTGTGAAGTCTCCGGTTTTAACGACGCTCGCGAAGTATGGACGTCCAGCGGCAGTAGATCGCATAAGCCCGCCGGTCGAGTCGCACCAGAGAGTGCCATTCATGTCGACCACGATAAAGACGATGAACTCCGGATATCGTCGCTTGATCCGGGACAGGTAGGTATTGCATCCCTCCACGTCCTTAGCCTTTATCGCCGGAAGCTCCGAAAGCGCAATCAGCGCTTGACGCACTCCTTGGACGATCTGCTGTTGCTCTGCGGCCGCGAGCTTGGCAAGACCGAGTGCTTCGTCCTGTACTTCAACTTCTCGCGTACGACGGAGGTCGATTTCATTATACGCCTGTATCGCAATTGCCGGCAGCATGGCCGCAGCCACCAACAGAAATAGGCGTGACAATAGGGTACTCATTTCGATCTGGTCGTCCTCGACCTGGACGGTCGACGTCGCCGGACCTTTAATAGTCGTCGGCTAGCCCTACTGAATCCACGGTTTCGCGTCAAAATGGGGTGCTGAGCTGTCGATCGAGTTTGCGCCTGGCACCTTAAGCCACGGATTGGGTAGTTTCGTTGAATCTGCTTATCCTCACAACGATGGATCTAAATCGACCGCGTTACCGATCTGTTTCAGACCGTCGCCAAACCGTTGCGATCGTAGCCGAGCGGCTGCACTCGCGGAGAAATGGACAGCACTACGAAGAGCACTGCGCGCTTTTGTCGATTAAACGTCCCCCCTCTTGTCGAGACGTTCCATTGAGGGTCTCCCTCCCCTGGTTCACGGAGCATGGCCGCGCTAGCATTGCAGGAATTCGCAAGTCGCCGATCCGATGCCTATCTGCCCTGCGTACGAAGCACCTATGCGCCCTGCACCCCGATCGCCGGCAAGGCCGTGTTGGCGCACCCCGAATGGCTGCACGAGATCCTGTCGCGATCGTTCTCGCGCTTCGCAACCTATCGCTGCAAATCGCGCCGTAAGGATCTTAACAAGTACTCGTGGTGGTTGTCTCAGCTTCGGGCGGATCAATCGCCGCGATACGATCCCGCTCGCCTTTTCGAGGCCAAGCGACATACATGCGACACACGCCGTTGCTACGCCGTCGGTTGGAAGCCAAAGGGGAACACATATGGCCGATGACGATCTCCACGACCTGATGAGCGCACGCGCGGCTCTTGACAAGAAGCGTCTGAGTTGGGCCCAAACCATCGCAGCCGGTGGAGACGACGGCGCGATCAAGGCCATTATCGAGGTTCAGCAGGCGATCGAAGTGATCAACATCGCAATCGAGGAGCTGGAGGAGGCAGAGCTCGAAGAAGATCTGGAAGAGGTGGAGGACGAGGACGGATAAGAAAGCCACCCGACAAGGGTGCGGCCAGCCGGGACTATTTCATATGCCAAACAGACGAGTGAGAGCGACTGCGGGTCCGGCGCAGTCGTGAGGCATCAACCGCACGCGCAATCTAACAGGCGATTCGCAATTCTGCTGCGCTTATTCGCGACTGTGGATATTGCCGCCCCGCCGGTGCGGCCGGCGCTACATTGTAGCGCTGACCGATCCGCAGGGCTTGAAGCTTTTGATCAAGTGCCCGTGCCGGCAGAATTCATCATGTTTCTGGGCGTAGGCGAGCAAGACCATGCCAATCAAAGCCGCCAGGACACATCCGGCTGCGATATTCCGCGTCATGTGCCACTCCCCCGGGACTAATGCATTGCGCACTCAGCGCCCCCGGGCCGATGATGAACACCATGGGCGCAGTCCGTCAATGCGCTACTTGTCGGCTTGCCGACGTGTGCGGTGCGGCAATCAACCCAGCGGCTCCGTTGCGCCTTTATGATTGAGTACGAACCAACAGGATATTTGCCAATGGTTGGACGAAAATCATGCGCATCCTGATCTGCGGGGTGGGTCGAGCCGACGGTTCGCGCGAACGCCCGGTGACAGGCTCTGCGAAACCCGTCGCCATTGCGGGGCTAAGATGGTGGGTTTTGCTGCGCTCGACCCACCGCTACGTCGTCACTGAATGGTCGCAGTTCGCAAGGAAAAGGCGGTCATGCGACCGCCTCTTCCTCGTCTAACAGTTTCGCTGATTACTGGCAGGGATGTCGGCGTCCGTCGGGGCCTTTGAAAAACCTGCCGGGTGCGCAGACGAAGCCGTTGCGCTCGGCGTAGCTCGGCTGGTTCAAGCCGCCATTGTAAGGACCGTTGTAATAGGCGTAGGAGTCCATCGGCCGAAACGGTGCCGTTGCAATCGCGCCAGCGGTGTTGATCGCGCCGGCCGTGATCGCGCCAGCCGTCCCGACGGCGCCGCCGACGACCCCACCCGCGACCTCGCCCGGTCCCGTAGCCCTGTCGGCACGATAGGCGGAGCGATCGCGATGATGACGCTGATGGCTGCTGGCGTCGGCCCTGACTTCGGCCCTCGTCGCCGCAGGCCCGTTATTGCTCGGCATCGGATAGGTCGCGCAGGTCGGATCATACTGCGCACAGCTTGCGGCTTGCGCCGTTGGAGCAAGCGCTGCGGTGGAGGCGAGAATGGCCGCCGCGCCGAGAACTGTAAATTTCCTCATGGTTTCCTCTCATGGTTTGTCAACCTGTCACGGCTAAGCCCGACCGCGGAACGGAGTTCCGATCATTCACTCGCATCTCACACAGCCGTGAATGCGGATGCGCGGGAACCACGGCCGCAAGGCGGCTTTCACGGCAGACAAAAAAAGGGGCCACTTGCGAAAGCAAGAGGCCCAAGTCTAGGGAGGAAACGCCCAATGAGGGCAGCGGCAGCGCGGACGCTGCCGCCGTCACCAATATGGTACGGCGTCGCACAAATTCAATAGCGGCCAGGTCTCTTCGGGGGCCAGGTTCTTTCAGCGGCCAGGACTTTTCCCGCTTGCCTCAGACGCGAGCGATGAATCCAGCGACACGCCGTCCGCTGCGCGTGATCTCGCATCGGCCATCGTCCCGAAGCACGAGCCAGCCCGAACGGACCTTGGCGGTCCGCGCGCCGCACGTCAGCTGATTAGTGCCGGAACGGCTCAGACCGCTGGGTCGCACGATTAGGTAGCCGTGGAGGTGTGCCTGTCGGAGCGCTCTGCGTATTTTCGGCGACAGCCGTGTAAACGGATGTCGATGGCGATCGATGAGAATTATGATTCCTTTCGCGACCGGTGTAGAATTGCCCTTGCCCACCAATCCCGGAAGGAGGTCTTGATGCGCGTATCGGCATGGATGATCCTGATCGGCGCGATCTGGAGCACCGCACCGGCACAGGCCCAAACCTACAGTCCGGATTTTCCGGTCTGCCTCCAGACCTATGGCATCGGCGGCAACTACATCGCCTGCGGATATACAACGATGGCGCAGTGCCAAGCCTCCGCGTCCGGCCGCGCAGCCCAATGCATCATCAACCCGTATTATCAGGGAGCTTACTCTGGAGCTCGAGCCTATCGGCGGCGATATTCCGGCTACTACTGAGGTGCGGATGCGCATTCGCGCTTGCCGCTATCGGCGAGCGCAGCCGAAATATTCCCCTCCCTCGCCGGCCCCCTCAACCGCGCCCGACGTTTCGACGGCAAATCAGTTCGATTTTTCTGCTCATGGCATCGTTCATTCCGGCCCAATAGCGCCCAAAAACCTCGTGCGCGAACACCGGCCTTCCCTGCGCAGTCATGATTTTCGAGGACAAACCAACGGCAAAACTCGGGCGCGATGCGTCGCGAGAAGGCTGACGTTTATCTCCGAAGCTCTCGCGTGCGGATCAGACCACGCGACCGGGTCCGGCTCGCGTCGTACAAAATGCGGGGGGCGGAGATACGGCACGCCCTTCTCTATTCGGCCGCCGACGTCGAAGCTTGCCCCGCCAACGCCGTCTGTGCTGGTCGATAGACCAGCCAGCCGAACAGCAGCATGTCGGCGAGAATGACAAGCGAACCGACGCCCGCCAGGGGGGCCCCGATCTCGTGCCACGACTGAAGCAGGCCGACGCCGATCGCGAAGACAATGGTTGCCACGATCCAGACCCAGACCTGCGCGAAGGGCAGCCAAGTGCGGTCGATAGCCGGATGTAGATGATAGTAAATGCCAAACAGAAACAGCGAGACCCAGCCGAGCAGGTTGAAATGCGCATGGGCCGGAAAAGTGGAGTGATCTTCGTTGATGGCCATCGCGATACCCCAGATCATCCCCGCAATGCCCATCAGCACGGCGGCGCGGAAGCTCAGAACAGACGCCTTCATCAGAATCCCCCAAGGCTAATTGGAGCGTTCTACCTTTGCGTGCGCGCGAATGGAAGAGCCGGTCATCGCTATCGGATCGCTTCGCGAAGAAGTGATGCGTCACCGATCCCCGCGTAACGACAGCACGTTCAATTCATTGGCGAGCGCGACCGCATCCGTGATGTCGGCCGCCAGCCGGCCCTCCTTGCAACTCCGCAGGATCGGCAGCAGCAGTTCCGCTGCTGCTTCATGCCGGCCGATTTCCCGCCAGAGGCGCGCGAGGCTTGTGGCGGTGCGTAGCTCCCACGATCTCGCGCTCTGCGCACGCGCAATTTCCAGCGATCGCAGGAACAAGGCCTCGACGTCCACGGCCGCCGCAACCCCGGCCTTGGCGAAATTGATCTCGCCTTGCAGCCGGTAACACTCCGCCAGGAAGAAGTGGTCGCCCGTGCGCCCGGCAATCGCCAGCGCATCGTCGAGCGCACGCAAGGCCGCATCCGCGAGCCCTGCGCGCGCGTAGCCTTGCGCGAGCAGACCCCTGAACCAGCAGCTCGCAAGCCAGGAATCCTGGGCCTGATAGCCGTCGAGACCGGTGCGCATCTCGCTCAGTCCCACGTCGATGTCACCGAGCTCTGTCAGCGCCCAGCCATGCAGGATAGCCGCCTGCTGCTTCCAGTGCAGGAAGCCGTGCTTGGACGCGATCGCCATCGCGCGGGCGGCATGATGCCTGGTCTCCTCGGCGTCGCGCAGATGCTGGCAAAGGTAGGCGCCGAAGATCAGCGCAAAGGCCAGCGTGTAGGGGTGGCGCATGTCCTCCGCCCTGGAGATTGCCTCGGCGCTGTGCTGGCGTGCCGCGTCGGATTGGCCGACGAACCACTTGATATACCCGAGATACGACAAGGAGAGCACGTCGGGACTGATCAGCCGCTCCGCGAGATCGCGACGCAGGGCAGGATCGTGGAGATGCACCGCGCGCTGAAGATGATGCTGAGCCGCCAGAAACCGGCCGCGGTAAAGCATCGTCATCCCGATCGACCTGTGCGCCTCCACGAAGTGCGCGCCCACGACCGCCGGAGCGACGCTGCCCTTGGCGCGCTGGCACCTCGCAAACTTCAGGAGCTCGACGCTCAGATCATGGGCCCTGGCCATGTCGGCGCGGATGAAATGACGCATCCAAAGGCCCCTGATGGCCGCAAGCATCCTCTCGTCGTCCTTGAGCCGCAATCCGAGCTCGACGCCGCGGGCAAAATTGTCCTCGACCTCCCGTGTGCCGTAGCCCTTGGCGGCGATCAGCGCGTAGCCCAGCGTGAGCCGGATCTCGAGCTCCATCTCATCGCGGCTCGCCATGTCAGGACTTGCCTGGACCACCAAAAGGCCCCGCCGCAGGTGGCCGATCGCTTCCAAATGGGTGCCGAGCCGCGCGGCCTGCTTGCCGGCCTTGAGCCAGGCGCGCACGGCCTGCTCCCCTTGGCCCGACTCCGTCAGGTGATAGGCGAGAAGCTCCGGCTCGCGCTCGGTCGTCTCCGGATACATCGCGGCCAGCGCCGAGGCGATCCTGGCATGCAGCCGCCGTCGCTCGCTGTGCAACAGGCTCGAGCGCGCCGCATCCTGGATCAGCACGTGCTTGAAGCTGTAGACCGCATCCGGCGCCTCGCCGCGGTGACCGATCAATCCCGCCTGGTCGAGATGATTGAGCGCGGCGTCGATCTGTCCGGTCGGGGTGTCGGCGACGGCACTCAACAGCTCGTAGGAGAATTCCCGGCCGATGGTGCCGCCGATCTGCGCGATCCGCTTGAACGGTCCCATGCGGTCCAGACGCGCCATCAACGAGTCGGTCAGCGTCGCCGGGATCGCCAGCTGATGCCAGGGGCCGACCAGGACATAACGGCCGTCCCTCTCGGTGAGAAAATCGGATTCGATGACCGTCTTGGTCAGTTCCTCGATGAACAGCGGCACCCCGTCGGTCTTGAGCAGGACCTCCTCGACAATCTCCTTCGGAAGCTCCCACGCGCCCGCAACGCGCTCGACAAATTTCTGCTGCAGCGGCCGGTTGAGCCGCATCAGCGTCAAGGTCGTGATATGGTGCTGGAGCTTCCAGCTCGGCTGAAACTCGGCGCGCGCAGTTACGATCACGAGGATCGGGGCGCCCTGCACCTTGTCGACCAGGAGATCGAGCACCTCGCGCGAGGTGGGATCGATCCAATGGGCGTCCTCGAACGCGATCACCAGCGGCAGGTCTTGGGCGAGGCCTGCGAAATGATCGGCGAGCGCCGCAACCGTCGCCTCCTTTTGCAGTTGCGGCGACAGATCCGACGGTGCGTAGCGGTCCGCTGCCTGGATCGACAGCAAGGCGCCGAACAGTGGCACCACCCGCTCGACATCGCCTCTCGCTGCGGTCACCGCCGCCTCGAGATTGGGGAACGGCTGCATCACGGCGCTCTCACGCTCGAGCCCGAGCGCGAATTTGAGCTGCTGCACAAAAGGATGAAACGCGGTGCTCGTATAATAGGGCGAGCACTGGAAAAACACCTGCGCGTGGCGGTCGCCTGCGATTCGGTCGCGAATTTCCTCCACGATGCGCGACTTGCCGATGCCGGGCTCGCCCGACAAGAGCACGACCTGCCCGTTACCCTGCTTCGCCTGCCGCCAGCGCGCCAGCAGCAGGGCCATCTCCTCGTCGCGATTGACGAGCGCCGTCGGCCTCGGACCGACGGTTGCGGCAAAGCGGGTCTCGGCCCGCGACGGCCGCACCACGCGCCAAGCCTGAATCTTCTCCGATATTCCCTTGAACTCGTGCGTGCCGAGCCTCTCATACTCGAACTTTGCCCGCAGCAGCGCGTGGGTCGACGGCGCGATGACGATGCCGTTCGGCGGCGCCAGCCCTTGCAATCGCGCCGCGAGGTTCGGCGTTTCCCCGACCGCGGCCGCCCGCTCCTCTGTACGCTGCCCGATCAGGTCGCCAACGACCGCAAGGCCGGTTGCCACGCCGATCCGAACCTCCGGAACATAGCCGCGAGCCAGGGGCGGCTCGGATGTTCGTGCGGTCGAGAGGGCCTGCACGATTTCAAGCGCGGCGCGAACGGCCCGCTCGGCATCGTCCTCATGCGCATTCGGATAGCCGAAATAGACCAGGATGCCATCGCCGACGTAACGGGCGGCAAACCCCTCGTAATGGTTCACCACACGGACACAGGTCTCCCTGAAGCCTGCGATGATGTCGCGAACATCTTCGGGATCGAACTGCGCCGACAGCGAGGTCGAGCCGACCATGTCGCAGAACATGACGGTCAGCTGACGACGTTCGGCGATCGTTCCGGCGCTCATCGATGTACGGGGACCGCCGGCCGCTCCCGGCAGCTGCGCGATTGCGCGCCTCAACCGCTTGCGATCGCCGAGCGGCACACCGAGCTTTGCCAGGTCCGGCTCGGTCAGCCCTCCCACGGCATCGAGGTCGATGCGGTGGCTGACAAGGAGAGACGTATACTCGCTGAGGCCAACGCTATCGAGCCAGCGTTGCAGACCGCGTTCGCCCTCCGCCTTTTCCTCGTTGTCCAGCATGCTGATCCGTTGACTGCCTTCGATCGAGAGGACCGATCTTCGCGCGATGCGCGGAATCGCGTTGTGGGATTAACGCGCTTCACCTCACCAGGGCCATCCATCGCTCGGTGGCCGCAATCGCAGTCGACCAGAGCGGGCCTGTGGGCTGAGCGCGATGCAGGGCCTTGCCGACTTCGCAGATCGACAGGAAGGCGCTCGATCGCGCCTCGTCGACCTCAAGCCGCTGATCGCCGCTGTCGCTCTGTACCAGGCCCATCAGGCCGTTCAGGATCGGCAAAGCAGCCTCCGGCGCGGCATGTTCGGCCGCCTTCAAAGCCCGAAAGACCTGTTCGGCCTTCTCCGCTTCCGTCATGCGGTGTCCTTCCATCAACTGCCTTCATTTGGCGTGGGAACGCCTTGACTAGCTACTACACCACTGCTGGAGAAGCCACCGCCTCAGGCCGCGTGGCCTGCCATGCGATCGAGCAAGGCTCTGATCGTGGAATGCGCTTCGATTGGCCCCAAATCCGTTTCGGCGTCGATCGCCCTGAGGTCGGCGAGCACGTCGTCGCGCAGTTCGGCGAGCTGCAAGGACACCCCGCGCGAGGCAAGTGTCCGCGCCAGTGTCCGCAGCGTGGTGCCCGCGGTGGTATCGATGGTCGGGACAATCGAGCAATCGATCACAACCGCCTTGAGGCTGGCTGGCGCCGCGTCGACCAATTCGAGGACGCGGCGGCGGATGAAATCCGCGTTGAAATAGAACCAGCCGCCGGCACTGCGGATCAAAAGCACACCAGGGATTTCCACGGCCTGCGGATAACGGGCACGGCTAACGAACTGCCCGGCGGCGTCGCGCCCGAGCACGACGACGTTGGGGCGAGAGGCACGCGCAATCAGCACCACGAGCGAGCCGATCGCCGCCAGCAACAATCCATCGAGCAGCCCGAACAGCAGCACGCCGATGAGCGCCAGCAGCGAAATGCGAAATTCCTGCCGCGAGGCAAGGCGCAGGGCCCTGAGATCCTCGACATGGATCAAGTGCGAGGCGGCCATCAGCACGATGGCCGCGAGCACCGGCTCGGGAAGATTATGGAAGAAGCCTGCGAAGAACAGCAGCGTCAGCGCAATAGCTGCGGAATTAACGACCAGCGCCATTGGCGAGGTGGCGCCGCCCATGTCGTTGACCGCCGTCTGCGACATGCCGCCCGCCACCGGAAAGCCGTGCGCGAGGCCCGTCGCGAGATTGGCGGCGCCAAGCGCGGTCAGCTCCTGGGCGGGATCGATGTCATAGCCATGTTTTTGCGCGAAGCTGCGGGCTACCGAGATGGCCTCGCCATAGGCCAGCAGAAAGCAAGCCAGCGCCGTGGGGATGAGTTCGGCAATGTCGTGGAGATGGATATGGGGCAGGCCGATTGGCGGCAATCCGGACGGCAGCTCGCCGACGATTTTGATGCCAGTCGCGCCGGCGCCGAGCAGCGACATGGCAATGATGGCGGCGGCCACCACCACGAGGGTGGTCGGACGGCCCGGCAGGCCGCGCTGCAGCACGATGAAAAGCATGATCGCCGCGGCTCCCGTCACGAGCGACGGCAAATGTGTCGCCGGCAGCTCTGTGATGAGGTGGGCGACGCGTTCGAAGAAGTTGCCGCTGACGCCCTCGATCCCGAACAGCTTCGGCAGTTGTGTCGATGCGATATAGAGGCCGGCGCCGGCCTTGAAACCGGTCAGGATGGGATCGGAAATGAAATAGGCGGCATTGGCGAGGCCGATGCCGCGGCCGGCGACGCTGACGATGCCGACGATCAGCGCCAGCGCGGAAGCAAGGGCGATTGCGCGCGCGGGATCGTCGCCACCGCGCGCCGCAACGCTGGTTGCGATCACGATCGCCAGCGCCGATGTCGGTCCGACGGCGAGCTGGCGGCTGGTGCCGAAGATCGCATAGGCAATGCCCGCGACCAGATAGCAGTAGAGGCCCGTGATCGGAGGCAGCTGCGCGAGCGAGGCGTAGGCGAGCGATTCCGGAATCGTGAAAGCCGCGAGCGAAAGGCCTGCCACCAGGTCCAGCCGAAACCGGCCGGGGTCGTAGTCACGCCGCCATTGCAGAATGGGAAACCATCCGGCAATGGACCTCTGCGGCAGGTTTTCGTTCACAGCCTCGCCCTCAGATCACCCTCAGCGCAGCCGGACTTCGACGGTCACCCTCCCCCGGTTTGCAGATCACCGACGTTGATCTAGGTCAACGAAGCGACACGTGGCGAGGCGTGCAGTGCGGTCATCGCACGGCAAGGATCAACCATGACCGATCCCGGCAGCTACACCGCGAGGGAGCGTTTGCGCGACGGACGCACGGTCGACATCCGCGCACTGCACAGGGACGACCGCGACGACATGCTGGCGGCGGTGGGGCGGACCAGCGGAGCATCGCTGCAACGGCGCTTTTTCGGCATCAAGCGCGGCTTCTCGGAGGCCGAGACTGCGTTTTTCATGGATATCGATTTCGAGAAGCACGTCGCGCTGGTGGCGCTGCTCGACGAAGGTGGACGACCGACGATCGTCGGCGGCGGGCGCTATGTGCTCGTCAGGGATGGCGAGGCGGAGCTCGCCTTCCTGGTGATCGATGCTTATCAAGGAAAGGGTATCGGCCGTCTTCTGATCAAGCATCTCATCGCGATCGCTAACACAAAAGGCCTGCACGCACTGACCGCTGAGGTTCTCCCCGAAAACGCGGCAATGCTACGGCTATTCAGGGATTTCGACTTTAAGGCCGTGCCGCAGCGCGATTTCAGCGCGGTCCATCTGGTCCGCGAACTCGGCTGATCCAGCTACTGCTCCGGGTTCTCGACACTCACCTTGGTCCAGCTCTTATCGGGATCGAACGCGGTGATGCGCTTGGCGAGCTCATCCGTGTTGGGTCCGAGATTCTTCTGGTAGACGGTGCCGGCGTGGTTGACCACGAAGGTCATGACGCCCGAGTTGCCGTACTCGGCGGGATAAGCGACCAGACCGAAGCCGCCGATCATCTTGCCGTTGACGACATAGTCGAGCTCGCCGCCTGGTGCATGCGGACCTTGTTTGGTGAGGATGCGGTAGTAGTAGCCGTGATAGGGCTGCGGACCGGCGCCGACCTTGTAGCCTTCGGCCGACGCCCCGGCGGCCAGCTCGCCAAACGGGCTTTCATCACCGTCCGCAGGCCAGTACAGACCGTCCTTGTGCCCGGGCGTGCTGACCATCTTCTGCGCGTAGACGCCCGGCCCGGCGCCGCGATCCTTGTCGGCATATTCGTTCTGCGCGTCGACATAAGCGAGACTGGTCTGCATGGCATCGAGTTCGTTGTGTCCGATCCGCCGGAAGAGCACCTCCTGTCGCCCGGCCTTGGTGTCGAATTGCCAGCCCGTTTTGCCATGGACCAACGGCACCGGGAACGGGTAGTCCTTAGGTCCCAGCATTAGGACCGCCTTTTTGTCGCCCTCCACGCTGATCGCGTGCTTGGCGTCATAGGCGGTGGCGAATTTCTCCCGATAGCCGGCATCGGACACGTCGTCGCCGGACGAGATGATATCCTCGCCGTCGGGACCGAATACCTTCAGCATGTCCGTCTTGACCCCGGACTTGACGGCGGTGGCAAGCGCAGCCGCTGCCTCGTCCGGAGACTGGAAGACCTGCTGTGCACGTGCGGGCGACGCCACCGCACAGAGGATCGCGGCGGCCGTCGCAAGGGATGCAAACGAAACGTAGCTCGAGCGCGAGATCATCATAGGTCACCTCGCCTGTGTCGGAATTTGAGCGCCATCAGCAAGCCAGTCTCGGTAGAGACGCAGCTTCAGCCCGAGCTTCTCGTAGTACACCCTCAAGTAACCGTCGCGGCCACGCGTCACGGCTTCGGGCATCAGCCGCTCAACTTCCTGCGCGATCACGCCAACATAGGCGGTGTCACTGCCAATATAGCTGAAGCGATAATAGCCGAGCCCATTGGCGAGATAGCCAAGCAGGACGACGTCGTGCTTCAATGCAAGGTCGGAGCGTCGGCCGCCACCGCCACCACCGCGAAAGCCACCTCCTCCTCCACCCCCACGGAAGCCGCCGCCTCCACCACCCCGGAAGCCGCCGCCCCCTGCGGCCACTCTTGGGGCGCCCCCACCGAAGCCAGCACTTCGCGCGCTGGCAAAGCTCTGTCGGCCGCGCGCGGACTGCAGGTTGGCGGCCCTGCCGGAGGAAATATTGCCCATCGCATTGTTGCGCCCGCCGCCCCTGTTGCCGACGTTGCGATTGCCGCCTCCGCCACGATTGCCGGCTCCGCCACGATCGCCCGCCCGGTTCGCCGCGCGATTGCCCCCGCGATTACTGTTTGCAGCACGATCGCCACCGCGATTTCCGCCACGGTCGCCACCGGCATTCCCGCCGCGGTCGCCACGATCACCGCGGTCAGCGAGACCCTGACGATCTCCGGCGTTCGGCCGCAACACCTGCTCACCGCCGCGGCCGCGGAAATCCATGCGATCCTTGGCGCCCGCCTGCAGGCTGTTGTTGCCGAAGCGTTGCTGGACGTTGGCGTTGTTGTAGCGGACACCTTGCCGGTGGGCCGGATTGTGTTGCCAGTTGTTGCCGATATTGTTGATGGTGTTGGAGCGGTTGATGAAGAAATTTCGGTTGCCCCAGTTGGCGCCGCCGCCCCAGTAGTTGCCCCAGCGGCCTATGGCATAGGCTGTACCGAAGGCCAGTCCCGCCGCGATGACGCCCGCGCCGATATAGGACGGATAGCCGAAATAATACGGCGGATAGTCCGCATAGGGCCAGGAGCCGTAGACCGTCGCTGGATCGTAATAGGGAACATAGACCTGATCTGCTACCGCGGGCTCGATGACGATGGTCTGCCGGCCCTGGTCCTGCTGGACCGTAACCTTCTGTTGCCTGGTCGTCGTCAGCTTCTTGTTGTCATAGGCTTTCGTGCGCAGGCTCTGGATCGCGTCCATGACATCCGGCTGCTGTGCCAGCAGCGCATCGCCGAGCTTCTGCGTCCAGTCGAGCTTCTGGCTCATCATGCTCAGGACCGAGGGCGTAGCGACCAGCGCCTTGATGCTGTCGTCCCAGGCCTGCTTTCCGACCGCAGCCTTCAGCTGGTCGCCCTTCAGGTTCTTGTTCTGGGTCGCCCAACGATCGGCCTGCACCACCTCAAGCGGATAGGTCGCTGCCGCCAGCACGTTGACCAAAAGAGAGTCCGGATAGAGCGCGATCGGTGCCACCAGCGCAGCGAGTTGCTCGGGGTTGAGCAGGTTCGCGGCGGGAGGCGCCGGGGGTTGTTGCGATGCGCTGTCCCCTGTCGCTTGGGTCCCTTGAGCCGCAGCCCAGCTTAGGGTCGACAACAGAACGGCGATGACCAACATTCCTCTTCGCCAAACCACCATGGCCAAGCTCCTTTGCGGTCGAAGCCACCGAACCAAGTGCGAAGAGCGAGAAGTGTACGGCGGTTCCGCCCATGCGACGCCGATGCCGACGACCAGCCGCATAAGGCCGACAACGAACCGCTTCATGGGAAGCCTCCCTGATCCAGCTTTGCAAAAGCCTCTGTCTCGGATGTGGCAGCGGCATTGATCTATCTCAAGGCTGACGCTTGGGCGCTAGCCTTCGAGCCCTTGACACAGATCAAACCGGACGAGAGGCGACGCCACCAAGATTTCGCTGGCAGCGCCAGTCCTCGGGTCGACGGAGTTGACCATGAAAGCAATTTCCGTGGCGGATGCGGTGGCGCTGATTCCCGATGGCGCACGCCTCATGATCGGCGGCTTCATGGGTGTCGGCACGCCCGAACGGCTGCTCGACGAGATTGTCCGGCAGCGCAAATCCGGCCTCAAGATCATCGCCAACGACGCCTGCTCTCCGGGCCGGGGAATAGGTAAGCTGGTCGATGCCGAACTGGTGTCCTCTCTGATCGCAAGCCACATAGGCCTCAACCCCAAGGCCCAGCAGTTGATGATGACGCAGAAGATGGCGGTCGAACTGGTGCCGCAGGGTACGCTGGTCGAGCGCATCCGTGCTGGCGGTGCTGGTCTCGGCGGCGTGCTGACGCCCACAGGAATCGGCACGATCGTCGAGGACGGCAAGACCAAGCTCGAGGTCGACGGCAAGCCTTATCTGGTCGAGACGGCGCTGCATGCGGACTTCGCGCTGATCCACACCTTCCTCGCCGATTATCTCGGCAACCTCTCCTATGCACTGACCGCGCGCAACTTCAACCCCGTGATGGCGATGGCCGCGGACACCGTGATCGTCACGGCGGAAAACATCGTTCCCGTCGGGCTGATCGCGCCCGATCATGTCGCCACTCCAGCGCCGCTTGTCGACTATCTCGTAACGCAGAGCTGAAGCCATGGACGCTCAAACCATCATCGCACGGCGTGTCGCTGCAGAGTTGCACTCCGGCATGCTGGTGAACCTCGGCATCGGGATTCCGACCCTGGTCGCGAACTACGTGCCTGCCGATGTCAAGGTGTTCTTCCAGTCGGAGAACGGCCTGATCGGCACCGGACCGATCCCCGAACAGGGCATGGCGCATCCGACGCTCACGGATGCTGGCGGTCGGCCAATCACGGCGTTGCCCGGTGCCTGCACCTTCGACAGCGCGATGTCCTTTGCGCTGATCCGCGGCGGCCATGTCGACATGACCGTGCTCGGCGGGCTCCAGGTCGACGCCAACGGGCATCTCGCGAACTGGATGATCCCCGGCAAGATGGTACCGGGTATGGGTGGCGCGATGGATCTCGTGACCGGTGCCAAACGCGTGGTGGTCGCTATGCAGCACGCCGCCAAGGGCAAGTCCAAAATCGTCCGAAAATGCAGCCTGCCACTGACCTCGGTGCGGCCGGTCGATCTCGTCATCACCGACCTTGCAGTGATCGGCTTTCCCAACGGCCGCGCAACGCTTCTGGAGCGTGCGCCTGGTGTGAGCCTTGCCGACATCAAGTCTAACACCCAGGCTGACCTCATCATTTCCGACAATACTCCGGAAATGAAGATCTAGGTTGTTGGAGAGACAGCGGAGACCGACATGCGTGTATTTGCTGATTTCAACGACCTCAAATCCGCCGTTGGCACCGAGGTCGGGATCAGCAACTGGCTCGAAATCACGCAGGAACGCATCGACAAGTTCGCTGACGCAACCGGCGACGAGCAATGGATCCATGTCGACCCCGAACGCGCAGCGCGCGAGATGCCGGGCGGCAAGACCATCGCCCACGGCCTGCTTTCGCTGTCCTTGATCCCAATGTTCATCCGGCAGATCATCGGGCTCAAGGGCTTGAGGAATACACTCAACTACGGTGCCAACAAGATCCGCTATCTGACGCCAGTGCCGGCCGGCTCACGCTTGCGCGGCCGCGTGAGCGTCCTGGAAGCCCAGGACGTGCCGCCGAGCGCGCTCCGCGTCACCTACAAGGTTTCGATAGAGATCGAAGGGGCCGAGCGCCCCGTCTGCGTCGCCGAGGTCATCGGCCAGCATTATTGCTGATGCTGCCGTGCACGAGTAGGTAGCAGCGTAATTGTCCTCACGGGCAATAGCGGATGTGAAGGGCTTGATTTATGTCAACGCTTGCTTGCGGACCCAAACGGAAGCTGAGGCTGCATCCGCGCGGCTTTTGTTCGAGGTGGCGAATGCGCAGCGCCCTTTTGACAACGTTGCTGACAGTCCTGCTGCTTCCGACAGTTATACGATCAGCCGAGGCAGAGTCATCGTCGCCGCCGCAATTGCAGGAAGAGGTCTGGGGCCTGCCGTTCGAACTCCCTACCCTCGCCTATGTGGTCCATCCTGTCGGCAACGGTCCGTTTCCATTAGCCGTGATGAACCATGGCGTCTCACTGAATGCCAGGGAGCGCAGTTTCTTTCCCCTCGTCGAATTCCGCAATACCGCGTTCTGGTTCGCCCGCCAGGGCTACATGGTGGTCGCGCCGGTCGGCCCGGGCTATGGCGGTGGAGGGTTCGACGTTCCCGAGCGCGGCCTCTATGGGCCCTTCTTTTCCCACGTCGGCCCCTGTGAAAAGCCCAATTTCCGCGGCGCCGGGCTCGCCATCGCCAAGTTGGACGGCTGGATCATCGATTACTTGATCGAGCGGAAGACTGTGCGGCCGGAAAAGGTCATCGTGATCGGCCAGTCCGCCGGCGGCTGGGGTGCGATTGCCTTGTCAAGCCAGAACCCGGCTTCCGTTCGCGCGATCATCACCTTCGCCGCAGGGCGCGGTGGCCGCGTCGGCGGCAAGCCAGACAACAATTGCGCGCCTGACCAGTTGGTGCGGGCAGCTGCCGAGTTTGGACAGACGTCTCGCGTTCCGATGCTCTGGCTCTACAGCGAGAACGACACCTACTTTGGTCCGGTGCTGACCAAGGAGATGCATGAGGCCTTCACGGCGGCAGGCGGTGATGCCGAATACCATATGCTGCCGGCGGTCGGTGGCGAGGGCCATTTCCTGATTCATTCGGTGGAAGCCATGCCGCTATGGACTCCGCTCGTCCTCGATTTCCTGCAACGACATCCCTGACGCGATGGCGGAGGGAGGGCAAAATGGTCCTGCGATTCCCGCATCTGTCTCAGACGATCCTGGCAATCGGTCTAGCGTGCACTCTGGCTGGTGGTGCCCCGGCCCAGCAAGCCGAACACCCCGCAGACAATAGCGGCAAACTATCGGAAGCCGAGATCGGCCCGCGGGGCCAGCACATGCCCCGCAACATTACCTATTCGCCCTGGCGCAAGCTCTGCTTCGAGGACACGCTCGGGAAGACCGTTTGCCGCACCACTACAAGCGGCAGCTGGGACACCGGCCAGACCGCCGTCCGCATCGACCTGATTGAACGCAAGGGCGACAACGCCACCCGTATGCAGATCTTTCTCCCCGTCGGCCTCTATCTGCAGGCCGGCGTTAGGGTCACGGTCGACGAGGAAGCGGCGGTTCACATTCCCTATAGCTGGTGCCTAACCAATACCTGCGTGGCCGGCAACCTGCTCGCGCCCCGCCTCGTGCGTGCCATGGAATCCGGGCGAAAGCTCACGCTGGAGGTCGTTGACTCCAATTTGCTGACCGTGCCCACCAGCATCGCCCTCGATCAATTCGCAGCCGCGCACAAGGGCCCGCCTGCGCAGACCTATGAGATCCCGAACGACGATGAATGAGCGGACGTCTGCCGTTGCATGGGTGGTCGGTGCGAGCCGCTATGACGGACAACGCGAATATTTCAGCGTCATACCGGATATTTCCGGGAACGACCGGTTGATGTTGTTGTCATCGATGATTTTCAGATTGAATTTGACGCTCTGGTTCATGATCGACGACGCGCAGGCAGCGGACAGCTCAAGATTGTCGCCATCCTGCTTTTGCGACGTGATCGTGCATTGCGCGGCCTTGCCCCGGATGCGATTGCCGTCGACGATGAAGCCGGAGCCATAGAGATCCGACAGCTCCGCAAATTCGATCGTGCTGCCTTTCTTGCTGAAAACCTGGCCGCAGAGATCACGCTCCGAGGCCCAAGCGCCGGAGAGATCGAAGGCAAGGGCCTCACGGGGCAGTATAAGCGATCCAGGCAGAAGCAAGAGCCCGACCGCAATCAGCCCACCCCTTGCCGAATTTCTCGCATCGAATTGCTGCATGACAGTGCCCCCTGATATCCAACTCCGTTGAAATGAAATCGTGCGCGATCGTAGCCCTATTCCGCCGCGGCGCGACCGGATGGCGGATGTTCTTTCGTCGCCGCTCCTTGCTCGGTGCGCGGGCGCGCGCCGGGACGTATCTTCTCGCGGATGGCCTGGAAGGTGACGTACAGCGGCGGGATGGCGAAGATGCCGACGAACGATGCGAGGATCATGCCGCCGAACACGGCGGTGCCGACGCCGCGTCGCGCGAGCTCCGAAGCGCCGGTGGCCACGACCAGCGGATAAAGACCGAGGATGAAGGCGAACGATGTCATCATCACCGGTCTGAACCGCAGGCGTGACCCCTCGGTGGCGGCTTCGAGCAACGGCACGCCTTTCTCGCGCTGCTCCTTGGCGAACTCCACGATCAGGATGCCGTTCTTGGCGGCAAGGCCAATCAAGACCACCATGCCGATCTGGCCATAGAGATCGAGCGTCAAGCCAGCGAGCACGATCGCCGCGAACGATCCCAGAATGCCGATCGTAACCGAGAGCAGCACCGGCACCGGGATGGTCCAGCTCTCATAGAGGCCCACCAGGAAGAGATAGGCGAACAGCACGGCGAAGCCGAGAATGATTGCGGTCTTGCCCTCGGCCCGTTTCTCCTGGAACGCGGTATCCGTCCATTCGCCGGCAAAGCCCTGCGGCAGCGTCTTGGCGGCGACCTCCTCCATCGCCTTCAGCGCCTGCCCCGAGGAGACGCCCGGCGCCGGCCCGCCCTGGATGGTGACGGCCCGTAGGTTGTTGTAGCGGATCAAAGCCGGCGGTCCGACCACGAGGCGCACCTCTGCAAGGCTGCGCATCGGGATCATCTTGCCATCGGCGCTGCGCACATTGATGCGGTTGATATCGTCAACGCTGGCACGATCGGCGGCCTCGGCTTGCACCTGGACCTGCCAGGTCCGGCCGAACAGGTTCATGTTGTTGATGAAGTAGCTGCCGAGCGAGGCCTGCAGCGCCTGGAATACATCGCTGAGCTGGATTCCCAGCACCTGCACCTTGTCGCGATCGATATCGAGAAAGATCGAGGGGTTGGTGGCCGAGAAGGTCGAGAACACGCGCTGCAACCGCGGATCCTGGTTCGCGGCCACCACGAGCCCGCGCTGCGCCTGGGCCAGTTCTTTGGCATCGCCCCCACGCAAATCCTCCAGCACATAGGTGAAGCCTCCGCCGGTGCCGAGACCGACGATCGGCGGCGGCGCCAGTGGCACCACAGTGCCGCCCGTGATGCTACGGAACTCCTGACCCAGTCGGGCGATCACGTCGCGCGCGGCGAGGCCCTTTCCCTTGCGCTCCTCGAACGGCTTGAAGGTCACGATCATGAAGCCGGCACTCGGCTGCGAGTAATTGTCGATGAAGTTCAGGCCGACCACCGTGGTATACTCGTCGACGGCCGGATCCTTTTTGACGATGTCCTCCGCCTGCCGCATGACATCCGAGGTCCGACCGACCGAGGCACCTCCAGGCAGTTGCACGACCGTGAAGATGGCGCCCTGATCGTCCTCAGGCAAGAAACCCGTAGGCGTGATCTTGGCGAGGGCAAACGTCCCCGCGCTCGCGACTGCGACCATCACAAGCCCGATGATGGAGAATTGAACGATGTGGGCAACGATCGCTCCATAGCGGTCGCGCACCCAATCGATTCCACGCATCACATGGCCGATAAGGCCGCGCCGCGGTCCGTGATGCGGCGACAGCAATATGCCGCACAGCGCCGGCGACAGGGTGAGCGCATTGATCGCCGACAGGAACATGGCAACCGCAACCGTGACCGCGAATTGCCGGAACAATTCGCCTGAAATGCCGGGAATGAAGGCGACCGGCACGAACACCGACAACAGCACCAGCGTGATCGCGATGATCGGCGCGGTGATCTCGGTCATGGCGAGCTTGGACGCCTCGCCCGGCGATAGCCCGGGATGTTCCTCCATCACGCGCTCGACGTTCTCGACCACCACGATGGCATCGTCGACCACGATGCCGATGGCCAGCACGATGGCCAGCAGCGAGACCGTGTTGGCCGAATAGCCGACCGCTTTCAGCGCGATGAAGGCGCCGATCAGGCTCACGGGGACGGCCAAGGTCGGGATCAGGGTGGCGCGCAGACTGCCGAGGAAGAGATAGACCACGATGACGACGAGGATAAAGGCCTCGATTAGCGTCTTCTTCACCTCGTGCATGGTATCGGTCACGAAGATCGTGGGATCATAGGTGACCTTCCAGGCGAGATCCTCGGGGAAGCGCTTCTCGAGCTCGGCCATTTTTGTGCGAATGGCGTTCACCGTATCCAGCGCATTGCTGCCAGGCGATTGGTAGACCACGACAGCTGCAGCATCCTGGCCGTTGAAGCGCGTGACCCGGTCGCTATTGGCCGCGCCGAGCTCAACGCGTGCGACATCACTCAGCCGCAGCACCGAGCCATCCGGGTTGGTTCGGATGATGATGTTCTCGAACTCCTTGGCCGAGCTCAGCCGACCCGTGGTCTGGATGTTGAGCTGCAACTGCTGGTCATCAAAGATCGGGGGCGCGCCGATCCGCCCAACCGCCGCCTGCACGTTTTGCGATTTGATCGCGTTGATGATGTCGCCGGCAGTCAGATTGAGGCCGGTCAGGCGATCGGTTCTGATCCAGGCGCGCATGGCGTAGTCGAGCGGAGCAAACAGGAAGGCGTCGCCGACGCCGGGCGTGCTTTTGATGGAATCGAGCAGGTTGATGGTGACATAGTTCGACAGGTACAGCGGGTCGTGGGTCCCTTTCGGTGAATAGACCGTGAAGACCATCAGGATCGCGGTCGATTTCTTCTTGACGTTGATGCCCTGCTGCTGGACTTCTGGCGGCAGCTGCGACAGCGCCGTCTGCACGCGGTTGTTGACGTTGACAGTGTTGATGTCGGGATTGGTGCCAAGCTCGAAGGACGCGGTCAGCGTATAGCTGCCGTCATCGCCGCTCGTGCTCTTCATGTAGATCATCTGGTCGACACCGACCACCTTTGCCTCGATCGGCTGGGCAACAGTTGCATCGACCACCGACGCGCTGGCGCCGGGATACGTGGTCGTGACTGAGACCTGGGGCGGCACGATGTCGGGATATTGCGCAACCGGCATCGAGAGATAGGCTAAAGCGCCAGCAATCGTCGTCACGATCGCGATGACGATCGCAAGACGCGGGCGATCGACGAAGATTGCGGACAGCATGGGGATCAGCTCCTGCTTTGCAGCGGGGAGGCCTTCACGGCAACCCCGGGTCGCAGCGCCTGGGTCCCCTCAACAACGACCCGATCGCCGACCGCAAGCCCCTGATCGATGATTATGCCCGTGCCGCTGGTGCCTGCAGTTTTGACTCGCCGGATGGCTGCCTTGCCATCGTCAACCACGAAGACGTAGACGCCCTCCTGGTCCGAGATCAGCGCTGCCTGCGGAATGACGATCTTTTCCTCCGCCGTCCCGCTCTCGAGCATCACCCGCACCAACTGGCCGTCGACCAGGGCGTGGTCCGGATTGGGAAAGGTGGCGCGGACCTGGATCGTGTCGGTCGCCTTGTCGACCTGCACATCGACGAAATTGATCTTGCCGTCATGCGCGTAGGAGGTGCCATCTGCGAATTTGAGGGTCACCTTGATACCGGTGAGGTCGACCTTGTTCTGCGTCGCCTGGGCGCGAAGGAAGTCGCGCTGGCTAACGGGGAAGGACACATACATCGGGTCCTGGCTGACGACGACCGTCAGCGGACCACTGCCGGGACCGACGACATTGCCGACGGTGATGTTGGTCTTGCCGACCTTGCCGTCGATCGGCGAGGTGATCTCGGTATAACCGAGGTTGATGTTGGCCGTCTTCAGATTCGCATCGTCCACCAACAGCACGCCTTTCGCAGACTCGTCGGCGGCAAACGCCTGGTCGCGCGCGACCTGCGTACCGGCCTGCTTCCCCAGCAGTTCCTCGGCACGCTGCAATTGAACCTCGGTTAGCGTCTTGGCCGCCTTGTCCTTCGCCAGTGCGCCCTCTGCCTGACCGACGGCTGCTTCGAACAGTCCTCTTTCAATGCCGTAGAGTTCCGCCCCCGCCTTGATCAGATCGCCTTCCTTGAAGGCGACCTTCTCCAGATAGCCGGTGACGCGCGCCTTGATCTCGACCCGCTGGATGGCCTCGACGCGGCCGACGAAATCCAGCGACTTCGTGACTGGCTTCTTCTCGGCGGTCACCACACTGACCGGGATCGCCGCCGGTGCCTGCGCTGCTGACTGGGCAAGAACGGGCGCCGCCACCCCGAAGAAGATCACTGTAAAGATCGCGATCGTACGCATCGCCAAATCCTCCCCAGGCAATTGGGCGCAGTCCCTAAGTCTCAAGTCACGCCGCTTGATCGCCTTGACTTAAGTCAATCCGGGTACCGCGCTCAAATCAAGCGGAACGGCGCGCCTGCCGCAGCGCATCAATCGATGATGTGATAGCCGCCGTCGACATAAAGCGTAGTGCCGGTGATCAGCCTGGCGCCGTCGAGCGCCAGAAAAGCTGTCGCTCGGCCGACGTCATCGATACTGACAAGGCTTCGGGCCGGTGCCTTGGACTGCGCCTTCTGCATCAGCTCGTCGAACTCCGGAATGCCTGAAGCTGCCCGCGTCGCCAGCGGTCCCGGCGAAATCGCATGGACCCGGATGCCCTTGGGGCCGACCTCGGCTGCGAGGTAGCGGACCGCGCATTCCAGCGCCGCCTTGGCCACGCCCATGATGTTGTAATTCTCCACGACCAGCTGGCTGCCGTAATAGGTCATGGTGAACATCGAGCCGCCGTTCTTCATCAGGGGCTCGGCGAGATGGGCCATGCGGATGAAGGACCAGCAGGATACGTCCATCGTGGCGAGGAAACCCTCGCGGCCGACGTCGATGACCCGACCATGCAGCGCCTCCTTGGGCGAAAAGGCGATGGAGTGGACCATGAAATCCAGGCGTCCCCACTGCTTGCCGATCTGGTCGAACGCGGCTTCCGTTTGTCCCGGCGCCATCACGTCCAGCGGCATGAAAATCTCGCTATCAAGCTCGCGCGCCAGCGGCTCCACGAACTTCCTGGCCTTCTCATTCAGATAGGTCACGGCAAGTTCCGCGCCGAGGGCGCGGAAGGCCTTGGCGCAACCCCAAGCGATCGATTGATCGTTGGCGATGCCGACAATCAGCCCCTTTTTACCTTTGAGGGCGACGGCGGTCTCGGGATAGGCGGGAATTGTCATGACGCCCTCTCATATTGCGATCGGATTGGTCCTGGGGCCAGCAATGCAAGGGTATGACGCGCGATCATCAGTTCTTCGTCGGTCGGTATGACATAAACGGGGGTCGGGCTGCCGGGCCTAGAAATCAGTGACCGGCCCTCGGCATTGGCCGCCGCATCCAGCGACACACCAAGCCAGGCCAGCTTGCCCGCAATCGCCGCACGCAGCTTCGGCGAGTTCTCACCGATGCCGGCGGTGAAGACGAAACCATCGACGCCGGACATCGCGGCGGCCAGCATCCCAGCGTTCAGGCCGATCCGGTAGACAAAATAGTCGACGGCGAACTGTGCCCGCGCATCGCCTGAGTCCTGCAACTCGCGCATATCATTGCTGACACCGGACAGGCCCTTCAGACCGCAATCCTTGTAGAGGAAGGTCTGGATATCGGCCGGCGACATACCCTTTTCGGTCGCAAGATAGAGCACGACGCCAGGATCGAGCTGGCCCGGCCGCGTCCCCATCGGCAGCCCGTCCAGTGCGGTGAAGCCCATGGTGCTTTCGACGCTGCGCCCGCCGTCCATCGCGCACATCGAGGCGCCGCTGCCGAGATGGGCCACGATCACCCGTTTCCCCGCAAGCTCGGGGGCGATCTGCGGCAGTGCTGCAGCGATATATTCGTAGGACAGGCCGTGAAAGCCATAGCGCCGCACGCCTTCCGCGTAGAGCTTCTCCGGGATCGCGTAGCGGTCGGCCAGCGGGCTGTGCCCGCGGTGAAAGGCGGTGTCGAAGCAGGCGACTTGTGGAATATCGGGAAAGCGCGCGAGCACCGAGCGGATCGGCGCAAGATTGTATGGTTGATGCAACGGCGCGAGCGAAATGTAGCGCTCCAGGCGCTGCAGCACCTCAGCGCTAACTCGCACGGGAGCATCATGGTCCGGGCCGCCATGGACAACGCGATGTCCGATGGCGATCGGGCCGATATGCAGCTCCTCGCGCAGCCAGTTTCCTGCCGCAGCAAGCGCAGCGGGAACGTCCGGTACGGCGGCAGCCGCAAATGCGCGGTCCGCCAGCACCGCTCGGTCCGGTCCCGTAGCACGGAGCCTTGGATGCGTTCCGATGCCGTCGACCTGGCCACGCATTTGCCGCTTGAGCGTATTGCCGCTCTCCACACCAAAGACCTGGAACTTCACCGAGGAAGAGCCGGCATTGACGACAAGGATCGTGTCCATCGCCCGCTCCATCAGCCGGAAACGGGATGGAGACGCCGCCGCGCATCGGCGTGCAGCACAGCGATTGCGCACGACGCCATCCGCGCCCTCACGCTGTCGGCGCGCGACGTCAGCACGATGGGCACCCGCGCGCCGAGAACGATGCCCGCCGCATCTGCCTTGGCGAGGAAGGTGAGGTTCTTCGCCAGCATGTTGCCGGCTTCGAGGTCCGGCACGACCAGGATCTGTGCCCGTCCTGCAACCGGCGACTTGATGCCCTTGATCTCCGCCGCCTGCGGATCGATTGCATTGTCGAAGGCAAGCGGACCATCGAGGACGCCGCCACTGATCTGGCCGCGGTCAGCCATCTTGCACAAGGCGGCGGCCTCGACCGTCGACGGGATCTTGGTCGTCACGGTCTCAACGGCCGACAACAGCGCCACGCGCGGATGCGAGCCCAGCCCGATCTGTACAAACAGGTCGATCGCGTTCTGGACAATGTCGCGCTTGGCATCGAGATCGGGAAAGATGTTGATGGCCGCATCCGTGATGAACAACGTCTCGGCATAGGTCGGCACATCCATCACGAAGACGTGGCTGATCCTGCGATTGGTGCGCAAGCCCCCCGCGCTCGCGGTGACGGCTCGCATCAACTCGTCGGTGTGCAAACTACCCTTCATCAGCAGTTCGCCCCTCGCCTCGCGTACGAGTTCAACGCCCTTTGCAGCGGCCGCGTCGCTGTGTGGGGCGTCGACGAGATCGAAGTTCGAGATATTCAGATTGTACCGCGCTGCCGTCGCCTTGATTTTAGTGGCTGGTCCGACCAGAATCGGTTTGATGATCCCGATCTCGGCCGCCTGGCAGACGCTACTCAACGACGTCTCGTCGCAGGGATGCACCACCACGGTGACCGCCGATGGCACGCGCTTGGCCGCAACAATGAGGCGGTCATATTTGGTATGAGGAACGGCGTCGCCGGACTCGACGGAAGCTACGCTCATGGCTCGGTCCCTCGTTGTCGCGTCGGATGTCAGGAGGCCTTGGCTCTTTCGACATTCGCAGCGAAAGGAAGATTGACCGTGGGGGGCGGCGGCAATGCCGCCGCACTGGTCTCGAACAAGGCCGTGACTCTCCTCAGACGCTCGGCGACCTCGCCGGAAATATCACCGGACGCGCTCAACACGTGCCGTATCGCAGCGAGCGCCTGCTGCCGCTCCTCGGTACTTGGCGGAAGCAGCCTCGGAATCGCGGCGAGAGCCGCCTCAGGCTCCAACAACATCAGGAAGAACTGCTCGCGCGCCATCGCCTTGAACTGCGCCAAGGTAATCCGATGGCTGTCGTCGGCGAGCCTGATCTGGCGCAACGTCTGAACGCCGCGCTCGTCGATCTTGCCACGCGGCGATCCGACATAGATCAACGCCCGAATGGTGCATTCCTGCAGGCCGCCCTTGTCGATTTGCGATTTCAGCTCCTCGATGCGCTTGGCCAACAACTCCTTGTGCAGGACCGACTTCGGCGCCCGCCGCTCCTTGAGCGAATCGGGCTTGATGCCGACCGCAGCTTGCAGCGCCGCACTACCATAGATCGCGAGGAACAGCTTTTCGCCCATGCTGTCGCGAGCGTCACGGAAAGCATCGAGGCTGCTGATGATCTGCTTCGAGACCGTCTCCTGTATCCCCAGGAAAGGATTGTCCGCAGCCACGGCCTTGCGGCGCTGGCGCACCTGATCCGCCACCCTGGCAAGCGGTGCCATCAGCGGGTTGGCGTCGGTGAACATCTCGTAGCTCAGGCGAAGTGGGTGCCAGTGCCTGAGCATGTCAGCGACCTGCGGCGTGACCATCGCCTTGACCATCGGCTGGAGGAAGGCCCGATAGAGCGACAGGTTGATGTCGGAGACGCGCGCGGCGGTGGCAAAGCGCCGCTCGTCCTCGGGCGAGTTGCCGCCGAGCGCCCGAATGTCATTGAGAGTGCGCGCCTCGCACCGCATGATCCACTCGCCGGAGGCCAGATCTTCGTTGGCGCCGTGTCCGGTCTTGCGCTCGAAGGTGGCCTCGTAGAGCCCAGGTGGCAGGACATCGATCAGATCAATATTGCTGGAGAACTCGCTATGCTCCTTCCGGGCAACACCGCCCGAGACGAAGATGCCGAGATGCCCCACGCTCTCGTGAACAGTGTAGACGATGGTCTGACCATAGGAACGGATCTCGTTCACATCGTCATAGAGATCCAAGATCCAGTCCAGCGCCTGTTGCGGCGGGGTAATGTTGTCGCCCTTGGAGCAGAACACCACGATCGGCGACCGGATATTGCGCAAATCAACGGTCTCGCCATCCGAGGTCTTGATGCGGCCTGCGGCGAGATTGTTGCCGACGAACAACTCGTCAACGATGAACTGGATCTCCTCGGCATTCAGGTTGACATGCCCGCCCCACCATTTCTCGAATTCGAGATAGCGGGGCGCTTCGCTGTCGACCTTGGCATAGACGTTGTACTGCTTGGTCCATAGCGTGTTGGACGGGTTGAGGTTCTCGAAATTCTGCACCAGCCAGCCGCCATCGAACTTGCCGCCGCCGAGGTCGCTCGTCAGCGCCGTCAGCCAACTGCCGCCAAGCAATCCGCCTGAATATCGCATCGGATTCTTGCCGTGGACGCCCGCCCAATAGGACAGCGGCGATCCCGCGACAATGATCGGGCCGAACAACTCGGGACGGATTGCGGCCAGCATCATCACCGCCCAGCCAGCCTGGCAGTTGCCGATCACGCAGGGCTTGCCGTCTGCGTTCGGGTGGCGTGCGATTACTTTCTCCAAAAAAATCGCCTCGGCGCGCGCGATGTCCTCGATCGTCTGGCCCGGAACCGGTTCCGGCATGAAGCCGATGAAATAGCAGGGATGGCCAGCTTTCAGCGCCACGCCGATCTCGCTGTCGGCCTTGAAGCCGCCGATCCCTGGACCGTGACCAGCGCGCGGATCGATAACGACGAAGGGCCGACGCGTCGGATCGATCTCGACACCCGCTGGGGGAACGATCCGGACCAAGCCGTAATTGACCGGTCGCCCCAGCGTGCGGCCATCCATCACCAATTCCGGTTGGTAATTGAGAACGTTGGGAACGGCCTCCTGGAGGTGCTCCTCGTATTGCTCGCCCCGCTGGCGCATCACGTCCCAGAACAGCAATGTGCGCTGTCCGGCGTCGGTCATGTATTCCATCGCGGAATTGAAGAAGGCGAACGGCAAATTGCCGGAGAACTGTTCCTTGCTGTCGGACATGTTCCCGCTCCTTATGACAAAGAATGCAGCGATCCCCGGCCTTTGCCGCAGAGCATCCAGGCAATCTGAGCCTGCCGCCTTGATCTATCTCAAGTCAGCGCGGTCAGCCGATCTCTAGCCTTGTCACACCCGCGTCAAAAAGACGCCTCGCATCACGTCAGGCAATTTGACCGACGCGACATTTAACGGACCTGGAAATCAGCCGAGTTCGAAGCCGCAGAGAGGGATGAAAGATCATGCCCACCAACATCGATGACCTGCTGCCGACCGCGAAGGATATCCTCAAACAGGCCGCGCTGAAGGAAGCCGAAAAGGCCGAAGAAGCTGCGCACCGCGCTGCCGCCGCCGATGCGGAGAAACGTCACTTGATCGAACGCCTGGGCAAGCCGTCCGGAATGTCCGAGGAAGAAAAGGTGAAGCTTGCAGCCACCGTCATCCAGCGCGCGGTGCGAAACGGCCTCACCGAGGTGCAGGTCTATCGCTTTCCGAACGTGCTCTGCACCGATCACGGCCGGGCGATCAACCAGCGCGAGCCAGGCTGGGAAAACACGCTGACAGGAATACCGAAGGAGATTTTCCAGCTCTGGGCCGATCATCTGAAGCCGAGAGGCTACCGCATCGCCTACCAAATCATCGATTTCCCGGGCGGGATGCCCGGCGACATCGGCGTCACCTTGAGCTGGGGTGAGCACACTTAGTCCGACACGAAACGCAGGGCGGGGCTGATGGCAAGAAAATCCAGGGAGCAGGACGGCCAGGCGCAAAGGATGAAGCGCAAGGCCTATGAGCAGGAACTGCGCAAGCTACAGGTGAAGCTTTGCCATTTGCAGGAGTGGGTCAAGGCCAAGGGCTTGCGCGTCATCATCATCTTCGAGGGACGCGACGCCGCGGGCAAAGGCGGCACCATCAAGGCGATTTCCGAACGCGTCAGCCCGCGGGTGTTCCGCGTCGTCGCCCTGCCGGCGCCGTCCGACCGGCAGAAAACGCAAATCTTCATGCAGCGCTATATCGAACATTTCCCGGCGGCGGGGGAAATCGTGATTTTCGACCGTAGCTGGTACAACCGTGCCGGCGTTGAATATGTGATGGGCTTCTGTTCCAAGACAGAGCATGAACGCTTCCTCGAGCTCTGCCCTCAAATGGAACAGTATATCGTCGACGGCGGCATCAAGCTGATCAAGCTGTGGCTCGAAGTCGGTCAGGAGGAGCAGGAGCGGCGCTTTGCCGCGCGAATCGACGATCCGCTTCGGCAGTGGAAGCTCAGCCCGATGGATATCGAGTCGTTTCAGCGCTGGTACGACTATTCCCGGGCGCGCGATATGATGCTCAAGGCGACAAGCTCGAAGCAAGCGCCCTGGTTCGTCGTTCCCTCCAACGATAAACGGAAGGCGCGCCTCAACGCCATCTCGCACATCCTCGACGCCATTCCCCACAAGCGCGTCCGGCACGAACTGGTCAAGCTGCCACCGCGATCCGACAAGGGCCGTTACAATGACCGGCTCAGGGCAGCAAAGTTCGTGGCCGAGCGCTACTAGCGAGAGTCTGGTCGGCTTCGATCGCCGCTTTCTCGTCCACGAAGACGCTGCGACCAGCCTCGTCGCGCATCCAGGCGGCGAGCAGTTCCCAGCCGACCGCGAGCACGATCGGACCTATGAAAAGACCGATCAGGCCGTGGGCCAGCGTGCCGCCCAGCACGCCGATGAGGATCACCACCATCGGGGTGCGCGAGCCGTGCCCCATCACGAACGGCTTCAGCGCGTTATCGACGAAGCCGACGGGCACGATATAGAGGGTGAACAGCAATGCCGCGGTCGGTTCTCGTGTCATCCAGTACCAGGCAATCATCGGAATCAGGACGATAGCGCAGCCGATCTGGGCGACGCCCAGGAGCAGGATAAGAAACGCAAACAGCCCGGCGCCTGGAATGTCGGCGACGATGAAGCCGATGCCGGCCAGGAAGGCCTGCAGAATCGCGATGCCGATGACGCCGCGGGAAACCGAGCGGATGGTGTCACCTGTGAGCTTGACGAACTCCTCACTGCGTTCGGGCACGATGTGGGCCACGAAGATGCGGATGTTCGACACCAGCCGCGGGCCCGGAATGAACAGGAACCCGGTCGCGATCACCGCGACCAGGAATTTCAGGATTTCTAATCCGCCGCTGCCGACCGTCGCCAGAACGGTCGTGGCGACCGGCTTTGCGTAAGGAGACAGCTTTCCAAGCGCCGCCGCCAAATTGGTCGATGCGAGTTGCCAGAGATCAAACAGCGTTTCACCGATCAGCGGCCATTGCTTGACGGCCGCGTTGGGCGTCGGCACGTAAACTTTTCCGGTACCGAGCTGATCGGAAATCAACCTCACCCCTTCGATCAGGCCGAATGCAAGCCAGCTCGCCGGCCCGATCACGATCACGAGACCAAGGATTGTGATTAGAATCGCCGATACCACGGGACGACCGCCCAAAAGGCGCGCCAGCAGGTCGAACACGGGATAGAGCGCCACCGCGAGAATTGCGCTCCACACCAGAATTGGAATGAACGGCAGGATAAGGATGTAAGACCAGTAAATCACGCCAGCCAGAAGCGCGAGCCGGATCGCAAGCCGCACGGGGTCTTTCGCCGGTGCCGGCTCCGCCGGAGATGGTTTCACCGCCTGATCCATGTAACCCGCCTTGCGCGTCGATGACGGAGCTGATTATAGGTCGCTCAGAGCGCCGTCGTCACCGTGATATATTGATGCAATGTCCTGTATTGATCGAGCAACTCGATCTCGCGATCGAGTTCATCGCCGGCTGAGCGCGTCGGCACCGTTCGCTCCATGTCCTCGATCTTCGCCTTCAGTTCCGCGACGTCGAACTCGTCTATCGGGCTTGCGCTGTCAGCCAGGATGTTCAGGCTCGAGGCGGAGAATTCGGCAAGGCCGCCGAGGATGACGAATTTCTCGTCGCCGCCATCCGCGATTACCCTGACGATGCCGGGCCGGAGCGTCGTCACGATCGGCGCGTGTCCTGCCAGCACGCCGAGGTCGCCCTCGGACCCCGGCAGGTCGACCTGGTTGGCGTCGCCGACAAACACCAGCGCCTCCGGACAGACCAGCGATACTTCGAAGGTCGGCATGCCGCTATCCTCTCGGTTTCAAACGTCGATCTGGTTCGGCGCGCGGTCTGACGCGAAAAGACAAGCTCCGTACAACATCCGGTCCGTTGATCTAAGTCAATCACAGCGGAGTTGCCGCCGGGAAGACCGACGGCCATTCTAGCCAGGACGCGGTCACAGCCAGATGTCGGGCCCCCCGCAGCGAAGCGTCGGCGCGTGGTCTCGCGCCCCGGCAGTCATTGACATTCTGTAAAAAAGAACTTTTCTCTTATGGGAATTCACGCATTCTTGCGGACAGCCACACGGGCAAATCAGTGCCGCGCTCAACGGTCAGATCACGCTTGACGTGCACGACAGAGCGGGCTGCAGGGCGCGACGACCGCTAAATCTGAGCCGTCATGCGGGCCGGCCTTGCAGGCACCGCAAGCAATCGCCAGCCTCAAAAAAGAAAGCCGGCGCGTAGTCAGCGCGCCGGCTCCCAGGACAATGCAAGCCGCTCCGGCTCAGTAGCACCAGCGCGGATCGGCCTGAACATACTGGCCGGACGGATAGCGGTAGTAGCAGTTGCCCTCGGCCAGGTAATAACCCGGCCGCGACGCCGCAGTGGCACCTGCAATCGCACCGGTGGCGCCACCGATCACGGCGCCCGCGGCGGCGCCGGAGGCTCGCCCGGTGAGAAGCCCGCCAAGCAAGCCTCCGACCACGGCGCCGCCGACCGCGCTTGCGGCTGGATCCGGCGGAGGCGGAGGCGGAGGCGGTGGCGGCGGCGCATAGGCGGCCACCGGCGCGGGCGGATAAGCGCCGGGCGGCGGCGCCCCATAGACCACGTCGTCGGCATAGTCGTCGGAGATATAGGTGGGCGGACCGTCAATCCGCTCCGGGTAGAAATACCAGACTCCGCCGACGTCCCACCACCAGCCCATGCGGCCGTTGTGCATCTCGTGACGCCAGCGTCCGCCGTCCCAGGCGAGCCGGCCGCGATAGGGATGACCGCCGAAGTCGCGCGCCACGACCGCGCCGTGGGCAAACCGCGCGTCAACTGCCGCCCTGCCCTGCGGCGGCGGACCCACGGGGTGCACCGGGCGGCCGTGCGGTGCCGGCTGGCCAGCGGGTAGCTGACCACCGGTTCCCGGCCGCTCCTGTGCTGAAACGCTCGTGACAGCCATCAGCGATACCAGCGAAAGAACCAATCTTGTTCGGCTGGACGCATTCATTCTCGCATACCCCCTTTTTTGGTTGGCGCATTGGATCAGGCGCCCTCAGTTCCGCGACGACGCAAAGCAATGGGCGCACCGCGTCCCTGGCATTGCAGCGAGCTTTTCGCGCTTTGTCTCGTTACAAATAAGCAAGATCGCGACAATTTTGCGTCGCCGAAGTTTCAGATTTTACTTGCGAATCTGCGTTTGCGGGAGCTAGCGCGCGGGCTCAATCACATTGCAGTTGGTGCGGCCACTCATTACGCAGTCCTGCAGCTTGCTGGCAGCGGTCAGATCATGCGCCAGCCAGACCCCGACCGCGAGCAGCACGATTGCGATCAACAGCCCGGCGACCGCGCCACGCCGGTTGTCGCCTGCCTTGGCACCAGATTTGGGGCCCGATTTGGGTTCAGCCATGGTTGATCCGCCTCGCCTCCGTTGCATCATTGCCCCAAAAGGGCATGCGGGAGCAAGGATGGCCAGCGGTCCGGCCGTCCTTCCGGCAGGCCCCGATCATCCCCGGCGGAACAAAATAGGGCTGGCCGCAAACTCTGTTGCGCGGACGTTGTCCGGCTGCAATGGGGCGGGAACGCCATTTGCCTGCATTTCCACTCGCGCCCAGAACGGGATTGTCCACCTCTTTCGGGCGATCCAGTGCGATCGAGACGAGGGCCGCCGTCACGAGCGCCGCGGCCCAGCCGAGAGCCTTTCGATGGCGGGATGGAGCGATCACAGCCGACACACACTCCTGCTCGACTGTTTCAGAAAAGTTAGGATCGATTTTGTGCAAATGCTTGTGAATCAAGTCCCAAGCGGGTCGATTTTCTTATGACCGACCTGCAATCAAGGGAGTGGAATCTGGATGCGCGACGCTGTACACCGGCGGCCGATTGCCCGAGCGTCAGCCCAAGATGCGATGCGCGGGACAATGAATTTGCAAACCTCAAGTGTGAAAGTGAGACAAGGTCCGATCGATGAGCGGATTTAAGGAACCCGGCTTTGCAGACCGGCAGAAAGCCGCCCAGCAGGCGCGGCAAGATCTTCTCAAGAAATTCCGCGAGCAGCCCGGCCCCGACGACCCGGAGGTTGCGCGCCGGCGCGCCGAGCGCGAGGCAATTGCCGAAAGCCGCGACCGCGTCCGCCAGGAGCGCGAAGCTGCCAAGGCCGAGCAGATGCGCCGCGAGGAGGAAGCGGCCGCCGCAGAAGCCGCCCGCATCGCGCGCGCGAAGGAAGAAGAAGAGGCGCGGGAGGCCGCGCTGCTTGCCGACCAGAAGGCCAAGCGCGATGCCCGCTATGCCGCGCGCAAGGCCCGCGGCAAGAAGAAATAAGGTCGCCCTCGCCGCTTTGCATCGCGCTGAGGGCGAAGGGGATCGCGATCTGAGGCGATTTCAGGCATGGCGCCGAAAGCACCATGCCTGATTGTCGGTGCCGCGTCAGTTCTTCTTCATCATCCCGTCATCTTTCTTCATGCCGTCCTTCGACATCCCGTCGTCCTTCTTCATGCTGTCGTGCGACATTGTGTCCTTCTTCATGCTGTCCTTGGCCATGGAATCCTTGGCCATGGAATCCTTGGCCATCGAGTCCTTCTTCATGTCGTCGGCGAAGGCGGCAGGCGCCAGCGCGAGACTGAGCGAAACCGCGGCAGCCGAGACGGCGAGCGCGAAGCGGGTGCGAATGGTCATGGTGGTCATCCCTTCAAGAGCTGGTGAAGCTAAGCGACTGACGCCGCCTCCCTGCTCGACGCTCCCGGACAAGCGTTTGTTACCGAATGATCCGAAAAATTTTCAACGCCGCGGCTTTGGCGTTTTGCGGCCGCCGTTTTTCTGCCAAATCGACACAATTTCGCCCGCGAAAGTCGTGTTAGTGCGCATTCAGCACATCCACCAAGGATTGGGCCGGGTGTGCACCGCAACAATAGCACGCGGCGTTCTGCGGCGGCATGTGATCTGCCTGTCCAACCTCAACCTCTGGTCTACTTTCAGACTAGAGAAACTGAGGTGGATTTCCGGCTAGAGTGACGCGCAAGGTCGGCTTTCAAGACCCAATCACAGGTTGAACCGCAGGGAACGTTTGTCATGCTTACTCGCCGTCATCTCGTCACATCGGCGCTCGCCGCGCCCGTCATCCTCCGTCTCGGCACCGGCACCGCCAAAGCCGCAACGACGCTGAAGATCTCGCACCAATTCCCCGGCGGTACCATCGACAAGGGCGATTTCCGCGACCGGCTTTGCCGTATGTTTGCCGCTGAAGTTGCAAAAAGGAGCGGCGGCGACATTTCCGCCGAAATCTATCCCAACTCATCGCTGATCAAGACCAATGCGCAGTTTTCGGCGATGCGCAAAGGCGCGCTCGACATCAGCCTCTATCCGATGCCCTATGCCGGCGGCGAGCTGCCGGAGACCAATATCGGCCTGATGCCGGGCCTTGTTGCCACCTACGACCAGGGGTTACGCTGGAAGAAGGAGCCGGTCGGAAAGGCACTCACCGATTTCCTCGCCGACAAGGGCATCATCCTGCTCTCCTGGATTTGGCAGGCCGGCGGCGTCGCCAGCCGCTCACGCGCCATCGTCGCGCCCGAGGATGCCAAGGGCATGAAGGTGCGCGGCGGCTCGCGCGAGATGGACATGGTGCTGCAGACCGCGGGTGCCTCCGTGCTCTCGGTGCCCTCGAACGAAATCTACCAGGCGATGCAGACCGGCGCCTGCGATGCCGGTATCACCTCCTCCACCAGCCTGATCTCGTTCCGTCTCGAGGAAGTCTCCAAGGCCCTGACCTCGGGTGCCGGCGCGTCCTACTGGTTCATGCTCGAGCCGCTGATGATGTCGAAGATCGTGTTCGACAAATTGCCCAAGAACCAGCAGGACATCATCCTCGCTGTCGGCAGCGAGCTTGAGGGTTTCGGCCGCAAGGGCGCGCAGGATGACGATATCGAGGTCGCCAAGGTCTACGAGAAGGCCGGCGCCAAGGTCGCGCCGCTCGACATCGCCGTCGTCAACAAATGGCGCGATATCGCCCGCGACACCGCCTGGAAGGACTACGGCGCGAAGACCGCGACCGCCGCCAATCTGTTGAAGCTCGCCTCCAACGTCAGCTCATGATGCACGGTCCGCTCTCGGGTCGTGACGATGACGCAACGACGGCCACCGGCAATGCGCTGGTGGCCGCGCTTGCGCGTGCGCTCTCGATTGTCAACAACATCATCCTGGTGTTCGCGGCAGTGGCGCTGATCGCAGCCTGCGGCATCCTGAGCTACAGCGTGATCGGGCGCGCGCTGTTCCAGGCCGCCAATTATTGGCAGGATGAGGCCGCCGTGTTCCTGCTGGTCGGCGCCACCTTCATGACCGCGGCCTATGTGCAGTCGCGACGCGGCCATGTCTCGATCGAGGCCTTTGTCGGCCTGCTCTCGCCGCTCGCCAACCGCATCCGCCTCTGGCTGGTTGATGTCGCGAGCTTTTTGTTTTGTGCCTTCTTCACCTGGAAATCCTGGACGCTGACTCAGGAAGCCTATGTCGACGGCCAGGTATCGAACTCGATGTGGTCGCCGCCGCTGGCGATTCCCTATGGCTTGATGGCCTGTGGCATGACGCTGCTCTGCCTGCAGCTCCTGCTGCAGATCATCATGCCGCTTGCGGGAGCTTCGCGCCGATGAGCGTGTTCGGAATTGGTGTGAGCTACGCTTGCGCGACCCTCGTTGCGATGTTCTCAGGGATGCCGATCGCCTTTGCGCTCGGCGCGGTCGCCGTCGTGTTCATGGGCATCTATATGCCCACCGCGTCGCTCGATACGGTGACGCAGAACGTCTACGAGGAGATGGCTTCGATCACGCTGTTGTCGATTCCGCTCTTCATCCTGAAGGGCGCCGCGATCGGCCGCTCGCGTGCGGGCCAGGATCTCTATTCGGCGTTGCATGCCTGGCTGCACCGAGTGCCCGGCGGGCTTGGCGTCGCCAATGTGTTCGCCTGCGCGCTGTTTGCGGCCATGGCGGGCTCCTCGCCCGCGACCTGCTCGGCCATCGGCTCGGCCGGCATTCCTGAGATGCGCAAGCGCGGCTATTCCGGCGGCTTCGCGGCCGGCATTATCGCTGCCGGCGGCACGCTCGGCATCCTGCTGCCGCCCTCCATTACCATGATCCTGTTCGCGGTCGCCGCGGAGAAGTCGTTGGGACGGCTGTTCCTCGCCGGCATCGGCCCAGGGCTCCTGCTGGTCTCGCTGTTTGGGTGCTATGCCGTGCTCCGCTTCCGCCGCGAATATGCCCTTGCCGAAGCGGCCTATGAGAAGGGTGGCGTGACTTCAGCAATTCTCGCCAAGGACGAGTTCACGCTTGCTGAGCGCTTCAGCGTGCTGCCGCGCGTCATCCCCTTCGTCCTGCTTTTGACCGGCGTGATGCTCGCGCTCTATGGTGGTTATGCCACGCCGTCGGAGACGGCCGGCCTCGGCGGCCTCCTGGCGCTTGCGCTGATCGCCATGATCTACGGCGTCTGGCGGCCGACCGACCTTGCGCCGATCCTGACCTCGACGGTGCGCGAATCCACCATGCTGATGCTGATCATCGGCATGTCGCTGCTCTATTCCTATGTGATGAGCTATCTTCACATCTCACAGTCGGCGGCGGAGGCGATCGTCGCCATGCAGCTGCCGCGCTGGGAATTGCTCCTTGCGATCCTTGTGCTGGTGATCGTGCTCGGCTTCTTCCTGCCGCCGGTCTCGATCATCCTGATGACCGCGCCAATCATCCTGCCGCCGTTGCGGGCGGCGAATTTTGACATCATCTGGTTCGGCATCATCATGACCATCGTGATGGAGATGGGTCTGATCCACCCGCCGGTCGGGCTGAACATCTTCGTCATCCGCAACGTCGCGCCCGACATTCCCTTGCGCGACGTGATCTGGGGGACGCTGCCCTTCGTGCTCCTGATGATGGGCGCGGTGCTCGTGCTGTGCTTCGTGCCGGAGATCTCGACCTGGCTGCCGAACCTGGTGATGGGACCCGAGGGCGCGCGGTGACAGGGCGATCCAGTATCCAGAGACGCCTGATCGCTAGCTGAGAAGCCTCTGGAATACTGGATGCCCCGCTTGCGCGGGGCGCATGCGTAGCGAGAGAACGTAGAGCAGTGTTCTCGCGGCGCATTTCGCGCGGGCTATGCCTGATACCTTGATCCTCTTCAATCGTGAGGGCGCAGGATAGACCGGGTGCCCGCCGGCACAGTTGGGCCCTCGCATGAACGGGTCCCGCAGCGAGCGCGAAGACCACAGGTGGAGGCGGAGAGCACTCCGACCTTCCCTGCGCAATGGCTTTACGGCTTCTCCGCGCTCTTGTGCTGGCCTCGCGGGGTTATCGATACTACTGATTTCGCGGTATTTCTCTTCCCGCTCCTCCTGCATCTTCTCAATCGCTCCCTTTACCTTCGGAAGCAGGTCGTAGATCGGTGGATTGTTATTGAGCACTCCGATCTTGAACTGTGGTGGATACTTGACAAGCTCTTTCATGTACCACCCTGCCGCACCTGCCAATGGCACGGCCATCGGAATGTGTCGTATCCCTGCCGGCGCGTCTTCCCTTGGATTGGTGTAGAGGTTCACCGCGGCCCCGCCTCCGGTGTCGACGACGATCGGACCGCTGAACCCGCCCCAGTCGCCCTTTTGGAAGAAGCCATTCTCGATTTCAGCCGTCCAAATGTATTTGAACTCGTCGATGCGGATCATCGCGAAGTACTGATTGAGCGTGTAGATGCGTTCGCGGCGGGCCGACTCGCCATCATCGGCGAGCAGCATGCCGGACTGGTCGACGCCGTCGATGTATGTCGTTTTCGGGAAGAACTCTTCAAGCCGCGCTCCGGGCCTACCGGCCAATGAGACAAGGGTCGGCAAAATATCCGCCTGATCGAACAGACCCTCCGATCGGCGCGGCCCAATCATGCCCTTCCAGTAGGCAAAGGTCGGCACGCGCACGCCGCCTTCCCATGACGAGCCTTTGCAGCCGCGGAACAAAGTGCGGCCATGCGGCGGGATTTCGCATTCCGGGCCATTGTCCGAACTAAGGATGATCAGCGTATTCTCAAGCTGACCGGTATCTTCAAGCGCCTTGACGAGCTGGGAGAGCACATAGTCCATATGCACCATGCAGTCGCTGAACACGGTGCGCGCTCGCGACTTTCCCGCCCACTCATCCGACGGATAGTTATCGAAATGGCAGCCGCGTGTGGCATGGTAGAGGAAGAAGGGCTGCTTGCTGTCCTTCATCTGCTTGATGAAGTCTACACTGTAGTCCATCCAGTGCTTGTCGAGGTCTTTGATAGAGGCGAGGTCGATGAGCTTGACAGTTTCGCATTGTTCGGTGTTGCTCGGGTTACAATGGACCTCATTGTGGTTGAACGGGGCTTCTTCCATCATCCGGAAGCGGGATGGGCTCAGCGCTACCTCAGGATTGAAATACTCGTCGCGCCATTCCGTGTACTCGTCGGACACGCCGAGAAAGCCAAGGTAGTCGTCGAACCCGACGTTCTGAGGCAGGGAGCCACGGTTCTCGCCGACGTGCCATTTGCCTGCCCCGCGCGTCACATATCCGAGCTTTTTGAGGATGCTCGGGAGCGTGATTGCGCCGTCGAGACCGCCCGCTTCACCGTACATGGGCGGCCGAAGGATGCCGTGATGCAGTGGGTTCTGGCCGGTCAGAATGGTAGCGCGCGAAGGCGAGCACGAAGGCGTCGAGTACGCCGAGGTCAGGTTGAGCCCTTCATTGGCCAGCTTGTCCATCGTCGGCGTTTCGTTGCCGACCGCGATGCCTCCACCGTTGAAACCGGGATCCATCCAGCCCACGTCATCCAGCAGGAAGAAAATAAAATTTGGCTTCTTACCGGTCTTTTTTTCCAGGTCAGCGAGCTTAGCGCGCGCCTGTTGCTCCTGTTCCGGATGAGCGATGACCGGATACATGTTGTCGGCCGGCTTCACGGGCGTCAGGTGAAGAAAGTCAGGTGAAGAAATTGGTCCGGATGGTCATAGCCTCTAGCCGTAGTCGGGCCAGTAGCGCTTCCGCGGATATTCTGTGCGATGACTGGTGTAGTCATCATCGCTATAGCGGCGACGCCTGCCAGCAGGCTGCACCGCAATGCACTTGCAATTTTCATGCCCGGTTCCTCCCTACTGCATTATCGCTTCTGACAACTCCCATTCACACTCATGGTCCGGCCCGCTTTCTCACGGTTCTTCGGCCATTAACCCCGCAGCGCCTCCGCCGATGCCGGACAAATGAAGGTGTGCACGGAGCCTCCGGGCTCGAATAGGTACGAGCCTGCAGCACCAAACGATTTATTGCGCCTTGTTCCTGGTTTCCTGGGCCTTTTGCTGCAGCAGCTTTTCCTCCGCAGCACCCAGGGGGAACAGTTTGACCGTTAGCTTGTCGATCTTGCCGGTGAAACGGAACGGTGGCTGGTAGTCGTGATCGTCCACACCCGTGCGGGTGTCCACTCCAACATCGAAGGTCTCATAGATGGTTTCGACGAACGGGATGGTGTGCGGGATCGTCTTGGTGGCAACTACATTACCGTCCACCGACAGCACGCCTGTGCCGCCCTTGCCAAAACCGGGGCCGTCGTATTTGAAGTCAAAGACGATTGTGTGCTTGCCGGGTGCCAGTGCATTCGGGCCTTCCCAACGGAATCGTTCCACGTCAAAGAAGTTATAGACAAAGACTGGCTTGCCTTTGAGCATATAGAGACCATGGCCACCGCCACGGCCACCGAGCGTGTTGATCATGCCCTCTGCACCACCAGGCGGGATATCCACCTCGGCCGTGATCGAGTAAGACTTGCCGGCGATATCCGGGGCGCTGCTGTAGGGGAGACCGGACGATTCACCCGAGTAGGTGAAGACAGTCCGGCCGGCGGTCGCGCTCGGTCGCGGCGTGACTGAACGAGCGCTGAAGCTGTTGTCCAACGGGAACACGTCGTACTTCGTCGCCTCGACCAGAAAAAGCTCCTTCATGTCGCGCAGCTTGTCTGGCATCTTGGCGGCGACATCGTTGTTCTCCGAATAATCCTCGGCGAGGTTGTAAAGCTCCCAGGTGTAGCCGTTGACCACATCGGGAAACTTGCCGAGGCCCAAATCCCAGGGCGGCAGGGGCGGCGTGGTAGCAGCGAGCCAGCCGTCATGGTAAATGGCTCGGTTGCCGACCATTTCGAAATACTGCGTGCTGCGCGTGGACGGGGCATTCACGTTGGCATTCTCAAAGGTGTAAGCCATGCTCACGCCTTCGATAGGCTTCTGGGCAACGCCGTCGACCATCACCGGGGCCTGGATGCCCGTGGCCTCGAGGATGGTTGGCACGATGTCAATGATGTGGTGGAACTGAGTGCGGATGCCACCGGTATCCTTGATGTGGCCCGGCCATGAGATGGCCATGCCTTGTCGAGTGCCGCCGAAGTGCGACGCCACCTGCTTGGTCCACTTGAACGGCGTATCGAACGCCCAGGTCCAGCCCACCGCCATATGTGGCGCAGTCTGATCCGAACCCCACACGTCATAGAACTTCAACTGCTCCGCAACCGGAATATCGACGCCTTGAATCGCGGCCATCTCGTTTGGAGTGCCGAGGATCGAGCCTTCGGCGCTGGTGCCGTTGTCGCCGCTGATGTAAATGATCATCGTGTTGTCGAGCTTGCCCATGTCCTCGACGGCCTGGATCACACGGCCAATTTCATGGTCGGTGTAAGCCGTGTAGGCCGCAAAGACGTCCGCCTGACGTATAAAGAGTCTTTTTTCATCGGTAGTGAGCGTGTCCCATTTCTGGAGCTTGGCTCCGCCGTATTCCGCCTGTCCATCGGGCCAGGGCGTAAGCTGAGCATTCGCCGGGACGACACCGAGCCGTTTCTGGTTGGAGAAGATCGTCTCGCGCAGCTTTTCCCAGCCCTGATCGAACAAGTGCATGTCGCTGATTTTCTTGATCCACTCTGGTGTGGGCTGGTGTGGGGCGTGCGAGCCGCCGGGCACGTAATAAAGGAAGAACGGCTTGTCAGGCGCGGCGTCATTCAGCCCCTTCATGTATTTGATGGCCTCGTCCGCCATGTCGGTGGTGAGGTTGTAGCCAGGGTGTCCAACCCACGGAAAGACCTGTGTCTGATCGCGGAAGAGAAAGGGTGTCCACTGGTCGGTCTCGCCACCCATGAACCCGTAGAAGTGGTCGAAGCCCATCCCGCTCGGCCATTGGTCAAAAGGTCCTGCCAAGCTTAGTTGATAGCTGGGAGTATTGTGATTCTTACCGAACCATGAGGTGGCATAGCCGTTCTGCTTCAGGATCGTGCCGATGGTGGCACTCTCTGGCCCGATGACGGAGTCGTATCCCGGGTATCCAGTGGACATTTCGGTGATCACCCCGAAGCCCACCGAGTGGTGGTTGCGGCCCGTGATCAGCGCTGCCCGCGTCGGCGAGCAGAGCGCGGTGGAATGGAATTGCGTGTAACGCAGTCCCGCCTTTGCGATGCGATCCATCGCTGGGGTCGGTATGACGCCACCGAACGTGCCTGATACCCCATAGCCCTGATCATCGGTCATGATCAGAAGGATGTTGGGCGCTCCCTTGGGCGGCACCACCTGCGCGGGCCAATAGGGTTTGGATTTTGACGCCTCCAGATTAATCTCGCCACCGAACTTCGGTGGTTGCGGCGGGAGATATTTTCCGTCGATCGTAGTAGTCGCGCTGGGCGAACCTGGTGTGCCGGTGGTCTGTTGTGCGCCAGCCGGAATGCAGAGGAGCACAAGAACCGACGCTGAAGAGATCACCAACGTGCTGATCTTCATGACGCTCTCCTCATTTTTGCTTATTGACCGAAGCATATCGTCGCGGTGGCCAGCAACCATGACCATTCAGCGGGGCAATCTGCGCCATCATGTCGAAATGCGTACATCGATCTGACGCATGAGGGAGTTAAGTTACAACCATGAGTTTTAGCGGCCAAATTCGGACCGCAATGCCGCTTGCGGCTCCGGAAACATTGCTGACGATGTCCCTGCAATGGATTGCCCCGCGAACTCCCTGTCTGGAAGCGAGGAGCATCTTGGAATGGGCCCGATCCGCTATCTCAACTTGCGGAGATTGCACCTCGTTCGTCGCGCGCTTTTGCGGGCTGACGCTTCTTCGGCGACCGTGACGCGCATCGTCACCGATCGCGGCTTCTGGGAGCTTGGACGCTTTGCCGTCGCCTACCGCACGCTGTCCGGGGCGCCTCCGTCGGAAACGTTACGGCGTCCCATGCGGGACACCAAGATCCCCATCCCCTTCCATCTTCCGTCTTCCGTCATGATTGTCCGTTGTTAGACAAGTTCAGACAGACGGCAGTGGATCAGGCGCCTCCTGCTGCGGCTGGGGTCCTTGGTTTCTATCGCACGCCATAGCGCGCGAAGTCGTCACCTATGTTCGCCTGGTTTGTCTTCGCCGCTGAAATATCGGCATCGCCGCCAGCCCTGTCGCCCATCTTCAGCTTGGCGAGCCCGCGTCCATAGAGCGCGCTTGCCAGCTTCGGGTCGGATCGCAACGCAGAGCTATAATCGTCGATGGCCGCTGCAGGTTGGCCCATCTTCAGATAGATCAGCCCACGCGAGTCATACGTCGCAGCGTCGGTCGTCCCCTGAAGCGCCCGATTGCAATCCTCCAGTGCGTTCTGCAACGCTCCGAGGATGGCTCGGGTCCAACATCGTCCGCTCCATACGGCTTTCAAATTGGGATCAAGTCCGATTGCAGCGTCATAGTCGTGGGCTGCGCGATCGTATTCATTCTTTTTCAGGTGGGCTCCGGCACGGTTTGCGAAGGCTTCGCCGTAGTTCGGATTGAGCACGATCGCCTCGTCGAATGCTTGGATCGCGAGGTCATATTGGCCCTTCCTCAAGTAAGCCACGCCCCGGTTATTCAAGGGCTTGACGTAAGCTGAATTGAGTTTGATCGATTGATCGAAATCCTGGATGGCGTGGTCGTAGTCGCTCTTTGCAGTGTAGGCATTGCCACGGTTGTTATAGGCGATAGCCAAGCTCGTCGCCGTGCCTTGACGTGCATCGATGAGCGACGTGCAACCACCAATACGAGCGTCAACCGACGCGCGATTCAGGCCGTTGCACAACTCGACGTCCTGGAAATATCGATCCGTCAGTTTCGAAAGCTGGGGTTTAAGCTTGTTCTTGCCCTCTTCGATGAGAGTATCAAATTTGGTTGTCCCATCATCCGAAATTTCGACATGTGGCGTCGTCCCTCGAATGCCCATGGTCGCAACAGGGGTGTCGACCTTCATATCGCCGCTGTGCGCGATATTGCCGGCGACAAAGGTGAATGCTCCCTTGGTCAGATTGAACATGGTCGAATTGGACTTCCCCTTCGGGTCGTACACGTACTCGTCCAAAGTCATGCGGGCGTTGCTCGAAAGATTGAACGAGGAGCCGTCCGTAAAGTTGATGCCGACCCGACCATTGGCTCCGGTCTGGACCACGTCGCCCAGATAGACGAGATCGCCAACCTTCGTTTGACCCGCTTGACTGGGGACGTTTGCCTGAACGACGACCGCACTCGCATGTTCAATCGTGACCGAACCTGTAGCGGCTACAACTCTGCCAATGGGTTCTGAAGCGAGATCCTGGACAGCCGGCTTCGCAGGCTCGCTTTGCGCTTGAGCTGGACCAGGCGAGACACTCGCGAGCGCCAAAACGGCACTTGCCGCCAATAGGGTAATCGCATGTGTGCACATGATCCCCCCTTTCTGAGAAGATCGTGTTCGGGTGCAGCCCATTGGGTTTGTTGAGCCCTCGGCTGAAAGCCGCAACCCATATAATGTCACATCGGCCACGCAGACCAGCTACTCCAAATGGAGTACCCCCGGCCTAATCCGAATGGCTGACTGCGCTACACTAAAGAGCTACTGCTCGTAGGCAAAATACAGTAAAAATAATCGTGATGGGAGGTGTCATGCCTCGCGGCGAAATGACAGCATTGCTGCCACGTCGACGTCGCGCGGAATGTGTTCCCTTCCTGGAACGGTCGCGTTATTTTGATCAGGACATTTCGGCGGGCCAGCCTAAAGGCTGCCAGCACACGGATATTTTGGTTCGTGGCGAGGGCAAGCCAGATCAAGAACACTGCGGCACCACGCTGAGCCTGAACTATCCAGTAGGCGAGCTCGAAGCCAATGTTCGAAGCGCCCGGTGCAGAGCCTCCCCAAGTCGTCGGCAACATCGAGACGGCAATCGGTTGCGGCACCGTCACGCGCGGCAGCGGCATTGCCGTTCAAGCGATGGTTGGCGATGCTGTCCTCCAGGATGACGTGATCGAGACGGCGGCTGACGGCCGGATTGGCATTCGCTTCATCGACGGCACTGCGTTCAAAATTCCCGAAGGCACTCGGGTAGTGCTAGGCGAACTCCTCCGCGGCGCGCTGCATTCGGCCTTGATGGCGGCAAGAGGAACTTCCGCTTCCACTGCTGGTCCGGCGGCACAGACTGGTTTTCCCGGGATCGACGCGCCTGCTGGAGGTATTCGCGGCCGGGTCCACGCAGGTAGGTTCGGACTGCTGTCGCTCTTGGCGCTGATCTTCCCGATGCTGAAGGAAGCTCAGGCCGCGGACTCCAACGTTACACTCCTTGACGATGACAACATCACATACAAGGACCGCGAGCACGGCTCATTCGAGCTGACAACGAAGGAGGCTACGCCCCGGCACATCATGGTCGAGGATCCCGGAGAGACAATCGTCATCCGAAGGGTCGGCTCCTCGGTCAGCATAAGCCCGGTCGGGAATACTGCGGCTCGCATGGAGGAGTTGCAGGTCGCCCAACAGGACGCGCTCGCCAACTGGGATAAAGGGCTGGGACAAAGCGGGTCCAGCGCCTATCCCTTCCTGACTCCAGAGCTGCTGCTGCAGCCGATCAATTTTATTCAGACTGACGATGCGCCCGAGCTGCAAAATGCGCTCGTTCCGTTAGGGTCGTCGGTCGTCACGGTTCCCGACATCTTCATCGGACATACGCCGACACTGGCGATCACCAGCATCGCGGGACAAATTGGCGTTTCCACAAGCGACATCATCAATTCCTTCAACGCCAATACCGGGGTCGAAATCGTAGGCACGACCACGGGTGTGCAGGACGGACGTATCGTTACGATCATCATCGTCGATAACTCGAACCACGTCGTTTACAGCACCACGGCCACGGTCGCCAACGGCACCTGGTCGGTTAACCTCAGCCCGGCGGAGGCCAAATCATTGGCCGACGGCATGTACACGCTGACGGCGGACGTGTCGAATGCGGCCGGCGAACCGGCGGACGCCACCCGGACAATCAGGGTCGACGAGACTCCCCCGACAATCGCAATCGACACCATTGTCCGTCACGACGTCGTCAACGCCAATGCGGCGAGCACCGGGTTCGCTATCGCCGGCACCACGTCCGACGCAGAAACCGGCCAGCCGGTAACGGTGAGGATCATTGACAGCTCCGGCCACGTCGTCGACACGTTCACCACCACTTTGACGAATAACACCTGGTCAGTAAACGTCAGCCCGGCCGAAGCAAAGCTGCTGCACGACGGTAACTACACGGTGACGGCAGACGTCTCGGATACGGCCGGCAATCCCGCACCAGAGGCAACGCAAACGATCACGGTCGACGAGACGCCGCCGACGGTGAAATGGCTGCCGCAGGTTGAGAGCGGCGTCGAGGGCACGGCGATCGCACTTGGTGTAATCACTGCCACCGCGAACAGCCTGCCGGGCCACAGCAACAGCGTGCAGTCGCTCGTCGTCAGCGGCATCCCGGTCGGGGCGGTGCTCACGGACTGCACGAACAGCTTCACGGCAACCAGCGGCAACACTTCGGTCGACGTGGAGAGCTGGAATCTCTCGAAGCTGAAGATCATCCCGCCGAATGATACCAATTTCACCTTGACCGTCACGGCGACCGACCAGGACGCCAATACAGCGAGTGCCAGCGAGCAGGTAAGTGTCGCCCCCGAGGCGCCGTGCCTTCACCCGGTCACCGCGCACGGCAATGAAGACACAGCGATCGCGCTGAATCTCGGCGTAGCGGCCAAGAGTCTGTCGGGCGCCAACGGCGACGTATCCCCGAACAGCCTCGATACGCTTGTCGTGAAGGACATCCCGGTGGGCGCTACGCTGAGCGACGGCACCGGCTTGCCCGGTCACAGCTTTACGGCGACCGCAGATCACACCTCCTACGACGTGGCCAGCTGGAGCCTGTCGTGCCTGAAGATCACGCCCCCGGCGGGGTTTGACGGATGCTTCACTCTGGCGATTACCGCGACCGAGCGCGATTCCGAAGGCGATATCAGTGCGGCGGTGACGGCAACCGAAGTCGTGAGGGTCGCCCCGGTTGCCGAGCCGCCGACGGCAAGCGCACCAACGACGGCGACTACCACAGAGAACGCCGCGATCGACATTGCCGGCGTTGTCGTCGGTCCGCGGGCGGAAGATGCGGACGATAGGGTCATCGTACTGCTGACCGTCGAACACGGGACGTTGGCGGTGTGCCCCGTGGCGGGGGTAACGGAGACCGTAAATTGCCCGGGGTCGCTGACGGTGTCGGGATCGGCGGACGACGTCAACGCGGCACTGGCGAGCCTGATCTATAAGCCCACGAGCTGTTTCACCGGGTGCGACACGTTGCACGTTTCCGTCACGTCGCAGGATGGCAGCGACACCTACCCGACACAGGCGACCGCGGCGACGGTAATAAAGGTCAACCCGGATTCGGAGGCGTTGATAGTTGGCGGGCCCGGGCCAACGCTCGACTGGAACGACCAGGCCAATTGGAACGACGGCGTTGTTCCCACCTTGGGTATCCACGCAACCATCCATGCGCCTTGCAATTACACGGTCATCATCACGGGCACACCGGAAGCCCAGGCTAAGTCGCTTACGATTCCGCACGGCGCTGCATCGACGGACGTCACCGCCGGAGGAACGCTGCAGCTCGCGGGCGACCTCGATGTAAGCTATTCGGGGAAATTCGAGAACGACGGTACATTGGAGGAAACAGCCAACGCCAGTTTCAACGGACCTATCATCAATAACGGCACGATCATGGTCGATCCGAATGTCGACCAGCACGTGACAGGCAGCATTACCGGGATCGGGCAGTTCTGGATCGACAGCGGGGCCACGATCGAATTTGGCCCTGGCAGCAAGGTTGCACCGTGCACGACAGACAGCCAGATCATCCACTTCGAGCAGGGCGCCGGTAAGCTGATCATCGATGACTGGCAAAAATTCGCAGGAGTCATCACGGGCACCGACATCGGCACGCACCTCACGTCAACCGATTTGATCGACCTCACACAGCTTCCCTATGTGGAGGGAGGCATGTCCGTTTCGGTCTCGTACAATTCGGGCACCAACATCAGCACGATGACCTTCAGTGACGGCATCAGTGCGAATAATGTGACACTGCATTTGTCCGGGAACTACACCGGTGCCAATTGGTCTTTCACCAGCCTCAACGGTGGAGCCGGCACTGAACTCTCCGACCCTCCAGCGAGTTCCAGCACCGTGACGGTCGACAGCGGCGCTGCCGGGGAAACGGCGGCAAGCGCTGCGACCATCAATTTTGGCAACCCTGCCGGTACCGACACCAGCGTGGCGTTCGACCATTCCCGGAGCTTCGGTGGACAAATCACCGACTTAACGGGCGATGGTACGGCGGCCACGCTCGCAGCCAGTCAGACCTTCACGACGACGAGCGCGAGTGGCTCCGGCGTACATGGCTTGGCACTATCCTCTCTAGCGCAAGTCATGTCTGGGGACACTCTCGGTGCGCCCGGAGACTCATTCCATTTCAATGATGCGGTTTCGGGTATCAAGGGATCGGGCATCACCGACGTTGCAGAACCCGGCCATACTCCAGCATCGATGGACCGTCTCGAAGGCGCTGCAGGGACTCACGGATCGCTGGCCATTTCACACGGAGAAGAAACTTCCGATACGCTCGGGGACTCCTTTCATTTCCACGACGAGATTTCCAGTTTCAAGGGCTCGGGTCTCCTTGACGCTGCAAGGCTCAACCAAATCCCTGCGTCGATTGGCAATCACGTAGACAATATTGCAACTCACCTACCGCCGGCGATTTCAAACGGACCACAAGCGATCGAGCTGGCCCCGCCGGGACAACATCCGGATGACCATCTCACTATCGTTCCAGACCACATGCCAAGCGCTCTCGTTGCCCAAGTGCTGCACGATCTGATCGTCTGACGCCCTGGGACGTTGCGGGACTCCACCAAAGCATCGATGCCGAGGGCAAGAGCTGATCGACTTCCTATTCGCCGATCTCTATTTGCTATTGGCCCTTGTCTTCTTCGCATTCAGCGCCGCCGCCACGCGGCTGACTGGGGGATGGCCAAGCAGGCGGCAGATGTGGTCGGTGGCCGCCAGCAGCTTCTCCATGTCGACGCCGGTTCTGATCCCCATGCCTTCGAGCATGTAGACCACGTCTTCGGTGGCGACGTTGCCGGTGGCGCCGGGGGCGTAGGGGCATCCTCCAAGCCCGCCGGCGGCGGAATCGATGACATGCACACCCTCCTCCATGCCGGCATAGAGATTGGCCAGCGCCTGGCCATAGGTATCGTGGAAATGCATCGCGAGTTTTGCGGCCGGCACGTGCGCGCTGACCGCGCGCAGCATCTGCTTTGCCTTCAGCGGCGTACCGACGCCGATGGTATCGCCGAGCGAGATTTCGTAGCAGCCGAGGTCCCACAACTGTTTCGCGACATTGGCTACCGCCTGCGGCCTGATTTCGCCGTCGAACGGACAACCGAGCACACAGGAGATATAGCCGCGCACCGGCACGCCATCGGCCTTGGCACGTGCCAGCACCGGCTTGAAGCGCTCGATCGATTCCGCAATCGAGCAATTGATATTGGCGCGGGAAAAGCCTTCGGAAGCCGCGGCGAATACCGAGACCACCCTGGCGCCGGCGCCGCGGGCGGTCTCATAGCCTTTCTCGTTCGGTACCAGCACATGGAACTCGGCGCCTTCGATGCGGCTCACGCCGCGCAGCACCTCGGCGGACCCGACCATCTGCGGGATCGCCTTCGGTGAGACGAACGCACCGACCTCCACGGTATGCAAACCGGCATCGACCAGCCGCTCGACGAAGGCGATCCGGTTGGCGACGCTGACGGGTGTTTTCTCGTTCTGCAGGCCGTCGCGCGGCCCCATCTCGATGATGCGGATTGCGTTGCTCATGCTGCTCACTCGCCAATCGGCTCGACTTCGGCCAGCTCCACGCCTTCCTGCACGATGTCGCCGACTTTGCACTTGATCTGCTTCAATACGCCGGCAAAGGGCGCGCGCAGCGTCTGCTCCATCTTCATCACTTCGAGCGTGAGGATCGCCGCGCCTTTCTCGAGCTTGGCCCCCGCCTCCGCCAGCACCGCGACCACCGTGCCCGGCAGCGGCGCCACGATCTTGTCCTCGCCGGTTTGCTCCTCGGTCTCGCCGCCGAACGGATCGACCCAATGCAGCTCGAAGCGGCCATTGCGCGTGCGCAAGTAAAGCTCGTGACCCTCGATGATCGCCGTGATGGGAGTCTTCACGCCGTCGAGCGTCAGGTCAAAGCCACCATGGTCGGCCGTGCTCGCGACAAAGGTCAGCTCGCGCTCGCTGACCGCGAGTGTTGCCGGACCACGGCCGTAACGAAGGGTGATTTTCTGCTCCGCGCCGTGGCCCTGCCGGAACGAGAACACCCGCTCGCGGCGGCCGACCGGCATCCAGCCGAAGGTCTGCCACGGCGACTGCGCCTCGGCTTTAGACGCCTTTGCCTCCCCGTCCAGGATCGCAGCGACGGCGGCGCAAAACTCGAGCTCGCCGGCAGGCGGCGGAGCAGCCGCCAACGTCTTCAATTCGCGCTCGATAAAGCCGGTATCGATGGCATTCGCTGCGACGCTCGGATGGGTGATTAGCGCCGACAGGAACGGAATATTGGTGACGACACCGCGGACGTCAGTCTCTTCGAGGCCGCGGTTGAGCCGTGCAATCGCAGCCTCCCGCGTCGGCGCCCAGGCAATCATCTTGGCCAGCATTGCGTCGTAGTAAGGCGATACCGCATCGCCATCGCGATAGCCGGCATCGATGCGCAGTCCATTTGTCTCCGCCGGCACCCGCCAGGTGCGGATCTTGCCAACCGATGGCATGAAATTCTTCGCCGGATTTTCGGCATAGACGCGTGCCTCGATGGCGTGGCCGTTCAGTCTGATCTGGTCCTGCCGCAACGGCAACGGCTCGCCGAAGGCGACACGGAGCTGCCATTCGACCAGATCGATGCCGGTGATCAGTTCGGTGACCGGATGCTCCACCTGCAGTCGGGTGTTCATCTCGATGAAGAACACGTCCTTGCCGTCGGAGACGAATTCGATGGTACCGGCGCCGATATAGTTGACCGCGCCCGCCGCTTTCCGCGCGGCGGCGCAGACAGTCTCGCGCTGGGTCGCGTTCAGCGTCGGCGATGGCGCCTCCTCGATCACTTTCTGATGGCGCCGCTGCAGCGTGCATTCGCGCTCGAACAGCGACAGGAGATTGCCGTGACTATCGCCAATGATCTGCACCTCGATATGCCGGGGATTATCGACATATTTCTCGATCAGCAGACGATCGTCGCCAAAGGCGGCCTTGGCCTCGCGCTTGGCGCTCGTGATTGCCGCCGCAAGCTCCGGCGCACTGCGCACGATACGCATGCCACGGCCGCCGCCGCCGGCGGACGCCTTGACCAGCACCGGGAAGCCGATCCGGTCGGTGGCTTTGGCAAGCGTCGCATCGTCCTGCGCCTCGCCATGATAGCCCGGCACCAGCGGCACGCCGGCTTTTTCCATCAGGGCCTTCGAACCGGACTTCGAGCCCATCGCGGTCATCATGTCAGCCGTCGGTCCGACGAAGACGATGCCCGCGGCAGCGCAGGCTTGCGCAAATTCCGCATTCTCCGACAGGAAGCCATAACCCGGATGGATGGCCTCGGCGTCGGTCTTGCGCGCCGCCTCGAGCAGGCGCTCGACATTGAGATAGCTATCGCGCGCTCGCGCAGGCCCCAGCAGCACCGCCTCGTCGGCCATCTCGACATGCAGCGCGCCGCGGTCGGCTTCGGAATAGACGGCGACCGTACGCAGGCCCATCCGCCTGGCGGTGCGAATGACGCGGCAGGCGATCTCTCCGCGGTTGGCGATGAGAAGCGTGCGGAAGCGACGGTACATTCTGGAGCGGTCCATCGTCACATCCTGAACAGGCCAAACTTTGTGGGTTCGATCGGCGCGTTCGCCGCCGCCGACAGGCCAAGGCCGAGCACGAGGCGGGTGTCGGCGGGATCGATCACGCCATCGTCCCAGAGCCGCGCGGTCGCGTAATAGGGATTGCCCTGGCTCTCATATTGCGCCCGGATCGGCGCTCTGAATTTGTCTTCCTCTTCGGCCGACCAGCTGTCGCCCTTGGCCTCGATATTGTCGCGGCGTACCTGGCTCAGCACCATGGAAGCCTGCTCGCCGCCCATCACCGAGATGCGTGCGTTCGGCCACATCCACAGGAAACGCGGGCCATAGGCGCGGCCGCACATGCCGTAATTGCCTGCACCATAGGAGCCACCGATAACGACGGTGAATTTCGGCACGCCCGCGGTCGCCACGGCAGTTACGAGCTTGGCGCCGTCACGGGCGATGCCGCCAGCCTCGTATTTCCTGCCGACCATGAAGCCGGTGATGTTCTGCAGGAACACCAGCGGAATGCCGCGCTGACAGCACAGCTCGATGAAGTGGGCGCCTTTCAGCGAACTCTCACTGAAAAGGATGCCGTTGTTGGCGATGATGCCGACCGGATAACCCCAGACATGGGCGAAACCGCAGACCAGCGTCTGGCCATAGAGCTTCTTGAACTCGTCGAACTCGGAGCCATCGACGATTCGGGCGATAATGTCGCGCACGTCGAACGGCTTGCGGCCGTCGACCGGCACCACACCGTAAATTTCCTCGGACGGAAACAACGGCTCGCGCGGCGCGCGCATGTTGAGCACACTGTGCCGCGGCGGTTTCAAGGTGGCGACGATCCTGCGCGCGATACCGATCGCGTGCGCATCGTTCTGCGCGTAATGATCGGTGACGCCGGACTGGCGCGAATGCACGTCCGCGCCGCCCAGCTCTTCCGCACTGACCACCTCGCCGGTCGCGGCCTTCACGAGAGGGGGCCCGCCGAGGAAGATCGTGCCCTGATTGCGGACGATGATGCTCTCGTCCGACATCGCCGGCACATAGGCGCCTCCGGCGGTGCAGGAGCCCATCACGATCGCGATCTGGGGGATGCCGAGCGCGGACATCTGCGCCTGATTGTAGAAGATGCGGCCGAAATGCCGCTCGTCCGGAAAGATCTCGTCCTGCATAGGCAGGAAGGCGCCGCCGGAATCCACCATGTAGACGCACGGAAGATTGTTCTGGCGTGCGACATCCTGCGCGCGCAGATGCTTCTTCACCGTCATCGGATAATAGGTGCCGCCCTTGATGGTGGCGTCATTGGCGACAATGACGCATTCGCGTCCAGCAATCCGGCCGACCCCGGTGACGATGCTGGCCGAGTGCACGTCGCCGCCGTAGAGGTCGTGGGCCGCGAGCGGCGAGAGCTCCAGAAAGGCCGTACCGGGATCGACCAAGAGATCGACGCGTTGGCGCGCCAGCATCTTGCCGCGGGCGGTATGGCGCGCCCGCGAGGCCTTGCCACCGCCGCCGGCGACGGTGTTGAGCTTTTCACGCAGCTCCGCGACCAGCCCGCGCATGCTCTCCGCATTGCGGGCAAAATCGGACGACGACGGATCGATGATGGAATGAAGCGTCATGATCGGCGTTTTCTTCTGATGCTAGAGAGCCGTTGCGATTGCTTCAAGACAGGCGGGATGGATGGCCCGGAGGGCAGCGTGACAGACCTACCATTTTTGCCAGCATATTGTCCCTCCCGCCCGTATTTTGCCCTTGGCGTCCGCACCCCTGAATTAAACGATCATACGTTTTTTAACTCCATTCTCAAGCGGAGACTTCATCGCGTGAATTTCATACCGTAGAATATTGATTTGATTGCCGCTTCATGCCATAGATATACGATCGTTCGCTTGTTTGTCGAATGCTTGAGCACAGCTCTTCCAGAACCGCATGTCACGCACCATCGGCTCATCCGGCCCGAAGACGCAGGAGGCGATCCGCAGGGCGGGGCTGCGCCTGATCTTCGAGCACGGCTATGAGGCCATGAGCCTGCGACAGCTCGCCGCCGAGGTCGGGATCCAGGTGGGATCGCTCTACAACCACATCGCGACCAAGCAGGGGCTGCTATTCGAACTGGTGCAGGACCACATCAACGAGCTGTTGCGCCAGCTCGACCTAGCGCTGGAAGGCAAGGACGAACCGCGCGACAGGCTCCGCGCCTTTGTCGCCTTTCATGTCGGCTATCACATGACCCGCAAACGCGAGGTCTTCATCGCAAATTCCGAGCTGCGCAGCCTCGAGTCCAGGAACTACGAGGCAATCGTCGCGCTGCGCAGCGCCTATGAGCAGCGGCTGTCCGACATTCTAAGCCGGGGCGTCGCCGCCGGCGTGTTCGAGGTCGTCGATGTCCAGGTTGCGACCTTCGCGATCCTTTCGCTGCTGACCGGGCTCTGCAACTGGTACCGCCCAGGCGGACGGCTAACCAAGGAGGCGATCATCGCGGCCCATGAGAAGCTCGTGCTGTCAGGCGTCGCAGCCGAGGGCCCCGCGTCGCCTGCCGGCGGCAAACGCAAAAGCTAACGGCGCCAACCCTGAGAGCGAGGCATCCATGACCGCGCGAGACGATCTGGACGCGATCGACTTGCGGATTGTGTCCGAGCTGCAGAGGGATGGCCGCCTGCCCCACAACGAGCTTGCAAGCCGGGTCGGCATCTCCCATCCCAACTGCCTGCGGCGCGTGCGCGCGCTGCGTAGCCGCGGCATCATCCGGACGATCCGCGCGACCGTCGACGAGCGATCGCTTGGCTATGAGGTGGCCTCGTTCGTGGCGATCCAGCTGTCGAGCCAGAACCAGGCGGCGCTGGCGGCGTTCGAGGGCGCGATCGCAGCGCTGCCGCTGGTCCAGCAATGCTGGCGGATTTCGGGAGATGCGGACTTCCTGCTCAGATGCGTTGCGGCAAGCGTCGAGGAAATGAGCCGACAGCTCAGATTGTTTGCGGCGATGCCTGACGTGCGCACCATCAGAAGCTACCCGGTGCTCGGCGTATCCAAGGACGCGCTGCTGCCGATCCCGGGCGAGCCGGCGATAGCCGGCCCGTCAGGCTAGGGCTTCCCGCGATTGATCAGTGGGTCCAGGGCTCGGCGCGCCGGAAGGCAAAGTTGTCGGCATAGGCGATCTGCCGGTGCAGCGATTCCCTGGGCTCGATCACCTGGTAGGGAATGCCCTTGCGCTCGCAATAGGCGATCGCCTCCTCCTTGGTGTGGAAATGCAGCGAGAGCTGCTGCTTCATGTCGGAGGACGAGGTCCAGCCCATCAGCGGCTCGACGGCGCGCGGCTGCTCCGGCTCATAGTCGAGCTGCCATTCCTTGGTCTTCGCCCTACCAGATTGCATGGCGTTCTTGGCGGGCTTGAAAATCCGTGCGGTCATGGGCGGTCGGGACCTCTTGGAAAGGCTGACTTGAAGGGCGTGGAGGAAACGTCCAAGATGGGCTGGAGTCACCGCAAGCATTGAGACGGTGATTCCTCTACCCGGGATGTTCCTTGCCGGACCGGTATAGTCATTATGCTGCGCTGTGACAATCGCGACACGCCGTGTGACATTCTCGGGCCGGACGGCTCTCCCCTCGGTCCAATTTGTAATAAAGACGGCCCAATTCGCGAAAGCACCCCATGAAAATCAACGCAGTGCTACCCGACAAAGGACGCGACCTCCGCCTCGACCTGTTCCGCGGTATTGCGAACTGGGCGATTTTCCTGGACCACATCCCCGACAACGTCGTGAACTGGATCACGACCCGGAACTGGGGCTTCTCCGATGCCGCCGACCTGTTCGTCTTCATCTCCGGTTACACGGCTTCGTTCGTTTATGCGCGCATGATGATCGAGCGCGGCTTCATCGTCGGCGCAACAAGGCTCACCAAGCGGGTCTGGCAGCTCTATGTCGCCCATATCATTCTGTTCGTGATCTATATCGTGGCGATCAGCTTCCTGGCACGACGCTTCATGGATTCAGATCTGATCAACGAGTTCAATGTGGCAGGCCTCGTCGACCACGCGACCGAAACCCTCGGCCAGGGGCTGTTGCTCAAGTTCAAGCCGGTCAATCTGGACGTGCTGCCGCTCTACATTGTGCTGATGGGTGTCTTCCCGCCCATCCTGTGGTTCATGCTGCGCCAGCCCGACGTCACCATGATCGCCTCCCTCGTGCTCTGGCTGGTGGCGCGCCATTTCAGCTGGAATTTCTCCGCCTACCCGGCCGGCTCCTGGTATTTCGATCCGTACTGCTGGCAGGTGATATTCGTCTTCGGCTCGTGGTGCGCACTCGGCGGCGCCAAGCGGTCGGCCTGGATCATCAATTCCAAGCCGGCGCTTTATCTCGGCGTCGCCTATCTGATCTTTGCGCTGATCATGACCATGGCGGGCCGCTTCTCCGACTTCGGCGCGCTGTTCCCGAACTGGCTGTATTCGGCCTTCAATCCCAACGACAAGACCTATATGGCGCCCTACCGCTTCCTGCATTTCATCGTGATTGCGATGCTGGTGGTGCGGTTCATTCCGAAGACGTGGCCGGCGCTGGAGTGGAAGGGCTTTGATCCCGCCATCGTCTGCGGCCAGCAGTCGCTCGCGGTGTTCTGCGTCGGCGTCTTCCTGTCCTTTGTCGCGCACTTCGTGCTGACCCTGAGCTCAGGCTCGGTGCTGGCACAGATCGTGGTCAGCCTCGCCGGCATCTGCATCATGACGATAGTGGCCTACTACATCTCCTGGTCGAAACGACAGGACAAGCCGGCAAAGGCGCCGGCGCCCAAGGCAGCGGAGTCCCAGACAGCTGAGTCCAAGGTACCGGAGCCGAAGCCGGCGTAAGGCGGCTTCAGGGGCGGCCCTTGCCCCTCGGCCTCTTGCCAAGCAACTGGCCTCGGGACGAGATGCCGCCCCAGGAGGACGACCAGGCCAACGCGGCGTCGGATTCGCCCTCGCCGCTACGATCGGTGGCATCATCTCTGCGCCGGCCCTGCAATGCGAACATCGCGCCCTGCGGATCGATGCAGCGCGCGATCCAGCTTCCGCCCCAAAGCTCGAGCGGCCCCTGTGCGATTTGGCCGCCACCCGCCTTCACCTCACCGATCGCCGTATCGAGATCGGCGACCTCGAAATAATACAACCAGAACGGGACCGGTGTGGCCGCGAATTTGGTGAACATGCCACCAAGCGTGCGCCCGCTGGAAGTAAAGAGCTGATAGGTATCCACCAGCGCCTCCTCGGCTTGCGCTTTCTCCCAGCCGAACAAGGCGCTGTAGAAGCCAAAGGCGGCCTTGCTCTCGCCCGCCAACAGTTCGTGCCAGCTAACCGGGCCGAGCCCATCGGCCTCTGCCGTGGCCGTGCCGTATTTCAGGCCGCCGACCAGCGCCAGCGTTGCGGTTTGCGGATCCGCGACCACCGCGATCCGACCGATATTGCTGTCGGTCGGTGGCACATAAACCGCCCCGCCAAGCGCCTTGAGCCGATCGACCGTGCCGTCCACGTTCCGCACCGCGATATATCCGACCCAACGCGGCGTTGCGCCCCTTTTCCGCCCCTCCAGTGGCAGCTCCATCAGCCCGGCGACCGGTGCGCCGCCGGCATTGAAAAGCCGATAAGCGAATTGCGGCGTGGATGCGTCCTCCGCATTCCAGCCGACAACCTTGCTGTAAAAGGACTGCGCGGCGGGCAGGTCCGTTGTCAGCAGTTCGTACCAGGCGAAGGCTGTGGGATGATCGACCATGCAAACCTCTCTAATCACCACGACGATGAGTGCCGTGACGCACCGCAACGTGCGCCTCTTCAAGTACGCCGATTCATGTGCTCCCATTCATTGCGGCGTTAATCAACATGAATAGGAAATGAATATGCAACAACGACTTAGTAGAGCTATCACGCTTGCGCGGCGCATGCGCCCAGCGTAGAATTTATCTGCTGGAGTCCCACACAGTTCTGAAAAGTTTATGGAGGTTGCGACGATGTCACGGGTGAAACAAGCTTCTAAGCGGAAGCGTGTGACCAAAGCCGCCGCCGTGCCGGCTTTGGGTGCCGCTGGGTTGGGCCTTTCGCTGGCGGGGAGCGCATCCGCATCCACGCTGCCGACCGCAGATATCCCCCAGTCACTCGACAAGATTGCCAACCAGCACTTCGTGCTCGGCGAAGAGGAAATTGCCGACGTCAGCCTCGCGACCTTCCACCTCTTCGACAAGGAAAGCGGTCAGGCCGGTGCCCAGCAGATGGCCTGGGGTTGCCGTTGCGGTGGCTGCAGAGGTTGCGGCGGCTGCAGGGCGTGCCGTTGCGGGGTGGGTTGCCGCTGCGCCGGCTGTGGGGGCTGCGGTAGCTGCTGCGCATCCTGGGGCATCTGCCGCCTCTGCTAAGCCGCGGCACGTTCCGATTGCATATCGACGAGCAGAGCGTTTTGTTGGCCGGGATCGATCATCGACCCGGCCAATTCTTGCGTTGTTATACTTTCACGCCTCACCGCATTTGCGGGCTTGCCGACGACTGCCGGTCGTATTTCCTGCATATTCGAAGCGATGCTGGCGCGGCGCGTGAATCGGCCACTGGCCGCGCCTTTTCGCCATGCGCCAACGCCCCCTCAAGACAACTCCGCGTGCTGACACGATGACCAAAAAACCTAAGCGCAAGGCGGCCTCGCGCCCAGCCTCGAAAAAAGCCTCAAAGCGGGCCCCGCGACGATCACCGCAGGCGCCGCGGCGAGCGCCGAAAGACATGCTGCAATTCGCGCCGAATTTCACCGCTTACGTGCTGCCCGACGATGTCGTCTGCCTCTATTCCGAGGACCGCAAATTCTTCCTGCACGGCCCGCTTTACGTCGCGCTCGCCGAGGCGATCGGCGAACGCGGAAAAAGCGCAAGACAACTTGCTGCCGAGCTTGGCGCCAAATTCCCGGCTGACCAGGTCGAGGACGTGATCAAGCGAATGATCGAACGCCGCTATGTCGTGACAGCTTCTTCGCAGCCCTTCGCTGCCCCCGTGGCTGGCTATTGGGCGAGCCTCGGGCTTTCGCCGCAGTCCGCTGCGGAAGCCTTGAAGAAATGCCGAGTCCGTGTCGAGGCGTTCGACGTGGACGGTGCGAAAGAGCTAACCGCTGCGCTACGTGAGCGCGGTGTAACCATCGTCAATGGACCTGCAGACCTCACAGTCACCCTGGTGAACGACTACCTTGAGCGCCGCCTTGGCGAGATCAACAAGCAGCGCGTCACCGACAAGACGCCGTGGCTGCTGGTTCAACCCTCCGGCGTCTTCCCGCTGGTTGGTCCCGTCTTCAATCCGCCGGACGGCGCCTGCTGGACCTGTCTGTTCGACCGTATGATCCGCAACCGCGAGATCAAGGGGTTTCTCGACCGCGGCTCGGCCAAGGCCGTCGCAATCTCACCACTGACCCGCAAGACCTTTGGTGAAAGCGCGATCCAGTTTACTGCGAACGAAATTGCCAAGGCAGTTGGCTCGGGTTTTCGTACCGACCTGAACGACCACATCGCAAGCTTCGATCTGTTGGGCTCGACCATCGCGCGACACTATGTGGCCAAGCGGCCGCAGTGCCCGCATTGCGGCAGCAAGAAGCTGCAGAACCCGCGCCGCGCGCCCCAACCGGTCGCACTCGGACCTGGCGCGAAGCTTGTCATGACCAGCGGTGGCTATCGTACGGTAACGTCACACGCGACGGTTGCGCGCTTCCGCAAGCATGTCAGCCCGCTTACCGGCGTCGTCAAGAAGCTGGAGCGGATCGATGCCAATCTGCCGCTCAACACCAATTTCTTCGCCCAGCATAATTTCTCGGCGCCTGCCCACAGCGTCGATCAACTGCGCTCGGGGTTGCAGGGCGGCAGCTTCGGCAAGGGCTCGACCGCCGAACAGGCGGAGGCTAGCGCGCTGATGGAGGCGATCGAGCGCTATTCCGGCATCTACCAGGGCGACGAGATCAGGATATCCAGGCGTTTCACCGACTTCGCACCCGGCGAAGCCGTCATGCCAAACGACGTCCAGCATTTCAGCGAAGAGCAGTTTCGCACCCGATTCAGCAACCACGAGAATGCCTCTCATCATCCTGTGCCGCCGCCGCTCGATCCGACGGAGAAGATCGACTGGACGCCGGTGTGGTCGCTGCGCGACCAGTGCTTCCGCTACCTGCCGACAGGGTTGGAATATTTCTTCTACTACGATGCTCACACGGATTCGAACGGCTGCGCCGCCGGCAACACGCTGGAGGAGGCGATTGTCCAGGGCTTTCTCGAGCTTGTGGAGCGCGATGCCTATGCGATCTGGTGGTACAATCAGGTCCAGCGTGCCGAGCTCGACCTCGACCAGTTCGACGATTCCTATGTCCAAGATCTGCGGACGCAGTTCACCGACGCCGGCCGCAAGGTCTGGGTGCTCGACGTCACCAGTGATCTCGGCGTGCCGACCTACGTCGCGATGATGCACTGGATGAGCGACGGACATGAGAACATCGAGTTCGGCTCGGGCGCGCATTTCGATCGGCGCATCGCGCTACTGCGAGCGCTCACCGAGCTGAACCAGTTCCTGGCCATCGGCATGATGGGCGGCTCCAGCGGCGACAAGCCGTCGCTCGACGGCGTCACGCCACTGAAGCTCGAAAACTATCCCTTCCTGCTTCCTGCCGCGCATCCGGCGGTGCCGCCGGCGCCAGGGCTAAAACTCGCCGACAACAGCCGCGGTCAGGTCGAGAACTGCGTCGAGGTCGCGCGCCAGGCCGGGTATGATTTCCTGGCGCTCGACCAGACCCGGCCCGATGTCGGCGTTCCCGTGGTGCGCGTGACCGTGCCAGGCCTGCGGCATTTTTATAAACGCTTCGGGCCCGGCCGCCTCTACGACATCCCGGTCAAGCTCGGCCTGCTCGAGCGGCCGCGGCTGGAGAGCGAATTGACTCCGTTCCTGCCACACACCTGACGGAAGCGACTTCATTGCGCGCGCCGAAAAAGCAGCCAATGCCAAGGAAGGCGACGCTGACGCTGTCCGTGCGGTTGAACGAGCGCGTCAGCCTTCAGGCGCAGCCGGACGGCAGCCTAGCCGCCATGGTCGATTCCTATCCCGTCGAGCTCGGCCGCTTCAGCGCGCAAGTGCTCAAGCGTGCGGAAGGCCTGCACGACGGTCTGCCGCTTGCCTCCTTCGCCGGAAGCAAACCGCCGGCGCGCGAGACCACAGCCCTGGTGCGCCGTCTGGCCCGCCGCGGTTTTGTAGAATATCGTGTGGCGCGCGGAACCAAGGATCTTGTCGTCATCGAACCGCAGCTTGCGGATTATTGGCCGCAGCTGCCAAAGCTCCGAGCATCCGACACCATCGTGCTGTCGCGCTTTGCCTATATGCGGCGGCGTGCCGACGCGCTTGTGCTGGAATCACCGCGCGCGGCCGCGTTGTTCCGGATTTGCGATTCTGCAGTCGCAGGCTTTCTTGCGAGTCTCGCGGTGCCGCGGAAGATCGGCGACTTGAAGGGCCAGCGCGGCTTTCCGGGCCTTGCGCTGCTGGCGCTGCTCGCAGATTGCGAAATCCTGTTCACATCGGATGCGAAGACCGACGGCTTGCGGGGAAGCGAGGGCGACGCGAACCTCGTGATGTGGGACTTCCACGATCTCCTTTTCCACACTCGCTCGACCGAAGGACGGCAGGCCAATCCGATCGGCGGACTCTATTCCTATGCCGGGTGGCTACCGCCGCTGCCGGCGGAGCGGCCTGCCTGGCCCGGCAAGACAATCGAACTGAGCCCCTTCGCAACAGACGACCCGCCTGATGTCACGATCGCAACGCTGCTGCGCGAGCGTCATTCGGTCCGCGATTTCGACGAGACCCGCCCGATCACGCTCAGAGAGCTGGCGCTGTTTCTCGGCTCGACCGCGCGCGTGCTGTCGCGCTGGGAAAGCCCGGTCGAATTTGACCGTGCGGATAGTCCGCTCGTCTCCTACACGTCCCGGCCCTACCCGGCCGCCGGCAGCGCCTACGAACTCGAACTTTACCTGGCTGTCGCCAATTGCGCCGACCTGCCGCGCGGCTTCTATCATTATGACGCCTCGGCCCACGCGCTCACGGCTATCGAAACGGCGAACGCGCAGCTCGAAGCCATGCTCGGCGCCGCGCAATTCGCCATGGACACCGCGACCGAGCCGCAAGTCCTTATCACGATCGCCGCCCGCTTCGGCCGGCTGTCCTGGAAATACGCCGGTATCGCCTATTCGCTGGTGCTCAAGGATGTCGGCGTGCTGCTGCAGACGCTCTATCTTGCGGCCACCGACATGGGCCTTGGTGGCTGCGCCATCGGCACCAGCAATATCGAGCTGTTCTCGAAGATGACCGGCCTGCCCATTCACGTCGAAGGCCCGGTCGGCGTGTTCGCGCTCGGCCGCGAGGCAGCCGCGCAAACGGAAGCCTGATCGCGCAAGTGCAAGGCTGGCTTGCAAGGCGGTGTGCCATTCGAGCGAAAACAGTCCGAGTTCGAAAAGATGGCGGGGACGAAAGCGCCGTTCTTTACCGAACCCCAAAGGCGCCAGCCGCCGCGCTATTGGAAGCTCACTCGGATCTCCATCCCTTTCCGCCATAAGAGGCGGCAGGCATAGCTCACACCTTCCAACGGGAGCGCTAGCGTAAAGCGATCTGGAATAACAGTTGCGCTGGCCAGGTCCAAGGACGCGCCTTGCCTGGAAAGGCTTCGGACCAGGCACGACACCGCGAGCCCATGAAACTCGATCGTCCCCGGCTCCAATGCGAAATCACGCATCAAGATGAGTTGCGCCTCCTGGTCGATCTGTTCATTCAGATCAGCCTCCAATTCCAAAACAATGTCATGCATCAAACCAACCGCAAGCGGATCGGTCGCCTCTCGCTCCATTGCCTGGTAGCGCGCCAACCGATGCCTGCGTTCCTGCCACAAGCCGCTATCAGCCATGGCGATAGTCCCCCATGCTGCGTCCCCAGCGCGGGCGTACATTGGTCCTCGAAGTGTGAAATTATTGCGGCGCAAATAGACGGCCTGGCAGCTTTTTAAACGGGAACATCCGTATCATCACACCGGCGGCGCCGATCGGGTAAGGTTGCGAGGCAGGCCGGCAGGTCGCAGGAAAAGAATTTGCGCCAGCGCAAAGACGAAAGCGGCACAAACAGCTTTCTCCATGCACGCGCGGACATTCCTTCCCCGGAATCCGCCTCAAGACTTCAGGATGCTCCCAGCGAGGTTCGGGAGCATCCATTTTGCTTTTGGCGTCGTGCGCAGTTGTCTACGCCGACGCAGCGAGCCGGCGGCTGCCAAATCAGTTACGTACCAGCCGCGGCGGCGGCACGCATGTCGTCGACGAACCGGCTCGTCACTGCGAAAGTCAGCTTTATCGGTTGAGCAGCACCATGGGCCCGATAAGGTGCGCGGCGCAAATTGCGACGGCGGCGCTTTTGGGTACCTCCTCTGCGCGCTCCATTTCCTTCGAGGGTTGGGACTAACCTGGGTGCCCTGAAGTTCGGGGCGGCGATGCCGAACCCAGAGGTTGTCATGTCCGAGGCGTTAAGATCGATCCTTTCAGCCGTGAAGCCGCGCCCTCAGCTTGCAAAACCGGATGAGGATCCGGCATCCAGATTTTTGTTGGACGAGGCGAAATTCCTCGCCGAAATTATGAAGGAGCCGCCGCCGTCCGCCGGAAGCTCTGCCAATCCGTCCTGACATCGGCACCGCGGGTGCTCACCGATCACGCGCGCTAGGCGGAATGCTGAAATGCCGGGGCAACTAGAAAGGAATACGACGCCCGCCGGCACCGCGAGGCGCGAGGATGAAGCGCCGGCGCCGATTTAGAAAGCAAAACCGCACGCGCCTGGCCAGCCAGGCCAGACGGTTGAGGCGGCAACAGCAAATGTCAAAAGGCCCGCGGGTTTAGCCGGGGGCCTTTGCTTTTGCCATTTAGAAAAAGCCGGTGCTTAGATCCAAGCCGTACGCCTGCACCGCCAGCAGCGAAATAACCAAGCCAATGCCCGAAAAAATGAGGACAGCCGCAAGTGACTCGCCTTCGATCTCGAACCCCGTTATGCGGGAAAGTGTTTCAGCAATTTGGGTCATGTACGACTCCAGGTTAATGCTGGAATCATATCCCGCGATGCGAAGAAAACTGTGTGGCGTGGGTCACACCAAATCTGATTTCTCGCCGGCCGAGGCGGGCATAGGAATGACCTCCAACTGAGGCGCCGCATTTCAATCAAGGTGCCTACGGAACTTCCTAATGATCTCCCGCAGCCCGTTCGCGTACTCCTCAATGACCAGCCAACCTTCCTCTGAAGGCCTGCGCTTTGGCGTTTCCTCATCCTTGCTGGGTTTATCCGGGGGCGTAGGGCGAGACCAGCCGACCCCAATGCGTACCGCCTTGATATGGCTCAAGCCCGAGTGGGCCGCCCGATGAGCTCAAATTGGGCGACCCTTGCCAACCACTTGCAACTGCCCTGCCTGCCCCTAACGACAGCGGCCGGTAATCGGCAGCATCAAGATCAGCTGAGCGTCCAAAATATTCGCGACGCTGACGCGCGGGCCTCAATGCGACAAGGCCAGCCAGACAATCAGGGCACTGTTGACAATGCCGACGGCTATTACGCTCAACTTGAACAGCCATTCCCGATTTGCCATGCGCGCCTCCGCTAGCGAACGGCAGTAGCTAGCACGGGCGACAGACCGATAAGTAACACCATTTCGAGCTATTGACACATGCCGGTGCTGCTTCTCAGCAACGGGCGCGGGGCTTCGGTCCCGCGCTTGTCTCACCCGAAGGCTTCGCCATGAGGATTTCGAGACCAATAACCGAATCTCACAAATCGAGCCTCCTGGAGATTGTCCGGCAGCAGACCGACGAAGGTCGGCAGGCAGCTCATTCGTCCGGGACGAAGACGGCTCAAATTCGTCAGATAGTCGTTCCGCGCAATCTCGCTTAGCAATTGGCTTCTTGCTGGAGAGTTCAGCGAGTTTGATAGAAGCCCGCACTACTTCACCGCTTCAGCGTGATGCAGAAGCCGGTGAGATCAACCAGAAGACAGTCGCGAAGTGGAAGTAGCGTGAGATCGTCGCTGATCTTCCGACAGGCCCCCAAGGAAGCCAAGTCGACTGTCCTTTCCATCGAGAAAGAGGCGATTATCGTTGCTTTCCGGCGCAGGACACGCTGGATTCCGGCCTCGAACAGGTCTTTCCTGGCGAGCCGACCAAGATCGCGGTGCAGCGCTTCAACTCCCCCAACGGGTTCGTCCGGTCGCCTGAGCGGCACACAGAGGGGATGTAACATGAAATTCGTTTATGCCGCCGCATTGGCACTCATTGGCTGCATTGTCGGCTTCAATTCCGCAAACGCACAAGGAGCCGCTATGAAAACGACGCCGACGACCAAAATTCTCGCCATCGGGACCATCAACCCCGGTTTTGAACAATCGCAGGTGTTTGCTGTCCTACCGGAGGAAGTTCGGGAAACCGTCGATCTCTACCTCGATGGCAAGATCGAGCAGTGGTACTCGCTACAGGGAAAGCCGGGCGTGGCGTTCATCATCAACGTCACCGATCCAGCCGTCGCTCACGAAATGCTCGAAAAGCTGCCCTTGGGAAAAGCACATATGATGAGCTTCGAGCTGATCCCCATTGGCCCGCTCAACCCGCTTCGCTTTTTGCAAGGCATGCAGCCGAAACCTTGAAATTTGCAGAGGGCCTTCTTGGACGTCACGCGCGAGCGCTAGATCAGCGGCGGAAGCTGGTGATCCTGACGCGATCTGAACCAACGCGACGAGCAGGGCGAGAGCAAGCTGAACCGATCACCTTTCTCAAAAAGCCGACCTGCAGTATCAAAAACTGCATGTCGCGACCTCTATAAGTTATTGCAATAACTGTGTTTTTGGTCGGGGCAGCTGGATTCGAACCAACGACCTGCAGTACCCAAAGCAGAAAGCGGCGGTGGACAACGACGGCCAAGGGGCCATCCCGTATAACATCCTCGCCAGCCAACTTTCCGTCTTCGGGCAGATGGTGGCAGGGCCCGCGTCGACCACGGCCGGTCTGTTGAAGGTTCAGCGCAAGTGATTGATGGGACTCTGCTCTCGACTCTGCAGCTAAGACAGACCAGTGGTCGCCGTAATAATTTGTGAATCGATCAGACGTGGTCCTTCATCTGCGCGAACATCTCTTTCACCTCCGACAGACGCGACCGGGCTACACGCTCATCATCAGCTTGATGGAGGCTCGCGAGGCTCTGGCACGATTGAGGGTGCGTCAGTCTCAACGTCGAAGTACCACGGAGGCGACAAATAGCCGGCATCGATCGCCATCCTGATCCTCTCCCTTTCAAGCTCTTTCCCTTCCTGATCGGCGCGCATCCTAGTCTCCCTTGGCTGACCGACCCCGGGATAGCCGCCCCCGAAGTCCGCGCCCGTGATACGCGTCACCAAATCTAGATTGGCCAACCCTTTGCCTCACCGAAACCGTGATGCAGATCATGCAGGCGAGGGTCTTAGAACGTCTCATCACCCTGTTCATGGCGGGATGATTGCGGTTCTGGTAGGGGCGATCGGCCTGCTTGGAGACCAGGCCAAAAAAGCAATCTTTCAAAAGTAACTCGTGCCGCAAGGTAGCGAGCGCCACCACCCCTATTCAAGTTTTTCCACCTTCGCTACCAAGTTGGGATGTCGGCTTATCCTGTAAGTGGCGTTGTCACATTTCAGAACCCACACCGCATAGTTTGGCTTTGAGAGCTTGGTGTCGCGCGTGGCTTCCAGGGGGTTGTCACAAGCAAACCCTTGGGTGCGGATCCGGGCTGCTAGCATGCTCTTAACTGTCACTTCTTTAGCAACCAGAGCTCCGCCGCTCGACAGCAGGAGCGCGAAAACAAGGGCTTTTTGAAAGCGTCTCATTTCGTTCCCCTCCTGCGAGTCCTCAGGGCAGCGGTAGCATGAGCTGCGCGCCTATCCTGCGGCCGGTGTGGCTCTCGATGAAGTCCAGCAAGCTGTCCGAGACCTCAAGTTCCTCGGCATTGATGCGAAGCTCCAGCTCGTGCGCGATGTCTTCGCTAGCGTCCCTCGACCAGCCCTCCACCGGGTTGAATGCGACAACCCGCAGCACCTGGTCGTACTGGCCGGTGAGCAGGTCGGTGATCAGCGTGTGATAGTCGATGCTCTCATCGGTCTCTCGGAAAGCCGCCCCGCTCGTGAAGTCCTCCAGGACGAAGTAGAAATCCTTGTCGAGCCGGTCGTTTGGGACGATCGAGGGCGAGGCCATACGCAAAACTCCGCTGACCGGCGTCCAAGATAGGCAATCACTCGCCAGAATGCGAGTCGGTAGGCAGCCCGATGACCAATTGAGGCTCGGCAGTATCCCAGTCCGGCCGCACATCGGCGCCGCGGAGACCACAAGCCTGACAGATGAATTTGGGCTCGATATCCGACAGCCGGACGTCATCCGGCCAGCGATCGGCGCCAAACCGGTTCCAATGGCTGCAGCGGTAGCCGGAGCAATAGACCAGCACGCTGGTCACGCCGGAGGCGCGCGTCTGAGCAAAGGTGATCTTCGGGCCGTCGGACATGCCCCATGATTCCGCCGCTGTGAGGGAAGCCACTAGACCTTGTGACGCGGCGCCGACGGCGAAACCTATTCCTCGTCGTCGTCCTGGATAGTTTCTTTAAGAGCACTGGCGTACAGAAGACGATCGACGGCCGCTTTGATCAGATTGACGCACTCAAGCGCACGATCTCTGTAACACTCTTCGTTGGCCTTATCCGGCTTCCAGTTAGAGAGTTTCTGGCAGAGCTTAGCTATGTGCTCGCTTTGGAAATGCACAAATTGGGTTGTGTGTGCGAATTTGTTTCGAATGTCTTTGATGACGCGCAGATCTCGTGCGACGTCTTCGTCGATGAGTTCGAAGAGGTAAGCGACATCGATCTTACCTGAGAAGGATCTGAGCGGACCCATTCCTTCAAAGATCCTCTCTGCCATTGTATTGGATATCGTCCGCCCCCTCGCGAGCAGTAACTTCTCCAACCAGTCTTCGACGATGCCAGCGACAACAAGCGCGTTACCTGCCTCCGTGTGCCGAGACAGGATTTTCATGAAATCTGCTTGGGTTATCGGTGTGGTTGCTGCGCCATAGGTAGCGCCCTGGCTTCGTGCCGCCATGTGCACTGTCGCCTGATCGGAACCGCATTTCGGACACGGCCGATCATCGACGCTTTTAAGCGTGTGTCCGCATTCGTTGCATGTGACCGGAAACACTGCGGTATCCCCATCGATCGCTGATCCCGTAGGGATCGCCGCAACCCAAGCGCGTGGCTGCGGACGTACGGCAGGCGGCTGAAAGATCAACTATGCTGCCCGCGGTCAGATCGGAGCGAATATCCCTGCGCCGCCACAGGTGGCTCTTGCCGGACATGCAAGTCGGAGAATGCTTGAACCCGATTTGACCGCAACTCTACGCCGGTGGACGATACGGATACGCAACCCGCGAATGGTCTGCCACTTATGGGAAATTCTAATCCGGGTCATCTAACCTCCAAGGTTCAACGCACAGGGACTGACTGGCCCGGGAGATAGCCGATCCCAAGGTCGACGACCGTGAGCCGCGTCACCATCGTCGGCGCCAATCGCACAGGAAGCGGACCCGCATGCGGCTGGCGACACACCGCCGGCGGTTGAGCCGCTAACCGGATTTCAACTGGTCTAAGGTACTGAAGTATTGCGGTTTCACACCGCACCGAACCGAAGAGCTTGATGCCCGTTGCCCCGCCGGCGCTCTAGCGTCGGCGGGTTTTTATCGGCGCATGGCGCTAGATTCGCGACCGCTAATACTGCTGGCAGACCAAATTGCCATAGGGGTCGCGGTAGCAGCCGTTGTTGGCACCGTAGTAGCCGTAGCTGCTGTAGCCGTTGTTGTAGTAGCCGTAAGCGGCGGCGCCGGCTGCCGCGGCTCCTACTGCTGCGGCCCCAATCGCCGCGCCGCGATATGGATACCCGCCGCGCCACGCAGCGCCGCGATAGGCCGCCCCACGATAGGCCACGCCACGACCCGCGACGCCAACCGCGCCGCCGCGTACACCTACCGCGCCAACACGGGCCCCGCCGCCACGGTACGCAAGTGCATCAGAGGGAATAAAGGCCGTGCCCAGAAGGCCAGCGGCTACGAGACCCACGAAAGCATTGCGCAACATTTGTCTTCTCCCTTACCTGACTGTTGCAGATAGCGAACGACGAGGTGTCGCCGACAACGAGGCAACCAATGGTCCGCAAAATAGAAGACGTCGGCTTCAGGATGGTTCCGTAGTTACGGGAAAATGGTTTCATTGCGGAGCAATCCGCATGCCGCCATCCGTGTCCCCTGCGACAAATTGTCTTCCCATGGTCTTCCCAATCGAAAAAACTGGGAAGATTTGGCCTTTGAAATGCCGGCTAAGTGATTGATTTTATTGGTCGGGGCAGCTGGATTCGAACCAACGACCTGCAGTACCCAAAACTGCCGCGCTACCAGGCTGCGCTATACCCCGTTCCGGTCATGGTCGATACACGCTCGCGGCGTCCGCAGCAAGCTACAGCCGCGCATCGCGCGTGGCTGGCCGGTTGACCAGCGCTGCGACCGTGCGGCTAGTGCGACGAGACCCCGGAGCCTGTCTCGGGATGGATCTCGGCGGCCATCATGCCCTTCGACCCCGGCCCGAAACGCACCAGCACATATTGGCCGGGGCGCAGCTCGGTCATACCGAAGCGGCGCAGCGTTTCCATGTGCACGAAGATGTCAGGCGTGCCCTCGCCCATGGTGAGGAAGCCGAAGCCACGCAGCCGGTTGAACCACTTCACCTGCGCCCGCTCCAGTCCGCTGGTCGCGGTGACCGAGACATGGGTGCGAGGCGGCAGCATCTGCGCCGGATGGATCGCCGTGGACTCATCCATCGAGAGGATGCGAAAGGCTTGGTAGCCCTTGGCGCGCTGGACACATTCGCAGACCAGTCGCGCGCCCTCATAAGCCGTCTGAAACCCGTCGCGCCTGAGCACGGTAACGTGCAGAAGAACGTCGGGCCATCCATTGTCGGGTACTATGAAACCATACCCCTTGGAGGCGTCGAACCATTTGATGGTTCCCGTGATCTCGACCAGGCTCGCAGTGTCGCCCAAACCCGAGATCGCTTCCATTGCCGGGTCACGCGCTGCATTACCCGGATATTCGCCAGGTCCAAGACGATTCGGGCCAGCTCCACCTACCAGGGGACCCGCACCCTTCTTGGACTCAAATCCGTCCGACCCCATAAACCCGGACCTCACACTTCATTGTGGTCCGCCGCGCCGCGCAACGGTACCGGAATTCGCGCCTTGAACGAATCGTTGCCACGAATCCGCGCGAATCTCTTAAATCAAAAGATAACATTCTGGGTTGCGTCGCATAGATAAAAAACAGATTCGCGGGAACCTATGAACAGCTTGCACAGGCGCGAATCAATGGCGTTTCAGTTCCCGACGAAAGGACCAAGCGTGTCGCCGATATCGTGCCGGATCACCAGATCGGCAAGATCGTCCTGATCGGTCGGCTCGCGATTGATGATGACAAGGCGCGCGCCGGCACTCTTGGCCATCATCGGAAAGCCGGCGGCAGGCCACACCACGAGCGATGATCCGATCGCGATCAAGAGGTCGCAGCTGCGCGAAAGCTCGCTGGCGCGCTCCATCGCATCCTCCGGCATGGCCTGACCGAACGAGATGGTTGCAGTCTTCACCGGCTCGCCACAGTCGGTGCAGTCGGGTGCGCCACTGTCGTCAAAGCGCTGCTTGACCCAGCCCAGGTCGTAAGCCCTGCCGCATCCGATGCAGCGGGCATAGGTGGTATTGCCATGCAGCTCGATCACGCGGTCGGGCGCGAAGCCCGACTGCTGATGCAGGTTGTCGATGTTCTGGGTGATCACCGCCGGGATCTTGCCGGCACGATAGAGAGACGCGAGCGCGCGGTGGCCGCGTCCGGGCTTGGCCGCTGCAAACGTCGCCTCCATCGCAAAGCGCCGCCGCCAGGATTCGTCGCGCGCCTCCTGGCTTGCGACGAACTCGTCGAACGGTATCGGCCGGTTGCGCGTCCACAATCCGCCCGGCGAGCGGAAGTCGGGAATGCCGCACTCGGTCGAAATGCCGGCGCCGGTGAAAGGAACGATGATGGACGCCGCAGCGATCATCTCGCCGAGGCGCTCCACTCCGCTCTGAATGTCCTTGGCGATCATGGACGACGCATCCAGATTTCCATGATCGCTATAGCACGGCCCGGCGGATGTCGTCTTGCAAGCCGTGTCGGGCCGGCAAGGCGTTGCGTACCCACTGACCGGCATGCTGGTTGGTGGGCACGGCGCGGGGCGCCTTTGCCCACCCTCCACTCAAGCGCTCAGGCCGCCTCGGCGACGGTACCCTCGCCCTGAGGCTTGGCCTGCTCCGTCTCACCGGCCCGCTCGTTCTTCTTCGCGCGGGGAGCGGGCGGCGCGGTCTGCGTCTTCTTGGCGGCCTTTCCGCCATAGGCCGACAGACGTTCCAGCTCCGCTTCCAGTTCCGCCTGGCGCGCCGCAACCTTTTCGGCAAGCTTTTCGATTGCGCGATCGCGCAGGCTTGCGAGCTCATCGATGTTCAACGCGTCAAGATCGATCTTTGCCATTTCACTGCCCTCTTTGATTTACGTTCGTCGAAGCTCGTCGTCACGCCTCACGCACACCCTTGCACGAACTTCGGCAACGCAAAGGCACGCAACAAAAATTTCGCGCCGCCGATCGATCGAATACTTCGGATCGCGTCGCGACCTCGCTCAATTTTTGCGTAACGCCAAGTCGTGTTTCGGACAAGGGACAGAGCACGCCTTATCCACCACCAAGCACGCGCGACATGCGACCTGTCGTGCAAGCGCGCACGAAGATCACAATCACAATCTCGCGCAGCTGTCTCCCAATTCGCGCCCCAATCGACATGCGAATGTACAGTAGGTGCGACTCACGTTAGTCGAACAGCCGATCAGAACGACCGGGTCCAATGCGACTCCAACAAGACTCCAACAACAAGGGTTTGGAATGACCGAACAAAAGGACCGCGCCAGCCAAGAACGCCATCGTCAGGCACGACTGAACCGGGCACGCGAAGAAATCGCCGCGCGCGTTGCAACCTTCCGCGCCACGCAGGAAAAATTTGAACGCGAGCGCGAGGAATATTACGAGACCACTATGGAGAACGCCCGCAAGACCGGACGGCCGTCGTTCTGGCCGTGACTGGGCCCGTCATTACGCCTGGCTGGCAATGACGAGATCCTTGTAGAAACAGAGAAGCCCGGAAGCGATGCTTCCGGGCTTTGTTGCCTCACCAGTGGCGATAGTAGCGGTGCCGGTAATAGTAAGGCCCGCCGTAATAGGCGTAGGGCCCCGGGGCATAGTAGGCCGGCCCCCCGCCGTAAGAGTAACCCGGTCCGTAGTAGTAAGGGCTGGTTGCGGCTATCGCGCCCGCGGTGATCGCACCTGCGGCGAGCCCGAATGCCAGCCCCGGCCCCACGCCGCCGCGCCAATGCGCCTGTGCAGGCGCAGCCAAGGTCGTCGCGCCCAACGTGGCGGCGGTCGCCAAAACTGCCAGTGTCCGTGTCATGTCTTGCTCCTCTCTCGCTAAGGCCTTGGGTCACCAACGCAAACTTTGGGCGATGGTTGCGGCAGGAACTGCGTCCATCGGTCGCCGCCGGCTGCGGGAACCTTGGCGGGATTGCTTGACAGAAACGCATGCGAGGGAGGGAACAACACGAGACTGTGCGTTGTTACCTATTTTGCGCGAGCGGTAAATACCGTTGTCGCATTACTTTTGGCTGTTGTCGGAATGCAATCGTGCCACCTTGGCTGGAAATCCTGCTCGACCTCGTCGGCTTTGCCGGCTTTATCGGGCTTGCGATATGGCACAAAGGGCCTCGCAAGGACGATGAAGCCGCCCGGCGTTAGTCCGTTAAATATCCGCTAGCCGCTTCAAGGTCGCGTGGAAGCTGAGGCTGCGCGCGCCGACCAGTGTTGTCCCGAACACCTCCGCCTCGTCGCCGGCAAAGGTCCCCGAAAAGCCACTCGCGACTTCCTGGCCGCCGAACAGTGGGCGCACATAGGGATCCTCAAACGAGGTGTGCTGATTGGTGACGAGTTGCCCCTTCCAGGTTCCGTTGCCGCTGGTGTAGGTCCCGGTCGACCAGAAATAGGGACCGCCCGAAATCAATTTGCCGTCGCGCAATATGATGACGCCACTATCGCGACCCTGTACGCCGTCGAGCATATGAATGTGAATGGAGTAAAGCCCATTCCGCACCGTCGCGCCCTCCCCTGAGGGTTGAGCGTACAACCGGTCCGCGCCAACGTCGAGCGACCGCAGCCGCACATAGTCGCCAAGACGGCGGCCTCAGTTGGCCGGCTGCTGATCGCTTGCGGTACGAATGAGCCGGTCGGCCTTCACCAGCACCCGCGTCTCCTCGTTCTGAGGCCGCAGCGAAAAACTGATCGTCACGAAGGCGGCGCAAAACAGCACGCCGATGATAACCACGCGTCGGTAAGTCTGCCGGTCGGCGGTGTGGAACGAAGGGACCATGACGCTCCCTTACGCCAACCGCTCACAACCGCAACGCGATTTGGATCTTAACCTAATTGAATAGCGTTATCGCCGGTTCCGTAACGCGCCATTAGGCATCGCGTGTGGGTGCGAGGCCGTGCCGGAGACGAGGTGAGCATCTAAAGCATAAGACTCGCGAGTTGATAGAGCGCATAGCCAACCTCCACGCCCATCAGAACGAGCGCTGCGATCATCAAATAGACACCGAAATGCATGGGAGCCTTAAGCAAAATATGTCCTGCGGCCGCGCCGAGGATCGAAGCGGCGGGCCGAACAACAAACTCAGAACCGTGGGTGATGTCGTCGACGCGATCTTTGGGCTGCGTTCGATTCGACGTCAATGATTTTCGCAAGCCGTTGTCGATGCGGCGACCGCAGAAATTTTTTCGGCAATATTTTCAACGCCTGAGCGCCTCGAAGATGAACTGCGCGAAGCGAAACCGTTCGCGATACCAGCCCGCAGAGGTCCCCTCCAAGGGTGGGCACAAGCCCGCGGCACCGGAGGGCAGCGGAAGAGAGAACAGCAGGCTTCCGCCGCCGCGGAACGGAGCCCCCGTCGCGAACCCCGATAGACTGGGGTTTGCCCAACAGCAGCGCCTGCCTGTTCTATGTGCCGTAAAAGATCTTGATCCCCCACAGCACAACGGTGATGGCCGAGACCAGCGTGGCCACCACAAGGATACTCTCCATGGAAGCGACTCTCATTACTGTACTCCGCTTCCCAGCCCCACATCCGGTCTAGTTGATTCGTTAATTCATCTTCAATCGCGCCCCCGCGATCGATTGAAAATGAACGTCAGATGTGGTTTGCCGGGCACACGTAATTTACCCGGGGCGAAGGGCGGCCGGCCCGGTCGACCTTGCCCTAGCTCGTCACAAGAGGCCGTGAGGCTGAGACATGGTCTTTGCAGAGAGCGGAGACCGGGATTCGGGCCTGCGCCATCCCTGGACGACACGTGGGACACCTGACAGGCAATTGACACGCAACACCCTGCCCCCTGGTGCGTTTTGCTGCTAATTAGTGCCCCGCCATGCCCGACCCGGCTCAAAAATCTTACAATGTTCTCAGGGAGATAAGAAAATGCGTTTTCTCCACACCATGCTGCGCGTGCGCAAGCTCGATGTCGCGCTCAAGTTCTACCAGGATGCACTGGGGCTGAAGGAGGTCCGCCGCATCGACAATGAGAAGGGCCGCTTCACGCTGCTGTTTCTGTGTGCGCCCCAGGACCTTGAGGCGCTCAAGAAGCAGCCTTCCACCCGCGGCGCGCCCCTGGTGGAATTGACCTACAATTGGGACGAGGAGAAATACGGCGAGGATCGCTATTTCGGCCACCTCGCCTATGAGGTCGACGACATCTACGCCACCTGCGACAGGCTGATGAAAATGGGCGTCATCATCAACCGCCCGCCGCGCGACGGCAACATGGCTTTCGTCCGTTCGCCCGACCTGCATTCCATCGAGTTGTTGCAGAAGGGCGAGCCGAAAGCGCCGGCCGAGCCCTGGCTCTCCATGCCCAACACCGGCCACTGGTAACATGCCGCCCGCCCTGCTCCGGTTGCTTGGTGTGCTGATTCCGGTCGCCACCGCGCTCTCGGCGCGGCGTTCGGCCGCTGGGCTCTCCTGATCGCCGGACGGCACAAGAGGCTCCGTTGAAAAACGGAGCCTCTTTGCATTTTGCGTTTTTACGCCGCAGGCTCTAAGAGCCATCGAATGAAGGAAACGAGGCAGCAGCATGAGCAAGCTCACGATTTGGGGTCGGGCCAATTCAGTCAATGTGCAGAAGGTGCTTTGGTGCCTCGCCGAGTTGGACCTGCCCTTTGAGCGCATCGATGCCGGCATGCAATATGGCCGCACGCGAGAGACGGACTATCTCGCGATGAATCCCAACGCACGGGTGCCGACACTAGTCGAGGGCGACTATGCGCTGTGGGAGTCCAACTCCATCATGCGCTATCTTTGCATGGAGCACCGGCCGGACCTGCCGATCTATCCGAAGCAGCCGCAGCGGCGAGCCGCGATCGATCGCTGGCTCGACTGGACGCTCTCCACATTGCAGCCGGTCGACCGTCCGGTCTTCTGGGCACTCGTGCGCACCCCACCGGAGCAGCGCGACATGGCTGCGATCCAGAAGGATGCCGACGCAGAAGCCGAGGTATGGCGCATCGCCGATCATCATCTGTCCACACGGCGCTTTATCGAGGGCGACAATTTTTCCATCGCCGACATCGCGCTTGGCGCCTACGCGCGACGCTGGTTCGGCGTCGAAGGCATCGCGCGGCCGAAACAGCCGCATCTGGAGCGTTGGTTCGCGCTGGTCGGCGAGCGCCCGGGCTTTGTGAAATTCATCGCGCCTCCGATGTCGTGAAAAATTGATGAGATCATTCCGGGTTCGATGCTTCGCATCGCCCTGGAATGAAGATCTACCGCACGAACTTCACGCCGGCGGATTTGCCCCGGCGCCAGACCACCTGGCAGGTGTGGCCGGTCCGGGCATCGCGCGAAAAGGCGAGCTTGAGCGTCGCAGGCAGCGCGATCGCCTCCCCTAGCGTGATCCGCGCGCCAGCACTGGAGATGTCATCGACCACGCATTGCCGCGCGGCGAATCCGCCATCGAGCGTGATCCAGGCTTGTTGCCCCAACCGCTTGCGGGCTTCCCGTTTTTTGGAGGGTCCCATCTTCGCCGTGCTCCCGAAGCGACATGCCGTATCCCAAGAACTCTAAAAAACCGTTGATATCTCAAGAGAAAATCGTCGCTGTGGGCAGCGACGCTACGCTACTTCCGGGCGGCTTGCCCCTCCGCCCAAACGCCACTATACGTTCGCGCATCCGATGGCCAGCGCGGTGGAGCCCGCTGGTCGTTCGGCCCGGCGGATCTTGGTCTCAAAGCAACGATTTGCCGGTGTTTTGCCAAAGCTTTGCGCGAACGCTGCGAAACCGAGGTCGCGGCTCACGCGTTTTGCTCCCTTCGTCTATCGGTTAGGACGCCACCCTTTCACGGTGGAGAGAGCGGTTCGATTCCGCTAGGGAGCGCCAATAAAATCAATAGCTTAGTGGGACAGATCCGCCTGTCCAATGATTGTCCCCAAAACGGGGATGGACGGGAATAGAAGGTGGCGCGCAATTCCCAACCAGAAGCGCGAGCTTGAACAGCGGACTTGATCTGCCTCGCCATCAGGAAAGTTGCAGCGCCGACTTGATGATGTGGATGCCTTCGACCCTGCGCAGGCCGGCACTAGCGGGTTGCTTCCTGTGCGAGAGGACGCGGGACAAAGCCTCGCACCGCTGCTGTAGCCGGACTTGTGCCAGCACCGCGTCAGCCGTCAGAGAGCAATTCGGCCGTGACCCAGCGAACGTTACAGACAATCGAATGGAACGCCTATCCGCTTCAAATCCCACCAGCAAACGAGCGCCTGCTGTTGATCCTGTCGGCAGCCGGCCAGCCGCCAAGCCTCAAGCTGATCGGCAAAAGTGAGGTTGCGATCGGATATTGGACCGGCGACGCCTTTCGGGTGATATCCGGCTTTTTGCGACCGCGGCTGACCGATTGGCAGCCGGCGATCACCCATTGGGCGAGACTTGCGCCGTGTTTGCCCCAGGCGATCGATCTCGTTCGCGACAGAAGATTCGACCCTGACGTTCGGGATTGAGCGCGGGACCGAAGCCCATCCCACGCACGAAAGCCCTCTTCTGAATCTACCGAGCCGCCGGTCCGCGTTCCGAGCGCGAGCGTGGTTGCTTCTCGGCCGCGCGCGGCGTCAGCTCCTTCGCAACGATAGGCTTCTCGGGGGCCATACGCGGACTCTCAGCCCATTTCACAGCGGGGTCGTCACAGCTTATGCATTGGAGGTCGGTCCGGCCGGACAAGGTGACAACCGGGACCCGTCGCTTTCCGCATTTGGGGCAGTGCGTTATCTGTTCCATGGGATCCCTCCCGAGTTTTCCATAACTCGGAACTGATATTTTTGTTCCATTCCAGCGCCTTCGGCGACGGGCGAAGCCGCCTCCTTGTTCACCCTGATCCAGATTCCACGGCTGGTGCCGTCCGCAAAGCGAACTAGGACAGTGATGCTGGTCGGCTTTTCCCACTCATCGAGCTGGGTTTGCGCCTCTTAGGGCTTTCAGACCATCCGTCCCTGTGCTCGGCGGAGAGAGGCGGCCCTGCGGCGGCGGGGCTGTTTCCGTTTCACTCGCTTCAATGATTTCACAACGGCGGCCGAACTGCTCCCGTTACCGCTTCTTGGTATGATCGGCACCCTACGGGAATTAACTCGCGTTTGAGATTTCTGCGGCGCATACTTGTTGCAAGAGAGCGTTGTGCTCCCGCCTATTCCAAGGGAGGCATCATGCGCGAACCTCAATCCCTGTCGTCCGCCATTCCGCCGGCTGCATTTGAACGCCCCGCATGTCCGACGTGCAAAGCGCGGATGATGCTGGTCAGTATCGAGCCAGAGCGCCCAGGCGTGGACCTGCATACGTTTCAATGCGCCGTTTGTGGTCGCGTGCTTGCTAGCTTGGCCGCATACGAAGATCCGTTGCATTCCAAAGCCCTTGGCCGCTGGCTTCAGGGCGATTTGCACCCGCCGAGGTGATGCTGCGGCCGAAAAAGAAGCCCTCCGCATGGGACCGGCGGGCTTCCTGATGTGAGCCGCCTCAGCCGTCTGGCATGTGCGGCTAACCTTTGGCGATTGCGCTTCCCGTGCCAGCGCCGGCGCTTCATGGTTGGTGCTCGACGACCCGCGTCCAAAATTTGCGCGAGGCTGAAGCGCTGGTAGCTTCCGGGATCGTCACCTCGGCGACAGCGGCTTCCCTCCGCGCCCTCCTGGCCTGCGATCGAGCAGACAGGTCACAGCGCCGCTCAAGTTGGCGGGAATTTGCTTCAGCTTAAGGTGTTCTTCTCCGATTGGACAAATAGAGGCAGGCCGGATGAGCAACGAGGCGCCTTCTGCGCCAAGATTTCTCGTGCGCCAGGGCTGTAAGGGCTGGATGGTTTACGATCGGGAACGCAAGGGCCCGGCACTGGTCGGGACCAATCCGGCAGCTAGTCTGACAAAGGAGGAAGCCGAACATATCCAGCGGGCGCTGACAGCAAACTCGGAGCGGGAGCAGAACCGCTCGTAGCCCGCGGTTGCGAGTTGCACGGCCCCGCCATGCGTAGCGGGGCCGCCCGCCCATCGGACTCAGGAGGCTGGGGGCCTTACAATCCGAGGGCATAGCGTATTTATGCTTCTTCTCAAGCCTCGCAATGAGGCACTGATTACCTATGTCGGGGACATGCCCGACAAGCTGACAGAACTGCCCGTTAGCGCGCCGCCTTGTCGACGACATGCGCACCTATTTTGCTGAGCGTCGGTGTTTCATTGCCGACCGGCACCAATGCCAGCCCCAACGTAGAAGCCTGTCCATGAACCGGTAGTAGGTGACGCCTGTTTCGCCGCCGATGAAACCGGCAGATCGGCGGAATGTTCGGCCGCATAAGCCTCTGCCGACGAGAGTGGCAATGATGACAGTGCCGACCGGGACCGAGTGCTTGAGATCTGCTTATTCTTTTTGGCGTGCCCTTGGGTAGGTGACGGCCGGTTCTGCACCTTTGGTGTGCTATCGGATTCGGTCGATGGCGGCGCTTCACCAGCAGAAACGCTACTGCACGCCAGGAGGAGGATTAGTGCCGGCCCAACGACGAGATGACGCACGATGGCAATCCTCCACTGGGGCCCGCACTAACCGAAGATTTGGATCGAACGGAGGCAAACTTTGGAACAGTAAAGGTCGCTGGTTCGCGTGCCGCTGCCCAGGGATCGCAGATGTCATCGGATTGGGGTTAACAGACAAGCAACGCTGTTGGTGTAACATACAGTCAACTCGCTGCCAGGACGCTCGAAATGACCGAGTACGTCATCAGGGAAGTTGCGCTTCACCAGTGGCTCGTGTTTGCCGACCGGAAATGCATTGCTTGTTGCGCCGACGAAAATGGGGCCGAGAAAGCAATGATCGAACATAGTCAGCGCGGCCGACAATTACTTGATTCAACGGCTATCACGTTAGGTCAAAGCCCACCGGCTCGAACCGGCGGACTGTAGTGCGGTTCTTCTATGCTCTCTCCGGTATGTACGACTGACCGGCGCCGGTTGCGCTTCATGGTTCGATGGCGCCTTTGTATGCGGCACGATGGTGGCGCGGCGACGAGCCGGCTCAATACGAACTTGTGCTAGCCCGTCGGCTTCGGCGGCGGCAACCGCAGTGACCGTCGTTCCTTAGATGTCCCGCGCCTCCGCCATCTCAAACCGCCGGGTTTCGTGCAAGGGGTAGTGTCAGTCAGTGCCGTCGGCGCTGTGGCTGCTTTGACGAGCGATTGCCGCAGTTCCCGGAACTCGGCCAGCGCGGCCGCCGGATGTCCTTGAGACCCACCCCGTGCTCGATGGAAAAAATCCACCTCTGGACCGGTGCTTGTAAGTTGCGCGAATCGGCGCGCTTGTCTCGTATGGATCGAGCAACCGGAGCGCATGGTATGCATTATGTCGGAGGTGCTTTAGCGATAGCAGCCGGCCTGTTCTCTTCTGCGGGGCTGCTTCAACTCGGGAGTTCCGGCGCTGAGCCGTATCAATACGGGGCTACGCTGTGCGACAAGCCGCTCTATCTTCTCGTCGCGGCGGGCTTGGCCGCTGCATGGGGCGCTTACGTGAGCGTGCGATAGCCGCCGAGATTCATCGCCTCGAGCGAAAGCCGTCCATGGCATGGGCCACAAGAATGCCAATGCTGAGAACGATGAGAGCGCCTGCTATAGCCGAAAGCATGGTTAGTTCCCTGGCCCAGTTCACGTTAAATGGCGGGCGAGGTGCACAGTCAAAGTGATTCACGAGCAGACGAAGGGGTTTACTCTCGGCTGATGGGTTTGGGCCACACCAGGCTTGGCACCGCCTGGTCGAGATCGCCTTCGGAGGAAGAATTGAAATGAGCGCCAGTTTGGTCGAAGCCACGCGCGAACTTTGTGACGATTTGGACTCCTTCATAGAAATCGCCAAACAAGGCCGTGCGCCGATGCGGGCCGTCTGTTTGATTGAGCGAGCCCGCGCGGATTTACAGGCTTACCTGGACGAAATTGATCAGGCTGAGGTGCGCCGCGCCTGGTCGGGGTTAGGCTGAGGGCGAAGAAGTGAAAGAGCCAGCTTTAAAGCCGATCCAGCTGGAAAGGTACATCCAATCGATGAGCGGCCGGCGCCGGACAGGTCGGGGCGCCCATGCACTTCGCGCGAGAGATTTGCCGAGGCTGATTACCGGGAGCCGGTGGCAACTCACTCCAAGTTCAATGCAGCCGAAGCGCTTTTGTGGGATCCTTCCCCCAAGGTCGCGAGCAACACCGCGACCGATAGAGGTGGCGGAGTCGTCACCGTAGTTGCCCTCGGCCACTGCCTGCGCTGGATGGCCAATGGAAAAAATGCTCGCCTATTTGATCTCAGTGGGAATTATCGGCTTTGGCATTTGGATCTTTATTGCCGGCCTGGACTCCAGCGCGCCCGCCTTATGGACTTGCGTGGCCTTGATTCCCGCAGCGATTGGGCTGCTGAGCGCTTTCGGCGAGTGTTAGGCACTCATCGCCAGGGTGGCGCACAAGGTGGTAAGGCGGGCGAGCCGAAAGCCGCTCCGCGCGCGAAGACGACCGAGCGCGACGAGGACGTGATCCGCGCAGGATCAGAGCAAACCCGTTAAAAGTCCTGCGGGCCGCTCTTTGGCGGATCCACGAGGAACGCGTCGTCGACGGCGACGCCCAGGGCCGTGACGAGCCGGTTCGTCTCCGCGGCCATGCCGACGATGGCGATCAGCTCAGCATATTCCTGATCGGTCATGCCCTTCGCACGAGCGCTGGCGGTGTGGGAATGAATGCAGTAGCTGCAGCCATGAGCAATCGAAACTGCGACGTAGAGCATTTCCTTGACCTTCGGCTCAAGCGCGCCCGGCGCCATGACCTGTTTGAGACTGTCCCAGGTCCGGCCAAGTGTCTTCGGGTCATGCGCGAGCGCGCGCCAGAAGTTGTTGACGAAATCGGATTGCCGCGTCCTGCGAATGTCATCGAAGATGACACGCGCCTCGGGTGACAGTTCATCGTCGGCAAGCAGCTTCACGGTCGCCATGGCATGTCTCATTGGTTTGGATCGACGCGCCTCGTCATAGCACGGCTTGCTTGGTTCGCTGCACCAACATGCCGCAGCAATTGCTCAATCAAAATTGAGCGAATGGGCGATTGATCCGTTCGATATTGATCGCGGGCCTGCCGATATCCGGTTGTGTCTGATCATGCGCAGAAGAGGATCTTGCCGCGGGTCTCGTGAATGGTTTGACGACTGAGCGTCGCGTCAGGTCCATGTAAGCTTGCCAAGGCATCATCACCGCACGCTGTTCGCAGTAGCGTAGCTTCTGCCAAGCTGAGAGCGAACCCGCTCTTTGCCCCAACGAGCGGGTTATCTCTTACTACTTGCTTACTTGCTTACTTGCTTACTTGCTTACTTGCTTACTTGCTTGCTTGCCTGCGGACACGCACCCCTTGCCGCCGCACCGCTTGCACGGCGCGGGGTATATCCGCCGGCCCGGCTGCGATGGCTGCTTGATACGCGGAAAGCCCGTGCCGTTGCAGGCCTCGCATTTCATCTCATCGGTGGCATCTTTGCGCATTGTGCCGCTCGATCAAAAGAGGTCAGTTGAAAATGGATGCCTGCATGTCGTTGCCCGGTGCGGACGCAGTGGCTTCATCCAGCCGCTCCAATCCGGCTTCGATCTGCGCAAGCTCCTCTTCCATCTGAGCGATGGATCGGCTGACGTCGAAGCAACCGCCCAATTGTGCTCTCAAGAGCGCCAACAAGTTCTCACGGTGCGCCTTCAGGCCTACGATCGCTCCGCGATCATTCAAGCGAACATACCCATCGACAATTAGCTCCAGCGCGACTGACATGCAAAAAACCTCGCAAGACAACACAAACCCCACTAAAATACCCTTCGCGTTTTTCGCGGAGGCGGTTCAAAAACTTGACGCCGAACTTCAATAGCAATGAGGCTGCACCAGTCTGGGCAACCGCGCAAGGCCACGCTCGCGCTGGTACTTACGTATTGATTGCTTCCGCGCAGCACGACGAGAACCAAGGCGGCTCACCGTCATACAGATACTGATCTGCTGCAATTGCGCCGCAAAATAGAAATCGCTGTCCACCCGGCCTTTCCCAATGTGTCGGGCAACATCGAACAGTCAAACCGGGTTCCGCGCCGACATTGCTCGTCATTGATGATCGGCGATCGAACGAATACTGGCAGTGCCAGATCTCACGAAGGGTTTGGATTGTCGGGATCAAGAGCGGGAATTGCGACTGACCAATTAACGCTTCCGCCCGAACTTGAGATTACACAACGCTTTGAACCAGTCAGGACCGGTGGGCCGCCGGCACCAAGCAATTGCCGGCGGCCCTGTCGAACCACTTCCAATTGCCCTGCCATCAACAGGAGCTATGGCCGACACATGCCAAGTAGCCCATGAGGTTGGCTGTTCCCCTCCACTCCGGATTCGCAATGCAGCCAAACGCGACGGCATCACCGGCCGCCCGCTCCAGGCGCGGAATCAGCATCGCAGAACGATGCTGCACGCTGCTTACAAATAAGGCTCGCCATCCGCCGTCCAGGCTGACAGAAGGCGATGTTACCGACAGCACCGGAGACCATGGCTTCATGCCCGACACCCCTTCGTCCGCCGCTGGCACCGGCGTCCTCGCCGATCTCAATGCGCTGCGCGCAATCGGCGCTTACAGGAGCGGTGTGCATAAGCCCACCTTCTCCGCGCCGCATCTAGAGTCGCTGCAATGGCTGCTTGCCAAGCTGCCCGAGGCGGGGCTGACGGGAGCGATCGACGGCATCGGCAATGTGCTGACGACAAGCACGAAGACGGGCCCGAAGCTGCTCGCGGGCTCGCATCTGGAGAGCCAGAATTATGCCGGCTGGCTCGACGGGCCGCTTGGCGTCATCTATGCGCTCGAAGCCGCGCGCGTGCTCAACAACGATCCTGATGTCACAGGCGCAGTCGAGGTCGCTGCCTGGTGCGACGAGGAAGGCCATTTCGGCCACTTCCTTGGCAGCCGCTCCTATGTCGGCGGCGTCACCGAAGCCGACATCGACGCGGCCAGCGATCGCAGCAGCGGCCGCGCCATGCGCGAGGCATTGAGCGCAGCGGGCCTTGCCGGGATTCCGCGGCAAGCGGCCGAGCGCGGCCGGCACGTCGGCTATCTTGAGGCCCATATCGAGCAGGGCCGGACCCTGGAAAGCGAAGGCCTCAAGATCGGCATCGTCACCTCGATCGTCGGTATCTTTCAATACCGCATCACCTTCACCGGCGAGCAGAATCACGCCGGCACCACGCGGATGACGGACCGCAGGGACGCGGGGCTCGCGCTGGCAAAATTCTGTGTCGCAATCGATGAGCGCTTCCCGCATATCTGCGGGCCGCGCACGGTATGGACCACCGGCCGCATCACACTCGACCCCGGCGCGCCCAGCATCATTCCTGGTACCGCGGACATGCTGTTTCAGGTACGCGACGCCGACGTCGCCGTGGTGGCGCGGCTGGAAGCTGAGCTTCAGACCATGGCGGAAGAGGTCAACGCGCAGGCGCGCTGCCGCGTTACGGTGGAATGCATTCGCCGCGGCACGCCCGCAATGATGGAGAGCAAATTCCAGCAGGCGATCGAAGCGGCCAGCTCAAATTTTGCCGGCGGCAAATCGCTGCGGATGCCGAGCGGTGCGGGTCACGATGCCCAGGTGCTGGCCACGATCATGCCGGCGGGTATGCTGTTCGTGCCCTCGATCGGCGGCATCAGCCACCACTGGACAGAGAACACTGCGGACGAGGACATCGTCACCGGCGCGCAGGTCTTTGTCGACGCCTGCCGGCGGCTGCTCACGCAGTAGCGTACGCGGACATTGCCGAGGACTCAGCAGCCCCGGCAGATGGAAGAATGCACGATCCTGGCGACCTGTTTGTCCTCACGATCGACAGCGGGACTGCCGGTGCCGAGCGGCGGGCCTTTCATACGCCCGTTGCCTCGTCCCGACGAGGATAGCGCAGTGCCGAGCGAATTGGTGCCGGGCGCAGCCGCGCTGCTGCCGAAGGCGCCGCCGCCTGAGCTGCTCGAATGGTGCATTCCCATGCCGGCGCCAGAAGCGGCACCAAGGGAAAGCCACACGCAAAGCGCAGCGAGCGAAATGGAGAGCTTTGTCATTTCATGATCTCTCCCGGCCATGATTTTACAACGACCAGCTCACGCAACGACCAGCTCGGCCGCGCGGTTCCCGCCGGTCACGCAGCGTTGTATGCGACAGGATGGCCGGTCAAGCCCCACCCGCGCGCACCCTGCTTCGCTCCCAATTTCGACGCTTGGCGTGGCGGCTGCTTTTGTTTTAGACACAAACCACCTTTACGCTGATTTGGTCTGGATCGAGGGAGCCCCCAATGCGCATTATTCTTGCTGCGATGATCTCGCTGTTGGCCACCACGGCCTTCGCCCAGGACAACCATGTTCAGCGGTATGGCGAAGCCGACAAGGAGAAGTCACAAACCGAGATCCAGGCCGAAAAGGACGCCCAGCGCGCCTATCAGAAATCCCTCGGCAATATCCCCGACAAGGGCCCGAGCGATCCCTGGGGCGCCGTGCGTTCGGATACCCCGAAGACGGTGACATCGACACCGGCCGCCAAGACCGCGAAATCAAAGACCAAGACCGGCGCCGCCGCCAACTAAAGCATGATCCGGAAAAGTGTGTAGCGGTTTTCCGAAAAGATCATGCTCAATCAAAGACCTGAAGCGCGATGACGATTCAACCAGATCTCAGCGCTTTAGGTCTTGCGGTCGGCGCGCAGCCTTTGGTTGCAGCCATTGGTTTATGACGGCTTGGCGCTCGCCTTGTGTGCCGTAAAGAACGTGTAGAGCAGGCAAAGATCGATCAGCATCGTGGCTGCCATCACGCCATAGGCCCACGGGCTCTTCATCAGGTTCAACTCGATCAGCACCCGCGACAGGCCGAAGCCGACGACCCAGGCGTCGAAACTCATGCAGATGCGGCGGAAACTCTCCGCGTCCAGCCGCCGGATGACAAAAGACCCCAGCGGGATGCCAAGCACGACGCTCGGAATCAAGACATAAAGCAGGCTGGCGCTTTCCGAGATGAACAGGCCGAGCTTGTAATAAACGATCGCAGTCACAGTCGATTCGGCCACGCGAACCAGGGCGAGGCCGGCGCGAAACTCGTTTTTGACCAGGCCCTGATTGTTGAACAGCATCGCCAAAGGCGGGCCCGATATGGTCGTCACCGAATAGAGGACGCCCAGCATCGAGCCGAACGGGAGGCCGATGAGCCAGCTAGCCTTGATCGGGCGCCGCCAACCCGCGGCTTGCAGCAGGATCAGGGGCAGAATGACCGTGTAGGTAGCGAACTTAACCCAACCCGGCTGCAGTGAGGCCAGTGCATAGCCGCCGATCGCAATGCCCGGCAAAAGCCCGAGCAGGATAGGAAATACCCGTTTCCAGACCGACGGCACGCCCTTCAGGTTGATAGAGAGGACGTAGAAATTGACGAAGACCTCAACCAGGACGATGGCCGGATTGAGAATGCGATTGGTGTAGACGACCAGGGCAAGCGGCACGGTGAGCGAGGAGAAGCCGTAGCCGATAGCTCCATTCACAAAGGCCGCAAAAAAGGCCGTCAGGGCCAAAAAAATCACGGCGGCGTCAAGGGCAGGCATTTCCTTAACTTTCCAATCCTGGCCGGCGCCAGATCACGGCGTCAAGGGTAACAGGCAGCGCCAAGGGCGCGGCGGAGGTGCTCCCAGCTATCAAGCCGGCATCCCATGGTCCAAGGCGGCAAACACCAACGCGCTCACCGGCCCATGATGATACGCCGGATCGGCGCCCGGGACCGGTTCCATCCGGCTATGTGCCGTGCTGAATAAAACCATCCCCAATGCCTCGCTGTTCCCAACCCCGCTCACGTCTTGCTGAGATCACGCCCGATATGTCATCCGTTACAACAACTTGAGAACATAAAATTCAGATTGGCTCTGCAATCCGCCTCGAGCGCAAGCTTTCGCGAGAGGCTCAAGTTGAATGCTAAGACTTCACATGCGGCGTCGTAAATACACTTATGAGCAGCACCGGTGAAGTCGTGAATTCCAGCTTCAAATAATCCAGAAAAGCCGTTGATTTGACTTGCAAATAATAATTGTCGGTCGAATTCCTGGCCTTGCCGCGCGAAGGTCGCCGGAAAGCAGCCGATGACGAGATTTCTTGTTGGCGTGATCGCGTTTGCACGCTCGCATCGGCAGCCCTTGCCAAAGCCGAGGATTGCAAGGCAATCGCGGATCGCGCCTCACGTTTCATCTGGTAACGCGACCGTGCGCAGATGCAAAACAGCTGCCGCGGCTGCTCGCGCATAAGCGAAAGCTCCGGTCTTTCGAACAATCTATTCTCAATAAAAAAGCGGAGTCTGCGCGTTGCGAACGGCTATTGTGACGATAGAAGGTCGCAATCACACTCCTTGGCGAACCCAGCACAAGAGCCCATCTGCCATCGGACATGAACCTGCTCACCTCACTCCCCACCGTCATCGGAGCCGCCGCGGTAGGGCCGGCGCTTCTGATCCTGTGGCTTGTCATCGCCGCAGGAGAGCGACCCGGCTCGCCTGTCAGGGTATGGGGTGCCTTTCTACTCGGCGCCGCCAGCATCTCGTTCCTCGGCGTGGTGCGCGCCCCCTTCGCCAATCTGTTCGTCGCCCCCGACAACATCTGGGTGGCGCAGGCCGTGCATTCGCTGTTCGGCGTCGCCTTGCCGGAGGAAGCCGTCAAAATTCTCGTGATCATCGCCGTGTCGTCGCGGCGGCGGACGTTCGACGATCCGATGGACACGGTGGTGTATGGCGCGGCGGCGGGGCTCGGGTTTGCCGCCTATGAAAACCTCGCCTATCTCGTGCAGCACGCCGATATGTGGCGCTCGCTGGCGGCCTTGCGCAGCGTGCTCACCGTGCCCTTCCATGGCGCGCTCGGCATCATCGCCGGCGCCTATCTCGCCATCGCGCGCTCCGGCACCGCGCTCGGCGCCCACCGGCACCATCGCGATTGGGCGCGCATCTCGAGCCTGGCGCTTGTGCTGATCGGCCCCGTCGCTTTGCATGCGGGCTTCGATTTCCCGCTTCTGATGCTGCAGAAATATGCCGGTCTTGATCCAACACTACGGCTTTGGCTCGGTGCGGCCAGCGTCCTGATCGGGTTTTCCTCGATCGGCTTTGCCGCGCGCCTGGTGCGGCGGGTCGCCCGTCATCACGCCCCTCGCACCGAGCTTGCACGTGAACGCCTGAGCCAGTTGCGGCGGATGTGGGCACTGCTGGTGCTTGGCGGTGGCGCCGGGTTTATCGGCCTGGTCTTCGTTTTGACCTCGATCCATCACTGGCTGCACAACCCCGATCGCAATGTGGCGATCCTCTTGATCCCCGTCGGCTTTACGGCGCTCCTGCTCGGCACCGCGCTATTGGTCGTCACAACTGCGATCTATCTATTCAGCCGCAACCGGCTGCGGACGACGGGATAGGCTCGCCCGCGGGGCTCGGGTAGACTGGGAAAACGAAAGCCTAAGAACGTCAGGTGCGATGCGGCCGTGTCGAGTTTCCTTGTCGAGTTTCTTTGTCGAGTTTCCTTGGCCGGTTTTGGGAGACATCAGATGACCCTTCCCCAGGATCCCAGCAACGAGATCAAGAAGTTGCAATCGCGCATGCAGGCCGCGGTGCGCGAGCACTGGAAGGCTTTCCTGTTCGAAGGCATCCTGCTCGTGATCCTCGGGCTTGCCGCCATGATCGTGCCTCCGCTCGCAAGTCTTGCGGTTACGATCTTCGTCGGCTGGATGTTCCTGATCAGCGGCATCGCAGGCTTGGTGTTGACCTTCTGGGCGCGGGCGATGCCGGGCTTCTGGTGGTCGTTGATATCGGCCGTCCTCGCAGTGGTTGCCGGCGCCATCCTGCTCGCCAAGCCGGCGCAGGGTGTCTTGACCCTCACCTTCGTCGTCGGTGCCTATTTCGTCGCCGAAGGTGTCGCCACGATCATGTATGCGCTGGAGCATCGGCGCGAATTGTCGGAGCGCTGGCTGTGGCTCATGATCGCCGGCATCTTCGACATCCTGATTTCATTCATGATCATCGCCGGCCTGCCCGGATCGGCCGAATGGGCGATCGGCCTTCTGGTCGGCATCAACCTGGTATTCGGCGGTGCCTCCCTGATCGGCATGGCGCTGGCGGCCCGGCAGGGTTGACGCCGCCGCGAATTTTAAGGGGTGACAAGAGGAAACGGCTGCGCTATGAGGCGGCCATGATCAACTTCGCCACCAGCTATTTTTGGTACTTTAGCTACGACAGCTCGCTGGCGGTGGGAGGATCGCGCTCAATCTGACGAATTGCAGCCAAAAGTCCAAACAGCCGCCAGACCTGGCGGCTTTTTTATTGGCCGGCAGGTCCCAAAGCAAATGCCTTAGAGGAGCCCGCCGTGCTGAGTACAACCGACGATCTTCGGATCAGGGAAATCAAGGAACTGACCACCCCGGAAGAGGTGATGGGGGAAATTCCGCGTACCCTTACCGCAACCCGCGTGGTGATGGCCGCGCGCAACGCTATCCACGCCATCCTGAACGGCACCGACGACCGCCTGCTGGTCATTGTCGGCCCCTGCTCGATCCACGATCCGGCCGCCGCGATTGACTACGCCGAGCGGCTCACCACCTTGCGCGAGCGTCTTGCCGACCGCCTCGAAATCGTCATGCGCGTCTATTTCGAAAAACCGCGGACCACTATCGGCTGGAAGGGGCTGATCAACGATCCCGACCTCGACGGCAGCTTCAACATCAACAAGGGCCTGCGCCTGGCGCGCTCCGTGCTGTCGGCAGTGAACAATCTCGGCCTGCCCGCGGGCGCCGAATTCCTCGATATGACCACGCCGCAATACATTGCAGATCTCGTGTCATGGGCGGCGATCGGCGCGCGCACCACCGAGAGCCAGATCCACCGCGAGCTCGCCTCCGGCCTCTCCTGCCCGGTCGGTTTCAAGAACGGCACCGATGGCAGTGTGCGCATCGCAGCCGATGCGGTGAAGGCGGCCTCGCATCCTCACCATTTCCTGGCGGTGACGAAAGGCGGCCGCTCGGCGATTGCGACAACCACTGGCAATATCGACTGCCACGTCATCCTGCGCGGGGGCCGCGTACCGAACTACGACGCAGCCTGCGTCGAGGCGGCCGCGATCGAGCTTCATCAGGCCGGCGTCGCGCCGCGCCTGATGATCGATGCCAGCCACGCCAACAGCAACAAGAAGCCCGAGAACCAGCCACAGGTGCTGGCCAACGTCGCCGGCCAGGTTGCGGACGGTGAGCACCGCATCATGGGCGTCATGATCGAGAGCAACCTCGTCGCTGGCCGTCAGGACGTGCGGCCGGGTACACCGCTAACCTACGGACAGAGCATCACGGACGGCTGCATCGATTGGGAGACGACCGTGCCGGCGCTGGAGCAGCTGGCCAACGCCGTCGTGGCGCGCCGTCGTCCTGCGCGCGCAGTCACCCGCGAACACTCGGCGTAAGTGAGGCGCTCGCGCGGGCCGCGCTTTGCGGGCTCACGTCATGAGCTTCGGGAGCGCGGCCGCCAGCGCATCAATCGAGAGCGCAAAAGCGTCCATCCTTGACGGATTAAACTCCGGTGCACTGCGGCCCGTGATCGCCAGAAGCTTCCCGTTCGAGGAAATCGTGGAGGTTCCGGAGTCCAACCAGCAGTTCGGGAAGATCGTCGTTACGCTCTGACCGACGGCGGGACGACCGACCCGAAACGCGAGTCGGGCGCGCAGGATCGGATCAGCAGCCGCGGCAGATGCTCTTGATCTTCTTGTCGAGCGCCGCGTCTTCCTTGTTCTGGGCGCTGTTCGGATCAGACAAGTTCTTCTCATCCGGCACGTCGCCCGGCCGTGGCTGACGATGGCCGATCGGTGCCTCTGGTATACCGCCATTGATGGTCTGGCCCGTCGACGACGAGCCCTTGTTCATACTCTGGGCCATCGCCTCGGCTCCGCCGAAGAGAACCAGGAGCGCGAGTAGGCCAGTCGTCCTGTTCATGTTGCTCCTCTTCATGTCGCTCCTCCTGTCAGAGCACGTCATATCCCTCAGCGCTGAGGTGGATAGAGATGCACCTCACCGCAATAGTCCGTGACACGATAGCGCGTTTCTGAAGCCGCATCACCTTCACCCACAAAAGAATTTTCGGCCTGCAGATAGTTCGGGCCGACCGGCGATTTGCCGGCGCCGCCGGGGATATCAAGGACATATTGCGGTTGGCACAGACCGGACACCCGCCCGCGCAAAGCGCCCATCAAAGCCTGCCCGCGGGCGAGCGTTGTGCGCAAATGCGCCGTCCCCGGCGCAAGGTCGCCATGATGCAGGTAATATGGCTTGATGCGGCATTCAACGAAGGCGCGCATCAACTCTTCCAGCACAACAATGCTGTCGTTGACGCCGCGAAGCAGCACCGACTGGCTCACCATGGGAATGCCGGCGTCGACCAGGCGCGCAACAGCCTGACGCGCGTGTTCAGTCAATTCCCGCGCGTGATTGGCGTGCAGCGCGACCCACACCGTCGCGCTTTCAACTCTCAGCGCCTGCAGCATGTCATCGCTGATCCGCGAGGGGTCGGCGACCGGCACGCGGGTGTGAATGCGGATGATCCTGACATGATCGATCGCGGCTAGGTCATGCATTACCTGCTTGAGCCTTCGCGGCGACAGCATCAAGGGATCGCCGCCGGTCAGGATCACTTCCCAGATTTGCTTGTGTGTGCGGATATAATCCAGCGCACTCGAATAGGCGGCCTCAGACAAGGCGCTGTCCTTGCCCGGCCCGACCATCTCGCGGCGGAAGCAGAAGCGGCAATAGACCGCACAGACATGGACGAGCTTGAGCAACACCCGGTCGGGATAGCGGTGCACGATGCCGGCGACCGGTGAAAAAGCATGATCGCCGATCGGATCGGCACGCTCGCCTTGATCGAGGAGCAATTCTTCCTTGCTCGGCACGAACTGCCGCGCGATCGGGTCGGCCGCATCATTCGGGTCGATCAGCGCGGCAAGATCCGGCGTGATCGCAATCGCATAGCGCGCCGCAACCTTTTCGAGATCGGCGAGATCGGCGGCTGGCACCAGACCTTGTGCCGCCAGCTCGGTCGGATCACGGAGTGTCGTTGCTAAATTCATCCTGCTCATCGGTCCAACGTCGCGGGCGTCCATGTCACCTGGTCGATGCGCAGCGCACCGCTTGCCAGCATCACCAACCGGTCGAAGCCGAGTGCAACACCGCAGGCCTCCGGCATGCTCGCAACCGCCGCCAGGAAATCCTCATCCAGCGGATAGCGCTCGCCATAGCGGCGTTGCTTCTCGTCCATCGCAAGCGCGAACCGTCGGCGCTGCTCTTCCGCATCGGTCAACTCGCCAAAACCGTTGGCGAGTTCGACGCCGCAGGCATAGACCTCGAAGCGCTCGGCGACCCGCGGGTCGGCCCGCTTCACCCGCGCCAGCGCCGCTTCCGGCGCCGGATATTCGAACAACACCGTCAAACGCCCGAATCCGAGTTGCGGCTCGACATGTTCGACCAGGATCTTGCTGAAGATATCGGACCAGCTGTCATCATCGGCAAGCCGCACCTTGCCCTCGGCCGCTTTGGCCAGCAGCCCGCGATTGCCCTCGCCGCCTTCGATCGTCGCCAGCAGATCGACGCCCGCATGGCGCGCAAACGCCGCCCCGACCGTCAGCAGTTCCGGCTCGGCAAAGGGATCGCAGCCCTTGCCGCGGAACGAGAAGGTGCCGAAGCCGGTCGCCTGCGCGGCATGCGCAATGACGCTCACGCAATCCGCCATGATTTCCTCATAGGGAGCGTTGGCTCGGTACCATTCCAGCATGGTGAATTCGGGCAGATGCACGTCGCCGCGCTCGCGGTCGCGGAACACCCGCGCGAACTCAAATATCTTCGTTTCGCCGGCGGCAAGCAGCTTCTTGCAGGCAAATTCCGGCGAGGTGCGCAAATAGCGTATTGCCTGCTCGCCATTGGGGCGGACCAATTGTGTGTGCGGCGCGTGCAGATGGGTCTCATTTCCAGGGGAAACCTGTAAAATCCCGGTCTCGACCTCGGTAAAGTCCTGGGACTCGAACCAGGCCCGCAAAGCCCGCGTGATCGCGGCCCGGTGCTTCAGAAACGGCCTGGTATCGGCGTGTCGGGAGGCCGACCACCAGGGCGAAATCGGGCCTTCTCCGGCCATCACGGGTTCAGCCTATGCGGCGGCAAAATGCTGGCATCCGGCGACAAAATCAGTATGTTGCGGCCCGAAACCGCATCAAACGCCCCCCGAGACCGGCGCTTAGCACCATTTCGGGCCCAAATATCAGGAAGATCAGCTTTGAGAGTCATCGCCAGTTCTATTCGCAAGGGCAACGTGATCGAGCAAGACGGCAAGCTCTACGTCGTTTTGAGCGCCGAGAACATCCATCCCGGCAAGGGAACCCCCGTCAGCCAGATCGAAATGCGCCGAATCAGCGACGGGGTGAAGGTCTCGGAGCGCTACAAGACCACCGACCAGGTCGAAAAGGCGACCGTCGAGGAGCGCAATTTTACCTTCCTCTATGAAGATGGCGAAGGCTACCACTTCATGAACCCCGAGACCTATGACCAGGTCCAGGTATCGAAGGACATTGTGGGCACCTCCGCGCCCTATTTGCAGGAAAGCATGACCGTCAAGCTTCTGATGCACGACGTCAGCCCGGTCGCGATGCAATTGCCGCAGCGGGTGACTCTGGAGGTCGTGGATACCGAGCCGGTCACAAAGGGCCAGACCGCCTCCTCGTCCTACAAGCCCGCCATGCTGTCGAATGGCGTCCGCACCCAGGTGCCCCCTCACATCGGCGTCGGCACGCGGATTGTGGTGATGACCGAAGACGGCTCTTACGCCGAGCGTGCAAAGGATTAATATCACAGCGGGTTTGCGCCGGGGGACGCAGGGGTGAGTGGAAAGGCTGTCCGGTTCGTCAACCTCCTGCTGGCAGCTTTCGCTTTACTCCTCGCCGGCCGGCTCACTGTTTCCGCCGAGGAGTTCCGGACCCCCGAGACGTCCGTCGTGCATGCCGACTGGCGCGCGGCGCAGAACCAGTTCCGCGTCGAGCTTGCCGCCGCGCCCTCGCTTGCCGCCGATTTCAGCTTCGCGCCCCAGCACCGCGTCAGCGGCTTTGATTCGCGGGTCGTGCCGGCGTGGGTCGCGCTGAATGCCGCCACTACCCCGATCTTCACCGGGATTGCCCGAAGCGCCGTGCCGGTGCTGCTGCCGTTCGACACAACGGCCTTCCTGCAGACGCGGCAGAACGGGAGCGAAAAAGCCATCCCGGTGTCGCGCTACCAGGCCGACTTCCGCAGCGTGGATTTCTTTGACGCCGGCCCCGCGGGCTACGACGCGGTGTTCTCGCTCGAGCCCGGCGCAGGCGACGGCCTGCCGTCGCGCATCTTTGCCAAGCCGGTCGAGGTCCAGATCAGCGGTTCGCTCCTGATCTATGACATCGCCGACCCCGCCGGCGGCAAGGGCGAGCCAGTCAAGAGCCTAGCCGCGCAATATCCAGATCTGCGCCGTTTCATCCGCGAAGGCTATGTCCGCTATGCCTTCACCCGTTTCGGCGTGCCTTACGTCGTCTCGATCCAGTGTCTGGACTCCGCACCCCGCCCGCGGCGGCTGGCCTGCCGCGAGGCCTACCCTATCGCCGAGCGGTTTCTGAAGGCGCTCCATGTCGCAGGGGGCCGGCCGTTGCGCCCGCGCCAGGATACCGCCTCCCTCGTCACCGAGCGGCCGAGCGAGCGATCGGCCGACTTCACCTACCGGCCCGTTGGCGACCTTCTCGAGGGCAGCGGCTTTCACCGCCAGAGCGGCCGCACCGATTTCAACGCCTACTCCCAAATCCGCTTTCCGCTTAACGCTCCCGCCTTCCTGCATTCGCAATCCTTCGGCAAGCACCGCCCGGCCGACAAGTCCGACTCGCCGAGCGGCGGCTATCCCTGGCGTGACAGTTTTTGCGAGGCGCGCAGCTTTAATGTCGGCCAATGCGCCACCGGCCACGGCCACCAGGGACAGGACATCCGCCCCGCGCCCTGCCCCGCCGACACGCCGGCAAGCGTCTGCGATCCCAGGCAGCGGCCGATCTTTGCCGTGCGCGACGGCGTCGTGCTGCGTTCCCTGCGGCAGCAGGCCGCGACGCTGCAGATCAATACAACCACCGAGCACATCCGCTTCCGCTACATGCACATGAACCCATCCACGATGGACGCCGATCGCCTGTTGAACGGGCGCGAGGTCGCGGAGGGCGAGCAAATCGGTGTGGTTTCGAACTATCTGGACCATCCTAATGGCACCAGCCGCCACCTGCATTTCGACGTGCAGGTGTTCACGCGCGACGGCTGGATCTGGGTCAATCCCTACGTCACCCTGATCGCGGCCTATGAGCGGCTGATCCACGGCCGCGGCCGCGAGATCGGGCCGCAGATCGCGGCTTCGCCGGTTGCGCATGCGCTGCCGGAGGATGTGATCAAGCCCGACATGCAGGAAGGCGGCAGTGAGAACTGACCAGCCGGGTCTTGCGCCAGCGCCTTGCGTCTCTCACTCGATCGCAAAATAAGCCATCAGGCTGGCGACGATTAGCGTCAGCACCACCGACAAGACCAGTTCAGCCCTGACGCTCCCGGCGGAATGGGATTGCTGGTCATCGATCAGTCTGGTCGTGCGTACGAAGCGCAGCAGCGATATCAACATGATCGCCATGCCGACCACAATCAGCGCAAGCCCGTCGTAATGACTGAAACCGCGCGTAAGCCGGTCCAGATGCAGCTGCTTGGCCGCCTCCCCTGCATTGGCTTCCGCCAGAGTGCGGACGAACAGATTGAATTTCTCGACCACGAAACCGAAGGCGACAATGGCAATCCCGGTGCGAACCCAGGCAAGAAAGGTGCGTTCGTTGGCGGCATGATCCGAATAGCGGTCGATCATCGAGACCTCTTTTGATGGAGAGCAGGTGGATATTAGCCGATATCAGCTCGCGCGGCGGACAAAGTCCGGATTGAGCCCGGCGACCGCAGCCACACCGCATTGCTGCATGGCGACACGCGTCTCGAGCAATGACCATCAATCCGCGGCCTTTGTATTGCATCCGTAATGCGGATTATCGATCTGCAATCATGATGCAAAATAGTTCAACAAAATTGCTGTGATCAATCATCACGGTGGAAGATCATGCCGATCGAATTTGTTCTCGATTACCGTAGTCCCTATTCGTATCTCGCGAGCACGCAGATCACGAAACTCGGGGCTCAAGTCCACTACCAGCCCATCGATATCGTTTGGGTCATGAAGAAGGTAGACAATCAGCCTTCCTCGCTGGATTCGCCGAAGGTGAGATATTCCGTTGTCGACGGTGTGCGTTGGGCGAAGCAATACGGGGTACCCTTCTCTCCAAATGTGAAGCTGTTTGACGCGCTCATGCAAGGACAAGTCAGGAGCGACCTGCTTTCGCGTGCCGGGATCGCAGGCCAGCAGCTCGGTGCTTTCGAGAAGGTAAGCAGCGCACTATTCACCGTAGTTTGGGGAGGGAACTCGGATGATTTAACCAGTGAGGAGGGACGGTCGAAATTTGCCAAGAGTCATGCTCTCCCTCCGGAATTGTGGGACGTGGCCAATTCTGATGACGTAGGAGAAAAGCTCGCCACCAATAACGAACGCGCCGCAGCGCGGGGTGTCTTTGGGGTGCCGACCTTCTTCGTCGGCGACGAAATGTTCTTCGGCAACGATCGACTGAGTTTTGTCAAAGCCAGGCTGCAAGAGTAAGGCACAGGGTAGCGATGTGCGGGAAGTCTGGTGAGCGGGGCGATGCACTTCCGCTCACCCTTCAGGTTGAAATTTTCGTGCGTGGGCGGGCGCCACAAGATGAGCGCAAAAGGTGCAACAAGAGCGGCACGAACCTGGTCAATCGAGAAAGGTCGTGAGCTGTGCCCCCTCGTCGGCCACGAACACCGCGATCAATTCCGCAGGCTCCACGTTGCTCGCATTGGCCGAGACCATGTGCGTCGAACCAGGCGGCTCGAAGAAGGTTTGGCCGACCGCGAAGGTCTCGAGCGGACCGCCGCCAAGCTGGGAGCGAATCTGGCCCTTCGTGACATAGGCTGTCACTGAACCGGCATGCCGGTGGGGGCGCGAAAACCCGCCGGGACCGTAAGTCACGCGAACGATGGTCACACGCTTGCCCGCCACATTGGGCAGTGGATAGGACGCAATGACCTCGACCTTGTCGAGCGGCGATCCCTCGGCCGCAGTGGCGCAAAGCGGCGCCGCCAGGTCCAAAGCCGCGTTCATGGTCACGGGCAGCGCCTTTCCAATGGCCAGGGCGCAGGCGAGGCCTGCTATCACGGCCAGCCAGACCGACCGCGCCGGGGATCGGATTGTTGTCAGCGAGAGACTTGCAGCGATCGCCGTCATGTTTGTTCTCCTCCCGAATTACCGTCGTTCTTGTCTCAGGATGCTGCTCGCACGGGCTGGCGGGCCGGAGGGGTCCAGCGGTAGGCAGCGCCAAATCTATTCCAGGTGTTGATCGAGGCAATGGCCGAGGTCAGGTACATCAGCTCTTTTTCCGAGAATTCCCTACGCGCCTCCGCATAGACCTCGTCGCTCACCCCGTTGGCCAGCAGGGTCAGGGCCTCGGTCCAGGCCAGCGCCGCGCGCTCGCGGTCCGAGAAGATCGGCGCCTCGCGCCAGACCGCGACCAGGTTGATCTTGTCGGCGGAAAGGCCGAGCCGCTCGCCCTGCAGCACGTGAAATTGCAAGCAGAAGGCGCAGCCGTTGATCTGCGAGGCGCGCAGCTTGATCAGTTCGAGCAGCTGCTTGTCTAACCCGGCGCGGACTGCCAACTGCCCCAGAGCAGATACCGCCTCATAAACGTCGGGCGCGATCTTCTTGAGATCTTCATACTCGCCGCGAGGGTGGGACATTTTGCATCCTCGTGTTATATTATCAGAGCACTGATAATATATAAGAGCTCTGATACCATGCGCAAGGTGGAAATGACCATGGCTCCGCAGCCGGCGGAAAAGGCCGCAAAGCGGCCAAGGCCGGCGCGAACGACCGGCACGGACAAGACGGGACGGCGTGGGGCCCGCGTTGCCCCGCCCCAGCCGGAGCCCGCGCTCGCAAGCGTCAGCCCGCCGCCGCCTGGCGAGGGCAAGCGCGGCGAGAGCGGCTATCTTGGCTATCTGCTGCGCCAGGCCCAGGCCGCCTCGCGCCTGACGCTGGAGCGTGCGCTGGGCGAACTCGGTGTCACCGTGCCGCAATTCGTGGCACTCACCATGCTGAAGGCCTATCCAGGACTCTCCGGAGCCGAGCTTGCCCGCGTGGCGCTGCTGACGCCGCAGACCGTCGGCGTCATCATCGGCAACCTGGAGCGCGACGGCGCTATCATGAAGACGCCGGATCCGGTGCATGGGCGACGGCTGCAATGGACCCTGACGCCGCGCGGCCTGACACTGCTGGAGCAATGCCGCAAGCGCGCGATGGTGCTGGAGCGTCGACTTGTGGAGAGCTTGACACCCAAGGACGAGCGCGTGATCCGGCAATGGCTTGCGAGAATTGCTGTCAGCCTGCAGCAGGACAGCTGAAGTTCCCCGCGCCGGAGCCGGTTTTGCGGCGCCCCGCGCGGCGCTAGATTGGACCCATGAACCAGCGTGATTCCTGGAACCAGCCGACCCGCCGCATGCTGTTGCGCGCCGGCCTCTCGTTCGGTGCGGTCGCCGCTTCGCCCTCCGCGCTCGCCGCTCCAGCCGGCTTCGAGCAATGGCGGGACAAATTTCGCCAGCATGCGCTGTCGAAGGGCATTACGCCGGCCACATGGGACCTTTGCATGGCCCGTGTCGAGCCGGACATGAGCGTGTTCAAGGAATTCGATAATCAGCCGGAGTTCAACGAGGAGACCTGGCAATACATCAACCGCCGCGTCTCCGACTGGCGTATCATCCATGGCAAGGAAGCGCTGAAGAAAAACACTGCTCTGTTTGCACGCATCGAGCGGGATTTCGGGGTCGAGCGCGGCACACTGCTGGCGCTGTGGGGCGTGGAATCAGCCTACGGCGATCCGCTGGTTCAAAAGAACCACATGCGGCCGATCTTTCCCTCGCTCGCCGCCCTCGCGTGGAATGCGCCCCGCCGCAAGGCCTATTGGCAGAGCGAACTCGTCAACGCTCTGCGCATCGTCGACAAGGGCTGGAGCACACCGGCGGAGATGCGGGGGTCGTGGGCCGGCGCCATGGGACATACGCAATGGATGCCGGAAGTCTGGCTCAATGTCGGCATCGACTATGACGGGGACGGCAAGATCTCGCCGTTCGGAAAGCCCGACGATGCGCTCGGCTCGACTGCAAAATTCCTGGTCGACCGCGGTCATTATCGACGGGGCGAGCATTGGGGCTACGAGGTCAAGGCAACCGGCCGCACGATGCGTGGCAACCGCAGCTACGCAGCCTGGGCCAGCGCCGGCGTCACGCGCGCCAACGGCGAGGCGTTCCGGCAGCCGGATGCGTCCGCACAAATGTGGATCCCGGTCGATGGTGGGCCCGCCTTCCTGCTCGGCCCGAATTTCTATTCCGTGCGGAGCTACAATCCGTCGATGAACTATGCGCTCGCGATCTGCCATCTCGGCGATCGCATTCTTGGCGGCGGTCCTTTCATCCAACCCTTCCCCGGCTCGGAGCGCGCCCTGACGCTCGCCGAGGTGCAGGAGATGCAGACGCGGCTGACCAGGGCAGGCTTTGACACCGGCGGCACCGATGGCCGCGTCGGCAACGACACCATGCAGGCCGTCCGCGATTTCCAGCTCAAGGCCGGCATTCAGCCGGCCGACGGCTATGGCGGATTGGAGGTACTGGCCCGCCTTCGGCAAGGTGGATAGGCGGAGCTACGACTTCCGCGGCGCACTGCCGGCAAACATTCCGCCATCAATGACGAGTTCGCTGCCCGTCAGATAGCTTGAGGCATCCGACGCCAGAAACAGCACGCCCTGCGCAACTTCGCGCGCGCGCCCCGGCCGCCCCAATGGCGCCGCGAGCTTTGCCATTGCCTCGAAGTCGATCGGCGCGTTCTGGCCGCTCGCGGTGCCACCCGCTGGAATCTTGTGCCAGATGGGGGTATCGATGATCCCGGGATGCACCGAGTTCACGCGGATGCCATCACCCACCGACGCACATTCCATCGCGATCGACTTGGCGAACAGGCGCACGCCGCCCTTGGTCGCGGAATAACCGGCGAGCGTGGCCGCACCGCGCAGGCCCGCCAGAGACGACATCATGATGATGGAGCCGCCGCCGGTTTTGCGCATCAGAGGCAGGCCGTATTTCACTGATAGGAACACACCATCGAGATTGACCGCCGTCTGCCGGCGCCAATCGGCCAGCGACATCTCGATAATGGACGCCGCGCCGATGCCAATGCCCGCGTTCGATACCAGCACATCCAGCCTGCCGAAGCGTTCTTCAATCTCACCGACGACTTCGGCCCAGCGCGGTTCGCTTGTCACGTCCTGAGACAGGAACACCGCCTCGCGGCCAGCCCTCTTGATGCCGGCCACAACATCGGGGCCCCTCAGCTCGTCCATGTCGGTCACGACCACGGAGGCCCCCTCCTCCGCCAGCAACTCGGCGACCGCCTGGCCAATGCCCGACGCGCCTCCCGTGACCAACGCAACCTTGCCTGCAACCTGTCCTGCCATGTCCACACTCATTTGCTTTTTATTGGCTTACCTGATCAACGCTGGGCCCTGGTCGGGCAGCGCAACGTCGAGCACGCGCAACTGTACGCGCTCGACGCCCTGATAGCGATCAACACTGAGCGCACCCGCGACATGCAGCTGTTGGCCGCGATTTTGCTTTAGCGCATTGCCAAGCTTCTGTCCCACCGAGCGGAATGCCATGCCGTTGACGATCGCGCCGTCGCCGGACTTGAAGCGCAGCCGCAAATGCGCCTGCCCCACCTCATCGGCATAGATCAACTGGTGCGAGGGCAACGCCAGCACCGGCTCCGGATTGCCGCTGCCGAAGGGCCCGGCGCGATCGAGCGTCCGTGCAAGCTCCGGCGTTATGCTGCGCGCGGTGACCGCGCCGTCGACGAACAGTTCATTGACATGGCGCGCCTGCCTCACGTCGTGACCCAGCGTGTTTTCCAGATAGGCGCGGAACTCCGCGAGCTTCTCCTTGCGCAAAGTGACGCCCGCGGCCATCGCGTGGCCGCCCCCCTTGATCAAAATGCCATCGACCACCGCCTGACGCACCGCCTTGCCGAGGTCGACGCCGGCGATCGAGCGGCCCGAGCCGGTGCCGATGCCGCCGGGCTCAAGCGCGATCGCAAAAGCGGGCCGCGAAAACTTTTCCTTCAACCGCGCGGCAACGAGCCCGACCACGCCGGGATGCCAGCCTTCCGACGCTGTGACTATCACCGCGCCCTTGTCTTCGAGCCCGAGCGAGGCCAGTGCTTCCGCCTCGGCCTGGGCTTCAGCCGCCTGCTCGATCACGCGCCGCTCGCTGTTGAGTCGGTCGAGTTCGGCTGCAATGCGCGCGGCTTCCGACACATCGCCCTCCAGCAGAAGCCGCACGCCGAGATCGGCGCGGCCGATGCGACCGCCGGCATTGATGCGCGGCCCCAGCAGAAAGCCGAGATGCCAGGCCTCCGGCGGGCCGTTCAGGCGCGCGACATCCATCAGCGCGGTATGGCCGACATGGTCGCGCCGTCGCATCGCGATAAGCCCTTTGGCCACCAGCGCGCGATTGAGCCCGATCAGCGGCGCCACATCAGCGACCGTGCCGAGCGCCACATGGTGCAGCATGCTCAACAGATCCGGTTCCGGCATCTCGGCGGTCCAGAAGCCGCGATTGCGCAGCTCGCGGTTGACCGCAACGAGCGTGACGAGCACCAGCCCTACGGCTGCCAGATGACCAAGGCCCGACAGATCGTCTGCCCGGTTCGGATTTACCAGGGCATCGACCTCTGGCAATTCGGTGCCGACTTGATGATGGTCGATGACAACCACGGACATGCCGAGCTTCGTGGCCTCCGCCAGGGGTTCGATGCTGGTCGTGCCGCAATCGACCGTGATGAGAAGCGTCGCGCCCTTAGCCGCCAGCACCCGCACGGCTTCGGTATTGGGGCCGTAGCCCTCGAACAGGCGGTCGGGAATGTGGATCAGGGGATCGAGACTGCAATGGCGCAGATGCCAGGCGAGTAGCGCGGCCGACGTCGCCCCGTCGACGTCATAGTCGCCGAAGATAGCAACTTTCTCGCCGCGCTGGGCTGCGTCCGCAATGCGCTTGGCCGCGATTTCCATCTGCGTCACAGTGAACGGATCCGGCATCAGTTTTCGGATGGTCGGATCGAGAAAGTCCGGCACGGCGTCGATATCGACGTCGCGGCCTGCAAGCACACGCGCCAGAAGCTCCGGCAACTGATGACGCTGCGTGATAGCGAGCGCCCGCGCCGCGCCGCGCGCATCCAGCCGATCTCGCCACAGCTTTCCCGTCAGCGACTGGCTCACGCCAAGAAAGGCCGCCGGCTGCTCGATGGGTAATGCGGTTGCGGGAAGTGTCATGATGCGGCTTGCAGGTAAGCACGAAGGCCGCGCCGGACAAAGAGACAGCGGCGCGACTTTCCACGACTGATCGCGGAACCAGAACGCGCATCGGGCGCACACCGGTGGTATCCGAATCGCCAAAAAAAGCAGTGAACTGCTGAAACAAGGTGCAGCACCTGCGGCAAAATGCACGCTAAGTCCTGGAAATTAAACGCGTGTCAGCTCTCCATCATACCGACATTTCCGGTATGATCGCGCGGCTCACCGCCCTTTAGCACCCGAGCCGGTCGGCGATGCCGCCGAAATCCCTGGCGACGATGTCCCAGGCCCCGGTGGCCTCGAAATCGACCTTCTGCAGCGGGCCGTATTCGGTCGGACGCGCCACGAAGGCGGTCTTCAGCCCGTGCTTCTGCGCGTTCTTCAGATCGTAATTGTGAGCCGCCACCATCATCACCTCGCCCGGCTGCAGGCAAAGCAGTTTGGCCGCGCCGAGATAGGTCTCAGGATCGGGCTTGTAATGCTCGAACAATTCCGCCGACATGATCAGGTCCCAGGGCAGGCCCGCAAACTTCGCCATGTTGGTGAGCAGCGCGACATTGCCGTTCGAGAGCGGCGCGATGATGAACTTTGTCTTCAACCGCGTCAGCCCGCTGACGCTGTCGGGCCAGGGATGCAGGCGATGCCAGCCCATCGTGAGATGATGCAGGTCGGGGTCGCCGAGGCCTGAGATGCCGAGGTCTTTCACCAGTGTCTCGAGCGAGCGGCGGTGCAGGACGTCGAGAATGACATAGCCGCGCTCAGGATGCTTGCGCACCTCGTCCATCGAGGCGGTGTAGACTGCGCGCCAGCCATCGACCAGCGCCGTCCAGTCTGCCTTGAAGCCGCGCGTCTCGCCCCATTTGGTGAAGTCGTTGATCAGGCTGGTGCGCCAGTCGACCACCGTGCCGAACACGTCGAACACCAGCGCCTTGACGGCAGAAAGATCAGACATGCGCGCCTCCATTTTTGTTTTTGTCATTCCGGGGCATCGCGCAGCGATGAACCCGGAATCTCGCGCCACAACGTCTGGATTCCGGGTTCGATGCTTCGCATCGCCCCGGAACGACGGTGCGTGGGTCTTAATCCAGGTGGAACTTCTCGAGCTGCCGGTGCTCGGCCTTGATATAGCGCACCGTGCCGGTCACCGAACGCATCACTACGGTCTCGGTCTCGATCACACCGTCCTTGCGGAACTTGACGCCCGACAGAAGCGATCCGGTGGTGACGCCGGTCGCTGCAAACAAGCAGTCGCCGCGTGCCATGTCCTCGATGCCGTAAATCATCTTGGGATCGGTGATGCCCATCTTGTGGGCGCGCTCGCGCTTCTCTTCGCTGTCGAGGATGAGACGGCACTGCATCTGTCCGCCGATGCAGCGTAACGCCACCGCGGCCAGCACGCCTTCCGGGGCACCGCCGGTGCCGAGATACATGTCGACGCCAGTGTTATCAGGATCGGCGCAATGGATGACGCCGGCGACATCGCCGTCGGTGATGAGCCGCACCGCGGCACCCGTCGAGCGCACACCCTGGATGATGTCGGCGTGGCGCGGACGATCGAGCACCAGCACGGTGATGGCGGAAGCTTCGACGCCCTTCGCCTTCGCGAGCCGCCGGACATTTTCGGCGGGCGTCGCATCGAGCTCGACCACGCCTTTTGCATAGCCCGGGCCAATCGCGAGCTTCTGCATATAGACGTCAGGCGCGTGCAGCAGCGTGCCGCCATCGGCCATCGCCATGGTGGCGATCGCGCCCGGCATGTTCTTGGCGCACAGCGTGGTGCCCTCCAGCGGATCGACCGCGATATCGACCTTGGGGCCCGCATTGAGTCCAACCTTTTCGCCGATGAACAGCATCGGCGCCTCGTCGCGCTCGCCCTCGCCGATCACGATCGTGCCTTCGATCGGAAGCTTGTTTAGCTCGCGCCGCATCGCGTCGACCGCGGCCTGGTCGGCCGCCTTCTCCTGGCCATGGCCGCGCAGCCGTGCTGACGAGACAGCCGCACGCTCCGTCACCCGCACCAGTTCGAGCGTCAGAATGCGCTCGAGCAGCAACTGCGGTGGAACGGAAATATGGGTCGACATCGGCGCACTCCTCAAACGGTCTCGGTGGGCTTTTGGGGCCCGTGGTCAATCAATCAACGCACAAACGGCTCGATTTGTCGTCAATTCTTTTCAATCCTGATCACCTGCGGCCGGCCGCTGATCACCTTGTCGCGCTGCACTGCCTTCAGTGCGCGGTAGACCGCGTCTTCATGCGTGGCATAAGTAATCAGGATCACAGGCACCTGAGAGGATTTCCCGGCGGCCTTTGCAGCTTCCCCATTGGGGTGACGCTGCACGATGGATTCGATGGATATCTTTTGCTCCGCCAGCCGGGTCGCGATCGAGGCCGCGGTGCCCGGGAGATCGCGCGCCATCAGGCGAATGTAATAGCCGCCTTCATGCCGCTCCATCGGCGCTTTCTCGGTAGCCTTGAGCTGCTCCGCAGGCCGTCCGAACGGGCTTGCCCGCACGCCGCGCGCAACATCGGCGATATCCGCAATCACGGCGGAGGCCGTGGCGCTGCCGCCCGCGCCCGGACCGACCAGCGTGATCGGCGGGATGCCATGGCCGTCGATGGTGACTGCATTCGTTACCCCCATCACCTGCGCGATCGATGAGGATTTCGGCACCATGGTCGGATGCACGCGCTGCTCAATGCCCTTGGCGGTGCGCACCGCAACGCCGAGCAGCTTGACGCGATAGCCGAGATCGGCAGCCGCGCGCAGATCTTCCGGCGCGATCGAGGAAATGCCTTCGACATAGATCGCGCTTTCCGCGACCTTGGTGCCGAAGGCGAGGCTCGCCAGGATCGCAAGCTTCTGCGCGGTGTCGTGACCGTCGACGTCGAAGGACGGGTTGGCCTCGGCATAGCCGAGCCGCTGTGCGTCGGCCAGGCACTCGGCGAATGACAGGCCCTCCTGCTCCATCCGCGTCAGGATGTAATTGCAGGTGCCGTTGAGAATGCCGTAGACGCGATCGATCGAGGTGCCCGCGAGCCCTTCGCGCAGCGTTTTAATGACCGGGATTGCTGCACCCACCGCCGCCTCGAAATTCAGCGCGGCGCCATGCGCCTCCGCCGCCTTCGCAAGCCGCAGGCCATGCTTGGCGATCAGCGCCTTGTTGGCGGTCACGACCGATTTGCCCGACTTCAACGCGGTCTCGATCGCCGACAATGCGGGATCGCCGGCACCGCCGATCAGTTCGACCAGGCAATCGACCTCGGCATTTTCCGCAAGCGCCTGCGGATCCCTCGCCCAGGCGACACCGCGCAGGTCAAGCCCGCGCTTCTTGGCTTTCGAACGCGCAGTGACCGCAACGACACGGATCGGACGGCCACAGCGCGCGGACAACGCAGCGCTCTGGCCTTCGATAAGGCGGACGACCTCAGCACCCACGGTGCCGAGGCCCGCAATACCCACTTTCAGGGGGGCGACCATGACGAAACAGACCTGCCGGAGAAAGATTAGCGCCGGGTGGCGAGCGGGACCACGTTGTGCAACGTTTCGATGCCGCTTTCAAGGAAGCGGCGCACGCCGCGGGCGGCCTGCCGGATACGCTGCTCGTTTTCCACCATGGCAATGCGCACGTAGCCTTCGCCGTGCTCGCCGAAGGCGACGCCAGGCGAGACCACAACGCCGGATTTCTCCACCATCAGCGTCGCGAACTGCATGCTGCCAAGCGCCTCGAATCCCTTGGGCAGCGGTGCCCAGGCAAACATCGAGGCGTCGGGCGGCGGAACACCCCAGCCGGCGCGGCCGAAGGATTCCACCAGCGCATCGCGGCGCTTCTTATACGTTTCGCGCATCTCTCGGATGCAATCCTCCGGACCGTTCAACGCCGCGGTCGCCGCGACCTGGACGGGGGTGAACGCGCCGTAATCGAGATAGGATTTGACGCGCGCCAGCGCGGCGATGATGCGCTCATTGCCGACCGCAAAGCCCATGCGCCAGCCGGCCATCGAAAAGGTTTTTGACATCGAGGTGAACTCGACGGTCACATCGATGGCTCCGGGAACCTGCAGCACCGAGGGCGGCGGGTTGGCGTCGTCGAAATAGACCTCGGCATAAGCGAGGTCGGAAAGGATGAAGATCTCGTGACGCTTCGCGAATGCCACGAGGTCGCGATAGAAGTCGAGGCTCGCGACATAGGCAGTCGGGTTGGAGGGGTAGCAGACGACAAGCGCAATCGGCTTCGGGATCGAATGGAGGATGGCGCGCTCGACCGCTTCGAAGAATTGCGGAGTTGGCTCCGACGGCACCGAGCGGATCACCCCGCCTGCCATCAGGAAACCAAACGCGTGGATCGGGTAGCTCGGGTTCGGACACAGGATGACGTCACCGGGCGCGGTGATGGCCTGCGCCACATTGGCAAAGCCCTCCTTCGACCCCAGCGTCGCCACCACCTGGGTCTCCGGGTTGAGCTTTACGCCGAAGCGGCGCGCGTAATAGGCGGCCTGGGCCCGGCGTAGGCCGGGAATGCCGCGCGAGGCGGAGTAACGGTCGGTCCGCGGCTTGCCCAGCGTCTCCTTGAGCTTCTCAAGGACGTGGGGGGGCGCCGACAGATCGGGATTGCCCATGCCGAGATCGATAATGTCGGCGCCGGCATTCCGCGCGGCCGCCTTGGCCCGGTTCACTTGCTCAAAGACGTAAGGCGGCAGGCGGCGGATGCGGTAAAAGTCTTCCATGGGTCCCTAGCTCCGGCAACCGTGCGGGCAGAATCGCGAAAGCCCCTTGGCTTCGTCGCGAAGGGAACGTGCCTCTACCCGAAAATCACACTAAAACAACATGTTAGCGTGATTTCAGGGACAAGATGATGAGACAGGCTCGCCCTGATTGCGGTTGAATCGACCTCTTTTAGCACGGACCAGAGGCAGTGCCAGCGTTCACTTCGCACCCGCCGTCTGGGCCGGCGTGCTCTGGGTTGTCGTGGTCTGGGCTGCCGAGCCCTGTGCAGCGGAGGCAGAGGCTTGGCGGTCCCTGGCGGCGATCAGATCGGATTCGATCTTGGCGCGCTGGTCCGGCGGGATCGCGGCCTCATCCCGCTGCGGAGGCAGGTCATGCACCGGCAGATAAGGCTCCCTGGGCTTGGCCGACGCATCCGACGTGCCAAGCGAGGGCAAGTCTGCAATCGGGCTCGAACAGCTGGCAAGCGAGCAGCATAAGGCAACCGTCGACAGCGTCAGCACGCCCAATGCAACGGCTCTCGTCTGCCGATCCAGCGCCATGGTCTTACGCAAATCCCCCGGCGACGACAATGTGGCGCACAATCTTGCCGCACTCACGGCATTGTCGTCGGAACCGATTAAAGTCAAAACAGTAGACGAGAACGATGGGGCCGGATTGTGACGGAACCAAGATGATGTCGCACTGCAACAGTTGCGATGCCAAAAAGGTCAAGTGTAACAAGGCTTAGTGCGATCTCGCGGTGACGACGGCGAAATGAATCGATAGTGTCCTTGCCATGGATGACGTGACTGTAAACGACGAGGCGGCGAAGAAATTCGACGCCGAAGCCTTTGCGATGAATCTCGCCCGCGCGCTCGAGAACGGCGGCAAGGCGCTTGCGGCCTATTTGAAACCGCGCGAGAGCGGCGAGTTCAAGGATAACGCGCCGACCGAGATGAGCGAGGTGATCAAGACGCTCACTGCGGTCGCGGAGTACTGGCTGTCGGACAATGAGCGCTCCTCGGATCTGCAGACCCGGATGGCCAAGGGCTATCTCGACCTCTGGGGCTCAGCGGCGCGCCGCCTCGCCGGACAGGAGGCGATGCCGGCGATCTCCCCCTCGCCGCGCGACAAGCGCTTTGCCGATCCGGAGTGGAAGTCGAACCAGTTCTTCAACTTCATGATGCAGCTCTATCTGCTCACCACGCAATGGGCCCATGATCTCGTGAACAATGCCGAGGGGCTCGATCCGCATACCCGCAAGAAGGCAGAGTTCTACGTCCAGCAGATCACCAACGCGCTGGCACCGTCGAATTTCGTGCTCACCAATCCGGAGGTGCTGCGCGAGACCCTGGCGTCCTCTGGTACCAATCTCGCGCGCGGCATGCAGATGCTGGCCGAGGACGTCGAGGCCGGCAAAGGCACGCTGAAAATCCGGCAATCCGATCCCGCCAACCTTGAACTCGGCGTCAACATGGCAACCACGCCGGGCAAGGTGATCTTCCAGAACGACCTGATCCAGCTCATCCAGTACGAGCCTACGACGGAAAGAGTGCTGCGCACGCCGCTTTTGATCGTGCCGCCCTGGATCAACAAGTTCTACATCCTCGATCTTCGCCCCGAGAAGTCCTTTATCAAGTGGTGCGTCGACCAGGGCGTCACGGTGTTCGTCATCTCCTGGGTCAATCCCGACAAGAATTTGGGAGCGAAGACCTGGGAAAACTACATGAAGGAAGGCCCGCTCGCGGCGATGGACGCCATCGAAAAGGCGACCGGCGAGATGAAGGTCCACACGCTCGGCTATTGCGTCGGCGGCACCATGCTCGCCACCACGCTGGCCTGGCTTGCCGAACAGCGGCGCGTGCGGGTGGCGTCGGCGACCTTCCTCGCCGCGCAGGTCGACTTCACCCACGCCGGCGATCTCCTGGTGTTCGTCGACGAGGGCCAGATTTCCGCGCTCGAACGCGACATGCGGGAGAGCGGCGTGCTCGAAGGCGCCAAGATGGCGATGGCCTTCAATATGCTGCGCTCGAACGACCTGATCTGGTCCTATGTGGTCTCGAACTATCTGAAGGGCCAGGCGCCCGCGCCGTTTGATCTCCTGCACTGGAATTCGGATGCGACACGGATGCCGGCATCCAACCATTCCTATTATCTGCGCAACTGCTATCTGGAGAACCGGCTCTCGACGGGCACCATGGTGCTCGACAACACGCTGCTCGACCTCTCAAAGGTGAAGGTGCCGGTCTACAATCTCGCCACCCGCGAGGATCACATCGCGCCTGCCGATTCCGTGCTCTACGGCTCGCAGTTCTTCGGCGGCCCGGTGAAATTCGTGCTCTCGGGTTCAGGCCACATCGCCGGCGTCGTCAATCCGCCAGCGTCGAACAAGTACCAATACTGGACCAACGACAACATACGTGACGTCTCGCTGCCGGACTGGCTCAAGGCCGCACAGGAACACAAGGGGTCATGGTGGCCGCATTGGCGCAAGTGGCTTGCCGGCATCGACCCGGAGGAGGTCACACCGCGCAGCGTCGGCAGCGACGCGCTGCCGCCGATCGAGGATGCTCCAGGCAGTTATGTTCGGGTGCGCGCATAGCGCGGAATCGCGGCCTCGGTTATAAGCAGGCGAGCCATTTTTTTCCTGATGAGTTGAGGGGGAGACGATGACGCCCGGTTTGCTGACACCAGAGTTGTTCTGGCTGACCTGCACGGTCATTCTGACGGGGATCCTGTGGGTCCCCTATATCATCAATCGTTGCCAGATCCGCGGCCTCTCCGGCGCGATGGACAACCCAACGCGCGATGCCAAGCCGCATGCGCCATGGGCAACAAGGCTGATGTTCGCGCATGACAACGCGGTGGAAAATCTGGTGATTTTCGCGCCGCTGGTGTTGATCCTCAACGAGATCGACTATTCCACCAAGTGGACCGTCTATGCCACCGCCGTCTATTTCTGGGCCCGCGTGGCGCACCTGATCGTCTACACCCTTGGCCTGCCGGTGTTCCGCACGGTTGCCTTCACCGTCGGTTTTCTCGCGCAGGCAGTGCTGGCGCTGGCAATTTTCAAGGCGTTCTAGCCTTCTTTAGAGGCAACGCGCTGCAAAGCCCTCTGCACCGAGCCGTGCCAGCACCTGGTCGAGATGCGCGCGGTCGCGCGTCTCGATGACAAGTTCGAGCAGGGTCGCCTTCGCCGGCAACTCGGAAAACGTGCGTTGATGTGACACTTCGATGATGTTGGCGCCGGCGTCCGCCAACAGGGTGCAAACCGCCGCCAATTGTCCGGGCCGGTCGACAATGTCGAGGGAAAGCTGCGTCAGCCGGCCCTCGCGGGCAAGCTCGCGGGTGAGCACGGACGCAATCAGCCGGGTGTCGATATTTCCCCCGGTCAGGATCAGCCCGACATTGCGGCCCGCGAACGGCTCGGGATTGGCCATGACGGCGGCAAGACCGGCGGCGCCGGCGCCCTCGGCGACCGTCTTCTCGATCGAGATCAGCATTGCGACCGCCCGCTCGATCTGGTCTTCGCTGACAAGCACGATCTCGTCCACCAGCTGGCGGATGATCTCGGTCGCGATCTTGCCGGGCGACTTCACCGCAATACCCTCGGCGAGTGTATCGCCGCGTGTCGGCAGATCGACGCCGTAGATCGCGTTGTACATCGAGGGATAGAGCGCAGCCTCGACACCAATGATCCGCAAGTCGGGCTTGATGGCCCGTGCGGCAACCGCAATTCCGGAGATTAGCCCGCCGCCGCCGATAGGAACGACCAGCGTATCGAGGGAGGGAACCGCCTCGAGCATTTCAAGCCCGATCGTGCCCTGCCCCGCGACGATCAGCGGGTCATCGTAAGGATGGATCATGGTCATGCCCCGCACCTCGCCTTGTTGGCGCGCGACCTCTCCCGCCTCTTCGACGGTTGTTCCGGACATGACCACCTCGGCGCCGTGGCGGCGGGTGTTTTCGACTTTCACCATTGGCGTGCCGACAGGCATCACGATGGCCGCGGGGATGCCGAGGCGCTTTGCATGATAGGCGACACCCTGCGCATGATTGCCGGCCGACATCGCAATCACGCCGCGGCGGCGCTCGTCGGCAGACAACGCCTTCAGCCGGTTCAGAGCACCCCGCTCCTTGAAGGTGGAAGTGAACTGCAGGTTCTCGAATTTGAGCCAGATCCTGCAGCCGCAGATTTCGCCGAGCGTGCGGCTTTCGCTGCAGTCGGTGACCAGCACCTCGCCGCGGATCGTCGCAGCCGCGGCGGTGACGTCGGCCGGCGTAACGGGCAATTCATACGCAGCGATGCGCTTGGCGTCGTCCGCCATTTGGGCAACCTCGTTCAGTTTCGGACAGTATAGCGTCTCAGTCCGGGCTGGTTGCGAGGCACCAGCCCGGAATCCTCAGGAACGGGGCCCCTTCGACTAGATCTCGCCAAGGCCCAGCATCAGGCGCATGTTCTGCACCGCCGCGCCCGAGGCCCCCTTGCCGAGATTGTCCAGCCGCGCGACCAGAACCGCCTGGTGATGCTTGTCGCTGGCAAAGACATAAAGCTCGAGTTGGTTGGTCTCGTTGAGCGCCTCTGGCTCGATCCGCCCGCCCCTGGCTGCTTCGTTGCCGAGCGGCACGACCGAGACATATTTGCTGCCCGTGTAACGGCGGGCCAGCGCGGCCTGGAGGTCGGCCCCATTGGGCTTGCCGGGCAAGGTATCGAGCTGCAGCGGTACAGACACCAGCATGCCCTGCCGGTAGTTGCCGACCGACGGCACGAAGATCGGTCGGCGCGTGAGCTTCGAATAGAGCTGCAGCTCCGGAATGTGCTTGTGCTCGAAGCCGAGGCCATAGAGCTCGAAGGCCGGCGCGCTGCCGTCCTCGAAGCTTGCGATCATCGACTTGCCGCCGCCCGAATAACCGCTGACCGCATTCACCGTGACGGGATAATCCGCCGGCAAGAGACCCGCATCGACCAGCGGCCGCAGCAGCGCAATCCCGCCGGTCGGATAGCAGCCCGGATTGGAGACTTTTCGTGCGACCTTGATCCTGTCGGCTTGATCGGCCTCCAGTTCCGGAAAGCCATAGGCCCAGTCGGGCGCGACCCGAAATGCGGTCGACGCATCGAGCACCTTGGGCCCGGCATTACCCATGCTGTCAATCAGCGCGACGGTTTCCTTGGCGGCATGATCGGGCAGGCAGAGGATGACGAGATCCACCTCTTCCATCAGCGCGCGCTTGGCGGCCGGATCTTTCCGCTTGTCCTCGGCGATGCTCTTCACCATGACGTCCTTCTGCAGCCGCAGACGCTCGTTGATGCCAAGGCCGGTCGTTCCGGACCCGCCGTCCACAAACACGGTCGCCTTGGTGCCGCCGACACCCGCGGGATGATCGGTTTCGGAAAGGGTCATTGCGCGCTCCTTTCGAGCCGGTTCATGTCCTCAGCAAAGGCCTGCGGCCGCGGTGCGCGCATTAGACGCGCACACTGTTGCGGAAGCATGTCGGTCAGGGAAAGGTAGTTAGAAGACGTGTCCATATCCAGCTCCTGTTTGACCTTGGAGCCGCCGGATTTCGGACTTGCGCTTTTGGAAGAGGAATTGCCGCAGGACCGTATCCGGCGGCAAAGGCGATGATCTCAAACGCCGACAACCGCCCGTGCCGCAAAGGTGCGGCGGCGCATGATGCGGATGGTCGCGGCGTTGATCATGCCGGGGGCTATAAGGCCGTGGGCGTCCGGCGTCAAGATACAGCGGCACTCTGCGACTTGCGCCAAATTCGCCTACCAATGGGCAAATCCGAAATGCCGGAATACACCCCACCAGAGAGAGCCATCGGTTAACCCATCGAGACGGACGCGGGCCTCCCGGCTGCCGCCATCGGCCGCCTTGCGGTACCACTTCGCGGCCTCCTGCGTATCCTTGGGAACTCCTGTGCCGCTTTCGTAGGCCCAGCCCAGATTGTATTGAGCATTGCTGTCGTTGTTTTCGGCGGCGTTCCGAAGCCAGAAAATCGCCTTCGTGTAATCCAGCGGCACACCCTGGCCTTTCACGTAAAGCAGTCCCAGGTTCATTTGAGCCCAGGCCGAGCCTTGGTCGGCCGCCTTTGCGTACCAATTGGCCGCCTGCTTGAAGTCCTGAGCGACCCCACGACCGTCGCGGTACATGGTCGCCAGCCAAAGCTTACCGTCGAGATTGCCTTGATCTGCCGCCTTGGCGTACCAATTAACAGCGAGCCTCTCGTCACGCGCGGCGCCGGCCCCTTGGCGTACAGAAAGCCCAGACGTGATTGGCTGAAGGCGTCGCCCTGCTCTGCTGCCAGCAGATACCAACGGATCGCCTCACCGTAGCTGCGCTCAACGCCACGGCCGGTCTCATACATGCTGCCCATATAGGACTGAGCCTTCGCGCTTCCGCGCTCGGCGAACGGTTTGAGCCGCGCCATCGCAAGCTTGTAGTTCTGGGCTTCGAATGCTTTCACACCCTCCGAGAATTCGGCACCGATGTCCGTGACCTTGGCAGCCGCGTTCGGCGTCAGGCCGATCGGCCCGTATTTGAATTCAGTGAACTTATCCAAGCCCTTCTCGATCGCTGCGCCGAAATCCGCGGGGCAGACGGCGGCGTCGACGGTCAGCCGAACGACCGCGCGCGCACGGATCGTGCGGCCATCGATCACGGCAGCACCATCGACCTCGACACGACCTCTCGCGGCCCCATAGGCGGTCGTGCCGCTGAAGCTCGCCGCGTAAGCAACGGGCGCCGGCTTTTCGCTAAAGTAAGTTCCCTCTGGAACGGTGAGTGAGCTCGTCTCCGAATACTCCAGCGAGTGGCAAGCGAAAGGCTTTCCGTCAGCGCCCCCCATACTTAACGCCGAAAGCGAAGGCCGAGGATCGGTTAGCGGCAGCATCCTGACGCGTGTTGGCTCGCCGAGCTCGACAGGCTTGCTGATCCGAAAGCTGGCAACGATGGCGTAACTGTCCGAAAGCTCACGCGGATTTAGAAAGGCATAGTCGCCCGTGCCGCGCAGCCCGGCTTGCTCGATGAATCTCTTGGCAATGATCGGACGGTCGGTCGATTCAAGGCCCTTGGCGACCGCACGACCGATCATCGCCCCCAATCCGGCGCCAGACAGGACCGAACGGGCCTGACGCGTACCATCGCTTGCAAGCGTGTAGTCTGTGTCGGCAGCCAGCGTCAGCCTCGTCGGCGCGGCGATCGGAATGTTGGCGATAGTCCCCCTGTCGATGTTGAGTGCTGGCTTGCCGCCAAGACTCGGCGGCAACGAGCCGAAACCCAACAGTGACGCCGTCGGATCGAGATACAGATCGATCGCTGGGACATACACAATGGCGTGGTCGAAGTTTGGGGTCGCGACCTCCGTCAGCGTGTATTGCGTGAGGGCATTGACCGCGACGAGATTTGCTTCGATCCCTTGGGCGGCAAGCAGGGCCTTGAGGATGGTCGCATGCGCCTTGCAGTCGCCATAACCAGAAGCGAGCACCGCCGGTGCTGGCTGCGAAGTCCAGCCTCCGTCCTCGAACCCAATCCCGACGTAGCGAATGTTGCGTGCCACCCAATTGTACACTCGCTCGACCTTGGTGCGGGTGTCCGCGGCATCGCCGACAATCTCGGCCGAGAGTTTTCGCAATGTCGCGTCGGGCACGGCCATAGCGGAGTTACGGGCGTTCAGCATGGCCGCGAAAGCCGCGTAGTCGGTGAAGGTACTGACTTCGAAACGCCTGGCGTCGTCGAAGAAGTCGGCATCGATTTGGCGCGGCTTCGGCGCCTCCTGTCGGAAGCGCACATGATGGATGATCCGCTCGCCCAGCCTTTCCTCGGTGTGCTCAACACCTCGAAGCGCGACATGGAGCGGCTTGGACGCCGGTCCGTCGAGGATCAGCTCGATCACCTCGGGAGGTTGGTCCGCGGGTTGGCTCCAATAATGCGCAAACTCGCCGGCAAACACGGGCTTGTTGGCTCGATAGATCAGGCGCCCTCTGACCTTGTCGCCCGGAGCAACGTTCGAATAGGCGATGATCCGCTGTCGCTGTTCGTCGAAATAAGGCGAGGACGAATCCGCGAATGCGGGCTGGTCGTGGATAGCGCGATCATCGACCGCGATCACGCTGCCGTCCGCCTTTACGGTCGCAAGGTCGCTCGACACTAAGTCATTGAAATAGCTGTTGTATGCGAAGGTCTGCTGTGAAATCGCCTGGGCGCCTTTTTCATCGAGCGCCTGAATTTCAAAATCGAACACGGTCGTGCTCAAGCCCTGCTCGTCGAAACTGACGGCGTAACGGCTGACCGTTCGCCGCCAGCCGGGATCAATCCAGACAGGCCGCTGATCCGCGCCAGTCCCATCTACCGTATCGGCCACGACAAAGTTCGAGGAGATCAACAGCAACAGCAGTGCTGAATAGACGCGTGCCATCATGGGGCTGAGATTCCGAGGGTGACCGCCACATCGGTCGCTCAGCTAGCACCAGAGCATTACTAACGCTTCTCCCAGATAGAAAAAACTTTAACTTCACGCACAGGGTGCGCGCGTCCCAAACGCTTCGCCCACCTCCTCACGACGGTGCGGGCGCAGCCAGATCCGGGAGCGCGTGTTACAGCCGAAGCGCTCAATAGGAGACGCGGTCGCCGAGACCGCGAACTCTTAGATCGACGGATTCCACGGCATCGGAATCACCCGATAGCCGTTGCCGTCCTTCTCCAGATGCGCGAGCCCGGGAAACGGGTAGTGGAAGCCCTGTAGCAGGAGCTTGTCCGCCGATACCATGTCGTAGACCCGCCGGCGGGTCTTTTCCGCTTGCTCGCCATCCTGGTCGAAAAAGGCGTGCCACTCGGGATGGGTCGCGAACGGGTTGGGGTTGTTGGTTACGTCGGATTGGATGAAGACCTTGTCCGCGCCCGACGACAGCACATAAGAGGTGTGGCCGGGCGTATGACCGATCGTCTCGACCGCAGTCAGACCAGGCGCGATGTCCTTGCCCCATTCGTAGGGTGTGACTTTGCGCTTCAATCCTGCGTCGAAAATGTTGCGGTTGTTCTTGAACAGGCCCTGCATGCGGCCAGCAGGCGCGCGGCTCATCTCGCCATCGTCCATCCAGAACTTCCACTCGACGGCTGGCACCAGCACCTCAGCGTTCGGAAACGCCGGAGTGCCGTCGGCCGCGAGAAGCCCGTTCACGTGATCGGTGTGGAAATGCGAGATCACCACCATGTCGACTGCCTTGGGGTCGAAGCCTGCGGCCACCATGTTGTCGGCAAACAGGCCGTTTGAGCCCTTGGTGTTTTGTTTGGCCAATGCGCCGTTGCCGGTGTCGATCACCACGACCTTGCCGCCAATATTGAGCACCAGCGGCGCGAAATAGATCGTCATCATGCCGGGCGGCATATAGGCCTTCTCGAGCGCCGCGCTGACATCCTCCTTCTTGGCGTTGGGGATGAAGGCATCCTCCAGCTTGAAGACGTTCTTGCCGTCGGACACGACAGTGACGAGCACATCGCCGACCTTGTAGCGATAGAAGCTCGGCGCCTGCTTTTCCGCAGGTGGCGCGGCGGCGAGGACGGGTGCGGGCGACAGCAGCGGCGCGGCGGCTATGGCTGCGGCCGAGGTCAGTGCTTGGCGACGTGTGAATGACATGGCGTTTGATCCTTCCCAGCGACAGGACGGGTTTGAGCGGTTCGTTCCGCTGGCCTAACCCCTGCCGGCCTCAGTCTATTCCGTTTTCGGCTAAAGGAAGCGCCACAACCACTCCATGATTTTCGCCATCACATCGCCAAACAGGAGCAGCGCCGCCGCCCAGACCAGGGCAGAGATGAAATTGGCAATTTGAAACTGCCAGTACGGCATCTCGAAAATCCCCGCCGCCAGCGGCACCGAGGCACGCAAGGGACCGAAGAAGCGGCCGATGAAGATGCTCGGCACGCCCCAGCGCCGCACAAAGGCCTCTCCTCGCGGCAAGATCTCCGGATAGCGCGACAACGGCCAGATCTGCGCGACCTGCTCCTTGTAGCGATAGCCGAACCAGTAGGAGAGCCAGTCGCCGAGCGCGGCCCCGATCGAGCCCGCGATCCAGATTGGGAAGAAGTTGATACCGCTGACCCCGATCAGCGCGCCGATTGCCACTAGCGCGCCCCAGGCCGGGATCAAAAGTGAGATAAAGGCAAGCGATTCGCCAAACGCCAGCAGAAGGACGATGGGAGCCGCCCAAGCCTGACGGTCGCGCACGAAATCGGCTAGAGCGTGCGCAAACCCTTCCATGTCGCAAAAACGCCCTTCCCGCCCCGTTTAGATGGAACTTAGCGCCCCGACGCCTAAAAAACACGTAAGCCAGCGACTATCTGCACTTCAAGTTACAAAGGAGGCAGTTTTGTTCACCAGGGATCAAACCCCTTGCGGGCCGTGCCGTCACTTTTTAAGCCCAGCCATGGCATAGTCAGCCCAAACCGATTCGATCCCGCGCGAAATTGCGCGAACTATATGAAGACAAATGGCCAAGCCACTGAAATCACTTGCGAAGTCGAAATCCTCCTCGGATCTTTTTGCAGCCGGCGAAGCGCAGAAAAAGTCTGCCTCCAGGGCCGCAGCGCGCGCCTCCGGCGCCGAAGGTGAGTACACCGCGCGCGACATCGAGGTCCTCGAGGGCCTGGAACCGGTGCGCCGGCGTCCGGGCATGTATATCGGCGGCACCGATGAAAAGGCGCTGCACCACCTGTTCGCCGAAGTCATCGACAACTCGATGGACGAGGCGCTGGCAGGGCATGCCACTTTCATCGAGGTGGAGCTGGGCACGGACGGTTTCCTGACCGTTACCGACAACGGTCGCGGCATTCCGGTCGATCCGCATCCGAAATTTCCCAAGAAGTCGGCGCTCGAGGTGATTCTCTGCACGCTGCACGCCGGTGGCAAGTTCGACTCCAAGGTCTATGAGACCTCTGGCGGCCTACACGGCGTCGGCGTCTCCGTGGTGAACGCGCTGTCGTCACGGCTGGAGGTCGAGGTCGCGCGGGGCCAACAACTTTACCGCATGGCGTTCGAGCGGGGCCATCCCAAGGGCAAGCTCGAGGAGCTCGGCAAGGTCAACAACCGCCGTGGCACCACAGTCCGCTTCAAGCCGGACACCGACATCTTTGGCGCCAAGGCCGTCTTCAAGCCGCAGCGCCTGTTCAAGATGGCGCGCTCGAAAGCCTATCTGTTTGGCGGCGTCGAGATTCGCTGGCGCTGCCCGCCTGAGCTGCTCAAGGGCGTCGAGGACGTGCCGCCAGAGGCGACCTTCCACTTCCCCGGCGGCCTGAAGGACTATCTCGCAGCCGCAATCCACGCCGACGCACTGGTGCATCCGGACATTTTCTCTGGCAAGTCGGGCCGCGTCGGCGGTCATGGCGGCTGCGAATGGGCGGTGGCGTGGACTGCCGATGCCGACGGTTTCATGTCCTCCTACTGCAACACCATTCCGACCCAGGATGGCGGCACCCACGAATCGGGCATCCGCAGCGCGCTGTTGCGCGGCCTGAAGGATCATGCCGAGCGCGTCGGCCAGGGCAAGCGCGCGGCCAACGTCACCTCGGAAGACGTAATGGCGGGCGCAGCCGTGATGCTCTCGGTGTTCGTGCGCGAGCCCGAATTCCAGGGCCAGACCAAGGACCGGCTGGCGACCTCCGAAGCGCAGCGCATCGTCGAACAGGCGGTGAAAGACCCCTTCGATCACTGGCTGTCGGCCAATCCGGTGCAGGCCAACAGACTGTTCGATTTCGTGGTCGAGCGCGCGGAAGAGCGCATCCGCCGCCGCCAGGAAAAGGAAATCGCGCGCAAGACTGCGGTCAAGAAGCTGCGCCTGCCCGGCAAGCTCGCCGACTGCACCGACTCCGCTCAGGACGGCTCGGAAATCTTCATCGTCGAGGGCGACTCGGCGGGTGGCACCGCCAAGGTTGCGCGCGATCGCAAGACCCAGGCCATCCTTCCATTGCGTGGCAAGATCCTCAACGTCGCCTCCGCCGGCAAGGACAAGCTGATGGCCAACGCCCAGCTGTCCGATCTCGTGCAGGCGCTCGGCTGTGGCACCGGCGCGCATTATCGCGAGGAGGATCTGCGCTATTCACGCATCATCGTCATGACCGACGCCGACGTCGACGGCGCGCATATCGCCTCGCTCCTGATTACCTTCTTCTACCGGCAGATGCCGCGGCTGATCGACGAGGGCCATCTCTATCTCGCGGTGCCCCCGCTCTACAAACTGACCCATGGCAGCAAGACGGTCTATGCGCGAGACGATGCCGACAAGGAGAGGCTGCTCAAGAGCGATTTCAACGCCAACGCCAAGGTCGAGATTGGCCGATTCAAAGGCCTCGGCGAGATGATGCCGGCGCAGCTCAAGGAAACCACCATGGATCCGAAGAAGCGCACGCTGCTGCGGGTGGTGCTGCTGGCCGACGACCGCGACGGCACCGCCGATTCCGTCGAGCGATTGATGGGCACCAAGGCCGAAGCGCGATTCGCCTTCATCTCCGAAAAGGCCGAATTCGCCGATGAAGATTTGCTGGACGTTTAGGGTGCGACGGTTCGCCGTCAGGCTTTGCAAGATCCTCAAACCAAAGCTACGGTTGCCTCAAGCAAGGCGCGTCGAGGCTGTGTGCTCGCCATCACCCCTCGGATGGCCGTAAAAATGAAAACGACGGCTTCGGGGGAAACAAATATATGCGCACGGCGCTTCTCATTGTCGGGCTACTCTCGCTTGCGGTAGGCCTGCTCTGGATCGGCCAGGGCACCGGCACGATCAAATGGCCGCAGACGAGCTTCATGATCAACCAGATCCAGTGGGTCGGCTATGGCGCGTGCATGGCGGCGCTCGGCCTGATCTTCATCTGGCAGGCCAAGCGCTGACGATTCTTTTGGAGTGGACACAACAATGACAGCAAGACCATTCGATCTCGGCGGCAAGGTCGCCATCGTAACCGGCGGCAATGGCGGCATCGGGCTTGGCATGGCGCAAGGCCTGGGCGAGGCAGGAGCCGCAGTTGCCATCGTCGGGCGCAATGCGGCGAAGTCCGAACAGGCGATTGCCGATCTCAAGTCCCGCGGCGTCAAGGCGATCTCGGTCAGCGCCGATGTGACCGACAAGGACGCGATCGGCGCGATGGTGGCGCGGGCCAGGAGCGAGCTCGGCCGCATCGATATTCTCGTCAACAATGCCGGCATGAGCATCCGTAAGCCGCCACATGTGCTCGAGCTCGACGAATGGGAACGCGTGATCGACACCAACCTCACCAGCGCCTTCCTGTGCAGCAAGGCGGTTCATTCCGCCATGAAGGACGCCGGCGGCGGCAAGGTCATCAATATCGGCTCGATGATGTCGATCTTCGGAGCGAGCTTCGCTCCGGCCTATGCGGCGAGCAAGGGCGGCATCGTTCAGTTCACCCGCGCGTGCGCCTGCGCCTGGGCCGCCGACAACATCCAGGTCAATGCGATCCTGCCGGGCTGGATCGATACCGATCTCACCAGGCGTGCCCGGGTCGAGGTCAACGGCCTGCACGAACGAGTGCTGGCGCGCACGCCCGCGGCACGCTGGGGTGATATCTCCGACTTCGCAGGAATTGCGGTGTTTCTGGCCTCGCCTGCGTCTGATTTCGTCACAGGCACAGCCATTCCCGTCGACGGCGGCTACTCGATCGCGGGCTGAAATGGCGGTCGAACACTGCGGTGTCGAGACGATCAGTTGTTGCTGCGATTCGTTGTCCGAAAACCTTTGACCTCGGAGACGCTGCCATCGCGATAAGTCAGCTCCACCGACATGAACTGGGTGGTCGGCGGGAGCTTCATATAGCTTCATATAAAGCTGTGCGCAGGCAGGAATTCATTCCCGCCAGAGAACCCGAAGCTCAGGACGTAGGGGTAGAAATTTCGGCCACAGCCTCAGCATGCCGCTGCGGACGTAAGGATGGAAACGACCGAGAGTCGCACGTCCAGGACGAGCGGGGTCATGATAACGGCAGAGTCACCGTCACTGGGGGTGTCCAGACCGGCCTTGAAAACATGGCAACCATCGAATTGACCGGGATTTAAGCGAAAACATTAGGGTTTTTCAGTGCTTCCCGCACCTGCTCCATTGACTTTGGGCCATTTCACCCTATGTTCCGGCTCGAAGCGGCAACGTGCGCAAGAAAAGCGATTCCGTTAGACAGCCGCCGGTCAGCGTAAACCAGCGCCCCCAGCTCTTGAAAGCACGCCGTTTCGGGGCAGCACGCGACAGCCTTTTTACCCCTCGATTCCAAACGGCGGTTTCGACTAGAGGCTCAATGTCCTTTTCCCATCTCGGTTTGTCCGACAAGGTTTTAGCCGCCGTCGCGGCCACCGGCTACACCAGCCCCACCCCCATTCAGGAACAGGCGATCCCTCACGTCCTCACCCGACGCGACGTGCTCGGCATCGCCCAGACCGGCACCGGCAAGACCGCTGCCTTCGTGCTCCCGATGCTCACCATCCTCGAAAAGGGCCGCGCCCGGGCACGGATGCCGCGCACCCTGATCCTGGAGCCGACCCGCGAGCTCGCAGCACAAGTGAAGGAAAACTTCGATCGCTACGGCGCCGGACAGAAGCTCAATGTGGCGCTCCTGATCGGCGGCGTCTCGTTCGGCGACCAGGACTCCAAACTGACCCGCGGAGTCGACGTCCTGATCGCAACCCCCGGCCGCCTGCTCGATCACACTGAACGCGGCGGTCTCTTGCTCACCGGTGTCGAGCTGCTCGTGATCGACGAAGCCGACCGCATGCTCGACATGGGTTTCATTCCCGACATCGAGCGCATCTGCAAGCTGGTGCCGTTCACGCGGCAGACGCTGTTCTTCACGGCGACGATGCCGCCGGAAATCCGCCGGATCACCGAGGCTTTCCTGCACAACCCGGTCAAGGTCGAGGTTTCCCGGCCGGCAACAACCGCCTCCACAGTGACGCAGGCGCAGGTGAGCTCCCGCAGCGAGCCGCATGAGAAGCGCGAGATGCTGCGCCGCCTGCTCCGCGACGCCAAGGACCTGAAGAACGCGATCATCTTCTGCAACCGCAAGCGCGAGGTCGCGGTCCTCTACAAATCGCTGCAGAAACACGGCTTCAGCGTCGGCGCGCTGCACGGCGACATGGACCAGCCGGCGCGCATGGCGGCGCTGGACCAATTCCGCAAGGGCGAGCTGCCGCTGCTCGTCGCCTCCGACGTCGCCGCGCGCGGCCTCGACATTCCCGAGGTCAGCCATGTCTTCAACTTCGATGTGCCTCATCACCCCGACGATTACGTTCATCGCATCGGCCGCACCGGCCGCGCCGGACGCAGCGGAACGGCGATTTCCATCGTCACGCCGATGGACCAGAAGTCGATTGCCGCAATCGAAAAGCTGATCGGCCAGAGCATTCCGCGCGCCGAAGGCAATTTCACGAGCGAAGCCACCGGCGAGAGCGCGGAGGCGCACGAGCCGAGGTCGCGCGAATCTTCCCGCCGCGGACGCAAGGCAAGCCGCGAGCGCGAACCGCGCCAAGGCAGTGGACGCCACCACGCGACGCCTTCGCAATCGCAGCGCCCACCTCAGGTGCAGCACAGCGAAACGCGGCGGCCGCAACGCGAGGCCGACGCGGAGCCCGCGGATCATTCCCACCTTCCGGCATTCCTGCTGCGGCCGGTGCGCGCCCGGGTCTAGAGCATGATCCGGAAAAGTGTGTAGCGGTTTTCCGGAAAGATCATGCTCAATCAAAGACCTAAAGCGCGATGACGATTCAACCAAATCTCATCGCGCTTTAGGTCGCGCAGTAATCACGAACGGATGGTTGACTGGGGGGACTCTTCCTCAGCGTGTTCTCGCGCATTCCGCGAAAAAAGACCGCAGCTCGCCAATCCTGATCAGAAGTGGAGCGTATGTTTACGGGTCATTCACAATCGTCCACTAACGTGGCTGCAATAATTTGATTGATTGCCGCGCGAGCGGGCGCTGCCCCGCTATGGGGATAGTATCGTGGTCAAGGTGCTTGACGAACACGAACGCACGATGGCGTTTGCCGAAGTCGCTCTTGGGCAGATCAGATCCCTTCGCCAGACCGCCATCCCCCGCAACTATGAAATCTGGTACGTCTACGCGACCGGCTATAATGCCCCGCTCAACAAGATCATCAACGAGACGCTGGCCCGCAACGGCAAGCTGACCGAGGCCGATCTCGAGCAGATCTACGACACCTACCTCTCCCATATCAAAACCACCGACCGTATCGACAAGGTCGGTTCGCGCGTGATCGGCGAGATCGACGATGTGATGACGCTGATCTCCGAGGCGCTCGGGGCGGCACAAACCTATGATGCAAGCCTGAACGGCGCCTCGCAGAGGCTCGCCACGGCTCACACCGCCACGCAGGTCAGGGAGATCGTTGAGACGCTTGTCAGGTCGACGCGCGAGATGCGTGGCACCAACAAGGCGCTCGAAACACGGCTTGCGCTGTCAAAGACCGAGATCAGCAACCTGCAGCAGAGCCTCGAGGCGATCCGCGCCGAGAGCCTGACCGATCCGCTCACCGGACTCGGCAACCGCAAATATTTCGATCGCATGATCGAGATCGAGGTCAAGAACGCACTGGCGAACAATCAGCCGCTTTCGCTCCTGATGTTCGACATCGACCACTTCAAGTCGTTCAACGACTCTTACGGCCACCTGACCGGCGATCAGGTGCTGCGGCTGGTCGGCTTGTCACTGAAGCAGACCATCAAGGGCCAGGACATCACCGCGCGCTACGGCGGCGAGGAGTTTGCCGTGGTGCTGCCCAATACCGCGCTGCGCCAGGCGCTGACGGTCGCCGACCACATCCGCCGCGCGGTCATGGCCAAGGAGTTGAAGAAGAAGTCGACTGGCGAAATTCTCGGCCGCGTAACCATCTCGGTCGGCGTCTCCATGCTGAAAGCCGGCGACGACACCGATTCGCTGATCGAGCGCGCCGATGCCTGCCTCTACGCCGCTAAGCGCGCCGGCCGCAATCGCGTGATTTGCGAGGTCGACCCGGAATTTTCGGCCGAGATCCGGAGCCACGTGGCTTGAAGCTACCGTAGGGTGGCCAAAGGCGGGCGAGCGCCGTGCGCCCAGCATCTCTCCGACCAATTATCATCTCGAACGGTGAGCACGCTTTGCCTTACCGACCCTACTCGCCGTCTTCCCGGCGGCGCGCTTTTTGACCGGCTCCTTTACTGCCTTCCGCACCTTCGCGCGCTTCTTCGACGCTGCGCGCTGAGCCGCGGCAAGCGCGTCCTTCGCCCACACCGCCAGTTCCTCGGAATCGTCGAACAGCCGTGCCGGCAGCTCCCAGTAGGAGGCCACCGTCACAGTCTTGGCGCGCGTCTGATACTGGAATGGCCTTGAGCCCTCCGCCTCGAAGGTGGGGATGGTCTCCTGATCGGCACGAAAATAAAGGCCGCTACGCAGTGCGAGCGCGAAATTGGTGCCATCGGCCGAAATGCCGAAGCCCGAAAACATCCGGCGGATGGTAACGGGGCCGAATTGCGCGAACAGGTCGGTCAGGAACTCGCGGTCCATGTGTCCCTCGTCCCTCATGGCGAGGAGTGCAGAGCGCGGCTCCTGAGTTACAAGGATGAGGTCAGAACAAGCGCCACGATCTGCGTCAAACCTCAGCCGGCTTCAGCTGCACCGACTCGCCGCAGCCGCAGGCGGAAATCTGGTTCGGGTTGTTGAATACGAACTGGGCCTGCATCTTGTCGGCCTTGTAGTCCATCTCGGTGCCGAGCAGGAACAAGACGGCCTTGGGATCGACCAGGACCTTCACGCCCTTGTCCTCGACCACTTCGTCGGTCGGGCGGATCTCGTGGGCGTATTCGACCGTGTAGGACTGGCCAGCGCAGCCGCCGTTTTTCACGCCGACACGTAAGCCCACAATCTCGGAATCGGCACGCTGGGTCAGTTCCAGCACGCGCTGCGCCGCCGCTTCGGTCAGTCGCATGACCTGCGGTCGCGGACGTGCCTTCGGCTTGGGTGCGGGAGATGGTGCCTGTGTCATGTCATTCATGTGGTCAGTCCCGTCGGCTAATCAATGCCGGCTCATTAGTGTTACTGCGAATCACCACATATTCAGCACGAGCCGCGCCTCGTCGCTCATGCGCTCCGGCGACCAGACCGGCTCCCACACCACGTTGACGCTCACCACACCGACGCCGGGAACGCTGGCGACGGCGTTTTCGACCATGGTCGGCAACTCACCGGCCGCCGGGCAGTTCGGCGTGGTCAAGGTCATCATCACGTCCACCGCGCGGTCGTCCTTGATCTCGACCTTGTAGATCAGCCCAAGCTCGTAAATATCGGCCGGGATTTCCGGGTCGAACACCGTCTTCAGCGCGGCGACGATGTCTGTGGTCAGCCGCTCGGTCTCCTCCGGCGGCAGCGCCGAAAGCGTCTCCATGGGGTTGGCTCTGACTTCGGCCGTGTCGGTCATATCGGTCATGCGAACAATTCCCGCGCCTTGTTCAGCGCCTGCGCCAGCTGGTCGACTTCTTCACGCGTATTATACATGCCAAAGGAGGCGCGGCAGGTCGCCGTCACGTTGAACCGCTCTAAAAGCGGCATCACGCAATGGGTGCCGGCGCGCACCGCAATGCCCTGCCGGTCGATGACAGTCGCGACATCGTGGGGATGGGCGCCCTTCAGCTCAAAGGAAATNACNGGTCCCTTGCCCTTCGCCGTACCGATCAGGCGCAGCGAATTGATCTCCCGCAGCCGCTCCTGCGCATATTCGACCAGAGCATGCTCATGCGCGGCAATGCGCTCCTTGCCGA
>NZ_AXAI01000019.1 GCF_000472425.1 Bradyrhizobium sp. Tv2a-2 | reverse complement strand
CGCAAGCCTCGATCCCCACCAGGCATGGCGGCAATTTCTGGAAAAACGCCAGGACGTGCCGGCGCTTCAACTGACGGCGTATGACCACCTGGCCGGCTGCATCAACGCCGTGCAATTGAAAGACCGACTTCGCGATATCCAGACCGATCGTCGAAATTGACTGCATAGGCTGCTCCTCCGAATCGTGGGAGCCTCAAACGGCGCCCACTCCTTGGCACTCTCGTGCCCGTGGAGGAGCCGTCCACAGCATCAAGAGCAGAAGTCGATAGCTGGGCAATTTTAGACGCGATGCTTGCCACTATATTTGATTGGAAGCGGTGATCGCGATAGGGTGACACCATTGCCTTTGACAGCGGCGGCAGCTTGGGCCTGACGCCGATCACCGAACGGCCCACGACACTTTGGTCTAACTTGTCACGATGGACCTTTCTGCGTCTGGGAGGCCAGAAATGCCCTGGAACAGAGTGCTCACGATCAGCGATCCGCTGCTTTGCAGGACTGCGTTCGAGGGTGGTGACGTCGAAATATTACCCACCGCGAAAGGAAGCTTTCAGGCCGACATCACGCAAGTTGGTTTTAACCGGCTCCGCATGTCGCGGTATAATATTTCCGTGCCGCAAGTCAGCGCAGCCACTCTCGATCCTGGCCGCACGATGATCAACTTTCTGACTGAACCGAGTTCAGCCCGCTATTGCGGTACGAAGATGACAATTGGCGACATCATTATCAACAAGTCGGACGCAGTTCATCAGGTCGCGGACTCAAATCTTTCGGTTGGCGCGATGTCCCTCCCAATCGACGAACTCATTACCGCTACCGAGGCTGTTATAGGGCATGATCTCTCGAACGAACTTGTCGTTCGACCAAGTCCAGCATTGATGTCGCGCCTTTTGAAACTCCATCAGTCGGCCGGACAATTGGCGCGCGACGTCGCCGACATATTGGATTTGCCGGAAGTATGCCGGGCATTGGAAGAACAACTGGTTCACGTTATGGTGCGGTGTCTCGCTGAGGGTGCCAGCGTCGAGACCACAAGGGGAAGCCAGCGCCACGAAGCGGTCATGACGCGGTTCGAGGCGTATTTGGAAGCACATCCCGACCAACCGCTTTATCTCACAGAAATCTGCGCTGCGCTCGGTGTCGCCGAGCGCACGTTACGCGCCTACTGCGAGGAGCATTTGGGCATGGGGCCGATCCGCTTCCTTACTCTTCGCCGTATGCATCTCGTGCGTCGGGCACTCCTGCATGCGGAGCCGTCCACGGTGACCGTTACGCGCATTGCCACCGATCACGGCTTTTGGGAGCTTGGCCGCTTCTCGGTCGCATACCGTGCCCTGTTCGGAGAACCACCCTCGAAGACATTGGGGCGGCCAGCAAATCGGACCGCAATCAGCCTGAATCGCCCATCATCCCTTGTTTCGGCCGTATGAAAGAGGTTGAGGCGGTAAGACGGCGTGTCCACTTCGGGTCACTTGCATCGAGTTTCCCGAGGCTCAGCTAGGTCCGGCCTACACTCGGATAGCCGACATGCAGACCATCGCTGGATTTTGTCGGTACGGGCCAATAGCGACCAAGTGCGTTGCAACAAACAGAAAGGCCGCCTCGCGGCGGCCCCGCTGTCCGGTTCGGATCAATTTGTCCGCTCAAGGGGCGGCATACCCCTTGGCTTTGTAGACTCTGAGGCTCTCCGGCGAAGCGAGCGCCCGGGTGAAGTCCTTCGCCCTGTCAATGTCGACGGATCTGGTGGCCACCCCGGCGGTCCAGGTGGAATGCTCAGGATCCTGCAATTCCGGTGGCAGAGGGCCAACAAACTCGTAATCCGCCGCTTTCGATAGAAGCGGAGGTTGCCAGCCGACGAGCAGATCGGCGTTCTTCTCGGCAATCACCTCCTCGACCGATCTCCACAGCTTGGCCTTGGCGGCGACCTCATTGGCGATGCCCAGGCGGGCGAAGTCGCGCTCGGCAAGGACGCCGTCAGCACCGCCGAATGCCGCACCGAAATACGCGATTGTCTTGGCTTCTAGCAGGGCTTCCTTGACGGCCGCAAGGGAACGGATATCCGGCTTCGGCTGGTCTTTGCGCACTGCGATCGACAACTCCGTGAGCGCGATATCGTGCACCGAATCCGGGGCGATCTTCCCCGCTTTGACGAGGGCCGCGATATCCGGCTTCGGCAGGATTACGACATCGGCGGGCTCGTCCTTTTCGATTTTTGTCTTCACGCCTCCAGCGCCGCCGAAGGTGAGCGCGAGTTTCGTGCCGGTCATGCGCGTGAAATTATCGCCCACATCCTTCAACGCAAAGTGCATGGTCCCGGCGCTAAGCACCTTTAACTCGTCGGCCCGCGCCACTGGTATCAGCGACAGCAACACAGCGGCGATCGAAGCTAGAACGGCAATTCTCTTCACCCAGGGTCTCCCCGTGGACACTCTGCCAAGCTTTAGCATACTTCAATAACCGGTCGCCTCCTCAATTTGGCGGATGCGGGAAAATTCAGGGTGACCAAAGTCAGCCGGTCGGAAGAGGTTCATCACGCTGCGGCAAATCTGACGGTTACACGTCGAAATGGGTCAATCGCGTCGCTCTGACCGCCCGCCGAACACTTCCGGTTCACCCCGATGAGCAGACATTTTCAGTGTCAGTCGGCATGTCTCAAACGGGGCCACAACCGGACTCATGCGGCGCAGCAAAAGCTGAGATACTATTCGATCACCTCGTCGGCGCGTGCGACCAATGCGGCAGGCATTTCGAGGCCGAGTGCAGTGTGGTCTTCAGGTTGATCGCGAGAATGAACTTCGTCGTTGATAGGTAACACGTGATGCAGAGGGGACGCACTGCCGGAGAATGTCGAGGTGCTTTCCTTGCATCTCGTTAGACATGGTGGCTGTGCTCCTTCTCTGTGGCAGGATCCCGCGGCCGATGCCTTGGCGCTCAAGGGCGCACGGGATCCCGCAATGACGGATCGGTCCGCCCTTAGACCTGGGCGATCCCGCCGTCGACGAAGATCTCACTCCCCGTCACGAAGCTGCTTTCGTCGGACGCCAAGAAGGCGACAACCTTCGCGACCTCGTCATCACGACCGGTTCGTTCGAGAGGGGTGACGCTCGCGGAATAGCTGAAGAAGCTGCTGAGCTCGTCCTTGGTGACGCCCGTCTTCTCGTGGCCGGGCGTCTCGATTACCCCGGGGCTTACGGCATTGATGCGGATATTTCGACCCCTCAGATCTGACGACCATGTGCGGGCGAAGGAGCGGACGGCGGCTTTCGTCGCGCTGTAGATGCTCCAGTTGGCAAAGCCCTTGCTGGCGACGAACGACGCGTTGAGGATGATCGAGCCGCCCGGTCCCATCAGCGGCAGCGCCTTCTGGACCACCCAGATCACGCCCTTGATGTTGGTGTTCAAGAGTGCGTCGACGTGGTCCTCGGTCAGGCTGCCAAGCGGAGCAAGGGTTGCGAACCCTGCATTTGCGAATACGACATCTACGTGTCCGACCTCGGTCTTCACGAGATCGTAGAGGCGGTCGAGGTCCGCGGGCTTGGTGACGTCGCTCGGGACCGCAACGGCGCGCGCGCCCAAGGAGGCTACCGCTTCCTCCAGCTCGGCCTTCCTGCGGCCAGTGATATAAACCCGGGCTGCGCCCTCGGCGACGAACGTCTTGGCGGTCGCCAGTCCGATGCCTGAGTTTGCCCCCGTGATGACAGCGATTTTCCCTTCAAGCCTCGACATGATGTTCCTTCGAACACTGAGCTCGCTCGCGCTCTAGTTAGAGAACGGGTCCGCTATAAGATGATAATCATCATTGCATCGCACCTAGTATCTCAGCGCCAACTTTGAAGCTGTGGAGGCGGTAAAGAGCTCGTGACTGGGCCGCGCGCTCGTCATCCCGACGTCACTAGCATTTTCTTCTGCAGGGTGGGCTGCCCATCAGCTCATATCCGCCACTCGCGTTCTGCGCTGGCAGCCAATCGAGCCAATGCTTTCGCCGCATCAACATCCGAAGCTTTCTCAGCGGGCCGCTGGTAGTCGTCGGCGAGGGCCTTAAGCCGACCCGCAATCGCTTGGTCTGTCATGGTCTGCGTAGCGCGGAGCGAAGGTCCTGGCGCTCGCCTTAAAGCCGACCACTTCCGCAATGGGTCAATCGCGTCTATTTGGCGTCGCCCTTGCCATGTCGGGTTTACCCCGGACAGCCGACGTGAAGACGCACGCTGGATTTGGCCGCGACGGGGCCATAACCCGACGGGTCCGCCCAGTAACCAGATCTCGCGGCATCGAGTTTGAAAAGGCAGCCCCGTCCGCGGGAAACAATGTTGTTACGCTATACCTTGTTGGTGAACCAGATTGTCGGTGAGCCAACAACGCCAGCGTTCCGCATAGCGCTTGTGAGCTCTTCGCTGTTGACGAAGGCGTGTGCAGCTTCGTCCGTTGCAAAATCGTGGGTCACCGTGATGTCGTCGGGATTGTCGGCCGCCTGGTACACCACCTGAGCCGTCACGCCCTTTGCTTTCTGGACGGGCGCAAAATCGTCGTAGACTTTGCGCCAAGCCTTGTAGTTGGCCACAGTATGTCTAACGAACAGGGTTGTCATTGGCGTCTCCTGTACGGTCGGCTGAATTGAGCCAAATGGAATAGTAGTAATTTCTGGGGTTGGCTAAAAGCAAGAGCAGGGGTTCGTCGGCTGCGCCGCCTTACCGGTATTTCCGCTCTACCCCCTGAAAGCCGACATCTGGATGATCGCCGGAGTTCGTCGGTGTGGGCCACAGGCCGACATGAGAGACGAAATCTGGGTAAGCCAAGAGCAGTCCCCTGAGTTATCTACTTGTTCGCTCCGCTACCCCACCGGTCCCCCACGAGTGGAGCACCCAACGGCTATGCGCGCCTGCGACGTGAAGCGCTGGGCCAGGTGTTCCACCTGTTTCACGTACTGACTCGATGTTCCAACTAAACCCGTGGAACAGCATAGTTCGGACAAAGTCCACACCGTCGAGAGACACCACGACTAGAACGATGGAGGAACGGGCCTGCTCACAGTCACTGGATCGCAACGGATGCGACGAGATCGATCAGACGAACAACCTGTCCGCGCACCATATCGTTCCCTGTGCCATGAGACGTTCCAAACGCAGCGACTGTCTGCTTCAGCCTAGAGCGGCGCGTCCTGCATCGGCGGACATCCCCTCCTCCAAACGGCACTGCAATATCTCGCGTTTTGGTGTGGTCGGCCGAAAGCCGAAAAGCTACGGTCGACGGGTCTTCATCACCGTCGATCCTTCTCATTGCTTAGAGGATGAGGACTCAGCCGGTCCGAGCACACCAGAACGGGGGCGATCAGGTCTTCGGCATCGACGTGCATTGTAGACAGCGCCCAAGTGTGGGGCATCGGGCCGCCTCTGCTTGCAGATCTGGTTCGCATGAGGTGGTTGCGCGGGCCCCTTTCTCCAAATCCGACTTTTGCTGATAAGAAGCGCGACCGCCGTAATGGTCTGAGCGATCGACGACTGCGAAATTGGGATAGGATTATCTCGACAGTTTCGATCCCGGAGGTCCCGGTTGGTCTCGGTCCTTCTTTCCGGAGTACCGCTCATATGCGTCCCTTCCGGGTGGTGTGTATTGCTCCCTGTCATGGCCAGCACTCCTCGTTCCGGATGGTCGCGCCGTTGCCTCTAAGAAAGCCGCGCTTGCCGCCGGGGATCATCGCTCTACCGGTGTCAATACCAGCGGATCGAACGTGCAATCGCGGAGAATGAGGCGTTCCTTGCCGCGCACCCGGTGCGGTGAGACAACAGCGAAGCGATGGCGCGTCGACGAGAATTCAACGAGGCTATGCGACCGCACATCAGGGACGTCGCCGCAGCCCGAGACCTTACCGAGGAGGACATCAAGCCGGTGCTGAAATTGAAGCACGAAGAGATCGGGCACTTCTGTGAGCGGCATGGAGTGAATGCAGAGTGGCTGCTCGAGGGCAAGGGCCATATCCTCAAGAAAGCCCCGGCTACGATCGAGATACGCGAGATCATAGAGGAGCGCGGGCCATGAAGCGCCGGCGCCGATCGCACAAGGAAGCGGACCCGCATGCGACTGGCGACACATCGCCAGGAGGCTGAGGCAATAAGCGAACACGCCCGCCGGTCTTACGCAACGGCGGGGCTCTAACCGGGTTATTGAAGGAACGACATCGCGGCGAGAGTCAAATCGGCGCTGAAATCTGGTGCAAACGTCGTGAGGAGCACGCTAGCTGTAGCAACCACGACCATAGCGGCAACAATTTTGAACATAATTATTTTTGCAATTTTCTTCGAAAAATTGGAAAGGCTCGTCGGTTTTTTGATCGGCGCCCTAGAAAAATCCGGGGCTTAGATCCAAGCCGTAGGTCAGCATCGCCAGCAGCGAGACAGCCAAGCCGATCGCAGAGAAAATGAGCACCGGCTTGAGTGACTCGGCTTCAATTTCGCGGCCCGTTACGCGGGAAAGAGCATGAGCAATTTGGGTCATCTAGGACTCCAGGTTAATGCTGGAATCATACCCGCGATGCGAAGAGAGCTGTGTGCAGTAGGTCACACAAAAGCTGACATCTCGGATGAGGCGGTAACTGGATTTCAACCGCTCTTGCGCTAAGTGATGGTGTCGCGAAGTTGGAAGCCCGCGACGACGCGTTACTGGTACCCGCCGGCGCCCCCAAACGTCGGCGGGTTTTTATTGGGCGCGCGGGTCGTACACCGCGTCGATGGCGCATCGCTCGTCTTGTCTTGGCCAAGATTGGCCACGCCAGGGCAAGCCGCACCCATTGCAGCTGCTCATAGTCACAGGCGACCGACTGCCATCCTCATGGCGGAGTGCGCCTCCTGTTGATAGTCAAATTCTTCCCGACTCATTCGCAATAGCCGCAGTGGAACGTAGAAGCTTTGCGGTGCCTGACGGCTGAAGCGGTAGAGCGCCGACGAGTAACAACGCCGCCTGAGTTGAATATGCTCTCAGCACGGCGTTGATATTTCCACGGTCAGGTCTTTAAATCCTGACAGCCCTACCCTGCACGACACACGCTATTCAGTAATTCACTTCCCCGCTGGTGCCCAACGTCGGCGGGGTTCGGCGGGGACGCGAAAGTCACGAACAGAATGGCGGATGCAAAAAAAGTTTTCATGGAATGTTCCTTATCCGTAAAGCGTGTCGGCTTTATTTCACCGGAATCATCATGGGCTTTCCCTTGTCCACGATGTGTACCGTAAGAAGCTTCAGCGTCTTGTCACCAGTGACAGTGAATGCGCCGTGCGGCACGTCCCGAACGTTAATCTTGGCTGTACCCGGTTCGAAGATAAGCGGCTTGCCGTCGGGCAACACAGCCGTAGCTCCGTCGATGACGTAATAGGCTTCTTCGCCCGGATGGGTATGTAGGACCCCCGATGCTCCCGGTGGGACCTCAACAGTACCCACGATTATTTGCATGTCTTTGCCGGTTAGTTCGCCCTTTGTTAGTTCGGTACGCTTGCTTGATTGAGCGTGCACCGCAGTAGAAACGATGAAACTAACTAAGAAGGCACTGGCTGCATATCTAAACATGGTGATGCCTATGATTTGAGTGTTTAAACGAAACAATTAAAACACAGTCGCTTTCCACGAGCTACGGCGATCAGTCCGCTGTCTCGCACGCCCATTACACGACACGGCTTCAACGCCGTGTTGCTCTAGCCGGAGCGTTCAACGGTCCCGGCAACTTCAGCACGAGCCTGCGCTTAAAGGAAGGCGCCCCTCCTATGGGTAGGGGGTGGGACGTCACTAGCGGTTTAGCAGCTCCAACCGGTCCACAGCAAAATCCGCACACGCGGGATACCGATCGGCCAGCTCACGATCGCCGAGATCAAGCCGTGCCGCATGCACGACTTACTCAAGCCGATCTTGGTCAAGAAGCGGGAGAGCGGTCGGGCTATCTCCAGTGCGGATCATCCAAAGGCTCCGCCCAGCGGGAGCCGGGCGGAGCTATGATCATTTGGCGTTATCGGATTTTGGCTCCCGCGTGTACGGGTGACAGATTTTCCACATCACGCAATCGGCGCTAACACCGCCAACAGCCAACGCTTCAATGTCCGTACCGTCACGCTTTCGGCACGTTCCGCTCGAGATCTTCCAGCCATGCGGCCGCACTTGCATCCGAGGGCGCGCGCCAATCGCCGCGCGGCGACAGCGAGCCACCGGCCGAAACCTTCGGGCCGTTCGGCATGGCCGACCGCTTGAATTGGCTGAATGCGAAGAAGCGCCGCAGGAAAACCTCGAGCCAGCGCCTGACATCGGCGAGGTCGTAGGCGCGCCGCTTGTCGACCGGAAAGCCAGGCGGCCATGCGCCCACTGCTACATCCTTCCAGGCATGAAAAGCCATGAAGGCAATCTTCGACGGCCGAAAGCCGAAACGCAGCGTGTAGAACAGATTGAAGTCCTGCAACTCGTACGGCCCGACAGCAGCTTCCGTGCTCTGCGGCTTCTCCCCCGCCTCGACCGGCACCAGCTCGGGCGAGATTTCGGAGGCCAGAATGGCACGAAGCGTGGCGGCAACCTCATCGGTGAATTGCCGCGACGAGATGACCCAGCGGATCAGGTGCTGGATCAGCGTCTTCGGCACCCCGCCATTGACGTTGTAGTGCGACATCTGATCGCCGACACCGTAGGTGCACCATCCGAGCGCGAGCTCGGACAGGTCACCCGTGCCGAGGACAATGCCGCCATGATGATTGGCCAGCCGAAACAGGTAATCGGTGCGCAGGCCCGCCTGCACATTCTCGAAGGTGATGTCGTAAAGCGGTTCGCCGCGGCCGAAGGGATGGCCGATATCCCTAAGCATCTGGGTCGCGGTGGGTCTGATGTCGAGCTCCTGCGACGTCGCCTGCAACGCGCGCATCAGCGCCAGCGCATTGCTCTTGCTTTCGCTGCCGGTCGCAAAGCCAGGCATGGTGTAAGCGAGGATGTTCGACCTAGACAGGCCAAGAAGGTCGACGGCCTTGGCGGCGACGATCAGCGCGTGGGTCGAATCGAGGCCGCCCGAGACGCCGATCACCACGTGCTTCGCACCGATCGCGCGCAGCCGCTGGACGAGACCGGCAACCTGAATGTTGTAGGCCTCGTAGCAATCCTGCTCGAGCCGGTCCGCGTCGCTGGGCACGAAGGGGAAACGCTCGATCGTCCTGATCAGGCCGATATTGCCGAGTGGAGGTTCGAGCGAGAACGCGACCCTGCGAAATTTGTCGGCCCGCCTCTCCTGCTCGCGCCTGTTGTCGTCGAACGTGCCCATAAGAGCGCGCTCCTGACGCAGCAGATCGAGGTCGATATCGGCAAGGGTGATCTGACCGCGCTGCTTGAATCGCTCGCCCTCCACCAGCAGCACGCCGTTCTCGAAGATCGCGGTCTGGCCATCCCAAGCAAGGTCGGTTGTCGACTCGCCCGCACCCGCGGCGGCATAGACGTAAGCCGCAAGGCAGCGCGCCGAGCAGGACTGGCAGAGAAGCGCCCGCGATCGCGCCCGGCCGATGGTGATCGGGCTTCCCGAGAGATTGGCCAGCACCGTCGCTCCAGCGAGCGTAAGCTCGGACGCTGGCGTCACCGGGATCCACATGTCCTCGCAGATTTCCACGCCGACCGTCAGGCCCGGCACATCCACCGCCTCAAACAGCAGGTCGACGCCGAACGGTGCCAATGTCCCGTCGATTGCAATCTCCGCGTCCGCAATTCCCGCGCCAGACGCGAAGTGGCGCGCTTCGTAAAACTCACGGTATGTCGGCAGGTAAGTCTTGGGCACGACTCCGAGGACGGTTCCTCGATGGATCACCACGGCGCAGTTGTAGAGCCGCGCGCCGAATCGCAAGGGAGCGCCGACGATCAGGACGGTCATGATCTCGGCGGAGGCCTGCACAATGGCAGCGAGTCCGCGCTCAACCGAATCCAACAGCGGATCCTGCATCAGCAGGTCTTCGATCGCGTAGCCCGACAGACAAAGCTCCGGAAACACCGCGACCGCCACCGCCTTGTCGTGGCATGTCCGGGCCGCCTCAAGAATGGCCGCTGCATTGGCGGTCGGGTTGGCCACGACGGATACGGTCACGCAGGCTCCGATGCGAGCGAACCCTTGGCGATAGATCGAGTGAAAGCTCATCGTGGTTCGACACCTCTTGCGGCCAGATCACGGGACATTGCGCATTGTGCGTGAAGGGCGCAAGGGCCCTGCCTTCGTTGATGGGGCCAAACAAGTATTGGCTGCCCTGCACATCATTCAGCCGCCGGCGAGGCGGCGATTCTTGCATTCTCTTGGCGTGACGGATACCGCGCGGCCGCTGCACCGGCCGGCTGTTGATGGGGTACGCTTAGAACGACTCGGAAGCACAGGCCGAGATCGCGGCGTTTCATTTCAGAAGCTCAGGTGGACTGAGGGCCGCAACACTCCGCCAAGACACTCCGCCAAGACACTCCGCCAAGACACTTGGCTTTGGACATTCGGCTTTGCGGTCCCTCAGACCTTGTTGCTGACAGCCGACAAGATGATTGAATAAGAGTGCAGTATGCGGCGGTCCATATGTTGCCTAATGGCCCCAAAGCGGCCATCGGACGCTGCTCTGACTACGCCTATGCAAGCTCTATTCAGTCATGCTGCTGACGCAATCTCTGTCTTAGTCGGTGGGACATTAAAGAGCACTGTGTGGGGACCGCCGTGGTTCCCTCAACCGGTTCCGTCGCCAGGATTGGCACGAATCCGCAAAAAATTGGCGCAAGTTCCTGAACGCCCCGCGTTCGCTTGGCCGTTTTTTTGCGGCATCGGGACCGAATAAGCGAGAAAATCAGACAAGGAGCTATAATGCTGTTCCGCTCGAGCGCCGCAATCTGCGGCGCCCTAGTTGCACTTGCCGTTTCTGTTACCGCTGCTCGAAGCGAAATCGGTGAAGTTGATTCAAACGCCGTCGTCGATGCCGCTTCAGGGGATCCGATCGTTGGCGTAGCATCCATGTACAACCCGTTCCGGCCCGGATGGCGGGAGGGCGGACGCAACACAGCCTCTGGTGAGCGCTATGATCCCTCTGTCTGGGCGGCTGCCATCAAGACGAGCTTGCGTCAGAAATTTGGTGGGGTCCAATATGGCGCGAGGCCGAAATATGCCCTCGTCGAGGCTGAGGGCAAGAAGGTCATCGTCAAGATAAATGACGTGGGGCCACTAACGCCTGGCCGCATCATTGACCTCAATGAGCGGACGATGCGTTATTTCGATCCAAGCCTGCAGCTCGGGGTGATCTATGGCGTAACAGTTAGACCGCTGTCCGGCGACTATTGGATCCCTGGACCAATTGGCTGAACATCGCACGCGAAAGAGGTAGAGCACGGCCCTCCTGAACACTGGGAAAGCCTCGATGGCCTGCTCGCTGCTGCCATCTGTGAGGCGATGCCACTCCGGCGGCAAGGCGTTGGCCGGCGAATCGAATAGTCAGGTTCTTGCCCGAGATGTCGCCTTCTGCCCTGGGGTAGACCGGAAGTAATCGGCCGACGGCTAAACGGCGCTTTTAGACCCGTAAGAGACTTTAGCCGTCGCAGATCACCCAAAGACCGCCAGCTTCCTATATGCTCGACCCACGCGTCTTAAACGAACTTCATAAAATTGGGCAACGTTCCAACAGGAGAACGTGGTGACTGAGAACCTTCGAGTTGCCGTCATCGGCGGCGGTATCGGCGGCTTGACCGCCGCGCTCGCCCTGCGGGCGCGCGGATTGGACGTAACGATCTTTGAACAGGCTGGCGAGCTGCGCGAGATTGGCGCGGGGGTTTCCATCTTTCCAAACGCGACGCGTCTGCTCCAACGAATCGGCCTTACGGACGAGATCGAGAAAATAGGTTCTCCGATAACCGGCCAAGTGATCAGGACATCGGGTGGTGAGCTCATCAATCAGTCGGCGAGCCCCTCGACAGGTGTGCAGAGCTACAATGTTCATCGCGCAGATTTTCTGAAACTGCTTGCCAACGCCCAACCAGAGGGCACCCTCCACTTGGGCCATCGCCTGTCCGGGGCCAGAGAAGCAGACGGTGGCGTGCGATTGACGTTCTCGAACGGCGCGGCCGTCATTTCGGACGTCGTGATCGGGGCCGACGGCATCCACTCGGCCTTGCAACAAGCGATCGGGTTGAAAACCTATCCATCGAGTGAAGGGATCATGGCCTACAGAGGCCTGATTCCGACCGAGAAGCTTTCTTGGGCGAAGGACATCGGGGGTCGAATGTCGAGATGGATCGGGAAAGGCCGCAGTTTTCTGTGTTATCCGGTGTCGAGCGGCCGATTAATGAACATGGTCGCTTTTGTCCCAACCAATTTGGACTCCGAGGAATCATGGACGGCGCCAGGTGATCTGAATGCGCTAAGCGCCGAATATGCGGGATGGGATTATCCCGTGCTGGAAACAATAGGCGCTCTCGACTCGACATTTCGCTGGGGCATTTATGATCGAGCACCACTGCCATATTGGTCTGTCGGTCGGATGACGCTGCTCGGTGACGCCGCCCACCCGATGGTGCCACATCTCGGCCAGGGAGCCGCGCAAGCAATCGAAGATGGCTTCACGCTCGCAGTAGTTCTTGAAGGCATCAAACGGCAAGACGTCTCAAAGCGGTTGCAGGCTTACGAAAGAGCGAGGCTCCAGCGGACGAGCCAGATACAGGCTCTGGCCCGAGATACTGGCAGATTTTTTCGCGCCGAGTATGAGGATGTGGCGGAACGAGACCGCTTCATGGCGAAGTGGATGTCGGCGAACGGACAGATCCGTGGACACGATGCGGAACAGGCCGCGAAAGAGGAGCTTTTGGCGGCCAATGACTCGGGGTCAATCTAGCAGCGACCTCCGAAATTGGCCGTCAGCAACGGTTTGTGCATCGCAGGGGGCGCGTCCGCAGTTGGGCCTAACCGGACATCAAGTCGACTTGCCCATCAGAATAATCAAGGCCCGGTCAATCTCACCGTTTTCGCGCAGCATACGCAGACAGCACCGCCGCGCGAGGAAGCAAACGCCCGCCGTCGTCGACCTAACATCGCGGGCCCAGAACGGCAGGATCTCTATGTCTCGAGAAGCGAGAAAGCGATAGCAGTACGCCGGATCATCGCACGAATGCGGAGAACCAGCAGTGCTGCGGCTGCCATTTCGACGATAAGTGACAGAACCGGAACCAAAGCGGCCGCGCACCACTCCATTTGGAACAGGCGGATGCCGGTAAGAACCGTCTCGACGGTGACGGATACAATCAATCCGCCCGCTGTAGCGCCACAAAGGACAATGCAGCGGTTCAGCTCCTTGTTGTACGTCACGTGCAGGTGGATCGGCGCTCGACGAGTACTGATATATGCCCAACCAATCAGCGCAATGCAGATCGCCGCGAAGAAACCATAGCGATCAATGGCAAGTCCGGCAGCTCGAACGGCGTCCCACTCCGCGTTCAACTGCCACTGCATCAGCGCATACCACATGACTCGCGCTTTCATTGCCAGGAAGATGGCACTCGTGGCGCCAATCATTGCAAGGCCGACCCACCGTATGTGGGAAAGCAAAGTAGCCGTTATGTACTGCCGGGCTATATCGCGGGGATCACCAAAATTTGCGACCGCCTGCTGCTGGCTCTCGATCGACATGCAGCCATCAGTCACTTGCCACAGATGATCCTCGACTTCAGCACACACGCGGCGCGACAATATGATATCGAAACCAAGCTCGCGCTTCAGAGCATCGAGATAGTCAGCGATGGGGCCAGGCTGTCGCACCGCTCGCCTCTCCAAACAAACCGCTGATTGCATCGACAAAGCGATGCCATACCGCACGGTGATCTGCCAACGCTTGGCGCCCCTGTCGCGTCAATGTATAGGTGCGCCGCTTTCGTCCGGACTCTGCAATCGTCCAACGGCTCCTGAGCAAACCGTTTTTTTCGAGGCGGTGCAGCACCGGGTAGACCGTACCCTCCGGAAGTTCGAAAGCTCCGGCGCTGCGCCGCTGAATTTCCTGAATGATGGCGTAGCCGTGCGCCGGCCCAATCGTGAGGGCGGCGAGGACAATCATGTCCAAATGGCCTTTCAGCATTTCCCCTTCCATACCATTGACCTATACCTAGTCTCGCGATGGGTCAATGCGATCGGTGAAGATGCGCGGTTAGAACGCCCGGCGATTCGCCCGAATTCACGTTAGTGCGATCAACAGACATTTTCACGAGATACTTGTTGATACCCTAGCGACGTTATGCCTAGTGTAACGAGGTATGCACCGGAGATGCGTAAAATGGAGCGGATTGAACCAGGATCTATTGGACGGCGGGAGCTGATCCTTCATCGCGGCGTCGGCCTCACGGTGGTTGCGGCCGCGCTTTGCATGGGATCGGATATAGGCAAGGCTGGAGCCGCCGACGACACATCAGCGGACTGTAATCGACTGCTCGATCGGTATCTGGCAGCAGTGAACGCCCACGATACAAGCAAGTTTTCGGAGATTTTCACCGAAAGTTATATTCAGCACTCCGGGCGTAGCCCGTCGGGGCTAGAGTCTCAGATCGCCAATTATCAACGCATCTTCGAGAACTGGCCGGACTTTCAGTCACGGATCGATGATCGAATTTTCGGCGGCGACAAGATCGTGGTTCGCACCACCCTCACGGCAACCCACACCAGGAACGTGCAGGGATTTGCGCCGACGGGCAAGCGCGTGACTTGGGGGGCGATCGACATCTGGCGAGTCGAAAATGGCAAACTTGCCGAACATTGGGACGTCGTCGATATTGCCAGCCTGCAGAAACAGCTTCGCGGCGAATAGGCAGGAAGACGCTAGCTGCTATTAGCCCTACTCTCTTGGTGATGCTTTCATCTCGTTACGGCCGGCCCGAAGAAAAAGCATTGGGTATGGTTGGCCCGGCTCGGACCGCCGGCTAAGTCAGCTTTCGAGCCAGTATTAGGGACACAGCAGACATCAAGACGCGCCTTGAAAACGCGCCATTCGGCGGCAGGTTCCCTGCTGAATTTGGAGACTTCCGGAGACGCGCACGAAAGCCCGACCGCGGTCCATTCTCCAGGGACTGCTATTTTTCCGAACCGCCCTCCGCTGGGGTCGATGACCGCCTACAGGGGTGGTGGTGGAAGCACGGGTCGCGCATGACCGTTTTATGACGCACGGAATACCGTAGATGCTGGCTGATCCTCGCATTCGACATGGTAAGAACGGAGGATCGATGCTAACGCCACACGGGTGGAGAAGAGCACCTCTTGCTGCGCCAATGGTTTCCGCGCGGCAACTGCATTGACACTGCAATTTGCAATCTACTCTCTTCCCTTACTGACGGCACCATTGCGCCGCGACCGTCTCCCGTATCGATCTGTTCCTATGGAGAGGACTTTAACGTTGACCCAACGCACCGTTGGAATGCCCGAATTTAATGATTTGATAGACATGGCACGCTTGCTCGTGAACTTGTGGGAGGCGGCGCAACGGCTGCCTGATGGATCAGAGCGGCGGGATGCGTTCAGACAGATCAGTGGCTTCCAGACGCGGGTAGCGGCATTAGTTACGCGCGCCCTCTAGGTGCTGATGCCGCCCCGGGGCCGTAACGGGGCACCTGCGGCAGACCCGCTGTCCCGCCCCACACGGGCGCTCGATTGATCTCGAGTAACCCTCACCTGGCGGGACGCACATTGCGCCGCGGAGCGTCCACCGTTCTTTGCAATCCCGCGTCTTGAGCTTGAACGCATTGGGCTCTGGCGCACCTGAGCTCTGGCGAACCTGGGCTTAAGTGCGCGCAGTCCCCGGCAACTTGATCGGGACAAACCGCGCTTTGCTCACCACCTTCGGCGCCCCATCCGGGTGCCTGGCTGGTTGTGGATCGGCGAGATGACTAATGAGGGTTTCCAAAATCAGAAGGAATTTTTCGGCAAGCATGGGGACTCACCTCCATTGCAATAGCCTATTATGATTGCGTCATATTCGGACTTTCGTTTGTGAGGTAGCTCACATCGGACGCGACAGGACGTGCCGGAGTCCGATTTTTGGTTACCAGGTCTTGAATGCGGATCGGAGCGGCGCCCGCGAAACGGTCTAGGCGGCTCCGGGCGAACATTTTCGTGCGGTCACCACGGTCCCCTAACGACAAGCTCATCGAGGTCGGATCGGACGCTGCAATTGTTGCATACGTCATCAAATAGTCCATGCCGTCGTTGCGTTCGTAACTCGAATGGCGCTTGGAAGCAGTGACTTCATGAGATCCTCCGGTTTTGTATCGCGGCGTATCAAGCGAAGCGGAGGATACCATGCAAATCGAAGCGCAGATCGATCGGCCGCTGCGTCAGAAATCCGACAGGCAAGAGATCCCTGGCATGGTCGCAGTCGTCGCGAGCGGGAGCGATGTGATCTACGAAGGCGCATTCGGCAAACGCGACCTCGCCAAGGACGCCCCGATGACAATCGACAGCGTATTCTGGATCGCGTCGATGACGAAAGCGGTGACTGCGGTGGCCGCCATGCAGTTGGTCGAGCAAGGAAGGCTCGCGCTGGATGAACCGATCGGCAAGGTGCTGCCCGATCTCGCGGCGCCCATGGTGCTCGAAGGCTTCGATGAGCGAGGTGAACCGCGGCTGCGCCCGGCCAAGCGGCCGATCACGCTGCGCCAACTCATGACCCACACCGCTGGCTTCAGCTACGACATGTGGAACGGCGACTTGGATCGATATCTGGAGAAGACCGGCATCCCTCGCTTGATGACCTGCAAGAACCAGGCGCTGAAGACCCCGATCATGACGGACCCAGGGACACGTTGGGAATACGGCTCCAGCATCGATCTTGTCGGCAAGGCGATTGAAGCGACGACCGGCATTCGCCTGGACGCCTACTTGCGTAACAACCTGTTCGCACCGCTTGGTATGAGCGACACCGGCTTCAAGATCACCGACGACATGCGGCGGCGCTTGGTCGGCGTGCACGCGCGCGGGCCGGACGGTACGCTCGCGCCGATTGCATTCGAAATGGAGCAGAATCCGGAATTTCACATGGGCGGCGGCGGGCTCTACGGCACCGCCGGCGACTACATCAAATTCTGCCAGATGATCCTGAACAAAGGCCACGGCAACGGCAACCAGGTGCTCCAGCCCGAGACGGTTGTGTTGATGGGGCAGAACAGTATCGGCGATCTTGTCGTGACCAAGATGGTCTCAGCCGCTCCGAACATCTCCAATGATGTCGATTTCTATCCGGGCATGGTGAAGAAACATGGCTTGAGCTTCCTGATCAACACCGCGCAAACGCCGGAAGGCCGCAGTGCCGGCAGCCTCGCCTGGGCCGGACTAGCCAATTCCTATTTCTGGATCGATCCGGCGCGCGACGTTGCCGGCGTGATCCTGATGCAGCTGTTTCCGTTCGCCGACCAGAAATGCCTGGAGGCTTTGGCCGTCTTCGAACGCAGCGTCTATGACGGCCTCAATGCTTCCGGCGCCAGGCGCGTCGCTCCGTAATTTTCCGGTCTAGGCCTCGTTGCCGTTTCCCTCTATGAGACAGCCATTGGCTCACGTCGGGCGGGGGAAAGTTGCGAGGCTCGGGCTCCTAGGCACTCCGGGCCTCGCACCTAGCTCGACGAAGACAGCCGGCCAGTCCACCCTCGGTCATTAGAGATCCGCTCCCGCGGCGCAGGCCGGAAACCTCTGGTCCTGCCCAGGAGGCTAGTTCCCTTGGGCCCGTACAGCTCCCAGATTGGACAAAACCAACGGGAGCTTCCCCATGACCGATTCCGCCACAAGTCCCCTCGCCGCAATCTCGTCATCGCTTGCCGACGTCGTCGCGCGCACCTCACCTGCCATCGTATCCGTGCATTCGCACCGGTCACGGGCGTCCGGCTTTGTCTGGAAACCAGGTCTGGTGATCACGGCCGACGAAGCCCTGGCGGATGAGGGCGCGGTCACAATCACGCTCGCCGATGGTGCAGAGCACACCGCATCCATCGTTGGACGTGATCACACCACGGACGTTGCGCTTTTGCGCACCGGAGCCAAGACGATCCCGCCAATTGTGCTGGCCCAGGTCGTGCCTCCGCTCGGCACGCTTGCGGTGGTCGTCGCTACCGAACGTGGCGCTCCTACCGCTTCGCTTGGCATGGTCTCGCTGGTCGGCGAGCGCTGGCGGAGCCTGCGCGGCGGCGATATCGACGCCAGGATCGAGCTCGATGTCCGGTTGCGTCACAGCCACGAGGGCGGGCTAGCGCTCGATGCTGCAGGTCGTGCCTTCGGCATGGCCGTGCTCGGCCCGCGGCGCGTGCTGACCATTCCCGCCGGCACAATCGAGCGGGTCGCGACCAGGCTCGAGACCCATGGGCGGATTGCGCGGGGTTATCTCGGGGTCGGCCTGCAACCCGTCAGGCTCGATGACGGCGTCGGCGCCATGGTGATGAGCGTCGACAAGCAGGGACCGGCGGCGCAAGCCGGCATCCGGCAGGGCGATGTGATCGTGGCTGTGAACAACGAAAGGATCGCGGGCGTGCGCGCCCTCATCCGCTCGCTCGGGCCCGACAGCGTCGGATCGACGATCGATCTCGCGCTCCAGCGCGCCGGCGAGCCGGTAAACGTCAAGCTGACCGTCGGCGAAAGGCCGGAGACGTGAGCGAGACGACGACGTCACCGCCGATCGTCATCGAGATCGAGCTCGCGGACCCGGAGCTCGCGGAGCGTCTGGTTTCGCTGCTCGCCGGCGTCGCGGGCTTACGTCTTGCGGCGCCCGGCGAGGCTGCCGATGTCGCGATCGTCTCGCGACCTCAGCGTGAGGCGAGCGAAGCTGCCGATACCGAGCTGACCCCGCGCGAGCTCGACGTGCTGGCGCTTTTGGCCGAAGGCGCGTCGAACAAGGCGATCGCACGGCAGCTCGGCATCTCCGTCCACACCGCCAAATTCCACGTCGGCTCCATCCTGGACAAGCTGGACGCCACCGGCCGGACCGACGCCGTTGCCCATGCCGCACGGCGCGGTGTGATCAACCTGTGACCGGTCGCGCGGCTACCGTGCGGCCGTCGCCTCGGTTGGAGTTGGCGCGTCGAGCTGGTAGGCCGAAACTCGATCGACCTGGAATTCGACCTCCGAAGGTGACTGCGTGTCGACGAAGCCGACGCCGCCGAGCGTCTTTGAGCCCATCGCGAGATCGATGATCATGTACACGGGAACCTCGAAAGTCGCGGGCACCTTGATCTCCGACACCGCTTTGCGGTCGATGAAATAGACCAGCCGGTCGCGCTCCCACAGCACACCATAGTTGTGGAAGTCGGCCCACGCGTTGGGCACCGAAAAATCGAAACCACAGCGCTCCACAATGCCGGTGGCAGGGATCCGCCAATGCGTCGTCATCACGATATCGCCCGGCTCCTGTCCCCGTCCCTCCATGATGTCGATCTCGGGCGGCCAGCCGCCGTCGTTGGCGAGCATCCAGAACGCCGGCCACACGCCGACGCCGAGCGGGACTTTCGACCGGATCTCGAAGTAACCGAACTTCTGCGAGAACGATTGTTGGGTGGTCAGGATGCCCGAGATATATTCGCTGTTGAACAGCACCGGCTTCAGCGCAGGCGGCATGCGGCTCGCGACAATGGAGAGGACGCCGTTGTCGACCTTGAAGGGATCGAGACCGAGCGGCACGGTGCCGCTCCCCTCATAGCCCGGATCGACGTAGATCTGCTGTTCGCCATTGTATTTCGTCTTACGCCGAAGCTCCGAGGGAGCGCCGCTGCTGTAGAATGATTCCGGCATCACGACGCTGCCGGCATAGTGCGGCACCCACCGCCCGCTCTTGAGCGGGTGCTCGTCGAAATCGTCGTGAAAGGTCCGGTGCAGCGGCACCGTGACCGGCATGGCCGGCCCGGCTGGATCGAGCCGCGCGCAATGTTCGCCGGGCGTATCATTCGGGATTCGCAGCGCGAGCTTCGGTGGCGCGTTTGCAAGTTCATCCTCGGCATGCGCCGCGTTGGCGAGCACAAGCAGGCCGGCCAGGATCAACGATCTCGCCAGCGAAGTTCCCACAGCCGATGACCGCGATACGACTGCCACGCTTTGCTCCTTGAAACCATCCTGAAGCGCCATTCTTCCCGAACCAATTGGGCGGAACGATGCCGCCCGGCAAGATAACTGCTCCTCCGACCACGATCCATCAATCAAGTGTGAACCAGCTCACAGCGCGCGAACCGGATCTCCGTTTGAATGTGCCAAGTGTGGGTGGCGGAATCGCATGATGACGGGCAAGATTGATCTCTGGATAGCTTCGGTTGCGTTGGGCGTCGCCAGCTATGCCGCCATGATCCTCAACTGTCTGGCCCATGAGGAGCTGGATCTGTCGGACATCCAAATCTGCAGATTTGCGGTGTCCGGAGCCCTGCTGATTGCGGCAGCCCTTGCCGCAAGCTGTCTCCGCTGGGGCGCCGGCAAGATCGGCTGACGCGCCCGTCGCGGGCTGCGGCTATTGACCGCCGGATCAGTTCCCATTTTGATCGACGTCAGTTGATTCCTCTCGCTGGCGCGGCTGCCATTTTGCGGCGCGGGGGGGCGCGTTTTTCGGTTCCGATTTTTTCACCTATGTTTTTCCGGAGGCGATTTTGAAAGCATTGCTGCAAACCATTGTGCTGTCATTGACTCTGACTGTGCCTGCACTCGCCGAAAAGCTGGTCGATCCGACCGCAGTTGCGCCCGAATACAAGGTAGCGGCCGAGAAGCGCCGCGCCGAGCAGATCAAGCAGCACGACTGCGCCAGGAGGGCCGACCTGGAAAAGGTGATGCCGCGCGAGCGCACCGCCTTCCTGCTGCAATGCCTCGAGGCCGACGCCCAGAAGTGATTCCAATCCCCTTACTGCTGTAACCAGACCGGTGCCCTAACGCGGACGATACAGCTGCGCGAGTCCAACAACCGTTGATATCTCGCAACGAGGATATTGTGCCGTTCGCGAAGTTACGAAACACTGTCGGCAGCGGCGTTTGTGTTTGCGGGGCAAGGATGCGTAAGCAAGACGGCGAATACGACTATCATCGCTACCGGCAATTGCTGGCCGAAGCGAGCGACGAGAGCAAGCGCATCGAGCTGATCGCGCTCCTGATCGAGGAAGGGGCCCGGGATCGTCTGGCCGCGGAACGCGCCTCCGACCGCGCCGCAATGACCGCGATGACGGTCGCCAGGGTACTCGGGAACTCCATGCCCCTGCCCGACAGACCACCCGCCGCGTTACGCCTTAACCTTGTGCCGTTGCGATCGGTTAAGGATGCCCGATAACGGTCCGAAGACGTTTCTGGCTTAGAAGATGCTCCCCAAGGTCCGATCCCGATTTTCGCATCAGACATTGAAGGTGCACCATGAATACCGTTTCTTCGCTGGCACTCCGCCGTTTCGACGCGCCGCGCGCCGCCGATCGATCGCTGCAGGCCGTTGCGCTGCTGTCCTGTGTCGGCCTGGTCGTCTCGCTGGGCTTGACGAGCTTTGGTTTCGATCTCGGCATCGGCTGGGTCTGACAAACCGCGCCTCCGATTGCCGCATCGCCTGTTTTGCGCTAGCGAAATAGCCAGCGTTTAACGGTGCCGAAAGGCCCGGTGTTCGGAGCGAGCCCTTGCTTAAATCTGTTCGTCTTGCCGCGCTCAGCCTGCTTGTGCTCGGTGCAGCCTTCACGTCACCGCCAGCCCGCGCCGACAAGGCGCAGACCATGACGCTGCTGGCGAAGGCCCCTGCCCTGCCCGATATGGCGCTCGGCAAGGACCATGCCCCGATCACCATCATCGAATATTCGTCACTGACCTGCCCGCACTGTGCTGCCTTCGAAGAGAACGTGTTCCCGATGTTGCGGTCGAAATACATCGACACGGGCAAGGTGCGCTTCATCTCCCGGGAGTTTCCGCTTGAGCTGAAGGCCGTGGCGGCATCGATGCTGGCGCGATGCATCGCCGCCAACGACGCGCCGCGCTATTTCGATGCCATCACCATGCTGTTCAAGCAGCAGGACGCCGTGATCGAGCATACGGTTGAGACCTTGAAGGATGTCGGCGCCCATTTCGGCATGAGCGAGCAGGACGTCGACACCTGCGAGAAAAACCAAGAACAGCTCGACAAGATCGCGGCCGACCAAAAATTCGCCTTCGACCAGCTCAAGGTCGATGCGACGCCGACCTTCTTCATCAATGGCGAAATATCCAAGGGGTCGATGTCGTTCGAGGAATTGGACAAGCGGCTGACCAGATTGCTGAAGCGCTGAGGCGTTCGATGGCCCTAGCCTGAGAACAGTGTCACCGGCATCCCGAATCCCTTTAAGGCGTAATCGCGTCCGTCGCCACGGATCATATCGGCAGTACGCTCGCGTACCGCCGAGGTCACCAGTATCTCGCCCGGCTTTGCCACGGTCTGGGCGCGGGCGGCGCGGTTGACAACGGTCCCGATTGCAGTGAGGTCGCGATGGGTCTGACCGAATTCCCCAAAATTGGTCTCGCCGCTGTCGATTCCGATGCCAATGCCCAGATCAGCCGCGCTTGTGCCAATCGTCTGAGCTAACTGATCGTGCTGCGCAGCGAAGCGCTTCTGAATCTCACGTGCTGCCCTAAGCGCTTCGGCAGCATGATCTTGCCGTCGGACCGGAAAATTGAAGATCGCGAAGACCGCATCTCCTATCGTCTTGTTCAGCAAGCCATCGTACCGCCAGATCGCCGCAGCGCAGTCGTCGTAAAACGTGTCCAGCAACGACGTCAGGGCTTCCTGTTCGAGACTCTGTGTCAGCTCGGTATACCCCCGCAGATCCGCGAACATGACGGTTGCCTCGATCGTAACCGCCCGTGCCTTCATGATCTTCGAGAAAGCCATCTCGCAGATCGTGCAGGTGTTGGGGTTCATCCGGCTCGGCTTGATGCCAAAGACACGAAAGGGCGCGGACAGCGGCCCGCGTAACGGAATAGGCAGGTGCAGGTTCTGCCAGCAGCCAAGGCACAACGAAGCGGGTTCCGGGGTCATGCGAACTCACATGCGGACGTTCTAGCCTGCCGGATGTTACACGCTTGGCGGAGCTGCCGCTTGGTTTTGTTGACAGCCTGGATGCCGGTTGGACGATTGTCGTGCTAACACTTTAAGTCAGGAAGCTGATGCCGATCCGGTTGTCCTGGATCCAGACCACTTCGCAATCGCGCACCGAGCGGTCGGCAGCCATCACCAGCCGAAAGCGTGACGGAACGAAGGCAGCGTTGGCGACGTCGATCGCCGCTCCCTCGGCGGAAATGTTGCACACGGTGCAGCCCATCACCGAGCCGCCTGATGAGACATAGGCGGGCTCGTTCACATCGGTGCGGGGATGCCTGCGTCTTTCCATGGCCTGATCCGGTTACGACAGTGCACAGACTACGGGCAAAATCCTAAAGAATTGGTCCGTGCCCTTCTCCCGCATGTGCGAGCAAGGTCCGCCACAAGCAAGCCCGGCAACGGCGGCGTCGCGCCGGCTAGCGATGCCGTGCCGCAACACGCATAGCAAGCACGCTGATACCGGCCTTGCCGCTTGCCGCGATCGCGCTGTAGCTTTCGCGGAGGGACAGGAGCGCTGGCGCAACGCTCACCTTTTAAAAAATGAACATGCGCCAAGGGGAAAACGCCATGTTCGAGATACTCGATCGACGGACGAGTCTGACCGGCAACCAGATCAAGATATTGGGCGCCGCGATCGTCGGCGATGCACTTGAATTCTTCGACTATTTTCTGATCGGCTTTGTGCTGGCCTTCCTGATCGGGCCGTGGAAGCTGACCTTCGGCCAGTCCGCGACGGTCTTGATGAGTTCCGGCGTCGGCGCCATTCTCGGAGCCTATGCCTGGGGCTGGCTTGCCGACCGCATCGGCCGGCGTGTGGTCTTTATTGGGACGGTCTTGAACTTCTCGATTGCGACGGGACTGCTCTATTTCACGCCGGATAATGGCTGGATCTATCTGGCCGTCATGCGCTTCTTCGTCGGCACCGGTGTCGGCGGGCTTTATTGTGTCGACCTGCCGCTGGTGCAGGAGTTCATGCCCTCGTCCAAGCGCGGATGGATTGGCGGGCTTGTTACCTGCGTAATTCCGCTCGGCGTCGGTATCGGCGCCGTGCTCGGGGCCTTCATCGGGACCGACCAATGGCGTCTGCTCTTTGCCATCGGCGTGCTGCCGGCACTGCTCGTGCTGCTGGTCCGCATGTGGGTTCCGGAAAGCCCGCGGTGGCTGTGCCGGCAGGGCCGCTATGAGGAGGCCCGCAAGTCGCTCGCCTGGGCGCTGCAGGTCGACCCCGCCTCGCTGCCGATGCCGACGGCCGCCGACGCCGGCCCCGTGGTCGTCGCGAACTGGCTCGACTTGTTCAAATATCCACGCAGCCTGATCGTTTCCTGGCTCGGCAATGCCGGGGCACAGACCGGGGTCTACGGCATTACCCTGTGGGCTCCGTCGCTGTTCGTGCTGCTGTTGAAGGTCAGCCCGCAGCAGGCCGCCAAGATGATGATCCTGCTCTCGGTGTTCGGCTTCATCGGGCGGGTGTCGTTCTCCTACTTCTCGGAGCTGATGGGACGGCGCAACGCCGGTGGGCTGCTCGGCTTCGGCGCCGGCTTCCTGACCATCCTGGCCGGGTATAATTACGATGCCAGCTTGTTTGGCGTCTCGGCATTCTGGCTGATCCTGGCCGTGGCATTCTTCTTTGCCGACGGCGGCTTTGCCATTGTCGGGCCCTATGCGGCCGAAGTCTGGCCGTCACACCTGCGTACCTCGGGCATGGGCTCGGCCTATGGCTTTGGCGGCATTGGCAAGATCATCGGCCCCGTCGGGCTCGCGCTGATCGTCGGCTCCAACAATTACCTGAAGCCCGACGTGCCGCTGCCTCAGATACCTCTGGCCTTCGTCTATCTCGGCTGCTGGTTCCTGATGGCGGGCGCCGTCTATTACTTCTTGGGGATCGAGACCAAGGGTAAGTCGATCGAGCAGATCGATCAGGAATTGAACGCCGCTGCTGATCTGGCCACGGCGCGGGTCCGGCAAGCCTGAGTTCTTTCAATGCCCGTTGCAATGACAACTGACCTTGCGGGCGATCGAGGCGTGATCGCCCGCGCCGAAGGCGTCCGGGATGCGGTCGCAGCCGCCTCCGACGAGATCGAGCGGGACCGGCGGCTGCCGCCGGCCCTGCTCGACCGGCTGCATGAGGCGGAGCTGTTCCGTCTGCTGTTGCCGCGCTCCTCCAATGGGATCGAGACCGATCCCATCACCTTTTTCCACGTGATGGAGACCATCGCCCAGGCCGACGCCTCGACGGCCTGGTGCCTGAGCCAGGCGGGCGGCTGCGCGATGTCGGCGGCCTATCTCGACCTGCCGGTGGCGCAAGCGATCTTCGGCAATGATCCGCGCGCAGTGCTGGCCTGGGGACCAGGGCCAAGGGCGAAGGCGATCGAGTGCGACGGTGGCTACCGCGTCACCGGCGTGTGGGCCTTTGCCTCCGGCGGCCGCCACGCCACCTGGCTGGGCGCACATTGCCCCATCTTCAAGGACGATGGCTCGCCGAGGTTGGACCCAACCGGTGTGCGGGAGGAGCGCACCATGCTGGTGCGCACCGAGGACGTCGAATGGACCGACATCTGGAACACGGTTGGGCTGCGCGGCACGGCCAGCGACCAGTTCGCGCTCGACGATTTCTTTGTCCGCACGGACCATTCCATCACCCGCGAGTTCGACCGCGAATGCCGCGAAAGCGGCCCGCTTTACCGGATGAGTAATCACACCTGCTACCAGATCGGCTTCGCCGGTGTCGCCTGTGGCATCGCTCGCGGCGCGCTCGACTGTTTCCTCGACATGGCGAAGGGCAAGGTGATTCGCGGCGGCAAGCGGCCGATCGGCGAAAATGCCGTGGTGCAATCGGGCCTCGCCCAAGCCGAGGTCAATCTGCGCGCCGCGCGTGCCTATGTGCTGCAGTCCATGGCCGAGATCTGGCAGGACCTGTGCGCCGGCGCCATGATCACGGTCGCGCAACGCATCATCGTGCGCATGGCAGCCACCAATGCCATCCTCAGGGCGCGCGAGGCGGTCGACTTCGCCTATCACACTGCCGGCGCGACCTCGATCTTCGACAATCATCCGCTGGAGCGGCGCTTCCGCGATATGCATACGGTGACCCAGCAACTGCAGGGGCGGATGAGTCATTTCGAAACCGTCGGTGCCTGGATGCTCGGCGCCGAGACCGACCTCACCTTTGTCTAAGGAGAAGAACAATGCCTCTTGGTACACTCCAGCACTTCACCATCGAGCCGCAGAACCTCGAGCGCAGCCGGGATTTTTATGTCGATGTGCTCGGACTAGAGATCGGCGATCGCCCGCCGCTCGATTTTCCAGGCTACTGGCTTTATTCGGGCGGCGTCGCCACCGTGCACCTGATGGGCACGCGCAAGCCGCGCGAGGGAATCGTTGTCCGCGGCACCGAGAAGACATTCGAGGACACCGGCCGCTTCGACCACATCGCCTTTGCCGCCACCGATGTGGAGAGCGTGCGGCAGCGATTGCAGTCGAAAGGTGTCAAATTCCGGGAGAGCATCGTGCCGCGGACCGGCGACACTCAGTTCTTCCTCTATGATCCCGATGGCGTCGGCGTGGAGCTGAACTTCCCGAAGTCTTGAGTGTTCTCCAAGGCCTGCAAAAGACAGCTTCGCGATATCCTTCGGCCAGCCTTGCGTTGGCCGAATTTATTTATCCACAGCGCATCCACCCAATCGTGACAAGGTCACGCGCCAGCCATCAGTCGGGCCTGAATCGGTCCGCATTTTTTCACCATTGCGTGAGGAATTGTGAACGCCGCGCCGCTGCGGCAGGATAGCCGGGTGCCGGGCCTTTAACCTACCCCAGGGCACGCGCGCCCGGCTATTCGCTGCGGCGCGCTCCCTGTTCCGACGGGTTCAATCCAGCCCGCGCTCGTGGCTCAGGCGGACCATTTCGTCGATGAAGAGCTGCTTCTGCTTGTCGTCGAGGCTTGCATAAAGCGGCTCGGCGGCGTCGGCGACATTGCGCTGGTCGGCGGCCCGATCGACCAGGAACTGCGCCTCATTGCGCATCTGCTCGATGACGTCGTCCGGCGGGTCGCGCTGGGCGCGGGCGATGCGCAGGTTGAGCCGCTCGGCGCCGTTGTGACCGAGATAGTGCATGGCGCTGGCGAACGAGCCCCAGTTCTTCTCCTGGTCGGGCGTCAGGTTGAGCTCCTTCTTGATTCGGTCGACATAGGAGTCGCTGTTGGAGACGATCTGCTCGGCGGTCAATTGCGGCGCGCCGTCCTGGGTCATCACCGCGACTGGCTTGCCGTCCGCCGCCGTTGGCGTCGCCGGCGCGGCGGGAGCCGCGGCCACTGGTATGCCCGGCGGTGCGGCGGGCGCCTTGGCTGTCTTGGTGGCCTTGGGCGATTTGGCGTTGCCCTGCTTCTCTTTTTCGCTGGCCTTGTCGCTAGCTTTATCCTTGTCGCTGGGCGCAGCCGCCTGCTGGTTGTTATTGTTTCCGGTGTTGCCGGTGAAGACGCCGGTCACCCCGGTAACCACCCCGACCACGCCGCCGATCGCTCCGCCCAGCACGCCGCCGACCGGACCCGCGGCCTTGTTGCCCTCGCGCGCCCCGTCCTGAACGCCCTTGACCAGGCCCTGTGCGTCAACCAGTCGCGGGGCGTTGACAAGGACGACGGCGGCGACCCCAAGTGCGATGCACAGCCTCAAGCGCGCACGCAGCTTTGACGTCGGACTGGTCATTGGTTTGGCTCCTTAAATCGATCCGGATGTGAGTTCGTTCTGGGTGATGCGCGGTCGGAATCCTTGGCCGGCGCTTCGATTCTAGCGTTTCCGCATCGCCTAAGTCCACTGCTCAAGGTGATTGCGTACCGATCGACAAGCTACTTGTTCGACACAAGAGGCTTGCTTGAAGGACGGCGCCTGACGGCTGTTATATGCGGCGCAATATGTAAGAGCGATACACCATCAGTGTCCCCGTTAGGATTCGACGCGAGCCTTATCGTACGCAACGTTAGTTCTAGGCTTGCTCACCACCTCATTTCTCGACAGATGCCGTCAATTCTGCTCTGATCGCCAGTAATGAAATCTCCGCGAAGCCTATTCGGGCCGCGAAGCAAAAATAAAAACGCGATTTCGCATTCGGATCCGATTGGCTCACCCGAGGGAGGAACGCTATGTCTGGGAAGAGGATCAGTCGCCGCCAATTCGTCGCCAGCAGCGCCATTGCTTCCGCCGCACTCGTCAGCGCGCCTTACGTGCGCTCCGCGCACGCGGCCGGCAAGGTCTCTATCGGCTTCTGGGACCACTGGGTTCCAGGCGCCAACAAGACTTCAACCGACCTCGTCAATGAATGGGCAGCCAAAGAGAAGGTCGAGGTTTCCATCGACTACATCACGAGCCAGGGCAACAAGAACCTGGTGACCATCGCAGCCGAGGCCCAGGCCAAGTCCGGCCATGACATCCTGTCAATGCCGACCTGGTGGCCGCATGCCAATTCCGAACTGGTCGAGCCCGTCAATGATGTGATGGAACCGCTGATCAAACAGAACGGGGCCGTCAATGGCACGGTCCAATATCTCGGCCAGCTCGACGGCAAGTGGCTCGGTGTTCCGACCTGCCTCGGCAGCCAGATCAAGGGCCCCTGCTCCCGCATCGACCTGATGAAGAAATATGCAAACATCGATGTACAGGAGATGTATCCGGCAGGCAGCCCGCCCAAGGCCGACAACTGGACCATGGAAACCTTCCTAAAAGCGGCGGAAGCCTGCCAGAAGGGCGGCTATCCCTTCGGTATCGGGCTCGGTGAAACCTCCGACTCCGTCGATACCGCCGGCGCCATCTTCCAGTCCTTCGGTGCCGAACTCGTCAATGCCAAGGGCGACCTGACCGTGAAGACCGACAATGTCCGGCAGGCGCTCGAATTCTACAAGAAGCTGATCCCGCTTCTGCCGCCTGATGTCGCGGCCTGGGACGACGCCTCGAACAACAAGTGGCTGATCGCCGGCAAGGGCGCCATGATCATGAACCCGCCGAGCGCCTGGGCCGTCGCCAAGCGCGACGCGCCGGAGATTGCGGCGCAGTGCTGGACCCACGGCTTCCCGTCGGGACCCAAGGGCCGCTTTGCGCCGTTCCTGCCCTACTTCCTGACCCTGTGGAGCTTCTCCAAGAACAAGGAAGCGGCAAAGAGCCTGCTCACGCATCTATCGCAGCCAGACTCGATCGAGCGGCTGGTCAATGCCAGCGGCGGCTATGATCTGCCCGCCTTCGAGAAGCTGACCACCTTGAAGGCCTGGGCCGAGGCAGAGCCGCCGAAAGGCACGCTCTTCCATTATCCCAACCCCTATAAGCACCAGACGCTGTCGATCGCGGCTTCACCCGCACCACCCAAGATCGCGCAGCAGATCTATGCCCAGGCCACGCTGACCAAGATGTGCCTGCGCTTTGCCCAGGGCGAAGCCATGGAGAAGACCCTCGCCTGGGCCGAGGGCGAGTGCGAAGGCTTCATGCGAAGCTAAAGCCAACGGCTTTCGCCGCGGCCGCCCGCCAAACGTGGTCGGCCCGGCGCAAGCCTTCCTCTCGAGCCGATCGTTCGGAACGTCGGCTCCGCGGTGAATGATCCTGCAGGGGAAGATGCATCATGGTCGATGTCGCATTTCAACAGAACCGCGTTCAGGGCGTTCGGCGTGCGGGCAAGCGCATCACCCTGCGCAATGCGCTCAAGCGGAAGTCGACGGCTGCGTTCCTGATGACGCTGCCGCTGATCCTGCTCATCGCGATCCTCGTGATATATCCGGCCTTCTACGCCATCCATCTGGCGACGCTGAACAAGGCGATGACCAAGTTCGTCGGCTTCGGCAATTTCCAGTTCCTGTTCAAGCGCGACACCTTCTGGATGGTGGTGGAGCAGTCCTGCATCTTCGCCATCACGGCGGTGATCTTCAAAGCGCTGATCGGCTTCATTGTCGCGCATTTCGCCCACAACATCCCCTCCAGGAAACAGCGCAAATGGCGCGGCATGCTGCTGGTGCCCTGGGTGATCCCGCCGGCCATGAGCACGCTGGCCTGGCTGTGGCTGTTCGATCCGTCCTACAGCGCCTTCAACTATACGCTCGGCGCTTTCGGCATCGGACCAATCTCATGGCTGGGTGAGGCCGGCTGGGCCCGCTTCTCCGTCATTCTGGTCAATGTCTGGTTCGGCGCGCCGTTCTTCATGATCATGTATCTCGCTGCGCTGAAATCGGTCCCCGACCAGCTCTACGAGGCCGCAGCCATCGACGGCGCCAACTGGTGGCAGCGCATCTGGTACGTGACGCTGCCGATGATGCGCAACATCATCGCCATCACCACGCTGTTCTCGCTGATCGTGACCTTCGCCAATTTCGACATCACGCGCATCCTGACCGCCGGCGGCCCGCTGGATCGCACGCATCTGTTCGCGACCTGGGCCTTCAAGATCGGCATCGAGGGCAGCGACATTCCGCTCGGCGCCAGCGTCTCGCTGTTCATGGCGCCGATCCTTGCGGTCGCCGCTTTCTTCATCCTGCGTGATGTCTCCAAACGCGGGAACGAAGCCTGATGAGCACACTCACGATCGACAAGTCCGGCCCCCGGCGCAAGGTCAAGTATGGCAGCATGAGCCGCGACCGGGTCTGGGCGCTGCGCTGGTCCTATTTCTTCCTCACGCTGTTTGCGATCTTCTCGCTGCTGCCGCCGATCTACATGCTGATCACCTCGCTCAAGAGCAGCGCGGAGATTTCAGCGGCGACCAATCCCTGGTGGGTCTACCATCCCACCTTGTCGAACTACATCGAGCTGCTGACGTCGAACCAGTTCCTGCGCTTCTTCTGGAATTCGGCGATCATCTCGGTCGTCGTGGTCGCCATCACCATGCTGATCAGCGTGCCGGCGGCGTTCGCGCTGGCGCGGATGAAGTTCTGGGGCTCGGCGACGCTCGCGACGGGCGTGTTCCTGACGTACCTCATTCCCGACAGCCTGCTGTTCATTCCGCTGTTCAAGATGTTCGCGCTGGTCGGCGACTGGACCGGCATCCAGCTCATCAACCGCTGGTATGTGCTCTTGTTCATCTATCCGACCCTGACCGTGCCGTTCGCCACCTGGATCATGATCGGCTATTTCGCCTCGATCCCGAAGGAGCTGGATGAAGCCGCCATCATCGATGGCGCGTCGTGGTTTCAGACACTGACCCGCGTCTTCATCCCGGTTGCGCTTCCGGGGTTGATCGCAGCCACCATCTTTGCCTTCACCGTCTCCTGGGCGCAATTCCTCTATCCGCTGGTGTTCACGACCTCGACCGACCAGCTCGTCATGCCGGTCGGCATCATCACGACGCTGATCAAGGGCGACGTCTTCAATTGGGGACAGATCATGACCGGCGCCTTGCTGGGCGCCGCGCCGCCTCTCATCATCTACGCCTTCCTGATGGACTACTACATTGCCGGCCTGACCGCCGGTGCGACGAAGGGTTGAAGCCGATGGCCGAAGTGAACTTGCGTAAGGTCGTGAAACGTTACGACGATGTCGAAGCCGTGCGCGGCATCGATCTCGACATTGCGGACCACGAGTTCATCGTGCTGGTCGGGCCATCGGGTTGCGGCAAGTCCACCACCTTGCGGATGATCGCAGGATTGGAGGACATCACCGACGGTGACATCTCGATCGGTGGCGACGTCGTCAACGACGTGCCGCCGAAAGACCGCGACATCGCCATGGTGTTCCAGAATTATGCGCTCTACCCGCATATGACGGTCGCGGAGAACATGTCGTTCGGTCTGCGGCTGAAGCATTACCCCAAGGCCGAGATCAAGTCGCGGGTGACCGAAGCGGCGCGGCTTCTCGACATCACCGATCTGATCGACCGCAAGCCGAAGCAACTCTCCGGCGGCCAGCGCCAGCGCGTCGCTATGGGCCGGGCCATCGTCCGCAATCCGAAGGTGTTCCTGTTCGACGAGCCGCTCTCCAATCTCGATGCCAAGCTCCGCGTGCAGATGCGGATCGAGATCAAGAAGGTGCACCAGAAGGTGCGCACGACGACGGTTTATGTGACGCACGACCAGGTCGAGGCGATGACGCTTGCCGATCGCGTGGTGGTCATGAACAAGGGCCGGATCGAGCAGATCGGCGCACCGAACGAGCTCTATCACAACCCGGCGACACGGTTCGTGGCCGGCTTCATCGGCTCGCCCGCGATGAATTTCCTGCCGTGCCGCCTCGAAGAGGCCGGCGACAAGCTCAACGTCCGCCTTACCGACCGCCTCGCCTTCCCCGTGCCGCCGCTGCGTGCCGCTCGCTACAAGAATATCCCACGCAACGAGCCGCTGGTGATGGGCATCCGGCCCGAGCACATCACCGAGGCACGGCCGCACGCCGAGCCGGGCGTCGAGCCGTTCGACGCGGTGCTCGATGTCACCGAGCCGATGGGCATGGAGACCCTGGTCTACTTCACGCTTGAAGGCGCGCAGCTTTGCGGGCGCGTCAATCCCAATGCCGCAGCACGCGTGGGTGCCGCGATGCGGTTGGCGGTGGACCTCAACAACGTGCACCTGCTAAACGAAACGAGCGGGGTCGTCCTGGGACGGCCGTAGCGATCTCTGATCGCGGTGCTAAAGCATGATCCGGAAAAGTGTTAGCGGTTTTTCCGAAAAGATCATGCTCAATCGAAGACCCAAAGCGCGATGACGATTCAACCAAATCTCATCGCGCTTCAGTTCAGCCGTCGCGTTCGTGTCTGACGAGTCGACCTTTCCACTGGAAAGGGATCAACCAAGTGTTTTGTTTGTCACCCTCAGCCGTTGTGCGAGGACCCTCATGACTTTGAGGGCAAAATAGGGGGTTTGGCTTACCAGAAAAAGAAACTGCTTTTCCGAGACAGGAACGAGTTCAACGTCGGTGATCGCCAAGGCGGTCGCGCTCCGTGGCTCATCGTCAATCAGCGCCATTTCACCAAAAATCGTGTCGGCCGTAAGGTCGGCCACAACTCTATTGCCGATTTGAATTCGCACGAAACCGCTCTTGATAACGAAAAGCTCGTCGGCATCCTCTCCTTCGCGGAAAATGACACCACCGGCTCTTACTCTGCGCGTCTCGATATCGTTGCCAGTCAAGATGCTAAAGCTTGCATTGGCCGCCATTGCCAACTCCCAAACCTCAAAGTGGTGAATGCTAGCAGCATTGTGAACGTTGCGGTATCCGGTTTGCGGCTCCTTTAGCCGCCCCTTGGCCCTATCTGTGCTCATGAACCGCTCGGGGTTCACGTCAGTTAGCCCCCAAGAGCAGCCCGAGAGCAGACATTCCGGGACCGTCGCTTGTGGGCCAAAAGGCAGCATGCACGGAACTATTCGATCACCTGATCTGCGCTCATCAGAATGTCCGGCGACAGCCGAATTCCAATCGCATCGGCGGTACGGCGGTTGATGACCAATTCGAATTTGGTCGGCTCCTCAATCGGTATCTCGCCCACCGATGTGCCGTTGAGCAGCTTGACCGCAAAGCGCGCGAGTTGGCGATAAATTGCGTCGATGTTAGGCCCGTAAGACATCAGGCCACCGGCATCCACATATTCGCGGGCGTCGAATACGGCGGGTAGCCCGAGCTTACGGCATTGCTCAGCGATCAGTTTAAGATTGGTCACGACCGTCGGATTGCGGAAAGTGATGATGCCGTCGAGATGGTTCGCGCCTGCCTCACTGAGGGCTGCAGCAAGATCGCCGGCTGAGCGGACATTCAAGGCGACAAGTTCAAGTCCTAGTTGCGTGGCTGCCGCCTCCTCGGTCTGCCAGGCACGCTTCGCACTCGGCCAATCGTCGCGCAACAGCACCCCGACGCGAAGCGCCGATGGCACGACCTGCTTGAGCAGAGACAACCGCTTCGGGGTCAATTCCTCGGCGAGACTGTAGACACCGGATATGTTGCCAGCCGGTCGGGCCAGCGACTTGGCCATGCCGTTCTCGACCGGATCGTCGTTAAGGCGTCCAATGATCGGCACCGTCCTGGTCACGCGCGCGGCCGCCACGACCGAGGGTTGACTGGTTGCCAAAATGAACCGGACATTGAGGCCGATAAGCTCCGCCGCGAGATCCGGCAATCGCGCCTCGTTGTCTTCGCCGTAGCGCTCGATCAAAAGGTAATCGCGCCCCTCGATCTGGCCGAGCGCACCCATCCCTTCGCGGAACGCTTTCAGTTGATCCGGGGTGTGGTGGGGGCCTTGAATCTTGAGCCAGCCAATCTTGACTGGCGAGCCGGCGCTCCAAGCTCCTGGCGCGGTGATGGGCCACGCGATCGCGCTTCCGATCCATACAAAAACGTCTCGGCGCCTCATACTCGAACCTCACGCTTGCGGATCGTTGATCGTAGCGATGAGGTGCAATTGTTGGAAGGTGTCGGAAGAATCACGGTCAATGTCGCAGTTGGGTCATGTGTGGACGACGCCCGCAAGAAGCGAACCGGACAGCGGCTCACGCACTATCAAGGGAGCTTCGACGCGAGCCCATTCCTGATGCTGCAGCGGCACGGTCGATTTCGGTGAACACCCCATTCTAATCGGCCTCGACTTGTCAAAGTAGTCGCGCAGCCTGCGAGCGTAAAGCCGAAGCGCAATCTGTCCAGCAGCCGGTCGATAGGAAAGGACGCCTGACATTTTATCGTCACTTTCGATGTCGTCTCAGAACCGCCAGTGAACGACACCGAGGTCGACCTGCTACATTCATTGGGAGCGGCCTTGGGCTATCGTCCCCGGTCTGATAGATTGAGAACTTTACTAAAACTCATTTTCTTCACGGAGACCGATATGGTGGATACCAACTGGACGATCCATGGTCGCGAATTCGTCAATTGCAATTGCTCGTACGGTTGTCCATGCCAGTTTGACGGCACGCCGACCTATGGCCATTGCCAGGCAGTGGCAGGCATGCAGATCGAGAAGGGTTACCACGGCTCGACGAATCTCGATGGTCTGAAGTTTGTTGGAATTTTCCGCTGGCCCGGCCCGATTCACGAAGGCAAGGGCGAAGCGGCCGTCGTCATCGACGAGCGAGCCACTGAAGCACAGCGCGACGCCATGCTTCGCATCCTCAGCGGACAGGACACCAAGCCAGGTGCCACGATCTTCAACGTCTTTGCTTCGACCTTCGAGAAGATGCATCCGCCGATCTTTGCGCCGATCGATTTTGAGTCCAACGTGGCGGCTCGGCGCGGCCGCGTGGTGGTGAAGGGCGTTACCGAAGGACGCGGCGAGCCGATCCTCAATCCAGTGACAAAAGCCGAGCACCGCGCGCGCATCGACATCGTAGACGGGTTCGAGTACACGCTTGCGGAGATCGGACGCGGTTGGACCAAGGTGTCAAACCCCATCCAGTTTGAGCTTGCCGATTCTTACGCGCAATTTGCGGAAATCCATCTGTGCCAGGACGGAATCGTGCGCTGAGATGTCATGAACGACGCGGCACTGGCGGCCGTCCTCAAACGTGATCGAGCCCTCGTGGCGGCATGTCTTGTGATCCTTATCCTGCTTGCCTGGGCATATATCGTCTGGCTTGCGGACGATATGGAAATGGGCGGCATGGATATGACGGGATTTCGGATGATCCCCGCGGGCAGCGGGCTAATGATGCCCGTGGACGCGCCCTGGCATGCCATCGAGTTCGCGTTTGTCTTCGCCATGTGGGCCGTCATGATGGTCGGCATGATGACGCCATCGGTCAGCCCGCTCGTTCTGCTCTATGTGCGAGTCGGCCGCCAGGCCGCGGCGCAGCAGCAACCTTTTGCGGCGAGCGCGTTCCTTGCGGGGGGATACCTGCTGGCATGGACCGCTTTCTCTTTGATCGCGACGCTCGGCCAGTGGGCGATCGAGCGGATGGGCTTACTCACGCCCTCAATGGCAAGTGCAAGCAGTACCTTTGGAGGGCTGATCTTGATCGCTGCGGGGCTGTATCAATGGACCCCCCTCAAGGATGTCTGCCTGAGAGAATGCCAGTTTCCGCTGCAATTCATTCAGCGGCATGGCGGCTTCCGCGCAGATGCGATCGGCTCGCTTGCGCTCGGCGCGCGCCACGGCGTTTATTGTGTGGGCTGTTGCTGGGTGTTAATGGCGCTATTGTTTGTCGGCGGTGTAATGAATGTTTTTTGGATTGCTCTCATCAGTATTTTTGTACTGGCAGAGAAAGTGGTCCTGGTTCGACGGCTCATCTCACGCTCCACCGGGACGCTGTTCTTGGCCGTCGGGGTTTGGCTGATCGCATCGTCCTTGCGTTAGCGTAGCAGCAATGAGACCGCACACAGCGTCCGCCTTGGGTCCAAAAGCTAACCTCACGCCCTATTCGATCACTTCATCGGCGCGCGCGAGCATCGATGTTGGGATATTCAGGCCGATCATCTTGGCGGCCTTGGTGTTCACTACGAGTTCATATTTGGTCGGCGTCTCGGTAGGAATCTCTTCCGGCCTCGTGCCTTTGAGTATCCTGTCAACGTAGCTGGCAGCACGTCGGAACTCGGCCTTTCGGTCCGAACCATAGGCAATCAACCCACCCGCGCGAGCGAAGGCAGCAGCGTAATAAACTGCGGGCAATCTAAATCGTTCGGCCAATGAAACGATTAGATCGCGATGCATCACGGACAGGCCACTTGAGGTCACAATGAGACCTCCGCCGCCCGAAGTCGCAAACGCCGATGTTTCGCGCTCAATAGCGGTTGCATCATGCATGTTCACAGGACGTATTTCCAACCCGGCGGACGTTGTAGCCGACTGAACCGCCTGGAATTGGCCTATTCCCGCTGTGGTCTGCGGATCGCGAAGCACTGCCACTCGCTTTAAGTGCGGTAACACTTCCTTCAGGAGGTCGACCCATTTGCCGCCTATGGTGTACTCGAAGCTGGCAACGCCGGTAGCATTGCCTCCAGGCCTGGCTAAGCTATCAATGAATCCGGCACCGACCGGGTCCGGTACAATTGTGAAAACGACGGGAATGTTGCGGGTTAATTGCAGTAGTGGCCCGGTGGCGGTTGCGCCCGCTGTTACAATGACCTCCGGCGCGAGGGCCGCTAACTCGGCGGCATTCTTCGCGATCCCATCGACGCTGCCACCCGACCACCGGATATCAAGCCGAAGATTGACTCCCTCGGTCCAACCGGCTTGCCGCATTCCGTCGATAAATGCCTTTATTAGCGTGGGATATTCCGCATCCTCTATTTTCGCGGGAAGCAGAATACCGACGCGTCTGATAGACGCGACCTGCTGCGCCACGCTTTTGAGCGGTAACAAGAGCGGGACACCGAGAAGCGCAAAGAAACGCCGTCGGTCCATCACTTCACCTTACCTTCATCAGACAATCCTGCGGCGCTCGACAATAGAACGGTACGTCAAGCGCCCACAATACACTTTTCGGCTCAAACCGAGGCTGTGCCGGCCGGCACTCTCAGAGCAGGCCGACCCTAAAAACGCTGACGGTTCACGGGTGCATCCGGATGAGGAGTGGTGATGGGCCTTGGGGCGGATGTCCGCTTGTCCAGGAGACGTTCGCTGCTCACGGCGGATATGTCGCATTTTTGCGGGAGCGCGCGCGATTATCGCATGCGCCACCCAAGGGAGCCCGACGAATGTCATAAAGTGCCGACCCAGTGATCTCCCGGGCGGGGTTTTTGATTGGCCTTCGCTCACGAGACGCGCTAACGGCTCGGGCCGAGCGCTCGGTCGTTTCAGACGACTATCGTCGCTCCGGGGCCCGGCCTCCTAGGCACGCCGGGCCTCGTTCTCATTTCACGCAAAGAAAGCCCAGCAGCGGCGGGCTGCTGGGCCTTCTAGCGCGGTCCCCCTTAAAGGGATTAAGCGAAGCCCTGAATACTCAACGCTACGCAATACCTGACAGAGCGACGCGGAAATTGGATGTAAGCGAGTGCAAAAAGATGGCCATGGGAAGGTGATTTCAGGGATACGTATTTCTACGGACGCGTCCGAATGTGAGCGCTATGCGAATTAAATTCCGCTCCCGCCGGTCAGACATGGCGCCTAGCTGAGGCGGCAGCCCGCTACGCGCGAAGCGGTTCACTTCGGCTAAATTCAAGTCTAACTGCTCCGGGCCGGGCTCCCATCGTGATCAACCTGCCGCTCGCCGTGCTAGGGCCTGCCGAAAGGCCAATGCAAGGTCGCCATAGTAAAAGGCGAGAATATCGTAGAACTCTCGCTGCGCTCCTTGTGCTCGGTCAGCACACTCTTTGCATTTGGCGGCTTTGTTCTCATAGCTCTCCGCCTTGCTTTGAAGATCAGTCAACGCCCCACCCCACTTACAACCATCGACCAACAAACCTCTGCCATGTGGCAGGGTTCGAAAAGATGGCGCCGGAAGGAGAATTTTAGGGCGGTTGAGCGACGCCGCTTCGGCACGCTCAGCGAGCCTCGGGTAGGCACCGCTGAGAAATGGTTAGCGCGGAGACCGGGAGCGGCGGCCAACGATCGCAGCCGCAGCAATAGCGTGAGGACAACGCATACCTCATCCTCCGTTGCCGTCCGCCCTTGGCCGCGCTAGCCTCGGGTATCGGGGCGGTACGGGAAGTACCCCCTCTCAACAAGGGCAGGAAATGGCAGCAAACAAAAAGAAAATCCTCGTCACGGAATCTCTATCAGCACCGGGACGAGCGCTCCTCAATGCGCGCGACGATATCGACCTCATCGAATTTCCCAACATGATCTCGGCCGAGGACTTCCAGGCCATGCTGCGCGCGCAGGCGCCGGTTCATGGCGTCGCGCTGGGTGCAACAAGGTTCGGCGAGGTCGAGTTGGAAGCCTCCGGCGACATGCGGGTCGTGACCCGCATTGGCGTCGGCTTCGACGCGGTCGACGTTCCCGCGCTGAGCCGCCGCAGGGTCCCGCTGATGGTCGCGGGCACGGCCAATTCGCCTTCGGTTGCCGAATGCGCGCTGTTCATGATGCTGACGCTCGCCAAGCGCGCAGCCGAGATGGACACCATGGTCAAGACCGGCACCTGGCCCGAGCGGCTCGGCAAACTGCCCTATGATCTCTTCGGCAAGACCTTGCTGATCGTGGGCTTCGGCCGCATCGGCACGCGCACCGCCAAGCGTTGCCAGGCGATGGACATGCAGGTCTTGGTCTACGATCCCTACAAACCCGCGGCTGACATCAAGGCGGCCGGCTGCGAGCCGGTCGGCGATCTCAACGCCGAGCTGCCGCGCGCCGATTTCGTCAGCGTCCATTGTCCGAAGACGCCGGAAACCGTCGGCCTGTTCGACGCCGCGCGGCTGAAGCTGATGAAGCCCGGATCCTACCTGATCAACACCGCGCGCGGCGGCATTGTCGACGAGAAGGCGCTTTACGACGTGCTGGCCTCAGGCAAGCTCGCTGGCGCGGGCCTTGACGTGTTCGCGCAGGAGCCACCGCAGGTCGACAATCCGCTGTTCAGCCTGCCCAATGTGATCACCGCCCCGCATGTCGCCGGCGTCACACGCGAAGCCGTCGACCGCATGAGCGAGCAGACCGCGCGCAATATCCTGAGTGCGCTGGACGGCGATCCGATCAGGCAGAACGTCATCAATCAGGATGTACTCGGCTGAACCCGTTGGCGGGCGCTTCGGACGAAGCGTCCGCCGATTTCATCTATTTGCTCAATGAGTTGAAGAATGGCTTTCAAGGAATACGGAAATTACGATGCGGTCGGTCTGGCCGCGCTCGTGCGCAAGAAGGATGTGACCGCACAGGAGCTTCTGGACGAGGCAATCGCCCGGACCGAGAAGGTCAACCCGGAGATCAACGCCGTCGTGGTCAAACACTACGACTATGCGAAACAGCAGATCGAGAAGGGATTGCCCGAGGGCCCGTTCACCGGCGTGCCGTTTCTTCTGAAGGATCTCGACCTGCTCGAGGGCACCCGGACGACATTCGGCGCGAGCCTCTACAAGAACGAGGTCGCCAATCATTCCGGCACGCTGGCGCAGCGCTTTCTCAACGCGGGGCTTGCGATCTTCGGCAAGAGCTCGAGCCCGGAGTTCGGCCTGATGCCGACCACGGAGCCACGACTGCATGGCCCAACCCGCAATCCCTGGAATCCGGCCCATTCCTCCGGCGGCTCGTCCGGCGGCGCGGCGGCAGCGGTCGCGGCGCGCATCCTCCCGGTTGCTCATGCCAGCGATGGCGGCGGCTCGATCCGTATCCCCGCCTCCGCCTGCGGCCTGTTCGGCCTGAAGCCGACGCGGGCACGCAATCCGCTCGGTCCCGATCGCGGCCAGGGCTGGGGCGGCTTCTCCTGCGGCCATGTCGTGAGCATCAGCGTGCGCGACAGTGCGGTGATGCTGGACGCGATTTCAGGACCCGAACTGACCAGCCCCTACCAGGCTCCGCCGCCTGCGCGGCCGTTCGCGGAAGAGGTCAAGCAAGCACCCGGGCGGCTGCGCATTGCCTTTACCGCGGCATCGCCCTTCGGCGAGGCGATTGATCCCGAGATCGCCGCCGCCGTGCGCGACGTTGCATCGCTCCTGGAAAAGCTCGGGCATCATGTCGAGGAACGCGCGCCCGTGCTCCCGACCGATCCTGCGGCGGTCATGACCACCATCGTCGGCGCCAATACCGCGCTGAATGTTCGGCTCGCGGAGCAGCGCTTCGGTCGCGAAATGACGGTCGAGGATTTCGAAATCCTGACCATCGCGATGGCCCACAATGCGAAACAGACAAGTGCGACGGATTATGTCGCGGCCGAGCTTGCGGCATTCCAGATCTCGCGCAGGCTGGCCGAGTTCATGGCCGCCTACGACGTCTTCCTGAGCCCGACGCTCTGTGCTCCGCCCCTGCGTCTCGGCGAGCTCAATTCGATGGCGTCGGACCTGTCCCATATTGGGCCAACGCTGCGGCGCTATATTCCGGGAACGGCAATGTTCAACATGTCCGGCCAGCCGGCGATGTCGGTGCCACTCGCCTGGAATAGCGCAGGCCTGCCGCTCGGCATGATGTTCACAGGCCGCTTTGGCGATGAGGCGACATTGTTGCAGCTCGCGGCCCAGCTCGAGCAGGAGCGGCCGTGGCGGGCGAAACTGCCGCGGATTTGCGCCTAAACTCGGCCTTATTCGGAATCAAGCTTCCGAAATCGGGACGCCGCCAAGGGAATTTCAAGCGAAGAATTGGGGCCGGACGTCCGCAATTTTTCGGAGGATGGACATTGACCCAAAGCGATCCGACCGACGAGGCGCTTGCGACCATCGCAAACATACTTGAGCAGCCGCAAGGCCACCTTGTCCACGAAGCGCCAACGACGGGCTCGCCGCCGATCGCGCCCGTCGAAGCCGATGGCTACACCAAGGTTGGCCCGGGCCCGATGGCAGCCATCCGCTTCAAATGGAGTGTCCGTCGCGACGAGCACGACGCCTATTTCGTCGATGAGACCATCGGCGAAAGCTCTGTTTCGATAACGGTCGGAGGGCCGATGAGCGCGGAAGCCGCGGTGAAGCTGGTCGACGAGCGCGAGAGCGATGCGCATCATCGCTTTGAGCAGATCCGCCGCGAAATGATTGGCCGCGGCTCGGCCACTGTCGCGCCGCACAGCGACGAGGAATAAGTCAAGCGGCGCATCTGCTACGAAGGACGCGTTTGCGAATGCCGGCGACTGCTCTATGCCGGTTGCAGTCACCGGCATTTTCGCTAGAGAGCCCGATGCTTCGTATCCTGACTTGCCTCGCCGCCGCCCTTCTCCTCACGGCAAACGCTGCGCAAGCGCAGCAGCAGACCTCCCGCCTCGACGAGATCATGAAACGCGGCGCGCTGCGCGTCGGCATGACCGGCGACTACGCCCCTTTCAGCCTGTTCGACGGCGCAACCAGCAAGTTCAAGGGCTTTGACGTCGATATGGCCGAAGCCTTGGGCAAGGCGCTCGGCGTCAAGGTCGAATTTGTCAAAACCGCCTGGCCGCAACTGACGAAAGATTTCGAGGCCGACAATTTCGACATCGCGATGGGTGGCGTCTCCATCACGCTCGACCGGCAGAAGAAAGGCTTGTTCTCAACGCCGATCATGCGCGAAGGCAAGACACCGATCGCGCGCTGCGGCGATGCGACGAAGTTCGAGACGCTGGACAAGATCGACCAGCCGGGCGTTCACGTGATCGTCAATCCCGGCGGCACCAATGAGCGCTTTGCGCGCGCGCATTTGAAGAACGCCGAGATCAAAGTGTATAGCGACAATGTCACCATCTTCGATCAGATCGCCAAAGGCGATGCCGACCTGATGATGACGGACGCATCCGAGACGCGCTACCAGCAAAAGCTGCATCCCGGCGTGCTCTGCGCGGTGCATCCCGATCATCCATTCGACTTTGCCGAGAAGGCTTACTGGCTGCAGCGCGACGAGGCCTTGAAGGATTTTGTCGATCAGTGGCTGCACATATCGATGGAGGATGGCAGCTACCGGAAGATCTATGCCGCCTGGTTCGAATGAGACTGGAACCGCGGACAGATGAGACAATTGACCGGCTGGGCGGTCAAATTAGACTGGATACGGCGGAAGCATTGAACCAAAGCGACTAGCCCACGACTTATGTCGTGAAAGTGATCTAGATCACGTTTCGGAAGCGAGCCCCTACATAGGGTCGTGCCGAAATTAAGCTGCTCAGGAGGTCACGATGAAGAGGCTGTTGGCTCTTACCGCATTCCTGTTGGCAAGCAGTGCTGCGCAGGCCCAGTACTCTTTCCAGTATGGCGGCCACACCATCCATATCGATCCGGATCGCGGCACGGTCTCGATCCCGGGGATCTACGACAATACCGGCCGCAAATCGAAACGCACGCGCAACACCGATCAGGACTCAAGCCACAGGCAGCCGCACGCGCCGCAGGAGGCCAAGGTCGAGCCGCAAGCGCCAGCAGCGCCCGCGCCGGCTGAGGCTCCGACGACGCCCGCCCCACAGGCGGCAGTCCCGGCCGTGCAGGCGCCGGGAGCACCCGTTGCGCCAGCGCAACTACCGACCGCGACGACGGCCAACAATGCTCCCGCTGACACGGCGACGTTGGCGCCTCCTCCCGCCCCGCCGGCGCCTGCGCCAGCCGCGCAGCAGGATGCCGCCACGACGCCTCAGGCCCAGCCCGCTCCCAATGTCGTGGTGCTGCCGGCGCCGCAACCGCCCGCCCCACCAGCGCCACCTCCGGCTCCTCCCCAGCAGACAGCGACAGCAGCGCCTGCTCCTGCGCCGGCAGTCCGCGATCCGAACTCACCAGTCGGCGTATGGCTCACGGAGGAGAAGGAGGGTAAGGTTCGCATCGAGCAATGCGGCGCCAATCTCTGCGGCTATTCGGTGGATTCAAAGTCCAACCTCAATGGCGAGCAGGTGCTGATCAACATGAAGCCGGGCCGGGAGCAGAAATGGAGCGGCCGGATCCTCGATCCCAACACCGGCAGCACCTATGACTCGACCATCGCGCTGAAGGGCCCGGATACGCTGCGCGTGCAGGGCTGCGCCTTCGGTGGCATGTTCTGCGGCGGCCAGACCTGGACGCGGGTGAATTGAACGCGCGGCCCGCTATCCCCCACGCTGATGGAAGCGGCTCAGGAATGATCTGAGCCGCTCGCTTTGCCGGTTCCTGATAATGTCGTCGGGCGGGCCGAGATCGGCCATCGCGCCATCATTCATGAAGCCGACACGGGTGGAGACATCGGCGCGAACGCGATCTCGTGGGGTGAACTCAACGCGATCGAGGGCATCGCCTGCCGAAGGCCCGAGGGCGCGTTCTACATTTATGCCGATTGCGCTGACATGATCGGCCGCCGGACCAGAGACGGCCTGACCATCGACAGCGACAGCACGTTCTGCCGCTATCTCCTGAAGCGGCATGATGTAGCCGCAGTCCCCGGCGGCTGTTTCGGCCTTGCGCCATTTTTCCACCTGTCCTACGCCGCTTCCGAACAAGACTTGAGCGAAGCCATCAAGCGCATCGCCAATGCCTGCAAGGAGCTGACATGAGCCAATCGAACGGAGCCAAAAGCAATCTGCGCACCGGCGGCCAGATCCTGATCGACCAGCTGGTCGCGCAGGGTGTGGAGCGGGTGACCTGCGTTCCCGGCGAGAGCTATCTCGCCGCGCTCGATGCCATGCATGGCAGCCCGATCGACGTCATGATCTGCCGCGCAGAAGGCGGTGCTGCCATGATGGCGGAAGCCTATGGCAAGCTGACCGGAAAACCCGGCATCTGCTTCGTCACCCGCGGCCCCGGCGCCACCAATGCCAGCCATGGCGTCCACATTGCCATGCAGGATTCCACCCCGATGATCCTGTTCATCGGCCAAGTCGACACCGGCATGCGCGAGCGCGAGGCCTTCCAGGAGCTCGACTACAAGGCCGTGTTCGGCAGCATGGCGAAATGGGTGGTCGAGATCGACAAGCCCGAGCGGATTCCGGAGCTGGTCGCGCGCGCCTTCCGTGTCGCTCTGCAAGGCCGCCGCGGCCCTGTAGTGGTCGCGCTGCCCGAGAATATGCTGACCGAAACGGCGGCCGTCAGTAACGCACCGCGCGTCGAGCCCGCGATCACCTGGCCCGCGCCCTCCGACATCGACCGCCTCGGCGCGCTGCTTGCGAGTGCAAAGGCGCCAATCGTCATCCTCGGCGGCTCCGGCTGGGACGAGGCCTCCAGCAACAGCATCGCGCAGTTTGCCGAGCGCTTCGACCTGCCGGTTGCGACCTCGTTCCGCCGTGCTTCGCTGTTCGACGCTGATCATCCGAACTATGCCGGCGATCTCGGCATCGGCCCCGATCCGCGCCTGAAGGCGCGCATCACCGGCGCTGATCTGATCGTGTTGATCGGCGGCCGTCTCTCGGAAATGCCGTCGTCCTCCTACACCTTGCTCGACATCCCCTCGCCGACGCAGAAGCTGGTTCACGTGCATCCCGGTGCCGAGGAGCTCGGCCGGGTCTATCAACCGGCGCTTGCGATCCAGGCGAGCCCTGTTGCCTTTGCCAAAGCCGTCGCGGCGTTGAGGCCACAAGCCGCGCCCGCCTGGGAGGGCGAGGCGGCCAAAGCCCATGCAGACTATCTGCAGTGGACCGGCACGCCACGCGTGCTGCCGGGCACCTTCCAATATGGCGAGGTCGTCACTTGGCTGCGCGACCGCCTGCCGAAGGATGCGATCGTCTGCAACGGCGCCGGCAACTACGCCGGCTGGCTGCATCGCCATCTCCGCTTTCATGCGTTCGCCGCCCAGCTCGCGCCGACCTCGGGCTCAATGGGCTACGGCGTCCCCGCCGCCGTGATGGCGAAGCGCCATTACCCGGACCGCGTTGTCATTGCCTTCGCCGGCGACGGCTGCTTCCTGATGAATGGCCAGGAGTTCGCGACGGCCGCGCAATATGGCGCAGCCCTCATCGTTGTTGTCATCGACAACGGCCAATACGGCACCATTCGCATGCATCAGGAGCGCGACTATCCGGGTCGCGTGGTCGGAACGCAGCTCAAGAATCCCGATTTCGCGCTCTATGCCAAGGCCTTTGGCGGCCACGGGGAGCGGGTCGAGCGCACCGAGGATTTCGCGCCGGCGTTCGAGCGCGCGCTCGCCTCCGGCAAGCCGGCGATCCTGCATTGCTTCCTCGATCCGCGCGCGATGTCGGTCGGCAAGGATTTTGTGCCTGAAAAGGCCTGACGCGATGACCAGCAGCGCGCGCCACATCGCCGTTGTCGGAGCCGGCGCGGTCGGCACAATCAGCGCCATCGAGGCGCTGCGCGACGGCCATCGCGTGACCCTGATCGACCCCGGCGAGCCTGGCGGCACGCAGGCGGCAAGCTATGGCAATGCGGGCTGGCTATCGTCGCATTCGGTGATCCCGCCGGCCGAACCCGGCGTCTGGAAGAAGGTGCCGAAATATCTGATGGACCCGCTCGGGCCGCTTGCGATCCGCTGGTCTTATCTGCCGAAGGCGCTGCCCTGGCTGATCCGCTATCTGCGGTCGGGATCGACTGAAGCCAAGATCGAGGTGACGGCGCGCGCGCTGCGCCCGCTTCTGAAGGACGCCCCTTCCCTGCACAAAAGGCTCGCCGAGGAAGCCGGCGTTCCCGAGTTGATCGAGCGCAATGGCGTAATGCACATCTTTCCGTCACGCGCGCCGTTCGATGCCGATCTCGGCTGGCGCATCCGCAAGCGCGTCGGCATCGACTGGCTTGAGCTGTCCGCCGACGAGATGCGCCAGCGCGAGCCCGAGCTTCACCCGCGCTATACGTTCGGCGTGCTGGTCGAGGAGGCCGGGCGCTGCCGCAATCCCGGCAGATATGTCGCGGCCCTCGCCGAGCTCGCCGTCGCGCGCGGCGCACAGCGCGTGACAGCGAAAGCAACCGCGCTCAAGCTTCAGAACGGCAAACTCGTCGGCGTCGTTACCGACCGCGGCGAGATAGCTTGCGACGCTGCTGTCGTCGCGGCCGGCGCACGGTCGCGCGCGCTCGCGGCCTCCATCGGCGACAACCTGCCGCTGGAAACCGAGCGCGGCTATCACGTCATGATCGAAGACCCGGGTGTGGGCCCGCGCATGTCCATGATGGCCTCCGATGCCAAGATGGTGGTGAACTGGACCGACCGGGGCCTGCGCGCCGCCGGCACCGTCGAGATCGCAGGTCTTGATGCGCCGCCGAACTGGAAGCGCGCCGACATCCTTCGCGACAATCTCCAGAGCATGTTTCCGAATCTCGCGAAGGACATTCCAGCGTCCCGCATCAAGTCCTGGTTCGGGCACCGGCCGAGCATGCCCGATGGCCGGCCCTGCATCGGGTATGCCCGCGCGACCGAGGATGTGGTCTATGCCTTCGGCCACGGCCATGTCGGCCTGGTCGGCTCGGCACGGACCGGCCGCCTGGTCGCGCAGCTCCTCAGCCGCCGCGAGCCGGAAATTCCGCTCGCACCCTTCTCACCCGAACGTTTCCTTTGACCAGCGAGACTGCCTCGTGAGCGAGCGAACCATCTTGACCTCCCGTCACCACCAATTGCGGCTTCCTCTCGCTGTTCCAGAAAGAGATCGCGGCCGCCGTTGCGTGCCGGTTGCGACATCGTCGCTGATGCAGGTGCCCTGGGTGCAGGCAACGTTGCCGCCGGGAAAACGCGTCGGCCTTGTTGAACGAAGGCGAGCTCGCCAAGCGGCTCTGCGTCAGCTGCACGCCGCTGCGCTGGGCGCTGGAAAACGCTGATCCGCAGGCCGGACGTTACCCCGGCGGCTATCCACCCTGGCCAGCCGGCGCGCGTCGCCGGGCGATCGTTGGCGTGGCTTCAGAGTAGCTTCACCAGGAGCGGAGACGCTCCTCTGCGGATCAATCGATGGATGTAGCACAGGGGAAGCGGCTTTCGGCACTTTGCCGAACAGTGTACCATCCCCGCCGATATAGCTCATCCGATAGCAACCGGTCGGTTTCGAACCAGCAGGAGAGAGCAATGGCTGACCAGGTCCAATGGCACCTTTCCGGTGATTATTTCGAAAATTGCAACTGCAGCGTCATCTGTCCGTGCCTCGTGTCGGCAGCCGCCCCCCTGACCTCGCGACCAACCGAGGGCTTCTGCAACGTGCCGCTGCTTTTCCACATTGACAGCGGCCGCTATGGCGACGTCGCGCTCGACGACCTCAACGTGGCGGTCATGCTCCACGCGCCTGGGGTGATGGCAGACGGAAATTGGTCGGTGGCCGCCTATATCGATCAGCGCGCCGATGACAAGCAGACCGACGCCCTGGGTGCGATCTTTACCGGCGCCGCCGGCGGACCCATGGCTGCGTTCACTCCGCTGATCAGCACGAACCTGGGGGTGAGCAAGGTCCCGATCACATTCCGGATCGACGGCAAGACGCGCTCCGCGGAAATTCCGGGCATTCTGCACATGTCCGTCGATCCGCTGCCGACCATGCATCCCAGTGGGGAGATCTGGGCGAACATTGGTCATCCAGTCAGCCCCGACAAGATGGCAATGGCCGTCGGAGCCGACGGCAACACCTACAACGATCACGGCATGCGGTGGGATAATTCCGGCAAGAACGGCCTCTACGCGTCCATCCGCTGGTCGAACCAGTCGTGAAGCTTGTCGCGACACGGTCCGGCCGGGCCGGTGAGTTTCGCAGCATATGACCGGCGGCACGCTGGAAACGGTGCTGCGACGGGATCGCCTCATCGTTGCTGGCGCCCTCGGGGCGATCGTTGCGCTTGCGTGGGCCTATGTGCTGTGGCTCGCCGCTGACATGGACATGGGCGGCATGGACATGAGCGAATTCCGCATGATCCCGGCCGGGATCGGAATCATGTTGCCGACCAGCGAGCCATGGCGAGCGATCGAGTTCTCGTTTGTGTTCCTGATGTGGGCGGTGATGATGGTCGGCATGATGGCGCCCTCGGCGGCCCCGATGATCCTCATGTACGCCCGCGTCGGCCGGCAAGGGAGGATCGCGGGCAAGCCGCTCGCCGCGACCGGCTGGTTCGCCGCCGGCTACTTCCTGGCCTGGATGGGCTTTTCCCTGGTGGCGACGCTGGTCCAATGGGGGCTGGAACGCGAGGCTCTGCTCGGACCCCGCATGGCAAGCACCAGCAACTCGCTTGCAGCGGTCGTGCTGATCGCGGCCGGCGTCTACCAGTGGACGCCGCTCAAGGACGTTTGCCTCACCCAATGCCAGACGCCGCTCGGATTCCTGATGCGCCACGGCGGCTTTCGCGGCGATGTGCCAGGATGCCTGGGGCTGGGGCTGCGTCACGGAGCCTATTGCGTCGGCTGCTGCTGGGTCCTGATGGCGCTCCTGTTCGTGGTCGGCGTGATGAACGTGCTTTGGATCGCGCTCCTGGCGCTGCTTGTGCTTCTGGAGAAGCTTACGCCGTGGGGACGGTGGGTCGCGCGGGCCGCCGGGCTTGCCTGTGTCGCCGCAGGGGTCTGGATAGCGTCTTCGGCGCCTGTGACAGCCGTCACAGCCCCTCAAGCCACCCAATGCGATGGCGCCAGCACATCCTTCGGCATCAGCAATGGGCGCGTCGCCTCCTCCGGTGATGACCGCATCCGGCCATGTCGCTGATTCCGGCTCGATCAGCGTGTCGCTGGCCAGCGGCCTCAAGCACGCCACAGGCATCGGCCACCTCTCGGGCACGTCGGGATCAGGCACCTGGCGCGGCGCAATCTGCTCAGGCACCTGGACCGCGCAGCGGATTTGAGTAACGGGCAGCTACCCGACCGCGCCGTTGTATTCGGCGTCGGTGACGTGCTCCATCCAGGTCACGTGATTGCCGTCCAGCGATTCATGCATCGCAACATGGACCATGCCTGTGGTTGGGGTGGCGCCATGCCAGTGCTTCTCGTTCGGCGGAATCCAGACCACGTCGCCGGCCTTGATCTCGCGGATCGGACCGCCCTTGGTCTGCACCCGTCCCACGCCCTGGATCACATAGAGCGTTTGCCCGAGCGGATGGGTGTGCCAGGCGGTACGGGCGCCGGGCTCGAAAGCGACGCGGGCGGAGGCCACGCGTGCCGGCGTCTGCGGGGTGATGATCGGGTCCTGCCAGACCGTGCCCGTGAAGCTGTCGGCGGACGCGCGGCGGGTTGGGCGCGATCCGGCGAGATAGATGTCCATGGTTATTCTCCCTTGATTTCCGTTCTGTCGGATGGGTAGAGCGCAGCAAAACCCACCGCCTTTCATCGCCGCGGGCGGCCTGGCGGGTTTCGCTCGCGCTTGACCCACCTACCTCTTCGCGGTCATTTCTTCGAAGCGGCGTAGCGGGCCTTGGTCTCGGCATTCATCGGATACAGGCCTGGCAAGACGGCGCCATTGTTCACCTCATTGACGATCCAGGCTTCCATCCGTTCCTGTTCGGGGCCCTCGGCCAGAACGTGCTCGAGGAAGGCCTGCGGGATCAGCACCGCGCCATCCTGGTCGGCGACCACGACATCATTGGGAAACACGGCAACGCCGCCGCACCCGATCGGCTCGCCCCAACCGACGAAGGTCAGGCCCGCGACCGACGGCGGCGCGGCGTAGCCATTGCACCAGACCGGCAGGTTCGTACCCATCACGCCCTCGAGATCGCGCACCACGCCGTCAGTGATCAGCGCGGTGACGCCGCGCTTGAACATGCGCGCGCAAAGGATGTCACCGAAGATGCCGGCGTCGGAAATGCCCATCGCATCGACCACGGCGATGCAGCCCTCCGGCATCGCCTCGATCGCGGTGCGGGTGGAGATCGGCGACGACCAGGATTCCGGCGTCGCCAGATCCTCGCGTGCCGGCACGAAGCGCAGCGTGAAGGCGGGACCGACAAGCCGCTTCTGGCCCTGACGCAGCGGCCGCGCGCCACGCATCCAGACGTTTCGCAATCCCTTTTTCAGAAGGACCGTGGTGATGGTCGCGGTGGAAACCTTGGTGAGGGTCGCGATGGCGTCGGGGGTGAGGGACATCGAAGATGAGGCTCCTTGAATGAAAAATCGCGGGCGCATCTTGCGGGGTGCGGACCTTCCGTCAAGGGCGAAGATGCGAGGGCGGAATGGCACCATCGCGATAACACCGGCTTATCGCCAGACATCGCATTAATTTATTGAACTTGCGGGATTTTTTCAAAGGAACAGATTCCGTTCGGACGCAAAACAAGCTACAGCTTTCAACCGTGCGGTTGCGACATTGTGAGGTCATGGAAGCCACGCTCCACCCGCCCCGTCTTCTGCCGAGTGGCGACAGCGCCATCACGGTCGAATTTTCAGGGCATATCGACGATGCCGCCAATCGGCGCGTGCTGGCGCTCGATCGCGCGGTATCAGCAGCCCCGATTGCAGGCGTGACCGAGACCGTGCCCACCTATCGCTCGCTTCTCGTACACTACGATCCCTGCCAGATCGCTTTCGAGACGCTTGGCGAAAAGCTTCTTGCGCTGGCCAAAGTCCCGGCGCCTCCGAATGCAAAGACAAAACATTGGCGCGTGCCGGTGACCTATGGCGGCGAAAACGGCATTGACCTCGAGCATGTCGCCAGGACGCTGAACACCACGCCTGACGAGATCGTTGCACGCCATGTCGCGGGCGACTATCGCGTCGCGATGATCGGCTTCACGCCCGGCTGGTCCTATCTGTCCGGCCTGGAAAAATTCCTGCATATGCCGCGGCGGCAGAACCCGCGCATCCTGACGCCGCCGGGCACGGTGTCGATCGGTGGCGTGCAGACCGGCATCCAGTGTCTCGCCGGCCCCAGCGGCTGGCACCTGATCGGACGCACGCCGATGCGAACCTATCATCTGCATCGCAAGCCGATCTTCCTGCTGGAGCCTGGTGACCGCATCAGCTTCTTTGCCATCGACGAGAAGAGATTTGCCGAGCAGGACAAGGCCGCGGAACACGGCGACCCGGTTGCCGAGTTGATGACGTCATGACCAAGCTCATTATCGTCAGCATTGGACCGGCGAGTTCCGTCCAGGACGGCGGGCGCCACGGTGCACAACGCTATGGACTGACGCCGAGCGGCGCGATGGACCGCCTGGGGCTCGCAGCCGCCAACACCTTGCTCGGCAATGCACCGTTCGCGGCGGCCGTCGAGATCGGCCCGTTCGGCACGGCCTTCAGGGCTCGCGGCGGCGCGGTGCGCGTCGCCCTTGCCGGCGCTACGCGCAACGCTGATATCGCGGGACGGCTAGTGGCCTTCGACACCTCAATGACCATTCCGGACGGCGAGACCTTGACGCTCGGCTTCGCCAAAGGCGGCGCGTTCAGCTACCTCGCCATTGAAGGCGGCATCACGGGCGAGCCGATGTTCGGTAGTCTCGCGGTGAACGCCCGCGCGGGCCTCGGCAGCCCCTATCAGCGCCCGCTCCAGGCCGGCGACGAGCTGCCCGCAATGGCGGCAAGTGGCACTCCGGAGCGGCGCATCGAGTTGCCCCAGACGGCGAGCGGCTCGATCCGAGTGCTGCTCGGGCCGCAGGACGATGAGTTCGCCGATGAGGCCAGGCAGCTGTTCCTTGGCAGCGAGTGGAAGATCTCGCCGACCAGCGACCGCATGGGCTACCGGCTGGAAGGTCCTGTCATCAAACACCTGCATGGCCACAATATCGTCTCCGACGGAACAGTGGACGGCAGCATCCAGGTCCCCGGCAACGGCGCGCCGATCGTGCTGATGCCGGACCGGGGCACCACTGGTGGATATCCCAAGATCGCAACTGTGATCTCCGCCGACCTTGGCCGGCTGGCACAGACCACCGCCGGAACCGGCTTCCGCTTCAAGGCGATCGGCATGGTCGAGGCGCAGGCGGAAGCGAAGAAATTCGTGCAATTGTTGCGCGCCCTGCCCGATTGCCTGCGCGGCATCGAAAGCATGCAACTCAATGTCGAGGCGCTGCATGATGCGAATGTCGCAGGCCACGCCGTCAGCGCTGTTGATGCCGACACCTGGCACACATCAATTTAGGATCAAAGGCTGAAATCAAGAAGGCAAACACCATGAGCAGCATCGATCTCAATTGCGATCTCGGCGAAAGCTTTGGCCCCTGGGTGATGGGCAATGACGAGGCCATGATCGAGCTTGCGACCTCGGTCAACATCGCCTGCGGATTCCATGCGGGCGACGCCGATATCATGCGCAAGACCGTGGAGCTCGCGAAAGCGCGCGGGGTCAGCATCGGCGCGCATCCGGGTTACCGCGATCTGCATGGTTTCGGACGCCGGCCGGTGCCGGGGCTGAAATCGTCGGAGATCGAGAACATGGTCGCCTACCAGATCGGCGCGCTGCAGGCGATTGCGACCGCCGCTGGTCACAAGGTGACGCATGTCAAGGCACATGGGGCGCTCTCCAATGTTGCTTGCGAGGACGATATGACGGCGCAGGCGATCGCCAACGCCATCAAGGCGGTCGATCCGAGCCTGATCTTCGTGGTACTCGCCAATTCACGCCTGGTCACGGCAGGTGAAAAGGCCAACTTGCCGATGGTGCACGAAGTCTTCGCCGATCGCGCCTATGAGGACGACGGCCAGCTCGTGTCACGCCGCAAGCCGGGCGCGGTGCTGCATGACGCCAGGCTGATCACGGAGCGCGTCGTGCGCATGGTGCAGGATGGCGAGGTGATCTCGGTCAACGGCAAGCGCATGAAGATGCGCACGGACACCGTGTGCATTCACGGCGACACGCCCGGCGCCGTCGACATCGCGCAAGTGCTGCGGAAGGGATTGTCCGATGCGGGAATCGCGGTCGCGCCGTTCAAGCGCGCGGCGTGATCATCTGCTAGAACGGATGCACCGAGAGCGTGCCGAATACGACGGCCGCGATCACGGCAAACGCGCTGTAGAGTGCCACTAGATGGAATCCGGTGCGGCTACGGCGAGACAGAGAGCGCGCGTGAAAATGCAGGCGGGCTTCCGCCGAGAGTTCGCGCATGGTGGTTCTCCAACTCCCCATTGCGCACAAATCAAATCGCTTCGCGTCCCCGTCGCAAGGGCGAATAGCAAAATAGTGATGCGTGCGGTCGCATCGTCCCGGTTCCCAGCCGAAAATTCCATGAGAACCGGCACAACGAGAAATTTATTCGCTCAACTCGCGCGAAAATTGAGCTGATCGCTGCTCATTCCGGCGTCAATAGACATCCTGCTGGAATCGTCCCTTCTTCTTCAGCTCATTGACAAAGCTGATGGCTTCATCCGTCGAGCGTGCGCCGAACTGGGCGACGATGTCGACCAAGGCACGCTCTACATCCTTGGCCATGCGCTTGGCGTCGCCGCAGATGTAGAGATGCGCGCCCTCGGCGAGCCACGTCCACACTTCGCGCCCAACCTCGCGCATGCGGTCCTGCACATAGAATTTCTTGGCGCCGTCGCGTGACCAGGCGAGCGAGAGGCGCGTGAGCAGACCCGCCGTCTTCATGGCGTTGAGCTCGTCGGCATAGAAGAAGTCGCAGTCGCTGCGCTGATGGCCGAAGAACAGCCAGTTCTTGCCCGCGGCTCCGGTCGCCCTGCGGTCCTGCAGGAAAGCGCGGAACGGCGCGATGCCGGTACCTGGACCGACCATGATGATCGGCGTCTTCGGATCCTGCGGCAGCGCAAAGCCGTGCGCCTTCTGCACATAGACCTTGAGCTTCCCGCCTTCCTTGATGCGCTCGGCAAGGAAAGTCGAGGCAAGGCCCAGCCGCTTGCGCTTGCCGACCACATAACGCACGCAATCGACCGTCAGCGACAGTTTGCCGGGCGTTGCATTGTGCGAGGATGAGATCGAATAAAGCCGCGGCTGCAGCGGCTCCAACGCCTCGACAAAGGCCTCGGGGTGCGGACGGACGCCGGAGAATTTCTGCAGCGCCGCCATGACGTCGAGCGTGGCCGCATCGCCGTCCGGATCTTCGCCTTGCGCCAGCGCCCGCGCCTTTTCGCGCTGCGCGCCGCCGGTGATGAAAGAGATCAGCTCGAACAAGCTGTCAGGCGCTGGCGATAGCGAGACATCCGTGGTCAGGGCTTCGCGCAGCGTCTTGCCGTTGACCTTGGTGGTATGGGAGGCGCCGAGCAGCGCGATGATCTGATCGACCAGGCCGATATCGTTGTTGGCGAACACGCCGAAGGAATCGCCAACGACGTAATCGAGGCCGGCGTCCGAGAGATCGAAGTCGATGTGATAGGTTTCCTTCTCGGAACCCTTTTTGTTGAGCAGGCGCCGCCCGAGAAAGACCGCGTCCGCCGGATTGTCGCGGGAGCGGCCCGGCTCCACAACCACGACGGACACGGCCGGCGCCGGTGCAACATCGCTAGCCGACGTCGGAGGCGCCGGCTTCGCAGGCGCCTTGTCGATTTCCTCATAGAGCGATTTCAGCATCCGGGCGGTTTCCTTGCCGCCGGGAACGCAGAGATTGAGCCGCGCTTCGCTCTTGTCGGCGATCGCATTGGAATAGTCGCGGCAATTGTAACCGCACTGACCGCAATCCTGTTGCGCCATCGCTGCCATCATCCGACGCTTCAGCGGGCGGCCCTCGGCGAGTTTCATGCGCTCGGCGATCGGCAGCGTCTGGTCATGCCATGGCGAATCGTCGTCATCGTCGTCCGCAGCGGCGCCCGGCAGCAGCGCCGCGCCTTGCTCCGCCGACAGCGGCACGGGCGTGTCGTTTGACAACAGGCCGGCGAAGAAGCCGTTGAGCCAGGAGCGCTGCGCCTCCGAAAACGGCGCGCTGGTCGGAATGATCTCGATCTTCGGGGGTGGCGCGATCTGGTTCATGAGGACACCTCTGCGTCCGCGAGCTTGCGCAATGTTTCGCCGTCATGACGGCGGGCAAAGCTGAGGAAGGTCTCGTCGGGTGAGGCGCGATGGGCCAGATAGGCCTTCAACAGCCGCTCGACGGTCTGTGGCGCATCAGACGCCTTGACGTCGTGATAGACTTCCTGGCCGATTTCGGCGTTCGGACCGAAGCCGCCGCCGGCGAAGAGATGATAGCCCTCGACCACATCATCACCCTCGCCTTCGCCCGTGGGCACCTTGGCCGCGATCAGGCCGATGTCGCTGATATAGTGCTGGGCGCAGGAATGATGGCAGCCGGTCAGATGGATGTTGAGGGGCGTCTCGATATTGACCCGGCCCTCGCACCAGTCGCCGATCGCAGCCGCATGTCCCTTGGTGTCGGAGGCCGCGAACTTGCAGCCCTTGTTGCCGGTGCAGGCGATGAGGCCGGCGCGGATTTGCGAGGCCTGCACCGCTAATCCCAGCTTTTCGATCGCAGCGGTGGCGAGCGCGATGCTCTCGTCGCGCACACCCGGAAGCAGCAGGTTCTGCCAGACAGTGAGACGGATGTCCCCATCGCCGAGATCCTGCGCGATCTTTGACAGCCCCCGCATCTGCTCGCAGGTGAGCTTGCCGAGCGGCAGCGCCACGCCAATCCAGTTCAGGCCGTCCTGCTTCTGCTTGTGCACGCCGATATGGGCCATGCGGTCGAAGGCCGGGCGCGGCGCAATGGCCTCGGCCGGCACGCGCGCGAATTTGCTACCCAGCCTCTCCTCGACCGTCTCCATGAACTTGTCGACGCCGATGGAGTCGAGCACATATTTCAGTCGCGCCTTCAACCGATTGGTCCGATCGCCGGTCTCGATGAAGAGGCGCACGATCGCATCGGCGACAGCGGTTGCCTCTTCCGGCTTGACGATGATGCCGGTCTCCTTGGCGAAATCCTTGTGTCCGGTGATGCCGCCGATCCCGAGCCGGAACCACACACCAGGCTCGATGTCGAAGCCCTCCTTCACCTCGACTGCGGCAAACGAAATGTCGTTGGTGTCTTCCAGCACCGCGATCCGGCCGGCGCCGTCGAAGGCGACGTTGAACTTGCGCGGCAGGCCGTAGAGCGAGCGGTCGTTCAGGATGTGATAGTGCCATTCGCGCGCGTAGGGGCGCGTGTCGATCAGTTCCTGCGGATCGATGCCGGCCGTCGGTGTGCCCGTGACGTTGCGGATATTGTCCGCGCCGGAACCGCGCGAGCACAGGCCGATATCCTGGATGCCCTCGATCAGCGCCACGCTATTCTTCGGAAGAATCTCCCGGATCTGAAGATTGGCGCGGGTGGTGACGTGGCTGTAGCCGCCACCGTAGCTTTCCGCGAGATCGGCCAGGCCAGCGAACTGCCAATGCTTCATGATGCCGTTCGGAATGCGCAGCCGGCACATGTAGGAATCCTGCGCCGGCGCGACATAGAAGATGCCGTAATAGCGCCAGCGGAAATTATCGGCCGGCGATGGCGCCGTGTTGTTTTTCGACTGGTCCTTCAGCCGCTCATAGGCATCGAAGGGATGCTCCTCGCGCTTGAACTTCTCCTGGTCCGCAAGCTTCTTGCCGTTTGCAGTGACCTTGTCCTGCGCCTTGAAGTGGATCGCATCCGGCCCGATCGGCTCGGCATTGCCCTTGGCAGCGGCGCCGCCACCAAGGCCACGGCCGACGCGGCTGATCTGCAACCCCGTCGTGAATCCTTCGAGGTAGCGCTTCTGCTCGTCGGTAAAATCGACCGGGACTGTTTCGAGTTTCATGACGTCCATGTCCCTATTCGGCAGCGGCCTGCGCGGCGACGGGCGCAGCGGAGATGGTCTGTTTCGCGGGCTTGTAGGTGACGTAGAGCGCAAGGCCGGTGAAGACGAAACCGCCGATCACGTTGCCGAGCGTCACCGGGATCTGATTCCACACCCACCAGTCGTAGACGCTGACCTTGGCGCCGAGCAGCATGCCGGTCGGGATCACGAACATATTGACCACGGCGTGCTCGAAGCCGAGCGCGAAGAACAGGAAGATCGGCAGCCATGTCGCTGCGATCTTGCCGACCGTGGAGGTCGAGGTCATCGCCATCACGACGCCGAGGCAGACCAGCCAGTTGCAGAGAATGGCTTTGATAAAGACGCTGACCATGCCGGCGGTGCCAAGTGCCGCATTGCCGACCGTCTTGGCCTCAGCGACCGCGACGATGCGCGCGGCGACGCCGGCGACTTCGACCTTGCCCATGTTGGTGAGCGAGATCGCGATCAGCACGCCAAAGGCGATGCTGCCGAGCAGGTTCGCCAGGAACACCCAGGACCAATTGGCGATCACCGCATTCCAGCTCGCCTTGCCTTCGAGGCGCGCGAGCGGCACCAGCGCAAAACTTCCGGTGACGAGCTCGAGTCCGAGCAGCACGATCATCACGAGGCTGACGGGAAAGATCAGGGCGCCGACCAGCGGCTGGCCGGTGGTCACGGCGCCGGTGAAGGCGAGCGTGGTGGCGGCGCCGAGCAGCGCGCCGGAAATGGCGCCGCGGATCAAGAGATCGCGTGGGGCAAGCGCCAGCTTCTTCAAGCCGGCTTCGATCATCGCGGCAACGACGTCAGAGGGTTTGGCGTAATCCATAGCGAAGCTCCAGCCGCCACGCGCACAGCGTGGTCCCAGCGAGTGAACGGGGTTTGCGTGATCGCTCTGGAGTTCGATGCAACGGCCAAATGCGCAATCGGAACCAACGGAGCGAACCGATCAGCGTCGTTGCTGCGGAAATCCATCTTGGATTTGGGCCAGCGGGCATCTCCGGCTGCTGGCTCAAAATCCCTGATTCAAATTGTGTGCCAACGCAGCATTCACGATAAAATCACGAAAAATCAGATGGTTGTAAATTTCGCAGCGCATCAAATGAATGGCAATCCATGCCTTTTATAAGGGCACAAGCCCAAACGGCGTGCAACGAATCGGGTTGCCTAGTTTTTGATCGGTGCGGTGGGGGATCAGACGGGCCGACGGAAAATCTTGAATGAGGCCAGATAGCCCGCAATGTCCCGGGGGTCGAATTCCGGCCCGTCGAACGCGCCAACCGGGCGGCTTGCCGGACGAGCGGCGACGCCGAGCGCCGCATCATAGAGATCCGGCCTGAACACGGCCATGGCGGCTTTGAGCGCTTCCTCGCTGACCGTGGTCTGCGCCCAGCGTACCATCTGCGAGTAAAGCCACGCGGCCTGGACCGGATCGGGCCGCCCCGCGCCCTCCCGACCGATCAGCAGATAGCGGGCGCTCTCACGGATCGTGCCATCGGGCGAGATCTTAAGCCGCCCATCCAGCGTCCGCTGGATCACCTCGGCTTCGACCCCGATCCGTTCCGGCCGCGCCAGCATGCGCGCGGCCTCGGCGCGATTGCCCGGCTGCTCGATGAACTCGGCGGCGCGGATCGCCGCGCGTGTCAGGCGCACCACCACATCGGGGTTTTTCTCCGCCCAGCCTTGGCGGATCGCAAGAACCTTCTCCGCCGCATGCACCAGGACGTCCGCCGCGAAATGCAGGATGTGGCCGACGCCGCGATCGACGGCGATGGAGTTCCAGGGCGCGCCGACACAGAAGCCGTCGACATGTCCGTTCTCGAGGCTTTCGACCATGAAAGGCGGCGGCAGCACCACGAGCCGCACGTCCTCGTCCGGATCAACGCCGCCCGCCGCCATCCAGAACCGCAGCTGGTAATTGTGGGTGGAGAACGGGAACGTCATGGCGAAGGTCAATGGCTCGGCACCGCTCTCGCGCCTCGCCGCCACGACACGCGCCAGCGCACGCGCCGTCGCCATCGGATCGAAGCGGTCGCCGTCGATTTCGGCCATGATCGCCGCATGCAGCGCCGGCGAGACGGTGATGGCATTGCCATTGATGCCGAGATTGAACGGCGCCACGATCGGCACCTTGACATGGCCGATGCCGAGGCTTGAGGCGATGGCAACCGGTGCCAGAAGATGCGCCGCCTCGAACAGGCCGATATTCAGCTTGTCGCGCACATTGGACCACGACACTTCCCGCACCAGGTTCACGTCAAGACCTTCGGCCTCCGTATATCCCTTGTCGACGGCGATGATCAGGGCCGCGGCATCGACCAGCGGAATGAAGCCGATGTGAAGGGGGGCCGTCATTTCAAGAGCTCCGAAGCGGTCAGGATCGACTGCGCGATCTCGCCGATCTTTTTCTTTTCGCGCATCGCGGTGGAGCGCAGCAAGACGTAGGCTTCCTCCTCGGTCAGCCCCTTCAATTTCATCAGAATTCCCTTGGCGCGATCGATCACCTTGCGCTCTTCCAGCGCCATCTTGGTACGGTCGAGCTCGTCCTGCAGCTTCGCGAAGGCATTGAAGCGGGAGACGCAGAGGTCGAGAATCGACTTGATCCGCTCCTTCTTCAGCCCGTCCACAATATAGGCGGAGACCCCGGCGTCGACGGAGGCCTGGATCGAGGCGGCATCGCTCTGGTCGACGAACATGGCGATCGGCCGGCGCACAGCCCGGCTGACCTGGAACATCTGCTCCAAAATGTCCCGGCTGGGATTTTCGAGGTCGATGACGATGATATCGGGGTCGAGGGCATAGATGCGGGCAAGCAGGCTCTGCATCTCACTGATGCGGACCACACTGCTGTACCCGGCCTCGCGCAGCCCCTCCTCCAGGATGGCGGCGCGGATCGGACTTTCGTCCACAATCACGATTTTGGGCGCCTGCTCGGCTTTGGGCGGCGGCTGTTCGGCGGTCATCGATCACTCGTCTTCCGAACCATCATGCATAGCACGCCAAATTCCACCTTGAAGCCTTGTCTTTGTGCGCTTTTAGGACTAGCTGACGACCAACAATCAGGCAGATTTGGACAATGCAAGAGGCGGCTGCGCCAAGAATAAGCTTTGTTTCGCTTGGATGCCCCAAGGCGCTCGTCGATTCCGAGCGTATCATCACGCGCCTGCGCGCGGAGGGCTATGAGCTTGCCCGCAAGCATGACGGCGCTGACGTCGTGATCGTCAATACCTGCGGGTTCCTCGACAGCGCCAAGCAGGAATCGCTGACCGCCATTGGCGAGGCCATGGCCGAGAACGGCAAGGTCATCGTCACCGGCTGCATGGGTGCCGAACCGGAGCAGATCGAGCAGGCCTATCCCGGTGTGCTGTCGATCACCGGTCCACAACAGTATGAGAGTGTGCTGGAGGCCGTCCATCGCGCGCTGCCGCCTGTCCACAATCCGCATCTCGACCTGGTCCCGCCGCAGGGCATCAAGCTCACGCCGCGGCACTATGCCTATCTGAAGATTTCCGAGGGCTGTAACAACCGCTGCACCTTCTGCATCATCCCGAAGCTGCGCGGTGACCTGGTGTCGCGCCCGGCCAATGACGTGCTGCGCGAGGCGGAGCGGCTGGTCGGCGCCGGCGTCAAGGAGTTGCTCGTCATCTCGCAGGACACCTCTGCCTACGGGGTTGATCTCCGCTATCAGGCGAGCCCCTGGAAGGACCGTGAGGTCCGCGCCAAATTCGTCGACCTCGCAAAGGAGCTCGGCGAGCTCCTTGCCTGGGTCCGGCTGCAATATGTCTATCCCTATCCGCATGTCGACGACGTCATCCCAATGATGACCGAGGGCAAAGTGCTGCCCTATCTCGACATTCCCTTCCAGCATGCCAGTCCCGAGATCCTCAAGGCGATGCGGCGTCCCGCGGCGCAGGACAAGACGTTGGCGCGCATTCAGACCTGGCGCGCGCAATGTCCGGAACTTGCGCTGCGTTCGACCTTCATTGTCGGCTTCCCCGGCGAGACCGAGGCGGACTTCGCCTATCTCATGGATTGGCTAGAGGAGGCCGAGCTCGATCGTGTCGGCTGCTTCAAATATGAGCCGGTCGCGGGCGCGACCTCGAACGCGTTGCCCAATCCAGTGCCAGACGAGGTCAAGCAGGAGCGCTGGAATGCCTTGATGGCGCGCCAGCAGAAGATCTCCGCACGCAGGCTCAAGCGCAAGGTCGGCACACGCCAGCAGGTGATCATCGACGAGGTCGGACCAACTGTCGCAAGAGGACGGTCGAAAGCGGATGCGCCTGAGATCGACGGATCGGTGTACCTCTCGAGCCGCCGCCCCTTGCGCGTCGGGGAGATCGTCACTGCGAAAATCGAACGGTCGGACGAATACGACCTGCACGGCAGCGTTGCGGGGTTCTAATCGGACAAAGAGGAGCTTGGGACAATGCCGAAGCCTCTGAAGGTCAAGATCTTCATGGATGTCAGCGCGAGCGTGGTCGAAGAGCAGGTCAACGCCTGGCTCGCCAAGCTCGATGGCGCAACCATCCTCAAGACGGAAACCGTGGTCACCGCAGTCGCCAGGACGCCGGCCGACGGCGCTTCGCCGTTCATCGTCGTGACCATCTGGTACGAGCTGCCCGCCTCGGATCAGGAGCGGCCCGGCTTCCGAGCTGCTTGACAGCGGCTGCCCTTCGGCTGTATGGCCGACGACATGATTTGTAACCGGACCCCGCGCCGCAACGCCTGCCGTCGTCACCGCCGTGACGATGATCGGTTGCGCCATGTCCGACGCCAGCGCTGAATTAGCTTAATCAGCTCCTAGCTTTCGAGAAGGCCGCAACCGAAAAAGTTGCGGCCTTCTTTGCATTTCTGCCCGCCTCTTCAACCAAGACCTGCAAGGAGAACTCTGCCATGAGCAACGCTGCCTATTGCTTCGACGCATTGATGGACATCACCGCGCGCCCGAAGACGGTGTTCGTGCGCGGCGAAGGCTCCTGGCTGTGGGACGACACCGGCAAGCGCTATCTCGATTTCATCCAGGGCTGGGCGGTGAACTGCCTCGGCCATTCACCGCCCTCGGTGGCGGAGGCGATCGCAACCCAAGCAAAAACGCTGATCACGGCGAGCCCCGCCTATTTCAACGCCGCGAGCCTCGAGCTTGCCACGGCGCTGGTCGAGAACAGCGCGTTCGACCAGGTGTTCTTTGCCAATTCCGGCGCCGAGGCCAATGAGGGCGCGATCAAGCTCGCGCGCAAATATGGCGCGCTCTACAAGAACGGCGCCTTTGAGATCATCACCTTCGAGGGTGGCTTTCATGGTCGGACGCTCGCCACCATGTCCGCCTCGGGCAAGAAGGCCTTCGAGCCGCTGTTCGAGCCCAAGGTCAAGGGTTTCGCCAAAGCGCGCCTCAACGACATCGCCTCCGTGCGCGAATTGATCAGCAAGAACACGGTGGCCGTGATGCTGGAGCCGATCCAGGGCGAGGCCGGCGTGTGGCCCACAACCGATCAATTCCTGCGGGAGTTGCGCGAGCTCACGCAGGCGCACGGCCTGCTTCTGATCTTCGACGAGATCCAGACCGGCATGGGCCGCACGGGAAAGCTCTTCCACTACGAGCATACGGGGATCACGCCCGACATCATGACGCTCGGCAAAGGCATCGGCGGCGGCGCACCGCTGGCGGCACTGCTGGCGACCGAGGAGGCAGCGTGCTTCGAGCATGGCGACCAGGGCGGCACGTTCAACGGCAATTCACTGATGTGTGCGGCGGGGCTCGCGGTGCTTGAGCAGGTGAGCAAGCCGGAGTTTCTGAGGTCGGTTGTCGATAGCGGCCACCTTCTCGAGCGCGAGTTGCAGCGCCTGTCGACACGGCACGGCCTTGGCGAGGTGCGCGGCCGCGGGCTCCTGCTTGCGCTCGACCTGAAACTGCCGATCGGGCCGGCGCTGGTCGCTCAAGCCCTGGACAAGGGCCTCTTGCTCAACTCGCCGCAACCGGATGCGCTGCGCTTCATGCCCGCACTCAATGTCAGTCGCGAGGAGATTGCGCAGATGATCGACCAGATTGATGTGATGCTGACCAAGGCCGGCGCCGCACGGCGGGTGGCGTAGCTCCTCCATCATGGCCGGGCGTGTCCCGGCCATCCAGCCTAGGGCTTCAAAATCGAGGCGCCCGTCGTTGCCCGGCTCTCCAGGTCGACATGCGCCTTCGCGGCATCCTTCAGCGCGTAGGCATGATTGATCGGCACGCGCAGCGTGCCGTTGATGACGGCGGCAAACAGTGTATCGGCGCCCTCCAGCAGTTCCTTGCGGGTGCCGATATAGTCGTTGAGCTTCGGGCGTGTCGCAAACAGCGAACCGTGATTGTTCAATTCGGCAATAGCGAACGGCGGCACCGGGCCCGACGCATTGCCGAAGCTGACGAACAGTCCGCGCGGCTTGAGGCAGGACAGCGAGCCCGGGAAGGTCGCCTTGCCGACCCCGTCATAGACCACGTCGCACAGCTCGTTGCGGCTGATCTGCTTCACGCGCGCGACGAAGTCCTCCTTGTTGTAGAGGATCACATGATCGCAGCCATTGGCGAGCGCGAGCTCGGCCTTCTGCTCGGTACTGACGGTGCCAATCACATGCGCTCCCATCGCGCGGGCCCATTGGCAGGCGAGCAAGCCAACGCCGCCGGCTGCGGCATGAATCAACACGCGATGGTGCGGCTCGACCTTGAAGGCCTTGTGCAGGAGATACCACACCGTCAGCCCCTTGAGCATCAGCACGGCGCCCTGCTCATAGGTGATGTGGTCGGGCAGTTTCACGAGCCGGTCCCAGAGGATGTTGCGCTCGCTCGCATAGGCCCCGAGATTGGCGTAGTAGGCGACGCGATCGCCGGGATGAAAATGCGTTACCCCCGCCCCGACCGCGACCACCTCGCCGGCGGCCTCGTTGCCGGCAATGAACGGCAGGCCAGGTGCCTTGTAGAGTCCGGTACGATAGTAAACGTCGATGAAGTTGAGCCCGACCGCGTGCTGCCGGACGCGCACCTCGCCGGGGGCCGGCGCCGGCACCTCGATGGCCTCATAGACCAGCGCCTCCGGTCCTCCCACCTTGTGCACGCGCACGGCCTTGGTCATTGCCCACCTCCTGACTGATATGCAGGCTCACGAAGCGAAAGCCATCGCGCCCTTAATGTCAACTCGGGGGCTGCGAAAGGCGCCTCACCCACCGGCTTTCCGGTTCTGCCGGGCGAGCACGTTGAAGAACTCAACCGCTGCCGAAAAGGCGATAGCGAAGTAGATGTAGCCGCGCGGGATGTGGAATTTGAAGCCGTCCGCGACCAGCGCGACCCCGATCAGCACCAGGAAGGCTAGCGCCAGCATCTTGGTGGTCGGATGCGCCGCCACAAAGCGCGCCACCGGGCCCGATGAAGCATACATGATGAAACAGGCGATCACGACCGCTGCGATCATAATGGCAAGCTCCTGGGCCATGCCGATGGCGGTGATGATGGAATCGAGCGAGAACACCATGTCGATGACCGTGATCTGCGCGATCGCCAGGAGGAAGGCGCTCGATCCATGATCCTTGCCGTTTGCTCCGGCGGCCAGGCCCTCGACCTCGCCATGGATCTCATGCGTCGCCTTGCCGATCAGAAACAGGCCACCGCCGATCAGGATGATGTCGCGCCAGGAGAAGGCCTGGCCATTAACGGTCAACACTGCCTCGGTCAGGCCAATGAGCCATACCAGGATGCTCAGCAGCACGACGCGAAACACGAGCGCCAGCGCAAGCCCGATCCGGCGCGCACGTGTCGCGTTGGGCTCCGGGATCCGCGAGACGATCACGGAGATGAAAATGACGTTGTCGATACCGAGCACAATTTCGAGCGCGGTCAGCGTCAACAGCGCTGCCCAGGCCTCGGGACTGACGAGCAGCTCGATCATGCCTTGAACGATCTCAGGAGCCGGATTGCGCCGTCGCTCGCCACCACATAGACGGCGATGACGCACATCGCGATCTTGACGCCGACGCCGACGTCGAAATCGCTGAGCAGCGTGTACAAACCGAGCAGGCTCCAGAGCAGGATCAAGCTCAACGTCAGCCGGCGCAGCCGCACTGTGCGCATCGGATGCAGCACATGGAATGGCAGGAAAGTCGCCACGATCAGCATGAACACGCCAAGGGTCGACAGGATCGGTGGCCAATGCAGCATGAACAGATAAAAAGCGGCAAGATTCCACAAGCCGGGGAAGCCACGAAAATGGTTGTCCGCGCCCTTCATGCGGCGGTCGGCGAAATAGAGCGCACCGGTAACCGCGATGCCGGCACCGAGAACCGGCGCGGCCAGTGGCAGCAACAAGCCGCTCGCGGTGATGGCATAGGCCGGCACGAAGACGTAAGTGACGAAATCCACGACGAGGTCGAGCACATCGCCGGACCAGTTCGGCTGCAGCCGCCCGACGTCCAGCCGCCGTGCCATCGGACCGTCCGCCCCATCGATCACAAGGGCGGCGCCGAGCCAGCAGAACATGGCGGCCCAATGCTCGCGCACCGCCTCGAGCAGCGCGAGCAAGGCGACGCCCGCGCCGAGCGCGGTGAACACGTGCACCGAAAATGCTGCAGCGCGCGCACCCGGCGCGGTGTGTGGTGGCTCTGGCTCGCTGATCTGACGCGTCATGGAAGCGGAAGTGCTATCAGGAATCGATGTCATTTGCACATCCACTCTTGCGGCGTTCCGCCGCGTCGCGGGCCGTATTGAGGTGGAACAAGGCCTCGTCTGTCGTCTTTTGCGATCTTGAAAATGTGGCGTGTGAGGTTCAATTGTTCTTTCATGAGTAACGTTTCCTCAAGCTATGATGTCGCTGTGGTCGGCGGCGGCCCGGCCGGCCTTTCCGCGGCCATCGCGCTGGCGCAGGCGGGCAGCCGCACGGTCTTGATCGCGCGCTGCGCTCCTTACGCCGACAACCGCACCACGGCGTTGCTCGGCGGCTCCATCGACTTCCTGGACGAGCTCGCCGTCTGGGCCCCCTGCCGCGACCAGGCCGCGCCGTTGTCCGCAATGCGGCTGGTCGACGATACCGGCCGGCTGATCCGCGCGCCGGAAGTGCGCTTTTCCGCTGATGAAATCGGGCTCGAGGCGTTCGGCTACAATATCCAGAACCGCATTCTTGTCGCAGCGCTCGAGGCGCGGGCGGCAGAAATCCAGAGCCTGACGCGGCTGGACGACGAGGCCGAAACCGTCGTTCCCGGCGATGACGAGGTCACCATCACGACCGCCGGCGGCGCCTCGGTGTCCGCCCGCCTGGTCGTCGGCGCGGACGGTCGGCACTCGCTGTGCCGGGAGGCCGCGGGCATTGCGGTTACGCGGCGCGAGCTGGACCAGGCGGCGTTGACCTTCAACATCGACCATGCCCGGCCGCACCGTAATGTCTCGACCGAGTTTCACACATCGCACGGCCCGTGCGTCTTCGTGCCCCTGCCCGGCAATCGCTGCAGCGTGGTGTGGGTTGCGGCGCCCAAGGAAGCCGAACGGCTGCGCGCGCTCTCCGACGAGGAGTTGTCGGAGGTGGCCGAGAAGCAGTCGCATTTCATCTTCGGCCGCGTCCGGGTCGAGCCGGGACGCTACGTATTTCCGTTGGCAATCGAGCGGCCGCAGCGCTTTGCGGCAAGGCGCGTAGTGCTGGTCGGCGAAGCCGCCCATGTCGTTCCCCCGATCGGTGCGCAAGGCCTCAACCTCGGCCTGCGGGATGCCGACGACATCGCCGAACTCGTGCGCGAGGCGCTCGCAAACGGCGAAGATCCCGGCGGCTCGCGCGTGCTGCAACGCTATGATTTCGCGCGGCGCGCCGATGTGTTGAGCCGCACCTTCGTGATCGACGCCGCCAACCGCTCGCTGCTCAGTGACTTGCTTCCCATGCAGTCGCTGCGCGCGGCCGGCTTGCATCTGATCGGCTCGATCGGGCCGCTGCGGCGGCTTGCGATGCGCGAGGGCCTCGCGCCGTCCTGGCGCGCGCGCTCAAGACCGCATGTGCTTAAGGAAACGTCAGCCGGCCGCTCCGGATGAGCCACATCGCGCTGGCGAGCGTGACGACCGAGGCAAACGCTCCGATCGCCACGGCGACAGAGGCCTGCTCGACCCAGGCCTCGTTCTGACTTGTGATTACGAACACATTCAGCGCCGCCCGTGGCGAGGCCATCGGCACGACGCAGCCCACCAAACGCGCCCAGCCAGGAACGCGAGAACGAAAGCCGCCACGGTTCCGAGCGTGGTTGCGATCGGCAACGACGGGTTGTTGAGCTCGCTCAACGGGGTTTTCGAGGTGATGACGAACAAAGCGCCGGTAACGATACATGGAGAAGGAAAAAGTTCACCCCGGAGAGCCCGGCCTCGGGAAGTCCTTTGGACTTGCCGCAGGCAAAACCAATGAAAATCAGGCAGAAATACAGAACGCCCAGGTTGAGAATTTTACTTGTTTCGGGAGGTTTTTGGCCCGAGGCGACGCCAGCGGGCGCTTCACAAGGTTAATTCGCTGGTCGGGCACTAGCGTCGCCGGCCGTCATGGTCTATCGACAAGAGATGATCAAAGCGCGAACCGCCAAGTTCCAGATCGGCCAGATCGTGCGCCACCGGATATTCTCCTTCCGGGGGGTAATTTTCGACATCGATCCGGAGTTCAACAACACCGAGGAGTGGTGGCTGTCGATCCCCGAAGCGGTGCGGCCGCACAAGGACCAGCCGTTCTATCATCTGCTCGCGGAGAATTCGGACTCCGAATACGTGGCCTATGTGTCCGAGCAGAACCTCTTGCCCGATAATTCCGACGAGCCGATCCGTCATTCGCAGGTCGCTGAAATCTTCATCAAGGACAAGGCGGGCGGCTATCGTCCCCGCAACCCGATGTTGAACTAGCGCCGCCTTTCTACCGCCGTTCTTGAGACAACCTTCCAAACAGTCCAAACTTCCCAACAGCCCAGAGAAAAAGGCGCTCCTTGAAGAGCGCCTTTTTGCTTGTCCTGTTCGGCTGTTACTTCGGTGCCGCAGCGGACGTCGGCGCGCCGCCGCCGGCCTTTTGCGCATCTTCAAGCTTCTTACGCTGCTCCTCGGCGCGCTTCTGCAGCTCTTCCTGCAGCTTCTTCTGGGTCTCCTCGAACACCTTCGGATCGGTCGGCGGACCGTCATAGGCCTTGCCGAACTCGGCAAGCGGCAGCGGCAGCGTCAGCGGCGCTCCGTTGGCGTTGATGGCCTGCACCACCAGGTTCTGGCCCTTCTTCATGCTGTCGATCAGCTGCGGGGTCGCCTCATAGTCGGACATGCAGCCGTTGGCGAAGCAGATCACATAGGGGCTCTGCTGCGGCGGATTGTTGTCGACGATGATACGGGTGCCGTGCACGAGTTGCATGCCGAGCGGGAGCGTCACGCGGAGTATTTTCTTCGGCTCGCCTTCCGGCTCGATGATGACGGCCGCGATCACCGGCTGGCCGGACTCGATGCGTCCGTCCTTGCCCGTGAAGCAAACCTGCTTGGCGTTGGCGTCCTGGCCCTTGAGGCAGAACTTGGTCCACGGCGCATAGATCAGCTGGATCTGCTGGTCGGCCTGCGGCTGCTGGCCGGGCTGCCCTGGGGCCCCCGGCTGCTGCTGAGCCTGGGCGCCGGGCGCCGGCTGGGCAGCAGGGGCCTGAGCGGCAGGCGCCGGGGCCTTGGGGGCAGCCTTCGGGGCAGCCTTGGCCTTGGGGGCGGCGGGCGCCGCCGGCGCGGTTTGAGCCTGAGCACTGGAAGCGAAGGGAACGGAGAGCGCTGTTGCCGCCAACAAGGCGAGAAAGCGCCCGCGCGGTCCGACCGACGCGGCCAAAATGCGGAAATTCATTGCGGAAAACCCTTTCTGAACGGGAGCGCTGAAACCGCCGGAGGCGCTGGCACCTCGCCGTCTCGCGCGGCGTGTCTCCTAGTGAATTGAGGCGGATACGTGACAGCTCAGCAGCCATTCTCAATCGCCCGCCTTCATACAGGGGCGAACAGAAAGATCAATGCCGACAAGCACCCTTGATGGCTGTATTCCGACTGGCGTCGCGCCCCTATGGTAGGGGTGAGCACCGATCATTTGCGAATCAAAAGCGCCTGTTCCCGTGTTACCCTTTGGACCTAAGCGCGTAAGCGCTTTCGTGCTTCCGATCTGCCTTCAGCTTGGGCTTGCCGGCATCGGGCTCGCAAGCAACACACAACCATGTTCGGCGGCGGAGAGCTACGCCATCGCCATGCACGGCGCACCGGCACTGTCGTCCGATTTTGCCAATATGCCTTACGTCAATCCTGACGCGCCCAAGGGCGGGCGGCTGACCTGGGCCCTGCTGGGTACCTTCGACAGCCTTAATCCCCTGATCGTCAAGGGACTCGCCGTCCAGCAGATCAGGGGCTATGTCGTCGAAAGCCTGATGGCGCGCGGCAATGACGAGGCCTTCACGCTCTACGGCCTGCTCGCGAAGACGGTCGAGACCGATGACGCCCGCGACTTCGTCACCTTCCGCATCGATCCAAGGGCGCGCTTCTCCGATGGCAAGCCGGTGACCGCGGACGACGTGCTGTTCTCCTGGGCGCTGCTGCGCGACCACGGCCGCCCCAATCTCCGTCAATATTACAGCAAGGTGACCAAGGCCGAGGCGCCCGATGCGCTCACCGTGCGCTTCGATCTCGCCGGCGCCAACGACCGCGAGCTGCCGCTCATTCTCGGCCTGATGCCGATCCTGCCGCGCCATGCGACCGATGCCGCGACCTTCGAGGAAACCACGCTGAGGGGGCCGGTCGGCTCCGGACCATACCGCGTCGCCGCGGTGAAGCCCGGCGTATCCGTGACACTCGCCCGCGATCCCGATTACTGGGGCCGCGATCTGCCCGTCAATCGCGGGCTCTACAATTTCGACGAGATCAAAATCGACTTCTATCGCGAGTCCAATGGACAGTTCGAAGCCTTCAAGCGCGGCCTCTACGATTTTCGCGTCGAAACCGAGCCGTTGCGCTGGCACGACGGTTACGATTTTCCCGCAGCCAGGAGCGGCGAGCTGATCCGCGACACCATCAGGACCGGCCTGCCCGACCCATCGGAATTCCTGGTGTTCAACACCCGCCGTCCGGTCTTTACGGATGTGCGGGTGCGCCGCGCGCTGACGCTCCTGTTCGATTTCGAATGGATCAACCGCAACTATTTCTTCGGGCTTTATGCGCGCAGCGCCGGCTTCTTTGCCGGCTCGGAGCTGTCGGCCTATGCGCGACCGGCGGATGCCCGCGAGCGGGAGCTCCTGAAGCCCTTCGCTGCCGACATCGCGCCCGACATTCTCGACGGCAGCTACCGCCTGCCCGTCACCGATGGCTCCGGCCGCGACCGCGACAGCCTGCGCACAGCGCTCAAGCTGTTCTCGGAGGCCGGCTTCGAGCTCGACGGCACGGTGCTGCGGCAGCGCACGACCAGGACGCCGCTCAGCTTCGAGATGCTGGTGTCGACCCGCGACCAGGAACGGATTGCGCTCGCCTATGCGGGCAATGTGAAGCGCGCCGGGATCGAGGCAAGGGTGCGCGTGGTCGATCCGGTACAGTTCGACCAGCGCCGGCTCGATTTTGACTTCGACATGATCCAGAACCGCTGGGACCAGTCGCTGTCGCCGGGCAACGAGCAGTCGTTCTACTGGGGCAGCGAGGCGGCCGGCATCAAGGGCACCCGCAACTACATGGGGGCCAGGAGTCCCGCGATCGATGCCATGATCGAGGCGCTGCTCGCCGCCCGCGGACACGATGCCTTCGTCTCGGCGGTGCGGGCGCTCGACCGCGCGCTGATGTCGGGCTTTTACGCAATTCCGGTGCTCAACGCCGCGGAGCAATGGATTGCGCGCTGGAATCGGGTACAACAGCCAGCGGTCACCGCCTTGACCGGCTATCTCCCCGAGACGTGGTGGCAGGCACAAGATTCTCGCGCACGCAGCTATAATCAGGGGGCGAATCAAGGCCCGAACGCGATCGCGAAATGATCGACCCGGCGGGATCATCCAAGAAATTCAAGTGAATCGGATCACGTGAATCAGATCAGCGCTTCCCCTACCCTCGACTCCCTGTTCCAGCGCATCCTGGCGCGCAGACCGGACGCGCTTGCGCTGGTCGATCCGCCCAATAAGCAGCGCATCACCGGCCAGGTTCCACGACAGCTGACTTACGCCGAGGCTGATCGCGCGATCTCGGCTCTCGCGGCGCATTTTACCGAGTCCGGCCTGCCCAGCCATTCGGTGATCGCGCTGCAGCTGCCGAACACCATCGAGTTCATGCTGACGGTGCTCGCCGCGCACCGCGCCGGCCTCGTGGTGGCGGTACTTCCGCAACTCTGGCGCCAGGCGGAGCTTGTGTCCGCACTCAACCGCACCAGCGCGCGCGCAATCGTGACCACGGGCAAGATCGACGGCGTGCTGCATTCGGATCTCGCCATGAATGCCGCCGCGGAGGTGTTCTCGATCCGCCATGTCGCGGGCTTCGGCAGCGATTTGCCCGAAGGCATGGCTTCCCTCGACCAGGCGATGGCCAGAGACGCCCAGCCGACGCGCCACGTCATCCAGGACGGCCGCAAGGCAGCTGTGATTTCCTTCGACGTGACCGCCGATGGCTTCCGCGCCGTGCCGCGTCCGCATCTCAGCCTGATCGCGGGCGGGCTCGCCATCTCGCTCGAAGCCGACATACCGCAGGGCGGGACCATCATGTCCGCGTTTGCGCCGGGCTCCTTTGCGGGCCTATCCGCGTCGCTGGTGATCTGGCTGCTGTCGGGCGGAACCCTGGTGCTGCACCATCCCTTCGACGAGGAACTCCTGGAGCGCGAGGTCGCGAGCCGGCACTGCGATACGCTGATTGCCCCGGCGCAGCTCGCGCTGCGCATGGACGAACTCGATCTAGCCGCACGGTTTCCGGACCTGCGCAACGTCGTCGGCCTGTGGCGCGCCCCGGAGCAGGTGGTCTCCAGCCCCTCCTGGACGGCGCGCCATATCGCGCTGACCGACCTCTATTTGTTCGGCGAGGCCGGTCTGTTCGGTGCGCGCCGTGGCGAGGACGGGGCGCCCGCCGTGGTCAGGCCCGGGCCGCACGGCGCGCGCCGCGAGATGGCGGGCGCGTCGATTTCGGGCGAGATCCTACTGACGCCGAAGGGAACGCTCGGGCTGCGCGGACCCATGGTCTCGGTCGCGGCCTATGCGCCGCCTGTTCCGCCTAGCGACTCCCTGATCCCGCAACCGCCGCGCGACTATGTCGACACCGAATATGCCGCGCGGATCGACCGGCAGACCGGCGCGATCAACGTCACCGCACCGCCCTCAGGGATCATGACGGTCGGCGGCTACCGCTTCCTGGCTCAGGACCTGCAGGAATGGTCGAAGCGGCTCGGGCAAGGCGCGCTACTTACCGCGCTACCCGACCGTCTGAGCGGTCACCGGCTCGCAGGCCGCGCCCAGGATAACGCCCGCGCTCGCGAGGCACTCGCCGAACTCGGCCTCAACCCGTTGATGGTTGAGGCCTTTCGCGATCGGTCGGCCTCGGCCTGAGAGACACCGAGGGATACCGTAGGATCGTGTGCGGCTTCGTTGACACCGCGTTAACGCCGGCGAACTACGCTTTCGCGCACCACAGCGTGCCAGTTCCGAGTTTGCCTGCCGATGTCCCAAGGTCCGATCCTGATCGTATCGAATGCGGGGCGACCGATGTTCGCCCGCGCGCTCGACGAGGCGCGGCTGTTCCCACTGATCGACGCCAGTTTTACCGAGGCCACGGACGCGGTGCGTACGATGCAGCCCGTGGCGGTGCTGGTCGCGGCCACCGGACTGCCGCAGACCGATCTCGCCGCGCTTGCCCGCCAGGTCGAGGCGCGCAAGCCTTACGTTCCCCTGCTTGCGATCGATCCCTCGGGCCCGCCGCCCCCCAACGCGCTGCCGCTCTGGCACTCCGTGGCCAACTCCGATCGCCTCGTCGCGCGCCTGCGCACGGCGTTGCGGGTGCGCGCCTTGCATACGACTGTCTTGCGCCGGCTCGCCAACGACGCCGCGCGGAACATCCTGCCGGAGACCGACCCCGCGAGTGACGCGACGGCGCTCCTGATCGGTCGGGGCGGCAACTACCCGGCACTTTCAGTCGCGCTCGGCGAGCGCATGGGCGTGGTCGGCGCGCTCTCGATCGAGGCGGCCGCCAATCATCTCAACAACCGCGACATCGACGGCATCGTGCTCGGCGAAGGCTTTACGCCGCGCGTGGTCGATGCCTTTCTCACCGTGATGTCGGAGGATGCCCGCTTCCGCACCCTGCCTGTTACGGTGACCTCGGGACGGCAGGCGCGCTCCTACGAGCTGTCCAATCTCGAGACCATCTCAGGTAACCCTGCCGACATCGCCGCATCCGCGCTGCCCCTGATCCGCCAGCGCGCATTCGAAGCACAGCTGAGTCGCGCCCTGCAGGCGCTCGATGCCGGCGGCCTGCTCGACCCGCAGACGGGACTGTTGACCAGCACCGCTTTCGCCCGAGATTTTTCCAAAGCCGTGGAGCAGACGCTCAGCGAAGGCGGCGGCCTGTCGGTGGCACGGTTTGCCTTCGATCGCGGACATCAGCGCGCGCAGCTCGACGGCGCCCGCATTATCAGCCGCCTCAAGCGCCGCACCGATTTCGGCGCGGCGCACCATGACGGTTCGGTGCTCGTCGTCTTCGGCGATACCGACTTGCGTGATGCGCATGCCATCGCACGACGGCTTTCCAGCGTCATGCGCCACACCTCGCACGGTCGCCGTGCCCGTTCGGACGCGGTGGTGACGGTGGCGACGCTGCTGCCGACCGACACGCCGAAGTCGCTGCTGGCGCGGCTCTACGCAGACTCGCAGCGGGCTGTAGGGTAGCGACAAACCTTCCGGAGGTTCGTCTTTGCGAAACGACGAAGCGACCCAAATTTTCGCCGCGACTTCAGTCGAGCAAGAAGAATGCCCGCAGAACGCGACGTCCTGCGGGCAAGTTATGGTCAAAAAGCTCATCGCGCCCTTGCAGACGAAATGAGCAATTCAAGACCTATTCGCGCGACAGCCATTGGGCAACCGGGTTGCTGCGGACATAATGCCGCAACTTGCGTTCCCTGCAGCAGCTTGGCGCGGACGGAGAAACAAGTTCTCCGATAATAGGCGTTGACTAGATATAGGGATGCTTGCGCGACAGCTCCCGGTCGACAAAGCCCCGTTCGTCCAGCCATTGATGCGGGCAAAAATTCCAGGAGCCGGGGTCAACTGCGAGCTTCTCTCGGCGGATGGCCTCGCGTGTTCCCACTCGTCCGGTCCAGATCATGTCGCCGGTTACAGCGTCAAAGCGCATGGCGTCGAAGACTTCGGTGTCGTTGGTGATTTCGATGCTGTCGGTCATCGCAGCTCCGTTGCAAATCACTGCTCTGCAATCAGGTTGCCTCGCAATTCGACGACGGTCCACCCGTGATCACTACGGATACGAAGACACGGATCGAGTGTTGCGTCCGCGACACGCAAAGTTCCAAGCGCGCGTATTAATGTCCGCCTGTCGCACTCATGGAACCATCGTGGGCACAAGCGATATCAAGGGAGATTCGGAATGCGTCGTCGTATCCGCATACTTTCCGCCGTCGCCGGCATCGCCGCAACATCTGGCGTCACCGCGCCGGCGCAAGCCGCCAGCTATTGCGTGATCCGCTGGGAGAACACCGGTATCTGCCAGATATGGAACGAAGACCTGACGCACAAGCCTTTGGAATGGCCGTCGCACTACAAGGTGGTGAGCAAGCCGTTCCCGACATTTTCGGACGCGATGGCCCTGCAGCTCAAGATGCGAGAGCAGCGAAGTTGTACCCTCTAAGCACGATTGCAATTTCGTGCGGGCGGATGCCGTTGCACTCGTCCGCCTGACGGGATGCAAGCGGCGAGATGATGTCGCTCAAGCGAGGTGATTTCGCGTAAGGAAGCCATCGATAACGGCGTTCACCGGCTCCGGGTTTGTCATGTTGACCGAGTGGCCGCCTGGAATCACCGTCATTTCCGCGTTGGGAATCGCCTCCTTCATGGCTTGCGCCCGGGCCAGCGGAATTGCAGCATCGGCATCGCCATGGATGACCAGACTGGGAACGCGGATTGCGGATATCCGGTCGGTGATATCGTCCCTGCGCGCCAGCGCGTTGAAAGCGCTCACGAGATTGGGCGGGGTCATGGCACGCCACTTTTCCCTCCACACTGCTGCGCCCTGCCAGTCCGGACCGAAGAGGATGTGCTCGACCGTCGTGGCTATCCTGTCCGGCATATTGCCTGCGATCCATCCGTCCAGGAGACCGCGATAGCCCGCGAGCGTTGCCGGATCATGTACCCCCGCCTGCGTTGCAATCAACACCAGGGCACGGACGCGTTCCGGATGCAGCAATGCGCATCTCATGCCCGCAAAGGAGCCCTGAGACACCCCCACGAGAATGGCGCTCTCGATCTCGAGCAACGAGAGGAGCGCGGACAAATCGTTTGCGCTGTCGTAATAGGAAAAGTCCTGCGAGGTGTCGGTGGCGGTCTTGCCATGCGCGCGCTGGTCCCAGACGATACAGCGGTACTTGTCCTTGAGCGCGGCGAGTTGGGGGAGGAACATTGTCCGGTCAAGCAGCAAACCATGCGAAAAGACAATCGCCGAACCGGACCCGCCGATGTCCTCGTAGTAAAGCCGTTGGCCGTTAACATGGGCGACGGGCACGTCTCTCTCCTGTCTGCCAGCATCGTCCCCTCACCATGCGGCACCGGTCCGGCTATGACGATCGAAATCGCGTTACAGCGGTAGCAGAGCAACTCAGGTCCCAAGAAAACCCACGCGACGCACTTCCGCGATGGCTTCTGGGAGCCCGCGCCGATGCTCCGCGTCGAGCGCGAACTCGATCATGCCGATGACGGCGCTTCGTGCGCTCAAATTGGACATGCTGGGTTACGGCTGTAACCCGATTTCAATCGCCTTTGGCAGGGCGATGCTGCATACTCCTTCGTGCAGCAGGCGGAGATAGACGTGCTCTAATGCCCCTCAGAGCGGCGAGCGGCTCGGCGACAATGACACCAGCGACACCAGCAGATCGGGCTCGATTATCATGTTTTCGTAGAGCCTATTCGCTCGGCGCGAGGCGGCGCTGCTGTCGCCGTTGGCGCCAGTGTCTGGCACGATCGAGATAGAGATAGACGACCGGCGTCGTGTAGAGCGTCAGGATCTGGCTCACGATCAGCCCGCCAAAGATGGCAATGCCCAGCGGCTGGCGGAACTCGCTACCCTCACCCATTCCGATCATCAGCGGGACCGCGCCGAACAGCGCCGCCATGGTCGTCATCATGATCGGCCGGAAACGCATCAAGCAGGCTTCGGTTATTGCTTCAGTCGACGACAGCCCGTGCTGACGCTCGGCGTCGAGCGCGAAGTCGATCATCATGATGGCATTCTTCTTCACGATGCCGATCAGGAGGATCACCCCGATCATCGCAATGATGTCGAACTCCGTGTGAAACAGCATCAGGGCCAGTACCGCGCCGACGCCGGCCGAAGGCAGTGTGGACAGGATCGTCAGCGGATGAATGTAGCTCTCATAGAGCATCCCGAGCGAGATATAGATGGTGGCGAACGCCGCCAGAACGAGGAACGGCTCGCTAGCCAGCGATTGCTGAAAGATTTTGGCGGCTCCAGCAAAATCGCCATGAATGCTCGGAGGCACGCCGATCCGTCTCATGGTCGTCTCGATTGCCGTAACCGCCGTACTCAGCGAAACACCCGGCGGGAGATTGAAGGAAACAGTGCTGGCGACGAAAAGGTCCTGATGATTGACGACCAGCGGGGTCTCGCCTTGCACGAAGCGGGCGACGCTGGACAGCGGGATCATCGTTTCCGGGCTGGTCGAGACGGCCGTCCCGGTCGAGGACACGCCCTTGCCGGTGGCGCCGATCGAGTTGGTCGCTAGATTGCGTGCCGCACTCGCCGCGACCGAACTGAAGGACGTCATTTGCGTCGGCGAAACCACCGTGCCGGCAACCGCGTTGCTCGCTTGTGAACCGCTCGCGGATCCGCCCGAGGTACTGATATAAACCTCCTTCAATGTCTCCGGGTTCTGCCAATACGGGGGCGCGACCTCCATGATGACGTGATACTGGTTGCGCGCGACATAGATCGTCGAGACCTGTCGCTGACCGAAGGCATCGTAAAGCGTGTTGTCGATCTGGCTGACCGTGAGCCCCAGGCGAGAGGCGGCGTCGCGATCGATGATCAGATTGGACTGCAAGGCCTTGTTCTGCTGATCGCTGGAGACATCGGCCAGATCAGGCACGGCCTGAAGGGCTGCGACGAGCTTGGGCGTCCATTCGTTCAGCTCGTCGAATGTCGAGCCTTGCAGCGTATATTGATACGCCGCATTGCCCGAGCGCCCTCCAGCGCCGAGATCCCCGATCGACTGCAGGAACAGTGTCGCACCCGCGACGACCGCCAGCTCGCTCCTGAGCCGCTCGATCACCTTGTCGGCCGCCAGATTGCGCTCGCCAAGCGGCTTCAGCGATGCGAATACCGTGCCGGTGTTGGTCGACGAGCCCGGACCCGGACCGCTGCCGCCGGTGAAACCAACGACGGTATCGACTGCCGGATCGCCTTTGACGATATCGACGAACTGCGTCAGCTTCTGCCGCATCAGTTGAAACGAGGTATGTTGATCGGCCCGGATCGATCCGATCAGCAGTCCCGTATCCTGTTGCGGGACAAAGCCCTTGGGAACGACGCGATAGAGATGGAAATTGAGGCCGAGGGTCGCAACCAGGATCAGCATCACCGATGCCGGATGACGCAGCGCGAGCTCAAGCGTCCGCCGGTAACCGCTCAGCATGAGATCAAAGATGCGCTCGCTCACCCGATAGATTCGCCCATGTGGCTGCTCCTGATCGCCGCGCAGCAGCACGGCGCACATCATAGGCGTCGTCGTCAGCGAGACCACGAGCGAGATCACGATGGCGATCGTGATGGTCATGGCGAATTCGCGGAATAGGCGACCGACCAGGCCCCCCATCAGGAGGATCGGGACAAAGACCGCGATCAATGACACGCTCATTGACAGAACGGTGAAGCCGACCTCGCGGGCGCCGAGCAGGGTGGCCTCCAGCCGCGACTTTCCGGCGTCCATGTGGCGGGTGATGTTTTCCAGCACGACGATGGCGTCGTCCACCACGAATCCGGTTGCGACCGTCAACGCCATCAGGGAGAAAATGTCGAGGCTGTATCCGAGCAGATACATGACGGCGAATGTCGCAACCAGCGACACCGAGACCGCAACCACCGGCACCAGCGTCGCGCGGGCGTTGCGCAGGAAAGCAAAGACCACGAGGATTACCAGAGCGACCGCGATGACCAGCGTAATCTCGACGTCCCGCAGCGAAGCCCGGATCGTCTTCGAGCGATCGACTGCGAGGGTGATGTCGATGGCCGGCGACACCGAGGCCTTGAGCTGGGGCATCAGCGACTTCACGCGGTCGACCATCTGGATGATGTTGGCGCCGGGCTGCCGGTACACGATCATCACGACCGCCGGCTTGCCGTTGGAGAGACCCAGTGTGCGGATGTTTTCCACGGAATCGGCGACATCGCCGACATCGGTGAGACGCACGGCGGCACCGTTGCGGTAGGCGACGATCAGCGACTTGTAGTCCTGCGCCTTCTGCGCCTGGTCGTTGGAGTAGATCTGGTAGCGCTGGTTCTCGACGTCAATGCCGCCCTTCGGGCTGTGCGCATTGGCGCTGGCGAGCGCGGCGCGGACATCCTCGAGTCCGATGCGGTATTTATAAAGCGCCGGAGGGACCAGTTCGACACGCACGGCCGGTAGCGATCCGCCGCTGACGGCGACCTCACCCACGCCCTCGACCTGCGACAGCTTCTGGGCGAGCACTGTCGAGGCGGCGTCATAGAGCTCAGCAGGCATCAGCGTGGCCGATGTCAAAGTGTAGATCAGGATCGGCGCCGAGGCGGGATTGAACTTGCGGTAGGACGGATTGCTGCGCAGGCTGGTCGGCAGGTCGGCGCGCGCCGCGTTGATCGCGGCCTGCACGTCGCGCGCGGCGCCGTTGATGTCGCGATCGATATTGAACTGCAGATTGATGCGGGCCGAACCGAGCGAGCTCTGTGACGTCATCTCGGTGACGTCGGCAATCTGGCCAAGATGACGCTCGAGTGGGCTTGCAACGGTGGCGGCCACATCCGCCGGACTGGCGCCGGGCAAGGTCGCCTGCACCGAAATGGTGGGAATGTCGACGTCAGGCAGCGGCGAGACCGGCAGCTTGAAGAACGCAATGACGCCGGCCACCACGAGTCCAAGCGACAGCAGCGTGGTGGCGACCGGACGGCGTATGAAGGGGCCTGACAGATTCATAACATGGGTGATCGCGGTCGTTTGCGGATCAGCTTCTATCCGGCTGCGCCCCGATGCAAAAGCTCCACAATGTCACAGAGGCCGCCACATCCCTGCCCCGTTTCTGTCGAAGCGCCTGAGGCCGCCCAGATCAATACTCGCCGTGGCCGCCGCTGTGCCGTTTGCTATTAAAATTCTATGCAGGGACGAGAACGATTTCCTCGTAAAATGCGTCACGCCCTCGCGCAAGCTGGGAACATGGAGAAATAATTTGCGTCTCGGAAAGTCTGCATGCGGGATCGGTCTGACCCTGGGGCTGCTTCTGGCTAGCCAGGTCGCCACGTTGGGGCAAGCACCGCCGCCACCCCATGACGCCATGGTCAAGAACGGCCCGCCGGCCTGGGACGCCAACCATGACGGTGTGTTCACCTGCGACGAATGGAAGAGCTTTGCCGACCGGATATTTACCTCTGCCGATCGCAATCACGACGGTAAGCTCGATCCAGCCGAGTTTGCAACCGTCCAAAAAGCAGACTCTGCGTTGGCGGATGCCGACTTCGGCTATTTCGATGAAAATCAGGACGCCAGGATCACGCGAAAGGAATTTGTAGAAAAGCCCAACGCGTTCATCTTGCGCTTCGACCGGAACAGCGACTGCCACGTCACTCCGGCTGAAATAAAGGCGACCATGGACCAGGAAGCCGGCCCGAAGGGACCCGCCGAGCGGCCGCACGACCGGTTTCACTGAACTCGAGATCGCGGCGCGGGGCTCCTGCCCTACGCCGCCTTCTTGCTCTCCGCCAGATCCGCAAGCTGCCGCAAAATCTCCGTCGTCCCCATGAGCCGCTCCTCCGGCGTCTCCCAATCCTGCAGGAATACGACCTTCATGTCGGGCCGCACCTTGGCGGCCTTGCCGTGCTGCTTGATGAAGTAGACGAGACGGTCGGGCTGGGCGAACGAGTTGTCGCGGAATGAGATGACCGCGCCCTTCGGACCCGCATCGACCTTCTCGACATTGGCGCGGCGGCAATAGCCCTTGATGGCGGCGACCTTGAAGAGATAGCGCACCTCGTCCGGCAGCACGCCGAAGCGGTCGCGCATTTCGGCGGCGAAGGTCTCGATCTCCTCGACGGTCTCGAGATCGGCAAGCCGCCGATACAGTGACAGCCGCACCGGCAAGTCGGCGACATAGTCCTCCGGGATCAGGACCGGCATGCCGATGGTGATCTGCGGTGACCAGCGCTCGGCGACCGGCTCGGTGATGCCGGCCTTGAGATTGACGATCGCCTCTTCCAGCATCTGTTGATAGAGCTCGAAGCCGACCTCCTTGATATGGCCGGACTGCTCCTCGCCCAGCAGATTACCGGCACCGCGGATGTCGAGGTCATGGGAGGCAAGCTGGAAGCCCGCGCCCAGATTTTCCAGCGACTGCAGCACGGTGAGCCTGCGCTCCGCCTGTGGCGTGATCTTCTGCTGCGCTGGCAGCGTGAACAGCGCGTAGGCCCGCAACTTCGAGCGGCCGACGCGGCCGCGCAGCTGGTAGAGCTGGGCGAGGCCGAACATGTCGGCGCGATGCACGATCAGCGTGTTGGCGTTGGGAATATCGAGACCGGACTCCACGATGGTGGTGGAGAGCAGCACGTCGAACTTGCCGTCGTAGAAGGCGGACATGATGTCCTCGATCACGGTCGGCGCCATCTGGCCGTGGGCCACGGCAACCTTCATCTCCGGCACAGTCTTGTCGAGGAAATCCTTCACATCGGCGAGGTCCTCGATGCGCGGCACGACGTAGAAGGCCTGGCCGCCGCGGTAGCGCTCGCGTAAGAGCGCCTCGCGGATCATCAGGGGATCGTGCGGAGCAACGAAGGTGCGCACCGCGAGCCGATCGACCGGGGGCGAGGCGATGATGGAGAGCTCGCGCACACCAGTCAAAGCGAGCTGCAGCGTGCGCGGGATCGGTGTGGCCGAGAGCGTCAGGACATGCACTTCCGCGCGCAATTGCTTCAGCCGCTCCTTGTGGCTGACGCCGAAATGCTGCTCCTCGTCGACGATCAACAGGCCCAGATCGCGGAACTTGATGGCTTTGCCGAGCAGCGCGTGGGTGCCGACGACGATGTCGATCGCGCCGTCGGTCAGCCCCTTTTTGACCTGGTTGAGCTCCTTGGTCGAGACCAGGCGCGACGCCTGCGCGATCTTGACCGGGAAGCCGCGGAAGCGCTCGGTGAACGTCTTGGCGTGCTGGCGCGCAAGCAGCGTGGTCGGGACCACGACCGCGACCTGCTTGCCGTCGAGCGCTACCGCAAAGGCCGCGCGCAGCGCCACCTCGGTCTTACCGAAGCCGACGTCGCCGCAGATCAGCCGGTCCATCGGACGGCCGGCATCGAGGTCCTTCAGCGTCGACTGGATCGCGGTGAGCTGGTCCTCGGTCTCGTCATAGGGGAAGCGCGCGCAGAACTCGTCATAGTGTCCCGCCTGCACCGCCAGTTTCGGCGCCTCGTGCAGCATGCGCTCGGCGGCGATCTTGATCAGCTCGCCCGCGATCTCGCGGATGCGGTTCTTCAATTTTGCCTTGCGCGCCTGCCAGCCGGTTCCCCCTAACCGGTCCAGCTCGACATTCAGACCCTCCGAGCCGTAGCGCGACAACAGCTCGATGTTTTCGACGGGCAGGAACAGCTTGGTTTCGGCGGCATAATGCAGCTCGAGGCAGTCATGCGGGGCGCCGGCGACATCAAGAGTCTGCAGCCCGACGAAGCGGCCGATGCCGTGCTCGACATGGACGACAATGTCGCCGGCGGACAGGCTCGTGATCTCCGCGATGAAATTGTCGGCCTTGCGGCTCGCCCTGCGCGGCCGCACCAGGCGGTCTCCGAGGATGTCCTCCTCGGTGATCAGCGCGACGTCGTCGGTCTCGAAGCCGCTGGTGAGCCCGAGCACCGCCAACATGGTCTCGTTGCGCGGCGTGGCCTGCACCGTGCGCCAGACATTGACGCTGGTGATATTGCTGAGCTTGTGGTCGCGCAGCATGCTCGCCATGCGGTCACGCGAGCCTTCGCTCCACAGCGCGATCACCACTTTCTTGCGCGCGGCCTGCAGCCCCTGGACGTGGGCAACCACCGCCTCGAACACGTTGACCGTGGTGTCGTTGCGCTCGGGCGCGAAGTCGCGGCCCTTGCGCGCGCCGGCGTCATGGACCCCTGCCCCCTCCGGGACCGCAAAGGCACTGACGCGCGCCAGCGCGGTCTCGTCCAGACGCTTGCTCCATTCGTCTTCGGTGAGGTAGAGCCGGTCGGGCGGCAGCGGCTTGTAGACGGCGCCGCCGCCCGGATGCTTCAGCGCCTCGCGGCGCGCGTCGTAGTAATCGGCGATCTGCCTGAAACGCTCGCGGACCGCGTCCTCCGACTGCGGCTCGATCGCAACCGGCGCGTCCCCGAGATAATCGAACAGCGTCTCCATCTTCTCCCAGAACAGCGGCAGCCAGTGCTCCATGCCGGGATGGCGACGGCCTTCGCTGACGGCCTCATAGAGCGGATCATCGCGCTCCGGCGCGCCGAACTCGGCCACATAGCCCATGCGGAAGCGGCGGATGCTCTCGGTGACCAGCTGGAATTCCGAGATTGGCACCAGGTCGAGCGAGCGCATATCGAGCAGTGTGCGCTGCGTCTCGGCATCGAAGGAGCGGATGGATTCCAGGCTGTCGCCGAAGAAGTCGAGCCGTACCGGTTGCTCGAGGCCGGCCGGAAACAGGTCGAGAATGCCGCCGCGCACGGCATATTCGCCGGGCTCGCGCACCGTCGAGGAGCGGGTGTAGCCGTTATGCTCAAGCCAGGCGACGATGGAATCCATCGGCACGACATGGCCGGGCGCGACCGACAGCGCCTGCGCTGCCACTTTGTCCCGCGGCGGAACACGCTGCACGACGGCGTTGACGCTGGTGAGCACGATCAGCGGCTTGTCGCTGCCAGCAAGGCGCGAGAGCCTGGCAAGCGTGGTCATGCGTTGGGCCAGGATGCCGCCATGCGGCGAGACGCGATCATAGGGCTGGCAATCCCAGGCCGGGAACTGCATCACCGGCAAATCGGGTGCGAAAAACTCCAGCGCGCGTGCGAGCTGCTGCATCCGCGGCCCATCGCGGCAGATGACAGCGAGACTGATCGCGGGCTTCTTCGGCCGTCCGCCGACCGCACGCGCGAGATCGGAGATGATCAGGCCCTCGGCGCCTTCGGCGACGTTGGCAATCGTCAGCGCGCGGCCCGCCTGCAACAGGTCGGCCGGCGAGGCAGTGGTCTTCTTCATAGGTCCTGGTCCACCGCGCGGAACGCCTTGAGGCGCTTGAACAGCGCGCCCGCATCAGCAGGCGGCAACTCCTTGTCGCCGATCAACGCTGCATAGAGGTCCGGATCGGGCACCTCGATCAGGCGCTCGAGCTCAGTCAGCTCGCCGTCGGTGAGATTGGCGATCTCCTGGTCGGCAAAGCGGCCGAGAATGAGGTCCATCTCGCGGGTGCCGCGGTGCCAGCAGCGAAACAAAAGCCGCTTGCGGCGGTCGTCAAGGCCGACGCTCGATCGGGTCGTTCCAGTCATCTCATTATCCAGAATAACGCCAAAAGCCCGGACGGGCCGGGCGAGCCTCATATAGCCATCGGGATGACCGATGTCAGCTGTTATCGTTGGATCTCTGCCCTGCCAAAAAACCGTGCTTGCCAAAAAACCGTGGATGCTTGCGATAAAGCCGGGCATGAGGGACAGGATCGGTCCTAGATTCCTGCCATGCGCCCCACTTTGCTCAATCCGCTGTTTGCGCCGGTGACCAGCCTTCCCGGCGTCGGGCCGAAGCAAGAGGGGCTATTGCGCTATCTACTCGGCCGCGACGAGACACCGCGCCTGGTCGACCTCCTGCTGCACCTTCCGTCCAGCGTGATCGACCGCAGGACACGGCCGAAAATCCGCGATGCGGTCCAGGGAACCGTGGTGACGCTGGAAGTGACGGTGGACCGGCACCGCCCGCCGCCGCCGCGCAACGCCCGCGCACCCTATCTGGTCTATGCCAGCGACGACACCGGCGACGTCGTTCTCACCTTTTTCCGCGCCAAGCCCGGCTATGTCGAGAAGCTCTTGCCGATGGGCGCAAAGCGCTACGTCTCCGGCACGCTGCAGATGTATGACGGCACCCCGCAGATCGTGCATCCCGATCGCGTGGTGGATGAAGAGGCCTTTGCAAAGCTCTCCGGCATCGATCCGGTCTATCCGCTGACCGAGGGGCTGGCGCTGGGAGCACTCAAGCGTGCAATCGCGCAGGCGCTGCAAAAGCTCCCAGAACTTCCGGAATGGATCAGCCCGGAGGTGATGCGCCGTTGCCACTTCCCGCCAATCCGCGAAGCGCTGACGCGTGTGCATATCCCGGTCGAAATGACCGATGTGCTGCCCGACGGCCCGTTCTGGTCGCGGCTCGCTTTCGACGAGCTGCTTGCCGGACAATTGGCCCTGGCGCTCGTGCGCGCGCAGTTGCGACGCCCCGCCGGCAACCGCCATGCCGGCGACGGCCATCTGCGCAAAAGGATCATCGATGCCCTGCCCTACGCGCTGACTGCATCACAACGCGGCGCGGCCGCTGCGATTGCCGGGGATTTACAGCAGCCCGTGCGCATGCTGCGGCTGCTGCAGGGCGATGTCGGCTCCGGCAAGACCGTGGTGGCGCTGCTTGCGGCTGCCGCGGTGGCCGAAGCCGGCAAGCAGGCGGCACTGATGGCGCCGACTGAAATTCTGGCGCGGCAGCATGTAAAGACGGTCACGCCGCTCGCCGAGGCAGCCGGCCTCGAGGTCGCGATCCTGACCGGTCGCGAAAAAGGCAAGGAACGGCGCGACATACTGGCGCGGTGTGAGGCGGGCGAGATTGATTTTCTTGTCGGTACCCATGCGCTGATCCAGGACGATGTGATTTTTAGAGCTCTGGCGCTTGCGGTTGTCGACGAGCAGCACCGCTTCGGCGTGCGGGAGCGCCTTGCGCTGACCGAGAAAGGTGAAACGGTCGACGTGCTGGTCCTGAGTGCAACGCCGATCCCGCGCACGCTGGTGCTGACCTATTTCGGCGACATGGACGTCTCGGAATTGCGCGAGAAGCCAGCCGGCCGCCAGCCGATCGATACCCGTGCGGTGCCCGACAGCCGCCTTGAGGAAGTGACCGAGGCTGTCGGGCGCGCGCTCGCTGCAGGCAAGCGCGTCTACTGGATCTGCCCGCTGGTCGAGGAGTCCGAGACCGTCAATCTCACCAACGCCGAGGCGCGCTTCAAAAGCCTGCATCAGCGCTTCGGCGACAAGGTCGGCCTCGTCCATGGCAAGATGCGCGGCACCGAGAAGGACCGCGTGATGGCGCAATTCGCCTCCGGCGACATTGGGCTATTGGTTGCGACAACGGTGGTCGAGGTCGGCGTCGACGTTCCCGCCGCGACCGTCATGGTGATCGAGAATGCCGAGCGCTTTGGCCTCGCACAGTTGCATCAGCTGCGCGGCCGCATCGGTCGTGGCTTGGAAGCCTCGACCTGCCTTCTGCTCTACCGCGAGCCGCTGGGTGAAATGTCCAAAGCGCGGCTGAAGGCGATCCGCGAGACCACCGACGGCTTCAGGATCGCCGAAGAGGATCTGCGGCTGCGCGGCGAAGGCGACGTGCTCGGCGTCCGCCAGAGCGGCCTGCCCGGCTACCGCGTCGCGCGCTCCGACGTGCACGCCCAATTGATCACGCAGGCCCGCGACGAGGCGCTGCGCATCATGAAGGCCAATCCCAAGCTGACGGGCACACAAGGCGAGGCGCTGCGCTGCCTGCTTTATTTGTACGAGCGGGACGAGGCTTTGCCGCTGATGGGGGCGGGATGATTTTGGGCACCGTCATCCCCGACGATGCATCAGCATCGAACCCGCAATCTCGACATTCTCAGGTACGCAATTGCGCACCATAGTTCGCGCCTTGCGCGCCGCGGAATGACAGCGGAAATCAATCCACCTTCGCCGGCTCAGGCTGCAGCGCCGAGGCGCTGCCGGCATTGGCGATGCGCGCGGCATTGGCCATGCCGGTAAGGGCTGCGACCTTCTTCTGCTGGTCGGCGCCGGGCTGCACCACACCTGCGGACATGATCAGCGTCGCAGCCTCCTCGGCGGTCATGTCGACCTCGATGATCTTGCTCTTGGGCACATAGAAGAAGAAGCCGGTTGTCGGGTTTGGCGAGCATGGCAGGAACACCGAGATGTGGTCCTCCTTGCCGGGCAGGCTGCTTGCGACATCCGCGCTCGGCGGCTGCGAGATCAGGACGATCGACCACATGCCGGGCGAGGGAAATTCGACCAGGCCAACGCGGCGAAAGCTCGAGCCCTGCCCCGAGAACAACGTCTCGAACACCTGTTTCATGGCACGGTAGATCGCGCGCACCGCCGGAATCCGTCCGAGAAACCGCTCGCCGATGTCGACCAGCGTGCGCCCGATCAGATTGGCGGTGAGAAAGCCGAGCAACGTCAGCGCAACCACGGCGACAATCAGGCCGGATCCCGGCACGCCGAATGGCAAATAGGTCTCCGGCCGGTACGCGAAGGGAACGAAGGGACGCACCAAGCCGTCCACCCAGGTGACGAACCACCAAGTCAGGTACAGCGTAATCGCGACGGGACCCGCCACGATCAGGCCGGTCAGGAAATAGTTCCGCAACCGGCCCATCACGCCGGTATGGGTCGCCGGCGGCAGGGCCGCAGGCTCGGTGGGGGGCAAATCGTCGCGGGAGGTCATTCGAGTTCCAGATCGGGCCGCCAACTGCTGAGCTATGGTCTTGTAGCAGGTTTTTGAAGACCACAGCCGCCCGACTTTGGCCTACCCGGCTACTCGACGGTGACCGATTTGGCAAGATTACGCGGCTGATCCACGTCCGTCCCCATCACCACGGCGGTGTGATAGGCCAGAAGCTGCACGGGAATGGCGTAGACCATGGGCGAGAAGGTCGCGGCCATGTCGGGCAGCACGATCGTAACGAGGGAATCCACGGTTGCTTCCGCGGCTCCCTTGGCGTCGGTCATCAGGATGATGTTGCCGCCGCGGGCGGCGACCTCCTGCATGTTCGACACCGTTTTCTCGAAGACGCGGTCGTAAGGCGCGATCACCACCACCGGCATGGTCTCGTCGATCAGCGCAATCGGGCCGTGCTTGAGCTCGCCCGCAGCATAGCCCTCGGCATGGATGTAGGAGATTTCCTTGAGCTTCAGGGCGCCCTCCAATGCCAGCGGATAGGAGGTGCCGCGGCCGAGATAGAGCACATCGCGGGATTTCGCGATGTCGCGGGCGAGCTTCTCGATCTGCGGCTCGGTCGCCAGCGCAGCTGAAATCAGCCTGGGTATCTCGATCAACCCCTGCACCAGCGTGGCCTCATCGGTGCCGGACAATTCACCGCGCGCCTTGCCCGCGGCAACCGCAAGCGAGGCCAGCACCATCAGCTGGCACGTGAAGGCCTTGGTCGAGGCGACGCCGATTTCGGGCCCCGCGAGCGTCTGCATGACGATCTTGCTCTCGCGCGCAATCGTCGAGGTCGGCACATTGACGACCGACAGCGTATGCAGCCCCTGCGACTTGGCATAGCGCAGCGCGGCGAGCGTATCGGCGGTCTCACCCGATTGCGAAATGAAGATCGCAAGGTCGTCCTTGCGCAAGGGCGCCTCGCGGTAGCGAAACTCGGAAGCGACATCGAGCTCGACCGGAATGCGTGCCAGACGCTCGAACCAGTATTTGGCGATGAAGCCGGCATAGCTCGCCGTGCCGCAAGCAGTGATCGAGATGCGCTGGATATCGCGGAAATCGAACGGCAGCTCTTGCGGCAGCGCCACGCGCGCGCGCGCCATATCGACATAGCGCGCAAGCGTATGTCCCACCACTTCCGGCTGCTCGTGGATCTCCTTGGCCATGAAGTGGCGGTAGTTCGCCTTGTCGATCAGGAAGGACGAGGCACCGGACTTCAGCACCTCGCGGTGCACTTGCGTGCCTTGCGCGTCATAGATCACGCTTGAATCCCGCGTGAGCACCGCCCAGTCACCGTCCTCGAGATAGGTGATGGTGTCGGTGAAGGGCGCGAGCGCAATCGCATCCGACCCCAGATACATCTCGCCGTCGCCATGACCGACCGCGAGCGGCGATCCCTTGCGGGCGCCGATCATCAGATTGTTGTGGCCTCTGAACAGGAAAGCGAGCGCGAACGCACCACGCAGATGCGGCAGCGATGCCTTCACCGCAGCTTGCGGCGAATCGCCCTTCTTCAGGTAGGACTCGACGAGATGCACCACCACCTCGGTATCCGTCTCTGTCGCGAATTGCGCGCCCTGCTTCTCCAGCCCTTCACGCAGTTCGCGGAAATTCTCGATGATGCCGTTATGGACCACGGCGACATTCTCCGTCGCATGCGGATGCGCGTTGGTCTCGTTCGGCTTGCCATGGGTGGCCCAGCGGGTGTGACCGATGCCGGTGTGGCCATCGAGCGGCTCGCCGCGCAGCCGCTTCTCCAGGTTCTTCAGCTTGCCCTCGGCGCGCCGACGCGCGAGGTGGTCACCCTCCAGCGTCGCGACGCCCGCGGAATCATAGCCGCGATATTCCAGCCGCTTGAGTGAATCGACCAGTTGCTCGGCAACCGGCGCGCGCCCCAAAATGCCTACAATCCCGCACATGCGGATCGATATCCCCTGCTGCAACTGAAAATCATCTTCAAGCCTTAGGGAATCTCTTAACGAAATTCGCTGACACCAAGGTACTCAATAATTATTGCCGATTGCGACAACCTTAAACCGAAACCTTAACGTGGCCCAGGTGGGTTTTCGCCCGCGGTTCTCGCGGCGTCGTGCTTAACCCACCGTCAACGCTTCTGGCGAACGATGGATCAAAAGTGGAGAACCGAGCGTCCGAGTTTTCGGACGTCGAGCAGTAGGCGGCCGTCCGCTCACGCCTTCGGCTTCTTGTTCCTCGTCTTGATCTCGCGATAGCGTGCGGCTCCTCCTTCCCGAATGTTCAGCGGGCTGCGCTCGACGGCCATCGCATCGTCGGGCACATTGCGTGTGATCACCGAGCCCGAGCCGATATAGGCGCCGTTGCCGATTTTCACGGGCGCGACCAGCGAGGAGTTGGTGCCGACGAACGCGGCTTTGCCGATCAGCGTCTTGTGCTTGGAGAAGCCGTCGTAATTGCAGGTGATGGTGCCGGCGCCGATATTGGAGCCGGCGCCGATCTCGGTGTCGCCGATATAAGAGAGATGATTGACCTTGACGCCGGCCTCGAGCCGCGCCGCCTTGGTCTCGACGAAATTGCCGATTTTGGCGCCCTCGCCGAGCGAGGTGCCCGGGCGCAGCCGCGCATAGGGACCGACCGACGCGCGGCTGCCAACCGACGTTTCGACCAGATGCGAGAAAGAATGGATCACCGCGCCGTCTTCGATGGTGACGCCTGGCCCGATCACCACAAACGGCTCGATGGTGACGTCCTTGCCGAATTTGGTGTCGGCAGCGAGAAACACCGTCTCCGGGGCGATCATGGTCACGCCTGCTTCGAGCGCCCGCTTGCGCAGCCGCGCCTGCATGACGGCCTCGGCTTCCGCAAGCTGGGCTTTGGTGTTGATGCCGCGCACTTCGTCCTCGCTGGTTTCGATCACCACGGCCTCCAAGCCCATGTCGTTCACGATCGCAACTGCGTCGGTCAGGTAATATTCGCCCTTGCGGTTGTGGTTGTCGATCCTATCCAGAATTGCCAGCGCCTTGTCGCCCCTAAACGCCATGACGCCGGCATTGCAGAGGTCGATTTTTCGCTCCTCCGCGCTCGCATCGGCATGCTCGCGGATCGCAACCAGGCGGCCGCCAGCCGTCAGAAGCCGACCATAGCCGGTCGCATCAGCGGCCCGAAAGCCGAGGACGGCGAGCGCCGCGCCCGCTTTCAGCGCCGCGCGCAGGCGCTCGAAGGTCGCGGCGGAGATCAGCGGCGTGTCGCCGAAGGCGATCAAAAGATCGTCAGCCCCCCGCGCGATCGCCTCCCGTGCTGCCAGCACCGCGTGTGCCGTCCCTAGCCGCTCGCGCTGGACGAAGATGGCGGCATCGCCGCGCTGGCCCCTCGCCTCATCGGCTACCGCCGTATGGTCCGGGCCGATTACCACGGCAAGCGTTGCGCTTTCACTGGAAGGAGCGGCTCTAAGCACATGCGCCAGCAGGGACTGGCCCGCCACCGGGTGCAGGACCTTAGGCGTGAGGGAGCGCATCCGCGTCCCCTCGCCGGCGGCAAGCACCACGGTCAGGCTGGATCGGGCGGTCATCCGAAGTCCTTTTTCGAGAGCGTTGTCAGCGCGCCGTCATAATGGGTTTTCCCCGCCCCGCAAACGTCCGGGACTCAGGAACGGTGCCCAAATCCTGTTAATGTTTGCCTGTGATTCGTTGAGGTTCCCCTTCGTATGGCAAAGCAAACGGACCGATTGGCGGGCGCCGCTAAGACCGAAAAGGCCGGCAGCCCAATCTCCGGGCTGTTCGCCGAAGAGAATGAATTCGACCGCCGTGCGCTCTGGCGGATCGGCAGCTGGGGTGCGGCCGCCGTCGGTGCTGTGACGCTGGCTGTAATGTCCAATCAATGGTCGCTGGGCTTGCGGCGCGAGCAGGTCGCAGCCGCCGATCTCGCGCGGCAGGCACAGCAAATCCAGTCGCTGGCAAAGGAAAGTCAGAACGAGACGCGGCGGATAGCTTCCGCCATTGAGACGCTGAACAACGATCGCGACCGGCTGTTTTCCCGGGTCACCGTGATCGAGCAGGGACTGGATTCGGTGACCGGCGCGCTGGCCAAGCAGACCGCGCTGGTCCCCACGGCATCGACCGCTCCGCAAGCCTCGGCCGACCCGCAGGCGTCGAACGTGCCTACGGGGACGCCACAGGCGCCGCAGCAAAGTGCTGCAGCCGCCCAGCCCCCGGTTCCTGCCCCGGTCACGACGACAGCCGCCTCATCCGGACCGGACAAGCCCCGCGCGGATGCCGGCAAAACTGACGCTTCCGCATCTGCCGCCGCTGCGGCAAATACCGCGACCGCAACAAACGCCGGCGCCGCAACCACGGCGATGATCTCTTCCACGGCGGGATCGTCGCTGATGGCCAAATCGACCATGGGGCCGCCCGACCCTGCCGCACCCAGGCTGGTTGACGCCTTGAAATCGGCCGACGCCACGCCGACCGATATCAAGGGCGCGGACACCAAGGGTTCCGATATGAAGATGGCTGAAGCCAAGGTGGACGCCAAGGCCGACACCAAGGGGACAGATGCGCCGCTTTCGGCATCCTCCGGAGTCGTCGCGTCCGCCAACGGCGCCGATGAGGCTGACACGCCGGTGGCAAGCGTCGCCGTGAAGCGCACGGACTTCGCCGTCGACCTCGGCAGTGCCAATTCACTCGGGGGCTTGCGCGCGCTCTGGCGCGGCGTGCGGCATTTGAACACGGAACTAGGGACCCTGAGCCCGATCGTCGTCATTCGGGAAGGCCGCACCGGGCTTGGCATGCAGCTCCATCTCGCCGCCGGGCCGCTGAAGGACGCCGCCGCAGCGGCCAAGATCTGCGCAATGCTGACCGAGACCAAGCGCGCTTGCGAAACCACCGTCTATGACGGCCAGCGCCTGGCCATGAAGTCGGATGAGATACAGTCGCCGCCTACGATCAAGGCAGCAGGCCCGGATGCCGGCGCGGAAGCCAAATCCTCCGAGACCAAGTCTTCTGACGCGAAGCTCAACGCCAACGCGGAGGGCAAGGCGGATGCCAAGCCGAGCGCGTCGTCGGGCTCGTCCAAGCGCGGTTGGTACCGGCACGCCAAGAAGGAGGAGCCGCCGCCTCCGCCGGCCAGGCCGCCGGAGCCGGCGTCGACCTCGACCTTATCCGCGCTGTTCGGCCGCAAATAGGGCTGACATCTCCCCTCGTCTTTGCAAGGCCTTGGGTGTAGGTCTTCACCTGCCTTCGGCGTCCTGCGCCGAGGCCATGACCCTACTCCAGTACCCCGCTGCCAAGTACCAAGTACGAAGAGAATCCGTGAAGAAAACCCCGTTTCGGCTCACGCCCTATCAGGTGCAATGGCTCCTGATCGTCGGCTTCCTCACCGTTGGCTATGCGCTTTATCTGCGCTATCTCGCGATCGAGTTCTCGCCGGTGGCACTGGCCTGCGACGGCGGCCTGCAGACCATGGCCTGCAAGGGGCGCGCGCTCGCAACCGTCCTGTTCAAGAACTCGGTGTTCGGCATCGTCGCGCTGGTGATCGCGGCACTCCACGTCATCCGCCCCTCGATCGTGCTGCTCACGGGCGGCCTGATCGCGGCCGGGCTCGGGATCGTGCTCTACAATGTCGCGCTATCGGGGATTGCGATCGGCCTGCTTATTTTGGGATTCGCGCGGCCCGCGCCCGCCACAGCGTGACGGCGAGCAGGACGTAGATCGCGCCGGTCCAGAGCGCCTGCCAATTGTCCCTGCCCTCGTTCAAGCCGGTATAGATCGCCGAGATCATCAAGAGGCTTGCGAACACGGCTTCCGCGAGCGGACGCTGGCCTTCCTGCGGACGATTCAGCGTCAAGGTCGCGAACGGGATGACAGCCATGGTCAGCGCGGCAAAGGGAAAATCGCGGTAGCGCGGATCGAACACGAAGCCGAGCGCCGTCTCGCTGCCGATCAGAACGGCCGTCACCAGCACGATCCCCAACAGGAAGGTCGTGACCGATCTCTGCTTGTCGTCGCGTGGGCCGAGCAGATCCAGGAAAGTTGGCAGGCTCCGTCCCGACACCAGCGCATTAGCGCACAGCAAGGGTGAGGCGATGCCGGCCGCGAGCAGCGCACCCCATTGCACCCAGCCGCCCACGCCGTAACTCTCGTAGAGCATCTTGTCGACTGCAATCCCGAGCAGGATCCCACCCGTGGTCGCGGACAGGCCGACCGCAATCCAGGCCGCCGGGCGCGGCGTCCAGGGCCGGCGGCGCAAGGTCAGCCCCGCCACCGCAAAGGTCAGTATGCTCAGCACCATGCCCGCGCCCATCTGCCACTTCCAAAGCGGGAAATTGCTGATCGGTTCGCCGGCTGGATATTTCAACGCCCGCCGTACTGCGTCGAACAGGCCCCAATAGCCGCCGACCGTGCCCTCGAGCTGCCGCTTCCACGGCTGGTCATAGGCCTCGATCAGATTGACGCGGAAATTCTCCTGCTTGGCGCGTGTCAGGATCTCCGACACGACGCGGGCCTGGTTAGTCCGCGACGGCAGCGCGCCCTCGCGCATCCGCCCGGCGCTCGGCCAGCCGGTCTCACCGATCAGGATTTCCTTGCCCGGAAAAACCGCCGCCATGTCCTTGCGGATGGAATCGACATGGTCGGCAGCAAATTTGGCGCGGATCGGGAGGTCCTCCCAATAGGGCAGGATGTGAATGGTGATGAAATCGACCGCGTCATAAATTTCACGGTTCTTCTTCCAATATTCCCAGACGTCGGCATAGGTCACGGGCACCGTGACCTGCGACTTCACCGAGCGAATGATCGCGGCGAGGTCGTTGGCCGTCATCTCCCCGCGCAGCAGCACCTCGTTTCCGACCACGACGGCGGAGATCGTGTCAGGGTATTCCCGGGTCAGCCTGACCACGATCGAAATCTGGTTCAGGTTCTTGAACCGGTTGCTTGAGAGCCAGATGCCCTGGATCACCTTGAGCCCGGCCTTCTTGGCGATGCCCGCGATGATGTCCTGGCCGTTCTCGATGGAATAGGTACGGATGCAATCGGTGACCTTGGCGAGCTGGCTCAGGTCCTGCTCGACCTGCTCGGCCGTGATTTGGGTCGAGGGATTAAGCGGCGTCTGCCCGTTGCGGAACGGCGCGTAGGACACGCATTGCAGCCTGGCACTTGGGTCGATCGGCGCGCGCGCAAGCGTGATGGGCGTGGCCAGCCACCACCACACGGCAGCAATCGCACCCAGGGATATGAGCAAAAGCGCCAGTGGCGTACGAAAAGAAATCTGTTCCATCCTCCAGCCGGGGGACGCAGGAATTAGCCGGAAGCTGGCCGTCTGCCAAGAGGCCTATGAGGAGCCTGTGTGGGGCCTATTCATCAGTGGCCGACCAGCGCACTGGCCGAAAAGCCCGCCGCTTTGCCGCAGCAACGACCGCCTGGCCGCGACGATTGACTGCCAAAGCGATAAAGTTGTGGCTTTGCTGGACAAAATCTCAAATACAGGTCATGGGATCAGGCAGACGCCTCTGCCGCATTGGAGACCTATTTGGTCGGCATCACCGCCGCATCCGTGGGGCTTGAGGGCAGCGGAAGGTTTTTGAGACATTTGGGGAATCCATGCGTCGACGCGTGCTTGAGCTTCAGAAATCGTTTGTGCGCCGTCTCGCAATTCCCGGGCTTGTTGTCCTCATAAGCGTCGGCAGCGCCGCTCCCTCGTTCGCCCAGAGTGGCGACAACCACGCCCAGGACCAGGGCAAGCAAGCGCCCGCCAATCCGGCCGATGCGTCCAAGGAGAATCAACGCAAGATCGACGAATTTGTTGAAGCGGCTCAGGCCATCAACGGCCCCGCCGGCAATCCCGAATGCGTCTGGCTCGGCCGCCGCGTGGTCCAGCTCATGTTCAGAGACGATCTCGATACCGCATTCCGTCACCTCGATCTCTATGACCGTTTCGGCTGCCCCGGCGGGCATGTCCAGGCGGCGTTCCGCTGCCTCACCCGCTTCTTCGCCCAGATCGATGACAAGGTGCCGAACAGCCTCAGCAACCACGTCCAGGCCTGCTGGATCAACCCCAACGCCCAGCCACAGGCTGCGGCCGCACCTCCGTCGTCTCAGCCGTCCACGACGGCTGGCTCCGCCGCGCCTGCCCCCGCCTCCTCGCCACAACCGACCGCCTCGCCGCAGCCAGCGGCGAAATAGCGCGCCCCACGGTTCACAGCAGGTTCAGGAACGATTGCGCATCATCGGCATTGGAACAACGCCCTTAAACTGCCATGCCGCCATGCCTGTTGTTTAATGGCGTGGCAGCACTATCCTAAAGTCGCCGTCCCGTCGGCCGAACCCTGGGGACAGGTTCGCTTCTCTTACCCCGTGCCCCATCTGGTCTAGTCGCGATGCGCGCCGTCGTTGCCGTTCTGCTGTTTGTCAGCGCTGTTCATGCGGCGCTCTGGGGCATTCTCCAGGACAAGCAGGAAGCCCCCGATTTCAAGGGGCTCCTGCCAAGCGTCTCCTACGCGCCGTTCGAACCGGGCCATACCGTCGACGTCCTCGTCGACCCCGACAGGATTCGCGCCGACTTAAAGAAGCTCTCCACCATCACCCGGGCGGTCCGCCTATACTCCTCGACGGAAGGCAACGAGCTGGTGCCGCCAATCGCCGCCGAGTTCGGCCTGAAGGTGACGGTGGGCGTCTGGATCGATGATCGCAAGGACCGCAACGAGCGCGAGATCGACGCCGCCATCAACCTCGCTCGGCGCAACAGCAATGTCATCGGCGTCGTGGTCGGCAACGAGACCATCTACCGAGGCGAGCAGATCCCGATCGAGAATCTTGGGCTACCTCCCGAATCCGGGGAGACCGAGAGAATCCTGTTCGAAGAAGCCCAGCGGCTTCGCGACGCGGAAGCACAGCCGGAGGCCGAGGACAAGAGAGCTGGCGCATTGAAATGGGCGTTTGCGGAAAACAACGTTCAGCGGCTCGCAAGGCTTATCCAGCGCGTCAAGAAGTCCGTCAACGTTCCCGTCAGCACCGGTGAAATCTGGAATATCTGGCGCGAACATCCATCGCTCGTCTCCAATACTGATTTCATTGCAGCCCACGTGCTGCCCTACTGGGAGCGCTTCTCGTCCACGCAGGCGGTCGACCAGGCGTTCATCATCTATCAGCAGCTGCGGAACCAATATCCGGGCAAGCGGGTGATGCTCGCCGAGTTCGGCTGGCCGAGCGCCGGCTATAATCTGATGGACGCAGATCCCGGCCCGTTCCAGCAGGCCAGGGTGCTGCGCAATTTTGTCGCCCGCGCCGAATCCATCGGCATGGAATACAACATCGTCGAGGGAATCGATCGGCCCTGGAAATATTTTGAAGGCGGCGTCGGTCCCTACTGGGGCATTCTCAACGCCGAGCTCGAGCCCAAATTTTCCTGGGTCGGCCCGATCGTCTATCCCGACTACTGGAAGCTCGCCACCATTGCGCTCCTGGTTGGCATCCTGCTGTCGCTGCCGATCCTGCGGCTGGCCGGGCCTACTCCACTGCAGGCGTTGGTGCTCGCGGCGACCGCCAACGGCGTCGGTGCCTGGGTCGCGACCGTATTTGCCTTTTGGGATGGCCACTATTTCATCTTCGGTTCGGCCTTTGCACTGACCCTTGGCCTGACACTTCTGGTGCCGCTGATCCTGATCGCGATGGCGCGGATCGAGGAGATCGCAGCCGTCGCTTTCGGCCGGCCGCCGCAGCGGCTTCTGGCCAAGGGACAGGCTATGCCAGCGCTGCCGGAAGGCGCGCCCTACCCCAAGGTTTCGATCCATGTGCCGGCCTATTTCGAGCCACCGGAGATGCTCAAGCAGACGCTCGATGCGCTGGCGCGGCTGGATTACCCGAACTACGAATGCGTCATCATCATCAACAACACGCCTGACCCGGCATTCTGGCAGCCGATCCAGGATCACTGCCGCGCGCTCGGCGAGCGCTTCAAGTTCATCAATGCCGAGAAGGTCAAGGGCTTCAAGGCCGGCGCGCTTCGCATCGCCATGGACCGCACCGCGGTGGATGCGGAAATCATCGGCATTATCGATGCCGACTATGTTGTCGATCCCGACTGGCTGAAGGATCTGGTGCCGGCCTTTGCCGATCCGCGTGTCGGCCTCGTGCAAGCGCCACAGGACCATCGCGACGAAGATCTGTCGTTGATGCACTACATCATGAATGGCGAATATGCCGGCTTCTTCGACATCGGCATGGTTCAGCGCAACGAGGAAAACGCCATCATCGTGCATGGCACGATGTGCCTGATCCGCCGCGCGGCGATGGACATGGCTGGCGGCTGGTCCAGCGACACGATCTGCGAAGACACCGACCTCGGCCTTGCGATCCAGGAACTCGGCTGGCTCACGCACTACACCAACCGCCGCTACGGCCAGGGCCTGTTGCCCGACACCTATGAGGCCTTCAAGAAACAGCGCCACCGCTGGGCCTATGGCGGCTTCCAGATCGTCAAGAAGCACTGGCGGCGCTTCCTGCCCGGCCGGAGCCGGCTGACCCCCGACCAGAAGCGCGAGTTCTCCCTCGGCTGGCTAAACTGGCTGGGGGCCGAGAGCCTCGGCGTCGTGGTCGCGATCCTCAACCTGATCTGGGTCCCGATCGTGGCCTTTGCCGACATCGCCATTCCCGACAAGATCCTGACGCTGCCGATCGTTGCGTCCTTCGTGGTCTCGCTGGTGCATTTCCTGGTGCTGTACCGTTTGCGCGTGCCGGTGAAGACCGGGCAGATGCTCGGCGCCATGATCGCGGCCATGAGCGTGCAATGGACTGTCAGCCGCGCGGTGGCGCAGGGCTTGATCACCGAACATCTGGCCTTCGCCCGCACGTCCAAGGGCGGCCTGTCCAGCATGTCGATCGAGTTCCAGGCATTCTGGGAGGCCGTGATCGGGGTCCTCCTGCTGGCCGGGGCCGCCGTGCTGGTTGGAACCAACACCAAGCAGGTTCGGGAAATCTATCTTTTTGCGGGCGTGTTGGTGCTGCAAAGCCTGCCCTTCCTCGCGGCGGTCGCCATCGCGACGCTCGAGCTGTCGCGAGCCAATTCCTTTGCCTTCTGGCGCAACACGGCGGTGCGCACCGCCGAGCTGATCGGCCTGCGTCCCGTGGCGCTACCGGTCGCCCCACCCCAGCGGATCGGCACCGAGGTGCCGCGCGACGGCTGACGGGAGCAGTCGGAGCTGATGTGCATGTCGGCCGCGCAAGCACGCTTCTAACGGTCTGCCCGACCACATAAATCCACAAATCATGGCCTCCGGGCGAGCTGCACCGGGGCCGCGACTATTGACCGACGGAAGATGGGCCCCTACACAGCGCGGGCCGGAGCATGGTCCAAAACGGCGCGATCCGCGTTGTGTCAACCGACCAAGCCGCTTCCTCTGGAGCGAGCGCGTAGCTCAGCCGGTAGAGCACGTGACTTTTAATCACGGGGTCCTGGGTTCGAGCCCCAGCGCGCTCACCAAACTCTCAGATAATACAAAGGCTTACGGGGTATAGCGGGGACTTTTTCGCCATGCCGATTCTCGTGTCCGCGCAGTGTCCGCAAAATGAAGACAAAAGAAAAAGCCCGCCGACCGGGCGGGCTCTTCGGTGGTGGTGTCCTTCAATTTCTTGCTGGGCCGGTTTGCATCACCGTTAACACTTGAGGCGTGATCTCGCGCGCCTCCCCCGACGCCCACGCTTCGCTTGCCAGCGCGTTGATGATCGCCGGAAATGCCTCCAGCGGCAGGATGAGATCGGCCACCACGCGCTGGCCATCGTTTTCGGCGGGTTCGGGCAGCGTAAAGATCAGTCGACGGTTTGGTCCGAGGCGATCGATGCGTGCCAGTTCGCAGGCAAAGACGGCGGGGCCGTCCATGTTGATTAAATACGCCATGGCTCAGCCCTCCTACGCGGAGATGTCGCAGGCGGCGGAGGCCTGCCCGTCATCGTCAGGCATCGGGATGCCAGTCAGCGAGGAAATGATCACGGCCGTTCCCCACTCGTCGCCCGTTTCTTGGCCGAGGTTGATTTCGTCGCACCAGCAATTTTCGACGATTGCAAGCGCGAGTGCGCGGTAGCCCTCCAGCGTCGTCGGCCGTAGCCCGAGCATCTGTTTGTAGACTTCGGTCATCTGGTCAGAGATCAGGTTGCCCGCCAGCTCGGCCGCCGCCAAGCCGGAATGCTCGAGCGCCTCCTTCCGCGAGCACGTCATTTGATTCGAGCGCGTCATTTGATCGTACGCCTCATTGCATCGCATGGATTCGACCTCCGACGCCCTTTCCAGCACGCGCAGGGCGGATATCTGCCTCCCCAGCGCGACCAGCTTCGCATCGTCGCCTGTCGGCATCGCCGCCGCAACAACGGGGACGGCGGATGTGATAGTCTCGGGCTGCTTCTGAAACTTTCGCTGATGGGTGGCCGTGATCAGATCTAGACCCTTCCTGGTTGCGGTCTTCCGCGCAGCTTTTGACATGGCGCCCTCCTAAGCACAGATCGCGCGGAGCGCGGCGACGATGTTGCGATTGGCGAAGTAGTACCAGTTTTGCTCAACCTCCGGGTCGCCCTCGTCATCTACGATATTGTCGCGAAAGCCGACCCCCTCCTCGATCTTGATGGCGTGCTCTAGCAGAGCGAGAATGCCAGCAACGCTCGTCGGCACCACCGATGCGAGCGCACATTCCGCATCGCTCTCAGCATCGCCCACACGGCCCATCTCTCGTTGAAAAGCTATCCATCTGGGGTCATCGCTTTCCACAATCTTGCTGGGGCTCGTCGTTCGTTGACGTTCCTGCGGAATCGCTGCCTCTAGCCCCTCTTGCTGGTCGACAAGCTCGTCGTATGCGGCCATGGCCCGCTTGTGCGTTTCGATCGCTGCGAAGATGGGGTCAGGCTCAGCGGCATGGAGTGCCGACCCGGGGGCCGGGATGGCGGCAACGGCCGCAGCCGATCCCAAGACGGTGAGGATGTTTCGGCGGGTTTGATCGGCGGGTGTGATAGTCTCAATCTTAGTTCTCATGGAAATGATCCTTTCCGTGGGGATTAGCAGTCTGCGGGCGCTGGAACGCTCGCAGGCTGCGCTTACGGTTGCCCAGCTTGAATATGGACAACTGGCACAACTTGTGCCATAAATTGGCACATGTCAACCAACTTGTGCAAAGAGCCCAATGCCCCTAGAAATCGATGTCATGAGCGAAAAGAAAGACCAGCGAATCCCGGTGATGATGTCGACTGACGAGGTCGACGCAATCGATGCGTGGCGGCGCAAGCAGCAGGACCTGCCGAGCCGCTCCGAGGCGATCAGGCGGCTGGTCGAGATCGGGCTGAAGTCGAAGAAATGAGTTGCGCGCGCCCTGAGGTTGCGCGAAGTTCCTACAAGGGGGGATTCAAGTTAGCATGACGATAATGCCGGTCATACCCGACCTTCTCGTCTGGGCGCGGGAGCATCCTTAGCGAGTCCAGAGGATTATAGGCAATTGGGGATTGTACACGTTGCTACAAGGGGTAGTGATTAAATTTTTAGCGGCGTTTTTTCATGGCCAGAATGGCTTCATAGGCTTTTCGGCGGAACCTATCGTGGGCACCCACGAAAAGGCACGAGGCAAGCGCAATCTTCGCTTGCTCATACGTCGCAGGCAGGCGAGCTTTGGCGATGTCGATGTTGGTTGGAAGTGCATTCATAGAGCCACACGCTCGCTTGGCTGTCGATCCAGCTGCCTCTCGGCATGTTCGTGATCACCGACGAACGAAAGACGAGTACGCGAAGAATCCCATACGTCTGTCGCCAGCAAAGTATGAGCGTCAGATGCATTAACGGACCGGAATTCTTCGCAGAGGTCGGCATCCACCCTTAGCACAGGCATTGTGGGTTAAGGCTGCTATCCGCGCCTTCGGCCGCTTCAGTTTCTCGCGCAGGGCCACGTACTCATTCCAAGCCGGCTCCGAGACACACTTCGGTCGCGACATCTTCGTCGTCGGCTTCTGCGGCTTCGGTTTGGGCGCCACGGGCGGCCCGAGAATTTCCAACAGCTTCCGCCGCAGAACACGCGTGAGTTGGTCCTCGATGCCCAGATCGGCCAGCGTCGCCTGCAGTCCGACAAGATCGACGCTGTCGAACGCCTCGATCCATTCCAGGCCCCGGTCGACCCACGAAGGCTTCATGCAGCTTGAAACCGATCGCAGGATCGGCTCGGTCAGCGCGGTGGGGCCATTCGTGCTCTCGGCAATTGTGCGCAATAGCAGCGTGACCTTCTCCTCGCCTTTTTCGGGGAATCGCTTCGCGTCGATTGTCCGAAAAAGGTCGCAGCGTCTAAGCACCATCTGCAAGTGAAGCCGAACGTCCTTCGGGAGATCGCCGATTTCGATCGCGTCGAGGATGACCTGGAGGCGGGATGCGAATTCTGGGCGGTCATGCGGCTCCGGGGGGCTCGGTTCTCGCGGACTACGTGGCCGGCCGACGCGAGGCGGGATGTCGTCGTCATCGTCGTCGTCAGGTCGAGCGCGCGCCACATCTCCACTCCTGTAATTGGCGGGCCCGCCGCGCGTTCATCCGGCGTCGGCGAGCCCGGTTTCTGGCGAGGCAACCCATCCCCGCCAAATCAAAATCAACCCGCGAACGCGCTCATCAGCCCTGGTAGCCGTACACGTTGACGCTATTGTTGGTGTTGCCGGACCCGAGCGACGGGCAGGATACGGTGATGGCCGTGTTGGCCGCGCTTGCGGGAAGCGGAGGATTGAACTGGACATCCAGCGGTGGCATTGAGCGCCGTGGCTCCGGCGACGGCGGCGTGGATGTAGGTCAACGTGCCACCAGCCACACCGGTGACTGTCACCTGAACCACTGCTGCCGCAGTCAGCGCCAGCGCCGCGCACCGAAAACCCGGATATATAGTTGACAACCCCCGGGGTGGCCGCCAGCGATGCCGAGGCAATCGCAGCAGCAACGTTGCCAGATGAACCGGTGACCGCGTTTTTGCCGCCAGCATAGTGACCCATGGTGCCCTCCTACTTGTGCTTGCGCGCGCTAACCGACGCGAGCCGTGCGACTTCCGCCCTCATTGAATCAATTTGCTTGCGCTCGTGCTTCGCTGCGTGCGCTACGTTCTCAATCGCGGCCATTTCGGCAACCTGCTGCAAAGCCGCGGCCCATTGGATGTCGTGATGTTGCCTGGGCGCGAGCCGGCGCGATGGAATCCGGCGTCGATACTCGCGGCGCAATTCCTCGAATCGTTGAGTCGCGAGCGACATCGTGTTCACAACCAGATTTGAGGCATTAGGACATCGGCCTGCATCAGCGCGAACTGGCACGAGGCATATGTCTCGGCAGTCGTAATTGCAGAATTCTCCAAATACGTTCCGGCAGAACTCACGACCGCATCGACCCAATAAATCTCGTCCTCTGCGGCAGCAGACAAGCGTGGAGTCCATGTGACCGGATTCGACCCGGCGACATTGTCCGTCCACGTTTGCGCCGCGCTGCCTTGCGTAACGTAGATTCCGATCAGGACGTCGTTTGCGTTCGTGGTCGTGATGGATGGCAGTGAGAGGGATGTGACCGCCGTGTCATTATGCTGGATGGCGCTGACATCAACGGGGCTGGATGTCGCCACGCCACCATATTCAGCGATGGCCCAGTAGACGTTTGTTGCCGCCGCAAACGTTGCGGTGACAGTTGGCGTGCCAGCCGCGGTGTTGGGGAAGATGTAGACGTTGAGATTGTTAGCCGAAGAATTCCAGAGCGTTTGCCGGACCAGACTATATTGCGTGCTTCCATTGACGCTGTCAGTCAGTCCCGTGAGGCTGGTGTTGCTCGAGCGGATGCCGACCACCAGACACGATCCGGCGGTGACGGGGCTGTTGAAAGTCAGCGACTGGGATGTGTTAGAGGCAGAGAAGGCCGCGTTGCCTTGTATGAAGCCAAATGTCATCTGTTACACCAATGGGGGAGTTGGCAGCGGATTGTTGATTCGAGAGGAGAACGGCTGAGTACCCGAAGCATCGAACTCGACGTTTGCGTACCAAACCGCCATCGGCGGCGCCGTGCCCGAAGTGTCGTCGCCTCTGTACAAACTCATAATCGGCCGGTAGGGCGCGAGCGTCGAATTGCAGAACGCGCCGGTGTAATTTAGGATTTGCACGCCGTCGAACCACGTTTTGCAAAAGCCGTTCGGCGCGTTGTCCGGACGGAACGTTGTTCGGACGTGATGCCACTGGCCCTGTGCGCAATTGGCCGTCGATGTCGGGTTCCAATTGTTAATGTTGGTTCCGGTCTGACTTAGAAAACCCCACGTGAAAAACTTACCGAACACACCGCCGTCTTGCGGAACGGTCAGGGCGTGAATGGGACCGCCGACCACGCCAGCGCCGCTATCATGCACTTCATATAGCGTACAGAAATCATCGGCAGAGCCGATCGCCGAGCCGCTTTCAATCCAGAGCGAAAATGAAATATCGCACGTCGTTTGGAAGGGAAACGTAAAGGACGATGTTAAATGGATTCTGTCGACGCCCTTTGTTGGACTATCGTATGGCGCATAATCTCCGGCATGAATTTCGAAACGCCACAGGTTTAGATAGTTTGGATCGTTGACATTGATCATCGTCCGCGGATACGCGGCGCCGTGTCCCTGGACCTCGCAAAGTCCCATGCCCGGAGGCCCCGGCACGTACAAACTATTTCCTGAGCCGGTTGAAACATGTTTATAGGGAGCAACGTTCGTCGGTCCGGTGCTCAGGCCGAGATAGCCCGCCAGAGGCTTGACACCAACCGCCGCCAAGAACGTATAGAGCGCCTGGCTCAACGCGAGCTGCTGCGGTGCCGTCAGCTTCGACCCATAATGAACGATGGCCGTCTGGCGCGTCGTGTAGGAGCCGCCGGGGCTCTTGAAGATCTGGACCGTGCCGCTGTCCACGCCATGCGTCTGGACCTGGGTGCCCAGCGACGCGCCATCGAGGAACGCCTCCAGCGTGGAAGACGTATCCTCTTGCTGCAGCACCCAATGGCCTACCGTAGAGCCCCACTGGCTGCTCCACGTCCCCGTTGTGGACGTATTGAGGCCGCCGGTCATGTTATTGATGGTGGCACCGGTGGCGGATGCCACCAACGATGTATGACTATTACCGCCAGTCGTTTGGAAAACGCTGATGCCGTCGGTCGAGTCCTCGCTCAGACAGAAGTGCCCAAACTCGGCACTGCCGTCGACAGCCTTGCCGGAGTTGACACCAAACGTCGTCGAGAACCAGCCGGTCGAGCCGTCACTGGCGACATAGGAATAGGGCTGATAGGTCAGGCTGCCATGCGGCGTCAGAAGCCCCACCAGCGGGTTGACCCAATTGTAGTTGCAAGCGTTCTGGCTCGGGGCAGCAAAACAATAGAACAGGTCGAAGGTTGACCACACCCCGGCGCTCTTGAGAGAGCTGATCATGGTGTCGACCGCCTGCAACCACGCCGCCGGGGGACTCGGCGAGATCGTGGCCGCAAGCGTATTGGTCTCCGCGTTCGCGTAGGCCGCCGCGACGGGCGCGGCTGGCGGATGCACGATCGTATACATGGTAATGGGCATGCTGCTAACTCACCCCCTGCGCCAATTCTGCTTGCCACCAACGCTTTGCGGAGCGCGCTGCTCGTGATCTGCGCGATCTTTGCGGGCAACATCCCGGCCTGCGGCGCGGATGATCGCCTTGCCGTCTGGCTGTGCAACTGGCGTAGCCTTGCCGAGAGGCTGCTTGGGATTGCCGCCACCCTGGGCCGGCTCAAGTTTCTTGGACATTGGTGTTTTCCTTGTTTGCGAGAAATCAATTTCGATGATGAAACGCTCTGCCATCACGGTGCGCCGTCCTCCAGCTTCGTCCGGCCCTCGGATACTGCTTTCATCGTGGCCATTGCCGTTTGTGGGTCCATCGCGTCGAGTTGCTCGCGCGTGATCACCGCCGGTGCATTGTCGACGACAGTGCCGGTCTCTTTCGAGATGAGGCCATCGACGAGCGTGAACGCGTCCTCGAGAACGGCCATCTGCCGATCTTCCTCCGCAAACTGCGCATGCTGCGGACCGAACGCCGCTTGCTCGGCAGCCTTCCGAACGGTATCGATCTGAGCATCAGACAAGCCGCTCATGATCGGTAGCGGCGCATTCAAAACCGCGTCCATGGCCTCCCGAGTTGCCATCGCAACGCGTAGACGCTCGCCCAGCGGCTGAGAGCGAATGAAATCGAGGATTTGCCTGCGCTGCTCCTGCCCGTAACGGTCCGTCTTGTCGACCGGCGGCAGTCTCAGGTTCTGCTTCCGGTTCTCGATGTCGGCGTGCAGGTTTTGGGATCGGGCCTTCAATTGCCCCATGTGCTCGCCAAAACCACCCTTCATCAACTCTGCCAAGAGTTCGCTTCTACCAAGATCAGATAACCGTAAATCGCTGCGAATGCCGGCCGCCTTCTCCTGAACACTGGCCAGGATGCCAAATGCGGACTCGATAATCTCGCGCTGCTCCTTAAAGCTCTCGGGAATATGTTGTAAAAAGTTATCCTTCATTGTCTATTCACCACCTTTGCTTTCGCCTCGCGTCTTAATGTCTCGGCCTTGAACCACTGCAAATCATTCCCCGACAAAGCACCGCGCGCATAAGCCTCCTTGGCCATCCTGTAGTTTTCATCCGGGCTCGGCTCGGGCTCGGGCTCGTCCCGACCGCCAAGCCCAATCATCACGAAACAGCCAGTGCCAGGACGATTGATCGCCTCAGCAATCGCGCCAATGCAGTTGGAGCCACCCGCCACGAGACTGAGTCCCCGACGCTCCGGGTCAATCATCAGCTCGTGCAACGCCCACACAAGCGCGTCGACTCGGTCCGGCGATCCGCTGCCGGCGTAGCCGCTGGTCGTCATCGCGGCCATCTGGTCTTCTAACTCAGTGAAAGATCCTACGTGCTTGACCCTGCCCTGCTCATACAGCGCCGCAACCGGCTCGGCGCGCTGCGCCTTACCCCTGCTTGCGACGACCTCTTTGAACGGGACGCTCGGGTCCGCCGTCCGAATGACCGCCTCGACCATCGCACCGCCAAAATTGCGCTCCGCAACTATCCGGTCTGCCGACCAACGGTGATAGGCAGTCACCGCAGCTCTAGCCCATTCGTCAGGGCTGGCCTTCAGCGACTCGTCGGCCAACACATAGCCGCAGTTATCCTCGCCAAGAGCAGCAACGATGATGCCGATCTCGTCCCCGTTGTCGTCATTGCCCCTCGTGCCGCTCGGGTCGATCGCGACCACAACACGTTTCAAAAACGGAAACTTCGCAACCCGGTTCGCATCGATGGTTTCACGGAGCCACAACGCGCCCTGGTAGTCGTCGAGCAGCTCGGCGTACAGCTCTTGCCTGCCTAACCGCGTGCCCTCATATCGCGTCTTGACGGCCTCAATGAACGGCGCAGCCAGGTTCTGCTCGTTGTCGAACGTGCTGCCCCTCGTGACGATGACGTCGGCGCGGGCCATGAGCTCGCGAATGATCTTCACCGGCTTCGGTGTCGTCGTCACCAACCAGCGGGGATGCTTGCCTAGGCGCAAACCGAACGCGGCCATGTCCCACGTCAGTTGCGGCGAATCCCACGCGCCGAGCTCGTCCGCCCAGAGCAGGTCATGCTGAGGGCCTCGCAAGCGGTCGCCCTCCTCAGCGGAAAAGCAGGTCGCCTGCGCGCCATTCGGCCACGTTAAGCGCCTCTTGGACGGCTCATATGACGGCCTCAGCCACGAGTTAGCCGAAATCGACAGAATGCCGCTCTCGCCCTCGACCATAACGTCTCGGACGTCCGCAGCGGTGGGACCAACCAAGGCAATGCGGCCGGCATCGCCGGTCTCGACCATCTCCTTGACCCACTCGGCGCCGGTTCGAGTCTTGCCCCAACCGCGACCGGCAAGGATCATCCACCCGTTCCAGTCGTCACCACTCGGCGGCAGCTGCTCAGGGCGCGCCTGCAAGCGCCAGCCGCCACGGAGAGCATCAGCGAGAGAGCCCGCGAATTTATCCATGATGGGCGTGCTCCAGCAGCGCTGGGACGGCTTTAGACGCCCGCTGAGGGGCCTTCGACTCGAGGGCATCCAATGCAGCGATTACAGCCCGGGTCGCCTCAGGGAATGGCCCTAGGGCTTGCACGATGGTTGCCTGCGCGCGGATAAAATCAGGGTGCTGAGTCAGCACGTTGACGTTGTTCGTGATGTTGACGTTGCGCGCCAGGTCGCCGAGTTCGCCCGATATCTTGGCAATGACCTCGAGCACCGACGTCAATCTGCCGGCGACATAAGCACAGCCCCGGCTATCACTCGCTTCGGCGCAGACCGCCAGCTGGCCCATAAGGACTGTGCGCACGGCATGCAGGTGGTCGAGCACGCTGCCGCCCTGCTCTGCTGCCTTGGCCGCCAGTTCCTGCAGTTGCACCGGGCCGAGCAGGTACGAAGCCTTCATCTCGGCCGACACGTGACGATGCCAATGCCGATCGACGGCGTTCTTGTGGACGCCAAATTTGTCAGCCAGCGAAACCAAACTCGCACCGCCGGCTTTTAATAACTCGATCCTCCACCGATCCGGGTGCTTGCAGACCTGACAGCCGCGCGCGAAAATCTGCCCCGCACGCACGCCTCGCGCGGGAGCGCGTTGGTGGTCGAATTGCTGGTTTTCAATCACTTCATCGGACATGGTACGGACACAACGACACATGAGAAAGCAAAAGTCAACTTTATCAACAAGTTGTCAGACATTGTCCCGTGATAACACATCTCAGGACATTCTATGTCAGCGTGTGTCATGTGGTGAATATGTCACCCGCGACAGTTCGGCGAACGCCGAAGTGTGTCGTTGGCAGCGCAGGCGGTCGGATGGGGTGGGCGCCCACCTCCGTCACGCTCACGAGACGGCCGGAGGGCCGGAGACGTTGGCACCTTTGCCGCCGTTGATGCCCCGGTTTAAGTCTTCCATGAAGGGATTGGTTGGCTTTGTCCGTTGCCCACAACTGCCTATCCCCGAGCGGTGAGGGTGTGTGCACGCGTGCGTGGCGTGCCACCCCTCATAGGGGTAGGCAGGGGTAGGTTAGCCACACGGGTAACACGGGGGTTGCACGCAGGTTGCACGGGAGGTTGCACGCTCATGGTTTGGCCCATCCGGCGACCAGTTTCTCGAGTATCTGGCGCTCGCTCTCCTCGGCGGCCTTCAGCACATCGAATTGATGTTTCGGCAGGTGGTCCTCGATATACATATCGACCAGCAGCCTGAGCATGTTGGGCTGTATGGCGTCCAGTTCGACCGAGATGTCGCCGAAGTTCTTGGACCTCGTGTCCGTCGACTTGGTTGGGCGGGTGGGCAGTTTCCAGATGTCGATTTGAGCGGGAGTAACGGCGATGCGCTGGAAATGCATCTCGGCATCTGGTGCCATCTCCTTCAGGGTGGCCTCGATCTTCTCGCCCGCATTGACGCCGGAGGGGTCATAGTCGCCGAGATGATAGATGTAGCTCGGCACATCCAGTTCATTGATGTATTCGGCTGCGCTATGGAGGAATGACAGGCTGGCGTAGCCACGAGCCACCATAAGGGGCACGTCGTACTTGCTCGTGATGGGAAGGACGACACCGGCTAGGGCGTCCTTCTCGAGCCAGACCTCGACGTAGCAGCCCGCGTCTTTCCAGAGCGATTTCCTGTAAAGGCGCGCGGTATCTTGCAGGGCCTCTTGGATGCCGCCGAAGGTGGTGGGCTTGCGCTGCCACCTGGTGTTGTCCGCAAGCCAGTCATACGGTAACTTGCCAGCCTTCCGCATCAGCACCAGATCGGTCTGCACCTTGGTGTAGCCGGCCTCCGACTTTTCGACGATGCCGCGCACCGTGGCCTGATAGAAGACCTGCCGCACCGTCATCGGCTTCATGTCGTGGACGATCCGCCAGAGCGCGGTTCGCCGAGCCCCGACCTCATCCTTGGTTGCCCTCACTCTTTTTATCGGGCTAGCCTGATAAAGCTCACTCATTGCTTCACCGCTAGCCTTTGGTGTGGCCGGGACGGTCGTCCGTATTCCTGGACATAGATTTTATTGGCCGTGAACAAGCGCGACATGGTCTCCTTGAGCTCGTTCTTGCTGAACCTGTGCTTTTTGGCCTCAGCCTCTCCGGCAAAGACGGCTGGCGCATTGGTTGGTGAAGAAAGGTTGTGGCTGACGTTGCGCCCTTCGCCAGCGAAGCGGCGCAGCAGATCCAGAAATATTTCGTCCGCCTTGACCTCGCGCGCCAGCTTGTCGAGGTTGGTGACACCCGCCTCTGGGAGGAACAGGCCCTGCTGATATCGCAGCACCATGGCTTCGCCGCGCGGGCCGTATTGGTTCTTCTTGAACTCAATCTCGCGAAGGTCGTTATCGGGTTGCTCGCCCTTTTTGGCCGTGACGCCCTTGAGGTACATCCGGAATCGGAATGCGCCGTGCCATGCCGTTGATCCCGAGATGCCGGTGCCCGAGCTGATGCCGGCCAAGCTGGGGTGGCTCAAAACTGTGACGGACCCTCCCGCAACCTTGGCCAGGGCCTGCATGTGCATGGCGAACGCGTACACCTGCACTCGGTCGATTTCGTTACCGGCGAAAGCGCGGCTTAACGTGTCGATCGAGACATTCTTCGGCTTGACGTCGCCCGCGGCCTCAAAGAGTTGCTTATAGAGGCCTGTCACCTCGATCTTGCCGCTCTTGGCGACTGTGCAGAGTGTCGCGTCTTGGCCAAGCAGAGGCAGAACGCGAAGGCCGCCATTCACTAGATCCTTGAATGTCACGCCGTAGTGCTTGGCTATGGCCGCGAGGCGAATATGGATCTCGTCCGCATCGTCCTCGGCACCGAGATAGAATGCGGGGCCGGGTTCGGGCACTGAACCGAGCCAGTCCTTCGATGTGACATGCGCGACGTTGCGCATGAGCTCGATGATGCTCTTGCCGGTGCCTCCTTCGCCTGAAAACAGTCCGGCTTGATTGAGTGGCACTCGATCTCGAATGGCCCACTTGCGTTCCGGTGTTGGCTGGCTGTCCCAATTGGACATGTCGAGCCATTGGAGCGGTTTGGGCGCATCTGGCGCGATCGATGGCGCGTCCACGTCTATATCTTTCGAATCGTCTTCCACAAACATCTCTTTCATTGCGACGCTGCCTTTTTCCGAGTCATCAGCGCGTCGTTAAGATCGCTTCCGACGGTGGAACGGAGAGTTGATGTTTTGCGCGAGGCGATGTGATATCGGCGTCGGCATAGTTTGGTGGATCGTGTGCTCGCAGCGCCCGACTCGATGGCGATCACGAGTTTCTTGACGCCGTCCAACACCGGGAAAAATGAAACGGCGCCGACACTGCCGACCGCCCAGCACGGCAACGTCATTTCCGCCTCGCGCGGAGACATGGCGGTTTCCAGGCCTTCCGCGATCAGCAACTCGTCACCGGCCGGGGCCAGCTTGATGGCGCTGCGATGGACAACGCCGAGCATGCGACGCTCAGTCTTTGGCCATCGTCCCGGCATATCGACCCGGATACGATGCACCGCGGTGACGACGTCGTCGTCGATCGACGTGAAGGCCGCGACAAGGCACGGAATGCGATCGGTATTGCCGGTGTCCTCATTCCGCCAAGGTGTTCTCGGGTGGAAGCGCAGCACAGACCCAGCAATGTCGTCGTACAGTGTGAGGGCACGCGAGTTCAGGTATGCCTCGGCCGCCGTACCGCGTGGGTCCACACATTCATTCCAGAGGCGTTGCGCTCGCTCGATCCGCTCCAGGTCTTCCTCGGTGCGCCTCATTTCGTCTGCCTCCTTGTTGATCGCCGCCAGATCCCACTTGTCGACGAATGCAGGGGCGAGCGCGCGGTGCTGCTCGTTGCCGTCCCCAGGCTCCCATTCGGGAAGCCCGAGCCGCTCGCGCACATGGTCTCGGCATAGGCGCCAGTCGTCGCCGCAGTAGCTGTGACACAAGAAACCATCAGGCGCTGTCGAGCATAGCCGGACGGATAGCGATCGATCCTTGGGTGAATGCCCCGGCCCGGGTGCCAATACTTGGCGCCCGGAGACGTCTCCGCCGAGGGCGTGTGCAATGGTGCGTAAATCCATTGGCGCCCCCTAAAACGGAATTGAGTCGTCGAGATCGAGATCGCGTCGGCCTGTGTACCGTGATGCGACTTGCCGATCCGATTTCGGTTTCTTGTTGCGCCCGATCTGCGACAAGCGCGCATGAAAGCTCATGACCGACAAGCCGTTGCGCTTGCTGCCGTCGGTGCCGGTCCATTCATTGAGCGAAAGTTTGCCCTCGATGTAGACGCGGGCGCCCTTCACCATCTTATCGGCAACACCGATCGCGTCCGGATCGAATGCGAGAACGCTTATCCATTGGCAGGTGTCACCATCGCCAACGCGAACGTTCAACTTGAGGTAGGGCTTGCCAGAGGCGGATGTTTTGCTCTCAGCATCGCGACCGAGCGCGCCAAAGAATGCACATTCAATCATGTTTGGTCTCTCTTGTTGCGGAGACCGGCGACGAGTTACTTGCGCCCTCGGGAAGAAGCGGTTAGATGGATTGCTTGCTGTCGGTGTGGTGTCGACGCAATCAATCTAGACCGCGGCCTGTGCGAAGCTCTCGCGCTGGTCGCGGTTTGCTTTAGGCGGTGCGGCGCCGCTGGTTGGGATGGCGCACCTGGTTCTTGAGCCAGGCAGCAGCCTCGGCGACGGGAATGTAGACTTTCCCGGCGAACTGCACCCAAGGCAGTCCGTCTGCGCGATTGCGATAGCGCGCGACGGTGCGCGTGCTCAGGCGATTAGCTGTGGCAAATTCAGTCTGCTCGGCGTAGCCGGCAAGGATGTCCGCGCCGGTTGGATCTGCGGTGGTCATTGCGCTGTCCTTATTGTTGGCCGTTGGGCCAGTGGAAGACAGCGAACTAATAATCACCGACAACACTTGACTGCAAAACTATAAGCGTCAGCGAAATCCCGATTTGGCTGACGCTTAGGCCCCTGCCCGCCTTGCCCTGATATAGTCGCGGGCGCGCGATCCAAATTTATCATGTGCGCTATAGGCCGTGGGCTTCGATACGTTGAAGTCCTTGGCCGCGATCATGGCGGCGGCATCAATCCCGGCGCCTGAATTAATTTCCTCTTCCATTTTCAGAGCAATTGCCCAATTGCGTGACTGATTTCTCGCCCGACCTCCGGTGGACGTACTCCCCCTGCCGGCGCCGCCGAATCCAAGCGCTGCGCCAATTTCCTTTGCCTCGTCTGGCCCAGCAGCCTTGATGATCTCGTTGATGAGTTTCGCCCTATCCGAGAAGTAGCCAAGCACCCATTCAGGAACATCAACCCCAGCGGTCGTGGCAATTCGAATTGCGTGCCAGGGCAGCCATGCATCCGCGCTTTCTTCGAAATCGATCCGGGCCGACTCGAGCGCGATCTGAGCCACACCCGGAATCTTGATGGCATCATCAAACTTCATGACCGCCCCCGCGTGATGTCGACGACCTCAGCGGACGGTTTGTTGCCGTTGCCGGCATCGATCACGACACCGACTCGATTGGCGGCCTCGCGCAATGGATCCACGAAAAGATGTGCATATCGATTGGTGGTCGCTGGATTGGTGTGACCCAACAGCTTGCCGATGATTTGCAACGAATTGCCGCCACTGGCCAGGATCGAAGCGAAGGAGTGTCGCAGGTCGTGCATCCTAACGTCGCTGATCTTTGCCGCCGTCCTGATCTCCTCCCAGGCGCGTTTGATACTGTCGCGGGGTTGGCCGGCGATACGTCCAGGAAAGACCCAAGGCGAAACCTCTACCTTCTCCTTCGTTGCCTTGGCTTCTGCGGCGCTACGAAGACCATCCAGGAGCAGCAATGCCGGGGCCGAGAGTGGCGTGTGGTGCAATTTTTTCTGCTTGGTGTGATGGCTAAGCTTCGTCCATGTTCCCTCTGGTCCGTGCTCGCCCTCACTGAATTTGAATTGGTCCCACCGTGCCCTCAAAGCCTCGCTCTTGCGGCATCCGGTTAGCATGGCGAGTTTTAGGATATCGACAGCCTGTCTGTCCTCGTGCCCGTCCAGAGCCGTTAAGAGCCTCGCCAGTTCGTCTTTCGGATCAACGTAACGCTCCCGATTGTGCTCCGGATTCCGCTCTGTGCCCTTCGTGGGATTGAACATCGCCCATCCTTTGTCCTTCTTGGACCCGTTCCACACGATCGCTCGATTGAACATATGGCTGACGAGCGCAACCACACGGTTTGCGGCATATTTGCCACCGTCCTTACCGACCTTGCGGTGAAGATTCTGGATGTCCTCAGGCTCGACGTCGACGACTAGGGTGCCGGCTTTGAGGATCGGCAGCACATAGTTGTCGATCTGCCCCTGGTAGCCGCTCGCTGTGCCTTCGCTGTTGGTCTCCCGCGACTCCTCCATGAATTTCTTGCACAGCTCACCCACGGTCTTTTGCGACCGGTCGGCCTCGACCTTCGCAAGAGGATCCTCGCCCAGGTCTATAAGCTTTTTGAGCCGGTCGGCCTCCTTGCGGGCGGCACCGGTGCTCCAGCCTTCCGAGCCCCGAATACCAACGCGCCCGATGGTAAAGCGGCGCTCCCGTCCGGATCGGGTTCTGTAGTTCAGGATAAAGGATCGCGATCCGCCAGCGGTCACCCTGACGCCAAAGCCGCTGACGTCATCATCGTAGGTGATGCGATTTCCGGCTTGTGGAACCGGTAGCTTCTGGACGGTGGTATCGGTGAGCTTCATGGGGCCGTGTCCGCACTATGTCCGTCCGACACAGTGCCGAACGTGGCAGAGAGTGTCAGGCCATGACCGTGATTTGTCAAACGGGGGCAAAATGAATTCAATGACTTAGTTACGGACACGCAATTTTATTAGCAATTTCAATCACTAAGCAATTTGGCCCAAAAAGGACTTTTAATCACGGGGTCCTGGGTTCGAGCCCCAGCGCGCTCACCAAATAAATCAAGCACTTAGGTAGGTTTTTTGAACCGCTCTTGGAGGCGCTTTTTTGCTTGGGGCCACAACCGGGGCCACAACAAAAAACCACAAGAAGGCGGCGGTGAAGAAGCCAGCCCCGACAACGTCATCAATCTGATGGATGCGCTGCGCCAGAGCCTAGCTTCCGACGAGACTGCCAAGCCGGCCAAGCCGCCGCAGGCAGCCAAGTCACCTGCGAAAAAGCGGCCGCGAAGAAGCGCAAGGCGAGCCAAGGGGAGTCCCGGTGATGGAGCGACCATCATTGATTTATAACGTTTGCCGCGTACATCCCCTCCGCATCGGGTCTACGGCTTCCTAACGACCGAGGCGAACGCGGTGGTGACGCCGATCCATCCCAAGGCCATGCCAGTGATCCTGACCATGGACGAGGAGCGCGACATTTGGATGCGAGCGCCGTGGGACGAGGCGAAGGCGCTGCAGCGGCCATTGCCGGATGACGCGCTGAAGATCGTGATGCGTGGGGAGGAAAAGGAGGATAAGGTCGCGGCCTAGATCGGTCGATGTAGGCACGATGCTGGTTGCACGCTGACAATCGACTCGTCGATCATTTGCACGGCGGCATCACGGCTCGGCAATAAGGGTCAACTCGGCTTGCGAAGCAGCGACATGGTCGCTATCCACCCGAAAGCAGACCTCTCGTGCTCGCTTTGAATTTTGTCGTTCATGACCCCTAGCGTAAGTCGCGAGCGTCTATCCTGCTAGGGTTTTCTGAGCTGCCATCGTGGACCTATTTCATTCTTACTCGAACCTACAATTGGCAGCGCGTTCAATTGCGCTTTTGGAAATCAGCGCGCGCCTGTTCGTCATCGAGGTGTGAGACCGAAACACGCCAAAACCGCGGCCGCCGCATCGGGAGCTTGTTCGCCCGTCTGCGGCGCTGGCGGTCATTCTCTCGAACCTTTTGGAAGCGGCAATTCGATCGTGCAAACCAAGCCATCGCGGTCGAATTCACGCCGGACCGTCGCATTCGGTATCGCCTTTTCAATTAACGCGCTTCCGAACCCGCTGGTTTTCGGTGCCGTAACCGTCGGACCACCGCTTTCGCGCCAAACGACCGTGAGGATCGGCTGACTACGCGTGCGCACATTCCAGCGCAGGTCCACCATGCCGGATTTGCGCGAGAATGCGCCATACTTGGCGGCATTGGTCGCCAGCTCGTGGAAGACCAATCCAAACGGCGTTGCCAGATCGGCAGGCAGGAACACGGGTTCGCCCACTATCGTCGTCCGTTCGAGATTGCCGGAGATGTGGGGCGCAAGTTGCACGCGCACCAACGTAGCGAGATCGGCACCCTTCCAGTCCGAATCGACCAGTAGCGAATGAGCTGCAGCCAGGGCGGTCAGACGACCATCCAGGCGGTCGGTGAAGTCCTCATCCGAATTGCTGAAGCGCCGGGTCTGATGCGCGATCGACTGGACAACCGCGAGCGTATTCTTGACGCGGTGGGTGAGTTCGCCAAGCAACAATCTTTGCTGTGCTTCCCAGGCCTTGCGCTCGGTGACGTCCCGGGTGGTTTCCAGGGCGAGCCGTCGGCCGTCGATTGTTTCAAGGATGATGCGGCTCTCGATTGTCAGTTCGCGGCCGTCCTTGGTCTTGTGCTTCAACTCGCCGCTCCAGCTGCCGTCCTCGAGCAGCTTGGCCCGCAATTCGGCGAATGATCCCCCGGGTACGATTGTGCCCAATAACCTTTCTTTCCGCTTTCCCACCGCCTCGTCGTGGCTGTAGCCGTAGAGTTCCTCGCTTCCGCGATTCCATTCGAGGATGGTGCCGTCATAGTCCCATATGAAGATCGGATCGCGCGAGAGGTCGACAAGTTGCTTCTCTTGTCGAAGGCTCCGCTCGCTCAGCCTGAGCGCCTGTTCCGCGTGACGCCGGTCGGTCATATCGACAAAGGTGATAACGACTCCGTCGATCCTGTCATCGACCGTGCGGTATGGGCGCAGACGAACGTCGTACCATCGATTATCGCGGCTGCGGAGTTCGTGCCTGATCGGGGTGAGGTTCACCAGCACCGCGCGCGCGTCGCTGGCGAGATCATCATATTTCAATCGATGCGTGAAATCCGCGATCGGTCGGCCTTCGTCGGCCGGCGTGATGCTGAACAGCTCGGTCACCTGTTGCGTGAAGCGCTTGATACGCAGGCTCGAATCGAGGAACAAGGTCCCGAAATCGGTTGCCGCCATCAGGTTCTGCAGGTCGCTGTGTGCACGGGAGACCGCCTCGAGCTTCAGCTTGAGCTCGCTGTTGACGGTCTGTAACTCTTCATTGATCGATTGCAGCTCTTCCTTGCTGGTCTCCAGCTCTTCGGACGTCGAACGATATTCCTCGTTGATCGACTGCAGCTCTTCATTGGCGGCGCGCAATTCCTCATTCGCGCTCTCCGATTCCTCTCGGGTCGTGCGCAGTCGCGCCTGGGTCAGCTGAAGCTCTTCTCGGAGCCGGGCGACGACCTTGTTAGCATCGTCGTTCTGGGGCAGAGCCCCATCGATCGCATGCTCGACCTCTCCGCCCTCGATGAACAGGACCACCGCGGTGGCGGGCGCACGATCACCGTGATCGTCCGCCGGCTTCACGTGCATCAGCACCCGATGCGGCGCGCCGTTGAAACGGACGGAGATGGGAAGACTGAGCCAGGATTGCGAAGTTTCGAAAACCCGATGCAAGGCCGAACGTAATTCGAACCGCAACTCCGGCCGCACCAGATCGACCAAATTGCCGCTGAGGGGACCGCCGGACGGTTGTATGAAACGCCCGGCGCTATCGGACATGTGCAGGACGCGATGCAATTGATCGACAAGGATACTGGGCGGAGCAAGCTTTTCCAGGGCATTGCGGTGCGCGGCAGCTTCATGAAGCAATGAGCTGGTGCTTGGCGGCCTTATCGTAACTGAAGCCTGCTCGTGCACTGTGCCCACGCTTCCGAGCAGGCGCGGCAGCAGACGCACCTCGCCCGGATTTGCCGACGACTGATAGATACGCGCCTTACGATCGAAAGTGCGAAACAGTCCGACGGGATTGTCGGCGCTCTCCGACGTGCCCACCATGAGAAATCCGTCAGGATGGAGAGCATAATGGAAAGTATTGCACGCCAACTCCTGCAGTTCGCGATCGAGGTAAATCAGGAGATTGCGACAGGCGATGAGATCGAGGCGTGAAAAGGGCGGGTCTTTGAGAACGCTGTGACTAGCGAACAGCACGAGGTCGCGCAGTTCCTGGCGCACACGATAATGATCACCTTCCTTCACGAAAAAACGTCGCAAGCGATCTTCGCTGACATCCGCTTCGATGGCCGCGGGATACTGGCCCTCTCGCGCAATAGCGAGCGCCCTTGGGTCTATGTCCGAGCCGAAGACCTGAATTGTAGGCCTGATGTCCTGTCGCGAGGCATGCTCCAGGAGCAGCATCGAGATCGTATAGGCTTCTTCGCCGGTGGCACAGCCAGGGATCCAGACACGTATTGAACGATCAGGCAGCTTCCCGTGAAACAATTGCGGGATGACCTGCATTTCAAGTGTCCGGAATGCTTCCTTGTCGCGGAAAAACGACGTCACCGAAATCAAGAGATCGCCCAGGAGGGCCTGCGCTTCGTCCGTGTTGTCACGCAGCACATCGTAATAGTCGTTCGGGGTCTCGGTTCTGGTGATCTGCATCCGGCGCGCGATTCTGCGCAGAATGGTCGCCCGCTTGTACTTGGAGAAATCGTGCCCGGTCCGAACCCGGACATGCGCGAGGATGCGCCGCAGCAGGTCCGTGCTAAAATTGCGCATTCCGGTCTCTGGAGCGCCGTTGCTCTTTTCGCGCACCAGTTCGGTCAGGCGTTGGGCCAGTTCGCGTATTGGCAGCACGAAATCTGCGATTCCGGTCGCAATCGCACTACGTGGCATCGAGGGGAATTCGGCCTCGTTGGGGTCCTGCACGAGGATGATGCCGCCGGACTCCTTGACGGCCCTTACTCCAACCGCGCCGTCGGATCCGGCGCCGGTCAGGATGATAGCGCAACCGTCCCCGTGCTGTTCGGCCAGCGAGCGGAAGAACAGATCGATCGGTGCACGTTTCCCACGCGGCTCATCGAACTCCGCAGTGGCTATTTCATCGTTGGTGATGTGCAGACGGCGATCGGGTGGGATGACGTACACGTGGTCCGCCTGCAGCGGGACGGGCTCGCCGACCTGGAGAACGGGCATATGCGTGCGCGCAGCCAGGATGCTTGACATCTCGCTGCGCATATCCGGATCGAGATGGACTACCACGACGAAGGCCGCGCCGGTCTCCTCGGGTAGCGCCTCGAACAGTTGCTGCAACGCGCGAACGCCGCCGGCGGAGGCGCCAATTCCCACTACGACGGGTTTGACGGCGCCCGGTCCAGATATTTCCTCTCGATCCTCGTCGTTGATTTCAGCCATCGCACAGTCTCGTTAACCAATCAGTTCAGGATGGCATTTGGCCAAACCTATCACAAGTTCAGGCCAAGTACTGCCGTTCGCGCTTAATTTCGGAACGAATCACCCGAGACGAGTGTTCCTCTTCGGGCAGCCCTGGAGCGTTGGATGGGTAATCGGGACGTTCTGGCCATAGGGACTTCCGCCGGTGGGTTCGAGGCACTGCGCTTTCTTGCCGGTGAATTCTCGCCCGGTTTCCCGGCCTCGGTTCTCGTCGTGATCCACCTGTCGAGCCAGTTCCGTTCGACGCTTGATGCGATCCTGACCCAGGCAGGGCCGCTCCAGGCGACTTTCGCCGTGGACGGCGAGAAGCTTGAAAGAGGCCATATCTATATTGCACCGCCAGAGCGCCATCTGCTGGTGGAGAGCGAGGAGTTGAGGCTGGGATTGGGCCCCCGCGAGAACAACGCCCGGCCGGCGCTCGATCCGCTATTCCGCTCTGCGGCCCTCTGCTGCGGTGCCAGGACGATCGGCGCCGTCCTTACCGGAACACTGGGGGATGGCGCGGCCGGTCTGCTGGCGCTCAAGCAGTCTGGCGGAATCACCGTGGTGCAGGACCCGAGCGACGCCGCCTTTCCGGAAATGCCCACGACGGCGCTGACGCGCTCACAACCCAATCATGTCGTCGGCCTCGCGGGCATGCCGGCGCTGTTTGAAAAACTGGTGCGGCAGCCTGAAGGTGAGCCGATGCCGGTCACAGGAGCCATTGAATATGAAGTCGAGATCGCTCGCGGCGGACGTGGAAGCATGAGCCAAATGGATCGCATCGGCCGGCGATCGGTGCTCGCGTGCCCCGATTGTCACGGTGTCATGTGGGAAATCGACGAAGGCGAACTGGTCCGCTACCGCTGTCACGTCGGCCATGCCTACTCAGCCGAACTCATGAGCCTCTCCCTTGACGACAATCTGCGGCGAGCTTTTGGCAGCGCATTGCGGGCGCTTGACGAGCGCATTAGTCTCGCCAGGAAGCTGGAAGAACAGGCGAGTGGCAGCGGTCGAACCCAGATCGCCGAATCCTGGGCAGAGAAGGCCCGTGAATTCGAGCAGGAGGCTAAGGTCATCCGCGACTCGATCAGGCGCACCGACGAGATCGCCGCACGTTTCGCGGAATAGAGCGTCAAAATTGGTTCTGGAACAAGGAATCGTCGCGATTTCCGCGCCGAACCTTGGGAATGGCTTTTGGATGACACTCGCCTGAACTTAGATCGTTGGGCGAATATGGTGGACAAAGACGACAAACTATCGATGTCGCACGATCGCTCGGCGCTTTTGAGCAAGCTGACGAAGCGATCAGGGCTGTCGCCGTCCGACGAACAGGCCCTATTGGCCGGCGCCTCAACGCCGCGACACACGGCCAGGGGAGATCGTCTGATCCAAGAGGGTTGCGAGACCACGTCCCTGATCATTCTTTGCGACGGGATGGCCCGCGCTGCCAGGACGTTGGCGGACGGAAGCCAGCAGATTGTCGCCATTTTCGTTGCAGGAGATACATTGAACGCAGGTGAGCTGATGTTTCCTCGCTCACGGATGTCGATCTCGGCTCTCACCCCGACGGTCTGTCTGCCCATTCCCCTTGCGCGACTGGATCGACTCGTCGCGAACCGCCCCGCTATTGCGCGTGCCCTATGGCTGGAGACCGCCGCGCAAGCCGCTATCCAACAGGAGTGGATGGTCTGGCTTGGGCGGCGCAACGCCCAGGCTAGATTGGCGCATTTCTTGTGCGAAGTGTGTTACCGCTTGCAGATTGGCGCTGAAGACCCTGGCGAGGCCTTCGATCTTCCGCTGACGCAGCACGAACTGGCCGATATCCTTGGACTTTCCACCGTGCATGTAAATCGGGTCTTGCAATTCCTGCGAAGTCAGAAGTTGATCGAACTGAGCCGTAACCGGCTGACGATACAAGACAAAAGCGGTCTTCGCGAGATCGCTGAATTCGACGCCCAATACCTAAGAGGGTTGAGGCCGCCAGACGCGGGAGCGTGTTGAAATGCCCAGGTTCTTCTTCAATCTACACTCGCATGGTGGCTTCAGTGCAGACGAGACTGGAACGGAGTTTTCGTCTCTTGATGCCGCCTATCTCGACACCTGTGACGCCATCTTGGACATGGCTATCGAAAAGCTGCGCGCGCACCGGAATCCGGCAAACGATATGTTCGAAATCGCCGACGAGCGGGGAAATGTTTTGATGGAGGTGACATTTTCTGAAATTCTCTCACCCGCAGCCGCGACAAAAAGGCCCATGAATTTGGAAACGGTCCGGATATTCGACAGCTGCCGGCGTCACGCGGCGCGCAGCCTGGGGCTGACAGCCGAAATTCGCGCAGAATTCGAACAAGTAAGGAATACCTTCTGCGACATTCGCGCAAACCTCGCGCGCATTACCGCGCGCTCATCCTGGTAATAGTCGCCAACACTGTTTCGCGGGCCGCCGAAAACTTTGGCCGACTCAATAGGACTAGCAATGTTGCGAACGGCCGACGAGGAACAACTGGCACCAACCAACGTCAGACACAGGTTAGCCGAGGAGTTTCGCCGGCGCCGTAGATGCACCGACGCCGGTCAACCGCGGCCGTCACCTAGGCAACTGGCGATATTGGTTTGTAACTTTCCGAAGGCACCAGTCCGAAGAAGCGGTGTTGCTGGACCTTGAGGGGCGGGAGACAACGCTCATGAACCTTGAAAATCCCGACAGGATTCCCCCGTGTCTTACGCGTATTGCGGATTTACGGAAACGGGCCGATGCTGAAACCAATCCTGTCGCGAAGGCTGAACTTCGCGGTTTGGAGTTAGTTTGGTTGGCGATCCTCGACAGCTATATGCTGGTCCTGGACGAGAAATACTTTCTGAACGGCGCGCACCGGCGGCGCGTCGCTGCCGTGACGGAAAAGTCGGCCAAGGAGGGGATAGCCGTTAGTCGGCTCGGGGAACACGCCCTAACTGACGCGAAGTAGTGTCGACCGCGAGCGCCTGTTGGTGCATGTGGGGCCTCCACGATGAGACGCTGATGCGTCGTGCGAACCTCATCATCCTCGTCGAGCTGACGGCTCCGAATTACTTACACTCTTTGATTGATCCACGGAATGTAGCTCAGCTCGGCGTTGGCCCGCCGGATCGTCGCCACTGGGCATGTGCCGACATCGGGGCGGTGATTGCGATCGACCACGTGCACTGCAACGCTTCCCAAAGGCCCTAACACTCCAGCTGCATTAGCGTTGATCTAAATCAATAAATTGATCTGCATCGCATTCCTACCATGCGGCGGATCAGAACTGAGGAGAGTTCTCATGGCAGACGAAGCGAACCCGTTCGAAGCAGTTCGAACTATGATGCTTGGAAATCTCGAAAAGATGCAAAGCGCAACGCAAACCTACATCGACACGATTGACAAGGCCATGCGAGGATTTCCGGGTGCCAATGAAGAGCAAATCACCAACTTCAAGGCGTACGTTGAGCGGCAAGTTGCAGCAAACCGGGATTTCGTGGAGAGGCTTTTGCGTGCAAAGGATTTCCAAGAGGCCTTCCGCATTCAGGTCGAACACTTTCAGTCTCAACTAAGGGTCGCCGCCGAGGACGCAAGCAAAATCGGGACTAAAATGGCGGCGTCATTCAAGGGCCCAACAAGCTGAGCGCCGGCGCGTTTCGCAGAACTTGCCGCTGTCGGATCGGGCGGCACGCTCTCGCTCGGCGGGCCTAGCCCCATATTCTCCATCGTGCGGCCATGCTTTGGCCAAAACTGTACGCGGAGCTTGGGTTTGTCGACGTAGTCGTAATTCGCAAAAAGTAACACAGGATAACGCACCGAGCCGAGTGGCATGTCATAACCGGCCCAACCTTGGCGGCCGGGGGCGAACACGAAGCCGGGGCGACAAATAATGGATCACGCTGAGTCAGCTGTGCGCACGTGCAACGAGGCCCAAAGAATCAAGCTGATATTTTGTTCGAGATGTGCCGTCGAGCTTGATCGTTTCATCGAGATACTCGATTCTCGCAATGGTAGAACGCTTCGCCTGTTCCGATGTCTGTGCGGAGAAATTGTTTGGGGTGATTGAGGTCGCCTGAGTTGGCGGCGTCGTTTGATTTCACGAACGTCGCCTGTTCGAAGGCTGGATGATAATGGACGCACCCGCACGTCGGCTAAGGGGCCCACAGCCGCCTAAACGAAGGGTCGGCTATTGTGTCACTGTTGGAGGGTTGTCCGGCAGATAGATACGAACAGCGGGTGCTGAGGTGGTTTTATGATTTTGCGATTAGGCCGTCGATCTTGTGTGCCAGCTCGGCAAAGTCGATCGGCTTGTAAAGAACATCGCCCGGGGGATGGCCGTCGAGCGCGATTAGATCAGCGCGTCCGGTAACGAACAGCACTGAAACCGCCGGCTTCTGTGTGACGATCATACGAGCAAGGACAAGCCGTGTGGCTCATTCGGCTGAAGAGCGATGTCCGCGATTACGACATCAATCTTCTCATTGTCTAACTCTCGCAATGCGGCCAAAGAGCCAGACGTCAGAATGACTTCTGTAACCCTTAGTTTTTATTTTAGGTAACGCGAGACAGCGTAGCCAAATGCGTCGTCATCTTCGACGATTAAAATTGTGCCAGAATGGCTTTGGCTCAAGTTAGTCCCCCTTTGCGCGGCGGCCTTATAGCGCGATCCCGCGCACCGCAATTACATAAGTTAATTCCAGTAGACATAGAATGGCCCAACACTAGTTCGGCGTTTCGAACCCTCCCGTTTTTGAGACGTTAATAACTGTCACCGCTCGGCCCGTGGTATCTATCGGTGATGAGAACGCCCTTTGCGCTCCCGCCCTCTCTGGCAAGGGAAAGCGCCACCATGTTGAAGCGGCGTCATTTCAAGCAGACTGTCACCTTGAAAGATCGGTTGATCTCGTTTGCCAAAGAAGCTCGCGAGAAAGCTGGTCAGCTTCAGCCTTGCCCCGAGAAGGACGAGTTGCTCAAGAAAGCGCGGCAGGCTGATACTGCGGTCCATCTAGCCGATTGGGCAAACTCTCCTGGACTACAGCCGCCGACATGAACAATGCCCTATCAAATCAAAATGGGGTCACTCATCATTTTCGCCAAGACGGCGGCCGAAGCGTTGGCGATATTCGAGGCATCCACACGAGGCAAAAGCAGGATCGCTATTCACGATCCAAGCGGTCGGTTAATGGACCCTGAGGTGCTGCGGTCCAATCTTAGGGCAGGCCCCGACGCTCACTGAAAGCCGCCTCGGTTTATGGCCTTTTCATTCATGCCAATGTCGCTATTGACCCCAACTCGGACCTCTCAGCAGGTCCGCGCCAATTGTCCGCTTTCAGGACCATTGCGGGAGCGCGCGCGATTATCGCCCGAGGAGCCCGACGATCGTCATAAAGTCCCCACTCAGTGATCTCCCGGGCGGGGTTTTTGATTGGCCTTCGCTCATGAGACGCGCTACCGGCTCGGACCGAGCGCTCGGTCGTTTCAGAGACCATCGTCGCTCCGGGGCCCGCCGGGCCTCGTTCGATTTTCCAATGCAGAGGCCCCCGTAGGCGAGGGCTGCCCCGGGGCCGTCTCACCGCCCCCCCTGCAAAGGGAATAACGGCGCTCTGCGTACTCCACGCTACGCAACAGACCTGACAGAGCGTGGGGACGTTGGACGCGAGCCAGCGCGAAAAGCTCCATTGTTGGCCGGAGCCTCATCTCCCGGCACTGGGTACTGCTTATCCGTTGGTTGGCTCGTACAGGCCCCCGCCAGCACTGTACGATTGCAATAATGATTGCGTCGCGCCCTTCTGGCTGTCGAGCAAAGGGAGGTTGCAATGTACGCCCACGCGGCCGATTTTAAAAAATCTGATCCCCCTCGCCGCGCCTCGAGCCCTGCGCCCGTCTATGTGCCCAGCCACCGGGTGCTGCCTGAGCCGCCGCGCCCGGTGACCAGCGCGCGGCGCTGGCAGTGGTGAAGAAAATGCGCCACGCGGCAGGAAGCAACGCTGCGAGGCCCTGGCGGTTCCGGGTGCGACATTGCGGCCGGGCGCGACCACCGGCGACATCCCAGCCTTGGAACCTCTCCAGGTCACCGGCGATCGCGTCGCGGGCTTCACCCGCTAGAACCGATTACGCAGCAACGAGCAGGTTCCGCCGTTGATCTATCTCAACGGTCGGTGTCGGACTTTGTGACGCGCGTCGGAGCACGTGCCTGCGCGTCGCGCTAACAGCGGTTACCCGGACGACCTGCGTATCAATTCGGGCGCCGCTTTGCTTCGGCCTCTTTCGCCAACTCGATCCACTGGACCGCAGCTATGACCAGTTCCCCCCTGATAGCGCCATCTGTTCGCTCCGCTATCTTCAGGCAGACCTCAGCTTCGCTACGGTAGTGCTGCGCGAGCGCCTCAAACCGGGCCGGGTCGGTGTTTGTCATGAACCGAATGATGCATGAATCTGGCCGGCTGACATTCACCTATGTTTCGAACCTGTCCGCAGGCGGGTACCGGCCCCGGGCGCCCGGCCGGCAATGTCAGGCTCAGGGGGCGCCCACGGCTCGGCAGCCCCGGCCCAACCCAAGCACCCCCGTTGGGGGGATCATACCCCCAGGGGCGGGGGGTGGGTCGGCTCCTTCTCCGTCGGTTCGACAGGTGGTCCCAGATCGTAGGGTCCAGCCCAATCATGCATGACGTTACACATTCAAGACCTACGGTCACGATGCCGGATCGAACGAGTTGACGGTTGACGCCATCTGTGGACACGCCGCTAGAACGAGGGGAGAGGTCTGATCCAGGAGCCTTCCGATCAGGACGGGATTTTTCGGCCTGGGTTGGGCTCGTGCCGAAGCAGAACTCGAGCGGGGGCAAGGACAAGCTTGGCAATATCAGCAAACAAGGGGATCGCTATTTGCGCAGCCTGTTCACGGCTGGCGCACTCGCCGTGATCCGCTATGCCAAGATCCATGGCACCGATCATCGGCCCTGGCTCACTCGATTATTGGCCCGGCGCCCCACTAAGGTCGCAGCTATTGCGCTTGCCAACAAACTCGCCCGGATGGCCTGGGCGATGATGGCCAGGAACGAGCGTTACAAGGAACCCGCCGCTCTCGCGGCGTGACGAGACGAGATTACACCGGGCAACCGGTGTGACGTAACGGTTGGGAAGACGAACAGCACTTAATGCAGTGCCGGTCGATCCGGCGATCAGGACAACCCACTCGGGCCACAGCATCATCGAATGCGCGCTTTTGACCGGGACCTGATCCGCGGAGGGCATTATGGCCAGCGGTCATGAGTACCGCGCAAGCAGGCCGAACACATGGCTGCTCCGACCAGTCCGTAAGCCCTTACCCTTCCGGCACCCCGGCCAATCGCATCCCCTCAATGGAGCGTTCGCGTCCAGCACGGTAAGTTGGATCGTCGCTGTTTGCAAAAGTAACATCTCGGTAGCGGCGGATCGTGAAACGTGGATCGAGCGCAAGCCCCGCATTCACCGCATTCCGCGCGTCGTTCAATTTTCCGAGCCGCGCGAGCGCAGCCGCAAGATCGAAATGTATTACGGAAAAATTGCGGTTTGCCTCGAGCCCCCGACGCAGCCAAATGACCGCTTCTGCGTCGGCACCGAGCTGCGCCTTGGCAAGGCCGAGAACAACCATCCAGCGATAGGCCAGGGTGTCGCGAGGCGAAAGTCGCAATGCCTCGTTGATGTGAGGTTCGGTTTCTCCGCCCCGACCAAGAAAAAACTTGGCGAGGCCGATAAGGGCGTGCGCGCGGGCCAAATTGCGATCCAGCGCCAAGGCCTGCTCGCATTCAGTGATGCCCTGAGCAGCGCGGTTCGTAAACGTAACCACGGACCCGAGGATCCAGTGAGCTCGCGCGTGGTTTGGTGCGAGAGATAAGACCTTGGTTATGACCGTCTCTGCCGCCATAAACCGCGCCGACCAGTCGTCAGTGGTAACGCTACCCCCAAACACCGCATCGACTTGCGCCAAACCGACCATGGCTTCGATGTTGTTGGGGTCGAGCGCAATGGCCTTCTCAAAGAAGCTGCGCGCTTTTGTTAGATAATCGGGGGTCAGGCCCTTGTTGTACCAACCGGCACCTTGAAAGACCAAGTCTATAGCATCTGGATGCGATAAGCGCTCCGCTCGGCGCGCCTCGGCGGCAATGAGTTCGGCATCGATCGCGTTGGCGAGCCTCGATACGATTTCATCCTGCATGTCAAACAGGTCAACGACGGGTTTATCGAAGCGTTCGGCCCAAAGGTGACTGCCTGTTTCCGCGTCGATCAACTGCACGTTCACCCGCAGACGTTTGCTAGACCGTTGCACCGAGCCCTCCAAGACATAGCGAATGTTCAGCTCTTTTCCGAGCTTCTTCACGTCTACCGCTTTGCCCTTGAACGTGAACGCGGTGTTCCGTGCAATCACGAATGCGCCATTGATACGCGATAGGTCCGTTGTGAGGCTTTCAGTGACCCCATCGACGAAATACTCTTGCTCGGGATCGCCGCCGATGTTTGCGAACGGCAGCACCACAATAGACAGATGCGGAGATGAAACTGTCAGAGGGTTGGTTCGCTGAGCGACATTCGCGTTGAGGCCAACCGCATACGCACGGATCGGCCGTGCAATGTTCTTAAGAACTTGCTCGCCCAGATCAGCGAAATCGGCTCCGACTTTGCCACGGACCTGATCGTAGGCAGAAGACGAAATGCAGATCCCACCAGGCTCCGCGATGCCCTCAAGCCTTGCAGCGATATTGACACCATCACCGAGGATGTCACCGTCCTCCTCAATCAGGATGTCGCCGAGATTAACCCCGATCCTGAAGAGCATCCGACGGTCCTGCGATACTCCTTCGTTCCGCTCAGCCATCACCGCCTGCACCGCCACAGCGCATTCGACCGCGTCGACCACCGAGGGAAACTCAAGGAGCACGCCGTCCCCCGTGGTCTTCACGAGGCGTCCGCCATGCTTCGCCACGAGGGCGTCGGTAACCTTGCGGTGTTCGCGGAGTGTGCGGGCGGTGCCGACCTCGTCGAGGCCCATGAGGCGCGAGTAACCGGCAACGTCAGCCGCAACTATGGCTGCCAACCTGCGTCCGACCCTGCCTGGATGCGCTTTGGCCATGGCACGCGTCCCGTTCGCAGGGAGATTATGCACGAGGGAACCGCAGGTTGCCACAGGGACACGACGGGGGTCGCTCGCTAAAATCGGCGCGAGCCCTTTGGATGACTCAGCGGTTGGTGGCCGAGCCGAGAGAGCCGCGAACGAATCCTGAGTCACCTGCCGCCTGGCACCGCGATGATTGACGGCACGCGGGCGCGATCGGCGGCATCCGGCCGGCGCCCGCTTCGAATGGAGCGCACGCCGTCCTGGTCGCCAACTCCAATGTCCGTTTTGCGGCGACGAAAAGCCTTCGAGTTGGGAGAGAGAAGCCCGGCGACTGACGCCGAGATCGTGTTGCTAGAGGAGCGCGAGCAAATCCGCGCGCGGCGATGTTGCCCAAGGCTCAAGTGGACAAGGACTTCAGCTCCGGCGGCGGGGCGCCCTTCCCCTCGAGCATCCCCAGCGCTAGCGCCGCCTCCACCCGCACGCTCGGATCCTTATCACCCGCTAGCTGTCGGAGGGGGAGGAGCGCTTGTTCGATCCCCGGGAAGGCCGGACCGAGGCGCCCGAGGTGCCAGGCCGCCAGGCTGCGGACGAAGGCAAGCTCGTCGTCCAACTCCGCGATGAGGACGGTGACCGACTCTCCACCCGACGGCGCCACCCGGGCGAGGGCCGCCGCCGCCCAGACGCGCACGAACGCTACCGGGTCCTGGAGGGCCGCGGCGAGGTCGGACACAGCCTCGGTTGCCGCGGGGCCGATCTCGCCCAGGGCATATGCGCCGAGGCGGCGCTGGAGCGGATCGCTGCTCGAAAGCTCCCTCACCCAGTCCGGGACACAAGTCCCTAGGTAAGCGACCTGCGCGCTCATGGCCCGCCCCTACTACTCAAGGCCCCACGCACGCCGAGTCGGCGGTCCAGGTTGAACGCGGCGCTTATCAACCCGATGTGAGTGAATGCCTGCGGGAAGTTGCCCAGCGCTTCGCCACGGGGACCCGTCTCCTCGGCGTACAGACCGAGGTGGTTGGCGTAGGTCAGCATCTTCTCGAAGATGAAGCGGGCCTCCTCGGCGCGGCCCGCCCGGGCCAGCGCTTCCACCAGCCAGAACGTACACATATTGAACGTCCCCTCGCTCCCAGTCAGGCCGTCGCCGGCTCCTCTGCCGATCTCGTAGCGGTACACTAGGCTGTCGGAGACCAGCTCCGCCATGGTCCGATCCAACGTCCCGCGCATGCGGGGGTCGGTCGGCGACAGGAAGAAGACGAGCGGCATGATCAGGTTCGACGCATCCACCGCGTCGGTGGCGAAGTGCTGCACGAAGGTCTGCCGCTCCGTGTCCCAGCCGTGCGTCATGATGGCCTCGTAGATGCGGTCTCGCTCCGCGGCCAGGCGGGTGCGGTCCAGCGGCAGGCTCCGCTTCTGCGCAAGGCGGATCGCTCGGTCTAGCGCCACCCAGCACTGCACCTTGGAGTAGACGAACTGCTGCTGTCCACCGCGCACCTCCCAGATGCCATCGTCGGCTCGCTCCCAGTTGTTCGCCACCCAGTCCAGCATCTTGCGCAGGTGGCACCAGAAGTCATAGGCGGTCGGCGTCCCGTACTTGTCGTACAGGTAGACGGCGTCCATCAGCTCGCCATAGATGTCCAGCTGCAGCTGCTCGGCAGCGGCGTTGCCGACTCGCACCGGACGCGAGCCGCGGTAGCCATCGAGGTGGCCGAGGACCTCCTCGGGCAATTCGTGCCCGCCGTCGATGCGATACATAGTCTGCAACGGGTAGCCCCGGGCGCCCTCGACGGCCCGTTGCTCCAACCAGGCCATGAACTGCTCTGCCTCCGACGTCAGCCCCAGGCGCAGGAAGGCGTAATTGGTGAAGGCGGCGTCGCGCACCCAAGTATAGCGATAGTCCCAGTTGCGCACCCCGCCGATCTCTTCCGGCAGCCCGCAGGTCGGCGCCGCTACGATCGCGCCGGTCGGTGCGAACGTCAGCAGCTTCAACACCAGCGCCGAGCGGTGGACCATCTCGCGCCAGCGACCTGAATAGTTGCACTTCCTCAGCCACTGCCGCCAAAAGGCCAGGGTCTGCGTCAGGGCCTCCGTGCCGACTAGCCGCGCCTCGAGTAAGACCCCGTCATGAACGCTGTCGTGGCCGTTCCCCTCCACCTGGCGGAGGATAAACGTGGTCGTCTCGCCGGGGTTGAGGACGAACTCGGCTGCGACGCCGTCGCCTTGCCGAACAAGCGGGAAGCGGCTGACCAACGAGACTTTCATGCCTTGCGCCTCGAAGATTGCTCCCCGGCCCTCCAGGACGACCTGGTGGGGCCGGCGGGCGAAGTCGAAAGCCGGCCGGCAGTCGAGGCGAAAGCGAACCGACCCACGCACCGCCCGCACTACCCGGACGATCTGGTGGATCTTTCTGATCTCGCGCGTGCCTTGGACCGGCATGAAGTCCACGACCTCACCGACGCCCTGGTCGCTAAGAAAGCGCGTCACCAGGACGTTGCTATCAGGCATGTACATCTGTTTGTGCTGCGCCTCGTAGAGACTGGCGATGCGGAATGAGCCCCCTTTCTGGTCGTCGAGGATCGCTGCAAAGACGCTCGGCGAGTCAAAGTGCGGCAGGCAACACCAGTCGATGGACCCGTCAATGCCAACCAGGGCGACGGTGTGCAGGTCGCCGATGACGCCGTAGGATTCGATCGGCTTGTAGCCCATGATCTCGTCTCCTCCGCTCGCTCGACGCCAATCGAGCCCCACGACGGGCGTATCGTCAATGCCCTGAGGAGGCAAAAAACAGACCGGATATCAAATGCGTTCCAGCCAGCCGCTCCGACCTTACAGCGCGGATCGGTCCGTTGCAGTGCGCCGAACATCGCGCGATCGGTGGGTGGTTCCGGATCCTGCGGCGCATGTTGTCGGGCACCACCCCCGTTTCGAGCCGAACGCAAGTCGCCACCCGACCGCGGGCGATTGGTGCCGATAGTATTCCATGCTACTTGTCGCACGCCTAGCCGGAGCGGCCGAGGAGTGCCCGTGGCACAGATCGATCTGCGCGACGTCTGCAAGACGCTAAGTGAGTCTTCCGGGATTTTTGGTGGCGGGCGGAGGTCGACGGTCGCGATCCGTGACTTGACGCTGCGGGTGCCTGACGGCCAGACGATGGTTGTGCTGGGGCCGAGTGGCTGCGGCAAGACAACCCTGCTGAAGCTCATCGCAGGGCTACTGCAACCTGACTCGGGAGACGTGCTTTTCAATGACGCGGATATGAAGGCCGTAAGCCCAGGGGAGCGCCGGATCGGCATGGTCTTTCAGAACTACGCGCTCTATCCAAACTTGGTCTCCCGAACGAATGTCCGCTCCTACTTCCTCTTCCGCAAGAAGACCGCCGCCCTTGACGCGCTCGCCCGAGCAAAGTTCGAGCGCACCAGCGCGCTGATGGGGGTCGAGCTTGCCTATCTGCTTGACCGCAAACCGACCACGCTATCAGGTGGTGAAAAACAGCGCGTCGCCTTGGGGCGCTGTATTACCCGTGACGCCGCGGTCTTCCTGGTCGATGAGCCGTTCGCCAATCTTGATCAGACGCTACGCGAGAAGTATCGCGTCAATCTGAAACGTCTTCTCAAGCAATTCAAAATCACCACGGTGTACGTCACCCACGACCATCATGAGGCTCTCCTGCTGGCCGACATACTGGCCGTGATGGATCGCGGGCGGATTGAGCAAGTGGGAGCGCCTCGGGAGATCTATGACGCGCCTAAGAACACCTTCGTGGCCGCGTTCCTGAACATCAGCCCCGGGGCGCCGCCGATCAGCCTGATCGATGGTCACAGGATGCCCAACAGGGAGACGCTTGCGCAGATGTGGGTGGGCGTGCGCCCCGAGGACGTGGAGGTGTCACGCGAGCCGCGGGCCGACGGACTGCAGGGAACGATCGCCGAGAGCATAACGCTTCCGCCGCGGGACACGACGTTCCTGACCATCTCCATTGGAGAGCGCGAGGTCCACGCCCAAACCGCGTGCGGCGGCGACCACCGGACCGGCGATCCGGTCTGGCTGACCTTCAAACGATATCACGTGTTCGACAAGACCTCGGGGGTTCGGCTTCGGAGCCACGATGGAGGCGATGATGATTTGGTTGCGCCTGATTCTGACGTCCATCTAGGTTGACGCGGCCGCGGTTTCACGTTCACGCGCGTACTGCTGCTAATTTGCCAATGAACTCGTCGCACTTCAGCCGACGTCTTGTTTGTGACCTCCACGCCGGGTACCGAGGCGATGCTCCAAGCACCACGCACCATTCCCGCCGTTATACCGACCTGCCCGCCGGCCGGCGTTGAGATATACTACCCCCGCGCTCGCCGTCGTCGGACAGCTTGAGCGCGTTGCTCAACAGAGTGGGGTAGGAACATGTCGACCGCTACGATCCCTGAAGCGCAACGAGGCTACTTCCCCACTTGGAAACTGAAAACCACGGGCGTGATCATGCCGGAGGAGCGCCTGCCGTGGGGTCAGACGATCATTTCGGGCTCGCAGCACGCGGTCGCGATGGCCGGCGGGACTATTATCGCGCCGCTCATCATGGGTTTTGACCCCAACCTGGCACTGCTGTTTTCGGGCGTTGGCACCCTCATTTTCTTTGTGGCAGTTGCGGGACGTGTGCCGAGCTACCTGGGTTCGAGCTTCTCCTTCATTTCCGTTGTCATAGCCGCAACCGGCTATTCCGGGCATGGACCAAACCAACACCTGGATGTTGCGCTTGGCGGCATAATTGCCGCCGGTGTGCTGTACGGCGTCATGGCTCTGATTGTCATGCAATCCGGCGTTGGCTGGGTCGAGCGATTGATGCCGCCGGTCGTCACTGGCGCCGTGGTGGCAGCAATCGGGCTCAATCTCGCTCCCGTGGCTGTTAAATCGGTAAGCGGTAGCCAACTCGATACCTGGATCGGGCTGTTTACGGTTATGGTCGTCGGATTGACTAACGTGGCAGCGCCGGGAATTTGGCGCAGGCTGCCGATCATCATCGGAGCCGTTGCCGGCTATCTGCTGTACTTGTTGCTGGCAAATCGCCTGGGATTCGGGAAACCCATCGACTTCACGGCACTGGCCGCCGCGCCGTGGATAGGCATGCCTAAATTCAGAGGCCCGAGTTTCCATACTGACGCGATGTTCTTGATCGCACCCGTCGCGATCATTCTTGTCGCGGAGAACCTTGGCCACATCAAAGCCATCGGTGTCATGACAGGCAGAAGCCTCGACAGCTTCCTGGGCCGCGCGTTTTTGGGAGACAGCTTGGCAACGATCGTGTCCGGCTTCGGCGGAGGCACCGGCGTCACGACTTACGCAGAAAATATTGGTGTGATGGCAGCAACGAAGGTCTATTCGACTCTTCTGTTTGCGACGGCTGCCATCGTGTCTATCTTGCTTGGCTTCTCGCCGAAATTTGGTGCGATCATCCTGTCGATCCCAAGTCCCGTGATCGGCGGCTTATCGATTGTGCTGTTTGGGTTGATAGCCGCCATGGCGGGCCGGATCTGGGTGGAGAACAAGGTCGACTTCTCCAACCCTAGAAATCTGATCACCGTCGCCGCGGCGCTTATAGCTGGCGCCGGCGACCTCACGCTCAAGTTCGGCGCTTTCGCTATGGGAGGAATTGGCACCGCGACATTCGGAGCCATCATCCTCTATCAAATTCTGGCTTGGAACAGGTCGCTGGAATAACGTCCAGGCGCTGGAAGCAATTGGCGCGGGCGATTTCTGAGGAAGGATCATGGTCGACCTCTGCATTCGAAATGCGCGTCTACGGCGGAAGGGCGATGAGCTGTTCGATATCGCCATCACCGACGGGCGCATCGCCGACATCGGCAAGAGGCTAAGTGTTCTGGCGCGGGATGAGATCGATGCCGAAGGCAGCCTCGTCACCGAATCGTTCGCAAACCCGCATCTACACTTATGCAAGGTTTGGACCCTGCCGATGATGAACGAGGCCGCGCTCGCCGCCTATCACGGAGCGGGCATGGGCAAGGCGCTCGCCGCGATCGACCTCGCAAGCTTGGTCAAGGCCAACTACGATGCCTCCTGGATCGTGCGGAATGCCCGCCGCGCGGTAGCGCTGGCCGCGCTGCACGGCAATCTGCACATCCGCGCGTTTGCCGATGTCGATAGCAAGGCGCGCCTCGAAGGCGTGAGGGCCCTGATCGCGGTGCGCGAGGAGTTTCGCGGCATCGTCGAACTGCAGGTCGTTGCCTTCGCCCAGGAGGGCATCATCAAGGACCCCGGCACCGACCGCCTGATGCACGAGGCGATGGCGCTCGGGTCCGACGTGGTGGGCGGCATTCCGTGGATCGAGTTCACGGATGCGGAAGCCCAGAAGCACATCGACTTCTGCTTCGATCTTGCACGGGCGCACAACTCCGACATTTCGATGCTGCTCGACGATGCCGGTGACGCCAGCTTGCGCACGCTGGAGATGATGGCAACGGAGACCATTCGCCGTGGTTGGAACGGGCGGGCGTTGGCTCATCATTGCCGCGCTATGGCGCTGTATGCGGAGCCGTATCTCCAGCGTCTATCCGGCACATTGCGCAGGGCGCAGGTCTCCGTTGTCAGCGATCCCCACACCGGCCCGCTGCATGCCCGGGTAAAGGACCTGCTCACCGAGGGTATCAATGTTTGCCTCGGCCAGGATGACATCTCCGACGCGTACTATCCGTTCGGCCGTAACAACATGCTTGAGGTCGCGTTCCTGACCGCGCACATGCTCTGGATGACCGGTCGCGAGGATATCGAGCGGCTATATGACATGGTGACGGTCGCGGCCGCGAAGGCTATGAACGTTCCAGGCTTTGGTCTCTTGGTCGGCGGCCACGCCAACCTCGTCGTGCTCGGCCAACCGAACATCATCGAGGCGTTGCGTTTTCACGCGCCGCCTCGGCAGGTCGTCAGCCACGGCCAACGCGTCGATCTCCAACGCATGCAGGCGCTGGCGCGCGGCGCAGACGAGCTATCATCGCATAGCTCGGGCTGCGTGATTAACCATTCTAGTGAGCGACCAACATGATCTTTCGACCTCAAGACAACATGTATTTCAACTTCGTTGTCAATTTCCGCTAGCGACCGAGGTGGTGCGGGGTGCAGTATGTCGCGAAGGGTCAACCCAAGAAAAACTCAGCTTGAGCATATCGAGTCCGCGTCCCCCCAAAGAGCAAACATCTAGCGTACATGCCAGGTACGCCAAGACCGGAAGTCGATGGCGTAATGCATCCTTCCGCGACGGTACGAGTTGCGCTTCCACGATCACGGCGAGCGCAATCTCCTCATAACGCTCTCTACCGCTGCCAGTCTGTGAAAGGGCCGCCCAACATTGACCCCGCAGTCGTGAAGTCGATCAGGAGAATGTCGATCGGCGCTGGGATCCCACGCCAAGTGGCACACAGCGTGCAGCCAGGAACGTGTTTTCTTCTTCCACCAAGAGGGCATGAACTTGCTCTTGAGCCGACTCCAGCATCCGAATCAGCTCGCGGATTCTTTCCCTTCTGGATTCGTTCATTTGCCGCTCCTGTTGTGCCCGCGCGCTGCACTTACTCGGCAGCCAATCGCGCAATCTGATCAAGGGGCTGTACGATCGGCGCGCATTGAGTGTGCTCCGAGCCTTGTCCAGTAAGGTATTGATCACGGGGTCCTGGGTTCGAGCCCCAGCGCGCTCACCACCTTGGAATATCAAGACAATTTCCCAAACTTAACGAGCCAAAAATCTCCCAGAGTACGCGTCGGGTAAGCATCAGGTAAGCGGCGTGCGAGCAAATCGATTGCCCGATTTTAAGGTCGCTCGCGCGTCTTACAGCAGAATCGGATAAACTGGTCTCTATGGGGGATCGATGTTCGATCGAAGCTTCTATCGAGAAGTCAGGAAGTGGTTCGTCTCCCTGACTCGCTTGCGCCGATACGTACTTTTTCTCTCCTCCATCGCAACTCCCGCCATCCTTGGCCTGCTAAAAGCTGTGTCCGATCTTTCCCCGGGGGTTCATGCCTTCGCGGTGCCAATGCAGGTTGCGGTATTAATTGGCGGCTTTCTGCTCGGATTGGGCCTTTTTTGGTTTGACGAAACCCCCGCGCTGATCTTTCAAAAATTCGCTCAGGAGGTGCGGCGGACCGAGCAGCTGGAAAGCTCCGCCGCAAAGCAGCGTCTGGAATTTATTCAGCTCTCGGCCCATATCAATTGCCTGAGTATCGCGGCGCGTGCTGTGGAAAGTGCCTTGCTTACACCCTCTACTCGGGACAGGCTTGAGGAGGTGGTGAAACAGCTACTCGATAATGTCGCCGACCAGCGTTCGCCGCTCTTTGGCATTCGAGAAGAAGAGCAATGGAACTTTGCAGTCTACCTCCAGGAAGGCAGCGAACTACATTGTCTTTACTACAGGCGAAATTTTGGTCAGCCAGGAGATGTTCCGCGCGCTTGGGCGATCGGAGCCGGTCATGTAGGATTGGCCTACCAGCGAGACGGAGAGCTTCTAACCGATGACGTCGCATCGCAAGAGGTTTTTCAAGGTGTGGGCGATCAGCAGCGAGAGTATGACAGGGCAACGTATCGGGGCGTCGCTTCAATTTGCGTTCCAGATGTAAACGATGGAAGGCCGATCGGAGTTCTTGTTGCAACGAGTAGCAGAGTGGGTCGCTTCACGCAGGGAAACGTGCAGCCTCTCAGGGATTTGGCTCAGTCGATAGGCGTTATACTGAGCCCAAGGACAGAGCCGAGCGCAGCGGGAGAAATGAATGGCCAAAACGGTTGACCTGAAGCCGGATCGCACAGCCGTACTGGACCGCGAGATACGCGGCGCGTTCCGCGAGATCCTCTCAGGCAAAAGCACGAAGATGGCTGATCAATCTAGGCTGGTTGTGCGTCGCCTTTCCAACGAGAGAGGCGAAATAATCACACGTCGAAACGTCGACGTGGTCCGAAACGTCGACGTCATACGAAAAAAGTAACGCGAGACCGAAGCCCCGCACCCTGACCAGTGTGACCTTCGTCACCGTGCGAATGCACTGCGCGGTCCAAACCTGGAGCTATGGCTGATTCTGGGTGACGCGGCCTGATCAGGCGGCGTGGCTTTCAGTGGTCGGAATGACCTCGATGCCGTCAGTAAACTTTACACCGGCGATGACCTTCGGCAACTGATTTGTTCCTTTCAGTCGGCGCCATGTCTTCGATGCGGCGTCGATCAACTTGAACACCATCAGCTTCGCGGTTTTCGGCGAGAGCGATCCTTTCGTTCGCACCGTCCGGTGCCGCACCGTGGAGAACACGCTCTCGATCGGATTCGAGGTGCGCAGATGAGCCCAATGCT
>NZ_AXAI01000018.1 GCF_000472425.1 Bradyrhizobium sp. Tv2a-2 | reverse complement strand
AGCCCGCGAATCTGACCGACCGCTACGGCACTGTTGGGGGTGCGCGTCCGGTCAGCTTCGCTCCGTCGAGCGACACCATCAAACATCAGACGTGATCTCTCCGGCAACCGCTTGACCATGGGCTAGCGAAAGTGCCAATTGCCTCTAACGATCGGGTACTTCACCTGCGCGCGATCAGATCGGAACGCTGCGCGGCATCAGATTGGAATACCTGCGCGCGATCATTGGAATCCGCAATGGTCTATGAGGGCCTGCGCTGACGCGCGACGTTCTTGCCGCTTGCAATCACGGTTGTCCGATGCCGGAGAACAGCGTGCGGGCTGAGGCCATGGCGCGATCGATGAACGGACGGCGGCGATCGCCGAGCGGACCTGGCGGCGGCGGGACGATGCGCATGGTGGCGTTGGCCTCGAACACCAGCACCTCGCCGTCGGCACCGAGCGCGAAATCGACGCCGGCGTAATCGAGGCCGAGCGCCTCGCCAATCCGCCGCAGCGCCGTCATCGCCCGCTCGCCGATGACACCTTCGGGGTCCGCCAGATAGCGCAGCTCCTCGGCCCGGTGGGCTTCGTTGACCGCCATGTCGGACGAGAAATAATGAACCTTCCACTGCTGCGAGATCGCCAGATGCAGCGGGTAGACCGTGCCTCCGAGCAGCATCGCGCGATACTTGCGAAACAGTCCGTCGGCGCCGGTGCGTCAACGGCCCGGCAGCGATATTCCAGCGCGGGAGTTTAAGAACGGCCGAGGTGTGACCGCGTAGCGTGCGGCCCTCACGGTTCCGGCTTATAGCCGTCGGTCAAAGTATTGAGGAAGGCGATGATGTCGGCTTCGTCCTGTGCCGTCATCGCCGGCTGCTGGCCCGGATGACGATCGAAGGGCGGATCGCTCACATCGACATTGGCGCGATACTTTGCCGGCAGGTCGTCGTACTTCTTCACGCTGCCATCCGCCGCGTGCGGGAAAACTTTCTCCGGATTGGTGTCGCGGAAATTGTAGAAATCCATCACCTCTTGCAGGCTGTGGAAGACGCCGTTGTGGAAGAAGGCGTGGCGTGTTGCCGAATTCCGCAAGGTCGGCGTGACGAACATACCGCAATATTGCGTCTGCTCGGCGATGTCGGTCCGCGTTGGCCCGCAGGCGCCGAGGTCGAAAAATGCGGGATCGCCGTTCTGGCCCAGCGCCGCATTGCGCGGTGCGCCAAGCGCCTCGTACTGGTGGTCGGTGAAGAGCGGCGGCAGGTTGTCATGACTAGGGTTGGACAGATGGCAACCGCCGCAATTGGCCTTCTCGGGGTCGTTGAACAATTGCAGGCCGCGCATTTCGCTCTCGGTCAGTCGCGCCTTGCCCTCCAGCCAGTAATCGTACTTGCTCGTGTAGGGGTGGAAGCTCGGCTCTTCGACCTGGTAGCGCGCGACGGCGAACATCGCTTCGGACACCAATAGATTCCGGTTTGAGAAAATACCCTCGCCGAACAGGCCCACGAAACTGTCGGCATAGGGCGCGTGGCTCAGCTTGTCCGCGACCTTGTCGAGGCTGCCGCCGTCCATCTCATTTTTGTCGAGCAGCGGAAACAGCGCCTGATCCTGCAGCGTATCGACGCGGCCATCCCAGAACAGCCCGCCTTGCGGTACGATATTCGCGGCCGATGCGGCCGTGCCCGTGGCGGTTTTCTTGGCGCGAACACTCTGCTGGCCGAGCGCGGCCATCTGCGCGACCGGGACAAGATTGTCGTCGTCGCTCTGCTCGGGGCCGATGCTGAAACTCGGATTTCGCTCGACATAGGTGAGCGAAGGGACGGCACGCGCCCCCTGGCGCGTCAGATCGGCGCCGCCGAGCATGACCGGCCCATCGTTGGGCGGTCCGTAATGATGCTCCGGGCCATGACAGGATGCGCATGACAGCGCACCGGACGAAGACAAGGATGGGTCGTAGAAGATCTGCTTGCCCAGCTGCGCCATCGCGGAGAGCGGGGCCGTCTGCGGGCGCAAGAGATGCACCGGGTGCGGATTGGCTCCCGGAAGGACTTGCGTCTCGACCGCAGAGACAGCGCCGGCCATGCAAAGCAGGCCGGCGCCGAGGAGCCACAAAGTGCGGCTGTTCATATTGTTTCCGTAAGTCCAGTCGTTACTGCATCGGCACGCTGGCGGTGACGGTGCCGGCGACCGGATCAAGGAACAGCTTGTTGTTGGGCGTCTGGGTGAAGTCCAGCATGTCCGTGATCAGGCCGGAGGTGGCATCGAGCGAGCCGCCGCCGATACGCTTGCCGTTCAGCCAGTTGTCCTCAATGAAGCGAACCACCGAGGACTGGGTGATGCGCTTGGCGCTGGCGTAATTCGGGATCGCATAGGGCGAGATCACGATGAAGGGCGTGCGCGTGCCCGGACCGCAGCGGCCGTTCACCGGCTTGCCATTGAGACCGTTCGGCTGAACCTGCGAAGCAACGCCGGTGCCGCACAGGCCCGGGCCGTTCATCTGATCGGCGGTCGCATCGTACGACGCCCAGGTCGGCTTGGCGTAGAGATGATCGTACCAGCCGTCGGAGTCGTCATAGGTGATGATGACCAGCGTGCTGTTCCAGTCAGGCTGCTCCTGCAGGAAGTTGATCAGCTGGACATTGCCCTGCTGCTCGTCGAGCGGATCGGAGTTGCCGGGGTGACCGTCCTGAACGGACGGCATCTTGATGTAGGAGACGGCCGGGTAGTTACCGTTGAGGACAGCGGCGTAGAAGTCCTGCAGATCGTACTGGTGGTTGGCGGGATCGAGGGCTTCGCCGTTCGGCTGCAGGGTATGGCCGATCGCCTGCAAAGAACTCGGCCGCGCATGGGCCGGGTTGGCGGTCGACTTATAGTACTGGAACCAGGCGTGGTGCGGGACGTAGTCCGTGCTGGTGCCGCTCAGGACGCTCGAAAAGGTCGAGCGAGCGCAGCCGGTCGTATTGTTGATGTTGGTGCGGGTGAGGTCGAAGCCGCCCATGAAGCCGCCCCACGGGATTTCCGCAGCGTTGAGCAGGTCGCCGACATTCTTGCCTGTCATCAACACCGTGCTGGTCGTGCTGGAGCAGATATCATTGGCTGGGTCGGTGTCGCCGGTCAGCGTCAGGCCGCCCTGGCCGTCGTTGACGGACGACGACGAACCGACGATGTTCTGCGCGCCATTGTTTTGGCCGGAGATCACCGCGATCGCGCCGGGCGTCGACGGACCGAAGGTGTCGGTGTAGGCGTTGTAGTTCATCGCGAAATTCTGGGCGTAATTCCACATCGCGGTGACGGTGTTGCCGTCGAAATAGCCCATCACCTGGCCGTTGGTGCCGAAGGCGCCGACGCCGCCGGCGGTGCCGCGACCAGTGAATTTAGGGAACAGATCCATCTTGCCGTTGTCATAGGCCTGCTGCTCGGCCGTATAGGCGTGGTTCTGCGACTTGGTGTTGGCTTGGGTGCGGTCGAGGCGGAACGGGTTCGCTGCGCCGGTGCCGTTGGCAGTGTTCGTGAAATTCGGATTGTTGGTCAGCAGACCTGCGGTCTTGAGGTTGGCGACCGACGGCGTCTTGCCCTTCGCGACGAAGGGAATTTCGCCGGCCGGGTTACCGGCAACCGGGTACGTCGCGAAGTAGTGGTCGAAGGAGACGTTCTCGCCGAAAATGACCACAACGTGCTTGATCGGCGTCGCGGTGGGCAGATTGTTCGGGTTGGTGTAGCCGCCGGCGAAGGCCGCTGTGCTGTTCACAGCCACGGCTGCGATCACGGTCAGTGCGACCGTGGAAAGAAGTTTGCTTTTCATCCTGTTACCCCAAAAGGAAGTATTTTATTGACCGGCGACGCTTTAGCGGTTGTGGGTGACAGCGCTGTGTAAGTTTTATGAGTGCTCTAAACTTGCTACGTCGCGGTTGTAATCAAGCAAGACGCTTCGCGCATTCCGCGAGCAAGCAGCTGCGCACTTTTTTTGAAACGGCGGGAGGACGCGGCAGGCGTTCGGGTCTTGAGCTACGCCTTCAACCGCCGGGTCAACGCGGCGACAAAACGGTCGACATCGATCTCGTCATTGTAGACGTGCGGCGAGACACGGATGCGACCCAACCGCGGCGCAACAAAGATGCCCTCGCTCGCAAGGCCCTCGATCAGCCCGGCCGGCATCCCGCCCTTGAACGCGAGACAAAGAAGATGCGGCGCGCGCAGGCTCCGATCGGGTATGTGAAGCGCAAGGCCGCGGAGTTCTTGCGCAATGTGGTCAGTCAGCATCGACAGCCGCTGCGCGATGGCACTCGCGCCCCACTCCGCCACCATCTCCATGCCGATGGCTGCCATCTCCATGGACACGAAGTGATCACGCTCGCCCATGTCGAAGCGCCGCGCGTCGGAGACGTAGCGCAGATCGGCGAAATAGACCGCGTTCTCGGCGCGCACATCGCGGCGGCCGTAGGCGGTCTGCTCCAGCGGAATGCCGCCTTGATGGCGCTTGGCTATATACATGAAGGCGCGGCCGTAGGGGCCGAGCAGCCACTTATAGGTCGGAAACAGCACGAAGTCCGGATCGAGGCGCCTGACGTCCATCGCGAGCACGCCGACGCTCTGGGTCGCGTCGATCAAGAACAGCGCGCTTTGGCGCTTCAGCGCGATGCGCACGGCGTCGACATCGATCAGCCCGCCGTCCGACCAGTGCACCGAGGAGATCGAGGCAAGCCCGACCGGCGGCGCGCCAGGCCGGTCGATGATGGCAAGAACGGCCGAGGTCCAGTCGCCGTCATCAGGCTGACTGACCGTTTCGACCGTGAAGCCTTGCGCCGTGGCGCGGGCCCGCCATTCCAGCACCGGCGAGGAATGATCATTCTCCAGAACAATCACGCGCGAGCCGCGCGGAATTGGCAGGATCTTGGCCGCGGTCGCAACACCGTAGCTGACCGAGGGCGTGAGCGCGACATCGGCCGCGTCCGCATTGATCAGCCGCGCCGCGGCCGCGCGCGTGCGCTCATATTGCGCATGGGCGAAGCCCGCATCGAGCGTCCAGGGTGTCCCCTTGCGCGCCACGGCCGCGCGGCCCGCCTCCAGGGTCCGCAACGGCAATGGGCTGTAGGAAGCCGCGTTCAAATAACAGACATGGCGCGGCATCTCGAAGAGCTCGCGCTGCGAGGCAAGCATGTGGCGTCTCGTGAGCAGCAGGACTGCCCGATTTTAGAGCATTGCACCGGGATCAGCGCAAGCCGGTTCGCCCCGGCTTTCTTGTGACGGGGACCCTGTCGGCACACCAAGACGGGTGCAGCGCCTGTCGCGATCCCGTGGCACACGGAACTGCCCGTCTCGCAACGACTAACTCCCTTTAACAACACCTAACGGGCAATTTACCGGCTGGTGAGCGAACGTGATGCCGCGCTTGAGGGCGCCAACCACACCTGCCTGTTAGAAGCCTGCTTGCCAGGCTCTGGTTCGGCAACATGAGGACAGGCTGCGGCAATGTCGGCTTGACCTCGACAATCGCGAAAGGAGACAACCGATGAGCGCACAGGACACCAAGGTGCACAAATCAGCCTCGCTCGAGACACCCACCGATCTGCCCGCGGATGCGGTGCGGGATATTGCGGGCGCGCTGAACATCCTGCTCGCCGATATGTTCGGACTGTATCTCAAGACCAAGAACTTCCACTGGCATATGTCGGGTCCACACTTCCGCGACTATCACCTCCTGCTTGATGAGCAGGGCGAGCAGATCTTCGCGACCACCGACGCGATCGCCGAGCGCGTCCGCAAGATCGGCGGCTCGACGTTGCGCTCCATCGGACACATCAGCCGCCTGCAGCGCGTCCTCGACAACGACGCCGATTACGTGACGCCCAAGGACATGCTGGCGGAGCTTCGCGACGACAACAAGCAGCTCACCACACGCATGCGCGAGACTCACAATGTCTGCGACGAGCACGGCGACGTTGCCAGCGCAAGCCTGTTGGAAAACTGGATCGACGAGGCGGAGCGGCGCACCTGGTTCCTGTTCGAGACGACGCGCGGCAGGGGCGAGTGACGCTGACGCGTTGCGCGCGGCTTTTTGGAATAGCTAACCATTCGATTTAATCAAGGAGACATGTTCATGCCCACGATCACGACCAAAGACGGCACCGAGATTTTCTACAAGGACTGGGGCACCGGGCAGCCCATCGTCTTCAGCCATGGCTGGCCGCTGTCATCGGACGACTGGGACACGCAGATGCTGTTCTTCCTCAATCGCGGCTTTCGCGTGGTCGCCCATGATCGCCGCGGCCACGGCCGCTCGAGCCAGGGCGGCACCGGCCACGACATGGATCACTACGCCGACGATCTCGCGGCGGTGACCGCGCATCTCGACCTCAAGAATGCCGTGCATGTCGGCCACTCCACCGGCGGCGGCGAGGTCGTGCACTACATCGCCCGCCATGGCGAGAGCCGCGTGGCGAAAGCGGCGATCCTTTCCGCCGTACCTCCTCTAATGGTGCAGACGCCGGCCAATCCGGGCGGCCTGCCGAAAAGCGTCTTCGACGGCCTGCAGGCGCAGCTTGCCGCCAACCGCTCGCAATTCTATCGCGATCTCCCCGCGGGTCCGTTCTATGGTTACAACCGCCCGGGCGCGAAACCGTCGGAAGCAATAATCCAGAACTGGTGGCGGCAGGGCATGATGGGCGGCGCGAAGGCGCATTACGACGGCATCGTCGCATTCTCGCAGACCGACTTCACCGAGGACCTGAAGAAGATAAGCGTGCCGGTTCTGGTGATGCATGGCGATGACGACCAGATCGTGCCTTATGCCGATTCCGGGCCGCTCTCGGCCAAGCTTTTGAAGAACGGCACCTTGAAGACCTACAAGGGCTTTCCGCACGGCATGCCGACAACCGAAGCGGAGACCATCAACGCCGACCTGCTCGCCTTCATCAAGGGCTAGTGCGTGATCCCCGAAGAGCCGCGCGGCGTCGAGCGCTGTGCGGCCCTCCTCCGGCGCGCAGACGATCATATGCCGATCATTACAGGTGGTTCGCCGCACCGCATTCGCGCCACGCATCAGTGGTTGTCGCGGAAACGTCACAATCCCCCCTGATGGTGGGGTGTGGATGAACGGTCATGGAACGACACATCGACACCGCCCAGAGGCGCGCCATCTTCGGACGCCGCAGGGTCGTGCCGCGCGCCACAGTGGTGGACGGCAAGAGGCACAATCAGGCCTTCCTGACGGAAACGCTCACCGACCTTGGCTTCATCGCCTGTGAATGCCCTGCTGAGCCCGAAACCATCATGGAGACCGCGCCGGATCTGGTCGTGCTCGGCATCTCCAGCGGCGATGCCGTCGAGATCAGCAGGATCCTGCACGTTCTAGGGGGTGCCGCGTTCGACGGCTCCATCCTTGCCGTCGGTCCTGCCGGTTCCGTCCTGGTCACAGCCGTCCACCAGCTCTGCCACGAGTTGGGGCTCGCGATGCTGCCGCCGCTGCCGACCCCCTTCAGCGTCGACGCGCTGCGTGGACGCATCGCTCCGTTGCTCTCCGCCGACGAGGCGCCGCACCCCGTCATCGACGTCGCCGAGGCGCTCAAGCTCGGCTGGCTCGAATTGTGGTACCAGCACAAGATCGACGCGCGCTCGCTGCTGGCGCTGGGCGCCGAGGCGCTGGTGCGCATCCGTCATCCGGCCTGGGGCGTGGTTGCGCCCGCCGATCTGATCCCCGACGACAGCGATCCGAGCTTCCGCGGCTTCTCCGAGTTCGTGGTCACGCAAGCGCTCGAGGACTGGCACCTGTTCGTGCAGACCCGCGGGGCACTCGAAATCTCGATCAACCTGCCGCTCGCCATCCTGAAGGACCGGCCCGCGGTGCTCGACCTCTGCAGGAAATTGCCGAGCCACCCGGCTTTCGGCGGCCTGCTCATCGCAATCGACGCCGACGATATCATCCGCAACCGCGACCTCATCGTCGAGATCGCGCGAGAACTCCGATTTCGCAACCTCGCGATATCGGTCGACAATGTCGGCACGGACTGGCCGGAACTCGCCGCGCTCGAGATATTCCCCTTCATCGAGCTGAAGGTCGCCCGCCAGTTCGTCGTGGGCTCGGCTAACGACCGGCTCAAGCAGGTGGTCTGCCGCAGCATCATCGATCTCGCCAGGAACTACGGCGCGCGCACCGTCGCCAAGGGCATCGAGACCCGCGCCGATTTCCTCACCGTCCAGGAATTGGGTTTCGACCAGGCGCAGGGATTTCTGTTCGGCAAGCCAGTCAGCGCGCAGAAATTCGCACGGGCGCGCGCTCTGCCGCGTGCGTCGAGTTGAGATGCGGCCTCGCAGAGCAAATGGCCCGGTGGGAAGTGAAATGGGGGCGCGGGTTCACCCGGCCCCCATTCCTCACTCCATGATCCGCGTCACGATGCCGGCACCGACGGTGCGGTTGCCTTCACGGATCGCGAAGCGCGACCGCTCTTCAAGCGCGATCGCCTTGTTGAGCTCGATCGTAAGCTCGGCATTGTCGCCCGGCATCACCATGTCGACGCCGTCTCCGAGGTCGACGGTGCCGGTGACGTCGGCGGTGCGGAAGTAGAACTGCGGACGATAGTTGCGGAAGAAGGGCGTGTGGCGCCCGCCCTCGTCCTTCGTCAGCACATACACTTCCGCCCGGAAGGTCTTGTGCGGCTTCGCGGCGCCCGGTCTCGACAGCACCTGACCCCGCTCCACCACACCCTTGTCGATCCCGCGGAGCAAGCAGCCGACATTATCGCCGGCCTCGCCCTGGTCGAGAATCTTCCGATAGCTCTCGATCGAGGTGACCACCGATTTGCGGGTCTCGCCGAGACCTACAATCTCGACCTCGTCGCCGAGCCTGACCGTGCCGCGCTCGATCAGCCCGGTCACGACAGTGCCGCGGCCGGAGATCGACTGGACGCCCTCGATCGGCATCAGGAACGACCCATCCTTCGGACGCTCGGGCAACTCGACATAGCTGTCGAGCGCCTCGAACAGTTTCAGGATGGCCTGATCCGCCAACGGCCCCGTCTCGCCCTGCAGCGCCTTCATGGCGGCACCGCGTATGACCGGCACGTTATCCCCGTCGAACTGGTACTTCGACAGCAGATCGCGCACCTCGATCTCGACCAGATCGACGAGCTCCGGGTCGTCAGCGACATCGCACTTGTTCAGGAACACCACGATGCGCGGCACGCCGACCTGGCGCGCCAGCAGGATATGCTCGCGCGTCTGCGGCATCGGCCCGTCCACGGCGGAGACGAGCAGGATCGCGCCGTCCATCTGCGCCGCGCCCGTGATCATGTTCTTCACATAATCGGCATGGCCCGGGCAATCGACATGCGAGTAATGCCGCGCCGCCGTCGAATATTCGACGTGGCTCGTCGCAATGGTCAGGATCTTCGAGTCGTCACGCGTACCTTGCGCGGCCGACGCCTTGGCGACGTCCTGATAGGAGACGAAGGCGCCCCAGCCGTGATCGCTTGAGACCTTCGTCATCGCCGCCGTCAGCGTCGTCTTGCCATGGTCCACGTGGCCGATCGTGCCCACATTGCAGTTGGGCTTGAGGCGGGTGAACTTCTCTTTGGACATTGGACACCTGTGGTGTTCGAGCTCCCGTGCTGGTTTGCACGACTCGAGGCACCGCGAGAGCTCGTTCGGCGCCCGGAGCCGCTTCCGCTCCGGGCTGCCACGATTGTCAGGTGAGACGTTCGGTCAGGTCCAAAGCAGATTGGCGGCGGACAAGGGCATTAGCCCTTCCGTCTTCAGCATTCGTGCTTGCTGTGACTGCCGCATTGTTGGACGCCTGGGTCGCTGAATTTGCGAGAAAGAGCCGCGTACATAAGGAATCGCGGCGCGGTTTGCAAGCCTCCGCCGCCTCACTCAATAAGCTTTGGCCACGGCACGATCGTCGACTTCACTGTCTTCATCGCCATGGCATCCGCGACGGCCTGCCTCACGCCCTCTTCCGTGAACGGATAGATCGTCTGCATCGCTTCCCACGGATATTTGTCGCGGGTGCGGTAGAGCATCTCGACACCGAGCGGCAGGTCATTGCCGGTAAATCCCCACGAGCCGAGCACGGTCAGGTCCTTGGTGCAGATGCGGTGCCAGGAGGTCTCGATCGAGCCGGCATCGGTGAACTGGCCCATCTCGACATAGGTGCCGCCGTCGCGCAGCATCTCGATGCCCTCGGGCCCCGCGGTCGGATGGCCCGAGCAATCCATCACGAGATCGGCGCCGAAGCCGCCGACGATGTCGCGCACCGCAGTGATGCGCTCCTGCGCGGTTTTGAATTGCTCGATGTCGACGGTCGCTTCCGCACCAAACTTGCGGGCAAGCTCGAGCCGCGGCCTTTCCGGCGCGCCGACGCAGATCACCCGCCCCGCGCCCATCTCCTGAGCTGCGGCCACCGCCAGGATTCCGATTGGACCGGAGCCCTGGATCACCACGGTAGCCCCCCACGAGAAGCCCCCGGCGCGCGTGGCGCGGTTGAAGGCGCGGATGCAGGAGGTCAAGGGCTCCGACAGCGCGCCGAGCCTGAGCGACATGTCGTCGGGTAATTTGTAGATCTTGGTGCCCGGCAGCATGTCGAGATCGACATAGACATATTCGGCCCAGCCGCCCCACAGATGCGGCGCCTTGTCGAAGCCGAGATAGCGCCCGTAATAGACGGGCGTCAGGCACTTGTTGGCATGATCAGGGTAATGGACGCAGTAATAGCAGCGGCCGCAGGGCATGAGCGGCGGGATCATCACTTTCGAGCCAACCTGCAGCGGCTTGTCCATGAAATCGGATGTGAACTCGGAGCCTGTCTCGACCAGCACGCCACCGATCTCGTGCCCGAGCGTGAACGGCCAGGGCAACGGCTTCGGCCAATGGCCTTTGAGGATATGCAAATCAGTGCCACAGACGCCGCAGGCGCCGACCTTGATCAGCGCCGCCTTCTTCGGGATCTCAGGCCAAGGCACGGTGCGGATGACGGGCGCCGCGCCCGGGCCGTCATAGGTGCAGACGCGGATCTGTTGCATGTCGATGTCCTCCCGCCCGCATCTGGTGTTGTCGGTTGTTGGCGCGGGCTGGCAAAAGATTAAAGGCAAGCGGCTCGTGGTGCCAAGCGCGCCGGCACGCTTCGCCGCCGCCACATCTGCTAATAACTGACGACCCCGCTAACCCCTCATTAACCCTGCCGGCCGTAGGGTTTTCGCTGCCGCACAGCCGGTGGTGGTGGGTACAACGATGGCGTTGGCGAACAAAAAATCCATTCTTCCGGCAGCGGAAGAACGTCGGCGCTTTCAGCGCGTGAAAGTGCATCTGCTTGGCCGCTACATGCTCCCGGACCGGCGTGAATTTCCTTGCCAGATTATTAATATGTCGCCCGGCGGCCTGGCGCTGCTGGCGCCCGGCATCGGCAATGTCGGCGACCGCGTGATCGCCTATCTCGACCATATCGGCCGGGTCGAGGGCAAGATCACCCGCATCATCGACAACGGCTTTGCCATGACGGTCGCGGCGACCGCCCGCAAGCGCGACAAGCTCGCGGCACAGCTGACCTGGCTCGCCAACCGCGACATTCTCAATCTGCCCGAGGATCGCCGCCACGACCGCATCATACCGCGCAACCCGATCGCCATCCTCACGCTCGAGGACGGCAGCAAGATGACCTGCCGTATCATCGACATGTCGCTGTCGGGCGCGGCAATCGCCGCCGAGACAAGACCGCCCCTGCGCTCGCTGGTCATGCTCGGTCGGGTGCAGGCCCGCGCGGTGCGTAACCTCGAGGACGGCTTTGCCCTCGAATTCGTTCATGAACAGATGGCCGAGACTCTCGAAGAGAGCGTTACCGCCCGGTAAAGCGCAGAATTGGCAAGTTCTCCTGTTTTCGCGGCGCCTTCGGGCGCCGTTTGCTTTTGGCTCCCGCAATGGCCCGCACGTAGCGGCCTCAAATCCGGTTAACGCGAGGGGCGCGAGTGCCCGGAAACGCTGCAGCGGCGGCGCCTGAGGTGTTAATCGATAAAATTTTACTCAATTGCAGTTATTTCAAATTTTAATCGAATAATATTCAAGTAAAAATCGAAATCTCTCCAGTTTTTACTTTCATTCGTCTCAATTGTACTTGGCCGGCTTAGCCGGGGCGCAAAAACTTTATGCGAAACGTGGTCCCAACAAGAAACGGGGGCCACAATGGACTTCAAGGGACAGGCGAAGGGATTGGCGGTTATCGCCATCCTGATCAGTTTCGGTGCGCAGGCCAAGGCAGGCGACGAGCGCGTGCTCTATGCGAGCCTTGGCGAGACGACGCGGGCGCCGATTGGCTGGGTCGAGTTCTGCGCCGACAACCCGGGCGAATGCCGGAGCGGTCAGAGCGAGCCGCGCGACATCGTGATGTCGCAGACGGCTTGGCGCGATCTTCTGAAGGTCAACCGCTGGGTTAACGAGACGGTCAAGCCGATAACCGACATGGATCATTGGGGCGTGATCGAGAAGTGGTCGTTGCCGACGGACGGCTACGGCGACTGCGAGGATTACGTGCTGTTGAAGCGCAAGATGCTGATCGACGCCGGCTGGCCGCGCGAGGCGCTGTTGATCACCGTGGTGCGCGACAAGAAAGGCGAAGGGCACGCGGTGCTGACGGTGAAGACGGACAAGGGCGAGTTCGTTCTCGACAATCAGAACGAGAATGTCGTGCCCTGGATCGAGACCGGCTACCGCTTCGTGAAGCGCCAGTCGCAAAGCGACCCGAACGTCTGGGTGTCGCTCGGCGACAGCCGGCCTGCGGTGTCGACCGCCAGCGCCCGCGACGGACGTTGAGGCCCGAGAACAGAGATTTGAGGAGTTACGCGACCCGGTCACATCCCCACCCCTCCCCGTCCCAGACCGGTTCGCGCGCGGCCAGGCTTCCCCCAAAAGCCTGGCCGCAACTTTTTGGGCGCCGGCCATCATTGATTCTTCGGGTTTTTTGCATCGAGCGATGTCGCCACGGCGCAGAACGGAGCATGAAACGTGCGGTGCAACACGGGATAGTCCGTGGAATTTGATCCCGGCCTGTTTACGTGTCCGTGCCCATCCACCCAGTCGCTACGCGGTCGGATATTTCACTCTCAACGTGTCGCGCTCAACAGCCACGCTTTTGCCGCGATCTGTTCGCATGCCCGATTCTGTTCATATACCTTACTGGGTAACCGGCGGCCGCACGTTCACAATATGTTCTGGAACATCTATATCTTTGTGGTTGGAGCGGAATCGAAAGGGGCCGCGTCGCCACGGCCCCTCGCCGGTGAAAATTTATTCGGAATGAAACACCACGCCCGGCAAAAGGAACCTTAAGGCCTGTGGATAACTCTGTGGATTCCGGAGAATCACGGTGTCCCCCACAAAAAGCGGCTAAAGCCGCTGGCGGCCCGGCACACAGCCCCCGCCGAAGGTGTGCCGGGCCTAGCCAGTGCGCTGATTCACCAGCCAATATCAATAATGGCAAAAATGCGACCGACTGGAAATGGCACGGCTGCAACACATTCAAACTTTCGACGAACCAGCGAAAAAAAATGCTAGCGTGGGCTGCTGGACTAGGAGCGATGCCGGTGCTCCCTGACCGCTGACGAAGAGCGCGATGTTTGGATGCGGCGCAGTGGGACGAAGCGAACGCCCTGCAACGCTCGCGACCTGATGAGGCCCTCACTATCGTTGGATCGTTGGGCGAGGCGGTGCAAAATCAGACAACATCGGCCCGCATGAAATCCGTCGAGCCCGCCCTTCGCCGATCCCGCGTCGCCGAAGTTGACGAGGTCCGCGAGATGCCGGACGGCTTGTGGTCGACGACGGCTAGGCCGGCGTACCAATTACCGCCCGATGGCCGCTCTCTGGAAAAGCGGACGTGTTTTGTGATCCGGGGCATGCACGCAAACCCGCACGTGTGAACAGATGTTACAGAAGGCAACACCGGATCACCTCGCATTCCCATCGTAACTCTGCAAAACTTCGACGAACCGAGTTGCTGAGGCGAACCATGAACCAACCTATGAAGCTTGTTACAGCGCGTGTCAGGCCGCACAAGATCGATGATGTGGTAGCCGCGCTGGCCTCCATCGGGATGCGCGATGTGTCTGTGACTGAAAACCGCGACTATAGTCAGAAGGGAGACAGGCAAATATATCGTGGCATGGAGTTCACGCCGTGTTTTCTGTCCATGATGAAAGTAGAGGTCATCGTCCCGGAAGATCGCGTCAGGACCATCGTCGACCTCATCGGCAGCGCGGCGCAAACCGGTCAGCGCGGCGACGGAAAGATCGTCGTTTCGGGCATCGAACTTGAAGTGAACCCCAATCCAGCGGTGGCACCGACTCGCTTGGCCCTTTAGCGGCTCGACCCGCCGATCCATGAGACATTTTGGGCCCGCCAGTTAGCTGGGCGCCGGAACAGCCAAGACCACCGCGTGCTGGCGCGCCGGCCGAAGTGGGCCGGTCCGCCGACGTGCCGAAGAGCGGAAACTCCGCCACGTCCGGCCGGTCACCGCCCAACGCGTCCGGGTGGTGACCGGCCGGTCGCCGACTGGAATCGATATCGCCGCGAACCCGGTCACTACGTCCAGTCATTACATCAGGACAATCGCAACAGCCAAAGCTGCGAGCCCAAGGATCACCGAGCCAATAAAGCAGCGTTCGACCCTATCCATGGCCATTCTTTCAGCAGGCCGCCCCTTCGCTCGAACGTTCAGAAATGCGCTCGGTTCCCATCCGGGATCGCAGTCAAGCCCCTTATTTCCGAACCACGAACCGGTCGTTTTGAATGAACGACAAATGAACAAAGCAAGCCGAACTCTGTTTACTCCGCAATGGAAGACGATCTCAAAATCCGCATGGAACGCGCGCTTGTCGCGATCACGCTGAGCACAGCCACGCTCGTTCTGAGCATTGGCCTGCTCGTGTTCCAGCATGGCGCGGAGGCCTCTGCGATCATATCGGTCCCGTGACGGCCCGCTTCCCGAACCCAACCGTCGCTTGCTGAAATTATCGAGCCGTGCACGCCGTGCATGCCGAGGCTTGATCGAGATCAAAGCGCAGCTTGCGGGCGAGAAGATAGTCGGGCCATGAGGGACAATTGGTGGTTCATTGTTGCTTTGACCGGGCTCGCCTTCGTGCTGGGAGTAGAGCTTCTGCTGGCCCTTGATTAAAGCGCGATGAGATTTTGTTGAATCGTCGTCGCCGCTTTAGGTTTTTGATCGAGCATGGTCTTTTCGGAAAACCGCGGCACACTTTTCCGGACCACGCTTTAGCGTCCCGGCGCGTCGTCCGACGCAGATCGAGTCCGGCGTGGCCCATGGCGGCTGCCTCCGCAAACATCCGTAGTTTTATTGAACAGAGCATCTCGCCATATTGCTGGCCATGGCCCGCCACATCCTCCTCAAGTGTCCAAGCACCGGAATGCAGGTCCAGCACTGGCTAGCAGACGATCCGGAGGAGGCGCCGAACTCATACCGACAGGTTGCCTGCCCGGCTTGCGCCCGGATTCACTTCGTCAACCCGGAAACCGGGAAGCTACTCGGCGAGAAATAAGCGGCTAGGTCCGCGGTAGCCAGCGTTGTGGTCAACAAGCAACGTTAATGTTGTTCCACCGCGCGGAACTGCATTTTGTGACTCCACAAACCCCGGCATCCGGGCCACGCTGAGACCGGCACCGGGGCAGGGGTATATTGCATTTCGGTAAGCGATTTTCCCGGGAGGAGCCGCTGAGCTCATCGGCGGCTCCTTTTTTGCTGCGCTGTGCAGGCTGCGGTTCAGAACATTCCGCCACAGCAGCGTTTTCAGAAAACGTGTCGATTGCGAGTGTTATCCATGGCTATTCAAGATCTGAGTGATGAGAGCGTCCTGAAGTTCTACGAGAACATCCGCCAGCAAGTGTCGGCGGACATGCAGGCCGGCGGCAAGCACCGCCTGCTGGGCGAAACGGCGAGGCAGCAGGCGCAGCGGTTGGGTGACGAATTGGACCGCCGGCGACTGAGGTTCACGCCGATCGATTGGCGCTGATTGCCGGTTGGTCGCGGCGGCGTCAGGCTCCGGGGGTGATCCTGGACTTGCGCGTTCGGGAGGCCGCCAGGCACGAGGCTGCGACCCGCCAGGAAAACCACCCAATACCCCTCCCCGCACTCTCCGGGGCTCGGCAGCCTCCTTTTTGTCGGATTTCCACCGCAAACACCAATTTTGCGCCGGCGTGAGCCCTCCGCGCTTTGAATTGGTGGCTGCCGTTATCCGGCGCGGTTTGTTGCGAAGCGTACTTTTGCCTGGGACTTGCAATCCGATGACGCAGTTGACGCGCGAAAACTCTGGGCAAGACCTGTCTCGGATCGGGACCCAGCCGATTGCACTGGCGGCCGCCACACTTCTAGTCATCCTGGGGGCGGTCGCTTCGATCGCGCTCTGGCGCGCTTACACAGGGACCTCCCCAGAGCTGGACCGCTCGGCAGTCGCCCGCCAGCTCCAGGCCCGGGCGGCGCAAGCGTCCGAACAGCTGGTCGAGAAGACCAGGGGGCTCGAAGTCAGCCAGCAGGAATCGATCGACCAGCTGCAGATGATGCAGGACCAGTTGCAGCAGGTGCGCAAGCAGCTCGCAGCCCAACAGGCCGACTCCAAGCGCCTGTCCGAGCAGATCACTTCGCTGACCGAGGCCATCAGCGGGTTGCGGGAGTCCTTCGCCAGCGCCCAGAGTTCGGAGCCGTCGAGCCCTGCGCCCTCCCATCACCGGGCGCTCCGCGCCAGGGCCCACGCCTCCAGAGCGAGCCGCGGCTCGGGCAAATCGCGGGGTTGAACGGATCCTGATTGGGCGTAGGCCCCGTCCCCGTCGGGGCGACATCGAGCCGCAATTTTCCGCTGGGGATGTGAAATAGCTCACACTCGCCCGTGAAAAACCGGGGCATGTTCCAATGCACCGGAAGGCGTGAGCCAATTTCAATTCCGGGGCTGGCAAGGTCGTCGGTGGCATACTACGCCGACGGCCTTGTTTATTTATTCCCCCTCCTCGGACGTTTTTTTAGACTCGCCTCGCAGGCTGGTGACTTGCGTTTCACCGACGCATGCTCGTGAATGCGCGGGGCCTGGGACGAGCGACGACAGCGGCGCGCGCCTTAGGCTTTAATTGCGCATACGGCCGGCCTTAAGGCAGCGCGCGCCGGATCAGCGGGAGGGACAGACTGATGAATGCCGAAACCACCGTGACATCCGATGTGATCGGACTGACAAAGCCCGCCCCGGTCTCGCGCCGTGGCTTCATGACCGCCTCTGCCGCGCTGGCCGCGGGCTACACGCTCGCCACCGGCCCCGTTCGCGCCGACGTCATCAAGACCGACACCACGGGCCTCGATGCCGGCGACACCAAGATCAAGGTCAGTGACGGCGAGATGCCGGGCTACTACGCCCGCCCTGCGGGCGTGAGCAATCCGCCGGTCATCCTCGTGGCCATGGAGATTTTCGGCCTGCACGAATACATCAAGGACGTGACACGGCGGCTTGCCAAGCTCGGCGCCTTTGCGGTCGCGCCCGACTACTACTTCCGCAAGGGCGTCGATCTTACCAAGATCACCGACATCAAGGACCTGCTCCCGATCGTCAACTCCAAGCCCGATGCCGAGCTGTTATCCGATTTCGACGCGACCGTTGCCTGGGCCAAGGCGCAGGGCGGCGACACCACGCGGCTCGGCATTATCGGCTTCTGCCGCGGCGGCCGCACGGTGTGGGAATATGCCGCGCATAACGGTGCGCTGAAGGCCGGCGTCGCCTTCTACGGCCCGCCGGTCGACCCGCCCAATCCGCTGTGGCCGAAGAGCCCGCTGCAGCTTGCACCCGAGATGAAGGCTCCGGTGCTGGGCCTCTATGGCGAGGCCGATACTGGCATTCCAGTCGCGCAGGTCGAGCAGATGAAAGAGGCGCTCGCGGCCAACAAGAAGACGGCCGAATTCAAGATCTATCCCGGCGCGCCCCACGGCTTCCATGCCGATTACCGCACGAGCTACCGCAAGGAAGCCGCGGAAGATGCCTGGAAGCAGATGCAAGCCTGGTTCAAGAAACACGGCGTGCTGAGCTAGAAATCACAAGAGGTGCCGGCCTAAAGCGCGATGAGATTTGGTTGAATCGTCATCGCGCTTTAGGTCTTTGATTGAGCATGATCTTTTCGGAAAACCGCTACACACTTTTCCGGATCATGCTTTAGCGGCGTTTCCCGCCGCTCGCCGGGCAATCCCTAGTCGCAGACGTGAACGATGCGGTAGCTCCAACCATGGCGCGTGTGAACGCGGTGATGGACGATCATGCAGCCGCCGCCGTAACCGCCGTCGTCGTAGTAGCCCGCAGCGGGATAGTCATCATCGTAATACGGGTAGTAACCGCCGTAGGAATAGGGCCCGTAAAGCCCCCAGCCCAACCCGGCGCCGACGGCAAGACCGCGCCGGAAGCCATAGCCACGGTGGAAGCCGCCCAACCCGCCGTGAAAACCGCCGCCATGAAAACCGCCGAAGCCGCCGTGGAACCCACTGCCACCGAAGCCACCGTGGAAGCCACCGCCACCGAAGCCACCGTGGAAGCCGCCGCCACCGAAGCCGCCGTGAAAGCCACCGCCGCCGAAGCCGCCATGGCCACCAAACCCGCCGCCGCCGCGCGCTGAGGCGGCCTGTGGTGCGACAATCCCGATCGAGGCCACAGCGGCCAACGCGATCATCGCCCTTCGCAACTTACTCACACTCATTCTCCTGCGTAGGTCGCGCCCCAAGCATGTCCGAGCGCGCGATCCCGAAACGCTGGATCACACTCTATGCAAGACCTGGAGCGCGACGATTATTTAATCCACCCCTACTGGAACCTAAGGCGCGACCGATTGGAATCCAGACGCGGGGCTTGCCTGAGCGGCTTGACGTTCCTCAATTCTTCGTGCCCCCATGGCCGGCCCGCAGCAGGCTTCACTAGGGCTAGGCATGCGCAAACTGATCGAATTCGACGACGATACGTTCGACAAGCTCAAGCAATTGGCGCGCGACCGCACCGGAACGCTGCAGGAGCTCGCAGACGAAGCCTTCGCCGACCTCTTGAAGAAGCACGGCATTCCCATCGATCTGAGAGATGCGCTGCGCAAGAGCGCGAAGCTGGATGCGACGGCGAAATCGGATGCGCGGCCGAAGCCGCCAAAGAAGCGGCGCGCGCTTTAGGTCTTTGATTGAGCATGATCTATTCGGAAAACCGCTACACACTTTTCCGGATCATGCTTTAGCCGATCCGCCTCAGGCCCTTCTTGTAGCGCCCGCCATTGGCGAGATAGAACTTTGCCGCGCTGCCCATCCGCTCCGCTTGCGCCGGGTCGAGCGTCCTCATGACGCGCGCGGGCGCGCCGATGATCAGCGAGTATTCGGGAAATTCCTTGCCCTCGGTGACGACGGCGCCGGCCCCGATGATGCTGCCGCGCCGGATCTTCGCGCCGTTCATCACGATCGAGCCCATGCCGACCAGCGCCCCCTCCTCCAGCGTGCAGCCGTGCAGGATGACATTGTGACCGATGGTGCAGCTCTTGCCGATGGCCAGGGGAAAGCCGAGATCGGTGTGGCAGGTCGAATTGTCCTGGACGTTGGCGCCTTCGCCGACCTCGATCCACTCATTATCGCCGCGCAGCACGGCACCGAACCAGACGCTCGCGCCCTTCTTCAGGCGCACCTTGCCGATCACGGTCGCGGTTTCCGCAATGAAGTAGTCGCCGTCCGCCGGAAGGTCGGGTGCCTGCCCGTCGAGCTCGTAAATCGCCATCAAATTCTCCTCATCTCGAGGAGAGCTTGGCACAAGCAAAAGCGGGTTTTCAAGCGATGCGGCTGGTCAAGCCAACAGCCCCGCGGCGCGCAGCGTCATCAGGAAGAAGGTTCCGGACATCATGCTCCAGAAGCCTGCGATGACGGTTGCCATCATGACAAACTCGAAACGGCGGCGCTCGACCTGTACGCCGAGCAGCGTGTTGCGCATGATGATGAAGGGCGCCGCGAAGACCAGGAACGGCACGGCCGCAAAGCGCCGTGGCGTCACCCCCTCCTGCAGGAGCCCGAAGCCCGCCTGCCGCTCGGTAAGGAACTGGTAGCCACTGGCGAGCATGCCGGCCAGGGCAAAACCGATGCAGAGGGAAAACAGGGAATTGAACGCTTCCGGCGACATTGAACGCATAACCCCAAGAACGCCACGACGAACCACCCGCCAAGTTTTGGCAAAATCGCGGGCGGCCCGCCACAACATCCTTAAGAAAAGGTTAACGTCAAGGGGCGGCCATGCAGCCGGAGCGGCCGGCAGCACCGCCGCTGATAGGGCGAAACATTCCCGGAATGCCGCAATCGCGTGGCATAGTCGCCGCTGATTCGCTTCACTTGACGATCTTGTCGCTCATGACGGTGTTTACGACCACTCTCTCCAGCGTGCGTGTCTGGCGCAGAACGAGCCATCTCGTTCCGATCATCGCAGGCATCGGCCTCGGGCTGGCCGCGATTGCGCTCGTCGCCTATCTGTTGTGGCCGACTTGGAGAACCGAGGGCGTAGCCGACCCGGAACAGCTGCCGGTCAGCGTTGGCGGAACCCTGTTCAACGTACCGACTGAAGCGGTGCGGATGAAGATCCAGCGTCACTCCGGGCTGCAGGAACGGATCGACCTCGCCTTCAACTATCCCTCGCTCGAGCCGCCGGCAGCACCGAAGCACGTCACCGCGGACATGGTTGAAGAGGCAATCCAGCCGGTCGACCGCATCTTCCTGTCGATCGCGGCCCATCATGACGCGCTCTCCCCCGACACCAGGGTGCGCACGATCTATCCACGCTATCTCGCTGACACCACAACGCCACTCGAAAATGGCCTGACCATGCGCGCCTTTCGCGAGGGCACGCCCTATGCCGGCGAGGACCTGTTCTCTGCCGCGACGCCGCTCCTGAACGCCCGCTGCATGCGCGATGCGACGACGCCCGGAATGTGCCTGAGCGAGCGGCGCATCGGCGGCGCCGATCTCACCTTCCGATTTCCACGCAGCTGGCTTGCGCAATGGCGCGAGGTTGCGGACGCGATGGACCAGCTCACCATGCAGCTCTATGGCGCTCATTAGGACATTTGCTTGTAAGTCCGTGTGACGATGACTTTCCGCTGCTGCATTGCGGTTACCGGCAAATGGCCTGGCTTGGATCGGCCCGCCTTATGACCTCGGTCGCTCGATCCGCCTGAAATGGACGCGGCGCGGAGCCATGGCTTCACCGTGCCGCCTATCCCCAGATAGGTCTGAACTACTGCCATATCGAGCGCGTTATTTTCTTTGATCTTTCTCAAGGGAACCCATTGGCGGGTGTGCCCTTCTTACGACGGGGGACGAGGCAGTATTGGAGAAAAATGATGAGGCGTTTGAGAAAACTTGCAATCGCAGCTTCGACTGTCGCGTTTGCTGCGCTGTTCACCGTTGGCTGGTCTGCGCAGCGCGGCGTTTCGCTGTCAGTCGAGAGTGCCCAGGCTAGACGGCTCTTGGTTACCCCGTACTATCATCCCTTCAATCCCTACATAGCCGACCAGTCTGGTCTCTCTTGGTACGCGGTACGGGCCTACTATGCCGGCGGCCCCTGGTGTTCAGTCGGCGGCTTCGGCGGCGCTGGATACAGCACCGTCGGCGGCTGGGGTAACAATAACTGGACCTGCTACAGCGGCTGGGCTGACTATGCGCAGCGCAACGGCATTGGCTGCACACCGGGCAGCCTGGTCAAGGGCGGCGATGGCATCATGTACGTTTGCCAGTAGGCACGCGAGCGACCAAGAGGCGGCCCAAAACGGCCGCCTCTTTCAATTTGAGAACCTGAAGCCGGATGAAACGTCCCTCAATCCCGCGCGGTGGCAGCGCGTCGGGGACGTTACGGCATCTTGATCTGGATCAAGTGGCCCGCGAAGGCAACGATGCCACCAATGATGCGGGTGGGCGACATACGAGGAGATCAGCAGATGGGCATCTTGAGCTGGATTATACTCGGGGTTATCGCAGGGTTTATCGGAAGCAAGATTGTGGACAAACAGGGCCAGGGGTTCTGGCTCAACATGGGTCTTGGCATTATAGGTGCCATTGTCGGCGGATATCTGTTCAGCCTGTTCGGAAAAGAAGGCGTATCAGGCCTGAACCTCTACAGCATGCTCGTCGCCATCGTCGGCGCGGTGGTCGTGCTGCTGGTCTACAACCTGCTGACAGGTCGTCAACGCCCGGTTTGACTTGATCGGGCCGTTTGCCGAGTCGCTGCTCGACTATCGTGCCCCGCACTGTTGCGTGACGGGGTCTGCACTCCCGTCGCGCCCGCACAGCCGATCCTGACCCCGTGCTACTCGACGAGGTCGTCCTCGAGGATCGCCATCTGGAACTGGAACGAGCGATCGTCGTCCTCGTCGTCGACGAACAGCACGCCGATGAACTCCTCGCCGATATAGACCTCGGCGGAGTCATCCTTCTTCGGCCGCGGCACAACCCTGATCTTGGGATTGCCAAACACGCGCTTGAGATAGGCGTCTAGCTTTCTGATTTCTTGAACGTCCACGGCAGTCTCCAATCCGATCTTTGGAATTTTCCGGGCGGCTTTTAGGACGAGACAACGCGAACCGCCAGCCTTATCCGGCAGAAAAAACCTGCCGGATCACGCTTGCAAACATGATTAGAATTAAAGTCCGAGTGCGTTGATCATCTGATCCATGGTGCGCGACGGCTCGGCACAGCCGGCCTCGCCGATGATCTTGGCGGGCACGCCCGCGACGGTGACGTTGTGCGGCACCGGCTTGACCACCACCGAACCCGCGGCAATACGCGCGCAATGGCCGATCTCGATGTTGCCGAGGATCTTGGCGCCTGCCCCGATCATTACGCCATGACGGATCTTGGGATGGCGGTCCTCGTTCTCCTTGCCGGTGCCACCGAGGGTAACGCCGTGCAGGATGGAAACATCGTCGTCGATGACCGCCGTCTCGCCGCAGACGAAACCGGTGGCATGATCAAGGAAGATGCCGCGGCCGATCCGCGCGGCGGGATTGATGTCGGTCTGGAATACGGCAGAGGTTCGGCTCTGCAGATAATAGGCAAAATCCTTGCGGCCCTTCTTGAACAGCCAGTGCGCAAGACGATGGGCCTGCAGCGCGTGGAAGCCCTTGAAATAAAGCAAGGGATCTATGAAGCGCGAAGTCGCGGGATCGCGATCATAGACCGCAACGAGGTCGGCACGGAAGGCATTGCCGATGTCCGGTTCGTCGCGCAGCGCCTCGTCATAGGTCTGGCGGATCAGGTCGCCCGAAATCGCCGAATGGTCGAGACGATCGGCGAGCCGATGCACGATCGAATCTTCCAGCCGGTCGTGGTGCAGCACGGTCGAGAAGATAAAGGTGGCGAGTTCCGGCTCGCGGTGGATGATGTCCTCGGCCTCGTTGCGAATCCGGCTCCAAATCGGATCCAGCGCCGCCAGTCGCCCAACCTGCGGATTGGCATGGTGCATTGCCATGGATGACCCTCACAAATCTCAAGCCGTCTCGCGGCTTCGAATATACCATGCCCCCAAGACGGAGTCCTGACGGCCGCCCCAGAAAGATGAATGGCAGCTTCCAGCTTCCGGCGCGCGCCAGAAGCCTGAAACGGCCATCTTCCGGCCTGGGGAAATCGTCCCAAGCCAAGGAACCCGACGACGGGGTTGTTCCAACTTGGTCAGCCTTTTTGCGAAATCAAGGCTGCCGGTTGCGACTATTGGGGAATTTCAGCCGTGCCGTGGTTCCCGGCATGGTGGGTCAAACGACGGGAGGCTGATCATCAATACGAGGGTTTTGCGCGCGCGCCTGGCTGTGACAGGCGCGGTCTGGACGGCTGCGGTCCTTATTCCCCTCTTCCTGGTCGCGCCCGCGATCTGGAACGGCTATCCCCTCCTGCAATGGGACACCGGCGGCTATCTGGCGCGCTGGTACGAGGGCTATCTGGTGCCGAGCCGATCCACCGTGTTCGGCCTCTACCTGCATATGGGTGAGGCCTCCGGCTTCTGGCTCAATCTCGCCATCCAGGCGCTCGCGACGTTCTGGATCCTGCAATTGACCTTGCGCGTGTTCGGTCTCGTGCACCCGGTTCGCCTGCTCATCATCGGCCTCTCGCTGATCCTGACCACGGCCCTGCCGTGGCTTTCGAGCATGCTGCTCACCGACATCTTCGCCGGCCTGTCGGTGCTGGCGCTTTTCATTCTGGTTGCGAAGGGCGACAGGGTCTCTGCCCTGGAGAAGGTCCTGCTGGTCGTTCTGACCGCCTTTTCGGCGGCCACCCACAGCGCAACGCTCGGCGTGCTGTTCGGGCTCACGCTGCTCGGACTGCTCGCAAGGCCTTGGCTGCGCGAGCGCATCGCGCTGATGGGACTCGCGCAAGGCGCGCTGTCGCTTGTTGCCGGCGCCTTGATGCTGCTTTCGACGAATTATGCGCTGTCGGGGCAATGGGCATGGACGCCGGGCGGCTACGGGGTCGCCTTCGGACGAATGATGCAGGACGGCATCGTCGCCCGGTTCTTGAACGACCATTGCGGGCGCGAGAATTTCAAGCTCTGTCCCTATCGCAATGAGCTGCCCGCGACCGCGGACCAGTTCCTGTGGGGCCACAGCATGTTCGACGATCTCGGCCGCTTTGCCGGGATGGACGACGAGATGGGCTATATCGTCGTTCACGCGCTGAAGGACTATCCGCTCTGGCAGGCGGAGGCCGCGTTGAAGGCGACCGCGGAACAGCTCGTGGATATCGCCACCGGCGAAGGCTGCACGGAATGGCTCGGCCATACCTACGGCATCATCGAGCGCTACATCCCCTTGCAAGCAAAGCCGATGCGCGCAGCGCGCCAGCAGCGCAAGGAGATCAACTTCACGGCCGTCAACTGGCTGCACGTGCCGGTGGCGCTCGCATCGATGCTCGCGGTCCTCGCACTGCTTGCCTTCGGCCTCTGGCGCCGGCGGCTTGACGATGTCGCGCTGCTTTCGGCGACCGTGTGCTTCACCCTGCTCGGCAATGCCATGATCTGCGGCATCCTCTCGGGCCCGCACGACCGCTATGGCGCGCGCCTGGTGTGGATTGCGACCTTCGCCGCGCTGATTGCAGCCTCGCGTTTCCTTGACGACGAGGCGGACGACTTACGCGCGGCGTGACAAAAAATCCACCACGCCGGTCTTGTAGACCTTGTCGCCGACCGCACGCATATGGTCGCGGTTGGGAATGTCGAGCACCTCGGCACCGCCAATGAGTTCGCCGAGCCCGTGCGCCGAGCCCGCGACCTCGTCGGTGGTGCCGACCGCGATCAGGACCGGCACGTTGATGCCGGCGACCTGCTCCCGGCTCATCAGCCCGCGCGAGCCGCGCAGGCAGGCGGCCAGCGCCCGCCGGTCGGACCGGGTCTGATCGGCAAAGGCGCGAAACGTTCGTCCGACGGGATCACTGACCGCCTCAAGCGAGGGCGCCTCCAGTGCCACGACCACATTCTCGCCCGGGCCGCCGCCGTCGACCATGGCCATGCCGATGCCGCCGAGGATCGCCGAGCGCAGCCGTTCCGGCCTGGTCGATCCGAGCCAGGCCGTCATCCGCGCGCCGAGCGAATAGCCCATGACATCGGCGCGCGGGATATCAAGATGATCCATCAACGCGACCACGTCGCTTGCCATCATCGGAATGCTGTACTGCGCGGGATCGTAAAGCTTTGCCGACTCGCCATGGCCACGATTGTCCAGCGCAATGACGCGGCGGCCGTTCTTGCGCAAATCCGAGACCCAGGTCGGATAGACCCAGTTGACGTTCTTGCTCGAGGCAAAGCCGTGCACCAGCAGAATGGGATCGCCCTCGCCTTCATCGAGATAGGCAATTTCGACGGCGCCGTTGTCGAAGCTCGGCATCGATCATTCCATTCTTTGTGACGGCATTAGCCCCCAGTCTAGCGGCTATCGCCAGGGCTTGTTTAGCCCTTTGGCCGATGTTCAGCCTTGAGCGACGGTCGTGGCTGCCAGCTGTTTGTGCAGCCGCCGCGCCTTGTTCCGGGTTAGCCAGGCTTGCGCTGCACGTTCGGTCACCGATTTGACCGAGGAGAGGAACCCAAACAGCGCGAGCAGCGCGCTGAACAGCCAGAGCGTGAGTTCGAACGCACCGCTTGCGAGTAGCAGCGCGCCGCGGCCGAGGATTTTCAGGATCGCCCGCGTGCGGCCGCCTTCGGCCTGCGCAAGCCGCGCAGCCCGCGCGACGTCCTGCGGGTCCTCGGCGATTTTGAGTGCATCGAACCCACCGCGCGTGCCCGCCCTTTCGGTCACGCGTCCGACATCCTTGGCGAGCCGCACCAGGTCGTCCGCCTTCTCCGCGTGAAAGGCGGCACGGATGGCAGTTGCAGTTTTGCCCGGCCGCCACACCGAGCCGGTGGCCACCGCCTGCTCCAGCGCCGGCGCATCGACGATCTCGCGCGCCGAGCGCCCGGCCCATGCCGCAAGTCCCTCGCCGAGCCGCCCGACCTTGCGCGCATCCTTGACCAGCGAGAGCCCGGCCCGCAGCGGCGAGGCACCACCGACTGAGACATAGGCCGCCGCGGTGACTGCCAGCCCGGCGGCGGCCAGCGACAGCACCAGCCGGTCGGTCTCCTCACCCATCGCCAGGTGCTTGCCCTCGCGCAGAACGTCGCGCACATCGCCGATGACGAAGAGGTCGCCGGCGACGGTGCCCGAGAGGCTCGCCACATCATCGGCCTGCCCGGTGACAAGCCCGCTGGCAAATCGCTTCGCGAGATGCGAGGTGGAATTTTCTTCTGTAACCGCATCAGTCACGCGACGGATCGTGTCGTCGGAGAGCGGAATCCGCTTCTCCTGTGCCAGCGCGACAAAGCTGTCGGCAAGATCCGCATCCCCCGCCGCTATAGCCGCGTCGATATTCCGACCGATCACACCGGGGTCATTGCGCAGGACAGACTCGAGCCGGATGTCCGCAAGATGCGGAGGATCGTTCTGCGCCGTCAAAATCGCGCCGGCCTCGCGTGCATGCGGCCACAGCGTAACACCCAGCACCGCGCTGAGCGTCACGCATAGCAAAGACAAACCGAGACTTGCTGCCTTCATCAAAAACCCGCGCTTTTCGCGTAGCTGCTTAAATGGTGTGCCGTATTTGCGACACAACGGCCCCGACGAAAGAAGGGCTTCTCTGAGAGGGCAAGATTGTGTCGAATTTGCATGAACAAATCGGTGGCCAAGGGCTAAAAGGAATCAACTCAAACCGATGGATAGGGTGCGCGGTAGCCGCGACCGTGTACAAGTTCGATTGGGTCCGTTTTCCGTTGCCACTCAAGGTGAAATTCGATGTCCGATAATGTCGTCCCGCACTTCCATAACGATGCCGGCGTTCCCGTGATCGAGATCGGCTCGCAGGAGTTCATGTGCGTGGGCGCCAATCCGCCCTTCGACCACCCGCATGTGTTCCTCGACCTCGGCAACGACAACGAGATCATCTGCCCTTATTGCTCGACGCTTTATCGTTTCGCGCCCGACCTCAAGGCCGGCGAGGCGCGGCCGCCCGAATGCGTGCTGAAGGACGTCGCCTGACGCTTTAAGCGCGTGGCTCTGACGCGCACGATTTTCATCGCCGGTGCGGGGATCGGGGGGCTGACAGCCGCGCTGTCGCTTGCGCGCAAGGGTTTCCGCGTTGTGGTGCTGGAGAGGGTCCAGCGGCTGGAGGAAGCTGGTGCGGGCCTGCAGCTGTCGCCCAATGCGAGTCGGGTTCTGATCGACCTCGGGTTGAAGGAACGCTTGGGGCGCCGTGCAGTCACACCTGAAGCGGTCACGATCGTGAGCGCGCGCGCCGGTGGCGAGCTGGTCCGCCTGCCGCTCGGCGAAGCCGCGAGCGCCCGTGCTGGTGCCCCCTATTGGGTGATGCATCGCGCCGACTTGCAGGCCGCACTTGCGGACGCCGTCCGTGAGCATCCCGATATCGAGCTGAAGCTCGGCTGCCAGTTCGAGGATCTCGCGCCCCATGCCAAGGGCCTGACGATTGTCTACCGCTCCGGCAATGAGCGGCGCCAGGACATTGCCCTTGCCCTGATCGGCGCCGACGGCATTTGGTCGACGGTACGTAACCACCTGTTTCCGGAAACGCAGCCGCAATTTTCCGGTCGGATCGCCTGGCGGGGCACGCTCGATGCAAGACAGCTGCCGCGCGAATATACCGCGCCGCGGGTACAGCTCTGGATGGGACCGAAGGCCCATCTGGTTGTCTACCCCATCTCGGCGGGCAAGCAGATCAACCTGGTAGCGGTGGTGCCGGGCACCTGGAACCGTCCGGGGTGGAGCGCGCCGGGCAACCCCAATGAACTCAAGGAGGCATTCGGCGGCGCGCGCTGGGCGGGCGCGGCACGAATGCTGATCGGCGCGGTCGATGACTGGCGCAAATGGGCCCTGTTCAGCCTGGCCGAGGGTTGCAAGTGGCATGAGGGCTCGGTCGCGCTGCTCGGCGATGCCGTGCATGGCATGCTGCCCTTCGCAGGCCAGGGCGCGGGCATGGCGATCGAGGACGCCGCGGTGCTGGCGAAGGTGCTCGGTGAAACGCCACTCGAGCCGGGCGCGCAGGTCGCCGCCGCATTACAGCGCTACGGGCGGGCGCGGCGCGCGCGCGTCACACATGTGCAGCAGCTCGCGCGAAGGCAGGGCCGCATCTATCACATGAGCGGTGCGATGGCGCTTGCGCGCGATCTCACCATCCGTGCATTGGGACCGGAGCGCGTGCTGGCCCGGCAGGCGTGGATCTACGACTGGCGGCTGTGAGGAACGCGCTCGTTCACCGCGCCGCCTGTGGCGGTGCGGGCTTTGCCGGCGCGCCGGGCACGGAGGCTGTGGCGGCGCCAGGCGGCGACGGATGGCACTTGTTCTTGCGCCAGGCCTCATCGGCAAAGTGAGCCTGGCCGCGGGTCGTCAGATAGTCGTTGCGGTAGGCCATTTCGGCGACCACCGGTCCCGCGGTGCCGGTCTGTGCTTTCGCCATCAATCCCTGCAGCTCGGCCTCGCGACTGGCGAGAGTTTTCCGCTCGGTCTCGAGTTGCCGGCAATCATACAGATCGTATTTGGCGGGATCACCGAAGGCAGCCATCATGTCCTCGCCCACCCCGCCGCTGCTGACGCCGGCGCAGCCGGACAGCGCGAGGCCGAGCGCAAGCAGCGCCGAGGCGGTGACGGCGAAGGCGGAAATTCGCGGAGCTGGTGCGCTGGCAGTCATAAGCCGTTCGTAAGTCGAATAAGGTTAGGATTGGCTAAAGCAGCCGCTCTTGTCCGGATTGAGGCTGACAGGGCGTATTCCGGTCGACCCCGTTTTCATCGGACGAAGACGGCGGTTTGTAACCTCGCGAGCATCATCGACATTCGCCGAAAGTCAGGCTAAGCGGTTGATCTATCAGGCATGAAGCGCCGCAAGGCCTCCGGGCCTCTCGGTCAACGCAGAGATCGGGCGCGCAAAATCGCCGAGAATGAGGGTAGAGCGAGCCGACGATTCAGCTTAAGAGCTATCGCGCCTGATGAGAAGCGGACGTGGCGGAACTGGTAGACGCAAGGGACTTAAAATCCCTCGATGGCAACGTCGTGTGGGTTCGACTCCCACCGCCCGCACCAGGGCTTCGCCTCCGACAAAGCGATCTGGCCGTTGCGATCTTCCCTCTCATGGCAACCGAAATGATGTCTCGGCCGGGGTCGCCCCATCAGGCGGACGATCCGTCCGGGAGACATGGCGATAGGACGGATCGCCGATAGGCGTTACCGTTTCGACTTCTTCGCCTTCGACGCCTTTGCCTTGGTTTTCTTTGCTCTGGCCGCCTTCGCCTCGGCTTTCTTCGGTTTGGCTTTCTTCGCTTTGGCGTTCACGGTCTTCTTGGTCGCCTTAGACTTGGCCTTCGACTTGGCGACCTTCGCGGTCTTGCGGCCGGTCGAATCGCTCTTGGTCGCTGTCTTGGCTGCTGTCTTGGCGGCTGTCTTGGCCGATTTGCCGCCCGGGCTCGCGGTGACGGCCTTGCCCTTGCCGCCGCCTGATGATGATCCGGATGACGGCCCCGGCCGGTCCTTCTGCGGCCGCACCGGTTCCTGCATCCAGAAATCCAGCTCCTGTTCGCGCCCCCCGCCGGGCTTCCAGCCGTCCAGCGGCTTGTAGATCTGGTCGGGGTCGCCGCCGCTGCCGAGATAAGCGCGCCAGGAATAGTGGTCGTAGACGCCGTTGATGTGCAGCGCGTAGGCCTGGGCAAGCTGCCTGTTGCCCTTGATGATCACAAGGTTCTCGTCGTTCTTCGCGGACGCCGCGTCAGAGAAATTGTGCGATCCGGTGATGACGGCGCAATTGTCGGAGAATGGATCGATCACGATGCACTTGGAATGCACGATGGCCATGAGATGTGCGGCGTGCATTTCGCCGACGTTGAACTCCTGCTCGGCCCAGGATGGCTTGTCCTTCTCGCTGATGCCGGCAGGCAGCGGCACATCGTCGTGGAACGCCTGCGCAGGCGCGCCCGACTTCACGACCTCGCCGCCAACCGAATAGATTGTGTTGCTCTTGGAGCTTACGCTGGAGACGACGCCGCGGACATAGATGTCGTTGTCCTTGGCGCGATCGAGCAACGCGCCGAGAAGCGGAGACTGCCCCGGCATGAACATCAGGAACAGCGCGCCATCCTTGGCGCCGCTGATGAGGTCGAGCACGGGCTTGAACTCGGCCTCGTGATTGGTGGCGGCGAAATAGAGCGTCATGTTCTTGTCGATCGTCGGCGTGGTGTTCGAACCCTTCAGGTCGGCTGTCATGTTGTCGCCGGCCGCCACCAGCTTGCCCCATTGATCGAGATAGCGCTGGGCGATCACCGCATCATCGATGATGAGGACGTTGTTCAACTGGGTGCAGAGACCAGTGGTGGTCCAGTTGGTGCTGCCGGTCAGAACCCTTGCTGCGTTGCCGTGGACATCGCTTTCGACCACGAATTTGTTGTGGACGCTGGGCGAGGATGCGCCACGATGCGAGAGATCGCGGTGTTTCACCGTGAGGCCGGCGGTGGTCAACTCGCTCGCAACGTTCGGCGTGGTGGCACCGCCATTGCCCAACAACAGGCTACCGCGACTGCCGAAGGGTTTCAGGGCGTCCACCAGCTCCTGGTCATTGAATTCGTAGATTGCCGCATGGATGGAGCTGCCGCGGCGATCCGCATCGTGCAGGAACAGCAGGATCTGATGCAGCACATCGCCGGAGAGATAAAGCCGCGGCTGGTAGCCCGGCGTCTGCAGATGCTTGAGGAAGTTCTTCAGCGAGGTCTCGCTGACATCGCCGCCGACGAAGCGGCTGACGATCTGCGACATCAGCGTGCCGCGGTTGAAATAGGCCTGCAGCCCGCCGCCGACGTCGCCCGAGGCGACCACGGGAGCTGTCCAGTCCGATACCGCGGCCGTATCCAGCGCAAAGCCGCCATCCGCGGTCGCTGTCATCGCGGTGACGCGATACGACACGTTGTCGGTCTCGACCACATTATGGTCGGTCCAGATGCAGCGCCTGATCGGCGATTGCGTCGACGACACACCGGTCGGCTGCACCGGCCCCTGCCCCGGCTTGGGCGGAATGCGGTTGACCAGCACCGTCACCTGCTGGGTCGAATCGTTGCGACGTTCCAGCTGAAAGCCCACCCAGCCGTCCGACCATTTGTCCGGTTGCCACGCAATCAACACGTCGTCGGCGTTGGCGTAAGCCCTGATGCTGATCGTCATCGACGAATCCTCCGCAAATTGATCCGACTGAAAATGACTCGCATAAATGACGTCAGATTGTAACAACCAAAGCGTGCTTTTTAGCACAAATTCCCTTGACCCTGATCTTGACAACCATTCTGCGCTTCGCCGTTGCGGCGCGCAGGCAGGATCACGACGCGGCAGAATCATCTATCCTACGTCCGTCCCCGTTGAAGATATCTGCCATGAACCATAGTGATCGCCAGGCTGCGGCCGGAACATCTCCCTCGGCATCCGGCGACGGCAGGGGTGCTGCGGCGCTCTGCGTGGCCGGTTTCCGCCATTTCGAGGCCGGGCGCGCGCTGGATGCACAGCTTTGCTGCCAGCAGGCGCTCGCGATCGATCCCGATCATGCCGACACGATGCATCTGCTGGGGCTTTTGTCGGCTCAAGCCACGCACGATGACCTCGCGCTGGAATGGCTGTCCCGCGCCATCCGGCAACGGCCGAAACCGCAATATCTGGCGAGCCTCGGCAACCTGCTGCGCCGTCAGGGCCGGCACGACGAGGCGCTGAAGGCGTTCGACAAGGCGGTGCAGCTCGATCCTACGGCGCCGCAGTCATGGCGGGATCTCGCCTCCCTTCTGATCGAGCTGAAGCGGCTCGATGAAGCGCTGCTGGTGCTGGGCGAGCTCAAGCGGCTCGCGCCCGAGGACTGGGACGCCGCCATGAAGCGAGCCTCGGCGCTGCTGCAGCTTGGCCGCACCGAGGACGGAATTGCCTGCCTCGATCAATGCGAGCGGCTTCGCCCGAACCATGCGCCAACTCGCTGTCCCTGCGCGCGCTCGCGCCGCTATTCGACTGCGATGCCACCTTTGTCAGCGTGCAGAAGGACCCGCGGCCCGACGACAAGGCCTTTTTGCGCGAACGCCCCGGCATTGGCGATCTCTCGGAACATCTCACCGACTTCGGCGCAACGGCGGCGCTGATGGCCTGTCTCGATCTGGTGATCACCGTCGATACCAGCGTGGCGCACCTTGCGGGCGGCCTCGCGCGTCCAACCTGGATCCTGCTGCCCTACACGCCGGACTACCGCTGGCTGCTCGACCGCGACGACAGCCCGTGGTATCCGACGATGCGGCTGTTCAGGCAAGACGCGAGTCGCAGCTATGCAGGCGTGATCGAGCGCATCCGCGGCGAATTGCAGACGAAGATCGCAGCGAGATCGCGCGGGAAATAGCAGCCTGCTCCGCTCGCGGGCCGTAATATTCAGGTGGCACAGACTGACGAGGTCGGCGCGTGACGAAGCTTGAACAGATCACCATCTCCGCCGATCTCACCTTCGATGCGCTGGTCGCGGGCGAAGCTGGCGCGCCGCTGGTTTTCCTGCTGCACGGCTTTGCCGAATCCATGCATTGCTGGCGCGCGCAGCTCGCTACGCTTGCCGACATGGGCTATCGCGCCATCGCGCCGAGCCAGCGCGGCTATTCAAAAGGCGCGCGGCCCGATCCGCGCGATCCTTCGCGCTATCACATGGACCGGTTGATGGACGACGCGATGGCGATCGTCGCGGCGTGCGGGTATGGGGCGCAGCGCTTTCATCTCGCCGGCCATGACTGGGGCGGCAGCATCGCCTGGGCGTTCGCCGACCGCCATTCCGAGCGGCTTGCCTCGCTCACCGTGCTGTCGCGGCCGCATCCGAACGCCTTCAACCGCGCGCTACAGCTGCCCGACGGCGACCAGCTCCGCCGCTCGCGCCATCACAGCGCCTTTCTCGAGCTCGATGCCGCCGATATCGTGCTGGCCGATGACGCGAAATGGCTGCGCGAGCGGCTCGCCGCAGCCGGCGTCCCCGGCTTTGCCATTGAGGAGCATCTCTCCGTGCTCGGCAACAAGGACGCCATGGAAGCCGCCCTTGCCTGGTATCGCGCACGCGGCGCGATCCGCTCGCCCCTGGGGCCGACGCGGGTGCCGACGCTTTATATCTGGGGTAATGCCGACGACACCGTCGGCCGCGCCGCGGCAGAAGGCACCGTCGATTTCATCGCCGCCCCCTATCGCTTTATCGAACTGCCCGACGTCGGCCACTTCGCCGCCGAGCAGGTGCCGGAGCGCGTCAGCGAGCTGATGCTCAACCATCTGCGCGCGCATCCGGCATGAGCCAGCGGCGCGCTTACGCCGCCTGGGCCATCTCCGCGAGACGCTCCCAGGTCGTGGCCTGCATGCTGGGCCGCCCCTGCATGCGCGCGAGCCACGTGACAAGGTTGGCATGGGGCGCGCCGAGCTCCGACCACTCGGGCGTCTGGGTGAAGATCGCCATCGCAGGTGCGATCATGAGATCGGCCAGCGAGATCACATCGCCCGCGAAATAAGGCTGCGCCTCGAGCAGCCGCGCCAGCTCATCGAACACCGTGTGCGCCCTCGGCATCGCCGCCTTGATCGCGTCTTCGTCCGGCGTCGTGCCCATCACGCGCGGACCGACCACGCGATGGAACAGGATGACATTGCCGACGCCCTGGAAAAGATACCAGTCATTGATGTTCATCACCTGGTCCATCCGCGCAGCTCGCTTTGTATCGGCAGGTGTCAGCGCCGGATTCGGCAGCACGCGATCGAGATAGCGCAGGATGGCCTGCGTTTCGTACAGGCGAAAACCGTCATGCTCGAAGATCGGAATGCGCCCGAACGGATGCAGCGCCAGATGCTCGGGCGATTTGGGCGCGAGCCGCGCGAGGCGGAAGGGCGCGCCCTTCTCTTCCAGCGTCGCCATGACCGACCGTCCGAACGGACTGCCGGGATGCGAATGAACGATGAATTCCGACATCGCGATGTCCTCCATCTCGACTTGATCGTTGTTAGTCCTGTTTCTCCGCTTCGCGCACGAACCGCTCCATCAGGCCCGGCCAGCCGCGGTCGACATCGTTGCGCATGGAGGTGCCCGCCTCCGCGCCCATGGTCTCGAACTTTTGGTGGGTGAGCTCGACGGTTGTCGCCTCCGGCCCGTCGGCCAGAAAGCGCACGTCGACCTCGGATTTCATGCTCGCGTCGGGCTTCCACTGCGCGTTGATCTGCCAGACCAGCACCAGGCGATGCGGCGGCTCCCAAATCGTGATGGTGGCGACCGTGGTCGCGGTGCCGTCGGCGGAAATCTCGAGCCAGCGGCCGCCGAGCCGCGGCTCCATCATCACTTTCGCGATCGGCTGCTTGCCGACGCCGTGATCATGCGGCCACCAGCGTGTCAGTCCGCTGGTGAACACCTCGAAAGCATGTGCGATCGGCGCGTTGATATGGACGGTCTTGCGCACCGGCGCAATCGCAACGCGCTCGCTCATTTGGACCTCTTCTTCGCCCGGTAGGAGCGCTCCGCTTCCAGCTTGAGGGCGTCTAGCGCATCGCCCCAGAAACTGTCGAGCCAGTCGCGCAATTCGGCCAGGCCCTCCCGCCGCACCGAATAGATGCGCCGCACGCCCTCGCTACGCTCTTCGACAAGCCCCGCATCCTTCAGAACCTTCAGATGCTGTGACACTGCCGGCCGCGACACCGGCATGCCCGCCGCAATCGCATTCACCGGACGGGCGCCCGCCCGAAGCCGCTCGAACACCTCCCTCCGCGTCGGGTCTGCCAGGACGGAGAGTGCAGTTGCGTAAGCCATGACTAACGGTAAGTCATAACTTACGCATTTGTCAAGGCGAGTCTGTGAGAGCGAAGCAATGACGGAACAAAGCGTACCCGCTACTCGCTCTTGTCGACGTTCCACCAGACCGGCGTCGCCGGGCCTTCGAGCACGCCGGTCAGCGATTTCCGCCAGGCGCTCGGCGTCAGGAACTGGCCGAGCGGAAGATAGATCACCTGGTCGTAGGCTTCCCTCTGGATCTCTTCGGCGATGGTCTTCTGCTCGTCGAGCGAGGCAGCACGCACGAACCTGTCCCGCAATGCCTCCAGCTTGGCGTCCTCGGGCCAGCCGAACCAACTGGTTTTGCCCTTGGCCCCCATCATGGAGCTTGCGATCGGGTTCATCACGTCGGGGGCGGTCGAGAACGTGAAGAACATGTTCCAGCCACCCTCGCCCACCGGCTTCTGGTTGGCGCGCCGGCTGACCACGGTCTGCCAATCCATGGTCTGCAGGTCGACCTTGAAGCCGGCCTGCCGCAAGGCCTGCGCCACCACGATCGGCTGCGCCTTCAGCATCAGGACGTCGCTCGCTGCCATCACCACGATCGGTGTGCCATCATAACCGGACTCGGCCAGCGCCTTTTTCGCCGCCTCGATGTTGCCGCCCTTGGTGAGATCGCCGGCGCCGGCCTCGGTCGCAAGCGGCGTGTTGCAGACGAACATCGCGCCGCAGACCTCGTAATATTTGGGATTGCCGACCAGCGCGTCGAGCACGTCCTTCTGGTTGATCGCGAGCAGCGCGGCGCGACGAACCTTGACGTTGTCGAAGGGCGGCAACAGGAAGTTCATGCGTCCATAGGTCTGACCGCCGAACTTGTTCAGCGTCTCGACCTTCAGGTCGGCATCGGCTTCCAGCGATGACAGCAATTCGTAAGGAGGAACTTCCAGGAAATCGATGTCGCCCGCCTGCAGCGCGTTCACCGCAGTCTGCGCATCCGGCATCGTGATCCACTCGACACGATCGACCTTCACCACCTTTCCACCGGCGGCCCAGCTCGGCAGCTCCTTGCGCGGCACGTAATCCGTGAACTTCTCATAGACCGCCTTCACGCCGGGCTGGAATTCGCTAGCGACGAACTTGAACGGGCCGGAGCCGATCTGCTCCGCGATCTGCTTGCCGGGCGGTGTCTCGGCCAGCCGCCTGGGCATCATGAACGCCACCAGCGACGACGGCTTGCCAATCGTCTCCAGGACGAGGCCGTAGGGCTCCTTCAGTTTCAGCACGATGGTCTTGGCATCGGGAGCTTCGATGCCGGCGACGAACTCCATCAGCTTCTGCGCCATGACATCGTTGCGGCCCCAGCGCTTCAGCGACGCCGCACAATCTTCCGCTGTGACAGGCGCGCCGTCGTGCCATGTCAGCCCATCACGCAAGGTGAAGGTATACGTCAGCTTGTCGTCGGAGACCTTCCAGTCCGCCATCTGCGGCTGGACCTTGAAGTTGGCATCGGTCGCGACCAGCGTGTCGTAAACCATGTAGCCATGGTCGCGGGTAATGTAGGCGGTGGTGAAGCCGGGATCGATGGTACGCAAATCCGAATGCATCACCGCGGTGATCGTCTTCTTGCCGGCTGCCTTCGCCCGCGAGAGCCATGCGGCCGAGAAGGTCGCGACAAGCGGTGCGACGCCCGCGAGCTTGAGAAGTTTCCGGCGCGAGATCTGCGACATTCGTTACCTCCTGACGCGGCGTGAAAGCATTCGGCACGCGGGCAACGCCCGCGCAAGTCATCTTTACGGCTTGGGAAACAGATCGAAAGGCATCGGAAGTCGCTGGGAGAATGCTGCGAGCGAGTACGTAGAACAACAGGAGGATGGGTAGCGCGCAGCGAAACCCATCCTCTTTTTTGGCACCCGTGTCAGTGGGTTCGCTTCGCTTGACCCACCCTACGGGACATAACGGCGCGGCGCCTCGCCCTACGCCTCGCTCTTGTCGACGTTCCACCAGATCGGCGTTGCCGGTCCGTCGAGAATTCCCGTCAGCGATTTGCGCCAGGCGCTCGGAGCGAGATACTGCCCGAGCGGAACGTAGATCACCTGGTCATAGGCTTCCTTCTGGATTTCCTCGGCGATCTTCTTCTGCTCTTCGGGCGAGGAGGCCCGCACGAACTTGTCCTTGAGCTGCTCGATCTTGGGATCATCGGCCCAGCCGAACCAGCCGCCATTCTTGCCGCGGCCACCGATCGAGAAGTTGACCACCGGGTTCATCACGTCGGCCGCGACCCAGTTGGTGAAGAACATGTTCCAGCCGCCCTCGCTGGTCGGCTTCTGGCTGGCGCGGCGGCTGACCACCGTCTGCCAGTCGGTTGCCTGCAGGTCGACCTTGAAGCCGGCCTTGCGCAACGCTTCCGCGACCACGATCGGCTGCGCCTTCAGCGACACCACATCGCCCGGCGCCATGATCACTATCGGCGTGCCGTCATAGCCGGATTCCGCCAGCGCCTTCTTGGCCGCCTCGACGTTGCCGCCCTTGATCAGGTCGCCGGCGCCGGCATCGCTTGCCAGAGGCGTGTTGCAGACGAAGAACGCGCCGCAGACCTGCTGATATTTGGGATTGCCGACCAGCGCGTCGAGCACGTCCTTCTGGTTGATCGCAAGCAGCGCCGCCTTGCGGACCTTGATGTTGTCGAACGGCGGCAGCAGAAAGTTCATGCGCCCGAGCGTCTGGAAGCCGAACTTGTTCAGCACCTCGGTCTTGATATCCGGATTGCCTTCCAGCACGGGCAACAGGTCGAACGGCGGCGCTTCCAGGAAATCGATGTCGCCCGACTGCAGCGCGTTCACCGCGGTCTGCGCATCAGCCATGGTGATCCACTCGACGCGGTCGACCTTCACAACCTTGCCACCGGAAGTCCAGCTCGGCGGCTCCTTGCGCGGCACGTAGTCGGTGTTCTTCTCATACACCGACTTCACGCCGGGCTGGAATTCGCTAGCGACGAATTTGAACGGGCCGGAGCCGATCTGCTCCGCCATCTGCTTGCCGACCGGCGTTTCCGCCAGCCGCTTCGGCATCATGAACGGCACGTAGGACGAGGGCTTGGCGATCGAGTCCAGCACGAGGCCGTACGGCTCTTTGAGCTTCAGCACGATGGTCTTGGCATCGGCCGCCTCGATGGAGGCCGTGAAGTCCATCAGCTTCTGGCCCATATTGTCGTTCTTGCCCCAGCGCTTCAGCGAGGCAGCACAGTCTTCCGCCGTGACCGGCGCGCCGTCGTGCCATTTCAGACCGTCGCGCAGCGTGAAGGTATAGGTCAGCTTGTCGTCGGAGACCTTCCAGTCCGCCATCTGCGGCTGGACCTTGAAGTTCGAGTCAGTCGCAAGCAGCGTGTCGAACACCATGTAGCCGTGATCGCGCGTGATATAGGCCGTGGTGAAGAGCGGGTCGATGATGCGCAGATCCGAATGCATCACTGCGGTGATGGTCTTCTTGCCGGCGGCAGATGCTTTCGACACCCATGCGCCTGAGAACGCAGAGACGATCGGCGCAACGCCCGCGAGCTTGAGAAGTTTGCGGCGCGAGATGTTAGACATTCGTAGTCTCTCCTGAAGTGACGTGAAAGCGGTCAAAGTACGGTCATTGGCTGTGCATGCAGTCTGTTATTTAGGCGAACTAACACGCTGTTAATCCATTCGGATTCGAGACTTGCACCAAGCGTTGGACGCGTCAATCGAGATTTGGTCGGGTGCAGGCCTGCAGACGTTTTGCTTTACAAACCGGTCACGGCGCAGTCTCAGTACTGCCAGCCATCCACCCCTCCCCTCGCCAAAGCTTTCAAGAGAGTGCCATGAATCCCGCCAACCTCCCGTTTGATTCCGAAGCCATGCTGCAGGGCCTGCGCGCGTGGGTGGAGTGTGAAAGCCCGACCTGGGACGCAAGCGCGGTTGAGCGCATGCTCGACCTCGCGGCGCGCGACATGGCGATCATGGGCGCGACGATCGAGCGCATCGCCGGGCGGCAGGGATTTGGCGGCTGCGTCCGCGCGCGCTTCCCGCATCCCAGGCAAGGCGAGCCCGGCATCCTGATTGCCGGGCATCTCGATACCGTGCATCCCGTCGGCACGCTTGCGAAGCTGCCGTTCCGCCGCGACGGCAACAAATGCTACGGCCCCGGCATCTTTGACATGAAGGGCGGCAACTATTTGTCGCTGGAAGCCATCCGGCAGCTTGCGCGCGCAGGCGTCACCACGCCCCTGCCGATCACCGTCCTGTTCACGCCGGATGAGGAAGTCGGAACGCCCTCGACGCGCGATATCATCGAGGCGGAGGCCGCGCGCAACAAATATGTGCTGGTCCCCGAACCGGGCCGCGCCAACAACGGCGTCGTCACCGGCCGCTATGCGATCGCGCGCTTCAATCTCGAAGCGGTCGGCCGGCCGAGCCACGCCGGCGCGACGTTGTCCTCGGGCCGTTCCGCGATCCGGGAAATGGCGCGGCAAATTCTCGTCATCGACGGCATGACCACCGACGACTGCACCTTCTCCGTCGGCATCGTGCATGGTGGGCAATGGGTCAATTGCGTCGCCACCACCTGCGCCGGCGAAGCGCTCAGCATGGCCAAGCGCCAGGCCGATCTCGACCGCGGCGTGGAAAGCATACTGGCACTGTCCGGCACCTCCGACGGTGTGACGTTCACGGTGACCCGCGGCGTCACGCGCCCGGTCTGGGAGCCAAATCCAGGCACCATGGCGCTCTACGAGAAGGCGCGCGCCATCGCAAACGAGCTCGGCATGGAACTGCCGCATAGCAGCGCCGGCGGCGGATCGGACGGCAACTTCACCGGTGCGATGGGAATCCCAACGCTCGACGGCCTGGGCGTGCGTGGCGCCGATGCACACACGCTCAACGAGCATATTGAGGTCGAAAGCCTCGCCGAGCGCGGCCGGCTGATGGCAGGCCTGTTGGCGACGCTGACCTGAAGCATTAGGCTGCGTGCATGCCAAAGGCACAAGCAGCGCCACGCATCGTCCCGTTCAAGACCATTCGCGCCCGCGCGGAGAAGCGCAAGGGCGGGCCGAGCGCCTTGCAAAAGCTATTGCCACGCAAGCCGGATCCCAAGGCGCTTGCGAAGCTCACCGATGATCGCGCGCTGGCCGAAATGACCAGGCGCGTATTCTGCGCGGGCTTTGCCTGGAGCGTGATCGAGGCGAAATGGGACGCGTTTGAAGACGCATTCCTCGGCTTTGTGCCGGGGAAGTTGACGTTCCAGCCCGATGACTACTGGGACGAACTGCTCGCCGACGCACGCATCGTGCGCAATGGTGCGAAGATACAGTCTGTGCGTGAAAACGCGGCCTTCGTGCAGGCCATCGCCGCGGAGCACGGCTCGTTCGGAAAGTTCCTGGCAGCGTCGCCGCCCGCAAACGAAGTCGAACTGCTCGATCTTCTCGCCAAGCGCGGCAGCAGGCTCGGCGGCAATACCGGACAGATGTTCCTGCGCTTTGTCGGCTTCGATGGCTTTGTCACCTCGCAGGACGTGATCGCCTGCCTGCGGGATGCGGGGCTCGATATCGGGCCCGAGGCCAAGTCGAAAAGCGACCTTGCGAAAGTGCAAGCGCAGTTCAATGCCTGGGCCGAGGAAACGGGATTGTCCTATGTGCAGCTGTCTCGCATCTGCGCTCTTTCGATCGGCGAGAACCGCAGCGAAAATCACGCTGCTTGACCACGGGGCCGCAAGCCAGGATATCGCATTTCGCAGGTGCGATGGCATGACGCTTGCACGCGATGGGGGCGAACAAAATCGGCGGCAGTTCGGAAAGATGCGGGTTTACAAGGAAATGCAGATGCATTCACAGTCGCGTGTTGACAGCGTCGTCGATCGTCGAAATCTAGCATTGGCTTAAGACCTGAGACCTCATCATGCTCGGATATCTCGTTCGCCGCGTGCTCGCTGCCGTTCCCGTCATGGGCGTCGTGGCGCTGTTCGTGTTCCTCTTGTTGCGGATCACACCGGGCGACCCTGCCGCGATCCTCGCCGGCGACAATGCAACGCCGCAACAACTCGAGCGCATCCGCGCCTCGCTCGGTCTCAACGAGCCGCTCTACGTGCAGTTCTTCACCTGGGTCAACAAGCTCCTGCACGGCGATCTCGGCGTGTCGCTGATCTCCAACGTGCCGGTGCTCAAGATGATCGGCCAGCGCGTCGAGCCCTCGATCTCGATCGCGCTCGCAACCATCATTCTGGCGGTGCTGATCGCCGTCCCGCTCGGCGTCATCGCGGCCTGGAAGCACGGCACCTGGATCGACCGCTTCGTGATGGGGCTGTCGGTGCTCGGCTTCTCCGTGCCGGTCTTCGTCATCGGCTATGTGCTGATCCAGATCTTTGCGATCGACCTGCGCTGGCTGCCGGTGCAGGGCTTCAAGAGCATCACCGCCGGCTTCGGCCCGTTCCTCGAGCGCATCATCCTGCCGACGCTGACGCTGTCCTTCATCTACATCGCGCTGATCGCGCGCATGACGCGCGCGGCGATGCTGGACGTGATGGGCGAGGATTTCATCCGCACCGCGCGCGCCAAGGGGATCGGCGAGGCAGCGGTTCTCTTGCGCCACGGTCTGCGCAACGCTGCGGTACCCGTGATCACGGTGATCGGCACCGGCTTTGCGCTCCTGATATCGGGCGTGGTCGTCACCGAGAGCGTCTTCAACCTGCCCGGCATCGGCCGCCTCACCGTCGATGCGGTGCTGGCGCGCGACTATCCGGTCATCCAGGCGATGATCCTTCTGACGTCGCTGATCTATGTCACGGTCAACCTCTTGATCGACGTCGCCTACACGTTGCTCGATCCAAGAATCCGATACTGAGCATCAGGCGCTAAAGGATCAGAAATGGCGATCGACACCCTCCCCGAACCGTCGCTTCCGATCACGACGCCGCTGCGGCCGAAGCTCGGTTTCCTCACAGCGACTCCCATCATCGCGGCCGCGACCATCCTGCTCGTCCTCATCGTCGCGATATCGGTGCTGGCGCCCTGGCTCGCCCCGCACGATCCGCTGCAGCTTGCGCCCGCGCTGCGGCTGAAGCCGTCCAGCGCCCAATTCCTGCTCGGCACCGACGGCTATGGCCGCGACCTGCTCTCGCGCGTCATCTATGGCGGCCGCATCTCGCTTCTGATCGGCATCGGCTCCGCGGTCTTCTCCGTCGCGGTCGGGCTCGCGATCGGCCTCGTCTCCGGCTTCTTCAAATGGGTCGACGCCGTGATGATGCGCGTCATGGACGGCTTGATGGCGATCCCGAGCATCCTGCTTGCGATCGCCGTGGTCTCGCTGTCGGGCGCGAGTGTCATGACCGTGCTGATCGCGATCACCATTCCGGAAGTGCCGCGCGTGGCACGGCTGGTGCGCTCGGTCGTGCTCGCCGCGCGCGAGGAGCCCTATGTCGAAGCTGCCATCTCGCTCGGCTCGAGCCTGCCCAAGATCATGTGGCGGCATTTGATGCCCAACACGGTTGCGCCTTTGATCGTGCAAGGCACTTACGTCTGCGCCTCCGCCATTCTCACCGAGGCGATCCTGTCGTTCCTCGGCGCCGGCATCAGCCCGGAGACACCGACCTGGGGCAACATCATGGCCGAGGGCCGCGCCTACTTCCAGATCAAGCCGTCGCTGATCTTCTGGCCAGGCCTTCTGTTGTCGATCGCGATCCTCAGCATCAACCTGGTCGGCGACGCCGCGCGCGATGCGCTCGATCCCCGCATGAAGCAGCGCGAAGGCGGCAAGTAATTATGACCGATACCATCCTCGACATCCGCGACCTCGTCGTCAGCCTCGGCAAGAAGCCCGACGGCTCCCGCATCATCGACCGCATCTCGCTTCAGGTCGCAGGCCGCGAGACACTCTGCGTCGTCGGCGAGAGCGGCTCGGGCAAATCGGTCACCTCGCTCACCGTGATGGGCCTGTTGCAGAAGGGCGTGCTGGTGCCGACCGCGGGCAGCGTCAAGCTGGTCGGCGAGGAGCTGCTGACCGCCAGCGAAAGCCGGCTGCGGCAGCTGCGCGCCACCACCATGGCGATGATCTTCCAGGAACCGATGACGGCGCTCAACCCGGTCGTGCCGGTCGGCCGGCAGATCGACGAGGTGCTCCGCGCTCACACCGGGCTCGATGCGCGCGCACGGCGCAAGCGCATCCTCGACATGATGGAGCAGGTCCGCTTGCCCGAGGTCGAGCGCATCTTCGCTTCCTATCCGCACAGGCTGTCCGGCGGCCAGCGCCAGCGCATCATGATCGCGATGGCCCTCGTGCTCGAGCCGAAGCTCCTGATCGCGGACGAGCCGACCACCGCGCTCGACGTCACCACGCAAAAGCAGATCCTGACCCTGATCCGCGACCTGCAGCGCGATCACGGCACTGCCGTGCTGTTCATCACCCACGACATGGGCGTGGTCGCCGAGATCGCCGACCGCGTCGCGGTGATGCGCCAGGGTCGCCTGGTCGAGACCGGCCCGCTCGACACCATCCTGCGCAAGCCCGCGATGGACTATACCCGCAACCTGCTCTCGGCGGTGCCGAGCCTCGTGCCCCGCAGCCCCCGCCCTGAGACGGAAGAGCCCGTGGTGCTGGAGGCCAACGAGCTCGGCAAGGTCTATCGCGAGCGCTCGTTCCTTGGAAAAGCCCGCGAGGTGAAGGCCGCCGACGACGTCACGCTGACACTGCGCAAGGGCCGCACCCTCGGCATCGTCGGCGAAAGCGGCTCGGGCAAGTCGACCGTGGCGCGCTGCATCGTTCGCCTGATCGATCCGACCTCCGGCGGCATCCGGCTCGTTGGCCGCGAGATCTCCGAGCTGTCGCGACGGCTGCTGCGGCCGCACCGCCAGCGCATCCAGATGATCTTCCAGGATCCCTATCGCTCCCTCAATCCGCGCATCACGACCGGCGAAAGCATCGCGGAAGGCCCGATCAATTACGGCGTGCAGCGGGAGAAGGCGCTCGCCCGCGCCCGCGAGCTGCTCGAGCTCGTCGGGCTGCCGGGCGATGCGGTCTCACGCTATCCGCACCAGTTCTCCGGCGGCCAGCGCCAGCGTATCGCCATTGCGCGCGCGCTCGCCCTCGACCCCGCGGTGCTGGTGGCGGACGAAGCGGTCTCCGCGCTCGACGTCTCGGTGCAGGCGCAGGTGCTGGAACTGCTCGACGAGATCCAAAAGCGGCTCGGCATTGCGCTCCTCTTCATCACCCATGACCTGCGGGTCGCAGCCCAAATCTGCGACGACGTCGTGGTGATGCAGAACGGCCGCGTGGTCGAACAGGGCGCGGCGGCCGAAGTCCTGACCAACCCGCAACAACCCTACACCCGCTCCCTGCTGGAGGCCGCCCCCGGCCGCGGCTGGGATTTTGCGAATTTCCGTCCCGTGGACGAAGCGGCCGTGGCGTAAGCCATTCGCACGGTCATTCCGGGTTCGGCGCTGCGCACCGCCCCGGACGGAGTCAAATTCTTCCCGCTCATACGTCATGCAAAAGTGGAATTGCTCCGCGCCTTGCGCTTGTTGCAATGACAGGTCTAACGTCGCGTTCCGGCCCGACTTTCAAACCTCAAGCTACATCTCGTTCAACCGGATAAGAGAGACATGCCGACCATCGACCGCATCCAAGGCTATGCCGACGAACTGACCGCCATCCGGCGCGACCTCCACGCCCATCCCGAGATCGGCTTCGAGGAGGTGCGCACCTCAGGCATCGTCGCGGAGAAGCTCGCGCAATGGGGCATCGAGGTGCATCGCGGTCTCGGCGGCACCGGCGTCATCGGCGTGCTCAAGGGCAAGGGCAATGGGGCCAAGCGCATCGGCCTGCGCGCCGACATGGACGCGCTGCCGATGGAGGAAAACACCAACCTGAAATGGCGCTCCACCATTCCAGGCCGCTTCCACGGCTGCGGCCATGATGGCCACACCACCATTCTGCTCGGCACCGCGCGCTACCTCGCCGAGACCAGGAATTTCGACGGCACCGTGCACTTCATCTTCCAGCCGGCGGAAGAAGGCCTTGGCGGCGCCCGCGCCATGATCAAGGACGGGCTGTTTGCGAAATTCCCCTGTGACGAGGTTTACGGCCTGCACAACGCGCCCGACCTCAATCACGGCGAGATCGCGATCCTGCCGGGGCCGGCGATGGCCGGCGCCGATTTCTTCGACATCATCATCCAGGGCTATGGCGCGCATGGCGCGATGCCCGAGCGGTCCAAGGACGCGGTGATCATCGCGATGACGGTGGCCCAGGCGCTGCAGAGCATTGTCAGCCGCAACGTCGATCCGATGCATCCGGCGGTGCTGTCGATCACCCAGATCCACGCCGGCTCCGCCTACAACGTGATCCCCGGCGAAGCCAGGCTCTGCGGCACCGTGCGTGCCTTTTCGGACGAAGCACGCGCCTTGATCCGCGAGCGCATGCGCGCGATCTGCACCGGCATGGCGACCGCCTTCAGTTGCGAGATCACGGCCGATATTCGTGACACTTTCAGTGTTCTCGTCAATCAGGAGGAGCAGTCACGCGTGGTCGAGGAGGTTGCGCGCACCGTCGTCGATCCCGCCAAGGTGTTCACCCGCTCCAAACCCAAGATGGGCAGCGAGGATTTCGCCGACATGATGCAGACGGTCCCCGGCGCCTATTTCTGGATCGGCCACGACGGATCGGTGCCGGTGCACAATCCCGGCTATGTGCTCGACGACAAGATTCTGCCGATCGGCGCCAGCATGTTCGCCCGCATCATCGAAACCCGGCTTCCGGCAGGTTCCCATGCATAGCGAGGGAAACGACGAGACTGTCACCTCGCTGCACGACCTGTCCGCCGTCGATCTGATGGCCGGCTATCGTGCCAAGCAGTTCTCGCCCTCCGAGGTGATGGAGGAGGTGCTGGCGCATATCGAAACCTGGGAGCCGCATCTGAAGGCGCTCTACGCGTTCGATCCCGACGGCGCGCGCGCCGCCGCGAAGGCCTCGACGGACCGCTGGCAGAAAGATGAGAAGACCGGCTCCCTCGATGGCGTGCCGGTCACCATCAAGGACAATGTCGCCACGAAAGGCCAACCGATTCCGCTGGGCGCGGCGAGCATCAAACTTGTCCCCGCGGCGGTGGACGCGCCGCCCGCGGCGCGCCTGCGCGAGGCCGGCGCGATCATCTTCTCCAAGACCACCATGCCGGATTACGGCATGCTGTCGTCGGGGCTCTCAAGCTTCCATCCACTCACGCGCAACCCCTGGGATCTCTCCAAAAATCCCGGCGGATCGAGTTCGGGGGCCGGTGCCGCCGCCGCAGCAGGCTATGGCCCGCTGCATCTCGGCACCGATATCGGCGGCTCGGTGCGGCTGCCGGCCTGCTGGTGCGGGCTTGTGGCATTGAAGCCGAGCCTCGGGCGTATCCCGATCGATCCGCCCTATGTCGGCCGCGTCGCAGGTCCCATGACGCGGATCGTCGACGATGCCGCGCTGATGATGACCGTGCTGTCCAAGCCCGATCGCCGCGATGGCATGAGCCTGCCACCCAACGACATCAACTGGAAGGCCCTGGAAAAGTCGCCGCGCAAGCTCAGGCTCGGGCTGATGCTCGATGCCGGCGCCGGACAGCCGCTGGAGAAGCCAGTGCGCGAGGTGGTGGTGAAGGCCGCGAAAGCCTTCGAATCCGCGGGCGCCGTCGTCACCGAGGTCGACGGCATCGTCAACCGCGAGATGCTGGAAGGCCTCGACAATTTCTGGCGCGCGCGGATGTGGGACGATCTGAGCAAGCTCGAACCGGCCGAACGCGCCAGGACGCTGCCCTACATCCTCAAATGGGGCGAGCGGGGCGCAAAACTGACGGGCGTCGACGTGGTCCGCGGCTTCAACGCCACCATGGCGATCCGTGCGGCGGCCGCAAAGCTGTTCTTCGACCTCGACTACGTGATCTCGCCGGTGTCGCCGGTTGTGAAGTTTCCGGCGGAGTTCGCCTCTCCCCTCAACGATCCGGACAAGCCGTTCGAGCACATCTGCTTCACCGTGCCGTGGAACATGGCGGAGAATCCCGCCGTCTCCATCAATGGCGGCTATGATGCCGATGGTTTCCCGATCGGCGTGCAGATCATCGGCCGCCGCTTCGACGATCACGGCGTGCTGGCGATGGCCAAGACGTTCGAAGTCCTGCGCGGCCCGCAGCGGCCGTGGCCAAGCCCGCCGAAGAGGTAACTACACGCTCCGTCGTTCCGGGGCACGCGAAGCGGGAACCTCAGGTGCGCAATTGCGCATTGGGAAACCTCGAGATTCTCAGGTGCGCAATTGCGCACCATAGTTCGGTGCTGACGCACCGCCCCGGAATGACGGCGCAAAAACAAGAATCAAACGAAGGAAACACCCATGGCCTACGAGACCATCACATACGAGGTCGCCGAAAACATCCTCACCATCACGTTGAACCGGCCCGACAAGCTCAACGCCTTCAACGCGACCATGCAGCAGGAATTGATCGACGCCTTCGACCAGGCGGACAAGGATGACGAAGTCCGCGCGATCATCGTCACCGGCGCGGGCCGCGCCTTCTGCGCCGGCGCCGATCTGTCGTCCGGCGCCAACACCTTCGACCGCGACGCGCGGCGCGGGCCGGTGAAGCGGCTGGCTGACGGCAAGGTCGATTACAGCGACGCAAATGTGCGCGATGGCGGCGGCCAGGTCACGCTGCGGATCTTCAAGAGCCTCAAGCCCGTGATCGCCGCGGTCAACGGCGCGGCCGTCGGCATCGGCGTCACCATGCAGCTTGCGATGGATATCCGCATCGCATCGACGGAGGCGCGGTTCGGCTTCGTGTTCTCCCAGCGCGGCATCGTGCCGGAGGCGGCGTCGAGCTGGTTCCTGCCGCGCATCGTCGGCATCTCGCAGGCGCTGGAGTGGTGCTACACCGGCCGCGTCTTCCCGGCGCAGGAGGCACTCGCCGGCCGCCTCGTCAGCAAGGTGGTGCCGCCCGAAGAGCTGTTGACGACGGCGCGCGCGCTGGCACGCGAGATCGCGGCCAAGACCGCGCCGGTCTCGGTCGCCCTGATCCGCCAGATGATGTGGCGGATGCTCGGTGCGGACGATCCGATGGAAGCGCACAAAGTCGACAGCCGCGGCATCTACACCCGCGGCCGCTCCGAGGACGTCAAGGAAGGCGTGACGGCGTTCCTGGAGAAGCGCCCGGCGGTCTTCAAGAACAAAGTCTCCGCCGACATGCCCGACTATTTTCCGTGGTGGGACGAGCGAGAGTATAAGTAGGCTTTCGTCGCCCCGGCGAAAGCCGGGGACCCATAACCACAGGACTCAGTTTTGTGAAGGCTGTTTGCTCTCGTCATGGCCGGGCTTGTCCCGGCCATCCACGTCGTGCCGCGAACAAGTTCAAAGACGTGGATGCCCGGGACAAGCCCGCGCATGACGGAGGAGAGAGTTCGCGCTCCAACTGCGCCCTTGCGGTTATGGGTCCCGGGTCGCATACCCGGGACAAACACTACATCACCAGCGCCACCCGCCCGATTGCCTTGCGCTCGGTCAATAGCCGCATCGCTTTCGCAGCATCTTCCAGCGGCAGGCGATGCGAGACGTTGGGGCGGATGCGGCCCTCTTCCGCCCATCGCAAGAGCGCAGCCAGCCGCGCCTCGCCCAGCGCCGGATTTTTTCGCGCGGCCTCGCCTGCGCGAACGCCAAGCACACTCGCGCCTTTGATCAGCACCAGGTTGGTGCGGGCGAGCCCGATGCCGCCGGTGAAGCCGATCACGAGCAGCCGCGCGCCCCAGGCGATGCAGCGCAGGCTGTTCTCGAAGATCTCGCCGCCGACGGGATCGAACACGACATCGACGCCACGCCCGCCGGTGATGCGCTTCACCGCGTCGCGAAACGCTTCGCGGGCATAGAGCACGAGATGATCGGCGCCGCGCGCCTGCGCGACCGCGAGCTTCTCTTCCGACGACGCCGCCGCGATCACGGTCGCACCGAGCAGCTTTCCCATCTCGACCGCGGCCAATCCCACGCCGCCACCCGCGCCATGCACCAGCAGTAACTCGCCGGCCAGAAGCTGTCCGCGATCGACCAGCGCGTGATGAGCCGTGCCATGGGCGGCGAGAAAGGTCGCGCCTTCCGCATAGTCGAAATTGTTCGGAAGCCGCGTGAGCTGCGCGGGCGAAACCACCGCCTCGTCGGTATAGGCGCCGTGCCGCATCTTGACGATCACCCTGTCGCCGACGGCCACGCCTTGCACGGCCGCGCCAACCTCGATCACGTCGCCCGCGGCCTCTACTCCCGGCGTGAACGGCAGCTCCGGCTTGAGCTGATATTCGCCCGCCGCCATCAGGATATCAGGGAAATTGATGCCGGCCGCACGAACCGCGACGCGCACCTCGCCTTCGCGCGGAGGACGCGAGGCGAACTCTTCCAGCCGCAGCCGCTCCGGCGGGCCCAGCTCGCGACAGACGACAGCTCTCGGCATCAGGCGGCGCGCTCCTTGCGGCGCGCGAGCGCCTCGCGGACCAGCGGCAGGCGGTCGTTGCCGAAATACATGTCGGTCTTGTCGAGGAAAATGGTCGGCGAGCCGAAGCCGCCGCGCGCCATCACCTCGTCCGTATTGGCCTTGAGCTGGTCCTTGATCGCCTGCTGACCGATCCCGGCAAAGAATTTCTCAGCGTCGACACCGACGCGCCTGCAGACCTCGGCCAGCACCGCGTCCTTCGAGATGTCCTGGTCCTCGCCCCAATAGATCTCGAACACCGCGCGCGCGAACGGCACCACGTGCTTGCCGAGAAAGATGCAGCCGCGCATCGCCTTCACGCTGTTCACCGGAAATACCGTCGGCCGCATCTTGATGGCGAGGCCCGCCGAGCGCGCCCAGTCCGCCATGTCCTTTTTCTGGTAGGCGAGCTTGGCCGGCACCGGATTTTCCCGCGTGGCGTAGACGCTGGGATTGATGGTGTTGAAGATGCCGCCGACCAGGATCGGCCGCCACGAAATCTCCGCGCCGAACTCTTTCGCCAGCGGCTGGATGTTGTGGAAGGCGAGATAGGTCCAGGGACTGGAGCAGTCGAAGAAGAACTCGATCATGGGCGTTTTCCTCGTTTTGATTCGCTTTTTCTCAAATCGTCATTGCGAGCGAAGCGAAGCAATCCAGACTGTCTCCGCGCGAGCATTCTGGATTGCTTCGTCGCTTCGCGCCTCGCAATGACGGCGGAACGTCACTTCCTCTCCGCCACTTCCTTCGCGCGCTGGCCGAACATGTTGCGCCTCGCCTCCTCGTCGAACGGCTCCTTGACGAACTTACCGATCGCAAGCCCCGCCTGCACCTGCGGCCGCGCCCGCACCGCGGCGTACCAGCGCTTGACGTTGGGGTAATCATCGAGCGTAAAACCCTGTGCCTTGTGGGTCATAGTCCAGGGAAAGCAGGCGATGTCGGCGATGGAATAGTCCACGCCCGCGACATAGGCGCCGGTCTTGCCGAGCTGGACGTCGAGCACGTGATAGAGCCGCGCCGCCTCGTCGCGGTAGCGCTCGATGGCGTAAGGGATCTTCTCGGCAGCATAGAGCGCGAAATGGCCGTGCTGGCCGAGCATCGGCCCCAGGCCTGACATCTGCCACATCACCCATTGGACGACCTTGGAGCGGCCACGCAGGTCCTTCGGCAGGAAGCGGCCGGTCTTCTCGGCGAGGTAGATCAGGATCGCCCCCGTCTCGAACACCGAGAACGGCTCGCCGCCGTCGGCCGGCTCATGGTCGACGATGGCGGGAATCCGGTTGTTCGGGCTGATCGCCAGGAATTCGGGCCGGAACTGCTCGCCGGCGCGGATATTGACCGGAATGACCGTATAGGGAAGCCCGAGCTCCTCCAGCATGATCGAGATTTTCCAGCCGTTCGGCGTCGGCGCGTAGTGCAGGTCGATCATGGCTTGCCCTGGTATGGCCGTCCCTGTGGGCCGACCTTGGTCGTTCTGTACCTCGAGCATAAGACATGGCACAGAGGGGCTCAATCAGCCAAAACCGGGAGGGCTCCATGCTGTTTCCAACCACCATCGCAGGCTCCTTGCCGAAGCCGGAATGGCTTGCCGAGCCCAACATCCTCTGGGCGCCCTGGAAGGCCCAAGGCGAGGCGCTCGCCCGCGCCAAACGCGACGCGACGCTGCTCTGGCTCAAGCTGCAGGAGGACTGCGGCATCGACATCGTCACCGAGGGCGAGCAGTCGCGCCAGCACTTCGTGCATGGGTTTCTCGAAAAGATCGAGGGCATCGATTTCGCCCATAAGGTCGAGATGGGAATCCGCAAGGACCGCTACAAGGCGATGGTGCCGCAGGTGGTCGCGCCCTTGAAGCTGAGGGGTCGCGTGCATGCCGACGAGGCCCTCGTCGCCCGCACGCATACATCGCGCAAGCTGAAATTCACTTTGCCTGGCCCGATGACCATCATCGACACCATCGCCGACCGCCACTATGGCGACCGCGTCAAGATGGCCTTTGCCTTTGCCGAGCTGTTGAACGAGGAGGCAAAGGCGCTGCAAGCCGATGGGGTCGACCTGATCCAGTTCGACGAGCCCGCGTTCAACGTCTACATGTCCGAGGTCAATGAATGGGGCATCAAGGCGCTGGAGCGCGCCGCCGAGGGCCTGACCTGCGCGACCGCCGTGCATATCTGCTACGGCTACGGCATCAAGGCCAACACCGACTGGAAGCAGACGCTTGGCAGCCAGTGGCGGCAATATGAGGAGATTTTCCCGGCGATCGACAAGAGCAGCATCCAGCAGGTCGCGATCGAGTGCCGCAATTCGCATGTGCCGATGGAATTGTTGCAGCTCTTGCCGAACAAGGTGGTGCAGGCCGGTGTGATAGATGTCGCCAGCGACGAGGTCGAGACCGCGGAAGACGTGGTCAGGGTGGTTGAGGCCGTGCTGAAATTCGTGCCCGCAAGCAACGTGATCGCGACCACCAATTGCGGCATGGCGCCGATGCGGCGGGAGATCGCGGAAGCCAAGCTCGGTGCACTGGGCGCAGGCGTAAAACTCGCGCGCGAGAAGCTCGGCTGATGCGGCGCCTTGTCTTGCTCGTCGGGCTCGCTGTGGCGGCAGGCACCGCGCGTGCGGCCGACGAGCGCGCCTTGCTCAATCATTGCAGGGCGCTGGTAGCGCAGGCCTCCGCCGCCGATAACGCCGAGGTCCAGCATTGCCGGCAGGTCATCCGCGAGTGGACGCTACGCGACTCCCGCATGAGCGTCGATGAGGAGGGCCGGCCGCTGCGCTGAAGCTATGGTCTCGCGCTCGGATGCAGCACGGGCCGGTAACCCGCCATGAACGCGCGCAAGGTCGAGGGCGGCGTCAGCAGCAGCGGATCCTGCAGGGGAGCGGAGACTTCGCTGTAGCCTCCTGCCGACCAGCGCAGCGGACTGCCCTTCGACATCACAAAACTAGCGCCGCCCGCCTGCACCATCGCGCCGTCAGGCAATTTGGCCAGCGGCATCGGCAGCGAATGCGACCGCTTGCTGCGGCCATCGAGCCGCTCGCGATGCAGCACCGCATCGATGTCAGGCGCCAGCAGTTCGCGCCGGCCGTTGCCCTTCTCCCACGCCGCGCGAAACCGGTTGGCATCGTCGCGGCGGCAGTAGAAGCAGGGCCGGTGGCCGGCGGCGAAGGCGGTGGCCTCATCGAGAAAGAACAGCTCGGTCCAGCTGCGGCGCGTCATGACCTTTCGCCGGCGGCCGCGGAATTCGATGACACAGGTGAGCCATGCCGGCGACGACCAGCGCTTGGTCAGGAGCGTTTGGGTTGCGGGATCGTGGATGATGCCGCGATTGCCGGTGAACAGCCCCCGCTCGGGTGTGGCGATGATCTCACCGGTCGGGGTGACGCGGTTTTGCAGGGGCATGTGTTCGCCCCGCTATTCCGCTGCCGTCATTCCGGGGCAATGCGCAGCATCGAGCCCGGAATCTCGAGATTCCGGGTTCGCCTCTTCGAGGCGCCCCGGAACGACGACAAACATCACGCCGCGCCGTCGCGGATCGGGGGCTGGAACGACAGCGCGGTGTCCCAGGGGAAGAAGATCCAGGTGTCCTGCGACACCTCGGTGATGAAGGTATCGACCAAAGGCCGTCCCTTCGGTTTGGCGTAGACAGTGGCAAAATGTGCGTCCGGCAGCAGGCGGCGCACGAGCTGTCCGGTCTTGCCGGTATCGACGAGATCGTCGACGATCAGAAGCCCCTTGCCGGTGCCGCCGCCGAGTCTGGCGGATTCCTCCGAAATCCCCTTCAGCACCTTCAGGTCGCCCTGCTTGTCGTGGTCATAGCTTGCGATGCAGACGGTATCGATGACGCGCACGCCGAGCTCGCGCGCGACGATCGCCGCCGGCACCAGCCCGCCGCGGGTGATCGCGATCACCGCATGGAACGGCCCGACCTCGTTGAGCCGCCAGGTCAGCGCCCGGCAATCCCGGTGGAACTGGTCCCACGACACCGGAAACGCCTTGCCCGCCCGCTCCTGGGCGCTCAGCGTCGTTTCCCCGTTCATCGGTTCTCTCCTGCCAATGGCGGCGATCTGCCGCTGTATAAAATCGCTTCCCTGCTAGCGGCTCACGTTCAAACCCGCCAGCATTTCCTTCACCTCGTTCATCGCCGCGGCGAGCTTGTCCGGATCGCGCGAGCGCACCACGAGATTGGTGTTCGGCTTCTTCTCATCGTCCATGAATGGATAGCTACCGATGATGGTATCGGGATGAGCGGCCGCGATCGCCCGCAATGGCCCGCCGATGTCGCCTTCCCTGGCATTGGCGCGCACGGAATCTGACAGCATCTTCACGCCCGATTTCAGCTTGGGCGAGATGATGTCCATCATCGCCTGCATGATCGAAGGCACGCCGGCCATCACGATGACATTGCCGAGCTTGAAGCCAGGCGCCAGGATCGTGGCGCTCTGGATCAGCTCGGCGCCGTCGGGAATCCGCGCCATGCGCAGCCGCGCCTCGTTGAGCTCCTGCTCGCTCCAGCGCTCGCGAAAGCGCGCCACCACCTCCGGGTGATGGTCGATGCCGACGCCGAACGCTCTCGCCACGCTGTCGGCGGTGATGTCGTCATGGGTCGGGCCGATGCCGCCGGTGGTGAAGACATAGGTGTAACGCTCCCGCAGCGCATTCAGCGCGGCGACGATGTCCGCCTCGTCATCGGCGACGATGCGGACCTCCTTCAGGTCGATCCCGATATTGGTCAGGTACTCCGCGATAAAGCCAATGTTCTTGTCCTTGGTCCGTCCGGACAGGATCTCGTCGCCGATCACCAGAATCGCGGCCGTGACGATATCGGTCATGAACTACTCCCCAACCTTACTTTTTGTCCCGTCCCTTTTAGGGGCCCGCAGTCGCCGGGCCAACACCTTGAAGTCACGGGGTTTTGCCGCCGAAATAAGCACAGGGAAGCCATTTTTTCAGGCAAGTCCCTCAGCGTCCACACCAAATGCCGCCGCCCAATGCATATCGCGCTGGCCCAGCCCTTGCTACCATCCCTTTCGGTCATGCACTGTTAGCCACGGCAGGAGGGGGTCGTCAGGATCTATGGCAGTTGCGTTCGACGAGATGAACGGTCCCGGCGGTGACGTCCGCTCGGCCTACCAGGAACTCTCCCGCTGGCTGAAGGAGACGCCGCCGGACGCCCTTCAATACCGACGGCAGGAGGCGGAGCTCTTATTCCGCCGCATCGGCATCACCTTCGCAGTTTACGGCGACTCCGACGCCCAGGAACGGCTGATCCCCTTCGACGTGATCCCGCGCATCCTGTCGGGAAAGGAATGGACCGTCCTGGAGAAGGGACTGAAGCAGCGGGTGCGTGCGCTCAACTTGTTCCTGCGCGACATCTACCATAACCGCGACATTCTCCGCGCCAACATCATCCCTGACGACCTGATCTTCCAGAACCCGGTGTTCCGGCCGGAGATGAACGGCCAGGACGTGCCGCACGACGTCTATGTCCACATCGCCGGCATCGACATCATCAGGGTCGACGACAACGACTTCATCGTGCTGGAGGACAATGCGCGCACGCCCTCGGGTGTATCGTACATGCTGGAAAACCGCGAAATCATGATGCGGCTGTTCCCGGACCTGTTCGCCCGCCATCGCGTCGCGCCCGTCGAGCGCTATCCGGACGAGCTGTTGTCCTGCCTGCGCTCGGTCGCACCCAAGAGCGCGGCCGCCGAGCCCACCGTCGCCTTGATGACGCCCGGCATCTACAACTCCGCCTATTACGAGCACTCCTTCCTGGCCGACAAGCTCGGGATCGAGCTGGTCGAGGGACGCGACCTCATCGTCAAGAACGACGAGGTGTTCATGCGCACCACCGAGGGCCTGAAGCGTGTCGACGTCATCTACCGCCGCGTCGACGATGATTTCCTCGATCCCCTCACCTTCCGCCCGGATTCGGCGCTCGGCGTGCCCGGGCTGATGTCGGCGTATGCCGCGGGTAACATCACGCTGGCCAACGCGGTCGGCACCGGGATTGCCGACGACAAGGCGATCTATTCCTACATGCCTGACGTCGTGAAGTTTTATCTCGGCGAAGAACCGATCCTGAAGAACGTGCCGACCTGGCGCTGCCGCGAGCCGAAGGACCTGTCCTACGTGCTCGACAATCTCGGAGATCTCGTGGTGAAGGAGGTGCACGGCTCCGGCGGCTACGGCATGCTGATCGGCCCGGCCGCGACGAAGGCGACCATCGAGGCGTTCCGCGACAAGCTCAAGCGCGAGCCGGAAGGTTTCATTGCCCAGCCGACACTGGCGCTGTCGACCTGCCCGACCTGCGTCGAGTCCGGTCTTGCGCCGCGCCATGTCGACCTCCGCCCCTTCGTGCTGACGGGGCGCGACCGCACCACCATCGTGCCGGGCGGCTTGACCCGCGTGGCGCTGAAGGAAGGCTCGCTCGTGGTGAATTCGAGCCAGGGCGGCGGCACCAAGGACACCTGGATATTGGACGAGTAATTCATGCTGTCACGCACGGCCGAAAACCTGTTCTGGCTCGCCCGCTACGTCGAACGGGCCGAATATATCGCGCGCACCATCGACGCGACGTTGCGCGTCACGGCGCTGCCCGCCGCCTACATCGGCAAGACCAATGAATGGGAGTCGGCGCTGCTCACCGCCGGCGTCAGCCAGAGCTTCTACGAGGCCTATGGCGAGGCCAACGAGCGCAACGTCATCGAATATCTGTCATTCAATGCCGAAAACCCGTCCTCGATCAGGAACTGCATCGAGGCTGCCCGGCTCAATTCACGCTCGGTACGCACCGCGCTGACCAGCGAGATGTGGGACACCATCAACGGCGCCTGGATCGAGCTGCAGGAGGTCTGGAGCAAAGGCACCACGAGCCGCGAGGAGCTTGCGCGCTTCCTGCGCTTTGTCCAGGAGACGTCGCTCCGCTTCGACGGCTCGGCGTACCGGACCATGCTGCGCAACGACGCCTACTGGTTCTCGCGGCTGGGCGTGCATCTGGAGCGCGCCGACAACACCGCGCGCATCCTCGACGTCAAATATCACGTGCTGTTGCCGGAAGAGGAGCATGTCGGCGGTCCGCTCGACTTCTATCAATGGACCTCGATCCTGCGCTCGGTTTCGGCGCTTACCGCCTATCACTGGGTCTATCGCGAGACGCTGAAGCCCTGGCTGATCGCGGACCTGCTCATCCTCAACGACTCGCTGCCGCGCTCGCTGGCGAGCTGCTACGGCAATCTGGTGCGCAATCTCGACCAGATCGGCGTCGCCTATGGCCGCCAGGGGCCGGCCCAGCGCCACGCCCGCGGCGTCCGCAACCGGCTCGAGCACAGCCACATGGACGATGTGTTCCAGCACGGCGTGCACGAGTTCATCCAGGAGTTCATCGCCGACAACGCGCGACTGGGCGAGATCGTCACTAAGCAGTATCTGATTTGATGGGTACGGCAGGGCTACGACCGACGTCGTCGTCGCCACCGTCATTCCGGGATGGTCCGAAGGACCAGACCCGGAATCTCGAGATTCCGGGTTCGATGCTTCGCATCGCCCCGGAATGACGGTATGACACACAAATGTCCGCGCTAACGCCGGGCATGACGACTGCGGTCTAGACCTTGCCGCCGAGCCATACGTTGGACCGCCATGCGCCTGAAAATCTTCCACTCCACCACCTACCGCTACGACCCGCCGGCCTCCAGCGTGATCCAAATCCTGCGCATGACGCCGGGCAGCCATGACGGCCAATATGTCGCGGAATGGCAGATCGACATCTCCACGGACTCCCGCCTCGACGTCCACGAGGACGCCTTCGGCAACGTCACTCATGTGATGACCCATGGCGGGCTCGCCGACCTCACCATCACGGTCGAGGGGCTGGTCGAGACCCATGACAATGGCGGCGTCCTGCGCGGCACCGACGAGCGCTTTCCGCCGCATCTGTTCCTGCGCACGACCCCGCTCACCGCCGTCAACCCGGCAATGGCGGCGTTTGCGCGCGAGCTGCGCAGCGAATCCGAGCACGACGTGCTGGGGTTCCTGCATTCGCTGATGACCCAGGTCAACGAGCACATGACCTTCGACGAGGATCCGACCCATAGCGGGACCTCGGCGGTCGAGGCCTTTGCGCTCAAGCGCGGCGTCTGCCAGGACTATGCGCATATCTTCATTGCCTGCGCGCGCAGCGCCGGCGTGCCGGCGCGCTTCGTCTCCGGCCATTTCCTGCGCTCCGACGGCATGGTCAACCAGGAGGCCGGCCACGCCTGGGCGGAAGCGTTCGTGCCCGATTTGGGCTGGATCGGGTTCGACGCCGCCAATTGCATCTGCACCACGGACGCCCATGTCCGTGTCGCGATCGGCCTCGACTATCTCGGCGCGGCACCCATACGCGGCACCCGCTATGGCGGTGGCGCCGAGACGCTGTCGGTCGAGGTCAAGGTCGAACAGGCCGGCCGTCCGGGACAGTGGCAGTCGCAAACGCAGTCGTGAGGCGACGCCCCCGCTAACCGCCGCTCCCACCCAGACTTCGGCTGGAGTTCGCGGCCTCGTTGCGTGTCTATGTATGAGCCGCAGAAGCTCTTGCGGGCGCCTTGGTTCGAGGCTCCTGATCCGCCGTGGTCGCCTCCTGCAGAATAATGGCTGCAGCCTGATGAAAGCTGCGGGCAAAGTCATCGGCACCGACCGCATTCTTGAGTTCGGCGCCCGCTTCGTCGTCCTTGGCCGACCAAAGCCCGAGCAGGAGCTTGGCGCGCGGCGCCCGGCTCTTCAGCCGGCGCGCCGCGAAGTGGATGTGGGCCGGCGTTCTCATGTCGACACTGGACACGCACATCAAGGCGACGCCTGAAAGGTCGAGGTTGCCGATGTTGCAAGCCGTCAGCATCTCTGCGCGCTCGACGCGCGCCGGTATGCCGTGCATCTCGACCAGCGTCGAAAACATGGCCGCGGCCGCCTGATCGAGTTCAGTGCGAGCTCCGATCACCAACAGCGGCTTCGGGGATTGCCAGCTCCGAGCCAGCTGGCCCGCGTCGAGCACCGGCAGCTTGGCGGCCGATGTCGTTGTCGACATATCGGCTTCCTTGCAGGCAAGCCAATGTTCATGAGCAATGTCGGCCGAAAGAGCCTCGACAGTCTCGCGCATGTGGATTTTCTTATCATCCTCCAGAACGCCGCGCTCGGCGTCCTTTTGCGCCAGCATCAGGGCGGGGCGCACGACTTCATCGCAATAGCCTGACAGCGAATGTGTCGTCATGTACGACTTGGCTTGCTCGATGGCTTCGATCGGATCGCGTGCCAGCATGCGCTGATAGAACCCCTCTGCCTCGGACAGCGCCGGCTTGTCGCCGAGCAGGACATCGAAGAATTTAAGTGCATCGACATGGCGTCCAAGCACGACCAGGATGACCGTCAGGGGCACTGCGAGCACCAGTCCGACCGGCCCCCAGAGCCAGGCCCAGAAGGTCGCCGCCACCACCACGGCCACGGGCGACAGGCCGGTCGAATGCCCCTGGATCACCGGCTCGATGATTTGGCCGGTGATGATCTCAAGTCCCAGAAATAATGCAATCGTCCACACCATCATCGACCAGCCGGGGTCGACCGACACGGACAGCGCCACCGGAAAGATCAAGCCGAGGATGGGTCCGATAAAGGGGATGAAGCGGAGAATTCCCGCAAGGACTCCCCAGACGAACGGGCTTGGAATTCCAATGACCGCCAACCCAAGACCTACGAGGATGCCAAATCCCGTGTTGATCGCGAGTTGCGCCAGGAACAGTCGGCTCAACCGACGCGCGGCGTCGTCGATGGCAGCGGTGGTGTGCGGAATATCGGTCGAGCCGGCAAGGCGGATCAGCCGATCGCGAAGGTCCTCGCGCATCATGAGAATGAAGATCACGAACACGATGATGATCGCGGTCGTGGCGAGCGGGCCAAGGAGCGGGTCGATCAGCTTGCTCAGGAGGCGAAGTGGAGCGCCCCTGGGCTCACGCACCTCGACCGGAATAGCTGCCGTCTGCTCCTCTTGAACGGCGGCTTCCTCGGAAGGCTTTTGCGGGCCGCCTCCGAGCTGCTTGCTCAGATCTACCAGAACCTGTTGCGCCCGTTCCAGGGTGCCGCCTGTCCCGACGCCTTGGAGGCGATCGATCTTTGCGCTGATCGTTGCTTCATAGCGTGGCAGATCCTTGGCAAGGCGGCTGACCTCGCGCGCCATGAAGCTGCCGAGCGCGAAGATGGCGAAGAAAGTCAGCAGCACAACGGCCGCGACAGCGAGCCCGCGCGGGACTCGTCGGTTCTGCAGCATCCGAACCGGCGGCGCCAGCATAAATCCCAGGATGCAAGCGAGCCCAATCGGGAGCAGCACTTCGCGTGCCAGATACAAGGTAGCCACGATGATAACGGTAATCAGCATGGCATTGAGCGTCGAAGACGACGAACCCATGACCGATCCTCCAACGAATGATGCGGTCAACTGCCGAGCACAAGCTGCTTCGGAACCGCATCGCAGTCCTCCGGCACGGCTCTGTGCCGTCATCACGCGTCTTGTCGGGCAGGTTCGCGGTGTCTTTTATTTTCAGTCGCGAGCGCCGCAAACGCCTCGACCTATTTCCGCGGCTTTTCCCGATGCCGCGCACCAATAACGCTTCGATGCTAACGGAACAGTCTGCTGCTGGTCAACCTGCGCCGCCATGGAATCATTGCAAATTCTTCCTCGCTGGACCGATCAGACAAAGACGCAGCCGCGACCGTTGACGCCAATGATGTCCGCAACGCGCCCACGATCGACGCGCGTTAGCTGCGGGCTCTGGAACCTGATCGAGACGACTTCGATGATTGAGAGAATTTGGACACGGCAATCAAGCCACCTGCCAACAACAGCGCGAGGGGCGCTGCTTTACGGGAACCAAGCGTTCTCAGGATCTCAAGACCAGTGGAGACAATCATCGGATCCTGCAGCAATTGCGCAGCACTTGTGGCACCTGCTCTAGCATCCTGCTCTGCTTCTTTTCGTCGCAAGAGCCGTAACCAGATCAGTGCCGCCAGCGCCACGACCAGATAGGCGCCGCCAAGAACCAGCGAGGCGACAATCGCGTTGTACCTCTCACTGATCAGCGCATATGCGGCCAAATTGAAGAAGAACAACGCTATGGCGCCCGCGACACCCGCAATCGCTTCCCACATGAAGTGTTTGAAGGTGCGATCGAGCCTTCCTGTCAATATACTCGGCATTTTGATCATTCCGACAGCTATCTGTGCAAGGCAGCGCCAACAAGGAAGCCAAGCCCAACGGCAAGCGCAAGCGTCGCAATTGGTCGCTCGCGCAGCGAATGCTCGACGGCATCGGCGATATTCTCGCTGAATTCATGGATGGCGTCATGGCTACCGCTGGCGTCAGAAACTGCGCTCTCGAATTTCGTACGAATCTGGCCGAGTCGGCTCTTCAATTCATCAGATCCGTACTGATCCGACGTTTCCATCAGCCTTGTCACCTCTGCCGTGAGCGCGCCGAACTCCTCGCGCAGGGACTGCAGGTTCTGCTTCGCTGTTGTCATGATGCCACCTACTGTTGTCAGCCAACACTTGCGTGGGCCGGGCGCCGAACGATGATTATGGTGGATGCCGCCGCCAATGCTTGAAGACACGAACGGCATCTGATCTTTCATTATGCAGAAGAAAGGCAAAGCTGACACTGCTCTCGGTGGCCGTCAAAAGGACACCAATACTGACCTGTCGTAGAGGTTGCGCCGTCACGAGAAAGCGACGCGAATGTCGCTCCCGGCATCCGACCGGCGTATGATGGACGTTGGGCCTGAGTCTGGTGGCGGTTCAGATCAAGCGCGACGGGTGCATTTCAAGCCCCAGCCCGGCGGCCGGCAGTTATCGAGCCCGCGTAGAGCGGCGACAAGCGCACGCGCCCGCGACAATGTCGCGCGAATAACCGTGAGGCCGAACCATGAGGCGATGGCTTCTCGCTTGGTTGAACAGCCTGACAGCCGCTGAGCTCGCTCTCGTCTTTTGCGGGCTCTTTTTTGTGATCACCCTTGTCGGCATTGCGCTTATTCATCCTCATATGCGCAAGGCGGTTCATGGCAAAAGGCAGGCCAACGATGTGGTGATTTTCGTCGCCGCAAACTACGGGGTCATCTACGCGGTGCTGCTTGGCCTGCTGGTCGTTGCGACCTTTCAGATCACGAAAGACCTGCAGGATCACATCTCCATGGAAGCCTCGAGTCTGGCGACAATGTACCGCAGCACCGATGCGTACCCGGAACCGCTGCGAAGCGAACTGCGCGCGCAACTGCGTGACTATACCCACTATGTCATCGAGAAGGACTGGCCGGCGCACCGCCAGGTGCGCGTCCTCGTCGGCGGCGATCATCGATTGCAGGCGATCCGACAGAAGCTGTTCGCGTTCGAACCGAAAACTGCGTCTCAAGCAGAGATTCATCGCGAGATGCTGCGCTATTTCAACACCATGAATGTTGCCCGGGAGCAGCGGGAAGGCGCGGTATTCTCATCAATTCCGGATGTCCTTTGGTATGTCCTCCTGATCGGCGCCCTGGTCACGATCGTGTTTCTGTGGATGCTTCATATGGATCTGCTGCCACAGATCCTTTTCGGCGGCATTACCGCAATTTTTCTCGGTGTCATGATGTTCCTCATCTATGCGATGGATCATCCGCTGCAGGGCGCGGTCAGCGTTGGTCCCGATGCGTTTCAATCGGTCTACGATCTGGAAATGAAATGGGAGGACGTCGCCACCAAGGCGACAACCGTGTCGCTCGGCACCGGAGAATTGAATGGCGTCTACTATCCCGTCGGCGAGGCCATCTGTGAGATTATCGACCGGGACACGAATAAATATGGCGTGCGCTGTTCGGCCGAGGGAACTCCAGGCTCTGTTTACAACCTGGAGGCAATTCGTAGCGGAGACCTTGAATTCGGCATCATCCAGTCGGACGTCGCCTATGCCGCCTACAATGGGGAGGGAGCCTACACCGACAAGCCGTTCGATCAACTGCGTTCGGTGATGGTCCTCTACCCCGAACTGGTCACCATCCTGGTGCGAGCGGATTCCGGTATTCGCGGGATCGGCGACCTCGTAGGCCGGCGCATCAATGTTGGTCGCGTCGGCGGCGGCGCATTCGCGACCTGGGGCACCATCGAAGCAGCGCTTGGTTGGACGGATAGGCAGAAGGCGCAAATCAGCGACTTGCCCGCCGATGCGGCGTCGCACGCCCTTTGTACCGGCGAGATCGACGCGAATTTATGGGTCATTGGCCATCCCTCCGCAACGGTGGGGAGGCAGTTCGCCGCATGTGCGACGAGTTTTGTTGAGGTGAGCGGGCCCGAGATCGATGCTCTCGTTTCGGGCGCTCCCTACCTCATAAAGGCATCGATACCAGGGAAACTCTATGGGCTAGCCGCCGACACGCCAACGATTGGTACCGACGCCGTCGTGATGACCTCGGCGAACGAGAATGCAAAGGCCGTCGCCGCGTTCGCTCAGGCACTCATTGCGCGGAGCAACGACTTGAAGACCAGGCATCCGGCACTCGCGGGCTTAACCGTCGAAGAGATGACCGGCAGCAATTTTCCCGTGCCGCTCCATCCGGCTGCGAGCCAAGTCTATAAAGATCTGGGTTTATTGAAGTAGCTTGCCCGCGCCACGCCGTGGTTTGGCCTCCGCCCGGCGCATTCGCGGACGGCCGGGACAGTGGCAGAGCCAGACGCAGTCGTGAGTGTCTGGCGGTCGCGGCACGAGATTTCCGGGTTCGCGCTTTCTGCGTGCCCCGGAATGACGTCTCTCCTGCGGAGTTACCGCCTCGCGACCCGGCGCGCGCGGCGTTCGCCGCCCGCGCGCGAGGGCGCGGCTTCAGACGGAGAGCCAGCGCCGTCGTCCTCGGCAATCATTCTCTCCAATGCCCTGCGATCGACCTTGCCCATCGCGTTGCGCGGCAACGCATCGATGACCCTTAGGCCTTCGGGCACCTTGAAGGCTGCAAGGCGTCCGGCGACGTTCTGAAGAATCTCGGCGACGACGCTTTTCTTCGCGCCAGCCGTCAGCTTGACAAAGGCGAACACGCGCTGGCCGAGCACCGGATCAGGCTTGCCAACCACGCCCGCCGCCTCGACCGCCGGATGGCTGGCAACCACGGCATCCTCGATTTCGGTGGGCGAGATATTGGTCCCGCCGCGAATGATGATGTCCTTCTTGCGCGACACGAACCACAGTTCATCTCCCTCCCCGCGCCGCATCAGGTCGCCGGTGCAGTACCAACCGTTCTTCAGGCTTTGCGCTGTCGCCGCCGGATCGTTCCAGTAGCCGATGAAAACATTCTCGCCGCGGATCAGGAGCTCACCCATCTCGCCATCCGCAACATCGTCACCATTCCCGTCCACCAGCCGAATTTGCGCGTCCTTGGCAACGCGAGCCACGGGTCCGGGTTGCAGTCCGAAGGCCAGCTGGCCTGCGACCTCGGTTGCCGCCCAAACGTTGCGAAGCGGCGCGCCCAAGGCCACCGTGACCCGCTTCTGCAGATCGACCGGACAGACGTCAGCTCCGGTCAGACAAAGTCGCAGCGACGACACGTCGCGCGGCCTTGCCTGCTGTGCCTCAAGCAATCCCGCGTATTGATAAGGAAAACCGACCAGCCAAGTGCAGCGGTGGCGCTCGATACCATCAAGCACAATATCGGGGTCCGCGGTCTGGAGCATGATGAAGGGGGCCCCGGTCTGCACGTAGCTCAGCGACAGATAAAGGCCACTGCCATGTGCCAACTGCAATGGCGAAGCGATGACGTCATCCGCTGAAAAGCCGAAACTCCCGCCGAGGATGCCCGACATTGCCGCAAGCGTATCCTGCGTATGCATGACGAATTTCGGCTGGCCAGTACTGCCGGAGGTATTGATCAGCACTGCGGGCTCATTTGACGCAGGGATCGGCAAATCCCCATGTGCGGACTGTTTCAGCGCTTCCCACGATCGCACACCGTACGTACCACCGTTTTCATCGAGGACGATGCGCTTCTCTCGAGGAAGGAGCGTGGTGTCGACCGCGGCAACATTGGGATAGAGCAAGGTCTCGCCAATATAGAGCGCAGGCTGGAGCCGCTGAAGCATGGGCAGGAGCTCGGCGAACTTGAACGCGGTACGGAACGGCGCCGCAATCGCACCCAGCCAGAAACAGGCATAGTAGGCCACGAGCATCTCGGGCCGGTTCATCATATGCAGCACGACGCGGTCGCCCACCTTGACGCCGCTGGCCGCAAGGCCGCGCGCGACACGTTCGGATTCCTCGGCGAGCCGCCGATATGTCCACACATCGTCTTGAAAGATGAAGGCCGTGCTTTCACCGCGGGATCGCGCGCGCTGCATCAACACTTCGACCGGAAGAGTCGTCATTGGAATCTCCTATGGACTGGTCGATTCCAACACTGATCAGGTCGCATGACTGCGCGATTTCAAATCCGGAGCAAAACGATTGCAGATGTAAGGAACACGCGATACCGCCCGACATCATCTCAGGATGTGGAATTGTGCCCAGACTCTCTTTCGCCCGGACCAGGCCACATCCTGGTGAGGATGTTGTCTCTGAGCACGTAATGATGAAGCAGAGCCGCACCGGCATGGCCGAGCGCGACCACGATCAGGATATTCGCGGCCACTTCGTGCCATGCGTTGACATGGCGCATGAACTGGTCGTCGCCGAGCCTTGGGAAGCTGACGACATTGAAGAGCGGAAACGCATGTGCGAACACGTCGAGAATGCCCAGCGCAACGATCATGATCAGCAGCGCCTCCAACATGTGATGCGTTGCGGTCGCCAGTGCTCGGAAGACCCCGCGCTCCGTTGGAGCGGTTCTACGATGCATCCTCCTCCAGAACACGCCGGCCAGCACCACCGCGGAAAGGACAAAACCCTGCACCACGTGTATGGACCAGATATCGACGCGCAACGCACCGCGAGGCAGAAGAGGCGCGGTCTTGCCAATGACAAACTGGATTGCAACCATAACTGCCGTCGCCCAATGCAATCCAATCGTCAGCCTGTCGTAGCCTTCCTGATGGAGTTTCGGGATTTCGGCCATTGTCGTCCAAGATAAGCCGCCCCCACGATTTCAGACTGCGGATATGTCGGCCGAGCGCGAGACGCTGCGAGGGCCAGCCGCCTCGCTCACGGAATGACTCGCATGCCACGCAGCGTCGTGAACAGGTCGAAGAAGCTTTCATCCGTCGCCTGGTAATCCAGGAAGCCCAGCCGACGGCTCTTGCTCATGTCGGTGACAACCTCGATCGGGCGACCGAGATCCGCGTCGGTGTGCCACATCGACGCCACCCGGCTGAGGTCCGGTTCGGCCAGATGATGTTTGCGCGCGATCTCGGCCCAAATCGGACCGGCATCGCTCATCTGCCGCTCAAGCGGAGCGCCCTCGCCCGGAAACGCGGCCGGCTGCAGCCCAAACCAATCAGCCAAGCGCCCCCACATCCACTTCCATCGAAACACGTCGCCATTGACGACGTTGAAAGGCTGGTTACGGGCAGCGTCCGTCGTGGCCGCCCATACCAGATGTCTGGCCAGCAGTCTGGCGTCCGTCATATCGGTCAGCGCATTCCACTGGGTCGCGGAGCCCGGAAACAGAAACGGGCGTCCGGTCTCGCGGCAAATGCTGGCATAGGCTGCGAGCGTGGTACCCATGTTCATGGCATTGCCGAGAGCGAAGCCTATGATCGTATGCGGCCGGTGGACGCTCCAGGAAAAGCCGTCGCGTTTCGCCCCAGCGAACAGCTCGTCCTCCTGCGCGTAATAGAAATTGTCGATATCGAGCCGGGGCTGCTCTTCCCGAAAAGGCGTAGCGATCGCTGCGCCTCGGGCATAGGCCTCGAACGGCCCGAGATAGTGCTTCAGGCCGGTGACGAGCGCGACGTGTCTGACCGAGCCGGCAGGCGACAACGCATCCAGCAGATTGCGCACCATCGCGGAGTTGACACGGATATTCTCTGCCTCGGTCTGCTGCCTCAGCCAAGTGCTGAAGAAGACATGGGTCGGACGCAGATCGCGCAGCGACGAACGGAGCAGCTCAACATCCAATAGATCAGCTGTGATCGGCAACAAGCCGGGGATATCGGTCGGCGGCCTGCGTGCCAGCCCGTACACCTTCCACCCCCGTTCGCGGAGGTATCGGCCAAGATTGCTGCCGACGATGCCGCTCGCCCCAACCACAAGCGCGGAACTTTCCATCTTCCCACCTCTTCCGACCTAGCCGAGATAGGCGCCGATTGAGCCCGGGCAATCCGAATCCCTATTTCGTGATGCCGCCGCGAGCCGGCGCATCTGGATGGTTGGCTCGCCGGCTTCACGCGTAACATTCTCCGCAGCCAATGTCGTGCAGCGCGCGTGCGCCCACGATAAGTTTATTGAGAGTTCATTGGCTTGCGCGACCGTGCCGCGCCATAGCTGCGGGCGATCATCGCCTCGGGCTGCGATACCATGGATGAGGTGGCAATGAACCAGGAAACGTTCAGGACCAAGAGCCTTGGCACGCGGCCCGACGCGAAGGCACCCGATGGATCCGACGTTCGGTTGCTGCTGCAGATGACCCGAGGCAGCATGGCCCACTTTGCATCGAGCCCACGCAAAGCTTCGCGCGCGGTCGCTCACAAGACGATCGAGGAGATCTGGTTCTTCTTGAGCGGCAAGGGTCGTATGTGGCGTCGTAATGGTCGACATGAAGAGGTCGTGGAGGTCATCCCGGGCGTGTCGATCAGGATCCCGACGGGCACCCAATTTCAGTTCAGAAATAATGGTGATGAACCGGCCGAAGCCATCGGCGTCACTATGCCACCCTGGCCCGGCGCCAACGAAGCGTTCCATGTCGAAGGATTCTGGGAATCGACCGTCGATCCGTCCTAGCACGACGCGTTGACTCCATTCTCGGCTGATTGGTCGCGGACCCGCACAAGGCACAGGAAAACGTGGCATCGTCAATTCTGCCGGAGCGCACCGGTAATTCCGAAGTCTCGCACCCGCAAACCGGGGCGGAATACCTGGATTCGTTGCGCGACGATCGCGCCGTTTACATCTATGGCGAGCGGGTCAAGGACGTCACCCGACATCCGGCCTTCCGCAACACCGCGCGCATGGTCGCCCGCCTCTACGACGCGCTGCATGATGACAAGCGCAAGGGCAAGCTCCTGCTGCCGATCGAGGCCGGCAATGGCGGCATGACTCACGCCTTCTTCAAGGCGCCAAAGACCATGGACGAGCTGATCGCGGGTCGCGACGCGATCGCCGAATGGGCGAGGATCACCTATGGCTGGATGGGCCGCGCACCGGACTATAAGGCCGCATTCCTCGCGGCGCTGGGAGCGAACGCGGACTTCTATGCACCTTACCAGGACAACGCCAGGCGCTGGTACAAGTTCAGCCAGGAGCGGGTCCCCTTCGTCGGCCACGCCATCATCCATCCGCCTGTCGATCGCGACCGTCCGCCGAACGAAGTCGCCGATATCTGCTGCCATGTCGAGAAGGAGACCGATGCCGGCCTCATCGTATCAGGTGCCAAGGTCGTCGCGACCGGATCGGTGCTGACCAACTACACTTTCGTCGCCCATCACGGCCTGCTTCCGCTCCAGGACAAGAGCTTCGCAGTCGTGTTCGTGGTGCCGACCAATGCGCCCGGCGTGAAGCTGATCTGCCGCACCTCCTACGAGATGACAGCGAGCGTGATGGGGAGTCCGTTCGACTATCCGATCTCGAGCCGGCTAGACGAAAATGATGCCGTATTCATCCTCGACAAGGTGCTGGTGCCCTGGGAGAACGTGTTCGTCTATCGCGACATCGAGAAGGCGAACAATTTCTTCCCGCGTACCGGCTTTTTGCCACGTGCCCTGCTGCACGGTTGCACGCGCCTTGCCGTCAAGCTCGACTTCATCAGCGGGCTTCTGTTGAAGGCAGTCGAGGCCGCCGGTACCAAGGACTACCGCGGCGTCCAGGCGAATGTGGGCGAGGTCATCGCCTGGCGAAACCTGTTCTGGAGCCTGTCGGATGCGATGGTGCGCAATCCCAAACCGTGGATCGGTGACTATGTGCTACCCAGCATCGATCCCGGCAATGCCTACCACATCATTGCCACGATGGCTTACACAAAGGTGAAATACCTGATCGAGCAGACGGTTGCCTCTGGCCTGATCTACCTCAACAGTCACGCCAGAGATTTCAAAAGCGGAGAGATCCGCCCCTATCTCGACCGATACTTGCGCGGCTCTAACGGCTACGGGGCCAAGGAGCGCGTCAAACTGCTCAAGCTGCTGTGGGATTGTCTCGGCAGCGAATTCGGCGGACGCCACGAGCTCTACGAGATCAACTACGGCGGCTCGAGCGAGGAGGTCCGCCGCTACTGCCTGTTCGGCGCGGAGGCGTCGGGAAATGCCGACCGCTTCAAGGGCTTCGCCGAGGCGTGCATGGCCGAATACGACCTTGACGGCTGGAAGGCGCCCGACCTCACCGATCCCGGCGAACTCAGCTATCACATGCTTGGAAAGTAACTCGCGGCCTCATCGCGATCGAGTTTGGCGTCACCAGGCAGCTACCGCCAGCCGATCTCTGCCTCGAGCAAAGCTGCAAGCGGTGGATCGCGACGCGCTATCTGCCTACCGCGCCGTCACGGGCCCCGCTCGCGTTTTGCGTTTCCTCGTTTGAGTTTTCAAGCATCGCTTGGAGTTCAGTTTCCAGCGATCGCGGCGAAATTCCGAGCAGGGCAAATCCCGGCCGGCCATCGGACGCCGTCGTGTCGATCTGCATCAGCTCGACCTGATTGCGTGTGAGCGGCGCGCGCGGCAGGAACTCGGCGAGGCCGGCGACGGCATCCCAGAAGGCGAAGGGCATCCGCACCAGCACCGGCCGCAATCCTGCGGTCCGCGCAATGCCTCGCAAAAGCTCTTCATATGAATAGATGCGCGGACCGGCCAGTTCGTAGATCGGGGACGGCTTTTGCGTTTGCCGCAGGATTTGTGCGATCGCCGCGGCGACATCGTCCACATGCACCGGCTGAAGTCTCGTCCGGCCGTCGCCGAACAGAGGATAGGCCGGCAAGGTTCGAAGCAGCCGAAGCAGTGTCGTGAGGAAGGCGTCGTCGCGCGCGAACATCACCGCCGGGCGCACAACGACTGCGCCAGGGAATGCGGCTTGCACCGCAGCCTCCCCCTCACCGCGGCTGCGAATATAGGGCGAAGGCGAAGCCGCGTCGGCGCCTATTCCCGACACGTGGACAAACCGTTTGACCCCGGCCTGCCGCGCCACTCTGGCGATCCTCGCGGCTGCTTCGAGATGCACCGAATGAAATGTGTCGCCTCCATGCTCTACGTACAGGCTGATCGCGTTGACGACGCCGTCGGCGCCCGCAACAGCGGCCGCGACAGAACTCTCGTCATGTGCATCGGCGACGATCTGTTCGGCGTTACCGCTCTCACCTCCCACGGGATGCCGTGAGGCCACGCGCACCGTAGCGCCGGCGTCGCTCAAATGGCGCACCAGCCGACGGCCAACAAAGCCGGTCCCCCCAAAGACGGTCACGCGGTTTACACCCGGCCCCGTCCCGCGGTCTTGTGCGACGCTCTTGATCGACCCGCTAAGTGCGGCGCGAACCGCCTCGGTGGCCTCTGCCGGGGAGTGCCCCTTGTCGAGGTGATGCGAGATCATATCCATCAGGATCTGCGCGGCGGGGCCAACCGTTTCCCATTCCTTGCGGACCTGATCGATCAGCGGCTCCGCTTCGATGTAGAGCGCCTGCGCATGTTCGATGATCGGATGCGCCTTATGGAGAAGATCAATCAGCGCCCTGGTCGCCGGTAACGACCGCTCGATTTGCTCAAGTTGCGCTTCGCTAAGACCGGAAATGTGGCCAATCGCATCAAAGAGCAAGTGTTTCAGCATGGCGCGACCTTGCTGGTGGCAAATCGACCTTATGGTAGCTGATATTTGACCCGCATCCAATTGTGTCTAAAGCGTTTTCGAGCGAAGTGGACACCGGTTCGCGTGAAGAAAACGCGTCAAAACAAGAATCTAGAGCTTCGGTGCTGATTCAATCAGAACCGGAAATGCTCTAGTATTTCGAGAAGCGCTCCTGTTTGTCTTGCCAAGGAGACCAGATCATGCAGCTGCAAGCGATCTTGCCGACACTTCTGTGTTCTCTGGCAATCGCCGGCGTTTTCTCGTCTGCCCGGGCCCTCACGCAGGAAGAGATTGTAGCCAGGCTGGAGTCAGCAGGCTATTCGCAAATCCGCCAGGCGCCATCCGGGAAAATCAAGTCGTTCAAAGCCGTCAAGAATGGGCAGGAGGTGTCCGTTATCGTCGACAGCACCGGCCATATACAGGAGCTCCGCTAGAGCGGCCGCACTCATCTACCTCAGGGGTTCGAGGGACGAGAGTCGAGACGATGTCGCGCAAAGAAATCACGTAGCGCCGCGTTGACCGGGTCCGGGTTTGTCATGTTAACCGCGTGCCCACCCGCAACGACGACCAATTCCGCATTGGGAATTGCTTCCTTCACGGCTTGCGCCTCGATCAGCGGAACTGTGGCATCGGCGTCGCCATGGATGACCAGTGTGGGGACCTCGATTGAAGATATCTTGTCGCGGAGATCGTCTCGGCGCACGCTGGCGTCGACGGCACTCAAAAGGTTTGAGATTGTCATGGCGCGCCACTTTTCCTTCCACGCGAGTGCACCCGGCCAGTCCGGACCGAATACGATGTGCTCCATCTTCGTGGCCACTGTGTCAGGAAGGCGCCCCCTGATCCATCGGCCAAGCAGTTCGCGGTAGCCCGCGACTGTCCCCGGATCGGGCACCCCCGCATGCGATCCAATCAAAACGAGGGCACGGACGCGCTCGGGGTGCGCCAGGGCGCACATCATGCCCAGACGGGCGCCCTTGGATGCGCCAACGAGAATAGCGCTGTCGATATTGAGAAGCGAAAGCAGACCGGAAAGATCCCTTGCGGAGTCGCTGTAGGAATAGCCTGGCTCGGTGTCCGCTGCGGTCTTCCCATGCCCACGCTCGTCCCACACGATGCAGCGGAATCTATCCCGAAACGCCGCGACTTGTGGCGCGAACATAGTGCGGTCGAGCAGCATAGCATGCGAAAAAACGATGGTTGAGCCGGACCCGCCCGTATCCTCGTAATAGAGTCGCTGGCCGCTGACGTCGGCGTAGGGCACTTCCTTCTCCTGCACCTCTGTTTTTGCCGCATCGACAATCCGACGCCGGCCTGACGAAAGCGAGAGCATTTGGGCTACACTGGCAACAGAGGGTACTCCATCGCGTGACTGCTCATTGACCGGATCGACGGGGTTCGCCTCGCCCTGGCGCATCGTCGGTCAGCTGTCGCGGTGTCACTGGCGCCGATCGTCAAGTGACCCGAAACTTCCGCTGAAATGCCTCCGCGCCGGCGACCCGATGCCGGGTTCACCGAGTATCGCGCTCAACTGCGTTACGCGCGCAACCGCCCGTTCATCGGTGCTCTTCCCGCGCGATGAGATGATGCCGCGCAAAGAAATCAGCCATGACCGCATTCACCGGGTCGGGGTTTGTCAAGCTAACCGCGTGGCCACCCGCAACGACGACCATTTCCGCATTGGGAATTGCTTCCTTCATCGCTTGCGCCTTTGCGAGCGGAATTGCGGTATCGGCATCGCCATGAATGACCAGTGTGGGAGCGTTGATTGAGGATATCTTCTCGCTGATATCGTCTTGCCGAGCGAGAGCGTCGATGGCGCTCAAAAGATTTGAGGCCGTTATAGCGCGCCACTTTTCCTTCCACGCGGTTGCGCCGGGCCAGTTCGGGCCGAGAATGATGTGCTCCATCGTCGTGGCCACTGTGTCAGGGAGGTGCCCCCTGATCCATTTGCCAACCAGCTGGCGATAGCCCGCGAGCGTCGCCGGCTCCCTCGGCGCCGCCTGCGTTCCGATCAGAACGAGGGCGCGGACACGCTGGGGGTGCGCCAGGGCGCAACTCATGCCCAGAAAGGCGCCCTTGGATGTGCCGACGAGAATCGCGCTGTCGATGTCGAGAAACGAAAGCAGACCCGAAAGATCTTTTGCTGAGTCGTTGTAGGAGTAGCCCGGCTCGGTGTCCGTCGCGCTCTTTCCATGCCCACGCTCGTCCCAGACGATGCAGCGGTAACTGTCCCGAAGCGCCGCGACCTGTGGAGCGAATATCGTGCTGTCAAGCAGTAGACCATGCGAGAAGACGATCGCCGAACCGAATCCGCCCGTGTCCTCGTAATAGAGTCGCTGGCCGTTGACATCGGCGTACGGCACTTCTTTCTCCTCCCTCGGTTTTCCCGCAGCGAAACCATCCGATGCCGGCCTCACTAAAGCGAGAGAATTTGAGCTACACCGGTAATAGATCATGCTCGAGCGCGTGACCGACCGTTGACCCTGGTCGTTGAGCGGATCGCCGCTCGCCACGTTGAGTATTGCTACGTTGATTCTGTGAAGCACGACCCGGTCAAGCGTGTCGCGAATTGGCCGCGCTCGTCATTTCACCGCGATTTGCGCGATGGCATTTTTCCCGTCGGTTAAGAGGGCGAGAATCGACATGCCGGGCGAGTTCGGAAGAGCGGTGGTGCGGCGGAAATATCTCTGTTTATTAGAAGTCCAAATCAAGTATATGGTCCCTCATCCCGCCTCGCCTGCGGAGGGGAGTATCGCGGTCGTCACGACACGTGAGGCGGGGATGCGCTCGCGCAAATTGCTTTTGCGCGGGAGCTCCGGGTGCAGCGGCCACCCGGCCTTCCCTGCGCCCTCTCTCTTCGCTGGGCGCCCTTTCGCTTCACCCCGGGGCAGAATCGGGCCTGCGGGAACGCGGAGCTGCGTCTTCCCGATTGGGGTTGGAGGTCTGGCGGAAATTGGGATAGTAATCGTCCCGCCGGTCATCACGAAAAACGGTTCGGGGACGAAATGACCTATTGTTGCGGCATATTGGTGCGAGAAGGCCTCGTGATGATCGCGGACACCCGCACCAATGCCGGGCTCGACAATGTCTCAACCTTCCGCAAGCTCCACATCTTCTCCAAGCCCGGCGACCGCATCATGGCGGTTGCCAGCGCCGGCAATCTCGCGATCAGCCAGTCGGTGCTGTCGACGCTGACCGAGGGCATGGAAGACCCCGAGACCGGCGAGGTCGAGACGTTGATGAACGCGCCGACCATGTTCCAGGCCGCGCAGCGCATCGGCCGCGCCATCCGCCAGATCCATTCGACCGAAGGCCCGGCGCTGAAATCCGAGGATGTCTCGTTCGACGTCTCCTTCCTGTTCGGCGGCCAGATCAAGGGCGCGCGCATGCGGCTGTTCATGGTCTACACCGCCGGCAATTTCATCGAATGCACCACCGATACGCCCTACTTGCAGATCGGCGAGCACAAATACGGCAAGCCGGTGCTCGACCGCGCCATGCATTACGACGTCGAGCTCTATGAGGCGCTCAAGACCGGGCTGATCTCGATGGATTCCACCATGCGCTCCAATCTCGGCGTGGGGCTGCCGATCGACGTGCTGGTGGTGCGCAACGACGTCTGCGACGCCGATCTCAACCACCGCATCGAGGCCGGCGAGCCCTATTTCCACGACCTGCGGTCACGCTGGTCGGCGGCATTGCGGGCGGCGCACCGGAACATTCCGCTGCCGCCCTACAAGACCGAATCCGAAGCCAAGACCTAGATTAGAAAAACCAGAACAGAAGAGGACAACGAATGAGCGAGGCAGCACACAAGATTGCGGTCGTGACCGGCGCAGGCACCGGCGTCGGACGCGCCGCGGCGCTGGCGCTGATGAAGACAGGCTTTACCGTCGTGCTGGCCGGGCGCCGTCTGGACAAGCTGCAGGAGACGCAGAAGCTTGGCGAAAGCGTTGGCAAGAGCTTGCCTGTTACCGCCGACATGACCGATCCCGCCTCGATCGCCGCCCTGTTCGGCAAGGTGATGGAGACCTATGGCCGGCTCGATGTGCTGTTCAACAATGCCGGCATGGGCGCACCCGCGGTGCCGTTCGAGGACCTGAGCCTCGCTCAGTGGCAGGCGGTGGTGAACACCAACCTCACCGGACCGTTTTTGTGCACCCAGCACGCCTTCCGCATCATGAAGGACCAGACCCCGCGCGGCGGGCGCATCATCAACAACGGCTCGATCTCCGCGCATGCGCCGCGGCCGTTCTCCGCAGCCTATACCTCGACCAAGCACGCCATCACGGGCCTCACCAAGGCCTCCAACCTCGACGGCCGCGCCTATGACATCGCCGTCGGACAGGTCGACATCGGCAATGCCGCGACCCCGATGACCGAGCGCATGGTCGAGGGCGTGCTGCAGCCCGACGGCCGCAAGATGCCGGAGCCGCGCATGGACTCCAAGGCGGTCGGTGATGCCGTGGCCTACATGGCGGGCCTGCCGCTGGATGCGAACGTGTTGTTCATGACGGTGATGGCCTCGAAGATGCCGTTCGTCGGACGGGGTTAGAACTGGATCAGTTCAATCCGAACGGGGCCGCGTACTCGGTTCACCTCTCCTATCGGGAGAGGTCGGATCGCATCGCAAGATGCGATCCGGGTGAGGGGTTCAGGTCCCTCGTGAGAGCTGCGCCCCTCACCCGGATTGCACTCGACGATGCCGCGCATCGCCGAATGCAATCCGACCTCTCCCCGCTGGGGAGAGGTGTCCGACCGGCAATCACCGAGCGCAGGCGGCCCCCTACTCCAGCCGGTTCACGTCGCGCAGGGTTGGAAACAGCTTCATCCAGAGCAGCGCGACTGCGACGGTTGCGATGCCACCGAGCACGGCGGCGGGGACGGTGCCGAGCAGCGCCGCGGTGACGCCGCTCTCGAACTGCCCGAGCTGGTTGGAGGCGTTGATGAACAGGAAATTCACCGCGCCCACCCGTCCCCGCATCTCGTTCGGCGTCTGCAATTGCACCAGCGAGAAGCGGATCACGACGCTGACATTGTCCGCCGCCCCAAGCAGCGCGAGCGCGAGCACCGAGAGCCACATCCAGTACGACAGCGCAAATATGATCGTCGCCACGCCGAACACGATCACCGCCTGGAACATGCGCAAGCCCACATGCCGGCGGATGGTGTGGCGGGCAAGCATCGAGGTCATGGCGAGCGCGCCGACCGCGGGCGCCGCACGCAGGATGCCCAGCCCCAGCGGGCCCGTCATCAGGATATCGCGCGCATAGATCGGCAACAGCGCGGTGACGCCGCCGAACAGGACCGCGAACAGGTCGAGCGAGATCGTCCCAAGGATGGATGGATTCTCGCGGATGAAGCGCACGCCGGCGAACAGGTCGCCCGGCGTCGCGCTGTCCTTCGGCTCGTCGGGGGGGTGCGTCATCCGGATGGCCCCGGTGAACAACGTGGCCGACAGCCAGAACAGGACCATGATGGCGTAGGGCAAGCCCGGCGAGAGGGCGTAGGCGAACCCGCCCAGTGCAGGACCTGTGATGGTCGCCAGTTGCGCAGCGCCAGTGGACAGGGCGGTAGCGCGCTGCAGCGAACCTTGAGGCGTGATCAGCGGCAACAGCGCAGCCGTGGCCGGGCTTTCGAATGCTGCCGTCGTGCCCAGCACGAGCGTGGCAATGAAGATGTGGATCACCGTGAGCCAACCGGCGAAGGCGCCCCAGGCCAGGAAGAACGTCGTCAGCGCCTGTGCAAGCTGGCAGGCCTGCATGATGCGCTTGCGGTCGTAACGATCCACCGTGTGTCCAGCGACGAAGACGAGCACCGCGGTCGGGAGGAAGCCGACCAGTCCGATCATGCCGAGCGCGAACGCACTGCTGGTCAGATCATAGATCTGCCAGCCCATCGCGACGATTCCCACCAGGCTCGACAGCCGGGACAGGCTTCGCGACAGCAGGAAGAAGATGAACGAGCCTTGCCTCAGCAGGGTGCCGGCGCCCGCGGACGTGACGGAGGACATGTGCAATCGGTGGCCGACGACGTATGCACTGTCAATGGCCGATCACGCCGGGCCCGGCATTTGCTTTGGGACGATGCCTCGGCATAATCGCGCCGGGGGCGGCGCATTCGGGGGATTCATGCTTCAACTGCAATCGGCGATCGGCGTCTTCGCGTTGCTCGCGATCGCCTGGGCGCTGGGCGAGAACCGCCGCGCGGTGTCGGTAAGGCAGGCGGCCATCGGACTGGTTGCGACGCTCGCCACCGCCCTCGTCCTGATCAAGCTGCCGTTGGTCGCCCGTGCCTTTGGCGCCATCAACGATGCGGTCGAGACCATCTCGGCCGCCTCGCGCGCCGGCACCTCCTTCGTGTTCGGCTATGTCGGCGGGGCGCCCGCCCCCTTCGACGTCAAGGCACCGGGTGCCGACTTCATCCTCGCCTTCCAGGCGCTGCCGATCGTGCTGGTCATGAGCGTGCTGACCACGCTGCTGTTCTACTGGCGCGTGCTGCCGCCGATCGTGCGCGGCATGGCCTGGCTGTTGGAGCGCACGCTCGGCGTCGGCGGTGCGGTCGGCCTCTCAACGGCCGCCAACATCTTCCTCGGGATGGTCGAGGCGCCGCTGTTCGTGCGGCCCTATCTTGCGAAGATGACGCGCAGCGAATTGTTCCTGGTCATGACTGGCGGCATGGCCGGCATCGCCGGCACCGTGCTCGTGCTCTACGCGACGCTGCTGGCGCCGCTGATTCCCGATGCGGCGGCGCATTTCGTGATCGCATCGGTGCTGGGCGCGCCGGCCGCGATCCTGATCAGCCTGATCATGGTGCCGGAGACCGGCGATCATCTGACCGGCGGCGCCCTCGGCGAGGACCCGAAAATGGAAGCGTCAAGCACCATGGATGCGATCGTCAAGGGCACCTCGGCCGGGCTCGAGCTGCTGCTCAACATCGTGGCGATGCTGATCGTGCTGGTGGCACTGGTCTATCTCGCCAACGCGATTCTCGGCCTGCTGCCGCATGTCGGGGGAGCCGCGATCTCGCTGCAGCGGATACTGGGCCTCGCAATGGCGCCGGTGTGCTGGCTGATGGGCCTGCCGTGGTCGCAGGCGGTGACTGCCGGCAGCCTGATGGGCACCAAGACGGTGCTCAACGAGTTGATTGCCTATGTCGACCTGTCGAAACTGGCGCCCGATGCGCTGGATACCCGGTCACGGCTGATCATGCTCTATGCGATGTGCGGCTTCGCCAATTTCGGCAGCCTCGGCATCATGATCGCCGGTCTCGGCACGATGGCGCCGGAGCGGCGGGCGGAGATCAACGAATTGGGCGTGAAGTCGATCATCTCGGGCACGCTGACCACGTGCCTCATGGGCGCCATCGTCGGCGTGATTACTTGAGATGAACCAGTTAGCGGTGACCGAAGGCCAGCGGCGACGCGCCGGGCGGCAGGTCGGAGTGGATATCGCTGTCGACCAGCCCGGACCCCTGCTGGTTGAAGCCCGCCCCGAACGAAAGGCTGAGATTCGAGGTGGGACGAAATTCGACGCCTACATGGGAGCTATAGCCGGCGACCGTGCTGGAGTTGGGATTATTGAACGAGCTGCTCAAAGCCGTGCCGAGGCCGGAATCATACTTCAAACTACCGGCACTGCCGAAGACGGTGACAGGCGCGTTCTGGAAGTTATAGCCGAATTGCGCGCCCTCATAATGGAGATCTCCGAACGCGCCGCCCATGGCGATGCCGCTCATGCCGAACCCCATGCTGCGTTCGGTGCCGACAAACATGCCGTTCGAGAAATTGTAGCGGGCCACCGAGCTCCCGCCGGTGTCGCTGAAGTTAAAGCCCGGAAAGTTGCCGTAAGTACTCGCACCCTGGCCGCTCGCATCCGTAAGGCCCATGGGCCAGCCTGGGGTCCAGTATGTCAGGGGCGCGGTCTGGGCGTGGGCCGCTTGGCCGCCGAGCCAAACCGACGCCAACAGGATTGCGAGAGATGCTTTGAATGAGGACATGAACATTCGTGCGACCACCAAGTGTGGGAGATTATATGCGCCAAGTCGCGAGAACGCCAGTGTGGGCCGATCCCGTCATTCCGGGGCGGCTCGAAAGAGCCGAACCCGAAAATCTCAGAGGTTCCAGGTCCGATGCTGCGCATCGCCCCGGAACGACCACATCCTCACGCTGTCAGCTCGACCGTCTTGAAATCCGCCGGCAGGATGATCTCCAGCACTTCCGCATCGTCGGAATAGTCCAGGATCATGTGCTTGATCTTCGGCGGCTGGGTCCAGGAGCTGCCTTGCTGCATCAAGGTCTCGCCCTGCCCTTCCAGGTAGGTCTTCACCCAACCCTTGAGCACGTAGACCATCTGGAAGTCGACCGCATGGAAATGCAGCTTCGACACCTCCTCCGGATTGCAGGGTCCGCTGAAGCGGATCACATGTGCCCGCGCGAGGCCGCTGGTGGCGTCTGCGATTCCCAAATCGCGGTATTTCGCGTAGGCCCGCAGCCCGTCGGCCTTGAAATCCTCCTCGCGATGATGACTTACGGCAATGCGTTGCTTCGGCTTGCTGCGACTCTTTGCAGGCACGCTGCGCGCTTTGGATTTGATGGTCTTGCGGCTTGATGACTTGCCTGATGACTTGCTTGATGACTTGGCAGCACCGTGCCGGCCGGTCCACTTCTTGGTAACGGCAGCCCGTGCAGCCGGTCGTGATGCGGCTTTCTTCTTGGCCATGCGTTCCTCCCTGTTCGTCCGAACAAGACAGGCTAACACGAATCGTGGCTTTGCCGATCGCGCAAAGTCAATGCAACCTGAACACACCGTCGACGGCGCGGAGCTCAGCCGGCTTGATCAGCCTGGAATGCGCCACGGTGACCGAGAACAACGGGCCTTCCAGCTTTTCCTGCCAGAAGGCGAGGAAATCCTGCAGCGCCGGGAATTTCGGAAACAGGTCGTAGTTCTGCCAGACATAGGTCTGCAGCAGCGACGGATGATCCGGCATCCGATAGAGGATCTGCGCCGTCGTCAGCCCGTATCCCATCACCTGCTTCCGAAAGTCGTCGGAAACACGCCCAACCCGCGAAACCATGCCAACCTCCATTGCTGGAGCGCATTGTCTTGGGATGGCGACTCACTCTTCACGAGCCACCCGGTCGAGATGCGCTCACATGAGAGAAATGTGACGCACGAATCCAACCCATCACAAGCCTAAATGTTTAACGAGTTGTTGAAATTTCCCACGTTAGCAGCAGCTTACCGCAGGTGCTAATATCGGGTTCCGCTTCCGGGCCGCCGATTAATGATGATTAAAAATTTTGGCAGAGGCCACTCCCGAGTGCCAGTTTTTTCGCTAAAAGCCCTTGCCCGCGCCAAATTTCCCGCCTATCTCCAGCCGGCCCGTGCTGGCACTCATGGTGCGGGACTGCCAATATCCGGGAACTCACTAACATCTTCAGTATCTTAGGAGGACTGCATGAAATTCCGTCCGCTTCACGACCGCGTCGTGGTCAAGCGCATCGACGCCGAAGAGAAGACCGCTGGCGGCATCATCATTCCCGACTCGGCCAAGGAAAAGCCCTCCCAGGGCGAAGTGATCGCCGTTGGCCCTGGCGGCCGCGACGAGAGCGGCAAGCTGATCCCGATCGACATCCAGGTCGGTGACCGCGTGCTGTTCGGCAAATGGTCGGGCACGGAAGTCAAGATCGATGGTCAGGAACTCCTGATCATGAAGGAAAGCGACATCATGGGCGTTCTCACCGACGCCGGCGGCGCCAAGAAGAAGGCCGCCTAACCGCTGCCTGCAACGCTCACCCTGAGGAGCGCCTGCAAGGCGCCTCCTTCAACGGGTGAAATCTCAACACTCAGGGAAACCAGAAATGTCAGCCAAAGAAGTCAAATTCGGCGTCGACGCGCGCGATCGCATGCTGCGCGGTGTCGACATTCTCGCCAACGCCGTGAAGGTCACCCTCGGCCCCAAGGGCCGCAACGTGGTGCTCGACAAGTCGTTCGGTGCGCCCCGCATCACCAAGGACGGCGTGACCGTTGCCAAGGAAATCGAGCTCGACGACAAGTTCGAGAACATGGGCGCGCAGATGGTGCGCGAAGTCGCCTCCAAGTCCGCTGATGCGGCCGGCGACGGCACCACCACGGCAACCGTGCTGGCGGCTGCGATCGTACGCGAAGGCTCCAAGGCGGTTGCCGCCGGCATGAACCCGATGGATCTCAAGCGCGGCATCGACCTCGCGGTCGAAGCCGTCGTTGCGGACCTCGGCAAGAACTCCAAGAAGGTGACCTCGAACGAGGAGATCGCCCAGGTCGGCACCATCTCGGCCAACGGCGATGCCGAGATCGGCAAGTTCCTCGCCGACGCCATGAAGAAGGTCGGCAACGAGGGCGTGATCACGGTCGAGGAAGCCAAGTCGCTCGAGACCGAGCTCGACGTCGTCGAGGGCATGCAGTTCGACCGTGGCTACATCTCGCCCTACTTCATCACCAACGCCGACAAGATGCGCGTTGAGATGGACGATCCCTACATCCTCATCAACGAGAAGAAGCTCTCCTCGCTGAACGAGCTGCTGCCGCTGCTCGAGGCCGTTGTGCAGACCGGCAAGCCGCTGCTGATCGTCGCCGAGGACGTCGAGGGCGAGGCGCTCGCCACGCTCGTCGTGAACCGTCTGCGTGGCGGCCTCAAGGTTGCTGCCGTCAAGGCGCCGGGCTTCGGCGATCGCCGCAAGGCCATGCTGCAGGACATCGCGGTCCTGACCGGCGGCCAGGCAATCTCGGAAGACCTCGGCATCAAGCTCGAGAACGTCACCCTCAACATGCTTGGCCGCGCCAAGAAGGTGATGATCGACAAGGAGAACACCACGATCGTCAACGGCGTCGGCAAGAAGGCCGACATCGAGGCGCGCGTGGCGCAGATCAAGGCGCAGATCGAGGAGACCACCTCGGACTACGACCGTGAGAAGCTGCAGGAGCGTCTGGCCAAGCTCGCGGGCGGCGTCGCGGTGATCCGCGTCGGCGGCGCGACCGAGGTCGAGGTGAAGGAGCGCAAGGACCGCGTTGATGACGCGATGCATGCGACCCGCGCGGCCGTCGAGGAAGGCATCCTGCCGGGCGGCGGCGTCGCCCTGCTCCGTGCCTCCGAGCAGCTCAAGGGCATCCGCACCAAGAACGACGACCAGAAGACGGGCGTCGAGATCGTGCGCAAGGCCTTGTCGTGGCCGGCCCGCCAGATCGCGATCAACGCCGGCGAGGACGGCTCGGTCGTGGTCGGCAAGATCCTGGAGAAGGATCAGTACGCCTTCGGCTTCGACTCGCAGACCGGCGACTACGTCAACATGGTGTCCAAGGGCATCATCGACCCGACCAAGGTGGTCCGCACCGCGATCCAGAACGCAGCCTCCGTGGCTTCGCTTCTGATCACGACCGAAGCGATGGTGGCCGAGCTGCCGAAGAAGGCAGCCGCAGGCCCCGCCATGCCTCCGGGCGGCGGCATGGGCGGCATGGACTTCTAAGTCCGTCGCTCAAGGCAAGACCAAGGAATGCAAAACCCCGGCAGCAATGCCGGGGTTTTTGTTCGCTGTTCGAGGCTACACCTGTCGCATCCCGAGCACCGCGTTGGACCATCCTACTCTCTCGCAAACTCCGCAAATGCATCCCTGATCCAGTCGATCACGACGCGCGCGGCCGGATCGCGCTTGAGATGATTTTGCACCAGGAGCCACACGTCACGTCGGCGTGGGAGCAGCGTCGCGCGCAGCCTGCGGTCGGATAGCAACTCACCGCAGAAATATTCCGGCAGCACGCCGACTGCCTGATACGATTTCAAGAGCCTCCTTATGACGCGAACATTGTCGGCCACGCAGCGTGCCTGTGCCTGCAGGCCCTTCGCTTTCAGAAATACCGACTCAGGTATTGCTCCGAGCTCATCCGGATAAGCGCAGATAACCGGCTTCACTTCGCTTTCGAATGCCGGCTCGATGAGAAACAGCCTGAACTCGCCGAGCTTCACGATGGTGAAGTCGCCCTTCTCAGGTTTTTTCAGGCGGATGGCGAAATCGGCGTGCCCCCGCGAGAATTTCACATTCTCGCTCGATGTCAGGAATTGCAGGGAAAGGCCCGGATATCGCACCAGCAGTTCGCCCGTGCGCGGCGCGATGAGTTCCTCCGCAACAGCATTGGTCGAGGCAATGCGAAAGCGACCTATCAGGCCCGGCAGGCTCTCGCCGGTCCGTTCGATGTCGGCGACATGACGCGCCATCGCCTGGATATGGCTGAGGATCGTTTCGCATTGCCGGGTCGGCCGGCGCACACCGTCGACGGAATCGAACAGCCGCAGATTGAGCGCGCGCTCGACGCGCGATAGCCTGCGTCCCACGGTGGTCTCGTCAATCCGCAATCGCGCGCCGGCGCCGGCATAAGTGCCCTCGTCTCTCACGGCGGCGATGATGCGGAGATCGTCCCAGTTCATGGGACGAACGCTAGCACCGGTCGGGGCGGCCTGCAATCTTGCAGCCATATGCTGCAATATTCCTGCATAATGGCAGCCACAAACGGCGCTATCCTGGTCAAGCCACTCCATCCGCGAAAGCTATTCTCATGACCGCTCCAAAGACCCTGCTCCAACTCGCCGGCGCCGACCTCAGTTTGCCGAGCCTTGGCCAATCCTGCCTCGTGCTAATCGACCTGCAGAACGAATACCGCACGGGCCCGCTGGCGCTGCCCGGCGCGGACGCGGCGATCGCCAGCGCATCGCGCCTGCTGGCGCGGGCGCGCCAGGAAGGTGCGGCGATCTTCCACATCGCACACAAAGGCAAGCCCGGCGGACTGTTCGACCGCACCGCCGAGCGCGGCACGATCGTCGAGCCTTTGGCGCCGCGCCGCACGGAAGCCGTGATCGAGAAGGCCCTGCCGAACGCTTTTGCTGGCACCGACCTGCAGGCTCGCCTTGCCACTACCGGCCGCAACAACGTCGTACTCGCGGGCATGATGACCCATATGTGCGTTTCGTCCACCGCACGGGCCGCACTCGATCTCGGACTTCGCGTCACCATCGACGCCGAGAGCTGCGCTACGCGCGATCTGCCCGACGGCCGCGGCGGCGCGATTGATGCTTCGGTCGTCCATGAGGTCGCGCTGGCCGAACTCGCCGATCGCTTTGCCATCATCGCACGCGACGGCGCACTCTCCTGATCAAGCGGAGACGACGATATGCTGCAGCTCTATTTCTTCCCGATGGCCTGTTCGCTGGCGAGCCGCATCGCGCTGATGGAAGCCGGCATCGAGGCGCGCTATCATCTCGTCAATATCTGGACCAAGAAGGTGATCGAGGACGGCGGTGATTTTTGCGAGATATCGTCCAAGGGCGCGGTGCCGGTGCTGCAGCTCGCGAACGGCGAGCGGCTCACCGAAAGTGCGGCCGTGCTCCAATATATCGCCGACTTGAAGCCCGAAGCAGGTCTTGCACCGCCGCCGGGTCACCTCGACCGCTGCCGCCTGCAGGAATGGCTGAGCTTTACCGGCAGCGAGATCCACAAGGCGTTTCTGTTTCCGACCTTCTGGTACAAGGACGACGCATCGAAGGCCGCAGCGCGCGAGCGGATCGGCAAAAGCGTTTCGATCGCCGCCGATCACTTGGCCAACCGGGATTACCTGGTCGGCGACCGTTTCACCGTCGCGGATGCCCACCTCGCCTGGGCACTGCTGCTGTTTCGCCGCGCCGGCGTCGAGGTCAGTAACTGGCCATCCCTGGTCGAGTATCTCGCGCGCATACAGACGAGACCGCAGGTCAAGGCCGCGATCGAGACAGAAATGGCGTTGCGCAAGACGATGGCGGTCTGAGGGTCACCCGACCGGGCTTACTCGACCCGCGCCACCACCGCGAGCTTCCTGATGCCCATGTTGCGATAGGCGTTCAGAAAAGCGTAGTAGTCGCGGAAGGAGACGCAGCCGTTGGAATCGCCGTTGGGCCCGAGCATGTAGGTGTGTGCGAGCAGGCCCTCGCGGCCGTAGATTGCGTTCTCGCCGCCGATCGGATTGAGCCGCAGCGCGGGCACGCCGTGGAACAGCGCTTCGCGCGGCTTCAGCTCATAGATGTGCGGCGGCGTCACGCCGCGCATGCGGATCGCCGCCGAGCCCGGATCGTCGAGCTTGGAGCCGAGGCCGGAATGCGCTTCGAGTTTGCTGCCGTCGGGCAGGTACACCATATGCGCCGAAATATCGTAGACCGCCGTCGAGCGATCGTAAGGCGGCGAGCCGCCATGCATCGGGTTCTGCTCGTGCCCAATGGAGTCGGTCACGCTGGCGTCGGCCGAGGCATAGGCAAGCAGCGCGCCTTGCGAGGCGCGCTTGCCCCAGAGCTTGTCGACAATGCTCGACCGCGAGGTAAGCGACATCATCGCGATCTTGGCGCGCTCGGCCATGTCATGCAGCGAGGCGCCGCTCGACCGCTCAGCGGGCTTGGTCTCGACCGGACGCGGAACTGGCGGCGGCGGCACGTTCATCGCGACCTGCGCCGGCGGCTGCCGTGAGGCGGCCTCCTTCGGCTTGGCGGCCTCGGCGAGTTTCGGCGCGTCCGCGGGCCTGGATATTGCCGCAACCTTCGGAGCCTCCGGCGGCGGCGCAGCTTCCGCCGCGCGCGAGGCAACGCCGGTCGGCTCAGATGCCGCAAAACGATCGTTGAACTGATCCGGCGTGAGTGCGGCGACCGTCCCGGTCTTCGCGCGCTCGGCAATCGCCGGCAGCGCGGCAAACGCGTCTTTCACGGCCTGCGCGGCGCTGCGTCCGGCAACTCCAGGCGCCGATTTCACCACAGGCTCGTCATAGCCCGCGCTGCCCAGCGTCGGATAGACGCTAGCGGAAATGATGTTGGTGTAGACGGTCCAGCTGCAGCCGAGCACGAGGCATGCGATCGCAGCCCCGCTCACAAAGCCAGCTTTCCCCGACGATGTCTGACGGTTGCGCACCGCCACAGCTACTCTAACCAACGCTACACTACTCTTACTGACCCACCAGGCGCCCGAAGCCGTCCAGCTCGTTTCGCTCGATACTTCGCCGATAGACTGGTCATCGGCACAGCATGTCGCAGAGGCGCAGAGCGTCATTAAGGCCACTTTTAGTTAAATGCAGATTAAGTCCGGGCGGATGTGAGGCACCCCGTAAACAGCGGCTTTTTCGGGCGAAAATGCGGCCGGAAGCCCCGTCAGAACGCGGAGACGCGCCGAGGTACCTTTTGGTACCGTTAGGGTACTTTTTGGTACCGCCACTGCGTACGCCCCGTCGTGGCCCCCATCGGCGAGGTCCCTCCAGCTCTCCGTGGGGTTGCAGAGATGGTGCTCCACATTAGGCCGCTGTAAGCTCGACGAAACGATTCGTACCCGCGTTGTTTTCGGAAAAAGTGCCGGCGGGCAAACCTGTCCGGGACCATCAGGAGAATCCCATGCAGCGCGGGGAACGCAAGCTGGCGTTCGTGTTGGCTTCGACCGATCACGGCACCATGATTGTCAACCGGCTCGACTATCGCGCTCTCGATGCGAACCGGGGCATCGGCGTCGGCCTCAACCTGCTTGAGAGAGGTCATTTCGATCCCGAAGAGGTCAAGCTGGCGGTCAACCTGCTCGCGACACGCAGGCGCCTGTACGGCGACGGTGTGGTAGCGATCGATTGCGGCGCCAACATCGGCGTTCACAGCATCGAATGGGCCAAATCCATGACCGGTTGGGGATCGGTGCTCTCGATCGACGCGCAGGAGCGCATCTACTACGCGCTGGCCGGGAATATCGCGATCAACAACTGCTTCAACGCCGTCGCAATCAACGCCGCAGTGTCATCGGAGAGCGGGACGCTTACCATCCCGATGCCCAACTATCTCGTGCCCGGCTCATTCGGCAGCCTTGAACTCCGCCAGCGCAGCGGCAACGAGTTCATTGGTCAGGCCATCGACTACACGCAGAACACGACGACCGTTCCCAAGCTCGCACTCGATCAGCTCAACCTGCCGCGGCTGGATTTCATCAAGATCGATATCGAAGGCATGGAGCTCGAGGCACTCGAAGGCGCCAGGGAGACCATCGACCGCACGCACCCGATCATGCTGATCGAGAAGATCAAGACCAATGCTGCCGACCTCAAGCAATGGCTGACGGCGCACGGCTATCAGATGTTCGACGTCGAGATCAACATGCTCGCGATCCATGCAAGCGACCGGACGCTTGCCGAGATCGCACCCAAGGTGCAGCCTTCAGCGGCGTGAGCCGACGAAGGGCCTGCCCTAAGGCGCAAGCTCCGGCGGCGGTGAGCGGTCGAGCACATCGCCCTTCGGCTCGCGCACGAGGTCGAGCCCATAGGTCTCGATGACCAGCGACCCGCGCTTGCGCTGAAGTTCGGCGACCCGTTCGATCTGCCCGAAATGCTCTTTCAGATAGGGCGATTGCCATGGACGAAGCTCATCGACATAAAGCAAGGGAGCCGCAAGCTTCGGCGCATCGGGCTCGCCCATATTGACCCAGCGGATGCGCTGGTTCGGTTGCACGACGCAGGTGCCGGGCGGTAGATAGAAGGTCAACCAACTCGTGGTGCCATAATCGGGCACCAACAGGCAGGTGGCGCCGCTGCGCGTGCGCACCGCTTCGATCTGGCCAGCAAGCTCGCGCCAACCGACGCCAACGCTGCGTACAGTCGCGTCGCGCCTGAAGCCGGTCAGCACGCCGGTATTGGCCTGCACGATCAGGCCCGCGAACATCACGACGCCGACCGGCGCCGCCCAGCGCCGGCAGAAATCGGAGAGCGCCTGAGCGCGGCGCTCCCAGGGCACGAGATGCGCCGCCACCGCCGCTGCAATGACAAAGGGCGGATAGACCGGCGCGAACCAGTTCGCCTCGACCCGCGCATGCAGCGAGTGCCAGACGAAATAGAGCGCGATGGTCCAGAACATTGAGCTGATCAGCACCCGCGTCGACAAGGCGCCGGTCTTGTAGCGGATCAGGGCATAGAGCCCCATCGTACCCAGGATGAAAACGAACGGGGTCGCAAAGACGAACTGGGTCGGGATCAGCTCCGCGATATAAGCGGGCCGGAAATCCTCAAAATGTGCCCTGCCCGTGAGCTGCTTGAGGAAGGAGACCCATTGATGGTCGGCGTTCCAGAGGATGACCGGGAGAAACAGTACGGCGGCGACCAGCCCGCCGAGATAGGGCCAGGGCGTGAGCAGCCAGCGCCGCTGCTGCGGCGTCGCCAGCAGCCAGATGAGAATTGCGGGTCCGAAGAACAACGCGGTGTATTTTGACAACAGCGCCGCGCCGACCGCGGCGCCGACCGCAAGCCACCAGGCGCCGCGCCCGCTTTCCAGGAGCTTGGCGAGACAGAACAGCACGAGGCTCGAAGCGACCAACAGCGGCGCATCGGGCGTGACGATCATGGTGCCGACCGCCGCCATCAGCGTGACATTGATCAGAAGTGCCGCGATCGCCGCAACCCGGATGCCGCCGAACAGGACGGAGGCGGTGCGAAACAGCCAATAGCTCATCGGCAGCGCCAGCAGCACCGAGACCAGCCGCACGCCGAGCTCGGTGTCGCCGGCGATCATGGTGCCGGCGCGGATGACGAGCGCGACCATCGGCGGATGGTCGTAATAGCCGCCGGCGAGATGCTTGGACCATAGCCAATAATAGGCTTCGTCGAAGGTCAGCGGTGTCCACGCCGCAGCGACAAGCCGCAGCGCGGTCAAGCCAAGTATTGTGAGAGCCGTATTGCGGACGAGCCGTCGGTCGCCCGGGCTCATCGAAAACGTCATCGCTTGCGCCAGACGAACAGCCCGGACATTGCGTAATTCCACACCACGCCCATCAAGGCCCCCGCAGCGCCGGCAAGCCACCAGATCGGCTCCTGGTCATAGACCGAGAACGCCACGCCGACATTGGCAAACAGGCCGACGCTGCAAACCAGATAAAAGGCAAACAGGCCGCCGAGGATGGCGAACCCTTTCAGCCGCTGGTCGCGATAGGTCAGAAAATTGTTCAGGATGAAATTGGTAGTCATGGCGATGAAGGCACCCAGCCCTTGCGCCTCCGCGAACGGCAGGTCGAGCACGTTCAAGCCGATAAACAGCGTGCCAAGATGCACGAACAGGCCGGTTCCGCCGACCATTGCAAACAACAGGAAGCGCAGCGACACCACGTCGTTGGTGAGCTTGGCGAGCACGAGCCCGAGGAAATCCAGCGCCACCATGGAATCGAGTTTGCTTTCGCCATGCAGCCGCGAGCCGAACGTATAGGGAACCTCGACGGTCTTCAGCTCGCCGCGGGCGGTCGCGATGACGTCGAGCAGGATCTTGAAGCCCTGCGTCGACAGCTTCGGCGCGAGCTGCTCGAAACGGTCGCGGCGGATCATGAAAAAGCCGCTCATGGGATCGGCGACCTCGACACCCAGCGCGCGCTTGGCAACTTCGGTCGCAAGGGCGCTGGCGCTGGCGCGGTGTTTGTTGAAGCTGTCGGCGCTGCCGCCCTCGATATAGCGGCTGCCGATCACGAGCTCGGCGGCGCCGCTCTGCAGCAGCGACAGCATCTTCGGCAGCTGCGTCTCGTCATGCTGGAGGTCCGCATCCATGACAGCGACGTAGGGCGCGCAGGACGCCAGGATCCCCTCGATGCAGGCGCCCGACAGGCCGCGCCGGCCGATTCGTCTGATGCAGCGCACCCGGCCGTCCTGCTGCGCGAGTTCGCGCACCACCTCCCAGGTGGTGTCGGGGGAATTGTCGTCGACATAGACGACTTCCCAGGCGATGCCTTTCAGCGCCACCTGCAGCTTGCCGTAGAGCTTGCGAACGTTTTCGCGCTCATTGAAGGTGGGGACGACAACAGACAGCACCGGCGTGGCCGCGCTGGCTTGCGAGATTTCGGCGGTGACTAGGAGGGCTTCGTTCATGCAGGCGAAGCGTATATCCGCCGCACCACGCCCTGCCAAGCCGGATCGGCCCGGGAAAAGGGCTCGAAAATGCACGAAATGGTGGAGAAATGCTTACGACCACGAATAACTGGCGCGCGTACATCCGGCGCAGCCTGGCTATTTCGTGGTCGTCCAGCGCCCAAATCCCGCGAGAACGGGTTTTCAACAGCGCCGTTGACAGAGAAATAGGTATGCCCAGGCCGTTCCGCAAGGGGCGGGTGGGCTGCGGGGCTTTCTAGTTCGGAACCTCGCGAATCACCGGGCCCCGCGGGACCGGCGCAGCAGGCGCAGCCGGCTGGGCCTCGGGCTGGGCTAAGGTGGCCGGCTTGGGCGGTTTTCCGAACTGCCCAATCGGCCCATAATAGACGGCCGCACCCAGCACGACGATCGCGACGATCGTGCCCAACAGGCCGGCGAAGGACTGCGACGTCATACCGAACTATCCCCTTTGGCTCGGCTGAATTGATACCATGGAACGACGCGCCGGCAAGGTTAGTTCGCCACCCCCTTCCGGTGGGCGAAGGCCGTCACAATGTCCTTCTGCGCAAGTTCGATGGCATGGTTTGCCGTGTTGAGGTTGGCGTCCGCCGCGTTATCCGGGAATTGCAGGCTGAAGTAATCCAGCAGCGTCACCCGAAAATTTTGCCGCTCGGACGGACAGGCGCTTGCGATATCAGCCATGAAATCCTGCGCCGACATGGCCTTTGTGTCGGGCCGGGAATACTCGCGTGCCAAGCAATTCCAGTAGGAATCGCGTCCCTGCAGCGCGAGCTTGTGTGCATCCTGGACTTCATCCGCCAATGCGCCAGAGGCGATCGAGGCAAGCGCGAGAGCCAACATGATCCGCATTCCATTCTCCTTTTCTTGAACGCAGCTTACCTTGAACTTGAGCAGGGGTTAAGCACATGAGACATGCGAATCTGCACGAGGGAATAGACGCGCAGGAGCAGTGTTCTGCCGGGAAAGAACCGCCGGAGGTGATGAGTGATCAAAACTGCAATGTTAGGCGCGGTGGTGGTGGCGACCGCGTTCTCCAGTCAAGCGCGGGCACAGGCCGCGGTCGAAAACCCCGGCTATTGCGCCCAGTACTATCCGAGCGCCAACTGCCAGAACTACGGGCCCGGCAACCCGATCTATCGCGGGCACTATCCCTTTCCCTCATATGTCGCGCCGATCGAGCGACCGGACGGTTACGCTGCTGTGCCGCGTCGACCCCATCACCGGCACCACCACCACGGCTGAAGCGAAGGCAGGCCGGTCTTCGGAGTTTCGCCGCCCGTGCTGGCCAATGCGCGTCAATTTGACTAGTCTTGATGCCGCAAGCATTCCCGCTTCCCGGACATGAGACCTGCCGCGTGGCCAAGCAAGCAAAAAAAGCCTCGACAAAAAAGTCGTCCGCCAAGGACTCCGCGAACAAGGCCCCGGCGAAGAAGGTTGCCGCAAAGAAGTCTGCCGCGAAGGCGCCTTCCACAACGGTCCCAGCGGGCCCCAAATCGCCTGCCAAATCCCCTACCCCAAGGCCCTCAGTCGCGGCGCAAGGGTTGGGTCACATTTTTATCGGTGTGGGCGGCTGGACCTTCGCGCCCTGGCGCGGGGTGTTTTATCCCGACAAGCTGCCACAGGCGAAGGAGCTGGAATATGCCGGCTCGAAGCTGACCTCGATCGAGATCAACGGCACCTATTACGGCTCGCAGAAGCCGGAGAGCTTTCGCAAATGGGCGCGCGAGGTGCCCGATGGCTTCGTGTTCTCGGTCAAGGGCTCGCGCTTCACCACCAACCGCCGCGTGCTGGCGGAGGCAGGCGACTCCATCAAGCATTTCTACAACACCGGCGTGCTGGAGCTTGGCGACCGGCTGGGACCCGTGCTCTGGCAGTTTGCGCCGACCAAGAAATTCGACGAGGTGGATTTCGGCAAGTTCCTGGAACTGTTGCCGCGCGAGATGGACGGGCACAAGCTGCGCCACGTGGTCGAGGTGCGCCACGACAGTTTCCGCACGCCCGCCTTTATCGCGCTGCTCAGGCAGTTCGAGATTCCGGTGGTGTTCGCCGAGCATGCGACCTATCCCGGCATTGCAGACGTGGTCGGCGACTTCGTCTATGCGCGGCTGCAGAAAGGCAATGACGACATTGCCACCTGCTATCCGCCCAAACAGCTGGATGAGTGGGCCAAGCGCCTGCAGATCTGGGCGAGTGGCGGCGAACCGGACGATCTGCCGCGCGTTGGTGCGACGAGCGCGCCCAAGAGACCGCGCGACGTCTATGCCTATGTGATCCACGAGGGCAAGGTGCGCGCGCCCGCAGGCGCGATGGAGTTGATCGAGCGCGCGCGCTGATGCAAAGCCTTTTCGAGCGAAGCGATAACGGTTAGCGCAACGAAACCGCCCCAAAATGAGGAATTCGATGGCCAGGGCGAAAAAGCTTTTCACCATCGGCTATGAGCAGACGCCGCAAAAAGCGGTGCTCGATGAGCTGCAAGGCGCGGGCGTCAAGCTCCTGGTCGATGTGCGCGCGGTCACCTCCTCGCGGCGGCCCGGCTTCTCCAAGAACCAGCTTGCGGCCGCACTCGATGAGCGCGGCATTGCCTATGTGCACCTGAAAGCGCTGGGCACGCCGAAGGAAGGCAGGCAGGCCGCACGCAGCGGCGACTATCCCGCGCTTGAGAAGATCTACGCGGCGCATCTGAAGAAGCCGGAGGCGCGGCAGGAAATGGACGAGCTCGCCACGTTGGTCATGAAAGCTGGCCCGGTCTGCCTGCTCTGCTACGAGCGCGACCACCGCCACTGCCACCGCCGGATGATCGCGGAGATCATCCAGCAACGGGACGGCGCGAAGACGGAAAATCTGGCGCCGCGGCAGGTTTAGGCGGCGACCACTCTGTCCGTCATTCCGGGGCGATGCGAAGCATCGAACTATGGTGCGCAATTGCGCACCTGAGAATCTCGAGATTCCGGGTTCGATGCTTCGCATCGCCCCGGAATGATGGAACGGGCTAACGTGCTTCGCCCTCCAGCCACAGCGTCCCCTGCATCATGGGCGCGCAGCGGCCGCCGACATGGGCGGAGACGGACTTGCCCGCCTGCTTGACCACGCGCGTCAAAAGCAGGCTCGGCCGTCCCATGTCAAAGCCCTGCCCGATGGCAAGCCGCAATTCGCCGTCTCGCGTGCGATCGATATCAGCCAACAGCGCCGCCGCCGCGACCGTGGCGCTCCCCGTTGCGGGGTCCTCGATGAGACCGCTCGAGCCGGGAAAGAACATGCGCGCCTGCAATTCGCAGGGCGCCTCCGCCGGCGCCACATCGCGGGTATAGAAATAGATCGCAAAGGCACCATCGCACGGAAAGATACGGGCGAAGGCGGCGGCGTCCGGCTTTGCCCGGCGCAGCGCGTCGCGCGAATGAATCTCCGCGACCAGGAAGGGCGTTCCGACCGAGACGATCTGGGGTGGATGGCGGCTGGTTGCGACATCGTCAGTTGCCAGCGAGATCAGGCTCGCCGCCTCGGCCGCTGAGACCTGCGTAAGCCTCTTGAGCGGCTGCGGTGCGGTGAGCTCCGCGCCAACCACCTTCTCACCTTCGGTCAGGATGTCGATCGGCACGAGACCCGCGTCCTCCTCGAAGCTCAGGTGCGCCGGTTGCTTTGCCGCCTGCCGGGCCAGCACAAAGGCCGTGCCGACATTGGGATGGCCTGCGAAGGGAAGCTCGCGAACCGGGGTGAAAATGCGCACATGTGCGTCATGGCCAGCCTCGCGCGCCGGGAGCACGAAAGTCGTCTCGGAATAGTTGAACTCCGTCGCGATCGCCTGCATCTGCGCCGTGGTGAGGCCTTGCGCATCCAGCACCACGGCGAGCGGATTGCCGCCGAAGGCACGATCAGTGAAGACGTCGACAGTGATGTAGCGCCGCTGCATGGCCTCGCCTCTTCCTGCGATCTAGGGTCTTTTCCGATTACACGACCCTGACGCCGGCTAGAAGCGAAACAATGATCTCGGAGCAATCAGCACCCTGGCGCGTTCGTCGGCGTCAGTGATGAGCTCGTCGAGAAAACGCCGGTTCTTCGCGTAAGTCTCGCTCCTCTCGAACTGGGTGTGCGGCCAGTCGCTGCCCCAGAACAGATGATCGAGACCGAAGGACGCGCGTAGCAAGGGATAGGCCTGCCTGGCGAAGGCGTCGCCGTTCGGGCCGTTGCGATAGGGCGCGGACATCTTCACCCAGACCCGACCCGTCGCGCCGAATTGGAGGATGGACTGGAACGCGGGATCGCCGACGCCGAGCATGGGATCGGGCAGCGTGTAGTGATCCAGCACCACGGCGACACCTGCATCGAGCAGCCGTGGCACGATGCAGACAAGGTCGGACGCACTGCGCTGGATCTCGACCTGCCAATTGGCGGACCTCAAATCGGCAAGCAGCGCCTTCCATTCCGGCGCGGTCAGATCGGGCAGCTTCTGCCCCACCAGATTGAGGCGGATGCCGACGACGCCAGCCCTGTCGAGCGTCAGCATGTCATGCGATGAAATGGTGGGATCCAGCACGGCGATACCGCGCAGGCGGCCTTTGGCCTGTTTCAAGCAGTCCACGATGTAGGAGTTGTCGGTGCCGAGAAAGCTTGGTTGCACCAGGACGCCGTTGGTCGTGCCGTTCTGGTCGAGCCGCCGCAGATAGAGCGACAGCGGCGCGTTGTAGTCGGGCGCATAGCGACGGCCGGCCGCGAGCTTGAGCTCACGATGAAAGACGTGGGCGTGCGTATCGATCGCAAATTGCGGCGCTTCATGCAAAGGCTTCGTCCCCGATCCCGTTCCTTACGCGCGCGCGGCGGCGCCTTCCTTCTCGAACACTTTTCCGCGCGTCTCCGGCAGCAGCATGACCGCAAGCAGCACCAGCGAATAGGCAAAGGCGGCGTCGATGCCGATCGCGGGCCCGAGCCCAATGCGGTCGGCGAGAAAGCCAACCAGGAACGGAAAAGCCGCGGAGACGACCCGGCCGAAATTGTAGCAGAAGCCGACGCCGGTGCCGCGCACACCGGCCGGATAAAGCTCGCTGAACAGCGCGGCCATGCTCGCCGGAATTCCTGCGGAGAAGAAGCCGAGCGGGAAGCCGAGCACGAGCATTTCGGTGTTCGACAGCGGCGCAAAAATATATGCAAGCACGGTCGCAACGCAGGCGGCCGCGAACAAGGTGACATTGGCGCGGCGGCCGAAGCGATCGCTGAAGTAGCCCGAGACCACGCAGCCGCAGAAGAAAGCGATGATGATCACTGCGAGATAAGCACTCGAGCCGAGCACCGACAGATGCCGCTCCTCGCGCAGGAAGGTCGGCAGGAACGTCGTCAGCGCTGCATAGCCACCGTGGGCGCCGACGCCGAACAGGCCGCCAACCAAAGTGGAGCGCAACACATCGGCATGAAAAATCCCCGTCACAGTCGCGAGCAAGGGTGGCCGCGCCTCGACCTTGTCAGCGCGCGCCGGTTCTTTCAACCCACGCCGGACATAGAGGATCAGCAGCGCCGGCAACAGCCCAAGCGCGAACAAGATGCGCCAGCCGATCTCGGCAGGCGCATAGGTGAACACCACCGCCGAGAGCACGACGGCCGTGCCCCAGCCGACTGCCCAGGCGCTCTGCACCGCGCCGAGCGCCGTACCGCGATGCTCGGGGCGAATGATCTCGGCCATCAGCACCGCGCCGCAGGCCCATTCCGCGCCGAAGCCCAGACCCTGGATCGCCTTCAGCGCCACGAGCTGGCCGTAGCTCATGGCAAAGGCCGAGGCGAAGGTCGCGACAGCGAAGGTCGCAATCGTGATCTGTAGCGCCCTGACCCGGCCAAAGCGGTCGCCGAGCGCGCCGCCGACCCAGCCGCCGATCGCCCCAAAGAACAGCGTGATCGAGCCGAGCAGCCCGGCTTCGGCCTTGGTGATGTGGAAGGTCGCGATGAGAGCGGGGATCGCGAGCGAGAACATCTGGACGTCGAGCGCGTCCAGCGCCCAGCCGCCAAAACTTGCCCAGAACGTCCGCCGCTCCAGCGGCGAGCTTTCGCTGTACCAATTTGCCATTCGTAGCGTCCTTGATTTCCTCTTGCGTCGTCTTTTGTGTTTTTTGGCTTCTCAGCGAATTTCGACGTGATAGCGAAACCGCGTCGCCGGCCCGCGTGAGCGGCGCCATTCGATCGGGTGCCGCTCGAGATCGAAGGCGAGCCGTTCGATCACGATCAGCGGCGCGCCCTCGTCCAGCCGCAACAGCCGCGCCTGCATGGCTGTCGCGGTCTCGACCGAGAGGTCTTCGTCGGCCGACACCACGACCTGCCCACAGCGCTGTTCGTAGAGCGGATAAAGCAGGTCGCCGAAATCTTCCGATTGCATCGTGAGCACCGGCTCGAAACGCGACTTCTGCAGCCATATCTCTTCGGCAAGCAACGGCTCGCCGTCGATCAGGCGCAGACGTGAAAGGATGATGACAGGCTCGCCGGCCGGCAGGCGTAACGCGCTAGCCACGGCGGACGGCGCTGCGACGACCTTGCGCCCGAGAATTCGGCTCTGCGGGACCCGCCGCTCGCCACTCTCGGACTGAAAACGAAAAAAGCGGAACAGCGAGGAATTGAAACGTGCGCGGCGGACGAAAGTGCCGCGCCCCTGTTGGCGCTCCAGCACGCCGTCGGCGACCAGTTGGTCGATGGCCTTGCGCACGGTGCCGATCGCAACGCCGTGCTGTGCGGCAAGCTCGGCCTCCGAGGGGATGAGATCGCCGGGGCGCAATTCCCTGCGATTGATCCTGATCGCGATGTCGTCCCGAAGCCGCTGGTAACGCGGCAGGCGCTCGTCGTACGTACTCATATGGTCATATAGATGACCATATGAGGCCACGTCAACGGTGACGTCAACGGTCCCCGGAGCCTGCCCGCGCCTAACCCAATTGCCAGACGGTCATCGGCTGCTCATAGCCCCGGATCGGAACTTCGCCGAGCGCTACCGCATCGTCGCCGTCCTCGCCGAGCGCCTCGCGCACCGCTGCCGAGATCAAGAGCTGGGAGCCGAACTCCTTGTTCAGCGCCTCCAGCCGCGAGGCAAAATTCACGGTATCCCCGATGACGGTGTACTCCTTTCGCCGAGGCGACCCGATATTGCCGGCGACCACCTCGCCGAAATGAATGCCGATGCCGATGCGCAGCTTCCAGTCGGAGACGTCGTTGATGCGCTCCATCGCGGTGAGCATGTCGCGCGCTGCAGCGACCGCGCGGTGCGCAGCGTCCGCGGCGTCGAAGGGCGCGCCGAACAAGGCGAGAAAGCCATCGCCCAAAAACTTGTTCACGATGCCGCCGTGACGGTCGAGGATGTCGACCAGCACGGCGAAGGCACCGTCCAGCCGCTCGACCACCTCCTGCGGCGAGCGCGAGCGGGCCGAAGCCGTGAAGCTGCGGAAATCGACGAACATCACCGCAACGCTGCGGATGTCGCTTTCCGTGCTTGCCCCCTCCGCCATCAGGCGTTCGACCACCTGCGGCGAGACATGCTGGCCGAACAAATTGGTGACCCGGTCACGCGCGGTTGCTGCACGTATACTCGCGGCAAAGCCGCGCCTGAGCTGCACGCCGACCGCGCCGGCCAGGATGCCGCAGGTCAAGATAACGAAGCTGCGCGACAGATGGTAATAGAGTTCCGGCGTCGCGTCCGGATTGACGGCGGGCTTGTAATGCATCGCAACCGCGTAAAGCTCGACCGCTGCGACAAAGCCGGTGAAGGTCGAGAGCCAGAAATCCAGCCGAAGCGTCGACAGAATGATGAAGATGAAATAGGCCATCGGCATGACAAAGCCGAGCGCCTGCACCGGCCCCATGCTTTCGATCTGCAACACGAGGATGACCGTTGGGACACTGGTTTCGATCAGCGCACCAAGGTATCGCCTGTAAACACTGACGTCGCGGTCGAGCTTCAGGTGATTACTGATCACCGCGTGGACCCAGACCTCGAACAGGATAAGGCCGAATAGGATCCTGAACACGGCATTGGGGTCGACGCCGTGCCAGACGCGCTCCACGAGTTCGGGGTAAAGAATGTGAACGGTGCCGGCGACGACGATGATCCCGATTGCCACCGCGATCACGGCTCTGACCCGCACCAACTCGGTGCGCATCACCTCCCGCATCAGCATGTGCTCGAATTCTTTCGACGCCGCTTCATGCGGCCCGAAGATATCACGCCAGAATTGTGCGATCGCCCTCATTCAAAGCATCCCGGATTCGCGCATTCCGCGCCTGCGATACTGCCTCAATCGAGCGTACGGCGGAAGCGCGTAACCGCAACCGTCATGGCGAACAGTGTCAGGCCGACCAGCGCGAGCGCATCGTATTGCAGGTTCTGCAGGGTCGAACCCTTCAGCATGATGGCACGCACGATGCGCAAATAGTGCGTCAGCGGCAGGCACTCCCCGACATATTGCGCCCAGACCGGCATGCCCAAAAAGGGAAACATGAAGCCGGAAAGGAGAATGCTCGGCAGAAAGAACATGATGGACAGCTGCATGGCCTGCAGCTGGTTTTGCGCGAGCGTCGAGAAAGTGTAGCCGATTGCGAGGTTGGCGGTGATGAACAAGGTCGAGAGCAGCGCCAGCAGCCAAAGGCTGCCGAACACCGGGACACCAAAGAGGAAGATGCCGATGCCGAGAATCATCGCCGCCTGCAGGAACCCGACCATCACATAGGGGATGATCTTGCCGAACATCACCTCGACCGGCTTGATCGGCATGGACAACAGGCTTTCCATGGTGCCGCGCTCGATCTCGCGCGTCACAGACAGAGCGGTGAAGATCAGCATCGTCATGGTCAGGATGGTGCCGACCAGGCCCGGCACAATGTTGAGCCGGCTTGATGCCGCCGGATTGTAGCGCGCGTGCGCCCGGATCTCGAAGGGCAGTGAGGGCGGATCGCCGGCGAACAGATCGTGCTGGAGCGCGGTCTGCACCACCACGCTGAGCGAGGAGAGCGCCGAGCTCGCCGCGATCGGATCGGTGGCATCGGCCGCAACCAGCAGCGCGGGATGGTCGCCGCGCCGCACCGCGCGCTCGAAACCGCGCGGGATCTCGACGCCGAACAATACCTTGCCAGAGAGCAGCAGATTGTCGAATTCCTCGACCGTGTGCACCTCGCGGACGAAGCGGAAATAGGCGGTGTTCTGCAGCGCCTTCAGGATCGAGCGGCCGAGATCGGTGTCCTCCTGCAACAGCACCGCGGCAGGCAGATTGTGCGGCGTGGTGTTGATGGCATAGCCGAACAGCAAAAGCTGCATCACCGGGATCATCACGATCATCGCAAATGACACCCGATCGCGGCGAAGCTGGATGAACTCCTTCACCACCATCGCATAGGAGCGACGCCAGAAGCCGAACGAGGGCCGGCGTGTGTGGGTGACTGAGGCGGATGCGTCAAGGGCGCTCATTGGAAATTGTCCTTCGAGCGGTTCATCAGTTCAATGAAGACATCCTCCAGCGACGGTGCGGAGACCTGCCATTTCAGGCCGTCCCTGTCGCGCCAGGGCGCGATGGTGGCCTCGAGCGCAGCTTTGTCGCGACCGGAGACATGCAGCGACGTGCCGAACGGCGCGACCATGTCGACGCCGGGCTGTCCCTGCAGCTTTTCACCGAGATGCTGCAGATCGTCGCCGGTCACGGTGAACGTCGTCAGCGCCGAATGCGCAATCACCTGCTCCACCGTGCCGTGTGCCAGCAGATGGCCGTAGGCGATGTAAGCAATCTCGTGGCAGCGCTCGGCCTCGTCCATGTAATGGGTGGAGACCAGTACGGTCAGCCCGTCGGCGGCCAGCGCATGGATCTCGTTCCAGAAATCGCGCCGCGCCTTGGGATCGACGCCCGCGGTCGGCTCGTCCAGCAGCAGCAGCTCCGGATTGGGCAGCGTGCAGGCGCCGAGCGCGAGCCGCTGCTTCCAGCCGCCGGAAAGTTCGCCGGCGAGTTGCTCCTCGCGGCCGCTCAAGCCGAGCCGCTTGATCATGTCGCGCGCGGCGGTGCGCGCATTCGGCACGCCATAGAGCCGGGCGACGAATTCGAGGTTCTCCCGCACCGAGAGGTCCTGGTACAGCGAAAAGCGCTGGGTCATGTAGCCGACCTTGAGCTTGATCTTCTCGGCGTCGCGGCGGATGTCGTATCCGAGGCAAGTGCCCTCGCCGCTGTCAGGCGTCAGCAAGCCGCAGAGCATGCGGATGGTCGTGGTCTTGCCGGAGCCGTTGGGGCCGAGGAAGCCGTAGATCGAGCCGCGCTTCACCTGCATCGACAGGTCATGCACGACCTCGCGGCCGCCGAAGGTTTTTGTCAGGCCCTTGACGTCGATCGCGATTGCGTTGGATGGCGCGCCATTCATTGCCTGATCGCGACGGGTGTCTTGGGATTGAGATAGACGCTGATCGGCTGCCCGACGCGCAGCGCATCCGGCCGCGAGGGCCGAGCCTGGATCAGATAGACCAGCTTGTTGCGCTCATCGAGGCTGTAGATCACCGGCGGGGTATATTCGGCTTGCGTCGCGATGAAATAGATCCGCGCGGTGAGATCCGCCGCGCAATTGTCGCAGGTGACCTTCACCTCGTCGCCGAGCGCAAGCTTCGGCAGCTCGGTCTCGGAGACGAAGAAGCGGATCTTCATGTTGCCTGGCGGCATGATCGAGAGCACCGGACGCTGCGCCGGCACCATCTCGCCTTCGCGGAAATAGATCTGCTGGATGGTACCCGCGACCGGTGCAAAGCCCTTGCGGCGCGCGAGCCGCGTCTGCGAGGTCACGACATGCGCCTCGGCCACCCGCAGCCCGGAGACCGCAGCATCGAGCGTGGCCTGCGTGCCGGCGCCGGTCTTGGAGAGCGCGGCGGCGCGGTCGTAGCTCTGCTTGGCGTTGGCGAGCGTCGCATTGTTCTGGTTGAGATCGGCCTGCTGCAGATCGTCGTCGACGGAATAGAGCTGGTCGCCGACCTTGACCTCGTCGCCCTCGCGGACATCGAGCTTTGTGACGCGCCCGGTCTCATCGGGGCTGACAAAGATCATGTCGGCCTCGACCCAGCCCTGGAAGCCGGGATCGCGCCCCTGGTTGCAGCCTCCAAGGCTTGCCGCGGCGAGCATGGCCATCACGCAAAATAAAGTCTGCGACGTCGTCATGACGCGCTCCGTTCGCCAAAAATCAAATCAAGATGCACGCGCAGCATGGCCATCGCATCGAGCGGCGCATGGCGCTCGAACAGGCTCTTCCAGATCACGGCGATCATGGCGGGCGCCACCACGATCTGCGGATAATCCTTGAGCGCCGGCAGACGGATTTCGCCCCTGGCAATGCCTGTTTCGATCAGGCCGCGCATGACGGCCAGCCCGCGCGACACGACCTCGCGATAGTAGAAATCGGCAATCGCCGGAAAGCGCGGCCCCTCCGCCACGATCAGCCGTACGAGGTCGCCACGCCGCGTGGTCGCGACCTCCTGGATGAAGGTGAAAGCAAAGCGCTCCAGCGCCGCGCGCACCGATCCGACAGGCTGCTCCGGAGGCGCAAGGCGCGCGATCAGCGGCACGATCGCGGTGCGCACCAGCTCCTCGAACAGCGCCTCCTTGTCCTTGAAGTGCAGATAGATCGTTCCCTTGGCGACGCCGGCGCGCCTGGCCACGTCGTCGAGCCGCGCCGCCGCAAAGCCGCGCGCGATGAACTCGTCCAGCGCCGCCGCAACGATCGCCGTCCGCCGCTCTGCGGCGCGCGCGGCGCGGTTGGAGACGGGGCTCGCCGCCCCCAACGGCTTGCGGTCTTGTGGTCGGCCCTGGGGTGGGTCCCGGCGCGGCCGGGCAGCAGGTTTTGCGGGCGTCTTGCTCATGCTCAAATTATGACTGACTAGTCAGTCATTGTCAAATACCGTGTCGCCCGACATCCGCCGCCGCCCCCCGCCCCCGCGGTGGGCATTGCGGGGGCAAGACTAGCCACGACGGCAGGCTGCATGTTGAGCAACGTCAAGCCTCGCCGATCACCGAAGCGGCGCGCAGGTCTATTGCGGATTTCTGCTGGCGCGCGTGCGAAGCGCAGCGAACGGCATCAACCGTGAAACTTCAAACCGTCGACGATCTTGTCGACCGTCTTGCGCTCGGCTCGCACGGCGAGCCCGACGAGATTGAGATCGGGCCGTGCCACGGCCTTGACCGCGGCGCGGTTGGCCTCGTCATGCGTGGTCTTGAACATGTCCTCGGTGTAGACCGCGGGCGTCACGTTGCGCGCCAGCGCCCGCTCCAGCGCGCGCGACAGCGCGGCGCGGTCGGCACCATAGATCAGGATCGGCTGGCCGATCAGCGCGAGATATTTTGTCGCCGAGCCGTCCTCGTAGGACGCACCGACGCATTCGGGAAAGGCGGCGGCAACGCCTCCGGCGAGAAAGGAGGCGACGTTCAGCTTCTGCCAGGCTTCAAGCTCGGTCCGGATCACGATCGCGATCTTGGTGTCGAATTGCATTTGACTGTCCCACTGTCATTCCGGGGCAAGCTCGCTCATCGCCGTCACTACGAGGGGCAAAGCGACGAAGCAACCCGGAGCCACCCCTGTGGCTCTGGATTGCTTCGCTTACGCTCGCAATGACGGTGCGGAAATCAACCTCTTCCGTCGCAAGCCCAGCCGCGGATCACGCATTCCTTGCCACCGAACTTGTAGCATTCGCGCGTCGCCTCGTTGAGCGAGTTCGAGATCTGCGGTCGCACCGCATAGCCGTGGGGACCGCAAGGGTTGGTCATGTCGATGGAGAAGGCGGCGCAGGCACGGCGCATGGTGACGGCCTCGCAGTCGCCCTTGCACTGCTTGAGCGCTGCAGCGCGCGCGGCGTCCTCGGCCGGATAGTCAAAGGCCTGGCCAAAGGCGCCGCATTTGCCCATGGCAAAGGCGCCGGCCGCCGAAGCCGGCACGGGAGCCGCCATCGCGAGCACCGTCAAGGCGGCCATAGCGTGTCCGCGCGCTGTCCTGAACGAAAGCACAATCCCCCTCCCCAACCCGTCAGCGCAGCCAATCTACGCGCGCGGTCGTTTCAACTTGGTGAATGCGGGGTTGAAATTGGCGTGGCCGTCGACGCTATAACGACCGGGGTCGTCCCGGCGAAGGCCGGGACCCAAACCGCGGAATCTATCTTTGGACCTCAGAGCGCAGACCACCTTCGCAATAACAAAAGGCCTGTGGTTATGGGCCCCGGCCTTCGCCGGGGCGACGGAAATAGTCATCCCCGCCGGGCGGTTTCCAGCGCTTGCGGCGTGTCGATATCGAGGAAGGCGCTTTCACCGTCGACCGGCACTTCGGCGACCGCTTCGGCGTGCTTGGCAATCAGGTGCCGAGCGCCGATATCGCCGTCGAGCGTCAACAGCTCGCTGAAGAAACGGCGTGACCACAGCACGGGATTGCCGCGGCGTCCTTCGGCGACCGGCACCACGATCAGACTGCCGCGATCGGGATCGAACGCCTCGACGAGGCGGTCGATCAGATGGGCGTCTATCAGCGGCATGTCGCCGAGACAGACCACCGCGCCGTCCGCTTGCTTGGACACCGCGGCAATGCCCGCCTTGACCGAGCTTGCGAGCCCGCCGGCGAAATCGGGGTTGCGGACGAATTTCACCTTCAATCCCGCCAGCGCCTGCTCGACCAGTTCGGCCTGATGCCCCGTCACCACGATCACTTCGGACGCTTTGGAGGCCAGCGCCTGTTCGGTCGCGATCCGCACCAGCTTTTTGCCGGAGAGCTCGGCGAGCATCTTGTTCGGACCGCCCATCCGGGTCGAACGCCCGGCCGCGAGCACGATCGCCGCCACGTTGCGATTGCCTTCGGTGTCGGTTTTGGCGCGCGGCTGCGGCCGTGTGACGATTTCCATCAAGAGCCCGCCGACACCGAGGCCCATCAGATCGGCGCGCGTGACCTTCAGCCCCGCGAGCAGGCGCATCAACACCCAGTCAAAGCCGTTCTCGACCGGCGAGCGCGCGCAGCCCGGCGCGCCCAGCACCGGCACACCCGCGGCGCTGCCGACCAGCAAGAGATTGCCGGGATCGACCGGCATGCCGAAATGCTCGATCGCGCCGCCGATGCCTGTGATCGCCGCCGGAATCACGTCGCGACGGTCGGCGATGGCGGAGGCGCCGAAGACGATCACGAGCTCGGAGCCCTGCGCCAGCATGTCCTTGACCGCGGCGGCGAGCGCCTTCTCCTCATGCGGAACGCGCTGCTCGGCGATAACGGTCGCACCCGCCGGGGCCAGCCGCTCGGCGGTAACGCGCAGCGTCTTCTCGATCACCTTCGGCGCAAGCCCCGGCAAGAGTGTCGAGACCACGCCGACGCGCTTGATTACGTAGGGCGCGATGCGTAACGCGTCGGAGCCTGCGGCCTTCACGGCGGCGTCGCGCAAGCTTCCCTCGACCCCGAACGGAATGATCTTCACGGTCGCGATCATCTCGCCTTCGACCACCGGCTTGAACGCCGGCAGCGTCGCAAAGGTGATGGCCTCGTCGATGCCGTTGATGCGATCGACAATGTCACGGTCGATCACCAGAACGCCGGCGCGCCCGGCAAACAGATTGGCGCGGCCGGTAAAGGCGCGCTCGACATGGATGCCCGCGCCTGTGACGGCGTTGGCGATCGAGGATGCCGCCTCGTCCTCGGAGACGTCGCCCGGCTCCAGCCGCACAACGACGACCTCCTTCACGCCCGCCTTCTCCAGCAGCTCGACCTCGGCGGCGCCGATGGTCGTGCCCTTCTTGAGCAGCAGCGGACCGTGGCGCAGGGTGTGCACGGTCACCCCGCCGGCGGCCTCGCGCGGACTGGCAGGACCGAATTTCATGCGGCCTGTTCTTTTTCTTTTGGCGGCAACCTGAGCTGCGCGGTGATCTCGGCCATGATGGAGACCGCGATCTCCGACGGCGATACCGCGCCGATCGCAAGCCCGATGGGCGCGTGGATGCGCGCGACGTCCGCTTCACTCGCGCCCATCGACCGCAGCCGCTCCGCGCGCTTTCCATGGGTTTTACGCGAGCCGAGCGCGCCGATATAGAAGCAGTTGCACTTGAAGGCGTGCAGCAGCGCCGGATCGTCGATCTTGGGATCGTGCGTCACCGCGACAAAGGCGGTGTAGTGATCGATGTTGAGCGGCGGCAGCGCGACATCGGGCCATTCCGCGATCAGGGGCACATCGGGAAAGCGCTCAGGGCTGGCAAAGGCCGTGCGCGGATCGACCACGGTCACGTCATAGTCGAGCGAACGGGCCAGCGGCGCCAGCGCCTGGCTGATATGGACTGCGCCGATGATCACGAGCTTGGCGGTCGGCGCGTAGACATTGAGGAACAGCTTCTTGCCGCTGGCTTCGACCATGGCGCTCTTGCCCGTGCGAAGCTGCTTTGACAGCTCGGGACCAAGCGGATCGGCGGCAAAATCCCCGGCCTTGACCAGCCGCTGTTCGCCGCTGGCGACATCGGTGACGATGATCGCCGGGCGCCGCGCGGCGCGCTCGGCATTGAGCTCATGCAGGGTCTGAAGCTTCACCTGACTACCCCACCTTCTCGACAAAGACCCGGATGGTGCCGCCGCAGGACAATCCCACGTTCCACGCGGTCTCATCGGCCACGCCGAATTCCAGCATCTTGGGTCGCCCCGATGCGATCACATCGAGCGCCTCGGTGACAACCGCACCCTCGACGCAGCCGCCGGAAACCGAGCCCAGGAACGTGCCATCGTCATTGATCACGAGGCTCGAGCCCGCGGGCCGCGGCGCCGAGCCCCAGGTCTCCACCACCGTGGCCAGCGCAACGCCATGGCCGGCCTTCTGCCAGTCCTCGGCAGCTCTCAGGATATCTTCGTCACGGTTGAGCATTCTAAGCCTCCCATCAGGCTGCGGAGCGAATCAGGCTGCGGTGATGCGGCGGGATCGGGGACGACAGGGCTTTGATCAGGGCCTGCATCGAGCTCAAATTATGCACCGGGCGGAATTCGTCAACGTGCGGCAGCATCATTTTGATGCCTTGCGCCTTCGGCTCGAAGCCACCGAACCGCAAAAGCGGATTCAGCCAGATCAGCCGGCGGCAGGAGCGGTGCAGCCGGTCCATCTCGAAGGCGAGCTTGTCGTCGGCTTCGCGCTCGAGCCCGTCGGAGATCAGGAGCACGATGGCGCCCTGCCCGAGTACACGCCGCGCCCACAATTTGTTGAAGGTGTGCAGCGAGGTGGCGATCCGCGTGCCGCCGGCCCAATCCTCGACCGAGGCGGAGCAACTCGCCAAGGCCTCGTCCGGGTCACGCTCGCGCAACGCGCGCGTCACATTGGTGAGCCGCGTGCCGAACAGGAACACCGAGACCCGCTTGCGGGCGTCGGTGATGGCATGCAGGAAGTGCAGGAACAGGCGGGTATATTCGCTCATGGAGCCGGAGATATCCAGGAGCGCCACGATCGGCGCCGGCTTCTCGATCCGCCCGAGCCGGTAGATATCGATAATGTCGCCGCCGGTGCGGAGCGATCCGCGCAGCGTGCGGCGCATGTCGAGCTTGAGTCCGCGTCGATCGGGCTGGTAGCGGCGAGTTTCCAGCTCGGCCTGCGGCAGCCGCATCAGGTCGATGGCGCGGGTGGCTTCCGCGATTTCCGCGGCGGTCATCTGCGCAAAGTCCTTCTTCTGCAGCACCTCCTTGTCCGACACCGACAGGCGCAGGTCCTGCTCCTGCACCTGCGGCTCGTCCCGCATCGAGGGCTGCGACAGCGCTTCCTGGACGCGGCGGGACGCCGGCGGCGGCTTCTTTTTGGCCTGGTCCGGCAGCGGCACGGAATCCAGCATGTGCTTCCAGTCTTCGGCGGCGCGGAAGAACAGGTCGAAGGCCTGCGCAAAGATCAGCATATGCTCGTGGCGCTTGACGAAGACAGCTTCCAGCGTGGTGTAGACCTCGGCGCGGTTGCCGATCTCGATCAGCTGCAGCGCATTCATGGCGTCGATCACGGCACCCGGCCCGACCGGAATTCCGGTCGCGCGCAGCGCGCGCGCAAACCCGACGACATTGTCGGCCATCAGGCCGGTCGGAGGTGCGAGATGATTGATGGCTGAAGGCACCGCTCTATCCTCTTGTCATTCCGGGGCGACGCACAGCGTCGAACCCGGAATCTCGCGCCACAACCTCTGGATTCCGGGTTCGCGACTTCGTCGCGCCCCGGAATGACGAACGTTGCCGCAGCGCGACGAGCAAACTCAATTCTCGCTCGTGGCTTCCTTCAGCACCTTTTGCAGGGCATCGCCCTGCATCCGCGCGATGTCGTCCTGGTACTTCAAGAGCGCGCCCAGCGTGTCGCCCACCACCTGCGGCGTCAGCGAGCGGGCATCGAGCTCGGTCAGCGCCGTCGCCCAGTCGATGGTCTCGGCGACACCCGGCGATTTGTAGAAATCCTGGTCGCGCAGCGCCTGCACGAAGCGCACCACCTGCTGCGAGAGTTTCGCAGAGATGCCGGGGACCCGCGACTTGACGATAGCAAGCTCGCGCTCGGCCGAGGGGTAGTCCACCCAGTGATACAGACAGCGGCGCTTCAGCGCATCGTGGATCTCGCGGGTGCGGTTGGAGGTGATGATCACGATCGGCGGTTGCGGCGCCTTGACGGTGCCGAATTCGGGGATGGTCACCTGGAAGTCCGAAAGGATTTCGAGCAGGTAAGCCTCGAACGCCTCGTCCGCGCGGTCGAGCTCGTCGATCAGGAGCACCGGCGCGCCGCCGACATCCGGCTCCAGCGCCTGCAACAGCGGGCGCTTGATCATGTAGCGGTCAGCAAAGATGTCGGAAGCCAGTTGCTCGCGGTCGCTGTCGCCGGCGGCTTCCGCCAGCCGGATCGCGATCATCTGCGCCGCGCTGTTCCACTCATAGACGGCAGAGGCGACGTCGAGCCCCTCGTAGCATTGCAGGCGGATCAGCTTGCGGCCGAGCGTCGCAGACAGCACCTTGGCGATCTCGGTCTTGCCGACGCCGGCCTCGCCTTCCAAAAACAGCGGCCGGCCCATCTTCAGGGACAGATAGGTCACGGTCGCAAGCGAGCGCTCGGCGAAGTAGCCGCGCGCCTTCAAAAGGTCGAGCATTGCATCGACGGATGCAGGAAGGGCCGATGCGGTCATCAGTGAGCCAGTGTTGGGCCGAAGGCCTTTGTCATTCCTTTGCGGTCGCAGCCTCGACCGCCCGGCGGGCCAGCACCGCGATCAGATGCGCGCGGTATTCGGCGCTGCCATGTATATCGCTATTTAAGCCTTCTGCCGCCACCGTCAAACCGTCGAGCACCTTGTGCGAGAAGCGCTTCTTCAGGGCCTCCTCGAACGACTCCAGGCGGAACACGCCGTTGGAGCCGGCTCCGGTCACGGCGACCCGCACGTCGGAGGGGCGTTTGGCGACGAACACGCCCACCAGCGCATAGCGCGAAGCCTGGTTGCGGAATTTCACATAGGCCGCCTTCTTCGGGAGCGGGAACAGCACCTTGGTGATGATCTCGTCCGGCTCGAGCGCTGTCGAGAACAGACCCTGGAAATACTCTTCCGGCTTCAGGCGCCGCTTGTTGGTGACTATGGTCGCGCCGAGCGCCATGACGGCTGCCGGGTAGTCGGCGGTCGGGTCGTTGTTGGCGAGCGAACCGCCGATGGTGCCGCGATGCCGCACGGCGGGGTCGCCGATCATGCCGGCGAGCTCGGCGAGCGCCGGGATCGCCTCGCCCACGGTCGGCGAATTGGCGACCTCGAAGTGGGTGGCCGTGGCGCCGATCACGAGCGCGCGCCCCTTCATCTCGATCTCGTTGAGTCCCTCGATATGGGAGAGATCGACCAGATGCGGCGGGCTCGCCAGCCGCTGCTTCATGACCGGCACGAGCGTGTGGCCGCCCGCGATGACCTTGGCGTCCTCGTTCTTGGCCAGCAGATTGGCTGCCTGCCGCACCGTCCCGGGACGATGATATTTGAATTCGTACATGGGATGTCCTGCCCGCCGTTAGCGGTTATGAAAGTTAAGCGAGATCGGATTTCGCCATCGCCTTGGCGCCGGCCGCGATCGAGGCGACGATGTTCTGATAACCGGTGCAGCGGCAGAGGTTGCCCTCGAGCTCCTCGCGGATCACCTCGTCGGTGAGATCGTTGCCCTTGCGGTGGACGATGTCGACCGCGGTCATGATCATGCCCGGGGTGCAGAAGCCGCATTGTAAGCCGTGATGCTCGCGAAACGCCTCCTGCATCGGATGCAGCGGCGCGCCGTCGGCAGCCAACCCTTCGATGGTCTTGACCTCGTGGCCGTCAGCCATCACAGCAAGCGTGGTGCAGGATTTCACCGCCCTGCCGTCGAGATGCACGACGCAGGCACCGCATTGCGAGGTGTCGCACCCGACATGGGTACCGGTCAGCCGCAGATTTTCGCGCAGGAACTGCACCAGCAACATCCGCGGGTCGACATTGGCGGTTACGGGGTTGCCGTTCACGATCATGGAAATTTTGGCCATCAGCACTCTCTATTGTCACTGCCGCGCAGGACACGGCGACCGCTGCCGCATTGCACGGCAGCGCTGTTCTAAAATCGGTCTAAACCCCATCATATGGGCCATCATGAGGTTGGGCAACCTCACCCATTACCTAATCGGATCGGCCTAACCCTGTACGGCTTTGGCGAAATTCGCAAAAAACTCGTCCGCCAGTTTTTTTGCCGCGCCGTTGATCAGGCGCTGGCCGAGCTGGGCGAGCTTGCCGCCGATCTGGGCTTCGACGTCATAGTTGAGAAGCGTGCCGCCGTCCTTGTCCGACAGCTTCACCGTGGCGCCACCCTTGGCAAAGCCCGCGACGCCGCCCTCGCCTTCGCCCGAGATCTTGTAGCCGTTGGGCGGGTCGAGATCGCTCAAGGTGACCTTGCCCTTGAAGCGCGCCGAGACCGGCCCGACCTTCATTTTCGCGACTGCGCGAAAGCCGCCATCGTCGGTCTTCTCCAGCTCCTCGCAGCCGGGAATACAGGCCTTCAGCACTTCGGGGTCATTGAGCTTGGCCCACACCGCTTCGCGGGAAGCCGGCAGCTGGACTTCCCCGTTCATTGTCATAGCCATGCGGGCCTCCCCGGATCACCATTGTTACGCGCTCTCCCAAGTAAAGCAGCGGCAGGCCGAAGAAAAGTCCGCATAAAGGAGATTTGGGATGCATATTCGCAGTCGCGAAGGGGCTCCCATGCGCTTTTGGATTGGCAGTGTCGCCGGACAGTGGGTAGGGTCGCGGCCATCATGAGCACGTCCATATCCCCCCTGCTCGCCCCGATGTTCTCGAGCGGCCCGATGCGCGCGGCCTGCGACGATGTTGCCTATCTGCAGGCCATGCTCGATTTCGAGGCTGCGCTCGCCCGCGCGGAAGCGGCGGTGGGCGTGATCCCTGCCGGCGCCGCCGCACCCATCGGGCAAGCCTGCAAGGCCTCTGGCTTCGATCTTGCCGGCCTCGCCGAGGCCGCGACCCGCTCGGGCAATCTCGCGATTCCCCTGGTCAAGGCGCTGACCGCTCAGGTCGCCAAGGCCGATCCCGACGCTGCCCGCTTCGTCCATTGGGGCGCGACCAGCCAGGATGTGATCGACACCGCGACCATGCTGGTGCTGCGCGCAGCCATCGACGTGCTGATGGCCGATCTCGATCGCGCCATCAAAGGCTTTGCCGGGCTGGCCCGGACGCACCGTAACACCGCGATGGTGGCGCGCACCTGGCTGCAGCATGCGCTGCCGATGCCGTTTGGGCTCAAGCTTGCCGAATATGCCGCAGCCCTCGACCGCTCGCGATCGCGGCTGAAGCGGCTGGGCGAGGCGGGCCTTGCGCTGCAATTCGGCGGCGCCGCCGGCACGCTGGCTGCGCTCGGGCACAGGGGCCTCGCGGTCGGGGAGCTGCTCGGGCGGGAGCTGCGGCTGCCGATGCCGGACGCGCCCTGGCACACCCATCGCGACCGCATTGCAGAAGCAGCTTCAGTGCTTGCGATCCTCGCCGGCAGCTGCGGCAAGATTGCCCGCGACGTCTCGCTTCTGATGCAAACCGATGTCGCGGAGGCCTTCGAGCCCGCGGGCGTTGGCCGCGGCGGCTCCTCCACCATGCCGCACAAGCGCAACCCCGTCGCTGCCGCAAGCGCGCTTGGCGCGGCGACCATGGCGCCGAACTTGGCCGCGACGATTTTTGCAGCCCAGGTGCAAGAGCATGAGCGCAGCGCCGGTCCCTGGCATGCGGAGTGGCCGACATTGCCGACCTTGCTGCTGGTGACGTCGGGCGCGCTTGCCGCCACCGTCGATCTCGCCGAGGGGCTCGAGGTCGATGGGCAGCGCATGCGCCAGAATCTCGATGCGACCGACGGGCTGATCATGGCCGAAGCGGTCGCGATGGCGCTTGCGGAAAAGATCGGCAAGAGCGAGGCGCATCACGCGATCGAGGCCGCCAGCAAGAAGGCGGTGGCGGAGAAAAGACATTTGCGCGATGTTCTCGCCGCCGATTCGAGCGTCACCGCGCAGCTCGGCGCCGACCAGCTCGCCAAACTATTCGAGCCGATGGCCTATCAGGGCGCGTCCCAGACCATGATCGACCGCCTGCTCGCCTCTCTTGAAGAATAGAGGAACGCCCCATGCCGATGATCGATGCCGACGGCTGCCTGCTCAACGTCTCCGTCGACGGGCGCCACAGCGGGCCGACGCTGATGCTGTCGAACTCGCTTGGCACCACACTGCAGATGTGGGAGCCGCAGATGAAGGCGCTCACGCAGGTGTTCCGCGTGATCCGCTACGACCGCCGCGGCCACGGCAAATCCGGAGTGCCGCCGGGGCCCTACTCCATGGAGCGCTTCGGCCGCGACGTGCTGGCCATCCTCGACGATCTCAATATCAACAAGGTGCATTGGTGCGGGCTTTCGATGGGCGGCATGGTCGGGCAATGGCTGGGAGCGAACGCGCCGGAGCGCTTCGGCAAGATCATCCTCGCCAATACTGCCTGCTATTATCCCGATCCCACCAACTGGCTGAACCGCATCAAGGCGGTGAAGGAAGGCGGCCTTGCCGCGGTCGCCGACACCGTGATCGCCGGCTGGCTCACGGCCGATTTCCGCGAGCGCGAGCCGCAGGTCACCGCCAACATGAAAGCCATGCTGCTCGCTTCGCCCGCGCAAGGCTATATCGCCTGTTGCGAAGCTCTCTCGACACTCGACCAGCGCGCGCTGTTGCCGAAGATCAAGAGCCCCACGCTCGTGATCGCCGGCCGCCAGGATATGGCAACGCCAGTCGCGGCCGGCGAGTTCATCCGCAGCCAGATCCCCGGCGCAAGCATGACCCTGCTCGACGCCGCCCATATTTCCAATGTCGAGCAGTCGCACGCCTTCACCGAAGCCGTGGTGGGCTTTCTGACACAGAAGTAATTCACTCGTCATTCCGGGGCGCCTCGCAGAGGCGAACCCGGAATCTCGAGATTCTCAGGTGTGCAGAGCACAGTTCGGTCCTGTGGACCGCTCCGAAGACCGAGCCAAAGGAAACATGACATGGACGACCAAGAACGCCGCGATCAGGGCATGGGTCAGCGTCGCAAGGTGCTCGGCGATGCCTGGGTCGACAAGTCGCTTCTGAACCGCAACGCCTTCAACACCGATTTCCAGGACCTCATCACCCGCTACGCCTGGGGCGAGATCTGGACGCGGCCGCATTTCGACGAGCGGACGCGGCGAGTGCTTGTGATCGGCACCATGGTCGCGCTGGGGCAATGGGACGAGTTTCGCCTGCATGTGCGCGCAGCGCTCGCCGAAGGCGGTTTCTCGCCCGATGACATCAAGGAAATCCTGCTGCAGCAGGCGATCTATTGCGGCGTGCCCGCCGCCAATCACGCCGTGAAGGAGGCCTCAGCCATTGTTGAGGAGCTGGGGCTCCTGAAGCGGTAGCGGCTCGGCGGGAACATCCACTGCCGCCGGCGCACTTGCCGGAGGCAAGACCAACATGATGATTCCCGTCCCGAGCATCATCAGAAGCTCGGTGGCGTGCAGCCGCAGCGCCTCGGTTTCGCCTACTCTCGAGGCCATCAGCATCAGCGCAAAGCTGATCAGGCTGCCGAGGCCGAGAGCGATCGAGAGCGCCTCGTTGGCGCCGCCCGCGATGCGGATTTTTGGGCGGCACAACAGCACCAGGAACAGCGCGAAGAACGCGACCACCATCAGGCGGCCGAGCGCGATGAACCAGGCGACGCGGATCAGGCCCGCGGCGCCCCATTGCAGCTGGTCGCCGAGATAGAAGGCCGCCGACACGTTTGGCCGCTCGAACAGGCCGCGCACCGGCGCCTCGACGATCCTGAAGGCGATGATCGCCCAGGTTGGAATGAAATAGCACGCAAGCAGCGCGCCGTTGAAAGAACTGATACGCCAATTGGTGGACATGCCGCCTTCCCGCTTGTTCCGCGGACCGCCTGACAAGGGCGCCGCAGTTTACGGGACAGCTAACGCGCCTAAACTCGTAACGGCAATTTAAACCCTCTGTTTACGTTAATGACGGGGCTGGCCTGTCGATATCGCAGCAAACGACGCGAAAACGACGCAGATTTGGCTCGAAAAACAAAGGCCCCGCCGGTGCGGCGGGGCTCTCTTGCACTCACTGGACGACGTCCGAACTAGCGATTGGGGTTTTCCTGCTGCTGCTGGCCAGGCTTCTGTTGCCCGCCGCCTTGCTGCTGCTGACCCGGCTTCTGGCCGGGATTCTGGCTCTGCTGGCCGGGCTTGTTGTTCTGGTTCTGCTGGCTGTTCATTCGGGAGCTCCGTTGTTGAACCTAGCCCGCACCAACTCCCAGGCCCCCGGTTGGTTGCGGGAACTTTTGTTCCTTCGCCGCGGATGCGTGGCGACAAGAAGGCAGCGCGGCTGCAGGGTAACCCGCAACAAAAACAATCCTGTAGAAGGAGGCCTTGACCGCCTTTTGGCGTGGTTGCCGCTATCAGTTCCCGCTGTTAAGACAAGCGCTCAAGACGCGTCGTTCAAGGCTGCCCGGGGCCCTCGCCGCGTCGGTCCTGTATGAAACTTTGGGATCTTGCCGGTCCCTCACCAGAACCGTTCGAGGTCCCGCAAGCCGCAGCCCATGGATTATTTCGCTCAACAACTCATCAACGGCCTGGTGCTCGGTTCGATCTATGGCCTGATCGCCATCGGCTACACCATGGTCTACGGCATCGTCGGCATGATCAATTTCGCCCATGGCGATATTTTCATGATCGGCGGCTTCATCGCGCTGATCTCCTTCCTTGTGCTTGTCTCGTTCGGGCTGACTGCCGTCCCGGTGGTCCTCTTGATCGTGCTGCTGGTCTCGATGGCGATCACCGCGCTGTATGGCTGGACGGTCGAGCGCATCGCCTACCGGCCGCTGCGGCATTCCTTCCGCCTTGCGCCAATGCTCTCCGCCATCGGCATGTCCTTCGTGCTCTCCAACTTCTCCCAGGTCGCGCAAGGCGCTCGCGTCAAGCCGGTGCCGCCGATCATCACCGGCGGCTACACCCTGCACCAGGGCTCCAGCGGCTTCGTGGTGCAGCTCTCCAACGTGCAGATCGTCGTCGTACTCACCACCATCGTGCTGCTTGCGATCTTCACCTGGCTGGTTGCGCGCACGCGGCTCGGCCGCGACATGCGCGCCTGCGAGCAGGACCAGACCATGGCGGCACTGCTTGGGGTGGATGTCGACCGCACCATCTCGATGACCTTCGTGATCGGCGCGGCGCTCGCGGCCGTAGCCGGCATGATGTACCTGCTCTATTACGGCCTGGTCGATTTCTTCATGGGCTTTGTCGCAGGCATCAAGGCGTTCACCGCGGCCGTGCTCGGCGGCATCGGCTCGCTGCCGGGCGCGATGCTGGGCGGGCTTGCGATCGGCCTGATCGAGACGTTCTGGTCGGCCTATTTCTCGGTCGAATACAAGGACGTTGCCGCCTTCTCGATCCTGATCGTGGTCCTGATCTTCATGCCGACCGGCCTGCTGGGCCGGCCTGAAGTCGAAAAAGTCTAATGGGCTACGTGACCGCCTCCGCAACCGACCATAAGCAGCCGCGCGCCGGCATCGCCTTCATCCTGAAGAAAGCCCTGATCAGCGCCTTTGTCGCCTTGGTGCTGTTCTCGCTGATGATTGGCATCCGCACCGAGGCCGGTCCGACGGGGCAGTTGATCTACTGGACGCGCTTTGGCGAGCTTGCAACGCTGGTCGCCATCGTCTTCGTCGGCAGCATCGCCATCGAGCTCGTGCGGCAATGGCTGGGCCCCGCCGGCGCGAGCCAGCTCGTGCCGGCGCCGGTGCAGAACGGGCTTGCAGCCGCCGGGCGCTACGTCGCGCCGGCGCTGCTCATCTTCACGCTGCTGGTCCCAGTCATCTTCTACCGTCAGCGCTACATTCTCGATCTCGGCATCCTGGTGCTCACCTATGTGATGCTGGGCTGGGGCCTGAACGTGGTGGTCGGGCTCGCAGGTCTGCTCGACCTCGGCTATGTCGCCTTCTACGCGGTCGGCGCCTATTCCTATGCCCTGTTCGCCACCACCTTTGGCCTGTCGTTCTGGATCTGCCTGCCGATCGCCGGCATCCTCGCTTCCCTCTGGGGCGTCATGCTGGGCTTTCCGGTGCTGCGGCTGCGCGGCGATTATCTCGCCATCGTCACGCTCGCCTTCGGTGAGATCATCCGCCTCGTCATCGTCAACTGGCAGAGTTTGACAGGCGGGCCGAACGGCATCTCCTCGATTCCGCGCCCGACGCTGTTCGGCATTCCCCTGACACCGGGACCCAACGGGCTTGCGGCCAAGCTCGGCATCGCCTTCGACCCGACCCACCGCCTGGTCTTCCTGTTCTATGTCATCCTCGCGATGGCGCTGCTGACCAACTGGGTGACCATCCGCCTGCGGCGGCTGCCGATCGGCCGCGCCTGGGAGGCCTTGCGCGAGGACGAGGTCGCGTGCCGGGCGCTTGGCATCAACACCACGACCACAAAGCTCACGGCGTTCGCGACCGGCGCCCTGTTCGGCGGCTTTGCGGGGGCCTTCTTCGCCACCCGGCAAGGCTTCATCAGCCCGGAATCCTTCACGTTCCAGGAATCGGCGCTGGTGCTGGCGATCGTCGTGCTCGGCGGCATGGGCTCGCAGCTTGGCGTGGCGCTGGCAGCCCTAGCCATGATCGGCGGCTTCGAGCTGTTCCGCGGCCTCGAGCAATACCGCATGCTGGTGTTCGGCATCGCCATGGTGCTCCTGATGATCTGGCGCCCGCGCGGCCTGATCGGCCATCGCGCACCGACGGTTTATTTGAAGCAGGCGCAGGCGATCTCCTCCGACCTAGTCAAGGAGGGGCATGGATGAGCGATGACCATTGCATCCTCTCCGTCGACCGCTTGAGCATGCGCTTCGGCGGCATTGTCGCCGTCAACGAGCTCTCCTTCGAGGCGGGACGCAAAAAGATCACCGCGCTGATCGGCCCCAACGGCGCCGGCAAGACCACGGTCTTCAACTGCATCACCGGCTTCTACAAGCCGACCGGCGGCACCATGCGGCTCGCCTCCGACGGCGGACCGATCGCGCTGGAGCGGCTGAACGACTTCCGCATCTCCAAACAGGCCAAGGTCGCCCGCACCTTTCAGAACATCCGCCTGTTTCCCGGCATGACCGTGCTGGAGAACCTGATGGTTGCCCAGCACAACACATTGATGCGGGCCTCGGGCCTGACCTTCCTCGGACTGCTCGGCGTGCCCTCCTGGCGTACGGCGGAAAAGAGCGCCATCGAACATGCGACCTTCTGGCTGAACCGCATCGGCCTCTACGACCGTGCCGACGATGCCGCCGGCAACCTCCCCTATGGCGACCAGCGCCGGCTCGAGATCGCGCGCGCCATGTGCACCGAGCCTGTGCTGCTCTGCCTCGATGAGCCGGCTGCTGGCCTGAACGCGCGCGAGAGCGCGGCCTTGAGCGAGCTCTTGCTTTCGATCCGCGCCGAACAGGGCACCTCGATCCTTTTGATCGAGCACGACATGAGCGTGGTGATGGAAATCTCCGATCATGTCGTGGTGATGGATTATGGCGTGAAGATCGCCGAAGGCGCGCCGCACGACGTACGCGACGACCCGCGTGTGATCGCCGCCTATCTGGGCGCCGACGAAGAAGAAGCCATCGCCGTCATGGAGAGCGACAGGTGACCGCTCCCCTGCTTGCGATCCGCAGCTTGCACGCCGCCTACGGCAAGATCGAGGCCTTGAAGGGCGTCGACCTGGAGATCAAAGCCGGCGAGATCGTGGCGCTGATCGGGGCCAATGGCGCCGGCAAGTCGACGCTGATGATGACGATCTTCGGCCGGCCGCGCGCCCGTTCCGGCCACATCCTCTACGAAGGCCGCGACATCACCGACGTGCCGACCCACGAGATCGCCCGGCTCAAGATCGCGCAGTCACCGGAGGGCCGTCGGATCTTCCCTCGCATGAGCGTGGCGGAAAACCTGCAGATGGGCGCGGACGCCACCGACACCTCCGAGGCCGAGCGGGACAGCGCGCTGGAAAAGGTGTTCGCGCTGTTCCCGCGGCTGAAGGAACGTATGAGCCAGCGTGGCGGCACGCTCTCCGGCGGCGAGCAGCAGATGCTTGCGATCGGCCGCGCGCTGATGAGCCGCCCGCGCCTGTTGCTTCTGGACGAGCCGTCGCTGGGGCTGGCGCCCCTGATCGTGCGCCAGATTTTCGACGCCATCCGCACCCTGAACCGTCAGGACGGCCTGACCGTCCTGATCGTCGAGCAGAACGCCAACCACGCGCTCAAGCTCGCCCATCGCGGTTATGTCATGGTCAACGGCCTGATCACCCTCGCCGGCTCCGGCTCCGAGCTGTTGCAGCGCCCCGAAATCCGCGCCGCCTATCTCGAAGGCGGGCGGCGGGGATGACGCTGCCAGCCATCGTCACGGCTGCGCGAACTCGTCGCAAACGTAGCCATCTGCCCGAAAATTGCCGATGATTTCGTCGCAAAATCGGCCGACAATGCTGCCGATCCATCAAAGCCGGCGTACGGCCGGAACCTAACAACCAAAGCGATCACTACGAGGGACTCCTATGAAATTACTCAAGCTCGCCGGCCTGGCAGTCGGTGCGTCGTTGGCACTCTCGAGCGCCGCGTTTGCGGAAGACATCACCATCGCCGTGGCCGGACCGATGACCGGCAGTGAATCCCCCGTCGGCCGCCAGTTGAGGAACGGCGCCGAGATGGCCGTCGCCGACATCAACGCCGCGGGCGGCGTGCTCGGCAAGAAGCTCGCGCTGGATGTCGAGGACGATGCCTGCGATCCCAAGCAGGCACGCTCGGTCGCGGAAAAGATTGGCGGCATGGGGATTCCGTTCGTCGCCGGGCATTACTGCTCGTCCTCGTCGATCCCGGCCTCCGAGGCCTATGCCGAGAACAACGTGTTGCAGATCACGCCCGGCTCGACCAACCCGACCTTCACCGAGAGAGGCTTGTGGAACGTCGCCCGCGTCTGCGGCCGCGACGACCAGCAGGGCACGGTCGCCGGCGACTACATCGCCAAGAACTTCAAGGGCAAGAACATCGCGATCCTCAACGACAAGACCACCTACGGCAAGGGTCTCGCCGACGAGACCAAGAAAGCGCTCAACAAGGCCGGCATCACCGAAAAGCTCTATGAGTCCTACACCAAGGGCGACAAGGATTTTAACGCCCTCGTCTCACGGCTCAAGGCCGAGAACATCGACCTGGTCTATGTCGGCGGCTATTACCAGGAAGCCGGCCTGATCCTGCGCCAGATGCGCGACCAGGGCCTCAAGACCATCCTCATGGGGGGCGATGCGATGGCCGTCCAGGAGTTCGCCTCGATCACTGGTCCCGCTGCCGCAGGAACGCTCTTCACCTTCGGTCCCGACCCGCGCAAGAAGCCGACGGCCGCCGCGATTGTCGACAAGTTCAAGGCCAAGAACATCGATCCCGAGGGCTACACGCTCTACACCTATGCCGCCGTGCAGATCTGGACGCAGGCTGCCGCCAAGGCCGGAACGACGGATCCGAAAAAGGTGATGGACACCATCAAGGCCGGCGCCTGGGACACCGTGATCGGCAAGTTGGAGTATGACAGCAAGGGCGACATCAAGCAGCTCGATTTTGTCGTCTATAAGTGGGACGACAAGGGCGGCTATGCCGAGGTGAGCCAGAAGGGCTCCTGACGGGTTTCCGGCCCGTTACTGGCGAAACGAGACCAAGAACGCCCCGTCCGCGGGGCGTTTTTTTGTCAGGCCTGGGCGCGATGAAATTGGATCGAATCCCTGGTCCGGATCATGGTCCCGATGGCAGACAGGGCTGTTGCGGAATTGGCACTTTGCTCAAAAATTGCCGATGACTTCGCCGCAAAATCAGCCGACAATGCCGCCGATCCTTCAAGGCCGGCCGGCTTACGATCGGCGGTCAAAGACCAAGCGATCACCACGAGGGACCCTCATGACATCACTCAAGCTCATCGGCCTGGCAGTCGGCGTGTCGCTGGCGCTCTCGAGCGCCGCCTTTGCGGAAGACATCACCATCGCCGTGGCCGGACCGATGACCGGCACCGAATCCGCCTTCGGCCGCCAGATGAAGAACGGCGCCGACCTCGCGGTGGCCGACATCAACGCCGCGGGCGGCGTGCTCGGCAAGAAGCTCGCGCTCGACATCGAGGACGATGCCTGCGATCCGAAACAGGCGCGCTCGGTCGCCGAGAAGATCGGCGGCTCGCGGATCCCGTTCGTCGCGGGCCACTACTGCTCGTCCTCGTCGATCCCCGCCTCCGAGGCCTATGCCGAGAACAACGTGTTGGAGATCACGCCAGCCTCGACCAACCCGACCTTCACCGAGAGAGGCTTGTGGAACGTGGCCCGCGTCTGCGGCCGCGACGACCAGCAGGGCGCGGTCGCCGCCAACTACATCGCCCAGAACTTCAAGGGCAAGAACATCGCGATCCTCAACGACAAGACCACCTACGGCAAGGGTCTCGCCGATGAGACCAAGAAGGCGCTCAACAAGGCCGGCGTCACCGAAAAGCTCTATGAATCCTACACCAAGGGCGACAAGGACTTTAACGCCATCGTGTCGCGGCTGAAGGCCGAGAACATCGATCTGGTCTATGTCGGCGGCTATCACCAGGAGGCCGGTTTGATCCTGCGCCAGATGCGCGACCAGGGCCTCAAGACCATCCTGATGGCGGGCGACGCCATGGCCGACAAGGAATATGCCTCGATCACAGGCGCGGCCGCCGAAGGCACCCTCTTCACCTTCGGTCCCGACCCGCGCAAGAAGCCGACGGCAGCCGCGATTGTCGACAAGTTCAAGGCCAAGAACATCGATCCCGAAGGCTACACACTTTACACCTATGCCGCCGTGCAGGTGTGGACCCAGGCCGCCGCCAAGGCCGGCACGACGGATCCGAAAAAGGTGATGGACACCATCAAGGCCGGGTCCTGGGACACCGTGATCGGCAAGCTCGAATACAACTCCAAGGGCGACATCAAGCAGCTCGACTATGTCGTCTACAAGTGGGACGACAAGGGCGGTTACGCCGAGGTGAGCCAGAAAGGTTCCTGACGGAATCCCGGCACTGGGCGAAACCGGTATGGAACGCCCCGGCCTCCGGGGCGTTTGCAGGGCCGTCTGCTTGCGCCTGTTCGATACTGCCGACCAAAGTTTACAACGCGGGCAGTTGGAATTGGGGCACACCCTGTGCCAAAATCATCACCCCCCGTGAAGGAGCAGTTGCCCGCCAACTTATGCCTGCCAACTTGGCTAGTATGAAACCTTAGGTTGATTCTACCACATCCCCCGTTGGAGGTACATTCGTTGCGTCCTGACCTGTCGCGTACGGGCGTCTGAAATACGGCTGCCCCGGAGACGATATGCACAGCGGACTACAGGAACGTCACGTTTTCCTCTCGACACTGCCGGCGGCGCGCAGCGATCGCACGGCCGCGCTGTGGGTGGTCGGAGTTTCCGCGGTCCTGTTTGCGTTTGCCGTCCCCTATGCCGGGAGGCCGCTGACGCCGGTTCCGGCCTTTGTCGCGAGCTACCAGTCGGTGCTCGCGGCCAGCGATATCATCACCGCGGTGCTCCTGTTCTCGCAATTTGCGGTGCTGCGCTCCCGTGCGCTCTTGATGCTCTCGAGCGGCTATTTGTTCACGGCGGCCATGGCGCTGCTCCATGCCCTGACCTTTCCCGGCCTGTTTGCCCCGACAGGCCTTCTGGGCGCGGGGCCGCAGACCACGGTCTGGATCTACATGTTCTGGCACGGCGGATTTCCGCTGCTGGTGCTGTTCTACGCTTTGACCAGGGACAGCGGCGCGCGGGTTGCGGCCCCGCCGTCACAGGCGATCCTCCTGAGCATCGGTGCGGTGGTCGCGGCGGTGCTGTCGACCACCTATCTGGTCACCGTGCGGCATGACGTCCTGCCCATCCTGCTTGCGAATGGCCACTACACGCCGATCATGATCGGCGTCGTCTCCACCGTGTGGTGCCTCAGTCTTCTGGCGCTCGCCGTGCTGTTCTTCCGCAAGAACCACATGGTGCTCGACATCTGGCTGATGGTCGTGATGTGCGCCTGGCTGTTCGACATCGCGCTGTCGGCGATCGTCAACGTCGCCCGTTTCGATCTCGGCTTCTATGCCGGCCGCCTCTATGGGCTGGCCGCGGCGACCTTCGTGCTGGCGGTGCTGTTGTTCGAGAATGTCACGCTGCAGGCGCAGATGACTCGGCTGGTCGGCAGCCTGCGGCGGCAGGCGGCATCCGAGCGCGACTATTATGGTGAGCGCGAGCGGCTGTTCAGCGCAGTGGTGGAGTCGTCCAACGACGCCATCATCACCAAGTCACTCGATGGCACCATCACAGCCTGGAACCGCGCTGCCGAGCAGCTGTTCGGCTATGCCGCAACCGATGTGGTCGGCAAGCACATCCGCACCATCGTGCCGCCTGAGCGGCGCGACGAGATGTACGACATTCTCGAGCGTATCGGCCACGGCGACATCATCGAAAGCCACGAGACCCAGCGCCTGCACAAGAGCGGCCGCCTGATCGACGTGAGGCTCAGCATCGCTCCGCTCCGCACGGTGTCCGGCCAGATCATCGGCGCCTCGAAGATCGCCCGTGACCTCACCGAAAGCAAGCGGACGCAGAGCGAGCTCAGCCGGGAGATCGAGGAGCGGCAACGCATTTTCGAAACCTCGCACGACCTCATCCTGGTCACCGATCCGATCGGAACCTTCGTGCAGGTCTCGCCGAGCGCGACGACGATCCTGGGGTATCGGCCGGAGGAGATGATCGGCCACAGCGCGGTCGAGTTCATCCATCCCGACGATCTCGACGCGACCCGCGACGAGATGCGGGCGGCGCGCCGCGGCCAGCAGAAGCGCGGTTTCGAGGCCCGTTACGTGCACAAGGAAGGGCACGAGGTCCTGCTGAGCTGGATGGGAACCTGGTCGCCGCCGGTGCGGCGCCATTTTTTCATCGGCCGCGATGTCACCCTGCAACGCGCCGCCGAGGCGCAGCTTCGCCACGCGCAGAAGATGGACGCGGTCGGCCAGCTGACCGGCGGCGTCGCCCACGACTTCAACAACATCCTCACCGTCATCACCGGAACCATCGGCATCCTGCAGGAGGCCGTCACCGACCGTCCCGAGCTCGTCTCGATCGCCCGGCTGATCGACGATGCCGCCGAGCGCGGCGCGCAGCTGACCAGGCATCTGCTGGCGTTTGCGCGCAAGCAACCGCTGCAGCCGCGTGAAATCGACGTCAACGCCCTGGTGCTGGAAGCGGCAAAGCTGTTGCGTCCCACGCTCGGCGAGCATATCGAAATCCAGTCCGAGCTTGCGGGCGAGACTTGGCCCGCCATGGTCGACCCCAACCAGCTCACCACCGCCGTCATCAATCTTTCGCTGAACGCGCGCGACGCCATGCCCGCCGGGGGCAAGCTGACGCTCGAGACCCGCAACGTCTATCTCGACGAAACCTATGCCGGCATGCACAGCGAGGTTGCAGCCGGCAACTACACCATGATCGCGGTGAGCGACACCGGCGCGGGCATTACACCGGAAAACCTGGAGAAGGTGTTCGAGCCCTTCTTCACCACCAAGGAGATCGGAAAGGGCACTGGCCTTGGCCTCTCCATGGTGTTCGGCTTTGTCAAACAGTCGGGTGGCCATCTGAAGATCTATAGCGAGGTCGGCCACGGCACCAGCGTGAAGCTCTATCTGCCCCGCGCCACCGGGTTGGAGAACACCGGGTTCGAGGCCGCGATCACTCCCGCGCCCGAGGGCGGCCATGAGACGCTGCTTGTGGTCGAGGACGACTCCATGGTGCGCCAGTATGTGATCACCCAGCTCAAGAGCCTCGGCTATGTGACGCTCGAGGCCGCTAATGCCCCCCAGGCGCTCGCCATCATCGACGGCAATCCGGCGATCGATCTCCTGTTCACCGACGTGATCATGCCGGGCCCGATGAATGGTCGGCAACTGGCCGACGAGGCGCTCCGACGCCGACCCGGCCTGAAGACGCTGTTCACGTCGGGTTACACTGAGAATGCAATCATGCATCACGGACGGCTCGATCCCGGCGTCCACCTGCTCGCAAAACCCTATCGCAAGCCGGAGCTGGCGCGGATGATTCGTCTTGCACTCATCACCTGAGTGTCACCAGAGGCTGCCTGGCGGTTTGATGTCGATCCATGGAACCCGAACACGCTGGATGGCTTTTGCCGAAAACTTGATCCCTGTGGCAACATTCCCTGCTCAAAACGCCACGGCGTGGAGAAGAGACGCGCGTAAATTGATGGAAGATGGAGCGATGCGTCAGCTTTCGGACTATGCGCCGAGGGCAGCGAATGACATACTTTGCGCTGAGAGTTGTTTTGAAGAGATTGCCCGCGTGACGCGGCAGGGTTCCATACTCCTCGTCGAGGACGAGGCATTGATCCGCATGGCGCTGGCGGCCATGGTCGAGGAGCTCGGGCATCGCGTTGTCCTTGAGGCGGGCACCATCGCGGATGCCGGGGTCAACGCGATGACTGGCGTGTTCGACCTCGCCATCCTCGACATCAATATCGGCGGCTATGGCATCGATCCGGTCGCGGATGTCATCGAAAAGCGCGGGCTGCCCTTCTTCTTCATCACAGGCTACGGCACCGCGCATCTGCCCTCTTTATTCCGCAGGCGGACGGTGCTCGAGAAGCCGGTATCCGTGGAGAAGCTCAAGGCGACCATCGACCGGCTCCTGCCTGACGACGAACCATCCCGCACCTGACCCCGCGCTTGGCCGCGCCGGGAGAGCATGGCAAAACGGGCCTGGCTTGATCCACCTCGCAGGGAGCCGCGCGCCTTGAAGAATCTCCTCACCGACATCGCAGGCGTCCGCGTCGGCCATGCCGACGACGACGAGCTTGCCTCCGGGGTTACGGCGGTCATCTTTGACCAGCCCGCGGTCGCCGCAATCGACGTCCGCGGTGGTGGTCCCGGCACGCGCGAGGGCGCGCTGCTCGATCTCGCCAACACGGTCGAGCGGGTCGATGCGTTCGCGCTGTCCGGCGGCTCGGCCTTCGGGCTCGATGCCGGCGGCGGTGTGCAGGCCTGGCTCGCCGAGCAGGGTCGCGGCCTGGTGGTGCGCGGCGCGGTGATCCCGATCGTTCCCGGCGCGATCCTGTTCGATCTCCTGAACGGCGGCGACAAGGCGTGGGGCCGGTTCTCGCCCTATCGCGATCTCGGCTATGCCGCCGCAAGCCATGCCGGAGGCGATTTCGCGCTGGGAAGCGTCGGTGCTGGCCTTGGAGCCACCACCGCGAATTTCAAGGGCGGGCTCGGCTCGGCCTCCGCCATCACGCAGGGCGGCGTGAAGGTCGCCGCGATTGCAGCCGTCAACGCAGTCGGCAGCGTCACCGTCGGCGACGGACCGTGGTTCTGGGCGGCCCCGTTTGAGATCGGCAACGAATATGGCGGACGCGGCTTCCCCGCGAGCTTTAGCCAGGACATGTTGAGACTGCGTGCGAAAGGCGGCGCGGCGGTCAATGCGAGCGAGAACACCACCATCGCGGTGCTGGTCACCGATGCCGCGCTGACCAAGCCGCAGGCGAAACGCCTGGCGATGATCGCGCAGACCGGCTTTGCGCGCGCGATCTATCCGGTGCATGCCCCGACCGACGGCGACGTGGTGTTTGCCGCCGCGACCGGAGAAAAGCCGATCGATCCACTCGCTGGCCTCACCGAGCTCGGCATGATCGCCGCCAATGTGATGGCCCGCGCCATAGCCCGCGGCGTCTATGAAGCGGCCGCCCTGCCCTTTGCCGGGGCGTTGCCAGCGTGGAAGGACAGGTTCGGCTAGCCCTTCGCCGTTCGCCCTATGCCGCGAGCGACAGCGTGCCGCCGGCCTGCATCGACAGCGCTTGAGCCTGCTGCTGGATCATCTGCTCGATTTGATTGTAGGACGAGATAGCGGAGTTCGAGGCGGCCGAGCCTGTACGCGAACTTGTCGACGCTGCGGGCGAGGTCATGGTCGCTGTCGAGCCGTCCGCGTAAGTGATGGTCGTCGTGGTCGAGCCGTCGCTGTTGGTGACCGACGAGGAGCTCGAGGCGTCGAGCGCCTGCATCAGGGGATCTGAGCTTGATCCGTCGGCGTTGCCGGACGCACCGGTCGAATTGCCGGAACCCGGCTGTCCCTGGGCATCGAGCAGCGCGCTTATGGTCTGCGATGAAATCTGCGCACCGCGACCACCGGCGGTCGCGGAGCTTCCCGCATCAGCCGTGCCGGCCGTCGGATCGAACGGTGTCCCGCCCTGGCCGGCCGACGATGAGGTCGATGACGAAGACGACGATGATGTCAGCGACTGCAGCCCATCCAGCAGGGCCGAGGCGGCGCTCAGAGCGAACAACATCAGGGAACTCCTAATCCGGCCGCCCGATCGGGCGGCCTTACCCATTGTCGCCCCTAGCTGAGCAAGCACCGTGCCAGCGACGGAAACACCTGTAAAACAAGGGCTTCGGCCCTCAGCACGGCCGCGCAGGTCCGGCAAGAGCTGCCGGTTGGGGGAAGATTCTTCCGGCTTTGTTGCCGCCGCCTGGCGGCCATGTTAGGCGAGCAGCAGCATCGTTCTTGCGAGACGCTCGTTCGGCCATGACCCAGTCCTTCACGCCTCGTCCCCTCGTCATCGCACCGTCGATCCTGGCATCAGATTTCTCCAAGCTGGGCGACGAGGTTCGCGCAGTCGATGCGGCCGGCGCCGACTGGATCCATCTCGATGTGATGGACGGTCACTTCGTGCCGAACATCTCCTACGGCCCCGACGTCATCAAGGCGCTGCGTCCGCACACCGAAAAGATCTTCGACGCGCATCTGATGATCGCGCCCTGCGATCCCTATCTCGAAGCCTTCGCGAAGGCGGGCTGCGACCACATCACCGTCCATGCCGAAGCCGGCCCGCATTTGCACCGCTCGCTGCAGGCGATCCGCGCGCTCGGCAAGAAAGCCGGCGTGTCGCTCAACCCGTCGACGCCGCTAAGCGCGATCGAATATGTGCTCGACATGGTCGACCTGGTGCTGATCATGTCGGTCAATCCGGGCTTTGGCGGCCAGGCCTTCATCCCCTCCGCACTCGGCAAGATCCGCGACCTGCGCGCCATGACGGTAGGCCGCGAGATCGACATCGAGGTCGATGGCGGCGTCGGCCCCAATGTCGCAGGCGAGCTTGCGGCTGCCGGGGCGAACGCCTTCGTCGCGGGCTCGGCCGTGTTCAAGGGCGGCACGCAGGAGGCCTACAGGGCCAATATGGACGCCATCCGCCTCAAAGCCGCCGCCGCGCGCGGCGAGGCGATTTAGAACCGTTGCGCCCCTCTACTCCGGATTGGCCGGCTGCACCGGCTTTGGCGCCGCGGGTGTCGGCTCGACGCTAAGTTTCGGGTCGGTCGGCAGCACCTTGGCACCGGCCGAATGCGCAGCCTGCCCCGTCGTCGTCGTGCTCGCAACCTCGGCTGGCTTCACGTCCGGTCGGCTCCAGCGATCGTGGATGAGCAATATCAGGATCACCGCGCAAGCGAACGCCAGCACGCCCGCGATCAGGGCAGGATGCGATCCGCTGAAACGTCGTTGCTCGGCCATCGGCAACTCCTCGATCTCCAAGGGATCAAGTCGCGGGCGCGCCTCGAGTTCCGGCCTAATTCGCCGCCGCGCCCGCTTGCCGATTCCCCTCTTCTGCCGCCGCACCCTCAGCTACCGCGCGTGGCCGCACCACGGTCACCGTGCATGGCGCTTCGGAGGCGACCTTGGCCGAGACGTTGCCGAGCAGCGAGCGCACGAACGAGCCGCCGTGCGCACCGATGATGATGTGGTCGACGTGATTGGCGCGGGCGAAGTCGAGGATAGCCGCGGCCGGGTCGATCGCCTCAAGCACGTGGACCGTAAGCCTGCTCTCGTCGAGCCTGAGCGGTGTCGCCCAGTGTTTCAGCGCGACCAGGCGGTCGACATGCTTGTTGTGGCCCTGCTCGTCGAGCGTGCGGTCGATGGTGATGCGCCCGAGCTTTAGGACGTTGATGCAGGCGAGCCGGGCCGACGGCAGGGTGGAGAGAATCCGCGCCGCGGTGAGACGCAGCGCGTCGTTCAGCTGGTCCGTGCCCTCGACGGTGTCGATCGCAACCGCGACGATCGGGCTTGCGGCAAGCTGTGCCGCGACATCGACCTTGCGCTCCAGCCGCAGCTGGCTCGCGTTGAGCCGGCGTCGCCACACGGTGAGCCAGGAATCGCGCCTGATACGCTCGGCGCGCGCGGTGAGCTTGACCTGGTCGGGATGGGCGAGATCGAAGGCGAGCTGCGAGGCCGTCGGATAACGGTGCATGGGCTCGATCTCCAGACAGCGCAGCACCATCTCCTGCAGCCAGAGCGGATAATCCGGGCGCAATTTGCGCGGCGGATGCGGATCGCGCCACAACCGCCGCCGCATCCCGCTCAAGGTCTCGGTCTCGCCGAACGGGCGCACTCCGGTCGTGAAGAAATAGAGCAGGACGCCGAGCGCAAACAGGTCGCTGCGCGGATCGTCGCGCACGCCGACCAGCCGCTCCGGCGCCATATAGGGCGCGGTGCCATAGGGCACGCGAAACTCCTCCTGCAACAGGTCAGGCAACTGGTTGTGAAACGACAGGCCATAATCGATCAGCACGGCCTCGCCGCTGTCGCGAAACATGATGCTCGACGGCTTGACGTCGTGATGGATGACGTTCTGCCGGTGCAGCTCGGCGAGCGCGGAGGCAATCTTGACACCGAGGACGCGCGCCTCCTCGTAAGGCAGCGGCAGGTCGGGCAGGCGGCGATAGAGCGTCCGCCCAGGGATGACGTCGATCACGACATAGGCTTGGCGGGCAAAATCGCCGGCTCCGAAAAACGCCGGCACATGTACCCCCTTCAGCCGCGGCAGGATCATCTGCTCCATCTCGAAGGAGACGATCGCGGCCGGATCCTCGCCTTCCGACACCCGCGGGATCTTCATCAGAAGCGGCGCGGCAATGTCGGGATGGGTCACGTTCCACAGCGTCGCCATGCCGCCCGAATGCACGCATTCGCCGATCGTAAAGCCGTCGATGACGAGGCCCGGCTGGATCGCGGTCGCGAGCATCCCTCACCTCCCCTGGAAAAGCCGTTCGGCCAGCCACAGCGGCAAGCCGACATCGCGAATGCGTTGCGCCGCTGCCTCGACATCATAGGGAACGCGGCAAAAGGTGATCTCGCGCGTTGCAGTGTCATAGAGCGCGAAAGCGGCGGCCGGATTGCGATCGCGCGGTTGGCCGACCGAGCCGAGCACCGCGAGCCATTGCCTGCCCCTCAGCAGGTTGATCGGCACGCCCATTACAGGCACGAAGCTCGTCATCTTCGCCGTCGCCGACATCGAATAGAGCGTAGGCTTGTGAATATGGCCGCAGAAGGTGACATGGGCCTTTGTCGCGATCATGCTGCGTGCGGCATCCGGCGCCCCCTGCACATAGCGCCAGCGCGCCGGCTGCGAGGCCTCGGAATGGACGTAGAGACGGTCCTCTTCTTCCAGGGCAAACGGCAGCTCGGCGAGAAACCGCCGCTGTCCGGCGCTCAAGCGATCGCGCGTCCATTCGATCGCGGCCTGTGCCTCGGCATTCATGGTTTCGCTGGGAGTTCCGATCGCCTGATCGTGATTGCCGCGCACCGCCACCGCCCCGTCCGCGATCAGCCGGATAGCGGTCTCCACCGTCCATTCGGGATCGCCGCCATAGCCGACGAAATCGCCGAGGAAGATGAAGCGCTCGGCGCCACGCGCCCGCGCGGTCTCAAGGCAAGCGGAAAAGGCCTGCCGGTTGGCATGGATGTCGGAAAATAAAGCCAGCAGCACGCATTCCTCCCGCCCTTAAGCTAGGGCCGGGATATGGCTAACGGTTTGAGGGGCGTCAAACAACCCGCCTCCGGGACAGCCCGATGTCCAGCGCTCTCCCAGACCAGCCATCGCGGCAAGCCAACGAGCAGAATGCCCCCGTAGCGCAACCAAGGCGTGCGCTCGAACGCACGCTTATGTCTGATTTTGAGGCTAAGCAGTCTTCAGCTTTCATTCACGGTTTTGAGTACCTAAAGGAAGTTCTTAACCTCTGCAAAAATCGCAGAGGCAGGCGGCTCAACAAGCTGATGCGGGCGCTGCTGGCCGGGCGACGCTGTGACCGAGACCAAGCTCGACCGCCTTGCGCCTGTGTCGGCAGGAAGCTGACGTTAAGCCCGTTCCAGATCAAAGAAGCCAGCGCAGGCTACAAAGTGGCGAAAGCCAGTCAGAGATAGCTCACCTGTTCGGCGTGAGCTATCAAACCGTCGGTCGCTTATAGGGCCGGCCCCTCTACCTAGAATGCGCAGAACAACGGGAATGGAACCTGTGTAAAATCCAACGAGCCGGGGACAAGACAAGCCTGGTCCTTTTGCTTGGTCATGTTGCAGAGCTTGAGCCATGGTGGATTGGGTTACGTTGTATCAGGACAAGCCAGATATCTTGCATTTCCGGCCAAACAGCCGCTGGGCAGAGATGTACGACGGCCCCGAACAAAGAATGGTTTATCATTCGGGTTACGGGCTTCTGAAGATCTTCGACCATGAGCACGGGCAAGACGTGACCATTCAAGTTTCGCGCTGGAAGCTCGTTGGGATTGGGCTAGGCTGCATCCTTGCGGCGCTTAAGCGGTGATATCAGGCTCTACCCCCAAAAGTATGCGTCAGTATTGGCAGATCGTATTCGGCGGGGTTCTCGAATATATTTTCCTTGCCCGCCGGACTTGCGCACCAGCATGCCCCCCTCTACCGGCGGAAAGCGGCCCCGACGCGCCCCCATCGCTCGGGGCCGTAAGGCGTTCAAGCTCTATATCGAATGATATAATCCTTTAGATCCGCTTCAACGCGGGCCTAAATGGCTATGCTGTTCTGCCCGCCGGGCCAGTGACCCCACGGTCAGGCGAGCACGGCCCCGGAATGCCGCCCGCATTCCGGGGCCGTCTGCATTTGCGCGGAAGATCGATTTGCCAGAGCCTTCCGACTTGTGCGGTGTAGAACGAGCAGTCATCAATCGCTTGAGGAAAGATTGATCATTGTTGCCTGCTTCATGGTGCCAAGATCATGAGATTGCTCATACGGCTTTTGCAACGCTTGCTGATTTTCGGATTGGGAATCTTTTGTGTCTGGTTGATCGTCTTTGTCGTCTTTGAAACCGCGGACCGTAGGCTACCTTGGATCCTGGCCGTAGGCGTCACCTATGGAATTGCCGCGTATATCATTCTGCCGCGCGCCATTCGCGTGGGCCTGAAGACTCTCCAACGCAAACGTGTGCCTAGTTATACAATTACCGGCGACGGATTGCCCGGAGACCCTGTGAACATCGCACTCGTAGGCACGCTCCGGCAGCTTCGCGTGGTCTTTGCTTCGCTCGGGTGGTCAGAGGCAGACCGGCTCAGTCTAGCCAGCTCGTGGGGCATGATCCGAGCCTTCGTATTCAACTCTCCATACCCCACCGCGCCGTTTAGCACCCTCTATCTCTTTGGACGTGGCCAAGACATCGGCTTTCAGAAGGCAATCGACAATAGTCCGCGAAAGCGCCATCACATACGATTCTGGGCTTTGAGCCAAAGGCGTGCGCGGGACACCTGGGGAGCCGCCGACTTCTGGCTGAACAACGAACGCCCGTCGGACAGTGAACGCGCGTTATGGGTAGGGGCTGGCACCAGGGACACCGGCTTATCCCTGACGCGCCTTTCGTTTCAGATCACCCATGCTACGGATTCGGACACGAATGAAGAGCGCGACTATATCATCGCTGAGTTGAGGAAAAACCGATCCATCGAAGCGGAGCAAGTGTATCAAGCCGGGCAAGGTCTGCCCTCCGAACGCATCAACCACTACATTACCGATGGAGAGATCACGTTGGCGAGCCTGGTGGTCCATGGTGATTGACGTCAACAAAATTCAACGACATGACGCCGATCGAACAGGCGCGCGTACATTCCATCAGGGTGCTTCCACAACCTGTACGGAGACGGTCATCCGGTCGAAGGCGTCTGCCGGTCCCTCCCATGAGCCGGACAGCGGCGAAGCCTTCTCCTGCTCGCGCGACACGCCGACGGGGATATGCTCGCTGCTGACCAGCTTGTTGTTTGTGGGATCGAAGCCGCGCCATCCTGCACCGGGAATGTAAATCTCCGTCCACGCGTGGGTAGCGCCGTGCTGCCCCTCGGCCATCTGGATATAGCCGGTGACAAATCGCGCGCCGAATCCCCAATATCGGGCGGCTTCCATCATAAACACCGCGAAGTCACGGCACGTCCCACTGCCGCGCGCGAGTGTCTCCTGCGGCAACTGAACGCCATACGCATCACGGGATTCGTATTCGAACGAGCGATAGATGTGGGTGTTCAGACTGCTCAGGAGGTCGATGGTCTCGATGACTTGACCAGGCCGATAAAGATCCCGCAACCATTTGTGGAGTATCGGCCCATCATAGGGATAGCTCGGCAGGCGATACGCCATCAGATCGATGTGTTCCTCCGGAGGATATTGGAATGGGAAAGAAATGGCATCCGGTGAGATAGGCCACTCGTTGAGAGCATCGTAGTAGAGATCGACGTCCACTTCGCTTTCAAGGCTTAGCTTGTCGGAACTTTCTTCGAAGGTCAGAACAGCGATGGAATTGTCGTTGGCATCGCGCAGCCAAATCACTTCAGCCTTCGGTTCGACATGAACGCGCGCTCTGGCGATGTGAGCATCGTGCCCCTCGCGGGGCCGCATCATCGCGCGATGGGGGCCGAAAATAACGGGCTGTTTGTAAAAGTACTCCGTCTTATGGATGATGCGGATGCGTTTCATGAGACGATTCTTTCTCGCGAACGGAATACGACGGTGCCTGGTGGCGGCACATTGTCAGGTCTCGCACCAGCGCAGCATAGTTGCCCGTTGATCAAACAGCGATAGATATGTCTGTGGCCGAAGTGCTCTCGCCGCATTGCCTCTACCGGCGAGCCCGCTGATGAAATAAGCTTTCAGGTGCCCTCGACCAAAGCCCGCTCGACTGCAGCGAGACATCATGACACCAGCCGCAAATTCGTTTGAAGTACCGGATTTCCTGACGCTTACCCTCGGTCTGCTTGTCTATTTCGTCGGCGTGATCGTAACGCGGAACGTCGCGTTTCTGCGCAATTACAACATCCCGGAGCCGGTCACCGGCGGATTTCTCGCGGCGGTTGCGCTGTGGGTTTTCTATGCCGCGACCGGCCAGGCCATCGGCTTCGAGATGATCGCCCGTGACAGGTTGCTGGTCATCTTTTTCGCGGCGGTCGGTATCAACGCCCGCCTGTCGGATCTGCTCGCCGGCGGAAGAGCGCTGATCGTGCTGTGCGTACTGACAACGATTTTCGTCTTCCTGCAGAACGTGGTCGGAACGCTCGGCGCTTCGCTGTTCGGGCTACCGTCGGCGGCGGGCGTCATCATGGGCTCGATAGCGCTCGTCGGCGGGCATGGCACGACGATCGCCTGGGCGCCCGCGATTGCGGCCGAGCATGGATTTCCGGCGGCGGTCGAAACCGGCGCGGCAGTGGCGACGCTGGGCTTGATCGTGGCGAGCCTGCTCGGCGGACCGGTCGCGAAATATCTGATCGAGCGGCGAAAGCTCGCCCCCAAGGTTGCAGCTGATCACGCTGAGGCAGCGGCTCCCCAGGCGGACGCCACGACGATCGACAAGTCGAGCTTGATGTACGCGCTGCTCATGGTCAATATCGCCGTGATCCTTGGATATTTGGCGCACAAGCCGATCACCGAGCTTGGTGTGAAGCTGCCGCTCTTCGTGCCCTGCCTCATCATGGGCATCGTACTGTCCAACACGATACCCTTGATCTTTCCAAAACTGCCCTGGCCCGCGCGCAAGCCGTCATTGACGCTGATTTCCGACTATGCGCTCTCCGCGTTCCTCGCGATATCCTTGATGAGCATGCAGCTCTGGACCCTGGCCGAAATCGCCGGCCCCTTGCTGATCGTGGTCGCGGTGCAGGCGATCGTCGCTGTCGCCTTCATCGTCATGGTGCTGTTCCCGCTGCTCGGCCGCGATTACCAGGCCGCCGTCCTCAGTGCCGGCTTCACCGGCCTCACGCTCGGAGCGACGCCGACCGCGATTGCGAGCATGACCGCCGTGACCGAGCATTACGGCCCGTCACCAAACGCCTTTATCATCTTGCCGCTGGTCTCGGCCTTTTTCGTCGACATCATCAATGTGATCGCAATCAAGCTGTTTCTCGCGTTTTGATCTGACGCGTACGATTTTTTTGGGAGTCACCGAACGGCGAGCCGACGGGCTCGTCGTCAACCGGAAGAAGCCAAAGTCGCTTACCGCCCCGTGTCCTGCTGCTCCATCACGTCCTTCGGCGGCATGCGCGGCGGCAACAGCGGCGTGAAGGTCACGTCATCACCGGCCTGCGGCACCGCGGTCAGCCCGCCGCCGCTCGAGGGATCACCGCCCGAGGTCTCGATAATGGTGTTCGGGGTGATGTAGGCACGCACGGCGTCGAGCATCCCGCCCTCGCCGCTGCCAAAATCGGCTGCGCGGCCGCCTTGCGCGCGGCCCGCCGCAATCTCGCTCTGCGCCTTGTCGGTCTTGTCGGCCAGTCCGTCGCTATAGGGAATGCGATAGGCGCGCGGCACGCCGCTCGGACGGTTGCCCTCGTCCAGCGCCTCGACCCAGAGATAGATCGCGCCCGGATCGCCCTCGAGCGAATGCGGCTCGACAATGCGCGCCTGCAGCAATTTGAAGCTTGCGGGCAGATGATCGACACTGGCCCAGCCGAGCAGCCCGCGCATGCCGAGGAAGCTCGCGATGTAGAAAGCACTGGTCACGATCACCGCGACCGCCTTGAACTGCCAGGGCAGCCGCGCATAGACAATGACAACCAAGAGCAGCGCGCCGATCAGCGCATAGGCGACGGAGAGCATCAAGATGTCGGATTGCAGGCTGCTCACGGCGTCCTCATCCTGACACCCGTCTTCGGATCGATATCTGCGCCATTCCGCCATGCGCTGCGGAATGTTTCGAGCAGCGACTTCTGCCGCTGCTCGACGTCAGTTACCTTGCCTTCGGCATCGACGGTAAATCGCACGGCCGTCTTCTCCTCGCCGGTGTGGTCGAGCATCAGCTTGTCATCGAAGACGACCTGCGCCGTGGGATTGAGCTTCTGCACCTTTACGTTCACCGGCACGGGCTGGCCGGTCGTCGCCTGGAAGTGCGAGACGTTGACGGTGTACTCACCGGCCAGCATGCCGCGCACCGTGACGATCTCCTCGCGGATGGGCGACGGGATCTTCCGGCCATTGACCGTGATGAAGTCATTGACGCCGCCGCGGTCGTCGCGGTCGAGGGTGAGGAAGCCCGCCTCGCGATGCCGGTACCAGGCGATATTGCCGGCGGGGTCCTGCACGAACAGGTCGAGGTCATCCGGGTGATTGTCCGGCCAGTCCATGGTGATGATGAACTCGGCCTTGGAATCGATCTTGCCGTCCTTGGACTCCGGCGAGACTGCAAGCAGCGCCAGGAAGAACAGGAAGGCGACGACCTGCAGCGCCTTGAATAGCATGACGCCGAGCGGATCGAAGGCGTCCTCGCGCGGGTAGAGGCCGAAATCATCCATCATTGCGGCGTTCCAGCACTGGCGTCACATGCGTCTCGGTCAGCGTCACCGCGTCCGAAAACACCCGCTGGGTTGCGGCATCGAGCATGTAGTACTGGATTTTCACCAGGATCGAGCCGACCAGGCCCGCAAGCGTCGTGTACATCGCAACCGCCATGCCGTCGCTCATCAGCCCCATGGACGATTTCATCGCCACCTTGTCTGCCGCATCGAGCGTTGCGATCGGCGCCAGCATGATGATGAAGCCGATGATGGTGCCGAGCAGCCCGAGCTTCATCAGCGTGTCGGAGGCAAAGGCACCGAAACCGTTGGAGCCGCGCAGGCGGTCGGCGAGCGAACGCAACAGCAGCGTCTGGTCGATGCGGCCTTTGGCCTGCGCCTTGGCCTTTTCGATCAGGCTCTGGATGTGGTCCGAGACCAGCCCTTTCGGCAGCGACCTCGCATCGGCCTCCAGCGCCCTGACGCCCTCGGGCGATGCCAGGATCGTGCGGCAGCGTTGTTCCACCGCTCCCTCGCGAGCGATGGCGCGGGTGCGAAGAAAGCAGTGGATGCAGGTGACGACGTAGAGGACCGCGATGACGCTCGAAATATACGTGCGGTCCGACGTCAGCATCAGATGCAACAGACCATAGCGCCACAGCAGCACCGCTGCGAACACCGAGAGACCGGTGAAGATCATCCACAACAGTAGCGCGCCGCGTTCCGGCGTGCGCCTGTCAGATGCCGCGATCGCCACGCCTTGTTCGGAACTCATGCCGCTGTCGCTCCCGATTGGCCGTCTTTTTGCGGGCAGGCCTGTTAGACCAAAACCGCGGCGCGCGGTCCAAAGACGGATGCCCTCAAACGACTGGGAAATTTTCCCAATTTGTGCGGAGGCTCGCGCTTGCAATTGGCAGGGATCGGCGCTGTTGTTAGCCTTGCTCCATCAAATTGTGGGGGAAGCGCATGCGTCTGGTCCTGCAACTCGTCGCCCGCCTGCTCGTGGTCGTGGTGCTGTGTCTTGCAGCCGCCACCGTCTGGGCCACCGTCGAGGCCTATCGCAGCGTCGACCGTGCAACTGAGGCCTCCGCCGAGCGCGTCTCGCAAGCCCTGCAGGGGTTGTACTGGCACGAGCTATTGCTGCGCAGCAGCAGGACGCGCGAGCAGCTGCTCCCGGTGCCGGAATGGCGCACCATCGAAACCATGAAGCTGATCTCGCCCGGCATCTGCGTCCGCTTCGAGCCCGCCACCGCGTTCGAGAAGCCGCTGTGCGGCCAGGACAAGGGGCTGGGGGCCGCGCCGCCGGCCTGGTTCGCCAGCGCCGTCCAGCTGCTCCTCGGCACCCATGCCGCGGTGGCAAGGCCGATCAGCGCGCGCGCCGTCACGGCCGGGACGGTGTCGGCCACTCCCGATCCCGATGCAGCAATCCGGCTCGCCTGGCAGCATATCCTCGACAATATCGGGGTTGCGCTACTGATGGCGGCAGCGATCGCAATCCTGGCCTCGCTCGCGATCGCGCATACGCTGGCGCCGGCGCAGTCGATCGTCGCCGCGCTCAAGCGCATGGCGCATGGCCAATATCGCACCTCCCTGCCCCGCTTCCGCTCCATGGAGCTTGCCATGATCGGCCAGGCCGTCGGCGATCTTGGCGAGCGGCTGGCGCAGGCCATGGAGGAACGCGCAGCTCTCACGCGCCGCCTGCTCGAAATCCGGGACGACGAGCGGCGCACGCTTGCGCGCGAGCTGCATGACGAGTTCGGCCAGAACCTCACCGCCATTCTCGCTTTCGCCAATGCGATCGAGGCGACCAGCACTGAGGCCAAGGACGGCGCGATTGCGCAGGATGCGCGGATGATCTCGAAAGCCGCGCTCGCGATCATGGCCTGCCTGCGCGGCACCCTCAACCGGCTGCGCCATCCGGCAGCCGAGGAGCTCGGGCTGGAAGCGAGCCTGATCAACCTGGTCGACAGCTGGCGCTCACAGCATGAGGCACGCCCGGTGATCCAGCTCGACCTCAAGGGCGACCTCGCCGATATCAGCGGCGCAGTGGCGACAACGGCCTATCGCGTCGCACAGGAATGCCTGACAAACGCGCTCCGTCACACCACAGCACGCGAAATCCTGCTCCGGATCGAGCGGCGCAGCGGGGCGGAAAATGCGCTCCTGATCCGGGTCGAGGATGACGGCGGGGGCGACGCCATCAGCATCGCCAGGGCCTCCGGCTTTGGGCTCACCGGCTTGCGCGAACGCCTGACGGCGCTGGGCGGATCGCTCTCGATCGCGCGCGCGACGCGCGGCCTGAGCGTCGATGCCACCATTCCGCTGGCCGCCTGACGGATGACTTCCGCATCGACCAAGGGCATCTCCATCCTGCTGGTCGACGACCATCCAATCGTGCGCCAGGGTTACCGGCGCGTTCTGGAAAATCAGCGCGACTTCCAGGTGGTCGCCGAGGCCGACGACGCGGTGAGCGCCTATGGCGCGTTCAAGACCCACGTCCCTGACATCGTGGTGATGGACATCTCGATGCCCGGCGCCAGCGGGCTGGAGGCGATCAGGAACATCCGCGCCCGCGATGGACGCGCGCGTATCCTCGTCTTCAGCATGCACAGCGAGGCGCCGCTGGTGAAGGCCGCCTTCGGTGCCGGTGCCGGCGGCTACGTCACCAAGAGCAGCGAGCCCGCAGTGCTGGTCAAGGCGATCCGCAGCGTCGCCCGCGGCGAGCGGGCCATGAGCGACGACATCGCCCAGGTCCTGGCGCTGGAGAGCCTCGCGCCATCAGGGTCGGCGCTCGACCAGTTGGCCGAGCGCGAGATCGAGGTCCTCCGCCAGCTGGCGGCCGGCGCAACCCAGGAGGAGATCGCCCTAAGGCTCAATCTCAGCCTGAAGACGGTTCAGAACTACCACTACATGATCAAGGCCAAGACCGGCCTGAAAACGGACGCCCAGCTGGTGCGGCTGGCCGCAGAGTGCGGGCTGACCGGGCCGTGAGCGACCCGTTAAGCCCTCAAAACAGGGTAGTTTTCCACCTTCCCAATCCCATATCAGTGGTTTCCGCAAAAGCGATCTGCTAAAGCGCGGCGTAAAAACATTTGGCCGGGCATCCGCCTGCGATCCCCGCCCCACTGCCTCGGAGCTATCTCATGATCCCCCGCTATACCCGCCCGGAAATGGCCTCGATCTGGGAGGCGCAGACGCGCTTTTCGATCTGGTTCGAGATCGAGGCGCATGCGGCGGACGCGCTGGCCGAGATCGGCGTCATCCCCAAGGAAGCCGCCAAGACCGTTTGGGACAAGGCACGCAACGTGACCTTCGACGTCGCGCGCATCGACGAGATCGAGCGCGAGACCAAGCATGACGTCATCGCCTTCCTGACCCACCTCGCCGAGATCGTCGGCCCCGAGGCGCGCTTCGTGCATCAGGGCATGACCTCCTCCGACGTACTCGATACCTGCCTCAACGTCCAGCTCATCCGCGCCGCCGACATCCTGATCGCCGACATCGACCGCGTGCTCGCGGCGCTGAAGAAGCGCGCCTTCGAGCACAAGATGACGCCGACTATCGGCCGCTCCCACGGCATCCATGCCGAGCCCGTGACCTTCGGGCTGAAGCTCGCCTATGCCTATGCCGAATTCGACCGCGCGCGCGCCCGCCTCGTCGCCGCGCGGAAAGAGGTCGCGACCTGCGCCATCTCAGGTGCGGTCGGCACTTTCGCCCAGATCGACCCGCGGGTCGAAGAGCATGTGGCGAAGGCCATGGGACTTTCGCCCGAGCCGGTCTCGACCCAGGTGATCCCGCGCGACCGCCACGCGATGTATTTTGCCACCCTTGGCGTGATTGCCTCGTCGGTCGAGCGGCTCGCCACCGAAATCCGTCATTTGCAGCGCACCGAGGTGCTGGAGGCGGAGGAGTTCTTCTCCGAGGGCCAGAAAGGCTCCTCGGCCATGCCGCACAAGCGCAACCCCGTGCTGTCGGAAAATCTCACCGGCCTTGCCCGCATGGTGCGCGCCTATGTGACGCCGGCGCTCGAGGACGTCGTGCTCTGGCACGAGCGCGACATCTCGCACTCCTCCGTCGAACGCATGATCGGGCCCGATGCGACTGTCACCCTCGACTTTGCGCTCAATCGGCTGGCCGGCCTGATCGACAAGCTTCTGATCTATCCCGAGAACATGCAGAAGAATCTCGACCGGCTCGGCGGCCTCGTCCACTCACAGCGGCTGTTGCTCGTGCTGACGCAGAAAGGCGCAAGCCGTGAGGAGGCCTACAAGCTGGTCCAGCGCAACGCCATGCCGGTCTGGCGCGGCGAAGGCGACTTCATGACGCTGCTCAAGAAGGACGCCGACGTGAAGCGCTATCTGAGCGACAGGGAGATCGAGGAGCAGTTCGATCTCGGCTATCACTTGAAGCACGTCGATACCATCTTCAAGCGCGTGTTCGGGGCGGTTTAATCAAGGCCCTCTGAAATACCGGATCGTCCGGTCAAGTGTTCAGCCCGGGGACATGACCGACGGGTGTTCGGGGACATAGCCGACACATCATAGTGCACGGATTTGGCAGTGTGGGAGGCCAAGTCCATGCCCTGGCGAGAGGTGTCGGTTATGGATCAGCGGCGGGAGTTCGTTCGACTTGCGATGCAGGAAAAAGCGAATCGGCGGGAGCTCTGCCGGCGATTTAATATCCATCCCGATACGGGCTACAAATGGCTTGCGCGATGGCGGGCCGACCAGGACGTTGAGGACC
>NZ_AXAI01000017.1 GCF_000472425.1 Bradyrhizobium sp. Tv2a-2 | reverse complement strand
CAGCCCATCCACGCCTTCTGCGCGGAACCGCTTGACCCATTTGGCGACAGTCTTTGGCGTAACGTTGAACTGGCACGCGGCGGCTGCCTTGCTCAGCCCGCCTTCAACAACGCATCGCACCATGGCCTCTCGACCTTTGGGCGTCAGTGGCGCATTCTTGTGAGTGTCCATTCGGTCCCCCGCGAATCACTGTGTGTTTGGTGACATCAGCGTTCACGGCACGGGCCGAATGGACAACCTCCTGAAAGTTCACATCTAGAGCTGCGGTTCTGATTCAGTCAGAACCGGAAATGCTCTAGAAGCTCGCCTGCGTGCAGGCGGAAGGCCGCGGCTTTGGGCCTCGCTTGTCGGGCGGGACGTTGCAATTGTCGATTCGCTGCTCGTCGGTCCATTTCGGGCCGAGTCGCTCCTTGCCGGTGAGCACCTTCGGTGCCTCGGCGGACGCCGCCGCACGTCGCGCGAGCGAGGAGGGCGGCGGACCGTGCTTGGCCTCCTGGCCAGAGGCCTGTATGGCAAAGCCGATGCCGAGTAGTCCGGCAAGCAGCGCGCGGCTGAGCGCTTTCATGGTCCACTCCCTTTTGGCAAAGCATATCGCCGCTGATTGAACAGCCTGGAGATCAGGCTTGCCACCCGGAACCTGAAAAGATTTCGCTCGGTTTGTTCGATGCGTTCGCAATTGCAAAATGCGCGCGCGAAAGCCATGCTGAAAGGAAGCGAGCATGCGGCTAGCTGCCGTAGAGTGTCGACAGGGAGGAAAATTCGATGATGAGTTTACGCCGATCCATGCTTCTGACCATGACTGCGGCCGCGTTGGCGATCGGGCATTGGCCGGCTTTTGCGGCGCCCAAAGCGGCTGATCCGATCGCGGCGTTCGACACAGACAATGACGGGACGCTGGATCTGATGGAGGTGAAAAAGGCCGCATCGGCGCTGTTCGCAAAGCTCGATCGCGATCATGAAGGCACCGTCGACAAGCGCGAACTGGCGGGACGGTTGAGCGCCAAGGAGCTCGCGGCCGCTGACCCCGATCACGATGGAACGCTGACGCTGGATGAGTATCTTGCCGTTGTAGAACAACGCTTTAAGGCGGCAGATCCGGACTCCGACGGCACTCTCGACGCAAAGGAATTACACTCGAAAGCAGGGCAAGCTCTGCTGCGCTTGCTGAAATAGATTCGACGTCCGTCCAACGCCGCCCGGCCACGGTCGTGAAGATTTCCCGCTCGCAGCTTGCACGGGTAGGGGCCCCTTGCGTTAAGTGCGGGGCAGCCCTACCCTTGGGCACGGCGCGAACCTGCGCCAACATTGGACCAATGTACTTGGGAGGACCCCCGAATGACTTGGAAGACTCCGAAGATCGTCGAAGTGCCGGTGGGCATGGAAATCAACATGTACGCCTGCGCCGCGCGCAAGTGATCTGACAAGCGATCTGCCCGGCTCGTCCGCGAGCCGTGGCAGACGTCTCCCTCCGGGTGATTCAAGACCCCACCTCGAATTCAAAAGCTCCCGCACATCGCAAACCGGCCTCAGCGCGATCGCTCGGCAATGAGCCATTCATTGATTCGCCGGCATGAAATACATCGTCGAACGCGACGACAGCGGCACCCGCATTGTGATAGCGTCAATCGTCAGGGCAATCAGATCAGATCGAGACGGTCGGCGTGGGAAAGCTCATTCGCGCAGCACAAGCCGGGATCATGATCACGTGCGCCTGCGCGTTGCTCCCGCGTTGCGCGACGGCTGAAGGCATCGACAGCGAGCATATCTTTGGCTTCATGATCGGCACCGACGTCGGCGAGGTCGGTGAGCTCGAATTCCAGAGCCAGACCACGGGACGTTTTGCCAAGAGCGCCGGCGGCTATCGCGCGGTCGACCAGCAACTCGAGCTGGAGGCCGTGCCGGTCGATAATTTTCGCGTCGAGCTCGGCAGCAGCTTTTCGGCCCATGACATTGCGGGCGTGCCTGACATGGATGATCGCCGTCAACTGGGCTGGCAGGAGCTCTCAGCCGATTTTCGCTACAGATTTCTTGATCGGCAAACCGCGCCCGTCGGCTTGACGCTCGCCGTGGAGCCGCACGCCGGTCGTATCGACGAGATCACCGGCGCCTCTGTCCGCAGCTATGGGACGGACGTGACGCTGGCTGTCGAGCGCGAGGTGGTGCCCAATGTGGCCGTCGTCGCGCTCAACCTGCTCTACCAGCCGGAATGGACGCGCTTGACGGCAACCCAGGCCGCGGTGCAGGAGGCTACCGTCGGGGCAGCGCTGGGCGCCATGGTGCAGGTGCATCCGGGAATTCTTCTTGGCGGCGAAGCGCGCTATTTCCGGAACTATGATGGCATCGGCCTGCAGGATTTTGCGGGACAGGCGCTCTTTGTCGGCCCCGTCGCTTATTTCCAGCTCTCGGAGCGGTCCCGGCTGACGGCGGCATGGAGCGTTCAGGCCTGGGGTCGCGCGGCGGGATCGGCGGTATCGCTCGATCTCGTCAATTTCGAGCGTCACCAGGCGCGGCTGGTGTTCGGTGTCAGTTTTTAGAACAACGGGAACTTTCACGCTGTCTTGAAACCAAGCCGGCCGAATGGCGTAGTTCAATGTGATATCGCGATGAAGAGGCCATCAAGGGATTCCAGGCATGAACCCGATTGATTTGGTCATAACGATCTGCGCCGTCCTGTCGCCCACCACCTGCGAGGAGACGCGCCTGGTGTTCGACTCCAACATATCGTTGACACAATGCGCCATGGCCGCGCCACCCTACATCGCGCAATGGATCGGTGAGCATCCCAAATGGACGGCGGTGAAGTGGCGCTGCGAATATCCGCACAGCAACGACAAGGCTGATGCCAGCAAGGCTGGCACGGCCGGCTAAGCTACTTGTTGCAGTCCTTCAAATCCTTGTCGGAAATTGAGAACACCGCATCAGGTTTGATCTCGATATCGCGGACGAAGCATTGCCTGGAATCGGGATAGCTGACCTTGGCATCATAATGCCCGGGCTCCACGCCTGTGATGCGCAGGCGCTCGTCGTGATCGACTTCCTTGTCCTTGTCGTTCAGGGTCTGGTTGGGGCCCCATGCGTTCTTGCCCGCGGGCGACAGCTCGAAGCCTGAGATGGTCGCGCTGGTCAGGTTCCAGAGCCGGACGCCCTTGCCCTTGGTTTGCGCGAACAGGATGCCGGGCAGGGCGGTCAAGATCAGGACAATGGCGGTTGGGACGCGCAGCATGGGACGTTTCCTCGATTTTTTTCGGCGCAAGCCTCGCTTAATCCGCGGCAAGGTTCAATAGCGCGAGATCGGCCTTGATTGTCGCGATCTCCGCCTCGCTGCGCGCCGCGCGCGGTGTGGCGATGGGCACGACGCGCAGGATGCGCGCCGGCCGTGCCGACAGGAAGAACAGCCGGTCCCCGAGCCTGACCGCATCATCCAGCTCATGGGTGACGAGCAGCGTCATGGCCGAGCGATTGGCGACCAGTGTGGCGATCTGCTCGCGCAGGCGCGCGGCCAATGCCTTGTCGAGCGAAGCGAAGGGCTCGTCGAGGATGAGGAAATCCGGATCGACCGCGAAGGCCCGCGCGAGCGCGACGCGGCGGGCGAGGCCGAGCGACAATTCGCCCGGAAAATGGCTACGGTGTGCCGCGAGCTCCAGAACATCGAACAGCTTTGCAAGCGCCTCTTCGTCGGCGAGCGGCGCGGCAAGCCGCACATTGTCGTCGACCGTGCGCCAGGGCAACAGCCGCGGCTCCTGGAACACCATACCGAGCCGCGCCTGCAGCGGCCGCTCCACGGTGCCCTCGAAATCATGGTCGAGGCCGGCGAGGATGCGCAGCAGCGTACTCTTGCCGCAGCCGGAGGGGCCGACGAGGACCGCGACCTCCCCGGCAGCGAGCGAGAAGCTGACATCCGAGAGCACCTCGTGCCGCTTGCCGGACGCGCTCTCGAACGCCTTCTTCCTGATATCGACATCAAGCCGCACGGAGCCGCCACCGGGTTAGGCGCGCCTCGAACGGCTGCACCAGCGCCGTCTCGATCACGAGCACGACGGCTGCGAAGCTCAGCGCATAGGCGAGCAGCCGAGGTGTGTCGAACAGCTGGAAGGCGACCCCGATCTCGAAGCCGACCCCGTTGGGCCGGCCGAGCAGTTCCGCAACCAGCACGATCTTCCACACCAGCGAGAGGCCCGACCGCGCAGCGGCGGCGATATAGGGAGCAAGCTGCGGCAGCACGATGTGCCGGAAGGCGCGCCAGCGCGGAATCGCAAACACCTGGGCCATCTCGTCAAGCGACGTATCCAGCGCACGCGTGCCTTCGCGCAAGGTGACGATGGTTGCGGGCACCTTGTTGATCGCAATCGCCGTGATTGCGGCAGCCTCGGTCAGGCCGGCCCAGATATAGGCCAGCACGATCACCACCAGCGCCGGCAGGTTCAGCAGCAGGATCAGCCAGGGATCGCCGAGGCGATTGGCAAGTCGCACCCGCCCCATCAGATAGCCGATCGCAATACCGAGCGTGATGGCCAGGCTGAAGGCCAGCGCAACCCGGGCGAGCGTGACCCCGATATTGAAGAACAGCGCACCGGATGCTGCTTCTGACATCACCACCTGCATGACGGCGGGTGGCGCCGGAAGCTTGGTGCTGCCGGCGAGCAGCGCCGCGATCCACCAGGTGGCCAGGAAGATCGCGAAAGACAACAGACGCAGCACCTCAATCTCCGGGAAGTGCGTGATAATAGGTGCCGGGGTCGAGATCCGAGGCCGGCCCCACGAGGTCGCGACCGCCGATGCCGGCCAGCACGCGATAGAGCACGCGTGCATCCTTCTCCTCGTCCTCGATCCGGCGGTGCGGAATGCCTTCGCGATAGCGGTCGCGATAGGCCCGTAAGGTTGCGGCATCGGCGGCGCCCGTCAGCTTGGCGATCTCCTCCCACGCGCTGTCGGAGGTCGACAGGATCTGCTTGGCCTTGCGCGTCATGTCGACGAAGCGCGCGAGTCTGTCCCGGTTGGCGTTGGCCCATTCCTCCTCGAAGACATAGCCGACCATCGCGACCGGGCCCTTGGCGCCGAAGCGCTGCACGATATCCTGGATCGGGGCGAGGCGACGGAATCCCTTTTCCTCCAGCGCCGCGCAGAAATTCCAGTAATTCACCGTTGCGTCCATGTCGCCGTTGAGCATTTGCGCGGCAACCAGCGGTGCCGCGCCATAGACGATCGTCGAATCCGATTTCAGGTTGATGCCGTCCTGCTGCAGCGAGGCCTGCAGCAACAGCCAGCTCTTGTCGATCGGCCCGCCGGCGACCGCAAGCCTGCGGCCCTTCAGGTCGGCGAGCGTCTTGATCGGCGAGGCAGTCGGAACCATCACCGCGCCGAGCGCGCTGGAATAGGGATAGAACGCGAGCTTGGCGCCGAGCGAGCGCTCGCGCGACACCCAGAGCCAGTCGGAGATCATGATATCGGCATCCCCCGCGCGCAGCGCGATCTTGCCCGCCTCCGGACTGGCGAGCTCGCGCACGTCGAGGGTGAGGCCGGCGTCCTTGTCCAGCCCGTGCGTGCGGATAATCGCGAGTTCCCAGGCGAAGGTGCCGGTCTTCTGCGCCGCAATGCGTATGGTGTCGGCGGCGCTGGCGGCCCCGATCTGGATGGCCGCAAGGGCGGCGGCGATCAACGCGCGAACCAGGCTCTTCATCGTCTTGCGGGCCATTTCCTCGAATGTCTGCTTTTCAGGACCACAGTGATAGCATAGCCTCAAAAGTCAACGGAGGGCGACCAATGACGTATATCGGGTGGGTCACGCGCATCGTTATCGTGACGACTGCCGCGATGACAACCGCGGCAATTGCATATGCGGAAGAGGTCAGCGACTACCCGACCTCGGCACGGGCCGAATATGTCTTCGGCTGTCTGAAGGCCAATGGCGAGATGCGGCAGGCGATCGAGCAATGCTCCTGCTCGATCGATGTCATCGCCTCGCTTCTGCCCTATGACAGATATGTCACGGCCGAGACCGTGCTCAGCATGTCGCAGGTGCGGGGAAACCTGGGCGGCGAGTTTCGCTCATCCGAGCAGGCGACGAACGCGCTCAACGATTTGAGGCGGGCCCAGGCCGAGGCCGAGGTGAGGTGCTTCTAAGAGCATGATCCGGAAAAGTGTGTAGCGGTTTTCCGAAAAGATCATGCTCAATCAAGACCTAAAGCGCGATCACGATTCAACCAAATCTCATCGCGCTTTAGGTGCGAAGCAGAATCAGATCCCCGCGTCGACCTTCCATTCGTCGCGGTATACGTGACCCGCGGTGTCCTTTGCTTCGGCGCGGAAGGTCTTGGCTCCGTTCGAGACATAGGTGAAGCGGAGATTGGGGTCTTCGGAAATCGAAATTCCACCTTCCATCGATAGCACCGGGCTATCGTCCTGCCACAGCTTCAACTGATCGATGAAGAACGCCGGAATGTAGAGCTGCGTCACCTGGTCCATCTGCAGGCCGGAATTGTTGGGGTGGCCAATCATAATCTGCGCTTCGCGGGTCCCGTCTGCACCCTCTTGCCCCGGTCGTGCAAATTGCCGGTACTTCATCTGGCCGAGATGATTGCTGGCCTCATCGGCATCCTTGGCGGCGGGCGCCGAGCATCCGCCTGAGGCTTTGACAAAGGTCTTCACCATATAGAGCTTGCCGTCGCTGAGCTCGGCGACCGCATGAACGTCGGTGTAGTTGTTGACGCGGACGCGGGTCGAAATCTCGGACACGCGGGCATCCGGCCCGAGCTCGAATTTGGCCGCCATCGGCGCCGGGTTCTGGTCGATCACAAGCGTGATCCTCACCACGTGCCGGCTGTCGGTCGACGCCAGCTTGTTGTGCAGGGTGACGGGCACGATCGCCGCATCCTCGGCGCGGTAGGGCATCTCGATGCCGATGATGTCGCTGCCATCGTTCATCGGACGGTTGTTGAAGATATCCTGCACCAGGCCGGGCCAGGGGTCGTAGCCTTCGGCGCCCGCCGTTGGGAGCTGGGCGGCACCAAGCATGCCGCTCAGGAGAACGAGGATGGCGAGACTGAGCAAGCGACGTCCAGGCATCAGGCGGTCCTCGCGGCGACAGGATTGACGCAATATACGCGATGACAGCTGTTATTCCCATTCAATTTGCGAAAATGCTGCAGTTGCGTTGCGTGCATTGTAGTCATCGAACAGAGACCAGCGCGCCTTCTCCGAGGCTGCCGCGGTGGCCGCGGTGGCTGCGATGGGATCGCCGCGCGCCACCGCCGCGCGCACGTCAGCGGCCAGGGTTTCCAGATAGCGCCGTTCATCGGCCAGCGCCGCCGGCCACGGACTGACCGGGCCGTGGCCGGGAACCACGCGCTGCGCGGGTAGCGCGCCGAGCTTATCAAGTGCCGACAGGAAGCCGCGAAGGCTGCCGTCAAGGACAGGCACATGGGTGAGGAATACGAGGTCGCCTGCGAACAGGGTTCCCGATTTTTCGTCCGTCACCGTGAGATCGCTGTCGCTGTGCGCCGCAGGCCACGCCTGCAAGGTGAGTGTCCGCGAGCCGAGATCGAGCTTTTGCGTGTCCTCGACCAGAAGAGTTGACGGGATCAGGCGTACCTCGTCGATCAGCCCGGCGCCCATGATGCGACGAAAGGCGTCGATGTAGAATTGCCCGTGGGTCGCGAGCGCCCGCGGCAGGTTCTTGTGGCCGACAAACGTGGTTTGGTCGGCAGCGAAAGCCGCGTTTCCAAACATGTGGTCGGGATGGCCATGCGTATTGATGACATAGCGAACGGGCTTATCGGTATGGCTGCGGATGGCGGCGCGGAGCTCTCGCCCCTCGCGTACGCTGCCGCCGGTATCGATGACGGCGACCGCATTGTCGCCGACGATGAAGCCGATATTGGCGATGGCGCCGTCGTTTTCGCGTGTCATCAGCGCGATCGCGCCGATATGCACGAAAACGCCGGGCGCGATTTCGCTCACAGGCAATTCGTGTTCGCTCTCAGACAAGTTTCGCGGCTGAGCGTACGCGACGATGGACATGCAGAGCGTGGCGAGCGATACCAGAATCAATAAGCGCCGAACCATGATCCTGCCTCCATTTCACCACGACGTGATATCTACCGTGTTCCGCCGCGTGGCCGGGTGCGTCGCAGCACGCGCGGCCACTGAAACCGTTCTGCTTAATCCGTTGCACGCGTCACTTCGCGAGCATAGCATTTTGCCAAAATCGCACCGCTGTCGAACTTCGGTTCGTGTGATCGCGGACGTCTCTGGGAGGTTTGCAACGATGCGCTGGCTGCCTGTCTCGTTCATTGTCATTCTCGCCATGCTCGGCGGCGCGCAACGCGTGCATGCGCAGACCAGCGACAGCGGCGATCTCTCCATCGAGCTCGTCGATCCCAAGGTGCTCAGGGTCTGCGCCGATCCGCGCAACATGCCGTTCTCCAGCGAAAAGGGCGAGGGGTTCGAGAACAAGATCGCCGAACTGTTCGCCGAAAAGCTGCAGAAGAAGCTCGATTACGCATTTTTTCCGCAGGCCACGGGTTTTGTCCGCGTCACCCTCGGCGCGCATCGCTGCGACGTGATCATGGGCTTTCCGCAAGGCGACGATCTCGCGCAAGGTACCAACCCATACTACCGGACCGCCTACGCGCTGGTTGTCAAGCCCGGCAGCGGTCTTGAAGACGTGACCACGCTGGAGGACGAGCGTCTGAAGAACAAGCATATCGGCATCATCGCCGGCACACCGGCCGCGACCTACATGGCGGTGGATGGCTTGATGCCGAACGCCAAGCCTTATCCGCTGATGATCGATACGCGCGTGGATTCGTCGGCAGAGGCCATGATCAATGATCTGACCTCGGGCGCGATCGATGCCGGCGTGCTGTGGGGGCCGATGGCCGGCTATTATGCCAGGAAGATGACGCCGCCGCTCCATATCACGCCCCTGGTGAAGGAGAAGGGGGGACCGCGGTTGGTCTATCGCATCGGCATGGGCGTGCGGCCTGCCGACCAGAACTGGAAACGCGAGCTCAACCGCCTCATCCAGGAGAACCAGCCGGCCATCAACAAGATCCTGCTCGATTATGGCGTGCCGCTGCTCGACGAGAACGACCAGCCGATCAGTGTGGGAGCCGCGGCCAAATCGCCATGAGAGCGCTTCTTGCATGCGTGGTGATGCTGGCGCTTGCGTCGGCAGTCTTCGCGCAGAAGGGCGTTCCGGAGCCGCAGGATTACCGAACCGACAATTATCGAGCACCTGTGCCCGCAACGCTCGCCGGCGCTCGGGTGCTGACGACCGAGGCGGCCGAGGCGATCTGGCGCGCAAAGAATGGTGTCTTCGTCGACGTGCTGCCGCGCCCGCCGAAGCCGAAGAATCTTCCCGAAGGCACGGTCTGGCGCGACAAGCCGCGGCTCAATATTCCCGGCAGCATCTGGCTGCCCGACACCGGCTACGGACGATTGGCGCCATCGACCGAAGATTATCTGCGCAAGGGTCTTGCTCGCGCCACCGAAGGCAACAAGAGCACGCTGCTCGTGGTCTATTGCCAGGCCGATTGCTGGATGTCCTGGAATGCCGCCAGGCGGGCGCTCAGTCTCGGCTATTCCAACGTCGCCTGGTATCCGGAAGGAACCGACGGCTGGACGTTTTACGACCTGCCGACGCAGGAGTCGCAACCGGAGCCGCGCCCGGACGAAGAGACACCGCCTGCGCGCTAGCTAGTTGTGGAATCGGCGAGTTCATGGCGTCGTAACTACTTATGCTTACTGTAAAAGGCGGATCGAAGGCCGTCGGAGACGCGCTCAATGAGCTGGCCCCCCGCATCGAGCACGCCCGCGAACGACAGCAGCGCGTGAATCATCCCTGGCCAGCAGTAGTGGTTGATCGGAACGCCCGCCTCGCGGAGCTTGACGGCGTACTCGTTTCCCTCGTCACGCAACGGATCGAATTCAGCAGTGATGATCAACGCCGGCGCCAATCCTGCCAAGTCAGTCGCGTAGGCGGGCGAAACCTGCGGATCGGTGCGATCGATGCCCGGCGGGAGATAGGCGTCGTAATAAACCAGCGCATCGTCCCGCCCCAATCCGTATGCACCGGTCCCGAGCTGTTGCCAGGATTTGCTCGACGCGGTCGTATCCAAGGTCGGATAAAGCAGAACTTGCATGATCAAGGGCAGCCCCTCGGATTTTGCCTTCTGTGCGGCCCATGCCGCGAGCAATCCGCCCGCGCTATCGCCTCCCACCGCGATCCGTTGCGGATCGGCATTGATTTCAGTGGCATGGCTCAACCACTTGAGCGCTGCCCAGACGTCCTCATTCGCCGCCGGGTACGGATGTTCGGGCGCCAATCGGTAGGCCACTGATACGACCAGGCAAGCGGCGCGGTTGGCCAGCGCACGACAAGCGGTGTCGTAAACGTCCAGATCTCCGGTGACAAAGCCACCGCCGTGGCAGAACAGCAAGACTGGCGCAGGAAGCGCGAGTTCTTGACGCGGTACATAGAGGCGTATCGTCAGCTCGCCGGCAGAACCGGGAATGACAAGGTCTTTCGTCATCCCGATTGGTTCGTGCGGGAAACCGAATTGAGCCATGCTGATTGTCCCCGCTCGCACAGCGGCGATCTTTTCGTCAGCGGAAAGGGGCGTTCCCGATGTTTGCGTCGCGGCGGATTGCAATTTCGCCAGGAACTCTACGACTTGTGGATCGAGATCGGCATGCGGACTACTATTCACTCGTGCTTCCTTTTTGGTGGCTCTTTGTGTTCGTGGACCAGCGTCCCAAGGCTCGCCAAGTCTTGGGGGCCTCGCCAAGTCTTGGCGGCCTCGCAAGTCTTGGCGGCCTCGCAAGTCTTGGCGGCCTCGCAAGTCTTGGCGGCCTCGTATGCGTCGTCAGGTGTTGAGAATGCGAGGAGGCGATGGTGTGCGCCGCCATCGCCGAGCCGTTAGGTTGGTCAGCACCGAACTGCCCTTCGTCTGGGAGCCACCCACCATGCTGCGCATGAATCCCTTTCAGAGCCATTTCATTTTGGGCCGAAAGCATTTCGTTTGTAACGGGCGACGCGGCCATTCATCCGAGTAATACCGTAACGCAGTCCCGCGCCACGGCCACCGGGCCGTCTCGATCTGGCGGCCACGGGCCGTTTGGTCAAGGCCTGTCGTGCTCCTCGGAAATGTCCTTGTTGGTGTAATCGGGCATCAAGGAGGTCGCGATAATGCTGACGACCGCGCAGAACAGGATGTAGGCTGCAATCGCGTAGCCCGATCCGGTGGCCGCGAGCAGTGCGGTGGCGATCAACGGCGCCGGCCCGCCGGAGATAACTGAAGAGAGCTGGTAGCCGATCGAAGCGCCGCTGTACCGCAGCCGGGGCGTGAAGCACTCGGCGATCAAGGCCGCCTGCGGGCCATACGTCAAAGCGTGCGGTACGAATGACAGCACGATGGCGATGAAGATCAGCGCCGGCACTGCCGTGTTCAGCATGGCGAAATACGCAAAACCGAACAGCCCGGTGAGGACCGCGCCGATCAGATACAGGCGCTTGCGCCCGATGCGATCCGACAGGTGACCCGCCAGCGGGATGTTGAAGAGCTCAATGGTGCCGGCGGCGATCAGACAGATGAGCAGGAAGTCGCGATCCTGGTTGATCACCTGGGTGCCGTAGGCGAAGACAAAGGCCAGGTAGATGTAGGCCGGCGCCTGTTCAACCATCCGCGCAAACGCCGAGAGAATAATCGATCGCGGCTGACGCTTGATCACCTCGATGACCGGAACCCGCTCGACACGGTTTTCGGCCACAATCCGCCGGAACGCCGGCGTCTCCATGATGCCGAGCCGGATGTAGAGCCCGATGGCGATCATCACGAGGCTGAGCAAGAACGGGATGCGCCAGCCCCAGACCAGGAACTGGTCGCCGGACATTCGGCTGAACACGAGCACTGCTATGTTTGCCAGCAGCAATCCGGCGGGACCGCCGAGCTGCGGCCACGAGGTGATGAAACCGCGGTGCTGATTGGTCCGTGCCCACTCCATCGAAAGCAGCACCGAGCCACCCCATTCGCCGCCGACCCCCACGCCCTGGATGAAGCGGATGACGGTCAGGATGACGGCACCCCAGATGCCGATCGTCTCATAGGTGGGGACGATGCCGACGGCAGCAGTGGCAAGTCCCGTCAGAAGCAACGTCGCTATCAGCGTGGCCTTGCGACCGATGCGGTCGCCATAGTGGCCGAAGATCGCGGCACCGATCGGCCGGGCGATGAAACCCACCGTATAGATGGCGAACGCCTGCAGCACCCCAACCAGAGGATCGGACTTGGGAAAGAAGAGCTTGCCAAAAACGAGGCCGGTCACCGTGCTGTAGAGCAGGAAATCGTACCATTCGATGGTGGTGCCTACGGTGCTGGCGATCAATGCGCGGCGCAATTGCGCCCGGTGCTCGGCTTCCGGCAACGGGCCGGCAGTGATGTCCAATGTCGTCATTATGAATCTCCTTGATGAATCTCCTTTGGCGCCCGTCGGGGGGGCGCCTGCTGGAATGCGTTTCATCCCCATCCGGGAAAGTGGATGGTGGCATCGACTGCTATTTTCTTGTTTGGCTGGGGCGGTGGCGTCATTGCGCACATCCGCCCGTGCCGGCTGTCGGGGGCCGGTCCTGGATGGCGAGCGGCGCCACCGTTCGCCATCGCGGGAGCGGACATCGCTCAAATGGCACGGTCTTGCGAACTTAGCACGATCTTACAAAGTTAGAAATCGAGCCGCTTGGTCTACCCGGAAAATTCGACTTTGGTCCGTGGTAGGCCTGTCCCAGGTGTCGTTCGAGCTTTCGCGACAGGATGGTCACCGCGCTCGGGCTCCCAAGCTTGCCTGAGGAGTAGCCGCCAACATAACGGGCGGTTGCGGAGTGTGCGATGCGATACAGGAAGAGAAAAACTGGCCTCAAAAATCTCATCGGTCTCCGCCTCGAGCTCGAATCTGATTTCGGGGTCCTTCTCGGTCGAACCGCGGGCCCATCACTATCATCGAGGAGGCTGATGCTGTTATACAAATACAGAACTTATCGTCCGTCATCAGTTCGGGGCTCCCTTGTATTGGCAGCCCGCCAAGGCTAATCAGTGGGTATGGCAGCATACACTGCGACCATTCGTTTATCTGGAACCCGCCTTTGGCGCCAGGTGCTCGCCGCGCTCATCTCATTGGCTTTGGTCGCCTCGCTATTTCATTGCTGTTGCTGTTTTGATGGAGACGAGACCACGGTGACGGTCTCGGTCGCGCAGACCAGTTCTGGTGAATCCGGCAAGACTTCCCCTTGCCCTGCCGGAGCTCATTGTTGTCACTGCCTCGCCCACGTCACGACCGTAACCCCGCAGATCAATATCGCGAGCATCGAATACGTTACGCGACTTGATCGCATTGCAGCGGCCCCTGCGCCCGACTCGGCCGATCTCGACTCGCCCTTCAAACCACCCCGCGCCTGATCCGGCCCTGATGGCCAGTCGAGTTTCGCCGCGCTCTGCGGCGGAACATCGTCGCCTTGATCAATCAGACATGCGCGCAAGGCATCGACCTCGCGCAGCGGGAAGGTGCAGATGAAACGGATTCTTCTTTTTGTAGCCGGCATGCTTGCCGGTATCGCCGCACTTGTCGCGGTCGGCGCGTTGACCGGTTGGCCAATGCCGTTCACGGTCGGCCAAGAACGCGCGGGAACGGCTCACGCCACGAGGGATGCACGTGGCGACGACGGCCCGGAACGGGTCGCGCTGTCCGAACAGCAGATCAATGATGCCGGAATCGAGCTGGCGGAAGCAAAAGGCGGAGTGCTGAAGCGGCACTTCCTGGCGCCGGGATCACTTATCCCCGATGCTGACCACGTCGCCCGGGTGTCCGTGCGCGTGCTCGCCACCGTCGCCGAATTGCGCAAACGGCTCGGCGATAGCGTGGAGAAAGGCGAGATCGTCGCTGCGATCGAGAGCCGCGAAATCGCCGATGCCAAGAGCGAGTATCTTGCGGCGCGCCTCACCAATGAACTGCAGCAGACGTTATTCAGCCGGCAAAAGGTACTGGTCGAGAGCCGCACCGTATCCGAAAACGAATTTTTGCGGACGAAGCTGACGGCGAACGATGCCCAGATCAAGCTCGATGGCGCCCGGCAGAAGCTGTTTGCGCTCGGCTTGTCGGAAGGCGAGCTCGCGGAGCTGCCGAGCCAGCCGGCGGAAAGCCTGCGCAGGCAGTTCCTCCGGGCACCGATCGACGGCAGGATCTCGGAGCGGCGTGTCGATCTGGGGGGCCTGGTCGGACGAGAAGGGCTGGAGAGTGAACTCTTTGTCATCGTCAATCTCGATGACATCTGGGTCGATCTTGCTATTTCCCCGGAGGACATCGCGTCAGTGCACGAAGGCGCACCGATCACCATTCGCGCGATTGGCATCGAGGGCGAAACGAGCGCGAAGGTGATCTTCGTCAGCCCCTTGCTCGATCGCGAGACCCGCAACGCACGCGTCATCGCCAGCATGCCCAACGCCGATCATCGCTGGAAGCCGGGTACGTTTATCACGGCGGAGATTCCACTCGGCGGTCAGCCTTCTAAGGTGATTGTCCCCAGGAAGTCCCTGCAAGCGATCCGGGGCACGACGACCGTATTCGTGCGCGACGGCGAGGGATTTGAGGCGCGTCCGGTCAAGACCGGCCTCGAGGATGATGACGATATCGAGATACTCAGCGGCCTCTCCGCTGGCGAAACCATCGCGGTCGCCAACACCTTCACGCTGAAGGCCGAGTTGGAAAAGAGCGACGTGGAGAACGACTAGCCATGATCGAATGGATCATCGATTTCGCCATCCGCCGACGCTGGGTCGTCGTCACGGCCGGAGCGCTTGCCGTGCTGCTCGGCGCCTACGCGCTGACGCGGGTCCCAATCGATGCGGTGCCCGACATCACCAACAAGCAGGTACAGATCAACACGATTGCACCGGCCCTGTCGCCGGTCGAGATCGAGAAGCAAGTCACCTTTCCGATTGAGGCCGCGCTGGCGGGCACCCCCGGATTGGAAAGCACTCGGTCAATGTCGCGGAATGGGTTCTCGCAAATCACCGCCGTGTTCAGCGAAACAACCGACATCTATCTTGCGCGCCAGCAGATCGGCGAGCGCTTGACGGATGTCCGCGCCCGGCTGCCGCGAGGGATCGAACCGCATCTCGGCCCGATATCGACTGGGCTCGGCGAAATCTACATGTGGACGGTCCACTTTTCCGGCAAGCCGGTCGGGCGCGATGGTAGTCCCGGCCTTCAGCATGACGGTCGCTTTCTCACCTCGGACGGTCAGTTGTTGGAAAGCAACGTCGAAAAGAACGCCTATCTTCGCACGGTTCAGGACTGGATCATCAAGCCACAGATCAAGACGGTGGCCGGCGTTGCAGGCGTGGATTCGATCGGCGGCTATCTCAAGCAGTATCAGGTGAACCCTGATGCCGCGAAGCTGATCGCGCTCGGCCTGACGTTCGCGGACGTCGCCAACTCCATTGAAGCCAACAATGTCAGCCGTGGCGCACGATACATCGAACGGAATGGCGAAGGCGTGGTGGTTCGTTCAGGCGGCAGATTGGAGAACATCGAGGAGATCGGTGCCGTCGTCGTCACGACGCGCGGCGGCGTGCCGGTTCGGGTCAGTGACCTCGCTACTGTGTCGATCGGCGGTGAAACGCGCACCGGCAGCGCCAGCGATAACGGTCGCGAAGTCGTGGTCGGAACGGCATTGATGCTGGTCGGCGCCAACAGCCGCACGGTTTCGTCGGCGGTTGATGCAAAGCTTCGCGCGGTCGCACCATCGCTGCCGGCCGGCGTCGAAGTCACCACAGTGCTGGACCGCACCCAGCTCGTTGACGCGACAATCGGCACCGTGGTGCGCAATCTAACCGAGGGTGCGCTGCTGGTCATCGCCGTGTTGTTCCTGCTGCTCGGTAATTTCCGCGCGGCCCTGATCACCGCTCTAGTCATTCCGCTCGCCATGCTGATGACGGCCGTCGGGATGTGGCAGGGGCGAATCAGCGCCAATCTCATGAGCCTCGGCGCTCTCGACTTCGGTCTGATCGTGGACGGTGCCGTCATCATTACCGAAAACGCTTTGCGCCATCTTGCCGAGAGGCAGCAGGGATTGGGCCGCCTGCTCTCGCGCGAGGAACGGCTTACCACAGTGCGGGCGTCTGCCGTCGAAATGGTACAGCCGACCTTATACGGACAAGCCATCATCCTGCTCGTCTATGTGCCACTCCTGACGTTTACCGGTGTCGAAGGCAAGATGTTCGGGCCGATGGCACTTACGGTGATCCTGGCGCTCGCATCGGCTTTTGCGTTGTCTTTGACCCTGGTGCCTGCCTTGATCGCCATCTTCCTCACGGGGCGCGTGCGAGAAGAGGAAAATCGTTTCGTCAGACTTGCGAAGCGCTTCTATGCTCCCCTGCTGCGACACGCGATCAGTTCGCCATCTCCCATCATGGCCGCGGCCATCATCCTTTTTGCTATTTCCCTACTCGTCTTCACGCGGCTGGGCCAGGAATTCATCCCTACGCTGGACGAAAAGAACATCGCGATCACCGTATACCGGATTCCAAGCACGTCGCTGACGCAATCGCAGAGCATGCAGCTCGCTGTAGAAAAAGCGGTCAGCCGCTTTCCTCAGGTGGCCTTCGTGTTCTCGCGAACCGGCACCGCAGAGATCGCGAGCGATCCAATGCCTCCAAACGCGTCTGACACCTTCATCATCCTCAAGCCGCACGACGAGTGGCCGGATCACTCCGTCACCAAGGCGGCCTTGATTGAAGCGATTGAAGCGGCTGTCAATCGGCTGCCCGGAAATGTTTATGAAGTTACCCAGCCGATCCAGATGCGTTTCAACGAGCTGTTGGCAGGGGTGCGCAGCGATATCGCGGTGAAGGTGTTCGGCGACGACTTCGAGCTCATGCTGAAAGCCGCGCGGGACGTTGCCGCTGGCCTGCGCAGCGTACCGGGTGCAGTTGACGTCAAGGTGGAGCAGACGGGCGGTCTGCCCGTGCTGGAAATCAAGGTCGACAAGGCGGCCATCGCGCGCCGCGGACTCAGCGTGTCGGCAGTCCACGATGTGATTGGGGCTGCTGTCGGTGGTCAGGATGCCGGCGTCGTTTTCGAAGGCGACCGCAGCTTCGATATCATCGTGCGGCTACCCGAAACCGTTCGTTCGGACCTCGAAGCCCTCGGCAATCTTCCCGTCGCGCTTCCCAGAGCGACGCCGAATTCGCCAGTCCAGAGTCTTGCGCTCAATCGCCTGGCGCGGTTCTCCTTCGTCGAAGGACCGAACCAGATCAGCCGCGAGAATGGCAAGCGACGTGTCGTGGTCACCGCCAATGTGCGCGGACGCGATCTCGGCTCGGTGGTCGGCGAAGCCCAGAATATCGTCGCCAAGACCGTGCGGCTACCACCCGGTTACTGGATTAGCTGGGGAGGACAATTGGAGAACCTGGTTGCGGCGAAGCAGCGGCTCGCGATAGTCGTACCGGCATGCTTCATGATGATCTTCCTGTTACTGATTGCGGCAACGGGATCTCCGCGGGACGCGCTCCTGGTGTTCAGCGCTGTTCCGCTAGCGCTCACCGGAGGCATTTGTGCGCTTTGGCTGCGCGACATGCCGTTCTCGATCTCCGCTGCCGTCGGATGCATCGCGTTGTCGGGCGTCGCCGTGCTGAACGGCCTGGTGATGCTGAGCTCCATACGCCAGTTACGCGAAAGTGGAATGCCGATGCCCATCGCGATCGAGGCCGGCGCGCTCACTCGATTCAGACCCGTGGTCATGACCGCTTTGGTGGCCTCACTCGGTTTTCTTCCGATGGCGTTCGCAACCGGAACCGGCGCGGAGGTACAGAAGCCGCTGGCGACGGTCGTTATCGGAGGCCTAATAAGTGCCACCCTACTAACGCTCGTGGTCTTGCCCGGGCTTTACATACGCTACGGCAAATTGTCCGAGCCGTCGTCATCCGAGGATTCAGTGGCGGCGCAGGCTTCAATCAAATAGCCCGCTCGGGAGCATTTTTCGGCGGATTCAGCGTAGGTTGTGTCCTGCTTTTGCCCATAAGCGCCGACTGAGGCGAGGCCAGGGGAACATTGCGTTTGCCCGGACGCCCGCGATTCGAATCCCCAAACCGAGGACGAATCATGCGCCACGAACAAATCAGAAGGGCGCAAGCTTTTGCGAGAATTTGGCATTGATCGTATTTTCGACTTTTCCACAGAATCGGCCCGAATGCGAAGTCTGGACGGGTCGCCAAGCAGTCTGCTTATCGGGGGAATCTCGAAACGGCGATGCGCCCGCGAGCAATAGCTTCTGCGCTCGCGGCCGGTTGTTCAAGGGCGTCCGACAAGCAATGGCAGCACGTCTGCGCCGCCCGCCATGAGCGGATTCGACGGCTCGAAATGTTCCCGCAATTCTCGCTTCCGGACGAGTGAGCGCGCATCGAGAAACGCATCCTTCAGGTTGACGGCTTTCCGGAGCGCGACGTTGAAAAACGCGTCGCCAAAATAGGTCCACTTGGCCTTGTCCTGACAGCCGAACGACGGATGCTTGGCGTCGGCCGCGGTGATGACCAGCACATCGGGATTCGCCAGACGCGGGACAAAGACCCCGGAATAACAAGCCGAGATGACCACCACCTTGTGCCGCACGCCTGTCTTCGCGAGCATGTCGCGGAGACGAGATGGCGTGAGCGTTTCTGTGAGCCGCCCCGCCTTGATTGCAAGGCCATCGGGAGAGCCATGCGAGGTGAGAATCAAAAAGAGAACATCTTTCTCGGCATCCAGGCGGTTGGCTGCCGTTTGCAACGACTTGGTGAGAGCTTCGATCGTTGCACTTCCGCCTTTCTTGGAATTGTACTCCACGTTGATCGGGCCAGTCTCGAAACGGCCGGCGACGACCTGAGCCGCGCCGGTCGCCTCGGACCTAAACACGCCTTGATCCCCGAACAGGCCAAACGACACCACGCCAACCTTTCCAGCGTCCTCAATAGCATGTACCGGCGAAACCAACGGCCAGATGGTCAGAAAAAAAGCGACGAGCGGCGCGCCGAGCCGTCTAATCGAGGACCTGGAGGTCATGGCGAACCTCGTTTCGAGATCGCCGCTACAGAACTGCGGCTCAACACAAAATAGCGGAAAGTCAGTGAATTTCCATCCTTCGGAACAGCACCCGCGTAGGCCCGGATATGGCAGCTTGGCTGCGACGCAGCGACCGCGTCGCTTGAAAGGCAAAGCGGAAATTCGCTTCGCCACGTCATGCTACCGGGTCTATGAGTACGCGGTCCGATCTTCGGCGTTACTCGATCTCCTGCTGGATCGCGCGCCCGAGTGCGAACAGCCGCTGGTCGATCGCGGTCGGCACCTCGCAGACGAATTTGACCACGCGACGGCGGTCCTCGAAAATCCGCGTCTCCCACAGCAACTGGTTGCTGAGCTCGTCGACCTTCTGCTGATCGGGCGAGGTCTCGCTCTGCAGCGCCTGCAGCGCGATCGTGTCGGCGCGGACCCTGTCGGCGGCCTCGCGCTGCTTGCGCATGACCCGCTCGAGGCCGTTCATAACGGTCGAACGCTCGGCATTGAGCGTATCGAACAGGCCGGCGAACAGAAGCTTGCCGGCCATGACCTTGTCATTATTGGAGGAGGCGAGAAATTGCCTGATCTCCTTCTCGGCTTCGTCAAGCGGCATCCGCCGCGCCGCCGTCTTCGTCACCAGCGCGGTGACCTTGGAGTCGTCCTTCCATTTGCTCTGGACGTCGTCGAGCGGCGGGCCGGCCCACACCGCGGGCAGCGAGATCTCAGGCACCTTGGCCTGCGCGCAGGGCCAGTCGGGATAGCGCGGGTCGGCGGCGAGACAGGCCTGGCTCGATGCGGCCACGAGCGTCAACGCCCCAAGAACGATGCGCCATGTCATGTCTCACCTCCGGCAGGCCCGCGGCGGGCAAGGCCACGCGACGGATCATAGGCCAGGATCGCACCGATCATGAAGACGGCCGTGCAGCCGGCGACGACCGCGAGCGAAACCCAGTTGATCTTGCCATAAAGCGCGAAGCGTATCAGCTCGACCGCATGGGTGAATGGATTGGCCTGGCACACGTAATAGAGGTAGGGGCTGCCTTCCTGGACCCGCCACAGCGGATAAAGCGCTGATGAGGCAAAGAACATCGGAAAGATCACGAAGTTCATGACGCCGGCAAAATTTTCCAGCTGCTTGATGCCGGACGAGATCAGCATTCCGAGCGCGCCCAGCATCAGTCCGGACAGGATCAGCGCCGGCAGCACGGTGAGATAGCCGATGGTTGGCGGCGCGATGTCCCAGAACCAGGCGATCAGGAGAAAGGCATAGACCTGGAGCAGCGAGACTGCCGTGCCGGCGAGCAGCTTGCAGAACAGCAGGTAGCCGCGCGGCAGCGGGCTCACCAGCAAGGTGCGCATGTTTCCCATCTCGCGGTCATAGACCATCGAGAGCGAGGATTGCATGCCGTTGAAAAGCTGGATCATCGCCATCAGCCCCGGCGCGATATAGACCTCGTAGAGGATATAGGTCTCGTAGGGCGGGATGATCGAGATGCCGAGCACCTGGCGGAAGCCGGCCGCGAAAATGAACAGCCACACCAGGGGCCGCACCAGCGCCGAGATGAAGCGCTCGCGCTGGTGCAGGAAGCGCAGGCCCTCGCGCCAGACGATGCCGGTGAGGCAGGTCATGTACTCGGAAAACGAAAAGCCCTTCGGCCGTTCCGTAATTGTGGTTGAGGTCACGATTCCGATCCTCCGGTCACGGCGCCCTGCGTCAAGCGCATGAAGGCGGAATGGACATCCTGTCCGCCGGCCTTGGCGATGACGTCAGGCACACGGCCGCGTGCCAGCATCTTGCCCTGATGCAGCACGACGAGATCGTCGCTTGCCGTGATCTCATCGAACAGATGGGTAGCCCAGAGTACGCCGATGCCCTGCTCGGTGACGAGCTGCCTGACATGGGTGAGGATATCGGCACGGGCCTTGACGTCGAGCCCAACGGTCGGCTCGTCGAGCAGGAGGAGCCGTGGCCGGTGCAGAAGCGCCCGCGCGATCTCCAGCCGTCGCATCTGGCCACCTGAGAGATCGCGCACCTTGCTCGCGGCGCGGTCGGACAGGCCGATACGCGCGAGCAATTCGGCGCTGCGCTCAGCTGCCTCTCGTCGGCTGATGCCGTGCAGGGCGGCGTGGTACAACAGGTTCTGCTTGAGCGAGAGGTCGAGATCGAGGGTGCGCGGCTGGAACACAACGCCCAATAGCCGCAGCGCCTCGCCCGGTTCGCGGCTGATGTCGTGGCCGAAGATGCTGATCTGCCCGGTCTGAATGCCGAACAGGCGCGTGATCAGCGAGAACAATGTGCTTTTTCCCGCGCCGTTCAGTCCGAGGAGCGCGGTGAAGCTTGCGGGCGCCACCGTAAAGCTGATGTCGATCAGCGCGCGCCTCGGGCCATAAGAATGGCTGATGCCGGCGATCGACAGCGCCGCCACGCCGGCCGGCTGCGTTTCCGCGCCGGGCAAGGCCTGATCGCCGCCGGCTGTATCAGCCATTGTCATTGCGGCGTGATCGTGATGCCCCATGGCAACTCCCCGACCTGGATTGTCTTGATCACCTTCTGGCTTGCGACATCGATCACGGACACATCATTGGAAACGCCGTTGGTCGTCAAAAGATATTTCTCGTCCGGCGTGAAGGCCATGTGCCAGACCCGCTGTCCGACCAGGAGATATTTCGTCACTGTGTGGGTCGCGGCATCGACGACCGCGATGCGGTTGGCGGGGCCGAGGGCGATGAAGGCCGTCTTCCCGTCCTTGGTGATGCCGATGCCGACCGGCTGGATCGCTTCGCGCCGCAGGCCTGGAATGCTGAACTCGATCTTGCCGGTCACGGCGTGCTTGACGGGGTCGATGATCGACACCGTGCCGCCGATTTCCGAAGAGACCCACAATTCCGAGCCATCAGGCTTGAACTGGGCAAAGCGCGGCCGCGAATCCACCAGCACATTGGCCACGATTTCGCGCTTCGTGGTGTCGATGAAGTGCGCCATGTTGGTGGTTTCGGACGTGTTGATCAGGATCTTGTCGTCCGGGCTCATGGTCATGCCCTCGGGCTCGACCCCGACCTGGATGTCGCCAAGTCGCGCGCGCTTCGCGATGTCGATGATCGTCACGGTGTTGTCGTTCTCGTTCGCAACGTAGAGAATCTTGCCGGTAGTGTCCTGGGTGAACAATTCGGGGTCGGGGCCGGAGGGCAGGGTGTCGGCGATCTCGTGGGTCTTGGTGTCGATCATCTGGATGGTGTCGTCGTCGCCGACTGCCACCATCACGAATTTGCCGTCACGGGTGAACTCGATGCCGCGCGGCCGCTGGCCGACCTTGATGGTGTTGGTGACGGTCCAGCTATCGGTATCGATCACCGAGACCGTGTTGCCTTTTTCGTTCGAGACATAGGCGATGTAGGCGTGCGCGGGCGCGGCCGCCGCGAGCCAAACGGCCAGTCCGGGAAGCAGGCAATGGCGCCACATGCGCAGGTTCTCCATCCTCAATGCAGCTTGCACTTGGTTTCGGGCCGGTCAACGCCGAGCGTGTCGAGTTCGGAGACCTGGTGCAGGAAACCTTCCTGCGGCGAAACCGAAACCACCATGCGCCCGTCCGCAAGCAGGATCGGCTGGCGAAGCTGCAGATTCCAGTCGCGCAGCGTCAGCGGCTGCCCCTTGAAGGCCGCGACCGAAAAGTCCGGTCCCTTTATGAAGTCGGCCAGACGCTTGGGATCGCCGGAGTTGGTGCGGGAGGCAGCCTCGCCGATCATGCGTGCGGCGGTCCAGGCCTGCATGTCGAGCGCCGTCATGCGCCGCGAATTGAGCTTGACGAAGCGGTTCTGCAGCTGGATCGCGCCCCATTGGTCATGCGCGGCATCCCAGCTCGTCGGCATTAGTCCTGCCGAGCCCGCGACGGGGCGGGGATCCCAGGTGCGGTAAGGCAGATAGGAAGCGAAGACCTCGCTCTCGTCGGCGGCAACCAGAACGTCATAGGCCGGCGCCTGCTGGGTGAAAACAGGCATCTGGCGCTGGATCAGCGTGACGCCGCTGTCGGTGCGCCGCGCGCCGCCTTTATCCTCGAAGGTGCGCTCCTGCACGATCTTGGCGCCGAAGCGCGTCGCCGCGCGGCGCAGCGCGTCGGCATAGAGCTTGTCGTTGTCATGCGAGCCGGCCACCAGCAGCCAGCGCTTCCATTGCTTCCACACCAAATATTGTGCGAGCGCATCAGCCAGCATCGAGCGTGTCGGTGCGACATGAATGACATTGGCGCGACAGTCCTCCTCGCGGAGCCGGTCGTCGATGGCGCCGGCGTTCAATAGCAGCGTGCCATTGTCGCGCAGCGCGTCCGAGACCTTGAGCAGCTCGTCCGCGGGGAGGTCGGCGATGATGAAGCCGTCATGGCCGGCAAGCGTCTGCGCCGCCTTCACCACATCATCACTGGACTTGAGCCGAACCTCGTCCAGGTTGAAATGCTGGTTGAGAAATTTTCCGGTGGTGTTGTTGTCCTCGATCGCAAGGCGCGCACCGGCAATGCCGTCATTGTCGGCGGGCTGCGCAATCAGCGACAAGGTCTCTTTGATGCCTGCGTGGTGAAGATAGCCGATGTTGACCTCGACCGGCTCGGCCGCAAGCGCAAAGGGCGAGATCAGCGCCAGGCCAATCGCGGCCGCCAACCATCGGAACATAGTTCCTCCCAATGCACTTATCCCTCGCCTGAACGGTGATGGGCGCTTCGCCTTGAAGCTCTTGCCCGCAAACAAGACCGAATTATGCTTGGCTTGCAAGCCCGCATTTTGTGGTACGTCACGACGTCAGGGATCACCATCATGAGAGCACGGCTCGCGGCTATTTTTCTGTCACTGATGGGTTCGCTGCCGGCCCATGCCGATACGCCCAAGCTCGCGGTGTTCGATTTCGAGCTGCTCGACACCAGCCTGCAGGGCGAGATGAGCGGGCCGCGCAAGGACGAGCAGGATCGCCTGATGCGGGCCGGCGATCAATTGCGCCGGGAACTGGCGGAGTCCGGCAAGTTTCAGCTCATCGATATCGCTCCCGTCACCGCAGCTGCGCATGGCAGCAATCTGCAGGCCTGCGGCGGCTGTGACGTGCGCTATGCGGACCAGATCGGGGCGGATCTCGTTCTCACCGGCGTGGTGCAGAAGGTTTCCAACCTCATCCTGATCATGAACATTTACATGCGCGACGTTCACACCGGGCGAGTGGTCGCGGCCATGAATGCCGATATGCGCGGCAACACCGACGAATCCTGGACGCGGGTGACGAGCTACCTCGTGCATGACCGCCTGCTGGCGCCGAATTACGGCATGCCAAAGCCGCAATAGGTTTCGCGCCGCCTCACGCCTTCAGCCGTCTGGCGTGCCAGTGCAGATGATCGCTCATGAACGTCGAGATGAAATAATAGCTGTGGTCGTAGCCGGGTTGGCGGCGCAAGGCGAGCGGGATGTTCGCCTTCTCGCATGCGGCCTTCAAAAGCTCGGGACGAAGCTGCTCGGTCAGGAATTGGTCGGCATCGCCGTAGTCGACCAGAAATTCCGGGAAACGCGCGCCATCCTCGATCAGCGCGACCGCGTCATGCTTGCGCCAGGCCTGCTTGTTGCTGCCGAGATAGCCGCCCAGCGCCTTGTTGCCCCATGGCACCTGCGACGGCGCCACGATGGGCGCAAAGGCGCTCGCGGCGCGGTAGCGGCCGGGATTGCGTAAAGCCACCGTCAGCGCGCCGTGCCCGCCCATGGAGTGGCCGAGAATGGACTGCCGGTTGACGTCAACCGGGAAATTTTCGGCGACCAGCTTTGGCAGCTCCTCGGTGACGTAGCTCCACATGCGGTAGTTGCGCGCATAGGGCTCCTGCGTGGCATCGACATAAAAGCCCGCGCCGAGCCCGAAATCGTAGGCATTGGCGGGATCGCCGGGCACGTCGGGGCCGCGCGGCGAGGTGTCGGCTGCGACAAAGACGAGGCCAAGCTCCGCGCAGGCGCGGCGGTATTCGCCTTTCTCCGTGACATTGGCGTGGGTGCAGGTGAGCCCCGACAGATAGTACACCACCGCCAGCTTGGCGCCGCTCTGGTGCTCCGGCACATAGACCGAAAAGGTCATGTCGGTCCTGGTCTGCTGGCTCGCATGCTTGTACACGCCCTGCACGCCGCCATGGGATTTGTTGAGGGAAACAGTCTGGACCGCCATGGTTGGCTCCTGTGATGGAAGAGGTTGATCTTGCCGGACGCCGAGACGTCTCGTGCCGCGCTAGGCGACGCCGCTTTCGATCGCCAACCGGACCAGCTCGGCCGAGGTGCGCACGCCAAGCTTCTGGCGCATGATCGAGGAGGTATTGGCGACGGTCTTGTAGGAGGAGTGGACGAGCCAGGCGATCTCCGAAAGGCTCTTGCCGGCGCTGAGCAGGCGCAGGATCTCCATTTCCTTCGCGGTCAGTTTTGACAGCGGGCTCAGCGCAAAGCCAGGTCCCGCAAAAGCGATGCTCCGCGCTATCGCGGTCGGCAGATAGGTTCCGCCGTCGCCGACCTGTCGGATCGCCTCGACAAGATCGTTGGGATCGCCGGATTTCGAGACGTAGCCCTTGGCGCCGACCTCGATCGCGCGCGCGGCGAAGATCGGATCATCATTCATGCTGAACATGATGATGCGGGCGGAGGCGTCGCGCGCCAGGATCCGCCGCGCCAGTTCGAAGCCCGAGACGGTCGGCAGGTTGATGTCGATGACACAGACATCAGGATGCTCAGCGGCAAACATGCGCTCGCCGGTTTCCGCGTCGGAGGCGTCCGTGAGCACGATCTCGCCTTCGCCCGCGAGCAAGGCCCGGCAGCCGGAGGCGACAATGGGGTGGTCGTCGACGATCAGAACGCGCATGCATCGGTCCCAGACGGCTGCGCATGTCTGTTGTTGCAGCGCAACAAACGTGACGCAGCTCGTTATCGTCGCGACGCCTGTCCCCCCGGGCATGCATCTGAAACGAGGTTGCTATAGGTTTCGATTAGATAGCCGGCCCAGTTGTGCTGTCAACGCTCCTTCTTGTCAGTAGCGAAAGCGGCGGTCGCGGACAAATACCATGTGGCAGAAACTTTCCTTGCGTGCCCGGATCACCCTGCTGCTGGCGCTGGTCCTGGCCTTCGGTCTCCTCATCAACATCACGCGGCTCGTGGTCGAGGCGGGGCCGCGCGTTCAGGCCGAGGATCAGAGCGTCATCCGGCTCGCGCGCGAGTTCATCGAGATGATCGTCGCCGATCTCAACGAGGCGCCGGACCCGAATGCGAGATTGCAGCAGATCGCGAGCGACCTGAGCCGGCTCCGCCATGTCAGCATCACGCTGCAGGATGGCACGCAGCGTATCTCGAACAGCGGTCAGGCCGCCGAGAGCGACGACGCGCACGCGCCGCCTGCCTGGTTCGTCAATCTGGTTCACCCCGAGACCACCTCGGTGGATGTCCCGGTGTCCGTGCATGGCAAGCCGCAGCAGCTCGTGATCACCTCGCATCCCAATGACGAGATCGCGGAAATCTGGGACGGCATCGTGACCCAGCTCGAAGTTGGTTCGCTCACGGCACTGGCGCTTTTCCTGGTGACGATGATGGTGGTCAGCCGCGCGCTCAGCCCGCTCGGTGCCTTGTCGCAAGCCATGAACAGAATAGAGGCGGGCGACTATAATGCCCGCGTCACGCCCGGCGGCGCACCGGAGCTCGCCGCCATCTGCGGCAAGCTCAACCATCTGGCGGCGACGCTGGGCGAGGCGGTGGAGGAGAAGCGGCAATTGGCCGAACGCGCGGTCTCGCTGCAGGACGTCGAGCGCAAGCAGATCGCGCGCGAGCTGCATGACGAATTCGGTCCTTATCTGTTTTCGCTGCGCGCCCATGCAAGCGCGCTGGTGCGGCTGGCCGAGAGCGGCGAGCCGGCGAGGGAGGCGCTGCGGAAGCACGGCAGCGCCATCCTGGATCAGGTCAATGCGCTGCAGCAGTTCAACCGGCGCGTTCTTGAGAAGCTGCGGCCCGCGGGGCTTGCGGAACTCGGCTTGAACGGCGCGCTCGAGGCGCTGCTGCGGCTCTGGCGCGAGTCCCGTCCCGATGTCGCGATCGAAACCTCCATTTCCCGTTCCCTCGGTCAAACCGGCGAGACTGCGGAGCTCACCATCTACCGGGTGGTGCAGGAAGCCCTGACCAACGTGTTCCGACACGCGGGCGCAACCGCGGTCAACGTCACTGTCGAGCCGGCGGGAACAGGTGCTAACCGCGCCGGCGCGCTGGTGCGAGTGCGCGACAATGGCTGCGGGCTCACGCCGGACCACAAGCTCGGTCGCGGATTGAGCGGGATGCGGGAACGGATCCTGGCGCTGGGCGGCACACTTTCGGTTGCCTCGAACGATGGCGGGGTGACCGTGGAGGCGATCATTCCCAATGCGGCACATTAGCGCATCGGGAATTTTTCCCGATCATTCCGGGAAAAGATCGCGCTCGAACAGCGCTACAGTCCGCATTGGGCTCGGTGCATCCTCCTGAGGCGCGCTTTCGCAGCTGAAATTTCTCCTGACGCAATGATCGTCTTGAAGCGGAGAGCGACAAACGGCACTCTCTTGATTTGTCGGATCGTCTTGCAGCATCTGCCGTTACTTTGCCTAAGCGCGATGACACCATGTCGTGGCAGTGTGCGCGACCATCGCACGGTCAAGACCACGCCCCGGCGACAGACCGGGGGCAAGCGGGAGGAGTACAGAGCATGGCCGAGGTGCAAACCCAGCCGCGAGGTCGAGGCGCATACCCGCGAAAGCGTTCGACGTTGCGCGTCGAATGGCTGCTGGCGATGATGCTATCGCTGGTCTCCTTCTCCGTTCTCGCCGGGCTGCCTTCTGCACGGGCGGAGGAGGTGTCGAAGGACGCGCCGCCGGCCGTCGCCGCCCCTGCCAATCCGGCTCCCGTGAGCACCGCTGGCCAGAGTGTTCTCCCTTCGGAGAGCGAAGCAAAGCCGGCAAGCTCCGAGCCGCAGTCTTCAGCATCATCTATTGCGTCACCGGGGGCTCAACCCGCCTCGACAATAGCCGTCGGTCCCTTGCCCGATGCCATGTCGCCATGGAGCATGTTCGTACAGGCAGACGTGGTGGTGAAGGTCGTCATGATCGGCCTGGCACTCGCGTCGGTTGCGACCTGGACGGTTCTCCTCGTCAAGACCATTCAGTTGCGAGCGGCGAGAGGTGAAGGCCGCCGCGCATTGGCCACCGTTCTCTCGGCGCGTTCGCTGCTCGATGCAGCCCGCCAGATCGCGGACCAAAGAAACGTGGTGGGCCGGCTTCTCGCCGCGGCCGAAGACGAGGTGGAGAAGTCACGCGGTCTTCCTGTGGAAGGCATCAAGGAACGTGTCGCCTGGCAACTCGAGCGGATGGAGGCGGCAGCCGCGCAGCGGATCGGGCGCGGCATGGGCATCCTGGCCACCGTCGGGGCTGTCGCGCCGTTTGTGGGCCTGTTCGGCACCGTGTGGGGCATCATGAACAGCTTCATTGGCATTTCGCGGGCCCACACCACGAACCTCGCCGTCGTCGCTCCGGGTATTGCGGAGGCGCTGTTGGCCACCGCTTTCGGTCTCGCGGCGGCAATTCCTGCGGTCGTGATCTACAACGCCTTCGCGCGCTCAACCGGCACCTATCGTGCGGTGCTGGCCGATTCCTCCGTCGCAATCCTGCGCCTGCTGAGCCGCGATCTCGACCGCAATGCCCTGCCTATCGATGTCAGACGCGGGCCACGCACGGCGGAGGCCACGGTGCTTTCGATCGCAGATTCGGCGGAGTGAGCCATGGCAGTCCGGTTCGCCAGGCGCGACGAAGAGTACGCGGAGTCCCACGAGATCAATGTGACGCCATTCATCGACGTCATGCTGGTTCTCCTCATCATCTTCATGGTCGCAGCTCCGCTCGCGACCGTGGATGTTCCGGTCAATCTGCCGTCAGCGTCCGCCGAGCCGCCGCCGCGTCCCGACAAGCCGATCTTCGTGACCTTCAAGGCCGATCACTCGCTCGCGGTCGGTGACGACGCGGTCACGCGGGCGGACCTTGCCGCGGCGCTCGATGCCGCAACTGGCTCCGATCGCGCCCAGCGGGTGCTGCTGCGCGCCGACCAGGCCCTGTCCTATGGCGAGGTGATGGAGCTGATGAATGTTCTACGGAACGCCGGCTATGTGAAAGTGGCGCTGGTTGCGCTGGAAATCCGGAGCGGGCCGTGAGCGTATTGACGGTCGATCCCTATGATCGGGAGCGGGCCAGCGAAACGGCGCTGTGGACGGTGGCCGCACTTGTGGTTGTGGCGCTTCATGTCGGTCTGGCACTGGCTTATCTGCTTCTCAGGTCGGCGCCGGAGGGACAGGCCGAGGCGCCGGTGGTCGACGTCGCCTTCATGCCGGCCGCCAGCGCGCCTGCCATGGCTGCACCGGAAGCTCCGCCGGCCGAACCAACGCCGCAAGTCGAGCAATCCGATCTCGCGCCGGCCAAGACCGAACCTGTCGAGACCCGGCAGGCCGTCACCGAGCCTGAACCGCCACCGGTGAAGGCAGAGCAGACACCGCCTCCGGAACCCGTTCCGCCGCCTGTGGCACTGCAGATGCCCGAACCTGCAGCGCAGCCCGATCAGGTCACCGTCATGCAGCCTCCTGCGAAGCCAGCAGAATCGACGCCTGAGGCGAAGCCCGAGAAGGTCCCCGAGCAGTCCGCGCGCAAGCCGGCGACAAACGAAAAGGCTGAGAGAGAAAAGCTAGAGAAAGAGAAGGCCGAAAGAGAAAAAGCCGAGAGAGCGAAGCACAAGACCGCACCGCCGAAGCCCGCGGCCGCGCCGGGGAGCAAGCCCGCGCAACTCGCCATGGCGCCCAATCCCGGCGCGGACAGCGAGGGAGCGAAGGCGGGGCGGGCGTCGTGGGAAAGCGAGCTGGCCGCGCATATCAGGCGCTTTGCCACCTATGCCGCGAACGGCAACAAGGACAGTGGTACCGTGCGTGTGGGCGTCACCATCGATCGCAATGGTCGGTTGTTGTCGCACCGGCTCGCCGGCAGCTCGGGCTCTGCGGTGCTGGACAGCGCGGGGATGGCTGTCATCGAGCGGGCACAGCCCTATCCGCGTTTCCCGCCGGGCATGACCCAGGCGCAAATCGCGCTGACCATCCCGCTGCACCTGCGACCGCAGTGAGACTGCGCGGCGTGAAACCACGGCGCCGCGCGATCGCCATCTCATGGCAATCTGCTGATCCATTCAGCCTGCCGATCCATGTAGCGCCGGCCTGAGCGAACATGCTCCACGGCCCTGGCGAGCTCTTCCGGCGGCGCATCCTTCAGCAGATAGCCCGTCGCGCCGGCGCGGATGGTGGCACTGATCACAACCGGATCGAGATGCATGCTGAACGCGAGAACGGCGGCTTGAGGAGCGCGAGAGCGGATCCGCTTGATCAGGGCAAGACCGCCAAAATCCTCGTTCTGCAGCCTGAGATCAACGACGATGACGTCGGGCTTGTGCTGCAGAAAAGCGTCGTAGCCGGTTGAGGCGTCATTTGCATCCAGCACGGTGGTGCCAGCGTCCTGCTCGAGCAGCCAGCGACATGCAGCGACGATGATCGGATGGTCGTCGACGAGAAGGACTTTGCACATGGGGGGAGGGACCGGTGTGACCAAAGTGCATCAGGGAGCGAAGTTTTTATGTCACGTCGCGCAGGTGCAAGGATCGCAAAACCGCGCCAGCAACAAGAGACCGCTGCAAATAGCCCACTTTTCGCGATCGGGAAAAATGTCCCTGTCCCGCCGGGAGAAATCCCTGTTGCGGCGATCAAGGCGAGTCACTAGCAATATTTCCATATGTTAACGTAACGGCGTAATTCGACCGCTCTGCGTCGTTCGAGGCTCAGGGGACGCTGGGCAGCCAAGAACAACGCGGTCGAAAATTGGGGGATGTTTTGACCAGGCTCAAGGCATTGAAGAGCGCGCTTCTCCTGAGCTGCGCCGTATTGCCGGGGATTGCATCAGCGCAGGAGGCGCTGCCGACCATCGAAGTCGTCGGCGTATCGCCCGTACCTGGTGGGGAAATCGATATCAATAAAGTGCCGTCCAACGTTCAGACGATGGGTGCATCCGACCTCGTTCCCGAGAAGTCGACATCGCTGCTGGACGGCATGGTTCAGTTCCTTCCCTTCGTGTCTCTGAGCGACCAGTCCGGCAACCAATTCCAGCGCAATCTCGACTACCGCGGCTTTAGCGCCTCGCCGGTGCCGGGCACCCCGCAGGGAATCGCCGTCTATCAGAACGGCAACCGCATCAACGAAGCGTTCGGCGACGTCGTGAACTGGGACTTGATCCCGGAGATGGCGATCGCGCGCATGACCTTGATGCCGAACAACCCGATCTTCGGTCTCAACGCCACCGGCGGCGCATTGTCGATCGAGATGAAGAACGGCTTCACCTATCACGGCACCGAGGCCCAGCTCTGGGGCGGATCGTACGGGCGGATATCGGGCGGCGCGCAAGCCGGCTACGAGAAAGACAACGTCTCCGCTTATGTCGCAGCCGACAGTACCTTTGACCGCGGCTGGCGAGAATTCTCGTCGCAATCCCAGGTCCGGCGCATGTATGTCGATGTGGGTGTGCGTGGCGACCAAACCGAATTCCACGTCTCCTTCACGGGCGCAGACAACAAGCTGGGCTCCGCTGCCGCGACGCCAGTGGAGCTCCTCAATCAAAACTGGGCGAGCGTCTATACATGGCCACAATCAACCCATCTGCAGCTTGCCTTTCTGCAGACGAACGCGAAGTGGACGCCGACGGACACGCTCACGGTTCAGGCCAACGCCTATTTCCGCGCCTATCGTGCGGCCCATGTCGACGGCAACGGGTCCGACGCGCAGACCTGCGATGACGGCATCAACCTCTGCATCGGCGATGGCGCCACGCCGCTCAATATAGCAGGAGACACTCCGAACAACCTGATTGCGAATTCTGCAATCGGTGAAATCGACCGCAACTGGACCAGGTCGAACAGCTACGGCGGGTCGCTACAGGCAACGAGCACGGCCCAGGTGTTCGGACATGACAATCATCTGGTCGTAGGCACCAGCGTCGATCGCGGAACCACGAATTTTCAGACATCGGCCGAGCTGGGCACGGTTGACCAGAATTTCTTCGTGACCGGCACCGGCGTCTTCATCAATCAGCCCGCGGCTGACGACATGCCGGACAATCTCAGGGCCAACAACACCTATATCGGCGTCTACGCAACCAACACCTTCGACATCACCTCGCAACTCTCGCTGACCGGCGGCGGACGCTTCAATTACGCCCAGATCGACCTGCAGGACTTGACCGGCACCAATCCGCTGCTCACCAGCGCGAATAACTACCAGCGCTTCAATCCGGTCATCGGCCTGACCTACCGGATTACGCCGAATGTCACCGCCTATGCCGGCTACTCGGAAGCCAACCGCGCGCCGACACCGCTCGAGCTCGGCTGCTCGGACCCCTCGATACCCTGCCAGATCGATAATTTTTTGATCGCGGATCCGCCGCTCAAGCAGGTGGTGTCGCACACGATCGAAGGCGGCTTCCGCGGCGAATATTCGGGTGGCGCCGCAGCCGCAGAGCATCTGCCGTCGAAGGCGCCCCCCAAAGCCGTCGAGAACGGCTGGCGCCTGCGTTGGGGCCTCAGCCTGTTCCGCACCGAGAACACCGATGACATCATCAGCGTCGCCAGTGCTGCGGTGCCGAACTTCGGCTTTTTCCAGAACGCGGGCACCACGCTGCGGCAGGGTGTCGAGGCGAAGGTCGATTTCTCCTGGGATCGCTGGACGGCCTACGCCAACTACACCTTCATCGACGCGACCTATCAGAGCTTCCTGACATTGCCCGGCGTGAACAATCCGATGGCAAGCATCGACCCCGTCACCGGCGCGAGCGTCATCTTTGTCGCGCCCGGCAATCACATTCCCGGGATTCCCGCGAACCGCCTCAAGATCGGTGGTGAATACGCGATCACCGATGCCTGGAAGCTCGGCGCCGACGTAAATTATTTCGGCAGCCAGTATCTGATCCACGACGACTCCAACCTGAATCCCAAGGTGCCCGCCTATTGGGTCGTCAACATGCACACGTCCTACCAGATTACGAAAAACGTGCAGGTGTTCGGGCTGGTGCAGAACCTGTTCAACCAGCACTACTACTCTGCCGGCACGTTCTTCGACACCGGTGGTTACAACAACTCCACGCCCGGCGGTCCCAATCTGCTTACCTTCAACGACCCGCGCACCTTCCTGCCGGGAATGCCGCTCGCGGTCTACGGTGGCATAAAGGCGACGTTCTGACGCCAGCACGCATCCACGCGCCTGCCTTTTCGCAGTCCGTCCTTCGAGACGGCGCTGACGTGCCTCCTCATGGTGAGGAGAGGCATCTGCGCCGTCTCCGGACGATGCTTCGCATCGCCGGGAGGACCACGCAGGCTGCGCGCGCGAAGACTTGATGCGCTGGCTGCGACATGATCGGATATGCCTGATCGGAACGCCATCGTCGTCCTCTCGGGCAGCGAGGCACGGCAGCGTCGACAGGAGAGAGCAAGATGGCTCCGGGATCGGTCATATCGTGGCTGTACGGGCTGGCTCTTGTCAGGGCGATGGTCGGAGCCTTTGCTATGGGAGTCCTGGCACTCGCGCCTGCCGCGCATGCCGAGAACAGGGTTTCCCCGATTGCATCGCCGCACCATCCCATGGACGGCCTGACCGCCGACGAGATCAGCGCCGGTGTCGGCGTGCTTCGCCGTGCCGGCAAGTTCGGCGATGACGCACGGATCGTCTCCCTGGCCCTCGACGAGAATCCCAAGGACGAGGTCCGCGCCTGGCGCCCGGGGCAGGCTTTCGCGCGCAGGGCGGTCGCGACGCTGCTCGCGGGCGGCCGGCTCTATGAAGGGCGGATCGACCTGGTCGCGAAAAGCCTGGTCAAATGGGACGAGATCGCGGATCGGCAGGCCGCATTAACGATCGACGAACTCATGGCCGCAAGCGATTTGCCGAAACAGGACCCGCGATGGGTCGCCGCTATGGCCAAACGCGGCATCACCGACTTTCACAACATCTTCTGTCTTCCCTTGACCGTAGGTCCCTCGGTCGATCCGACTCTCAGGGGGCATCGCCTCCTCAATGTTCCCTGCGTCGATACGTCGGGAGCGGGCAACAATCTGTGGGGCAGGCCGATCGAAAACCTGATTGCGCAGGTTGACCTCAATGAGAAGAAGGTGCTGTCGGTGACCGATTTCGGCGTGGTGCCGCCGCCTGCGCCAACCCCATCGCACGCCTATGCCGATTCCGGCAAATATCGCGTCGTGCCGAAGCCGGTTTTGATTTCGTCGCCGCAGGGCACGAACGTCACCGTGAACGGAGGCGAGGTGCGCTGGGACAACTGGTCGTTCCATGTGCGCCTGGAGCCGCGCATCGGAGCGGTGCTGTCCCTGATCCGCTACGACGATCACGGCGCGATGCGGGATGTCGTCTACCAGCTCTCGGCGAGCGAGATGTTCGTGCCCTACATGGATCCGGCGCAAACCTGGCAGTTCCGCGCCTACATGGATATCGGCGAGTACGGCTTTGGCGTGCTCTCAAGCGAGTTGCGTCCCGGCGAGGATTGTCCCGACGACGCGCACTACCTTGACCTCACGATTTCAGGCACCAAGGGCACGCCGATCGTCTCCAGGGGCGCGGTGTGCATTTTCGAGCGGCCGACGGCAGATCCGATCTGGCGTCATAGCGAGCTGATCAACAACACCGCCGAAGTGCGGCCGAACACCGAGCTCGTGGTGCGCATGGCGCCCGTCGTCGGCAATTACGACTACCTCGTGGACTATGTGTTCGACCGTGCCGGAAACATCGACGTGCGGCTCGGGGCCTACGGCATCGATGCCACCAAGGGCGTCGCAAGCAGCACACTGAATGATCCAACCGCTGCGCAGGATACCGCCTACGGAACGCTGGTCGACGAGCGGTTGCTCGCGGTCAACCATGATCATTACCTGATGTTCCGGATCGACATGGATGTCGACGGTACCGGCAACCGGCTGGTGGAGGACCGTTTCACTGTTCACAGGCTGACGGGCGAGGGGCCGCGCAAGAGCCTGTGGCAGGTGGAGACGCGGCCGGTCGCAACCGAAGGGCCGATCGCGACGCCGCTGAACGCTGCCCAGTTCAGGGTCGAAAGCGCCGACAAGACCAACAAGTTCGGCTATCGCACGAGCTACCAGCTGATATCAGGCCATGCCGACACCTCGCTGCTTGCCAAGGACGATCCGATCCAGCTCCGCGCCGGCTTCTCGAGCTACACGCTGTGGGCCACGGCCTATGCCGCCGACGAGAAATACGCAGCCGGCCTCTACCCGAACGAAAACCCCGAGGTGGACGGCCTGCCGAAATGGGTCGCAGCCAGGCGCTCGATCGAGAATCGCGATCTGGTGTTGTGGTACACTGTCGGCTTCCGACACGTGCCCCGTGCCGAGGATTGGCCCGTGATGCCCGGCCTGTGGCACGGCTTCCGCTTGCGCCCGTTCAATTTCTTCGATCGCAACCCGGCCCTCGACGTGCCGCCGGCGAGCGAAGCGAAGGCCGCACAATGATCGCCAGATGGGCCGGCATTTTCCTTGCGGCAGCCTGCACCTCGCTCCCGGTCGTGACCGCGCTGCGGGCGCAGACGCCGGTCGGCCTTGAGACGTCGCTGATCTATCTCGATACTGATGAGTGGACGCGACAGACGCCCGCCCGCAAGATCGAGCTAGCCGCCGATTTCATGCGAATCTTCTGCACCGACCAGACCATGTCGGCGGCAATGCTTGCTGATTGTCTCGACAGGGACGGCGAGAATGGCCCGCTGTTCGAGCGGGCCATTGCCTGCGTGAGCGGGGCTTCGGGCGCCAAATAGAGCATGATCCGGAAAGGGTGTAACGGTTTTTCGAAAGGCATGCCCGCGGGCTCGACACGGGGAATCGTGCTCCATCGAAAGAGCGCGACGGCGATTCAACCTGATCTTGCCGATCTTGTCGCGCTCCGGTGTAGCTCACTGGCACGCCGGCGCGGCGAGCGCGGGCTGGCGCTGCGGCGGATCGCCGGGGCGCTTGAGCCCCGCACCGCGGGCGAGCGCGGTTGCAATCTCCTCGGTGACGATCGGCCAGCGCACCACGTCGACGATCCCGGCCGTCACCAGCGTATCGGCGCTGATCTCGATCGCGGCCTTGGTGGCAAGCACGATCGGGACGCCGGGCACGCTGGCGTGCAGCGCCGCGGCCAATTCGAGTGTGCGCGCGGCCGATCCAAAATGGCCCACAACGATCAGGTCGAAGCGGTCCTTGTTGGTTCGGCAGGCCGCGAGCGCCGCCTCGGCGGCGGCGAATCCGACCGGTTCATAGCCGAGCGCTGCGAGCATCTCCTCGTCTCTCAGCACGCGCTCGCCGTCCTGCGCGACGAGCAGGATTGTCTCACCCCGTCCGCTCGGAAGCGTCGTCTCGGCCGGTTCCGGCACCGGCGCCGCCGTCGCTCTCGGCAGCCAGACTTCGAAACAGCTTCCTTCTCCAGGCGCGCTCGTGACGTTCAAGGATCCGCCATGCTCATGCACAATCTGGAGCACCGTGGCCAGTCCGAGACCGTTGCCCGCCGCGCGGGTGGTGAAAAACGGCTCGAAGATGCGCCCGAGCGTCGCCTCGTTCATGCCTTTGCCGGTGTCGGTCACGGCAATACAGACATAGTTGCCCGGCTGAAGCTCGTCGTGGCTGAGCGAAAGGGATTGCGAAACGTCGTTCAACCGGGTTGCGATCTCGATCCGGCCACCATGCGGCATGGCGTGTACGGCGTTGTTGCACAGGTTGAGGATCACCTGCTGCAATTGCGCATTCTCGGCCGACACGACGACTGCGGTCGCAGACGGTTGGACGACGAGCTCGATGCCCGGCGGCATCGAGACATCGAGCAGCGTCGCCGTTTCGGCGATCAAGGCATCGATGCTCAAGGGCTTGCGGCGCGCGTCGCGCCGGCGGCCGAAGGCCAGGAGCTGGTCGACGAGATCACGCGCCCGTTCAGCACCCCGCCGGATCGCGGCCAGATTGCGCGCATGCCGCGCGCCGGGACCGACATGCTCCTCCATGATCTCGGAATGCCCGAGAATGCCGCCCAATATGTTGTTGAAGTTGTGGGCAATGCCGCTCGTCAGCGTTCCAATCTTCTCCAGGCGCTGGGCCTGGCGAAGGCGTGCCTCAAGCCGCGTCCGCTCGCTTTCGATCGCGTGCCGCTCGACGGCCTGCAGGATGGTGTCGAGCGCCATGCGCAGGAGCGCAAGCTCGCCTGCCGTCTTGATGGTGCACGGGCGGCCGACGGTATCGAAGCCGAGAGCGACGCTGACGCCATTCTTGCTGACATTCGTCGCGCATGCCCACCCGCCAAGCCCGAGCTCGATGGATCTGGCCCTGGCGGTCCCTACCGGCATCGAACGGACGCGGGGCACGTAGACCAGGCCGTCGGCTCCGGTACCGATCAGCGCCGCGAGCTCGACGGCGCCAGCCGGCCAGCCTGGTGGCGGCGGCATGCCGGGGCGATGCCACAGGTGAAGACGCGGCGTCGGACCGGACATTACGAAATAGGCGCGGTCCGAACCGATGCGGCCTGCCATCTCGGCAACAGCGCGATCGATTTCGGGTCCGAGATTTTGTGGTCGCGCATTGATGAAGCGCATCGACATCGCAGCGATCACATGGTCCAACGCCGCGCGCCGTTGCAGCGCGCTGGCGCGTGATCTCAGGTCGATGCCGAGCCGAACCAGGAAGGCCACGAGGATCAGCGACGCCGCGTAAAGCAGTTGGCGGTACCATCGGGCCTCGGTTCTGGTCTCAAGCTGCTGCGTAGCGATTATCGCGCGCAGAGTTTCCTGCTCCCGCTCCTGAGGTAGCGCGCGCATGGATTTCAACGTGCTGTCGACGGTGGGCAGGATGCGGGCGAGCAATCGTCCGTGCGCCAGCAATGCCTCAACCGAGCCTCGCTGTCCTGTCAGGCTCGCCTGCCGCTCGAGCTCGTCGAGACGGTTTTGAGCCTCGCTGATCGCGGCCGAGGACGTATCCAGCGTCAAGTGCAGGATCGCTGCGGCGGCCGCGCTGATCGCGGGATCCAGCTCCGGCGCGTCGGGTCGGACCCGAAAGCGTCCGAAAAAGGCCAGCGAGTTGTGCAGCAAGGCGTTGTCGCTCTTGAACAGCTCGACCAGCTGCTCCTGGCGATCGATCACGGCGGCGAGCTCATCGACGGTCACGGTGATCCGCGCATCGATGGCGGAGCTGTCCCGCAAACGATCGAGCGAATCGCGCAGCGCATTGACCTCGTTCACCAGCGGATCGTAATTGCGCAGCGTCCCGGCGCGGGCTGTGAAAACGTCGCGAGACAATGCATTTTCTATCGCAGCAAAGCGATCGAGTTCGACGAGCGCACGGTCGAACAGCTCGGCCTCGGGGTTGACCGCGCGCATCGACAGCCATGTCAGCAGCAAGATCAGAAAGACGACGATTGTCGCGGCTTGAATGGCTTTCATGGCTTGGCTCCAACGACTGGCGAGCCGCGATAGTTGCCGGTCAATGTCCGCAGGAAGGCAACGAGGGAAGCCACTTGCTCGTCGTTCACGGTTCGATTGAGCTGCGCTGCCGCCATCCGGCGCACGGCCTCTTCGAGGGTTGCGGCGCTTCCGTCATGAAAATAGGGCGCGGTGGTTGCGACGTTGCGCAGGCTCGGCACGCGCACCGTGTCGGGCTTTCCCTGGACGAGGGGGCGGAAAATGCCTTGCCGTGCGAACAGATTGCCACCGACATTCGTGCCCTGATGACACGAGCTGCAGCCGAACGATTTGAACAATTGATAGCCGGCAAGCTCGTCGGGCGAAAGCGCCGAGGCGTCGCCGCGAAGCCAGCGATCGAACCGGCTCCCAGGCGTCAGCAGCGATCTTTCGAAAGTGACGAGCGCGTCCAGCACGTTGTCACGATCCGGCGCGCGGTCGTAGGCGGCGCGAAAATCCCGGACGATGGCCGCGTCGGTGCTCAGCTTCCGCGCGACCTCGTCGGCGTTTGTGTGCAGATTGGTCGGGTTCTCGAGCGACGATTCGGTCTGCGTGGAGAGCGAGCGGAAATTGCCCTCCCAGTTCAGTCTGAAATTGAGGGAGGCGTTGAACACCGTCAGGGTGTCAAATTGGAGCGAGCCGCTAGGGGCCGCGTTGCGGCCGCGGCCTCCGGCGCCGTTGGTGCGAAGGTCATGGCAGGACGAGCAGGAGAGGCGGCCATCCGCCGACAGACGCGGATCGCTGAACAGGCGTTCGCCGAGCGCGAGCTTGCGCGGATCGGCAGGCGGGGGCGGCGGGATGGGCGTGATCGGCTCCTGATCGGCCACGGGTTCCACCAGCGACAATTCGGAAAGGCACAGCGGCGCTTGCGCAACCGCCACCCCTGATAGCAGGGCATACAGGCCAAGCAGGCTCAGCCGCCGGCATGCGTTTGGGAGCGACAACCATGCCGGCGGTCGCGGCCGGATCATTCCGGTCCGCCCCCGCATCGCGCGATGGATACGACGTCGATCCTGGATACGCCGAGTTCGCGGCGCGACCGTTCGTCGAGGTTTTGCACGTCGGCGTTGCTGCGTCGCCGGACGCAGGCCTGGCGAATTTTGGACCAGAGCCCGATCGCGGCCGCGATGATCGCCGCGCGCCAGCCGGCGCGGGCGCCGGACTTCTGCTCGCGGCGAAGCACTGCGTCAGTTCCATCGTCGATCCGGGACTGGGCTGCGCCAAGCAGCTGCGAGGCCTTGGTCCGCCCGGTGCCGTCCGGATTGCCCGATGAAATCACCCGCAGGGTGGGCCTGGCATTTTTCGGACGTCCGGACACCGGCGGCCTGGGTTCAGACGGCCTGGGTTCGGACGGCTTGGGTTCGGACAGCTTGGGGCCGACGGGGTCGGCGAGATCGTCCAATGCAAGGGCCGGATACATCGCCCTTGCGTAGGCGGCGCAGCCAGCGAGGGTCTCGGCCACGATCCAGGATACGATCGCGATGGCAAGTGACGGCAAGGCGCCAGCATGCCCTGCGAACGGCATGAGGCCGGCGCACATCGACCGGACTCTCTCCACGAGCCTTGGCCGTTGCGACGGCGTTGGGCGCCGTGGCGCTTCGTCGCGACGGACGCGTTGGGCTGGGCGCACGGATTGATCGATCCGGTGTGAGATCGAAAGCAGCGCGGGGGATCTGGCGTAGGACGGGTGCTTTGCGACTGGCATCGAGTTCTCCCTGGGAATGTCTGTGCGGGAGAAACTGACGCAAGCGTGTTTCGTGAGCATTCCGGCGCGGCGGATTGAGGCTACGGCTGTAACCCGTCGCGCCGCCTTGGCGACAGAAGCGGGCGTCGGTGCGCCTTGCCGGCACGCGGCCGAGCCCGCTTCACGTCTTGTGCCCGGAGCGGCAATCACAGGCGGTCCACGGGAAGCGAGAAGACATAGCCAACGCCCCGTTCGGTCCGGATGATGGATGGCGTGCTTGGATCGCTCTCGAGCTTGCGCCGGAGGCGCAGCACCTGCACGTCGATGCTGCGGTCGAAGACATCCTCGTGCACGCGGGTCGCCTGCAGCAGCTGTTCGCGGGAAAGGGGGCGTTGTGGCGCATCAAGAAAGGCGACCAGAAGCACGTACTCGCCCTTGGTCAGGATGACCTCCTCGCCGGCCGAATTGGTGAGGCGTCGCCGGCGGCGATCGACGTGCCAGCCGCCGAACCGGTACCGGCCTTTCTCATTGTCCCGCTGGACGGCGGCTTGCCCGGTTTCGCGTCGTCTCATGACCGCGCGGATGCGGGCCAGAAGCTCCCTCAGGCCAAACGGCTTGGTGATGTAGTCGTCCGCTCCCAGCTCCAGTCCCACCACGCGATCGATCTCGTCGCGGCGGTGGCCGGTCGTGATGATGATGGGAACATCGGACTGCGCGCGTATCTCGCGAAGCAGATCGAGACCATCTTCCTGGCCCAGTCGCAGATCGAGCAGCACCAAATCGGGCGTGGTGCGCGCAAGCAGCCCGACCACCTCGTCCCGTCGGCTGGTGGAGACCACATGGATATCGTGATCCTCGAGATAGTTCGTCACCACGTGACGCAAGGTGCTGTCATCCTCGACCACGAGACAGGTCGACGATCGCCGGTCCACGCCTGGGCTGCCGGGTGACAGCCGAACGCCGGACGCCACGTCGGCGGAGGGCCCGTCCTCTGCGCGCATCGGTCCGCTCTGGCGGGGCGGCGTACTATCCGTTCCTGTCATCAACCAACTCTCCGACGCCCCGGACGCTATATAGAGCGCGCAATCTTCCGTTGCTGAACACGTTTCAGAGAGCGGTGATGTTGCGTGAGCCCGTCAGCCGCCGAGGCTCGGGCCAGTCCGATTGAGGCAACCCGCGGACAATTGGTTACATTTGTAACGCGAAGGGGCTTTGCTGAAATCATCATAAGCCACGAATGTACATCCCGCGTGCAGGCGAATGCGCACCGCTCTGGAACGGCCAAGTAAGCAGCGGCGCGATTCGCTCAAGAGGCACGGTGATTATTTCAGTCGAGTATTTGCGACCGGCAGGATCGATGCGATCACCCAGCCGTGCCCATCCCGGACAAAGGTTTGGCAGACAAGAAAGGTGTTGCTCTGCGGCTGGCCGCCGGGGAGGCTGCGCGTGAAAACGATGGGCACGAGAATTTGCACGACATCGTTCGAGATCACCGCGGTGTGAAGGTTGGCCATGTCAGGTTCGAGATGCCAGGTGCCCTGATAGTATTGCGTGAAGCGATCGACCGCCGCCTCGGTTCCCCTCGCTTCGATGCCGCGCGAAAACAACAGCATGTCGGGCGAGTTCCAGAGCATGGATTTTACTTGGTCCGCATCGTGCGCGTTCTGTGCAGCCACGAATTTCGTGAAAAGCCCACGCGCTTCGGCTGCATTTGAATCCAGTTCAGCTGACGCTCCTCCCCCGTACGCAATCATGACTCCTGCAACAAGAAACACGAGCGCGGTGGAAAGGTAAAACCGGAGTTTCGGCCACTGGATGCGGCCGATGGAAGTCAGGAGGCTTTTCATGCGGCATCTTTCAAAATGAAATCATCGGTCGGCCGCGTGCGAGCTGGCCATTGATATCAATATGAGGATTATCATCCTTTGATATTGCCCGACCGTGTCGGCCAATTGAAATTTGGCTACGGTTGCAACACGAATGGAGCGCGCGAAGCCGCGGCGGCGGGTGAACATATCGGGGAGGCGATCCCGCATCCGGGGATCGTCCGATCTCGTTCAGGTTGAGTAGGATCGATCTGGAAAACCGCTACATTCTTTTCCGGCTCATGCTCCAGCGCCGATTGCGCGGCGCAGGAGTTCGACGGGATCGGCATCGTCTCCGACCCAGGCGACGAACTGGTCCGGCCGGACCAGGATCAGGCGTGATTGATAATTCTCCCGACCATCCGTCGGAGAGTCGCTGACGACTTTCAGGGGGACGCGGAGCTTCGAGGCGGCCTGCTCGAAGCCGGATGCCGCGTGGCTTGCGCCGAGGTCGATCAGCGTAAAGCCATGTCCGAGCGCCTCGAAAATATTCTTGCCCCCGGTCAAGGGCTGTGGCGCGAGATGATGGCCGGCGCGGGCCGCATAAGCATGCGAGCCGATCGCGCTGCTGACTGCGCCCGCCGGCCCCCACACGATCGGTGAGCCCTCGTAATTCGGTTCGAAAGCGTTCACCTCCGCGCGCGCGCCGGACTGCCGCTCGCGCCAGGCGGTCTCGAAATCGGAGCGATCGCGCGCTGGATCGTGTTTGCGCAAGAAGTCGCGATCATCGAAAATGGATTTCTCGATGAAATCGCGCGCCGTGGAGGCGAACACCGGCCGTCGCTCGGCATCATAACTGTCGAGCAATCCGCCGCCGCCCCAGCCTTGCAGGGCTGCCGCGAGCTTCCAGGAGAGATTGACGGCGTCCTCGAGTCCGCTGTTCACCCCGTAGCCGCCATAGGGCGGGTGGCTATGCGCCGCGTCGCCGGCGATGAAGATGCGCCCGGCGCGATAGCTGTCGGCGAGCGCGAAGCGCAAATCCCAGAAGCCGATGTGCTCGAATTCGATGTCGAACTCGGCGCCGGCGGCTTGGTGGAGAAAGCCGCGGAAATCAAAATTTTCGCGCGTGGTGCTGGCGGGAACGGGGGCATGGAAGAACCACGTACTGCCGAGATCGACCCGTCCAAAGAACTTCCAGTAGCCGTCGAGCTCCGGATGCAGCACGTTGTAGAACGATTTGCCCGGAAAGCGCTCCAGCAGCTTGTGCAGGCCGGCGGAGCGAAAGACGAGCAGCACCATGAGACGGTCGTGATCGGACCGGGTCTGCGTGATGGCGGCCTGCTCGCGCACGGTCGAGCGGCTGCCGTCGCACCCCACGACATAATCAGCACGCAGGCTCCGCTTGTTTGCATCGCGGTCGACGATGTCGACACTCACGCCGCCATCATCCTGGCGAACGGCTTCGGCGGTCCAGCCGTACAGGGTCTCAATGGCGGGGATCTGCGCTGCCCTGCGCCGAAGCACGGCTTCGGTCGCGTATTGCGGCAGGCGTTCATTGTCGGTGAAATAGAATGGTCGGACCAGCTCGCGCTGCAGCCAGTCGTAGCCATAGCCGCTCAGCAGCGTGCCGTAGCTCGTCATGCCGCCAATGCCATAGTCGCGCGGGATGGTACGCGCGGCGCGCAACTCCGCTTCCGCACCCCAGAAATGGAAATGCTCCATGGTGCGCTGGGTCAGATTTTGTCCCTTCGGGATCGGCTGCGGATCCCTGTAACGTTCGACCACGATGGTGCGGACGCCGCGCAGACCGAGATCGATCGCGAGTCCGATGCCGACCGGCCCGCCGCCGACGATCACGACCGGCACATCTGTTTCAGGTGAGTTCTGCATCGAAGCCATAACCCTCGAGAGCAGCTCCGCGATGGAGGAGTCCGACCGCGAGCCATTTGACGTTCCACATGAAGCCGGATCAGGTTTTCGTCAACTTAAATCTCACTAGATGAGATTACTTTGCGGAGCCGAAGGCTGCGATCGAGACCAGGCGGGCTGCATTGCGGACTTCGTTGCTGATCCGATCAATCAGCTCGCCATTTGCATGCTGGCCCGCGATCGTCACGCAAAGGCTTGCGACGGGATCATTGGCGTCCAGGATAGGCGCGGCAATTCCAATGGCGCCCGGCGTGACTTCGCCAAAGGCGACTGCAACGCCGGCCCGTCTGATGCGCTTGAGCACAGCAATGATCTCCTCCGGCGTAGCGCCGACGCCAACGGCGCGCAGATCGTCGGAATAGCGGGTGATCAGCGGGACGAGGCGCTGTCTGGGCAGAAAGGCCATGATCGAACGTGCAATTGCGCCGCGTCCCATCGGCATCGGTCGTCCCCGCGGATAGCTGCTCACCGGATTGGGCGCCGACGATTGCGAGGCGACGCACAGCATCTTGTCGCCGTACCAGCGCACGACCAGCGCGGTGCAGGGCTGCGCGGCGGTGAGCGCGGCGAGAGGCGAAGCGGCGGCGGCGACGAGGGGGTCCGCCCGCCGGCTCAGATAATCCATTTCGACGACGCGCGGGCCGAGCGTGAAGCGGCCCCCGCGCGCCGACATCAGAAGCCCGCTCTCTTTCAGGCTCTTGAGATAGCGGTAAAGCGTCGGCCGGCTGTAGCCGAGCTCCCGCATGAGTTCGTCCGGCGTCCAGAGCGGGCGGCTTTCGCTGAACAGGTCGAGCACCGCAAGCACCCGGTCCCGGCTGTTTGTCGTCTCCGCTTCCTGGTCCAATCCAACCTCCGCGCGCCCTGCGCATGATGCCCTGTAACCCGGTTCTGCGGCCCCGAAAACGGGTGACGGCGGGCAGGCTTGATTTCGAGTAAGTCTCAATATAAGAGATTTTGTATTAAACAACTATAGTTCATGCAACGGTGTTGCGCAGGGAGAACGACCGCACATGACAATTGCCGTTAGGGAGAGGCCTTCGCCCACGGTCATCGACGTCCCCGGCTACATCGACCGGCACCGGGTCGGGCCCTTTCAGGTTCATTTGCTGCTGATCTGTGCGGCGGTTCTGTTCATCGACGGCTTCGATACCCAGGCGATCGGCTACGTCGCGCCGGCGCTGGCCCAGGAGTGGAGGTTGCCGCGGTCGGCGATGGGACCGGTGTTCAGCGCCGGGCTGTTCGGCCTCATGATCGGTGCATTGATCTTCGGCACCATCGCCGACCGGATCGGCCGCAAGCGGATCATCGTGCTGAGCACGGCGGCCTTCGGCATCGCCACTCTGCTCACCGTCCTGGCCCCGGACGCGCCATGGCTGATCGCGTTGCGCTTTCTCACCGGCCTTGGCCTTGGCGGCGCGATGCCGAATGCCGTCGCGCTGATCTCCGAGTTCAGTCCGCACCGGCGCCGCGCAACCATGGTCATGACGATGTTTGCGGGCTTCTCGATCGGCGCGGCCGTGGGCGGCCTGCTCGCGGCTGCCTTGATCCCGGCCCTTGGCTGGCGCTCGGTTTTCGTGGTCGGCGGGCTCGCGCCGCTGCTGCTGGTGCCGATCTTGGTCCGCGCGCTGCCGGAATCGATTCGCTTCCTGGCGCTGGTCGGCGGGCGCGATCGCGAGGTTGCGGAACTGTTGCGGCGGATCACGCCCGATATGCCACCTGCCGCGGACGTCCGCTTTGTGGCGCAGGAGCCGAGATTGTCCGGTCTGCCGGTCGCACATCTCTTTGCCGAGAAGCGCGCGGCCACGACATTGTTGTTGTGGATCGTCTTCTTCATGAGCCTGCTCGATCTCTATTTGCTCTCGAACTGGCTTCCGACAGTTTTGAACGACCTTGGCGTCTCGGTTTCGGTTGCCGCTGCCATCGGCGCGATGCTTCAGGTCGGTGGCGTGGTCGGCACCTTCACGCTCGGGCGCTTCATCGACCGCTTCTCCTTTCGTGCGCTCGCGCTGACCTATCTGTGTGCGGCGGGCGCCGTGGCGGCGATCGGCATCACCAGCCATTCCACGGGCCTCGTCACCGTCGCGATCTTCGTGGCCGGATTCTGCATCGTCGGCGGCCAGATCGCCTCAAACGCACTGACGGCAACGTTTTATCCGACGGCGATCAGATCGACGGGGGTCGGCTGGGCGCTGGGGATTGGCCGCATCGGTTCGATCGTCGGGCCACTTGTCGGCGGCCTTCTGCTGGCGAACCAGATCGGGCCGCAGTCGCTGTTCGCGGTCGCCGCAATCCCCGCGCTTGCGGCCGCCGCGGCATCCTTCCTGCTGGCGCGCGCGGGATAGGCGAGGGACAAGTTTATGGGAGAAGCCGGCCTCGACACAGGAGTCGCCGGCCTTTCCGCCGTGAGGGCGCAGGTCCCCTCGGCGAACGAGCTCCGTGCCGCCGCAGATTGTGTGGAGTTGCCTCGTCATCTGCGGCTATGGTGCCACTCAGCGCGCCGCGCTGAAGACGAAAGGCATTTCGATATGACCCGTGAGGAACAACAATTGCGTGAAGCCATCATCGCGAAATGCCGGTGGATGAATGCGTCGGGTCTCAACCAGGGCACATCGGGAAATATCTCCGTCCGCTACGAGGACAGGATGCTGATCACACCCTCGGCGACGCCTTACGAGGCGATGAAGCCAGAGATGATCGCGTCGATGCCGCTCGAAGGCGAGTATGGTTCGTGGGATGGCCCATTGCCGCCATCCACCGAATGGCGCTTCCATCTCGATATCGTGCGCGGCCGGCCGGACGTCGGTAGCGTCGTCCACACCCATTCGACCTATGCCACCGTGCTTGCGATCGCGCGCAAGCCGATCCCCGCCTGCCACTACATGATGGCTGCGTTCGGCGGTAACGATGTCCGCTGCGCGGGCTATGCGCTGTACGGCACGGCGGAATTATCAGAGCTCGCGCTTGCCGCGCTTGAGGGCCGCAACGGCTGCCTGCTCGCCAATCACGGCATGATCGCGGTCGGCGCCAATCTGGACAAGGCGATGTGGCTTGCCGTCGAGCTCGAGACCATCGCGCGCCAATATTATCTTTCGCTTGCGCTGGGATCGGCGCACATCCTCAACGACCGAGAGATCGCGGAAGCGGCGAAGGGATTCTCGACCTACGGTCTCCAGGCGTCCAGGCCAAAGCCGGCGAAAATGCGCGCTGCGGCGAAAGCTGTTGCAGGCCGACAGATCGAGAAAAAGCGCAGCAAGACGCGATAAGCGCGGCCGCGACCGGCAGGGCAGGGCAGGGCTTATCGCCGACGTTTCGCCCGCGTACGCGCGGCCTTCCTTGCAGCCGTCGATCGCACCTTCGCGCCCTTGGTTCGCGCGGCTTTACGGGCGGCCGCCGAGCGCGATGCCGCGCTACGGCGGCTCGCGGCGCGTTTGGCCTGTTTTGAAAGCGCGCCGCGCGAGGCGCTGGATCGCGGCTCCTTTTTCAAAACCTGCTTCACGGCACGCGCAACGCGCGGCCGCCGTTGCGTCTTGCGCTTGCCCTGACCTGCTTCATAGGCATATCCGGCGCTCTTGCGTGTGCTCTTTTTTGCCTTGCCTCGACGGGGCGGCGGAAGTGCCACGCCCGCGCGGCGTGCTTCTGAGAGACCGATGGCGATGGCCTGCTGCGGCGACCGCGCGCCATGCTCTCCGTGGCGAATTTTATCGATTTCTTCGCGCACAAACTCGCCGGCCTGGGTGCTGGCCGATTTCCCGGCACGCTTGTCCGCCTTGGCCTTTCGGATCGTTTCTTTTCGCGGCATTGAAATGTTCCCTCAATTTCAGCACTTGACGAGGCAACAGGGCCGGGATGGCGATTGTTCCTTTGGACGCGCCAAATTCCAACGCCGTCGCGGGCATCTCGCCGCTCAGAAGAACAGCTCCGACGCCAATGACGTGGAGCTGTTCTCTGGCAAGCTTATGCAGAGCGATGTCTCAATGCGGCGAGAATCCTGCTAGCACGAGCCGGTGCCGGCCGCGCCAGTCGCGCCGCTGCTCGTCGTCGATCCCGCGCCACGACAACCGGTGCCCGCGCCCGAGTTGAGACCATTGTCCATACCGGGAGAGGTGCCGACGCCATTGTTGTTTCTCATCCCGTTCGTGGTGCCGGTGCCCATTCCGGTCGTGCCCGTTCCCATACCTGTCGTGCTGCCCGGGCTTGTGATGCCGGGAGAGGTCGTGCTGCCCGGAGACGACGACGTGCCTGGCGAGGTCGCGCCCGTTGAAGAACTTCCCGCAGCCGAGCCGCCTCCGGCAGAGCCGCTGCCTGCGCCGCCCGCTCCAGCCGCAAACACAGCTGTACCAGACATGGCGAGGGTCGTTGCCAACATGATGGTCGCAAGTTTCATGTGTTGGTTTTCCTTCGTTCGTTGACGAAGGGGATAAGGAGCCCCAGCGCGGGCCGTTCCTGATTTGCCGATCACAATCGGCAACATTGGCCTGGGCGTGAGAGATAGTTAGCCGAGTTCCATCGCAGCGTCGACCTCCGCGCCTACCAGAACGGCGATGGCGGAAATCCATAGCCAGGTCATGAATCCGATCACGGCGCCGAGCGAGCCGTAGGTTTCGTTGTATGCGCCGAAATTGGCGGCGTACCAGGAGAAGGCCGCCGATGCCGCGAGCCACAGCATCGCAGCGGTGACGCTTCCCCAACTGACCCAGCGCCATCGTGCTGTCCGCCGATCAGGCCCAAACCGGTAGATGAAGGAAAGGCTCACCGTCAGTGCGACCAGGAGTCCCGGCCAGCGGCCGGCACGAAGCAACAGATCGGCGCGGTCGGAGAGGCCGACATAGTTCAATGCCACGGGCAAGATGACGACGGCTGCGATCGCCAGCTGGACGAAGACAATCCCTCCCAGCGTGAACATCAGCGAGACCGTGTTGAGCTTGAAGAAGCCGCGCCCCTCTCGCTCGCCATAGATGATGTTCAGCGTGTCAAACAGCGACTTCATCGCGGCATTGGCGCTCCACAACGAGATCGCCAGTCCGATCAGGAAGGTCCAACCAAGCGTCTGTCGTCCCTTGGAGGCAACCCGGGTGAGCTGGTCGCGTGCGACGTCGAGCGCGCCACCCGGCAGGAAACCCGAGAGGTAATCGACGTGCCCCGCAATGGTCGAGGGGTCGGCGAACAGGCTGTAGATCGCAACGAGTGCGGCAAGCGCTGGGAAAATCGCCAGCAGACTGTAGAAAGTCATGCCGGCTGCCAGCGCGACGAGGCGATGCTCGGATATGGCGGCATAGATGCGCAGCAGCCAGTGGGCGCGGCTGCGCGCGGGTGGGGTGTCGCTGGAGGCGAGCCGGCCATCGCGGAAGATGTCCGCTTCACCCGGAAGCGAAGCGTCTTCGGCGTCGACGGCATGATTTTCAGAGTCTCGGCCGGCCAGAAGAAGGCCAGCCATGACGGCGATGGCCAGCATGACCGTCCAGTTGGACAGGATGGCCAAGCCGGGCCGCCGCTGCCGCGACGTGGATAATTGGTCTGACAAATTTCGAGCCCGCGACATCGGCGGCGCAATCCTGAACCCGAGGCCGGACGCCCCGCAACGAGGGGCAACAAAGCAGGTCTATACGTGTTCCATATCTCGCCTGTCGCCACAATCGCGGATGGTCGAGAGCTGACCAGAGAGTGCGCCGCGGCATCGGTCTGGGCGCCATTCGAATGAACCTCGTGGCTGTTCGGGAATTTCCACTTTGATGAGAGACGTTGGTGTCCCTGATTCAAATGTCGAACTTAGGAGACGTTCGGGTCGGTGGTTTGACCAGGACAAACGAAACGGAGACCGACCATGGCATATCCTAGCGATGATCAGATCAAGGTCCGTGCCCATCAGCTATGGGAGCGGGCCGGAAAGCCGGAAGGTCGGGACGACGAGTTCTGGCGCCAGGCCGAGCGCGAATTCGAGGAGATGGACGAGGTCGACAAGCAGGAGCCGCCGGCCGTATTGCCTGGCTAAGGCGCGGTGAGATCGGATTACGAACGCAAAGCGATGAGCAAGCTGATTTGCCCGTCGGGCGGCATGCGCGAATTGTTGTCAAGCAAACGCGGCAAAAATATTGTTCTTTCTTTTTTTCCGAATGTGTGATTAGCTAACCGCGTTCCGCTACCGACACGAGGGGCGTACGCGTCGTCACGAACGTGGAGCGGAATGCGGTGGACGGGATGTGCCGATCGACGTGCGGTGCATTCGCGGACGGCGAAGTCGTGTGGTCTTGGCGCGCCCATGCAGGCGCCAAGTTCGGGCGAAACTCCAAAGGTGTCGTACGGACAACGGTGGCAAACGCTGGTTCACCGGAGAGAGCACGTTATAAGCCGTAAACCACTGCGCGGGGAAGGCCGGTGTGATCACCGCCTGTACCTGTGGTTTTCGCGCTCGCGCAAATTTTGTTTGCGCGGGAGCCCCGGGTGCAGCGGCCACCCGGTCTTCCCCGCGCCCTCCATATTTTCGAGGAGGACGGCAATGAGCAGAATCTCGGGCGCGAAGGCGCGGCGAGAATACAGCGCTTTGCATCACCGGTTTGATGGTGCTTGGGACTGATATCCGAATGCCACGACGTGTGAACCTATGCAGGCATGTCGCGTTCGTTTTCCATCGCGACTTGTCTGCGTCAGTATTTTCGGACAGCCGATCCGAGCATTACCCACGAGCCCACCGCAGCGAGCCCCAGCGCACCGAGCACGAGAAAGGTCGGCGAAAAGCCAATCCACTCGGCGATCCAGCCACCAAGCGCGGGACTGACGGCGGCGCCCGCGCCTTGGACCGTGATGACGGCCCCCTGTGCCAGATTGACCCTGCCCGTGCCGCTGAGCGAGCGGGCCACCATTCCGGGTACGGCAACGCTTTGCAGCCCGGTGCCGATACCATCCAGGATCTCGACGGGAACGACGCCCCACCATCCAGTCAGGAAATAGGCAAGGAGGCCGCGCAAGGGCAGCACCAGAAACGACACAAGCAGGATCGGCCAATAGCTGCGGCCCTCGGCAGCGCGCATGCCGAGCACCGACGCAATGATCATCGTGCCCTGTGCGACCACGATGGTGGTCGCGACAAAACTCGGCCCATTGGCCTGGCGGCCCGCGACGGCCGCCATCCCATAGAGAGGAATGATGGCCGCGTTTCCGAGATGAAATACAGCGAGTGAAAGCGCAAGGACCAGGAGCGGCTTATGCTTGAGCAGCACCGAGAGGCCGCTGTGCTCGCTTTTCGGATCGTCCTCCTTGCCGCCACGCGCCGCATGGTCGTCGATGGAGGAGGGTGGAATCATCAGCACGCAGGCAACCGTGATCGCGCCGAAGAACGCCGCGAGCAGGAAAACGGAGAAATAGCCGAATTGCCAGCCGAGATAGCCGGAAGCCGCCGCGCCCACCATGTTGCCGGCGTGATTGAATGCCTGATTGAGGCCGTTCTGGCGGTTGAAGCCCCGCTGCTTCACCATGCCGAGGGTGATGCCGGTTACCGCCGGCACGATTGCAGCTCCCGCGACAGAGGTTGCGATCTGGGATGCGGCCACCGCCCAGAAGCTCTGCCAGAGGAGGATGATGGACGAGGCCCCCACCACCGCGACACCCGGGAGGATGACCCACAGGCGTTTGTGCCGGGTAGCATCGATGAGTCCGCCGACCGGCGTCGTGATCAGCATGCCAGCGATATTGCCGATCGTCATCGCCGTTCCAATCAAGCCGCTGGCCCAGCCGCGCTCCAGCAGGAAGACGCTGACGAAAGGGCCGATCCCCGACTGCATATCGGCCATGAAGAAGTTCAGGGCGAGGAGAGGCCAGAGCCGCGTCGCATGTTGCTTGGTTGTTTGCCGCGAGGGCGCCTTGCCTGCCATTCGTCGCATGTTCCTTCCGCACGAATGCCTTGCGCGGTGCAACGATAACCAAACACGCAGCCCGAAAGTTCACTGGTACGGGGACAGCCTGCGGGAACCAGCGGCCATGCGCAACGTTCTCGGCTCGGGACGATGGAGGAGAAGCAGGATGAGCCAGGAAAAGCCGACCGACGATCCCCGCCACAGAACCGACAAGGGGTCTCTGAAGCAAACGGATCAGCCCTGGAAGCAACCGGTCGAAAAAGAGCAGGGCTCCCAGGGAGCCAGGAAGTCAGACCTCGAGCGGTGGCATGAGAGCAATACGCATTGAGTGGAGCAATCAGCGATCCGCGATGATGCTGAAAGAGACGATGGTATGATCGCGCGCAAGCGCCTGCATCAGGTCGAGCGGCGGCTGCGCCCGCGCAGGCTGCGTCCATGTGAGGTCAAAGGTGTAGTCAGCAGTTGCAGAGCTGCCGTGCCGATTCTGGGCCTGGAAGCGGCCGCTGCAGTTAAGCTGTTTCAAAGTCCTGAGGACAGACTCGACCGGCCGCCAGTCATCCGGGCCCGCGATAACGAGACGGGCGCGGTGCTTGCGCAAAATCGTGCTGTCGAACTGCTTCAACGCCCAGAGGGTCAGGACGGCAAGTATCGTCGCCGCGATCCCGAGAATCAGCTGGCCGCCACCGAAGCAAAGGCCAATGACGGTTACAAGCCACAGCGTCGCCGCCGTGGTAACGCCAGTGAGCAGGTCGCCCCGTCTCAGAATTGCACCCCCGCCGATGAAGCCGACGCCGGTCAGGATGCCGAGGGGCAGTCGCATCAGATCCATGACGGCAAACGACTGGGGTGTCTTGCCCGCGATCGGCAAGAGGAGATTGGCCTGGATCATGGCGACCGACGCCGCAAGACCAACAAGAATTGTGGTCCGAAAGCCTGCGGCGTGGCCGCGCGCCTCCCGGTCAAAGCCGATGATCCCGGCCGCCAGTATCGTCAAAGCAAGCCGGATCGCGATATCCTGCCACGATGGCTGGAGCGGCAAAATTTCTCTCCCTTCGAACCTCCTTTGCCCCTGCAGCGTTCCAGCCTCACCAGTCGCGTCCGCATCCGCCTTCCGGCGGTTCAACGGAGCGGGCACCATCTTGTTCCTGCAGGAGCAGCGTCTGGAGCGGGAAACGCGCTTGGCGTCAGCCAGACGACCGTTGCCGGCAATTCGATCTCACTGCGCTTCCACCGGAGGCGTGAACACATAGCCGACACCGCGCTCCGTTCGGATAATGGACGGGGTGCTTGGATCGGACTCCAGCTTGCGGCGCAGCCTCAGTACCTGCACATCGATGCTCCGGTCGAAGACATCTTCGTGGACGCGTGTTGCCTGCAGCAGATGCTCGCGGGAGAGCGGTCGTTGTGGGGCCTCGAGGAAGGCGATCAGCAGGGTATATTCACCCTTTGTGAGGGCAACTGGTTCGTTGCGGGAATTGGTCAGGCGGCGTGTCCGCCGGTCAAGCCGCCAGCCTCCAAAACGAAAGGTGCCTTTTTCGTTTGGCCGATGCGATGTGGCCTGTCCCGTTTCCCGGCGTCTCAGGACAGCGCGGATGCGGGCCAACAACTCCCTCAAGCCAAACGGCTTAGTGATGTAATCGTCTGCTCCCAGTTCCAACCCCACGACGCGATCGATCTCGTCGCGGCGATGACCGGTGGTGATAATGACCGGGACATCGGAATGCGCGCGGATTTCGCGCAGGAGATCGAGACCATCCTCCTGCCCCAGCCGCAGATCAAGGACGACCAAATCCGGCTGGTTGCGGGTCAGCAGCGTGACGACCTCGTCCCGCCGTGAGGCCGAGATCGCCCGGATGTCGTGATCTTCGAGGTAGGTCGTGACCAAGTGACGCATGGTCGTATCATCCTCAACCACCAGGCATGTGAGCGCGCGGCGATCCTTGCCGTTTGCGGCCAAGGGTCCTAGCGGTCCGATTGTCTCGTTGGCAAGCACGGCGGCTGGACTTTCAATCCGTTCGTTCATTCGATTTCTCCGGCGCCCCGGATTGCGTGGGCACGCGAACTTGTGTCGCAGCACAGCTCCCGGAGAGCAACGTTTGGAGGAGGCCTTCGGTGGGTGGCTTATGCCACAAGATTGGTATCCCAGCGTCTTTTCGCAAGGTTTTGGCTACAGCCGTAACCTGAAAGGTCAATTTTGAAATCATTTCGTGTTGATCGCGGACGCTCCCACCACGGTTTTGGTCGGTCGCTTGCGCGCGTTGATGAAGTCCCCGGTCGCTGGAGATGCGGCTGTTCGAGCTTCTCAGTTCGGCCGTCGCGATTGTCATCGGCTTCCTGTTGGTGAGGGGTGAATCTTCGCGCATGGCGTGCGGGGAATCCTTGGCTGAAGTGGGGCGGCGGTAGCAGTGTTGATCGCGATCAACAGGCCATCTTCTCAACGGGATGGATTGGCAATCGACTGATGCGGCGTTCGCTCGCCGTGAAGATCGCGTTCGTGACCGCCGGTGTCACGATCGCCGTCGCGGCTTCATCGAGGCCGCCGGGATCCACCGTGCTCGATACGATATGGGCCTCAATACGCGAATTTATCGGTAGCCGCAATCGACCGCGCCGACGATACGACCTTGACGATGCCTCGGCCCCGCCCCTGCCGGCTCCGTTTCACGACAGCTCGCGCATCTTCCCGGAAATTAACGCGATTCATTGCGGCTCCGGCGTTACAGCTCTTGCGTCGGCAGGAGCATCCGCTTCCGGGCCGTAGCCCGCAGTCGGACAGGACAGTGCCGAGTAACGCAAGATAGCGCCAAGTAACGAAGCCGAGAGCAGGCGAATGACTCGACCCATCACGTGCGATGCTATGAGATCGGATGTCACCATCCTGTGGTTAGTCAATGACTATATCCTTCAATAAGCTGGATCTTAATCTTTTGCGCGTCTTCGACGCGGTCATGGAGGAGCGAAGCGTGCTGCGGGCTGGCCAGCGCATTTGCCTCAGTCAGTCCGCGGTCAGCCACGCTCTCGCTCGGCTGAGAGAGATGCTCGATGACGAGTTGTTTATCCGTACGACGACGGGAATGCAGCCGACGGCACGCGCACTCGCAATGGCTCCATTGATACGCAAGGCCTGGGGATCCCTGGAAGCCGCAATCGAGCTGCCGAAGTTCAAGCCGGAAACGTCGAGCAGGCGGTTCACAATTGCCGCGAGCGACTTCGTAACCACTGTGATGGTGCCGCATCTTCTCGAGTTGCTCAGGCGCGAGGCACCCAATGTCGATCTCGTCGTCCGGTCGGACAGCCGGATCGACCTTGGCGAGCAGATTGATCTTGGTCAGATCGATGCGGCGATCGGAACGTTCTCCGATGCGCCAGCGCGCTTTCGGTCGAATTCGCTTTTTTATTACGATGACGTCCTGATAGCGAGTTCGTCGCTGGAGCTTGGTCAAGTTTCGCTTCGGAAACTCTCTGGCTTATCCATCGCGGTCGTTTCACTGCATGGTGATCAGGACCGGATTGTCGACGGCTTTCTATCCGAACGTGGATTGGCTCGGCGCTCCGACATGTTTGATCGGGTTGGCCTCGCGCGGGCCTTTTCGGCAGCGAAAACAGCTCCACGTATTGCAGTCTCATTACCGCATTTTCTGTCACTTCCCTCGCTGCTGGAGGGAGCGCATCTGGCGGCGATCGTGCCGCGGCCACTCGGCAGGTCCCTGGCGCGGTTGCATGCACTGTCAATATGCGAGTTGCCATACAGGACCGCTCTCATGGACGTCGGTGTCCTGTGGCATGAGCGTAACTCTGGAAGCGCGCCGCATGAGTGGCTACTCAATGTGCTGAGACGTGCTGCTGAGCCTCTGCGTCCGCATCTCGAAGAGCTCAGGCATCCGGCCCGATGCATGGCGGGGGCATCGCTTTCGCGCTTGGCGGTCCAAGTCTGAGGCCGCGGGCACACCGGGGGGTTGAATGGTCAGTTATTCGTGCGGTCGGTGCATTGCGAGTGAGTCCGTTCGCCCGGCGTCTTCGATTTGGAAAAGGCGAATTGCGAGATGCCGGCGTGAAGCAATTCACGCTCGCATTTGTCGCGTGCGAATGTTGAGACTGTCGACGGTTCGAATTGCAGTGCGCTCATCCGCTCCTTGAAATTGTTTCACTTCCGATTCCGGTTGGAATTGTTCAGGGTCCTCGTGCAACGCGGTGGGACACATTGTGGTCGATCTCGGACCGATAGCTTGATGATCTGCCTGCAGGCTTCTGGAGACATCAATGAGTCAAGAAGCGGCCCATGCATGCGTGAGACGCATTCGTTGTGCAATGAGCATGACGACGTCGTTAGTGCGAGTCTTCTGGAAAACTGGATCGATGAAACCGAAGGTCGGGTCTGGTTCCCATATGAGGCCGGCCGCAACTGAGGGACGGTTGGCCGTTTGCGCCTGGCGCAAGTGGCACCGCTTGTGGAGTTCATGTCGCTGCACGGAACGAGGAAACCCATTGGAGCCGTCCGTGGCGGCTCCGCTGCGACGAGTACTGCTGTCTCGCCGAAGACGTTGACCGGCTGCGAGTTTGAAGCAACACTGCTCGCTATGGCGGGGCATGATCTTCGTCAACCGCTGCAGATCATCCAGAACGTCCGTGAGCGGCTGGAGAATGGCTTTCGTACCGCATCGGAGTTGACCCTCCTCAAACTTTGCCAGAGCGCAATCGATCGATTGACCTGTCAACTTGATCAGTTGTTGAGCGCCCTTCGTATCAGCGAACACGGCGGGCGGATTCAGCTGGCTCCGGTCAATCTCGAATCGCTGCTGCGAGAAGCCCGGCGCGAGCACGAATTGGCGGCGCTGGAGAAAGGGCTTCAAATTCGTGTGGTATCGACCCACTCCTGGATTTCGAGCGATACCCTTCTGCTCAGTGCCGTGCTTCGCAACCTGGTCAGCAATGCGATCAAATACACGGAACCTGGCGGCCGGGTTCTACTGGGCTGTCGTCACTTTCAGAATTGTGTCCGGCTCGACGTCATCGACACCGGAATTGGTATTTCCGATGAGCATATGTCGAAAATTTTCGAAGCCTTTACGCGTGTCGAGGCAACGCGAGACGGGGGGCTCGGCATCGGGCTTTTTATCGTCCGGCAAGCCGTCGCTGTGCTCGGACATCACGTCGAGGTAAGCTCCGTAGCGGGTCGGGGGACCCGGTTTTCGATCGCGGCCAGGCGGGTAGGCTCGGATGTGCACATGCCTCAGGATTACAGTGCGTGAACTTCACGGTGCTGCGCCTTCCCATGCCGCTTGGACAGGTTATCTCATGGAGAGATGCCGGAGCGGAAGCCGTGCCTTCATCGTCGCTCGCGGCGGCAAGAGGAGTGTTGATGACCGGATTGAAGAGAGAGCTGGGGGCGGCCGATGGCGGACCGTCGCCGCGGATCAAGCCTGTGGCGTTGCATTGGTTCGACTTCATCTGCCCCTTTTGCTACGTCTCCCAAGACAGGGATGATATCCTGATCGCGGCCGGGTTCGACGTCGTTGATCTTCCCTTTCAGGCTCATCCGGAGATTCCTGCCAGGGGCATTCGCGTCGGCCCACGGCAGGGCCCGATGTATGACCAGTTGGAGCGGCAAGCGAGAGATGCAGGATTGATCTTGAACTGGCCGGATCGATTGCCCAATAGTCGAACTGCATTGGCGGCCTCGGCATGGGCGCGCCGCCGATACCCCGGCATTGCCGGGCAGTTTAACGCGAGGCTGTTTGCCGCGCATTTCGCGCTCGGGCATGATCTAGGTGACGCCAGCGTTGTGATGCGATATGCGAGCGAGCTCGGGGTCGATGTCGGCATGCTGGAGAATGCGCTGGCCGACGGCTCTGCCTTCCAATACGTATCCGAGGCGGAGGCGAGGGCACATGAGCACGATGTTCGCGGAACTCCTGCCTGGTTCTTGAGAGGATCCGTGATCGAGGGGGTGATTCCAGCCGAGGAGTTCAGGCGGCGCGTTGAGAAGACGTCAGGCGAGAGGGCCTAGCTATTGCTCTGAGTGGTACAGGTTCGCTTTGGCGTCCTTTAATCGAAGCGGGAGGGGCGGCGCTTCATCCGGGGCGGTCACTACCTCGATGTAAACTCCGCTCTCCGCAAGCTCGGCGCGCTGCAGTGCCTGGTCGAGCTCTGCGCAGGTCGTGACACGTGCGGTCATCCAGCCCTTGCAGCCGAACACACGGGGCAACTCCGCGTAGCGCCAGGGCGCTATGTCATTGTAGGAGGCTTTGGGATCGCGGCAAAGCAGCCGTTCGATCGTATAGCCGTCATTGTTCAGCACGAAGATCACCGGCTTCAGGCCGAGACGGGCAAACTGGCCGATTTCCTGGGCCGTGAACTGGTGCGCGCCGTCCCCGGTTATGAGCAGCAGACGTCGATCTGGTGCTGCGACAGCGGCTCCGAGCGCGGCCGGAGTCGCCCAGCCGATCGAGCCCCAAAGCGCCTGGCTATAGAAGCTCGCTCCTCGAGGTAGCCGCGCAAAGCCGAGACCCATGGATATGGTGCCGGTTTCCGCCACCACGACGTCGTCGGGGCGGATGAAGTTGCCCCAGCGCGGATACAGCGCGGTGGCTGTAATTGGATCACCGCCGCCACCGCTTGCTGATCCGAGCGATGTGGCTTGAAGCGAAGCTGTCTGACGTCGCCTCTTCAGCCGCTTGGCGAGAAGCGTGAGCACGTCAGCCATTTCGACGCCATAGTACGTTTTGCCTCGCAGTGTGACCTGATGCTGTCCTATCGAAATCAGCCGTGCAGGATCGAGATGAGCTGTGAAGGCGCCCGTGTTCAGGTCGCTGAAGAGCGCGCCGACGGCGACCACCGCGTCGCAACTCTCAACAAATTGGCGGACTTGTTCGTTCATCAATCGCCCGGAATAGATACCGACATAGGCCGACTGATTTTCATCAAGGACGGATTTGTCCAGAAGCATGGTTGCGAACGGTAGCCCGGAGGCGTCGACCACCGCCTGCATGACCCTTTGCAAACCGGCGCGCGCCACCAGGAATCCAGGGAGGATGCAGCCGGTCCTGGCGCGGTCCAGAGCCGAGAGGATTTGCTCCACGACTTGCTCGAGGACGACGGAATCGCTTTCTGGACGGTTGATCGGCTTCGCGCTTCCTAGCACCGGTTGCACAGCCAGATCGGCGGGAAACGCCATGTAGACCGGGCGCAGATGATAGAAAGCCTCATGGATGAGGCGTTCGGTCTCGTATGCGACGCTCTGCGGCGTCATGACTGCGCTTGCGCACACCACCGGTTCGCTCATGCGACGGAACAGACCGAACTCGCCGTCGCCCAGCGTGTGGTGCGACAGGCTACGGGCGGCTTGCGCAGCCATCGACGGCGTGCCTACCAGATGGAAGACCGGAAGCTGCTCCGCATAAGCACCGGCGATGGCATTCAAGGCACTCAATTCGCCGACGCCGAACGTTGTGCAGACAGCGCCGGCGCCTCTCAACCGGGCATATCCATCTGCCGCATAGGCGGCATTGAGCTCATTGCCGCAGCCGATCCAGCGCATCGCGGCGTCGGCTTCTACGGCATCGCTGATTGCGAAAGAAAAGTCGCCCGGAACACCGAAAACATCGGTGACCCCGACGTCGCGCAGGCGCGAGATGACGTGTTGGGCGACTGTAACCGGCATCGAGCAAACTCCCTAACGGCCTTGCGCGAAAACGCCTGCCGTTGACCAAGCCGCCCCGGATCCGTGTCAAATCGAGCTTGGACGATGCCGGTTACGCGAATGTCTCGGCGTTGAACGATTTCGTTACAGCCGTAACGATCGCGTGCGGAACTCGCAGCTAGTGGGGAGGCTCGCCGTTTGCAAGCAGATTGCGCGTCGCAGCAGCGACATCGGCCTGTCGCATCAGGCTTTCGCCGACCAGAAATGTCGAGATACCAACCAGCGCGAGCCTCGCAAGGTCGGCGGCAATGAACAGGCCGCTTTCTCCCACGATCAGTCGCTCTTTGGGAACCTGCGGCGCAAGCGCCTCGCTAGTCGCCAGCGTGGTCTCGAAAGTGCGCAGGTTGCGATTGTTGATACCGATCATCGGCGAACGTAGTTTGAGGGCGCGGTCGAGTTCCTGCTTGTCATGGATTTCGATCAACACGTCCATGCCGTAGTCCAGCGCCGCGGCTTCGATTTCGCTCGCTGCTCCGTCATCGAGCGCCGCCATGATGATCAGGATGCAGTCGGCCCCGTGCGCGCGTGCTTCGGCTACCTGGTAGGTGTCGAACATGAAATCCTTGCGGAGGACGGGTAGGCTCGTTGCCCCGCGCGCAGCGACCATGAAGTCGAGATGTCCCTGGAAGGAGGGCATATCCGTCAACACGGAGAGGCATGTCGCGCCCCCAGCCTCGTAGGCCTGTGCGAGCGCCGGTGGATCGAAATCTGCACGAATGAGCCCTTTGGAGGGCGAGGCTTTCTTGATTTCCGCTATCAGCGCATATTTGCGGGCTGCGTGCTTGTTGCGAATGGCCGCGATGAAGCCGCGCGGTGGTGAGGCAGCTCTTGCGCGCGCGTCGACTTCCGTTCGCGGAAGGGTGCGCTTGGCCGCGGCGATCTCTTCGCGCTTGTAAAACTCGATCGTCTTCAGGATGTCGGACATCAGTTCCTCGTTCTTGACGTTAGATGCAGGGCGATCAGCGGGAGATTTCGTGAGTCGTCGGAGTTGAGGGTCGTCGAGTCCTGACGTTCTGCGGGTGGAGTTTGCCGTTCGCCATCGGCGCGATGTTGTGGTTCATGCGGAACAAGTTGCGTGGGTCATACCGCTTCTTGATCGCCGCGAGTCGGTCGTAGCGTTCGCCCCCGTAGATCGCTCGCATCTCTTCGGGCGTGCTGCCCTGCGCGGCCGAGAGCAGGTTTGGGTTCGTCTCTTCCTGCGCCCAAGGAGCCAGAGCATTGGCCAGAGCGCTCAGCTGCTCCTGGAAGACCGGAGCCAGGTCGGGGCGGCCGCCACCGACACCGAAGAGCGACCAGCGCGCGCTGCGGCCGGCGACTGCGTTTGGCACCGCGGGCGGACGTTCCAGCGCACCGCCAAGCGGTCGCAACTCGACAAAGCCGAGGTCGGTGCCCGAATCGGGGCCGAGCATGGAAAGCAGGGCGTCAACGGCCCCGCCAGGGAGATCCCGTAGCATCGTCGCGCGTTCAACCCAGGGAACGGGCGCCGGCGGATCGATGAACAACGAACCAGCCTTGCGGTAGGGCAGCTCGGTGATCGTGTCGAGCACCGTCGGTGCAATCTGGCGCATCGGGGCAAGCACGCGCTCAGCCTCCTCCTGCGGCCGCAGCGAGGAGAAGCGGACATGCATCACAAATTGCCCCCGTAAGGGTTCGGGCACGAAGGGCAGCGGCGGTTGGCGCAGGAAGCAGATGGAAGAGCTCATCTCCTCTGGCAGGCTGGCCACCCACACCCGCCAAGTGTGAAGCACTTTTGCGGCATGTTCACCGGCAAAGAAAAGCCCGCCGCCGTAGAAACGCTTGATTGGAAAGACGGTGAATTCCAGGTAGGTGACGACGCCGAAATTGCCCTTGCCGCCGCGAAGCGCCCAGAATAGGTCCGGCTCGGAGGAGGCCGTGACGCGATGCAGCTTGCCATCCACGGTGACGATCTCGATCGCCTGTACATGGTCGGCGGCATAGCCGTACGTGCGACCCAGGATCGGGCTTGCTCCACCGCCGAGATGGTAGCCGACGACGCCCACGGTCGGCGGGGTGCCGCCGGCCGGGGCGAGTCCGTACTTGCCCGCTTCGTCGAGGACCTGCCACCAGCGGCTGCCGCCTCCAACGCGGGCGAGATTTCGGGCGGGCTCGACGTGAACGGCGTTGATTCGCGATATGTTGATCAGCATCGCACCGGCGGCAGGGCGGACCATCTGATGTCCGGTCGCCAGGACCGCGATCGGCAAGTCGCGTTGCGCGGCGAAGCGCACCGCGGCCTGCACGTCCGCAACACTGGTCGCACCGACGGCGATGGCCGGTCGCACCGTGCTCATGGTGTTGAAGGTGGCGCACTCGCTTTGGTAGCCTTCTTCACCCGGCAGCAATGCCGGACCGACCACCCGCCTCACGAGGTTGGCAGTATCAGAGCGGTTCAGCACAGACGGAGCCGCCGTGTCATGCATATTCATTGTGTCTGAACTTGCCATGCCGGGACTGCCCGGCGGGGACCGTTTCGTTGCGTGGACCGCGCTCGCGGGGAGTGGCCGTGGTGGGGGGCTCACGCAGCCTTCAACACTTGTGACAAAACCGCACCGTGAATTCTATTTCAGAGCGGTCTCGAATGCCGATGTTGCGCAAGGAGCGGTCATCGAGTCTGGCGAGCGCGCGGACGGCTCGTCGGATATCGCGCTCGTCCCTGCAGTAGTTCCAGAGGGCTGCTATCGCTGCAGTGATAGCGGACAGTTGGCTCCTTGGATCGTTGTAAGACTGCTCTGAGGCGACGGAAGCAGCTTTCCTCTCGGGCGGTAGTGAAGTCTCAGAAGAAAAAAAATTCATTATAGAGCTCCTCATTTTGCAGGAGCGACCATGGCCGTCCGCTGCTACAGCTTGATCACGGCACGTCGAAATCCGGTTACATTGGAAACCACCGTTTTCGCATTATCGCCATAAAGCGTACCCGACCGCCTCGTTAGGGGTTCTCTGGCTCCGGAACCAATACGGGGCTTGTCAACATCCGCGTTCGATGCCGTCTCGCTTACGCCGGATTGCGGCATGCTCGACATCTGAGCGTCTCAGCCGCCACCGGCACCATCGTATAATTGAGCGCGGCGATCCGCTTGAAATAGCTTTGCCACTGATGCTGGCCTTGCGGGCGCAGGCCGATTTAATCCATGCGCCGTGACGGCCTGTGCACGATCGAGAGATGTGCCAGTGACGAGCCGGCCAGGAAATTCGAACGTGATGTCGGACCTCACCCGTCGAGCGGTCGCGGTGAGCTGTTGTGATGAAATGTCGGGATTGCTGCGTTGCAACAACAGGCTATTGAATTTGAAGAAGTTCAGTTCGGGCCGTATCGCCTGATACCGTCCAAGCGTCTTCTTCTTTTGGGTCAGGATCGGGTGGGGCTTGGAAGCCGCGCTTTCGACATCCTGGTATTATTGCTGGAGAGGCGAGGTGAAGTCGTCAACCGCCGAGATATGATTGAGCACGTGTGGCCAGACTTGATTGTCGACGAATCGAACCTTCGCGTCCAGATGTCTGAACTTCGTCGTGCGCTGGGCACCAGGGAGGGCGGATCGAGCTTCATAAGGACTGTGCCGGGGCGAGGATATTTGTTTGTGGCTCCGGTGCACGCTGTGTCTTCGTGCGAAGCACCGGTGCTCCCAACCATGTCAACGCTGGGCAGGCTGCCGGTCCGTCGGCCGAATCTTGTCGGGCGTGACCATGCGCTCGATGCGCTTGTCCGCCAAACCCTGGCAGGCCGCTTCGTCAGCATCGTCGGGCCTGGCGGGATCGGCAAAACGACATTGGCGATTGAACTTGGTCATCGCCTGACGGACGAATTTGATAACGAGGTCTTTTATGTCGATCTTTGCTCTGTCGACGCTCCGGACCTCGTCTTGCCAACCATTGCGGCAGCGCTGGGCTATACGGCGACGCCGGAAGACTTGCTGACTGGGCTAACCTCGTTTGTCGGGGACAGACGCCTGCTGCTGGTCATCGATTGCTGCGAACATGTCGTCGAAGCCGTAGCGAATGCCGCCTCTGTGCTTTTTCAGAAAGCGCAATCGCTTTATCTTGTCGCGACAAGCCGGGAGGCGTTGCGTGTAGAGGGAGAGACCGTCTATTTCGCAGACCCGCTCGGCTTGCCGGCCGTAAATGAGGATCTGACGGCCGCCGAGGCTTTGGCTGCAGACTCCGTTCGGCTCTTTATGCATTGTGCGATGGCCGGCGGTTACGTGGGGAAGCTCGATGATCGTCATGCCCGCGCCGTCGCCGAGATTTGCCACGCGCTCGACGGCAGTCCTCTCGCCATCGAGCTCGCGGGCAGCCGGCTGAATACGTACGGATTCGAGGGGCTCCTTGAGCGATCGCACAGCCCGGCGTTGTTAGGCTGGGCGGGCCGCCGGCACCAACCCAGGCACCGCAGCCTGGAAGCCCTGCTCGACTGGAGCTTTCGATTGCTTTCAGACGTCGAACGGCGTGTCCTTGTCCGGCTTTCCGTCTTTGCCGAAATCTTCACAATGCAATCCGCTCAGGCGGTGGCGAGCGATATCGTCGACAACGAGTGGGTGGTCGCGCACGCAATTGAACAGCTCATCGACAAATCTCTGATCACGATCTTCCCCGCCATTGATATGCATTTGTACGGAATTCCGAATATCGTCCGCCTTTACGCCGAGATCAAGCTTGCGCAACGCGGCGAGCGCCAGGAGCTCCAGCGGCGCCATGCCCGGGTTTGCGCAGAGCTTTCCCAGAAACAAAATGCGGCACGGCAGCGCGTGCTTGCGAGAGCGGCTATGAGGTGCGGCTACCGTGTTGACGAACTTCGGGCGGCGCTGGAGTGGTGCCTCTCCAATTTGGATGACGTTAAGCTCGACATCGATCGGACCGCGCACGCCTCCAGACGGCTTGCATATCTGGACATTCAGTGAAGGCCATAACGCTGAAATCGCATGGATATGCGATCTTGCGAACTTTGGAAGAGACATGGTAATTGATGTTATCCAATCACGCTCCGTCAAATAAGCCTTTGCGCAGCCGAAGCACGTTGCGAGCGAATTTCGCAAGTGCTGAGTGCGGGCCAGTTCATCCCAGGCGGCGTCTTCATATGGTGATCAACCGCGAACATTCTACCGAAGAGAGCCGGCGCCTTCAGCAATGCTTCAACGATCTCAGCCAGATCGTCGCCCTTTCTACCGCCTTGGGTCGGGGCTCATTGTCGCAATTGGTTGCTGATCTGCTCGAGATGCTTCTAGGCATGCTCCACCTGGAGTTTGTCTATGTGCGTCTCAAGGATCCGGTCAACGCCGCTCCCATTGAGCTGGGCCGAACCGCGAAGTCGCTGGACGGGTTCATCGGGCCGAAAGAGATCGGGAGCGTTCTGAACAATGCGCTCGGTTCGAATCCGCAGACTTGGCCCGCGAACGAGCAAATTGCCTTTTGCGACAAGAGCGTCTCCCTCGTGTCGCTGCGATTGGGGCCGCAAGGTGATATGGGCATTTTGGTAGCCGCATCGACCCGGGCCGATTTTCCTGAGGAGACAGAGAGACTACGTCTGGATGTCGCCGCCAATCAAGCCGTGATCGCGCTGCAGCAAGGCCGGCCCTCGAGCGAAGCGAGACAGCCTGCGAATGCCGTCGATGAGCCGCTCGCGCAACCAACCATAGACACTGTCAGCCGCGAAGGAGGAGGTGAGCTGGAGCAACTCAGGCGAGCAGTAGAGTCACTGCGCCTGCGAGAGATCGATATTCAATCGGTCGTCGACGCGATTCCAGCTCCTACTTCGATCATGACCGCTGAAGGCGAGGTCGAGGCAGTCAACCGGCCGGTTCTGGAATACTTCGGAAGGTCGGTTGATGAGCTCAGGCATTGGAGCACGAGCGACATCGTTCATCCTGATGACCTCCAACCAACGATCAGCGCCTGGAGGCTGGCCGTCGAAACCGGCGAGCCATACGAGGTCGAAAGCCGTCACCGCGGCAGTGATGGTGTCTACCGCTGGTTTCATGTCCGCGGCTTTCCTTTACGCGGTAGTGACGGCCACATCGTGCGCTGGTGCGTCCTGCAAATCGACATTGAGGATCGCAAGCGCGCCGAGCAGGCATTGCGGACCAGCGAGCGAAATCTCTATCTGATCATCAGTACCATTCCGGGGCTGGTGTGGTCGGCTCGTCCGGACGGCTCCGCCGACTTCTTCAATCAGCACTATTTGGACTATGTGGGATTCAGTTCCGAACAAGCCCAGGATTGGGGATGGACAGCCGCAGTTCATCCAGAGGATTTGGATGGTCTCGCGAGCGCGTGGCAAGCGTTTATGGCGACTCGCCAAGCGGGAGAAAAGGAAGCACGTTTACGTCGCTTCGATGGCAGCTACCGATGGTTCCTGTTCCGAGCCAATCCATTGCGTGACGACTCTGGAAATGTCATCAAATGGTTCGGTATCAACACCGATATCGAAGACCGCAAGCGAGCCGAGGAAGAGCTGCGCGACACTCAGGCGAAACTGGCCCATATGGCGCGGGTGATGATGATGGGCGAGCTCACGGCGTCGATCGCCCATGAGGTCAACCAGCCATTGGCGGGCATCGTTACCAACGCCAACACCTGCCTGCGCATGCTGGCTGCCGATCCTCCAAATGTCGCCGGCGCTCGCGAAACCGTGCGGCGCACGCTCCGCGACGGCAACCGTGCGTCCGATATTATCGGGCGATTGCGAGCGCTCTTCAACAGGAAGGCGCCGGTCAGCCAGCCTATAGACCTGAATGAGGCAACCCGTGAGGTCATTGCCCTGTCGCTCAACAAGCTGCATCGTGACGGCGTTAGTTTGCGCACGAGATTGGCGGAAGACCTTCCACGTGTCACGGGTGATCGGGTGCAGCTTCAGCAAGTGATCCTGAATCTGCTCAACAACGCCGCGGACGCGATGAGCGCGATTGATGATCGACCGAGAGAGTTGATGGTCAGCACCGGCCGAGACGAAGACAGTTGTGTTCGGCTGAGTGTGCATGATTCGGGACCTGGGTTTGACCTCGAAGTGGCGGAAAGGCTCTTTGACGCGTTCTACACGACCAAGGGTGACGGTATGGGAATTGGGCTATCTGTCAGTCGCTCGATCGTCGAAAATCATCACGGTCGTATATGGGCGGCACTGAACGATGGTCCGGGAGCTACATTTTCGTTTTCCATCCCAGGAAGCTCGGAGGTGACGATCAGCATCGGCGGCCCGGAAGGCAAGGGAACGCTTGCCGCGAACAACATCGCGAGGGATGTTGGATGAGTACACGTTTACTTGTGTCGGTCGTCGACGACGATGAGTCCGTCCGAGAGTCGTTACCGGACCTGCTGAGGGAGTTCGGCTATGCTGCTCAAGCATTTTCGTCTGCCGAGGCGTTTCTTGCATCGGAGTATGTGGGTAAAACAGGCTGCCTGATTCTCGACATCGCAATGCCGGGCATGACCGGCCCCGAGCTCCAGAGGGAGCTGATCCGCCTTCGCTACCAGATTCCCGTTGTTTTCATTACTGCGCATGGGGATGAGTCCACACGCCCGCGAATGATTGGGCAAGGCGCTGTCGAATGCCTCTCCAAGCCATTCAGCGATGAGGCATTGCTGAGGGCCCTCAACGCTGCCTTCGGCGCGGGTTGACTGCGAATGCGCCTGAAAACGAGAGACACTAACGATGGATCGATAGCCGAGGGCGTGATCCCCATGTCACACGACAATGCAATCGTGTTTGTCGTCGACGACGACATCTCCATTCGCGAATCTCTGGAACTGCTGATTCGCGATGCCGGCTGGCAACCCGAGATCTTCGAGTCCGCACAGGAGTTTCTCTCGCGGCCACGTGTCTTTGTTCCGAGCTGTCTGATCCTGGACGTTCGGCTTCCGGGGCTTAACGGTCTTGAATTGCAGAAGCGGGTCGCAGTCGATCGACCTGACATGCCGATCATCTTCATCACCGGTCACGGCGACGTGCCAATGTCGGTCCAGGCCATGAAGGCAGGAGCTGTCGAGTTTCTGACCAAGCCGTTCAGCGACACGACATTGCTCAGTGCAATTAAAGAAGCCATTGACCGAAGCGACGCCGAACTTGGTCTCGAAGCCGAGATGCAATCGCTGCGCGACCGCTACGTTTTGCTCAGCTCCCGCGAACGGGAGGTTATGGCTTTGGTCGTTCGCGGCCTCCTGAACAAGCAGGTCGCTTTCGAACTTGGGATCAGCGAGATAACGGTCAAGGCTCACCGCGGCCAAGTGATGAGAAAGATGAACGCCACCTCTCTCGCAGACCTGGTGAACATTGCAGCAAGGCTCAACGCTGCTCGTTAGCAGCGGTTTGTTGGCCGGTATCGTCGGGCAGAACCGAACCGGCAGCCCGTAGCAAAGGTCGATAGGTCGGCGCGGTTCAGCACAGCCGAGGCTACGCGTCATGACCGCGCACGGTTGCCACGGTCCTTGTTGCGACCGCTCGACAACCGCAGTTCGTCGCGCGGGCCGGGCCTGCGCGAAAGGAGCGTGGCAACTCGCACGCTACGCCGTCAGCGTGGGCGGCTGAACCGGACCGTGAACTCGATCTCGGAGCGGTCGCGAATGCCAAGGTCGCGCAGGGTATGGTCGTCGAGTTCGGAGAGTTCTCGGATTGCTCGTCGGATCTCTCGTTCGTCTTTCCAGTGGCCCCACAGCTTTGCGATCGTTGCCCCGATAGGCAAACGGTGGCTCCTATAATTGCCGGGATGCCGCGCCGATGTAGCTGTGCTGACCGTATTGCCGGAAGCGGCAAGGGTTCGGGCGGAGACGGCGTTGGGCGCTTCGGCTTTCGTCCCGCTAGCCGTCTTCCGGACCGAAGGCCTGATTGGGAAGGAGGTATCAAAAGATCTGGCGTTCATCATGGAACTCCGGGATTGCTGACGGAGGCCACAATGGCTGTTCGCTGTTACGGCTTGATCACCCAAAATGGCGATCGGGTTACATAGGAAATGATCATCCAATCCAATTCTGTCTACGCTGGCGACCCGGCTCCGGCCGTGTCAAAATTGGTCGTATTTTTGTCCCGGACATGGCCATTGTTCCGGGAGCTGCCCGACTTCCGCCTTTGAGTCGCTGAAATTGGCTTTTGTCGATGGATTTTTGAAATGGGCGACATCGCAGCGGTTCTGGTGGAGCAGCTTGGGCAAAGAACAGCTATGAAGCGTGCCCCAGCTCCGCCTGTCTTGGCAGCGACCGCTGCAATTTGTCAGCCATGCGCGCCAGATCTGGTTACGACGACGCATGCATTTTCTTCATCACCTGGCCGCGATGGACCTTCACGGTGATTTCGGCGATTCCAAGATCGCCAGCAATCTGCTTGTTCAGGCGACCGCTGACGACGAAATTCATCACTTCGCGTTCACGCGGTGTAAGACTGTCGTAACGCCGTTGGAGCTCCGACAACTCCTCCGCATTCTGCAACCAGGCGCGGTCTCGTGCATGGCCGAGCGCAATTGCGTCAAGCAGATCCTGATCCTGAAATGGCTTGGTCAAGAATTCAATCGCGCCGCCCTTCATTGCCTGCACGGACATCGGAATATTCCCGTGCGCGGTAACGAAGATGATGGGAAGTGGCCTCTTGCCTCCGCCCGACAATTCGCGCTGCAGGTCCAGCCTTTGCCCAGGTAGCCGAACGTCGAGTACCAGACAGATAGGACCTTGCGGCAGGTTGTCTTTGAGGAAATCGGAGACAGAAGCAAAAAGTTTCACACGAAAGCCAACCGATCGGAGCAGGGTTCGCAGTGCCTCACGCATATCCGGATTATCGTCAACGACGAGCACCGTTGGCGAAAGGTCGCTCGATGTCCGTTTCACTTTCTCGCCCCCGCAGGATTTAAGCGGATCGAACGCCGGGATCCAGCGAGCCGCGCGCTCAAAGCGTCAGGGCACAGTCTAGCCGACGTGGCACGGAACCTCAATTGCAGGGCCACATTGATGAATACTCCGGGTGTTTTTCCCGCCCGGTTCCGGACTCCGGAGGGCCTGCCAGAGCGAGGCCCATATATAAGCCGTTAGCGGCAGGCCATTTTTAAGCACCTTAAGCGCGACGTGAAGTCGGACTCCCCAGGGGTTTCGGCCCGCTGGTTGGCGTTACCGGTGCGATCAAGACGACCTACACGTTGGTATAGTCGTATCGCGTGCGGCGTAACCCTAAACTCTGCATCGGCCGTCTCGGGGCATAGCGCAATGGAGGCGGCGCATCCTGTGCAATTCTTGAACATCCGGGCGCCGGTGCGAAACAAGCGACAACTGATTTCGATCGTGGACGACGACGAGCCCGTACGCGAGGCCGTCAAGGGACTGATGCGGTCGATGGGATTTCCCACCGTAGCGTTTGCATCCGGAGCAGACTTTCTGCAATCGCCGGTGGTCGTCCGGACCGGTTGTCTGATTGCCGACGTCAATATGCCGGGCATGAGCGGATTTGATCTGCATGGACATTTGTCGGCGCAAGGCCATGCAGTTCCAACCGTGCTGATTACTGCTTATCCGGCTGAGAGCGCGCGAACGTTCGCGCTCGCATCTGGAGTTATTGCTTACCTCACGAAGCCGTTCGTCGAGGCAGATCTGTCGGAGGCGGTCCGCATCGCGCTGGCCCGTCGCCGATAAAGGGATTGGATCGTGCAGCGCTCGTTGCGAACATCGAGAATGGGGTAGAGCAGGTGAAGAATGTCGAGGTCGCTGCCTTGCAGCCGAGAGTAAACGACGCCAAAGTATTCCGGTTCGGCCCGTTTCGCCTGATCACCTCTGAGAGATTATTGGTGAACGACAGCGAACCGGTGGCGGTGGGAGGGCGTGCCCTCGACATCCTGATCGCTCTGCTTGAGCGTGCAGGCGATGTGGTGAGCCACAGGGAATTGGTCAAACAGGTTTGGGCGGACGTCGTTGTCGAGGAGTCCAGTCTTCGGGTGCATATTGCCGGGCTGCGCAGGGCGCTTGGTGACGGCCGAGACGGAGCGCGCTACATCACCAACGTGCCCGGCCGAGGCTATTGCTTTGTTGCACCGGTCCAGCGTTTGGCGCCATCGGGGCCGCCCGCGGGCGTCTCGGCAGAGCGAGTTAAGCTCCAGGCCTTTCCTCCGCGCTTGCAGCGGATGATTGGTCGCGATGGAGCGATTGAAACCCTGCGGACAGAGATCAACTCCAAGCGGTTCGTCAGCATTGTGGGACCGGGCGGCGTTGGCAAGACGACTGTAGCCGTCGCTGTCGCTCACGAGATGGCGGCCGATTTCGGCGAGGCGATCCGCTTTGTCGATCTAAGTGCACTCCGCGACGGTGCGCTTGTTGTCTCCGCCGTGGCGTCTGCTGCGGGATGTCTCGGCGAGACGCAGGATTCGCTGACGCGGCTTCTGGCATTCCTGGCTGACAAGCATATCCTGCTGGTCCTCGACAACTGCGAGCATGTAATTGAGTCGGTCGCGATGTTGGCTGAAGGTCTGATTCGTGGAGCGCCACTTGCACACATTCTCGCGACCACCCGCGAGGCGCTGCGGGTTGAGGGTGAGAACATCTATCTGCTGGAGTCCCTCGACAGCCCGCCGAACGAGATCACGTTGACGGCGGCCGAGGTGCTAGCCTCTCCCGCTGCTCAGCTTTTCATGGACTGCGCGACGGCGGGCGGATATCGCCAGGAACTCAGCGACGAGGAGGCACCTGTCGTCGCCGGCATCTGCCGTCAGCTCGACGGCATGCCTTTGGCGATCGAGCTGACAGCCAGCAGGGCCAGCGCCTATGGCATCAGGGGCTTGGCACAGCTGATCGACGACCGCTTGATACTGCTTTGGCAGGGGCGGCGGAGCGTGCCACGGCATCAGACTCTCCGCGCCATGCTCGACTGGAGCTATAATCTTCTGTCCGAGCGCGAACAAACTGTTCTGTGCACGCTGTCAGTCTTTGTCGGTGCGTTCACGCTGGATATGGCGCGAACCGTCGCATTCGAGCTGGGTCGCGACGACCTGCAAGTCGAAGGCGTCGTCGCCAGCCTGGTTGAGAAATCGCTGATCTCTGTCTCACAGACCGATCATGCTAGCTCATACCGGCTCCTCGATACGACACGCGCGTATGCGGCGGCGAAATTGAAGGAGCGGGGAGAGGCAGATGCGACCGCAAGGCGGCATGCATTTTATTTCGCCGAGCGTCTGCTGGGAATTCGAGCCAACATCTCGATAGATCTTGATCTCACCGCCTATGCGCGGCAGATCGGCGATATCAGAGCTGCGCTCGAATGGAGTTTCTCGCCGTCGGGCGACAGCTCGGTCGGGGTAATATTGGCCGCTGATGCTGTACCATTGTTTCTCCGAATGTCGATGATGAGCGAGTGTCGACACTGGTCCGTGGAAGCGATACGTGTGTTGACCGACGAGGACCGTGCGACAAAGCTTGAGCTTTCTCTGCAACTTTCACTGGCGATATCGTCGACCTATGTCGACGGCAATAGCGAGGAGGCGGAGACGGCGTTGGAACGCGGGCTGACTCTTGCCGCGTCGTTGGGAGACGCCCAGTATCAGCTGGAATTGCTAGCCGGTCTCAATATCTTTCGGGCTCGGTCAGCGGACTTTCGCGGCTCATTGGCGGCGGCGGAGCGCTATGCGTCCCTCGCCAGGGAGTGTGGCGGGCCGCGAGAGATTGTGATAGCCGAGTGGACGCTCGGAATGAGCTACCACCTGGTAGGATCACAGGCCGCCGCGCAGAACAGCTTTGAATGCGGCTTTGCGCGCGCCGCCGAAGCTGGCGTGAGCGAGGTACATTCCTTCGGATACGATCAACATTTGAGGGCGCTGATCGGATACGCCCGGACATTGTGGGATCGCGGCCTTCCCGATCGGGCGGCTCAATTCGGGCACAGGGCGATCGAACTTGCCGGACGGCAACAACATCCTGTTATGCTTTGTGCCCCATTGCTCTTTGCCATACAGGTCTTCATGTGGCGGGGAGATCAACAGCTCGCAGAGGATCTCATAGAGCGGCTCATTGCTTATGCGGGCAGGTACTCACTCAGGCCGTATTATGCTGGCGGCCTCGGTCTGCGAGGCGAGCTGATGCTCGCGAAGGGAGAGACGAAGGACGGTATCGAGGCGATACGTAACGCGCTCTCGACCTTGCAAACCGAGCGGCAATTTGTCCTCTCATCGGCATTTTCCCGGGCTTTGGCCGAAGGTTTGGCGCAAACCGGGCAGTTCGCGGAAGCAACCAGCATTATCGACGCAATTGTGGCTGACGCCAAAGCCGGCCCCGGAACGTTCGAACTGCCGGATCTGCTGCGGGCTCAGGCGGCAGTGCTATTGGCGGCATCGCCAGCGAACCATCCAGCGGCCGAGATATTGCTCAAGGATTCGCTCGATTGCGCGCGGCAGCAGTCGGCCCTCGGGTGGGAACTACGATCGGCCCTTGCGTTGAGTCGATTATGGGCAGATCACGGCCGTCCCGACGACGCTCGGACTCTGCTTGCCGACGTCTATGGGCGCTTCACGGAAGGATTTTGCACGGCTGATCTAACTGCGGCGCAACGTCAGCTTCGTGCATTCGAGGCGCGGACCCCGCATTCTTGATCTGTGGTGTTCTTCGTAGGCGAGCCGATCGCGGTTCAGCTTCCTGCTGCTGGCCGCGTTCCCCGAGCGACGGATGGTCCGATTTGTCGCAGAGGTTGCACAGCCGCTTGACCGGTTGAGTCTTCACACTTACTCACATCAATAAACTCGCAACCGCGCCGGTCGAGCGCCAGTGTGCGCCGCAGTGTTGGTGACCCGTCGGAGCGTTGTCATATGTTACCTCGTGCTTTGCCCCCATTTACCTGGGAGACCGCAGCAGCAAGGGTCCGTTCCATGGAAGACAGTTGGAACGACCGCAATCCAGCTCGCGTGGCGCTTGGCTACTCGATCGATAGCATCTGGCGAATCCGTCTTGAGTGCTTTTCCGGACGTGGCGCCATTGAGGCGTTCCTCGCACGCAAATGGGTGAGGGAACTGGACTACCGGCTTGTCAACGAACTCTGGGCTTTCACCGGCAACCGGATAGCCGTGCGGTTCGCGTGCGAATACCACGATAATCACGGCAGGTGGTTCAGGGGTTCCGGAAACGAGAGCTGGGAGTTCGATCAGGATGGTCTGATCCGGCTGTGGATCGCCTGTATCGACGATCATCCGATCGGTGAGGCCGACCGCATGTTTTTTTGGCCATTGGGACGCAGGCCCGACGATCACCCCGAACTCAGCGATTTCGATCTTTAGTCCAAGGTATGGCCGGGAAACGTGTGTAGCGGCCATCTGAAAAGATCGTGGTAAAGCCAAATATCTAAAGTGCGATGACGGTTCAACCTGATCTCATCGCGCTTTAGGTGTTCAGTGCCGCGGTTTGCGACGACGCGTTCGAAGTCCTGAGAGGTTCGGCCGCGCGGCGCAGGATTTCATGCAGCCATTCATGAGACGGATCACCGTCGGCGCGCTGATGCCAAAGTAGCCTTACTTCAACAGGAGTGGTCGGGTAGGGCAGTTCATGCGTTGCGATAGGGTATCTCGCCGCGAACGCGTTGGCCAGGGGCCGGGGAACGATCGCCGCGAGCTCGCTGTCTTCGAGCAGCGCCGGCAGGGCCAGAAAGTGCGGCAAGGAGACCGCAATCCGCGGTGGGCGGTCGCTGTCGCCGAGCGCGCGCTCCAATGCGGAGCGGTCATACATCTCCGACCTCCTCGCGAGCCCACGTTCGGAAATGAAGCCGCCGATCGCCCCTTCCTGTTCGCCGCCAAAGGACACGACGACCAGCGGAAGCTCGGAAAATGTCTCCTTGTCCAGCTTGGCCAGCTTGTGCTTTGCCGAGACGATCAGGACGTCGTCATATTCGAACAGGAAGCTCGACCGAAAGCGATCCGGAGGTGCGGAAAAAACGCCAATGGCGACATCGACGCGTCCGAGGTCAATCTGTTCGGCCAGATCGATTCGGGTGACAGGTTTGATGACGAGGTCAATCGAGGGCGCCTCCCGGCCGATTATCGACAGGAGCGGCGAGGCCAGCACCATGGTGGTGAAATCGTTGGCAGCCAGCGTAAATTGCTTGGTGGAGCTCGCCGGGTTGAACTTCGGAAGCTCGACTGCGGCCTCGAGAGAGCGGAGCGCCTCTCGGACAAGGGGGGCCATCGCGAGCGCCCGGCTGGTCGGCTGCATGCCTGTTGCCGTACGGACGAAAAGGTCATCGTCCAGCATCTCGCGCAACCGCGCCAGCGAATGGCTCACGGCAGATTGGCTGAGGGCAACCTTCTGGCTAGCGCGCAGGACGCTGCGTTCCTCCATCACTGCATCGAAGACCTTCAGAAGATTGAGGTCCAATGTCTTGAACGAGACTGACACGACTGCAATCCCTTGATCATGCAGCAGAGGCTTCGGCCGGCCTCCCGCAGCCAGAAGTTAGAACCAGGCGCCCGGAGATCGCAATCGGCGTTCCAATTGATTTCCGCTCATTTTGAATCTGCAATAGTTGCACTTCCATCCGTCGGCGGCCGGTTCTTAATTGCCTGACGGCGGCGGCCAGGAACCGCCGCCCGGAGAATGACATCCGGACGGGAGGAAAATGATCATGGGCAGCAGAGAGGAGCTTATTCAATGCAGCATTCCGTTTCTGCGGGAGGTCAAGGACATGACCCCCAGCGCGAAAATGGAAGAATGGCTCAACGCGACGTATGGCGAGAGGAGCGAGCTCTACAACGATCTGTCGCGTTTGATAAAAATCGGCGTAGCGGAAGGCTGGGCCGCCAATCAGGAAGTCGACGGACCCAACTACCGCCGCAGCCGGATATTGGAACCCGGGCCGGAAACGTTCCATTTCAGCATCACGGCCGTTTATATGAACAGCAAGGCTCCCCATCGCTTCATTGACGAGGACGAAAACGAGGTGTTGCGGGGACAATATCACGGACACCCCTACGGCGAGTTGAATCTCGTTGTCCCGCTCGATACGGGCGCTCAGCTGAAGGGCCTGCAGGGATGGCAGGGGCCGGGCTGGACCGCGCCGGATCCCGGAAGCCGCCACTATCCGGAGGTCAGGGGGGGTGCGGTCATCGCGCTGTTCTATTTGCCGGCTGGTCGGATTTCCTACGATTTCCCCGCTCCGTCTTGAGTCTACACTCCAATCGTCTTCCATAGAAGATAGATGAAGCGAAATTGAGCAATTGAACAGTAGACAGGATGAGCATGCACAGATTGCACTTGTGAAGGGCTCCGTTTGATGGTGATGGAAGCCGGGTGCGCTCGTGGGTGCGTACCTCCCGAGACTGCTGCAGTTGCAGCCGCCCGCCGTTTTTTCGCAAATGGCGGGNGTTATTTTTTCGGCTTGAAGACCGAAAGCGGTGCGGGGTCGCGGCTGGGAGGCGGTGGCACTTTTCCATCGACGTCGGTGAAACCGTATTCAGTCGCCAGTTCCGAGGCGAGCAGGATCGTTCCTGTCCTCGCGATGACGTTGGGGTCGGCGGCGAGGGCGGCAACTGCACGACCGACGAAGACAGGCGTTTCGCCGCGCTCGGCAATCAGCCTGGCCAGGGCCGGTGGAACGCGGTCAGGCTGTGCCGCAAGCTTCTCGCTCCTGATATAGCCCGGCCAGATCGAGACGGCCGTAATGCCATGGGGCTCGAGCTCATGCGCCATATCACGCGCCATGCGGTCGACGCCCGATTTCTGGACCCCGAATGGCACGTTGAACGTATAGCGAATGCCGCCACCGGAAGAGGTGTTGACGATGAGGCCGCTCTTCTGCGGCAGCATCAGGGGCACGGCGTATTGGCTGGCGACGAAGTGAGAGCGCAAGCCGACCGTATGCATCATGTCCCAAACGGAGACCGGAACCTTCCAGAACGGCACGTTGACCGGCATGACATTGGGTGCGCCGAAGACGTTGTTTACCAGAACGTCCAGTCTGCCGTAGTCGGCCCTGATGCGGTCGAATACGTCTTTGACCGAAGCGTCGTCGGAATGGTCGCAGAGCAGGCCGAGGCCTTCGCCGCCGTTCTGCCTGATAGCCTCGAGCGTCTCGTCCAGCGAACCCGGCCATTCCGACGTACCGCTTGCTCGTGTCCGCGCGGTGACAACGACGGTCGCCCCGGCCTCCGCGAGTCCGATGGCGACGCCTTTTCCCACACCGCGGCTTCCGCCCGTCACCAATGCGATGCGGCCTCCCAGTCGCTGACTGCTCATCATGTCCCCCAACTTGCGGCTTCGCTCCCGTCAGGACCGAAGCGTTGACAATAAATCTTCCATGGAAGATAATAGCGTTGTAGTTTCGCTCAGGTCAACAAGGATGCAACAATGGTTACCAGGGAAGAAAACGAGCTCTTGTGTCGGGTCACGGGCGATGCTCCGATGGGACGAATGCTGCGCCAGCACTACTGGCTGCCTGCGGTTCTTTCGGTCAGGGTGCGAAAGGGCGAAGCGCCTGTCAGGGTGAAGCTGTTCGGCCGGAATTTCGTGGCTTTCCGTGGCGCCGACGGAAAGGTGGGCTTCCTTGACGAGGCCTGCCCGCATCGCGGCGCGTCGCTGGCGCTCGCGCGCGTGGAAGACTGTTCGCTCCGATGCCTGTTTCACGGCTGGAAGATCGGCGCGAGCGGCGAGGTGCTCGAGGTTCCGAACGAGCCGAACAGCCCCAAGGAGTTCGCAAAGACTATTAAGGTGAAGCATTATCCGACCCGCGAAGGCGCCGGTCTGGTCTGGGTGTGGCTTGGCGAGGGCAATGCTCCGCCGGCTCCCGATTTCGAATGGATGGATCTGCCGCCGGAGCAGGTCTACGTCGCGGGCATAGAACTCAATGCAAACTGGTTGCAAGGCGTCGAAGCGACCATCGACTCCTCGCATATCGCGCTGCTCCACCAAAGCTGGACCACCACGTCGGCAACGGACTTCGGCGCGACGCGCGAGAATACCGCGGTCAACTACGAGTTCGAGAAGAAGGAATACGGCTTCCGTGCCGCAGCGCTTCGACCGGCATCCGATGGATCCTGCCTCGCGCGGGTTACCGAGTTTGTCATGCCCTATTACGGACTGATCCCGCCGATCTACTCCGGAGCCCAGCAAGACCGCACAGCCATCATCGCGGTGCCGATCGACGATGAAAATCTGATCCAATGGTACATCTATTACAATCCTGAGAAGCCGGTGGATTCCTGGCGCAAAACCCAGCGCGCCAATCAATGGCCGATGGCGGGCGGACTCCCGGGCGACCGGAGCAGCAATTGGGGTCAGAACCGTCAGATCATGGATGCTGGCAACAGCACCGGATTCCACGAAATCGTCATCGAGGATTTCGTCGTGATGGTCAGCATGGGACCGATCGTCGATCGCTCGCAGGAGTATCTCTGCTCGGCAGACCAGGCGATTGTGAGAGTACGGCGCCAGTTGCTGGACGAGGTCCGCGGCTTCACGAACGGCAAGGAGCCGAAGAGCGGCCAGGGTGAAAGCATGTCATACAAGGATATTCGTGCCGTCGGCGGAAGATTGGCCTCGGCATCCGACGACTGGAGACTAATTCCCCGATAGTCCGTCTGTTCATCGGGCGCCGCTGCGGCCGGCGCCCGACTTCATTCAGGAAGAAAAATGTCTGAAACCTGGCAACACATATGCCCCGCCGTCAAGCTTGGCGAGGGCGAGTCCCTGGGATTCAAGTTCGGGGAGCAGCGACTGGCCCTCTACCGGGTCGACGACCAGATCTTCGCGACCGACGATGTCTGCCCGCACGCATTTGCACTTCTGTCGACCGGATTTCTGGATGGGCATGTGATTGAATGCCCGTTGCATGCGGGAATGTTCGACGTGCGCACCGGAAAATGCACCTCGGGCGGCTACCGGGATGTCAGGACCTTCGCGGTCGAAGTCCGGGAAGGGGAGATTTACATCAATCTCGAAACCCGGGCGGCCGAGCAAGGATGAGACGATGAGAGGGCGGCCGCCTTGAACGCGAGGACCGGCGGCCGCTTGGCGAATTGCCATAGCTCATCACTGAGCGCTGAGTGTACCAGACAAGGGCACCCAGTGAGCCCCGTCGAAGCGCTCGGGTCTCAGCGACTTGATCAGACGATAGTCTTCGGGCGTCGTATTCACGCTGATACCGGGAATGAGGCCAGGAAGCTGCACGTCCTTCAATGATGTCGCTTGTTTCATGATATTCTGGGGCGAGACGTCCGACCCGCAGGCCTCGATGACCTTGCGCATGAGAACGGCAACGTTCCAGCCTGAGAAGTTCAACTGGTCTGTGATGTCCCCATCGGGATAGTACTTTTTCATGAAATCGAGCCACTCGAGGTAGCCAGGGTCATTGGCCCATTCGGGATCATCGATGGCCTTTGTCGGCGTGGCCGAGATGGCGCCTTTGGCGTATTCCAATCCGGCCGGCCGCAAGATGGTCGCCACGAAATTGCTGCCGATCGGAAGGAATTGTTGCGCGTGCCAACCCAGTTCACCGGCTTTGCGGATCGCTTGGGACGTGAATTTTCCGGTCGATGCATTCAGGAAGACGTTCGCGTTCGAACTGGCCAATGCAATGACCTGCGATTCTACGGTCGGTGAGGTCACTTCGTAGGAGGATGCGGCGACAATTTTGGCCTGGGGGTCGAGCCGGGCCAGCTCAGCCTTGAAGCTTCGCAGGTATTCTCGCCCGTAGTCGTCGTTCTGGTAAAGGACGGCAACACGCGCGTGAGGGATCGTTTCCGACACGAGCCGCGCATAGAGCGTTGCCTCGGTGCTGAACAAGGTCATTCCCGACATTGTATACGGGCTTGCTTTCGGATCCGCGAACCGGTCGCTGGCGGCATAGACGAACAGCTGCGGGATTTTCTTCGCGTTGAGGTGTTTCTGGACCGCCGCGTTCTGTGCGGTGCCTACGCTACCGAATATGGCGACGGCTTGATCGCTTTCGACCAATCGCCTGGTCTGCTCGACGGCTTTCGGCGGACTGTAGCCATCGTCGAGCGAGATCAGCTTGATCTTGCGCCCGTTGATGCCGCCCTGGTCGTTTATCATCTGGAAGTATCGGGTTTGCACCTTTCCGACCGAACTTAACGCCGAGGCAGGCCCGCTGTATGGCATCGTCTGCCCGAGAATGAGTTCGTCATCGCCTGCCTGTGCGTCCGACCCGGAGAACGAGTACGCCATCACCACCAATACAAGACTTAATTTCCGCGAGAACATGACTTGCCTCTGAGCTTATACCTTCCAAGGAAATTACTTCCTAGGAAGATATATTTGTCAAGGTTGCATTGTCGGCCGCGCCATTGGCCATTAGGCTATGTGGCAACTCCCGGTTTCTTGGCTGGCCGTCGAGCCGTTTCGCTGATGCGAAATGATGCAGGGGGTGCTAGGAAGAGCGTCTTGATACGTGTCGAGCAGCCAAGGAAACTGAGACCCATGACCAGGAAGAGCGCGGCCCGCAATTCGGCGCGGATCGCCGCGACGGCGTCCGAGGGCACTTCCCTTTATGATGACATCGAATCGGCCTGGCTGGAGCAGCGCCCCGATCTCGACATGGCGATGGCCTGCACGCTGCTTCGGCTCGAGCGGGTCAATCAGTTCCATGAGATGCGGGTTCAGGAGATATCCAACAAGGTCGGTTTGAACACCGGCGATTTGCATGTGCTGCTCGCGCTCCGACGCTCGGGAAAGCCCTATGAGCTGCGACCGACGGATCTATTCCGGGCCTTGCTGGTCACGTCAGGTGCAGTCACAAAGCGCGTGGCGCGGCTCCAGGAGACGGGTCTTATTCTCAGGGTTTCGGCGAATGACGACGGCCGCTCGGAGTTGGTCCGTCTCACGGCCAAGGGCCTTGCGATCGCCGATCGCGCGATCGGCGAGATTGCAAAGGGGGTCGCCCGCGTAAAGGAGGCGAGCGGCCTGACCGATGCCGAGCTTGCCGTCTTAGATCGCTGCTTGCGAAAGCTGTTGGCGCTAGAAACCAGAAAAAATCGTTAGGTGCGGGCCTTTTCCGCAGCCTTCAGCAGGACTTTGAGGTCAAACGACTCGTCTGTCGCCTGCTCCAGGGAAGGCGACATGCCGTTGGCGATGAGACGCCGCGCGGCCATTTGATCGCCGGGCCGGTTGACGCTCTCGACCGCGATCAACTTCGATTGCCTGAAGTAGAAGACCGAAAATCGTCCTCCCTCGACTGGGCCCCGCACGGCCATCTGATCGAAGCGGCCGCAAAGGCCGACCATCTGCAGCTTGACGTCGTACTGATCGGACCAGAAGCGCGGCACGCTCTCGTAGGGCTCGTATTGACCCGCGATTGCGAGTCCCGCGGCTCTGGCCTGATCCTGCGCGTTGTGCACTGATTCCAGCCTGATCCAACCCTCGGCGAACCGATTATAGTGATTGGCGCAGTCGCCGGCGGCGAAAATGTTCGTTGCTTCGCTCCGTCCGTGCGCGTCGACCACGACGCCATTGGCGCAGTTCAGGCCTGCACGCCTGGCGAGTTCGTCGTTGGCGATTCCTCCAATACCGACCAATACGAGATCCGCCCGAAGTTTGGTGCCGCTTGCCAAGACGATTGCGGTAACGCGTCCGTGCTGGCTCTCGATGGATGCCACTATGTCCCCGAAACGGATCTCGACGCCGTGCTGCTGATGAACATCGCGCAGATAGCTGGAAACGAGCGGAGAAATAGCCCGCTCCAGAAGGCGCGAACCGCTCTCGACGACAGTTACCTTTTTTCCGAGCTTGGCCGCTGATGCCGCGACTTCGAGGCCGATGAAGCCGCCGCCGACAATCACGATTTCGGCGGTCCGCTTTAAGCGGGCTTTCAGATCGACGGCATCGGTAAGGGACCGGAGATAACAAATTCCCTCGACCTCAGCATCAGCTACAGCCAGCCGACGCGCCCGGGATCCCGTTGCGATGACAAGCTCGTCAAATTGCAGCGTCGAGTCACCATCCAACGCGACGCGCCGGTCGCGGCGATCGATCTCCGTGGCCTGGTTTCCCAAAACCAGCTCGATCCCTGAAATGTCAAAGAAGGCCTTGTCGCGCAAAATCAGATTCTGTTCGGCCATTTTGTTTAGCAGGAAGTCCTTTGACAGCGGTGGTTTCTCATAGGGGAGCCAGTGTTCATCAGTCACCACCGTCACGGGTTTGGTATAGCCCGCCTCGCGCGCGGTGAGCGCGGCCTGAATGCCGGCGTAGGATCCTCCGATAACGACCAGTCCGCTCATGATGCACCCGCATGTCTGACCTGTGACAGGCTAAAGAAGGACATTTATAGGAGTATATTATCTTCCTAGGAAGAGAAATTATGATTGCGGTTGGAAAATATGACGTGTTTGCGGCCGATTGGCGCCGGAGAAATTGCAGATGTAGCTTGCTCCGCGCGCCTTGTAACGGGCGGGTAAGGCCGCCGCGTCATGATTTCTCGACAGATGTCCGCCGGAGAGCGCTGATGCTGGATCGTGACTAGTTCTTCGCTGACTGTGAGCATGCAGTCGCAGAGGGTCCCACTGTGCAGGAAATCGCGGCCCGGTGGGATGGTGATAGCCGCCGGCCAAACGAATCGGCTGGACCCGAAACGAAAAGCCTGCGCCTTGGCAAGCCTTTTGAGGTGAGGTCGAGAACGAACATCTGCATCGACTGATGCGTTACGGTTGTAACCTAAATTGTTGCGCGGAAATTGCCGCGCAACACAGCCAGTCTATCTCCTGTCCGAGGGGGAATGCGCCGTCTCAAGTTGATGGCTTCCGAGTTGCCCGCGCCCGGGCATCGGTTGTTTTCGATCTCGGAATATGAGGACAGAGTGGGGTTACTGTTTCGTTTGTTCATGCTGGTGGCGGTTGCGCTCCTGCCGGCAATCGCGATTCAATCCTATAACGAATTTGCCTTGCGTCGCTCACGGGAAGCCGAAGTGCAGGAGCAGGCTCTCAGCCTTTCCAGGATCGCCGCGGCGGAAATACAGCAGTCCGTGGAAGGCGTCCGGGATGTCCTCATCGCGCTTTCGGAACTGCCGGCAATCAAGGCGAGGAATACGGAAGCCTGCAATGCGTATCTTTCGGCCATCAAGCGGCGCTATCCGGCATTTCTCTCGTTTCTCGTTGTCGACATGAACGGCCAGTCCTTGTGTGCTGTCGATGGCCGAAAGACGAATGTCGCCGGGCGCGCCTATTTCGCGAATGCAATAAAGACCGGCCAATTGTCGATTGGCGAGTTCTCGATCGGCCGCATGACCGGGCGCCATGTGCTCCAGTTTGCTTTGCCGTTCTATGGTGACGAAAGCGCCATGGCCGGCGTCATTGTCGCGCCTCTCGATCTGGAATGGCTGGCTACGTTCGTCGCGCAGTTGGGAGTTCCCACGGGAGCCGCTCTTGGCATTACCGACCGTAACGGCACCTATCTTGCGCGCTCGCCCGACAATGGCGCGTTCGTCGGCCGGAAGATGCCGAACGATCTTTACGCGCAGCTGCGGAAACCAGGCACGATTGCGGCTCGCGACCTCGACGGCATGGAGCGGATCATCGGCTCATCGCCGGTGATGGCGGATTCCGGTGGGCTTCTGGTGACCGTCGGTCTCGATCGGATGCGGGCATTCGCGGGAATCGAGCGGCGTACGGAGCTCGGCATCGTCCTCATCCTCTTGAGCACGTCGCTCGTGCTGCTCCTCACATGGTTTGGCGCCCGCCGTTTCATCGATGAGCCGCTTGGGCGGCTGGTCGACGGGGCGAACCAGCTCCGGCTTGGCGACTATGCCCGACGTGTGAAAATTCCGGACACGCAGCCGGAAATTGCCAGGGTCGCCGACGCCTTCAATTCGATGGCAGATGTGCTTCAAGAGCGCGAGCGCGAGCTCTGCCAGGCAAAGGAGAGAGCCGAGGAAGCGGCAGCTCGTATCACGACCCTCTTCGAGAGTACGATTGACTGCGTTCTCATCGTCGATCGGAATTGGCGCATCACATATCTCAACGAACGAGCGCGAGTGCAGCTCGTCGGACGACGTGATGTCGTGGGGGCCGACTTCTGGGAGACGTTCAACGAGGTCGTCGATTTTGACCTGACAGATCTGTTTCGCAAGGCGATGTTGGGACAGCGCCAGACCTGCTTTGAAGCATTCTGTACCCCGAGCGGAGTATGGTATGAGATTAACGCGTTTCCGTCCGGTGAGGGCTTGGCCCTTCTGCTGCGCGACATCAGCGAGCACAGGTCGGCGGTGGAGGCGCGCCGCCAGATGGAGGAGCAGCTTCATCAGAGCCAGAAGATGGAAGCCGTCGGTCAGCTGACGGGAGGCGTGGCGCACGATTTCAATAATCTGCTGATGATTGTTGCTGGAAACCTCGAGATGATCGAGGAGCAAGCTGCCGATCCTGACTGTGTGCGGCGGCTTGCGGCAGTTGCCCGGAAGGCCGCTGACCGGGGCACGGCAGTGACCAGCCAGCTACTTGTCTTTTCGCGCCGCCAAGAGCTGAATCCGCGGCCGGTCTACGCGGATCACCTCATCAGGGATTTCGATGAGCTGATCCGGCGTGCGCTGGGAGACCGGTGCGAGCTCAGAATATCCGCCGACGAGCGCCTGTGGCCGTGCCATGTGGATCCCGGTCAACTTCAGACCGCGCTCCTCAACCTGGCCGTCAATGGGCGCGATGCGATGCCAGATGGTGGTGTCCTCGCGATTGAGGCGCGAAACGTCACCGTAGATGAACATGCGATTGGCGTTGAGGCCGGATCCTATGTCAGGATTTCCCTGACAGATACAGGGAGCGGTATGACATCCGATGTGCTCGATCGGGCGTTTGAGCCATTCTTCACGACAAAGGATGTGGGAAGGGGGACCGGGCTCGGCCTCAGCATGGTCTATGGATTTGTTCGGCAGTCGGGTGGCCATATCACTATCAAGAGTGCGCCCGGAAACGGGACGACCGTCAGCCTCTATCTGCCCCGGTCGTCCCAAGTGCTCGATGCGAATGGGCCAATGGTTCGGGCGCAGAAGGCTTCCACCGATTCCGGTCGAGTGCTCCTGGTCGAGGATGATGACGATGTTCTGGACGTCACATCTTCGATGTTGGGCAGGCTTGGGTATCAGGTCGTTTGCGCCCGTAGCGGCATAGAGGCCATCCGCATGCTCAAATCGGATAAGGAATTCGATCTCCTGTTCACGGATGTGTTGATGCCACAGGGCGTGAATGGCATCGAGCTCGCCCGCGAAGCCAGAAAGATTTGCAATGGCATCAAAGTGCTGCTTGCATCCGGCAACGCGACGGATGTGCTCGCCAGGCACGGGGCAGTCGACGAGTTTCCGATCATTGGTAAGCCTTTTCGTCGATCGGAGCTGGCGCAGCACCTGCAGGTGGTCATGGGCGATGCATGATGTCGGGCCCGATCGCAAATCGGGCCGACGTTGTTGGCCCGTGAGTTGCTGAAGCTTTGGCACAAGCCCCGCATAGATCCGTTTGCGGGCCGCGATTATCAGCTTGTCTGATTGGACGGATTAGCCTCAGAATCTTGTAGCCATTTCAGCAAGGCGCCGATGTGCGTTCTCGCGTGCCGACCGAATCGGCTCAGGCGCCCCAGTCGTGGGACCGATCGCCACGAAGCGCACATCCTTGACGCCGACGAAGCGGAGCGCCTCGCGCAAATAGGGCGTCGCCATGTCAGTGCGGCCGCGGTTCATGCCGGTAGTGTAGTCGCTGCCGCTGGCGAGGATAACGAGCGTCGGCCGGTCCTTGAGCAGGGGCACATAGCCGTCGGACGGATCAAAGCGGAACGTCAATCCGGGCTGGATGATGATGTCGAACCATTGCTTCAGCTTGTACGGAATGCCGAAGTTCCACATCGGGGTGGAGATCAGCACGCGCTCGGCGAGCGAGAAGCGGACGGCAATGCGTTCTGCGACGGCAAACTGATCACGCTGCGCATCCGTGAAGGTCATCCCCTTGATGCGAGCGTATTTGGCTTCGAGAAGGGCGCCCGCAAACTCCGGCAGGCGTTCTCGCCACAAGTCCATGACGTCGACGTCCCAATCCGGCCGCGCCTGGCGAAAGCGATCGAGAAAGACCCGCGCTCCGGCCGCCGATTCGGAATCGGCGCGCGGCGAGCAGGCGAGGTGCAGGAGCTTGGGCATCGGTGGCCTTCACTCACCCCAGCGCCTTGATGACTGTATCGGCATTGGTGACGACGGAGACATTCTGCAGGGCGAAGTTGATCGAGGCGTTGTGCCACTCGGCATTCATGGTCGAACAGCAGTCCTCCGGCGTAACCATGAAGTAGCCCTTGTCTGCGCCGGTGCGCGCGGTGTGCTCGACGGACATGTTCGTCCATGCACCGGTGTTGACGATGAAGTCGCGGCCGGTGGCCTTGAGAATCGTCTCAAGCCGCGTGCCTTCCCAGGCGCTCATGCGCATTTTCTCGACGATGAAATCGCCGGGCCGCGGCTCCAGTCCGGACACAGGCGCTGCGCCCCAGCTGCCGCGCACCATCGCCTTGCTGTCAACCAGCCCCTCGAACAACGGCGCATTCAAGGTGACGCCGGGCGCGCCGGGCTCGACAACGAACCAGACATGAATAATGACGACGCCGCGAGCCCGCGCGGCATCGGCTAGACGGCGGACGTTGTCGACCACGTGCTGTTGCCGCGCATGTGCCGGTGCGCCGGATTCCGCAAACGCGCCGCCATCCATGATGACGTCGTTCTGCAGGTCCTGGATAATCATCGCGCAGCGCTGTGGATCCAGCCGCATATCGCCCTCCGTCATCTTGGGCGTCTGTGCGGACGAAGCAGCACCGGTGCCGCGTTTGGCGCTCATATAGGGCTCATGGCGCGGGCCGACCTTGGTCGGGATCGCATAAACCGAATGGGTCGCCGTCAGATAAAGGGTGCGGAAGTCGGCACCGCCCCAGGCGAGATTGGCGACGAGCTCAGGGACACGGACTTTCCCGAGCAACTCTCCATTTGGCGAATAGACCCACACGCCGCCGGGCGCGGTGACCCAGACGTTGCCGCGCTGATCGCACTTCATGCCATCAGGCACGCCGGGCTCGAGCTCGGAGCGGATGCCGCTGGCAAAGACACGCGAATTGGTAAGAGAGCCATCGGCTTGCACATCGAACACACGGATCAGAGCCTGCGTGGTGTCGTTGGCATAGAGCCGCCGTTCGTCCGGCGAAAAACACAGGCCGTTGGGCTGGTCGAACAAGTCGCGATCGACCAGCAGCCTCGGCTCACCGCCGCCGGGCGGTACCCGATACACGCCCTGGAAGCCGAGCTGGCGCGGCCGCTCGACGCCATAGACCGGCATGCGTCCGTACCAGGGATCGGAAAAATAGATCGCGCCGGAGGAATGCACGCAGACATCGTTGGGGCTGTTGAGCTCCTGTCCCTGGAAATGTGAGGCGAGCACCTCGCGCCGCCCATCGCGGCGTTCGCGAATGAGTGATGACGTGGCGTGCTCGCAGACGATCAGATTGAGCTCCGCGTCATAGGTCATTCCATTGCATTTGTTCGAGGGGCGCTTGACCTCGGCGACACCGCGCTGCGCGTCCCAACGCCTTCGCACGTCGGCCGGCATATCTGAGAACAACAGGTGGTGGTCGACCGGATGCCAGATCGGACCCTCGGTAAACTCAAAGCCCGTGCCAACCTGGCCGACTGGCGCATAGGGATCGATGAGGTTTTCGAATTCGCTCCGCAGGGTGACGTGTGTCATCGGTCGGTCCTCGCAAGCTCAGGCGGGAAACCAATCGCGCCGCGGCAGGGTCTGAACGATGGGGCCGGGCACCTGGTCATGCAGCCGTCCGACGACCGTGCCGCCTTCGATTTTTGCTGGTCTGTCGTGAACCGGAAGGAGATAGCGCGCGTTGCTGAGCAGCTTCTTGATCGCGGCCTTTTCGGCGCGTTTGCTGGTGCCGTGATTGCCCGTGGTGCGCGGCTCCCAATCCTGGATTTCGTTGAAGGGCGTGACGATCTGGTCGTTGAAATCGTAGATCACGTCGCCGCAGATCGTCGCAATGCCGTCGGCGGTGTGGACGTGGATGTTCATCGAGCCCTCGGTGTGCGCATTGGCGGCCTCGCAATAGACGCCCGGCATCAGTTCGATCGGACCGGTCAGATCGAGATCGAGGAAACGCAGCGCGCCTTTGGTGTGCAGGCGATCGACGAGATGCTTGATGTCCGGCGCCGGATATTGCGGATGCATCAACCCGGAGACGGAATATTCCAGCTCGCGGCGATTGAGTACGACGGTCGTGTTCATCGGAAACAGATCGTCCTTCCCGGCGTGATCGATATGCAAATGTGTATGACAGACAAAGCGTACGTCGCCCATCCGCACGCCGTGACGGGCAAGCTGGTTCTCGATCATATTCTCATGGAATTGCAGGCCGCGCATGCCGAGCGTTTCCATGATCTGATTGGAGCGGTAGCCGGTATCGACCAACACCGGATAGGGGCCGCCGAGGATCAGAAAGCCCAACGTCAGGACGCGGCGCGTCCGGCCGCAGTCGCGGCCGAGGACAAGGAAGCTCGATTCGAGCTCGATATCGCCATAGTCCAGGATTTTGATCTCCAGCGGCATCCGATTCCTCCCCGATTGCTGTCTGTTGTCACGCCACAGCCGCTCTTAAGAACTTAGGCGGTAGACACGCGTGGCCGTTGTCCTGAAGATCGCCTCGCGCTGATCCGCGCCAAGCGGTGTGGCCGCGGCAAGATAGGCGTCCACCAGGCTGCGGTAGCTGGTCCACAATTTCTCGATCGGGAAGTTCGAGCCGAACATGCAGCGCTCGGCGCCGAAGATCGCAACCGTCTGATTCAGCAGGTCGGCCACATGCCCGGGATCGTTGCGATGCACAAACGTGCCGAGACCCGACAGCTTTGACACGACGTTCGGGCAAGCGGCGAGCTGCTCCATGCCGGCGCGCCAGGCGGAGCGGCCTTCGGGCGAAAGGTCCTCAAGCATGCCGGCGTGTTGCAGGATAAAGGTGATCCCCGGACAGGCCTGGGCGAGGGCGGCGGCACCCGCCATTTGCCGCGCGAAGACTTGCAGATCGAAGCTCCAGCCGTAGTCGGCGAGATGCGCAATGTTGCGCCGGATTGTGGGATCGGCGCAAAGATCGGGGCTCTCCGCAAAGCGGTACAACGGGTTGTCGTGCCAGTGCAACTGCATGCGCGTGCCGCGCACAAGCGGATAGCGCGCAAGGCGGTCGAGCTGGGGACGGACGTCGTCGACGGAGAAATTGGCATAAGCGACAATCGCGTGCGGCCAGCCGTGCTCGTCGGCGGTCTGCTGCACCCACGCGGCTTCATCCTCGAAGTCCTCCCTGGCCCAATTGGTCTGCACATAGACCGAGCCTGTCACGCCTGAGCTTGCGAGATCGTCGAGATATTCCTGGATGGTGTAGTCACGCCGGATCGGTTCATAGGGACCAAAGATACGCGGTTGCATAGGGCCGGACAGCCAGGGGAGGTCGGCCTGACGCCAGATGTGATGATGCGCGTCGACGATCCCCGTCATGCCGCTTTCCTAGATCCAAGTGATAGCAGGTGTGAAACGACCGCTGCGCTCGATCCGCCATCGACCATGTCGTCGACGAACGGCGCTATCGCAATCAGCGCCTCGGTTTGCGGAAGAAAGCCGGTGGTGGTCGCGAGCGGGGTGAGCCAGCTGAGCCGCCAGGCGCGCCGCGACAGCTTCGCGGCCGCATCGCGCAAGCTTGCGGGATCGCCGCGTTCCAGTCCGTCCGAGATGACGACGACCACGGCGCCACGTGCATAGCCGGCAAATCGCGGCACGGCCAAAAAGGCTTGCAGCGCGTCGCCGATCCGGGTGCCGCCATCCCAGTCGCTGACGAGATGCGCCGCGGCATTCAGCGCCTGTTCCCGGCGCTTCAGGCGGAGCGCGCGGGTGACACGGGTCAGTCGCGTGCTGAAGGTGAAGACCTCGATATTGGCGACGGCTTGCGCAAGCGTATGGGCAAGCCGCATGTTCTCCTCGGTCCGCGCCTTCATCGATCCAGACACGTCGATCAGCAGGAGAATCCGGCGCAGCCGCGTCCGTCGCCGCAGCCGTGCCAGATGCAGGATCTCGCCGTCGCTTCGTACCGATTCACGCAAGGTGTGGCGAAGGTCAGCCCAAGGACCGCGCCGTGCCCGCTTGTGCCGATACCCGCGCCGCCGCGGCAGGCGGGACGGTGCCTCGCGGGATAGGCGGCGCAAGGCATCGGCGGTCGCACCTCGCGCGAAGCGGCGCTGGACGAGGGCTTCGGCGCGCGTCGCGGTCAGGCCTGATTCGTTCGCCTCGTCCGCAAGCAGCGGCTCCTCGTCACCGCCGCCTTCTTCCTGCAGGCGGACGAGCTCCTCGTCCTCGGCGTTGTCGGCAGCGAGCTGCTCGTGGCCGATAAAGTGGATATCGAACAGCCGGTGATAGGTGGCTTGTCGCTCGGGCGGCGGTGCCAGCGTCGCTAGCCCGGCCTGACGGATGTCAGCGAGGCTCTTTGGACCCAGAAGTTCGATCGCAGCGAGGAACGTGGTGGTCTGCTCCGGCGCAACCGCAAAGCCGTTGGCGCGCAACAGTGCGACGAATGTGACGAAGACGCGCGCTACGGGTGGCAGTTTGGCTTCGTCGCTCATGCGGCTGCCTCCGCGATCAGGGCGTCCAGCCGCGGCGACATGAAGCGCAGGTCCTCTTCATCCTTCAGCGCGAGGCCGATGGAGCGCCTGAAGGCATCCGGCCAGCGCGCGCCCCGTTGATGCAACACGGTTGCCGCCTCCGCCCAGTCGACGGCCTCGGCAATTCCGGGCGCCTTGGTCAGGGGCTCGCGCCGCAGCTTGCCGACAGCCGCGACGACCGCGCGCGCTGTCGATTCGGCGACGCTTGATGCCCTCATCATCACGATGCGCGCCTCGCGCTCCGCCGTGGGATAGTCGATCCAGTGATAGACGCAGCGACGCCGCAGCGCCTCGTGAAGATCGCGCGTGCGGTTCGAGGTCAGCACGACGACGGGACGTTCGGACGCACGAACCGTGCCGCGCTCGGGGATGGAGATCTGGAAGTCGGAGAGAAATTCGAGCAGAAAGGCTTCGAACTCCTGGTCGGCACGGTCGATCTCATCGATCAGGAGTACGGCGGAGTCAGCGGCGCGCAAAGCCGCGAGCATCGGCCGCTCAATGAGAAATGACTCGCCGTAGATATCGATGCTCTCGTCGCCCGCTTGGCGGATCGCGAGCATCTGGCGCGGATAGTTCCACTCGTAGAGGGCAGCGGCCGCGTCGATCCCCTCGTAGCATTGCAGGCGGATCAGGCGACGGCACAGCACCGCAGCGATGGCCTTGGCCGCTTCCGTCTTCCCGACCCCCGGTGCGCCTTCCAGCAACAGCGGCTTGCCCAGCGCGAGTCCAAGATAGGCAGCGGTCGCAAGCCCCTCGTCGGCGAGATAATAGGCCGCGCGCAGCGCCTTCTCCAGCGCCTCCGGACTATCGATGCCGACGATATTGCTGCGAACCGCCATCGTCCGCGACCTCAGCGCCGCGCCTGCGGCTGCGCGCCGCCTTGTGCCTTGATCGCCCGCAACACCCGTTCGGGCGTGATTGGCAATTCATCGATACGTACGCCGACGGCATTGAAGATCGCATTCGCGACCGCGGGCAGCACCGGATTGGCGCACATCTCGCCGGGGCCCTTGGCACCGAACGGCCCGTCGGCCGCGGGGCGCTCCAGCACGGCGATATCGTGCGGGCAGATATCGCCGGGTCCCGGCATCAGATATTCGACGAAGTCGCGTGGTCCGTGGCTTGAATCAGGATAATACGGCTCCGTCGTCTCGTAGAGCGTATGGCTGATGCCCATCCAGGCCCCGCCGACCAGCTGCTGCTCGACCAGCCGTGGGTTGAGGGCGCGACCGAGCTCATAGGCACTGTCCATGCGGATCATGGCAACGTCGCCGGTCTCGTCGTCAACCTCGACCTCGGCGACGAGGCAGGCATGTGCATAGCACGTCGCCGGCGACATCTCTCCGGTCTCAGGATCGACGTCGGACAGCGGCACCAGGAAGATGCCGCGTCCCGAGATCGTCTTGCCCTGCTTGAATTGTGCGGCGATCGCGACGTCCTTTGTCGAAATTGACCGATGCGGAGCGCCCTTGACGTGAATATTGCCGCGTCCGTCGGTCTCGAGATCGGCAGCATTGACCTCAAGCTCCTCGGCTGCTGCTTCCATCATGACGCCCCGCGCTTCCTTGGCCGCCGCCATCACCGCATTGCCGACGCGATGGGTACCGCGCGAGGCGAACGAGCCCATGCAATGCGGTCCGGTGTCGGAATCGGCGGTATCGACATAGACGTCCTCGACCGGTACGCCGAGGGTCTCGGCACAGATCTGGCGCGTGACCGACTTCATGCCCTGGCCGAGGTCGATTGAGGACAGCGAAACCGTGAACTTGCCGCTGGGGTTGGAATGGACCAGCGCCTGGCTGGGATCGCCGCCGAGATTCATGCCGATCGGGTAGTTGATCGAGGCGATGCCGCGTCCGCGATGCTTTGCCATCTCAGCGCCTCCTGGTGCCGAACACAGAGGAGAAACGGGTCGCGCCATGCGACGGCGTCTGCGGGCGCGGAGGAGGGGGTGGGGGCGGCGAAGGGGAAGGAGGCGGCGGTGGCTCTCGTGACGTCGTCGCGGGTAGCCTATCGTAAACGGTGCGTTGCGAGGCAGCCGCAACAGACGCAGCATGCGCTTCGCGCGGCGTTGGCGGGACAGTAGCCCGTGCGCCACCGCCCCCTTGGCGTGATGAGGCGCGCTTGAACTCCTCGCGCAGCGGCCACTTGGCCTTTTCGGCGGCAACCTGGACGCATTCGATCAGCGCCGTGTTCTTGGCCTCGCGCCTGTGCGCCTTCATGTCACCGTCCCGATAGGCGTTGAGAATGCGAAACTCCATCGGATCCATGCCGACGAGATGCGCAAGCTTGTCCATCTGGCACTCGATGGCAAAGTCCATCGCGGTGACACCGAAGCCGCGCATCGCGGTGGCGGGTGTCCGGTTCGTGAAGACGCAATAGACGTCGCCATAGACATTGGGAATCGTGTACGGCCCTGGCAGATGCGCGGCACATTTTACCGCGGCATAGCTGGATAGCCGGGTATAGGCGCCGCTATCGAAATAGGCGCGGATCTTGCGCGCCACGACGCGTCCATCGCGCATCACGCCGTCCTTGATGTAGATGCGCTCGGCACCGCGCGGCGGGCCATATTGCATTTCCTCCTCGCGCCCGAGCAGGTAGCGCACCGGCCGTCCTGTCAGCATCGCCGCGAGAATGCAGAGCGGCTCGGTGATTGTGTCGACCTTGCCGCCAAACCCGCCACCCACGGTGCCACCGATGAAGTGGAAAGTGTTTGAAGGCACGTCCAGAACTTTCGCGCAGGTGTCGACGGAGAAAAAGAGCGCCTGTGTCGAGGTGTAGACCGTGTAACGGCCATTGGTGTCGGGTGCTGTGATCGAGCCGTTGGTCTCGGTCGGCGCGTGCTCGATCGGTGACATCTGGTAACGTTGCTCCAGCACGTGATCGGCCTGCGCGAGGCCTCGCTCGACGTCGCCGAAACGCAGTTTCTGATGATCGTATTTTTCGTAGTAGATGAACGCGTTCTTTGGATAAGTCTCGTTGACGACAGGCGCGCCAGGCTTCAGCGCATCCTCGACGTCAAACACGGTCGGCAGCGGCTCGTAGTCGACCCGTACTTTTGCCACGGCCTCGTAGGCTTCGCGCGGGCTGTCGGCGACAACAGCGACAATCGGCTCTCCCTTGTAACGGACCTTGTCGACCGCAAGCGACGGTTCGTCGTCCTTGCCGAAATTGATCAGGCTCAAAAGCGTATTGAGATTACGCGGTACATCGGCGCCACGGATGATGCGTCGTACGCCCGGCGATCGCTCGGCCTCCGTCGTCTCGATGCGGCGCAGGCGGGCATGCGAATGCGTGCTGCGCACGACCTTCAAATGCAGCATGCCCTGCAGCTTGTGATCATCGAAATAGGTCGAGGTGCCGGTGACATGGCCGAGCATGTCCTGCCGCTGCGTGCCCTTGCCGATCTCCTTCAAATTGTCATCCCGCTCGTCGGCGAAGATGTCCTTGCGCAGTTCCAGCATTGTCTTGTCCTCTAGGCCCGGGCGCGGTTGCCTGCGGCGGCGAGCACGGCGTTGATGATCGGCTCATAGCCGGTGCAGCGGCAGATATTGCCCGAAATTGCTTCGACCACCTCGGCGCGGCTCGGCTGTGGATTGCGGTCGAGCAGCGCTTTTGCCGCCATCAGCATCCCGGGTGTGCAGTAGCCGCATTGGGCGGCAAAATTGTCGGCAAAGGCGCGTTGCAGCGGATGCAGATTAGGGCCTTCCTTCAACCCATCGAGCGTCTCGACCGAGCGTCCTGCGGCGGTTTCGGCCAAGGTCAGGCAGGCCAGGTGAAGTTCGCCGTCGATCAGTACGCTGCACGCGCCGCAGCCGCCCTGGCCGCAGCCGAATTTCGGCGTCATGTCGCCGATCAGCTCGCGCAGTGCGACCAGGAGATTGGTGCCGCCGTCGACGAAGATCGCGACATCGCGGCCGTTGTGACGAAATTGCAGGGCAGTCTTGGACATGTGATCTATTCCTGGTCGGATAACAGCCGCCGCAAATGCACGCCGATGATCTCGCGGCGATACCAGGCGCTGCCTAGCGCATCGTCGACCGGCGAGGTGCCCTCGGTGATGGCTGAAGCGGCGGCTGTGATCGTCGAAGTATCGAGCGGGCGGCCTTCGAGCGCGCGTTCGGCGGCTCTGGCGCGAATGGGCATGGGCGCCATCGAACCCAGCGCGAGGCGCGCCCCCAACACCCGGCCGCCGCTCATGGGGACGTGGGCAGCGAGGGTAATGACGGAGGCGCCTTTCGGTCTGATACGCGTGATCTTTCGATAGCGGAACGCGTCCGAGCTGGCTGGCCTCGGGCAGGAGACCGAGAGCACGAGATTGCCGGCTTGCCGTTCCCGCGACTGCAGAAATTCGTCGATCGGTAGGTCACGTGCGCCGAAGCCGCCCTGCACGGACACCGTGGCATCCAGCGCAAGCAGCGCGACCGTGAAATCGCCGTAAGGGTTGGGCGCGAACAGGTTGCCGCCGACAGTCCCCATATTGCGGACGGCAGGTCCCCCGATCGAGCGCGCCGGGGCGTGTAGGAAGGCCAGATCCCGCTCAGCAAGGATTTTCGCAAAGGTCACGCCGGCGCCGATGGTCACGCGCGGGCCGGCGGCCTCGATACGCCGCAACGCAACGTCATTCGCCCGTACGATGCTCGAAATCGAGACGTCGCCCTCGTTCAGCGCACGCATGACTAAGGTGCCGCCGCCGAAATAGCGGGCAGTTCGGTCCGAGGACAGGGCGGATGCCGCTTCGCCTGCGCTCCCGAATGTCCTTACCGTGACGGGCATGATGCCTCCACTCTCATGCGGCCTCCCTGAGATGCGTCCGTATGGCGTCGAATCCGGTCTGATAGATCTGCTCCGCGACCATTTGAGTAATGCTTTGCGCGTCCTCCGGCTTGGTCGTGAAGCGCGATTCCCAGTGCCAGAAGGTGCGGTCGCCGTCGGTGACCGGGAGCAGGCGGACGTGAGCGACATAATTGAACATCGGGATCGGGGTATCGAGCAGGCAATAAGAGAAGGTCTGCTCGAGATCTGAGAGCGCGAGCAGCTGCTCACGCAGCTCCGAACCGTCCTTCAACTTGAAACGGCGCACGCAGCCGATCTTGTCGGACGGTTGCGCCCGCTCGATGGCGCTGGTCGCAACCGCCGGATGCCAACGGTCGTGGCCATTGAAGTCGCGCAGCAGGTTCCACACCGCGTCGGTCGGTGCATCCAGGACGGTGCTTTTGACAATATGCGGCACGACTAGCCTCCGAACGCCCGCTTCAATGCGTCAAATCCGCCCTGGAACACGCCGCTGCCGATATTGTTAACCAGTTCCGCTTCGCGCTCGGCCGCGCAATCGAACTCCGCGGTCCATTCCAGGAATGTCTTGTCGCCATCGGTCACCGGCGTGAGCCGCAGCGTCGCGACATAGTTCTCGACCCCCATCGGGGATTCCAGGATCGAATAGGTGCAGAACATGTCGTAATCGGAGAGGCCTAGCAGCTTCTCGCGGATGCGATCGCCGTTGCGCAGGCGAAAATCCCGCACGCAGCCGATCTTGTCGGCGGGTTCGCCGCCCTCGATACGACTCTCCGCAATCGCCGGATGCCAGTTGGGCAGGCCGTTGAAGTCCCGCACGCGCGCCCAGACGCGGTCGTTGCGGGCATTGACGACAGAGGAGACGTAGACTCTCGCCATGCGCCTTTAGCCTTTCTTGCGCGGGCTGCGCTCAGTGGGCGTTGCGGCGGGCGTCGATTCCGCCGGCGCTGCGGCCGACTTGCTCTCGCCACCGCCTTTGCGCGTCGAATCCCGGATGCCCTGCATGTCACGCGCCTCGCGAATCAGGCCCGGCATCTTGGCCAGGCTGCCGCCTTCGACCCCGATCTCGGAGAGGATTGAGTCGATCAGCGGCGCCTGCACCCGATATCGCAGCGCAGAGTCGATCACCTCGTCGGTGGCGCTGCGACCGGAGCCATTGGCGTGACCGTTGCCGTTGAGGCCGTCGACCTGCAGAATGCGGATGCCCTCGATCTTCTCCATCGGCTTGACGCTTTCGCGCACGATGCCCTCGATACGATCAAGCAACTTTCTGCGGAACAGCGAGAAGCGGGCTTGATCGGTGAGTACGTTCTCGGCCTCGTTGAGCAGCCGCTGCGCTTCGGCTTCCACCGCCGCCCGGACACGCTCGGCTTCGGCCGCGATGCGGGTTTCCTCCGCCTGTTTCTCGGCGAGCAGCACTTCGACCGTCTTGCGCCGCTTGGCGATCTCGTTCTCCCGTGCAGTCACTACGCGCTCGGCGGCCTCCGTCGCACGTATGCGCGCCTCCTCGGCTGCCGCGCGGGCCGCAGATTCCTCCAGCGACTTCTGATGGATGGCGATCGCCTTTTCCATCATCGCCGTTTCGACGTCCTTCTCGCGGCCGACCTCCAGCTTGCGCAGGTCGCGCTCGCGGCCAATCCGGGCCTCGTCGAGCCCGCGATCGGAGGCGATGCGGGCGCGCTCGACCTCCTCGCGCGAGGCAATTTCGGCTTCCTGCAGCGCCTGCACGCGCGCGATTTCGAGTTGCTCGGTGGCGCGGCGCCGCTCCAGCCTTGCCGCGTCCAGCGCCTGCTCGCGGTTCACGTCGGTCGCCTCGACCTCCTTGCGCGCAACAATCTCGGCCTGCTTGACCTTTCGGTCGGCATCCATGCGCTCGGAGCGCTTGGCGGAGAGCGCGATGACACGGTCCTCGTCGGCAATTTCGACTGCGCGCTTCTGCTCGATGTTGAGCACTTCGCGCGTCTTCGACGAAGCGATGCGTTCGGATTCCAGCGTCAATTCGACGCCAATCCGCTGACGCTCGATGGCATCGCGGCGCTTGAGCTCGGCGGCTTCGATCGTCTCAGTCCGCTCGATCTCCAATGATCGCGTCTCCCGTTCAGCGCGGATGCGCTCGGCGGCGATCACCTTTTCCTGCGAAATACGCGCGGCTTCGATGGCCTCGCGGGAGGCGATGTCGGCCTCCTCGACGGCGCGGTTGCGGGCGATCTCGAGCGAACGGACGCGCTCCTCTTGCGCAATGCGCGAGCTTTCGGTGGTCTCACGTGCGGTGATACCGGCAACATCGATGGCCTGGTTGCGCTCGATCTCCAGCTTTCGGGTCGCATGCTCGGAGCCGATGCGCTCGGCAGCGAGCGTGCGCTCGCGCGCGATTTTGGCGGCCTCGACGGCCCGCTGCGCCTCGATTTCCGCCTCCTGGACGGCGCGCACTTGCGCAATCTCGAGCGCGCGCGTCCGCTCGTCGGAGGCGATGCGCTCCGCATTGACCGCCGTCGTCTGGGCGATGCGCGCCCGTTCGGTCGCCTCGCGCGCGGTGATTTCGGCTTCGTCTACGGCGCGGGTGCGCTCGATCTCGCGACGACGGGTCTCTTCCTCGTTGGCGATGCGGGCGTCGGTGACGACGCGATCCTGCTGGATTTTAGCCTTTTCGACCGCTTCGCGGGCGGCGATCTCGGCTTCCTCGACCGTGCGCATACGCTCGATGTCACGCTGGCGCACCTCACGCTCGGAAGCGATCCGTGCCGTATCCACCGCGCGCTGATTGGCAATTCTCGCCTTTTCCACTTCCTCGCGGGCGACGAGTTCCTTCTCCTCGATGGCGCGTGTACGCTCGATCTCTCTCTGGCGCGTCTCGCGCTCGGAGGCGATGCGCGCCTCCGCGATCGCCTGCTCATTTGCGATGCGAGCCTTTTCGATGGCCTCGCGCGCGGTAATCTGCGCCTGTTCGGACTCGGTCTCACGCAATGCGCGCTCGCGAGCGACTTCCGTGCGCTGCAGCGCACGGCGCATCTCGATGTCGCGCTCCTGCTCAAGGCGCGCGGTTTCGCTCTCGCGTTCGATCTCGAGCGCCTGCCGCTCGGCTTCGAGATTGCGGGAACGGATCTTGATCATCGAGTCCTGCTCGATGTCGTTGCGCAGCTTGCGCTTGGCTTCGATGTCTTCCATCAGGCGGGTGAGGCCTTCGGCATCAAACCGGTTGGATGGGTTGAAGAATTCGAGATCGGTCTGGTCGAGATCGGTGATCGCGACCGATTCGAGTTCGAGGCCGTTCTGGGCCAGAGCCTCGGCGGCCGCAGCCTTGACACGCGCGACATAGTCGCCGCGCTGCTCGTGCATCTGCTCCATGGTCATTTCGGAGGCGACCGAGCGGATGGCAGAGACGAATTTGCCGGACAGCAGCGCATGCAGTTTCTCGGGCTCCATGGTACGGCGGCCGAGCGTGGCGGCAGCGATCGCAACCGCATCGCGTGTCGGCTGCACCCGGACATAGAAGTCGGCCTCGATATCGACGCGCATGCGGTCACGGGTAATCACCGCGTCCTGCCGGGCGCGAACGATGCCCATCGGCAGCACGTTCATGTTGACGGGGGTGTAATCGTGGATGAAAGGCAGCACAAAGGCGCCGCCATTGATCACCACGCGTTCGCCGAGAAAGCCGGTGCGGACGAAGGAGGTTTCCTTGGACGAGCGGTGATAGAGCCAGTTGACGATGTAGACGCAGATCACGATCAGAATGATGGCTACGATCAGCCAGAGGATCAATTGACCAACGAGAATCCCTGACATTGTCGTTCTCCCCTTAAGTCGGGCGATCAGCGCGCGCCGATCGCCTTGAATTTGCGAACCTGATCCGTCAGCGCCCGCTCCACCGGCAGTCGCTCCATCGAGGAGGCACCATAGAAGCCGTGGCAATGACGGGTGTTCTTGATGATGAAATCGGCATCCGCGGGATCGGCGATCGGGCCGCCATGCGCAAGAACGAGGATATTCGCATTGACGCTGAGCGCCGCGGCTGCCCAGGTGTCGATGCGCTTCGGGCAGTCTTCCAACTTGAGGGCGGTGTGTGCGCCGATCGATCCGCCAGTGGTAAGGCCAAGGTGGCAGACGATGATATCGGCGCCCGCAATGGCCATCGCGGCGGCCTCTTTTTCGCTGAAAACGTAGGGCGTCGTCAGCATGTTCTTCTCGTGGGCCTTGGCGATCATCTCGATCTCCAACGCATACGACATGCCGGTTTCCTCGAGATTGGCGCGGAAGACGCCGTCGATCAGCCCGACCGTCGGGAAGTTCTGCACGCCGGAAAAGCCGAGCGCCTTCAACTGGTCGAGGAACATATCCATGTCGCGGAACGGGTCGGTGCCATTGACCCCGGCGAGCACTGGTGTCCTCGTCACGACCGGCAGAACCTCCGCGGCCATTTCAACCACGATGGCGTTGGCATCACCATAGGGCATGAGTCCCGCGAGCGACCCGCGTCCGGCCATGCGATAGCGGCCGGAATTGTAGATGACGATGAGGTCGACGCCGCCGGCCTCTTCGCACTTGGCCGAGAGACCGGTGCCGGCGCCGCCGCCGACGATCGGCTGGCCGCGGGCGACCATGTCGTGAAACTTCTCCAGGAGCTCTCCGCGTTCAAACCTGGCCATGGTTACCTCGCAGCTCTGCGCCGTCCGCTCACGCGCCCGATCAGGGCTCGGAACGCGCTGACAATCGTGGTTGCGAACTCGGGATCGTTGATATTGTGCTTGACGCGAATGAGCTGGCGATTGCTGGTTTGGCGCACCGTGCGCTCCAGTGTTCGGAACAGTGCCGCGTCGGCTTCCGGGTCCCAGAACGGCTGGCCGGGCGCATCGAGTGCGGACACGCCCCCCTCAGGCAGGAAGAAGCGGACCGGCCCATCCATCTGATTCAGCCGCTCGCCGATCCAGCGTCCCATGCGCTCGTTCTCGTCCGGCGTGGTCCTCATCAAGGTGACTTGCGGATTATGGACATGGAATTTGCGCTTGCCGTAGCGCTCGGGGACTGTGTCCGGCGCGCCAAAATTGACCATGTCGAGTGCGCCCGTCGAGCCGACATAGGGCACGCGCTTTTGAATGATCGCGCCGAAGCGATCTTCGGTTGCCGGAAACACCCCGCCCATCAGAAGATCGCAGATCTCGGTCGTGGTGAGGTCGATCACCGCGGCCAGCTGTCCGGACTCGACAAGCTTTTCCATAGAACGGCCGCCGACGCCGGTGGCATGAAATACCAGGCATTCGAATTCGTCGTGCAGATCGGCGGCGACCTTCTGCACGGCCGGCGTCGTCACGCCGAACATTGTGATGCCTATAGCGGGAAGGGCGGTAGCCGCGGTGCGGTTCTGGCCCGCGGGCCGATCGAGCCGCGCCTTCACCATGCCGATCACGGCATTGGCGCCGTTGGCGAGGACCGCGCGCGAGACGGAGTTGAGGCCCTGCACATCGGTCACCGAATACATCATGGTGATATCGGCAGGCCCGACATAGGGGCCGACATCGCCCGACGCGATGGAGGAGATGATGAGCTTGGGCACTCCGACGGGAAGGGTACGCATCCCGGGGGCCACCAGCGAGGCGCCACCCGACCCGCCGGCCGAGATGATACCGGCGATGTTGGCCTGGCGGCGCACCCAACTGGCAAACGCGTCCGCCATCGCGGTCACCGCGGCGCCGCGATCGGGCCCAAACACCGCCGACCCGCCGCGCGCGTGATTGAGCGCGATTTCCTGGGCGGGGACGTCGCAGGTCGACGGCTTGCCGCTGGTCGAGAGATCGACCAGCCGCGTGCGAAGGCCGCTGGCCGCGATGATGTCGCGGATATAGCGTAGTTCCGTGCCCTTGGTGTCCAGCGTTCCGGCGATCAGAACGACCGGTGGGCCGGATGTTTGCGCGGTCGGTGTTTCGCGCCGCTGCCGCACCTCTTCGATACGCGCAACGCCTGTCGAAACCGTCCGTGCCGCCGCCTCGATCCGGGCAATTGGTACCGGTTGCGACCAGCGGGTGGGCAATGTGGGGTTGGAGATATAGATGCGGACGGGTCCTTTCGTCCGCGCGGGCTGCGGGGCGCGTTCGGCCTCGAGGCGTTGTGGCTCGGCCGCAAGCCCCGAATCGATCTCAGCGTGCAGCCCGACTCCGAGCAGGCGTTGTTGCAGGTTGCGGTCGGCGGCAAGCTGCGCGGAATCTATGATGCGATTGACACGTCCGTTGACCATGACTGCGACGTTGCGCGATACGGCGGTTGCGACCCCGATGTTCTGCTCGATCACCAGCACAGCGATGTCGCCTTCGTCGCCAAGCCGCACCAGCATCTCCTCGACCTGGGCGACGATCACCGGTGCGAGGCCTTCCGTTGGCTCATCCATGATCAGGAGGATCGGATTGGTCAAAAGCGCGCGCGAGATTGCCAGCATCTGCTGCTCGCCGCCGGAGAGCTGGCCGCCACCATGGTCCTTGCGCTCGGCCAGCCGCGGGAAGGTCTCGTAAATGCGCTCGACGGTCCAGGACCCGCGCCGCATTCCAGCGGCGAGACGTAAATGCTCATCGACGCTGAGCGAGCGCCAGAGCCGGCGCCCTTGCGGGACGTAACCGACGCCAAGCCGGGCGATCGCGGCCGACCCAAGGCCAGTGATGTCTTCGCCACGGACGCGTACCGAACCGCCGCTCGTGCGCACCAGGCCCATGATGGCGTTGCACAGCGTAGTCTTGCCCATGCCGTTGCGGCCGACGACGGAGAACACGCCTTGCTCGACCGTCAGGTTGACGCCCTGCAGCGCATGCGAATGGCCGTAATAGACATCGAGGCCCTTCACCTCGAGCGCTGGCGCGGAGGGGCGGCGGGCGTCATTCATGGCCGCCTCCGAGATAAAGCTCTTGCACTTCCCGATCGGTTTCGATCTCGCGCGGCAGGCCTTCCTTGAAGATGCGGCCGTTGTGCATCATCGTGACGCTCTCGACGACGCGCAGCGCCACATCCATGTCGTGCTCGATGATGATGTAGCCGATATGCGCCGGCAGCGCGGTCAGGATCTCGATCAGCTCCAGTCGTTCGGCGGGCGACAGTCCCGCTGCCGGCTCGTCGAACAGGATGAAGCGCGGCGCCCCGGCAAGCGCAAGGGCGATCTCGAGCTGCCGCTGCTGCCCGTGCGCGAGCTCGGCAACGCGCTGGTCCTTGACCGCGCTCAAATGCACGGCCTGCACCAACGCTTCCGCGGACTGCATCAGCGCATCGTTCTGGCCGGGACGCAGCATGGAGAAGCGTCCCCGCGAAACGCCGCGGCAGGCGAGATAGACGTTGTCCTGCACCGTGAGTCCGGGAAACAGGGCGGAAATCTGGTAGGTGCGGCGCAGCCCACGGCGGATGCGCTCATAGGGCGGGAAATGGGTGATGTCCTCGCCAAAGAAACGGATCGTGCCGGAGGAGGGTGGAAAATCACCGGTGATGCAGTTGAACAGCGTGGTCTTGCCGGCGCCGTTCGAGCCGAGCACCGCACGCCGCTCACCCGGCCTCACCGTAATTGTGATGTCGGTCAGCGCAGCGAGTGCACCGAACATCCGGGTGACGCCGCGAAGCTCGAGCGCGGCTCCAGCGCCGACCGCCGAGAGACGTTGTGCGACGCTATCCATGGCCATGGCGCCTGCTCGTACCAGCCGGATCGGATGTACCGCGCTTCCAGCGCTCCCAAAGCCCAATCACGCCGTCGGAAGACCAGAACACGACGGCAAGGAAGCCGAGCCCGATCAGAAGGCGGAACCGGTTGCCGTCCAGCCCGATCTTGACCAGGAAGTCGAGCGCGAAGGTGCGCAGAATGACGAAGATGAAGGCGCCGATGAACGGCCCGACCGGCCGGGTGATCCCACCGACGACGGCGATGATCAGAATGTCGATGGCGGCCCCGACACTGACGGAGCCCGGGGCAATCTGCCGATAATTCCAGACCTGAAGAATGCCGCCGAGCGCAGCAACGAAGGAAGCGAAGGCATAAGCCGCGACCCGATGCGCGTTGACATTGAAGCCGAGCGCAGCCATGCGGCGCGGATTGTCGCGCACGCCTTGCAGCGCCAGCCCAAACGGCGCCCGCGACAGATATTCAACCGCGAAATAGCAGAGCGCGGCAACCGCGAGCACCACATAATAGAATGGAATGTCGCCGCGCCAGTCGACGCCCCAGAAATGCGGAGTTGCAATGGTGTTGATGCCGGTGTGGCCGTTGAAGAGCGGCCAGTTCTGATTGGTGAAATAGAAGAACGCCGCAGCGATCGCGAGCGTGATCATGATTGTGTAGATGCCGGCGGTGCGGACCGCCAGCGCGCCGCCGAGCGTCCCGAAGATGGTTGCGAGCGCGAGTGCCATCGGCGTTGCGAGCCACCAGGGCCAGCCCAGGCTGATGTTCGCGCTCGCGCTCATGCCGAAGATGGCATACATGTAACCGGCAAAGCCCGCGATGGTGAGCTGCATCAGGCTCACCATGCCGCCATAGCCTGCAAGAAACATCAGGCTGAGCGCGACAATCCCGAGGATCAGCGTGGTGCCGAAGATCTCGATCAGGAAGAAGCCGTTGGCGATCAGCGGCATGATCAGGAGAATGATGGCGACGATCCAGGCGGCGGGATTGTTGATCTCCGGCCAGGTACGGATGGAGGGGCGCGCCGCAATGGTCGGCGGGGTGGCGTGAGCGTGGGCGCCGTGGCTTAGCGACATGTCACCGCCTCGCCAGCAGGCCCTGTGGGCGCAGCGCCAGCACCAGGACCATGATGAGGAAGGTCACGACGATTGCATAGGTCGGGATGTAGACCGAGCCGAGCTGCTCGGCCAACCCGATGATCAGCGCGCCAAGTGCCGCGCCGGGTATCGAGCCCATGCCTCCGACAATGACGACCACCAGCGACGCAAGCAGAAAGCGCGTGTCCTCGCCAGGCGAGAGCGACGAAAACGTGCCTCCGACGACGCCGGCAATACCCGCAAGGCCCGCGCCCAGCGCGAACACGAGGACGAATACAAGCTGAATGCGCACGCCGGTCGCAGCGAGAATGTCACGGTCATCGACGCCGGCGCGGATGATCATGCCGATCCGCGTGCGATTGAGCGCGAGCCACATACCGATCCCGATCACGACGGAGGCCAGGAAGATGACGAGGCGTACCAGCGGATACTGTAGATAGATTGCCTCGCCCGAGGAGCGCACCGCCGTGACAAGCGGGATCTCCACCGGTCCGATCAGCCAATTCGGTGTCTGGATCTGATAGAAGTCGCCACCGAATGCCCAGAGCATCAGGTCGGCAAAAACGATTGAAAGCCCGATCGTCACCATCGTTTGCCGCAGGTCCTGGCCCTCCATGCGGCGGAACACGACGATCTGCAGCAGGATGCCGATCAGCGCCACGACGATGAAGGCGACGATGAAGCTAAGGATCCACGAGCCGGTCGCGCTGCTTACGATGTACCCTACATAGCCGCCGAACAGGTAGAGCGAGCCATGTGCCAGATTGACGTTGCGCATCAGGCCGAAAATGAGGGTGAAGCCGCTCGCGACCAGGAAATAAAGCCCGCCAAGCGTGACGCCGTTGAGGACGGCGTTGAGGAAAACCTTCTTCCGGCCGATCGCCTCTTCAAGGCCGGGCGGCCAGACAGCGAAAATCAGCCAGAGCAGGACCGCAACCGCAAGGATCACGATCAGCGCCCACGCCGGATGGCGCTCGATGAACCTGGTCACGTGCGCGACCTCGTCGCCGAAGCGGCGCCTGGCTGATCGTCCCGGCCGAGATCCGGCGCATGGCAAATGGCTGGCGGCCCCGCCATCGACGCGTCCTCCCGCAAAATGCGACCTCTTGCGGGTCGCGTTTACCGGGCATCCTAGCGTGGCCGCAGGTCGGGCGTTTGATCCTCAGTATCTTTTCGCGCCATCTTACGCCCGCAAAACCTTGGCCGCACGACGGTATTCGGTCGGCGCCAGGCCGACATTGGCGGCAAAGAATCGGGTGAACGCGCTTTGCGAGGAAAAGCCGAGATCGACGCTGATATCGGCAATCGGTGCTTCGGTTGCGACCAGCGCGTCCAGCGCATGCTCCATAATCAGCGTGTTGAGATAGAGGTTCGGGGTGACGCCGGTCTGGATGCGGAACAGGCGATAAAAATGGGGCCGCGACAGGCCGGATTCACGGGCGATGGTATCGAGTTCGATCTCGGCGCCGGGGCATTCCGACATCAGCTTGATGCTTTTGCGGACGCGAAAATCCGTAACGGCTGCCGTCGCCTTGATATCCTGCGCCGGCGCGGATTGCTGCCAACTCTCGACATGGCAGATGTCGATCAGTTGCCGGAGTTCGTTATCGAGGCTGCTCAGCGAAGGCGCCCCGCAGACGAGCGCGGCCGTGTGTCTGACCTGTTTCCTGAGGTTCGGCGTTCGCTTGAAACAGGTAGAGCCGAAGCGCAGTCCGTTCGCGTTGGCCACACTCGGCGCGAACCACTCCCAATTGACATAGAGCACAAAGAAGATCGCGCCGTTATCCATATCCGTGGGAAGGAAATTATGTGGCTCCCAGGGATTGACGGCGACGACGGAATCGTCGGTCAGAAGGTGACGTCGGTCGCAAACATCGATTTGCGCCGGCGTGCCACCGACATGAAAGATCAGATGCCCCTCACGATGCGCATGCACGTTGAAGGGCCGGTTCAACTGGTACACCGTCGCGCGGCCGAAACGGCCGTGGAAGACGGCGAGCGCCCGGCTCATGCCCTCCCTCCCGCTGGATGTTTTTGTTTTTTTATACCGTTCAACATCCGGGGAGGGAATGCAAGCTCATCGTCCGTCTACCGGTCGCCCGCTCGCAAGTGCGAAATAGGTCAGTACTTCTTGCACTCCGGAATCGTGCGGCTGGGCAGACCGATCTTGGCAAACACGGCCGGATCGTAGCCAAGCGTCTGGTTCACATTTGGGATCACCTTGACGACCTTGGAAAACAGCGCGCCTTTGCCGTCGTCGATCACCTCGGTCACGAAGTTGGTGCCGATCGCCTGGCGGTTGGAGTCGAGCTTGATCTTGCCGTTGGGTGCATCGATCTCGATCTTGGCGAGTGTTGCCTTCAGCTTTTCCTGATTGTTGCTGAGGTCGCCATTCACCGCCCGCAGCGCCAGGATCAGGGCCATCGTTGCGTCATAATAGTTGGTTGCGAGCAGCGACGGACTCGGGAAGCGCTTCTCCGGCGGGAACGAGTCCTGATAGGCCTTGACGAATTTCTGCCAACCCGGATCGTCCCAGGTATCGGCCTGGCCGCTCGCAGCGAGCGTGCCGATCAGTGCGTTCTTGGCGCTGCCCTTGGCGGAGAGAATGGTCTGGTCGACCAAAATCGATCCGCCCATCAGATGCGCCTTGCCGCCGGCCTGCTGGTATTGATTCAGGAAATTGACGGCGTCGGCGCCGCCGAGCCCGAGATAGATCGCGTCCACATCGTCAGGCAGTGAAGCGATCACCGAGGCAAAATCCTTGGTCCCGAGCGGCACCCACTGCCGGTTCGTTACCTGTCCGCCGGCGCCACAGAAATCGAGCACCAGGCCGAACACCTGCGTGTAGACGAAGGAATAGTCCTCGCCGACCGTAGCGATCTTGCGATAACCTTTGTTTTCATAAGCGTATTTGCCGAGACCCACCTGCCACTGCGCGCCATCCATGTTGTAGCGGAAGAAATTCGGCGCCGGGTCGACGTAAGTCGTCTCCTGCGCTCCGGAGGCCGCGTTCACGAAGGTCAGCTCGGGATGCGTCTTGGCGAAATTCTTCACCGCGATGCCTTCGTCACCCGACAGCGGCGAGAGCAGGATCTGCACCTTGTCCTGCTCGATCAGCTTGCGTACCGCGCGGACGGCTGAGTCCGGCGTCGCATCGGTCGAGGCGACAACATATTCGAGTTCCTTGTCACCGATCTTCTTGCCGAAGGTGTTGAGTGCGGTCTGGAAGCCGCGCATGCCGTCTTCGCCGAGCACCGTGTAGGTACCCTCGAGCGTCGCCGTGACGCCGATCTTGATCTTTTCCTGAGCCATGGCTGTGCCTGAAAGAAAAAGGCTCATCAATGCGATCAGTCCTACACTGCCTTTCGTCATTGCACTCCTCCCTGATGTCGTTCGAACGATAGGTTCGCCGGCCGCGCTGCCGCGGCTCCCTTCGCAAAGCTTCGCATCGTGTGCGCAAGGCTAGCCGATGGTGGGGACAGTGCGCGTGTCTTCACCTCCCTGAGGCTTGACAGGCAGTCTCATTTTGCATGTTGCGCCGCGGAAGTCGGCGCTTCGACGTCGCGGCGTCGAACGGTCGATCCAGGTCGACAATGTCGGCGTAATCTCGCCGGTCGGACTGTTTTCGGAAAGATCAAATCACTCCATGTTGCTTCTCTGTGACGACAGCCCCTGTCGTTGTTTCTGACCGGGCAGACCATGGCGGGCATGCGGGCAATCAAAACTGCAAAGGTCGCTTCGCTGAAAAATAACACGAGGTTAAGCCCGCAGCACAAATGGGTAATTGTGTTAAGCCGCCGCACCGATATGGTTTGCCGCATTCGGGACGAAGTGGCTGCGCCGCGCCAACGCCCCACAGAGCACCCCGCAAAACAAAAAAGCCCGCTTTCGACGGGCCGCCAGTCATCAACGCCGGAGGAAGCGAAAAATGAGTGAATCGTCGAGCCGTGCGACAAACCTGCATCAATCGAGGAGGGCCGCCGCCAGCGGTTGGATAGGATCCGCCCTCGAATATTATGACTTCTTCATCTACGCGACCGCTGCATCTCTCGTCTTTCCGCAGATCTTCTTTCCTTCCCAGAACCCCACCGTGGCGATCATCGCGTCGCTGGCGACCTACGGCGTAGGCTATGTCGCCCGGCCAATCGGCGCCCTCTGCCTCGGGCACTGGGGCGATACGCATGGACGCCGAAACGTCCTGCTGCTTTGCATGTTCCTGATGGGTGGCTCGACCATGGCGGTCGGCATCCTTCCGACGTACCAGCAGGTTGGCATTTGGGCGCCCATCCTTCTGGTGGCGCTGCGGCTGATCCAGGGCTTTGCTGTCGCGGGAGAGATTTCGGGCGCCAGCTCCATGATCCTCGAACACGCGCCGCTGGGCCGGCGCGGCTATTATGCGAGCTTTAGCCTGCAAGGCGTGCAGGCCGGCCAGATCCTTGCCGCTGCCGTGTTCCTGCCACTGGCAGCCTATTTGCCCTCCGAAGCCTTCAACAGCTGGGGTTGGCGCATCCCGTTCATCCTGAGTTTCTTCGTCATCATCGCCGCTTACATTATTCGCCGTGAAGTCAATGAAACTCCGGCGTTCGAACGGGAGGAAAGGGCAGGCGAGCTACCGCAAACGCCGATCGTCGAGGCTTTCCGACAGAGCTGGGCCGATATTCTGCGCGTGGCCTGCATGTCGTTGATGAACGTTATCCCCGTCGTCGCCACGATTTTCGGAGCTGCCTATGCCGTGCAGCCGGCCTACGGCGTCGGCTTCGCAAAAGAGATTTATCTTTGGATTCCCGTTGCCGGCAACATCATAGCCGTGGTGATCATTCCTTTCGTCGGGACGCTCTCCGACAAGATCGGTCGTCGTCCTCCGATCATCGCGGGATCGCTGGCGGCTGCCTTGCTATCTTTCTTCTATCTCTATGCCGTCAGCATTCACGATGTTTGGATGGCAGTGGTCGTGTCGCTTTTCATGTGGGGGGTGCTGTACCAGGGCTATAATGCGGTCTTTCCTGCCTTCTATCCCGAGCTATTCCGTACCCGCTATCGCGTGTCAGCAATGGCGATCGGGCAGAACATTGGAACCGCGCTGAGTGCATTCCTGCCCGCCCTCTTTGCGGCTGTCGCGCCTCCCGGCTCCAGCAATATTCCGCTGACCATAGGCGGGATCACGCTGGGCGTCGCCGCGATCGCTTCGATCGCGGCGTTTTCCGCGCGCGAGACCTATTCGCTCAATCTGAACGATCTCGGCAATCCCGACGCAGTTCCTGTCCCCAAGGACGAGTACACGCGGATCAGGGCGCTTGGCACGATTGGCGATACTCGCCTTGCAGGCGGCTGATCGATGGTCGGATCCGGTCTCAAGATATTCGGTGCTCAATGAAGCGGCTCATATACGTGCTGAATGGCCCAAATCTCAATCTGCTCGGCAAGCGACAGCCTCACATGTATGGTCATGAAACGCTCGGCGATGTGGAGGTTGCCTGTCGCCGCTTCGCCGAAGCCAACAGGCTTGAGCTTCGTTTTCATCAGAGCAATCGCGAATATGAAATCATTGACTGGATTCACGAAGCTCGCGAGATCGCTGCCGGCATTGTGATCAATCCGGCGGCGTTCACGCACACGTCCGTGGCAGTCCTGGACGCGCTCAACGCGTTTGACGGGGCTGTCATCGAAGTTCACATATCGAATATCCACAAGCGGGAGCCCTTCCGTCATCATTCCTACGTCTCGGGCCGTGCAGATGGCGTGATTGCGGGCTTTGGGACGGAAGGCTACACACTCGCTCTGCAGCGATTGGCCACCTTGCTCGAGGGAGGTGCACACCGGCAGCCAGAAGCCAAAGCAGCCATCACGGGCTTTCCGCGCGAGAGCGGTCATGTGTAACTTGTCAAGGTCGTCCTTAAAGGTTACCTGTTGATCGCCCGCTGAAGGTTATTGTCATGGCTGATCAACGTCCTCCGCCTTTCTTTATTGCGGATTCCCCCGGCCTGGATTTTCTGAACGCGCTCGCCACCCCCGTGGATAGCCAGGTCGAGTGGATCACTTCGGGCGAGGACCTGATCTCGTGGCTCTTGCAGGCCGGCTTGGTGGCTCCCAAGGTCGTAGCCGAACTGCGAAAAAGGGCGGCGCCCGGCGATTTCGATGCTGTGGCTGCTCAGGCGCGCAAGCTGCGGGAATGGTTTCGTGGATTTGTGAATGCGCACAGAGGCAAGCCGCTGAGGGCGAAGGCTATCCACGAACTGGAGCCGCTAAACCGGGTGCTCGTCAGGGACGAGGAATTCGGCCAAGTCGTCGCCGGTGAGACGGTCCGGAAGAAGTCGGAGCAAAACGAGCCGTCCGTCTCTGGACTGGTATGGAGCCCGCAGCGCCGATGGCGGTCCCCCGATGCGCTGCTATTTCCGATCGCGCAAGCGATGGCCCGGCTTGTATGTGAAGAGGACTTCCGGCACGTCAAGGCCTGCGAAGGGCATCGTTGCACCTTGTTGTTCGTGGATAGAACGCGGGGGCGCGTCCGGCGTTGGTGCTCGATGTCGGTCTGCGGTAACCGCGCCAAACAAGCCGCCCATCGAGAGCGCGCTATGCGCGCCAGCGAATGAGCCGCCAACACACGATTGCTCAATCGCTCGTAGCTCCGCGTGCGGGTATGGTGAACTGAAAAGCGGCCCCGCAAGGTTGGTTTGGGCTGGCCCACAATCGACCGCCATATGACTCAATGATCGACCGGCATATCGACAGCCCGATTCCCAAACCGCCCGACTTTGTCGAATAGAAGGGCTCGAAGATGCGATCGTGATCTGCGGGCGACAATCCCGGGCCTGTATCCATGATCGCAACGAGAACGCCATCGCGGTCAGCGTAGGCTGTGCGGATCACGAGTTCTCGCGCTCCCGACGCCATTTCGCTCATCGCCTCGATGGCATTGAGGATCAGATTGACGGCAACCTGTTGCAGCTCGACCCGATCTCCTAAGATCTCGGGAAGGCCTTCCGCAAATGCAGTTCGCACCGACACTCGGTTCCTTGCGGCCTCCGCCCGAGTGAGCTCGATCACCTCGTGCATGACCCGGTTGACTGCCAGGAAGCCCGTTTTCGGCGGTTTCTTCTTGATGAGATCGCGAATTCGCCCGATGACCTCGCTTGCCCGAATGCCATTCTGGACGACGCGGGCCAGTGCCTGGCGCACAGCCTCCAGTTCGGGTGGTTGACGCTCCAGCCACCGCAGTGCAGCTTCCGCGCTGGCAATCACGGCGGTGGTCGGCTGGTTGACCTCATGAGCGATCGATGCGGTCAACTGACCGGTCACCGCGACACGGTTCGCGTGGGCCAACTCCATCTGTGCTTCGCGGTAGCGCTGCTCGTTCTCGCGAGCCTCGGTTTCCGCGCGCTTGCGCTCGCTGAGATCCAGCACGAAAGCAACACCTTGCTCGCGTTCATCGTCGAATAAGGCTCCGCCGGTCAGCACCGGCACGCGGCTGCCGTCCTTGCGGAAGAATTCCTTCTCGAAGGGTTGGACAACTCTGGTCGCCTTTAGTTCTGCCCGGGCGCGCGCGGTGCGGTCGCGCCATTCGGGCGGCGTCAACTCGGCCCAGCACAACCGGCCGGCCTTGATATCCTCGCGGTCGTATCCCAAAGTCCTAAGGAAGGATTGGTTGGCGTCGAGGATATTAGGGACGTGATCGAAGATGAAGATCCCGATGATATTGGAATCGACCAGGCGACGAATCCGGGATTCCCGTTCCTGAAGCTCGCGGTACAGGCGAGCGTTGTCGAGCGAAGTCGCAGCCTCGGACGCGAGAAATTTCAGAACGGCGACTCGCGCTGGCGTAAATACGCGCGGTGCGAGACTGTTTTCGAGATATAGCAACGCTACGAGCTTGCCCTGCTTGATGAGCGGCAAAGTGAGGACCGAACGTGTGCGCTTGCGGCGGACATATGCGTCGTTTGCAAATGCGCCGAGCGCGGAAGCGTCGTCGAGGATGACGCTTTCCTGCAGGCGCGCAGCGTATAGAACAATCGACTCGGGCATTTCTGCGCCGCAGAGCGGCAGGTCGCAGAGACCGATGGCGATCGATGCGCCGCCGGTCGTCGCTTCGGCCTGAATCCGTAACTCCGATCCCTTCGGCAAAATCAGCAGGCCGCGTTCCGCGCCGGCATGTTCGATTGCTGTGCGCAGCAGTGTATCGATGAGCTTCTCCAGAACGATCTCACCTGACACGGCTTCCGACACTTTGAGAACCGTGGCCAGGTCCAGATGCTCAACCGGCGCCCCGATAGTACGCATCAGACCGAGACCCGCGTCTCTCCCTCGGAGGTTCGGAAACGTCTCTTCGAGATGCCGCACCTTGGCCTCTGCACCCCACCGGAGATAGCAATCGCGTGCAATCGTCAGATATGAGAGAACGACCGTTTGGATGCCGCGAGCCTCGTAGAACCGGGCCGCATGCTCCGCGGCGATCGCCTCGATTTGGACGAATTCCGCTTCCCGTGCCAATCGGATCGACTCTTCGTATAAGCGTTCTGCTTCCAGTTCGTGGCCTTCGATGCGATTGATCTCGGCAGCGAGCAGTGCTTGTCGAGCGGCAAAGTTGGCCGGACAGCGGTCGGACCAGATCGTGAGTTTGCGGTGCTGTTCGCGGAGGCCGCCGATGTGTTTCTTGCGGTCTTCGGGCGATGACGCGTCATGGGCGGCGGCATGGGCGAGCCCCGTATAGAAGCGATATTCAGTGAACTCCGAATAGGCCCGGGCGCACCACGATAGTTGTTCCGCACGCTCGGCGCGCGCAAGCGCGATATCGGGACGTCCGGCGAGCAGATTGAGCTGGACTTGCGCGGCGTAATAGAAGAAGGCACTCAACGGCTCGGTAATGTCCGAGGGGCGGGGCTCACCTGGCACGTCGAAGCTGCGCTCCTCGTCGCGCCCCATCAGGCCTAGCGCCAGACCTCTTTGTTTGGCGAAGAACTCGATGGATAGCCGGAGGCCATAGGCGTCGGCGAACGCCAGCGCCTGCTCGGCGTGCAAGCAAAGGTCAGGGAGCGGCTCGCCGCAGAAGAGTCCCACGGACAGCAATCCGCGGTGCGAGTAGGCAGCGAAGGCCAGATCCCCGACCGCCAGGGAAATCGCAAGACCGCGCTGTATGAATGGCCGTCCGGATCGGATCGGACGTACCCATGGTGTGACATGGAGCCCGAATACCAAAAGAGCCCGTCCGCTCAGTCCCGATTGCGGCTGCTTGTCAGCGAGGGCAGCCCCAAATTGGGATAGTCGGAATCCAAGCGACACATCAGTCGAATTGCTGGCGAGAACGCCGAATATGGTGGTCAATGGATAGCAGGTTTCGGGGCAGATCCCGTGCTCGAGCGTCAGCCGTGCTGCTGCCAGCAGCATGATATCGGACAGGTTGCGATCAGTGAGAAAGGCGGGCGTGACCAGGTCGGCCAAAACGCACATCGTTGCGCGGTGACCGGAATCGGTCATTGCGGGCATCGCATGAAGCCGGTCATCGGACAATTCCCCTGCCAGGCTTCGCAGGCGCTGCCGTTCCTCGTCTACTTGGCTGCGACTCGGGTGAGGGGACCAGTCGATCCCGACCTGGCGCAAGAACGCCAGACAGACATCGACGGCGCGCTCGAGTTGCCCCGCGGCGGTGTAGAGTTGCGCCTGAAGCCTGGCGACGTCGGCGCCAGCCAGGACGTCCGAGCAACTCTGCGAGAGGACCAGCAATTCCGTTTCTGCGACATCCAGATGCCCGACCAGGAATTCGCACTCGGCGTGAAGCGATGCGACTGCGAAGGCGGTCCGGCTGCAGCGCGGATGGGCTTCCTCTCCGAGTAGCCTGCGTGCGATCTCAAGGTAGATTATGGCTGCATGGTAGGCTGTGGCATTCCGTGCCCGCTGGCTAGCAGCGAGGTTGACGGTTATGATCTGTTTCCGTTCGGCCTCACTCGTCAAGGCGGTGACGCCGCGGTTCAGCTGGTTGGCAACAATGTAGAGTTTCTTGCTCGTCTCGTCTGGCGCAAGGTGTGCTGCAAGCGTGATGCCGATGCGTAGATGCAGAGCTGCCCGCTTGTTTGCGTCCGGCTGCAACCCATAGGCGGCTTCCTGCACGCGGTCGTGTGCGAAGGCGTAGGAGCTATCGAGACGCTGCACCAATTCAAGACGAACCGCTTCGCGCAAATCCGCGTGTACCTGTTGCTCCGATGTCCCGTGCACCCAAGAGAGCGTCGTCACTTCGGCGCCGTTGCCCAGGCAGGCCAATGTCAGCAGGGCCTGCCGGGTCTCGCCGCGCAAGCCGCTCAGCTTGCCAACCATAAGGTCTGCGACGTTTTCGGTATAGCCCTTGGCATGGATGCGTTCGAGATCCCAGCGCCACTGGGCCTTGTCGTGATCGAATGTCAGCAACTCTTCTTCGGCGAGCGCGTGCAGAAATTGGATGAGAAAGAATGGATTGCCGCCCGTCTTTTGATGCATCAGCTGAGCGAGTGGCGCGGCGCGCGCGAGATCGCAGCGAACGGCATCCAACGTGAATTGCTCGACGTCGCCTCGGGAGATGGGCGCCAGGCTGATCTCCTGGACTCGTGCGCCGGACTGGCGAATCGCCGCGAGCTTTTGCGTCAGAAGGTGTTTCGCATCGACCTCGTTGTGACGATAGGCGCCGATCAGGAGCAGGTGTCGGAGGTCGGACCGGGCTAACAGAGTCTCGATTAGATCCAGCGTGGCCACATCCAGCCACTGCAAATCGTCCAGGAAGATAGCGAGTGGATGGTCTGGCTGGGCGAAGACGCCAATGAAGCGCTGAACGACGAGTTGAAAGCGGCGCTGTGCGTCTTGCAGCGAAGCGTCCGGGACCGGAGGTTGATCGCCGATGACCATCTGCAGTTCGGGAACGAGATCGACCATGAGCTGGCCGAGCGGGTTCAACGCTTGGCGCAGCGCGTCGCGCCACGGCGCCAAGTCGGCGTCGCTTTTGGCGAGAAGGCCCCGGATAAGACCCTGAAATGCCTGAGCTAGCGTCGCATAGGGCATATCGCGCTTATGCTGATCAAGTTTGCCCGATGCGAAGAGACCGCCCATCGGGACCAATGCTTTATCCAGCTCGTGAACGAGTGCCGACTTGCCGATCCCGGAATGGCCGGACACCAGGACCAGCGCCGGGGTACCCCTCTGGGCGACGCGGTTGAACGAGGCGAGCAGGCTTTCGATCTCAGGCTCTCTGCCGTACAACTTCTCCGGAATCAGGAGCCGGTCCGGCATATCGGTTTCGCCGAGGACAAAATCCTCGATCCGGCCTTGCGCCTCCCACGCGGCAAGGCCGCGCTGCAGATCATTCTTGAGTCCGGCAGCGGTCTGGTAGCGCTCCTCGGCCGTCTTGGCGAGAAGCTTCATGATGATCGCCGAGACGGCGCCAGGCACGCCCCTCATTCGTTCGGCAGGCGGCACCGGCCGCCTCGCGATGTGGCAGTGCACCCATTCCATCGGAGCGGTCGCGGTGAACGGCAGGGTGCCCGTGAGCATCCGGTAGAATGTAACGCCGAGTGCGTATAAGTCGCTGCGGGAATCGATCGAGCGGTTCATACGTCCGGTTTGTTCGGGCGCCATGTAGGCGAGCGTGCCGGCGATGGTCTCGGCCGGTTCAAGCTGCTGCCGCTCGCGCGACAAGCGCGAGGCGATGCCAAATCCTGTCACCCTGACTTCATCCGTGCCGTTCACCAGGAGATTTGCTGGTTTCAGATCCTTGTGGATCAAGCCTTGCCGATGGAGTTGGGTGACCGCGGCGGCGATGGCGATAGCCAGCGGCAAAAAGCGCTCCAACGTCATCGGCGCGCCGAGCAGCCGGTCGAGCGGCTCGCTGTCAGGGTCTTCGAGCACCAACAAGGTCCGACCGCGCTCGCGGATCAGCTCGAGGGGTCGTACGGCCCAGGCGCCGTTCAGCTCATCCCGCAAGGCGTATTCATGCGCAAGTCTGTCGAGGCCAGCGGGTATCGGACAGTCAGCGGTCAGCCTAACGATAAGGACGCTGTTTGGCTTGCCTTCAGCGCCCGGGTGCCGTTCGCGGCAGACGACGCGTTCCCCGTCGTCCCACAAGACCTCGAGATCAGCCGCTCTTTTGGCGGGGATTCGCGAAGATACGTTCATCTGCCGGACTCCTGAATCTGGCCGGCCGCTCGTTTGAGCGGGACGCCAACTGCGTCCTGCCTCCAAGAGTAGCTCCGCGGAAAACCCCTACAACGCCGGGAGCAGCGCGGGTGCATCGGCGCCATGCGGATGGACTAATCCGGCCGAAGCGCGGTATCCAGCCTCACTTTCGAAACCTGGTCAGCGGCAACAGCGCCGGCCGCGCCGCCCCAGCTATTTCGCATATAGGTGAGGACCGCCGCGACCTCGTTGTCGTCCAGTTGCCGGCCATAAGAGGGCATTCCGGGAGCAGTGGGCTGGGCGCTGGTTCCCACACTTCGGGCGCCCCTCAAAATGATCCGTATCGAAGTCGTCGGATCGTCCGACCTCGCCATTGACGAGTCTGCGATGGACGGAAACAGTTCAGCGACGCCCTTGCCGTCCAGGCCGTGGCATGCCGAGCATTGGTCGCGATAGATGGCGGCGCCGGCGGCCATTGTGGGCTCATTCGCGGAAAGCGGTGAAGCTTGCTCGGTCTTGCCCGGCAGCGATTTCAAGTAGGTCGCAATGGCATTGAGGTCGGGATCTGTCATGTGCGCGGTTGAGAGCGTCACCACTTCGCCCATCGGTCCGGTGGCCGCAGTGACGCGGTTGTGGCCAGATTTTAGATAGGAAACCAGATCCTCTTTCGACCATCCACCCAAGCCGAGGCGGGAGTTGTTTGTTATATCGGGAGCTGACCAGCCTTGGAGATAACTACCCTGGAGATATTGATCGGTTTTGTCGCCGCCAAGAAAGGTCTTCGGAGTATGGCAAGCGCCGCAATGGCCTGGACCGTCAACCAGGTAAGCACCGCGATTCCATTCGACCGATTGCTTGGGATCCGGTCGATAGTCGCCTTCCTTGAAGTAGAGGGCGTCCCAGACCCGCATGGCTGTGCGGATGTTGAACGGGAATGGCAGTGTGTTGGCGATGACGGCGTTGCCGACCGGCGGCACTGTATTCAGATAGGCGCGGATCGCGAGCACGTCGTCGCGGGACATTTTTGTATAGGCGTTGTAAGGCATCGCCGGATAGAGACGCGAGCCGTTGCGTCCGATGCCTTTCCGGACAGCCGCATCAAATTGCTCATCGCTCCAGCTGCCGACGCCGGTTTCGGGATCCGGCGTGATATTCGGCGCGACGATATTGCCAAACGGAGTTTCGATCGGCCGGCCGCCGGCGAAGGGTTGGCTACTGTCCGGAACCGTGTGGCAGCTCGCACAGTCGGAAAGAATCGTCAGATATCGTCCGCGCTCGATCTGCGTGAACGCTTGCGGGTCGGTATCGCCCGCAAAGGACGAGGCCGTAGTAAGGAGCAGGGCGGTTACGGCGAGAGAGCCACGGAATCGTCTACGCATCGACAAGTCTCCCCGGGCTCTTCAAATATTTGTTTCGGATCGCCGCGGCTGCCCAGAAGGCGAGCGCGCCGACGGTGAGTGTCGGGTTGTAGCCCGGGTTCTGCGGAAACGCGCTGGCGCCGAGCACGAAGAGGTTCGGTACATCCCAGCTTTGAAGGTAGCGATTGATGACGCTGGTGGTGGGATCGCTGCCCATCACCGCGCCGCCATTGAGATGGGTCGTCTGATAGGTCGTGATATCGTACGGCCCGGTGCGGTACTGCACCGCGAGCTTGTCCGCACCCATGGCCTTGATGATCTCGGCGAACTTGTCGGTCAGAAACTTGTTCTGCTTGATCTCGTTTTCCTTGAGATCCATCGTGATGCGCATCAGCGGACGGCCGAAGCGATCCTTGTACGTCGGGTCCAGGTCGAGATAGATGTCCCGATAGGCATAGAAGCTTCCATGCACACCGGTACCGGGCTTGACGGTCGATAGGTAGTTCTCCTTCACGGCCGTCTTCCACGCAGCCCCCCATTTCGGCGTGTCGGGCGGAACGAGCGCGCTTTCGATCGGCCGTGCGCCCGTCTGGACTTGTCCCATGTAACCGCCGCCCACAAAGCCGTGAGACCCATGATCGAAATTATCACCGTTGAACTCGTCGATGCACATGCCGATCGAGCCCGACGCAATGAATGGGTTGAAGTTGAATTTTTTCGGATCGAAGAAGCCATTCACCGTCGAGACCGTTTGATGCGTGTAGTTGCGTCCGACGGTGCCGGTGTTCGCCACGGGATCATAAGGACGACCGATCTGCGAGTGCAGTAGGAGCTGGACGTTGAACATTGTATAGGCTGAAAGGATCACGAGGTCGGCCGGCTGTTCCCACACCTCACCGCTTGTATCGACGAAGGTGACGCCCGTCGCCCTCTTGCCCGACTTGTCGACGTTGATCTTGATGACTTCCGAGTTGTCGCGCGCGGTGAAGTTCGGTTTACGCACGAGATAGGGAAGGATCGTGGTCTGCGGACTTGCCTTCGAATAATTGCTGCAGCCGAACCATTCGCAGAAGCCGCAATAGGTGCATGGCCCCATCTTCAGTCCGAGCGGGTTGGTGTAGGCTTGCGAAAGATTGCCCGAGGGTTGCGGAAACGGCTTGTAACCCAGCTCGCGCGCGGCCTTCCCGAACAGCGTGTGGCTGAATGGCTGCGCCTGCGCGGGTGTCGGGTAGGGGCGGGATCGCGGTCCTTCGAACGGATTGCCACCTTCCATGATCTGGCCACGGAGATTGCCCGCGGTGCCGGATGTCCCGCACAGATATTCAAAGCGGTCGTAGAACGGCTCGAGTTCGTCGTAGGTGATGCCCCAATCCTGGATCGTCATATCTTCGGGGAGGAAGGAAGCTCCATATCTCTCGGTCAGATGGGTCTTGACCACGAAATCGGACGGCAGGAAGCGCCACATCTCGGCGTTCCAGTGCACGCCTCCGCCGCCAACCCCGTTCGGCGGCATGAACGCGCCCCAGCTCCGGATCGGTAGCGCCGTCTGGTCCATCTTGTTCCGGAAGGTGAAGGTCAACTGATCGGGTCGCAGGAACAGCTCATGCCGAATCCGGTAACGCAATTCGTCTTGCATATACGTCGGCGGAAAGTCCGTCGGCGCATCGCGCCAGGGGCCGCGCTCGATGGCGATCACCTCCAGGCCTTCGTCGGTGAGCTCGTTGGCCATGATGGAGCCGGTCCAGCCGAACCCGACGATCACGACGTCTTTCTTGGGAAGCCTTCTCGCCATGAGGTCACCTCTGTGTCCGCGTCGTCCATTCGGCGCGCCCGGTCATGCTCACCGGCGGCAACGGAAACTTTTCGTTATGTCGGCTAACCCAATCCAGATAGTTGTAGCGCGCGCCGGGATACCCGATCATCTTCCACGCGACCATGTCGCGGTTGCCGCCGTAAATCGGATCGGCAAAGAATCCCATCTGGACGTCCTTGACGACCTGTTCGAAAAAGGCCCTTCCGTCGACGCCGTCGAGCTTGAAGTCTCCGCTCTCGAGGCCGTTGAGGACACGGTCCTTGTCGGCATCGGAAAGTTCGAAGAAGGCCTTGCCTCCAAGCTGGTCCTTGCAGGCTTTGTCGAGCGCAGCGAGCCCCTCGCGGTACTCTTGCGCCGGTCCTTTCTCGGACTGATGACCTTGGTTCTTGGCTCCCTTTAGGAAAGGCGGTCTGACGTAAAGGCCGTCCTGACGTCCGTAGGGCCCGGCGAGCTGGCGGTCGATGAAGACCGCACTTCCGGACTCCTTGCCGCCAGGCGTTTCGGGATCAGGCGGAATGATGCGATCGGCGAGAGCTTCGACAGTCTTGCCTTCGTCGCCAGCGAAGAAAAGCCAGGGGCCCGGCGTGGCGGCGGTCGGAGGATCGCCGGCGTTGGGAGTCCATGGAAGATGATCGAAAATGACGGTAGCGCTGGAGCGCGAAACCCCGAGAGCGAAATAAGCTGCCCCGGCCAACAGCTCGCGTCGACAGATCTCAAATCGACTATGGTTGTCCTTCATGGGCCTCCTTCGCCAAATGTCGGCGGTTGGGTGTGCTTGCAATCAATTCTCCGTACACGCGGTAACTCTAGTTGAGTTGCGACGGAACCGGTACCGCCTGCTTCAGATATTCGGACGTACTGGCCAGCCGGTTACATCCGGGGAGCGATTTTCGTCGAGATATCTGCGCTTTCACCGGTGCGAAACCAGCGGCTCAAATTTTACCGGAGCTGACCGACGGCGCGGAACAAGATTAATTGGGCGCCTACGAGATCGCGCCTATTGCGACGCATGCAACTGTCGTCCCCGGCTTCCATGCTGTGCCCGCATTCTGCAGGCCGGCAATTCTTTCGCCAGGCTGTAACCAAATCACACCGCTCGGCGAACTAGCTTCGCTGAACTACATTGAACACGTGTTCTGCAAGCCGGCCAAAGCATGTTTCCCAGTGGACGACCAGGAACTGCTTGAGTGCTGGTGATCAGAAGTGGAGCTGCACCATGTCCGCCCTTCCCCTGATCGTCTTCGACGTCAACGAAACACTCCTCGACCTTAAAGCGATGGAGCCGGTTTTTGAGCGCATATTTGGAGACAAGAAGGATATGCGCCTCTGGTTTGCCGACCTCGTCATGTATTCATTGGCGCTGACACTCGCCGATTCCTACGTGCCATTCACGGATATCGGCTCTGCGGTGATGAAGATGTTGGCTGATACGCAAGGCGTCAAGATTAGCGACGCGGACAGGCAGGAACTCACCGAGAAGTTTTCGACCATGCCGCCGTATCCGGAAGTCCCCGCTGCGTTGCAGAAGTTGCGTGATGCGGGCTTTCGGCTGTTCACGTTGACAAACAATCTGGTTGAAGTCCAGGCCCGCCAGCTCCAGCACGGCGGTATCGCCGACGCCTTCGAAAAATGCTTCAGTGTCGACAGTGTCAAACGTTATAAGCCGTCGCGCGAGACGTACGGACACGTTGAGAAGGAACTGGGAGTCGCCCCTTCGCAGCTTTGCATGATCGCCTGTCATACGTGGGACACGCTTGGTGCGGTGGCAGCCGGCTGGGAGGCGGCCCTGGTCAAGCGTGTCGGCAATGACGTTTTAGGCGTCGGACCGCAGCCTCAGATCGTCGGTGATGATCTGAACGACGTTGCCGATCAACTGATCGCGCGGCACAAAGGACGCCGCTGATTAAGCCCTGATCTCGGGGGCGATCGATGTGATCGCCCGATTTCATTTCACTGCGTCGCTTCTCGCTGAGCAATCCCTACCAAAGGCACTCGCTGGCTGGCACTTGCACGCAGAATATCGTGTTTGAGTAGATAGACCGAGGCGGCGAGGAGGACGACGTCCTTCATGAGAAAAAGAAATGGCAACGTCGCTGCCGGAAATCCGCCGGCCGGCTCTGCCCAGGGCTCAGGGAAGAATGGGATTATCGTGACCGTTCCCACAAAAGTCGCGCATGAGCCCAGCGAACCAAGAATGGCGAGCTTCCTGTTCCAGAAACCGAGAAAGAGCAGGGTACCGAACAGGAATTCCGTCGTGCCCAGAAAGAAGGCGGCGCCGCGTATCCCGAACAAGGGATACAGCCAGAAGATCAATGGGCCGTGGCTTATGAAGGGGATCAAGGCATGGGCTTCATAATCGAACCACTTCTGGCAGCCAAAAACCAGGAAGACGATCACCATCGCCGCCCGGGTCAGATGATAGTCGAAGTCGCCTCTGACGATCTTGAGTTTTGACAGGTTTGCTATCAGCTGGTCCATTTGATCGGCTCCGATACGTTTTAGGTCGCGAGTAGCAATGCGACTGGCGCATCTCTTTTGATGATTGGGGGCACGCCGGCGACCGGCTCACAGGCATGGAGCACTAGCAGGACCCGCCAGGGACCGCTGCGCGTGAGTTATCGCGAATTTCGCAATCTTGCGAATTTTCAAGAGATGGATGTTCGATGCGCGCTGCATCGTTTCATGGCGAGGAGCAGGGCGCTTTGACCTTGCTTTGGATGACCCATACCTAGGTATGGGTCTGGGTATCACTACCGAGAGATTGTAAGGGACGGTGGCCGGCGGCATGGTGCCGCTGCGAATCTCGACGCCATTGGCGTCCGGTGGAGTTGCCCACCATGAGTCACACTGTCCATATCTGCTCACAGCTACATGACACCGCTCTGTGCTCGAAATGGAAATCGAGTGTCCGCCAAGGCTCGGTGGCAGTCGGTGCCGGCTCCATTGGGCTTCGATGAATGTGCACGCTTGGCGGGGGTGCGGTCAGTGGCAGCCCTTTGGTCGGAGTCGTCGATGACGATGAAGCGTTATGTTCATCCCTGGTGGACCTGATGCGCTCGGTCGGCTACCGCGCGGAGCCGTTTTATTCGGCGGATACCCTGTTGGCGTCCGGCAGCATCTCCAGCTTTGACTGCATCATCGCCGATGTTCACATGCCAGGAATAGGCGGGATTGGCCTGGTCCGCGCGCTTCGGGAGCAGGGCATCAAGACGCCGGTGATCCTGACCACAGCCCTGCTCCAAAGACATCTTGACGACGAGGCGGCGTCAACGGGGGCGTTTTGCCTTCTCAGAAAACCGTTCGAAACGAGTGTCTTGCTCGAATGCATCGAGAGGAGCCTTCTCAAATGAAAACCGGTTCCGGCGACAGCATCGGCGGCTCAGCAGCGGAGTTGCTCCCCAGCGTCATGGAGGCGGCTCGGGAGCCAACTGGCTGCAATTGCGAGGTGCATTCTCGGCGAAGCGCGCAGAGAATAGCTCATGGTGGGAATTTGGATGGACGTTCAGATCGCTGGGGCAGTCTGATGGTCGCGGCTCGGGCCGGCGACGGCCAGGCGTACGAGCAGCTGCTTCGGGAATTGGATGCCTGGCTCCGCCGGTATTATGCGCGGCGGCTTCCGCATCCGGCAGCCGATGATGCAAGGCAGGAGGCGCTTTTGGCGATTCACGCCAAGCGTCATACCTACGTCGCATCGAGACCGTTCGGCGCCTGGGTGAATGCTATCGCTCGCTACAAATGGGTCGACCGTATCCGCGACGCGTCGCGTTTCTCAGCGGTATCGCTCGGCGAGGAAATACCGATCGAGGATCACGAGGACGCCGCGATAAGCGCCGCCGCATTGGATCACTTGCTTGGCCGGTTGAAGCCTGCTCAGGAGAGCGTGATACGTCTCGTGAAATTGAAGGGCTTCAGCATCGCCCGTGCGTCCGGCGCAACCGGCCAGTCCGCATCTCTGGTCAAGATCAACATCCATCGCGGCCTGAAGAAATTAGCCACGTTGGTCTCCTGATACGGCTATGGCAGAACGCGCCGAGGCGTCGCGCATCCGTTGGAAGCCATCGCGCTTCGCGTCAACGCCGATCCGCTGCCGGCTATTGCCGCCTGGCGGCTTGCGGGCGATCTCCCGTCCGCGCAGTCCTTAACGGCGGGTTGCCTTGAGTGCTTCACGGAGCAGTCCGACGACCTTGTCGGGTGCGGTGAAAATCGGGGTATGATCGACGTCCATGCGGTGGACGCCTGCCTTCATGCGCGACGCCATGAATTCCTGTGTCTTCGGATTGATCATGCGGTCCTGCTCCGCAACGAGGTACCAGGACGGCACGCTTTTCCAGAGAGGTTTGGGCGCTTTTTCCTGGATGCAGGCCACGTTGAGGGGACGCTGAACGGCGGCAAACAGCGCATTGTCCTGCTTCGAAGCGTGTTGCGCGAAGGCCGCCGGGAACGCGGAGTCCGGCATCCAGATGAAGCCATGGGAGTCGGGTGCCAGCTGCGGCGCTTGCTGATGCGGTTGCTCGCGGTAGAAGACATCGCCGACCGTCTCTCCCTCGTCGGGCGCTAGCGCCGCCACGAAGACCAGTCCTTTGACGCGATCACTCCTGGTCGAGCCGATCACCGCGCCCGCATAGGCGTGAGCCGCCAGCACGATCGGCCCATTGGTTCGCTCGAGGGTTCGGTCGAGTGCACGGACATCATCCGACAAGGAGCTCAGGGGAATTGGTGCTGCGACGGCCTTGACGCCATCGGCCTGCAGCAGCCGGATGACTTCCTTCCAGCTCGATCCGTCCGCCCAGGCTCCGTGGACCATCACCACCGTTGGCTCTGCATCCGATGCATTCATGATATTGACCTCTTCTGGCAAATAATGGCTCTCGTGGACCGGCTTTATCTACCGGTCTCGGGTCTGCACGCATCGGGGAGCTCCGAAGGAGATCGGATCAGTCGCCTATCCGACTCACTGAACTCCCGGCGATAAAGCGTCGGTGTCCAGCCTGTCGTCTTGCGGAACGCGCTGCTGAAAGAGCTGGTTTGGGCATAGCCCAGACTGAGCCCGATATCGGTGATCGACGATGCTGGATCCGCGAGGAGCAGCTTTGCGACTTCCATGCGGCGATGCACTTGGTATTGGTGGGCGGGAATTCCGAACGAGTACTTAAACGCGCGGCAAAAGTGGTGCAGGCTCAGCCGAGCGAGTTCTGCAAGTTTCGAAAGGCAGACCCGGTCTCCCAGGTGCTGTTCGATGTAGTCCATGACGACGCGTTTTTGCCAACGGGCGAGACCGCCGCGATGGACTGTCGGCTCGCGAACAGCAGATTGGTCGGCGCAGGACAACTCATGGCCGAGCACATCCGAGAGCGCTGCCAGATACGACGGGCTTTTATCCCGGCCGCTCTCGATCGTGCCTCTCAGTTTGGACGCCGTATCCCAGACGAGGGCATCGTCAAAGAATATTCGCGGGAGGAGATAGCCGGCCTCTGGCCTCTGCAAGGCAGCGCGATCCAGATAGAGAAACGTGATGCAGATCGATGCAGCAGCCTCATGCCGCTCCCGAAAAGCGCATCCGGCGGGCACGAAGGTCAGCTTATGCGCAAAGCGTCGAAGCTTTGATGAGGGTAAGCCCTCGATTGACGTCTCGCCGCTTTTTCGGACACCCTCATAATACATTGCCAGGAGATGCCTGGGGCCCTGAAAGCGAAATTCGATTTGACTGCGAATCGGAACATGGATGGTTTCAGAAAACCACCAGCGCCAGCCCGTGCCGAGACGTCTTGTGGGTTCGGCAGCAGCGATTTCAACAGTTCCTGCACCACCGACCGATTTGAGCGCGTCCTCGCAAGTATCCGCCTGACGGTGCGCCGTGCCGATGAAGGTCTGATGCAAGCTGTGCCTCGGGACCCCTTTGATTTCGGCATAGGCTGCCATCGACATGATCCTGTGCTTATCCAGCCGACGGCGGTCCCGGCCAACGCCGTGGAGGTGTCGAGATTCCATCAGGTGCTGAGTAGCGACGGGATGGGCGCCGAGACCATGTCGTCGGCCAAACACGCCGGCAATCTCTCGGTAGTGATGGCTCGGCGCATACCTTGGTATGGGGAGCTGCCACGCCAAATCCGGGATTACGCTACTCCGGAATGCCCAAGGCGAGGTGTCTCACACCGTGATGTCGAGCGCTTCAGCCATCCGGGTGAGCGCTGCAACGGATTTGGCTTCCAGCTTTCGCATGACGCTGCCGCGGTGCATCTTGACGGTGACTTCGCTGATAGAAAGCTTGCTTGCGATCTGCTTGTTCATGAGTCCTGACGCGACGAACGCCATCACTTGCCGTTCACGAGTGGTCAGAAGCGCATATTTCTGCCGCAACTCGGCCATCTGGGCGATATCCTGCCGCCGGTCCTGGTCCAGTCGGATGGCCGCAGCGACAGCATCGAGTAAATCCTGATCTCGTATCGGCTTGGTGAGGAAGTCGACCGCGCCCAACTTCATCCCCCTGACAGTCATGGGGATGTCACCAAAGGCGGTCATCAGAATGATGGGCAGCCCTATATTGATGCTTGCAAGATATTCCTGCAACTCCAGGCCGCTCGTGCCCGGTAACCTTATGTCAAGCACCAGACACGCCGGGGCATCCGGCAACGTAACCTTGAGAAAATCCAGGGCAGACCCATAGAGGGCAACTCGATAGTCCATCGATTGGAGCAGGTCTCCAAGAGACTCTCGAACAGCCTGGTCGTCATCGACGATGTGAACAAGGAAGGAAGACGGCATCCGCGCCTGTTTCCTGAAATCTGGTTCGATCGGCATAGCAGGAGAGCAAAGGCGAACGTCGTGCCACGGGTCGTGTTTTCTCTCATCCATAGACGTCCTCCATGGACAGTGACCGTCTTGCGGGGAGCGCGCCGTTGGTGCGTTCACGCGTTCCTTCGCAGGGAAGAGCCATCCCCAATCACCTCATTGCCACCGACAATCGTATAACCTCCTACAGCCGATCTGACAAGTTATGGTCTTGAAGTCGCAAGGGAAACTATTCGGTCGGGGCAATCAGACGCCGCCTCCTCTAAGCGCCAGGCCGGAACTACCACCATTCTACTTCGCCCGATTGTCGTTGCAGACGAAGACGCAGAGGTCATCAGCGGCCTGTAACCAAACCAGAGCGAGCCACGAAATAGGTAACTGAAGCCGGAGCTGGCGCCTGTGCAAAGCGCGTAATTGCTTTGACCGTGCACAAGACCGTGAAGCTACCTGTCGGAACCGTGAGGGGACCGCTTATGACGACAATCCATTATCGAAAGGCCAACGTCGATGGCTTGAACGTTTTCTACCGGGAGGCCGGCCGCGACGATGCGCCGGCCTTGCTGTTGCTTCACGGATTTCCCAGCGCCGGCCACATGTTCCGATCGCTGATCCCGGCACTGGCGGATCGCTTCCGCCTCGTGGCGCCGGACCTGCCCGGGTTTGGCCAGACCGAGATGCCGCCGCGCAAGACGTTCTCCTACACGTTCGCGCGACTGGCTGAAGTCATCGAGCGGTTCACCGAAGTCATCGGTCTTGCTCGTTTCGCGATTTACGTGTTCGACTATGGCGCGCCGACCGGCTTTCGCATCGCCGTTCGCCATCCCGAGCGCGTTACCGCAATCATCTCGCAGAACGGGAACGCCTACGAGGAAGGACTCAGCGACGGCTGGAACCCAATCCGGGCCTACTGGCAGAATCCGTCAGACGCCAACCGTGCGGCACTGAGAGCCTTCCTTTCGCCTGAGACGACGATCTGGCAGTACACCCACGGTGTTGCCGACACGTCCCTGGTTTCGCCGGACGGATATTCGCTCGACAATTTCTATCTGGCGCGTCCAGGCGCGGATGAAGTGCAACTCGACCTGTTTGGCGACTACAAGAGCAATGTAGCCATGTATCCGGAGTTCCAGGCCTATTTCCGCAAGCACAGGCCGCCCTTGCTGGCGGCGTGGGGCAAGAACGATCCCTTCTTCCTGCCGCCGGGCGCGGAGGCCTTTAAGCGGGACATTCCTGGCGCACGAGTGCGCTTCTTCGACACCGGCCACTTTGCGCTCGAGACCCATTGCGACGAGATCGCAACAGCGATCCGCGAGTTTCTCCCGCGCTCCAAGTGACGGAATTGGAAATCATGCCATGCCAGCACGTCCTCTGATCGTCTTTGACGTCAATGAGACGCTCCTCGATCTCCAGACAATGGAGCCCATCTTTGAGCGCATCTTTGGCGACAAGCGCGACATGCGCCTCTGGTTCGCGAACCTCATCATGTATTCGGCAGCCCTGACCGTGGCGGGATGCTACCTGCCGTTCACGGATATCGGCGCTGCCGTGATGAAGATGCTGGCGGACACGCAGGGCATCAAGATCAGCGATGCGGACAAGCAGGAGCTGAAGGAGCAGTTCTCGGCAATGCCGCCGCATCCCGAGGTACCGGCCGCGCTTCGCAAGCTGCGCGGCGCAGGTTTTCGGCTGTTCACCCTCACGGATAATCTGCTCGAGGTGCAAACCCGCCAGCTTGAGCACGGCGGTATCATCGATCAGTTCGAAAGACGCTTCAGTGCCGATGGCGTCAAGCACCATAAGCCATCACGCCAGGCTTATGCCTATGTCGAGAAGGAGCTTGCTGTCGCTCCCTCGCAGCTTTGCCTGATCGCCTGCCACACCTGGGACACGCTCGGCGCTGTGGCTGCCGGTTGGGAAGCCGCGTTGATCAAGCGCGTGGGCAACGATGTCCTGGGAGTCGGTCCTCAGCCGCAGATCGTTGGCGATGATTTGAACGACGTTGCCGATCAGCTGATCGCGCGCCACAACCCGCGCGGCTGACGAGGCGGACGGCCGGCTGGATGGAGCACCGTCGGCGCCGCCACGCCGCTGGCAGCACTATCGAGAGGAGTGATTTCATGGACGATTTTGGTCCAATCAGCCGCCGCCCAGTTCTTGCAGGAATCGGCGCCGCTGCGCTTGGTGTCTTTTTGGATCCGACATGGGGGCGGCCGCAGGCGCTTGATCGGCCACCCAAGGTGCTGGCCTTTGATGTCGCGGAGACTCTGTTGGATCTCCAGGTGATGCGGCCTCTGTTCCAGCGGATATTCGGCAACGGTGCGGTCGTCGACGACTGGTTCGGCGAGACCATTCTCTATTCAGAGTCGGCGACTCTCACCAATACGTTCGTGCCCTTCGGTCAGCTTGGCGCGGGCGTACTCCGCATGCTCGGGCATATCCATAACGTTCCCATCAGCGAGGCCGATGTCGCCGAGCTCGGCAAGAGCCTGGCAACGCTGCCGCCGCATCCGGATGTTCCCGACAGCCTTCTGAAGCTGAAGTCGGCAGGCTATCGCATGGTCACCCTGACTGACGCGCCAGCCACTTCCGATCGAGGACCTCTGCAGGCAGCAGGCCTGGGGGATGCGTTCGAACAGCACTTCTCTGCCGAGACGGTGCGCCGCTACAAGCCCGCCCGAGAAACCTACCTGATGGTCGCCAAGGCGATGGGAGTTGAGCCTTCCGAACTGTGCATGATCGCCGCGCATCCCTGGGATCTTATCGGCGCGCGCGCAGCCGGTTGTTCAGCCGCTCTTATCGAGCGGGCCGGCGTGGTGCCCCTGATCGTGCCAGGTCTCAAGCAGCCTGAGATCAGCGGAGCGACCCTGACCGAAATCGCGGCGGAGCTCATCCAGTTGAAGCACGCTTGAATCCGCCTGACCGGAGTCTTCCATGTCAAAGGTTCGCAACATCGTTTTCGACTGCAACGAAACGCTTCTCGATCTCACAACCGTCGCTCCAGTCTTTCAACGCCTGTTCGGCGAGCCAGGCACCGTGCGCCTCTGGTTTCGGCAACTCATCACCTATTCGCAGGCGCTGACCATCGCCGACGTCTATGTGCCATTTACCGACATCGGCGGGGCGGTGCTGGACATGATCGCCACGCCGCGGGGCGTCAAGATTACGGCGGCCGACCGTCAGGAGCTGACCGATCGGTTCGCCACCATGCCGCCGTACCCCGATGTTCCCGTGGGCCTGCGGCGGCTGAAGGCGGCGGGCTTTCATCTCTTCACACTGACGGACAACACGGCTGCCATTTCCGGCCGCCAGCTGACGCATGGCGGCATCGTCGATCTGTTCGATCGCCGCTTCAGCGTTGACGACACGGCCAAGCGGCACAAGCCGGCGCCGAAGGCCTATGCGGAGGTTGCCCGAGGGCTCGGCGCTTCGACGTCGGAGATGTGCATGATTGCCTGCCATACCTGGGACACGATCGGGGTCCAGGCGGCGGGATGGGAGGCCGGGCTGATCAAGCGCGTCAACAACGACGTCCTGGATACGGCAGCGCAGCCTCAATACATCGGAAAGGATCTCAACGAGGTCGCCGATCAGATCATCGCACGCCATGGTTCTGAGCACGGTTGAGAAACCAGGAGACCTCCAATGTCGAAGTCAGTTGCCATTGTCACCGGGGCAAGCCAGGGCATTGGCCGGGCGACCGCCATTCGTCTTGCCCGTGACTTCTCGGCGCTCGTCCTTGTCGCGCGCAACCGCGCTAACCTGGAGCAAACAGGTGAGGCGGCGAGGGCGGCAGGTGCCGAAGTGCTCGTCATCGAGACCGATCTCGCACAACCCACCACCGCGCAGACGGTCATCGACCAGGCCTTGGCGGTGTTCGGCCGGATCGACGCCCTGCTCAACATCGCGGGAGCGGTGCCCCAGGTCGATTTGTTCGAAATGACCGATGCGCAGTGGGAAGGCGGGCTGGCGCTGAAGCTGCACGGCGCACGGCGCCTCACCATTGCCGCTTGGCCCGCGCTCAAGGTCGCCAAAGGCGCAGTGGTGCTGATGTCCGGAAATTCGGCACTGTTTCCAAAAGCCCCGTACGCTGCTGTCGGTACCATCAATGCCGCCATCGTTGCCTTGGCGAAGGCGTTCTCTGACCGCGGCATCAGCGATGGTGTGCAAGTCAATAGCGTGCTGCCCGGTCCGGTCATGACCGGGCGGCGCCGTTCCTATCTGCAGCACTGGGCGCCGTTGCATGACATGACGGTCGAGGAGGCGACGGCCAAGTTTCCGAAGGAGGCCGGGATCGCACGCTATGGCGAACCCGAGGAGATCGCCGAGCTCATGGCGTTCCTGGTGTCGCCCGGCGCGCGCTGGATGACCGGCTCAACACTACGCATGGACGGCGGTGAGGTGAAGTCGATCTGAACCCAGTCGAGCCGGCTTCTGCGCCGCTGGTTCAGCAACGCGAGCAGGTTTGTGCGACTGCAATTGCGTCGCCGCAATCACAGGAAGGGAAACTACGATGTCTCAGCCCGAACATTTTGATGTTGTCATCCTTGGAAGCGGCCAAGGAGGAAAGTTGCTTGCCTGGCATCTCGGCAAGTCCGGCAAGAAGGTTGCCGTCGTCGAGCGTCGCTGGGTCGGCGGCTCGTGTCCTGCGGTCGCATGTCTTCCGTCCAAGAACGAGCTGTGGAGCGCACGGATCGCTCACCTCGTGCGGAATGCCGGTCGCTTCGGAACCCTGGTGGATGGCGTCAGGACCGATATGCTCAAGGTGCGCGCCCGCAAGCAGGACATGATCGATCGTGAGATCGCGTTTCATCTGCAGGCCTATAAGGAAAGCGGCGTCGACCTTGTCATGGGCAATGGGCGTTTCGTCGCTCCCAAAGCCATCGAGATCTTGCTGAACGACGGCGGTATGCGGCTGCTCGACGGCAAGGAGGTTGTCGTCAATGTTGGCTCGCATGCCGCCATTCCGGATCTGCCCGGCCTGCGGGACGCGCGTCCGTTGACTCACATCGAGGCGCTGGAGCTGGACGAGGTGCCGCCGCACCTGATCGTACTCGGCGGCGGTTACACCGGTGTCGAGTTGGCACAGGCCTATCTCCGCTTCGGCAGCCGTGTGACGATTATCGAACCGGGCCCCCAGATCATGGGGCGTGAGGATGCGGACGTATCGGAAGAGATCAGGGCGCTGCTGAGCCGTGAAGGCATGAAGATTCTGGTAGATACGAGGCCGCTTGGGGTTCACGGGTCGTCCGGCGACGCCGTGACAGTCTCCGTGCGGACCGATGCGGGGGAACGGAAGATCGAGGGCAGTCATCTGCTGGTTGCGGCGGGCCGGATCGCAAATACGGCGGACATCGGCTTGGATAAAGCCGGCATCGCAGTGGACACGCGCGGATTCATTCGCGTCAATGAGAGGCTTGAGACGACTGCTGCTGGCATCTGGGCCATCGGTGAATGCGCCGGCAGCCCACAGTTCACCCATGTTTCGGTCGATGATTTCAGGATTGTCCGGGACAACATGGCTGGAGGCAATCGTGGCACTGATGATAGGCTCGTTCCATACGTGATGTTTACGGATCCGCCACTCGCGCATGTCGGCCTATCCGAGCGTCAAGCGCGGGAGCAAGGTATCCCAGTGCGCGTGGCAAATCTGCCGATGCGAAATGTGCTGCGAACGCAGGCGACCGACGAAACGGAAGGATTCATGAAGGTGCTGGTCGGGGCGAACGACGACCGTATCCTGGGCTTCACGATGATCGGCTCCGAGGCAGGCGAAGTGATGGCTGCAATACAGACAGCGATACTCGCCGAGCTGCCTTATCCGAAGCTGCGTGATGCCGTCATCACGCATTTGACCGTCGCCGAAGGCTTGGGGCCCTTGCTGGGGAACGTCCCGGCGCGGTCCGCCTGATCCGCCAGTCGCAAGTCGGCCGGAACCGCAAATTGGGACGGCCGCGCCAGAGGGTTGTTACTGGCTCGTTGCGAGGAGACGCCCGATCACGATACGACCAAAGCCGCAGCTCGCACTGGTGATGAGCCAATTTCTTCGAGTCATATGTTAGGTCTCCTTTTGACGGTCGGGAGGGCTCAGAAGCGTTCGCCCACCATCTCCTCGCTCTTCGCCCAAAGCGCTTTGGCGCGCTCCAGATCGAGCGCGTAGGGTCTGACACCGGGGCTTGCCGGACTGACCAGCCCTTCAGTGATCGGCGACATCTGGCAGTTTTCGCAGTAGCGGCCGCCCACATCCTCCGCCGGCGCGACGAAAGCGGCCCAGACCGATGTTGCGGCTCCCTGCGGGATCGTCTTCCACTGGTAGGGCGGCTGGCCGTCGGCTGCCAATTGCGCATTGATCTGCGCTACGATCTTGTCGAGTTCGCCGGGCTGCATATGGCGGCCAAGCTCGGTTTTGATCCCGCCTGGGTGCACCGCGGTTGCCCGTACGCCGCCCGCCTTGTGCCGCCGGTCGAACTCTACAGCGAACAGGATGTTGGCGGTCTTCGAGCGGCCATAGGCCATGCTCGGGTCATAGGGCGTGCGCTCGAAATTGGGATCGTCGAGATCGACGTCCGCATAGCGGTGGCCGGAGGAGGCGACACTGACCAGCCTGCCGCCCGGCGCGATCAGCGATGTGATGCGGTTCACGAGCAGGAAATGGCCGAGATGGTTGGTGCCGAACTGCGTTTCGAACCCATCGGCGGTGTGGCCGAACGGTGTCCGCATGACGCCGGCGTTGCATATAACGACATCGAAGCGGCGGGCATCGGCGACCAGCGCTTCGGCGCAGGCGCGCACGCTGTTGAGCGAAGCGAGATCCAACTCCACCAACTCAAGGCCGCCGCCGTTCGCCGATTGCGCGCGGACATCCTTCGTTGCCCGCTCCGCCTTTGGGAGGTCACGCGCCGCACCGACCACTTGGGCTCCGTGTGCCACCAGCGCGCGCGCCGTCTCCACCCCGAGCCCGGCCGACACGCCAGTCACAAGCACGCGCTTTCGGCTGAGATCGCTTCCCGCCAGCACATCATCGGTGGTGGTCGTGGCCCCGAAGCCATTGGTCATGACAAACTCCTTCACCTTTTTTGGGCACAGATCTCCCCTGGGTGGGCAAACCATTGTCTGTCAAGCCCTTTTGGCTTAAGAGGAGAGTGTCTCCGTTTTAAATACGGAGACATTCTCCGTTTATCAAGGGGTATTTTCGGCGTGGTTGATGAGGGGAAAACCGCTATCGCCCGCAAGCCGCGCGCCGACGCGCAGCGGAACCGCATCCGCTTGCTCGAAACCGCGAAGGCTGCCTTTGCTGAAAAAGGACCTGGGGCCAGCCTCGATGAGATTGCGCGGACTGCGGGTGTCGGGGCTGGGACGCTCTACCGTCATTTTCCCACGCGCGACGCGCTGATGGAGGCGGTCTACCGCAATGAGACGGAGCAGCTCGTCGCCGCCGCCACGCGGTTGGCCGATACACAGTCTCCGACCGGCGCCTTGCGCGAATGGTTGCTGTTGTTCGTGGACTATATAGCCGCCAAGCATGGCATGTACGAGGCGCTGAACTCGATCGTCGGCGGCACGACCGAGCTGTACTCGGCGTCCACTGAGCAAATGAAGCGGGCAATTGCAAAGCTGATCAGTCGTGCGGTCGCAAGCGGCGACGTTCGACTGGATATCGACCCGCTGGACCTGCTGCGCGCATTGGCTGGCGTTGCCAGCATCAGCGCGGGACCGGACGGGAAGCAGGCCGCCAAGCGCATGGTCGACATCCTGATCGCGGGGATCCGGATCAGGACATGAGTCATATCTTCGGCCTTCGCCTTCTCAAGCAGCGGATCCGTTACGATGCGCCGTAGCCGTTCGTTTCTGATATCGCTTTGACCTCGGGCAGCTATCCGCCAGACCGGGTCCGCGGGTTTGACAACGCCATGTGTGTTGCCTTCGATGCCTCTGCAGTGGCGTCGACGCCAGCGCGGCAAGTGGCCAGCGAGGGCGCCTGAAATTGCTGGCGTTCTCTTAGTTCGGATATCTCCGTGGTAGAGAGTCGTGAGCTGCCGCCTCCCTTCGCGATCGATAGATAGCGAGAACGCGAAGACAGGTATCTACATTCAGTTTAAAGAAATCGATTTTCAGCTGATCCAGGTCCCCAGCCGTAATTCGATAATCCGGCGCGCCCAAGAAGAGCAGCGACATCGCTGTCGTCCATGAGAAGCCCAGAGCCTTCGCCAAGATCAGCACAGGTTCCCTATTTCTGTCGACCAGTGCACGCTCGACGATATCAATCGGTACGAAGCACAATAGCGACAGGGCAACTACCGTTTCATTGAATTTCAACGCATGGGCCAACTCGAAGACCTTCTCTTGGGTGAGTTCTCCCAACTGATGGAGTTTCGCCACTGTTCGTCTTGCGATGAAATAATCCTTCGAGGCCGGACCAAACCTGGCATGGAATGTACCAGCAACATCGGTAACGACACTCTGGATGCGGCTCTCCATATCGGGGCGCTCACGTGCCAGTTTTTGTCGCACCTCGTCGGAGGCTTTGGAAATCAGCTGATGGAAGATATGCCTGGGAATATCCGTTCGAAAGCCTACGCTTTCAGCAAGGATGGAATCTCCGTCCGAGCGTCGTACCAGATGCAGGAAGCCGGAGGTCGAAAAATGTGCGCCGCTATTTTCAGCGATTGATGTGACAACCTCCTTCGATCCTCGAACTACCAAGATATCAGTCACGGCCTCGGGAACAGATTCTCGCTGGGATATGGCAAGTAGGTGCTGCTGACTTTTGGTTCTCGCGCAGGCGACCAACGTTTTGGTGTCGAGCCGTTTCGAGTGTTGCAGCACCGGCTTTGCAACGTCTATTGAATCGTCGGACGCGAGTTTCCTGACAACGTCGAATGGTGCGTTGTTGCTGCGGGCCAACTTGCTTGCGAGTCTAACGCGAGCGCCAAGTTCAATTTCCCTTGCAAGCCGACCGATTATCTCTCCGAACGTCCAGATATGTTCTTCCGAATACGACCCGGCAATCAGAACGTCAGTTGCATGCCATAAGGCCTGCAAGCAGCTTTCGGCGGTGCCTTTGGAAACCGCTTCCTCCAGATCGGCTAGGAACGATGTACGATCAACCATCTGACTGGCTCAATTGCCGCAAAAACAATGTGAAATGGGCTTTCAAACATGCGCCGACAGCGTAGTACTCCTCTTTGAATTGAAAGAATTGTAAAATTCCGTTCGCTAACCTTGGCGAGATTAACAGATTGCAAACAGGTACGTTAGAATTCGCTCCTTTGGCCCGTGGAACGGGCCATTGCTGGGTGTAGACGGCACCTGACATTTTCGCCGCAGAATGCAGGCCGGCAACAGCCGCAAGCGCGTCGAGAAGCGAACTGCGCGGCTGATCTCAGGTCGTGGCGACGGAGGAGGGACGGTATCCCCATGCACTCGTTTGCAGGAGGCAAGGCTCACCAGGGTGTCGCTCCTGCCTGGCCGCTGGCGATCATCGGTGACTTAATTGGCCAGAAACTGTCCCACTTACGACAGTAAAGCACCACGGGGATGTTTTCGTTGCGACAAGATTTTTTCCAAAGAACAGTATTCACCATTGCCAATGGTGTGTCTCACTTTTGATGGGGAGTGGGCCGTGGAGTTGTATCGGGCGCATAAAGTCGCAGAGATCGAAAGCTCCTCGATTAGGCGTTGTCGCTTCTGTGGGGAAAAGCTGGTGCTTGTGCGAACAGTCATGAACGAGCACACCGGGCAGATGATCCATATGTTCGAATGCAGCTGCGGTGAGCGCATTTGGGACGATTGACTATCCTCTGGGATGAGCGACGGCCGGTCAGTTGATCAATCTGCATCAGTTGCAGGTGCGAACAGAGGCGCCGTCTCCAGCAGGATCCCCAACCCCTTGGCAATCGGATGGTCGAGGTCGCGGAGCGGGTGATCGATGCAACATCCAAGTGGACGGGGGCCTTGGCAATCACGCGTCGGTAGTGGGACCATCGCGCCGGGCTTGCTGAGGCAGCTGATCTTCTACGCCAGCCTGAGCAGGCGGATTTTGTTCGAGAGCAGCGCCGTGGCCGCCATAGCTGCGCGCCAGTGCTTGCCACGCGAGGGCAAGGAATAACCAATCGGATCGATCGATCTCACTCGTTGCTGCATCCGCCATCTGCGCGGCCGTTCTTGACTCGGCTTGGTAATCGCAAAGCATCATGCCCATTTGGTCAGGGACCTTATTAAAGTGCCGTGCGGGACGACCCGCCGCGTGGCGCGCGGGTCCGCGTGTTCACCGGAGGACCTGACAGGTGAAAATCCGATGAAGACACGGCAGTCTGCCGCGAAGGTCGCCAGCGGGCGACTGCGCGAAAGGATGTCCTGATTACCTCCGAGGGGCCGATATTTCTTTAGCGGCCTTTTCGTCGCAAATCGCTGCGGCTCGGGCTGCTGCGTTGCACAGGCGTATCCGGCCATCATGATCAAGCCGAGTTTTCTTCTGAGGACCGCAGGAAAGGCGGCGTTTGCCAGTGATCGTTCGCGCTCTATCGTTTAGGCAAGACGAGGAATGGTGTCGCCTCGCAGCATGCGCGCGAAATTGGCTTTGCTCAGTGTGATTGGCTCGTTACAGATACGTTTTGGAAAATCAAAGCTAGTCTAGGTGCAGCCTCTAGAAGCGAAACTGACCCGCTTAGCTCACCCAATAGAACTGTCGCGCTCCGCGCATGCTGTTTGCGATCATCGGTATACATTCGCGTTCATGGATTGAGGTCATTTCTCAAACGGGCCAGTTTAATGCCGCATTACCGTCTGTATATTTTGGATCAGCGCGGCGACGTTGAGGGGGCCGTCGACCTCGACTGTATTGATGACGAAGCGGCGCTAGAGCGCGCGAAAATGGTATTAGGAGACCATTGCGGCGAGCTTTGGCGGCTTGTTACAGCGTCCGATGCCGATCGCTCGTCGGTTAAGCCAAAGCTTCAATGATCTCTCCCAAAGACCATTTCCTCAAGTTGCAGCGCTCGCCTTAGTCGTTTTCAAAACCGTAGAGGTCGTAAAGCGAACTGGCCGCTCCGTCGGCGATTTCCATCCCCGTTTGCTTCCCTGCATCGAGCCCAATGGGGTAGCCCCAAATAGCCGGCCCGCTGGACCCGGCCCCGGATTTGGTGCTTCCCGTAGGAAATCAACCGCGACTAGGCCAGCGTTAGAACGCATCGCTCAATCACGGAATGCTATTTGAATTTTTGCGCTGCGATCGTCGCGGCCAGAGCCGTAGCCGAATGAACAGTCTAAAATTCTCAACTGCCCGTTCTCGCTGGGTTCGCTCGGGCCGCTTTGGGAGGTGATCCGCTGGCCTTAGAAATGCTGTCCGTGTTCAGGACTGGGCAGCTGGATTGCAGCGGCCGCGATGAGCCTGGCGGGTGCGATAACAGCTATGCGCGAGGTCTTGCGCCGGCACGTAGACCAACCCAAGCGGTCATCCAGGCGGGCGGTGCGCACCTGAATAACGCGGGTGCGCGGTCGCCACACGGGCCCTGCGGTGGCCATCCTTGTCCTTTTCTGAAGTAGCTGAACGATCCCGCACCAGCGCTGCGTGGCGCGAAAGAACCTTTTCGGCCGCGTGCACAAGCGGTGCGGATCAGCCTCACCGAAGAGGAAGAATTCGATGCAGGTTCTTTGAAAATACGGCATGTCAGGTCCGGCGCCGGGTTCGTGGCGCAGCGAAATCGTGGCAATTAGAAGGCTGTCAAATACATAGTTCGGTTTACACTGAGTATTCTGTTGATAAGCTTTTGACGTTGTGGGGTCTTCCATGTGTATTACGGGGATTTACCAATGGGGAATATCGAACAGCTCCGAAAGAGTACTGAAGTCAGTTTGGCTCAACTTGAAGCAGATATCACCGGGTCTCGTCCCGGAGGATCATTGGCTTCAATCGCGTTGCCCGATTACGTGGAGCACCAACAGGGCGTCTCCCGCGTTGGCGCGCTGAGCGCCGAGGCGGTGGTGCGCGACTATGAAGTGGCCGCGAGAGAGATTGAATCGATGGGCGCGGAGCTAATCGACGCCGCCAAGAAATGCGAGGCTATGACTGCGGAAGTCCATAATGCCATTGCCTATATGCGCGACACTGCGGCAGCCTATCGTGAGGAAGCCAAAAGAATCTTCAAGCGCATAGAAGATTGTGCGGTGTTCACCCAGGATGTCCGCAAGACCTGCGAAGAGGTCAAGCGCAGAATGTCGGAAGGAAGCGGTGCGGACTGAGCTGGTCTGGCCAAGGGCAATGTCATCGAACAATGACCTATGCCACAGTCGTGATTGAAGAATTTCACGCGCGCAAGCAAAAGACGTGAGGCGGTGAGAGGCAAGGCGAGCTCGCGGGAGCTCACGCTTGCCTGTCGCGTCGACGTCTGGCAGCGAGGCCATCATGAGCTTTCTAACCATCAAGCTGGACGAGGAGCCTCCCATTTGCCAAGGATGTGGAAGCAAGCCTCGCCTTGTAGGCAAGATGCTTGATCCGAAACAGGGCGAAACGGTCCGTATGTTCATCTGCGAATGCCACAAGCTGACCAGATGGCCGACGGTCTGCACAAGAACGGCATTCAAGAGCGCCAGTTGACGCCGGTTGGTCAAGCCAATCGGCTAAAGCCCGATGAGTCGGGTTGAATTGTTATCGCGCTCGAGGTTCTTGATTGAGGATCATCTTTCGGAAGGCGCATTGCGCGCTTTGCGCCAGCTAACCGCGCCCCTTCGGGGCCGATGATGCTCAACTATTGCAGGCTCAATCTGGCCAAAGCAGTCCTGTGCATCGCGAGAGCTTCACGAAAACCGGCCGCAAGAGAGCGGTAGAGTGCCGCAAGGTACTCATATTCTGTTCGTAGTGAGCGATCAGCCGCCAGCTGCGCGAGTATCTCGCATTCGGCCGCAGAGGTCTCATATCGCTCAAGCCTTTGGTGTCGAACGTCCGTTGCCGACATGCACATCGTGGTCCCTTGGGCGGAGTTATCTTTTTAACTGCGCAGCTCTTCGCGGTCCGACAAGCTCGTGAGCTTGCACCCAGAGTTTGTCGTTTTCACAGTGGTTGCCTGTTGTCCTGTCAATCCATGCCGCCGCTCGAGCGTTCTTTCTCCGCGTCCCGATCTTGAGCGGTCGTTCTTCAAATCCTTCAGCTTGCGCATGTAATAACCGCGGCTCTGCACGGCGAGCCTGATATCGTCACTGACGCTGACGACCTTCTTCCTCTTGCGCCATCTTCCTGACGCACCAGCAACCGGAATTGGAAATCCCTTGCGCACGACCAACAGATCGCGCCTGTCGTTCAAATAGACATCAAACATGCGATGACACTCCAGCCCGAAGAATGCCGAGCATAATGTTATCGCGGGCGGGAAGGCGTTACCGAGCTGCAACAGGTAGTCAGCTTATGATGGAGCTTCGCTCCAGATGATTTTACCGCGGACGAGATTTGCTTATCACCACGATCCGGATCGCGCCGCTACGTCGAGCGCCACTTTATGACGGATCGCTCGCCGCTCCTTGTGTGGCGCGGTGCAAACGAATTGAATTCGCTTAAACCTCATAGTCACGCATCGGTAACGCGGTATGAAGTTGGCGCTGATGCGGAGCACTAGTGATCCAATTCCCACACCGCCGCCAAAAAGCTTTCCTTCTGTCGACTTCCGAACAGACGGGCGTTCCTCCGCCGTTCAACGTATAGCCATTTTATACCAGCTGATATTTGCGATTCCGCCCGGTGGCCCCTCCAGACCACCGGGCTTTTCGCGTGTGCTAAATCAGCAAGCGAAGGAGTTAGCATGAGCAGCATGAGCTGCAGTGCACCAGATGCTTAGGCCCACGAGGTATCGGGTTTGGAGTGACAACTAGGTCTGACAGTGGAGGGGGGCGAGAACCGACGCGCTCGACGCAACAAGGGGAACTGCCTTCGGATACCACTGCAGAATGGCGATGCAGATACGGGGGGCAGCATTCGGCTCTCTGAGATGATCATGTGGGGAAAGTCGCCCTCGAGGCGCTTTGTCGCGAAGGCTGGATGCTGACGATTTGGTCGGCCGTCAAATCTCCCACTTTCGGAAGTACTCGACTTATCAAGTTCGATGTTTCTGATGCTGCGTGGTGTTTCGACATTAATCGTTCGGTGACCCAAATGGATTACCGTTCGGGGGCTTGACATCGTCATCTCAGAAATCTCTGCGCCGCACGGCTGAATTCAGCCTGCGGCAATTACCTCGTGTTGACCAACGACAAGGAATGATCCTATCGTCCAATATCGAAGTGGAGATCCGGTGGGGACAAAAAGGGGCGGATTGCCAACCATTCTCATCGATACCTTGAGTCATGCTTGTCGGCGCCCGTTGTGCAGACAGCCGTGGCGCAGCCTTCTTGTGCAGCGTGTGTAATGTTTGACTTTCTATGATCGTTCGGATTGGAAACAGCTCGTTCGTGCGCGCGCTCGCGACCGGCGTTGCCGTTGCCGCGCTGTCGCTCTTGGTACCTGATCGTGGGGCTGTCTCCGAGACCATCGAAGGTGCGTTGGTTCAGGCCTATCGAAGCAATCCCCAGCTCAATGCGCAGCGGGCGCAGGTGAGGTCGACCGACGAGGCTGTCCCGCAGGCGTTGTCAGGCTATCGCCCGAAAGTCGCCGTGACCGCGAGCCTGGGCTACCAATACACCGATACGCTCGCCACCCAGGGAGGCACGCCGACCGCGTTGGTGCGTACCGATCTTCATGGCACGAATCCGCCGCGCAGCGCGGGCATCACTATCAACCAGACGCTTTACAACGGCAACCAGACCGCCAACAGGACGCGCGCCGCCGAGGCGCAGGTGTCGGGGTCGCGCGAAGCGCTGCGCGTGCTTGAACAGACCGTGCTGTTCAGCGCCGCCAGCATCTACATGGATTATCTGCGCGATTCTGCCATTGTCGAGGTCAACAAGAGCAACGTCCGCGTGCTCGAGCAGACGCTGAAGCAGACGCGCGATCGCTTCAACGTGGGCGAGGTGACGCGCACCGACGTCGCGCAATCCGAAGCTCAGCTTGCCGCCGGCAAGACCCAGGAGCTGACCGCCGAGTCCCAACTGAACACGACGCGCTCGAACTACCGCCGTATCATCGGCAGCGAGCCGCGAAATCTCGCGCCCGGCTCGCCGGTCGATCGCTTCCTGCCGGGGACGCTGCAGCAGGCGGTCGATATCAGCCTGATCGAAAATCCCAACGTCACTGCTGCGATGTACGGCATCGACGTGAACTTNCTCACGGTCAAGGTCAATGAAGGGGCGCTGCTGCCGACGGTGAACCTGCAAGCCACGGCGCAGGAGGCCTACGAGCAGACCTTGATCACCCAGCGCTCGTTTAATGCCGGTGTGGCGGCGCAGCTCACCGTTCCGATCTATCAGGGTGGCGCCGAATATTCTCTGATCCGGCAGTCCAAGGAAAATCTG
>NZ_AXAI01000016.1 GCF_000472425.1 Bradyrhizobium sp. Tv2a-2 | reverse complement strand
ACTCGAATGCGGCCTGCGCGAGCGGTCCTCAACGTCCTGGTCGGCCCGCCATCGCGCAAGCCATTTGTAGCCCGTATCGGGATGGATATTAAATCGCCGGCAGAGCTCCCGCCGATTCGCTTTTTCCTGCATCGCAAGTCGAACGAACTCCCGCCGCTGATCCATAACCGACACCTCTCGCCAGGGCATGGACTTGGCCTCCCACACTGCCAAATCCGTGCACTATGATGTGTCGGCTATGTCCCCGAACACCCGTCGGTCATGTCCCCGGGCTGAACATCAAGCCGGACGATGACAGCTGAGAAGCGCTCGGGCTACGCCACCTTCGGATCGAGCTCGCCCTTGGCGTAGCGCTTGGCCATCTCGGCGGTGGTCAGGACCTTCTTGATCTTGCTGGCCTGGCCCGCGGTATTGAACTCCTGCAGCCGCTGCTTGCAGAGCTTGGTCATCGCCTCCATCGCCGGCTTCAGGTACTTGCGCGGGTCGAACTCTTCCGGGTGATCGGTCAGCACCTTGCGGATCTGGCCGGTCATGGCCATGCGGTTGTCGGTGTCGATGTTGATCTTGCGCACGCCATTCTTGATGCCGCGCTGGATCTCGGAGACCGGCACGCCCCAAGTCGGTTTCATCTTGCCGCCATTGGCGTTGATGATCTCCTGCAGGTCCTGCGGGACCGAGGAGGAGCCATGCATGACCAAATGGGTGTTCGGCAGCTTGCGGTGGATCTCCTCGATCACATTCATGGCGAGGATGTCGCCGTCCGGCTTGCGGGTGAACTTGTAGGCGCCATGCGAGGTGCCCATGGCGATGGCGAGCGCATCGACCTTTGTCTGCTGGACGAATTTCACGGCCTCGTCCGGATTGGTCAGCAGCTGGTCATGCGAGAGCTTGCCCTCCGCGCCATGGCCGTCTTCCTTGTCGCCCATGCCGGTCTCAAGCGAACCGAGCACGCCCAATTCACCCTCGACCGAGATGCCGCCGAGATGGGCCATGTCGGTAACCGTCCTGGTGACGCCGACATTGTAGCTCCAGTCGCCCGGAGTCTTGCCGTCGGCCTTCAGGGAGCCGTCCATCATCACCGAGGTGAAACCGGCCTGGATCGCCGTCATGCAGGTCGCGGGCTCATTGCCATGATCGAGATGCACGCAGACCGGGATCTGCGGATAGATTTCGGTCACCGCGTCCATCATGTGACGGAGCATGACGTCGTTGGCGTAGGAACGGGCACCGCGCGAGGCCTGGATGATGACGGGTGCATCGACCTCCGAGGCCGCCGCCATGATCGACAGCGCCTGCTCCATGTTGTTGATGTTGAAGGCCGGCACGCCGTAGTCGTGTTCCGCCGCATGATCCAGCAATTGACGCAACGTAATGCGTGCCATCGGTCATTTTCTCCGCTTTTGGGGGCTCAATGCGCCCGCTCGTCTCTAATTTATAATCTATCGCACTTTTAAAACTTCGACGCCCGGCAGCGGTTTCCCTTCCATCCATTCAAGAAACGCGCCGCCCGCCGTGGACACGTAGCTGAAATCTGAGGCAACGCCGGCCTGGTTCAGCGCCGCCACGGTGTCGCCGCCGCCGGCGACCGAGAGCAGTTTCTTGGCCTTGGTCCGCCCGGCGGCGTGCCTGGCGGCCGCCATGGTGCCGCGGTCGAAAGGCTGCAGCTCGAAGGCCCCGACCGGGCCGTTCCAGACCAGCGTTGCCGCATCGTCGATTGCGGCATGGATGCGAGCGCTGGACTGCGGGCCGACGTCGAGGATCATGCCCTCGGCCGGGATCGCGTCCAGTCCATAGGCATGGGAGGGGGCATTGGCAACGAAATGGTAGGCGACCACGGCATCGACGGGGAGGATGATGGCGCAGTTCGTGGCTTCCGCTTTCTCCATGATCCGCAGCGCGGTCGGCGCCAGATCCTTCTCGGCCAGCGATTTGCCGATCGCAACGCCTTGCGCATGCAGGAAGGTATTGGCCATGCCGCCGCCGATCACAAGCGCGTCAACCTTGGTGACGAGGTTTTCCAACAGGTCGATCTTGGTCGAGACCTTGGCGCCGCCAATGATCGCGATCACGGGCTTCGCGGGGGCCTCCAGCGCTTTCGACAACGCCTCGAGTTCCGCCTGCATGGTGCGCCCGGCACAGGCCGGCAGTTTGTGGCCGAGCCCCTCGGTGGAGGCATGGGCGCGGTGGGCGGCGGAGAAAGCGTCGTTGACCCAGATGTCGCCGAGCTTGGCCAATTCCGCGACAAAGGCCGGATCGTTCTTCTCCTCTTCCTTGTGGAAGCGGGTGTTTTCCAGGCACAGGATGTCACCGTCCTTCATGGCGGCGATGGCTTTCGCAGCCGGTTCGCCGACACAGTCGTCGGCGAAAGCGACAGGCTTGCTGATCACCTTCGAGAGCGCTGCCGCGACGGGCTTGAGCGATTCTTTCTCGTCGCGGCCCTTGGGCCGGCCGAAATGGGCGAGCAGGATGACCTTGCCGCCCTTTTGCGAGATTTCGGTGATGGTCGGTGCGACGCGATCGAGCCGGGTCGTGTCGGTGATGCGTCCGTTCTCCATGGGCACGTTGAGATCGACGCGCAGCAGCACACGCTTGGCTTTCACGTCGACGTCGTCGAGGGTGCGGAATTGTTTCATGGGACGTTTCCTGACGTCGTCGTTCCGATCTCGTCATTCCGGGGCGGTGCGCAGCACCGAACCCGGAATCTCGAGGTTCTCAGGTGCGCAATTGCGCACCATAGTTCGATGCTTTCGCATCGCCCGGAACGACGGGGCACAACTAAACAAATGCCCGGGACCAAGCCCGGGCACGACAAATAGTTCTTTAGAGCAGCTTGCTCATGGCGACCGCGGTGTCAGCCATGCGGTTGGAGAAGCCCCACTCATTGTCGTACCACGACATCACGCGCACCAGATTGCCGTTCATGACCTTGGTCTGGTCCATGTGGAAGGTGGAGGAGTGCGGATCGTGGTTGAAGTCGATCGAGACGTTGGGCTGCGTGGTGTAGCCAAGGATACCCTTGAGCTGCTGCTCAGCAGCGCGCTTCATTGCCTCGTTGATTTCCTTTACGTCCGTTGCACGCTTTGCAACGATCTTGAGATCGACCACCGAGACGTTAGGCGTCGGCACGCGGATCGCGACGCCGTCGAGCTTGCCCTTCAGATCCGGCAGCACGAGGCCGATCGCCTTGGCCGCACCGGTCGAGGTCGGGATCATCGACATCGCCGCCGCGCGGCCGCGGTAGAGATCCTTGTGCAGCGTGTCCAGCGTCGGCTGGTCGCCGGTATAGGCGTGGATCGTGGTCATGAAGCCGGTCTCGATGCCGACGGTGTCGTTCAGCACCTTCGCGACGGGCGCGAGACAGTTGGTGGTGCAGGAGCCGTTGGAAACGACGAGGTGATCCTTGGTCAGCGTGTCATGGTTGACGCCGTAGACGATGGTCGCGTCCGCATTCTCGGCCGGTGCTGACACCAGCACGCGCTTGGCGCCGGCCGTGAGGTGCGCAGCGGCCTTTTCCTTGGCGGTGAAGAGGCCGGTGCATTCCAGCGCGATGTCGACGCCGAGCGCCTTCCAGGGCAGCTTGGACGGATCGCGCTCGGCGCTGACCTTGATCTTGCCATTGCCGAGGCTGAGCGAGTCACCTTCAACGGTCACGGTGCCGGGGAAGCGGCCGTGCACGGAGTCGAAGCGCAGCAGATGCGCATTGGTTTCGACGGGGCCAAGATCATTGATGCCGACGACCTCGATATCCTTGCGGCCGGACTCGGCGATTGCCCGCAGGATGTTGCGGCCGATGCGGCCAAAGCCATTGATCGCGACGCGGACTGCCATCTGTTCGTCTCCTTCAATGACGCCTGTTGGAATGGCGTTTGTCGTCCCCCGCGACATGCCGTCGCCACGGGGGTTTTTAGGGGCCGACGCCCGGTTCGGCCGGACGGGAGCGGTTTGTATACTTGGTAGGTAGACCTTTTTCCCGGCAAGCTCAACCGCCCGGGGCCGCCGCGCCGATATGTCCGTCCTGCAAGGGTAAGCCGATTTCCTGAGGAACCTCAGGCTCAAAGCCTAGCCCAAAGAAATTCTTTGGCGGTCCCAAAGAAGTTTCTTGGTTAGCGGCGGGCCGTGTGCCGCTAGCCCAGCCGCTTCACGGCGGCGTTAACCACCGCCTCGGCGGTAATACCAAAGTGTTTATAGAGCTCCTTGACCGGCGCGCTTTCGCCGAACGAGTGCATGCCGATGAACTCGCCGTCCTTGCCGATCACGGCATCCCAGCCCCAGCGCACCGCGGCCTCGATGGCGATATTGACCGGGGCCTTGCCAATGACGGCCTGCTTCTTGGCTTCCGGCTGCGCCAGCAGAAGCTCCAGCGAGGGCACCGAGACGACGCGGGCGGCGATGCCGCGCTCGGCGAGCTGCTTCTGAGCGGCAACCGCGATCTCGACCTCCGAGCCCGAGGCGAACAGCGACACCCTGGCTTCGCCCTGGGCTGCGACCAGCTCATAGCCGCCCTGGCTGCACGGATTATCGGCGGGCGCCGAGGTGCGGAGCTGCGGCAGGTTCTGACGCGTCAGCGCCAGCACGGTCGGTCCGTTGGTACGGTTGAGCGCAAGCTCCCAGCATTCGGCCACCTCGACGGCGTCGCAGGGGCGGAACACGCGCATGTTGGGAATGGCGCGCAATGCGGCGAGATGCTCGACCGGCTGGTGGGTCGGGCCGTCCTCGCCAAGGCCGATGGAATCGTGGGTCATCACATAGACAACGCCGGTGCCCATCAGCGCGGCAAGCCGCATCGCGGGACGCGCGTAATCGGTGAAGGTCAGGAAGGTCGCGCCGTTCGGCGCAAAGCCGCCATGCAGGAAGATGCCGTTCATGGCAGCGGCCATGCCATGCTCGCGGATGCCGTAATGAATGAAACGGCCCTTCGGCGTCTTGGCGGAGAAGTTGACCGCCTCTTTCGGCTTGTTGTTGTTGGAGCCGGTAAGGTCGGCCGAGCCGCCGACGAACTCCATCGGCATCACGGCTGCGATCGCCTCGATCGCGGCTTCCGAGGATTTGCGGGTTGCGATGTTGAGCGGGCTCTCCAGAAGCTTCTTCTTGTGATCCTTGAACGCCTTTGCCAGCGAAGCAGGACGCTCATGGCGCAGGCGCCGCTCGAACTCGGCGCGCTTGCGGCTGCCGAGCTCGGCATGGCGCGCGTCCCATTCGGTGCGCGCTGCGCTGCCCCTGGCTCCGATCTCGCGCCAGGCCTTGAGCACGTCATCTGGCACCGAGAACGGCTCGAGCGAGATGCCGAGCTTCTCCTTGGCGGCTTTCAACTCGTTGGCGCCGAGCGCCTCGCCATGCGCCTTGTTGGTGCCGGCCTTGGTCGGCGCGCCATAGCCGATGGTGGTGCGGCAGGCGATCAGTGAGGGCTTGCTGGACTTCTGCGCGCGGGTGATCGCGGCTGCGACCGCCTTCTGGTCCTGGCCGTCGATCAGCTCGGCCGCCCAGCCGGCGGATTTGAAGCGCTTCACCTGATCGACGGAGTCGGACAGCGAGGTCGGCCCATCGATCGAGATGCCGTTGTCGTCGTAGAGCACGATCATCTTGTTGAGCTTCCAGTGCCCGGCGAGCGCGATCGCTTCCTGCGAGACGCCCTCCATCAGGTCGCCGTCGGAGACGAGCACATAGGTGCGATGGTCGACGAGCTTCTTGCCGAATTCCGCCGCGAGCATCTTTTCCGCGAGCGCCATGCCGACCGCGGTGGCAATACCCTGGCCGAGCGGGCCGGTCGTGGTCTCGACGCCCTTGGTGTGGAAATTCTCAGGATGGCCCGGCGTGCGCGATCCAAGCTGGCGGAAGCGCTTGATCTCGTCGACTGTCATTTCCGGATAGCCGGTGAGATAGAGCAGCGAATAAAGCAGCATCGAGCCGTGGCCGGCCGACAGCACGAAGCGGTCGCGGTCGGGCCAGGCCGGGTTGGCGGCGTCGAATTTCAGGAATTGCGAGAACAGCACGGTGGCGATATCCGCCGCGCCCATGGGCAATCCGGGGTGGCCGGAGTTCGCCTTCTCAACCGCATCCATCGCGAGTCCGCGAATCGCATTGGCCATACGGGTGGGGTCGACCTGCGTCATGGTGAGAATCCGTCTGAAATGAGGTGCCAAATGGGCAAGACAAGTTGGCCGAAGGCCGGGGCGAAGGCCGTTGCCCCGGGGGGATTACGGGGCTGATAGCACCTGAGTTCCTGGAGTCCAACGTTTTGAAGCGATGAAAAGTTGCTTTGCGGTGCATAGCTCGCCCGCGGCGTTGCGCTGAACGCCCCGGCCACGTAAATTTCGTTCGATAAGCGCTTGCCCGAGCGCGGGTTTTCTGAGTCCCCGGGCGGCATCTGGAAAGGCCTGGCACAGGCTTCAATGAACGATCGTCCCGCGAGTTTCCCACCCCCCGCCGAGCCGCTCACCGCGGATCTCGACACCGCGACGCGGCGGCTCATGATCGCGCTGGACGCCCTGGAGAGCGCGGTGGAGCGGCGCCGGGAGGCCGACCGCGACGAGGACGAGCTGGCGAGCCGGATCCAGGCGCTGGGCGTCGACCGCTCGCGGCTTGCCGACGAGTTGGACGGCTCGCTGGTGAAATCGCGTAAGCTCGAACGCGTCAATCGCGAAATTGCGGAGCGGCTGGATGGGGCGATCGAGACCATCCGCGAGGTGCTCGGCGTTGGTGAGAACGGCGCCAACGACGAGGATGACGACGCCGGAGAGGACGAATGAATCACATCAACGTCACCATCAACGGCCGCCAGTACCGCATGGCCTGCGAGGAAGGCCAGGAAATCCGGCTCCTGAAGCTCGCCGAAAGCCTGGAGCAGCGCATCGTCACCCTGCGCGGAAAATTCGGAGAGATCGGTGACGCGCGCTTGACGGTGATGGCGGCGCTCACAGTGTGCGACGAATTGCTCGACACCAATGCGAGGCTGCGCGCCATGGAGGACGAGCTGATCAGCCTGCGCGACGTGCGCACCGCAGCCGCGGACCGCGCCAAGGCGACGCAAGCCGCTGTCGCCAGCGCGCTCAATGCCGCGGCCGAGCGGATCGAGCGCACCACCCAGGTCCTGAACCGCACCATCGGCGGCGGCGTCGCCATCGGGTGATCCCGGCTTCCACCCGCCCCTCCAGGGGCGGATGAAGAAGCCTCGTGATCGGTGGCCCGTAGGAAGCGAAAGCCGGTCGAAGCTCCTGGCGCTGGCGAAATCGCCCCGCGATTGCTACATTGGCCCCCGCGAAGCTGTGTCGCGCGTCAGGAGCCATATATCCCCGGGGCCTTATCGATCCTTAAGGGAACTGTCCCTGGCCGGGTCCGTGGATCCGGACATATGGTGCCCACCTACTTTCGTAGGGAACTCCGGGATCGAGCGCTCCAACGGCGATTGCGGCCTCGCACTTTGACTTCGTTGATGGTTGCGTCATGCCCCGCCAACCGATCTCTCCGGCGGGGTACCCAGTGGCCGGGTTATCCCGGCCGATCACGATCGCCCCTGGAATCCCGGATCGCCTGCCTTCGCAGGCGATGACGACACGAGGTGATGCGCTATGGCTCAAACCGCTCGGGTCCCCACCAAGGCCGATCTCCGTGCCGCCGCGCTGGCCAGGCGCGATGCCATTTCGCCCGACCAGCGCGCCGCCGCGGCGGACGCGATCGCTGCGCGCGGGCTGCCGTTCGAGATCGCGAATGGCGCAGTGATCTCAGCCTATTCGCCGATCCGCAACGAGATCGATCCGACGCCGCTGATGCATAAACTTGCCGGCCTCGGCGCGCGGCTTGCGCTGCCGAGCGTGACCGCGCGTGGCCATTCGCTGATCTTTCGCGCCTGGTCGCCGGGCGAGCGGTTGATGCTGGGCGCGCTCGGCATCCCCGAGCCGTCGCCCGCCGCCGCAGAGGTTCTGCCCGATGTCATGCTGGTGCCGCTCGCTGCCTTCGACCGGCTCGGCCACCGCATCGGCTATGGTGCGGGGCATTATGACTTCACCTTCGCGCATTTGCGCAAGGTGAAGCCGGTCACAGGCGTCGGGCTTGCCTTCGCGGCCCAGGAAACCAGGGCCATTCCGGCCTTGTCGCACGACGTGGCGCTGGATTATGTGCTAACGGAAACGAAGGTATTCGATTTCCGGAGCAGTTAGGTTGCGTATTCTTTTTGTGGGGGACGTCGTAGGCAGGGCCGGGCGCAACGCGATCGCCGAGCATCTGCCGGGCCTGATCCGCGATTGGTCGCTCGATCTCGTAGTCGTGAACGGCGAGAACGCGGCCGGGGGGTTCGGCATCACCGAGACCATCTATCAGGAATTGCTCGATGCGGGTGCCGATGCCATCACGCTCGGCAATCACTCCTGGGACCAGCGCGAAGCGCTGGTGTTCATCGATCGCGCGCCAAGGCTGGTCCGGCCGGTGAATTTTCCGCGCGGCACGCCCGGCCGCGGGGCTGCGCTGGTCGACACCAAAAATGGCAGGCGTGCGCTGGTCATCAATGCCATGGGCCGCGTGTTCATGACGCCGTTCGACGATCCGTTCGCAGCACTCGAGCGCGAGCTGTCCGCCTGTCCGTTGCGCGAGGCTGCGGATGCCATTCTGGTCGATTTCCATTGCGAGGCGACCAGCGAGAAGCAGGGCATCGGCTTCTTCTGCGACGGTCGCGCCAGCCTCGTCGTCGGCACCCATACCCACGTGCCGACCGCCGACCACCAGATCCTGCCCGGCGGCACCGCCTACATGACCGACGCCGGCATGACCGGCGACTACGACTCCATCATTGGCATGCAGAAGGACGAGCCGCTGCGCCGCTTCACGACAGGAATCCCGTCGGGGCGTTTCGAGGCAGCCCTGGGACCTGCGACGCTTTCAGGTGTCGCGGTCGAGACCGACGATGCAACGGGGCTCGCCGTGAAGATCGCTCCAGTACGGATCGGCGGAAGGCTGGAGCCGGCACGGCCGGGGTTCTGGAGCGGGTAGCCGGTTCACTCGTTATTCCGGGGCGCGCTTAAAACGAGCGAACCCGGAATCCGGAGGTTGGAGCGTGAGACCCCGGGGGCGCTGCCTCTCGCGAGCGCCCCGGAATGACACCGGAATTCAAAAGCCGAAGAACTTCGCGCGCAACGCGTCCTCGTACTTCGCCTTGGCGTCCTTCACGACGCTGCGCATTTCATCTTCATCGAAATGTGCCTGCTCCCACTGGTCGACATCGGCGATGTCGTGGGCTACGGAGGCCAGTGCCTCTTCTTTCCGGATCGCGGCGATCCAGGCTTCGACCGCGTTCTTGTAGGCGGCCTGCAGTTCGTCCAGCTCTGGATGCTCGCTCATCGTTGGCCCCTCGTGATTGTCGCGGGGTCTTATAGGCAGCGCCGATGAACAAACGACGACAGCTTGCGCGAGCCCGTCTCATGACTGGCGGAAGCCCATGCGCAGGGCGCCCCAGTGGCGGCCGTTGACGATGATGGGCGAGGAGACGTCCTTCATCAGCACGAACTTGCCGCCGCCCATGTCGCGCCGGTAGGTCTGCAGCAGGAACGGCTTGGTATTGCCAGCCACGTTCTTCACCGCGCGGTCGTTGAACAGGCGACGGTTGCGGCAATTGGCATTATTCCAGACCGGATCATTGCCCTGCGGCAGGCGATAGTTGGGATTGTGCGTCGGCAGATAGCCGCCCCTGGCCCAGGCGACGCAATACACGATGCGCGGATCGGATTTCTGGACTGGATCCTGGATCGCGGGCAGCACGCGGTCGGTGAACTCGACATAGTCGGTCTTGTATTGCTTCGGATTGGTGCCGGGAATTTCGCGATATTTCTCGTCCATCAACTGCGCGAGCGTGATCTCGCCGCGGGCGACGCCCTGTTCGAACGTCGCCGTGATGCGCCGGGCCGTTTCGACCACGACACGGATCAGCGGCGCATCCGAGGTTTCGACGCCTGAATCGGCGATCATCGCGATCAGGCCCTCGGAGACTTCGAGCAGTTTTGCGACACGTTCGTCGGCGTGCTTTAGGTCGGTCGAGGACAGGTCGACGCCCTTGGCGAGATTGGTCAGCTCATCGATCACGAAGTCGCAATGGCCGAGGTTGGAGGTCGCAGCCCTTGCGACGCTGTCGATCTCGCGGCCAACCCGGGTGAAGCCATCCTGCACGCGGGCGATGATGCTCTCGATCTGTTGCGCGCCTTCGCCGGCATTTTTCGCCCGCGCCGAGGCCTCGCTGCTCTCGCCGATGAGATTGTTAAGCTCGCCATCGAGCCCGCGCACGGTGTTGCCGATCTGATGCGTCGCCTGGCGGGTGGCTTCTGCGAGGCTCTTCACCTCGCTTGCAACCACGGCAAAGCCGCGGCCGGCAGAGCCCGCCCGCGCGGCCTCGATGGTTGCGTTCAGCGCAAGCAGGTTGGTTTGTCTGGCGATCGCCTCGATCGAGGTCGAGACTTTCGCGACCTGCGCCAGCGCGGAGGACACTGCGGACAGCCGGCCTTCGATGCGGCCGACCGCCTCGACCAGCTCGTCGATATGCCGCACCGCGGTCTCCACCGCCGTGCGCGACTGGGTGATCTCGTTGACCGCATAGGCGCTTGCGGACTGCACGGCTTTCGACGCATCGGCGATGTCATGGTTGGCGGTGACCATGGTCTGCGCGGTCTGTTGCAGATGGCCGAACCGCTTGGACTGGTCGGTGACGCGGCTTGCCACCTCCTGGACATTGCCGGCGACATCGGCAAGCTCCACGCCGAGCCCGCCGATGCGGTTGGCGAGCTGGTCGACCAGCCGTTCGCTGGTCGAGGGGGTGTTGGGCGTTTCCACTTTCACAGGCGCAGCGAGCGACATTGCCGCGTTTCTCCAGACATTAGAATTAGAATTCGAGACGTCGTTTCAACGCCGTTTCGGCGTACTTCAGAGCTTGTAGGCGGTACGGAAGCCGCCCCAGTGCCGTCCCCGGACGCGGATCGGCACGTCGATTTCGCGCATCATCACGGTGTTGCCGCCGCCCATGTCGCGCGCATAGCTCTGGATCAAATAGGACCGCTCATTGCGGCCCGCGGCCAGCCCCGCCGGATCGTTGAAGATGCGGCGGTTGCGGCTGTTGGCCGTGTTCCAGGCGACATCGCCGGCTCGCTGCGGCTGCGAGTAGATCCTGTTATGCACCGGCAGATAGCCGTTGCGGTCGACGCAAGCGCAGAAGGCGATGCGCTTGTCCTTGGTGAGGAAGGCCTCCTGGAACGAGGGCAGCGCGCGCTCAGTCCAGTCGAGAAATTTGGTGCGGTGCTGCACCGGATTGGTGCCCGCTATCTCGACATAGTCGGCGTCGAACAGATCGGCCGGCCTAATCGCGCCGCTTGCGACCGCGTCCTCGAAGATCTTGTTCAGGGTGCTGCCTGCTTCCATCGCGCGTGTGACGAACTCGAGGTTCTCCTCGCGGATCGCCCACAACTGGTCTTCGATCTTCTCGGCGAAATCCGCGCTGACGCCCTCGAAGCGCGCCTGGGTGCCGCTCTTGGCATGCTCGTCGATGCGGATGCGGCAGGGGCCGATAGTCTCGAGTCTTGCCGGCAGGCTCTGGTGCAGCGGCAGGCTCGCCGCGCCGGGGCCCGAGATCAACAGGCCCTGTCTCGCGATCTCATAGACCGAAGCGGTCAGCGTGCCATGGGAGCTGTCGATCTCGATCTTGAGATGGCAGGGCAGCTTCTCGTGCTTGCGGCGCTCCTCGCTTTCCTTCTGCTTGAGCAGGACCGCGCTGCGTGCCTTCAGCTTCTCCGCAAATGCCGTGACGGCCTTGCCGGCAGAGGCCATGCTCTCGCCATGGGATTCCGCAGCCTTGGTCGCGCCGTCGATCTCAGCGGCGCTTTCGCCGACGGAGGCGATGAAACGCGAGGCGGAGGCGGCATTGTCGGACATCTCGCCGGTGGTCTTGTTCTGCTCGGCGACGGCGCCGTTGACGGTTTCGAACACCGGGCGGATCGCATCGATCGCCTGCGAGATGCGGTGCACGGCATCCGCCGAGCCTGCGGCGTCGCGTTGCAGCGCCTCGATCTTCCGGGTGATCTCCTCCGTCGCGCCCTGGGTTTGCACCGCGAGCGCCTTGACCTCGTTCGCGACCACGGCAAAGCCGCGGCCCGCTTCGCCCGCGCGCGCCGCCTCGATGGTGGAGTTCAATGCGAGCAGCGTGGTCTGGCGTGCGATCTGGGCGATCAGGTTTACGACATTGCCGATCGCGGACGAGGATTCCCGGAGGCGATCGACATTGGCGCGTGCCTCGGTCGCTGCCTGGGTGGCGAGGTCGGCCAGCCGGCTGGCGTCGCGCACCTGGCTGCCGATGCCTTGCGCCGACTGGGTGAATTTTTCGGCCGTCAACGCAAAGATGGAGGCGGTGCCCTGGGCTGTGCCCGAGCGGCCGCTCAGAGCATCCGTACGCTCGCGGATGGTGGCCAGCGTTGCGGCAGTCGCGTCCGCCCCGGTCGCGACCGAATGCGCCGCCCGCTCCAGCTTGCGGATGGTGCCGCCGAGCTCGAGTTCCAGAAGTTCGAGGATTTCGCTGACGGAATCACTATCGGGAGAGGGGACGGCCGCAGGCGTGGGCTCCGGCGCAGCCGGTTGCTGGGCAGACGTCTCCGGCTCCGGCACCCGTTTTTTGAGAAAACCGAACGCCATTGGCTTTTCTGCAATTGTGGATTGAGATTGATATCTTTACACCGAGGGGTGAAGTCACAGTTAACGATGGCCTGTCCGTGAGCAGGAACAGGTATTATATTACCCTAGACATGGGCTAAATCTTTGATTTTGGTGGTCACCGGGCCTATAACGCCGCGCTTTCCGCCTCCGAATGATTCCGGGGACGACTCCTTCAGATAGAGACACCGCATGGCCGGACATTCCCAATTCAAGAACATTATGCACCGCAAGGGCCGGCAGGACGCCCAGAAGTCGAAGCTGTTCGGCAAGCTCGCCCGCGAAATCACGGTCTCTGCCAAGCTCGGTACGCCAGATCCCGCCATGAACCCGCGGCTGCGCGCCGCCGTGGTCGCGGCGCGGCAGGAAAACATGCCCAAGGACAATATCGAGCGCGCCATCAAGAAGGCGATCGGCGGTGAGGGCGAGAACTATGACGAGATCCGCTACGAGGGCTACGGTCCCGGCGGGGTCGCCGTCATTGTCGAGGCGCTGACCGACAACCGCAACCGCGCCGCCTCGGACATCCGCTCCTACTTTACGAAATCGGGTGGCAATCTCGGCGAAACCGGCTCGGTCGCCTTCATGTTCGACCGCATCGGTCTGATCGAATATGATTCAAGCGCCGCCTCCGACGACGCCATGCTGGACGCGGCGATCGAGGCCGGCGCCGACGACGTGATCTCGGGCGAGAACGGTCACGAGGTCTATGCGTCGCCCGACAATTTGCGCGAGGTCGCCAAGGCGCTGGAGGCGAAATTCGGCGAGCCTCGCAAGGCCGCGCTGACCTGGAAGCCGCAGAACACGGTCGCCGTCGACGACGAGACCGGCGAGAAGCTTCTGAAGCTGATGGACCTGCTCAACGAGCACGACGATGTCCAGAACGTGTTCGCCAACTTCGAGATTTCCGACGCGTTGATGGCGAAGATGGGCGGGTAGTTGGCTGGCGGGACATCATGCGCTTCGGCTCGCTTTCCCCGGATATGATTGCCCGTTCCTGTTTCGTTGCTCCTTGTCAGGCGCTATCACTAGTCCATGGCGCCCTTATCGATTCGCATTCCCCTTCGCATTGTCGGTATCGACCCGGGCCTGCGCCGCACCGGCTGGGGCGTGGTCGAGAGCGACGGCAACCGGCTCAGCTTCGTCGCCTGCGGCTCGGTCGAGCCGCCGGACACGCTGCCACTCTCGGGGCGGCTGCTCGCGATCCATGACGGTCTCTCCACGGTGCTGCGCGAATTCGCGCCCGCCGAAGCCGCGGTCGAGCAGACCTTTGTCAACAAGGACGGAGTTGCCACCCTCAAGCTCGGCCAGGCCCGCGGCGTTGCCATGCTGGTGCCCGCAATGTTCGGCATTGCGGTTGCCGAATATGCGCCGAACCAGGTCAAGAAGACCGTGGTCGGCGCGGGCCATGCCGACAAGAACCAGATTGCCGTGATGTTGAAAGTCCTGTTGCCCAAGGCCGAGCCGAAATCGCCTGACGCGGCGGACGCGCTCGCGATCGCGATCACGCACGCCCATCACCGCCAGAGCTCCGCGCTCCGGCTGAAGGTGGTCGGCATATGATCGGCAAGCTGAAGGGCCTGATCGATTCCTATGGCGAGGACTTTATCATCCTCGACGTCGGCGGCGTCGGCTACCAGGTGCAATGCTCGGCGCGCACGCTGCAGGCGCTCCCCGCGCCGGGCGAAGCCGCCGTATTGTCGATCGAGACCTATGTCCGCGAGGACGCGATCAAACTGTTCGGCTTCAGGAGCGACGTCGAGCGCGAATGGTTTCGCTTGCTGCAGACCGTGCAGGGCGTCGGCGCCAAGGTCGCGCTCGCCGTGCTCGGCACGCTGCCGCCGTCCGAGCTTGCCAATGCAATCGCGCTGCGCGACAAGGCCGCGGTGTCGCGCACGCCGGGCGTCGGCCCCAAGGTCGCCGAGCGCATCGTCACGGAGCTCAAAGACAAGGCGCCGGGCTTTGCGGATGTCGACCCGGCGGTGGTCCATCTGGCCGGCGCCATCGACGATGCCCGCGCGCCGCGCCCGGTGGCCGACGCCATTTCCGCGCTGGTCAATCTCGGCTATGGCCAGCCGCAGGCCGCTGCCGCTATTGCCGCTGCCGCCCGCAGCGCCGGCGAGAATGCACAGACGGCCCAATTGATTCGCTTGGGCCTGAAGGAATTGGCGAAGTAGGCTATCGTCGCCGGGCCGGCACTTCACCCTTAAGGAAATGCATCGCCAACCATGCTGACCAAGAAGGACAAGGAACTGATCGACGCCGCCACCAAGGCGATCAGCGAGCGCTATCGCAACGACTGGCAGGAGGTGGGGGCGGCCATGCGCACCCGCGACGGCCGCATCATCACCGGTGTGAACATCGACGCTTATATCGGCCGCATCGCGGTCTGTGCGGAAGCGATCGCGATCGGCCGCGCCATCACCGAGAGCGGTGACCACGGCATCGAGACCATCGTGGCCGTGCGCCATCCCAAGCCCGACGAGCCTGGCAAGATCGCGGTCGTCTCGCCTTGCGGCATCTGCCGCGAGTTGATTCATGACTATGACTCCAAGGCGCGCGTCATCGTTCCCAACAGCGGCCGCACGCCGAAGGTTGTCACCATCGGCGAATTGCTGCCGAACAAGTACAAGCGGGGCAACGAATGACGCAGCCCTCGCGCATGGTCACGCCGGAGCGCCGCAATGAGGACGCCTCGGACATCGCGCTGCGCCCACAAAAACTGTCGGAATTCGTCGGCCAGCAGCAGGCGCGCGCCAACTTGCAGATCTTCATCGACGCCGCGCGCAAGCGTGGCGAGGCGCTGGATCATGTGCTGTTCGTCGGTCCCCCGGGCCTTGGCAAGACCACGCTGGCGCAGATCGTGTCGCGCGAGCTCGGCGTCGGTTTTCGCGCCACCTCCGGCCCCGTGATCGCCAAGGCCGGCGATCTCGCCGCGCTTCTGACCAATCTCGAAGAGCGCGACGTGCTCTTCATTGACGAGATTCATCGCCTGAGTCCCGCGGTCGAGGAAGTGCTTTATCCCGCGATGGAGGATTTCCAGCTCGACCTCATCATCGGCGAGGGGCCCGCGGCGCGCTCGGTGAAGATCGAGCTTGCGAAGTTCACGCTAGTCGGCGCCACCACGCGTGCAGGCCTTCTGACCAATCCACTGCGCGACCGTTTCGGCATTCCGGTCCGGCTCAATTTCTACACCGTGGAGGAGCTGGAAAAGATCGTCACCCGCGGCGCGCGCGTGCTCAAGGTCGGCATGACACCTGACGGTGCCAACGAGATCGCGCGCCGCGCCCGCGGCACGCCGCGCATCGCCGGCCGCCTGCTGCGCCGGGTGCGCGATTTTGCTTCCGCCGCGAATGCCGCCTCCATCGACCGCGCCATCGCCGATCATGCGCTCAGCGCGCTCGAGGTCGACGCCGCCGGGCTGGATGCCATGGACCGGCGCTACCTCTCCACCATCGCGCTGAATTATGGCGGCGGCCCGGTCGGTGTGGAGACAATGGCCGCGGCGCTGTCGGAGCCGCGCGATGCGATCGAGGACATCATCGAGCCCTATCTGATCCAGTGCGGCTACCTGCAGCGCACCCCGCGCGGCCGCCTGCTGACCTCCCACGCCTTCCGCCATCTCGACATCGCCGAGCCCTCGCGCGATCCCGCGCAGTTCGGCTTATTCGGGAACGAGGAGGAATAAGGTTAAGCGAATTACCTCCGCATCGTCGTCCCGGATCGCGCTTCGCTTGTCCGGGACGACGAGCGATGAGTTTCATCTACATGAACAACCGGTAACCATTAGGGTTACCTCCCCGCGCGGCTTGCCAAATTCCGCTGCAATCTCGAAATAGGTCAGAGCGCGCATCACCGCTGGGGCTTTATGCTTTCACGTCGTCGTTTTCTGCAATTTTTGGCCGGTATCGGCGCTTTCGGCGCTTCGACCACGGCCTATGGCTTCGGTGAGCCGCTCTTTCGGCTGGATGTCACGCGCTATCAGCTGTCGCCGTCGCGATGGCCAAAGGATTTCCCGCTCAAGATCGCCGTTGTCGCCGACCTGCATGCCTGTGATCCCTGGATGTCGGTCGATCACATTGATGAGATCGTGAAGCGCACCAACGCCCTTGGTGCCGACCTGATCGTGATGCTTGGCGACTATGTCGCGGGCCATCGCCACATCACGCGGAAAATTCCGGCCGAGGAATGGGCGCAGGTCCTCGCCGGGCTGAGGGCGCCGCTCGGCGTGCACGCCATCCTCGGCAACCATGACTACTGGGATGATTTTATCGTGCAGCACAGCGGCCAGGGCCCGACCGCTGCGCGCCGCGCGCTGGAGGATGTCGGCATTCCCGTCTACGAGAACGACGCCGTCCGCTTAAATATCGGCGGCCGGCCTTTCTGGCTGGCGGGGCTTGGCGACCAGCTCGCCTACTGGCCGGCGCGGCGGTTTCGCCCGGTGCGGCGCATCGGCGTCGACGATCTCGGCGCGACGCTCGCGAAAGTCACTGACGATGCGCCGGTCATCCTGCTCGCGCACGAGCCCGATGTTGCCGCCCACGTGCCCGATCGCGTGGCGCTGCAGCTTTCCGGGCACACCCATGGCGGCCAGGTCCGGTTGCTTGGCTGGTCGCCGGTGGTGCCGACGCGCTACGGCAACCGGCTGGCCTATGGCCATGCCCGCTTCAAATGCGACGTCATCGTCTCGGGCGGACTCGGCTGCAGCATCATGCCGTTCCGCCTCGGCGTTCCCCCGGAGATCGTGCTGGTGACGCTGGGCGAACAGGCTCCCGCACTGTCCTGATCGCGGGCCACGCGCTTGCGCCTCACGAAAATTTGCGCAAAACGTTGGTGAGCAGCTAACGGGTGCGCAAGTGACCCTTCCTCATCTCGACGGCGAGATCCGCGACGGCCGGCATCACATGCAGGTGCGCATCTACTATGAGGACACGGATTTTTCCGGTATCGTCTATCACGCCAGCTACCTGCGCTTCATGGAGCGCGGCCGCACCAATCATTTGCGGCTGATGGGTGCCGAGCAGCATGCGCTCTATGCCCAGGCTGAGAGCGAAGCGCCAGGGTTTGCCTTTGTCGTGCGCTCGATGCAGATCGATTATCTGAGGCCCGCGCGCATGGACGATGTGCTCGACGTCGTGACCTGGCCAGTCGCGGTGAAGGGTGCGTCCATCACGCTCGCGCAGCAGGTCCGGCGCGGCGAGGAGCTGCTGGTGAAAGCCGAGGTCCGCGTCGCCTTCATCAGCGAGGGACGGGCGCATCCGATCCCGAAATCGCTGCGTACGCTGCTGAAGGCGGATTTGCTTTAGCAATCGCCCGATAGCAAACCCGCCATCGACTTGTCGGATGGCGGCGATAGACTGGCACCGCACGAACCCAACTCGAGGCCAACCATGTCCCGACCACCTTTGCCGCCGTTCACGAGAGAGACCGCTGCGCAGAAGGCGCGCATGGCGGAAGATGCCTGGAATTCACGCGACCCCCAAAAAGTCGCGCTCGCCTATACCGAGGACAGCCGCTGGCGCAACCGCTCGGAATTTTTCCAGGGCCGCGCCGCCATCGTCGCCTTCCTCACGCGCAAATGGGCAAAGGAATTGGACTACCGCCTGATCAAGGATCTCTGGGCCTTCGACGGCAACCGTATCGCGGTGCGCTTCCAGTACGAATGGCACGACGCCAGCGGCCAGTGGCACCGTTCCTACGGCAATGAGCAATGGGAGTTCGACGAGCACGGCCTGATGCGGCGCCGCGAGGCGAGCATCAACGATGTCGAGATCGCGGAAAAGGACCGGCGTTTCCACTGGCCCGCACCAGGTCCGCGGCCCGCGGATGTGCCGGGGCTAAGCGAGAGCCCGTTCTAGCTTTCCGTCGTCCCGGCTCGCCGGGACGACACCGCGCGTTGCGCGCCGGCTCTGCGCTAAAGCATGATCCGGAAAAGTGTGTTGCGGTTTTCCGAAAAGATCATGCTCAATCAAGGACCTAAAGCGCGATGACGATTCAACCAAATCTCATCGCGCTTTAGGCCGCTGCCTTGTGCCGCGCGAGCTCGGCTTTGTAGAGCTCGAACTCCTCGGCGATCGCCTTGGCGACCGATGGCCGCGCGCGGAGCCGCTCGTAATAGGCTTTCAGCACCGGCCATTTCGCAAGCTCCACCGGAGGCGTCGCCATGGTCCAGTTGATCACTGTGACCAGATAGGCGTCGGCGACGCTGAAATGGTCGAGCAGGTAGTCGCGGCCTTTCAGGTAGGTCTCGAGATAGTCGAGCCGCGACAGGTTCTTCTCCAGCACATAAGCCTTCACCTCCGGTGCCGCCTTGCGATCCAGCAGCGGCACGAACAGGCTCTTGTGCAGCTCGGTGCCGATGAAGCAAAGCCATTGCTGCAGTCGGCTGCGCTCCAACCCGTCGGCGGCACCGAGTTTGGCCTGTGCGAGGCGCTCGGCGACATATTGCAGGATCGCGGCATTCTCGGTCAGCACCACGCCGTCATCGGTGCGCAGCGTCGGCACCAGGCCGAGCGGATTCACCTTGCGGAAATCGGAACCGTCCTTGAGCACGGTCTTTGTCCTGGGATCAACCTCGAGATAGGTGGCTGCGCCGCCTGCCTCGTAAAATGCGATCCGCGTGGCCATTGAGCAGGCGAGCGGCGAAAAATACAGCTCCATTGGCGTCTTCCTTTGCGGTTGTATGTCCCTCATGCGGGGTCTTTGTTGTTTTTTATACTGTTCTGCATAATATAACTGTCGTCAAGGAATAGTTTGCGAAATGGTACAAAAGACAAGAAGGCCACCGCCAGCTCCCGCCAAGCCAGCTCCCGCCAAGCCGGATGCCGCAGCGGCGCCGAAGCGGCGCGGCCGGCCGCGTGCCTACCAGCCGGACGTCGCGCTCGGGCGCGCGCTCGACCTGTTCCGCAAGAGTGGCTTTGCCGCGACGTCTCTCGATGATTTGTCGGCCGCGACCGGCATGAACCGGCCTAGCTTGTATGGCGCGTTCGGCGACAAGCGCGAGCTCTACATCAAGAGCTACGAGCGCTATCGCGAGAATGCGCGCGCGGCGCTGGCCGATGTGTTTCGCGCGCAGCTGCCTTTGCGCAAACGGCTGGAGCGCATCTACGGGATTGCGCTCGATATCTACATATCCGGCGAGGAGGGGCCGAAAGGCTGCTTCACCGTGCTGACCGCGGCATCCGAGGCCGTCAACGATCCGGTCATCCGCGCCATGGTGATCGACTCGCTCGCGGAACTCGACAGGGCGTTCGCCTCCTGCTTCCGCGTCGGCAAAGAGAGGGGCGAGCTGTCCGACGATGCCGATCCGGTTGTGCTATCTCAACTCGCCTCCGCCACCCTCCACACCATCGCCATCCGCGCCCGCGCCCACGTGTCGCGCAAGGAGCTGGAAGCCATCGTGAAGGGCGCGATCGGAGTGATGTGCGGGACGGGGAAATAATTGTCACCGTCCCGGCCAAGGCGATAATGACGCAACGCGACGATCGCTCAGCAGCCGCGGCAGATGATAAGCTTGCGATCCGCGGCACGATCCTCTTCGCTGATGCGCTCGAACTCGCCGGATAGTTCGGATGGAACGTCGCGCGCGCCCGGCTGACGATGGCCGACCGGCGCACGCCATCGCGGGTCGTTCCCTGATGATGTTGCAGTGTTCGTGATTGCGGACCTGGCGAACGCCTCGCCGGTGGTCTCTGCGGTTGCGGTTCGGCAGCCAAGCACGGCCACCAATATTGCCATCTTGATCAATTTGCTCATGATTGAATCCTCTCGTCTGCTACTTTTGGGCACACGGATACCCGTCCCGAGCGTCTCCACGCTCGGCTCTCCGCGGGGATGTTGTGGTGAACAGGCCTGTCGCGAGGGACGACTGCTGGACTACGCGGGATAGTCCTGCGTCGCTATTTCAGAGCTTGAATAGGTGTTGGCCTCGTCGGCTGCTCTCCCGTGTGGTATCGGCAGCAAAGATGTGGGCCTTGGGCTACACGGCGATTTCATCACCGGCAAAACTGGTTGCAGTTGTAGCGCACGATCAGGGCGCGCCGGCAGAGGCGGCCTTCCCCGAAGCTCATTGTCTGGCGCCGATGGCCGGGCGATGCGCGGCCTATGACAATCCGGTTGGTGCAAGCCGGCCCCGCGCGACCCGCAGGCCACATGCAGATGTTGCCAGCAATCAGCTCGGGCAAAGTGTAGCAGGGTCAGCGTTGATTATCTTCCGATCGTCACGCCTGCGGTCGACCGCAAGGCGTCCCTGAGGCTCGTTGCCTTCATGTCGTCGAGAACCTGCCTCGTGAGGACGGTGCTCTGCCCGGGTTCGTTGAGAATCGGCTCCCCGCGCGAAAACGAAAGGCGATTGGCTTTGTAAGGCGCCGCTGGATCGGCATAGGGATCGCGGTCCGCCGCAAGCGTGCGCGCAGCCGCTTGTTTTCGGCCAGGTGCGCGCAGCGGTAGTTTGAGCGCGGCCGCGGATCGGGAAGAGGCGGGCGATCTCTCCACCAGCGCCGGCGCGGAGCGTGGTCGTTCGCCGGCGACGGCAACTGCTCCAATGGAAAAACTGACGGTGCCAACTGCGATCATTCGCAACAGTCTTGCGGGCATGCGAAGTCCCTCCATCGACGCAGCCAGCGTAGCACATCATTATTTCGGGCCGTCGCAGAATAAGAGGCATGGCGCAGTCACTTTTGGCTCATTCCCGCCTTCCTCGCCTCGGGTCCTAAAGCATGATCCGGAAAAGTGTGTAGCGGTTTTCCGAAAAGATCATGCTCAATCAAAGACCTAAAGCGCGATGACGATTCAACCAAATCTCATCGCGCTTAGTAGCCCCGTCCGCGATCGACCGCGTTCTCCAGCGCCTCACCCGTCTCGAATCGCGCGATCTGCCGCGCGACATATTTCGAGATCTCGTCGGGATCGGTGTCGGCGGCATTGTGCGGCGTGAGCACGACCTTGGGGTGGGTCCAGAATGGGCTGTCCGCGGGCAACGGCTCCTGCGTGAAGACATCAAGGGAGACCGCGCCGAGGGTGCCGTCAACGAGGCAGGCCAGTATATCGGCCTCGTTCTGCAGGCCGCCGCGGCCGGCATTGATCAGGACCGGCGCACCAAGTGGGCTCGTGTGGTTCAGCTTTGCAAAGATGTCGCGGTTGAGAATGCCGCGCGTATCGGCAGTCAGCGGCAGCAGCGATACCAGGATATCGGTCCGCCGCAGGAACGCGTCGAGTTCTGCAGCCCCTGCAAAACAGTTCACGCCGTCCACCTGCCGCGGGCTGCGGCTCCAGCCTGCGACGCGAAAGCCGATCGTCTTCAGCACCTCGGCCGAGCGAATGCCGAGCGTGCCCAGCCCCATGATACCGACCGAGAGTGCGCCGGCCGGCCATTGAGGCTTCGGCGCCCAGCGCTTCGCGGCCTGGGAGTCGCGCAAATAGAGCTCCTGCCGGTGATGCATCAGGACATGCAGCACGACATATTCCATCATCCGGTTGGTGAGATCGTCGACCGCGACGCGGACCAGCGGCACGTCGGGCAGGGACTTGTCGGCCATCAGCGCGTCGACGCCGGCGCCAAGGTTGAAGATCACCTTCAGGTTCGGAAAGGCGGCGAGCTCGCCTGGAACCGGCTTCCAGACCGCGGCGTAATGCACCTCGGACGGATCGACGCCGGTGGCCGGCATCAGGATGACGCGCCGGTCGCGGCAGACGTCTTCGAACCGGAGCTTCCAGCGATCCGGCGACCAGTTGTCCGTGCCGCCATGGATCAAGAGCGCAAGCGCGCCTTTCGTCATTGAATCTCACCTCTTTTTCGGGGATCGGTTTCACATTACCGGGTTAGCTTGGCCGCGCAAAATATTTCGCGCATGCTGTCGGCTGCCGCCAAACTGGGCCGTCTTTGAGGAAACGAAGGAAGTCTTGCCATGCTCTACGCCATCCTGTGCTACCACGACGAGGATTTTGTCGGCTCCTGGAGCAAGGAACAGGACGTCGCTGTCATGAAGAAGCTTGCCGCGGTGCAGGACAAGCTTGCCAGAGAGGGCCGGCTCGGTCCGGTGGCGCGGTTGCTGCCGACCACGGCTGCGACCACCCTGCGCAAGGAAAATCCGCCTCTGGTGCTCGACGGCCCCTATGCCGAGACCAAGGAGCAGCTGCTCGGCTTCTACCTGATCGATTGCAAAAATCTCGACGAGGCGCTGGATGTCGCCAAAGATCTCGGCGCGGCCAATCCCGGCGGCGCCTATGAGATCCGTCCCGTCGGCATGTTCGCGCCCGGAGGAGCGGTGAAGTGAGCGAGACCGAGGCCGCCTGGATCGATGCCGCGCTGACCTCGGCGCGCCCCCAGGCGGTTGGCGCCCTGTTGCGTTATTTCCGCAACCTCGACACCGCGGAGGAGGCGTTCCAGAATGCGTCCTTGCGGGCGCTCAAGAGCTGGCCGCAGAACGGGCCGCCGCGCGATCCCGCGGCGTGGCTGATCATGGTCGGGCGCAATGCCGCGATTGACGAGGTCAGGCGCGGCCGCAAGCAACAGCCGCTGCCCGAGGACGACCGCGCGATCTCCGATCTCGACGACGCCGAGAGCGAAATCGCCGAGCGGCTCGACGGCTCGCACTACCGCGACGATATTCTGCGGCTGATGTTCATCTGCTGCCATCCGGACTTGCCGCCGACGCAGCAGATCGCGCTGGCGCTGCGCATCGTCTCCGGGCTTTCGGTCAAGCAGATCGCGCGCGCCTTCCTGGTCGGTGAGGCTGCGATGGAGCAGCGCATCACCCGCGCCAAAGCCCGTGTTGCCGACGCCAATGTGCCGTTCGAGACACCGGGCGCGATCGAGCGCAGCGAACGCCTCGCCGCAGTCGCCGCGATGATCTATCTCATCTTCAACGAGGGCTATTCGGCGAGCGGTGACACCGCCGACCTCAGGAAACCGCTCTCTGAGGAGGCGATCCGGCTGGCGCGCCTGTTGCTGCGGCTGTTTCCGGGCGAGCCGGAGATCATGGGTCTCACCGCACTGCTGTTGCTGCAGCATGCGCGGGCCGATGCCAGGTTCGATGCGCAAGGCGAGCTGATCCTGCTCGACGACCAGGACCGCACGCTGTGGAATCAGAAGCTGATCGTGGAGGGGCTCGCGCTGATCGACAAGGCGATGCGCCATCGCAGCAGCGGAGCCTATCAGATCCAGGCCGCGATCGCCGCGCTGCATGCACGCGCGGAAAAGCCTGAGGATACCGACTGGCAGCAGATTGATCTGCTCTATGGCGCGCTGGAACTGGTGCAGCCTTCGCCTGTGGTCACGCTCAATCGCGCGGTCGCTGTGTCGAAAGTGAAAGGACCGCAGGCCGCGCTCGACATGATCGAGCCGCTGGCCCCGCGGCTTGCCAATTATTTCCATTTCTTCGGCGTGCGCGGCGCCTTCCTGATGCAGCTCAACCGCAACGAGGAAGCGCGCACGGCCTTCGACCGTGCGATCGCGCTTGCCAACACCTCCGCCGAAGCGGCCCACATCCGCATGCATCTCGACCGCCTGATGCGCGACAGCCGGCCGCCGGGCAAGACGGCGGGAAAGTAATTTTTCCGTAAATTCGGCACCGTCATTCCGGGGCGCATCGAAGAGGCAAATCCGGAATCTCGGGATTCGGGGTTCGATGCTGCGCATCGCCCCGGAATGACGGTGAAAAAAATCGCACCACACCTGTCGGCCCACCCTTCTCCCATTCGTCTATTGGTCGAACCCTCACCAATGGAGCGAGCCATGCCGACCCAAGTGCTGCAACAACCGCAAGACCCCGAGGTCTCGGTGGCTGCGCTCTGGCTCGGCCGCATTCTCTCCAGCCTTGCCATCCTGTTCCTGTTGTTCGACGGCGCGATCAAGCTGGTGCCACTCGGCGTCGTCACCGAAGCGATGGACAGGATCGGCTATGGTTCGAGCGAAACGCTGGCACGATCCCTGGGAGCGATCACCGTGGTCTGTACGCTGCTCTATGCGGTGCCGCCCACTTCCTTTGTCGGCGCGATCCTGCTGACCGGCTATCTCGGCGGCGCGATCGCATCCCACGTGCGGATCGGCAGCCCCTTGTTCACCCACGTCCTGTTCGGGTTCTATCTTGGCCTGTTGGTGTGGGGCGGCCTGTGGCTGCGCGATGCAAGGCTGCGCCAGCTGCTGCCATTTCAACCGTGATGATTCGAATAGTTCCAAACGCGGAGATTGGAGTCCGTCATGCTTGAAGTCATTGTCGTCATCGCCCTCGTGCTCGCGATTGCCATCGCGGCCGTTTTGATCCTCGCCGCAACCAAGCCGGATAATTTCAGCATCCGCCGCGCCGCGAGCATCAAGGCGCCGCCGGAACGGATCTTTTCCCTGATCAGCGATTTTCATCAATGGGGCGGCTGGTCGCCCTGGGAAAACAAGGACCCCGGCATGACGCGGACGTTCTCCGGTTCCAAGGCAGGCAAGGGCGCGGTCTATGCCTGGGAGGGAAACAACAATGTCGGCACCGGCCAGATGGAGATCGTCGAGGCTGCAACCCCGTCGAAAGTCGTGATCAAGCTCGATTTCCTTAGGCCATTCGAGGCCCACAACACTGCCGAGTTCACAATGCTGCCGCAGGGCAGTGCGACGGAGGTGAACTGGGAGATGCGCGGCCCGCTCGCCTTCATGCACAAGCTGATGCATGTGTTCTTCAACATGGACAAGATGGTGGGCAAGGATTTCGAGACCGGGCTCGCCAATCTGAAGAAACTCGCGGAAGCATGAAGCGTGCCGGCGTCGAATAACGGCAACCAAGAAGCAAACGCAAGGAGCAAACGAATGTCAGTCGATCCCTATGTGTATTATGACGGCGCTTGCGAAGCGGCATTCAAATTCTATGAAAAGGAGCTCGGCGCCAAAATCGAGATGATGTTGCGCTATGCCGACGCACCGCCCGACATGCCGACGACGCCGGAGAGCAAGAACAAGATCATGCATGCGCGGATCTCAATCGATGGCGCCGTGATCATGGGCTCGGATGCCCCGTCGCAGCATTTTCACAAGCCGCAGGGCTTTTCACTGTCGCTGACGGTGAACGATCCCAAGGAGGCCGAGCGCAAGTTCAACGCACTCTGCAAGGGCGGCGCCGTCAACATGCCCTGGGCCAAGACCTTCTTTGCCAAGGGCTTTGGCATGGGCGTCGATCAGTTCGGCATCCCGTGGATGGTGATGTCGCCGATGGAGCATTGAGTCTGTCGGCGGTGCGAAGGTTCACCTCGCCCCGCTTGCGGGGAGAGGGAGTATTCACCTGCACGACCTGTACATCGCCGCGAGCTCCCGCCCGCGCAACAGCAGGAGCCGCGATGTCAGGCCGCCGCGGCGGCTGATCCAGTCGCGCACCGGGGCCGGGTAGGCCTCCAGCACCGCTTCCGAAGCTTCCGGCTCGGCATAGAGACGGCCGCGCCGGTCGACCGAGCGGGCGGCATGGAAGCCGAAGATGGCGCGGCGAGTGACGCAGATGCGCTCGCTTGGCACGATGCTCAACACCAGCGTGCAGGCCGACAGGCACGGCCCGTCGATGACGACACGTTCGCCCGACTGGCGCACCTTCTCGAACAGGTCGAGAAACGGCCCGACCTGGCCGCCTGGGCTGGCGATGATGCGGATCTCGGCGCGCGCGGGTATTGCCGCCAGCGCAAGCGCCGCCATCACGATCGCAACGAAGCCGTGCAATGTCCGCATGCGCTTCACTCGTTTGTTGTTACATGACCCGTTACCCGTTACCCGTTCCTGCGCTGGCCGCGTAGCGTCGGCAGCCCGATGCCGGCGGCGTCGAAGCCGCCATCGACCGCGAGAATCTGGCCGGTGATGTAGCTCGCGCGGTCGCTGCTCAGAAAGAAAATGGCCTCGGCCAGCTCTTCTTCAAGCCCGTAGCGGTCGAGCGGAATCGCGTCATGATAATCGGCTCGGATTTCCTGCGTGTGCACCGCTTTTGCCATCGCGGTGTCGACCGGCCCGGGCGCCACGCCGTTGACGCGGATGCCGAGGGACGCCAGTTCCACCGCAAGCTGTTTTGTCAGATGCGCGAGTCCCGCCTTGCTGGTGCCATAGGCTGAACGCAGCGTGGAAGCGCGCACCGCCGAGATCGAGGTGATGTTGACGACGGCGCCATTGCCGGCTTCGCGCAACAGCGGCACCGCGGCCTTGGTGCAAATGAACGGTCCCGACAGGTTGACCGCGAGAATCCGGTTCCAGTCGGCTTCGGCGGTTTCCAGTAGCGGCGCGAATACCGCAACGCCGGCATTGTTGACCAGTGCGTCGAGCCGGCCGAAGCGTGCGGCCACTTCGTCGAAGGCGCGCGCCACCTGCGTGCTATCTGAGACGTCGCAATGCAGGGCCAGCGTGTCGTCGGCGGCATTCGCAAGGCCCGTCACGGCCTGCCTCAGTAGCTCGGCCTCGATATCCAGGAGCGCCACGCGCCAGCCCTCGGCAAGGAAACGCCTGGCGGTCGCAAGTCCAATGCCGCGCGCGGCTCCGGTGACCAGGGCCACTTTTTGCGGGGAAAGCGTCATTTAAGTCATTATCCCTGAAGTAGTCTGGAATCCCTGAAGTAGTCCGGACCGGTCGCGAAGTCCCGATCCGGACATGCTAACAATATCGATAGCTTTTATGGGCGCCTTTCGCCCGACAAAAGGTCTTTTCATGATGACGCCGATTGATCCTGCCGCCAGAGCCCTGGAACATTGGCGCGAGGGTGTTGCGACCCGCATGCTGGTTTCGGCGGAGACTGGCGCTACGCAGTTATGTGTCTTCGAGCAATGGATCGCGCCCGGCGCCGGCGCGCCCACCCATTTCCATCCGGTGGAGGAGGTTTTGACGGTGCTCGCGGGCGAAGCCGAGATCTGGATCGCGGATCAGCGCATGATCGTTCCGGCCGGCCAATCGGCACTGGTGCCGGCGGGCAAGCGCCACGGCTTCCGCAACTCCGGCACGGCGGAGTTGCACATCCACGCCATCCTGGCCGCGCCCATTTTTGAGGCCATGCCGGAGGGCGCAACCGAGATGACGCGGCGGTGGGGTGGCCCGCGCTGAGGCGGTCCCGCGAGCGCGAAAAAATTCATCCCAAATGTCTGCGGGGCGGGGCGCGGATCGTCCTGAGGCCGCATGCCAGCGCGCCGGTCATATCAGGAGAAGTTCATGTCATTGACCTTGCATTACCACCCCCTGTCGTCCTTCTGCTGGAAGGTCCTGATTGCGCTGTACGAAAACGGCACGCCATTTGTCCACAATGCCGTCAATCTCGGCGATCCCGATGAGCGCGCGGCGCTCAAGAAGCTCTGGCCGATCTGCAGGTTCCCGGTGCTGCAGGATGCAGCGCGCAACGAGGCCGTTCCCGAAACGACCATCATCATCGACTATCTCGATCGCCATTATCCCGGACGCACGACGTTCATTCCTGCCGATGCGGAGCTTGCGCGGCAGACGCGACTGCGCGACCGCTTCCTCGATCTTTACGTCCATCTGCCGTTGCAGAAGATCGTCGGCGACCGGCTTCGCCCTGCCGGCGTCAAGGATCCGCACGGGGTCGAGGAGGCGAGGGCGCAGCTCCGCATGTCCTACGGCATGATCGAGCAGCAGATGGCGCAAGGACCCTGGGCTATGGGCGAGGCGTTCACGCTCGCCGACTGCGCGGCCTGGCCGGCTCTCTATTACGGCAACCTGGTCGAGCCGTTCGACGCCGGCCGCAAGAACCTTACCGCCTATCTCGAGCGGCTGAGAGCGCGGCCCGCGGTGGCGCGCGTGGTCAAGGAGGCCGAGCCCTATTTCCACATGTTTCCGCGGGAGGGCTGAATGGCCTCGACGCGCAATTACCTCGGAAATAATTTCGCGCACGCTGTCGATATTGCAAACCCTCGTTCGTCTTGTCAGAGGCGGAACTGGAAGGATTGTGCACATGCAAGGAATGATCGGCGCGAGTGGATTGTCGAATGGCCGGCTGAAACGGATGCGCGACGTGCTTGGCCGCCATGTCGAGAGCGGTGGCGTGCCGGGGTTGGTGGCGCTCGTCAGCCGTCATGGCGAGATCCATGTGGACGTGCTCGGCCGCCTGGCGATTGGCGGCGCGGCGATGACGCGTGATGCGATCTTTCGCATCGCCTCGATGACAAAGCCGGTCTCGGCTGCGGCCGCGATGATCCTGGTCGAGGAATGCAGATTACGGCTCGACGATCCGATCGACGATTTCCTTCCCGAACTCGCCGACCGGCGCGTGCTGCGCAGCCTCGAATCCGAGATCGACGACACGGTGCCGGCCAACCGCGCGATCACCTTGCGCGACATTCTGACGTTTCGTCTGGGCTATGGCATGATCCCGGTGTTTCCCGATCGCTACCCGATCCAGAAGGCGATCTCGGCCAAGGGCCTCGCGCCGGGGCCGGTATTTCCGGCGCTGTCGCCGGATGAACTGATGCGCCGCTATAGCGAGCTGCCGCTGGTCTATCAGCCCGGCGAGCGTTGGCTCTACAATGCGGGCTCGGAGATTCTCGGCGTCTTGATCGCGCGTGTTTCCGGCATGAGCCTGGGTGCGTTCCTTGCAGAACGCATCTTCGAGCCGCTCGGCATGAGGGACACGGCGTTCTTCACGCCGCAGGACACGCAGAAGCGTTTCGCCACCGCCTATGTCCGCGACCGCCAAACCAGCGAGCTGAAAGTTTTCGACGATCCCGTCACTGGCAAGTTTTCATCACCGCCGGAGTTTGAGAATGCCAGCGCCGGCCTCGTCTCGACCGCGGACGATTTCAACGCCTTTGCGCAAATGCTGCTCAACGGCGGCAGGCTCGGCAATGAGCGCATCCTGTCGCGGCCGTCGGTGGAGTTGATGACGACGGATCAGCTCCTGCCCGAACAGAAGACCGGTTCCGAGATCTTCTTCAGCGACAATCGCGGCTGGGGCTTCGGCATGAGCGTGTTTTCCCGGCGCGACCATCTATATCACGTCCCCGGGCGGTTCGGTTGGGAGGGCGGTTACGGCACGTCATGGTATTCTGACCCGAAGGAGGGGCTGACCGGCATTCTGCTGACGCAGCGGCTGATGGAATCGCCGCAGATGCCACAGGTCATGGCGGACTTCTGGACCTCCGCGTACCAGGCCATCGCCGATTGAGGCGCAATTAATAATTTCGCTCGAGGTGTCGGTATCGCACGATAACCGCTCGTCTTATCGACAGGCGCACAGACAATCACACGGAGAAGACCAATGCGTTTCATGTTGCTGATGATCCCCGGCGGCTACGAGGCGGCGGCGCCCGGCACCATGCCGCCGGCCGACGCGGTGGAGAAGATGATGCGCTTCAACGAAGCGCTGAAGGAAGCCGGTGTGCTTGTCACGCTGGACGGGTTGCACCCGCCGTCGATGGGCGCGCGCGTCTCGTTCAAGGGCGGCACGCCCGTGGTCACCGACGGGCCGTTTACCGAGGCCAAGGAAGTGATCGGAGGCTACTGGATGATCGACGTGAAATCGAAGGAGGAGGCGATCGCCTGGGCCAAGCGCTGCCCGGGCTCTGCCAACGAGGTCATCGAGATTCGCCAAGTGCAGGAAATGGCCGATTTCCCCGCCGACGTCCAGGAAGCCGCCGCCGGCTTTGCGGAGTTGCAGAAGCGTTCCGCCAACTGATCGTCCCACTCTGTCGACACAACAGGAGAGAACGTCCCATGAGCAGCAATACCGGCACGAACAGCTTCCTCGCCGTCTTCCTCGGCTCCAAGACCAGTCCGCAAATGACGGCCTGGAATGCGCTGCCCGAGGCCGAACGCCAGGCCAAGATGCAACAGGGAATGGCGGCCTGGCACGGTTGGGTGGAGAAGCACAAAAGCGCAATCGCCGAGATGGGCGGACCGCTCGGCAAGACCCTGAAGGTCGATGCGAAGGGCATTCACGAGGTCACCAACGTCTTGACCGGTTTTACGGTCATTCGCGCTGCTTCTGCGGAAGCGGCGGCAAAGCTGTTCGAGAACCATCCGCATTTTGCGGTCTTTCCGGGCGAGTCGGTGGAGATCATGCCGGTCCTGCCGATTCCGGGCGGTTCCTGAACACTCCTGAACGACAACAATCCTCAATAATCCTAGTGACTTTGCGTCGGCTCATGTAAAAGCTTTTTACATGAACTGGCGCAAGGATCAGGGCCGCGAGCGCGGCTATCACCATGGCAACCTGAAGGAGGCGCTGCTGCAGGCGGCGCTCGACCTGATCGGGCAGAAGGGCGCGGCTGGCTTCACCTTTGCCGATGCCGCCCGCATGGCCGGTGTCAGCCCGGCGGCACCCTACCGGCATTTTCGCGACCGCGACGAATTGTTGTCCTCGATCGCCCAGCGCGGCTTCGAACAGTTCGAACAGGTGCTCGGCGGCGCCTGGGACGACGGCCGTCCCGACACCATGAGCGCCTTCGAGCGGGTCGGCAAAGCCTATCTCGCCTTCGCCCGCGAAGAGCCGGCGTATTACTCCGCGATGTTCGAATCCGGCGTTCCAAGCGATGCCAACCCGCAACTGCTGGCGGTGGGCGAGCGCGCCTTTGGCATCATTCGCGCGGCTGCCGAGCGTCTCGCCGCGCTGGTGCCAGTGGGCACGCCGCGGCCGCCTGCGATGATGATGGCGCTGCATTTCTGGTCGATGTCGCATGGCATCGCCTCGCTGTTTTCGCGTGGCGATGCGGCGCGTCGCAAGCTGCCGATGACGCCCGAGGAACTGCTGGAGGCCGAGGTGCTGATCTATCTGCGCGGCCTCGGTTTCCCCACCGACCGCAGGGCGGAGGCCGCCGAGCCGCAGGACAAGCCTGCCGGCCCCTGGGGCAAGCCGAAATAAAATTTCAAAAATAAATCGGCCGGCGCGTGGGCAGGCCGGCTTGACAGAAATCGAGGATCGGCTATCTATGTAAATGTTATTTACATTCACACCGGCGTGATGCCGTGGTGCCGCAATGGAGAGCGCGAATGACCTACACTGCAGACGTCAATCGCTGGCGCGGTCAGGCGGAGCCGCCGCCCTATTACGAGCGGCCGCGAATGCTTGATACGCCTTGGCATCCCGGCTGGATCGCCGTCACCGTTCTCGGCTTCATCATCTGGTGGCCGATCGGACTCGCCCTTCTCTTTTTCACCCTAGGGAGCAGAAAGATGTCTTGCTGGAGCCACCACGACCGCGATCGCTGGCAGAACAAGATGGAGCGGATGCAGTACAAGATGGAGCGCATGCGCGACAGAATGGAGCGCCGCGGCTTCGGCTTTGGCTTCGGGCCGCCCTCCAGCGGCAACCGCGCCTTCGACGAATACCGCACGGAGACGCTGCGCCGCCTGGAGGAGGAGCAGCAGGAGTTCAAGGATTTCCTGGGCCGCCTGCGCCACGCCAAGGACAAGGAAGAGTTCGACGCCTTCATGGCCCAGCACCGCAACCGCCCCGCGCCCGGCCCCACCGACGAGCCGCCGCACCAGGCTTGATGGCCATCACACGAAGTCTTCAGGTGTCATGCCCCCATAACGCCTGAAGCCGAGAGCCGCCCGTCTGCGCAAGCAGGCGGGCGGTTTTGTTTTTGCAGGCGCGTCGGCCGATGCGGAAGGGCGGTGGCAGGTCGCAATCGGCAACGCTATAAGCAAAGGGTACATCGCCAAGCAAATTGGGTCGCCTAAAGCGCGATGAGATTTGGTTGAATCGTCATCGCGCTTTAGGTCTTTGAGCATGATCTTTTCGAAAAACCGCTACACATTTCCGGATCATGCTTTAGCGGTGACGACGGCCCAACTCCCATTCCATCCGCATGAAACTCTGCCTTTAGATGAATGAACTAAAACCGATCCGTGCCGCCGCTTCCTCACAGGCAAGCCGATCCTTCGCGGCGATGCGCCATCCGGGCTTTCGTGCCCAGTTCACGACCTTCGTGCTCGCCATGATGGCGGACAATATCGAGCACGTCATCAGCTACTGGGTCGTATACCAGAAGTTTCACTCGCCGGCTTTGGGCGGCTTTGCCATCGTCTCGCACTGGCTTCCCTTTCTGTTGTTCTCGGTTGCCTCGGGCGCGCTCGCGGATCGCTTCGATCCGCGCCGGGTGATTCAGTGCGGCATGGCGCTGTTCATCATCGCCTCGCTCAGCTGGAGCTATTTCTTCGTCACGGATTCCCTGCAGATGTGGCAGGCGATGGCGATCCTGGTCATTCACGGCTGCGCCGGCGTGCTCTGGCAGACGCCGAACCAGATGCTGCTCTACGACATCGTCGGTCCGCAGGATCTGGAGAGCGCGGTGCGGCTCAACGCCATGGCGCGCTATCTCGCCGTGCTGGTCGGCCCTGCCGTCGGCGGCGCGATCCTGATCGCACTGGGGCCTGCGCATGGCATCATGCTCAACACCATCTTCTATCTGCCGCTGGTGCTCTGGCTCGTGAATGCGCCTTACGGTCCGCGCTATCGCGCCGGCACGCCGCCGCCGCGCCGTGCCGTAAGGGGACTGAACGACATCGTGCAGACGGTGCGCGACATCAAGGGGCATTCGACCATCGTGTCGATGATCCTGCTGGCGGGTGCGGCCTCGTTCTTCGTCGGCAATGCCTACAGCTCGCAGATGCCGGGCTTTGCGGCCGATCTTCATCATGGCGATCCCGGCCTGTCGTACAGCGCGCTGCTCGCTTCCGACGCCGCCGGCGGATTGCTGGCCGGTCTCGTGCTCGAGGGCGGTGGCCTGCTGTTGCCGCGGCCACGCACCGCGATCATCATTGCGGTTCTGTGGTGCGCGGCGCTGACGGTGTTTTCGCTCGCGAGCACCTATTGGCTCGCGCTCGCCTTCCTGTTTGCCGCAGGCTTCCTCGAGTTGTCGTTCAACGCCATGGCCCAGAGCCTGGTCCAGCTCAACGCTCCGCTCGACAAGCGCGGCCGCATCATCGGCCTCTTCAACATGGCGAGCCTGGGATTGCGCGCCTTCAGCGGTGTTTCAGTCGGGCTGATCGGAAATTTCATCGGCGTGCATTGGTCGCTGGCACTGTCGGCCATCGCAGCAATGCTGGTCGCAGCCGGATTATTGGTTCTGCCTTAGCGATCATCCGCATCGGGATCAGCCGGCGACGCTGGCGCGGTGACGCGCCGCCCCCTCAGGGCGCGGTGGCCTCGGTCTCGTCCCGTTGCGCAATGAACGTTCCGTTGGGCTGATGGAATACCAGCTCGTCGATCGCGCCACTCGCGCCGCGCCTGAATTCCAGGCGAAAGCCTTCCAACTCGACGATCGTGAAGATGCCGCCCTGGTAGGGACGCAGGTGATACAGCGGCTGATAGTCCGGCTTGAGCGTCAGGGCGCCATCGGCCTCCTGTGCCACCACATGCCTGATCGATCCATGCTTGTAGCGGCCGGTGCAGGCGGTTCGAAACGCCGCATCCATGCAATCGCCGCCCGGAGCGCGGGTGAAGACGATGTCCGGCACCAGCACCTCGAACTGAGCGGAAAGGCTTGCGACATTGCCGTCACGATCGGTCGTAAAGGTAATGGCCAGGCGATCCGGATTGAGCTCAAAGGGAATGCGCGGGACCTCGAATGTCTCGTAGTGCCGGTGTGCGAGTTCTGCCGAAAGCGTGCGGTAGGCCCAATGCAGGTTGTCGCCACGCCGTGTGATCTCGATCCGTCCATAGGCGGGATGCTGATACGTGCCGGCGTAGTCGGAGAGATCGTGGCTGGGCGGGGCGTTCTTGCGTCGCGCAGTCTGTTGCTCCTCGTCGATCGCCTGCTGGACGAGGCCCTTGCGGTGCAGGTCGCGAAGGCGGTCCAGCCACGGCACGGGCTCCTTGCCGCTGGTGCGATCGATCACATAGTTGATGAGAATGCTGGGTATCGGCGCGCCGCTGACGTTGCAGAACACGGCGACGCCGAGATTGCGCTCCGGCACCAGCCGCATCAGCGTGCTGAAGCCGATCCAGCCGCCGGAGTGCCCGACGACCCGTTCCCCGCGATAGATTGTTGAGCCGAAGCCGAGGCCGTAATGGGACTCGCCGAACTCCGGAAATTCCGATCCGCCGTCGTGAACGCGCGGCATCTGCATCTCGCGCAAGAGGCTCGCTGACAGCAAGCGCTTGCCTTGGAATTCGCCGCCCGCAAGCAGGAATTTCATCCAATTGGCGAGCGCCGCGACCGATGTGTTGATGCCTCCCGCCGCGGTCGCGCCGATCGGCCAGAATTTCGTGCGCTGGCGCTGCTCGCGATGAGTGAGATAAGGAACGGCTACGTCTTCCGTCGCCGCCAACTCCTCGACCGTGAATGTCATGGGCATCTGCAGCGGCTCGGCAATCCGCGTGCGCGTCAATTCCTCCCAGCTCAGGCCGGTGATCCGCTCCGCGACGATGCTGGCGATGTTGTAGCCGAGGTTGCTGTACTGGAACTCGGTCCTGATATCCCGGCTCGGCTCTATGTGGCGCGTGGCGGCGAGCATCTCGGCCCGCGAGAGGTCGCCGAGCATCCAGATCCAGTCATGCCGTGGCAGGCCGCTGTGATGGCAAAGCAGGTCGCGCACCGTGATCCGGTCGGTCGCGATCGCATCATGCAGCCGGAACTCCGGCACATAGTCGCGCACGGGCTTGGTCCAGTCGAGACGGCCTTCGTCGACCAGCATCGCAAGCCCCGTTGCGGCGAACGTCTTGGTGATGGAGCAGATCGTGAAGTGGGTCTGTGGTGTCGCCGGCAGCCCGGCCTCGACATCGCGCTGGCCATAGGCCTTCACCAGCACAGTCTCGCCGTTCTGCACGATGGCGATCGTGGCAGCGGGCACCTGCCATTCCGCCATCGCCTCTGCGGCGAGCGCATCGAGGCCTGGCGTCAGTGCAGCTATCGTCGCGTCCGTCGTCGCAGGCTCAGTGGACATTGCGAGTCCTCCGGTCTGGCAGATTTGTTTCGCAGGCTGTCTGCCATTTTGTCGAAGGTACACGAAACGTGTGATGGCTGTATCGGCATAGTGCTGATTGTAGGGACGAAGGTCTTCGCGCGACGATTTCTATATTGTCGCGGCGTCCCCATGTCTGAACGCTGCGTGGCGGTTCAATCCGCGTGCGGCCTGTATATGCTCCGTAGAAGGCCAAGAGCCTCATCGGCCTTTTGCTCGGGGACAAACAGATGATCGTGGTAGAAAGCTGAAACTGCGTTGACGCTGATGCCGGCTTGCGCCAGCCGAGCGGTGATTGCTGCCAGAAAGCCAACCGCATCAAGCGAGGAGTGGACTGTCAAAGTGATCAGGCGCGACGCGAATTGGTAAGACAACCCTGCGCTTTCGGCTTCCTCGCGCCGGATCACAAAAGTTGTCCCTTCGTGTTCGCGAAAGGTGAGCACCGGCCTGATTGCGGAACTGATCTCTTGCTGTTCCGGAGTGGTGCAAAACACGAAGATGCCCTCGTGCATTTCGGGCTTCATGTTCTTCATGAGCGTCTCAAGATCGCGTTCGCCCGACATGACTGTGCCTACTGAAGAGACTGTCTGATGCGGTCAGCAGATCTTGTAGTCTTGTGGCCCGGATGAGCGAAGCGATATCCGGACAGCCGACCTCTAAACCCCGCGTGTTGCTGCGCTCATGCGGACTGCCGGGTGCCGGCCTGCGCTGTGGTGGCGATGGCGGTCGCGGCGAGGGCGCGCATGCGAGGAGTTCCGCGCGCAGGCCCGCGCGCGCCTGAAAGATGAACTGCCCGGGTGCTGCAGTGGGCCGCAGCCGGTCGAGGCCACCGCTTGGCGTGGACGCCGCTGGGGTGATGGAGATGGGTAAGCCCGGTTCCGGCCCTGTTATCAGTCAGCAATTTATCAGTCGGCAATCGGGTGCCGGGGCTTCGGGCCTGCGCCTTTGGTCGCAAAACAGGGCCGAATCCTTCCTAACCGCTTGGCCCGCCTTCATTTCGCCCAACCAAATTTCTTTTGGTAACTGCGTCTTAACCACGCTGAGCGTTTGGTTAGGGGCGTAAAGCCGCGCGAACAGCCCTCGTTTTGACATGTTGGCAGGGGAATGAGGCTCAAGGCTTCGGCGGGCCTCCCATGCGATCGGATCAGAACGTTGAGCGCAGGCTTCGCCTCCGCGCGACAGGCGCGCGGCCGCCGGAAGCCATTGTCTCCGGAGGGATATGGGAACACTTGCGTTGAGAGGATACCGACGATGAATCCGGCTGACGTCACTCAGGCAGCGTTGCCGCTGCAGTCCGCCGACGTATCGCTGATCGCACTGTTCTTCCAGGCGCATTGGATCGTCAAATGCGTGATGCTTGGGCTGCTCGCCTGCTCGGTCTGGGTCTGGGCCATCGCGATCGAGAAATTCATGATGTATTCCAGCGCCCGCCGTTCCATGGACCGGTTCGAGCAGGCGTTCTGGTCGGGGGAATCGATCGAGGAACTCTACCGCTCGCTGTCCGCCAAGCCCACCCAGTCCATGGCGGCCTGTTTCGTGGCCGCGATGCGCGAATGGAAGCGCTCCTTCGAAAGTCATGCCCGCTCCTTCGCAGGCCTGCAGATGCGGATCGAAAAGGTGATGAACGTCTCGATCGCGCGCGAGATCGAGCGGCTGGAGCGGCGGCTCCTGGTGCTGGCAACCGTGGGCTCGGCTGGCCCCTTTGTCGGCCTGTTCGGCACCGTCTGGGGCATCATGTCGAGCTTCCAGTCGATTGCAGCCTCGAAAAATACCTCTCTGGCGGTTGTGGCGCCCGGCATCGCGGAGGCGCTGTTTGCCACCGCAATCGGCCTCATTGCCGCAATTCCGGCGACTATTTTTTACAACAAGTTCACCTCCGAGGTGAATCGGCAGGCTCAGCGCCTGGAGGGGTTTGCAGATGAATTTTCGGCCATCCTGTCGCGCCAGATCGACGAGCGTGCCTGAGGATGGGTAGAATGAGGCATCGGGAGTTGGGCTCTACATCATGGGGATGAACACCGCGAGCTCGTCGGGCGGCAGCGGCGGCCGCCGTAGCCGGCGCAAACCGGTCATGGCGGAGATCAACGTCACGCCCATGGTCGACGTCATGCTGGTGCTCCTGATCATCTTCATGGTCTCGGCGCCCATGCTGACCGTCGGCGTGCCGCTCGACCTGCCGCAGACCCAGGCGAAAAGCCTCGACCAGGACAAGAATCCGCTGACGCTCTCGGTCAACCTGGAGGGCCATGTGTTCCTGAACGACACCGAGATTCCGCTCGATGATCTGGTGCCCAAACTGAAGGCGATCACCGATGCCCGTGGTGGGATGGATGAACGTATCTTCGTTCGTGGGGACAAGAAGGTCGACTACGGCACAGTGATGAAAGTGATGGGACGGCTGTCCGCCGCCGGATTCCGCCGCGTGGCGCTGGTGACAGAAGTGGATCAGGGGTAGCTCCGCCGGTGAAGATCAAGGTCGACAAGACACTCGTTGCGTCGATTGCGCTCCACGTCCTGGTGATCGGATGGGGATTGATCTCTTTTTCCGCGCGCTCCTATGAAGTGCAACCGGATTCGCTCGCGGTGGACATCATCTCCACCGACCAGCTCGCCAAGATGACCGCCGGCATCACGAACGGCCAGAAGGAGAATCCAAAGCCGCTGGTCGAGAAGGTCGCGGATGCCAAGCCGATTGACGAGGCGATCGGCAAGGTGACCGAGAAGGAGATCACGACCTCGGCTGCGCCGAAGCCCGTGGAAAAGCCGGTCGAGAAGAAGCCTGATCCGCCCAAGCAGGCGGAAGACAAGCCCAAGGAAGAGTCGAAGCAGGCCGACAAGAAGCCGGATCCGGCCAAGGTCGATCCGATCGCGGAAGCCTTGAAGACCGAAGAGAAGAAGCAGAAGCCCAAACCCAAGCCGGAGCAGAAGCAGGAAGCCAAGGCCGCTCCGACGCCGCCGCAGCCGAAACAGGAGCGTGTGTTCGATCAGACCAAGATCGCCGCGCTGCTCGACAAGCGCGATCCGACCCGGCAATCGATCACCGGTGCGGCGCTCAACGCATCAGCTTCGCTCGGCACCCATAGCGGCAACTCGCAAAACATCGTGGCGACCTGGAAGGGCGCTTTCGTGTCCGCCGTGAGACGCTGCTTCAACTTCCCCTATAACGGCATCGACGCCGACCAGTTCGAGGCTGACGTCGATATCTATATGCGGCCGGACGGCACGCTGGCCTCCCAGCCCACCATTATTGCCGTGCGCGGACCTTCGGCGTCGATCAGCCACGCCATGGCCGAGAGCGCCGCTCGTGCCGTCGTGCAATGCCAGGCTTACGCCTTCCTGCCGAAGGAACAGTACGACACCTGGAAATATATTCCGATGACTTTCAGCCTCAAAGACATGCTCTAAGTTTCGAACTTGAAAGCAAGCAATCCTATGAATGACATGAAATCTTTGACCCGGCGCCGCTTCATGATGGCGACAGGATCGGCCGTTGCCATGTTGGGGACGCAATCCGCCTTCGCAGAGCGACTAGGTGTCACGCCGGACAGTTTCCAGCCGATCCCGATCGCGATTCCAAACTTCGTGCCGGGCTCGCCCGCCGACGGCCAGGTCGGTGCCGACGTCACCGGCGTCATCACCAACAATCTCAAGCGCAGCGGGCTCTTCGCGCCGATCGATCAGGCAGCGTTCATCGAGAAGATCACAAACATCGACCTCGCGCCGCAGTTTCAGAACTGGAAGAGCATCAACGCGCAGGCGCTCGCTACCGGCCGCGTGACCCGGCAGTCGGACGGGCAGCTAAAGGCGGAATTCCGCTTGTGGGACGTCGTCTCCGGCCAGCAACTGGCCGGCCAGCAATATGTCACCGCGCCGGAATATTGGCGGCGCATCGCGCACATCATCTCCGACCAGATCTATTCGCGGCTGACCGGCGAAAAGGGCTATTTCGACAGCCGCGTGGTGTTTGTCGACGAGAGCGGCGCGGCCGAGCGGCGCGTCAAGAAGCTTGCGATCATGGACCAGGACGGCGCCAATGTGCGCTATCTGACCCGCGGCGCCGATCTTGTGCTCACGCCGCGTTTCTCGCCGTCGAGCCAGGAAATCACCTATATGGAGTTCGGGCAGGGCGACCCGAAGGTCTATCTCTTCAACATCGAGACCGGGCAGCGCGAGATCGTCGGCAATTTCCCGGGCATGTCGTTCTCGCCGCGCTTCTCGCCCGACGGCCAGCGCATCATCATGAGCCTGCAGCAGGGCGGCAATTCCAACCTGTTCGTGATGGACCTGCGCTCGAAGGCCACCACGCGGCTGACCGACACGCCGGCGATCGACACCTCTCCCTGCTATTCGCCCGACGGCAGCCAGATCTGCTTCGAATCCGACCGCGGCGGCAGGCCGCAGATCTATGTGATGCCGGCAGCGGGCGGCAACGCCCAGCGCATCTCCTTCGCCAAGGACGACGTCAATGCGAGCTACTCGACGCCGGTGTGGTCGCCGCGCGGCGACTATATCGCCTTCACGCGTCAGGGCGGCGGCCAGTTCTCGATCGGCATCATCAAGCCCGACGGCACCGGCGAGCGCCTGCTCACCTCGGGCTTCCACAATGAAGGACCGACCTTCGCGCCGAACGGGCGGGTCCTGATGTTCTTCCGCGATCCCGGCGGCAACAGCGGGCCCTCGCTCTACACCATCGACATCACCGGCCGTAACGAATTGAAGCAGCCGACGCCCGGCTACGCCTCCGACCCGGCCTGGTCGCCGCTTCTGTCGTAATCGAGGGTGATTGCGCAACATACTATTGGTTGCACGCGGTCAGACTTGCTTAGTATATTGATCTTGCTTGCATATTTCTATCCTGCGAAATGCAGGGCAACCTTCCGCTAACGATCTTCGCTCAGAAAGACTTCATCTGGGAGCGGTAAGGATATGCACTTCCGAACCGGACGTGCGCCCGAAAAATGCAGCTCGCCACCCAGCGCGAAATATCTGACCACGAGATATCCCCGTCCACACGGGCGGCTCCGGTCGATTCGCTGTTCGAGAGCCCAGGCGCGCTGCTGGCGGGCATCATCTTCATCTCCATCGCGGCCGCGATCACCGCGCTGAAGACCGGGCAGCAACTGACCTGGACATGCGTCGCGCTGCTCATTCTGGCCGGCGCCATCAGGTTGGTCGATCTGCGGCACTATTTGTCGCGCAAATCGACCTTGAGTGCCGTGGAAGGCGCCCGCTGGGAGAAGCGCTATCAGGTCTGGGCGATGGTCCAGGCCGCCGCGATCGGCTTCTGGTGCTCCGCGACCCTGCTCAGCACCGACGACGCCGTGGTCCACATGATCTGCCTGTCTGTCACCGCCGGGGTGGTGTCAGGAGGGGCCGGCCGCGCCTTTGGACGGCAGAGCATATTCCGGCTGCAGGCGCTCCTGAGCTTCGGTCCGGCCGTCGCCGCGCTCGCGTTCCGCGGCACGCCCTATTACATCGCGATGTCCCTCCTCAGCGCCGTCTATCTCGCGGTCCTGATCCAGCTTTCGGCCAATCTGCACCGCATCTTCATGCGCGCGGTCGTGGCGCGCGAGCGCGAGGCCGCGTTGGCGGGCCAGTTCGACACCGCGCTCAACAACATGCCGCACGGCCTTTGCATGTTCCGCGCCGACGGCCGGCTGGCCGTCATGAACCATCGCTTCAGCGAGATGATGGAGCTGTCGGACGACCTCGTCGGCCGCGGCACCACCTCGGCCGATGTCGTGCAGGCCTGCGTGGTCTCAGGATCGATCTCGGCGGCGAGCGGCAAGGTCATTCTCGCGGAGATCGAGAATTCGGAAGCCCGCGACATCGTCACCACCGATCCGGACACGGTCCGCGGCCGCTCGTTGTCATGGACGTTCCAGCCGATGGCCGATGGCGGCGCCGTCGTGCTGCTCGAGGACATCACCGAACGGCGCAATGCGGAAGCCCGCATCAGCCATCTGGCGCGCTTTGACGATCTCACCGGATTGCCCAACCGCGTCAATTTCCGTGACGAGATCGAGCGCCTCCTGAAGATGCCGCATGAGGCCGGCCGGCTCTCCGCGCTGTTGTTCATCGATCTCGACCAGTTCAAGCAGGTCAACGATACGCTTGGCCATCCCTGCGGCGACCAGCTGTTGTGCGCGGTCGCGGACCGCCTGCGCGCGATGCTGCGCCCCGAGGATTTCGTGGCCCGCTTCGGCGGCGACGAGTTCGTGGTGTTCCAGCAGGACATCAATGCGAGCGAGGAGGCCGCCGTGCTCGCGCGGCGCATCGTCGATCATTTGAGCGAGCGCTACAAGATCGACAATCATCTGGTCGAGATCGGTGCCAGCGTGGGCATCGCGCTGACCTCGTCCGGTGTCAGCGCCGACACCCTGCTCAAGAATGCCGACATGGCGCTCTATCGCGCCAAGGCCGATGGCCGCGGGACCTTCTGCTTCTTCCACCAGGAGATGGCGCAGATCGTCGAGTCGCGCCGCATCCTTGAGCTCGATCTGCGCAAGGCGCTCGCTAACGAGGAGTTCGAGCTGTTCTTCCAGCCGCTGGTCAATCTGAAGTCCGGCAGGATCACCACCTGCGAGGCGCTGTTGCGCTGGAACCATCCGGTGCGCGGCACCGTCTCGCCGGTCGACATCATTCCGGTCGCTGAGGACATGGGGCTGATCGTCGATCTCGGCCGCTGGATCCTGCGCAAGGCCTGCATGGAATGCATGAAATGGCCGGAAGGGGTCAGCGTCGCCGTCAACTTCTCGCCGCAGCAGTTCCATCAGCGCGATGTACTCAGCGAGATCCGCTATGCGTTGGAGGTCTCGGGTATGCCGGCGCAGCGGCTCGAGATCGAGATCACCGAATCCTCACTGCTGCGCAACACGCAGCTGACCCACGACGTATTGTCGCAGCTGCGCGCTATCGGCGTGCGCATCTCGCTGGACGATTTCGGCACCGGCTATTCCAGCCTGAGCTATCTGCACAACTTCCCACTGCAGAAAGTCAAGATCGACCGCTCGTTCCTGGAGGGCATCGACGCGGCCCGTCCGTTGACGCTGTTGCGCGGCGTGGCGCGGCTATCGGCCGACCTCGGAATGCAGGTCGTCGTCGAGGGCATCGAGACCAATGAGCAGCTTGAACTGATCAGCGCCGACGGCTCGGTGACGGAGGCGCAGGGCTATCTGTTCAGCCGGCCGGTGCCCGCGGTGCGGATCCGCCAGCTGCTCAACGCCTCCCATGGCCGGCGCACGCCGGACGATCAGGTCGTCGCGCTTCCCTCGCGATCGATCGCCTGACTTAATCCCGATAAGCTACACTTCATGGTTGCGTTCGATGCAACATCCGAATTTCTGCGGAGCCCAAGGTTAACCCTAACATTTAGAATGCTTTGCAATCTCGTTAAAGAACCGTTAACGTTTTTCTCTCGCGGAAGTTGTTTGGGTGTGTGGGGGAGTATCAGATGAAGTCCGGAGTCGAGCCGCGCACTCCGCTCAACGTGCGCGGGGCGGGGCTGTTCGATCGTATCGACTACCGCCGCATCGAGACGGCCGAGGACAGAGACGACCTCTATGCGATGCGTTACCGGGCCTATCTGCATGGTGGACTGATCTTGCCGTCGGAGTCCCGGCGCGTCAGCGACCGTTACGACGACGCGCCCAATGCCTGGATCTTCGGGATCTATGTCGACGGCGAACTCTGCAGCTCGCTGCGCCTTCACGTCCTGACGTCGGAATGGCGCACATCTTATGCCACCGAATTGTTCGGCGATGTTCTTCACCCGCGCCTCGACCAGGGCGAAGTCTTTGTCGACCCGGCGCGGTTCGTGGCTGATCCCGAAAAGCACCAACGGTTTCCCGAACTCCCCTATGTGACGTTGCGGCTTGCTTACCTGGCTTGCGATTATTTCAACGCCGACACTGGCCTTGCCGTCGTGCGGGCCGAGCACCAGGCGTTTTACCGGCGGGTCTTTCTCCACAAGACCATCGCCGAGCCGCGTGCGTTTCCGAACGTATTGAAAAAGGTGGCGCTGATGGCGTCTCCGTTTCGGGCGCAGCGGGAGCAAGTCATGACCCGGTTCCCAATCATGCGCTCAAGCAGCTTTGAGCGCCGGATGCTGTTCGCGCGCTCGGTCGAGCGGCGATTCGCGTCGGCTGTCGAGGTTCCGGCGCCGCATCTGGCTGAGGTCGCGCCCGGGCTCTGATGACAGGCGCGCGAATCACGCCTGGTCCCAGAGCGGCTGGATCAGGCAATACCGCGCGGTTGGCTGAAAACGCGGGAAAACTGCCCAAAATCCATGCGATAACGGGGACCCGGCCCCGCTTGCCTTCACCCTCACGCCACATTTACAACGCATTAACCATTGCGTTTGCTTTTCGCCGTCTGGGGGCATTTGATCAGGGTTGGCAACAGCCCATCAAGGTTGACGGAACGTTCGTTTAACCAACCCCCTGTAGACCGGATAGCAGTAGATATGCGTGAGCGTGGAGGCTCCCGAATGAAACATCCTATGCGTATCCTCCAGGGATTGAAGTTGGCCGCGGTGCTCGCGGTAGCCCTGTCCATGGGCGCCTGCGCCAACAAGAACCTTGGCGCTGACGCGATGGCGAGTGCCGCGGCTCCGGGCAGCCAGCAGGATTTCGTGGTCAACGTGGGCGATCGCGTGTTTTTCGAAAGCGACCAGACCGATCTGACCCCGCAGGCGATCGTGACCCTGGAAAAGCAGGCACAGTGGCTGCAGACCTATCCGCGTTACTCCTTCACCATCGAAGGCCATGCCGACGAGCGTGGAACGCGCGAATACAACATCGCGCTTGGCGCGCGGCGCGCCCAGTCGGTTCGCAACTTCCTTGCCTCACGCGGCATCGATGCGAGCCGGATGCGAACCATCTCCTACGGCAAGGAACGGCCGGTAGCGGTGTGTAACGATATCTCGTGCTGGTCGCAGAACCGCCGTGCGGTGACGGTGCTGAACGCCAGTTCCTGACGGTTTCGGCTGTCGACACGTTAGCAAGCCGGCGCCCATGGGCGCCGGTTTCGCGTTGCCGCGAGAGCGCCGAAGGCTATTTGAATCAGTCACATTTTTGGCGTAGTCCCTGCGCCAAGGTGCGGCCGTTCCCGGTCACGCGGATTACGTCATCAGGGCCAAATGTCATCCAGATTTCAGAAGTTGAGCCGCGTTGCGGCGCTCGCTGCGCTGACTGCGCTGTCATCCCAGGCGCTTGCCCAGTCGGATGATGAGGATCCCGAAATCAGGATCCAGCGGCTGGAGAATCAGCTCCGGCAATTGACCGGCCAGAACGAGGAGTTGCAATACCGCAACCGCCAGCTCGAAGAGCGGCTGCAGCAGTTGCAGGGCGGCGTCCCGCCGGCGGCGGGTCAGCCTGCGGCCCAACCCGGCATTGCCGCCGCTCCGCCGGCCCAGGGCGGCTACGGCCAGTCCCAGCCAGGCTATCAGGGCCAGCAAGGCTATCAGGGCCAGCCGCAAGCGCAGCGTGGCTATGGTCCGCAGGGTGGCTATGGCCAGCAGCCGCAGATCGCTGCACCCGCGCCGATCGTGCAGGAGCCGCCGCCGGCCGGTGCCGGCGTGTCGCGGCGCGGCGACGCCTTCGATCCAGGCCAGAATCCGAATGCGCCTGGCGCGCCACGGGCGCTGGGCGGCGGCCAGATGCCTGTTCCGGCCGATGGATATGCCGGTGCTCCCGCCGGCCGCGCCCCGGGCGAGCCGATGGACCTCTCCAACGCTGCAGGCGCGCCGCGCTATCAGCAGGGCAACATGCCGCCGCCTTCGGTCAACCCGGGCGGTGCCGGCGGGCTTGCGACCGCCCCACCGTCGAACTCGCCGCGCGACGAATATGATCTCGGCATCGGCTACATGCAGCGCAGGGACTATGCGCTCGCCGAGCAGACCATGCGCAGTTTCGTGCAGAAGTATCCGAACGACGCACTGATTGGCGATTCCCAGTACTGGCTCGGCGAAAGCCTCTTTCAGCGCCAGCAATATCGCGACGCAGCCGAAGCCTTCCTCACGGTGACCACCAAATATGATAAATCGTCCAAGGCGCCCGATGCGCTGCTGCGGCTCGGACAATCGCTTGGCGCGCTGAAGGAGAAGGAAGCCTCCTGTGCTGCCTTCGGTGAGGTGGGCCGCAAATATCCGCGCGCCTCGGCCTCCGTGAAGGCCGCCGTCGACCGCGAGCAGAAAAAGGAAAAGTGCTGAGGCCTCGCCCGCAGGTCTTGCCGGGCGTCCCTGTCGCTTGCGACAGCGTCTTGAACTGTGCCGCCATGCGTTCAAAAATGGAGCCGCTGCGGAAGACGCGACAACGCCAGGGCCGGTGACGGCATGTCAGAGGACGACGATTCCCCGATCTCGGCTCAGGATGCCAGGCACTTGTTTGCCGACTGGCGGGAGGCGCCGGCGCTGGTGCTCGCGGTCTCCGGAGGACCCGATTCCATCGCCCTGATGTGGTTGATGGCGCGCTGGCGCCGCGCGCTGTCACGTGGTCCGAAGCTGGTTGCGATCACGGTCGATCATGGCTTGCGGCCGGAAGCGGCCCGCGAAGCGCGCGAGGTCAAGCGGCTGGCGCAGGAGCTGGAACTGCCGCACCAGACGCTGCATTGGCGCGGCGAGAAGCCAAGGACCGGCTTACCAGCGGCGGCGCGCGAGGCGCGTTATCGCCTGCTGGCGCAGGCCGCAAAAAGCGCGGGTGCAAGCTACATCCTCACCGCGCATACCCGAGACGACCAGGCCGAAACGCTTTTGATGCGACTGTTGCGCGGCAGCGGCATCGCAGGACTCGGAGCGATGAAGCGCGTGAGCACGCGCGCGGGAGTAATCCTGGCTCGGCCGCTGCTTGACGTTCCGAAGGCGCGGCTGATCGCTACCTTGGATCGAGCGAAGATCGGTTACGCAGACGATCCGACCAACCGCGACACCGCGTTCACGCGGCCGCGGCTGCGTGCGCTGTTGCCGGTGCTCGCCGCCGAAGGCGGGGACGTCCATGCGCTGGCGCGGCTTGCGACGCGGCTTTCCAGGGCCAATGCTGCGGTGGAGGTCTTGACCGACGGCGCCGAGCGGTATCTCGCCTTGAAAGGACAGGGCGCGCTGCATGCCGATCGCAACGCCATGGTGTTCGACGCTGAAGCCTTTGCAGCTCTCCCCGAAGAGATCAGGCTGCGCCTGTTGATGCGCGCCGTTAACCGCTTCGGCCACGAGGGGCCGGCCGAGCTCGGCAAGCTCGAGAGCCTGCTTGCGAAGTTGGACCGTAACTTTACGGAGCGCTCCAAGAAAACCGGGGCCGGCTCTCTCGGAGTCCGTCTCAAGCAGACCCTCGCCGGTGCGTTGGTAAGCCTCAAGCCGGGACAGATTCGCATTGAGCCGGCGCCGGCGCGGCGCAGGTCCGCCCGCTAGCGCTCCGGAGTGCTGAAGGGGCCCGATTTTTCCAAATATTGCGGCCGGCCGACCTTAACCACCTGCCGAAACGCCGGTCAAAACGCCATTTTTTGAACGGGAATTGCGCTAGGATGCGCTAAATAGTCCTGCGTGGTTCCCTTGGCATCCCCGCCAGCGGTACCTAAATTGTGATACGGTCGACCGGGGGATTCCCTCGTGGCTTCCCAGGGATAGGTCCAAAGGACATCAAGGCCGCGATCCGCGCGACCACGAAGGAACGTCAATGAACGCCAATCTGCGCAATTTCGCCCTCTGGGTCATCATTGTCCTATTGCTATTGGCGCTGTTCACGCTGTTTCAGAATCCGGGTCAACGCACCTCCTCGCAGGACATCTCGTTCTCGCAGCTTCTCACCGAGGTCGACCAGGGCCATGTGCGCGACGTCGTGATCCAGGGACCAGAGATTCACGGCACCTTTACCAATGGGTCCTCGTTCCAGACCTACGCGCCGAACGACCCGACGCTGGTGAAGCGTCTCTATGACGGCAAGGTGCAGATCACGGCCAAGCCGCCCGGCGACAACGTGCCGTGGTTCGTCTCGCTGCTCGTCTCCTGGCTGCCGTTCATCGCCCTGATCGGCGTGTGGATATTCCTGTCGCGCCAGATGCAGGGCGGCGCCGGCAAGGCGATGGGCTTTGGCAAGTCGCGCGCCAAGATGCTGACCGAGGCGCATGGCCGCGTCACCTTCGAGGACGTCGCCGGCGTCGACGAGGCCAAGCAGGACCTGCAGGAGATTGTCGAGTTCCTGCGCGACCCCGGCAAATTCCAGCGGCTCGGCGGACGCATTCCGCGCGGCGTGCTGCTGGTGGGCCCGCCCGGCACCGGCAAGACGCTGATCGCGCGCGCAGTCGCGGGCGAAGCCAACGTGCCGTTCTTCACCATTTCGGGCTCCGACTTCGTCGAGATGTTCGTCGGCGTTGGTGCTTCCCGCGTGCGCGACATGTTCGAGCAGGCCAAGAAGAATGCGCCCTGCATCATCTTCATCGACGAAATCGACGCCGTCGGCCGTCATCGCGGCGCCGGACTTGGCGGCGGCAATGACGAGCGCGAGCAGACGCTGAACCAGTTGCTGGTCGAGATGGATGGTTTCGAGGCGAATGAGGGCGTCATCCTGATCGCCGCCACCAACCGGCCCGACGTGCTCGATCCGGCGCTGCTGCGTCCCGGCCGCTTCGACCGCCAGGTCGTGGTGCCGAATCCGGATGTCGGCGGACGCGAGCAGATCCTCAAGGTCCATGTTCGCAAGGTGCCGCTGGCGCCCGACGTCAATCTGAAGATCATCGCGCGCGGCACGCCGGGATTTTCCGGCGCCGACCTGATGAACCTCGTCAACGAGGCCGCGCTGACCGCGGCACGCCGGAACAAGCGTATGGTGACCCAGTCCGAGTTCGAGGAGGCCAAGGACAAGGTCTTGATGGGCGCCGAGCGCAAGTCGCTGGTCATGAGCGAGGAAGAGAAGATGCTGACCGCCTATCACGAGGCGGGCCATGCCATCGTCGGCCTCAACGTGCCTGCCGGCATTCCCGTGCACAAGGCCACCATCATTCCACGCGGCCGCGCCATGGGCATGGTGAAATTCCTGCCCGAGGGCGATCGCTACTCGATGAAATACAAGGAGTTCACCTCGCAGCTTGCGGTCGCAATGGGCGGGCGCGTGGCGGAGGAGATCACCTTTGGCAAGGACAGCATCACGTCGGGCGCATCAGGCGACATCCAGCAGGCAACCAAGATGGCGAAAGCCATGGTGACCCAGTTCGGCTATTCGGATGAGCTTGGCACCGTCGCCTATGGCGATAACCAGGAAGAAGTGTTCCTGGGCATGTCGATGGGCCGCCAGCAGAACGTTTCGGAAAGCACCGCGCAGAAGATCGACGCCGAGGTGCGGCGGCTGGTCGACGAGGGTTACCAGACGGCGCGTCAAATCCTGACTGAGAAGAAGCGGGATTTCGAAACGCTGGCACAGGCGCTGCTCGAATACGAGACGCTGACCGGCGAGGAGATCACCGACGTCATCAACGGCAAGAAGCCGAACCGCGAGTCGGTGTTGGAGCCGATCGGCCCGCGAACCTCCGCCGTGCCGCCGGCCGGCAGGCCGCGGCCGCGGCCCGATCCAGACCCCGGCCTGGAGCCGCAGCCGCAGGCCTGAGCCGCACTTCGATATCGCGGGTTAACTCCGCCAGCCATTCCAGCAAAAGCTCGGCATCAAGCCGGGCTTTTGCATTTTTGTCAGCGGGGCTTCGACATCCTGGTGCGCCGCCTGATGGTGCGAGCCTTGCGGCGCGGCTCACGGAGCCGCTCACATGGTGCATCGATTTGCAACCGGGGCCGCGCTTGGCCTGGTTGACGTCAAGGTCTGCGCCATCGACGCGACGTGGTCGCGCTTGAAATTCGTGATCCCGAAGGACCAGCAGAGGTGAGGGGGCTAAGTAATTTCGCCGACGACGGACTCACACGCCTGCTCCGATTGCGCTGCGAACAAATCGCATGCTGCGTGCGATGTTCCGGGTCCCGAACTAATGGATGGTTCAAGGCTGGCAGTCTGGGAGAAGGACGATGAAATCCGTCCAAACTGCCGGATGCAACATTGGTTAAAACTGGCCCCATTCGCGGGACAGTTCCGAAATGCCGCAATTTCGGCGCATCCGGGCCAATTGGGGCGCAGCGCCGGGCCCTGTCACCGATTCAGCCGGCGATGCTATGCTCCGCCGCGAATCAGGGGAGTTCGTGCATGGTTGCTGACAGCGACAGCAAAATCGCCTGGCACCGGGTCCAGCTCAAGAGAAACCGTGAGGCAGTCAAGTCTCTGGAGACGACGCGGTTCACGACTGGCGACATAGGGCCGAAGGCGGCGGCAGCGCCGCAGGGCAACATCGCCGAGCTAAAGCGCAAGATCGCCGAGTCCGAGCGATGCATCTCCGAGTATGAGAAGCGGACCCGACGTCCTCTCACTACCGACTTCAAGACGCTGGCGAGCGTCAGCTGGAGCAATTGGGACGCCTCGCCCGCGCAAACCCGCAAGGACGCACCGCGTTAGGCTTCAGCCGCGACGCGCCGCCGCGCGTGTGTCAGCGCGACGGTACGTGTGCGAGGAAATGCAGCAGATCGTTGGTGAACTGCTCGGGATCCTGCAGAAACGAGAAATGGCTGACCTCGGGCTGGATCAGAAGCCCGGCCCCCTTGATGTGCGCGGCCATGAACTCGGTGTTGTCGCGCTTGATCGCCTCGTCATGATCGCCGTCGACGATCCAGGTCGGGACGTCGATCTTGGCGAGATCGGCCTCGGTCCAGTACGGCTGGCTCTCCCACATCTTGGTGATCCCGTCGACGAATGTCTTGTACTCGTTCGGCGTCGGTGACAGCCGCTTGTATTCCTCGCCGGCCCTCGCAATGAAGGCGTTGAACACGTCGCTCTTGGCGATGTCGGCGACGCCGGACGGATCGGAATTGGCGGCAAAGGCGAACAGCTTCGAGACGCGATCCGGGTGATGCATGGCGATGTCGAGCCCGATGATGGCGCCATCGCTCCAGCCGACGATCGCGGCTTTTTTGATTCCGAGATGATCCATCAAGGCCAGCACGTCCGAGGCCATGAGGTCGTAACCGAACGGCTGTGCATCGCGGCTTGAGCGCCCGTGGCCGCGGCTGTCCATCACGATGACTTGATAGCGTCCCTCAAGCGCACGGACCTGGTGAGCCCAGTAATTTGCATTGGCAAGGCCGCCATGCAGCAGCAGCACCGACTCGCCGTCACCGAAGCTCGCGTACCAGACCTTGATGCCGTTGAGGGGGACGAGGCCGCTTCTCACCGGCTTCGGCAGTGACGGCGTGGGTGGCAGATTCAGCCATTGCGGCGTCGCCAGCGCAGGTGCACCGCAAGCCAATATTGCCAACGCGAGAAGAAGTCTTCGAAGCACAACCATTCAGTCCTCCTGTCGAAGGACCTCTGCTATAAGAACGTACCGTTGAATGCGGAATCGCTAAATTCGCATATGAGCTTCGATCCGCGCTTCCGCGTCCGCATCGACGTCGGCACTGTCGACGATCTCGCCGCGCTTGAAGACCATGTAGCGGCTGGCGATGCCGAGCGCGAAGGGAAGGTGCTGTTCGATCACGACCATCGACGTGCCGAAATCCTTCCGAAACCGCGTCAGCACCTCCGACAGCCGATCCACCAATGACGGTTGTAACCCTTCTGTAACCTCGTCCAGCAACAGAACCTCGGGCCGCGCCATCAGCGCGCGCGCGACGATGAGCATTTTCTGCTCTCCGCCCGACAATGTCCCGGCGCGCTGCCGCAGACGGCGTGCCAGCACCGGAAACCACCGTCCGACCTCATCCAGCGCGGCGTCGAGATCCCGGTCCGACAAGACACCAAGCCGCAGATTGTCGCGAACGGTGAGATCCTGGAACAGCGCATGCTCCTGCGGCACGTAGACCAGGCCAAGCCGGCGCCTCTGATGTGGCGGCATGCGCGTGACGTCGGACCCTGCGAAGGTTACATGGCCGCGCCAGGCGGGAAGAAAGCCGAGCACCGCCTTCAACAGCGACGTCTTGCCCATGCCATTCTTGCCGACCAGCGCAAGTACCTCCGATTTTGCCAGCGCAAAGCTGACGTCGCTGATTGCCTCTGACGTGCCGTAGCCGCTGGTGAGCCCTTCGACCCTGAGCGCGTCCGTCATGATGCACTCCGCAAGCTGCTGGATTGCTGGCCGGTATAAATCTCGCGCACCAGCTCGCTGTCGACGACCTCGTCCACTGAGCCGTCCAACGCGATCCTGCCTTGGTGCAGCACGATGATTCGCGAAGATATGTCGCGGACGAAGTCGAGATCGTGCTCGACAAGCAGGATGCAGAGGCGATCGCCCGAGGCCAGCGACGTCAGGATGTCTGCAAAGGCCTGGCGTTCGGCACGCGTGAGACCCGCAGTCGGCTCGTCCAGCAGCAGCACCTCCGGTTCGAGCGCGAGCACCATCGCAAGCTCCAGCGCCTGCTTCAGGCCATGGCTGAGATTGCGCGCCTCCTCGCCGCGCCGGTCCGCAAGGCCGGAACGTTCGACCACCGAGATTGCAGCAGCCGGCAGCTCGAGCACCGGAGATGTCGAGGCCAGCGCGGGCCGGGCGCGATGAGTGCGTGCGACCCGCAGGCACTCGGCCACCGTGAGCGTTTCGAACACGGAGGCCGCCTGGAATTTGCGCCCAAGGCCGAACCTGACGATTCGGGACGGCGGCAGATGATCGATCGGATGGCCGGCGATGGCCACAAAGCCGCTTGAGCGCTCGCGTCCGTCCGACAGGCAACGAATAAGCGTGGTCTTGCCGGCGCCGTTCGGTCCAACCAGGCTCAACAGCTCGCCGCGATTGGCCTTGAATTGCACGCCGTCAAGCACCGACAGGCTGCCAAAGTGTTTCCCGAGCTCCCGCGCCTCGATCGCGACCCCGCTTTCCGCTTTCGTGCCGGTCGCGGTCGCCATCGGGCGTAGCTGCACCGTCGCGCCGTTCTCGAGCGGCCGTCCGCCGTAAGCGATCCTCTTGAACACGCCGAGCAGGCCGTCGGGAAAGGCGAGAATGACCGTGATCAGCGCGATGCCGATGATCAGCTCCCAGACATAGGGCAGGCTGCCGGACAGATAGGCGCTTGCCACCTCGATCGAGAGCGCGCCGACAATGGCGCCGATGACGGTACCGCGACCGCCGAGCGCAACCATGATGATCAGGCGTGTGCCGAAGGTGAAGCTCGCATTCTCGGGCGCGGCAACCCCACCAAAGGCGGCGTAGCCGAAGCCGGCCAGCGACGCGACGATGGCGGTGAGCACCAGGACGACGATGCGATAGCGCGAGGTATTGATGCCGAGATAGGTACAGCGTTCGTCATTGTCGCGCAGCGCCTTGAGCAGGCGGCCGGTGTCGCTGCGCATCATGATCAGTGCCACCACCGCGGTTGCGACCAGCGCAAGGCCTGCCAGGCGAAACCAGTTGTCGAACTCGAGGTCGAAGGTCTCGAAACCGACCAGGCCGCTCGACGAGCCGGTAAACGTCCCGCCGGAGTAGAGGATCTGCACCAGCACGATCGGCACGACCAGCGACACGATCGACGCATAAAGCGGTGTCGAGCCCGGATAGAACGAGAGCCAGCCCGTCAAGCCCGCGACGGCAGCCGCTGCGATGATGGCCGCTGCGATGGCGAGCACGGCCTGCCATGGGCCAAAACCATATTCGGTGAAGGTGATCGCGAGCGCGTAGACGCCGATGCCGAAGAAAGCGGACTGTCCGAAAGTCAGCGTTCCGCAATAACCCCACATGATGTCGACCGTGATCGCGGCAATCGCGACGAAAAAGGCGCGGACCAGAATGTTGAGCATGTAGGTGTCGAGCATCAGCGGAGCCAGCATGACGGCGCCGACCACCAGCGCGACCAGCGCCATCGCGCGCAAAGTCGCGGACGCTCCGATCGCTGTCGGAACTGCCGGACTCAATTGATTGGCCTCAGGCACGGGCAAATCCTTCGGGGCGGATGCGCAGCACGATCGCCGCGCAGATGGCGATGGTCAGTCCGCCAAGGATGGGATTGACGAAGGTTGACACGATCACCTGCAGCCCGCCGAGGACGATGCATGAAACCGCCAGCGTCGGCAGCGATCCGCCCGAGACCATGACAAGCATGAAGGCGCTGATGAGCCAGGGCAGCCCCATGTTCGGATCGACGCTGGAGAGCGGCGTGATCAAGGCGCCGGCCAGCGCGGCAAGTCCACTGCCGAGCGCAAATGTGACGAGCCGGACGCGGGAGCTGTCGACGCCCAGCCCTTGCGCGAGCATCTCGTTCATGATGACTGCGCGCGTGGAGAGGCCGAGGCGCGTGCCGCTGAGCAGTCCCGTGAACGCCACGGCGACGATCACGGCCGCCGCAATCATTGCGATGCGGTAGGCCGAATAGTCGAGCCCGAAGAGATCGATCGTGCCGGTGATCGGCGCCTGCACGAACTGGACCTCGCGGCCGAAGATCAGCGTGACGAGCTGTCCGATGACGGTGCCTAATCCCCAGGTCGCGAGAATGGCATCCAGCGGGCGCTGGTAAAGCCGGCGCACGATGGTCGCTTCCGTCAGCGCGCCGCAGGCCGCGCCGGTGGCAAACGCAAGCGGCAAAACCAACGCCCATGGCAGACCGAGCCTCGTTCCGACCAGGGCGGCGTAGGCGCCCACGGTCACGAAGGCGGCGTGGGCGAAGTTGATGATCTTCATCACCCCGAACACGATCAGAAGACCGGATGAGATGATGAAGAGCAGGGCCGCCGTGGTGACGGCATCGAGAGCGATTGTCAGCATGCGCGTTCCGGCGAAGCGCGCGAAACCGTTGTCTGCCGTTTCGCGCGCCTCATCAGCTTACGACTTCGGCGGGCACTGCGCACCCGGATCGACATTGGGGAAGCTCTGGATCACTTTCACGCTGCCGTCCGCCTGCACCTGGCCGAGATACATGGTGAGCGGGGCGTGCCGCTGCTTGTCCATCCTGATGCTTCCACGTGGTCCGTCGACCGACACGTCCGCCAATGCCGCCAGCACCTTCTGGGGATCCGTGCCGCCGGCCTTCTCGACCGCGGCCTTATAGGCATAGACGGCCTCATATTCCGGTACCGACAGATCGTTCGGCGTCTTGAGGTCGGCGCCGAATTTCTTGCTCATCGCTGCCAGGAACGTCTTGTTGGCCGTGCTGTCGATGCCGGTCACATAGGACGCCGAAATATAGATGCCGGCGGCATCAGTACCCATGCTCTTGGCGGTGCCTTCGTCGACGGCGAGATTGCCATAGGGCAGCGATACGCCGGCGGCCCGCAGTTGCTTGGTGAGCGTCACGTTGGGCGCGCCACCTGCTGTAGAGGTGATGATCGCGTCGGCGCCGGATGCCTTCAGCTTGGAGATGATTGGCGTCCAGTCCGATCCGTCCATCGGGAGGTATTCTTCGCCGACGACTTTGCCGCCGGTCTTTTCGATGTAGGACTTGGTGAAGGCGAGCATGCCTCGGCCGAAGGCGTAATCCGAGCCGATCAGGAAATAGCTCTTGGCCTTCTTTTCCTTGTTGAAGTAATCGACGATCGGCGGCACCTGTTGCTCCGGCACCCATGCATTCACATAGAGATAGGGGCTGCACGACTTGCCCTCGTAGAACGAGGTGTAGATAAACGGCGTCTTGCCGCGCGCCACGATCGGCAGGCCCGCATTGCGTGCCGCGCTCGTTTCCATCGAGATCAGCACATTCACTTTTTTCTGGAACACCAGCGCATCGAACGCCTTCTGTGCGCCGGCTGCGCCCGACCCGTCATCGGCGACGTCGAGCGCGAGCGGCCGGCCGAGCACGCCGCCCTTGGCGTTGATCTCCTCGACGGCAAGCTCGGCGGATTGAACGACCGATGGTGCCACGACCGAGTTTGCACCGGAGAGACCGACCGGCACACCGATCCTGATCGGATCGGCCGCCAACGCCGAACCCGTCGCCGCTATCAATGCCAGAGAGGTGAGAAAAGCTCGCGAAATCATCAGATATCCTCCATTCTGACTACCAATGCTCAAAGTCCGTCAGTACCAGCCGCGCTTGACGCGGCTGCCCAGCATCTCGTCATAAAGATCGGAGCGCCGGTCGCGCAGGACCTGGTTGAATGCGTTCCAGTTGCGGGCGCGGCGCGCCTCGCCGAGCGCGACTTCCGCAATCAGGATCTCCTCCTTGTCACGGCTCGCGGGACCGGCGACCGGCCAACCGGTGAAGCTGACGATCAGGCTCTGGCCCTCGAACGGCTGGCCGCGTTCGGTCCCCACGCGATCGGCGCAGGCGATGTAAATCGAGTTGGAATGGGCTGCGGCCATCGCCAGGATGTTGGCCATGGCCTCGCGTCCTTCGGCCTGTCCCGGGATCGGTACCCAATTCGTCGGCACGCAAACGATGTCCGCGCCCTGGAGCGCGGCAAGACGATAGCTTTCCGGAAACCAGCCATCATAGCAGATCGCCATGCCGATGCGGCCGATCGCGGTGTGAAACACCGGAAAGCCGAGGTCGCCCGGCTCGAAATAGAGGTTCTCCTCGTTCCAGAGGTGAACCTTGCGAAACGTCCCGATGTATCCGGTGGGGCCGATCAGAACGGCACTGTTGAACAGCCTGTCACCATCGCGCTCGCAGATGCCGGCCACGAGGTGCAGCTTGTGCTTGGCCGCGATCTCGCACCACGCCTTGACCGTTCGCCCGCCGGGAATGGGCTCCGCCACGGCGAAGGCTTCCTCGCGCGACTTGAAGACATAGCCGGAATTGGAAAGCTCCGGCAGCACGACAAGCTTTGCGCCGAGCTGGGCGGCGCGATTGATCAGTGCAAGGCCGTGCGCAACATTGGCTTCGACCTTTCCGATCACCGGCTCCATCTGGATGCAGGCAATCTTGATCTTGGTGTCCGGTGTCTTCGGGTCAAGCGAATCCATCGCACGCCACTCCTTTGCGCTGCGCAAAACAAAAAGCCCCCGAATGCGCCGAGAGACGCAGTCCGAGGGCTACATAGCCGGATTTGAAATGGCCGCCCGGCCATTGACGCCAGCAACAAACTGCGCGTGCGGCCGAGATAGTTCTCAAGTTGAGGCGCTAAGTCAACAGCGAAGGCTGCAAAAAATAACGGCCGCTATTGCTCAACCGGTGAGCCGGCGCGCGTCTTCACCTCTGCGCCGAGAACACCAAGCCCGCCAAGCGTTTCCTGTGCATCGATGATCGAGACGGCGATCTCCGCCATGGTCAGGCGCCGCGCGGTTGCCTGTTGGCGTATCAGCTCGTAGGCCTCGAACTCGCCAATCTTCTTCAGTCCGACGAGGATCTTGACGGCCTTGTCGACGTCGCGGCGTGCTTTCAGCGTCTCCTCGAGCTTCTGCACCTTGCCTTCCAGCCGCCGCGTATAGCCGCGCAGCGAGCGCGCCAGCACCAGCGATGACAGGATGCCGAAGGAGCGGATCGGCTTGTTGACGACGCCGTGGGCGTTGCTATCGAGCAGCCGTTTCAGGATCGTGGGGTTCTCATAATCGACAATGGCAACCAGTGTCAGCGGATGATCATTGGCGTTCGCGGCGAACAGCGTGTCCTCCGAAGTTTCGACCAGCTGAAAGACGGTGTCGATGTCGTGCGGGATCGTTGCCGGCGGTGGCCAGACGCCCCGCACGTTGCAGCCGATGCGCTTGAGCTGGTCGATCAGCGCCTCCCCCTCGCTGTCGCGCGGATGGATGACGAGCACGCGCGCTCCTCTGAGGTCCTCGATGAGACGGCGGACGCCTGGCTTCATGCGGTGGCCGCCTCTTCAGTCAACCATCGGCCGCCGATCGGAGACACCGACAGATAGGGGTCCGCCCTGATGGGGCCTTTGCCCTCCCAGACAATGTCGAACGCTCCGTCTGCGCGCGCACGCCCGATGCGGGGTGTCAGCGAGACATGATTGTTGTCGGCATCGATCTGGATCGGGCCTTCCGGAGCGTCCAGGCTCAGCCCCTGCGCGGCATCGACCAGCCGCTGCGTATCGAGGCTGCCGGCCTGGGTCAGCGCCCTTGCGAACAGCTTGACTTGCGCATAGGCGGTCGCGCTCCACATGCTGACCGGCCTGTCGAGGCCATAGGCCTTGGCGAACACCGCCTTGAAGCGGGCGCTGCTCTCGCTCTCGATCGAGCCGAAATAGCTCGCCGCGGTGAGATGCCCGGCACAATATTGCGGCCCGATCTCGCGCAACTCGCCTTCCGCCATCGTCAGGCTCGCGATCGGCAGCCGAGCAGGATCGAAGCCCCTGCTGGCATAGAGCCGGTAGAAGCGTTGCGCCGTGCGGCCGACGATGGTGGAGAACACGACGTCGGGCGACCGGGCTCGGATCGCCTCGATCGCACGGACCAGTTCGGCGTCGCCGGCCTCCATGGAGACATATTGCTCGCCGGCCACCTGTCCCGCATAGGATTCGACGAGGTCGCGCATGATGCGGTTGGATTCGCGCGGGTAGATGTAGTCCGAGCCGATCAGGTAGACGCGCGGACCGTATTTGCGAACGATGTATTCGGCGAGGGGAAAGCTGTTCTGATTGGGGCAGGCGCCGGTGTAGATCACGTTCGGGGAATACTCAAAGCCCTCATAGAGCGAGGGGTACCACAACAGCCCGTTGCGCCGTTCGATGGCCGGAAGCACGGCCTTACGTTCGGCCGAGGTCGAGCAGCCGAAGATGACCGATGCGCCATCTTCGGTCAGCAGCCGGTCGGCCATTTTGCGATAGGTCTCCGGAGCGGAGCCCGGATCGTAGGCGATGACTTCGATCTCGCGCCCGAGAATGCCGCCGGCACGATTGATCTCCTCGATCGCCAAGGCCGTGCCGAAGAAATGCTCGGACTCGGTCACGGCCATCAATCCGCTGCGTGAAAACAGCACGCCGACGCGCCAGACCTCCCGGTCGGATTGTTTTGCGTGCGGCACCGTCGTCGTCATCGAAGTCACTCCAATGCTGCCGTGCAGTACGTGCATCGCCATGAACCGGCGAGTATCGCGGCTCGCCGATGCATTGGCAACTCCTTCGGCTTGTCGGGCGCTCGCAGGGCGCGGCAGCGCCGTGCTGCGGCGGTATTCCGCGATCGGATGCGGCCATGCGGTTTGCGACAGATGCCGCGCCAGTCCATAGCTGACATAGTTACTCACCGAACAACAAAAATTCCCGGCAAATTCTTGGGAGGAATCATGGCTGAGATCGTCGCGCACGCGACCGCTGGATCTGTTGCGCAAGCGGGAGCGGTCTCGCCCCGAAAAGTGTTCTGGGCCACCTGGCTCGGCTGGATGCTCGATGGCTTCGACTCCTCCATCTATGGCTACATCCTCGTCGCCGCCTTGAGCGACTTGCTGCCGGCGAGCGGCATCGAGGCCAGCCGCGCCAATATCGGGATTTATGGCGGCCTGTTGTTTTCGATCTTCATGCTGGGCTGGGCCGGCTCCATGCTGTGGGGCGTTGCGGCCGATCGCTATGGGCGTGTCCGCATAATGTGCTGGACCGTCCTGATCTATTCGATCTTCACCGCGCTGTGCGGCCTGTCCACCGGCATCGTCATGTTCGGCCTCTTCCGCTTTCTCGCCGGCTTCGGCATCGGTGGCGAATGGGCCGCGGGGACGCCGCTGCTGCACGAATCCGTCCCCGAGCATACCCGCGTGCGGCTGGCCGGCTGGCTGCACACGGCAACTCCGACCGGATTGTTCCTGGCAGCCTTGGTGACCCTGGTCGGCGGCAGCTATTTCGGCTGGCGCGGCATGTTCTTCCTCGGCATCCTTCCCGCGCTTTTGACCATCTACTTGCGCACCAGCATTCCGGAACCGGCGCGGCAGCGATCGGTCGAGGCTGTCAGGCCAAAATTCTCTGACCTGTTCGCCGGGGATCAGGCGAAGACGACATGGGCGGCAGCGCTGATGATGGCCTGCATCATCTTCGGTCTGTGGTCCTCGAATTTTTGGGCGCCGACCGTGATCATCACCAAGCTCACGGCGGCCGGCGCCACGCCCGCGCATGCGCAGCAGATGGGCGCGGTCGCCGGGCTGATCACCAATGTCGGCACTCTGATCGGATGTCTTTTGATGCCGTGGATCACCGGCGCGCTGCGCAGCCGCCGCCGGACGGCGCTGCTGTTCTTCCTGGGCTCGCTCGTCTCAGTCGTGGTGAGCTACGAGGTCGCCATTTCGCGTCTCGACAATCTGACGCTGTTCATGGCGCTGCTGCCGGTGCTTGGCTTCTTTACCAACGGTGTATTCGGCCTGTTCACGATCTGGCTGCCTGAAATGTTTCCCTCGGCGCTGCGGGGCGCGGGTTCCGGCTTTGCGTTCAGCCTGGGACGTGTGCTGGGTGCCGCCGGGCCGACCTTGATCGGCGCGCTGGCCGCGGCGACCGGCAGCTATCCGCTCGCGATCTCGCTGCTCTCGCTGATCTATATCGTCGGACTGCCGTTCATCGCGATGGCGCCGGAAACCGCCAATCGGCCGCTAGCGAGATAGTACTGCCAGGATAGTACTGCCAGGCGCGTCAACGTCGCGCCGGGGCAGTTCAAAGAAATTGTTGCTAAGGCAACTAATTCGTGAGATGCTTTCCGAATAAGGCGGAAGAGCGAGCCAATCGCCGCGCCTGTTCGGGGAGGGAGTATGCGCAGCATTACGGCCGGCGGCGATCGTTGCATCGCGCGGATCACGGGAACTCTGAAATCGCTGCGCGAGGTGGGCGCGATGGCGTCAGCCGCCGTCGCCGGTGACAGCGCCGAGATTGTTGTGCAGGCGCCGCAAGAGATCGATCAACACCTCCTGCTCGTCGTGGCTGAGGCAAGAGAGCAGCCGCCGCTCGCGGTCAAACGCCGCGACAATCACCTGGTCATGCGTCGCGCATCCCTTGGTGGTCAGCGAGATCATATGGGTGCGGCCGTCATCCGGGTCGGTGCGAACGGAGATCAGGCCGCGCTTCTGCATCATGGCGAGCGTGCGGCTGACCGGCCCCTTGTCGAACCCGATCACCTGGCAGATGCGCGAGGCGGGAATGCCGGGCTCGATCGCGAGCAGCGACATGATCCGCCATTCCGTGACGTTGACGCCGAACTTGCGCTGGTAGAGCGCGGTCGCGCTGTTCGAGAGCTTGTTGGCGATGAAGGTGATGAACGCCGGAACGTACCGCTCCAGGTCGAGCGTCGGACCATCATGCGCACTCTCCGCGGGTGGCTTCCGGCGTGGCTTGCTGGCAGGCGGGATGATGGACATGGCTCGGGTTGCGTTGTTCAGTGTCACAGCGAGACATAAGGACATGAGACCGCGCTTCACAAGGCCAAAATTCGGGAGGTCAGAATGAGTGCAGGCATTTCCTCTGCGCCGATGCAAGTATCCGGCAGCAAGCCGCCGTCCGTCCCGCACGTCGACATCGATCCTTTCGCGATCGATTTCTTTGACGATCTCTATCCTGCGCAGGAAGCGTTGCGGGAGGCCGGCAGCGTCGTCTATCTCGACAAATGGAACGTCTACGGCGTCGCCCGCTATGCGCAAGTTCATGCCGTGCTCAACGATCCCCAGACTTTCTGCTCCAGCCGTGGCGTAGGCTTGAGCGACTTCAAGAAGGAGAAGCCGTGGCGGCCGCCGAGCCTGATCCTGGAGGCCGATCCGCCCGCGCATACGCGTACCCGCGCGGTGCTGAGCAAGGTGTTGTCACCGGCGGTGATGAAGCAGATCCGCGATCGCTTTGCGGCTGCCGCCGAAGCCAAGGTCGACGAGCTGCTGCGGCGCCGGCATATCGATGCCATCGCGGACCTGGCGGAAGCCTATCCGCTCTCGGTATTTCCGGACGCGATGGGATTGCAGCAAGAGGGGCGCGAGCATCTGCTTGCTTATGCAGGCGTCGTCTTCAATGCGTTCGGCCCGCCGAACGAGCTGCGCCAGACCGCGATCGAGCGCTCGGCACCGCATCAGGCCTATGTCGCGGAGCAGTGCCAGCGGAAGAATCTCACGCCCGGCGGCTTCGGTGCCTGCATCCATGCGTTCTCCGACAGCGGCGAGATCAGGCCGGATGAAGCGCCGCTCCTTGTGCGCTCGCTGCTGTCAGCGGGACTGGATACGACCGTGAATGGGCTCGGCGCCGCCGTCTATTGCCTGGCGCGTTTTCCCGATGAGATGGCGCGGCTGCGGGCGAATCCGTCGCTGGCGCGCAATGCGTTCGAGGAGGCCGTGCGTTTTGAAAGCCCGGTGCAGACCTTCTTCCGTACCACCACGCGCGAGGTCGAGATCGGCGGTCACATGATCGGTGAGGGCGAGAAGGTGCTGATGTTTTTGGGCGCGGCGAATCGCGATCCGCGGCGCTGGGACGAGCCCGACCGCTACGATATCACCCGCAAGACATCGGGCCATGTCGGCTTCGGCTCCGGCATCCACATGTGCGTCGGCCAATTGGTGGCGCGGCTCGAAGGCGAGGTCGTACTCGCGGCGCTGGCGCGCAGGGGCGTGGCGATCGAGATCGATGGGCCTGTGAAGCGCCGCTACAACAACACGCTGCGCGGGCTCGAAAGCCTGCCCATCACCATCAAGCCCGCTTGAGAACGACATCCATGACATCGATCATCTTCATCCATCCTGACGGACGCAACGTGTGCATCGAGGCGAACGGCGCGGAAAGCGCCATGCTGGCGGCAACAAGTCACGGCATCGACGGCATTCTCGCGGAGTGCGGGGGGAATGCCATGTGCGCGACATGTCATGTCTATGTCGACGAGGCCTGGCTTGACCGCTTGTCCCCAATGGGCAGCGAGGAGGACGCGCTGCTCGACGGTGCCGCCGCCGAGCGGCTGCCCAACAGCCGCCTGTCTTGCCAGATCCAGCTCACGCCCGAGCTTGACGGCCTCGTGCTGCGGCTGCCGGACCGACAGGTTTGAGCAGCGCCGTCGTTGAATAAAAGGCGCTGCCAGCGGCCGTCGGGCCCTACGCGACAACAGTAATGGCATCGGAGGCTGTGGCGTGGCATGCTTCCATGACAAGACGAATGCTGGGCGTCTCGCGCTTCGCAGCCGTCACAATAATGCGAAGAGCAATTGGGGAGGGGGAGAGATGGTTGCAGCCATTAGAGCCATTTTCGCGTGCGCAATCGCACTTGCAGCATCGCCGGCCGCAATTGGCGCCGACATGCGCGGCGTCACGGCGACCGAAATCAAGATTGGCCAGACGATGCCCTATAGTGGCCCGGTCTCGGCTTTCGGTGCTCTGGGCAAGGGCGAGGTCGGCTATTTCAAGATGCTGAACGAGCGCGGCGGCATCAATGGCCGCAAGGTCAACCTGATATCGCTCGATGATTCCTATGCACCGCCGAAGACGGTGGAGCAGACCCGACGTCTGGTGGAGAGCGACGAGGTCGCGCTGATCTTTTCCTCGATCGGCACGGCGCATAATACTGCGATCGCCAAATATCTGCAGAGCAAGAACATCCCGCAATTGTTCCTCGCCTCCGGCGCGTCGAAATTCGCCGACATCGCACAATATCCGCAGGCCACCATGGGGGTTCAGGCGCCATTTCGCTACGAGGCACGGCTCTATGCACGCTATGCGCTGGCGAAGAATCCGAATGCGAAATTCGCGGTCATCTCGCAGAACGACGATTTCGGCCGCGACTATCTTCTGGGACTGAAGGACGTGCTCGGCGAAAAATATGACTCGGTCGTGACAGGCGCGACTTACGAGATTTCCGACCCGACCATCGATTCCCAGATCGTGAAGCTGAAGGCGTCGGGCTCCGACGTCTTCATCATCGCCGCGACGCCGAAATTCGCGGCGCAAGCGATCCGCAAGGCTTATGAGATCGGCTGGCGCCCGATGACGTTCCTGGCCAATGTCGCGGTCTGGGTTTCCACGGTGATGCAGCCAGCGGGGCTCGAGGCTTCGACCGGCGTGTTCTCGACCGCCTATGTCAAGGATCCCGACGATCCCGCATGGGCGAACGACGCCGGCGTGAAGGGCTGGCGCGACTTCATGATCAAATATGTTCCGGAGGCCGACCTGCACGACACCAATTATGTCAACGCTTATAACAGCGCGATGGCAGTAGAGGCGGTGCTCAAAGCCTGCGGCGACGATCTCTCCACCGAGAATATCCTGAAGCAGGCGTTTTCAATTCACGATCTGGAATTGCCGATGCTGTTGCCCGGCATCAAGGTCAACACCAGTCCGACCGATCACGTTCCGGTCGACCAGATGCAGTTCATGCGCTTCAACGGCAAAAGTTGGGAGCGCTTTGGCGAGTTGCAGACGGGGAACTAAGCCGAGCACTCAAACGACCGCGTCGAGCTCCGGTCGCTTTGCACTGCGGAGGTCGCTGAGGAGCACGCCGATCAGCGCCGCCGTCAACAGCGGCGCGAAGCGGCCTGCGACCACATAGGCCGGCGGGCTGATCAAGGGCACGAGCCAGATGCCGAAGCCGAGCAGCCAGTGCATCCGGTTCGGCGCCCTGTACAGAGCCTTGGCCTCGCCAGCCAGCAACAGCCCGACCGCAATGATCAGCAGCACCGCGTCATAGGGACCGGAGTGTGGCGCGGCGAGCACCGCACCTGCAAGCAGGACGGCGAGCTTCTTGTCGGTCGAGAGTGAGGAGCGAAAGGCGATAAAGGTCGCGGTCGCGCTTCCGAGCAGTGCTGCGAACTGCAACAGCGAGGCCACCTTTGGCGGCAAGCCAAGCAGCACTGCGCAGGCCCAGACACTGTGGCCCCAGATGCGACCATACTCCACCCATTTCGGATCGGGGCTTGTGAGATTGGCGATTGCCTGCGGCACCCACCAGATCCAGAGATCGACACCGAAGATGAGCGCGCTCAGAAGTGCGAGCACAAGTGCGGACACCGCCGCCGCGACCAAGCTGCGCCATTGGTCGAGGGCGATCAGTGCGAACGGCACCAGCAGGAAGAACTGCGGCTTGAAGCTGAGCAACCCCAGCACCGCGCCCGCGAGAACAGGACGTGTGGCGATGAGGCGGACACCCGCAACGATCAAGCCCGCGACCAGGAAGGCGCATTGGCCGTCGAGCATGTTGTTCGAAGCGGCCGGCGAAATCAGCACCGCGGCGATGAGGTAGCGGCTGGCTGCGGCATCCGGGCCGCCTTTGTAGAGTGCTGCGGCGAGAAAGCCGCCGGTTGCGAGCTGAAACGCCACATAGGAGCCGACCAGGCCAAGCGGTGCAAAGGGCAGCAGCAGGACCAGGAAGCTCGGCGGATAGAACCAGGGCCGGAATTGCAGCGGCACCGACAGCCAGTCGGCGAAATCATGGTTGAGATAGGCGGTGAAATCGTCGCCGTTCATGATCAGCGAGAGATGCCCCGCAAGCGCCGAGCGCACCGCGCCGTAGAACACCATCCAGTCCGTTCCGGGCGCGATATGGTTCAAGCCGATCGAGCCGGGATGAATGAAGGTCGAGACCAGCTCCGCCCAGCCGTAGAGCGTTGCGATAAGCGCGGCGGGCGTCAGCCACCAGCGCAGCCAGGTCCAATCGCTGCGCGCATCGGGGAGGGAGCTCGTTTCGGCTGAGATGCTCACTTCAAACCTCCGGTAATGCCGGGCCGCCCGGTGCGTGCCCTGACATGAACGATAGCGATGTCATCCGCGTAGAGCCGCCGCCATCCGGACATACGGTCCAACAGTTGTGCGGCAGGCGTGTGAGGCGGAAGCAGTGTGGCGTCGATCCTGCCGTCGTCGAGCAGCGCCGTCAGGCGGTCGATGTCGCGGGCCGCGACCGCGTCGAAATAATCCAGCACATATCTCTCGCCATAGAGCTCGGCGCGGCCGTCGATGAAGGTCGGGATGCCGCGCCCAATCAGATAGCCGCCGAATTCATAGGCGTTGAAGATGCGCTTCGCACCCTGCTGCGTCAGGGCATCGACGGCTGCCGCCGGCGTCTGCGTCTTCACGAAGACGAAATCATGGTGGCCCGTATAAGCGGCCGTCGAGGCAACCGTGCCCGTCGCGACCGCGAGCATCGCAAGCAGCGCCATCGCGGAGACCGGCGCGGCGTCCCGGGCCACGGCGGCCGCACGCTGCGGCAGCCAATGATCCGCGAACGGCTTTGCGAGAGCAAGCGGCGTCAGGAAGGCGAATGCATCGATGCTGCGGACATGCGCGAGAGCCATCTGTGTCAGCAAGAGCAGCAGCGCGATGCGCGGCGGCGAGACGATGATCCCGCGATAGAGCGCGAGACCGATGAGGCCAAGCAGCGTCGCCTCGAACAGGCCAAACGATGAGAAATCCGCGGGCTGCCACTCCGACAGCACCGACAGCACCCCGCCGAGGTCGAGGATCGACCCCGCCGCGGCCAGCGTGTGCCAGCCATAGGGCGTGCAGCAACTCGCTGCAAGCGCAGCGATTCCGAACATTGCCCATCGCGTTGCGACAGCGATGCGCCTGTCTGCATCGCTGGTCCAGACAGCCTCCAGCGCGACGGGTGCGATCAACGCGAGCCCCAGCACAAACCCGCCATGCAGATTGGCCCACAGCGCGATCAGCGGCAGCAACAGCCAGGGCGGCGAGGCGCGCCGATCGACCGACATGATCAGCCCGCCGCTCCAGGCCACCATCACCGGCAGCGCCAGCACATGCGGCCGCGCCAGCAGGTGATGCCATGACAGCGCCAACGCCAGCATGGCGAGCAGGATGCGATGCGCCGGTTCGAAATATGGCTCGAGCAGGTGGACGAGGATCGCAAGCCCAGCCGCGATCGCCAGCGCAGCCAGCACCACCACGCCCGCCCAGCCATGATGCGCATAGGCAATGGCATACAGCACTTGGGAGAGCCAGGCAGTGGACAGCCATGGCTGGCCGGCATGGGTGAAGGAATAGAAGTCCGCATAGGGCATCGCGGCGTGATCGATGATCCACTGTCCGATGCCGATCTGCCAGAAACTGTCGGAGTCCTGCAGCAGGTTGTCGCCCGTCACCAGCACGAGCAGATAGGCGCCCGCGCCGACGCATAGTGGGACCAGCCCCCGCGTGGCGCGTGTCGTATCAGTGGAAGCGGTAACGGACAGGGACATCATCGCTTGCTTGCAGGGGTGAATGTTCGCGTCTGGCGTGGCTTTGGCCGGAGTGGACCACCGGCGCGATAAGCTTTGGTAAATTTGGAGCTGCAACTCCCGCGCATGGTTCCCGCATTCCTTCCAAATCGGCAATTCCGTTCAAATCTTAAGATTTCTTCAATGCCATCAGGCCTATTGCTTGAGCGCTCGCGCGCCCCTCTTGGCGCCCCACAGGACAGCGCATGGCCACTGCAAGCACGATGACGCTTCCCGAGCGGGGCGCGATCCCGCGAGCGCTGCAAACGATCTGTTTTGCGCTGTTCGTCATCAATGCGTCCTTCCTGCTCTCCGCCTGGTTGTCGCATTGGTGGATCTATGATTCCGGCGGCCTCGGCATCCCCACCGACTTCGTGAATGTCTGGTCGGCCGGCCGCCTCGCGCTTGAGGGACATCCAGCCCAGGCATGGGACTGGGACATCCAGAAGCAGGTACAGGTACTGGTGCTCGGCCAGACCTATCCCGGCAATTTCGCCTGGCACTATCCGCCGCCGTTTCTCTTCGTTGCGATGTTCCTCGCGCAATTCCCTTACGGCGTGGCGTTTGCCGGCTGGGTCGCTGCGAGCTTCCTGCCCTATCTCGCGATGATGCGCGCGACTGTCGGCAAGCCGTTCGGCCTGTTGATTGCGGTCAGCTTTCCGGTGCTGATCAACAACGCAACCGTTGGCCAAAACGGCTTCCTCACCGCGGCGCTGATCGGCGGTGCGCTCTACTTTCTTCCCGTGCGGCCAGTGCTCTCCGGCATCTGTCTCGGCCTTCTCACCTACAAGCCACAATATGGCCTCCTGTTTCCGCTCGTGCTGATCGCAGCCTCGCAATGGACCGTGTTTGTCACCGCGGCGATCGTTGCGGTGATGCTGGCGGCGGTGTCGCTGTTCGCGTTCGGCATCGAGAGCTGGCAGGCGTTCCTGCACTGGATGCCGATGTTCTCGCAGGCTTTCCTCACCGAGGGCCGCGCGCCCTGGTTCAAGCTGCAGAGCATCTTCGGCCTGGTGCGTTATCTCGGCGGCTCCGAGCAGCTCGGCTGGGCCTTCCAGTGGACTATGACCGCGGCCGTCGCGACGACCGTGGTCATGATCTGGCGCAGCCGCGTGCGCTATTCGCTGAAGGCTGCAAGCCTCGCGGTCGGCGCTTTGCTGGCGACGCCCTATCTGTTCCTCTATGACATGATGGTGCTGGCGATCCCGGTCGGCTACCTCGTGCGGCTCGGGCTGGCCCACGGCTTCCGCGCTTACGAGGTGCCGGCGCTCGCGCTTGCGTTTCTCCTGATCCTCGTCTTCCTGTTCTCAGGGCTGCCGGTCGGGCTTGGCGCAACCGTGATCGTGGGCGCCTTGGTGCTGCGCCGCGCCGGCGCGTGGTGGCGTGTGGGGCAGGTGTCGCCAATCGTCGTTTCCGCCGCGGCATGAGCCGATATTTCATTCCCTGGAGGCCGCGGCATCGGGCAGGCGACGCGACCAGGCGACACCGCACATTTTAGGCAATCAGGTTAGCGGCCCTTAAGCACGCCCCTTTACGGCATCACAACCTGATATCGCCGATATTGCAATTTCACCGCGTTCCGACGTGGGTAGCAGCCAGGGGGCGGGCATGGTCGATGTGGCGAGACGCGCAGATCGGGCGGCGCGCTCGGGATCTCGGATCGCCTATCTTGAATCGATCAGGGCTCTCGCAGCGATGCAGGTCCTGTTTCTTCATGTGCTTGCCGCCTTTGCACCAAACCTGGTATTTGCGCTTCCAGCAGCTGCGCCCGCGGCGGGCATCATTCATCTGTCACCGCTGTATTTTCTCTATGACGGCTATTCGGCGGTCTACATCTTCTTTGTCCTGTCCGGCTATGTGTTGACCCGCTCGTTCGAGCGCAGCCGCATTCATCCCCTTGCCCAGGCCATCGCGCGCATCGTGCGGCTTGGTGTGCCGGCCATCGCCGCCGTCTCGGTCGCTGCTGCGATCATGTTGATATTCGGCAGGGCGAATGTCGCGGCAGGCGATCTCGGTGGCTCTGCCTGGTTCACCCGCCATTGGCAGATCGAGGTGTCGTTGCTATCGGTGATCAGGGACGGCACCGTTAATGCGCTGTTTCTCGGCTATCGCGGATTGCCGGGCGTTGCTTTCCTCGGCCCGTGGCAGCAGGCCATTGAACAGTCCTTCGTGGTGCCGCTGTGGACGCTGAGCATTGAATTCTATGGATCGATGATCGTCCTGGCGCTGTGCTGGCTCGCGCAGCGATCGCGTGCTCCGTGGTTGCTGCTCTTGATCCTGGGTTCGCTGTTCACCTTGCGCAGCGCCTATATCTGCTTCTTCGTCGGTCACTGGCTTGCGACCTTCGCCCGTGCCGAAAGGCCTGCGCCGGCGAGCGGATTGCTGCCCGGCTTCGCGCTGGCTGCGGGCATTTTCCTGTGTGTGATCGCCGACATCTGGCAGCCCGAATGGCTGAAGACCATTTGCGCGAGTCCGACTTATCTGATGTTTCCCGGTCAGTTCGCGCCCCTGCAGCAAAAGACCTTTGGTGCGATCCTGGTGCTTATCGGCTTGATACATCTCGAGGGCGCACGGAGTTGGCTCTCGACGCCATGGCTGGTGGAACGCGCGAAATTGTCTTTTCCGCTCTATCTCGTTCACTGGCCGATCCTGTTTGGCCCGATCGCCGTTTTGTTTCTGCAGCTCGCCGGCATAATCGGTATCGCACCGGCGCGGCTGTGCGCGATCGCCGCCGGAATTGGCCTGTCTCTTGCCGGCAGCGTGTTTTTCCTTCCCGTCGACCGCTTCGCACTCGACTTGTCCCGGAGCTTGCGCGGGCGCCGCGCCGCGCAGCTGGAGCCGCCGCAGGCTTCGCCAGCCAGTGCCATGGCCGCCGAGTGAGCTCGATCCGGATCCTTCTTGTCATCTGCGTGGCGCTCGCCGCTTGGGCGGCGTGGCCAGGGCGGCCCGCCGTCATCGATACGCATCGCGCCACGCGGCAGCTCGTCATCGCATCCACGCTGGCACGGACGGACGATGCGATCGTGATCCTCGGCGACAGCATCGTCGAGGCCTCGACCTTGCCGCGAGCGTTGTGCGGGCACGCCATCGTCAATGCAGGGATCGGCGGTGCCTCGACCATGAGCCAGCTCGACGACCTGCTTGCGCAGGCGCTGGCCGGCAAGCGCGCGGCCATGGTCGTCGTGGCCCTCGGCACCAATGATGCGGCGATCCCCGAGAGCGTCGCGCGCTATCGTGCGAACTACCGCGCCTTGCTGGGAAGTATCGGCGCGCTCACCCCGCGCATCGCGGTCCTGGCGATACCCCCGCCGGAGCCTGGCCTCGCCGAGGCCGGCAAGGTGAACGGCGCGATCGTCGACAGCTACAACACGGTGCTGCCGGAACTGGCCGGCGAGGCCCATGCGGCGTTCATTGCGCTGCCCGAGATGCCCGCGCGCCACACCGTCGACGGTATTCACCTCAACCGCGCGGGCTATGAAGTCTGGGACAAGGCGGTGCTTGCGGGAATCGGGTCCGAACTCTGCGAAGCGAAGTAGATTGCTTGAGCGGAACCGCCCCCGAGGGGCCGTGGGCGGGCTTTCCGCGGGCGGGGGAACGGGTAGAAAGCGCGGAAAAATCTCACAAAAATCGCTTGTCACGCGCTCTGAATAAGTGTTCAGTTCTTCAAGGCGATTTGGCTCCAGATCGCCCAAAATAGTGAAGGCGCGTTCGATCTGCCGTGGAATTCACCCTCGAATTTCATCTTGGCCGGTCCGCGTCAGTGGGACTGGAAACGCGCCATGGTGTATCGGCGAACCCATCAGGTGGTGAAACGGCTGGCTGCCCGGCGCAGCGCCATTCTGGCGGCGGCACGGGATGCCGCGGCGGAATCCGGCATGGCGGCGGTGCAGATCGCCCCGGTCGCGGTCCGTGCCAATGTCGCGGCCGGCACGGTCTATCGCTACTTCCCTTCCAAGGCCGATCTGATTTCCGAATTGATCGCCGAGGTCTCGCGCGACGAGCTCGCCGCGATCCGCCGCGCGGCCGATGCCGCGCCCGGGCCGTCCTCGGCGATGGCGGCGGCGGTGTCGACGGTCGCGCTTCATGTGCTGTCCCAGCGCAAGCTCGCCTGGGGGATTCTCGCCGAGCCCGTCGATGTCGACGTCACCGCCTCGCGCCTTGCAAGCCGCCGCGAAATCACGAGCGAGATCGCTGCCCGCATCGATGCTGCCGTGCGCGCCGGCCATTTGCCGGCGCAGGACACGCAGCTCGCCGCGACCGCGTTGCTTGGGGCGCTGCATGAGGCCCTCGTCGGCCCGCTCGCGCCCGACAATCTCGACGATCAGGCAAAACTCCGCGACACCGTGCAGAGCGTCACGCTGCTCGCCCTGCGCGCCGTCGGCGTGATGGACGCTCGCGCCCGCGGCCTCGTGGTGCAGGCCGTGCTGCCGGCGAAGGCGCTGGTCGGGGCGTGAGCGGCGCCTCCGCAGGGCCGCAAGAATAAGCTGAATGGTCGCTGCGATGTGCACCTCCCCTTCAGGAGAGGTGAACCGAGTTCGCGGCTCGAACCGAATAAAGCCACGGCCAAACATCCCTGACGGATTTCATTGTCAACAACCGGGAACGCAGCAATGCCTTCTCGCGGCGCGTTTCACCCGAGCGAACGAGCGACGGATGGGGCAGGGAGTCTGACGTGCTATCCTATGAATCCTTCGAATCGCGCGGACGTGGCCGTCCTGATTGGCATTAAGTTTTTCGACCGCTGATTTCCGGCGTCTGCCAAGTATTCCTGACAAAGCAGACATGAGAATTGCTCGCGGGCGCGCCTCCGCTTTGGGGGCCAATTGCGGACAGCTAATTGCGGACATCTGGATCGCCGCACGATGGGCCGATAGATTGATTTATCTCAAGACCGTATCCGAAACGCGGGCCCAGCTTGCTTCCGGAAGGCCGCGATACGTCGTGCCAATCGGGAGGTGAAACATGTACCGGCATATTCTCATTCCGACAGATGGTTCGGAGCTGGCGGAGCAGGGGGTGGCGCATGGGTTGGCGCTGGCAAAATCCCTTGGAGCCAAGGTATCCGTAATCTTCGTTGTAGAACCGTTTTCAGAAATGACAGGGCGGTTTCTTGAAGCAGTCGCAAGATATGCTGAGCTGCGCAAGGAGCAGGCCACCAGCGTGTTGGCACGTGCGGCAAATGCGGCCAAGGCGGCGGGTGTTTCCTGCGAGACCATTCAAGTGGAGAACGGGCAACCCCATCAGGCCATCATCGAAGCAGCCGAGGACAAAGGCTGCGATCTCATTGTTATGTCGTCGCATGGACGCAGCGGACTTTCCATGCTTCTCATCGGCAGTGTGACAAACAAGGTGCTGTCGCAGGCGAAAACCCCCGTACTGGTTTGCCCGTGAATGTGCAGACCGCGCGATCAAGCCGAAGTGGGAGGAAATCGATGAAGCAGAGCCTCATGAAAATTTTGGCCGAGACAGCAAAGGTTTCGTGTTTTGCCGTGCTTCTGTTTTGCGTAGGTGACGTGCAGGCCGACGAAAAAACGGCGCCGAAATACAAGGTCGACGCCTCGACGTTCAAATGCATCACCAAGATGACCCCAGTGAAGCACTTCTTCGTCGACAACTTGGCCGGCAATCTGGCCGGCACCGTCGATGTCGCCCAGGCGGGAAAGGGCGTATTCCCTGAGGGGACCGTGCTGCAGCTGATCCCCAACGAGGCTATGGTCAAGCAGCAGAAGGGGTTCAGCCCGGGGACGAACGATTGGGAGTTCTTCGCTCTCGACACCGACAAGGACGGCACGAAAATCGTCAACAGCGGAGCGGAGGAAGTCAACAACTTCCTGGGGCTTAATTGCTTCGAGTGCCATAAGGCCGCACGCTCGGAATTCGACCTCGTCTGCGAGCAAGATCATGGTTGCGCCCCGTTGCCGCTCACGCGCGCAATGTTCCACGCCGTTCAGCGCACCGATCCGCGTTGCCCACCAGAGCAGCTCAGCGCGGAGGACACCGCAGCACTGAAAGAACTTGGGCCAGTGATAGAGCAGCTCAAGAACGAGGCCGCGGCGAACAAGAAATAACCTGATGACGAATCGAGCGGCGCTTGCGCGGCCGGTCAAAGGCGATCGCCGAGGCGCGCTTGGCCTATGCGCCCCGGTCTAGAGCAATTCCGGTTCTGATTGAATCAGAACCGGAGCTCTAGATTCTTGTTTTGACGCGTTTTCTTCACGCGAACCGGTCCCCACTTCGCTCGAAAACACTCTAGCCACGGTCTTTGCTGGGAGAATCGCGGCGCCTGCAGGCGCAACGTCAGCCGCGTCGCGCGGCCTTGATCGCGGCGACGTCTATCTTTTTCATACTCAGCATCGCGTCGAAGGCGCGCTTTGCTTCATCACCACCGGCCGCCAACGCCTCGGTCAGCACGCGTGGCGTGATTTGCCAGGAAATGCCCCACTTGTCTTTGCACCAGCCGCACGCGCTTTCCTGCCCGCCATTGCGGACGATGGCGTTCCAATAGCGATCGGTCTCGTCCTGATCATCGGTGGCGATCTGGAAGGAGAAGGCTTCGTTATGTTTGAATGCGGAACCGCCGTTGAGGCCCAGACAAGGAACGCCGGCAACCGAGAATTCGACCGTCAGCACGTCACCCGCCTTGCCGGACGGATAGTCGCTGGGTGCGCGAAAGATGGCGCCTACGACGCTATCGGGGAAGGTTTTGGCGTAGAATCGGGCGGCGGCTTCGGCGTCCTTATCGTACCAGAGACAAATCGTGTTCTTTGCCATTGCGAGTCCTTTCGGTTCCAAGTCAGCAGGGCGTCGGGCGGATTAGCGAGAGCGTCGGCGGATGACGCTCTCGCTAATCCATCCTATTAGTTGGGGATTGACGGGAATTTGCGAGCAGCACTCGTCGGGCAAGCCGGCGGCGCGTGCGGCCGCTGTGGGGCTGGTCGCGATATTTCCACCCTGTTTCCTACGTTCAAGGCCGGCGTTCTCTCCAGCCACAGACGCTTCGCAGATCAAATGACGCGTCCGGAATGGACCATGAGCGATCACGTCCCGGAAGGAGCGTACTTTGACCCCGGCCTTCATTGCCGCTCATGAGGACCTTGTGCACGGCAAGACCCACGCGCTGGCCAAGTGCCGTGCGCAAAGTTCAGACTTGCGACAGCGAGTCCATCTTTGCTCGAAGATCATCGATCGCGGGCTTTGCGATCGGCCCCACGCCGGGGGTTGCCATGACCTTATCGCACATCTCCTTGACCGAAGGCGTCACCAAGACGATCATTTTGGCGAATGCACTGCGTCCGTCCGGAGAAAGCTTTGTCACCCGTGTGGTGAGATCGTTGAGCTGGGCTATCGCCTCGTTGATCTTGGGCAGAGCGGCTTGAGCGGCCGTGGCATCTGTCATGCCGGGCAGCGCGGACTTCAAGGTGCTGATCGACGAGTTGAGCTGGCTGGCCAGGTTCACTCCGTCAACCGTCAACTGGGCGGGGGCCATGCCCACAGTCTCGCGTGCCGGCTGTGTTTTGGCGGGTACCTCAGCGACGGTCTCCTGACCCCGGCGTTCGATTGCGTACCAGGCAATACCGGCCAATATGATCGCGGCGGCCAGCAAATAGGGCAATTGTCCTGTCCGGCTTGCAAAGGTGCCGGCGCGTTGAGAAGCGCTTTCAATCCGGCTTGCTCCGGCCGAGGCTGCGGCCGTCCCACTGCGCAAAGCTGTCTCCGCTCTGTCGATCAAACCTGCGGCGCCAAGCTGGTCCGCGAGGCCTGACGGGATCGCTGCGGTGATTTGGTCTTTCTGTGAGCGGAGCAAGGATGCCAGGCCAGTTGCGTCAAGACCTGCGCTGCGCTGATGTTGACCCAGCCCACCCAGCACCATCGGAGCAAGGATGCCGAGCAGGGACTTGGCGCCCGTATCGCTTGTGCCTGCAAACTTGCCCACGGCCTGCGCCATCGCGTCCATGGTTCGGCCTCCGAACAATCCAGAGAGCATGTTCGTTCCGGTCTCCGCCAGTCCTTGCGGGCCAATGTTACGCAGGAGATCGGCGGGCGGACCGCCCTGCTGCGACAGCAGCTTGGACAGTTGGCTCGTTCCGGACGGTGTTCCGACAAGATCGGACAAGCCCGCCAGCAAGGCGGGAACCGCTCCCCCTGCAGCCTTCTGCGTTAAAGCTCGGTCCAGTCCCAGAAAAGAAGCGATCTTTTCGATGATTTCAGGAGTCAGGAATTGCATCACAACGGAGGTGAGATTTGCTGCCATGGCGTCTCTCCACTATGGTTGTTGCAAGGTTGGTTGGAGGTAGCTCCTGGTCTGCCGTTCGGTAAGGGCAGCCGTATTCGTCGCGCCGCTGCCGCGTCTGAGAAAAGTTGACGAACGCATCCCCAGCCGGAAATTCGCCCGGCATCCCTCATCAACGAGACAATTGTCCTGCCGCGATTGTTGAGCTGTCCATTCACAACATGGGGAGCAGCTGCAAGTTGTGCCTGGGTTCTGCGGTAACCCCAGCATGGAACCTTGAGGTTCGCTCGCGTTGGAAACGTCAAGCTGATTGTCGTTTCTTTTGTCGTGCGCGAGATGCGGCGCGTCGGATCAACCCGCGTGCCGCCTGGGCGCGCAAGCACGCGCTGACATTAACTACGATGGAGCTTCTCTCGGTCAGGAAGCGAGGCTTAATGCACGCTTAATGCATTTGCATGTCTGATGGATGATCAGCGCGAACGTTGTCACGCAGCAAGAATTGCAGGCGGAACTCAGCCTCTTTTGGGAGGATTGCATGAGAACGCTCCTGGTCGGCGCGCTGGTTGCGAATTTGGTCGGTTGTAGCCATCAAGTGGCGCCAGTGCAGACGGCCGCGGACTCCTGCGCCAGCACAAACCGCTTGGCCTGCTTTCTGTCTGTTCGCGTGTCGATCGAGCCGACGTCACGCACGACCAATTCCGTGACCCTGGCAAGCAAGCCGGTTGTCGCCCGGAAGGCTCGAGAGACCGCCGTCTCGTTGGGAACAGCGAAACGCGCCTCGCGGGCAGATGCCGAAAATGTCGGCGGCAAGTCGGGTCATGACTCCCTCATGGCTACGCGGTAGCGCGAGCTGCTTACAACGTCTAACAACGCCTAACGGGCCAACGATGCGGGCTTCGATTTAGACTGTTCCCAGGTCAGCAGACGCCTGCTCGTGCTAGCGATGGCAAGGATCTGGGCCAGCGCGGAACCATCTTCGAGGAGTGGTGGAATGGCACGTCTGCTTTCGGTCAACGTGGGTTTGCCGCGGGACGTGACGTGGCAGGGCAGGATCGTTCACACCGGAATTTGGAAAGTGCCGGTTGAAGGCGCGCGCATGGTGCGCCGGCTCAATATCGATGGCGATGGACAGGGAGACCTCGCTGGTCATGGTGGCGAACAGCGGGCCGTGCTGGTCTATCAAATCGAGTCCTATCGATATTGGGAGAAGCATTTCGGCCGAAGCGGTTTTGGTTACGGACAGTTTGGAGAGAATTTCACCGTCGATGGTCTGGCGGATGCGGAGGTGTGCATCGGAGATCGCTATCGGATCGGTGGCGCCTTGTTCGAGGTCACGCAGCCGCGCGTCACCTGTTACCGGCTGGGCATCCGAATGAACGAGCCGGAAATGGCCGCGCTGCTCGTGAAGCACCAGAGACCCGGCTTCTATTTGCGTGTGCTGCAGGAGGGCGAAGTCAAGGCGGGTGACGAGATTACGCAGGTCGAGTCCGGACCCGAGCGTGTGAGCGTGGCGGAGATCGACGGGTTGCTTTATTTGCCTGGTCACAATCGCGATCAATTGCAGCGGGCGCTGCGTATACCCGCGCTGAGTGGCGGCTGGCGAAAGTCATTCGAGGCTCTGCTTGCGCAGAAGAGCGACGGCGGCGAGACCACGGGAAACGCCGGGCTCATGGGAGGGGCCAGCCTTGCTCCGGCGTGGCAAGGGTTCCGGTCCTTCCGCGTTGCGCGCAAGGCGCGCGAGAGTGGGACTGTCACCTCGCTCGTGCTCGCACCAACGGATGGACAGGCGCTCGCCAGGCCTCTTCCCGGACAGTTTGTCGTGCTGCGGCTTGGGGCTGCGTCCGGCTCCAATCTGTTGCGAAGCTACTCGCTGTCGGGCTCGCCCGGCGATCTATCCTATCGCATCAGCGTCAAGCGGGAAGCCCAGGGCGCGGCGAGCACCTATATCGACGACAAGCTGCAAGTCGGGGATGTCATCGAGGCGAGCGCAGCGCGCGGGAGCTTTACGTTAAGGCCAGGTGATGCACCCGTTATTCTCCTGAGCGCGGGGATCGGCGTGACCCCCGTCCTGGCGATGCTTCATGCACTGGTAGCCGAAGCTTCGACACGCGAGATCTGGTGGCTCTACGGTGCGCGCAGCGGTCATGAACATCCGTTTGCCGAGGAGGCGCGCGGGTTGCTCGGAAAGCTCGTCAACTCTCACAGTCTCATTTGCTATAGCTCGCCCGATCCGCAGGATCAGCCGCATGTCAATTTCGATACGCGCGGCCGCCTGGACAGGCAGGTGCTCGCAAACCTTCGCTTGCCACGCGATGGCGAATATTACATCTGCGGGCCATCGACCTTCATGAACGATATCACCGCCGGTCTCCAGGCCCTGGGTGTCGGGCCGCGGCATATCCATACCGAACTGTTCGGCGCGGGTCCGTCCAGCACCCCCGGTGTCGTTGCCCCGCGACGCGAGCCACCGCATTTGCCGGCAGGGAGCCCAGGAACTGGAGCGCTGGTTTCGTTTGCACGCAGCGGCCTCAATGTTCGATGGAGCTCAAGCTTCTGCAGCTTGCTCGAGATGGCCGAGGCTTGCGACGTACCTGTGAGATGGGCATGTCGGACGGGGGTCTGTCACAACTGCGAAACCGCACTCGTGGCGGGACGCGTTGCCTACCGGCCGGAGCCAGTCGACCTGCCGGCGGAGGGGAATGTGCTGATCTGCTGCGCGCGCCCCGAAGGCGACGTCGTGGTCGATTTGTAATTGCCCGTCACTTCTTGTTCTCTTCGCAGAATTCAGCGCCGCCGGCCTTTGGCCGCTGCGCGGCGTCTGCATTTCGATGCTGTCCTCGTCGGCATCCTCGAAATCGACGGTAAGCTTTTTCGCTTCTGTCGCTTCGCTCCCCGCAATGACGGAGTCTGTTGCTGCAGCTACCCCCGCGCATCCTCGTCTGGCCCGACCGATGCAATCCTCACCATGTTCGTGGTGCCGGGGATGCCGAGCGGTACGCCGGCGACGATGATGACGCGCTGGCCGGCGCGGACAAAGCCGTCGCGGAAGGCGATGCGGCCGGCGCGGCCGACCATGTCGTCCTGGTCGCGCGCGTCCTCGGCGACGACGCAATGCACGCCCCACACCACGCTCAATTTGCGCCCGGTGACGATGTTCGGCGTGATCGCCACGATCGGCGGCTTGGGGCGCTCGCGCGCGACACGGATCGCGGTCGAGCCGGAAGAGGTCCAGCAGATCAGCGCCGGCAGATCGAGCGTCTCGGCGATCTGGCGCGCGGCATCGGCAATGGCGTCACCGGCGGTGGCTTCGGGCTCGGGCCGCTGCGCCGTCACCACCTCGCGATAGGTCGGATCGCGCTCCACTTCCTCGCCGATGCGGTTCATGGTCGAGACCGCCTCGACAGGATATTTGCCGGCCGCCGATTCCGCCGACAGCATGATGGCGTCGGCACCCTCGTAGACGGCGGTGGCAACGTCGGAGACCTCGGCTCGGGTCGGCACCGGCGCCTGGATCATCGATTCCAGCATTTGGGTCGCGATCACCACCGGCTTGCCAGCGCGGCGCGCCATGCGGGTCATCTGCTTCTGCAGGCTCGGCACCCGTTCCAGCGGCAACTCGACGCCGAGATCGCCGCGCGCCACCATCAGCGCATCCGAGGCTTCGATGATGTCTGCGAGGCGGTCGATCGCCTGCGGCTTCTCGATCTTGGCCATCACGGCGGCGCGGCCGCGGATGATCTTCTTGGCTTCGATCACGTCCTCGGCGCGCTGCACGAAGGATAGCGCGATCCAGTCGACGCCGGTCGTGAGCGCGGCATCGAGATCGGCGCGGTCTTTCGGCGTCATGGCGGAAACGGGAAGATCGGTGTCGGGCAGGCTGACGCCCTTGCGGTCGGACATCTTGCCGCCGATCACGACGCGCGTGACGGCGCGGTCGGGCGAGGTCTCCTCGGCGATCAGCCGCACCTTGCCGTCGTCGAGCAGGAGCGCATGCCCGGGGCGGAGTGCCGCGAGGATTTCCGGATGCGGCAGCTGCACGCGCGTGGCGTCGCCCGGCGTCTTGTCGGAATCGAGCACGAAATTCTGTCCGTTCTGCAGCTGCACCGCGCCTTCGGCGAACGAGCCGAGCCGCAGTTTCGGGCCCTGCAGGTCGACCAGGATGCCGATAGGGCGGCCATAGCTCGATTCGACATTGCGGATGGTTGCCACCAGCTCGCGCATCTTGTCATGCGGCGTGTGGCTCATGTTGATGCGGAAAATGTCGGCGCCGGCCTCGAACAGGCGGCGGATCATCGCGCTGTCGGAGGAGGCCGGTCCCAGCGTTGCGAGGATCTTGATCCGGCGCAGCCGTCTCATGGCTTGTTTCCGGGCGTTGCGGCTGGCGGCAGGCCAGACGCGCCCGGAGCAGGCGCCGCACCAGGCGGGTTGGGGGTGAGCGGGTTGTTGTTCAGGCCCGGGACATTGCCGCCCGGCCCCACCGGGCCCGGCAGGCCGGGAACGCGCGGCTGCGCGGGCTGTTCGTTGGCGTCGGTGAGCTGCACGGTCCAGGCCCGCTGCTCGCCAGTATCGACCTCGAAAAAGCCGGTGCGGTCGAAGCCGCGCGCCAGGCAGTTCTCGGTGCCCTTGATGGTGAACTCCTTGTCGCGGGAGCACATGAAGGCCTGTCCCGACCATTCGCCGCCGCGGTCATAGTCCAGCGCATAGATATAGTAATAGCGCGCCACCAAGGATCCCTTGAGCAGGGTCTCGCAGCTGCGGGACGAGATGTTCCACCAGCCTTCGGTGGTCCAGCCCTCGGCGTCCTTGTAGCCAAGCGCGATGCCCACCCGGCTCGCAGTGTTGTTGCAGAGACGGAAGTCGGCCTTGGCCGTTCCACTCCACAGGCAGAGCGCGGCGAGCAGGAGCACAAGGCCGACGACCTTGCGATGCGCGCTGACATGGCGGGAAAACGGAGCTCTGGGGGTCATTGCGCGAAGCAGACTGGTTCCTTGGGGCGGGATTTCGCGTAGCCTTAAGGCTGCTGTCAACGGCGTTTTTTCATGCGGTCGGGGGCCGAAATCGCGACTATCCCCAATGCTTGCAACGGGATATGGCAGAATCTGTGACACGGCTTAGATTTAGCCCATATTCGACAACGGCTGGATAACGACCATGGCAATCGACGACAAGACCAGAATGGAACTCGAAGCTGCCGCCTTCCGGCGCCTCGTCGACCATTTGCGCGAGCGGACCGACGTCCAGAACATCGACCTGATGAACCTGGCCGGCTTTTGCCGCAACTGCCTGTCCAACTGGCTGAAGGACGCCGCAGACGCCAAAGGCGTGGCCTTGAGCAAGGACGAAAGCCGCGAGGCGGTCTACGGCATGCCCTACGAGGCCTGGAAGGAAAAGCACCAGACGCCGGCCAATCCTGAGCAGATGGCGGCGCTGAAGAAGTCGCATCCCGGGCACTAAAGCGCGATGAGATTTGGTTGAATCGTCGTCGCGCTTCAGGTCTTTGATTGAGCATGATCTTTTCGGAAAACCGCTCCACACTTTTCCGGATCATGTTTTGACGCGCGGGAGCGATTCGCCGTCGGCCTATCGCTCTCGTCGGGGCCGTCAAGGCAAACCCCGCTTCGTTCCGAACACAGGAAGCGCAGCCCGCAACAAGGTGTGGGCGCGCTGTGGATGAGCGCGATGTCGCCTTGACCCGGGCGGCTCGAAATTCAAGTGTCGCCGGCAACAAGCGCCTGTCCGCACCGAGCGTGCAGGCGATCCAGTCAGTGACGTTTGATTAAGGAGTAGCCGATGGCCACCGCCGCTGCCGCCGTGAAGGAAGACGAAGGAGCCGCAACGCGGTTCGCGAAAGACCAGCTCAAGGCCATCATCGAACGCATCGAGCGGCTGGAGGAGGAGAAGAAGGCGATCTCCGACGACATCCGCGACGTCTATGCCGAGGCCAAGGGCAACGGCTTCGACGTCAAGGCGCTGCGTACCATCATCCGCATGCGCAAAGAGGATCCCAACGACCGCGCGGAGCAGGAGACCATCCTGGAGACCTACCTGCAGGCGCTGGGTATGCTGTAGGGCGGAATTGCTGACACGGTCGTCTCGGCGAACGCCGGGACGACACCGGGGCCTACCGCTGCGCGGTACGAACGACGAGCGACGTCGTCTCGAGCGTCACGCTCGACGATCCCGAGAAATGATCGCAGCTCATTCCCATCATCGGATCGTCGCTGAAGCCGATGTTGAGTACGCTCGCGGGCTTTACGAAGAAGGCGCGCATCATCGTCAGATCGGTGTCGCCAAGCACCGTCACCTCCATCGAGGCGCCGACGCTCGGGGCCAGCATGATGATGCGCAGCCACGCGCTGTCGGTGCTGGCCGCCGCAATGCGCGCGGAATTGGTGACCGGGCCGCCGTCGCCGCGGACGCCCTTGGCCGCCACCGTATCGATGCCGGTGGCCGGCACCGAATTGCTGCGTGCCTGCATGGCCGGCCACGCGCTGCGCGGGATCGGCGCGGTTGCGGTAACCAAATTGGCGCGATCAACCGGTGAGGAGGGCGGCGGATCGTAGGCCATCGCGTCAAGGGCGGCCGGCGTGCTGGCGGTCGCCTGCGGATCGGTACCATCGAGCGCGCGACGGGCTCTGATGGCTGCAGCGGCGGCCGCGGCCTCGGCCGCCGTCGCCTGCTTCGGCGCTGCCTTGTCGTCATCCCAGAAGCCGCGCGCATTGATGATGTCGGCCGGTGTTTCCGGCTTTGCCTCGGCCTTGTCATTGGCGGCGGCCGTCTGCTGCTTCGGCTTGACCGACTGCGCAATGGTGGAGTCAGCGGAGGCAAGCTGCAGGGTCGCGGCAAGCTGCGGCCGCGCCCGCGGCCAAGGCAGCGCCTCAGCCGGTTTGCTGGCGGCGGCCGCGACGACGATGGGTGCCGGCCTGTCATTCACCTCAGACGCGCTTCCCGCATCATCATCATCGTCGCTCGACTTGCCCTTGAACAAGGCGGCTAGGAACGAAGGCTTGTTGGAGACGGTTGTGGCGTCATCGCCGCTGCGCCTCTCGATGTCGGCCTTGGCGAGCTCATAGCCCTTCAGCGGCACGCCATCGGTCGGGATGTGCACGGTGCGGCCGTCGGGGAACACCCTGACCAGCTGGTCATGGGTCATGCGCGGCCAGTGGCGGATATTGCCGGTGTCGAGGTGGACGAAGGGCGAGCCCGAGGTCGGGTAGAAACCGACGCCGCCGCGCTGCAGCCGCAAGCCCGCGAAGCGGATCTGCTCAAGCTGCACGCCCGGAATGTAGAAGTCCATCGCATGCCCCAGCATGTGCTGGCTGGCGCGGGCCACGCCCGAATGGGCCGAGCGGCGGCGGAGCATGGCGTTGGTCGCTGGGCTGCGGTAGGCGGAGACGATCTGGATCGGCTGCTTGGCGTCGACGTCGCGATAGACTTCCCAGATGATATCGAACAGATGGCGGTCCATCGCTGTCTGGTCCTGGGTCCGCCAGTCGCGCAGGAAGTGATTGAGCGTCTTCAGCGCCTCTTCGTCATAGCGCCCCTGGCGCTTGAAGGTGACGGTGAGGTCTTCGCCGGAATGTGTGTGGTGGAAGGAGAGGGTGCGGGTTTCGTTCAGTGCGGTGGCATCGTGCACGGAGCCAGCACACGCCAGCAGCATCAACGCCGCGGCGCCAGCCTGGCAAGCAGCTTTATGCACGGACAGCAAGTTGAAACGGCGTGCGAGACCCGTCAGCACGTATGAGCCCACCCAGTCGACCGGCGTTCAGTGGACTCTTCCGCTAACCCCGAGGGCGAAAGAGATTGAACGCTTTTCGTAAAGCGGGATGGTTAACCAAGCCCTACCATCCCGTCCCCAAGTTGGCCTTAACCTAATCCGTTCACTGTGGCGAAAAAGAGCCGCAGTCCGCTAACCCCAAAGAATGGTTAACGTTGAGCGCCTCAGGCGAGGAGCCGATCGTTGATTTTAAAGGGAAATTGGTCGGGCCGGGCGGCCGTCCGGTTCGGACGGCCGTGCTTTCGAACCTTGAGATCAGCGGGTGAAGAATCCGCGCTGCTGCTGGTACAGCGGACGGCGGCCGACCGGGGCGGGCGGCGTCAGCTGACCGCCGCCGCCGAACAGGCGCTCGAAGAAGGACGGGCCCGAGGACCAGCCGTTGGCGCTCGCGACGCTCACGCCTGGCGGCAGCTTGGCTGAGCCGCCATAGCCCGGCTGGGAATGCGCGACCACATTCTCCAGGTCCTTGCCACGCGCGCCCCTGAGCATCGCGATCATGCCGGGGTCGCGGCCGTAGATGTCCTTGCGGAACTGCAGCTTGCCGGCGTCATCCACGAAGGCGGTCTGGTAGGTGATGTTGACCGGGATCGGCGTGGGGAATTTCAGGTCGATCTCGCTGTGGCCGTACATCGAGCGGATCTTCTCCGGCGTGTAGTGCTCGTTCGGCTCGGTGATGTTGAGCAGGATGGAAGCGTACTGGTCCGGATACTGCACGCGCATGCAACCGTGGCTGTAGGCGCGCTCGCTCTTCTCGAACAGGTACTTGTCCGGCGTGTCGTGCTGATAGACCAGAAACTTGTTGGGGAAGTTGAAGCGGACGCGGCCGAGCGCGTTGGCGTCGCCTGGCGGCTGCGAGATGTGGATCGAGCCGTCGCGTTCACGCTCCAGCCTCAGTCCCATGCGCTCCAGCACGGTGGGGTCCTGCTGCAGCGCCGGCAGATATTCGCCATACACGATCGAGGGCGGCACGTTCCAGGTCGGGTTGACCGTGATGTATTTCATCGTCTCGGTCAGCAGCGGCGTGGCGTGGATGCCGGGTTTGCCGGTCACGACCCTGGTGGTCCAGACCTGCTGGCCGTGCTGCATCACCTTCAGCGTATAGTCGGGGATGTTGAGAATGACATAGGCGTCCCCGATCGACGGCGCGCCGAGTTCGCGCGGCAGCCAGCGCCAGCGCTCCATGTTGGCAATGACGACGTCGATCTGCTTGTCGCGCTTCGGGCTGTTCAGCGCCCGCACGGTCGCGGCATCGAGAACGCCGGTTTCCCTCAGCTCAACGCTTTCCTGGAATTTGCGCACGGCGTCCGCGACCTTGGCGTCGTAATGCGTATCGTCAGCATTTTCGACGCCAAGCTTGGCGCGCAGCTGCGGCACGCGCGGATCTTCCATCAGCACGTCCGCCTGCTTCTTGTTGCGCGCAGGCGCATAGCGCAGCACCGGACCATCGGCAATCTCGATCGCTTGTCCCGGCCCCTGGCCGCGCAGTTCGGCAAGCTTGGCCTTCAGCTCCTGATAAAGCTTTTGCGGCGGGTTGTAGCTGTCGAGGGCGATGGAGGCGGTAGAGCCGTCCTTAGCGGTGGTGATATGGCTCAGCACCTCGGCCGGATCGGTCGGATGCTCGGGATAGGAGATGTCGCCGCTGACCTGCGACCAGTGCACGCGGCCGCTCTGCGCTTGGCGCGCATAGGTCAGCATGCTGTCGGTGAGCTTCAATTCGGCTTCGGCCAGCGCGTCCGGCGTGGTGGCGCCGGCAAAATCCGGCACTGGATAATCGCTGGGGGTGAGGCCGTCGGAGGCGGCGTCCTTCAGTCGCGCGATCACGCCCTTGGCGGTGTCGGTCAGACCCCCTGCCTGCGTCCAGACCGGCGCGTAGTCACGCGCGGCATAGAATTTCTCGACGGCGGGACGCTCGCCCTTGCGGTCGAAATAGCGCAGCGACTTGGCGGCAAGCATCTCCTTGAGCTTGTCGGCAACCGGCTGGTCGGCGGCCGGCACCGTGCTGGCCGCCTTGACGGGCTCGGCCGCAGGGGGCGCGGACGCAGCTGCCGGCGCAGCCGCCGTGTCGCTCTTTTGAGGCTCGCTCTTGCCGGGCTCGGTCGTGGTTGGCTCGGTTTTGGTTGGCTCGATCTTGGCCGTGTCGTTCTTCGGCGCCGCATCCGACTTGGGTTCGGTGGTGGGCGTGGTCGCAACCGCTGCGGGCGCAGGCTGCTCTACCGGTTTTGCGGCTTCGGTCGTGGGCCGAGCGGCTTCCGCAGGCTTGGCCGGCTCGGTGATCGTGGCCGTCGCGTCGAGCTTGATATCGGCGGCGGTCGGGGGCGGAACATTGGCGGGTTCGGGGCGCGGGATCGCGGCTTCGATTGCGAGTTCCGCGGCGCTCGAGCGCGGCGGATTATCCTGCGCCATTGCCGAGGTTGCGGACACCGCGAGGAAGCTTGCCGCGACGGCCATCAGGACACGGTCAAATCTGCCGCGGTTGTTCGAACAGTCTCGCATTGTCACACCCCTTTGGGTGAACTGCCTCTGGCAAAATGGGCAGTTCCAGTTATCGCCTGTGAGCTTCAGCTAAAAGCGTCGGCCGTGAATTCTGTCATGCCTGCACGCTACCCACCCGTACGCAGACGATACACAGGCCCCGTTTTCGGAACCAAGCCGAACGGGGGCAGTACACGACAAACTGACTTCCAGAGCAGCCCTTTGCAACGAATTGTGCGCTTTTGCCATGCGCTTTTTCATAGGTCTGTCACCTGCAGGCAACGGTTCAAAGCCTCAACAAACACCGATACTTGCAGTCTATTTTTGCGCAACCCGACACCGTGTCGCCACATTCGGAATCGTCGGCGCATCATGTCTCCTCGTCGTCCGCCGCCTCGCCATCGACAGTGGCTCGGGGGCTCGCGTCGTCGAGCTTCCTGTAGAGAGTCGATCGGCCAATTTTCAGGCGGCGCGCCACTTCCGACATCTGCCCGCGATAATGCGCGATGGCAAAGCGGATGATTTCGTTCTCCAGCTCTTCCAGCGGCCGCACTTCGCCAGCGCCGGTGAGCATGGTGAGAATCCCGTGGGTTGGGAGTGGAGCGATGGGTATTTCACTACCAGAGACCATCGCGGGTTGCGACGGATGGATCGGCGGCGCCACAACCAGTGGCTCGGCGGGCGCGTCCGGAACCATGGTCGATTGCGCATTGATCAGGGGGAAATCGGCAATGCCAAGCTGCTCGCCTTCCGACAGCACGACCGCGCGATAGACCGTGTTCTCGAGCTGGCGGATGTTGCCGGGCCAGTCGAGCTCAGCGAGATAGGCCATCGCATCGCCGCTGATGCCGGTGATGGTGCGGTTTTCCTCCGCCGCAAAGCGCGTCAGGAAATGTCGCAGCAGATGCGGAATGTCCTCGCGGCGCGCCCGCAGCGGCGGGATGGTCAGGGGCAGCACATGCAGCCGGTAGAACAGGTCTTCGCGGAAGTGCCCGCCTTTGACCCGGTCGAGCAGCTTGCGGTTGGTCGCCGAGATGATGCGGACGTCGACCTTGACCGGCTTGCGGCCGCCGACCGCCTCGACCGCACCCTCCTGCAGCGCCCGCAAAAGCTTGACCTGCGCCGTCAGAGGCAGCTCGCTGACCTCGTCGAGGAACAGCGTGCCGCCATGGGCTTCGACGAATTTGCCGGTATGGCGCTCGGTGGCGCCCGTGAAGGCGCCTTTCTCATGACCGAACAGGATCGATTCCACGAGATTGTCGGGGATCGCGCCGCAATTCACCGCGATGAACGGCTTGGCCTTGCGCTCGCCGGAGCCATGGATGGCGCGGGCGAACAGTTCCTTGCCGACGCCGGATTCACCTTCGATCAGCACCGGAATGGAGGACGAGGCCGCCTTCTGCGCGATGCGCAGCACGCCCGTCATGGCGTCGGAGCGGGTGATGATGTCGGAAAAGCTCAGGCGTCCTTCGCGGCTGTGCTTGATCCGCTGCAGTTCGCCCTTCAGCGCCGACGTGTTGAGCGCATTGCGCAAGGACACCTGCAGCCGCTCGATGCCGACCGGCTTGACCACGAAATCCTGGGCGCCGGCGCGCATCGCCGAGACCACATTGTCAATGCCGCCATGGGCGGTCTGCACGATGACGGGAATGGAAAGACCAGCCTCGCGCATCCGCTCCAGCACGCCCATGCCGTCGAGGCCGGGCATTACCAGATCGAGCACGATCGCGTCGATCGCAGGGGCCTCGGGGCTGGCCAGCATGGCCATCACGGCGTCGCCGGACTCCACCACCACCGCCTCATAGCCGCATTTCTGCACCATGGCCTCGACGAGGCGGCGCTGCACGGCGTCATCATCGGCGATCAAAATGGTGGCGGCCATGGCTTTCCCCCAGCAATGCGACTATCTGTCTCGAATCGGGGCACTCTGGCCGACGAGGCTTAACGCACACTTAAGTTTCGCTCTTCGCTTCGGTTGAACACAGGTTTCGAACACGATGATTTCGCGCAACACGTCCGCTCTCCGCAAACCGAACTCCAGCAAGACCGCCGCCAAGGCGAAGACCGCCAAGAAGGTAATCAAGGAAACCGCCAGGAAAGCTTCCAAGACGCAGTCCGGCCCGGCCGCAAAGACTGGCAGGCTGCCGGAATGGAACCTGTCCGATCTCTATGGTGGGATCGACGCGCCCGAGGTGGCGCGAGACCTTGCGAAGATGGATGCCGATTGCGTCGCGTTTGAGACCGACTACAAGGGCAGGCTTGCGGAACATGCCGCGCGGGATGACGGCGGCGCATGGCTGGCCGAGGCCGTGAAACGCTATGAGGCGATCGACGATCTGGCGGGCAGGCTCGGCTCCTATGCCGGCCTGGCGCATGCCGGCGACAGCGTCGATCCCGCGATCTCCAAATTCTACGGCGACGTGTCGGAGCGGCTGACCGCGGCCTCCACGCATTTGCTGTTCTTTGCGCTCGAGCTCAACCGCATCGACGATACCGTGCTGGAGCACGCGATGCAGGCGCCGGCGCTCGCTCACTACCGGCCCTGGATCGAGGATCTGCGCAAGGACAAGCCCTACCAGCTCGATGATCGCAGCGAGCAGCTCTTCCATGAGAAATCCCAGACCGGCTATTCCGCCTGGAACCGGCTGTTCGACCAGACCATCTCCGGCCTGCGCTTTAAGGTTGGCGGTAAAGATCTCGCGATCGAGCCGACCCTGAATCTTTTGCAGGATCGCGACGGCAAGAAGCGCAAGGTCGCAGCTGATGCGCTCGCCAAGACCTTCAAAGGCAATGAACGCACCTTTGCCTTGATCACCAACACGCTGGCCAAGGACAAGGAAATTTCCGACCGCTGGCGCGGTTTCCAGGATGTTGCGGATTCGCGCCACTTGAATAACCGGGTGGAGCGCGAGGTGGTTGATGCGCTGGTCGCCTCGGTGCGCGCGGCCTATCCCAAGCTCTCGCATCGCTATTACCGGCTGAAGGCCGGCTGGTTCAACAAGAAGAAGCTGCCGCACTGGGACCGCAACGCCCCGCTGCCGTTTGCGCCGACCGGCGCGATCGCCTGGCCCGAGGCGAAGAACATGGTGCTGACGGCCTATCGCGGCTTCTCGCCGCGCATGGCCGAGATCGCCCAGCGCTTTTTCGACGACCGCTGGATCGATGCGCCGGTGCGTCCCGGCAAGGCACCGGGCGCGTTCTCGCATCCGACCACGCCCTCCGCACATCCCTATGTGCTGATGAACTACCAGGGCAAGCCGCGCGACGTGATGACGCTGGCGCACGAACTCGGACATGGCGTGCACCAGGTGCTGGCAGCCCGGAACGGCGCGCTGATGGCGCCGACGCCATTGACCTTGGCCGAAACCGCAAGCGTGTTCGGCGAAATGCTCACCTTCAGGCGGCTGCTGTCAGAGACCAGGAGCGCCAAGCAGCGGCAGGCGCTGCTCGCCGGCAAGGTCGAGGACATGATCAACACGGTGGTGCGCCAGATCGCGTTCTACACCTTCGAGCGCGCCGTCCATACCGAGCGCAAGAACGGCGAACTGACGGCCGAGCGGATCGGCCAGATCTGGCTGTCGGTGCAGACCGAGAGCCTGGGCGCGGCGATCGAGATCAAGCCGGGCTATGAGAATTTCTGGATGTATATCCCCCACTTCATCCATTCGCCGTTCTACGTCTACGCCTATGCCTTCGGCGATTGCCTGGTGAACTCGCTTTATGCAGTCTATGAGCATGCCTCCGAGGGCTTTGCCGAGCGCTATCTCGCCATGCTCTCGGCCGGCGGCACCAAGCATTACTCCGAGCTGCTGGCGCCGTTCGGGCTCGATGCCAAGGACCCGAAATTCTGGGACGGCGGGCTGTCGGTGATTTCGGCCATGATCGACGAGCTGGAGGCGATGGGCTAAAGAGGAGCCCCGCCTGTAATCCGTCCGTCAAACGAATCATTTTTTGATTGAACGGAGCCCGTCCGTACCCCAACCGGGGCGGGTGGCGAAAATTATTCTCTCTCTGGCTCCCGACGGGGGGGCAGGTAAAGTATCGCTCGCGGAATTTGGGATCGTTGGCCCGCTGTGCCTGTGCCTTAGGCAAGACCCTCTCGTGCACAGAAGGTGCGCCATCGCCGTTGCTCTGCCAAAAGGATTGCGCTAATTCCTGCGCAGAAACGCTCGACAAGACTGGGGACGCAAATGGCAAGTCATAGTGAAGTGGCCTATACGACCGCTGATGGCAACGACTACGCGGCGCATGAGGCGACCTATGAGGGTTTCCTCAAGCTCGTGAAATACGGCACGATCACGGTCGCCCTGATCGTGGCCCTGATGGCGATCTTCCTGACCTGACGCAACGAAAATTTTGCGTAAGCGCTGGTTGCAAAACCGGTATCCATCTCAGCCAGATTAACGCTAGTCTGATCGCGCGCGCATGCCTTGCGCCGCCGGAGGCCCTATGAAGATTGCCGTTGCCAAGGAGATCGATCCGGCCGAGCCGCGGGTGGCGGCTTCGCCCGATACGGTGAAGAAGTTCAAGGCTTTGGGAGTGGATGTCGCGGTGGAGCCGGGCGCCGGCGTCAAATCGGGCCTGCCGGATACCGAATTTACCGCTGCCGGCGCCACCATCAGTGCCGACGCGCTCAAGGATGCCGACGTCGTCATCAAGGTGAAGCGGCCGGAAGCATCCGAGCTTGGCCAGTACAAGCGCGGCGCGGCCGTGATCGCCATCATGGACCCCTATGGCAATGATGCCGCACTCAAGGCGATGGCCGATGCCGGCGTTTCAGCTTTTGCGATGGAATTGATGCCGCGCATCACCCGCGCCCAGGTGATGGACGTGCTGTCGTCGCAGGCGAACCTCGCCGGTTACCGCGCGGTGATCGAGGCGGCCGAGGCCTTCGGGCGCGCTTTCCCGATGATGATGACGGCGGCCGGCACCGTGCCCGCTGCGAAAGTGTTCGTGATGGGCGTCGGCGTCGCTGGCCTGCAGGCGATCGCGACCGCGCGCCGGCTGGGCGCGATCGTCACCGCGACCGACGTGCGGCCGGCGGTGAAGGAGCAGGTCGAAAGTCTCGGTGCGAAATTCATCGCGGTCGAGGACGAGGAGTTCAAGCAGGCCGAGACCGCCGGCGGCTACGCCAAGGAAATGTCCAGGGAGTACCAGGCGAAGCAGGCCGCGCTCACTGCCGAGCATATCAAGAAGCAGGACGTGGTGATCACGACCGCCCTGATCCCGGGCCGCCCGGCGCCGCGGCTGATCTCGCTCGACATGGTCAAGACCATGAAGCCCGGCTCGGTGCTGGTCGATCTCGCCGTCGAGCGCGGCGGCAATGTGGAGGGCGTGAAGAGCGGCGAGACCTCCGAGGTCGACGGCATCAAGATCGTCGGCTTTCCCAATCTCGCGGGCCGGGTCGCGGCCTCCGCCTCCGGCCTCTATGCACGCAATTTGCTGTCCTTCATCGAGACCATGGTCGACAAGACCAGCAAGGCGCTGGCGATCAACTGGGATGACGAGCTGGTCAAGGCCACCGCGCTGACCAGAGACGGCAAGGTCATCCATCCGAACTTCCAGCCCAAGTCTTCCTAATTCGGGCCCAAGGAGAACCGCCATGGAGCATGCTGCTCAAGTCGTCGATCCCTTCGTGTTCAGGCTGTCGATCTTCGTGCTCGCCGTGTTCGTCGGCTATTTCGTGGTGTGGTCGGTGACGCCTGCGCTGCATACGCCGCTGATGTCGGTGACCAACGCGATCTCGTCGGTGATCGTGGTCGGCGCGCTGCTTGCGGTGGGCGTCGGCCTGGTTTCGAGCGGGTCGGGGTGGGCGCGCGGCTTCGGCTTCATCGCGCTGATCTTCGCTTGCGTGAACATTTTCGGGGGCTTCCTTGTCACCCAGCGCATGCTGGCGATGTACAAGAAGAAAGCCAAGTGATTGGTCGAGTGAGCGGCCGCCACCTCAGTGTGATGGGACAAACGGGGACCTGAGATGAACGCCAATCTGTCTGCACTGCTCTATCTCGTGGCGGGTGTGCTGTTCATCCTGTCGCTGCGCGGTCTGTCCAGTCCGGCGTCGAGCCGCCGCGGCAACTTCCTGGGCATGGCCGGCATGGCGATTGCGGTCGCCACCACGCTCGCCAACCACCCGCCGGCCGACGGCATGGCGTGGCTGCTCGTCATCCTCGGTGTGGCCATCGGCGGCGGCGTCGGCGCGGTGATCGCCCGCCGCGTGCCGATGACTTCGATGCCCGAGCTCGTCGCCGCCTTCCACTCGCTGGTCGGCATGGCCGCCGTGCTGGTCGCCGCCGGCGCCTTCTATGCGCCTGAGGCTTTCGACATCGGCACGTCCGGCAACATCCATACCCAGAGCCTGGTCGAGATGTCGCTCGGTGTCGCCATCGGCGCCTTGACCTTCACCGGCTCGGTGATCGCGTTCCTGAAACTGTCGGCGCGGATGAGCGGTGCGCCGATCATCCTGCCGGCGCGTCACCTCATCAATATCGCACTCGCCGTTGCGCTGGTGGTCAGCATCATCGGCCTTGTGGCGACCGGCAACGCGGTCTTTTTCTGGCTCAACACCATCCTCGCGCTGGCGTTGGGCGTGTTGATGATCATTCCGATCGGCGGCGCCGACATGCCGGTCGTGATCTCGATGCTCAACTCCTATTCGGGATGGGCGGCCGCCGGCATCGGCTTCACGTTGGGTAACTCCGCGCTGATCATCACCGGCGCGCTGGTCGGCTCCTCCGGCGCGATCCTGTCCTACATCATGTGCCATGCGATGAACCGCTCGTTCATCTCGGTCATCCTCGGCGGCTTCGGCGGCGAGACCTCGGCGGCCAGCGCGGCCGGCGGGGAAGCGCGGCCGGTGAAGCTCGGCTCGGCTGACGATGCGGCCTTCATCATGAAGAACGCGCAGAAGGTGATCATCGTGCCGGGCTACGGCATGGCGGTGGCGCAGGCCCAGCACGCGCTGCGCGAGATGGCCGACAATCTGAAGAAGGAAGGGGTGGAGGTGAAATACGCCATTCATCCCGTCGCTGGCCGCATGCCCGGCCACATGAACGTGCTGCTCGCCGAAGCCAACGTGCCCTATGACGAGGTGTTCGAGCTTGAGGACATCAACTCGGAGTTTGCACAGGCCGACGTCGCCTTCGTGATCGGCGCCAACGACGTCACCAACCCGGCCGCGGAAGAAGACAAGACGTCGCCGATCTACGGCATGCCCGTGCTGCAGGTCTGGAAGGCAGGCACCGTGATGTTCATCAAGCGCTCGCTGGCTTCAGGCTATGCCGGCATCGACAATCCGCTGTTCTATCGCGACAACACCATGATGCTGCTCGGCGACGCCAAGAAGATGACGGAGAACATCGTCAAGGCGATGTAGTAGTGGCGCTGCGATTGAGCATGATCCGGAAAACCGCTGCACCCTCTTCCGGATCATGCTCTAGTGGCGAGCCATGACGGTTCTCAAATGGCTCGTCATTGTCGGCTGTCTTGGCTATGTCGGCGTGCTCGTCGTGTTGTTCTTTGCGCAGCGGTCCTTCATCTATCCGATCCCGCAAGCGACGCGCACCTCGCCTGAGGCGGCAGGCCTCAGTGAGGCCGAAGAGCATGTGCTGACGACGGATGACGGTGAAAAGATCATCTTCTGGCATGTACCGGCAAAGCCGGGGCGCCACGTCGTGCTCTATTTTCACGGCAATGGCGAAAGTCTCGCCTGGCTCGTCGGCCGCTTTCGGGACATCACGGCCGATGGCACCGGCCTGATTGCGATGTCCTATCGCGGCTATGGCGGCTCCAGCGGCAGCCCGAGCGAGGGCGCGCTCCTGCTCGACGCGGCGGCGGCTTACGATTTTGCCCGGGCGCGCTACGACGCCAGCCGCATCGTGGCCTGGGGCTTTTCGCTCGGCACCGGCGTTGCCGTGGCGGTCGCCGCCGGGCACCCCGTGGGCGGCCTGATCCTGGAGGCGCCCTACACTTCGATCGCGGATGTCGCAGCCATGGCGTTTCCGTTTCTGCCGGTACGCCTCTTGGTGAGGGACAGCTTTCACTCCGACGAGCGGATCGCGCGGGTGACGGCGCCGCTCCTGATCATGCATGGCGTGCGCGATGAAACCATCCCGATCTCACTCGGCGAAAAGCTGTTCGCGCTGGCCCACGAGCCGAAGCAATTCGTGCGGTTTCCCGACGGCGGGCATAATGATCTCGGAGACTTCGGCGCGGTTGAAACGGCTCGACAATTCATCGCCGCTTTGAAAGGCTGACCGCGGATTTGCTTGCCCGAGGTTGTAAGCCCATGAGCGCCCATAGCGAGATGTCGAAATCGTCATGGATTTTTCCGGGCCTCGCCGTGGCCCTGTTTGTCGCCGTCACGGCCTTGCATTACGATTTCACGCCTTCGCCGGCGGGGCTAGCCTTCGCCGCGGTACTGCTGATCATCCTGTTCGGCACGGTGTTCGCCGCCGTGCACCATGCCGAGGTGATCGCGCACCGGATCGGCGAGCCCTTCGGCACGCTTCTGCTCACGCTGTCGGTCACCATCATCGAGGTGGCGCTGATCGCAACCATCATGCTGGGCGAGAAGGAGGTGCCGACGCTGGCGCGTGACACGGTCTTTGCCGTGGTGATGATTGTCTGCAATGGCCTCGTCGGCATCTGCGTCTTCATCGGCGGCCTGCATTACCGCGAGCAGGACGTGCAGGTCTCCGGCGCCAATCTCTATCTCAGCGTGCTCTTCACGATGGCGACGATCACGCTGATCCTGCCCAACTACACGCTGACGACGCCGGGCCCGGTCTACTCCGAGGCGCAGCTCGAATTCGTCAGCGTCGTCACCATCCTGCTCTATGGCGTCTTCCTCTACACCCAGACCAGCCGGCACCGCGATTACTTCATCAAGGCGGAGGCCGATCCGGGGGAGGGCGGCGCGCCAATATCCGGCGGCCTGTTGGCGCTGAGCATCGCGCTGCTTCTGGTTTCGTTGCTTGGTGTGGTGCTGCTGTCGAAAAAATTCTCCCTCGTCGTCGATGCCGCGACCGCCGCGATCGGCGCGCCGCCGGCCTTTGCCGGCGTGGTGGTGGCCTTGCTGATCCTGCTGCCCGAGAGCGTCGCGGCGGTGTCGGCTGCGCGCAAGAACGACCTGCAGAAGAGCATCAACCTCGCGCTCGGTTCCTCGCTTGCAACCATCGGCCTGACGGTTCCGGCGGTCGCGGTGGCCGCTTTCGCGCTGGACAAGCAGCTGGTGCTCGGGCTCAACGAGCAGAACATGGTTGAGCTCCTGCTCACCTTCATCCTGAGCATGCTGACATTCGGCACCGGACGGACCAACATCCTGTTCGGGCTGGTCCACATGGTGGTGTTTGCGGTATTCCTGTTCCTGGTCTTCGTGCCGTAAAATTGAACATGATCTTGTCGGAAAACCGCTGCACACTTTTCCGGATCATGCTCTGGGAGATTTTGCCGATGCTCGCCGCCACCTCAGACGTCCAAGTTGATACCCCCGAGGTCCGGGTGACCCAGTGGCGGCTGGCGCCGGGCAGCGCGACCGGCCATCATACCCACGAGATGGACTATGTGATCGTGCCGGTGACGGCGGGTGAGATGACCATCGTGGCGCCCAATGGCGAGCGGTCAAAGGCGCAGCTCGGGGTCGGGAAATCCTACTTCCGCAAGGCGGGCGTCCAGCACGACGTGCTCAACGAAACGTCATCTGAAATCGTGTTCCTGGAAGTCGAACTGAAGCGTTAATGTCGCATTCACCGGATTAATATAGCCTTTACCGAATTGCCACCGATCTGACGTAGTTGATCCCTGAATGTGCCTCAAAGTTCCAGCATCACTCCCCTTCGGGGAGTGGTTGGCATGCTGAAATACCTCACGAAGATCGCGATGGACATTCTCCCATCGGTCGTCGCGACCGTGATTGGGGCGTACATCGTTAATCATTACATCAATGCCAGGCCGGCGGCGGATGCGCCCGCGGCCGCGGTTTCGACAGCCAATCCCTCGATAGCCGATCCCAAGGGTTCAAACGCCGGCGCAAAGGCTGGCGGCAAGTCCGAGACGGCGTCGATCCCCGAGCCCGGCATCAAGGCTAAGGGCATCTCCGAAAAGGCGCTGATCGAGAAGACCGCGTCCGAGCACCCGGCGGAGGTGAAGCCTGCCGAGACCAAGGCGGTCGAAGCCAAGGCAGCCGAAGCCAAAGCGGTAGAAACCAAAGCTGACACGAAGCCGGTCGAGACCGCGAACGCGCCCGCCGATACGCGCCGCCATTCCATCCTGCCGTTCTCGCGCGACAAGGCGGTGGCTGAGAAGCCAAAGACCGCGCCTTCGCCGACCGCCTCTCCCGCCGCGGTCGCTGTCGCGCCGGCAGTCGTGACGCCGGCGCCTGCTGCCAATCCGGCGCCGTCGGCTGAAGCCTCGGCGACCCCGACGGAGGAGCATCGCGACGCGGCCGAGCTTGCGCGGGCGGCGATCGACCGGCTGCGGGGCATCACCGACAAGGCCGAGCGGTCGCAAGACAAGGCCCAGGAAGGGACAAGAGAGAAGGGGCAGGAAAAGGTACAGCAGGAAAAGGTACAAGAGGCTGTACGCAGCCCCGAGCCGCCGAGAGTTCAGGAGCCGCCGCGGACGGTTGCCGCAGTTCCGCTTCGGCCGCTGCCGCCGCCAATCACGGTGTCGACGCCATCGGCCGAGCAGGGTGGTGCATCCGCACAGCCGACCTATCCGCCCTACACCGCCTCAGTGGGCAACGATCCCAACCGTCCGACGCCGCCGGCCGACATTCCGCCTCCACCCGCGCAGCCGCCGCTCGACCTGCGTGCGGACGCCGGTGCAGCAACCCCGAGTCCCCGCGATCACACCAGGAACGTGGCTGAGGACATGCTGTCGGCTGCGAAGTCGATGTTCCATGCGGTCATTCCGACCCCGTCCTCGTCGTCGTCCAAGTTCACGGACTGAGCATTTTCGGTTCTGATTGAATCAGAACCGAAGCTCTAGATTCTTGTTTTGACGCGTTTTCTTTACGCGAACCGGTGTCCACTTCGCTCGAAAACGCTCCTAAGCGGGGCGATATCAGGTCGGATAAGGCGCTGCAGCTCTATCTCTTTCCGGCGGGGAGAGGTGAATGAAATTTGGGGCCGCATCGATTCACGCTGGGCGCGGCAAAGACACAGACCAGCTTGCAAAATAATTCAAAAAAATAACGCGGACCGTCCGGCCCGCGTTCAACAATGGCAGTCTGTCAAAGGCAGTCTGTCAAAAAGCGCCTGTTAGCGCGGACCGCGCGACGGGCCGCCAGCGCCACCGCGCCCAGCACCGCGCTCACCGCCGGGACCTGCGCCAAAAGCGGGCTTCGGCTTCATGGGCAGCAGACCTTCGCGCTGCAGCTTCTTGCGGGCAAGCTTGCGCGCACGGCGCACGGCTTCGGCCTTTTCACGGGCCTTTTTCTCGGACGGCTTCTCGTAATGACCGCGGAGCTTCATCTCGCGGAAAATACCCTCGCGCTGCATCTTCTTCTTCAGCGCCTTCAGGGCTTGATCAACATTGTTGTCGCGAACGAGTACCTGCACCCGGCATCCTCTTTTCAGTAAATCGGAGTGAAATTGGCTTAACGTAGAGGGCCGACAAAAAAGGCCACGCCCGCTACCTTGAGGGCAGCGGATGTATCAGACAAAAACCAAACTGTCTACGGCTGTACGCGGTATTACGCGCGTTTGATCGCCAGAATCGCCGTTTTTTGATGCGGATCAGGCCGATTTCGGTAGCACCTGCGTCACATGGCCCATCTTCCGGCCCGGCCGCGGCGTTCCCTTGCCGTAGATGTGAACCGTAGCGCCGGGCACGGCCAGCCATTCGGGGTAGGTCGCGATCTCGTCGCCGATCAGGTTGGTCATGGTGACCTCGCCGTGCCGCACCGGCTTTCCGAGCTGCCAGCCGGCGATGGCGCGGATGTGCTGCTCGAACTGCGAGATCGATGCGCCGTCCAGCGTCCAGTGGCCGGAATTATGCACCCGCGGCGCGATCTCGTTGACCAGCACCTTGGGGCCGGCCGCATGAGGCAGCACGAACATCTCGACCGCGAGCACGCCGACATAGCTGAGCGCGTCCGCAATCTTGCCGGCGATCTCGCGCGCCTCAGCAGCCAGGCTTTCCGGGATCGCCGCTGGTGCGCGCGAGACCTTGAGGATGTGGTCGCGGTGCTCGTTCTCGGTGACGTCGAAACATTCGACCTGGCCGTCGGCCGAGCGCGCGGCGATCACCGAAATCTCGCGCTCGAACGGCACGAAAGCCTCCAGGATGGCGGATTTGGTGCCGAGCTCCTCCCAGATCCGATCGATCTCGTCATGCTTGCGGATGATGGCCTGGCCCTTGCCATCATAGCCGAAGCGGCGGGTTTTGATCACTGCGGGCAGCCCGATGCGCGCGACCGCCTGACGCAGCGAGGCCGCCGACGTCACGTCGGCATAGGCGGCGGTGCCGATCCCGAGCCGCGTGACAAAGTCCTTCTCCGCGAGGCGATCCTGGGTGGTCTCGAGGATCTTGCGCTCGGGCAGCACCGGGCGCCGGGCCGACAGGACCAGCGCCGCCGCGGCGGGCACGTTCTCGAACTCATAGGTGATGACGTCGACGTCGTTGGCGAACAGTTCGAGCGCCTCGACATCGGCATATTCGGCGCAGCTCGCATTCGCGACGACGTCGAAGGCCGGCGAATCCGGATCGGGTGAAAACACTTGGCAACGAAGCCCGAGCCGTGCGGCGGCCATGGCCAGCATCCGGCCCAATTGCCCGCCGCCAAGGATTCCGATGGTGTCGCCGGGCTTCAGCTTCACCTGAGAGTGAGAGGTCACGCCTTGTCCTCCGGGCGCTCGGCGACTGCGTCCGTCTGCTGCTTGCGCCAGGCGGCGAGTCTTGCCGCAAGGCCTGGGTCCTGCAGCGCCAGCACGCTTGCTGCCAGCAGCGCCGCGTTGATGGCGCCCGCCTTGCCGATCGCCAGCGTGCCCACCGGCACGCCCGCCGGCATCTGGACGATGGAATACAGCGAATCCACCCCCGAAAGTGCCTTGCTCGCGACGGGAACGCCGAACACCGGCAGCTCCGTCAGCGACGCCGTCATGCCGGGCAGATGGGCCGCTCCGCCGGCGCCGGCAATGATGACTTTGAAGCCATCGGCCTTGGCGCTCTTGGCAAAGGCAAACAGGCGCTCAGGGGTGCGATGGGCGGAGACGATGCGCGCCTCGAAGGCCACGCCCAGCGCATCCAGCGTGTCGGCCGCGTGGCGCATGGTTTCCCAGTCCGACTGGCTGCCCATGATGATGGCGATGGTAGCGGTCATAGGGTTAATTCTTCTCGGGAATCCAGAACCATAGGCCGGAGTATAAGTTCAGGCCCGATGGCGGCAAGGTGTGGCAAAGGAAGGGGAATGCACTATCCTGTCTGGGCTAATCCCGGCAAGCCTCATCAGCATGCCGCAGTCAAGGATACCTATGAAAAAGAGGACCAGGGCGCCAGCGCGGGCGCCGGGCGCAAAGCGACGGCTCAAGGTGGCTGGAACCCGCCGCAAGGCCGCGACGTCGTCCCAGGCCGCCAACGTCCGGGATACGACCAAGACCAGGAACAGGGCCAAGAAGGCCAAGCCCGGGACCGGAGCCAGGACCAGAGTCAGTAGCAGAGCCGGGACCAGAGCCAAGACCACCACCAAGGCCAAAGCAGAGCGGCCTGCGACGATCGAGCGGGCCAAACAGACAATTCGCCAGTTGAAGGCGGAGCTTGCGGAGGTCCGCAGGCGAATCGCCGAACTGCAGGCATCAGCCGAAACCGATTTTCTGCTCGACATCCTCAACCGCCGCGGCTTCGAGCGCGAGCTCAACCGCTCTGTCGCCTATATCAAGCGCTATCATGCAACCGGCGCGGTGATCATGCTCGATGTCGATCGCCTGAAACCGATCAACGACACCTTCGGGCACTCAGCCGGCGACGAGGTGCTGAAGGCGGTCGCCGCCACCCTCACCGGAATGGTTCGTGCGTCCGACCTGGTCGGCCGGCTCGGCGGCGACGAGTTTGCCGTGCTGTTGTGGAATCTCAGCGAGACCGACGCCCGGGCCAAGGCCCGGGCGCTGGAGCAGGCGATCGACGCCCTGAGCTTCTCCTTTGACGGCCGCACGGTGACCGCAGGCGCATCCGCCGGCATCGCCATTCTCTCGCCTCAAACCGATATGCGCCGCGTGCTGGAAGAGGCGGACAGCGCTATGTATGTGCGCAAGGCACAACGCCGGCACGAGGTCAAAGCCGCTAGCGCATGATCTGGCGTGACAGGAACGCCCCGGCCCTGCCAAGATCAGAGTCCGCTCAGATCCTCCGGCACCTGGCCGAATTTGCGCAACAGCTGCGCATCGCTGAACTCGCCGATCATCGGATCGCCGCTGCGGCTGAACGCAACCGCGCCGATATTGCCGGGCTGCCGCGACAACATTTCGGCGCGCCGCAGCGCGCTGGTCGGGCTTTGGCATTCCTCGGCAGCACCCGCAACCGGTGCGCCCCACTCGTCCTGTGCGAAAGACATCGCGACATAGTAGGTAACGTCGGCCATCGCTTCGCTCCTCTCTAAAGCGTTTCCGGTTCTGATTGAAGCAGAACCGAAGCTCAGGATTCTTGTTTTGACGCGTTTTCTTCACGCGAACCGGTGTCCACTTCGCTCGAAAACGCTCTAAAAGCGCCGTCACGGGCGCTCCCGCAGAACGCTCACGCCGCGTCGCCTGCGGGATCGGCAAGCTTCTTCGGCATGCAGCCGGACGAGATCGCCGCCTGCAACTCCGTCAGCTCGGTTTCCAGATATTCGTTGGCCATGATCAGCGCCTTGATTGTGCTGCGCAGGTTGCCGTCGCACATCGCGATCGCCTGATCGCAGGCCTGCTCATAGTGGCTGTTATCAAGAGGATCGCTGTCGAGCGGCGATGCAGATGGGAAAGCGGAGCTGGATGCGGACATGGCAATGACCCCGTGGCTCGTGATGGATAAACGTTCTCTTTTTGTTCTAGTGGAGTCAAGTAGAAAAATCGCCCCGGGAGCGCCGGTTTCGAAAAACATTTTCGCCGACTGCAGCCCGAAGCTGTGGCGGAGTACATCGCAGGGAATGCGCGCGCTTACGCGATGATGTCGGGCGTGATCTGGTCTTCGATAAAGGCGATCCGGTCGCGCAGCAAAAGCTTGCGCTTCTTCATGCGTTGCAGTCGCAACAGATCCGGAGCGGGTGACAGATGCAGCGCATCGATCGCCGCGTCGAGATCGCGATGCTCTTGCTGCAGTCGGGCGAGCTCGGCCTGGAGTTCGCGCTCATCTTCGTCGGTCATGATACACGATAGCTGAAAAACGCGATGAGATGGCGAAAGGCTGTGGAAAGCCTGTGGGAAATATCGGCCCTGCCGTTTGTCCGCGCAAGCGGGCAAATCGCACCGTCCCGCATTTGCGCTGCGCCAAGCCGGTGATTCCTTAGGGATTCAAAAGCGGAAGCATCATCCGGTTCCCTGCTCACGCTTCGTTACACATGACCGTCAAAAATGACGGCGCCGATTCGCTTGCCCATCGACAGATTCATTGACTGGTGTAAAGTCATCTTCCCCAAGGAATCCCAAGGTTTCATCCTACCGAGGAGGTTGCGAATGGCAATTCAGGCACATCTCGTTGAACTGGAACGGAAACACAAAGTTCTTGAAAACGAGTTGCACGAAGCCCTTCTACATCTTTCAACGGACGACCTGGAAATAGCCGAATTGAAGCGACGGAAGTTGCTGGTGAAGGATCAGATCGAGCGCCTGAGGCAGCAAAGCGGCGAAACCCTCCACTAGCTCCGCACCGCAATATCATCTCATGCCGATCGGTCCAGATGGTCGGTTCATTCATCCGGACATCGCGCGAGTTAGTTCTCCCCACAACCAGCTTAACAAAACGGCCCGCGCAAATTTTTGTGCGGGCTGTTTTCTTCGTGTCTCTGCGCGCTAGTTTTTTGCGAGCTCACCGACATGCGCGGCGATCGCAAGCGACGACGTCAGTCCCGGCGATTCGATTCCGAACAGGTTGACCAGTCCGCCGATGCCGTGCTCGCGCGGGCCCTGGATCACGAAATCCTGCGTGGCGATTTGTGGCGGCACGATCTTGGGCCGCATGCCGGAATAGCTCGGCATCAGCGCGCCATCCGGCAGCGTCGGCCAGTATTTGCGTATTGCCGGATAGAAGCGCTCGGCGCGCGCGGGATCGACAGCGTAGTCGATATGGTCGACCCATTCGACGTCGGGCCCAAACCGCGCCTGTCCCGCCATGTCGAGCGTGAGATGCACGCCCAATCCGCCAGGCTCGGGCACCGGATAGATCAGGCGCGAGAACGGCGCCTTCGCGCTGCAGCTGAAATAATTGCCCTTGGCGAGATACGCCCGCGGAATGAGCTCTTGCGGCATGCCTGCGATGCGGCGCGCAACCTCAGGTGCGGAGAGGCCGGCCGAGTTGATCAAGAGCGCACATTCCAGTGTCATCGGCGTCTGGCCGCCTGCGTCGATCTCGATGCGCTCGCCCTTCACCCGCGCGGCCGTGAGCGGGGTGTGAAATGCGAATGCCGCGCCGGCGTCTTCGGCGTCGCCGCGCAGCGCCAGCATGAAGGCATGGCTGTCGACGATTCCGGTGGATGGCGACAGCAGGGCCGCATCGCACGCAAGTGCAGGCTCCAGCGCCCGCGCCGCTTCACGGTCGAGAAGCTCGAGGTCGTCGACGCCGTTGGCCGCGGCATGCGCCCGGATCGATTGCAGGCGGTCGGTTTCGGCAGGCGAGGCCGCGACGATCAGCTTGCCGCAATTGCGGTGCGGCACGCCGTGCTCCTGGCAATAGCGATAGAGCGCCCATTTGCCAGCCACGCAAAACCGCGCCATCAGGCTTCCGGCCTTGTAGTAGATCCCGGCGTGGATCACCTCGCTGTTGCGGGAGGAGGTGACGGTGCCAATGCCCTCGGCGGCCTCCAGCACGATCACCTCGCGCCCGGCGAGGGCAAGTTGCCTGGCGATGGCGAGACCTACGACACCTGCGCCGATGACGACGCACTCAACCCTGTCCATGACCTATCCTTGACCCGATATCCCCGACCCTGTTCTTGAGTTCATCCTTGCCCCGGTCTTTGGGCGGCCCGCTGCCGCATGGACCTGCGGGATATTCGGGGCATTGCGCGTCCGGGGAGGGCCGTCGGTCGCGGCTCCGGCGGATTTGCCTTTAACGGTCGGGTAATCATGTCGGGGCAATTGCCGTAATTTAAGTCAGTTTTGGGGATTTCGCGGGTAGGCATTTACCCGATCCAAACCCGTCAAGCCAGACACTCCCGAGTTGAAATTCGCGCGGGTGAGGAATGGCTGACAAGAATTGGCAGGATGGCGGCAGAACGCCGATTGCTGCGCAGGTACTCCTGTGCCTGGCGGTCGCCGTTTTGTCTTGCGCATCCGCCTGCGCCCAAGCCCAGGTCCAAGCTCAAGCCCAGGTCCAAGCCCCAACCACAATCTCGGCCCAAGTCCAGGCCCTCGCCCCCGCAAGCTATTTCGGCTCGATTGAGCCCAACGTTGCCTGGGAGATCGCGATCGGCGGTACGGTGGTCAGCGCCTTCCTCGGCGCGCTGGCGTTCTGGGTGCACTCGGCGCTGCGGCGGGTCAAGCGCACACATTTGCGCCGGAGCGCCTATATCTCGACCGCGCTGAACAGTCTCAACCACGGCGTGGTCATGACCGATCCCAAGATGCGGATCGTTTACGTGAACGACCGCTATCTCGAGATCTACGGCCTCAAGCGCTCCGACCTGCCGCCGGTCATGATCGGCAGCGATCTGTTGAACCTGCGACGCTCGCAGGGCTTGCTCGACGTCAGCGCCGAGGAGTTCTATCGCCTGGCCGCGCGCCCCGAAGGCCTGATCACCGAGTTGCCGGGCGGTCGCAGCGTGCATGCGCGCTACTTCCCGCTGCCCAATGGCGGTTCGATCGCGACCCACGAGGATTGCAGCGAACAGCGCAAGCTGTCGCGCCAGCTCGCTTCCACCAAGCAGTTTCTGGAATCCGTGCTCGACCATGTGCCGGTCTGCGTCGCCGCCAAGAGTATCGAGGACGGCCGCTACATTTTCGCCAACCGCGCCTTCGAGCGGTTCTCGCGATTCTCGCGTGACCGCATCGTGGGCCAGCGCGCCGACGAAATTTTCCGTCCCGACACCGCGGCGGGCATCAAGGCCGCCGACCGCGCCGCGCTCGAATCGCCGAGCGGACATTACGCCAGCGAGCTTCCGGTCGAGCGCGGCCGCGAGACGCGCCTGCTGGCCTCGAACCGCGTGATCGCCCGCAACGAGAAGGGCGATCCTGAATTCCTGATCGCGCTGTTCGAGGACGTCACCGACCGCCGCTCGCTGTCGCGCGAGTTGGAGGACGCCAAGAAGTTCCTGGAGCTCGTGGTCGACAACATCCCGGTGTCTCTGATCGTCGAGCGGGTCAGCGACGGGAGCTATCTCCTGGCCAACCGCAGCGCCGAGACCATCATGAACCGCCGGCGCGAGGAGGTCACGGGCCTGACGGCCAGGGACATCTTCAATCCCAAGGAAGCCAAGCTGATCATCGCGCGCGACGAGGCTGCGATCAAAAAACGCGGCTCGATCACCGAGGAGCATCCGATCTCGACCAAGGATGGGTTGCGGCTGTTCCTGACCCGCCGCGCCACCGTGCTCGACGAGGCCGGCCAGCCGCAATATCTGATCAAGACCCACGAGGACGTCACCGACCGCCGCCAGACCGAGTCGCGCATGGCCCATATGGCCTATCACGACGGCCTCACCGACCTGCCGAACCGCGCCGCCTTCCTGCAGGCGCTGGCCCAGATGATCGAGGCCTGCGCCGGCACCGACGAGGAGTTCGCCGTGCTGTGCCTCGACCTCGACGGGCTGAAGGAGGTCAACGACGTGTTCGGCCACGCCACCGGCGACAAGCTCCTGATCGAGGTGGCGCAGCGGATCCAGGAAGTTGCCCGCGGCGGCGTGGTGGCGCGGCTGTCCGGCGACGAATTCGGCCTGATCATCGACGGCAGGCAGCCCGAGGCCGGCATGCTGCTCGCCGAGCAGCTTGCGGACATGCTGGGCAAGGAATTCGTGATCGACGGCAAGATGGTTCGCACCGGCGTGACCACCGGCATCTCGGTATTCCCGCACAATGGCAATGATGCCGCATCGTTGCTCGCCAATTCCGGCGCGGCGTTGTTCCGCGCCAAGGCCAAATCGCGCGGCTCGATCACTCTCTACGAGCCGGAGATGGATCAGCAGATCCGCGATCGCCGCGTGCTGCACCAGGACCTTTCGGTCGCGGTCAAGAATGGCGAACTCACGCTGTATTTCCAGCCGCAAGCGCGCGCCTCCGTCAGCGTCGCCGATAGCGAGATCATCGGTTTCGAAGCGTTGGTGCGCTGGGTGCATCCGGTGCGCGGTTTCATCTCGCCCGGCGATTTCATTCCGCTCGCTGAAGAAAGCGGCCTGATTGTCGAGATGGGCGAATGGATCCTGCGCGAGGCCTGCCGGGAGGCCGCCTCCTGGGCGAAGCCGCTGCAGATCGCAGTCAACCTGTCGCCGGCGCAGTTCATGCACGGCGACCTGGTTGGGCTCGTGCACTCGATCCTGCTGGAAACCGGGCTCGCGCCGAGCCGGCTCGAGCTCGAAATCACCGAGGGCGTGCTGATCGAGGATTTCGACCGCGGTCTTGCGTTATTGCGGCGGCTGAAGACGCTCGGCGTGCGCGTCTCGATGGACGATTTCGGCAGCGGCTACTCCTCGTTGAGCTATCTGCAGGCGTTTCCGTTCGACAAGATCAAGATCGACCGCGCCTTTGTCATGAACCTCGGCCGCAATCCGCAATCCGCGGCGATCGTGCGGGCGGTGATCGATCTCGGCCATGGCATGGAAATGTCGATCGTGGCCGAGGGCGTGGAAACGGCGGAACAGCTCGGCTTCCTCGCGAGCGAAGGCTGCGACGCTGTGCAGGGCTATTTGCTCGGCAAGCCGTTGCCGATTGCCCAATATGCGGCACTGGTCGGCCGCGACAATGCCAATGTCATGGAGCCTGTACGCAAGACCGGATAGTGGTGGCGAAGCTCCATAGATCGAGCATGATCCGGATCATGCTCCCCACCACAAGACTTGCGCATGGCGGATTACGATCTGGCGATCATCGGCGGTGGGTTGAACGGTGCGAGCCTTGCGCGCGATGCCGCAGGGCGCGGCTTGCGTGTGATCCTGATCGAGCAGGGCGATCTTGCCAGCGCTGCGTCGGCGGCCGGCCCCCCGCTGATTCATGGCGATCCCGCGCTGCTTGAGCGCAGGCGCTGGTGGCGCGTGCGCACGCAGCTCGCCGAACGCGAGCGCTGGATCGTCAATGCGCCACATCTGGTGCGCCCGATGCGTTTTGCGGTCCCCTTGCATCCCAAGGAGCGGCCGCCGTCGCTCTTGCGCGCAGGGCTGATGTTCTACGACCGTCTGGCCAGCCCGACTGCTCTGCCGCTCTCGCAGACCGTCGACGTCACCCACCATCCGATCGGCAATCCGCTCCAGCGCCCGTTCGGCATTGCGTTCGAATATTCCGACGCCGTGGTCGATGCGACGCGGCTGGTGGTCGCCAATGCTGTCGATGCGGCGGAGCGCGGCGCGGTGATCATGACCGGTGCCCGTTGCGTGCGCGCCGATCGCGGCGACGCCTGGCGTCTGGCGGTGATCGACCGCGGCCATCGCCGCCTGATTTCGGCAAGGGCGCTGGCCAACACGACGGGCGCCTGGGCGCAGACGGTCAACGAGACAATCCTGCGCCAGCCGCCGCTGCCGCGGCAGCTGCGGCCGCTGCAGGCGAGCCAGATGCTCCTGCCGCGCCTGTTCGACACCGACAATGTCTATGTGTTCCAGCACAGGGATGGCCGGCTGATCTTTGCCAGTCCATATGAGCGCGATTTCAGCCTGGTCGGCAGCGTCACGCACGCCTTCACCGGCGATCCCGCCATCGTGGCGATGCCGGCCCGGGACATCACCTATTTCTGCGAGGCGCTTGCCCGCTATTTGCGCGCGCCGGTGCATCCGACCGACGTGGTTCGCACCCTGTCCGGCGTCAACCTGGCGCAAAATGTGAAGGGGGTGCCGCGGGATGGCGTGCTGCTGTTCGATCCCGGCCGCCGCCGGGCGCCGCTCATTACCATGTTGGGCGGCGAGATCACCACGGCGCGGCGGCGCGCCGAACGGGCGGTCTCGCTGCTCACGCCGTTCTATCCGATGTCGCCGCGCTGGACCGCGACAGCGCGGCTGCCGGGCGGCGATTTCGCCTGGGACCGCTTTGACACCGAGGTGGATATCGCGCGCGAGCGCTGGCGCTTCCTGAGCGAGCGGGAGGCGCAGCGGCTGGTCGGTGCCTACGGCTCGCGCCTTGCGCAGGTGCTGGGGGAGGCGAAAAATCGTGACGAACTCGGCCAGGCTTTCGGGCCGGAGCTGACGGAAGCCGAAGTGCGCTATCTCATGACAAAAGAATGGGCGCGCTTCCCGGAGGACATCCTATGGCGGCGGACAAAGCTCGGCCTGACCATGCAGCCATCGGACCGTGACGCGCTGGCCGTGTTCATGGGCGGCGTGGCCTGATTTTCGTGCTTTCCGTCCAGTTCGTGGAAAGGTAGGGGGAAAGCCCGCTTGGCACGGTTGAGCGCGACCCGATCCGCCGCTAAAGCATGATCCGGAAAAGTGTGTAGCGGCTTTCCGAAAAGATCATGCTCAATCAAAGACCTGAAGCGCGATGACGTTTCAACCAAGTCTCATCGCGCTTTAGCGTGCGGCGGACGTCGGGGGCCGGCAGGGGATAATGGCTGACGAAGGAGCAAAGATGGTGGCCGCGGCGGAGCTCGCGCCGCCCACGGGCGCATTCGAGCCGGGCAAAGCAGTCGAGCCGCCGCTCCTGCGCATCGAGGGGGTTGCGAAAAACTTCGGCAGCTTTCGTGCTGTAAACGGCGTCTCGCTCGATATCCGCGCCGGCGAGTTCTTTGCGCTGCTCGGGCCCTCTGGCTGCGGCAAGACCACGCTGCTGCGCATGCTTGCCGGCTTCGAGACGCCAGATGAAGGGCGCATTCTCCTTGATGGTCGCGACATTGCGCGGGTCCTGCCGCATGAGCGTCCGGTCAACATGATGTTCCAGAACTATGCGCTGTTTCCGCATCTCAACGTGCGCGACAACATCGCCTTCGGGCTGAAGCGGGCGCGGATGTCGCGCGCCGAGATTGCGGTGCGCGTCGCCGAGATGATGGCGCTCGTCAAGCTCGAGGGGCTCGAGAAACGCAAGCCCGACCAGCTCTCGGGCGGCCAGCGGCAGCGCGTGGCGCTGGCCCGCTCGCTGGCTCGGCGTCCAAAGTTGTTGTTGCTCGACGAGCCGCTCGCCGCGCTCGACAAGAAGCTGCGCGAGAGCACGCAAATCGAGCTGATGGAGGTGCAGCGGCGGCTCGGCATGACCTTCATCATCGTCACCCACGACCAGGAAGAGGCGATGACCGTCGCCAACCGGATCGGCGTGATGGATGCCGGCCGGCTCGACCAGGTGGCGACGCCGCGCGAGCTCTACGAGGCGCCGAACTCGCGCTGGATCGCCGAGTTTGTCGGCGACATCAATCTGTTCCAGGGCGAGGTTACGTCGCGTGTACAAAGCGACCTGACGATCGCGACGCGTGAGGCCGGCACGCTCACTGCCTCCGAACCGCACAGCGCGATCAGCAAGACGATGGTGTTCCTTGCAGTCCGGCCGGAAAAGATAAAACTTTCGCGTCACGGTCCGGCGGCGGACGGCGAGGGGTCTGCGATCAACCGCCTCGGCGGCGTCGTCACCGATGTCAGCTATCTCGGGGGAACCACGACCTACAAGGTCAAGCTCGATTCCGGTGTCGTCATCCGCTCGTCGATGGCGAACACGACGCGGCTCGACAAGGATTCTCATGGGCCGGGTCAACGCGTGGTGGCGTGGTTCACCCCCGACGATTGCGTGGTGCTGGAGCAATGAGCGCGCGCAACATCTTTACCCGTCCGGCGCGGCTGGCGGCGATCGCGCCCTATCTCTGGATGGTGCTGTTCTTCCTGGTGCCGTTCGGCTTCGTGCTGAAAATCAGCCTGTCGCAGACCGTCATTGCGCAGCCGCCCTATGCGCCGGTGTTCGATTTCAGCGCCGGCTGGACGGCGCTCAAGGCGGCGTTCGGCGCACTGTCGCTCGACAATTTCCGGCTGCTCGTCTCCGACGATCTCTATGTGCTGTCCTATGCGCGCAGTCTGGTGGTGGCACTGGCCTCGACTGCCATGCTGCTCCTGATCGGCTACCCGATCGCCTACGGCATGGCGCGGCTGCCCCGGCGCTGGCAGCCGGTGGCGATGATGCTGGTGATCGTGCCGTTCTGGACCTCGTTCCTGATCCGCATCTATGCCTGGATCAACATCCTGCAGCATGACGGCCTCTTGAACCGGGTCCTGCTTGCGCTGCATGTGGTGTCGCAGCCGGTGGTGTGGCTCTCGACCGACAGCGCGATGTATCTCGGCATCGTCTATTCCTATCTGCCGTTCATGATACTCCCTCTTTATGCGACGCTTGCGAAAATGGAGCCGGCACTCGAAGAGGCGGGGGCCGATCTCGGTGCATCCCCGTTCGAGGTGTTCTGGCTGGTGACGTTCCCGCTGTCGCTGCCGGGCGTCGGTGCGGGCGTCTTGCTCTGCTTCATTCCGATCGTCGGCGAGTTCGTGATCCCCGATCTCCTCGCGGGCTCGGACTCGCTGATGATCGGGCAGACGCTGTGGCTCGAGTTCTTCACCAACAAGGACTGGCCGGTGGCGTCGGCCGTTGCGGTCGTGCTGCTCGCGGTCCTGCTGCTGCCGCTTCTGGTCTACGACCGGTTGCAGCGGCGTCAGCTCGAGGAGGCGAGGTGATGGCAGCTAGGGTGCGGCGGCTCTCGCGCTTCAACATCGTCTCGCTGACGCTGGGCCTTGTCTTCCTCTACCTGCCGATCGTGATCCTGGTGGTCTTTTCCTTCAACGCCTCGCGTCTGGTCACGGTGTGGGGTGGCTGGTCGCTGCGCTGGTACCGCGAGCTTTTCAATGACAGTGCCATGATCGAGGCGGCCTGGATGAGCCTGCGCGTTGCCGCGACCTCGGCCTCGATCGCGACGCTGCTCGGCACGCTCGCCGCCGTGGCGCTATCGCGCGGCGAGGGATTCAAGGGCCGCACGCTGTTCTCCGGCATGCTCTATGCGCCACTGGTCATGCCCGAGGTGATTACCGGACTGTCGCTGTTGTTGCTGTTCGTGGCGATCAACGCCGAGCGGGGCTTCTGGACGGTGACCATTGCGCATACCACGCTGACCATGTGCTTCGTTGCGGTGGTGGTGCAGTCGCGGCTCGGCTCACTCGACAAGAGCCTGGAGGAGGCGGCAATGGATCTCGGCTGCAGCCCGCCGCGCGCCTTCCTCGCGGTGACGCGGCCGCTGATCGTGCCGGCCATCGTCGCGGGCTGGATGCTGGCGTTCACGCTCTCGCTCGATGACCTCGTGATCGCGAGCTTTACCACCGGCCCCGGCGCGGCGACGCTGCCGATCCGGATCTATTCGGAGGTGCGGCTCGGGGTGAAGCCGGAGATTAACGCGATCTGCACGCTGGTGATTGCACTGATCGCGGTGGTGATCATCGTGGCGTCGCTGGTGGCAAAGCTGTCGAGCGTGAAGGGCGAGAGCGCCGCGCCATTGTGATCGCCCGTCATTCCGGGGCGCTCGCGGCAGCGGGCGAACCTGCAATTTCGAGATTCCGGGTTCGGTGCTTCGCATCGCCCCGGAATGACGGTGGGTGTGTGGCTACGACTTCACTGCGCCCGCGGTCAGCCCACCCACCATATACCGCCTGAACGCATAATAGATCGCGGCCGGCGGCAGGGCGTAGATGAAGCCCGTCGTCATCAAGAGCTCCCACGGTGAATCGTCGGCGGCGAGAAAGTTGCCGAGCGCCACGGGCAGCGTGATGTCGCGGTCGTTGGACAAAAGCAGGAATGCGTACAGATATTCGTTCCAGGCGAGCAGCACCGCATAGGTGCCGATCGCGACCAGCGAGGGCATCATCAGGGGAATATAGACCAGCCGGAAGATCTGCAGCGTGGTGGCGCCGTCCATCACGGCGGCCTCGTCGAGCTCGACGGGCAATTTGTCGGAGGCCTGCTTCAAGACCCAGATCGCGTAGGGCGAGGCAATCGTCATCATCGCGAGAATCAGCGACCAGCGATTGTTGAGCAGCCCGTAGGTCGCCATGGTGCGGTACATTGGCACGGCCAAAAACGCCGCCGGGATGAAATAGGTGAACAGCGCCAGATTCATCACTATCCGCCCGCCGGGCACGCGCAGCCGGGAGATCGAGAACGCGGCCGCGGTGGCGACAAACAGCGTCAGCGCGCCGACTGCGGCCGCGATGACAAGCGAATTCCAGAACTGGATATAGAAATCGCGCAGGAAGTAATGCTGCTCGCGGAACACGATCTCGAAATTGTGCAGGGTCGGATGATCCGGCCAGAATTTCCCGGAGAACGCGTCCTCCTTGGGTGAGATCGCGAACAGGAACATGTGGTAGATGGGCACCATGGTCCAGATGAAGACGGGGATGCCGATCAGGAGCAGCCGCGCCTCGGTCGAGACCTCGCGGAGACTGGGGAGCCTCATCGCGACAACCGCTTCATCATGAAATAGACCAGAGGCAGCACCAGCGGCATTGCGCAGACGATCGAGGCCATCGCCAGATTGAGCTGATCGAGGCGGAGATAGCGGATGCCGAGCGTCGACAATACATGGGTGAGGTCGGCCGGCCCGCCGCCGGTCAACAGATACACGCTGTTGAAGTCGCCGAGCGTCCAGATCATCGAGAGCAGCGTGCAGGTGATGTACAGCGTCTGCATCGATGGCCAGGTGATGTAGCGGAATTTCTGCCAGAACGTGGCGCCGTCGACGTCGGCGGCCTCGAACAGGTCGTGCGAGATCGCAAGCCGCCCCGTGATCAGTATCAGGGTCCAGAACGGCAGCGACTTCCAGATGTGAACGCCGATCGCCATGGCGAGCGCAACGGCAGGATCGTTCAGCCAGTTCGGGCCGTCATCGCCGGTGAACTTGAAGATCAGCTGGTTCACCATGCCCCATTCGGGATTGAGCATGAAGCGTATCGACAGGATGGTCGGGATCGACGGCACCGCCCAGGGCAGGATGAAGATGACGGAAAGCCATTTGATCCAGCGCCGCTCCTGCACGAAGAAGCCGGACAGGAACAGCGCGATGAGCATCTTGATGTTGATGCCGATGACGAGGAAGATCAGCGTGTTGACCGCGGCGCGCGCGAAGATCGGATCGTGCGCCAGCGCGACATAGCTCGACGGCTGGCGCGCCAGCCACAGCCCGTAGCAGACGGGATAGAGCACAAAGGCGAGGAAGACCAGGATATACGGTGCAAGCAGCACGATGCCCCAGACCTGGGGCGGCGTCAGGCGCGCCGAAAGCGGTGCACCCGGCAGCGCCTGATCCGAAGCTGAAACGGAAATCGCCATGCCGCTACTCGTCTTGACGTTCGCGAAGGTGAAGCCGGCCGCTCGCCGCAGCCGGCCTCCTTGATATCGCTAGCCCGCGACTTCCTTGATGCGGGCGATCAGCTCGTCGACCGCCTTGTCGACGGGGACCTTCTCGCTCACCACGCGGTTCATCGCCTTGGCCCAGACGTTCTCGTTGTTGAGAATGGTGAACTTGTAGTTCTTGGTGAAGTCGAACGGCGTGGTGCCGCCGGTGAACTGGGCGTAAACCGCCTTACGATGGCGATCGGCCTGCCAGAACGGGCTCTGCTGGCCTGCGATTGTCACCGGGAACCAGCGGCCAAGCGCGCCCTCCACATAGGGACCGAGATTTTCCTCCTGCATCAGGAATTTGACGAACTCCTTGGCCTGCGCCTTGTGCTGCGCGTTAGCGAAGATCAGGCCGGTCTTGACGTCGGAGCGATACTTGATCGGCGTGCCGTCGGGCTTGGCGGGGAAGGACGCCGTGATGATATCCTGCTCATAGGCCTTCTTGCCGGCCGCGCGCTGCTCGTCGGTCAGCGCCGGGTTGGTCGAATCCTCGAACCATTTGGCCGCAATCGAGATCGTGAAATTGTGGGTCATCACGATCGTCTTGTTGTGGAAGGCGACGTTGTTGTCCGGATCCTTCCAGGTCGTCGAGGAGGGCGGCGTGCAGCCCTTGATATAGGTGTCGGTGTAGTCCTTCAGCGCATGGATCAGGCCGTCGCGCACCTTGGGGTCGTCGACCAGGAGCTTGCCGTCATCGTCGACCAGCTTGACGTTATAGGCGTCCATGAAGGTGTAGAACGACTGGAAGGAGTCGGTGGACTCCACGCCCATCGGCTGACCGACGCCGTAGATGCGCTGGCCCGTGGCTTTGCGGATCGCAGGCTGCACCTTGTCGCACCAGAACGACCAGTAGTCGTTCCATTTGGTCGGGATGTCGCTCGCCTTGAAGCCGGCCTTCTCCAGCATGTCGCCCCAGATCTGGACGTGCATGCTCTGCTGCTTCAGCGGGAAGCCGTAATAGGCCTTCTTCTTGGTCTGGCCGTTGTAGAGATAGGCGGTCTCGAGCGTGTTCGGTGCGAAGGCCGATTTCATCGGCACCAGAATGTCGGAGAGGTCCTCGAGCTTGCCTTCATAGGCCCATTTGCCCTGCGCCTGCACGTCATAGGTGTCGGAATAGGCGACATCGGGCACGGTGCCGGAATCCAGCGCCGCCACCGTCTTCGGGATCATGTCCTGGATGGCGTATTGGGAGATCTCGACCTTGATGCCGGTCTTCTCCTGGAATTTCTTGACCACGTTGAGCAGCGCGTCGTCTTCGGACTTGTAGAAGCCCTTGCCCCACCAGACCGTAATCGTGTCCTCGGCCGAAGCAGGTGCTGCGGCCAGAGATGACAGCATCGCACACGCGATCGAAAGCCCAACAATACCCCTTGATCTCACGTCGTTCTCTCCCTGATGTCTCGCCGATTTTTTTAACCGGTTGGGTGAAACACTAGCGCAGGGAGGCGGGGCGATCTAGCGGCAATCGCCTCAGACCTTGGTGGGTGGCGCGACCCGCGCGCGGCGATTGGCCGCGTATGTCAAGGCGCAACGGTCACCCGCCTTGCTCAGCTGGTCTTTTTTTCAGTCGGCCTTGTCGGGATCGGCCGAGGCCGATGCATCCGGGGAGGTGGCCTTTTGCTGGGCCCCGCCGGTGAAGCGCTCGATCACCGAGCGGACGGCGTCGCGGGTCTTGCGATCCTTGACCGCGTCGAGCAGGGGCGCGGCCGCCGGTGCGCGGCGGATCAGGCTTTCCGGATCGGGGAAGATCAGGGGATCGTCCCACGGCCCCTGCACCACGAAGGGCAGGTCGAAGGCCGTACCGTCATTGCCCCCCGAGGTCAGGCTGGCGACGCCCTTGAGGTCGTACTCGCGCGCGGGTACGGAGGCCGTGCCGGTCAGCGTCACGCGCGACGTCGGGCCCTCGATGCGGATGTCCTCGGCGGTCGCGGTGCCGTCGGCGAACTTCGCCGAAATCGTGAGGTTGTCGTATGGCGTCGAGCCGGTACGGAAATTGCCGCCGCCCGATAGTGGCCGCCGCTCCAGCCGCTTCAACAGTTGCTCGACATTGAAGCCGGAGAGGGCGCCGTCATGGCCGGTCAGGGTCGCATTGCCGTCGAGCGATTGTGCGAGCCCGAACGGGCTCGAGCCTGAGGCCGACAATGATACATTGAGATTGCCGCGGCCGGAGATCTTGTTGATGCCGAACAATTCGCCGACGCAGGACGCCAGGTCGACATCGACGAACTGGAATTGCGCCCGCACATCCGCCACGGTGTCGGCTCGCGCGACCGCAAACGAGCCCCTGGCGACGCCGCCATAGACCTGCGCTTCGCCGACCGAGAGCGCGAGCGCGCCGCCGCGCAGGTTCGCGCCGAAGGCGGTGCGGCCGAGTTTCGACGGGCCGACGGTGACGCGCGCGGCCGACAGGCGCATGTCGAGATCGGTGGCGGACAGCGCGTTGAGGTCGAACAGCTGCCGGTTCCAATCATGGGCGCCGCTCGCAAGCAGCCGGAAGGTCGAGATGTAGGGCGTGAAGTCGAGCGCATCGGCGGCAAGCGTCGCCTGCAGTGTCTGACGGCCGTTGTTGGAATAGGTCATCACGCCCTCGGCGACATTGCCGTCGAGCTCGACATTGACGTTGGTCAGTGCGACCGAGCCGCCGACCACATTGGCGCGCGCCTTCAGCGCAAAGCGGCCGAAGCCGCCGCCCGCCGGCGGCACTTGCCCGGTCCATTGCAGCGCGTTGCGCAAGGACGGGCTGTCGATGGTCAGCGTGCCTTCCATCATCGCGCTGGTGCGGTTGGCGACCGTGCCGTCGAAGGCGAGCTTGAGCGGCGCACTGGCAAGCCGCGCCTTCAACCCGGAGCGATCGCCGGAGAGGGCTGCGACGAAATCGCTGATGCCGATCGAGCCGTCGACCCGCTCGCCGCGCCAGTCGAATTGGCCGGTTGCGGCAAAGGAACGGGAGATCGACGGCCAGGCCAGCGACAGATCGATATCGTCGAGCTTCTCGCTTGCCTTGGTGCCGGCATCCTCATAATTGAGCACGCCATCCTGGACGCGAATCTCGGAGAACGAGACCTGGTTCTCCGCACCCGGCTTCATGGTGCGCGCGATGGTCTCGATGAACGGTGTCCAGTTGCTGTCGCCATTGGCCTCGCGCCGCACATGGATATACGGCCGCAGCAGCATGAGGTCGGCAATCTCGAACCGCTGCAGCAACAGCGGCAGCAGGCGGAGATTGGCGGTCAGCACGTCGACCTTGAGCGCAGGGTCCGCGCTGCCGCCGTCCTTCAGCCGGACGTCGTGAAAGGAGACATAGCTGCCGGGGAATACCGAAATGTCGGTCGAGCCGACGATGACGAGGTCGAGCCCGGTGACGGCACGGATCTGCGCCTCCACCGCCTGACGCAGCGCGTCGCGGTTGATCAGCCAGGAGGTGGCAATCAGCGCAAGCAACGCCAGGCCGAGCAATGCCGCAATCGGCGTCCCCAGGCGCTTCATTCCTTGGGCCATCGTCAATGCCATGTCCTGATCGCAGTCCTGATCGGGCGAGTTGCGCGAACCGCTGTTTGATTAAAGGGCGGGCAGGGGCGCGCCGAACCCGAGCCAACCCGCGCAACTTGATGGGTTTTCTTGACGCTTTCAAGGCCGCGCGTCGGCTGCGCACAGCCCCGTATTGCCACGAGGTGCGGCCGGTGGCCGCAACCGTCGCCTCGTTCTCCCGCTCCCGAGCATAAGGACCACGGGTGCGTGCGACCATCATTGACGCATTGCGAAGATTTCGCCTAATAATCCGGTCAGTGCGGGCCTTTGTGCCGCTCTCCAGCAGGTCCATTTCATGAACAAGGTCTACCCTGACGCCAAATCCGCCCTCGAGGGTCTCCTCAAGGACGGCATCATGATCATGTCCGGCGGCTTCGGCCTCTGCGGCATCGCCGAAACCCTCTCGGACGCCATCCGCGATTCCGGCGTGAAGAACCTCACGGTGGTTTCCAACAATGCCGGCGTCGACGGCATCGGCCTCAGCCGGCTGCTCGAGACCCGGCAGATCAAGAAGATGATCTCGTCTTACGTCGGCGAGAACAAGCTGTTCGCGCAGCAGTACCTCGCGGGCGAGTTGGAACTTGAATTCAATCCGCAGGGCACGCTTGCCGAGCGCATCCGCGCCGGTGGCGCCGGGATCCCGGCCTTTTACACCAAGACCGGCGTCGGCACGCTGATCGCCGAGGGCAAGGAAGTGAAGGAATTCGACGGCCACAAATATCTGATGGAGCGCGGCCTGTTCGCAGATCTCGCCATCGTCCATGCCTGGAAGGGCGACACCGCCGGGAACCTCGTCTATCGCAAGACCGCGCGCAATTTTAATCCGATGATGGCGACCGCCGCGAAGGTCACCGTCGCCGAGGTCGAGCATCTGGTCCCGGCCGGCGAGATCGATCCGGATCACGTCCACACGCCCGGTATTTTCGTGAAGCGCATCATTCAGGTCGGCAGTGATAAGAAGCGCATCGAGTTCCGCAATACCCGCCCCCGCCCGGCGGCCTGAACGGGAGAAAAACAAGATGGCCTGGACCCGCGAACAAATGGCCGCACGTGCGGCGAAAGAGCTCCGCGACGGCTACTACGTCAATCTCGGCATCGGCATTCCGACGCTGGTCTCGAACTACATCCCCGATGGCGTCGACGTCAGCCTGCAGAGCGAGAACGGCATGCTCGGCATGGGCCCGTTCCCCTATGAGGGCGAGGAAGACGCTGATCTCATCAACGCCGGCAAGCAGACGGTGACCGAGTTGCCGTCGACCAGCTATTTCTCCTCAGCCGACTCCTTCGGCATGGTCCGCGGCGGGCACATGGATCTCTCCATCCTCGGGGCTATGCAGGTGGCCCAGAACGGCGATCTCGCCAACTGGATGATTCCCGGCAAGATGGTGAAGGGCATGGGCGGTGCCATGGACCTCGTCGCCGGCGTCAAGCGCGTCGTGGTCGTGATGGAGCACTCGGCCAAGGACGGCCCCAAGCTGTTGAAGAATTGCACTTTGCCGCTGACCGGCGAGCGGGTGGTCGACATGGTCGTGACCGATCTCGCGGTCTTCACCATCGACAAGCACGGCGATGGCGGCATGGCCCTGATCGAACTCGCCGACGGCGTCACGCTCGACGAGGTCAAGTCCAAGACCGAAGCTGATTTTCGCGTCGCGCTGAAGAATACGTAAGCCATATTCCGGAGCTTCGGTTCTGATTGAATCAGAACCGAAGTTTTGGATTCTTGTTTTGACGCGTTCTCGTTACGCGAACCGGTGCTTCGCTCGAAGACGCTCTGCGACGGCCAAAGTTCGACGGCCGTTGCGCATCGTCGTCCCGGCGATTGTCCTACCCAGGACGAACTGCTGCAAGCGACGCCCGTGCAATGTTCCGGCAGCAATGACGCTAATGTCACGCGCTTGAGTGCTGGCACCGTCGCGGACCAACACGACTTGCTCCGCGACGGTGGCAACTCATGCGGCCCTATTCGTCGTCATCTTCGGATTCGATACGACGGTCAATCGTCTCTCGCATTGCGCGCCCGGTGACGAATGTCGCGAAAGCCATCCTCTTCTTCTGATCCTCGCTGAGCGTCTTGTAGAGCGGCGCCCAAGCATCTGCGAGCTTTTTGAGGTCTGCCGCACGTTGGGTCAGCCTGTCCGCTCGCTGTTGCATGAGTTCGACCGGATTCTTTTCGCGAAGAACTTCCGCCGGGTCACTATCGCGCAGTTCCGCTACCCGTTCCAACCGGGTTTGTCTGTTCTTCGCTCTCGCGCGTATCGCCTCCTCCACGGCCGGCCAGTATTTTTCCTGCTCGGGCGTCAGCTGCAAGGCGGCCTTGGTCATGCCGATGCGCGCATCCGTCAAGGCGTTCAGGTCGGCTCCCGTAACAGGATGCCGCATTCCTACAGTGGAAGACGTCTCTGCTGCGTACGCAAACGGCGATGCCACTAGGAGAGCTGCAGTCGTTACAACGGCTACTTTCTTGATCATCATCGCGAACTCCTGGGTCTCGTGTCCTTCGCCCCTGAGCAGAAGATCGCCAAGGGGCTCGCGGGGCCATGTTGATCCAAGTCAAGCAGGCTCTCACGCATCGGTGAGTTCCATGCTCTGTCGTGCAGATAAAAATAGGGATGCGATCATGACGCTCCTTGCAATCCCGCCACCGGTCCCGACGCTTACTCCGAGGCCGCGCGAGAGCTAAGATGGGAATCGAAAGCGAAGCTCGGTTATTTGAGGAGGCCGACATGAAACAAGGGCAGCCGATCCGGGACGCCAGTCACCTTTATGAAGTGGAGCGTCGCGTTCAGCATGCAGAGCGTCCCGGCTTTCGTATTATGGAATTGCAGCTCTCGCCGACGCAGAAGGTTCCGTGGCATTGCCACAGCAACATATCGGATACTTTTTACGTTCTCGAAGGCGACATGAGGCTGTTCTTGCAGGATCCGAAAGAGGAAGTGCATCTGAAGCCGGGCGAAGTCTTTGCAGTCAGGGCAGCTCGACCGCATCTGGTAACCAACGGTGGAACGAAGTCGCTCACGTTCTTGGTTCTACAAGGCGTCGGTGAATACGACTATGTTCCTCTGGCATCGGGTTAGCCACGCGCCGTCGCGTGTGTGCAAGATAAGGTTTGTGCAGCACCTAAAGCGCGATGAGATCTGGTTGAATCGTCATCGCGCTTAAGGTCTCGGGCGGCGTGATCGCATGGTCAAAAGGCGATGACAGCCCTGCGTGATTGTCCCCCCAAAATGAAAGGCCTCCGGGGCTATTGGGCACCGGAGGCATTCCGATCCGCCGGGTAGGTCTGCCGCTTCGGATCAAGCTCATGATGGCGCGCGTATCGAAGGGATGCAAGCGCGATGTGTGAGCGGTAATTTGATAGTAAGCGGTGCTGTTTCCGGTGGTTGGAGGTCGGGGTTGGGCCGAGGCGGTTTTGGACCGGGCCAAAGCCGCGGTTTTGCACCGCCCCGGAACGGGGGCATTCCAATTGGCACAGCGTCGCCTTACGACGCCTCCTTCAGCACCCCGGCTGCGGCCTCGTCGCCCTTCAGCTCCTCCAGACTTCGCGCGCGGGGCTCGATGCCGAGTGCCCAGACCGTGACGATCTGCACCACGAGCAGGCCGATCATCAGTGCCATCACGCCGGCGACGCCGCGGGCCTCGAACAGCATCACCACCAGGAACGGTGTGACGATGGTGGCGCCGCGGCCGAGGGTGTTGACAATGCCGGAGGCGCGCAGCCGCACCTCGGTCGGGAAAAGCTCGGGGATGTAGATGCCGAACAACAACGCCACCAGCACATAGATCGGCACCGTCAGCGCGAAGCCGACGGCCGGAAGCAGAACGGGATCGCTGATCATGGGATAGATGATGCCGAGCACGACGGTGATCAGCGACGCTCCGATGATGACGGGCTTGCGGCCCCAATGGTCGGCCGTGAGTGCTCCGATGGCGGAGCCGACCGGTGCGCCCAGCGCCATCAGCAGCGAATAGCCGAACGAGGTCGCAATCGACAGGCCCTGCTTGATGAAGAACACCGGCAGCCAGGTGACGAAACCGTACAGCAGCGTGTTGATGGTGATCAGGCACACCGCGCCCACGATCATGCGCGAGAGCAGCGGCGCCGTGAACAGCGTGCCGAGATCGCTCGACACGGGGACGGCTGTGGCAGCAGCGGGCGCCGGCAGCGGCTTGCCCTGTGCCGCCTCGCGCTCGATCGCCAGCAACAAGGCGTCAGCTTCCTCGGTGCGGCCTTTCGCTTCGAGCCAGCGCGGCGATTCCGGCAAGGACTTGCGCAGATACCAGACGATCAGCGCGCCGATGCCGCCGAGGATGAACATCGAGCGCCAGCCGAATTGCGGGATGATCAGGGTGGCCACCAGCAGCGAAATCGGCAGGCCCGTCACCACACAGACCGTGGTGAAGCCGGACCATCGCCCGCGGGTGCGCGCGGGCACGAACTCGGTGATGGTCGCATAGCCCACGACGTTCTCCGCGCCGAGCCCCACGCCCATCACAAAGCGGCAGGCGATCAGCACAGTCATGTTCGGCGCGAAAGCCGCGGCGAGTGACGCAAGCCCGAACAGCAGCAGATTGAACTGGTAGGTAAAGCGCCGGCCGTAGCGGTCGCCGAGAAAGCCAGTGCCGAACGAGCCGAGCATCATCCCGACGAAGGTCGCCGAGATAAACGCGGCGTTCTGCGGCAATGTCGAGAAGCCGGTCTTGAGCACGACGCCGAGCACGGAGCCGGCGAGATAGATGTCAAAGCCGTCGAAGAACATGCCAATGCCGACCAAGAGCATGATGCGGCGATGGAATGGCCCGATCGGAAGCCGGTCCAGCCGGCTCCCTGAGTTGACCGTCGTCATGTGTTTCCTCCCCTGTAATGCATTTTTTTCTGTTGATCTCGCCCGGACGAACGCCCGCTAGTTCAGTCGCCGCTGCGTGGCCGTGTCGCGGTACCAGTCGAAGGGCTGGTCATGGGTCGCGACCATCACGCTCTTGACGTTGAAATGATCGTTGAAGCTCTCGGTGCCGAACTCGCGGCCGACGCCGGAAGCGTCAACGCCGCCCCAGGGCGAGGCGGGATCAAGACGATGATGGTCGTTGATCCAGACGATGCCGGCCTTGACGTGCGCGGCCACGCGATGCGCGCGCGCCACGTCGCGGGTGCGGATCGCCGCGGCAAGGCCAAATGGCGAGTCATTGGCAAGGCGCAGCGCATCTGCTTCGTCGGTGAAGCGCGTCACCGAGGTGAAGGGGCCGAACACCTCCTCCTGGAAGATGCGCATCTTGCTGGTCACATCCGCAAACACAGTCGGCTGGACGAAGTAGCCGTTCTCGTGTCCGGGGATATTCGCCGCATCGCCGCCGGCGACCAGCCGCGCGCCGTCCTCGCGGCCGAAGTTGCAATAGGACAGCACGCGATCGCGCTGCCTGGCCGAGATCACCGGCCCGAGCTGGGTTGCAGGATCGAAGGGATCGCCGAGACGGATGCTTTCGGTCTTTGCCTTCAGTTTCTCGACGAATTCATCATAGATCGACGCCTGCACCAGATGGCGTGAGGCGCAGACGCAGGTTTGCCCGGCGCCGATGAAGGCGCCGAAGGCGGCGTAATTGACGGCGCGATCGACGTCGAAATCGTCGAACACCATCACCGGCGTCTTGCCGCCGAGTTCGAGCGTCTGGTGCGCGAACACCTTGGCGGCGGCCGAGCCCGCGATGCGGCCGGCCTCGGTGCCGCCGGTGAGCACCAGCTTGTTGATGTCGGGATGCTCGGCGACCATCCGTCCCGCGCTGCGGCCAAGCCCGAGCACGATGTTGAACACGCCCGGCGGCAGGCCGGCGTCGGTAAAGATGCGCGCAAGCTTGAGCGTCGTCAGCGGCGTGTATTCGGATGGCTTCACCACGGTGACGCAGCCCGAGGCGAGCACTGCGGCGAGCGACTTGCAGAGGATCATCAGCGGATGATTGAACGGCGTGCAGTTGGCGACGACGCCGATCGGCGTGCGCAGAGTGTAGTTCAGATAGGAGCCTTCGACCGGGATCACCGCGTCGCGGCGTGCCAGTGCAAGACCGGCATTGTAGCGGAAGAAATCCGGCAGCCGCGACAGCTGCGCCCGAGTTTCATTGACCGGGCGGCCGTTGTTGAGCGTCTCCAGCCGATAGAGCTGATCGAGATTGGCCTCGAACGCATCCGCCAGCCGGTTGACGAGGCGGGCGCGCGCGCGGATGTCCATGCCGCCCCACTCCTTGCCCTCGAAGGCGGCGCGCGCGCTCTTCATCGCGCGATCGACGTCCTCTGCCGTCGAGTTCGGAATCTTCGCGATCACCTCGCCGGTTGCGGGATTGCGGACGTCGAGCAGTTCGCCATCGCCGGCCTCGACCTCGCGCCCGTCGACGAAATTGCCATGGATTTCCACGCTGGTCGTGGCTGGTCTTGCAGAGATATTCACGCCTCACTCCCTTCGACAATCACCGCGTTGCGCTTGAGCGCAGGCAACACGCGTTTTTCGGTCTGGCTGATGTGGTCCTTGATGATGCGCAACGCCGTGCGCCGGTCGCGCCGCTGCATGGCGTCGATCAGCGCGGCGTGCTCGGCGACAAGCTTTGCGGGGTTGTGCCCTTTCAGATTGGCGATGCTGACCCGCACCAGGCGGTCGGCCTGCTCGATCAAATCGCGCAGCGCGGTCGCCATGCGGCGATTGCCCGATGCATTCGCCAGCGCCGTGTGGAAGGCGCGGTTGTAGGCGATGAAGGCCTCATGATCGCCGGAGAAGCTGCGGAACTGGTCCAGCCGTTTCAAGGCGGCGTCAGCGGCGTTCTCGATCGCTTCCGCAACACAGGCCGGCTCCAGGGCGGCACGAAAGCGCAGCAGATCGCGCGCGTCAGACAGCGAGATCGGATTGACCCGGTAACCCTGCCGCGGCTGCACCGTGACGAGATGCTCGCGCGCCAGCCGCGCCAAAGCTTCGCGCACCGGCTGGCGGCTCACGGCATAGCGCACGGCGAGCTCCTGCTCTCGCATATCATCGCCAGGCGCCAGGCGGCAGCTCAGGATATCAGAACGCAGGCTTTCATAGACATTTTCCCGCAAAAGCATGGAAGTCTCTCGTGTCCAGAGGTGTTATATTCGCATTCGTGAAATATCACGTCAAGAGAGATAGCTTGAAATCGCTGCATTTTTCTCTATCAATCATCCGCGAGCGCCGCTTTGCGCGGCGCAGGTGAGGATTTTTGTGAGGGAACAGGCATGGACCGGCTTTTCGTCGACGGCAGCGTCAACGCTGCGGAGCAGGGGGCGGGGACGCCGCTGTTCCTGTTCCACTCGCTGTTGTCCGACCGCGCCAGCTTCGATGCGGTTGTGCCCGAGCTTGCGGGGTCGTTTCGCGTCATCGTGCCCGAACTGCCCGGCTTCGGCCGCTCGCGGGCTGTTGCCGGCGGCCTTGATGCAGTCGCCGACCGCATGGCCGATCTCGTCCGCGAGGCGGCGCCTGTTGGCGAGGCGATCGTGCTCGGCAATGGCTATGGCGGTTTCGTCGCGCTGCAGATGGCGATCCGTCATCCCGCGCTCGCCGCCCGGCTGATCCTGGCCGATAGCGGTGCCGCCTTCTCCGAGCCAGGTCGACAGGCTTTCCGCAACATGGCGACAGCGGCAAGAGAGAAGGGCCTTGCCGCAATCACCGATGTCGCCATGCGCCGGCTGTTCGCGCCGGAGTTCCAGGCCGCGCATCCCATGCTGATGCAGGATCGCCGCGAGGCCTTCCTGCGCACCGACGTCGGCGTGTTCGGTGCTGCCTGCGAGGCGCTGGCCAGCCTCGATCTGCGCGGTGAGGTTTCAGGCGTGAAGGTGCCCGTGCTGGTCATGGTCGGCGAGCATGACGAAGCGACACCGCCGCCGATGTCGCACGAGCTTGCAGCGCTGCTGCCGGAGGCGAGGCTGCACATCATCCCGGGCTGCGCCCATGTCCCGCAACTGCAATCGCCGAAGCTTTTCCTGGAGGCGATTGCCGATTTCCTGCCGGCCGCCGTCGCACGCTGAGGCGGCCTATCCGCGCAAAAAAAATGTCTTGCCGAACCGCTCGGCAATTCTGGCCGCGAACGACGGCTCATCCCGTACCAGCCGGAAGCCGAGATTGTCGGGTGGCGTGCCGGCCGCGCAGCCGCCGGCACGGGCGTCGCGGATGAAATCGGTGACATAGGCTCGATGCGCGCCCTCGGCGATGCGGACGCCGCAATTCGCATTGGTCTTCGCAACTGCGCCCGAAGCACCGAGCACGCTGCGCGTAAAGCAGGTCGCGGTCCATTCCCAGACATTGCCGGAGAGATCGGAGAGGCCGTTCTCGTTGATGCCAAAGGTGCCGAACGACCGCGTCGCCGTATCGGCGTCGCGCACCGCTTCGCGGTCATATCTGGCGATCCAGCGCTGCGCGGGATTGGCGGCGTCAACCGTCACGCCGTCATCGAGGAATCTGCTGCGTGCCGCCAACGCCCATTCCTGATCGGTAGGTAAGCGATAACGGCCGCCCGTCTTGCGCGACAGCCACGCCGCATAGGCGCTGGCGTCGTGCCAGTTCACCTGGACCGCCGGACGTTCCGGGGAGATGACGACGTCATGGGCGAGGGCGTGGCAGACGCCATCATCGACACAGGCCTGGTAGTCGGCGGACGAGACCTGGTGCTGCATGATCGACAGCGGCCCGGAGACGTGAATGGAGAGAAGCGGAGCCTCCACGACCTTTCCGTCCCGCGTGAACTCGCCGGCGGCGCGATAGGACAGGGCGCCCGGTGCCAGCTCGACCATAGCGGGTCTAAGCGCGGCGGCGTTGTGCATGGCGTGGTCGGAGACCAGCGGCGCGACGGCAAACGGGCAAGCAAGGCCCGCGACACAGGCCAGCGCCAGTTTCAGCTTGAATGCGATCAGCATGGTGGCCTCGAAAGCGAAAGGGGCGATCGGAGACCGCCCCTTGTTGGCTAGTTGCTTTCCGAGGGCGGGATCTCGGCCGGCGCCTTCACCTGGGTCATCAGGTCGTCGTTCCACTTGCCTTCGACCTTGAAGTGGGCGGTGGCGCCGAGATCGGCGGCCTCGATCAGATTATGCGTGACATAGGCGTAGATGCCGGGCTGCAGGAACTTGTACATCGCAGCGCCCGCCGAGCCACCGCGGATGAACCAGGTCTCGAGCCCGGTCTCCGGCGGATTACTGAACTTGCCGGTCTCCCAGACATAGTCGCCATGGCCGCCGATCAGATGCGGACGGCTGTTGCGATTGGCCTCTGAGTGGATGATCAGCACGTTCTCGCCGACCTTGGCGGTCAGGGCGTTCTTGCCCGTGAGCGCGCCGACCTTGCCGTTGAAGACGACATGGGTCGGGGTCAACTTGCGCATCACCTCCTCGGTGTCGCTATAAGCCTCGCCGGGCGAGTCGTAGGACTTGAAATTGCCCTTCTCGTCGCTCGGCACGTAGAGGTCCTGCTCGCCGATGTAGTAGACGCGGTCGTATCTCAAGGCATGGCCGTGCCCGTCATTGAGTCCGTCGCGCGGCAGCACCATCACTGCGCCGTTCATGCCGGAAACAACGTGCCAGGGAATCATCGGGCCCCCGGGGGCGCAGTGATAGACAAAGACGCCGGTGCGGGTCGCCTTCCAGCGCAGCACCACCTGCTCGCCGGGATTGATCAGGGTCAGCGCGGCGCCGCCGAGCGCGCCGGTTGCGGAATGGAAGTCGATATTGTGCGGCATGGTGTTGGTCGCGGGATTGACCAGCGTGACCTCGACATAATCGCCCTCGTGCACCACCATCAGCGGTCCCGGCATCGAGCCGTTGAAGGTCATGGCCTGGAAGGTGGTGCCCTTCTCGTCGATCACCACCTTTTTCTCCTGGATCACGAGCCGGAACTCAATGATCCCAGGACCTTCCTTGGTCGCCTGCTCATGGGGATGCACGAAGGGCGGCGCGACCAGGTCAACCTTCTGGCGCGGCAAATTCAGTTCTGCGGCAAGCGCAGGCGTTGCCAGCGCGAGGATTGCGGCCGCGGCGCTCATCAAGGCTGCTCTGCGGGTGAACATGGGAAGCGTCCTTTGGTTGTCTGAACGCCGCCATCATGTACCGATCGCCGCAACCCAATTTGTTCCGCGACAATGTTCTGCTGCTTTGCACTTGCGCTATGACGGGGCTCAATCAAAAAAAACGTCAAGTGCGCTCGCGCCGCCCTCGTGCGGAATATTTTCCTCGAATTCGCAGCAAAGAGCTTGCGGAATTCAACAGCCCATGCGCAGCCTCCTATTTTGGTGAAGCATCCGCGCCGGAAATCAGATATGTTTGATGATGCGTGCTCAAACCTTGCAGGGAACATGTGGTGCTTTCGGACTTCGTTCTTGAAATCTGCCCCGACTTTGAGTGAGCGCAAGGTCACTTTCTCAGTTTGAGTCATGGTTCGGTTTGGCAGGCTCGCGTCTGCCGGTAGCTCGATTCGGAATCGCAGGTTCGAAATGAAAGCAGATCTGGCGGTGTGCTACGGGCAGGAGCGGCTGCCGAGATATACGAGCTACCCGACGGCGCCCAACTTCTCCGATACGATCGGGCCTGATACCTATGCCCAATGGCTCAGGGCGATGCCGCAGCACGCCACCGCCTCGCTCTATCTGCACGTGCCGTTCTGCCGCACGATGTGCTGGTATTGCGGCTGCCACACCACGGTCGCCAAGCGCGATGAGCCGATCGCTGTCTATGAAGCCGCGCTCCGCTGCGAGATCGAGCTGATCTCGCGGCAGATCGAGCGGCGCATGAAGGTCGATCATGTGCATTTCGGCGGCGGTACGCCGACCATCATGGCGCCGGAATCCTTTACCGAGCTGATCGGGGCAATCCGGCAGTCCTTCTTCGTGCTGCCGTCGGCCGAGATCGCCATCGAGATCGACCCGCGCTCGCTCTCATCGCGCATGATCGACGCGCTGGCGCTTGGCGGCGTCAACCGGGCGAGCCTCGGCGTGCAGAGCTTCGATCCCGTGGTGCAATATGCCATCAACCGGGTGCAGAGCTTCGAGGAGACCGCGACCGCGGCCGACAATTTGCGGCGCGCGGGCGTCCGTGCGCTCAATTTCGATCTGATCTACGGCCTGCCGCACCAGACCATCGCCTCCTGCCTGGATACGGTTCGGCGCTGCATCGAGCTTCGCCCCGAGCGGTTCGCCGTGTTCGGCTACGCCCACGTCCCGAGCTTCAAGAAATATCAGCGCAAGATCGACGAGAGCCGGCTGCCCGACAGCGTCGAACGTTACGACCAGGCTTGCGCGATTGCCAATGCGCTGAAGGAAGCGGGCTACATCCAGATCGGGCTCGATCACTTTGCGCTGCCGTCCGACAAGATGGCCATCGCGTACAGGGAAGGGCGACTGCACCGCAACTTCCAGGGCTATACCACCGACGAAAGCACGGTGCTGCTTGGCTTCGGCGCCAGCGCCATCGGGCACCTGCCGCAGGGCTATGTGCAGAACGAGGTTCCGATCGGCGCCTATTCGGACGCCATCGCCACCGGCCGCCTCGCCACCGCCAAGGGCTATGCCATGACGGAGGACGATGTTCTGCGCAGCGAGATCATCGAGCGCATCATGTGCGACTTCGGGGTCGATATCGACGCGGTCTGCGCGCGCCATGGCAAAGGTGCGGACGCCATGCTGAGATCGGCGCCGCGCCTGGAGCAGCTCGTCTCCGACGGCGTCGTCGAACTCGAGGGGAGCTCGCTCAAGGTCGCTGACAAGTCGCGCTTCCTGGTGCGCAGCGTCGCCGCCGCCTTCGATGCGCATCTGGACCAGTCGCAGCGGCTGCACAGCCGGGCTGTGTAGCCCGCGAACCTCGCCCAAGCTTGCGCAGCGACAAACACGGGTTGCTGCGCCGGCGTTACCGTTCCAGTCAGAACGGAGACGCCCATGTCCTTCTCACTGCATGATCTGGTCGACGATGTGATGCGCGGCGCACCCGATACGATCCGCGTGTTCCTCCAGCACAAGATGGGCTGCGTCGGCTGCCCGATCGCAACCTTCCACACCGTCGAGGACGCCTGCCGCGAGCACGGCATCGACTGTGATGCTTTTCTGCGGACGCTGCACGCCTGCAGCTGACTAAAGCATGATCCGGAAAAGTGTGTAGCGGTTTTCCGAAAAGATCATGCTCAATCAAAGGCGCGATGACGATTCAACCAAATCTCATCGCGCTTTAGCGCGTGGAGTTGTCGCCAGGCGTTTGCTCGGCAAGAACGAAAATCTTATGCGGTTCGCGCAGCACGATGCGCTGCCGGCCGCTCTCGACCAGGCCCTGCTGCTCCCATCCGGACAGGATGCGGCTCACGGTATGCAGGGTAGTGCCGGTCATCTGCGCAATGTCCTGTCGGCTGATCGGAAAATCGATCTCGACGCCGTGATCGAGCTTGCGCCCCGATTGCTTGGCTAGCCGCAGCAAGGCGTGCGCGACGCGCTGCTCGACCTGCTGGGTCGACATCTCGACGACGCGGGTGTGGCTTTCCTGCAGGCGGCTGCCGACGGTTTGCAGAGTGTTGGTGGCAAGCTGGGGAAAGCGGGCGACCAGCCGCGGCCAGGCGGTCGCGGGCCAGACCAGCACAACGCTCTCGTCGACAGCGGTCGCGGTGGCCGGATAATGCGGCAGCCCGATCGCCGGCGCCACGCCAAATATCTCGCCGGGCGCAACGTAGCGAACCACGATCTGCTCGCCCGAAGGCGTGGTCTTGCTGGCGCGGACATGGCCATGCAGCAGCAGGAAGAAGGAGGTCGCATCCGTACCCTGCTCGAACACGGCGCTGCTTTTTGCAAAGCGGCTGGAGCGGGCCTCGCGCAGCACCTCGGCGAGGTCCGCGGCCGTCAGTCCCGCAAACAGCGGCAAATGCGCAACCATCGAATTGTCGACTGTGGCCATGTCCTCCCTCCGCAGCTCAGGGCTTGGCGCGACTGGATCGCAACTTCCGCCGGGGAGTTTGTCCCGGCACAATAATGCCTGTCCCCTGTTGTGCCCAAATGTGGCCGAAAGCGTTTGAGGCGGATCAAGTTTGGGAGCACGGATCAAAATGGCGGTTCCTCGTTATCGCGATTATCAGGGCTGGTCGGTGTTTTCCGCCGGCTTTCGGCCCTTCTTCCTGGCTGGCGCGATCCAGGCGGGGGTGGCGATCCTGGTCTGGCTCCCGGTTTTCTACGGCGAACTGCGCCTGACCTCGGCCTTTGCCCCGCGTGACTGGCATGTGCATGAGATGCTCTACGGCTATCTGCCTGCCGTCATCACCGGCTTCCTGTTCACGGCGATCCCGAACTGGACCGGCCGGCTGCCGATCCAGGGCACGCCGCTGGTCGCGCTTGTCGCGGTTTGGCTTGCCGGGCGTATCGCGGTGACGTTTTCGGCCGACGCGACCTGGTGGCTCGCCATGCTGGTCGATGCGAGCTTCCTGCTGCTGGTCGCAGCGGCAGCCGCAAGGGAAATTGTCGCAGGGAAGAACTGGCGGAATCTGGCCGTTGTCGCGCTGGTGCTCGTGGTATTCGCCGGCAATGTCACCTTTCACCTTGAGGCGCATTTCGCAGGCAGCGCCGATTATGCGATCCGCATCGGCATTGCCGTGGTGGTGCTTTTGATCTCGCTGATCGGCGGGCGCATCATTCCAAGCTTCACACGCAACTGGCTGGTGCGGCAGGAACCGGGCCGGTTGCCGGTGCCGTTCGGCCGCTTCGACAAGGCAACGATCGCAGGAAGCGCCGTTGCACTGCTCGCCTGGATCTTCGCCCCGGATCAACAGGTCACCGGCGGCTTGCTTGGGCTTGCCGGCCTGCTGCAGCTTGCGCGGCTATCGCGCTGGGCGGGTGAGCGGACCTTTCGCGAGCGGCTGCTTCTGGTGCTCCATGTCGGCTACGCTTTTGTGCCGCTCGGCTTGCTGCTCAATGCCGCGGCCGCCTTCGACCTCGTGCCGGCGAGCGCAGGCATCCATGCCTGGATGGCGGGCGCGGCTGGCGTCATGACGCTCGCGGTGATGACGCGCGCGAGCCTCGGCCATACCGGCCAGGAGCTCACCGCTTCGGTTGGGACGCAGGCGATCTATCTCGCCATCATCGTCGCCGCCGTCGCGCGCATCTGTGCCGTGCTTCATCCCGCCAGCAGCGAAATTTTGCTCCATATCGCGGGCTTTGCCTGGATGGCGGCCTTTTTCGGCTTCGCACTGGCCTATGGGCCGCTGCTGCTCGGCAGCCGCCGTCGCGCCGCCGAGCGTAAGGCGGCCGCTTGAAAGTCTACGCCCGCGCCAGCGCGCGAGCGAACACGATCTCCACCAGCGTGCCAGAGCGGCCGCCGGTCTTGATGTGGAACTGGGCGCGATTGGCTTCGACCAGCGCCTTGGTCAGCGACAGGTTCAGCCCCGATTTCTCGTTCGCCTTGTCGGAGGGCGGTGGGGTGCGGAACGGCTCGAGTGCGGCGGCGACTTCATTGTCGTTGAGCCCGTGCCCGGTGTCGCGCACGCGCAGGACCACCTCGCCATAGTCCGACAGCGCGGTTGAGACGATCACCTGGCCGCCGGGATTGGCGAGATGGATCGAATTGCCGATCAGGTTCATGGTGATCTGGCGCAGCGAGCGCGCATCCGCCACCACGGGCGGCAACAGATGCGCAAGCGAGGTGCGGATGATGATGCGCTCGCGATTGGCCTGCGGCTGCATCACCGAGACGCAGCTCTCCACGAGCTCGTTGAGGTTCTGGCTTGTGAAGGCGAGGTCGAGCTTGCCGGTCTCGATCCGCGACAGCTCGGTGAGGTCGTTGATGATGGTGGTCACACGCTCGCCGGAGGCGCGGATGTCCTTCAGATATTCGGCATAGCGCTCATTGGCGAGCGGCCCGAACCGTTCGCCGATCATCACCTCGGCAAAGCCGATGATGGCGTTGAGCGGCGCCCGCACCTCGTGGCTGATGCGCGCCAGCATGTCGGCTTTCGCGGTCGCGGCACGCTCGGCGAGCTTGCGTGCCTCGCGCAATTCGCTGTCGCCCTTCCTGCTCTGCGACTGGTCGCGGAATACGGCAAAGAAATTCGGCCCGTCCGCGCGGGTCCGGCCCATGGTCATCGACAGCGGGATGATGCCGCCCTGGCTGACACGGCCGAGCACGTCGCGTCCGGCATCGAGCAGGCTCGATGCCCCGTCGTCCTTGATGCTTTCGAGATAATCCAGCACCACGCGATGGCTCTCCGGCGCAAACAGCTCGGTGAGATTGCGCTTGGTGAGCGCGTCGCTCGCGTAGCCGAACAGCGCCTCCGCGCTGCGGTTGCAGGCGTGGATGTTGCCGCTGGCATCGAACATCAGGATGCCTTCGGCCGTGGTGTCGAGAATGGCGGCGAGATCCTCGGCATTGGCTTGGCCTGCCGGCGGCGGCGGCGGGACCAGCACGGGTAGCGGCAGCGGCGCGACCGGCGCCGCAGCGGCTGTAGCGCTCGGCGCATGCGCAAACATCAACGCCAGCGCAGACTCGCCGTCCCAGGAAATCGTGAACAGCCGCGCTTCCGTCGGCGTCGCGTGCTCGGCGGCCGGCTGGCTTGCTGCAATGGTCACCGGCGTGCCGGCTTCCGAGGAGCTGCTGGAGGTAGAGGTGGACACGCCCGGCTCGACATAGAGTGCGTCGAGCCCGCCGGCCTGCTCCAGCGCGTGCAGGGACGGATAGCCCATGCGCTCGAGGAACGCTGGATTGGCATAGAGCATGCGGTCCAGCCGATAGATCAGGACCCCGGTCGGCAACAGATCGAGCAGCATGCGGTCGCGCCCGCTGTCACCGCGCGCCGGCGGCTCGGGCAGCATCAGCCATTCCGGTTGGCTTGCCGGTTGGCTTGCCGGCTGGCCTGCCGGCTGATTTGGCGTCGGCGTCTTCGGCTCGTGGACAGGCTGAGGTGCCTCCGCGACGGCCGGCTCGGCCATCGCGGGCGCTGCGCCCGCAACCGCAGGTTCGGCCGGGCCGTCGCGCTCCAGCCGCGCCGACAACTGGCGGGCAAGCTCGTTGAAAGCGTTGTTCTCACCGGCCGTCAGGCCAGGCGCTTTCGGTTCGCTTCCCAATGGGCGGAACGGCACGACATTTGGCGGCGTTTCCGCAGGCGGCGGCGTGTCCACTGTTGCTTCCAGATCGGTTGGGGTTGAAGTCTCGACGCCTGAAGCGGCGGATTCGCCCGGCGGGCCCGGTATCACATCGGGCTCGACTGGCGGAACTTGGGCGGGAGCGTGCTCTGAATCGGCCGGAACGATGTCAACGGCCGGCGCTGGCGCGACCTGTGCCGGCTGTGTCAGCCGCGCACTGCGGAAGGCCGCAAGCTGCGCCAGTGCGTCGAGTTCGCGGCAGACGCCAAAGCCGCGGAAGCCGTCAAAGCGTTGCGTGCGGTCGTAGACCGGAAGCCCCGCGAGTTCGACCGCGAGGCTGCCGCCATCCTCGACCGGCCAATTCAGGGTGATGCCGCTCCAGGTGTCGTGGGTCGCAAAGGCCTTCATGACCTGCGCCTCGGGGTCGAGCCCGAGCGCGGCAGCAATCGCGCCCCAGCTGCGGCCAAGACGCGCAGCCGTAGGCCTGCCCGCGAGCGCGATGAACTCCTCCGACATGACGGTGAAGCGAGACTTCTCATCCATGGCCCAGACAAAGCGCAGCGGCTGCTGGCGCGGCTCGGACACGGGGACATCGCGCCACGCTGCGACGGACGGCGGCGCGGCCGGAGCCTCATCGGGTTCATCGGGTGCAGTCGCGTCAGGCGGGACCGCCGGTTCGTCGGCAATCGCCTCGACATAGGACGAGGGCTCGGCGTCCGTTGTCGGCGTCTCCGGGGCAGGCCGGGGCTGTGCCGCTTCGGCCTGCGCGGTTTGTTCCGGCGACTGCTCGGTGAACGCGTCGAACAGGGCAAATTCGGCCGGCGCTTCGCCCGACAACGCCGGTTGCTCGTAAGCCGGCGGTGCCTCGACCTGCAATTCCGCAATATCCTCCGGCGGCTCCGGCGCCACGGGGGGGGTGATCAGCGCCACCAGGGCGGTGTCGGCCCCGCTGCCGATCCGCTGCAGCACCATGTTGCCGATCTCCGTCGGCGTCTCGACGCGGCCCGCATGCAGCGCCGCATGTCGCGCTTCGTCGAGCCCGGCCTCGGCCAGCGAGCCAAAGCTCAACAGCGGCCGCGCGGCATCGCTCGCGGCCGAAAGCGTACCGTCGCGCGAAAACACCGCGACCGGCGCCGCGATGCTCGCGACCAGCCGCTGCAGCCGCTCGAGCTGCGGCATATTGGATTTCGTACTCTCGACCGGCGCGATCAGGACGCCGTGACTGCCATCGAAGAAAGCAAGCCGCGCGCAGGCGCAGGTCGCTAGCATGCCGGGGCGTGCGCCGAAGCCGCGCAGCCGCTCCAGCCGGGTCGCGGCGTTCGGCGGCAGGCGGGTGGCGAGATGCGCGATCTGCCGGCGATGCGGATCGGCCGGCCCGAAGGTTCTGTTCGCAAGCTCGGCGCCGGTAGCCGCGCCGAACAGCTCTGCGCCGACCGGATTGGCCCACAGAATGCGGCTGCCATCGGTCGACCATAGCCATGCCGGCAGTGCGGTCGTTGCATGCACCGCCAGCCGCGGATCGCTGACGCCGTGCAACTGGAATTCCATCATGTTCATGGTTGGCGACTAGAACCGGCTGACTTGCTGTGGGGCCTCGACTGGCGGCGGGAGCAGATCCGGTTGCCAGTATGATAGCCTTAACACAAGGTTAGTATCGCAAGGCAGGAAAGTCAGGTCCACGGTCTGCCGTTTCCGCGGCGCCGCGAAAGCCGCGATAACCTTAATTCGTTCGGACGCATCGAACTTGCGCGGTCATCAGCCGTTGCAACTGGCGATCAAAAGTCCACGATCCGAATGTGTGGACCGATTTGAGTCATAGCGGCGAAGTCCTTCGGGGCTACAATCCGGGCTGTTGCCGCAACGGGGCGGGCACAGCGGGCGCAAGCCCGTCAGCAGGCAAACGACCTGCAAAAAATATCAGCATAGAGTCAGCATAGAGAGAGAGGGATCATGGCCGAGAACATGCATGATCGATTTGAAGTCCCCAAGGAGATGCGGTCCATGGCGGAGGCAAGTGTCGAGCAGACGCGCAAGACCTTCGAGCGTTTCCTGGAAGGTGCAGAGGCAGCCGCCGGCACGCTGGAGGAGCGCGGCGCCACCGTCACGGCCGGCGCCCGGGACATCGGCGCCAAGGCGATCGCCTATGCCGAAAAGAACGTGCAGGCCTCCCTCGACTATGCGCAGTCGCTGTTGCATGCCAAGGACCTCGCCGAGGTGATGCGGTTGCACAGCGAGTTTGTTCAGACCCAGATGCGCAACCTCGCCGAGCAGGCCAACGAGATGGGCCAGATGGTGAGCCGCGCGGCCATGGATGCCGCAAAGCCAAAAAATTAGTTGGCCTTTCGGTGGGTGTTCCGCGACGAGCCAAAAAAGCTCAGCATTTACAGGGGCGCAGCGCACGCGCGCCGAGCCCCTGTCTATGTCGGTGCACTTTGAATTGCATTGCAATGCACAAAATTGCCACTATACGTAGGTTTATTCCGCACGCCCGATTGAGGGATCTCCGCCGCGTGATCCAATTCGACCTGTCCGGTATCTTGGCTGCCGGGCTTGCGTAGAGGGTCTCGCTTCATCTCTGCCCGAAGGAAGCATGCCGATGACCAATCCTGCCGATCCGTTCTCTGCCTCCTCTGTGATTCCCTTTGAAGTGCCTGAGCAAGTGCGTGCGTTCGCCGAAAAAGGCGTTTCGCAGGCGCGCGACAACTATGCCAAGTTCAAGGACGCCGCCGAAAACCACAACTCGACCATCGAGGCGGTCTTCACCAGCGCGAACAAGGGCGCGAGCGCCTATACCGCCAAGGTGATGGAGTTCGTGAAGGCCAACACCACGGCCAATCTGGACTTTGCCCAGGAGCTGTTGAGTGTGAAGTCGCCCGCCGAGGCGCTGGAGCTGTGCACTGCCCATAGCCGCAAGTCGTTTGAGACCCTCCAGGCCCAGGCCAAGGAGCTCGCCGAGTTGTCGCAGAAAGTCGCAGCCGAGACCGTCGAGCCGATCAAGGCCAACGCTGCCAAGTACTACAAGCCCGCCGCTGCTTGATGCGGCAGGCCGAGCTGCCGTTTTTCGAAGTGGGTAGGCAGTCAGTTAAGCGTATTCGAAGCGGCCAAGTGCCTTTTGATTAAGTCAGACCCGGGCGAAACGCCCGGGTTTTGCTTGGAAAAAGCAGGCAGGAAAAGCAGGCAGGAGGGGTTGATTTCAGCGCCGTTACGGCCTTGCCAAAACTGACCTTAGCACCTAGTTTCCGCCCCGTCCGGCCCCCCTTTGCGGGCGCCGTCGAAGGATGCAGTTGTAGCTCAGTTGGTTAGAGCGCCTGTCTGTGGAACAGGAGGTCGGTGGTTCGAGCCCACCCAACTGTACCAACCAGATCAATGGCTTGGTTGGAAATCCGGGTAACAGGCTTCCCATAGAATCGTGATTGGGAAGCGTATGGGAAACAACGCGGGGGCGTGCGAGCGACAATCCGATGTGCCGCGCAGCTAACCGCGGCCATCGCGAGATCTCAAACCCTCATGGGCCTTTCTCCGTGCGCTCTGGTTTGGGCAGTTGACCGTCTCGGGGCTTGAGCGACCACTCAGAAGCATCGAAGCTGATGGACGTCAACACGGGGGTACGGTGGGGGATTTGGCAGAGCTGTTTGGTGCCATTATCGGCACGTTCCTAATCTCGCGCCTATTCTGGGTTGTGACGCGATCCTGGCCGAACTCGGTTGGAAACGCATAGTCGAGCGGGATGATGATCAGCGCGCAAAAAACATTTAGCGTCAACGCCGATCCGGACGGACGCCAGCCTTGCGCGGGAGATTGTCCAGTACAGGCTAGCTCAGTTCGTCGTGCTGCTGACCGATCTTGCGTTGATTAATCGGCGCACATCACCAGATGCGGCAGCTCGCAAGGTGTAAGACGCCGACGCACGGCAACGGGTCGATCAATTTGCTTGAACCGGCGCCTCAGCGGCCTTTGTCGGCGCCGGCCGTTTCCTTCGTTCATCCAACTTCTGCAGCACCACGAAAAACGACGGGACGAACACCACGGCCAGGAGCGTCGACGCGATCATGCCGCTGAACACGCTGATGCCCAGCGATTTGCGCGCGTTTGCTCCCGCCCCCGTTGCGAGGACGAGCGGCGTCACGCCGAGAATGAAGGCGAAAGACGTCATCAGAATCGGCCGGAAGCGGGAGCGCGAGGCTTCCACGGCGGCTTCGAGAATAGACTTTCCGTCTTTGACCCGCCCTTCGCGCGCCATCTCGACAATCAAAATGCCGTTCTTGGCCGAGAGCGCGATCAGCAGCATCAGGCCGATCTGGGTATAGAGATTGTTGGCGAGCCCGAGACTGGTCAACGCGATGACTGGGCCGAGCAGTGCCAGCGGGACGGCGGAGAGCACCGCGAACGGCAAGATCCAGCTTTCATACTGCCCGGCGAGCACGAGATAGACGAGAAGGATCGACAGGGCGAAAATATAGAGGAGCTGATTGCCGACGAGCTTCTCCTGGTAGGACATGCCCGACCATTCATACGAAACGTCATTCGGCAGGGCCGTCTTGGCGATCTGCGCCATCGCGTCCATCGTCTGGCCGGCGCTGGATCCGGGCGCGGTCGCTCCCACGACCGTCGCGGCGGGATAGAGATTGTAGAGCGTGATCAGCGGCGGGGCCACCTGACGGCCGAGGAAGGCGACCGAGCTGATCGGCACCATTTCCTGATCGCGATTGCGCACATAGAGATTGAGAATGTCCGTAGGATTCAGCCGATACTGCGAATCGGCCTGTGCGTAGACTTGGTATGATTGCCCGAATTTGTTGAATTGGTTGATGTAGGTGGAGCCGAGGTAGGTGCTAAGCGTCTTAAAGACATCGCCGACCGAGACCTTCAGCGTTTGCGCGCGGGCGCGATCGACAGTGACGGCGACTTGCGGCGCCGCCAGTTGGAACGTGGTAAGAGGACGTAGCACCGTCGGATTGGCGGCTGCGGATTTGAGGACTTGGCGCGTCAGCTCGTCGAGCTTCGTGTAGTCGAAGCTGCCGCCAAGCATCTCGACTTCCATTTGGAAGCCGCCCGCCTGGCCGATGCCTTGGATCGGCGGCGGCACTAGCACAAATCCTTTTCCGTCGGGAAGATTGTTCAGCTTGCCTTGAATGCTTTCGAGGATTGATCGCAGATCCTGATTCTTGGCCTTTAAGCGGTCGGCAAACGAATCGAAAATGACATATTCGACGCCGGCACTGGAGAGCGACGCGCTATTGTCGAGAACGGATTGCCCCGATATCGCGATTACATTCTTGACTCCGGGGGTCGCCTTGGCGATCTCGGCCGCCCGCTCCAGCGCGGCAGTGGTCCGCCCGAGCGAAGCGCCTTCCGGCAATTGGACGGCGATGATCGCATAGCCCTGATCGTCAGTGGGTATGAAGGCCGTCGGCAATCGTGCAATGCCCCAGAGAGCGACGCCAGCCAGGGCGATCGCAATGAGGACCATTAGCCCGGAGCGGCGCACCATCTGGCCGATCAGGGCCGCATAGGCGTTTTCTATCCTCTGATAGACAGCATTGAAGCCGCGATAGAAGAAATTGCGTTGGTCGAGCGGCGTCGCTTCGCGCAGCCAGAGGGCGCATTGCGTCGGCTTCAGGGTCACCGCGTTGATCGCGCTGATGAGCGCCGTGACCGCGATGACGAGCGCGAACTGGGCGAACATCTTGCCTGTCAGGCCCGGCATGAAGGCGGCCGGCAGAAACACGGACATCAACACGAGGGTGATGCCTACGACCGGTCCGAACAATTCGTCCATCGCCCGGATCGCCGCGTCATGCCCCGACATGCCACGCTCGATATATTTCGACACGCCTTCGACGATCACGATCGCGTCGTCGACCACGATGCCGATCGCCAGCACAATGCCGAAGAGGGTCGATAAATTGACGCTAAAGCCTAGCGCGGCCATGCCGGCGAAAGCGCCGATGATGGTGACGGGAACTGTCGTGGCCGGCACCAGCGTCGCCCGGAAGTTCTGCAAGAAGACCAGGATCACGATGAGAACCAGCACGCCCGCTTGCCACAAGGTCCTATAGACCTCGGCGATCGACTCCTGGACGAAGATGGTTGTGTCGAAGGGAATGCCGTATCTCAAGCCTTGCGGGAAGCGCTTTCCAAGCTCCTCCATCTTCGCTTTCACTTCTTTCGCGACCGCCAGCGAGTTGGCCTCAGGGGTCTGAAAGATCGCCACCCCGGCGCCGGGCCGCCCGTTCAGCTTGAAATCCTGCGAATAGGTTTGCGCGCCAAGATCGATCCGCGCGATATCCTTCACCCTGACGAGTTCTCCGCCGTTAGCGGTCTGATCCTTGACGATGATATCAGCGAATTCCGAAGGGTCGCTGAAGCGCGACAGAATATCGACCGTATATTGGGACGCTTGATCTTTCGGCGCGGGCGGCATGCCGACTTGGCCGGCCGTGACCTCCTGGCTCTGCTGGCGCACGGCTTCGATGACATCGCTCGGCTCAAGGCCCAAGGAATAGAGTTGTTGTGGGTTGAGCCAGATCCGCATTGCGTAATTGCTGGCGCCGAAGACGGCGACATTGCCGACGCCGGGCAGGCGCGCGAGCTCGTCGACCAAGTTGATCGCCGCGTAATTGCTCATGTACAGGCTGTCATACCGCCCGTCCGGCGAGTCGAGCGTCACGATCTGCAGGATCGCGGTGTTCTTTTTCTGGATCGTGACGCCTTGAGATTGAACGGGTAGCGGTAGTGACGCCAGCGCGCTTTGAACGCGGTTTTGCACCAGCACCTGGTCGGTGTTCGGATCGGTGCCGATATTGAAAGTGACCGTCAAGTTATAGGTACCATCCGCGGCGCTGGTCGACTGCATGTAAAGCATCTGGTCGACGCCGTTGACCTGAGTCTCGATCGGCAGGGCGACCGTGTTGATCACCGTCTGCGGGCTCGCGCCGGGATAGCGGGTGGTGACCTGCACGGTTGGCGGCACGACGTTCGGATATTGGGACACCGGCAGGGTGTAGAGCGCAACCCCGCCGATCAGCACGATGAACACCGCCACCACATTGGCTAGGACCGGATGCTCGATGAAGAATTTCGATATCATTCGTCGAGTCCTACTGAGCGTCGGCGCTCGTCAGCTTGGGGATCACTTTCATGCCTGGCGAGACTCGCCAGAGATCCCCGGTGACAACAAGTTCGTCGGGTTCGAGGCCGGAGCTGATCACCCGCAAACCACCGACCGGCCGTTGCGCCGCCTGGACATAACGCTGTTCAACGACATCGTCCTTATTGACGATCATCAGGTAGAGGCCGCTTTGATCTTCGCTGATAGTCCGTGCGGGCACGAGGAGCGCGCCGTGAGCTACATGTCCCTTCGGTAGCCGCACCCGCACAAATAGCCCGGGCAGGAGGTTCCGGTCAGGGTTTCTCAAAATGCCGCGCACCTCGATCGTCCCGGTGGTGGGGTCGAACTGCGGCGCGACGTATTCGATATGGCCGTGATAGGGATAGTCGGTCCCGTTCTGTAACCCGACATCGACGGGGACCTTGAGGAGGTCGGCGGGCGTGAGCCGGCGCTGGTTGATGTTGGCGCGGATTCCCAGGGCCTGCTGCTCGCTCAAAGTCGCGTTCACATAGATCGGATCGAGCTGGGTGATCTCGGCCAGCGCCGCCGGCTGACCGCCGCCGCCGCCGACGACATTGTGGGGATCGACGAGGTGCTTGCCCATCACGCCGGCAAACGGCGCCCTGACTTCGGTATAATCCAGATTTAACTGCGCGACTTCGATCTGCCCTTGGGCGCTAAGGATGCCGGCCTCTGCCGCCGCCTTCTGGTAGACCCATTGATCCACTTCAGTCGCCGACGCCGCGTTTCTATGAAAAAGCTCGGTGTAACGGACGAGCTCGGTTTGCGCATGGACCAAAGCCGCCTGCTGCGTCATGAGCTGAGCCTTGGCCTGCTGCAGCTGCGCCTTGTACTGGTCCTGCTGTATGGTGAAGAGGAGGTCGTCCTCCTTCACCGAGGCGCCGTCCGCGAAATGGATCTTTTCAAGATAGCCTTCGACGCGCGCGATCAATTTGACGATATTTGTCGAGGCCGCAGTGCCGGTGATTTCGACATAATCGGTCACGGTTTCGACCTTCGGCTGCACCACGGGAATTTCCGGCGTCGCGCCGGCTGCTTTCTGCGAAGGCGCGGCAGGCGCCGCGGTCTGAGCCGGGCTTGCGGGGGCAGCCGGGGCTTGAGGCGCACCGCCGGCAGGCGATTGTTTCGCGGGAGGCGGCGCGCTCTTGTGGCCCCGAAGCTTGTTCCACAGTTGATCGAGTTCTCCCTCCACTCGATTGACGGATCCTTGCGCGCTGGCGCTGCCGCAAGCAGCGCTGCTCATCGCCGCCATCAACGCCACGACGGCGAACCTTCGCCCTGCCCCTGAGGCAAGGAGCGTCGTTCGGATGCGTTCGGCGGTCCTCATCGCGGCAGCCATTGCGGCGAAGCAAGCTTTTCCGAGCAGGACGCGCGGGAGATGCACCGAACCGCCTCCTTCCCCATGGACCGCGCGCCCGGCGTCTTGCATTTCAATCGATCTCGACGGCATCGCGGAACGCCCTCTCAAAGACCCTCGAACTCTACCATGCCGGAGGCCGGACTGTCGGCCCTCGATCCTCGGGCCCCGGCAGTCCCGGCGTCGGCGCGGCCAGCGCCGGCGGCGCCGGCGGCGGCGTTCCGGCGGGCGGCAGCACGTCGCCCCAGTTAGTGCGGGCGCGCATCTCGGCGTTGGTCGCCGGGGGCACGAAGCCATTGCCCTCGCGGATCTGCCAGCCGCCGCCCAGCGCCTCGTAGACCGCGGTCACGCCGAGCGGCCCATTGCCCTCGGCGATAGCGAGATCGTTCTCGGCGGTGAGGAGGTTTTGCTCCGCAATCAGCACGGAGGTGTAATCGCGCGTGCCTTGCTGATATTGGAGGAGCGAGAGCTTGAGCGCGCCATCGGCCGCCCTGACGCTGTAACGAAGCTGTCCGACCGCAATCTTCGACTGCAGATAAGTGGCGATTCCGTTCTCGACGTTCTGCTGGGCCGTGAGGACTGAATTTTGATAGTTCACGAGATATTGCTGCAAGGTTGCGTCCTGCAGCCGCACGTTGTTGGTGATCTGCCCATAATTGAGGATGTTCCACTGTAACGAGGGTCCGAAGGAATAGGTGAGCCCTGGCGGAGTGAAGACCTGGCCTAGGTTGTGACCGTTGAGTGTGGCGGCGGACCCTCCGATGACGCCTGTCAGGCTGATTGCGGGGTAAAGATCCGCTTGTGCGACGCCGATTTGGGCGCTTTGCGCCGCGGCCTTCAATTCCGCCGCTCGCACGCTGGGGCTCCGCCGCAACAGATCGGCCGGTATGCCGATAAAGATCTTGGCCGGCGCGACGGGTATTCTGCCCGTCTCGCGTCCTATGAGCGAGCCGAGCGGCACCGGCGGCACGCCGAGCAGGACCCGGAGCGCATTTTCGCCCTGCCGCAATTGGGTCGTGAGTCGAGGAATGGAAGCCTCCGTCTGGCCGAGCACGTTCTCGGCCTGATAGACGTCAACCTCGGTGGTGGCGCCGCCGTTGAACCGGTCGCGCGCGATCTGAAGAGCTTCTTTCTGCCGCACGATATTCTTTCGCGCGATCGCGATCTGTTTTTCGAGCGTGCGAATGCCGATGTAAGTGCTGGCGACATTGCCGAGAAGAGTGACGAGCACGTCGTCATAGGTCGCGATCGAGGCGAGATAGCCGGCGTCGGCGGATTCGACTCCGCGCCGGAACTTTCCCCAAAAATCGAGCTGCCACGACGCTGACGCGCCAAGCGCCGAACGCCAGTAGTTGCTGAGGTCGGCCTGAGGAGAGGCCGCGGCGTCGGCGTGGCTCGGCCTGTTGTAGTTGGTCAGGCCCACGCCCTGTTGTTGCTGTGGGTAGAACTCGCCGACCTCAATGCCGAGTTGGGCGCGCGCCTGCAGGACCTGGGTTCCTGCGCTGAGCAGTGTGAGGTTCTGATTGTAGGCGATGTCGATAAGACGATTGAGAACCGGATCGTGGAATACCCGCCACCAGTCGCGGTAATCCTCCTTGGTTGTGCTGATAGAACCGTTACGCCACTCGAGATATTTCGCGGCGACCGGCGGTGCTGGGGTAAAGAAATCCGGGCCGACGGCGCAGCCCGCGACTCCGGGAATGAGCGCCAAAGCCAGCGCGCCGCGCAGACGCACATTCATGAGGCGTGAGGCCGGCCCTTCGGCGGTCGGAAACAAGTCGGCCGCGGCGGCCATCCTTCGCCATCGGTTGGTCGTCAGGCGCGTGAACGCGGACAATTTGACCATGGCCCAAAGCCCAACGGCTAGTCTTTAACCTTTATTAACCCTGTTTCGGGCAGCCAACTATGATGGATTTGCCACTATTGCCTGAATTCGTCCCTGGTGCTGAACACGGGCGTTGCTGGGGTGCGGGCAGCGCAAGCGCGCTGCCTGATTTGTAGAGAAGGGCGGCCATGCGATTGAGAATCTCGAGTCGCGCGCAAAACCACCGACCTCGTCTTTGCGCCTCGCTTGTCTTAGCCGGACCGCGCTGCGAGTAGACGCGCGCAAAATCCTGGCCGCCGCTGGTCACAATATAGGTCTTGAAGCCGTTGTCCCGCAGGCACTGCAGGACATCCAGCATCGGCGGATAGGTTAAATCGGTATAGAGACGCTTCCAGCGCGGATTCTTGGCTGTCTCCCGCCAGTTCTTGACGTCGGCTTCGAATTCCTCAACCGGCATGCCAGTCAGGGGGCGGCGAGAATTGTCTCTAGGTCGTGCATCGACAGCTTGGCCATCGCGTCCCGGTCGCCGAACAGCACGGTCTTGAACGGTTCGATCCTTTTGAGTTCGGGCTTCTGCGTCGCCAGCGTCGAAACGCGGTCCAGGCAATACGTCACCTGCGTATTGATGGGATGTTCGACCCAGAGCGTGCCGGGGCTCGCCTGTGGGTGAATGGTTGCGACGCGGATAGCCGCCGGTTTTCGCGGGGACCTTCGTGGGTATGCGCCCCGCTTGGACGCCGTCCCTGTGGCGGTGGAGGGTTCCATCGTACATAATGCCCCTGCGGACGGGGATCGCGCGTGCCATGGCCGATGCGCACCAAGGCAGGGTCGGACGCAGGTTGGCGGCGATAGTGGCCGCTGACGTGGCAGGCTATTCGCGGCTCATGGGGCTCGACGAGGTAGGCACCGCCCGCACTCTCCGCGAACACCGCAAGGTTACTGACGCGCTCGTGGCGAAACACGGAGGTCGCCTGGTGAAGACCACGGGAGACGGCGTGCTGCTTGAGTTTCCCTCGGTGGTCGATGCGGTCGAATGCGCGTTGGCGGTGCAGGCCGGGATGGCCGAGAGGAACGAAGGGCTGTCGCAGGACCGCCGCATGCTTTTTCGGATTGGGATCAACCTCGGCGACATCTTGATCGAGGGCGAGGACATCCTTGGCGATGGTGTGAATATCGCCGCAAGGCTCGAGGGCATCGCTGATCCTGGCGGCATCTGCATCTCGTCTTCCGCTTACGATCAGGTTCGTGGCAAGGTCGCGGTCGAGTTCACAGATCTGGGCGAGCAGACACTCAAGAATATTGCCAATCCGATACGTGTCTATGCGGTCGGTGTGAGCGCAAACGCTGATGGTGCCGTCCCGCTGTCAACTTCCATCCCGCGTCTTTCCATTGTGGTGCTGCCATTCGCGAACATCGGGGGCGATCCCGAGCAAGAGTATTTCGTGGATGGAGTGACCGAGAGCCTGACTACAGACCTATCGCGCATCAGCAGCGCATTTGTGATTGCGCGCAACACGGCGTTCACGTTCAAAGGCAAAGCTATCGACGTTAAGAAGTTGGGACGCGAGCTGAATGTCCGTTATGTGCTTGAGGGCTCGGTCCAACGTGGCGGCAACCGCCTTCGCGTTAACGTGCAATTGATCGACGTCGAAACAGGCAGTCACCTTTGGGCAGAGCGTTTTGACAAGCCCATTGGCGACCTCTTTGACATGCAGGATGAAATTGTATCCCGGCTGGCCAATACTCTGAATGCGGAACTCATCAAAGCGGAAGCGCGACGTGCGGAGCGGTCAGCTCGGCCAGACGCTATGGATTTATACTTCCAAGGCAGGGCTTTTCTGAACAAAGGAACGACGCCTGCGTTCACGGCACGAGCCAGGGACTTTTTCGTACGTGCCCTGGCGCTTGACCCCGACAATATTGAAGCAGCCATTGCCGCCGCTCAGGTCGATTTTTCGGTGGGTTCCTCGTTCATGGCCGATGACGGGCGAGCGCATTTTAGGGCTGCGGAGAACGCGCTGAACAGCGTGTTATTGCGTGCGCCCAATCATCCCAGAGGCCGAATGCTGCTCGGTGCAGTTCACATTCAGACGAACCGTGTTGCTAGAGGTGTTGCCGAGTGTCAGCAGGCGTTGGCGCTGGATCGGAATTTGGCTGAGGCGCATGGGTTCATTGGGCTGGGCAAGTATGAATTGGGGCGCGGGGAGGAGGTCGAGGGGCACATTCAGGAAGCGCTACGACTGTCTCCACGCGATACGCGTGCCTTTCTTTGGTTCATGTTTGTCGGGATGGGCAAGTTCACAACCAACGCAGACCTTGAGGCAGTTGACTGGTTTCGCCGGAGCGTCGAGGCTAATCCAAATCAGGCGCTTTCTCATTTTCACTTCGCTGCCGCTCTGGCGGCGGTGGGAGATCTGAGCGAGGCGCGATCCAGCGTTGAGACTGGACTTGCGCTTGATCACAGCTTCACTATCCGTCGATACCGCGTTAACGCCAAAGCCGATAACGCCACTTATCTCGCCAGACGCGAGCGCTTTTGTGAAGGTATGCGCATCGCCGGGGTGCCAGAGGGGTGACGTGCGCTTCTTCATGCACCGGTCAGGTTGACGTGGGTTGCCCCTCAGCCCAGATTAGTGGCCATAGGTGCTATTGGTGCACACATGTCAGACCCTATGGCAGTCAGCCGACGCCTCGTCGCGGTCTTCGCAGCGGATGTGGAGGGCTACAGCCGCCTCATGGGTGCCGACGAGGTCGGCACACTCAAAAGTCTGACGGAACGCCGCGCGGTCCTCGACAGGATCATTGGGGAACACAGGGGCCGCATAGCGAACACGGCGGGCGACAGTGTCCTCGCCGAATTTGGGAGTGCAGTTGACGCCGTGCAGTGCGCGGTCGAGGCGCAGACTGCCTTGGCCGAAGTGAACTCCACTCTTGCGCCTGATCGCTGCATTAGCTTCCGCATTGGGATTCACATCGGCGACGTAATGGTGCGCGGTGGGGACCTGTTCGGCGACGGTGTGAACATTGCAGCGCGGCTGCAAACATTGGCCAAGCCTGGAGGGGTCTGTATCTCCGGTGCGACGTACGATCAGGTCCGCAAGGTCTTGCCGATTACCTTTGCAGACCTTGGTGCTCAACGGGTGAAGAACATTCAAGAGCCAATCAGGGCCTACCAAGTGGACGCAACAAGTCAAACGCAAGAGGCTGCTTCTGAGCCTTTAGCCGAGACTGAGAGCGCCCCTCCGTTGCCCGACAGGCCCTCCATCGCGGTGCTGCCGTTCGAGAACATGTCCGGTGATCCCGAGCAGGAGTATTTTGCGGATGGGATGGTCGAGGAGATCATCACCGCGCTCTCGCGGTTCAAATCGTTGTTCGTGATCGCTCGGAACTCTTCGTTCAGTTACAAGGGTAAAGCGATTGACGTAAAACGCGTGGGTCGCGAACTGGGTGTTCGATATGTGCTGGAAGGCAGCGTGCGCAAGGCCGGAAGTAGATTGCGAATTGCGGCTCAGTTGATCGACGCTGCGAGCGGAGCCCACATATGGGCAGATCGCTTTGACGGTGCGCTGGAGGATGTTTTTAAGTTCCAGGATGAGGTCACGGAGAAGGTAGTCGGGGCCATTGCGCCACGGGTGGAACGGGCCGAGATAGTACGCGCTTGGCGTAGGCCCCCCAGCAACACCGATGCCTACGATTGCTACCTGAGAGGCCTGAGGTGTCTTTCCCCCATGACAGTGGACGGCTTGGAGCAAGCGTTGGGTCTGTTCACGAAGGCGAGTGCTCTCGATCCCGACTACGCATCCGCCTACGGGATGGCGATGCACTGTCATGCCCATCGCTTTGACTTACTTCTGGCAGAGGCAGACGACATTGCGCACAGGAGAAGCGAAATATCACGACTTTGGCAGATTGTTGCACGGGTAGGCCAGGATGACGGCGTCGCTTTGGGCGAGGCGGCGTGGGCGGTGGCCTATCTGCTCCGCGACCTCTCGTCAGCCAGGAAACTCATTGACCGGGCCCTGGAACTGAACCCCAATCTTGCCAGTGCGTGGGCAATTAATGGCTGGATCAACATCTGGCAGGGACATCCCGACTTGGCGATCGAACATCTTGGTCGTGCCGAACGGCTCGACCCCGGATCGCTGAGACTTACGAGCTTTGCGGCGATGGCGCACGCCCGCTTTTTCATGGGCGAATATGAGTGGGCGCTAGGTCTGGCAGAAGGGATGCTCCGGCACAGTCCGGACGCACATGTCTGCTTGCGCATCGGAGCCGCCAGTGCTGCGTTTGCCGGCCACATCGACACGGCACATGGATTAGCCGCCCGCTTGCAAGTTATTGATCCAGCGTTCGGCGTTTCCCGCCTTAGGGAGTATCTAGGGCCCTATCAGAGGTCCGCGTTCGTGGAGAAGTACGCGGAAGGCCTGCGCCTCGCGGGGTTGCCCGAATGAACCCGGTGTGCCCCCCTCGTTCCCTGTGGCGAACACGCGGACCGGCGAACCCCGGCGGCGGCTTGAGCCCTTTAAGCCGGAATACTGAGCTCGGGATGGGCCGCCCAAGTAGAACCGTAGGTCGGACAAAAGGAGGACCCGGATTAAACGGGCGGCAGGCGGGGCGCTCGCCCGGTTCAGCTCGTTGTCCTAAATTCCATTTCATTTTATGACACGGAGGTAAATCTTGCGCGCCCCGTTCGCCGAGCGCAAACTTGCCACGGCAAGCGCGCTCACGAGAACAGAGGATGCGACCATGCGACGGGTCAAGCAAGCTTCGAGGAAGAAACGCACAACCAAGGCCGCCGCCGTGACGGTCGTGGGTGCGGCCGGACTGGGTCTTTCGCTGTTCGGGAGCGCATCGGGATCCACGATGCCCACTGCTGATATCCCGCAATCCGACAATACCTCGCCCAATCAGCGCTTCGTTCTTGGCGAAGAGGAAATGCAAGACGTCAGTCTCGCTACCTTCCATCTCTTCGATAGGGAAAACGTTGGCAGCGCCATTCAGCTGGCCCGCGGCGGATGCGGTGGTTGCGGTGGTGGTGGCGGTTGCGGCCATGGCGGTGGCGGCGGCTGTGGTGGCTGCGGCCATGGTGGTGGCGGGTTTGGAGGCTGCGGCCACGCCGGGTTTGGAGGTTGCGGCGGCCGCGTTGGGATTGGAGGTTGTGGCGGCCGCGTCGGGTTTGGAGGTTGCGGCCGCGGCGGGTTCGTCGTTGGATGCCGAGGTTGCGGCGGGTTCCGAGGTTGCCGCGGGTTTCGAGGTTGCGGGTGCGGCGGCTGCGGGTTCGTTGGCTTCGGGTTCGATGACCTCTGGTCCGATGATTGGGGTTGGGGGGCTGGGGGGGCCTGCTGCGCATCCTGGGGAGCGTGCCGCTTGTGCTAAGTCTGACTACTTAATGTCTGCTTTCGCATCGCTCTTTTAGGACGAGCGGACTCTGATGCTGCTGACTAGAGCATTTCCGGTTCTGATTGAATCAGAACCGGAGCTCTAGATTCTTGTTTTGACGCGTTTTCTTCACGCGAACCGGCCCCACTTCGCTCGAAAACACTCTAATGGCTCGCCTATGTGACCCATTCGTCCCCGGTTGGTCTCCGACGACGCGCGCAGGAGTTGTAAGTTCGGCGGACGACCGGGGTGCCAACTGCTCCGGTGTGGTGCGCTTATGCCCAGCCGTTTCCGCCCGGAGTTTGCCCCCATCCACAATGGGTGCGGAGACGATCAGCGTTTCTTGCGGCGAGCGCCATGACAATGAGGGAAACGCCTCCGAACAGCATGTCGATGCCAACGAGAAGTCCGATGGCCCAGAGCGCTGATCCGGGCAGTCCGGCGATGATGACGCCCGCGAGCATCAAGTCTACAATTCCAGATGCGAGCAACCAGCGCCACCGCTCCGACAGTTCGCGGCGATGCTCCAGGGCGTACATGATCGTCAAAACGCCATCCGCGAGGAAATAGGCTCCCACGACAATGGTAAGCGTAAGCGTGCCTTGGATCGGCCGTGCGAGCAGAGCGATGCCTGCACCTATCGCAAGTAATGCCGACAGTAACGACCACCAGAAGCCGGGCATCTGTCGTGCCCAGAACGTGAGTGCCAATCCAACCACGCCACTTATCAGAAACAACGAGCCGAGAAAGATTGTGATGGCAACGCTGGCGAACGCAGGAACCATGATGGCTCCAAGTCCCAATACCACGAGGAGAATGCCTTCAATCAGAAAGGCTTTCCAGTGCAGTTGGACCGCAGCTCTTATTCTATCCTGAAGGCCAGCGACATCTTGAGAAGTCATCATGACTGAGCCTCCACGCAACGAATGTCTCCGTCGGGGCCGCGAAGTGCAGTTGTAGTTGTTGGGTATGGACGGGTAAATCGGCCCGATCGATCAACCCGGAAGCTTGAGTGCGCCGGAGATTTCAGCAAGCGTCGCCTTTTCGGCATCGCTTACCGGAACACCGCCGATACCAAGAAATCCGCCCTCGGTCGACGCCTCGGCGACGCTCTGGCTGATCTGACGCAACCAGTTCTTGAAGGCAGCCGCATCGCCCGGGGCCTTCGCACTTAGAATGCCGTCAACCTTTCCAAGGATTTCAATACAGGCAGTTTTTACCTCAGCGGCTTTCTTGCCGGTCAACTGTTCCTGCAAACCATCGCGTGATGTGGTCCGTCCCTCGCTCGTCGCGAAATCATCCACAATGGCCTTGATGAGCGGATTGGAACCGGTGTCCATCTTGGCTTTCGCAAGCATTTTCCCACTAGCGAAGCTCTCCTGGAGTAGGCCCCAAATGCCATGTGGCTCCGCCGCCGTTACGGCAAGGCCTGCCGCCATCACGCTTTCCAAAAGCGTCTTCCATTCGTCGGAAGTAAAGGTTGATTTGTCAGCCATGAGCCTTCTCCTTGCTTGCTTGGACGAACTTTCGTCAGCAGGTCGCAGAAATCGCTTCAGGGGCAGAGGCCAATTTCCCACCATTCGGGGTGTGGCTCTTTTCAAAATACCACAGGCTTGGCGCAATCGCTATTGGCGCGGTCACTTCAACTCCGGCGCTCCGCAACGCGCACGGCAGTTGTAAGCTCGGCCGACGTCCGCGCGCTTTACTGGCGATTTTTGAAATCGGGATGGGCCGCACGCGTAGAACCGTAGGTCTTACAAAGGCGGCCCCAAATCAGACACGCCGCAACCACAGCGCTATGGCACGAGACATCCGAGGCGGGCCGCGTTTGCTCCTATGCTCGCCGAGGATGTTCGCGACAGACTTGCGCGTACCACTGCCCTCCGCGCGCTGTAGCAATGCCCCTTGCGTTCAACGCTTCCGCAATTTCCCTTAAAGCATGAGTACAAAAGATGCATCGCGCTTCGCTTTGAGCCACCTTATCGGTTTGCGTTGGCGCGGATTGTGCCCGATCCAAATGCAGCATCCCGAAGGAGGGCGGCGATTTGCCATCAGCCAGCTTCCGTCCAATTGGGGGACCGCAACTCGCTTTTGATCGTTGGAACGTTAGGGGGCAGGCTCTCCCGGCCTTGGAATGAAGACGTTAGCCTGCGTGTGCTTGTTTGCGGTTCGTTCCACATAGCCCTTGGTCCATTCTCTCTCGACGTGCTCGCTCGTCATCTCTTCGCCAGAGCGCAGAACAGATATGTCTTGAGAGAGGCAAACATCGGGTCGATACCAAGGTGCTCATGGAGTTGCATCAGTACAAAACACCACCGCAAACAACGCTCGTCTAGGCAAAAAACGTTAATTTTATCAACGCTTAAGCGGGCATCGGTGGTGCCCACCCAACCGTACCAGCTCTTTCCTGTCCGACCGGTATTCCGACATGTTCTGAACCGGCTTCGTTTTCGGGGCCGGTTGTGCTTCCGGTTCGCGAAGGTCTTTGCGTCTCCTTGTTCGCCGCTCGACGCGGGCACGAGAATTCCGGTCTTCGCCATCTGCTCTGCGCCCGTTGTCGCGATCGCGATCATCTTGCTTGCCGCTTGATGGTGGCGGCCTTGATCTCAAGAAGTCGATTCGAGCCGGCGTCCGACCTTCGCGCCTGCATTCATCAATCGGCGTCTTGCGTTGCGGAAAGCAAGGCGCGTCGCTGGTCCAGGTGTCGGTGCAAGCACCGATTGTTGTAGCCAAGCCACGACCGCAACCCGATCTCCGGCTTTCCGCCGGGGAACCTGCACGCGACGCTTGCGAAGCAGTCGCGGTTCACCGCACACTTTACGCGGGTTCTTGGGAGGGGATTCGATGTCCATGATGTTGCATGCGAGGCTCAGGCTCGCGCTGCTGCTCGCTACCGGATTTGCTGCCACATTGATGTCTGGCGAAAGTCGCGCCTACACCGCCGAACAGCAGCAGGCCTGCATGCCTGATGCGTTCCGGCTGTGCAGCTCGGAAATTCCGGACATCGACCGCATCAAGTCCTGCATGGTTCGCAACAGGTCGCAACTGTCGCCGCAATGCCGCGCCTTCTTCCGTGCCGGCCCCGAGCGCGACGAGGCGAGCGAAGCTGCCGGCCTCAGCAGGCCCGCGGCGGCCGAGAAGGTCAGATTGCACCGGATCAGGAAGCCGAGGCCGGACGCGACCTGACAACACCAAGGCCCGCGGACAGCCTTAAAACCAGAACGATCCGGATCGTGGCCTCGCGGCTGAACGCGAGGCCAATGCTGTGATGGACTCTTTTTGTTCGCGGTCGGTTGCGGCCTGCCGCACTCACCGCGCTGCTCAAGGCGCGCACGCAAAAGTTGTATCGAACCTACGCATTGCGTGCCGCAACTGGGGCAGGTTCAGTCGGATAGCGATCGCGATCTGCAAGTGTGATGTTGCTGTGTGACGTCGAGGCTGATTCGCACTGTGATGCACTCTGTGATGTTTCAGCGTGATGTTTCAGCTTTATTTCTCAGTGTGAGATTTGCGTGATCGCCACTGTGACTCAAAAGCCAGCGAATGCATCAATCGGTGAACTTCGTCATAACCTTTGCCACATTTTTCTTTCCCGAATCACTGCGCTGATTCATTTTTGCTTCCTGGGGTCAATCTGGAGGCCAAGGTATGAACGTTATTGTTTTCGCATCGCGTAAAGGCGGCTCGGGGAAAAGCACCCTGGCTGCACATCTCGCCGCGCAGATCAAGGCGACGAAGCCCTGCCTGCTTGTCGATGCAGATCCGCAGGGTTCATTGACGCTGTGGCACAAGCTGCGCGGCACCAACGAACCGCCGATAAAGGCGGCCGTCAACTCGGTGAGCGGTATCGTTGCCGCGGCCCGGCGCGACGGCGTCGAATGGGTGCTGATCGACACGCCGCCGAATCTTTCGGCTGTCGTCGATGACGCCATCAAGAACGCGACCATCGTCATCATCCCGGCGCGTCCCGGCGTGTTCGACGTCAATGCGGTGCAGGAAACGATTCAGATGTGCCGCGCCGCGCGCAAGCCCTATGCCGTGGTGCTCAACGGTGCGCCGGCCCGTCGAGACGATGCCGAGAGCCCGATCGTTGCGATCGCGCGCGAGGCGCTCGCCAAATTCCGCGCACCGGTGTGGGGCGGCCAGATCACCAACCGCGCCGACCTGTTGATGGCGCTAGGCCATGGTGAAGGTGCGCGTGAATATTATGCCGAAGGGCGTGCGGCGGCGGAGATTGCAAGGCTCTGGGCCGCGATCGAGCGCTCGGTGAAGGCCATCCGCGGCTCTGCATCCGCCAGCGGCGCAATGCATAAGCAGGCAGCGTGATTTCGCTGCCTGTCCTTGGCCGGACCGACTGATAACGCGCGGTGCCCGCGCGTTTTATTTGAACTTTTTTCTTATGACGCGTTTCTTTGAGAAGCGTTTCTTCGAAAGGCATTTTGAGAAGAGACGACACCGGGGTGGGGTGAGCTTTTTGGCGGAGAGTTCACCTCACCCCGTCCGCTTTCCAGAGCATGATCCGGATCACCACGATCTGGCGAAGATGTGCTCTCATGGCTCCCACACGCTTTAACGATTGCGCCCGCAATCGGAGTGCGCCTCACGCCACCATCAGCATGTAGAAGACGATCACCGGCGACAGGCAGATAATCACCGACCAGATGCCAAGCGCCCAGAGAATATCCGCTGTCGTGAAGCCGCGGTTGGCAACAGTCTGAGTCGTGAAGCCGTGGTTAGTACAGGCTTGACGCGCAATTCCTTGGACCGGAACGCCTTGCGGTGCGCCGAGCCGATTGTCCTGAGTATGCACAACGCCCCCGCGTTTTCTTGTTGTGGGAGCGTCGTACCAGAGGGGCCTTAAGAACCCGTCGCGATTTTGCTTGCATTTAAGCGCGCAAGCTACCGCGGCTTAACCAAGCAGGCTCGCGTCAACTGCCGAACAGGTTGATCGCGATCACGGGAGCGAACCCGAGCGTGAAGGCCCAGAAGCCGAAGGTCGAGACGATCAACAGATCGCGAGCGGTCTCGATGCGCGCGGCTCTGGCTAGCGCGGAGCTGTGACTATTCATTGCTTCCCCCTCTGCTGTTTTTATTTTTGGCCGAGCATTGATACGCGCGACTCTTTAAAGAGCCGCGCGCAAGGGAAGGCGCATTGCGATCAATCCGCTCACTCCGCGTTAACCAGGCCTCGCGTGGTAGCCTCCGACATCGCCAGGGCGCGGCACGCAATCTCACGGTCCAGCGTTGCTGCGAGCGTGTCGCTGACCGCAACGATAGGCGAGCGGACCTCGGCGCTGTCGATCAGCTCGGTGCGCCACAGCCAATGCTTGGCGGGCGCGGGGCTCGGCTCGGCGAATAGGAGCCTGGTCAGCTCCGAGACGCGCTGCCAGGCGGCAAGCGCCGCGCCGCGATTGCCGGCGGCAAGTTCTCCGCGCACGGCGGCGAAGCCGGCCGTCTCCACATGCGCCGACAACAGGATGCCGCCATCGGCGCCGTCGACCAGCGCATCGTGATATTGCGCGTCCTCTCCGGTCAGCACGCGAAATCCGGCGGGCCGCTGCCGCAACAGCTCGATCGTTTGCGCGCGGTCGGTACAGCAATCCTTCAGGCCGACGATGTTCGGATGTTCAGCGAGCGAAAGCAGCGTCTCGTTGGTCAGCGCGACGGCGCTGCGGTAGGGGATGTTGTAGAGCACGACCGGCCACGAGGCGTGGTCGGCAAGCGCGGTGAAGTGCTGGTGCAACCCGCGTTGCGACGGCCGCAGATAATAGGGGCTCGAGATCAGATAGCCGTCGATCGGCCATGCCGCGGTCTCGTCGATCGCATCGCGCATCATCGCGGTCGAGGCGCCGGCAAGACCGAGGCAGATCGGCAACTGGCGCGGCGCATCGTCGAGCGCTGTCCGCACCAGATCCACGAGCCGCTCCAGTTCGGATGTGGACAGCAGCAGGCCCTCGCCCGAGGTCGCAGCGAGGATCAGCCCGTCGATCGGTGAGGCCGTGTAGTGTTGAACCAGGCGCCGCAGCGAGGTCTGGTCGATCTCACCGTTGCGCAACGGCGTGACCAGCGGCAGCCAGAGGCCTTGCAGGCGGGTTCGAAGGTCGTTCATGGTCCATCTCCTTGAGGTTGAATGCCGGAGACGGAGCAATAAAAAACCCCGCGCTCGCGGCGGGGTGTCGGATCGGTCAGGCGTGATGGTCTAACGCGTGCGTCGATCTGAGCTCCCCGGATGGGGCGCTTTTTTCGACTGCATATTCCTGCACGAATTCGTGACCATGCGTAAATGATGAAGCTCGCTCACACTGCTGTCAACGGCTGCCAGATGCGCACCCAACGCTTTTGCATCGAAAAAGAAAAAAAGCCGGGCTCAATAGAGCCCGGCTTGAGGTATTGGCCACGTGAGGCCGACACAATCACCTTCCAAGAGGGATTACTGAGCTCCCGCGCCACTGGAGGAGGGGGACAAATGCGCAACGCGAATGCTCAGCGTAAGAACATTATGATCCGCGCTCGCACCATGCGGCAACCGGGGAAGCCGCATGTCAGACATGCGGAAATCAGGACGGCCAGCGCTGTGCCTTGCTCACCACGAAATCGCGGAACACCTGCACGCGCGCCACGGTCTTCAACTCTTCGGGATACACAAAGTAAGTGTCGAGCTGGATTGAATCCGACTCGCCGAAAAGTTGCACCAGGCGGTTGTTGTCCTCGACCAGGTAATCCGGCAGTGCGGCAATGCCGAGTCCCTGCTGGCAGGCGCGCACCAATCCCAAGATGTTGTTGACCTTGAAATAGGCCTCGCGCGGACCGCTGCCATTGCGCCCGGCCTCGACCAGCCAGTTGCGGTTCTGCAAGTGCGGCGCGACCTGTCCGTCGGACAGCGTGATGATGCGATGGGAATCGAGGTCATCCAGCGTCCGCGGCGTTCCGAAGCGCTTGACATATTCGGGCGAGCAATAGGCGTGGAAGCCGATCGAGAACAGCTTGCGCTGGATCAGGTCCGGCTGGGTCGGCTTGCGGGTGCGGATCGCCACATCCGCCTCGCGCATGGAGAGGTCGAGCTCCTCGTCGGTGACGATGAGCTGGATGCGGATTTCGGGATAGAGCGCGGTGAACTCCCCAAGCCGCGGGATCAGCCAGTTGATGCCGACGCCAGGCGTGGTGGTGATCTTGAGGTCGCCGCTCGGCCGCTCGCGGCTGTCGGTGAGCTTGGCGCGCGCCGCCTGTAGCTGCATGAAGACGTCATGCGCGGTGCGGAACAGAAGGTCGCCCTGCTCGGTTAGTATCAGCCCGCGGGCGTGACGATGGAACAGCGAGACCGACAGCTCTTGCTCCAGCGCGCTGACTTGGCGCGAAACAGCCGACTGCGACAGTCCGAGCTGCTCGCCGGCATGCGTAAAGCTCCCTGCTTCCGCCGCCGCGTGAAACACCTTCAGCTTGTCCCAATCCATATCGGTAAATCCGTCGCGTGATCTGGCCATGTTGATTTCATTCCGCTGCCGCGCGCTCACTGGCACGCAAGGCGAGAAAGCGTTCGGCCTCGAGCGCGGCCATGCAGCCGAGCCCGGCGGCGGTGACCGCCTGCCGATAGGTTTCGTCGGCGACATCGCCGGCCGCAAACAGGCCGGGTACGGAGGTCGCCGTCGAATTCGGCGCGACCTCGACATAGCCGGAGGGTTTCAGCTTGATCTGGCCCTGCACGAGCTCTGTCGCCGGCGCATGGCCGATCGCAATGAACACGCCATGGGCGGCAAGCTCGGACTTCGCACCGGTCTTCACGTTTTTGAGCCGGACATGGGTGACCTTGGCGGGATTTTCGTCGCCGCAGATCTCGTCGATGACGCTGTCCCAGACGACCTTGATCTTGGGATGCTTGAACAGCCGCTCCTGCAGGATGCGCTCGGCGCGGAAGTGATCGCGGCGATGCGCGATGGTCACCGTCGAGGCGAAATTGGTCAGGAACAGGGCTTCCTCGACCGCGGTGTTGCCGCCGCCGACCACCACGACATCCTTGTTGCGATAGAAAAAGCCGTCGCAGGTCGCACAGGCCGAAACGCCAAAGCCCTTGAACGTCTCCTCGGAGGGAATGCCGAGCCAGCGTGCCTGCGCACCGGTCGCGAGCACCACAGTGTCGGCGAGATAGACGTCGCCGCTGTCGCAGGTCAGGCGGAACGGGCGGCGCGCGGTCTCGAGCTTGGTGACGAGATCAGTGACGATCTTGGTGCCGACATGGCGCGCCTGCTTCTCCATCTGCTCCATCAGCCAGGGTCCCTGGATGACGTCGGCGAAGCCCGGATAGTTCTCTACGTCGGTGGTGATGGTGAGCTGCCCGCCCGGCTGAATGCCCTGGATCAGCACCGGTTCCAGCATGGCGCGCGCGGCGTAGATCGCCGCGGTGTAGCCGGCCGGACCGGAGCCGATGATGACGACCTTGGCATGAATAGGCGCGGACATGGGCTCGGCGTCCCTTGAGTGACTGGACTGGGGCTGGTCAGCGCTGGCGCGGGGAAAGCCCGGAAAGGCATCGCGGCGGCACCGAAAGTGTCAAATCCAAGTCTAAGACATGTGGCTAGCTATGCAAGAACTGCAATCCAAGTCGGCGAATTTTCCATTCACGACAAAGCGATTGCGCACCGCACGCGCAATAAAATTGCGCAATGGGCCCGGACTGCGCTACAGAGTGCTGCCGCAACCTGCGTCGGCGCCAGCAAAGTTCCAGGAACGATAATCCCGTGTCGAAGAATCTAGACGAGATCGACCTCAAGATCCTGAGGGAGATCCAGGCCGATGGGCGAATCACCAATGTCGAACTCGCCAAGCGCGTCGGGATTTCGCCGCCGCCCTGCCTGCGCCGGGTCCGGACGCTGGAGGAGGAGGGCTACATCCAAGGCTATCGCGGGCTCCTGGACCCCCGCAAGCTCGGCTTCGACGTGACGGTGTTTGCCTCCGTGCACCTGTCGAGCCAGGCGGACGCCGATCTGAAGGCCTTCGAGGAGTTCGTGCGGGCCGAGCCCCTGGTGCGCGAATGCTGGATGCTCTCAGGTGAGGTCGACTTCATCCTCAAATGCGTCGCGCCCGACATGGCCACGTTCCAGGAGTTCGTCACGCACCTGACCGCCGCGCCGCATGTCCGCAATGTCAGGACCTCGCTGGTCCTGCACAATTCGAAATACGACGCGGCGGTGCCGCTGGAGGTCAAGGTGCGGGGCTGACGGCGAGCATCAGCCCCTCGTTATCTCGCACAGTTATTTCTTGCCCATCGCGGCATCAATGCTGACCGGTCCGCCGCCTGAGGTCGCCAGATAGAGGCAGGTGAAGCAGAGCGCGATCGCGAGGCTTCCGCCATTGATCACTGGGAAGAAGCTTTTTGGGAAGTGCTCGATGAAATAGGCGAACGCCATTTCGCCGGACAGGATGAAGGCCACCGGACGGGTAAAGAAGCCCAGGATCAGAAGGGCACCGAAAACCAGCTCGATGCAGCCGGCAACGCCGAACAGCGACGTGATCTCGACTTTTGCAAACGGCGAGCCCGGCGGAAACTTGAGAATCTTGGCCACTCCGAACTGGAACAGCACCAAACCCGTGATGAATCGCAGCAGACTGAGCGCGATCGGCTGCCATTTCGAGAACATCTGGTCCATTTCTTGTCATCCCCCTTTTTTAACTATCCTGTAAGCACGATCGCGATCAGCGGTCGCTGGGCGGCCAAGCGCCCATCACAAAAAAGCGCGCCGCTTGGCTGTTACGGATCACATGCCGGTGAACAGCAATGCAACAAAAAGCCGCGTGAAACACGCGGCTTTTTGTAAGGAAAAATGAACGGTGGAGGCTGCCGTCAGCGCCACTCGACCTTGGTGATCTCATAGGCCTTGGCGCCGCCGGGCGTGTTCACCTCGACGGAGGCGCCCTTCTTCTTGCCGATCAAGGCGCGGGCGAGCGGCGAGGTGATGGAGATGCGGCCCTTCTTGGCATCGGCCTCGACCTCGCCGACGAGCTGCCAGACCTGTTTCTTCTCGGTGTCCTCGTCGACCAGCGTCACGGTCGCGCCGAACTTGATGACGTCGCCGGAAAGCTTCGAGATGTCGATCACATCGGCACGCGCGAGCTTGTCCTCGAGTTCGGCGATTCGGCCCTCGTTGTGCGACTGCTCCTCCTTGGCGGCGTGATATTCCGCGTTTTCCGAGAGGTCGCCATGCGAACGCGCCTCGGCGATATGCTCGATGATGCGCGGACGGTTCACGGTCTGGCGCTGCTTCAACTCGTCCTCCAGCGCCGCATAACCGAGCGAGGTCATTGGAACCTTTTCCATCGTCTTCTCTGTCCTTCAGTCGTGCGGAACCCGGCTGTGGGGTCCTCCACGAAATTCGCAATTCGTCAGGATGGCCCGGGCTTGCGTGAACCGGTGCCAATCCTACCCATCTCCGAGCCGAAACAAGGTCGCCGCATGGCCGGTGGTTCCAGCCAAGTCCAGCTTTACTGCCAATTACTTAGCGGGGACGTTCAGTCCGGCCAGCAATCAGGTTTCGGAAAAGTAGCTCTGCAGCGTCCGGACCTCAAGGTCCCCGTCCCGATAGGCGCGGATCCCCTGGGCCGCCGCTACGGCGCCTGAAAGAGTGGTGTAATAAGGTACTTTATGCAAGAGGGCAGCCCGCCGCAGCGAGCGGCTGTCGGCTAGCGCCTGCGGTCCCTCGGTGGTGTTGAAAACGAGCTGGATGTCGCCGTTGGTGATGGCGTCCACGATGTGCGGCCGCCCCTCCAGCACCTTGTTCACCTTTTCCGCCGGCACGCCGTGGTCGGACAGGAAGCGCTGGGTGCCCGAGGTCGCCATCACCTTGAAGCCGAGCGAATGCAACAGGCGGACCGCATCGGTGATGCGTTCCTTGTCACCTTCGCGCACCGAGACGAACACGGTGCCCTTGCGCGGCACGCGGGTGCCGCCGCCCAGCTGGCTCTTGGCGAACGCCACCTGGAACGAGCGATCGAGACCCATCACCTCGCCAGTGGAGCGCATTTCCGGGCCCAGCACGGTGTCGACGCCGGGGAAGCGGGCGAACGGGAACACCGATTCCTTGACGCCGACATGCTTGAGCTCGGGCTTTTTCAACTTGAAATCGGCGAGCTTCTCGCCGGCCATGATGCGCGCCGCGATCTTGGCGATCGGAATGCCGATCACCTTGGCGACGAAAGGCACCGTGCGCGAGGCGCGCGGATTGACCTCGAGCACATAGATCTCGCCGTCCTTGATCGCATATTGCACGTTCATCAGCCCGACCACGTCGAGGCCGAGCGCGAGCTCGCGCGTCTGCCGCTCGAGCTCGGCGAGGGTCTTCTCGTCGAGCGAGTGCGGCGGCAGCGAGCAGGCGGAATCGCCGGAATGAATGCCGGCCTCCTCGATATGCTCCATGATGCCGACGACGAAAGTGTCCTTGCCGTCGCTCAGGCAATCGACATCGATCTCGGTGGCGTCGGAGAGATAGCGGTCGAACAACAGCGGGTTCTTGCCGAGCACGGTGTTGATCTGCCCGGTCTTGTCGTTCGGATAACGCGCCTGCACGTCGGCCGGGACCAGTTCCGGCAGGGTGCCGAGCAGGTAATCGGACAGCTGATTCTCCTCGCGGATGATCTGCATGGCGCGGCCGCCGAGCACGTAGGACGGGCGCACCACCAGGGGCAGGCCAAGATCGGCGGCGACGAGGCGAGCCTGCTCGACCGAATAGGCGATGCCGTTCTTGGGCTGCTTCAAGTGCAGCTTGTCGAGCACGCGCTTGAAGCGGTCGCGGTCCTCGGCAAGGTCGATGGCGTCGGGCGAAGTGCCCAGGATCGGCACTTCCGCTGCTTCCAGCGCGCGCGCCAGCTTGAGCGGGGTCTGGCCGCCGAACTGCACGATCACGCCGACCAGCGTGCCGTTCGAGCGCTCGGTCTCGATGATCTCGAGCACGTCCTCGGCTGTGAGCGGCTCGAAATACAATCGGTCGGCGGTGTCGTAGTCGGTCGACACCGTCTCCGGATTGCAGTTGATCATGATGCTTTCGAAGCCCGCGTCATGCAGTGCGAAGCAGGCATGGCAGCAGCAATAGTCGAACTCGATGCCCTGTCCGATCCGGTTCGGCCCGCCGCCAAGGATGATGACCTTCTTCTTGTCGGAGGGCGCGCTCTCGTCGGATGGGGTGCCCGCGAACGGCGCCTCATAGGTCGAATACATATACGCCGTCGGGGAGGCGAACTCGGCTGCGCAGGTGTCGATGCGCTTGAACACCGGCCGAACGCCAAGCGCGTGGCGTTTTGCCTTCGCGTCGGCTTCGGTCGTATGGGTCAACACCGCAAGGCGCGCGTCGGAAAAGCCCATCGCCTTGACCATGCGCATGGCGTGGGCATTGGTCGGCAAGCCGTTCTTGCGGATCCTCTGCTCCATCTCGACGATGCCGCGCATCTCCTGAAGGAACCACGGATCGATCTTGCAGGAGTTGAAGATATCCTCGTTGGACCAGCCAAGTCGCATGGCCTGCGCGACCTGCAGGATGCGGTTCGGCGTCGGCGTGCCGAGCGCGGCGCGGATCGCGTTCTTGTCGTCGCCGCGGCCGATGCCTTCGATCTCGATCTCGTCGAGGCCGGTGAGGCCGGTCTCGAGCCCCCGCAGCGCCTTCTGCAGGCTTTCCTGGAACGTGCGGCCGATCGCCATCACCTCGCCGACCGACTTCATCGAGGTGGTCAGGGTGGGGGAGGCGCCCGGAAATTTCTCGAACGCAAAGCGCGGGATCTTGGTGACCACGTAGTCGATGGTCGGCTCGAACGAGGCCGGCGTCGCGCCGCCGGTGATGTCGTTGGCGATTTCGTCCAGCGTGTAGCCGACCGCGAGCTTTGCCGCGACCTTGGCGATCGGAAAGCCCGTCGCCTTGGAGGCGAGCGCGGACGACCGCGACACGCGCGGATTCATCTCGATCACCACCATGCGCCCGTCGGCCGGGTTGACGCCGAACTGCACGTTGGAGCCGCCGGTCTCGACGCCGATCTCGCGCAGCACCGCAAGCGCGGCATCGCGCATGATCTGGTACTCCTTGTCGGTCAAGGTCAGCGCCGGCGCGACAGTGATGGAGTCGCCGGTGTGCACGCCCATCGGATCGAAATTCTCGATCGAGCAGACGATGATGCAATTGTCCTTCTTGTCGCGCACCACCTCCATCTCGAACTCCTTCCAGCCGAGGACGCTTTCCTCGATCAGGACTTCGTTGGTGGGGGAGGCATCGAGCCCGCGCTCGATGATGTCGATGAACTCTTCCTTGTTGTAGGCGATGCCGCCGCCGGTGCCGCCCATGGTGAAGGAGGGGCGGATGATTGCGGGCAGGCCGATGTCGTTGAGCGCCATCAGCGCCTCGGCCAGCGCCAGCTGCTGGTAGCGCTTGCGCCGCTCGTTCTCGCCGAGCGTCCATTGCCGCTCGAACTCTTCAAGCTCGGCGCCGGACAGCTTGGCGCAGTCGGCGAGGTGTTTGTCGCGGTCGGATTTCTTCAAGGAGGACGCGTTGGCCAGCCGCGACTTCGGCGTCTGCAGCCCGATCTTCTCCATCGCGTTGCGGAACAGCTGGCGGTCCTCCGCCTTGTCGATGGCGTCAGCAGTCGCGCCGATCATCTCGACGTCGAACTTGGCGAGCGTGCCCTGGCGGCGCAGCGACAGCGCGCAATTCAGCGCGGTCTGCCCGCCCATCGTCGGCAGCAGCGCAAAGCCCCCGGGAATGACGTAGCGTTCCTTCTCGATGATCTTGGCGACGATGTCCGGCGTGATCGGCTCGATGTAGGTCGCATCCGCCAGCTCCGGGTCCGTCATGATGGTCGCCGGATTGGAGTTGACCAGGACGATCCGGTAGCCCTCCTCCTTCAGCGCCTTGACGGCCTGCGTGCCCGAATAGTCGAATTCGCAGGCCTGGCCGATCACGATCGGACCCGCGCCAATGATCAGGATGGTGGAGATGTCGGTTCGTTTGGGCATCAACTCTCGCGGAGGGCAAATTGGGCACAAAAAAAGGGCGCGCATGCAGCGCGTCCCCTTCAGCCAAGAGCGCGTGATCGCCGCGCGCGAGCCGGTCTTTAGACCAGTTTCTTCAGCGGCGAAAGGCCCTTAAACGCCCATCAACCGGCAATTTTAGCCAGTTTGAACCGTTTCCGCCGCCCGCGGAGCAGCAGGACCAGCAGCGACGCAGCAACGCTCGAACCGCCGACGAAGCCCAAATAGGTTGGGCCCAGCGTGGACAGCACAATGCCGCCAAGCGCCCCGCCAATGGCAAAGCCGAGATACATGAAGGAGGCGTTCAGCGACACCGCGATCGTCGCCGCCTGCGGCTCGATCCGGATGATGCTCGCGAGCTGGGCCGGGTAGAAGCCCCAGCCGCAGATTCCCCAGCCGAAAATCATCAAGAGCACGATATAGCGGGAAAGATCGGGGCTCGCGAACTTGAGCGCCGCCGACAGCAGGATCTGTGCAGTCGCCATGCCCGCAAGGCCAAGCACCGCAGTTGGCGTGTTGCCCAACTTGTCGGCGAGATGGCCGCCGAACAGGTTGCCGATCGCGGCCGCCGAGCCGAAGACCAGCAGAGCCAGGCTGATTTCCGACGCGCTGAAGCCGATACCGCGCAACGGGATCGCGAGATAGGTGAAGACGGTGAGGGCGCCGACGGCCCAGAGTGTGGTGGTCGCCAGCGCATAGAGCATGTCGGTGTGCCGTGCGACCGCGAGGCGTTGCGCAAGTGTTGCGGTGCCGGCCGGCAATCCCCTGGGCAGGCGCAGCAGGATGCCGGTAAGCGCGATGGCGCCGAGCGCTGCGACCATGACGAAAGTGGCGCGCCAGGCGATCTGGTTGCCGATCATGGTGCCGATGGGCACGCCGACGACCGTCGCGACCGTCAGTCCGGAGGTGACCAGCGCAACCGCGCGGCCCCGCCGCTCGGGCGGCGCGATCGCAACGGCGACCCCGAGCGCAGTCGGCGTGCAGAGGCCAGCGCCAAGCGCCATCAATATGCGGGACGCCATCAGCAGGGGAAAGCCGGGCGCGACGACGGCAAGCAGATTGCTCAGGATGAAGCTGGACAGGGCGAGTGTCAGCACGGCCTTGCGGTCGACATTGTTGAAGGTGACCGCCAGGATGGGCGAGCCGATGGCATAGGCGAGCGCGTAAGCCGTCACCAACTGCCCGGCTGCGGGCGCCGAAATCTGCAGATCTGCGGAATGGCCGGCAACAGCCCGGCGATCACAAAAGCCTCGGTGCCGATCGCGAACGCCGCCAGGGCCAGCCAGAACACGTTCATGTCGCCCTCGATGCTCAATGGGAACAAGTTCAATTTCCATTGAACTATTGGTCGTCGACGCGCAATGTCAATTTGTTCAAAAAATATTGAACATTGCAAACCATGTCTGTTGGCAATATCTTGGCAGCATGAGCCGCACGCCCCTGCACCCCACACGTGAGCAGATCGAGCTGCCTACGGTACTGGATTGCCTCAGCGATCCGACCCGGCTTGCGATTGTCTTCACCCTTGCCGGAAACGATCAGGCGGCGCGGGAGCTGCGCTGCGGCGACTTCAATGCATTCAGCGGGAAATCCAATCTCGCCTACCACTTCGCGAAGCTGCGCGAGGCAGGACTGATCGAAACCCGCATCGTCGGGACCACGCGCTATCAGCGGCTGCGCCGCCAGGACCTGGACGCCCGTTTCCCCGGCCTGCTCGATGCGGTCATCAAATCCGCCGCCCGCGATGCCGAGCGCCTGCAATTCCCTCGATGTGAACTGGTAGCGGCTGATTGAGCTGCCAGTTTGGGGCTGGCGTACCGAGCAAGCATAGCTGCGCAAGCAGCGAAGCTTGGAGACCCGGCCTGGATTTGAACCAGGATAAAGGGCGTTGCACCGCCCTCGCGTTGACGCTTCCGCCACCGGGCCGCGATGATCTTCGCCGATAGAACCGGAACAGGCTACCTTGACCTGCAGTTAACCCTAACCGGGCTCAAAAACTCAGGGCTTGGCTCGGACCAGCGCGTGGTGAGCGACGAAGGTCATGCGCCAGGGGTTGTGGCCGATATTCTGGCCGGCGCGGGAGGCGGCAAACCCGGCCTTGGCGAGCTTCTCGATGATCTCGGTCTCGCTGTAGCGCATGAGGCCCACGCGCGCGCGCAATTGCCGGTAGTCCGACAGGGCGGTTGCGGCAAGACCCCAGAGGGCGTCCTTCAGGAAGCCGTGCTTCGCGCCGAACCGTAGCAGCGCATAGACGTCGGTCGGCATGCCGACCTCGGGGCGCAGGATATCGCCGAGCACGAGCCGTCCGGACGGCCTGAGGAGCTTGCGGACGACGGCAAGCGCGGTATCGAACTCGTCTGCCGTCATGTATTGGACGACCGAGTTCATCACGACCAGATCGACCGAGTTTTCCGCCATTTTCCTGACGTCCTCGAGCGAGCGCACCTTGATCTTGGTGTAGGGCGCAAAGCGCGCGATCAGCCGTCCGCGCACGCCGGGCGCCGGCTCGGCCAGGATCAGAAGGCCACACGCCTCCGCGACCTTGCCAGCCGACAAGGCCTCGCCGCAGGCATAGTCCAGCACCACCTGGTCGCGCGCGGAGATGTAGCTTTTAATGTCGCGCGCAATCAGCTCGAAATGCAGGTCGCGATGCCGCTTGCTCGCGTAGATCGTGTGCGTGGAATCGTAGTAGTCGATCCAGTCGTCCATAGATTGTCTTTAATGAGAGTGCGCGGTTCCTGACGAGGAACGGGTCCAATCGTGATGCGTTAACGGGTTTGAAAACCCGTGTCCATCGCCGGTTCCTAACAGGAAGGTTTAACGTGAGCAAAGCCAGGCCCGATAAAATTTCACATGATCTCGACACTCCCACGGACCTGTCGAAAGCGGCGGCCGAGAAGATTTCGGCGGCGCTCAACGTTCTTCTGGCGGATGCGTTCGCGCTCTACCTGAAGACCAAGAACTTCCACTGGCATGTCAGCGGCCGCCATTTCCATGACTATCACCTGATGCTGGATGAGCAGTCGGATGCGATCTTCGCCACCACCGACCAGCTCGCCGAGCGCGTCCGCAAGCTCGGGGCCATCACGCTGCGCTCGATCGGCCAGGTCGCCAAGCTGCAGACCATCAGGGACAACGACGAGGACTATGTGCCGCCGCGCGAGATGCTGCGCGAATTGATGGAAGACAACAAGCATATGGCCGCCGCCATGCGCAAGGCCCACAAGCTGTGCGACGATCATGAGGATTCCGGCACCGCCGGCCTGCTCGAGACCTTCATCGACGAGACCGAGCGCCGCACCTGGTTCCTGTTCGAAGCCAGCCGCCAGGAAGGCAGCAACGCAGCGTAACGGGTATTGCTGCGATCGCGTATCTTGCGAAGAACGATCACCCGGAGCTTCCTCCCGGCCTGCGCCCGGCGACGTCGCCGTGGGATCGCGTCATCGCTTCCACAATCTCACCAGCGGCCCATCCTCGCCCATGACCGGATCGGTCTCCGGCAGCGCAACGCGCGGAATTGTCTTCAGCGCCTTCGCATGGTTGTCCGGCGTGGGACGCGTGATCTCCATGGTCTGTCCAGGCGGGTAGGCGCCGATCACCGAGAGATCGCGGGTCGCGAACAGGCATTGATGGCCCGTGCCGGCCGGCAGGATCGCGACATCGCCAGCGGTGACCTCGAGCACCTTGCCGTGGTCGCCGCCGAAGCGGACGCGCGCCTGTCCGCGCGCGATGCCGAGCACTTCGTGCGCGGTCGCATGGTAGTGCAGGTAGTCGTAGATGCCGTTGCGCCACATGCTGCCCCAGCGATTGTCAGCGAAGACCTGCTCGATCGTGCGCTCGGGCTGCGCGTTATCGACGTCGATCACGCGCTTGTAGATGATGAAGGGCAGCGGATTGTTCGGCACAAGCCCGTCGTCCTCGAACTGGAAGGTGAGGGGTTTTGTCTTCTCCATGACCGCTTCCATGGCACGTCTCCCGCGAACAGACTATTCGCGGATCAACCCCGTGCGAGGTGGGGATGTTCCGAGTAGCGTTATCGCTGGTCATTCCGGGGCGATGCGAAGCATCGAGCCCGGAATCTCGAGATTACGGGCTCGCCTCTGCGAGGCGCCCCGGAATGACGCGCGAGACTAAGGGCATGGCCTACGCCCGCTTCTTGTCCCGCATCAGATCGGCAAAACGCTGGAACAAATAATGCGAGTCTCGCGGGCCCGGCGAGGCCTCCGGATGGTACTGCACCGAAAACACCGGCTTGCCTTCGAGCGCGATGCCGCAATTGGAGCCATCGAACAGCGAGACATGGGTCTGCTTGGCGTCCTTGGGCAGCGTGGCCTGGTCCACGGCAAAACCATGGTTCATGGAGGTGATCTCGACCTTGCCGGTCGTCTCGTCCTTCACCGGGTGGTTGGCGCCATGGTGGCCCTGATGCATTTTCATCGTCCGGGCGCCGACGGCGAGCCCGAGCATCTGGTGCCCTAAGCAGATGCCGAACGTCGGCGTGCCCGACTCGATCACCTTCTGGATGACGGGCACGGCATATTTGCCGGTTGCGGCGGGATCACCGGGTCCGTTGGACAGGAACACGCCGTCCGGCTTCATCGCCAGGATATCGTCGGCCGACGTGGTCGCCGGCACCACCGTGACCTTGCACCCGACGCCCGCGAGCAGCCGCAGGATGTTGCGCTTGATGCCATAGTCAACGGCGACGACGTTGAATTCGGGATCGTCCTGCCGGCCGAAACCCTCATTCCAAACCCAGGGCGTTTCGTCCCAGGTGAAGCGCTGGCCGGAGGTGACCATCGGCACGAGGTCCATGCCCTCGAGCCCCGGCCATTCCCGCGCCTCTTCCTTCAGGCCATGCAGGTCGAACTTGCCGTCGCGCGCATGCGCGATCACGGCATTGGGCATGCCCTTGCTGCGGATCAAAGCGGTCAGCGCGCGGGTGTCGATGCCGGAAAGACCGATGATGCCGCGCGCCTTCAGCCATTGGTCGAGATGGCGAGTGGCGCGGTAGTTGGAGGGACCGGTGATGGCGGTGCGCAGGATCACCCCGCGCGCGCCGGGCGTTGCCGCCATGTTCACCGTCTCGATGTCTTCCTCATTGGTGCCGACGTTGCCAATATGCGGGAAGGTGAAGGTGATGAGCTGGCCGGCATAGGAGGGATCGGTCAGGATCTCCTCATAGCCGGTCATGGCGGTGTTGAAGCAGACCTCGCCCACGGCGTGGCCCTCGGCACCGAGCCCAAAGCCTTCCAGCACCGTGCCATCGGCGAGCACTAACAGCGCGGTCGGTTTGTGGTCCGGCCAGGCGGCGTCATTGTCGGGTGTCGTCATGATGGGCCCTACATAGTCCCCGAGGCGGCCCGCGTCAAAGCCGGGAAGGGCCGATTCACATGCGTTTTCCGCATATTCGGGCCGATCCGGGCGGGAAGGCGGCCGGCGGGCTGAACTCAGGTTGTTTCGGGCTGGCGAACGGCCTAGATCAGGGCCTGGCAGCATGATCCGGAAAAGTGGACACCGGTTTTCCGAAAAGATCATGCTCAATTATGAAAGCTCAAAATGCGATGGTGATCCCATCGTGTTTTGAGCGAAAAAGGACGACGCCAATGCTGCGCGACGACATCAACACTGCCGTGAAGGAGGCCATGAAGGCCAAGGACGAGCGCAAGCTCGGCACGTTGCGCATGGTCAATTCGACCATCAAGAACGCCGACATCGCCGCGCGCGGGGAGGGTAAGCCGCCGCTGTCGGACGCCGATCTGCTTTCCGTGCTGCAGAAGATGATCAAGCAGCGTCAGGAGGCGGTCGAGCTCTATGACAAAGGCGGCCGCGCCGAGCTTGCCGCGCAGGAGCGCGAGGAGATCGCGATCATCTCGGCCTATCTGCCGAAACAGATGTCGGACGACGAGGTGAAAGCGGCGATCTCCGCCATCATCGCCGAGACCGGTGCCGCCGGCATCAAGGACATGGGCAAGGTAATCGCGGCCTTGAAGGCGAAATACACCGGACAGATGGATTTCGCGAGGGCGAGCGGCCTCGTCAAGGCCGCGTTGACGGGCTAGGCGTGGAGCCTTCGCGCTTTCCGCGGTCACGACCCGGCTGGCCTGCTAAATCACCGCCGCATCGTCTTGCCCGGGCTTGTCCCGGGCATCCACGTCTTTAGAATTTGCCGCAAAACGTGGATGGCCGGGACGATGCCCGGCCATGACGAGAGGAAACGGTCGGGCCATGCTCAAGGAAACGTCCAGCTACGACGAGCTTTACCGTGACTTCCGCTGGGACATCCCGGCGCAGTTCAACATCGCGACCGCCTGCTGCGATCGCCATGCCGATGGCACGAACCGTCTCGCGCTGATCTATGTCGACGAGGATGGCACCGCGCAGCGGAGTTCGTTCGACGAGATGAAGCGCTTGTCCAGCCGCTTTGCCAATGTGCTGAAGGCGGACGGGCTTGACCGCGGCGACCGGGTCGCGGTGTTCCTGTCGCAATCGCTTGAGTTGCCGATCGCGCATCTCGCCGCGTTTCGCGCAGGCTTGATCTCGGTGCCGCTGTTCACGCTGTTCGGCGAGGATGCACTGGAATTCCGCCTGCAGAATTCCGGCGCCAAGGCGGTGGTGACGGATGAAGGCGGCTTCGAGAAGCTCGCAAAAATCCGCAGCCGCCTGCCGGAGCTGAAGAGCATCTATGTCGCGGGACGTGCGTCGGGGGGCGCAAAATCGTTCTGGGCGGAGCTCGAGCGCGGCGCCGATCATTTTCCGACGGTCGACACGTCCTGCGACGATCCCGCCATCATCATCTACACCTCCGGCACCACGGGAAATCCCAAGGGCGCGCTGCACGCGCATCGCGTGCTGCTGGGACATCTGCCCAATGTCGAGATGGCGCACGACTTCCTGCCGAGGCCAGCCGACATCATGTGGACGCCGGCCGACTGGGCCTGGATCGGCGGCCTGTTCGATGCGCTGTTTCCGGCCTGGTATCATGGCGTGCCGGTGGTCGGCCATCGTGCCAGGAAGTTTGAGCCGCAGGCGGCGATGGAGCTGATGGCGAAACACGCAGTCCGCAACGTGTTCCTGCCGCCGACTGCGCTGAAGCTGTTGCGGCAGGCGAATGCGAGGCACTCGGGCGTGAAGCTGCGCAGCATCTTCTCCGGCGGCGAGTCGCTCGGTGCGGAGCTGTTGGATTGGGTGCGCGCGACCTTCGGAGTTGAGGCGCATGAGATCTACGGCCAGACCGAGTGCAACCTCGTGGTCGGCAACAACGCAAGATTGTTTCCGATCAGGCCGGGGTCGATGGGCAGGCCGACTCCGGGCTTCGACGTTCGTGTTGTCGATGAGAAGGGCAGGGAGTTGCCGCGCGGCGAGCGCGGCATCATTGGCGTGAGGCAGCCGAACCCTATCACCATGATTGAGTATTGGCGCAATCCGGAAGCGACTGCGAAAAAATATGCCGGCGGCTTTCTTTTGACCGGCGATCTCGGCCGCCAGGATGAGGACGGCTATTTCTGGTACATGAGCCGCGAGGACGATGTCATCACCAGCGCCGGCTATCGCATCGGCCCCGGCGAGATCGAGGACACGTTGTTGAAGCATCCGGCGGTGGCGATGGCGGCCGTGGTCGGCATTCCCGATCCCGTTCGTACCGAGGCGGTGAAGGCCTGGATCGTGCTGCGCCCCGGCTTCGCGCCGGGCGAGGAGCTTGCACGCGAGATCCAGGATTTCGTGAAGGTGAAGCTCGCCGCGCATGAATATCCGCGGCACGTGGAGTTCACGGAAACGCTGCCGATGACCGCGACGGGCAAGGTGCTGCGCCGCGACCTCCGCACAAGGGGCTGATCGCCACCCAGCCCCGGCGAAAGCCGGGACGACGTTCAGGGTGTCGCAATCCCCATCGCCTTTAGCGCGTCCAGCATCCGCTGCGGCGGGGCCATCTTGACGGCCAGGGGCTTGCCGGTCTCGAGCACGCTCTTGAGGCTCGAGAGGATCGCGGGCCAGCCCTGGCGGCCACCCGAGAGGATGTCTTCGCCGAGCTCCCGCTCATGCGCTTCCGTCAGCGTCAAGCGGACGGCGTCGCCGGCCGGCTCGATCTCATAGGTGACGAGCGTCTGCCCGAGCTTCTCGATCAGCGCCGGCCAGTTGACATTAAACGTCACGGTCAGCTTCCTCTCAAGCTCGCATTCGATCACCTCGCCCGAAATATGCAGCGCGCCGTCGGGCGTGCGGACGATGAAGGCGCCGCCGACCTTCGGCTCGATCTCGACCGAATTGCCGAAGAAATATTGCCGGCTGAACTCGGCGCTGGTCAGCGCCTGCCAGACCTTCTGCGGCGTGGACGCGATGTAGATGGTGTAGACCAGCGTCGGCTTGAAGCTTGTGATGTCCATGATCTCACTCAAATCCTTCGATACCGAGGGCGGCGGACGGAATTACGAGCGGCTCGCCGGATTCCAGCAGGCTCTTGAGGCTCGCGAGGATCGCCGGCCAGCCCTTGGAGATACCGTCGAGCATCTTGCCACCCTCGACAAACCCTTCATGGGTCAGTGTCAGCTTCACGACCTTGCCATGAGGCTCGAGCGTAAAGACGACCTTGGAGGCCGGCTCCTTCTTCAGTTCCTCGTCGAGGACGTGCTTGAATGTATAGGAGAGCCGGCGTGGCGGTTCGGCTTCCAGGATCTCGCCGACATCGGTGGTCTGGCCGTTCATCACCAGCGCGATGGACGAGCCGATCCTCCAGTCCGAACGCAGCTCGGTGTTGAACCAGTAGCGCGTGCTGAACTCGGAAGAGGTCAACGCCTCCCACAGTTTCTCCGGCGTGGTCTCGATATAGGTGACGTAGACGAATTCCGGCCGCTTCATCGGTCCGCTCCAGCCGGTATCTTCGATGCTGCTCCGTCCGGTTCCTCGTACCAGGGTGCGTACAGGACCTTGCCGCATTCGACATAGCTCTTCAGACTTGAGAGGATCAGCGGCCAGCCCTTGCTGACCTTTTGGAGCACCTCGCTTCCAGGCTCGAACCGGTCGTGGATCAACGTCAGCCTGACCTGATCCCTCTGGCGCTCCAATTCGAACGTCACCCGCGACGGCTTTCCGCCGTCGGAGCCGTCATGCGCGCGGAACGAGTAGGCAAGGCGGCGCGGCGGGTCATATTCGAGGATCTCGCCGATGATGTCGCTCTTTTCACGTCGAGCTAGCCGAAGCGCAAATGGCGAGCCGACCTTCCAGTCCGATTCGACGAAATTGCCGTGCCAATAGAGCCGCGATGACTCGGTATCGGTCAGCGCCGCAAACACCTTCTCCGGTGTCGAGGCGATGTAGATGACGTAGACGAACTCCGGCTTACTCATGGCGCTTCTCCAGTTGCTTTTTCAATTCGCTGAGCGCGGTGAGCTTGGCGCGCTCGAATTTCTTGATCCAGCGTTCGCCGATTTGATGGATCGGCACCGGGTTGAGATAATGCAGCTTCTCGCGGCCATGCCGAAGCGTGGTGACGAGATTGGCGTCCTCCAGGATCGCAAGGTGCTTGGTCACGGCCTGGCGCGTCATGTCGAGCCCCTCGCAGAGCTCGTTCAGCGTCTGACCGTTTTTGATGTGAAGCCTGTCCAACAGTGACCGTCGTGATGCGTCGGCCAGCGCTTTGAAGACCTCATCCATGGTTTCGATAATAGGCAACCAAATGGTTGCATGTCAAGAGCGTGTGTTTGGCAGGGGGCGTGGGCGTGATAGCGTGCGGTTCAGCCAACGAAGATTGGTTCCAAAAGTGGGGTGCAGCATGGGTGGGCGCGGCAGCGTTGCGTTGCTTTCTATTTCTTTCCTCGTGGTTGCCGGTGTCGCGGCAGCGCAGCAACAGGTGATCGGGGCGCCGCCGGAAGCCTCCAACATGCGGCTGGTCGGCTACAACGATTTGCAGGCGCGCAGCGCCTACCAGCCGACCATCCATCATCAGGGCGACCGCTGGATCGCTTATATCGGTCATCACGGCGGCAGCGATGCGATCCCCGATCCGGTCAATCCGATGACCGGCAAGGCCGAACCAAACGGCACCTCGATCGTCGACGTCACGGACCCCGCGCATCCGAAATATCTGCACCACATTCCGGGGCAGGAGGGCAAATATGAATCAGGCGGCGCGCAGATGGTGCGCGTCTGCGACGGCAAGTCCCTGCCCAAGGGCGATCGCAACGCGGTCTATCTGCTGCGCGCGGTCGGCAGCGAAGGGCATGAGATCTGGAACGTTACCAATCCGGAAAACCCCACGCTTGTCACCCGGATCGGCGAGGGCCTGAAGGACACGCACAAGAATTTCTGGGAATGCGACACTGGCATCGCCTATCTGGTGTCCGGCGCGCCGGACTGGCGCACGCGCCGCATGACGCAAATCTATGACCTCTCCGATCCCGCCCATCCCGTGAAGATCAGGGATTTTGGCCTGCCCGGGCAGGAGCCGGGATCGACCGGCGCGGTGCCGACCGAATTGCATGGGCCGATCTCGACCGGGCCGCAAGGCAACCGCGTCTATTTCGGCTACGGCACCGACAAGGGCGGCATCCTGCAGATCGTCGATCGCGACAAGCTGCTGCACGGCCCGGCGGCGCCGACCGCGGACAACCTGCGCTATCCCGAGATATCACGCCTGACGATGAGCGCCTTCAACGGCGCGCACACCACCTTTCCAATGCTCGGCATGCCGATTCCCGAATATGCGCATGACAAGGACGGGAATAAACGCGACATCGTCATGATCGTGGACGAGGCGATCCAGAACGAATGCGGCGAGCCGCGCCAGATGGTTTGGTTCGCCGACGTCACGACGGAGTCGAGGCCGATGATGATCTCGAGCTACACCGTGCCGGAAGCGAGCGGCAATTTCTGCGAGCGCGGTGGCCGATTCGGTTCGCATTCCTCCAACGAGAGCATGGCGCCGGTCTATTACAAGAAGCTCGCCTTCATCGCCTTCTTCAATGCCGGCGTGCGCGCGCTCGACATTCGCGATCCCTATCATCCCAAGGAAGTGGGCTATTTCATCCCCTCGATCACGCCGGCGACCGACAAGCGCTGCGTCACGCTCGAGGGCGTCGAGCGCTGCAAGGTCGCGATCCAGACCAACAATGTCGAGACGGACGACCGCGGCTATATCTACGCGGTCGACCGCGCCAACACCGGCCTGCATATTCTTGAACTGACCGGCGAGGCGCGGGCCATCGCCGGGCTGCCATAAGGGAATGAGCGATGCGGCGCCTGATCGCCATCGCGATCGCGGCTCTGGTGTTCGGCGCCCTGTCGGGCGTCGCCGCCTACCAGAAGGTGCGGCCGCAAGGTGCTGATGACGTCGATCGCCATTGGCAGGAGATCGCCTGGCCCTATCCGCGCGATGGCTGGCCCGCGGGGCGCGCCTTCCGTTGCGACGGCTGCACGGAGCCGATCGAGATCTATGTGCGGCCGAAGATCGGCTTCTGTAATTGCGACACAGGGGTTGCCGATGATGACGAGGTCGATCGCGTCGCCGATCTCGATCTGATCAGCGACCGCTTTGCTCCGCTGGCGCCCGGCCAGGTCATCCGTGTCGCCGATCTACGCGGCCGCGTACGCGCCTACGATCTCGACATGCCCGGCGGCGCCCGCCACGCCGCGATCGGCATTGCGGTCTCCCATCGCTGCGATCTCCTGGTCGCGGTGGCACAGGGACGCGCGCACGCCGACGAGCTGCAGCGCGAGGCGGTGGCGTTCCTGACGACCGAGCGGATGAAGCACTGGACGATGGCCGCGCTGGGTGGGGGGTAGTGCGCCTGGTGGCGCGCCATAATTTCCGCCTTCGCCGGGACGACCGGCGGTATGCGTAGCAACTTCCACTCGCGCCGTCATCATGCATAATGCAGCCCTCACATCCCTCGCGAGTTCCCCATGTCCCTCCAAGCCTATCTCGCTTTCATTGCCGCCTGCGTTGGGCTCGCATTGATTCCTGGGCCGATTGTCACGCTGCTGATCGCCAACGGCCTGCGCCATGGTTCGCGCGCGGCGCTCACCAATATTCTGGGCGTGCAGGCGGGTCTTTTGATCGTGATCGGCATTGTCGCGGTCGGGCTGACCTCGCTGATGGCGACCATGGGCTACTGGTTCGACTGGGTCCGCTTTGTCGGTGCCGCCTACCTGATCTGGCTCGGCATCAGGCTGATCCGCTCCCCGGTCGAGGGCGTCAAGGCCGACGCGCCGCCGCCTCCGCCGCGTGGCGGCTTTTTCCTGCAGGGTTTTGTGGTGGCGCTCTCCAATCCGAAACTGCTGCTGTTCTTCGGCGCCTTCCTGCCGCAGTTCATGGATCTCAACGGCGATCACACGTCGCAGGCGACACTGCTCGGCATGACCTTCATGGTGATCGCGGGCACGACGGACGCGACCTATGCGCTGCTGGCGGGACGCGCTCGGCTGTTCTTCTCGGCGCGACGCACGCGGATGCTGTCGCGCGTCTCCGGTGGTTGCATGATCGGCGGCGGCATCTGGCTCGCGCTGACGCGGGCGCGCTAAAAGCGTTTTCGAGCGAAGCGGACACCGGTTCGCGTGAAGAAAACGCGTCGAAACAAGAATCTAGATGTTCTGCTCGGCGCGCAGCTGCACCTCGATCTCCGAGAGAATCCGCGCCAGCAGCTCGGCCCATTGCTGCTGGCCGGATTGATCCGCAATCAGGTCCTGACGAATCTCGATGCCGGTGCTGAGCAGGCCCCGCGCTTCGCCATGCACGGGGATGGTGTAGTCGGTGAGATCCGAGACCGCATAGGGCTCGTTGTCGCCGACCACGAGATCGCCCTCGGCGCGCAGCGCGCGCAGCAACAGCGGCGGCAGCGTCGTGTCGCGATGATAGAGCGTGCCGATATGCCAGGGCCGCGCCACGCCGGCATAGACAGGCGTGAAGCTGTGCAGCGACACCAGCACTGTCGATCGCTTCGCATGCAGCCGCTGGTCGATGATGGCATCGATGCGTCGGTGATAGGGATCGAAGATCTCGCGCCGGCGCCGTGCGACGTCTTCCGCTGAGAGCGCTTCATTACCGGGAATCACCGTCGCCTCCGACAGACGCGGAATCGAGCTTGCGACGGCCGGCGGACGGTTGCAGTCGATGACGAGTCGCGAATAACGCTGGCTGACGAGATGCGCATCGCACATTATCGCCATCCGCTCGGCGACGCCGGCAATGCCGATGTCCCAGGCGATGTGGCGGACGCGCTCGCTCTCGGGCAGGCCGAGATCGCCCAGCTTTTCAGGCAAAAGCCGCCCGTAATGATCGCAAGTGAACAGGAACGGCGATGCACCTGACGCATTGGTCTCATGCACCGGCGCCACGTCGGTGCCGGACAGCAGCAACGATGTTTCCCCAGTCACGTCGGATGTCATGTCTTGTTGCCTATCGAAGCAGCATTCGGTTTGGAAATGGGCAGCGTTCCCTATAGATTAGACCGCCCAACCATGATGATCTCAAACGAACGATGCCTTTGCTGACGATTCACCACAAGACCGAATATCGCTACGAGCGCCCTGTGGCGTTTGGCGAGCACAGGATCATGCTGCGTCCGCGCGACGGTCATGATTTGCGCGTGCTGCACAGCCAGCTCGACATCACGCCGGAGCCGATGCGGCTGCGCTGGATCCATGACATCTTCGGCAATTCGGTGGCGATCGCGACCTTCGACGAGCGCGCTGATGTCCTGACCTTCACCTCCCACGTCACCGTCGAGCACAATCCGGCGGAGGAGTTTGCGCTGACGCCGGACGACCCCGCTTATTTCTATCCGTTCCTGCACGACCCGGAGGAATACCCCGACGTCCTGCACTACATCACGCCGCAATATGCTGATCCGGATGGCGAGCTTTCGGCCTGGGCGCGCAACTTCCTCGATGCGGAGGCGCCGACGCCGACGTTCAAGATCCTGAGCGGCATGACCTATCGCATCCGCGAGGATTTTACCTACAGGAAGCGTCATGAGCAGGGCACGCAGCACCCGCTCGACACGCTGCAGACGGGCAGCGGCACCTGCCGCGATTATGCGCTGCTGATGATCGAGGCGCTGCGACGGCTCGGCATCGCCGCGCGCTTCGTCTCCGGCTATCTCTTCACCGGCAACGATCCCGGTCACCGCGGCGGCGGCTCGACCCATGCCTGGGTGCAGGTCTATCTGCCGAGCGCGGGCTGGATCGAGTTCGATCCGACCAACGGCATCGTCGGCACGCGCGACTTGGTCCGCGTCGCGGTCGCGCGCGATCCCAGCCAGGCCATTCCACTGCACGGCGTTTATCTCGGCTCGGCGGATGCCTCCATCGGCATGGAGGTGAGCATCAAGGTGAGTTCGCTCGACAGCACCGAAGAGGCGTCCGCGCAAAGGGAGAAGGTTTGACGATGCAGATCAAGGTCGGCTTCGAGATTACCTATGCCGCGGCGCAGCCGACGCCGATGGTGATCATGCTGTCGATCCATCCCTCGCGCCGTCAGGACATCGTCGGCGGCGAGAGCATCACCGCCGAGCCGACTGTGCCAATCGGCTTCTATCGTGACACCTTCGGCAATGTCTGCGGCCGCCTGGTGGCGCCGGCCGGCGGCGTCACCTTGTTCGGGAGCGCGCTGGTGCGCGACTCCGGCCTGCCCGATGCGGTCAATCCCGCGGCCGAGCAGGTGCCGATCGAGAAGCTGCCGGACGAGCTTCTGCTCTATCTGATGCCGAGCCGCTATTGCGAAACCGACAAGCTCACCGACATCGCCTGGTCACTGTTCGGCAACACCAGGCCGGGATGGGACCGCGTTGCCGCGATCACCACCTTTGTGCATGATCACGTCACCTTCGGCTATGAGCATGCGCATCACATGAAGTCGGCGCATGATGTCTACGAGCAGAAGAGCGGCGTCTGTCGCGACTTCGCCCATCTCGCCGTCACCTTCTGCCGTTGCATGGGCATCCCCGCGCGCTACTGCACCGGCTATATGGGCGATATCGGCATCCCGCCCGAGCCGTGCCCGATGGATTTCTCCGGCTGGTTCCAGGTCTATCTCTCCGGCGAGTGGTACACCTTCGATGCCCGCCACAATATCCCGCGCATCGGTCGTATCCTGATGGGCACCGGCCGCGACGCAGCCGACGTCGCGCTGTCCACGAGCTTCGGGCGGATGGAGTTGAAGAAGTTCACCGTGATTTCGGTTGAGGTCGTCGAGCGTTGAGGATGGTTGACACCCTCCGTCATTCCGGGATGGTGCGTAAGCACAGACCCGGAATCTCGAAATTCTCGGATGTGCAGGGCACATCGGAGTTCGCGCGCTGACTGCGCGCGCCCCGGAATGACAGGTGCAACGAAATTCCCATGATCTGCGATCGTCTCTTCGTCTATGGCACCCTGATGCGCGGCTTCGACCATCCGATGGCGCGGCTGCTGATGGCGAATGCGGTTTATCTCGGCGAAGCGCGATGCCGGGGCCAGCTCTACCTCGTACGGCACTATCCGGGCCTCGCGCTGTCGGGCGATCCCGCCGACATCGTGCACGGCGAGCTCTACCGCCTGCTTGAACCGGACGCGCTCTTGCGCGAGCTCGACATGTATGAAGCCTGCGGCGAAGGATTTAAGGAGCCGACCGAATATGTCAGGCAGATGCTGACGGTGACGCTTGCCGATGGCACGGCAGGCGAGGCGTGGACCTACATCTACAATTGGCCGGTGACGGAGCTGCCCCGGATCACGTCTGGCCGTTTTCTGGAGCACTAGCACCGCTCGCTCGTCATGGCCCGGCCACGATGAAAGCGCTGGAGGCTGTGAATAGCCCGGATAAGCGGGAAAAACCTGACAATCTTCGTATTTTGTGGCTCCATCCCTATATGCCTAGCCGCTTGGCACGCCCGCCGACTCAGATCAGACTCACCCCATGCGCTTCACGCCCGAGTTCCTTGACGAGATTCGTGCCCGGCTTCCGGTGTCGGAAGTCGTGGGCAAGCGCGTCAGGCTGAAGAAGGCGGGGCGGGAGTGGAAGGGGCTGTCGCCGTTTCAGCAGGAGAAGACGCCGTCCTTCACGGTCAACGACCAGAAGGGTTTTTATCACGACTTCTCCTCCGGCAAGCACGGCAACATCTTTGACTTCGTGATGGAGACCGACGGCGTCGGCTTCATTGAGGCCGTCGAGCGGCTCGCGGCGATGGCGGGCCTTGCGCTGCCGGCGGCGACGCCCGATGCCGAGCGGCATGAGCAGCGCCGCAAGACGCTGTATGACGTGATGGAGCTCGCGGCAAAATTCTTCGCCGACACGCTCGCCTCGCGCAATGGTGCCAAGGCGCGCGGCTATCTCGGCGACCGCGGGCTTTCGCCTGCGACGCAACTGCAGTTTCGTCTCGGCTATGCGCCGCCAGACCGCTTTGCGCTGAAGGAGTATTTGGGCTCCCAAGGCATTCCGACCGACGACATGGTGGAAGCGGGTCTGCTGATCGGCGGCGACGATATCCCCGTGCCCTACGATCGCTTCCGCGATCGCGTGATGTTTCCGATCACAGATCTGCGCGGCCGCGTCATCGCCTTTGGCGGGCGGGCGCTGGAGAAGGACGTTGCGGCCAAATATCTGAACTCGCCGGAAACGCCGCTGTTTCACAAGGGCGACAATCTCTACAATTTCGCGACCGCCCGCGCCGCCGCGCACAAGGGCGCAAGCCTTGTCGTGGTGGAAGGTTATGTCGACGTCATCGCCATGGTGACGTCAGGCTTTGCCGCGACGGTGGCGCCGCTCGGCACCGCGCTCACCGAAAACCAGCTCGCGCTGCTCTGGAAGATGGCGGACGAGCCGATCCTCTGCTTCGACGGCGACAAGGCCGGCCAGAAGGCGGCGTGGCGCGCCGCCGATTTGGCGCTGCCGCATCTGAAGCCCGGAAAGAGCCTGCGCTTTGCGCTGCTGCCGGAGGGGCAGGATCCGGACGATCTCGCGCGCACCGGGGGACGTGCCGCGATCGAGGACGTCGTCTCGGCCGCGCGCCCCCTTGCGGATGTGATCTGGTCGCGCGAGATCGAGGGGGGCTCCTTTGCGACTCCCGAGCGCCGCGCTGCGCTGGAGGCGCGCATCGGCGAGCTGACCAACGGCATTCGCGACGAGATGGTGCGGCGCTATTACCGCCAGGACCTCTCCGACCGCATCAACCGCGCCTTTGCGCCGGAAAGCGGCCGAGGCTTCGGCGGCCGTGGGGCGCGCGAATCAGGCCGCGGTTTTGCCCCTCGCGCGGCCGGCGGCGGCCGCTTTGCCTCCCGCGGGGGGCGGGGGCCGGGGACGGCGACCGCGGTTTTGAGCCGGGGCCCGTACCAGCCGGCGAGCCCCCAGCTCGCGACCAGCCCGCTGCTCCGCGGACAGCGCTCCAGCCTCTCCCGCCGGGAGGCACTGATCCTGCAATGCCTGATTAACCACCCCTGGCTTTTGCACGATCACCTTGAGGAGGTCGCGGCGCTGGAAATGGCCCATCCCGAGGCTCACAAGCTGCGCGCCGGCATCATCGCGGCCTTCGCCAATGATCATCACCACTCGCCCGATCCGTCCGAGCAGGCCGAGAAAATGCGCGCCGACCTTGAAAAAGGCGGATTCTCCCCGCTTCTTCAAAGGGTTGAGCGAGCGATTACCACGGCCGCGGTGTGGGCCTCTCGCGAGGGCGCAGCGCGGGATGATGTTCTTGCCACCTGGCACCAGCTCGTTGCCTTGCATCGGCAGTGGCATTCACTACTTAGGGAGCTGAAGGACGCTGAGCTGGCCTTGGGTGAGGAGGCTTCCGAGTCCAATCTCGCATGGCTGCGCGATGTCAAAGCCAGGATGTCGGAGGTGGACGGCACCGAGGCGCTGATCGAGGGGTTCGGGGAGCTGTCCGGCCGGTTCCAGCGGAGCGTCTAGGACCTAAAGATTGCTGCGGACGGCGCGGGCCGAAACGCGCGAAAAGACTCGCCAAATCCATGGTTTGGCGGCAATAAACAGGGTTAGGCGAAGTTTAACGGCTGATACGCCAGAACGGACGAACCAGCTTTAGAGGACTGCAGGGGTGGCGACAGGATTGCGCCGCCCTTTCTGCGTCAAAGAGGTTTTTAACAGGATCAAGACGGGCGCCGCTCATGCGTTTAGCGTGAAAGCGCGGTTGGAGAGCACTGAATGGCCAGCAAGGCAAAGACGCTGCAGGTGAAGGACAAGGAAAAAGACGACAAGGCAGCGGACACGCCCGAGAAGGATGCCGCCGACGCCCCCTCGCCCTTGCTCGATCTCTCCGACGCTGCCGTGAAGAAGATGATCAAGCAGGCCAAGAAGCGCGGCTTCGTGACCTTTGATCAGCTCAACGAAGTGCTGCCCTCCGACACCACCTCGCCCGAACAGATCGAAGACATCATGTCGATGCTCTCGGACATGGGCATCAACGTCACCGAGGCCGAGGACGCCGAAGGCGACGACGAGAAGGACGAGGGGGGCGACGACGAGACCGACAACGAGCTTGTCGAGGTCACGCAGAAGGCCGTCACCGAAGTCAAGAAGTCCGAGCCCGGCGAGCGCACCGACGATCCCGTGCGCATGTATCTGCGCGAGATGGGCACTGTCGAACTGCTCTCGCGCGAAGGCGAAATCGCGATCGCCAAGCGTATCGAGGCCGGCCGCGAGGCGATGATCGCAGGTCTCTGCGAAAGTCCGTTGACCTTCCAGGCCATCATCATCTGGCGCGACGAGCTCAACGAAGGCAAGATCTTCCTGCGCGACATCATCGATCTCGAAGCCACCTACGCCGGTCCGGATGCCAAGAACAATCCGGGTATCGTCGGTGCGGCCGTCGGTCCCGACGGCCAGCCGGTCGTGGTCGACGGCGAGGGCGCCGTTGCCAATGGTGAAACGGGGCCGGCCCACATCGCGCCTGCTCACATCGCGGCTGCCCATGTCGCGGCTGCCCATGTCGCGCCGCCCGCGGCACCGCCTTCGCCGACGCCGTTCCGCACCGCGCCCGCTGCGGGTGTGATCGCGGGCGAGGGCGGCGAGGAAAAGGATCCCGGCGAGGCCGCGGCCGAAGCCGACATGGACGACGACGAGTTCGAGAACCAGATGTCGCTTGCCGCGATCGAGGCCGAGCTCAAGCCGAAGGTGGTGGAGACTTTCGACAAGATCGCCGACAACTACAAGAAGCTGCGCAAGCTGCAGGAGCAGGACATTGCCAACCAGCTGCAGAGCGAGTCGCTGTCGCCATCGCAGGAGCGCAAGTACAAGAAGCTGAAGGACGAGATCATCGTCGAGGTGAAGTCGCTGCGGCTGAACCAGGCGCGTATCGATTCCCTTGTCGAGCAGCTCTACGACATCAACAAGAAGCTCGTCTCCTTCGAGGGCCGCCTGATGCGGCTCGCGGACAGCCATGGCGTCGCGCGCGACGACTTCCTGCGCAATTATCAGGGCTCGGAGCTCGATCCGCGTTGGCTCAACCGCGTCTCGAAACTCTCCGCCAAGGGCTGGAAGAACTTCGTCCATTTCGAGAAGGATCGCATCAAGGATTTGCGCCACGAGGTGCAGTCGCTTGCCGCGCTCACCGGGCTCGAGATCGTCGAGTTCCGCAAGATCGTGCACGGCGTGCAGAAGGGCGAACGCGAGGCGCGCCAGGCCAAGAAGGAGATGGTGGAAGCCAACCTTCGCTTGGTGATCTCGATCGCCAAGAAGTACACCAACCGCGGCCTGCAGTTCCTCGACCTGATCCAGGAAGGCAATATCGGCCTGATGAAGGCGGTCGATAAATTCGAATACCGCCGCGGCTACAAGTTCTCGACCTATGCGACATGGTGGATCCGGCAGGCGATCACCCGCTCGATCGCCGACCAGGCGCGCACCATCCGCATCCCCGTGCATATGATCGAAACCATCAACAAGATCGTGCGCACCTCGCGCCAGATGCTCAACGAGATCGGCCGCGAGCCGACGCCCGAAGAGCTCGCCGAGAAGCTCGGCATGCCGCTGGAGAAGGTGCGCAAGGTCCTGAAGATCGCCAAGGAGCCGTTGTCGCTCGAAACGCCGGTGGGTGACGAAGAGGATTCGCATCTCGGCGATTTCATCGAGGACAAGAACGCTATCCTCCCGATCGATGCCGCGATCCAGTCGAACCTCCGCGAGACCACGACGCGCGTGCTGGCCTCGCTCACCCCGCGCGAAGAACGCGTGCTCCGCATGCGCTTCGGCATCGGCATGAACACCGACCACACGCTGGAAGAAGTCGGCCAGCAGTTCTCGGTGACAAGAGAGCGCATCCGCCAGATCGAAGCGAAAGCGCTGCGGAAGCTGAAGCATCCCAGCCGCTCGCGGAAGCTGCGAAGCTTCCTGGATAACTGATTTTCGGATAGTCATGCCCGGACCTGACTTGGGCATCCTTCGAGACACGAGCGGCGGGCAGAAGCCCGCCGCTTCTGTTTGTGCGTGTCGTTCGTCTCGCCACAGGTGCAATTGACGACCATGCAATAGTCGAAGCGGGGCTGGAAGCCAGGGTTACGATAAATCCGCATGGCAACAGAGTAACCACAGACCTGGCGCAAGCGCCCGGTGGGGAGCAGCGAAGACCTGGCATCGCTGGCCGGCTCCGCGCCTACTTCTTCTTTGCGCCTACCCGGCTTAGCGACTTGATCGCCAATGGCGGCCGGCCGGATTTTTCGGCGATCTCGCGGTCCTGCTCCATGATGAAGCCGCGGGCGGGCTCATCACCGTCGAGCCCTCCGAGCATCTCCGCCGGGACCCGCCGGTTGGAGCGCTGTGAGCCGTCTTCGTAAGTCACGTTGAAGAAGGCGAATTCGCCTTTGGGATTGGTGCCGGGTTTTTTCGCCATGGCCGGCTTGTCCTCGATATTATCGGGGCCGTCAACAACGCGGGGTACAAATCCGCTGCTCTATTTTTTGCTGAAGTATAATGCCGTCATGTAGTCCTCGCCATTTGGGCGGAGAGGGCGACGGATCGCCTCCCGGGCGCCTGCGTGAGGCCGTTTCACGCGGCGTCCGCCGCGCCTCTTCCTTTGAGGCGCGCCGGCATGCGATGATCTGAAGCGGATAGTTCGGGACCTCGGCATGCCCAAGCTTCGTCTGGCCACTTTCCTGGCTGCGCTCGTCATGACATCAGCGGCGCAGGCGGCCCGCTGCGGCGGCGATTTCAATTCCTTCCTTTCGAATATTTCCACGGATGCGCAGAACGCGGGCGTGTCGCAAAGTGTCATTTCAAGCTCGCTTGCCGGCGTCACCGTGGATGGCAGCGTGCTCGCCTTTGATCGCCGCCAGCGCTACACCTTCAACAAGACCTTCGAGCAGTATGTCTCGACCCGCGTCGGCTCGGGCCGCATCAATGGCGGCAGGGCCATGCTGGCGCGCCATGCGGCGCTGCTCGCGCAGATCGAGCAGAAGTTTGGCGTGCCGCGGCAGATCCTGGTTGCGATCTGGGGGTTGGAGAGCGACTTCGGCAAGGGCGACATGGGCAAGCTGCCGGTGATCCGCACGCTGGCCACGCTTGCCCATGACTGCCGGCGCAGCGATCTGTTCCAGGGCGAGTTGATCGCAGCCTTGAAGATCATTCAGCGCGGCGACCTTCCCTTACGCGATCTGATCGGCGCCTATGCCGGCGAGATCGGCCAGACGCAATTCCTGCCGTCGTCCTACATCAAATACGGCGTCGACTTCGACGGCGATGGCCGCGTCGATCTGCGCCACTCGGCCGCCGACGTGCTCGCCTCGACGGCCAACCTGCTCCAGGGTTCCGAAATCACTTTTCTCTGAGAGAATTCAGTGCGGAACCGAACCATCCGCCGGTTCCCTCCTTAACATACACTACTCGTGACCTGACATTAGGGAGGCGAGCTGTGGGACAATCGAAGCCATTTCGTCCGACCGCCCTGATCGTGGAGGACGATCCCATGCAGCGCGAGATGCTCTGCGTGCTGCTGGAAGAATGCAACTACGATGTGATTCAGTGCGAAAGCGCGGAAGCCGCCGAGCGGGTGTTGGCCAAGACCGCCCGCAGCCTTGCGCTGCTGATGACTGACGTGCAGCTTGCCGGCCGCATGAACGGCGTCGAGCTCGCCCGCGTCGCCAAGCATCGCAATCCTGCGCTCGACGTGGTCGTCACCTCGGGGCGCCCATTGCGCGAACCGCTGCCCGACGGGGCCAAATTCTGGTCGAAGCCCTGGGCGGCGCTCGACGTGCTGCGCGAGGCGGAGATCGCGCAAGGCAGTGCGAGCCGGGCCTCATAGGAACGGCCTGATGCTTCGCTGATACGGCGCGCAAGCTTGGCGGCACCGCGCGTGCCGTGATATCCTTTTTGCATGTCCCTTGCGTTCCTGTTGACCTCGTTGATCGTGGTCGCTTCACCCGGCACCGGCGTGCTCTATACGCTCGCGACCGCGCTGACCGGCGGCGCGCGCGCCGCGGTCGCCGCTTCATTCGGTTGTACGCTCGGGATCCTGCCGGCCATGGCAGCGGCGATGGTCGGCCTTGCCGCGGTGCTGCACACCAGCGCGCTCGCCTTTGCAGCGCTGAAATGGCTGGGTGTCGCCTATCTCCTCTACATGGCCTGGCAGTCGCTGCGAGAGCAGGGCGCGCTGTCGGTCGAAGCGGGGCAGGAGAGGGCGCAAGCGGGGCTGGCGGACGCGCGGGTGATCGCGAAGGGTTTCCTGATCAACATCCTCAACCCGAAACTTTCGATCTTCTTCCTCGCCTTCCTGCCGCAGTTCATCGCGAGCGACGACGCTCATCCGCTGGCGCGCATGCTGGAGCTGTCCGCGACCTTCATGCTGATGACGTTTGTCGTATTCGTGCTCTACGGCCTGTTCGCGGCACGGGTGCGCGACCACGTCATCAGCCGGCCGAAGGTGATGGCCTGGCTCCGCCGCGCCTTTGCCGGCGGCTTTGCGCTGCTCGGCGCGAAGCTGGCCTTTGCGGAGAGGTAACGGCAGAGACGCAAAAAAAAAGCGGGCTTGAGCCCGCCGCATCATCCCAAACCATCCCGGTACGCCCGGGCAGAGCGCGAGCTCCACCCGGGCGCTGAAGTTACTTCTTCTTGGCTTTCTTGGCCTTCTTCGCCTTCTTCGCCTTCTTCGCTTTCTTAGCCATAGTATCCTCTCAAGGTTATAATGGATTGAACGCGACACGAGAGGCATGCTCGGCGGAGGGCCAGCCTCGCAACATCCTCGGATATAAAGTTCAGCAGATTCGCTGGCCGCTGCCCCGCACTGTCACGCAGCCGTCATTGCGTTATCCACAGATGTTATGGGTTTTGAGGCGCATCTTGCAAAAATTCTCCGCATCCGCGCCGTTGGCCGTGCCGCTGCGACGGCGCCGGCAGGGTTAACGATGCGCCAAGAGGCGCTCTTCATGAAATCAAAACCACGCCCGGCGTTTGGCCGCTGCGATTGAGAGTCCATTAAGCCAGGCGGTTGCATGGTTCCCGCAAGAAGACGGGGAAGATCATGGGCGGGCTCTTCAGTCAAACGGGGGACAGGACGATGTGCGTTCTGCGGGCGCGATGTTGAGCGTTCCAACCCTCTGGGTGACCATCATCATCAACTTCCTTTCCATGGGCATGGTCTGGGCCTATGTGATGCGGAGCTATCCGAAATTTGCTGCTGCGAAGTTCTGGGCGGCGGCGTCGCTGACAGCCGCGCTCGGCGCCGGCATCACCATGCTGCGCGGCGCGATGGAGCCGAGCGTTCCTCTGGTTCTCGGTGGCGGACTCCTGGTGTTCGCCTGCGGCATCGCCACGATGGGGGTGCGCCGTTTCTTCGACCTCGACGTCCAGTGGCGCGCTGCCTGCATGGTTGCCGCGGCGAGTTGCATCGGCCTTTACGTGTTTCTGGTCATCGACGAGAACATGCCGATGCGGATGTTGACCTATTCGCTGGGACAGTCGGTCTCGATCGGCATGACCCTGCCGCTCTTGTTGCGCCGCCGCGAGGGCCGTGACAATCCCGGCGCAAGGCTGGCGGGCATGGTCGGTGTCCTCATCATCGCAATCCATGTGGTGCGCTGCGTCTGGGCGATGCCGATCATCGGCGGCGACATGACGGTCACCAATTTCAACGGTGTCCAGGCCGCGCTGATCCTGGCCCAGGTGTTTCTGGGCATGGCCTGGAATTTCGGCTTCCTGCTGATGGCGATGGACCGCCTGCGCAACGAGGTCGCTGATCTCGCGCTGGTCGACGACCTCACCGGCGTCGCCAACCGACGTCACCTGATTCAGCGGCTCACGGAAGAATGCGCCCGCTCGGAGCGCTCCGGCGAGCCGTTCGCGCTGCTGGTGATCGACCTCGACGGCTTCAAGACAATCAACGACACCCATGGCCACGCCGCGGGCGATGCCTGTCTGCAGCATTTCACCTTGATGGCCCAGACGCGCCTGCGGCCCGGCGACCTTCTGGCGCGTACCGGCGGCGACGAATTCTGCATCGTGCTGCCGTCCTCGACCTTGCGCGAGGGCATCATGATCGCGCGGCGCGTGCTCGATGTCTGCCGGCAGGATGCCGACGGTTGTGCCGGCGGCGACATCCCGATCGCAGTGTCGATCGGGGTCGCACAATGGACCAGCGAGATCGGCAGCTTCCCCGAAAGCCTGATCGCGGCTGCAGACGAGGCGCTCTACGCGGCCAAGAAGGAGGGCAAGAACCGTTACGCCTCCTATGATCTTGCCCCGCCGCTCGCGCCCCAGGCCGGGTCGGTGGCCGAATCCAGGCTTGCCGGAGCGTTGCGCAGACAGGCGTAAATCATGTTAACTGCGAGGCTCGAGAGCAAATTTCGAGCCGATGATGGTCCGCCTGCTGATGATCGCGCTTGGCGCGCTGGTGTCTTCCGCTGCCTTCGCGCAATCTCCTGATCTCACCACACTCGCAAGATCGTCGGGCATGCCCGATATTCCAGGCCTGAGGATGGTCTGGCTCGCGCCCTGGGGCGATGTGGCAAAAGCCCATCCGTGGTCGAACATCATCGTGCATCAGACCGAGGGCCCGCCCGGCTCGGCCCGTGGTGGCGCGCTGGAGCAATCCAAAAATCCGACCCGGCGCGGCGTCATGATCTGGGTCGAGACCGACGGCACGGTGTACTGGGCGGTGGCAGACAATCTCGTGCCCACCCACACCGACGGCGCCGACCGCAACGACAACAAATATATCGACAACAGCAAGACCTATCACAAGGTCAACAAGGACACCTCGATCGGCGTGGAGTTCGCCGGCAACTATCCCGATGTGACGCGGCCTGCGACCGACGCACAGATCGCGGCCTGGCGCATCCTCGTGAAAGTGCTGCGCGCCCGCTACAACATCCCGCTCGACCACGTCTACGCCCACAACTGGATCGACTACAAGGACGCCCGCTACTGCGAGGGCTGCGCACTGGCGACGCTGGCAAGGGAGTGGGGGGAGTAGGGAGAGAGGGACTACTCTCTCCGTCGCCCCGGCGAAGGCCGGGGCCCATGATCCCACGATAGGGTTGTCGCGAAGGTTGTCCGCCAAGTCTCGTCATCGAGAAACTCCGCGGCATGGATACAGGCCCCCCGCGCGAGATTGCGGCTGCACCGCGCGAAACAATGCACATCCGAAAACAAAAAAGCCGGCGTTGCCGCCGGCTTTCGTATCTCAATCACCGCTCGGCTCGCGAAGCGCTCGCCTTAGTGCGCGGCTTCCAACGTTGCGGCCTCTTGCCTTGCGATCACGCCCTTGACGGCTGACTGCACCTTCTCGAAGGCCCGCACCTCGATCTGGCGCACCCGCTCGCGGGAAACGCCGAACTCGGCGGCGAGGTCTTCCAGGGTCATCGGCTCGTCGGCCAGACGCCGCGCCTCGAAAATGCGACGTTCGCGCGGGTTGAGCACGCCCATCGCGCCGTTCAGCGCGTCGCGGCGGTGATCATATTCCTCGCTCTCGGCCATCATGGCTTCCTGGTTGGGCGAGTTGTCGACCAGCCAATCCTGCCATTCGCCGGCCTCGCCGTCGTCGCGGATCGGTGCGTTCAGCGAGGCATCGCCGCCCAGGCGCCGGTTCATGTCGATCACGTCCTGATCGGTCACGCCCAGCCGCTTGGCGATGATCTTGACCTGGTCGGGGCGCAGATCGCCCTCGTCCAGCGCATTGATCTTGCTCTTCGCCTTGCGCAGGTTGAAGAACAGCTTCTTTTGGTTCGCGGTCGTGCCCATTTTCACGAGCGACCAGGAACGCAGGATGTACTCTTGTATCGACGCCTTGATCCACCACATGGCATAGGTGGCGAGACGGAAGCCCTTCTCGGGCTCGAACCGCTTCACTGCTTGCATCAGGCCGACGTTGCCTTCCGAGACGACCTCGGAGATGGGCAAGCCATAGCCGCGATAGCCCATGGCGATCTTGGCCACGAGCCTGAGATGGCTGGTAACGAGTTGATGCGCCGCGTCGCGATCGTCATGCTCGCGCCAACGCTTGGCGAGCATATATTCCTCCTGCGGCTCCAGCATCGGGAACCGGCGGATCTCGGCGAGGTATTTTGAAAGTCCGGATTCTCCGTTGAGAACCGGCAAAGTAGCTGCACGGGCCATTATAGCGCCCTCCAGATAAGGTTCAGGCCCCCGATATCGGCGGGCCAGGCAGGGGGACCGCTTTTGTTAAAGCCAGTCGCCTTGCGGTGTTCCGCGTTTGTCACTCAACGCAGACGCAACATTACAGGAAAGCTGTCCTTTTTGGAAGGATTTCGGGGGTCACGTCACCGTGTGGCAGATATAACGTATTGGAATAGCTAATCTTTTCTCAGGGGCCTGCGTCATAGCGCCGCTTTTAAGGACCTCTCGAGGAGAAGTAGATCCTCCGGCAGAGCCGACTCCCAGTGCAAAAGTTGCCCGGTCCGCGGGTGCTCTAATACCAATAGGTATGCATGCAACGCTTGACGATCAAGAGCCGACAGGGCGGCCTGCGACTCAGGTCCGAGCTGCTTCGCCTTGGTCTTGAAATGCGGGCCATAAACGGAATCGCCGAGCAGCGGATGGCCGATATGGGAAAGATGCACCCGGATCTGGTGCGTCCGTCCGGTCTCCAGCCGGCAGGCGATGAGGGATGCGACCGGCTTGCCTTCGGGCCCCGCAAAGACCTCCCGCATTTCATAGTGGGTGACAGCCTCCCGTCCGCCCTGCCGGACCGCCATTTTCTCTCGCGCATGGGGATGGCGGTCGATCCGCACATCGACCGTGCCCTTCACCCGGCTGGGCACGCCCCAGGCAAAGGCGAGGTAGCCACGCTCCATGTCCCCGGTGCGGCCATGGTCGGCGAATTGCGCCGACAACGACTGGTGGGCGAGGTCGTTCTTGGCGACCACCATCAGCCCGGAGGTGTCCTTGTCCAGCCGGTGTACGATGCCGGGCCGGCGCACGCCGCCGATCCCCGACAGGCTCGCCCCGCAATGGGCGATCAGCGCATTCACCAGCGTTCCCGTCTCATGGCCGGCAGCCGGATGCACCACAAGCCCGGCCGGCTTGTCGATGACGATGACGTCGTCATCCTCGTAGACGATAGCAAGCGCGATCTGTTCGCCTTTCGGGGTCGGATCGGCCGCCTCCGGCACGCCGATTATGATCGTATCGCCCTTGGTCACGTGATAAGCGGGGTCGCGGATGCGGGCGGCCTTGACCGCGACTTGGCCTGCCTGGATCAGGGCCTTCAGCCTGGAGCGCGACAGTTCCGGCAGGCGCTGGGCCAGCACACGGTCGAGCCGGACCGAGCCCTCGTCTCCCGCGACGACGACTTCGAACTTTTGGGCGCCGTGAGTGATTGAGTCTGCCATGACCGATATTGAATTTCCCAAACAGAGCCCCGAGCAGACCGTCCTGATTGCGCGGGTGCGGCGGATGATGCTGATCGCGGGCCTGACCACGGCGATCGCGCTCGGCGCCGTTTTCATCGCCATCGGCTATCGCCTTTTCCACAGCGGGGGAAGTGTTGTCACGACCGCCGACATCACCGCCGCCCTGCCAAAGGGCGCCCGGGTGGCGTCCACCGCGGTCGCCGGCGACCAGCTCGTCGTCACCCTCGATATAGGAGGCGCGACGGAAATCCGCACCTTCGATGCAAAGACGCTGAAGCCGATCGGGCGGTTGAAATTCGTGAATGAGCCCTGAGCGCCAAACTCGCCAGCCGGCCCGCGATTTCCGCTTAACTTTGCATCGCCAGGACTTTTGCATCGCTCAGGTCGCCACCCCCAGTTCCGTCATGCCGAGGCTCTCGCGCCAGCGAGCCTCGAAGCATGATTGGCTCCCGCAAGCCCGCAATTTCCGCCCTTTTAACCACCCGCCGAGCTTGCCCTCAGCCGATTTCAAGGCTATTCCCTGCCGCTCTGCTCCCATCGTCTAGCGGTTAGGACGTGGCCCTCTCAAGGCCGAAACAGGGGTTCGATTCCCCTTGGGAGCGCCAGCTTCACGATCGCGCGGCGACCGCCGTGCCGACGGTCCGCTTCGCGCGTGTAGCGCTCGGCTTCAGCCAACGTCAGGTGACCCAGCGCAGCCATGATTTCGTGAGCGGTCGCACCGATCCACCGTGTAAAGAAAACATGAAGCAACGATCCGCTGGACCAAAGCGACATCCCGCGGTCGCCACGACAATTGGCCAGGTCGATTTCACGAACCCTTGAGCACTCGCTAAAGCCAATCACCAAACACGATTGAGCGCACGACTTTAAAATCAATTTTAATGGCACCGCGGAATTCCTGACAATACTACGATTGCTGAGGGAGCCGGCACGCATATATTCCGCGGAGGCCCGTTCCATTGCGCCAGGTTAGGGATCGCCTTATGGCGAGAGTACTTCTGATAGAGGACGATTGGGAAACCGCCGAGGTAATCACGGCCGAACTCTCCGATCGTAATTTCGAGGTGGAATGGGCGGCGGACGGCATTGCAGGTCTGGAAAGGGCACGCGCGCTGAGGCCGGACGCCATGATCGTCGATCGCCTGCTACCTGGCATGGACGGGCTTGCCATCATCGAAACACTGCGCAACGAACTCGTCCGCACTCCTGTCCTCGTCTTGAGTGCATTAGGCGCCGTCAATGATCGGGTTCGCGGCTTGCGAATCGGCGGTGACGATTACCTGACAAAGCCGTTTGCGATCGTGGAGCTCATCGCCAGGGTTGAGGCGCTATTGCGTCGGCCATCGGAGACGCGAGAGACGACGCTCTGCGTGGGGACGCTCCAGCTCGATCTGATCGAACGCAGGGCGAAGCGCGGCGAGAGGACTATCGATTTGTTGCCGCGCGAATTCCGACTACTTGAATACATGATGCAGCACTGCGATCAATTACTGACGCGCGCTATGCTGCTCGAAGAGGTCTGGCACTACAAATTTGTTCCGGCGACTAATCTCGTGGATGTTCATATGGGGCGTCTGCGTCACAAGGTGGACGGGCCGAGCGAACCTCCCATGATTCATAGCATCCGGGGCTCTGGTTTCATTCTTCGCACGCCGTCATAGGCAGCCCCATCGATGCCCATGCGCCAGCCGCGATTACTTCGATCGACCACGTTCCACACGGCTCTGATTGTGGCCGCAGCTTTTGCACTCTTCATCATAGTGTTATTCGGGTTCATCTATGGACGGGTCGAACACTATTTGACCGTGCGATCCGATGCGGTCATCACCGCGCATATTGACGGACTAGTCGGATTGTCGCCGGAGCTTCGGCGCGCAGCGGTCGATGAACGGTTGAAGCAGGATCCGCGCGAAGTGCAGATTGTGGCGATCTTCGACGCTGATGGCCGTCGTATCACCGGCAATCTGAACAGGGTGCCACCCGGGCTCAGAATCGATGGCCCAGCCCAGAGCACGGTCATCCCCAAAGACGATCCGAAAGACAGCAAGACACGCGTCGTGCGCGCGATCGCGCGCCGCATGGCCGACGGCAACATACTTGTTGTGGGGCGGGACGTCGACGAGGCGAAGGAAATCTCTATGGTCGTCGGCGAGGCGATTGCGCTTGGATTGCTGCCCGGCTTTTGTCTTTGCCTCCTAGCCGGCGCCTGGCTCAGCATGCGCGCCGACAAGCGGATCGCTGACATCAGCGAGCGTGTCCAGCGCATTGTTGCCGGCGAGTTACGCGAGCGGCTGCCTTATGGTTCCGACAGCGAACCGTTCTCGAAGCTTGCCATCATCGTCAATGGGATGCTCGACGAAATGGAGACCCTGATCCATGCTCTAGAAGGTGTCGGGAATGATATCGCTCATGATCTGCGGACGCCGCTGACCCGCGCGCGGTTGATCTTAGAGCGCGGTCGCGACCATGCGAGCAGCCTCGAAGAGCTTCAGGGAGCTGTCGACAAGGCGGTCGCCGGCATCGACCAGTCGCTATCTATCATCACCGCCCTGCTCAGGCTTGCGGAGATCGAAAACAGCGGCCGTTCCGCTGGCTTCGGCGAGGTCGTGCTTGGCGAAATGCTGCGCGAAATCTTCGACATGTACGAGCCGATCGCCGAAGGTAAAGACATCACGATAACGACGAGCAGCTCACATTCATTGTCAGTTTACGGCGATAGGGACTTGCTGATGGAAGCACTCGCCAATCTCGTCGACAACGCCATCAAGTTTACGCCCGAGGGCGGAAGGGTTGAACTGGCGCTCCTGCGCAGCGGTGGCAACATTATCCTGCGTGTAACCGATACCGGCGCTGGCATCGCCGAGGCGGAGCGTGAATCGGTGCTACGACGCTTCTATCGTTCAGACAAGATACGCAATACGCCGGGCACCGGCCTCGGATTGAGCCTCGTAGCGGCGATCGTGAAACTTCACGGTTTTCGGCTGTTTATCTACTCGGGCCCCGGCGGTCGGATCGAGATTCATTGTCCGGTCAAGCTATCCAGGCACGATCGCCAGCAGGCGCGTTCAGGCTCTGAGCCCGATGTGCGCCTAATGCTCGATCGGGCGAGTTGAGTTTGACAGATCGTCGTTAGCTTTATCGATATGAGAACGATCGACCTGTTTTGGCGTCATCGCGGGCAGCATCCCTGGACGAACGGGAATACTCCCTGTGAATCTGGCACCGGTTATTGATCACGTCACGTCAGCGGGAAGCGTTTGAGGCCAGGACAGCGCCGACTGTCCTGGCCTCGTTTCATTCGACTGCAATATCGAAGCTAGTCTAAAAATTACGTAATCTACACCGGAATGGCGAAACGTGTGCCGCTGTCGGTTCACTCGCAAGCGGCCTTTATCGTCAAACGTTCGCGCGGAGCGTCGCTGCATTTTAAAGACGAATTTAATGGCCTCGCGCTTGATCGTTCCTACCTCTGCCATGGAGAGCGCGGCGATCATGCCGTCTTTTGGGCGAGATGCTGGCGCTTTGCACATTGAAGGAGAATGTTATGACGATGCGAGTAACAGCGATCTTCACCATAGCCCTTCTTGCGTCAGCTCTGTTCACAGCTGCAGCGGAGGCGCGCGGCGGCGGCTTTGGTGGTGGCCGCATGGGAGGATTTGGAGGTGGCATGCATTTCGGCGAGATGCAGGCCGGCCCTCACGTCGGCGGCCTTACTGCCAGGACCAACATCGGCGCGGCGAAGACGGGTCGTCTTGGCGGCAACATGCACATCGGCGGCGTCGACGGCAGCGATCATCTTAATCGCCTGGACGGTAGCCTCCACCTCGGGGGCATCGACAGCGGGGACCACCCCGGACGAGCGCTCGGCAATAACGGTGTCGCTGGAAGCATGACCGATCACCATGTCGGTGCGATTTCGAGGCTGCATCGCCATGCCCTCAATGACTTCGACATCGGCGACAGCGACTGTTTCGATTGGCAACAGCAGCATCCGGCGAAGCCGCTGCCGCCGACCTGCGGCTGAAGACACGATAACGGAGAATGCCGATGAGAGCCTTGTTGGTTGCTGCGATTCTTCCCGCGCTGTTCGCCGGGAATGTCGCCAATGCACAGATGGCAGTCATGACGACGCCGACACCGACCATCGGAGCAACCTCTCCTCTTGGCGATGGAGTAGGATCTCCAGTCTCGCAGACGGGAATTCCATTTGGCGCTACCGAGCTCTCATCAGCGGGTGTGAGCCCGCTCGCCGCTCCCGCGACAGGAACGATCGCTATCCCGAGCAACGGCGCGGTATGCTCGACTGTCGGGTCAGCGCCGGCCGAGATGTTCGGATCGGCCGCGATGTTCGATGGTGGCGGAACGGGTGCTGGATCGGCCGCGCCCGCCACCGCCGGGATGGCGGGAACTTCGGTCGCGTCGCCAGGCATGGCGGCGACGATATCGCCAACATCGGCACTGTCCGCACCATCCGCAACGATCGATACATCGGGAATGTCGGGAATGTGCGGATCGGGTTCAAGCAGCGTGATCGCGTCATCGACGCCGACATCGATCTCGCCCATAACTATGGGCGGTGTCCCGCGAACCGGCATTTCGCTCGATTCTTCGGAGATCAGTAACGCGGGCGTTAGCTCGGCCGCCCCCATACCGACGCCCGGTGTGGCGCCCTTTGCCAGTCCCATCGAATCGGCAGTCGTCGTGCCGACGATGCCCTCCCTTCCCGCTTCCAATCAGAGCATCCCGGCGCCCCCGACTTTGGCGAACGGGTGCCCGTTGATCAGCACCGGTTCAATCACGTCTACGCTTCCGGCCGGCTGCTAATAGGGGCATCGTCATGACAAGGAAAACGATCGTCGCCGCTTTCGCGCTAACCACGATGGTTGCGATCGGCGTGCTGCTTTGGGCCACCAAGACGCCCCCGTTCGAAAGTGCCGTGGCCGCGCCGGTGCCGCCCCCTCCAGTGCCAATCGTCGCCGGAACAGTCACCCAGCACGATGTGCCGATCTATCTCACCGGCGTCGGAACGGTAATTGCCTACGACACTGATGTTGTACGTGCCCAGATTCAGGGCCAGATCATCAGCATAAACTTCACTGAAGGTCAGCATGTGCACGTCGGCGATCTGCTCGCGCAGATCGATCCGCGGCCCTACCAGGCCGTGATCGACCAGGACACCGGTGTACTGGAGCGCGACAAGGCCCAGCTCGTCAACGCTGAGGCTAATCTCGCGCGGTACACAGAATTGGGAGCCAAGGGTTGGGCGACTCCGCAATTGATCGAAACCCAGAAGGCACAAGTGGGCCAGCTGCAGGCGGCCATCAAAGCCGATGGGGGGTTAATCGAGGCCGCGAAGGTCCAGCTCAGCTTTACTCGCCTCACGTCGCCTATCGACGGCGTGGTAGGCATTCGCCAGATCGACGTCGGTAACATCATCAGTCCGTCGAGTACAAACGGCCTCTGTGTCGTGACCCAGCTCGATCCGATTTCGCTGATCTTCACTCTACCCGAGACCGTGTTGCCGCAAGTCCAGCGGCAACAGCAGAAGTCCAAGGCGCCGCTTACCGTCGTCGCCTATAACCAGGACGACACGATGCGGCTCGGAGATGGCCGGCTTGCCCTCGTCAACAACGAGATCCTGCAAACGACAGGCTCAATCCAGCTTAAGGCTAATTTTCCGAACAAGGATAACCGGCTCTGGCCGGGTGAACTGATCAACGCGCGGCTCCTGCTCGCCACACGCCATAACGGCCTTACCGTTCCTGCATCCGTCGTGCAGCAAGGGCCAAACGGCCCGTATGCCTGGGTCGTCAAGCCCGACAACACAGTCACGATCCGCCAGATCAAAGTTGCGCAAATCAGCGACGGACAGGCTCTGATAGACTCCGGCCTCTCGGCGAATGAGCAAGTTGTCGTCGACGGTCAATACAAGCTGCAGCCGGGCTCCCATGTCGCCATCCTTCACGGCAGGGCCGCGCAGGAAGTTGCAGCCGAAGACGCAATGCAAACGCCGATCCCATGAACATTTGATCCCATGAACATTTCAGCCCCCTTTATTCGGCGGCCAATTGCGACCGCCCTGCTCATGCTCGGACTTTTAGCCGCCGGCCTAGCAGCCTATCCCCTGATTCCAGTGGCGGCGCTGCCCAACGTCAACTACCCCACATTGACGGTAACGGCGCAACTGCCGGGTGCCGATCCACAGACCATGGCCTCGTCGGTGGCGTCGCCGCTCGAGCTTCAGTTCGGCGAAATCCCGGGCCTCACCCAGATGACATCGTCGAGCGCGCTCGGCTATACGCAGATCACACTCCAATTCGATCTGAGCCGGAAAATCGATGGAGCGGTCAGCGACACGCTGTCGGCAATCAATGCGGCGACGGCCTATCTCCCCGCCGGAATCCCGTATCCGCCGACGATCCGGAAGGTCAATCCCGCCGACACGCCGATCCTGGTGCTGGGTTTGACCTCGGACAGCCTGCCGTTGACCACCGTCGATGCTTACGCCGAGAATATCCTCCTGCAAAAGATCTCCCAGATCTCCGGTGTCGGCCTGGTCGGCATCGGCGGCCAGCAAAAACCTGCCATTCGCGTACAGGTCGATCCGCAAGCCTTAGCGGCCCGCGGCATCAATCTGGAAGACCTCCGCACCGTGCTGGGTCAGGCCAACGTCGAACTGGCGAAAGGTACCCTTAACAGCCCGCGTCAGACCTATACGCTCAATACCAACGATCAGCTCTTCAAGCCGGATCAATACGCCGATCTGGTCGTGGCTTATCGCAATGGATCGCCCGTCCGAATCCGGGATATCGGACGCGCCATTAGCGCGCCGGAGAACGATCTGATCGCCGGCTGGTACGATAGCCAGCGGGCCATCCTCCTTGCGATCCAGCGTCAGCCGGGAGCCAACGTCGTCGAAACGGTCGACCGCATCAAGTCCGAGATGCCGGTCCTGCAAGCCTCGATTCCATCCGGCATCAAGATCAATGTTATCTCGGATCGCACGCAGACCATCCGCGCATCGATCGCGGACGTCCAATTCACGCTGCTGTTGACGATCATGCTCGTCGTCGCGGTGATCTTCATGTTCCTTCGAAGCGCTTGGGCGACCATCATCCCAGCCATCACTGTGCCGCTGTCGCTGATCGGCACCTTCGCTGTCCTCTACGAGATCGGTTATAGCCTCGATAACCTGTCCCTGATGGCCTTGTCGATCGCCGTCGGATTCGTCGTGGATGACGCCGTCGTCGAAATCGAGAATATCACGCGGCATATCGAAGACGGACTATCCCCCTATGACGCGGCCATGAAAGGATCGGGCGAGATCGGCTTTACCGTCATGGCGATCACCTTCTCGCTAATTGCCGTTTTCATCCCGCTGTTCCTGATGGGCGGTTATGTCGGATTGCTGTTCCGGGAATTTGCCGTGACCGTCAGCGTCGCGCTCCTGCTGTCACTGCTGATCTCGCGCACTTTGACGCCAATGATGTGCGCCTACCTGCTCAAGCCGCAGCGAGAGGAGCATGGATGGCTATATCGCCTGTCCGAACGCGGCTTCGACGCTCTGCTGAACCTCTACGAAGCTGGTCTCAGGATTGTGCTGCGGCACCGCTTCGTTACGCTGCTGATCATGCTCGGGACCGTCGTTCTCACTGGATATCTTTACGTCGTCATTCCTAAGGGGTTCTTCCCAGAACAAGATACGGGGTTGATCATCGGTCAGTCCGAAGCCGCGCAGGACATCTCCTTTCAGGCCATGGCCGGGCGCCAGCAGGCCCTGGTCGACGCCATCATGCGTGATCCGGCCGTCGAATCGCTGGGCGCTGCCGTCGGCGCCGGCGGCGGGGTGTATACGGTCAATGATGGGCGCGTGTACATTCAGCTCAAGCCCGCTAACCAACGAGATCCGATCGACAAGGTGATCGCCCGGCTCAGGACCAATCTCGCCAAGATCCAGGGCATCACGCTTTACATGCAGCCGGCCCAGGACATCACAATCGGGGCTCGGCTGAACAAGACTCAGTTTCAATATACGCTGAACGATGCCGATCCAGGCGAACTCAGTCACTGGTCAAAGCTGTTCCTCGACAAGATCAAGGCGATCCCGTCGGTTACCGACGTGACAACCGACGAGCTCACCACGGGACCGCTTCTCGATATTAAGATCAAACGCGGCGTAGCCTCAACCTTCGGCATCCTGCCCTTCACCATCGACAACACGCTCGATGATGCTTTCGGTCAGCGCATCGTCTCGACCATTTTCACGACGCTGCAGCAATACCATGTGATATTGGAGGTCGATCCCAAGTTCCAGTATTCGCCCGATGCTCTCAACGGCATCTACGTCAAATCGTCCACGGGCCAGCAGGTGCCGTTGTCGACGCTGGTCGATTCTGTCGTGAAAGTGTCGCCGCTGGTCGTCAATCACCAGGGCCAATTCCCGTCCGTGACGATCTCGTTCAATCTGGCACCTGGTGCTTCTATCGGTCAAGCCGTGAGCGCGATCCACGCCGCTGGGAAGGAGTTGCATCCGCCCCTCTCGCTGCAGACCAGCTTCCAAGGCAATGCGCAGGCATTCGGTGATTCGCTATCGAGCACGCCGATCCTGGTCGCGGCCTCTCTATTTGTGATCTACCTGATCCTCGGCGTGCTGTACGAGAGCACGATCCACCCGATCACCATCATCTCGACCCTGCCGTCAGCCGGCGTCGGAGCACTGCTCCTGCTGATGGCAGCTCATTTTGATCTGAGCGTAATTGCGATCGTCGGGATCATCCTCCTGATAGGCATCGTTAAAAAGAACGGTATCATGCTGGTCGACTTTGCGTTGCACGCTGAGCATAATGAAGGCCTCACGACCGAAGAAGCGATCTACCAAGCCTGTATTAAGCGTTTCCGGCCGATCCTGATGACGACGATGGCGGCTCTCCTAGGCGCGGTCCCTATGATGGTAGGAACGGGGGTCGGTTCGGAGATACGGCAGCCGCTTGGCTATGCGATTGTCGGCGGCCTCGCGCTGTCGCAAATTCTCACCCTCTACACGACCCCAGTGGTTTATCTGTACCTCGATCATTTGCAAAATCGGCTATTCAAGAAGCGGCCTGTCCCAGGTGCTCCCATCGTACCGCAAGCCGCGCCGGCGGAGTAATCGCGTAACCGCGGCGCGGTAGACCTCCGGTTGTAGAAATAGTAGGCGGCGGTTTCGGCAAAAAAGCCCGTCCGACAGCGGTCGAAGTTGGGCTGCTTCGGTAACGCCTGTCGACGGGGATTAACGTCCAGACTTTCGACCGCCCACTATCTCCTCGTCCGGCCAATCAATTGGCTCGGCAGCTGGACCTGGCAAGTGGGCGTCATTCTACAGCCCGTCCGCCTTACGCCAAACAGCGGACTTCTGCACCACACCGTCGATAGTCGCCTACGGGCCATACCATAACCGGACCTTTGCTCGTTCACTCAATTACCTTATCGGCGCTCGCGGCGAGTGCGGAAGGCACCGAAAGGCCGAGTTGCTTGGCCGTCTTCAAGTTGATGGACAAATCAAATTTGGTCGCCTGGTAGAACGGGATATCGCCGGCCTTTGCTCCGCGAAGAATTGCGTCGATGTCGTTGGCAGCGCGCTTATACAGTTCGATCAGGTCGAAGGAATAGGCCATTAAGCCCCCGGCCTCGACGGATTCAGCAACTCCGAAAATCGACGGTAGATTCGTGTCGGCAAGCAACTTGGCGATCAAAGTGCTGTTTTGAAAGGTCTCAGGCGAATCGACCACCATGACCGCATTTGCACCGTCGCGGGTGAGGCTCTCGACCGCCGCCCGCCAGTCTTCTTCTCTAGCACCAATCTCAAGTAAAGACACCGCGATAGGGAGGCCCGCCGCCTCGGCCGCCGCGGGGATCGGAGAACCCGTGGCAAGCCCGTTGTATTGAATGCGAAGAGCGAGAAGACCAAGTTTCGATATTGCCGGAAACATCTCGCGCAACAGTGCAATCCGTTTTCCATGAATCGATGGGCCGGCGTCGATGCTGACTCCCGTGATGTTGCCGCCCGGGTGAGCCAGACTCTCCGCAAGTCCTTCTCTAACGGGGTCGGCAGCTATCGCTACGATCGGAATACGCGACGTCAGTTTTTTGAAGAAGAATGCGCCAGGGCCATTGACAAGAATGACATCCGGGTTGCTGCGAACGATTTCCGTCGCCAGGGCTTCGGGGCCGGACGTGTTTTGCTCTCGACCGTAATTCTCGGCCGTGAGGTTTTGTCCCTCGATCTGCCCCAACCGTCGAAGCTCGGCGAAAAAGGCTCGAGAATATTTATTTTCACTATGCTCGTGCCAAGCCGCGCTCAGCTCCGATGGGATGAAGATAGCAATACGTTTCTTATTGGAGCCCTGCTGCGCCGCCGCAGCGAGCGGCCATGCCACCGCACCACACACGACACCGAGAAAAGCCCGCCGCCTCATGTCCACTCCCAAGCTTTGGGAAGGCACCTTACTGGCTAAAGCAGGCACTTTGGAGACTAAAAGTGATTCGGCGATGTCCGTGTGGGGTCATTCGCGTCACTGTCCCTAAAAGCGCCCGCAACCGTCGATGTCTGCTTCGCTCCGGAAGCGACTGAATTATTGCGTTGCCACGAAATGGCGCGAAGGGCCAACAGGCGACAAAATAAATGCGAGAGCCCCCAAATCGAGGCGGCTTCACCTTCTATTTTACCTCGGTCATGACCGGCTTATCTTTGGCCTTGATCCGGATGACGAGTGTCTTTGACATCTTGTCGGTGGCATTCCTTCCGAAATGCCTGGTGTCTGGTGGCGTATAGACAACTTCACCGGCCTTCACGACTTTGGTGCCAACGCCGTCGATCTCAAAAGTTTGCTCGCCTTCGACCACGTACACAAACTCGTGTCCTTCTTCATGCTTGTGCAAGGGCAGCTTGAACCCGGGCGGCCACTCAGAAGCATAGATGATGACTTCCTGCCCGGGCAGATTTGATAAGTCCGTCTTAAATACTTGCTTGGTGACGTAGCCGGGTATCTGCGCATGGATCATTTCCGAAGATCCTAGGCCGAACAAAATTCCGCCGCCGAAGATTATGGTGGCGAGTATGTGCCTTTGCTTCACTTCGCTCCTCCCAAATAAAAGTCTTCCAAGATCGATGTCTATTTCTGCGACCCTCGCTGTCCCTGGCAGCGCGGGTCAAACGAAAATACCAACAGATTGCTGCGCCAGTATCTTCCGCGTGGCATCGATCTGTCATTGTACAGCCAGGCCAAGCTCAGCGCGATCGCCAAGCAGCTCAATGAAAGGCCACGAAAGACCTTGCTCTTTCAAACCCCAGCTGAGAAGTTCGCAGAATGTGTTGCGGCGATCAGTTGAACCCGCCGGTCAAT
>NZ_AXAI01000015.1 GCF_000472425.1 Bradyrhizobium sp. Tv2a-2 | reverse complement strand
AGCTCGGACGTGCTGGCCAGAAACGTGTCGACCTCGATCTCGACCGCCCTGGCGAGCAGGTCGCGCGCCCCGGCGCGGAGGATATCGGTCAGTGGATCGTCAACCGCGGAGGGCTGACGAAAAGCAAAAACGTTGGTAGTCTCGGTCATGGCGTATCGCTCTCCTTGAGGTTCTGGCAGGCTCGACACCCGCCTCGATACGCCGCCTCTCTCAACCCGTCATCACCCAGTTTCGGCCATAGCTCCCAAACCTGCGACATCAGATTGAACGGGGAGCAATCCCCTCATGAGGCAGGGAGAATGAACATGACGCAGATTGCGCGAACCGAAACCCTCGAACTGTCGATCGATGAGCTCGACCAGATCAGCGGCGGAATGTCCGTACCCACAAATGAAGCGCAGATTATTGCGGGCATTAAGGCTAAAAACTTTGCCCCCGGCAGCATCTTTACTGGAAACAGTTCCTTTGGGGACACAATCGACAACAACAACAACCTCCCGTGAGAAACAAAGAGGCCGCCAACTGAGGCGGCCTCTTAGGGAGCCTCGGCGTGCTCGGGAACAGTGCGCACAGAACCGACGAAACCCAGAGCTCGATCATTCCGTAGCTGACTTTTTTGGTCGAACGGGATGGCCCATGATGAGCGACAACTCACCTCCTGCGCCAAGATTTCTGGTGCGCCAGGGCTCTAAAGGCTGGATGGTTTGCGACCGCGAACGTAAGGCACCGGCACTGGTGGGGACTAATCCGGCGGTTAATCTGACGAGGGAGCAAGCCAACCAAATCGAGCTGAGGCTGGCGGCTGATAAAAATTCCTCCAACGGCAACGGGGGATAACCGCTCGCGCGCCCTTTATCGGCAAGGATCGCAAAGACTGCATGAAGCAGTTTCGAGTGGTTTGGGAAACTTCAGCGCAGCTCAGGCGGCCCGCCGTTTTCGGCCTCGCCTCTCTAACGTTTCGGTACCGGCATGGGCGGACGCAGCGAAGCCTCCCCTGACGCGCCAGACGCGGGCGGCGACGGCTTGGCCGCAGCTGCTCGGCGTTTGGGTGATACGCTATCGAGGGACTCCAGATAGGAAGTTAGCTCCCAGGCCGCGCTCGAATTGCTCACGTAGTGCTGTTGCAGGAACATGTAGAGCGTGAGACTGAAGCGACCATTGGCAAGACCGCGTGCACTGCGATGACACGTCACGCAACTATCGGCAAACAGCTTCACTGCCGATTTGCCCTGATCGAGATTTTCGGCGCGGGCGGCAGCGTTGGTCAGCACGGCGATCGTGCCAAGGGTGAGCAGACAATACCCCATTTTCCGCGGCAACGTTCGTTCCGACGCTACAGGCATGCTGTAATCTTCCTTAGTCGCAGCAAAACGCTATCCTCCCGTTGGACAAATGGCGGCCTTTCCTAGCCAGCTTGTGATTGGCAAGACTGTCAAAAAGGCGGCGCTGGGGCGGGCTTAGGAAGGCCGATGGTCACTCGTTTTTTTTGCAGGCCGCGAAGTATGTGGGCAGACTGCAAGTAGCAAGCGCTGGACCGAAGCCCCGCGCCCTAATGGCCTATCAACAACACTATCTGCTCACTCCAGTGGCTGCACTGGCGGCGCCGTGGAAGCCGTGGTGGTCGTAGCCGACTGCCGTGTTGGGGCGGCCGCTTGAGGAGCGGCTCCATCTTTGGGCGCAGATTGATTGGGAACAGGTTGACTGTTGGGCACTGGTTGATTGTCGCCTGCAGGCGCCCGAGTGTCCCGGCTCGCGGCTCTGCGTGCCTGCCGGTTGGTGCTCGATCGTCTCAAGCCCCAGGAATGCGCAATCGACGGTCCGGCCGAGTAACCGATCACCGCGCCACCCACGGCCCCGATCGGCCCAAGCACCACGGCACCAGACAAGGCGCCCAGCGCAGCGTCGCCTACGCGTTCCCCGGCCCTCGCCGCCGAAGACGTCAGCGCCAGGGCGAGAACAACACATGCGATTGTCTTGTTCATTTCGAGTTCCCGTTTTTCTCTGCATACCAAGCCAAATCAAGTGGCTTCGCAAAAATGGTTTCATGCAGGCAATCATTCGTCGAATTGAAGCGCCTACGCGTATTCCTGCGCTTCTGTGGCTGCCGCGACACAGGCCGCCAGTGCGCCGGAACAAAAGAAAACCCACCGGCGCTCTCACGTCGGCGGGGTAACAAGCGTCGAGCTTTCGTTTCGTTACTCACCGGCGCCGGTTCGGGCACCTTCACTGGGATCGATGAGTTGGTTATTGCCACCAACGGCATTTATTTGATGGACAACACTGCGTTCAACGAAGTTTTCCGCCGTTCCCGAACCCTCCACATGGGCGATGATGCTCTTGGGCTTCGGCGGGCCTCGGCTTCATGGCGTATCGTCGGAAGCAAGATGGTCCGACGTTTCGCTTAGCTTGAATTCAAGTGCCCCTTTCTCAAGCTGCATAAAGACCGCCTTCGAGGCGGTCTTTATTCTCCGCCCCGCGGGCTTCACCCCAGCCGCGAGGACCAGACCGGCCGGCGGCTGCTGCGCCGCAAATAACCTACCCCATTCGGGTTACGGTGGTTGCTTCCCAAAGATTCCGCAACTTGATGCGATTGACAACATCAGACACATTTGGAAACATGAACGTTATTTAAGGATTTATTTAAGGGGGAGAAAATGACAATTAAATCGCACTCGTTCAATAAATTGTTGCCGGCAATTATAGTTGCCGCGGTCTTGGAAACGCATTCGCCCGCGGTGGCAAGCGTCGTTGTTCCGAACGCATCGTCCGACATCGTTCTCACCGTAAACTCGGTCGTTTCATCACAAAACCTCTATCAATCGCTAAACTCGGACACCACGTACACGAGCACAAGCGGAGGCCCAAATCCTGCGGCGTCTGCGTCGGGCACCGCATCGTTGAACCCCTCACCGGCAATCAGCGTTTCGGCCTCGGTGTCTGGAGTGGGCGACCAAGCCATCGCCTATGAAGCTTTCAGCTATTATTTTATGTACGCGTCCTCAAGCAGTGTACAAATTCCAATCATTTTCACGGCCAACGGTGCCGTATCGCAATCAGCAACTACAGCCAACGAAGCTCAGCTCCAGGTCAATTCGACAGTTGACGGTACGCTCTTGCTTTCCGCCAGCGCATGTCAGGGGGGCAACAGCAGCAGCTGTGCCGGTCTAACGAACAAGCCGTCTTTTTCCATTGCAGACCAGATAACGGTCAGCTCGAATGTACTCTATGAGGTCCAGGAGTCCGTATATGCGCTCGCCCAAACAGGCTTCAACAGCAGCAGCACAAGCTCCATTGACCCGTTTATGTCGTATGCGCCCGGCTTCGACCCAACCGGTATTACGCTAGAACTTAGCAGCAACGTTGGAAACTTGCCTATTTCAGCCGCCCCCGAACCCTCAACCTGGGCGATGATGGTACTAGGCTTCTGCGGTCTCGGCTTCATGGCGTTTAGCCGTCGCAATCGAGCGCGCGCATTCACCTTCGCCTGTTGAATCGGCGAGAGCAGCGGCCGGTTGAAGCCGGCCGTTTCACCGCGGATCGCCCTGAAGGTCTTGCGCGTCAGACGCTTTGCAATCGCGTCGGCTCGCTCCCTGTTGCTTCGAGAAGCACCTGCTCGGGCTTGTCCTCGCGAATGATTTTGGCGAACCACCCGACAACTTCCATGGTCGACAAGCCGCGCCGCCACGCAATAGCTCTGCTGTGCTATCGGCACCCTTCCCGGCCGGATCCACGCCGCCCGCCAGGGCTGCTTTGTTCGCCATGGCGGGACTGAACCTCGCGGCGCTGCCTCCACACCGGGCCGAACGACAGGTGGCAGTCGTCATCGCTGTCGGCGTCTGATCGCCGAACCGCCGCGGGCGAGTAACCTTAACAATTGCTTTCGATTGCCGATAAAATTCTATCGATTACGATGATCAGCAGTTGAGCGGTGTGTGGACTTGGCGCGCTGAAATTCAGCGACGATGACCACCGGAACCTCGATCTCCACCGCGATCACGCCCGAAAAGCACGCAGCGCACGACCCGCGAGGGCCTACCGGACTCGGGCCAGTGGGAGAACCGAGGACCCAATGCGCAAGACGATTGCGAAGGCCGTCACGTGGCGGCTGATCGGAACCGCCGAGATTTTTGCGATCTCTTTCTGGACCACCGGGCACATCGCGACGGCCGGCCACACGGCCGGGATCGCGGCCATCACCTCGATCGTCATGTACGTGGTCCACGAGTTGGCATGGGAGGCAGGCATGCGAGAGAGTCCCTGTTGGGATGATCTGCCGGCCCGAGGCCTGAGACGGACCTTGGTTCCAGCGACGAGGCTCTGGAGCAGGCCAAAGCCCTCGCCCGAGCCGAGCACCCCCGCTTCAAGGAGTGACCCGCCATTGGCGACGGGTCCAGTCTAGGGAGAAGCCAGCAGTATAGCCGATTCGCAAGTCTGGAGCCGAGCGCCTATATGCCGGCGATGCCGCTCAAACCGGTACAACTGTCTGCCCCAGTCGCGCGCCGCCTCGTCGAGGACATGCGCGCCTTCTAGGCCGAACTGCACCACGGCCGACTTGCAGGATGTTTCAAGCGCCTTGCAACTCAAGCGCTTCATCGGAGACCGCGTTTGCGGTTGTGGTCGCGCGTGACAGCAGCTGCTTACGAATTACTTGTTCAGCAAGAGCCAGTGCCTCCAGAGCCTCGCGCGCTTTGATCTCGGCCAGCTCAGCCCGTACTTCGGCTGCCGTAACTTTGTCCTGCGCAGCCGTGATCTCTCGCTCAGCTCGGTCTAGGGCACTCGAAGCAGCTTGAAGTTTGGAATCGGCCTCAATGAAGATCTCTCGCCGAGATTGTTCAGCTGCCTCGATCCGAGCTTCGGCGGAATGCAACTTTTGAAGCAACGACTCGGCCAGCGTTTCCGCTCCACGAGCCTGCTCTTCGATTTCACTGAACAGATCAGCAGCCTGGTGCACAAGGTCGAGCACCACAGTGCCGTATCCTGTCTCCGATCTGCGAAGGCTGCTGAGCGGGCCCCCGAGTCCGAACCTAGCTTTGCGATTGGAGTGCGCCATAATCATGTTGCGCTTCTTTGGACTGAAATTCCTGCGAGAATGAACGATTACGGTAAATTTGGCGTTAATTGAGCGAATGGCATGGTTCAGCCGACCGCCCGAAGGCGGCCTTTGTGCACCGAAACAGCCGCGACCTGATCAGCCGCAGACGCGCACGCGGCGCATGCGCCAGGCATAACCGTCCCAGAAGCGCTGGGTCTTCCAGTAGCAGGGGCCGGTTGGATCGCCAACCGGGGCATCGACATAGCCCGAATAGTACGGATAGCCGCCGGGCCCGGAATAATAGCGCGGCAAAGCATAAGCGGGCGAGACTGCGGAGATGGCCAAAGGCGCGGCCGCACTGAGAGCCAACAACGTCTTCCTCATGGTGATATCTTTCCAACGCGGCGAAGACTGCAGCAAAAGTTTCATATCGGGCTTGAATGCACAATGAACATTGTCGCCTTCAACACCGACGAGAGGCTTGCGCGCGACGCCAGCGCCGAGGTTGCCGGCGAGCTTTGCCTGGCTAAAGAGGCGGCGATTCGTTGGCTTGATCTGATCCGCTGCCCTTCACAGCGCGAACCTCGCATGGCTGTGAAGCCTGCCGCTGCTGCTCGTACCGGACTGCATCAGCGCTTCTTTATCACGCACGGCATTCGCGCTAGCGAGCGTTCGCGTGCTGAACATTCGGATGTCTTCGAGGGCGCCGGCCACAACCGGCGCCGCTTTGTCGAAGACCTAACTTTCGCGATGCTCGGATAACTCGCAGAAACACGGCGCCTACACTTAGGGCCTGTACGTACCTGAGTCCGAGCCGCCAACCAGACCTCCACGGTTGTTCGGGTTGCCGTACTGGTTGAAACCGTACCAACCGTTGTTGTTCCAGCCGTTGTTGTTCCAGCCGTAGCTCGGAGCGGGCTGCTGCTGGGCCCGCGCTTGGCGTGCGTACGCATATCGCGGATTGATGCCGCAACCGGCGTTGGTGCCGGATGCAGTGGCCCTGCATTGAGCGAAGGTTCTGAACTGGCAATTGCCGGGATAGCCCCAACCGGCGCCTTGGAGGCAGTAGCGAGCCGCGACGGCGGGCGACGTTGATACGGTCAGGGTGAGAGCGGAAGCAGTTGCGAGAGTTGTGATCAGAAGAATGCGTCGCATGGGGCATCCTTTCGTGCTGGTCGTTGCCTACCCCCGCTGACCCTGACCTCTCGACCAGCTGGCGAGTTTGATCTGGATCAAAGGTGGAAACCTGGACGGTGGTCCGGCACAGTCACACAGGTGCCACTGAACGAAGGCAACAGCGCACAGACCATCGAGATCACTGGGACCACGCGTGCCAAGGTCCCTGGCGCCATGTTCGATAACAACTCTTTCCGCTGCCTCGGCTCGGAAATCATGCATGATGGTAAGGTTGCATCCGGTAGGGACGTCTGCATGGCTCTCGATCCAGATGGTGACAGACGGTTCGCTGCTTTCACTACGGATGAAGGCAAGGTCACCAGGAAGGAGCTTGGAGGAACCGGGAAGTATGACGGCATGGTCACGTCTAACCAGACCGTCGAGATGATGCCGACGACACCGATCGTGGTGCCGGGAACTGTCCAAGGCTGCAACCATCAGACCGGAACGTACAAGTTGAAATGAGCTAAGAGCGGACGGACTTCCTCGCCCCTCCAGTTCGCAGAGCCTGGGAACGGCAGCACGGTTACATTCGCCGTGCTGCCGTTGCACTCATCTGCATGGCGCCGGCAAAAGGGCACGAAAAAGCCCCGCCTGACGGGGAGCGCCGGCGGGGCCCAGGTGACGGGCTGGCTTGGACAAGGCCAGCCGCCTGATCAAGTCAGAAGTGATTGAAGATGGGATGACGGGGATATGTCGCCGACTGTCACACCAGTGTCACGCCGACGTCGCGTTCCAAACCCGCTCTCGTCCCTTTACGCCGCCGCCGCATCGCCGCCAGCCGGTCGATCGCAACTTGTGAGGCACGGCTGCCAACCTCAGCCCCCCTGGCGCTCCCTACCCCCCCAGCACTACTGCTGACAGCCTGAGACTTGATGAAGGCAATCGGCGCGAAGCTCGGAGGATCATCCTGCACTGTTGGTGCATGAGGCGCGGGACCGAAGCCCGCCTCTGCCAATTTGTCGCAGGGTTCGGCTAAGTTCCGCCGCCTTCCGGATGCGGCGAAACCATTTTTTCGGGTCACATCCCGAAACGGGAGGGCTTCCTTGATGCTGCGTGGGTAGCGCGGCCGCGGTGAGTTTGATGATTGAGTTGATTGCGATGGCCGTCGGTCTGGCGAGTGCTTTCATTTTCGTGACGCATGCGATCGAGGCTTATCGCGCATAAGCGAACGCGGGACCGAAGCCCCGCGACCCCAATTGCCGACACACGACCTTAGATCCAATCCTTGACGGTCAACTTGCAGGACCCAAAGCTCCGGCTCCAGACGTAACCGAACGGGCACGGCGGTCGCGGGCGTGTCGTTACGGGGCATTCGTTCGAAATCCTCGCCCTGCCCCAGCCATCGATCACGCATGCGCCGGAAACGGTAGCGTGGCAACCCGGACCACAGCCGTCTGCGGCAGTAGCTGGGCTGAGGCCAGCAAGGATAGCCACGAACAAAACTCCAAACAGGGCTCTCATGCGCACTCCTTATCGCCAGAAGCTCTCGCCTCTGCTTCGTCCAGTATAGCGCATCCGCGGCAGGGACTGAAACGAAACGGCGGCAAAAGATCCCCCCGGACGCTCACGTCGGCGGGACAACAATCATCAAGTCTTCGTTCGGTAGGCATAGGCTACCGCGGATCAGTTGAGAGCCGGTTAGCGGCTCAACCGTCTGCGGCGGGTCCACAACCGCTGCCGGTTGCGCTTCATCCTCATCCCGGCCGAGAGCTGCGCCAAGGCCCTCGGCCATGCTCGACCAAGATCAGCGCAAGCGCCGCGGAGGAATGCGATCAAGAAATACAAGGTAGTCAGATAAGAAAGAAAAGTGTTCCAACGAACTTGGCGGTTTATTTCAGGAACGCGACCGAAGAACTAAAAGTTGTAGAAGCATGGAGGATTTTGCCATGCTTGTGTTTTACTTGCCGATTATAGTCTTGGAAGTGATGCTCGAAGCGGACACGACGAAGCGCAAGGTGGACGATTCCGAGGCGCCGACGTTGGCAGAGCCCACCACCACCGTGTCGGGCCCTGACATTTTATTCACATTCTAACAGGCCGCGCCGCGCTAGGTTGCCGCGCGGGTCCGAGTGACACTGGGTGTTGCCCCATACGCCTGGCGTCAGCCATCCACCTGCCGCCCCCGCCACGCGTCTCCCCGCCGGCGGGGGTCGTTTGCACCGCCGCCTGGCTTCGCATTGGGTGGCCGGTGCGCTCATACCCTCAAACCGATAGAACCGCCTCCCGCGGTCGCGCGCCGCCGCTGGGCCTCTCCGACGTGAAGGAAATGTCCGCACAGATACGAGATCACGCGTAACGCCCGCTAAGCTGGGGATATCTGCTTGCCCTCTCCCGAGGTTGCGGAAACAATCCAGCATGGCGCTGCCCCCTGATCAGGAACGTGAATATCTCGCCCAACTTGAGGAGATGGGCGTCTCTTTGGTTAGATCTGATCTTGAAGGGGGCAAGATACAGCCTCATTGGGTGAACCTGACCGCGACATGGCTATCCAGAAAGGAAAAGGACGCAGAAGAGCTGAGAGAAGCTTCTCACGTTGAACAAATGGAGCTTGCGAGGCGAGCTTCAGAGGCTGCGGAGCGCTCGGCTTCTGAGGCTGAACGCGCCCTGGCAGCTGCCGAACGGCAAGCAAGCGCGTCTGAGAGAGCCAATACCAGAGCCACAATCGCACTCATAATCGCGTTCTTTTCTGTCGTCGCGACGGCAATCAACATCTGGATAACTCATCTGGATGCACACAAGTGATTGAAGGCCCCAGCGTGACCGCGATAACGAGTTGTTTCAGCGCTCGTCCGCCGAGGCCGAGGCGATGACGCGTTGCACGCGGTTGCTGGGCTAACGCTTCAACGGAGTGGCCAATAGCCTTGTCGCTGCTCCGTAAACGCATATCGCGGATTCACGCCACAGTAGGCCACCGTACCGGAGGCGGTCGCCATACATTGCGCGTAGCTTGAGAACTGACAGTTGCCAGGGTAGCCCCAGATTACGCCTTGGAGACAGTACAGATCCGGTGGTGTTGCTACCTCCGGGCTGGGCGTGCGAGAGCGTCCTGGCGAGGCCGAGGTCGTTATTGCAATGAGACAAACGACGGACATTGCCACGAATAAAGTTTGGCGCATGGTGTCGACTCCGGGGCTCTCCATGGTGAGGCAAGGCCCGCTGATTACGGTCCACTCCCTGCGAGCCAACAGGGGATATCTACATCAAAGGTAGTCCTTCTCATCGGCGTCGAGTAGGTCGCCGTGCAATGTCGCGACTGTCGCCGTTAAGGACCCGAGTTCACATCTTCCGACATACTGGTCAAGTGTTTGGGAAATTGCGGGCCGGGATGATCGGCTGATTTTTTGAGTGGCGATAGTGATGCCGCCACCGTCTACCGGCCGGCCTCCCCCTCCCGCCGCTGGGTCGCTCATCCACTGAACGCCGGGGCTGGGGCTATCGGTCCAGCGGGCGGGTTAACCGTTATTGCTCACGGGAAATTGGATCATGCGAGAGAGGTACCTCCAATTCGCCGCCGTGGCCCTTGAAATGGGTGAACTCTCTCCCGCTACGAACACACCAAAGATAAGGCTGGGAAATTTCAGTTATCCAGTGCGTAACGCAGCGCCGCCAAGCGGATATTCCGCTCGGGCGGCGCTGTGCTTTTCTAGCCGGATGACTCAGACTTCAAAAAGCGCCATCGCATTCGCTTTTTCCCACTTGATCGCCCATGTCCAGGACATGCCCCTCAAGCCGATAGACTGCCGTCCGCGGCGCGCCGCTCTGTTCAGGATATACGCGCGTTCCATGCCGAGTTGAATGCGATCAAGCGCGATGAGATCGCCCGCAAGATTACCGGCCTGCTCAAGCCGAGAGGCTGCGCCTCGCCGACATCAAGGAGACGTTCGAACAGATGGGGAAGCCGCCCCCAAAGACCCTATCGATTCTGTCGGTGTAGATAGCGCTGAAATGCTTCAACGAAGCGCGTTCGCCAATCCAAGGACGCCTCGCGTTGCCAAACCGGCCTTGTTCGGAGCCGCAGGTCGGCCGCCCAAGCGCTTTCTGAGATCAGCGCGGTGCTTACAAGCGCTACCAGCAGCAGAACTGCGGCGCACGGACTTGGAAGAACCATCTTGAGCAATGTCGGCTTCGCGTTGGAAAAAATCGGTCGAACCATGGTCCGAACTGTTCGCGATTACCGTTAATTTAGCTTTAAGGCGCCATGCGCCGCTGACAGTTCTCGCCGCAAATCAGAACAGGTCGATCAGCCCCGGGCGAGCCAAGAAGTTACGGTGCTCCCAAATTAGGAACGCGGCACCGAAGCCCTGCGCCTTCATGGTCGAACCGCCTGACTGCTCGGCCGCACTGCTTGCGGAGCGCCCCCTTCGGCTTTTGCGGCTGCTGCCTGCCGGTCACGCGCTGCGGTCAGCTCCTTCTTGAGCTTCGTTTGTTCATCGGTTTTCATCAGTTCACGGGACAGCGGCAGATCTTCCACCGGAAGGTAACCACTCGATTTGCGCTGCGGCGGTGCCTCAGCCCGCGCATCCATCAGCGACGAGCCAGCAGTTGACGTCGCGCAGCCGCCGAGCGAGAGGGTCAACAGCAGCAGCGCTCTGGCGGCGATCGGAGCCCTTGCCGGCGCGTTGAAATACGCAATACCCATGCGCGCGCATTGCGGACCAAATATGACTTTCGGCCACGGTTCCACCCGACCGGCCTGGAACCGAAGCTCCACCGGAGTGTGCAAGAGCGATAATTGTGCTAATCCGCTGCTGCATTTGCACCAAAAGGAACGATTTATGGCGACAGGTACAGTTAAGTGGTTCAACGGCCAAAAGGGATTTGGTTTCATCCAGCCGGACGATGGCGGAAGTGATGTGTTCGTTCATATCAGCGCCGTTGAGCGCGCTGGATTGTCCGGTTTGGCCGAGGGCCAGAAGATATCTTACGAGGTCAAGGTCGATCCCAGGCGGGGCAAGAGCAGCGCGGAAAATTTGAGGGTCTGAGGCAGGCCAATTCCCCCGGCTCATCCCCTCAGTGTCGGGCTCCTCGGCCTTTCCCAAGCCGAGGAGATGGTTCTTCAAGCACGTGCCATGGCGTGACGGTTCGGCTCAGCACGTCCGGTCACGGTTGCCTGCCGGCCCCCCCGGGCGCTGTGCTCGGGGGCTTAGGAACGGCTCAGCCCTATCGGGCCACCTCAGGAAAGTGCGGTCTGGTAGTCGCTTACCCGGTCAGATCAATGGCACCGATGGGCGAGTGACACGGCCGCTGCTCAAATTCGATTGTGGGAATTCAGCGTCCCAGCTCGAAACAAAAGCCACCGAGAGAGGACATTTCGAGCGCGGCGGCGTATTTTTTGGGGCGACTGTAAGCGACCTGGTCGCGCCTCAGCCGATCAACTCTTTTCTGATCGCTTGTATCCGATTGTAGGCGGCGTTGCGGATCGCATCCGCTTGGTAAGGGGGCGTCGTACCCGACCTGAACTCGTCCAATATGCCGAACAATGACGCGCTGACCTCCTCCAGGTTCATTGTTTCGATTTGAGCTATCCGCTTCTGGATTTCGGGACTTAAAGCCGCGGCCTGTTTGTGTGGCATGCTGGCTGCCTTTTGTTGGTCAACTCGTGATCCTGATCCCCGACGTGACCAAAACAAGACGTCAGTCCATCTGCGTTGTGGATAACTATCGCCGTCTCGCCCGGCAGGCATGTGTCGCGAGCTGCTGCGGGTCCCGCTTTCTGTGCCATCGGCTCCGGCGACGCTGCGTTTACCGCTCCGACCACCGCTGCAGCCACAGGAACCAGCTGCCCTAATGGTACCAATCCGGTGCGAGCCGAGTTCGCAATGATTGCCATCGCACGATAGCTTGCCCATTTTCGACTACGGCCACCGTCATCGTGTCGTCGTCCAACATAATCTCGATGTCGCAGCCACCATCCACGGCCGTGCCGATCATTACCACCTCAATAAACTCCATGCCGCCACCGTTGCCGAAGATGGCGCGCTTGATGTTCAACCAATTTTCGGTCGGCACTTTGAGCGGGTCACATTCGTTTGCATAGGCGACGATAGGGCTGCCCTTAGGCCTCGCGCCGTTATGCATGAGGTAGACGCCCTGGCCACCGACAAGCCAGAAGCCGGGCGACCGTTGGCCATTTATAGTGCGCACCGAGACCGGCCATTGCTGCACTGCCTCGGCCCATAGAGCCTTCAGCCGCGCCTGGGAAAAAGTGATCTTCACTGCAGGCGACTCCTTCGCACCACGAGGGCGGGGTCGTCGGTGATCGCTGCGGTCATCTGGTCGCGCGGCATGACACACACGATTCGCGTCTCGTTCGGCAGAGAGAACGTCAGCCAATAGGTTTCGTCATCGTGTGCGGCGATCACGAGCGTCGCTTCGACATAGGCCGTTTTGTTGTTGTCGGAGACCGCGAAACCTGCGCCTGTCAGCGCGGTACGTTCCTGTTCATCAAACTTCATGGCGTCATCTCGATTTGGAGGACGTCCCCGGGCGCGCGGTCTATCGGTCTTGTGCAATGAAGCCTTGTTAAATCGCATCAAGGTTGTGAAGTGTTGGTAATGTCCGGCTCCGGACGAGAGCGTAGGTTCGTCCTGTGCGGCGATAAGCGCCGTAACCTAACTAACTGACAAATCTTCCTTGTCTGCTCCGCGCATTTTGATCGGAGCGTCGTCCGGAAGTGTCCTCTTGGCCTTGTCCCAGGACTCTGCGTCGAGATGTCACGCCCGAAGGGCCGCCGGATGCACCACGGTGCGAGGCTTAGGCGACATCCATGAATGCGCGATCTGTCAGGTCGCTTAACGCCGGCGCAATCGACGGCGCCTCGCAATCCAGCGCTGCAAGCAGATTGAGCAGCTCCGCAATTCTCGGCGGAAAATCCTTTTCTGGTCGAAGAATGAATCCCAGGCGCGCGCCGATCTCGTCGCAGATCGCACGATAGTGCTCCGGTCCTAATTTGCCGTTGATCAGAACTAACCTAGCCATGACAAATACCCGCTGCTGAACACGCAGCTGGTTCTGACTGAGGCGGATACTGCATCTCCGCGCATCTCGAGCCGGCATACGCGCTGACTATAAGCACAATGATCCGAACGATCGCAAACATGATCGCCCTCCCGTTTTCTTTTCAGAATAGCGGCGAGTCATTGCGGGCTGATTAGGGAATCTGGTTTTCTGCGTCTTTAGAAGATTGGTGAGCAGATCGTTACAGCCCCACTCATGGCCGCTCGCTGAGCTCGGCACTCTCAATATTCGGGCTGCTCAAGCAGAGACGAGCTCTGCTCCCGGGGCGAAACCACACGCCCGATGGCACGGAGAGCCGTCAGCGCGGCATCGGTTTCGTCTTCTAAGGCAGCATCCCGCGCGTCTGACAGTCGCATCCGCGCAGCGATTTTGCTTGGCAGAAAGGGGCAGGTCCATGAGCTGTTGGCCGCACTTTGCCCAGCCGGCGACGAGGCGCTGACGCGCTACCGCAGCGAACCTCTCAGCTCCGTGGTGATGGGCTCGGCCGTGACTTGCCTGGCACTGGGTCCACCCGTCCGAACGAGGGCTATGCCGAGCCAAAGCGCCGAGCCCATGATCAACCCGCTCATGATGGCCGAGACATATCGATAGGAACCATTGCGCATAATCGTTTCACCCATGCGCCTCAGCCCACCCCACGGCAAATGACGTCGCTGATTCGTCCGGCAATTTAGTGGCGGTGCTGCGGCACCATTATTTCACGGCTTCAAGCACAGCCGGCGGCAATTCCGAGCGTTGATAGCTTTGCCGCCCATGCTATGTACGTGGCGCCCATCTTGAGGAGATCCAATGGCCAAAGCGAACAAGAAGCAACCGGGGCGCAAGCCCTACACCGCAGCTGACGTCAAATTGCTGAAGCAGCATTCGAAAGCCAGGACGCCGGTATCAAAGATTTCAAAGCAGATGAAGCGGTCTGCCGGATCTCTAAGACAGAAGGCGGTGAAACTGGGAATTGGCCTCGGCCATCAGCGTTAGATGCCGACGCCGCCGCGCCGTCACGGTCCCTGCTCCAATTAGATGAAGTACGCCGCACGCGGCTCAGGCCGCTTCTTCTAGCGCCGCTCTTCGCCATTTCGACGGGGCTGCGAGCGTCACAGCATCGGCATTTCGGCCCACGAGATGGATCGTCTGCCGCTTCAGTCGAGCAGATGATACGCTGAAGGAAGATCATCGCGCGATCAGCAGTTTTCATGTCGGTTGAACTGCCGGGTCTGTTACCTCGAACGACCCGAATACCGGCGACAGACTCGCGGCTAGGCCAATGTTTCACCTGTCTCGGGCGCGCCGGCTGGAAGCTGGCGAAGCGCGGTACGCGAACCAAACAGCCGCAAATTGCGTTCTGCTGATTGAACTAAAGCTTAATCAAATTCGGCTAGTTTCCTGCTGGGCATTCGGGGCGCGCGGGCCGGCTAACTAGGTTGGCCGCAAAACTGGGCGTGCAAAATGGCCTTTGACCCTGAAGAGCTGGTTACCCTGACCAATCATGGCATTATGAAAATGCGCTCCGCTGTAGCGAGAGCAATGATCTTGCCGCTTGATGAGCGCGAGAGCGCGACCATCGTCCGAGAGGGCAAACTGGCGCCTCTTAAATTCGACGGGATCAAAGATCTCGCAGCGGAGTGGGCACTCGTACCCTTTGAATGAGCTCAGCAGCCCAACCGGGCCCAGCCGCGACTCTTTTTCGGTGTCCGCATGATTGCGCGCACCTCGATGTACGACGCAGGAGCCAGCCTCTGAAGCTCGGCACTAATTGAGCTTCTTTGAAGTCTAAACTTCAAGAGATGCTTCGATGCATACCGAGCCGAACAGCTTCGATCCTGCGATTTGGGCGATCGCGGTGACGATTGGCGGGGCCCTCTTTTATCTCGTTCTACTCGGCTAGACCGCTTGGACGGGTCGCCTCAGCCGGCGGCGTCTATTCCCGCCGCTCTGCGTCCGGGTGCAGCCAAACATGGGGTGCGATCCCGTCGGTAAGCAGGGTGCAATTACTTGCGCCGGCGCCGCTTCGACGGAGCAGATAATTTGAGCTTGCTGAGGCGCTTCGCGTTCGATGCAACGCGCCGCCGATACAGACGAACAATGTCGTCGCTCGATGCGCCGCTCATTAGCTTCCCGCCAGCTTCGATGGCGGCAGCCATCTTTTCTGTGACCATGAGCGCAGCTTCGCGCTGGGCGCTTTTGCCGCCACGCATCAGCTTTGCAAGCCGCAACCCAATCACGCGGTTCGCGTCGACCGCCAACATCAAAGCATCGAACGTTCGCCGCCTCTTTCCGGATCGCTTCATGACGCTGCCCGCTTCGCGCTGCACCACTGGCCGGCGGAGACCCCGCCACTCAAGCGCTGAGGCATCCCAACCCATCCCATCACCGATTTGCTGGAAAATCCACTCCCCTCGCTGGGGAAGCCGCTCGCGCTTGCGATTAGGTTAGCCGCTCAAACGGCGACGGTCTCTATGAAGCGCGTGCTGGAGGCACTGGGAGTTTTGGCGATTGGTATCGTCGTCGTACCCCCATTTTCCCAAGCCATCGCTGAGCGAGATCGATCGGATCGCCACAAAGAAGACCCGCCATTCGCGACGGGCCCAGGCTAGGGAGGACCACAAGTTTAGCCGATTCGGAGGTCGCGCGATGTGACGCTATTCACACGTGTGAAGGGACTCGCCATACATAACGTGCGGTTGGCGGCCGGCCTCAACTGTTGTCTCGCGTGAGGCGCGTCACTCTCCGGTAGCCTTGCCAAAGTTCGATCGTCATATGGGCTTCGAGTAGCTCTCTGGCTCTGTCCGTTGCATCCTCATCGCCGATGCATTCGACCTGGTAGGTAGCGCTGGCAACCCCCAGTGCATCGACCGCGTACGCGATGTAGCGCATCCCCTCGCCCCCTGTGATGCCCAAAGGTGTCCACGTCGATATCGACAACAAGAGCTGGCGACTAAAGGCGGAAACGGCTGACGGCGCCCCTTCGAAGCCGGCGCGGGGCACTGCGGCGGCTACCAAGCGCCAACGGCAATCAAAACGATAAGGGTCAAAGCACAAATACAAGCGATGGTCGCAGGAACGGTACGCCAGTCGGGTGTCATCGTTGCCTCCCGAGCGGGTTATATTCCAAGCCTACTCCGGTCGGCTCGACAGACACTATGAAGTGCCTAACACATTGCAACTAAACTATATTTTCAATCTAAGGACGTTAAGCGCGTGCTTGTACGCTCCAAGCGCGAAAGCGGATTTGATCCCTGGCGCGGCGCCTTCTTCACAACCCACGTGATAAGGTTGAATCCGGCGGCGAAGTGACACCGCTTTGAGTCTTTGGCTACCGAACGGTCGCATTGGCCTCGGCTCTCGGCCCCGCTCAATTGAAATACCGCGGTCGAAGGATTTTGCCGCCCAACTTGAGTACAACAGAAAGCAAGTGAACCGGCGCGCCCGTGGCGCGTCGCTGCTATGAAGCACCTGGTTCAAGGTCATGTTTCGTCGGATGCAGAAATTCGCTGATCAAATTTGTAATGAATGCGACTGGTTAAAGGCGAAACTGCCGACGGGCGAATAAGTCCCCAGCCCCCGGGGAAATCCGCTTGCGCGCGTTGCGGCTGCGGAAGACGGCTCACATGCCAGAACCGCCACCACCGCCGCCGCCGCCAGCTTGTCTACTATTGTCGTACGTATAGTCTTTCGGTGCGCTGGGCGCGTAACCGAAAGCTCCCGGATAGCCCGTCTTCACGTCCCTGGCGTGCACCACACGCCACGGAGCGTAGCCGGAGACGATCGTAGGGTGCTTCTTCAAGACCTTATGGTGCCGGTCAGGTGTCTTGCTTGATACATTCTGGGCAAGCACGGCCGGGGCGGCGGCGATCAGCGCTGCGGCAGAAAGTGCGAGGATCGTTGACTTCATTTTTCATCCTCCCTCGTTTGAACAATAAACCCCGACGCCCGCCCCTGAACGAGCCACATCACGCGATGGTGAAGCTGAAGGCTTGTAGCGGTCCGCGATCATCATCAAAGCGATAGCGGCTGCCCTCACGGCCCGCGCGGCGGAGCCATCGGACATGGCGGACGTTCGACTGATCAAGCACGAGGCCGTGGGCCGTGCCGAACTGCAGCGGCTTCGAGGTCGCTTCGCCCCGATGGGTGGCGCGTCGACGTGCTTCTAGTGGAACGACCTGACAAGCCGCGGCTCAACCCGGACCTTGTCACCGCAAGGGAGCCTGGAGCAGGCCAAAGCTCGTGCTCGAGCGGAGCACGTCGATGAGAACCCGCGCAGCAGCGACGCGCCGATGCACGGCCGGATTGGCAGTCAGTAAGGCTAAGGCCTATGCCGCCAACGCAAAAAATCGGAAGCGGGGTACCGCGAGCCGATCAGGAGCCACCCAGGCCACCTCGCTAACCGTTTCCGACTCAGCAATCAGAAGGCAAGTCGGACAGTTGAACAGATGCAAATTAATTTCCGGTATGAACTTTACGAGCTCCGAGCGATACAACTGCATCTCGATGCCGCATCGCGGGCAGATTGGCAATTCAATGTCTTCCAGCGAGTGCTTAAGTCGGTCCATCACAATCCCTCCCCAGGTCAGTGATGAAAGCCCCGCGCCCCACAAGCCTACTAGTCGTAGGGTTCACGCTTCATGTGGTGCGCCGTTCAGGGCTTTTTGTAGGCGGCATTGCGGCCGGCTTTTGGACATTGGTGACGCGCTCCGCCAGCACTGCCAATTCCGGATACAATCCAAGAGGCCGCTACGCCCCAAGCGAGCAACGCGGCAAAGATATCGAAGAACATTGACATTCGGCTTCCCCATCCAACGTCGAGCCGACGAAATCAATCATCGCATGTCCGGCGCATTCCTATTAGAGCAGGCAGGTCACACCCCCTCTAAAAGGTGCGGGATCCCATTCAAAAACGAACACAAATGGTCTTCGTTTGTGATTTGCCCAAACGATCCGCCCGCGTCATCGCCATCGGGATTGGCTGAAGCTTCATGAGAGCGGCACGTTCTGTCTGCTTCACCAAGGCTTGGTGCGGCGCCGCTTGGCTATGGCCTGACATTTTTTTCACATTCTAACAGACCCGTGCACCGCTAGGGTGAGGCGCGGGTCGGAGTGACACTAGGCAGTGCTCCAGCCGCTAGCGTCAGCCATCCACCTGCCGCCCCCGCCGAAGCTGCTCACGCCCGGCGGGGGTTGTCCGGGCCAGATCCGGATTCTGGATTTGCATCGCCGAGGCCCATCTCACGGGCATGGTACGTTGCCTACGCTGCGACGACTGTCGCCGGGTCTGCGAGGCCCGTCCCGAACTCCCTGGGGCGAACGAATGCCTTCGCGCATGCCCGCGGACTGGAGCTCGAATGATGCCAGCCGCCAGATCTGCCATTGAACGGGAACCGGTTGGCTCACAGTCAACGCTCGCCGCTGGTTGATGGTCCAAATCCCTGCCAACGACGCATCTTCGCCGTTGGACGAGCAATTCTCGCCAACCGGCCGGCTTCATCGGCTGAATTTGCTTGCGCCCGTCCTTAGGGTTGCGGAATCGTGCGGCTGTAAAAAGAAGCACGGTATAAGCAGGGAGGCCGAGCATGACAGATGATCAAGTCAATCGAATTGTCGAGCACCTCTGTCAGCATTTGCACGTGGCCATTCGGTTGAACGGCGCCCAGGCCGACATTCATCCGCCAAATCTCAGGGATCTCGGATTCGATCCTGCGTCCGTAAAAACCGTCTTGTCGGCCGGCTTGCATTGGGCGGGCGTGACAATCGCCGACATGACAACTCTTGGCGACGAGCCGCCTTGGTCCTGACGGACCGCAGCGCCTGATTTTGATGGTTGCGTTGCCGTAGATTCCAGAACGCCTCCGATCCCCTTCGTCGAGGCAATTGCGCCTCGACGAGGAATTAGGATGAACGAACACGGCAAAGATTGCGAAGACTGCCTTGGAACCGCCTGTCAGCCGTGGATGCGGGCACTCGATCACCGCATCCAACGCTGCTGAGACCGAAGCTCCGCGCCCTGAGCTTTGCTCTCAACGGTCTTCCTCTTCATAGGCCTCGGCCAGTCCAAACAACATCTGGGCAAGCCCCCGCTTGCGTGCAACGGCTGCTGCCGACCGGTCTCGGTCCTGGTCATCCAGGCGCCCGAGGCCTGACTCGAGTTCAAGCGCGTCGGCCATGAACTGCGCGGCCTGACGTCGGTAGTCGTCGATCAGTTCTTGGAACATGAGCTCCCCCCGGATCAGTTGCTCCGATCGTTGATCGCCCCAGCGACGATATCAATTGCGTCGTCGCACTCATCCACCGGCGAAACCTCTCTTGTGTCGCATCGTGCTTGGGATGATGCTCTTAGTGATTCGCGGTTCGAGACAATTTTGATCAAGGATTTTTCCGATGAGCAACGATACTGTGGTCTTCGATGCAGTGCGCTTTAATATCAGGACCGGAAATGAAGTCTGGACGGGGAGGATAGGCACGCCTGAAGCAATCAGGCGCGACGGCCTTCTGATTGGCGGGGACCTTCGGTATTGCCCGCACGAATGGCTCGACAGCCGTGGCTATGTCGATCCGGAACTTGCGCAAAGGTACCCGTGTTCGAGTTCTCTCTGAATCGACCCCGCGCCCTACTCTTTGCCGACAGCTGGTGCAGTGGCACGGCCATTGCCAAGTTTGGTTTGTGGGAATTTCAGCGTCCCAGCTTGGAACAGAAGCCGCCGGGACCAGGACATTTCAAGCCCGGCGGCGTATTTTTTTGGACTATCAGTGCCTTAGTTTGTTCGCTGCGGTCGCGAAGTCGCCGCGATCCGTTCATCTATCTGAGTAGGTATTTGCACCTGCTTTGTTCGCGCTCCGTATCCTCCGCGTATATCTTTTGAGCCAGCCGCACCAAGATTCCAGCCGGAACCGAGACGTCTCTGAAACCCCAGAAAGTAAGGCCGCCTCAGTAGGCGACCTCGGCGACATGTCCCTCGGGACAGCGGGTGCTGACCCTATTTGGCGAGGGTGTCCGCGCTGTGAATTTCCCAGGTCCCAAGTTTTTGAACAGATCGCGCTTCTCCTGATCGAGTCTCCATCGCCGTCAAGAGCTTTGCTTAGGGCCCCGTCATTAAGAGACAGGTGCGCTCCCGCCTGTACTGGCTGGCCCCGCGATGGTGTGATCGGAATCCAACACTGTCGGGAATTCGACTCTGTCCTTATTCGGAACACAGTTGGGCCAAGCGCCAATCGCACGACTCCGGGAAATTGCTTGGCGATGGAGCGTCAAATCACCAAAAAGCCGGAGCTGTTATGAGTAGCATCCCCCTGGACCTTCAAAGACGGTGCGATCGGCGGTGGGCCGCTCGATTTTCCCAACCGGTGGGCCGGACCGCATCGCGAAAGCAGGGGCCGGAAAGAAAGAGCCTGCACATCACCGAGCCTGACAAGAGCAAAACAAAAACCCGCGCCGAGTTGAAGCGGGCTTGAAAACCTCTATCGACCGAGCAAGCGCAGGATCGAGGCTTCGTGCCCTGTAAGGCTCATGTCAGCTTCTTCTTATAGAGTGGCCCCGCCATGGAGGCAGGGACGGACAAGGCGATCGCGATGCGCGACCGCCATTTCAATTGTTCGGCCTGGGCCGCCGGTGTTTTCGAGGTCACCGCCGGCGGCCCATTGCTATCAGCGGATTCAAGCGGGGAGGTACCCGTGAAAGGACTTATTGCCGCGTTGGTGGCTGGAGCCATCCTTTACGTTGTTGATTCTCAATACAATGACGGCCGTTACACTCAGGTTTTACACCAGGCCGTGACCAGCCTTTTGCGCGGCTAGAGCGACAGGCCCGGGACCGAAGCCCCTGCCCTGGCACTGGGCATAAGCCCTGAGGCAGCTCTAGTCGTCCCAAATGCGCTCACCGCAGCGGCATTCGAACATGTGGGTCATCTCGCCAGTGAGTTTGTTCACTACTAATGCGCGAGCTCGCTAGAGAGGCAGAGTAACAGACAAACTTGCCTTTCGATCCCTGCTCCGCGCCCAGGTTCCGGATTTAACGTCCGGCTCCAGCATCAATCTTAACAAGCGAGTTTTATTGCGCTTTCATTTCCCGGCGATAGGTTGCCCCAACGCTTGGTGACAACATTTCCAGTTACTTTCGCAAGCGCTTAGAAGCCTCGCAGAATGCCCAACGAGCCGCCTCCTTTATCGAGTTTTTGGTACGCCAGGGCGCGAAGGGCTGGATGGTCTACGACCGACAGCGCAAGGCACCTGCAATCATCGGGACCCGTCCGATGGTCAATCTGACCAAAGAGCAGGCCGACGATATCATGCGGCGACTGACCGCCGAATCGAAAGGCAGGCATTCAACATAATGCCAGCGTCTTCATCAAGGACGGCGAGGATTTAAAAAGCTCGTTTGCCCACAAATCTCGCCAGCGCGACGCCGATCGCTTGAAGACCTGGTCGCACGTGCTATGTAGGCCGCCTTTATTCGAGGAGAACAAAGTGGCCAAGGCAAAAAAGAAGAAACCGGCGCGCAACCTCTACACTCCAGCTGATATCAAGCTGCTGAAGCAGCACTCGAAGGCAAGAACGCCCGTATCCAAGATCTCAAAGCAGATGAAACGGTCTATCGGGTCGCTGAGACAGAAGGCCTTGAAGCTTGGAATTGGTCTCGGCCATCAGCGCTAGATTTTGGGACCGGGCCGTTACCGACTCCGTGTCGACGCGATTCAGTGAAGCACGCCGCATGGCATGATGGGCCTTGCGCGCCGCGCCCAAAATCTTCTGACCTTTAACCCCAAGCGGCGTGAGAATCATGCTGTCTCCGCTTTGCAACAATCGGTTTGGTTCCTGCCTGGGAACGTCCGTTATCGAACATTCGAATCGGTCGAACTGCCGGTAACATTCAATGACCGGGGCTGGTCTGCTTTTAAGCTCGGATCGATTTTGAGCCCGGCGGCCGCTCGGCATATTGCGGGTTGCCGTTTCATAAATGAACGGAGCCGGTGGATGCTTCAGCGGCGAAACGGCGCTGTCCTGACTTCGCCTCCCAGTGTCTCGGTTCAGTTTTGACCCGTTAAAGGAGCCCCTTTTTGCGTTGCTAGTTTCTACCCTCTGCGCAAATGCATTTCGTTGAGGAGGACCAGTGATCGAGCTACTATTTTCCACGTTGCTTTTGCTTTATTTCATTCCGGCGTCGATTGCGTGCAAGCGAGCTCACCACAAGGCCGCTTCGATCATAATCCTCAACCTGGTCCTTGGTTGGACCTTGATCGGGTGGGTCGTTGCGCTTGTTTGGGCACTGACCGCCTCGCCAGTCGAGTTCTACCTGGCCCAAAATCGTAACCCGCTTCTCGTGGACGACCATCTCAGAAGGCGCCGTACCGAGCCTCGCCAATAACACCAAGCGCCACGTCGAAAAGAACAATCTCCCGACCTGATCTGCACTGCAATTGCCGGTTCGTCGTGCCAAGACACATCGCGCTTTCACCGCCGCCGCCCGACCTTTGCCGGCGCGGTTTCCGGCATCAACGCCATCGCGACAAACCCGACGGTCCCCGCAAGCAGCAGATACCAGGACGGCGCAAGCGGATCTCCCGAGACGTGAATGAGCCAGGTGACCACGAGCTGTGCGGTGCCGCCGAAGCTCGCGATCACGACGGCGTAGAGGGTGGCGAACACGCCGCCGCGAATCTCCTGCGGCAGGCCCTCGGTAATGGCCGCGTAGAACGCGGGGAACGGCAGCGAGCCGATCAGCGATAACCCGCCAAAGCCGAACAGGAGCGACAATGGGCCCGGCGCATGCACCATCCACAGGAAGGTCGGATAGGTCAGCAGCAAGGCGGCCAGCCGAGGCCAGATCATCACGGGCCTGCGGCCGAAGCGATCGGCGAGCCAGCCGCCCAGCAGCGTGCCGGCAATCGAGAGACCACTGCTCACGACCGACACAGTGAACGCCAGCGGCGCCGCGACATGCAGCGTGCTCTGGGCAAAGGTCGTCATGTAATGCGTCACATAGGTCCCAATCGCGCCGCTCGCCAGGATCATCACGGCCAGCACGATCAGACGCACATGCCGGCGCGCCAGCGCCAGGTGGCCCGCATGCTCCGCGTCCGCCGTTCTGCCGCCATCCTGTGGAACCGTTTCGGGCAAGGAAGAGCGCATCCAGAGTCCGATGGGCAGGCAGAGCACGCCGATCAGGAACGCGATGCGCCAGCCATAGGCTTCGAGTGCCCCGGGCGCCATCGTCTTGCTCAGGATGACGCCGACCAGCGCGCCGATGCCCGCGGCGATCCCCTGGCTGCTCGGCTGCCACGACACCACCAGAGCCCGCCGCTCGGGCGACGCGATTTCCATGAGATAGGCCGTGGTCGGCCCGACCTCGCCGCCCAGCGCGAATCCCTGCACCATGCGCGCGACGATCACGATGACCGGCGCGGCAAGGCCGATCCCGCTGTAGGATGGGGTCAGCGCGACGGTCAGGATCGCCAGCCCCATCAAGGCAAAACTCAAGAGCATAGCCGGACGCCGGCCGACGCGGTCGGAATAGGTCCCTAGCACGATCCCGCCAAGCGGCCGCGTGACAAAACCGGCGCCAAAGGTCGCCAGCGACAGCATCAGGCTGCCATAGGCGCTTTGCACGGGGAAAAAGGCGCGCCCGATGTCGATGGCAAAAAAGCTGTAGGTGAAGAAGTCGTAGAACTCGAGCATGTTGCCGATGGTGGCGGCAAAGGCGGCGCGTCCGACGCTGAATTCCCGGGCGTTATTCGACGGCAATCTTGGACCCGTGCTTCAACGAAACAGATTGTTCTCGGTCGGCGCCGTTCAACAACTGCAGACCTGCATTTTCGCTCGCGAGCGATCGGAGCGAGCGAGACCAATCTTGTCGATGCAGAGCCTCGGCAGCCCTACGAGGTCGGATATTCAGGCATTTCGGCGCGGATCTCATCCGGAGTCAGAAATCGTAGCCCATATTGCTCGAACAGCTTGATCGTCGCCGTGAGGTCTGAATTCGCATAAGTCGCAATATCGGTATCGTCGGGCACTTCCATCCGCCCGGCTGGCGCGTTCATCTTGTTGACCGCGTCCTGGAAGCCACCGGGTATAACAAACACCATGTTATGTACTTCCTCAGTTGTAGCCCGGACTGCATGTGGCTTGCGACGCGGAAGAAACATGCAGTCGCCCTCCGTCATGTGAAAGACCTTGCCGTCGACATACACATCCAATTTGCCCCCAAGCAGGTAAAAGAACTCATCTTCCCGCGAGTGGACGTGAGGCGGAGGCTCAGTGCCTCGCCGCATCTTGACAATCATGATGTCAAACGCGCCGTTATTGTCGGTGGCTCCCGCCATCTGGCTCAACAGAAGGCCCTTGTACCATGTCGAGTTGTCCAACGCTGGCGATCTCTTATAGGCCTGCAGCGCGATTTCGTCTTCTGCTCGGTTGCTCATCTCGGTCCAGCTCGTGTTGGTATGCGTGACAGCATCGCAAGAGATTGTTGCCGGGCCGTTTCAAGACCTGGACTTCTGGTTACAGTGGAAACCAGTCGCTCGTCCTGAACCCTGTCACGTTGCTTTCGCAATGTATTCGTCCGCTCGCCTGCAACCGTGGCGGCGACCGTTGTTTTGGCTAACCAGTATCGAGTTGGCTATCAGGCGTTTTAAACGGCCACGGACTGCCCGGCCAGAGAGTCCGATCCTGTGGTGGCGGCGGCGAAGATGTCGCGAACCCAGTCGACAAACACACGGATGCGCGACGAAAGATGCCGATTCTGGGCATAAACGACCGAGACCGGCATGGGAGGCGGTGCGAGATCCGGCAACACCAGGCGAAGCGCATCGTGCCGAAGCTGCTCCGTGATTCGATAGCGCGGCACCTGGATCAGTCCGAAGCCCGCGATGGCTGCAGCCGTATAAATCTCCGCTCCGGTGACCGACAGTGTGCCATCCAGCGGCACCAGCCGCAATTCTCCGGCTTGACGAAACACCAGCGGAAGCGGTTGCCCTGTCGATGGAGAGATGTAGCGCACCATGTGGTGCGCGGTCAGGTCCTTGAGCGACTTGGGCGCGCCGTGCCGTGCAAGATAGGCCGGGCTCGCGCAAGTCACCTGTTCAAGCGCCGCCACGGGGCGGCCGATCAGCGACGAATCCGTCAGCTCGCCTGCCCTCAAGGCGCAATCGATCCCCTCCGGTATCAGGTCGACCATGCGATCGCCCTCCCCGAGACGCAGCTCGATATCAGGATAACGCTGCACAAATTGCGGCAGCGCCGGCACGACGAAATGGCGGGCAAGCGTGCCTTGAAGATCCACGCGCAGCGGCCCGCTTGGCTTGGCTGCGCGGAACGTGCTCTCGATGTCCTCAAGCTCCGCGATAAGGCGGGAGCATCGCTCGAAATAGACCCTGCCGTCAGGTGACGGGCTGACGTGACGCGTCGTTCGTTCAAGCAGCCGGGTCCCAAGCAGCGCTTCGAGTTCTTGAATAATATGAGTGACGGTCGGTCGTGGGATCTGCAGGTCGCGCGACGCTTGAGCAAAGCTCCCGGCTTCCACAATCCGCATGAACACGCGCATAGCTTGGATACGATCCATCCCCGCGCTCCACAGGCCCCAGATTGTTATCGCTCATTAAATTATGATGTCAGCAAGCGAAGTCTACCTGAAATTTCTCTGACACCTAGTTGTGCATCGATCCCAACGTTCGCCGGCAGCCCGTGCAAATAGCCGGATCTGTCTTGCACCGCAAGCACAGCCATCCATCCAACGTGCGTTGCCTTGATGAGCCGGCCGCGACCGGCCTTGAAGCATTTTCCGATATTCAGTCAGAAAGGATATTTTGGCATGACGATAGACTACCGCGCCAGCAGTCATGACCAACAGCAACAGACAGGCAGCGCGCACCTCGGCACCACGAGTGCAGGTCGCATTCTCGTCATGGACGACGATCTGGAAATGCACGACGTCATTGCGCACTATCTCGAGGAGCACGGGTTTTCAGTTGTCTCCGCATCGAGTTCCCCAAGCGTCCCCCGCCTTCTGGCAATGAGCGAGCTATCCCTGATCCTTCTCAGCTTGCGATCGGCACAGCATCATCGGCTGGACGTCGTGAGAGAGATCAGGTCTCACTCCAACCTGCCAATCATCATCATGGATCATGCTCCAAACGGGACCGATGGTGTCGTTGCCCTCGAGCTCGGTGCAGACGACTACATTGCCGGGCCTGTTGCGTTACGAGAATTGCTCGCCCGGGTCAGGGCGAAATTGCGACGGCGACAGATGGCCAGGCCTGGACGAGGCCGCCAAACAGACCGTGGCGGTTACCGCTTCGGAGGCTGGCAGCTTCAGCGTGCCAAGCGCCAACTGATCGATCCAAGCGGGATGCCGGTACGTTTGACGAAAGGTCGATACGCGTTGCTGGTCGCATTTCTCGATGCGCCTCGACGACCTCTCACCCGCGCGTATCTGGTGCAAGCGACACACGTCCACGAGGACGTCATTGATCGAAGCATCGACGTTCAGGTGGTTCGGTTAAGACGGAAATTAGAGCCCAACGCCAGCTCGCCCCAGATGATCCTGACCGAGCGAGGTGTTGGATATCTTTTTGCTTGTGATGTAGAGCGATACTAGAAGTGCACTCGCTTCTGCCGCGCACCAAAAACAAAAAAGAGACATGAGGAGCCGCCATGCAGTCATCGATCCGCCGAACCGTCGGCATGCTGGCCCTCCTGACCTTGAGCTCCGCCGGCACCCAATCGCCGGCCGTCCCGGACACCATCGAAGGCCACCTCGCCGCGGGCAAGAGTGCCGCGGGCGGCCGCGACAACACACCCGACTTCTATGGCCTCGTGACGGCTCTCTGTGTTGCGCCGCAGCGCGGCGCGCCTCCTCTGGACGCCCCTGCCCCGCGCGAGGACCCGGATCGCAAGGCGACCTACATGCAGCCGAAGAAGGCGTTCGATGACCTCTACTGGATGGGAACCGAAAGCGTGTCCGCGTGGCTGCTGACGTCAAGCGACGGCTACATCCTCTACGATACGGCGAATGTCTATGATGCCGAGGACCTCCTGATCGGCGGTATGCAGAAGCTGGGCCTTGACCCGGCGAAGGTGAAATACGTCATCGTCTCCCATGGCCATCGCGGCGAGTCCGGTGGGGCCTACCTGTTCCAGTCGCGCTACGGCGCGCACATCGTGACAGGCGATTGGGACCTCATCGAAGGCTCGCTCCATGGCTATCCGACCGGCAAGCCGAAGCGGGACATCGTTGCCACCGACGGCATGACAATCACGCTCGGCAACCGCACGGTCACGCTCTACGCGACTCCGGGTCACACGCCCGGAACGATCTCCGGCATTTTCCAGGTGCATGATCGGGGCAAGCCGCTGACGGCAGTCTATTCCGGCGGCACGGAATTCAATTTCCCCAACGACGTCGCGCATTTCGACCAATATCTGGCGTCCGAGCGCCGGCTAGCTGCGCTGGCCTCCGCCGCGGGCGCGACCGTCATCATCAACAATCAGTCCGAATTCAACGGTGCCGCCGACAAGCTGCGGATGCTGGCCGACCGACGGCCCGGCGAACGCCATCCGCTCGACGTCGGCGCGCGGGCTGTCGCGCGCTATTTCAAGATCGAGGACGAATGCGCCCAGGCGCAGCGGCTGAAGATCATGGCGGAGCCGGCGCGGGGCGGCTGAGCGCGGTTCTTCACGTTGTACAGCGCCTATCGCTTGGTTCGCCGTGGCTCGAGCTGCAGTCAGCCGCAGCCTTCGTACTGTTCCACATGTTCGAATCACGAAAAACATGATTGATTCAACTTGGGGTAGGCCCAGCAATCCTGCGGAAGGCCGATGTCTCGAAAAGCAATCGACGTCAAGGAATTCGTGCTGGCGACCACGGCGGCTCTCGTTGTCGGAGTGCTGCTGTCCATTGGCGCTGTATATGGGCTCAACCGGATTTTCGATCTGTACGATCCACCGAGGACGCTGTCCGCCGGTTAGGTTGGCAGCATCTCGACGAGATGAAGACGCCGGGTTGACGGATGATGGCGGGCCGAACTCCGAAAGGTGCGGGCAACGATCAGGATTGGCAGCCGCGCGAATGCACGAGGCGGAGACGCGGCTGTGGACGCTGTTTGGTTGCCTCGAGCTGCCTCGCCGTGGCAACCACCGCCTCCAGGCCGTCGCGGTCGAGCGACCAAAATCCGATTTCCCGGCCTTCGCGCAGGAAGTGGACGCTGTGCGCGATCTCCTGAGCGCCGCCGCTACGGATCAATTGCAGGAACGATTGCGCCAAACGCGTGTGATCGACGGGAAGCTTTTGATCAAGGACGTCATCGCAGAACTGCGGCAACAGCTTCCCATGCCTGTCTCGAACTTCCAGCTTCAGCAACCCCATGCCGCATTTAACGGCACAAGTCTTTCCCGCCGGTAAATGACCCGAGGCCACCGCCGCGCCGACCTTCAGCGGTCGCGCGAGCGCGGCATTTCTCGCACGTAACTGCGTTGCAGTCCCACTGCGTGCATATGCGCCGCTTGATCAGCCCATGCCGCCGGGCAGGAAGCAGCGCACTTGCGGATGGCCATCGAGCCAGGTCGGCCAGACCATCGTTGGACCGGCGCGGTTGGGTTCGGTGATCAGGGCCTCATCGGGCACGTCGACCCATTCGCCGTCGATCTGCACGCGGTAGTGACCGTCATGCGAGGTCCAATCGACATCCGACAGCGCCCGGCCATCGGCGTCGGAGCAGCAGCGTCCCTTCTTGCTTGCGAGCTGCTCGAACCAGGCATGCAGCGGAGAGTTGGCATATCTGCCATCGGGGTCGCGGGCGTGCGCGTGCTGCGCAGCGACCACGAGGATGGCAAAGCCGACGGATAATCGGATCAAAGCGGACATGGCTCAAGCTTCCAGCGTTGTTGTCGGTAGCACCTCCTTGTTCGCGTCCTGCCCGTGCCAATTCTCAGCAAGAAGCGGGCCAAATACGTTACTCGCTCCGCGAGCCATGCCCGCACAGCGGCACAATCGCCCTCCTCTCACGCGGGCGTGTCGACACTTCGGGAAACAGAAGACCCTGGCGCCGGCTCTGCGCGATCGCGTTCCGCGGGCCGGCCGCGGCCTGCCTGATCACCCACCCTGCTACCGCTCTTCGCTCCGTTCCCGCCGCTCGGTTGCAGCGCGGTCGTCGGGCGGAAAAATGCTGTCATAAATCGCGCGGGCTTCGCGGATCAGGCGCGCGCGCTCAAGCTCGGCCTTCGAGACAAATCGGGTCACTTCACCCATGTGTGCTCCAAGCTGGAATAAGTGGATTGCTCAGGCAGTTAGATGCGAAGCGCATGCCAAACGACCCCGTAGTTACACGGGATTTTTGCGGTGCACACATGTCCGTTCCGCCAGAAGGGCGCGCCGGCGAGACGCGGCAGCTTGGGACCCGGTGGCGGCAAGGCCGCGACACGGACGACGAAACCATTTTTAGCGATTGACGAAATCGTCCTGAAACCGGGAGGCCGCTAAGAACCTTATCAAGAGAAGCAGGGACCAGCGTTGAGGACGAGTACAATGATCGAGGTCGCAACGGCACTGATCGGAATGTTCAGCGCGGGTATCTTCATCGCGCACGCCATCGAGGCCTACCAGACGCACTAGCTGCGTTGGCAAGCACTGCAACGGCCAGACATTCGGCAAGTGCAGCCCCAGTTCGGGAAACAGACCCCCAAGTTTCCCGAGGAATCCGACATTGCATGGCGGTTTTGCCATGTCGTCCAGGGGCGTTCGGCGCGCATGCTACGCGGCGTGAAACCCTAGCCATCAACGATACGGATGCCTTGAGACGTGTTGTGCGGGACCGCATCCGTCGGCCGCATTGGCCGCGGCAAAACTCAGGATGCTCCCCGAGAGCAGCACTGCCGCGAATAGCTTCTTCAATTGTCTCCCTGCGCTTTTTGTCTCCCTGCGATTTAAAGCCGCACCGAGCACTGTAGCGCGACGCACAACACGAGTGGGGCGGCTCGAGCCACAAAGAAAAATCCCCGCTGCGACGAGCGCAAGCGGGGAGCAAGTCAAGCGAGTCTCCGCAGCGTCACGCACCGGAGCCCAGAAACAAGCGTAATTCAGCGCGCGCGGCCGATCTGTCCACTAAGCAACCAAGCCGCGCATGGTCGCGCCTCAGGTCGCTTTCTCGAAACGTAGACGAGTTGCCTGCTTATTTCGCAATTGCTCAGCCGCACTGCAGCAGTTCCCTTCCCTGTTGCAGAACCTTTGCACCGGCGCTAACGCTATCGCGCGCGGCCGGTTGGGGCGGCTCGCTCAATAAAAAGAGCCGGGGGCGAAGCGTTGAGCAATGGAGTCCAGACCGTTCATCGAATCCTGAAATTCAGGCCGTGGTCGACTGCGGCATTCATGGTCGTACTGTCCGTGCTTGGCGCTGCGGTTGGCCTGCGCATGCTGCTGGATTGGTTGGGCGCCACCGTCTACTTCGCAACCTTCCTTCCGGCCGTGCTGTTGGCGAGCCTGCTCGCTGGCGTTCCCGCCGGTGCCTGCGCAGCCCTTCTCGCAGTTCCGATCGTCTGGTGGGGCTTCATGCCGCCGGAATTCGAGTTCGGCCCGTTGACACTGGCCGACTACAACAACTTCACCCTGTTTCTACTGGGCAGCACGCTCCTGATCTGGTTCGCCCAATTGTGCCGCGAGGCTCTCGTGACGGTGCGGCGCCTGGAATCCTCTGACTAGTACGCAAATCAGATGAAAGGAAACTGGCACCGCCTGATCATGGCCTTGCTGCTGGTCGCGGTGCTCGCACTCGTCTGGCACGTGCTGGGCCCACGATAGAGCTTTGCCCGCGCGGTTCCGATTCAGGCTCGTCACCGGAGGCATCTTGCCTTAAAGCAGAAGCCGTTTCGGAGACTGGTGCGCGGCCGAAGGGCCGCGTGCTGGAGTCAAACGGCAAATAGCCGAGCGCGCGTGCCCTGGGGTAGGTTCTTTGACAGGCGCGGCGCCCGGCTATCCGGCCGCGCGGCGGTGCGGCCTTTTTATATTGGCATCAGACACTTAAAGAACTGTCTTTGCCTGGTTTGAAAACCGGAACTCGCTACCTCCGCTTAAGCTGTTTGCAAAAAACTTGATCTCTCGTCGCAAAGCCGCTTGTTGATAACGACGGCTGCAACGACCACGGCCGCCGCAACGGCGTGCTATCGACCGGCAAGTTCTTCCCGTCCGTGAAAGGAACACCATGCGGATCACCCTCGTCGGCTCCCGCCATTTCGGCGTGAGCACCTTCAACATGTTCAGGGAGCACGGGGTCGAGATCGCACGCGTCGTAGTGCATGACGGCGAGGACCGCCTGGCCGCGGCCGCCCGCGCCGCCGGCGTCGAGGTCGTGGTGCAGGCCGATCCGAAGCGCGTGGTCGCTTCCGAGATCGCGCCCAACACCGGCCTGATCGTGGCCGCGCACAGCCACGCGCGCGTCACCAAGGAGGCCGTGGCCGCCGCAAAACTCGGTGGCATTGGCTATCATCCCTCGCTGCTGCCCCGCCATCGCGGCATCGCTGCAGTGGAATGGACCATCAAAGAAGGCGATCCGATTGCCGGCGGCACCGTCTATCACCTTGCCGAGCGCATGGATGCGGGCGCGATCGCAGCGCAAGAGTGGTGCTTTGTGAAGAAGGGCGAGACCGCGCGCGAATTGTGGGAGCGCGCATTGGCCCCGCTCGGCCAGAAACTGCTCGCCCGTGTCATCGACTACGCCAAGACCTACAACGAACTCCCTGCCAAGCCGCAGGACGAAGAGTTCGCGACCAAGGCACCGAGTGTCTCGCCGCACTGAGTCTGAAGCGCTGCGAGATGCCTGTCGAAACGGCGGCTTTTCCCCAGAATCCGCCCTCCGAAACCAGACTCGGGTGAGTATTAACCCATTGGATTTACGTTAATATTTCAAAATTATGGCAACGCAGCAAATTTTCGTCACATTTGACCCGAATAAGGCGGTCATCACACCACATTGAAGGAAATTTGAATTATGCGTCTCAATCGCAGGCTTGCGTATTTTTGTGCTTCCGTTCTCGCGGTCGGCGCGACCGCTCCGGCCTTTGCCCAGTCAGCATATGACGGCCTCTGGCATGTCACGATCGTGACCAAGAGCGGCAGCTGTGAGCCCTCCGCAAGCTCGACGCTTACCGTCACGGACGGTAAGATTTCCGCCGCCGGCCAGAACGTCTCCGGCAGCATCGGACGCGAGGGACTTGTGCGCGTTTCAATCAACGGTGCTTATGCGAACGGACAACTCAATGGCAACGCCGGATCGGGTAAGTGGAATGGGGCTTCAGCAGGGATACCGTGCAGCGGCCGCTGGGAAGCGTCGCGGCAATAATTTTGGCGAGAATTTTTTAACCACCTCGCGGCGGCTGCTCGTGGCGGCTGCCGTTTTGTTTGGCGCAGGGCTCTCCGCCCTTCCTGCGCAAGCGCAATCGGGCCCCTTCGCCGGCATGGCCGGTCGCTGGGCCGGCGGCGGCACCGTGACGCTCGACGACGGCTCGACCGAGCGCCTCCGCTGCCGCGCCACTTACGGCGTCGCGGGTCCTGAGTTGAGCCTGGTGCTGACCTGCGCTAGCGACGCCTACAAGTTCAATCTCGAAGGACGCGTCGTGGCCGAGGCCGGTGGCACGGTCAGCGGCACCTGGAGCGAGAGCAGCCGAAATATCAGCGGCACGCTGCAGGGCCGCGGCGGCAATGGCAGCTTCCAGGTGGTCGCCTCGACCGGTGGCTTCAACGCCAGCATCGCGCTCGCCACCCGTGGAGCCCATCAGTCGGTTTCGATGCGGGCCGACAGCCAATTCCGTGCCGCCAACATTGCGCTGTCGCGCTAGCGCGCTCAAGAGCAGGACGGACAAAGACAACGGGACGCGCATGCGCGCGGCCCGTTGTCTCAACTTGCCAATCTGCCAACCGGACATTCCCGGTGCACGCTTGACTTGAGCCGCACAGGGCGTATCGAAACCATTCCCCGCGCGAGACCCGCGCGCGCTTTGCAGGGATTTTTCGATGAATGCCCATTCCAAGACCGCCTTCACCTTCTCCCGCCGCCCAACGGACCGGCCGGTGGCGGCCGACGTCAGGGCGGACTTGTTGAAGGATCCGGGCTTCGGCAAGGTCTTCACGGACCACATGGTGACGATCCGCTGGACGAAGGACCGCGGCTGGCACAACGCTGAGGTGAGTGCCCGCGCGCCGATCCCACTCGATCCAGCCGCCGCCGTCCTGCACTATGGGCAGGAAATCTTCGAAGGCCTGAAGGCCTATAATCTCGGCGACGGCTCCATCGCGCTGTTCCGTCCAGAGCAGAACGCGCGCCGCTTCCAGGCATCGGCCGCTCGCATGAGCATGCCGGACCTGCCCGAAGCCGTGTTCCTGCAGGCCGTGGACGAACTGGTGAAGATCGATTCCGCTTGGATCCCGAAGGGCGACGGCAGCCTCTATCTGCGGCCCTTCATGTTCGCAACCGAAGCCTTCCTCGGCGTCCGGCCGTCCCACGAATATCTGTTCATCCTGATCGCAAGCTCCGTCGGCTCCTACTTCAAGGGCGGCGAGAAGCCTGTGACCGTGTGGCTCTCCGACCGCTACACCCGCGCCGCCGAGGGCGGCACGGGCGCGGTCAAATGCGGCGGCAATTATGCAGCGAGCCTGCTCGCGCAGGCCGAAGCCATGGAGAACGGCTGCGACCAGGTCGTGTTCCTCGACGCGGCCGAGCATCGCTGGGTCGAAGAGCTCGGCGGCATGAACGTCTTCCTGGTGATGAACGACGGCTCGCTGGTGACGCCGCCGCTCTCCGGCACGATCCTGCCGGGCATCACCCGCGACGCCATCATCACACTGGCGCGCAAGGAGGGCCGCACCGTCCGCGAGGAGCGCTATGCGATGGACCAGTGGCGCGCGGATGCCGCGAGCGGCAGGCTAAAGGAGGCGTTCGCCTGCGGCACGGCCGCCGTCGTCGCCCCGATCGGCAAGATCAAGAGCAGCAAAGGCGACATCGTGATCGCCGACGGCTCAACCGGGCCGGTCACGACCGCGATCAAGGCGAAGCTGGTCGGCATCCAGCGCGGCGATATCGCCGACGAGTTCGACTGGGTCCGCCGGATCGGATAGTCCGGCCAACCCGACAAAGCATGATCCGGAAAAGTGTGTAGCGGTTTTCCGAAAAGATCATGCTCAATCAAAAGCGCGATGACGATTCAACCAAATCTCATCGCGCTTTAGACCTTAAACCACTTTCGGCTTAGCCAGTTGCTCGGCCGTCTGCTTCATGGTCTTCGCGATCAGAAGCGCCTGATCCTTGGTTAGTGCAAAGTCCTGCACGCCCTTGGCCGTGGTGAGCGACAGGATCAGGACATGCGGCTCCTGCTCAGGCCAGCCGGTTGCGAACGCCGTGACGAAATCGGCTGAAGTCTTGCGCTTGTTCATTGCGGCCCCTCAAGCCCCCGGCACGAACGCCGTCACTTCGATCTCGACCTTGGCGCGTTCATCCACGAGCCCGTCGATATAGAGCAAGGTCGAGGGCGGAAAATTGCGACCCAGCGTCTCCTTCCAGGCCGCGCCAATGCCAGGGCCGGCAGCTTGATATTCGCTGCGGCTCGTGAGGTACCAGGTCAGGCGCACAATGTGCTCAGGCCCGGCGCCCGCTTCACCCAGGAGCTTGACGATGCGCTTGAGTGCGGTCGCGACCTGCGCTGCCATGTCGGGCGCGTAATCGCCCTTCTCGTCGCCGCCGGTCTGCCCGGCCAGCATGACCCAGCGGCCGGGGCCGGAAAACTCGAGGCCGTGCGAAAAGCCCCGGGGCTTGGACCATTCGGCCGGTTGCAGAATGCGCATGATGATTTTTCTCCCTTGAGACGTCGTTCCGGGGGATGCGAAGCCAGCGAACCCGGAACCTCGAGATTCTTAAGATGTGCAATAGCACATCAGAGTTCTCGCTTCGCGTGCGCCGGAACGACATGAAGCAGCTACCACCGATCCCACCGTTCATCCCACAACGAAATTCGCCCGCACGCATATGAGGGTGGCCATATCAGCGGGTTGCAAACGCGGCCGCGCGCGCCGATACCGGCGTGCCCTCCCTCGCCCCTGCCCGCATCACCCCACAGGACCATGACCGGCACCACCTCCAAATCGATGGCTGCACTATGGATGGCGGGCTGGCTATCGTTGAACCTGGTGATGGCGGTCGCCGGGCGCGAGGCGCTGCGCGAAATCAACGTGTTCGAACTGATGACGGTGCGCTCGCTGATTGGCTTTCTCTTGCTGTCGCCGCTGATCTACCGCGCCGGTGGCCTTGCCGCGCTGCGGACATCGCGGCTTCGCGATCACGCCGCGCGCAACCTCATCCACTATGTCTCGCAGCTCGGCTGGTTCTTTGCGTTGACCCTGATCCCGATCGGCCAGGTCGTGGCCATCGAGTTCACCATGCCGATCTGGACCGCGATCCTGGCGGCAAGCTTTCTGGGCGAACGCATCACCCCCTCGAAGAGCGCGGCGATCCTGCTTGGGCTCGTCGGCGTCATCATCATCGTGCGCCCCGCCACCGGGCAGATCGACCCGGGACAGTTGATTGCGCTGGGAGCGGCGATCGGCTTCGGCATCTCCATCGTGCTCGTCAAATCGCTGACCCGCACCGAGAGCCCGCTTACCGTGATTTTCTGGATGCTGGTGGTGCAATCAACCGCAAGCCTGCTGCCCGCACTCTACCTCTGGACCTGGCCGTCTGCGCATGGCTGGGGCTGGATGATCGTGATCGGCGTTTGCGGCACCTTCTCACACTACTGTCTTGCGAATGCGATGCGCTATGCCGACGCAACCGTCGTGGTGCCGATGGATTTCCTGCGGGTTCCGCTGACAGCCACCGCCGGCTGGCTGCTCTATGCCGAGCGGCTGGATATCTTCACCGGCCTTGGTGCCGCTCTGATCCTCGGTGGTAATCTCTTGAACCTGCGGGCGCCGCAGCAAGCTTTGATCAAGCCTGCCCCCGAAACGCCGCCGGCCAAATTGTGATCTAGATCACGCAATGATCGGAACCTTGCTCGGTATTCTACGCGAGCGAAGGAGGCGCGATTGCAGGCGGGCACAACTCAATTTTTTGTCGCATGAAACATGGCATTTTCGTGTAACTTGTCTTCAATCGTTGTTTTCCAATTTATTTCGATTCTGCGGGGGATTTTGCGATGCGTTACCCGGCAATCATCCTCTCCCTGATCCTGATGGTGTTTTCCGCCGACGCCGCGCTTGCCGACAAGCGCATAGCCTTCGTGGTCGGCAACGGCGCCTACAGGAACGTGGCGCAACTGCCCAACCCGCCGATCGACGCCAAGGCAATGGCCGCGACATTGCGCAATGTCGGCTTCGAGGTGATAGAGGGCACCAATCTCACCCGCGACACCATGACGGCGAAGCTGCTCGACTTCGGCAAGAAGGCGCAAGGCGCCGACGTCGCCGTTTTCTACTACGCCGGCCACGGCATCGCGATCTCAGGCACCAACTACCTGCTGCCGATCGATGCCGACATCAAATCGGAGATGGACGTCAAGCTTGGCGCCGCAATTAACGTCGACGTGACGCTCGACCAGACCATGGGCGACGCCAAGGTCAAGCTCGTTTTCCTCGACGCCTGCCGCGACAACCCGTTTGCCGCCAAGATCAAGGCCAACACCACCCGCAGCGTGGCGGTGGGCCAGGGCCTCGCCGAAATGAAGTCCGGCGAGGGCACGCTGATCGCCTTTGCCACCGGTCCGGGCCAGACCGCGCTCGACGGCCAGGAAGGCACCAACAGCCCGTTCACCCGCGCGCTGATCGCCCACATCACCGAGCCGGGCGTCGAGATCCAGCAGGCGATGACGGAAGTTCGCGCCCAGGTCAGCGATGAGACCAGCAAGGGTCAGTTGCCCTGGGGCCACACCAACCTGACTGGCTCGGTCTATCTCAACCCGGCCGCGCCGCCGCCGGCGACGGCCGCTGCGCCCGCCTCCGGACCGGCCCCGGCGCTCGCCTCCACCACGCCCGGCACCGATGTCGAGCTCGAGTTCTGGCGCTCGGTCAAGGACTCCAACAAGCCGGAAGAACTCAACGCCTATCTCTCCAGCTATCCGAACGGCCAGTTCCGCTCGCTGGCGCTGGCGCGGATCGCGGCGCTCGATACTGGCAACGGCGCGACCGCAGCCGCGGCCAAAGAAAAGGACATGACGCGCAACCTGACGGCCGTCGATCCCGCGACCTTCACCGAAGACTCCAGCCAGGTCACCGAAGACCAGATCGGGCTCGACCGCGGCCAGCGCCGCGACGTGCAGCGGCGGCTCAACGGCCTCGGTTTCGATACCAAGGTCACCGGCAAGTTCGACGACGAGACCCGCTCGGTGATCAAGCGTTGGCAGGCGGCCCGCGGCTATCCCGTGAGCGGCTATCTCAACAAGCTTCAGCACAAGGCGCTGTTGTCGGAGATCGTGGCGACCACCCAGACCTCGTCCGGCGATGACGGGTCCGACAGCGGCCGCCACGCGCGCCGCAACAGCGGCGGCGGTGGTGGTGGCGGAGGCGGCGGCTATCGGCGTAGCGGCGGCGACCCCGGTGCTTTCATGGGCGGCATGATCGGCGGTATGATGGGCGGCATGTTCCGCCACTAGAGCAATTCCGGTTCTGATTGAATCAGAACCGAAGCTCTAGATTCTTGTTTTGACGCGTTTTCTTCACGCGAACCGGTCCCCACTTCGCTCGAAAACACTCTAATAGCTGCGCAATCGCCCCAAGATGCTATTTCCCCGTCGCCTTGCGCAGCGCGTCATTGATGCGGTCCTGCCAGCCAGGTCCGCTCGACCGGAAATGATCCAGCACGTCCTGGTCGATGCGTAACGTCACCTGCTCCTTCACGCCGGGAATGGCGTTTCTCTTTGGCGGCGCTTCCGCCACCTTCGTCGTCACCTTCTTGAACGCCGCCTCCGCTTCGCTGCGCGCGTCGTTCAGCGTCCTTGGCCGTCTCGGCTGATCGGGCATGGCTCAATTCCTTCACACAGGGCAGTTGAGAGATAGCGCGCCGCAGACGACAGCACGATGGGCAGGATGGTTTTGCCCACAGCCTCGCGTGTTGCTCGATATCGGCGCGGTCTCAACATTGATCGTTCCGGCGCCAGGTCGTGACAACGCGCGCCCGCAGAACATGAGGATGCAAATCAATTATGCGCTGCATTGCAAAAACTTAACGCGGCTAAATAACGCAAAACCTACGCATTTGTGTTGCTACACTGTCAATGAATGTGGTGTATAGGACTTACCACACTAGGAACGCAGAGGGGTCACGATGCCAGCTTTTGCTGAAATCCTGTCGACCGTGATGCCGCACCCCGATCCCCGGGGAAGTGATTTGCCGACCTGTCCTGTGTGTGCAGACTCCATGGTTGCTGCCGAAGCGTCCGCCTATCTGTCGGAACACCTCATCAGCTATCTCTGGACCTGCGACACCTGCGGATACGGTTTCGTAACCAAGCACGCGGCCAAGCGGATCCTGTGCAATTAGGTGTCGGGCGGGGCGCTCGTCCGCGCCCCCCGCGACCATTGTTGCAGCGTCAGTTGGTAAAATTCCAGAAAAGCTTCGGCTTACTCTTGCAGTCCTGATGCCCCTGCGTCAGCTGCGCGTCGCGATGCGTCTGCCGATCAGCTCGTGATCGGTGCGATGTCGCCGCGCGCCCAGCCCTGTCGCGTCGCGTCGTAGAGTTCCCCAAACCGGCCTTGCGCGATCGCCTCCCTGATGTCGCTCATCAGGCGCTGGTAGTAGGCGATGTTGATCTCGGACAGCAGCATCGCGCCCAGTGTCTCGCCGGAGCGGACGAGGTGATGCAGATAGGCGCGCGAGATGTCGCGCGTCGACGGCCAGATGCTTTCCTCGTCAAGCGGGCGCGGATCATCGGCGTGGCGCGCATTGCGCAAGTTGATAGCGCCGTATCGTGTGAAGACCATGCCGTGGCGGCCATTGCGCGTCGGCAGCACGCAGTCGAACATATCGATGCCGCGCTTGACCGCCTCCAGGAGGTCGTCGGGCGTGCCGACGCCCATGAGATAACGTGGCCGGTCCGACGGCAATAGCGGCGCGGTCTCCTCGATCATATGAAGCATCACGGCTTGCGGCTCGCCGACCGCAAGCCCGCCGATGGCATAGCCATGGAAGCCGATCTCGGAGAGCCCGCGCGCACTCGCCTGGCGCAGCTCCCCCACATCGCCACCCTGCACGATGCCGAACAGCATGTAGCCGTCGGGCGCCGTCTCGAAGGCGCGCTTGCTGCGCTCCGCCCAGCGCAGCGAGAGCTGCATCGCGCGCTCGATATCCGCGCGCTCGGCCGGCAGCCGCACACATTCGTCCAGTTGCATGGCGATGTCGGAGCCAAGCAGGCGCTGCACCTCGATCGAGCGCTCCGGCGACAGCTCGACCTTCACCCCGTCGATATGGGAGCGGAAGGTCACCGCCTGCTCGGTCAGCTTGCGCAGCTCGGAGAGCGACATCACCTGGAAGCCGCCGGAGTCGGTCAGCATCGGCCCGCCCCAGCCGGTGAAGCGCTGCAGGCCGCCGAGCGCTGCGATCCGCTCGGCGCCGGGCCGCAGCATCAGATGATAGGTGTTGCCGAGCACGATGTCGGCGCCGGCGTCGCGCACTTCCCGCCAGTACAGTCCCTTCATGGCACCGGCCGTGCCGACCGGCATGAAGGCCGGCGTGCGCACCACCCCGTGCGGCGTGGTCAGCTTTCCGGTGCGGGCGGCGCCGTCGGTGGCGATGAGTTCGAAATGGTTGGGAAGCGTCATGCGGGGCTTATCGCGTAACAGGCATGCCGGTTTCAACCTCCTCGGGGCCGGTATTCCTCGTCAAAAGCCGTTGACGGGCCTTCGAGCGCCCCCTATGTTCCCGCGCCATGATCGCCGCCACCAAAAGCACGACCAAAACGACCAAAGCCCGACCGGGCCTCGGAGGCGTGCGCGCGTAGCTGATCAAGACATCGCGACATCTCGAACCGAAGCCCCGCCCTCTCAGGTCTGGGGCTTTTTTGTTGCCTGAAGCATGATCCCAGGAAGATGGAGACAAAAGTGAAGAACGATCCCGTTGTAGCCATTGTCGGCGTGACCGGTGCCGTCGGCGCCGAGTTCATCGCCACCATGGACAAGCGCAATTTCCGCGTCAGCCGACTGAAGGCGCTCGCCAGCGCCCGCTCGGCCGGCAAGACGGTCGATTTCCGCGGCGAGCGGATCGTGATCGAGGAGCTCGATGAGCGCTCCTTCGAAGGCGTCGACATCGCGCTGTTCTCGGCCGGCGGCTCCATCTCCCGGAAGTTCGCACCCGTCGCCGTGCGCTCCGGTGCCGTCGTGGTCGACAACTCCTCGGCTTTCCGCATGGACCCGAACGTGCCGCTGGTGATCCCCGAGATCAACGCCAACCGCATCCGCGACCACAAGGGCATCATCGCCAACCCGAACTGCGCGGCGATCACCGCACTGGTGCCGCTGTGGCCGATCCACCAGCAGAACCGCATCAAGCGCGTCATCATCGCGACCTATCAGGCCGCGAGCGGCGCCGGTGCCGCCGCAATGGACGAGCTCGTGCAGTCGACCCGCGCGCATCTCAACGGCCAGGTCTTCCCGCCCAAAGTGATGCCGCACTCCTACGCCTTCAACCTCTTCAGCCACAACACCGCGATCGACCCTGACACCGGCTACAATGACGAGGAAACCAAGGTCATCAAGGAAACCCGCAAGATCTTCGAGGACGACAAGATTGGCGTCGGCGTGACCTGCGTGCGCGTGCCGGTGCTGCGCGCCCATTCCGAGGCCATCACCATCGAATGCGAGCGGCCGATCACGGAAGCCGAGGTGCGCAACATCCTCAGCGTCGCACCGGGCGTGCGGGTCGTCGACGACCGAGCCAACAACTATTTCCCGATGCCGCTCGATGCATCCGGGCAGGACGACGTGCTGGTTGGCCGCATCAGGCGAGACTTGAGCGACACGTCAGGCCACTCAATCTCGATGTTCGTCGCGGCCGATCAGCTGCTCAAGGGCGCGGCGCTCAACGCGGTGCAGATCGCGGAGCTGTTGCCGGAGCGCGTGATGGCGTAACAGCGGTCGCCGCAGCGAAGATCACCTCTCCCGCCGGGGAGAGGTGAGACGGAGCCCCGCGTCCGCTCACTCGCCTCGAAACAGCAGACACGCATCCCCATACGAATAAAACCGGTATCCGCTCGCAATTGCATGCGCATAGGCATTCTTCATCATCTCCAGGCCGGCAAAGGCCGAGACCAGCATGAACAGGGTCGAGCGTGGCAGATGGAAATTGGTGAGCAGGATATCGACCGCGCGGAAGCGGTAGCCGGGCGTGATGAAGATCGAGGTCTCCTCGGCAAAGGGCCGGATGGTGCCGCCCTCGGCGGCCGCACTTTCGAGCAGGCGCAGCGAGGTCGTGCCGATCGCGACAATGCGGCCACCCTTCGCACGCGCCGCATTCAGTGCTGATGCCGTCTCAGCGGTGATCTGGCCCCATTCCGCATGCATCTTGTGGCCGGCCGTGTCGTCGGCCTTCACCGGCAGGAAGGTCCCTGCCCCGACATGCAGCGTGATGCGGTGGATGGAAACGCCGCGCGCGCGCAAGCTCGCTTCCAGCGCGGGCGTGAAATGCAGGCCGGCGGTCGGCGCCGCCACGGCGCCCTCGGCCTGCGCGAACATGGTCTGGTAGTCCGCCATGTCGCGCTCATCGACCTCACGCTTGGAGGCGATATAGGGCGGCAGCGGCACCTGGCCGACATCGGCGATGGCCTGGTCGAGCACGGGGCCATGGAAAGCAAAGGACAGCGTCACCTCGCCCTCGTCGCCCTTGCGCTCGACCTGTGCATCGAGATTGCCGAGCAGGCAGACCCTGCCCTCGTTGCCGAAGCGGATGGTGTCGCCCTCGGCCAGCTTCTTCGCCGGCCTCACCAGCGCCTGCCAGCGCGAGCCGTCGAGACGCTTGATCAGCGTCGCCTCGATCCTCGGCTCGGTCGCGCGCCCGATCCGCCGGCCGGAGAGCTGCGCCGGGATCACCTTGGTGTCGTTGACGACGATCTGGTCACCGGGGCGAAGCCAGTCCGGCAGGTCGGCAACGACCTGATCGCGCAGTCCGCCACCGGACTGCACCACCAGGAGACGCGCGGAATCCCGCGGGCTCGCGGGACGCAGCGCGATGTTCTCAGGCGGCAGGTCGAAATCGAAAAGGTCGGTGCGCATGGTTCAATGCGCCTGCAGGCGCGCTGTCATTCCGGGGCGCCTCGAAGAGGCGAACCCGGAATCTCGAGATTCCGGGCTCGGTGCTTCGCACCGCCCCGGAATGACGGAGTCGACGTCAGGCGTTACTTCGCGTCGGCGGCCATGCGAGCTTTCACGATCTTGTCGGGATCCTTCACCGGCTCGCCGCGCTTGATCTTGTCGACATTCTCCATGCCCGCGGTGACCTTGCCCCAGACGGTGTACTGGCCATTGAGGAAGGAGGCATCGTCGAAGCAGATGAAGAACTGGCTGTCGGCGGAGTCAGGGCTGGCCGCACGTGCCATCGAGGCGGTGCCGCGCACATGCGGCTCCTTGTTGAACTCGGCCTTCAGCTTCTTGCCGCTTCCGCCGGTGCCGGTGCCGTGCGGGCAGCCGGTCTGCGCCATGAAGCCGTCGATCACGCGGTGAAACACGATGCCGTCGTAAAAGCCTTCGCGCACCAGCTCCTTGATGCGGGCGACGTGGCCGGGCGCAAGATCGGGACGCATCTCGATGGTCACGGGGCCCTGGGTGGTCTCAAGGATCAAAGTATTTTCTGTAGCAGCCATGCTCGCTTCTCTGTCGGTTGGGGTTTGGGACCAGTAGTGTGGAACCGGATCCAGAACGGGTGCCCGGCCGCAGCGCCCGCCATGCTCTCGGTAAATGGCATCGGCGTGCAGCGTTGCAACGCCTCCATGACGGCAACGCGGTACTCCACCCGGTCGTTGTCGGTCGCCTCGGCCGTCTCAAAGGTGATCCGAGGCTTGCCGAGAATCTGCCCCGCACGGTTGAAGCTTACGATCACTGTGATGTCCATCGGGTTCGCACGCGACAGCGGCGGCGCGCGCCAGCAGCTATAGATTCGTTCGATGGTCTCCTTGATCGTGTTGACCTGTCCGACCTCGGATCTGGCCGGCGCCGGCAACAAGACAAGCGGCAGCGCCGTAGCAATCACGACACGAAGTGTGCCGCCGCCGGCGCTCACTTGATATCGGACGCGACTTGCACCTTCACCATCTTGTCGGGATCGGTGACGGTGCCGGAGCCCGAGCCGGGCGGGGCCTTCTTCAGCTTGTCGACGACGTCCATGCCCTGCACGACCTCACCGATCACGGTGTACTGGCCGTCGAGGCTAGGTGCGTCGCCGAACATGATGAAGAATTGCGAATTCGCAGTGTCGACGCTGTCGCCGCGACGCGCCATGCCGACAATGCCGCGCTTGAAGTGGACGTTGGAGAACTCCTGCTTGAGGTTCGGGTATTTCGAGCCGCCGGTGCCGTTAAAGTTCTGCCCATCGCCGGTCTGCGCCATGAAGCCGTCCATGACGCGGTGGAACGGCACGTTGTTGTAGAAGCCCTCGCGTGCAAGCTGTTTCAGCCGCTCGGCATGCTGCGGCGCGAGGTCCTGACGCAGCTTGATCACGATGCGGCCCTTGGTGGTGTCGATGACAATCGCATTGGCCTTGTCGAGGCCTGCAGGCAGCGATTGCGCAAAAGCAGGCGCGGCCAGCATCAGCGCGAAAACTACGGCGAGGGCTCGGATCATCGAAAACTCCGGATCGGTTGGATGGAGGGTCGGCTCGCGCTCACCCTGCGCAGTCAGCCGGCGAATTTGGCTTTGAGTGCCGCGGCAATCTCTGCCGGCACAAAGGCCGAGACGTCGCCACCCATGCCGGCGATCTGCCGGACCAGGGTGGCCGTGATGGGGCGGACAGGTGCGGAGGCCGGGATGAAGACCGTATGCACGTCGGGCGCCATGGTTTCGTTCATTCCGGCGAGCTGCATTTCATAGTCGAGGTCGGTGCCGTCGCGCAGGCCGCGGATCATGATGGTGGCACCAGTCTGTTGCGCCGCGGTGACCGTGAGGTTGTCATAGGTCGTGCAGTCGAAGGCGCAGCCGGCCCTGGCTGCGACCGGGCCGAAGATGTCCCGGGTCATCTTGAGCCGCTCCTCGGTCGAAAACAGCGGCTTCTTGCCTGAATGCACGCCGACGGCTGCGATCAGCTTGTCGCAGAGGGTCACGGCATGCCGCACCACGTCCAAATGGCCGTTGGTGACGGGATCGAAGGAACCTGGGTAAATGGCAATGCGCGGCATGCGCCCCTCCTACCCCGGCCACGGCGACCGGGCAAGCGCTGCGGGTTCCCGGCTGCCCCGGAAATCGACGCCCAGGCGCCCTTGTCGGCCAATGAACCGGTCTGGCCGGCGTCCCGACCACCGGGAGAGCCCGTCTTTGTTTCGTGAGGGCCGTCAGAACGAAACAAAGCCGGCAACGGATGAAACCAATTTACGGCTTTGGCGAAGGCATCCCGAAACGACTCATGGTTAATGAACTGCCCAACGAAATGACAGGCCCACCCAGGGCTTGTGACAGGGGACCATCATGATCAAAGCTGTTTCTGCAGTCGCAGTGGCTGCCTGCATTGCTGCTGCCCTCACCGTTCTGCCCGGTTTTGCTCCACAGGTTGAAGCCAGTGTCCCGCAGGCGCTGGCCAAGAGCGACCGGCTCGATGTCCGCGCGATCGGCCGCAATTGCTCCGAGCAGGCCTGGCCGAACTTCGAGGCCTCTTGCCTGCGCACCGCCACCACCCGGAAGGAAGTCCGCCAGGCGCGGCTCGTGACCGCCGATCGGACGCCGTAGGCTAAAGCGTTTTCCAGCGAAGTGGACACCGGTTCGCGCGAAGAAAACGCGTCGAAACCAGAAATTAGAGCTTCGGTTCTGATTCGATCAAAACTGAAGAAGTTCCAGTCTGCCTCGCGTCACTCCCGGAGCGGGACTGCCCAGCCGCCCTCTGCTCCGGAGGCAAGAGCACCAGCGATCTCGCCATGCTCTTGCGGCCTCAACGTCTCGCCGATCACGCGGACCAGGTCGGCCTGCCGCTTGGCCCCGGTCTTGGCGAAGATCACCTTGAGATACTGACGCGCGCTGCCCTCGGTGATACCGAGCTGCGCGGCCGCCTGCTTGAGGCGCTGGCCCTGGAAGAGCAGCGATGCGAGCCGTGCCTGCGCGGGCGACAAGGTAAAGGTCGACTGCAACCGGCTCCGCTCCCAGCTCTCGGATCGCGCTGCGGCCGATTGCTGTGGCCGGCGATCCCGCGAGGCCCTGGCTTCGGCGACTGCGCGGCTGATCTGCAGCGCGCGCTCAAGATGCGGGACGAGTTCGTTCATGAGGACGCAATCGTCGCCCACGAACGAATGTCGCTGGGCGTTGCGGGTCAATCCGAGGCTATGCGTGACGCCGTCGCGCACGGGCAGCCCAGTCACCATGGTATATTCGATCCCGAGCGGCTGAAGGTACTCGCGATAGGTTCGCGATCCACACAGGCGCGTCCGCGACAAACCCATTCCGCAATGCGTCGGCTGCCGTAGCCCGCCGTCGAAGATCGCCCGGCGCGGGTCGTCAGCGAGCAGTTTGGCGTAGTGATTGACCGGGAGGGTGTCGCGCATGTGGAGTGGCAGGCCGATGTAATCAAGGACGCCATGCTGCCGGTCGATCTGTGAAACGAAGGCATGGTCTGCGCCAAACAAGGCTGCGGCGGCGACGAGAAAATCATCCCACGCCGATGGATCGAGTGCAGCGGCGTAAAGCCTGTCGATCAAGACCAACAATGAACGGCAGTCGTCAGGCTGCATTGGGTGCTGATCTCAGGCTTCAGGGGGGACCGCGGTTCGGGCGACATCGCTTGCTTGCGAAGCGGTGTCCTGCACCGCCTGCTTCTCATGACAGGCGAGTCGAAGTCCTGATGCGGGCACGGCCGGTTTCTGAAATTTCTCTGAAATCCGCCTTCAGTCGGCAGAAAACGGGGCGAAATCCCAGATTTTCGAGTGGCGTCTCGAATGGCCCGGTCGGCCCCCCTTTTACGGAAACGGGAAAACCACCTGCCCTGGCAATGACATCTTGGAGTTTTGCTGGTATCGGTCCGGGCAACTGCGCAGGCCAAAATGACGGGGAATAGTGCTTCGATTTGCCGGCTTTGAACTCGATCCGCAGCGTGCCGAACTGCGGAGCGGCGGCGAAGCCATCAGGCTGCGGCCCAAATCGTTCGATATGCTGCAGCTGTTTGCGACCAATGCCGGCCGCGTGCTCAGCAAGCAGGAGCTGATCGAGCAGGTTTGGCCAAACGTCTTTGTCAGCGACGACAGCCTGTTCCAGTGCATCCGCGAGATTCGGACCGCGCTCGGGGACGAACGCCGCGAATTGATCCGCCTGGTCTCCGGACGCGGGTACCTGCTCGATGTCGAGGTCATCCGAGAGCCGGACCTCGACCCGGCCGGCGGCCCGCCCGACGTCGCAGCCGCTCCGTTACCAACGCCAGCCGTGTCGGTCGGGCGTCGCCTTCCATTCGGGCCGCCTCGCCTTGCGGCTTTTGCAATCATCGTTGGGCTCGCCATGCTTGTCGGAGTTGCCGTCGTTGCGCCGATCATGGGGCCCGGCCGGCTATTCGCGCGAAAACCTCCCGCCATTGTCGTAATGCCCATCACTGTTGCGGGCGGCGATACCCGCCTCGCCGGCATGGCGGCAGGCGTCACCGAGCGTCTGACCAACGGTCTCGCTGGTATCGATGGACTCCGCGTGGTGGCGCCGCGCACGACGGCTGCTTCTTTCGCTCCGCAACGCCGCCCCACCGAGCCTGCCGATTTCTTGGTAAGCGGTGAGTTGCAGACGAGCGGAGGCTCATGGCAGGTGCAAGCGCGCATGGTCGATGCGGCCACCGGCGAAGTGCGATGGACGACATCGGTCGCCGTCAGCATCGAGGATGGTGATACAGCCCTGCAGCAGTCCCGGCTCGCCGCGGGCCTCGGCCACCCGCTCGCAGTTCGCCTCAATGCGCTGCTCAACGGCGGCGAAGCGGACGGCGGCACCAAGGTCGTCATCGAGCAGGCCAGCGCTATCATCAACCAGAACACGCGGGAGCGCTTTCGCGCCGCGCAGGCGATGCTGGAAAAGGCGCTTGCTACCGACACCGACAATGTAGACATCGAAGTCGCACTCGCCTCGCATCTCATGCGCGGCATTCAGACGGTGTGGTACGACCCGGCCGATGTCCCGGCCACTGAAAGCCGAGCACGCGAGATGCTCGAGCGCGCCCTTAAGCTAAAGCCGACCTACCTTCCCGCTCACGAAGCCTATTGCCGCTTTCTCAGCGCGACCAACGCCCTGTCCGAAAGCCTCGTGGCCTGCGCGCGGGCCTTGAGCTTCGATCCCTGGGACGGAACAGCACTGTTCAATCTCGGGATGACGCAGATCATGCAGGGGCGTTTCGAAGACGCGCTGGCAACATTCAAGCAGGCGGATGGCTGTGACACGCCCCAGGTCTCGCGCTGGACCTGGCTGCTCGGCGCGGGGGTCGCCTACGTGCTGATGGAACGCTGGGAGGAGGCCCTGCCCTGGCTGGAGCGCTCGCTTGCGATTACGCCAGGAACCGGCCGCACGCAGATGGTGCTGGCCGCCGTCTATCACAAGTTGGGCCGCGAAGCTGACTCGAAGGCCGCGATGGCGCAAGCGCTCGCGCTGAGGCCCGGCTCGAACGCCGCCAACTTCTCCTTGCCGACCAAGAACACCAGCCAGACGTTTCGTGCGGCGAACGACCGGATCATCGCCCTGGAGATCCAGCTCGGACTGCCGGAGCGTTAAGTCGCGTCAGGATCGCATGTGCGATGCGATCCTTCCATGCGACGGAGCAACAGGGTCCGGGTCGCGCCTCGCCCTACCCGCCGTTGCCGTTGCCGTTTCCATTGCCATTGCCGCCATCGGCCTCCTCGCCGATGTGCTCGACGGAAACGACATGCTCGTCCTCGGCGGTGTCGAACACGATCACCCCCTGCGTCGAGCGGCCGGCGATGCGGATGTCCTCGACCGGGCAGCGGATCAATTGGCCCTTGTCGGTGACCAGCATGATCTGGTCGGAATCCTCCACCGGGAACGAGGCGACGAGCTTGCCGTTGCGCTCATTGACCGACATGGCGACGATGCCTTTACCGCCGCGGCCGGTGGTGCGGTACTCGAAGGACGAGGAGCGCTTGCCGTAGCCGTTCTCGCTGATGGTCAGCACGAACTGCTCGGCCGCCGACATCTCGACATAGCGCTGCTCACCCAGCTCCATCGTACCGCTGGCATCCTCGGCATCGCTGCTGGCCTCCTCCTCGGCGCCGCCGCGGCGCACCGCATTGGCGCGGCGCAAGTAGGCAGCGCGCTCCTCGGAATCGACCTCCATATGACGGAGGATGGCGAGCGAAATCACCTTGTCGCTATCGGCGAGCGCAATGCCGCGCACGCCCATCGAGGTGCGGCCGGTGAACACGCGCACATCGGTGACGGCGAAGCGGATGCACTGGCCGGCGTCAGCGGTCAGCAGCACGTCGTCGCGCTCGGTGCAGATCTGCACGTCGACGATCTCCTCGCCTTCGTCGAGCTTCATGGCGATGATGCCGGAGCGGCGCACATCGACGAAATCGGACAGCTTGTTGCGGCGGACATTGCCGCCTGTCGTCGCAAACATCACGTCGAGCTGCGCCCATGAGGATTCATCCTCGGGCAGCGGCATGATGGTGGTGATGCGCTCGCCCTGCTCCAGCGGCAGGATGTTGATCAGCGCCTTGCCGCGCGCGTTGGGAGCTGCGACCGGCAGCCGCCAGACCTTCTCTTTGTAGACCTGGCCGCGCGAGGAGAAGAACAGAACCGGTGTGTGGGTGGACGCCACGAACAGGCGGCTGACGAAATCCTCTTCCCGCGTCTGCATGCCGGCGCGGCCCTTGCCGCCGCGGCGCTGCGCCCGATAGGCCGACAGCGGCACGCGCTTGGCATAGCCCGCATGCGAGACGGTGACGACCATGTCCTCGCGCTGGATCAGGTCCTCGTCCTCGACCTCGCCTTCCTGCTCGATGATCATGGTGCGCCGCGGCGTCGCGAACTCCGCCTTGACCTCGGCGAGTTCGGTCTTGACGATCGTCTGCACGCGTGCGCGCGAACGCAGGATGTCGAGATAATCGTTGATCTCGACCTTCAGCTTGTCCAGCTCGTCGGAGATTTCCTCGCGGCCGAGCGCGGTGAGCCGCTGCAGCCGCAGATCCAGGATGGCCTTGGCCTGCTCCATCGACAGGCGGATGGTGCCGTCGGCTGCAAGCTGGTGGCGCGGATCGGCGATCAGCGTGATCATGGCCTCGACATCGCGCGCCGGCCAGTCGCGCGACATCAAGGCGTCGCGCGCGGTGGTGGGATCCGGCGAGGTGCGGATCACCCGGATGATCTCATCGATGTTGGCGACCGCTACCGCAAGACCGACCAGGATATGGGCGCGGTCGCGAGCCTTGTTAAGGAGATACTTGGTTCGCCGCGTCACCACCTGTTCGCGGAAAGCGATGAAGACCGTCAGCAGGTCCTTCAGGTTCATCGTCTGCGGCCGGCCGCTATCGAGCGCCAGCATGTTGGCGGGGAAACTCGTCTGCAACGGCGTAAATCTGTAGAGCTGGTTCAGCACCACCTCGGGCACCGCATCGCGCTTCAGTTCAACGACGACGCGAAAACCGTCGCGGTCGGATTCGTCCCGCAGGTCGGCGATGCCCTCGATCTTCTTTTCGCGGACCAGCTCGGCGATCCGCTCGACCATGGTCGCCTTGTTGACCTGATAGGGGATCTCCGTGACGATGATCGCTTCGCGCTCCTTGCGGATGGTGTCGATCGTCACCTTGCCCCGCATCACGATCGAGCCGCGGCCGAGATGATAGGCTGATCGGATGCCCTGGCGGCCGAGAATGACGCCGCCGGTCGGAAAATCCGGCCCGGGAATGATGTTTATCACCTCGTCGATGGTGAGCGCCGGATTGTCGATCAGCGCGACGCAGGCATCGATCACTTCGCCCAGATTGTGCGGCGGGATGTTGGTGGCCATGCCGACCGCGATGCCGCCGGCGCCGTTGACAAGCAGGTTGGGGTATTTCGCCGGAAGGACCGACGGCTCCTTCTCCGAATTGTCGTAATTCGGCACGAAGTCGACCGTATCCTTCTCGATGTCGTCAAGAAGTGGAATCGCGGGCTTGGCGAGCCTTGCTTCGGTGTATCGATAGGCTGCCGGCGGATCACCATCGACCGAGCCGAAATTGCCCTGGCCGTCGATCAGCGGCACGCGCATGGAAAAATCCTGCGCCATGCGGACCATCGCGTCGTAGATCGATTGGTCGCCATGCGGGTGATATTTACCGATGACGTCACCGACCACGCGCGCGGACTTCACGTATTTCTTGTCCGGCGTATGACCCTGCTCATACATCGAGTACAGGATGCGCCGATGCACCGGCTTCAACCCGTCGCGCGCGTCAGGCAGCGCACGCGCCACGATCACACTCATGGCGTAATCGAGGTACGATTTCTTCATCTCATCGAGAATCGAGACGGGGCGAATGTCGGAAGGTCCCGACGGCTCGCCGGGCTTCTGGTCGTCGTTGTCAGACAAGGGGAAATCCGGTCAGTTTTCTTGAAGAATCATATAGCGCATGGGGGCGGTTTTCACCACCCCCATGGCATCCGGAAGAAGCCTTTTTCCCTTCGTTTTTCCAGAGACTTACGCCCGCTTCTGGAGACCTGAAAATGGGCCGGCGCGCGCCTGAAGCGCGGCGCGCAGGCGCTAGAACGGAATGTCGTCGTCCATGTCGTTGTTGCGGGCGCCGGTCGGCACTGCACGGCGCGGCGCAGGTCCCGATGATGGACCGATCGCACCGAAATCGCCGCCGCCATTGTCGTCACCGGCAAAGCTACCGCCACCACCGCGCCCGTCCAGCATGGTGAGGTTGGAGTTGAAGCCCTGCAGCACCACTTCAGTAGTGTATTTCTCGGCGCCGCTCTGGTCGGTCCATTTGCGCGTCTGCAGCTGGCCCTCGACATAGACCTTGGCGCCTTTCTTCAGATATTGCTCGGCGACCTTCGCGAGACCTTCGTTGAAGATCACCACGCGATGCCACTCGGTCTTTTCCTTGCGCTCACCGGTGGCGCGATCGCGCCAGGTCTCCGACGTGGCCACGCTCAGATTGGCGATCGGCCGGCCGTCCTGGGTCCGCCGGATCTCCGGATCCTTGCCAAGATTTCCGACCAGAATTACCTTGTTTACGCTTCCCGCCATCGCCACTCTCCACGCTGAAAATTGAGGCCCCAGCCGGTCATCGGCGGCCTGTCTTTGGCGCTGACCCTATACGCTCGCCACGCGCGAGCGCCGCGCCATTCCGCAATTATCCCCATATATAGCAACTCCGGGGCATGCGTTCCAGTTTTGTTCCAGGCATTGCCGCAATAAGACGAGCCTGCTCGCCTGATATCCGGACCTGGTGCATGTCTGCCGGGAAAGACATGAAAAAACATTCATTTAGCGGAGACGCAGTTCGCCGCCGGGTGTGGCATTTCAGAGACTCCGTTGGCGCCTGAATCGGCTATAGTCCGGCGCATAATTAGAACGCATGGGCGATCGCGGCTGACTTGAAGGCGCTGCTGGGGACCAACGGTAGCGCAAGAAAAGCCTGGGGACTGAGGAATGAAGAAGTTCTTGCTGGGAATGGTAGGGCTGGCCGGGCTAGGTGCTGCCGCGCCGGCGTTCGGTGCGGATCTGCCCGCGCAGACCTACACCAAGGCCCCTGCGATGATTGCTGCGGTCTATGATTGGACCGGGTTCTATGTCGGCCTCAACGGCGGCGGCGGCTTCAGCCACAATTGCTGGACCAACACCGCGACAGCCGCCGGCGCCGCCCCGAGTGTGTCCGAAGGTTGTCACGATGCGAGCGGCGGCCTGGTCGGTGGTCAGATCGGCTACCGCTGGCAGATGGCCAACTGGGTGTTCGGCGTCGAGGGTCAGGGCGACTGGGCCGATTTCAAGGGCTCCAACACCAGCACGGCTGTGCTCGCTGCCCCGCTGCTCGGCATCACCAACCAGACCAAGGTCGATGCGATCGGCTTGATCACCGGCCAGGTCGGCTACGCCTGGAACAACGTGCTCTGGTACTTGAAGGGCGGCGTCGCCGTCGCGCATAACCGGTACACCGGCATTGCAGCGGGCCTGGTTCTCGACTCCGCGGACGAGACGCGCTGGGGCGGTGCGATCGGCACTGGCGTGGAGGTCGGCTTTGCTCCGAACTGGACGGTCGGCGTCGAGTACGATCATCTGTTCATGGGGACGCGTTCGATCAACCTCATCGCGCCTGACGGCGTGCTCACCCGCACCGACAGCGTCAAGCAGGATCTCGACATCGCAACCGTCCGCGTGAACTACCGCTGGGGCGGTCCTGTGGTCGGGAAGTACTGATCCGCGCCAACAGCGAAAAATAGCTGACGAAGGCCGGCCTCGTGCCGGCCTTTTTCGTTGCATGCCGCGCGGCCGACGGCTGAGCGATTTGGGCCTGGTTGTGGCTTCCCGGCAACGCCGTCTTTACGCCTGATTCAGTTGTCCCTGCGATGAATTGCTCCGATCAGCTGCCCAGAAGCGGTGGCGACGGGGAATAATTGGCTTAGGGGAACAAGAAATGAAGAAGGCCTTGTTTTTGGGGATTAGCCTGATGGCGATGGGGACGGCCCCTGCCCTGGCGGCGGATCTGCCGGCGCGCACCTACACCAAAGCACCTGCCTATATGCCGCCTCCGATCTACAACTGGGCGGGCTTCTATATCGGTCTCAATGGCGGCGGCGGGTCCAGCCATAATTGCTGGGACCTCACCAGCGTTGCTGGCGTTCCGGTTGCGGTCGGCTCCGTGCGCGAAGGTTGCCATGACGCGACCGGTGGCATGGTGGGTGGCCAGATCGGCTATCGCTGGCAGGCTTCCAGCTGGGTGTTCGGCCTTGAAGCCCAGGGCGACTGGGCGAACTTCAAGGGCTCCAATCTGAGCTCGCCGGTTGCGTTCGGTTCGGCCTTGACCAACCAGACCAAGATCGACGCGATCGGCCTTTTCACCGGCCAGGTCGGTTACGCCTGGAACAATGTGCTGTGGTACGCAAAGGGCGGCGCCGCACTTACACACGACAAGTATAATGGGATTGCGACTGCGACCGGAACGACGCTGGACCAGGCGAGCGAAACCCGCTGGGGCGGCGCGGTCGGGACCGGTGTGGAAGTCGGGTTCGCGCCTGGCTGGTCGGTTGCCGTCGAATACGATCACCTGTTCATGGGTAGCGGCAACAACACCTTCACCTCGCTGGCCGCTCCCGTGGGTGTCGTGACCCGCGTCGACAGCATCAAGCAGGACGTGGACATGGGCACGGTGCGGATCAACTACACGTTCGGCGGGCCGGTGGTCGCGCGGTACTGATCTCTCTTACGAGAACCACATTGAGCAACAAAGGCCGGCCCCGCGCCGGCCATGTCGCTGCCTCGCATTCATCCAGATGTCACGCGCAAGTTGCACGCTTTGGACTCAGTTGTGGCATTTGGGTGACGGCATTTCGCAACTCTTTTCGCTATAGATTTCAAACGTAATGATTCAGCTGCTGGTTGCCATCAGCAGCGCTTGAAACAATAGGTTGGATAGAAATGAAAAAGGCCTTGTTGGTCGGGGTTAGCCTCGCCGCGCTGGGAAGCGCGCCCGCTCTTGCCGCCGATCTTGCTGCACGTCCTGTCTACACCAAGGCGCCGGTTGTCGCGCCGATCTACAATTGGGCAGGTTTCTATATCGGCTTCAACGCCGGTGGCGGCTGGAGCCACAATTGCTGGGACATCAACGCCGCCGGCGGCGTCGCGGTGCCCACCACGGCGGAAGGTTGCCATGATGCGACCGGCGCCCTGGTTGGCGGCCAGATCGGCTACCGCTGGCAGGTGACCAATTGGGTGTTCGGCCTCGAAGCGCAGGGTGACTGGGCGAACCTGAAGGGATCGAATACCAGCTCGCCCGCAGCCCTTTTCCCCCTGGTCAATCAGACCAAGATCGATGCGATTGGCCTGTTCACCGGTCAGGTCGGCTATGCCTGGAATAATGTGCTCTGGTACGCGAAGGGCGGCGCTGCTGTCACCCATAGCAAGTACGACGGCATTCTGACCGGCTTCACGTTCGATCAGGCTAGCGAAACCCGCTGGGGCGGCGCGGTCGGAACCGGCGTCGAGATTGGCTTTGCACCGGGCTGGTCGGTTGGCGTCGAATACGACCACCTTTTCATGGGCAGCCGCAACGTGAACTTTACGACCACGCCCCTGTTTCTCAGCTTTCAAGACCGCACCGACCACATCAAGCAGGACGTCGACATGGCGACGGTGCGCGTGAACTACACCTTTGGCGGCCCGGTGGTTGCGAGGTACTGATCTCGCGAGCAATCGCTTTCGATGAAAAGGCCGGCCTTGTGCCGGCCTTTTTGTTTGTGCGGCCTCATTTCTCGCGGCTTGCTGCTGCCCGCTGCCGCCAAAGCGAAGGAAACCCGGTGGAAACCGTTGATCACTTGCGCGCGGCACTGGAAATTGCTTAGCGTTCTTCCTACGTTCCGGAGCATGATCCGGAAAAGTGTGCAGCGGTTTTCTGAAAGGATCATGCTGAATCAAAGATCTAGGGCGCGATGACGGTTCAAACAAATCTCATCGCGCTTTGGCATCACCCGAATTGGCGTCCGATCTCGGCTCAAGCAGCGCGAGGCGCGCCCTGTTAGATGCGCGCGTCCCGTGCGCCTGGAATTGCCGATGGATGAAATTCTGAAAGCGCGACGCCAATCGTCCCCGAGCTCGCTCCGCGCCATTACCATTCGCGGCGCGCGCGAGCACAATCTGAAGAACATCGACGTCGAGATCCCGCGCGACAAGCTCGTCGTGTTCACCGGTCTCTCCGGCTCCGGCAAATCCTCGCTCGCCTTCGACACCATCTACGCCGAGGGCCAGCGCCGCTACGTCGAGTCGCTCTCGGCCTATGCGCGGCAATTCCTGGAGATGATGCAGAAGCCCGACGTCGACCAGATCGACGGCCTGTCGCCTGCGATCTCGATCGAGCAGAAGACCACCTCGAAGAACCCGCGCTCCACCGTCGGCACCGTCACCGAGATCTACGACTACATGCGCCTGCTGTGGGCGCGCGTCGGCGTGCCCTATTCGCCTGCAACGGGGCTTCCGATCGAGAGCCAGACCGTATCGCAGATGGTTGACCGCGTGCTGGCATTGCCGGAGGGCACCCGCCTCTATCTGCTCGCTCCCGTCGTGCGCGGACGCAAGGGCGAATACAAGAAGGAGCTCGCCGACTATCTCAAGAAGGGCTTCCAGCGCGTCAAGATCGACGGCACCTTCCATGAGCTTAGCGAGGCACCGTCCCTCGACAAGAAATTCCCGCACGACATCGACGTCGTGGTCGACCGTATCGTGGTGCGCCCCGACATTGGCCAGCGGCTTGCGGAAAGTTTCGAGACCGCGCTGAAACTCGCCGAGGGCCTGGCCGTGATCGAATATGCCGACGCACCCGCCGCGGCGGCACTCGAAGAAAAGAAGAAGACCGCCAAAATCCACGACAAGAGCGGACCCGAGCGCATCCTGTTCTCGGAGAAGTTCGCCTGCCCCGTCTCCGGCTTCACCATCCCCGAGATCGAGCCGCGGCTGTTCTCCTTCAACAATCCCTATGGCGCCTGCCCGGCCTGCGGCGGCCTTGGCGTCGAGCAGCATGTCGATGAGGATCTCGTCATCCCCGACAAGGAGGCCACTTTGCGCAAGGGCGCGATCGCGCCCTGGGCCAAGTCGTCCTCACCCTATTACGTGCAGACGCTGACCGCGCTCGGCAAGCACTACAAGTTCACCTTGGACACCAAGTGGAAGGACCTGGCGAAGAAAACGCAGAACGCGCTGCTGCACGGCTCCGGCGAAGACGAGATCAAGTTCTCCTATGAAGACGGCGTGCGCTCCTACGACACCAAGAAGCCGTTCGAGGGCGTCATCACCAACATCAACCGCCGCTATCGCGAGACCGAGAGCGAGTGGGCGCGCGAGGAGCTGGCAAAATATTTCGCCGACGTGCCCTGCGAGGCCTGCCACGGCTATCGCCTCAAGCCGGAGGCGCTGTGCGTCAAGGTCGGCACCAAGCATATCGGCGAGATCTCGGAGCTGTCGGTCAAGCGCGCCTCCGAATGGTTCGAGACCGTGCCGGCGTCGCTGAACGCGCAGCAGAACGAGATCGCCGTCCGCATCCTCAAAGAGATCCGCGAGCGGCTGACCTTCCTGATCGATGTCGGACTCAATTACCTGACGCTGGCGCGCTCCTCGGGCACGCTGTCGGGCGGCGAGAGCCAGCGCATTCGGCTGGCGTCGCAGATCGGCTCGGGGCTCACCGGCGTGCTGTATGTATTGGACGAGCCCTCGATCGGCCTGCACCAGCGCGACAATGCCCGCCTGCTCGAGACCTTGAAGCGGCTGCGCGACCTCGGCAACACCGTGATCGTGGTCGAGCATGACGAGGACGCCATCCGCCTCGCCGACTACGTGCTCGACATCGGCCCCGGCGCCGGCATGCATGGCGGACATATCGTGGCGCAAGGCACGCCCGCCGAGATCATGCGCAATCCGAAATCGCTGACCGGCAAATATCTCACCGGCGAGAATTTCGTCGCCGTCCCCGAGCGCCGGCCGCCGAACCATCGCCGCACCATCAAGGTGGTGAACGCGCGCGGCAATAATCTGAAGAACGTCACGGCGGAAATTCCGCTGGGACTGTTTACCTGCGTCACCGGCGTCTCCGGTGGCGGCAAGTCGACGCTTCTGATCGACACGCTCTACCGCGCCATCGCCCGCAAGCTCAACAACGCCAGCGAAGGCGCCGCGCCGCATGACCGTATCGAGGGCCTCGAGCATATCGACAAGATCATCGACATCGACCAGTCGCCGATCGGCCGCACCCCGCGCTCCAACCCCGCGACCTATACCGGCGCCTTCACGCCGATCCGCGAGTGGTTCGCTGGCTTGCCCGAAGCGAAGGCGCGCGGCTACGAGCCGGGCCGCTTCTCCTTCAACGTCAAGGGCGGCCGCTGCGAGGCCTGCCAGGGCGACGGCGTCATCAAGATCGAGATGCACTTTTTGCCCGACGTCTACGTCACCTGCGATGTCTGCAAAGGAAAACGCTACAACCGCGAGACGCTGGAGGTCCTGTTCAAGGGCAAGTCGATTGCGGATGTGCTCGACATGACGGTCGAGGAAGCCGCCGAGTTCTTCAAGGCGGTGCCACGCGTGCACGACACTTTCCAGACCTTGCACCGCGTCGGCCTCGACTACATCCATGTGGGACAGCAGGCCACCACGCTCTCCGGCGGCGAAGCCCAGCGCGTCAAGTTGGCAAAAGAGCTGTCAAAACGCGCCACCGGCCGTACCCTGTATATCCTGGACGAGCCGACCACCGGCCTGCACTTCCATGACGTCAAAAAGCTGCTGGAAGTGCTGCACGAGCTGGTCGCCCAGGGCAACACCGTGGTGGTGATCGAGCACAATCTCGAGGTCATCAAAACCGCCGACTGGGTCATCGACCTCGGCCCCGAAGGCGGCGACGGCGGCGGCGAAATCGTCGCCTGGGGCCCACCGGAGGACATCGCCAAAGCGCCGCGGAGCTACACTGGGAAATTCCTGGCCCCGGTGCTGGCGAAGTCGAACAAGCCGCGGAAGAGCGGCGGGGCGAGCGAGGCGGCGGAGTGAGACACGATCCGCCGCCTTAACCGCTAAAAGGGGCGAGCGATGGCTGACAAGTCGCTTCTGTTACCTCGGCGAGCCCGACCAAGCAGAAATCAATCTCGCTGTAGATTATCCATTCTCCAACCCATAGCTCGAAATCTCCGCAAATTCCGAGCAAGACCTGCCACGTTGTCTGAATCTCCCCGTCGAAGTGGAGATTGCTGAAATCGAGCTTCATGCCGCTATTGGTGCGTGAGGCGGATTGGCCGGTAGGATGGGTAGAGCGCAGCGAAGCCCATCGCATCGCCGCACGAAGATGGTGGGTTTCGCTGCGCTCTACCCACCTACGATTCCGTCACGCCGCCCTTCCTATCCCCACCACCGCCCCCTTCCCCCGCACCTCCGCCTCCTCGAACTCCGCTGCCGCAATCGCCCGATCGAGCGCGGCGCGCAGCTCCTTCGCTGTCTCCAGCGTCAGCTCGACACCCGCGCGTGCCCCCGGCTCAAGCCCCGTGTTGATGAAATCCAGCGTGATAACGTCGCCCTCGAGCGCGTGGCGGGCGTGGTCGTAGGCGACCACGCTGTGGGTGAGCGGAAACCAGTCGTCGCCGCGCTTGGCCATGCCGGAGGCAGGGGCGATCTCGATGATGGATGTGCACATGAATTGCCTCCTTACTTCGAGAGATGTTTGCCGAAGAAGGCGAAAACCTTGCCCCAGGCATCCATGCACTGCTCGACCCGGTAGATCGGGCGGTGCCAGTAGAAGAAGCCGTGGCCGGCGCCGTCGTAGCGATGGAATTCGTGAACCTTGCCGTGCTTCTTCAGCTCGGCCTCGTGCTGGTTGACCTGCTCGGGGCTCGGGGCGCGGTCGTCATTGCCGAAGATGCCGATCAGGGGACATGAGAGGTTCTTGGTCATGTCGATCGGCGCAGTCGGCGTCTTCTCGTTGAGCTCCTCCTTGCCCATCACCACGCGGCCGCCCCAGAGCTCGGCGCAGGCATCGACGTCCTTCCTCTGGCAGGCATAGATGAAGGCGTGGCGGCCGCCGGAGCAGGAGCCGAACAGGCCGACCTTGCCGTTGTGGTTCGGCTGCGCACGCATCCATTTCACGGCCGCCTCGGTGTCGCCGACCATCTGGGAGTCGGCAATGCCGCCCTCGGCGCGCACTTTCGCCGCGACGTCGTCCGGATTGCCCTGTCCCGCGCGCTCATAGAGATTGGCGCAGATCGCCATGTAGCCGTGATGGGCGAAACGCCGCGTGGTCTCGATATAGAACTCGCTCCAGCCCGGCAGATGATGGATGAGGACGACGCCCGGAAACGGACCTGCGCCCTCGGGCTTGGCCGTGTAAGCCGTGATGGGCGTTCCCTTGTCACCCCTGATGGTGACGTTCTCACAGGTCATGCCTCGGTAAAATGACATCCTCTTGCTCCTTCACTGACGCTTTCGGTAGTCCCAAATAGTCATCGGCGCGCGGCGCCTTGCCATCCTGACAAACGCGGACAACAGGGAGCATAGTGCATTCCGCGCCCCTTCGCACAAAAGGCGCAATGTGCTTTTGCCATATGTGCCCTGCGTTCGCCCGCCGTACATGCCCGCTTCCTTGCCCTATTCCCTCCTCATCTTCGATCTCGACGGCACGCTGGCCGACAGCTTTCCGTGGTTCCGACGCCACGTGAACGCCGTCGCCGACCGCTTTGCCTTTCGCCGCATCGCCGATGAGGATCTCGAGAGCCTGCGCCATGCGAACTCCCGTGAAATCCTGGCACGGCTGGAGGTGCCGACCTGGAAGCTTCCGGCGATCGCGCGGCACATGCGGCGGCTCAAGGGACAGCACATCCAGGATATCCCCCTTTTTCCCGGCGCCGACGCAATGTTGCGCGCGCTTTCGGATGCGGGTTATCGCCTTGCACTGGTGAGCTCCGACAGCGAGGCCAACGCCCGCCGTCAGCTCGGCGAGCTGGCCGCGCTGTTCTCCCACTTCGATTGCGGCGCCTCGATCTTCGGCAAGGCGGCAAAATTCCGCCGCGTCCTCAGGCGCGCCGGCCTCAAACCCGAAGCGGTGATCTCGATCGGCGACGAGGTCCGCGACATCGAGGCCGCCCGCGCTGCCGGCATCTCCTGCGGCGCCGTGCGCTGGGGCTTTGCCTCAGGCGAAGCGCTTCGCGCGCTGACGCCGGACCTGATGTTTGAACGGATGGAGGATATTGCGCGGGAGCTCGGAGTATCCGAGCCGGCGAAGGCGCAAGCGTAGGCGACCGTTCCTTGCCGGTAATGGACTTTTCGCTGCACGACGGGCAAATCGGCTCGATACAGCGATCTTCATCGCGCCTGAATTGTCCAGGACCGGCAGGAAAAATATTCATGTTTCTCTTTTTCGGAATCCATGCTAGCTGTTGATGGTCCCGGCCCGAAGAGAGGGGCGTATCGCGAACGTCACATACGTTGGGCCGGCGATGCGGTGGACGCGGATGTGCCGAAGACGAACGGCACGGAGGCGGACGGCGAAATCGTGTGGTCCTGACGCCCCGACGCTGGCGTCAAGTTGGCGACGATGCTTACGCATCACGCTGACGACGGTGGCAAACGAGCATTGGTTCACCGAGGAGATCACGTATAAGCCGTAAAACCACTGCGCGGGGAAGGCCGGTTGTCACCGCCTGTACCTGTGGTTTTCGCGCTCGCGCAAATTTTTCTTTGCGCGGGAGCCCCGGGTGCATGCGGCCACCCGGCCTTCCCTGCGCCCTCGATTTTCCGAGGGGTGAGACGAAACCAAGGCCCGGGCGCGAATTGCACCGCGGGGTTGCGGAGTCATGCCTCTCATCCGTCATTGCGAGGAGCAACGCGACAAAGCAATCCAGAGCCGCGCGCGTGGCTCTGGATTGCTTCGCTCACGCTCGCAATGGCAGGTAAAGATGTTTGAAATTTGAATCAGCCCCCTCAACGCCGCCGTTCCGGAACGCCGGGACGACGATGGGACTCGGCGCTCGCACTCACCTCGCCAGCGCCGCCTCGACAAACGCGTCGGGGTCCTCGAAGAACTCGCGCATCGCCCTGTAGTGATCGGTCTGCTTCAGCGTGGTCGGCTCGAAGCCATGCTTCGTCAGGCGCAGCAGGATCGCACCCGGATAGGCCATCAGCATCGGCGAGTGCGTCGCCATGATGACCTGGCAATGGCCGATATCGTCCATCCGCCGCAGCAGCTTGAGGAACTCGATCTGCCGCGACGGCGACAGTGCCGACTCCGGCTCGTCGAAGATGAAGATCCCTTGCCGCTGGCAGCGTTCGTTGAAGAAGCGGAGAAACCCTTCGCCGTGGGAGTGCGAGAGAAAATCCGGCGGTGGTCCTCCGAATGGATCGTCGAGCGCGGCCTTATCAAGGTAGCGCGCGACCGAGAAGAAACTCTCCGCGCGGAAGAACCAGCCATTGGTGATCTTCGGCAACCAGCTCGCGCGTAACGCCTTCGATAATCCGCCGCCCATGACCTCGATCGCTTGGGTATGGTCGACCGGCATATAGCCCTTGCCGCCGCCGGCTTCATCATAGCCGGCAAGTGCTGCGATCCCTTCGAGCAGCGTCGACTTCCCCGTCCCGTTCTCACCGACGATGATCGTGATGGCACGCTCGAAGTGCAGCTCGAAATCACCGGCGAGAAAGGGAAGACAGAACGGATAGGCATCCGGGTCAGGAATGCGCGCGGGATCGAGCCAGATCCGCTTGAGATACGGCGCCGGCATCCTGATCTCGCGCCTTTTCGGCATCCAGGCCATGGGCTTGCAATCCTGATCAGCGAGGCAGCTTGTTCACTCGGCGAGCGTCGCTTCGACAAAGCCGGTTGGGTCCTGGCAAAACTCACGCATCGACTTGAAGTGGTCGGTGTCCTGCACGCGCACCGGCTCAAGTCCGTATTTCGACAGCCGCAGCAATGTCGCGTTTGGATAGGCCATCAGGATCGGCGAATGCGTGGCCATGATCAACTGGCAATAGCCGGACTCTTCCATGCGCCGCATCAGCTTGAGGAATTCCATCTGCCGGGACGGCGACAAGGCGGATTCCGGCTCGTCGAAAATGTAGATGCCCTGGCGCTGGCAGCGCTCATTGAAGAAACGCAAGAAGCCCTCGCCGTGGGAATGCGAGAGAAAATCGGCGCTGTTCGATCCGACCGCATCGAGATATCTCGCGACCGAGAAAAACGTTTCGGCGCGGAAGAACCATCCCTTGGTGATCTTCGGCAGCCAGCTTGCGCGAAGCGCCTGCGCCAGGTCACCGCCCGTCACCTCAATCGCATCGGAATGGTCGACCGGCCTGTACCCCTTTCCGCCGCCCGCGCCGTCGTAGCCGGCGAGCGCCCCGATGCCCTCCAGCAGCGTCGATTTCCCCGTGCCGTTCTCGCCGACAATGATGGTGATGGCACGCTCGAAGCGAAGCTCGAAATCATCGTGAAGAAAGGGAAGGCAGAACGGATAGGCATCGGGATCCGGGACCGAGGCGGGATCGAGCCAGAGCCGCTTCAGATAGGGCGCGGGCAAATCAATGTCGCGCTTCTTCCTCGAACGCATGAACCTTCGGCCCCACTACCTGAGTGCAGACATGCTCCGCTTAGGTTGTGGCACATCTTATGGAACGCAACAAGAACATTCGTGCTGAGGCGAGACTCGCGTATGGAGCTGGATTCAGGCCAGAACCTCCAGCACCAGCTCCATCGTCATCAGCACCGGATTGTCGCCACGGACGAGGCTGCCCTCGGCAAGGCCGCCGGTGTAATCGACCAGCGCAATATCCAGCTCCGCTTGCGGCGCGCCTCCGGCGCCGGGCCCAACGTGGCCTGCGGTGATCGTCAGCTCGGTCGCAAAGGGGTCGACGATGCGGCCATCCGTGAAGCGCGCACCGATGGTCGAGCCCACCCCGCCGCGAATTTTCGCGTGCGTGATCCCGCGGTCGCGGCAGAAGGCCTCCAGGCCGTGCGCAAAATCCTGGTTGGGGCGCAGGCGCAGCGCGAAGGCACGGGAGGTCGTCTCGGCGCCCCTCGCCTCGCTCTTGACCGGCCCGAACAGCTTGAAATTGGTCTCGGGGTCGGGCTCGGCCTTGAACGTGGCGCCATCGATGCCGAACGCCGCCACCTCGAACGGCTCGGCGACCATGGTCTCCTCGGGCAGGATATGGCCGCCATTGACCCGGCAATGGGCTTCGAGCCACAGCCCGTGACAATGGAAGAACGGCGCGCCGTCGCGCTCGCCGAGCGTCATGGTCGCCTGCTTGAGCCAGGCGCTGCCTTCAGGCCGAAACGTCTCGCTGTAGAACGCCGCGTTCTCGCCAGTGTTCGACAGCGCCGGCATCACATAGGCGAACGGGCCCAGCGCGCCGCCCTTGATGTTGAGCACCCCGCCGTCAAAACCTTGAGCCGCAAAGCCGCGGCGCGCGGCTTCCAGAAGCGGGATGCCGGCTTCGAGCGTGAAGGAGAAGCCGCGACCGCGCGCTTCCACCCATTGGATGCGTTCGGATGTCGGCGGCCCCGGCTGTTTGATCTCGCGCATGCATTGCCTGCGTCAGCTCGCCTTGGTGATGTCGAGCAGTCCGCGCGCCTCGAGCTCGTCACGCACCATGCGCTTGGGAATCTTGCCATAGCCGGATTTCGGCAGCGCCTCCCAGAAGAAGAAGCGCTTTGGCATCTTGTAGCGCGGCACCTTCGGGCCCAGGAACGCCGCCATCTCCGCCTCGCTCAATGCTGCGGAGCCCTCGCGCGCCACGCAGACGGCGACGCCAACCTCGCCCCAGACCGGATCGGGGATACCGAGCACGGCGACCTCGCAGACTGCAGGGTGCGTGAGAATCTTCTCCTCGATTTCGCGCGGATAGATGTTGGAGCCGCCGGAGATGTACATGTCCGAGGCACGGCCGGTGATATAGACGAACCCCTCCTCGTCCATATGGCCGAGATCGCCGGTGCGGAACCAGCCGTCTCGAAACGCCTTCGCATTGGCTTCAGGGTTATTGTAGTAGCCGGCAAACACCGCCGGGCCGATGACACATATCTCGCCGGTCTCGAACGGTTTCAACTCGCGGCCCTGATCGTCCTGGATCGAGACCTGCATGCCGGTGCGCTCATAGCCGCAGCTGCCGATGCGGGCATCCGGGCCATCCTCCTCGACGTGCAGCGCGGTCGGCAGCACCGTGATGTTGCCGGTGACCTCGCCGAGGCCAAAATACTGCACCAGCACCTTGCCGAGCTTTTTCAGCGCGGCCTTCTGGTCCTCGCGATACATCGGCGCGCCGGCATAGATCACATAGCGCAGCGAGGAATGGTCGAACTGGCCGACGGCGGGATGCTCGACCATCATCTTCAAAATGGTCGGCACGGTAAAGAGGTTGCTGACGCGATGCCTCTCGATCAGGCGGAAGGCTTCGGCGATGTCGAAGCGCTCGGTCGGCAGCAGAATGGTCGGCACGCCGCGCGCGGTTTGCATCAGCTGATGCACGCCGGCGCCATGCGACAGCGGCGCGACCACGAGCGACGCGTCGTGCTCGGTGGTGCCGGGGGTGAGATCGGCAAGATGGTTGGTGACCACAAAGCTCATCTGGCCGTGGGTCAAAACCGCGGCCTTGGAGCGGCCGGTGGTGCCGGAGGTGAAGAAGAACCAGCAGGGATCGTCATGCTCGACCGCCGCGTTCGACACCGAGCCGCCTGCGTGCGCCGCGATCGCTTCGCGCAGGCTGCGCTCACCGAACGTGCCGTCGCCGCCGATCCGCCAGACGAATTCGGGACCGGAAACGGCCGCCGCATGCTCCGGGAATTCACCGTGGCACAGAAACGCCTTCGCCCCCGATGCGCTGGCGAGATAGGCGACTTCATCCGGCATCAAGCGGAAGTTGGTCGGCACCCAGACCGCTCCAAGGCGGAAGGCGGCAAACATCGACCAGAACATCTCCTCGCAATTCTTGGAATGCACGAGGATGCGGTCGCCCTTGGCAACGCCGCGCGCGGCAAGCGCTGCTGCAAGCGCAGAGACCTCGGAATCGATTTCGCGCCAGGTCCAGGATTTATCGGCCCAGATGAAGCCGGGCCGGGCCGGCAGCCGTCGCGCATTCTGGGTCAGCATATGCGCGAGGTTCATCACCCGGCGCGACATCCGCAATTGTCGGCCCGCAGGAGGCGTCGTTGAGAGGCTCCCGCTCATTTGCGCCCCATCCACGCGCCGGCCGCGATCAGCACAAGGCCCAGCACGCCGGAGACGACGCCATGCTTGAGATGCACCCGCGCTACGCCCGCCTCATGGCCCGGGAAGAAGCCCGGCAGCTGGTCCGCTGGAACCATGACATAGACGGCAGCGACGATCAGGAGCACGACACCAAGCAGGGTCAGCACAAGCTTCATGGAGGTTTCCTCTTGCACTGAGCGCTTGGATGCACCCGCGTTGAAAAACGACGGCGGTCCGGCCCTGTTTATCGCGAGTTGGCGAGCCCGAGCAAGGGAGGTGCTCAGGCTAAACATCCTTGGTGCAACCGCAGCAAAGCAAGGCTCGACACCGGGGCACTCGGATACGAAAAATATCGCTGCAGAGCGCGCGATGTTTCTCGACTATGAGCAGGCCGCAACCATTTCGAGAATCATAATGCCGTCACGCCGCACGCTTGTTTTCACCGCCCGACAGATAAATGGACAATCGACGACTCCGCGGCACGGTCGACGGCAAGCCGTGGTCGGTCCACGAGTTGCTGACGCAGGTCCTGAAGGATGCGCAAGATGCCAAAAATACCAAGAAGAAGGGCGAGCCCTGATCGCGACAAGACCTGCCGGTCCGGATAGAACCGGCAGGACGCTCAACAGCCAGCTTGCGTCATTGCCCGCGCTTCAGCATGTCCTGCTCGCTCAGCTCCCAGTCCTGCCACAGCTGCAGGGTTGAAAGCAGAACAACCAGTGCGCCGAAGCCGGAGTGATAGAAGCGGAGCAGCCCGTGGCTGTGGTAGCCAAAGAGATAGGGCGACAGGATCAGCCAGAGCCCCACAATGACGCTCGCGACCTGCTCCCAGCGCTGCAGCGAGACATATTCGAGCTGGGCGAGGCCGAACACGATAATGCCGATCGTCACGGTGTTGAGGACAATCAGGCTTCGTCCGGCATCGGACAGCTCTCCTTGCTGGATGGGAAACCAGGGCGACAAGGCGATCAGGACGCCGAGCAGCATGCCGCACCAGTCTTCCCACTTGCGATGAATTTTAAGGAAACCAAGGTCCGACACAGTAAACCTCCCTTCAAAAGAGGCATACGTCAGCGGCCGGACAGCATGACATGTCGATTATCGGGCGACCGATCCGGCCGCATCTTTCAAGGCGTGTGCCTTTGTACTTGGACTTGGGAACCGCCGCGGCACTTGCAAGCCCTGCCGCAGCCATTTTGTGTTGCGCACCGCAACAGGTCACTGGAGATCGGGACGATATGAGCGACACGGTCGTTAACGATGCAGCGCGACACCGCTTCGGGCTCGAGGTCAGCAGGCATCTAGCCGCGACTTATTACAAGCTCGAGCGCGCACGACCGCAATTGCCGGAGAACGGTAGACCTATGCATCTGCCTGATATCTCCCAGCGCCATTCCCGCTTGGTCGCGACGTTGCAAGGCCGGGTTCATCGGCCTAGATCGCTTATAGCATTGCTCGTGAAGAAGCCCGGAGATCATGGCCACCGTCCGCGACAACAAGGCCCAAAGCCGTTTCGAGCTCGATGTCGAGGGCGGAATTGCCTTCGCCAAATACCGCATGACTCCGTCGGCGGTGATCATCACGCACACCGAGACGCCGCGCGCCCTGCGCGGGCGCGGCATCGCCTCGGAACTCGTGAAGGGAGCGCTGGAGCTGATCCGCGCCGATCGCCACAAGGTCATCGCCGGATGCGGCTTCGTGGTGGACTATTTGCAGAAGCACCCGGAATACGGGGATCTGATCGCATAAACCGATCCGGATACGAAAAGACCCGCGCCTCAGGTGCGCGGGCCTCGCCGTTTCGCAAACTGATCCTAGTGCTTGATCTCCGGCGGCAACTTGCCGCCATGGGCCGCAAGCTGGGCCATCATCTGCTTGTGCAGCCAGACATTCATGCTGGCGGAGTCATTGGTGTCGCCGGTGTAGCCAAGCTCCTTGGCCAGTTCCTTGCGCGCGGCGAGGCTGGAGTCGATATCGAGCGCCTTCATCATGTCGACGATAGAGGTGCGCCATTCGAGTTTCTCATGATGAGCGGCGACAGCCTTGTCCATGATTGCGGCAACATCGACGCTTTGCGGCGGGGCAATCGGCGCTGCAGCAGGGGCAGCCGTCCGCGCAGCCGGGGCAGAACTCGCAGGTGCGCCGCCGCCGCTGGTGCCACCACCCGTCGGCGCGGCCGGCGTAGCGGCAGATGCGTGACTGCCGAAGACCGCGCCCATGATCCTTCCAAAAATGCTCATCGTGTGCTCCCTGTGGGAAAAGACTACTTGAACGGCTCATTGACGGTTCGCAACCAGCTCTCGACTCGCTCCACCATGACGCGTCCAGACGGCTTCGCGAACTTCGCTTGGGGGAATCTATCTCCCCTGATCTCTTCTGCCAATTGTGCACTCAATCGGCGGATTCGAGCTTACCCGAGGCAAAATGACGGCGGAATGACGCGGCGACATTGCGTTGCGGCAAAGAAAAAATTTTCACCGAGCCTTGAGCTACAACTTGCGCGTTTGGGAGTATTGTTTTCGTTCGAGTTCGCGACTGGCCGGCTCCGGTTCGCGTCTGGCCAGAATCGCGATCGTTCCAACGGCGGCCGCGAACGTCGTTCGCTGCGACCCGCATTGAGACCGCCGTGGCAAGGGAGCTGACGATCATGGCCACGTTATACCAGGGCAATGTCTCTTCACCGGCCGGCGCTGCACAGGACAGGGCGACCGGCCCCATCGTTAAGTCCATGAGCCTGTCCGACCTGCACCAGGCGTTGCGGGAAGGCTGGGAGGATTTCAAGGCGGTGCCGAGCCACGCCATTTTCCTCTGCATGATCTATCCGGTGCTGGGCCTGGTGTTGGCACGCGCGGTGCTCGGCTACTCGGTGCTGCCGCTGATGTTCCCGCTGGCAGCAGGTTTCGCCCTGCTCGGTCCGTTCGCTGCTGTGCCGCTGTACGAATTGAGCCGGCGCCGCGAGCTCGGCGAAGAAGCTTCCGCCTGGGACGCCTTCGATGTGGTGCGCTCGCCCTCCTTCGGGGCGATGCTTGGGCTCGGGACGCTGCTGCTCGCCTGGTTCGTGACCTGGGTTGCGACCGCGCAGGCAATCTATATTGCAACCTTCGGCTACGAGGGCGTCACCGGGGTGTCCGATTTCGTCAGGCGCGTGCTGACCACACCACAAGGCTGGTCGCTGATCGTCATCGGCTGCGGCGTCGGGTTCCTGTTCGCGCTGGTGGCGCTCTGCATCAGCGTCGTGGCGTTCCCCCTCATGCTGGACCGTCATGCCAGTGCGGGCGAAGGCATGGTCACCTCGCTGCGCGTCACCGCCAAGAACCCGGTCGCGGTCGCGGGCTGGGGCCTGATGGTCGCGCTGCTCTTGCTGGCCGGCTCGATCCCCTGCTTCCTCGGCCTTGCGGTCGTGATCCCGCTGCTTGGACATGCGACCTGGCATCTCTATCGCAAGGCGGTCGAGATCGATCCGAATGCGCGTCCGCTGCCGCCGCCGACACATCAGCGCAAGCCCGCTGCGGATTTCCCGGCCAACCTGTTCCCGTGGAAGCGCCGCGACAATCAGTGATGAATCCGGAGCGGCCGCCGGTCCCTGCACGACCGGCGGCTGCTCCGGCAGCCCGTTCATATTCATCGCTGTTGCTCATCCTTCGAGCAGCGTAAGCATGCATAAAAGCCTTGTTTTGGCCGCGGTTCACTCCAACATTCCACCGCACCGGTAATATTTGTGCGAATCTGAATCGGGAGCGGATTTCCTGATGACCCCTCGTCGGTCCCTGACAATCCTGACCATGGCCGCAGCGCTGGTCCTGCCCGGAAGTGCGGCGCTGGCGGCTACTTGTGGCAACGGCAGCTTCGACGCCTGGTTGTCCGACTTCAAGACCGACGCCGCGAGCAAGGGAATTTCCCAGGCCGCCATCAATACCGGCCTCAGCGGCGTCACGCTCGATCAGTCGGTGGTGTCGCGCGACCGCTCCCAGAAAGTGTTCAGCCAGAGTTTTGAGGAGTTTTCCGGCCGCATGGTTCCGCCGCGGCTCACCCGCGGCTCCAACATGATGAAACAATACGGCTCGGTGCTGTCGCGGATCGAGGAGCAGTATGGCGTGCCCGGCGAAGTGCTGGTGGCGATCTGGGGACTCGAGACCGATTTCGGCGTCAACACCGGCAAGTTCCCAACTATCCGCTCGCTGGCGACGCTGGCCTATGATTGCCGGCGCGGGGATGAGTTTCGCTCCGAATTGATGGACGCGCTGCGAATCGTCGAGCGCGGGGATCTTGCGCCGAACGAGATGCGTGGCGCCTGGGCCGGGGAAATCGGCCAGACGCAGTTCATGCCCTCATCGTGGATCAAATTCGCTGTCGATTTCGATCGCAATGGAAAACGCGATCTTCTGCACAACGCGCCTGATGTGTTGGCTTCAACCGCGAATTATCTCGTCGGACATGGCTGGCAGCGCGGCAAGGATTGGGAGCCCGGGAGCCCGAATTTCGCGGCACTGCAACAGTGGAACAAGAGCGACGTCTATGCGCGGACGATCGCCTATTTCGCCACCCAGCTTGCGCATGCGCCATAGCGACAACCCTGAGGGCCGTTGGGCCGATCGCTACGCAACCGGCCCCGTTTCGGCAAAGCTTACTTTGCCATCGTATCGTGCATGGCCTTGCTGAGATGTTCGCTACAGGCACCCCACTTGTTGTTGAGCATGGAGTCCTGAGCGGCGGCCATTTCCTTCACGGCGGCCCACTTGCCGTCGCCGTCGGCCATGGTTTCGATCGCGGACTCGGTCTTCCCAAGGTTCGCCCCGCTGCACCCCATACCCATCTTCGCAGCCTGGGCTGGAACCATTGCAAGGGCGATTGCAGCCATGGCGGCTGCCCCCAGTAACTTTTTGACCATTGTTTCTTTCCTATTTTTTTAAAACAGAGCCGGCGGCATTGCCGGAATCTGCAAAATGATTTTGCAGGGCTGTGAAAAACTCAGGGAATGAATTTCCCGCGATAAAAATGTGATCAGCGTGCGCCGCAGAGCCTTATGCAAACAACAATTGCTTTGCATCAGATCTCAGTCGAGAACGCCCCGCACCGTCAACGCGAAGGCCAATTGCTCGGCCCGTCGCCCTGGTGCACCCGCAAAAGCGGCTGCACTTCGCCGGAGCACGCACTTGGGTACAGCTTGCCCCGATCCCTGTGCGAGCGCCGGTCGACCAAGCGAATGGTACTGCGCTGTCGGGGGCCCCCTGCGTTTAGCTGCCCTTTGCCTGATCCGGCCGGTTCTCTGCGATCTTCTTAAGCAATGATCTAGACCGCTAAACCTTTGGGTCAAACAATAGTGATCCAATGTTCACTTCTATATTATCGAGTTATGCGATTCGCACAGGCCCTGTCTGAGGATAGCCCAAAGGGAGGCCGAATTGGTTACTCGCGCATCCTGGACGAGTATCCAAATACAGGCGATCGCGAGATATTGTGCAGGTGCGGTAATTTGGTGAATTTACGTGGTTTTTTCACTAGTTCCGCTTTAGTAGGAATGGCGATTGTGCACCGCGCCAAAAACTTAACCGAGATTTACCAGCGGCATGCGTTTTTGGATTAGCTGCACCGCAACATAAGCGCTACTACACAAGGAACTCTCATCTATATTCATTTCAACGATGAAGCCTTCCTCCAAGGGCTGAATCGAACTGCAAGGAGACTACCATGTTGCTCTCGCTCATCCGTATGATCCAGGCGTTCCGGGAGTATCAGCGTAACGTTGCCGAACTCTCGTCGCTCAGCGACCGTGAGCTCGCCGATATCGGTTTGGACCGCTCGGACATTCCGCGCGTCGCCGCCGGCAACTACAACGGCTGACAGGTTCTCGCCGTCTAAATAGGACACGGATAACGCCCGCTTCGTGCGGGCGTTGTCGTATCTGGGTATCTCGCTTCCGATCCGCTTTTCCGTTGATGCGTTCGGAATGAAAACGCGCTAACGCTGCGCGCCATGACTGGGACCCTCCCCAACTTCCAAACCGTCCATATCATTGGCGCGGGCCTCGCCGGCTCCGAGGCCGCTTGGCAGGTCGCCGAGCGCGGTGTTCGCGTGATTCTGCATGAAATGCGCCCGACCCGCACGACCGAGGCGCACCGCACCGACGGTCTTGCCGAACTCGTCTGCTCCAACTCGTTCCGCTCCGATGACGCCGCCAACAATGCCGTAGGTCTGCTCCACGCCGAGATGCGCAAGCTCGGTTCGCTGATCATGCGCGCAGCCGACGCCAACCAGGTTCCGGCGGGCGGGGCGCTCGCCGTCGACCGCGAGGGCTTTTCCGCCGCCGTGACCAAGGCGCTACAGGAGCATCCGCGAATCGAGATTTCCCGTGGCGAGGTCGCCGACCTGCCGCCTGCCGACTGGGCCAATGTCATTGTCGCGACCGGCCCCCTCACCTCGGCTGCACTCTCAGATGCCGTTCGCAAGTTGACGGACGAGGATGCGCTGGCTTTCTTCGATGCCATTGCCCCGATCGTGCACAAGGACACGATCGACATGTCGGTGGCCTGGTTCCAGTCGCGCTATGACAAGGCCGGCCCCGGCGGCAGCGGCGCCGACTACATCAACTGCCCGATGACGGAAGAGCAATATGGTGTCTTCGTCGATGCGCTGCTTGCGGGTGAAAAGACCGAATTCCACGAGTGGGAGGCCAATACGCCCTATTTCGACGGCTGCCTGCCGATCGAGGTGATGGCGAGCCGCGGCCGCGAAACGCTGCGCTACGGGCCGATGAAGCCGATCGGTCTCACCAACCCACACAATCCGACCGTAAAGCCCTACGCGATCGTACAGCTGCGCCAGGACAACAAGCTCGGCACCCTCTACAACATGGTCGGATTCCAGACCAAGCTGAAATATGGCGCCCAACAGCGCATCTTCCGCACCATCCCCGGGCTCGAAAACGCCGAGTTCGCCCGCCTTGGCGGACTGCATCGCAACACCTTCCTGAACTCGCCAAAGCTGCTCGACGGCCAGTTGCGGTTGCGTGCCCAGAAGCGGCTGCGCTTCGCCGGCCAGATGACGGGCTGTGAAGGCTATGTCGAATCTGCAAGCATCGGCCTGATCGCTGGCCTTTATGCCGCGGCCGATGCGCGCGGACAAACGCTGGCTGCGCCGCCGGCGACCACGGCGCTGGGCGCGCTGCTCGGCCATATCACGGGCGGCCATATCGAGACCATAGAGCCGGGCTCGCGCTCGTTCCAGCCGATGAACATCAATTTTGGACTCTTCCCGCCACTCGCGACGGCGCCGACCAAGAAGCCGGACGGCACGCGGCTGCGCGGCAACGAGAAGACTGTTGCGAAAAAGCAGGCGATCAGCGCCCGGGCGCTGGCCGATCTCGATCGCTGGATCGCCGGCCATCTGCAAATCCCTGTGGCCGCCTAAGCCATGAGCCTGCCAAAGGACGACGCTGCAGTGCTGTCGACGCGCTGGATCGAGGGCGTGCTGCTCAAGCGCGATGTGTTTTCGACGGTCGAACGCGGCCGCTTCCGCAGCGACGCGGGCGAATGCGATGCCGTGCTGCGCCGGCTCGACCAGGTGCCCTGGTGGTCCTTCCTGCTTGCGCGGCACTTGTTCGCGCGCGAGCGCAAGGCGCTGACCCGCGCCAGGGGTCTTGATGTCGGGCCGGAACTGCTATGGGCTGGCCGTCGTGCGCTGGTGCGCGGCTTCATCGACGGCGTCGCGCTGCATCTTGCAAAACCCTATGGCGATATCGATTACTTCAAATCCGCCAAGGCCGCCCTGCATCGGCTGCACCGTGCCGGCATCTGCCACAACGATCTGGCGAAGGAGCAGAACTGGCTGAGGGGGCGCGACGGACGCGCCTATGTCACCGACTTCCAGCTTGCCGCCTGCTTCCGTACTCGCGGCCAGCTGTTTCGCATCGCGGCCTATGAGGACCTGCGCCATCTGCTCAAGCACAAGCGCAGCTACGCGCCTCATGCACTGACGCCGCGGGAGAAGCAGATCCTCGCCCGCAAATCGGTGTTCGCCAATCTCTGGCTTGCGACCGGCAAGAAGCTCTATCGCGCGATCACCCGCGGGCTCTTCAATTTCACTGACCGCGAAGGGGGCGGCCGCCGGCTGGTCAATGACGCGCCTGTTCTCGCCGAGCTGATCCGCAAGAATCCTGAAGTGCGCGATACCGCAATTGTCGCTTTCGCGGACCGGCGCACGGGCGTTGGCCTGTATGCCTTCGTCGAAGCAGACCGCACCACGCTGGAAGCAAAGCTGCGCAACGAGCTTGCCGCTGCGAAGGGCCCCAAACCGCCCGAACATATTCAGGTCGTACATGCCTTGCCGCGCGACGCCAGCGGCAGGCCTCGCACCGAGATCCTGCAGCTCGTCGCGATGAACCAGCTCGACCTAATCGAGCCGATGATGGCAAGCGACACCGACCGCGCCTTCCTGAAGGACATTCTGGAGCAGCGCAAAAACCTGCGCGACCGCTTCAATTTCGAGACACGCGATCTCAAGCTGCCATTCAGCTGAACGCTGAATCTGCTCGCGTTCAGGCCGTGCCGCCGAGATAAAGCCGCTTCACGATGTCGTTGGCCTTCAGCTCGTCAACCGAGCCGGCAGCAACGGCAATCTCGCCATGGACGATGATGTAGCCACGGTCAGCAATGCGGATCGCCTGGTTGAAATTCTGCTCCGCCATCAGGACCGTCAGCCCGAAACTTTGCTTGAGCTCGCCGATCTTGGCAATCGTCTGCGACACCAGGAGCGGCGACAGCCCGACCGAGGGCTCGTCGACCAGGAGAAGTCGCGGCGAGGACATCAGCGCACGCGCGATGGCCAGCATCTGCTGCTGGCCGCCCGACATGGTGCCGGCAAGCTGGGTCCTGCGCTCCTTCAGCACCGGAAAGGTGTCGAAGGCCTGCGTCAGATTGCGATGGATGGCACGGCGCGCGACCTTACGGAAGGCGCCGAGCATCAGGTTTTCCTCGACCGTGAGCTTGGGAAACAGCCGCCGTCCCTCCGGCACCAGTGCCACGCCGAGATCGACGATGTCCTCGGGCGAGAGTTTCGTCAGGTCGTGCGCCTTGCCCTCGATGGTCAGCGACAGGCGGCCGCGCGACGGGCGCACCAGCCCCATGATGCACTTCATCAGGGTGCTCTTGCCGTTGCCATTGGTGCCGAGCAACGCAACGGTCTGGCCGCCCTCGACATGCACGTTGACCCCGCGCAGCGCCTTCACGGCGCCGTAGCCCGCGTCCAGCCCTTCGATCGAGAGGCTAAGTGCCAAGATAAGCCTCCTGGACACGTGCATTCGCCATCACCTCCGACGGCGCGCCGATCGCAATAATGCGGCCGGCATCGAGGCACATCACGCGCTGCGAGAACCGCATCACCGCCTGCATGATATGCTCGATCATGATGATGGCGATGTCCTCGCCGCCGAGGCTCATGAGGAGATCCAGCACCTCGTCGACCTCGGACGTCGAGAGCCCGGCCATCGCCTCATCCGAAATCAAAAGCTTCGGGCCTGTCGCGAGCGCGCGTGCCAGCTCCATTTTGCGCAATTCAACCTGGGTCAGGACCGCGGTCGGGACGGTTGCCCTTGTGGTAAGCCCGATCCGGCTCAGGATCGACATCGCAGCATCCCGGCGATGCGCCTCCGTCTCCAGGAGCTCGCGATTGCCTGCGAAATCGAGCGCCACCATCAGGTTTTCCAGCACAGTCATGCTGCGGAACGGCCGTGGAATCTGGAAGCTGCGAGCGATGCCACGGTGCGACCTCCGGTTCGGCGGCAACAACGTGATGTCGGCGCCTGCAAACACCACGTTGCCCTTGTTCGGCCGCAGCGCGCCGGAAATGCAATTGACCAGGGTGGTCTTGCCTGAACCATTCGGCCCGATCAGGCCAAAGCGCTCACCCTTGGCGATGTCGACATTGATGTTGTCGAGCGCGATAAAGCCACCAAAGTTCTTGGTCAGCGCTTCGATGCGCAGCAGTGGTTCCCGGGGAGCGGCCGGCGTCGTCATGCGCGACCTCCTGATCGGAACGACTTGCCGAAGAGGCCGATGATCCCTTTCGGCGCGGCCACCACGAACACCACCAGCATGACCCCGAGCACGAGCACATTGATTTCGGAGGAGATCGTCACCGTCAGAAATTGCTGCGTCGTACCGAGCAGGACCGCGCCCAAAATCGGTCCGATCCAATGCGAGGTGCCGCCAATCAGCGACATCGCCAGCACCGAAACCGAGTAGTTCAGATTGAACGCCGAGTCCGGATTGGCATACTGCACATACATCGCAGCCGGCGCTCCACCCGCGGAAATCAGCGCGCCCGAGATCACGCAGGCGAGAAGCTTCAGCCGCAGGGTCGGCACACCGGTACATTCGGCAGCGAGTTCATCGTCGCGCAGCGCATGCAGCCCGCGGCCGATGCGGGAGTTCTGGATGAAGCGCGTGATTGCAACGGCCAGCACGACCAGGAGCGCCTGCACGAAGAACAGCATCTTTACATAGCTGTCGAACGGCGCCGTCACCGGCGGCCGCTGCAGCTGAATGCCGGCCGCGCCGCCGACAAAGCGCCAGTTGGTGACGGTGGTCTCGATGACGATCGCGAGCGCGATTGTCGCTATGGAAAAGAAGATGCCGCGCATCCGCAGGGTCAACAGGCCGACGCCGAGACCAAGCAGGCTCCCGACCACCGCGGCGGCAGCAATCTGCACGCCCAGCGGGGCCTTGTACGCCTGGACCAGGAGCACGGCCGTATAGACTCCGACACCGAAGAAGGCGTTGGTGCCGAAATTGACGTATCCGGCATAGCCGCCGAGGATGGTCCAGGCGACCGAAAGCACCACGAATTGCAGGATCACATAGCCGGCAAAGAACGGATACTCGTTGCGCAAAAGTTGCGTCATCGCGAAGACGACGGCCAGGAACAGGAGCGCCCCCGTCCAAAATACGATGGAGCTACGTTGCATGGATCACCTGCCAAGCAGGCCTTGCGGCCGCACGGCCAGAACGCCGAGCAACAGCGCAAATGAAATCGCCGGCGCCCAGGACGCCCCGAACATGGTCAGCACGATGGACTCGGCAACGCCGAGAATGATGGAGGCGATCAGCGTGCCGGAGATACTGCCGAGCCCGGCCATGACGACCACGCAGAAGGTGCGCCCGATATAAACGCGATCGAGCGTCGGCTCGACGGGAGCGACGATGATCAGGAGCGCACCGGCGATACCCAGCACCGCCGTCGCAATACCGAACGCGACTTGCTTGATCCTGACCGGGTTGGCCCCCATCAGCCGCAGCCCCTCCTCGTCCTGTGCTACGGCACGGATGGCGCGGCCCATGAACGTCTTCGACAGGTACGCCGCCAGCAGCACGGTCAGGCCGATTGCGACTGCAAACGCGACGAGCTGCCGGATCGGTATGCGAAGATCGCCGAAGCGCCAGGCCTTGCCGATATAGGATGCGGTAACCGAGCGCTGATCGACCCCGAATTGCAGGATGATCAGCACCTCGATGATGAAGGCGACGCCGAAAAAAAACGCGATGCCGCGCACTGCGGCGTCGCTGCCGCGCTTCTCGAAGGTCTCGTGATAGAGGCGGTAGGTGACAAGCCCGAGCAGGAAGAACAGGGGCGTGAGCAGGAGTCCCGCGAGCAGTGGATCGATGTCGTAGCTGTCGTTGAGCAGATAGACGCCATACGATGCCAGCACCAGGAAGGCCGGATGAGCCACATGCGGCACGTCGAGCAGGCCGAACGAAATCGACAGCCCGATGCTGACGGCTGCATAGAAGCAGCCCAGCAGCACGCCGAGCACGACCGCGTCGCGCAGCAAATCGATCGAGAACACTTAGACCACCCTCCTCGGCCTCTCGCGAAGCCCGTCCGCTCGGGCTCGATAGCTACTTATTTATTGCGAGCGTCCTCGAAGGGGGTGATCAGGTCACCGGTTTTCAGCCGATCCGGGAACAGGATCACCTGTTTGCCGGCAGATCGGAACTGATCCATGTTCTTGTCCTTGACGCCCCGGAACTGGGCTTCCAGCGTTGCGCTCTCCTTCCATTCGCCGTCTTCGGCAAAGGTAATTGGCCCGACGATGGTCTTGTGCGTGTTCTCGCGCAGATATTTGGCGAGCGTCTTCTGGTCGAGCGACTTGGTGGCGTTGACGGCCTCCTCGATCATCTGGCCCATGGCATAGCCATAAGGGGCAAGATAGTAGCCGAGCGGGTCGACCTTCGCTTGAACCGCGCGCTTGCTGTACTTCTCGAAGAAGGCCTTGGTCCCATCGAAATACATGCTCGGTTCGGGCAGCCAGGTGTTGAAGTTGACCACGCCATTGAGCAGCGAACCCATGTTCTCCATGACGGCGCCAAACTGCAGCCCGACCATCGCACCGCCGAGAATCTTGACGTTGTCGCCGACCCCGATCTCGTTGACGGCGCGCAGGATACCGGCCGAGTCAGGCGGATAGGACGCGACGAAGACGATATCGGGCTTGGCCGCGTTGACCGCCCGAATGATGCTGGAAAACTCGGCCGTGCTCGGCGGATAGGCCTGGTCGAAGACGACCTGCAGATTGAGCTTCTTGGCCACGTCGCGCGCGGTCGTGGCAATGTTCTGCGCGAATTCCTGGTCGGCCGAGAGGATCGCAACCGTCTTGCCGCCGGCCTTCTGACCAAGCGTCAGGAAGCCCGTCGCCCAGCTGTCGGCCGGACCCCACGGCGCATTGTTGAACCACATGTCGTGGTGAACCTTGCTGTTCACCTGAAAAGAGAAATTCCCCATCAGCAGCATGCCGCGCTGCTTGACGAGCGGCATGATGGGCGCGGTCGGAACCGTTGCGTAGGGCGCAAACAGCAGATCGACCTTGTCGACGTCGAGGAGCTTTGCGTACAGCGCCGGCGTTTCGGAGGCGCTCGACTTGTCGTCATAGACGACGAGCTCAACCTTGCGGCCCAACAGACCGCCCTTGGCATTGATATCGTCGCGCCAGATCTCGATGCCGAGCAGCGAGGCCTTGCCGCCGCCGGCAAGTCCGCCGGTCTGCGGCATCGACATACCGATCTTGATCGGCGGCTCCTCTGCGCTCGCAACCGACATCAACCCAAGCGCAATTCCGGCCACAGCCCAGCCGATCACCCTTCTGCGATTCATTATTCCCCCAACTCCATAGTGTTTTTGATGTTTGGTTTCGACCTTTGACGGCGTCTCTGCCTCAGCTTGCCGCGGCTTTCTCCTTCAGGATGGCCGACGGATCGGAACCGACGCGCCCGCTGGTCTTGTCCGCCTCGCCTTCGCGCGACAGGCGCAAATCGAAGCGAATGCTCGGCACGCCCGGGATGGGACAGCTCGGATCGTCAGGAACGATGTCGACCGCAAGGTCGTCGGAGGAGCCGAACACGACGTCATCGGAAAGATGCGGGTCGTCGCGCAGATACAGCGCCGTGACCAGCTCACGATAGCCCGGCGCGCCGACCAGGAAATGGATGTGGGCCGGGCGCATGCCGTGCCGCCCCTGCGCGCGCACCATGCTCCCGACCGGGCCATTCATGGGAATCGAGTACCCACGCGGCTTCACTGTGCGGATTGTGAACAGGCCATTCGCGTCCGTGGTGAACACGCCCCGATAATCGGTCGTTGTCGCATCTTCCTGAATGTCATAGAGGCCGTCGGCGCTGGTCTGCCAGACCGACACGGTTGCGCCCGCGAGCGGCTTGCCGTGAACGTCCGTGATCTTGCCGTAGAGCACGCATTCGGTGCCGGGCTTCACGTGCCTTGCAATCTGGCTGCCGGGCGCAAGCGTCGGCGACGCCTCGCGGTAGAACGGGCCGAGCAGGCTCGTATGCGTCCCCTCCTCGATCGCGGTCTTGTCGTGCAGCCCGTTGACCAGGGCCGAAAGGCCAAGCGTGTCCGACAGCAGAATGAACTCCTGCCGGGCCGGGGTGCACGTCTTCCCGACCAGGGTCATGAATTCGATGCCCTTGATCCATTCCCCGGGGGTCAGGTTCACCTCACGGGCAAAATCATGCAGATGCCTGACCGCGGCCGCCATGACCTCCTTCATGCGCCGATCGGACGTCGTCGCCATCTGATCGAGCACGGCGCCCGTAATGGTCTCAGGCGTCAACTCCTGCATCGCGAAGTCCTCCCGTGGCGAGCCGGCTTTAAGCGGCCTTTTCGCCAGCCTACCGCTCAACGGTTGGAAACGTCCAGAGCGCCAAAAGGCTCATAAGCATTTGATTGGGGGCCGTGTTGCCGGGACTGCAGCCGGGCAGTTGCGCGTGTGAGTTGTCCCCCGTCGCGTCTGCCTGTTCACAGTGCAAAACCGAGAGGCAGACTGTGGATCACCGCTCCGGCCGCAGAGGGGGCTACCCGTTGAACTGCCTCGATCGCGACGCCCGCCACAATGTCCAGAGCGTCGAGAGCCGCGACGGCGGTTGCGATGCGAAGGGATCATGATCGGCGCGGCACAGCCGTTTCAGATCGCGCCGCACCACGGCGAGCGGCAGAAACACCCGCCTCACCTCCCTCGGCGCGTCTGCAAGCAGGTCATAGGCCGTGTCGAGGTGTCGGCGCGCCTCCGCAAGCAGCTGGTCGGCCGCAGCGCGCAGGCGCGGCGTGAGCTTGCCGGCGAAGACCTCTTCGAGATCGCTGCCATGCTGCGCCAGCACCTGCTGCGGCAGGAATAGCTGGCGGCGCGAGGCGTCGTAGGCCAGGGTCGCGATCACCCGGACAAAGCCCTGCGCGAGACCGGCGTGGCGCGCCAGATGATCGACCTCAGGCGATGGCGGGCCACCGGCGATCCGTGCTGCCAGCGCAAACAGCGCCGATGCGGTGTCGTTCAGGTAGCCTTCCAGGGCGGCCATGGTCGGCATCGGGTCGTTGTAGAGATCGAACTGGTGCTCATCGATCAGGCGCGACAGCGTCTCGACAGGTAGTTCGCCGACCTGGATCAGCTTCATCAGTTCGGCGGCGACCGGATTGGCCTCGGCGCTGCCATGGGCGCGCCCCGCCAGCATGTCGCTCCACCATTGGAGACGAATTTCGCCGGGCAAGGCCTGCGTCACCTGTTCGCGCACCCGCGTGACCTCGACATTGAAGGCGTAGAGTGCGAGCAGCGCGCGACGTACTTCGGCGGCCACGAAGATCGTTGCGGCATAGCGGGCAAAATCGTGGGTGCGAACGAGATCGGCGCAGAACGCCGCCGCTCCCCTGTCGTCGGAGGCCCTATCGGTCATGGCACCGCGATCAGCGCCGCCGCAACACGGCGCCGCTCGCCCAGCATGATGTTGTAGGTACGGATTGCCGGCCCGGTCTGCATCGTATCCAGCACCACCCGCACCGCGCGCAGCGCGTTGCGCAAATCCTGCGGCGGCAACCACACCCCGGATCCGGTGCCGATGATCAGGGTGTCGATGGAATTGGCCGCGTCAAACACCCGCGCGAGCGAATATTTGTCGATCTGCTCGGGTTTTGTGATCTCCCACGCCCACACCGCATTCGGCAGACACAACAGCGAGCCCCGATGCGACATCCCGGCAAAGGCGAAGCCGCCATTGCCGTAGGCGTCGATGGCCGCCGAGCGCGGAAGATGGGGAGCGTCGAAACTGTCAGCCATGATGGGATCCGAAGAACGAGCTTCCCGCCTCGGGGTCAAGTCCGGAGGCGCCATTTTCGGTCCATGCCGGCCTTATTTCTTCGCCGGCGCGCTCGCCTTTTTCGCGGGCGCGTCCTGCGCCTCGGCACGCTGGGTGCCGACACCGAGATAGATCAGGATCGGAGCCGCGATGAAGATCGAGGTGTAGGTACCGACCAGCACGACGCCGAACATCATCACTGCCGTGAAGCTGTGGATCGCGGGGCCGCCGAACAACAGGAGCGCGAGCAAGGCCAGCGTGACTGTCAAATGGGTGATGATCGAGCGCGACAGCGTCGAGTTGATCGATTCGTTCAACAGCTGTGGCATCGGCATTTTCTTGTAGCGCCGCAGCATTTCCCTGATGCGGTCGTAGATCACGACCGTATCGTTGAGCGAATAGCCGAGAATGGTCAGCAGCGCCGCGATGCTGGTGAGGTCGAAATCGACCTGCGAGATCGACATGAAGCCGATGGTCAGCACGATGTCGTGGACGTTGGCGATCATGGCGCCGAGCGCGAACTGCCACTCAAAGCGGAACCAGAGATAGACCAGGATCGAGATGATCGCGAGCATCAGGCCGAGCATGCCGTAAGCCAGAAGTTCGCCGGAGACGCGAGGACCAACCACCTCGACGCGGCGGTAGTCGACGGTGTCGCCAAGCGCGCCGCGCACCTTGTTCACCGCCTCCTGCTGCGCGGCGTCGCCGCCGGGCTGCTCCGCGACACGGATCAAGACCTCGTCCGGCCCGCCGAACTGCTGCAGCTGGATTTCACCGAGACCGAGCGTGCTTAGGCTCCCACGCATGCCGGCAATGTCGGCGGTGCCCGATTTGGCGCGGACCTCGAGCAGCGTGCCGCCCTTGAAGTCGATGCCGAAATTCAGCCCATGGGTGAAGAACAGCGTGATCGCGATGATCGACAACATCGCCGAGATCGGAAAACTGATGCGGCGGAACTGGGTGAAATCGAAATGCGTGTCGTCGGGAACAATGCGCAAGGGCGGCAGGATGCCGAGCGCGCTGACGACGGCCAGCACGGCAATGAGAACGCCGAGAGAGATCAGAACGATGTGAGTCACAGCCGCGTTTCCTAGATCGGCACGGTTTGTGGCCGCTTCCAGCGCACCCACCAGGCGACGATCAGCCGGGTCAGGGTAAAGGCGGTGAAAACAGTGGTGAGAATGCCGATGCCGAGCGTGACGGCGAAGCCGCGCACCGGGCCGGTGCCGATATAGAACAGCACCGCGGCGGCGATGAAGGTGGTGATGTTGGAGTCCAGGATCGTGGCCAGCGCCCGCTTGAAGCCGGCGTCGATCGCCGAGATGGCGTTGCGCCCGCCGCGCAGTTCCTCGCGGATGCGCTCATAGATCAGCACGTTGGAGTCGACCGCGATGCCGACCGTGAGTACGATGCCGGCGATGCCCGGCAGGGTGAGTGTCGCATTGAGCAGCGACAGCAGGCCGAAGATCATGGCGACGTTGATCATGACGGCGATGTTGGCGAACAGGCCGAACAGCCGGTAGGTCAGCAGCATGAACACGATGACCATGATCGCGCCGACATAGGCCGCGAGCTCTCCCTTCGCGATCGAGTCCGCGCCGAGGCCGGGACCGACGGTTCGCTCCTCGATCACCGTCAGCGGCGCCGGCAGCGCACCGGCGCGGAGCAGGATTGCCAGGTCGTTGGCGGACTGAACGGTGAAATTGCCCGAGATCTGCCCCTGCCCGCCGGTGATCGGCTCGCGGATCACGGGCGCCGAGATGACCTCGTTGTCGAGAATAATGGCGAAGGGCTGACCGACATTCTCGGTGGTCGCCAGCGCAAACTTGCGCGAACCGGACGAATTGAACTTGAAGCTGACGACCGGCTCGCCGGTGCGCGGATCAAACGCAGTCTGCGCATCCGTTAGATCGCCGCCGGTCACCAGCACCTGCTTCTTGACCACATAGGGCACCTTCGGGGAGGACGCACTCATCAGGAGTTCGGAGTCAGGCGGCAGGTTGCCCTGCTGCGCCTGGTCCGGCGACACGCTGGTGTCGACCATGCGGAATTCCATTTTGGCCGTCTTGCCAAGCAGGTCCTTCAGCCGGGTCGGGTCCTGCAGGCCCGGCACCTGCACCAGGATGCGGTCGGTGCCCTGGCGCTGGATCACCGGCTCGACGGTGCCGAGCTGGTTGACGCGGCGCTCCACGATCTGGATCGACTGCTCGATGGTCTGGCGGATGCGCTCGTTGATTGCAGCCGGCGGCACCGTCAGCCGGATCAGCCCGCCGCCGGCGTCGATCATGTCCAGCGAGCGCTGGCCGCTGGATCCGAGCAAGCCGCCGAGCGGTTGCGACAGGTCGCGCAGCTTGGACAGCGCCGTCTGCAGATCGGTATCCTTGACCCGCACCTCGACCGCATCGCCCTTGCTGGCCAGGCCGGTATAGCCGATCTTGGCATCGCGCAGAGTCCGCCGCACATCGTCGCGGATCTGGTCGAGCTTTTCCTTCTTTATATAGTTGGAATCGACCTCGAGCAGCAGATAGGAACCGCCCTGCAGATCGAGCCCGAGCACCAGGCGCCGCTGCGCCCAGAGCGGCCAGTTCTTGACGGTGGCCTCAGGAAAGAAGTTCGGCACGGCGCACAGGCACACCACGAGCGCCGTCAGGATGATGCCGAGCGCCTTCCACCGCGTGAAATACAACATCGGGGGTTCTCTTTAAGAAGCGGAATCCGGGACGCGCGATCAGCTCGCGGACGCCTCGTCCTTGGCCTCGCCCTTTGCCGGTTCGCCCTTGGCGCGTACGCCGGAGATCATCTGGCGCATCTGCCGGACGCGAACGCCATCGGAGATTTCAAATTCGATCTGGTCGTCGTCGACGACCTTGGTCACCTTGCCGACCAGCCCGCCGGAGGTGACGACGGTGTCGCCCCGGCGGATGTTCTTGACCAGCTCATTGTGGTCCTTAACCTTCTTCTGCTGCGGGCGCAGGATCAGGAAGTACATGATCACGAAGATCAGCGCGAAGGGCAAAAGCGACATCAACATGCTGTTGGTGTCGCCGCCGGCCGCGGCCTGGGCATAGGCGGGGGTAATCAGCATCGGGAGTTCCTAATCCTTTATGGGACGGCAACGGGCCGGCAAGGCCTATCAGCAGGCGCCGGTCCCGGGAAATTCGCGCGGACTATAGCGGCCGCGGTCCCAATTGCAACGCCGCCCACCCCTGATTTGGGGCCGCTTGCGGGCCTTGAAAAGGCTCGATAAAGCCTCCGCGGTCAGGAAAATAACGAATGTCAAAAATGACCCGCAAAACCGCTACTGTGACCGCCCGCAAGGCGGTTGCGAAAAAGTCCGCCAAACCTGCGGCAAAGCGCGCCCCCGCCCGAGACGCCGACGACCATTCCGCCAGGATCGCTGCAGCGCTGGAGGCCATTGGCGCCCACCTCGCGGCCAACACGCCCAGGCCGCCGAAGCCATACTCCTTTGCCGAAGCCGACGCCTTTGTCTGGCACCCCGACGGGCGCTTGAGCACCGTCCCGCGCGTCAGCCGCGTCGAACTGACGCTGCTCAAGGGCATCGACCGGATGCGCGACATCCTGATCGAGAATACGGAGCGGTTCGCCAACGGGCTGCCGGCGAACAACGCGCTCCTGTGGGGCGCCCGCGGCATGGGCAAATCCTCGCTGGTGAAGGCCGCGCATGCCAGCATCAATCTCGACCGCAAGCCGGCCGACCGGCTGAAGCTGATCGAGATCCACCGCGAGGACATCGAGAGCCTGCCCTCCTTGATGGAGCTTCTGCGCGCCTCCCAATTCCACTTCATCGTGTTCTGCGACGACCTCTCCTTCGACGGCAACGATGCGTCCTACAAGTCGCTGAAGGCCGTTCTGGAGGGCGGCATCGAGGGCCGGCCCGACAACGTCATCCTCTACGCCACCTCCAACCGCCGCCACCTGCTTGCGCGCGAGATGATCGAGAATGAGCGCTCGACGGCGATCAACCCTGGCGAAGCGGTCGAGGAGAAGGTGTCGCTGTCCGACCGCTTCGGCCTATGGCTCGGCTTCCACCGCTGCAGCCAGGACGAATATCTCGCCATGGTGCGGGGCTATTGCGGTCATTTCGGTATCAAGCTCGCCGACGAGGAGCTGGAACGCGAGGCCCTGGAATGGGCAACCACCCGCGGCTCACGTTCGGGCCGCGTGGCCTGGCAGTTCATCCAGGAACTCGCCGGTCGACTGGGCGTGAAGCTTAGCGAGACGTGAGCAAGTCTCACGCCCCGTTGAGGAATTGCAGCGGGTCAACCGGGGACGATCCCTTGCGGATCTCGAAGTGGAGCTGCGGCGACGCCACTTCCCCCGATTGACCCGACTTGGCAATGACCTGGCCGCGCTTGATGGTGTCTCCGCGCTTCACCAGCAGCTCACTCGCATGGGCATACGCGGTGACATAGCCGTTGGCGTGCCGCACCAGGACAAGGTTGCCGTATCCCTTGAGCTCGTTGCCGGCATAGGCGACCACGCCGTCTTCGGCGGCCTTGACCGGCGTCCCTTCGGGCACCGCGAGGTTGATGCCATCATTGGACTTGCCGTTGGTCTTGGCGCCGTAGCTTGCGATCACCTTGCCGCGCACCGGCCAGCGGAAGGTCGGCAGCGCGCCGGTGGCCTCGCTCGCCTTGATCGCGGGTTCCGGCGCACCGTCCTCGGCTGCGGGACTTGCCTGGGCGAGCCGCGCGCTCTGCTGTGGCGCAGCCGCCGCCGCGAGCTTGGGCGCGACCACGGGTGCTGCGGCTACCAGCTGCGGCGCCGCGACAGACGCCGCGGCCACAGCAGTTGCGGCAACCTTGCCCGGTACGTTGAGGCGACTGCCAAGCTTCAGCTTGGCGCCGGTATCGAGATTGTTGGCGTGGGCGAGTTCGCCAACCGACACATGGTAGCGACGAGCGATGCTGTGCAGCGTATCGCCATGGTTCACCACATGGATGGTAGCGGCGGCCATGGGGGCAGCAGCAACCGCGACCGGCTTGGTCGCCGGGCGCGCGGGTGTTGCCGGAGCCAAAGCGGCGACTGGCGCGGCCGGTACTGGAGCCGCGGCGGTTGTTGCGGGCGTGGCTGGCTGTGGGACCAAGAGCGACTGTCCCGGCGACAAGGTCCGCGGTCCCTTGTAGCCATTGGCCGCCATGATCGCAGCCGGCGTGACGTGATAGCGGTGCGCCACTATCTCCAGCGTGTCGCTGGTGCCGACGATGATCTTGATATGGGCCGGGCGTGGAGCAGCAGCGACGGAGCGCGGCGGCACGCTGCCGGTCGTTTCGAGATGCGGCTGGGCCGGCGGCGCGTAATTATTGACAGGCGGGGTGTAGGAGGCCATCCCCCGCCCGCCCCCGGACACGCCGGCATTGGCGCTCGGATAGGACTGCGGCGCGGCGACAACGGGTGGCGCGCCAGAGGCCGAGGAGGCGTAGGGATGCGGGCGGGCATATTGCGGCAGCTCCTGTCGCTCGACCTGCGGCGCGGGCGCCGCTGATGGCACGGAGCCGGTGGCTTCGGGCTGATAGTTAAAGGGATTGCCTAACGTGGTCTGGGAAAATCGGCTCGACGTGTCGGCGCTGCAGCCGGCAAAAGCGAACGAGACCAGCGCCAACACCGCGGCGTGCGGCACGCGGCGCGAGCAAAGCAACTCGGCGACTAGGGACATGGTTACTCACTCGTACGCAACAAAATACCGATTTGAGTAAACACCGCCCCAGTAAATAACCGCTTAACCCTTCCAATAAGACGTTGGCGTCACAACCGATCCGGATTTCGACCGGACCATCAGAGCTGCTGGGCGATGCCGGGCAGCGCCGGCACGAAGCGCACATCGACCAGTTCCTTGCGGTCGAAACCGGTCGCGGTCCTGACTACGCGGACCAGCGTCTGCACGCCATGGTGGGGCCCGACCGGGGCAATCAAGATGCCGGCGGGCTCCAGCCGCTGCACCAGCTCCTCCGGCAATTCCGTCATCGCCGCAGTGACGATGATGCGGTCGAACCGGCCGAGCTGCTCTGGCACCGCAAAGCCGTCACCCAGCATCACCTCGACATTGTGGTAGCCACGCGCCTCCAGCAGCCGCCGCGCAGAGTCGGCAAGGGTGCGGAAGCGCTCGATAGTGACAACATGGGCGGCCAGGCGCGACAGCACCGCGGCCTGGTAGCCGGAGCCGGTGCCGATCTCGAGCACGCGGTGGGCTTTGGTCAGCTTGAGCTGCTCGGTCATATAGGCGACCACAAAGGGCTGGCTGATCGTCTGACCGCAAGCGATGCCGAGCGCGCTGTCGCGATAGGCGTCGGCCCGATCGCGCTCCTGGACAAATGCTTCGCGCGGCACCTCTTCCATGGCGCGCAGCACCGCCTGCTCGCTGATGCCGCGCCGCCGCAGCGTCAGCTGGAACATCATTTTTTCCGGAGGAGTGGTCGCTTTCGCCGACATATTAGGTCTCGCTTTCCGCAACCTTTCGAAGGATCCTGACAACCGCAGATGAAGCTCGATGCAATAAAAATCGATGATTGCACAGGCGTTTGCCCTCGAATCAGTGTTCCGCTGCCGGAACCATTTGGACAGCTTGGCGTTGAAGACCGTTGCGATCAATCAGCTTGCACCACCAATGCGTTGCACCGTCGATCGGTATTTGCGAACGTTCCCCGAAAGTGCTTCTCTAAAGGACCGCTCCGAGAGATCTTTTGGCGGAGCCGTGATGGGCAACGGACCAATGCCAGGGAATCAATAGCATGACAGCGACGCGGCCGCCGCGCGGCTCGGTGCTCCTCGTCGAGGACGAGGTTATGATCAGGATGATGGTCGCCGACATGCTGGAGGAGCTCGGCTACACCGTCGCAGCAGAGGCCGGCGAAATCAACGAGGCGATCCGGCTCGCGCAGACCATCTACTATGACCTCGCCATCCTCGACGTGAACGTCAATGGCAAGGTGATCTCGCCCGTCGCCGACTTGATCAAGGCACGCAACCGCCCCTTCATCTTCGCGACTGGTTACGGCTCCTCGGGGCTTCCCGAAGAATATCGTGATCGTCCGGCGCTGCAGAAGCCATTTCAGGTCGAAACGCTGGGCAAGGCCATTGACAGTGCGTTGCGCGGCACGCAGGCATGACGCAAGCCCAACAATTCCCGCTTGCCACAAGAGCTAGCAACAAGAGCTAGCAACAAGGCCTGCGTAAGCCTGCCTCTGTATTTTATTAATGCCTCACGTCTTGACTGACGGAAGGGCCGCCAGCAACTTGACCTCAATCAAGCTGCTGGCGTCGCCGCGGCCTTCAACCTTCCTTCAACACGTTGCCCAGTGCTTCGGAAAACGCCTCGTCGGTGCGGTCGAGCCGCAGCGGCGTCACCGAGACGTAGCGGGCGGCGAGTGCTGCGAGATCGGTCCCCTCCTCCGGCGCATCCAGCATCGCGGCGCGCTCGAAGCCGATCCAGAAATAGGGATTGCCGCGCCCGTCGCGACGCTGGTCAACCTTCAGAAAGCCGAGATTGCGCTTGCCCTGGCGGGTGACGCGGATGCCCTTCACCTCCTCCGGCACGCAGGCTGGGAAGTTGATGTTGATCACCGTGTTCTTCGGCACGCCCGCCGCGATCACCTTGCGCAGGATGTCGGGGGCGAATGTCGTCGCGGTGTTCCATAGCGGCTTGTCGCGTGTCTCCACGGAAAATTCCTGCGACAGCGCGAAGGACGGCAGGCCGAGAATGGTCCCTTCGAGAGCGCCCGCGATGGTGCCGGAATAGACCACGTCTTCCGCGACGTTGCGGCCCCTGTTGACGCCCGACAGCACGAGGTCGGGCAGCTTGGGCAGCAGGACGTGGCGCGCGCCCATGATGACGCAATCGGTCGGCGTGCCGCGCACCGCGAAATGGCGCGGCGTCACCTCGCGCAGCCGCAGGGGATCGTTCAGCGACAGCGAATGCGACACGCCCGACTGGTCGAGCTCCGGCGCCACCACCCAGACGTCACCGGAGAGCGCGCGCGCAATCTCCTCAATGACCTTCAGCCCAGGCGCATGAATGCCGTCATCATTGGTGCAGAGGATGCGCATGCCGCAATAAGCCCTTGTTCAAACGATTCTGGTCGCCCTATGTGGCCGTCTTATCCGCTCACTGGCTCCGAGGCAAACCCGGAAAAACAAAGGGAAAATAGCGGCTTTTAGCCCGAGAATTGGGTAGACTGGCTTATTGCGAAGCCGGCTTCGGCCGGACTATTTTGCACTGCATTTGATCGAGTGGATTGGCGAGGGGTTCGGGATGACCCGCTGTTTTGCCGCTGCCGCGATTGCCGTTTTCCTGGTCTTTTTCAGTTCAAATCCGATCCGCGCGCAGGCGAATAAGGATTCCGACCTGCAATGCTTTCCCTGGCAGGAGATGCGCAACGGCCGCTGCGTTGCGAAGCCGGTCGCAACGCCACCACCGCCGGCCCCTGCCGCTGCTCCTGCCCCTGCCCCTCCGCCTCCCCCGCAGCTCTCGACCGACCCCTGCCTGCGCAACCTCTCCAGCCAGTGCAAATGCGCGGCCTCGACCCATCTTGATGCGACGAGCGGGACCTGCGTTGCCGACGCGCCGGTAGCGCCGGTAGCGCCACCGGTCGCGCCCGCCACGCCCAAGCCCGTCGTCGCCATTGTCTGCACCGGCGGCACGGTCACCGACGGCGCCTGTATCTGCCCGTCCGGCTTCAATCTGATGTCGATCGACGGCAGCCCAGCCAACGGCGGCACCTGCGTCAAGGCTCACGCCGACAATTGCCTCGGTGGCGAATTGACCGTGAGCGGAATCTGCCTCTGCACCGGCCAGGTGGTGATGTCCGGCGAGACCTACGGGCTTGAATATGTGAATGGCAAATGCGTGCCTAAACGCTGCCCGGAGCAGACCGTGCTGAAGAGCGGCAAATGCCTCGCGATCTCGACGACCGCGGCTGCGCCCGAACCGGAAACGACAACGCCGCCAGTGCAGCCGAGGCGGGCCGAGGACGAGGACGCGCACCGGCACCGTTGCGGCCATGGCATGGTCATTACCCATTCCGGCTGCGCGCCGGCGCGACGGCGCTATCCGGTCGGGATCGGCGCCATCCCACCCGACCTGCAGCGCTACTATCGCAACCACCAGACACCGGGATTTTCCAGCGCGACACCCAGGAATTGATCCTATCGCCTGACCCGCCATTGCGGCACAAACCGCGCAAGCTGGCCCTGCATGCGCAATTGCAGCGGCGGTGATGGCGTTTGCGATCGCTCCGACGCTGCTGTCTGCACACGCGGCGCGCCTGCTTGATCATCGCGAGGCGATGGCATCGGCTGCGGCACGGCGCTCGGCGCCGGCTGCTGGATCAACTCCAGCACGCTCTCCACCAGCGGCAGGGATTTCGCGGCAGGCTCGGGAAAGCGCCGCCGCGCGATCATCACCGCCTTGTCGAAATCTTCCTTGTTGACCCAGGCATGAGCGCGTGTGAGTGCGTGCGCGCCTTCGTCCCAAACCCGCGAGCATTCGATGTCGAAGGTGCCTTGGAGGCGCTGATCGACCGCCTGTATCCCAAAACCGGTGACGGCCCATTGCCTGCCGACCCAATAGATGTCGCGATGGAGGGCCATCGAGCCGCTTTCAGAAACAACTTGCACAAGAACGGAAACGGAAAATAACGGGCAGATCGGTGTTCGCAACAAAGAACGCGTGGAGGTCTTGCAGATAATCGCGGCAGAATTATTTCTTCGCCGCCTGCCGACCGAGACCTTGTCGAACGAGGTGCCAAGGAGGCGGCCCGACACCTGATTGCTCGCCTGCTTCCTCGATGAGTTGCGTTGAAGGGGGCCTAGACTATCGCTTAACTTCGATCCAAACGTTGAGCCCGCCACTCCGCTGGCGGGCTCTTGTTGAACGCTGTCGTGGTCGGCTCTCAGCGATGACCGTGCCCACCCGAATGTCCACCGTCATGATGGCCTCCACCGGGTCTTCCTGGACCGTGCCCTCCAGGCCTTCCGTGCCCCGGCCTGACGATCACGTGTGCTGGTCCGCCGCGGTGCCAGCCGTGCCATCCGGCCCCACCGCCCCAACCGAAGCCGCGGCGCCAAGCGTAGCCGCACCAGTAAAACCCGGGGCCGCGCCAGCCGCTGTCGTACCAACAATAGTTTCTTCCGCCAGAGATGAACTGCGCCTGCTCAACATTCATGGACGCAGCTCCTTGCATGGAGTGATCCACAGGCATCGCATCGGCGCTTCCAACCGCAAAAGCGAGCGCGAGCGACGCTGCTGCGGCGGCATTGATAGATCGCATTAACTGTCTCCGTTACACTGCTAAACGGCCTTTGGCGGCCTTAGCGGTAACATTTGACAGCCGCTGCAGGTTCCCATCAACACAATGACGAGAGATCGAACCGCCACGTCGCGTCGCGCGAATGTGTTTGTTGACGTCATCTATTTGCAAGACGAACGGCGTTCACGCGACGAGACGCTCTTACTGGACGTCCTTCGAGATCACCTTGAGGCCGCCCATGTAGGACTGCAGCACGTCCGGCACGGCGATCGCGCCACCTTCCTGCTGGTAGGTCTCCATGACCGCAATCAACGCGCGGCCGACCGCCGTGCCCGAGCCGTTCAGTGTGTGCACAAAGCGCGGCTTGCCGTCGGGGCCGCGATAGCGCGCATCCATGCGGCGGGCCTGGAAGTCGCCGCAGACCGAGCAGCTGGAGATTTCGCGGAAGGCACCGCCGTCGCCCTGCCCCGGCATCCAGACCTCGATGTCGTAAGTCTTCCGCGATGAGAAGCCCATATCGCCGGTGCACAGCGTTATCACCCGGTAGTGCAAATCGAGCTGGCGCAGCACTTCTTCCGCGCAGGCGAGCATGCGCTCATGCTCGTCCTTGCTGGTCTCGGGCGTGGTGATCGAGACCAGCTCGACCTTGGTGAACTGGTGCTGGCGGATCATGCCGCGAGTATCCCGGCCTGCAGCGCCCGCTTCCGCGCGGAAGCAAGGCGTGAGCGCGGTCAGCCGCATCGGCAGCTCTTTTTCGTCCACGATAGATTCCCGCACGAGATTGGTGAGCGAGACTTCGGCGGTCGGGATCAGGCCAAGACGCTCGGTTTTCAGGCGCTCGTCGGGGTTTGCCAGCAGCTCGCCCTTGATGGCCCAGAACTGGTCGTCCTCGAATTTCGGCAGCTGCCCGGTGCCGAACATCACCTCGTTGCGGACCAGCAGCGGCGGATTGATCTCGGTGTAACCGTGCTCGTTGGTGTGGAGATCCAGCATGAACTGGCCGATGGCACGCTCGAGCCGCGCCAGGCCCTTCCTCAAGACGACAAAGCGCGCGCCTGACAGCTTTGCGGCGCTCTCGAAATCCATGAAGCCGAGCGACGTGCCGAGATCGTCATGCGGCTTGGGCGCGAACGCGTAATTGCGGCGGTTGCCGAAAACGTGACGCTGTATATTTCCGTGCTCGTCGACGCCGTCGGGCACCTCGGCAAGTGGAAGGTTCGGAATAGCGGCAAGCGCCTCGCGCAGCTCTTCGTCGGCGGCCTTGGCGGTGGCCTCGAGCTCCGGCAAGTTCGTCTTGAGGCGAGCGACCTCTTCCATCAACGCAGCCGCGCGCGCCTCGTCCTTGGCCTTCTTGGCCTCGCCAATTTCCTTGGACGCCGCGTTGCGCCGGGCCAACGTCTGCTCAGAGGACAGGATTGCCGCCCGGCGCTTCTCGTCGATGGCTAGCAGCGACGGCGACAACGGCGCCAGTCCGCGCCGCTTCAGCGCCGCATCGAAGCTGTCCGGGTTCTCGCGAATCCATTTGATGTCGTGCATGACGTCACTCGCAAATTGCAGGCTGGGTGCCGAACGGTTATGGCGCCGCCGCCCTACCACATCTGTCATCGCCCGCGAAGGCGAGGCGACCCAGTATTCCAGAGGCGGTGGTTGAATCGAGATAGAGTGCGGGTACTGGATACCCCGCCTTGGCGGGGTATGACAGGGTGATTTAGACGGCCCTATTCCGCCGGATTCGTCGCCGACGGGTTGGCGGAGCTGGCCTGGGCGGCCGCCGCCTTCTTCTCGACGATGCTGACCGCGATGATCGAGCCCTCGTAGAGCGCGAGCAAGGGAATCGCCAGCGAAGATTGGCTCAGCACGTCGGGCGGGGTCAGGACAGCCGCGATCACGAAGGCGATCACGATGAAATAGCGTCGCTTTTCGCGCAGCATTTTCGAGGTGATGATGCCGACGCGCCCGAGCAGGGTCAGAATCACGGGCAGCTGAAAGGCGATGCCGAACGCAAAGATCAGGGACATCATCAACGACAGATATTCGCCGACCTTGGGCAAAAGCGCGATCTGCGCGGTCTCGGGTCCGGCCATCTGCTGCATGCCGAGCGAGAAGCGCACCAGCATCGGCAGCACCACGAAATAGACCAGCGCAGCCCCCATCACGAAGAACACGGGGGTTGCGACCAGATAAGGCAGGAAAGCGTTACGCTCGTGCCGGTACAGGCCGGGCGCCACGAATTTATAGATCTGGGTCGCAATGATTGGAAACGAGATGAAGCCGGCACCAAACAGCGCGAGCTTGAGCTGGGTGATGAAGTATTCCAGCAGCGCGGTGTAGATGAATTTCGAATTCTCCGGCCCCGCCACCCAGACGAAGGGCCAGACCAGCACGTTGTAGATCTGCTTGGCGAAGAAGAAGCAGAAGATGAAAGCGATGCCAAAGCCGAGCAGCGACTTGATCAGCCGCGCGCGCAGCTCGATCAGATGGTCGAGCAGCGGGGCCTTGCTCGCTTCGATGTCGGCGTCGGTCATGACGCTTTGGCGTCCTTGAGGCCGTCAGGCGTGGGCGCAATCTCCTCCGCAACGGCCGCCGGTTGATTCTCGCTGACGACAGCCAGCGGCTCGGCCGCCACATGGGTCTCGGCTTCCACGAACGTCTGCGGCGTCGGCGCTTCAGGCTCGGTTGGCGTCGCCGGCGGCTCGATCGCTGGCGCCGCAGGTGTCTCCGCCGGCTTGTTGATGTCGTCGATGCGCAGCGAGTTGGTGACGTCCCTCTGCAGCGACGAGATCAGATTGCCGCCGGAAAGGCCGGATGCCGCCTCTCGCACGTCGTCAAAGCTCTTCTTCAGGTCAGCCATCTCGGCTTCGCGCATGGCTTCCTGGAATTGGCTCTGAAATTCGGCGGCCATCTTGCGCGCCTTGCCCATCCATTGCCCAACCGTGCGCAACACGCCCGGCAGCTCCTTCGGGCCGATGGCAATCAGCGCGACAACCGCGATGAGGACGAATTCACTCCACCCGATGTCGAACATTCATATTTCCGCTTACGCGAAACCGTCTCGCGCCCTGCGTCAGAACAGGATGGGACCGGCTTATGGTCGCGTGGTGGCCTTTAGACCGCCTTGCTGCCGACGTCCGACCGCGCAGCCGGTGCCTGCGAGGCGGTGTGATCGATGCTCTTCACCGGCTCGGACTTGTTGTCGGCGACCTTGTCGTCGTCCTGCATGCCCTTCTTGAAGGCCTTGATGCCCTGCGCGACGTCGCCCATCAGGTCGGAAATCTTGCCGCGGCCGAACAGCAGCAGGACGACTGCGATCACCACGATCCAGTGCCAAATGCTAAGTGAACCCATCCTGCAACCTCCAAAACACGAAATGGCCTGATATGGCCTGATCTTGCCGCAAACGTAGGCTTGGCGGATGTCAAAAACAAGGACTTGGCCTACGTCAAATCGCGGTTGACGCTCACCTATTTGGCCTACCGTTAATCTACGGGAACGGCTTCCTTGATGCCCTGTCATCCTGAAGCGCGCGCAGCCGGCCCGGAAGGATGAACGATCCCGGTCGCGCCGTCTCCGTCGAGATAGCCGCTTTGCGGCCTCTACAGAATGACGGTTCGAGGTCGGCGTGTGCTTCGCCTTAGCTCTCGCCGCCCGATTCCGGCTCAGGGTCCGGCGTGGGCGCCAGCGTGAGTTCCAGATCGCCCGGCTCAAGCGGGTCCTCGTCCTCGCGCAAGGTCGGGTCATCCGAGGGCGTTGGAACGGTGAAACCGGTCGGCAGCCGCGTATCCAGCATGCCGGTGCCCTTGAGTTCCTCCAGGCCCGGCAGGTCGCCGAGCGCCTCCAGGCTGAATTGCCCCAGGAAGCCCTCGGTGGTGCCGAAGGTCAGAGGACGCCCCGGCGTCTTGCGCCGGCCACGCGGACGGATCCAGCCTGTTTCCAGCAGCACGTCGAGGGTCCCCTTGGAGGTGACGACGCCACGGATCTCCTCGATCTCGGCGCGCGTCACCGGCTGGTGGTAGGCGATGATCGCCAGGACCTCGATCGCCGCGCGCGACAGCCGCCGCGTCTCGGTGCTCTCCCGCGTCATCAGCCAGGCAAGGTCGCCGGCGGTCCGAAAGGTCCATTTGTTGGCGATGCGGACGAGATTGACCCCGCGCGACGCGTAATCCGCTTGCAGTTGGACCAGAGCCGCCTTGACGTCAACGCCCTCGGGCATGCGCTTTGCCAGTGTTGCGGTGTCGAGTGGTTCTGCGGAGGCGAACAGCAGCGCTTCGAGCAGCCGCAATTCTTCCGGCCGCGCCGCCGGATCGGCCGCCGCCGGCTCCTCGGCGATGGCTTCGCGTTTTTCCGCCAAGCTTGCCATGGCTGGGTCTCCTTCTTCGAACACTTCAACTACTCGACTGTCACATCGCCCGCAGGAGCCGCAGACGGCGGCTGTGGCGGGCGCTTACGGAAGTAGATCGGCGCGAACGCCTGTTTCTGGTTCAGTTCGAGTTCGCCTTCACGCACCAGTTCCAGCGCGGCTGCGAAGCTCGATGCAAAAACGGTGGCGCGTTGCGACGGTTCGGCGACATAGCGCACCAGATAATCGTCGAGGCAGCCCCAATCCTCGGATTCGGGCAGGCCGATCAGCCGTTCCAACGAGGCGCGCGCCTCCGCGAGTGACCACACTGTGCGTCTGGCAAGGTGGACCGAGGCCAGCACGCGCGACTGGCGCTGCGCGGCGTAGGCGGTCAACAGATCGTAGAGCGTTGCGGTATATTTGGGATGGCGAATCTCGGCGATCTGCTCCGGCTCGCCGCGCGGAAAGATGTCGCGCTGCAATTGCGCCCGGTTCATCAGCCGGTTGGCCGCCTCGCGGATCGCTTCCAGCCGGCGCAGCCGGTTGGCGAGCGCGGTTGCCATTTCCTCGGCGCTCGGACCCTCCTGGGACGGCGGCTCCGGCAGAAGCAGCCGTGATTTCAGGAAGGCTAGCCAAGCCGCCATGACGAGATAGTCGGCGGCTAGCTCAAGCCGGATCTTTCGCGCAGCTTCGATGAACTGCAGATACTGGTCGGCGAGCGCCAGGATCGAGATCTTGGCGAGATCGACCTTCTGCTGCCGCGCGAGCGCGAGCAGAAGATCGAGCGGCCCCTCATAGCCCTCGACGTCGACCACCAATGCCGGTTCACTGTCGGACAGCTCGGCAGGGCGTCCGGTTTCAAAGGACAGGATTTCCGCAGTCATACGCCAGCCGTTCCTGCTTGCACGATCAGTCCGTCGAGTTCAGTCCACGCTTTGCCTCGATCGAACGGCTTTGGCGAACGGCGCGCGGCAAGCGCAGCATCGGCGCGGGTCTTCGCCAAGCCTGACAGTTCGGGCGTGTTGGCGGCCACGTCGCGCATCTCATTGAGCTTGCCATTGCAATGCAGGACCATGTCGCAGCCGGCGGCGACAATAGCTCGCGTCCGCTCGGCCAACGATCCCGCCAGCGCATTCATGGACACGTCGTCACTCATCAATAGACCTTGGAACCCGATTACACCGCGAATCACCCGTTCGATCATTGTCGCAGAAGTCGTCGCCGGATGGGCGGGGTCGAAGGCGCTAAACACAACATGTGCAGTCATCGCCATCGGCAGGTCGTTGAGCGGCCGAAACGCTGCAAAATCGGTGCGTTCGAGCTCGTCTTTGCCCGTATCGACCACCGGAAGGCGAAAATGGGTGTCCGCAGTCGCCCGGCCATGGCCGGGAATATGCTTCAGGACCGGTAAAATACCGCCCTCCTCCAGCCCCTCGGTCACAGCGCTGGCGATGCCCGCTACCTTATCCGGCTCCGTACCGTAGGCGCGGTTGCCGATGACCGCGTCGGCGCCGGCGACGGGCACGTCGGCGAGCGGCAGGCAGTCCACCGTTACGCCGAGCTTCGCCAGGTCATCGGCGATCAGGCGCGCGCTCAAATGCGCCGCTCGCAGCCCCAAAGCCGAATCGATGTCGTAGAGCTGACCGAATACGGCCCCCGACGGATAGACCGGCCAATGCGGCGGCCCGAAGCGCTGCACCCGGCCGCCTTCCTGGTCGACCAGCACGGGAGCGTCCGGCGCATCCGCAGCTTTACGCAATTCCTCAATCAACGAAACAACTTGAGCCGGGGTTTCAATGTTCCGTTTGAACAGGATGAATCCCCAAGGGCGCTCAGCCGCGATGAAGGCGCGTTCGTCGTCGCTCAGCGTGAGCCCGGCAACTCCTGTGATGAAGGCCTTGGTCATATCAGGCCGAATAGCCCGCCCTGGATCGAGGGGTCAAGAAAGGGCTGTCAGTTCTTCACCCTTAAGCACTGGCCGCCAGCGCTCCTGTAGTTGTTGCAGAACTGGTCGGCCTCCTCCTGTGAACCGAATGGGCCTACCATCGCGCGGTAGACGGTGCCCTTCTCGCCCAGATCGGCGCGCCGGATCACCGGCGTCTGCGAGCCCAGGACCGTCGGGAACTTGCTCTGCAGCGCCCGGAACGAAGACTGTGCATCCGCTTCGCTTCGCTGCGAGGAGACCTGGATCAAGTAGCCGCCGCTACCGCTCGCCGGTGCGCTCGGCACGACCTGGGCCGGGTTGGTCGCGGCGATCTGGGTGCCGGTTTCCACCGGCTGCCCCTGCGGCGACAGCGACAGCGGCCCGTTGGCGCTGGCATTGGCCTGGCTGGGCGGCGTCCGGGCCGCCTTCGCATTCTTGGCTGCCGTCGCAGGCGGGGCAGCTTGTGGCTGGGCGTTGACTGGCAAGGCGGACGGATCGGGCTGGTCGCCCTTCACCGAAAAGGTCTTGATCTTGCGCGGCTCGCCGTTCGGCAACGTGCCGCCCGGAGCCGCCCCGGCCGAGCCAGGCGGTGGCGCGGCCGGCATGGCGGTCGGCGCCACGCTCGCGACCGGCGGCGGATTGGCGTTCTGGTTCAAGGGCGGAAACACCACGCGCGGACCGACATTGCGGGAGTTTACGTCGACCGGCTGCTCCTCGCGCGACACCATCTTCTCTGTGCCGTCGCCCGTCACCATGCGGTCCGGCACCTTGGCGCCCGAATCCGATTGCTGGGGCACGATCTTGGTCGGACTGTTGTCGGCCTTGATGATCGGGATCTCGCTGGAGCGGGTCGAGCCGACATAGCTGTGGTAGCCGTAGGCCGCTGCCACCCCAAACACGCCGAGCGCCAAAACTGCGGCAACCTTGAGCGGCAGGCCGCGGCGCTTTTGGGGCTCGTCCAGTTCCTCGTCATACTCGCCCTGATAGGCGTAAGGGTCGTCCGGATAGGCCGGATCGCGCTGGAAGTCCTGTGCGCCGTTCTCGATCTGGCCATAGAGCGCATCGTCATAGCGCGACGCATCGGTTTCCTGTTCGGCCTCCACATAAGCCTGTGGATCGTGCTGATAAGCCTGCTGGTGATAGGCTTGGTGCTGATGGGCCGGCTGCTCGTCGTAATAATCGTCCGGCTGCGGCGGCGCGACCTGCGGCTGCTGTGCATAGCGGTGCAGCGGGTGTACGGCGCTGCGGTAGTCATCGCGTTCCGGCTCAGGCTCCGGCGGCAGAGCGCGCGGGTTATCTCGCGCGACCACTCTCGGTGCCTCACGCGGCATATCGCGCCGTATATTGGCGCGCTGCATCCAGGCAGGCGGCCCCGCAGGCACAGGCGGCGGCTCCGGTTCCGGCTGCCTGTAATCGTCTTCGCTGTAGTAGTCCTGCTGGTGCGGCTCGTGTCGCGGCACAGGCTGCTGTGCCGATCCGCCTTTGCCCAAATTGCCGAGCGAATCGGTCTGACCGATCAGCCGCGCGAGTTCGGCCAACGGATCGCTCTCGCCGCGGTCAGAATCATGTTGGTCGCCGCTGCGACTGTGGCCTGCGTAAGCTCTGTCCTGATATCGATCAGCCATCGTGATGCTGCATTTCCCTCGAGAAGGCCGCCCCCGTCTCGTAACTAAATGCTGGCCGGCTTGTGTCGTGATACGTCCACCGGTCGCCCAACCCAACCTGGGCGCACTCCACCAGAACTAACGCATTTCGTCCGGTGCGTGGACGCCCAAAATGGCAAGCCCCGATGCCAGTACCGAGACGACCCCCTGGACCATGGCCAGCCGTGCCATGGTCAACCCTGCATCATCAGGGATAATGAAGCGTAAATACGGCAAATCGCGCCCCTTCGTCCAGAGCGCGTGGAACTCGGATGCTAAATCATAGAGGTAAAACGCAATTCGGTGCGGCTCATGGCTGGCCGCCGCCGATTCGACGGTGCGGGGGTAAAGCGCGAGCTGCTTGAGCAGGCTGAGCTCGGCCGAGTCGGTCAGCCGCTCGACCGGCGCTTTGGCCAGATTGGCCAGGCGCGCGGCGCTCTCCTCGGGGCGCACCGGCAGGTCAGGAACCACCTCCCGCGCGTTGCGGAAGATCGAGTAGCCGCGAGCGTGCCCGTACTGCACATAGAACACCGGATTGTCGCGCGACTGCTCGATCACCTTGGCGAGGTCGAAATCCAGCACCGCATCGTTCTTGCGATAGAGCATCATGAAGCGCACGGCGTCGCGGCCGACCTCGTCGACCACCTCGCGCAAGGTGACGAAGTCGCCTGAACGCTTCGACATCTTCACCGGCTCGCCGTTGCGGAGCAGCTTCACGAGCTGCACGATCTTGACGTCGAGCACGGCCTGCCCGGCGGTCACAGCCTTCACCGCTGCCTGCATGCGCTTGATGTAGCCGCCATGGTCGGCGCCGAACACGTCGATCAGATCGGCAAAGCCGCGATCGAACTTGCTCTTGTGGTTAGCGATGTCGGAGGCGAAATAGGTGTAGGAACCATCCGACTTGATCAACGGACGATCGACATCGTCGCCGTAAGCGGTGGCGCGGAACAGAAGCTGCTCGCGGTCTTCCCAATCCTCCACCGGCGCGCCCTTCGGCGGCGGCAGGCGGCCCTCATAGACATCGCCGCGCTCGCGCAAGAAATCGATGGTCTCGGCGACCTTGTTACTGCCGCCGGAGACAAGCGAGCGCTCGGAGAAGAAAACGTCGTGATGGATGTTGAGCGCGGCGAGATCGCCCTTGATCATCTCCATCATCATCGCGATCGCCTCGTCGCGCGCGATCGGCAGCCATTCGGCTTCGCTCATCGTGCGCAAGCGATCGCCATATTCGGCGGCCAGGGCCTGCCCGACCGGCTTCAGATAGTCGCCGGGATAGAGGCCTTCGGGAATGCTGATCGTTTCGCCCAGCGCCTCGCGATAGCGCAGGAAAGCGGAGCGGCCGAGCACATCGACCTGGGCGCCGGCGTCGTTGATGTAATACTCGCGCGTGACATCGTGACCGCCGAAGGCGAGCAAATTGGAGAGCGCATCGCCAAACACCGCGCCCCGGCAATGGCCGACATGCATCGGCCCGGTCGGATTGGCCGAGACATATTCGACGTTCACTCTTGCGCCTCCGCGCGGCGTGCTGCGGCCATACGCCTCACCCTCGGACAGCACGGTGCGCAGTGCATCGGCCCAGGCTTCCGGCTTCAGCGTCAGATTGATGAAGCCGGGACCGGCGACGTCGACCCTGGTGACCAGCGGATCGGCGGAGAGCCGCGCGGCGATCTTCTCGGCGAGCTCCCGCGGCTTGTTCTTCGCCTCCTTGGCCAGCACCATCGCGGCATTGGTCGCCATGTCGCCATGGCTGGTCTCGCGCGGCGGTTCCACCACCACACGCGAGAAGTCGATGTCCTCAGGCCAATTCCCCTCCTTGGCCAGCGCAGCACAAATTGCGTGCACGCGAGCGAGCATGTCGGCGAAAAGATGTGGGGTTGCGGGGGTCTCGGCCATGGCCGCCGCCTAACGCAAATCCGGTGTCGAGTCAAAAAGCCTTTGGTGCTCGGTCAGCGCGAAACGATCGGTCATGCCGGCAATGAAATTACCGATCCGCCTCGCCCGGGCCGCGCCGGTCACGCCCCGTGTGCCTTCCCGCCATTCCTCAGGCAAATCATCGGGGTCCTGCGCATAGCGGGCAAAGAGGTCTAAGACGATCCGCTCGGCATCCCCCATGATGCGCATCACCCGCTCATGGCGGTACATGTGCTCCCAAAGAAAGGCCTTGATGGCGGCCTCAGTGCTTGCGACCTCCGGCGTGAACGCGATCAGCTGCCGGCCGGCGTTGCGGACCTCATCGACCGAAGCGGGCCTCACTTCGGCCAAAAGCCGCTCGGCCTCCGTCACCACCGCATTGATGAAATAGGAAATCAGCTCACGCACCAGCTCTGCGCCGCGGCGATCCGCATCGAGGCCGGGATAGCGGCGGTCGATCGCAGCGATCATGGCCTCGGGCACGGGCATCGACCTGAGGTCGTCGATCGAGAACAGCCCGGCGCGCAGGCCGTCGTCGATGTCATGCGCATCATAGGCGATATCGTCGGCAACCGCTGCAACCTGTGCCTCCAGCGAGGCAAAGCTCCAGAGCTCGAGATCGAGGATTTTAACGAAATCGGCGATCCCGACCGGGATGCCGCGCTCGCGGTAGCGCGGCAGCGGCGTGTCGTCGTGCGCAGTCAGTGGGCCGTTGTGCTTGACGATGCCCTCCAGCGATTCCCAGGTCAGATTGAGCCCATCGAAGCCGGGATAGCGGTGCTCCAGCGCGGTGACGACGCGGAGCGACTGCGCGTTATGGTCGAAGCCGCCATGGTCCTTCAGGCAGGCGTCCAGCGCCCGCTCGCCGGCATGGCCGAACGGCGGATGGCCGAGGTCGTGGGCCAGTGCCAGCGTCTCCGTGAGATCCTCGTCCAGGCCGAGCTGGCGGGCCAGCGCGCGGGCAATTTGGGCGACCTCGAGGGAATGGGTGAGCCTGGTGCGGTAATGATCGCCCTCGTGGAACACGAAGACCTGGGTTTTATGCTTCAACCGCCGGAATCCGGTGGAGTGAATCACCCGGTCGCAATCCCTGCGGAAGGCACTGCGGGTGCGGCTCGGCCGCTCGTCATAAAGCCGCCCCCGGCTTTTCTCGGGATCGCAGGCATATAGCGCGCGGGGGGCAGCCATTCCGACTGACACGGGTTTTTAGTCCCTATCCATTTGATTCCTTGGGTCTCTGTACTTAACTATGGCGGGCGCGGGATACCAATGAATTGGTCATGACGCGCAGAGAGCCGAGAGAGATATGAAGATGAAAGCAGCCGTGACCATCAGCGAGCGCGCCGCCCGCCGTATCGGCGAGATCCTGAAGGGCGAAGGCGCCGGTGCCATGTTGCGCATCTCGGTGGAAGGCGGCGGCTGCTCCGGGTTCCAGTATAAATTCGACGTTGACCGCGCCAGGGCCGAGGATGATCTCGTGATCGAGCGCGAGAATGCAGTGGTGCTGGTCGATTCGGCCTCGGTGCCGTTTCTGGCAGGCTCGGAGGTCGATTTCGTCGACGACCTGATTGGCGCGTCATTTCGCGTGCATAACCCCAACGCCACCGCGTCCTGCGGCTGCGGCACTAGTTTTTCGATCTGATAATTCTGGCTATAAAATCGCTTAGCCGCTGCGAACTCGGTTGACTCTCCCCGTGGGAGAGGTCGGATCGCATCGAAAGATGCGATCCCGGTGAGGGGTTATGTCCCTCGATCGAACTGCGGCTCCTCACCCGGCGCTTCGCGCCACCTCGTCCCTCGTTTTTTTGCTCATCCAGCGGCTGGAATTCTCATGCGCATCGCCACCTGGAACGTCAATTCGATCAGACAGCGTATCGAGCACCTCACGACCTGGCTGACCGAGTGCGAGCCCGACATCGTCTGCCTGCAGGAAATCAAATGCACCGACGACGCCTTCCCGCGGCTGGAGGTCGAGGCGCTCGGCTATAACGTCGTCACCCACGGCCAGAAGACCTTCAACGGCGTGGCGCTACTCTCGAAGCTGCCATTCGATGAGACCAAGTCGGGGCTCGCCGGTGACGACGAGGACGCCCATGCCCGCTTCCTCGAGGGCGTCGTGACCCACAAGGGCGGCGCGCTGCGCATCGCCTGCCTCTATCTGCCCAACGGCAACCCGGCCGACAGCGACAAATACCCCTACAAACTCAAATGGATGTCGCGCCTTCTCGAGTACTCTCGGGAGCGCCTCAAGGCAGAGGAGCCGCTGATCCTCGCAGGCGACTTTAACGTGATCCCGGCGGCCGCCGACGTCTATAATCCGCCCGCCTGGGTCAACGATGCCCTGTTCCGGCCCACGACCCGCGAGGCCTTTCAGTCCCTGCTCGGCCTTGGGCTGACTGATGCGGTGCGCGCCGTGACCGATGCACCCGGCCAATACACCTTCTGGGACTATCAGGCCGGCGCCTGGCAGAAGAACTGGGGCCTGCGTATCGACCACCTCCTGCTCTCGCCACAGGCCAGCGACCGCCTGATCGATGTCGGCATCGACAGTTATGTGCGCGGCTGGGACAAGCCGTCGGACCATGTGCCGGTGTGGGCCGATCTGGATCTGGAGACGGCGTGAGGCGCGGTTAGGAGCGCAAAGTGAAAATTCGCGACGCAAGTCCGGCGGATGCCGACGCCGCCTGTGCGGTTTTGCGGGCGTCGACCCCGTACTGCTGGAGCGGTGGCTCGCCAACAAGCAGCCGGACATCGTCGCGGGCTGGATCCTACCCCGTCGGCCTCAATCCCGCTTGCCCTGGACCCAGTGCTCAAGCATCTGCAGCGCCATGGCGCGGTCGTCGTCGTTCGCCTTGGCAAAAGCGCGGTTGTAGCTTTCCTTGATCCAGGTCTCATCGGGACCGGCGCTGTCGCGGGCAAGCGTCAGCCACATCAGGCCGCGCGCGGCCTGCTTCGGCAGGCGGTCGCCGTTGAACAGCATCTGCCCGAGCAGTGCCTGCGCCTCGTGCTGGCCCTTCTGCGCAGCGAGGCCAAGCCAGCGCGCGCCGTAGCGGAAATTGTCGGGCGAAGCGTCAGGCGCCTTCAGATAAAGCCGCGCAAGATCGTATTGCGCGTCAGCATTGCCGAAGTAGGACGCCGCGTAGGAGAACATCTCGCGCGCCCGGTCCGGGTCCGCCTTGACCTTGGAGTTCGGGATGCCGTTCAGATAGTAGCGCCCGAGTGCGACAAAGGCATTGGCCACGATCTGGGCCTGCGGTGCCGACGGGCTGTCCTCGGCATGCGCGTTGGCGATCTTGCTGAAATAGTCGAAGGCGCGCACATCGTCCTGTACGACGCCGTCGCCATTGGCATACATGCGGCCCAGCTTCCACTGCGCGATGGGATGCCCGCCCTCTGCAGCATATTGCAGCGCGGTGAGCGTGGTATCCTGCGCCTGGGCCGCGGCTGCGCCCTTCTTCAGCGCAGCAGCCGCGCCGGGCTGGCCCGACGCTACAGGAAGGACGGGGTCCTGGTTGACCGGTGCGCCATCGAAGGCGAACGCCGGCAGGGCGATCCACCACGCCCCGACCATGAATGCGATGATGATACGCTCAGATGTTCGCATAGCATTGCTTCTCGTGCGCACCACCCGGATGGGTTACGGCCCCTCCGATTGCCGGCCCAACCTGCTGGGCATACTTCCAGAGAGCCCCTGATGTGTGATTCGTCTCTCGGGGGCGCCACTTGGTTTTGCGATTGGCAAGCTCTTCGTCGCTCAATTTCACGTTAAGAGTCCCGACCACTGCGTCGATCTCGATGATGTCGCCGTCCTGCAACAGTCCGATCGGTCCACCTACCGCCGCCTCCGGGCCGACATGGCCGATGCAGAAGCCGCGGGTGGCGCCGGAGAAGCGGCCATCCGTTATCAGTGCGATTTTACCGCCCATGCCCTGCCCGGTCAGTGCCGCAGTCGTCTGCAGCATTTCGCGCATGCCGGGGCCGCCGCGCGGCCCCTCGTAGCGGATGACGATGACTTCGCCTTCTTTGTAGGTGCGCTTCTGGACGGCCTCGAAAGCGTCCTCCTCGCGGTCGAAGCAGCGGGCCGGCCCGGTAAAACGTAGGTTCGACATGCCCGCGACTTTCACGATCGCCCCTTCTGGCGCGAGGTTTCCCTTCAGCCCGACCACACCGCCAGTGACGGTGATCGGGTTGTTCGCTTCCCGCACGACATCCTGGTGCGGATTCCATTTCACGCTTTTGAGATTGTCGGCGATCGTACGGCCTGTGACGGTCAAGCAATCGCCGTGCAGATGGCCATGGTCGAGCAATGTTTTCATCAGAAGCGGAATGCCGCCAGCTTCAAACATGTCTTTGGCGACATAACGACCGCCGGGCTTCAAATCCGCGACATATGGTGTCTTTTTGAAGATTTCGGCGACGTCGAACAGATCGAACTTGATGCCCGCCTCGTGGGCGATCGCCGGCAGGTGCAGTGCGGCATTGGTCGAGCCTCCGGATGCTGCAACGACGGCCGCAGCATTTTCCAGCGCTCTGCGGGTGACGATGTCGCGCGGACGAATGTTGGCCTTGACCAGCTCCATGACCTGCTCGCCGGCAGTCATGCAGAAAGCGTCTCGGATCTCATAAGGTGCCGGCGCGCCGGCCGAGTAAGGCAGCGCAAGGCCCATCGCCTCGGAGACCGTCGCCATGGTGTTGGCGGTGAATTGTGCACCGCACGCACCCGCAGACGGGCATGCCACGCGCTCGATCTCGTCAAGATCGGCGTCCGACATGGCGCCGACCGAGTGCTTGCCGACGGCCTCGAACATGTCTTGGACCGTGACCTGCTGGCCCCGGAAATTACCCGGCAGGATCGAGCCGCCATAGATGAAAATCGACGGCACGTTCAGACGGATCATGGCCATCATCATGCCCGGCAGCGACTTGTCGCAGCCGGCTAGCCCGACCAGCGCGTCATAGGCGTGGCCGCGTACGGTCAATTCGACCGAATCGGCGATGCATTCGCGCGACGGCAGCGAGGAGCGCATCCCGTCATGGCCCATGGCCATGCCGTCGGTGACGGTAATGGTGCAGAACTCGCGCGGCGTGCCGCCGCCGGCCGAGACGCCCTTCTTCACGGCCTGGGCCTGGCGCATCAGCGCGATGTTGCAAGGGGCGGCTTCATTCCAGCAAGAGGCAACGCCAATCAGAGGCTGGTGAATCTGCTCGGTGGTCAGCCCCATGGCGTAGAGGTAGGAGCGATGGGGCGCGCGCGCAGGACCTTCCGTCACATGACGGCTCGGAAGCCTGTCCTTGATATTGGTCTTGGCGTCCATCGCGAAGCCTGCTCCATCAGGCCCCGCAGTCCCGAACAGCAAACCTCAAGAGCTGGGGTTTGGTTCCGCCTCTGCCGTGGCCATCAGCCTACAAACTCATCATTACATGGAGGGGTGTGGCTAAAAAGCGGCGGGGGCAAGAGCGGACTGCGGCGCGAGCCAAATGTTCGAAAAATGTTGCCCGAGCGCAACAAACGTGGCCTGCAGGCAACCTTTTTAAACAAAGTTCGAACGCTGAAAGGCCAAAAGAGCTATTTGGCTCTCAGTCAACACTCACATGGGCGGCCTTGATCATCGGCCACCATTTCGCGATTTCGGCCTTCTGCCAGTCGCCAAGCGACTCAGGGGTCAATTTTTCAGCAGGCGGCATCTGCAACCCGAGGTTCTCGAGCGCCTTGCGAACGTTCGAATCGTTCAGCGCCTCGACCGCCGCGACGTTCAGCTTGGCCACGATCTCCTTCGGCGTGCCCTTCGGCACCCACAGCCCGGACCACAAGGTCATGTGCAGGCCAGGCACGCCGGCCTCGTCGGTGGTCGGGATTTCCGGCGCGGATTCGGCCCGCTTGTCGTCGGTGACGGCATAGCCGCGGATAGTCCCGGCGCGAACCTGGTTGATGGAGTTGGAGAGCTGATCGACGATGATGTCGATCTGGCCGGCGACCAGGTCGTTCATGGCAGGCCCCGTGCCGCGATATGGCACGTATTGCAGCTTCACACCCGTGGTGCTCTCGAAATAGAGCCCGGCGATATGACTGCCGGAGCCGGCACCTGCTGTCCCGGCCGCGGCCGGCTCGGGTCGCGATTTCAGCCAGGCAATCAGCTCGGGAAGCGTCTTCGCCGGCACCGCGTTCTTCGAGACGATGATCATCGGGTTGCTCGGCAGCAGCACCACCGGCTCGAGATCGGCGACGAGATCGTAATTCAGCTTGTAGATGGCGCCATTGGCAACATGGGTTCCGAGATGGCCGAAGCCGACTGTGTAGCCATCAGGCGCCGCGTGCACGACGCGGGCGACGCCGATCGAGCCGCCGGCGCCAGTGGTGTTCTCGATCAGCACGGGTTGGCCGAGCGACAGCTTCATGCGCTCGGCCAGAATCCGCGACATCGCATCCGATGGTCCGCCGGCCGCGAACGGCACCACGATGGTGATGGGACGCGAGGGATAGCTGTCGGCGAAAGCGCTGCCGCAGAATGCCAGCAGCGCGAAGATGGCGACCAGAACTGTCCTGCGCATTACCACTTCCTCACGCCGCTGGAGCGAGTCAGAACTGCGTATAATCGATCGGCTTCAGGCGATCGAGCGTGCGATGAACCGCCGGCAACGGGTATTTAAGACCCGTCGCGCAATTGAACAGCATCACGCGATCATTTTTGCTGACGCGCCCATCTGCAAGGCTTTGCTGATAGGCGGCATAGGTCGCGGCCCCTTCGGGGCACAACAGCAAGCCCTCCTCGCGCGCCACGTCGTTGAGCGCAACGGAAATCTTCTCGTCGGACACCGCGATCGCAAAGCCCTTGCTCTCGCGCACCGCGCGCAGAATAAGAAAATCTCCGATCGCCTGCGGCACGCGAATCCCCGATGCGATGGTGTGCGCATCCTCCCAGCGCGGCGCATGCTCCACGCCATTCTCGAAGGCCCGCACCATCGGCGCGCAGCCCTCCGCCTGCACCGCGACCATGCGCGGCCGCTTGGAGCCGATAAAGCCGATGGCCTCGAGCTCGGCAAAGGCCTTCCACATGCCGATCAGGCCGGTCCCGCCGCCGGTCGGATAGAAGATCACGTCTGGTACGTCCCAGCCGAGCTGCTCGGCGAGCTCCAGCCCCATCGTCTTCTTGCCCTCGATCCGATAGGGTTCCTTCAGGGTCGAGGTATCGAACCAGCCGACCTTCGCCTTACCCTCGCCGACGATCTTGCCGCAATCGTCGATCAGGCCGTTGACGCGGTAGACGGTCGCGCCCTGCAGCTCGATCTCGCTGACATTCACTTCAGGCGTATCGGCCGGGCAGAAGATGGTGGTCTTGATGCCGCAGGAGGTCGCATAGGCCGCAAGCGCTGCGCCTGCATTGCCGTTGGTCGGCATCGCCATGTGCTTGATGCCGAGCGCCTTGCCCATCGACACCGCCATCACGAGCCCGCGCGCCTTGAACGAGCCGGTCGGCAGCCGGCCCTCGTCCTTTACAATGATCTCGCCGCCGCCGAGCTTTTTCGCAAGCTTGGGCAGGCGGATCAGCGGCGTGGTGACTTCGCCAAGGCTAACAATGTCCTTGCATTTGCGCACCGGCAAGAGCTCACGATAGCGCCACATGTCGGCAGGGCGCGCAGCCAGTGCCTCCTTGCTCAGCGCCTTCCTGACGCCCGCGAGGTCGTAGCGGACCAGCAACGGCTTGCCGGCCTTGGACAGGTTATGGACCTGGTCGGCGGCATAATGGTCGCCTTCCATCGCGCATTCGAGATGGGTAACGAATGTTGGGCGTTCGATGGTGAGATTGTCGTTGTCTTTCAAAGGCGTTTCTTTCCGGCTTCTTGTTGTTCTCAGATGTTGAGCACGCGCCCATAGGCGTCGAGCACCGCTTCCTTCATCATTTCCGACAAGGTCGGATGCGGGAACACGGTGTGCATCAGCTCTTCCTCCGTCGTCTCCAGGTTCATGGCGACGACATAGCCCTGGATCAGCTCGGTGACCTCGGCCCCGATCATGTGCGCGCCGAGCAGTTGTCCGGTCTTCTTGTCGAAGACCACCTTCACCAAGCCCTGGTCCTCCCCAAGCGCGATCGCCTTGCCATTCCCGACAAAGGGGAAGCGGCCGACGCGGATCTCGCGGCCGCCTTCTTTTGCCCTGGCCTCGGTGAGACCAACGGAGGCCACCTGCGGGTTGCAATAGGTGCAGCCCGGAATGAGATTCTTGTCCATTGGATGCGGGTGCAGGCCCTTGATGCCCTCGACGCAGATCACGCCCTCATGCTCGGCCTTGTGCGCGAGCATCGGGGGACCTGCGACGTCGCCGATGGCGTAGATGCCGGGAACATTGGTCTTGCAGAGACCGTCGATCACGACGCAGCCGCGGTCGGTTTTGACGCCGAGCTTTTCCAGGCCGAGATTCTCGATATTGCCGACCACGCCAACCGCCGAAATCACCCGCTCGAACTCGACCGCCTGCGGCTGCTTGCCGTCATCGATGGTCGCGACGACGCTGTCCGCCTTCTTTTCAAGCTTGGTCACCTTGGCGCTCGTGATGATCTTGATGCCCTGCTTTTCGAAACGTTTGCGCGCAAGGCCAGCGATCTCGACGTCTTCCACGGGGAGAATCTGCGGCAATACCTCGACCACAGTGACGTCGCTTCCCATGGTGTGGAAGAAAGAAGCGAACTCGATGCCGATCGCGCCCGAGCCGACCACCAGCAGCGATTCCGGAATCCGCTCCGGTACCATGGCCTCGAAATAGGTCCAGACCAACTTCTTGTCCGGCTCTAGCCCCGGCAACACGCGCGGCCGCGCGCCGGTCGCGACGATGATGTGCTTTGCCTGATAGGCGCCCTCGCCCAGCGCGCCCTTCGGCCCCTCGACCGCGGACTTCTTCACCGTGACCTTGCCGGGCGCGTCGATCGATGCATCGCCCCAGATTACCGTGACCTTGTTCTTCTTCATCAGGAAGCCGACGCCGTCATTGAGGCGTTTTGACACCCCGCGCGAGCGCTGCACCACGGCCTTGGCATCGAAGCCGACCTTCTCGGCGGAGAGGCCGTAATCCTTCGCATGCTGCATGTAGTGATAGATTTCAGCTGAGCGCAAAAGCGCCTTGGTCGGGATACAGCCCCAATTCAGGCAGATGCCGCCGAGATAGGATTTTTCGACGATCGCCGTCTTGAACCCGAGCTGCGCTGCGCGGATCGCGGTGACATAGCCTCCGGGTCCGGAACCGATGATGATGATGTCGAAGGATGTGTCGGCCATTCTTGTTTCCGCCTCACTCAACCAGCTCTCATGCCGCGGGAGCGGCGTTCTGCAAGATCGGCACCGTATCCGTGCCGCCTACACCATCATCATCACGGGGTTCTCGATCAGCCGCCTGAAGGCGCCGATTAGTTCCGCTCCCAGCGCACCGTCGATGGCGCGGTGATCGCAGGAGAGCGTCACGCTCATGATATGGGCGATCTCGATCTTGCCCTCACGCACGACCGGCCGCTCCTCGCTGGTGCCGACCGCGAGGATCGTCGCATGCGGCGGGTTGATGACGGCGGTGAAATCCTTGATGCCGTACATGCCGAGATTGGACACCGCGGTGGTGCCGCCCTGATATTCCTCGGGCTTGAGCTTGCGGGCACGAGCGCGTGCGGCAAAATCCTTCATCTCGTTGGAGATCATCGAAAGCGATTTGGTCTCAGCCTTGCGGATGATCGGCGTGATCAGGCCGCCAGGCATCGCCACCGCCACGCCGACGTCGGAATGCTTGTGCTTGACCATGCCGCCGTCGGTCCAGCTCACATTGCAGTTCGGGATCTGCTGCAACGCGACCGCCATCGCCTTGATGACGAAGTCGTTGACCGAAAGCTTGTAGAGCGGCTTCTTCTCCTTGTCCTTCGGCGCGGCCGCATTGATCTGCTCGCGCGCGTCGAGCAGGCGGCCAATGTCGCAATCGATGGTGAGATAGAAATGCGGCACGTTCTGCACGGAGGCCGTCAGGCGCTGCGCGATGGTGCGACGCATGCCGTCATGCGGGATGATGTCGTAGGAGCCCGGCTCGAACAGCGCCAGAATCTGCTTGTCGGACATCGACGGCGCCAGCGCAGGTCCGGCAGCAGGTGCAGCCGCCGGTGCCTTCAGGCCCTTGCCGGACTTCGCCTCTTCGACGTCGCGCGCAATGATACGGCCATGCGGCCCCGTGCCCATGACGCGCGAGATATCGATGCCGGCGTCCTTGGCGAGACGGCGTGCGAGCGGCGACGAGAAGATGCGGCCATGGCCGTTGGCCTGCGCCGCAGACGCGGCGGCCGGCTGCGGCGGCGGTGCTGCGGCGGGCGCAGGAGCTGGGGCCGCGGGAGCCGGCGCAGCGGCGGCGGTCGCCGGAGCCGGTTTCGGCGCGGACGCCTCCGCAGCGGGCTTGGGCGGCGCGGTGGCACCGGCCGCAGCGCCGGCCGCCTTCACGTCCTCGCCGTCACCGGCGAGCACCGCGATGACATTGTTGACCGGCACGTCCTGCGTGCCCTCCGGTACCAGGATTTTCGCGAGCGTGCCTTCATCAACCGCCTCGACCTCCATGGTCGCCTTGTCGGTCTCGATTTCGGCAATGACGTCGCCGGACTTGACCTTGTCGCCCTCTTTCTTGAGCCACTTGGCCAGGTTGCCCTTCTCCATCGTCGGCGACAGCGCAGGCATCAGGATGTTGATGGGCATGCTGACCTCACAAAGCTAACTCTCAAGTTGTAATGATCTTGCTCGACGGCCAAGGTCAGTGACCCTTTTGCGAGCGCGGTGTGGTGGTGCCCATATCCGTGGGACGTTCGAGCTCAGCACTGAACATCTCGAGGATCCGGTCCAGCGCCTCTTCCTCGCTGTAGTCGCTCTCGCGGGAATAGGCGCGCGCGGCGTGACGAGCGATGTCGACCAGCAAGAGCCCCCACATCTCCGGCTCCTCAAAGGCGCGGGTGAACGCGATGGATAGCCCGCCGTCGAGCACGAAAGCGCGCAGCACCTCGGTTGCGTCCTCGCGGCCAATCACATCAGGCGGTAGCGGCTGCTCCTTGGGACCTGCCATGGCTTTACCGGTAGCATACTGCTTTGACAGCCTGCACCACCTCGGCAACGGAGGGCAGCGCGAGCTTTTCCAGATTCGCCGCATAGGGCATCGGCACGTCCTTGCCAGACACACGCAGCACCGGCGCGTCGAGATAGTCGAAGGCGTGCTCCATGATGCGCGCGGCGACTTCGGCGCCGACACCGCTCTGCTGCCAGCCCTCTTCCACCGTGACCGCACGCCCGGTCTTCTTCACCGATGCAATGATGGTCTCGCTATCCATCGGGCGTATCGTGCGCAGGTCGATCACCTCGGCCTCGATGCCTTCCTTGGCAAGCTCATCGGCGGCCTTGAGTGCATAGGACATGCCCATCGACCAGGAGACGAGTGTTACATGGCTGCCCGGCCGCGCGATGCGCGCCTTGCCGATCGGCACGATGAAATCGTTGAGCTTTGGTACCTCACCGGTGTGGCCGTACAGCATCTCGTTCTCGAGGAAGATCACCGGATTGGGATCGCGGATCGCGGCTTTCAGCAGACCCTTGTAGTCGGCGGCCGAGTACGGCGCGATCACCTTCAGGCCAGGTATCTGCGAATACCAGGCGGAATAATCCTGGCTGTGCTGGGCGGCAACGCGCGCGGCGGCGCCGTTGGGGCCGCGGAACACGATCGCGCAGCCCATCTGGCCTCCGGACATATAGAGCGTCTTCGCCGCCGAATTGATGATCTGGTCGATCGCCTGCATGGCGAAGTTGAAGGTCATGAACTCGACGATCGGCTTCAGCCCCGTCATCGCCGCACCGACACCGACGCCGGCAAAGCCGTGCTCGGTGATCGGCGTATCGATCACGCGCCGGTCGCCAAACTCCTGTAACAGACCCTGCGTGACCTTATAGGCACCCTGATATTCCGCGACCTCTTCGCCCATGATGAACACATCGGGATCACGTCGCATCTCCTCGGCCATGGCGTCGCGCAGCGCTTCGCGGATGGTCTGAGTAATCATCTCGGTTCCCGCTGGCACCTCTGGATCGGGCGCAGCGACAGCCTGAGGTGCCGCAGGCGCTGCCGGCGCAGGCGCTGGGCCCTTGGCCTCGACAGGCGGCGCGGACTCCGCGGGCTTCTCCTGTTTTGCGGGCGCAGGCGGCACTTTGGCGAGGTCGGCAGCGCTCTCGCCGTCAGCGAGGATGGTGGCGATCGGCGTGTTGACGGCAACGTCGGCTGTGCCTTCGGGAATCAGGATCTTGCCGAGCGTGCCTTCATCGGTCGCCTCGACCTCCATGGTCGCCTTATCGGTCTCGATTTCGGCAATGACGTCGCCCGACTTGATCGGCTCGCCTTCCTTTTTCAGCCATTTCGCAAGGTTGCCCTTTTCCATGGTGGGCGACAGCGCAGGCATCAGCACTTGAATGGGCATGGGAACTCCGAAAAATGCAGCTTGCGTGCGCTAGTGGCGGTAGACGTCGGTGTAGAGCTCGGACGGATCGGGCTCGGCATCGTGCTGGGCGAAGTCGGCCGCGGCGTTCACGATCTCGCGAACCTCGGCGTCGATCTTCTTCAGATCCTCTTCGGTGATCTTGGCCGCCAGGAGACGATTGCGCACCTGCTCGATCGGGTCGCTGTCGTGACGAACCTTTTCCACCTCCTCGCGGGTGCGGTACTTCGCCGGATCCGACATCGAATGGCCGCGATAGCGATAGGTCTGCATCTCCAGAATGTAGGGGCCCTTGCCGGCGCGGCACCAGGCGATTGCCTTGTCGCCCGCGGCCTTGACGGCGCGGACGTCCATGCCGTCAACCTGCTCGCCCGGAATGTTGAAGGAAACGCCGCGCTTGGAGAAATCCTGCTGCGCCGAGGCACGGGTCACCGCGGTGCCCATGGCGTAACGGTTGTTCTCGATCACATAGACCACCGGGAGTTTCCAGAGCTCGGCCATGTTGAAGCTCTCATAGACCTGGCCCTGGTTGGCCGCGCCATCGCCGAAATAAGTCAAGCTGACGAAATCGTTACCGCGATAGCGGTTGGCGAACGCAAGCCCGGTGCCGAGCGAGACCTGCGCGCCGACGATGCCGTGACCGCCGTAGAAATTCTCGGCCCTGCTGAACATGTGCATGGAGCCGCCCTTGCCCTTGGAATAGCCACCGCGGCGGCCTGTCAGTTCGGCCATCACGCCCTTGGGGTCCATGCCGCAAGCGAGCATGTGGCCATGGTCCCGGTACCCGGTTATGACCTCATCGCCCTTCTTCAGGGCCATCTGCATGCCGACCACAACGGCTTCCTGGCCGATGTAGAGATGACAGAAGCCACCGATGGCACCCATGCCGTAGAGCTGGCCGGCCTTTTCCTCAAAACGCCGGATCAGGAGCATGTCGCGCAGCGCCTTCAGCTCCTGCTCTTTCGTGAACTCCGCTATCGAACCGTTGCCCGTCTCTGCAGTGGGTTCTTTCGCTGCGCTTTTTTTGGGTGCGGCCATGACAATTCCGGCTTCAGGAGGGGTTATCGAGCCCTCTCTAACCCAACTCAATCCGGCGTGGAAGGATTGGCTTGATGCTACGGATGTTTTTGCAATGCCGCAATGCAGCGCTGGTGAAAGTTTCGCAAAGCGCGGCACCTGATCCAATTACTCAAATTACGCGGGCACCCCGCCCACAAAAAGAAAGGCGGCACCGCGCTCGCCGCGCCGTGCCGCCAACTGCGTGGTCGACTTTCAAGTCCTCAGAAGAAGCCGAGCTTCTTCGGACTGTAACTGACCAGGATATTCTTGGTCTGCTTGCCGCTCCATGAAGCGGTCGTAGATCGCCGCGATTGCGCGGCTGACGCGAGCACCTTGGCCGCGGCAGAGACATTGCCGTAGGGCACCCTGCCCAGCCCCGTTTGATCTCGGTCAAATCTGGAGGCACCGACTTCCCTGAACGCATGCGCTCGCCAGCGCCGCCGGAGTTTCTCGAAGGTAGCTTACTTCGGATGGACCATCCGCACCAGATCATGCGGATTGACATAATCAAGCTGGAACCGGGCGCGCTCGTCCAGGATGTCCGGATCGACCCGGTCGGAGCGGAGCAGCGAGACGCGCTTTTCACCTTCGGCCCGCTCCTGCTTGAGCCGGGCGAGCTCGGAGGTCAGCGCGACGATTTCCTGGTCGAGCTCCTGCTGCGCATTGAGGCCGTAGCGGCCGGTGTAGGCGTTGACTCCAAAATAACCGATCATGGCCGCCGCCATGGTGTAGAGGGCAAGGCCGGTCAGGAAGGATTTGAGACGCGAACGCGTAACCATGCGCCGCAGCATGCGCGGTTCGAGTTAACGGACCGCTAAGGATGCGACCGCGCCGATTTCGGCCTCGACCTACTTGCTGTATTGCTCGACGTGGGCTGCGAAGGCGTTGAGATATTGCTGGAGCACCGTCTTGAGTGTCTCCTTGCTGCAATCGCCACTGGGGTCGAAGGCGTCGCCAACGGCGTTCAGATAGGTCTCCGGCTGCTGCATGATCGGCCCGGCAATTCCCGGGAGGATGTTCTGCAGATGCTTGGCCGCGCTGACGCCGCCGAGCGGGCCTGGTGAGTTGGAGATGATGCCGACCGGCCTGCCAATGAACGAGCTCTTGCCATAGGGACGCGAGGCCACGTCGATGGCGTTCTTGAGGGCGCCCGGGATCGAGCGGTTGTATTCGGGCGTGACGAAGATGACGCCGTTGGATTTTTGGACCTTTTCTCGGAAAGCGACCCAGTCCGCCGGCGGGTTCGCCTCGAGATCCTGGTTGAAGAAGGAGATACCGGCTGGAGTGACCACCTCAAGCTTGAGCGAAGATGGCGCGAGCTTCGCCAGCGTATTGGCGATCTTGAGCGAGAAGCTCTCCTTGCGCAGGCTGCCGACGAGGGTGAGAACGTTGTAGGCCATAGGATGTCCTTCTGGGAGGTGGAACGGGTTGCGGCGGCACTTAAACTGCGGCCCGATAAACATGCAAGTGCATGGACCGCGCGAATTGGGAAACGCAGCGTTCGCAAAAACGATCGCTTCTAACGCAAAACGGGCCGCCCCGGGAGGCGGCCCGTCCGCAAGCGCTTCAATTGCGCGGTCAGATGGTCGGATTCCACGCCGACGGAATCAGCCGGTACTTGGCGCCGTCCTTCTCGACATGACCGATCGAGGGGAAGGTGAAGTGGAAGCCGACAACCGTCGCCTTCTCGGCCGCCGCCATATCGTAGAACTTGTGGCGGGTCTGTTGCGCGAGGTCCGGCTCGGTGTCGTAGACGACATGCCAATCCGGATTGCGCAGGAAGAACTCGGGAATGTTGGTGACGTCGGCCTGCAGCAGCACCTTCGAATTGCCTGACGCGACCACGAATGAGGTGTGCCCCGGCGTATGGCCAGGTGTTGCGATCGAGGTGATGCCGGGCGCGACCTCCTTGTCCCAGTCGTATTTGGTCACCTTGGATTCGATGCCGGCATAGATCTTCCGCACATTCGCAAAGTAGTTCTTCATCATGTCGTTCGGCGCCTTGGCGGCGTTCTCGTCGCTCATCCAGAACGCCCAATCCTTGGCCGGCACCATGATCTCGGCATTCGGAAACGCCATCGAGCCGTCGGCCGCACGGATGCCGTTGGTGTGATCAGGATGCAGATGCGACATCAGGACGATGTCGATGCTCTTGGGATCGACGCCAGCGGCCTGCAGGTTCATCAAGGTCCGCCCGACGGCGCCCTTGGTCGGCTCATAAGTGGCAATGCCGTTGCCGCAGTCGATCAGGATCAGCTTGCTGCCGGTGTTGATGAGCTGAGGATTGAACGGCACCGTCACCATGCCCTGCGGCATGTAGGCGGCCTCCGCCGCTGCCGTGGCCTCAGCCTTCGGGACGTTGGTCACGAAATTATCCGGCATCGGAAAGGAGCGCGCACCATCATTGATGGAGGTGCATTCATAAGCGCCGACCTTGTACCGGTAGAAGCCGGGCGCCTGCGCGCCTGCAGGCGCTACGCCGGCCTCGGCGCCGGGTATTTCACATTGTGAGATGGCGGCGGCGGCAGCGACGGTGGCAGCGCCTGCAAAAAGCTGGCGGCGATTGAGTTCAATCATGGCGAGGTCTCCCCTACTCCTTGAGAGCCGGCTGGCGCCGGCGCGCGGATCATCTTCACCCACGCGGACCGGCGCAACCCTGCTTTGGTCGGTGAAACCCCGCTTCGCCTTGCTTCATCCCGCCTTGTGTGGGTCGATCAGGAATTTTTCGCCGGTGGCACGCCTGGCATAGACGGCGAGATTTGAAGGATCGAGCACTTCGGCTAAGGACACGACCTTGGTGTAGTGACTGGCGAAGGTGGTCTTGAGCTCGCTCGCAACGCGCTCGCGCAGGCGCTGCCGGTCAGCTGCGCTGATCTTCATCAGGAACGGAGTCAGCAGCCAGCCGCCGACGCCCCAGATCATGCCGAAGGCGCGGGTGAGCTCGAGCGGTCCCGGATCGAGGCTGCCATAGATATAGACCTGCTTGTGCACGCTGGAGCCGTAGCGGCTGTAGACCTTGGCGTCACGATTGATCGCGACTTCCATGCAGGTGAGAATTTGGCTTGCGAGCTTGCCGCCGCCGATCGCATCGAAAGCAATCGTCGCGCCCGTTTCGGCCAGCGCATTGGTCAGATCATCCATGAATGCGGGCGAGGACGAATCCACCACATATTTTGCGCCGATCTTGCGCAGTATCTCCGCCTGCTCCGGCTTGCGGACGATATTGACCAGCGCAATGCCGTCCTTGATGCAGATCTTGTTCAGCATCTGCCCGAGATTAGAGGCGGCAGCCGTGTGCACCAGCGCCTTGTGGCCTTCGCGGCGCATCGTCTCCGTCATACCGAGCGCTGTGAGGGGATTGACGAACCAGGAGGCGCCCTCGGCCGCGGTCGTTCCCGCCGGCAGCGCCAGGCAGTCGGACGCCTTGACGGTGCGATATTGCGAATACATCGCGCCACCGATCATCGAGACGGTCCTGCCCATCAGCGCCTTCGCAGCTTCCGATGAGCCGGTTTTGACAACGACGCCGGCGCCCTCATTGCCGACAGGCAGCGACTGATCGAGCCGTGCCGCCATTGCCTTCATCGCGGTTTGCGGCACCTTGGCGGTGATAACCGGCATCTGCTTGCTGCCTGAGGCCTTGGCGGTTGAGAGATCGGCGGGGCCCGTGAGCAGGCCGAGATCGGACGGGTTGATCGGGCTCGCCTCGACGCGGACCACCACCTCGTCATCGGCCGGCTCAGGCGTCGGCACGATCTGGAGTGAAATCTCAAGTTCGCCGCCGCCCTTGATGAGCGAGCGCAGTTGCAGCCCGGTCGCGCTTTCGGAAGCCATTATCAATCCTCCCTGCTTTACATCTGGTCGCCCTCAATTAGGTTCCTTGACGACCACGAGCAAGGGTCTGCAGCAGCGCGAGCTGCGGAACATCGCGGTGCTTGAAACAAAAAAGCGGTCGCGTGGCGCGACCGCTTTAAGTTGGAGAGATCAGGCCAGAAGGTGGAGAGATCAGGCCAGCGCCTTCAGCGCTGCCTTGCCTGCATATTTCGCCTGTTTGCCGAGCTCCTGCTCGATGCGCAGGAGCTGATTGTACTTCGCGGTGCGATCCGAGCGCGCCAGCGAACCCGTCTTGATCTGTCCGCAATTGGTGGCAACTGCGAGGTCGGCAATCGTGGAATCTTCCGTCTCGCCGGACCGATGCGACATCACGGCGGTGTAGCCGGCCTTGTAGGCCATCTCGACCGCGGCGAGCGTCTCGGTGAGCGAGCCGATCTGGTTGACCTTGATCAGAATGGAATTGGCGCGGCCGTTCTTGATGCCATCGGCAAGCCGCGTCACATTCGTGACAAAGAGATCGTCGCCGACCAGCTGGCACTTGCCACCAATCATGTCGGTCAGTTCCTTCCAGCCCTCCATGTCGTCCTCGGACATGCCGTCCTCGATCGAGACGATCGGATAGCGGGATACGAGATCGGCGAGATATTTGGCCTGCTCGGAGCGCGAGCGGGTCTTGTTCTCGCCGCCATAGACATAGTTGCCGTCCTTGAAGAACTCGGTCGCGGCGCAGTCCAGCGCCAGCATGACATCGCCGCCCGCCTTGTAGCCAGCTTTGCCGACGGCGCTCATCACGAACTCCAGCGCGGCATCTGCCGACGGCAAATTCGGTGCAAAGCCGCCCTCGTCGCCGACATTGGTGTTGTGGCCGGCCTTCTTCAATTCGCCGCGCAGGGTATGGAAGATTTCCGAGCCGCAGCGCAGCGCCTCGGCAAAGGTCGGCGCACCGACCGGCATGATCATGAACTCCTGGAAATCGATCGGGTTGTCGGCATGTACGCCGCCATTGACGATGTTCATCATCGGCACCGGTAGCGTGCGCGCCGAAGTGCCGCCGACATAGCGGTAGAGCGGCATGTCAAGGGAAACCGCCGCCGCCTTGGCGCAGGCCAGCGACACGCCGAGAATGGCGTTCGCGCCCAGTCGGCTCTTGTTCGGCGTGCCATCGAGATCGATCATGGTCTGGTCGATCAGGACCTGCTGCTCGACCTCCATATCGGCCAGCGCCTCGTAAATCTCGCCATTGACGGCCGAGACGGCCTTATGCACCCCCTTGCCGAGATAGCGGGTCTTGTCGCCGTCGCGCAGTTCGACCGCCTCATGGGCACCGGTGGAGGCGCCCGACGGCACGGCGGCGCGACCCAATGAGCCGTCCTCCAGCACCACGTCGACCTCGACGGTCGGATTGCCGCGGCTGTCGAGAATTTCACGGCCGATGATGTCGACGATGGCGGTCATGACTACCTCATTGAGTGCTGGACTTTTGGGATCGCGAGCTTCTACCGCACTGCGGGGAAACGGAAAAGGCCGGGTGACGGAAAGAATTGGATTGGGTAAGAGGCCCGCCAAGGAGAGACCCATGTTGAAGCGAACTGAGCCGAAGAAACCCCGGAAGCCGGCACGATCGGGCGAACTGCAGCTTGGCCGGGCCGTGGAATGGCCCCAGACGCCCGAAACCGCCCAGCTCGACCGCGTGCCCAATCCGCAAAGCGACACCGATTACCTGGTGCGTTTTACCGTGCCGGAGTTCACCTCGATCTGCCCGGTCACGGGCCAGCCGGACTTTGCTCATCTCGTGATCGACTACGCACCCGGCCAGTGGCTGCTGGAGTCGAAATCGCTCAAGCTCTATGTCGCGAGCTTCCGCAACCATGGCGCCTTCCACGAGGACTGCACGGTCATGATCGGCAAGCGGATTTCGGCCGAGATCAAGCCGAAATGGCTCCGCATCGGCGGCTATTGGTATCCGCGCGGCGGCATCCCGATCGACGTGTTCTGGCAGACCGGCAAGCTGCCGAAGGGGCTGTGGGTTCCTGAGCAGGCCGTGGCCCCATATCGGGGACGAGGTTAGCGCCTGCGCCCAATTACGGTTTTACGTCCGGCCGCGCGGCCGCATCTGCCGGCGGCCGCGGCCGCAGGAACTGGGCGCAGACGAGACCGAGCGCGACCATCACCGCTGCCGCGGCAAACAGCGTTGGTGCCTTGCCGGCGTGCGAGAGGCCAAAGCCGTAGGCAATGGGCCCTGCCGTCTGCCCCATGAAAAAGAAGAAGGAATGCAGTGAGAGCGCCGTCGCGCGGGCTTCCACCGACAGCTCGCTGGCAAACACCTGCAGGCAGCCGTGGCACATGTAGAAGCCCCAGCCCATCAACAGCAGGACGAAAAACTGGACTTTCCACCCAGGTCCAAAGCCGATCGCAACCAGCTGCAGTCCGACCAGCGTCGCGCCTGTGATCATCATGCCGCTCATGCCGAGCGCGGGCAGAAAGCGCGATACGGTGAGGGTGTAGAACAATCCACCAATGGCAAAGCCAGCGATCACGATGCCCGCGACCGACAGCGAGGTTTCGCCGAGATCGAACAGGAACGAGGCGATATAGGGAAACAGCCCGAGCACGCAGCAGCCCTCGACGAACACGGCCGAGTAACAGAAGCGCGAATTGGGATTGCTGAAGATGGTGCGGTAGCCGGTCTTCAGCGCCGCAAGATTGGTGCGCGGCGGACGCTTGAGCTCCGCGCCGCGGAAGCCCGCGGCAACCGCGACGGCGGCGATCACCACCAACATGCCGAGCGTCGCCAGCACGCCACGCCAGCCCAGGAAATCGCCGATCAGGCCGGAGGCCGACGCGCCCAGGAGGTTTCCGGTCATGGAGCCCGCCAGCGTCCGCCCGATCGCGATCTGGCGTTTTTCAGGGCCGACAAGATCGCTAGTCAGGCCGAGCGCCACCGGAAACACCCCGCCCGAGCCGATGCCGGCCAGGATGCGCGTTGCAAACAGCAGCGGAAACGAGCCTGAGAGCGAGCCGAGGATATTGGCAAAGCCGAGCAGCACGAGGCAGGCAATCATCAACCGCGCCTTGCCGAAGAGATCGGCGGCCGCGCCGATCAGCGGCTGGATGGCGGCAAAAGTAAAGGCGAACACCGCCGCAAAGCTCGCGGCGGTCGCGATGCTGATCGCAAAATCCTCCGCAACATGCGGCAGCACCGGATCGAGCGCGCGAGCCGAGAGGCTGGCCGCGAAGGTTGCAAGCGTGACGATGTTGAGCGCCGGGGGCAGACGCGCGTCTTGCGGCCGCGACACGATCTGGTGCATCAGTCGGCTTTGGTTTTGGCGAGCGCGTCGAACGCCATCAGTTTTCGCACCAGGCCCTCGAACGTATCGAGCGGCACCATGTTCGGACCATCGGATGGCGCGTGATCAGGATCGGGATGCGTCTCGATGAAGACGCCGGCGACACCGACCGCAACCGCGGCACGTGCAAGAACGGGCACGAACTCGCGCTCGCCGCCCGACGAAGTCCCCTTCCCGCCTGGCTGCTGCACCGAATGGGTGGCGTCGAAGATGACTGGCGCGCCGGTGGTGCGCGCCAGGATCGGCAGCGCGCGCATGTCGGAGACCAGGGTGTTGTAGCCGAAGGACGCGCCGCGCTCGGTCACGAGCACATTGGCGTTGCCCGCGGCGGTGATTTTCGCGACCACATTGGCCATGTCCCACGGCGCCAGGAACTGGCCCTTCTTCACATTGACGATCTTTCCGGTCGCCGCGGCCGCGAGCAACAGGTCGGTCTGGCGGCACAGAAAGGCCGGGATCTGCAGCACATCGACCGCTTGCGCGACCTCGGCACATTGCGAGGCCTCGTGCACGTCGGTGAGTACGGGCAGACCAAGCGACGAGCGGATTTCGGCAAAGATCGGTAGCGATTGCGCAAGACCAAGACCGCGCGCGGCCGATGCACTGGTGCGGTTGGCCTTGTCGAAGGACGTCTTGTAGACGAGCCCGATCTTCAGCCGTCCTGCGATCTCCTTCAGCGCGGAAGCCACCTCCAGCGCGTGCGCACGGCTCTCGAGCTGGCACGGGCCGGCAATGACCGAGATCGGCAGGTCATTGCCGAATTTGACCGGCCCTGCACTCACCACCGGGTTAGCGGAATTTTTGGCGTCCACGATATTCGCTTCCTTTCGGAGGGGACCATACGGCCCCTCCGCGGCGGATCAACCCCATTTCGACGGGCGTTCGAATATCAGCCCAGCTGCCCACGCCGCCGGGTGCTGAACTCACTTTACGGCGGAGAACGGCGTTGGCGTGAGCAATTGGCTCGTGATGTTGTCCACGATCTGGCCATCGGCTTCGGTCTGTGCCCGCGCCGATATCCAATCCGGATCGGCCTGGAAGGCGGTCCATTTCCTGTCGCGGTCGGCAAGCGAGTCCCAGGCCAGGAAATAGGTCAACTCCTGGTTGGACTGCCCGATCAAAGTGGTGAAGAAGCCGGCCTGCTTGATCCCGTGCTTTTCCCAAAGCTTCAAAGTGATGGTGTCGAAGCGCTTGAGCAGCGCCGGCAGGCGACCAGGCACACAACGATAAACGCGCATTTCGTAGATCATCAACATCTCTCCCCTGTTCTTGTTGTCGCTCAAGGCGGGGAGGTTTTGTCGCAACAATTTCAGCCGCCGTCAAAGGCAGCTGGCGCAGATCACACCAGCCGGCTCTGCACAACCGCGGCCTGAACAAAGGACGCGAACAGCGGATGCGGTTCGAAGGGCCGAGATTTCAGCTCGGGGTGGAACTGCACACCGACGAACCAGGGATGGTCCTCATATTCGACGATCTCCGGTAGCACGCCGTCGGGCGACAACCCTGAGAACTTCAGGCCGTGCTGCTCGAGGCGGTTCTTGTAGGCCATGTTCACCTCGTAGCGGTGACGGTGGCGCTCGGAAATCTCGGTCGCATCGCCATAGACCTGCGACACCCGGCTGCCGCGCTTGAGCATCGCAGGATAGGCGCCGAGCCGCATGGTGCCGCCGAGGTCGCCGCTCTCTCTGCGCTTCTCCAATTCATTGCCGCGCAGCCATTCCGTCATCAGACCGACCACCGGCTCGGCGGTCGGGCCGAACTCGGTCGAGTTGGCCATCTCGATGCCGACCAGATTGCGCGCGGCCTCGATCACCGCCATCTGCATGCCGAAGCAGATCCCGAAATACGGCACGTCGCGCTCGCGAGCGAACTGCGCCGCCTTGATCTTGCCTTCCGCGCCGCGCTGGCCGAAACCGCCGGGCACCAGGATGCCGTTGACATGTTCGAGGAACGGCGCGGGATCCTCGTTTTCGAACACCTCGCTCTCGATCCAGTCGAGATTGACCTTCACCTTGTTGGCGATGCCGCCATGCGACAGCGCCTCGATCAGCGACTTATAGGCATCCTTCATCCCGGTATATTTGCCGACGATGGCAATGGTGACATTGCCTTCGGGATTGCGGACGCGCTCATTGATGGTGTGCCAGCTCTGCAGCGCCGGCGGAATCCGCGGCTCGATGCCGAACGCCGCCAGCACCTCGTCGTCGAGGCCGGCGTCGTGATAGGCCTCAGGCACAGCGTAGATGTTGTCGGCGTCGCGCGCCTCGATCACCGCGCTCTCGCGCACATTGCAGAACAGGCCGAGCTTGCGCCGCTCCTCCTTCGGGATCGGCCGGTCGGTGCGGCACAACAGAATGTCCGGCTGGATGCCGATCGAGCGCAGCTCCTTGACGGAATGCTGCGTCGGCTTTGTTTTCAGCTCGCCCGCGCTCGGGATGTAGGGCAACAGCGTCAGGTGGATGTAGATGGCGTGATCGCGCGGCAGCTCGTTCTTCAGCTGCCGGATTGCCTCGAAGAACGGCAGGCCCTCGATATCGCCGACCGTGCCGCCGATCTCGACCAGCACGAAATCATACGCCTCGTTGCCGTCGAGGATGAACTCCTTGATCGCGTTGGTGACGTGCGGCACGACCTGGATGGTCGCGCCGAGATAGTCGCCGCGCCGCTCCTTGGTGAGGATGTCCTGGTAGATGCGCCCGGTGGTGATGTTGTCGGCCCTGGTGGCCGGACGCCCGGTGAAGCGCTCATAATGGCCGAGATCGAGATCGGTCTCGGCGCCGTCATCGGTTACGAACACTTCGCCGTGCTGATACGGCGACATCGTTCCCGGATCGAGGTTGAGATAGGGGTCGAGCTTGCGAAGCCGGACCTTGTAACCGCGAGCCTGCAACAGCGCGCCCAATGCTGCTGAAGCCAGACCCTTACCGAGCGATGAAACCACGCCGCCGGTGATGAAGATATACCGCGCCATGGGACTCAACCTTTAACGCCGTTAACGCGATTCGCAAAACGAATCGCGGCTCGCGGCCAATTTCCGCCGCGGCTGTGGGTGAATTAAAAAACGAGAGTGCAGTCAGTACCTTGATGGCGATTTCGGATGCCGGATAGTAGCCGTCATCCTGCATGGCCACCCTGCTTTATTGCGAGCGCGGTGGCTGCGGCACGGCCGGGGCCTGGTTCTGCTGCTCGTCGGCCTTCTTCAACGTATCGAGCACGCCACCGCCGCCGCTGGTCGGCGGCACGACTGGCGCCGCCCCACCCGGCTGGCTCTGCGATGCGGGCTGGCTGCCGATGATCGAGGTCGGCTTGCGGTCGAGGCTTGCAAGCCATGACAGGAGCAGGCTGGTGGCAAAGAAGCCGACCGCCAGGATCGCCGTCGTACGGGTCAGGAGATTGGCGGTGCCGCGGCTCGACATGAAGCCGGCGCCGCCGCCCATGCCGAGGCCCCCGCCTTCGGATTTCTGCAGCAGGACCGCACCGATCAGCACGATGACAATCATGAGATGAATGACAACAACGACAGTCTGCATCTTAACCTTCCGTCACGGGCACAGTTCGCGGCCCGGCGCGGGCTCAAGCAAGGCGGCTTGCGGGGTTCAATGGAGTTGCGCGGGTGTTACACGAACGGAGGCGGCAAAGCCACCCCGAACCGCTGCACCTTTTAGCTAGGGACACCCTTGCGCAATCGCAAGGAAATCGGCCGCCTTCAGGCTGGCGCCGCCCACCAGGGCACCATTGACGTTCGCCACCGCCATCAACTCAGCCGCGTTGGAAGGCTTGACCGAGCCGCCATAGAGGATGCGTACCCTGGCTCCCTCCCCCTTGAACCGCTCGCTGAGAAAATCCCGGATAAACTTATGAATTTGCTCAACATCTGAGGCGGTAGGCGTGCGGCCGGTGCCGATCGCCCAGATCGGCTCATAGGCTACGACCAGATTATCGGCCTTTGAGCCCTCCGGGAGCGACAGCTCGAGCTGGCCGCGCAGGATATCCAGGGTTTGGCCCGCGTTGCGCTGCCCCTCGCTTTCGCCGACGCAAACGATGGCCACGAGGCCAGCGCGCCACACGGCTTCTGCCTTCTGGCGGACCAAATGGTCGCTTTCGCCGTGATCAGCCCGGCGTTCGGAATGGCCTACAATGACGGCTTTGGCGCCGGCATCGGCCAGCATCTCGGCCGAAATGTCGCCGGTATGCGCCCCCGACGGCTTGGGGTGGCAGTCCTGCGCGCCCACCGCAACCGCTGTCCCGCGGGCCTTCTCGGCAAAGGCTGCAACCAAGGTCGCAGGTGGGCAGACCAGCAGATCCGCCTTGGCTGCAACGCCAGGAGCACCCGCCATCATGGCCTCGAGCTCCCCCATGGAGGCCTTCAGCCCGTTCATTTTCCAGTTTCCGGCGATCAGCGGCCGGATGGCATTGGTCATGGCGGTGTCCCCAAAAACGATTTTCTCATGCGCTAGCAGAGGAGCAAGCCCAGTTCCAGATCGCAAGCTGACCCAAATCGAATTCTCAAGGACTTAACGCGGATCATCCACCTTGAGCCCCAAGGTTGCAGCAGCCGCCTCACGTCTTTATTATGCCTCATCAATTCGGTGACGCCCTTTTGCAGCATCCGCTATAAGCGGGGCCACCGGTTCCCCTTTAAGACAAGTTGGATCTCATGCTTCGAGGATTGCGTAAGGCCTCATCAAACTGGCTCGGCAAAACCATTATGACGGTCGCGATGGGGGCGCTGATCGTCAGTTTTGGCATTTGGGGCATTGCCGACATCTTCAGGGGCTTTGGGCAATCAACGCTCGCCACGGTGGGCAGCACCGAAATCTCGGTCAACGAATTCCGCCAGCTCTACACCGACCGGCTGCAGCAGCTTGGGCGTCAGTTCGGCCGTCCGCTGACCCAGGAGCAGGCCCGCGCGTTCGGCTTCGACCGCCAGCTGCTGGAGCAGACGCTTGCGGAAGCTGCCCTGGATGAGGAGGTGCGCCGGCTCGGGCTCGGACAGTCCGATGCCGAGACCATGCGCGTGATCCTGTCGGATCCGAACTTCAAGGGCGTCGGCGGAAAATTCGATCCGCAGCGCTTCCAGTACATGATCCGCCAGTTCGGCTTCACCGAAGCGCGGTATATCGCCGATCAGCGGCGCGTATCGTTGCGGCGCCAGCTCGCGGGCACCCTCTCGGCCGGCCTCGAACCATCGAAGACACTCCTGGAAGCAACGACCCGTTTCCAGAATGAGCAGCGCACGATCGAGTACATCAAGCTCGGTGCCGCACAGGCCGGCACCATCGATCCGCCGTCGCCGGAGGCGCTGGCCGACTTTTTCGACAAGCACAAGGCGCAATTCCGGGCGCCCGAGTATCGCAAGATCGTTTTCGTCGTGCTGACGCCGGAAGAAATCAGCAAATGGTCTGATGTCTCCGACGAGGATGCCAGGAAGCTCTTTGACCAGCGCAAGGAGCACCTGGGAACACCGGAGAAGCGGGAAGTGTCACAGATGGTGTTCCCGAACATGGACGAGGCGACGGCCGCCCGCTCCCGCATTGCCTCGGGCACACCGTTCGACGACCTCGTCAAGGAGCGCAAGCTCGCTCCTGCCGATGTCGATCTTGGCCTGGTGAGCAAATCCGGCATTCTTGATCCCGCCTTTGCGGACGCCGCTTTCTCGTTGCCTTCGGGCGAGGTCAGCCAGCCGGTGCAGGGTCAATTCGGCGTGGCGCTGATCATGGTCGGCAAGATCCAGCCGGCCGAGCAGCCGAGCTATGAGAGCCTCGCGCCTCAGATCAAGCGGGAGATCGCAACCGCCCGCGCACGCGACCAGGTTGCGAGCCTGCGTGACAAGTTCGAGGACGAGCGCGGCGGCGGCGCGAGCGTGACCGAGGCGGCCCAGAAACTCGGGCTAACCGCAACCACGATCGACGCGGTCGATCGCTCGGGCAACCAGCCCAATGGCCAGCCAGCCAACGTCCCACAAGGCCTCAACGTCGTTGCCCAGGCTTTTAGCAGCGATGTCGGCGTCGACAACGAGCCGATCTCCTACCACGGCGGCTATGTCTGGTACGACGTGCTCGGCATTACCCCGCCACGCGACCGTAGCCTCGACGAGGTGAAAGACCAGGTCGAGGCGCGCTGGCGCGAGGATCAGGTCGCAAGCCGGCTGCGCACCAAGGCGGCCGAGCTCGTGCAGAAGCTCGGCCAGGCGGGCAACCTCGCCGACGAAGCGACAAGCCTGAGTGTGAAGGTAGAGACGGCCAGCGGATTGACGCGCGGCGGCTCGGCCGCCGGCCTGCCCTCCAACGTGGTCGCGGCGGTCTTCAAGACCGCCAAGGACGGCGTTGGCCAGGCGACAGGTAACAGTGATAGCGAATGGGTGGTGTTCCGCGTCACCGACATCACGGTGCCACCGGTCGATTTCGCCTCTGACGAGATCAAGAAGCTGAAGGACACCCTGCAGCGCAGCTTGGGCGACGAGCAGCTTGCAGCTTACGTCACCAAGCTGGAGAAGGACATCGGCACCAAGGTCAACGAGGAAGCCTTCGCCCAGGCGACCGGCGCCAGCAGCAACAACTAGGTCATGTTTGAGTTACGCGATGGACGACTTTAAATCGATTATTGGCAAAGTCGCCACCGGCGCCACCCTGACTCGCAAGGAAGCCGCTAGCGCTTTTGACAGCATGATGTCGGGCGAGGCTACGCCATCGCAGATGGGCGGCTTGCTGATGGCACTGCGGGTGCGCGGCGAAACGGTGGAGGAAATCACCGGTGCGGTTTCGGCGATGCGCGGCAAGATGCTTGGTGTCACCGCCCCGGCCGAGGCCATCGACATCGTCGGCACCGGCGGTGACGGCTCTGGCTCGGTCAACGTCTCGACCTGCGCCGCTTTCATCGTCGCCGGTACCGGCATCCCCGTTGCCAAGCACGGCAATCGCGCCCTCTCCTCCCGCTCGGGGGCAGCCGACGTGCTTGCATCGCTCGGGGTGAAGATCGACCTTAAGCCGGAAGACGTCGGCCGCTGCGTGCACGAAGCCGGGATCGGCTTCATGTTCGCGCCCGCGCACCACCCCGCCATGAAGAATGTCGGCCCGACCCGGGTCGAGCTCGCCACCCGTACCATTTTCAACCTGCTGGGACCCTTGTCCAATCCGGCCGGGGTGAGGCGGCAGATGGTTGGAGTGTTCTCGCGGCAATGGGTGCAGCCTTTGGCGCAGGTGCTGCAAAACCTCGGCTCTGAATCCGTCTGGGTGGTGCACGGCTCCGATGGCCTGGACGAGATCACGCTGACCGGCCCGACCTTTGTTGCGGCACTGGAGAACGGTGATATCCGAACCTTCGAGGTCACGCCGGAACAAGCCGGTCTCACCCGTTGCGGCAGCGAGGGTTTAAAGGGCGGCGATGCCGACGCCAATGCGGTGGCGCTGCAAAGCGTGCTCGACGGCAAGCCAAGCCCCTACCGTGATGTCGCGCTGTTGAATGCAGCGGCGGCCCTGGTCGTGGCCAGCCGTGCCAAAACTCTCAAGGAAGGCGTCGAGATCGGCAAGAAGTCGCTCGACAGTGGGGCAGCGGCGGCGCGGCTGAAGCACCTGGTCGCGGTCTCCAACAGCTGAGCCGAGGCATCGCGATGTCCGATATCCTGACCAAGATCGAAGCCTATAAGCGCGAGGAGATCGCGAGCGCCAGGCGCGCACTACCACTTTCCGAAGTCGAGGCACGCGCACGAAGCGCTCCGCCCCCTCGCGGCTTTCTCAGCGCCATCCGCAGGAAAACAGCGGCCGGCGATTATGCTTTGATCGCTGAAATCAAGAAGGCCTCCCCTTCCAAGGGCCTCATCCGCGCCGACTTCGATCCGCCGTCGCTCGCCAAGGCCTATGAGGCCGGCGGCGCGGCCTGCCTGTCGGTGCTGACGGATACACCGTCGTTCCAGGGCCATCTGGATTTCATGGTGGCCGCGCGCGCGGCTACCAACCTGCCAGTGCTGCGCAAGGATTTCATGTTCGACCCCTATCAAGTGGCGGAAGCCCGTGCGCATGGGGCCGACTGTATCCTGATCATCATGGCCGCTCTCGTCGATGGCGCGGCGCGCGACCTCGAAGCTGCGGCGCTCGCCCATGGCATGGACGTGCTGATCGAGATCCATGACCGGAACGAGCTCGAGCGCGCACTCAGGCTCCGCTCGCCGATGATCGGAATCAACAATCGCAACCTGCGCACCTTCGAGACGACATTGGGGACCAGCGAGGCGCTGGCGCCGTTGATTCCGAACGACCGCGTGATCGTCGGCGAGAGCGGCGTATTCACGCCTGCCGACATGGCGCGGCTCGCCCGCGTCGGCATCTCGACCTTCCTGGTCGGCGAAAGCCTGATGCGGCAGGCCGATGTGACGACGGCAACGCAGGCGCTGCTCGCGCGTGCGCCGGCGGTTACGACCGGAACTCAGTGATGACCCGCAAAGCCTCGCCATTGCCCGCCCTCACCCATATCGACGCCGCCGGTGAGGCGCGCATGGTCGACGTGTCGGAAAAGCCGGCTACCGAACGGCAGGCCGTGGCGGAAGGTCGTGTCGTCATGAGCCAGTCGACGCTGGACTTGATCGTCTCGGGCAACGCCAAGAAGGGCGACGTTCTGGGCACCGCGCGGATAGCCGGGATCATGGCCGCGAAGCGAACGGCGGAGCTTATTCCGCTATGCCATCCGCTAACGCTCTCGAAAGTCACCGTCGACATTGCCCCCGACGCCGCCCTGCCCGGCTGTCTTGTGCGCGCCAGCGTCAAGGTGACCGGGCCGACCGGCGTCGAGATGGAGGCGCTGACGGCGGTATCTGTCGCGTGTCTGACGATCTACGACATGATCAAGGCCGTCGAACGCGGCGTCCACATCGAAGGCATCCATCTCGTGGAGAAGATCGGGGGCAAGTCCGGCCATTACCGAGCCTGACTTCACCGCGGCCTCAGGATTTCCCACCGATTGATCGGAAGAAGATCGCATGTGCGGTGTTGTTCTCGCAGGCGCTCGGCACTTTTCCATCACGGAGATGACGTCATGTCGCTGCTCAGGCCACTCGGCGCGCTTGCGGTACTCTCGACCTCCGTCCTGATGCCTGCACAGGCGCAACAGGCGATGTCCGAACCCGCCTATTGCGCGTTTTTCTATCCAGGCGCGAACTGCCAGAACAAGGGTCCCGGCAATCCCTATACGGACCCCAACTACCGGCGCTACGGCGGACAAAGCTCGGGACAATGGTCCAACAATGAGACCGTCGGCGTCGCTCCGAAGCGGACACGCCATCCCCAAAGGAGGATGCAGTGAACGCCGCTCAACGCAGCGAGGCGTTGACCGACGTGAGCTAGCTGATGAGCTTGGTCGCGATTCCGTTGATGACAGCGATGATCGGCAGCGAAAAACAAGTTTCCAGCACAGCCGTATGAAGCCGGCAATTTTTCCTATTCCGATGCTGGAACCCGTCGTCACTGTGTGGCGCGTTGTCGCGCGCGGTAAGCCCTGGTCTTGATGCGGTTGCCGCACAGCGACGACATGCACCAGCGCCGCGTCGCGGGTTTCGATCGGTCGAAGAATAGCCGCCGACACTCCTCAGCCGCACACATCTTGAGCCGGTCAAGCGAACCACTCTGCATCCCGTCGTAGAGGTCAGCGACCAGCGTTGAAATTCCCGCCAGCGCATCATTGCGCGCAGGGCGCAGCAGCGCCTTGCCCGTGCCGCCGAGCTCGGCAACCAGAGGAAACGCCGCAATGGCCTCGTTCAACGCGCGCGCGACGCTGCGCTGGCGCCGGCTTGGCGGGTCATGCTGCAGATAATCGCGCAAGGCCCTGCGAAAGCCCACCGCCGTATCGAACATCGCAGGCGTGATTTTCGTATCCGCCTGCAGCATCCCGCGCGCAGCCATCCAGGATGCGAGATCCTGCGGAGCCTTCAACTCATCCCCTTGCGGATGCGCCACCCCGTGATGGGTGAAATGCCTGAGATCGAGCGTGTTGGCGAAATCGTACAGATTCGCCAGCGCGTCGGGGACCTGGAACTTGCGCGACTCTTTCGACATGCAACACCATTTAATCACCTTTACCGGTTGACGACAATAGACACCATTATAATATCTTTAGAAGTGTCGCTAAAAAATGGAGGTCGTCATGCCTGGGCAAGCGACAGAGGCCCCCCGCATCTTCTACGGCTGGCTTGTGGTCGCCGCCGCATTCGCGATTACTTTCATCGGCTTCGGCTGCGCCTATACTTTCAGCGCGTTTCTCGAGCAGCTCCAGCATGATTTCGGCGCCTCGCGCGGCTCGGTGTCGTTGGTCTTCTCTCTTGCCGGCTTTCTCTATTTCGGGCTCGGCATCATCAGCGGTCCCCTTGCCGACCGCTTCGGCGCGCGACCGCTTGTGGTGACCGGCATGGTTCTGCTCGGCGTCGGGCTCGCATTGGCAAGCGTCGCCCGCAGCCTTCTCGAGGTTTATGCGGCCTATAGCCTGGGCGTAGGACTTGGTGTCGGCTGCGCCTATGTTCCGGCGATCGGCGCGGTTCAGCGCTGGTTCGTGCGACGTCGCGGCTTTGCCTCAGGCCTTGCCGTCAGTGGCATTGGGGTCGGCACGCTGGTGATGCCACCGGTGGCCTCGTTGCTGATTGCCGGCGTCGGCTGGCGCGGCGCTTACCTCGCGCTCGGTGCGTTTGCACTCGTGCTCGGCGGAGGGATGGCGCTGCTTGCCGACAACGATCTGCGGACTCGCGGGCTTTACCCTGATGGCGAGGCTCAGCCGCCTCAAGGCGGAGGCGCCAGCGGCGAAGGCTCCAGCGTTCGCGAGGCCGTCCGCTCCGGCCGTTTCGTCGGCCTCTATGCGGCCTGCCTGATCTGCTCGTTTGGCGTGTTCGTGCCCTTCGTCCACCTCGTGCCATTCGCGCGCGATCACGGCATCGCCACAGCACAGGCGACGCTGCTGTTGGGCGTGATCGGCATCGGAAGCACCGCCGGCCGCTTTTTCCTGGGCGGTATCGCCGATCGCATGGGCCGCGAGCGCTCGCTGCTTCTGATGTTCGCAGGAATGGCGGTGTCACTCGTGCTCTGGGCCGTCTCCGACCACCTGTGGTCGCTGGCGGGCTTTGCATTCATCTATGGCATCTTCTATGGCGGCTGGGTTGCCGTGCTACCGTCCGTGGTGATGGATTATTTCGGTGGACGCAACGTCAGCGGCATCATCGGCGTGCTCTATACCAGCGTCGCCTTCGGCACGCTGATCGGCCCGAGCGCTGCGGGCTTCGCCTTCGATCTCAGCCACAGCTACGAGCTGCCGATCATCGCCAGCGCGGCGACCAATATCGTCGCCGCAGCCATCGTGGCCCTAAGCTCGAGATCGGCCGGGCGCAGCGCCGGGCCGCTGTTCCAGCAGTGACTCGGCAGGGTCGCCACCTATTCCGGAGGCGGCGCGTTGCAGCAACAACAAGGGCGGCCGCAAGGCCGCCCTTTGATCTCACTTATATAGCCTCTGTATATAGCCTCTCCTGGCCCGTTCCGAGCCGGCTAGTTTGGCACCGCCTTGGCGGCGGCGGGCGCATCGGCATTGACGGTGACGCCGCGCAGCAGGTCGTAGGCCGCGTGCAATGCCTTGTCGTCCTTCTCATCCGGCGGCACGTAGGACTGCGAGCCGGACTGCTCCTTGCCTTCGGCCGACAGATGCCCACGCATCGAGGCTTCGCCCTTGGTGTCGGTGCGGCCTTTCAGCTCATCCGGCACGCTCTGCAAAACTTCAATGTCGGGCGTGATGCCCTGGGCCTGAATCGAGTGCCCCGACGGCGTGAAGTAGCGCGCCGTGGTCAGGGCCAGCGCGCCATTGCCGGCGCCGAGCGGAATGATGGTCTGCACCGAGCCCTTCCCGAAGGAGCGCGTGCCGATCAGGGTCGCGCGCTTGTGATCATGCAGGGCGCCGGCGACGATTTCCGACGCCGAGGCCGAGCCGCCATTGATCAGTACCACCAGCGGCTTGTTCTTGATGAGGTCGCCACCGCGCGCGGTGAAGCGCTGGGTTTCCTCCGGATTGCGGCCGCGGGTGGACACCACCTCGCCATATTTCATGAACGAGCTTGACACCGAAACGGCCTGGTCGAGCAGGCCGCCCGGATTGTTGCGCAGGTCGACCACAAAACCGGCGAGCTTTTCGGCCGGGATCTGCTTCTCGATATCACTGATCGCCTTATGCAGGCCGTCGGTGGTCTGTTCGTTGAAAGAGGTGATGCGGATATAGCCGATATCGCCGCCCTCGGTGTGGTAGCGCACCGGCTTCACGCGGATGATCTCGCGGGTGATGGAGACGTCGAACGGCGCCTCCTTGCCCTTGCGGATGATGGTGAGCTTGGTCTTGGTATCGGCCGCGCCCTTCATCTTGTTGACAGCCTGCTCCAGCGTCAGGCCCTGCACCTGCTCGCCGTCGATTTGCGCAATGAAGTCGCCGGACAGAAGCCCCGCGCGCGCTGCCGGCGTGTCGTCGATTGGCGCTACGACCTTGACCAGGCCGTCTTCCATCGTGACCTCGATGCCGAGCCCGCCGAACTCGCCGGACGTGGTCTCCTGCATCTCGCGCCAGGCCTTGTCGTTCATGTAGCGCGAATGCGGATCGAGCGCGGTGACCATGCCGTTGATCGCACCCTCGACCAGCTTGGAGTCGTCGGGCTTCTCGACATAGTCCGCGCGCACGCGCTCAAAGACCTCGCCGAACAGGTTGAGCTGCGAATAGGTGTCCGAGCCGGCCGCCGTCGCACGCGCGATTAGGTGCGCGCTCTGCGGACCCGTCACCAGCAGGGTCACGCATACGCCGGTCAGAGAACCCATCAAGAAAAGCCAATTCTTCCGCATTGCCGCCGCCGCCTTCCGCGCTTGAGCTGATCCTGTGCCGCCCGGTGGGATCAAATATGATCGAAGTTCGATCCTCACAATACCTTTCTGGTTTCTTCAAGGCCGATCTGCCAAGTTGACGGTTTTGTGCCAAAGCCGCGCCGTGCCCGCACCCCCAGCCAATAGCCGAATTGCGGGGGCACGTTCCGGAACACGCTTCCATCGCCCAATTTCAGGGCAGCATCCATCGCCCAATTGGGATTGTTGAGGATTTCCCGCCCGACGGCGATCAGATCCGCCTTTCCATTTTGTAAGATTTCCTCGGCCTGGTCGCCATGGATGATTAGGCCGACCGCCATGGTCATGATGTCGGCATGCTTCCGGACATGGTCCGACAGCGGTACCTGGTAGCTGTATTTGATCTCGTTGCCGAGAATCGGCGCCTGGTCGGTAATCCCCCCCGAGGAGCAATCGATGACGTCGACGCCCCTGGCTTTGAGGATCTTGGCAAGGCGCGCGCTGCTCTCCGGCCCCCAGCCGGCGTGATCCTCCACCGACAACCGGACGAACAACGGCTTGGTTTCCGGCCAGCGGGCGCGGACGGCCTCCGTCACCTCGATCAGGAAGCGCATCCGGTTCGGTTCCGAGCCGCCATATTCGTCGGTGCGCTGGTTGGACAGCTCCGAGAGGAACTCGTGTACGAGGTATCCGTGCGCGCCGTGCAACTCCAGCACCTCGAACCCGGCTGCATGAGCGCGCCGCGCCGCCTCGCCCCACGCCTGCACCAGATCCTTGACCTCGCCCCGTTCCAGCGCCCGCGGCACCGGCCATTTGTCGCTATGGGCGATGGCGCTGGGCGCGACCGGCGTCCATGCGTCCCAATCCGTAACCTCTGCTTCGATCTCCGGCGTGTGCCGCAGCGGGCCACCGCCTTCCCATGGCCGGGAGGCGCGCGCCTTGCGCCCGGAATGGCCGAGCTGGATGCCCGGCACTGCGTTCTGCTGCTTGATGAAGTCGGTGATCCGCTTGAGCGGCACCACGAACGCGTCGTCCCAGATGCCGAGATCGCCGATCGTACCGCAACCGCGCCGTTCGACCTTGGTCGATTCGACGATCACGAGCCCCGCGCCGCCGGCTGCGAACTTGCCGGCATTGACCGTGTGCCAGTCGGTCGGGAAGCCCTTCACGGCCGAATATTGATGCATCGGCGGCACCACCACCCGGTTCCGCAAGGTGACGTCCCGGATCGACAGCGGCGTGAACAAGAGTGGCTCGGTCATCAAGTCTCCTTGCGGTCTCTTGGAGGCCCCGTCGCGGCGCTTTTCTGAGTCAGCTGCAAGCCCGCAAGAACCTTACGCCCGGCTTCGCGCGCAAGCCATGCAAAATTGGGATGGCACGAAGCCTCCCGACGCGATACGCGAGAGGTACAAGCATGCAGCACAAATCCGGGAGGAAATTCATGAACGACGCGACCCCGCAGCCGCCAACCCGGAATGTCGAGCTCGGGGCGAGCAACGAACCCTTCCAGAACCTGCACGAGTTCATCGGCAAGGCCCGCGCCAATCTCAACCAGAATGCGTGGGACTACATTATTGGCGCTGCGGAGACCGAGACCACGCTGCGCCGTAACCGGATGGCGCTGGACGAGATCGCCTTCCGGCCGCGGGTGCTGCGTGATGTCTCCAGGGTCGATGCGTCGGTGGAGAGATTCGGCCGCAAGATGCGGCTGCCGGTGATGATGGCGCCGGTCGGTGCGCTGGAAATCTTCGAGCCCAATGTAGCCGCCGCCGCGGTCACCAGGGCGGCCGGCCGGTTTGGTGCTGCGCATATGCTGAGCTCGGTCTCCGAGCCGGGCCTTGAGAAGGTCGCCGAGGCCGCGCCCGATGCGCTGCGCATCTTTCAGCTCTATGTCCGCGGCGACGACGCCTTTGTCGAGGATATCGTCAGCCGCAGCATCGCCAACCGCTACACCGCGTTCTGCCTGACCGTCGACACCGCGCATTACAGCCGCCGAGAGCGCGACATCGCCAAGCGTTATGTGCGCGAGAGCCGGCTGCGCTCCACCGGCGGCGATTACCAGAAGGCGCTGAACTGGAAGACGGTGAAGCTGATCAAGGACAAGTACAAGATCCCGCTGATCATCAAGGGCATCGCCACAGCCGAGGATGCGCAGATCGCGATCGATCACGGCGTCGAGTGGATCTACGTTTCCAACCATGGCGGCCGCCAGCTCGATCACGGCCGCGGCGCCATGCATGTGCTGCCGGAGATCGTGGACGCGGTGAAGGGCCGCGCGAAAATCATGGTCGATGGCGGCTTCTGCCGCGGCTCGGACGTGGTGAAGGCGATTGCGCTCGGCGCGGACATCGTCGGCATCGGCCGCCTGCAATGCTGGGCGCTGGCGGCTGCCGGCGAGGCAGGCGTGCTGCGCATGCTGGAACTGCTGGAGGACGAGGTGATCCGCACCCTCGGCCTGCTCGGCGTCACGTCTTTTGCCGAGCTCAACAAGTCCTACCTGCATGCGGCCATCGCGGCCAATGCGCCCAGCGTGTTCAGCGCGTACCCGCTGCTCGACATCGAACCGTATCGCTATTGAGCTATAAGGGCGGGCATTCGCCAGTCTCCTAGACGAGCCGTCATGACCCTTGCCCGCCCTGTTGCCCGCCTCTCGCCCGGCGCCGCCGATGCGCTCCTGTTCGATCTCGGCCGCGTCGTGATCAATATCGACTTCGGCAAGGCGTTCGCCTGCTGGGCCGGCCACGCCGGCTGCGCGGTCTCCGATCTTGCCACGCGCTTTGCGCCAGACGACTCTTATCGGCACCATGAGACCGGCAAACTGAGCGACGCCGAATATTTCGCGGCGCTGCGCACTTCGCTTGGCATCAGCATTTCGGATGCGCAGTTCCTGGAAGGCTGGAACGCCATCTTCGCAGGCGAAATGCCGGATATCGCCAACCAGCTCGCACGCGCGGGCAAGCATCTGCCGCTTTACGCCTTCTCCAACACCAACCGGCCGCATGTCGAATATTTCTCGTCTGCCTATGCCGACGTGCTCAAGCATTTCCGCGAGGTGTTTTTGTCCTCCAGCATCGGCCTGCGCAAACCCGATGCAGCCGCCTACGATCATGTCGTGAAGGCGATCGGCGTCCCCGCCTCGCGCATCGTGTTCTTCGATGACGTCGCCGATAATGTCGAAGGCGCCCGCGCCGTCGGCATTCATGCGGTGCAGGTGAAGTCGCCGGCGGATATTGCGGATGCGCTAACGGCGTTGGGGATCTGACGCCATACTGCCTCGTCGTCCCGAAGCAAATAGCTCTGAATTGTTTCGTCGTTGACGCTTCTCGCAATGACGGCCGAGACGTCACTTCGCATTCTCGCGACCGAATTCGCCCGAGCCGCGCATATCTTCACCCTCAGCGAGGGTGCAGGGAAGGCCGGGTGGCCGCACGCACCCGAGGCTCCCCGCGCAAAAGAAATTTGCGCGAGCGCGCGACGGGCACGTAACGCAGAATTTCAACAACAGCTTCTTCGACCATTGAGCGAGGGGCGGTCATGGAGAAACTGCAATCGCTTTGAGCGGGCTCCTATTCGCTCAACGTCTGGCAGAGAAAGCGGTAGCGAGCCGTATTGATTTAAATCAATAGCGGCCCGAAGGAGTCTCTCACATTATCCGTTGCAAAGCCGGTGCCCATCCGAGGGAGGGTCTGATGACCGTTCGCGAATTCGTTGCGGCACTGCTGTTGGCCTCAGCCTTGACGTCGTCCGCGATGGCGCAGCAGACGCAACAGGCTACGCCACCCCCCGGTTCACCGGCCGCAACGACTACCATTCCCGGCGATCAGCTCCCGCCGGCGCCGCAGAAATTTGAGGGCAAGATCGAGCGCGACGCCAAGGATTCCAGGCCATTTTGGCCGGCGCGCATCGTGCCACCGAAAGGCGCGCCGAATGTTTTGCTGATAATTACTGATGATGCCGGATATGGCGTGGCAAGCACGTTCGGCGGCGTTATTCCGACACCGGCGCTTGATCGCATTGCCAACAATGGCTTGCGCTATACGAATTTCCATTCGACTGCGTTATGTTCGCCGACTCGAGCAGCGTTGATCACCGGTCGCAATCATCATTCCGTTGGCTACGGTGTCATCGCGGAGCAAGCGACCGGATATCCGGGCTACGACAGCATCATCACCAAGGATAAGGCGACGATCGGCCGTATCCTGACGGACAACGGCTACCACACCGCATGGTTCGGCAAGAACCACAACACGCCGGAATACCAGGCGAGCCAGGCCGGTCCGTTCGACCAGTGGCCGACCGGCATGGGCTTCGAATACTTCTACGGCTTCATGGGCGGCGACACCAACCAGTGGGAGCCGGGGAATCTCGTTCGCAACACCACGCCGATCTACCCCTATGAGGGAAAGCCCGGCTGGAATCTCATGACCGCAATGGCGGATGATGCGATCGAATACATGAATCGCATCAATGCACTCTCCCCCGACACGCCGTTCTTGATCAAGTTCGCGCCAGGCGCAACGCATGCGCCGCATCATCCGACTCCCGAATGGGTCAAGAAGATCAGCGACATGCATCTGTTCGATCAGGGCTGGAATAAGCTGCGTGACCAGATCTTCGCAAATCAGAAGCGCCTCGGGGTCATCCCGCAGACGGCCAAGCTGACACCCTGGCCGGATGATCTCATCAAGAGCTGGGACAAACTCACGGACGATGAAAAGAAGCTTTTCATCCGGCAAGCGGAGGTGTTCGCGGCCTACGCTGCCTATGCCGATCATGAGATCGGTCGCGTGATCCAGGCAGTCGAGGATATGGGAAAACTCGACAACACGCTGATCATCTATATCGAAGGCGACAACGGTACCAGCGCCGAGGGCCAGCCGAACGGCACGCCCAATGAAGTCGCAATGTTCAACCAGGCCAATCCGTCTGTAGAAACGCAGCTAAAGTATTTCTACGACCTATGGGGTACGGACCGCACTTACAACCACATGTCGATCGGTTGGGCCTGGGCATTCGACACCCCGTTTTCCTGGACCAAGCAGATCGCATCCCATTTTGGAGGAACGCGGCAGGGAATGGCGATCTCGTGGCCTGCCGTCATCAAAGACATGGGCGGCATCCGCAGCCAATTTCACCACGTCATTGACGTGGTGCCAACCATCCTGGAAGCAGCCCACATCCAGCAGCCAAAGGTGGTCGACGGCATTCCGCAAAGCCCGATTGAGGGCGTCAGCATGATGTACACGTTCGACGCGAAGAATGCCAATGCACCCTCGACACATACGACGCAGTATTTCGAGATGTTCGCCGATCGCGCGATCTATCACGACGGCTGGATTGCCAGCACCAAGGTGCTGCGGGCCCCGTGGGTGACGGTCGCCAAGCTGCCGGATCCGTTCGATTACCCGTGGGAGCTATATGATCTCGGCAGTGACTGGACCCAGTCGGATGACGTCGCGGCGAAATATCCGGACAAACTGAAGGAGCTACAGGCGCTGTTCCTGAAGGAGGCGGAAAAATACCAGGTCCTTCCGCTCGATTCGTCCGTCGTGACGCGCATCATTGCGCCGCGGCCGAGCCTCAGTGCAGGCCGCACGTCCTTCACCTGGACCCGACCGATGACCGGCACGCCGAACGGCGATGCGCCGAGCATTCTCAACGCCTCCTACAATTTCAAGGCGGACGTCGAAATTCCGCAAGGCGGCGCCGAAGGCATGCTGATCACGCAGGGCGGACGCTTCGGTGGCTACGGGTTTTATCTCGTCAAGAGCAAACCGGTGTTCACCTGGAATCTGGTCGATCTGAAACGTGTGCGCTGGGAGGGGCCTGAGCTCGCACCCGGCAAGCACCAACTCGAGTTTGACTTCAAATATGACGGTCTTGGACCCGCGACCATGGCGTTCGGCAACTTCAGCGGCATTGGCGCCAGTGGGACCGGCGTGCTGAAGGTCGACGGCAACACTGTCGCAACCGAGAAGATGGAGCATACGATTCCCTTTATCCTGCAGTGGGACGAAGCACTCGACATCGGTTCCGACACGGGTACGCCCGTCAACGACGATGACTACAGCACGCCGTTTACATTCACTGGCAAGCTGGAGAAGATCACACTGAATATCGATCGGCCGAAATTGAGCGCCGACGACATCAAGCGCCTACAGGAAACCGCACGGGCCGCCGGCGACGGACCGTCGGCCGATGCGGGGAAAGCTCCGGCCGAGGTGGCAACGCCGGAAGTATCGGGCGGTGTCGGCCTCAGCCTGGCGCAAAAGGTCGACCTGCAGATGGATAAGCTTGAGAGTTGTCGCAAAGAAGCAATCGCGAAGAACCTCGGGCTTGTCGAGCGGATCAGCTTTGTGCTCAGCTGCATGCATTAATCCCAATAAGAAAGAGCACGCGCGTCCTACGCGCTCAGATCGTTGGGCGACCCGTATCGCGCTTCACACCATGACCTGTACGTGTGAGCCTTGAGCAGGCGGACGCCTCCGGTTCGCGATCCCTGCGCGTCCGGCTCGAGGGCTCTTCCATGGCTGGTTCGCGAGCTGTCGAGCCGCTCTGTCTCTGAAATGCCGATATCCGGACAGTTCAATTGCTGCCTGGCGGCGGGACAGTTTGTTGTGGCTTCAGGTCTTCGATACGCTTGGCCTCGGCGACATCGGCAATTGAAAGCACTCCGGTGCGTACCGATGGTCTTGTCGAGCATTCTAGTCTAGCCTGGAGCTTGGACGGCATTTGAACTCAATCCCGTAGGGACGGCGATCGTGCGGTCCGACCGCGAAGCTCCCACTTGCATGACGGGGCGCCCCGCCTCCTTGGGCGGCGTCAGGTCCCCATGGGCCATACTGGCGTGGGCCGCGCTGCTGGTCGCGATCGTCGTATCGTTCAGACCAGCGGTTCCGGTCGTCTGGGGCGACACGCCCCCCTTTGTGGAATCTGCGTTTCGGACGCTTGAAACCGGCAGGCCGACAGTAGCCGGTGGGCGGGATCCGGGTTATCCGACTTTTTTGGCCGTGACGTTCGCGTTCGGAGGTGGCCTGCGGACGATTGTGTACCTGCAGCAGGCTGCGTGGGCCGTTCTAATGCTTGCGATTGCAGCAACGGCCCAGGTGGTGACACGCAATGCCGGTGGGCTCGTGCCGATAATCCTCGTGGCGACATATCCGGGACTGCTCCTGTTCCGGAACGTTCTTACCGCAGAGCTTCTCTTTGCTGTCTTCCTTAATCTCGCGGTGGCCGGATTGCTCGTTGCGACCTGCGTCGGCAAGACGGCGCGGTGCTGGCTGGTCGCGACGGCTATCCTGTGCGCGGCGGTTGCGGCGTGCCTCAGATCGCAGGGACTCCTGATCCCAATAGCTGCTGTCCTGCTGGCCGCCGGAATCGTCGGGCGAGACACACCGGTGCGCGTTACCGTGATTGCCATCTCCGTCGCCGCGGCGTTCGCGCTTCTCGCCGCCGGCTCCCGGTTCGGGGCCTCCAATTCCGACCAAGCCTCGGCGGTGTTCGTGTCCAAAACACTGTTCTGCAATCACCTGAATATTGTCCTTGGAAGCGATGCAGCGCGGCGCGAGCTCGCCTTGGTGGCCGGCGACCGCGCCGACGCCGCGATGGCACGGCTTACCGCTGACTTCGCCGCGGAGCCGGGTCGCTGGCCGGTGCTCGGGTTCTTCGGCGACGCGTGTCTGTTCGACGCCGCATTGGATCGAGATGTCGCCGGGGATAACGGGAATGTCGGCGCGACCGCAGCCTATTGGCGCATCTTCCTCACGGCCGTGCGTGACAGGCCGCTGGCCTACGCGGGCAAGTTCGTCCGTCAGATGGCCTACGGCGCGTCCGTCGCATGGCCACCTTACGGACTTGCCCCTGTCATCCCGGTGTCGACCGATGACGTGCCGCACGTGTCCGATATTCTGACCCGGCATGGCTGGGCGTCTCGGTTGATCGACCTGCGAGGCGGACCAGTTCAGATCGGGCTACTGTCCGATTTCCCAAGCGTCTCCGCATATCTGTTCAGGGCGTTATCCACCGTCTTCGTGATCGCCATCGTATTTTGGACAGTGACGGCTGCGCGGCGGTCCAACTTCGCGACGCGCGCGGGTATCGTGATCGCGATGTGGGCGGCTTCGATAGTCCCCGCTGCCGCCGCCCACACCCTTGACGTCGTGCGGTATCTGATTCCCGCGGTGCCGATGGTGGGTCTGATGCTGTCCCTTTTCGCGCGCGAATTGACCGAAACGATAATGGCCGATCACCTCTCACCGGCGATCAAACGCCCGCGGTGAGGCGACCGGAGACCGCGGGAATAGGCGGATCTTCTCGAACTGCTGTGTCGAGCCTATTTGCGGAGCTTCTCCTGCAACCTGGCAGCTACGCGAGGGGCGATTGCTGCGCAAGCGCTCTTGTCGATAAGGCCATTGAACAGTCCTACATCCACCGCGTTTCCAGCAATCCCTTGAGATGCGGCTCCGAGCTGGATCGACACTCCGGCGCCACATTGCACCAGCCACGGAGATGAGACCGGGAGCATATAGGCGTTAATGCCGGATTCCTCCGTGATGAGGATGAGACCGCCCTCCACATGAATCTTGTGATCGAGCGTCGTCAGGATCAAAGGCAGTACAGCCTGCGGATCGCTGACACGCTGGCTTGGGAGAGCAATTTTGCCGATCTTCGGTAGCTCGTTTCTGACTGAAAGCAACATATAGCCGAGAAAGCTTGCGCCAGCGAGGACGAGGGAAAGGCTGAAATAGTCTCGCTTCACTTGGTTATGTCCCGAGACGCCTTGTTAAAGTATCGGGTACGCTGCTTGCGTCAAGGCTGCGGCGCGCAGCTCAGCTGCCGCAATGATTTTGAGCAGAAAGCAATCAGATGAGCGAATGCAGAGCCTTGACAGCGGCCTCGCGGCTCTCCACGGGAACAAATAGACTTACCGAATGCGGCGACAAGACATATTTGTCGGCGATAATCGCGTGATTTTGCAGAATCTGAATCGCCCTGAATGGCAGGTCTGTCGAAACGCCACCGAAGCAAGTGAGGCTCACCGAGCTTAAAGTCTCACGATGTTTGCGCAGATCCTTACTGCTTGTCAGCGTGCGCAGCAGAGTGTCGAGCGACTCCGAATCGGAGGTCAACATAATCCGCGTTGTCCCGGCGGTGAAAGCCGAGGCGAGGAGCTGCGGCCAAGACAAGCCGTTTTGCTTGAGATGCTGGGCGAATTTCTCAAAGCCCTGACCGAGGTCGGCCGAATCGATCTCCACGTGCTCAATGCGAGCCAGCGAATTGACGGCTAAAACTCTTCCGTTTTCCATCCCCATAACCTCTTTCACCACTTGCGTGCTGTGTTCGGTGCCGCCCCATTTTTTTAGGACCAGGGGCACATTCTGGCTCTGTGCCAGCTCCACACTGCGGAAATGCAAAACCTTCGCGCCCCAAAAACACATTTCGGATAACGATGCAAAATCGAGCTGTCGCAAGGGTTTTGAGTTTGCCACGATGTTCGGATCGGCCGTGCAAACTCCGTCGACCTCTTTGATAATCTCACAGCACTCGGCTTGTAGCGCTGCAGCCATGGCGACCGCAGTGGTGTCGCTGCCGCCCCGCCCCAGCGTGGTAATTTCTTTGGTCGCCGGATTCACGCCCTGAAAGCCCGCTAAAACCACGATCCGCCCGCGATCGAGTTCTTCGCGTACGCGAATGGGCCGCACATCTAAAATCCGCGCGGAGGAGTGGGACTCGTCGGTCATCACCCCGGCTTGACTTCCGGTAAAGCTTATTGCCGGCACGCCGAAATCGGACAGCGCCATGCTTACCAAGGACATGCTGATGCGCTCGCCGGTGGTTAACAACATGTCGAGTTCACGGCGACTGGGTTGTCGGCTCACTTGATAGGCCATCCGAACGAGTTCGTCGGTGGTCTTACCCATCGCTGAAACGATCGCTACAATGCGATGACCGCGCCCATACAAATTGGCGAGGTTGCTCGCGACCGCGCGGATTTTTTCCGGCGTTGCGAGACAGGCGCCACCGTATTTTTGCACGATAATGGCATCGTTGCGCATTCAGCTTACCGAAGTCGACGCCAAGGGCGGCCGAGACGTTAGCGCGAATAATTGCAATCGTGTCCGCGCGGTATTGAAATGCTTGAATCGGGTCAGATCGTTCTTTGCTTCGATGATCTTGCGGTTTTTGAGCGTTTCCCGACGTTGTGACTGTCCCGCACAGCTAGCCGGCTGCGCTTTTTGGATCCCTCGTGTCGGGCTTCCGTCCCGCGGTGGTGAGCGGCATATTCGGTACCGTCGATCGGTGCCACATGTGGCGGATCCCTATCAAGATACGGTCGCCCGATTCCAAATTCTTCCCCGTGTGCATCAATCCACTTCCAGAGGGCTTCACTGGAACCATATCGCTGGTCCCTTGTCTCGCCCTTGACGCTCACGACATCGGCTGCAAGTCCGTGGCCGTAGCCGCCGCGAAAGCTGCCGCCATGATACGATCTGTCAGTCGCCGCTTTCAGGCCGCTCGCGAGCGATTGACGATAGTTGTCGCGGAACGCGCTGGTTATGCCCGGAGACAGCCCGGCCTCGTCTGCCGCGCGGAGTGCATGAAAGAGCTTCACCTTGAAGCTCCGATCCATGCCTCCGATCACGTAATCCATCATCGGCATGCCGGCTTTTTCTGCCGCCTTTGGATCCTTCCAGGTGAAATCCTCATCGAGCAGCTTGGTAAAGCTCTGGGTGACAGTCACCCTTTTACCCTTCTTCTTGACGACCACTTTCCGCTGCTCATTCACCTTAATGGTATCCTCCTTGGGCGTCCGTCGGTAGAGCGCCCACAGATATTGGTCGATGCAAACGTCCCCTTCCTGGCACGCGTCGGGAATTTCGATGGAACCAACGGCCCTGTTGGCCTCGATAGGCAACGGATCACTCGTGCTCGCCGTCGCGACTTGCACGGGCGGTGTATCCGGCGGCTGCGTGGGTGCAGCGGTCGGTGGTGCTGCCTCGGCGATCGGTTCCGGCTCATCCTGCGCCGCCGTCGTGTTGGTGGTCGTCTCCGGCACGGCGGCGGCCGCGGCCACAACAGTGTTGGCGCCGCCAGCCTTGCCCGTTGCTATTGCCTGCGGCGCGTCCGCTGGGTCGACATCGGCGGTAAGAGGCGGTGCGCGGCGGTCCACGATTGGCGCTGCACCGATGTTATCGACACCGGCCGAACCGAGGTCAGCAAGCCAGGCGACTGCACAACCCGCCACGACGACCGTGAGCGCGGTAGCCACGGTCGCAAATCGCTGCGGGTTCATGATCGGAGCCTTCACAGGTTTCACCTGAGCGAGATTCCACGGCCAAGCATGCGACGCCGCTCATCTTCGGATCACTATTTGGACGTGCAATGGCGAAATCTGCTGGTTACCATTTTTTCCAAGAAGTGTTGCCTGAGCGCAACGGGATTCGGCGAGCTGTAGTCCTCGCTGACGGCCGAGCCTGTATCCATACGGGTCATCGCAGCTCCCGCCGGCAGCTTCTCTGCGCTTTTCGACCGATCACCTGTAGCATCAGGCTCTGCTGCGCCGGCTGGTTCGCTTGTTGCCAATCTCAATTCCGATTTTGCTGGCGGAGTCCGAGCGGCTCTTCACGTGATCGATGAAGGCACGCAGCTTCGGCATCATTTGCCGGTTGCCGGGATAGTAGAGAAATACACCCGGCGCCATCGGTGCGAACGGTTCCAACACGCTGACGAGTTTCCCCGCTTTCACCGCATCGGCCGCGACCGGCGCGGGCACCTGGGCCAGGCCCAATCCTTCGACGGCCGCGCCAAACATTGTGGGAATGTCGTTGGCGATAAAAGGCCCTGAAACGATGACTTCGACTGCCTCGTTGCCGTTGACGAACGACCAGGGCGCGATCGCCCCGTTCGAGCGGCGCCGGCGCAGGCAGGCGTGTTGACGCAGATCGTCGATGCGTTCCGGCCGCGGCCGCCGGCGCAGATAGTCGGGGCTGCCGACCACAGCCAGCGGGAACGACGGCGTCAGACGCATCGCGATCATATCGGCCTCGATGAACTGGCCGAGCCGGATGCCGGCGTCAAATCCTTCGGCCGCGATATCGACCGAGTCCGGGCTTGCGGCGATCTCCACCTCGACCTCGGGATAGACTTGGCAAAAGGATGCGATCAGCGGATCCAGCAGGATCGGCACCACCGCGCGCGGCACCGTGAGGCGCAACAGCCCGGCCGGCCGCTGTCCGAGGTCTCGCGCGACCTCGCTTGCGGCGACGAGTTCCTCGAAGGCGGGCTTTGCGCGCGAAAGGAAGCGTTGGCCGGCCTCGGTCAACCCCACACTGCGAGTGGTGCGTATGAAGAGCACGGCGCCGATGCGCGCCTCGAGTGCGCGCACTGCCTGGCTGATCGCCGATGGGGTCACCCCGAGTTCCGCGGCCGCCCGCCGAAAACTGCGGTGCTGGGCAACGCTCAGGAACGCCTCCACTCCGTCGAGGGCCCCTTGTCTGACTGTGAAGTTCTGCTTCATAGCCCGTCAATATTACAACGAATAGTCGCTCGCCGGAAGCGGTCCTAAATCTGGCTTGCAAATCGGGAGTGACGCCGACGTCGAGGCCTAGGGACGCGCGAGCACCTGCACAGACTGAACGAGGTGAGCCGATGAAACTCATAGTCCCATTTCTCGTTGCATCGCTTCCGCTAGCGGCCGTTGCGCAATCACAGTCCGGGCAAGCCCCAGGCGCATCCGCGGTGGTGCTGCCTGTAACCACCGAAGTGATGGTCATTCTGACCGCCAAGCAGGGCGTAACCCGCCAACAAATCATGGCCATCATGCCGTCCGAGATTCGGGAAACCGTGAAGCTCTATCTCGATGGGAAAATCCGCCAGTGGTATTCGCGGGGCGATGGTAACGGCGTCGTCTTCTTCATCGACGCGAAGACCAGGGAGGAGGCGCAAGCGATCATGGAAACTCTTCCGCTCTCAAAGGAGCATCTGATGGATTACGAGTACATTCCGGTCGGCCCCTTGATGCCGCTAGTGGGATTGATAGGCGCAGGAGCGCGGCAGTGACCCTCCAAACGGCCGCCCCGCCCGAGCAGCCGCCTCCCCTTCAAATTGGACAGACACTGCGTGACGCCCGGCAGCCCTGAAAGCAGCAAGTATATCGCCTCCTGGGGCAAGAGACTGACCCGTGCGCCCAGGGTGGCCAGCATCGGTACATCGCGGACGAATTGAAGCGCGTCTCCCAAACCTTCATGGCGCAGATCTAAATGGTCTTGCCAGCGATACTCCGCTCATGTCGCGCCTGAATGATGGAACCTGCCTGATCCCGTCACCGATTTATCGGCTCGCTGGCAGCGGATAGCATGGCCTCAAAAAATTATCGTTTCAGCCCGGAACGTATCGCAACCTTCTGCGTTTGATCGCCGTGCCGTGCCAGCCCGCGGCTCAACCGTCCGGACGGCCCTGACCCATGACCGGGTTGGGGCCGTAGCGTCTGTAAGCCGGCCCTTGATCGATCAGGCACATCCCTTCATCCACGTGGCGTCCTGTCGGAGCACGGGGTGTTTGACATGACCAAAGACCTCTCCGACGTCTATCGAAGCTACATTGCCTGCCTGAACAGGCGGGACTGGCCGGGTCTGGAACAATTCGTCGATGCGGATGTGTCCCACAACGGCCGGCAAATCGGCTTGTCAGGCTATCGCGCAATGCTGGAGAAGGACTTTCACGACATACCGGACCTTCATTTCGAGATTGAATTGCTGGTTTCGGATGCGCCCTATGTCGCGAGCCGGCTCGGCTTCGACTGTTCTCCAAAAGGGAGATTCCTCGGCCTCGACATCAACGGGAAGCACGTGTCCTTTGCCGAGAACGTGTTCTACCAGTTTCGGCAGGACAGGATCGTGCGCGTCTGGTCGGTCATCGACAAGGCGGCGGTCGAAGCTCAGATTAAGTAGCACTGGCTCAGCGCCGCGAGATCGCCTGGGATGAATGAAAGGTGGCGGCCGATCGCCCTTTGTCTCTACCTTCGCGTCAGCCACACGAACATGGCCGAGGCCAGGACGAGCGCGAGGACTAGCACCATCCAGTTCTGAAACGGGATGCCCCAAATGGGAAGTTGCGCGACAAGCCACTTGTCCATCCAGCGAGCTTAAGCCCACGACCTGACGAGGGCCAGATCCCGGCCTGAAAAGCCGTATCCGGCCCCTCTTTCGTTTGACGCGCGAAAGACGATCTGTCCTGAGGAGAGAAGCCCGGCTTTGCCTCCCCGTCCCTACTCGGCTAGAACGCCGCGAACCGACGGTCCCGACGGGGACAATAGAAAGCGGAGTTCGATCCCTTGGCCCTGATGCCGGTTGCCGATGCGCTTGCCGCGATCTTGAAGGACAGCGAGCCACTCGATGAGGAGATGGCCGCACTCGATGCTGCCCACCACCGTACGCTGTCACGCGACGTCGCGGCACGGCGTACCCAGCCGCCGCAGGCGATGTCGGCGATGGATGGATATGCAGTGCGCGCCGCCGATGCCGCGGCGGTGCATGCCAAACTCAGGGTGATCGGCGAGGTCGCGGCTGGCCGTCCGTTCGGCCGCGCCATTGGGCCAGGCGAAGCGGCGCGCATCTTCACCGGCGGCGTCATTCCCGATGGCGCCGATGCGGTGGTGATCCAGGAGGATACGGTCGCCGACGGCAATGCCATCACCGTCACTGAAGCTGCCGTCACAGGGCGGCACATCCGCCCCGCCGGGGTCGATTTCCGCCAGGGCGACGTGCTCCTGAAAGCCGGCAACCGCCTCACCGACCGCGACCTGTCGCTGGCCGCGAGCATGAACTATCCGGAGCTGCCGGTGCGCAGGCGACCCAGGGTCGCGCTGCTTGCAACCGGCGATGAGCTCGTCATGCCCGGCAACGAGCCCGGACCCGGCCAGATCGTCTATTCCAACGGCTATGCGCTGCGGGCATTGATGCGACGCGAAGGCGCCGAGACGATCGACCTCGGGGTCGCTGCCGACACGATGGCGGCCACCACCGCGGGCATCAGGGCTGCGCGCGAGGTCAAAGCCGACATCCTCGTCACCACCGGCGGCGCCTCCGTCGGCGACCATGACCTTGTGAAGAAGGCGCTCGACGCCGAGGGCGTTGCGATAGCGTTCTGGAAGATCGCGATGCGGCCGGGCAAGCCGATGATGCACGGCAGGCTCGGTTCCATGCGCGTGGTCGGCGTGCCCGGCAATCCCGTCTCCTCCTATGTGTGCACCTATCTGTTTGTGGTGCCGCTGATCCGCACCCTCCTTGGCAACACCCTCATCCATCACCGACGCGAGACGGCGGTGTTGGGGCGCAATCTCGCGGCAAACGACGTGCGCGAGGACTATTTGCGGGCCGTCATCGAGGCGCGCGCCGATGGCACGCTGGTCGCAAATCCTGTCAATCACCAGGATTCCTCGCTGCTCGCCAACCTCTCGCGCTCGCAGGGGCTCGTGATACGTCCGCCCTTTGCCCCTGCAGCGAAGGCCGGCTCGGCTTGCGAGATTTTGCGGCTGCCAGAGTAGCTTGCTCCGTCATTCCAGGGCGCGCGCGAGCGCGAACCCGGACTCTCGGGATTTTCAGGTGCGCAACGGCGCACCTGCGCTCGGTGCTTCGCATCACCCCGGAGTGCCGGGACCACGACTCAGACGATTCGCGGCCGATGCTGTGCGTATGAGCGGCCGAAGACACCTCATCCGCGCCGCGCAAAGAAAAATCATTCGCGCCTCTTGAGCGACGCCTTGGCGCTGGCGAGATCGACCTGCGGGCACCAGAACGCCTCTGTGACCGGCACATCCGCTCTTGCAGAAATGCCTGCGGCGCAGCTATTTCTCGCGTTCCACGCCGCATCGCTCGGCCTGATGCCTTGCGACCGCCTCGATGCCGGGACTAAGCTCGACCACGGCGTCGGCCGCGCCCTCAAATCGCGTTCACCTGAAATTAAGCTGTTGCAGAACACATATCGTACATATAGTGTACGTTCATGATTTGTTTCGAGTATCTGGGGGTCGGCTCCGCATCTCGTCATCGAACGACAAGCTAACTGGGGATTGGTCGCGATGCTTACGCGCAAACAGTATGAACTTCTGCGTTTCATCAATGAGCGGCTGAAAGAGGCCGGCGTTCCGCCCTCCTTCGACGAGATGAAGGATGCGCTCGATCTGCGCTCGAAGTCCGGCATCCACCGCCTCATCACGGCGCTCGAGGAGCGCGGCTTCATCCGCCGTCTGCCCAACCGCGCCCGCGCGATCGAAGTGATCAAGCTGCCCGAACTGTCGCCCGCCGGCGGCCGCCGCGGCTTCACCCCGAGCGTCATCGAAGGCAATCTCGGCAAGGGCCGCAGCAGCCCGCCGACAGCCGACGACGGCGAGCGGCCGATTGCGGTTCCCGTGATGGGTCGCATCGCGGCCGGCACACCGATCGAGGCGCTGCAGACCCGCAGCCACACCATCAGCGTGCCGCCCGACATGCTCGGTTCCGGCGAGCACTATGCGCTTGAAGTGCGCGGCGACTCCATGGTCGATGCCGGCATCCTCGACGGCGACATGGCACTGATCCAGCGCAACGAGACCGCCGACACCGGCGACATCGTGGTGGCGCTGATCGACGACGAGGAAGCAACGCTCAAGCGCTTCCGTCGCCGCGGCGCCTCGATCGCGCTGGAACCGGCGAACACCGCCTACGAGGTCCGCATCCTGCCGCCCAACCGGGTGAAGATCCAGGGGAAGCTGGTCGGGCTGTACAGGAAGTATTAGACTGCAAGTAACGGTCGGTTTGGCGCAAGCGGCATCGCTCTCGATCCGTCGTCCTGAGGTGCTCGCGAAACGCGAGCCTCAAAGGATGAGCGGCTCCGCTGCGAGAGCCGGGCTCGTCACCTTCGAGACGCGCGAAAATCGGCGCGCTCCTCAGGGGGACGGGTCAGCGCAAAGAGCCCGTTGCGCCAAACGATCTTGCTGGGTGCGCGCCTGACGTCATGCAGGCAGGCATCGCTGGTGTGGCACCTGCCGGACACATGATTCCGGCAGCATGTGATGTTGTGTTGCCGGCAACATCCTTCGCGCGCAGGCGAAGCGCGCCTGCCGAAAAACAATCGCACACAGTCAAACGGATGTGATCGCACTTCGCGCGAACGGGCCGCATAATCGCCCACAAGCCCTCACAACCTGAGGAGCTTCGTCCACTCTGATAGAGGCCTGCGCCTCGATGAGAGAGCGCGGGTTGGCTATCGCAATTGGACTATCTCAAAGCGAGGAGCAATCCGATGTGTGACTACAGCCTGCATGCCGTGGCGTCGCGTCCCGCCCAGGTCGGCGAAACGCTGATCACCACGACATTCCGCGGCACCTCGACCCGCGGTTTTGCATCAGAGAGCGATCCAACGGTCGCGGTCTGCATGCTGCCCGGCACCGAGCTCGCCTTCGCCGACAACGTCAGATATGACAACCGCTGGATCTGGACCCGCACGGTCAACTTCCGTGTCGGGAAGTTCAACACCATCGACACGCACGTTCCGGATCGTCACCACGACGCGATCGAATTTCCGGATGGAAGCCATGTGCTGGTGACCCTGCTCTGCGAAGGGCAGCGCGTGACGGTGCTGCAATTGCCGGTCACGCATCCTGCAAGCACGCCGGCGCATTCGGCGGAAGCGGCGACCACGACACGGCGGCTGCCGGTCGGCTGAGATTTGCTTTGCGCAGTCGATGGTCCCGCCGGCAATGTCCGGCGGCGCCGTCGCCTGTGACGTTGCGTGCAGTTGCTCAAGTGGCGTCGGCGTGAGCTAAGGGGCAGGCTTGGCAGTGCTCAACAAGATCACGTGGCAGAAGGCTGGGCGCGTTGCGCAGCCCGGCCGTTACATGTTCACCTTCGGCTGGCTCACGGTCACCGCCGAAGATCTGCGCGTTTGGGAGCAGTTTCCGGACGCCGCCTTCACGCTGGTGCGGCAGCCCAAGACACACGATGCAGGCTGTTCGCAAGACAGCTCGCAAGACAACCAGGACGGCGATGGCGTCGCGGACGAATTCCATCTCGGCGCCTTCGAGATACCCCTCGCAAATTCCGCGAGGTCCCCCCCGAGTCCGCATGGCGAGGCGTGAGCGGTAGGTCGGCCCGCCGGTCGCTGAGCGATCCCGATCGCTGCTCCAGCGGCCCACCGCCGTCACCGGCCCAAGTGCTTGCGAGAGCAAGCCGCAATGGGTTGCGAGCCTTGCTTCCTGCAAACGGCCGGCCGTCAATCGTCAGGCTGCAGGTCGCTTTCGGACGGCGTTACATCCTTGCGGCGCGCGGCTTGTAGGCGTGACAAGGTCGCAGCATCGGTTGCATCCTCGCCCGAGGCCGGGGCCCAGGGCCGGTCGAAGCCCGGTGGCTTCGCCGCCTCCACATCGAAGCCGTCGGCCTTGCGTCGCAGCGTGAGCGCGCCTTGCCGGCGCAGCCGGTCGCGGTCAATCACAGCGGCCGGGCAATCGCGCGGCGCCTGGCGAGCGCTGACAATGAGCGCGGCGCGGTCGCAGTCATCCAAGATCGCCTCCGCGCTGTTTGCGTGCGTCACCAGCCCGCCGTCGGCGAGCGCCGCCACGCAACCCTGATCGTCGCAGGAGACGCCGCTTGCGAGCGAAGCCTCGCCCGGCAGGCGTGCGTCCGCATCGGCGGCGAGCCATTCCTTGACCAGAAAGACATCCTTCCCTGTCTGCATCAGATGCAGATGGCCGTCGCGGCCACGCACCGCGACGCTGCGGCCGTCTGCGGAAATCAGCACCTCGGGCTGCGCCACCGTCAGCGCCCAGACCACAGCGAGCACAAGCGCCGCAGCGCCCGACCAGCGCAGCGGCGTGCGCAACAGGCCCATCACGATGATGCCGATGGACGCCGTGATCAACGGCCCCGTGCCGAACGCCGCCATGCGGCCGACCGCGCCCGGAAGGGCCGCGACCCATCTCGTCACCGCAATCATCCAGTCGATGCCGATCCCCATCAGCCACCAGAACACGCCGTCGAGGCCGAACGGCATCGCCGCAAGCCCGAACAGGCCGGCCGGCATCACCAGCACCGACACCACCGGCATCGCCGCGAGATTGGCCAGCACGCCATAGGGCGTGACCCGATGGAAGTGGAAGGCAGCATAGGGCGTGGTCGCAAGGCCTGCGACCAGCGAAGCCAGCACCAGCATCGATATCTCCCGGCCGCCCCACAGCGCGATGCGTGTCGCGGCGGAACTGTCGGGCGTCGCAAACAAGCGCGGCATACCGAGTTGCACCAGCGCAACGAGCCCAAGGGTTGCCGCAAACGACATCTGGAAGCTCGGGTGCACCAGTGCTTCGGGTGCAAGCGAAAGCACGATGAGGGCGGCGACCGCAAGCGTGCGAAAGGTGACGGCGCGGCGGTCGACGATGACGGCAATCAAGACCACTGCCGTCATCAAGAACGAACGCTGGGTCGCGACTTCGGCGCCCGACAGCAACAGATAGAACGCTGCGGCGAGCAGTGCTGCAGCCGCCGACCATTTCTTTATCGGGAAGCCCACCGTCAGGCTGGGGATCAGCGCAAGCAGCGCGCGCACGGCAAAGAACACGACGCCGGCGACGACAGCCATGTGATAGCCGGAGATCGACAGGACATGGCCGAGGCCGGAGATGAACATCGCATCGTTGACGGGCTCGGTGATGGCATCGCGCCGCCCGGTGAGCAGCGCGGTCGCAATCGCCCGCTCATCGCCGTCAAGGCGCGTGCGGATGCGCCGGTCGATGGCGTCGCGCAGGCCCTGCATGATTGTTGCATAGCGCAGGCCGAGCCCGCCGCTCCCGGCCGGCTCTGCCACCGTGATCGCGCCAATCGCAAAGCCGGAGGCGCCGATGCCCTGGAAGAACAGGTCGCGCGCGAAATCGTAAGACCCTGGCCGCAACGGAGGCAGCGGTGGCATCAGCCGCGCCTTCAGGCTGACAAAACTGCCGACATCGGGCGCGGTGCCCTTGCGCACGGAGAGCCGCACGCGGTCGAGCCTGATGTCGCCACGTGGCAGTTGAATGTCGGTCACGCGCAGCACGAAACGGTCGGTGCGCTCGCGAATGTCACGCGTCTCGACAAAACCTGACAGCGACACATCGTAAAGCGGACGGGTGAGGACAATGTGGGCGAGGCGCGCCGTCCTGATCGTCCCGGTGGCAAAGCCGGCGGCGGCGGCCGCCGCAAGCACCAGAGCGGGAAAGTATCTTTGCCGCCGCAGCAGAAAAGCCGCCATGCAAAGCCCAACGGCGAGCGGCACCGCCGCCAAAAGCGCCGGCTCGTGGTCCGCCGCAAAATAGACCGCGATCCCACCGCCGAACGCCACCGGCACCCAGGGAAAGAGCCGCCCCGCCCCTGCTTCCGCCCGCGCCCAGCCCTTCAGCCTGGCGACGAGAGCGGCGGTCCAGACATCGAAGCCGGCAGGAGCAAAGCCCCCGGCCTGCATGGCGCCGCGCGGCGGCCACGTGCCTGCGATCTCGCGCACCCTGCCCCCGCCCCGCCCCACCATCGAACGCCACTTTGAATACAAGCTGTGCGTCGATGCTACCTGAAGCAGGCAATACCCAGATACCGGAACAAAATGAGAATCAGTAGGAGGCTCGGGACTTCGGTGCGGTGCCGGGTTCCACGATGAAAGAAAAATTGATGATGGAAAACCTAAAAGATGACTTGATTTCCGTGCCTACTTGATTCGTGTCAATTTGTTCGAGTGAGGGTGATGACTGATCAGCAATTGACCCTTCAAATTATATGCGTAGCTCAATCCATATTTGAGGAATGTCGCCGGCCCCAATCGCAGAATATTAGCGAGCTCATCAGCGACAGGCTGTTGGCGGCGGTTCGCGAACCGCCCGATCCGGTGGCCGCTGTAAGTCGATTGCAGCAGCGAAGCAGTCTTGAGTGCTTCCGATGACGAAGCACCTTCCCCCCACCGTTCTGGCGGTCTGCATTACGACATCCTCATTGATTTGGATGATGCCCACCGCGCAGGCGAAGCAGCAGTGCGCCGCGGCCCCCTCAAACCAGCACGGGTACTGGTCCTGGCGCATCATCGATGGACGCAAATGCTGGTACGAAGGCAAGCCCATGCTTTCGAAGTCGTTGCTGCAATGGCCCGCACGGATTGCAGCACAGCCGGATTCCAGCAGGGAGCTCGCAAGCGCTGTCAAAGAGAAGCCTGAAGATCCATTGGATTCACAGGCGTGGGCGCCGGCCGCCTCGGATACCTTCGATGCCTTATGGCGCGCCAGGATCGAACGGCATTGAGCATTGGCGACATGCCGGTCAGCCACTGCTCATGGTGAACCAACTCTTAACTCGGGACTGCTATCGTTTGCCGTGTTCAGGCGGTGACCGCCCGATGAGACGGGAGCAAACGACGTGCCCCTTGAGATGCTGACATATGCCGAACTGGGCGAAAGGCTCAAAATCTCGCCCGAAGCCGCACGGGCGCTGGTGAAGCGACATCGATTGCCGCGCTCTCGTTCCAACGACGGCAAAACACTGGTCCAGGTCGACCTCACGGAAATCAATCATTCTCCGGTCGCTCGGTCGCCACAAATACCGGCCGCTCAACAGGCGGTCACAACCCTCAAGCAAAAAATCGAGACGTTGCAGACCGAGCTGATCGAGATGGAGGCTACGGCCCGCGGCCATCGGGCCGACTTTGAAAGAGAGTGCGAGCGCACGAACAAGCTCCTCGCCGAACTGCTCAAGTCGAGCGTGGAAACGCTGGCAGCCCGGGAGAGATTGGCCCTGGTCGAAGGAAAGCTTTCGATACTGACGCAGCCTTGGCGGCGCCGGCTGGTCGATGCCTTCACCCTTTGCCTGCCGCAAGCTGCCACGACAGTGCGCGAGAGACGGCTTGGCCGAAAGGCTGCCTAGTCCGGGCAGCACGAACGCAAGGGTGCCCGACCGGTCACCGGGCGGCCTAAAGCGCGATGAGGTTTGGTTGCATCGTCATCGCGCTTTAGGTCTTTGATTGAGCATGATCTTTTCGGAAAACCGCTGCACACTTTTCCGGATCATGCTTTAGGCCTTACGCCCTGAACGTATCAGCAGGGACCGGTAGTCGCGTCACGGGGTTCTCAACCGGCCGCTCGGATCTGGCCTTGGGCGGGTTGGCGGCGTGCTTGCGGCGGGCCTTTTCCGACGCATCGGCGCCGGCATAGGCTGTGGCCAGCATGGCTGCGACCACGAGGATGGCGAGCTTGCGCATCTCAAATCTCCTGCTGACACCGCCGGGCTCGAAGCCGGATCTCGGCTAGTCCCACTCCCGGCGCTATGCCGTGATCCAGATCACGCCAGCGCCGGCGGACAACCTTACCCCTTGCCCCCGACTTCTTTCGCAAAGGTGTCGCGCAAGCCGATGGTTCGGTTCAACACCAGCTTCGCCGGCGTCGAATCCTGGTCGCGCACGAAGTAGCCCTGCCGCTCGAACTGCATGGGCGCGTCCGAATTTCCTTGCGCGATCGCCGGCTCGATCCGCGCGTCGCTCAACACCTCCAGCGACTCCGGATTGATGTCGGCGGCGAAATTCGCGGCATCCGGATTGGGCTTGGCAAAGAGCTGGTTATAGAGGCGGATCTCGGCAGGCAGCGACTGCACGGCGGGCAGCCAATGCAGGGTAGCCTTGACCTTGCGGCCATCGGGGGCGTTGCCGCCCTTCGTCGCCGGATCGTAGGTGCAGCGCAGTTCCACCACCTCGCCCGATGCGTCCTTGATCGCCTCCCGGCACTTGATGAAATAGGCGTAGCGCAGCCGTACCTCGGCTCCGGGCGACAGGCGAAAGAATTTCTTCGGGGGATTCTCCATGAAATCCTCGCGCTCGACATAGAGCTCGCGGCCGAATGCGATGCGGCGCGTGCCCTTCGAAGGATCGTCGGGATGGTTGACCGCCTCCAGCTCCTCCGTCTGCCCTTCGGGATAGTTCTCGATCACGACCTTGAGCGGACGCAGCACCGCCATGCGGCGGAGCGACGTGCGGTTGAGCTCCTCGCGGATGCAGAACTCGAGCATGCCGACATCGACCACGCTGTTGGCCTTGGCCACGCCGATGCGCTTGATGAAGCTGCGGATCGCCGCCGGCGGCACGCCGCGCCGCTTCAAGCCGGCAATGGTCGGCATGCGCGGGTCGTCCCAGCCCGAGACATGGCCGTCGCGCACCAGCATGGTCAGCACGCGCTTCGACAGCAGCGTGTAGGTCAGGTTGAGCCGCGCGAATTCGTACTGATGCGGATGCGCCGGCACCGGGAGCTTGTCCAGGAACCAGTCATAGAGCGGCCGGTGATCCTCGAACTCCAGCGTGCAGACCGAATGCGTGATGCCTTCGATGGCATCCGACTGGCCGTGCGCATAATCGTAGCTCGGATAGATCGACCATTTATCGCCGGTACGGGGATGCGTCGCATGCAGGATGCGGTACATCACGGGGTCGCGCAGGTTGATGTTCGGCGAGGCCATGTCGATCTTGGCGCGCAGCACCCGGGTGCCGTTCGGAAACTCGCCTGCCTTCATGCGGCGAAACAGGTCGAGATTCTCCTTTGCCGAGCGATCGCGGAACGGCGAGTTCTTGCCCGGCTCGGTCAGCGTGCCGCGATTGACACGGATCTGTTCATGCGTCTGGTCGTCGACATAAGCGAGCCCCGCCTGGATCATGCCTTCCGCCCACTCGTAGAGCCGGTCGAAATAGTCGGAGGCGTAGAACAGGTTGGTGCCCCAGTCGAAGCCGAGCCAGCGCACATCGGCCTGGATGGAATCGATATATTCCTGCTCCTCCTTGGTCGGATTGGTGTCGTCGAAGCGCAGATTGCACTGACCGGCAAACTCCTGCGCAATGCCGAAGTTGAGCGCGATCGACTTGGCATGGCCGATGTGCAGGTAGCCGTTCGGCTCCGGCGGGAACCGGGTCACGATCCGCTTGTATGTCTGGGCAGCGAGATCGGCCTGGACGATATCGCGAATGAAGTCGCTGCCCACCTCTGCCGTATCCGCGGTCGCCGGTTCAAGAGCCATTCTGTCGTCCTTAAGGAAGCGGAAAATCCGCGCCCGTTCTGCCAAATTCGTCGGGATGAGCCAATAGCGCATCCGGGGGCGCAAAACGAATCCGCCCCCTCAACCAACCCTTTAGTTATGCACCGTTCCTGCTATACACCACCGCCCCTGCAGCCCACGACCTCGTTTCCTCATGACCAATTCCGTCGTCACCCGCTTCGCCCCCTCGCCCACCGGCTTCCTCCACATCGGAGGGGCGCGGACCGCGCTGTTCAACTGGCTCTATGCCCGCAAGCACGGCGGCAAGATGCTGCTGCGAATCGAGGACACTGACCGCGAGCGTTCCACCGAAGCGGCCATCGCTGCCATCCTGGACGGGCTGAAATGGCTGGAGCTCGATTGGGACGGCGAGGTCATCTACCAGTTCAGCCGCGCCGCGCGCCACCGCGAGGTGGCGGAGCAGCTCCTCGCTGCGGGCCGCGCCTACCGCTGCTACGCGACGCCGGAAGAGCTGCAGACGATGCGCGACAAGGCCCGCGCGGAGGGCCGCACCCGGCTTTATGACGGCATGTGGCGGGACCGCGATCCGGCCGAGGCGCCGGCCGGCACGAAGCCGACCATCCGCCTGCGCGCGCCGCTGACCGGTGAGACCGTGATCGAGGACCAAGTGCAGGGCCGCGTGGTCTGGCAGAACGAGAACCTCGATGACCTCGTGCTGTTGCGCGGCGACGGCACACCGACCTACATGCTGGCGGTCGTGGTGGACGACCACGACATGGACGTCACCCACATCATCCGGGGCGACGACCACCTGATCAACGCCGCGCGCCAGAAGCAGATCTACGATGCGATGGAGTGGGCGATCCCGAGCATGTCGCACATCCCGCTCATCCACGGGCCCGACGGCTCAAAATTGAGCAAGCGCCACGGCGCGCTTGGGGTCGATGCCTACCGCGCCATGGGATATCTGCCGGCGGCACTGCGCAATTACCTGGTGCGGCTCGGCTGGAGCCATGGCGACCAGGAGATCTTCTCCACCGAGGAGATGATTGCCGCCTTCGACCTCGCAGGCGTCGGCCGCTCGGCCGCACGCTTCGATTTCGCCAAGCTGGAAAACCTCAACGGCTATTACATTCGCCATGCCGACGACGCTGCGCTGGTCAGGATGTTCGAGGCCGTGCTTGACCACGCGCCCCAAGGCGCCGAGCTCAAGCCCAAGCTGAACGACGTGACCCGCGCCCAGCTCTTGGCAGCCATGCCGAGCCTGAAGGAGCGTGCCAAGACCCTGCTCGAACTGATCGACGGCGCCAATTTCATTTTCGCCGACCGGCCGCTTACGATCGAGCCGAAGGCGCTAGCCTTGTTGACGCCGGAGACCCGCGTGCTGGTCGGCCGGCTGCACGCGGCGCTGGAAAGCGTCGCTCCCTGGACGCAGGAGACCACGGAAGCGGCGATGCGGGCCTTTGCCGAGGCCAATGGGCTCAAGCTTGGCGCCGTCGCCCAGCCGCTGCGCGTCGCTTTGACCGGCAAGACCACCTCGCCCGGTATATTTGAGGTCCTTTCGGTGCTGGGACGGGCGGAATCGCTGCAAAGACTGGCCGATCAGGCCTCAACTTAAGTCGGGCGTTACCCCTTGAAGCGCCTATCTTGCAGCGCACATAGCAATAAGATACCCATTTCCCGAGCGCTCCTGGAATAACCGGCTGACGCCCGCCTCTCACCTAGTCCGGACAGGCTTAGCCGGCCGGCTTTCACAACGATTTCATCGGGGACTCACGATGGACGCATCCAACACAAAAACTGCAACGCTGACGGTCGGCAACAAGACCTACGATCTCCCGATTCAGAGCGGCACTGTCGGTCCTGACGTGATCGACATCGGCAAGCTCTATGGCCAATCCGGCCTCTTCACCTACGATCCGGGCTTCACCTCGACCGCGAGCTGCCAGTCCAAGATCACCTATATCGACGGCGATGCCGGCGTTCTCGAATACCGCGGTTATCCGATCGAGCAACTCGCCGAGCACGGCGACTTCCTGGAGACGTGCTATCTCCTGCTCTATGGGCAGCTGCCGACCGCGGCGCAGAAGAAGGATTTTGATTTCCGCGTCACCCACCACACTATGGTGCACGAGCAGATGGCCCGCTTCTTCCAGGGCTTCCGCCGCGACGCGCATCCAATGGCGGTGATGGTGGCCTCGGTCGGCGCACTCGCCGCTTTCTACCACGACTCCACCGACATCAACGATCCGCAGCAACGCATGATCGCCTCGATGCGGATGATCGCGAAGATCCCGACGCTCGCTGCGATGGCCTACAAATATTCGGTCGGCCAGCCCTTCGTGTATCCGAAGAACTCGCTGAAGTTCGCCGAAAACTTCCTCAACATGTGCTTCGCGGTGCCCTGCGAGGAATACAAGGTCAGCCCGGTGCTTGCGGATGCGCTGGAGAAGATCTTCATCCTGCACGCCGACCACGAGCAGAACGCCTCGACCTCGACGGTGCGTATCGCCGGCTCCTCGGGCGCGAACCCGTTCGCCTGCATCGCCGCCGGCATCGCCTGCCTGTGGGGGCCGGCGCATGGCGGCGCCAACGAGGCGGCGCTCAACATGCTCTACCAGATCGGCAGGGTCGAAAACATTCCGGACTTCATCAAGAAGGTGAAGGACAAGAACTCCGAAGTGCGTTTGATGGGCTTCGGCCACCGCGTCTACAAGAACTACGATCCGCGCGCCAAGATCATGCAGAAGATGTGTCATGCCGTCTTGAAGGAGACCGGCCATGGCGACGATCCAATACTCAAGGTCGCGCTCGAGCTCGAGAAGATCGCGCTGTCCGATCAGTACTTCATCGAGCGCAAGCTGTATCCGAACGTCGACTTCTATTCGGGCATCACGCTGAAGGCGATGGGTTTCCCGACCTCGATGTTCACCGTGCTGTTCGCGGTCGCGCGCACCGTCGGCTGGATCAGCCAGTGGAGCGAGATGATCGAGGACCCGCAGCAGAAGATCGGCCGTCCGCGCCAACTCTACACCGGCCCGACCCGCCGCGACTACATTCCGATCGACAAGCGCAAGTAAGACGCACGTCGTTCAGTTTTGCAGCTGCAGCTCCCGTCCGAGGCAACCGTCTCGGACGGGATTCTTGTTGGTGCGATCGGATGTCGCGCTGTGCGGGCCTGCCTCCATTGCGCCTCCATTGCTTGCCACCAAGCGCGCCCTGCAAAGGAGACCTGACATGCTGACCCGCCGCCGCTTCTCAACCGCCGCATTCGCAACCATCGCTGGCGCGTCGACCATCGGCTGGCACTCGTCGGCCTGGTCGTCGGACAACGGGCTCGGCGGCCTCGCAGAGGCCTTTGCCAGGGTCGAAGCCGATAGCGGCGGCCGACTCGGCGCAGGCGTGCTCGATACCGGAACCGGCGCGACGGCAGGCCATCGCCAGGACGAGCTGTTTCCGATGTGCAGCACCTTCAAATTTCTCTGTGTGGCCGCGATGCTTGCGCGTGTCGATGCCGGCAAGGAACAGCTCACGCGGCGCATCCCCGTCACGTCGGCCGATCTCCTGGACTACGCGCCGGTAACGAAGCAGCACGCGGGCAACGACATGACGGTCGCGGAGCTGTGCGAGGCCGCAGTGATCCTGAGCGACAACACCGCCGCCAATCTCCTGCTTGCGAGCATGGGCGGACCATCGGCCATCACCCAATACGCCCGCGCCATCGGCGATTCCGTGACCCGACTCGATCGCACCGAGCCCGAACTCAACACGGCGGAAGCGGGTGATCCGCGCGACACCACGACGCCCGCGGCCATGGCGTGCAACCTGCAGACGCTCGCGCTCGGCGTGGCATTGCTTCCAGCCTCGCGGGACCAGCTGAACAAATGGCTGGTCGGCTGCAAGACCGGCGATGCCAGGCTGCGCGCCGGCCTGCCGAAGGACTGGCGCGTCGGCGACAAGACCGGTTCAGGTGCGCACGGCACCTCCAACGACATTGCCGTGATCTGGCCGGCTGGCCGCGCGCCGATCATGATCACAGCCTATCTGACGCAATGTCCGGCCGGCGACGACAAGCGCAACGCGGCGATTGCCGCGATCAGCAAGGCCGTGGCGAACGCGATCACCTAAAGCGCGATGAGATTTGGTTGGATCGTCGTCGCGCCTTAAAGCGTTTTCGAGCGAAGTGGACACCGGTTCGCGTGAAGAAAACGCGTCAAAACAAGAATCTAGAGCTTCGATTCTAATTCGATCAGAACCGCGAATGCTCTAGGTCTTTGATTGAGCATGATCTTTTCGGAAAACCGCTACACACTTTTCCGGATCATGCTTTAGATTGTTCGCCTGCCCTTGCGCATCGTGGCCAGCACGATGTCGGCGGCGCGCACGCTCGGTGGCTCCTTGCCGGTCGACATGATCGGGTCGATCTTCTGGAACGCCTCGACCTGCCGCCGGCGCTCCGGCGAGTCGGACAGAACGGTCCGCAACGCCCCCGCGAGGTTTTCCGGGGTGCAGTTCTGCTGCAGGAATTCCGGAATCACCGCCTCGCCGATCACCAGATTGGCGAGGATGACCGACTGCACCTTGATCGCGCGCCTGAGGATGAAAGCCTCCACTGCGCCCACCTTGTAGGCCGTGACCATCGGCACGCCGGAGATCGCAAGCTCGAGCGTCACCGTGCCGGACTTGGCGAGTGCTGCGCGCGCGCTTCGGAAGGCCGCGCGCTTTTCCGCCTCGCCCATCACGATGGTGGGCGCAACCGGCCAGTCCGCAATGCCCTCACGCACCGTGTCCAGAAGATGCGGCATGGTCGGCAGCATCAGCTCGAAGGCAACACCTTGTGCGCGCAACTGTCCGAGCGCAGCGCCGAACACCGCAAGATGATGCCGGACCTCGCTGCGGCGGCTGCCGGGCAAAACCAAGAGCACCGGCGGCTCACCGCTGCGGCGTGCCTGCTCGGTTGCGTTGGGCCTGAGGCTTGCGAGCTGCTCGGTCAGGGGATGGCCGACATAGCTGCAGGGCGGCCCCTGCAGCCGCTGATAGGCCGCAGGCTCGAATGGCAGCAGCGCCAGCACATGGTCGACATAGCGGCGCATGGCGCGTGCGCGCCCCTGCCGCCAGGCCCAGACCGACGGCGAGACATAGTCGACGATCGGAATGCTGGAGTCGCGCGCGCGCACCAGGCGGGCGACGCGATGGGTGAAGTCGGGGCTGTCGATGATCACCAGCACATCAGGCCCGGCCGCGAGCGCGGCCTCGGCTGTCTGCCGGATCAGCCGCAGGATCTTCGGCAACTGCTTGACCACCGCCGCCAGCCCGACGATCGACAGCTCCTCGATCGGAAACAGCGTGGCCAGGCCCTCCTTGGCCATGGCGCGGCCGCCGATGCCTTCGAACTCGACGGCATCGCCGAGGCGCTGGCGCAGCACCTTCATCAGCGCAGCGCCCAGCCGGTCGCCGGATTCCTCGGTGGCGATCAGAAAGATCCGCCGCCCGATCCGCCCTGGCGTGCGCGCGAGCATCATGCCGATACGCCTGCGACGAACAGGCCGGCCGCGGCGGCCCGCTCGATCATCGCCTGCGGTTCGGCAAGAAGCGCGTTGCCGGCGACCACCGCGATCCCGGCGAGCTTTGCTTTGGCCACACCCTCGACGGTGCGCGGGCCAATGGTCGGCAGGTCGAAGCGCAGATCCTGGCCGCGCTTCGGCGCCTTCACCAGCACGCCGCGACCTTCCCTGGCGCGGATGCGGCCCTGCTGGCGCAGACTTGCGATACGCGCGAGCAACCCGTCGGTGCCCTCGATGTCCTCCACGCCGACCACGTGGCGATCGATCACCACCACCGCCTGCCCGATGTCGAATGGGCTCAGCGCGGTGAGCACCTCGCGCGCGAGCGCAATATCGGCGCTCGCATCGGCATCGGGCACGGCTCGGGTGAGGCAGCCTTCGGGCGCAAGCAGATCGGGCGCGACATCTTTGATGCCGACCATGCGAAAACCTTCCCGCTCGAAAATGCGGCCGACGCCCGAGAGCAGATGATCGTCGCCGCCGCGGAAGGACGCCCAGACCTGGGGCAGCACGCGCAGGGTCGTCCAATCGAGCCTGATATCGGAGAGCGCCGGGCGGCCCAGCGTGCCGATGAAAACGAGGTCACGGCAGCCTTCGCTGCGCAGGAGTTTTGTCGCCCGCCCGATCTCGCCGACCGAGATCCAGTGATGGCGAAAGCGTCCAAGCCGCGCCGGATCGCAGACGCCGCGCAGCGCGAGCAACACCGGCGCGATGCCGCGCGCTGCGAGCGAATCCGCGACGGCAAACGGCATCACTCCGCCGCCCGCGATAATTCCGACGGGCGAGGAGACCTGCTCGGCGTGCACGGACGCCACGCTCAGTCCCGGCCGGTCGCGGCCGGAAGACAAAGCGGCCGATGCTTGCCGTTGGCGATGAAGGTCAGGATATCCGCGATCGCGGGGTCCTCGCCTGCGAACCCCTGCACGGACGCGAGCCGCTCGGCGAAGGTGCCGGGGCCGTAAAACAACCTCTTGTAGAAGGCGCGTAACGTGGCTAGCCGCTCGCGGGTGAACTTGCGGCGTTTCATACCGATGATGTTGAAGCCTTCAAGCACAGCGTATTGGCCATTGACGAGGCCAAAGGGAATGACATCGTCGCGCACGCCGCAGACACCACCGACCATCACCTGCGAGCCGATCCGGGTGAACTGGTGCACCGCCGACAGGCCGCCGATATAGACAAAGTCACCGATCTCGCAGTGGCCACCGAGCGTAGCGGAGGTCGCGAAGATAGCGCCGTTACCGACCGTGCAGTCATGACCAACATGGCTGTTGTTCATGAAGAAGCCACCATTGCCGACGCGTGTCAGCCCGCCGCCCTTTGCGGTGCCGACATTCATCGTCACTCCCTCGCGGATGGTACAGCCGGAGCCAATTTCGAGCCGTGTCGGCTCGCCGCGATAGCTGAGATCCTGTGGCGGGCCACCAAGTCCCGCAAATGGCGAGATCACGCAGTCATCGCCGATTGCGGTGTGCCCCATCACAGACACATGGCCGATCAGTTTGCAGTTCTTGCCGATCGTCACATGCGGGCCGATCATGCAGAAGGGACCGATCACCGTGCCTTCGCCGATCACGGCGCCATCCTCAACGCGTGCGGTCGGATCGATCGTGCTCATCGAGTGGTTTACCCCAGCCCGGAATGCGTTTGATTTTTCGGTGGTTAGCCTGCGGGCTCAACCCTGTCCAGTGACAGATGGTTACGTCGTGTTGCGATGAGGGGCGCGCTTGTGCGCCCAGAGGTCGCCATGGCTCCAAACGCGAAAACAGATCGCAAGCTTGCGCCCGTCACCCTGAAGGCGCTCGCGACAGAGAGCCTCGAAGGACGATGGACCGGGCGGCTGCAACAGGGGCCGATTCATCCTTCGAGGCTCGCTGCGCTCGCGCCCCTGGATGACGGGGCGACAGCATCAATCGGTCAGCATGGCGCCGACATCGGCTTCGGCGACCACCGCGCCGTCCACTTTGGCCTCGCCGTGAAACCACCACATGGTCTTGCGGCGGCCAATGGAGCGCATGTGATATTCGACGGTGTTGCCGGGCATCACGGGCTTCCTGAACTTGCACTTGTCGATGGTCAGGAAGTAGACGGCGCGCGGCTTCTCGGTGCCTTCGACCGATTTGATGCCGATCACGCCCGCGGTCTGCGCCATGGCCTCGATCATCATCACGCCTGGATAGACCGGTCTTTCAGGAAAATGGCCGAGAAAGCATGGCTCGTTGAAGGTGACGTTCTTGATGCCGATGCCGCTGTAATCGGTGCGGATATTAATGACGCGGTCGATCAGGAGCATCGGATAACGGTGCGGAAGGGTTTTGAGGATCTCGTTGATATCGACCACCTCGAACCTGACAGATGCCTCCTCCATCACTCCCGCCTCTCGTCTTTCGCGACCTTTGTTTTCGCTTCATGGGTGCCGTCCTGCACCAGACGTTCCACCGCCAGGATTTCGCGGAACCATTGCTTGGTCGGCTTGGCAAAATGACCTCCCCAGCGGCCACCCGCGGGGATATCGTCCTTGACCGCGCTCATGGCCGTGACCTGAGCGCCGTCACCGATCTTCAGGTGGTTGTTGATTCCAACCTTTGCCCCCAAGGCCACATTGTCACCGATCGTCAGGCTGCCTGCGAGCCCGATCTGGGCGGCCAGCAGGCAGCGCCGGCCGATGGTCACATTGTGGCCGATCTGAACCTGGTTGTCGATTTTGGTGCCCTCGCCGATCACGGTGTCGCGCAGGCTGCCGCGGTCGATGGTGGTTCCTGCCCCGACCTCCACATCATTCTGGATCAGGACGCGCCCGGTCTGAGGGACCTTCAGATGGCCCTCGGGGCCAAAGAAAATGAAGCCATAGCCGTCTTGGCCGATGTGGCAGCCGGGATGCATCAGCACATTATTGCCGATCAGCGCGCACTGGATCGACGAATGTGGCCCGACATTGCAGTCCCGGCCGATCTTGACGTCAGGCCCGATCACGGCGGCGGCGCCGATCACCGTGCCCGAGCCGATCTCGACATTTGCCCCGATCACGGCGAGATGTTCGACAATGACGCCATCCTCCAGCCGCGCCGTCGGGTCGATGATGGCGGACGGCGCGATGCCCTCGCAACCGAACCAGGACTGCGGCCGCAGCGCATCCTGATGCAGATCGCTGGCGATCTGCACGAAGGCACGGAAGGGCTGGCTGGCACGCAGCACGGCAACATGCGGCGGCACCTGCGCCTCGAATCGTGGACTGACGAGAATGGCACCGGCGTTTGTCGCGGCAAGCTGATCGATATATTTGAGATTGTCGAAAAAGGCCAAGTGCATTGGGCCGGCTTCATCCAGCGACGCCAGTCCCCTCACGGTCTGGTGGGCCCGCGATGGATCGACCAACAGCGCCCCGGTCGACGCGGCCAATTCAGCCAGCGTCAACGACCGGGGTTGCTTAAAGAACGCGGGCTGCGCCATTCCCTCCGTCGCGATTTGCGCTGCTACAGTATGACCCGGAAAGCGCGTCGCGACTTTCCGGAAAAGATTATGCTTTATCAAAGACGTAAAGCGCGATGAGTCAACCTCATCGCGCTTTAGTGAGATCAGAAGCTGGTGCCGCCGCCGAACTTGAACTGCTGGACGCGGTCGAACTGGCCCTTGGTGAGCGGCACCGCATAGTCGAAGCGCAGCGGACCGAAGGGCGAGGCCCAGATCAGGCCGATACCGACCGAGCTGCGGATGACGTTGCTGTCGTTATACACTAGGCCCGTACAGGTGCCGGAGCTAAAGGCCGGCGGCTGGGTCGGCGGAATACAGTTCGAGTTGCCGCCCTTCTGCGAGGCCGGCGTCGTGAGTTCGCCGGTCGCAGCCCAGGTCGTCGGACCCTGGTAGTCATAGAGACCACCGGCGTCGGCATAGACAGCGCCCTTCAGACCCACTTCCTTGGGCAGGAACCAGAACGGCATCTGCAGTTCGAACGACGCACCCCAGTACTTGGTGCCGCCGATGGCGTCCTGGGTACCGAACGGATTGATGTCGCGTGGACCGATGCCGTTGGGCGCAAAGCCGCGGACCAGGTTCGGACCCATCTGGAAGTGATCCAGCATGCGCAGCTCGTCGTTGCCGATCTTGTTCAGGATGCCGCCCTGCAGGTGGATCAGGCCGACGATGTCGGAAACCAGCGGCGCGTAGTACTTGGCGTCGATCTGGCTCTTCAGGTAGGTGACGTCGCCACCGACGCCGGCGAAGTCCTGCTTGAAGTCGATCAGGAGGCCGTCGGTCGGATTCTTGTTGTTGTCGAGGGTGTTGTAGTTGAGCGTGTAGCCAATCGCGGAGGTGATCGCCGCGCCCTCCGAGAGCTCCTTGCGCACCGGCAACGAAGCTTCGCCGTCACTGTAACACCACAGGCCCAGGCCCGACGTATCCGTGGCGGTTTGCCCCCCGTCTGTGACCGTGCCACCGTTCGCAGTACCCGGTCTATTCGCAGTGACCCAAGCCGGCGACGGGTTGAAGGCAAGCAGGCCGTTGCCCGGGTTGTTGTTACAGTTGGCAAGATAAGAGGGCAGCGAGATCTCTTGCTGATAGATCGAGTAGCGCAGCTGCATCGAGAGATCTTCACGCAGTTGCAGGCCCAGTCGGGGGCTGAAGCCCACCGTCTTGGTGCCGTACGCGATGTAGTTGTTCGCCATCTGCTCGCGGTAATAAGCGTCGAGGCCGAGCGCGATGCGGTAGTCGAGCAGATAGGGCTCGACAAAGGACAGCGACAGGCCGCGCGCATACTGACCGTAGGTCACGGCTGCCTTTGCGAACAGGCCGCGGCCGAGGAAGTTGCGCTCGGAGATGCTGACCTCGGCCAGCGCGCCGTCGGTGGTCGAATAGCCGCCGGACACCGAGAAGTCACCCGTCGACTTCTCCTCAAGATTGACGTTGAGGACCACCCGGTCGCTGGACGAACCCGGCTCGGTGGTGATCTTCACTTCCTTGAAGTAGTCGAGGTTCTTCAGGCGCCGCTCGGCGCGGTCGACCAGCGCGCGGTTGTAGGCGTCGCCTTCGGAGATGTCGAACTCGCGACGGATCACATAGTCGCGGGTGCGGCTGTTGCCGCGGATGTTGATGCGCTCGATATAGGTGCGCGGACCTTCATCGACGGAAAACACGATAGACACGGTGTGGGCGTCGAAATTGCGGTCGCCGCGCGGACGCACCACCGCGAACGCATAGCCGCGCCGCGAGGCCTCGATCTGCATTTGCTCGACCGACTTCTCCACCGCCTCGGCATTGTACAGCGAGCCGACATAAACATACGAGAAGTTCGACAGCGCGTTGGGGTCGAAATTGGCGATGGTCGTTTCGTATTTGACCGAGGCCACGCGGTATTGCTGGCCTTCCTCGATCTTGAAGGTAACGAGGAAGCCCTTCTTCTCCGGATCATATTCGGTCAGCGCGGCGACGACCTGCACGTCGGCAAAGCCGTGCTTCAGGTAGAAGCGGCGAATCAGGTCACGGTCGGCTTCAACGCGATCCGGATCATAGATGTCGCCACTGCCGAGGAAGCTGAGCCAGTTCGTTTCGTGCGTCTTGATGACGTCCTTGAGGCGGTAGGACGAATAGAAATTATTTCCGACGAAGTCGATTGATCTGACGCCGGTCTTCCCCCCCTCGTCGATCGTGAAAACGAGGTCGACGCGGTTGTTGGGCTGCTCGATGATTTCGGGCGTCACATGCACGTCGTAACGGCCGGAACGGCGATAGATCTCGGCGATCCGCTGCGCATCCGACTGGACCATGGGACGGGAGAAGGTGCCGCGGGGCTTGGACTGGATTTCAGCCGAGAGCTGCTCGTCCTTGATCTTCTTGTTGCCCTCGAAGGCGACGCGGTTGATCACGGGGTTTTCAACCACCACGACAACCAGGCGGCCGTGGTCGCGATTGATCTTCACGTCCTGGAACAGGCCGGTCTCGATCAGCGCTTTCAGGCCGTCGTCGATGCGGCCGGCATCAAGTTGGCCGTTAGGACCCGGCTTGAAATAGGAGCGAATGGTCTCGACCTCGACGCGACGGTTCCCCTCAACCTCGATCGACGCCACCGTCTGCGCGGCAGCCGGAGCCGACGCAAAAGTAGCCACCAATGCGGTAGCCACCGGCACGGCAAACATGATCAGGGCGGCGAGCAAGCCCCCCCGCACTCGCATTCCAAACTTCATGCGCAACGCGCCCTTGTCATTTCATGCCGGACCGTAACCCCCACGGCCCGACAGATTCTCTTCACCGCTCCGGTTCTAGCTAAATTCGCCGGAGCGGCAAACGCCAGAGAAGGCGCGATTCCATTTTCATTCCAAGACGTTGCCATTAGGCAACGCCACAAAAAAGCCATTTCACGATGCGGCGAGGTGCAAGATGTCGTTATAGGTCGCAAACACCATCAACATCAGTACCAACGCAAGCCCGATTCGGAACCCCATCTCCTGGGCCCGCTCCGACAACGGGCGCCCGCGTATCGCTTCCACCGCATAAAACAGCAGATGGCCCCCATCGAGCAGCGGAACCGGGAACAGGTTCAACAGCCCGATTGAAATTGACAGGATGGCGGCCAGTTGGATCAAACCCGGCAGCCCCGCCGTGGTCGCGACCTGGCCGGAGATTCGCGCGATTCCGATCGGGCCACCAAACTGGTTCGCCGCCTCGTGCCCGACGAAAACCCCGCCGATGTAGGCGAGCGTCCGGTCGACCACGAACCAGGTTTCCTTCACCCCCAGCCACAATGCGGTGGCCGGATCGACCCGTTCAGTCAGCACATCGCCCGCCGCGGTCTGGCGGGTAATGCCGAGCACGCCAATCCGATGCAGGTTCCCAAAGGGGTCTTTGACTTCTCTTAACTCCGGCGTTCCCTCCAGATCGATGCTCGAATCACCGCGTTTGACCACAAAGCGCAGCTTGTCGCCGGCATGGGTCGAAACGATGCGCTGCATGTCGGTGAAGGTGTCGATCTTGCTGCCGTCAATCGACTGTACGATGTCGCCGACCTGGAACCCGGCGGCCGCGGCAGCGCTATTGGCCTCGATCTTGTCGACCCGGGCCGTGGTCGAGGGCTTGCCGAAGAAGGTGAAAAGGCAGGTGAAAATCACGATTGCCAGAATGAAATTGGCGATCGGGCCGGCGGCCACGATCGCCGCGCGCGGCCCCACCTTCTTGTGGTGGAAGCTGCCCTGCCGCTCCTCGTCGGTCATGGTCGCGAGCGCAGCCGCCGACGGTGTCGAGGCCTCGGTGTCGTCGCCGAAAAACTTCACATAGCCGCCAAGTGGCACGGCCGAGATCTTCCAGCGGGTGCCATGGCGGTCGTTGAAGCCGACCAGCTCCGGCCCGAAGCCGAGCGAAAAGGTCAGCACCTTCACCCCGGCGCGGCGGGCGACCCAGAAGTGGCCGAGTTCGTGGAAGAAGACGACAATCGTCAGGACAAACAGAAACGGGATGACATAGCCAATCAGGCCATGACCCAACACGTTGAAACTATGGAGAAAAGCTTCAGTCATCAGAATCCCCTCAAGCAGAGCCTGAGGCCCCCTCCCACCGCTCTAGGATGCCTTTAAGGCAACATGAGGCAATAGGGAGGCGGCCACATTTCGGGCATTATTGTCAACGGCGATGGCCTCGTCGGCCGAGCGGAGCGGGGCCAGATTGCTAGAACGAATCCACGTTTCAATGGTTGCTTCCACGAGCCGGGCAATCGCTCCGAACTTGATCTTTCCGCCAATAAAGGCAGCCACGGCAATCTCGTTCGCCGCGTTGAAGACCGTGGTCGCCCCGCGCCCGGTGCGCAGCGCCTCATAGGCAAGCCGCAGCCCTGGAAAGCGCTCGAAATCGGGCGCCTCGAAGGTAAGCTGGCCGATCTTGGCAAGATCGAGCCGGGCCGACGGCCCCTTGATGCGGTCCGGCCAGCCCAGGCAATGCGCGATCGGGATGCGCATATCTGGCGCACCGAGCTGGGCAACCACCGAACGGTCGGAAAACTCCACCATGCCGTGGATGATGGACTGCGGATGCACCAGCACGTCGATCTCGTCCGGCTTCAGCGAGAAGAGATAGGCGGCCTCGATCACCTCGAGCCCCTTGTTCATCATCGATGCGGAATCGATGGTGATCTTCTGGCCCATGCTCCAATTTGGGTGTTTCAGGGCCTGCGCGAGCGTCGCCTGCTCGATGTCGGAAGCGGCCCAGGTGCGGAACGGACCGCCCGAGGCCGTAATGATGACGCGGACCAGTTCATCGCGATTGCCCGACGCCAAGGCCTGGAACAGGGCATTGTGCTCGGAATCCGACGGCAGAATGCAGGCGCCGGCTTTTGCGGCCCGCTCCATGAAGAAGTCGCCGGCACACACCAGGCACTCCTTGTTGGCGAGTGCAACGGTGGCACCCCGATCGACCGCCGCCAGCGCCGGCTTCAATCCGGCAGCTCCCGACACCGCGGCCATCACCCAGTCCGCGGGGTGCGCGGCGGCCTCGATGATGGCGCTTTCGCCTGCCCCGCATTCGATACCGGTACCAGCCAATGCCTCGCGCAATTCGCTCAGGCGCGCGGGGTCCGCGACCGCCGCAAAGCGCGCATTGAACTCGCGGGCGAGTTTCGCAAGCCCTTGCACATTGCTGTTGCCGGTCAAAGCCTCGACGCGGTAGCGGTCGCGCGCGCCGCGCAACAAGTCCATTGTGCTGTCGCCGATCGAACCGGTCGCACCCAGCACGGTGACGCTGCGGACATTCGCCGCCGCAGCCTTGTTGTTACGCAATGGAACGGGGTTCATCGTTTCACCAAACCATAAGACCGCGGCCAATGCCATCGGCACCATGCCGCACAAATCCGAAAATGGCCGCCAGCACAAGCACGGCGACCAGGCTGTCGAGCCGGTCCAGCAGCCCGCCATGGCCGGGAATGATGTGACTGGAGTCCTTCACCCCAAACCGGCGTTTGACTGCGGATTCAAAGAGATCGCCGAACTGCCCGGCGACCGACAAGATGCCGCCAAGAACGAGCAGCGGCCCGATCCGCCCCACGCCCGCAGCCGCAAAGCCGGCAGCAACCACAAGGCTTCCCAGAAAGCCGCCGACGGCGCCCGCCCAGGTCTTGTTCGGGCTGACCCGCGGCCAAAGTTTCGGGCCCCCGATACCGCGGCCGGCAAAATAGCCGCCGATATCGGTCGCCCAGACCACCAGCAGCACGAAGATCAGCGCGGCAAAGCCCATCTCCTGGTCGGCACGCAACAGCACCGCAGCGAACAGGGCGGCACCCGCATAGAGGTACCCCGCGACGGCCCAGAGGCGGCCTTGCGCAGACAGCGCGGCGACGGCGGCAAGTCCCGCGACCGCCGCAACCAGCGCAAACTCGAATCGGACAAGTGCAAGGCCTGCCCCGGCAAGCACAAGCGCGACCACGCCGGCCGCGGCGGCGGGCCTTTGCTGCACAGCCCCAACGACCATCAGCCATTCGATGAACAAACCGATCACCGCGAGCGTGACCAGCGCAGTCCACAGCGCGCCGCCAATATAAGCGGAACCGAGTGCCAGCGGCACCAGCACCACTGCCGCCAGCACGCGCATCAGAAGATTGCGCGACGCAGGAGGAACCGGCTGCGCCGCCACGGCCTCGCGTTTGCTCACGATGCGGTTTTCGCGACGAGGCCGCCGAACCGGCGCTCGCGTCTGGCGAACTCGGCGATTGCGCCTTCGAGCGCCGCCTTGTCGAAATCGGGCCAATGCATGGGCACGAAGACGAGCTCGCTATAAGCCGCCTGCCACAACAGGAAATTCGACAGCCGCTGTTCGCCGCTGGTGCGGATGATCAAATCGGGATCGGGTATATCCGGCGCCTCGAGATATTGGCCGAGCATCTCGGCATCGATCGTGTCAGGATCGCGCTTGCCTTCGGCAACCTCGCGCGCCAGCCGCTGGGCTGCGCGCGCGATCTCCTGGCGCGAGCCGTAATTGAAGGCGACCACCAGCGTGAGACGGCTGTTGTTGCGGGTCAGCTCCTCGGCCTCGTTGAGCAGCGCGCAGATGTCGGGTTCGAGGCCATCGCGCTCGCCGATCACCCGCACGCGCACGCCGTCGCGATGCAGGCTTGCGAGGTCGTTGCGGATGAAGCGGCGCAACAGGCCGAACAGGTCGCCGATCTCGGCTGCCGGCCGCGACCAGTTTTCCGATGAGAACGAGAAGATGGTGAGATAGCCGATGCCGAGCTCATGCGCGGCGCGCACCACGCGCCTGAGCGCATCGACGCCACGCCGATGGCCCTCAGCCCGCGGCAACCCGCGCGCCGCCGCCCAGCGTCCGTTGCCGTCCATGATGAGGGCGACATGCAGCGGAGCGTCGGAGCGATCGGCCACGGGTGCGATCGGGGCAGCGTTGGACATCGGACGGTCCTTCAAACCGTGAGGATCTCTTTTTCCTTGGTCGCCAGCAGCTGGTCGATTTCGGCAATCGTGCCGTCGGTCGCCTTCTGCACGTCGGCGGACAGCCGCTCCTCATCGTCCTCGGAAATCTCGTGGCCCTTCTCGAGCTTCTTGACGAGGTCGAGGCCGTCGCGCCTGACATGGCGCACCGCGACGCGCGCGGCTTCGGCATATTTATGCGCGACTTTCACGAGCTCCTTGCGGCGCTCCTGATTCAGTTCGGGGATGCGCAGGCGCAGTACCTGACCTTCGGTCGCCGGTGACAGGCCCAGATTCGAATCGATGATGGCCTTCTCAACCGCCTTCACCATCGTCTTGTCCCAGACCTGCACCGAGATCATGCGCGGCTCGGGGACGCTGACGGTGGCCAGCTGGTTCAGCGGCATATGCGTGCCATAGGCGTCGACCTGCACCGGCTCCAGCATCGAGGCCGAAGCGCGGCCGGTGCGCAAGCCGCTCAGTTCGTGCTTGAGCGCCTGGGTCGCGCCCTGCATGCGGCGCTTCAATTCGTTGATGTCGAACTTACCCGTGGGCATAACGCTCTCCCGTCATTGCAAAATTCATCCCGGCCAAAGCCGTCTCGCTAACGTCGGCCAGCCCTCGATCGAGTGGCGGTCGGCTTATTGTTCCGATCAGCCGGCGACGACGGTCCCGCGTCCTGTGCCAGACAACACGGCGCCGATCGAACCGGGTTCGGCGATCGAGAACACGATGATAGGCAGCGAAGTCTCGCGGGCAAGGGCGAATGCGGTCGCATCCATGACCTTGTAGCCGCCTTCGATCGCCTCGGTATGGGTCAGACGGTCAAAACGCTTGGCAGCCGGGTCCTTTTTGGGATCGGCGCTGTAGACACCGTCGACATTGGTCGCCTTCAGCACCGCCTGGGCATCGATTTCGGCCGCACGCAGCACGGCAGTGGTGTCGGTCGTGAAAAACGGATTGCCGGTTCCACCGCCCAGAAGCACGATGCGGCCTTCGCTCAAGCATTTGTGCGCCGCACTACGGGTGAACAAGTCGCAGATCTCCGGCATCACGAACGCCGAGAGCGCCTTCGCCGCTCCGCCCTTGGCCTCGATCGCAGCTTCCAGCGCGAGGCAATTCATGACGGTGGCCAGCATGCCCAGGGTATCGCCGGTCGTGCGCGACATGCCGCGGGCAGACCCGCCGCGCATCATGTTGCCGCCGCCGACCACCACCGCGATCTCGGCGCCGAGCTTCGCGGCCGCGATCAAATCAGCGGCGATACGGTCAACGGTCGGCTGGTCGATACCGAAGGACTGGCTGCCTGCGAGATATTCGCCCGACAGCTTGACCACCACGCGACGATAGACCGGCTCAGCCATTCGCATTCGCTTTCGCTTGCGGATCGAGCTTCCAGCGCTCCAACGCCGGAAGCTCGATCTAAAGAGCTAGGCGCGATGATTCCATCGCGCTTTAGCCGCTTACTTCTTGCCGCTGGCGGCCGCAACCTCGGCTGCGAAATCGCTTTCCTGCCGCTCGATTCCCTCGCCGAGAGCATAGCGCACAAAGCCCGCGATCTTCACGGGGCCGCCGACCTTACCCTCAGCTTCCTTCACCGCCTGGGCGACCGACTTACCGGTGTCATGGATGAAGGCCTGCTCGAGCAGACAGACTTCCTTGTAGTAGGTCTTCAGGCCGGATTCGACGATCTTCTCGATCACGTTCTCAGGCTTGCCCTGCTGGCGATACTTGTCGGCGAGCACGTCCTTCTCGCGCTTGACGAGTTCGGGATCGAGACCCGACGGGTCGAGCGCCTGCGGATTGGCCGCGGCGACATGCATGGCGAGCTGACGGCCGAGCGCGGCAAGCTCGTCGGCCTTGCCGGCCGATTCCAGCGCCACGATCACGCCCATCTTGCCCGCGCCGTCAACCACGGCGCCGTGGACATAACTCGAGACCACGCCTTGGCCGACTTCGAGCACGGCAGCGCGGCGCAGCGTCATGTTCTCGCCGATGGTCGCGATCGCATCCGCAATCGCGGTCTCCACGGTGACGCTACCGACCTTTGCGGCCTTGATCTTCTCGATATCGGCGCCGACATCGAGCGCGACCTGGGCGATCATCTTGACCAGCCCCTGGAACTGTTCGTTGCGCGCGACGAAATCGGTCTCGGAATTGACCTCGACCACGACGCCCTTGCTGCCCCTGGTGAGGGCGCCGATCAGGCCGTCGGCCGCGACGCGCCCGGCCTTCTTGGCAGCCTTGGAAAGCCCCTTTTTCCGCAGCCAGTCCTGCGCGGCCGTCATGTCGCCGCCGGTCTCGGTGAGAGCGGCCTTGCAATCCATCATGCCTGCGCCGGTCGACTCGCGCAGGTCCTTCACCATCGCTGCGGTGATAGTAGCCATTGCTGATGTTCCTTTTGCCTGTTCGGACCGAGAACGGCGCGGCTCAACCGCCACGCCGCCCCAGCCACCAGGAATCTATCGTTGCTATGTGAGAGCCGGAAAACACCGGCCCTCGCCAATCCTTGAGCATGATCGCTTCGGAAAATCGGGTCCCCGCTCTTCCGGAACATGCATCTTGGTTATTCCGCTTCCGCGGTCAGCTTCTTGGCCTGCGCGACCCAGGCATCGGCGCGGCTCGGCAAGCCGACCTCTTCGCCGATCTGGTGCGCGGTGTCGTGATTGAGCTCGGCCAGCTGCCAATAGTGGAACACGCCGAGATCGTTGAGCTTCTTCTCGATCGCGCCCGATACGCCCTGCAGCTTCTTGAGGTCGTCGGCGGTGCCGCGCGGCCCGGGCAGGCCCTGGAAGCCCGACGCAGGAGCGGTCGGGATATCCTCGGCCACCGGCTGAGCGGAGGCACCGATATCGATGCCCGAATCGCCCTGCGCCCGCGAAATGCCGTCGATCGCGGCGCGCGCAATCAGGTCGCAATAGAGCGAGATGGCGCGGCCGGCGTCGTCATTACCCGGCACCACATAGGTGATGCCCTTGGGGTCCGAATTGGTGTCGACGATCGCGGCGACCGGGATGTTGAGGCGCTGGGCCTCCTGGATCGCGATGTCTTCCTTGTTGGTGTCGATCACGAAGATCATGTCGGGCAGGCCGCCCATGTCCTTGATGCCGCCGAGCGAACGGTCGAGCTTGTCGCGCTCGCGCTGCAGCGTCAGGCGCTCCTTCTTGGTGTAGGAGTTGCCCTCGCCCGAGGAAAGCACGTCATCAAGCTGGCGCAGCCGCTTGATCGAGGCCGAGATCGTCTTCCAGTTGGTCAGCGTGCCGCCGAGCCAGCGCGAGTTGACGAAATACTGCGCCGAACGCTTGGCCGCGTCGGCGACGTTGTCCTGCGCCTGTCGCTTGGTACCGACGAACAGGATACGGCCACCCTTGGCGACGGTGTCGCTGACCGCCTGCAAGGCATGATGGAGCATCGGCACGGTCTGCGCGAGGTCGATGATGTGGATGTTGTTGCGGGTACCGAAAATGTACTCCGCCATTTTCGGATTCCACCGATGGGATTGGTGACCGAAATGCACGCCAGCCTCAAGCAGCTGGCGCATAGAGAAATCAGGAAGCGCCATTGGTCTATTCTCCGGTTGGTTCCTCCGGAAACGCGTGAGCAAACGGACCCTTTGGGCCCGGTTGCCACCGGACGGCCTCTACAGCCATGTTTCCGTGTGAGATGGCGCGGTATATAGCGCGATTTCGGCCAGAAGCAAGAAAATAAGCCCGGATTTTGGGGCTAAAGCCCCGAAAATCATGCCGTTTTGGGCCAATTTCGCGCTCAAACCCGCGCGCGGGCTAGTTCGCCAGTTGAAGGCTCGAAAGCGTGGTCTGCGCGGTCGCAGGGCATAGATGTGGCACGGAGAGGTTGCAATATGCCGCGCGTCTTCGGCCTGTGGGAGCTGTCACGCGACCATATCGACCTTGCCGGTGCGCAGGCGATAAATGCCGCCCACAATCTTGAGCTTGCCCTGCTCGACGGGGGCGCTCAGGCTCGGGGCGGTCGATTTCAGCTTGGCGACGGTGTCGACCACGTTCTGCTTGATGGCATTGGCGAGCACATCGCCCGCCTCGCCTGAGACCGCCTTCACTGCGGGAGCGATTCCCGCCACCAGCGACGGCAGTCGTGGCGGCGCGTGACGCCCTCGATAGCGCTCATTGCCCTCCTCCAGCCGCTCGAGCGCGGCCTCCGGCGACACCGCGTTTTGCGGCTTCGGCGGCTTGCTGGCCTCTTTGGCGCGCGCGACGCCGCCGATCAGCATGGCCGAGGCCCCCAGCAACAGGCCGCGCCGCGACGGCACAAAGACATGAGGAACATGCCGCCCGCATTGTTCGCACATTGATCCCCTCCCCTTATGTGCACCAGAGCCTCAATTCTGATCGGCTCAGAATCGAGGCTCAAGGTCTCCTCAGCATTTCGGTTGGTTTGGCGGACATTTCTTCGCCGCCGCCGGCCTGGGTGGTGGCGGTGCAGCCGGTCTGGGTGGCGGGGGTGGCGCAGCGTGCGCGACCGGCGCTGGAGGTGGCGGCGCCGGATGCGGCGATGGCGGCGGCGCGTGAGCCGTAACAGGTGGCGGCATCGGTCTCGATGGCGCGGGCGGCGCCGCGTGCTGGACGCTTGGCTTTGGCGCAGCCGGCGTTGTTGGCGGAGTGAGCTTGGCCGTGGGCTTGGGCGTGGGCTTGGGCGCCGCACTCGGCGCCGGCGACGGCGTTACGTGGGCCGCCGGCGTTTGCGAGGGCGCAAGCTTGGTGTTGGTATGCACCCCAGCCGCCGGCGCAGCCGATTGTAACGGAGTTGGCGTCGGCGCAAGCTTGGCGGCAGGACTCACGCCGGGCGTTGGAGCGCCCGAAGGCGATGGCGATGGGCTCGCCGTCGTCGGCGCAAGCTTGGCACTGGGCGCAGCGACAGGCGACGTGGTCGCTGTGCCGGGGCCGGTGCCCTTGCTGGTCTGCGGAAGCGGCGTGGATCCGCTACCCGGCAGCGCATTCTGCGGGGCGATCGTCGGCGTGGCCGTCGGCGTCAAATTGGACGGCGCAAGGGCTGCCGGGCTGGCCTTGGCGCCGCCGCTGATCACTGCGCTTTGCGGCATCGGCGCCCTGCCCTGCTGGATCAGGGTCGCCTGACGCTGCGCCGATTGCGGCAGCTGGGGTCCTGCACCAGCCGCGGCAGCTCCGACATTCCCCGCCGGCGCCGCAGCCGGCTGCACGTTGATGACGTTGTTGATGACGGTGGTGTTGTGGATGTTGTTGAAGATGACGTTGTTCGGCGGCGGCGCGACATAGACCGGCGGCCGGACGAACACCGGCATCGGCACGAAGCGCGGCTGCGGCAGGATAAACAGCCCAACCGCAACAAAAGGCGGCGTCAGCACCACGAAATCCGGCGGCGGCGGCGGCAGCAAGAACACCGGGGGTGGCGGCGGGGGCGCAAAGGCGAAATCCGGATCGCCGAAATAGAGCACCGGCCGATCGACATAGACGATCTCTTCCGGCGGTGGCGGCGGCACGTCGTAGTCAAGCATCGCAAAGGACGGTGGCGGCTCCAGCGGCGCGACCAGGATGGTGAGCCTTCGCCGCGCATCCCATGCATGCGGCCCCTGCGGATAGAGTCGCAGGTACGACCAGTAGGCCTCGCGCGAGTCGACCCGGTAGGTCCGGCGCCAGGTGATGGCCTCGCGCCGCGCGGCAATGATCGCTCTCACCCGCTTGGCCAGAGGATCGGCGGGGAAGCCCAGGACAAAATCCTCATAGCCCTGCAGCGTGTCGCGCTCGAGCGCCGCAGCGTAAGCATCGTGCGCCGACATCTCGCGGATCGGCCGATCCCGGATCGCCGCCACCTGATCGGCGGGTCCTTGCGCGGGCGGCGCGTCGGGCGCGCGATCGAAGAAGGCGAACTGGGCCTGGATCTTCTGGTCGTCCCACGGGACCTGCGCGCCCTTGCTCGATTCGTTGACGCGCAGGCGCACCCGATCGAACACGTCGGGCAGCGAAAGTCCGCCGGTGCGGATCATTTCGGCAAGCGACTGGGCGTAGACGCCGTACGGTCCAGGCTCGGTGGGCGCGACGGTGCCCGGTGCCGCATTGAACGCGATCAGCATGTTGTTTTCGGCCTCGACCAGCGCAAGTCCGCTTGCGATCTGCTGGGCGCCACCTTCGATGAAAGGCTGCTGGCGGGCCGCATCCAGCACCACCACGCTTGCCTTCAACGGAATAGACGCAAGCTGCCGGGTATAGTCGCTGATCCGCAAGCCCTCGATCGGGATGTCGGGATCACGGGTGATGTTGGAATCGACCGGAATGAAATAGTTCTCGCCCGCGAGCTGTACGCCGTAGCCGGCGAGATAGATGATCGCGACGGTGTTCCGCCCCGAGCTCTCCGCCTTCTGGATGAAATCGCGCAGGCTCTTGCGCAGTGTATCGCCGTCGAGATCGCGGGCGCCGATCACATCGAAGCCGGCCGCCTGCAGGGTCTGGGCCATCAGGCCTGCGTCATTGGCCGCGGTCGCGAGTGGCGCCTTGCCATAGGCGCCGTCGCCCACGACGAGCGCAATTCGCTTTTCCTGCTCCTCGGCAGCGGCGGAACCACCATAGACAGCCAGGGCAGTCAGCAGAAGCGAGAGGAAGACGACCGGGAATATCTTGAACCGAAAGGTGCTGGCCAGTCGCATGGCTTGACGCCTTCTTCTGGGTTTGAAATTTCCGCGTGATATTGAGCACAGCGATACCTGAATGCTCGTTGAACAGAAAGAGCGAGCATTAAGGCAGCGCGGTGACGAACCGCATGGAAACTGGAACTCGACCTGCTGGTCTCAGGGCGTTTGGCCTGGGCTCGGCCCGGTTTGAGCGCGATCGCGATCAAGCGTCGCCTTGAGATCTCCCACCGCCCCGAAGAAATCGGCCTCGCTGCGATAGGGCACGGCACGCAAGGACGGCGGCAGCAGGATGTGCAGTGTGGTCTGGCGGCCCGAATCGGACAGCGCCTGGGAACGCTGCAAGGTCTGTACGGATATAGCGACGACCAGCAGCGCCGCTACCAGCGCGCCCTTCAGCCATAGCCGTGTGGACCCGACCTCGCGCAAATGAAAAAAGCAGACAGCCGCGACGATGATCCATATTGCGACGTATTCGTAGGTACCGGCGACCGGCCTGGTCCAGGCGAAAGCGAGGTATTTCGCAAATTCGCCGTAGAAGGACAGCGCGAAGGCGCCCGACAGTGCGATCAGGAGATGGCGGAAGAAGTGCGAGCGGCCTGCGAAAATCCGCGACAGCAGCGCCCACATCCCGACCCATGTCAGGATCGCGCCGCAGGCCGACAACAGCGGGGTCAGATAGTTCAACGCGCGCGGTTCGACGACCTGGCCGAACCAGACGGTCAGCGCCTCGAGCCCCAACACCGCCGCGCCGAACAAGACGGCCGCGACAACGGGCAGGATATGCCAGCGTTGCGGCGCCACCCGTTCGGGCTCGACCGCGTGGCCGGGCTCGCGGACGCGCAGGAAGGTCTGGCCGATGCGAATCGGCTGCTGGCCGTCCAAGAGGATGCGCGGAAGGCGGGTCTTGTTGCCATCGAGGAAGGTGCCGTTGGTGCTGCCGAGATCCTCGGCGACCAGACGCCCGGCGTCGTCGCGGAACACGCGCAGGTGCCGCGCCGCCACATAGGGGTCGTCGACAATGACGTCATTGTCATAGCCGCGGCCGATACTGACTTCCGGACCGGGAAAGCGATGCCGGCTTGCGATGTCGCGGTGACGCGATAGAATCTCGACCCAGATCATTTGGACACTTGCACTGCTTCAAGAAAGCGCCGGCCGAGCGCCATCGCATCATCGTAGCCGACGGCCTGCATGCTCAATCGCGACACCAGGGCCTCATCATTATGATCCTGGGTGACGGCGATCAGCGCCACATCATAGAGCCCCTCGAACTCGCGATAGGCCTGTGCGCACCAGATCACCCGCAGCGGCGGATGATCGGGCGCAGTGGCGATGCTGACAAAGTCCTCCTGGCAGCGCTCGCGGCTGTACCATTTGCGGAATGGACCGCCGCCGACGAGACGCGGCTGGCTCAGCTGGGTCAGCACGGTCGCAAACTGGAACTGGTTGAGGTCGATGGTCTTGGCAAAGGAATGCGTGATCTGCACCGTCCCGGTGTTGAGATCGGCGGCGACGAACAGGCCGGTGTCGCTGGTGCAGCTCGTCGAATTGATGCTGGCGCGCGGCGCCGGCGTTGCACCGGCGTTGGTCGAGGCCCAGCAATTGAACCATTGCGCCTGCGTTTCCGGCGCGCGGTACGGGCCGAGCGCGGTTTCACGAAAGCCGTCCTTTTCCAGCGCCTTGTAGAGCGCCGAGCGCCACGCCGTCAGCTGCCGTCCGACCGCGTCATGCAAATCGGGCGCGGCCGCAGCTTGCGCGCGCGCCCGCTCCAGAAGCGTGGCGGCGAAGCGCGCTGGCACCAGGAAGCTGATCAGCTGCCCGCCGCGGCGCGTGGCGACATTGATGCCGACCACACGGCCGTCGGCCGTGACCGCGGGCCCCCCGCTCATGCCCGGGTTGAGCGCGCCGGTGAAGTGCAGGCGTTCATTGTAGCTGTGCTCGACCAGCCCGTTATAGGTACCCTCGACGATGGTGAAGCCGAGGTCGAGCGGATTGCCCATCGAATAGAGGCGCTCGCCCTTGGGCAATTCGCCGCCCATAGCCTTCTCGTCGAAGGAGAAGTACGGCGCGTCATGCTTGTCGATGCGGATGATGGCGAGGTCGTCGGGCAGATCGACATCGACGAGCGTGGCGGCGCCCTGGCTGCCGTCGGCTGCGACATATTCAAGCCGGTAGGTCTTCGGCTCGAGCGCGACCTGGGCGACAACGTGATAATTGGTGATCGCAAGCCCGTCGGCGGAGACCAGAAACCCTGACCCGTTCGAGGTCTGCCGCCCGGCGTCCGCGACGAGAGTGCGGATCTGCAATAGCCGCGGCGGCGCGCTCGCATAGATCGCCTCGGCAGCCGAAGGTTGAGCCTTTGCGGCCTCTGTGAAGGTGCCTGCGATCGCGCCGGTCAACAGCAGCAATCCAAGCGCGCGGGCGATGCCCGCAACGGACACAATCAAGCAGTCCCCCTGATCATTCGCCGATCCGCCCCTCGCGCCGAGCGGCCTCGCCGCAGCGATCCGATTTTCGTCCAGCCGGGCGCCATCGGCAAGCCTTGCTTGCGCACCACCTTTGTCGGCACGGTCACGGCGCTGTCACAGCGCCGCGCAGCTTAGAGCTGCTGCACATCGACCACGCCTGACACCGCCTTGATGGCGCCGGCGATCTGCGGCGAGACTTTGAAGCGGCCGGGCAGCTTCAGTTCGATCTCGGTTTCGAGGTCAAGCATCATGACCAGGCTGACCTCGCCCTCGCCATTGCGCGGGCCAGGCGCCGGTCCCTTGACCGCGCCGCCATTGGCGGGCGCGCCCTCGCCTCCCGCAAGGCGCCGCGCGATCGAATCGAGCGGCTTGGTGTCGCGCAGGAAGATGCGCAGCCCTTTCTGGGTCTTGGCGGCGGCATCATCCAGCGGCTCGGCATGCAGCACGCGCGCACGCACATCCTCGCCTTGCAGCTCGGCTCCCAGCTGCAGCAGCACGGCCCCGCCGGGTTCCAGCAGGTCGCGATATTGCGCAAGACCTTCCGAGAACAGCACCGCCTCGAAATGGCCGGTCGGATCGGACAGGCCGATGATGCCCATCTTGTTGCCGGTCTTGGTGCGCCGTTCCATGCGCGATACCACGGTGGCAGCGACCTTGCCTGCGGTGGCGCCAGTCTTCACCGCGCGGGAGAACTCGGCCCATGATTGCACCCGCAGGCGCTTGAGCACGGTCGCGTAGTCGTCCAGAGGATGGCCGGACAGGAAGAAGCCGATGGCGTCGTATTCTCGGCGCAGCCGCTCGGCCGGCAGCCAGGGCTCGACCTGCGGCAGGATGATGGTCGGCGCATCGGCGGCGTTGCCGAACATGTCGTTCTGCCCGCTGCTTGCCGCCTCATGACTGCGCTGGCAGGCGGCAAGGATCGCGTCGGCGCCGGCGAACACCCGTGCACGGTTCTTCTCAAGCACATCGAACGCTCCGGCCGCCGCCAGGCTCTCGATGATCCGCTTGTTGATGGCGCGCGGCGAGACTCGGCTGGCAAAATCGGCGAGCGAGGTGAACGGACCCTTCCTGCGTCGTTCCTCCACGATCTGCTCGACGGCCTGCGGACCGACGCCCTTCAGCGCGGCCAACGCATAATGGATTTTGCCCTCGCTGACTTCGAAAGTGGCGCCGGAGTGATTGATCGAAGGCGGCTCGACCTTGATGCCCAGCCGCTGTGCCTCGCTGCGGAATTCGCTCAGCTTGTCGGTGTTGTTGAGGTCGAGCGTCATGGACGCCGCGATGAACTCCACCGGATAATGCGCCTTCATAAAGGCGGTATGATAGGACACCAGCGCGTAGGCTGCGGCGTGGCTCTTGTTGAAGCCGTAGTCGGCGAATTTCGCGAGCAGCTCGAAGATCGTCTCCGCCTGCCCTTTGGGCACGCCGTTCTTGACCGAGCCGGCCACGAAGATAGCTCGCTGCTTCTCCATCTCGGCGCGGATCTTTTTGCCCATCGCGCGGCGCAGCAGGTCGGCATCGCCGAGCGAATAGCCGGCCATCACTTGCGCGATCTGCATCACCTGCTCCTGGTAGATGATGACGCCGAAGGTCTCCTTCAGGATCGGCTCGAGCAGCGGGTGCAGATATTCCGGTTCCTCCTCGCCATGCTTGCGCGCGCAATAGGTCGGGATATTGGCCATCGGGCCCGGGCGGTAGAGCGCAACGAGCGCGATGATGTCCTCGAACCGGTCGGGCCGCATGTCGATCAGCGCCCGCCGCATGCCCTGGCTTTCAACCTGGAACACGCCGACCACATCGCCGCGCGCCAGCATCTGGTAACTTGGTGCGTCGTCGATCGCCGTCGTCGCCAGATCGACATCGATGTTGCGCTGCTTGAGCAGCTTCACCGCGACGTCGAGCACGGTCAGCGTCTTCAGGCCGAGGAAGTCGAATTTGACGAGTCCTGCCGGCTCGACCCATTTCATGTTGAACTGGGTGACCGGCATGTCGGATTTGGGATCGCGGTAGAGCGGCACGAGCTCGCTCAAGGGACGATCGCCGATCACGATGCCGGCGGCGTGCGTCGAGGCATGCCGCGTCAATCCCTCCAGGCGCATCGCGATATCGAAGGCGCGCGCCACCACGGGGTCCTCGTCGCGGAACGCCTGCAGCTTGGGCTCGCCCTCGATCGCAGCCGCAAGCGTGATCGGCGCTGCCGGATTCTGCGGCACGAGCTTTGTCAGCTTGTCGACCTGCCCATACGGCATCTGCAGCACGCGGCCGACGTCGCGCAACACTCCGCGCGCCTGCAGCGTACCGAAGGTGATGATCTGGGCTACCTGGTCGCGGCCGTAGCGCTGCTGCACATAGGAGATCACCTCGCCGCGCCGGTCTTGGCAGAAGTCGATGTCGAAGTCCGGCATCGACACGCGTTCCGGATTGAGGAAGCGCTCGAACAGCAGCCCAAAACGCATCGGGTCGAGGTCGGTGATGGTGAGCACCCAGGCAACCAGGGAACCCGCGCCGGAACCGCGGCCCGGACCGACCGGAATGTCGTGCGCCTTGGCCCATTTGATGAAGTCCGACACGATCAGGAAGTAGCCCGCATATTTCATGCGGGTGATGACGTCGAGCTCGAAGGCCAGCCGCTTCTGGTAGTCCTCGTCCGTCATGCCGGGCGCCATGCCATGCACGGTCAGCCGCCGCCGCAGGCCCTCTTCCGCCTGGCGCTTCAGTTCGGCGGCCTCGGCGGTTACAGCATCCTCGGCGCTCGAGCCGGCGCCGACCGTAAACAACGGCAGGATGGGCTTGCGCGTTCGCGGGCGGAACGAGCAGCGCTCGGCGATCTCGATGGTCGAGGCGAGCGCCTCCGGAATGTCGGCAAACAGCACCGCCATCTCGGCACGCGTCTTGAAGCGATGATCGTTCGTCAGCTGATGTCGTTCGGCGTCGGCGATCAGATGGCCGCCGGCAATGCAGAGCAACGCGTCATGCGCTTCATAATCGTCGCTCGCGGCAAAATAAGGCTCGTTGGTCGCCACCAGCGGCAGGCCCTTATCATAGGCGATATCGATCAGCCCGCCTTCGATGCGGCGCTCCCTGTCGATGCCGTGACGCTGCAGCTCGACATAGAGGCGATCGCCGAACAGGCGCGCCAGCCGCTCGCAGCGCTGCGCCGCCAGCGCCTGCTGGTCGTGCTGGAGCGCGAGCGAAACCGGCCCGTCTGGCCCGCCGGTGAGCGCGATCAGGCCTTCGACGCCCTCGTTCAACCAATCGAACTTGATGTGCGGCGCCTGATGCGTGGGCGTTTCCAGAAACGCCCGTGAATTCAGCCGCATCAGGTGGCGATAGCCTTCCTCCCGCGCGGCCAGCAAAACGATTCGCGCCGGCGCCGCAACGGCAGTCGCATTGCGTGCGTTCGGATCCGTATCGCCGAAATCGACCGCGAGCTCGCAGCCGACGATCGGCTGGATGCCGTAGCCGGCCATCTTGTCGGAGAATTCCAACGCCCCGAACATGTTGTCGGTGTCGGTCAGCGCCAGCGCGGGCTGGCGGTCGGCCTTGGCAAGCTCGCCGAGCTTGGCAATCTTGATCGAGCCCTTCAGCAGGGAATAGGCGGAATGGACGTGAAGATGGACAAAGCCGGCGCTGGACATGGTGCAGGTTGCGGAAGCTCGGATCGTGGGTTCTCGCGACCGGCCTGAGATCGAGGCGTCTCGCCTCAACCGACTCGCTCACCTTATCGTGGGGGCGCAAGACGAAAGAGTCCACGCATGCTGCGCGGTTTGGACCCGCCGTCCTGCTTTTCCCCAGCGTATCAGGCAAGTTGCTGTCACAGCGCGGAAATCAGCTGCGCCCAGACCGCAATCATCCCGATAAACAGCGTGATCGAGGCCAGCGCAGCCGCTTCTTCAACAAAGATCCGCAACATTGTTCTGCTCCCTTTATAACTAGAACATACAGCGAACATTGTTCCCATTTTGTTCTAGCGTCAAGAGTGCGCGGCGGAGCCGCCTCGAAAACGGCTCAGCTTAGTTAATGGCGGAAACGGAACTAGGCGCCTGGAAAGGTTCCAGCCGCGGATTTATCACTTCTTCTTGCCGAAAACCGGCACCTTCGACCTGACGGCCTGCCAATTGAAGAAATGATGATAGCCGGACCAGTAGTGGACCTCGGCGTTGCAAATGCGGCAGCTGAAACTCCCGGAGCGCTTGTCCGGATGTTCCTCTCTGGTCGCGGTGTAATTCATCCCGCAGCTTTCGCAGGTGAATTCCTCTGTGGTCCAGATCGTATTGGCCATGGCGCACAGATATGCACCTCATCACCTTAATTTTTCCACCCATTGGGGCGGTGGAATTCGCGGTTATTCGGCCGGCGGCGGCTGCAGCCTTGGCACGCGCACGAGCAAAAGCTCGAACAGCGCCCGCTCGCCGCGATATTTGGCAGCATTACGGGTCTCCTCCCAGCCTTGAGCCAGGATTTGCCCGGCACGGTCGCGGATTCGCCACTCCCACCGGAACTGGCCGCGCTTTTCGATAACCATCTCGAACATCGAAGAGATCAATACGGCCCCGGCTCAGGCCGGCCTTGCGCCATATCAAAAGTCCTCGCCGTAAAATTACCGATGTACCGGCTGTTTCCTCGCACGAAAAAGCCCCGGCCAGGGGCCGGGGCTTTTCGATCCGCCGCTCGAAAAGCGAAGATCAGTACGTGACCGGGAGGCTGATCAGTACTTGCTCGGTGGTTGCTCAGTACTTGCTCAGTACCTGCCGATGATCGGGCCGCCGAACTTGTAGTTGATGCGCGCGGTCACGACATCGATGTCCTGGCTGATGCGATCGCTGGCAAAGGCAAAGCCGGCTGGGGTGGTGAAGCCGATCGTCGAGTCCTGCATGAACAGGTGATCGTACTGCACGCCAACCGACCAGTTCGGCGCGAAGCCGACTTCGACGCCAGCGCCGATTGCGCCGCCCCAACGCGTGTCGTCGCCGCCGGTCGCGGCCAGGGCACCGGCTGGCCCGAACACACGGTAGCTGTTTCCGGTCACGGCAGCACCGCCGTTGGCGTAGAGCAACACGTTGTTGAACGCATAACCGATCTGGCCGGTGATCAAGCCGAATGCATCGGTCTTGGTGTGGTTGGTGAAGCCCGGAGCTACGAGGCTGGCATTCGAGCCCTTGAAGTCGGCCCAGTTGCCCTGGCCCTCAACGCCGAACACGAGCTGGCCCATCTGCCAGCGATAGCCGATCTGCCCACCAGCCGTTGCGCCGTTCGCATCGTGCGACCCTTCCGGCCCGACGCCTACGAGATCCCAGGAACTATTGTTGTTGCCCCAGCCGCCGTTGCCACCGATATAGAAGCCACTCCAGTCATAGAGAGCGGCCGAAGCCGGCGGCGCCTTGGTATACATCTGATGGCGCGCTGCCAGGTCCGCGCCAAATGCGGGCGCCGCCGCGCCAAGCGCAACGATGCTCGCGGTCACAAAAAAGAAGTTCTTATTCATTTCCAGTTCGATTCCTTTAGATGGCCCCCTGGCCAGCCGCGTACTTAACAGCGTGAGCGCGAATTGCTGTAACTTGAGCGCCACACCGCCTTGGAAAGCCCCGAGTTAAGGCAATTTATTGTTACATCTGCAAGGGCTTGCGGAAACTCTTGCATTTGCAGGGCTTCCACGCTCGGCTACAAGGAACGGAACTCGCGCGAATTGCGGCAAAACCTTGCAATGCGTGTGAACGGATATTGTGGGAGCTCTTCATGCGCAACATCGCACGCGGCACGGCACTTATGGTTCTTGCACTCGGTGCATCAACAATGTTGAGCAACGCGCCGGCCAACGCCTACGGCATACGTCACGCCTTCTGTATTCAGGGCGACGAATATCCCGGCTTGAGCACCTGTACGTTCGACACCTATGCGCAGTGCCAGGCATCCGCTTCGGGCCGCAACCTCTACTGTATCGCCAATCCCTATTACGGCGGCAGCAGCGACGATCCCTATGCGTATCAAAATCGTGCCCGTCCCTTCCCGCCGCAATACATTCCCGCGCCGCCCAACACCTATTGGGCGCGCTGACGGTTCGTACACGGGTCGTGCGGCAGCGCATCACGCGCGAACGTGACTTGACGGACGCATCACGGAATTGATGCTGTCGCTCTTATGCAAACGATGGGAGGAAGCGATGCGGAGAATCCTGCTGGCCCTGCTTGCGATCTCCACGGCTGGCGCAATCCACGCCGCCGCCGCCGGGGGTTACCCCTATTGTCTGAGGGGCTGTGATTTCGGCGCCGGCGATTGCAGCTTTTATACCTATCAGCAATGCCTGGCGACGGCGTCGGGCCGCGATGCCTGGTGCGATGCCAATCCGTCATTCCACCAAGCCCGCGAGCCGCAAGCAGTCCGCTACAGCCGAAGGAGACCCTGATGCGCATCCTCGCTTTGGCGACTCTGGCGGCCGGGACATTGCTCGCGGCTTCAGCGGCGCGTGCGCAAACTTTCGCTCCAGGCTATCCGGTCTGCCTGCACGTCTATGGCCAAGTCACCTATTACGAATGCGGCTACACCTCGCTGGCCCAATGCAACGTATCGGCCTCAGGCCGCGCGGCACAGTGCGTGGTCAATCCCTATTACGCGAGTGCCACGATTCCGGGGCCAGTGCCTCGCTATCATCGCCGGCACTATCGCGCCTATTGAAGCGCGATGAGATTTGGTTGAATCATCATCGCGCTTTAGGTCTTTGATTGAGCATGATCTTTTCGGAAAACCGCTACACACTTTTCCGGATCATGTTTCAGTGGGGTTAGACCGGCGTATAGATCACGAGCTTGAGCGCCGGATCGTCGTTAGCCTGGAAGCTCGTGTACTCGTATTGCACCACGCCCTTTTTTGGATGGTTCAGGATCTTGCGACCCGCCGCAGTGCCGCGCACCTCATGTGCGCCCCACCAGCGCGAGAATTCCGGGCTGCCCTGGCGCAGCCGCTCCAGCAGCGTATTGAAAGCGGGATCGCCGGCCCAGACGTCGTGGCTGGCGCGAAACTGCGCCACCATGCGCCGCGCCTCCTCCGCCCATGAACTGCCGAACAGCCTTCGCGTCCGCGTATTGGTGAACATGAGAAGCAGCACGTTGCGGTCCTCCTCGCGCAGACGACCGAAGGCGAATACCTCTTCGGCAGCCACGTTCCAGGCCAGGAGGTCCCAGCGCCGCCCGGTGATGTAGGCTGGCTGGTTTAACCCATCGAGCATGCGCCGGATCGTCTCCGGCACGATCTCAATCGCGAAGGCACGCGCGTCAGTGTCGCGCGCGAGCATGCGCAAATGCGCATGCTCGGCCTTGGAGAGCTTGAGCGCGCGCGCCAGCGCATCGACTGTAGTCACCGAGGGGTTGACGGTGCGGCCCTGCTCCAGGCGGATGTACCAGTCGACCCCGATGCCGGCGAGCTCTGCGACCTCCTCGCGGCGCAGGCCCGCGGTACGCCGGCGCCGCCCGATCGGAAGACCGACCGATTTCGGCGTCAGCCTTGCGCGGCGCGAGCGCAGGAAATCTCCGAATTCAACGCGGCGGCCATCGGCCATGATGTGTCCTCAGAGACGCGAGGGAGGGTCTGAGCAATCCCAGGATAATACCAGGCCTTCCAGGATAGCAAAGGAGCGCCACAATGGGAATCTGTCAATGGAGATCGATGCCCATGAAAGCCGCCGTCCTCAAAGCCTTCGGTTCGCCCCTTTCGATCGAAACGGTTCCTGCGCCGGTGCTCGGCACCGGCGAGGTGATCGTCGATGTCGTCGCCACCCGCGTGCTCTCCTATGCGAACGAGGTGTTCAGCGGCGAGCGCAAATATGCGCTGGACCTGCCTGTGATCCCCGGTCCCGGCGGGATCGGCCGCGTGCGGGCGCTCGGTCCCGACGCTACCCATCTTGCCGTCGGCGACTGGGTGTTCTGCGATCCGACCGTGCGCTCACGCGACGACGTGCTCGCGCCTGACATCACGCTGCAGGCCTGGAGCGCGCGCGACGCCGGCGGCATGAAGCTGCAGCAATATTTTCGCCACGGCTCGTTTGCCGAGCAGATGCGGGTGCCGACCGAGAACGCCAAGCCGATCGGCCCGATCGATGAGAAAGCGGCCTTGCAATGGTGCGCGACGGGGACGCTGCTCGTACCCTATGGCGGCTTCCTCGCCGCCCATCTGCAGCCCGGCGAGACCGTCCTGGTCAGCGGCGCCACCGGCAATTTCGGCAGTGCGGCTGTAGCGGTCGCGCTCGCGATGGGCGCAAGCCTTGTCGTCGCACCCGGCCGCAATGAAAAGGTGCTCGCCGACCTTAAGCGCCGCTTCGGCGATCGCGTCCGCACCGTGACGCTGTCGGGCAATGAGCGCGACGACCGCGAGCGGATGAAGAAGACCGCAGGCGGCCCGATCGATTGCGTGCTGGATATCCTGCCGCCTTCGGCGCCCGCGACCGCCGCGCGCGCTGCGATCATGGCGGTGCGTCCCTACGGGCGGGCCGTTCTCATGGGCGGCGTCGGCATGCTCGGCGGGGGCGGGCTGGACCTGCCCTATCCCTGGATCATGCGCAATTGCATCGCCGTCCATGGCGCCTGGATGTATCCGCCCGACGCGACCGTCCGCCTGGTGGGGTTGATCAGGTCCGGCCTGTTGGATCTCAACCAGTTCGAGCCGACGAGCTTCGATCTGGACCACGCCAACGACGCGGTGGCGCACGCTGCGGCGAATGGAGGACCATTCAAGATGACCGTGATTGCGCCGTAGCGCCGTCATCGCGCTGCGGCGGACGCGGTCGTCGCGTTGCTTCTCGCAATGACAGCTGAGACGCTATTCCATTTCGACGATCTGGCCGTCGACGATTGACACGCGGCGATCCATTCGGCCCGCGAGTTCCATATTGTGGGTCGCGATCAGCATCGCGACCTGGGTAGCCTTCACGAGTTGCATCAACGCCTGGAAGACGTGATCGGCGGTGTGCGGGTCGAGATTGCCGGTCGGCTCGTCCGCGAGTAGCACGCGCGGGGCATTGGCGACTGCGCGCGCGATCGCGACCCGCTGTTGTTCGCCACCGGAGAGTTCGGCCGGCCGGTGCTTGAGACGGTCGGCGAGGCCGAGATAGCCCAGGATCTCGGTGGCGCGCTTCACCGTCTCGGACTTTTTCAGGCCGCGGATCATCTGCGGCAGCATGACGTTTTCCAGCGCGGAAAATTCCGGCAAGAGCCGGTGCGACTGGTAGACAAAGCCGATTTCGGTCCGGCGAAGCAGGGTGCGCTCGGTATCCGACAATTGCGAGGTCGGCGCGCCCCCAACATAGACCTCGCCCTGATCGGGCGTTTCGAGGAGGCCCGCGATATGCAGCAGCGTCGACTTGCCCGAGCCCGAGGGCGCGACCAGCGCCACCGACTGTCCCGCCCACAATGCCAGCTTGACGCCATTGAGAATGATCAACGGCGCTTCACCCTGCATGTACTGGCGCTTTATCTCATGGAGATAGACGACCGGTACATCTTCCGTCCCCTGCTCCATAAAATTCCTCACTCGTAGCGCAGCGCTTCGACGGGATCGAGCCGTGCGGCACGCCACGACGGATAGAGGGTGGCAAGGAAGGAGAGCGTCAGCGCCATGATCACGACGGCCGCCGTCTCGCCAAAATCGACATCGGCCGGAAGCCTGGACAGGAAGTACAGCATGGGGTCGAACAATTCGGTCGCGGTCAGCCAGGACAGGAACTGCCGGATGGACTCGATGTTCATGGCGATGACCAGCCCCACCAGGAAGCCGGCGAGCGTGCCGACCACGCCGATCGCGGAGCCCGTGATCAGAAAGATCCGCATGATGGAGCCCTGCGAGGCGCCCATGGTGCGCAGGATCGCGATGTCGCTGCCCTTGTCCTTCACCAGCATGATCAGGCCGGAGATGATGTTGAGCGCAGCGACCAGCACGATCATGGTCAGGATCAGGAACATCACATTGCGCTCGACCTGCAGCGCGTTGAAGAAAGTGGAGTTGCGCTGCCGCCAGTCGACCAGGAACACCGGCCGCCCCGCCGCCTCCGTCACGCTCTTGCGGAAAACGTCGATACGATCAGGGTTGTTGGTGAAGACCTCGATCGCGGTGACGTCGTTGTTGCGGTTGAAATAGGCTTGCGCCTCCGTGAGCGGCATGAACACCATGCCCGCGTCATATTCGGACATGCCGATCTCGAACACCGCTGTAACCCGATAGGGCTTGATGCGCGGCGTCGTTCCCATCGGGGTCACCGCGCCCTTCGGCGAAACCAGCGTCACGCTGTCGCCGGCATGTACCGACAATTGATCGGCAAGCCTTCGCCCGATCGCGATCCCCTGACCATCGTCGAAGCCCTCGAGCGTGCCCTGCTTGATGTTCTTGGCGATCGAGGTGAGGTTGTTCAGATCATCCGCTCGCATGCCGCGAATGAGAACGCCGGCGGCGTTGAATGGCGAGGACGCGAGCCCCTGCCCGTCCACGACGGGTGCTGCGAGCCGAATGCCGGACACCTGGCTGATCCGCTCCGCCACGTCCTTCCAATCGGTCAGCGGGGATTCCAAGGGCTGCACCAGAAGATGCCCGTTCAGGCCGAGGATCTTGTCCAGCAGCTCCTTGCGGAAGCCGTTCATCACCGCCATCACGATGATCAGCGTGGCGACGCCGAGCATGATGCCGATGAAGGAAAAGCCGGCAATGACCGAGATAAAGCCTTCCCTGCGCCGCGCGCGCAGATAGCGCGCTGACAGCATCCATTCGAACGGCGCAAAGGGCGCGGTCTGGATCGGTTCATTCATGGTCTCTTCCATGGCCCGATAATCCCATGATTCGGGGGCAAATGTGGCCGCGTTGGCCAGTGGAGAAGCCCGTTCGGTGGATAATCCTATCCGGCTATCCTTGCCACGACGTCGGACGCGGACATGTTTTCGCGCGAGCCGTCGGCGCGGCGCTTGATTTCGATCTTGCCTTCGGCAAGGCCCTTCGGCCCCACCATGATCTGCCAGGGAATGCCGATCAGGTCGGCAGCGGCGAATTTTGCACCGGCCCGCTGGTCGGTGTCGTCATAGAGCACGTCGACACCCTTCGCGGACAGCTCGCGATAGAGCTTCTCACACGCCGTATCGGTATCGTCGGAGCCCTGCTTCAGGTTCAGGATGACGGCCTTGAACGGGGCGACCGCCTCGGGCCATTTGATGCCAGCCTCGTCGTGGCAGGCCTCGATGATCGCACCAACCAGGCGCGAGACGCCGACACCATAGGAGCCGCCATGGATCGGCACGTCGGTTCCGTCCGGGCCGGCGACAGTTGCCTTCATCGGCTCGGAATATTTGGTACCGAAATAGAAGATCTGACCGACCTCGATGCCGCGGGTGTTGACGCGACGCTCGGCCGGCACTTCCTGCTCGAAGCGCGCGGCATCATGGACGTCCTCGGTCGCGGCATAAAGCGAGGTCCATTGCTTGATGATCGGCGTGAGGTCGCCATCATAATTGACGTCTTGGCCCGGCACGGGCAGATCGAGCACATCGCGGTCGCAGAACACGCCGGATTCGCCGGTTTCCGCCAGCACGATGAACTCATGGCTGAGATCGCCGCCGATCGGACCGGTTTCGGCGCGCATCGGGATCGCCTTCAGCCCCATGCGCGCGAAGGTGCGCAAATAGGCGACAAACATCTTGTTGTACGAGCGTCGCGCGCCGGCTTCGTCGAGATCGAAGGAATAGGCATCCTTCATCAGGAATTCGCGGCCGCGCATCACGCCGAAGCGCGGACGCTGCTCGTCGCGGAACTTCCACTGGATGTGATAGAGGTTGAGCGGCAGGTTGCGGTAGGACTTCACGTAGGCGCGGAAGATCTCGGTGATCATTTCCTCGTTGGTCGGCCCGTAGAGCAGCTCGCGCTTGTGGCGATCGGCGATCCGCAGCATCTCCGGTCCATAGGCGTCGTAGCGGCCGCTCTCGCGCCAGAGATCGGCGAGCTGCAGTGTCGGCATCAGAAGTTCAAGCGCGCCGGCGCGGTCCTGCTCCTCGCGCACGATCTGCTCGATCTTCTTCAGCACGCGATAGCCCAGCGGCAGCCAGGCATAGATGCCGGCCGCCTCCTGCCGCATCATCCCGGCGCGCAGCATCAGCCGGTGCGACACGATCTCAGCCTCTTTCGGATTTTCTTTTAGAATCGGCAGGAAGAACCGCGTCAATCGCATGGGCTTGAGCCTTGAGGGAATCGTTCGTGGAAACTTTGCGGCAGAGTAGAAACCGGATTGGCCGCGAAAACACAAGGGAGACTTCAAAGAAAGCCGCTAAGCCATCGTATTCTCTGCCGTTTCGGCGATAAAGCTAAACGCCATGATTAAGGCACGAGCACGTCAGGCGTAACCCCTGATGTCAAAGAATTAGGCCATCCTATTGCGCCGGCAGGTCGAAATCCTCCTCAAGTGCGATGGTTTTGAACAGGGTCGCGGCCTCGATCCGAACACGCCATCGGCCGGCGACCGTGATCGGCACGTTCTCGACATGCCAGTAGTGGTCGCCACCGAGTTCGGCCTTACGGCTGATCGGCTCGGCGCCGCCCTCAAGCCTCGTCAGAACCAAGGTTGCGGCCCTAGCCTGCAGCAGCGTGCCGTCGCCGTTCATCAACTGCAGGACAATGCTGTCGTTCCCCGTCTTGCCCGGCGAGATCAGCACCTGGAACATCGCCATGTCGCTGTGGATGTGGATGCCAAGTGTCGGCTCGGCTGCGTGAGTCGCGCCCGCATGGAGTGCGAGCGCGGCAATTGGCAGCACGGTTGCGATCAGGCGCGGCAGCCCTCTCACATCTTCATCCCGGAGCGATCCTGCATCTTGTTCATCTCCATCTTGCCGCCGCTCGCACCGGCGCCGGCCGGCCCCTGCGCGCCGACGCCCGCGACATCAAGCGAGACCGTCACCTTGCCAGCCTTCTCGAACTCCAGCGTCACGGGCACCTTGTCGCCCTGCTTCAGCTGCGACTTCAGGTCCATCATCATCAAATGATTGCCGCCGGGCGCGAGCTTGACGGTCTTGCCGGGGTCGATGGTGAGCCCCTTTTCCAGTGGGCGCATCTTCATCACGCCGCCATCCATGGACATCTCATGGACCTCGATTTTGCCGGCGACATCGGCCGAGCCACCGATCAGCCGGTCGGGCGCGCTGCCCTTGTTTTCGATGGTGACATAGCCGCCGCCGATCTTGGCGCCGTTCGGGGTCGCGCGGGCCCAGGCCTGGCTGATGACGAGGTCGCCGGCCTTGACCTCATCGGCGCGTGCGGGGGCGAGAGCGAGCAACGCCGCGAGCGCAGCGCTCGCGATCGAGAGCCATGTCAGTTTTCCGATGGTCATTTGTTTTCTCCTTCTTGCAAATCCAGCGGTTCATTCGACGAGATGGATGGCGGGGTGCAGCGTGCCGAGCACCCCGACAATGGCGAAGATCGCAAGGCCCAGCGCGATCTCCACGAGAGTGTTGCGCTTCAGCGCCGCGAGCGCATTGGGCTCGGCACCGCTCTTGACGCCAGCAACAAGCCGCGGCGTGAGCGAGACGCGGTTGACGGCGGCAAGGCTGACCATGATTATAAAGGCTGCGAACTTGACCAGCAGCAACCGGCCATAGTCGGTCACGAGCAGCGCACGAACGGAGCCCACGAGGATCCAGGTATTCACGGCGCCAGAGGCGATCAGGGCTGCAACGCTGACAATGCCCAGGATGGAAAATCGCCCCACGGCGTCGAATTGCAGCGGCCCCCATCCCGGCGCGGGACGGCGCCGACCGACCGCAAACAGGACAGAAAGCCCGGCGAGGCCGCCAATCCAGGCCGATGCGGCCAGCAAATGCAGGCCGTCGGCGGCGAGATGCAGATCGCCCAACCCGCCGAGCGTTGCACCGGCGTGTCCGGTCCAGGCGATGGCTGCAACAAGCGAAAGGCCAGCCGCGAGACCGACCCATCGCGCGAGCGCGAAGCGATCGAGCATGAGACAAGCCGCCAGAACGACCGCAAGCCCGCCGCGGATTTCCGACACCAGCCCGAATTGTGTCTCGTTGACGACAACCAGCATCGCGCCCGATCGTATCGCCTCGCCGAAGGCAACGCCCGCCAGCATCATGGTCTCAAGCGTCAGCCAGAGGATTCCAGTCGCGACCGCAACCGCAAGCCCCGCCCAGGTAAGTCCAACAAGCCGTGCCTGGACGATGGCGTAACCTTCCGGAGAAGGCCGCAAAGCCGGCTGCGCCACCAAGCCGCGGAACGTCAGGACACCCGCGACCGTCGCCGACGCCGCGAAATGAATCGCGCGCGTCAGCACCAGCGGGCCGTCGATTTCCGCGGCAAAGAAGCTCATGGCCTTCCTGCTGCCACTACTGGCCGACCTGGAAGGTGAAGTTGCCTTCGGTCGTATGCGTATCCACCGACAGCACGTGCCAGTTGACGTGATAGGTGCCGGCCCCGCCGGGTCGCAGCGGAATGGACATCTGGTTGCCGCTGACCCGCGCCTTGCCGCTGTCGACGCGCTCGCCAGCGGGATTGGTCACGGTGACAGTCGAGAAGGCAGGCTCGAGCTTCTGGGTGAACCACAGGGTGACTTCCTTGGGCGGGCTGGCGACCTTGTTGCCGACGCGCGGCTCGGCGTGGTCGAGCATGGCATGCGCCTGAGCGGCGCCGGTGGCGAGCACGAGGAGAAGCGGGATGGTTGCGATCAGGGACGGGTGTCGCATGGTCAATTCCTTGCTCAATTCCTGAAGGGGCTGGCGGGTTGGACCGGACCGCCGAACAGCGGCTTGCCGATCCCATGCGGATCAATGTCATCGAGGTAAAGGTGTAGCTGCGCGATTACACCAACATTACTGCCGCTTTGCCGATTGATCGGGATCAGCGCCTCGACGCCGACTTGGAAGGTGTTGCCGACCCAGATCACGCCAGGGTTGATGGTACCGGTGGTCAGTGTCCCCGAGGTTAGGGTGTTCGACATCGGCGTCTGCAGATTGGCCTCGACCAAAGGGATCAGGTGATTGATGAAATCCGGCAGGCCCAGATCGACCACCGACGATTTCAGGTAGGGCATGCTGTATTGAATGCTCAGGCCCCAGTTCAGCACACGCGGGTTAAACTCGGTGTCTGCAGTCGGAGCGCCGGTGTCGGGATCAACCCCGAAGGTCGTCGTGAAATTCCGGTCCGGGATTCCGTAGCCGACCTGGCCGGTGATCGCGACTGGCCTGAGCCACGACAGTGTGTCCGGCAAATCGCCCAAGCCTTTGCCGAAATAGACCGTTGGCGTGTAGGTGTTGAAGGGTTCGGCGCCCACTGTGGCAGAGCCGGAGCCGCTCCACTCCACGCTTAGGCCCACCGACATCACGAACTCATGCTCGGGGTTTTTGAACACCCGATATTTGAATGTGGTCTCCAGGTTCTGGAAACCGTTGGCCCCGGCCGCCGTCGGATCGATTGGTCCGAGGAAGGTGTAGGTCGTGCCGAACGATATCGCAAAATCCTCGGTGATCCGCTTGGAGAACTCGGCGGAGATGTCGCGCTGTCGCACCGGCGGAACGTCGCCGGTGTTGAAACTGTCGACAGTCGGAAGCGACAACTCGTCATTGACGCCGGGATCGTCGATGGTGAGCGTGGCCGGGAAGAAGCGATTGCCGACGATTTCGTGGGCTAGGCCTGGGTAGAGTGGAGCAAGAGCGACGCCGAATCCAAACAGACCCGTGCGCAAAAGACGGAAGGACATTGTAGATCTCCGCTGGCAAGCGACGGTGATGGTTCAGCGGCCGAATTGGCCGCAAGCCTCACAGCGGCAGCGGCGGCGCGCGGGCCTGCGTATTGGAGCCGGTACGGGCCGGCGAGACGTCCCGCACGGCAATGTGCCAGATCACCCGGGTGGTCTGGCGGTAAGGAACCGGGAAAGCCGCCTGCTGCGGCGAATCGACCGCGGCCCCTGCCTGCACCGCACAGCAGATGAGACAGGCTCCGTCATGGGCATGCTGGTCGGTGCCCGGATCGGTCTGCCCGGAACTCTCCCCGAGGATGCTATGGCAGATTTCGGCCGCCCGTAGCGGGTCGGAAGCGGTGGCGGCCGCAGCCCAAGAGGCAGCAATCGGTGCAAGGATCTGCACCGCCAACGCGATCAATACGACCGGAAGGAACTTCTGAAGCTGTCGCCGCATCGGGGAATCCACCAAGGCGCGCCACCTAACCACCACGGGTCTGCCAAGTCGAGGCGTTCCACCGCAAAGCGGCGGCTTTCCGGTCGAAATCGCAGAGATTTCCGCCCGGCGTTGCCGAATTGCTGTAGGCCCGACGAAATAGCCGGGCGGAGTATTTCCTTACTATATTACCGCAATCGAGGGCGAGCCGGCATACCCAACAGGGTTGCTCTGGTCAACTCGCAATCATTACGAAAACTGCTCGAAGTTTGAACATTCGTTGCTGAAATTGATGACAAAAAAGCAAAACTGGTCTAGGAATCTGCGCGCAGGCTGAGCCCGAGGGTTCGAGCCTGGTGGTCCAAGTCTCGGGAGGAGCCCTAACGCGCAAAAGCAGCGTTGCCCCGCCAGCCAAGATCAAATCCAAACTTTGCGGGATAATAGGGTCGACACAATTTTTGGAGCAGGGCTCGATGCCCTGCTCTTTTTCTTTAAGCCCCCTCTCTCATTGGCATTTCAAATGACGTGATGTGCAGGCGTGATCAATTTCATCCAGCACAGTTTTGAACTTGCGTCCGCGCATTGTGGAGACCTGACTCCGCTGGTCTATCAACGCCTGCATCGCGCTCATCCCGAGACAATTGCGATGTTTCGCAGCGAAGGCAGCGACCTCGTGAAGGGATCGATGCTCGCCTTCACCACCGAGGCGTTGCTGGATTTCGCAGGCGAGCGCAGCGGCAAATTCCGCATGATTGCGTGCGAGGTGGTCTCGCATGATGCCTACGGCACGCCGCGCGATCTGTTCATCGCATTCTTCGGCGTGATCGCGGACACGCTGCGCGAATTGCTCGGCACGCAGTGGACGGACGACATCGACGCGGCGTGGCAAGAGCTGCTCGCAGAGATCGAGCAATTCGTATCCCGCCAAGCGGCAACGTAGCGAGACTTCTCGCAATCGGGGCCTTTGCCTACCCGGAACGTAAGCGGGCGCACGGCAGTGCACAAACGATGAGAGCCGCGCAGCATCGTCCTTCCGGTAGCGCGACGAAATTGATTGTGAGACACTGATCCTCCAGCCGCGGCGCACAAGACGTCGCCGGTGATAAGAAGCACATGGGAGCGACCGATGTCCGGGACTGATAAACCCACTACGAGCAGGCGTGATCTTCTGACCTCCACGGCAGGCGCCGGTGCCGCCGCGGCACTGTTGGGCGCATTCGGCGTCAATCCGGCCATGGCAGCTGAAGTCGGCCGCTCCGAGAAGCCCTTGAAGGCCGCCTTCTCCAATGCCGGCCTGCAGGCGACCTGGTGCGCGCAAGGCAAGCAGGCGGCCGAATGGTGGGGCAAGCTGTTCAATGTCGATGTCACCTGGTTCGACGGCCAGCTCGATGCCGTGAAACAGCGCGCCGCCATCGACAACATGGCCTCGCAGAAATGGGACTTCGTCGCCATCCAGGCCTTCGGCATCGGCACGCTGACCCAGCCCGTGCAGAAAATGATCGACGCCGGCACGCCCGTGATCGACATGGATACGCTGATCGCCCCGCTCGACCAGATCAACGTGCACGCCTTCCTCGCTCCCGACAACGAGTTCATGGGGGCCTCGGTGACCCAGGCGCTGGTCAACGCCATCGGCGGCAAGGGCAAGGTGATCATGACCCAGGGCGCACTGGGACACACCGGCGCACAGGGCCGCGCAAAGGGCTTCAACTCGGTGATCAAGCAGTATCCTGGTATCGAGGTGCTCGACACCCAGCCGGCGGATTGGGACGTGTCGAAGACCGCGCGGCTGTGGGAAACATATCTCACCAAATACCCGCAGATCGACGCGGCCTTCTTCCACAATGACGACATGGCGCTTGCCGCCTACAACATCATGAAGGCGCACAACCGCACCAGCATCCTGATCGGCGGCGTCGATGCCATGCCGCCGGCGATCCAGGCGGTCAGCGAGGGCCGCATGTATGCGACCGTGCGCAACCCGTCCTGCCGCATCCATGGTGGCGCGATCGTCGCGGGCGTCGCGGCGGTGGTGGCCGGCGAGAAGACCGGCCAGGGCATTCCGAAGAACGTCGTGACCGACGGGCCGGTCGTGACCAAAGCCAACGCGGCCGGAATGCAGTGGATGGAGGATCACTTCCTGATCTGAGCCCTTCGCAATGCCGCAGGGAAGCTCCCCTCTCCTCGAACTCACGCAGATCACCAAGGCCTTCGGCGGCGTTGAGGCTCTGCGTGGGATCGACTTCGCGCTCTCACCCGGCGAGATCCATGGTCTGGTCGGGGAGAACGGCGCAGGGAAAAGCACGCTGATGAAGATCATCGCCGGCGTGCATCCGGAATTCTCCGGCCGCTTCATGCTGGATGGCCGCGAGACACGCTTCCGCTCGACCCGCGACGCGCGTGCTGCGGGGATTGCCATGGTGCATCAGGAGCTCAGCGTCGCGCCTGACCTCTCGGTCGCCGAGAACGTCTTCCTCGGCGTGCAGCCCACCAATGCACTCGGCTTCGTGCAATGGCGCCGCATGGCACGCGAAGCCGGCGAGCAGCTGTCGCGCTTTGGCATCGACGTCGATCCGACGGCCAGGCTCGGCGACCTGCCGATCGGGCTGCAGCAATTGATCGAGATCGCGCGTGTGCTGTTCTCGGGCGCCCGCATCATCATCCTGGACGAGCCGACCTCGGCGCTGTCGCCGCCTGAGGTCGAGCGTCTCTTTGCAACCCTGCGGCGCCTGCGCGACGCCGGGTCCGCGATCATCTTCATCTCGCATTTCATCGAGGATATCCTCGGCATCTCCGACACCGTGACTGTCTTCCGCAATGGCCGGAAAGTCATGGATACGGCAGCAGGCGCCACCATCAAGGCGACCCTGATCGAGGCCATGATCGGCAAGGGCCGCGAGGCGCTGGAGGAAACCTACACCCACGATGTCGCTCTGCCTGCGCCAAGCGAGACGCCGGTCGTGCTGGAAGCCAGCGGACTTTCGCTGGCGCGCAGTCTGAACGACGTCTCCTTCCAGGCCCGCGCGGGTGAAGTGCTCGGGGTCTACGGCTTCATGGGCTGCGGGCAGCTCGAGCTCGCCCGCATCCTGTTCGGCAAGCTCAAGCCCGATCGCGGACAGCTCCAGGTCGCCGGCGAAACGAAAGCCTTCGGCTCGACCGCCGATGCGCGGCGTGCCGGGATCGCCTTCGTGCCGGAAAGCCGCCGGGCGATGCTGTTCCACCAGGAGCCGGTCTACAAGAACGTCTCGATCAGCATTCTCGATCGCATTTCCTCGCTGTGGCTGAAGCCGTCGCAAGAGCGCGAGATCGCAATGCGCCAGGTCGAGCAGCTGCAGATCAGGCCAAGCGCGGTCGAGCTCGATCTCGGCATGCTCTCCGGCGGCAATCAGCAGAAAGTCGCGCTCGCCAAATGGCTGACCTTCCCGCCGCGCGTGCTGGTCTTGTGCGAGCCGACCCGCGGCATGGATGTCGGCGCCAAGAACGACGTCATCCACATCATCAGGCATTTGCGCGAACAGGGGCTTGCCATCGTCGTGCTCTCGACCGAGCCGGAGACGGTGCTGTCGCTCGCCGACCGCATCATCGTGCTCAAGCGCGGCGCGGTGGTGCGCGAGTTCACGGGCGAAAAAATCAGCAAGGACCGCCTGCTCGAAGCGGCGTGAGGAGCGACTAATGGTAAGCAGCGACAGTGCCGCAGTGCCTGCGGGCGACCGCAAGGGATCAAGGAGGATTGCAGCGCTGCTGCGCTCGCAGATGCGCAACATCGCGCCGTTCCTGACCTTGATCTTCCTGTCGGCCTTCTTCGCGATCGCAAGCCCCTCCTTCGCGACCATTGACAATGTTGGCAACATCCTGACCCAGGTCTCGGTCACCGGCATCATCGCCGTCGGGCTGACCTTCGTCATCCTCTGCGCCGAGATCGATCTGTCGATCGCCTCCATTGCCAATGTCACAGGCATTGCGGTCGCCTATTTCACGCTGCAGGAATCCTACGTGAACATCGCCAACATTCCCCTGCCCGGCTGGGCGGCGATCCTGCTGGCGCTTGTCCTGTGCGCCGTGCTCGGCCTGGTCAACGCCTTCGGCCTGACGGTGATCGGCATCCCCTCCTTCATCATGACGCTCGCCATGATGCAGATTGCGGCTGGCATCTCCGCGCTGCTGGTGCGCGGCCAGATCGCCTACAAAGTGCCCGACCTGATAGCAACTTTGGGCTCGGCTTCGATCGGCGGCATTCCCTGGATCGTTATCGTCGCAGCGCTGATGCTGCTCGCCGGCCATCTGGTGCTGACCTACACACGCTTCGGCCGCTACGTCTACATGGTCGGCGGCAACCGCGAGGCAGCGGAATATTCCGGCCTCAACGTCAAGCTGATCCTCGGCAGCGTCATGGTGATTTCAGCTGTGTGCTCCGGGATCGGCGGCATGCTGGGCGTCGCCCATTTCGGCAGCGCGCAGCAGAACGAGTTCGACACTTATCTGCTTGATTCCATCGCTGCCGTCGTGGTCGGCGGCACCAGCCTGTTCGGCGGCCGCGGCGGCATCGGCAACACGATTGTCGGCCTGTTCGTGCTAGGGGTGCTTAACAACGGCCTCGATCACGTCAATATCGACAGCTTCCTGAAGATCCTGATCCGCGGCTTGATCCTGCTGGCGGCGCTGGTGATCAACGTCTACGCGCAGCGGCTGCGGGCCAAGGCGGCGGATTAGGATAAGCGCCAGTCGGCTACGCCGCAAAATCGGGCCGCCAGTCGTTCACCTCGCGCGCCATTTTGGTGACGGCCGCGATATTCGTGAAGGATTTTGCGTCCGTCAGCATCGCGCGGGCGAGCCGGAGGCTCCGCGCCTCGCAGACGGCCCGGAGCCTTGTGTCCTCGATCCACTCGAAATCGATATTGTGCGCGAGGCCGAGGATACGACGGATGATCTTTGCCGCCGCAAAGCCGACCGTGTCGCGGAACAGCTGATCCATATTGCGCTGGCGCTCGGCCTCCAGATGTAATGCGCCGGCCGATCCCACGAAAAGACTTGTCGGATAGGCATCGCCGCGCGCTTCGGTCCGCCACAACTCGAGGAATTTGCGCTCAAACTCAGTCCAGACTTTTTCGATCGTCTCCACCAGCCACGCTTGGAATACGCGCCGGTCGCCGGACGTGCGTTCGTGGCCGGGCGAGGCGAGATAGGCCATGACGAGGTTGGCGATGATGGCGCCAATGTCGAACGCCATCGGACCGTAAAACGCGAATTCGGGATCGATCACCCGCGTCTCGCTCTCCGTAACCATGATCGATCCGGTGTGGAGGTCGCCATGGATCAGCGCCTCCGGCTGGCTCATGAATTTGAGCTTGAGCCGGGAGATCGCGACATGCGCCTCCATGTCCTCGCGGAAAGCGGCTGCGGTTCTGTCGAGCCAGGGTGAGGTCCAGCGGTTCTGCTCGGCCTCGCGATAGGGATCGGTGAAGATCAGGTCCTCGGTGATCTTGCACAGTGCATGGTTGCCGGCGAAGGCCGCAACACCCTCCTTCTTCTCCGCTGCCGTTATGGCAAGGTCGGAGGTGAAGAACAGCATCCTCGCCATGAAGGTCGTGATGTCCTCGACAAAGCGCGGATAGATGGTACCGGCGATCAGGCCCCTGCGCATGATGATATGCGGCGACAACAGCTCCATGGCAGTTAGCGCCAGCGCCTCGTCATGGTACAAGATCTGCGGCACTAGCCGCGGTGCGAGCCGGGCGTGCGTAGTCAGCGCCAGATATTCGTAATGCGCGCGCGACAGCGGCAGCGGCCAGCTCTCGCCGACCAGGCGCACATAGGGCAGCGCCTGCTTCACTGCCATGCCGCCGACCGTCCCCTTGACGATGAAGACAAGGTTCAGATTGCCGTCGCCGACCTCGCTGATGGACCAGCTTTCAGGTGCGCCGCCAAGCGTATCCGCCACATCTGGAAGTCCGGCCAGATAATCCCGCAGTTCGGCCTCATGCAGGATGCGATAAGGACCCGGCCTCGCGTCGCCTGGCGGTCGCTCTATCGAGGTCATGGCCGTTCCTTTTCCGTGGCCGTGCTCAGTCCCGTTCCAGGAAATTCGAGCCGATATCGGCCTTGCGCTTGATGGGATCGTAATCGCAATAAACGCTGTCGGCGACCAGCGTGAAGCTGGCGATGACGGTGTACTTGTTGAGCTTGACCGAGTTCAGCCCGACGATGGAGGTGTTCTTGCCGTTGTTCCACTTGAACGGCGTCGAGCTTGGCGCCTTCTCGCAGGCCGACACCGCTTCAGCGAACACATAGCCTTCGACAAAGGCTTTCATGGTGCGCAGCTGGGTGGCCATGCGCCAGTCGATATAGAAGGCGACGCCCAAGGCCGCGATCACCAGCACAAACAATCCGACGACGATTCTCTGAAATGTCATGGCCTCCCCCACCCCCAGTCCCAACCCCCGGCTCTAGTTGTGGAGCCTCAAGAGGTTATACCCGGCCAAGCCGAGCCTGCTGATTGGTGGTACAGACCCGATACTGCCATGAGGACGATGCCAATTGTAGCGGTGGAGCCATCTTGGCAACTCGGCGGCGCGTTCTCTTGAGGTGTTGTAGGCCTGGGCGTAAGCCCACTCGCGCAGGCTGGTTTGAATGAAGCGCTCGGCCTTGCCGTTGGTTTGTGGGGTGTAGGGCTTGGTGCGGATGTGTTTGAGGCCGAGGCGCTTGCAGGCCTTCTGGAAG
>NZ_AXAI01000014.1 GCF_000472425.1 Bradyrhizobium sp. Tv2a-2 | reverse complement strand
TGATCATCAGCGTCTGACATTAGCTACCAAGATCGATGTCTATTTCTGCGACCCTCGCTGTCCCTGGCAGCGCGGGTCAAACGAAAATACCAACAGATTGCTGCGCCAGTATCTTCCGCGTGGCATCGATCTGTCATTGTACAGCCAGGCCAAGCTCAGCGCGATCGCCAAGCAGCTCAATGAAAGGCCACGAAAGACCTTGCTCTTTCAAACCCCAGCTGAGAAGTTCGCAGAATGTGTTGCGGCGATCAGTTAAACCCCCCGTCAGCCACCAAGCTCGCGCGGCGGCGCAATAGGTGGCGAAGGGCCAAAAGGCGACAGCCTCAGCGCCGCATTGAGCGCCGCCGACCCGATATTTGCGGCGGCGGGCTGATGCCTTTGATACAGTCAGACCGGAGCCCCGCCGCTTTACGGCTGGTCAATTTTGCTGTCACTTCTTCGCTGCTGGTTCAGCAGGCAAAGCCTAAACGATTGGAGACCGTGACATGTCTCTTATTCCTGACAATGCATTCCAAAATAGTCTCTCCACACTTCCGCTAGCGTCCTACCAAGTCGGCGAAACGGTGATCGCTGATGGTTCCAGGACGGGTCGGCTGCTAATCCTCAAAAAGGGAAATGTCGCAATTATCAAAGAAGGGCACGAGATTGCGCGGGTGGCGGAGCCCGGCGCGGTGTTCGGTGAACTCTCGGTCTTGCTAGACCAGCCGCACGCCGCGGACGTGCGCACGTTAGAAACCTCCCTGTTTCACGTAGCCGACGGAACCACGCTGCTCACGCAAAATCCGATCGCGATGCTTTATGTCGCGACGACGCTGGCCCGCCGACTTAATGGCGCGAACCAGGCTCTCGTTGAGCTAAAGCAGCAACTTTTGACCGGCGAGCCGCAGAGCGCGATCGTCCAGACTGTCAGCAAGATGGAAGGACTTCTAATCGCCAGTTCCAGCTTGGTCTATTCAGGATATCCAACCGATCCTTACGCCTAATTTTAGGCGCGCCCGTGCAATCGCCAGGCCCAGTCAACTCTTCGACGTAGTCCGCGTCACCGGCGGCGCCTGGATGGTCGGTGCTGCGGCGTCGAACAGGGCCCGCTGGCTGCCGTTGCGCGGCGGATAGATACGCTTGTGGTTGATGGTTTGTTTGGTCACCTTGGCGGCGGCGCCGGTCGCGTGCACCTGTCGATCCCAGCCGACCGTGTACAGCGCGCCCCAGCCGCCGAGATCGAGCACGGTGACATACCAGTCGATGACAAGCGGAAGCATCGGTTGTCCGAACAAATCGGCCACTACGTTATGGCCGGCGAAGCGGCCCATTGGACGGGCGAACTGGCACGACATGACTGTCGCATGTGTGCCATCGACGACGCAGGATGCGATATCGCCGGCGGCGAAGACGTTCGAGAGGCCCTTGGCCCGCATGAAGGAATCGACGTCGATGCGGCCGAGCCGGTCGTGCTCGCCAGCGAGCGTCGCGGCGAGCGGATTGGCGGCCATGCCCGCGCACCACACCACCGTTTGCGCAGGGATGAACTCGCCCGAGTTGAGCGTGACGCCACGCGCATCGACCGCGCTGATCCTCACGCCCAGCCGCGTCTCGACGGCAAGCGAGGCCAGCGCCTCGCTGATCACGGGACGCCCGTGGTCGCCGATCGTCGCACCGACGACCGGGTTGGGGTCGACCAGGATGATGCGGGGATCGCTGACGCCGGCATTTGCGCATTTGGCCGGCATCTCCGTCGCGACTTCGATGCCGGTAAAGCCCGCGCCCACCACCACGATCGTTGCGCGCTGCGGTGACGGCACCTGCCTGCCGAGGGCCGCCAGATGGTTGTTGAGCCGCGCTGCGGCTTCATAGGTGTCGACGTCAAAGCTGTTGGCGGCAAGCCCCGGAATTGCGGGGCGTACCAGCTCGCTGCCAAGCGTCAGCACCAGCCGGTCATAATGCAAAGTCTCCTGGCCGTGGCTCGTTGCAATGATGACCTCTTGCGTTGCCGGCTCGATCGAGCTGACCTCGGCAACCCTGTGGTCGACATCGATGGGATCGAGCAGCTCGGCGAGCGGAATGGCGGCCTCGCTCAGGTCGACCTCGTAGTTGCGCACCCGGATGTTGTGATAGGGATTGCGGTCGATGACGAGAATTTCGGCATCGTGGCGCGACTTGCCAAGTTCGTCGCGCTGGCGCGCCGCGCCGATCGCGGCCCACAGGCCGGCAAATCCCGCGCCAAGGACAAGGATCCGCGCCATGTCCCGTCTCCCGGTTGCCTGGTGAAATGGTTCTCGGCCTGCGCGCAGGATGATAGCAAGGTCGCCGTTGCCGAGTCCATGCGGCGTATGGGGCTGCCCTGGGTGTTCTACCCCCGGCCGCAAGCCTCCAGGAAAAATTCGACGCGCTGGCGGACGTAAGCCGGCAGCTCCTTCTTCAGCGCCTTTACGTCTTCGCCGAGCAGGCGGCTGAACAGCATGGCAAACAGCACGAGGTCGAGAAATATCCGCGCCGTGTCGGTGATCCTGTCGGGCGAAAAGGCGCCCCGGGCTGCGATGCCTTCCTCGCGCGCGAGCTCGCCGAGCAGTTTTGCGAGGTTGGCCGCCGCGCGCTTGCGCGCCATCTCGTTGATGCGGCGGGTGAGGTCCGGAAAGCGCTCGGCTTCCGCTATCCCGGAGCGCATCAGGCCGATGGTCTCGCCGTCGAGGGTTCGCTCGATCAGTGCAATGCCGAGATTGACGAGCCTGGCCTGAAGGCTGCGCCCCTGCGGCACCAGATTCTCGAACTGCGTGTTTCGCGCCACCTGACGCGCCATCACGGCCTCGAACAGCGATTCCTTGTTCGCGTAGCGGGCATAGATGGTGGGCTTACCGGCGCGCGCCGTCTGCGCGATCTCGTCCACGCTTGCGCCCTCGAAGCCGCGCCTGACGAAAACCTCTTGCGCCGCGTCGAGAATGCGCTCCTCGACCTCGCCCGCCCGCTCAAGCGGCGGCCTGCCGCCCTTGCTGTGGGCCCGTTTCAAAGCAATCATGGGTTCAGCCCGCGCGCCAAAAATGAATCAATGCAATGGGTTCTCGCCGACAGTATTGGCACAGCACGGCCGATTGTTCAATTAACTGAACGGAGGAGTTTTATTGCGGTTGTAATTTGCGCCGGTTGGAACAAGCGATTTGCCCGCCCGGGCGCCGAGCGCGAATTCCTGTCAATCCTCCGAGCCGAATATAATTCTGTTTTTCGAAATCTAGAATCGAGAGTACTGTGTGCCTCGTTCCGAGCCGGCAAGGCGGCCCATGATCACAGGCTGTCGTTAGTGGATCACAGGCTGTCGTTAGTGCGATGATTGTATGCCGCCAAGCACCACGTCGCGATTCCGCGGTATTGGTCCCGGCCTTCGCCGGGACGACCGTGCGGAAAGCGCTACCCCAGCAACACCGCATCCGCGCCGTTCACCGTCTCCGCGCCATCGGTCACACTCTTCTCCAAAGACGGCGCCTGCACTGTGACGTTTTCGGCAAAGAAGCGCGCCAGCGCCACGTAGCGCTGGGGATCGCCGAGGTGCTCGGCGCGCGCGGCGAGCGCTTCGGACGCCAGGTAGCAGCCGCCGAGCGTGGCGCCGAACAGCCGCAGATAAGGCGTGGCGCCGGCCAGTGCATCGTTCGGCGCTGTGCCAACCCGCTCGAGCAGCCAGCGGCTGGCGCGTTCGAGCGAGAGCAGCGCATCGCGCAGCTTTTGCCCTGTGGTGCCGAAGGCGGGATCGTTCGAGCCCTCGACCTGCTTCACGATCCGGTCGAGCTCGGCGAGCAGTGCCCACACCGACGCCCCGCCATTGGCGGCGAGCTTGCGCGTGACAAGGTCGATCGACTGGATGCCGTTGGTGCCCTCATAGATCGCGGTGATGCGGGCGTCGCGGGAATGCTGGGCGGCGCCGGTCTCCTCGATGAAACCCATGCCGCCATGCACCTGCACGCCGAGATAGGCGACCTCGTTGCCGATGTCGGTGGAGAAGGCCTTTGCGATCGGGGTCAGCAGCGCGCCACGGGCGGCAGCCTCGCTGCGCACCTTGGCATCCTTGGCGCGCACCGCGACGTCGAGCGCAACGGCTGTGGCGTAGCAGATGGTGCGGGCGGCCGCGGTCATGGCGCGCATCTGGATCAGCATGCGCTTCACGTCGGGGTGCGCGATGATGACGTCCGAGCCGTTGCCGCTCGAGCCGACCGCGCGGCCCTGGCGGCGCTCCTGCGCATAGCCGAGCGCCTGCTGATAGGCGCGGTCGGCGATGCCGACGCCCTCGAGCCCGACACCGAGGCGGGCCTGGTTCATCATGGTGAACATGCAGCGCATGCCCTGGTTTTCCTCGCCGACGAGGTAGCCGATCGCGCCGCCATGATCGCCCATGGTCATGGTGCAGGTGGGCGAGGCATGCATGCCGAGCTTGTGCTCGACGCCGCTTGCGTAGATGTCGTTGCGCGTGCCGAGCGAGCCATCGGCATTGACCATGAATTTGGGAACGAGGAACAGCGAGATGCCCTTGGTGCCCGCGGGCGCATCGGGCAGGCGGGCCAGCACGAAATGCACGATGTTGTCGGTCATGTCGTGCTCGCCATAGGTGATGAAGATCTTGGTGCCCTTCAGGCGATAGGTGCCGTCGGGCGCGCGGTCGGCGCGAGTGCGCAGCGCGCCGACATCGGAACCGGCCTGCGGCTCGGTGAGCTGCATCGTGCCGGTCCATTCGCCGGAGATCAGCTTGGAGAGATAGATCTGCTTCAGCTCGGCGCTGCCATGCGCATCCAGCGCCTCGATCGCGGACAGCGTAAGCAACGGGCAGAGGCCGAAGGCGATGTTGGAGGCGCTCCAGATCTCGGTGCAGGCGGCGTTGATCGCAAGCGGCAGGCCCTGGCCGCCGAAATTCTCCGGACCCGAGACCGCGTTCCAGCCCGCCTCGGTCCAGCGCTTGTAGGCATCGGGCCAGCCGGGGGCGGTGGTCACCGTGCCGGCATCGAGCTTGATGCCATGCTCGTCGCCAACGCGGTTGAGCGGGGCAAGCACGTCGGAGGCGAACTTGCCGGCTTCCTCCAGCACGGCTTCAGTAATGTCGCCGTCGAAATCGCCGTAGTGGCCGGCCTCCACCGCAGCCTTCAGGCCCGCGCCATGGTTGAGCGCAAGCAGGATGTCCTTGATCGGCGCCTGATAGGTCATGACCGAAGCCTCGTTTCCTTGATCCCTGATACGGTGCCGTCTTCCCACGAAACCGGGGTGATCTCAACTGCCCGGGAAGCCGCAGGCAATGCCTGCGGAGCCAGGAAAGCGGGCTGCGGCAAGACGGCCGGGACAGGGACACGGGAGGGAATGCAGGGGCGGGCGCGTCGCGAGGCGGGAGAGCGGCGGAGAATTTGCTCATATCAAGGGCGAACCAGCGGAAATACCGCGTGCGAAATTTTGTCTAGCCTGTTGAAATGGCTTGTCTCCCCCTATAGACCGGCGGTGTGCGAAGCAGCGCGGCGGCATCATGCCGTCGCCTGCGTTCCCGGCCAGTTGGGGCGTAGCCAAGCGGTAAGGCAGCGGATTTTGATTCCGCCATTCGGAGGTTCGATCCCTCCCGCCCCAGCCACTTGATATTACTGATTTAAATCGTATCGCTTCATTTGGAATGGCGAATTCCGCTGCCTTTCGATGGTTGGGAGCCCGCCAGAGGGCGGCGTGTGCACCGTGACGACAAAGAACCTTTCAGAGCTGAACTATCGGGACAGCCCTCCCGAACGTCGTGCCATTCGACCGGGTTGCCTGCATGACGCAGACGCGAAGCGGACGAACTCTGGCGGTGAAACGCGCTGGCAATCAAGTCAAAGCCCCGAATCCATTCGGAGGCCGTCAATTTTGCGCGCTCCGGCCGCCATCCTCGTGTGCCCATAGCGCACTCTCGCTCGTACGAGCAGGAACTTGGGCCGCCGTCGCAACGCGATCGAGATGCGACCGGCTCAATTGGCGTTTTGATCAGTCAGCGTTACGCATGCAACGATTTTTCCGCCGGTGGTAATTGCGCGGTAATGCGGCACGCTCATTGAGCGCGCTGCTGGGGCCGTTCAGACCCGCCTGCCGGCTGGCGTGGCCCTGCACCGGCAGACCGTCCTTGTCACCATCCGGCGCGATGGGCTTCCCGAATTTGTCGTGCATGCATCGGAGACGCGCTTGCAGAAGCGACCGGCTGATCAGAGTGGTTTTGAGTTAGACGCTTTTTTCATCATCCGAACTGGTATTTGGGGGTACGGTAATGCAGACACCAAATTCGGCGCCGCGTAGATTTCAGCTTGCTTTGATCAAACCGTCGCATTATGGCGACGACGGCTATGTGATCCGCTGGTGGCGCGCGATAATACCGTCGAATTCCCTGGCTGCGGTCTATGGCGCGGCGCTTGACTGCATCGACCGTCAGGTGCTCGGACCCGGCGTCAACATTGATCTTGAAGCGGTCGACGAGTTCAGCCAGCGCATTGAGATCCGCAAACTGGTGCAGCGGTTTCGACGTCACAACAATTTTGGTTTGGTGGCCCTGGTTGGTGTGCAATCCAATCAGTATCCTCGAGCTCTTGACTTGGCGCGCCCGTTGCGCTCGGCCGGCGTTCCGGTTGCGATTGGGGGCTTCCATGTCTCCGGCTGTCTGTCAATGCTCGACGGTAACGCCGTCGGACTCGATGCCTGCCGGGACATGGGCGTATCGATTTTCGCTGGCGAAGCAGAGGGGCGCTTGGAGATTTTGCTGCGCGATGCAGCAGCAGGGCAGCTGCAGCCAGTCTACGATTTCCTGAAAGATCTGCCGGGCATCCAAGGTGCTCCGGTGCCATTCCTGCCCATTGCCAACATTCGCCGCACGCTCGGGTTGGGCTCAAGCTTCGATGCTGGACGGGGGTGTCCGTATCAGTGCTCGTTCTGCACGATCATCAACGTCCAGGGCCGCAAGTCGCGCTACCGTTCACCCGATGACGTCGAAAAGCTGGTCCGCGCCAATTGGGCTCAGGGCGTTTCCAAGTATTTCATCACCGATGACAACTTCGCGCGAAACAAGGAGTGGGAGCTCATCCTGGATCGTCTCATCAAGCTTCGAGAGGTCGACGGGATTCCGCTCGGCTTGATGATCCAGGTCGACACCTTGTGTCACAAGTTGCCGAATTTTATCGAGAAATGTAGGCGCGCCGGCGTCACGCGGGTTTTCATCGGCCTCGAAAACATCAACCCGGACAACCTTTCTGCCGCCAAAAAACGCCAGAACAAGATCACCGAATATCGCAAGATGATGCTGGCGTGGAAAGCACAGGGGATTTTTACGCTGGCCGGATATATCCTGGGTTTCCCCGCCGACACGCCGACCTCGATCCGTCGCGACATCGAAATCATTCAGCGCGAGCTGCCGCTCGACATTATAGAGTTCTTCTGTCTCACGCCGTTACCCGGCTCAGAGGATCACCGGACGCTTTGGTCAAAAAGAATCGATATGGATCCCGATCTAAACAAATATGATCTGGAGCACGTCTGCTGCGATCATCCGAACATGACCCGCGAGGAGTGGGCCGCGATCTATCAGGAAGCATGGCGCCTCTATTATTCCAGGGAGCATATGCAGAGATTGCTGCGCCGGACCGCTGCAACTCCAGGGAGAGTATCCAGCATGGTCAAGTTGCTCCTGAACTTCTCGTTGGCCGTCGGGTTGGAGGGTTTGCATCCGCTCCAGGGCGGCGTTGTCCGGCTCCGACATCCGACAGAACGGCGACCAGGTTTGCCGCCCGAGCCGGCCTGGGTGTTCTGGCCGCGTCTTGCCTGGGACACTATTCGGAAGACGTTCAGGATTCTGTCTGCTCTGACGACGCTGACAGCGGACGCAGTTAAGGCCTTACGTGATCCCGAACGCTATCGCTATACGGATCAGGCGCTGACGCCGGTTCGCGACGATGATGACGTGACGCTCGATTTGATGAACAAAACCGGCGGCGCGCGCGCCGCAGTGGCGCACATCAAGCGGGTCGACGAGTTGACTCACGCTTTCGGCGCAAAAGGCGCGGTGGGAGGCGGTCACTCGGAACGATTGATCTGAGTCCGGGATGTTGCATGGGGATCGAAGGGTTCGGATACGCGTTCCGCGGTCATATGGCTGATAGTTATTCCGACCATTGCCGCGAGGCCGCATGCCGGTAGAGCCATTTGCTTGGCCGCACGCGCGCCCAGTGGATCGTCTGAGACGGGACGGGCGATTGCGTCACGATACGACGCGATACAATGCGCCTTGTAGTTGCTGGATGATCAAGCTGATCTTGATTCCGCCATTAACGAGTTACCCGCTTCCATCGGCCGAAGACGTCATCAGGGCTTTTTAACTTGCACATTCGCGTAGCAAGGTTGTGATTTTCGCATCGAGATCTTGCGCGACGGCAAGGGCTTCCGAGCTGCCGTAGTGCCGGAGATAACTTTCCATTTTGTCATAAGCGACGTGCACGCCGTCGGGACGCTCATCAATGAGCACTGTGACTGGAGCGTAAGATCCAGCATCGGGCACGTGCTTGACCATTTCTTTCATGATGAGTGGATTGCCGACCACGAACCGCATGATTTTGGGCGCCTTGGATCCGGTTTCGCGACGCAGAATGTCGCCCAAGTCGAACTCTGCGAAGAGCATAAGATCCGTTCGGCCGAGGCCGCTTCGTACAACGCGCTCCAAATCCCGGAAGGAATTTGTCGCCTTTGTCTCCTTGAAAAAGTCGACCATGTTGGGTTGTCCGACCGCCGACTTGAGCGCGGCCACAACAGCGTCGAATGATTTTGAGCTCGTGAGGGTGAAACGTTCTACCTCGACTTTAGCGATTGTCATTTGTTCTCCGTAACAACTCTCATGGATAAAGTGCGTCTGATCGCGTCGAACGGGTCATGCGGCCGCGGGTTGTGAATCCAGGAAGGTCCGGACGTGGCTGACGAACATCTCGTGGTGCTGAAACAGGGCGCCGTGCCCTGAATCGGGATAGAGGACCAATTGAGCGTTGCTGAGTTCCCTGAACATTGCGCAAGCGTTATTCGCGGGCAGCATGGTGTCGTGGCTGCCGCTGACCACAAGAGCGGGCTGGCGGATGGTGCGCAGAATGGCGTGCTCAGGATCAGGGGTGGCGCACCAGGTGATCAGCGCCTTGGCCTGCGGGTCGGTGACCGCGCTGCCGTTATCGGTGTCCCGATCGTCCTTACGCACCTTCAAGCGCTTGAGGAAAGCCAAGCCTGACGACTTGCTGGCGGACGAGTTTGTGAAGAACAGCGGCAGGCGGGGGTCCGGCGCATCGGTTTGAGAAAACGCCTGCTGCAGGACCGCCAACAGATGTTCCTCTCCGCCTTTCGGCGCGGTGCCGACAAGAATGAGCTTCCGGACCAGCTGTCCGTGCTCGGCGGCGATCTGTTGGGCGACGCAGCCGCCGAGAGAAAAGCCCAGCAGGTCGACCTCAGAAAGGCTGAGCCGATTGATGAAGGCGACTGCATCTCTCGCCATCGCTGCGATATTGTCAGGCGTTTGGCCTGTCGAGAGACCGACCCCGGCGTTGTCAAATGCGATTACAGGGCGATCGGTGGCGAGAGCGTTGACGACGGCAGGATCCCATCCATCGATGTTGCCCGAGAAGTGCTGCAGGAGAACCAGGGGCGTTCCGGTAGCGGGGCCGAGCCGACGATAGGCGAAGCGTATCCCGTAGCCTTCGATGTAGCGGGTCGGCGCGGTTTCGAGCGTGGCTGCGTTCTGCCCCGTGATGTCGAGTTGAGTCATATCAATCTCCGGATACCTGGCACAAAATGATCGAGTAAGGGACGGGTGAGGCGTAGCGATCGAGGATCTTCTCCAGGATGTCGCTGGCGCTTGACAGTTTTGGCTGGTTTGCGCCGCCTTCCGGTGCGTTCCGCATTTCTCTGAGCGATCGTGCGCGCTCCCGGCGCACTAGCGCCGGGAGCGTTACCGTCACTTCGCGAGTGCGGCCTTTTCAATCACCGCGGCGACTTCCTTGGCATGGACGACGAGCGAAGCATGACTGCCGGCGACTTCCGTCGTCTGCGCCTTCATCCTGGCGGCGAAAAGCTTCTGCGCTTCGGGTGCGATCACCTTGTCCTTGGTGCTGATCACGTAGAACGTCGGCTTGTCATGCCAGGCGGCAATGTCGACGGGCGCCTCGAACGCTACGTGATTCAATGGAAGCTGATGGTTCGCAAGGGATTCGGCGATCTGCGGCGGAAGGTCAGCCGCGACCGCGGAAGGAAACACCTTCGGATCAATGTAGAGGTTACCCTTGTCGTCAGGATGAATCGCCGCGGTGCCTTCGGTTGCCGGACCGCTCTTGGCGAGGGTCGCCAGAGATTGTCCCACGTCAGGCGCGAAAGCGGAGACGTAAACGAGCGCCGACACCTTCGGATCGTTACCGGCTTGCGTAATGACCACGCCACCCCAGGAGTGGCCGACGAGGACGGTCTTGCCGTTTTGCTTCGCAAGCGCCTGTTTGGTGGCATCGACATCAGCCGCTAGGGAGGTGAGCGGATTTTCGACGAGCGTGACGTTGTATCCCTTCTTCGCGAGAATGTCGGCAACGGGTTGCCAACTCGTCTGATCTACGAAAGCGCCGTGCACGAGCACGATGTTGAGGTCTGCTCCCTTGGGTGGTTCGGCGGAATGAACGGAGCTGACCAATGTCGTTCCGGCCAGGAGTACGGTGGCAGCAAAAAGGAGGATATTTAGCATCGAATGTTCCTGTTGGCATGTCGGACGAACAGTCCGGTGGAATGACAGGGCGTTTCCAGCACGGTCGCGGTTCTTCCATCTGCCGTTGGCGAAATGGTTGCCGCACTTAACGGCGGCCCGCCGCGACATCACCTATTCCGCGGCCCCTTCGGACGATAGGGATCGATCGTCCAGTTGTTGTGTCCTATCGTCCACCCGGTCTAATCTCGGCGGCATGGATATACTCGCTCAAGTGCTCGATCGCGTTCGTCTCGGCGGGACGCTGCTCTTTCACTTCGAACTCGGCCACCCCTGGCATCTTGAGTTGCCGGCGCGCCCCTACGCACTGTTTCACTATCTCAGCCAAGGCTCGGCGACCCTCGCGGTTGGACAGGGACAGGAAATCCATATGACCGAGGGCGATTTTGTCGTCATCACGCGCGGAGAGCCCCATATGTTCTATTCGGATCGCCGGGCCAAACCTTTGCGGATTATGGATATCGACCGATCGTCGCCGCGTCTTGGCGTCATCCGTCACGGCAGAGGCGCAAAGCCGCTCTCGACCCTGATTTGCGGCAATTTCACTGTTTCACGTCCGCTGTTTGGCAGTGTGCTGGAGCTGCTTCCGCCCGTGCTCCTGCTGAAGCCGACGGCGGACGGTGGTTGGCTGGAAGCAATCTTGCACCGCATGGTCAGCGAGTCCGCGCACGAGCGTCCTGGCCAGAGCGTCGCGCTTTCACGACTGACCGAAGTGCTCTTTGTCGAGGCGCTCCGAAGTTGGATCGCGTCTCTCAGTCCCGGACAAGGCGGCTGGATTGGGGCCATATCCGACCCTCATATCGGACCCGCGCTGAAGCTGATTCACGAAAACCCGGAGCAGCCCTGGACACTGAGCGATCTTGGCCACCGCGTGGGGCTCGGCCGCTCGGTATTTTCGGCGCGCTTTACCAAGCTCGTTGGCCAGTCCATGCACCGCTATGTGATCGAGCGTCGGATGGCGGAAGCGGCGTTCCTGCTGGAAACCAGCGATGAGCCCATTGCACGGATCGCCAGCCGCGTCGGTTACGAGACAGCGGCGGCATTTTCCAAGCTGTTCCATCGATATCACGGCCTGTCGCCTGGTCGGTACCGAGCAGCTAGACAATCTAATAGCGGTGAGAGGCAAGCGGACATTGCGGGAAAAGCTGCCGATTGACCTTGGACCAGTTGAAATTCGTGCGCCGTCATTCATGTCTGGTCGCCTTTGGCGATATTCGACTTCTGCTTCTGGCCGATTTTGTTGCAAAAGTCGAAAATCGAACAACCATAAAAATCTCGCAAAAGCAGATCTTAAGACCTGCCCGCAGCTGCGTCGGTTGTAAGCTCCATTACGGAGCCCGGGCGCCAGGCACGAGCCCCGAGGTGGCCAACGGGAGAAGTTCGCGCTCGCACTCCCGGAACAGAAGGTTGTAACGCGGTTGGGCCGAAACGAAGCGCGTCAGCGTTAGTGCGTCCTGCCGTCCGAGCGCCCTTGCCAGACGGTAGGCGAGGAAATTTGATACGCCGATATAACGCGCCTTGCCCGAGCGGACGATCGTGTCCATCGCCTCAACCATTTCGTCGAGCGGCGTGGCGGGATCGTCCAGATGCAACTGGTAAAGGTCGATGTAATCGACCTTGAGACGGCGCAGTGAGGCGTCAATAGCATCCAGAAGATGCTTGCGCGAATTGCCTGCATCCCAGGCGGCCGGACCCATTTTGCCGCCGCCTTTTGTCGCGAGGATAAATCGGCTTCGCTTGCGGCTGAGCCAGCGCCCAGTGATGACTTCCGACGTGCCGACCTCCGCGCCGGGGGGATACATGCGCGCGTCCTGCTGCTGTGCAAAAACCAGCGCCGCTTGCGCCTGGTCCAGTTGGGCTTGGTTGGCACTGATCTGCGCCTTCTGGACGCTGATCTGCGCATCGATGTTCTGGATGCTGGCCGCACCATTCGCCACCTGCGCCCGTGCCCGATCGAGCGCAATACGGTAGTCACGATCGTCAATGCGCGCGATCACGTCGCCGGCATTGCAAGACCCTCCGACGTTCCTGCCAAGCGCTTGCCGATTCGTCTGGCATGTCGTTGTTATCGGGAGACCGCCGGGCACAACGCGACGGCACCACCAGCGCTCGCCTGCCGGCGCGGCGAAAAGTCGCTCGTGGTACGGAACTTCGTCGCCCGCGCTGTGTCCCGACGCGCCGGCGGCGCACTCACGGCGCGTATTGTGCGACGCCGTTGCCGAACGACCAGTTCTCCTTCTTGACGTCGACCAGGTTGATCAAGACGTCTTCCGGCCGGATGCCGGGCTTCGCCGCCAGGCCGTCGACGATGGTCTTGAAGAGAGACTTCTTCTGCTCGACCGTGCGACCCTCGTTCCAGGTGATCTGGATCATCACCAGATCGTCGCTCCGATGAATCCCGAGGTAGTCCGGGTCAAACAGGAAATTTTCGTCAGTGTGTTCGCCAACCACCTGGAAGCGATCGTTCTCCGGTACGCCGACGCTCACGAGTGCGTTATAGACCGCACGGCCTATGGCATCCCGGTAGTCGGCATCCTTGCCTTTGCGGATATCGATACGAACGAGGGGCATGGTGGGTCTCCTGATTGTCCGAGGCAGGCGACATTACCTGCATATGCTTGCATTTGAGGTTGAATATCTGTATATGCTTCTAATCCGATGCAAGGCCTGAACCAGGTGAAGTGATGGAAAGCAGACGGAAGCAGGACGCAGACTCGAAGAGCAGCGCGTGCAACTGCACGGCGCTGCGCAAAGCCTCACGCCGTATCTCGCAGCTTTACGACGCAGCTTTGGCCCCCGGCGGCATCAAGACGACGCAGCGCGCGATTCTAGCTGAGGTCGGACGGTCAGAATCCGCCACGGTCGGCGAACTGGCGGAGGCCCTGATAATGGACTCTGGCGCACTCGCCCACACATTGAAACCGTTGGAGCGCGAGGGTCTTGTTGATATCGCCATCGATCCAGCTGATCGACGTAGTCGGCTGATAACCCTTACCCGGCGCGGCCACGCAAAGCTCGCCGAAACCGACGCCCTGTGGGAGAAAGCCCAGAAAGGATTTGAGGCCGCCTTCGGCCGCACCGATTCCAAATCCTTGCGCGAGGCGCTGCGATTTCTGACGTCGGACGGCTTCTCTGCAGCGTTTGACAAAACCCTGTCGCGCAGTCGCTGAGCTTTGCAGATGAGCCAGGACCGCGCAGATATGATCCCAATCGAGCTTTATGGCGCCAACACTGGAAACTGCCTGCGTGTGTCCATCGCACTTGAAGAGGCAGGCATTCCCTACGTTGTAAAGCTTATGGACCTAGGCCACGGCGATCAGCGCCTTCCCGAGCATTTAGCGCGTAATCCGATGGGCCGAGTCCCCACTATCGTCCGCCGAGATCGAGACGGGCAGCCACGCCTGCCCAATCGACCCCAGCTTAGGGGTCCAATATATTTGAAAGGAGAAGGTCTCCACCGCAATGAAGCGAGCGCAAGCAGACGCCCGATCAGAGCCGGTTCGTCGAAAACATGGTGACCAACTTACAACTTGGCGCCGAGATCGTTCTTCCGCTCATCGAGGCAATCAGCGCCGAACGCACCCGTTCCCGTGCCTCGGAGGCCGCCTTGGTTTGCATTCAGGGCCGCTGCCATCTCGAGACCTTCTCTTCGGCCCCCCGCGATGCCCTGTGCGATCATCCTTACGATAGTGTCCGCTTCATCGCTTGAGAGCCTCTTCCTGCCCGATTCCTTCGTCCATGAATTTAGGATTTGACGAGCGCGTGCTAAGTCTCTTTCACAAAAAGGCATCTTGAGCAGCATTTCCGCAATTCTCCAATCGCGCCCAAGGCTAATCTACCATAGCGGAGGGGCTTGAGATATGCATTTGAGACGCTGAAACAGTGGGGTTGCCTAAACAAACCGCATGCTGCGTGGGACTGCCGAACGCGCGAGAAAATTGCATGTGACTCTTAAAGCCGCTGCCGCCAGCACGCATGTCGGATCCCATTTCAAAATAGTTCACGTCGGGTGAGGCCCGGATATAAGGACGTCGCCGGGCTCCGCCACTTCCAGAACCTCCAAGAATACAACGCGGCGTCTTCGACGTGCCCACGTTCGTCGTCGACAAGACCGGCGAGCTGTTCTGGGGCACCGATAGGCTCTGGCTACTGCGCGAGCGCCTTGAAAAGATGTGACCAAGGCCGCGCCGGGAAGGCTTGAGTCGCCGGCGCACCAGCGATGGACGATCGCTATCGCTCCAGTATAAAGTTCAAATATGGTCGCACACCCCGACATCGCAAAAATCGCCGAGGAAGTCCTCATCTCGCTGGCCGACCGCGCGCAGATCCCGACATTCTCATCGCGACCCGGTGGACTAAATCTGGCTCAAGCGTACCAAGTCACGCCGCTGCTTCGCGCCGCTTTCGAGAGCCGCGGCGAAACTATCACGGGCAGAAAAATCGGCTTTACGAACCGCCAGATGTGGAAGCCGTTCGGCGTCGACTCTCCGGTCTGGGGTTACGCGACCAGTCGCGCCACCTACGATCTCGCGGACAAGCATTCCTTTGCGCTGGCCGATTTCCTGGAGCCCCGCATCGAGCCGGAGATCATGTTCGGTATCAAAACGACACCGGCCTGCGCTACAAGCGACGACGCGTTGCTCGATTGCCTGGATTGGGTCGCTCTCGGCTACGAAATCGTGCAATCGATCTATCCCGACTGGAAGTTCTCAGCGTCGGACACGGTCGCCGCCAACGGCGTTCACGGCGCATTGCTGGTCGGAAAGCGTCACGCGATAACCCCGCGCAAGGCGGAGTGGCTTCGCGAGCTATCGACGTTCCAGGCCGAACTCTATTGCGACGGCAAACTCGTGCAGCGCGGGGGCGGGGCGCTGGTGCTAGATAGCCCGCTGAACGCGCTGCGTCACCTGGTTGAGTTGCTGGAAAAGGATCCGCTTAATCCGGCGCTGCGCTCCGGAGAGATCATCTCGACCGGGACGTTGACGCTCGCGATGCCCGTCGCACCGGGCGAACGCTGGACCACCAAAGTTTCCGGCATCCCGCTCGAGGACATTTCGATCGCCTGCGCATAAGATCGCGGCCTCACGACCAGAGGTACGCTGGTGCAAAATGCCGGTCCCGGACCTTCGGCCGTCCGGTCTACGGCGCGCTGGCGGACGCTATCGTCGCGAAATGGCCTGAAGAAACGGTCGCCAGATTGGCCGAGCGCCTCAACGAACGATGTCTTCTGTCGAACCCAGCGAGCCCGGCGTTGAACTGCTAAACGGCATCAGATGCAACCGGGAGATCCTGCCTTTTCTCCGACGATTACAACTGTAACACGATTCTCATTAACTGACGTTGCGCCGAATGTCATATATGCAATTAACATACGCCGACCACTCGTTTGCGCAGCGAGCTTTTTTGGAGGAGGTGCTTTCGAAGTGCTGCACGCGACATCCGGCGCCAAGCAGCTCCAGGAAGTTTGATCTTGGAAATCGCCTGTGACCCTACTGTTGCGCCTGTTTCTATTGGTGGCGGTCGCGCTTCTGCCCGCAATCGCCATTGAATCTTACAATCAGTTTGACCTTCATCGCTTGCAGCAAAGCGAAGTGGAGGAGCATGCACTCAACCTCGCCAAGCTCGCCGCCGCCCAGCAGCTAGAAATTGTTGAGGCAATTCATCAGGTACTGATCGCGCTCTCGGAGCTGCCGGCGATCAAGGCGAGGGATTCCCAAACATGCAGCAAATATCTTCTTGCTACCAAGCAGCGCTATCCGGCGTTCCATTTTATCGTCGTGGACATGAGTGGCAAATCCGTTTGTAGCACCAGTGGCGAAAGCGGGAGCGTTGCTGGCCGGGCCGACTTCGTTAACGCCACGAGGAGCGGTCATTTCGCGGTCGGACAGTTCTCGACGGGTGTATTAACCGGCAGGCAACTCATTCCATTTGCCTTGCCATTTTATGATGATGAAGGCCGTATGGCTGGCGCCATCATAACCGGACTCAACTTGGATTGGCTCGCCGAGTTCGCGGTGCACATGGGTATCCCGTCGGGCGCGGCAATCGCGATTAGAGACCGCAAGGGAACTTACCTCGTACGTCACCCAGATAACGGTCGGTTCGTCGGGCGGAAGATACCCGGTGACCGTTCCTTCGACCCGGATCATTCGGGCACAATTGACACGCTCGACGTTGATGGTGTGCAGCGGATTGTTGGTTACTCTGTTTTGAAAGCTGGCGACGGTGGGCTTATTGTCACGATCGGTCTCGACAAGTCGGAGGCTTTCGGTGCGATCCGACGTCGTACGCGGTCGGGCATCCTCCTGATCGTCCTAAGCACGTCCGTGGTGTTGGCGCTAACGTGGCTTGGCGCCCGTCGGTTCATCCAACACCCACTTCGCCAGTTGGTCGAAGCTGCCAACCAATGGCGGCTCGGTGATTACGCCTGTCGGGCGGATATCCGGGACAAACGGTCGGAAATTACCAGGGTCGGCGAAGCATTCAACGGGATGGCCGATGCGCTCGCGGATCGTGAATACGAACTCCACGACGCCAAGGAAAAGGCCGAAGCCGCCAAAGAAAAAGCCGAGCAGGCGGCGGCTCGGATCACGACGATATTTGAGTGTATGACGGACTGTGTCGTCATCGTCGATCCAAGTTGGCGTATCACTTATCTTAACGAGAGGGCGAGGGCGAGACTGTCCGGAGAAGACGACCTCATCGGGAAGAACCTCTGCGAGACTTTTCCGGATGCGATTGATCCAAAAATCGGAAGTCAATTTCACGAGGCGATAGCCGAACAACGTGTGGCTTCCTTCGAGACGTTCTACCGCGATGTCTGGTACGACGTCCATGCATTTTCATCCGGCGAAGGCATCGCAGTCTTGTTTCGAGATATCACTGAACACAAGCGTGCACTCGAAGCGCGGCGCTTGGTTGAGGAGCAGCTTCATCAGAGCCAAAAGATGGAATCCGTCGGTCAGCTTACGGGCGGTGTTGCCCATGACTTCAACAACCTGCTTGCCGTCGTTTCCGCGAACCTAGATCTAATCGAGCATGCTGCGGACAACGGCAAGGTTCGGCGTTTCGCCGTAAGCGCTCGGCGCGCCGCCGATCGGGGCGCAAAGCTCACCGCACAGCTCCTCGCCTTCTCCCGACAACAAGACCTGAACCCCAAACTAATCAACGTCAACGAGCTGATCTCCGATTTCCTGGGGCTCGTCCGTCAGGCCGTCGGGTCAGGATGCGAGGTCAAGCTAAAAACCGATGAGCGACTGTGGCTGTGCCAGGTCGACCCGTCCCTGCTGGAGACAGCCCTCCTCAATCTCGCGCTCAACGGTCGCGATGCGATGCGGCGCGGCGGCGTGCTCGAGATCGAGACGCGGAACGTCGTCCTGGATGAGGGAGCAGTCGCTGGGTGTCCGCCTGGATCATATGTAAGGCTGTCCGTCGCCGACACTGGCGAGGGGATGTCTCCGGAGGTACGGGAGCGGATTTTTGAGCCCTTCTTCACCACCAAGGAGGTCGGCAAGGGCACCGGTCTCGGTCTCAGCATGGTCTATGGCTTTGTCCGGCAATCCGGTGGGTATATTGCAGTCGAAAGTGCGCCCAACGCGGGCACCACGATCGCCCTGCACTTGCCGAAAGCAGCGCAGGAGACCTACGGCGAGGCGGAAGCCGACGAAATACGGACCATGCTCGGAGGCTCCGAGCGAATTCTTCTAGTCGAGGACAACGAGGATCTGCTGGAGGTCACATCAGAAATGCTGACCGGCTCCGGCTATCAGGTTCGCTCCGCCCGCAATGGTACCGAAGCCATCCGGATTCTCGATAGCGGCGGGCAATTTGACCTCCTGTTCAGCGATGTCGTCATGCCGAATGGACCCAATGGTGTCGAGCTTGCCCGCGAAGCGAAGCGACGGAGCGGCACGATCAAGGTACTGCTTACGTCGGGCTACGCGGGAGACTTGCTCACTCATCACGCGGCGGTCGATGAGTTTCCAATTATTCACAAGCCGTTCCGTTTATCCGAACTAGCTCAACGTCTGCGTTCGGTGTTACAAAAAGGTCGCGACTAAGCAGGCACGCGAAAAACAGGGGCGCCCTCCGCGGTACGCGTTAGGACGGCGAGACGCTCTCGGTCGGGTCGGGGTCGAAGCGAGAGGATCGGGTCATGCCCTGTCGCTCCAGGGCTCGATGCAAGCGCGGTTGGTGACCATCGAGTACCACTACGTGCTGCCGTCTTCAGCTCCTTGAGACCGCCAACAGGGGACCGTCCCTCTCCGTATTGCTGAGCCGTTAGGAATCGGCAGTGCAGCGGCTGGCTAAGGTAAAGAGCGTGCTCTGCTGGTTGATCGCGGCGCATCACCGTTGGGCGATTGAAGACCTTCGACGGATCGGTGATGTGTTCCTCGAGCTGAATTCGTGCGGTCGCGAGCCGCTCTCCGTGCGCGGCGACGCTCGCGCCGAACGGGCTTCCCCTAGGCGGCCAAGTCTTTGTCGGGTCGAGTGGCGACAACATATCCAAGGTGGGTCTGCGCTACGACGACGACACTGATCGGTGCTTTCCGGTGAACTCATTTGTCATATCGATGCGTGGACCGTGCAGCGCTTCCACTCAAAGGATCGTACGTGGGGCGCAACGCTCACGTCAGTCGCGCTCGAAGATCCTGGCTCCCGGGTAGACGCGCCGGGCGTAGGTCACGACCAGCGCCCGGTCCTGAGTCTCCAGGAACGGAGTTCGGATCTGACACGACCCGACGATGAGGTGCCACAGGCCATTGAGCTTCCGAATGATGACATTCATTTGAGTGCGTTCCTCGAAGACCTGCGTTCCAGCAAATAGCTGCTTTCGCGACAGTCTTACGATTCACTCCGCGGAGCAGTGATCCCGGTCACACGCCAGTCGCGCCCCAGACGCCTGAAGCGCACCTAGAGCCGGGGGGCGGTCTTTGCGGAGAAGGCGAGGCAACACGCGCAGAGCGCCGTCAATTATCCTTCCAATGCTTCCGACAGCAGCGTCAACTGAACCCGCTGCATCTCCACGGCGAGTAAAAGGACTGCGACGTAGATCTGCAGGGCGGCATGCGCCATGTCCAAGGTGACAGGGTTTGAGACGCGGCGGCGAAACTGGATGACTTGGCCCATCAATCACCTGCCAACTGCAAAGACGCGTCAGGCTTGGAACGCGCCTTACGTCTGTGGATAGTTCCCATGACAACGACCAAATCATACGCATTTTCTGATAGTTAACAAATGCTCCTGCTTCGGTATCTCTGTGGATAACTCGGGGTACCCAAGGGCTCAATCCGGCGTCCGCGTGGCTCCCTTGGTGCCGCGCAATATTCCTGAGCCTTTCCCGGGGCGGGGAAATGACATTATAGGAAGGCCATATCGCAGGCATGGGGCGGCGGGCCCTCATATCGATCGCGTTTGTTATTGCCCTTGCGCTGGCGATTTGGGGGACAACGTAGTTCGCCCTTACCCTGTTTGACGACTCAATGATCCGCTGACTGCCGCATGCAAGACGACAGTCTCATCAAAGCGCGATATGCCCGGACGATTCTGCGGGTGGCGCGCCCCTTGTGATCGGCAGACAGCGGGCCGCCCAACACCCACCAGTGGAGTCCGCAAGTCATCTGAAGGCATGAGCATCGGTTTTCGCGGGGGAGTCTCGTGGCGCCCTGTGGCAAGAGACGGTTCCATCGTACATAATGGCCCTGCGAACGGGATCGCGTGCCATGGCCAAGGCGCATCCAGGCAGGGTCGGACGCAGGTTGGCAGCCATAGTCGCAGCCGACGTGGCAGGCTACTCGCGGCTCATGGGCCTCGACGAGGTTGGTACCGCACGCACCCTCCGCGAACACCGCAATATTATCGACGCCCTCGTGGCGAAACACGGGGGTCGCCTCGTGAAGACCACGGGGGATGGCGTGTTGCTTGAGTTTCCCTCGGTGGTCGACGCGGTCGAATGCGCTGTCGCGGTGCAGGCGGTGATGGGTGAGCGGAACGAAGGTGTCTCTGAGGACGGGCGTATGCTCTTCAGGATCGGGATCAATCTCGGCGACATCCTGATAGAGGGCGAGGACATTCTTGGCGATGGTGTCAACGTCGCCGCGCGGCTTGAGGGGATCGCCGAGCCGGGTGGCATCTGCATATCATCTTCTGCCTACGAACAGGTTCGCGGCAAGGTCGCGGTCGAGTTCGTCGATCTGGGCGAGCAGAGCCTCAAAAACATCGACCGCCCTGTTCGGGCCTATGCCATCGTCGGGAGTGGACGTAGCGCGGCGATACGGGCTGAGCGCGCGAGGCCGGGCGGGCTTTCACCGCCTCGTCTTTCCATTGTTGTGCTGCCATTCACCAACCTGAGTGGTGGTCCTGAGCAGGACTATTTCGTCGATGGCGTAACCGAGAACCTGACCACAGACCTGTCACGCATCCGTGGCTCATTCGTCATTGGCCGGCACACCGCATTTACCTACAAGGGCAAGGCCGTTGACCTCAAGCAGATCGGCCGCGAGTTGAACGTCCGCTATGTGCTCGAAGGCTCGGTGCAGCGGGGCGGCAACCAGCTTCGGGTCAACGTGCAACTGATCGGCGCCGAGACCGGCAATCACCTCTGGGCCGAACGCTTCGACAAGCCGATCGCCGACCTGTTCGAAATGCAGGATGAAATCGTCTCCAGGCTCGCTAACGCGCTAAATGCCCAGCTCGTGGCCGCTGAGGCACGGCGAGCGGAAAACATGCTTCATCCCGATGCGATGGACTTGTATTTCCTGGGCAGGGCCAGCTTCAACAAGGGGCAGACCCTCGAAAACTTGACGCAAGCACGCGGCTTTTTCGAGCGTGCCTTGGCGCTTGATCCCGGAAATATCGAAGCGCTACTCGGCTCGGCGCTATTTGATCTTTCGATTGGTGGCGGTTATCTCACCGATGACAACCGGGCTGCGGGATTTGCTGCGGCCGAAGCAGTCTCGACCAAAGCTCTGTCGCTTGCCCCAGACAATGCCGTGGCTCACATGGTTTTGGGCATCGTCCACATCCTTTCAAACCGCGCAGCCCAAGGCATATCCGAATGCGAGCAGGCGCTGGCTCTGGATCGAAATCTGGCCGACGCCCACGCTTGTATTGGTTGGGCCAAGTATCTTCTCGGTCGCGGTGTGGAAACCGAAGCCCATATTCACGAGGCGCTCCGCCTCTCGCCCCGCGATATCGGCGCCTTCCGATGGATGATGTTCGTCGGTATCGCCAAATCGCAGGTCGGTGCTTACGAGGAAGCGGTCGTGTGGCTTCGTCGGAGCATCGATGCGAACCGCAACATGCCTTACACACATTTCAACCTTGCCGCTGCCTTGGCGCTACTGAGACGGTTGGATGAGGCGCGGGCTGCCGCGAAGGCGGGACTTGCGCTTGACCCAGCATTCACCATCCGCCGGTTTCAGCGCAACCTATCGAGCGACAACCCGATGTATCTCGCAGGACGCGAGCGCGTCTATACAGGCCTGCAGATGGCGGGGGTGCCGGAAGGGTGAGGGCTTAGCGACGAGGAAAGCCAATGTCAGACCCTACGGCAGTCGGCCGACGCCTCATCGCAGTCTTCGCAGCAGATGTTGAGGGCTACAGCCGCCTCATGGGCGCTGACGAGGTCGGCACCCTCAAAGGCTGACCGAACGGCGCGCAATCCTAGACAGGTTCATTGGGGAACACAGGGGCCGCATAGCGAAACAATCCCTTGAAGACCAGACTAAGAACTTGCGTGACGGGAAGTCCGAGGCGGCCAACAGGCGACATGCCTTCCGCGTTAAACGGCGCGGAAGCAGCGCCCCTTGACCGCCTTTCCCCGCTCATCGCCGCAGGGATAGGTAGCCGTGCGGGCTACAAGAATGACGCTTCGAGCCAATGATGGTGTTGCCGACGCTCCACACAGAAAGCTCACAAACGGGCATAGCGAACGACGTCACCGCATCCTGATCGTTGATGAATGAGATGCGTGGTCGCAAGTTCAACTGAATTCGTCGATGGGCGATTGAGTTTTGGACGTGCCAGCGTAGGAGCCGTCCTTGGTCCAACGTCATGTGCTCATCGCGTCGGCCTGTTTCATGCACGTGATCACCGCCTGGAACAGCTCTCGCGGGATCGTTTGGCCGATCTGCACCTTTTCAAAAAGAGCACGTGCCGTATGCGGATCATGGACAATCGGCAGTTTGAGTCGCCGTGCGTCTTGAATAAAGCTCGGTACATTGTCAGCTTCGGCACGGGCGACGGATATCGGCACCCGGGTGTCTTCGGCAGAATAGCGCATTGCGACGGAAATCTGTGCGCTGGTGACCACAAAAGTGGCCTGCTTCATTCCGGCGCGGAGGTGCGATGCTTCCCGTCGCTCGCGCTTGTGAGCGCTGCGGATGAGCGGGTTGCCGTCCGTGTTCTTGCGCTCGTTCTTCATCTCGGTCCGGCTCATGCGCAGACCGCGAATGAATAGCCAGTGCTGCAAGCCAAGGTCAGCTCCCCCGAATACCAGGAAAACGATCACGCTGCCGCCAACGAGCGGAAGCAGGGACCCTCGCAGGAAAGCCGCTGAACACGCTAAGCCGCACGACGGCAATTCCACCAGTGCGCCGAGCGAATCGCGAATGACGACGGCAGCTATCACGACAATGACTCCCAGTTTCAAAATGCTCTTGAATACCTCAAGCAGGCCGCGAACTGAAAAAAGCTTCTTGAACCCTTGGACCGGATTCAGCTTTTCCGGCTTCGGAATCATCGGATCGATCGAAAGCGCCGGACCGCGTGTCGCAATCACGCTTGCCGTGATGGCTAAAAGAACCAGCAGCACGAGCAAAGGTCCGAGGATGTTTGCGGCAGCGACGACAGCCTGTGTGGAGAGCGCCGGCAACGCTGCCGACAACGGCTGATCCCAGAGATCGCCCGCTGAATCGATCAGGCCGGCGAAGAGAGCAAAAGTGGTGCTCACGCGCCCGGCGATGAAGCCGATTACCGCCAACGTCACTATGGCACTCACGAAATCCCTGCTGTGAGGCACCTGACCTTTCTTCCGGGCGTCCCGCAATTTCTTTGCGGACGGAGGAAGGGGTTTGTCTTCACTCTCTCCGGCCATGATCAGGGAGTCGGGCCACTGGAGGAAGGAAGCAAGGCTGTACTCAGAACCTGAAGGCTGTGCTCCAATTGGCCCTCGACGTTAGCCGCGTAAATCAGCAAAAAACTCGCGTACAGCGGCAGGAAGAAGAAAAAAACAATGTTGCGGACGCCCAGGGATAAAGAGTCGACGCGAAGCTGCGACGCCATCCGCGTCAACAGCATCATCATTACATCGCTCAGCAGCATGCCGAGGAGAATGGGTACCGCTAGGATCAAACCTTGTGCTTGAAGGTCGTCGAGGAGATGCAGAGCCAGGCTGGCAGCCTGCGGATTCGGTGCTGGCATCATTTCCAGGGGGCGCCATATCCTCCACGACGAGTAGAGGGCGTCTGCAATCATATCGAGCCGTCCAGTCGTGATAAGAATGGTGATGCCGCAGAATAGGAACAGCATTCCGGTAACGGACATGTCGCCGAACCCGGCAGGGTCGTTCAGCCGGCCCTGCGTGGCGCCGCGTTGCTGGTCGATGATGTCGCCAGCCGCGAGCAGCGCCCAGAAAGGGAGACCGAGCGGAAGTCCGAGCGCAGTGCCCACCAACGACTCCTTGATCGCGATGAGCGCGAACGCCAGTGTGCCCGGAGGATTTGACGAGAGGGCCGACACCGTCATCGGCCACATTGGAAAAATTAATCCGGTCGCGATAGCACCCTTGAGCAGGTTGGAAATTTCCATTCGCGTGAATATGGGATTGACGGCAAGCATTGCCATTGGCCGTGCAAGCAGGATGGCGTAGGCAATCAACCATTGCTGGGCGACGTAGAGCAACGGGTTGACCTGCGTAAGGATGTCGTGTGGCGAAACGTTCATCGAGTCATCAGCGAAAAATTATCAAGCAGATAAATTGTTTCACGGACCAGCGGGGCGGTAAGCAACGGACCGGCAAAGGTCAGGATGGCCAAAACGATGATCAGCTTGAACGTCAATGGTAGCGACTGGTCCTGGATCTGGGTGGCGGCTTGCACGACGCCGATGAATAGGCCGACGGCCACAGCCCCGACGAGCGGCGGCAGCGTCATGTACAACACTATACCCAAGATAGAGTGCAGCTGGTTGACGAGAGGGTTCTGAACCATGACGACGCCACCGACTAGGTCGCGTACCCGAGAACTAGGCCATGGATCAACCGCGTCCAGCCCTCGGTCGCCACAAAAAGGAACAGCTTGAAGGGGACCGAAATCGTCGTCGGTGAGACGGCCGACATACCCATCGCCATCAGAACAGCAGTAATCACCAGGTCCACCGCAATGAACGGAAGGTAGAGCAGGAACCCGATTTCGAAAGATCGGCGCAACTCGGACAGAACGAACGATGGAATCACGACAATCATATCGTCCGAGGCGACCTCCATATGGGAGTCCGGACCCCAGATAACCTTGGTTTCGTTTGCAAAGAACTGCCGTTCGGCCTCGTTTGTGAACCGAAGCAGAAAAGTCTTCACTGGTACCTCGGCCCGACCTGCGGCCGCAAAATAATCGGCGGCGCTTGTCATCGCCTGATCCGTGGCGAGGGCTGCCTCGTAAGCGCCTTTGGCCACGGGCGCCATGACATAACTGCTCAGCAGCAGCGCGATCCCATAAAGCACGAGGTTGGGTGGTGTTTGCTGGATGCCAAGAGCGTTGCGCAACAGAAACAAGACCACCGAAATCTTGGTGAACGACGTCATTGTCACGGCGACGAAGGAAAGCAAGCCAAGTGCCGTCATGCCCACGAGGAGGCCGGTGAAATCCGGCATGATGCTGTTCATTCGAACGAACTCTGGCGGGGTAAGGTACTTGTGCCTTCGGAAAACGCGGTGATGCGGACGCCGGCGCGCCCCTCGATGCTGACCAACTCGCCGGTACCTATCAGGTGTCCATTGGCGAGGATACGAACTATCCCAGGCGTCGCGTCGATCTGCAGTAACGAGCCTTCGCCGAGCCGACGCAGTTCGCCAAGTGGAAGTTCGAGCCGTGCGGCTTCGAATACGAGCCGGACAGGAAGAACATGAAGGTCGCTGGGCGCTGACGTTGCTCCACTCGGATTGTTCTCTGCCTCATCAGCCACGGTTTGACCTGCTTTCCATTCTCGCTGTGGTACGGTGTCGAGCCGCCATCCGTCTTCGGTCGCGCGAACGATCGTTGTCAAAGTCTCTGCGACGACCATCCGAAGAACTGAGGCGGACAGTTCATTCCGTGGACTTGGCACGAAGACGTCCTGCAGCAGCACGGCGTCGCCAATTCGCAGCGATGCAACCAGGCGCGAGGACAAAAGCGTCACTCCCGCTCGAAAAGACACGGAGAGCCGCAACGAGTCCAAAGGCCTGAATCCCACAGGCCAGGAACTGAACAAGGAATCAAGCGCGCTGGCCGAGCCGCCGAGCGTCAAGGTCTGGCGGAGCCGAGGAGCGCGCAATGAAAGATAAACCGGTATTCTCAGCATCGGCGCTGGGACGGCGGCTGCGCGATCGATCAAAATCGAGAAACCGAGAGAGCGAATATCTGAGTTCACTGCGGGGCTGACACCCGTGATCTTGATGGCGCGACGAGTTCCTCGTTCGAGGCGCTCCAACAGGGGCGCCAGAACAGCTTCGAGCACAAGCGCCGCGATATCCGGTGACGGGAATGGATCGAAATTCAGGTCCGGCTCGAGCGCGCCGAGGAGATCAAACGCAAGCCCCCGTGGCATGGTTGCAATGAGCTTGTCGGTTCCGAATTCCCAATCGATGACGAGACGGTCCACTCCCAAATTGGACTGCGCTTCGCTGCGTTCGATGCGGAGGAGCGTAAACGTCTCGTACCCGGGAATTTGCAGCGGCATCCGCCAAGCCGCGATTCGGTTTAGTTGTTCCGCTTCGAAGCGAGAAAAGCTCGGCACTTGCAACGGAACGACGGTCGCCGCATTCATTCGTTCACCGTTCCCCTGATGCGGTCCATCAGTTCGTCGGACACGCTCTCCTCTTCGGCGAGCATTGCTGCTTGCTTTTCTTGCTGCTGCAGCATGTCGGCCATCCGGCTGCGCCGAAGGCGACGAAGAGAAACTGTCTGAAGAGTTTGCCGGGCCCGGTCACGGGCAGCGATGGCCTCTACCTCCGCTGCTTCAGCGGCGTGTTGCGCCTGTCCGGCCGACTCCAGCCTGGCGGTCAGCATCTGCTCGGTCGTCCGCAATTTCTGAATGTCCGTGACGGATCGCAGGCCCAGGATGGCCCTATAATGCTGCCACAAAAGGGTCTGCCGTTGCACCTGCGCCTCCAGATGCTCGCGGGCCGCGTCCGCCGCGGCGACTGCCGCTTCCGCTAGCCTCCTTTCTGCAACGAGCAACTCAGCCCGCCGCCGTTGCTCACGTGCGACCTCGACCCGGACAAGCAATGCCATGCGGTAGGCTCTGCTAAGCATGATTTGCAAGCATCACTTGACGCGGCATGTTCAGGCTGCCAACTGCGCGAGGTGATTCAGCATCTCGGGAAACGGCGTGTATTCGTCGGAAGCCTGCCGAAGAAAGCGACGTATCGGCTCGATGCGCTGAAGCGCCAGATCGTTCATCGGATCGACCCCCTGGCGATACTCTCCGACCTGCACAAGAAATTCGATCTCCGCATGCCGGCTCAACAGGTCGCGGAGCCGACGCGAGTGCGCGCGATGTTCGCGGCTCACGACCGCATCCATGACGCGTGAGCGGCTGGTCAAAACGTCTATGGCCGGGTAATGGCCGCTCGCCGCGAGTTTGGGTGAGAGCATGATGTGCCCGTCGAGTATACCGCGTGTTTCCTCTGCTATCGGGTCGCCGGCTCCATCGCCTTCGAACAGAACAGTATAGAAGGCCGTAATCGAACCGCGTGCGGCCGGTCCGGCGCGTTCCATCAGCCGCGGCAACTCAGCCATCACGGAAGGTGGAAAGCCGCGCCGGGTCGGCGGCTCGCCAGCGGCGAGGCCGATCTCGCGCAACGCTCTGGCGTAGCGAGTGACGCTATCCATCAAGAGAAGTACACGCAGTCCCTCGTCACGGAAGCCTTCCGCGATAGCCGTCGCGGTCATCGCCGCCTTCATTCGCTCGACGGCAGGCCGATCGGAGGTCGCAACGACAAGGACCGTGCGGCGCCGCGTCTCCGCCGAGATCTGGTGCTCGATAAAATCGCGCACTTCACGGCCGCGCTCGCCAATCAGGCCGACTACCACGACATCGACGGCCGCGCCGCGAACAAGTTGTGCCAACAGCGTAGACTTGCCGCCGCCGGGCTCGCCGTAGATGCCTATCCGTTGTCCCTCGCCGCAAGTCAAAAGCCCGTCAACCGCACGTAAGCCCAGTTGCAACGGACGATCTACGAGGGCTCGGTCGAGCGCCGCCGGTGGCTGGGCATCGCAAGGCCGCATAGTGCAGTTGTCGTCAAGCGGGCCGCGCGATACCGCATCAAGCGGACGTCCAAGCCCGTCCAACACGCGACCGAGCACCGCCTGTCCCACGGGCACGCGCAGGACGTCGCGCGTCGCGGTCACCGCCGCGCCGGCCGACACGCCACGCACGTCGCCGATCGGGGCAAGAATTGCTTCGTCGCCATCAAGCCCGACGACCTCCGCCATCAGCGGCTGCGCTAAGCCGCGATCATCCAGCCGGCACAAATCACCAACCCGTGCTTCGGTCATGGCCGCGCGGAGCACGGTACCGACCGCACGTACCAGACGCCCCCGAATTGGTCGCGGATGGCCCGTGTGCAAAACCGCTTGCGCCAGAGCGTCCAGGCCGTCGCTCGGCGTTGCCATGGCCACACTGTCGGATAAGCCATCGACCTCAGAAGCGATCGGCGTGCGCTGTTCGAACGATGTGCTCACGGAGTTGCTCCTGGTACCACCGCTGCAAACAGAGCTAATAACTGGTCGACCGGGCCCACTGCGATCCTGCCCCGCGGGTGGATCAGCGTACAGCTGCCAGGTGATGCCGTTTCGTCCGGTTCAATTGTTATGGACGGCGCGGCGCGGGCCCCATCAAGAGCCGTTCGCAGCGCCGACGCCATCTCCGGGCTGGCACGCAGCCGCAATCCTGTTGTGTTTCGATGCTCGTCCAAGGCGGTTCTGACGGCCCGGATTAGGCGATCTTCCTCGGAGAACGCGCCTAGAATGCGATGTGCGATCGCAAAAGCCAGCGTGCTAAGTTCGGCCTCCCGCGCGGCGCGGTAGATCTCCAAACTGGAGGAAAACTCCGCAACGAGTGCCGCCGCCGCCGTCGCGCCGTCGCGAAGTCCATCCTGCCGCGCCGATTTTCTCAGCTCGTCCGCCTGCGCGGCTGCTTCCGCATGGAGGCGGGCTGCAGATGCCTGTGCTGCAGACAATACGTCATACGCTTGCTTCTGCGCCTCGATCGTCTCGCTACGCACGATCCAGGGCGAGATGGGCAGGTCGGCGACGATGGCCCCATTCATGGCGTCGGCTCTTGGTTGCATCTCAGCAGGGAGTCGACCAGTGCCGGACCAAACGTCCGATGCGGCTCTTCCGGCGGTACATGGTCTGCGAGGCGCAGAGCTATGCGCATCCCGACCGCGGCTGGCTGCTCGCCGCACCAAGCACTGAGGCAGCGCAGGCCAGCGCGAGCAATTTCTTGAGGCAATGCGTCATTGGGCACTTCGTCGGATATCGGCGGCGCAAGGGCAATGTTCCGGATAGCGAATAGTCGCAGTTCCTGATCGATCGCGGCGATAAGGTTACGGACTGCAGTCCCGTCAATCAGCCGAACAATGCTTGCTGCGTGCCAGGTCGCGCCGGCTTGCCGGGCAAGCCTCGTCAGGCCGCGGCCATCCAGCGACAATGCTGTAGCCTGGATGACTGAGGGCGCAACGGATCCGAGCCGCCTTTCGAGAAGTTCGGCACACCGAAGCTTCAGACGCCGGTTGGCGAGCATGCGACCTGCAAGGCCGGAGGAAACTCCATGGCCGATCCACTCAGCGAAACGCTGCGGATCGACCCATTCTGTAACCGGCGTTGTCATGATACCGGCCCGGTCAGTTTATTGACCGGCGATTCGTCGTTGCCGCCTTGGCGACGGCCCACCAACAGCTCGCGGAACGGGCGCAAACGCAGCCGGAAAAGGAGAGCGCCGGCGCCGCTCGCCGCAAGACCTCCCGCCAATGCTGCGAGAGCCATCGGCCACAAGGCGACCGGATTGGGCCGCGCGATAGGCGGCAAGACTCGAGGTGCCGCAGCAACGAGGACGACTGAGACCCGATCATAAGTCAAGCCTTGTACGCTGCTGGCGACAAGCATTTTGATCTGCGGAACGAGGCGATCGGCCCCCGAATGCTCCTCGTAGCGTACGAACACCGATGCCGATGAGGGCGTCGGTGTTCGGGACAATATGTCGTTGTCTGGAAGCACAACCTCAACTCGGGCCGAGAGCACCCCGTCGATTTGCGATATTGTCGCCGAAAGCTCTTGGTCAATCGCGTACAAGAAACGGGCTCGCTCCTCCGTCGGCGAAGGCACCAGGCCACCCGACTTGAATACGTCGCCCATGCTCTCGAACTTTTTGCGCGGATAGCCTGCCGCATTCAGTGCGGCCATTGCCTCGGTGAATCGGGCTTCGTCGATGATGATCGTAACGCCGCCGTCTTTTGTAGAGTTCTTACTGGCGGCAATGCCGCGTTGCATGAGCACCGCGAGCATCTCATTGGCATCAGCCTCGGGCAGCCTGGAGTAGAGTTCGGTTTTGCATCCCGCGAGCGCCAATGACACAAACGCAACAGCGAGTCGCAGAAGATGGTGCAATTGAAGGCTCATGAACTCAACTGCCCTTCAAGAGCTGGCTGAATGTCTTGGTGCTGGTATTCGTGCTCGTCGCGACGACATGCGCTTGGATCTCGAACGCGGCCGTTACACGGAAATCTTTGATAGCTTGGGCTATCACGACGGAGAAACTCACATCCTTCGAGGACGCGGCGGCATCGGACGAAGGAATGGCTGCGGGGTCGCCTGCGACCAAAGGGCCGCGCCCCGCAGCCTCACTTTCCTTCGTCGGGTCGACACGAAAGCTGCTCGAAATGTCGTCTAGACGTTTCTCCACCGCCGACATCATCCCGTTACCCGGCGACGCTGGCTGCGCGTCAAGCTGTTCTGTTGCAAAAGCTCGTTGGAGCGCCGCGAATTCCTGTTCATGCCGCAACTGATCTGCGCCATCCAATCCGCCAGATCCGGAAGCGGGAGACTCAAGTGCCGCCTGCGGAGGTGTGACGGAATTCAGCATTTGCACATCCTCGCAACGGTGAAGTCGTGATCTCTATAAAGGCAGAGACTCAAACGGTGCCGATCGAATCGGTAATCCGCAATCGTTGCAGCCCACGATAAAATAAAATGGGGAGTGCGCATGAGCGGAAGGTTAGGTGGTCCAAAACTAGCGCGCATGTCGTTGACGGCAACGCATTCATTTCGCGACCGGCTCGGTTGATTGCACGTTCAGCAAGCATTTTCGGACTGCTACGAATGAAACGACTGGCGTTATTTGCGTAGAATCGCCGCTCTTGGATTTACGATACTCGATCAGTGAAGCGAAGCAGAATCACGTTACTGACGTAACTGGATTCGGCTTGCTGTCGCCAGTGACGCAACTGTACATGTTGCACAGAGAGCAAACTCTGAAAGTTCAAATTGCACAGAGAGCAAACTCTGAAAGTTCAAACTCTGAAGTTCAAGGCGCGTCATGTTGAAGTGTACATGGAAAGTTGTCGGTGTTGCGGGCTTGCTGCTTGTTAAGGGTGTGGCGCCGGAGATGGCAGGGGCCGCCCCAGTCGAGTGGCGAGGCATGGCCTACGACTACGCGGTCGTGAATCAGGGTGTGGTCGATGTTCTGGTGAATTTCGGGTACAACACGGGTCTTCGCATGGCGATTGCTCCGGGCGTCGCTGGCGTTGTCCGCGGAAGAGTTAAGGCGGATACGGCCGGGTCGTTTCTCGATGCGGTGACGAAATCAAACGCGTTGGATTGGTATTATGACGGATCGGTCATGTATATTAGTCCCGCGTCCGATCAGCAGACGGTGACCGTTCCGCTGCATGGCGTTTCTCTGGAAACGATAAGGACGTCTCTTGTCCGCTCCGGATTGGTCGACGAGCGTTACACGTTCTCCGGTAGTAAGTCGGCGGATGTTGCCGTCGTGTCGGGGCCGCCAAGCTATGTTTCCGTGATCAAGCAGGCTGTTGAGGCTGAGACATCAGGTAACGGCAGTTCCATTACCGTCTACCGAGGTTCGCAGTCCGCGAGCGTGAATTTCCCATAGCCAAAACCTTATAAAAGCGTCGCGCTCAAGATCGTCTTCCCGATAGTGGGATTGGCGGAGTGCGAGGCTCGTCGAGCGGCGGCAATTCAGCCGCTCGACGTCCAGCATGTGGAGAGGCTGCTCTCCATGTAAATGGTGCTTTCGCGCCACCCACAATGAAGAAGGAAATAGACAATGGCAGTCGATGGATCTGGAGGAACTGGAGGAGCTGGAGGGGGTAACCCCGTCCTGGATGCTCAGGACCAAATAATGGGCCAGTATCAGCAGAACGCTGCAGCCAACATGCAAAAGGAAGCGGAATTCTCGCAGATGCAGGCGGAAGCGTCGCTTGGAAATACCATAGCGAAAGCAAATCCCTCGCAGTGATCGATAGCGGGGCGCGGGCGCAGGCGCTCCCGCGCCCTGTTACTCAAGAGCGTCGCCTCCCGCGGCGAGCTTCGAGCTACCAAACATGTGGGATGAAAGCAGGAATCGCGTGCTCCAATGTCTGACGAAGCGCTTCTCGTTGTCACCAGCGGCGTCCAAAGCGGCGCGACGATACGTCTTCCCCACGGCGAGAGTCTCGTTGGCAGTGATCCAGCCTGCGCCGTTGTCGTCGCCGATGAGGCCTTGGACGGTAGACATCTCCGGATCGCGGTGGCCGATGCTGTACAGATTCGAGCCGATTGCCGCATTGTGCTGTCCGATGGCGCAATCGTTGAACCGGGTGACGTGTTCGAAGTCGCAAGCGCCTGCAGCTTCACCGCAGGCAGCACGACGTTCAGGCTGGAGTTGCCGCGAAAGGAGCCGGTCCCAACCAAGGCGATACAGGCCAGGCGTTGGAGGTCACTGCTACCGCTTCCCGTCGGCACCGTGATAATCGCGAGTGCCGCATTGATCGGCGTGCTCGCCCTCTATAACGGAGCGGAGGAGCGCTCGTTCGCCGCGACGTTGTCGAGCCACCAAACGCTCTCGGACGCGCCACCCGCCGACCTTGCTGCCGCTTTCTTGCGGCAACAGGCCGGAGAGGCAGGGCTGACTGAGCTCGTCGTGACGCCCCGGACGGATGGCGCGGTTATGATCGGCGGGGTACTTGGGCAAGCTCAGCAGCGGGACTGGTCCGCGGTCCGGCAGAAATTTGACCAGCGGTTTGGGACCGAGCGCGTTCTGGTCGAGCAGTTTGATGCGGCGGCTTTCATTCCTTCGGTGCACGTGGCGGCGGTTTGGTCCGGTGCAAATCCCTACATGGTTGACGATCATGGCAATCGTCTGCGGCCCGGCGCGAGTCTGGGCGATGGCTGGTCGATCCAAAGCATCGACAGCCAAAATGTCACCGTCCGGCAAGGGCCTCGCACTGTTGCGTTGAGGTATTAAAGCGATGATCGGGTCATTTATGCCGCGAGAAAGGTCATGAAAGGCGCGGTAGCGGTGCTGAGCCGGTTGCCTATCCGGCAGGATATCGGCCTGGTGATGCTCATCATGGCGACATTGGCAATGATGGTATTGCCCATGCCGACGGAGGCTGCCGATATCTTGATTGCCGTAAGTATCGGCATTTCCGTGCTGCTTCTGATGGCAGCCGTCTATCTTGTATCGCCGGCGGACTTTTCGACGCTGCCCACAGTCATCCTGCTGACAACAATTTTTCGATTGTCGATTTCCATAACGACCAGTCGTCTCGTGCTGACGCAGGCCGACGCGGGCGACATCATTCGCACGTTCGGTGAATTCGTCATATCGGGAAACGTTGTCGTCGGACTGGTCGTGTTCTTGATCATCTCCGTTGTCCAGTTCGTCGTGATTACGAAGGGCGCGGAACGGGTCGCGGAGGTTGCCGCCCGCTTTGCGCTTGATGCGCTGCCGGGAAAGCAGATGAGCATCGACAACGATGCGCGAAACGGTGCGATCAAGGCCGATGAGGCCAAGCGGCGCCGCCAGGCGCTCGAGCGCGAGAGCCAGCTCTTCGGAGCAATGGACGGCGCGATGAAGTTCGTGAAAGGCGATGCAATTGCGAGCCTTCTGATCATTGCGGTGAATCTGCTCGGTGGCATCGCGATAGGATGTGTGCAGAGAGGAATGTCGCTTGGCGAAGCCGGCGAAACCTACTCGCTGTTGGCCATCGGCGACGGGCTCATCGCACAGATCCCGGCCCTGCTTATCTCGCTGACGGCCGGCCTGGTCGTAACCCGGGTAGGCCCGGATAGCGCGTCAAATCTTGGTGCCGATATCATCAGACAAGTTGGTTCGGATTCCCGCGTACTGATCGTTGCTGCTGCAATTCTCTTGGCCTTGGGCCTTATCCCGGGCTTCCCGACGCTCGTTTTTGCCGTGCTCGCGGCGGCCGCCGGTGGCGGTGGCTGGATGGTGGGACGGCATCGCAAGCGGCGAGCGGAGGCGGACGAGGCCGCGATGAAAGTGGCCATTAGCGACAACGCACGCGGCGCGGCTTCCATGCAGGTGCGGCTCGGCCATGAGTTGATCTCTGCCCGGGCTTCGATCGATCAGGCTCTCAGGACCCTGCGCAGCGAAATGACCGAAGAACTTGGCATCACGCTCCCGCGCATTGAAGTGGCGGAGGCGAACGACACCGACGTGTCCGGTCTGTGCCTGGAAATGAATCGCATTCCACTTTTGTCGGTACCTATGCGTGCCGACGAAACATGGAGCGATGTCCCCGTGGAGGGCGTCCCGATGAGGATGGGGCCGGGAGGGCGCGAATGGGCCGTTGTCGAAAACAAACCGGATGCTGACCAATCCAACATGCTGGATGCGGTGGCTGTAATTACATTGTTCGCCCGGCAGACGATGTTGCGGGCCGCGGGGCAGCTCGTCGGCATCCAGGAAACTCAAGTTCTGATCAGCCGCGCCGAAGCGTCCTACGGCGACCTCGTACGGGAAGCCACGCGCTCCGCGCCGTTGCCGCGGCTCGCCGAGGTGTTCCGTCGTCTCGTTGCCGAAGGCATCTCACTGCGTGACATGCGCCAGGTTCTCGAGGCTGTCGCCGAGTGGGCGCCCCGCGAGAGTTCGCCCGCCTTGTTGAGCGAGTACGTTCGCATCGCGCTGCGACAGCAGATATGTCACGCCGTTGCGGGAGCCAGCATGACGTTGCGGGTCGTGTTTATCGAGGACGAGTTCGTGGCAGCTCTACTGTCGTCGGTACGGCAAACAATTTCCGGTGATGTGCTGCAGCCTGAGGATGGCGAAGGAATCATCGATCATGTGCGCCGCAAATTGCGCGCGGTGAACTCAGGTCGACAGCCGCTTGTGGTGGTGACAGTAATGGAATTGCGGCGCCACTTGCGTGAATTTCTTCTTCGATATGGCATCGATGTTTGCGTGATGTCGCATCAGGAGCTCGCGCCCGGCTTTCACATTGATGTGGTAGGAACGGTGGGCATACCAGATCATTGGAAACGCGCTGATGGAAGTGCTCAGAAGAGTGTTAAGGTTGATGGTGCAGCGGCGCCTTCCCAGATCGCTGGAGTGAAATGACCGCGCGCGTTTCCAGTTTCTGCCCGGATAGCCAGCAGTCTCTTGAGGCTGATGCGCAGAGTGCGTTGGGACCCAACGATAATGGGTTCTCTAAGAAAGGACGGCTACTATGTTGGATGGTGTAAACTCCCATGCTTGCAACTGCGGTGACTACGGGCCCCAGGAGTCATGGTCGTCGAGTGGCGACGACCATGAATTTCATAAGGCGGCGCGGGCGCATCATGACGGATGCGAGCCACACGACGCTCACCAGCCCAAAGCGGATAATTGCGGAGATTGTGGACCTGGCGGGCGCGCCAATGGCGGCGGCGGCCATTGGGATGCAGGCGGGCATTTCCGTGATCACGGAAACAACGCCCACCGGGCTTCGGGCGATCATGGCGGTCATGGCGGTGAAGCGTGGCCGGGTTCGTCAGGCGCGGGTTGGGGTATGTCGTCGCCGTCTTCGTGGGGGTCGAGCGAGCAAAGGCTCCATCATCATCACAGGCACGCCGCCCAGGGCAATGTGCTTAACGGCTCGCTGGCAGGCCCAGGCGGGACGCCGCCACAGTTGACTGGAAACATTGGTCTGGACATGCGAACCCTCCTGCAGATGGAGAGCGACGGCAAGAATGGAGCTCCGTTGCACCGGTTCGCGTTAGCCGTCGCTGGAGAGGCTGCGGAAGATGGCGACGTTGGGGATGCTACAATCGCGGTTGCCATCGCGAACAGCAGCGCGGGCACTGATGGCTCGACACCGGCCACGAGTTTCCAGAATGGCAACATGAGCTATCCGATGGGAACATCAGGCACGACGAGTCCCGGCGACAGCACGAGTTTTCCGGGTACACCGACCGCCGGAAGCAGCTACACGGATGTCCCGGAGGATGGCAACACGAGTTTCCCGAATGGCAACATGAGCTATCCGATGGGAACATCAGGCACGACGAGTCCCGACGACAGCACGAGTGTTCCGGGTACGGCGACCGCCAGAATCAGCCTCACGAGTGTGCCGGATAATGGCAATACGAGCTTCCCGAACGGCAACGAATCGAACTACCAGGCCGACATGAATCAGGGGAATACGCTATCGACTCAATTCGACAGCGCCCTGGACAGTAACGACCCCGCCCTCATCAAGAAAGCAGAGCAGGGTTATGCTGACCTTGCCGATCTTCGCGGAAAGGCAGCGGGAGACGCCACAAGCATTGACGAAAAGGATAACGCTCTGTCGCGTCAGGCAAACGATCTCGTCTACGAGGCAACGCTCATGGCCAACTCCGGCAAGGCGGGCCCGGGCGGCGCACAGCATGATCAGTACGATCTTCTCATGAACAAGGCCATCGCGATTAAAGCCGAGGTCGTCGCAGATGGAGGTTCGGCGGCTGACGGTGCGGCAGCGGCTGATACCGACTTCAATGTACTAAAAAGCGAAGTCGATGCCGGCCGCTTCAACTCGTCGGACTATAAGAACGCTTATAATGACTGGCAGTCGGACTCACCGACCGGCGAAAGCGGGAACACGACCGGTGGAAGCGGGAACACGGGTGTCCCGGGTAATGGCAACACGAGCTTCCCGGGGGGGGACGAGACGGCGTTCAAGGCCAACATACAGTCGGCGCAAGATTTGGAGAAGAAGGCGGACGGCGAAAAGGCCAAGGCTCAAAACGAAGACCCAAAGCACGCCGCGATGGACAACGCGGCGGCGCAGAAGGACTACGCAGCGGCGGCAGCTGCCGCTAGAAATGCGGCTTCAGAGGCCACGAATGAGCAAGAAAAATTATTTGCGCTTTCGGTGGAGGGCTCAAACGCTGGGAGGTCCGCTGAGCTACTTGCGACCGGCCCAATCGCCGTTAAGGGCGATCCGACTCCAAAAAGCGCATTTGACGACCTTATGACAGAGGCTCATGACGCATACAATGCAATTGCCAATGATCCCGCTCTCGCGGGGAATCCGGACATAACGGAAAGAGCAAGCAGTTTGGCATCCGACTTTGATACGATGAAGAAAAAGGTCGATGACGGTGAGATGGGCTCGCCAGACTATGCATCCGCCAAAAAGGACTTCGACGAAGGTGTTGTGGCGTGGAGCTTTTAGTAGTTGGCATGAGCTCATGCCCGCGTTGGCGCCAGCCCGGTTCGGCTGGCGCGCATAAAGAGCACTCATAACGAGCATGAGACACGCTTGCATGGTCTGCGATGTAGCGCTGCGCTAAGCACTGGATGAGCGCGGCTTTAGGATGTTTCGTTGCTCGACATACCTGCGAGCACCCTTGAAGAGGAAGAAGACGGTGCAAGTCGTGAGCAGCACGGCGGCAAGCGTGCCGCAATTTTCAAACGTTGGGGGCGACGACGTTGGGGGCGACGACGAGGACAGCTTTGACTCGGCGCTCGCGGGCCAGTGGTCTCCAACCTCGACGACGGATACCTCGACGACGGATACCACGGTGCTGACTGAGGCGGGCGGCCCAGGGCCGAGTGCGTTCGGTGCGACAACAGCAAGCACCACGGCGACGTCAGACACCGCGCCTGACGCGAGCGCCGGCCCGATTTCGGACGCCTCGCAGCCCGAGGACAGCGTGAATTCCGCGATCGACGATTCGCAATACTCCTCACCAGATGATCTGGAAAAGTGGGCGCCGCTGGTCGCAGGACTGCCGCCCGACCAGCAGGAGGCCGCCGAGAAGGCGCTGAACCGCCCGATAGCAGTCGCCAAGATGCTGGCTGCCGGCGGCGACGATGCGAAGGCGGCGCAGGCCTATCTCGATGCAAATCCCGCCATGAAAGCCGCACTCGATACGGCCGCGCATGGCGGGAAGGCGGATGGCGATATTTCCAGGAACGATATTTCAGCGTTCATCTCAAAGATGGAAAAGCAGCTTGGGGCCGCCAATAAGACCCTCAGCAATTACCAGAAGGATAATCCGGATGCGGACGGACAATCGCTGGAGCTCGTGCGTGAGGCCGCCCTGTTGCAGGCGAACCTGCCTCTGACCAATGCTGCGGATCCGGCCAATCAGGGCGCCGGCGCCACGGCGAGCAAGTTCACGTCACAGGCCGGACTAAAGGCGATCGCGAACGCAAATCCAGGTTTGTCCGTGGCTTTGCAAGGCGCGGCGAACACGTTCTCTCAGCCGGGAATGTTCGCTGTCCTCGATCAAGGCGGCAAAAGCGGTGTTGATCTCGCCACGCATAATGCCGACGGCTTATATGATGAGAAGAACATCACCAAGTGGGTGAAAACCCAGGCGCCGACCACCGGCGGAAGCTTTGCTTCCCTGATTAGAGACGCCGCGACCCGAAACGCGGTTGCTGGCGTCGATACATCAAAGCTCAATGCGGATGTGTTCGCAAATCCGCAGAATTACACCGGCGCACAGAAAGCGGCAGTGCTCGTGCAACTGCAGACGACTCAAGGGCAGGTCGAGGCGGGAGACTCGCTCCGCAAGATCAGCGACACGGATGCAGCACTGCAGCAGCGCATCGCACAGCTTCAGGCGGATCCCGACGTGACGACTTATCTGCAGCAGTCCGTTGCCGAAAACGAATCGGCGATCACAAGCAGCAATCCCTCGCTCGCCGCTGTGGTGGAAAAGCGCTACACTGACGTCGTGACTGGAGCCGGGCTTCAGAATGATCTTGATGCGATCGAACGGAACAATGCCAACCCCAAGAATCGCAAGGAGAGCGACGCGGCGGCGCTGAATGACTTTTCGGCGGAGCTGGCGCTTCAGGGCGATCTCCATGGTGGTGATGTTCCAAGCGAGGCGCAAATCGTGGCCAGCAGCAGCTCGCTGACGACTGAACTGGAGTCCGCCTATAAGGATGATTTCAGCAACGGAGGCGACCTCAAGCAGCTCCTGGCACAAAAGGGCGTGAAGCCGACCGACGCGCTGGCGGCCATGCAGGCGGACGAGCAGACTTTCGAGCAAGTCCTCGATCCCAATTTCATTCAAAGTCAGATCGATCAATATAGCTCGACGGCCGCTTCGTTGCTTGATCCGGAGTTGGTCAAATCCGGATCGGGCAAGGATGTTCTCGCGGGGCTGGCTAACGGCCCCGCTGGTCTCGACGACATTGCGGCGAGCGTGGCGGAGTCTCTTTCAGGACAAGGTCAGTCACCGTTCAGCCAGAGTGACACGGAGACTCTCGTACGCTCATTCTTGCGGGATCTGGATGGAGGCACATCACTGCAAGACGCGTTGGCGAAGTATGACTCGACAGCTAAATCGTTCGATCCCAGTGCCGCTGGTCCGGGCTTCTCAGTTGACTTGCAGGCAGACCCAAGTTCCGCGGCAAAAGCCCATAAGCTGCTCGAAAGCCTGGCGGCGAGTGCCTTGGTGATGAAATCACAGGCCGGCGGTGGTGCGACCGGCGAGGCGTCGGGGGGCGCGTCCAGCGAAGAGGGATTGGTCAAGTCGAGCTACGGACTCATGGGTGGAGAGTTGGCGGCGGCAGCCGGCGCCATCTATTTCGGAACAAAAGGCGCGGCGGGGGCCGCGATGGCGACCAGATTGGGCTTGGCACGTGATGTTTTGGGCGGGGTAGGCGGCATAATTTCCGCAGCCTTTCTGCTGCCCGAGTTCAAAAACCTGGTCAACGCAGGCAAAGGCTGGGACGCGACTCTGGCACTCGCTGCCGGCACGCGAGGCGCCATTGCCGGAGCCACAACCGCATACGATTTGGCGAGATTTGCCGCGACCGGAACCTATCGATCAGCTGGAATAAGCCGGGCGTTGGCAAGCGGTATTGGTCGCTTCGCGGGCATGATAGGCGGCGAAGGAACCGGCTTGGCCGCTGCCGAAACGATCGGATCGGCCCTGGGCCCCGTTGGGTGGGTGATCGACGGAGTCCTCACCGTAGCATTCATCTTCACCGCCATTGCGGAGGCGGTGCAGAAAGCACATGACAAAAAGGCTTTCGACAAGACGGTAGACCCGACACTTGACCAGTATGGCATTCCCAAGCCGCACTGAGGAAGCGATCTGGTTGGTGGTTTCGTTCACTTCAGGGCAGGGACCTTATGGTTCGTTCTCGAGCCGCTTGGGATGTTGCGCGGGACGCAGTGACGCAGCCGGCGGCGATTTTCGCATGGCTGCGTTCGACGCGAATCGAGCCAACCGTGATCTGCACGAACGCGGAGTTTCATGCATGGGATATGAAATAATGCCCTGAAAGAAGCTCAAGTCGATGAAAGCCAACGCGAACGGCGGTTGGCACGTCGAACGAAGATGGTCGGACGATAACCTGCATGTATGACGTGCTACGGAAGAAATGTATTCGTGACGGTGAGTGATCGCGTATCGATATGGCTGGCCCAACGTTCGTGCATGTCTGTGATGATAGGTTTGTGCTGTATCTCGCCGGGGCAAACGCCTGCCGGGGCTGCCGAGCCGACCACCGTAACCGCCGCGCGGTCGATCCAGATCGAAGTCTCCGGCGGGACGCTGGTGCGCTTGCCGGAAGGTGCAGGCACCGAATTCATCGCCGATCCGAACATCGCCGATATCCAGGCCCCCAAACCATCGAACATATTTATTTTCGGTAAGAAGCCCGGCCGCACGACCCTGTTCGTGCTGACGCGGGACGGGGCGCCGCTTGTGGCCTATAAGGTCGACGTGCGCTTTCCGCAAGCCGAACTCGACGCTCAGATTCATTCCGACGCGGGAGCTTCCGGAGTGCGGCTGAGATACACGGCCAACGGCGCTTTGTTGACGGGCACGGTGCCGGACGCCAAAACGGCGGAACGGCTCGAGCAAACGGCCAAACTCACGCTCGGACCTAGCGTTCCCTTGTCCAACCAGCTTCAGGTCGCGAACTCCGCGCAGGTTAATCTCAGAGTACGCGTCGCCGAGGTGAGCCGTTCGATTTCGCGGGAGCTCGGGTTTAGCTGGTCGGCCGTGCTTTCTACCGGGGGCTTCTCGATCGGTATGCAAACGGGGCGATTGGCTGGTAGCGTAGGCGGCAACCCGATTGCGAGCGGCCTGAACGGCATTTTTGGAGGCGGCGCCTCGAGCAATGTCAACGGCACGGCGGTGCTTGACGCCATGGCAACCGAGGGTCTCGCTACTATTTTGGCTGAGCCGAATCTGACCGCGCTTTCCGGAAGCACCGCGACTTTTTTGGCGGGCGGCGAGATTCCGCTTCCCGTTCCGCAGGCTCTCGGCACCGTGTCCATCGACTACAAACAATTCGGAGTAAGCGTGAAGTTCACGCCGACGGTGTTGTCCAGTGGGCAAATCAGCGTCAATGTCCGCGCCGAGGTCAGCTCGCTCGATGCGGCAAACGCCGTTCAGCTCAATTACGATCAGATTCCGGCTCTCATGACCAGACGCGCCGAAACGACGCTGGAGCTTGCCAGCGGACAAAGCTTCGCCATCGCGGGTCTCATTCAGAACGACAACAATAACAACGTACAGAAGGTGCCGTGGCTGGGAGATATTCCAGTCTTGGGCGCTTTGTTTCGATCGACCCAGTTTCAACGCAACCAGTCGGAGCTGATCATCGTTGTGACTCCATACGTTGTCCGGCCGACACCGCCGGATAGGGCGCCTTCCGACCCCTCCGCTTATGTGCGGGTGCCCTCGGACGCCGAAGAGGTCGTCTATGGCCGCGTCGCCGCGCCTGGCAAAAAGTTCGCAACTCCTCCTGTAAGCCCGGCGGAAAATATCGCAGGATATACATTTGAATGAACCGGTCTTTGCTGTTCATCGCCTGCGCTCTGGTTCTTGCTGGCTGCGCCAATGAAGCCGCCGATCTCGGCCGGCCGGTCCCGACAGGGCTCGTTACACTTCATCGGGAGGTGGAGGCGCCTTCCGGCTCGTATTCGAACAAGGCGAGGCGGCTGAGGCGACAGGCCGCCTTCATAGCCGAGGGGGACATGCAGGCCGTTCGTGCAGACATCGTAGCGGCGCCCCCAGGAGAAGCCGAAGTTTTGCGACACGTTTTGATCGGGGCGGGAATTGATCCCGCGCGGATTACAGTGTCGTCTTTTGCAGTGCTGCCTCGGGCGCCCAATCCGCGGCGTAAACCGTTCATCATCTTCACGCGAACCATCGCCGCGCCGACCGATTGCCGCGCATCGATCGATTTCGCCTTTCCGGATGACCCGTCGCCCAGTCTGATGAGTCTTGCGCATTGCTTGCAAACCAGGGATCTCGCCGCCATGCTTGTCGATCCCGCGGACCTGGTCGTCCCACCGAAACTGGGCCGTGGCGATGGAGCCTATCTGGCCAATGGCATTCGCGCCTGGCGCACGCATGGAAGTGAACCCGGCGCGACGGCATCTCCGGACGGAAACAATGCCTCAAGCACTGCTTCGCAATCCGTCGGAACGACCGGCGGGAGCACCAGGACCACGCCGTAATGACTTTGTTCGCGCTTGTCTCGTCGATCGTTCGACAGGATTCGTCTTCGCGTCACCCATGAGCGATCAGTGCGCACTGTTTGTGAATCGAACGGGGACGCTGGCGGTGAAGCTGGCGGCGAGCTTGTTCGCATGCGAGAAGTCTAGCGATTTGCAGCAACGGATTTTATCCGTGTTGGCCTGAGGGTCGCGCCGGCTCCGGGCAACGATAGCGCGAGGTTCTTGTTCGCTGCGGCGTATCAACGCCTCCAAAGCGGACCGCGCTTGCATCCCATGTGTGGCCCGTTTGGGCCCCACGATATATCGTCCCTTACAAGCGTAACGAGACTCATGGACCGCAGCCGTCTTGTCGCCTTAGTCGCGGGCAAAAAGTGGTAGCGTCTACCTGAAGTTTCAACGGAGATTAGTATGTCCGCAATCGGCCCCAAAACAGGGTTTGAACCTAATGTCGGCGAGCAAGCGCGCACGGCCGATCCCGATGCCACGGCGTTCGAGTCCGCTGCCCAATCTGGGACCCGGGGCGCTCATCTCGGGGCTCCGAGTGCATCATCGAGCGAGACTAAGTTTGTTGCTGATAATTTTCTAATCCAAGAAAATCATCCCTTAGCCCGCGGCGAATTCCCACCCAAAAAACAAGCGTATATTGTAACAGATAAACTACCCGGCGTTAAGTTTATAGAAGGAAGGAGAGCAACCGGTGGCGATGCATGGGCAGATGTCGATGAGCTAATTGACTCTCCCGGAAGCGCCAAAAGCTCGACGAAAAACGTAGTAGACGTAAAACCTGGTGACAGCACCGAAAACATTCCGGCAAGGTATGACCAAATTACAGGCAGCCGGAAGGGGGTCAAGGGAAGGTTCAAACAGTTCATCAGCCATGTCAAAGCCCGTAGAATTACCAAGGAGGGTGTGGTGGAGGCTACTTTCGACCAAGCGCAGGCAGCACGCCGAAGGAGCCTCGCGGAAGGTCCGTCGCTCGCTGACAAAAGAATCAGTGATGACGAAGCGCTTCGAACGTCGCAGCTCCAGGAGCGTCTAAAACTCCAGAAGCGTCTAGAAAAGGACAGTAGCGGAAGTGACGGGAGCCTACCACGGGTGGAGGATCAGGGTTGAATTTCCGGTAAGACGGATTTCGGACGTTTCCGTCGCACGTTGTGCCTGCAATTCGATCCGCGGCACGAGCAGCCGAAATGGACCCAGCCCGCCATCATGCCGAATTTTCGCATTTTGCGGTGAATTTTGCTCTTGGTCGTTCGTTCTCGCTATGAGCTGGTGATCCAGGGAATTCCTTATCTCCTCCCGCAACGTCGCCGTGCTTCTAGAGCGTTTTCGAGCGAAGTGGACACCGGTTCGCGTGAAGAAAACGCGTCAAAACAAGAATCTAGAGCCCCGCGGTTGCGCGCGCGGGCTGAGGCCGGCCAGTCGCGGTACAGCATCGTTGGCAAGTTGCGGATGGATCGGGTCCACAGCTCATAGGCTCGTCGATGAGTTGTGGTGATGCGCGGCCAAGGTGGTGGAGACGAACCGAGGTTCGAGACTGAAGCACGTTGATGGGAAACCTTCGTCCTTGAAAGTCTTGCGTTCCATGACGACGTTGAAAATGCCGATCACGCCTGGCTGCGGCGTTTGAAGCGCGCCTCAGCCGCGCCCGCGCCTGGCTGCCATCAACGAATTTTATTCGGGCTGGACTGAGGATCGCGCCGGCTCTGGGCCAACGAAAGCGAGAGATCCTTGTTCGCCGCGGCGCTGTCCGGACTAATCGTCAACGCCTCCTTGTAGGAGGACTGTGCTTCGGTGTGCCGGCCCATCGTATCGAGGGCAACTCCCTGGGCGACGAGCAGGGGCGCCGATCGGGGCGCGTGCCGCAGTCCGTCACGAAGCGTATCCAGCGCTTCCGCGGCCCGGCCTGCTGCTACCAGCAACCGTCCCAGCGTCAGGCTGACGTCCGTGTCCGACGGTGATCGGGCGTGCGCGGACCGAAGACTGTCTATCGCCTCATCGAGGCGCCCCTGTTCCACCAATGTCCGCGCGACGCCGATCTGTGCCGCTTCCGAATCCGGCTGAAGCTCGGCTGCGCGATGATAGAATGCAGCCGCACCGGCCGGATCGCCGGACTGCTCGGCGGCGCTGGCGATACGCATCATGGCGGCAGGATCCTGGATGGCCTGCTCCGCCGGCCCCGCATCCGGACTATGGATGCCGGCGCACGCCGATAGCGCGAGCGACAAGACCGCTCCTGGTGCAAACCGCAACAGAATCCTTCGGTATCGATGCAGAAGCGTCATTTTCTCCGCTGATGTCCGCCGATGCTGAGCAAGTCGCTTTCGCTCAGTGAGTGCCGTTCTGCGCGCCGCGACAGGCGACGTTCTGATCCACCGAAATAGCTTCGCAAGGGAATGCTTCGAAAAGAAGCAATTCTGCGGGCGGGACAGTTCCAATTCCAAGAAAAAATCGAGGCCGTAAGGAATCGCCCAGACGGTGAGGCGACCCCCAACTACGGCGACGCTGGCCAGGAAGGCCGCTCTCCCAGAGTGTTTTCGAGCGAAGTGGGGACCGGTTCGCGTGAAGAAAACGCGTCAAAACAAGAATCCAGAGCTGCGGTTCTGATTCAATCAGAACCGGACATGCTCCCAGAGTGTTTTCGAGCGAAGTGGACACCGGTTCGCGTGAAGAAAACGCGTCAAAACAAGAATCCAGAGCTGCGGTTCTGATTCAATCAGAACCGGACATGCTCTAAGAGCGTTTTCGAGCGAAGTGGGGACCGGTTCGCGTGAAGAAAACGCGTCAAAACAAGAATCCAGAGCTGCGGTTCTGATTCAATCAGAACCGGAGCTCTGGCGTTCACAAGACGCGTTTCGTGTTCAGCGATGCTGGACGGGCTGCTCCATCTGTTGCAGCCAGCGCGGCTCCCCGCAGGGGCAGGGAGGGAGAGGCAGGGAAGTCCGACAGATTGGCGAAGTGGGTGGCGATCCGCGCTGTAAGGAGCGGCGTCCGGGACATGAATTTCGGCACGGGAGGCAGCATCGCCGGCGACGCAAAGCAAGGCGTCGCTCGGGCCGCTGATTGGCTGCAACTGAGGATCGTGCTCGGCTCGTGCCGCCGTTAGCTTCGTGGAAAACGAATGATCGCCGTCATGCCTTGTTTGCGCTGCCTGCGGCGATTCCGGCTCCGGCCATGCCCCCGGCCACTGCGCCACCCGCGCCGATAAGCGCTTCCTTTTTATGTTTTCCGATAAACTTCGCCGTCTTTTTCGCAACGTCCGCCGTCGATTCCGCAGCCGATTTCGCCAATGTGACGAATTTCTTCCCGGTGCTGGTCTGGGGCGATCCGGTCGCGCCATCGGCTAGCGAGCCATCATCAGCTCCAGGCGAATGCGTCGAAGGGCCGTCAGCAGGGAAATGCGTCGGCGTCGGTGATCCGCCACCAACAAGGGTATGCGTCGACGTGTTGCCAGCAGGGAAACGCGTCGGTGATCCGTCAGCAGAGGGACGCGTCGCCGCGCCGCCACCAGGGGTTTGCATCGGCGTGTTGCCATCAAAGGGATGCGTCGGCGTGCTGCTAGCGAAGACATGCGCCGACGTTTTGCCACGCAAGTAAAGGTTAATTAATACTTGGGGGTGGACGTGCCCCTCTTGCTTCTGCGCCGCATTCGGCTCGCGAATGTTCTTGAGGTTTGTCTGGAAGTCCTCCTCGAGGCCCACATGGCCTCCCGCCGCGTTGCCTGACGCCGCCCCGAACTCATGACCAGCTGTTGAACCAAAATGAGTTGCTGAGTTAGTTACTGACTCAAATTCGACAGGCATTTTCGCACCCTCCAGACAAGCGGCTCGATCCGTATTGAGCATAAAGCAAGCCTCGTCGCCGCGTTAGGCTCGTTTGCATACGCTAAGCTCTCAATTTGCGCCAATCAACGAAATTGCCGTTGCATCTGAAACGAAGCGGCTCTTGTGAACGACCGGATTTCTGGGGCGTGCTGGCCCGCCTCGACGGGCATCGTGACCGCGCTGCTGCGGACATCGTGAAAATGGCCGAAGCCTTCGATCCAACCACCGCGTGTCGCCTTGACTGCGCGATCTCGCCCGGGCGTGAGCAGTTGGCCGCGGATGCGTGGCGCGCGCATTCGACGTTCATCCGCCGGATCAATACGCGGGTGGCGACCGCCGTGGCGCGGTTCAAGGGTTACAAACGCAATCCCTTTTGCTTTGACAGCAAACAGCAACACAGGAGATTGTCGTTGCGCGTTGAGTTGGCGGATTGGGCTCAGGCTGCGGCGATGGCCGTGTCAGTCCTCTTCGGCATTCAAGCAATGCGTTGACGGCGGAAGACTGATGTCCTTCGTCGAATTACCAGGAAGAAGATGACAACATGCCTGCAATCGGTCGAGCAGCGTCAGGTGACGGAGTCCATGAGGCTGATGCCTCGATGACGAGTGCGCCCCGCGAAGGCGAAGATGAGTTCGGGACTGAGCTTGAACGGAGCCACCAGCTTGGGCTTCCGGGGGCCGCATCTGCGGAGACCAGGGCTTTGAGTCTGCCGCCTCCGTCAATCTCATCGGACGCCGAAAAGCGAGCTCGCCGGCATGGGGTCCGAATTCCCGAAGGGGGCAGGTTAAGTGTGCCCCACCAACAGTTCGTCCCCAATAGACGCAACAGCGCACCTGCACCTGTGGGACCTCGGAGTCCGCCATCAAGCCCGAGGCGCGCGGACACCGCGCCGGAGGAGTCGCGGGCCACACCAAAGCCCGTTCCCGGCTCGCCGCCTGAGATACGGGCAACCGAGTCTCCGTCGCAGGGCCAATCCGCATCGTCTCTGCAGAATGCGCCAGAACTGACACTCACGCCGCCAGGGTCAGCTACGTCTCAGAAGGTGGTCTTCGATGAATCGCAAGAAGAGCATGTTGCCACACCCCCAATGGTATTGGGGAATGCATCTGCGGAGACCAGGGCTTTGAGTCTGCCGACTCCGTCAATCTCATCGAACGCCGAAAAGCGAGCTCGCCGGCATGGGGTCCTAATTCCCCAAGGGGGCAGGTTAAGTGCGCCCCACCAACAGTTCGTCGTCAATAGAAGCAACAGCGCACCTGTACCTTTGGGAGCTCGGAGTCCGTCACCAAGCCCGAAGCGCGCGGACACCGCGCCGGAGGAGTCGCCGGCCACACCAAAGCCCGTTCCCGGCTCGCCGCCTGAGATACGGGCAGCCGAGTCTCCGTCGCAGATCAAACCGGCGAGCGCAGGCTCGCCTAAGTCACCGGGAATGAGACGGCCTGTAGGTGGGCGCCAACAGTTAAAGCTAAAGCCGTTAGAGGTGGGCACGGAGCCTCCTCCGTCGGAGGGGCCTCCGAGCAAGTCGCCAAAACTGATAGTCACGCCAGCGACACCTACTAATGGCGCGTTTACTAAGGGCGCGTTCGTCGAATCGCCTGAGCAGATGAAGTCAGCTGACAGGTTAGCTGTCCCCGGGAGCTTACCCCAGAATACCCCCAATCGCGATAGAGCCTACACTGCACCGTCAAGGGTACCGGGCAGTCCACCTGTGATGGGACAGCCTGCAGGTACGCGTCCGCGCGCGTCGTCGGCCACAACGGCTCGGTCAAAACCGTTGGAGGAGGGCGGGTCGGCGGGTGCGCCTCGGAGCAACTCGCCAGAACTGAGAGTTACGCCAACGCCACCTGAAATTATACCCAAGGAACGTCGGATTCGGATTGGCACAGATACCGCGCCCGTTCCCGGCTCAAGTACCGCGCCCGTTCCCGGCCCGCCTGAGCCGCAGGAGAGCATGGAGTTCATCGAGCCGGAGACTGGAAACCCAGGTAAGAAGCGCGCCGCCGGACCCGCCGCCCCCGACGATTTCCCATCCGACGCTGTTGAAGACATCAATAAAAAAGAGGAAGCGGTAGAAACAGTATTGGGGCCACGCGGAGTGAGATGGGTGCTAGGACAGTATCATGAGGGGCGCTCGTTGTCCGATATAAGCTACTGGTTGTCGGACTTAGCACACGTCGATCGCGACACCGCAACCAGACTGGTCAAAGAGGTCTTGCTCGAGCAGGAGTGAAAATTCAGGCACGTCTTCGATTTGAACGCCTCCCTGACGGACGGGCCGCGACGCGCGATGCAATATGACGCCCGTCATTACAAGAATCCAGAGCCCCGGTTCTGATTCAATCAGAACCGGAAATGCTCTCTAGCGCCTTGCCAACTGCATTGACGGGGGAGGCCGGACCGCCGATCGAGGCGGAAATTGCGCGCGCTGACCCAGCAGATAAGGGTGGAGAATTTACTTTTGGAGGGCGCCACGTATTATTTACTTTTGGGGGCGCCACGTATTCACGGCGGGCTGTCCCTATCATGCCCTCACAAAAGCCGCTTACATCGCGAAAAGTCGCTTACATCGCGAACAGATCCGAATCGAGGTGCGCTGCTGCGCGGTCGATGTCAAGACCTTGTCTGTCGCGTTCTCAATTGGACCACCGGGGTCGGCGGCTTTGCGTGCCAGCTCAATCAACGGTGGTCAAGCAACAGAGACCCGACGAGCCAAACCCAATCAAGCCTGGAGAGGCTATCCCGTCTCCATACTGGAGATGATAGCGTTGACGGAGCGAACGTAGTTGGGATCGCCAATTCCGCCGGGCGCGATATTCGGATCGGACAGGTCAACGCTTCCTGAATTGTAAGCGCGCAACGCGTCATCCACATTCCCGTTGTATTGGTTCAGGAGATCGCTCATCAGATAGGCCCCCGCCGAAATATTCGTGGCCGGATCGCTCAGCGATCCTCCTTGCAGCTCCGGATGTTTGCGCTGCAGATCCGCAAACGTATCAGGATTCACCTGCAACAGGCCGACGTCGGTCTTGCCATTTCCGGGGTTTGTCGAGTTCGCAAACTTATCGCCGCCCGACTCTTGCATGATCTGAGCTGCGATGATGACTGCAGGTACACCCGTGGCACGCGAGGCCGCATCAATCATCGCTGCGTATGGCCGTACGCCAGCCGGCAGATTGAGCGACTGCGCTCCGCCGCCAGAGACCGAGTAGCCGCCTGGTGCGGCTGCATTGTCGCTGGATGAACTCTGCGCGGTATTCCGCGCGAAGGTGTTTGGGCCAGCCGAGGCGTCCGTCGAAGCGCCGCCGTAATGGTGACAAGCGTCATGTCCGGGCCCGAGCACCTGCGCCTTGACGGCATCGAACTGCTGCTCCAGGGCGGCGTCATACGCGCGTGCTCCAGCGGGGTCGTTGATCTTGGCAGCACGCTCCAACGCCTCGATCTGATCGTGATAGCTCTGAAGATAGCTACGCGCGTCTAACGTGCTGTTCATGCTGCTTCGCTGCTCCGGGTGAATAGCGCGACACTGGACGGGCTTTGAGTCCCCATCAAGCACAATTCGCCTACCGATGTAACGGAGACGGCGACACGCACGAACACAAGGGGGCGTCTCATGGCGGGCAGGTCCAGTTTGTTGCCGCGGTCCTGGCACGCATGCCAGAGTGTTTTCGAGCGAAGTGGGGACCGGTTCGCGTGAAGAAAACGCGTCAAAGCAAGAATCCAGAGCTCCGGTTCTGATTCAATCAGAACCGCAAATGCTCCAGGGACGTGATTATAAACGCGAAGCCTTTGCGGAGATCATGCTCCATGTTGCGGCGGGATGACGATTCAAGAAAGTCGTCGCGCTCTATGCTTTGCTTTGAGGCGGACAAGCAATTGCATGCGAAATGCAATGCGACGACCATTCTATCTTTTCCGGCGGCACCATAGTCGTCGCCAGACTCGCCGAGGCTCTTGCAGGCGATGGCTGCGACGAGGAGCAGGATGTAGAAGCCCGAAAATTTCGATGGCACAGTAGATCCGACTCTTCAGCAGTATGGCGTTTGCCAAACTGCTGCTGGCGGGTATCAACGAATATTGAATTGCCGATGCGATCTGCGAGTCTAAAACGATTGGACGCTTGATGACGTCGGATGGAGAAGGAATCGTCATGGTCCATGCTTTTACGAGTATTACGCAGACACCTTATGCGAGTTTTGAGAACTCGCCGAGGAGTTATGGCGATGAAACGGCCCCGGCAATATTCAAGAAGACAATGGACGATGTTTCCGCGAATGGCACCAGCAAGCAGACGCTGGAGGAAGATGCCCGGGAGTTAAAGGCTCTGATCAAAGACGATCCGCAATATAAGAATACCAATATAGCTGTAGATAACATGGTCAGGAGTCTTGATGACGGAACTTATAGCCAGCAAGGGACTCAGGGCGCCCTGGAGGGGGCCGCGATAAGGGACGCGATGCCGGGCTTAACGAATATGCCCGTCATCGCTGGCACGGCTTACCTATATAGCCAGAATAACGGCTACTACGATGGCGGTAGCGACAAGGAAACGAAATTAGGATCTGTGGGCGCCAATATGAATATTCTCCAGGACGAGGTATCTGGCGGCGCGCCAACGAGCCAATTAATCAATAATGCCAGGGCTGAAAAAGATGAGGCGCATGAGGCGGGAAAACCGGCCTTCGAGGAAGCCGCGGAGTACATTGAAACGAGCGCGGAGGGCGGCACTCTCGATCCGAAAATAGCCCAAGACTTGATAAACAAAGCCTGGAACGAGGAAGGCTAATCGAAACCCGGTGCTGGCCAGAGCTCGGGCAGGATCGTGTGCTTGACAGGTGCCGGCCGCAGCGGCAGCCGGTTTGATCGGTTGCCGCTGCGACCCAATGTAGCGCACAGTCGTCCTGCAGGGAATTTGGCGGGAGACCGGTGCGATCTGCACCGCGTCGCCAGCCAGACGGTCCGCTCACCCTGAAATTGCTGACGAAACCAGCCCGACGGGGAGCTGCTGCGCAGCTCTGCGACGCATCGCTGCTGCACCGGCTCGCTGCTGCACCGGCGTCGCTCGAAAATGGCATTCTACATCGTTCGCCGCCAATCTGAGCGTCGCGAGGACTCTTCAATAGTGGGAGAGGTAGAGATCCCTAACTGTGCTTGACACGAGAGTTGAACCCGGTCCTGCAATTCCGGCGATGCGCGCGGCAATATTCAGCGCTATTCCGCCGATGTCGTCATCCTTCAATTCGACTTCGCCCGTATTTAGTCCGATGCGCACTCGCGCAATACCGTCCCGCATCGATCGGGACCCGGGTATCTCCAGATCGGTGCAGAACGAGCGCGGGCGTACGGATCATCAGTAAAATGTGCCGCGCATCGATCTCGTTGTCCATCCTGAGCAGCGCGGCTACCGCCGAGGGACTAGCAGCGAGGGACTAGCAGACTGTCGCTCGATGCGTGCGAGCACTGACAACTCGACCGGGCAGCTGCAGTCGTATGGCGGAGAAGCGCCAGAAGCCGGCATGAATGCATCAACGTGTTAGGTCTGATCGCGAACCAACGCGTGGGGTCTTTGCACAATTAGTGGACAATGGTCGCTTCGTCCGAGAAGCCGACGTCTACGATGTCATGCGAGCGAGCGCTTCGTCACTTGGCAGCCAAAGAAGCCTAAGTTACGTTGCTCGGGGTAGAGCTGCTCTGGAAGTGAGGACAACAACATCCGCTAAGGGAGATATCGACATGATCGAGCTCACGGTCAATGGGATCAAGCGCCAGGTCGACGTCGTTCCCGACATGCCTTTGCTGTGGGTGTTGCGCGACGAGCTCGGCATCACGAGTCCCAAATACGGCTGCGGAGTAGCGCAATGCGGCGCCTGCACTGTCCAGATCGACGGAGCGGCTGTTCGGTCCTGCCAGTCGCACGTCGGCGACCTCTCGGGCAAGTCGGTCGTCACGCTCGAAGGGTTGGGAAACAAGGACCAGCATCCGGTTCTGCAGGCCTGGATCGAACACCAGGTTCCGCAATGCGGCTATTGCCAGACCGGCCAGATCATGCAGGCCATTTCGCTTCTTGAACTGATCCCGAGGCCAACGGACGAACAGATCAACGAGGTGATGTCCGGCAATCTATGCCGCTGCGGAACCTATCCGCGCATTCGCGCCGCGATCCACGCGGCTTCGGCAAAGAAGATGGCGGAGAAGTGAAATGAGCGAGCTGCAGAGCGTCTCTCGTCGGGCTTTCGTATTCGGCTCCGCCGCCTTCGCCGGCGGCATCGCTTTCGGTTCCTACGCCGAAGCCGAACCGGCGGCTCCGGCCGCCGCTGGCAATCCGTTGACCGCCGGCCTCGGGCCGAACTCCGTTACCTTCAATCCTTGGGTCGAGGTAAGCCCGGAAAAAATAACGCTGATCGCCCAACACGCCGACATCGGCCAGGGTGTCGGCTCGGTGCAGCCGATGATGATCGCCGAGGAGATGGACCTCGATCCCGGCCAGTTCGAAGTCCGGTTCGCGGGACCCAGCCCCGCCTACTTCAATACCGGATTCGCCGACGAATTCGCGCCGTTCGTGGCGGCGGACCAGAGCCCGGCCGCGGAAGCTGCCCGCGCCGCCGCGCTCGAAAACCTCAGGAAGTCCGGCCTGCAGATGACGGGCGGCTCGAGCACGGTCCCGGACACCTACGGAAAGTTGCGTGTCGCCGGCGCCGTCGCGCGCGAGACGTTGAAGGCCGCCGCGGCGAAGCGTTCGGGCGTTCCTGTCGCCGACATCCGCACCAAGTCCGGCCATGTGGTCCTGCCCGACGGCACCGCAATTCCCTATGTCCAACTCGCGGCGGAAGCGGCGAAGATCCCGCCGGTGCTCGACGCGAAGCCGCGCGACCCATCGCAATGGCGACTGCTCGGCAAGCCGATGATGCGCCTCGATGTGCCGCCAAAGGTCATGGGCGAGCTGAAGTTCGGCATTGACCTGAAAATGGACGGCATGAGGTACGCCTCCGTCAAGCTGAACCCCAACAAGGGCCAGCCGCTGAAGTCGTACGACGCGAGCAAGGCTCGGTTGATGCCGGGGGTCGAGAAGGTCCTCGAAATCAAGAACGGCGTCGCCGTGATCGCGACGAACAGCTGGTACGCCATGAAGGCGGTCGAAGCCATCGATTGCCAGTGGGCGCCCTCGGTGTATCCCGCGGAGCAGGCCGACCATTGGAAGATTCTGGAAGCGTCGTTCAAACCCGAATTCCTGGGCAAGGAGTGGCGGAAGGTCGGCGACGTCGAAGCCGGCTTGAAGGTCGGCACGCCGGTCGAGGCCGAGTATCGCGCGCCCTACGTGGCGCATCAGCCTCTGGAGCCGCTCAACGGCATGGCCATCGTCACCGACGCGGGGATGGAAATCTGGGTCGGCCATCAGAGCCCTCAGTCCGTACAGGCCGTCGCGGCCGCGGCCATCGGCCTCAAACCGGAACAGGTGACCTTCCACAATCAATGGACCGGCGGAAGCTTCGGGCACCGCCTCGAATTCGAGAACGTCCGTGTCCTGGCCGAGATCGCCAATCAAATGCGCGGAACGCCGATCAAGATCGTCTTTTCGCGCGAGGAGGATTTTCTCCAGGACATTCCGCGCCAGATCGCGATCGCCCGACACAAGGGAAGCGTCGACAAGGGGAAGATCGTCGCGGCCGACCTGCAAGTGGCGTCGACGGCCCCGCTGAAGGGGCTGCTCGAACGTTCGCTCATCCCCTCGAAAGGGCCCGACGGCCAATTGGCCGCCGGCCTGTGGAACGTCTACTACGACATCCCGAATTTCCGGGGCACGAGCTACGAGGCGAAGGGGTTGTCGCCGTGCACAACTTGGCGGTCGGTCGGTGCCTCCTCGGCCGGCTTCTTCACCGAAAGCTTCATCGACGAGCTGATCCATGCGGCCGGTCTCGATCCCATGAAGGCGCGCATCGCAATGTGCACGGTTCCGACCTACCGCAAGGTGCTGGAAACGGTCGCGGAGATGTCGGACTGGAAGGGGCCGCTCGGTAGCGGCAAGGGGCGCGGCGTGGCGTTCGTCGAGGCCTTCGGGACGCCGGTGGCCGAAGTCGTCGAAGTGACGGCGACGGACCAGGGCATCAGGATCGACAGGGTCTGGGTCGCGGCCGACGTCGGCAAGGTGGTCGATCCCGTCAACTTCGAGAACCAGGTGCAGGGCGGCGTCGTCTGGGGCCTCGGCCACGCGATCAACTGCGAACTCACCTACGCGAACGGTGCGGTGCAGCAGACCAACTACAACCACCACGAGGCGATGCGGATCTACCAGTGTCCGGTCATCGAGGTTCGCGGGCTCGAGAACGATCCGAAGGTGAGGGGCGTCGGAGAGCCGCCCGTTCCTCCCGCGGCGCCCGCGCTCGCCAACGCGATATTTGCGGCGACCGGAAAGCGCATCCGCGAAATGCCTTTCAACAAGTTCATCGATTTCGTGTGAGGGGAAGGGGCAGGCCATGAAGGGATCTCTGATCGCCGTCGTGATCGCCGCTTCGTCGATCGCGGCCCTCACCGGCATCGTCGCGGCCAAGGACGAGACCAGCAAGGACGCGTTGCCACCGGGCAGCGTCAGCCGCGCCGAAGGGCTGGAGGCCTGGAAGAGGATCGAAGCGGTGGTGACGCATCCGCGTTGCGCCAACTGCCATGTCGACGCCAGAGCGATTCCGATCTGGACGCCGGCGGGCGAGACCAAGCCCCGGGTGCATGGCATGAACATCCACGGCGGAGAGAGCCGCATCGGGGCGGAGCTGCTCGCCTGCTCGACCTGCCACATGACCTCGACCCAGGCCAACGATCCGGCTCCGTCGCCGCCACGCGCCGGCATCCCCTGGCAGCTCGCCCCGGTGGCTTTCATCTGGTTCGGCAAGAGCGGCGCCGAGATCTGTGCGCAACTGAAGGACCCCGCGCGCAATGGCGGCCGCGACGCCGTCGGTCTCCTTCAACACTTGCGGCACGATGAATCGTTAAGCGGCTTCATCCCTCGGGGCTGGGCACCTGGAGCAGGCCGCTCGACGCCGCCGGGTACTTTCGAGGATCATGTCAAAGACGTGGCTCTGTGGGGAGCTGCCGGGCAACCCTGTCCGAATTGACGCCTTCGTTGTCGCCGTCAGTGGGGCTCCGGTGACGTTGCAGGCGATCGCGGCTCGAAGAGTTCGTCCATTTGGCGGAATGCTTATTGTTCTCGAAAACGGCGTTCCATTACTCCGCTGCCTTGATGATCAGCTCGGCGACTTCCTTCGGGAACGACAGCATCGCGACGTGGCTCGACGGCACCTCGATCGCCGTAGCCTTGGCCGCCTTCACTTGGTCGCTTTCCATTTGCGGCGGAATGATCGCATCCTTCGTCGCAACGACCATGAAGGTCGGCTTCTCGCGCCACGCGGCCTGGCTCACTGGAGCGGTAAGGGTCCTGATGTGGAACGGTCCCTGCGTCGCCGCTACGACTGCCTGTTCTTCGGGCGAAAGGTCGGCCGCGAAATATCTCTTGATGCCCTCTTCGCTGATCGTGAGGTAGCCGTCCGGGTCCTTGACGAACGTTTTCAGGCTTTCCGGATCCGGATATTTCGAAGAGGCACTATGCACCGACTCGCCTTTGTCCGGCGCGTAAGCCGCGACATACACGAGCGATTTGACCTTTTCGTCGTTTCCCGCTTCCGTGATGACGGCGCCGGCCCATGAATGGCCGACCAGGACGACAGGACCTTCCGCGTTCCGGATCGCCCGCTTGGTGGCGGCGACGTCGTTGTCCAGCGAGTCGAGCGGGTTCTGGACTGCAATGACCTTGAGTCCGGCCTTTTCGAGATACGGAATGACTTTCTGCCAGCACGACCCGTCCGCAAAAGCACCATGGACAAGGACTGCGGTCTTGGCTTTCAGTTGGGCAGCCGAAGCTGGCGGGCCGATCGCGGCCATCGCGATCAGGAGGAGGCTCAAGCCCACAACGCCTTTGTACGATTTCATAGCTCCGTTCCTTCATCTGGTGGAGATCTTGGTGTTGCCGTCATCGTGATCAGCACGAAGCAATCGAACGCTACGAACGAGAAAGCACCTGTTTACAACATGGAGCGCAGCGAGGCGAGTTCCCGCAGCGCTTCTATCCAACCACGCGCAAAGCGGACGTGCGACTCCAATGACATGGCAAAGGACCAGAAGGCGACATCGTTCCTAGCAGCTGTGCGTCGCACATGCTCAGCGATGCTGACCCATCAACTGACTGTGGTACCGTGGGCGTCTCTGAGAGCGCTTGACCTCAAACGGCCGATTAGGGAAGCAGGCGTCCCCAAGCCGTTGCTTGGGGCCCAGTAGCGGTCCTCTCGGCGCATTGGACGCCATGCTGATCTGCGCCCGACCAAGAATGGACACAAGCGCTGTGTTCGAGCAGAAAAGAAAGGCCTAGATGGTCTGGCTGCTGTGCTTGCCGTGTCGACGACCGGTGGTGCCTAGGTTGTGGTAGTGGGTTCGAGTTCGACGTGGCCAAGCAGGCAGCAACGCAGGGTTTCGATCTCGGGACAATCCGCGGTACCGAGCGGGCCTATCAGAAAGCCATTCTCTAGAGGCTCGCACCTGTAACCCGGATACCGCCGCAACCTTTCCGCTATCACCACATCGACCTTGCCCTCGATGAGTTCGTGCAGGCCAGCCGGCTGGCTGAGGCGAATGGCTACCTGTGGCTGGGCCTGGCGGAACTGCGCCAGGCGCGTGCGCAGCCCATCAACGTCGAAACTGGCATGCAGGCCGATATGCAGCAGACTCGTGACGCCCTCAGGCCTGAGCTCGACGGTGGCGTCGGCAAGACAACGAAACGCCTGACGTACCCGCACTAGATAGGTTTCCCCTGCAGCAGTCAGGATTACTTGCCGCGTCAGCCGCTCGAACAGCTGCACCCCAAGCCGCTCCTCCAGCAGGCGGACTTGCTGGCTGACGGCACCGGCAGTGACGTGCAGCTCATGGGCGGCCTGCTTGAAGCTGAGATGGCGGGCGGCGGCCTCAAAGGCGCGCAGGGCATTGAGTGGCGGCAGCAGATAGGTCATGGCCGGCTCCGAGATATGCGGTGGGCCGCAGGGTGCATGAGTTTTGCTCGCTCGACAAAAGAGAAATCCTGCTTTGTCGCTGGTGAAGGCGGGCCGTATGGCTGACTTACACAACAAACCTCTGGAAGCCCACCAAGTGCCGCCTGAACTGCCGTCGAACGAGACTTCGTATTCCTGGATCCGCCTCGCCGTCTCCATCACCCTCAGCACACTGGGCTGCGTGGGCATGTGGTCTCTAGTGGTTGCGCTGCCGGCAGTGCAAACCGATTTCAACGTGCCTCGCGCCGACGCGACTCTGCCCTACACGCTCACCACCGTCGGCTTCATGATCGGCGGCATCATTGTCGGCCGATTGGCGGATCGCTTCGGCATCTTGCCACCACTAGCCGGGGGCACGATCCTAATGAGCCTCGGTTACGTCCTCACTGCCTCCGCTCCGAGCCTGCCCGTTTTCGCGGTTGTCTCCGGCGTCACCATCGGCCTCGGCGCGGCGGCGAGCTTCGCGCCGTTGGTGGCCGACGCCTCGCTGTGGTTCGATAGGCACCGCGGCCTCGCCATCTCCTTAGCTACCGCCGGCAGCTCTCTTGCCGGCGTGGTCTGGCCACCAATCGTCCAACATTTCATCGCTGAGGTCGGCTGGCGCCAGACCCATATCGGCATCGGCATATTCTGCCTGGCGACCATGCTGCCGCTCGCCCTGGTTCTGCGGCGGCGGCCGATATTCCGCAAGACTTCCGTCGAAGCCGCAAACACCGCCAATGTCAGCCGAGCTATTGGCTTGGCGCCGAATGTCGCCCAAGGTTTGCTGGCCTTCGCTGGTCTGTGCTGCTGCGTTGCCATGTCGATGCCGCAGGTCCACCTGGTCGCCTACTGTGCCGATTTAGGATATGGCCCTGCGCGCGGCGCCGAGATGCTGGCGCTAATGCTCGGCTTTGGTGTGGCGAGCCGTCTGATCTTCGGCTGGGTGTTGGACCGCATCGGCGGCCTGCCAAGCTTGCTGCTGGGCTCGACCATGCAGGCTATTGCACTCGCGCTCTATCTGCCGTTCGACGGGCTGGTTTCACTCTATGTCATTTCCGCCGTTTTCGGCCTGACGCAAGGTGGCATCGTGCCGAGCTATGCGGTGATCATCCGTGAGCTGTTCCCGGCGCAGGAGGCCGGTCTTCGTGTCAGCGTCGCCATCTCAACCACGCTCGCTGGCATGGCGCTGGGCGGCTGGCTGGCTGGCGCGATCTACGACTGGACCGGTTCCTACGCAGCGGCGCTGGTCAGTGGCATCGCCTGGAACATCGTGAACATGGCGATCGCATTCTGGCTGCTCCACCGCATGCGCCGGCGTGCTGTCGGCGCCCTCGCTGCGGCCTAGACCAGACCTGCTACCTGACCGGCGGTGAATACACGGTCAAGAAAGCTCGCAATCAAGGAGCTGGCAATCGGATTGGCATCTCCACCTACGCCCATTAACGTTCGCCAAGCAAGCAGGTCGCCGAACGTCGGTTGGCCGGGAGGAACAGGAAGAGTTCTGGTTGCCAAACATCCACTTCCCGCGCAGCATCAAGAACAAGCCCGAACGCATCACGCTCGAAACCGAGCGCTTCCTGCGCCGCAACACCATCACGAAGTGCAAGTTAAACCCGTTCTTTGATGCGCGATGAACATGTGCGAGCGGGCAGTGGATATCGCCGAAGTGGCGGTAATCGCCATCGCTGCCGGTATGCGGGTCGAAGCCGCTCCTCCTCCGGACTTGGTCGAGCGCATGCGCGCGTCACTTCCAGCAATGCAATTGGCCAAAACAAAACGCCCGAGTGGCCGATCAAAAGCATAACTGGGCCGCTCTGAATGAGGTAGGCTCTGATTGCGGAGTTCCAAAAGGTGCCAATCAGACCGCCTCCTCCGATACCGTTATACGGGGACTTGGAGCGTGCCCGCCAAATCGCACGCTCCTGGAAGCCCCTCGACCACCTCCATCCCGCTGATGTTGAGGTTGTCGTGAGGGCGATTGCAGAGGGCATCGCCGAGGGCCGCAGACACGGCTTGGAATTGGCGAAGGCGGACATCGAAGCTTGAGTTGGGCAGCGCAGCAAGATGCTGATGGTGTCTCTCGCAATGGACGGCGTCGCCTTCGGCGCAAGTGCTCCTCGATCAGCAAGCGCCGGTGGGCACTATGACCCGGGCTTTCGATTTTCTGACTGACGACCGGAGACTGACGGTGGCTGGTGGCTTATCCGGGTGTCAACTAACAGTGTGTTGAGCGCCATTCTAGCTGGGCAATCACTGTTTGGAGTTTCATCCCAGCGATTCCGATTCGACTCCTGCCGCGCCACCGCCTATCTTCGGCCCATGAGCTGCCTTGGGAAGAGGAGCTGTGTAATGCGTGCCTCGCCGTCGATTGCACCAGAAAACGCTGACGTCGTTTACCTGGTCCTGGACGATCTCGGCGGAAGACTGGGACGGACCTGGCGAGCGACTGACGAGGACGACACCGATCGCGATACCTTGATCCGCGATCTCCTCGACGGGCAGTATCAGAGCCCCGCCTGGATCGTTGCCTTCAACGCCGGGGAGGGATGGTCGAGGGACGCAACACAAGAAATTGCCGACGAGCTGCGCGCCCGCATCGCGGGCGATACCCCAGCCTCGTTGCAGGACTTCCTCGATCGCTATCCACTCCGGTCGACCGCGGGACCGGCCGCTACCTCTCGGCCTCTAGATCCGTGGCCCGGCTCATCGCCGGATGCTTCCGGCGTATAGGTGGGTCGCCAGATCCTGCCAAGCCGGCAGCCAAGATCATCAAGTACAGATAGATGTCGTGGTCGTCGCTGGACGGTACGATCGACGGCGAAAAAAGGTATCGCGCGAACTCAATGAACATCTGTGAACTGGTTCACATTTGATGGCGCGCGCGAGCTGTAGTGTCACTGGGCAGAATGCCAAGTCACTAGGAGGCGTCCATGAAACGTCGGTCTCTAGCGGCAGTCGCAATAACACTGGTTACATTCGGAATGCCCTATGCGGCATCCGCCTGCCCATGTTGTCAGTATGAGGAGCATGTGTCGTTGGGAGGCGCTCAATCGGTTTTCTTCATTTGTCTTCCCAAGATGCCTTGTGCTGACGCTTGCAGACTTGTTTCGCCCGCACGTCTTCCTGCGAATCCGCCGGATTCGCCAGGGCAGTGGGCCGACGATCCCCCGGGCTGGGCGCCTGGCACGTCCCATCTGGACCTTCAGCGACACGTCGATTCAATCAATGATGAGCTTGAGAAACAAGGTTTCAATGCAAAGGTCAGGGACGTCATCCTCGAGCACAGGTGAGTAGCGGCGCGGAGGCAGGCGATTAGCGCGGCGCCGGCCTCGATCAGCCGGACAACGTCGTACATCTCAAGCCAGCCCGGTGACGAGATTGAGCTCGGCCTTGTACTCGGCCGGCGAGCGCCCTTCACATGTATGAGCAGCGTCGCGTAGCGTGACCGCCAGATCGGCTATCCTTGTTTTCCTCGCTAGCCTGGGCCGCCGCGAATGGCGGGTCTTTTTTGTAGTTCCTCGATCGCTCCCGTGGATACGCTAGAACGGCCCCGAGCATGGCGATGCGGCGGGGCCGCCAACCTTGGGGGTTGTCTCCCGGACCAGCTTAGGGAGGGTGAAGTCCGGGAGTACTAGTTTTGACTCTACGCTCGGCACCGGGTTCAACGTCAAATTGTCGCATCGAAAAGCTGCGCGCCAGGTGATCCGCCACCAGACTTCCGCTGAAGGCTTGGGCTTCCGCCCCCGCTCGAACTTCCGGAAGCGGGCCATTTCGTACAGGAGGCCGGCGAGATCATCGTAATGGAGGCGATGAAGAGTTTGGTTCACCGTATCCACGAGGATGCTCAAAAGTGCCGCGACGAACTAACTCCAACCTGGCTGTTGAGGTAGCGAGTGCTCGAGGAAGAACCGCAGCATTTCCCTAGTAGCGTCCGGTCCTCGCGGATCAGTGTAGGAGCCGGCAGAGCTGCCTCCCGACCACGCGTGTCCGGCGCCATGGATGTTCCAGTGCTCAAGGATTCCGCGCCCACTCGCGTCGGTATGGACAGTGCGGGTATAGGCATGTCCTCCAGGTACCCGGCCGCGATACATTGTCTTCCGCGTGCTCGTTGTTCTCGCCGACTGTTCAAGAATATGATCGGCGTTGCTTGGATGCACCGTTATGTCGCGATCGCCATGAAAAACAATGGTCGGGACAGTCGGGCCGCCAGTTGGAATTGCACTGTCGCCAGACCCGGAGGAAGCGACTGAACCACCTTGTCGCATAGCGACAAACGCAGAGGGAAGGTCAATGGCGGCCCCACAGGCGAGGCCAGAGTGTATGCCGATTGCCGCGTACAGATCGGAGTATGTTGCTCCCATGATAGCGGCCGCTGCCGCTCCTGCCGACAATCCGCCAATGTAGACGCGCTTCAGGTCAACCGAATAGTCGCGCACAATCCGGCGCGTGATGCCCGCGATCAGCGAAGGTTCACCTCTGCCCCGCTGCTGGTCGGCTGTGCGAAACCAGTTCCAGCATTTCGCATGGTTTGCCTCACTGGGCTGCGCCGGATAGACCACAAAGCAGGTTTGTTCTTCTGCGACAAAGTTCATCCTCGTGCCGGCGGCAAAATCATCAGGCGATTGGGTGCAGCCGTGTAGCATGACGATCAAAGGAAGCGGTTGCCCCCGATAACGGCTGGGAATGAAGAGCTTGTAAGTACGGCTTCCCGCTGGATTGCTGTAGATGCCTTCGATGAACTTTGTGCCCTCGGGCTTGATGTCTGGCGCGGAAGGCGGGGCGCGCTTAATTCCAACCCGCAATCCGGGCCCGCGCTTCTTGGTACGACCGGGCAACTCCTCGCTGAGCAAGTGCAAGGGAGTGGCTCGGGAGTGCGGACGATCTGTCTCCTCGATGTGGCTGGCTTTCGCATCAATGATTGGTGGCTCGCGCCTGGCAAGCGTGGTGTCACTGGCAGTGCCAAATGTCGTGCCCGGCGCGGTCGCACCGCGAAGCATGCGCTGAAGGAGTGCGGTTGCTTCGATGAGCCGGCCCGCACGGGTGAGGCGCGTGGCTTCGCGAATAATGTCCTGTTCCAACATCATCTGTCACCGCATCCTGTCGGCCAGAGCGGCCTTGACAGCCGGGCTGGCATGTAAAGCTCCCAACACGGAGACCGAGGCAATGGTCGCGCGAGCAAGCGCGGGCGTGACGTCCTGGGCGATGGTCGCAAGGCCCAACACGTTGATGTGCAGCATCTCGCCAGCCCGTCGTGCCGCTTCGAGATCTTCGCGGCTGTAATTCCGCAGACCGAGGTCAAGACTTTTTCGGGCCGTGGATTGCCTGACTACCTCGGAATGACGTTCGAGTTGGTTGCGGATTGCGGTTCGGATGAAATCGGTGCGGTTCGAGTAAAATCCCTCCTGCACCATTAAATCGATGTGACCAAGGTCGACGAAACCAAGATTGATCGTAATCTTCTCGCTCTCGGGGGTCTTTGGCCGAAGCTCGTGCACATTGCCTGTCATGATCTCGACCATCCTTCCACCATCCATATGGATGGTATATGGATGTCTCGCTTCGCCTGTCAAGAGTGTCGAGGGCCGAAGTCGCCAATGATCGTTGGGGTCGAACGCGACTTCGCGGGGAGGGCGGTTTCCGGCGCAAAGCTGCCGTCGGCACCAAGTCCAGTAGCCGCCGCGGGCCAGCTGGTGACATTCGCGAAATGAAAGAGGCCGCCAATTGAGGCGGCGTCTTTTCACTTTCGGTTGGTGGCGCGATTGGAACATGGGGTGATGTACTTTCACCCGAGGACTTGGCGATTACGTGCTTTAAAGTACATAATCGCCCACCGTACCCACGGCGGTCATGGCGGGCGAACTCGACAAAGCCCACACAGTCGATACGCTCAGGAAGAGCCGCTGACGCGCATTCCGCAAGCCGTCTTGCAAGTTGTGTCGGGCACAGGGCATCTCTCGATGCTGGAGTGGGTCACTGGTCATGGTGGCTGGCCACGAACCTGACGGAGGGATGCAATGAAGGTCGCGATCCTCGACGATTACCAGAACGTAGCGCTACGGCTCGCCGACTGGTCTGGCGTCCGTCGGCACGCCGAGATCACCGTGTTCAACGACCACGTGGCCGACCACTCGGCCGTGATCGAACGGCTGCGGCCGTTCGATGTGGTATGCGTCATGCGTGAGCGCACGCCGCTTCCAAGGGAAATCCTGCGTCAGTTACCGAACCTGAGGCTGGTTGCTTCGACAGGACCACGAAATGCGTCCATCGACAGCCAGGCCGCGACCGATCTCGGCATCGCCGTCAGCGCGACGGGCTACGATTCCACGCCGACCATCGAGTGCACGTGGTCGCTGATCCTGGCGAGCATGCGAGGAATCGACCGTGAGGCCGCTTCCCTGAAAGCGGGCGGCTGGCAGATGGGGCTAGGTTCAAACCTGCGGGGCAAAAATCTTGGGGTCATTGGGTTAGGCAACATCGGGAGAGAGGTTGCGCGCATCGGTGTGGCGTTCGGGATGAAGGTAATCGCCTGGAGCCAAAACCTGACCGAGGATAAGGCCAGCGCCGCCGGCGCAACACTTGTCGACAAGCAGATGCTGTTCCGCGAGGCAGATGTTGTCACGGTCCATCTTGTTCTGAGCGGTCGCACTAGAGGCCTGATCGGAGCGCCCGAGTTTGCCCTGATGAAGCCGACGGCGAGGTTCGTGAATACATCACGGGGGCCGATCGTCGATGAAACGGCCCTGATCGAGTCGCTGCAGGCGCATCGGATCGCGGGGGCCGCGGTTGATGTATTCGACGTTGAACCGCTGCGGCCCGATCACCCCTTCCGGAAGCTCGAGAACGTCCTGGCGACGCCTCACATCGGCTACGTAACCGAAGATCTTTATCGGACTTTTTATGGAGATGCCGCAGCCACCATCACCAAATGGCTCGAGGCCAACGTAACGTCCGCTTAGTCACCATCACCGTGGCCTCACGCCGCGAGCGAAAGTAACGCGCGCTTTGTTTCCGTCCTTACAAGGCTCGCGCGGTACTCCGCTGAGGCGTAGCGATCCGATAGGCATTCTGTCGCTTCGCTGACGAGTTTGGCGGCTTCCTCGATCGACTCGTGGGATAGTGGCTTGGCCATGAGAAACCTGGTCGCGGCATCCCCTGAAAAGGCATGGCTCGCGGCGCCAGTGACACCGATTGACATCTCCGCAACGAGGCCATCTTCCATGCGCAGCCCGACCGCGACGCCGACCACCGCATAGCCACTGGCAGGATGGCGGATCTTCCGGTAGATGAATCGCGCGCCCAATGTCGGCCGCCGGAGATGGATCGCCGCGAGCACTTCGGCCGGCTCGAGCACAGTCGTAAATATGTCCACGAAGAAGTCCTTTGCCGGTACGCGTCGAGAGCCGGTCGGTCCGACAATTTCGAGCTCGGCATTCAACGCGATCACGACCGCCGGCCAATCGGCCGCGGGATCAGCGTTAGCGATCGAGCCTCCGATCGTGCCGCGATTGCGTACCTGCGGATCGGCGATCCGCGTCGCGGTCTGACGAAAGATCGGAAACACGTCATTGAGTTGCTGGGATGCGAGCAGCTCTGCGTGCGTAGTCAGTGCGCCGATCCGGATGGCCTTGTCGTCGATCGATATCCCCCTCATGTCCGCGATACCGCGGATGTCGACCAGCAGGGCGGGCGAAGCAAGCCGAAGCTTGAGAGTCGGGATCAGCGTATGGCCACCGGCAACGAGCCTTGTTCCCTCGGGGTCCTGCCGCAGAAGATCAATGGCGTTCGCGAGCGAACTGGCACGGACGTAGCCGAAAGCGGAGGGGATCATTGGTTTGCTCCGTTACGCGCGCGTTGCACCGCCGCCCAGATGCGAGGCGGCGTCAGTGGCATGTCGAGATGGGTGATGCCGAATGGCGCAAGCGCATCCAGCACGGCATGGACCATGCACGGCGGAGCCGCGATCGAGCCGCTTTCGCCAATGCCCTTGACGCCGATCGGATTCGTCGGCGACGGCGTTTCCTGGAACAGGGACGTGATGTTCGGTACATGCTCGGCACGCGGCACGGCGTAGTCCAAGAGAGAACCGGTCAGGAGCTGGCCGCTGTCGGGATCGTAGCTGACCTCTTCATAAAGCGCCTGCGCGATGCCCTGCACCACGCCGCCATGGATCTGGCCCTGCGCCAGCATCGGATTGATCAGCGTGCCGACGTCGTCGACCGCGACATAGTCGAGAATGGTCACGATGCCGGTCTCGGGGTCGACCTCGACATACGCAAGATGCACACCGGACGGCGCGCTCATTCCGGTCGGATCGTAGAACACGGTTTCGTCGAGGCCGGGAGCGACTCCATCCGGAAGTTTGTGGCCGACATAGGCCATGCGCGCTACCTTGGCGAAGGAGAGAGGCGTGATGTCTGTGCCGGGCACGCTGAATTGGCCGGCGGAATAGGCGACGTCCTTCTCGTCGACCTCCAGCATGCCTGCGGCGATCTTCTTCGCTTTCGCGACGATCTGCTGCGAGCAGACATGCAGGCTCGAGCCGCCAACCGCCATCGAGCGTGAGTTGAAGGTGCCGTGGCCGGCCTGCACCTGTCGCGTGTCACCCTGGATGACGTCGATATTCTCGATCGGGATCTGCAGGACGTCGGCCGCGATCTGCGACAGCGAGGTGACGTGGCCATGGCCCTGGCTCATGGAGCCCGAATAGACCGTGGCGCGGCCGCTGGAATCGATCGCAACGCGAGCGCTCTCCCAACCACCGCGATCAAAGCCGCTCATGGCAAGCCTGCGCGACGGCGCCATGCCACACATGTGAGTGTAGGCGGCGACGCCGATGCCGCGATAGATGCCATGGCGCCGCAAGGCCTCGCGCTCAGTGCAGCGCGCTTCATAGTCGAAGGCGGCAAGCGCCTTCTCGAGCAGGCCGTCATAGTTCCCAGTGTCATAGATCGTTCCCATGCTGCCATATGGGCGGTAGGGGAAATCGGTGCGCTGAATGAAATTCTTCCGCCTGATCTCGACCTGGTCGATGTTCAGATGCCGTGCGACCGCGTCGATGGCGCGTTCGGCGATGTAAGCGCCCTCGGGCCTGCCGTAGCCGCGATAGGCATCGACCGGCACTGTGTTGGTGACGACGATGCGCGACGTCGCCTCGTAGTTTGCGATTTTGTAGTTGCCCGTGCCGAAATTGACCGTATTCACGGTCGGCCCGCCTGTCGCCATGTTGGAGAGGTAGGCGCCTACATTGCCGAGCGTGTCCACTTTCATGCCGAGGATCGTCCCGTCATTCCTGATGGCGACTTCGATCGTCTCGGTATGCGCGCGGCCGTGGCTGGTCGATTGGTGGCTTTCGGAGCGGCTTTCCCACCACTTCACGGGAACGCCAAGCTCGCGTGCAAGATAAGGACAAAGCAGCTCCTCCGGATAGAGATGCATCTTGGCCCCGAAGCCGCCGCCAATGTCGGGCGCGACCACGCGCAGCCGGTGTTCAGGGATGCCAACCGTCTCGGCGATCCACCGCCGGTGCATGTGCGGTACCTGGCTTGGCATGTAGACGGTCAACGTATCATCCGGATCTGGCGCGGCGATCACACTGCGCGTTTCCATGCAGGTCGGGATCAGGCGATTGTTAGCGATGCGCAGTTGAATGACCTGATCGGCCTCCTGCGCTGCCTTGGCATAGTCGCCTCCGCGCACCCTGTAGATGGTCGTGACATTGCCGGCCACGTTCTCGTGCAGCTGCGGTGCGTCGTCGCGGATGGCGGCCGTCTCGTCCGTGACTGCGGGCAGCACCCCATATTCGACATCAATCAGGTCAACGGCGTCGTAAGCCTGCGCCAGCGTTTCTGCGACGACCAGCGCCACGCACTCTCCGACAAAGCGCACGCGATCGATCGCGATCACCGGACGGAAGGGCACCCTTGAGCCTGGGATGATCCAGTTCGGAACGATCGGGCCGATCCTGCCGTCAAGATCTTTGCCCGCGAGCACAAGGCGAACGCCTGGCGAGGCTCTGGCCGGGCCGAGGTCGACGTTTTTGATGATGGCATGCGCATGGGGCGATCGTGCGATGGCCATGTAGAGCATGCCGGGGAGCTTGATGTCGTCGACATAGCGGCCCTTTCCCGTGAGGAATTTGAAATCCTCCCGTCGCTTGACGGGCTGGCCGACGTAAGGAGGCAGCGGAGCGTTCATGGCGATCAGTCTTTCGCGACGAGGGATTCGACCGCACGGACGATGTTGTGATAGCCGGTGCAGCGGCAGATATTGCCGGCAATGCCGTGGCGGATGTCGTCCTCATTGGCATCAGGATGATCACGCAGCAGCTGGCGCACGCTCATGACCATGCCCGGCGTGCAGAAACCGCATTGCAGTGCGTGATGCTCATGAAACGCGGTCTGTACCGCATCTAACCTCGATGCCACCGGCGACACTCCCTCGATCGTCGTGATCGAGGCGCCGTCAGCCATCACTGCCAGTACCGTGCATGATTTTATCGCCTGTCCGTCGAGTTCTACCGTGCACGCGCCGCATTGCGAGGTGTCACAGCCGACATGCGTGCCGGTCAGGCCAAAATCCTCGCGGATCAGGTGCACCAGGAGCTTGCGTGGCTCGACTTCGGCGTTGCGGCGCACGCCGTTGATCTCGAGCGTCACGACGTGACGTTTCTCCACCTCACTCATGCTTCCTCCTCGTAGTTCGTAGACTGCGCCGTGCCGTCCATCTTCGATTTCGCCATTGTAACTCTAATAATAAGAGTTAAGATAGACAATGGTTTTGTGCGGCCCCCGGAGCAATTAAATTGCTCCAAGGATTAGAGCTGTTTGCGAGGACGGAATCGGTGCGATCAAAAAGTTTTGACGGGATGGTGTGCTCGATTGCCGGCGTTCTGGACGCCGTTGGCGACCGCTGGGCGATGCTGATCTTGCGCGATCTCGGCCTTGGGCTTTGCCGCTACGATGACTTGCAGAAATCGACCGGCGTTACGCACGCGACGCTGTCCGATCGCCTCAAGCACCTCGAGGAAAACGAGCTGATCGAGCGCCGGCTGTATCAGACGAAGCCAGATCGCTACGAATATGCGCTCACCGGCAAGGGGGCGGATATGATTCTCGTGATCCAGGCATTGGCCCAAGTCGGTGACAAGTGGCAGATCGCTGGAGACGAGGGACCGCCGCTAAGATTTATCAATCGAAACAGCGGCCGGCCGGTCAGGCTTGCCCTTGTCGACGAAAAATCGGGAGAGGTTGTTCGCCGGCGGGATGTTCGTCCGCAAGCCGGTCCGGGGGCCGACGATTTCGTTCGCTGGCGGCTTGCGAAATTCGAAAGCAAGATGTCCAAGTAAAAGTGGAGCGGCTGACTATTATCTCGTCCGGCACGTTCGCAGCGGTGGTTACCGTCGTCGAAGGCGCGATTCCAATTGCGAATACTTTTGAAAGCTCCAAATTCGCTCAGGAATGAAAGAAGGCCGCGCCGGCCCTGTGCACTACCGCCTGGTTTCGTGATCAGTGCGGGGCAATAGGGCCATATCAATCCCGCGCTGTTGTCGTGCAACTGTCACTTGCATATGGCTTAATTGCTCGTGCTCCAGAGCGGTAATCTGGTGCTTTTGATCCAATTCTGAAGGACGGACTATTGAGCGATTGCACGGTACGACTACCCGATGTCGAAGGACTGAAAGAGATTGTCCGATTGCAGGCGAGCCTATGGCACACGGCGCAACACCTTCCTGCTGGCGCGGAGCGGGACAATGCGCTCCGAGAAATCGGAAGTTTTCAGAAGCGGATGACAGCCTTAATCCGACGCCGCTGGCAGGCGTGAACCGAAAGCTCGGACCGAAATTGCGGGTCCTGTGCAGGTCCAGGGGGAACTCGTTTCCGCGGGCTATCGTTGAAGATCAGTAGAGTTGACGCGTATGTCTCTGCAATTCCACCAGGCCGTTTCGGACATGGACGTATGGAGCGCGAGCAGCGCCGACATTTCATTCGTTATCACGTTTGCCAGTCCGAGCGGTCCCGGCTTCCACGGGTGCCATGGCTTTCTTGCATCGTGGCGGCCGCTCTATTCGCGCACGGGCGCAGTCGAGGTCATCGGCTCACCGTTCAACACTTTCCAGGACGCCGCGGGAGCCTGCAACACAATGCTTGGGGCGTTGTTGGAAGAGTCGGCCGAGAAGATCACTGCTTAGGTACTGGCGAGCATTGCGCGAGAATAGAGAGTTCGGAAACTTGCTAATATTGCAACGGCGACGCCGCCGCTAGGGCGAGTGGCGAGCGGAAGTGCCACGGGCGATATGCGGGAAAGCGGCACCGTCGATTGCAACAGGACCGCGGCTTATCTTTCCGCGAGCACTGTTGCCACCACACTATAGCGGCCTGGGCCACATTGCTGACATGATTGACGTTGGCCGGCCGGTATCGGCCAGCGCGCTGGCATGGCTAGGCTCGGCACACCTTCGGCGGGGGCTATGTGCCGAGCCGCCGATGCTTGTGGAAAACCTGCGGACAAGCGGTTCAAAACTCCATCGCAAGAACAGAGTGCACGGGACTTCGGTCGCGCGCCGCCTCCCACTAGCCAGGCAACAGGCTCGTCACTGCCTGCTGTAAGACCTGAGTGTAGCGGCCATCATTGTACTGGGAGTCGGCAAGATAAAGGATGGCCACGGCGATCAATGCGGCAGTAAAAGCTTTCATCAAACGGCCTCCCGGTCGAATCGGGAACAACCCGCAATTTTAGCCGGTACATCACGGCCTAAATGCGGAGGGCGCGCGCCCTTCGGTCCCGCAAACAGCGCCCGCCAGCGGCTGGCGACACATGCCTGCCGGCTCCGGCGTTAAACGCGTAAGGCAGGCTGTTTACTCCAACTAAACCATCCCCCTGGTTCCGTGACCGACGGTCACAATTGACCCTCATGCACGCGAAATACCGCATGAATGAGGTCCACTTGGATAAGGGCGGCCGCGGCGACAGTGGCACTCTTGTTGACAATCTCGCTCGCCGGCTGTGCAACCTCGATCACCGGCTCATCATTGATGTCCGCGCGGGATGAGATGTCGACGTCTTCGAAAATAAGGCCTTATTTGCCGGTCGAAGATCTGCCCCAAAGTCATCAAATGCTGATGACGACCGACGAACAGTCGAAGATCAAGAACGAATTGATCGCCGTGCGCGCTCGCCAGGAGGCAGCCGTGAAAGCCTCTCAGTAGCAATGAGTGCATCTGGGCTGGGCCTACGGAGGCGCGCCAATGCTCACTATGCGCTGGTGCAGCGAAGTAAGCGCCTGTGTACTTCAGGACGATTTCGTCGCAGTAGCAAACGGTGTTTTATGAGAGGCACGCCATATGGTCTCGCTTGGAAGTACCTGACGGAAAGTTGGGGCCGCCGGATGCGCTGAAATTGGGCGGCCCCTGCCAACCACTTGCAATTGCCCTGCCCAGCGACAGCGGCCGGCAGTTGGCAGGACGAGCTTAGCAATCGAAATATTCTGACCTATGACAATCCGATGCTGGAGCAGCGTTGTCCGTAGAATTACGGGGAAAGTGATGCTAGCCTGCGGCTTATGCGCAAGTCAGACGTCATTTGTCCCAAGTGCAATGCTGCATACCGTCGCATCGAACTAACGACGCGACCAGGAACGCAGGGCGTGTTTCGCTGTCGCATTTGCGGCCATGTGCTTGAGCTTTTCGATGGCTCTAGCGAAGTCGCACTCCGGCTCACCGTGCCGCCTGCGAAATATTGGGCGGATCGTAAGAACGGTTTTCAGGCTGACGAGTGGCGTCCTGTGACCCGACAGGACAAATCCAAACTTTAACGCATCAGCGCCATTCGGGGCTCGCCGAGGTCTTCACTGAGCGCTCTTGAGGCTGGGCCAACGTTACTGCCAAGGGCAGAAATCCCTAGGCCCGCTCGGGCAGTGAGAGGGTGCACCTGGATAGGCAGCTTAGTCCACTCCTCGTGCCGAACTCGCAATTGGTTTGATCTATCTCAACGCCCCCTTCTGGTTCTCCGGGGACCGTTAGCCATGAACTCGCCCAATCAAGCGTACCCGGAGAAGGAAGCGTCAGCGCCCATTGCTTCGCGCTCAGAGGAGGCTCTGCGGGTAATCGAGGAATACGCGAAAGGCCTGCAGGAGATAATCAAGAAGTTGCGCAGATATCTCAACTGAAGGTGTGAAGGCATGGTCGTCCCTTCGTGCGTGGAACCGATAGCAGGCCTACGAACACGACGAGCAGGTTGGCTGCCGCCGAATTTTGCAAACAGCGGCCTCCAAAACTCCATGTCGGAAGGGCCAAGGGCAGAAGTTGCCCGGTTCCATCCTGCAATCAAGGTTTGCGCATTGCTCATTCCGTTGAATCGACATCGTCCTCCCGGGTATTCAGCATCGCCGCCAGTGTGATAAGGCCGCTATCGAGCTGGTCCATGGTCGGAGCCGCCAGCGCCAGCCTGACGGCGTTCGGAGCATGGCCAGGTGTGACGGCGAAGGCCGTTGAGGGCGTCAATGCGATGTCGCGCCTGGCCGCTGCCGCCACGAAACTCTGTGAGCGCCAGTGCGCCGGCAGCGTCAACCACAGATGATAGCATTTTTCGTTGGTCTGGATTTCTAAACCCGAAAGACGGCCGACCGCCAGCTTCTGACGAGCGCGCGCATCCTTGCGTCTTAGTGCCGTAAGCTCGGCAACAGTGCCGTCGCTCATCATCCGCTGCGCGGCCGCAAAAGCATAGCCTAATGCGGTCCATCCGCCTGATCGCACCGAGGCCATCACACTTTCACGCAGCCGCTGCGGAGGCACGATGAAGCCCAGCGAAAGCCCCGGCGCGACTCTCTTGGAGAGGCTGTCGATGACGATGCAGGCATCAGGCGCAAGCGCGGCAAGCGGCGGCTGATCGTCGAAGAAGCCATAGACATTGTCCTCGATGATCAGAAGGTTGAGCTTTTCGACGACGCGCAGGATGTCGGCCCGCCGCGCCGGGGACATCGTCATACCCAAAGGATTTTGAATCGCCGGCTGAATGTAGATCGCCGAGAGATGGGCTTCACGGTGCGCCTTTTGCACGAAGTCAGGCCTCACGCCGTCCTCGTCCATCGCCAGCGGCACCAGCGAAATGCCAAGCCTGGCGGCGATGCCCTTGATGAAGGGATAGGTCAAAGCCTCGACGCCGCAGCGGCCGCCGGTCGGCACGACTGCGGCGAGCGCGGCGGCAATGCTCTGCCGTCCGTTGCCTGCAAACACCAGCTGCTCCGGGGTGGGCGACCATGCCCCGAGCGACAGATGCGCGGCCGCAGTGCTTCGGAGCGTGGGCGTTCCAGTGCTGGTCGCCCATCTCAATGCGGTATCGAGCGCCGCGGGTTTTTCCAATCCGTCCAGGCTTTTTGCGATCAGCGCGGTCTGGTCGGGACGCATCGGGTAATTGAACTCGAGGTCGATCCGGATGCCGCGCGGCTCGCTTGGCGCCCCGGCTCCGCGCTTGGCATCGCCGGAAATGAAGGTGCCGCGGCCGACTTCGCCGACGACAAGGCCACGACGCAACAGCTCGGCGTAGACGCGACCCGCCGTCGAGACGGCAATCTTGCGCTCATAGGCAAAGTTGCGCTGGGGCGGCAGGCGGTGGCCCGGCTTGAGCGTACCGTCGGAGATCTCCGCGGCGATCGCGTCGGCGAGCTTCAGATATTCGGACTTCGGCATTATTGCACCGAGGGCAATGTTTTAATTGCACCGATGTATGTACCGGATCATCATGTCTGTATCAACCCGATTGTACCGGGACCGCGGGTTTCTGCGGTCATCGGCATGCGGCCCGCTCGACGAGCGTTTGCGCCGGCGGCCTCGCTTTGCCTCGGGTCAACCCTTGGAGACCAGTCATGTTCGTAAGGCTTTTAACGCTTTCAACCATCACCCGATTTGCGATCACGAAGAAGCCCGGCGGATTTTCCCGACTGCTCAATGCCGGTCGCGACGGGATTGCGGGCTATTTCTTCCGTCGGTCTGCCATCGCAAATCTCGGCGAACTCGACGACCGCGCATTGCGGGATATCGGCCTCGAGCGGTCCCGGATTAAGGCGGCGGTCTACGGGTTCGTCACCCTTCGCAATCGCGGGAGGATGTGATGGAGCTGACGGTCGCTACCATCCTGGTCGCCTTTGCCGGCGTTTTCCTGATCTGCTTCATGAAGGGAGCGTTCGGCGGCGGGTTCTCCATCGTCGGCATTCCGTTGTTGTCGATCGTCATGGACCCGGTCACCGCCGGCGGTCTGCTGGCACCGTTGTTTATCGCGATGGACCTGTTCGCGCTGCGCTACTGGAAGCCCTCGACATGGTCGAAGCCGGACCTCGTGCTGCTCCTGCCGGGGCTCGTGATCGGCATCGGCTTCGGCTATCTGGTGTTCCGCTTCCTCGACCATCGCGCCATTGCGATCCTGATGGCGATGATCACCCTGATCTTTGTCGGCCTATGGCTTGCCGCAGGTGCGGAGGTTGCGATCCAGCCGCGTTCGACGCCGAAGGCGATTGGTGCCGGTCTCGCCTCGGGAATCACGACCATGGTGGCGCATTCGGGCGGACCGCCGCTCGCGATGTATCTGCTGCCGCTCGGCCTCAGCAAGGACATCTATGCGGGAACGACAAGCCTGTTCTTCACGGTGGGGAATGCGACCAAGGCGGTGCCGTGGCTCTTGCTGGTGAGACCGACTGCTGGCGTCTGGGAATTGATGGCCGTCTGCGTGCTCGCCATTCCCGGCGGCGTGTGGCTGGGTTGGCGGCTGCACGGCGCGCTCGACCAGCGTCAAATTTATCGGGCCTGCTATGGGTTGCTGGTCGTGACGGCGTTGAAGCTGTTGTGGGACGGCGTGTCCGGCTACCTCGCGTGAATTTGGAGCGCAGATGTCAGGGCGCGAACTGGCAGGTCGGTCAAGATGGCTGACTAAAGCTTCATGTTTCTTGGGTGCTCGCTCGGAAGAGGCCCCGAATGCTCAGGTTGGCATTGGCGTCGTTTTGACCACGCGTCGGCGGTTCGTGGGTAACCGATGGGTCTCGTCAATATCTTGCGTTTTCAGCCGTGCTGATCGATGCACTCACATCGATCAGCACGCGAGGGCCATTCACGAAAATTGCGAATTTGTGCTAGACACAACGTGCTTGCGTTCATGTGGCAACCGAGACCATGCAGCCGGTCACTCGCTACGCAAAGAGTGGTGACGTGCATATCGCCTACCAAGTGTTTGGCGACGGACCGATCAATTTGGTTCTTGCTCCATATTTTGTATCGAACATCGAGGTGTACTGGGAGCATCCCGAAGTTACGCGATGGTTGTTGCGCCTGGCATCCTTTGCCCGGGTGGCAATGTTTGACAAGCGCGGGACGGGTATGTCGGATCGGGTCCCCGAGCTTCCAGGCCTTGAGCAACGTATGGACGACCTGCGGGCAGTAATGGACGCCGCAGATATGGAACAGGCCGCGCTGCTTGGTGCCTCGGAAGGCGCTTCCCTAGCGGCGTTGTTCGCTGCAACATACCCCGCACGGTCCCGTGCGCTGATACTCTACGGCGGCTTTGCGCAATTTTCATCATGGTTGCCGACAGAGGAGGCGCTGGCAGACTTCCTTGCCTACATTGATCAGTCCTGGGGTTCTGGCGCGAGCATTGCCGTCTTTTTTCCTTCCCTTGCTAACGATCCCGCCGCCAAACAATGGATGGGCCGGTTCGAGCGTCTTGGCGCGAGCCCGGCCGCGGCGACCGAACTCATGCGCATGAATAGTCAAATCGATATCAGCAATGTCCTGCCGGCGATCCGGGTGCCGACGCTTGTCGTCCACCGGACCGGGGACAAAGCTATCAATGTAGAAGGGGGGCGTTATCTTGCCGAACACATCCCCGGCGCTCGTTACGTCGAGCTTCCTGGAATCGACCACCCTCCCTTTTTTGGCGACAACGCCGATCTCATAGCAGATGCGATCGAGGAATTTTTGACCGGCGCACGGGCGCCAATCCTCGTTGACCGGGTGCTCGCTACGGTTCTCTTTACCGACATTGTTGGATCGACCGAGAAAGCGGCTGCACTCGGCGACCGCCGTTGGCGCGATCTATTTGACGCTCATCACGCCGCGATTCGACGCAACCTCGATCGCTTTCGCGGGCATGAGATCAAGACAACGGGCGATGGTATTCTGGCCACCTTCGATGGACCAGCCCGCGGGGTGCGTTGCGCGTGCGCAATTGCCGATGAGGTCAGGCCGCTCGGTATCGAAATCCGGGCGGGACTGCACACCGGCGAATGCGAAATGAGCCAAGACGATGTTGGCGGTATCGCGGTCCACATTGGTGCGCGCGTTGCAGCACTCGCGGGCGCGAGCGAAGTTCTTGTATCTTCTACCGTAAAAGATTTGGTGGCGGGTTCTGCGTTGCGCTTCGGCGACCGTGGCACCCGATCGCTTAAGGGCGTTCCCGGCGAATGGCGCATATTTGCAGTCGAACGGTGACTGTCCAACAACGCGCGATTCTGAGTGGCAGCCTGCACCTGGGTTATTGGTCGACGGGAGTTAGCTTCCAGTCTTTTGACCGTCTCCTATCTCCTCGTCCGGCTAATCAATTGGCTCGATAGTGGGGCCCGCGTCGCCGTGCCCAGCACCAACGCATAGCCGCCAATCCAAGCGCCATGCGCACCTTGTCCTCCTCACGTGGTGACCTCCGGCACCTTGGCATGCGCGGCGTCGGCTGCCTCCCGCCGTGGCTTCTTGCCACTGAAGCTGCGCACAAAGGTATAGAAGGCCGGCGTGAACAACAGGCCGAACCCGGTCACACCCAGCATGCCGGCGAAGACCGCCGTGCCCAGCGATTGCCGCATCTCCGAGCCGGCGCCGGTTGCGACCACGAGCGGCGCGACGCCAAAGACGAAGGCGAGCGACGTCATCAGGATCGGCCGCAACCGGGTGCGTGCCGCAGTCACGGCAGCCTCGACAGGGGTGGCACCGCTTTCCTCGGTCTGCCGCGCGAACTCCACGATCAGGATCGCGTTCTTGGCGGCAAGGCCCACCAGCACGACGAAGCCGATCTGGGCCAGCACGTCGATGGGCATGCCGCGCATCAACAATCCCGTCACGGAGGCCAGAAGGCACATCGGGACGATCATCACGACCGCGAGCGGCAGATTCCAGCTCTCATATTGTGCCGCGAGCACGAGGAACACGAACAAGGCCGCCGCGCCGAACACCAGCAGGGACGAGGTTCCCGGCTGTTGCTGCTGGAAGGCGAGTTCGGTCCACTCGAAGCCGATGCCCTGCGGCAGCACTTCACGGGCAAGCTCCTCCATCCGGTGCAGTGCGGTGCCGGTCGCAACGCCCGGCGCAGCTACTCCCATCACTTCGGCCGCGGGAAACAGATCGTAGCGTGGCACGCGATAGGGCGCATTCTCCGATCTCAGCTGCGCCACCGTGCCGATCGGCACCATCTCGCCCGACGTATTGCGCGCTTTGAGCCGCGCGATGTCCTGCGGATCCTGACGGAAGCTGCCGTCGGCCTGCGCAATCACTTCATAAGTACGGCCGAGATAGTTGAAGTCGTTGACATATTGCGAGCCGAGATAAACCTGCAGCGTGTTGAAGACATCCGTCGGCGTAAGCCCAACCTTCTCGGCCTTCTCGCGGTCGATGTCGGCGTAGACAGATGGCGAGCGCGTGCCGAACAGGGTAAAGACGCCGGCAAAGCTCCGATCCTTGTTGGCGGCCGCGACCAGCGCCTGCGCCGCCTTCGACAGCGCCTCCGATCCAAGACCGGCGCGGTCCTGCAGCATCATCTTGAAGCCGCCGGCATTGCCGATGCCTTGGACCGGCGGCGGCGGGATGGTCAGCACATAGGCTTCCTGGATCACCGACAGGCGCTTGCGCAGGTCGGCCAGCACGCTGTTGGCCGTCAGCCCCTTGACCTCGTGATTGTACAGCGAGGGCAGGCCGGAAAAGATCGTTCCGGCATTGGACGCGATGGTGAAGGTGGTCGCATCCAGTCCCGCGAACGGCGCGACGTGCTCGACGCCTGGCGTCGACATGATGATGTCGATCGCCTTCTTGACCACTGCCTCCGTACGCTCAAGCGTCGCACCCGGTGGCAATTGCACGACCGTGATCAGATAGCCCTGGTCCTGCTCCGGAATGAAGCCGGTGGGGGCACGGGCGAACTGGAATCCGGCGACGCCAATCAGCATTGCATAGGCGACGAGGACGACGCCGGTCACCTGGACCAGCCGCCGCGTCAGCCGTCCATAGCTGGTCGACAGCCAGTTGAAGCCGAAATTGAAGCGGTCAAAACCCACCTCCACCATGCGTGCGATCCACGACGCCTGCTTCTTGTGCCCCGGCACGTGAGCCTTGAACAGCACCGCACAGAGGGCAGGGCTCAGGGTCAGCGAGACGAAGCAGGAGATCAAGGTCGAGGCGGCGATGGTGATGGCGAATTGCCGGAAGAACTGCCCGGTGATGCCGGACAGGAACGCCGACGGCACAAACACCGCACAGAGCGTCAGCGCGATCGAGATCAGCGCGCCGCCGACCTCGTTCATCGTGACATGGGCGGCCTCGACCGGCGTCATGCCGCGCTCGAGATTGCGCTCGACATTCTCTACGACGACGATGGCGTCGTCGACCACGATGCCGACTGCCAGCACAAGGCCGAACAGCGACAGATTGTTCAGCGAGATACCGAGCACATAGAGAAACGTGAAGGTACCGAGCAGCGAGACCGGGATCGCGATGACAGGAATGATCGCCGCGCGCCAGCTCTGCAGGAACAGGAACACGACGCCGACCACCAGCAGGATCGCGACGAAGATCGTCTTGATCACCTCGTCGACCGATTTGCCGACAAAGATGGTCGGATCATAGATGACCTTGTAGTCGAGGCCGGGGGGAAAGTCTTTTTGCAGTGTCTGCATGGTGTCGAGCACCTCGTGCTCGACGGCGAGCGAATTCGCGCCCGGCTGGGCAAAGATCAGAAGCGGCATGCCGGGGCCGCGGTCCATGAACGCGGTCGAGCCGTAATCGGCGGCGCCGATCTCGACCCGCCCGACGTCGCGCAGCCGCGTCACGCGGCCTTCGCCATCCGACTTCAGCACGACGGAGGCGAATTGCTCGGGCGTGGACAGCCGGCCGAGCGTCTGCACGTTGAGCTGATAGGCCTGCTTCGACGCGACTGGCGGCTGGTTCAGCACACCAGCCGAAACCTGGACGTTCTGGGCCTGCAATGCAGCGAGCACCTCGCTCGCATTCAGGTTATGGGCTGCGACCTTGTCAGGGTCGAGCCAGATGCGCATGGCATATTCGCGACCGGCAAAGATCTGCACATCGCCGACGCCGGGCAGGCGCGCCAGCACGTCCTTCACATGCAGCGTTGCGTAGTTGGAGATATAAAGCGTGTCGCGGGAGCTGTCGGGCGAATAGAGATGCACCGCGAGCAGGATGTTGGGCGTTGCCTTCCGGACCTGCACGCCGAGCCGCTGCACGTCTTCGGGCAAGCGGGGCAGCGCATCCTGCACGCGGTTCTGCGTCAGCATCTGCGCGACGTTGAGGTCGGTGCCGATCCGGAACGTCACGGTGAGGGTGAGCTTGCCGTCGCCGGTGGACTGGCTGCTCATGTAAAGCATGTTCTCGACGCCATTGATCTGCTGCTCGAGGGGCGTCGAGACCGTCCGCGAAACGGTCTCCGCGGATGCACCGGGATAGACGGTCGTGATCTGGACCGTGGGCGGCACGATCTCCGGATATTGCGCGACCGGCAGGATGGCGAGCGCGCCAAGGCCGATCAGCGTCACGAAGACGCTCAGCACGGTCGCGAAGATCGGCCGGTCGATGAAGCTGTGTGTCACGGGAGGAGTTCCTGTCTCGGCCTTGCTGTCTCAGCTCTTGTGCTTTCAACCTCGGCCGTCGGCCGATGCGTCGTAGTGGATGGTGCCGTCCTGCGGCGCGACCTTGGCGCCGGGCATGGCATGCACGACACCGTCGATGACCACGCGATCGTTTACGTCGAGGCCGGAGCGGATCACCCGCAATCCGCCGCGGAGGTCGCCCGTTGTCACGATCTTGGGCTTGACGACGGAGTCGGGGCCGACCGTCATCACCAGATGCTGGGACTGATCGGGCACGACCGCCGCGTCAGGCAGCAGGAAGACGGGCGCGGGCGGTGCGATCGCGACGCGCAGACGGGCGAACTGGCCCGGCGCCAGGAAGAGGTCTGCATTGGGAACGGTAGCACGGGCATGAATGGTGCCGCTGGAGCGATCGAGCGCATTGTCGATGAAGTCGAGCGTCCCCTCGCGAGCGAAGCCGTTCTCGTCGGAAAGGCTGATCAGAACATTACTGGCGAGCGGACCGCCGACGCGCGCGCGCTCGCGCGAGAAGGTGAGAAAATCGGACTCGCTCATGTCGAAGTCGAGATAGAGCGGATCGAGCGAGACCAGCGTCGTCAGCAGGGTGGTCGGGCTGGTGGCGGCGCGGCTGCCCGCGATCAGGCCGCCGATCGAGACCTGGCGCGCGCCAATGCGACCCGTGAAAGGGGCCCGCACGCGGCAATATTCGAGATCGAGCTCGGCGTCACGCACGCGCGCTTTTGCATCCTCGACCGCGGCCTGCGACGAATCCTGGTCGGAGGTGCGCTGGTCGACCGTCTCCTGGGTGGCAAACTCGTTGCGCTTGAGCGATTGCGCGCGCGTCAGCTGGTTGTTGGCAAGCGCGACGCGAGCCTCCGCGGTCTGCACCGCCGCATTCGCCTGCGCGAGCTTGATCTCGTAGGGCCTCGGATCGATCACGAAAAGGAGGTCGCCCTTATGAACGATCTGGCCGTCCTGGAAGTGGATCTCGGTCAACGTGCCGCCAACCTGGGCGCGCAGTTCGACGCGGTTCACCGCCGAGAACTGACCGAGAAAGCCGGCTGTCGTATCGACCTCCCGCTGCAGGGGCTGGCTTACGGTCACGACCGGGGCTGGCGTCGGCGCTGCGACCGCCTGGCCGCCGCGTTTAGGTCCGTAGTCGAGCCAGGCGAAAAGGCCGCCGGCTATCACAACTGCGCCTATCGCGAATGCGCGCACCAACCGCCGGCGCGGTCTGGGTGCAGATGCGGGTTCGCGGAGCGGTTCTCTTTCGAGCTTCGAAGGGTCGCTGATCTGATCCATGAGGCTGCCCATAAGTCCTTGCCAGGCCGCGCGAACGTCGGTGACGGCCGCGGCGGCGTCCTGAACCGCAAGCGCCGGTCGTTCCAACGTGTCGAGGTCGTGATGCCGAGCACTTGTCATTTGAATTGGAATAAAGCTGCGTTGGGTGTTGATATTTGGAGCGGGAACTCCAATATGCTGGGTCGGATATAGACTTGGGGAGGCGCCTTTCAAGGATTTTTGGAGCGATGACACCAAAAATAATTCAAGGGAGTAAGCGCGGCCGGGGACGGCCAGCGGTCTTTGACCGCAGCAAGGCGCTGTTCGAGGCGATGAAGCTGTTCTGGGAGCGTGGCTATGAGGGAACGTCCTTCGACGACCTGATAGGCGCAATGGGAATCAGCGCGTCGAGCTTCTACAATTCGTTTGGCAGCAAGGAAGCGCTCTATTGCGAAGCCACCCGAGCCTATCTGGATTGGGCCGGCCAATGGTTCTTCGCCATTCTCAACGAGCCTTCGACGGATGCGAGGACGGCCTTCGCGCTTCTGTTGGAGGCGACCGCGGAAGAATTCACCCGCGGCGATCATCCCCCGGGCTGCATGATTTCGCTTGCCGGTACGCATTGTTCGCCCGGCATGAGGAACATCCGCGACATGATGAGCGAGCATCGCGCTTTTTCGGAAAGTGCGATGGCGGCGCGAATTCGAAAGGGCATCGCCGACGGCGACGTGCCGGCCGATACCGATTGCGGCATGCTGGCCGCTTACTACAGCGCCGTTGCGCGTGGCCTTGCAGTGCAGGCGCGTGACGGCGCATCGCGCGAGAAGCTCTCGGAAATCGCAAAGGTGGCCATGCGCGCCTGGCCGCCGGGAAAGGCGAGGGACGCGCGGCGGTAGGCCGCAGCCGTCGATGATGCCGTCAGAGCCAGAGGATTTGCTTGCGATAGGTGAGGTCGGTCAGCAGCGGCTCGGCCGGGCCTTCGTGGAACACCGCGCCGCGTTCGAGCGCGAAGACGCGGTCGGCGAGCGCGAGCACGAGATCGAGATTGTGCTCGACGATCACGATGGAGAGGTGCCGGCGGAGCTGGTCGAACACCTTGAACAGCTCGAGGGTCACCGCCGGGGCGAGTCCTTCGAAGGGCTCGTCGAGCAAAAGCAGCTTGACGTTGCCTGACATGGCGCGGGCGACCGCGACCATCTGCTGCTCGCCGCCGGAGAGATAATCCGCAGCGACATCCAACCGCTCCTTGAGCTGCGGGAAATATTGCAGGATGCGCGCCTCGTCCCAGACGACCCCGGTCGAGCCGTCGGTCTTGCGGGCAAGCCGGCCGAGCGCGAGATTGTCCCGCACCGTCATGCCGGCGAACAGGCCGCGGCCCTGCGGCACATAGCCTATGCCGCGCCGCGCGATCTCGGTCGCGGGCCAGCGCGCGATGTCCTCGCCCTCGAATTCGATACGACCCGAGGCGGCCGGCACCAGGCCCGCAATGGTCTTGACCAGCGTCGACTTGCCGGCGCCGTTGCGGCCGAGCAGGGCGACGATCTCGCCCTCGCGGACCTCGAGTGTGGCGTCATTGAGAATGTGGCTCTTGCCATAGAAGGTGTTGATACGCTCAAAGCGCAGCAAGGTTGGTGCGGTCGTCGCGGCCCCGTCGATGCGCTGGCGCTCGACCGCGGGAATGCCGGTGCCGGTGTAGATCTCCTGCACCCGCAAATCCGCGCGCACAGCAGCAGGGCACGCGCTCATCAGCACCTCGCCCTGGTTCATCACGGTGACGGTCTTGGAGAAGTCTAGCACGCGGTCGATATCGTGCTCGACGATCAGGACGGGGATGTTGGCGGCAATATTCCTGACGAGGTTGGAAACGCGCTCGCGCTCGGCCGCGGCAAGGCCTGCGAGCGGTTCGTCCAGCAGCAGCACTTGCGGCTTGGAGCCGAGCGCGATGCCGAGATCGACCAGGCGCTGGCCGCCATAGGAGAGCTCGCTGGCCTCGATATGCTCGATGCCTTCGAGCCCGAGAAACTTCATCAGCTCGGCGGTCTCGGCATGGATTTCGGCAAAGTGATCGATGTCGCGCCAGATGTTGAAGCGCATCGGTCGGCGCGCCTGCAGCGACAGCCGGAGGTTCTCATAGATGGAGAGGCCGCGAAACAGATTGGTGATCTGGAAGGAGCGCGCGAGGCCCTGATGGCAGATCAGGTCGGACCCGATGCCCTGAATGTCGCGGCCTTGCAGGCGCACGGTACCCCGGTCGGGCCGATAGAGGCCGGAGACGAGATTGAACAGCGTGGTCTTGCCTGCGCCGTTCGGACCGATCAGGGCATGGATCTCGCCGGCATTCACGGCAATGCTTGCGTCGTTGACGGCACGAATGCCGCCAAAATGTTTGGAGATGCCGGCGACCTCCAGCACGGTGCCTTTGAGTGCCTCCGGGCGAAGAAACGCCGGCAGTGGCAGGCCGTCATAGATCCTGCGCTTGCTCATGGCGGCCGATTCCTCAGGCGCGGGCCGGTAGCGGCGCAGCACTTTCCCGGCGATGCCGACGAGACCGTCGGGCGAGTACATCACGAAGCCAACAAAGGTCAGCCCAAACCAAAGCAGCCAGTCCGACGTCCAGATCGAGAACAGCTCGCGGAACAGGATGAAGAAGATCGCGCCGAGCGCGGGACCCAGCATGCTGCGCATGCCGCCGATCACCACCATCGCCAGCAATTCGCCGGCAAACGGCACCGAGACGGCTTCCGCCGAGACCAGGTAATTCTGGAAAGCGACCAGCGCGCCGGCGAGACCGGTGACGACCGCCGAGATCACGAACACGGCGAGCTTGTAGCGCTCGACAGGGTAACCCTGGAACGAGGCGCGCTGCTGGTTCTCGCGGATCGCCACCAGCACATGGCCGAACGGCGAGCGCACCAGGCGCAACAGGACATAGAGCACGCCAAGCGCGATCGCAGCGACGACGACATAATAGGCAAGGGCGTTGTCGAGCGAGATGCCGGCGATGCCACCGCGCTTCAAGCCGCCGAGCCCGTCCTCGCCGCCGGTGACGGCAGTCCAGCGGAATGCGGTGGTGTAGGTCAGCGCCGCGAGCGCGAGCGTCAGCAGCGAGAAATAGACGCCGCGCCGCCGGAGGATGACGATGCCGATGAGGAAGGACGACGCGGCGGTGACGAGCATCGCAAGCAGGAGCGGCAACCAGATCTGGTCGGGAAAGTAAAGCAGCTGGATCAGCCCGGCCGCATAGGCGCCGATGCCGAACCAGGTCGAATGGCCGAAAGAGACGAGCCCGGTATAGCCGATGCAGAGGTTGAGACCCATGGTGGCAATCCCAAGCGCGACCGCCCAGATACCGGTGTTGAGCGAAAGCCCAAGCGCTCGCAGCAAAAAGGGCAACGCCACAAGCGCAAGCGCCGCCAGCAGCAGCGGCCGGACCCGAGCTCGCATTGATATCGTCATTCGAATTTCTCGATACGCTCGCCGAGCAGCCCGCGCGGGCGCACCAGCAAGACCGCAAACATCAGGATGTAGATCGAGGCTTCGCCCGCTGCGGGCGCGAAGTGGATGGTGGTGCCGCGCACCACGCCGACCAGAAGTGCTGCGAGCACGACGCCCCAGAAGCTGCCGAGACCGCCGATCACGACGACGACAAAGGCAACGGTGATGATCTCGGCGCCCATCGCGGGATGCACGACAGTGATCGGCGCGAAGAAAGCGCCGCCGAGCGCGGCCATGCCGACGCCAAGCATCACGATCGCGGTCATGTAGGGCTGCAACCGGATGCCGAGTGCAGCCACCATGTCGGGCCGCTGCATGCCGGCGCGCACCACCCGCCCAAACGAGGTCTTGTGCAAGAGCAGCCATACGCCGAGCAGCACCGCCGCGACCACGGCAAGGATCAGGAGGCGGTAGCGCGAGAACAGGAAGTCGCCGAGAAAGACCGAGCCGCGAAAAGCCGGCGGGATCGAGGCCGACAGGGGCGCAGCGCCCCAGATGATCCGGATCGCCTGTTCCGTCACCATCGCGAGCCCAAAGGTGACGAGCAGGCCGAGAATGGGATCGGCCGTGTAGAAACGTCGCAGGATGAAGCGCTCAAAGAGAATGCCAAGCAACGCGACCGCAATCGGCGAGATCACCACCGCGGGGCCGAAGCCGAGATATTTGGTGAGTTCGACGGAAGCGTAGGCGCCGAGCGCGTAGAACGCGCCATGGGCGAGGTTGACGATGCCACCGACGCTGAAGATCAGCGACAGCCCAAGCGCGATCAACAGGTAATAACCTCCGAGCACGAGGCCATTGACCACCTGTTCCAGCAAGAACTCGAACTGCATCTGTGTTCCGCTTGTCTTCGACGAAAGCGGCGCCGGCTCATCAGTGCCGGCGCCGTTGACGCCAACCGCTTGACTGCGCGAGGCGGCCGTCAGGTCTTCATTTCACAGGGATTCTGCTCTTTGGTCGGATAGATCGATTCCAGCGGCGCGCCGCCCGCCGGCACCGCGTCGCCCAGCACCAGCATGTCCCACTGATCCTTCATCTCCTCCTTCGGCTTCACCGTGAAGGGATAGGCTTCCTGCACCAGCTGATGGTCCCAGCTGCGGAAATAGGCCTTGCGCGCCTTCATGATGTCGAACTGCGACTGCTTCTCGAAATAGGTGATCAGCGCTTCGCTGTCCGTCGACTTGGTCTCGTTGACCGCCTGCGCCAGAAGTTTCAACGTGACGTAGTCGATCCAGGCGTGGTTCTCCGGCGGCTTGCCATATTTCTTGGTGAAGGCGGCGACGAAGGCCTTCGACTGGGGATTGTCGAGAGTGTGATACCAGACGGTCGGCCAGGTGCCGCTGAGATTGCCCGCGCCAGCCGCCCAGGCGTCGCCTGTGTTGAGGTTGAAGCCGACCAGAGGATAGGGGAAGCCGAACTCCGCATATTGCTTGACCAGGTTGGTCACCTGGTTGCCGGCGAGGTTGCAGCAGACCACGTCGGGCTTGGCCTGGCGGACTTTCAGCAGGTAGGGGCTGAAATCGGTGACGTCGGTTGCGATCAATTCATCGCCGATCAGGTTGGCGTCATTGGCGGCGAAGAAGAGTTTTGCCGCCTTGAGCAGGTCATGACCGAAAATGTAATCCGCGGTCAGCGTGAAGAACTTCTTGCCCTTCACCATGCCCTTCTCCTTGAGCGCGGTGCCGACGGCGTTGACCATCACGGTGTTCGGAATGTCGCAGTGGAAGGCATAGCGGTTGCAGTCCTTGCCGCGCAGCGCATCCGAGCGGGCGCCGGTCGAGAAAAATACCTTCTTGTTGCGTTGGGCGACCTGCATGATCGTCAGCGACGACGCCGAGGAAATTTCGCCGAGCAGCACGACGGCACCATCCTGCTCGATCATGCGCTGCGCCTTGGTCGAGGCCGTCGCCGGGTTGACCGAGTCTTCCGAGATCAGGTCGATTTGCCTGCCCAGAATGCCGCCGCTCTGGTTGAGTTCTTCCGCGGCCAGCTTCACGCCAAGCTGCGCGTAGCTGCCGATTGCGCCGAGAAAGCCGGTGAGCGGCGTGAGATGACCGATCTTGATCTTGTCGCTCTGGCCATAGCTGATGGCCGGAAAGCCGAGCGCAGAGACGCCTGCCAGCGCCGCGCCGGTCGTGAGAAGCCGCCGTCTCGAGACCCGCAGCATGGTGATTTCCCTCCCAATATTTGCGACATTATGAAATGTATTCTTTTATTGTTGAACAGATATTCCCGGAGCAGGCTGACGATGTCAACTGGTCGAAAGACCAGAGTATTGGTGCGGCGCGGTTCGATATGGTCGCGCTGAGCCCTACAGAGAAGGAAAATCATGCTCCATCGCCGCGCACTTGGCGGTCTCGAGCGAAACACCAGGCCGCTATGGTCTCGGTCGGCCTCGCCTAGGTGATGCGACAATATTAATTGACGTGCAACAATATGATAAATACCGTGCCTCGCCTTGGGCGGACACGAAGTCGGTCGTGGACGATCCGAGCCGAAAGTCCAGGAGGAAGCGAGCTCATGCCGTCGCGCAATGCACTCAACGGTGCCCAGGTCATTGTCGATTACCTGATTCAGGAGAAGGTACCGCAGGTGTTCGGCCTGTGCGGCCACGGCAACATCCAGTTCATCGACGCGCTCTATGAGCGCTCCTCCGAAATCAAGACCATCTCGGTGCATCATGAGAGCGTCGCCGGCTTCATGGCCGACGTGTATTACCGCGTCTCCGGCAAGCCGACCGCGAGCTTCACATCCTGTGGCCCTGGCTCCGCAAACCTGCCGATCTCGCTCGCCAACGCCTTCCTCGACTCCGTCCCGTTCATGGCGGTGACCGGCAACGTGCCGACCAGCCAGTTCAATCGCGGCGCGTTCCAGGAGATGTACCGGCATTATCAGGCCGACTTCCCCTCCACCGTGCGCACCATGTGCAAGAAGGTGTTCCAGCCGACGCGCGGCGAGATGGTGCCGCTTGCCGTGCGGCAGGCTTGGAAGACCATGGTGACCGGGCGGCCGGGACCGGTGGTGCTCGACGTTCCGTTCGACGTATTCATGGAGTCGGCGGCGGAGGAGGCGCCCAACGCGCAGAGCTGGAACGCCAACATTTCCAGCCGCTGCGGCGCCGATCCCGAAGGCGTCGTGAAAGCCGTCGATATGTTGTTGAGCGCCGAGCGGCCGGTGATGCTGGTTGGCCAAGGCGTGCGTTACGGCGGCGCGAGCGAGGAGTTGAAGCGTCTCGCCGAGCGCTTGCAGATTCCGGTGGCGGCTTCCGCAAGCGGATTGGGCGCGCTCGACGTCAACCACCCGCTGGCGCTTGGGCTTGTCGCGCGCGCTGGGCACTACCAGGCCAATCACGCCACGCGCCAGGCCGACGTGCTGATGGCACTCGGTGTCCGCTTCGACGACCGGACATCGAGCTCATGGATTCCCGGCTACTCCTTTACCATTCCGCCGACGCGGCTCATTCATGTCGACATCGATCCCGAGGAGATCGGGCGCAACTATCCGGTCGCGCTCGGCCTGATGGCCGATGTCCGCACCTTCCTGCGCCAGATCAACGACGAGCTAGATCGCCGCAGCGACCTCAGGAAGAAGGAAGACGCGCGCAAAGAGTGGCTGGCGCAGATCGATGTCTATCGCAAGGAATGGGACAAGTTCGTCGCGCCCGGCTTTTCCGACGACACCACGCCGGTCAATCCGCAGCGTGCGGCGCATGAGATCGACAAGGCGCTGCCGGAAGACGCGATCCTGGTCAGCGACATCGGTGTGCATCACAACTGGCTGCTCGGCTTCTGCAAGCCCAAGCGTCCGGATTCGCTGATCGGCTCGATGGGCTTTGGCCCGATGGGCTTCGGTGTCGCTGGCGTGATGGGTGCAAAATTCGCAGCCCCCGACCGTCCCTGCGTCTCCGTCTGCGGCGACGGCGCCTTCTTCATGCACGCCAACGTGCTCGGCACCGCAGTCGAATACAATCTGCCTGTGGTCTGGGTGGTCTGGAACAATTACGCCTATGCCTCGATCCGCGGCTTGCAGCGGGGTTATCTCGAGGGCCGTGAGCTTGCGACCGACTTCCACGATCCCATGACCGGCCAGCGCTACAATCCGGATTTCGCGGCGATGGCGCGCTCCTGTGGCGTCGAGGGCGTGCGCGTCGATCGCGCCGGCGATATCGGCGAGGCGATCCGCAAAGGCATTGCCGCCAACAAACCCTATCTGATCGATGTCGATATTGCCGCGGACATCAATCCCGCCGGTGCCGGCGTTTGGGAACTGCCGGGGCTCGGCCGCAGCAGGCCGGGCATTGGTGTGCAGTTTCAGCCGACGTAAATGGCCGGATATCAAGGAAACAAAGCTTGAGGTGAGCAGAGGGAACGCGATGTTGCTTGCAGGACAAAAAGTGGTTGTGGTCGGCGGTTCGTCCGGCATTGGGCTTGCGACGGCGGAGCTTGCGAAAAAAGAAGGTGCCGAGGTCGTGATCGCCTCGCGCAACAAGGATCGGCTCACGCCTGCTGCCGAAAAGATCGGTGCCACGGCCATGGTCGCCGACGTCACCAGCGACGACAGCGTGGCGGCGCTGTTCAAGTCGGTCGGCGTCGTCGATCACGTCGTCGTCACGGCCGCCCAGTTGCGCTCAGGACCGTTCAAGACGGTGCCCATGGAGGATGTGCGCGCCACCATGGAAGGCAAGTTCTGGGGTGCCTGGCGCGTAGCGCGTTCGGCAGAGATCCGCAAGGGCGGCTCCCTGACACTGGTCTCGGGCTTTCTCAGCATCAGGCCGCGGCCGGCCTCCGCGATCGTGGGGGCGGCGAACGGTGCGATCGAATCGCTGGCGCGAAGCCTGGCGCTCGAACTCGCGCCGGTGCGCGTCAACGCGGTGTCGCCCGGCGTGATCGATACCCCGATCCGCGCGGCGATGCCGGAAGCCACGCGGCAGGAGATGCTGGCGAAAACTGCGGCCTCGCTCCCGGTGGGACGGGTCGGGGTCGGCGAGGATATCGCACGCCAGATCCTGGCCTTCATGACCATCGGATTTGCCACGGGATCGGTGGTCTATCTCGATGGCGGCGCGCTAGTGTCCTGATGTAGGCGATTAAAGGAGACGCTCGATGGCTTCTGAACAAGGCGGCGCAATCATCCGCAACATCGCCGAAGTGCCGTGGCGGGAGTTTCCCAATCATTTTGGCGGCGCGCTGTCAAAACCGCTGGTGATGCCGGAGACGGCAGGCTCAAAGCATATCGATTACCGGATTTCGATGTATCAGCCGATGGCCCATGTCGCAAAGCACAAGCATGCGGTCCAGGAGCAGGTCTATCATGTGCTCAAAGGCGAGGGATTGATGGAGATCGGCAACACCCGCCAAGTGGTGCGCAAGCACGATGTCATCTTCCTGCCACCGGGTGTCGAGCACTCGATCGCCAATTCGGGCCTGGTCGATCTGGTTTTTCTGGTCGTCACTTCGCCGGTGACGGATGACGAGGGACCGGTCTGACGAAAACGGAAAGCGAGCAGAACCGATGAATGTGAGGACACAGAGCGGAGCCAAGAGCCGCGGCAAGGGTGTGGCCGAGAGCGCAAGCAACGGCGAGGCCGCGGCGGCGCCGCAGCCACCGGCCGCAATCGAGGCGCCGGACGACAAGCGCGCCGGCGGCGTGCAGTCGCTCGCGCGTGCCTTCAGCATTCTGGAAGAAGTCGCGCGCAGCCGCGACGGCATCAATCTCGCCGAACTGAGTCGGAAGGTTGGCTTGCACAACAGCACGACCTTTCACCTGGTCAAGACCATGGTTTCGCTCGGTTACATCCGCCAGATCAAGGACGACAAGCGCTATCGGATCGGCCGGCCGCTGTTCGCGCTTGCCGCGAACGCGCTCGACGAGATCGAGATGGTCAGTCTCGCTACGCCTGTGCTGGAAGACCTGTCGCGCGAGACCGGCGAGAGCGGCCATTTTGCCGTGCCCATGGGCGATTCCGTCGTGGTGATTGCGCGCACGGCCGGCACCGGCGCGTTCCAGTTGACGGAGCGGGTCGGCGTCGTTCGCCCCGCGCATTGCACGGCGCTGGGCAAGGTCATCCTCGCGGCGCTGAAACCGGAGCTGCTCGACGGCTTTTTAAAGCGCGTGGAGCTTGCGCCGGTGACGCAGAACTCCATCACCGATGCCGCCGCCCTTCGGAAGAACATCGAGGACGTCCGGCAAAGTGGAATTGCTTTCGATGACGGCGAGTTCAATCCCGAGGTGCGTTGCATCGCCGTGCCCGTGAAGGATTTCACCGGCCAGATCATGGGGGCAGTCGGCATTTCCGGACCGATCTGGCGCCTCAATATCCAGGCCCTGCAAGGTCGCGCGCGGGCCGTGCAGGCTGCGGCACGGCGGCTGTCGGCGGAGTTCGGCTGTCGGGACTAGCGGAAGATGCCTGCGGCTACACGTCCTCGCTCGGAAGCCTATGACGTCATTGTACTGCACGATGACGGCTCTGTCATCGCTGGGCTCTGCGCTTGCGGCAACGACATGACCTCGATCATGAACGGAAACTATCCGGGCCCGGGAATTACGCTTGGACCGGCGCTGACATTCGGCTACATCGCCGGGAAGCATTTGGCACGCGGCGCATGAGCCGCTCTGCGCTGCGTCCGTTTTCATAAATTGAAATGAAACAGCAGGTCGACACGATGCAAAACGAACCGATCATGGATGTGGCCCATCTTGCCCATCTCGAAATCTTCTCGCCGGTGCCGGACAAGAGCCTGTCCTTCTTTGTCGATGTGCTCGGCATGACCGTAAGCGGCACCAAGGGCGATTCCGTCTATCTGCGGGGCTGGGACGATTATGAGCGCTACTCGCTGAAGCTGACGGGATCGAAGACCTCGGGCCTCGGGCATGCGGCGTTCCGTGCCCGCAGCCCGCAGGCGCTGGAGCGGCGGGTTGCCGCGTTGAAAGGCTCCGGCTTCGAGGTGGGCTGGATAGACGGCGACATCGGGCACGGGCCGGCCTACCAGTTCCGCGATCCTGACGGCCATCTGCTCGAACTCTATTACGAGACGGAGTGGTTCAAGCCGTCGCCCGAGCAAACGCCGTCACTGAAGAACCAGGCGCAGCGCTTTCCCGCACGCGGCGTCAATGTGCGCCGGCTTGACCATTTCAACGGGCTCGCGGCCGATATCAAGGCAAACCGGCTGTTCTTCGAAAAATATCTCGGTGCGCGCACCACCGAGCAGATCGTGCTCGACGACGGCACCGAGGCCGGCATGTGGCTGACCTTCACCAACAAGAGCTATGACTTCGCCTATACGCGCGATCACACCGGCACCAAGGGCCGCTTTCACCACGTGACCTATGCGCTCGACAGCCGCGAGGAAATCCTGCGCGCTGCGGATATCTTCCTGGAGAACGGCGTCTATATCGAGACGGGCCCGCACAAGCATGCTGTGCAGCAGACCTTCTTCCTCTATGTCTATGAGCCCGGTGGCAACCGCGTCGAGGTTGCGAATGCCGGCGCGCGGCTGGTGCTGGCGCCGGACTGGAAGCCGATCGTCTGGACCGAGGCCGAACGCAAGAAGGGCCAGGCCTGGGGCTTGAAGACGATTGAGTCCTTCCACACCCACGGCACGCCGCCGGTTGAGGCCAAGCACTCCTGACGTGGCGCGCGGTCAATCCTTCGGCTTGACCGCGCCCTTCAGCCCCGCTTGCGCCTCGACCTGCTCGAGCCGTCCGTTCGACTGGACATCCCGGACAAAGGCATCGAGAAACGGCTTTGCGCTGTCGCGTCCCTTGGGAACGGCGATGGCCATGTGCTCCTGTCCCCAATTGCCGTCCAGCACGCGCGCGCCCGGCAGCTGTTCCGCCATCTGGAACAGGATCGCCTTGTTGGTGGCATAGACATCGAGCTCGCCCTTGCGGATCGCCTCGATGCCACGTGCGACACTTTCCTTGGAGATGATGGTGGCATTCCCTAACGTTTCAGACAGTACCCGCTCTGAGGTGCCACCCTTGGTCACGCCGATGCGGATGCCCGGACGCTCCAGCGCTTTGGCGCTCGTAATTGGTGAATTGGCCGGCACAAGATAGCCGAGTTCGACGGCTAGCAGCGTCTGGCTGAAGTCAACGTCTTTCGCGCGCACCGGCGTCGCGTTGGTAACGGTGAAATCGACCTTGCCATCTTTAATTGCGCCGACGACCTCTGCAATCCGCAGGAAGGGAACGTAGTCGACCGGGACGTGCAGCCGGTCGGCGAATTCCTTGCCCAGCTCATAGGTCACGCCATGGGTTTCATGGCTGACGGGATCAGTCACCATCGAGGTCGGGCTGCCGACATAAACACCTACGCGCAAATGGCCGGTCGGTGCGAGAAGCTGTGCTTCGTCGCCGGCGTGCAAAGCAGTCGCGTTGAGAAGCGCGCAAGCGACCAGTGCACTGCCAGCCAGTCTCACTGCGCGCGAATGTTGGCTGCCTTCAACACCGGCTCCCATTTTTTCACCTCCGCGTGCATGAACGCATCAAACTCGGCTGGCGTGCTGCCCGCCGGTGTTGCGCCGATCTGCACCAGCGTCTTCTCGACGACAGGATCCTGCAGCGCTGCCTTCAGGTCGGTTTGTATCTTCGCTGCGAGTTCAGGCGGCATTTTGGCAGGCCCGAGGAAGCCCCACCACACCGAGACGTCGTAGCCGGGCACGCCCGACTCCGCCACCGTCGGAACATCTGGAAGTGCCTTGGAACGCTCCGCCGATGTCACGGCAAGCGCACGCACCGCGCCGCCGTCGAGCTGGCCGACCACCTCCGCGAGCGGATTGAAGCTGAGCGGAATCTCGCCCGCGATCACGGCGGTGATCGCCGGCGCACCGCCCTTGTAGGGAATGGCGACGATCTTGACGTCCGCCATGTATTTCAGGAGCTCGCCGGCCAGATGCGCCGAGGTGCCGTTGCCCGACATGCCGTAGGACAGCGAATCCGGCTGCTTGCGCGAGGCCGCCAGCACGTCCTGCAGAGTCTTGAACGGACCTTGCTTGGCCGCCATGATTGCGAGCGGCGAGGAGGCGACCTCGCTGATGGCGGTAAAATCCTTGAAGGTGTCGTAGGGCAGGCTCGGATAGATGAACTGGTTGAGCGGATGACCGCTCGCGACCAGGATCAGCGTGTATCCGTCGGGAGCTGATTGCGTCAGCGCCTGCGAGGCGACAATGCCGCCGGCGCCGGGGCGGTTGTCGATGACGGGCTGCTGGCCCCAGATCTTTGCGAGCGATTGGCCGAGCGTGCGCGCCAACACATCGACGGCACCGCCTGCCGCGTAGGGCACCAGAATATGGACCGGCTTGGTAGGAAAGCTTTCAGCCCCGGCTGGGCTCGTCATGGCAAGCGCAAGGGATGCAAGACACAATAGTCGTTTGATCGAAGCCGGCATGCCTGGCGTACTCCCCGGTTGTTTTCGCATCTCGCCGCCTCGGGTCAAACCCCGCGCGGCAGCGTTGTTTCGGGTGCAGTACTAGCGCCCATGTTTATTGTTGACCAGACCTGTTCTTTTGTACATTAGTACAAATGGCATGGTCCGAAAGCTCCAGAGCAAGCCGACTGCGGCGCGCAAGCCCAATATGCGCGAGGCGATCCTGTGCGCTGCGGAGGAGCTGTTCTCGACCAACGGATTCAACGCGGTCTCGGTGCGCGACATCGCGCTGGCAGCCGGCGCCAATCCCGGCAGCGTCACCTATCACTTCAAGACCAAGGACGGGCTGCTGCTGGAGATCTACCGCCGGCATTGCGGGCCGATGAACCTGCGCCGCTCCGAGCTCCTCTCTGCTGCGAAGCGCGTGCGCGACCTGCAGGACCGGCTCGAGGCGATCGTGCGCGCCTATGTCTTGCCCGCTTTCTCCTCCGGCAGCGACCTCGCAGGCGGCGGCGCGCGCTTCACGCGGCTGCGCGCCGTGATGTCGGCCGAAGGCAACGAGGTCGCGCGGCGCATCATTGCGCAGACCTTCGACGACACCAGCCACGCCTTCATCGATGCGATCAACGAAAGCCTGCCGCATATTCCGCGCACCGAGATCGTCTGGCGCAGCCATTTTCTGCTCGGCGCGCTGTATTACTCGCTGGTGACGCCGGAGCGTGTCTCGCGCCTGTCGCGCGGCGAGGCCGATGGTGCGGACGCTGGCCATGCCATCGAGGAGCTGGTGCGCGCGACCGTCGCCTCGATGCAGGCGCCGCCGCTCGACCAGCCAGTACGGACGCGCCGCCGGGCCGCGTCACACAGCAAGTCATAAGAACAAAGTCACCGCTGCTCTGTTCTGCAGCCTATGCGCCGGATCCCGCCACCCAACAGAAGCTCCTCGTCGAAAATCCTGCTCGTCTGTTCAAGTTCACCCAAGGCTGATCATGTACACGCCGACCATTCCGGGACCCGATCCCCACACCAGGATCCCGAAATTCAAGCTGCCGCCGCTCGCCTGTGACGCGCATTGCCACATCTTCGGGCCAGGCTCGAAATATCCTTATGCGGCGGACCGGCCCTATACGCCGCCTGACGCGGGGCTGGAGGATTTCCGGGCGCTGCATGCCAGGCTCGGCGTCGGCCGCGCTGTCATCGTCAATGCCAGCGTCCACGGCACCGACAACCGCGTTGCGCTGGACGCAATCGCGGAGAGCAACGGCGCCTACCGGGCGGTCGCCAATATCGACGACACCATCACCGAGCGCGGATTGCGCGAGCTGCATGACGGCGGCTTTCGCGGCTGTCGCTTCAACTTCGTCCGCCATCTCGGCGGCGTTCCCGATATCGGCGTATTCGAGCGGGTGATTGCGATGATCGCGCCGCTCGGCTGGCATGTCGATCTGCACTTCGATGCCATCGATCTTCCCGAATATGCCGACATGCTGGCGCGCCTGCCGGTGCGCTACACCATCGATCATATGGGCCGCGTCAAGGCTGCCGATGGGCTCGACCAGCTTCCCTTCCGCACCCTGATCGAGCTGATGCATCGCGACGAAAAATGCTGGGTCAAGGTCTGCGGCTGCGAGCGGGTGTCTTCCGCGGGACCTCCGTTCACTGATGCCGTGCCTTTTGCGCGGAAAATCGTCGAGACGGCGCCGGATCGGGTGATCTGGGGCACGGATTGGCCGCATCCCAATGTGAAGGTGATGCCGAATGACGGCGACCTGGTCGATCTGGTGCCGCTGTTCGCGCCGGAAACGGAGCTGCAGTGGAAGATCCTGGTGAGCAACCCCGCGCGGCTGTTCGAGTTTGACTGATCCGGCAAGCAAAAATTGGGGCTGAGATGACAACTCTGATCATCGAGAAGCAGCGGACCGGATCCTGGTGGAAGGAGCTCTGGGTGCAGGTGCTGATCGCGATGGCGGCCGGCGTCCTGCTCGGCGCTGTCAGCCCCGGCCTTGGCGCCCAGATGCAGCCGCTGGGCGATGCCTTCATCAAGGTGATCCGGATGCTGATCGCGCCAATCATCTTCTGTACCGTCGTGCACGGCATCGCGCATATGGCCGACATGGCCCGGGTCGGCCGCGTCGCGTTGAAGGCGATCGTCTATTTCGAGATCATGACCACGATTGCGCTGATCATTGGATTGATCGCGGTCAATGTCCTGAAGCCCGGCGCCGGGATGAACATCGATCCGGCCAGCATCAATGCCGCTGCGATCGAGCCCTATGTCAAGCAGACCGCCGCTGTCGGCTTCGTGCCGTTTTTGATGAATATCATCCCGGGCACGTTCGTCGGCGCCTTCGCCGAAGGCAATATCCTGCAGGTGCTTTTCATCGCCGTCGTCTGCGGCTTCGCCCTGGTGCAGCTCGGTGAGCGTGCCAAGCCGCTGGTCGATATCATCGACATCGCGGCAAAGATGATCTTTGCCGTTGTCGGCATCGTGATGTGGGCCGCGCCGATCGGCGCGTTCGGTGCGATTGCCTTCACCGTCGGCAAATTCGGCGTCGGCTCGCTGGCCTCGCTCGGCAAGCTCCTGGTCTGCTTCTACCTCACTTGCGTGGTCTTCATCATTGTTGCGCTCGGCCCGGTGGCCCGGCTCTGCGGCTTCAGCTTGTTGAAGCTGATCCGCTACATCCGGGCCGAGCTCCTGATCTGCATCGCAACGACCTCGTCGGAGACGGTGCTGCCGCGGATGATCTCCAAGCTCGAAAACCTTGGCTGTGAGGAGAGTGTGGTCGGGCTCGTGATCCCGACCGGCTATTCCTTCAATCTCGACGGCACCTGCCTCTATCTCGCCACGACGAGCGTCTTCCTGGCCCAGGCGACCAACACGCCGCTCGATCTGGGGCAGCAGATTGCGCTTCTCATTATCCTGCTTGTCACCTCGAAGGGGGCTGCCGGCATCGCCGGAGCGGCCTTTGTCGTGCTGGCGGCGACGCTTGCGGCGACGGGAACGATACCGGTCGCGAGCGTGGCGCTGGTGCTCGGAATCCATCGCCTGATGTCGCAGGCGCTGACGCCGACCAATCTCGTCGGCAATGCGGTCGCGACCATCGTCGTCGCCAAATGGGAGAACGCGGTTGACGAAAACCGCCTCAAGCGCGTGCTTGACGGCGATGCGCGGCTGGCCACGCCGTGAGAGCTGGCCACGCTGAGAGATCTGACCAAACGGAGTTATTGAAATCATGAAAACCGGTCTTGTCATTACGGCTCATCCCGGCGACTTCGTCTGGCGCGCGGGTGGCGCCATCGCGCTCCATGCCAAGAAGGGCTATCGCGTGAAGATCGTCTGCCTGTCCTATGGCGAGCGCGGCGAAAGCCAGTTTGCCTGGAAGGAGGCCGGTGCGACGCTGGAATCCGTCAAGGCCGGCCGCAAGGACGAGGCCGAGCGAGCCGCCAAGCTATTGGGCGCCGAAATCGAGTTCTTCGATTGCGGCGACTATCCGCTCAAGCTCAATGAGGCGCATTTCGATCGCATGGTCGACATCTATCGCGAGCTCAATCCGAGCTTCGTGCTGACTCATGCGCTGGAGGACCCCTATAATTTCGATCATCCGGACGCCGCGCATTTCGCCCAGCAGACCCGCGTGGTGGCGCAGGCGATGGGGCACAAGCCGGACGCCAAATATAAATACTCGGCACCGCCGGTGTTCCTGTTCGAGCCGCACCAGCCGGAAATGTGCAACTTCAAGCCCAACCTGATCCTCAAGATCGACGAAGTCTGGAACCAGAAATACGAGGCGTTCCAGATCCTGGCAGCGCAAAAGCATCTCTGGGGCTATTACGAACGCGTCGCGCTCAACCGCGGCATCCAGGGCAGCCGCAACACTGGCGTTCCCATGACCTATGGCGAGGCCTATCAGCGGCTGTTTCCGACCGTCGAGGAGATCCTGCAATGAAACCGGTCGTCGTCAGGACCCTCAATCGCGCCGTCGCGCAAAAGGCAAAGATGCGGACGCAGGACGAAGAGGGCAAGCGAAAGCGGCTGGCTTCAGGCGAACTCGGGCTCGACATGTACGAGATGCGTGAGGCCCTTGCCAAAGCAGGCCTTGTCTATGTCGATCATCCCGAGCAGGCTTGAGACGTCACGCGTTGCGACCTGGAGTTGGCTGACATGGATGTTCCGCGCTTACGCATTGTCCTCGGCAACCACCCGCATGTGATGCCGCTGAAGCGCGGCGAGGTTCGCTCAAACCTCTTCGAGCTCGAATTCATCGAGTACACGCCGACCAACACCGCATTCAAGCCGATGGTGCGCGAGCAGGCCTTCGACGTCTGCGAGATGGCGATCGTCACCTTCCTGATGGCCAAGGCCTACCACAAGCCGCTCGTGCTATTGCCGGCGGCGATGCTGGGCCGCCATCAGCTCGCCTATGCGATCTACAATGGCGAGCGCGAGGTCCTCGGGCCCGGTGACCTCGAAGGCAAGCGCGTCGGCATCCGCTCCTTCACCACGACCACAGGTGCCTGGATCCGCGGCATCCTCGCCAATGATTACGGCGTCAATCTCGACAGAGTTCACTGGGTGACGTTCGAGGATCCGCATGTCGCCGAATACCGCGACACCACCGAGCGTGCACCCGCTGGCAGGAAGATCGTCCCGATGCTTCTGGATGCCGAGCTTGACGCGGTGCTGGGCGAGACCGCAAGCGAAGCCCCGCTCAAGCCGCTGTTTCCTGATCCGGCTATCGAAGCATCGCGCTGGTTTGCGAGACACGGTGCCATCCCGGTCAATCATCTCGTGGTGGTGACCGCAAAGCTCGCGCGCGAACGGCCTGACATCGTGCGCGAGCTCTATGAGCTTCTGAAAAGAAGCAAGGCCGCGGCGGGGCCGGCGGCGTCACCGGATCCCATTCCGTTCGGCGTCGAGGCCAACAGGAGATCGCTGGATCTCATCACGGATTATGCGGCCCAGCAGTCGCTGATCCCCCGACGCTTCTCGGTGGACGAGCTGTTCGATCCGACAACACATGGTTTGAACTGATGGCGATATATCCCGACCCAAAGAGATGGCAAATCGGCCTCGTCGGCTATGGCGAGGTCGGTCGTATCCTTGCCGAGGATTTGCGCAAGCAGGATGTCAAGGTCGCCGCCTACGATATCAAGCTCGGCGGCGAGCAGCAGACCGCGTTGCGTGAGCATGCCGCCAAGTTTGGCGTCGCGCTGGCCAGTTCGCACGCCGAACTCGCGGGGAGTGTTGACTTCATCATCTCCGCGGTCACCGCGAGCCAGGCCGTGCCGGTTGCAGAGGCCTGCGCGCCCGCAATCAGGCAGGGTTCCTGGTTCCTTGATTTCAACTCGGCCTCGCCAGGCGCGAAGCAGCGCGCGGCGGAGCTGATCGACGGCGCCAGCGGCCGTTATGTCGAAGGCGCGGTCATGACTTCGGTGCCGCCTTACCGCATCAAGGTGCCGCTTCTGCTTGGCGGCGGCGGTGCGCGGGAGCTGGCGCCGCTGTTGGTTACACTCGGTTTCGATGCCAAGGTCGCAAGTGATAGGCTCGGCGTTGCCTCCGCCGTGAAGATGTGCCGCAGCATCATGATCAAGGGCATGGAAGCGATGGTGATCGAATGCTTCACCACGGCGCGCGCCTATGGTGTAGAGGATGCGGTGCTTGCGTCACTGGCCGAGACATTTCCTGGCATCAATTGGGAGAAGCAGGGCGCCTATTTCTTCCAGCGCGTGATCGAGCACGGCAGGCGCCGGGCTGAGGAGGTCCGCGAGGTGGCCGAGACCGTGCGCGAGGCGGGCCTCACGCCATGGTCGGCGCAGGGCACGGCCGAGCGGCAAGCGTGGGTCGCCGATCTCGCGGATGGCGGGCTGTTCGGCGAGCGCGGAACGAAGGAGTTCGCGCGCAGCGCCGATTGGCGTACCGAGGCCGACCGGATTTTGGCGAACTTGAAGAGGTCGTAAGCGTCGCAGGATGGGTAGAACGCAGCGAAACCCATCCTGCTTGCGGTACTGTTTGATGGGCATTGCTCCGATCTACCCACCGAACGCGAAGGGCCCCGCTTACGCCACCCGATGCATTGGGTTCAACTGCTCGATCAGGCGGCCGACATCCGCGGCTGAGCACGGCCTGCTGAAATAGAAGCCCTGCACGGCGGTGCAGCCGGCCTCGCGGACGAGCTCGAGCTGCTCGGCGGTCTCGACACCCTCCGCCGTGGTCTCGACACCGAGATTGGCTCCCAGGCTCGCAATGGTGCGAACGATCGCGGCGCTTTCATGGGAAAAGCCGAGCGTCCCGACAAAGGAGCGGTCGATCTTGATCATGTCGAAGGGGAATTTCCGCAAATAGCCGAGCGCGGAGTAGCCGACGCCGAAATCGTCCAGACTGACCCGAACACCGAGCTTGCGCAGCTGGTGCAGGATGGCGACGTTTGCCTCGTCGTCCTCGAGCAGCGCGGTCTCGGTGACCTCGAGCTCCAGCCGCCTTGGGTCAATGCCGGCGGCCGCCATTGCGCTGGTGACCATGGCGACAAGACCGCGAGCGCGGAATTGCACCGGCGACAGGTTGACCGCGATCCTGACATGGCTCGGCCATTTGGCCGCAGTCGCGCAGGCCGTTCGCAGCACCCATTCCCCGATCGGCACAATCAGCCCGGTCTCTTCTGCGATCGGGATGAAATCGGCCGGTGATATCGGACCACGCGTAGCGCTGTTCCAGCGTAACAGCGCCTCGAAGCCGGTCAGCTCGCTGGTGCCCAGGCGTATCTGTGGCTGGAACACGAGATGAAACTCGCCGGCCTCCAGCGCTTGGCGCAGCTCCATCTCCAGCGTATGGCGCGAGCGCGCGTGCGCTTCCATTTCGGGATGAAACAGCTGATAGACGCCGCGTCCCCGCGCCTTGGCCTGATAGAGCGCAAGGTCGGCGCACTTCATCAGCTCGTCGGGATCAAGGCCATGATCGGGCGCGATCGCGATGCCGACGCTGACACCGGTGTGGATGATGTGGTTTTCCATCGGCGGTGGGTGGCCGATGATCTCGACAAGGCGGCTGGCGAGCCGCTCGGCGGACTGCGGCTGCGGTCCGCGCTGCAGGATCGCGAACTCGTCGCCGCCGAGGCGGGCTACGGTGTCGCCGGGGTCGGCGCATTCGCGCAGGCGCGCAGCCACCCAGCGCAGCAATTTGTCGCCGACTGCGTGGCCGAGCCGGTCATTGACCGTCTTGAAATTGTCGAGGTCGAGGCACAGCACCGCCATCTCGCCGCCGTGGGCTGCAACCTCGGACAGGCCATCGGCCATCTTGTCGCGGAACAGGACGCGGTTCGACAGGTCGGTCAGCGCATCGTGTTGCGCCATATGTGCGACACGCGCCTCGGCCTTGCGACGCTCGGTCACGTCCTCGTAAGTGATGACCCAGCCGCCTTGCTCCATCGGACGATGCGTAAGCTTGATGATACGCCCGTCGCCGAGGTGGCGGTGCAGCGTATGCTGCTGCCCGCCCTTGCTGAGCCGCTCGAAATAGTCGTTGTAGAGATGCTCGGCCGTGGTCGCGGGATGATTGCCGAGCGCACAGCTATGCTTCATGACGTCGCGCATCGCCACCCCGGGTTTCACGATCTCCGGGGACAAGCGGTACATCTCGATATAGCGCTGGTTGCAGACGATGATGCGCAGCTGGCGGTCAAGCATGACAAGGCCTTGCGTCATGTTGTTGAGCGCTGCATCGAAGCGGCGATACTGCTCGCTCAGCTCATCATGCGCGCGCTCGCGCTCGGTAATGTCGTCATAGGTGCAGACGAAACTGCCGTCGCGCAGCGGGCGGTAGCGCACCGCGAGCAGCCGCCCGTCGACCATGCGTCGATGCAACGCGAGTTCGTTCATCTCCGAAAGACAGCGGCGCAGATCCTCCAACAGGTCGTCGATGGCGAAATCCGCTGGATAGACACCGTTGCGCGTCACGGCGCGGAGAAGATCGCGGAGATGCGTACCCGGCGTTGCCTGCTCAGGCGTCAGCCGATAGATCTTCAGGTAGTTGTTGTTACAGACCAGAAGCCGCATGTCCTTGTCGTAGACGCACAGTCCGTGCGACATGTTCTCGAGTGCCGCATCGAACAGGAGGTTCTGCTGTTTCAGCGCCTCCTCCGCGCGCAACCGCTCGGTCACGTCTTCGCAGGCGCTGACCCAACCGCCGTCGGCCGTCAGCTTGGAGATCGCCTGGATCACACGGCCGTCGGCGCGGGTGAGAAAGGCCGGGCGGGTGCCGCCGCTGCGGATCTCTCTCATGCGCCTTTCGTAGAGATCGAGCGCGGACGTGCCAGGCGCATTACCGCAGGCAACCCAGTGCGCGATCACCTGCCGATGCGTGACGCCGGGCCTAACGAGATCGGCATCGAGCCCATAGACATCGAGATACTGGCGGTTGCAGAAGATCAGGCGCTCATTGGCGTCGAACATGGTGATCCCGTGCGACATGTGGGCGAACGCATGCTCGATGCGCTCGGTCTGGTCGCGCAGCGCCTTCTCGAGCCTGGCACGGTGGGTGACGTCGTCGCAAACGGTGATCCAGCCGCCATCCGGCAGCGGGCGGATGTCGAGCGTCATCACCACGCCGCTCGGCAGTATCTGCTCCACGCGGAAAGGTTCGCGTGAGGCGAGCAACGCGTGGCGCTGGCAGATCAGGCCGTCGAGGCTTTCGGGCGGCAAGTTGCCAAGCGAAGCACTGTGCGTCAGTACCTCCGCATAGCTGATGCCGGGCCTGATCACGTCAGGCGACATGTTGAACAGTTCAAGATAGCGCCGATTGAGCAGCACGATACGGTTTTCGGCGTCATAGATGCAAACGCCCTCGGACATGCCATCGAGCGCGCTCTGGCTCAGGGACAGCAGGGCCGCCGTTCCCCGCGTCTTGCGCTGGCGAGTTTCTTGTGTGCGACGCGCAGCCATCGGCCGTTCCGAAATTCGAAAATCAAAATGGATCGTGCAAGTGGAGCCTGCAAGCTAATGCGCAGGCGGGAAGATTGTCTTAAGGAGGGTAGTTTACGGAGCGTGACCAGATCGATCGATTGTCTGCCAATTCCCAAAACGCCACGGGCGCGCCAATCCTTGACCGAACGGAGATCGCGACCGCGCCGCTCCGGGAATGACGGTGAGCAAATTGACAGTTCAAATTCAGAACTTTAAAGAAAGCAGAAGGCTTTTGGTAAGTGCGTCAGGTCGCGATACGACGTACAAACGGTTATGGGATGGATCGCAAGGAGACGCCGGTGGCAAAGCCCGTCAAAGTGGAATTTCTGTTCGATTTCGGTAGTCCCAACGCTTATCTTTCGGATCTCGTCATCCCGCAGATCGAGCGTCGGACGGCTGTGAAGTTCGACTATGTGCCAGTGCTGCTTGGCGGCATCTTCAAGGCCACCGGCAATGTGTCGCCGGCGGAGTCGCTGCGCGGGATCAAGAACAAGCGCGAGTACATGATGGTCGAGATGGCCCGCTTCATCCGCCGCCACAATGTCACGTCCTTCAGGCAGAACCCGTTCTTTCCAGTCAACACGTTGATGCTGATGCGTGGCGCGGTCGCGGCGCAGTTCGAGGGGGTCTTCGAACCCTATGTCCGCGCAGGCTTCCATCACATGTGGGAGGAGCCGAAGAAGATGGACGATCCCGACGTGTTCCGCGCGGCGTTCCAGGCGTCGGGCCTCGACGCCGACTTGCTGATCACCCGCGCGCAGCAGGACGACGTGAAGAAGCGGCTTCTGGAGCTGACGAGCGATGCAGTCAACCGCGGCGCGTTCGGCTCGCCGACCTTCTTTGTCGGCAAGGAGATGTTCTTCGGCAAGGACCAGCTCCGCGACGTCGAGGAATCCATCGTTGAGCAGACCAAGGGTGCCTAAGGCGCGATGGGATTTGGTTGAATCGTCATCGCGCTTTAGGTCTTTGATTGAGCATGATCTTTTCGGAAAACCGCTACACACTTTTCCGGATCATGCTTTAGACAATCCGAACCACTGAGCCTCCGACAAAGAAGAGGCTTCGTCCAATCTCGGGAGGAGCGCCGTGCAGAAGCGAAACGCAAGCGCAGCCGTGATCGGAGCCGGTGACTATATCGGCGCCGAGATCGCCAGGAAGTTCGCCGCCGAGGGGTTCTCGATCTTCGCCGGCCGCCGCAATGGCGCCAAGCTCGAGCCGCTGGTCAAGGCGATCGAAGGCACAGGCGGAGAGATCCATGCGCGCTCGCTTGATGCGCGCAAGGAGGAGGAGATTATCGCGTTCCTCGGTGACGCCGATAAGCAAGCGCCGCTGGAGGTCTGCGTCTTCAACATCGGCGCCAATGTAAATTTCCCGATCCTCGATACCACCGAGCGCGTATTTCGCAAGGTCTGGGAGATGGCCTGCTATTCGGGCTTTCTTGCCGGACGCGAGGCGGCGCGGCTGATGCTGCCGCGGGGCAACGGCAACATCTTCTTCACCGGCGCGACCGCCTCCTTGCGTGGCGGCATCGGCTATGCCGCCTTTGCCAGCGCCAAGTTCGGCCTGCGCGCGGTGGCGCAATCGATGGCGCGCGAACTTGGGCCAAGGAACATCCACGTCGCCCACCTGATCATTGACTCCGGCGTCGATACCGAATGGGTGCGGCAGCGGCGGCTCGATGCCTTGGGGCCAAGCGCGCTCGGCGATCCCGATCTGCTGATGCCGCCGTCGTCGGTTGCCGATGCCTATTGGCAACTCTACCGGCAGCCCAAGAGCGCCTGGACGTTCGAGATGGAAATCCGTCCCTTTGGCGAGAAATGGTAAGACGAAGATCTTCCGCCATGGCCGATGAACAACCGCGAGCCGAAGCGATACGCGACGGGGACGATAGCGGATCGGCAGGTCAAGCCGGCGCGGACGCAAGCTGTGCCGGCTCGAACGGCTTGTCGGGGTGCATGCGGAAAGCGAGTGCGGCGCCGAGCAGCAGCAGGCCAACCGAGCCCGCGAATGGCAAGGTCCAGCTTCCGGTGCGGTCGACCAGATAGCCGAACACGACCGGCGAGATGATGCCCGCGGTGCCAAAGCCGAAATTCATCATGCCGCTCGCGGAGCCCGAATATTTCGGAGCAATGTCCATCGGCACGGCCCAGATCGGCCCGACCACGAGTTCGACGGAGAAGAATGCGGCCGCGAGCGATAGCGCAGCCACGTTGATGTCGTGGACCAGCATCACCGGCAGCAGGAACACAAAGCCGCCGAGCATCCCCGTCACGATCACGTTGCGCCGTGCCGTGACCCGGTTGCCCGTTCGCACGAGGATGCGATCGCTCACCACGCCGCCCAGCGTGTCGCCGATCACGCCGCCGAGGAAAACGGCGGCGGAATAGAACGCCGTCTGCAGCAGGTCCTGATGATAGTTTTGGTAGAAGAAGGATGGGATCCAGCTGACGAACAGCCACAATGTCCAGCCGTAGCAAAAGTCGACTGCGGTCACGGGCAGCATGCGCCGGAACAGCTTGAGCCAGGGTACTGGCTCCTTGGCACCGCCGCGGCCGCGAGCAGGGAGCGTTGCAAATTCCTCCGCGCTCAGTGGCGGGCTGGTCGGGACATCGCGAAAAATCCAGGTCCACGCCACGACCCAGGAGAGGCTTGCCAAGGCCAGCACGACAAAGGAGCCGCGCCAGGATACGAACTGAATGAGGAGAGCGATCAGCGGAGGCGTCATGGCGTTGCCGATCCGCGCAAAGGAATGGGTGATGCCCTGGGCAAAAGCCCAATTCCGCTCCGGTATCCATGTTGACATGGCACGGGTCGCGGTCGGAAAGGTGGCGCCTTCGCCGATACCGAGTGCCACGCGCGCGATGACCAGGCTCAAGAGGCTGTTGACGAGGCCGGTGCCGGCGGTCGATACGCAAACAATGACGCCGCTGATGCAGAGCGTTCGGCGCGCGCCGAACTTGTCGCCGAAATAGCCGCCGATGAGTTGGAACAGCGCGTAAGGATAGGCGAACGCCGAAAAGGCGAGGCCAAGCTGGGTGTTGCTCAGGCCAAGGTTCGCCCTAATGAGCGGCGCGGCCGTGGAGATGTTGACCCTGTCGACGTACAGGATCATGTACATCAAGCACAGCAGGAGCAGGATCCGGTTGGACGCTCCGAACTTGCGCATTACACCGGCCTCGCGCTGCCCTTGATCTGGGTGCGATGCATGATGCGCCGAGCGGTGTCGTCGAAGGGATCGCGCCGGTGCATGGTGCAGCGGTTGTCCCACATCACGAGATCGCCGACCTGCCAGACGTGCTCCCAGGAAAATTCCGGCCGCTCGGCATATTGCCAGAGTTCGTTGAGCAAGGCCTCCGATTCCGAAAGCTCGAGCCCGAGCAGATAGGCGTTGCGGCGCCGGCCGAGATAGAGCATTTGGCGTCCGGTGTCGGGATGGGTGCACACGAGCGGATGCACGGCGCCGGGCGATGTCCGGGGATCGTTGGTCGCGGTGACGCCCTGGCGCAGGTAGCCGCCGCTGTTGTAGGTCCCGTCATGCTTGATCTTCAGCGTCGCGATGCGCTGTCTGAGCTCCGCGGGCAGCGCGTCGTAAACCGCATACATGCTGCAGAACGACGTGTTGCCGCCAGCCGGCGGAATTTCGAGCGCATAAAGCATGCTCGCCATCGGCGGCACGTCGAGATAGGACATGTCGGTGTGCCAGACGGCTTCACCGGAGCCGAGGCTCCCGATCGGCTCGCCATTCACCTTCACATTCGACACGATGTAGATTTCCGGGAGACCCTCGACAAAGCGGCGGCCGGTCTCCTGCACTGGTGCCCAGTCGAGGTCGCCGAAGCGGCGGCTGAAGGCAACGAGGTCCTGGTCGCTGAGCGTCTGGCCGCGCACCAGCAGCACTTCATGCTGGTGCCAGGCGCGTCTGAAAGCTTCAAACTGCGCATTGTCGAGCGATTTCAGGTCGATGCCCCGTATCTCGGCGCCGAGCACAGCGCTCGTGGGGACAACGTTGAGGAGGTCCTGGGCCGCGCCATGCGCAATCGTGCCTTCGAGATTCATCACCGGCCTCCAGAGCCTTGTCGATCGACGGCAAGACCAACATTGTTGTTTTTGATCGACGCTCATTTCGAGCCGCACCAGATTTGACGGCAGCGTCGGTCAAGTCGAACTCAAATTTTGAACGGTCGGGAGCAGAAAATAAAGGGGGAAATATTATAGTATTTTGGTGAACCAGCGCATGATCAGACATGCACCGGCGTGCGCACGCGTCCTGCGCTGCCGAACACGCGCAAGTAACGCTCGACCTCGGACGCAATACCCGTCGCCTTTTCCGGATTGTCCGACAATTTGACGGCCGGCCGTCCGTCGACCGACGACACCTTGCAGACGATCGAGATCGGGTCGAGATTGACCGACGGATCCGGCGAGCAGCCAACAAAATCATTGGTGAGGTTGGTGCCCCAACCGAAGCTGAGCCTGACCCGGCCTCTGAAGTGGCGGGACGTCTCCTCGATCGAGTCGACATCCATGGCGTCGGAGAACACCAGCAGCTTCTCCTTGGGATCGCGGCCTTTCTCCTTCCACCATTTGATGATTTCCTCGCCGGCCTGGATTGGCGGTGCGCTGTCGGGACGGAAGCCGGTCCAGTCGGCGACCCATTCCGGTGCGTCGCGCAGGAAGGAGCGGGTGCCGAACGCGTCGGGCAGTGCGATCAGGAGGTTGCCACCATAGGTGTGTCGCCACTGATCGAGGATGCGGTAGGGCGCCCAGCGCAGTTCGGTGTCGTCGTCGGCAAGCGCGGCTGCCACCATCGGCAGCTCATGGGCGTTGGTTCCGATTGCCTCGAGGTCGTTGTCCATCGCAAGCAGCACGTTGGATGTGCCGGTGAAGGAGGGGCCGAGGCCTTCCTTGACGGCCTCGACACACCAGCGTTGCCAGAGAAAGCCATGGCGCCGCCGGGTGCCGAAATCGGACAGCCGCAGATTGTCGAGCTTCTTCAGCCGCTCCACCTTGGCCCACAGTTTCGCCTTGGCGCGGGCGTAGAGCACGTCGAGCGCAAACCGGCCGAGCCCCTTCATCGCCGCGCGCGAGCGCAGCTCGTTCATGATCGCGAGCGCCGGGATCTCCCACATGGTGGTGTGGGTCCACTTGCCGTGGAAGTGCAGTTCATACTGCCCCTCGACCTTGCGCAGCTCATATTCCGGAAGCTGGAAGGCGGAGAGCCAATTGATGAAATCGGGCGAGAACATCTGGGTCTTGCCGTAGAAGGTGTTGCCGGCAAGCCAGATCAGCTCCTTCTTGGCAAAGCGCATGGTGCGGGCATGATCGAGCTGGGCCCGCAGTTCGCCCTCGTCGATCACCTCCGCAAGCCTCACATGGGTCGAACGGTTGATCACCGAGAAGGTGGTGTCTGTCTCCGGGTACGATTCCCGGATCATCTGTTGCATCAACAGCTTGTAGAAATCGGTGTCCAGCAGGCTGCGCACGATCGGGTCGAGCCGCCAGCCATGGTTGTAGGTTCGGGTCGCAATATCGGTAAACGTCGTCATCCGGTCAACTTATCGTGCCCGGACGATAGTCACCAGTAGGCGAGGGGTGAGAGGCCTTGCGATTTTGCCGGCCTGCCTCCTGAATATTTCGTTTTTTCTGGTTCGCCGAGGCTGGCCAGGGCTCGGCGGCCCCGGCCGAAGGGGTACGGGCGGGGAACATCGCTTGTTTTGTCAGCGAGAGGCCCTGACCCGGCCGACGGCGCCGGCAAGGTCGCCCCATTCCGGCTTGTCCGGGGCGAACTGTTGGCGCAGGAAGGAGACGAGCTCAGCGACCTGCGCGTCGCTCATGCTGTCCTTGAAGGCCGGCATATAGCCGAGATCGCCGAAGGCGGGCTTTGCGATGCCGTGGAGGATCACCTGGATCAGATTGTCGGGTATCGCGCTGTGCAGGTTGCTGTTCAGTGCCAGCGATGGCCGGCTGCCGAACAGCGGCAACCCAGCGACTTCGTGGCACACCGCGCAGGCGCCCTGATAGAGGCGTGCGCCGGCGGAAGCGGCGAGCGTGACGCGGGTCTCTCGCTCAAGCCTGGTTGCGAGCGCATCTTGCGCGACCGTGTCGGGCGGTTTGTCGCCGAACGACGCGAGATAGACGGCCATGGCGCGGATGTCCTGATCGGGTAGTGCCGCAAGATCCTTCACGATCGGCGCCATCGGTCCTGCGGCGACGCCGTGAAAGCGCGATTCACCGGTGCGCAAATAGGCGTAGAGCTCGTCCTCGCTCCACGGGATCGGCGCGTGCGAGAGCGATGTCAGCGGCGGCGCTTCCCAGCCTTCGGCGAGACCGCCGGCGAGATAGGCACCGACCTTCTCAGCACCGAGCGTGTTGCGCGGCGAGTGGCAGGCGCTGCAATGGCCGAGCGCCTCGACCAGATAGGCACCGCGATTCCATGCCTCCGACTTCGCCGGATTGGGTTTGAATGGCTCCGCCTGATGAAAGAGTGCATTCCATGCTGCAAGCAGCGGGCGGACGCTGAACGGAAACGCGAGCGTATTCTCCGGCGCCGTCGCCCTTACCGGCGCCTGCGCCATCAGATAGGCGTAGAGCGCCAGCAGGTCGGCTTCACTGGTCTTGGCGAAATGCGTGTACGGGAAGGCTGGGTAGAGATGTCGGCCGTCGCGATGGATGCCCTCGCGCATGGCGCGCTCGAACGCGGGAAGGGACCAGGCGCCGATGCCGGTTGCAACATCGGGCGTGATGTTGGTGCTGTAGATGATGCCGAACGGCGTTTCCAGTGCGCGGCCGCCTGCGTTCAGCGCGCCGTCGGCGGCCGTATGGCACACCGCGCAATTGCCGAGCGCTGCCAGCTCTGCGCCGCGCGCAATCGTCGCGGTGGAGTAGACCGACGCATCCGGCTGCGCGATCGGCGCGATGGCGCGGCCTGGCAGCATCGCGGCACCGATCCCGACCACCGCCGCACAGAGAGCCCCGACTGTCGCAAACACCCCGCGACTTCTTACAAACGGGTTTTTCCATATGCTGGAAGGCTTCGGCATCGGCGGCGTTGCCAACGCCTTTTGCCGGGCCGGCGCCTGGCCGCGCAAGCCTTCAAGAATCCGTTCCGGCGTAAACGGCGGTTCGCGGAAGCGCACACCGGTCGCGTCGAAGATCGCGTTTGCGATTGCCGCCGCGCTGGGGACAGACGCGGATTCGCCGACGCCGAGCGGCGGTTGATCCTGCCGCGGCAGCATCAGGACATCGATCCTGGGAAGCTCGGGGAATTTGATGATGGGGTAGGCGCCCCATTCCCGGGTCGCCACCTTGCCGCGCTCGAACGACACCTCTTCCATCAGAGCGCGGCTGGTCGACTGGATCACATTGCCCTGGATCTGGTGGCGCACGCCATCAGGGTTGATCATCAAGCCTGAATCCTGCCCCGCCACCACCCGCGTGACGCTGACGTCGCCGGTTGTCTTGTTCACTGCGACATCGGCGATCCAGGCCGACCATGCCGCGCCATAGCCCGGGAATTTGCTGTGGACATAGAGCGCATAGGCGAAGCCGCGCCCATGCACGATGTCACCCTCTTTCTCCTCCCGGACCGGCCGCGGCGTCCAGCCGGCGCGTTCGGCGACGGCATTGACGAGATCGATCGCGCGCTCGTCCTTCAGATAGCGCAGACGATATTCGATCGGATCGACACCGGCCTCCGTGGCGAGCTCATCGATATAGGACTCATGTGCGAAGCTGTTGGGCAGCGCCGAGACGCCGCGAAACCATGACGCGCGGACGATCGGCGGCATGTCATGCGCCACGACGCGCATGTTGTCGTAATCATAGGGCGGGATCGCGGTGCGATCGCCCATCTCGAATACGGCCGGGATCGGCGCAACCTTGCCGGTCAAGAGCAGCGCCAGCGTCGGCGCACCGTTCGACGGATAGCGCGTGGCAAAGTCGTAGGCCGCGACGCTGTCGTCGGCGTTCAACCCGCCATTTACATCGATCAGTTGCGCGGTGCCCTTGGGCTCCCAGGCGTGCTCCTGCTCACGCGTGAGCTGCACGCGGACGGGACGGCCGACTGCACGCGATAGCAGCAGCGCGTCCGCGCTGACGTCGTCGGCGCAATTGCGGCCATAGCAGCCCGCGGCTTCCAGCCGGATGATTTCGACCGCGGATTCCGGCCGATCCATCAGCTGCGCGAGATCGCTACGCAGCACATGTGGGTTCTGCGTGCCCGACCACACCCTGATGCAGCCTTCGCTGTAATCCGCCACCGCGCAGGACGGCCCCATCGAGGCGTGCATCTGATAGGGCCAGGTATAGGTACGCCGCATCGGCCTAGCCGCACCGGCGATTGCCGTGTCGACATCGCCCTTGTCGAGCAGCGTCCGCGGCGTCGACGGATTGGCACGCAGCGCGGTCTCGAGATCGTCGAGGTCGGGCAGGGTGGGAACGGGCTTCCATTCCACCTTGAGCCGCGCCGCCGCCTTGATGGCATTTTCCTCGCGCTCGGCGACCACGCCGATGAAATCGCCTGATGTGACGACGGCAATGAGGCCGGGAATATCGCGCACCGACGCCTCATCGACGGCAATGAGGCTGGTGCCGACAAACGGCCCGGCATCGACCCCGGCATAGGGCGGGCGCACCACCCGGCCATGCAGCATGCCCGGCACGCGGACATCATGGACATAGACCAGTTCGCCGGTCGCCTTCGCCGGGAGATCGACGCGGGGGACCGATTGCCCGACAATGCTGTAGCTGCCGACGGCTTTCACCGGCATGTCGTCAGCGAGCCCGAGCCGGATGGTTTCGTCGCCGATCAGTTCGCCATAGCTGACGCTGCGGTTGTCGTGCCCGCGGATCAAGCCGTCTTCGATTGTCAGATCGGCAATCGGAAGCTCCAGCCGCTCTGCCGCGCGCGAGATCAGGAACTGCCGCGCCTGCGCCGCGGCCTTGCGCAAGGGAACGGCGATGATCTGGATCGTTTCGCTCGCAATCGTCGCGCCCTGGTTCGGCACGCGCGAGGTATCGCCGAGCACGATCACGACGCGCGCAAAGGAGACGTCGAGCTCTTCGGCGACGATCTGGCCGAGCGCGGTGCGGATGCCGGTGCCGAGATCGACGTGGCCGTTATAGGCGCTGACGGAGCCGTCGGCCGTGATCTTGATGAAGGTCTCGAAGCCGCTTTGATCCGCGTCCGCCGGACGGACGACGGACAGCGATCCCTGTCGCTCCGCGCGATCCGCCGCGTTGTCAGCTGTGGAGGTCAATCGCCGACCTCGGCGATCTGGCCGGCGGCACGCAAGGCCGCGCGCATGATCTCGATATGGGCGCCACAGCGGCACAGATTATATTGCAGTGCCTGCGCGATCTCCGCCTCCGACGGATTCGGATTGATGTTGAGCAGCGCCTTTGTCGTCATGATCATGCCGTTCAGGCAATAGCCGCATTGCGCGGCCTGCTCGGTGATGAAGGCCTGCTGCACGGCATCGGGATGCTCGCGCGAGCCGAGCCCTTCCAGCGTCACGATGTCGCGTCCGACGCAGCCTTCGATCGGAATGACGCAGGAGCGTGCCGCGATGCCGTCGATCAGCACGGTGCAGGTGCCGCATTCGCCAAGCCCGCAGCCGTACTTGGGTCCGTTCAGACCGAGATCGTTGCGCAGCACATAAAGCAGCGGCGTGTCGGGCGCCGCGTCGATTTCGCGCACCGTGCCGTTCACATTCAGGCGGACCTTCGTCGGCATCATCCTATCGTACTCGAACCCCGGCGCCTGCCAGGCGTGTTCCGAGACTATCGTTTGTACACAAACGTGCAAGACCCGCATCCCGCACTGCACGCGTTTGCTCGCTTTATGGACAGCGGTGCCAGGCAATTGGGCTATTATTCGGCAGGGCAAGATTCCGCGCGCGGCGCCGCTTGACAGAGTTGCGGACCGCGCGCAAGATCATTCGTACACGAACGATAAGCCCATCGTTTAGCTGTCGTTCGTTGCGCAACCGCTTTGCAGGCTTTGAGATGGTGACTGAGACCGCCGCCACCACCGACAAGATCCGCTGCGATGCCTGCCCGGTGATGTGCTACATCAAGCCCGGTGCAGCTGGAGCCTGCGACCGCTACGCCAATCACGACGGCCAGCTCGTCCGCGTCGATCCGCACATCATCCTTGAGCGTACCGTCGAGCATGGCGGCCGGCTGGTTCCATTCCAGGCCACGGGTGACTGGGATGGCAAGATCGTGCACCAGCCGGAAACCTTCGTGACGGCGATCGGCGCGGGCACCACCTATCCCGACTACAAGCCTGCGCCCTTCATCGTGTCGTCAGAGGTCGATGGCGTCGATATGGTCACGGTCGTGACCGAGGGCATCTTCAGCTATTGCGGCGTCAAGGTGAAGATCGACACCGATCGCTATCTCGGTCCCGAGCAGGCGGCGGTCCGCGCACAGGGCGAGGCGGTCGGCCACGTCACGACCAGCGAATACGGCTCGCAGATGCTGTCGCTTGGCGGTGTGCATCATCTGACCGGCGGCTCTAAGAAAGAGGGCCGCGTCACCTGCGACACGCTGATGGACCTGAGCAACTGCAAGCCGGTCGAGCTCACCATCGACGGCGGCGCGACCGTGGTGGTGCAGGCCGGGCAGCCGCCCGTGGTCAATAATATGCGCGAGGAGCGCATGCGGGTCGGCTGCGGCTCGGCGACCATCGGCATGTTCGCCAAGCAATGGCATGGCAAGGTCGATGAGGTCGTCGTGGTTGACGACCACATCACCGGCGTGCTCAGCGAGCATCAGGCTGGCAAGCTGCTCGATATCGCCGACACCGGCATCAAGATGAAGGGCCGCCGCTCGACGCCGGGCCGCTATTTCCAGGTTGCCGATCCCGGCACCGGCTGGGGCGGCACCAACATATCCGATCCGCTCGCGATCCTCGGGCCGTTCGATCGCAAGGAGGCGCGTCCGGGGCTGACCATGCTGATGGTCTCGACCACGGGCGAGCATGCGTCCTACTACGTGCTCAATGAGGCACTGCAACCTGTCGAGACGGAGATGCCGGCGGCGCTCCGGCAATCGGTGGAGCGTATCCAGGAGAATTGCGAGCCCGCGCTGTGCACGGTGCTGTTCATGGCCGGCGCCGGCGGCTCGCTTCGCGCAGGAGTCACTGACAATCCGGTGCGGCTGACACGCTCGGTGAAGGATGCGCTGACGCGCGTGACCAGTGGTGGGGCGCCCGTTTATGTCTGGCCGGGCGGCGGCATCACCTTCATGGTCGACGTGACACAGATGCCGGCGGGCGCCTTCGGCTATGTGCCGACACCGGCGCTGGTCGCGCCGATCGAGTTCACGCTTAAACTGTCGGATTATGCGGCGCTTGGCGGCCACATGGACTATGTGCGTCCGCTGAGCTCGCTGAAGGACAGTGCGGATATTCGACCTATCCCGTGGCTCGGACAGCGCGCATGACACGGCTGCCGCAGATCGCACTGCTTGCCGATTGCCGGCGCCTGCATCTGCAGGACGGTCCGATCGATCTGATCATCGAGGCCAAGGGCCGCGGAGGCGCTGTTCGCGCAGCCTATGACGCGGCCGCGCGCCGTTTCACCGGCCTGCTCGACGAGCTCTGCTCCGAATTGTTCGATCTGCGCAAGGCCGCTCATCCCGTACACTGCCCGCTGCAAGGTGTGGTCGCGCGCCGCATGCATGCGGCGGTGGCGCCTTTCGCCGCGGAATGCTTCATCACGCCGATGGCGGCGGTTGCGGGCAGCGTCGCCGAGGAAATCCTCGGGGCGATGCTTGCGGCGGCTCGGCTCGATCGCGCCTATGTCAACAATGGCGGCGACATCGCACTGCATCTTGCGCAAGGCGAGCAATTCAGCGTCGGCCTGATGGATCGGCCGGACCGCGATGGGGTGATGCAGACGATGCTGATTGACGCGCGCGACCGCGCGCGCGGTATCGCGACCAGCGGTCGCCATGGCCGCAGCTTTTCGCTCGGCATTGCCGACGCGGTGACCGTGTTCGCTCGCACCGCGTCCCAGGCCGATGCCGCCGCCACCATCATCGCCAATGCGGTCGATCTGCCCGGACATCCCGCAATCCTGCGCCGTCCGGCCAACAGCCTGCAGCCCGACAGCGATCTCGGCCCGCGCCTTGTCACTCGCGAGGTCGGCGCGCTGTTGCCTTCCGAGATCGCCACGGCGCTCGACGCGGCCGTCGTTTGCGCGCGACAATGGCTCGGGGCCGGATTGATCGAAGCCGCGGCGCTCCGCCTCTCCGGCGAGACCGTGATTGTCGGAATGAAAGGCGTGCAGCGCCATTCGAATGCGCTTGCCGAACGCGCGTTGGCTTGATCGCAAAAGAGGCAGAGGAAGAGAGGCGGAAGAAATGGGCGCCAACATTCGCAAGATCGTCACCGTCGTGGAGGAGACCTATTCTGAGATGGGCAGGGCCGTGACGCCGCCGACCCGCCGTGCCGCTGCCATTGCGGTGATCGAAAATCCCTTCGCCGGGCACTATGTCGAGGACCTGTCGCCGCTGATCGCGATTGGCGAGGAACTCGGCGAGTTGCTGGCGAAACGGGCGGTCGCGGCGCTCGGCATCGACGGGCCGAAGGCGCACAGCTATGGCAAGGCTGCGGCGGTCGGCGAAAACGGTGAACTCGAGCATGCGGCAGCAATCTTGCATCCCAAGATGGGCGCGCCTGTGCGCAAGGTTCTGGGCAAGGGGGCCGCTCTCATCCCGTCGTCCAAGAAGCGCAGCGGGCCGGGCACGACGCTCGACATTCCGCTCGGACACAAGGATGCTGCCTTCGTGCGCAGCCATTTCGACGGCATGGAGGTCCAGATCAACGATGCCCCGCGCGCCAATGAGATCATGGTCGCGCTTGCCGTCACCGATTCGGGCAGGCCTTTGCCGCGGGTCGGCGGACTGACGGTCGCGGAGATCAAGGGCGAGGATGGCTTGCGTTAATTTTTTTTCAAAAGTGGAGGCAAGGGATGCGACGTAGCAATTATTTCCTGGGCGCGGGGCTCGCAGTGGTCTTGGCCGGCATGGCGACGAGCGCCATGGCGCAGGCTGAAATCAAGATCGGCGAGATCAACAGCTATTCGCTGCTGCCTGCGTTCACCGAGCCTTACCGCAAGGGCTGGCAGCTTGCCGTTGAGGAGATCAACGCCGCCGGCGGCATCAACGGCAAGAAGCTCGTCGTCATTTCCAAGGACGACGGCGGCAAGCCCGCGGACGCGCAGACTGCGGCGAACGAACTGGTTTCCAGCGAGAATGTCGCGATGCTCGCGGGCACATTCCTCTCCAACATCGGTCTTGCGGTCAGCGACTTCGCCAACCAGAAAAAGGTCTTCTTCCTCGCTGCGGAGCCTTTGACCGACGCCATCACCTGGAGCAAGGGTAACCGCTACACCTTCCGCCTGCGTCCCTCAAATTACATGCAGGCGGCGATGCTGGTGGAGGAGGCCGCGAAACTGCCCGCGAAGCGCTGGGCGACGATCGCGCCGAATTATGAATATGGCCAGTCCGCAGTTGCCGTGTTCAAGAAGCTGATGTCGGAGAAGCGACCCGACATTCAGTGGGTCGACGAACAGTGGCCGCCGCAGGGCAAGATCGATGCGGGTCCCGTGGTGCAGGCGGTCGCTGCCGCCAATCCCGAAGCCATTCTCAACGTCACGTTCGGCGCCGACCTCGTGAAGCTCGTGCGCGAAGGCAATACCCGTGGCCTGTTCAAGGATCGCGCGGTGGTGTCCTTTCTCACTGGCGAGCCCGAATATCTCGATCCCCTGAAGGACGAGACGCCGGAGGGCTGGATCGTTACCGGCTATCCCTGGTACTCGATCAAGACGCCGGAGCATGATGCGTTCTTGAAAGCCTACCAGGCCAAGTACAACGACTATCCGCGTCTTGGCTCCATCGTCGGCTATCAGACCATCAAATCCGCCGCCGCGATTCTCGCCAAGGCCGGCTCGACCGATCCGGACAAATTGATTGCCGCGGCGGAAGGGCTGAAAGTGCCGTCGCCGTTCGGCGACATCACCTTCCGCAAGATCGATCATCAGTCCACCCTCGGCGCCTTCGTCGGCAAGACCGCGCTGAAGGACGGCAAAGGCGTGATGGTCGATTCGGTCTATCGCAGTGGGGCCGACTATCTGCCTGGTGACGCCGAAGTCGAGAAGATGCGCCCGAAGGAGTGATGCAAATCTCCCTCCCTCTCCCCGGCCTTCGCGGGAGAGAGGGTCGGGGTGAGGGGCTCTATCCGTGCACTGAGCTCGCTGAGATTCCCCCTCATCCGGCGCGCTCTGCGCACTGACCTGAAGCAGGATACCCGGACCGCCCATGGCCTTTTATGTCGCCCAGTTCCTGACCGGTCTTGCCAGCGCAGCCTCGCTGTTCCTGGTGGCCTCGGGCCTGTCCATCATCTTCGGCGTGACGCGCATCGTGAACTTCGCACATGGCGCGTTCTATATGCTCGGCGCTTATGTTGCTTTCACCCTCACCGAGTATTTTTCCGGTGCCTTCGGCTTCTGGGGCGGCATTGTCGCGGCGGCGCTGGCGGTTGCAACGCTTGGCGTCCTTGTCGAGATCGTGCTGCTGCGGCGGATCTATCACGCGCCCGAACTGTTCCAGCTGCTTGCGACCTTCGGCCTCACGCTGATGGTCGAGGATCTCGTGGTCCTGATCTGGGGCCCGAGTGACCTGCTCGGCCGCAGGGCGCCCGGCTTCAAGGGCGCGGTGGATTTCTTCGGCCAGAGCCTGCCGAGCTATGACCTCTTTCTCATCGTGCTCGGGCCCGCTGTGCTCGGCATCCTCTGGCTGTTGTTCCAGCGCACCCGCTGGGGAGTTCTGGTGCGCGCAGCAACGCAGGACCGCGACATGGTGGCCGCGCTCGGTGTCAACCAGAAATGGCTGTTCACCAGCGTGTTCGCCGTCGGCGTCTTCCTGGCAGCCCTCGGTGGTGCGCTGCAGATCCCGCGCGATGCCGTCAATCATGCCATGGACCTGCGGATCATTGTCGATGTGTTCGTGGTCGTCGTGATCGGCGGCCTTGGCAGCATCTTCGGCGCCTTTGTCGCAGCCGTGCTGGTGTCGGAGCTCAATGCGTTCGGCATCCTGATCTTTCCAAAGATTTCGATCATTCTGGTTTTCCTGGTAATGGCGGTGGTTCTCATTGTCCGTCCCTGGGGCCTGTTCGGAAAGCGCGAGGCCCCGGCGCGCCGCACGCCCGGTCTCACGGTCAATCCCTGGCGTCCGCTGACATCGGCAGAGCGGCTCGCCGTCTGCATCGCGCTTCTCGCCGCGGCCGCGCTGCCCGTGATCGGCGGCAACTATGCCGTGACCGTCGGCTCGGAGATCGCGATCTTCGTGATCTTTGCCATCAGCCTGCACTTCCTGATGGCGGTCGGTGGGCTGGCGTCGTTCGGTCACGCCGCTTATTTCGGGCTTGGTGCTTATGGCGTTGCGTTCCTTGCCAAGATGGCGGGACTGCCGATGATCGCGTGCCTGTTGCTTGGCCCGCTGCTCGGTTGCCTCGGGGCTGCTGTGTTCGGCTTCTTCGCCGTGCAGCTTTCCGGTGTCTATTTTGCGATGCTGACGCTGGCCTTTGCGCAGATCGTCTGGTCGGTCGCGTTCCAGTGGGTCGAGGTCACCGGCGGCGACAATGGCATTTTGGGCGTCTGGCCGGAGCGCTGGGCGTCGTCTCCGTCACATTTCTATTGGCTTTCGCTCGGCATTGCTGCGCTCGCGGCCGCAGGCTTGCGCATTCTGGTGTTCTCGCCCTTCGGCTTCGCGCTGCGGGCGATGCGCGACTCGCCCCTGCGCAGTGAAGCCGTCGGCATCAACGGCAAGCGCGTCCAGTGGACCGCTTTCGTGATTTCGGGCACCGTTGCCGGCGTGGCCGGCGCGCTGTTCGCCTATCTCAAGGGCAGCGTGTTCCCCGACAATCTCGGCATCCCGCTCTCGGTCGATGCGCTGGTCATGGTGCTGCTCGGCGGCGTCGAGACGGTGTCGGGCGGGATCGTCGGCGCCATCGTCTACAAGGCGCTGAACATCTGGCTGGTGAGCCAGACCGATCTGTCAAAACTCGTCCTCGGCGGCTTTATCGTGCTGATCGTCGTCGCCTTCCCGAAGGGCATCGTCGGGACGCTGGAGATGATCCGGCATCGCCATGGCGGTGGTTCATCCGAGGCAAGTTCTGAAACAAGACTCATGGGATCACGGATCGAGACCGCCGAATGAGCGCGCTTCCTCCATTGCTGTCGGTCGAAGGCCTGACCAAATCCTACGGCGGCGTGCACGCCGTGCGCGGCGTCTCCTTCGAGCTTGCGGCCGGCGAAATCCTGGCGCTGATTGGACCGAACGGTGCCGGGAAGAGCACCTGCTTCGACATGCTCAACGGCCAGAACACACCCGACGCCGGGCGCATCCTCCTGCGCGGTGAGGACACCACCGGCAGGCCGCCGCGCGCGATCTGGCGGCTCGGGGTGGGGCGCACATTCCAGATCACCGCGACGTTCCCGACCATGACCGTGCGAGAGAATGTGCAGGTCGCGCTGGTTTCGCATGGCCGCCGCGTGTTCAATTTCTTCACCGCGACGCAGAATTTTGCACGAGAACAGGCGGGACGGCTGCTCGATCTGGTCGGGATGGGCGGCTATGCCGACCGTCCTTGCGGCGAGCTTGCCTATGGCGATCTCAAGCGGCTCGAGCTTGCGATCGCGCTCGCCAACGAGCCGAAACTGCTCCTGATGGATGAGCCGACCGCCGGCATGGCGCCGCGCGAACGCGTCGAGCTGATGCGGCTCACCGCACGCATTGCGCGCGAGCAGTCGATCGGCGTGCTCTTCACCGAGCATGACATGGACGTGGTGTTCGAGCATGCCGACCGCATCCTGGTGCTCAACCGCGGCACGCTGATCGCGCAGGGCTCGCCGGCCGAGGTGCGCGCCAATCGCGAGGTGCAGGCGATCTATCTCGGCGAGGGCCTGGTCTATGATGCCCGTCACCGCGAAGGAGCCGGCGCATGAAGCTCTCCGTGCAGGGACTCAACAGCCATTATGGCCCGGCGCATATCCTGTTCGACGTCGCGCTCGAGGTCGGCGAGGGCGAGGTGGTCGCGTTGCTTGGTCGCAACGGTGCCGGCAAATCCACGACCTTCCGCTCCATCGTTGGTCTCGTCGCGCAGCGTTCCGGGCGTATCGTGTTCGGGGGCAGGGACGTCTCCGACAGGCCGACCCATGAAATCGTGCGCAGCGGGCTCGGCTATGTGCCGGAGGAGCGGCGCATCTTCACTGACCTCTCCGTCGAGGAGAATCTCGAGGTCGGCCGGCAGCCGCAGCGGCCGAACGCGCCCTACTGGACCTGCGAAAAGCTGTTTACGCTGTTTCCCAATCTCGGCGAGATGCGCCATCGCGCCGGCGGACGAATGAGCGGCGGCGAGCAGCAGATGCTCACCATTGCGCGCACGCTGATGGGCAACCCGTCGCTCGTGTTGCTGGATGAGCCGTCCGAAGGCCTTTCGCCCAAGATCGTCGAGCAGATGGTAGCGGCGATCCAGACCATGAAGCGGGAAGGCGTCAGCATGATCGTGTCCGAGCAGAATTTGCATTTTGCCCGGCTGATCTCCGACCGCGCCTACATCATCGAGCGTGGCCGCATCTGCTTCGGCGGCACCATGGCCGAGCTCGACGCGCGTCCGGATATCCGCGACGCGCATCTTTCCTTGTGATCTGCGGAAGAGGGCGGGGACGCATATGGCAAGGAGTGCAACTGCGAAGAAGAACTCGAAGCCCGTACGGGCGAGTTACATTCTCGACGAGCAGATCGGCTTCATCCTGCGCATGGTCTCGCAGCGCCATGCGGCGATCTTTGCCCGTGACATCGGCACCAACCTGACGCCGACGCAATGGGCCGCGCTGTCGAAGCTGGCCGAGACCGGGCCGTGCTCGCAGAACCAGCTCGGCCGGCTCACTGCGATGGATGTCGCGACGATCAAGGGCGTGATCGACCGCCTGACAGCGCGCGGCCTCACAGAGACCAGCCCCGATCCCGACGATGGCCGCCGGCTGCTCGTCAGCCTCTCCCGCGCCGGCCAGCAGCTCGCCGAAAAAATCGCGCCGAATGCGCTCGCGGTCTCAAAGGAGACGCTGGCGCCGCTCGATGCCAGGGAGCGCGAGACGCTGTTCGCGCTGCTGAACAAGCTGCGGTAGGCCCCGTCATTGCGAGGAGCAAAGCGACGAAGCAATCCAGAGCCTCACGCGCGGCTCTGGATTGCTTCGCTTCGCTCGCAATGACGGCCGAGCCGTGGTCGGCCTTACTTGCCCACCACCTCCGGCACCTTGGTCGCCGGCGGGGTGTTGCGGCTGCGCTGGGTGCGGACGATACCGTCGATGATGGTCATGCCGATGCCGGGGAGGTCGCCGAGTTGCACGCTCTCTAGAATGTTCTTGCCGGGTGAATGCTGGGCCTTGTCCATCAGAACGAAATCCGCGGCGCGGCCCAGCTCGATCAGGCCGCAATCGAGCTCACGCATGCGGGCAGTGTTGCCGGTCGCAAGGCAGAAGGCAATCTCGGCCGGCAGTTCGCCGAGCGAGGACAGCATCGCAACCATCCGCAAGATGCCGAGCGGCTGCACGCCGGAGCCGGCGGGCGCATCGGTGCCGAGGATGACACGGGCGAGATCGCCCATCTCGCGCGCGGTGCGCAGCGTGAACAGCGCCGAGCGCTCATTGCCGTTGTGAACGAGCTCGAGCCCGCGTTTGCAGCCCTCGCAAATGCAGCGGATCTGGTCGTCGGGCAGCGCCGTGTGCCCGCCATTGATATGACCGACCACATCAGTGTCGGCCTCCAGCACCACGTCCTTGTCGATCAGGCCCGAGCCGGGGATCGACGGTCCGCCGGTGTGAATGGTGCTCTGGATGCCGTATTTGCGCGCCCAGCCGACCATCTTCCGCGCGGTCGGGCCGTCCTTGACGCCGCCGAGGCCGACTTCGCCGAGTAGCTTGACGCCCGCGGCGGCCATCTCCTTGAAATCCTCCTCGACCATCTCGCATTCGATCACGGGCGCGCCGGCATGCACCTTCACGCCGCCCGGCCGCAGCGTCCAGAACGCGCGCTGTGCGAATATCGCCATCGCCTTCAGGCCCACCACATCACGCGGACGGCCAGGCGTGTGCACCTCGCCCGCCGAGATCATGGTGGTGACGCCACCATGAAGATAGCTGTCGATCCAGTTGATCTGGTTCTGCCGCGGCGTCCAGTCACCGGCCACCGGGTGCACATGGCTGTCGATCAGGCCGGGCGCGACCGTCGTGCCATTTGCATCGACAATGGTGGTGGCGCCTGCGGTGTCGACGTCCTTGAGCCGGCCGATGGCGGTGATCTTGCCGTTCTCGGCGACGATGGTGTCGGCATCCAGGATCGGCTTTTCCAGCGCGCCTGACAGCATCAGCCCGATGTTGCGGATCACCAGCTTGCTCGGACCGGTGGCTTGCGGCGCGTCGTGTGCCATGGCGGCTATTCCCTTCGGCTGCGTCTCGAATTTTGTGATTTTGCCCCCGGCTTGACGGCTGGATCAAGCTGGATTATTCATTCGTATACGAACGATCGTATACGAATAAACTGCCGGGTCAATCGCCTCTCAAATCCTCCGCAGGAGTGGTACGGTGAGCAATTTCAACCAGGAAAGCGTGCTGAGCGTCCGTCACTGGACCGACAATCTCTTCAGCTTCACGACCACGCGGAACCCCTCGTTCCGCTTCCGCAGCGGCGAGTTCACCATGATCGGGCTCAAGGTCGACGACCGGCCGCTGCTGCGCGCCTACAGTGTCGCGAGCGCGCACTACGAAGACACACTGGAGTTCTTCTCCATCAAGGTGCCGGACGGCCCTCTGACCTCGCGCCTGCAGCACCTGCAGGAGGGCGACGAGATCATCGTCAGCCGCAAGGCGACCGGCACGCTCGTGATCGACAATCTCGAGGACGGCCGCAATCTCTATCTGATCGGCACCGGCACCGGGCTTGCGCCGTTCCTGAGTGTGATCAAGGATCCCGAAGTCTACGACCGCTTCGAAAAGGTCGTGCTGCTGCACGGCTGCCGCCGCGTCGCCGAGCTCGCCTATGGCGAGACGATCCATGAAAAGCTGCCGAACGACGAGCTGCTCGGCGAGCTCGTGCGCAACCAGCTGATCTATTATCCCACCGTGACGCGCGATCCCTTCCGCAACCGCGGCCGCATCACCGACCTCATCACCTCGGGCAAGCTGTTTGCCGATACCGGTCTGCCGCCGCTCGAGGCCGCGCACGACCGGGTCATGATCTGCGGCAGTCCGGCGCTGGTGAAGGACTCGCGCGAGCTGCTCGTTGCGAGGGGCTTTGCCGAGGGCAATCACGGCGAGCCCGCGCAATTCGTGGTGGAGAAGGCGTTCGCGGAACGGTGAGCTCGGGCCGCGAACCGCTCGACGAGGAACAGCTACAGCACATCGGCGAGCGAATGGCCGTGCAGGTCGATGGTGAGGCCCTGCATGGCGAGATCGTTGATCTCGCCGCCCATGGCTTTCAGGCTCTCCTCGCGGATCAGCGACATCAGCCCGCGACGCAGTGCCAGAAATTCCGATGACATCATCATCGATTGCTGGCGCGGTCGCTCCAGCGGAATCGGAATCTCGGCCTTGATCGAACCGGGGCGCGCGGTCATGCAGTAGACGCGATCGGAGAGGAAGATCGCCTCGTCGATGTCGTGGGTGACGAACAACACCGAGATCTTCAGCCGCTGCCACATGTTGGTGAGGATCTGCTGCATGATGACCCGGGTCTGTGCGTCCAGTGCGCCGAACGGCTCGTCGAGCAGCAGCACCTTCGGGCCCGTGGCGAGCGCGCGGACGATACCGACGCGCTGTTTCATGCCGCCGGAAAGGCGGTCGGGATAGTGCTTCTCGAAGGCCTCGAGCCCGGCGAGCCCCAGAAGCGTGCGCGCCGCGCGCTCGCGCTGCGAGCGATCCATGCCGCGCATCTTGAGACCGAACTCGACATTCTCGCGCACCGTCTTCCAGGGAAACAGCGAATATTGCTGGAACACCATGCCGCGCTCGGCGCTCGGCCCGTTGACTTTTTCGCCGTCGACCGTGACCACGCCCGCGGTGGGCTTGAGAAAACCCGCGACGGCGTTGAGCAGCGTCGACTTGCCGCAGCCGGAGGGCCCGACGATGGAGACGAATTCGCCCGGCTTGACATGGATGTTGGTCTCGGTGACGGCGGCAACCGCGCCATCGATGGTCTCATAGCTCAGGGCGAAGTCTTTGACCTCGATATGGCCCTGCGCGGGCCTGGCGTCAGCATTGCTCATGTGCGCCCCCAGGGCATCACCAGTTTTCCGATTGCGCGAACCAGAAGGCTCGAGGCCAATCCGAGGACGCCGATCGTGATCATGCCAAGCGCGATGTCGGCGTATTGCACGAGCGAATAGGCCTCCCAGGTGAAATAGCCGATGCCGTATTGGCCAGAGATCATCTCGGCTGCGATCAGCGAGACCCAGGCGACGCCCATGCCGACGGTGAGGCCGGTGAAGATGTGCGGCAGCGACGCCGGGAAATAGACCTCGCGGAAGATCGCCCGTTCCTGGGCGCCCAGACACTGCGCGGCGCGCACCAGGACGGGGTCGACCAGCGACATGCCGTGCAGCGTGTTGACCAGGATCGGGAAGAACGAGCCGAGAAACGTGATGAAGACGATGCTCTGCTCGTTGGTCGGCCACAGCATGATCGCCATCGGCACCCACGCAATCGCCGGGATCGGGCGCAGCACTTCCGCAACCGGAAAGATCGTCTCATGCACAAGCTTGAAGCGCCCCATGACGAGCCCAAGCGGCACGCCGATGAGGGCGGCGAGCGAGAACCCCAAGAAGATACGGCGGCAACTCAGCGCGATATGCATCAGGAAGTGCGGATCGTGGATCGCCTTGACAAAGCTCGCATGGACCGCGAGCGGCGAGGGTACGTTGGTGAAGCGGACGAAGAACACCACGCGGTACTTGGTCAGGAAATGCCAGGCCACGAGGAAGAGCAGGAGCGAGATCGTGCCAAGCAGCAGGGCGCGTATCCGCTCCTTGTTCAGTTTGATCCAGCGCGCGGCCATCGCGCTTGCGCTGCGGGCTGGGAGAGCCGGAGTTGGCATGGCTCGCGTTGGCTCGGCCGTGTCGGCGGCGATCGCAGCCGGCTCGGCTTCCCGTCGCAACAAGGCGGAGCTCGTCACGTCTTGCCTCCGCTCTGTGCTGCTTTCACCGCATCCTCGAAGCCGAGCACCTTGCCACCTGACTTCGCGGCATAGGTCTCTGCATCCTTCTTCAGAAGGAACGGCGCGATGTCGCCGCCGTTGACCGCGAAGAAGGCCTGGTCGGCGAACAGCTTTATCCCGCGCGCGGTGTCAAAGACGTAGGTGACGTCGATTTTCTTGCCCTTGGCCTTGAAGTCGGCATAGGCGCCGAGCGTGCAGGCGGCGCTGGAGAAGGGGAGAATCCCCTCGTCGTCAACCCAGACCTCGCCCGCCTTGCGCGGATCGGCGATCTGCTTCTTGCAGAACCTGTCCTCGCCCGAGACTTCGTAATTCCTGGTGCTGGCAAGCTCGGCGTCATAGTCGAGTTTCATCTCGGCATAGGCCTTGCGGAGATAGGAATCGTCGACCCATTTCTTCGGATCGAATTCCTTCATGCGACCGAGATTCTGCAGCACTTTCACATCTTGCGCCGCCGCGTCGATCAATGGCGGCTTGATCGTCGGATCGAGCGTCATATTGCCGCCGGGACCCAGGAAAATGTAGACGACTTCCTTGTTGATCCCGGTCCATTCCTGGATCTTTTCAGAAGCTGCCTTCGGGTCGGCGCGGAACCACTGGTTGGCGGCGATGATCGCCTTGATATAGGCGACGACGACCTCGGGATACTTTTCGGCGAAATCGGTGCGGACCACGACGCCATGGAAGGTCGGCAGGTTGGTCTCGACGCCGTCGAAGATCTTTCGCGCAAAGCCACGGAAGGGAAGCAACTCGGCGAAGGGGACGAAGTCCGCATGCGCGTCGATCTTCTTCTCCTGCAGGTTGGTCGAGCCGACTTCCGGCGTCTGGCTGACCAGCTGGAAGAAGTCCGGCGGCAGCCCGCGGTCCTGCATCGCCTTCAAGACCATGCCATGCGCAGCCGAGCCGAAGGGCACGCTGACCAGTTTGCCCTTGAGATCCGAGAGTTCGTAGTACGGAGAATCCTTATGGACGACAATGCCGTTGCCCGAGCCGGAGAGGCTGTAGGCGGCGACCGCGATCAGCCGGCTCTTGCTGTCGGGATTGTTCTCGAAGGTGAAACCATTCACGATCAGCGGATAATCGCCCATCATGCCGAACTGCAGCTTGTCGGCCATCATCGCATTGGTGACGGGCGGACCGGAGGTGAAATTCTGCCATTCCAGCTCGAACTTGATGTCGGCATATTTGCCCGATGTTGGCAGGTATTTCTCAAGCAGATGCAGCTGCCGGATCACCGTGCCCGCGGTCACCGTATTGGTGGTGGTATCTTGTGTGCCGATGCCGATAGTGACGGTTTCCGCAAGCGCGGGCTGGGCCAGCGCAAGCGCGGCCGCCGATAGCAGGATCGAAAGTGGCAAAGCCTGGCGAACCATTCTCATCCTCGTCTCGGTTGGATGCTTCGGCTGCCATGATTGGGGGCGGCGGCGCTTCGGGCAAACGCGGAGTGGCTGTCCCGGTCGATTAGTTGCCGCCAAAGGCCCGTTGCATAGTGGTTGGGCAATTCTGCATCTGGAAGCCGTTTGCATGTGCAGTGGCGTCAATCCCCGCCATGGCCCCGCATCTCCTCCAGGACATCAGGCCGGCAGATGACGATCTGCGAGCGCCGGTTGCGAACGGTTCCCTTGTCCTGCATCCGCTTGAGGCTGATGGTCACCCATTGCCGGGTAGCGCCGACCATGTGGGCGAGGTCGGCATGGGTGAAGGCCGCCGCGATCAGCGTCCCGTCGGCTTCCTTGATGCCGTAGAGTTCAGTCAGATGAAGCAGCAGGTGCGCGAGCCGCTGGGTGATCGAGCGGGTGCCGAGCATCTGCGCGAGTGCAGAATAGCACTTGCCCTTGAAGGTCAGACCCTCGATCAGGCCGATCGCGAGGTTGGGAATTTCGGCGGCGAGTCCGCGCAGTTCCCTGCCAGGCAGCTGCACGACGGCAGCATTGGAGGAGGCAACGCCCGACCATTGGTGAATGCCGGTGCCGAACACTTCGGGCCCACCGACGAAATTGCCGACATGCCAATAGGCCAATGTGATCTCGCGGCCCTGTGGCGATGTATAAAATACCCTGATACGACCACTCTCGATAAGATAGATTCCGTCGTGCTTGGCGCCTTGCGAGAACAGGGTCTGGCCGCGATTGAGCACCTTGCGGCGCCCTTGCTTGAGCACCAGCTCGCGCTCGCGCGGGCTGAGCTTTTCCATCAGCGGCGGCGGCCCGCCGATTGCCTGCTGGCTTTCCGTGAGCAGCAGTGAAGAGCTGCCGGTATTCCTGGAACCCGCCGTCGTTGAAGGCGCGTTGCCGCGTTCAGCATTGGCCACCTGCAGCAGCATGAATTGCCTCCGGATCAGTCAGACCTGACCCGGAAGCAGCAAGCTTCGTGCCAGAGCGGGATGCAGTTATTCGGCCGCCGCAACGAACGTATGAAGCGCTTCAAAGCGCGGCAAGCTCGGCCAGATAGGCCTTGGGATAGATCCCGCGGTTATGTCCGTCGGAGAACGAGATGTTCACGCCATAGCCGAGATCGGCAACGCCAACGATCGCAATTCCCGGAAAGCTTGACGCGAAGCGGTTGTCGAATTGGGCTCGCCGGCAATGCGCGCATTTGCAGGCAAGACGCAGCTGTTCCGCGCCAAGCACGATCTGCCGTCCGTCCGGCGCGGTCATGGACAGCGAGGCAAGATCGGGACTGACTTCACAGTCAACGATGGTCGGTGCTACCCACACGTTCACCTCTGTCGCTCCTGTCTCGAGCATAAGCGCGGCTGCACGCGTGGAACAGCAACTAATTGCCGCATCAGCCGGATGCTTTGCAAGAGCGATGCCAATCGCGGCAACAGATAAGAAAATTTGCAACTAATCGACCGGGAATCGCGCGGCATCGTTGCACGCCTTCGGCTTCTCGCGAAAAGACCTTCCGCATCACCCTTGCGCGAAGGAACGACCATGAGCGCCTTTCAGAGGGAGACGGTCCTCTCCGTCGAACATTGGACCGACTCCCTGTTCAGCTTTACCGCCACCCGCGATCCCGGCTTTCGCTTCCAGAACGGGCAATTCGCGATGATCGGGCTCGAGGTCGACGGCCGGCCCTTGATGCGCGCCTACAGCATGGCCAGCGCCAATCATGAGAATGCGCTGGAGTTCTTTTCGATCAAGGTCCCGGACGGGCCGCTGACATCGCGCCTGCAGAAGATCAGGGAAGGGGACATCATTCTCGTCGGACGCAAGGCGACGGGCACACTGATTTCAGGTAACCTGATTCCGGGAAAAAGGCTTCTCCTGCTCTCGACCGGCACGGGCCTTGCGCCATTCGCGAGCCTGATCAAGGACCCGGATGTCTACGAAAGTTACGAGACCATCATCCTGGCGCATGGCTGTCGCCAGGTCTCCGAGCTTGCCTATGGCGAGTGCGTCGTTGCGAAGCTGCGCGAGGATGAATTTTTCGGTCCCCTGATCGAAAACAGATTGATCTACTATCCGACGGTGACGCGGGAGCCGTTTCGTAATCGCGGCCGCATCACCGATCTCATCGCGCAAGGTCAGCTGTTTTCAGACGTCGGCCTCAGCGGGCTTGACCGCGAGACCGACCGCGTGATGCTCTGCGGCAGTCCCGGCATGCTGGGGGAGCTTCAGGCGATGCTGACCGCGCGCGGCTTTGTCGAAGGCAATCACAGCACGCCCGGGCATTTTGTCGTCGAGAAGGCCTTTGTCGAGCGATGACGCGCGCCGCGTGCCCGGTTTTTGCCCAGAGTTGCACATGGCCCTGGGCAGATCGCTCTTTCGCACATCGGCGACAACTAATTGCTATTCGCAACCCCTTCACCTGAACGAAGCTAGCGTCCAACGGCGGCATCACTGCCCGCGATCCCTGGAGTGAACGATGGCGATAGATGAGATTGTCGATGGACTGTCGGAGGTATCCTGCGACGTGCTCGTCATCGGCGGCGGCACCGCCGGCCCCATGGCCGCACTGAAGGCGAAGCTGAAGAATCCCAAGGCGAACGTCGTCCTGCTGGAGAAAGCGAATGTCAAACGCTCCGGCGCCATCTCCATGGGCATGGACGGGCTGAACAACGCGGTCATCCCCGGCTACGCCACGCCCGAGCAGTACACCAAGGAAATCACCATCGCGAATGACGGCATCGTCGATCAGAGGGCCGTCTACAAATACGCTGAAAATTGCTACAAGATCATCGAGGAACTCGACGGTTTCGGCATCCGCTTTCTCAAGAACGAGAACGGCGACTATGCGGTGAAGAAGGTGCACCACATCGGCACCTATGTTCTGCCGATGCCGAACGGCGAGACCGTGAAGAAGGCGTTGTATCGCCAGCTTCGTCGCGCCCGCATCCTGATCTCCAACCGCTATATGGCCACGCGCCTGTTGACCGCATCCGACGGCCGCGTTGCCGGTGCGATCAGCGTCAATACGCGCACCGCCGAGATGCTGGTGATCAAGGCCAAGGCCGTCATCCTCTGCATGGGCGCCGCGGGCCGGCTCGGCCTGCCGACCTCCGGCTACATGTTCGGCACCTACGAGAACGCCGCCAATTCCGGCGACGGCTATGCCATGGCCTATCATGCGGGCGCCAAGCTCGCGAACCTCGAATGCTTCCAGATCAACCCGCTGATCAAGGATTATAACGGGCCCGCCTGCGCCTATGTTGCGGGTCCCTTCGGCGCCTATACCGCCAACAATGAGGGAAAGCGCTTCATCGAATGCGACTACTGGTCGGGCCAGATGATGCTCGAGTTCTACAACGAGCTGTCGTCCGGCAAGGGACCGGTGTTCCTGCAGCTCAAGCATCTGCATGAGAAGACGATCGAGGAGATCGAATCGACCTTGCACAAGGTGGAGCGGCCGACCCGCGGCTTGTTCCAGCAAGGGCGGGGCGTGGACTACCGCCACGAATCGATCGAGATGCATATTTCGGAGATCGGTTTCTGTTCGGGCCACAGCGCGTCCGGCGTGTTCGTCGACGATTTCGCCCGCACCACCGTGCCCGGCCTCTATGCCGCGGGCGACATGGCGAGTGTGCCCCACAACTACATGTTGGGTGCCTTCACAAACGGCTCGGTCGCCGGCATCGATGCCATGGAGTTCGCCGACAACCACGATTTTGCGCAGTTCGATGCCGCCGATGTCGCCGCCGAACGCGACCGTGTGATGGCGCCGACCAAACGCGAGGACGGCATCCCACCGAACCAGATCGAGTACAAGACACGGCGCCTGGTCAACGACTACCTGCAACCGCCGAAAGTTACGCGCAAATACGAGCTCGGAGCACGCCGTTTGGCTGAAGTGCGGCAGGATGCAAAGGAGCGCATGATCGCGCGCAATGCGCATGAGTTGCTGCGCGCGCTGGAAGCGCAGTCGATCCTCGATTGCGCCGACATGGCCGTCCACGCTTCGCTGTTCCGGGAGGAGAGCCGCTGGGGTCTCTATCACCTGCGCACCGACTTTCCCGAAAAGGACAACGAGAACTGGTTCTGTCACACGCTGCTCGGCAAGCAGGACGGCAAGATGGTGAGCGAGAAGCGCGAGGTCGAGCCCTACATCGTGCCGATCGCCGAGGAGGAGAAGGACCTCTACGACAAGCAGCGCATCGCGGTGGGCGCATAAGCGGCCCGACCTATCGAACAACAGGAGATTTGACATGCCTCTCGCGACTTACCAGACCTCTGTTCCGGTCGTGGTCGACGACGCCAAATGCATCGCCGACAAGGGCTGCACCGTCTGCGTCGATGTCTGCCCGCTCGATGTCCTGCGCATCAGCGACATGACCGGCAAGGCCTACATGGCCTATGACGAGTGCTGGTACTGCATGCCTTGCGAGGCCGATTGCCCGACCGGCGCGGTCACGGTCAACATTCCCTATCTCTTGAGGTAGCCATGGCAAGCCCGTTCGAGTCTTACGACGATCTCGAGGACGCCGACGAGCGGCTGCAGGCCGCCGATCCCGCGGAGCGCCGCGTCGCCATCATCGCGCTCGGCCATTCCGGCGATCCCGCCGCGATCGGGCATCTTGCCCGCATGGTCGACGATCCCGATGCCGGGGTGCGCCAGCAGGTGGCGATGGCGCTTGGCGAGTTCGATGGGCCGGAGGCGGCGGCGGCGCTCGTCAAGCTTCTTGTCGATCCTGAAAGGATCGTTGCGGCGGCGGCGGCCGATAGCCTCGCCGAGTTCAAGGATCCGGCCTCCGCCGACGTGATCCTCCCGCTGGTCAAGCACAGCCACGCCTTTGTCCGCATGGGCGCGCTGCGCGCGCTGAAGGAACTCAGGCGCAAGGATACGCTGAAACCGGCGCTGGAAGCACTGCAGGATGGTGACGCTGCCGTCCGCGTGCAGGCGATCGGCGTCATTGGTTTCCTCAAGCTGGAGGAGTCCATCCCTGCGCTGACCTCCCTGATCAACGATCCGGATGCGCATGTGCGGCGCGCGGCCGTCAGCGCGCTGGCTTTCTCGCACATGAAGCCGGCGGCGGAGACGATCACGCGTGCGCTGAAGGACGAGGATTGGATGGTGCGTGAGATGGCGGCGGAGACACTAGGCCTCAATGTCAATGGAGCGGTTGCCGCCGACCAGCTGATCGCCTCGCTCGACGACGCGTTCTGGCAGGTGCGGCTGAAGGCGGTCAGAAGCCTCGGCAAGATGAAGATCGAGCGCGCCGTGCGCCCGATCGGCAACTGCGTCACCCATGAGCAGGCGAATTTGCGGAAAGAAGCAGCTGCAGCGCTCGGCGAGATCGCCGGCGCCGACGGCGAGCCGTTCCTCGTGATGATCGCCAACGATCCCGATCCCGATGTCCGCAAGAACGCCCGCTGGGCGCAGCACCAGATCGCCGCGAAGAAAGCAAAGGCGGGTGCCTGACGGCAATTAGGGACTTCCTTTCAAACCGCCTTGTCCAACCAGTCCCTGGCATTCCTGAGATCAGTGGTCTCGAGACCCTGATCGAATTGGGAATAGATCGGCGCAAGTAGCCCCTCGGCCTCCGTGCGCCGACCTCGGGCTTCCAGGAGTTTCGCAAGGCTCGTTGCCGCGCGCAATTCCAGCAGACGAGCCTCCTGTGCATGCGCCGCGTCAAGCGCCCGGCGTAGACAGCTTTCCGCTTCTTCGCCGTCACTTGCTTTGAAAAGCAGCTCACCCCTCAGCCGGTCCAGCTCGGGTGCGAACCAGACGTCGCCGCTGTCGCCGTCCGCCTCATCGATGAGCCGCAATCCATCGTCCGTCTTGCCCGCGATCAGATGGGCTTCCGCGGCGCGCACGAGCCGATAAATCACGTGAAATTTGGAGCCCGTTTTTCGCCAATTGGCCAGTCCCTCCTGCATCAGGGCGATGCCGTGGTCATGCTCGCCCTGCATGACCCGCGCCCAACCGCACAGCATTGTGGCGTTCGCCACGCCAACGGCCGATCCATGCATGGCGAGCAGCGGGAGGGCTTCGGTCACATAGTCCTCTACCTTCGCGGGCTCACGGCGAATCTGGTGCAGCTCCGTTGCAAACCAAAGTGCCAGTGCGAGAGTGGGGGGATGATCAAGATCGCGCGCGAGCGCCAGGCCTTTCTGCATTTCTTCGAGCGCCTGATCCGGATATCCCATTGTCGCAACGATAATAGCGTTGGACCCGTAGCCGCAAACACCGGGATCATGGCCCCCGTATTGCAGGGCTTGCTGGCCATGTGCTTCGCGTCGATAGAGACCAACTCCCTTTTCGATATGATGACGCGCCGTTGCCAGGGCACCTGCCACCATGAATGACGGCCACGCCGCGTGATGCGCCTGCAAGGCGAGTTCAGAATTCGCGCTGGTGTTTGCCATCCCGAAGAGCTCCTCCACCAGGCGGGCAGCGGTCGCAAAGTCACCGCGCGAAAAAGCGATGAGCCAGGCCCCCCATACGGTCGGAAAAAGATCCGCGACCCGCTCTCCTTCACTCGCCAGCTCCCGCGCTCTCGCATACACCTGACCGATCTCCGGTGCCACCGAAGACCTGGTCGTCATCAACGCAGGTCCCAGGGCGATCAGGAGCTGCAACTCCTGATCGGCGCAGCCGGCTCTCTCCGGGAGCATTTCAAGCAGCTGCAGCGCATTTCGAAAATGAGTGATTGCCTCCTTGTTCGCCGATCCCTTTGTCGCGCGGTCTCCGGCGCGTTGCCAGTGGTTGATGGCCTCTCGCGGCATCGCAGCCAGGGTATAGTGCCGCGCCAGCAGCTCGGGCTGGCTGTCGCCGACATCGAACTGCCGATCCAGAACGGTTGCTATGCGAGCGTGCAGCTGCTGTCGCTTTTCGCGCAGCAGGGTGTCGTAGGCAACGTCCTGCACGAGGGCATGTTTGAACAGGTAATGCGCGTCCGGAGGCACGCCCTGCCGAAACAGCAAACCGGCCTCGACGAGACGATTGAGCGCCGGCGCCAGTTCGGCCTCGGCTCTCTGCGCTACGGCTGCCAGCAGATCATGCGAAAACTCCCGACCGATTGCCGCACCGATCTGCGCCACCTCCTTGGCCTGGCCTAGGCGATCGAGGCGCGCCAGTAACGACGCGTGCAGGCTGGCTGGAATCGCCTGCGCATGGGACGGAATCATCGACGCGGCCCGCCGGGCCGCGCCTTCGTTCTCGGCCTCCAACACCGCCTTCGTCATTTCCTCGACGAACAAGGGAATGCCGTCAGTGCGCTCCACGATCTCGGCACTCACGTCCGCCGCCAGCTCTCCGCTCCCGACCAGACCCGCAATGATCGCTGCCGCGTCGCGTGACGGAAGCCGGTTCAGCGTCAGGCTTGTGACATGGGCTTGTCCTTCCCAGGGCGCCCGAAACTCTGGACGGAAGGTTATGAGAAGCAGCACGCGCTGGCTTGCTATACGGCGGGCAACGAGGTCCAGCACCTCAAGGCTGGTCGGATCGATCCAATGCACGTCCTCGAAGATCATCAGGACCGGATTCCGGGACGCCAATCTGACGACCTGTGACAACAAGGCTTCGAGCGTCTTGTGTTTGCGCAGTTCGGGCGCGAGCTCGACACTCGGATATCGTCCATCGTTCGGGAGCAACAGCATCCCAGCAAAGAGCGCTGCGTCCTGAGCCGAGGTTGAGGTCTGCCCAAGAAGAGCATCGAGCTTGTCGAGTCTCGCTTGCGGTTTGTCGCTCTGCAGCAGTCCGGCGGCGCGTTCCATCTGGCCGGCAACGGGATGGAGCGCGCTGTCGGTGTGTTGGGGTGAACAGAAATAACGCAAGCGTGTGTGCGGTTCGGTTGCGATGTGCTCCATGATTGCCACCGCAATGCGGGATTTCCCGATGCCGGCCTCGCCCGAAAGCAATACGACTTGCCCTTCGCCCATTCTGGCGCTGGACCAGCGACGTTGGAGCAGTTCGATTTCCTCCTTGCGTCCGACGAGTCGGGTCAAGCCGGTTGTGTGGAGCGCATCAAATCGGCTTTCCGTGGTGCTCGGTCGCAATGCGGCCCAGGCGCGCACCGGTGTGGAAATGCCTTTAAGCTCTCTGGAACCCAGATCCTGGAATTCGAAGAGATTGCCGAGAAGTGTTCGCGTGTTCTCCGCCACGACGACGCAACCGGCGTCGGCAATTGCCTGCAGGCGGGCGGCAAGATTGGGTGTCTCGCCCACGACGGCCTGCTCCTGGGCCGCACCCTTGCCGATGAGATCGCCAACGACCACGAGCCCGGTCGCGATCCCGATACGCACCTGGAGCGGTGAGCTGATTGCGGTCCTGAGGTTTGGCACGGCCTGGACGAGAGCAAGTCCGGCGTGCACAGCGCGTTCCGGATCATGCTCGTGGGCCTGCGGATATCCGAAATAGGCCAGAACACCGTCTCCCATATACTTCGCGACATACCCGCCATTGCGCTCGACAATCACGGTACAGCAGCGGTGATAGGCCCGAACGATTTCCCTGAGGTCCTCAGGGTCGAGCTTCGTCGAAAGGGCAGTTGAGCCGACGAGGTCGCAGAACATGACCGTGAGCTGGCGGCGTTCCGCTTCGTCGTGCGTCGGCCCGGTGAGAGCGCTATCCTGAGGCGAAGTGCGCAGGGGCTGCGCAAGCTCCCGGATGGCGCGGAGCATCTTTCGACGATCTCCAAGCAGGACTCCGAGTTTCTCGAGGTCCTGGTCGGTCAGGTCCGGAAGTATGCTGACATCAATGTGGTGAGCTTCGAAACGCTCCGCGTATTCGGACATGCCGAGCTTTTCCAGCCAGTCGGCAATCGGTTGCATGGCTCACCGCCGGTCGCGAGATACCTGACGCGAAGTTTGCAGCCAGTCGCCGCATTCTATTGCGGCGTTCGGCTCATGGCACGCGATTCGTGGTGCCGTGGCTGGCCTTTGGTCAGATCACGCCGGTGATCGGCATCCGGGTAGGGGGAGGTGGTGTCGAACAGGCAAGCGCGACCTCCGAAGGATGGTGCACCGCGAACACTTCTGAACCAGCGGCCGGCGTGATCGACAGATAATAGGCGGGCATAATGGAGACCGATCATGCAAACAAGTACGCTAAGTCTTGTGCTACTCCTCGTCGGCGCAACTGGTGCTCTTGCCGATGACATGAAGATGCCGGTCAATGCCTCTCAGGTCGAATGGGGGCCGGCGCCGAATTTCGTGCCTGAAGGTGCCCAGATCGCCGTGCTGTCCGGCGATCCGTCCAAGGATGGCCTGTACGTGGTCCGGCTGAAGTTGCCTGCCGGATACAAGATCGCGGCGCACAACCACCCGACCACAGAAATGGTCACCGTGATATCAGGCGATTTCCACATCGGAATGGGCGACAAGCTCGATGAACAGAAGACCACGCTGCTCACCGCCGGTGGCTATGCGGAGGCGCCTGCCAAGATGAACCACTTTGCTTGGGCGAGCAGTCCGACGATTGTGCAAGTCCACGGTCAGGGGCCGTTTGCGATCACCTATGTCGACCCGGCGGATGATCCGCGGATCAAGTCGCAGGCATCGAAGTAGTCGGCGCACCATGAAGCCAGACAGGACGCGAAGGCCGACGACCGTCGCGTCCTGAGCCGTGTCCTCCGGCCATCGTCGTCTCGTTAAGCCGCGCGGACACTCATCCGGTTGAACTGTGCCTTCTGCTCGTCGCTGAGGACGCCATAGAACCTGTTCAGCGCGGTCTCGGTCATCTGCAGCGCCTGCGACATCGCGCTCAAGCGACTTTCCATCGCGGCGAGGCGTCCGGTCGGAGTTAGCGTCTGCGCGGGCTGGCAATTGGTCTGCATCAGCTGCGCGGCCTTCGCGGTGGTCTGGTCGAGCTCCTTCAACGCGGCATCCTGATCAGCGTTGAGATGCAGGCTACGCTCGATGCGGTCGATCGGCAGCGCATGGTTCGTTGCCTCATGCCGCTTGCACAGGTGATCAATCTCGGCAGGCCGGCTGCTCGCCGTCTGCTGGCTCTGATCAAGCGCGTTGAAGCGCTCGCGCTGCTCGTCGCTCAGGGAAGCGTAGAATTTCTCGAGTGCCGGGCGCACGGTCTGTACCGCCTTCAGCATCGCCTCGACCCGGACGCGCATCGCGGCAAGCCGGCCGGTCGGCGTGCTCGGAAGCTCGGTCGGGCAGGCCGCCTGCAGTGACTTCACCGCCGCCGTTGAGGCGGATTTCAAATCATCGAGCAGCGCTTGCTGCTTTTCATCGGGGTTGACCTGTTGGGCAATCCTCTGGATCGAAAAGTCGGTGACACCGGCGGCCTGGCTCGAACAGATGCGGTCGCTGCCGCCCGCCGCGGCGGGCCCTGCCGTTGTGTCGGTGGCCGCGGTTCTGGCGTAGGAGCGCTGCGACGCCGCAGAGCCCGCATAAGCATACGCGTCTTCCGGTCCGTAATATTCAGGCGCATAGCCGCCATAGATGCCGGCATAGACATCGTCAAAGGCGTAGGGCCAGAACGTGTCATAGGCGTAGGGCGCAAAGGTGTAATCGACGAAATCATCATAGGCGTAGGGCCAGAACACCGGGCCGACGAAGCCAAGCACGATTCCGGCATGATGATGGCGCCGCCAGTCGCGCGCCCAGCCGGCCTGAGCGAACTGGCCGCGGAAGGTCTGTTGCGACGGCGTCATGCGCGACGCGGCTGTGATACGCTGATTGGCGAAAGCGGGATTTTGGAGGATCGGCGGTGTGCGCGGCCGCTCGGCACGCGCCTGGTTGGCCGCGGTCTCGCTCCGGCCGATGGTCCGATGCGCGGTCGATCCGACCGTCTGGCCGACGGTGGTGCCGGGCGCCTGGCGCCCGATCCTGGTTTCGGCTGGACCAGGCCTCGAATTCGCAAGTGCGGGCTTTGAAGCTTGCGGTGATGGCAGCGGGGCGTGCCTTTGCGCCTCGCGCGCCGCCGGCGCCGCGCCGTTGTGCCGCAACGCTTGCGATGCAATCCGTCCTGACTGCGGCACGCCATGTCCACGCTCGATGCGGGCGAAATTGCCATGCGGCGCACCGCTTGGTGCCGCATGGTGCGGTTGTGGCGGCGCGGCATGGGCGGCGAAGCTCCGCGCGGGCGCCGCGACATGAGGCGCAGGTGCAGCCATATGCGGTGCGGCGAAGTGCGGAGCGGGTGCGGCGAAGTGGGGAGCGGGTGCGGCGATGTGCGGAGCGGGAGCAGCAAAATGCGGGGCTGCCATCGCGGGATGCGGTGCCCCACCGGGGCGCCCTTGCTGCGCAAAGGCCTCGCCACCCAAGCTGGCTGCGACGAACACGAGCGCTGATACGGCAATCGGATTGAGCTGGCGCGACATGGTGAAGACTCCGCATTACGTCGAATTTCGAACGCGGCCGAGGCTTCATTGTTCCTGCGACAGAGCGCGCCTGAATACGCATCTCGCACCGCGCCATGTGAACGCGGCTTCAGCAGATGCGCGGAAGCTGGTCTTCGTCGATGAAATCATTGCGCGAGCGCCGCATTGTGAGGCGGTGCGCCAGATGAATTCGCGCCGGCGAAACGCGATGAGCCGCCAATTGATGGCGGCTCACAGCTTCGCGAAAAAACTCGGAAGTCCGATAGGTTCAGGTCAGCGGAATGTCGAGCACGGCCGGCCGCTCGGTCGCCGTGCGCTTGAGGGCGCGATCGGCCGGGAGCTGCACGACACGCGCGCGCTGGCCCGGGATGAGGTCGGTCAGCTTGACGATCTTGCCGTTGGAAAACTCCAGCGCATCGTGATGCTGCGCCGGCTTGTCGAGGTCGATCTGCCGGAAGCGCGCCAGCGTCGCGCCGACCTTCCGACGGAAAATCACGCCCTGCGTCACGGCATTCTGCTCGAAGGCAATCTCGGTCCCGGGACGCAGGCAAACCGCGACCGTGGGATCGGTGGGCGAGGCGAACCCGCGGGTATTGGTTCCCGGGAACCTGCTGGACACGAGGACCTCGGATGCTTCTGCCGGCCGGAAGGCCACGGCATGAAGGCTATAGTCGCACATGACTTACTCCTCATTGTGTGATCGGCACCATGGCCGCAACGGCGGACGAACATTCTTGTTCCATTTGGCCCGTCGCACGGCGTTGAAAAGCGCGAGATCGCTGAGCTCGGACTGCCGGAGGCAAGCGCGACTTTCCGAAAAAGGAAAAGCCCCGCGGTTGCGGGGCTTTTGCTTGTCGGCAAAAACGTCGTGCCGGGTGTTAACGTCCGCCGGCGGCCGGCCCGTTGTTGTTGGTGGTGCCGGGGCCGACATTGCCTTCGCTCGATGCGTTGCCGCGCATGCTCGGGCTCGTCGCGCCGGTCGAAGACTTCATGCCGGTCGAAGACTTCATGTTGGCGCCGGTGGTTGTCGACGAATTCGTCGAGGACGAAGTTGGATGCTTGGTCTGCTTATGCATCTTCGCGGACGCAGCAAAGGGCGAACCTGCGAGACCCGCAATCACAAGCGCCGCGATCGTCAGTCTGCTCTTCATCATGAGGTGGAACTCCTCGTTGGATCACACGGGGGCCAACTGTTGTCGCCGGCCGCAGTTCCAGACTCAATACGAACGTCTGATCGTTCGAGATCGCGAAATCGAGGGCTTGTGAAGGAGGAACGTTGCTTGCTGCGCCGGCATCGTCAATCTGCGTTCTTTTGCTGGCCTCCATGTGGAGCGGCCCCGGCATCGAGGGGGCATCGGACGCCAGGACCGCCCTTCCACACGGAGTGCTCCCGGCGTGACAGGGGGGATCGGCGCCGGAAGCATGGGGCATACGCGTGTCGAAGCCGATGGTTCCAACAAATGTCGAGTGAAACGGTGCGCCGGTGCCACCTTAAGATCATTTAATGAATGGTTGAGCTCTGTGCGCTTCGTCACTACGTTTTTGGCATGAAGCAGTCAGACTTATTGCGAGAGAACGCCGACAATTGTCTGCAGCTCGCCGAGGGAGCCGAAGGCCAGCCGGCGTTCAGGCGCTACATGCGAATGGCAAACGCATGGAGGGCGTTGGCCAACGAGCAAGATTGGCTGGACGGGGAGGTGTCCCCGCTGGCTCTGTACCGAAAGGGATAGATATCATGAGAGTCAGAAGAGCCCAACGTGTTCTGATCGCTCTCATCGTCGCTTTTGGAATTACTGCAAGCATCGCGGCGGTGACGACGATCAGGCAAGTGCACATCGCGGCTTCATCGGTCGCGCACCCGATCACGCGCATCTAGTCGAGGCAGCCGGTTAGCGCCGCAGCCCTTTGGAGGAAGGGCCGTTGCGCTAACCGGGCGCAACCGGCGACAGCAGGTCAATGACCACCGCCGCCCGCTGCAGTCCCCTGGGGCTTGCCCGTCAGCAGGATGGCGATGCCTGCGATGATGAGCACGATACCGATCACCGCAAAGGCGTCGCTGAAGCCCATCACCAGTGCCTGGCGTTTGACTATGTTGCCGAGCGCGACGATGGCCTGGTGCTGCGCGGCCGTCGGGTCGGTCACGCCATGGGCGGTGAAGTAATTGGTCAAATCGGCGATCCGGCTGCGCACCTCCTCGCGGCCGAGGTGGACCGATTGCCCGATGATATTGGAGTGAAACTGCTCGCGCTTGGTGACGATGGTCGAGAGCAGCGCCGTGCCAATGGCGCCGCCGAGATTGCGCATCATGTTGGAGATGCCGGAGGCCGCCGCCGCATCCTGCGGTGCCACGCTGCCAAGCGAGATGGCGCTTAGGGGTGCGAGCGTCAGTGCCTGGCCGATGGCGCGCACGATGTTCGGCAGGAACAGCTGGTCGCCGGAATAGTCGAGCGACATCTCGATGTTCATGAATGAGCTCAGCGCGAACAGACTGAGGCCTGCAAAAGCGATGTAGCGGATATCGAACCGCTGCATGAGCTTCGGCACCAGCGGGATGAGGATGAGCTGCGGCAGGCCGGTCCAGGCCAGCACGGCGCCGATCTGCTCGGCATTGTAGCGCTGCACCTGGCCGAGATAGGCCGGCAGCAGATAGACCGAGCCGAACAGCGCAAAGCCGAGGAACACGGCCGAGACGGTGCCGAGCCCGAAGCTGCGGCGGGTCAGCAGGCGCAGGCGCACCAGCGGTTTCTCGACCAGCAGCTCGTTGATGACGAACAGCGTGAGGCTGACGACTGCGACAATCGCGAGCTTGACGATGAAGGGCGAGCCGAACCAGTCGTCCTTGTTGCCTTCCTCCAGCACGGCCTGCAGCGAGGCAAGGCCGACTGCCATGGTTACGATGCCGAACCAGTCGCCCTCGGCGAGGAGGCCAAGCTGCATCGGCTGGCGGTCCAGCGTGAGGTAAAGAATCGTGACCATCACGATGGTCGGAATGACATTGACGAAGAAGATGGTCTGCCAACCGTAATTTTCCGTGAGATAGCCGCCGATGGTCGGGCCGATCGCAGGCGCAAAGGTCACCGCGAGCGCGAACATCGCCAGGCCGATCGGCTGCTGCGCCTTCGGCAGCTTGGTGAAAACCATCGTAAACGCCATCGGGATCAGGACGCCGCCGAAAAAGCCCTGGAAACCGCGCATCGCGATCATCGAGGGCAGGTCATGGGTGAAGGCACAGGCGACGGAGAAGGCGGCAAACAGCGTTGCAAACGAGAGGATCACGTTGCGGAAAGAGAACATCCGGCTGAGATAGTCGGTCAGCGGGATCACCACGATCTCGCCGATTAGATACGAAGTCGAGATCCAGGAGCCGTTGTCGACGCCGGTGCCGATGCCGCCCTCGATATTGAGCAGCGAGGCATTGGTGATCTGGATGTTCAGGATGGCCATGAACGCGCCGATCATGGCGGCCATGACCGCGATCCAGACTGCGGCACTTGCGCGGTCCGGAGTGGGGGCTACAGCGACGGCCACGGGACGCCGAGGGGAGGTCGCGGGAGAGGTCGAGAGCGCAAGGTCTGACATGGCATCACCTTTGTCTCATACTTTTCAGTTCTGATTTTCAGGTCACTTCTTGGAAGCGAGCAGCGCGACGCTGGTTTGCGCGACGTGATGTGGCGCGCTTGCCGAAGCCGGCTGCTGCTTCTGCGTCTGGATGGTCGGGATCACCGACATGCCCGGACGAAGCTCCGCACTGGACGCATCCAGCGCGATCTTGACGGGAATGCGCTGCACCACCTTGGTGAAATTGCCGGTGGCGTTGTCCGGCGGCAGCAGCGCGAATTCCTGGCCGCTTGCGGGAGCGAGGCTATCGACATGGCCGTGCACGACCTTGCCAGGGAACATGTCGACCTCGATGTCGACGGCCTGGCCGGCCTGCACGTCGGTGAGCTGCGTCTCCTTGTAGTTCGCGATCACATAGGCGCCGCTCGCCGGCACCAGCGACATCAATTGCGTGCCGGCCTGCACATATTGGCCGGCGCGCAGCGTGCGGTTGCCGACCACGCCGTCGATCGGCGCGACGATGGTCGTATAGGAGAGGTTGAGCTCAGCCTGCTGCTGCAGCGCCTTGGACCGCGCCACCGCAGCGATCGTCTGGTTGATCTCGGCCTTCAGCAGTTCGACTTGACTGGTGGCTGAGGCGATGTTCGCCTTGTCGCGCGCGATCGCGGCGAGCGCGCCGGCATCGCGCGATTGCGCGGCCTGCGCGTTCTGCACACTACCATAGCCGGTGGCGGCAAGGTCGGTGTAGCGCTTGTTTTCCTGCTTGGTGAAGGTGGCCGAGGCGGTATCGACGTCGAGTGTCGCCCTGGCGGCGTCGATTACCGACTGTTGCACGTCGAGCTGGGCGCGCTTGCTGGTAACCGCGGCCTCGGCCGCGGCGACGTCGGCCCGAGCCTGCTCGAGCGCGACCGCGTAATCCCGATCGTCGATCCGCGCCAGTACCTGGCCGGCCTTCACCTGTTCGTTATCGCCGACCAGCACTTCATGGAGATAGCCGGAGACTTTCGGCGCAATGGTGGTGTTGTCGGCCTTCACATACGCGTCATCGGTGGAGACCTGGAAGCGGCCGACGGTCCAGTACTCCCAGCCGTACCAGGATGCTCCGGCAAGCACGGCGACGGCGGCTCCTGCCATCAACAGCCGCCGGATTCGGTCCCTTTTTGAAACCTTCGGCGCAACCGTCGCAGCCTCACTTGCGGCAGGCGCGTCAGTCACCAGCTTCTGGATAATCTCGGCCGGAACCTTCTGCTCGGCCTCGAAAGACGTTGAATGGCGGCTCATGGGCGGTCCTCTTTTGGCTCAACTCATTGCCGGAAAAGCGGAATTTTGATTTTTCTGGCGGCAATCGAATTAGGAAACTTGACGTTTTCCAAAATAGACCGCATATTTGGACTGTCAATAGAATGACAGTCATCATCTAAAAGCATGGCTCGTTATGACGATCAGCAAGACCAAAGCACACCCCGAGGACGCGGCCGGAGGAGAGCGGCGTGGCCGCGGGCGGCCGCAGGCGCGCTCCGACGAGGAGACGCGCGCCATCATCTTTGACACTGCGCGGCGCGAGTTCGCGGCGAGCGGCTATGCTGCGACGAATATGGAGAGCGTGGCGCGCGCCGCCGGTATCTCCACCAAGACGCTTTATCGCCTGGTCCCGAACAAGGCCGCGCTGTTCGAGGCGATGATCACGGAGCGGATCGACCGCTTCGCCTCGGTGGTGCGCCTGCGCGCCTGCGAGGGCAGGGACATCGAGGCCGCGCTGCGCGACGCGCTCATGGTCTGCGGCGAACTGATCCTCGCCCCCGACGTGATCGCCTTGCAGCGGATGATCTTGTCCGACAGCGACAAGTTTCCCGATATCGCCGAGACCTTCTTTTACAAGGCGATCACGCCGACCCAGCACACGCTGGCGTCATGGCTGCGCACGCAGCACAAGCGCGGGCTCCTGGCGGTCGACGATGCCGATGCTGCCGCCGGCATGTTGCTCGGCATGCTCGCGATGCAGCCGCAGCGCGCCGTGATGTTCGGCCACGCGCCCGCGCCGGCCCGCGAGCAGCTCGAGCAGCGCGTCGCGGCCTGCGCGAAGTTGTTCTTGCAGGGATGCGGCAAGCCGCGCTCGGGCATTTCCGGTTCTGATTGAATCAGAACCGGAGCTCTAGATTCTTGTTTTGAGTCGTTTTCTTCACGCGAACCGGTTCCCACTTCGCTCGAAAACTCTCTAGCCGGCGAGCAGTCGCTTCAACTTTTCCACCGCGCTGTCCGGAGTCGTCAGCACCGGCTTTCCCGTGGCTTCTGCGACCAGTGTTGCCGCCGGCGCCATGCTGTACTGCGCGAGCGCGATGACGTCGCAGTCGCAGAGGTCCTTTGACGCTTCCGCGACCAGCCGGTCATGTGTCGTGCGGTCGCCGCGGTCGAGTGCGGACAGCGCGCCCCCGGCGAGTTTTGGCACGATCTCGACCGACGATGGAAACTCGCGCGGCATCGAGGCAAGCGTTGGCCCGAAGGTCGAGAGCAGGCCGATGCGGCGGCCGCGCGCCACCGCCTGTTCGATCATGGCTTCATTGGGCTTGAGCACCGGCATCGGCGCATGCGCGCGCGCCACCGCCTCAATGCAGGGGCCGAAGGCCGAGCAGGTGAAGAGAATGCCGTCAGCGCCGGTCCCGGCGGCATAGCGGCCGAGGGCGAGGAAGCGCTCGGTCATCGCATCGGTCAGCCGGCCGTCGCGCGCGAGATCGGCGGAGAGGCTGTCGTCGAGCAGATTCATCAGCGCAGGCTCCGGCCAGAGCGCAGCGAAGGAGGCGGCGATCGGTGCCGGCGAATGTTTCAGGGCGTGGATCAGGGCAATGCGCATGTCGTCGGTCTCGGAGCGAAGCGGTGGCCGGGGATGCGCACCGCCCGCTGTTGTTACTTGAAGGGTACCGCGTACATCAGGCCGCCCTTGGTCCAGAGCGCGTTGAGGCCGCGCTCGAGCTTCAGGGGGCTCGCCTGGCCGACGTTGCGCTCGAAGATCTCGCCGTAATTGCCGCCGGCCTTGATCGCCTGCAACAGCCATTTGTTGTCGAGGCCGAGCCGTGCGCCGAGATCGCCGGAGGCGCCGAGCAGCCGCTGTACCGCGGGAGTCGGGGACTTCGCCATCTCATCTGTATTCGCCTGGGTTACGCCGAGCTCTTCGGCCTCGATCAGGCCATAGTGCAGCCAGGTGATGATATCGCTCCAAACCTCGTCGCCATTGCGCGTGAACGGCCCCAGCGGCTCCTTGCTGATGGTGATTGGCAGCACGACATAGTCGGCCGCATTGGGCGCCGCGGTCGCGACCGCGCCGGCCAGCGCCGAGGCATCCTGGGTCATGGCATCGCAGCGGCCGCCGAAGAAAGTCTGGTACATGGTGTCGACCCGATCGAACACCAGCGGCTTCCAGTCGATATTGTTGGCGCGGCCATAATCGCCGAGCGTCACCTCATGCGTCGTGCCCTGCGCGACGCAGACGGTTGCGCCATTGAGGCCTTTCAGGTCCTTCACGCCGGCATCCTTGCGCACCACAAAACCCTGGCCGTCGTAGAAATTGATCGGCCCTTGCCGCAGGCCCAACGTGGTGCCGCGTAGAAAGGTCTCGGTCGAGTTGCGGTAGAGCACGTCGATCTCGCCCGACTGCAACGCGGTGAAGCGGTTCTGCGCGGTGAGCGCGACATAGCGCACCTTGTTCGGATCGCCAAGCACGCCGGCGGCGAGCGCGCGACAATAATCTACGTCGAGGCCCTTGAAGTTGCCTTGCGAGTCCGGCGCCGAGAAGCCGGCAAAGCCGGTCGAGACGCCGCAGACCAGCGTGCCCCGCTGTTTCACGGAGTCCAGCGTCGCGGCGGATGCCGTGCAAATCCCAGTGAAAGTCAATGCCGCGAACAAGCCCGCAGCGGTAATCACCGTCCTTTTCATGCCTGGAGTCTCCCCTCAGTGATTAATTGATTTCAACGCGCCGTCGACGGCGGCGCCGAGTCTTTCCACGATCATGTCGATATTGTCGGGCGTCGCGATATAGGGCGGCGCCAGCAGCACGTGGTCGCCGCTGCGGCCGTCGACCGTTCCGCCGGCGGGATAGCAGGCGAGACCGTTGGCAAAGGCCGCTGCCTTGATCTTCTGGTTCAGCCTGAGCGAAGGATCGAACGGACGCTTGGTGGCGCGATCGGCCACCAGCTCGATGGCCTGAAACAGGCCGCGGCCGCGGATATCTCCGACATGGCGGTGATTGCCGAAGCGCTCGGTGAGGCGCTGCTCAAGCTGGCGTCCGCGTGTCTTGACTTGGTCGAGCAAATTGTCGTCGCGGATGATGTTCTGAACCTCGAGCGCGGCGGCGCAGGCGAGCGGATGGGCGAGATAGGTGTGCCCGTGCTGGAACGCGCCGGAGCCGGTGCGAATGGTCTCGACGATCTCGCCGCGCGCGAGCATGGCGCCGATCGGCTGGTAACCGCCGCCAAGTCCTTTGGCGATGGCCTGGATGTCGGGTGCGATGCCTTCCTGTTCCCAGGCATTGAGCGTGCCGGTGCGACCCATGCCGCACATGACCTCGTCGAGGATCAACAGCGCGCCATGGCGATCGCAGATCTCGCGCACCTTGCGGAAATAGCCTTCCGGCGCTGGCACGCATCCGGCGGTGGCGCCGACCACGGGCTCGGCGATGAAAGCGGCGACCGAGTGCGGACCGAGCTTAAGGAACTCGGTCTCGAGCTCGTCCGCAAGACGCGCGACGAAATCGGCATCGGTCTCGTGGTCGCGCTTCTCGTGATAGGCAAAGGCCGGCGTCACATGGCTGAATGCGGAGGACAGCAGCGGTGCATAGGGCTCGCGCCGCCAGGCATTGCCGCCGGCGGCGAGCGCGCCCAGCGTGTTGCCGTGATAGCTCTGCCGGCGCGCGATGAAATGGGTGCGCTGCCGCTCGCCGCGTTCGACGAAATACTGCCGCGCCAGCTTGATGGCGGCCTCGATCGCCTCCGATCCGCCGCTGATGAAATAGGCATAGGCGAGTCCGCCCGGCTCGTGGCCGACGAGGCGATCGGCGAGCGCTTCCGCAGGCTCCGAAGAGAAGAAGGCGGTGTGCGCATAAGCGAGCTCCGAGGCCTGCTTTTTCATCGCCTCCAGCACGCGCGGATGCTGGTGCCCGAGACACGACACCGCCGCGCCGCCGGACGCATCGAGCACGCGGCGGCCGTCTTCGGCGATCAGCCAGACGCCATCGCCGCCGATGGCGAGCGGCGGCGTCTCACGCAGGCTTCGATGCAGCACGCGGGTCTTGCGAGCGGTCATGGTTTCAACCTTTCTCCGCAACGTATTGAGAGGCCGCGGCGAGCCGCGCCTCGGTGTCCTGAAGCCGCCTTCTGGCGGCAGCGCCGCCGAGCGAGAACGTGACGGCGGCGAGCGATTGCGCAATCGCGATCGCGCCCGTCAGGCTCGGAAAGAAGCCGGGCGATGCCGCCGCCTCGTACAGCAGCACCTGGTCCGCGCCTTCCGCCATCGGCGCCGAAGCCGAGTCCGCTATCGCAATGAGCTTCGCCCGCGCGCGATGCGCCGCACGGGCGGACAGCACGCTCGCGCGGGAATAGGGTGCAAAGCCGACCACCACGACCGCCTCGCCGGCGCGAAACGCGCCGAGGTCGAGATCTTCAGGGCCGGAGCCGCCGACCAGTTGCACCTCGTCGGGCCGGAACAGCCGCAACTCATAGTTAAGCAGCTCCGCGACGCTGCGGCAGCTGCGAAAGCCGGCGATCCAGATGCGCCGCGCGCCGTGCAGAGCTTTCGCCGCGCCTGCGATCGATGATGCCGAGATGCGCGTGAACCCCGCGGCCTCGGCCTCGAGCTTCTCGGCAATCAGCGCCACATCGGAATCGGGGCCGTGGCGGCGTCCCCTGGCGCGGCCGGAGAAAGGCGAGGCTTGCGACGGCCGCCGCGCCTCGGTCAGCGCCGCGCGTAACTCCTCCCAGCCGGAATAGCCCAGGGCCTTGGCAAGCCGGGTGAAGGCGGCGGGATCGGCGCCGGCTTCGGCCGCGAGGTCGCGCATCGAGCGGGTGGTGGCGTCATAGTCATTGGCGGCGACGAAGCGGCCAACTTGCTGAAGCCGTGTCGGCAGGAACGGCAGTGCGCTGCAGAGCTCGCTCAAGGGCGAAGCTCTCGTCGTCTGCGAGCTTGCGGGTTCGGCGGCGGCCATGAAACATTTGTTGCATATCTTGGAAGTTGGTGCAACATATGAAGCGCGCCCGCAGGCGCGGTCACCCGGAAACCGCCGCTTCCGCTATCGAGGGGCTCCTGTGCTGTGACGATCGCATCCCCCAGCTCCCGATCACGCAAGCGCTGGCGCGCGCCGCTGCAAGGGCCGGCGTTGAGCGGCCTCATCTGGCAGATCGTGGTGGTTGCGATCGCGGTCGCAATCGTTGCCTGGCTCTGGTCCAACGCCGTCCATAATCTCTCGGTCCGCCGCATCTCGACGGGCTTTGCCTTCCTCGGCCGCGAGGCGGGCATGCCGATCGCCGACACCTGGTTGCCTTACAGCCCCAAGGACACCTATCTCCGCGCCTTCCTGGTCGGCATCGTCAACACGCTGCGCGTCGCTGTGATCGGCATCGTGCTCGCGACGGCAGTGGGAACGATGATCGGCATTGCGCGATTGTCGGCCAACTGGCTGTTGTCGCGGCTCGCGGCCGTCTATGTCGAGGTGCTGCGCGACGTGCCGCTGCTGCTGCAGCTGTTGTTCTGGTACGTGCTGATGCAGGGGCTTCCGGCTGCGCGCATGGCCTATCGCCCGATCGAAGGCGTCTATCTCTCCAATCGCGGCCTGATCTTGCCTGCGATACCGCTCGGCGAGGGCCAGCTCCGGGTGCTCGCTGCGGCCGCGCTTGGGGCGGTCGTGTTCTATCTGATCCGCCGACACTTGGTCGCGCGGCAGATGCTGGACGGCAGGCCGCGACGCGCCTGGCCCTATGGTCTGCTGCTCATCGTTGCGCTGCCGGCGGCCCTGTCGTGGGTACTCGGCGTATCCTGGACCGTCACCATGCCCGAGCTGCGCGGCTTCAACTTTGTCGGCGGCCTGGCGCTTGCGCCCGAATATTTCGCGCTCCTGATCGCGCTCGTGACCTACACGTCCGCCTTCATTGCCGAGATCGTCCGCAGCGGCATCCAGGCGGTCCCAAAAGGACAATGGGATGCGGCGCTCGCGCTGGGGCTGCGCCGCAGCTTCGTCCTGAAGCAGATCATCCTGCCGCAGGCGCTGCGCGTCGTCATCCCGCCGATGACCAGCCAATATCTCAACCTGACCAAGAACTCCTCGCTTGCGGTTGCGATCGGCTACCAGGACGTCGTCTCGATCGCGAACACGACGCTGAACCAGACCGGGCAGGCGATCGAGGCGATTGCGCTGATCATGGCGGTGTTCCTCACCATCAGCCTCGGCATCAGCCTGTTCATGAACTGGTACAATGCGCGCATTGCGCTGGTGGAGCGCTAGCATCATGAGCTCGGCCGCCGATGTTCAAAACCCGCATTCGCTGAGCCAAATGCAGCCGGCGTCAAGCGCCGCGCGCCGCGCATTGCGCTGGCTACGCGCCAATTTGTTCTCGTCGATCTCCTCCTGCCTGATCACGCTGCTCCTGATCGCATTGCTGGCGAAAATGCTGGCAGGCCTTGCGCAATGGGGCCTCCGGGATGCCGTGTTCACCGTTCCCGGCAACGATACCAGCGCCTGCCGCGCCGTGCGCGGGGTTGGAGCCTGCTGGGCCGTCATCCCCGAAAAATACCGCTTCATCCTGTTCGGCACCTATCCGTTCGACCAGCAATGGCGGCCGGCGGTGGCAACGCTGATCTTCATCGCGCTGTTTTTTCTCTCGACCCGGCGCAGCCTCTGGGGGCGCAAGCTGGTCTATCTGTGGGCGATAGCACTGGTCCTGATCGCCGTACTGATGTGGGGCGGCGTATTCGGAATGCCGTTCGTCGTGCAGGACCGCTGGGGCGGGCTGCCGGTGACCTTGATACTTGCGACCTTTGGCCTGGCTTTCGGCTTTCCGCTCGGCATCCTCGTCGCGCTCGGCCGGCGTTCGAAGCTGCCTGCCATCCGCTCGCTTTGCGTGCTCTATGTCGAACTGATCCGCGGCGTTCCGCTGATCAGCCTGCTGTTCATGGCCAGCGTGATGTTTCCGCTGTTCATGCCCGACGGCGTCAACATCGACAAGCTGTTACGGGCGCAGATCGCGATCGTGCTCTATGCTGGGGCCTATCTTGCCGAGGTCATCCGCGGCGGCCTGCAGGCGGTGCCGCGCGGCCAGCACGAGGCTGCGGATGCGCTCGGCCTCTCTTATTGGCGAAAGCAGCGGCTCATCATCCTGCCCCAGGCGATCCGGCATGTGATCCCGCCCCTGGTCAACACCTTCATAGCCTTCTTCAAGGATACGAGCCTGGTTCTGATCATCGGCATTTTCGACCTCCTCACCACTGCCAAGACCGCGATCATCGATCCGGCCTGGCAGTCGTTCAGCGTCGAGGTTTATGCCTTCGTGGCGGTCATCTATTTCGCCTTCTGCTTTGCCATGTCGCGCTATAGCCGCAGGCTTGAGGCGGAGGGCAATCCGAAGGCTTGACAGGCTGAACAGCCGTTAATTTTGCGGGCGAAATCCGCGGCCGATCTGCCCGCCGCTGTAACGTTTCAGGATTTGAATTCCTCAAGGTCCGATGCGGCTTGACCCGCGCGGCGTTGCACCATTATCTGCTGACATCAGCCCTGCCGAGCGAGGCGACCGCACGCGCCGGGCGGATTATGGCGACCGCGCACACGCGCAGTCAGACTTGGCAAGTATCGGCAAGAATCGGCAAGAACAGGACCCCACTCGGTGCTCTCACAGATCGCCCAGATCATGGATCGGAAGAGCTCGAACCGGATGCTGACGCGGCTGCGCGCGCTGCTGCGCAGCAACGAGTTCTATCTGATCCCGCTGGCGCTCGTGGTCGGCGTCGTCGCCGGCGCAATCGTGACCTTGATGAGTCAGATCGCGCAGATCGCGCATGTCCTGATCTATGGCATTCCAATCGACGTGCGCCTGAGCGCCAACGCCTTTGTCAATCCGCTGACGGCGCTGATCGCGCCGGCCAGCGGCGGGCTCTTGCTCGGTGTCATGGAATGGCTGCGCCGGCGCTGGAAGATTGCGAGCGCAGTCGACCCGATCGAGGCCAATGCGCTGCGCGGCGGCCGGCTGTCGCTGCGCGACAGCATGGTGGTGAGCACGCAGACGCTGGTCTCCAACGGTGCCGGCGCCTCGGTGGGGCTGGAGGCCGGTTACACCCAGATCGGCTCCGGCGCGGCGTCGCTGCTCGGGCAGGTCCTGAACCTCAGGCGCAACGACCTTCGCCTCGTCGTTGGCTGTGGCTCGGCGGCCGCGATCGCCGCTGCCTTCGGCGCCCCGATCACGGGAGCTTTCTATGCCTGCGAGCTGATCGTCGGGGTCTATTCGGTCGGCAGCGCCGCGCCCATTCTCGCGGCCTCGCTCGCCGGGGCCCTGACCGCGCAATATCTCGGCGGCGCGCCCTATTCACTGGAAGTGCCCCATGTCAACAATGTCGGGCTCGAGCAATATCTGGCGCTGATCGGGCTCGCTTTGATCGCGGCTGCGATCGGCATCGCGGTGATGCGCAGCTCCGTGGTGTTTGAGCGCGTCTTTGCCAATCGGCGGGTGCCGGTCTGGCTCCGGCCCGTCATCGGGGGCCTTTGCGTCGGCGGGCTTGCGATCGTCACGCCGCAGGTGCTGGCGGCCGGGCACGGCGCCATGGTGCTCGACCTGCACCGCGACATGGCGATCAGCTTCATTGCGCTCGTGATCGCCTTGAAGGTGATCGCCTGCCTGATCTCGCTGGCGTCGGGCTTCCGCGGCGGTCTCTTCTTCGCCTCGCTGTTCGTCGGCAGCCTTCTGGGCAAGTTCTTTGCGGCCGTGCTCGCGCTTTCGGGATTGGGTCTGGCGGTCGATCCCCTGGCCAGCATGCTGACAGGCATGGCGACCCTTGGGGTTGCGATCGTCGGCGGTCCGCTGACCATGTCGTTCCTGGTGCTGGAAATGACCCGCAGCGTCGATGTGACCGCGGTCGTGCTCGCCGCCTGCATCGTCACCAGCATCTTCGTCCGCTTCATGTTCGGCCATTCCTTCTCCACCTGGCGGCTTCACCTGCGCGGCGAGACCATCCGCAGTGCCAACGATGTCGGCTGGCTGCGCAACCTCACGGTCGAGCGCATGATGCGCTCCGACGTCGGCAAGGTTCCGGCCACCACCACCATCGCCGCGGTCCGGCGCGAATTCGTGCTGGGATCGCGCCCGGCAGTCATCGTCGTCAACAATTCCGACGATTACCTGGGGCTGGTGCTGCTGCCGGAGCTGTTTTCCGGCGAGCTCGACTCCATCGCCGATGAGATCCAGGTGATCGAGCTCGCGCGTTACACCGATGTGAGTCTCTTGCCGGAGATGAACGTCAAGACCGCGATGAAAATCTTCGACGATGCGGAGGCCGAGGTGCTGGCCGTGCTGGAATCGGAGAGCAGTCGAAAAGTGATCGGATTCCTGACCGAATCCCATGCCCGCCGTCGCTATGTCGAGGAGATCGACCAGGCGACGAGGGGTGTGCTTGGTGCGCTATCGTAAAGCTGCCTGATATAGCTGGGAACCGATCGACCCGGCGTGGCTTTGAGCCGTGCGGCCACCCTGGCCGCCGGCGCCGCTGCAAGGAGTTCAACTATGCCGATATACCTTCCGATGGTGATTGCGGTTGCTCTGAACGCTTCACCTGTAGCCGAAAACATCCCGCAGCTGGACGTTGCGCACGAGTGCCGGGCCGAGGTCAGCAACGCGGAAGCGGTCAAGAGCTGCATCGAGGAGGAAAACCGCTGGCGACAACAGCTCGAGCAGGAATGGTCGACCTTTAATGCCACCGACCGGCGCCAATGCGGACAGGAGGCCGCGATGGGCGGCGCCACCAGCTATGCCGAGTTCCTGACTTGCCTCGAGATGGCGCGGGATACACGAAGCGCCCAAGAGGCACCAAGCGAGCCGGCGCCAAAAGCCCAGAAGTAACCGGGCGGCTTCGGCTCAAACCATCCAGGAGCATTTCCGGTTCTGATTGAATCAGAACCGAAGCTCTGGATTCTTGTTTTGACGCGTTTTCTTCACGCGAACCGGTGTCCACTTCGCTCGAAAACGCTCTGGTCTAGCGCACTTCGGTTTCGACCCAGGCTGCGATCACCGCGCGCTCCTCTGCGGTCATCTCCGTGACATTGCCCGGCGGCATCGCGCTGGCCCAGGCGGCGTTGCGGCCGATCAGCCGCGCATTGCGGTGGATGTGCTCGGCGTCGTCGAGCCGGATGCCTTTCGGCGCCGTGGTGATCCCTTCCCAGACCGGCTCCGCGGCATGGCACATGCTGCAACGCGACAGGATGATCTCCTCGGCAGCGGCATAGGTCGGCGCGGTCGAGAGTGCACCCGCCTGGCCGCCGCGGGGACCGGCGGCGGACAGCAAGCCGATCGCGATCATGCCCAGGGCGGCAACGCCCCAGACCCACCAGGGCGAAGCGCGACCGGCATGGCGCTCGTTGAAGAAGTGGCGGATGATGGGCCCAAGCGCCAGCACGATCGCAACGATCAGCCAGTTGAGGCGGGTGGCGAACAACAGCGGATAGTGGTTGCTGATCATCAGGACCAGCACCGGCAGCGTCAGGTAGTTGTTATGAACGCTGCGCTCCTTGCCGGCCTTGCCGAGCCTGGGATCGGGCGTCTCGCCCCTGAGCAGCGCCGCCACGATCTTTTTCTGGTTCGGGATGATGGTCAAAAACACATTGGCGACCATGATCGTACCGATCAAGGCGCCGATCTGGTTGAAGGCGCCGCGGCCGCTCAGGACATGGGTGAAGGCATAGGTCAAGAGGACCAGGAACAGATAGCCGCCGATTGCGAACGGCAGCTCGTGCTGCGCCAGTCCGGAACGGCAGGCGGCCTCATAGAGCAGCCAAGCAACCAGCAGGCTCACGAAGCTGAACAGGCCCGCCTGCAGCGGCGTCAGGTCGAGAACCGACTTGTCGACCAGAAACAGCTCGGCGTCGAGATAGTAGACCACGACCATCAGCGCGAAGCCGGACAGCCAGGTGGTGTAGGCCTCCCATTTGAACCAGGTCAGGTCGTCCGGCAGTTTCGCCGGCGCGACCAGGTACTTCACGATGCGGTAGAAGCCGCCGCCATGCACCTGCCAGGCCTCGCCTTGCACGCCCTCGGGCAGGTCGGCCGAAGGTTTAAGGCTGAGGTCGAGGTGAATGAAATAAAACGAGCTTCCGATCCAGCCGATCGCGGCCACCACGTGCAGCCAGCGGAAGATCAGCCCCAGCCATTCCGAAACAATCGATCCCCACATTATCGCTTCCGTCGATGATGGCGGCTCTCACCCCATAATGCCCACGCGGGCGGCTCAACCTTCGATTCAACTGCATCTGTTGCACCGATCGTTTTGATTTTCCAGCATTTCCGAGAAGCAAGCCGTGCCCAGCTTTGAGGCAATTGACGCCCTATCTTCCTCCGTCATTCCGGGGGGCGTCAGCATTGAACCCGGAATCTCGAGATGCCGGGTTCTTCGCACTGTCCAGGAATGACGGTCGCTGCGACAACGCGGGAGCTTGTTCACGCATCAGCAGAGGCAAATTGATCGCCGCACGCCGAACTATTGCGCCGCGCTGATATTATGGTCGAGCCAAGCTGAAATGCCGATGGAGAAGGCCCTGACATGGCGAAGCCCTCACTTGTGATCGCGATGCTTGCGTCCCTTACGTCGACGATCGTTCTCGCCACAGCCTGGGCCGAACCTGCCAGACTCGCGGGCAAGGATGCCTTCGGCAGCTGGGAGGTCGACAAGCCCGGCACCATCAGGCTGATCAGGCCGCAGGATCTGCCTGCTCCCGGCGCCACGCACTCGGTGGCGAATTTTTCGCGCGTCGTCGCCAAGCCGGCCGGCGCAGCGCCGCAGGTCCCGCCGGGCTTCACTATCAGTCCGTTCGCGACGGGCCTGAGCGGGCCGCGCATCATCCGCGTCGCGCCGAACGGCGACATCTTTGTCGCGGAAACCCATGCGAACCGCATCCGCGTCCTGCGCGCCGCCGACGGCGCCACACAGCCGGTCGAAAACGTGGTTTTTGCCAGCGGTCTCAACCGGCCCTTCGGCATTGCGTTTTATCCCAACGGCACTGATCCGCGCTGGATCTATATCGCCAACGCCGACAGCGTCGTGCGCTTTCCCTATCATTCGGGAGACCTCAAGGCGGCGGGTGCATCCGAGATCGTGGTGCCGAGCCTGCCGCGCGGCACCGGGCATTCGACCCGCGACATCGTCTTCACCCCCGATGATGCGCGCATGCTGGTCTCGGTCGGCTCGGCCAGCAATGATGCCGAGGGGATGGGCGATCCGCCCGGCGGGCTGGAGAAATGGATCGCCGGCCATCCGCTCGGCGCGATCTGGGGCGAGGAGACCGACCGCGCCGCCGTGCTGGCGTTCGATCCCCAGGGCAAGAACAAGAAGCTGTTCGCCACTGGAATCCGCAACTGTGTTGGGCTGGCCATCCAGCCGGCGACAGGCGTGGCCTGGTGCTCTACCAACGAGCGCGACGGGCTGGGCGACGATCTCGTACCGGATTACGTCACGCGCGTGAGCGAGGGCGCCACTTACGGCTGGCCCTGGTATTACATCGGTAGCCATGAGGACCCGCATCATGCCCGGCAGCGGCCCGACCTGAAGGACAAGGTCACGCCCCCCGACGTGCTGATCGAGGCGCATTCGGCTTCGCTCGGGCTCGCGTTCTACGAGGGCAGCAACTTTCCCGCGGACTATCGCGGTGATGCCTTTGCCGCGGAGCATGGTTCGTGGAACAGGTCGAAGCGCACCGGCTACAAGATCATCCGTATCAGGATGAAGGATGGTTTGCCGACCGGCGAATACGAGGATTTTGTTACCGGCTTTGTCGTCAATGACAGCGAGGTCTGGGGCCGTCCGGTCGGCGTTGCCGTGGCGCATGACGGGGCGCTGTTGATTTCCGAGGATGGCAACGGAACGATTTGGCGGATAACCCACTAGTAACCTTGCGGCAGGGAGCTCGCGCCGGCACTTTTTGCAGGTCGGGGTGGCTCTTCGGAGGTTATGCCGGTTGGCAAACATTTGGGTACGGAAATCGACCGATGCCTTGGCGGCGGAGGCCGCGCATGGCGAGGCCGGTGGCGAGGTCAGGCCCCTGCGGCGGACCCTGTCGGCGCTGCACCTTGTTGCGCTCGGGATCGGCGGCATCGTCGGCGCCGGGATTTTCGTTCTGACGGGACATGCGGCCGCCGCCAATGCCGGCCCTGCGGTCACGCTGTCCTTTCTGTTCGGCGCAGTCGCCTGCGCCTTTGCCGGCCTCTGCTATGCCGAAATGGCTTCGACCGTGCCGATCAGCGGCAGCGCCTATACCTACGCCTATGCAACGCTCGGCGAACTCGTCGCCTGGATCATCGGCTGGGACCTGATCCTGGAATATGCGGTCGGCGCCATTGCGGTCGCGATCGGCTGGTCGGGTTACGTCGTCAGTTTTGTGCGCGACCTCGGGATCAGCATCCCGCCCGAGTTCGCCTCATCTCCGCTTGCCTATGATTCCACCAGCCATAGCTGGTCCTCGACCGGTGCCATCATCAACCTGCCGGCGATCGCAATCGTCGCCGTCATCGCCTGGCTGCTGGTGATCGGCATCAGGGAGTCCGCGCGCTTCAACAACATCATCGTGGCGGTGAAGCTGGTGGTGATCTTCCTCTTCATCCTGTTTGCCGCGCCGCACGTCTCGAGCGCCAACTGGGTCACCCATGCCAATCCGCAAGGCCATTTCATTCCGCCGAACGCGGGCGAGGGCGTCTATGGCTGGTCGGGCGTGATCCGCGGCGCCGCGGTGGTGTTCTTCGCCTATATCGGCTTTGACGCAGTCTCGACCGCGGCCCAGGAGGCCAAGGTGCCGAGCCGCGACATGCCGATCGGCATTCTCGGCTCGCTCGTGATCTGCACCGTCCTCTATGTCGCGGTCGGCTTCGTGCTGACCGGGATTGTGCCGTTCGACCGGTTGAACGTGCCGGACCCGATCGCCATCGGCATAGATGCCGCAGGCGTCGGCTGGCTGTCGCCGCTGATCAAGCTCGGCATCGTGTTTGGGCTCACCTCGGTCATCCTGGTGATGCTGCTGGCGCAGCCCCGCATCTTCCGCGCCATGGCCCATGACGGCTTGTTGCCGCCAGTCGCGGCGAAAATCCATCCGCGCTTCCGCACCCCATATGTCTCGACCATCGTGTCCGGCGCGGCGGTCGCCGTGCTGGCGGGGTTGTTGCCGATCGGGCTAGTCGGAGAGCTCGTCTCGATCGGGACGTTGTTTGCCTTCACGGTGGTCTCGATCGGCACGCTGGTGCTGCGCATCGTCAACCCGGGCCTGCACCGCCCGTTCAGGGCGCCGGCGATCTGGTTCGTGGCCCCGATGGGGGCGTTGACCTCGGTCTTCCTGATGTTCGGCCTTCCGATCGATACCTGGGTGCGGCTCGCCGTCTGGCTCCTGATCGGCCTTGCGATCTATTTCTGCTACGGCGCACGTCACAGCCGCGTTGCCTTGGCGGCATAGAGCATAATGCGGAAAAGTGTGCGGCGGTTTTCCGAGAAGATCATGCCCGAAAAATTCGGCATTCAGATCGTGCGGGCCTGCTTGCGCACCTCGTTCGCAAGCGGCCGCAGCGAGTCCGGCGGGGCTTGGCCGACCAGGCTGTAGCCGATGCCGCCGTCGGCCCAGGCAAAGCCCGCGACATCGCCCTTCGCATGCGGTGTCATCGGGGCATTTTCATCCGTGCCGTTCATGGGACGCGTCAGCACGACAATGCGGCTGCCGTGGTCGTCGTCAAACATGAACATCGCCGCCGGGCCGTGCGCGGTCGCCACCAGCCGCCCGCCCATCAGCCGATAGCCCGAAGGCGACAGGTTCGGCACCTTGACCGGGTGATGCAGCCGGCTGGAGACCCATTGCACCAGTTGGGCTGTATCGGATGCGCGCATCTCGACCGGCCGCTCGTGGTCCGGCGCATAGACGGAGTAGGAACTGGTCGCTTCTTGCGCGAGCGCGACCAATCCATTCGGCGACGCCTGAATTTCACTGCGCATTATCCAGCCGCCCGCGCCGCCAATACCCAAAAGAAGCATCGCCGCAACCGCCCAGCCGAGGCGGAACGGACGTTGCCTGCGGCTTTCGATGATGCGTGCCAGGTTGAGCGCCGCCGGAAGCGGCTCCTCGGCGATCGGCGCCAGCACCGTGCGCAACAGATCGCGCTGGCCGGAGAACGCACCGATGCGTTTCGCTACGTCGGGATGATCGTCCAGATAGGTGGCGACCTCTCTGCGCCGCTCCGGCTCGAGTGCCTGGTCCACATAGGCGTGGAGATCATCTTCCGTGATCGGCCGGTGGTTCATTTCACGCTCCGCATTGGCACCACGTTGGCCGGCGCCGTCGCAGCGCCTTCGATCTCCTGTTGCAACCTTTCGCGCGCCCGCGACAGCCGCGACATCACCGTGCCGACCGGGATGCCGAGCACGTTTGCAGCCTCCGCGTAGGAAAGATCCTCGACCGCAATAAGCAGCAGCACGGCCCGCTGATCCTCGGGCAGCCGCGCGAGCCTGGTGAGAACGTCCTGATAGATGAGCTTGTGCTCTTGTGAAGCCGCTTCGCCGAAACTGTCTTTGTTGGTCTCGTCGATTGGGATATGGCGGCCGCGCGATGCCGTGCGGCGGAATTGATTGACCGCAAGGTTGTGCAGAATGGTGAACAGCCAGGCGCGGACATCACCGTCGCGCCGCTGATACCAGCGGCTGACGGCGCGCTCGAGGCAATCCTGCACCAGGTCGTCGGCGCTCGCACGATCGCGCATCAGCGCACGGGCATAGCGGCGGAGCGAAGGGATCAGCGGCTCGACCTGGTGCAGCATGTCCTTCATGGTGTGCTCCGCTCGCCTTTCATTCGACCCGCTCAGACTTCATTGCGTTTCGACTTGAACGGGTGGGCCTTGCGTCGTCATGTCGCCGGGGGCGATGACGAGATAACGCTGCTCCGTCTTCGCCGATGAATCGACAAGCTGCCGGATTTGTCCGACGGCATTCACGATCGCCGAACCCGCCGGATTGGCCATGAAGGCGGCCAGCGGCTGCAGCTGTCCGCTTCCGTCCGCATGCTCTGATAACGCCAGCACGTATTTTTCCTTGGGCGTAAGCCCTGTGACGGAGGCTTCCAGCACCTGGATCAGGCCCTGGTCGAACAGCGAAACGCTGGTCGGGGCTTGAGTGTCCTTTGCACCGTCCTTGGCCGCGAGCGAAAGGTGGGCGACCTGGCCGGCGAGGCCGAGCGGCTGCAGATTCTGGCGATCGTCCGGATTGGGCGCGGCGTTCGGGACGTAGGCGATCGCCTGCGGTGCCTGGCCGATCGGGATATTGCCGATCACCGTGTTGGTCGCGGTGTCAATGGCGGCCAGCGCATCCGCATTCTCCAGCCCGACATAGATGCGCGTGCCGTCGCCCGATGGCCACACGCCGTGCGGCAGCGCGCCGACCGCAATGGTCGCCACCTGCGAGAAATCGTCGGTGCGGAACACCTTGACCTGGTTCAGGCCACCGATGGTGACATAGGCGAAGGTGCCTTTCGGCGTGTGCGCGAAGTTGACGTGGTTGGTGATCGGCCCGGTGTCCAGCGTCTTGATCGCGTTGAACGGCGGCTTGGCATTGAAGACCTGCGTCTTGCCGGTGTCCTTCAGCGTGAACCACACCTGGCTCCCGTCCGGCGTCGCCGCGATATTCGGACAGAACGGGCTTTCCTGCTTCACCTTGGCGACGATCTTGTGATTGTCGACCTCGACGACATCGGTCTCCGGATTGAAGGAGGAGCAGACATACCCGTATTTGCCGTCTGGAGAGAAGATCTGCATGCCGGGACCGGCGGGCGTGGTGATGCGGGTCTTCTCCTCGAATGTTTTGGCATCAAGCACCGCGATATAGTTCTCGCCGCGCACGGTGACCCAGACCTCCTTGCCGTTCTGCGTATAGAATGCCTCGTGCGGCGAACGGCCGACATAGGTCACGTGCTTGACCGCATTGGTTGCGGTATCGATGAAGGTGACGGAGTTCGACCCGATCGAGACCACGGCCAGCGTGTGATGATCGGGCGAATAGCCCATGCCGTGGACGAGCACCTGGCCCTTGTAGAGCGGGCTGAGATTGGCAGGCGTCGGATCGCCAAGCCTGATCACGCCGAGCAGCTTGTTGTCGACGGGATCGCTCACAGAAACGGTGTTGGAGAATTGCTCGGCGGCATAGACCCGGTCGTGATGGCTCACGGGGATATCGGCTGCCGACAAGGCGCCGGGCGCCTGGCCCGCCCACGCAGGCAAGCCGGCCGCAAGCATGGTGCCCGCAAGCAGGGCGTTCTTCCAGATCGTCATGTGTGGCTCCTACTTCTTCATATCCATCGGCATGTTCATCTGCATGCCCTCATGATGATGTTCGCTTGCGGCTGGGGCCGCCGGCGCCGGTTGGGTCGGGGCGGGCGTGGTGCTGTCGGCCTTCTCGCCGATTGCAAGCTTCATCGTCGCGATCTCCTGCATCTGGTCGACAATGATCTCCTGCGCGATGCGGCGCAGCTGCTCGTTCTTGCCGTAGCGCAGCTCGATCACCGCCATGTCGATCGCGCCCTGGTGATGCGGGGTCATCATGGCCACGAAATCGCGATCGACGTCACCGGACGGCTTGGCCGCCATGTCGTTCATCATCTTGGTCATCGCCGCGTCGTTCTCCTTCATGAAGGCGCTCTCTTCGGCCGTCATCGCAGGCGGGTGCGGCTCTTGCGCGAACGCAAGTGGCGGTATGGCCAAAGCAAAAAGAAAGCGCAGGCCGATCATGGCCGCACCGACGCCAGGTTTGAGGAGACGAATTCTGTGCCGCGCCGCGACCACGACGTTTCGAACGCACTGTCGGCTCATGTCGAACTTCTCCTGCGGGCGATTGCGAGGGTGTGACGCATAGGTGCGTCTTCTATTCCGCTGCAGCCACGCGCTCTTTGGGTAATGGACGGGCTGGCGCCAAAAAGTGCAGGAAAAACAAGGCAAAAGGCCCCCAGAGGGAGCCGATCACATAAGCGTTAGCGCCGGTCCTAACCCCGCCGCACGCTGGCCCCGCCATCGACCGGCAGTGTCACACCGGTGATGAAATCGGCCTCGTCGGACGCCAGAAACAGCGCGGCATTGGCGACGTCCCAGGCCGTGCCCATTTTCTTCCGTAGCGGCACCTTGCTGTCGCGCTCGGCGGCGACCTCGGCGCGGCTCTTGCCGAATTCGCGGGCGCGGGTATCGACCGCCATTGGCGTGTCCATCAGGCCGGGGAGGATGACATTGGCGCGGATGCCGTAGTCGGCGTTCTGGTAGGCGAGCTGCTCGGTGAAGGCGATCATCGCGGTCTTGGTCGCCTTGTAGGCGACGTAAGGGTAGGTCGTGATCGCGGCCATCGACGAGATGTTGATGATGGCGCCGCTCCTCTGCTGTCGCATGATCGGGATCACATGCTTGGCCGCGAAAATGCAGCTCCGCAGATTGATCGCGACGCAGCGGTCGAATGCCTCTTCGCTGATCTGAAGCAGTTCGGCATCGCCGCCGGACAGGCTGACGCCGACATTGTTGTGCAGGATATCGATGCGGCCCCAGCGCGCGACCGCATCCGCCGCCATCGCCTTGAGCTCGCCTGTCTTGGTGACGTCGGCCTTGAAGGGCGCGGCGGTGCCGCCCTTCGCCGCGATCATCTCGACGGTTTCCTGGGCGGAGGCGAGGTTGTGATCGACGCAGAGAACCTTGGCGCCCTCGCGCGCAAATGTGAGCGCGGTGGCGCGGCCGTTGCCCATGCCTTCGCCGGGGCTTTGTCCGGCGCCGACCACGATTGCCGTCCGATCCTTCAGGCGCATGTCATTTCACTCCCGGCATCGGGTACTGTTCCAGCACCTCTTTGTAATAGGGTTCGTTGTCCATTTTCATGGTGGCGAGCACGCGCACCACGGCGCAGTAGAAGGCGATGGTGAGCACGAGGTCGACCATCTCCTCGTCGGAGAGATGGCTCTTGATCTCGGCAAAGGTTGCGTCCGACATCGCAAGCTCGCGCGCCATTTCGCGCGCGCCTTTCAGGATGGTCTTTGCCAGCGGCTCGAGATTCGAGGTCTTGTCCTCGGTCTCCGCGATCAAGCCCGCGATGTCTTCGTCGGTGACGCCGAATTCCCTGCCGATCTTCACATGATGGGTGAATTCGTATTCGGACTGCTCCAGCCAGCCGACCTGCAGGATCGCAAGCTCGCGCAGGCGCGGGTTGAGCTTGCTCTTGAAGCGGATATAGCCGCCAACGCCGTTGAAGGCGCGCGCCATGTCGGGCGAGTTGACCAGCAGCTTGTGCAGATTGGTGTTGCGCCTGAGCATGTCGCGATATTCGGGCGCGACCTGGTCGGCCTCGAGATAGGGCAGGCGGGCCATGCAGTTTCCTCTCTGGGTTGGATCAGTGTTCTTGTGATTCCCGCTCCGGCGCCTGCAACGTGACGCCGCCATCGACCACCAGCACCTGGCCCGTGATATAGCGGGCATGGTCGGAGAGCAGGAAGCGCACCGCGTGGCCGACATCCCAGCCGGTGCCTTCGCGCTTGAGCACCGAGGCTTTCGCCCGTTGGCTGCGCGCTGCCTCGCTCATGCCGCGGGCGTAGACCATCGGCGTGTACATCGGTCCCGGGCAGATGCAGTTGACGCGGATATTGTCTCGCCCGTGATCGACGGCCATCGCACGGGTCAGCCCGATCACGGCGGCCTTGGAGGTGCTGTAGGTGGTAAGCCCGCGCGGCCGCAGCGCCGAGATCGAGGAGATGTTGACGATTGCACCGCCGCCGGCGGTCTTGATCATGGCTGGAATGACATATTTTGAGAGCAGGAACATGCTCTCGACATTGACCTGCATGACGCGGCGATACTGCTCGGCCTTCTCCGCAACCACGCTGCCGCGGCTGCCGATGCCGACATTGTTGTCGAGAAAGTCCAGCCGGCCGAAGCGCTCGACGCAGGTGTCGACCAGCGCTTTGCAGTCGCCCTCATTGGTGACGTCGCCGCTTGCGGCGATGGCCGTCCCGCCCTCGGCCACGATCATCTCGACGGTGCGCTGTGCCAGCGCCAGCTCGCGATCGGCCACCAGCACCTTTGTGCCGGCGCGCGCGAGCAGAATGGCCGCGGCCCGGCCATTGCCGATTCCGTCGCCGGCCGCGCCACCGCCACTGATCAGCGCGACCTTGCCGGCCAGGCCGGCATCCTCCTCGGGTCCCTGCATTGCTCTTGTCCTTTTTATTTGCGGTACGATAGCAACGCCGCTCAAGCGCGAGAAGGCCGGTCGTGGCGTGGCGGCCTGAGCGCAGCGCAGGACAGTCTTTACGAACGGCGCGGCGGCGGCGCGCAGAAGTGTCGCTGGATGAACCGTGTCGGCAGCAGGAGCGGGCGGATGTCCCGGACTTGTTCTGGCGCGCGGATCGTTTCCAGCAGGATTTGGCTCTGGCGCACCGACGCGGCCGAGCTGGTCCAGATCCCAGGTCAACGTGCTGATCGCCGGCGTTGCGCGCCAGGTGCGGGCAAGCGCCAAGGCCGCGGCTTGGCGCGGCGTCAGGCAGCAGATCGTTGCGGAGACGTCCTACGAACGCGGCGATCCCACCATCGGCTCGCAGATCATCGCGCTCAAGACATCTGGCGCCAATGTGTTCTTCCTGCACGCCAATCCGCGCTTCTCGGCACAGCCCGATCCGACCTGGGAAGGCTTGAGCCGTGCTTCGACGATGCGGTAACGCAGATCTGCCGCGCGCGGTCGTGCAGGATGCGTAAGTCACTCAGCTTGCAATGGAATCCTCGTTGCCGGTCTGGCGGCTGACGCCGTCGGGCAAATTTGGAATGCTCGCGTCACGCAGTTCCGCTATAGTCGATACCGATCGTCAGTTTGGAACCGCTCGTCCTCCAGCGCGTTCCGGGTTTCGGCGAATGGGGAGCGCTGGATGAACATCCTCGACCCGCACGGCCCGATCGCGGCCGCCAACAAGACCATATTGATCGATTCCGTCGCGATCATGCTGGCGATCGTGGTGCCGACCATTGTCGCGATCTTTGCCTTCGCCTATTACTTCCGCGCCTCCAACACCCGCGCTTTCCATCTTCCCAATTTCGCTCACTCCGGGCGACTCGAACTCGTGGTGTGGTCGATCCCGACGCTCACCATCATCCTGCTCGGCGGCGTCGCCTGGATCGGCTCGCACGAGCTCGATCCGCGTGTACCCGTCGCAGGCACGGGAAGCCCGGTCCGAATCCAGGTCGTCTCGCTCGACTGGAAATGGCTCTTCATCTATCCGGACCAACGGGTTGCGACCGTCAATGCGCTGACCGTGCCGGTCGGAGCGCCGCTGCAATTCGACCTGACCTCGGCGAGCGTGCTGAATGTGTTCTTCATCCCGCAGCTCGGCAGCATGATCTACACCATGAACGGCATGGTCACGCGCCTCAACCTGCGCGCGGACCAGGAGGGGAGCCTGCAGGGCTTGTCGGCGCATTTTTCCGGAGCCGGCTTTCCCGAGATGATGTTCGACGTCCACGTGATTTCGCCGCTCGACTTTCCCAAATGGGTTGAGGCGACTGCGAAAAGCGACAATGTGCTGAACGCGGATAGCTACAAGCAACTGTCGCAGCAATCGATCGAGACGGGCAGGCCGACTTATCGGCTGGACGATCCCACGCTGTTCAATGACATTGTAACCCTGCGCATTCCGCCGGGGCCCGGGCCCCAACTGACCGACAACCTGGCGAAGAAGGGCGGAGCACTCAATGTTCGGTAAGCTGACCTTGGACGCCATCCCCCTCCACCAGCCGATCCCGCTGGTTGCGGGGTCTTTTGTGATCGTCGCGATCCTTGCAGTGTTGGCCTGGGTCGTGATCGCCGGCCATCTGCCGTATCTCTGGCGCGAGTGGATCACGAGCGTCGACCACAAGCGGATCGGGGTGATGTACTCGCTGCTCGCGATGGTGATGCTGCTGCGAGGCGGCACCGATGCCATCATGATGCGTTCGCAGCAGGCGGTCGCCTTCCATTCGGAGGGTTACCTGCCGCCGGAGCACTACAATCAGATCTTTTCCGCACACGGCACCATCATGATCTTCTTTGTCGGGATGGCGTTCATGATCGGGTTGATGAATCTCGTGGTGCCGCTGCAACTCGGGGTGCGCGACGTGGCATTCCCGACGCTCAACTCCGTCGGCTTCTGGCTCACCGCGACCGGCGCACTGCTCGTCAACGTCTCGCTCGTGGTCGGCAACTTTGCTCGCACCGGCTGGTTACCCTATCCGCCGCTGTCGGAACTGACCTATTCGCCCGACGTCGGCGTCGACTATTTTCTGTGGGCTCTGCAAATATCCGGGGTCGGCACCCTGGTTGCGGGGATCAATCTCGTCACCACCGTGCTGAAGCTGCGCACCAAGGGCATGACCTATTTGCGCATGCCGATTTTCTGCTGGACCACCCTTGCTTCAAGTCTGCTGATCATCGCGGCATTTCCGATTTTGACCGCCACCTTGGCCATGCTGATTCTCGACCGCTATTTTGGCTTCCACTTCTTCACCAATGAAGGTGGCGGCAATGTCATGATGTTCATGAATCTGATCTGGGCCTGGGGGCATCCCGAGGTCTACATCCTGGTGCTGCCCGCTTTCGGCATCTATTCGGAAATCGTTCCAACATTCTCCGGCAAGCCGCTGTTCGGTTACCGCTCCATGGTGATGGCGACCATGGCGATCTGCATCATCTCCTTCTGCGTTTGGCTGCATCACTTCTTCACTATGGGGGCGGGGCCCAACGTCAACGCCATCTTTGGCATTGCCAGCATGATCATTGCAGTACCGACCGGCGTGAAGATCTACAATTGGCTGTTCACCATGTATGGCGGCCGCGTGCGCTTTGCGACGCCGATGATGTGGTCGATTGGCTTCATGGTGACCTTTATCATCGGCGGCCTGACCGGTGTCCTCGTCGCCGTGCCTCCGGCGGACTTCCTCCTGCACAACAGCCTGTTTCTGGTGGCGCACTTCCACAACGTCATCATCGGCGGCGTGTTGTTCGGGGCCTTCGCCGGCTACAGCTATTGGTTTCCGAAAGCCTTCGGCTTCCGCCTGCACGAGGGGTGGGGCAAGGCAGGGTTCTGGTTCTCTCTCATCGGATTTTACGTCACCTTCGTTCCACTATATGCGGCGGGCATGCTCGGCATGACTCGACGCTTGCAGCACTACGACGTCGCGGAATGGCGGCCCTGGATCATGGCAGCGGGGGTCGGAATGATTTTGCTCGTGATAGGAGTGCTTTGTCAGATTTGGCAGCTCGTCGTCAGCATCCGCCATCGCGAGGAGCTGCGTGACGTCACCGGCGATCCCTGGGACGGACGCTCGCTGGAATGGGCCACGGCCTCGCCGCCGCCGGCATTCAATTTCGCGGTGTTGCCCGATGTCGAGGGCGAGGATGCCTATTGGGCGATCAAGTCGCGTGCCAGGGAGCAGGGCCTCTTGAGGAGCGAGCCCGAGTACAAGGATATTGAAATGCCGCGCAACTCGCCGACCGGCTTCGTCTGCGCCTTTTTTGCGACGATCATGGGCTTTGCGCTGATCTGGCATATCTGGTGGTTGGTCGCCCTCGGCGGCTTCGGCGCGTTTGTCACCTTCATCGTGTTCGCCTGGCGCGATCATGACGAATACATCATTCCTGCCGCCGAGGTTGCACGCATTGATCGTGCCAACCGCGAGGTGCGCCTCGCCGCCATCAGCCATGCGAGGAGCCCGTCATGACCGACGCGACGCTCGCTTATGGACGTGGCGATCCCTATCAGTTGCATGGCGGGCGGCCGCATGAGGGTCCGGCGTCGAAGCGGATCGTGACCGGCTACGGCTTCTGGATCTTCTTGCTCAGCGACATCGTGCTGTTCTCCTGCTTCTTCGCGGCCTACGCGGTGCTGCTGGGGCAGACTGCGGGAGGGCCGAGGGGCTCCGAGATCTTCGATCTCAGAAGCGTCGCGGCGGAAACCGCGCTTCTCCTGATATCGAGCTTCGTCTGCGGACTAGCCATGATTGCCGCCGATGTGCGCAATCAGCGCTGGTTCCAGATCGGCATGGCGGTGACCGGCCTGCTCGGGCTCGGCTTTCTTGCGCTGGAATACCGCGAATTCGCCGGTCTCGTCGGGCGCGATGCAGGCCCTACCCGCAGTGCCTTTCTCTCGGCATTTTTTACGCTCGTTGGATGTCATGGCGCGCATGTTTCGGTGGGCGTTCTTTGGCTGCTGACCATGATGGCGCAGGTGTTTGCCAAGGGCTTTCGTGCCGACATCATGCGCCGCCTGTTGTGCTTTGCGCTGTTCTGGCATGTGCTCGATATCATCTGGGTCGCGATCTTCTCCGTCGTCTATCTGATCGGGAGTGCCGCATGAGCGAGTCTGACCTGCACGGTCCGGCCGGCCTCGCGCCGGGCGATGAAGAGGAAGTCCGCATCGGCCCGCGCGTGCTCGGTTATGTCGTCGGCCTCGGGCTCGCGGTCCTCCTGACCGTAACCTCGTTCTTCATCGCCGGCACCGACCTCGTCTGGCAGCCCTCGATCCCGGTGGCGCTGGTCGTGCTGGCGATCGCGCAAATGGGCGTGCACCTGGTGTTCTTCGTCCATATCACCACAGATCCTGACAACACCAACAACGTGATGGCGCTCGCCTTCGGCTTGCTGATCGTATTCCTGGTGGTCGGCGGCTCGCTATGGATCATGAGCAATCTGAACCAGAACATGCTGCCGATGGATCAGATCATGCAAATGCAGCGGTGATCACTTGCTCTTGCCGGCCCGGCAGTTGAACGCGCGGCGGAAGCCGGCTGCGCGGGCGTCGTCCTCGGAGCAGAACCAGCGGTCCGGCTGCGTCAGCCCGGCATAGCTGCTGCAGCCCTGCAGGAAATAGATTCCGGTATTGCCGGTAAAGCGGGCGCGAACCGCGAACTTGCCCTTGATGCTGCACTTCGGCGGCATCGAAAGATCCGCCGGAAACAACGCTGCGCGAATTTCCGCGTCGCGGTCGGCCCGGCAGGATGCGCCCATCAGCGCGCCGTCCTTCCTGCCGGTGCGGAAATCCTGCGGCGCGGCAAAGCAGCCTTTCCACAGGCCGCGATTGTCCGCTTTCGCGGCGGCCGCGTCGTCCTTGAGATGCAGTTTTGCCGCCGGCTCGACGCTCACCGCAAGGCCCTTCTGCACTAGCTGCTGGTTCAGGCTGGTCGTGTCGCCCTCGACGCGGCAGATGCCGAGACGGCGGTTCTTGAAGGTCTTGTCCGCACCCAGATCGTCGCAATGGACGGGCCGGCCGCCGATCAGCTTCGTCAGTTGCTCGCGCGCGTCGAGGCCGCAAGCCCAGGGATCGGCATGGTCGTCGATGCAGACCTGGTCCAATTCCGGTGCGTCCGCGCCGTCGAGGCGATAGGCGACATCGCCGAGCTGCACGGTATCGCCGTCCCTGACCACCATGGTCGTGGCATTGGTGATGCCGGGAATCGCAACAAGCGACAAAGCAAGAACAATGGCGCAGGCCGACCAGAGCAGATGAGGCAGGTTAGATCGTCGCATGCGTCATTCACCGGGGCGTTGCGGGCGAGGATGTTGTAGCTACCACAGTTGCATTGTCACAAAAATTGACGTCTTGCACCCGTGCTCTGCATGGATGTCCCCGGTTTCAGTCGCTTTACTCCAGCCCCGAACTGATCCTATCGTCGATTTGTCACCGGCGGCTGCAGTCGCCGCGTTGCGGTGCACCGATCGCCGATCGATAGCGGCGACGGCTTCAAGGGGGTGAAATGCCAAAGAACGATCCGGTCGACGTCCTGATCATCGGCGCCGGCGCGTCCGGTGCTGCGGTGGCCTGGAGCCTCGCCGACACCAAGATGCACATTCTCTGCCTGGAGCAGGGTGGCTGGATGAATCCGTCCGCCTATCCCTCGACCGGGCGCGACTGGGAGGCGCGCTTCTACGGCGACTATTCGCCGAGCCCGAACATCCGCGCGCGTGCCGAAGATTATCCGATCAATGACGACAATTCGCCGATCAAGGTGGTGAATTTCAACGGCGTCGGCGGCTCGACCATCATGTACACGGCGCATTGGCCGCGGCTCAGTCCGTCCGATTTCCGCGTCAAGTCGCTCGACGGCGTCGCCGACGACTGGCCGATCAGCTACGAGATGCTGGAGCCGTTCTTTGCCGAGAACGACCGCATGATGGGCGTCTCGGGGCTATCAGGCGATCCCGCTTTTCCACCGACCGAGCCGCCGATGCCGCCGCTGCCGCTCGGCAAGTCCGGCACGCTGTTCGGCAAGGCCATGAACAAGCTCGGCTGGCACTGGTGGCCCTCGGATACGACGGTTGCGACCACCGACTATGAGGGCAGGGCGCGCTGTATCAATCTCGGCCATTGCACGCCGGGCTGCGCGCAAGGTGCGAAAGCCTCGACCGACATCACCTATTGGCCGCACGCCCTGCGCGCCGGCATCGAGCTGCGCACGCATTGCCGCGTGAGAGAAATCCTGACCAACGAGCACGGCATGGCCTCCGGCGTCGTCTATTACGACCAGGACGGCGTCGAGCAATTCCAGCCGGCCGAGGTCGTCATCATCGCCTGCAACGGCATCGGCACGCCGCGGCTTCTGCTCAACTCCACCTCTGGCCGCTTCCCGAACGGGCTTGCCAATTCGTCGGGCCTGGTCGGCAAGAATCTGATGTTTCACCCTTACGCCCAGGTCTATGGCTTCGTCGAGGAGGAAACCGACAGCAACCGCGCGCCGCCGACCTGCCTGTGGAGCAAGGAGTTCTACGATACGGACCTCTCGCGGGGCTTCGTGCGCGGTTATGCCATCCAGTTCGGCCGCGGCGCGGGGCCGGTGTTCGAGGCGGTGATGAGCGAGGCCAAGGGCATTTTGCCCTGGGGCGCCGACCATCATCGCGTCTTCCGCAAGCTCAACGGCCATCGCCTCGCACTGTCGGCGATCTGCGAGGACCTGCCGGAGGAGCATAACCGTGTGACGCTCGATCCGGTGCTCAGGGACAGCCACGGCATTCCGGCGCCGCGGGTCGATTACACGATCTCGGAGAACTCGAGGAAGATGATGGAGCACGGCATCGCGCGCGCCAAGGAGATCCTGGCCGCGGCCGGGGCGAGCGACATCTGCCTGAACAGCCCGATTCCCTATGGCGGCTGGCATCTGCTCGGCACCGCGCGCATGGGCACGGACCCCGAGCGTTCGGTGGTGAACGAATGGGGCCGCTCGCACGATGTGAAGAATCTTTTCATCGTCGACGGCAGCGTGTTCGTCACCTCGGGCGGCGTCAACCCGACCTCCACCATCCAGGCGATCGCGCTCTATGTCGCCGATCAGATGAAACAGCGCCTGGCCAATTTGTTCGATTGAGGCGACAATGAACAGTGTTGATACGAATACAGTGACCGGGACCGGCCTCACACCAGGGCAACGCGACGATTTGCGCGCGATCGCCGCGATGATGATTCCGGAAAGCGCCGAGTACAGGGTGCCCGGGGCCGACGATCCCATGATCCAGGCCGATATTCTCGCAACACTCGGCCGCGACGCCACGCGCGTCCGCGAGGCGCTTGACCATATCGGGCGGCTCGCGGGCCAACCGCTGGCCGCGCTCGATGCGCAAAGGCGCGAGGCGGTGGCGCGGGAATTTCGCGAGAGCGGCGGGGTGGCAGCCGCGACGCTCGTGCGTGTCGTGCTGCAGTGCTATTATCGCGACGACCGTGTGCTGCGGTCCCTGAAACTGGAACCGCGGGCGCCGTTTCCGCTGGGCCACACGCTGGAGCAGGGCGACTGGTCGCTGCTCGATCCGGTCAAGGCACGCCCGTCGATGTGGCGCAGGGCGCCATGAGCCTGCATCCTCTTCGGTGCCGAATTCCCTACGCATCTGGATACGGGTTCGGCTGAAGGAGCTGCGCGGACACGTGACGGGGGCAGGGGAATAGCCCGGCCGTTGCCGCCTGCTTCACCTCTCCCTGGTCGGGAGAGTTGTTGTTCGCGCCCTGGCCACTCGGGCAGGCGGCCTTGCGCATCGGCTGCCTCATGACCATCTCACATGGCCTCAAAGGAATTCGCCATGCTGGATTTCACCACCGATACATTTGTCGACGCCTCGGCGTCGCAAGCCACAGAGCAGGCGCCGGTCAACGACCGGGCGCTGCTGGACGCCTACTCCAATGCCGTCATCGACGTCACCGACCAGGTCGGCCCGGCCGTGGTGCGCGTCGAGACCGGCCCCAAGGTTCGCAATGCGCGCGAGCGCGGCGGGCTTGGCTCGGGCATCGTGATCTCGCCCGACGGGCTTGTGCTGACCAACAGCCACGTCGTCGGCACCTCCAAGGAGATCAGGCTGCGCGACATCGAAGGCTTCGACACCGACGCCCATGTGCTCGGCGTCGATCCCGACACCGATCTCGCGCTGCTGCGCGCCGACGGCGCTCGTGACCTGCGCTATGCCTCGCTGGGCAATTCCAAGACGCTGCGCCGCGGCCAGCTCGTGGTCGCGATCGGCAATCCGCTCGGCTTTGAGTCGACGGTTACCGCGGGCGTGGTGTCCGCGCTCGGCCGCTCGATTCGCTCGGTTTCGGGCCGCACCATCGAGGATGTGATCCAGACCGATGCCGCGCTCAACCCCGGCAATTCCGGCGGCCCGCTGGTGTCGTCGCAGGCCGAAGTGATCGGCATCAACACCGCCATCATCAACGGCACGCAAGGCATCTGCTTTGCGGTCGCGAGCAACACCGCGCAATTCGTGCTGTCGGAGATCATCCGTCATGGCTATGTCCGGCGGGCCTATATCGGCGTTTCCGGCCAGACCGCGCCGGTGCCGCGGCGTCACGCGGTGCTCGCCGGTGTCGAGAACAAGATGGGTGCGCTTCTGATGCAGATCGAGCCGGACGGCCCGGCAGCGAAGGCGGGGCTTCTGCCCGGCGACGTCGTGATCAGGCTCGATGGTGTCGACATCAACGGCGTCGACGACCTGATCCGCGTCCTCGACCGCGACCGCATCGAGAAGACGTTGGCGATGGACGTGTTGCGGTTAGGCCGGCTGCGGGCGATCGACATTCATCCGGTCGAGCGCAAGCGCGAGGCGCGCTAGCGCTGAGCAAGTCTCGCCGCAGGCTCGGTCGACCTCTCCCGGCAGGGAGAGGTGCAGTCGGGGCTCCTAACCGGCTACGTGGGCAACAGACTGGACCGGCGACATGGGTAACAGGTCAACTGATCGGCAGGGAGGGCTTGCCCATGGCACCTCGGCGGCCTCATCCCTGACTGCCCCCGCCTTGGCAGGAATGTGCTTTCGAGTTGGAAGAAAGCTTCGTCTCCTATCAGGAAAAATGGAGACGGCGCAGTGGGAGGTTCTCCTCCAAAGGCGCCTCGTGAAGAAAACGGGTCAAAACAAGAATCCAGAGCTCCGGTTCTGATTCAATCAGAACCGGAATTGCTCTATGCCGTAGATCGGCGTCGGCAGACCTGCATGGCGGGCCTTGATCTGCAATGCCAGTATGCGCGAAAAGAAACGCATCAGACCAAAATTGCCGTTGTGAAACCAAAGGCCCTGTTGCCGCGTCGGCTTCCATACGTTGCGGGTCTCTCCAGTCCATGGCCCAGGGTCGCGGCGCACCCCGGAGCCAATGCCGCCGATGGGGCCGAGTTTCTGGATGATCTCGCTCGAAAGGATCGCCCCAGCCTGGGCCAGCTTTTGGTATCCCGTAGCATAGACGATGAAGTCGGCCGGCAGTTCAACCCCGTCGCTCAGAACCACGCTCCGTTCGCAGATCGAGGCGACCGAGACGCCGCTTCGCACGGCGACATCGCCATTAATGATAAGTTCCGAGGCGCCCACGTCGATGTAGAAGCCGGAGGGGTCCTGCATCCCTCGTGTGAAGAAGCCGCCGCCATCCGCACCAAAGTCGTACAGGAAGCCGGCCTTGCTCAGTCCTTCGTAGAAGTCCGCATCCTTGGCCTTGATCGCGGCGATGAAGGGAGCCTGGAATTGTGGCATGAGGCGACTAGGAATGGAGGCTGCCAGAAGATCGGCGAGCTCGGTCGGCGGCTTTGGCGCAGGAGTGTCGGTATCATAGATCTCGACGGCGGGCAGCAGCGAGTCGATGCGCATCACGATCGTCGGGCTGCGCTGGATCATCGTGACGTTGGCGCCGGCCTCCCAGAGCTGTGCGGCGATGTCGTGCGCCGATGTTCCCGCCCCGATTACGATGCTTCGCAACCCATCGCATCGCTCCATCTCACGCACGTCCGCAACATGCCGCTGTGGGCCCGCGAAGCGATCGCGGCCCGGGATGTCGGGAACGTACGGCGCATCCCAGAAGCCAGTCGCGAGCACGAGTTGCGTCGGCCGCAGCTCGATCGATCGTCCGCCGCGGATGATCGATAGCCGCCACGTGCCAAGCGCCTCGTCGTATTGTGATCCAACGCAGTTTGCGCCGGCCCAGATGTCGAGATCCATGATGGTCGCATAAGCATCCAGCCAGTCCGCCACACGGTCCTTGGATGCGAAGCGTGGCCACGTCTCGGGGAAGGGCAGATAGGGCATGTGGTCGTACCACACGGGCGAGTGCATCGAGAGCGTCGCGTAGCGTTCGCGCCAGGTATCGGATGGGCGTTCGCGCTTATCCACGATCAGCGTCGGCACGCCAAGCTGCTTGAGGCGCGCCCCGAGCCCGAGACCTGCTTGCCCGGCGCCGACGATCACACAATAGGGCTGCTGTGCAAAGCCAAGTTCGGTCGTCCGGCGGTCCCGCTCCGTTCGCCAGTCGGGCCGCCCGCGTTCGTATCGCGGCGGCGCGCCGCTGGTGCGGCGGGCGCGGGTCGTCTCCTCGAAACCGATAAGCTCCGACACCGCGGTCAGCAACGTCCAGCAGCGCCCGCCTCTCAGACGGAGGATCGCCGAACACCGCGCCGTGCGCGTTCGAAAGGACAGCAAGGCCTGATCGACGCCATTGTTGGAACCAAGGGGCTGGTCAATGTTCCAGGCGGTCGGCGCGATCCTTTCGAGACATGCCGAGAGCATGGCGCGGATCGCATCGCGGCCGTCGGCCGTATACACATTCCAGGTCAGTGCCGCGAGATCACGCCAGAAGCCGTCCGGTTCGAAGAGATCGAGTACGGCGTCGATGTCGTGGCGATCGAGAGCTGCACCGAACGCCGCGACCCATGTCTCGATGGTCGTTTCGCTTGCAGTTCTGTCCATCGGCAACTCCAACCGTGCGCTGGTTCGAGCGGACTATCGTCACGCCCAACTGGTTGGATACTCGTGGAGAATCTGTTTCCGCACGATGTCACATTGGATTGTTGGGTTGCGTCTGTAACGAGGATGGTGGATGGACGCGGATCGCGGTCGCTGTCAGACAGACAGCATTTCGTCACTTGTGACAGATTTACCTAAGCAAACTCGGACCCCGGCGACCTATGAGCGAGTTTAAATCGCCCGCTGCCGCTGCTCGACCGCGCCGACGAGCCAGTCGAATAGTGCCCCACCTTCACGACAATGAAGGGCGTGCCAGGCGCGCATTGATGAGCGCCTCTGCATCTCGCGGCTCGGCATCTTGCGGCTCGGCATGCCAGCCATCCGCAAATTGCCCGTCGTGCCAATCTGCCGCAGGTGGTCGTCGTTGTAAATTCTGCAAATCGGAAGTATTCTAGCATCCCGCCTCGCCAAGAGGGGCGCATCGCGATCGTCACGACGCGCGAGGGGGGATGCGGTGGACGTGGGGGCGCTGACAGACGAGCGGCGCATCCGCGGACGAGCGAAGTCGTGTGGTCCTGGCGCCCCAGAGATCTGGTGCCAAGCTCGTGCAAGATGATGTGCGGGCGACGGTGGCAAACGGGATGGTTCACCGAGGAGATCACGTATAAGCCGTAAACCACTGCGCAGGGAAGGCCGGTGTGATTCCGCCTGTACCCGTGGCTTCGCGCTTTCGCGCAACTTCTTCGCGCGAAGGCCCATGGGTGCGTGCGGGCACCCGGTCTTCCCTGCGCCCTCCATGTTTCGAGGGCGAAAGCAAGATGTAAAACCCGGGCGAAACGCGCCGCGGGAAGGTTGGCTTGTGTCTCTCTCTTGTCATTGCGAGGAACAAAGCGACGAAGCAATCCAGAGTCGTCAGCACGGCTCTGGATTGCTTCGCTTCGCTCGCAATGACGGCGGAGCGTTGATTGAAGCCGAACGCCGACACGATGTCGGGCCGGCTTCCGCCAGGACAACGCGGAGTGTTCTCACTCCGCCGCCGCGGCGAAGCTGGCATTGCCGAGCTCCGCTTCGAGCCGCGCCTGTTCGGCCCTGGCCTTCCTGATGTTCTCCTCCTTGATATGGCCGTAACCGCGGATCGTCTCGGGCACGCGCGCGAGCTTTGCGAGCAGCGGAATATGCTCCGGCCGCAACCCGGCGATCCGTTGCTCGATCATCGCAAGATAATCCTCGATCAGCTTGCGCTCGGCCTTCCGCTCCGTCGTTCGTCCGAACGGATCGAACGCGGTGCCGCGCAAACGCTTCAGCTTGGCGAGCCAGCGGAAGGCATGGATCATCCAGCCGCCATATTCTTTCTTCTGCAGATGGCCGGTGGCCGGGTCGCGCTGGGCGAAGATCGGCGGCGCCAGGTAGAATTTCAGCTGAAAGTCGCCGTCGAACTTGTCCGACAGTCTCTTCGCAAAGCTGCCGTCGGTGTAGAGCCGCGCGACCTCGTACTCGTCCTTGTAGGCCATCAGCTTGAACAGGTTCTTCGCCACCGCCTCGGTCAGTTCGGTGGACGCGGGCAAGGCGGCGGTTTCCGCCTTGCGCACCTTGGCGACCGCAGCAAGGTAGCGGTCGGCGTAGGCCTTGTCCTGGTAGTCGGTCAGGAATTTCGCTCTGACGTCGATGACGTCGTCGAGCGAGCGCAACGGCTGGGCGGCGCGGGCACGGAACTGGATCACACTGCGCACGCGGGCCATGTCATGCGCTGCGAGCCGGCCCCAGGTGAAGGCCTGCTTGTTCATCTCGACCGCCGCGCCATTGATCTCGATGGCGCGCATCAGCGCTTCCAGCGAGAGCGGGATCGCGCCCTTCTGGAAGGCGAAGCCAAGCATGAAGGGATTGGTGGCGATGCTGTCGCCCATCAAGGTTGCGGCAATGCCTGTCGCATCGATGATGTCGAGATTGCGCTCGCCCACCGCATCGCGCAGCGCGGTCTGCATCGCCCCCATCTCGAAATCGATGTCGGGGTTCTGCACAAAGCTCGCGGTCGGCTGCAGGTCGGCGTTGACGTAGGCCTTGGTCACCCCGCGCTCGACGCGGCTCAGCGCCGTCGTACCCGTGGAGACCACGATGTCGCAGCCGAGGATCAAGTCCGCGCCACCGGTGGTGATGCGGACCGCGGCGATATCCTCCGGCGTCGGCGCGATGCGGACATGGCTCATCACCGCGCCGTTCTTCTGCGACAGGCCGGTGAAGTCCAGCGCCGAGCAGCCGCGACCGTCGACATGGGCGGCCATGCCGAGCAGGGCGCCGATGGTGATGACGCCGGTGCCGCCGATGCCGGTGACGAGGATATTGTAGGGCGCGGCAAGCGCGGGCGTCTGCGGCAAGGGAAGGTCGGCAAAGAGGTGACCGGTATCGATGGCAGAGGTCTCGACGCGCTTGAGCTTGCCGCCGTGCACGGTGACGAAGCTCGGGCAGAAGCCCTCGACGCAGGAGTAATCCTTGTTGCAGTTCGACTGGTCGATCTGGCGCTTGCGGCCGAATTCAGTGTCGAGCGGCTGCACCGAGACGCAGTTCGAGGCTTGCGAGCAGTCGCCGCAGCCTTCGCAGACGAGGTCGTTGATGAAGACGCGCTTGGGCGGATCGGGATAGAGCCCGCGCTTGCGGCGTCGGCGTTTCTCGGCCGCACAGGTCTGGTCGTAGATCAGGACGGTGAGGCCCTTGGTGTCGCGCAGCTCGCGCTGCAGCTGGTCCATCTCGCGGCGATGATGCACCGTCGCGCCGGATGGGAAATAGCCGCTTGGCGGATATTTGCCTGGGTCGTCGGAGACGATCGCAAGCCGCTTGACGCCTTCGGCCCAGACCTGGTGCGCGATCTGCGCCACGGAGAAGCTGCCTTCGGCGGGCTGGCCGCCGGTCATGGCCACCGCGTCGTTATAGAGGATCTTGTAGGTGATATTGACGCCGGAGGCTGCCGCGGCGCGGAGCGCCAGAAGGCCGGAATGGGTGTAGGTGCCGTCGCCGAGGTTCTGGAAGATATGCTGTTCGCTGGTGAAGGGCGCTTGTCCGATCCAGTTGGCACCTTCGCCGCCCATTTGGGTGATGGTCGCGGTGCGCCGCGCCGGAACATAGAGCGCCATACCGTGACAGCCGATACCGGCCATGGCGCGGCTGCCTTCGGGCAGTTTGGTCGAGGTGTTGTGCGGGCAGCCCGAGCAGAAATAGGGAGTACGTTGCAGCGAGATCGGCGCCTGCGCCGCGACAGGATGCTCGAACGCCTCGAGCCGCGCCAGCCGCTGCTCCAGCACCGGGCTGTTGTGGCCAAGCCGCCGCAGCCGCGCCACGAGCGCGGACGCCACGATGGTCGGAGTGAGTTCGCCTTCGCTCGGCAGCAGCAGACCGCCAGCCTCGTCGCGCTTGCCGACCACGCTGGGCCGGCTCCAGGCATCCATATTGTAGAGAATGCGCTTGAGCTGATCCTCGATGAAGCCGCGCTTCTCCTCCACCACGAGAACGTCCTGCAGCCCTTCGGCAAAGCGTTTGGCGCCTTGCTCCTCCAGCGGCCAGGTCAGCGCGACCTTGTAGATCCGCAGTCCCAGTCCTTGCGCATCGCGCTCGCTGATGCCGAGATCGGCTAGCGCCTGGCGCAAATCGAGATAGGCCTTGCCGGTCGCGAGGATGCCGAGCCGCGCCGGCTTGCTATCGAGCACGATCTTGTCGAGCTTGTTGGCGCGGACGAAAGCGGCGACGGCGGCCATCTTCGGTCCGAACAGCCGGGCCTCTTGCTCCAGCGGCGGGTCGGGCCACCTTATATTGAGGCCACCCGGCGGCATCTCGAAATCATCAGGCGTCACGATCTGGATGCGGTCGGAGGCGCTATAGACCGAGGCCGAACTCTCCACCGTTTCGCCGATCGCCTTGAAGCCGATCCAGCAGCCGGAATAGCGCGACAACGCAAAGCCATAGAGGCCGAGGTCGAGATAGTCCTGCAAGGTCGCGGGATTGATCACCGGGATCAGGGCTGCCGCAAACACCTGCTCGCTCTGATGCGCCAGTGTCGAGGACTGGCAGCCGTGATCGTCGCCGGCGAGCGCCAGCACGCCGCCGTTGCGCGAGGTGCCGGCCGAGTTGGCATGCTTGAGCGCATCGACCGAGCGGTCGACGCCCGGGCCCTTGCCGTACCAGATGCCGAACACGCCATCGACCTTGGCGCCCGGGAACAGCCCGATCTGCTGGCTACCCCACACAGCGGTCGCGGCGAGATCCTCGTTCAGGCCAGGTACAAAAGCGATATCCTGCGATTGCAGGAAGGACTTGGCGCGCCACAACGCGTGGTCGTACATGCCGAGCGGCGAGCCGCGGTAGCCGGAGATGAAGCCTGCGGTGTTGAGCCCGGAAGCGCGGTCGCGCTGGCGCTGCAGCATCGGCAGCCGCACCAGGGCCTGAACGCCGGAGAGATAGATCCGCTTCGCCTCGAGCCGGTATTTGTCGTCCAGCTCAACCTGCAGCAGCGTCATCGTGGGTGCTCCCTGTCGTCTTGGTCGTGTCGCTTCTTCTTGGGACTTGCCTTCTTGGGAATAAGGTCTTCTTGGTCCGGCAGATCGATGCGGTGGCCAGTCAAAAGCATGTGCCGGCAAAGTCAATATAGCTGACCCGGTTCATACGGGCCGGCATGGCCGTTACGGAGAAATGTCATGGCATCACGCTTGTTTGGGACCAAGATCGAGGAAACCGACACCGAACTGGTCGGGCCATGGCGGGCGCCGCGCCAGATGCTGCAGGCGCAAAGCTACGATTCGCACGCCTCGATCCACGATGATGCCACCGCGCAAAAGCTCGGCTTCCAGGGCGGCACCATCGAGGGGCCGACCCATTTCAGCCAGTTCGTCCCGCTCTGTGTCGAGCAATGGGGCATCGAGTGGTTTCGCACCGGCTGCCTCTCCGCGCATTACCGCAATGCCGTGTTCGAAGGCGAGGAGGTGGAGGCCATCCTGGCGAAGCCGCATGATGGTGTGCGGCAAGGCGAGATCAGGATGATCAAGCGCGACGGCACCGAAGTATTGCGTGGCACCGCGTCGGTCGGATTGAACGCACCGCCTACGGCGCTCGAGCTGCGGCTGGGCGAGCTCAAGCCGCTCTCTGATCCAGTGATCCTGTGCGACCTCAAGCTTGGCATGAGAACGCAGCGTCAGCGTGTGCGCATGGCGTTCGACCAGAACATGGGCGAGCTCTATCCGTTCTCGTTGCGTCAGAAGCTCGAGGTGATCACCGAGGACTCGCTGCTCTATTCGCGCACATCGGATAATCCGTTCGGCCGGCCGATCATCCCGATGGAGATGCTGAGCGTGCTGTTTCAATACAAGGCGAGGGAGGACCGCCTGCCGTCGCGCGGCCCGGCTGTCGGCCTGTTCGCAGACCAGGAGATCAGGCTTCTCAACGGGCCGCTGTTTGTCGATCAGGAGTATGAGCTGGAGCGCGAGGTGGTGGCCATGAGCGGCAGCCGCCGCACCGAAAGCCTCTGGGTGCGCACCACGGTGCTTGATCCGGCGGCGGGTGCCTCGCCGATCGCAACCATGCTGCTCAACCACGCCATCCTGAAGGACTCCTACGCGCGTTACGCGCAGGACTACGCCGAGCTTTATCCATAGCTTTTCACCTGGGGAGCGCCGGTCTCTGCCGCTCATTTCACTGGCGACGGAGAGGTGCGTGCATGCAATTCGCGCTCAACGAATGAGCAAGCGCGTCGCGCCGCGGCTTCGCACACGGATTGAGCAACCCGAGGTGCCGCGCTCAAGCGGTTGAAAACACGCGAGATTCCGACATCGCGTTGCGCCGATCCGAATTGTACACAATGGCACGGCGCTTGCTTCACTTGATTTTGAGAGTTCTGTCGCGCAGGGGGCGCGGATTGCCATGTTGAACTCAGGACAGGCTTCAATTGCAACTGTCGTTGCGGAGCCCGAACCGGTCGAACTGGACTGGACTGCAACCGCGCTCGTCATCATCGACATGCAGCGCGACTTCATGGAGCCGGGCGGCTTCGGCGAGACACTCGGCAACGACGTCTTGCGGCTTGCCACTGCGGTGCAGCCGATCGCCAACCTGCTCGGCATGGCGCGCGAGATGGGGATGCTGGTCGTCCACACTCGCGAAGGTCATCTGCCTGATCTGTCGGATGCGCCGCCGGCGAAGGTCGAGCGCGGCGCGCCATCCTTGCGCATCGGCGATCCCGGTCCGATGGGACGGATCCTGATCCGCGGCGAGCCTGGCCACGACATCATTGCCGATCTCTACCCGCTCGACAGCGAGGTCGTGATCGACAAGCCGGGCAAGGGCGCGTTCTACGCTACCGAACTCTCCGACGTGCTGCAGAAATACGGCATCGAAAATCTCCTGGTGTGCGGCGTGACCACCGAGGTCTGCGTCAACACCACCGTGCGCGAGGCCAATGACCGCGGCTACCGCTGCGTCGTCATCTCCGATGGCTGTGCCTCCTACTTCCCCGAGTTCCACGACATGGGCCTGAAAATGATCAAGGCCCAGGGTGGCATCTTCGGCTGGGTCACCGACTCGGCCGCGATTCTGAAGGCAGTGAATGCGGAGACAGCGATAGTTTAGCAGCGGGAGCATCAGGATGAGCACGAGCGGGACGGCGACATCAGCGCCGGCCGGTTTCAAGCCGGTGGTCTGGACGTCGGGGGATTGGAACGCGTTTTTCGGATTCGGCACCAACATTCTGGTCAACATGCTGGTGCTGACGGGGCTGTTGCGCTTCGTCTTGAAGGTGCCTGATTCGATCGTGTTCGGCCGCATCCTGCCCGCGCTCGGCCTGATGATGTGCCTGTCCACTTTCTATTACGCATTCCTCGCGTATCGGCTGGCGCAGAAGACCGGCCGCAACGACGTCTGCGCGCTGCCTTCGGGCATCAGCGTGCCGCATATGTTCATCGTCACCTTCGTGATCATGCTGCCGATCGCGATCAAGACCGGTGATCCGCTGAAGGGCTGGTCGGCGGGTCTGGTCTGGGTGTTTTTCCAGAGCTTCATGCTGATGATCGGCGGCTTCATCGCGCCGATCGTGCGCAAGATCACCCCGCGCGCCGCGCTGCTCGGCACCCTCGCCGGTGTCTCCGTCACCTTCATCTCGATGCGGCCGGCGCTGGAGATGTATGTGACGCCGCAGATCGGTCTCGTCTGCTTCGCCATCATCCTGGTGAGCTGGTTCGGCGGCGTGAAATATCCGAAGGGCACTCCGGCGGGCCTGGTCGCGATCGCGGCCGGCATGATCATCGGCTGGGGCTCCAATATTTTCGGTCTCGGTCTCGGCGGATTGAGCATCAAGGGCGTAGGTGACGCCTTCGCAAATTTCGGCTTCTCGGTGCCGATCCCGGCAGTCAACTACATCTTCTCCGGCTTTGAATATCTCGGCATCATCCTGGTGACCGCGGTGCCGTTCGGCATCTACGATCTCGTCGAAGCCATGGACAATGTCGAGAGCGCTGAAGCGGCGGGCGACGAATATCCGACCACGCGGGTGCTGACCGCCGATGGCGTCGTCAGCCTGATCGGCTGCCTGATGGGCAATCCCTTCATCAACGCGGTCTATATCGGCCATCCCGGCTGGAAGGCGATGGGCGGGCGGATCGGCTATTCGGCTGCGACCGGCGTGATGGTGATCGTGCTGTCCTGGTTCGGCATCATCTCGGTGCTGCTGGCGCTGGTGCCGGTCGTCGCGATCCTGCCGATCCTGCTCTATATCGGCATGCTGATCGGCGCGCAGGCGTTCCAGACCACGCCGGTCAAACACGCACCTGCGATCGTGCTCGCGCTGACGCCACACCTTGCGGCCTGGGCCAAGCTCATGATCGATACCGGCATGGCCTCGATGACGAGTGCCATGCAGACGGTTGGCGGGCTCTCGCCGGAGAGGCTCGCCGAGGTCAAGACCGCGGCGATCATGTCGTTGCCGCAGCAGGGCGTGATCTATCACGGCCTGGAGGTGATGGGCGGCGGCTCGATCCTGACCGGCCTCATCCTCGGTGCGATCGGCGTGTTCGTGATCGAGCGCGACTTCGTCAAGGCATCGGCGTTTGCATTTGCCGGCGCCGTGCTCACCTATTTCGGCTTCATGCATGGCGAAGCCGTCGGCATCGGCAACGGTCTCGGCGTGTCGCCTGCGCTGGCATTCTCGTATGCGGTGGTTGCGGCGGGGCTATTTGGGCTCAGCAAGCTTGGCACCAGCGAGCATTTTGTGTCTCATCCGGAGATACCGATGGCAGCGCCGGCCGAATAGGCGCAGGCGGCCTGAGAACGGGACGAACGGGCCGCCTGGTGCGGTCCGCTCTTTTCACGGCCGCACCGCCGGCGTCTCGACCGGCATGCCGCCCGCGCGCGACATCAGGTAAAGCTCGAGCTCGACAAGCTCCGGCGCGCCGTAGCTGAACGCCTGCGCGCGAATTCCGGTCATGCAGCCGCGCAGGCGGCGCGAGAGCGAGCCGAGCGTCTGCCATTCCAGCCGGTACATCGGATAGCCCGTCGGCTGCCCCTGCGTGATCGCCGATCCCGCCAGATGCTTGTCCCAATTGTCGTCATGGCAATTGGCGCAGGCGAGATTGAGCTGGCCTTGCCGCTGCATGAACAGCGCGCGGCCCCTGGCAAGGAACGGCTCAAGCTGCGGGTCGCTTGCCGGCGCAATCGGCATGCCGCGCGACTGATGAGCGATGAAGGCCGTGAGCGCGAGCAGGTCGTGGCTCTCATAGTCGAGCGCGGGCGCCTGCTGTTGCGCCGTGCGGCACAGGTTGATGCGCTGCTCGAGATCGACCGGGCGGGCGAGTGACTTGTCGAAGGCCGGGTAACGGGCTGCCACGCCCTTCATGCTGGCCTTGGCGCCGCCATGGCAATCGGCGCACGCCTTGTTCGCCGTGCCGATTGGCTTGTTCCAGAGCGCCTCGCCGTCAAGTACCCAGAGCATGCCGGGATTGGACGTGTCGTCGTCCTGCATGGCCTTGGTGTCCGGCGCCATGAAGCTATAGCCGGAGCGGCGCTGCTGCTGCGGAATCTCGCCCGCAGATGCGCTGACGAGCAACAACGCTGAAACGATCGCGCCAATCCCTCTCATTCGACGGTGATCGCCGCTGATGCGGTCTGCGAAAATCCGTTGTCGCCGATCCATTCGAATGCGAACGTGCCGCTCTCATTTGCCGTGGTGAAGAACGACAGATAGGGATTGGCGGCAATCGCCGGGAACATGTCGGCGCGAAAGATCTCGCGGCCATTGTAGCGGCATGTGAAGCTTGTGATGATGTCGCGCGGGATCACCTCGCCCGCGGCAGTGCGGCGGTAGCCGGTCTCCATGATGTGCGAGGTCAGTGCCCGGATCTCGATGACGTCGCCGCGCTTGGCCCGCTTGGGAACATTGATCAAAGCGGAGGCCATCACAACTCCTCCGTACAGGCTGCGAGCGTCACCACGACATCGACGCTGGCCGACCAGAACGAGCCGTCCGACATCTGCGCGATCGCCACCACCTTCTGGCTGTCGGCCAAGCGAATACGGGTCGAAACCTGGGCGCGGCCGGCCGCCGGGCCGAGATAGAAATTGCCGATATAGGGCTGGGGATTCTTCTCATTGAAGACGTGGATGCTCCTGACGTAGTCGTCCGCGGTCATCGGGCTCGTCACACTCACCGTCATCGGCACCGTGTTGCCATTCTCGACCAGCGGCGGGATGTCGAGCTTCACCCTGCCGGTGCGCAAGGAGGCTTCGCCGACCACGTTGCGGATCGCGGCATTGAGCATTGCCGGTGTTGCGTCCGCCGGTTGCAGCGTGATGCGCACCATCGCCCCAGCAAGCGCGGTGCCGCCGGCAGCCTTGAGAAAATAGCGTCGCGTGGATCGGTCTTTGCCGGGCATCTCGTTCGGCACCCTAGTCGCGCAGCGTTGCTAGATAGGCCACAATATCCTCGATTTGTTCCGCCGAGAGGATCGGCTTGTCGCGCCAGCCCTGGCCGACCCGCACCAGCCCCTCCAGACGATAATAGGAGGGCATGATCGTCACGGGATTGAGCCGAGAGGCATCGACCAGCCTCAAGCGAAGCTGGCTGACGCTCCAGCGGTTGCCTGCGCCTGCGAGGTTCGGCGCGAGGTCGCCCTGGAACCGAATTTCCGGGAACGGTCCGGAGTGGCAAAGGATGCAGGTGCTGGCGCGATCGAGCACGAGGGCGCGGCCGTGTGCGGCGTCACCCGCCTTGCCTGTCAGCGAATCCGGAATGCCGTCGCCGATAACGGTGAAAGGCGCCAGCGCTTCGGCCTTCGCCGTCGCGCCCAACGCTGGGGCGAGGGCAATGGCGAGCAGGAGGAGAGGATGCAGCCGGCTAGCCAAAGGTCTCCTCCGTGATGGTTCGATACCAGCTCTGCGCGGCCTCCGCCTCGCGTGCGCGCACCTCGCGCGGCGCATCGAGCGCGCTGGTGCCGCCGCCTTCGATCTCGGCGAACATATCGTCCTTCGGCTGATAGAGGCCAGCCAGCGAGAACGCATAGCCGGGCGCCACCGTGTCGTAGCAAATGCCGGTGAGTCGTGGCGTCTCGGGCGCCTTGCCCGCAAGACCATTCACGATCGCCCTGGCGCAGGCCCTGCCTTGCGCGCTCGCGGCCGCGGCCGATTTCGGAATGCCGCCGCCAAGGCAGGCATCGCCGATCACATGCACGTCGGGCAGAAGCTTTGACGCAAACGTCATGGGATCGATCGGACACCAGCCGGTCTTGTCGGCGGCGCCCGCGACTTGCGCAATGCGGCCGGCGCGCTGTGGCGGGATCACATTGGCAACCTGCGCGACGTGGTCGCCGAATTCGGTGACGATGGTGTTGGTAGCAGGATCGACCGCGGTGGCGCGTCCGCCATCCGATAGCGATATCCGTTCGATCATGCCGTCATAAATCTCGTGCCAGGCCTTCTCGAACAGGCGTTGCTGCGAAAAATTGTCCTTGGCATCGAGAATGAGCACCTTCGAGCGCGGCTTGTGCTGCTTCAAATAATACGCAATCAGGCTCGCCCGTTCATAAGGTGCAGGCGGACAGCGTAAGGGGTTCGCGGGGACCGCGATCGCAACCACGCCGCCATCATCCATGGACTCGATCTGTCGGCGCAGTAGCAGCGTCTGCTCCCCGGCCTGCCAGGCATGCGGCATCTTCCGTGACGCGGCCTCGTCATAGCCGGACAGGGCGTCGAAGCGGACTTCAATTCCCGGCGCCAGCACGAGACGGTCATAGGAAAGCGTGGACCCGTCCGCGAGCGTGACGCGGTGGACCTGGGGATCGACCTTCGCCGCGGCGTTGGCGACGACATCGATTCCGGCCGCCGCGATCTTCTCGTAGCCAAATTGCTGGGCGCCGATGTCGCGCAGGCCCGCGATCACCTCATTGCTGAAGGGGCAGGCAGTGAAGACCTTGTTCGGCTCGACCAGCGTCACCTGGAGCTTGGCGTCGAACTGCTTCAAGGCACGTGCACAGGCGGCGCCGCCGAATCCGCCGCCGATGACGACGACGCGAGCGGACGTTTGCGTACGCGCAATCGACGGCAACGCCAGTGATGCCGCGAGCGCCAGCCCGCCGCGAATGGCGTTCCTTCGCCCGATCTCGCGCACTGCATTCATCCACATGGTCCGAAAGGATAGGGCGGCGGCTCGCGAAGAGCCACCGCCTCGTTCAGCTAGGCAAAGCTGATATTCTGGTCCCGCAGTGGCACCGAGCGAAGCCGCTTGCCGGTGGCCGCGAAGTAAGCATTCAGCACCGCGGGCGCCCCCACGCTGATGGTGGGCTCGCCGACGCCGCCCCAGAACCCGCCGCTCGGCATCACGATGGTCTCGACCTTCGGCATCTCGGCAATCCGCATCGAATTGTAGGTGTCGAAGTTGGTCTGCTCAATGCGGCCGTCCTTGACGGTGCAGCCGCCGTAGACGAGGGCGCTGAGACCATAGACGAAAGAGCCTGCGGTCTGCCGCTCGATCTGTGCGGGATTGACGGCATAGCCGGGATCGATCGCGGCAACCATCCGGTGCACCTTGATCTTGTTGCCGTCGACAACCGAAATCTCGGCGACGCCTGCGACATACGTGCCATAGCTCGCGAACTGCGCTAGCCCGCGAAAAACGCCCTGCGGCGGCGGCGTGTCCCAGCCGATTTTTTCCGAGACGGCATTGAGCACGGCCAAGTGCTTCGGATGTTGCGCCATCAGCTTGCGGCGGAAGGCGAGCGGATCCTGGCCCGCCGCATGCGCGAGCTCATCGATGAAGCATTCGAGATAGATCGCGTTATGATTGACATTTACGCCGCGCCAGAAGCCCGGAATGATGTGCGGATTGCGCATCGAATGCTCGATCAGGATATTCGGGATCGAGTAGCCGATCGCTGCCTCGCCATTGGCGTTGAGACCGGCGAAGGTCGCCGGGTCCTTGCCGTTGACTAGCGCTTCCGGGCGCAGGCTGAACAGGATGGACTGGCCCGAGATGCGCATGTGAAGTGCGGTCAGATTGTTGCCGGCATCGAAGCCGGCCGTCATCTTGCATTGCGTGATTGGATGATAGCGGCCATGGGTCATGTCCTCTTCGCGGGACCACAATAGCTTGACGGGCGTGCCGGGCATCTGCTTGGCTATATCGACCGCTTGACGAACGTAATCGGTCTGACCGCGCCGGCCGAATCCGCCGCCGACGAGATGCTTGTGAACGTCGCATTTGTCCGCCGGCAGGCCAGAGCCCTCCAGTACCGCGGCCAGCGCAGCTTCGCCATTCTGGGTGCCGCACCACACCTCGCATTTGTCCGGAGTGTAGAGCGCGGTCGCGTTCAACGGCTCCATCGCGGCGTGGTTCTGATAGGGATAGCTGTAGACGGCTTCGACCTTCTTGGCCGATCCCGCCAGCGCACCATTCACGTCGCCGCTTTGATTGCCGACATAGGCCGGGCCGGACTCCAGCCCTTCCGCCAGCCACTTCGCGATCGTGGCGCTGGAGACCTTGGCGTTCTCGCCTTCGTCCCAGACGATCGGCAGCGCGTCGAGCGCGGTCTTGGCGTGCCACCAGGTATCGGCGACGACGGCGACGGCGCTATCGCCGACCTTCACCACCTTCTTCACGCCCTTCATGCCGGCGATCTTGGCTTCGTCGTAGCTCTTCACCTTGCCACCGGTGACGGGGCAATCCTTGATCGCGGCATTGAGCATGCCCGGCAGCTTGAGGTCGATGCTGTAGATCACCGAGCCTGTGGTTTTGTCGGCGGTGTCGAGCCGCTTGACGCTCTTGCCGATCAGCCTCCAGTCCTTGGGATCCTTCAGCTTGACGTCGGCCGGCGGCTGCAGCTTTGCGGCAGCTTCCGCCACCTTGCCGTACGTCGTCGTCCTGCCTGAGGCGGTGTGCGTAATGACACTGTTGGACGCGGCGCACTCGGCCACAGGCACTTTCCATTCGTTCGCCGCCGCCTGCAGCAGCATCACGCGAGCGATGGCGCCGCCCTTGCGAACGTAGTCCTGCGAGGTACGGATGCCGCGGCTGCCGCCCGTCGAGTAATCGCCCCAGACGCGCTTGCGCGCCACGTTCTGGCCGGGCGTCGGAAACTCGGTCTGCACTTTCGACCAGTTGCACTCGAGCTCCTCGGCTACGAGTTGCGCAAGCCCGGTCAGCGTGCCCTGGCCTATTTCGGAACGAGCGATGCGGATGACGACGGTGTCGTCGGGTCGGATCACAACCCAGGCGTTGACTTCGGGCGAGCCGTCAGCGGCGCGGACGACGCTGGGGCCGCCGAAGGGAAGATCGAGGCCGATCGCAAGGCCAGCACCGACGCTGGCTGCGCCGATGACAAAGGCGCGACGATTGAGTTGAGGCAAAACATGCTTGTTCATGATCAACCCTCCTTCTTATGCGTTCGCGATCGCGTGGATCGCTTCGCGCACCTGCTGGAAGGTGCCGCAGCGGCAGATATTGGTGATGGCGTCGTTGATGTCCTGGTCGGTCGGCTTCGGATTGTCCTTCAGAAGCGCGGTGACCGCCATGATCATGCCGCTCTGGCAATAGCCGCATTGCGGCACGTCGTGGTCGATCCAGGCTTGCTGCACTTTGTTGAGGGTGCCCTCGGCGGCGAGGCCTTCAATGGTCGTGATCTGCTTGCCGGTTGCTTCGCTCACGGTCACGCCGCAGGAGCGCATCGCAACGCCGTCAACATGCACAGTACAGGCACCGCATTGTGCAATGCCGCAGCCATATTTCGTCCCAGTGAACCCGACATTCTCGCGGATCGCCCATAAAAGAGGCGTATCCGGTTCGACGTCGATCGTGAAAGTCTTGCCGTTTATTGTGAGGTTTGCCATCGCAGATCCCCTGATTGGCCCAATCCACCGAGTGGGCTTCGCGGGGGGAGTTGTGCGCCAAAATTGGAATGGTTCAAATCAATATTCTGCGCTCGCGAGTGCGAGAATAAAATTGGGCGAGACGGGAAGAAAGATAGCTGACCGGTGTTAGCCGCGTCTTACACTAGGCATTGCGCCGCGGTTGGACCGTCAGGCGCAGGAAGCTCACGAGGCTGCCAACGGCGGCAAAGCCGGCACCGAGTGCCAGCGCGACGGTCGCGCCATTATGGCCTGCCAGCGCAAAACAGAAGGCGGCCAGCGCCGCCCCCGTGGTCTGCCCGATCAGCCGGGCCGTTGCCACGATGCCGCTGGCACTGCCGCTGCGATGTGGCGGGGCGCTGGACATCAGCGCCTTCATGTTCGGTGTTTGGAATAGGCCGAAGCCAACGCCGCAGATCATCGTGCGCCAGACGATATTGGGGATGCTCGGGCTCGCCGGCAGAAGCGCAAGCAACAGCATGCCTAGTCCCAACAGGACGAGGCCAAGGCCGCCGAGCGCGCCGGCCGAGTAGCGGTCGGCCAGACGCCCGCCGATCGGCGCCATGATCGCGACCACCAGCGGCCAGGGCGTCATGAAGAAGCCAGTTTCGACCTGCGAGCGGAGCAGAACGTCCTCGAAATAGAAGGGCAGCGACACGAAGGCGAGTCCCTGCACAGCGAAGGAACAGACCGCGGTCGCGGCCGACAGCGCAAACAGCGGCTGCCGGAACAGGTCGACGGGCAGCATCGGCGCCGGATGGTCGGCATGGCGCTGCGTTAGGACAAAGCCGAGCAACAACGCCGCCGCAAGCTCCGCCACGACCACCACAGGCGAGGTCTGATGCCCCGCACTACCGATGCCGACAATGAACAGGGTGAGGCACACCGATGCCAGCAGTGCGCCCGGAAAATCGAACTTATGCGCGCTGCGCGGCGTCGCCGGCAGGGTCTTCATACCGATCAGGATGGCGATGACGCCGAAGGGAATGTTGATCGCAAACAGCCAGGGCCAGGAGCCGACCGCCAGAATGCCGGAGGCAATCGTCGGCCCGAACGTGAAGGCGGTGGCCACGACCAGCGCATTGTGGCCGAAGCCGCGGCCGTGCATGCGGCTCGGATACACGAAGCGGACGAGCGCGGTGTTCACGCTCATGATGCCGCTGGCGCCGAGACCCTGCAGTGTCCGCGCCACCAGTAGGCTGTCTAGCGACCAGGCAAGCGCGCAGCCGAGCGAAGCCAGGGTGAACAGGATCAGTCCGCCGAGATAGATACGTTGATGGCCGACGATCTCGCCCAGCGCGCCGAGCGGCAGTAGCGTTGCGACCAGCGCGATCTGGTAGACGTTCACAACCCAGACCACTTCGGCAGGGCTGACATGCAGCTCTGCCGAGATCGCAGGCAGCGCGATGTTGGCGATCGCCGTATCCAGCGAGGCCATGGCAAGCGCGGTAAAAATCGCGGCTATCGCCCAGCGCCGCCGCTCCCACGGCAGGCCGTCGGTCACCGGGGTCGCGGGGGCCTTGGCGGCGTTTCGATCGACGAACATTCTGAGAAAGATTCTCCGCGGCCGACGGCAAATGCGAGGTTGGCCGCAATCATCTAGTACGACCGTGCGCCGCACCACAGCCGTATCGATGCATGAGGCCCATGCGATCGGGACGCGCCAAAATGTTCCGGCCGACTTTCGGATACTTTCGGCAGGGGGAGCGATAGACTAGGCTTCCGTGAAACGGGTGTCCCAAGAATAAATCAGGCCCGGCTCCGGGGGAAAACGCGCTTTGCAGGAACAGGTAATCCGGCGCATCGAGGCCGAAGGTCTGGGCATTGAAACGAAGCGCCGGAGCGGGGCGGCTGCCTGCCTGTGGGTCGCATTGCTGCTCGCCATCCTCGCATTCCTGGTGATCTACCCCGTGCTGACGCTCCTGCTCGGCGCGCTCACCGACACCAATCCTGTGGTTGACGGCCTCAGCCTGAAGCACCTCTCGATTGCCAATTTCCTCAGCGTGCTCGCCAACCCCAATGTTGCAGAGGCGCTCTCGAACACGCTGATCGTCTGCGGCGGCGGCACGGTGATCGCGGTCGCGATCGGGCTTCTGTTCTCCTGGATCGTGGTCCGCACCAATACGCCGTTCAAGGGCTTCATCGCCGCAACCAGCATCCTGCCGCTGTTTGCCCCGCCGCTGGTGGCGGGGGTCGCCTGGTCGATTCTGGGCTCACCCAAGACCGGCCTGATCAACACTGTCTTCAAATGGGCCGGGCTCGATTGGCATGTCGATCTCTACTCGATGTCCGGGCTCATTTTTGTGTTTGGCATATACTACGCGCCCTATGTCTACATGTTTACCGCATCTGCCTTGCGCAACATGGACCCGAGCCTGGAGGAGGCCGCCGAGATTTCCGGCGCGAGCGCGGTTGCGACGCTGTTCTCGGTGACCTTTCCCCTGATCATGCCGGCGATCGTCTCCGGCATGCTGCTCTCCTTTATCGTCATGCTCGGCATCTACGGCGTGCCGGCGGTGCTGGGCGCTCCCGCAAACATCAACGTACTGACGACCTATATCTTCAAGCTCACCAACTGGTCGCCGCCGCTCTACAACACCGCCGCGGCCGTGGCGATCGTCCTGATGCTGGTCACCGGCCTGCTCGTCTATCTGCAGCAGCGGGTGTTGAGCGGCAAGAGCTTCACGACCGTCGCCGGCAAGGCGTTCCGGCCCCGCAGCCTCGATCTCGGGACGTGGCGCTGGCTGACCTTCGGGCTCGGACTGCTCTATCTCGTGGTCGTCGTGGTGCTCCCGATGCTGGCGCTGACGGTCGCGGCCTTCCGCAAATTCATGTTCATCCGCGATGTCGCGAGCCTGTTCGACACACGGCAGTACTCGCTGATGCACTTCAACAGCATCTTCGACAATCCGCTGACCCTCAAATCGATCTATAACGCCGTCGAGGTCGGCATCATCACCGCCATCGCTGGCGGTGCGCTTGCGTTTGCGATCGGCTACACCATCCATCGCACCCGTGTCCCGGGCCGCCGCAGCCTCGACCTGATCTCGACGCTACCGGTCGCGATCCCCGGGCTTGTGGTCGGTGTTGCCTATTTGTGGGCCTGGATCGGCGTTCCCGGGGGGCTCTATGGCACGATCTGGATCCTGGCGCTCGCCTTCATCGCGCGCTTCATGCCGGATACGGTGAAATCGCTGTCGACCTCGTTCCTGCAGATCCATCGCGAACTCGAGGAGGCCGCCTGGGTCTGCGGCAGGGGAACGCTCGGCACCATCGCGACCGTTGTACTGCCCCTGGCGCGACCCGGCGTAATCGCCTCGATGACGCTGTTGTTCGTGCTCGCGATCCGCGAGCTTGGCTCTTCGCTGTTTCTCTACACCAGCGACACCATGGTGATGAGCGTGCTGCTGCTCGATTATTACGAGGGCGGCAATATCGGAAAAACCGCAGCCTTCAGCCTGGTGCAGACAGTGCTGCTCGGGCTTCTCATCGGCGGCGCCAACTGGCTGTCGCGCGGGGCTTCACAGGGTACGGTCGCGCAACGAATAAAGTAAAGCCAAAGAACAAGGAAAGAGGGAGGAGCGAAATGAAGGAAAGGGTTGCACGCCTTGCCGGATGGGCCGGCATCGTCGGGCTCGGCATCACGCTCGCCAGCGTGCCAGCGCGCGCGGATGAGAATTTTGGTTCGCCCGAATTGATCGCGGCCGCCAAGGCCGAAGGCAAGCTCGTCTTCTACACTGCCAATTTTGCCGAAGTCGAGCAGCAGGTGATCAAGGCTTTCAACAAGCGCTTTCCTGAGATCAAGGTCGAGATGGTGCGGGCGCCGGGCGGCCAGCTGATCACCCGCGTCAGGACCGAGGCCGCGGCGGGCAAGCTGATTGCCGACGTGGTCGATCACTCCGACCGCGCACTGATGGCCGAGCTTACCGACCTGTTCCAGGATTATGCGCCGCCGAATGCGGCCGACTACAATCCGGACGCGCAGATATCGCCAAAGCTCTGGCCGCGCGCCACGCTGGTCTGGTCCATTGCGTATAACACAGAGCTCGTGAAGGATCCGCCCAAGAACTGGATGGATCTCACCAAGCCGCAATACGACAAGCTGATCGGCCAGGTGTTTGCGGAATCCGGCGGCACCACCTGGACCCGCATCATGTTCGAGCGCCAGGTGCTCGGCGAGGACTATTGGACCAGGCAGGCCGCAACCCACCCGATCCTCTATCCCTCAGGTGCGCCGACATCGGATGCGTTGGTGCGCGGGGAGGTCGCGATTGCACCGCTGCTCTACAACGCGATTTATCCCAAGCAGAAGGAAGGCGCACCGATCCAGATCTTCTTTGCGCCCGAGGGCGCGCCGGTGAATCCTTACGCCAGTGGCATACCAAAGACCGCCGCGCATCCCAATGCCGCAAAGCTGTTCCTGAACTGGTGTCTCTCCAAGGAGGGGCAGACCTTCATGATCAAGGAGCTCGGCAATTTGACGTCGCTGAAGGTGCCTCCGGTCTATCCGGAGGGCTTTGATCCGAAGCTGGTCAAGGTCTGGTATCCGAACTTCGATCAATATGTGAAGCTGCATGCCGCCTGGGTCGCCGATTGGGACAAGACCTACGGTTACCGGCAGTGATGCGCGTGGAGCAGAAGCGATGACGGCGACGCTCGAGGTCACCGAACTGCACAAGCAGTTCGCGATCGGCCGCCCCGCGATCGATGGCGTCAGTTTTGCCGTGCCGGCCGGCGAGATCGTCGTCCTGCTCGGGCCCTCCGGCTGCGGCAAGACCACGACGCTGCGCTGCGTTGCCGGGCTCGAGCACCCGACGGACGGCGAAATTGCGATCGGCGGCAAGGTCGTCTCTTCTCCGGCGCGGGGCGTATTGGTGCCGCCGCGCTCGCGCGACCTCGGTATGGTGTTTCAGTCCTATGCGGTGTGGCCGCATATGACGGTGCGGCAGAACGTGGTCTATCCGTTGAAACACCGCAAGGTCGGTCGCGACGATGCCAATCGCAGGGTCGACGAGGTCTTGAGGCTTGTTGGCCTCTCCGACTATGCCGAGCGGCCGGTGGTCGCGCTATCGGGCGGGCAGATGCAGCGCGTCGCGCTGGCCCGCAGCATCGTCTACCGGCCGCAGTTGCTGCTGCTCGACGAGCCGCTGTCGAATCTCGATGCCAAATTGCGCCTGCGGCTCCGGGATGATCTTCGCCTGATCCTGAAGCAGACCGGCATGACCGCGCTCTACGTCACCCATGACCAGGCCGAGGCCGTCGTTCTCGGCGACCGCATCGGCGTGATGCGAAACGGCAAGCTGCTGCAGATCGGCACGCCCGACGAGATCTACAACCGGCCGGCCGATCTCTTCGTCGCCAATTTCACCGGCGCCACCAACGAGCTCGTCGGTACGCTGGTCGCGCGCAACGGCAGGTTCGGCACGATTGAATTCGGCGAGGGTCGCCTTGCCGAGGTCGCCCTGCTGCAACAACTGCGTGCCGGCGAAAAGGTGCGAATCGCGCTCCGGCCGGAGAATATCGCGATCGGCCGGCAGGACGGCACCAATGCGTTCACGGCCAAAGTGACCGACCGCCGCTACCAGGGAACGCAGACCGTCTACGACATCGAGCTGTTCGGTCACCGGCTCGAAGTGCTCGAGCTCGGCACCGCCGCCCGCCATGCAGTCGGCGCAGAGGCCCCTGTCACGCTGCCGTCGGAAGCCCTGTGGGCCTATCGCGACACCGGCTCCGCGTCGTACGATTAGGCCGTCGAACTGCCAGGAAATCATCATGCGCATCGTTGTTCTGCCCGGCGACGGGATCGGGCCGGAGATCGCGGCCGCCACGCTCGCCGTGCTGCGGGCGGCCTCCGAACGCTTTCAACTCGGCGTGACGCTCGAGGAGCATGCGGTTGGTCATGCGAGTCTCGAGATGTTCGGCACCACCGTGCGGCCCGATCTGATCGAGACGGTGCGCGCCGCTGATGGCCTGATTCTGGGGCCGACCGCGACTTTCGACTTCAAGGACGAGGCGCGCGGCGAGATCAATCCGTCGCGCTATTTCCGCAAGAACCTCGATCTGTTCGCCAATATCCGACCGGCGCGCACCTATCCAGGACGGCCGGCGCGGTTCGGCACCTTTGATCTGGTGGTGGTGCGGGAGAACACGGAAGGCTTCTATGCGGACCGCAACATGGAGCAGGGCAATGCGGAGCTTCTGGTCACGCCCGACGTGGTCGTCTCGCTGCGGCGGATCACGCGGCTCTGCTGCGAGCGCATTGCGCATGCGGCCTGCAGGCTCGCGATGAAGCGGCGCAAGCGCCTCACCATCGTGCACAAGGCCAATGTGCTCAAGATCGGCGACGGCATGTTTCTCGATGTCTGCCGCGAGGCAGCGCGCGGCTATCCGGGACTTGCCGTCGACGACGTCCTGGTCGATGCCATGATGGCGCATGTGGTGCGCCAGCCGGAGCGATTCGACGTCATCGTGGCCACCAACATGTTCGGCGACATCCTCTCCGATCTCACCGCGGAGCTCTCCGGGAGCCTCGGGCTCGGGGGATCGCTCAATGTCGGCGCGAAATACGCGATGGCACAGGCAGCGCACGGCTCGGCGCCGGATATCGCAGGTAAGGACATCGCCAACCCGATCTCGCTGATCCTGTCCATGGCCTTATTGCTCGCCTGGAACGCCGAACGCATCGGTGCCCCGCGGTTTGAAGCAGCCGCGCATGGGATCGAGGACGCGGTTGCGGCTGCGATGCGGGAGGGGCGGGTGACGCGCGATGTTGGCGGCACATTGGGGACGACCGCCACCGGGCAGGCGATCACGGACTTGCTGCGGTCGGGGGCCTCGGCAAGCTGATCAGGTCCCCGCGCCCAGTCCCAACTTTACATAAATCCGCCGCGCATAAGCGCCGAACTCGTCCGTGGTCTTGATCGGCAACGCGCGCGGAAACGGCAGCTCAATCGGAAAATATTCGGCCATGCGCGCCGGCCCTGCGGTGAGCACGGCGCAGTGCGAGGCGAGGAACACCGCTTCCTGGATCGAGTGGGTGACGAAGATGATGGTCTTGCCACTCTCGCGCCAGATCCGCAACATCTCCAGATTCATCTGCTCGCGGGTCAGCGCATCCAGTGCGCCGAACGGCTCGTCCATCAGGATCAGCTTGGGATCGTGAATGAAGGCACGCGCGATCGCGACGCGCTGCTGCATGCCACCGGACAATTGCTGCGGATATTTGTCCTCGTAACCGGCGAGGTCAACGAGCTTGAGCAGATCGCGCGCCCGCGCCCGTGCGGCCTTCATCGGCAGGCCAATGATCTCCGCCGGCAGCAGCACATTGTCGAGAATGGTGCGCCATTTCAACAGCAGTGCCTGCTGGAACACCATGCCGATGTCGCGGGCAGGATCGAACCGTGTCTGACTATTGCCTATTCTGACGCTGCCGCCGTCGGCCTCATGAAGTCCGGCGAGTATCTTCAACACCGTCGTCTTGCCGCAACCGGAGGGGCCGACAAGCGAGACCAGCTCGCCTTCCTGCACATCCATGGTGACGTCGGATACCGCGAGGAATTCGGTCCCGCCGGAGCGATAGACCTTGCGGACATTGCGCAGGCTGACGAAAGGCTCGGGCGAGCTCATGCCAGCCATTTCTGCAAATGCGCCGCGACGAAATCATCATCCGAGAGATCGGCATGCTCGTTGCAGACGCGGTCGATCTCCTCGATCTGGCCGGGGCTCAAGCCCTCGTTCGGGTCGAGGCACCAGATGCCCTGCATCAGACCCTGCCGGCGCAGCACCTCGTGACAGCCGGCGATGCAGCCATGGAAATTGTTCGCGACGTCGAAGAAGGCGCTGTTGCAGTCGGTGACACGCGCATCGAGCGCCAGGAGATCGGCTGGGACCATATCCTTGTGGCGCGCGGCCTTGCAGCGCTCGAATTGCTGGATGGCGCTCTTCGTCCAGACCGACCAATGGCCGAGCAGGCCGCCCTTGAAGTAGGTGCGGGTGGTGATGCCTTCTTCACGCAGGTCAAATGGGAGAGTGAGATCGAGCAGGATGTGGTCGTCATTGCCGGTATAGAGCGCGATCCGGTCGAGCGCGCCGGCCGCATGAACGCCGCGCAGCACGTCGAGGGTGCGATAGCGGTTGAACGGCGCAATCTTGATGGCGATGACGTTGTCGAGCATGGCAAAGCGCCGCCAGAAATTGGCGCTCAGGATCACGCCGCCGACAGCCGGCTGCAGATAGAAGCCGACCAGCGGGATTTCGCGCGCGATCGTCTCGCAATGCGCGATGATCTCGTCTTCGGAGGCCGACTTCATCGCGGCGAGGCTGAGCAGCCCGGCGTGGTAGCCGATGCTCTGCGCGGTGTTCGCTTCGCTCACCGCCTGTCGCGTCGGCCCGGCAAGGCCCGCGATGAGCGCCAGCGGCCGCTTGGTCCAGCTCGATGCAGTCTCGGCCGCGAGCTCCAGCACGGGGCGATAGAGGGCAACGTCGCGGATCGCGAATTGCGTGGTGTGCACGCCGACCGCGAGCCCGCCGGCTCCGGCATCGATGTAATAACGCGTCAGTGCGCGCTGATGCACGTGGTCGAGCTTGCGGTTGGCATCGAGGGCGAGCGGATGCGCGGGCAGCACGGTGCCTTCGGAAATCAGGCGTCGCACCTCGGGTGGCATTTGGCTGTGGTGCATGGCGCTGTCCTATCCAAATTCGGGGCCGGCGACGGCGAACGGAGGCTCGCCGGGTTGCACAGCCGTGCGACCGAAGCGCATCCGCTGGAACGGCCGCTCGATGGTCCAGCCCGCCCGCATCAAGCCGTCGAGGAAGGTAGCATGGTCAGCAACCGCATCGATCAGATGCGCGCCGGGTTCGCCTGCGACGATCTCGGCAACCAGCGCGAGTGCGCTCTCCGGACTGGCCGCAAAGACCGGTCCGATCTGGCGCGCGGTGCGGCCATCACGCACCAGGGCCGTCGCCTCATTGGTCGAGAGCAGTCGCGACCCAGGCCGGCCGCAGAGTTCGCTGATCAGATCGCGGCGGTCGAAGCCCATGGCGTCGATGTCGCAGGTGATGAAATCGCCGAGCTTGCCCGGCGCGAGCTCGTTGCCTGGACCTGCCGAGGTGCCGCGCTCGAGGCGCAGTCGCCGCAGCTGAATCGTCGGGGCAAAACCGAGCGGGCCGTAGACGGCCGCGCCGGCCGGCGTTGCATCGAGCCAGGTGGTGAGGCCAAGCCGCATCGCCGAATCAAGGCAGGCATCGACCAGCCTCGTCGCGAGTCCTCGCCTGCGCCAGCTCTCCGTGACCAGCACCATGCTGATCCACGCCTCGCGTTTGGTGTAGGGCAGGAGTGCCGCGGTCGCGATCAGCTCCGAGGCGGAATCGCGCATGCCATAGACCGTGCCCTTGGCGAGAAAGAACCGCCAGTCCGCTTCGTTCTGGTTCCATTTCGCCCCGCGCGACAATTCAAGGCCGGCTGCGGCATCGCGCACGTCGAGTTGGAGCAGCGGAAGCTCCTTCTCAATAGCGACCATCGCGCACCTCGTATTTCGTCGGCTTGCCCAGGTTCGGCATGGCGCGGGCGACCCAGTCGGCGGTCCAGGCGATCAGCCGCGCGGTATCGACAAGCGGCAGGCCGAATAGCTCTACCGCCTGCGACGTGTCGGTGAGCCAGGCGGTCGGCTGCTCCTGGCCGACGATAACGGGTTCGCGGCCGAGCCGCGCTCCGAATTGGGCGGCGAGATCGCGCACGGCGCAAATCTCGTGGCCGCTGACATTGATCGGGCTGGTCGGCGTCTCGCAATGCGCGAGGCAGCGCAGCGCCTGCGATGAGGCATCGCCCTGCCAGATGAAATTGACATGGCCGAGGCTGACGTCGATCGGCTGTCCCTGCCAGACCTTGCTCGCGATGTCGTAGAGCACGCCATAGCGCATATCGATGGCGTAGTTCAGCCGAAACAGCCGGCCCGGCGTGGCACACGTTTTCGAGAAATATTCGAACATGCGCTCGCGCCCGACGCAGGATTGCGCATATTCCCCGGGCGGATTGGGCGCCATGCTCTCGTCTGAGCCTTTGCCGTCCACCGGGACGAAAGGATAGACGCAGCCGGTCGAGAAGGCCACGATCCGCGACTGGCGAAAGGCCTGCGCCACGATGGCCGGCACATGGGCGTTCATCGCCCAGGTCAGCGCGAGATCACCCTCGGCGCCGAATTTACGGCCGGCCATGAAGATGATGTTGGGCGCCTTCGGCAATGCGCTAACCGCGGCCTCGTTCAGCAGGTCGCAATTGATGGTCTCGACGCCGCGCGCATGCAGCCAGTCCTTCACGCCGGTGTCGCTGAATCGGGCAACCCCGGTGACACGCCGCTCGGGCGCTGCAGCCTTGGCGAGTCCGGCGAGCGTCGGACCCATCTTGCCGGCGACGCCGAGCACCATGATGTCCCCATCGACCTTCTTGAGGTCGTCGATCAGCGCCTGGCTTGGCCGGCATAGTAACTCGTCGAGGGCCGCTATGTCGGCGATCGTTGTCGGTAGCGACTCGCGTGAGAGCAGCATGTTCAATCCATTCCTTAGCGTTGCAGCCTCACGTCGCGCACCACGAACAGGCGTTCGAGTCCGAGCACCAGGCCGTAAAGCGCGACCCCGAGCAGGGTCAGCAGCGCCACCGCCATCACCATGGCCGGCGTATCGAGGGAGGATTGCACCTGGATCATAAGATAGCCGAGCCCACGGTCGGAGGCGATGAACTCGCCGACGATGGCTCCCGCAACCGCGAGGATGGCGCCGACCTTCATGCCGGAAAAGACATAAGGCAGCGAGCCGGGTAGCTGGATCTTGCGGAACAGCACCCAGCGCGAGCCGCGCAGCGATTTGACGAGATCGAGCAGATCGGGCTCGACCTCGTTCAGTCCACGCGCCGTCGTCAAGAGGATCGGGAAGAAGCAGATCGAGAAGGCGATCAGGATGTTCGGAACGATCCCGTAGGAGAACCAGACGATCACGAGCGGGCCGAGCGCGACCTTCGGGATCATGTTGAGGGTGACGAACAACGGCAATAGCGCAAGGCTGACCAGCGGCGCCCAGCTGAAGATGACCGCCAGCGCCACGCCGACAAAGGCGCCGAGCGCAAAGCCGCCGAGGATCTCGACTCCCGTGACCGCGAGGTTGGAAACCCAGGCATATTTGGCAGACGCCAGTGTGCTGAGAGCCGCGAGCGGCGAGGGCAGGATGAACTTCGGTACATGGAACGCATCGACCATGACCTGCCAGAGCACGAGCACGGTGAGGTGCACGACCAGGATGATCGCGATGGATCGCGCGGAATGGCCGCCGGTCGGTCGCAATGGGTGCTCCCTCGATGTTCCGTCGCGCCCGTCCGCGGGCTGCGCTTCCTTCAACCTATCGCGGTCCTTCCCTCGTTTCAACCATCTGGTTGATTATGGTCGCAACGACTGCATCACAAGGTCGACCACATGCTTGCGGCGGGCACGCTGGGCGGCCGGACTGCGCAAGTCCTTGCCGAAGATTGCCGACAGCGTCGGTGTGTTGGAGAAGAAGAAATAGCTTAAGGCAGCGATCGAAATATAGAGCTGTACCGGATCGATGCCGCGGCGGAAGGCACCGTTCTGTACGCCCTGCTTGAGGATCTTCGAGACCATGCTGACCAGGGGGGAATGCATCGCCTCCAGCCGTTTCGAGCCGCGGACATGACGGGCGCCGCCGCGGTTCTCGTCGTTGAGCAGCACGATGAAGTCGGGATGGGCGGCGAGGTGGTCGAACGAGGCCTCGATCAGCTTTCGAATGGCGGCCTCGGGCGGCAGGCCTTCGAGGTTCAGCTTGCGCTCCTGCTCGCGAATCTCCTCATAGACCCATTCGAGCACTGCGAGATAGATCGCGTCCTTGTCGCCGAAATAATGGTAGACCAGCTGCTTGTTGACGCCGGCGCGCGCTGCGATCTCGTCGACCCGGGCCCCCGCAAGTCCGCTTGCGGCGAATTCGTGCCGGGCTGCGACCAGGAGTTTTCGCCGCGTTGCTTCCGGATTGCGCCGCTGCACCGTCCCGCCATTCGAGCTTCGTTTGAGCATTTCCAACCAGCCAGTTGACAATCACAGGAGTCCCTTGTTGCATTGGTAGCGTTGAGGACAACGGTCGACAAGGGCGGTTAGCGGAAAAGGAGCGTCGCCATGAAGTGCCTGAAGATCGCCGGGCTTGCGCTTGCCCTTCTTGCGCCCGCGGCGCCTTCGCGCGCCGGCGAGGCCGTCAATCTCACCCTGAACTGGACTCCGACGGCGGATCATTCGCCATTCTACTACGCCAAGGCGCAGGGCTGGTACGAAAAGGCCGGCATTGATCTCACCATCGAGACCGGCAAGGGCTCGGGCGTCTCCGCGCTGAAGGTCGGCTCCGGCGGGGCGCCGTTCGGGGTCGCGGACCTTGCGACCGCACTGGTTGCGCGCAGCAAGGGCGCGGACGTGGTGGCGCTGATGAGCATCTACGCCAATACCGGACAGACCTTTTATTGGCTGAAAAGCTATGGCGTGAACGGTCCGAAGGACTTTCCCGGCCACAAGATCGGCAATCCGCCCGGCGATGCCTCGCGCGTGATGTGGCCGGCCTTCGCCAAGGCGGCGGGGATCGCGCCCGATTCGGTCAATTTCGTCAATGTCGGGCCGACCGCCAAGATTGCCGCGCTGAAGAGCCACACCGTCGACATCATCTCCGATTTCTACAACGAGCATGATCTCAAGGTGATCGAATTCGGCGCCGACCTCGGTTACGTGAACTGGAAGGATATCGGGCTCAACCCTTACGGCAACTCGCTGATCGTCAACGGTGCTTTTCTCGAAAAGAACCCGAAACTCGTTGCCGATTTCGTCCAGATCACCCAGAAGGCCTATGCAGCCTGCGTGGCCGACGTCGCGCCCTGCCTGCAGGCGCTGCTCGACCAGGTATCCGGGCTCGACAGAGAGAACCAGCAGCGGCAGTGGGAGCGCATCAAATATCTCATGACGGATGAGTTCACCACCACCAGGGCGCTCGGCTGGATCGACGGCGAGCGCATGAAGCAGGACTACGAGCTGGTGCAGACTTATCTCGGCATGGAGAAGCCGTTCGACGTGCGGACGGCGTTCACGACGAAAATGCTGGATTCATCGATCAAGATGGACGCGAGCAGGGTGAAGAAATGATCCGTCGCGTGCAGGCCGCCTATTGCGGTTCGATCCCCGATGCCCTGATCACGGCGGTCAATTTCTCGTAGTCGCCGTTCATAAGGGCCGCCAGCTCATCCAGCGACATCGGCTTTCCCGGGATGTCGGCGATGGAGAGCTGGCGCTGCACCTCGGGATTTTCCAGCGCCTTGTTGATCGCGGCGTGGATTTTGGCCGTCAGTGCATCTGATGTCGTGGCTGGCACGTAGATGCCGTACCAGGGCACGTAGGCGGCTTCCGGAAATCCGGCCTCTGCGATGGTCGGGACATCCGGCAGCTCGGCCACGCGCTTTTCGGTGAACACCGCAAGCGGCTTCACCGTGCCTTCCTTGATGTGCGGCAGCGCCAACGCCATCGAGGTTATCTCGAAATGCATCAGGCCGGTCATCAGGTCGATCAGGGCCTGTGGCTGGCCCTTGTAGCCGACATTGGTCAGCTTGATGTCGGCGACCCGGAAGAATTTCTGTGCGGAGAGATCGATCGAGGAGCCAGTGCCGGGATTGCCAAAATTGAACTGGCCGGGCTCGGAGCGCGCAAGCTCGACGAAATCGCCCAGTGTCTTCACCGGCAGTGTCGGCGGCACCAGCGCAACGCTCTGATTCCAGACCGCGAGACCAACGCATCTGAAATTTTTGATGTCCCAGCCGGCGTCCTTGTAAAGGGTGGGATTGGCCAGGACGGCGGGCCCGGTCACGAGCCAGGTGTAGCCATCGCCGTCGCTGCGCGCGACCGCCGCCGTGCCGACATTGCTGTTGGCGCCTGGCCGGTCCTCCACCACGATGGATTGCTTGAGATCGCGTCCGACCTGCTCGGTCACCGCCCGTGCCACGATGTCGACAATGCCGCCGGCGGGGTAAGGGACGATGATGTGGATCGGCCGGCTCGGGTAATCGCTCTGCGCCCGCACCGGCGTCGCGGCGGCAATCCAGGCCAGCGCAGCGCTCAACGCAAGGACGGCTTTGCTGCAGCTCATCCTTTACTCCCCCCATTTCAGGGCCGCGTCGTTCGCGCGATGCGGCTCTTGTTCAGTCGCGCCATGAAAGGCTAAAGCATGATCCGGAAAAGTGTGTAGCGGTTTTCCGAAAAGATCATGCTCAATCAGAGACCTGAAGCGCGATGACGATTCAACCAAATCTCATCGCGCCTTAGACCGGAATTCGTTCGTCGTTTGCCACCAGCGAGCGGATGCTGCGGGCGAGCCCCAGGATGCGCGGTGCGCATTCGCGCTCGATCTGCTCGGCGCTGAAGCGAAACGAGGGAATGCCGCAATTGACGGACAGGCAATCGCCCGCCGGTGTTCGATACAGCGGCGCGGCAACGCCAAAGATTTCGCGGCGCCATTCGCCGAGCGAAATGGCAAAGCCACGCTCCCTGCAAAGCGCGATATCGGGAAGCGTCCGTTTCTCGACATAATCGGCCTCCTGCGGCCGCTCAGCTCTGACGCGCTTCACATAGGCGTCGAGTTCATCGCTGGTGAAGAGCGAGAGCAGCGCGCGTCCGACCGCGGTCGGCGCCAGCGAGCTGGAGAAGCCGACATCTGGCACATGTGGAACGGCATCGGTGGTGCGCAGCGTTTCGATATAGATGAAGTCGAGGCCGAACGGCATCGCGATCGAAACAGTGCCCCCGGCATAGGCGGCAAAATCGCGCATCAGGGGACGCGCCGTCTGCCGCACCTTGATGGCCGAGAGCAGCGGATAGGCCATCGCCAGCACCCCGAGCCCGAGCTGAAAGCGTCCCTTCGCGTCGCGCTTGAGATAACCGAGTTGCGCCAGAGTGTATGTCAGTCGCGACACCGTCGGGCGTGACAGGCCGGTACGAGTTGCGAGATCGGCATTCGACAGCTCGCTGCCTGCCGTTTGGAACGCAGCCAGAATGTCCAGCCCATGCGCCAGCGTCGTTGCGAAGGACGGATCGTCGGCAACGGTCCGGGCAGTGGTTGGGTTTTGGAGGGAACCTGCAGCCATACGATAAATATCAGGCTAGAAATGCCAAAATGTCAATATATCGAAACAGAGTTTGCAATGTGTATCAATATTCGGTTAGATGGCCCTCCTTGAGGGAGGAAACATGGATTTCGAGCCGTCGGCGCGTTCCGAAGCCTGGCGCAGGAAGCTGCAGGCGTTCTTCGATTCCGAGGTGCTGCCCCGTCACCGCGCCTGGCTCGACCATGTCGCGGTCGAACGCGGGAGTGCGCCTTTCGTCACCGAACTGCAGGCGAAGGCGCGCGCGAGGGGCCTGTGGAATCTCGCTCTCCCTGAACTCGCCTCCGATGAGCCGGGCACGCGGCTCTCCAACCTCGACTATGCGCCGCTTGCCGAAATCATGGGCCGGCTGTTCTGGGCGCCGGAAGTCTTTAACTGCCAAGCGCCCGACGTTCCCAACATGATCGCGCTGCAGAATTGCGCGACACCCGCGCAGAAGCAGCGCTTTCTCAATCCACTGCTCAACGCCGAGACCCGTTCGGCGTTCGGCATGACGGAGCCGGATGTCGCCTCATCCGACGCGACCAATATCGCCACGCGGATCGTCCGCGACGGTAGCGACTACGTCATCAGCGGGCGCAAATGGTTTATCACCGGCGCCGCGCATCCGCAGTGCAGCTTCCTTATCGTGGTTGGCGTCACCGATGGAGGGGCGGAGCGCACGCGGCGGCATTCCTGCGTCATCGTGCCGATGGATGCGCCCGGCGTGCGTCTGGTGCGGAGGCTGCGCTGGATGGGCTGCGAGGACCATGTCGCGCCGATCGGCGAACTCATTTTCGACAATGTCCGCGTGCCCCGCGAGAATCTGCTTGGCGCTGAAGGCGAGGGCTTCAAGGTCGCTCAGATCCGACTGGGGCCTGCGCGCATTCACCATTGCATGCGCTCGATCGGGTTGTGCGAACTCTTGATCGAGCTAATGATGGTGCGGGCTTCCGAGCGTTCGGCCTTTGGCCGCCCGGTCATTCAATATGACACCGTGCAGCGCTGGATCGCCGAATCCCGCGTCGAACTCGAGCAGGCGCGGCTGCTCTGCTACCGCTGCGCCTGGCGGCTCGACCAGGCCGGCCATCACGGTGCATGGCGCGATGTGTCGTTGATCAAGCTCGCGGTGCCCGCAATGCTGCAGCGGATTGCCGATCGCGCGATGCAGGTGTTCGGTGCCATGGGCGGCTCGGAGGACACACCGATCCACCAGGCGCTTGCCTGGGGGCGGCTGTTGCGGATCGGCGATGGTCCCGATGAGGTCCATCTGCGGCAGATCTTCAAGATGGAAGCGATGCCGCGATGGTCGATCGCCAATTCGCCCTATCTCGCAACGCATCCCGCGTGAACCGTCCACTTTTTTTATTCGCTGTCCTTCAAGGGAGAACGCGTATGAGCACGTCAGCAACCGGCGAAGCCCCCGCCAAGGAAACGCCAAAGGCCGCCTCGCACGCGGTGATTGCGCAGCACGAGTCCATGCTCAAGGCGCTGCCGTTCGGCGACACCGCCGATTTCGACGATGCCGCGCGCGGCTTTCTCGGCACCATCGAGAACGCGAAGATCACCTCGAGCCAGGGCAGGGTGGTCTGGAGCCTCGAGCCCTACGGTTTCATGTCGGAGGCCGTGGCGCCGGCGACGGTGAACCCGAGCCTGTGGCGGCAGGCGCGGCTCAACATGCATCATGGTCTGTTCGAGGTGGTGCCCGGCGTCTACCAGGTGCGCGGCCTCGACATCGCCAACATGACGCTGATCGAGGGCGACAGCGGCGTCATCGTGGTGGACACGCTGACGTCGATCGAGGGCGCGCGTGCCGCAATGGAGCTCTACTTCAAGCATCGCGGTCGGCGGCCGGTCGCGGCCGTGATCTTCACCCATACCCATACTGATCATTGGGGCGGCGCGCGCGGCGTGCTGACCGACGACGTGCTCGCTGGCGGCAAGGTGCCAATCATCGCGCCGAACCTGTTCATGGAGCACGCGGTCTCCGAGAACATCATCGCGGGGCCGGCGATGCTGCGCCGCGCGCAGTACCAGTTCGGGCCGTTTTTGGCCAAAGGGCCGCGCGGACAGGTCGATTGCGGTCTCGGCAAATCGATGGCGGCGGGATCGGTGGCGCTGGTGCGCCCAACCGACCTCATCATGGAAACCGGCGATAAACGCACCATCGACGGCGTCGCATTCGAATTCCAGATGGCGCCGAACAGCGAGGCGCCGGCCGAGATGCATTTCTACATTCCGCGTTACAAGGTGTTGAACCTCGCGGAGAACTGCACGCATAATTTCCACAACCTGCTGCCATTCCGTGGAGCGGATGTGCGCGATGCGCTTGCCTGGTCGAAATATCTTGATGAGGCGTTATCGCTATGGGGCGGCAAGGCGGAGGCGATGTGCGGCCAGCATCACTGGCCGGTGTGGGGACGCGAACGCATCGACACCATGATCCGCCAGCAGCGCGATCTCTATAAATTCGCGCACGACCAGACCATTCGTCTGATGAATCATGGCCTGACGGCAGCGGAGATCGCCGAAACCATCCGCCTGCCGAACAGCCTGGAAGGTGCCTGGCATGGTCGCGGCTATTACGGTCACATCCGGCACAATGTGAAGGCGATCTACCAGAAATATCTCGGCTGGTATGACGCCAATCCCGTCAATCTCGATCCGCTGCCGCCGGTCGAGGCGGGTAAGAAATACGTCGAATACATGGGCGGCGCCGATGCGCTGCTGGCGCGGGCGCGGGCGGATTTTGCCAAGGGCGAATTTCGCTTTGTGGCGCAGGCCGTCAGCCATCTCGTCTTCGCCGATCCCGACAACCAGGCCGCACGCGCGCTGCTTGCCGACACGTTCGAGCAGCTTGGCTATGCCGCGGAAAGCTCGACCTGGCGCAACGCCTATCTGTTCGGGGCGCAGGAGTTGCGGCAGGGCCTGCCGAAGGCGCCGCCGCGTCCGCCGATGCCGCGCGAGACGCTGGCAGCGCTGCGCACCTCGCAATTATGGGATGTGCTCGGCGTGCGGTTGAACGGGCCGAAAGCGGAAGGCAAGCACATCGTGCTGAACTGGACGTTCAGCGATACGAATGAGAGCTTCGTGCTTACGCTGGAGAATTGCGCGCTGACCTATCGCGAGGGAACGAAGTCCGAAGCGGCCGATGCGAGCTTCACGCTGGCGCGCGCGACGCTGGACGAGGTGATCGCCAAGCAGACGAGTTTTCCCGAGGCGGTAGCGGCTGGAAAGATTGCATTCACGGGCAATGCGATGCGGTTGGCCGAACTGATGGCGCTGATGGACGAATTCCCGCGGATGTTCGAGATCGTCGAGCCGAAGCGGACGGTAGTGACTTGAATCGTCATTCTGGGGCGATGAAGGCATCGAACTATGGTGCGCAATTACGCACCTGAGAATCCCGAGATTTCCAGGTTCGGTCCTGTCGGTCCGCCCCCGAATGACAGCGCAAGGTTGAGCTCAAATCCCCAGATACGCCGCCTGCACCTGCCTGTTGTTGGCAAGATCCTCGCTGTCGCCGTGCATGATCACGCGCCCGCTCTCCAGCACATAGGCCCGGTCGACCAGGGACAGCGCGCGGCTGACATTCTGCTCGACCAGCAGGATCGCCGTGCCCATCTTGTGGATTTCGGCGATCTTCTCGAATGTCACGTCGGTCATGACCGGCGCCAATCCCAGTGATGGCTCATCCAGCATCAAGAGCCTTGGCTTCAGCATCAAGCCGCGGCCGACGGCCAGCATTTGCTGCTCGCCGCCGCTCATCGTGCCCGCAAGCTGACGCTTGCGCTCGGCAAGGCGGGGGAAGATATCGTAGACGAGCTCCATGGTCCTGGCACGCTCGGCCTTGGCCCTGGGCACGAATGCACCGATCTCCAGATTCTCCTGCACCGTCATTTCCGGGAAGACCTGGCGTCCTTCCGGCACATGGGCAATGCCGAGTTCTGGAATTTTGTGCGGTGGGAGCGAGCCGACATCGACGCCGTCGAAGCTGATCGATCCCGACGCTAGCGCCACAAGCCCCGAGATCGCGCGCAGGGTCGTGCTCTTGCCGGCACCGTTGGCGCCCAACAGGCCGACGGCTTCGCCGGCATTGATGTTGATGGAGACATGCGAGATCGCGGGCACCGAGCCATAGGCAGCGCTGACGCCCTTCAGCTCAAGCATGGGGGCCTCCGCCGGCCGGTGCGTGAACGTAGCCGGAGCCGAGATAGGCACGAACGACCTCGGGATTTTCCACGATGTCCTTCGGCGCCCCTTCCGCGATCTTCTGGCCGTGGTCGAGCACGACGATGTGGCGCGCGACCGCCATGATCGCGCGCATCACATGCTCGACAATGACGATGGTCAGGCCGCGCTGCGACAGCTTGCCGACCAGCGCGACCGCCTGGTCGATCTCGGCCGGATTGAGCCCGGCCATCACTTCGTCCAGCAGGAGGATGCGCGGTTGCGTCGCGAGCGCACGTGCCATTTCCAGCCTGCGCTGGTCGATGGTGGTGAGATCCTTGGCCGGCGTATTTTCGCGCGAAGACAGGCCGACGAAATCGATGACTTCGCGCGCCCGCTCGCGCGCGGCGGCGACATGACGGTCGCGCAGAAAGGCGCCGGTCATGACATTGGCAAGCACCGTCATGGCGCCGAAGGGCTTTGCGACCTGGAAGGTGCGGGCGAGACCTAGCGCGCAAACGTCGTGCGGCTTCAGACCCACGACCTCCTGCCCGAACGCCTTGACCGAGCCGGAATCGGCGCGGTGGAACCCGGTGATGAGATGGAAGCTCGTGGTCTTGCCGGCTCCGTTCGGCCCGATCAGCGCCACGGTCTCGTTTTCCTTCACGGTGAAACCAACGTCCTGCACGGCGCGCAAGCCGCCGAAGCGCTTGCTCAAGCCCTTGACCACCAGCGCGTCGGTCATGGCGATGTCCTCACCTGCGCTGGCTTCTGGTCGAGATGGCGCCGCCGGGCTTCATTGAACAGGCTGATCAGCCCGGTCGGACGCCATAGGATGATCGCCATCAGGATCAGGCTGTAGACCGTGAGCTGGATGCCGCCGGTGGAGGAGCCGAGCCAGCTCTGCAGCAGCGTCGAGGTGGTTTCGAGCAGCACGGTTCCGATCACCGGACCCCAGAGGGTACCGATGCCGCCGACAATCGAGACCAGCGCGGCCTCGATCGATATGTTGAAGCTGAAGGCCGTCGCGGGATCGATGAAGTAGATGTACTGGACATAGAAGGTGCCGGCGAGCGCGGTGAGGAAGGCGCTGATCATGTAGATGTCGCGCTTGATGCGCGGCGCATTCACGCCGATGGCCTCCGCCGCATCCTCGTCCTCGCCGATGGCAACAAGATAGTAGCCCATCCAGGAGCGCTCGATGCGCCAGGTGACGAAGAGGGCGAGCGCCAGCAGGCCGGCTACGACATAATAATAGGACGCCTTGGTCTCGAACTGCAGCATCAAAGGTGCGCTGCCGAGATTGGGAATGGTTGTGCCTTCGGCGCCCCAGGCAAAATCACGGAATTTCAGGAAGATCAGCATCAAGGCTTGCGCGGTCGCGATGGTAGCAATGGTGAAATAGGGACCGCGCAGGCGGAAGCAGAGCCAGCCGATCGGCAGGCTCGCAATCGAAGCAACGATGCCGCCCGCGACCATGCCGATCCAGGGTGAGATGCCGAAATCGATCTGCATGATGGTCGAGGTGTAGGCACCGAGCCCGAAATAGGCGGCATGTCCCAGCGAGAGCTGTTTCGCGTAGCCGCCCATCAGGTTCCAGGCGACACCGATGAACGAGAACAGCAGGATGCGGATGAAGATGTCGAGCGCGAACGAGCTCTTCACGACCTGCGGCAGCGCGAGCACAACCAGGGCGAGCGCGGCGAGCGCAAGCCATTTCCATTTGCCGATATCCGACACTAGCGCATTCTCCCGCCGCCGAGGCCCTGCGGCCTGAACGCCAGGGTCAAGAGCAGCATGGCGAACACCACGATCAACCCGGAATCGGCGCCGACGAACTGGATGCCGAGCGATTCCGCCACCCCCATCATCAGGCTCGCGACCAGCGCGCCCAGCACATTGCCGAGCGTACCCAGCACGACGGCGACAAAGGCCATCAGCACGAACACCTGTCCGACAAAAGGGTAGGCCGAATAGAACGGCATCAGGAGCGAGCCGGCGGCGCCGGCGAGCGCGAGCGCCGCGCCAAACGCGACGCAGAACACACGGTTGGGGTTGATTCCCATCAGCGTCGCGACGTCGCGGTTCTGCGATGCAGCCCGCATCGCCTTGCCGAGGTCGGTCGTATGCAGGAACGCCCAGAGCGCGCCGCTCAGCCCCATCGCCACGGCGAAGGCGATCAGCTTCGCTTCCGGAACGTAAAACCCGCCAAAATGAAAGGCCTCGTCCGAATACGACGTATGGACCGTGCGATAATTAGCAGTGAACAACAGCAGCGCGAGGTTCAGCAGCAGCAGCGACAGCGCGAAGGTCAGAAAGATCTGCGGCATGTCGTTCGGGCCGAGCACCCTGCGGATCAGGAAATGCTGGACCAGCACGCCGATCACGAACAGCACAGGCATCGACACCAGGAGCGAGACGATCGGGTCGACACCGAAATAGGTGGCGAGGAAATAGCTGATATACATCCCGATCATCACGAATTCGCCCTGGGCGAAGTTGACGATCTTGACCACGCCGAAGATCAGCGTCACGCCGATGCTGACGAGCGCGTAGATGCCGCCGATAAGCAGGCCGTTGATGACGGCCTGGGCCACTGTCTCCAGCATTTTGAAACCTTGCCCAGCTCAGCTCTTGATCAGGGGAGCGCGGGCCTCGTCCTTGGGGAAGACGCTGGCGAGATCGCCGTTCTGCCACTGCACACCCACGGGGCGACCATAGATGTTCTTGCCATCGGGGCCGAATTTCACCTTGCCGCCCGGCGCCATCGCCGCGTAGCCCGAGGAGACGTCTAGCGTCGACAGCGCCTCGCGCACCTTCTGCGGATCGGCGGAGCCGGCTCGCTCCAGCGCATCCGCCAGCATGAAGGTCTGTGCCACCAGGCCGCCAGCATATTCGAACAGGAAATCGCCGGTGCGCTTCTTGAACTCCTCGTTCACTTTCTGGGCATTGGCGTCGATGTCATGATTCCAATGCGCCACGCCCTGCAGGCCTTCGGCCAGCTTGCCGACGTTCTTGTAGAAATCCGGCATCACGAAGCCGCCGGAGCCGCCGTTGATGGCGATGTTGAGCCCGACCTGCTTCACGGTGCGTACGATAAGGATGAGATCGTTGAGATAGGAGACCGAGAACAGCATGTTGGCGCCGGAGGCCTTGACCTTGTTGATCAGGGGGCCAGCGTCGGTGAACCCGGCCGAGTAGGGCTCGAACATCACGATCTCGACGCCTTCACCCGGCGCAAGCTCCTTCAGCCCGTTCGACGTCGAGGTGCCGAAAGCGGTGTTCTCGAAGATGACGGCGACTTTCGGCTTGTCGGAGACAAGCTTCGACATCTGCAGCTGGGCTTGGGCGAACTGCGAGGCGCGTGCAAACGGGGTGAAGGTGTAGCTGCGGCCCTTGTTGAGCTGGTCCGAGCTCGAGCCGGTGATGATCGGCACCTTGGCGCGCTCGCAAACTTCGCTCGCGATCAGGGTGAGCGCGCTCGCATAGCAGCCGTGAATGGCGGACAATTTGTTGCCGGTGATGAGGCGATCGGTCTCGGTTCGGGTGACAGTGGTGTCGCTCTGGACGTCGGAGATGATGAGGTTGAGCTTGGCGCCGCCGAGCGACTTGATGCCGCCGGCTTCATTGACCATCTCGACTGCAAGCTTTGCGGCAGCCGCGCAGCCGACGCCGATCTGCGCCATGCTGCCCGTGGTCGGATAGAGCGCGCCGATATTGACGGGTTCAGCTGCATAGCCCCGCAACGGAATCGCCCCGAATGCGCTGGCCATGACCGCGCTGCCGGTCTTGATGAGGAATTTGCGGCGGCCGTACCGCTTCGAGAGCAGGGGATGCGTGCCGCTGCTCTCGCGATCGGGGACGGACCTGTTGCGTGGCTTCGTCATGCCGTTTCCTCCGCTGTTCGGATCTATCGCGGGTCTCGAACCCACCGTCCGCTTTGGACCGAGCGTAGCCCCTCCCAGGATTGTTTACAATATAGTTTGCAATATTATGATGGCTTGGAGACATGCCGCTTGCGCCGCGTCCCGCGGGGCGACGCGCTGACCGGTCGGAACGATCATGGCCGCAAAGCCGCTCAAGCCAATGCCGCTCAAGCCAACAAAGGCAGGCGCGGCGACGACCGCCGCAATCAAGGTGGGCGTTCGCGGCGCGGAGACCTCTGCAGACAAACCGGCCGTCGGCGCTCCGAGCCCAGGGCGCGGACTTGTCCCAGCCGAGATGATCGCTCGGCGCATCGAGGAAGATATCGTGCTCGGGCGGCGCCATCCGCGCGAGCGGTTGATCGAGCAGGATCTTTGCGATCTGTTCCAGACACATCGCGGCGACGTGCGGCTCGCGCTGTTCGAGCTGGTTCGCAAGGGACTGATTGAGCGCATCCCCAATCGCGGCGCGATGGTGCGCGGGCTGGCGCCGCAGGAGGTGCGCGAGATCTATGCTGTCCGCGAGGAGCTCGAGGTGATGGCGGTGAGCGTCATCCCGTTCCCGGTGGCTGCGACTGATATCAGCCGGCTCGAGGAGCTGCATCGCGAACATAGCGCAGCGGTGGCCGCAGGCGACCTGCTCACCGTGTTCTACAGCAATCTACGGTTTCACGAGGCGTTGTTCGGTCTGTGCGGCAATGCCTGCCTGATCGAAACCATCGATCTGTTGGCACACAAGGTGTATGGCATTCGCTTCTATGCCAATGCCTCGCCGCAGTCGCTCGACCGGGCGCGCCGCGATCATCTGGAGATGATCAGGGCGCTGCGCGCCGGCCGTCGCGACGAACTGATTAAGCTGACGCGGCGGCATCTGAAACCCTCGCCCGAGGCCTATATCAAGGCCTACGAGCAGCGTTTCGGCAAAGCCTCTTCCGCGGACGGGTAGGCGGAGATCTATTCCGCGCTGCTCACCAGCTTGATCCGCGGCTCCGTCGCCTCGGTCAGCTTGCGATAGGCCGCCAGATAGTCCAGTGCCATGCGCCGCGCCGTGAAACGTGTTTCGAAGCGCTTCCGGATCGCCGGCCGCGATAGCTGGCCGAGCCGCCCCACGCAGGCGACCGCACTCGTCTCGTCCTCGACGATGAATCCGGTCAACCCGTCCTCGATGATCTCGGACACCGAGCCGCGGTTATAGGCGATGACTGGCGCGCCGCAGGCCATCGCCTCGATCATGACGAGCCCGAACGGCTCGGGCCAGTCGATCGGGACGAGCAGTCCGAGCGCGCCGCTCAGGAAATCGGATTTTTCGTGGTCGGAGATCTCGCCGATATAGTCGACCAGCGGATTGCCCGTAATCAGCGGGCGGATCAGCTCCTCGTAATAGTCCTGGTCGGCTCGGTCGACCTTAGCTGCGATCTTGAGCGGAATGCCGCAACGCATGGCGATCTTGATCGCGCGATCGACGCCTTTTTCGGGCGCGATACGACCAAGCACGGCCAGATACTCCTGCTTGCAGGGGCGCGGCGTCAGCAGATTTTCCGGCAGGCCGTGGTGAATCGTGGTCACCCAATTGGCTTGCGGCACCGGGCGCCGCTGCGCGTTGGAAATCGAGATCACCGGAATAGATGAGAACGTGTTGAACACCGGCTGGTGCTCCGGCAGGTCGAGCCGGCCGTGCAGCGTCGTCACGAGCGGCGTCGGCTGCCGTTCGAACAGCGACCACGGATAATAATCGAGGTGGAAGTGGAGGAAATCGAGTTCCTCGTCGTCACATTTCCGTCGCACCCGCTCCAGCATCACCATGTGAAGGGCATTGGGGTCGCGTACGGAACCGTCGAGGCGCAGCGCCTTCGGCCAGGTCGCGTCCAACTTCGCGGAGGTCTGGGAGTCGCCGCTCGCAAACAAGGTCACATCGTGGCCTAGCGTCACGAGTTCCTCAGTCAGCCAATGCACCACGCGCTCGGTGCCGCCATAAAGCTTTGGTGGAACAGCCTCCGTCAACGGAGCAACCTGCGCGATGCGCATCTCACTTTCTCCTGTTTGCGATCATAGAAGAGCCAGCCCCCTCGTCGGCACCGGCGTGCCGTCAGGGGAACGTTCCCGCATCTGCGAGGTTCCATTCAGCAAGCTTACTTCTTCGACATCCTTGTGCACCTGCCTTCTTCATGACCAAAGCGGCGATCAGATGTCTGCTCTGCTCTGCTCCCGCTTGATCGGACCGGCGCTGTGCACGAGAAGGGGCAGGAACCGGATCGGCCTGTCAGTCGTTCACAGAGTTGGGGAACGTGGACCGCTGAGGGCTTACACAAACAAATCGGCCTCACAGAAACAATCGACCAGGGGTTTGGCATTCCAATGGATCAGCTTTCAGGATACGCGCACCGCCCTTTTCCGTTCGTGTTGCGCTATCTGCGCCGCCGTCCGGCCTCTCATCTTGCTATTTTGGCGGCTGTCATGGCCGCCGTCGCCTGTTCCGTCGGAACCCAATATGGCGTGAAGTCTCTGGTCGACAGCCTCGCGGGCGGACCTGACCACGCGGGAAGCGTATGGCTGGCATTCGTCTTTCTCATGTCGCTCATAGCTGCCGACAATTTTCTGTGGCGGATCGCGAGCTGGATTGCGAGCTTCACCTTCGTCGGCGTCACAGGCGATCTCCGGCGCGACATGTTTCGCCATCTGACCGGGCATGCCCCGAGCTATTTCTCCGACCGCTTGCCGGGCATGCTGACGAGCCGGATCACGGCGACGTCGAACGCCGTCTTCACGGTCGAGAACATGTTCGTCTGGAATGTGTTGCCGCCGTGCATTGCCACAGTTGCGGCAATAGCCCTGATTGGGACTGTAAGCCTGACCATGTCACTGGTCATGATCGTGATCGCCGGTGCCATGGTGTTCGCGATGTTCCGGCTGGCTGCGGCGGGCAAACCCCTGCATGACGATTTCGCCGACAAGGCTGCCGTTGTCGATGGCGAGATGGTCGATGTCATCAGCAACATGCCGCTGGTCCGCGCATTCTGCGGGATCGCCCATGAGCATCAGCGCTTTGACGCAACCGTGGACCGGGAACTGGTCGCGCGCGGGCGCAGCCTGCGGTATTTGGAGAAGCTGAGGCTCACTCATGCCGCGGTGACAGTGATGCTCACGATCGGGCTGCTAGCCTGGGTCATCACGCTCTGGCAGAAGGGTGGCGCTACCACCGGCGATGTGGTGCTGGTCTGCACGCTCGGCATTTCCATTCTCAGCGCCACGCGCGATCTTGCGGTTGCGCTGGTGGATGTCACCCAGCACGTCGCACGGCTGACCGAAGCGATCGCGACGCTGCTGCTGCCGCACGATCTGCGCGATCACCCTGAGGCCGAGCCACTGGTGAAGAGCGGCGCGGCGATTGCCTTCAACAACATCAATTTCAAATATCCGGGTGGGGATACCCTATTCGAGCGATTCAGCCTGCGGCTGCAGCCCGGCCAGCGCGTCGGGCTGGTCGGTCAGTCCGGCGGCGGTAAATCCACGCTGTTCGTGCTGTTGCAAAGATTCTACGACCTGCAGCATGGCAGCATCACCATCGATGGCCAGGACATCGCGCGGGTCACCCAGCAAAGTCTGCGCGAGGCGATCTCGGTGGTGCCGCAGGACATCTCGCTGTTCCACCGTTCGATCCTTGAGAATATCCGCTACGGCCGGCCGACCGCCACCGATGACGAAGTGCTGCGTGCGGCGATTTCAGCGCGTTGCGACTTCGTTGAGACCTTGCCCGAGGGGCTCGACACCATGGTCGGCGACCGCGGCATCAAGCTGTCGGGCGGCCAGCGTCAGCGCATTGCGATTGCGCGGGCTTTCTTGAAGGATGCACCGATCGTGCTGCTGGACGAGGCCACCGCCTCGCTCGACAGCGAATCCGAGGAGGCGATCCGCGAGGCGCTGTCGCGCCTGATGCGTGGTCGCACCGTGATCGCGATTGCTCATCGCCTCTCGACCTTGCGCAATTTTGATCGGGTGGTGGTGCTCAAGGCCGGAAAGATCATCGAGGATGGGTCGCCGGATCGCCTGATGCAGGGGCAGGGGCCTTATCGGGAGCTGGTCACGCAGGAGCTGAGCCGGTTGGCAAAAGTCGCAGCCTGATTGCTACTTATGTTCGGGTTCGGTTGCGTTTGTCAGGGCATGATCTGGAAGAGTGTGGAGCAGTTTTCCTAATAGATCATGCTCAATCAAAAAATAAGGCGCGACGACGATGCAGCCTGATCTCGTCGCGCTTTGGCGCGTGAGGGCGGCACGAGGTCACTATGACAGCCGAAATCATCACCCAAACCATCGAGATGACTCGTTTGTCGGAGCCGATCGTCGTCGAGGAGCAGCCGTTCTACATTCCGATGACGGGACCGGCGTCGCGCCCGCGTCGGTCGCTCAAGCACGACGACACTTTCATTGTGCTCGACAGTCACGGCGATATCGGGGCCTCGTCGGGCGGACCCGACGGCCTGTTCAACTGCGATACGCGGTATCTGGCGCGGCTTGAATTGGTGCTCGATGATGTGCAGCCCCTGTTGCTCGGCTCGAATTTGCGCGATGACAATTCGGCGCTGACGATCGACCTCACCAATCCCGACGTCTATCAGCAGGATCGCATCGTGTTGCCGAAGGACATGTTGCACATCGTGCGAACCATCTTCCTTTGGCAGGGAACGGCCTACCAGCGCATTGGTCTGCAAAATCATGGCGACCGCGTCGCGACTTTCGACCTGACGCTGCTCTTCGACAATGATTTTGCTGATTTGTTCGAGGTGCGGGGAGAGAAGCGGGCGCGCCGCGGCATCGGCTCGAGCAAGCTCGCAGGGCCCGCCGACGTGCTGCTGGAATATCGCGGCCTCGACGGTAGCAATCGGCGCACCTCGCTGCATTTCGATCCACGGCCGACGCGGCTTTCAGTCAACGCTGCGACCTATCGGTTCGAGCTCGCTCCGCATCAATCCAGGTCTCTGTTCGTGGCCGTCGGCTGCAACAGACCCGCTGCGTCCATGCCGGCCCGATTCTTTCCGGCCCTCCTGGCGCATCGGCGCGAGATGCGGACGTCAACCACCAACGCCGCCAGCATCGAGACGTCGAACGATATCCTCAACGAGGTGCTGTGCCAGGCGATGGCCGACCTCAACATGCTGATGACCGAGACGCCGCAGGGCCGATATCCCTATGCCGGCATTCCCTGGTATTCGACGACGTTCGGCCGGGACGGCATCATCACCGCGCTGCAGATGCTGTGGGTCGACCCGCGCGTGGCGCGCGGCGTGTTGCGGCGGCTCGCATATTATCAGGCAAAGGAAGTCGATCCGCGGGCGGATGCCGAGCCGGGGAAGATTCTGCACGAAATGCGCGGCGGCGAAATGGCCGCGCTGCGCGAGGTGCCGTTTGCGCAATATTACGGCAGCATCGATTCGACGCCTCTGTTCGTGCTTCTGGCCGGCCTCTATGTCGAGCGGACCGGAGACGAGGAAACGCTGACCGAGTTGTGGCCCGCCATCGAGGCGGCGCTGAACTGGATCGACGTGTCAGGCGATCGCGACCGTGACGGCTTTGTCGAGTACCAGCGAGCGACGGAGAAGGGGCTCGTCAACCAGGGCTGGAAGGACTCCTTCGATGCTGTCTTCCATGCCGATGGCAGGCTCGCGGAGGGAAGCGTCGCGCTGGCCGAAGTGCAGGGATACGTGTTCGCCGCCAAGCGGCTCGCAGCACGTTGCGCGTTGCGGCTTGGCAGGCGCGAGATCGCCCAGCGGCTGGAGCTTGAAGCGCATCAACTCGCGGAGCGCTTCGAGGAAAGCTTCTGGTGCGATGACCTCGGTACCTATGCGCTGGCGCTCGACGGGGACAAGCGGCCCTGCAAGGTGCGCAGCTCCAATGCAGGCCAGCTTCTGTTCAGCGGCATGGTGCGCGACGACCGCGCGCGGAAAGTCGCCGCCGACCTTTTGCGGCCGCATTTCTTCACCGGCTGGGGCATCAGAACCATCGCTCATGGCGAGGCCCGCTACAATCCGATGTCCTACCACAATGGCTCGATCTGGCCGCACGACAATGCGCTGATCGCGCTGGGATTGGCACGCTACGGCCTGAAACATGCTGTCGAGCATGTGTTCAAGGGCCTGTTCGACGCGGCAAGCTATATGGATCTTCGCCGCTTGCCGGAACTGTTCTGCGGCTTTCGGCGCGAGAAGAATCGCGGGGCGACGCTGTATCCCGTCGCCTGCGCGCCGCAGGCCTGGGCCAGTGCGACGCCATTCACGTTGCTGGAGGCGGCGCTTGGTCTTGAGTTCGACATCGGGCGCAGCGAAATCCGGCTGCGCAATCCACATTTGCCGGCCTTCCTCAACGAGGTGGTCCTGCGCGATCTGCAACTGGGGCCTTCGAGCGTGGACTTGAGAATACGGCGCCACGGCGAGGACGTGTCGATGGAGGTGATGCGCCGGCGCGGGAAAATTCAGGTTTCCATCGTGCTGGCGCATTAGAGTCTGCGAATTACCTAAGACTCAACGCGCGACCTTCAGCGGAAGGAGGAAAAATGCGCCGAACACTCTGGATGCTGCTGCTGGCCGTTGCCTTCACCGCGTCGGCGTCGCAGCTTTCGTATGCGGACGATCAGTCCCAGGCCAAGGCGCCTGCCGCCGCCGACGAGCATACGCCGCCGCCTTCGGTCACCATCATCGGCCCCAAGGATGCACATGGCGTGCTGGGCCGTGACGTACGGAGCCCTGCAAATGAGGATATGGGGCATATCGTCGACGTCATCGTCGATCGCACCGGCACCGTGCGGGCGGCGGTGATCGACTTCGGCGGCTTCCTCGGCGTCGGCAGCCGCAAGATCGTGGTGGACTGGAACGCGCTGCATTTCGGCCGCATCACCGAGAATGGTGAGTCCATCACGCTCGAACTGACCAAGGCACAGGTGGCCGCGGCGCCCGAATACAAGGAGGACAAGCCGATCGTGGTGCTGGGCGCAGCCGGCAACCTGCTCCCCCTGGACGATCACTGAGCGAGGCCGGGCGTGGTGATGCACTTGTTGCATTCGCTCGACCCTAACAGCCGCGACCCGTCGCCGGGCGCGGGCAAAGCGGGTCCGCGTCCGCCGGGCCCGGAGTTTCGCCTCCTGCCGACGCCGTCGCGGCAGAGTCTGCGCGGGCTCGACTGGTTCATCTTCTTCCTTGCCGACGTCCAGACCGGGTTCGGTCCGTTCATCGCGGTCTATCTGACCACCCAGAAATGGACGCAGGCCCAGATCGGCCTCGTGCTGTCGATCGGCGGCATCGTCGGCCTGATCGGCCAGATGCCGGGTGGTGCGATCGTCGACGCGGCCCGGTCGGAGCGGCTTGTTGCGGGGCTTGCGATCGCGACCATCGGCTTTGCCGCGCTCGGCTATGCGGCGTGGCCGATATTCCCTGTGGTAGTGATAGCTGCGACGCTGCATGCGGCGGCAAGCTGCGTGTTGGGGCCGGCGATTGCCGCGATCAGCCTTGGCCTGGTCGGACCCTACGCAATCGGGGAGCGGCTCGGCCGCAACGCCCGCTTTGCTTCGCTGGGAAACGGCGTCGCAGCGGCGGTGATGGGTACGGCCGGCTATCTCGTTTCCAGCCGCTCCGTGTTCCTGGTCACCTTCGTGCTGGCCATACCGACCTTGCTGTCGCTCGCGAGCATCCGGGAGAACGAGGTCGACGTGGCGCGTTGCCATGGCGCGCTGCCGCGCGAGGCCGAGGAGGCCAGTGGCCAGGCCACCAGCATCGTCGCCCTGATGCGCCAGCGTCCACTGTTGATCTTCGCCGGCAGTATGGTGCTGTTACAGCTTGCGAATGCGGCGATGCTGCCGTTGATGGCGGGCGTCGTCACGACCCGGTCAAGCCAATGGGCGCCGGTCCTGATCGCGGCCTGCATCATCGTACCGCAGGCGCTCGTCGCGCTGATGTCGCCAACGGTCGGCGCGAAGGCGCAAACATGGGGACGGCGGCCGATCCTCTTGATCGGCTTTGCCGCGCTGACAGTGCGTGGGCTGCTGTTCTCCCTGGTGCACGATCCCTATCTGCTGGTCGCGGTGCAGGTGTTTGACGGCATCACCGCCGCCGTGTTTGCCGTGATGGTGCCGTTGATCGTGGCCGATGTCGCATTCGGCACCGGCCATTTCAATCTGGCCCAGGGCATTGTCGGCACCGCAGTCGGAATCGGCGCATCGCTCTCGACGGCGTTGGCCGGCTATATCAGCGACAAGCTCGGCAGCAGTGTCGCCTTTATGACGCTTTCCGCGATCGGCGCGCTCGGCCTTGTCCTGATCGCGCTGCTCATGCCGGAGACACGACGCCGCGCCTATTGAGGGAAAAGCCGCCTCTTACGCGTCCATGTTGCGGAGGCGCTGACGGTTGCGCAGCACGATCTGCCGCGCGCCGGAGAAGCCGAGAACCCCCTGGGCGTGAAGCTGGGAGAGCACGCGGGAGACCGTCTCGAGCGTCAGGCCGAGATAGTCGCCGATGTCGCGCCGGCACATCGGCAGCGCCATCATGCTGGCGACCGCGAGCCTGCGGTCCATTTCCAGAAGGAAGGTCGCGACCCGCTCCATCGCCGTTTTGCGGCCGAGCAGGAGCATGTGGTCTTCGGCGTGGCGCAGCTCGCTCGCCGTCATGGTCCAGAGCTTGCGCGCGATCTGGACGTCGACCTCGGCCGCTTGTTCGAGGCTGTTGCGCTTCACAAGCCGCACCGTCGTATCGATGATCGCTTCCGTGGCAAGCCGGTGTGTGGCGCCGGACTCGAGCCCGAAGACATCGCCAGGAAGATGGAAGGCGCCGATCTGCCGGCGTCCGTCGGAGAGCAGCTTGTAGCTCCGCACCGCCCCGGTGACCATCTGGTAGACATATTCCGCCGGTTCGTCCTCGCCATAGATCTCCTCATCCTTGCGGTAGGTGAACTCGCTCGCCACAAGGCCGGCATGACCTGTGATCAACGCGAAAGGATCGGTCGCGGCTGGAGATCTGGCCGGAACCTTGTTGCCGATCACGACGGTGTTGAGGGTGTTCAGCGAGGGGTTCAGCATTGGCCATCTCCTGTGCGGCGGATGGCCTTTCGTACGTGTGATCCGCAATTCTGAAAATTTCGGGCGGTATCTTAAGTAGGTTCCCCTACGTAGATTGCCGGAGGTCGGGCCCCGGGAGCCGGGGAGAGGTAGAGCGATGTTCCTCGATAGCACCGCGGATGCCCTTGATCAGGCTGTCGTCGAGCAGGGGCTTGCGCATGACGTGCTTGACGCCCGCGGCTTCGGCGCGCGCCGCGATATTCTTGTCCGGATAGCCCGTGATCAGCACGACGGGGGCATTGATTCCGCGGCATCTGAGCTGCGCGATCAGGTCGATGCCATTTATGTCGGGCATCTTGTAGTCGATCACGAAGCAATCGACGTCACTGGAACAGGGCGCGTTCAAAGCCGCCCCGCCGCTCCGGAAGGCGCGGACGGAAAAGCCGTCCGTCTCCAGCAGGAAGCGTAGCGAGCCGAGCACGCCAGCGTCGTCGTCGACCACGCAGATTGTTGGCCTCGCGGCAGACGACGTCACAGCGGGTGCAGTCTGTGAGCCGATCTGGAACATTGCTCTTTGATATCAGCCTGGAAAACGGCGATATTGACGTAGCTCAATCGTTGAGCAGGCCGGCGCGCATGGCGAGCCGTACCAGCTCCGAGAGGCTGTTGGCCTGCATCTTCGTCATCACATTGGCGCGGTAGACCTCGATGGTGCGTGGGCTGATGTCGTATTCCCTGGCGATCAGCTTGTTGGAGAGGCCGGCGATCAGCCCATCCATGACCTGACGCTCGCGCGGGCTCAAGCTGGCAATCCGCGCCGCAATGTCCTGCGTGACCGCCTCGTTACGGGCGGCCGGCCCGGCCTGGCGAAGCCCGCCCTCGATCATCGCGATAAGCCTTTCGTCCTCGAACGGCTTTTCGAGAAAATCGACCGCGCCGAGCTTCATCGCCTCGACCGCGAGCGGCACGTCGCCATGTCCCGTCATGATCAGGATCGGAAACCTGTTGTTGGCCGCCTTCATGCGCTTGAGCAACTCGATGCCGTCGATCCCCGGCATGCGCACGTCCGAGACGACGCAACCGAATTCGAATTTCGGCAAAGATTCGAGAAAGCTAGTTGCCGTCTCGAACAGCGTGACCCGGAAGCCCGCCGAATCCAGCAGGAAGTGCAGTGAATCGCGCATCGCCTCGTCGTCGTCGATGACGTAGACGTTCCCCTTTTGAGACATCTCTCAACTCTCGTTTGGCGCCGCCGGCAGGGTGAAGCGGAAAGTCGCGCCCCCCGCGGCATTGTTTTCGGCCCACATCCTCCCGCCATGGGCCTCGATGATGGAGCGGCTGATGGAGAGCCCGACACCCATGCCGGTCTCCTTGGTGGTGAAGAAGGTCTGGAACAGGTTCGCCAGCACGTCGTCCTGGAAGCCGGTGCCGGTGTCGGACACCTCGATCTCAATCATGTCGTCCGCCACCCTGCTGTTGGTGGCGACCAATTCGCGCCGCTGCGACTGCGCCATCGCATCGAGCGCGTTGCGAAACAGGTTGACCAGCACCTGCTGGATCTGGACCCGGTCGGCGAGGACGAGATCGGCCTGTGGGTTCAGGCTGAAGCGGAGCTGCACGTTCTGCTCGCGCGCGCCGGCAAGCCCGAGCGCGCCTGCTTCCTCGATCAGCTTGGACAGGCTTTCGACGCGCTTCTCCGATTCGCCGCGCGCCACGAAGTCGCGTAGGCGGCGGATGATCTGGCCGGCACGCAGCGCCTGCTCGGCGGCGCGGTCCATGGCGCCTTCGATCTTGGCTGTGTTGGGATCGGCGCTGCCGGCAAGCAGCCGGCGCGAGCCCTTCATGTAGTTGCTGATCGCAGCGAGCGGCTGGTTGAGCTCATGCGCCAATGCCGAGGCCATCTCGCCCATGGCGCTGAGGCGCGAGACATGGACCAGTTCGGACTGCAGCTCCTGCAGCCGCGCCTGGGTCTGCTGGTGCTCGGTGAGGTCGCGGACGAAGCCGGTGAAATAGGGCTCGCCGTCCGATTCCATCTCGCCGATGGAGAGATGCATCGGAAAGGTGGTGCCGTCCCGCCGCTTGCCGGTAACGATCCGTCCGATGCCGATGATGTGGCGCTCACCGCTCGAACGGTAGCGCGCGATATAACTGTCGTGCCGGCTGCGATCGGGTTCGGGCATCAGCTCCTTCACGTTCCTGCCGACCGCTTCCGCCTCGGAATAGCCGAACAGCCGCTCCGCCGCGGTCGAGAACAGCTGGATGATGCCATGGCCGTCAATGACGATCATGGCGTCGGGCACCGTGTCGAGGATCGAGCGGAGATGGCTCTCCCGCGTGCGCAGCGTCTCCTCGAGTTGCTTTTCCTCGCCGATGTCGAGAAAGATGCCGCTGAGATGGCGCGGCTTGCCTGCCTCATCCTTGATGATCCCGGCGCGCGCGCGGATCCATTGTCCACGCCCGGACGCGCCCGGCACCTTGAACGACACGTCAAGGCCGCCAGCACCGGCCGCGGCTTTCCGGATGGCTTCGTCCGTGCGCTGTCGGTCCTTCGGGTCGAGCAACGAGAGAAACAATTCGTAAGTGACTTCCTGGCCCGGCGGCGCGACACCCAGCAGGGTGCCGGCGGCCTCGGACCATTCCAGCTCGTGCGTGGCGAGGTCGAGATCCCAGGTGCCGACGCCAAACCCCTCGATCCTGAGGCGGAAATGCTCATGCCCAAGGGCATCGGCGGAATTTTTGACAATGCTGGTCACGTCCGGATTTCGTCTCCATCTAGCCCTCGGTCGCCAGCCGGCCCCATAATTTCGCGCAATGCGCCTTTCCACGCAAGCTGCGGCAGCGCAAGACGCCGGTCAATGAAGCATGTGCCCGTACAGCCACCCGGCTCGGCGTATTTGATCTAGCTCAGCCCGGCCGTCCAGCGAAAGGCCTAGACTGAGGCTTGCAGCATTCGCCGCGGAGAGAGGTATGACAATCGCAACCGTCATGGTTTGCCTGTCGCTTGAACAGTCCAATCGAGCCCGCATTGAGGTAGCAGGCCAGCTCGCCGAGCGGTTCGGTGCGGGGCTGGTCGGGATTGCCGCGGCGCAGTTTGCTCCGCCGCTCTATTTCACGGACGGCGGGCAGGCGCAAAGCCTGATCGAGCAGGGCGAGGCGGCGATCAGGAACCGGCTGGGCGAATTGGAAGCGCAATTCCGCCACGCGACGAAGAATCGGGCCGCTTTCGTCGAATGGCGCGGTGCGCTGGATTTTCCGGCACGCTTTATCCTCAACGAGGCGCGTTGCGCCGATATCGTCGTCAGCGGCGGGCACAGCCCCGCTTTTTCCGACTCCTTTGCACTTGCGAGCGCCAAGGACCTGATCATGCAGGCCGGCCGTCCGCTGCTGGTCGTGCCTGATTCTGCCGATTGGCTCGACCTGCGCAGTGTGCTGGTCGCCTGGAAGGACACGGCGGAGGCCCGGCGATCCATTACCGATGCGCTACCGCTGCTGCGGCTCGCCAGGGAGGTGACCGTCGCCGAAATCCTCGAAGACGGCGACGGCCGGGCCGCAGTGGAGCGGAGCGTCGGCGACGTTGTCGCCTGGCTTGCGCGCCACGGCATCGCCGCTTCCCGGCGGGTCGATGAAGTCAGGCGGGAGGGCGGGGCCAGCGCCGCGCTCGACGAGATCGCCGGCGGCGTCGGGGCCGGCCTGATCGTCGCCGGGGCCTATGGGCATTCGCGTTTTCGCGAGTTGATTCTCGGCGGCGTGACGCAGCGGCTGATCACCCAGTCTACGCGTTGCGTGCTGCTGTCGCATTGAAGCGATCACAGTGAGAGCTTGCCGTCAAAGCAACGAAGGGATGCCGACATGTACAGATTTCTCGAGCAAACGGCCGGACACTACATGACGCGCACGGTGACGACCGCCGGTCGCGATCTGACGATTCGCGAAGCAAACGACATGTTCGAGCGCGACGACTTCAACAGCTATCCGGTGCAGGAGGAGGGGCAGGTCGTCGGCATCGTCACCAAGTTCGACCTGTTGAAGTGCTTTGCCTTCACGCCCAACCAGATGATACCTCGCTACGCCGATCTGATGAGCCGGACCGTCGGCGACGTGATGACGTCTGACTTTATATATGTGCGCCCCGAAACCCGGCTGACTCGGGTGCTGCAGCTGATGGTCGAGCATCGTCTCCGTAGTATTCCGGTCATGGACGGCGACCAGAAGCTCGCCGGCATGATCGCGCGCGAGGACATCCTCAAGGCGCTCTCGGAAACCGCCGACCACTGAGCCGTCGTCCTCCCACTGTATCGTTGCGGTCAATTCATGGTCCGTCGCGTCCGCGCGCGGCGAGGCGAATGATCTTTGGCAGATGGAGCCTGCGCGCGAGATGGTCATGCGATTTGTCCACTGCGCAAAGCACGGTTGATCTCGATCAATGAGCATATTGTCGCAGCGTGGTTGTTGGCCAGCGTGTCTTTCCAGCGAGAATCCGCATGAGCCAGCCCTCGAGTTCAAAAGCGATGACCATCGGTGAAAGCGGTCTGGCGCTCATCTTCGCCGCCACCGCCTTTCTTTGCCTGATCGGCGCGGCCAAGGCAGTCGATGCGCCCTTTGCCTTCCATGCTTCCCTTGCCGCCGCCGCCAGCGTCGCGGCAGTGTTCGCCATCCTCAACCGCTATTTCGATCGGCCCGCCGCGCTGCCGCCGAAGGAGATCAACGGCCGGCCGAATTACAATCTGGGGCCGATCAAATTCGCGACNGTCATGGCGATGTTCTGGGGCATTGCCGGATTCCTGGCCGGCCTCGTGATCGCCTCGCAGCTGGCGTGGCCCGCGCTCAACTTCGACCTGCCATGGATCAGCTTTGGCCGGCTGCGCCCGCTACACACCTCGGCGGTGATCTTTGCCTTCGGCGGCAATGTCCTGG
>NZ_AXAI01000013.1:215000-260192 GCF_000472425.1 Bradyrhizobium sp. Tv2a-2 | reverse complement strand
ACCAACAAGGCGCTCACCGCGGCCGCAGCGCTTGGCGCCGACATCGACGTGCTGGTGGCCGGCCAGAACGCCAAGGCTGCCGCCGAAGCCGCCGCCAAGCTCACGGGCGTGAAGAAGGTGCTGCTCGCCGAGGGCGATGCTTACGCNCACGATCTCGCGGAGCCTTTGGCCGCGCTGATCGCGNCGCTTGCCGGGAACTATGACGCGATCGTCGCGCCCGCGACCTCGCGCTTCAAGAACGTGATGCCGCGCGTCGCCGCGCTGCTCGACGTCATGCAGATCTCCGAGATCATCAAGGTGGTGTCGCCAGATACGTTCGAGCGGCCGATCTATGCCGGCAACGCGATCCAGACGGTGAAGTCGAAGGACGCCAAGAAGGTCATCACGGTGCGCACCTCGACCTTCGCGGCGGCGCCCGCCGGCGGCAGCGCCTCGATCGAGAATGCCGCGGCTGCGGCTGACCCCGGCCTGTCGTCCTTCGTCGGCGAGGAAGTCGCGAAGAGCGACCGCCCCGAGCTGACCTCGGCCAAGATCATCGTCTCCGGCGGCCGCGCCATGCAGAGCCGGGAGAATTTCGCCAAATATATCGAGCCGCTGGCGGACAAGCTGGGCGCCGGTGTCGGCGCCTCGCGTGCGGCGGTCGACGCCGGCTATGCACCGAACGACTGGCAGGTCGGCCAGACCGGCAAGGTGGTGGCCCCCGAACTCTACGTCGCGGTCGGTATTTCCGGGGCGATCCAGCATCTGGCCGGCATGAAGGACTCCAAGGTGATCGTCGCGATCAACAAGGACGAGGACGCGCCGATCTTCCAGGTCGCCGATTATGGCCTGGTCGCAGACCTCTACCAAGCCGTTCCCGAGCTGACGGCAGAGCTCGGCAAGCTTGGAAAGTAAGCCTAATACCACCGGCCGGATGGGCAAAATCCGGCCGGTGTTGTCTATTGGCGCATGATCCGGGCAGAGTGGGCTTCCCGGACGAGATGTGCGCAATCAAAAGTCTGGAGCGGGACCGAGATTTTACCTAATCTCGTCACACTTTAGGGGGCAGGCGCAAAGATGCGCGCCGTTCCAGTGGATGAAAACATGGCAGTGATCAAAAAGGTCGGCGTGATCGGTGCGGGCCAGATGGGCAATGGCATCGCGCATGTTGCGGCGGTGGCGGGCTTTGACGTGGTGCTCAACGACGTCTCGGGCGACCGGCTGAAGTCGGGCATGGCCACCATCAACGGCAATTTGTCGCGGCAGGTCGCCAAGAACGTGATCACCGAGGACGTCAAGGCCAAGGCGCTCGGCCGCATCGCTTTGACCGAAACTCTGGAAGGGCTGGCCGACTGCGATCTCGTGATCGAGACCGCGGTCGAGAAGGAGGAGGTCAAGCGCAAGCTGTTCCACGACCTGTGCGCCGTTCTGAAGCCCGAAGCACTGATCGCCTCCAACACGTCCTCGATCTCGATTACCCGGCTCGCCTCGACCACCGACCGTCCCGAGCGCTTCATCGGCATTCATTTCATGAATCCGGTGCCCCTGATGGAGCTGGTGGAACTGATCCGCGGTATCGCTACCGATGATTTCACCTTTGAGGCGGCCAAGGAGTTCGTCAACGCGCTAGGTAAGCAGGTCGCGGTCTCCGAGGATTTTCCGGCCTTCATCGTCAACCGCATTCTGCTGCCAATGATCAACGAGGCGATTTACACGCTCTATGAGGGCGTCGGAAACGTCGAAGCGATCGATGCCGCGATGAAGCTCGGCGCGCACCATCCGATGGGGCCGCTGGAACTGGCAGATTTCATCGGGCTGGATACGTGCCTGTCGATCATGCAGGTGCTGCATGAGGGGCTCGCCGACTCCAAGTACCGCCCCTGTCCGCTGCTCGTGAAATATGTCGAAGCCGGTTGGCTCGGCCGCAAAACCCAGCGCGGTTTCTATGACTATCGCGGCGCCAAGCCGGTACCGACGCGGTGATGTGGTTGCCTAGGATGGGTGGTGCGTAAGCGAAACCCGTCAAAAGCTGCTGCAAAAAAGCGGTGGGTTTGGCTGCGCTCTGCCATCCTGCTGTTTCCAAATGTTTCTCATCTCCACCTTCCATTAACGCTTCCCGCCTAGGGTTCCGGCGGGACGTGTGAGGGTATTACGTTATGGATATGAGCTTGGTCGCTGCCGTGATGGCGCAGCAGCAGGGTGCCCTGCAGTCACAGATATCGACCTCCGTACTGAAGCAGAACCTGGACCAGCAGAAATCCGACGTCCTCACCCTGCTCGCCGGCGCATCACAGTCGCTCGCCAATGTCGGTCCCGGGGTCGGCGGCAATCTGAATATCACCGCTTAAGACCCTGCGTCCGCGGCTGAGGTCACCTCTCCCGATCGGAGAGGTGAAAGGTCACAGCCCCGCAGCGGCTGGGCTAAGCGCCGCCGTGATCAGCTTGATCGCGTCGTCGCTGTTCCATTCTGCGGGGCCGGCAATGGTGCCGATTTCGCAGCCCTTGGGGTCGACCAGCACCGAGGTCGGCATGCCTAGCGCCCGTCCGATCGATTTAAGATCCTGAAAGACCTTGGCTTTTTCGTCCGTGAAATAGTCGAGCTTGGTCAGGCCGGCGTCGCTCAAGAACTTCTTCGGCTTTTCGGGGTCGCGGGTGTCGATATTGATCGCGACCACCTGGAAATTCGGTCCCGCAAGCTTGGCCTGCAGGCCATTCAGGGCCGGCATTTCCTTGCGGCACGGCACGCACCAGGTAGCCCAGAGGTTCAACAGCACCGTCTTGCCGCGCCAGTCCGAGAGCTTTCTTGGCTTTCCTTCCGCGTCCTCGAAGGCGAGGTCTGGAAGCTTCAAGGGCGCACTTGCCATCGTCAGTGCGGCGACTTCGCCATGGACCAGGGGGGTGATCTTCCTTGCGAGATCGACCGCGCCGCGGCAGGTAGGGTCGCCAGCCTCGCGGTGCAGGCTGCCAAAACTGTAAATTCCGGCAAATCCGGCTACGGCCCCTACCAGCACGGCAGCGACCGCAAGCGGAATCCGGCGGCGCGGGGCGGGAGCGGGGGTTGGGGAGTTCTCGGGCATATCGTTTGTCATTCTGTAGCAGATACGGCTATGCAGGGGCCGAAATTACCGCGATGCGCAGATTTCTGGCGCCTCTCAATGCGTGGCAAGGGTTCGGGCAAGCGATCATGAGCAACAAGATGTGGGGCGGCAGGTTTTCCGAGCGCCCCGATGCGATCATGGAGGAAATCAACGTCTCCATCGACGTCGACCGGCACCTTTACGCCCAGGATATCGCCGCGTCCAAGGCGCATGCAGCCATGCTAGCCGCCCAGGGCATTATCACGGCCTCAGATGCTAAAAATATCGGCAAGGGTCTAGACACGATTTTGTCAGAGATCGGCAAAGGCGCCTTCGACTTCAAGCGCGCTCTCGAGGACATTCACATGAATGTCGAGAGCCGGCTTGCCGAACTGATCGGCCCTGCGGCGGGGCGGCTGCACACGGCGCGCTCGCGCAACGACCAGGTCGCGACCGATTTCCGCCTCTATGTCCGCGACACGATCGACGAGATCGACGCGGCCCTTGCACAGTTCCAGGAGGCGCTGGTCGCTCGCGCCACCGAGCATGCTGCGACCGTGATGCCCGGCTTCACCCATCTGCAGACCGCGCAGCCCGTGACCTTCGGCCATCATCTGCTCGCCTATGTCGAGATGGCCGCGCGCGATCGTGGTCGTTTCAGCGATGCGCGCAAGCGCCTCAACGAATCCCCGCTGGGCGCCGCCGCGCTGGCTGGCACCTCGTTCCCGATCGACCGTGCGGCTACCGCAACAGCGCTCGGTTTCGAGCGGCCGATGGCCAATTCGCTCGATGCGGTCTCCGACCGCGACTTCGTGCTGGAGACGCTGTCAGCCGCCGCGATCACCGCCGTGCATTTGTCGCGCTTTGCCGAGGAACTCGTGGTCTGGACCTCGCCGCTGGTCGGCCTCGTGCGCCTGTCGGACAAGTTCACCACCGGATCCTCGATCATGCCGCAGAAGCGGAATCCTGACGCGGCGGAGCTGGTGCGCGCCAAGACCGGCCGCGTGATCGGCGCGCTCACCGCGCTGCTCATTGTCATGAAAGGCCTGCCGCTCGCCTATCAAAAGGACATGCAGGAGGACAAGGAGGGCGCGATGGAGGCCTTTGTCGCACTCTCGCTCGCCATCCGCGCCATGACCGGCATGGTCCTGGACCTCGTCCCTGACGAGGCCAGGATGAAGGCGGCCGCCGGCGACGGCTATGCCACCGCGACCGATCTCGCCGACTGGCTGGTGCGAACCCTGAAAATGCCGTTCCGCGAGGCCCATCATGTCACCGGCCGGATCGTTGCGCTGGCGGCCAAGGACGGCGTGGCGCTGCACGAGCTGCCGCTTGCCGCCATGCAGGCGGTCGAGCCGAAGATCACGGCTGATGCTCTGCGCGCGCTGTCGGTGGAATCATCGGTGAAAAGCCGCACCTCTTTCGGCGGCACGGCGCCGAAGAATGTGCTGGCGCAGGCCAGGGCCTGGACGAAGCGGCTGGAAAAGCAGCGGAAATAACGGTGAATGGGCCGATTTTCGCTGCAATTTCATGGTGATTCGGCTCTCGCCAGAGCGGGGCAATCTTTGTATGGTGCGCCCCGCGCAATGGGGATCTTGCCGTGACTTCTAATCTGCGCCCGAAATTTTCGGGATGGGCCGTCTTGTTCGTGAGCGTGGCCGCGCTGAGCCTGTCGGCCTGCGGACGCAAGGGCCCGCTGGAGCTGCCGCCGACTGCCTCGTCGGCCTCCACGGCTAATCTTCAGCAGCCGAACGACACAGCGTCGGAGGAGGCGGCCAAGCCCAGCGTGTTCAACCCGAGCTACGGCACCAACGCGCCGCCGGTTGCCGGCAAGGGCCCGAAAAGACCCTTTGTTCTCGACCCGCTTCTGGGTAACTAACAACACCATGAACCATTTCGATTATCGCAACGGCGTGCTGCACGCCGAGGCGGTGAACCTCGCCGAGCTCGCTTCAACCGTGGGGACACCGTTTTATTGCTACTCCACCGCGACGCTGGAGCGGCATTTTCGCGTGTTCACCGATGCCTTCGCCGGCGAGAAGGTGCTCGTCTGCTACGCCATGAAGGCGAACTCCAACCAGTCGGTGCTGAGGACGCTGGCAAGGCTCGGGGCCGGCGCTGATGTGGTCTCGGGCGGCGAGCTGAAGCGGGCGCTCGCCGCAGGTATTCCGCCGAGCAAGATCGTGTTCTCAGGCGTCGGCAAGACCGAGGCCGAGCTACGTGCCGCCTTGTCCGGTGACATCCTCTGCATCAACGTCGAATCCGAGCCAGAGCTCGAGCTGCTTTCCCGGCTTGCCGCCGAGACCGGCCGGGTCGCGCGCATCTCGGTGCGCGTCAACCCCGATGTCGATGCCGGCACGCATGCGAAGATTTCCACCGGCAAGTCCGAGAACAAATTCGGCATTCCGCTGGCGCACGCGCGCGCCGTCTATGCCCGCGCAGCCAAGCTGCCGGGGATCGAGGTGACGGGCGTCGACATGCATATCGGCAGCCAGATCACCGATCTCGCCAATATGGAAACCGCGTTCCGCCTCCTGGTCGAGTTCGTGCATACGCTGCGCGCCGATGGCCACACCATCTCCCATGTCGATTTCGGCGGCGGCCTCGGGATTCCCTACTACATGGATCGCGAAGCGCCGCCCGCGCCGGACGCCTATGCCGCGATGGTCAAGCGCATCGCGCACAATCTCGGCTGCACGCTGATGTTCGAACCGGGCCGGCTGATCGTCGGCAATGCCGGCATCCTGGTCGCGCGCGTGATCCATGTGAAACATGGCGAGGCCAAGAATTTCGTGATCATCGATGCTGCGATGAACGATCTGATCCGGCCGACACTTTATGAGGCTCATCACGACATCCTCCCCGTGATCGAGCCCGCGCGCGACGCGAAGACGATCACGGCCGACGTGGTCGGCCCGGTCTGCGAAAGTGGCGACTATCTCGCCCTCGACCGCAGGCTTCCCGAGCCCAAGGCCGGCGATCTCTTGGCGATCATGACCGCCGGTGCCTATGGGGCGGTGCAGGCCGGCACCTACAACACGCGCCCCCTGGTGCCGGAAGTGCTGGTCAAGGGTGATCAATACGCGGTGGTCCGCCCGCGCGTGGACGTCGACGCGCTGATCGCGATGGACAAGCCCGCGCCCTGGCTGTGAGGCGGCGGCGCTGAAACACCATCGCCGTGGTCCCGGCCTTCGCCTTGCCTTCGCCCGGACGACAGCTTATTTCGCCGCGATCCCTCCAGCCTTTCCGCCGACCACAACCCCCGCCGCCTTCTCGACCGGCTTGATCGCCGCGGTGAAATCGGATTCCGCGCCCTCGTCGCGGATCACGACCTCCCACAATCGCCCGACCGCTTCGGCGACCTCCATCGACAGCCCCAGCGACTTCATCTCCTCGAGCGCCAGCCGCACGTCCTTCACCATCAGGCCGGTCGCGAAGCCGAAATCGAAGCTGCGCGGCAGGACCGAGCGCGGAAACTTGTCGCGGCTTGCGGTGTTCATGCCCGAGCCGGCATTGATGACGTCGATCATCACCTTGGGATCGAGCCCGGACTTCACCCCCATCACCACGGCTTCCGAGGTCGCAACCATGGCGGTCGCCGACAGGAAATTGTTGGCGAGCTTCATGGTTTGCCCTGCGCCCGGCTTCTCGCCGATGAAGAAGACCTTGCCGATCACCTCCAGCGCCCGCTTCACCGTCTCGAACTCGCCGCGCGGACCCGAGACCATCACCGCCAGCGTGCCCTTCTCGGCACCGGCAACGCCGCCGGAGACGGGGCTGTCGATTTGCACGATGTTGCGTTTCGCGAGCAGGTCGTGGATGCGCACCGCCATCTGCGAGCCGACGGTGGAGAGATCGACGAAGCGTTTGACGCGCTTGCCCTCGATCACTCCGCCCGCACCGGTTGCGACTTCGAGCGAAGCCTGCAGCGAAGGCAGGCTCGCCATCACGGTCTCGGCGCGATCGGCGACGTCCCTCGGCGAGGTGCCGGCTTCGGCGCCGCGTGCGGCCAGCTGCTCGACGACCTCCTTGCGCGTGTCGAACACGATCAGATGATGTCCGGCCTCGATCAGCCGGCGGGCCATGGGAAAGCCCATCTTTCCCAGCCCGATGAATCCGATGTCCATGTGATTGAGCCTTCAACCCTTGTCGATCTCGGCAAATACCTCGCGCGCGATGCGGAAGGAATCGACCGCTGCCGGCATGCCGGCATAGATCGCGACCTGCATCAGGATCTCGCGAATCTCGTCGCGCGTGACGCCGTTGGTCAGCGCCCCCTTCAGATGCGCGCGCAATTCATGCGGACGGTTGAGGATCGAGATCATGGCGATGTTGAGCATGCTGCGGGTCTTGCGTGGCAGCTCCTCGCGGCCCCACACCGAGCCCCAGCAATATTCGTTGAGCAGGTCCTGGAACGGCTTGTTGAAGCTGTCGACATTCTTCAGCGCGTTGTTGACATAGGCCTCGCCGAGCACGGCCTTGCGGATTTCGAGGCCTTTATCGTACGTCTTCTGGTCCATGAGTGTTCCCTCAATTCGCTTTTGCGGAGCGAACCTTATGAGGTCGAGGAAGGGTAGTCACTCCTTCGTGTTATGCGTGAATTCGGGACGGATACCCGTGGAGGAACGGGTGCCTCACTGCCGCCGTTGTGTTAAGCTGACGTGCCGGCGACCGGAGATTCTTTATTGAGCGGTGCCACACCTGACCCCCTGGGGCCGTCGCGCGAGAGCGATGGCTTGGCGCGGTTGAAGCTGAAAGAGGCCCTGCAGCGGGCCAAGTTTGCCATCGCCTGGGAGCGTGCCTGGCCACCCCTCGCGCGCCTGCTCACGGTGATCGGGCTGTTTTTGGTGGTATCCTGGGCCGGAATCTGGCTGTCGCTGCCGTTCATCGCCCGTGCCATCGGTTTTTCCATTTTCGTGGTGCTGGCGTTGGCGGCGGCCTCGTCGATGCTGTGGTTCCGCTGGCCGAGCAGGGCCCAGGCGCTGTCCCGGCTCGATCATGGCTCCGGTATCCGCCATCGGCCGGCCACCACGCTTTCCGATACGGTCTCGACGCAAGACCCCGTGGCGCTGGCGCTATGGCAGGCACAACGCGAACGCACGCTCGCGGCGCTTAAGCGCATCCGTGCAGGCTTGCCGTCGCCGCGGCTGTCGTTGCAGGACCCCTGGGCGCTGCGCGCGCTGGTGCTGGTGCTGCTCGCCGCCACCTATGTGGCCGCGGGCGACGAGCGCATGATGCGCATCGCGGCGGCCTTCGACTGGAACGGCGTGCTGGCGCCGGCCAATGTCCGGGTCGATGCCTGGGTGAACCCGCCGCCCTACACCGGCAAGCCGCCGATCATCCTTTCGGCCGCGAACAAGGAAGCCGCCGCGCTGCCAGCGTCGGGCCCGCTGTCGGTCCCTGCCGGCAGCACCCTGATCGTGCGCTCCAGCGGTGCCACCCTCGACGTCGTCGCCAATGGCGGCCTCACCGAGGCGGCTCCGAAAGAGCAGACCCCGCAAGGCACCAGCGAGAAGCATTTTGTCATCGCCGGCGATGGCAGCGTGCATGTGCGCGCGCCGTCCGGCCAGCCGCAGTGGTCTTTCACCGCCATCCCCGACCGTCCGCCGACGATTTCGTTGGCAAAGGATCCGGAGCGCCAGGCGCGCGGCGCGCTGCAGCTGTCCTACAAGCTCGAGGACGATTACGGCGTCACTGAAGCGCAGGCGCATTTTGTCGCCCGTCCGGCCGAAGGCAGCGATCCAGCCACGCAGGCGCGGCCGCTGTTCCAGCCGCCGCAGTTCCCGCTGGTGCTGCCGAATGCGCGCACCCGCAACGGCATCGGCCAGACGGTGAAGGATCTGAGCGAAGATCCCTATGCGGGGGCCGATGTCACGCTGACACTCACTGCCAAGGATGAGGCCGGTAACGAGGCGAAGAGCGAACCCTTCAACACGCGCCTGCCCGAGCGTCTCTTCACCAAGCCGCTCGCGCGTGCGCTGGTCGAGCAGCGCCGCATCCTCGCACTCGACGCCAACAGGAATTCCGAGGTCTACACCGCGCTCGATGCGCTGATGATTGCGCCGGAAGTGTTCATGGTGGGCGAGAGCGGGCACTATCTTGGGCTCTACAACATCGCCCGCCAGCTCGATGCCGCGCGCACCGACGACGCCCTGCGCGAGGTGGTGGCGAGCCTGTGGGCGCTCGCGGTGACGATCGAGGACGGCGACATCACCGATGTCGACAAGGCGCTGCGCGCGGCGCAGGACGCGCTGAAGCAGGCACTGGAGCGGGGCGCGAGCGACGAGGAGATCAAGAAGCTCACCCAGGACCTGCGCCAGGCGCTGGACAATTTCATGCGCCAGCTCGCCGAGCAGTTCCGCAACAATCCGCAACAGCTCGCGCGGCCGCTCGATCCCAACACCAAGGTCCTGCGCCAGCAGGACCTGCAGAATATGATCGAGCGCATGGAGCGGCTGTCGCGCCAGGGCGACAAGGAAGGCGCGCGCCAATTGCTCGAGCAGCTGCAGGAGATGCTCGAGAACCTGCAGATGGCGCAGCCCGGTCAGTCCGGTGACAACGACATGGAGCAGGCGCTCAACGAGCTCGGCGACATGATCCGCAAGCAGCAGCAGTTGCGCGACAAGACCTTCAAGCAGGGGCAGGATTCCCGGCGCGACCACATGCGCGGCAAGCAGCAGGGCGACCAGGGCATGGGCGACCTGCAGCAGGACCAGGATGCCCTGCGCGATCGCCTGAAGAAGCTGCAGGACCAGCTCGCCAAGCGCGGCATGGGCCAGATGCAGCGTGGCGACAAGGGCAAGAACGGCCAGCAGGGTCAGCAAGGCCAGGGTCAGCAAGGCCAAGGACAGCAAGGACAGGGCGACCAGGACGATCAGGCTGACCAGGGCGATGGTGACAATAACGGGCTGGGCGATGCCGACAGCGCCATGGGCGATGCCTCCGGTCAGCTCGGCGATGGCAATCCCGATGGTGCCGTGGACTCACAGGGCCGCGCGCTCGACGCGCTGCGCAAGGGCGCACAGCAGCTGTCGGAAGCGATGCAGCAGGGCGATGGCGAGGGTCAGGGCGACGGACCCGGCGAGCGCGCCGGCCGCCAGCAGGGCAACGGCACCCAGACCGATCCGCTCGGTCGTCCCCTGCACGGGCGCGAATATTCCGACGAGCTCTCCAAGATGGTGCCCGGCGAAATCGACGTGCAGCGCGCCCGCCGCATCCTCGAAGAGCTGCGCCGGCGACTGGCCGATCCGTCGCGGCCGCAGGTCGAGCTCGATTATCTCGAGCGGCTGTTGAAGGAATACTGACGGGCGCGTTCCGGCTCTCGCAAGCACTGAGGATTGCGTCCTCAGGCCGTACGGGCCGAAGCCGAGGGGCTGACGCGTCGCTTCTACCCTTGTTGCTGCCCATCCATCCTTCGAGACGGCGCCGACGCGCCTCAAGGGTCAGGTCGTTGCAAATCGCGCGCGCTCAAACTCTCGCGGTGAGGAAGCGCACCAGCGCCGTCTCGAACCACGAGGCCCGAAAGCCAACCACGCGCAATTTTTTTCGCTGCCTGAAAATTGAGTCGCGGCGTCCCGCGCCGCTACTCCTTCCTCGTCGCCAGCGCGTCCGCGACTGCGGTGCGGATGTCCGCCACCGCGAACGGCTTGGTGATCACGTCATGCACGATGGCGTTGAGGTTGGAGGCGCGCTCGCGCTGGTCGGCGAAGCCGGTCATCAGAAGCACCGTCAGGTTCGGGAAGTCGCGGGCCGCCGCCAGCGCCAGCGCGATACCGTCCATCACAGGCATCTGGATGTCGGTGAGCAACAGGTCGAAGGCGCCATCCTCGCGGGTCAGGATGTCGAGCGCCTCGGCACCATCCTGCGCGGTGACGGTCTCGTGGCCGTCCATGGCAATCGCCCGCGCAACCAGCTTGCGCATGGATTCTTCGTCATCGGCGATCAGGACACGCGGCATCGGCGGACGGTCTCTTCAAGCGAAAATGCGGTTCCCCCGCATTATACGCTTCCGCCGGCGATGTCTCGCTTGTTGAAGAAGCGGATGTCGATGCTCCTGCCTTCCGCCGGCGGCGAGGCCAGGCGCGATTTGAAGGCGGCGCGCTCGCCGGGCTGCAGGACGGTCTGGTCCAGCACGGCATTCCAGGCGTAAATCTCGGCTCCCTGCGCGTCGCGCACGGAGAAGCGAAGCCGGGGCAGGTCGACCGGCTTGCGGCTCCGGCCGACGATCGCGCCTTCGATCACCAGGACAGGCTTGCCTTCCACGGTCTCGGTCGTGATCTTGACGTCCCTAAATTGCACTCCGCGCAGGTTCACCTGAAGCCCGACCATCCGGTAGAAGGCCGCCGTCTGCGGCATCAGCCGCACCACGTCGGCGCGCCAGACCAGAAGCGCCATGGCGAGCGCGCCCATGGCCGCGCAGGCGGTGGTCGGCCCGGCGAACGTCAAGCCGGTCATCCTGCCGGTCAATTTCGGCCGCGCGAGCTGCGGCAAAAGCCTGTGGAACCGAGATCGCCCGAGACCTGCGTCGTCCTCGGCCTCATCATCGGCGCCCTGGCGGCCCATGGTTTGCCAATCGCCGTTATCTATGTGAGACGAGAAGCTGCGATCGGCCGGAAAATCGCCTGCGATCGACGGGCTCTCGACCTGGGGGGCGTCCTCGCCCGTCTCCTCGCGCGCCATAGCCTCCCATTCGGCCGCGGCATCGGTCTCCTCATGGCTCGCTGCCGCCAAATGGGGAGCGACGGCCGGTTCGGGCGCGATGGCGTCCTCGGGGCGCGCCAGCCAGACTTCCTTGCAGCGCGAGCAGCGGACGGTACGGCCGGTGGCCCCTAATGTCGCCGGATCAACCGCGTAAGACGTTGTACAATGGGGACAGACGATGTGCATGGAGCCGGATTCTCTGATGGCCGTAAGGCGACGCTACCCGAGCAGACTGGATTTGTGGCGATGCTACAAGGCGACCGTTAACGAACCGGAAACCATAACCGAAGCAAAACCGCCATATTGCGCGCGTTTTGTCCGGGCGTTGCCGGCACTCGCCGGGGCCCCTGTCGAACGGAGCTAGACTTGGTTCGGTTCGAAAATGTCGGATTGCGGTACGGGCTCGGCCCGGAGATTTTGCGCGACCTCAGTTTTGCGATTCCCGCCCATTCCTTCCAGTTCCTCACCGGCCCCTCCGGCGCCGGCAAGACCTCGCTCTTGAAGCTGCTGTTCCTGTCGCTGCGGCCGACACGGGGGCTGGTCAACCTGTTCGGCCATGACGTCTCGCTTCTGACCAAGGACGGAATTGCCAATTTGCGCACGCGGATCGGCATCGTGCTGCAGGATTTCCGCCTGCTCGATCACATGACCACCTATGAGAACGTCGCGCTGCCGTTCCGCGTCACGGGCCGCGACGAATCGAGCTATCGCAAGGAAGTGATCGACCTCTTGCGCTGGGTCGGCCTCGGCGAGCGGATGGACGCGCTGCCGCCCATTCTCTCCGGCGGCGAGAAGCAGCGCGCGGCGATCGCGCGCGCGGTGATCTCGCGCCCGCAGCTCTTGCTCGCCGACGAGCCGACCGGCAATGTCGATCCGACGCTCGGGCGGCGGCTGCTCCGGCTCTTCGTCGAATTGAACCGGTCGGGGACGGCGGTCGTCATCGCCACCCACGACATGACGCTGATGGATCAATTCGACGCGCGGCGGCTGGTGCTGCATCAGGGACGCCTGCACATCTATGAATAATATGGAGCAGCAGCCCGGACCTCTGGTGGACCTCGCCAACGAGCGCCCGCAGCTGCCGGCGCGCGCCCGCAATCTGTCGCCGATCGTGCCGCGCGCGAGCATCGCCGGCCGCGCGCTGGTGGCGGTCGTCGCGATCATGACCTTCCTCGCCTCGCTCACGACCGGCGCGGTGCTGCTGGTGAGCGCATCCGCCGCGGAATGGCAGTCGGATGTCGCAAGCGAGATCACCATCCAGGTGCGCCCGCAAGCCGGCCGCGATCTCGACCGCGACGCCGCGGCCGCGGTCGACGCCGTCCGCGCCCAGCCCGGCATTCTCGACGTCAGGCCCTTCACCAGGGAGGAGTCCGCAAAACTCCTGGAGCCGTGGCTCGGCAGCGGGCTGTCGCTGGACGACTTGCCGGTGCCGCGCGTCATCGTCGGTCGGGTGCAGCCGGGCGGCACGCTCGACCTGACCGCGCTGCGCAAGGCGTTGGCGCAGGCCGCGCCCACCGCCGGTGTCGACGACCATCGCGCCTGGATCGAGCGGATGCGCTCGATGACCGGTGCCACGGTGTTCGCCGGGCTCGGCATCCTTGGCCTGGTGATCATTGCCACCATCATCTCGGTGTCGTTTGCGACCCGCGGCGCGATGGCCGCCAACCGTCCGATCGTCGAGGTCCTGCATTTCGTCGGCGCCGGCGACCGCTACATCGCCGATCGCTTTTTCTGGCATTTCCTGCTGCTCGGGCTCGAGGGCGGAGTGATCGGCGGCGGAGCTGCCATGCTGCTTTTTGGCTTCTCCGAGTCGATTGCCGCCTGGTTCTCCGGCACGCCGGTCGGCGACCAGTTTGCTGCGCTGCTCGGGACGTTCTCGCTACGACCGTCGGGCTATCTCGCGCTCGCGGTGCAGGCGGTCCTGATCGCGGCGATCACCGCCTGGGCCTCGCGCCGGACCCTGTTCAAGACGCTGGACGAGATCGAATGAGGCCAGAGGTTGCGGGATCGGGGGCCGCGAGCGGGTCATGCCGGACTCCACATCGCCGCAAAACCTTTCTAACATTGCGCGGGGAGAGGGGTCCTAGCGTCGCATGACGTCGCCGACCGACGATCAAACGCCGATTGCACGCGCACGCCCGCGGCGTTTTCGCGTGGGCCTCGCCGTGCTGGGGCTTGGCGTCGTGGCCGTGGTCGGCGGCTTTGTCGCCTTCCTCTCCCAGCTGCGCAACACCGAGGCTGTGCCCGACCGCAAGGCCGACGGCATCGTGGTGCTGACCGGCGGCGCTTCGCGCGTCTCCGACGCCATGGAGCTTCTGGCCACGGGCTACGGCAAACGGCTTTTGATCTCCGGCGTGCATCCATCGAGCGGCGCAAGCGACATCTCGCGCTCGCTGCCGGAGCGGCAGGCCTATTTCAACTGCTGCGTCGATCTCGACCGCTCCGCGGTCAACACGCGCAGCAATGCGGCGGAGACACGGCGCTGGGCGCACGAGCGCGGCTTCACGTCGCTGATCGTGGTGACCTCGAACTACCACATGCCGCGTGCCATCGTGGAACTCTCGCATGCGATGCCGGATATCGCGCTCATTCCCTATGCCGTGGTCGGCGAGAAATGGCGCGAGGAGCCGTGGTACGAGGGTGGTCCCACCTTGCGGCTGGTGCTATCGGAGTATGTGAAATATGTCGCCGCCAAGCTCAGAGTGCATCTCGACGATCTCGGCATCGATCTGAATTTCGATTGGCTGGAGACGCCTCCGAATTCGAGCGCGCCGCGCCGGCCGACGACGGCGCAAGCGAATTGATCGCGCAGATCGATCGGGCGGGCGGACAGGAGCCAGGGTTTCGATGGTTGCGATTTTCATCCGCTCGCTGATCTTCAATATCATGTTCTATCCGAACTTCTTGTTCTGGGCGATCATCGCGCTGCCGACGCTGGTGCTGCCGCGCGCGGCGCTGCTGCGCGTGGCAAGCTGGTGGGCGAAGACCAATATCCTCCTGATGCGCATCGTCTGCGGCATCAAGGTCGAGTTTCGCGGGGTGGAGAAGATTCCAAAGGGGCCGCTGCTCGTCGCCTCCAAGCACCAGTCGATGTGGGAGACGATCTCGCTTCTGCGCTTCTTCGATGCGCCCTTCTTCGTGCTCAAGCGCGAACTGAAGCGGATTCCGATCTTCGGCCTGTACCTGATCAAGGCGGACATGATCGCGATCGACCGCAAGGCAGGCGGACGTGCACTGATGGCCATGATGAAACGCGCGAGCGATGAGGTCCGCCGCGGCCGCCAGTTCGTGATCTTTCCGGAAGGCACACGAACCGCGCCCGGTGCGCCGCCGGACTACAAGCGCGGCGTCATCCAGATCTATGCCGACTGCGGCGTCCCGTGCCTGCCGGTCGCGCTCAATTCCGGCCTGTTCTGGCCGCGCCGCACCTTCATGCGCTATCCGGGAACGCTGGTGGTCGAATTTCTCGACCCGCTGCCGCCGAACCTGCCGCGCGAGGAGTTCTTCAACCGCCTGCGCACGGCAATCGAGGAGGCGAGCGATCGCCTGGTCGCGGCCGGCCGTGCCGAGCAGGCAAAACTGTTCAGGCGCGTGCCTGATCCGATCAAGGCGTAAGCGGCCGCTCGGCGTCGGACGTCGCGTGCGGCGGATGGGCCTCGTGGAGCATCAGCGCCAGCCGGTGCAATTCCCTGTCGCGCAATCCCTGCGCCTCGATGGCGCGCACCGTCGCCAGCACATAGTCGCGATTGTTGCCGGAGCGGCCATGGCCCTGCTGCACGATGCGAAGCTGCTCAGTGAGCGGCAGCCGGCCGGCATATTGGATATGCCCGCGATCGACCACATAGGCCAGCGCGCTGACCCGTTGCCGCGCATCATTGTCGAGCCAGACCGAGCGCATCACCTCGCGGTACACATTGGTGGTCTGCTCGCGGCTGCGCAGATATTCGATTGTCGCCTCGCGCAAATGGGCGGCGACGCGGAAGGCGATACCGCGGCAGGCGCCGCCGCGATCGAGCCCCAGCACCAGCCCCGGCTTCTCCGGCGTGCCGCGGTGGTCGAAGGAGTAGACGCAGAGCGCCCGGTGCTCGCCGATCAGGCGAGCCGGGATCTGCTCGACATGCTCGAAGCCCGGGCGCCACATCAAGGAGCCGTAGCCGAACACCCAGAGATCGCCTTTGGAGGCTGTCAGGGAGGGGGCAATGGAGGACATTTCGCGCAAGGCCTAACAGAATTTGCCGCGTGATCAAACCACGTTGGATTTGGCATGCCAGCGGCACGTCCGCTTTATTGACAAAATTGCTCATCAAAGGGTCGCTGCATGACCGACATCACGCTTCCGCCGCGCCGGCGCCCGCTTTGGCCCGTGTTCATCGCTCCCGGCCTGGTCCTGATCGCGGCCATCGCCTGGAGCGCATTCTGGTTCTACGCCGCCTCGCAGGTCGACGTCATGGCCGATGCCTGGCGCACGCGCGAGGCGAAGTCGGGCCGGATCTATGATTGCGCGCGGCGTTCGGTCGCGGGCTACCCGTTCCGGCTCGAAATCCGCTGCGATGGCGCCAGCGTCTCGCTGGTGTCGCAGACGGCGGGCCAGCCGCCGGCCCCGCCCGTGACCGCCAAGCTCGGCGAGATCCTCGCAGTCGCCCAGGTCTATGATCCGAAGCTCGTGATCGCGGAGTTCACCGCGCCGGCACAGATCTTCCAGCAGGGCGCGCAACAACCTTCCTTCGTCGTCAACTGGAGCAAGGGCCGCAGCAGCATCGTCGGCCTGCCCGCGATCCCGCAGCGCGCCGACATCGAGTTCGATGATCTCACCATCAATCGCCTCGACGGGACGATGCAGGTGCCGCTCGCGAACGCCAAGCATGTCGAACTGCACGGCCGCATCGCGCAGGGTTCGCCCGCCGATCATCCCGATATCGAGAGCGTGCTCGAAATCAACCAGGGCAGCATTCAGGGCCTGCATCCCCTGATGGCGCAGCCGTTCGATGCGGATGTCCGGGCAATCGTCACGGGCCTGAAGGATTTCGCGCCAAAGCCCTGGCCGCAGCGGTTTCGCGAGATCCAGGCGGCCGGCGGCCATATCGAGATCATGCGGTCGCGCATCCAGCAGGGCGATCTGATCGCGGTCGCCGCCGGCACGCTGTCGCTCACCGCCAATGGCAGGCTCGACGGCGAATTGCAGATGACGGTCGCGGGCCTCGATCACGTGATCCCGGCACTGGGGATCGAGAAGATGCTGGAAGACGGCGTGCCGCAGGCAACGCTCGACCGCGTCGCTCCCGGCGTGAAGACGCAGGACATCAACAATCTGTTCGGCGCGCTTGATCGCGCCATTCCCGGCCTCGGCAAGGTCGTCAAGCAAAATGCCAATGTCGGCGTCGCCGCCGGCATCAATGCACTCGGCAAGGAGGCCGAGCTCGAAGGCAAGAAGGCGCGCGCCTTCCCCCTGCGCTTTGTCGACGGCGTGGTATTCTTCGGGCCGCTGAAAGTCGGTGACGTGCCGCCGCTGTTTTGAAGGTCGATCGTCATCTCACGATTTCGCGAGGTGCCAATCGCCAAAGCGTGATGGCGGGGCCCCTTACGCACGGGAATGGGAAAGCCCACCTGTCTCATTAGTTCTCGGACGGTCCGCTGCATCCAAAGGTGGGCGGACCAAGACAGGAGAAAATTCATGACCAGCTTGAAACTTCTTGGCGCAGCCGCGCTGTTATCGGCGGCATTTGCGACGCAGGCCTTTGCGCAGGCGGCCATTCAGGAGCCCGGCGCTTTTGCCTTCTATCATCCCAATGCCGACGTTCTGAACGGGGGGCGTAGCGCGCCTCCGGCGAGCGCTTTTGCCTATGCTCCCGCGCGCGATGTTGCCGGGTTGCGGCTGTCGGTGCGGCCGCGTCATCACGCCCACCACGCTGCGATCAAGGCCCACTGATCTTCAGCTCTCTTCCGGGTGCCGGGCAAGCGCCCGTGGTTCTCCTCCCGTGTGTTGCCCCAAACTGAAGGGCTCGGCCGTACCAGGCTGAGCCCTCTTTTTTCTTGAGTACGACCGAACTCGCAGCACCGCGTTACGGCGCCATGAAGCTAGCTGTGGTGTGCACTCGTAAAGCGCAGAAGTCCCCTTTTGGGAACTAAGCAGCAATCTTCCGCTCGATCAGAGCGTCGCCGGCTTGGATCCTTATCGGAAGTCGGGGGAGCCAATCTGGCCGTCCGCTGTCGGCAGGTATCGCTGCCATTCGCCGGATCGAATGCCGCGCGGGTCAATACCTCGATGCGAGGCGACGTAGTAGATCTCTCCGCGCGTGATGCCGATATCCATCAGATCGGCGTCACTTAAGCTGGACAAGGTGACGAGCAATTTTTGGCGTTCGCGGCGCTCCCGAAAGGCATCCCAACATTTCCAGATGAAGCTTGAGACATGCCGGGTCGATACGGATGTTCGTTCCAGCCACGTTGTGCCGTGGGTCGTGCTCATTGCGGAGTCTCCCTGGGACGGCTTCCACGGCTTTAACGCTCCCCTGCTGCCACCATGGTGTCAGCAGCCGTTACAGCCGGCGGGGAGGAAAACCCTACGAGTAACGCTCCGGTCCGGCTTCCGTCGGTTGCGGCAATGTGCACCTCTCCCTAACAGAGAGGTGGACCGGGCTGGCTGGCTCGAACCGATGTCGCCGATTAATCCGGCTTCTTCAGCTGCGGATGCGGGCGACCGAAATCGGGCGCTGCGGAGTCCTGGCCGATCGATACGATGCCGCGCCGGATGGCGCGGGTGCGGGTGAAGTGGTCGAACAGCGCCTCCCCATCGCCGCGCCGGATGGCGCGCGTGAGTTTTGACAGATCCTCGTTGAAGGTGCCGAGCATCTCCAGCACCGCGTCCTTGTTGGCGAGGAAGACGTCGCGCCACATGATCGGATCGGAGGCCGCGATGCGGGTGAAGTCGCGAAAGCCGCCGGCCGAGAATTTGATCACTTCAGACGAGGTCACCTGCGCGAGCTCATCCGCGGTGCCGACGATGGTGTAGGCGATCAGGTGTGGCAGGTGGCTGGTGATGGCGAGCACGAGATCATGATGCTCTGGCGTCATGACCTCGACCTTGGCACCCATCGCGGCCCAGAAGCCGCGCAGCCGTTCGACCGCATCCGCGTCCGTGCCTTCCGGCGGCGTCAGGATGCACCAGCGATCGATGAACAGCTCGGGAAAGCCGGAGTCGGGACCGGAATGTTCGGTGCCGGCCACCGGATGCGCAGGCACGAAATGAACGGTCTTCGGCAGGTGCGGTGCCATGTCCTTGACCACCGCGCCCTTGACCGAGCCGACGTCGGAAATGATCGCGCCCGGCTTCAAATGGCCCGCGATGTCCTGGGCGACAGGCCCGCAAGCGCCGACGGGAATGCAGAGGATCACGAGATCGGCGTCCGCGACGGCCTCCACATTGGTTTCAACCACGCGATCGACAATGCCTAGCTCGGCCACCCGCGCGCGGGTCTTCTCCGAGCGTGCGGTGGTGACGATCTCGCTCACCAGCCCCTGGGCGCGCGCTGCGCGCGCGATCGAGCCGCCGATCAGGCCGAACCCGATCAGTGCGAGCCGTTTGAAATGCGATGCATTAGTCACGTCGTCCCCATGAAGTCGCGCAAGCCTTCGACCACGAGGCGATTGGCTTCCTCGGTGCCGATGGTCATGCGCAGCGAATTGGGCAGTTGGTAGTTGTTCAGCGCGCGCAGCACCAGCCCGCGCCTGGTCAGGAACGCATCCGCCTCCGCGGCGGTCTTGCCCTTCTCGGTCGGGAAATGCATCAGCACGAAATTGGCGACGCTCGGCGTCACCTTCAATCCCAGTTTCCGGATCTCCTCGGTGATCCAGTTGCGCCATGTCTCGGTGTGCGCCTTCGACATTTCGACATGCGTGCTGTCCTCGATGGCAGCGACCGCCGCCAGCATCGCAGGCGTCGAGACGTTGAAGGGGCCGCGAATGCGGTTGACCGCATCGACGATGTGGGCGGGACCGAACATCCAGCCGATGCGCAGCGCCGCAAGCCCGTGGATCTTGGAGAAGGTGTGGGTCATCACGGTGTTCTCCGTGGTGGCCACGAGCTCGATGCCGATCTCATAATCGTTGCGCGAGACATAATCGGAATAGGCCGCATCCAGCACCAGCAGCACGTTCGAGGGCAGGCCCGCACGGAGCCGCTTCACCTCGTCGAACGGAATGTACGTTCCGGTCGGATTGTTGGGGTTGGCGAGCCAGACGATCTTGGTGCGCGGCGTCACCGCTTTCAGGATCGCGTCCACGTCGGCCGTGAAATTCGTCTCGGCCGCGACCACGTTCCTGGCCCCGTTGCCCATGGTCGCGATCGGGTAGACCAGGAAGCCGTGCGCGGTGGAGATCGCCTCGTCACCATGGCTGAGATAAGTGTGCGCCAGCAGATTGAGGATCTCGTCCGAGCCGGCGCCGCAGATGATGCGGTTGGGGTCGAGCCCGAACACGCGGGCGATCGCCTCGCGCAGGACCTTTGAAGTGCCTTCGGGGTAATCCTCCAGATGCGCCGCTGCGTGCTTGTAGGCCTCGATCGCCTTGGGCGAAGGTCCGAACGGCGTCTCGTTGGCGGAGAGCTTGAACACCTTCCGGCCCGGCTCCGGCACCGGGGTCTTGCCGGGCGTGTAGGGCGCAATATCGAGGATGCCGGGGTTCGGCACGGGGCGGGACATCAGAAACTCCGGGATGATACGGTACGGCTATCGGGCCGACCCGCTAAAAGGCACCGTATAGCGCGTTGCGTGGCTGCCGACGAGGGCCGTCGAACGCACCGAGGCCCCGGCCTCGATCAGCGCCAGCTTGATCTTTTCCAGCCGGTTGGCGCCTGCGATCGACACCAGCAGCGCTGCGCCGTCGAAGGCGGCATCCGGAACAGCAACCACCTCCGCAAGCGGCGACACCGCCCGCGCGATCTCGGCGTTCCAGCCCGAGACCCTGACGCTCCAGGTCTCGACTTCGGTGACCATGGCACTGTCGGCGACGCGCGACACCACGAACACCGGCAGCGCGGCCGGGTGGTCGGCGCGCTCGACGAAAGGCAGCCGCGCGATGATCTTCGGGGCGCCTTCGGCCTCCAGCGCTGCCCACCAGGGCGTGCGGCTGGAGACTGCCGAAACCAGCGCCAGGTCGCCCTTGGATCTGGCCACCGCCTCGACCGCGGCGCTCGGGTTGAAATGCGCAAGATAGGGCACGGTGAAGCCGAAATGGAAGCGCGCGGAATCCCGCATCGCGGGCTCGCTCACCGACACGTCGGCATGCACCGCAAACGGCGCCTGGACGAAAGTGAAGGTCGAGATGATGACGCGCCAGATGCTTTCCACCGTGTCGAGCGGCAGGATGCCGCGATGACGTTCGACGAGGCGGCGCATCATGTCGGCCTCGCGCGCCGGGCGGAACGCCGAGCCGACCTCCTGGGTCTGCTTGACCTGGATCAGCCGGTCGATGATATCGCCACGCTGCATCAGCAGCTGATGCATGCCTTCATCGATGCGGTCGATCTCTGTGCGCAATTCGGCAAGCGAAGGCGGGGCAGGCGGGCGCTGGGTCATGATGTGAAAGCCTTCAGGGCCGCTTTCAGCGGCGGGTACGTCAAGAACTGATTAGGAAAGACGGGCACCGAAAGCAAAGAGAAACATCGTGTTTTTGCGTGGCACGCAGGGGGCCCGGTCCCGTTAACCACGCCGCTTCACGCCCCCCTGGCTTGACGCGGCGGGGCTTACCGACTAATTTTGTACCGTTCCGTGGTCATTTGAGCCGGCCGGCTTGCAGCCACGTTAAAAAAATCGCTAAACAGGCCGGGGAGAGTTGATCCCGGCCGAACCTTTGTTCAGGCCGGGTTTTTTGTGGCCTGATTTCAGCGCTGGCGCGACGCGCCAGCCGCAAACGAGATCGGTGCAAGATGGTCAGCGTAAGGTCAAAACCGAGCTCTGCGAAAGGTCCGATCAGCGCGGACGAGCGCTCGCTCGAGGCGGATCATCCGCATTCCCTGCTGGCGCAGTTCGGCGCGGATCAGCCGCTCAAGCTCGATTGCGGCATCGATCTCTCGCCGTTCCAGATCGCCTATCAGACCTATGGTGAGCTCAACGCCGATCGCACCAACGCGATCATTGTCTGCCATGCGCTGACCGGCGATCAGCATGTTGCCAATGTGCATCCCGTCACCGGCAAGCCGGGCTGGTGGGAGACCATGGTCGGCCCCGGCCGGCCGCTCGACACCAATCACTATTTCATCATCTGCTCCAATGTGATCGGGGGATGCCTGGGATCGACCGGCCCCGCCTCGATCAATCCGGCGACCGGCAAGGTGTGGGGGCTGGAATTTCCGGTCATCACCATTCCCGACATGGTGCGCGCGCAAGCCATGCTGCTCGATCGGCTCGGGATCGACACGCTGTTCTGCGTGGTCGGCGGCTCCATGGGCGGCATGCAGGCGCTGCAATGGACCGCGGCCTATCCGAACCGCGTGTTCTCCGCGCTCGCGATCGCCTGCTCGACACGCCATTCGGCGCAGAACATCGCTTTCCACGAGCTCGGCCGCCAGGCCGTGATGGCCGATCCGGACTGGCGTGGCGGGCAATATGCCGATAGCGACGGCGCGCAGCCACATCGGGGATTGGCAGTCGCGCGCATGGCCGCGCACATCACCTATCTGTCCGACGCCGCGCTGCACCGCAAGTTCGGCCGCCGCATGCAGGACCGCGAGCTGCCGACCTTCTCCTTCGACGCCGATTTCCAGGTCGAAAGCTATCTGCGCTACCAGGGCTCGTCCTTTGTCGAGCGCTTCGATGCCAACAGCTATCTCTATCTGACGCGTGCGATGGATTATTTCGACATCGCCGGCGACCATGACGGCGTGCTGGCCGAAGCCTTTCGTGGCATCAAGACGCGGTTCTGCGTGGTGTCCTTCACCTCGGACTGGCTGTTTCCGACCTCGGAGTCGCGCGCGCTGGTGCACGCGCTCAACGCGTCGAGCGCGCGGGTGTCGTTTGCGGAAATCGAGACCGACCGCGGCCACGATGCCTTCCTGCTCGAAGTGCCGGAATTCTTCGACATATCCCGCGCCTTCCTGCAATCGGCAGGCAAGGCGCGCGGCCTGAACAATGGAAGCTGACGACATGTCCCTGCAGCAAACCTTGCCGCTGAATGGCGTAACCGCCGAACGCAGCGCGCACTATCGCGGCGATCATCTCCTGATCGCAGGGCTGATCGAGGCGGGCTCGCGCGTGCTCGACGTCGGCTGTGGCGACGGCGATCTCCTGCAGCTGCTGGAAGGTCGCGGCATCGACGGCCGCGGCATCGAGCTGTCGCGCGAGGGCGTCAACCGCTGCGTCGCCAAAGGGCTCGCAGTGGTGCAGGGCGACGCCGACACCGACCTCGTCAACTATCCCGATGATGCCTTCGATTATGTGATCCTGTCGCAGACGCTGCAGGCGACACGCCAGCCCAAGACGGTCCTGGAAAATCTGCTGCGGATCGGCCGCAGCGCCATCGTCACCTTTCCGAATTTCGGTTTCTGGCGGATGCGGCTGCAGCTTTTGATCGGCGGTCACATGCCGCGTACCGAAAATCTGCCGGCCACCTGGTACGACACGCCCAACATCCACTTCTGCACCATCAAGGACTTCGTGCAGCTCTGCGACGAGATCGGCGTGAAGATGGAGCGTTCCTGGGCGCTCGACGTCTACGGCCGTCCGTTGCGGCTCAACCTGCCGTGGTGGTTCTGGAACATGTTCGGCGAGCAGGGCGTGTTTCTCTTGAGCCGGGCGGGAAGCGCCAAATAGGTTTTCGTCATTCCGGGGCGCGCGGCCGAACTCGGGTTTACCCGAGTTCGATTCTAAAATGATCCAAGTCGACAACAGCCGACTTGGATTGCGAACCCGGAATCCAGAGGTTACGGCGCGAGATTCCGGGTTCACGCTTCGCGTGCCCCGGAATGACGGAGAATGGTCAGCCCGCCACCATCGAGCGCGGATCGCGCGGCAGCCAGCGGCCGGCTTCGACCAGCGCGACGAAGCGCTCGACCGTCTCGTTGAACAGCGCGGGCTCTTCCAGATTGAGCACATGGCCGGACTTCGGGAAGAATGTCAGCCCGGCGGCCGGCAGATGCTTCTTCAGGAACAGACTCGGCTCGACGCAATTGTCGTCTTCGTCGCCGCAGATGATCAGCGCCGGCGTCGCTGCTTTCCGGATCGCGTCGGTCATGGTGTATATCGAGGGCCTCGCGCCTTGAAAGCTGCGCATGGTATTGGCCGAGCCCTTTGCGTCGTGGCGCGCAAGGTTGGCGTAGAAATCGGCGTGGCCGCGCGGGTCCTTTACGAGGAACGGAATCCGTCCCGGCGCCTCGCGCGTCACCTCGGCGACTTTCGCCGAGCCCAGCGTCTCGAATTCTACCGCCGTGGCACGGCACTGCGCGCGAAAGCTTTCAAGATTCTCGAGGCTCGAGCCGGAGCCGACGCCGGCGAGCGTCATCGACAGCGCGCGACGCGGCGCGTTCAGCGCAATCTGCAGCGATGAATAGGAGCCCATCGAGAGTCCGACGAGATGTGCGTTCTCGATCTTCAGGTGATCCAGCACCGCGAGCGCATCGGTGTAGAAATGCTTGTAGGTGTAGACCTCGCTCGATACAGGCGCATCGGACGGCGTGTAGCCGCGCGCCGAATAGGCGATGCAACGGTGGCCGCGCGAGAAATAACGCATCTGCGGCTCCCAATTGGTGTGGTCGGCCGCGAATTCATGCAGGAAGAGGATCGGCGTTCCGCTGCCTGCTTCCTCGAAATAAAGCCGAGTGTTGTCGCTTGCGACGGCGTATGGCATGAGCGCTCCCCTTGTTTTGTCGAAATCATAAATCGCAGTTAACGCGCCCGGCAGCAATGCAGTAGCAGCAAGCCGCGATGCAAAATCATCGCGGCTGCTCCTGCCGCTCATTTTCTCGTGTTGCATCGCGTCATGTTCTTGCCACATCCGGGTTCTCATACGGGCCGCGCATGTTGGCCGCGCAGAGGCGGCCGGTATGGAATTGGGGGTGCTAACTAAGGAATGAGTATGGTTGCGTTCACTGCGTTCCGCCGGTCGCTTGTCGCGCTGGCTTTCTGCTCTGCGGCAATCGCCGCGTCTTCTCCCGCCTCGGCAAGGTCTCATCACGGCTCTCAGCGCTACGCACATGCGCGCCACACGGGCTACCATTTTGCAAGGCGGAGCTTCTCACACACTCACATGGCACGTCTCTCGCGCCGGGAGCGCGGCGTGGCGCAGATTCGCGCGCGCGGCCTGGAGTCGACGCAGGCCAGCGTGATGCCCGGCTCAAACGAAGGTGCCGGCGGCGTTGCGACGTCGGGCGGCTTCGGCGGCTCGGGCCTGGTCGCGGAGGCGCGACACTATCTCGGCACCAATCCGACCAGCCGCGCCAGCCTGTGGTGCGCGCGGTTCATGAACATGGTGCTGCAGAAGACCGGCCATAGCGGCACCGGCTCGGACCTTGCGGCATCGTTCGCCCACTACGGCACGCGCGTCTCGGGACCGCAGGTCGGCGCCATTGCCGTGATGGGTCGCCGCGGCGGCGGCCATGTCGGCATCATCACGGGCGTCGATGCCCAGGGCAATCCGATCATGATCTCCGGCAACAACGGCAATCGCGTGCGGGAGGCACCCGTGTCGCGCGGCCGGATCTACGCGTATGTGATGCCGAATTGAGTCTCGCTGCTCTCCCTCTTCCCGCGCTCGCGGGGAGAGGGTTTAGGGTGAGGGATTCTGTCCACGAGCGCCACTCGGATCGCATCCTTGATGCGACCCGGCCTCAGGGTCTCATCCGGGCGAGCACGTCGGGGTTGACGACGTTTGTCGGCGTGCCGGCTGCGAACGCGACGATTTGATCGAAGATGTCGGTAAACTGGATCTCGTATTCCTCGCGCGTGACGTAGCCGATGTGCGGGGTGGCCAGCACGTTGGGCGACAACAGGAGCGGATCGGCCGGATCGGTCAGCGGTTCCTGCTCGTAGACGTCGACGGCGGCGCGGCCCGGCCGACCCGCCCGCAGGGCTGCCACCAATGCGCCGGGCTCGATCAGCGGCGCGCGGCTGGTATTGACCAGGAGCGCCGTTGGCTTCATGCGCGCGAGGTCGCCTGCGGTCACGATGTGGCGGGTGGCATCGACCAACCGCATGTGCAGTGAGAGCACGTCGCTCCGCTCGAAGAAGGCCGCCTTGCTCTCGGCCACCGCAAAGCCCTCCTGGCGCGCACGCTCGCGCGAGGTTTCGCGGGCCCAGACCATCACATTCATGCCGAAGGCACGACCGTAGTCTGCAACTGCGCGCGCGATGCGGCCCCAGCCATAGAGACCAAGCGTCTTGCCGCGCAGCGTGGTGCCGACGCCGATCTGCCACCGCCCTGCCTTGAGCGCTGCCGCCTGCTGCGGGATCTGGCGCATCGATGCGAGGATCAACGCCCAGGTCAATTCAGCCGTGGCGTAGGACGGCGTGTCCGCATGCATGTCGGATGAGACGACAATGCCGAGCTGGCTGCAGGCGTCGATGTCGATATGCGGCCACACGCTGCGCTGGCTGATCAGCCTCAGTCGCGGCAGCCGTTCGAGCAGGGGGCTGCGGATCTTGGTGCGCTCCCGGATCAACACCAGCGCTTCGGTCTCCTTGAGACGGTCCGCGAGGACATCGACATCCTGCACATGGTCATTCCAGATCGTGACCTTGTGATCCGCGAGCTTGGCGAAGCAGGGAAGCGTGCGCAACGTGTCGTGGTAATCGTCGAGGATGGTGACGTTCATCAAGACGCTCCGGGGCGGCCGGCAGGGATGATTCAGCGCCTTCAGATTAGTAGCTCACGCGTCCTTCGGCCAGTGAGCTGCCTCGATGGAGGACGAACGATCATCGTGCAGGACCACGGCTCGGCGCGACGTCTGCCGCTAGAGCATGATCCGGAAAAGTGTGTAGCGGTTTTCCGGAAAGATCCTGCTCAGCCAAAGAGCCTAACGCGCGATCACGATTCAACCAGGCGCTTTAGATGCCCCGGCCGTCCTGGTTGCCGATCGCGCAGCGCCAGGCTGCCAGGCGCTCGGCCGGATGCTGCTTCATCCATTCGGCAAGCTGCGGCGCGCCCATCAGGCAGGACTGCATCGAGACTTCGGCGAAGTCCGACGTGGTGACAGTCTGTTCGTGGCAATTCGTGGGAGCGGAGAGGCTGCAGAGCACGGCGATGATCTTGATCACGCGAGGCCCCCATCACCGCGGCGGGCATTGACGCCTTCGGCCGCATGAGGTGTGGCTGCATCGTCCCGTTGCGCTCCGGCCGGATCAGCCGACGGAAACACGCTTTCATAGTGCGCACGCGCTTCACGGATGAGCCGGATACGCTCGCGCTCGGATTTCGAGACAAACTGAATGACTTCGCCCATATTCGTTCCAGACCTTCGGCTGACGATGAATAAATCGCCGTGAGATGATGTGTATCATTCCAATTCTAATCTGGTACTTCGGAGCCGATGTTGAAGGTCTGCGGGTGTAACGAAGAATAAAAAGCGCGTGAGCGGCCGGCTGACGGCTGAGCAAAGGGAGCCGTATGGACGTACCTGCCGGGCAAAGAAGAGGTCGGGCAAACGCGCATGCGCGGTGGCCGACATTCTCTGCTGGCGACGACAATGCAGCTGATCTCGCCGCGCTTCAGTCGCGGCGAGGGCGGTTCAGCGTGAAGGTCTCGAAAGGCGTCAACTGACCGTCCGGTCCCACCACATCGTAATAGACGACCTTGATCGAGGTCGTGCCGCCGCGCGTTGAGCCCGGATCGAGCGTGAAGGCGGCGAAGCCGTAAGAATGCGCGGCGTTTCGCACCGCCGACCATGGTGCCTGTTCCTTGACATAGACAGGCGGGCGCTTGCCGGTCTTGGGATCGGGCTCGCCGACCGCGGTGATGACCCGGCAAGCCGGCGGGTTGAAGAACAGCTGGTTCGACGGCACGGACGTTCCGCCACCGCCGATCACCATGTGCACCGTCCCTTTCGTGGTGTCGACGACATCGATTGTCGTTGCGGTCGGCACAGGCGTGAGCGTCGCGTTGGATTCCCGGCCGCGGATCGGGTGCGAGCGCTCGTAGTGATGCTCATGCCCGCACACCACGAGGTCGACACCGTACTTGTCGAATAACGGCACCCATTCCTCGCGGATGCCGAGGTCGGCGCCGTTGAACATGTCGGCCGTCGAGATCGCGACCTGGTGCATGCACACGACGACCCAGTCGACATCATGATCGCTGCGGGCTGCGGCTAATTCCTTTTCCAGCCAGGTCTTCTGCGCCCCTTGCGAATAGCCGCGGACGTAGGAGTTGCCGCCGTCCTGATAGCAGATGTCGTCGTTGGCGATGCTGATCACCCGCATCGAGCCCGCGGTGAAGGCATACCACAGCCCGCGCGTGACCTCGGTCTGGCCTTCGGCTTCCGGCACCGAGAAATAGGTCTGATAGGCCTGATAGCCGATCGGCCCATTGCCGAGTTCGTTTTCATGATTGCCGGGCGAGGGCATCCAGGGACGCTTGCGGGCGCTGCGGCTGTTATTGTCCCAGAAATCCCACCAGGTCCGCACGCGATCTTCGGCGAGATTGGCGTAGCAGAGGTCGCCGTTGAACAGATGAAACAGCGGCTTCAGCCGCTCGACGCCGAGCGTGGTATCGCCCGCCGCCGGCGAGCCGAGATTGTCGTTCACGTAAGGCGGATTTTGCAGCGTCACGCCTTGAGGCGGCACGAACTTCTTGCCGAGCGTCGGCGTGCCCTGATCGCCGAAGCTCGTAAAAGTAAACGCCGCGCGGCCGCGCGGCGCGGTGCGAAACGTCGCGAACTCCGGCTCCGCGCCGTCATGCATTGCGCCGTAGAGATAGGTGAAGTCCGGCCGCAGTCCACTGAGCTTGGCATGATAGGCGTAGACGTGCTTGTCCGACTTCGCATCGAGGTAGCTCGTCTCCGTGGCCTTGACCGTCTGCTCGAGCTTGCCGTCGAGCTGCCCCAGCACGACCTTCGGATTTTGCACGGGCTGCAGCGCGTGCCAGGACACCACCATGTCCGACGACGCATCGGCGCCGAACTGCAGATGGAGACCTGCGACCGGAGGTGTCGTTGCCGGATCGGACGACCCGCCTGGGAGGGGCGCGGCCTCGGCGCCGCTTCCGACGAGCGATGCCGCCACCAGGGCCGCACCGCCAATGCCCGCTGCAGCGAGCAGCTTGCGGCGGCTGAGATCGAGGTCGAATGTCTCCGTGTCGTACGTGGTCATGGCGATGGGCTTCTTCTTCCGTGCTGGTCGGGAGAGCCTATCGCAACTTGACGACAGTTCGTTGGCTGCGCGGGCGCTTTGATGGCGTTTCTCCCGGTCAGAGAATGTTCCGGTCGTCAACCGAGTTCGTCGATCCGCCCGGACTGCGCAACTCAAAACAGTATGCGATAGTGCGCACCGCTGCTCATCTCACAGATCGCCGAACCATGACCCTGTCCGTTTGTTAGCCCGTTGCAACTCATCTCGGTTTGGGGGCCCGTGGCGCGAACAAAGACGTTGCGGCTGCCGGCTGGAAGACCTGTGAGGGCGTATTGTCCAGAGGGGGTGAGTCCGCCGGAGGCGCTATCGAGGACCTGATATTCGCCCTGCAAAATCTCTCCGTCAGGCATCGCAACGCCAACGCCCCCGTGTGCCGTTTGATGCAATGCGATTTCGATTTTCGGTGTTCCGATCGATTTTGCCGTTTCATCCAGGGGAATCATCTGACCAACCTCGATGCACGCGGCCAGAAATCCGGCCACTGATAGGGTGATCACTAACGCGAGCTGCTTCATGCCTAGCCTCCTGAGCCAGGCAGGCTATTTCGACTCGACGACATTCAATTGACAGTCCCTGACAGTCCAGCGATCCCGCTATCGCGTCGACAAAAGGTCAGCTAGTCGCTCGCGGCCGCTGCCGGCCCACCACCAGATACTTGCTCAGGGTCGTTGGCGGCGGGGACGATCTCGGCGAGATCGAGGTTGCGATCGGGGCCGTGCGGCACCACCGTCTGACCCGACTCGAGACGGAGCTGGATGCCATCGAGGTGCACCGTGACGATGTCAGGTTCGAACGAGACCAGGTTGGAGATGCGGCGGACCTCGGGATAGGCGTCGGGATACGACCATGCCGCCTGGCGTGCGTCCCCGATGGAGTAGTAGCTGCAGAGACCCTTGTACGGACAGAAGGTCTGAAGTTTCACGGGCGCGAGGGCGGATTCATCGATGTCGGCGCGTAGAACGTACCAGCGCGGCGCGAAGCCGGACTCGTAGAGAACCACCGGCCGCTTGGTATCCGCGATCACCCGCTCACCGTGGCGGACCACGAGGTGACGGGAGGCCTGGCGAATGTCGATGCGATGGTAGGGATCGGCGGCATGGCCGAGGATTCGTTCGTCCTCTTCGTAGAAGGCGTCCATGGCGCGCCAGGCGAACGCGACGCGTGCTTGGAGTTCGCTGGCGTGGGCGGGCAGGCCGGTGTGCTGCCACGCCCCCCGCGGTGCGATGTGCTGCTCGTCAGCCCGAACGCTGTACCAGGAGGTGGGCCCGAGATCTGGGTGTTGGGTGGTCTGCTCGGTGCGCTCGAGGATGCGCGAAGACACGTCGCCCTCGGGGAAGTAGGCGACCGGATAGCGGCCCGGTTCGAACAGCAGAAGCACGTTCTCGCTGTCGGCGATCCAGTTGCCCCCGAAGCGCACCCGCATACGCCTGCGCAATCGCTCCACGTACAGGAGTCTTTTCGGCAGCGGCTCGGGCACCAGAAATCGGCCGATGGCTCCTGTTGAAAGCGGACCTTGTTGCCAGGACAGTCCCACCGTTCCCTCCGTCGTTCCCTGATTGAACGGCCTGTCAGCCCAACATCCTCATCCAGTCGGAGATGGCGCGCCCGATCTCATCAGGCGAATCCTCCTGGACGAAATGGACGCCTGCGACTTTCACCTCGGTCTGCGCGGGCCACGCACGGACGGTGGTGAGGTTCGTCCCGCCGCCGAGGAGCGCGCCGGGCTCGGCCTTTATGAACAGCTTGGGCACATTGCTGGTCGAGAGCCAGTCCGCGTAAGCGGCCACGATCGCAGTGACATCGGGGGGCTCGCCCGCGATCGGGATCTGGCGGGGCCATGTCAGCGTCGGCCGTCGCCCCTCACCGGGCTCAGCGAAAGGCCGTCGGTACTCCGCCATCTCCTCGGCAGAGAGAGTGCGCAGGATGGCCCCTGGCAGGATCTTCTCGATGAAGAAGTTGTCCTGCAGGACCATCGCCTCGCCTTTCTCGGAGCGCAGCGCCTGCAGGAATGGACGCATGTTCATCACGTCCCAGTGGTCCCAGCCTTGCGGCTGCACGATCGCCTCCATGTATGCAATAGCCTTCACAGCCTTGCGATGGCGATTGGCCCAGTCGAAGCCCAGGGCCGAACCCCAGTCGTGAATGACGAAGGTGACTCGCTCGCGCACATCCAGCGCATCGAGCAGGGCGTCGAGGTAGCGGCGGTGCTCGACGAAGCGGTACGAGCTGGGCCCACTGTCAGGCAGCTTGTCGGAGTCGCCCATGCCGATCAGGTCGGGCGCAATGCAGCGGCCCAGTGGCTGCAGGTGCGGCAGCACGTTGCGCCAGAGGTAGGACGAGGTGGGATTGCCGTGCAACAGCACGATGGGATCGCCCTGTCCGACCTCCACATATGCCATCTCGTGGCCGAGGACCCGTCGCCGCTTTTTCTGGTACGGGGATGCCGCAGGAATCATGTTCGCTTCTCCTGGATTGGTCGACCAAGACAAATGTTGAGCCGTGCTGCCGGAGCCGGACGGCATCCGCTTGGTCGGCACGCTTCGCTGACGTGATCTGATGGGACTCTATTCGCGGGGCCGCCGGGTTTGGTTACAGGCATGGCGCCGATTTCGTCATGATAAGCCGCGGGCAGGTGGTTCGCCCGGCGGGCAGGATCACTTGAGGTTCCGCGCGGTGCTTCCCCTCGAACCATCGTTGATCGGCAGCAGCCGCGTGCGCCAAAAATCGAATTTCGCGTTTCGGTTCAAGCTGATTTGGGTCGTCCAGTGCTTCGCGCGAAAATATTCTTGTTTCGCTTTTCTGGAAGTCATGTTTGGATGCCGTTATCCCGGCTCGCCAAGAGGGGCGTCTCGCGAACGTCACGAAACGTTGGGCCGGGAAGCGGTGGACGCGAGAGCGTCGTGCGCGAACGTGGTTGCAGGGCGGCTTGGCCGTGAGCGATCGAACGGCGCGCGGGACGGGCGGGGCTAAAAGCGTCTCCATCGCGGCTGCGGCGGGGTTGCGAGAAACCCTGTCGCACGCGTGGGGCGCTCTACGAAGGCCTCGGCCTTTCTTCAGCAGAAAGCGGCGTGCTAAGCCCGCCATGACCCGCATCATAAACTGGGAACTGGAAGGGTGAGACAGGCTGATATCGTAAAGGGCGGCTTCTACATTGGCGGGAAGTCGCAGCGCATCCGGGAAGTGACCGAGTCGAACGGCTGGTTCGTGAAATGGCGTGACGCCGATCCGGAAACCTTGGACTATTTCTGGCTCGCGCAGGAAAAAGGTGACTGCGAGCTGAAGAGCTTTGCCGGTTGGGCCAAGCGCAAAATCGAACCGGAAGAGGTTCAGGCGAGGCTGGCACTGCCCAGGAACGAACGCTACCGGATGAGCACCGACTGGGACTGGAAGAAATGATCCCAGCGCGCCAGCATCCTATTTGAACAGATCGAGCTGCCTAGCGTCAGGCCTCCTAGAAGGTGGCCGAGGCGGCCTGAGCGTTTTGGTTGTCTCTCGAATGAGCCGCACGAACACCTCGGTATCGAGAAAGTAATTCGGATAGGCCTTCCTGACCGCGTCTAGGGAGTCGACCGAGACGAGCACCGCTTCCGCGCCGGGGATGTCCTTCAGCTTGCGCTCAACTTCCAGATATTTTTGGTTCGCCAACGTCGACTCGCCGAACTTGAAAGTTGTCACCTCAATCGATCTCTGGGTGGGGTTCATCTCCAGCAGAAAATAGTGGTTGTCGCTCCTACCATGCTGTGGATTGGACAGGATTTGCATGGCGTGACCGTAGGTCTGCAGCCGTTTTGCCAAATCGAGCCGTCCCACATAATCGCGCATTTCCCGGACGAGTTCGCTATAGGCGCTCGGCGTTCCCGGAACAGGGGGCGTGCCCTCCCGCAACGCAAAGGCGCTGCTGGCTAACGCAAAAAATCGTAGCCAGTCCTTTTCACCTTGGCTGGACTTGAGCGCCTGCTGTTGGAGCGTGCCGACAGTCTCGACCGCCGTTGCCCATGCGTGCTGCAGCTGCGACCGAATTTGGATTTCGATCTTCAGCGTGTTGTAGTCGGTCTTGCGATCCGAAAAGTATTTATAGACGAGATGAATGCCCCGATAGCCAGATGGCTTTGGCGAGGCGACATAATCATCGTTCACCGCCAGGGTATGCTTTAAGTCGCTGGCGGCATAGGCCTGGCACAGCTGCTTCACCGCCCTGGTCGATCTCATGATGGCGCGGCAACCGCCGATGTCCTGCATCTGCGACAGCGTCATCGTTGGAAAGCGCGAGAGCTTGTGCTCGATTGAAGAGAGACGCTTGATGCGTTGCGCGGTGATTATCCCGCTATCGATTTGTTTTCCTCGTCGCCTCAGTCCAACGTGGAAGGTATTGAGCGGGAAATTGTGCGCCGAACGCCAATTGTTCACGATGTCCAAAGCGGCAAGATATTGCGGAAAACCAGCCTCGGTAGCTGCGGCCAGGTCATAATAGGTGGCCACGTACGCACCGGCATCATTGACGCGGCGCTTCGAATATTCAGGTCGAGCCCACGGCATGACGTAAGCGGCCCCCATCCGCTGCGTCGGTGAGATTAGCGCTGCTCGCTCGTTCTGGTAGAACCGCCGGGAACATATCCCCAGCTTCCAGCAGAAGCTCTATCTCGACCCTCGAAAAAATGGGTTCCGAAAGCACCTGGCTCGGAGCCCCGAGGCCGTCATTCGGCACTGGCCCAATGAGGTGAAGCGACAGTCGACGTAGCTGCTGCGCCCTGACCTAAACCGCTCGATACAATAGGGAAAGCGGGGGTCGTGGCGTTGAGCCGTAGCGGGGTCGACCGCGAGGATCGTCGCACCAGCGAGGGCGATATAAGCAAGCATGCGCATTGTAACCTCCCTATTGCTGTTCGATCAACGCGCGCTTGTTGGGCTGTAGCCGCATCTTGCCGATCCGATACGGGCCGTTGCCAAAATTCCTGGCGCTGCGGGGGTCTTTCAAGCTTATCGCAGGCGTGCTGATGTAGCCGATCTGTTTCAGGGCAGGCTTGCCGTCGTCGCCGATGGCGCGCTTCATCAGCGTGGCGCGGCAATAGAACGGCGGCTCTTTGCGATACCATGCGGGGCGATACCGCGCCCAATGGACGATGGTAGGACCGGTCTGTCATTGGGTGATCTCGAGCCGTTCACGAGCGAATGTCGGGCGTTCCTGCTCGATTTGTTGCCGAAGAAATTTTTATTTCAAGAGATTTTGCCAAACTGCGGGCATCAAGATTGGACTGCCGCCGCGCTCGGAATTTTTAGGAGCCGCTTTTTTGGACAAGCCCCTCGCCAGGATGGATGCTACAGCGGGCGGATGACGGTCTTAAGCGGAGGCGCAAGCGCGGATGACATCCGAGCAACACGAGAAATACCCGGTTGGCCGCGACTTTCTGGCATTGCTTCAGGAAACTGGCGACTCAGCCAGTAAAGTCACCGACGAGTTCATGAAGAATGGGGGAAAAAGCTTCCGGCAACTATGGTCCGTGTAGGCAATCTGTTGTCCTACCTCTACCGGCTCTCCTGCTGTGCCTGGGGATGCTCGAAGGGGGATCATATACTGGAGTGGCTCGCCGGTCGGGTGGTTAACCAAGCGATGGCAGCACACCGGCTCGTAAGGGCGGGGAACTACGACGAAGCCCTCATGCTCATCTGGGGGATGGGGGAAGCGGCAAATCTCCTCTGGCTCTTCATGAGTGACAAGACGGGGTTGGCAGCTTGGAAGACGGCATCCCACAAAGAGCGCATGGATGCGTTTGGCCCAGCCACCGTCCGACGAAGGCTAGAGAAGCTGCTTGGAGGCAACGTTATCCCGATTGACCAAGAACGGTATCAACGGCTCTGCGAAGTCGGCACTCATCCGATTCCGGGGTTCCGGCCAGGCCATTTCAGTGGCACGGGGCGGCCGGTCGTAGGAGGCATCATGCAACAAGTCGGTGTTTTCGTATGCATGACGGAGCTGGGCTACGCTTTGTCCATGTGCTCATTGCCACTTGCGCGCATGATCGACATTCCCGATGAGGCAAAGAAAACTATGACGGGAGACGGCAAGGCGATCCTCAACGATCTCGGAGCCTTTACTATCCTCAACTATGAGGAGTTGCTGCGCAAAAGTATGGAGAGGGTCGATAATTCGCGAGCTTAGCAAGAAGTAGGCAGGTAATTGTCTTCAATAGGCTTCATGAGGCCGTCGAGTTGAGGGCGAGGGCATCCAACTCTGTGGTCGTTGGCACGCGACCGATCTCGACACATCGCGCAAGTAGCTTCACCAGTATGCGGCTTGCTTGCTGATAGCCATCTTGGAGGACCTGCCGACTGGCTGTTCCCCCATGGACAGCCTTGGAGGGCACTCCGTAGGCCTGCGCGACGGTAGACCCGCTGGTCGGCGCGCTTGGCTGGCGTGATCTGTCGGGACTCTATTCGCAGGGTGTCCGGGTTTCGTTACAGGCGAGCCGCCGATTTCATCATGAAAAACCGTGGGCAGGTGGTTCGCCCGACGGGCGGGATCAGTCGAAATTCTGCGTCATGCTTCCCCTCGAGCGTCTTTGATCGGCAGCAGCCGCGTGCGCGAAAAATTGAATTTCGCGTGCCGGTTCAAGCTGATTTGGGGCGTCCAGTCCCTTCACGCGAAAATATTCTTGTTTCGCTTTTCTGGAAGTTATGTTTGGATGCCGTTATCCCGGCCCGCCAAGAGGGGCGTCTCGCGAACGTCACGAAACGTTCAGCCGGGGAAGCGGTGGACGCGAGAGCGTCGTGCGCGAACGTGATTGCAGGGCGGCTTGGCCGTGAGCGATCGAACGGCGCGCGGGACGAGCGGCGCTAAAAGCGTCTCCATCGCGGCTACGGCGGGGTTGCGAGAAACCCTGTCGCGCGCGTGGTGGAGAGGTTCGCGGACGGCGAAGTCGTGTGGTCCTGGCGCCCCAAGGTCCGGCGCCAAGTCTTGGTGGAGGTCGCGCGGAGCCCAACCGGGCTGCGATGCGCATGAGACCTCCCAAGGCGACGGTGGCAAACGGGATGGTTCACCGAGGAGAGCGCGTATAAGCCGTAGCACCACCGCGCAGGGAAGGCCGGTTGTCACCGCCTGTACCTGTGGTCTACGCGCCTCGCGCAATTTTTTTGCGCGCGGGCCCCGGGTGCATGCGGCCACCCGGCCTTCCCTGCGCCCTCTTTATTTTCCGGAGGGGGACGAGAGACTCAAAGCTCGGGCGAAAATGCGTCGCGAGGATGCTGTTGCACGTTCTCGCGTCGTCCCGGCTGACGCACGACGGGGCGCGAATTGAGCGAACGCAGGTCGCCGCACGCAGTCGCTACGCCAGCCTGCGCCAGCGTGCAATCCTCAAATCAATCTCGGCTCTTCCACCTCGATTGCGTCCCCCACCTCAATCGTGCCCGGCGCGATCACCTCGGCATAGATGCCGCAATCATTGTGGCCGAGCTGCTGCATCAGCGTCGTGGGAATGTCGAGATCGCGCGCGGCGGTGTCGGGGTCGACATTGGTGGCGGCGCAGCGGACGATGCGCTTGACCACCTTGAGCCTGACGTCGCCGATCGCGAGCGTGCGGTCGAGCAGGCCCAACTCGTGCCAGGCCGGCCAGCCGCTGCAATAGAGGTTGGCGCGGAAGCGCAGCGGATTGACCGTTGTGCCGACCATGCTCTCGATTGCCGCGACACTCGAAAGGTTGATGATCGAGACCACCTTCTTGGCGACGTCCGAAAAACTGTGGCCACCGCCGGTCAGGAGTTTTGGCGGTCCCCTCAGCTCGCGCTGGAAGTTCTGTTCGAAATAGCTCTCGATGGCGGCGCGGCCCTCGGCTGTCTCGAGGTCGCCTCGCGCAACCATCTCGCCGTCCTTGCGGATGGTGAGAATGTTGGTTGCCTCCTCGAAATGGCTGCGCAGGGCGGCCAGTCGCTCATTGCGCATCAGCATCAGGTACTGGGTCTTGGGCTGCCAGGCCGGCGCCGCGGGGTCGAAGCCGCTCGGGCCGTTCTCGATGGCATAGCGGCGGTCGGCCGGCACGGTCTGGCCGGTCGCCAGTGCGATCTTCTGCAGCGGCTCCGGAGTGAGGCCCTTGACCGGGTAGCGGTAAAGGCCGGCGATGTCGGCGTCGGGCGTGTCGGGCATGAAATTCCCTGCAGATTCGCGGGGCCTACGGCCTCCGCGCACGATTTTGTGAACGTGCCTCTTCCGTTAGGGGTAGGCCCTTCCCACATTTGCCGCAAGCCGGCGGAAACGTCGGTGACACCTTCGCTTGCGCTGTTGACGGATGTCAACGCGGGGGGCGGAAACCCAACGAAGATGCCCAAAATCCGTCGCTTCGGGGCGGTTGCGGCAGGCTGAGGGATCAAACAGATGAATATTGAAAAATACACCGAGCGTGCACGGGGCTTCGTCCAGTCCGCGCAGTCGCTCGCGGTGCGCGACGGCCACCAGCAATTCTCGCCATTGCATCTTTTGAAGGTGCTCCTCGACGACCAGGAAGGGCTCGCGGGCGGTCTGATCGACCGGGCCGGTGGCAATTCACGTGCGATTTTGAAGGCGACCGAGGACGCGCTGAACAAGCTGCCGAAGGTTTCGGGCAGCGGGGCAGGGCAGGTCTATCTTTCGCCGGAGCTGGCGCGTGCCTTTGACGCTGCCGAGAAGGCGGGCGAGAAGGCCGGCGACAGCTTTGTCACGGTCGAGCGTCTTTTGCTTGGCCTGGCCATGGACAAGAACAGCGAGGCCGGCGGCATCCTGGCCAAAGGCGGCGTGACCGCGCAGAACCTGAACGCGGCGATCGAAGCCCTTCGCAAGGGCCGCACCGCGGATTCCGCCACGGCCGAAAACGCCTATGACGCGCTGAAGAAATATGCCCGCGACCTGACCCAGGCCGCGCGTGACGGCAAGCTCGATCCGGTGATCGGCCGTGACGAGGAGATCCGCCGCACGATTCAAGTGTTGTCGCGGCGTACCAAGAACAATCCCGTGCTGATCGGCGAGCCTGGCGTCGGCAAGACCGCCATCGTCGAGGGCCTCGCGCTGCGCATCGTCAATGGCGACGTGCCGGAGAGCCTGAAGGACAAGAAGCTGCTCTCGCTCGATCTCGGCGCGCTAATTGCCGGCGCGAAATATCGCGGCGAGTTCGAGGAGCGGCTGAAGGCCGTGCTGCAGGAGGTTACCGCCTCCGAGGGCACCTACATCCTGTTCATCGACGAGATGCACACGCTGATCGGCGCCGGCAAGGCCGACGGCGCGATGGATGCGTCCAATCTCTTGAAGCCTGCGCTTGCGCGCGGCGAGCTGCATTGCATCGGCGCTACCACGCTCGACGAGTACCAGAAGCATGTCGAGAAGGACGCGGCGCTGGCGCGGCGGTTCCAGCCGATCTTTGTCAACGAACCCTCGGTCGAGGACACGATCTCGATCCTGCGCGGCCTGAAGGACAAATACGAGCAGCACCACGGCGTGCGGATCACGGATTCCGCGCTGGTGGCGGCGGCGACGCTGTCGAACCGCTACATCACCGACCGTTTCCTGCCCGACAAGGCCATCGACTTGATGGACGAAGCGGCGGCGCGGCTGAAGATGCAGGTCGATTCCAAGCCCGAGGAGCTCGATTCGCTCGACCGCGAGATCATCCGGCTCAAGATCGAGCAGGAGGCCCTGAAGAAGGAGAGCGATCTCGGCTCCAAGAGCCGCCTGAAGGCGCTGGAGAAGGAACTGGCCGAGCTCGAGGAGAGATCGGCAGCGCTGACCTCGCGCTGGAGCGCAGAGAAGAACAAGCTGTCGAACGCGCAGCGACTCAAGAGCGATCTGGACGCGTTGCGGGTCGAGCTTGCGAATGCGCAGCGCCGTGGCGAGTTCCAGCGCGCGGGCGAGCTTGCCTATGGCAAGATTCCGGAGCTGGAGAAGAAGCTCGCCGATATCGAGGCCAAGGAGAGTGCCGGCCAGACGGTGGAGGAGGCGGTCACCGCCAACCACATCGCGCAGGTCGTCTCGCGCTGGACCGGCGTGCCCGTCGACAAGATGCTGGAGGGCGAGAAGGACAAGCTCCTGAAGATGGAGGACGTGCTTGGCAAGCGCGTCGTCGGTCAGGCCGAGGCCGTGCATGCGGTTGCGACCGCCGTGCGGCGTTCGCGCGCCGGTCTGCAGGATCCGAATCGCCCCATGGGCTCGTTCATGTTCTTAGGTCCCACCGGGGTAGGCAAGACCGAGCTGACCAAGGCCCTCGCCGCATTCCTGTTCAACGACGAGACCGCGATGGTTCGCCTCGACATGTCCGAATACATGGAGAAGCACTCGGTTTCGCGGCTGATCGGCGCGCCTCCGGGCTATGTCGGCTATGACGAGGGTGGCGCGCTCACCGAAGCGGTGCGTCGGCGTCCCTACCAGGTCGTGCTGTTCGACGAGATCGAGAAGGCGCATCCCGACGTCTTCAACGTGCTGCTGCAGGTGCTCGATGACGGCCGTCTGACCGATGGTCAGGGCCGCACCGTCGACTTCCGCAACACGCTGATCATCATGACCTCGAATCTCGGCTCCGAGTTCCTGGTCAATCAGCCGGAGGGCGAGGACACGTCGGCCGTGCGCGAGCAGGTGATGGGGATGGTGCGGGCGCATTTCCGCCCCGAATTCCTCAACCGGATCGACGAGATCATCCTGTTCCATCGCCTGCAGCGGAGCGAGATGGGACGGATCGTCGAGATCCAGTTCGCGCGGCTGCAAAAACTGCTGGAGGAGCGCAAGATCGCGCTCACGCTGGATGCGGATGGCCGAGACTGGCTTGCCGCCAAGGGCTGGGATCCGGCCTATGGCGCGCGTCCGCTCAAGCGCGTGATCCAGAAGTACCTGCAAGACCCGCTGGCCGAGATGATCCTTGCCGGCGAGGTCAAGGACGGCGACAAGGTCGCGATCTCGGCGAAGGGCAATGTGCTGACCTTCAACGGCAAGGCGTCGCAAACCGCTGAAATCGCGCAGTTCGAGGCGCCGGCGCCGAAGCGCAAGCTGAACTGAACGTGAGGTTCGAGGCTTGAGACGAGAAAGGCGCGGTCCGATCGGCCGCGCTTTCCGGCCTTACCGGTTCGTCACCTGCATCGGGCCCGCGTCCGAGATGCGGGCCGAGGAGCCGTTGCGGCCGCCCATCATGCCATCGAGCCGGTCGCGCTCTTTCTCGAAGCCCGCCATCATCGGGCCCTCCAGCGCGCGGCCGCGCGGCAGCTTCACACGCATGGGATCGACGAAGCGGCCGTTGACCAGGATTTCGTAGTGGACATGGGCGCCGGTCGACATGCCGGTCGAGCCGACAAAGCCGATCACCTGACCCTGGCGCACGCGCTTGCCGATTTCCATGCCCTTGGCGAAGGCCGACATGTGGCCGTAAGCCGTCTCGTAGCCGTTGTTGTGCTTGATGCGGATATATTTGCCGTAGCCGCCTTCCCAGCCGATCTTCTCCAGCACGCCGTTGCCGGCGGCAAAGATCGGTGTGCCGTAGGCCGTGGCCCAGTCGACGCCGGTGTGCATCTTCACATAGCCGAGGATCGGATGGCGGCGGCCGCCGAAGCCGGAGCGCATGATGGCGTCGTTGACCGGCTTGCGCACCAGGAACTTCTTCGCGCTCTTGCCGGTCTCGTCGTAGTAGTCGACCACGCCGTCATCGGGGGTCTGGAAGCGGTAGTATTTCTTGGTTTCGCCGCCGACGGTGAGCGCCGCATACAGCACCTCGGTCTTCTCGGAGCTGTTGTTCGCGCCTTCGTCCTCGCCGGCATAGAAGACGTCGAAGGAATCGCCCGGCTGCACCCGGCGCTGGAAGTCGACGTCGTAGGAATAGATGCGGATCATGTCGTCGATGACCGGCATCGGCACCTTGTTGCGCAGCGCGGTCTCGTAAATGCTCTGGTAGAGCCGCACGCCGGTGCCATCGTCATCGTCATCGTCGTCGGCCTTGGCGATATCGGGGGTCTCGGCAATCGTGTTCATGCTGGCCACGTCGACCGCGACATATTTGCCGAGGTCGGACAGGGCGACGTCGGCTTCGACCGTAGTGTCGTTGGCGATGATCACGCGGCAGGGCTGCAGGCGGGCCCCGGGGGCGGCAGGGGCCATCAGGATGCGCAGCTTTTCGCCTTCCTTGATGCCGCCGTCGCGCCCACGGGCGCCCAGCAGGGCGATGATCGCCTTGATATCGTCAGGCGTGGCGCCCTGATCGCGCAGAATGGAGGCGGCGCTGTCGCCCTTCTTCACCATATGGACGCGCTCGCCGGTGGGATTGCCGCCGGTGACCTGCTCCTTGGTCTTGGGCAGCAGGGTCACGTTCTCCGGCACCACGCGCGTCTCGAAGCCGGCATAGGGGTCGGCCGCCGTGGCTCCCTCGGTGGCATAGGCCATCTTGATGTCGGACTTGGTCGCGCCGGTGGCATCCGCCGTCGCGTTGGCAAGCGCGTAGCGAACCCCGCTCGCGCCGTTGCCATGCCAGTTGGCGGCATCGCGCACCCGCATCACAATCTCGTCCAGCGCGATGCCGGCGGAAATCTTGGCCTTGGGCAGCACCGTGCCGAGATCCTTGGTGACGAAGGACACCTCGGCATCCGGCTCGGCGGCGTTTGCATTGTTGGCGTCGTCCGTCGAGGTCTGGGAGTCGCCGCCGACGTCGGTCAGCATGCGCTGGGCATTGAAGGGTGGAATCTTGGCGGACAGATCGCTCGTGGTCATCGACAGGTTGCCGGAGACCCGCATGAACGGCCGCACCCTGATCACGTCGCGGCTGCCGACCCTCGTGACGGTGGAGACACGCACCAGGCTGCGTGCGGCGGAGGCTTCGCTCGGGGGCGGCAGGCGGTCGGCCTTGTGCAGGCTGACGGCGCGGTCATTGGCGCCGAATGCGCCGCGCAGCGCGCTCTCGACCCGCTCCGGCACGCGGGCAAAGGTCGTTTCACCGTCGAGAGACGCGAAGACGGCGCCACCGATCAGGGCCGCCCCGCAAAGTCCGGTCAGAATGGTTCCACTAAACCACTGGACGGAGACGCGACGGCGATCGATCACAGCGGCTTCGCTGCCATCGACCGAAAGCGGCGGCTCGTGACCGAGATCGATGATCCCGGCATCGCGCCCATATCCGCCCGCGCGTGACGTCCGTTGGCTCAACCCACCGTCCCCCAAACTGCACCGAACGTAACACTGAAGAGATCCGTCCGGCCGGGATCTCGATTTGCTCCCCGCAAGAGCAAGTCGGGAACCAAGCGTTCTGCAGAATTATCCGCAAATCAGTGGCCCAAAGATGGTCGTGCGGGCCGGCCGGAGTTGTGAACAACAATGCTGCTGGATCTCTCGGTGTCTGTCGGAGGTCGAAAAAGGACGAAGGATCATCTGCGATCGCCCCTCCCGACCAGAAGAATGCCGGCAGCCCCCACTGGCATCCGACGATTCAAGCGTAACTATACGTCAGAACGTCGCAGGATTATGGCTCAAGTACGGCGTAAGGCCCGCAAAAATCACGGCTTCTTCGCGCCGCAAAATAAGTTCGGTCGATGCGACGATTTGTTGACATTAGGCGTTGACAAGGTCGATGGGGCGGGTTTATAGACCGACCCACTGAGCGCGGCGCTGTTTTGGCCCTTGGCCAAGACCGAGTTTGGTGCCTCGTGAAGCTCCTCATTCCGATGAGTGAATCGAACAACCGATAGACTATCGGTTGTGATTTGTCGTCGAGTGAGACTTCGAAACCCTCTAAGGGTGAGAGACCTTCGGGTCTCGGGCTGTTTGACAAGTAAAGATGAAGAAAGAGAAACGTGGACGGCGGAGTCCTTGCGGGTCTCGGCGCCAAGGTAAGCTTCGGCTTTCCTGGTTCGAGACCGGACGAAGACTTCGGCGGTACACGTTTCAAAGGTAACACCATGATCTCTTCAGTGAGATCAGTCGTAGCGATGTGAATCGTTGCGAGATGGTGGGACCTCGTCAAACGTTGTGATCAGCCGGTTCAAAGTTCCAAGTCCAACTTGAGAGTTTGATCCTGGCTCAGAGCGAACGCTGGCGGCAGGCTTAACACATGCAAGTCGAGCGGGCGTAGCAATACGTCAGCGGCAGACGGGTGAGTAACGCGTGGGAACGTACCTTTTGGTTCGGAACAACACAGGGAAACTTGTGCTAATACCGGATAAGCCCTTACGGGGAAAGATTTATCGCCGAAAGATCGGCCCGCGTCTGATTAGCTAGTTGGTGAGGTAATGGCTCACCAAGGCGACGATCAGTAGCTGGTCTGAGAGGATGATCAGCCACATTGGGACTGAGACACGGCCCAAACTCCTACGGGAGGCAGCAGTGGGGAATATTGGACAATGGGCGCAAGCCTGATCCAGCCATGCCGCGTGAGTGATGAAGGCCCTAGGGTTGTAAAGCTCTTTTGTGCGGGAAGATAATGACGGTACCGCAAGAATAAGCCCCGGCTAACTTCGTGCCAGCAGCCGCGGTAATACGAAGGGGGCTAGCGTTGCTCGGAATCACTGGGCGTAAAGGGTGCGTAGGCGGGTCTTTAAGTCAGGGGTGAAATCCTGGAGCTCAACTCCAGAACTGCCTTTGATACTGAGGATCTTGAGTTCGGGAGAGGTGAGTGGAACTGCGAGTGTAGAGGTGAAATTCGTAGATATTCGCAAGAACACCAGTGGCGAAGGCGGCTCACTGGCCCGATACTGACGCTGAGGCACGAAAGCGTGGGGAGCAAACAGGATTAGATACCCTGGTAGTCCACGCCGTAAACGATGAATGCCAGCCGTTAGTGGGTTTACTCACTAGTGGCGCAGCTAACGCTTTAAGCATTCCGCCTGGGGAGTACGGTCGCAAGATTAAAACTCAAAGGAATTGACGGGGGCCCGCACAAGCGGTGGAGCATGTGGTTTAATTCGACGCAACGCGCAGAACCTTACCAGCCCTTGACATGTCCGGGACCGGTCGCAGAGACGTGACCTTCTCTTCGGAGCCCGGAACACAGGTGCTGCATGGCTGTCGTCAGCTCGTGTCGTGAGATGTTGGGTTAAGTCCCGCAACGAGCGCAACCCCCGTCCTTAGTTGCTACCATTTAGTTGAGCACTCTAAGGAGACTGCCGGTGATAAGCCGCGAGGAAGGTGGGGATGACGTCAAGTCCTCATGGCCCTTACGGGCTGGGCTACACACGTGCTACAATGGCGGTGACAGTGGGATGCGAAGACGCAAGTCCTAGCAAATCTCAAAAAGCCGTCTCAGTTCGGATTGGGCTCTGCAACTCGAGCCCATGAAGTTGGAATCGCTAGTAATCGTGGATCAGCACGCCACGGTGAATACGTTCCCGGGCCTTGTACACACCGCCCGTCACACCATGGGAGTTGGCTTTACCTGAAGGCGGTGCGCTAACCAGCAATGGAGGCAGCCGACCACGGTAGGGTCAGCGACTGGGGTGAAGTCGTAACAAGGTAGCCGTAGGGGAACCTGCGGCTGGATCACCTCCTTTCTAAGGATGATCCTTCAGATCAGCTCACGCAGATCTATCGGATCGTTTTAGAAACATTCAGGGGCCAACAGATCGCCAGATCGTTGAGCTCCATAGGCGGGATTTCGCCGTCTTCGTTTCTCTTTCTTCGCGGACGAACACGCGCCAGGGGCTGCGCTTGTGCGATTGCATCCGGCGCGGCTATCCAGCCTGCGCTGAAAAATCGCGCGAAACACAGGCCCTTCGTGTTAAGGGCTTGTAGCTCAGTTGGTTAGAGCGCGCGCTTGATAAGCGTGAGGTCGGAAGTTCAAGTCTTCCCAGGCCCACCACGCTTCGCCTGCGGTTGCGCGTGGCGCAGCCACGCCAGACGATAAGCGAAGCGTGTTTGCAGTGGTCACGGGGCCATAGCTCAGCTGGGAGAGCGCGTGCTTTGCAAGCATGAGGTCGTCGGTTCGATCCCGTCTGGCTCCACCACGCTTCGCCTCTGGCAGTGCGTGGCGCAGCCGGAAGGTTGATCGCCGGTGATGCCAACCACATGACGTCCGCGAAAACATCGTTTCGCATGCCTTGTCTCACAAAGACATCGCATGCGTGATTTCTGACATCGTAAAGAGGAGATCGATCCGAGTTGGATCGCGTGGAAATTCCATGCGCATCCTTCA
>NZ_AXAI01000013.1:0-210000 GCF_000472425.1 Bradyrhizobium sp. Tv2a-2 | reverse complement strand
CACCATCTCCGCGGTTAGCGCGGGCTGGTCGCCATAGGCGAGCGAATAGACCACGCCTGCCTTGCGCGCCTCTTCCGCAAGCAGAGGTCCGGCCAGCACGTCGGCCTCGACATTGACCATGACGATGTGCTTGCCGGCCTTGATCGCCGCGCGCGCATGGCGAATGCCAGCGGCGGGATTGCCGGTTGCTTCCACCATCACTTCGATCCCGTCCGATGTCGCCTTGGTGCTGTCAGCGGTGAAATTCGTGGACTCGATCTGTGCGCTGTCCCAGCCGACGGTGCGGCAGGCCTCACGCGCGCGTTCCGGATCGAGGTCGACGATGACGGAGACCTCCAGGCCGGGCACATGGGGCACCTGGGACAGGAACATCGAGCCGAATTTGCCGGCGCCGATCAGCGCGACGCGGACAGGCTTTCCGGCGGCGCGGCGTGCATTGAGGAGCGAAAAGAGGTTCATGGTGTTTCCATCGGTCGAGGTCATTCCGCGCGACGCGTTGGCGTCCAACCCGGAATCGCGAGACCCGGGGCGCACCTTCCGCGCGCCCCGGAAATGACGGTGGAGAAGCCTATTCCGCCGCTTGCCGCTGCGCACGCGCAAGCCGCAGCAGCGCGTCGTCATCGACCGCCTGGATCGGCGTGAAGTCGCGGTGCGCGATATAGTCCGGCCGCGTCGGCGTGCGGATGTAGTTGGAGACCGCATTCAGCGTCAGATAGACGATCTTGCGCGGGTAGGGCGTGATGTTGCCCGCCGAACCGTGCACCAGATTGCCGTGGAACATCAGCATGCCGCCGGCCTTGCCGGTCGGCGCCACGATGCCACCCTGCTTGACCAGCCGCGTCACGGTCGCCTCGTCCAGTGTCCAGAGCGGATAGGACGTTGTCTGCAAATCATGTGACGCTTCGAGGTCGCCGGCATTCTGGCTCCGCGGCACCAGCATCAGCGGCCCGTTGATCGGCATCACCTCGTCGAGGAAGATCGCGATGTTCATAGCGCGCGGCTCGGGCATGCCGTCATCGCGCTTCCAAGTGCCGTAATCCTGGTGCCATTGCCAGACGTCACCGGTGAAAGCCGATTTGGCGTTGATCTTGAACTGGTGCATGTAGAGCTTCTCGCCGAAGAGCTGCTCCACAGGCTCGATCATGCGTGGATGCGCTCCCAACACGCCGAAGGCTTCGTTGTAGAGATGTGCGGCAAAAGCGGTGCGCGGCGCGCCGCTCTTCTCGCGCCAGACCTCGGGCCGGTTGGCGTCGTAGATCCCCTCCGCCTCGCGCGCGAGAAAGGCGGTTTCCTCGGGGCTGAACAGTTCGGGAAGGAACAACCAGCCTTCGCGCTTGAAAAACTCGAGCTGCTCGTTGGTCAGTTTCATGTCACTTCCTCCTTGCTGTCATTATCGTTGTTGTTGTCATTGCCGAAGACGTAACCTGGGGGCGTGCCTCGGTGCGAACCTGATGTGCTGTTGTACATCCGAGAATCTCGAGCTTCCGGGTTCGACGCTTCCCAGCGCCGCGGAACGACAGTCTCAATCACGCCGCTTCCAGCGTCGCTTTCAACCTTTCTTCCGTCATTCTCCCCGCATTGAGAGCATGCGCCATTGCACTCGCTTCCGCCGCTTCCGCATGACCCGAGAGAATGTGCGCCGCGATCTCCGCGTGTTCCGTCCACGCGCTTTCGCGGTAATCAAGCTCGGCCAGCACGGTCGCCATGGAGCGGCGCATGTGCGGCCATTGTGGCGCGATCATTTCCTCGATCACGGGATTGCCGGCGAGGCGGTAGATGGCGCTGTGGAAGTCGACATCACGCGCAATCAGCCGGCCCAGCGGTGTTTTGCTATCCGCTGCGCGCCCTTCGCGCAGCGCTGCCTCGAGGCACTCGCGTCCCGCCGCGTCGAGCCTGCTGCGTTCGGCTGCGAGCTTCGCCGCAAGCGCATCCATGGCTCCGCGAACCTCATAGAGCTGGCGGATCCGCTGCGGATCGAGCTGGGTCACCTCAAAGCCGCGGCGTCCGCTCTCGGCGAGCAGGCCCTGCCGGTGCAGGATATGCAGCGCATGAGAGACTGGCTGGCGCGATACGCCGAGCTTGTCGGCAAGCTCGTTCTGCCGCACCCGTTGGCCCGGCGGTAGAATGCGGTCGGTGATGGCCTCGAGAATCCGCTCATAGACCTGGTCAGCCAGATTTGGCAGCGGCTCCAACGGTATCATGGCGCCATCCATTTTCGAATACGGAATTCCGTATTCGAAAAGGCTAGTCCTGACTTCAAGCAAGGTCAAGGCCGATCGCAGGCCCTGCGCGCATTCCAGAAGCTTGATGGGGGGCGGCCCCGTCAGGACCGCGGGCCCTGGTGATGCCGAGGCTCGATCGAGCGGCGGCGCTATGTGTGTTTACCCAGCTCGATCAGCATCCGCGTCATCAGATAGAGCCGGGGCACGATCGAGTCGGTGTCGATATATTCGTCGCGCGCGTGATAGCCGAAGCCGGCGAGCCCGAAGCTTTCGACCACGGCGGCCTTGCCGCTGCGGTTGGCGTAGCCGGCATCGGTGGCGCCGCCGGTCATCTCAGCGATGAGCAGCTTGCGGTCGATCTCGGCATAGATCGCCTGTCCGGCTTGAGCGATCGCGCGGCCGCGTTCGTTGGCGACAAAGGGCGGGCGGCCCGGCGTGATCGTCACCTTCACCTCGGTGCCGGGAATGAGCTTGTCCTTCACCTTCTCGTCGAGCGCGGCCTGCAGCTTCGCAACGCCGTCTGGTACCGTGAGGCGGATGTCGGCGCCCGCGACCGCGTCCTCCGGAATCTGGTTGCGCACGGTGCCGGCCTTGGCCGTGGTCCAGTTCAGCTGCGTACCCGGAATGGCTTTCGCTACATCCATCGTCTGCAGCAATTGATGCGCGAGCTCGATCAGCGCATTGCGGCCGCGGTCAGGCGCAGCACCGGCATGCGAGGCCAGCCCCTTCACCTCCAGTGTGCCGGTCGCGGTGCCGCTGGCGCCAAGCAGCAGCGATTCATGGGGCGCGGCGGGCTTCGCCGCCGTCGGCTCGCAGGACAGCACGACGTCATGCTGGTCGGCGAGTTCGGAGATGAACTCGCCGGAGCCGATCGAGCCGATCTCCTCGTCCGGGTTGAAGGACACGGTGAGCTTTGCGTAGTCGCGCCAGCCGGCATCCTTCAAAATTTGCAGGGAATGCAGCACAACCGCGATGCCGCCCTTGTCGTCGGCGATCCCGGGTCCATAGATGCGGTTGCCATCAACCTTGTAGGGCTCGCTCGCCGAGATGCCGCGCTCGTAGACGGTGTCCATATGCGCAATCAACATCAACTTTCTGGTGCCCGTGCCCTCGAATGTGCCGATCACGATGTCGCCGCCGGGACCGTGCGTGACTTTGCGCCGCTCGGTCTTGGCACCGAGCGCCTTCAGCCGCGCCTCGGTGAAGTCGGCCATTTTCTTCACACCTTCGACGTCGCTGCTGCCGGATTCAATCATCACCATGTCGCGCAAGGTGTCGATCAGCGCCGGCTTTGCGGCTTCGGCCGCGGCCTTGAGCTTTTCGTCCGGCGCGGCGAGCACCGATGAGGTGAGGCAGCAAAGGCCGATCGCAAGCCACGATGTTGCCAGGCGTTTCATGGAGCCTCCCTTGTTTCTTGTTGTCCGTGTCAGCTCGCGAGGAATTTGAGCACGATCTCACTATAGGCCTGCGGTGCCTGCTCGAACATGGCGTGTGTCGCGCCGGCGATCATCTCGGTCCGTGCATCAGGCACATGGGCGGCCAACGCATGCAGCACCTTTGGCAGCAGTCCGCGGGTCGCGGCGCCCCCGATGAAGAGTGTCGGAGCCTGAATCGCTGCGGCGTCCGCTCTTGAGAACGGCATCCGCACATCACGTGCATCGCCGATCAGGGTCGCGGCATTGTCGCGCAGCAGCTGTTTGGTGACAGCGGGCAGCCGCTTCCAGGGCACGTTCAGTGCGGCGAGGAAGATCTCCAGCCCGCCGTCGATGTCGCGCTTGCCGATGGCATCTGCGGCCGCGGCGATCGGGTGGGCCATCGGCCAGGGGCCGGGCTTGTAGTCGGGATCGAGGCTTGCGTCGATCTCGCCACCTGGTTCGGCCAGGATCAGCCTGCGCAGCAGATCCGGGCGCCGCTGCGCGACCCGAAAGGAGACATGACCCCCGCGGGAGTGGCCCATCAGGTCGACCGGCCCCGCGTTGAGCGCTTCGATAAAGGCGATCACGTCGTCGATGTGCTGCGCGAGCGAATAGGTGTTGCCCGAGCCGTCCCACCGTTCGGGAAAAAAATGCCGCAAGCTGACCGCGATCACGCGGTGCCGCGCGCTCAGCGGCCCCAGCACCGCCGACCAGTTGCGAAAATCGCAGAGCGAGCCGTGCACGCAAACCAGGGGGCGGCCAGTCCCGATCTCGAGATAGGCCATGTCGTATCCATTGACGCGAAGAGTTTGCATGCGAAGCCGTGACCAGGACGAGTTGGTTTTGAGCCCTCTGCAGGGCAAGGGCGGGGTGTTCCAGCGTAAAAGGCCGGGAACAAGCCGCTAGATTGCCGGAATCCGGGTGGATCGCAACATTTTCCAAGCCTAGATTTCCCGCCAGAAGCTAAGACATGAACGATGAGATTTGTTGGAGCCTGGCTATGACCAACCAGCATTATACCCTGTTCGACACCCCGATCGGAATCTGCGGCATCGAATGGGGACCGCGCGGCATCAACGGTGTGCAACTGCCGATGGGCAGCGAGGAGAAAACCGTCAACCGCATCCATCAGCGCCATGGTGAGATCAGCGAAGCGGAGCCGACCGCGGCCGTGCAGCACGCGATCGAGCGCATCGTCGAATTGCTCGAAGGCAAGGCGGACGACCTCACCGATATCGCGCTCGACCTCGAGGGCGTGCCGGCCTTCAACCGCAGCGTCTACGAGATCGCGCGCACGATCCCGCCGGGCAAGACCCTGACCTATGGCGACATTGCGAAACGCCTCGGCGGCGTGGAGCTGTCGCGCGACGTCGGTCAGGCACTCGGCCGCAATCCGTGTCCGATCGTGGTGCCCTGCCACCGCGTGCTTGCGGCTGGCAACAAGCCTGGCGGCTTCTCGGCAAACGGCGGCGTGTCGACCAAACTAAAAATGCTCCGTATCGAAGGCGCCATCGTCAACCACACGCCGAGCCTGTTTGATTGAGGGCGGCTCTCCCTCGCCCCGCTCTTGCGGGAAGAGGGCTGGGGTGAGGGGCCTTCTCCGCATATTCGGAAAGCAGAGAAATGCGCAAAGAGTCCCCCTCACCCGCGTCGCACCTTTCGATGTGATGCGACCTCTCCGCGCAGGCGGGGCGAGGCAAGGGGCATGGTCAGTTAGGCCGCCTCGCACGTAAACGCATTTCCCTTGCGCTTGATCTTTCCGACCGACGGCGAGGGGAAATGTGCGGTGCAGCACAGCGTATCGGTGTCGCAATAGCGCTCCAGGAAATTGCGCCGGGTGACCGCGGCCTGCGCGGGATCGACGTCGAACTTCGGTGACAGCTCGGGATGGAGCGTCTGCAGTGGCGTGTGCATGAGATCGCCGCAGAACACCGCGCTGTCCTTGCCCTTGCCGAAGGCAAAGGCGACGTGGCCCGGGGTGTGGCCGGGGGTCGGAACAATGCGCAAATGATCGCCGATGGCGAAATCATTGCCGACGATATCCGCCTTGTCGGCTTCGACCACCGGGAGCACGCTGTCGGCGAAGGGCGGCACTTCAGCCTTCTTGTTCTGCTCGCTCCAATAGTCGTACTCGGACTTGCCGAATACGTAGCGCGCCTTCGGGAAGGTCGGCACCCAGCGGCCGTTCTCAAGCTTCGTGTTCCAGCCAACATGGTCGACATGCAGATGCGTGCACATCACATAGTCGATGTCGCCAGGCTTGATGCCCGCGGCGGTCAGCGCGCGCATATAGGTGTCGTCGGTCTTCATGTGCCATTTCGGCCGCGCCGGGCGCTGCTTGTCGTTACCGATGCAGCTGTCGATCAGGATGGTGTGATGCGGCGTGCGGACGATGTAGGACTGAAAGCACAGGATCAGCACATCCTCTTCATCCAGCGCGCCGGCCTGCCGCAGCCAGCTTCGGTTCTCGCCGAGCAGCTCCGGTGTCAGCTGCGGTAACAGCTCCAGGGCAGGAAAGAAGCTGGTCTCCTGCTCGATCGCACGATGAATGGTGAGATCGCCGACGTTGAATTTGAGACTCATCACTCTTCTCCATCCTGACGATTACGCCGCCGGCGGCACCGAGATTTTCACCGACGGCCGCTCCAGCATCTTTTGGTGAAACGCGTCCAGCCTGGGATAGGCCTTGCGCCAGCCACAATCGGGAAAGCGGAAGTCGGCATAGCCGAGCACGCAGACGAGGCCGATTTGCGCGATGTCGAAGGGGCGCGCCTGCATCGCCTCGACATGGTGCTCGAAGCGGGCCATCCCGGTCCAGGCGCGATTCCAGTGGTCATCGGACCACGCCTTCCAGCGCAAGCCTTCCGGGCGCACAATGCCCTCGTACCGGCAGAGCAGCATGGAATCCAGCATGCCCTGCAGCAGCGAGTGGTCACTCTTGACCCTCCATTTCAGGGTGCCGGAAGACGGGATCAGCTTGCCGCCGCCCGCGAGCTCGTCGAGATATTCAACAATGACGTAGGAATCCAGAATGACCTCGCCATTGTCGAGGATCAGGACCGGCAGCTTTTTCAGCGGTGTGATGCGGGAGTATTCCTCGTTCTGCGTCGCCGGCGCGACCGTTACCGGCGAGAACTCGATCTTGTCGATCAGCCCAAGCTCGATTGCGGCAATGCGTACCTTGCGGGCAAACGGCGAGGCGGCGGAAAAAGTGAGCTTCATGGAAATGGTCCTCGCGCGCTGCTCGTCATGGCGAGCTGGTGATCTAAAGCATGATCCGGAAAAGTGTGTAGCGGTTTTCCGAAAAGATCATGCTCAATCAAAGACCTAAAGCGCGATGACGATTCAACCAAATCTCATCGCGCTTTAGAGGGCGTCATTGCGGGGCGATGCGTAAGCATCGAGCCCGGAATCTCGAGATTCCGGCTCTGGTGCTTGCGCACCATCCCGGAATGACGGCGGAGGTTTTGGCCTTCAGCCCAAGCCTCACGCTAGCCCAAGCCTCACGCTGCGACGATCTCCTGGCGCTGCTCGCCGAGGCCCTCGATGCCGAGCGTCACGACGTCGCCGACATTGAGATATTGTGGCGGCTTCATGCCGGTGCCGACGCCGGGAGGCGTCCCGGTCGTGAGCACATCGCCGGGCAGCAGTGTCATGAACTGCGAGACATAGGAGACGCATTTGGCGATGGAGAAGATCATGGTAGAGGTCGAGCCGGTCTGCTTCCGCTTGCCGTTGACGTCGAGCCACATCGAGAGGCTCTGCGGGTTCGGAATCTCGTCCTTGGTCACGAGCCACGGCCCGAGCGGACCGAAGGTGTCGTGCGATTTGCCCTTGGTCCACTGTCCAAGCCGCTCGATCTGGAAGTTGCGCTCGGAGACGTCGTTGCAGACGCAGTAGCCCGCGACATGGTTGAGCGCATCGGCTTCCGACACATACTTGGCGCGTGTGCCGATGATGACGGCAATCTCAACCTCCCAGTCGAGCTTGGTCGAGCCGCGCGGCTTCTCGACCGGATCGCTCGGACCCGAGAGCGCAGTGTTGGCCTTGATGAAGAAGATCGGCTCGGTGGGGATCGGCGATCCCGTCTCCTTGGCGTGGTCGACGTAGTTCAGACCGATTGCGACAAATTTGGAGATGCCGGTCACGGGCGCCCCCAAACGCGGATTGCCGCTGACGGCAGGCAGCGAGGCCGGGTCGATCGCGGCGAGCTTCTTGAGCGAGGCGGGTGAGTAGGCCTCCCCGTCGAGGTCCCGGACATGCGCGGACAGGTCGCGCAACTGACCGGATTTGTCGATCAGACCGGGCTTTTCCGCATCCCTTGCGCCATAACGAACCAGCTTCATTGACATCACTCCCTAGGATAGACCGCTTGGTTAAATAGCTTCATGGAACAGCGCGGCGGGAAATTCAACTCCGCCCGCGCATTGCTGGGTCGTTAGCCATGAAGTGTCGGGTAGGTGGAGCGCAGCGAAACCCACCATCTTTGGTGCAATCTGGCACAAAGATGGGTTTCGCCGTGCTCCACCCATCTTACGGACTGCAAGCCTCTCACGATGTGAAAATCCATCACCCCAAGGCGATGAATTTGAAGGCGTCTCCATCCCGCTTGATATGACCGGCGTTGAAATGGCCGCCGATAACCAGGGTCGGGGTATCAGCAAAGCGGGAGAACAGGTCCCGGCGCGTGGTGGCCGATTGGGCGGGGTTGGAGTCCGCTGTCGACGACCAGTCAAGATGCGCCATCTGGCAGGGGTGATGGGCGACGTCGCCGGTCAGCAGCGCCTGTTCGCCTCCGGAGTTGATCAGGATGCTCATATGGCCCGGGCTGTGGCCGGGGGTCGGGATCAGGGTGATCTCCTCGGTCAGCCTGGCATCGCTCGGGATAAGCTCGGCGCGGCCGGCCGCGACGATCGGCGCGACCGAATCCTTGAACACAGCGATCTTGTCCTCGGTCTCGCTATGGTCGCGCCAATGCTCGTATTCGGTACGGCCGAACACGTAGCGGGCGTTGGGGAAGGTCGGAACCCATGTCCCGTCGACGAGCTTGGTGTTCCAGCCGACATGGTCGACATGGAGATGGGTGCAGAGCACGGTGTCGATGCTGTCAGGCGGAAAGCCGGCCGCCGCCATAGTCTCGAGAAACGGCCCCTTGCGATTGTTCCAGGTGGGAACTCCGCGGCCCTCCTTGTCGTTGCCGAGCCCGGTGTCGACCACGATGCGGCGTTTCGGCGTCTCCACGATGAGCGAATGGATCGACATTTTCAGTCGCCCCTCCTCGGTCGCGAAATGCGGGATCAACCAGGGCAGCTTCTGGATTTCCTCATTGCTCGCGAGCGGCAGGATGAAGCGCGTCGAGCCGGTCGTTTCCAGTTCGACCACTTTGGTGATTTTGACCTGGCCTACCTTCCATTGCATCTCAAGCGTTTCCCGCAATTGTCATGGTTGACCGGCAAGATGCGGCTTTCGGCCGTCGGGTGCAATGGATCACTTTTGGCTATATTGCGTTGTCGGGTCTGCCTGCAGAGGAGTGCGCCACGATGCCTGAGCTTGCGATTTCGCCCGAAAAGCTTGCTTTCATCATCGAGAAGGCCCGCGAATTCGACGTCAAGGACGCGAGCTCAGATATCGACTCCGGCTCGAATGCGGCCGATGATGACATGATCGACGTGCTTGAGGACAATGGTCAGGATCCGGTGGTGCGTGAACTCACAAGCTTCATCGGCGCATTGAACGAGGACGAGCAGATCGACCTCGTCGCACTGATGTGGCTCGGCCGCGGCGACGGCACGATCGAGGAATGGGGTGAGCTGCGCGCAAGCGCGGCGGAGGCGCGGACCGAATACGACCACCCGCGCCGCGAGACCGCACAATATCTGCTGGGCGAACCGATGCTCGGCGATCTCCTCGCCGACGGCCTCGACGAGTTCGGCGTCGACTGGACCGACGAGCGTATCACCCCGGATTCATCGAGCCAGAGTGAACACGACGAGGACGAGCGGAGGTAGCGGGCAGATTGCGGCGAGCCGCGTCCGCGCACTCAATTTACCTCTCCCCGATGGGGAGAGGTAAGAACGCGGCAACTGCCCGCGCGATTACAGCGTCCCCGGGAAGGCGCCGCCGTCGAGCAGGATGTTCTGGCCGGTGATGAAGCCTGCCTTCGCACCGCACAGGAAGGCGCAGAACAGGCCGAATTCCTCGGCGTCGCCGAAGCGGCCGGCAGGATTGAGCTTCGCGCGCTCCGCCAGGATCTGATCCGGCGCGACACCGCGCTTGTCGGCTTCTGCTTTCGCAGTGCCGCGCAAGCGATCAGTCTCGAACGGCCCCGGCAAAAGCCCGTTGATGGTCACGTTGTTGATCACGGTCTTGCGCGACAGGCCGGCGATGAAGCCGGTCAGGCCGGCGCGGGCGCCGTTGGAGAGGCCGAGAATATCGATCGGTGCCTTCACCGCGGCGGAGGTGATATTGACGATGCGGCCGAATTTGCGCGCCATCATGCCGTCCACCGTCGCCTTGATCAGCTCGATGGGCGTGAGCATGTTGGCGTCGATTGCCTTGATCCAGTCGTCGCGGGTCCAGTTGCGGAAATCGCCGGGCGGCGGCCCGCCGGCGTTGTTGACGAGGATGTCGGGCTCGGGGCAGGCTTTCAGCACGGCTTCGCGGCCGGCCGGCGTGGTGATGTCGCCGACCACCTCGGTGACGGTGACGCCGGGATTGGCCTTTCGGATGTCAGCCGCCGTCTTTGCCAGCGCCTCCGCGCCCCGCGCAGTCAGGGTGACATGCACGCCTTCATTGGCCAGCGCGATCGCGCAGGCGCGTCCCAGTCCCTTCGACGATGCACAGACGATGGCGCGACGGCCCTTGATACCGAGATCCACTGTTTCACTCCCGTTGGCTCGATCGATTTGGCGGCTGCCACTCTAGCCAAGCCCGCCAGCCGCGATAAGCCGGCAGGTAGCGCTTGGCAGCGGCCCTGAAGGGTCTGTATCAAGGGTATCAGCGGCTGTCTTCCGGAGATTTCGTCATGTCTGCCCTGTTCGATGTTGCCAAGGAAACCATTTTGATCACCGGCGCCTCGCAGGGTCTTGGCCGGCAATTCGCACGCGTGCTGGCAGGCCATGGCGCGGCGGTCGTGCTGGCGGCGCGGCAGGTCGTGAAGCTGAAAAGCCTGGAGGATGAGATCAGGGGCAAGGGTGGACGGGCTGCCGCGGTGCAGATGGACGTCACCGATACCGCATCGATTGCGAAGGCGATCGATGCTGCGGAAGCCGCGCTCGGGCCTGTCACGGTGCTGATCAACAATGCCGGCATCGCGGTCGAGAAGCTTGCGGTCGAGCAGACCGAGGCCGACTGGGACGCCGTGATCGGCGCCAATCTCAAGGGCGCCTATTTTGCCGCGACCGAAGTCGCGCGTCGCATGATCGCGCGCAAGCAGGAGGGCAACATCGTCAACATCGCCTCGGTGCTTGGCGTCAGCGTGATGAAGTTCCTCTCGCCCTACACCATCTCCAAGGCGGGCATCGTGCAGGCGACCAAAGCGATGGCGCTGGAGCTTGCCGGCAACAACATCCGCGTCAACGCGCTCGCGCCCGGCTATATCGATACCGAGATGAACCACGAGTTCTGGGCAACCCCCGGCGGCGAGCGCCTGATCAAGCGCATCCCGCAGCGCCGCGTCGGCGCCGAGTCCGATCTCGACGGCGCGATCCTGCTGCTCGCGTCCCAGGCGTCACGGTACATGACGGGCAGCGTGATCACGGTGGACGGCGGGTTCTTGCTGACATAGCTACCATTTAACCCGCCCGCATCTCCGCCTTGATCATGTCCGCCGCCTTCTCCCCGATCATAATCGTCGGCGCATTGGTATTGCCGCCGATCAGCGTCGGCATGATCGATGCGTCGACCACTCGCAGGCCTTCGAGGCCATAGACTTTCAGCTTCGGGTCGACCACGGCCATGGCATCTACCCCCATCTTGCAGCTCCCGACGGGGTGATAGACGGTGTCGACCCGCGCGCGCAAAATGTTGCGGATGTCGTCGTCAGTCTTCACCTTTGATGTAACCATGTCCTTCTTCTGCAGGGACCGCAGCGCCGGCGTCTCCATCAGTCGCCGCGTGGTCTTGTAGCCTGCGACCATCGCTTCGAGATCATCGGCCTCGCCCAGGAAATTCGGATCGATCAGCGGCGCGGCAAGCGGATCTGCGTTCTTCAACGCGACGCTGCCGCGGCTCTTGGGCCTGAGCAGGCAGACATGGCAGGAAAAGCCGCGGCCCCAGCCGCGCTTGCGGCCGTGGTCGTTGACCATGGCCATGCCGAAATGCAGCTGGATGTCGGGAATATCGAGGTCGGGCTGGCTTTTCAGAAAGCCGCCGCACTCGGCGAAGTTCGAGGTCATCGGTCCGCGCCGCTCGCGGCGATATTGGGAAATCGCGCGCAGCTGATGCACGATCCCGGAGAACGAGAGGCCGGTGAAATAGGGCGCATCCGACAGATAGCTGAAGATGAAATCGGGATGGTCCTGCAAATTCTGCCCGACGCCGGGCAGATGATGCAGCGATGCGATCCCGTGTTTGGCGAGCGCCTGTGCGTCGCCGATACCTGACAGCATCAGAAGCTGCGGCGACTGGAAGGCGCCGGCAGCGAGAATCACTTCGCGGCGTGCCCGCAACTGCTTCGTTGCATCGCGCTGCCGGTATTCGACGCCGACCGCGCGCTTGCCCTCAAACAGAATGCGGGTCGCGTGCGCTGCTGTCTCCACGCAGAGATTGCTTCGCTTGCCCTTGTGTGGATGCACATAGGCGCGCGCCGCACTCCAGCGCTCGCCGTTATGCTGCGTCACCTGGTAGATGCCGAGCCCTTCCTGCTCCTCGGCATTGAAATCGTCGCGTAGGCGAAATTGCGCTTCCTGTGCCCCGGTCAGGAACATCTGCTGCACCGGATTATCGGTGCGAAGTTTGTTGACGCGGAGTGGCCCGCCCTTGGCATGGTAGGCGCCGTCGAACTCGGCATTGTCCTCGGAGCGCTTGAAATAGGGCAGCACATCCGCATACGACCAGCCGGCATTGCCGAGCGAGGCCCATTGGTCATAGTCCGCGCGATGGCCGCGGATATAGACCATGGCGTTGATGGCGGACGAGCCGCCCAGGCCTTTGCCGCGCGGCTGGTAGCCGATGCGGCCGTTCAGACCCTTCTGCGGCACTGTCTCAAAGGCCCAGTTGTTGACCTTGCCCGCGACCATCAGCACCAGCGCGCCGGGCGTGGTGACCACCCAATTGTCGCAAGCGCCGCCGGCATCGAGCAATGCCACCGACGTGCCGGCATCTTCCGACAGCCGCCCGGCCACGGCGCAGCCGCCGGAGCCCGCGCCCACCACCACAAAGTCAAATGTGTCCGTCACCTGTGTTTCCCCCTGGGTTATTATTTGTCTTGGCACGTCATTCCGGGGCGCCTCGAAGAGGCGAACCCGGAAATCTCGAGACTCCGGGCTCGATGCTGGCGCATCGCCCCGGAATGACTGTGCTCTTTCAACTATGACATGAACCGCATCAGCTTCTCCAGCCGCGCGATCCTGGCGCCATAGGGCGGATAGAGATCGGCGAGCCGGTTCAGCGCCGAGCGATAGAACACCGGCTTGAGCTTGCTGAAGGTGCGAAAGCCCCACTCGCCATGATAGGCGCCGCTTCCCGACGGGCCGACGCCACCCATCGGCTGATTGATCTGCGTGAAGTGGAACAGGCAGTCGTTGACGGTGACGCCGCCGGAAATGGTGCGTGCAAGCACCTCGTCGCGCGCGGCGCGGTCGCGGCCGAACCAGTAGAGGGCGAGCGGCCGGTCATGCGCGTTGACATAGGCGATCGGCTCGCTGCGATCGCGATAGGGCAGCACCGGCAACAGGGGACCGAAGATCTCCTCCTGCATGATGGTCATATCCGGGCCGGCGCCAATGACAAGCGTCGGCGGGAATTTGCGCGCGGCCTTCCAGTTCGGGTCGTCGGCCTTCGCCGCCTGCAGGATTTTCGCGCCCTTGGCGGCGGCGTCGCTCATCAGCCCCTCGAGTCGCGCGTAATGGCGGTCGGAGATGATGGACGTGTAGTCATTGTTGGCGGGCTCGGTGCCGAACATACGGCGCATATGGCCGCGCACTTTTTCCGCGAAACCCTGCAAAGAGTCCTCCGGCACCAGCGCATAGTCCGGTGCGATGCAGGTCTGCCCCGCATTGAGCAGCTTGCCATAGGCGATACGCTCGGCGGCTTCATCGATGTCGGCGGTGCGGTCGACGATCGCCGGCGACTTGCCGCCGAGTTCGAGCGTGACGGGCGTGAGATTGCGTCCCGCGGCTTCCGCGACCAGTCGGCCGACCCGGGTCGAACCGGTGAAAACGAGATGGTCGAAGGGTAGCCCGGCAAAGGCTTTTGCCACCTCCTCCTCGATGCCGGTGACGATCAGTTCGTCGGCCGCGAATTTCGCGGCAATCAATTCCTTGAGGAGCGCAGCGAAATGCGGGGTCAGTTCGCTCGGCTTGACCATCACGCGATTGCCCGCCGCGATCGCGCCGATGGCGGGTGCCAGTGTCAGCTGCAACGGATAGTTCCATGGTGCGATCACGCCGACTACGCCGAGCGGCTGCGGGATCAGCCGGTTCTTGGCCGGCAGGAATTGCAGCGCAGTGACGACGCGCTGCGGCGCCATCCATCTCTTCAGGTGTTTTGTGGCGTGCTTGATCTCGTTCAGCACGAACAGGATCTCGGCGAACAGGGTCTCGGTCGCCGAGCGGTTGCCGAAATCGGCCGAGATCGCCTGGGTGAGCCGGGCCTCGTTGTCGGAAATGACCCTGCGCAGCCGCGCCAGCCGGTCGCAGCGGACTTCCAGCGGGGCCGTTGGCTCAATGCGCGACTTGTCGAGCATGGCATGGAAGGCATCGTCCAGCGCGCGCAGCGCCGGGCCGTTCAGGGTCTGATCCATGGCGTTTCCCTCCCGGTCTCCAATGGACGCCAAAGTTTATTGCGCGAGCCTCCTCTTTTGCGGAACTTCTGGCAAGGGCAGGCCTTCTTCGCCTCGTTTTGGGACATTTAGCCTGTCATAAAATCGAAAAAAGACCGGCCAAAACCCTTTCCAAACCAGTTCCTCGTTGATACATACCGGCCGCACCCCACGGGCAAGGCCTGATGGGGTCGCCTTCTCAGGAAGCTCATGGGATCGATCGGCGCGGCTATCGCGTGGCCGCTCTCGTCCCCGGCTTCCCGACAAAAGGCAATTGCAGCAGTTTATCGCGGGGTGGAGCAGCCCGGTAGCTCGTCAGGCTCATAACCTGAAGGTCATAGGTTCAAATCCTATCCCCGCAACCAAACGGTCCTCTGGTTTCAAGAGGTTTTTAGAAAGCCGCCCCTTCCGGGCGGCTTTTTTTGGCGCACGCTAGAGGAATCCTTAAGGCTACACAGCACGCCGCCTCACTTGTATTCCCCGGTGCGGGCCTATATGTAAGTGTTGTTCGATTAGCCGCCGTGCCTTTTTGAATGCGCCTGCGGGCTATTTCCCAAAAGACATTTCGTCCGGTTGAATTAATCGCGTGAATGGTCACGCCGTTTGCTCTTTGGAGAAATGAATGCCAACAGGCACAGTGAAGTGGTTCAATGGCCAGAAGGGTTTTGGCTTTATCCAGCCTAACGACGGTGGAAACGATGTGTTCGTGCACATCAGCGCCGTTGAGAGGGCTGGGCTCTCCGGCCTCGCCGAGGGCCAGAAGGTCAACTATGAAATCAAGGCCGACAAGATGCGCGGCAAAGTGAGCGCGGAAAATCTGTCGCTGGCTTGAGCCTGTCGCGCCGTTTCACGGCTGTAATGAAATGATGGCACGGCCCGCTCGATCCCGAGATCGAGCGGGTTTTGCTTTTTTATTGGGACAAGTGATGGCCGACAAAAAATCTGCTGAACCCTCTCCCGAAAGTATCGCGCGGGCCGAGCGGCGACGTGTCGCCTTGGAAGAAGGTGCGCGAGCGATGGCAGATATCGAGCGAGACGCCGTTGCGGCTCGTAAGAACATGGAACGTCTCCGCGCACTGAGGGAAGCCAAAGAGGCCGGCGAAGCGAGAGCTGGAGCAATGGGCGCGACTGCGTTCAGGACCGGCCGAAAAAAGAAGGTTTCGAGATAGGGCGAAAATCCTTGCCGCTTTGTTCATGGCTGCGGTGACGGCCGAGGTGCCGATCATCTGCCTGTCGCTTTCGTGCCGTCGCTTGATCTGACAATTGCCACGAATGCGCTTTGATGCATCGCTTGGCCTATCTTTGTGGCCTCGGTTGAAGAGGGCGAGATCAGGCACTATGTGAATCTAGCGTTCGGAGGAAAAGCGGGTTCAGACTCTGTCGATCAGAGCAGGAGAAGATGATGAGACTGAATTCATCGCAGATAGAACAAACCTTGCAGCAAATGGACGCCAAAGTTCTTCCCGACGATCATCCGGCAGTTGACGAGTTCAGCAGTCTATTCGGAGACCACACGTTCTTTCTCGATGCCAAGGGTCTCAATGTATTGGAGGCAATCGAGCGGCCCAAGATGGAAGTTCAGGCCGGAGAGGTGATAAGCCTTGCGGACTGGAGCGATGAAGCGCTCACCCATCTGACCACGCATGCGCCCGAACCGACCGGTGTGGTCATCGTCTGGAAGAAGATTCTACACTGATAGATATGGCTCGGCTTGCAAGCACGGTTCCTTTGCCGGAAGTCGCGACCCGCCTCAAAGCAGGCCGAGGAGCGATGGTGGGCCGCCTTTGCCGTGTTTTGACCAGCTCTTTGATCATCGTCGCCGCGAAGATCGAAAACCGTTGAGCAGGGGGACCTAATTCTGGAGAGCCCGCCATATGGCGGGCTTTTCATTTGTGATAGTGATTGCGGGAGCAATCAGGCGCCGAAGCGGGTTAAGGTTCCGCATGCTGGGCGACGGCCATGGAGTTGCGCGTGGCACGAGAGCGGGATTTTCCTTCGGAGCAGAGCAGACCAGGAGACGCGTCGGCCGGGCCCTTTTCCTGGCCCGATGATCCCTTGCTGTGGCCGTTTGCGGCGACGCGGATGACGATGAATGCTTGCCTCTGGTGGATGGATCGCGATCCGCTGGCACAGCGCGATGCATCGCACCTGGCCTGGACCACGTCCAACAGGGTCGCCCTGGAACTTGCGACCTTCTCCCTGCGTGATTTTTCGCGCGAGGAGGACGGAACTCCGGCGCTCATCTGTGCGCCCTACGCGCTGCATCGTGCGCTGATCGCCGATTTCGCACGCAACCACAGCGTTGTCGAGGCGTTGCAGCGCGGCGGCGTGGATCGGCTTTTCCTCACTGACTGGCGTTCGGCGTCATCCGACATGCGCTATCTTGCGATCGACAATTATCTGGCCGATCTCAACGTCGCGATTGACGAGATCGGGCCGCCGCTCGACCTGATCGGTCTCTGCCAGGGCGGCTGGATGTCGCTGCTTTATGCCACGCGCTTTCCCGAGAAGGTGCGGCGGCTGGTGCTGGTCGGCGCGCCGGTTGATGTCTCCGTCGAGTCCGAGTTGTCGGATATGGTCGCGCGTGCTGCGACAGGTGCGTTCGAGGCGGTGGTGACGAGTGGCGGCGGCTTGGCGCGCGGCGCCGATCTCATAGGCCTCTGGCGCTCGAACCCGGATATGGAGATCGCGCTGCAGCGGAGCCTCGGCGACGATGCCGACGCGCAAGGCCTGCGCGAACGCTTCGCGCGCTGGCATGCTGACACGCTCGATCTGCCCGGCGAGTTCTATCTCGAGACGGTCGAGAAAATTTTTCGAGAAAACCGGCTGGCGAACGGGAGATTTGTTGCGCTTGGCCGGGAGCTGCGGCTTGCAAGGCTGACCGCCCCGGTGTTCCTGCTCGCCGGCAGTAGCGACGAGATCGTGCCGCAGGCCCAAGCCCTGGCGACGGCGTCCCTGCTTGGGACGCCACCCGCATTGATCGCGCGCGAGATTGTCGAATCGACGCATCTCGGCCTTTTCATGGGTGCCAGGACACTCTCCACGGCCTGGCCGCGTATCGCCAAGTGGCTGTCAAGCGAGGAGCTTGCAAAAATGGCACCTCGCGCAGCGTCCGCCTGAGGCAGTTCAGCGGCTGCCGCCACCCGGTGCCCGGTCCGACGGCAGCCCGTTCTCAATGGTGCGGAACGTCAGCGGGCCGAGTGCAAGCGCGCGCTCCCACCAGTCGGTGACACGGGCCTCCAGCGCGCTGGTGCCGCGGCCCTGGCCCGGGAAGATCTTGATGCGCCTGATCGCGTCAGCCTCGAAAACACTGCCGTGTCGTGTAATCCTGATGACGGTGCCTTCGCGGTCCTTGCCCGTCAGCGGCAGCAGCAGGCGGCCATTGGGGCGGAGCGACTTGATCCAAAGCGGGGCAGGGGAAGAGAAGCCGGCGTGGGCGATGATGAAGTCGGCCCGGCTTTCGATCTTGCGGGTTGCGTCGGCGCGGACGACGTCGACATTCTTGTAGTCGCGCAGGTTCGCTCTTGCACGCGCGGCAAGCTCTTTGTCGCATTCCAGCGCCAGCACCGCCCCCTTCGGACCCGCGATCTCTGCCAGGATCGCCGTGAAATAGCCGAGCCCGCAACCGATCTGCACGACACGCGCGCCTTCTGCAACATCGAGAACGTCGATGAGATGCGCCCACAGACTCGGCAGTCCGGTGTCGAGCCTGCGGCGCGCGTCGATCGCGACCAGTACGTCGTCATAGAGACGGATCGGATCCGCACTTGCCGTCAGCCGGTAGGCCTGTCCGCCGCCCTTCCTGATGCGCCAGGGGCCGGGCCCAAGGAAGCGCTCACGTGGAACGGCGGCGAGCGCCTGCAACAGCGGCGCGGATGTAATGCGTTCTCGCTTCTTTATCGTTTCGACATAGCGCCGCCGCGCGGCGTCAAGATCAGTCATGCCTAAGCAGTCCGCCGGCGGTCTCAGGCAGCGTCGAGTCCAGCTTGTGCGCGAGTTGGATCGCTTCGCGCATATCCGGTGTGGATAGGCCTTCGCTGAACTGGTGCAGCGTCGGCAGCAGCAGGTCGGCCGCCTGCGCGCGCCGGCCGACGGCCTGCCAGAGCCGTGCGAGGCTTGTGGCTGTGCGCAATTCCCATGACAGCGCATTCTGCTCCTGCGCGATATCAAGCGATTTCAGGAACAGGTTCTCGGCTTCGGTCGCCGATGTCCGTCCCCCCTCGCTGAAGATGATCTCGCCCTGCATGCGGGTGAGCTCGGCCAGGAAGAAATGATCGCCGGTCCGTCTTGCGACCGCTGCGGCACCGTCCAGCGCGCGCAGCGCTGCGTCCGGCAAGCCGGCCTTGGCATAGGCGCTGGCGAGCAGGCTCCTGAACCAGCAGCAGGCGAGCCAGGAATCCATCGCCTCGTAGCCTTCCAGCCCGGCGCGCATCTGGCTCAGCCCCTCGTCGATCGCGCCGAGTTCGGCGAGCGCCCAGCCGTGCAGGATTGTCGCCTGGTGCTTCCAGTGGAGAAAGCCATGCTCGGACGCGATGATCATGGCCTCGTTGGCATAATCCCGCGTGCCCTCGACGTCGCGCAGATGCTGGCAAAGATAGGCGCCGAAGACGAGCGCAAAGGCGCGCGTGAACGGGTGCCGGATCTGCCCGGCATTGGCGATCGCCTGCTCGCTGTGCTGCCGCGCGGTATCGGGGCAGCCGAGGAACCACAGCACATAGCCGAGATAGGAGAGCGAGACGACGCTGGGATCGATGCCAGTGCGTTCCATCAGCCCGCTGTGCAGCTCAGGCTTGTAGAGGCCGACGCAGCGCTGCAGATGATGATGAGCGACCAGGAAGCGGCCGCGATATAGCGTCGTCATGGCAATGGAGCGATGGGCCTCGGTGAGATAGACCGTCTGCTCGGTGCTGATCCCGCGCACGCGCCTTGCGAACTTCATGAGGTCGACGCTCAGATCATGGGCGCGGGTAAGGTCGCCGCGAATGAAGTGGCTGACCCATAGGCCGCGGGTCGCCGTAAACACCCTTTGCTCGTCGCCACTCTGGCGGCCAAGCTCGACAGCCCGCGTGTAATTCTCGTCGACCTCCTGCGCGGGATAGCCCTTGGCCGCAATCAGCGCGGTGCCGAGCGAGATGCGCAGCTCAAGCTCCATCTGCTCGCGATCCTGCATGCGGGTATGCCCCTGCACCACGTCGAGGCCGCGGCGTAGATGGCCGATCGCCTCCAGATTGGCGCCGGCGATGCCGGCCTGCTTGCCGGCCTTGAGCCAGAGCCGGGCGGCCGGCTCGCCGTGGCCCGATTCGGTCAGGTGATAGGCGAGAAGCTCCGGCTCGCGCTCGGCTTTTTCCGGATACATCTCGGCCAGCACCTGCGCGATCTGCGCGTGCAGCCTGCGTCTTTCGCTGTTGAGCAGGCTGTCATGCGCCGCGTTCTGGATCATGACATGCCTGAAGGAGTAGAGTGCGTCCGGCGGGAAACCAAACCGGACGATCAGGCCGGCATCCTCGAGATGGCTGAGCGCCGCCTCGATCTGTGTCTCCGGCAGGTTCGCCACCGCGCAAAGAATTTCGTAGGAGAATTCGCGGCCGATAGTGGCGCCGATCTGCGCGATCCGCTTGAACGGGCCCATCCGGTCGAGGCGAGCCATCAGTGAATCGGTCAGCGTTGCCGGGATCGCGAGCTGCCGCCACGGGCCGGACAGCACGTAGCGGCCATGACTCTCCTTCAGCACGTCAGATTCCAGCACGGCCTTGGTCAATTCCTCGACGAACAGCGGCACGCCGTCGGTCTTGACGATGATGTCGTCCACCACCTCCTTCGGCAGCTCACGGCTGCCAGCGACGCGCTCGACCAGGGTCGTGCGCAGATGCGGGCTCAAGCGGTTCAGCACCAGGATGGTGATGTGCGAATGCGCCTTCCAGCTCGGCTGAAACTCCGCGCGGCCGGTGGCGATGACCAAGACGGGTGCGTCCTGGATCTTCTCCACCAGCAGATCCAGCACCTCGCGCGAGCTCGGATCAATCCAGTGCGCATCCTCGAACGCGATCAGGAGCGGCTGCTCGCGCGCCAATCCGACGAGGTGGTTGACGAGTGCGGCAACGGTTGCGTCCTTCTGCTGCTGCGGCGACAGCTCGATCGGCTTGTGACGGTCGCCGGTCGGGATCGACAGCAGCGCGGCGAGAACCGGTGTTGCCTCCTGCACGTCGCCGCCCGCCGCCGCAATCGCAGCTTCAAGACTGGCAAGCGCGTGCGCCGGCGAGTTTTCGCGGTCGAGCTCCAGCGCGAGCTTGAGCTGCTCGATGAAAGGATGAAAGGCGGTCGAGGTGTAGTAGGGCGAGCACTGGAACGAGACCCGGCGGTGCGGGCCGCCATTCATTCGCTCGCGCAGCTCCTGGACGATACGGGATTTGCCGATGCCCGGTTCTCCCGAGAGCACCACGACCTGGCCCCTGCCGTCCTTGGCCTGCAGCCAGCGTCCCAGCAGCAGCGCCATCTCCTCGGTGCGGTTGACGAGCGGCGTCAGCCGGGAGCCGGTGACAGCGGCAAAGCGCGTTTCCGCCCGTGAGGGCCGTACCACCTGCCAGGCCGGGACCTTGCCGGTGATTCCCTTCAGAGCCTGCGCGCCGAGATCGAGGTAATCGAACTTTCCGCGCAGCAGGGATTGCGTCGAGGCGGCAATGACGACGCCGTTGGGCGCGGCGAGCCCCTGCAGCCGCGCGGCGAGGTTCAGCGTCTCGCCGACCGCGGAATCGCGCTCCTCCGTGCCCTGCCCAATGAGATCGCCGACCACCGCGAGACCTGTGGCGATGCCGATGCGGACGGCCGCTGCATGGTTGCCGCCGCTCTCGCTGGTCGTGGCGGTCGACAGGACCTGGGCGATGTCGAGGCCGGCGCGCACCGCGCGCTCCGCATCGTCCTCATGCGCGATTGGATAGCCGAAATAAATCAAAATGCCGTCACCGACATAACGGGCGGCAAAGCCCTCGTAATGCCGCACCACGCGAACGCAGTTCTCCCTGAAGCTCGCGATCATGTCGCGCACGTCTTCGGGGTCGAACTTCTCCGACAGCGAAGTCGAGCCGACCATGTCGCAAAACATCGCGGTGATCTGGCGCCGTTCGGCGCCGGTCCCGCTGCGCTCGGCGCCGCCGGCTTCCGGCTGCTCGGCGGCCGTCGATCGCGGCAGCGTTGCGATGGCGCGCTGCAGGCGCTTGCGGTCGCCGAGCACCAGCCCAAGCTCGGCAAGATCCTGCTCGGTCAGGTCAGGGATGACGTCGAGATCGATGCGATGTTGCTGGAAAAGATCAGCATATTGGCCGAGACCATTGTCCTCGAGCCACTGTTTCAAGCCGCTTTCCGTCTGAGCGCGAGGCTCATTCTCCAGCATGGTGATCCGTCCGACTGTCTGCCATCGGAGGCTGCAAGGCCCGGGCCAAGAAACATTGGCCATGGATATGGGGACCTCGCCTCACCTCGCACTGGACGCCTTCGTCAAGTTCTAGAAGAATAGTCTACCCCAATCAAACCCCAAGCAAAAAAGGCAAGCGATTGTCGGACGTTGCAACTTCATCGCTGCTGGGGTCGTCTGGCAAGGGCGCCGGCAGCCAAATCTATTCCTGCATCGCAAATCTTGTGGATTTCCATGCCACCACGGCTCCCGGTAAGGTTGCAGTGCTGGCGCCCGGCCATGCGCCCCTGGCCTATGCCGAGCTGGCTCAGCGGACCTTCGGAACGGTTGCGCAGCTGCGCCGGTTCGGTATTGCCGCGGCCGATCGGGTCGCAGTGGTGATGCCCCGCGGAGCGGAACACGGGCTCGCGCTGCTTGCGGTGGCAGCGGCCGCGACCTGTGTACCGGTCAATCCCGACTATACGGCTGACGAGCTGAAGCGGTACTTCGCCGATCTCAAGCTCGCCGCGCTGGTCATCCGTGCCGACATGAAATCGGCAAGCCGCGAGGTGGCGCGCGAACTCGGCATCGCGGTCATAGACCTCCTGCCGCGCGCGAGCGAAGGCCTTGGCGCCTTCGAGCTGGTTGGCCCAGCCGTTGGGCCTGGGGTCACGCAGGGCCCGTCGGGGCGGGACGACGACGCCTTCATTCTGTTGACTTCGGGCACGGCGGCGCGCCCGAAGATGGTGCCACTGACGCAGGCGAGCGTCTGCCTTTCGGCCTACAACGCCGGTGCGGTGCTGTCGCTGGTAGCGGAAGACCGTCTGCTCAACGTTCTTCCGCTGTTCCATGCCCACGGCCTGATCTCGGGACTGCTCACCGCGCTTGCCGCCGGATCGAGCGTGATCCTCACCTCCGGCTTCGATGCCGTGTCTTTCTTCGGCTGGCTGAAGGAGTTTGGCCCGACCTGGTACACCGCGGTGCCGACCATCCACCGTGCGCTTTTGTCGGCCGCGAAAGACGGCCCTGCGCCCCAAACCAGCTTGCGCCTGATCCGCTCGGCCTCCGCATCTCTCGCGCCGGCCACGCTCGAAGGGTTGGAAAGACTGTTCGGCGTTCCCGTCATCGAGACCTACGGCATGACCGAAGGCGCCTCGCAGATCGCGGCCAATCCGCGCGAGCTACGCAAGACAGGTTCAGTCGGCCGTGCCGCAGGTCCCGAGATCGCGATCCATGACGGCGAAGGACAGATGGTGCCGATCGGCGAGCACGGCGAGATCGTGCTGCGCGGCCCCACGATGACCAGGGGCTATTACAACGACCCCGAAGCGACGAATGCGGCGTTCGGTGACGGCTGGTTCCGGACCGGCGACCTCGGCTATCTCGACGCCGACGGCTATCTCTTCATCGTCGGCCGCATCAAGGATGTCATCAACCGCGGCGGTCAGAAGGTCTCGCCGTCGGAAGTGGAAGAGGTGCTGCTGAGCCACGCCGATGTGCTGGAGGCTGGTGCCTTTGCAATCCCGCACAAGAAGCTCGGCGAAAACGTTGCCGCCGTCGTCACCTTGCGCCCGAACCGTGCGGCGAGCGCGTCCGAGCTTCGGCAATTCGTGCGCCAGCGTCTGGCCGCCTACAAGGTGCCGAGCCTGATCCGCATCGTGCCGGAGATCCCGAAAGGTGCCAGCGGCAAGATCAAGCGTGGCGAGCTGGCCGGCCTGATCGCAGGCGGCGATGATGACGCGCAACTCCGCCGGCCGCGCTCGGAGCTGGAGTCGTTTCTCACCGGCCTGTGGGCGAAGCTGCTGGAGATTCCGCGGATCGGTGTCGACCAGGACGTCTTTGCGCTCGGCGCGGATTCCCTTGTTGTGACCCAGATGCTGTCGCGACTGCGCGGCCAGCTTGGCGTTCATCTGTCGTTCGGCGACGTGTTCGACGCGCCGACAGTCGCTGCCCTTGCCGACCGGCTGCAATCCGCAGCCCAGCGCCGCGGCGAGGGCGCACCGCTCTGGCGGAGTGCGGAAGCGCGCGAGGCCCATGCGCCGCTGTCGTTCCAGCAGCAGCGCATGTATCTCCTCTCCGCGCTCGATCCGACCGAATACAACTACAATATTCTCGAAGTGGCGCGCCTGTCCGGCCCACTCGATGTTGTTGCCCTGCAGGCGAGTCTCGACGCAGTGTGCGCGCGGCATGATATTTTGCGTGCGACATTCGCAGAAGCGCAGGGCGAGCTGGTCCAGACCGCACACCCGACGGCGCCGCAGCTCGAACGCGTGGACGCAAGGTCCTGCGCGCGCGTCAGCCGTGCAGGCCTGATCCGGCGCGAGGCGATGCGGCTTGCGCACCACGCCTTCAGGCTCGAGAGCGAGCCGCCGCTTCGCGTCGTACTGCTCGATTTCGGCAAAACCGACCATGCCCTGATCGTCGTCATTCATCATCTTGCGACCGATGGCTGGTCGCAGCGCCTGTTCTGGCAGGAGCTCGCGGCGCATTATACGGCGATCCGCGCGGGACAACCTGCGGCGTTGCCGCAGTCGCCTTACCAGTATCGCGACTTTGCAGCCTGGCAGCATGGCTGGGCGCAAACGGAAGCCGCAAAGGAGCAGCTGAGCTACTGGCGCTGGAAGCTCGACGGCGTCACCACCTTGCCGCTGCGCAGCGACCGGCCGCGCCCTGACGTCTGGAGCGGCCGCGGTGCACGGCACGACCTCAGGATTTCGCGCGCGCTGTCGGCCGCTATCCGGTCCCTCAGCCAATCGCAGAGCGTCACCCCGTTCATGACGCTGCTCGCAGCGTTTCAGTGCCTGTTGTACCGCCTGACCGGGCATGAAGATCTCGCCGTGGGCTCGCTGATCGCGAACCGCAACCGGATCGAGGCCGAGCGGCTGATCGGGTTGTTCGCCAACACCATCGTGTTACGCACCGAGCTGTCAGGCGAGCCCGGCTTCGCGGAAGTCTTGCGGCGGGTGCGTCAGGTCACGCTGGAAGCGTATCGCAACCAGGATCTGCCGATCGAGGAGATTTTGCGTTCGCTGCAGGTCGCGCGCAGCCGCAATGCCACGCCGCTGTTCCAGGTGATGTTCGTCCTGCAGAACGCCTCGATCGAGGCGGCCGATTTTCCGGGATTGTCGGTTGCGCGAATGGAGATCGATCAGCGGATTTCACGCTTCGATATCACGCTGGAGCTTACGGAGATCGACGGCGAATTCCACGGCTTCTTCGAGTACGCAACCGACCTGTTCGAGGCTTCCACCATCGTGCGGATGGCGGCGCAGTTCGAGGTGCTCCTGAGGAGCATCACGGCGGACCCGCAAGAGCGGATTTCGCGCCTGGCCATGCTGCCGGCGGCGGAGCGGCACCGGCTTGTTACCGGTTGGAACGGTGCTGCGACCGATACCGCGAGGCGCGGCAATTTTTCGGGCAGCTTCACGCGACAGGTGAAGCGCGCGCCGAGGGCGGTCGCGGTCTCCGGAGCACGGCAGCGGCTAAGCTACAGCAGGCTCGACCGCCGCAGCCGCGCCATTGCGCACGTGCTATCGCGCCTTGGCGTCGGCGCGGAGATGGTCGTCGCCCTGCTCGTGGAGCGGAGCGCCGACCTGCTTGCTGCGATGATTGCCGTGCAACGTATCGGCGCGGCCTTTGTCTCGCTCGATCCCGCTCAAGCCTCGGCGCGGCTTGCAAGCATGCTGGAGTCAAGCGATCCGTGCGTGATCGTGGTGGCGAGAAGCTGCGCGAGGAAACTGCGAGAGGTTCGATCCGCGGCCCCCGCCGCCGCACCGCGCATGCTGACCGTCAAGCTCGAGGATGTCGCCGCAAAGGTGCCGCCAAAGCGAACCGCGCCGGTACGCCGCGCTCCATCCAGCTTGGCCTACGTCATCCATACCTCGGGCTCATCGGGCACTCCGAAAGGCGTGATGATCGAGCAGCGTGGGCTCGCCAACCATCTTGCATCCATGATTGCCGAGCTCGATCTGTCGCGGCACGACGTCATCGCACAGACCGCGCCGCAGAGTTTTGTCATCTCGATGTGGCAGTTCCTCGCCGGACCCATGGTCGGCGCCCGTGTTCATATCTGCGCGGATGCCATCGTGCGGGACCCGCTGCTGCTGGCGCGCGAAATCATGCGCGAAGGCGTGACGGTGCTGCAGATCGTTCCGTCCCTGTTGCGTGTCGTTGTTGAGCGCGCCGATGAGAAGCCGATACAGCAGGCGTTCTCGCGGCTCAGGCTGCTGATCTCGACCGGCGAACCGCTTACCGCTGATCTCTGCCGTGCCTGGTTCGGGCGTTTCCCGTCCGTGCCGCTGATCAACGCCTATGGCGCCTCGGAGTGCTCGGACGATGTGTCGCTGCACCGCATCACCGCTGCATCGCTCGCGACCGCCACAGTGCCCGTCGGCCGCCCTCTGCCCAACACTAATGCCTATGTCCTCGATCAACATCTCCAGCCGGTACCGACCGGGGCAATCGGCGAACTCTATATCGGCGGCGCCGGTGTGGCCCGCTGCTATCTCAATGATCCCGCGCTGACCAGGGCGCGCTTTCTGCCCGATCCGTTCTCGGCCCGCGCCGAGGCGCGGCTATACCGCACCGGCGATCTCGCGCGCTGGCGTGCGGACGGGATACTGGAATGCCTGGGCCGCGCCGACCAGCAGGTGAAGATCCGCGGCTACCGGATCGAGCTCAAGGAGATCGAGCACGTCCTGCTCGATCATCCGGATGTGCGCGAGGCCATTGCGGAGTTGCGCCGCGATGCAAGCGGCGAGGCACGGCTTGTTGCCTATGTCGTGGCCAACGCCGCGAGATCTCCCAATGCCGCCGGCTTGCGCGATTTCCTTAAGATCCGGCTGCCGGTGCATGCGATTCCTGCCGCCTTCCTGTTCCTTGATCGGCTGCCGCTCAACGCCCATGGCAAAGTCGACCGGTCGGCGCTGCAGGCGCCATCGCGGCCGGCGGCTGAAGAGAGCGGAGTGGCCACGAGCGTACTGGCGCGGCATGCGACCGAGCAGACGTTGTCCCGGATCTGGAGCGATCTGCTCAGCCTTCGGCGCGTCGGTCCCAGCGACAATTTCTTCGATCTCGGGGGACATTCGCTGCTTGCCGGCCAGGTCATGGGCCGCATCGCGCGTGCGTTCGGCGTGTCGCTCCCGATCAAGACCATCTTCGAGGCGCCGACGGTGGAGCGGCTGGCAAGGCGCATCGATGCGGCGCTCGCGATGCGCACGCTCGCGCCGTCGCTGGACATCAGAGGCCTAACGGAAGCCGGGCCCGGCCTGCCGTCCTTCACTCAGGACCAGATGATGGGCGCCGAGCGCGAACTTCCCGGCCTGCCGCAGTTCAACCTGCCCTTTGCCCTGCGGCTGGAGGGGCCGCTCGACCTCGCGGCATTGAAAAAGGCTCTGGTCCAGGTCGTCCGGCGGCATGAGGCGCTGCGCACGGCGTTCGATTTGGAGGGTGAGGCAGTGGTTGCCCGCGTCGCGGCGCGTGGCGCCGTCGGTCCCTTGCTCGAAGTGATCGACATGGATGCGGGCGCGGACGAGCGTGTCAGGCGGCTGAACCTGAAGCGGGCGAAGCTTTTCGCTGAGCAGGAGGCGTGGGAGCCGATCGATCCCTCGCGCGCGCCGTTGCTTCGCGCCCGCTTGCTGCGCCTCTCATCGGCCGACCATCTGCTGCTCCTGACCTTCCATCATGCCGTTGCCGACGGCTGGTCGATCGGCCTGTTGTTCGAGGAGATAGCGAAAGCCTATTCCTCTTTGAGAGGGCGCCGGTCACGGCCGCCGGTCGTGGCGGCGCGCCCCTTCTCGGATTTTGCGCGCTGGCAGCGCCAGTGGTGCGGCACGGACGAGGCAGCGTTGCAGCTTGCCTATTGGCGAGAGAATCTGCGCGGCGTTGCGCCAGTTTTTGGCGAGACGGCTAGCCGTCGCAGGCCCGGTCTGGGCACGCCGACCGCGCATCAGCCGCTTGAGCTGCAAAATGGCCTGGTCACCCGGTTGACCAGGTTCAGCGCAGGACAGAACGGCACGCTGTTCATGGGCCTTCTGACCGGCCTGAAAGTGCTGTTGTTGCTGCGCACCGGCCGCACCGATCTTTGCGTTGCCACTGCCATGGCCAACCGCACCCCCACCGACATGGAACGCGTGATCGGACCGTTCGAGAACACGGTGATCGTTCGCACCGAATTGAAACCGGAGCTCTCCTTCGTGGAGGCCTTTGCCCGCGTACGAAGGAGCGTGCTGGAAGCGCATGCGCGGCAGCAGCTTCCCTTCAACATCCTTGTTGCACGCTTGGCCGAGGAGGAGAGTATCGATCCCGCATTCCTGATCCAGGTCTATTTCACGCTGCAAAATCCGTTGCGTCAGCCGCTCAAGCTGTCCGATGTTACGGTACGGTCGTTCGGTCGTGTTCATCGGGAAGGACAGCCGGTGCTGCCGATCGACCAGACCTGGCTGTCGCTGATGTTGAAGGAGCGGCGGTCCGGCATAACTGGCTCATGCGTCTATAAGAGCGAGTCGTTTGGCGAGCGAGCCATCATGCAATGGATGGAAAGTTATGCTGCGATCCTTTCAAGCGCGGCCGCGCATCCCGACATGCCCCTGGCGCGGCTGCTCGGCCGCAAAGCGGCCTGATTGTCTCGCGTAAGGGTGGTGGACCACATCGGTTGTTTGAACACCGCTTGCGGACTTGATTCTTCGCTCATAACGAGCAACATAATTGCCACTTTCGTCCACACGCGCATTTAAATGCGGGGTCATACTATGGGCTATGCCAAGTATATCGATTTCAGCGGTCTGTCCGACGACGAGAGGAAAGCGCTGACGGAATTGCTGCGGAAGCAAAAGAAGGAGCTGCAGGACGCGTTGCGCGATGCCAACAAGGCTCTTTCTGCCCTGAAGAAGAAGCCGAAAAAGAAGAAGAGCAAGAAGAAGTAAGCTATCGCGAGCTTACTTGCGAACGCTTGTCGGTTACGCGCGTATGCATTTGAATCGTGCGCCGGAATCGATGCCAACGGGACAATGCCGGCGGTTCGCCCGAACGGACCAGCCGGCATTGCCGGTTATCGCGTGCAGGTAGACTGCCGCAGGTCGGCAATGTTCCTCAAATGTCTCGCTGCAATGTCTTCTGGCGGTGTGTTGGGCAAGAGCTGCATGGCAGGCGAAGGCATCGAGCTCTATGTCGGCCTGATCGCGGCCATCGACACCGAACAGGCTCTTGAATCCTGCCGGATGCTCCTCTCCGCTGAAGAACGACATCGCGCCGGGTGTTTTGTGCATGAGCGCCACCAGCGCCTCTACACGTTCGCGCACGGGCTGTTACGCGTTGCGCTGTCGAATTCAGAGCCTGCGGTCGCGCCCGCTGATTGGTCCTTTGTGGTCGGGCCGCATGGCAGGCCCTTCGTTGCCGCGCCCGGTATCGCGAGGCCGATCTATTTCAGCCTGTCCCACACCGAGGGCTGTGTGGCTTGTGCGATCTCGCGTGTCGAGGCGGTTGGCCTGGACGTCGAGCGAATGGAACCGCGCGGCTCGATCCCGGAGATCGCGGAGCACGCATTTGCTCCCGATGAGGTCGAAGCTTTGCGCGGGCTTGCGCCGGATCAGCTGTTCGAGCGCTTCTTCGATTACTGGACCCTGAAGGAAGCTTATATCAAGGCGATGGGCATCGGCTTGCAGCTCCCGCTCGACCAGTTTGCGATCAGTCTTGCAGACAACAAAATCGCCATCAGCTTCACGGACGAAATCGATGACGATCCGCAGCGCTGGCACTTTACCAGGCTCTCGCCATCGACCCGGCATCGCCTTGCAATCGCCGACGGCAGCGGAATTCCCGGTGGATTGCCGATCGTGATGCGGCCATGGCCGGTGCCGACACCGTGATATCTTCAGGCCCGGTTGCACGCCGGCACCGATCAGCCCGTCGTCCTGCGCGCGCGTGTGCGTTGCGCGGTCCGAACAACTCCGTCGCGGATCAGGTTGCCGCAAATCTCCTTCAACAGCGCTACCGTCTCGCGCGTGGCTCGACTGATGGGGCGTCCGCGCGGCAAGGCCAGTACGCGCTCGGCCTGCATCCATGACAGCGGCACGGCCGAAAGCTGCCCAGCCTCGACTTCATGATAGATCGCGGAAAAGGGCAATAGCGCATAGCCGAGTCCCGAAGCCACCATGCGTTTCATGGAGGTCGAACTGTCGACACGTAGTCGACTGGGAACTTCCGGCGGAAACGGGGTGCGGCTGAGGGGCAGCACGGCGCGCGGCAACGCTTTGAACTGGGCAAGCGTGAGCCTGCCGCGCTCCAGCCGGGGATCTCGCGCCGGACCGATCAGGAAGACCTGCTCGACCACCAGCGTTTCATAGTCGAGGTGATCGTTCGGTTGCGGCGCCGTGATCATCGCGAGATCGAGCTGGCCCCGCAGCAACCGGTCACTGGCCGATTCCGTCAACCCCTCGCTGAGTTCGAGGTTTACGCGCGGGAAACGCTCGACGACAAGCCGGGCAAGCGGCGGATAGAAAATCTCGGCGAGACTCGATGGCGCACCCAGCCGCACCGTGCCGCTCGGCTCGCGGTTCTCCGTGCGCACTTCGGCCTTGATGTCGTCGACCATACCGAGCAACCAGCGCCCACGCTCGAGCAGCACCTTGCCCGACTCCGTCACCGCGACGCCGCGCGCGGTCCGCGTGAGAAGCGCGCCGCCGAGCTCATATTCCAGCTCCTTGATGTGACGGCTGAGCGCGGACTGCGCGATGTTCAGTGCGCTGGCCGCCGCGCCGAAGCCGCCGCGCTCGGCCACGCCGATGAAATAACGAAGCTGACGCAAGTCCATCTTCGCCTCCATCTCGGAACGAGATCGGAAGCATATCAAACATATTCTTGTGAGATGTCAAAAAGAGCGCATCCTTGCCGCCAATCAAGATCATACGGGGAAGGAGACGCCCATGGGTACGCCTGCGGAGGCACCGCGCCGGACATCCATCATGATTGTCGGCGGCGGTCCGGTTGGCCTCGCGATGGGGCTCTTGCTCGACCGCTTCGGCATCGACGCCATCATTGTCGAGAAGAGCCCGACCACGACGGACCATCCGAAATCGCGCGGCTGCTGGGTCCGTACCATGGAGATCTTTCGCCAATGGGGCATCGAGCAGGCGATCCGCGACCGCGGCCTGCAGGATTCCTCCGACATGTTCGTTCAGGTGGAGAGTATCGCCGGCCGTGAGATCAGCCGTTCTCGTCCCGAGCCCAACCTCGGCCAGACGCCGGCCTGGAAATCGCTGGTCGCACAGGATGCGGTCGAGGAGGAGATCTACAAGGTCATCGAGCATTCCAACCTGGTGCAGGTGCACTTCTCGACCGAATTCATGGGCTTCGAGGAGGTCGAGGACGGTGTCGTCTGCGAGATCCGGTCTGTGGAAAGTGGCCGCAGTGAGCACTGGCACGCTAAGTATCTGCTCGCCTGCGACGGCGCTGGCAGCCAGACCCGACGCAATGCCGGCATCGAGATGGTGGGGCCTTCGACGCTCGCGGTGATGCTGAACGAATATTGGCGCGGCGATCTCTCGCGCTTTCCGATCACGCGCGAAGCCGCGGGCTATCAGGTCTACAGCGACAAGCCGGGCATGCCGCGAAGGGCGGGCATTCTCAATACCAATGGCCGCGATCGCTGGCTGTCGGTGATGCAGATCGGCGAGGAGAAGGACGACCGGCCGCGGCCGTGGACGGATGCTGAGACGGTGGAGATCATCCGCACCCATGCCGGCGTGCCTGACCTCGAGGTGACACTGCTCAACCGCTCGATCTGGCGGATGAGCAAGCAGGTGGCCGCGCAATTCCGCAAGAACCGCGTGTTCGTGGTCGGCGATGCCGCGCATCGCTTTCCGCCCACCGGCGGCTTCGGCCTGAACTCCGGCGTGCAGGACGCGCACAACCTCGCCTGGAAGCTGGTCTATGTGCTGCGCGGGCTTGCCTCGGAAAAGCTGCTCGAGAGCTACGACGTCGAGCGCCGTCCTGTCGCGCAATCCAACGCGGATTTCAGCTACGGCAACATGATCCGCTTCCGCCGCCTCGACGATGCCGTGCGCTCGGGCAATGAGGACCGCATCCGCTTCTGGGTCAACGACCTCGACAACCATCTGCATTCGATCGGCCAGGCCCTCGGCTTCTCCTATGAGGAGGGCGCGGTGATCCCCGACGGCACGCCGCGCGGCGGGCATTTGACGCGGACCTATTTCCCCTCCGACCGCCCGGGTGGACGCTTCCCGCATGTCTGGCTCGACATGGCGCGCAAGCGCTCGACGCTGGACTGGTTCGACAAGGAGTTCACGGTCGTGACCGGGCCGCTCGGCGGCGAATGGCTGGAGGCCGGCCGCGGCGTGTCCGTAAAGCTCGGCATCCCGCTCGGCCTGCAGCAACTGCCCAACGCGAATCCATTCGACGGCATCCAGATGGGGTTGCGCGGCGCCGTGCTGGTTCGTCCCGACGGCCATGTCGCCTGGCGCATGCCCTATATCCCGCAGGATCCCGCGCGCGAACTCGCCGGCGCCTTGCAAGCCGTGTTGCACTAGCCATGGAGAGAATCGAAGCCAACGGCACCTCGGTCAGCCTCAAGCGCAGCGGCGAGGGCCCGCCGCTGTTCCTGCTGCATGGTGCGGAAGCCGATCATTCGATGTTCCATGCTTTCGGTACTTTGCTCGCGAAGCATTTCACCGTGATTGCCTGCGACCAGCGCGATTCCGGCGGCACGCGCAATCCGCATGTTCCTTACGGCTTCGGCGAGCTCGCCGACGATGCCGCCGCGCTGATCGCAGCGCTTGGCTTTGCGCGCGCCCATCTGTTCGGCACCTCGTTCGGCGGCGCGATCGCGCAAGTGGCTGCGGTTCGCCATCCTGCACGTATCGATCGTCTGGTGCTCGCCTCGACTTTCCGCGTCGGCATGTCGGTAGCCTCGATCAATCCGGAAGGCTTTCCGAGGTTTGCCGCACTGCGTGCCGGCCTGCCGGAAACCTTGCCGGCCTTTGCCGAATATTTTTTCACGCCGAGCTATATCGCGGCCCATCCTGAAGCGCTGTCGATCTTCACCCGCAACACGCGCGATGCCGGACAACGGGAGCGCCGCGGCGCGGTATTGGCGCAGCCGATCGAGGTTTCGCTCGGCGCCATCAAGGCGCCCACGCTGGTGCTGGCGGGAAGCGAGGATCGCCTGATTCCGCCCGCGCATACACTGTCGCTAGCAAGCGAGATTCCAGGCTCCCGCGCCGCTGTCATCCACGGCGTCGCCCATGTCGGCACGATTCAGGATCCGGCCGCGGTGGCGGCCGAAGTGATCGCCTTTCTGCAAAGCAAATAACGAAAACATATCATGGAGGAGAACGACCATGGCGGAGGTGAGGGAGGATCTCGTCACAGCCTATGATGGCGCGCGGCTCGATGCCCGTTACTGGACCAGCATCGCGCTCGCCATCTCGACCAGTGTCTTCGACTATTTCGACTATTATGTCGTCGGCTTCCTCGTCGCGGTGCTGGCGCCGCAATGGCAGCTGACCTTCGGGCAGACCTCGCTGATTCTGCTCAGCGCCGGCGTCGGCGCGATCCTGGGATCGTTGGCATGGGGTGCGCTGGCCGACCGCTTCGGCCGCAAGGCGCTCTTGGTTGCGGGCGTCACGCTGTGCGCGCTGAGTGCCGGCTCCGTCTCGTTCATTCCCGACGGCGGCTGGATCATCTTCGCGACGCTTCGCTTCTTTGTCGGCTTTGGCGTTGGCGCCGCCGCCTCCGTCGCGGTGCCTCTGATCGTCGAATATACGCCGACGCGGCATCGCACCCTCGTCACCAGTGCCACCGTGATTCCGGTCTCACTCGGCATCCTCGCCGCATCATTGTCGGCCGCGACCATGCTCCACTCTATCGGTTGGCGTGGGCTTGCTGCGCTCGGCTTCCTGCCACTGGTGCCGGCGCTGTTGATCGCATTGATCATGCCCGAATCCGTGCGCTGGCTGGTTTCGCGGGGGCGCGACGCGGATGCCCGCCGCATCGTCGCGCGAGCCCTGCGCGTCGCGCCCGAGACACTGCCGCGGCCGCCTTCGGTTGAGGCCCTCGCCAGGCCGCAAGGCGCGGGGTTCTCCGAACTGCTGCAGGAGCCCCGGAGGGTCTGGCTGACGCTGATCGTCTGGTTCGGTGCCAGCACGGCGAATTATGGCGTGTTCCTCTGGGGCCCCACCATCGTCGCGCTGCTGATGGGCGTCTCGCCGGTCGATGTCGCTCATTTGTTCGTTATCGTCTCGCTCACCGGCATGATCGGGCGCGCCGTTTTCTCTGTGCTGGCCCAGCGGATCGGGCGGCGGCGTTGTGGCGAGATCATGGGCTATGGCATCGCGCTATCGCTCGGGGCTGCGGGACTGTTCTTCGATCGGACGTTGTTCGGCTATCCTGCTTTCGTGGTGCTGCTGGTCCCGGCGGCGCTGTTCTTCGACGGCGGCTTCTCCAACATCGCGCCTTATTCGGCTGAAATCTTCCCGGTTCGCCTGAGCGCGCGCGGTGTGGGGCTCGCTCAGGCTGCCAATGGCGTCGGCAAGATCGCCGGGCCGCTGTGTCTCGCACTGATCGCCGGCACCTCGAACCTGATCACGCCCAAGGCCACCATCGACGCCGTGACGCCGGCCTTCCTGTTCCTTGCGGGCTGCGGGCTCGCGATCGGGCTCGCCTTCACCTTCCTTGGCGTCGAAACCCATGGCCGGCCACTCGCGTTGGAGGTTCCGCAACCCGCTGAAAACGCGGGGACAGTTGCCGTTCATCTTGGCCGCGACGCGGAGGGCGTTGCGGCGCGCCCGACGCCGTCTTAGGCTTCGCCTCAAGCGCACACAACAAACAAGGAAGTGCATCATGCAGGACAGCGTCCAGACTCGAGCGGCCTCCCGTGCCATCCCTTTCGACACCAACAAGCTGGACAGGCTGATGGAGGAGGCCGGTCTCGACGTGCTGCTCGTCACCTCTAAGCACAATGTCCAATACATGCTCGACGTCGAGCGCGCGATTTTCTTCGATTACATGGATGCGCTCGGCATCAGCCGCTATCTGCCGGTCGTGGTTTATGCCAAGGGCGCGCCCGACAAGGCGGGCTATATCGGCCACCGGCTGGAAACGCATCAGCGCGAGGTGGTGCGGCCCTGGGTGCCGGAGCTTCGCACCTCCGGCCATGGCTCTGTCGATGCGATCACGACCGCCGCGCAGATGATCCGTGCAAGCGGCGTTCCCGCAAAACGCATCGGCGTCGAGATGGCCTTCCTGCCGATGGATGCGGCCAAGGCGTTGCAGGACGCTTTCCCGAATAGCGAGATCAAGGATGCGCTGTTCGCGCTGGAGCGGCTGCGCGCGGTGAAGACGCCGGCCGAATTGGCAAAGCTGCGCACCGCCTCCGATCTCGTGATCGAATCCATGCTCGACGTGATTGCCCATCACGGCCCCGGCACCACCAAGCGACAGCTGTTCGATGCACTGCGGGTGGCGGAGGTGAAGCGCGGGCTCACCTTCGAATATTGTCTGCTGGCATCAGGCGCGAGCCACAATCGTGCGCCATCGGAGCAGCGCTGGGAAAAGGGCGACGTGCTCTCGCTCGATTCCGGCGGCAACTACCACGGCTATATCGGCGACCTCGCCCGCATGGCGGTGCTGGGCGAGCCGGATGCGGAGTTGAAGGATCTGCTCGCCGAGATCGAAGCCGTGCAGCGCGCGGCCTTTGCGGTGATCAAGCCGGGCGCCATGGGCGGGGTGATCTACACCGCCGCCGAACGCGCGCTGAAGGAGACCAGCCAGCGCGACAACACCGAGTTCCTCGCCCATGGCATGGGCCTTGTCAGCCACGAGGCGCCGCGGCTGACCGCCTCTGGCCCTGTGCGCTACGACGCAGCCGATGCCGACCGCCCACTGGAGCCCGGCATGGTGATCTCGGTCGAGACCACGATGAAGCATCCCAAGCGCGGCTTCATCAAGCTCGAGGACACGGTCGCGGTGACCGCAACCGGCCACGAGATTTTCGGCGAAGGCGGTCGCGGGTGGAATGTTGGCGGCACGGCGCTGCGTTGAGCAGGGCGGCACTTAGCCGCCTACGACCTCAGCATACGCGATGCAGTAGGCTTCTCTTACTGCATCTTCCAACTTCCGCCCCTCGCGATAGGGCGCAAGGTTCGCCGGCCTTTCGACGCCCGGCAACAGCCGCTTGCAGGGCTCGGCCGCGCCCAGCACCATGTTCACCGGCACGCGCTCGGCATAGATCGGCAACGCGTAGTCTTCCTCGTCGTCACCGACGCCCTTGCTGCGGATTTTTGCCGACGCGCGCTCGATCTTCATGGAGATCACGGCGGTCGCCTTAATCTCCTGCTCCGTGCTCTGGCGCAGCTGCGCGGTGCGGCCGGGGAAGAAGCGGTCGACCATCATCACAAGCGCACGCGCCTTCTCCTCCTGGTTCTCGACCTGCCTCGCATGGCCGAACGCCATCACTGCGCGGTAATCGGCCGAATGGTTGAAGCCGCAGCGGGCGAGCACCAGGCTGTCGAGTTGGGTCACGGTGAGACAGGCCGGCTCGCCCTCGGACAGGTTGCGCAGCATCCGGCTCGCGCTGGAGCCGTGCCAATAGAGCCGCGATCCCTCGCGCCAGTAAAGCGTCGGCGTGCAATAGGGCTGGCCGTCGATCACGTAGGAGACGTGGCAGAGCGCGGCCGAGTCGAGCAGCCGGTGCACGGTCTCGACGTCATAGCGGCCGCGCTCATGCAGCCGCCGCACGCGGTTGATTTCGTCGACGGGGTAGCTCGCTGAAGTCTCGGCAGACATGGCATTCTCCGAAGTTGAGCTGCATCAGAGCCACAGGTAAAGTGGTCGGTGCGAGGTCCAATTTCGAGCCGATCATGCCGACCACTTCAAAACGCCAATCCGCACCACGTCAGGGCGCGCCGCTCGACCTGCCGCTGCGGCTCGACCGCACCGCCGGCAACCAGGCGCTGCAGGTCTATGGCGGGTTGCGCGGCGCCATTCTCGACGGCCGGCTCGCCGCAGGCTTGAGGCTGCCATCGACCCGCGTGCTCGCCCAGCAATTCGGCGTCAAGCGCAATGCCGTGGTCATCGCCTATGAACATCTGCAAAGCGATGGCCTCGCCGACGCACGCACCGGCTCCGGCACCTTCGTCGCAACGCTGCCGGCGCCCGTGCGCAAGACAAAGCCCTTACCCGCGGCGCCGCGCAGCATCAAGCTGCCGGCAACAAGACCGTTCGCGCTGGGCAAGACTTACGCCGATCCGCAACTGCTGCGCCGGCTGGCCGCGGCGACGCGCCGCCGCATCATGAGGACCGATGATGCCGCGTTCGGCTACGGCGATCCCCGCGGCGATGCCACGTTGCGGAACGAGATCGCGCGCTATCTCGCCGCGAGCCGCGGCTTCGTTTGCGATCCCGATTGCGTCGTCATCGTGGGCGGCATCCAGCATGGCCTTCGGCTCTGCATCGAAGCCCTGCTGCAGCCAGGCGATGCGGTCTGGATGGAGGATCCCGGCTATCCGGTCGCGGGCCGGACGCTGACGCGGGCGGGCTTGAAGGTAGTGCCGGTCCCGGTCGATGCTGAAGGTCTCGACGTGCGCGCCGGCGAGAAGCGCCGCCCGGCCGCCAAGGCCGCCTATGTCACGCCCTCGCACCAGTTTCCGACCGGCGTCACCATGACCATGGCGCGGCGGATTGCGTTGGTCGAATGGGCGCGGGCGGCCAAGGCCTGGCTGCTGGAAGACGACTATGACAGCGAGTTTCGTTACGGCGGTCCGCCGCTCACCGCGCTCGCGGGCATCGGCGGCGGCGACCGCGTCATCTATCTCGGCACTTTCTCCAAGCTTCTCGGCGCAGGCCTGAGGCTCGCCTACATGGTGCTGCCACCGGCCGCACTCGAACAAGTGATCGCGGTGCGCGAAGGCCATGACCGCTTTCCACCGAGCTTCATGGCGGGCGCGATCGCCGACCTGATGGCCGACGGCTTTCTCGCCGATCACATCCGCCGCATGCGCCGCCGCTACCGCGCTGGTCGCGACGCCGCTGTCGCCGCGCTGGAACGCGCCGCCGGAAAGTCGCTGACAATCGTCAGCCCGCAACAGGGACTGCATCTGCTCGCACTGCTGCCGGACGGCCTGCCGGCCGACGCGGCCGCAGCGATTCGCGCACAGGCCGGGGTCGAGACCTGGCTGTTGTCGGAAACGCGCCTGAAGGCAACCGGCGCCGACGGATTCATTTTGGGATTCGGCGGCCACGATACCGCCGAACTGATCGCCGCAGCGACAGCGCTGGGGCATGCGGCGAAGCGTTATGTCGATGCGCGGCGGTGAGAGGCCGCTCGAGCCTCGACACCGTCTGGAAGTACCTTGATCGCAGCCTCACGATACCGCGCTGCAGGCACGCCTGCGCAATCACGCCAGTGCAAGCCTCACCGCCAGCGCGATGCCGGTGACATAAGTCAGGAGCGCACCGATGAATCGCGCCGGCGTCGGCTTGTCGAGCGAGGGGCCCCACAAAAGGCCGGCGACCAGCGCGAGCCGGGCGAGCGTCGCAAGAACAATGGCGACGGAAACCCATGTCGGCCCGGGATGCACGGCAAACCACAGGAACATCACCGCGAAGAAAGGCGCATATTCGGCCGTGTTGCCGTGCGCGCGCACTGCGCGATGCAGCAGATCAGTGGGGCCGGTGTCGCACCCTATGGAGCGGCCGGTACTCCCGCGCAAAATCGAGACATAGAGCCCGAGCCCGAACAACAGAAGCCCAAGCACGGCGGTGCAGGTGATGCCGACATTCATAGTCTTCCCCCTGTGTGGTTCCGGACGAGCATAGCAGAGGAACGACGGGCCGGAATTGCGCGGCCGCCCACTTGTGCCGCCTCCTGACTGTTCCCAAGATCTTGTGGATCGGATTGGTGGCCGGAGGAGTTTTGCCCGATGTCTCTGTTCTCCTGCGTCCAGTGCGGCGCGCAATTTCCGGACAGTCCTGCGCCGCCACAGCACTGCCCCATCTGCGAAGACGAGCGGCAGTTCGTCGGCTGGGACGGACAAAAGTGGCTGAGCCGTGAGGAGTTCGCCGCAACGCATCGCGTGGTCTGGCGTGACGATCTCGGCGTGCCCGGCATCGCCGTCGAGCCGCAATTTGCCATCGGCCAGCGCGCTCTCTTGGTGCGCGAGAGGGACGGCTGCGTGATGTGGGATTGCATTCCGATGGCGACGGAGGCGGCGATCACCTATGTCCGCTCGCTCGGCGGGCTGAAGGCGATTGCGGTCTCGCATCCGCACTTCTACGGCGCGCTCGCCGATTGGAGCGCTGCCTTCGACAATGCGCCGGTCTATTTGCACGAGGCGGATTCAGCGTGGGTTACGCGCCCGCATCCGGCGATCGTCGCCTGGTCGGGCGACTGCCTGAAACTCTCAGACGATATTTTGCTGGTGCGCGCCGGCGGGCATTTTCCCGGCGGGACCGTGCTGCACTGGCGTGCCGGCGCCGAAGGCCGCGGTGCGCTCCTCACTGGCGATATCGCGACCGTGGTGATGGACCGCCGATTCGTCAGCTTCATGTGCAGCTTTCCGAACTACATCCCGCTCAATGCCGCGGCCGTGAAGGGCATTGCTGCGGCGGTCGCGCCGCTGCAGTTCGACCGCATCTACGGCGGCTGGTGGGGCCGCAACATCGCAGGCGGCGCGAAAGGCGCCTTCGACGCCTCGGTCGCGCGGTATCTTTCGGCAATCGCGTGATCCTCCTTCGTCCGCACCGCCGGCCGGGGGAGCGGCGCGTGATCCTGCCGCCGCGACCAGGAGATGTAATAGGCGACCGCCGTCATCAGCGTAAGTGCGGTCATGCTGACCAGCACCTGAAGCAGAATCGTGTTCTGGCTCGTGATCAGGACCATGTGGGCGGCGAGTGCAAGGAAGATGCCGACGCAGAAGCAGGCCAGCCATTCGTCGCCGCATTTGATGATCGGCTGCAGGAATTTCGAATCAAATCCCTTCCAATCCGCTGGCACGAAATAGCTGAACAGCAGGGCCGCGCAAAGCAGATGCAGAATGCGGGCGGGCCCCAGATTTTCGCGGTCGGTCGGGATGAAGGAGTTGACCAGTCCGTCCGGCAGCAGGTTGCCGATCGCAGGCATGGTCGCGCCGACCATGACGAGGAGCGACAGCACGAGATAGGCCATTGCCAGGATGCGGAGCGTCCGCAACTCCTGCAGCATGCCGATGAGCTTGCCGCCATGGAGCGCGAGATAGGCCCCGAACACGAACAGCACCTGCCAGCAGAACGGGTTGAGGTAGACGGCGCTGCCAGCGGGATAGGCCGGCAGGCCGAGATCAAACCGGCGTGCGGCGACATAGAGTGCCACGGACCCGAGCATGGTGATGTTCGGCCAGCGCAACAGAGCGGCCAGCACCAGCGGAAACAGCGCCAACAGCACGATTGCCATCTGCAGCACATCGAGATTGAGCGGCCGCGCCTCCAGCATCAGCCCATGCATCAATACGCGCACCGGATCGTTGAGGATGCCGATCACGTGATATTCCTCGAACAGGTCGGGTGCGGCGTAATGCGCGGCCACCCAGCTGATCGCGTTGATATAGACGACGAACAGCACGAGATGGGCCGCATAGAGCTGCCAGGCCCGCTTGAGGATGCGGCTTGCCGCAATCACGAAGCCGCGCTCCGCCATCATTCTGCCGAACATCAGCGCCGCGCCATAGCCGGAGGCGAAGGCGAACAGATCGACGGCGCCGCTGAAGCCGAAGTTCTTCATCGTCAGCAGATTAACCACATTGTTCGGAATATGGTCGATCAGCATGAACCAGTTGGCGAGACCACGCGCGAAATCGATCCGCAAATCGCGGGTACGCGCGGCAATGTTCGCCTTGATCGTCGCCTGCATCGAGACGCTTCGCCCCGGGAATCAAAATTGAGCTGAGGAACTTGCGATTTAAGCAGTGCGAAGCGGCAGTCCAAGTGGCTGTCCAAGTGCCAGTGAATAGAGTTTTCGTGAAGATTCACTTGTTTTGCGACAGCTGTTTGGACGCTTGACCCATCCAGCGATCACGTTCGCACAAATGGCGCGTGATTGTGCACCGGCGCTTCCCTGCTTCAGACCCGCGGCCGCAGCGAACGCTGCATGTCCATGGTGTAGGTGTACCGTCCCTCGGGATGGGTGGTGACGGTCACCTCGAACAGCTCTTCCCTGGCGCCGTAGTAACGCCGCACGACCGTGAGTGCGGGCAAGCCGGCTTTTGCCTGCAGGGCGCTCGCATACGCCGCGGGCAGGCCGCGGGCGAAGATCTCCATCTGGGCGTGTTCCGTAATTTGCCCGTACTGCCTTGCAATCTGTTCATGCACCGGCGTGCGGCCGTGGTCGCTGCGCTTGATCACGTCGGCGAACTGGCGAAGCACGTAGATCTCGGTCCAAGCGAGGGGTGCGGCGAATTGGTCGGCGCGCCTGACCGCCTCGATCAGGAACCAGTGCTTGCCGGGCTCGCACTTCAGGAGCGCTGCAAGCTTGCGGTCGGCCGTGATCTCGCGGGCTCCCACCACCTCGCGATAGGTTTCGTTGGAATAGCGCAGCCACTCGCCGAGCGATTTGACGCTGTGGGTAAAGAGAACCGGCGGTTCTGCGGCGATCACCACGGAACCGAGGCCGGCACGCCGCACGATCAGGCCCTGGTCCATCAGGATGCGCAAGGCCTCACGCACGGTCTGGCGGCTGGCCGAATGGCGCGCCATCAGCTCGGTCTCGGTCGGCAAGAGGCCACCGATGGCATAGGTTCCGAGGCGGATGTCGCGCTGCAGGTTGCTGGCGATGTCGCGGTAGCGCGACGACCGCCGCTTCTGAGGCCTGTCAAGCATCACAGCTCACCGCTTGGCCTGAGGATATCGAGGCCAGCGCGGCCTCGAATGCGGCAAGCGTCGCCAGCACTTCCATCTCGGGCACCGGGAAAGGATGTGTGCCCGCGACCGCGTCGGCAAAGGCGTCGAGCTCGGCGGCGAGCGTGTCGATGGCGGCATATGTCACCGTTTGCGGCTTCTCGCCGGATTTGCGCGTGATCATCGTGACTTCGTCGAGCACTTCGGCCGAACCTCTGGAACCGAACAGATGAATGCGCCAATAGAACGGGGTCGCCCGCACTGTCGAAAGCGTGCCGGTGACGCCGCCTGCGAAATCGATCGCGAGCATCACCGTGTCGAGTGGCGGCGGGCCCGCTTCGCGCGCCGCGAAGCTCGCATAGACGCGCCGCGCAGGTCCCACAAGGTTCGTAAAGGCATCGAGCACATGCATGCCGGCGCCGGTCAGGCCGCCGCCAGGAGATTCCTCCGGGGAGAGCCGCCAGCCTTTGACGATCGCGTTCGAATTCTCGTTGGAGTTATGACCCTCAACATGCAGGATTATTCCAAGCTCGCCGCTTGCGGCAATCTCGCGCAAGGCGGCGAGTGACGGCCAGAAGCGGCGGTTGTGCCCGACCGCGAGCACGAGGCCCGCTTCCGTGCAGGCGGCGAACATCGCCCGCGCATCGTCGCGGCGGAGCGCCAGCGGCTTCTCGCAGAACACCTGCTTGCCGGCTGCAGCTGCGGCGATCACTTGCTCCTTGTGCAGCGAATGCGGGGTAGCCAGCAGGATCGCGTCGATGCTGGTGTCCTCCAGCACGGAAGCGAAATGGTTCGTGAGCGCGATCCGTCGCTCGCCGCAGAAGTCGCGGGCGCCGTCGAGATCGGTCTCGACCGCGCGCGTGATCCTGAGCCGCGGCACGTGGCGCGCGGCCTCGACCAGGGCGCGGCCCCAACGGCCGAGGCCTGCGATGGCGCAATTGATCATCTGCTGCTCCCACGCTTGCCTGGCGAAGGACGGATAGCCTCGACGATCGCGGCACTGTCGACCTCGCCGCCCAACAGTGCAATGGTGGTGCGAAGCAATGCAGCTTGAACCGTCGTCACCGGCAAGGTCTGGCTCTGCCGCCGCGCCTCATCAAGGATCAGCTCCGCGTCCTTCAGGGTCTGTGCAATATGCGACTGCGGCGTGAAATCGCGGGCCAGCATCTTCGCGCCCTTGGTGTCCATGACGCTGGAATAAGCCGCCGACTGCCGCGCCGCGGCGAGGAAGGCTGTTGCGTCGAGACCCATGCTCTCGGCAAAGGCGATGCCTTCGGCGAGCGCGGCACGGTTGTTCTGCAGGATCAGGTTAATGGCAAGCTTGGTCCGGCTGGCGTCGCCGATCCGGCCGATGAACATTTGTTGAGGACACAGCGCGTCCAAAACCGGCTGGACAGCCTGGACGGCACGGGGATCGCCCGCAATCAGTGCGGCCGCGGATCCGTCGCGCGCTTGTTCGCTGGTTCCCGAAATCGGCGCCTCGATCAGGAAGCAGCGATGATCGGCGGCCCGGTGCGCAAGGCCTACCATCCGCTCCGGCGCGCAGGTCGTGATGCAGATCAGGATCGTGCCGGGGTCTGCCACATCCGGCGCCAGCTCTGCAAAGATGGCCTCGATCTGGGATGCATCGAACAATGCCAGCACGATGGCCCGACATCGTGCGAAAACGTCCGATGCGGAAACCGTCGTGCCCCCGCCGTTGCGCTCCAGCTCTGCACGTTTGACGGCATCGATATCAAAGCCGGTCACTTCGAAGCCGGCCGCAAACAACCGCCCTGCCAGCGCCGAGCCCATCAGGCCGAGCCCTATAAGGCCAACGCTTGGGTTGCCGGATATCGGGAAGCCTGGCGTCGCGTCCATCTACTGCGGCTCTATTCCGGCGGCCTTATCGCCACATTGCCGGCGTGGGTGGTGTTGGTGCCCATGAGCAGGGTGTAGCCGTCGGGCGCACTGCGCGCGACCTCCTGCGCTGCGATGCTGCCGAGCGCGCCGGCGCGGTTTTCGATCAGCACGGTCTGGCCGAATGCGTCCTGCAGATGCTGGCCGACCAGTCGCGCGACCTGGTCGGGTCCTGCGCCGGGAGGAAAGGGCACGATGATCCTGATCTGATGCCGGGGATAATCGAGCTCCGCACGGATTTGCGGCGCAAAGGCATAAACAAGCAAGCTTGCGAGCAGAGCCGGCCGCCATCGCATGGCGTTCCCCCAAGGTTATTATCGTTGCCTTATTTATACGGACAAAGTCACCGGCTGCGCAAGCCAAGGGTTTTGTTATTTGCTGCTGTTCAGATTGAGGTGTGATTATTTATCCGTATAAACTGGTAAAAACAAAACAGGAGGCGACCATGGTGGACACCGGCGAGTTGAATGCGCGGGGACTATCGCGCCGCAAGAAGATGTTCGGCGAAGCCGATGTCGAGAAGCGGATGGCGGCCGCCGGCGATTTCGGCGCACCGCTGCAGGCTGTCATCAATGGCTATGTCTATGGCGACGTCTGGGAGCGCACGGGGCTGTCCGACGACGTCCGTAGCCTGGTGATGCTGGCGATTACTGCGGCAAGCGGCCGGCCGACCGAATTTCGCGTCCATGCCAAGGGTGCTCTCGAGAATGGGTGCACGCGGGAGCAGGTGCAGGACGTGCTGCTGTTGATCGCGATGTATTGCGGCATTCCGGCGGCGATCGAGCCGAACCAGATTGCTGCCGAGATCTTTGGCAGGGACGCGTCGGCAGGTCCGGTGGCCCCTTGAGCGGCGCCATAGAGCCGAACAGGATTGCGCAGACCACGCGCATGCGATGTGCTACAATTATAACGTGTGACGCCGGGCGTGTTGCTTGAATACAGTCATCGCCCGGTGCTTTTCAAAGGATTGTCAAATGGCTGATCCGAAAAATCCCCTGATCCCGGTCCATGCCGATCCTCTGCAGCATCCACTTTACCGTCTCGCCGAACGGCTCGCCCAAAAAGGCGCCGTCAAGATCGTGGCGATCGGCTCGTCCTCGACAGCGGGTGAAGGCAACATCGTGCCATACCCTTATCGCCTCCAAGATGATCTGCGCAAGACATACAAGAACAACTTGATCGAGGTCATCGACCTCGGCATCGGCGGACAGGAAGCGCCGGAGGAAAAGGCGCGCATGCAGGACGTCATTGATCAGAAGCCGGCACTGACGATCTGGCAGGTCGGCACCAATGCAGTCTGGAAAAAGGAGAACCTTGATGCGGTCGGCATGGCCATCAAAGCGGGTCTGCTTCTGCTCCAGAACGAGCCGATGGACGTCATCCTCATGGATCTCCAATATGCGCCGGCCATACTCACCGACGACATGATCGGGGCGACCCGCAGCATGCAATCCCTCATTGCTCAGGCGGCTGCTGAAGCTGGTGTGAGCGTATTCCACAGGTTCGACATGATGCGGAAATTCATCGAAGTCGAGCGGCATTCCTTCGATACGATCATCGATCCCACGGATGAAACCCGGCTGCATATGAGCGACTTCGCCACGGGACGGGTCAGCTACGAGCTCTGCCAAGTGATTACCGTTGCCGCCGCCTTGGCGTCGCCAGCCGCGGCGCCGCCCAACGCATAGAAATTCCTGGGCCGGCCTGTCGGACGCGTTGGGCCCCGTTCGTCTTATGCCCATCGAACAGCCAGGGGAGAGCGGCGACGTGCTCCCATCGTTGGGTGATTGTGGCGTGCGGGTGAGGTCTGGTCGTGGTTCGCCGAGGCGGCGCGATCCGCCACTTCCTGCCTCATAGAGGCTTGATCCCAAAACCGGTCGCGCTATATCGACGTTTTGCCGCTTCATTCCCAGGTAGAACGCATGACGACGACCGATACCGCTGCCACCACCCAGCCGTTCCAGGCCGAGGTTTCCGAACTTTTGAACCTCATGGTCCACTCGGTCTATTCCGAGACCGATATCTTCCTGCGCGAGCTGATTTCCAATGCATCGGACGCCTGCGACAAACTGCGCTATGAGGCGATCGCGAGGCCCGAGCTGATCGGCGATGGTGCGCCGCCGAAAATCAGCATCGTCCCGGACAAGAAGGCCAATACGCTGACCGTGGCCGATACCGGCATCGGAATGGACCAAAAGGAACTGATCGACAATCTCGGCACCATCGCCCGTTCCGGCACCAAGGCCTTTGTGGCCAGGCTTTCCGAGGCCAAGGATGGCGCGGGCCTGATCGGCCAGTTCGGTGTCGGCTTCTATTCCGCATTCATGGTGGCCGAGCGCATCGTCGTCACCAGCCGCCGGGCCGGATCGAGCGAGGCGTGGACCTGGTCGTCCTCAGGCGGCTCCGGCTTCGAGGTCGCCCCGGCGTCGGAAGCAGATGCCCGACGGGTGGCCCGCGGCACCGAGATCGTGCTGCACCTGAAATCCGATGCCGCCAAATATCTTGAGACCTACGAGATCGAGCGCATCGTCGGCGCCTATTCCGACAATATCCAGTTTCCGATCGAGCTCGTGCCGGAAGAGGGCGAGACGCGGCAGATCAATTCGGCGAGCGCGCTGTGGCAGCGGCCGAAATCCGAATTGAAACCGGAAGACTATGCGCAGGCCTACAAGTCGATCGCCAATGCCTTCGACGAGCCCGCGATGACGCTGCATTACCGCGCGGAAGGACGTTACTCCTACGCTGTGCTGCTGTTTGCACCATCCACCAAACCGTTCGACCTGTTCGAGCCGGCGCGCAAGGGCAAGGTCAAGCTCTATGTCCGGCGGGTCTTCATCACTGATGATGCCGACCTGTTGCCGGCGTATTTGCGCTTTGTCCGCGGCGTGATCGACAGCGAGGACCTGCCGCTGAACATTTCCCGCGAGATGCTGCAGAACAATCCGCAGCTCGTGCAGATCAGGAAAGCCGTGACGACCCGCGTCATCACCGAGCTGGAGCAGCTCGCCGAGAAGGAGCCGGAGAATTTCGACAAGATCTGGGACGCCTATGGCGCGGTGATCAAGGAAGGCATCTACGAGGATTTCGAGCGGCGCGAGAAATTGCTGGCGCTGTCGCGCTTCACAACGACAACGGGCGAGCGGCGTTCGCTCAAGCAATACGTGGCGGACCTCAAGCCCAACCAGACCGAAATCTATGTCCTGGTCGGCGACAGCATCGAGCGGCTGAAGTCGAATCCGCGGCTGGAGGCGGCGCGTGCACGCGGCATCGAGGTGTTGCTCCTGACCGATCCGGTCGACGCGTTCTGGGCCTCGATGCAGCTCAACTATGAAGGCAAGCCTTTGAAGTCGCTGAGCCAGGGTGACCTCAATTTCGATCTTATCCCGCTCCTCGATGAGCATACCAAGGACAAGACCGAGCCTGCGGCGGATGAGGCGGCGACCATCGCGCTGATCAAGGCGAGCCTCGGCGATCGCGTCGACGACGTGAAAGCCTCGACTCGCCTCACCACCAGTGCGTCGTGTCTCGTCGCCGGCAACCAGGGGCCCGACCGCGCGCTGGAGCGGATATTGTCACAGCAGGCGCGCGGGGCCCGCACCAAGCCGATCCTGGAGATCAATTTGCGCCATCCACTGGTGACTGCGATCGCCAAGACCGAGGCCGGATCAAGCAAGGTGGATGATCTCTCGCTGCTGCTCCTGGAGCAGGCGCAGATACTCGACGGCGAATTGCCGGAGGACCCGGCGGCCTTCGCGGCGCGGCTGAACCGGATGGTGCTGCTGGGCGTTGGGGCGAGCTGATTAGCTCAGCTCGGTGGGTGGCCATTCCGGGATGGTCCGATGGACCAGACCGCAGATGCGCAATTGCGCATCGGGGAATCTCGAGATTCTCAGATGCGCAATTGCGCATCATGGTTCGATGCTGCGCGTCGCTCCGGAATGACGTATCCGCCTCACTCCTTCTTCACCCCTGACAGCTCGACCACCTTGCGCCAGCGCTCGGTCTCAGTGGTCAGCATGGTGCCGAACTCGGTGGCGTTGCCGAGAAGCGGAATCGCACCGAGCTCGACAATGCGCGGTTTGATGGTGGGATCAGCGAGCGCTGTGTTGATCTCCTTGTTGAGGAGGTCGACGACGGGGCGCGGCGTGTCGTGCGGCGCACCGACGCCGTAGAAGGAGCTGGTCTCGTAACCCGGCAGCGTGTCGGCGATCGGCGGCACGTCGGGGAGGATGTCCGAGCGCTCGCGCGTGGTAACGCCGAGTGCGCGGAGCTTGCCGGCTTTTACCAGCTCGAAGGACGAGGTGACGTTGTCGAACATGCCCTGGATCTGTCCCGACATCACGTCCGTGAGCCCTGGCGCGGAGCCGCGATAGGGCACGTGGATGAATTGCACGCCGGCCTGCGCCTTGAACAATTCGCCTGATAGATGCAGAGAGGTGCCGATGCCGGAAGATGCGATGGAGAGCTTGCCCGGATTTGCCTTGGCGTAGGCAATGAAGTCGGCCACGCTCTTTACCGGCAGATCGTTGTTGACCACCAGCACCAGCGGGATGCGGGCAACGCCCGCGACCGGCGCGATGTCCCTGGCGAAATCGAATGGCAAAGTCGGATCGAAGGACGCGTTGATCGCGTTCGCCGTCGAGGTGAGCAGCAGCGTGTAGCCGTCCGGCGGCGAGGCGATCACCGCCTGCGTGCCGATATTGCTGCCGGCGCCCGGCTTATTCTCGACCACGAAACTCTGGCCGAGCCGCTCGGACAGCCGTTGGCAAATTAGCCGCGACAGCACGTCCGTCGCGCCGCCCGCGGTGTAGGGCACGATCCATCGCACCGGATGCGACGGATAATCGGCGAGAGCCGCGAAAACGGGGCGGCCTGCACAAAGCGTGAGACCGGAGAGGCCGGCAGACACGAGAAAGGTTCGTTTGGTGATCATGATGATAAATCAATCTTCGGCGTGGATGAAATGCGGGCCACGCGCATACCGCCTGCGTCTGTTACAGCCCACCACAGATCTTGCAGGAATCGGGCCAGCCCGCACGACCTTCCTGAGATCGTGGTAAAAATCGAGTGGGCGCCGGTTTTCGCGGCTAAAGCGCGATGAGATTTGGTTGAATCGTCATCGCGCTTTAGTCTTTGATTGAGCATGATCTTTTCGGAAAACCGCTACACACTTTTCCGGATCATGCTTTAAGGAATATCCTTGCTGATCGGCGATGCAGCCAGCAAATCCTATAGTTTACTGCCTACTCTGCAGCGTCCTTGAGCTTTTCGCGCGCCTGGGCCTGTTCGTCGCGCTTCCGCGGCTCCGTCCAGCGTGCGAATGTGTTCGAAAGCGTATCGAGATAGAGGTAGACCACAGGCGTTGTGAATAAGGTCAGCGCCTGGCTGACGAGAAGCCCGCCGACCATCGCGTAGCCGAGCGGCTGGCGGATTTCCGAGCCCGTGCCGGTGCCCAGCATCAACGGCACGCCGCCGAGCAGCGCTGCCATGGTCGTCATCATGATCGGACGAAAGCGCAACAGCGCGGCCTTGCGGATCGCGTCGCGTGTCGACAGATGCTCCTCGCGTTCCGCTACGATGGCGAAATCGACCATCATGATACCGTTCTTCTTGACGATGCCGATCAGGAGAATGACGCCGATCAGCGCGATCAGGCTGAAGTCGAAGCCGAAGGCCATCAGGATCGCAAGCGCACCGACGCCTGCCGATGGCAGGGTCGACAGAATCGTCAACGGATGGATGTAGCTCTCGTAGAGAATGCCGAGGATGAGATAGACGACGACGAGCGCGGCAAGGATGAGCAAGGGCACCGTGCTGAGCGATTGCTGGAAGGCCTGTGCCGTGCCCTGGAAGCTCGAGCTCAGCGTCGCGGGCGCGCCCATTGTGGCCATCGCCTGCTGCACGGCGTCCGTGGCCTGTCCGAGCGCAACTCCCTCGGCGAGATTGAAGCTGATGGTCACAGCCGGGAACTGGCCCTGATGGGCGATGGCGAGCGGCCGGACCGGCTCGGTGTTCCATTTACAGAACACCGACAGCGGGACTTCCTGGCCCGTGGTCGGGGACCTGATGAAGATCTTGTCCAGCGTGTCGACCTTGCCCTGCAGTTCGGGAATAATTTCCAGGATCACGTGATAGCTGTTGATCTGCGTGAAATATTGCGTGACCTGGCGCTGTCCGAAGGCATCGTAAAGCGTGTCGTCGATGAGCTGGGGCTGGATGCCGTAGCGCGCCGCCGCGTCGCGATCGATCCTCATTTGCAGTGTAGTGCCTTCGGTCTGCTGATCGGTGGCCACATCGCGCAATTCCGGGAGCTTCTGCATGCGTGCGAGGATCTTTGGCGCCCAATTGTTCAGCTCGTCGAGATTGGCATCCTGCAGGGTGAATTCGAATTGCGTCCGCGTAGCGCGACCACCGAGACGGAGGTCCTGCGAGGCCTGCATGTAGAGCTTGGCGCCCTCGACTTTCGCAAGCTTCGGCCGCAGCCGGGCGATCACCTGTTGCGCATCTACGCGGCGCTCTTCTCGCGGCTTGAGCGTGATGTACATGCGTCCCGAATTGAGTGCCGTGCCACCGCCGCCGATGAACATGGCGATGCTGTCGACGGCCGGGTCCGCCTGCACGATCTGGTTCAGTTCCTCCTGGCGCCGCTTCATCTCGGCAAAGGAGATATCCTGGGGCATTTCCGATACCGCGGTCAGGAAGCCATTGTCCTGTTGCGGGAAAAATCCCTTGGGGATCAGCACGAACAGATAGACCGACAGCGCCACCGTCGCGAAGAAGATGCAGAGCGTGGTGAAGCTCCAGCGCAGTGCGAGGTCGAGACCTCGCTCGTAGGCTTGCAGCAACCGTCCGAAAGCGCGTTCGCTCCATTGGTAGAAGCGCCCGTGCCGCGTCTCGCTGTGCGCGCGCAGGAAGCGCGAGGCCATCATCGGGGTCAGGCTCAGCGAGACCGCCATGGAGACAAAGATTGCCATCGCCAGCGCCACCGCGAATTCGCGGAACAGCCGGCCGATGACCCCGCCCATCAGCAGCAGCGGGATCAGCACCGCGACCAGTGAGATGCTGATCGATACGATGGTGAAGCCGATCTCGCTGGCGCCCTTGAACGCCGCGTCAAGCGGCCTCTCGCCGTGCTCGATATAGCGGGTGATGTTCTCCAGCATCACGATCGCGTCGTCGACCACGAAGCCCACCGCTATTGTCAGCGCCATCAGCGATAGATTGTCGAGCGTATAGCCAAACGCCCAGAGCAGCGCGCACGCACCGAGCAGCGCGAGCGGCACAGTCACCGCCGGGATGAAGGTCGCCCAGAAGCTGCGCAGGAAGACGAAGATGACCATGATTACCAGCGCGATGGTGATCAGAAGCGTGATCTGTACATCCTCGACGGCGGCGCGGATGGTGAGCGTCTGGTTGCTCATGATCTTGATCTTGATCGCAGGCGGAATCGCCGCGATCAGCCGCGGCAATTGTGCCTTGATACGATCGACCGTGTTGATGACGTTGGCGCCCGGCTGCTTGAAAATGACCAGGAACACGCCGCGCTTGCCGTCGGCCCAGGCGGCCGTCTTCATGTCCTCGGGTCCGGCTATGGCCTCGCCAATGTCGCGGATGCGCAGCGGCCCGCCGTTGCGATAAGCGATGACGACATCGTTCCAGTCTTGAGCTTCCAGGAGCTGGTCGTTGGCATAGATCGTGTAGGCGCGCTTGGTACCGTCGATATTGCCTTTCGGGCTGTCGACTGTGGTGATGGCGATCTGGCTGCGGACGTCCTCGAGCGACAGGCCCTTGGCCACCAGCTTCGCAGGATCGATCTGCACGCGGATAGCGGGCTTCTGCTGGCCGCCGATGAAGACCTGGGCGACGCCTGAGATCTGACTGATCTGCTGCCCGAGTTGGGCGTCCACGGCATCGCTGACCCTGATCAACGGCAGGGTCTCAGAGGTCGCTGACAGCAACAATATTGGCGAATCTGCGGGATTGACCTTGCGATAGGTCGGCGGCGAGGGGAGGTTCTTGGGCAATTGCCCGCTTGCCGCATTGATCGCGCCCTGCACGTCATTGGCGGCACCGTCGATGTTGCGGTTGAGATCGAACTGGATCGTCACGGAAGTCGAGCCGAGCGAACTCGTCGACGTCATCTGCGCGATGCCCGGGATCTGCGCGAGCTGGCGCTCCAGCGGCTGCGCGACCGACGACGCCATGGTTTCCGGGCTGCCGCCCGGGAGGCTCGCCGACACCTGGATGGTCGGGAAATCGACCTGCGGCAGCGGCGCGACCGGCAGGAGCGGATAGGCGACGAGCCCGACAAAGAGGATGCCCGCCATCAAAAGCGACGTTCCGATCGGATAGCGGATAAACGGCGAGGAGATGCTTTCGTTCATGCGCAAGTCCGAGTGGCTGGCGCATCTTCTCCCGACAGCCGGGAGCCGTGGCGGGGAGCCCGCCACGGACGTGCGTTTCCTCCATCAAGCCGGGCGGTGCCCGGCCCTTTTACCAGCAGCTAATCACTCCCAAACGGCTTGTGCGAACAGAAAGCTCGCCATGCACATTCGACCTTGGTCCTATCGCCGATCCTGACTCGCGCTCCGGATCAGGCGCTAGACACCCAGGTAGCGCTGCAGGATACCGCTGTTCGACCTGATCTCCTGGGCCGGACCCTCGTGAACGATGTGCCCATTGTTGATGACGTAGATCCGCTGTGCGAGTTCCAGCGTTGCGGCGAGGTTCTGCTCGACCAGGACGATGGTCTGGCCGGCGGCGGCCAGATCGCGGCAAACCTTGATCAGGTCGCGCACGATGATCGGTGCGAGGCCTTCGAACGGCTCGTCCAGCAGGAGGATTTTTGGATCGCGCACCAATGCCCGCGCGATGGCCAGCATCTGTTGTTCGCCGCCGGACAAATCGGTCCCGCGGCTGCCCCGTCGTTCCTTCAAGCGCGGAAACATCTCGTAGATGCGTCCAAGCGGCCAGCTTCCGGCGGCGGTCAGGCCGGCAAGGACGAGATTCTCCTCGACATCGAGGCTGCCAAAGATCCGGCGTTCCTCATGCACAAGCTGTATGCCGGCCCGCGCGATGGTGTGGCTCTTGCGCCCGGCGATATCGATGCCATCAAGTATCACCGTGCCCGTTCGGGGCCTCACCACGCCCATCAGACTCTTGAGCGTCGTGCTTTTGCCGGCGCCGTTGCGGCCGAGCAGGGCCACGACCTCGTTGCGTTCGACGCGGAGCGAGAGATCGAACAGAATGTGAGAATCGCCATAGAATGAGTTAAGGCCCTGGACCTCGAGCAGGTTCATGCGTCGAGCACTCCGTGGATTCCGCCGAGATAGGCTTCCTGCACCGCCGCGCTTTTCCTGATTTCCTCCGGCGTGCCTTCGACCAGAACGCGGCCCTCCTGCAGGACAGTGACGCGCTCGGCCAGTTCAAACAGGGCATCCATGTCATGATCAATGACAATCATCGTCCGGTTTTGCCCGATCGATTTGAGCAGCTTCACCGTCTCGGTGCGTTCCCGCGGGCTCATGCCGGCGAGCGGCTCGTCCAGCAACAAAAGGCTCGGCGAGGTCGCGAGCGCGAGACCGATTTCCAGGCGGCGCTTCTCGCCATAGGCGAGTTCGGATACTGGCGTGTCCGCGCGCGCGGTCAGATTGACAAGTTCCAGCGTCTGACGAACCCTCTTCTCGAGCCCTTCGACCTTGTCGAGCTTGCGAAGCAGATCGAGCCGGAACTTGCCGCGCAATCGCGCGAGTGCGGCGATGACGATGTTTTCGCGCACCGTCAGGCCGGTGAACAACTGGTTGACTTGGTAGCTCTTGGTGAGGCCGAGCTGGCTGACATCGGTGACGTGCATGCCGGTAATGTCGCGCCCATCGAATAGAATGCGCCCGGAGCTCGGCCCGATCTCGCAAGTCAGCATCTTGAAGAAGGTGGACTTGCCGGCGCCGTTCGGTCCGATGATGCCGAGCAATTCGCCGCGCCTGACCGAGAATTCGATGTTGTTGTTGGCAACCAGGCCGCCATAGCGCTTCGTCAATCCGCTGGCCTGCAGAAGCGGGGGCGATGAGCTGTCCGTGACCGCAGGGCGATGCATCGGCGGAGGCACGGAGGCTGACGCACGCATGGGCTCGTCCCCTGCAGCCGTCTGCCCGGCGACGACCGGCTCGGCGAGCTGTCGCTGCGGTGGCCTCGTTCGTTTGCCGGCGAGGCGATGATGAAGATCCGCAAGGCCGCCGACGATGCCGCGGCGCAGAAAGCAGACCAGCAGCACGAAGACTACGCCCAGCACCAGCTTCCAGGCGGCGCCAAGGCCCAGGGCTGCCTGCAGGAAGTCCTGCAAAAAGAGCCAGACCGCGGCGCCGACCAGCGGCCCGAACAATGTGCCCCTGCCGCCGATTGCCGTCTGCATCACAAGCTGGCCGGAGGTGTCGAAAGTGAAGGCGTCGGGCGGCATGAAGGCCTGCAGGACACCAAGCAATCCGCCGGCAAATCCCGCGTAGGCGGCGGCGATCACGAAGGCGGTGAGCTTGTAGCCATGGACGTTGTGACCGACAGCCGCCGCCCTGACCGGGTTGTCACGGATCGCACTGAATATCGCGCCAACTGGCGACCGAACAATGCGCAGGGCAATGACGACACCGACGAAGTAGCAGAGTGCCAGAAACTGGTAGAGCGACCATCCGTCGGTAAATTCCAGGGTGGTGAAGCCGAGATTGAAACTCGGCATTGGTACGCCGGGGAGGCCGTTCTCACCGCCGGTCCAGGCCGAGAGCGGGTTGAACTCCACGAAAAAGAACACCTCCGCGATGGCGACGGTTATCATCGCGAAGTAGATGCCGGTGCGGCGCAGCGCGATCAGCCCGACCAGATAGCCGGTTACGGCCGCCGCGATCATGCCGATGACGAGCGCGCCCAGTACATTACTGAAACCGGTCTGGGTCAGCAGGTAGGCGGCGACGAAGCCACCGGTGCCGTAAAACGCCGATTGACCGAACGACAACAGGCCGGTGAAACCGAAGAGGATGTCGAAGCCGAGGCCGAACAGGCCCCAAACCAGGATCCGGTTCACGGTATTAGGCGCAAATCCGAGATACGGCAGGACGAAGGGAGCGATGATCAGGCCGATCGCCGTCAGCGTCTCGATCAGGAAGGGACGTTGCTTGAACATCACTCGTTTGCGCTTACTCGCGGCCTGCGGCGCCGAGCAGGCCATGCGGTCGCACCACGAGCACGAGCGTCATTGCCGCAAACAGCATCACGTAGGCGTAGCTTGGGTTGAACATGGAGGTGATGCTGATGATTTCGCCGGCGATCAGACCGCCGAGAATCGCCCCCGGAAAGGATCCGACCCCACCGATCACGACGACGACGAAGGTTTCGACCAGGATGTCGTCGCCGACCCCCGGCGTGAGCGAGACCACCGGGGCATTGACGATCCCGGCAAAGCCCGCGGCCATCGCGCCGATGCCGAACACGACCATGAAGACGCGGTCGACGTTGATGCCGAGCGAATCCACCATCACCGAGTCTTCAATGCCGGCACGTACGATCATGCCGAGCCGCGTGCGGTAGAGCAGCAGAAACAGAACGCCGAGCGCGATCGCGACGATGCCGACCACAGCGAGCCGATAGGTCGGGTAGTACATGAACCCCAGATTCGTGATGCCCTGGAATAGCGGCGGAGGAGGCACCGACAGCGACTGGCTGGAGAAGAACAGGCGGACGATCTCGACGAAACAGATTCCCAGACCGAAAGTGACCAGGAGCTGATCTTCGTTGGGGCGGTGATAAAAGTGCCGGATGACCACACGCTCCATCACAACGCCTAGGATCATGACGAAGATGGCGCCGGCTGCGACGGCCGCGACGAACGAACCGGAATATTGGTAGCCGACATATCCGGCGTAACCGCCGAGCATGAACATCGCGCCATGGGCAAGGTTGAGAACGCCCAGCGTGCCGTAAATGATCGTCAGCCCGGAACTGATCAACGCAAGCAGCGCGCCCAGTGCCAGGCCGTTAAACAATTGAGAAACAAAATTGGGCCAACTGATCATCGATCGCCGGTCATGATTTGCTGCGACGACGCGTTGCACGCTCGAGAGAGCCCCGACGCCGCCGCAAGTCTGCGATCGCGTGCGGCGTCGGGAGTCGGCTCACGTGTATGCGCCGAGGCTGCAGCCAAACGCATCGGGCTTCTGCATGAGGCCCTCGCCCGGAACGATCTCGACCACGTCGTAGTAGTCTTCCTTGTTCTTCATGTCCTTTGGCGCCTTGCCCTTGACAATGATGACCGGGCGGACGAGCTGATGGTCTTCTTTGCGGAAATACACCTCGCCGACCGTGGACTGGACCTTGCGGCCCTCCTCGTAGGACTTGATCACATCAGGCGGAAAGAAACTGCCGGCGTGCTCGACAGCCTCGGCCCAGAGCGCGAACTGCATGTAGGCGTTGTTGGCGCCCCACTCCGGCTTGTAGCCGTACTTCTTTTCGAACGCCGCGACGAACATCTTGGCGAGTGGGTATTTGTCTTCAAGCGTCCACCAGAAGTCAGTAGCCGCGTAGACGCCTGACATCAGATCGCCACCAGCCTCGCGGGCCAGGAACGGCGTCTGGTACGGCACCACCAGCTTCATCTTGTCGAAGATGCCGAATTGCTTGGCCTGCTGGGTCGACAGGACCGCATCGTGGCCCCAGTTGACGTTGAGCAGGACGTCGGCGCCGGAGTTGGCGATGTTGAGCAGGTATGAGGAGTAGTCCGGCGCGCCCAGCGGGGCGACCTGATCGGTGGCGGTGGTCCACCCCGCGGTCGCGAGATAGTCCGTCATCGATTTGGTGACGGTGTGGCCATAGGTGTAGTCCGGCGTCAGGTAGGCCGCTTTCTTGTTCTTGCCGAATGTCTTGACGATGATGGGGCCGATCGCAGCCGCGGCGGTCTGGCCGTAGAAGCATTGCCGGAAGCCGTAACGCACGCAATCCTTGCCGGTGGTGTCGTTTGAACCCGAGATCCCAGTGACGTAGAGGACCTTCTCGCGCTGCGCGAGCTTGTTGAGCGCGACCGCAACTGCGCTCGAGGTCGAGCCGGTCATCAGGATGGCCTTGTTCTCGGTGATGAAGCGCTGCTCCGCCTGAACCGCCTCGTTGGGCTTGGCCGCGGAATCGGCGACGCCGAATTTGACCTCCTTGCCGAGCACGCCCTTCGTGGTCTTGGGCGAGATCTGCTTGATCAGGTCGTTGCCGCTGTTGATGTGCTCGACTGCGAGTTCGTAACCCTTGAGCTCGTCCTCGCCTTGCAGTGCATAGGTGCCGGTCCGGGGCACCGTGATGCCGATGAACACCGACGAGCCGGACGCGCCGGCGGGAAAGGTGCCGACGGCAGGACGATCTTCTGCAAAAGCCCGCGGCATCAGCCCTGCGGGAAGCATGCTCGCGCCCGCCAGTCCCGCGGCCGTCTGCAACAATTGCCGGCGGGAGACTGCCAACCGTGACGGCTGCTCGATCATCAATCTTTTCATCGCCGAACCTCCTCCCAATATATTTCTGTTCTGATTGCGACGTGGCGCACGGGAAATGGCAGGCACCCGATGCCAACGCAGGATCGCCGGTCGCCGGGCTGGTGCCGGCATGGGCGATATATCGTTCCACGATATATCGTCTCGTCAAATTCACCTTTCGTCGAGGACGGCCTCAATTGGCTTAAAGTATCGTATCACGATATATGTCTGGTAACTGTCATGGTACGTTGTGCGCTGCGGTGTTTCCAGCGGCGGGATGCGGACAGAGATGTCCTCTGGCAATGAGGTACGGACTGAAAATGATTGCGCATGATGGCGTCGCGTCAGCCAGCCCGGACGACAGGCAGATGGCCCCGGACGAGACCATCTCCCTGGCCACAATCAACACCTGCTTCGGCGCGATCGACGCGCGGGCAGGCGGCGAGGCCGGCGCGGAGGCTCCTGCCCCTTGCGAACTCAGCGTTCGCGCGCTCAACGTTCTCAAGTTGCTTGCGGCCGAAATGACTGGCGAAGACCCGCCGCGGAAGGATTGGTTGCCGTCAAGCTCTTTTCTCCGGGAGGTGACGTTCGAGCGGCTCGTCCGGGCGCGCAACTGCGGCCCGCTGACCGCAGCGGAAATCGTCCGCTGGGCCAAATCGCGCGGGGTCACGATCGCGCGGCCATCGTGGGCGGGCAAATCCTTCTCGGAAATGTGGCGTTACCTGGAGGTCAGATTCGCGGCGGGTGAACCGGTGCAGGCGGCCATCCTCGAAGCCCTCGACAGGTCGGTGCGGCGCAAGAGCACGAGGATACCCATCGCGGTGCAACGTATGCTCCTGAAACTGCTGGAGGAAGGAGACGGGGGTGCCCACCGCAGCTAGCGCGTGGCTCCGTGGTCCACAGATATTGCCCACCGCCCGATGGTCTCGGGAGGGCCCATGATGCGAAGATGCGCGGGGACCACGTGGAACCGAGGATGGGCTAGTTGCGAAAGGTTAAGCGCGCAAGAACCCGCGCCGGTGGCACGGCAGCGGTGGATTACGAGGCGCTGGCGCGCTTTCGCTACGAGCTGCGGAAGTTCCAGGCATTCAGCCAGACGGCAGCCAAGCGGGCCGGGCTCACCCCGCAGCAGCATCAGGCGTTGCTGGTTGTGCGAGGTTTCTCCGGCAAGGGGCCGATCTCGGTCGGAGAAGTCGCAGAGCGCCTGCTGATCCGCCATCACACCGCCGTCGAGCTGGTCAATCGGATGACCCGATTGAAGATATTGAGCCGCAGCGTCGATGGTGCCGACAGCCGGCGCGTACTGGTCAGCCTGACAAGGGAAGGGGAGAGGCGGTTGCAGCAACTCTCCCGGATTCATCTGGAAGAGCTGCGCGCGATTGGTCCTACCCTCACCAGGCTCTTGCGACCGTTGCGGCGACCCGGACAGGGTAGCCGTACCGGTCGCCCTTAACCGTCCCGGTTAACATCTCGTCAGCGCGATCGGTCTATATCTTGGCCGGGTTCAACACATGATCCGATCATGAACGAAGACGTCATCGAACGATCGGCGGAAATCGCGCCTCGCCGCAAGCCGTCGGCGGCCAAGGCCTGGCTGAAGGCGATCGAGCTGACCTCGCGCATCGAGGCCGAGCCGCATTGCCTGTTTGCGGATGTGGTCGAGGCCTGGGCGAGGCGGCAGCCTGACCGCCCGGCGCTGTTGTCGGGCGGCGAGAGCTTCACCTACGGTGAGCTTGCCGCACGGATCAACCAGTATGCCCGCTGGGCGCGACGCCATGGCATTGGCCACGGCCGCACCGTCTGCCTGATCATGTCGAACCGGCCGGACTATATCGCCTGCTGGCTCGGCATCAGCAGGGTCGGCGGTGCGGTGGCGTTGATCAACACCAGGCTGGTGGGCCAGTCGCTGGCTCATTGCATCAATGTCGCGCAGGCTCACGATGTCATCGTGGCCTCCAGTCACGTCGACATGTTCGAGACGGCGCGACCCCATCTGGCGCGCCCAGCAAAGATCTGGATTTCGGGGGAGGCCGGCGCCAGTGGCGATCTGGATGCGGCATTGGCCGGGATGGATGCCCGTCCATTGTCGGCTATCGAACGCGGCGATGTCGGAATCGACCATCGCGCGCTCTTGATCTACACCTCCGGCACCACGGGGCTGCCGAAGGCGGCCAATATCAGCCATCGCCGCATCCTGAATTGGGGCGGCTGGTTCGCAGGCCTGATGGACGCATCCATCGACGATCGTCTCTATGATTGCCTGCCGCTCTGTCATTCCGTCGGCGGCGTCGTCGCGCCCTGCAGCATGCTGAGCGCCGGCGGATCGGTGGTGCTCGCGGAGAAATTTTCCGCAAAGCAATTCTGGGACGATATCGCACGATTTGATTGCACGGTGTTTCAATATATCGGCGAACTCTGCCGCTACCTGCTGAAAGCAGAGGTCACGGAGCGTGAAGCGTCGCACAGGCTGAGGCTCGCGGTCGGTAACGGCTTGCGCGGCGATATCTGGGACGCCTTTGCCGCGCGCTTCGCGATCCCGCACATCCTCGAGTTCTATGCCGCCACCGAAGGCAATTTTTCGCTGTTCAACGTCGAGGGCAAACCCGGTGCGATCGGCCGGATTCCGTCGTTGCTGGCGCATCGCTTTCCAGCTGCCATCGTCCGGCTCGATACCGACAGCGGCACGCCCGTTCGTGGCGAGGATGGCCTCTGTGTCGCTTGCCCGCGCGGGGAGGCTGGCGAAGCGATCGGCCGCATCGGCACGGCTGATCAGGGCGGCGGCCGTTTCGAGGGCTATACGGATGCGGCGGAGTCCGAGAAGAAGATCCTGCGCGATGTGTTTGCGAAAGGCGATGCCTGGTTTCGCACCGGCGATCTGATGCGACTCGACGCGCAGGGCTATTTCCATTTTGTCGACCGCGCCGGCGACACTTTCCGCTGGAAGGGCGAGAATGTCTCGACCAGCGAGGTGAACGATGCGATCCGCGAATGTCCGGGTGTCCGCGATGCCTCGACTTATGGTGTTGCCGTGCCGGGTGCCGACGGACGTGCAGGTATGGCCGCGATCGTGGTTGACGACGACTTCAACTTCGAAACCTTCACCGAGCATCTGTCGCGCAGGCTACCGATCTACGCAATCCCGGTCTTCGTCAGGCTCTGCGAAACGCTGGATGCCACCGAAACCTTCAAGCAGAAAAAGCAGCAGCTGATCCGCGACGGTCTCGATCCCGCTATCGTGAGCGATCCGATGTTTATGAGGGATGCGGCGAGCGGGGACTACCGTCGGCTCGATGCCGCCTTTTACGCGCGGCTTGTGGAGGGCGCGATCCGGCTTTGACATCGCTTCAATCAGGACGCATTTTATCTAGTTCGGCAACTATGCCGTTTACCCAATGGGCACGAAACGATACGACAGGAGTCAGTTAATTTACGCTTCCGCTCTAGGGTCCGGGCCAGCCAATGAGAACCAAAGACGAGGGATCAATGTCGGTGAAGTCCAGGATTTTTTCGGCGATGCAGCAGATCGCGGGGGAGCAGAAGATTACGCTTCCGCCGCTTGAAGACGGTCTGTCGCTGCATGAAACCGGCTTCGATTCCCTGGCCTTCGCCATCCTGGTGGCGCGGCTCGAGGACGATCTTGGTGTCGATCCGTTTACCATAGCGGAAGACATCACCTTCCCCCTGACCGTCGGCGACTTCGTCAGGGCCTACGAAAATGTCTCCGCGTGAGATCTCCGCGCTCCGGGAATATCTCGGCCCGGAGCTGAAGGACCGCACGATTTCCGACGCGCGACACAGCGTGTCGCTGACTGACGTTCTCACGCATAGCTGCCTTGCAACCCCCGCGCGCGAATTGTCCGGCCGTTCGGTGCTGCTTGCTCTATCGGGCCAGTTGCTGTCGGCGATTGCGATGATCGAACTCGACGGCATCGCCCGTCGCATGCTGCTTTGCCCACCGGATCTCAATCCGGATCACGTCCAGGCGCTGGTCAGCGATGCCGAGATCGATGCCATTGTCACAGACCAGCCGCTGCGCTGGTCGGATTCCGGCGTCTATCTCATCGTCGGCGCTCACCTGCCTGAACATGGTGCTCCCGAGATCACCACTGAACGCGCTACCGATTGGCTGATGCTGACCTCGGGCACATCGGGCGTCCCCAAGATAGTGAGCCATACGCTGGAGGGCCTGACCGGTGCCATCATCGCCGATGGACCTGCGCGCAGCGCCAGCGCGGTGTGGGCGACCTTCTATGATATTCGCCGCTACGGCGGCCTGCAGATATTTCTCCGCGCCGTGATCGGCGGCGGATCCATGGTGCTGTCCGAGCCCGGCGAAGCGCTCGTCGATCACGTGGCACGACTCTCCGCGCGCGGCGTCACCCATATCTCCGGTACACCCTCGCACTGGCGCAAGCTGTTGATGAGCGGCGCGGCTGCGCAGTTTTCGCCGCGTTATGTCCGCCTCTCCGGCGAAATCGCCGACCAGGCCGTGCTCGACGGCCTCGCCCAGGCGTTTCCCGGCGCATCCGTCGGCCATGCTTACGCTTCGACCGAAGCGGGCGTCGGCTTTGCGGTGAATGACGGGCGCGAGGGCTTTCCGGCGAGCCTGGTCGGGCCGAGCCGCGACGGCGTCGAGATGAAGGTCGTCGATGGCTCGCTCCGCATCCGCTCCGGTCGTACCGCGCATGCCTACGTCGGCGGCGATGCTGCGCCGCTCGCCGATAGTGAGGGCTTCGTCGACACCGGCGATATGGTCGAGTTGCGCGCCGACCGCTATTATTTTGTCGGCCGACGCGGCGGCATCATCAATATCGGCGGGTTGAAGGTTCATCCTGAAGAGATCGAGGCCGCGATCAACCGGCATGCGAGCGTGCGCATGTCGCGTGCGCGCTCGCGCAAGAGCCCGATCACCGGCGCTATCGTGGTCGCCGACGTCGTTCTCGCCGACGGCACCGAGGCGAGCCGCGTTGACGCGATCCGTAAGGAAATTCTCGATCAGTGCAAGGCGTCGCTTGCCGCGCACAAGGTGCCGGCAGTGATCCGTTTCGTCGAGCAGCTCGATGTGACGCCGGCCGGAAAGCTGGCGCGCGCCGATGCGTAATGTCCTCGTCACCGGCGGCAGCCGCGGTATTGGGCTCGCGATCGCGCGGCGGCTCGCCGCCGCGGGCTATCACGTGACCGCCGTGGCGCGTCGCGAGAGCGAGGAGCTGCGTCAGGCAATGCACGCGGCGGGCGGCGACCGCCTCCACTTCAAGCCGTTTGATCTCAGCAAGGTCGACGCGATTCCCGCCTTTGTGAAATCGGTGCGGGACGAGTTCGGCGCCATCTACGGTCTTGTCAACAATGCCGGAGTGAGCGCCGAAGGGTTGCTCGCAACCATGCACAATTCCGAGATCGAGGCGCTGATCCGGCTTAACGTGCTCTCGCCGGTCGTTCTGACCAAATATGTCGTGCGCCAGATGATGGCCGGCGGCGCGGGACGCGTTGTCAACATCTCCTCCATCATCGCCTCGACCGGCTACAATGGCCTCTCCGTGTATGGCGCGACCAAGGCGGCGGCGACCGGCTTTACCCGCTCGCTGGCGCGCGAGGTTGGAAGGCTCGGGATCACCGTGAACGCGATCGCGCCGGGCTTTATCGATACCGAATTGACGCAGGACTTATCGGAAGAGGGTCGCCAGCGCATCGCTGGCCGCAGCGCGCTGCGGCGGCTGCCGGAGGCCGACGATGTTGCATCGATGGTGGAATACCTGCTCGGCGACGGCGGCCGCAACATCACCGGCACAGTGCTGACCGTGGATGCGGGCAATACAGCCTAGCCGGTGGCGGCGCCTGTCCTGAGCTCGGCGCTGATGCCGGCGGGATCGCCCATCGCGAGCGCGACGATTGGGCGCGTCTGTTCGGAAGTCATATGATCCTCACTTTTTCACCGCTCGTGTCGGCGTCGCCGCGCAATAGCCGCAGCACCTGCAGCGCGAGCGGCAGCAGCAATAGCGCAAAGCCTGCGACCACGAGGCTCGTCACCAGGCGGTTGTCGAAGAAGATGGCCAGTGAGCCCTTGGACATCAGCATGGACTGCCGGAACGCGTCCTCTGCCTTGTCGCCGATCACGATCGCCAGCACCAGAGGAGCGAGCGGATAGGATAATTTTTTGAAGAGATAGCCGACCACGCCGAAGCCCAGCATCAGTACGACATCGAGATAGGAGTTCGAGACCGAATAGGCCCCGACCGCGCAGACGATGACGATCAGCGGCGCGATGACGACGAAGGGAATTCGCATCAGGGCGGCGAACACCGGCACCGTCAGCAGCACCAGCACGACGGCGACGATATTGCCGACATACATTGAGGCGATCAGGCCCCAGACAAAGTCTTTCTGGTCGATGAACAGCATCGGCCCGGGATTGAGGCCCCAGATCATCAGCCCGCCCATCATGACAGCCGCGGTGGCGGAGCCGGGAATACCGAGCGAGAGCATCGGCAGCAGCGCGCTGGTGCCGGCGGCGTGGTCGGCGGTCTCGGGCGCGATGATGCCCTCGACCTCGCCGCTGCCGAAGTACCGCCCCCGGCGCGAGAAGCGCTTTGCGATGCCATAGCTCATGAAGGACGCCGCCGTCGGACCGCCGGGCGTGATGCCCATCCAGCAGCCGATGGCGGCGCTGCGCAGCAGCGCGGTGCCGTGCTTGGGCAGCCGCGCCACCGCGCGAAACACCTCGCGCCAGTCGATCCTGGAAGAGACCGCGCGGGCGTGGATGTCCTCCTCGACCGCGATCAGCAGTTCGCCGATGCCGAACAGGCCCATCACGGCGACCACGAAGCTCACGCCCTTGACCAGTTCGTCGACCCCCATGGTCAGGCGGACGCTGCCTGACACGGTGTCGATGCCGATCGCGGCAATGGCAAAGCCGATGGCGAGCGCGACCACTGTCTTCATTGGCGCGGCACCGCCCATGCCGACGAAGCTCGCAAAGGCGAGGAAATAGACCGCGAAATATTCAGCAGGGCCAAAGGCAAGCGCGACCTGCGCCACCCAGGACGCGAGGAAGGTGATCAGGATGACGCCGACCAGCGCGCCGAACGCCGCCGACCCGAAGGCGGTGGCCAGCGCCGTCGTGGACTTGCCTTCGCGCGCCATCGGATAGCCATCGAAGGTGGTCGCGACCGAGGACGGCTCGCCCGGAATGTTGAACAGGATCGAGGTGACGGAGCCGCCGAATAGCGCGCCCCAGTACATGCTAGAGAGCAGGATGATGGCCGAGACCGGCTGCATACCGAAGGTCAGCGGCAGCAACAGCGACACGCCGTTCGGCGCGCCGAGCCCCGGCAGCACGCCGACGAGGATGCCGAGCAGCACGCCGACCACCATCAGCGCGAGATGCTGCAGAGAGAGGGCAATGGTGAAGCCGTGCAGCAGCGACTGGAAATTTTCCATCCGCGCCCCCTTTAGTAGCCTAGCGCGGCGGCAAGCCCGCCATGCGGCAGGCTCACCTGGAACATGCGTTCGAACACGATATACAGCGCAAGCGGCGTCGCCAGCGCGATGATCAGCGCGCGGGGCAGCGATCGATGCTTCGGCAGCGCCAGCACGCCGAAGATGTAGCCGGCCGAGGCGAGATACATCCCCGCAAAAGGAATGGCGCCGACAAACATCGCCGCAGGCACGAACAGCCCGGCGATGCGGCGCAGATCCGTGCGCGATATCGCAACGCCGATTCCGCTCAAGCCCCTTAGAAGATTATAGAGGCTTCCGGCGAGGATGATCACGCCTGTGATGAAGGGAAAGGTCCCGGCATCGACACCATCGCTTCCCCAGCCGATACCGTTGTCGAGGCTGGAGACGATGACCGCGAGCCCAAAGCTTCCGGTCAGGACCGCCGTCGCTGTTTCAAGGGCGCGCCGCGATATCATGATGTCCCCGAGCTCGTTGTGGCAGGCGCGGGCCTGATGCCGCGCCTCGCGCGTTCACTTTACCAGCCAGCCTTGTTCGGCCGCGACCTGCCTCACATGTTCAAGGTCCTGCTTGATAAAGGCATCAAAGGCTTCGCCGGTCAGGAACGTATCCACCTGCGAGCTTTTCTCGATGTAGTCCTTCCACTCCGCCGTCGCCTGCACCTTCTTCATGAGGTCGACATAGTAGCCGGCTTGCTCGCTCGTGACCTTGCCAGGCAGCCACACCGTGCGCGGCTGCTCATATTGCGGAATGTTGATCCCCTGCTCGATACAGGTCGGCACATCGCTCCAGCCTTCTGTTGCGGTGACCTTCGGTCCTTCGGGCAGCCGCTTCGGGCTGAAGGCGCAGAGCGGGCGCTGCGTGCCGCCGCGCCATTGGCCCGCGCTTTCGCTGGGGTTGTTGACATGGGAATCGATATGGCCGCCGGCGAGCTGCACGGCTGCTTCCGCGCCGCTCTTGAAGGGAATGTACGTGATCTTGACGTGGCCGGCCTTCTCGATCATCCGCGTCAGCACTTCGTCAGTGTCCTTCGACTGCGCGCCGCCCATCTTGAAATCGCCGGATGCGGCCGCCTTCAGATAGTCGCCCGCGGTCTTGTAGGGCGCGTCCTGTTTCACCCAGAGCAGGAACTCGTCCTGCGCCATCGCCGCGATCGGCGTGAGGTCGGTGTAGTTGAAGGCAACTTTCGAGACCAGCGGCTGCTGCCAGGCATTCGACGTGCCGAAGATCACCTTGTAGGGATCGCCCGCGGAGGCCTTGCCATAGACATAGCCTTCAGCGCCGCTGCCCCCGGCCTTGTTGACGACGACGACCGGCTGATCGGTCAGCTTGTATTTGGTGATAATGTTCTGCACCGCGCGGGCGAGATTGTCGGTGCCGCCGCCGGGGCCGGCGGTTGCGACAAACTCGATCGGCTTTTGCGGCTGCCAGGCCGCCTGCGCTGGCATCGCGCCGGCTAGCGCGAGCATGGCAGCGGGCAGCAAAAAAGCTGGCGTCGTCTTCATGGTTTCCTCCCGGATTATTTTTGTTGTTTTGAATCGCGTGATCGTTACGTCATGCGATCTGCTTTCCTGTCCTGGGCACGGCCGCTGCGGAGAACACGGCGCCCTCCCGCTCGAGCGCCTCGATCTGCGCCTCGTCAAAGCCGTATTCGCTGAGGACATCGCGCGAGTGCTCGCCGTAGACCGGCGCGCCCGACCGCACCTTGCCCGGCGTCTCCGAGAACTTGACCGGCAGCCCGATGGTCTTCACGGCGCCCAGCGTCGAATGCTCGACCTCCACCACCATGTCGCGCGCCAGCGTCTGCGGGTCGGACAGCGCCTGCAGCATGTCATTGACGGGCCCGCAGGGCACGCCTTTCGCATCAAGCGCAGCGAGCCAATGATCGCGGGTTTGCGTGCCGAAGCGCTGGCTGAGTTCGTCCTCAAGCTCTTTCAGATGCGCCATCCGGTCCGAGCCGTTGACAAAACGCGGGTCGGAAGCGAGCTCCGTCGCGCCGAGCACCTCCAGCATCAACAGCCAGTGCTTCCTGTTGGCGCCGCCGACCACGAGCCAGCCGTCGGAAGCTTCGAACGCCTGGTAGGGCGCATTCAAGGGATGCGCCGAGCCCATCGCGCGTGGCGCGGTGTTGGCTGCGAGCGCAATCGTCGACTGCCAATAGGTCTGCACCAGCGCCGCCTCGAACAGCGAGGTTTCCACCCATTGTCCCTCGCCGGTCTTCAGCCGGTGCGTATAGGCGGCAAGGATGCCCATCGCAGCCAACAGACCAGCCGTAATGTCCGACAGCGGCGGGCCGCATTTCACCGGCGGGCCGTCCGGCCGCTCGCCGGTGAAGCTCATGATGCCGCTCATTGCCTGCGCAACGAGATCGAAGCCGCGCCGGTGCTTGTAGGGGCCGGTGCGTCCGAAGCCGGACAGCGAGCCATAGATCAGCGCTGGAAAGTCCTTGTGCAGCGCCTCGTACCCGAAGCCGAGCCGCTCCATCGCGCCCGGCGCGAAATTCTCGACCAGCACGTCGGCGCTGGCGATCAGCCGCCGCAGGATCTCCTTGCCGCCGGCCGTTTTGAGGTCGAGCACGATGCCGCGCTTGTTGCGGTTCATCATCAGAAAGGAGGCGGCTTCGTCACCGATCTTGGGCGGCACGGAGTGACGCGTATCGTCGCCGTTCGGCCACTTCTCGATCTTGATGACGTCGGCGCCCATGTCGGCCAGCATCAGCGTGCAGGTCGGACCTGCCATTACATGGGTGAGATCCACCACCTTGAGGCCGGCAAGCGGACCGGGCGCCGCCGATTCGCCAGCGGCGGGAGGAAACGGCCTGTTCATATCCTTGGGCGCCTTTCTTGTCGTTTTAGGAAATTTTGAATGCAAAATCGTCAGTTGGCAAGCCGGAACCCTCGATCTTTAGGCTAAGTTCGGGTAGTTTGCATGCAAAATGGGCTTTCGCCATCATGCTGCATACTGAGGTCGTCGTCGGCATCCGCGCCATGCTGCTGGAGGGGGATATTCCGCCGGGAGCTCGCATCCCCGAGCGCGAGCTGTGCGAGAGATTGCAGATCTCGCGCACGCCGTTGCGCGAGGCGCTGAAGGTGCTGGCGGCCGAGGGCCTGGTGCAGCTGTTGCCCAATCGCGGCGCGCGCGCGGCACGGCTGACCGACCAGGACATGCGCGCTCTCTTCGAAGTCTGCCAGGGCCTGGAGGCGCTGGCCGGTGAGCTCGCCTGCGAGCGCATCAGCGAAACGCAGTTGGCTGCGATCGAAGCGGCCCATGCCGACATGGCGCGGCATCACCGCGATCGCGATCTCGCCCGTTATTATCGCTGCAACCGATTCATCCATGAGGCGATCGTCACAGCCGCCGACAATCCGGTGCTCAACGGACTTTATGAAACGGTCACGGCACGCATTCGCCGGGCGCGTTATCTGACGCCGATGACGGAGCAGCGCTGGGCGCTGGCGATGCAGGAGCACGAAGCGATCCTCAACATGCTGAAGCGGCGCGATGGCTTTGGCCTCGCTCATATCCTGCGCACGCATCTGCGCCACAAGCGCGAGGAGGTGATCCGGGCGGGCTTCGCCGAGGATGAGCAGACGACCCGGGCCGCTGGTTGAGGCGCCTCGCTTGTGCGGCGGTTAAAAGTTCCGTGGCTGTGAAATTTTCGTTTGCGCGGAATCAATTCAGTCAACGCCCCATAAGTGCTAGGTTCGCTCGATCAGATCGGTTCCGAGTTAAGTCAATCGATCTGCCCCTTTTTCGACGAAGGGAGTTGCTGATGGTCGCTTCTTACAGGGGCGCGCAGAACTCAAGCGGGGCCGCCTTGGGCCCTGATCGCATCGACGCGGCGCCTGCCGAATTGCTCAAGAAGCCGTCCCACGCCAATTGCGGACCGATGACGCAGCAGGGCACGATGGGAGCCCACGGCCATGAAATGCATCCGCAAGGATTCCTGCGCCTGATCGGCTGCCACGAAACCATCCGGCAGAAGGAAGACGCCGCGCGGCGGCTGCACGTGTAGGCGATTTCGCGGTTACATCTGGTGCTTTGGCAGGTCGATACGTTCGTCGCAAAATTCCGGCGGACCGTCGATGAGTCTTCGGATGCGGCGCTCGCGTTCGTTCGGCGCAAGCGACGGGTCCAACAGCGCAGCGATCTGTTGCACGGCCAAAGCCTCGATCGCCAGGGAGTCGTGATGGCCGGCCGCACGATGTGGGGCTGCGCCCAGCCCGAGCTCCACCAGCTGGCGGATGGCGTCGGAACGCGTGGCCTGGTGCGCCTCCGCCCAGGCATCGATCGCGGCCATTAGCGTTTGCGGAAATTTGACCGAGCTGACCGCGTCGCGTCCGGCGCGAACGGAGTGGCTTGAAATGGTCTTGTCTGATTTGGACATGTCGACGTCCGGGCCTTTGGCCGGTCCTTCTGCACAGAGGCTATGCGCATTTCGCCGTGGCCGGTTTGATGCCGATCAAAGAGGATGACGATGATCTGTCATGCCCCGCGATCTTGTCCGGAGCCGCCATCCATATTATGCGCTGGCAGATGGGAATCGCTGAGAAGCGAGGTGGCGGGTGCAGTTCATCAAGACGTTTCAGCTTTATGACTTCCTCGACACGCTGGTCAGCCTGTTCGTCGCCTTTGTGTTCGGCACGTTGATCGGCGCCGAGCGGCAGTACCGCCAGCGCAGCGCGGGGCTGCGCACCAATGTCCTGGTCTGCGTCGGGGCAGCCGCTTTCGTCGATCTTGCCGATCACCTCTCCGGCGCCGACGGTGCCGTGCGGGTGATCGCCTATGTCGTGTCCGGCATCGGCTTCCTCGGCGCCGGCGCGATCATGAAGGAGGGCATGAATGTGCGCGGCCTCAACACCGCCGCCACGCTGTGGTCCTGCGCCGCGGTCGGCGCCTGCGCAGGCGCCGATATGGTAGCGCAGTCCGCGGCGGTCACGGTGTTTGTGCTGGCAGGCAACACGTTGCTGCGCCCGCTGGTGAATGCGATCGATCGCATCCCGCTGAACGAGGGGGCGTCCGAGGCCAATTATGAAATCATTGTGACGACCATCGCTGACCGTGCCGCGGAAATCCGGGAAAGCCTTATCGAAAAGCTGGAGGATGCGAGCTACCCGATCCGCGAAACCAAGGTGATGTACCACTCCGATGACAATGTCGAAGTCGCCGCCGAACTCGTGCCGTTCTCGGCCGCGCCGGACGAGCTGGACGCCGTGGTTGCCGGGCTTTCGAAGCTGCCCGATGTCAGCCACGCCACCTGGAACGTCAGCGCGCTGGAGTGAATGGCCTCGCAATGACGCCTGCCATTCAATGCCGCGTGTAAATCTCGTAGAATGTGACCAGGATCTCGAACGCGATCAGGTATATGACAATCAGCTCCAGCCGCAACGCACGTTTGGTGTCGACGATGTCGGAGAGCGTGGTCGCTGTGTCGGCAATGACGGATAGTTTCCGGTTCAAGGTCTCGGCGCGCTCGCTGAGCTCGTATTCGTCCTCCAGCCGCGCATAGAGCCGTTCGAGGTCGGGCCGGTCCCACAGCACATCGGGCTTGTCGCTGACGGCGACGCGGCCGGAGAGGCGATGCTGGACCAGAAGCGCGTTGCCGAGCAACTTGAGCAAGTCGGTGCGGTTGCGTGAGGTGCGGCCCTCGCTGCCGAGTTCGCGGGCGAAGGGCTCGATGGTGTCGAAAACATTGGCAACCTGCCGCTCGTCGCGCGCGAGCACCACGCTCTTGGCGAGCGCGTCCGCGACCACCAGCAGCCGCTCCACCGACAACTCACGCACCAGGATCGGCCCGCCCACGGGAATCGGCTCCTCGCCCTCCTTGGCGACCTGGATCTTTGCCCATTCGTCCTCATAGGGGCTGATCTTGCCGAAGGTGCGGCTCTGCAGCCGTTCCAGGAATTGGGCTTCGTCATCCGCCGTGAGGCCAACGAACACCACGACGCCGTAGCGAAACACCACGGCAAGGCCCTGCGATCCCACCCGCAGCGAAAGCGGCGCATTGGACAACAGCTGGCCCTCGAAGCCTGCGGTATTGATGCGATCGCCGATCTGCAGCGCGTGCGCCGTGACTTGGCCGATCACTTGGCCGGATGTAGAGGCGGAATCGGGCATGTGTCGGTCTCGTCGAGCGGAACCGCCGGCCGGCCCGCATTGCACCGGCCGTGGCCGCTATCCGCTCCCACTAGCACAAGAGGCGGCCGGAAACGATGGCGTGGCCCAGCGAAGGGTCAATGCGACACGCCGAACCAAATTCCAACGCTGTGCGTATCTGGTAAAAGGTCCGGCATCGGCATTTGGGCTCGTCTCATGATCTCCTCCGGCAGCGACAATTTTTACGGTGGCATCGCGGTGTTCCGCGGCTTTGCGCGGCTGATGGAGCCCTCCCTCTATTCGCCGCTGCCTGACGACTGGACCGTCGGCGTCGCCGATATTGTCAACTCGACCAGGGCGATTGCGGAGAGGCGCTACAAGGCGGTGAACATGGCCGGCGCGGCGGTGATCGCGTCGGTGACGAATGCGCTTTCCGGCCGCGAGTTTCCCTTTGTGTTCGGGGGCGACGGTGCGAGCTTTGCGGTTGCGCCTGCCGACCTTGCGGCGGCACGCGAGGCGCTGGCGGCGACGGCGACCTGGGTCAGGGAGGACCTGGACCTCGAGATGCGGGTGGCGCTGGTGCCGGCTGCGGCGATCCGCAGCCATGGGCTGGACGTGCGGGTCGCCCGCTTCGGGCCATCAGCCAACCTCTCCTATGCGATGTTCTCCGGCGGCGGGCTTGCCTTTGCGGACGCCGCAATGAAGCGCGGCGAGTTTGTGGTGGCGCCGGCGCCACCTGGCTCGCAGCCGGACCTGACCGGCCTGTCGTGCCGCTTTGAGGAAATCCCGTCGGCGCGCGGTCTCATCCTCTCGGTGCTGGTGCTGCCCACCCGCGGCGCCGATCCGGCCGCCTTCCGCAAACTGATTGAGGACATCATCGGCCTTGTCGAACGCAGCCCCGACGCTGCGCGGCCGGTGCCAACGGGCGGTCCACCGCTGCGCTGGCCGCCGGCCGGGGTCGAGTATGAGGCGCGGGCCTGGCGTGGCGGATCGCTCGCCTGGCGCCGCGCTGCGGTGCTCGGCTATACGCTGTTTGCCTATCTCATCATGCGCTTCGGCATCAGGCTCGGCGGCTTCGTGCCTGAAGTCTACGTGCAGCAGGTGGTGGAGAATTCCGACTTCCGCAAATATGACGACGGCCTGCGCATGATCCTGGATTGCTCGGCCGAGCTGGAGGGCGCCCTGCAGCAGCGCCTCGAGGCCGCGGCCGCGAAGGGCATCGTGCGCTACGGCCTGCACCGGCAGGATGCCGCGATGATGACCTGCTTCACGCGGCAGGCGACGCGCAGCGATCACGTGCATTTCATCGACGGCGCACGGGGCGGTTATGCCTCGGCTGCGACCGCGTTGAAGGCGATGGCGGTGTAGGTCGGCCTGGCGCTTCTGTTCTGATTCAATCAGAACCGAAGCGCTAGCGCGCGCGGGTCCAGGTCTCGCCGCCGCAAATGGCACCGACGCAGCCTTCGACCTTGAGCGAGGCCGCGTCCACCAACGAGATGTGGCTGGCATACATGTTGCCGTCATCGGCATTGTAGATCTGGCCCGACCAGCGACTGGGGCCGGACGGCTGCATGCCGGAGAACAGCGGCAGTCCGATCATCGGCCGGGTGGCGAGCGCAGGATTCGGATTCTTGTTGTCGGTCGCGGGCCTGCCTGTCCCGGAATCGGTCGGCTCGCGCAGCCAGACGATCACGCCGCAGATGCCGCCGCTGCACTTGCTGACGCGCACCTTGGCATCGCCGGCTTGGGTCAGCCAGACACCGGTTGGCTCGAGCGCCTCCTGCGCGCGGGCGGAGCCTGCGGCGAACACTGCCGCGAACAGCACGCCGATGACAGCTGGTCTGCGAGCCATGACGAATCGCCCTCCAAAAAGGAAGGTCTCAATAGCAGCAAATCGGATTTGTGCAACGCCGCGAACTTTCACGGCAGGACATGCCACCACCGTATTTTCAAGCTTTTCGCGGCTGCGCTCATTCGCCCCAGCAGATCAGGCATGCGCGCTGTTCTCACCTCACCAGGGCAGCCCGCAGAGATCAATCGTCCCTCGATGAAGCTTGCGGCGGAGGTCGAAAACATGCGGCAGGGTTGCGGTGAATCGTATCCGGCCGCCGGGCTGCTCGGCATAGATGTCGCCCTCGAACGGCGTCCAGCCGCGCGCGATATAGAACGGGGCATGACGCGGTTCGCAGAACAGGAGCCCGAGATCGACTGAGCCTTCATCCTTCAAGGTCCGGACCGCGGCGTCGAGCGCGATCGTCGCGTAACCGCGGCGCCTGCTGTCTTCGCGTGTCAGCACCCCGCCGATGCCGCCGATGTTCACTTTGCGCCCATTCCACTTTGCCTCGCGCCTGTAGATGCCGACATGGCACACCACATCGTCCATATCGTCGCGCAGCAGCACACGCATATCCGCATGGGCTGATACGATGTCTGCCCACGGCAATTTTGCGACAACCTCCGGCGGCCAGATCGCCTGGTAGAGCGGCTCGACCTCGCTCCATGCGGCGTCGCCGTTCAAAATATCGATTTCAATGCTCATCTCGTGCGCAAGCTCGTCAGGTCTGGCCAGCTCTGCAAGGCCAAGGTTTTCCAATTTCCCGGTGTTTTACCCCATTGGAACCTTCTATAAGAAGTCCCGTTAAACCAGTCCCCCACCACTCTTGGACATCACCCATGACCTTTACGCTTCCCCCTCTTCCTTATGCCTATGACGCCCTCGGGCCCCATATGTCGAAGGAAACGCTGGAGTTTCACCACGACAAGCATCATCAGGCCTATGTCACCAACGGAAACAACGCGATCAAGGGGACCGAATTCGAAGGCAAGTCCCTTGAGGAGATCGTGAAGGGCTCGTTCGGCAAGAATCCTGCCGTCTTCAACAATGCTGGCCAGCACTACAACCACATCCATTTCTGGCAATGGATGAAGCCGAATGGTGGCGGCAGCAAACTGCCCGGAAAGCTGGAAAAGAAGATCAACGAGGACCTCGGCGGCTTCGAGAAGTTCAAGACCGATTTCGCCGCCGCGGGCGTCGGCCAGTTCGGCTCCGGCTGGTGCTGGCTCGAGGTCAAGAATGGCAAGCTCGCCATTTCCAAGACCCCGAACGGCGAGAACCCGCTGGTGCACGGCGCGACCCCGATCCTGGGCTGCGACGTGTGGGAGCACTCCTATTACATCGACTATCGCAACCGCCGTCCGGACTATCTGAAGGCCTTCCTGGATCACCTCGTGAACTGGGAACACGTCGAGCAGATGTTCGAGAAGGCCTGATCATTCGTGACGTCATTTCCGGGCCTGGTGCGTCCGCGCCGGACCCGGAACCTTGAGATGCTCCGATGTGCAATCGCACATCGCAGCTCGACGCTGTCGCGTCGCCCGCGAATGGCGAAGACCACCTCGCTTCCCTCGCAAGAGTGATCGGCGCGCACCCCAAGCGCTGCCGTGGGACGACTGCGGCGATGGACATCTGTAATGTTATAATATAACGTGTTGGGATGGTTTCTCCTGCCTCCCACGGCCACAGCCATGTCCACGTGCACGATCACGGACATGTGCACCATCATCATGCCCACGGGCCGTCTTCGCCGCATCCGGCGCAAGCTGCGCCCTGGTCGATCCTGCGCATGGCGGCGCTCTCCCGCCTTGCGGCGGCTTTCGTCGTCATTGCGGCGCTGTGGGCTGTGGTCTGGGTCGCGATGAGGTGAGGATGCCGGCGCAGCTCACATTCCGCGACGTCACGCTCGGTTATGACCGCCACCCGGCGGTGCATCATCTGTCCGGCGAGGTGGCGCCTGGCGCGCTGCTTGCGGTGGTCGGCCCCAATGGCGCCGGCAAGTCGACGCTGTTTCGCGGGCTGGTCGGTATCATCAAGCTGCTGTCGGGCACGATTGCGTTCACGGGCCTCAACGCACGCGACATTGCCTATTTGCCGCAGACCGCGGAGATCGACCGCAGCTTTCCGATTTCGGTGTTCGATTTGGTCGGCACCGGGCTGTGGCGCACCACGGGGATTTTCGGAGGCATCGGTAAGGGCTCGCGCGACAAGATTGCGCAAGCGCTCGGCTCCGTCGGCCTCACCGGCTTTGAGAACCGCGGCATCGGCACGCTCTCCGGCGGGCAGATGCAGCGCATGCTGTTTGCCCGCGTGTTACTGCAGGATGCGCCGTTGATCGTGCTGGACGAGCCGTTCAACGCCATCGACGCCCGGACCATCGACGACTTGCTCGCGCTCTGCAAACGCTGGCATGGCGAGGGACGCACGGTGATCGCCGCGCTTCATGACATGGATCTCGTCCGCGCCAATTTCCCGGAAACGCTCCTCCTGGCACGGGAGCCGGTAGCCTGGGACACAACTGCCGACGTATTGACAAGTGAAAATCTCGCCGAGGCGCGGCGGATGTGCGAGGCCTTCGACGACCGTGCGGCGGCTTGCGCCGACACGGTCCGACCATCGCAGGCGGCCTGACCCGTGTTGATCTACGATGCGCTGGTCGCGCCTTTCCTCGAGTTCGAGTTCATGCGCCGGGCGCTCGCAGCCATCATCGCGCTGTCGCTGGCCGGTGCGCCGATCGGCGTGTTCCTGATGCTGCGGCGGATGAGCCTCGTCGGCGATGCCATGGCGCATGCGATCCTGCCGGGGGCTGCGATCGGCTTCCTGCTGTCCGGCCTCAACCTGTTCGCGATGACCACGGGTGGCCTGATCGCGGGCTTTACGGTTGCAATCCTCGCCGGCCTCGTCTCGCGCTCCACCGGGCTGAAGGAGGACGCCTCGCTTGCGACCTTCTATCTCGCCTCGCTCGCGCTGGGCGTCAGCATCGTCTCGCTAAGGGGCTCCAACATCGATTTGCTGCACGTTTTGTTCGGCAACATCCTCGCCATGGACGACCAGACGCTGCTGGTGATCGCGGTCAATGCGACCATCACGCTGATTGTGCTTGCCGTGATCTACCGCCCGCTGGTGATCGAGAGCGTCGACCCCTTGTTCTTGCGCACGGTGAGCCGGGCCGGTGCACCGGCGCATCTGATCTTTCTGGCACTGGTCGTCATCAACCTCGTCAACGGCTTCCAGGCGCTCGGCACGCTGCTTGCGGTCGGCCTGATGATCCTGCCGGCCGGCATTGCGCGGTTCTGGTCCCGTGACATCACCGGCCTGATCTGCGTCGCGGTTCTGAGTGCGCTGATGTCGGGCTATGCGGGTCTGGTGCTGTCGTTCCAGACCCGCCTGCCGTCGGGACCGGCGATCATCCTGGTGGCGGCGGGCCTCTATATGGCCTCCGTGTTGTTCGGCAGTGTCGGCGGGCTGGTGCGGCAGCTCTTTCCCGCGCGCCATCTTGAGGCATGAGGCGCTGGATGCGAGGCTCGCGTGCTCTTCTGCTGGTCGTGGCGATCATGTTCGGTGCAACGCCGCTGCATGCGGAGGGGAGGCTCAACGTAGTGGCGAGCTTTTCCATCATCGCCGATTTCGTGAAAAATGTCGGAGGTGAGCGCGTCAAAGTGACGTCGCTGGTCGGGCCCAACGGCGACGTTCATGTCTATACGCCGGCGCCACAGGACGCGAAGACCATCGCGGACGCGCAGCTCGTGGTGATCAACGGTCTTGGCCTCGACGGTTGGCTGCCGCGGCTGCTGCAGTCCTCCGGCAGCAAGGCGGTGGTCGTTACCGCGAGCGAAGGTGTCAGCCCGCTCAAACTCGGCTCGCAGGCCGACCCGCATGCCTGGCAGTCGGTTGGGAATGCGCAGATTTATGTCAAGAACATCCGCGATGCCTTGGCGCAGGCGGACGTGGGGGATGCCGACTATTTCCGGCAGAATGCGGCGCGCTACCTGGCCGAACTCGATGCACTCGACCGCGAGGTACGCAATGGCGTCGACCAGATCCCGGCCGAGCGGCGCAAGGTGATCTCTTCTCATAGGGCGTTCGGCTATTTTGCGAAAGCCTACGGCATCGCCTTCATCGCGCCGCTCGGCGTCTCCACCGAAACCGAGCCGAGCGCCCGCGACGTTGCTGCCATCATTGCGCAGGTCAAAAAGGACAAGATCCCCGCCGTCTTCCTCGAGAATATCACGGACGACCGTCTGATGCGCCGGATCGCCGAGGAGACCGGGGTGAAGGTCGGCGGGACCCTCTATTCGGACAGTCTGACCGACGAAAAGGGCCCAGTCGCCACTTACATTGCCCTGGTCAGGCACAATATAAAGGCCCTGACCAGCGCGCTTGGCCGCTGAGGGGCAGGGGCCTCCCTGCCGCCGGCCGCAGCGTAACACCCCGTTTTTGCAAGCCTAGAGGTTTTCGAAGTTATGGCTGAAACGACGTCGGAAAAAATACCCGTGACCGTGCTGACCGGCTATCTCGGCGCCGGCAAGACCACGCTGCTCAACCGCATCCTGTCGGAGAACCACGGCAAGAAATACGCCGTCATCGTCAACGAATTCGGCGAGATCGGCATCGACAACGACCTCATCATCGGCGCCGATGAGGAAGTGTTCGAGATGAACAATGGCTGCATCTGCTGCACCGTGCGCGGCGACCTCGTGCGCATCATGGAAGGGTTGATGAAGCGCAAGGGCAAGTTCGACGCCATCATCGTCGAGACCACGGGGCTCGCCGATCCGGCGCCGGTGGCGCAGACCTTCTTTGTCGACGAAGACGTGCAGAAGAACGCGCGGTTGGACGCCGTCGTCACCGTAGCCGACGCCAAATGGCTGTCCGACCGCCTGAAGGACGCGCCGGAAGCCAAGAACCAGATCGCCTTTGCCGACGTCATCGTCCTCAACAAGACCGATCTCGTTTCCAAGGGCGAACTGTCCGAGGTCGAGGCGCGCATCCGCGGCATCAACCCTTATGCCAAGCTGCATCACACCGAGCGCTGCAAGGTGGCGCTGTCGGATGTGCTGGAGCGCGGCGCTTTCGATCTCGACCGCATCCTCGACATCGAGCCGGATTTCCTCGAGCCCGGTGACGAGCATGATCACGATCATCACCACCATCATGACCATGATCACCATCATCATCACGACCACGGTCATGGCCTGAAGCATTATCATGACGAGGAGATGCAGTCGCTGTCGCTGCGCAGCGACAAGCCGCTCGATCCCATGCTGTTCATGCCCTGGCTGCAGAACCTGGTGCAGGCCGAAGGCCAGAAGATCCTGCGCTCGAAGGGCATCCTGGCCTTCGCCGGCGATGACGACCGCTACGTCTTCCAGGGCGTGCACATGATGCTGGAAGGCGACCATCAGCGGAAATGGAAGGACGGCGAGAAGCGGGAAAGCCGCGTGGTCTTCATCGGCCGCGAATTGCCGGAAGAGAAAATTCGCGCCGGCTTTGAAGCCTGCATCGTCTCCAAATGAGCGCGGAGCAGTCCTCCATTGCGTCCGTCACCGACCGGGTACGCCCGGTCGAAATCGGCGCGCCCGTGACCTCGGCCTATTTCCTGAAAGACCGCGCAGCCTTCGTGTGCGGCGAGGAGAAGGTCGCGTTGGTGACCACGGAGGGCGAGATCACCAATGTCGAGGTCCATGGCGGCGGCATCCTTTGCGCGGTCTCCGACGGCCAGCGTATCGTCATGGGCGGCGATGACGGCAAGGTGGTCGCGCTTGACGCCAAGGGCGAGGTCGCGGTGCTCGCGACTGATGCGAAGCGGCGCTGGATCGATAATGTGGCCGCGCACAGCGATGGCACCATCGCCTGGTCGGCCGGCAAGATCGCCTATGTGAAGGCGCCAAAGGGCGAGGAGAAATCGCTCGAAGTGCCCTCGACCGTCGGCGGGCTCGCCTTTGCGCCGAAGGGGCTGCGGCTCGCCATCGCCCATTACAACGGTGCGACGCTGTGGTTTCCCAACATGGCGGCGACAGCGGAATTCCTGCCCTGGGCGGGCTCGCATCTTGGGGTGATGTTCAGCCCCGACAACAAGTTCCTGGTCACCGCGATGCACGAGGCGGCGCTGCACGGCTGGCGCCTCGCTGACAGCCGCCATATGCGCATGACTGGCTACCCCGGCCGGGTCAAATCGATGTCGTGGAGTGCCGACGGCAAGTTCCTGGCGACCTCGGGGGCCGATACCGTGATCATGTGGCCGTTTGCCAGCAAGGACGGCCCGATGGGCAAGGAGCCTGCGATGCTCGCGCCCATGCAGGCGCGCGTCGCCGCGGTTGCCTGCCATCCCAGGCAGGGTGTGCTCGCGGCCGGCTATAGCGACGGCACCATCCTGATGGTGCGGCTGGAGGATGGCGCGGAGATTCTGGTTCGCCGCAACGGCACGCCGGCGGTCTCGGCGCTCGCCTGGAACGCCAAGGGGACGTGGCTCGCCTTTGCTGATGAAGAGGGCAACGCCGGCCTGCTGGAACTGTAGGGGCGGCAGGCCCGGAACATTGGCCGGCACCATTCGTTGGCTTCGCTCGACAGTTTTGCAGGTTGAGAGCGATGCCAATAGACGAGCGGAAAATCGGACGTGATTGGGGACTGGCCGCGATACTGATTGCAGCCGGTACGCTGGTGGCGGGCATTTCGCTCGCCACACTGATTGCGCATGACCCGCAGCGGATGGCGCAGGCTCAGGGAACAACGCCCGGCACGCCGCCGCTGCAGGGCACGCCCGCAGCCGAGACCAGCAACAAGCCGGCGGAGTCGAAGCCCGGCGGCACGCGCCCCACCACGCCCGCCCCGGAGCCCGCGCAGCCGGATCCGAAGGCTCAGAGTGAAGGCGTCAAGCCTGCGCTACCACCCGCGCCGGCCGAGAAGATCGCGCCGCCGATCAATCCGTCGGCGAAGGAGAAATAGGGACCGGCGCTGCGGATTCATACCTTCGCGGGCGATGACGGCGGAACATTCGGGGCCTGCACTGGCACTTCGCCTGTGACACGGTCACGACACCTCGCGAACAATTGCGGCCGTCCTGCCGCTTTTACGACCTCGCCAGTCGCGTGCAATCGATCCATAATCGGTGCCTCGCGACCGTCAGGGGTAAGCTCATGAAGATCGAAGATGTCAGGCGCACCGCCTATTCCATGCCGCTCACCAACCCGTCGTTCCCGCCGGGGCCCTACCGCTACTTCAACCGCGAATATTTCGTCATCAGCTACCGCACCGATCCGGAGGTGCTGCAGGCCGTGGTGCCGGAGCCGCTGGAGGTCACAAAGCCCGTCGTCAATTACGAGTTCATCCGCATGCCCGATTCCACGGGCTTCGGTGATTACACCGAGACCGGGCAGGTGATCCCGGTGCGCTTCAAGGGCGAGGACGGCGTCTACGTCCACTCGATGTATCTCGATGACGAGGGTCCGATCGCGGGCGGGCGCGAGCTCTGGGGATTTCCGAAGAAGCTGGCGCGCCCGAAGATCGAGGTCGAGAGCGATGTGCTGGTCGGCACCATGCATTATGGCTCTGTGCTCTGTGTCTCCGGCACCATGGGCTACAAGCATCGCGCGGTCGATCACGACACCGTGCTGAAGTCGATGAAGGTGCCGAATTTCATCTTGAAGATCATTCCCCATGTCGACGGCAGCGCGCGGGTCTGCGAACTCGTGCGTTATCATCTCGAGGACATCACCCTGAAGGAAGCCTGGACCGGTCCTGCCGCGCTCGGCCTGTTCCCGCACGCGCTCGCCGACGTCGCCCGCCTGCCGGTGCGCGAGGTCGTCTCGGCGCTGCATTTCAAGGCAGACCTGACACTCGGGCTTGGAACGGTAGCGTTCGATTATCTCGCGAAGTAGCGCGGGGTCGCCGCAACACAATCGGCCGTCATGCCCCGGCTTGACCGGGGCATCCAGTACGCTGCGTCCTCACCGCATTTCACTCTGGCTTCTGGAATACTGGATCACCCGCTTTCGCGGGTGATGACGGGTGAGTGCGGAGCGACATCCGCGAATCGAATGAGCTGCCACGCAGCCTTTACCTCACCAGCACGTTCCGGAACTGCCAGGGGTCGTTGGTGTCGATGTCCTCCGGGAACAGGCCGGGGCGGTCGGTCAGCGGGGTCCAGTCGGTGTAGTAGCCTTTGACCGGACCGAGATACGGCCGCTGGATCTCGAGGCAGCGGTGGAAGTCCATCTCGTCGGCCTCGACAATGCCGGCGGTCGGGTTTTCCAGCGCCCACACCATGCCGGCGAGCACGGCGGAGGAAACCTGAAGTCCAGTCGCGTTCTGGTAGGGCGCGATGCGGCGGGTTTCCTCGATCGAGAGCTGCGAGCCATACCAATAGGCGTTCTTGGCATGGCCGTAGACGAGCACGCCGAGCTCGTCGATGCCGTCGACGATCTCGTGCTCGTCGAGAATGTGCCACTTCTCCTGCATCTTGCCGGTGGCCCCGAAAATCTCATGCAGCGACAGCACCGCGTCGTTGGCGGGGTGATAGGCATAATGGCAGGTCGGCCGGTACACCACCTTCTCGCCGTTGCGCACGGTGAAATAATCGGCGATCGAGATCGCCTCGTTGTGGGTGACCAGGAAGCCATATTGTGAGCCGGGCGTCGGGCACCAGGAGCGCACGCGGGTGTTGGCGCCGGGTTGCATGAGATAGATGGCAGCACCGCATCCGGAAGCGTGGGTGCGGCCGTTCTCCGGCATCCACGTCTCATGGGTGCCCCAGCCGAGCTCGGCCGGCTGCATGCCCTCGGACACGAAGCCCTCGACCGACCAGGTGTTGACGAACACGTCCATCGGCTTCGGGTTCTTCGAGCGCTGGGTGTCGCGCTCGGCGACATGGACGCCCTTCACGCCGAGCTTTTGCGCGAGCTTGCCCCAGCCTTCACGGGTCTTCGGCTCCTCGACCGGCGTGTTGGTGTCGCGCGCGATGTCGAGCAGCGCCTGCTTGACGAACCAGGACACCATGCCCGGGTTGGCGCCGCAGGTGGAAACGGCGGTCGGGCCGCCCGGGTTCTTGCGCTTGGCGGCGAGCAGGGTCTCGCGCAGCGCGTAGTTGGAGCGGTTCTCGGGCCCGATCTTCCTGTCGAAATAGAAGCCGGCCCACGGCTCGACCACGGTGTCGATGTAGAGCGCGCCGATCTCCCGGCACAGCGTCATGATGTCGACGGAGGAGGTGTCGACCGAGAGGTTGACGCAGAAGCCTTGGCCGCCGCCCTCGGTGAGCAGCGGCGTCAGGAACTCGCGATAATTGTCGCGGGTCACGCCCTGCTTGATGAAGCGCACGCCGTGCTTCTTGGCGAGTTCGCCGTCCTCGTGCGGATCGACGATAACAAAGCGCGACTTGTCAAAGTCGAAATGGCGCTCGATCAGGGGCAGCGTGCCCTTGCCGATCGAGCCGAAGCCGATCATGACAATGGGGCCGGTGATTTTCGCGTGGATCTGCGAGGCAGGGCTCATGATTTCTCCGGAATGTGCTTGGCGGGGGTGTCAGGTGGAACGGCGCTTGGCCGTGACTTCGATCTCGACCTTCATCTCGGGTTTGAGAAGCGCAGCGACGACGAGGAGGGTTGCGGCCGGGCGGATCTCGCCGAGAACCTCGCCGCAGACGGCAAAATGCGCATCGGCGTCCTTGACGTCGGTCAGATAGTAGGTCGCTCGGACGATGTCGGCCATCGCGAAGCCGCCTTCTTTCAGCGCGCCTTCGATGGTCTTGAAGCAGTTGCGTGACTGGCTTGTGACATCGGCCGGCATGGTCATGGTGGCGTAGTCGTAACCGGTGGTGCCGGCGACGAAGCAGAAATCGCCCTCCACGACGGCGCGGCTGTAGCCCGCCGTCTTTTCAAATGGCGAGCCGGTTGAGATCAGACGGCGTGACATCGAATACCTCCGCTTTCCCCGCGGTTCCCGTGTGATGCCGGGCCTGCGCCCGGCGGCTGAAAACTTGGCTATCTCAGTGCGAACGCTGTGTCACGTCGGCGGAGGGCTGCCTCTCGGAACCCCATCGACGCGTCAGGATGTCCCTGACAATCATCGCAGCCAGCATCACCATCAGGATGGTGGTGATGATGCCGCGTGCAAATGACGGGTCGTTCCGGCGCCGCTCTGGCCGGGCTGAAGACGACGGCATGGCCGGTATCTCAGGCGGCGTGCGGGACGAGGCGGGCGGATTTCCTCCCGCGAACGCCCCTCGCCTTCGACGCGCTCGCGCCGGTCGGTACGATCATGCCCCAGGCGCCGTCGAGCGCGCCGTCCTGCAATTCAAGGCCGAGCAGCCGCTCGCGCTCGAAGCTGCCTGGCAGGATCAGGTCGGCGGTCTTCGCGGTCGAGAAGCCGAAGCGGGCGTAGTAGGGCGCGTCGCCCAGAAGGATGACCGCGCGATGGCCGCGCTCAATTGCCGCCGCAAGAGCGCGAGCCATCAACGCGGCCCCGACCCCGAGCTTGCGGCAGGATTGCTCCACCGCCAGCGGGCCGAGGATGAGCGCCGGGACACCCCCGGCGCTGACGTGCCACAACCGCACGGTTCCGATCAGCCGGCCCCTGCGGACGGCCGAAAGCGCAAGGCCTTCGGCAGGCGCGCGTCCGTCGCGCAGGCGCTGGCAGGTGCGTTCATGGCGATTATCGCCAAAGCAGGCATCCAGCAGCGCTTCACGCGCAGCGACGTCGGAAGCACGCTCCGCACGGATCGCGAACGGAGCGCCTTGCGAGGGGAGGGCAACCGGAGTGTTCCGCAAGTCGGTCATGGCACGTCAGTCCCCGCTTGGCCTCGCAGGGCGAACCCGCGGGACCGAAGCATCGTTAGTCAATTCCAATACGAGGGGGAGGAGCCGGCGGGCCGACTCCCGGTTCGTCAGTCCCTGAGTGAGGGCTCAGATGTGGTAGGTCCTGAGCGGCGGGATGCCGTTGAAGGCCACCGACGAGTAGGTCGACGTATAGGCCCCGGTCCCCTCGATCAGCACCTTGTCGCCGATCTCGAGTGTGACGGGGAGCGGATACGGCATCTTCTCGTACATCACATCCGCGGAGTCGCAGGTGGGACCCGCAAGCACGCACGGCGTCATGTCCGCGCCGTCATGCGGGGTGCGGATGGCGTAGCGGATCGACTCGTCCATGGTCTCGGCGAGACCGCCGAACTTGCCGATATCCAGGTACACCCAGCGCACCTCGTCTTCGTCGCTCTTGCGCGAGATCAGGACGACCTCGGACTCGATGATCCCGGCATTGCCGACCATACCGCGTCCCGGCTCGATGATGGTTTCCGGGATCTGGTTGCCGAAATGCTTGCGCAGCGCGCGGAAGATCGAGCGGCCGTACTGCACGACCGGCGGCACGTCCTTCAGGTACTTGGTCGGGAAGCCGCCGCCCATGTTGACCATGGTCAGGTTGATGCCGCGCTCGGCGCAGTCGCGGAATACGGTCGAGGCCATGGCCAGCGCCCGATCCCACGCCTTCACCTTGCGCTGCTGCGAGCCGACATGGAAGGAGATGCCGCATGGCTCCAGGCCCAGACGCTTGGCGAGGTCGAGCACCTCGACCGCCATCTCCGGGTCGCAGCCGAACTTGCGCGACAGCGGCCATTCGGCGCCGGCGCAGTCATAGAGAATGCGGCAGAACACCTTCGCGCCGGGGGCGGCGCGGGCGACCTTCTCGACCTCGGCGGCGCAGTCGACTGCGAACAGGCGAATGCCCAGCGCAAAGGCGCGCGCGATGTCGCGCTCCTTCTTGATGGTGTTGCCAAAGGAGACGCGCTCCGGCGTCGCTCCGGCGGCCAGCGCCATCTCGATCTCGGCAACCGTCGCGGTGTCGAAGCAAGAGCCCATGGAGGCGAGCAGCGACAGCACTTCGGGCGCAGGATTGGCCTTCACCGCGTAGAACACGCGGCTGTCCGGCAGCGCCTTGGCGAAGCTCTGATAGTTCTCGCGCACGACCTCGAGGTCGACGACGAGGCAGGGCTCGGTGTCGAGACCATTGTTGCGGCGATCGCGCAGGAATTCCCTGATGCGTTCGGTCATAGCACCCTCCAAACGGCCGCCAGCGACGGCGAGCCAGTTCAAAATGTTCTCGGACGAGGGTGCTTCGGCGCTGCCGGCGCGATGGAGGCGCGACAGGGCCTAAAACCCCAGACCGAATTTGTGCTGCCGTTGGATTGGTTGGGAATTTTCCCGCCCGCTCACCTGGCAATGAAGGACAAGCCTTTTCAGTAGCCCGCGCCGGCGTTGGAATGCCGGTAGAGACCAAAAAAGCCCGCTCCGTCGTTGCTTTAAGTCGCGTCCCCCGTTGAGAGCGGGGTGCGCCGGTTCGCCTCCGGCTGCCAGTCACGGTTGCAAGGAGTGGTGAGACCTTCAACGGCATCCCTTGAGAGAGATGCTGGGCTCTTTCCGCTGTCGCCGACGCGAGCGTCCCGACAACTTCAAGTGCCCCTCGGTTCTACCATCCCTTGGCGGCTGTCCGGCCTCTTGTCCGGATACCTACCGACTGACACACGACCACAGGCACGTGCGAAATTGGGCAAGAGTGGAAATAAGCTTTTTGAATCTGCTGCGCAAGAAATTTTTTAGGCTGAGGACAAATTTGCCTAACGCGAGCTTGCGATCTCGCACAACCGAGCGCTCGAAGATGAACGTACGTTAAGCATTTGCGGACGATGCGGCGTGCCTAGCGCGCCCGCGACGTTGCAAGTTGCGCCTGTGCTGCAGGGCTTTCTTGCAATCGCCAAAGTCACGCGCGGCGCGTGAAGGGCTCGACGCGCGAGGCGTTGCGGATGAAGGCGATCATCACGAAGACGCCGACGACGAACAACAGCGCCTGCAGGATGTGTGCGCCGGTGTCGCCGAGATCGAACAGGATCGCGAGCGCCCAGCCGCCGGCGAAGGCTGCGCCGAACACTTCCGCGCCGATCAGGATCGCGGCGGAGATCACGGTGACGACGCTCTGCCAGACTATCTGGCGGGAGGCGGGTGAGGAGGGTTGCGAGCTCATGGTCAGTCCTGTTTTGAGGGCCGCAATCTCTCCGAAAAGTGCTGCACTATCAAGCCTAAAAGGCCCAAAAAAGGTCCATCGCGTGCTATAGCTGGGGTTTCACATTTCAGCAGCAAATGGACGATCCTGATGTCAGAGATTGCGCAAACCAAGGTGCTTCCCCAGACCCACACCAACCCGCTGCTCAGGCCCTGGGAGACGCCGCACCAGACCCCGCCCTTTGACGAGATCAAGCCGGAGGACTTCCTCCCGGCCTTCGAGCAGGCCTTCACCGATCACGTCGCGGAGATCACCGCCATCACGCATGATCCGGCGACGCCCGACTTCGACAACACCATCACCGCGCTGGAGCGCTCGGGCAAGCTGCTCAACAAGGTCTCGGCCGTGTTCTATGACCTGGTGTCGGCGAACTCCAACCCCGAGATCCTGGAGATCGACAAGGACGTATCCTTGCGGATGGCCCGGCACTGGAATCCGATCATGATGAATGGTGTGCTGTTTGGCCGCATCGCGCTCCTGCACGACAACCGCACGAGCCTGACGTTGTCCCCTGAGCAGTTGCGGCTGCTCGACCGTACCTACACCCGCTTCCACCGCTCAGGTGCGGGCTTGAGCGAGGACGACAAGAAGCGGATGGCCGAGATCAATGAGCGGCTGGCGCAGCTCGGCACCACCTTCAGCCACCATCTGCTTGCCGACGAGCAGGACTGGTTCCTGGAGCTCGCCGAGACCGACCATGCCGGCCTCTCCGACACCTTCATCGCCGCTGCCAAGGCCGCGGCCGACGAGCGCGGCATGGCCGGCAAGGCGATCGTCACCCTGTCGCGTTCCTCCGTGGAGCCGTTCCTGCAGAGCTCAGAGCGACGGGACCTGCGGGAGAAGGTCTACAAGGCCTTCATCGCCCGCGGCGACAATGGCAATGACAATGACAACAACGCCGTCATCGGCGAGATCCTGGAGCTGCGCGAGGCCAGCGCCAAGCTGCTCGGCTATCCAACCTTCGCCGCCTATCGCCTTGAGGACTCCATGGCCAAGACGCCAGAGGCGGTGCGCGGGCTCCTGGAGCGGGTCTGGCAGCCGGCCCGGGCGCGGGCGCTTGCCGACCGCGACGAGATGCAGGCGCTGATCGCGGAGGAGGGCACCAATTTCAAGCTCGCCGCCTGGGACTGGCGCTACTACGCCGAGAAGATGCGGCAGGCCAAAGCCAATTTCGACGATGCGGCGATCAAGCCCTATCTGCCGCTCGACAACATGATCGAAGCGGCCTTCGACTGCGCCACCCGCCTGTTCGGCATCACCTTCACCGAGCGCAAGGATATCCCGGTCTGGCATCCTGATGTCCGGGTCTGGGAGGTCCGCGACGCCTCGGGCGCCCACAAGGCGCTGTTCTACGGCGACTACTTTGCCCGCTCCTCCAAGCGCTCCGGCGCCTGGATGACCTCGCTGCGCGACCAGCAGCGGCTGGACGGCGAGGTGGCGCCCTTGATCATCAATGTCTGCAATTTCGCCAAGGGCGCCGAAGGTCAGCCCTCGCTGCTCTCGCCGGATGAAGCGCGGACCCTGTTCCACGAGTTCGGCCACGGCCTGCACGGCATGCTGTCGAACGTGGTCTATCCCTCGTTGTCGGGCACCAGCGTCTTCACCGACTTTGTCGAGCTGCCGTCCCAGCTCTACGAGCACTGGCAGGAGCGCCCGGAGGTGCTGCAGAAGTTCGCCCGGCACTATCAGACCGGCGAGCCGCTGCCCGAGGACCTCCTCAAGCGCTTCCTCGCCGCGCGAAAATTCAACCAGGGTTTTGCCACCGTGGAGTTCGTTTCCTCGGCGCTGGTCGATCTCGAATTCCACACCCAGCCGGCCGCCGGCATCAGGGATGTGCGGGCATTCGAGCGCCAGGAGCTGGAAAAGATCGGCATGCCCGAGGAGATCGCCATGCGGCACCGGCCGCAGCAGTTCGGTCATGTTTTCTCCGGCGGCTATTATGCGGCCGGCTATTACAGCTACATGTGGTCGGAAGTGATGGATGCGGACGCGTTCGGCGCCTTCGAGGAGGCCGGCGACATCTTCGATCCAGATGTCGCCAAGCGCCTGCACGACGACATCTATTCGACGGGCGGCTCGGTCGATCCCGAAGCCGCCTACATCGCCTTCCGTGGCCGCGAGCCCGAGCCCGATGCCCTGCTCCGCCGCCGCGGGCTGTTGGATGATGCGAAGGCGGCGTGACGATGCGGCCGCAGGGTGGATTTGTTGCGCAACCCACCCTGCGCGGTTGCGCTCATGCAGCCGCCTCACGCCATCCACAGCTTCCTGATCAGCGGCAGGAAGAAGATCGCGATGTTGATGGCAAAGCCGACGTTCCAGAGGATCGAGCGCAGCCGCGGGCGGTTGCCGATATAGGTCAGGACGTAGGCGACCCGCACGATCAAAAACAGGATGGCGAGCTCGTTGATCAAATTCTGCGGCGCTTCGCGGAATTCAGCAAGCAGCACGGCAACCGCAAAGAACGGGAACGTCTCGATGCCGTTCTGGTGCGCGCCGAGCGCCCGGGCGCGGATTGCATCCTCGTAAAAGGCCGGATCGCGCGGCTTGGCGTTGTCATACTCGCGAAAGGCCAGCCATTTGATCGGAACGATCGTCAGCAGATAAAGCGCCACGGCCCCGAAAACGCAGAATTCCGCGATCGTCATTTGCCATCCCTTTAAGGTCGCGCGGAGACTATCGAACCGGGCGTCGGCTTGACAAGGACGGTGCAACGCGCGAATCCGGGGTGGAATTGCCATGACAGCCGTGCTCCCAACCGATAGCGCAAGACCTGCGGCCGAGCCAGGCGTGCCGCGCGTCGGCGTGCTGCTGGTCAATCTCGGCACGCCGGATACGGCGGATGCGCCGGGTGTGCGGGTCTATCTGAAGGAGTTTCTGTCCGATCCGCGCGTGATCGAGAACCAGGGCCTGGTCTGGAAGTTCATCCTCAACGGCATCATCCTGCGCAGGCGGCCCAAGACCAAGGCGCTCGACTACCAGAAGATCTGGAACACCGCAAAGAACGAATCTCCGCTGAAGACGATCACCCGCGCGCAAGCCGAGAAGCTTGCTGCAGGGATCGCCGACCACGGCCATGTCGTGGTCGATTGGGCGATGCGCTACGGCAATCCGTCCATGCGCAGCCGCATCGAGGCGCTCACTGAGCAAGGCTGCGACCGCCTGCTGGTGGTGCCGCTCTATCCGCAATATTCGGCTGCGACGTCCGCCACCGTCTGCGACGAGGCGTTCCGCGTGCTGACGAGCTTGCGCGCGCAGCCGACGCTGCGGGTGACGCCGCCATATTACGACGATCCCGATTATATCGAGGCCCTCGCCGTCTCGATCAACGCGCATCTGTCGACGCTGCCGTTCAAGCCGGACTTGATGCTGGCCTCCTATCACGGCATGCCGAAGTCCTATGTCGATGCCGGCGATCCCTATCCCGTGCAATGCGCGGCGACGACGGAGGCCTTGCGCAAGCAACTTGGGCTGGCGCCGGACAAACTCCTGATGACCTTTCAGTCGCGCTTCGGCAATGAAGAGTGGCTGCAGCCTTACACCGACAAGACGGTGGAGCGGCTGGCGAAGGAGGGCGTCAAGCGCCTGGCCGTGGTGATGCCGGGCTTTGCCGCCGATTGTCTGGAGACGCTGGAGGAGATCGCCGGCGAGAACGCCGAGATCTTCAAGCACAATGGCGGCGAGGCGTTTTCCGCGATCCCCTGTCTCAACGACAGCGAGCCCGGCATGGACGTCATCCGCCAATTGGTGCTGCGCGAGCTGCAGGGCTGGATTTAAGGGGCGGAGCGGGAGCATGCGACGCGGGCGTTGCTGTTTTATCTCGGCGCCACCGCTGCCGCTCCGTTAGCGGTGCGGGCACAAGGCGAGCATCGAGCCGAGCCAGATCGTGTGCATCCTTGGCCGCAGCCGCGCGCGCCGGTCGATGGCATCACACCTATCCGGTGAACATCCAGAGTTGCTCGCTCGCCATGTAGCCCGCCAGCAGCAGAGTGCCGAACGCAACGATAAGCGCTGCGGCGCCGACCTCGATCGCTCGCATCGTGAGCATGCCTAGCCCGGCCCGGGTCCGGGCGATGCGACTTGCGAGCCCGCGTGCGCTGACCGCGACCGTTGCAATTGCCGCTACCGTCGCAGCCGTGCCCAGTCCCATGATCAAAGTCGCCCCGACACCGGTCCAGAACAGGTCCTGGGCCAGCGCGAAGATGAGGACGATGATCGCACCGGAGCAGGGCCGCAACCCGACCGCGACGACTGCGGCGAGCCCTCGCCGCCAGCCGCCTGGGCCGGCGAGCACCGCCGGCTCCGGCCCATGGGCGTGGCCCCAGGCCGATTCATGGTGCTCATGATCGTGGTGGCACTGGAAGCCGTGCGCGTGAGCGGCGCATCCGTCAATCTGGCATTGCGCACCACGCATGGCCATCGCGGCTGGCCTCCCCTCCGACAACCGGAAGGTCGTGGCATTCAGGCCTTTCGCAACTGAAGCTGACGCGAAAACGAGGTCGGCCGCCTGACGCCCGGTCAGTTCGCGGCAGGTGATCAGGAAGCCGCGGCCTTTGACATGGAGAAGCCTGAGGCCGATCAGGATGACGAGAGCATAGCTTGCGACCTCGACCAGATGGACGGTCAGTCCGATCGCCTTCGCGGTCGCGCCAAGCAGGACGGCAGCAATGGCCACGACGACAATGGCAACGACCGATTGGATCGCTGCGGACACGAATGACAGCACAATGCCGCGGCGCCAGGTCTCTTCATTGGCGACGAGATAGGACGAGATCACGGCCTTGCCATGCCCCGGGCCTACGGCATGAAAGACGCCGTAGACAAAGGAGATGCCGAACAATTCCCGCATCGCGGCGCCATCCTGCTTGCTAGCGCGGATGAAGCCCGACAGCGAACGGTAGAAAGCGGCTTGCTCGGCAAAAATCCAGCCCGTTAGGCTGGATGCTGACGTGGCAGTTGCAGGGTGCGGTACGCCGAACGGCGCGCTCCACGCCGACGCGATACCTGTCGCACAGGCAATCAGGATCGCCGCTAGTGCAGTCAACGTGACTTTACGCGATCTGCTCATGGGCACTTCACCAGAATCTTGTTGGCGAAGATTTCCCCGTAGGTGCTGGAGGGATCCAGCGGCACGGCGTCAAGCTGGCTGAGCCGCGCTTGCTCGGCCGGCGTCGGCTGGTGGGGCAGATCGTAGCTCGCGAGGCATTGCGGCGCGCCGCTCAGGGAAACCGGCTTGTCCTTTGCGAATTCGAAATCCACGAAGATCGATGGGTCGTAGATCTCGATCTGCATGGCCTTGGCGGGGGTGGCCGCTTTCAATGGCAAGGTGAAATGCAGGGTGAGGGCGGCGTTCTTGTATTCGAGCCAATAATCGACCGGGTCCGCAAACTTCAGCTTCTTGCCGTCGGCACGCGCGTAGGTGAAGTAGTCATATTCCTTGAGCGAATCCACGTTGGTCAGGGCGAGCGAGGCCAATTCTTCGCGCGTGTACTGGCCCTTTTTTGCATGGGAGATGCCCTGAAGCGCATAGGCTGAAAACATGTCATCGAAGGTCCAGGCGTGACGGACACCCGTCATGGTGCCGTCGGCGGCGTAGAGCACTTCGCTGTGGAAGGTTACCCACACATGGGGATGCGCCTGTGCGCGGTTGACGCACAACAACAGGAGAAGGATCGCGCAACAGCAACGGGTGCGTTTGATCATGGTGTATCTGCCAATTGAGGAAGATGAGCGCCCGCAAACGGCGGGAGCTGCGATCTCGGATGGCTCGGAGCGCCCGGCAATTTCCTCGCCGCCACGGCGTTTAGCCTTGGATCAGCAATGAGAGGACGATCTCATCGGGATCGCGCGCCGCGGGTAAGTTGTCTCCGGCGAGCAAGAAGCGCCAGCAAGGCGTCAGGCGGCAGGAGGCCCACGCGACAAGAATGCCATGTGACGCGACAGAAGTACCCGATCGGAAACCGGACTGAGCGGACGATCAGCCGCGGCAAATTCCAGCGAATGCAGCTTTGCCGACGCATCCGGCAACGACGAGTTCGACAGCAGGAAGCCCGAGAAGCAGATCGGGCAATTTTCGTCGTCGTCAGCCAGCCGTGCCGGCAGTCGCTCGGCGACTTGTAGTCCCGACCGGACATGCCCGACGCTCACAATGTCGGTGCGGTCGAAGCTTGCGAAGGCGAGGTCATGCCTGTGGACATGCGCGAACGACAGCGCGAGCTGCAGCGTCAGCGCCGCCAGCGCAAGATAGGCGCCGCATCGCCGGGCGAACGCCCGTGCCAACATCATTTTCGCCCCTGCCAAGGAGCCATTCCCCTTCTGACGTCGGAACCCTCGAAACTTCCGTCACCTGCGCGAAGGCGCGCAATGGCCGCCTCGCGTTGGCGATCACCCGCAATGGACGAAGAAAATATGGCGATCGAGGGGCTATAAATGCCCCGCCATCGGGACGTTTCCTTTCGAGGGAGCGGACCCTTTCAATCCGGTTGCGGCGCCCCTGTCGGTTCGGTCATCGGGTCGTGCGCCGACCGCATCGGCCGATGGAAAGATGCTGTCATATATCGCGCGAGCCTCGCGAATTAAGCGAGTCCGTTCGAGCTCCGATTTTGAAACGAATCCTACGATCTCGCCCATCTGAACTCCCTCAGGCGCAGCAAGCCTCAAACCCTCGCCTTAGCAGGTCCCTTGGCAGGTCACGCCCTATGAAGACGAGCCGTGTCTGGCGCGGCTCCCGCTCCTTCCAGGGACGTCGACTTCCACCTTCAATGAGCATGTGTACGCTCTGGACGACGAACTGCCGATCGTCATCCTCTATGGACGCGATACCCTTCATGCGCAGGATGTCCGTCCCGTAGCGTTGGGTGACATCCTGAATCCATGACACGAACCTGTTGGGCTTCAGCGGTCGATCCGCGACCAAGGACAGGCTGCCGATCCTGTCGTCGTGTTCGTGCTCGTGTTCTTCCGTGAGGAAGCCCGGCTCGACCTCGAGGATGCGCTCGAGACTGAAGGCGTCTCGCCCCAATACCTGGGCGAGATCGATGTCACAGCGCTCCGTTCTGTGAATCTTCGCATATGGGTTGATGTTTCGGACACGACGTTCGATTGTTGCGAGGCTGCCCGCATCGACGAGATCGACCTTGTTGACGAGAACGACGTCGGCGAATGCGAGTTGTTCCTGTGCTTCGTGCGTCCGTTCGATCTGTTCGAGGAGATGCTTGGCATCCGCGACGGTGATGATGGCGTCGAGCTTCGTCTTGCGGCGGACGTCCTCATCGACAAAGAACGTCTGCGCCACCGGCGCAGGATCCGCGAGCCCTGTCGTCTCGACGACGATGCCGTCGAAGGCTCCGCTGCGCCGCATCAGGCCTCCGATGATACGAAGAAGGTCGCCCCGAACCGTGCAGCAGATGCAACCGTTGTTCATCTCGAAAATCTCTTCGTCCGCATCGACGATGAGATCGCTGTCGATACCGACCTCTCCGAATTCGTTCACGATCACGGCAAACCGCTTGCCATGCGTCTCGGAGAGAATGCGGTTTAGCAGCGTTGTCTTCCCGGAGCCGAGATAGCCGGTCAGAACCGTGACCGGAATCTGGAGTGCAGCATCGGGCATGGCGTTATTCCCCTTTTTTTGCACGCCATATGTAATGTTATAACATTACATAAAATAAGAAGGGATGCAAGGGAAGAAGCAGATGCGTGCTACTTCGCAATGGATGCTGCGCGACCCGACGATCTAAGCGATGGCAAATTGGGGCGTCGGTTCAACGTCATCTGCGAAGCCGACCGATCGTCTCGCGATTTCGGCGGCCCACGGCGGCGGTCGCGACGTGAAAGGCATCGTGGATTTCGCAAACGAAAGACGGTGCGTGAAGAACCTCGGCAATCCGATGGTTTCGCGACTGACGGCCGGCGCGGCCCGTGTGAGCTTCGAGACGAAGGCGCTAACGCCGTCGGCACTTCGCTGCGCAGCGATTCGGTCGCGTTCAGAACCGAGGTGGACATAGGCGGATATGAATTTCGGCCGTTACGGCAGCGGATTTATCAATACACGGCCTGGTCCGCGACAAGAATAGCCTGTGAACCGGCGCTGATGGTTGTCAGACAAACGGCATGGCCGTGAGCTATATACGTCCGGTCAGTGAATCTGCGCGGGTCAAGTCGTCGCCCGCCTTGGAGGTTTTATGCTGTCCGGTTTCGATGTTTTCGCGATCGTCCTTGTGCTGCTCGTCATCGTCACGCTGTTTGCCGGCATCAAGACGGTGCCGCAGGGCTATGGCTGGACCATCGAGCGTTTCGGCAAATACACCCGTACGCTCAAGCCCGGGCTCAATCTGATCGTGCCCTATTTCGACCGCGTCGGCCGCAAGATGAACATGATGGAGCAGGTGATCTCCATTCCCGAGCAGGAGGTGATCACCAAGGACAATGCCACCGTGACGGCCGACGGCGTCGCCTTTTTCCAGGTGTTCGAGGCGGCGCGCGCGAGCTACGAGGTCGCCAATCTGGAGAACGCGATCACGGTGCTGACCATGACCAACATCCGCTCGGTGATGGGCTCGATGGATCTCGACCAGGTGCTGTCGCATCGCGACGAGATCAACGAGCGCTTGTTGCGCGTAGTCGATGCTGCGGTCTCGCCCTGGGGCGTCAAGGTCAACCGCATCGAGATCAAGGACATCGTGCCGCCGGCGGACCTTGTGGAAGCGATGGGGCGGCAGATGAAGGCCGAGCGCGTCAAGCGCGCCGACATTCTGCAGGCCGAAGGTCAGCGGCAGTCGGAAATCCTGCGCGCCGAGGGGGCCAAGCAAAGCCAGATCCTGCAGGCCGAGGGCCGTCGCGAGGCCGCCTTTCGCGACGCCGAGGCGCGCGAGCGCGCGGCAGAGGCCGAAGCCAAGGCGACACAGATGGTCAGCGAGGCCATCGCCAAGGGCGATGTCGCGGCGCTGAACTATTTCATCGCCGACAAATACATCAAGGCGTTCGGCCAGCTTGCCGACGCGCCGAACCAGAAGGTGATCATGCTGCCTGTGGAGGCGATGAGCCTGCTGTCCTCGCTTGCCGGGATCGGCGAGATCGCGAAGGCAACGTTCGGCGAAAGCGCGGCTTCCGCTGCGGCGGCGGCCCGCCGAGGGTCGGTGCCATCGGCCGGCACGACGCCGCCGGCGGTACCGCCGCGGGCATAACAGAGTTTTGTCACCTCTCCCGTCGGGGAGAGGCTAAAGCGCGATGAGATTTGGTTGAATCGTCATCGCGCTTTAGGTCTTTGATTGAGCATGATCTTTTCGGAAAACCGCTACACACTTTTCCGGATCATGTTTTAGATGATGGAGGGTCGTGTCGTGGCCGACATGTTTGTCACGTTGGGCACCTGGAACTGGCTGATCTTCGGCTTCATCCTGATGGCGCTGGAATTGGTCGCGCCCGGCGTATTCCTGTACTGGCTCGGACTTGCGGCGCTATTGGTCGGGCTGGTGTCGTTTGGCTTGCATCCGTCCTGGCAGACGCAGCTTCTGATGTTTGCCGTCTTCGCCGCCTGTGCGGTGCCGGTATGGCGGCGCCTGGCGCTCGGCGCCCGCAAGACCGACGATAGCAACGCCTTCCTCAATCGCCGTGCGGAAGCCCTGGTCGGGCGTGTGTTCACGCTGGAGAAGCCAATCGTCGACGGGGCCGGCACGGTGCGTGTCGACGACACCATTTGGCGTGTCGCAGGCCCCGACACGCCAGCGGGCAGCAGGGTGCGCGTGGTCCACGCTGACGGCGCCAATCTGACAGTTGCAGCGGTGTAGGAAGGAAGTCACCGGTTTCGCCAGCGCTCAGCGAAGCGGTGCAGCGGTAGAAAAGTCTCGCAGAGTTCACGGCCGAGCGCGGTTAGGCCGTAACCCTCCGCCGGAAACAACTCGACGAAACCCGCCGCGCGCAGCTCGGTGAGGCGCGTCTGCAGAATCGTCGGTGAGGCGTCGTCGCAGGCTGTGCGCAAAGCACGCGAGGTCAACCGCTCGCTCCGCAGTTCCCACAGGATGCGCAAGGTCCAGCGCCGGCTCAACAGGTCGAGCAGCACCATGATCGGCCGTCCCGTGCGTGAGCCGCGTACGCTAGGTCGTCTCGGAGCCTGTTTTGCCATGTTCGCCTCCTTGCCGGATCGCTACAGATAATGTAGCGTGCTGCTACATATATTGTAGCATTGGAGTCGGCCATGTCACGCATCCCGCCGCTTGAACCGCCTTACGTGCCAGTAATCCAGCAACAGTTCGACCGCATCATGCGTGGCGCGCCGCCCTTGATGCTGTTCCGCGTCATGGCCGGGCACGCACGAGCCTGGGAGAAGTTCCGCGCCGGCAGCTTGCTCGATCGCGGGCCGCTGTCATTGCGGGAGCGGGAAATCGTGATCGATCGTACCTGTGCGCTGAACGGATGCGAGTACGAATGGGGCGTGCATGTCGCGATCTTTGCCGCGCCGGCGGAACTCGGCGAGGCGCAAATCCGTGCCACGGTGCTGGAGGGTGCCGATGCGCCGTGCTGGTCGGGAGCCGAGCAGGCGCTGATCGCCGCAGTCGATGCGCTGCATCACCGCGTAACCTGGACCGACGCGGAATTCGCAGCGCTGAAAGCGCACTTTGACGAGGACAAGATCCTGGAGATCATCCTGCTGTGCGGCTTCTATCGCACGGTGTCGTATCTGGCGAACGGGCTCGCGCTGCCGCTGGAGGAAAAAGCGGCGCGGTTTCCGCGTTCCTGATCGTCGTTGCGGGCGGTCGCGCGGCGAGCGAAGCCGGAACCTCGAAATTCCCCGATGCGCAATTGCGCAGCTGAGGTTCCGTGCTTTCGCACGGCCCCGGAATAACGGAGCCTAAAGCGCGATGAGATTTGGTTGAATCGTCATCGCGCTTTAGGTCTTTGATTGAGCATGATCTTTTCGGAAAACCGCTACACACTTTTCCGGATCATGCTTTAACGAGACCTACGCCACGCCCGCTCGCAGCAAATCGTGCATATGCAAGATCCCCACCGGCTTGTTCGCTTCCGTCACGATCAGTGTTGTGATCTTCATCGAATTGAGCAGCTCGATCGCTTCGCTGGCAAGCGAGCTGGCTTCGATCACCTTGGGATTGCCGGTCATGATGTCGTCGACGAGAGCGGTCATCAGGTCGGGGCGCATCTTCCGGCGCAGGTCGCCGTCGGTGATGATGCCCGCGATCTCGCCGCGCCCATCGACGATGGCGACGCAGCCGAACCCTTTGGCGGTCATCTCCATCAGCGCGTCCGCCATCCTGGTGCCGAGCGGCTTGAGCGGCACCTCGTCGCCGGTGTGCATGAGGTCGCTGGTGTGCTTGAGCATCGCCCCTAACTTGCCGCCGGGATGGAAATTGGCGAACTGGCGCGCGGTGAAGCCGCGGCTTTCCAGCAGCGCAATGGCGAGCGCGTCGCCGATCGCGGCCTGCATCAAGGTCGAGGTGGTCGGCGCGAGATTATGCGGGCAGGCCTCGCGCACTTTGGGCAGTTCCAGCACGATGCGGGCGGCAGTGCCCAGTGAGGACTCCGCATTCGAGGTTACCGCGATCATCGGGATCGCAAACCGCGCCGAGTAATTGACCAGGGTCTTCAATTCGGGCTGCTCGCCGGACCAGGACAGCGCGACGATCACGTCGTCCGGCGTGATCATGCCGAGGTCGCCATGACCGGCCTCGGCCGCGTGAACGAAGAAAGCCGGCGTGCCGGTCGAAGCCAGGGTTGCCGCAAACTTGCGCGCGACATGGCCTGACTTGCCGAGCCCGGTGACGATGACCCGGCCTTTGGCATCGCGGATCAACTCGACGGCTTGCGCGAACGCCGAGCCGAGCGAGCCCTGCAGCGCAGCGACGATCGCGGCAATGCCGCCGCTGCCGACTTCCAGCGTACGCAGCGCCGATTGCACGGCGGCATTGGCGTGGTCGGATGATGTCGCCATCAACGGTTTCGAATGAGCCATTTCGTTTCCAGGGGGAGGTGGCCGAGAGGCCGTTTCGCAAACCTTAACACGCGCCACGGCGGGAGGCGAAGCGGGTCGGCCAGCCCTCAACGGGTCATTAACCATAATTGTTTTAACTCCATTAATGACCCCTTCCGCAAGGCGTCCGCGCCGGGCTGGAGCGGGTCATTTAAGTATATGAATATGTTGGAGTTTTAAAATTGTGACGGCAAGGCCAGGCCGAGGCCGAAGCAGTTGCGCGCGCCTGTCTCGCGCAGCTTTGGGCTGCCTGCTGCTCGCCGTCCTTGATCCGTCGAAGGCCGCAGCCCAGGCGCTCACCTCCGACCTGTTCAATCCGCAGCGCGGCGCCTTCGTGCCGGCGCAGGACATGCCGTTCCGTAAGCTCGGCGACAACACCACCGCCGACGATGCGGCCGCATCGGCGGGCACGCCGCTCGATCCCAACCAGCGGCGCGGTCGGGCGGCGCCCGCGCCCTCGCGTGTCGGTGTTCCCAATGACGGGCTCGGGGTCCCTAGCAGCATTGGCGATTCCGGCTTCGACGCGCTCAACCGCAATCGCAAGCAACCGAAATATTATCCAGGGCAGGCGAGGCCAAAACCGTCGCCCGGCCCCGGAACGCCGCCGCCAAAGCCGCCGCAGGTCAATGCCATGGGCGATCTGCGCCTGTCGATCCCGCCGTCGGACAGTGCGAACAAGCCGCCGGTCGCACCAGCCATGGCCGGCACCGTGCCGGGCCAGCCGCAGCGGCGACGGCTCAAGGTCGATGACGATCCATTCGGCGCGGTCGGCGATTATTGGGGGGCGTTCCTGGTCAAGTCGGCGGTGGAGCTTTCCGGCGGCTACGACACCAATCCGGCCCGTATCAACGAGTCGCATGGCCTGCCGGTCTGGGTGGTGGCGCCGGAATTTCTCGCGGTGTCGAACTGGGAGCGCCACGCGCTGGTTGCTGATCTGCGCGGCTCGTTCACCGGCTATGGCGGCTCGCTGCCGGCGACCATCGATGGTGGGCCGTCGCCTGCGCCGACCAATGTCAACCGCCCGGATTTCATCGGCCATGTCGACGGCCGACTCGACGTCACCGACGACACCGACATCGCCGCGCAGCTCCGCTTGACCGTCGCGACTGACAATCCCGGCAGCCCGAACGTGCAGGTAGGGCTGGCCGATTACCCGATCTACACCACGGTCGGCAGCACGATCGGCTTCGACCAGCGCTTCAATCGCCTCACCGTATCAGGCGGCGCCACCATCGACCGCACCGACTACCAGAACTCGAGGCTCACCGACGGCGAGGTTACCAGCAATGGCGATCGCAACTTCACCCAATATGGTGGCGTGGGCCGCGTCTCCTATGAGGTGATGCCGGGGCTGAAGCCGTTCGCCGAAGTCGAGGGCGACACCCGTGTGCATGACGAGCAGTTCGACCGCAACGGCTATCAGCGCGATTCCACCGGCGGCTATGTCAGGGCTGGAACGTCCATCGAGTTCACGCGAATAGTGACCGGCGAAATCTCGATCGGCTACGAGGCGCGCAACTATGTCGATCCGCGGCTGAGCCGGCTGGAAGGCATGCTCGTTGCGTCCTCGCTGGTCTGGACCGCGACGCCGCTCACGACGGCGAAATTCTATTCCGACACCCAGATCGCCGAAACCACGCTGGCGGGATCACCGGGCGTGCTCGTGCACACCTATACGTTCGAGGTCGATCACGACTTCCGCCGCTGGCTCACGGGAATCGGCAGGTTCACCTACGGCACGTACGACTACCAGGGCGCGGACCGGGACGATCAGACCTTCTCGCTCGAAGGCGACGTCATCTACAAGATGACGCGCAACGTCTGGATCAAGGGGACGCTACGGCGCGACGTGCTGGATTCCAACGTTGTCAATGCAAGTTCGAAGGCGACGGTGGTGATGCTGGGAGTCAGACTGCAGAATTGAGAGGCATGGGCGAGGGCGCTCCGGTCAGTCGTGATGCCCGCCACCGGGCCGGCGTGATGCGCGGTCCGATGTCAGGCTCCGGCGGGACATCCAGTGCGCCGCGGCTCAGCCGTCTATCAATCAGGTCTCTCGAATACCGGGGTCACCCGTCTTCGCGGGTGACGACGATCATCGTGTGGCGGCCGCGGCCTTTACCGCGGCAGATCCGTCCGGCCCGTGAGGAAGCGGTCGATGGCCTGAGCGCAGAGACGGCCCTCGCGGATCGCCCAGACGACCAGCGACTGGCCGCGCCGCATGTCGCCCGCCGAGAACACGTTGGGGCGCGAGGTCTGGTAGTCCGAGGTGTTGGCGCGGACATTGCCGCGCTGGTCGAGTTCGACGCCCAGGAGCTTCAGCAGGCCCTCGTGCACGGGATGCACAAAACCCATGGCGAGCAGGATGAGCTCGGCCTCGAGCTCGAACTCGGTGCCCGGCACCGGCTTGAACTTGTCGTCAACGCGCACGCAATGCAGCTTGGCTACCTTGCCCTCGGTGCCGGAGAAGCTCTGCGTGAGCACGGCGTAGTCGCGCGCGGCGCCTTCCGCCTGGCTCGACGAGGTCCGCATCTTCAGCGGCCAGTTCGGCCAGGTCAGGCCCTTGTTCTCCCGCTCGGGCGGCGCCGGCATGATCTCGAGCTGGGTGACGGACTTGGCGCCCTGCCGGAACGAGGTGCCGATACAGTCGCTTCCGGTGTCGCCGCCGCCGATGACCACCACATGCTTATCGGTGGCGAAAATGTCGGTGCCGGTGACCGGCTCCTTGCCGACGCGGCGGTTCTGCTGCGGCAGGAAGTCCATTGCGTAATGGATGCCGGCGAGGTCGCGACCGGGGATGGGCAGGTCGCGCGGGGCTTCCGCGCCGCCGGTTAGCGCCAGCGCGTCATAGTCGTTGAGCATCGCCCGCGGATCGACCGCGCCATCGCCGCTGCCGCCGACATGGGCGCCATAGTGGAACACCACGCCTTCGCCTTCCATCTGCACGATGCGGCGGTCGATATAGTGCTTCTCCATCTTGAAGTCGGGAATGCCATAGCGCAGCAAGCCGCCGGCCTTGGCGTACTTCTCGAACACATGCACCTCGTGGCCGGCGCGCGCGAGCTGCTGCGCGCAGGCGAGGCCCGCCGGGCCGGAGCCGATCACGGCGACCTTCTTGCCGGTCTTGACCGCCGGCAGCTCCGGCTTGATCCAGCCGCTCTCCCAGGCGCGATCGACGATCGCGCATTCGATGGTCTTGATGGTGACGGGGTTGTCGTCGATGTTGAGCGTGCAGGAGGCCTCGCAGGGAGCGGGGCAGATCCGGCCGGTGAACTCAGGGAAGTTGTTGGTGGAGTGCAGGTTGCGCGCGGCCTCTTCCCAGTTGCCCTGGTAGACCAGATCGTTCCAGTCTGGGATCTGGTTGTTGACCGGGCAGCCCGGTGTGCCCGGTGCGACCGAGCCGGTGCCGTGGCAATAGGGGATGCCGCAATTCATGCAGCGCGCGGCCTGGTCGCGCACTTCCTTCTCCGTCAGGGGAATGACGAATTCGTTGTAGTGCTTGATGCGCTCGACGACCGGCGTGTACTTGCGATCGTGCCGCTCGACTTCCAGAAAACCCGTGACCTTGCCCATTAACCCAAAAACCCCTGCGCCTATTTTTTCGGTCGTTCCGGGATGCGCGGTCGAGCGCAGACCCGGAATCTGGAGATTATGTTGCGAGATTCCGGGTTCGCTTCGCGCCCCGGAATGACGCCGTTGAAACTACGCTCCGATCGCGATCTTCGGCTCGGCATCGGCATTGGCCTGCATCTCCCGCAGCGCGCGACGGTACTCGACCGGCATCACCTTGCGGAACTTCGGCAGCCATTCCTTCCAGTTGCCAAGGATCTCGGCGGCGCGCTTTGAGCCCGTCGCCTTGGCATGGCGCGTGATCAGGACATGCAGCCGCTCGACGTCGGAGTCGAGCAGATTGTCGAAAACGTCGACCTTGCCATGCGCCTCGAGATCGCCGGAGAGACCGTAGATGCTCTCGTTGACCATCTCCTCCGACAGCACCGGCTCGAGCTCGACCATCGAGAGATTGCACAGCTTCTCGAAGTCGCCGGTCTCGTCCAGCACATAGGCAATGCCGCCCGACATGCCGGCCGCGAAGTTGCGCCCGGTCTTGCCGAGCACCACCACGATGCCGCCGGTCATGTATTCGCAGCAATGGTCGCCCGCGCCCTCGACCACGGCGACCGCGCCGGAGTTGCGCACCGCGAAGCGTTCGCCGGCGATGCCGCGGAAGTAGCACTCGCCCTCGATCGCACCATACAGCACGGTGTTGCCGACGATGATCGATTCTTCCGGCACGATGCCGCCGTTGCGCGGCGGCTTGACGATGATCTTGCCGCCGGAGAGGCCCTTGCCGACATAGTCGTTGCCTTCGCCTTCGAGTTCGAAGGTGACGCCATGCGCGAGCCACGCACCGAAGGCCTGGCCCGCAGTCCCGTTGAACGACACATGGATGGTGTCGTTCGGCAGGCCCGCATGGCCGTAGATCTTGGCGACCGCGCCCGAGAGCATCGCGCCGGCGGAGCGGTCGGTGTTGTTGATCTCGGCGTCGAATTTCACCGGCGCGCCGCGGTCGAGCGCCGCCTTTGACTTTTCGATCAGAGCGCGGTCGAGCACGGCCTCGAGGTGATGGTTCTGCGGCTCGGAGTGGTAGATCTTCTGGCCCTCCGCTTCCTTCTGGCGCACGAACAGCTTCGAGAAGTCGAGCCCCTTGGCCTTCCAGTGCGCGACCAGCGAGGTCTGGTCGAGCATCTGGGTCTGACCCACCATCTCGTTGAAGGTACGGTAGCCGAGGCTCGCCATGATCTCCCGCACCTCTTCGGCGACGAAGAAGAAGTAGTTGATCACGTGCTCGGGCTGGCCGGTGAAGCGCTTGCGCAGCACCGGATCCTGCGTCGCGACGCCGACCGGGCAGGTGTTGAGATGGCACTTGCGCATCATGATGCAGCCGGCCGCAATCAGCGGCGCGGTGGCGAAGCCGAACTCGTCGGCGCCAAGTAGCGCGCCGATCACGACGTCGCGGCCGGTGCGGAAGCCGCCGTCGACCTGCACCGTGATGCGGCTGCGCAGCCGTTCGCGCACCAGCGTCTGGTGGGTTTCGGCCAGTCCGATCTCCCAGGGCGAGCCGGCATGCTTGATCGAGGTCAGCGGCGAAGCACCGGTTCCGCCCTCGAAGCCCGCGATGGTGACATGGTCGGCGCGCGCCTTGGCAACGCCCGCGGCCACGGTGCCGACGCCGATTTCGGAGACGAGCTTGACCGAGACCTGACCGTCCGAATTGACGTTCTTCAGGTCATAGATCAGTTGCGCGAGGTCCTCGATGGAATAGATGTCGTGGTGGGGCGGCGGCGAGATCAGGCCGACGCCCGGCGTCGAGTGGCGGACGCGGGCGATCACCGCGTCGACCTTGTGGCCGGGCAGTTGGCCGCCTTCGCCGGGCTTGGCACCCTGCGCCATCTTGATCTGCATCATGTCGGAATTGACGAGATATTCCGTCGTGACGCCGAAGCGGCCCGAGGCCACCTGCTTGATCGCCGAGCGCATCGAGTCGCCGTTCGGCAGCGGCTTGAAGCGGTCGGATTCCTCGCCGCCTTCGCCCGTGTTCGACTTGCCACCGATCCGGTTCATGGCGATCGCAAGCGTGGTGTGCGCCTCGCGCGAGATCGAGCCGAAGCTCATCGCGCCAGTGGCGAACCGCTTGACGATGTCCTTGGCCGGCTCGACCTGGTCGAGGGGGACAGGCTTCCGCTTGTCCTCCTCCGCAGTCTTGAGGCGGAACAGGCCGCGCAGCGTGAGCAGGCGCTCGGACTGCTCGTTGAGGATCTTTGCAAACGAACGGTAGCGATCCTTGGAGTTGCCGCGCACGGCGTGCTGCAGGGTCGCGACCGATTCCGCGGTCCAGGCATGATCCTCGCCGCGGGTGCGGTAGGCGTATTCGCCGCCGACATCGAGCGCGCTCTTGTAGACCAGCGCCTCGCCAAAGGCGTCGTTGTGCCGGCGCACGGATTCTTCCGCGATCTCGTTCAGCCCCACGCCCTCGATGCGGGTGTGGGTGCCGGCGAAATACTTGGCGACGAAGTCGGCCTTCAGGCCCACGGCATCAAAGATCTGCGCGCCGCAATAGGACTGATACGTCGAGATGCCCATCTTCGACATCACCTTGAGAAGGCCCTTGCCGATCGACTTGATGTAGCGCTTGACGAGCTCATAGTCGTCGAGCGCGGTCGGCAGCCGTTCCTTCATCCCGATGATGGTCTCGAACGCGAGATAGGGGTTGATCGCCTCCGCGCCGTAGCCGGCGAGGCAGGCGAAGTGGTGCACCTCGCGCGGCTCGCCGGATTCGACGACGATGCCGACCGAGGTGCGCAGCCCGACGCGGATCAAATGGTGATGCACGGCGGCGCAGGCGAGCAGCGAGGGAATCGGGATCCGGTCGGTGCCCACCATGCGGTCGGAGAGGATGATGATGTTGACGCCTTCGCGGACAGCTGCTTCGGAACGTGCGCAAAGCTCGTCGAGCACCTGCTCCATGCCGGCAGCGCCAAACCCGGCGTGGAAGGTGGTGTCGATCGTGCGTGACTTGAAATGGGAGTCGCCGACCTCCGAGATCGAGCGGATCTTCTCCAGATCCCCGTCGGTCAGGATCGGCTGGCGCACCTCAAGCCGCTTGGTCGAGGCAAGGCCCTGGAGATCGAACAGGTTCGGCCGCGGCCCGATGATGGAGACCAGGCTCATGACCAGCTCTTCGCGGATCGGGTCGATCGGCGGATTGGTCACCTGCGCGAAGTTCTGCTTGAAGTAGGTGAAGAGCTGCTTGGGCTTGTCCGACAGCGCCGAGACCGGCGTGTCGTTGCCCATCGAGCCCGTCGCCTCTTCGCCGGTCGACGCCATCGGCGTCATCAGGATGTTGATGTCTTCCTGGGTGTAGCCGAAGGCCTGCTGCCGGTCGAGCAGCGGCAGGTTGGAGCGGACGCCCTTGGTTGGCGCGTCCTTGAGATCTTCCAGCACGATCTGGGTGCGATCGAGCCACTCCTGATAAGGGTGGCTCTTCGACAGCGCGGCCTTGATCTCGTCGTCGGGGATCAGCCGGCCCTGCTCGAGGTCGACCAGCAGCATCTTGCCGGGCTGCAGCCGCCACTTGGTGACGATCTCATTCTCGGGGATTTTGAGCACGCCCATTTCGGACGCCATCACGATGCGGTCGTCGCTGGTGACGAGGTAGCGCGCCGGGCGCAGGCCGTTGCGGTCGAGCGTTGCGCCGATCTGGCGGCCGTCGGTAAACGCAATCGCGGCCGGGCCGTCCCACGGCTCCATCAGCGCCGCATGATATTCGTAGAACGAGCGGCGCTCTCGATCCATCAGCGGATTGCCGGCCCAGGCCTCCGGGATCATCATCATCACGGCATGCGGCAGCGAATAGCCGCCCTGCACCAGGAACTCGAGCGCATTGTCGAAGCAGGCGGTGTCAGACTGGCCCTCATAGGAGATCGGCCAGAGACGGCTGATGTCCTTGCCATAGAGCTCGGACGAGACGGAAGCCTGGCGGGCCGCCATCCAGTTGACGTTGCCGCGCAGCGTGTTGATCTCGCCGTTATGGGCGATCATCCGGTAGGGATGCGCCAGCGACCAGGTCGGGAAAGTGTTGGTCGAGAAGCGCTGATGCACCAGCGCCAGCGCGCTATCGAAATCCGGCTCGTGCAGGTCGGGATAGTACTTGCCGAGTTGGTCGGCGAGGAACATGCCCTTGTAGATCACCGTGCGGCAGGACAGCGAGCAGGGGTAATAGCCGGCGCCGCCGCGGTCGCGGCGCTGGTAGATCGCCTGCGAGATCGACTTGCGCAGGATGTAAAGCTTGCGCTCGAACTCGTCCTCGGTCTTGGCGGCGCCGTTGCGGCCGATGAAGACCTGCATGTGGGTCGGCTCGGTTGGCTTCACGGTCTCGCCGAGCGAGGAGTTGTCGGTCGGCACGTCGCGCCAGCCGAGCAGCATCAGGCCCTCGGCCTTGATCTGGTCGGCGATGATGCTCTGGATCACCTTCCGCCACGCCGCATCCTTGGGCATGAACATCGCGCCGATGGCATATTGCCCGGGCTCGGGAAGCTGGAAACCGATCTCGACGGCCTTGCGCTGGAAGAAGGCGTGCGGGATCTGCACCAGGATGCCGGCACCGTCGCCGGCACGCGGGTCGGCGCCGACCGCGCCGCGATGCTCGAGGTTGCAGAGAATGCTCAGCGCGTCGGCGACGATCTGGCGCGACTTCTTGCCCTTGATGTTGGCGATGAAGCCGACGCCGCAGGAGTCCTTCTCCAGCGAGAGGTCGTACAGGCCTTCGGCCGGCGGACGCCAGTCATGCTCGCGTGCCTCGTCAGCCGGTTTCGAGTTGCAAGCCGCCTGCGATGCATCGCTGCAGATGTTTTGGCGCTCGAATTCCAACCCGCTCATCTTGATCCTCTCAGTCCGGCTCGTGCGGTGGCTCACCGTCCGGCGCACCTTTGGCGTCCCGCGGCACCCCAGGAAGGGCCACCGCTCGTCCTCCGCGAGCCGGATTTTTTCGCTTTCAGGCGTCCCGTTCAGCGTCCCCTTTGAACGGCCGTGCCTGCACTTTTCCCGGCGTAAAAGCGCCGGATCTTCGTTGCAATCCCCGTGCCGGGATTGCCCCAAAATTTAAGACAGTGAGACTGTCCTAACACCGACCATGCCAAACTTTTTCCTATCACACAAGCGCGTGAAAGTCGCCGCTCGCCTGACGTGAGCGCAGGTCAACATTTCCGGCGCGCCCCGGATTTGAAGCAAACGCGCCGCGATCCGGCCAAAGGACTGCCGAAATCCCCGATGACCCTCAACCCTAGGGGCTGACTGGGGCTCAAGTGGAGCAAGAGAGTAAATGAAGCTGCTCGCAGGGTGTGCCGTCTCGGCCGGATTGGTCCTCGCGGCGTGGTCGGCCAATGCGCAAATGCTGGCGCCACACGGCGCAGTACAGTCGCCCTACCAGGCTGTGTCTGATTTCGATGAGCCTTATGGCGGCGTGCCCCCGGCCCCGCCGCCTTACGCTGCTCCGCCGCCCCCCTACGGTGCACCGCCGCCAGCCTACTACGCGCCGCGGGGCGCACCTTACGGCTACGAGCCCGCGCTGATGCCGTTGCATGAGGTCTATGCGGTGTTGCGCGACAACGGCTTCCTGCCGCTCGGAATCCCGCGCCGGCAAGGCTACGCTTACGAGATTTCCGCCATGGATCCGGACGGCGAGGATGGCCGGCTCCTGATCGATGGTCGCAATGGGCGAATCATTCGCTTCACACCGGCTTCTTATTGGATGGGCAGAACCCACGATTCCGAGTTGACCGGCGTCTACGGGGCGCAGGCCGCACTGCCGCCGCCGATCGCGGTGCGCGGCGTACCACGCCCGCCGGCCCCCATTCCCCATGTCGCCAGCCGTGCGGTTCCATTGCCGGCGCCGAAGCCGGCACAGACGGCCGCCGCCACGTCCCCGCCCCAGGTGAGCGCAGCCGCGCCGCCGCCGCCCACGAGCGGCACGGTCGGCGAGGTCAAACCGCCACCGCCCGCGATCAGGCCAACCCAGAACATGCCGGCGGTACAGGGGTTAGAGTAGCTGGCCCCAAAGGAGCGTCATTCCAGAAGTTGTGGGCTGCGAGATTGCGGGTTGGTTGCTGGCGCGACGCCCCGGAGTGACGCAGTGCAAGGCCACAAAAAACGCCCCGGTTTCCCGGGGCGTTTCGCATTCAACTGAATTTCACCGGATCAGGCGGCTGCCTTCTCGTTGGTCACTTGCGCGGACTGTGCGCTGCCACCGATCGGAATCTGCCGGGGCTTCTTGGCCTCGGGAATCTCGCGTACGAGGTCGACATGGAGCAGCCCATTCTCGAGTGAGGCGTTCTTCACCACCACGAAATCGGCGAGCTGAAAGACACGCTCGAAGGCGCGCGCGGCGATGCCGCGGTACAGCACTTCGGCCTGGGGCTTGTTGTTCTCGTTCGCGACTTTCTCGCCCTTGATGGTCAGCGTGTTCTCCTTGGAGACGATGGAAAGCTCGTCCTTGCCAAAGCCGGAGACCGCGACACTGATGCGGTAGGCGTTATCGCCGGTGCGCTCGATATTGTAGGGTGGATAGCCGGGGCTGCCGTCCGCGGTTGCCTGGTCGAGCAGGGAAAACAGGCGGTCGAAGCCGACGGTGGAACGGTAAAAGGGCGTGAGATCGTAGGTGCGCATGGAGTCCTCCATTGAGCGACTGTTGCATTCAACCCGCCCGCCATCGGGCCGGGCTCTAGTTGTGCAGCCTGGCGCCTCGGGAGTTCCGAAGCACTGGTAGCGGCCTGCACGAAGGTGATATGGGAAGACTCGAACTCGCTTCAAGGGGCGCGATCGGCTCCCTTTTTTGCCTCCCGCAGCGCCGCGCACCCTTGATTTCCTGCACTCTTCTCCCACCCGCAAACCGCCCATAGCCAATCTCAAATGACGCTGGTCTCGATCCCCTCCAATCCCGTTCCGGAAGACGTTGTCAGCGGCACCATCAAGACGCCCGACGGCGCGGAGCTGCGCTTTGCGCGCTGGGCGCCGCCGGCCGGCCGCAAAGGCACGGTCTGCGTTTTCACCGGGCGCAGCGAGCAGATCGAGAAATATTTCGAGACCGTGCGTGACCTGCGCGACCGCGGCTTTGCGGTTGCGATGATCGACTGGCGCGGGCAGGGCCATTCCTCGCGGCGCTTGCGCGATCCGCGCAAGGGCTTCGTGCGCGATTTCACCGATTACGAGGTCGACGCCGAAACCTTTGTACAGCAGGTGGTGTTGCCGGACTGCCCGCCGCCGCATTTTGCACTCGCCCATTCCATGGGCGGCGCGGTGCTGCTTCGTATTGCGCATGCCGGCAAGCGCTGGTTCGACCGCATCGTTCTCTCGGCGCCGATGATCGACCTGCCGGGCCGTACCACCTCGTTGCCGGTGCGTACGCTGGTGCGGACGCTGAGATATCTGGGCCGGGGCGGGAGCTATGTTATCGGCGGCAGCGATCGGCTGACCGGGACCAATTCATTCATCAACAATCCCCTGACCAGCGATCCCGTGCGCTACGCCCGCAATGCCGCGATCCTGGAGGAGGACCCGACGCTCGGCATCGCCTCGCCGACCATCGCCTGGACCGATGCGGCCTTCCGCGCGATGATGACGTTTCGTTCCCATGATTACCCCTCGCGGATCCGCCAGCCGATCCTGATGCTGGCGGCCTCCAGCGACACCATCGTGTCGACCGCGGCAATCGAGGAGTTCGCCTATCATCTGCGCGCGGGCTCGCATCTGGTGATCGCCGGCTCCAAGCACGAGATCCTGCAGGAGCAGGACCGCTACCGCTCGCAGTTCTGGGCCGCATTCGACGCCTTCGTACCGGGTACGCCGCTGTTCGGGTGAAACGCCATGCTCGGCATCCATGATCTCCCGCTGTTCATCGTCTCCGGCCTGCTGCTCAACATCACGCCGGGGCCCGATACGGCCTATATCGTCGGGCGTAGCGCCCAGCTCGGCTGGCGGGGCGGCTCGGCCGCGGCGATCGGGATCAGCATCGGCTGCCTCGTTCATGTCTTCGCCTGCGCGGCCGGGCTTTCGGCGCTGCTTGCCGCCTCCTCGGCGGCGTTCACCGCGGTGAAATGGCTTGGCGCGGGCTATCTCTGCTTCATCGGCCTCAGGATGCTGCTGTCGCGCGAACGTTCCCCTGGGCCAAGTGAGACGAGGCAAAGCGGGGAGGGGACCATCTCGCTGCGCCGGGTGTTCTGGCAAGGCGCATTGACGAATGTGCTCAATCCGAAGGTGGCGCTGTTTTTCCTGGCCTTTCTGCCGCAGTTCGTGGCGGCGGATTCGTCGCACAAGCCGCTCGCCTTCCTTCTGCTTGGCGCGATCTTCATCTTCAACGGCACGCTATGGTGCGTGGGAATCGCTGCGTTTGCCGCGCGGACCGCGCGCCGCGTAGCCCGATCGGGCCAGGCAATGGCCTGGATCAACCGCGCACTCGGCGGGATGTTCGTCTATCTCGGTGCACGCCTCGCCTTGCTGGAGGCACGCTGAAAGCGCGCGCGGTTTACGAATCCGCCGCGCGTTTCGGATTGGATTCGACCAGCGTCAGACGCGCAAAGGGCACGCCGGCCTTCAACAGCCCTTCACGGTAGTGGGCGATGTCGGCCGGGTCCTTCCACTGGAAATTCCGCAAGTGCCGCTCGACGGTCAGGCCGGGATGGTTGCTCAGCAACACTTCCGTGGCCTTTGCTGCCTCCTCGGCACGCCCGGATTGCGCCTGCGCTGCAGCCCTGACCGCGAGCACCTGAAGGTGATTGGGATTCGAATAGAGCGCCTCGCGCGCCCAGGACAGCGCAGCATCATAATGCCCCAGCAGATAATGGCTGAATGCCAGCAGCGCCGGCCATTGATAGCGGGGATCGCTGTTGCCGCGCTGGACCGCCATGGAGAACAGCTCGATCGCCTCGCGGTGCTGGCCTTCGACCAAATGGCAGATGCCCTGAACGCCGCGGGCGCCCATGTCATAGGGGTTCAGCGCGACGGCCTTCCTGATCGCATCCTGCGCGGCCTCGTTGCGCCCTTGCATGGCGTGCAGATAGGCCAGAGCCGAGAAGGCGAATGAGGAGCGCGGATCGAGGCGGACGCTGTCTTGCGCAAGCTCCATCACCGAGTCCCACAACTCGCGGGTGCTCTTGATCCATCCGAAATGCACGCCCTGCGTCATGATGGTGGCGAGATAGGCGCGCGCGATCGAGAGCGCAGGATCGAGCGCAATGGCCTCCCTGAACAAGGCGATCGAGGCTTCGAAGTCGGCCTTGGTCTGGCGGTAATAATGCGAGAGGCCGCGGAGGAAGCAGTCCCAGGCGGAGATGTCGGCGGCGGAGGATCGGGCCGGCGCGGACGCTTCCGCGCGGAAAATCTCGGGCGCGATCGCGGCCGACAGGCTGGTCGTGATCTCGTCCTGCAGCGCGAACAATTCGCCGATGTCCCGGTCATAGCGGCCGGTCCATAGCTGCGCGCCGGTCTCGGGCGCGATCAACTCGGCGGTGACGCGAATCTTGTTGCCGGCGCGGCGAACCGAGCCCTGGATCAGATAGGTGGCGTCGATCTCGCGCGCGATCAGGCGCGCGCCGAGATTCTTGCCCTTGAACGGGAAGGTCGAGTTCCTGCTCAGCACGCGATAGAAGGATTGCAGCGACAGCGCATGGATCAGATCCTCCGTCAGCCCATCGGCAAAATATTCGTCCGCGCTGTCGCTGAGATTGGCAAACGGGAGAACGCCGATGATCGCCAGCCGATATTGGGCCGACAGCGCCGATATCTCCTGAAGCTCCCGGCGCCGCTCCTCCGATCCCGTCGGCTCCCATGTCCAGACCTCGATCGCGTCGCTGATGTTCTTGAAGCGATGGTTGCCGGCATTGACCATGCTGATGTCGAGATGCCGGCTGACCTCGCCATGGGCCTTGGCCGAGACCGCGATCCCGCCGGGCGGCGCCGCCTGCTCGAGCCGGACGGCGATGTTCACATCGTCGCCGAATACCTCATCCTCGTCGGCGATCACATCGCCCATATGAAGGCCGAGGCGGAAACGCATGGCGCGATCTGCGGGCAGATGGTTGTTGCGCTCCGCCATCAGCCTCTGCAACGCGATCGACGCTTCCGTCGCCCCGACGACGCTCGGAAACTCCAGCAGGAAGCCGTCGCCGGTATTTTTGACGACGCGGCCGCCGTGATTGAGGATGATCGGATGAATGGCACCGCGATGGGCCTTGAAGGTGGCGTGCGTTCCCGCCTCGTCCGCCCCCATCATGCGCGAGTAGCCGGCAACGTCGGCGCAAACGATGGCTGCGAGGCGTCTCTCCATGGGCCTTGGGCGCTCCAGTGACCGGCGGCTGCCCATGATTCGGCGGGCTGCCACCAGCATCCATAAAACATCTGGTCGTCGATGTCCTCCGGATGAAGCGGTAACGTATGGCACCTTGGTACCAATGGATATTGCGCAACACGAAACTACGGGCGAAGGCCGGCGGTACCGGCAACTGGTCCATTTCGCCCGAAAACGATTCTAAGGCGCGGCCAGCTCGTAGATTGCGCTGCCGGCCAGATAGATCCCGAGCAGGATCATTCCAATCAGGAACCAGCGGCGGAAGGCCTCGGTCGGCATCCTCGCGCGCACGATCTGGCCAAAGAACATGCCGGCGAAGGAGCAGGCGAGCGCGACCGCCGCGTGAATGGCGGTGGAAGCGTTGAGAAGGCCGGAGGCGCTGACATTGACGGAGAGCGCCAGTGTCGCGACGGTGAAGAACACGCCCAGCGCCTGCACCAATTCGTCCTTGTCCATGCCAATGGCCTGGATGAACGGCACCGACGGGATGACCTGCACGCCTGTCGCAGCCGAAATGACGCCGGTGACGAAACCAACGAGGCCGCCGACCCATTTCTCGTTGCGACGTTCCACGCGCAGGCGAAACTGGGTGAGGCCGATCACGGCATTGGTCACCAGCAGGGCGCCCAGCGCGATCGTACCGTAGCGCGCATAGGGCCCGCTCATCGCGCCTGCGCTCATCAGGCTGCCGATCACGGTGCACAGCATCAAGGGCCACAGCCGCCTGAGGATGTCGCGCAGATACGGGCCACCAAACGTCTGCCAGATATTGGTGATGATGGCGGGCGCAATGACGATGGCGAGCGCCCGGCTCGGCTGCATGGCCACGACAAGCAGGCCCATCGCTACCGTGGGCAGCCCAAGGCCGAGCACGCCCTTGACGAATCCGGCGAGCAGGAAGACGGCGGCGATCAGAAACAGCATGGGTTCGAGCATGTCGCGACATTGACCGATCCGCTCTATCGGCACAATCTGGAGGTTACGGAGACAGCCTTCGGATGAAACGAAGGCAAGGAGAGCCGCATGCGTTTTGATCTGGTCGATCTGCAGCTTTTCATCGCGGTGGCGGACGCCCGCAGCATCACCCACGGCGCCGACCGCGCGCATCTTGCGCTGGCCTCCGCCAGCGAGCGGATCAAGGGACTGGAGCAGGCGTTCGGCGTGAGCCTGTTCAAGCGGGTCCGCCGCGGCGTCGAGCTCACCGCGGCCGGCGAGAGCCTGCTCGATCATGCCCGCCTCGTCATCCACAATGTGGAGGCCATGCGCGGCGATCTCGCCCGCTTTGCCTCAGGCGTGCGCGCCAGCGTGCACCTGCTTGCCAATACGTCCGGCCTCTCGGAGCATCTGCCGCGGTCGCTCGCGGCTTTCCTGCGCGATCATCCCGATATCAACGTCGACGTGGAGGAGCGCGAAAGCACCGATATCGCCACCGCGATCGCCAACGGCGCCGCTGATCTCGGCTTTGCCGCCGAGCACGCGCTGCCCGACAATATCGAGCGCTTCACCTTCGGCGAGGACCGGCTGACGCTGGTGACGTCCAAGCGCTCGCCGCTGGCCGGCCGGCGCCAGATCGATTTCCATGAGGCTGGCGAACAGGCCTTTGTCGGGCTGACCAGTGCCACCGCGCTGCAAGTCCATATCGGACGGCATGCGGCGCGCCTCGGCATGCGCCTGCATTTCCGCGCACGGTTGCGCGATTTCGACGCCATCTGCCAGATGGTCGCCGCCGACGTCGGGGTTGCCGTGGTGCCGGAAGCCGCCGCCAAACGCTGCGCCCGGACGATGCCGATCACGACGGTGCGGATCAGGGATTCCTGGGCCAACCGCCGGCTCGTGATCTGCGCCCGCGACTTCAAGAGCCTGGCGCGGCCGGCAAAGCTCTTGGTGGATCACTTGCGGAAGGCCGCGGCTTGAGTGCGCTATTCACTTCGCCGTTTCCACGCCGGCGTCCATGATCACCTTCGCCCATTTCTTGCTCTCGGCCTCGATGAAGGCGCGAAAATGCCCGGGTGTGTCGGGCTCGAGGGTGAGGCCCTGCTCGGCGAGCTTCTGCTGTACGGTCGGGTCGGCCATCGCCTGGGTGGTGATGCGGTTCAGCGCGGCGATGATGGGCGCGGGCGTCTGCGCGGGCGCGACCATACCGTACCAGTTCTCGATCAGGAGGTCGGGCAGGCCGACTTCGCCCGTGGTCGGCACGTCAGGCGCGGTGACGGCACGCTCGCGCGCGCCGATGGCGATCGGGCGCAGGGTGCCAGCCTTGATCTGCGGCAGCAGCACCGGCAGATCGAGAAATGTCATCTGCACCTGCTGGCCCAGCAGGTCGTTCACAGCAGGCGCCGCGCCGCGATAGGGCACGTGGACGATGTCAATACCTGCGGTGAGCTTGAACAACTCGCCGGCCAGATGCGGCAGGCTGCCAGGGCCGGAGGAGGCGAAATTGAGCTTGCCGGGCTCCGTCTTGGCGAGCTGAACCAGTTCGCTCATGCTTTTCGCGGGCACCGAAGTTGCGACCACCAGCATCTCCGGCACGGTCGCGACCAGCGTCACCGGCGCGAGATCCTTTGCTGTGTCGTAGGCGACCTTTTCCATGATCGGGCTGATGACAAGCGCGCCGGCGCTGACGATGCCGACCGTGGTGCCGTCGGGTGCGGATTTCGCGACGACATCAGTTCCGAGCACGCCGCCCTGACCGGGGCGGTTGTCGACCACGACCGGCTGGCCTGTGATCTCGGACACGCGCTGTCCGACCACCCGGGCGATGATGTCGTTGGGTCCGCCCGGCGGGAACGGCACGATCAGCCGGATCGGCTTTTTCGGGAGATCATCGGCCGCCGCCAAGGCGGGCGACACTAGCAGCAGCAATGTCAGCGCAAACTTTGTGATTGTTCTCATTGGAGCCTCCCCTTGCGCGGAGCTTAGCTCGTCATCCTCATGGTGAGGAAGCAAGAGCTCAGCTGTTGAGGAGCTTCAATGCTTCCTCATGCACGCGGGGATCGCCGGCGGCGACGATGCGGCCGCCGTTCTGGGCGGGCGCGCCGTCCCAGGTCGTGACCACGCCGCCAGCGCCGGTGACAATCGGGATCAGGGCGGCGATGTCGTAGGGCTTCAGCTCCGTCTCGACCACGAGGTCGAGATGGCCGGCCGCCAGCATGCAATAAGAGTAGCAGTCGCCGCCATAGCGGGCGAGCCGCGCCGCGTCCTGGACGCGGGAAAAGGCCGCGCGGTCGGCCTCGTTCATCAATAACGGACTCGTGGTGTAGCAGGTCGCTTCCCTCACCGACGCGCAGCGCCGCACCGCAAGCCGCCTTTCGCCTGACGGACCCTGATAACGGGCGGAAGCATTGTCGCCGGAAAAGCGCTCGCCGATGAAGGGCTGGTGCATCATCCCGAACACCGGCGCGCCCTTGTGCAGCAAGGCAATCAATGTGCCCCAGATCGGAAAGCCTGCGATGAAGGATTTGGTGCCGTCGATCGGGTCCAGCACCCAGACATAGTCGGCGTCGGTGCGCTCATTGCCGAACTCCTCTCCGACAATGCCGTGTTGGGGAAAATTGGCCTTGATCAGCCGCCGCATCACCGCCTCCGCGGCCCGGTCGGCCTCGGTGACGGGATCGAAGTCGCGGTTGATGCTCTTGTCCTCGATCGACAGCGAGGTGCGGAAGAATGGCAGGATGGTCTCGCCGGAGGCCGTCGCTAAGCGCCCGATGAAGGCTTTGAAATCGATGACGGTCACGGCAGTTTCCTGGACTTCATGGCGAGCGAGGAATCGTCGCTTCTGCGTAGCTCAATCCGGCTCCGCACGCGACGGCCTGACGCAACTTATCCGGGGGGCATTTGAATGCTGCGCGAGCACTCCGCGCGCGGTTTCCGCATTTTCGCAAGTGATCACGAAATCGCGAATTCCTGTGACCGGCCGACAGGCGGAGCGGTACATTCACGTTAAGTAACTGGAATTAAAAGGATAAAATCAGCGCTACGGCCCCGTTGCAGTTCTGCCAGACTTGCGAAATTTGCATGGAAAATGATCCGAAAACTCTTGCGCTTTGTGCAGCGCGGTCGCATATTGTTGCGGTGCGGTAGCGCTTGCGCTATCGCTGCCCTCCTTGGGCGTTTCCTCCCTAGACTTGGGCCGCTTGCCATCGCAAGCGGCCCTTTTTTCTTTTGAGCCTGTTCGGACTCTCTGATCGAACGGTCATTCCGAGGCGGTACGCGGCGGCGCCGAATCCAGAATCTTGAGATTCCGGGGTCGCGCTGTGGCGCGCCCGGAATGACCTAGCGGAGAGAGGTGCCAGAAAAGTCCGGCTATTCCGCCGCGGCCTGGAACCGGCCGAGGTCGCCGAGCGAGACATTGGCGAGCACGTCGGCGAGCGCGGCGAAGTCCGCAGCGACCTGCGCAAAGCGCGGGCCCTTTTCGCGGCGCCGCTCGTCCATATAGACCGCGCGGTTCAGCTCGAGCTGCACCACATGCAGTCCGCTTGCGGGATTGCCGTAATGCTCGGTGATGAAGCCGCCCGCATAGGGCTTGTTGCGGCCGACCGAATAGCCAAGCCGCGTCATGGTGTCCTCGACCATGTCGGGCAGGATGGCGGCGCAACTCGTGCCGTAGCGGTCGCCGATCACGATGTCGGGCCGTCGCGGCTCGTCCCGCGACACGCCGATCGATGGCATGGAATGGCAATCGATCAGCACCGCCGTTCCGAAGCTCTGGTGCACCCTGGCAATAAGTCGGCGCAGCGCGCGGTGATAGGGCTTGTACAGCGTTTCAATGCGTGAGAGCGCCTCGTCGACAGAAAGCCGGTCGCGATAGATCTCCTGGCCGTCGCCGACCACCCGCGGAATGGTGCCGAGACCGCCGGCCACCCGCATGGAGCGGGTATTGGCGAAGCTTGGCAGTCGCCCGGAAAACATCCGGGGATCGAGCTCGTAAGGCTCGCGGTTCACATCGACATAAGAGCGGGGGAAATTCACCCGTACCACCGGAAAGCCGAGCGCGCTCAGATCGTCGATCAGCTCATCCATGAATGAGTCTTCGGAACGTCGCAGGGTCGGCAGGTCGATCCGCGAGGCGTTGAGGAAGGCCTCAGGGTACATCGATCCGGAATGCGGGGAATTGAAGATGATCGGTGCCCGCCAATGTTCGGGCTCGACGATCTCAAACGAAGGCGGCAGTTCGCCATCAAACCGGGTCATGAGCGGGCGCCGTCCCTTCGATTCTGATCCGTTTTGCGGCACAAGGTTAAGCGATTCTACCGGAAAAGCGGGCTTTTATGGGCAGGCATTGTCGATAATCACAGCCGTTCTGCCAAGTGAAAAAGTTTTGCAAGCAGCTGGAACGTCTCTTAACGGCCCAAATCCTCCGTTTGGTTGACGTAAGCTCTCGTCGTGCCGATGGCCGCAAATTTCACTCGAAATTTACCGTCTGTCAGGCTTAGTAAGTACATTGATCCGCCGAACCGGAAGTCCCTCAGCCAATGGCCGCCATGCCCAAGATTCTCCTCGCCGAAGACGACAACGACATGCGGCGTTTCCTGGTGAAAGCGCTTGAAAACGCCGGCTTCGTGGTCTCGTCTCATGATAACGGCATGTCGGCCTATCAGAGGCTGCGCGAGGAGCCGTTCGAGATGCTGTTGACGGATATCGTGATGCCGGAGATGGACGGCATCGAGCTTGCCCGGCGCGCCTCCGAGCTCGATCCCGATATCAAGATCATGTTCATCACCGGTTTCGCGGCCGTCGCGCTCAATTCCGATTCGGAGGCGCCCAAGAATGCCAAGGTGCTGTCCAAGCCGGTGCACCTGCGCGAACTGGTCAGTGAAGTGAACAAGATGCTGGCGGCCTGATTCCGGCTGCCGAATCGAGGGAAATGGGGTCGAAAATCGCGCGGATTAGCCGGCAACTGTCCTTGCCTGCCCGGCTCTGAGCCGATATACGGACCCCCGACCCATCCAATACTTCTAGGGCACGTAGCTCAGCGGGAGAGCACTACCTTGACATGGTAGGGGTCACAGGTTCGATCCCTGTCGTGCCCACCACCCAAGCCATTGAGAGCGCGTAGCTTCTCGGGCTCTCGTCTCCCTCCGAAAAATCCGAAATCCCGGCTTGCCGCAACCTGGTCGCAGCTGAAGGAACGATGGCGTCAATTCGGAAGCGGGGCGACAAATGGCAGGTCCATATTCGTCGGACGGGCCCAGGGGCCAATCTCTAAGAGTGTCAACCTCCTGCGTAAGGATGCGCTCGAATGGGTGAGAGATGCAGAGCGACAAGCGGAGAGGGGCGATCTGCCAGACCTCCGCACTGAGGATTTTGCTGAATACCGAGACGAGCGGCTGAAGACTGTCAAAGCCACGACCCTGAAGCGTCGGCTCAATCCCACCCACAAGGCATTCGAGGTTGCCGGTCAGAAGTGGGAGTTGCTAATCAAAACCAACCCGCTGGAAAACCTGAGATCGAAGCTGAACGAGAAAGCTGCAGGTCATTCCAAATGCAAGCTGGTTCAGGATAGTGCCGTTCGATCATTTGTAATTTGACGAGCGTTAACATGGTCTACGTCGAGCTCGTTGATGAAGTGCTTGAAAAGCATGACCCCAGTCTCTCGCATCAGCGCTCTGGAGTGGGCTATCTCGTCCCTTCCTTCGGCTATCTGATCTCCAGTCGGAGATCGGAGCAACAAATCCGCACGAACAATCCGTGCAAGGCATTCGGGAATACGAGCATGACGCTCGGTTGCAACTTTGATTGCTTCGTCAGCCGTCGCAAGGGCGGTTCTAGTGTCGCCATTCAGTCTGTAGGCATTTGCCAGATCGGCGAGTATCCTGGGCTCGGCCTCCAGGCCTGCTTTGCGCGATCGAGCGAAGTTAAGCGCATCGGAGAAATCCTGGATCGCCGAGGTCATTCTTCTTGCTACGATATGAGAAAGACCACGGCAGGCTTGACCATAAACTCGCATGTAGGGATTCCCGCTTTTTATGGCCAGGTGATAGGCTCGTTCCGCATGCTCCTGAGCCAGTCCGACGTTTCCCTCCACCCACGCAAGATCGACATAGGCCCAGCTTGGGATAACGTGATGGAGAGTGTCAATTTGGCCGTCCTCCAACTGAATGATGCGATCAAGGAATGGGCGGGCCTCATCTTGTCGGCCAAGCATTACCAGCGTTTGGCCGCGCATCACTGTTAGCCAGATCTCGACATCGAAACCCAGCATCTGCCTGTCGAATTTTGCAATTTTGTGCGCCTCCTCTGTCGCCTCAATATTCAGTTGAAGCGCTTCCGCCATGAAGCCGGACATTCTAAGTGCATGACAGAGCACGGCCTTGAGTGTGATTTGTACGCTTGCATCACTGCCGCTATCGGCAATTGCCTTCGCTTCGCGGATCTTTTCGACGTACTCATCCGCCGATCCGCCGTTTGCCAAAATTCTTCCATAGGCCGCGTGAATCAGCGCATTGGCCCTCACATCTCCTAACGCTACGGCTAGCTGCTTTGCCTCCTCAAAATAGATCCGGGCATCCTCCGCCGAGATTCCTTCCCGCCAACCAAAATTTACAATTTGGCCGGCGGCCATCATTTTTAAGTAGTCTATCGGCTGTGACGAGGGGAGATTGGCCAATAGCTCCCGGATCTTTTTCCAAGTTCTCATTGCCTGATTTGGATCGTTGGTTCCGATCCAAACGGCAGAGCGCATGTTTTGTTGTGCCGCTTTCAGGTTTTCGCCGGCCTGCTCCAAATGATAGGCCAAGAGAGCGGCTCTCTCGTCAGCGCGGTCCTTAAAGACACTCTCGATTGCGTGAGCGACTTTCGAATGCAGCTCGCGACGACGTTCGTGCAGGAGTGATCGGTATGCAACCTCTTGTATCAGGGGATGACGAAATGCAAGAAGCCGCTGTTCAAAGGGCGGGACGTCGTAAAGCAGCTCGGCTTGTCTCAGCTGTTGGACCGCTTCCGACAGCTCGTTCTCATCCATGCCCGCTACTCGATCCAAGACCAATAGCGAAATTTCGCGGCCAATGATCGAAGCGATCTCCAGTACCTTTTTCGCGTTATCTTCCAGACGGTCAATACGAGCGGCAATGACAGCCTGTACAGTCGAGGGGAGAGGGATTGCATCAATCCCGCCTTTCAGTCTGAATGAGCCCCTGTCTCCTTCAAAGTCACCACGCTCCACCAGCGCATTAATGAGCTCCTCGAGAAAAAACGGGTTTCCCTGCGCCCGCTCGACAATGTTCCTGCTCAGCAACGCTAGTGAGGGGTCGGTACCAACGTGATCCTGCACCAGGGTTGCCGATTGCGCAGGCGATAGCGGGCGCATGTTGATTTGGCGGTAGTGTGATCGCTGCGTCAGTGGGGCACCGAACCCTGGCCTGAAATTGACGACCAGAAGTGTGGTGGTTCCTACGACTGCGTCAGCTAGAGCCTCAACGAACTCTTCACTTGCCGCATCAATCCAATGCAAGTCCTCGATAATGACAACCGAGAGCGGCTCCCTTGGTGAATGCGGCAGAGTCCTGACGAAGTCGAGGAGCAGCGTTTTTCTCGCTTTCGGATCCAGTTTGATTGCTGGCTTGTGCGGATCTGACAGGCCCAAGAAATCTAACAACACGGCCGGGAGCTGTTCGGAGACGGGCAGGGCTGATAACTGGTCAAGGACGATGCGCCGGGAGACATCTGCGGCCTGCTTAAAGCGAAGGCCAAAATAATCGCGCATCAATTCCAGCACGGGCTGAAAGGGTGTTGCTCGCCCATGAGCCAGTACACGCGCCTCAAAGACCCGGATACCTTTTCCCCGACAACTCTCGGCGAATTCAAAGCAAAGGCGACTCTTGCCAATGCCTGCCTCGCCAACGAGGCCGACTATATGACCTTCACCCTTGATCGTGTTTTCGAGTTCTTCATGAAGGGCGCCGTATTCGCTTGTTCGACCGGTGAGAGGGCTTAACCGAACTCTGCTTCGAAAAACGCCGCTTGAGGGCGCATGCAGAAGGCCTCTTACCTTGAAAATCTCAACTGGCGCCGCAATCCCCCGGACGACTTGTGATCCCAGAGGCTCGACTTCAACGAATTGCTTGGCAGCGGCGTAAGTGTCTTTCGAAATGAAAATGGATCCGACGTCCGCCATTTGCTCCAGGCGATTGGCAAGATGCACATTCGCTCCGGCGGCATCGTAAGTCTGGTATATTCCGTGTTCTATTGTTTGAACGACGACTTCGCCCGTGTGAACCCCCACGCGGATCTGCAAATCTGCATCATTCAAGCGGGCTATTCCGTCTTGCATTGCAAGGGCCGCCAAGCAGCCGCGGACGGCATGATCCTCATGTGGTTGTGGAGCGCCAAAGATCGCCATCACCCCGTCGCCTTGGGATTTGTTGACGATGCCCTCGTATCGAGTGACGGCCTCTCTCATCAGGTCCAGAACGGGCTGAAGGCGCCTCATTCCAGCTTCGGGATCGCCCAGACTATCGATAAGCTCGGTGGAGTTGCGAACGTCCGCAAACAAAATTGTAAGTCGTTTGCGCTCTCCACCCTTGGTGTTCAGCGATTTCAGCACCTGCTGCCACGATTGATTGGGTACATCCGCGGCTATTGTATTCAGGGCCGCACTGCAACGCCCACAAAAGCGTGCCGCCGGTCCGTTCAGATGCCCACAGGCGGTGCACTCAATTCCCAGAGTGACCCCGCAGCCTTCGCAAAAATCATTAGTGGTCTTATTTTGATGACCGCAACGCAAACATTGCATGATGGCCCCTGCACCGGGAGCGGACCGTAAATCTCGTCGAACTATAAACTTATTTGCAGATCAATTCCATACCGCTTTGCAACAACACGGCTTGCCGACCTTCGAGAGGCGCTTTCCTCTCGACGAGCCGGTAGCTGGGGCATCCCAGCCAAGTATTTGGTCAGCCCCTTTGCGCGTTGTCCGGACCGACAATGTCCGCGTCAAATATACACTTGATGTGTAGTAGAAGTATCGAATTTTTCGCCGTATGATTGTTTGATGAGCTTCTTGGATTGGCCCACAGAGGAGGTGCTTCCGAGCCGGCGTTCTCAGCAACATCGTCGACGCGTGTTATCGGACCTGTTCGAGAAATTCCGTCGCGCATTTCCCGAAGTGACCTATGAATTGCTTTGGGAGTCGCCAACGATCAATGCCCAGGCTTGGCGGCTTGGGTCGGTGCAGTTCGTGCGGGTTTATGGAGGTTTGGTCCGACACTCGGCGATCACAAAATACGGACTGGCGTTGATGCTGGCGCACGAGACGGGGCACCATTTGGGAGGACTACCACGCGACCCGGCTATGCCGTGGATGACTTGGCAAGGTCAGGCAGACTATTGGGCCGCCAGCGTCGCAATGCCGAGAATTTGGGGGCCACGGGCATCTGGGGCGACGTTAAGAGCGGCTCGGGAGATCTTGAAATTGCATAGGATGCTGGAGAGCCAATTCGACGATGACGAACCGGATTTGTCTCCAGTTTGCCGATACTCTATTTTCCGTTCAGGAGCACTCGGCCTGGACATGCCAAGCTGCGCGCTAGAGGCTTTCGCATTAATTTCGCACGACAGTCGTTCATCGGAATAGATTCTTCTGTACTTGGAAGAAAGATTTTCAAACCTAACGATTGATGGAGGCGACCATGGGCGGGCTTATTAACACTAAGGGCACGCAGCGACTTGCAGAGTGGTTCAACACGACTTTCGACGACAGCGCGACGGGGCTTTCGTTTGCGCGAACTGTGACAAACGGTTCTGACACTCTCTTGCAAGCGTTCAAGAAACCTGGAAACAGCCTGTTAGATATATCGGACGCCTTCATCGCGCAGCAGCAGCATGCCGGAGGAGCGTGGCCTGTTGGCGGGAACGACGTACTTTATCCCAGTGCGACCATGCAGATCACCAGCGTCCTTCCGGGGGGCACCAACGTGCTTCGGTTTACACTTCCCGCGGGCATAGCTGCCCGTCCAACCTTTATCGCCGCCGGCTCTGCTGTCAGTTGCACGATCAAGACGGGAAGAAAGAAGATGCTACGTGGCACTACGGTCAACACGGTAACCGCCCCGACGGGCCCCGGCGGCACCTTCGATGTGACATTGTCCAATAATACGACCGCTGTTGCCAATGACTATGTGAGTTTCGCCGTGGGAAGCCATCAACAGCTGATCAGACGCTGGCGCTGGTACCTTAAGAACGACCTCCGAGCAGAGAATGACGCGACAATAAAGCAAGCAATATTCTCGGCTCTTGCAGACACGGATTTCAAAAAAATCACCTTTCAGGCAATCGAGGATACGCAACAAAAGGTGATAACTAACACCGAGACGCGGCTTGGCGCCGACTTGGAATTTGACGACGCATACCACCTGCACGTCGTATTGATGACGCAGCCGACGACTGCTCCGGATCCGCTCGACCCGCAGTAGCAATCAAATTGCTTTCGCTGCGCACGCTGTAAAAGGGCGAGATCTCTTTCTCGCCCTAATGAGTGCTGTTGCCTGGATCGACTGATGGGCGCTTGTTCACTTAGAGCATTTCCCGTTCTGATTGAATCAGAGCCGGAGCTCTAGATTCTCGTTTTGACGCGTTTTCTTCACGCGAACCGGTCCCCACTTCGCTCGAAAACACTCTAATTCGGGCGCGACGAGGGGAAGAAGAATTTGGCCAAACGGACTTCGACGCCGATGTTCTCCCTGAACCCGCCGGTCGCCTGGAAATCGTGAAACACGTCACCGGCTATGGTAAAATCCTTAGCCAGCGGGATTTGAAATTGGAAATGGCCCCTCAAGAAGTCGTCCCGGCTGATCGCCACGTTCGGTTGAGGTATCGCGACCGGCAGTCCGGCGACGAAAAATCTGCCGTTTGTGCCTATCTGCTCGCCTCCCCAAGACTTCTCTATGCCAACGGCGGCAAAAAGAAACGTGCTCGGATTATAGCGCAGGAAGGCCTTGACATCGTATGACGGCCGTTGCGTCAACGTCTCGTATGTCAGCACTCCGGAGAGCGGGGCGCCAGGCGGATTGACCACCTCGAGAGGACTGTCGCCGTCGGTATGGAACGATGCGTTGGCGATCAGATCAAAAAAGAAGCCATTCAGACTTGACGAAATCTTTCCAAGTCCCTCGGTGTAGCCGAACTGGGGGGTGTCGGTGAACTGCCGCGGCGTGGAGACATTGACCGCACTGCGGTTGTCAAAGTCGCGTCCCCACGGCAGCCAGAAAAAATTGGTGAAGCCGAACCAGCGCTGCAGCTTCGCGTCGGAGATCAAGAAATAGGTCAGGTGAACCACGGGGTCCACCAGTCCTCCGGCCACTTGGTTGTTAGTGCCTGGGATGTTCACGTCCGTCAATGTCGCAAGTGGCAAGTCCGCCTCGATCACCAAGGGACGGTTCGCAAACTCGGCGAAATAGGTCACGCGCGTGAACTCCACCCAAGTATTGGCGTGCGAGTCCGGCAGCGCGCGTCCGGTGGGGTCAACGAAGGCATCGGCACGAGAATAGCTCGCATATTGGAACGCAATGAAAGTCCCGATCGGAAGCGACCCGCCCTGGTAATCTCCCGCATATGTTCTTGGGTCATTGTCGGAGCCCGCGATGGCGGGTGAATAACCTCCGATGAGGCTGCCGAGCACCGCGGCCGCTCCAGTCAAAACGACGCTCCACCAGGATTTCGCTGACATCTCCTCTCTCCTCGCGGTTCGTAGGACCGAGGCCGGATTCCCACTACCTCCACGTGAATCGCATCGACCCACGAGAGGCTATTCCCGCCGGAGACGAATGCTGTGATCAAATGGCAACATATCGAATTAATTGTCGTGAGCCGTGCGCAGCGCGTATGCCAGGAGGTGCTCGCGAAAGATCGCGTGCGGACGAGTCTTTGACCGTTGCTGGCCGCGACTACTGCGATGCTCTCGTTGTTAGCTGCGACGGCGAACGGCGAATAGACTCGCATCGTGTCACCGTCGCGCAACAGCAGACACCGATCAATGCGAGCGCCGCATTGCCGCCAGAGCGCACCCACATTTCAGCCCTCAACAGCAACGAGCTTGGCGGAAGGGAAAATGCTCGGCCCGGTTTTCCCCGATCACGCACCCGGGTCTCGTCTCTTTTGCCGCTGCCTCAAGGAGCCGACTATGGCCAAAAGCATTCTTGTTGGTCTTGCTGTCCTCACTCTCGCGAGTTCCGCCGCTTTGGCGGCGACGGATAAGACTACTCATCATCGCCATGTAGCGAAGCAAGCTGCCGCTGCGCCGGCTGCCGCTGCGCCAGCTGCCGCCGCGCCGGCGGCTCCGGCTCCGGTCGCGGGTGCGTTTCCAAGCTTCTTCGGTGTGAGCGCCGCCGACCACGAGATGTATATCAAAAATCAGCAAGACTCCGGTCTTGCCAGCGGGCGGTAGGGTCGCCACGCCGGCCGGTACATAGAGCCGCAGTGAAACGGCCGCCCGACCGGCGGCCCGTCAGGTATGGCATCAACGATCGTCGAAGGCGCGAGATCATCGAGATGTCGACGCCGTAGGACAGGGCGATCTATGCCAACGTCTCCCCATGGGCCCGCGACCCGTCAGCGGACGCGGGACCGGCCTCCTTCGCCTTGGCGATGCGCTCCATCGACGCTCCTTGCGGATGTCTAACGAGTCGTCCTGTTGACACCGTTATCCGAGCCACCGACCAGGCCACCTGTAGGGCCGTACCAGCCGCCTGAAGGGGTGCCCACAGTGCCGCCGTACGGCCCACCGCCCATGCCGACCGTACCTTGGGTTCTGGCGCCCGACCTGTACGCATATCGCGGATTGATGCCGCAACCAGCGTTTGTGCCGGAAGCGGTGGCCCTGCACTGGGCAAAGGTTCTGAACTGGCAGTTGCCGGGATAGCCCCAGCCTGCCCCTTGCAGGCAATAGCGCGCCGCCGAGGCGGGCGACGTTGATGCGGTCAGAGTGAGAGCGGAAGTAACTGCGAGAGCCGTAATGACGAGAATGCGTCGCATGGGGGCCTCCTTTCGCTAGTTTTCCGCAACACTGAACGCCGCCCCTGCCTTGGCGTTCCTCGTTACGCGGGCTTGTCCCGATATCGTGAACAGCAAAAGCCCGCCACCCGGGCCTCGTCCCTTTTCAGCGTAGCTGATGCCGTCGGCGCAGCTCTTCGCCATCTTCGCCAAGGCCTCACCAATGCCGCGAGCTTGAGCGCTTCTTTGCGTCGGTAACTCAGCGAACAGACTCGCATATGTCGCCGTCGCGCAACGGTAGGCACCGATCAATGCGAGCGCCGCATTGCCGCCAGAGCACACCCACATTTCAGCCGCTAACAGCAACGATTTGTTGCGAGCTCCCCTCTCCCGCGTTCGTCGCAAACCATCCCCTCGGGCTGGCGGCATGCGCCGCAGACTGCATTTACGATGATGATTCTGGTTGTGTTTTCGATCCTCGCGATTGCTGCCGGTAGCTTGGTGGTCAGACTCGTCGAGAGGCGCCGCGATGTACTTTACGGCCCCTATGTCAGGAGAGAGCCGCGGCATTAAGCGGCCGCGTCAGTGGCCGGCTAGACGTGGCCGCGTGCCTGGAATGCGGACGTCGCCGGTGCTCGCGCCAGAGCGCAATGTCGCACCCACGGAACCACCCGAACCTCGCCGCGTTTCCACCTAGCGCAGCGCGCCCACTCGCGATACGGGCGCTCTCGCGCGGTCGCCGGGCGCGGCGGGCCATTGGTTCGGCCAAGGCCAGGCAGCGCCCGACACCGCCTGACCGGGGCGCCGGCTGGCAGGCGCCGAAGTCGAGGCGTCGGACGGGGGATGCCAAACTTTCGTTTTTCGCAGGCGTCCATGCAGTCCGCCGCCCGAATCCGACCCCCTGGAGGACGGAGGACAACATCATGCATACCTTGAGATGGGCCTTCGGATGCGCATTCGCCGGAGCCTTGATGGCTAGCAACGTCGCTGCGCTGCATGCGGCACCATTGCCGACCAACGTGGCAGTCATGAAATCGATGGTCGCGGTCGCGGACAGTTCGATTCGGGTCCGGTGGGGATACTGGGGAGGCTGGCGTCATCGAGGTTGGTGGCTCGCTCGCTCGTGGGAGTGGACCCAGGAACCCGCAGCCTCCGCCTTCGGATACTACAGACCCTACTACTACGGATACCACTGGCGGCGCTGGCGCTACTGGTAAAGCGGGCATCGCCATCACAGTCGCCAATCGCCGCGGCCATTGTCCTGCTCGCGGCCATCCTGCTGTTCGACCGCCCGTTCGACGACGGCGCGGCACAAGCCGGCCGGCTTGGCTGGCGGCTTTGCGTAGGCCGCGGTTTGGCTGGTGATCGCCGTGACGGCGGTGAATGTCATCTCCTCGTTGCTGAAGTGCGGCTTCGGTGCCTGTGCCGATAATCCGACTGTCTACGAACCGCTCAAGCAGGCAGCTTAAGGTCGTTTCGCGCTAGTCAAGCCACGCCGCAGTGTGGGTCGCGTTGCCAGCGCTTGGCCCAACCTGGAGATGCGCGTACTCGACTGGGCCGCATCCTTTCATTTGCCGCCCGCGACTCTTTTGCTGACCACGACCCGCGCGGCGAGGATTTGCAACGCCGGCGTTGCCGACGCCGAGCGGGCGCCGCGCCCACCTCGATCGACGGCACCTGGATCGGACAGGCGCCGATCCTGCGATCGATGCCAAGCGTGTCGTTGCCGGTGCGGGCGGTGCCGCGGATATCCGCAAGGCTCGTGGCTGAAGGGCTGGCCAACGGCAGGCTGAATACCCCTCATTCTAAAGCTGCAATACTTGCACTTCCACCGGACGACGGTCTGGCCATTATTGAATGCCGGTTTGCGGAGGTGGCGGATGATCTTCGGGAAGACGATCGGACTTGGCCAGCATAGGGCTATCAGCTTCGTCTTTGCTGCGGCCTTTGTCCTGTGCCCGACACGGGTGCTCGCGCAGGAGCCTATCAAGCTCGGCGTTCTCTCCGATATGTCCTCGCTGTATGCGGACAATGGTGGCCAGGGCTCCGTTGTCGCAGCACAGATGGCGGTCGATGATTTCGGAGGCGAGGTGCTGGGACGGAAGGTCGAGATCTTGGTGGCCGACCACCAGAACAAGGCGGACGTAGGATCAGCGATCGTCAGGCGGTGGCTCGACCATGAAAATGTCCAGGCCATTTTAGACGTGCCCAACTCGGCGGTTGCTTTGGCTGTCCAGGCCATCACGCGCGAGAAGAAGAAAATCTTCCTGGCGACCGGTGCCGCGACGTCTCGTCTGACAGGCGACGAATGCTCGGCGACCGGTATCCACTGGACCTACGACACCTATGCGCTGTCGCAAGGAACGACGAAGGCAATTTCGCGGCTGGGTGCGAAGAAGTGGTTCTTTGTTTCGGCTGACTATTCCCTCGGCTCCCAACTGGAGGCGGATAGTCGCAAGGTCATCGATGCGACCGGCGGCCGCGTGGCCGGCGCGGTGAAGCATCCGACCAACACACCGGATTTTTCCTCGTTCCTGCTGCAGGCGCAGTCTTCCAACGCGGACGTCATCGCGCTGGCGAACGCAGGGGGTGATTTCATCAATGCGGTCAAGCAGGCAGGCGAGTTTGGAATTACCCGGAAGCAGCAGCTTGTCGGGCTGATCGTGTTCATTGCCGATATCCACAGCCTCGGTCTGCAGAGCGCACAAGGTCTGCTGCTCAGTTCTGCATTCTATTGGGACCTCAACGAGGATACGCGTGCCTGGGCCAAGCGCTTTATCGAGAAGACGCAAAAGGTCCCGACCATGATCCACGCGGGGACCTATGGTGCGGTTATGCACTACCTCAAGGCGGTCGGATCCGCGGGTACGCCCGACGGGCCGACCGTGGCGGCGAAAATGCGCGAGATGCCGGTCAACGACTTCATGACGAGTGACGGCAGGATACGCGAGGACGGCCGGCTCGTCAGGGACATGTATCTGTTCCGGGTCAAGTCGCCCGAGGAGTCAAAATATAAATTCGACTATTACAAGCTGCTGGCGACCATCCCCGGAAATGAAGCATTTCGACCGATGGAGGAGGGGGAATGTCCGTTACTCAAGAAGTGAATGCGGCACCCGATCCGGTTGATCGATTCCATCATGACACGATCGACAACATCATTGCAGGCCGCTTCGCCTGTCGTGACTTCTCCGATCGAGCGGTTTCGAGAGGCACGATCGAAGAGATATTGCGCGTTGCGCGGTTCGCGCCGAGCGGCGCCAACATTCAGCCGTGGCACGTGCACGTACTGGCCGGAGCGGTCAAGACGAGGGTGTCGGCGGCTCTCCTGAAAGCGCACCGCGAAGCCCGCGGTGAGCATGTTTCCGAATACAAATACTACGCGGCAGAACTGCCTAAACCTTATTTCGGTCGTCGCCGCGAGTTCGGAGCCCTCTTCTACGGCTCGCTTGGTATCGCACAAGAGGACATGGAGGCACGAGCCAGCCAGACGGCCAGGAACTATTTGTTTTTTGGCGCACCGGTTGGGCTGATCGTCACGATCGACCGGCGGCTCGAGATCGGAAGTTGGCTGGATCTCGGCATGTTCGTGCAGAACGTGATGCTCGCGGCCGCCGGGCGCGGCCTGCAATCCTGTCCGCAGGAGACATTTGCGAAATACCACAGGATTTTGCGCCCGCTGCTGTCGATACCAAAAGAGCAAATGGTGGTCTGCGGGGTTTCGATCGGATTCGCGAAGAGTGCACCCGAGGGGCGATTGATGCCGCGAGCCGGGGTTGAGGAGTTCGCATCGTTCGTCGGATTCGAATGAAAAAGCCGGAAACGCGCGGGTTTCCCGACTAACGCCCGGTCGCGGCGAGCCACTTGCAACCGGAGGGGCGTCGGGCGCTTAATAGTCCGACGCCGTTTTTGTTTCCGACGGGTTGCGAGGTTTCGGATGGCGAAAGCATTCAAGGTCGGCGATCACGTGAGCTGGAATTCGGAGGCCGGCCGGGTGCGCGGTACGATTCTGCGCGTCCACACCAGCGACCTGAACTACAAGGGCTATGTCCATCATGCGAGCGCGGACGAGCCGCAATACGAGATCAAGAGCGACAAGACTGACCATGTCGCCCTGCACAAAGGGCGAGCGTTGCGGCATCTGTCGCGCTGAGCTCCGTCGATGACGCATCCGTTCTACACCATCGGCCACGGCACCCGACCACTTGCGGAGTTCATCGAGCTCCTGCAGAGCGTCGAGGTGACGCTATTGGTCGATGTCCGCACCGTGCCGCGCTCGCGCACCAATCCGCAATATAACCGCGATGTCATGCCGGCATCGCTTGCGCCGTCCGGGATCGTTTATGAGCACATCGCCGCGCTTGGCGGTCTGCGCAGCCGCGACCGAAACGTGCCGCTCTCCGTCAACGCGTTCTGGCAGAACGACAGCTTCCACAATTATGCCGACTACGCCATGAGCGCCGTATTTCGTGAGGGGCTTAAGCATTTGCGCGAGCGCGGGCACACGCAGACCTGCGCCATCATGTGTGCGGAGACGGTGTGGTGGCGCTGTCATCGCCGGATCATCACCGACTATCTGCTGGCGTCCGGCGACAGCGTGCTCCATGTGCTCGGCCCAGGCCATATCGAGGCCGCCGCGATGACCGAGGCGGCACGACTGCAGGCCGACGGCTCACTGGTCTATCCCGCGGGACAGGGCGACCTGTTCGATCGAGCGCCCTGAGGACGGCATCCCGCCCAAAGCGCCGGTAAACTTAGGGGTGCGACGCTTTCACCCAGTCACGCCATGTGGAAATGTGTCACAGGCAGGTGTTTAGCTCGCGTCGCGGCGCACCGCTTCTTTTGGGGGAAACGTCATGAACAAAGCCCGGCTTCTGAACGGAGCGATTCTGTTCGCAATTGCAGCAATGCTCTTGTCCGCTACGACCGCCAGTGCGGAAATGATCAAGTTGAAGGCCGATCTGAAGGGAAGCAGTGAGGTGCCACCCAACAACAGCCCGGCCTCGGGCACGGCGGAGGCCACTTTCGACACGACCAGCAAGCTCCTGACCTACACCATCACCTACAAGGACCTGTCGGGGCCGGCGCTCGGCGCGCATTTCCACGGCCCCATCGAAGCCGGCAAGAATGCCGGCATCGTGCTTCCGTTCAAGACCGTGCAAAGCCCGATTCAAGGCAACGCCACGCTGACTGATGAGCAGGCGGCGGATCTGCTGGCGGGCAAATGGTACGCCAACATCCATACCGGAGCGAACCCCGGCGGCGAGCTGCGCGGTCAGATGATGAAGTAGCGGAGAAGGCTACGCCACCATCGCCGCGTCGAGTGCGGCGCGGATGTCCGACTTCGCCTGCTGGACTTCCACGAGCTCGGCGAACTTGGCGATCGGCAGCGGCGGCGAGACCAGGTAGCCCTGGCCTTCCTCGACGCCGCAGCTGCACAGCGCCTGCACCTGGTCCGCGGTCTCGATGCCTTCGGCGATCACCGTCATGGCGAGGTCCTTGGCAAGGCGGACCAGCATCTCGACGATTGACGTCGTCGAGCCGTCGCGGGTGATGGTGTCGACGAAGAATTTGTCGATCTTCATGGTGGTCGCGCCGAGCACCTTGAGCTGAGACAGCCCGCTATGGCCGACGCCGACATCGTCGATCGCGACGCGGAAGCCGAGATCGCGCAACTCCCGCACCACCTCGGCGGCGCGCGCGATGTCGTCCAGCTTGTCCCGCTCGGTGATCTCGAGCACGATCTGCCGCGTCGCGACTTTTGCCGAGGCGACGACGCGCCGCAAGGTCGGTACGAAATCCGCATCCAGGAGATGGCTCGGCACGATATTCACCGAGAGCTTGAATTCCTTGCGCTCGCGCAACAGCGCGTTCAGGTCTTTCAGCGCCTGGTTCAGGATCTGCCAGGTCATCGGGCGGATGCGTCCGGTGGATTCGGCAAGCGGAATGAAGTTCATCGGCGGCACCACCGATCCGTCGTCGCGGATCCAGCGCGCCAGCACCTCGCAGCCGAGAATGGCGCCGCTCTTCAAGTGAAAGGTCGGCTGGTAATAGGGCTTGAACTGCTCGCGGACCAGGGCGCGGTCAAGCTCGGCGAGCGGCCCTTCGACGCGGCGCGTGCGGATCAGTACCAGTCCGAAGACGAGGCCGAGCAGCGCCGCGAGCAGCATTGCGGGCCAATAGAGCTGCCCGTTCCAGCGGGCCAGTGCGGCACGATCGACACTGATCATCGCCAGCAGGGGATAGCGGGCGGAGCTCCTCACAAAATCGATCGGATGCACCACCGCGATCTCGTCGAGCGAGAACTCGCCGAGTGCCTGGCCGTTTGTCAGCTTCAGCGTGACGGTGCTGTGCGCCCGCAGCTCGGCCGGCATGATATCGAACAGGTAGGAGTTGATGCCGAGGATGGCGACCAGCGAGCGGCTGTCGCCGCGATCGCGCATGACGCCGAGCGCATCAGCGCCGAACTGCTCGACCCGAAACAGGAGCAGGCTGCTGTCGCGCGAAGGCAGCATGTCGGAGCGGCCGACCCAGCCTTTGTCGAATTCAAGCGTCTCCGAATAGGCCGAGCAGATCACCGAGCCATCGGAATTGGCCAGGCGCACGTCCTTGACGCCGGGACGCTGGTAGACCCGCAGTCGAAAGGCCTGCAGCGCTGCGGGCTCACAGTCGATATTGCCGGCCTTGACGATCTCATCCATGCTGGCGGAGCCGGAATCAACTGCGACCTCCGAGCGGCGCAGGACGACGTCGGTCAGCTCGCCGAGCTGCCGCATCTGCTGGCTCTGGATCAGTGCCTTGGCGGCAAAATGGCCGCCGGCGCAGAACGCGGCAAGGCTCGCAGCCACGATCGCGACTGACGGCAGGCTCCATCGCCAGGTCTTCCATGACCAGGTTTTCATGGGTGGTCGGCTGGTTAATCGAAAATTAAACCCAGCTTAACCGCGAGTTTCTAAGATTCCGTTTAGCAACCCGGCGATCCCGCGGCCGGATCAGGGCCGCTGCCGCATCGTGCGGAAGGTGATGGACCAGCGCCGCTGGTCCACGCCCGGAATGGAGTGCTCCCAGGCTTGGCGGGCCTCGCCGTCCATCAGGTAGAGCGAGCGAGGCTCGGCCTGTAGCGTGAAGCGCTCCCATTTGTCGCCCATGCGGCGGCGAAAGCGGAACTTGCACGGTGAGCCCAGCGACAGGCCGAACACTTTATCGAAATGCGGCTTGTCGCGATGCCAGCCGATGCCGACGCCGACATCATATTCGGTGCACAGCACCTGCCGCACGCTGCCGTCGGGCAATTGGCCGAAGCCTTCGACCGCGCGCGCGATCGTCTGCAGCCAGTCCGGAATCGGTTCCGACTCAAGCATCCGCTGCACCGCGTAGTCATAACGAAAGCCGAACGACTTGACCTGCCGATGGCCTTCGAACGCGCCGAACTGAAACGGCTTCAGGGGCAGCTCCGCGACATGCGCGATCAGTTCGCGCTCGGCTTCAGGGGAGATGAAGTCCGGCGCGTAGTGCAGGCCGCTCGGACCGGCCTCGGTGTCGTCGAATAGTGCGAGCTGGGTAGACAAAACAAATCTGCGGCTTGTCGTGAATGCGGCCTTTATATAGGCGCGCCATGCCGCTTCGGTAGGGCCGCTTCGATCAGACCCTCCTTTCTGCGATGCCCGTGCGCGCCTCACGCCGGCCCCGCGTCGGGACGCAGCCGTCGTCGCTCGGCGAGATAGAAGGCCGCGATGACCGCCGCCAATATTCCGGCTGCAGCCGCGACCCCAAGGGCCCAGCGCGGGCCGAACTGGTCGGCCACCCATCCGACGATCGGCGCACCGATCGGGGTGCCGCCGAGCGCAATCGCGAGCAGAATGGCGATGACCCGGCCGCGCATTTCGGGATCGGTCGACAGTTGTGTCAGGCTGTTGGTCGACGTGGTGAAAGTCTGAGCGGAGACGCCGACCGTAAACAGGATCAGCCCGAAGACGATGTAGAATGGCGCGAATGCGGCAGCCGCGCAGGTGACGCCAAACATCGCAGCAGCGAATGCGAGCAAGGGGATGCCGGGCCTCGCGCGCCCCGCGGCAAGCAGGGCGCCCGTGACGGAGCCCGCCGCCATCATCGAGGTCAACAGGCCGAACTGACCGGCACCGACATGGAACACGCTGACCGACATGGTCGAGATGAAGATCGGAAAATTGAGCCCGAAGGTGCCTACCAAGAAAAGCATCGACAGGATGACTCTGAGGTCCGGCCGCCCCAGCACATAGCGAAAGCCTTCCGTGAGTCCGCCGCGGGAAGCCGCCCTTCGGCGGGATGCCGCACTGTCGAGGCGCAGCATCGCTAGAGACACGAGCACCGCGACAAAGGACGCCGCATTGATCAGGAACACATAGCCCGAGCCAACGGCGGCGATGACCAGGCCCGCCATCGCGGGCCCCACCATGCGCGCGGCGTTGAAGGTGGTGGAGTTCAGCCCGACCGCATTGGTGAGCAGCGCGGGCTCGACGAGCTGGGTGACGAAGGTCTGCCGCGCCGGCGAGTCGAAAGCGGCGGCGCATCCCAATAGAAACGCGAAGACATAGACGTGCCATAGCTGTACGAGCCCCGTAACGACCAGAACGCCGAGGCCGAGCGCGAACAGCCCCATGGCAGCCTGGGTGCAGAACAACAGCTTGCGCCGGTCGAGATGATCGGCAGCATAACCCGTGAGCGGCAGCAGCAGGATTTGCGGGCCGAACTGCAGTCCCATCACGATGCCGACCGCGGTCGCATTGTGGTGCGTCAGCTCGGTCAGCACGATCCAGTCCTGCGCGGTGCGCTGCATCCAGCTGCCGATATTGGAAATGAGCGCGCCGGCGGCCCAGATCCGGTAATTCCTGTTCGACAGCGAGAGAAAGATGCGGCGCAACGCGCTTATCCTTTCAGCGGCGTGTTGCCGCCGTTGAAGCGCCCGAACTGGCCCGCAAGGAACAGGCCGCCGAGCAGCATGCCCAGGCCGAGCGCGACGGCGTCCTCCGTCGCGCGCAGGTCGAAATCGCCGACGCGCCAGATCAACAGATAGGCGATGACCAGATTGAAGAAGCCCCACGCTACGTTCAAACGCGAGGAGGACAGGCCTTCCCCGCGCGGCTTGGCGAACGGGCTCTGAAACGGCCGACCCATGGTGCCGCTGACGAAATGCGGCACGGCGTTGGTCAGCACGAGGCCGCCGGCGAAATAAGCGAGATCATGCAACCATGGCATTGAGGGGGGTCCTTGTTGTGCCGCGGCCTACGTGCGAGTCTGCGCGTTGATCAGATTGAGCAGCTCGCTTGTCGTGCCGGTCTCGCTCATTTTCGGAAAGATGCGCGTCACGCTGTTGTCGTGTGCGGCTGGGTCCATGTCGGTCATCGCATCGACGGCGAGCGCGACATTGAAACCAAGCTCATGCGCCTGGCGAGCCGTGGATTCGACCCCGGCCGAGGTCGCGACACCGGTGCGACGACCTGTGTAACGCCGCGCCCACGCAAGTATTGCTCGAGACCGGTCTTGGTGAAGGCCCCCCAGGTCCGCTTGGTGACGGTGTGATCGTTTGCCTGGCGGTTCAGCTCCGGCAGGAGTTCGGTCCAATCAGCCGGCATTCCGGTGGTCGAAAACGAGCGCTCGCTGCGGCCCGGTGCGCGGGCGTCGACATTGACGAGCACGACGGGAAGCGTGCGGCGGCGGAAGGCATCGAGCAGAGCGACGGTGTTGCCGACGACATCCTTCATGGGATGCGCGGTCGGCAGTCCCGCGATGCCCTTCTGGAGATCGACGACCACGAGTGCCGTGGTGGGGTCGAGCGTGCTGATCGCCATGGGATGGTCTCCTTTACTCGGTGTCGACAATGCGGTTGAGCAGGCCGAGCGCGGCCTTGAGCTGCGCCTGTTCCTGCGCGGTCAGCTTCGAGGTGATGGCGCGCAGCAGCCATTCATGACGCGCCGCGCGCCCGGTGCGGATCATCGTTTCGCACCTTGGCGTCAGCGACAGGATGGTCTGGCGGCCGTCATTCGGGTCCGGCGCGCCCTTGACGAGCCCCATCTCTTCCAGGCTTGCGACCGTGGCGCCCATGGATTGCGGGCGGACGCCTTCGAGCCGCGCCAGACCGCTCACCGTCGTGGGGCCGGCGCGGTCGAGTCGCGACAAAACGGCTATTTGTGATGGCGTGAGGTCACCGGCGGACGCCTGCGCACGCAGCTTGCGCTTGAGCTTGCCGAACAAGTCGGCGAGTTCGTCCGCAAGAGCCGCTGGCGCCGGGGCGTCAGGTTCCGCCTTCCGTTTGGTCATGCCGCGACCATGCCAGTTATGAAGTTAAACTTCAAAGATAAACTGTGTAGCTAGACTTCATATCAAGCAAAGTTGATGGCGCTGCCCCCGACCCTCGGTGGATTGCTTTCGGGATATCAAGGTGTGACCGCAGCCGCTGCTTGGCCCCGATGGTCTTGGCTCGAGAAGGATCTGTATTGCCGCTACTTCGGCATCTCGTAGGTGCAGTTCGCCCCGCTGCCGTCGTTCTGCTTGATCGCTTGCGGATCGAGGGTGCAGTTCAATTTGGCGACGCTCTCGAAGATCTTGCCGGCTGCGCCGTCGGAGGGCACGCCGGCCATCGCTTCCGTCGAATAGAGCTCATTGGCGGCGCGGCCGTTGATGGTCTTGGTCTTGGTGCCGAAGGTCAGGTCGCACGAGCGGGCAGTGATGTCGACATTGCCGGCGCGGCAGACGATCTTGTCGGCGGTGACTGCGATCTTCTTCTTGTAGGAAATATTGCTGCTGCCGGCGAACAGCTCGTCGACGGCCTTCCGCTCGGCCGAGGTCAGCAAGGGCGAGGCGGCCGCGACCACGCCGGCGAGAGCGAGCGCCGCCGAACCGCCGATGGTTTCGGCCGAGGCCTCGGAGACGCCAAGGGCCATCGCCAGCACCAGAGCCGTCGACATCGTATGCTTCATGCTTTCCATTCTCGTTCTTTCCTTGCCGTTCGTCTCGATATCCCGCCAGATCCTGGGACGAAAACAAGCCGGCGATCGCGTTCGACTGCCGGGCCGCAAGGCCGGCCAGCGAAGGACACAGTCGGACGCAATCCGGCCCTGCGGTCAAGACCCTTGCGCTTCGTGGCAGGGGAGAGCACTCTTTCGCACGCGGCGCGGAAGAGGCCGCCAAAACAAGCTGCGCAGCAGCGGATGTCGAAGCGCTCGCAAGTTTGCGCGACGAGGAAACGGTCGAGGATACGTTGATGCCAGTGACCCGCATCGACTGCGACATTCACCCCGCGGTGGGTGGAACGCGTACGACGCTGCTGCCCTATCTCGACGATCACTGGAAAGAGCAGGTGGTCAGTCGCGCCATCGATGGGCTCGACCTCAACTCCTACCCGCCGACCATGCCGTTGTCGGGACGGCCGGACTGGCGTCCCGACAGCGGCAAGCCCGGCAGCGACCTCGGCATGGTGCAGCGCGGCGCGTTCGAACAACTCGGTGCGAGCCACGCAATCTGCAACGTGCTCTATGGCGCGCAGGCCGTGTACGATCCCTATATGGCGTCCGCCTTCTGCAAGGCGATCAATGACTGGATGGCGGCCGAATGGCTGTCACGCGATTCGCGACTGCGTGCGTCGATCGTGGTGCCGCTGCAGGCGCCGGAGCTTGCGGTCGAGGAAATCGAGCGCCGCGCCGGCGACCCGCGCTTCGTTTCCATCCTGGTGCTGGCTCAGGGCGAGATGTTGCTCGGCCGCCGGCATTACTGGCCGGTGCTGAAGGCTGCCGAGAAGCACAGGCTGCCGCTGGCGATCCATGCCGGCAGCGCCTATCGCTTCGCCCCGAGTTCGATCGGCTGGCCCTCGCATCGCTATGAATATTATTTCGTCGAGGCGCAGGCGTTCCAGGCGCAACTGTTGAGCCTGATCTATGAAGGCGCGTTCGGCAAATTCCCCGGCCTCAAGGTCGTGCTGATGGAATCGGGCGTGAGCTGGCTGCCCGCGTTCATGTGGCGCGCCAACAAGACCTGGCGCGGCGTACGGGTCGAGGTGCCCTGGGTCGAGCGCGAGCCGGCCGCGATCATCCGCGACCATGTCCGCGTCACCATGCAGCCTTTCGATGCGCCTGACGATGCCACCAGCGTCGAGGACATCATCGACCAGATCGGCTCGGACAAGATGTTCCTGTTCGCCTCCGACTATCCGCACTGGCAGTTCGACGGCGATGATCCGATCCCGCCGCATCTGCCGGCGCATATCGTCGACAAGATGTGCGCGGAGAATCCGCTCGAGACTTTTCCGCGGCTGAAACTCGCCGCCTGACATTCTCTTCAAGGAGGATCGCATGAGTGAAGTCCTCGACCGTCCGCTCGATCAGCAGGATGCCTCTCACCAGACGCGCCTGCGCATCATCGATTGCGACATCCATCCAAGCCTGCATTCGCGCAGCGATTTGAATCCGTACCTCGCAAAGCGCTGGCAGGAGCATATGAAAACCTACGGCGATCATCTGCGCACGCCCTATATCGGCACCACGCCCTATCCGCGCTCCTCGCCGCTGATCGCGCGGCGCGACGCCTGGCCGCCGACCGGTGGCCCGCCGGGCTCCGATCTTGCCTTCATGCGCAAGCAGCATCTCGATCCGCTCGATGTGGAGTTCGGGCTGTTGCAGGTGCTCGATCTCTTCATCTTCTCGCAGCAGAACCTCGAATTCGGCGCCGCGATCCAGCGTGCGGTCAATGAATGGCAGCTCGGGCATTGGTGTAGCCGAGAGCCGCGGTTGAAGGCGGCCATTCTTGTCGGCCAGGATGACACGGTTGCCGCGGTCGAGGAGATCGATCGCTGCGCCAAGACCGGCCAATATGTGCAGATCAACATCTGCCCGCGCGCCAACGAGCCGCTCGGCCGCCGCCGCTACTGGCCGATCTATGAACGCGCGCAGGCGCTCGACCTGCCGCTCGGCATTCATGTCGGCGGTTACGGCGGGCATGCGCCGACCGGCGGCGGCTGGCCGTCCTATTATTGCGAGGAGCATCAGTCCAACGCGCACACCATGGCGGCACAGCTCGCCAGCCTCGTCATCGAGGGCATCCCCGAGCGCTTCCCGAAACTGAAGATCGTCTTCATCGAAGGCGGCTTCGGCTGGATCGCATCCGCGATGTGGCGCATGGACCAGCATTTCGCGCGCTTCCGCAGCGAGGTGCCGCATCTCAAGCGCAAGCCGTCGGAATATGTGCGCGAGCATTTCTGGTTCACCACGCAACCGATCGACGAGCCGGACGACGCAAGGCACCTGCGCCAGCTGATCGAATGGATCGGCGTCGATCGCCTGCTGTTCTCGTCGGACTACCCGCACTGGGATTTCGACGATCCGCGCTTCGCCTTCAAGACTCCGCTGAGCGAAGAGGAACGCCGCCAGATCTTCAACGCCAATGCGCGTGCGCTGTATAAATTATAATGCAGGCGAAGGTTGTGTGGGAGCTCTATCCGCGCACACTTCCACCTCTCCCCAGCGGGGAGAGGTCGGATTGCGCAGCAATCCGGGTAAGGGGCCGCAGCCCTATCGCGAGATCTAAACCCCTCACCCGGATCGCATCTTGCGATGCGATCCGACCTCTCCCTTTGGGAGAGGTGAACAATCCGACTCAAGCTGATCTCAGGACACGATAGTTCATGGCTCGTCACATCGTCGCTCGCACCACTGAAATCCCTGATGGCCGCAACAAGGTGGTCGAGATCGACGGCCGCGACATCGTGGTGTTTCATGTCAATGGGGCGTTCTTTGCGCTGCTCAACCGCTGCCCGCATGAGGGCGCGCCGCTCGACAAGGCCGCCTGCGTGGCCCGGCTGACCTCGCCGGAGCCCGGCGTCTACCAGCGCTCCCGGGTCGGCGAACTGCTGCGCTGCCCGTGGCACGGCTGGGAGTTCGACATGCGCAACGGCCAGTCCTGGTTCGATCCCAAGCGCGTCAAGGTGCGGTCCTATCCGGTCGCGGTGGAAAGCGGCGAGGAGCTTGCCAAGGGCCCCTATGTCGCCGAGACCTTCCCGGTGCATGTCGAGGATTCTTATGTGATCGTTGAGGCATAGGTCTTTGTCGTTCCGACCTGCGCCGGGACGACAGCGGGGCTGAACGCCGCAGCCTTACGTCCCCTTCACAAACGCCGCGAACTTCTCCGCATAATCCGGATGCCAGCGCGACAGCGCGGGGCGGTTCTCGACGATATCGCCGGCGGCCCAGAGTATGCGGCGCTCGTCGAGCGGGCGCGGCACGTCGTTGTCCGGGCAGAGGATGTAGAAATCGTCGGCATCGAGCCTCTCAATCATGAAATCCACGGTCTGCTCCGGCGTCCAGGCGGCGGCCGGTTTCTCCTGCCGGCCCTTCGCGGTCAGGCCGGTGAAGACAAAGCCGGGGATCAAAAGATGCGCGGTGATCTGGCAGCCTTGCGTGTTGCGCAGCTCATGGGCCAGCGCCTCGGTGAACGCCTTCACGCCGGCCTTGGAGACGTTGTAGGCGGGATCGCCGGGAGGCGTGGTGATACCCTGCTTGGAGCCGGTGTTGATGATGAGCCCCGGCTTACCGCGCGCAATCATGTTGGATGCAAAGATTTGCGTGCCGTGAATGATGCCCCACAGATTGACGGCGAGGATGCGCTGCCAGTTGTCGAGCGGGCCGAACATCTCGCTGCTGGGCTGGATGCCGGCATTGTTCATCAGCACGTCGACGCCGCCGAAGCGATTGCGCACGGTGGCCTCGAGTTCCCTGACGCTGGCGGGATCGGCGACGTCGGTCGCGACTGCCATGATGTTGCCACTGCCACGAGGCGCGGCAGATGACAATTTTGTTTCAGCTTCGACCAACTTGTCGCCGCCGATATCTGCAATGCAGACCTTCATGCCAAGCCGCGCAAAACGGTGAGCCGCCGCAAAGCCGATGCCGGAGGCACCGCCTGTGATCACCGCAACATGATCGGGAGCGAGGACAGGATGTGGCATGCGAAGTCTCCAATGAGCTGAACCATCGAGCTGGTTTGCGCGGCACGCACACCACCTGTGCCGCCGCATGGGAGGTCTTCGCATGATGCGCCAGCCCACCCGCTTTACGCCATAGCACCGCCGCGGTAGATTTTCACCTTCCGGCGGTCGAGCCAAGCGATCAATATCAACAACATCGAGGGAGAGAGACCATGGCCGTATCTCAGGCTGTTCCGATCACGCGCCATCCCTTTGCGGATGGTTCCTACAAGAAGATGCTGATCGACGGCAAATGGATCGACGCCGCTTCCGGCAAGACATTCGAGACCTTCAATCCCGCGACCGGCGAATTGCTTGCAACCGTTGCCGAGGGTGACGCAGAGGACATCAACCGCGCCGTCGCCGCCGCCCGCCGCGCCTTCGAGGGCCCCTGGAGCAAGGTCAAGCCATTCGAGCGGCAGGCCCTGCTGTTGAAGCTCGCCGATCTCGTCGAGAAGAATTTCGAGGAGCTGTCGCAGCTCGACACGCTCGACATGGGCGCGCCCATCAGCCGCACCCGCGGCAACAAGCTGCGCGTGCTCGGCATGCTGCGTTACTATGCGGGCCAGGCCACCGCGCTGCACGGCGAGACCATCGAGAATTCACTGCCCGGCGAGATATTCTCCTACACGCTGAAGGAGCCGGTCGGCGTGGTCGGCGCCATCATTCCGTGGAACGGTCCGCTGGCCGCAACAGTGTGGAAGATCGGCCCCGCGATCGCGACCGGCTGCACCGTGGTGCTCAAGCCGGCCGAGGAAGCGCCGCTCACCTCGCTTCGGCTCGCCGAGCTTGCGATGGAAGCCGGCGTGCCGCCGGGCGTGGTCAACGTGGTGCCGGGCTACGGCGAGACCGCGGGTGCGGCGCTGGCGTCGCATCCCGATGTCGACAAGGTCGCCTTCACCGGCTCGCATGTCACCGGGCAGTCCATCATCCGCGCCTCGGCCGGCAATCTGAAGCGCGTCTCGCTCGAGCTTGGCGGCAAGTCGCCGGACATCGTGTTTGCCGATGCGGATCTTGAAGCCGCGGTGCCCGGTGCGGCGATGGCGGTGTTCGCCAATTCCGGCCAGATCTGCAGCGCCGGCACGCGGCTGTTTGTCGAAGCAAAAGTCTATGACGAGTTCGTCGGCCGTGTCGCCGAGTTCGGCCGCAAGCTGCAGGTCGGCAACGGCCTCGATCCGAACACGCAGATCGGGCCCTTGGTCTCCGAACAGCAGCTCGAGCGCGTCACCGGCTATCTCGCCATCGGCCAGAAGGAGGGTGCCAAGGCGCTCGCCGGCGGCGGGCGGGTGACCGAAGGCCCGCTCGCCAAGGGCTATTTCGTGCAGCCCACGGTGTTTGCCAATGTGCAGGACAACATGCGGATCGCGCAGGAGGAGATATTTGGTCCCGTGATCTCGGCGATCAAGTTCACCGATATGGACGAGCTGATCCGCCGTGCGAACGCGACCACTTTTGGTCTCGGCAGCGGCGTCTGGACGCGCGATGTCTCCAAGGCGGTCCACGTCTCGAAATCGCTGCGCGCCGGCTCGGTCTGGGTCAATTGCTACCAGGCGATGGACCCCGCGGTGCCGTTCGGTGGCTACAAGATGAGCGGCTATGGCCGCGAGTCCGGCAAGCAGCACGTCGAGGAATATCTCAATGTCAAGGCCGTCTGGATCAAGACGGCCTAGGCTTACCTCGCCCCCGCACTTGCGGGGAGAGGTCGACGCGAAGCGTCACGCCGTACAACCGCGCGACGTTCTATGGCGGGGAGGGGGCAGGTTATACGGATTATCCCGTTTATGACGAACTCGCGCCGGCGTAGTGTTACGTCATTGCGAGCGAAGCGAAGCAATCCAGGGCCGTGCAGGGGCTCTGGATTGCTCGTCGCTTCGCTCCTCGCAATGACGGAGACGCAAGTGACCAAACCCACCGCATCAGCCGGCATCGCAAAAGCCCAATGCCTGTGCGGCGCGGTTGCCTTCGAGATCGACGTGCCGGCGCGCTGGGCCTGGCATGATCATTCTCCCACCAGCCGCCGCGCCCACGGTGCCGCCTATGCGACCTATGTCGGCAGCTGGCGCAAGCGTTTCCGCATCACCAAGGGCAAGGGCGCGATCACGCGTTATGAGGACACCGACGGCACCGCGCGCAGTTTCTGCTCGCGCTGCGGCACGCCGCTGATCTACGAACGCGCCCGCTCACCGCACATGGTCAACCTGCCGCGCGCGCTGTTCACCGGCCGCACCGGGCGGCAGCCGCTCTATCACATCGGAATCGAAGAGCTGCAGGAATGGGCCTATACCGGCGAGCCGCTGGTGCCACTGAAGGGTTACCCGGGCGTGGTCTGGCAACGCACCAAGAAGAAGCGGCGCTCGGCGGGCGATGATCCGTTCGAGCTTGCCCGGGAGGAGGTCTGACCTGGACACAGGCCGCCATGCAGGCGAGCCATGCCCCCCTTCCATTGCCCTGGCCGATCAAGTTTGGTGATGTGCTCCAGCCGCGGCAACAGTCGGGCCAGGAGGAACCATGAAAAATCGGATCACCGGCCGCTCGGCCTTTCTCGCTCTGCTCAAGGACGAGGGCATCACCCATCTGTTCGGTAATCCCGGCACCACCGAGCTGCCGATCATGCATGCGCTGAAGGACCATCCCGACCTCACCTATGTAATGGCGATGCAGGAGAGCCTGGTGGTCGCGATCGCCGACGGATATAGCCGCGCCTCCGGCAAGCTCGTCGCCTGCAATGTCCATGTCGCGCCGGGGCTCGGGAACGCGATGGGCTCGCTCTACAACGCCCAGTTCACGGGCACGCCGATGATCCTCACCGCCGGCCAGCAAGAGCAAGGCCACGGACTGATGGAGCCTCTCTTGTATGGTCCGCTGGTGCGCATGGCCGAGCCCCTGGTGAAATGGGCGGTCGAGGTTACGCGGCTGGAAGACTTGCCGCGTATCGTGCGGCGCGCGGCGAAGATCGCGACCACCCCGCCAACCGGACCGGTGTTCATCTCGCTGCCCGGCGACATCCTCAATTCCGAAGCCGGCATCGAGCTTGGCCGCACGACCCGCGTCGATGCGCGCGTTCGCCCGTCGGACGAGGCCGTGCAGGCGCTGGCGCAACGTATTCTGAGAGCGCAGCGGCCGGTCATCATTGCGGGTGACGAGATCGTCAAGAGCGACGCGCTCAAGGAAGCCGCCGAGCTTGCCGAGACGCTCGGCTGTCCCGCCTATCAGCAATCCGCGCCCTATGGCGCGCATTTTCTCTCGGAGAGTCCATGCTTCATGGGAGCATTGTCGCGGTCGCAGCCGCAGGTGCGCGAAGTGCTGTCGCCTTACGACCTCTTGATCGTGCTTGGCGCCGATCCCTTGCGCATGTCCGTGCATAGCGAGGTCGAGCCGTTGCCCGACGGCCTGTCGATCGCGCAGATCGGACTTGTCGATTGGGATCTCGCCAAGAACTTTGGCGCAGAGATCGCGCTGAAGGCCGACGTGAAGGAGACGCTGAAGGCGCTGGTGCCGGCGCTGAAGGCGGCCGGCGGCAGCGCGCTTGAAGCGCGGGCGCAAAAGGGAATTTCCGAGCTCGCGCCGAAGAACTGGAGCACCAGGCGCAAGGCGGTGGTGGAGCAGATCGGCAAGGCGGCGAGGAAGTCGCCGATCGATCCCGATTACCTGGCGCTGCAGGTCGTCGAGGCGATGCCCGACAATGCGATCCTGGTCGACGAAGGCCTCACCTCGGCGCGGCAAATTCTCAATCTGCGGCCGCATCGCGATCGCTACGGCTATCATGCGCTGGCTTCAGGCGGCATCGGCTGGGGCGTGCCGGCTTCCGTTGGTGTCAGCCTTGCGAACCCCGATCGTCCGGTCGTCTGCTATTCCGGCGACGGCAGCGCGATGTATTCGATCCAGGCGCTGTGGACGGCGGCGCATCACAAGCTGCCGTTGTCGGTCGTGATCGTCAACAATGGCGGCTATCGCATCATCAAGCAGCGGCTGCTGTCGTTCCATGGCGATAGCAACTATGTCGGCATGGATTTCATGGATCCGCCTGTGGATTTTGCCGGCATCGGCAAGGCGCTGGGGCTGGAGGCGATAAGGATCACCGATCCGGCCGAGTTGAAGGCGCAGCTCACGTCGGCGTTCAAGCGGCCGGGCGCGAAGCTGATTGAAGTCGTGGTGGATGGGAGTGTGTGAGGCTCGTCATTCCGGGGCGATCTATCGCAATTAAGCGTTTTCAGCAACTTAGGACTGTCACATCTGCGGAAAACCTCTCGCGGATTTTGCCAGCAATGTAATCTCCTCACAGCAGGACAATTCCGCCAACTACCTCGCCGCTCCTTCTCCGGATTCGCTGCTCCAATAATTGCCGCATCCAGCGCCGCCAGTATTGGCCGGATGATTGATATCATCACTGCCGATATCTGTTGTTTGCAATTCGCGCACGGGCTTTCCGTGACGCGGTGCGCGGAAGTCCAAGAAACTATAGCGTCCGCCTGCTAGTGTTACTTATCGTGGTGCGGGTGGATGTACCTAAAAGGATATTCACCATGAAAAAGATTGTGATAGCTATCGCTACTCTATTGATTACGATTCCAGCTTTTGCTGGACCACCACCATCCCGGCATGGGCATCATGACGTGATGCAAGCGCAGGCGCATATGAAATCGGGCCAAGGCTCGACGTACATGGTGCGGACTCCAAATCATAATCCCATCCCCAATGAGGGCGTGAAACTAATGGATCCAGGCAGGGTAACTTGGTAGTCTGATCTTATGAAGAGAGCCGGTTCTGGGGACAGGACCGGCTTTTTTCATACCTAATCAACATTGCAATCCGCCCCTAAGCGGTGCCCCTCCGTTAGGGTCCGAGGACCTGCTCCATTGGGGCGGTCTGTAAGGTGAACAAAAGACATCCCGAAAAGCGTCACACATTACACTTCGCTTCGGGGCGATGCGAGGCATCGAGCTCTGATGTGCCATTGCACATCTGAGAATCTCGAGATGCCGGATCTGGTGCTTCGGACCATCCCGGAATGACGTGAGAACGCGAAGCGTCGCTATTCCGCCCCCCGCGCCTTGCTTGGCCGATACTGTGCCGCCGGATGGGGCCCCGTCAGTCGCGCACGTCCCTTGCCGAACAGCTTCTCCCGCAGCGTCCCCGGTGCATAGTCCTTCTTGTAGCGCCCGCGCCGCGTCAACTCCGGCACCAGCATCTCCGCAATGTCCTCGAAATCGCCTGGCGATACCGCGAAGGGCATGTTGAGCCCATCGACATCAGTCGCCTCGAACCAGGCCTCGATCTCGTCCGCGACCTTCTCAGGCGTACCGACGATCACGGGCCCGATGCCACCGATGCCGACATGCTGGGCGACCTCGCGCACGGTCCAGACGCGGTCGGGATCGGCGCGGGTGATGTTGTCCATTGCGCTGCGGCCGGCGTCATTGGTGACATGACGCACCTCCTGGTCGAGCGCATAGGTCGAGAAGTCAACGCCGGTCCAGCCCGACATCAGCGTGAGCGCACCCTCGGGACTGATATGCGCGCGGTAGTCCTCATATTTCGCCTTGGCCTCCGCTTCCGTGCGGCCGAGGATCACCGTGAACATGCTGAACATCAGGATTTCGCGCGGGTCGCGGCCATATTCCGCCGCTAGCTCGCGGATCGCCTTCACCCGCGGCCCGATCACCTTGGCCGACGGGCCCGACATGAACACGCATTCTGCGTGCTGCGCCGCGAACTGCCGCCCGCGCGGTGAGGTGCCGGCCTGGTAGAGCACCGGGGTCCGCTGTGGCGACGGCTCGCTCAGATGAATGGCGTTGAGCCGATAATTCTTCCCCTCATGCGTGACGCGATGCACCTTGGAAGGATCGGCGAAGATACCCCTGATACGATCGCGCACCGCCGCATCGTCCTCCCAGCTGCCTTCCCACAGCTTGTAGACGACTTCCATGTATTCGTCGGCGATGTCGTAGCGGTCGTCATGCGCGGTCTGCTTGTCCTTGCCCGCGCCGCGCGCGGCGCTGTCGAGATAGCCGGTCACGACGTTCCAGCCGATCCGTCCATCGGTCAGATGATCCAGCGTCGACATCCGCCGCGCGAACGGGTAGGGCGGCTCGAAGGAGAGATTGCTGGTGACCCCGAAGCCGAGATTGTTTGTCGCGGCAGCCATGGCCGAGATCAGCAGCAGCGGCTCGTTTGCCGGCGTCTGCGTGGCGTGACGCAGCGCGGCATCGGGGCCGTTGCCATAGACGTCGTAGACGCCCAGCACGTCGGCGAGGAACAGCCCGTCGAAGCGGCCGCGCTCCAGCGTCCTGGCGAGATCGAGCCAATAGGGCAGGCGGTTGTATTCGGCGGTGCGGTCGCGCGGATGGGTCCACAGCCCCGGCGATTGATGTGCCACGCAGTTCATGGCAAAGGCGTTGAGCCGGATTTCTTTGGGCATGGAAGCCTATCGAAGCAGGAGACACCGAGACGGCCGAAACTGTTGCAGCTGATCGCGCTTGGCAAGCCAAATCTGCTCAGCAAATTCACCACTTCCGATCGCCGCCGTCTGCCGATACGGTTGTCCTACGGAACGACCTCAGTAAGGAAAGATATGACCAGAACCGACGCCATCGCCCATGTCCGAGAACAGTTTCGCTCCGGGGATTTCCTGCGCGAGCTCGATCGCCGCGTGGCCTATCCGACCGAAAGCCAGAATGCCGGACGGGGCGATGTCTTGCGGGCCTATCTCGAGAAGGAACTGATGCCGGCTCTCGCCGAGCTCGATTTCGAGAGCCGGGTGGTCGAATCCCCGAGCGGCAAGTCGCCGTTCCTGGTCGCCCAGCATATCGAGAGTGCGGACGCGCCGACGGTCCTGACCTACGGCCATGGCGACGTCGTCGACGGCATGGTCGGTGAATGGCGCAACGGCTTGAATCCGTTCCAGACCACGCCGGTCGGCAACCGCGTCTATGGCCGCGGCACTGCCGACAACAAGGGCCAGCATTCGATCAATCTCGCAGCGCTCCGCGCGGTGCGCGCGGCGCGCGGCGGCAAGCTCGGCTTCAATGCCAAATTCATCATCGAGATGGGCGAGGAGATCGCGTCCCCCGATCTCAACACGGTCTGCGCGTCGCTGAAGGATGAGCTGAAAGCCGACCTCTTGATTGCCTCCGACGGGCCGCGTCTGTCGGCGGACCGGCCGACGCTGTTCCTCGGCTGCCGCGGCGGCTACCGCATCCATCTCGACGTGAATCTGCGCGAGGGCGGGCATCACTCCGGCAATTGGGGCGGCGTGCTCGCCAACCCCGCGACGATTCTGGCCAATGCGATCGCCACCCTAATCGACGGACGCGGACGGCTCCTGATGGAGCAGCTCAAGCCGCCGCGGCTTTCGAACCAGATCCGCAGCTGGCTCGCCGACGTCAAGGTCGAGCCCACGGCCGATGAGCCCGCGCTGTCGGAGAATTGGGGCGAAGACGGCCTCTCCCCGGCGGAGCGGCTCTATGCCTGGAATACGATGGAGGTGCTGGCGATCTCATCCGGCAACGTCGACAATCCCGCCAATGCCATTCCGGGACGCGCCCGCGCCGTGCTGCAGCTTCGTTTCGTGGTCGGCACCAAGGTCGACAACATGATCGAAGCCATCCGCGATCATCTGCACGCAAAGGGCTTTCCGATGATCGAGGTCACGGGCGCGCAGCGTTTTGCCGCGTCGCGTACCGATTTCGACAGCCCCTGGATCAAATGGGCCGCTGAGTCCCTGCAGAAGACCACGGGAAAGCCGCCGGCCGTGCTGCCGAATTTCGGCGGTTCGCTGCCGAACGACGTGTTCTCCGACACGCTGGGCTTGCCGACGATCTGGGTGCCGCATTCCTATCCCGGCTGCTCGCAGCACGCGCCCGACGAGCACATCCTGCTCTCGGTGACGGAGGAGGCGCTCGGCATCATGGCCGGCCTGTTCTGGGATCTCGGCGAGCTGCCGCGCCCGCTCTCGAAGGTCGCGTGACTATGGCACTGGCCCAGGCTGAGACGCGTGACGTCGCACGCGCGGCGCTCAGCGAGCAGAGCGTAACAAAACTCATTGTCGCAACCTCCATCGGCAATGCGCTGGAGTGGTTCGACATCGCGATCTACGGCTACTTCGCCGTCTATATCTCAAAGGCCTTCTTTCCGGCCAATGATCCGACCACCTCACTGCTGCTGACCTTCGGCACCTTCGGGCTGTCCTTCCTGATCCGTCCGATCGGCGGCATCATGCTCGGCGCCTATGCCGACCGTTACGGCCGCAAGGCCTCGCTGATGGCCTCCATCGTCATGATGACCTTCGGCACGCTTGCGGTTGCCGTCATGCCGAGCTTTGCGACCATCGGCGTGCTGGCGCCGCTGCTCGTCATCCTCGCCCGCCTGGTGCAGGGCTTTTCCGCGGGCGGCGAGTTCGGCTCATCGACGGCATTCCTGGTCGAGCACATGCCGCACCGGCGCGGCTTTGTCGCGAGCTGGCAGTTCGCAAGCCAGGGCCTCAGCGGTCTGCTAGGGGCCGGCTTCGGCGCGCTCTTGACCGCGGTGCTGACGCCGGCCGATCTGCAGGAATGGGGCTGGCGCCTGCCGTTCTTCTTCGGCGTGCTGATCGGGCCGGTCGGCATCTATATCCGCAACCACATCGAGGAGTCGCCGGCGACGCAAGGCGCGACCACGGAGGGCTCCCCGGTCGGGCTTGTCTTTGCCGAGCAGAAGTTGCGGGTGATCCTTGCGATCGGCGCGCTCGCGGTGTCGACCGCGGTCAATTACCTCATCGTGTTCATGCCGACCTATGTCGTGAAGACGCTGAACCTGCCGCCGTCCGTCGGATTCGTTGCCGCGCTCGTCGGCCAGGCCGCTGTCATGCTGCTGTCGCCGATTGCCGGTGCGGCCTCCGACCGGATCGGTCGCACCACGCATATGATCGCGCTCGGCGCGCTGCTGCTCCTCTGCATCTTTCCGACCTTCCTGCTGCTGACGGGGCGGCCGACGCCGGTCATCATCGTCTCGGGCGTGCTGTGGCTCGGGATCCTGAAGGGGCTCTACTACGGACCGCTGGCGGCGTTGATGTCGGAGCTGTTCCCGCCGGCGACACGGGCGACCGGGCTCGGCCTGAGCTACAATATCGGCGTCACCGTCTTCGGCGGCATGGGCCCGGCAACCATGACCTGGCTCGGCGGCTTCCCGGCGATCGGCGATCTCGCCCCCGGATACTACTTGACTGCGGTCGCTATTTTGAGCTTGTGCGCGCTGATCACGATCCGCCGGACCTCGGCGGATGCAGCGGGCGCATAGAGGCCTGTGGAGGCCATGACCGCCGAAAGTCACATTTCTAAACTGGCCCGGTTTGTGCAAGCATCCGGGCAATCCGAAAATGGGGAGAACCAAACATGAAACGTTTCGATATTCTCGGTCTTGCGGTCGCCGCCGCCTTCTGCGTCGGCGCGGCTCATGCCGAAGACCTGACCGGCACTCTGAAGAGCATCAAGGATAGCGGCTCCATCACGCTCGGCTACCGCGAGTCCTCGATTCCGTTTTCCTATCTCGACGACAATCAGAAACCGGTCGGATTTGCCATGGACCTTTGTTACAAGATTGTCGATGCCGTGAAGAAGGAACTCAAGCTCGACAAGCTCGACGTCAAGCTCGAGCCGGTGACCTCGTCGAACCGCATCCCGCTGCTCGCCAACGGCACCGTCGATCTCGAATGCGGCTCGACCACCAACAATGCCGAGCGGCAGAAGCAGATCGCCTTCACCAACACGCATTTTCTCACCGCAAGCCGCTATGTCTTCAAGAAGGCGAGCGGCATCAAGTCGATCGCCGACCTGAAGGGCAAGTCGGTGGTGTCCACCGCCGGCACCACCAATATCAAGCAGCTGACCGAGGCCAATGCCGCCCGCGGTCTTGGCGCCAACATCATTCCCGCCAAGGATCATGCCGAAGCCTTCCTGATGGTGGAGACCGATCGCGCCGTGGCTTTCGTGATGGACGATATTCTCCTGGCGAGCCTGGTGGCGGGATCGAAGGATCCGTCGATCTATGCGATCTCCACGGACGCGTTCTCCACGCCCGAGCCCTACGGCATCATGCTGCGCAAGGATGATCCCGCCTTCAAGAAGGTGGTCGATGCGGCGACCGCCGCGGTCTACACCAGCGGCGAGGGCCAGAAGCTCTACGACAAGTGGTTCATGTCCAAGATCCCGCCCAAGGGGCTGAACCTCAACACGCCGATCTCGCCGGAGCTGAAGGCCGAATTCGCAAAGCCCTCGGATTCGCCGGATCCCGCGTCGTACAAGGCGATGTGAAGAGCCAGCATCCAAAAAGATCGCGATACGCTCATGCAATGGCCCGTCCATTGCATGAGCGGCGCAACGATTGACCCTTTGGCGGAAAGCTCCCGTGAACTATCACTGGAACTGGCACATCTTCTTTGAGCCGAACCCGACCGGGGCCGGCACCTATCTCGACATGCTGCTGTCGGGACTGTGGCTGACGATTGCCACCTCGCTCTGCGCCTGGATCATCGCGCTGATCACGGGCTCCATGATCGGCGTGATGCGCACGCTGCCGTCAAAGCCTGCCAACCTGATCGGCTTCGCCTATGTGGAATTCTTCCGCAACATGCCGCTGCTGGTGCAGATCTTCCTCTGGTTCTTCGTGCTGCCGGAGCTGTTGCCGAACGCCTGGGGGTTGTGGCTGAAGCAGCTGCCGCATGCGCCGTTCTATACCGCGGCGATTGGCATCGGGCTGTTCATGTCGGCGCGCGTTGCCGAGCAGCTCAGAGCCGGCATCACCTCGCTGCCGCGCGGTCAGAAGCAGGCCGCGACAGCGCTCGGCCTGACCACGACGCAGTCTTACATCTACGTATTGCTGCCGATCGCGTATCGCATCATCCTGCCGCCGCTGACATCGGAATTTCTCAACACCATCAAGAACACCGCGGTCGCCATCACCATCGGCCTGCTGGAACTGACGGGCCAAGCGCGCTCCATGCAGGAGTTCTCCTTCCAGGTGTTCGAGGCCTTTACCGCCGCGACCGTGATGTATCTCGCAATCAATATCGTCGTCGTCGTCGCCATGCGCCTCATCGAGCGGCGCGTCGCGATCCCCGGTTACATCTCGGGGAAATGAGCATGTTCGCCAATTTCGATTTCGACGTCATCCGCCGCGCGCTGCCCTACCTGTTCCTCGACGGCATGACCTTCACACTGACATTGACCGCGCTATCCGCGGTCGGCGGAATCACGCTGGGGACGCTGATCGCCTTGATGCGGCTATCCGGCTTTCGCCTGCTCGGGCGTATCGCCGGGCTCTATGTCGACTTCATCCGATCGCTGCCGCTGGTGCTGGTGATCTTCTGGTTCTATTTCCTGGTGCCCTATATCGGACAGTGGCTGACAGGCTCGCCGCGCCCGATCAAGGTCGGCGCCTTTGCTTCCTCGCTCATCACCTTCATCATGTTCGAGGCTGCCTATTTCTCCGAGATCATGCGCGCCGGCATCCAGTCGATCTCACGCGGCCAGCCCGCGGCAGCGCAGGCGCTGGGCCTGACCTACAGCCAGACCATGCGCTATGTCGTGCTGCCGCAGGCCTTCCGCAACATGCTGCCGGTGCTGCTCACCCAGACCATCGTGCTGTTCCAGGACACCTCGCTGGTCTATGTGGTGTCGATCCCGGATTTCCTCGGCGCTGCCAGCATCGTCGGCCAGCGCGACGGGCGGCTGGTCGAGATGTATCTGTTCGCGGCGCTGGTCTATTTCGTCATCTCCTGTGTCGCGTCCTTCGGCGTCCGCCGCCTGCAGACGCGCATCGCCATTGTCCGATAAGCGAGACCGCATGATCGAGATCAGTCACGTCAGCAAATGGTACACGCCGATTTTCCAGGCGCTGAAGGATTGCACGACCAGCGTTGCCAAGGGCGAGGTCGTGGTGGTGTGCGGCCCGTCGGGCTCGGGCAAGTCGACCCTGATCAAATGCGTCAATGCGCTGGAGCCGTTCCAGGAGGGCAGCATTTCGATTGACGGCATCCAGATCAACGATCGCAAGACCAATCTGCCGAAGCTTCGCGCCCGCGTCGGCATGGTGTTCCAGCATTTCGAGCTGTTTCCGCACTTGCGGATCATCGACAATCTCTGCCTTGCGCAGGAGAAGGTGCTCGGCCGCAAGCATGACGAGGCGGTCGGCAAGGCCATGAAGTTGCTCGAGCGCGTCGGCCTGAAGGACCATGCCCAAAAATTTCCCGCCGAACTGTCCGGCGGCCAGCAGCAGCGCGTCGCGATCGCGCGCGCGCTCGCCATGGACCCGATCGCCATGCTGTTCGACGAGCCGACCTCGGCGCTCGACCCCGAAATGATCAGCGAGGTGCTGGACGTGATGGTCGATCTCGCGCGCGAGGGCATGACCATGATGGTGGTGACCCATGAAATGGGTTTTGCCCGCAAGGTCGCCCACCGCGTGATCTTCATGGACAAGGGCGAGATCGTCGAGGACGCGCCGAAGCAGGACTTCTTCGGCAAACCCCGCAGCGACCGCGCGCAGAAGTTCCTGTCGAAGATCTTGTCGCATTAAGTGCACCGTCATTCCGGGGCAGCCCGCAGGGCTGAACCCGGAATCTCGAGTTTCCGGGTCCGGTGCTTCGCACGGATCGGAATGACGGTGCCAAGGGTTTATCGCGGTCCCCGATTGCTCTATACGATACCTCAAACTCCCCCTAAAGCCTCACTGGCAGGAGCCTCGCTTTGGACTCGATCGCTTACGTCAACGGATCCTTCGTGCCGCTTTCCGAGGCCAAGGTCTCGGTTCTCGACCGCGGCTTCCTGTTCGCCGACGGCATCTACGAGGTCGCGGCGGTGTTGGATGCCAAGCTGGTCGATAACGCCTCGCACTTGGCGCGGCTGAAGCGCTCGGTCGGGGAGATTGCGCTGGAGCTGCCGGAAAGCCTGCAGCGGATCGAGGAAATCCAGAAGGAGCTGGTCGCGCGCAACAAGCTCGAGAGCGGCCTGGTCTATCTCGAGGTGACGCGCGGCGCCGACACAGGTCGCGATTTCCCGTTTCCAAAGGGCGTCAAGCCGACGCTCGTGATGTTCACGTCCGTCAAGGACATCGTCAACGCGCCCGCGGCCAAGACCGGCATTGCCGTGATCACGGTGCCCGACATCCGCTGGGAACGGCGCGACATCAAGAGCGTCGCGCTGCTGGCGCAGGTGCTCGCCAAGCAGGCGGCCGCTGCGGCCGGAGCGGGGGAAGCGTGGATGATCGAGGACGGCAAGGTGACCGAGGGCGGCTCGTCCACGGCCTTCATTCTGACACAGGCCGACGTGCTGGTGACGCGGCAGAACGGTCGCGAGATTCTTCCCGGCTGCACCCGCAAGGCCGTGGTCAAGCTCGCCGAGGAGCGCCAGCTGCGCGTCGAGGAACGGGCGTTCACGGTCGCCGAAGCGCTCGCCGCTAAGGAAGCTTTCATCACCAGCGCCTCGTCCTTCGTGCAGCCGGTGGTCTCGATCGACGGCAAGCCAGTCGGCAGCGGCAAGCCGGGGCCGATGGCGGGCCGGCTGCGCGAGATCTATGTCGATTTCGCCCGCGCAACCGCGGTGTGATCTTTAACGACTGCTACGGCGATCAGGCTCCTGGTCTCCTGACCGCCGCGATTCTCACCGCGCAAACCGCGTGACGCCGGAGACCGGCGAGGCTTGACCAGCCGTTTGGCGCACGGTTTCGCCGCGCACCAGTGAGGGGCCGAACTGCGCGATCAGCAGCAGCGCGATGACGGCGAGCACGCCGATGACAATGATCCTGCGCATCGCGATCCCTCATCCGGCCAGCGCGGCGGCGTCGACGACGGCTTGCGCGAAAGCTTGTGGCGCCTCCTGCGGCAGATTGTGTCCGATGCCGCCCTTGATGTCGCGGTGCTCATACTTGCCGGAGAATTTCTTGGCATAGGCTGCCGGCGGCGGATGCGGCGCGCCATTGGCATCGCCTTCCATGGTGATGGTCGGCACGGTGATCACAGGGGTTGCGGCGATGATCTTGTCGAGATCAGCGTAACGCGCCTCGCCCTCGGCAAGCGCCATCCGCCAGCGGTAATTGTGGATCACGATCGCGACATGGTCGGGGTTCTCGAACGCCTTGGCGCTGCGGTCGTAGGTCGCGTCATCGAACTTCCACTTCGGCGAGGCAAGCTGCCAGATCAGCCTCGAAAAGTCATGGCGATACTTGTCATAGCCTTCCCGACCGCGCTCGGTCGCGAAATAGAACTGGTACCACCATTGCAACTCGGCTGACGGCGGCAACGGCATCTTGCCGGACTCCTGGCTCGAGATCAGGTACCCGCTGACCGAGACCATGGCCTTGCAGCGCTCGGGATAGGCTGCGGCGATGATGTTCGCGGTCCGCGCGCCCCAATCGAAGCCGGCCAGCGTCGCCTTCTCGATCTTCAGTGCATCCATCAGCGCGATGATGTCGGCGGCGACCGCGGCGGGCTGGCCATTGCGGAACGTGTCGCTGGACAGGAAATGCGTCGTGCCATAGCCGCGCAGATAGGGCACGATAACGCGGAAACCGGCCTCCGCCAGCAGCGGCGTCACGTCGACGAAGCTGTAGATGTCGTAGGGCCAGCCGTGCAACAGAATCACGGCCGGACCATTGGCCGGACCGGCCTCGGCATAGCCGACGTTCAACAGCCCGGCATCGATCTGCTTCAGCGGTGCGAAAGAGGTGTTGGTTCCGGGCGTGATCGCGGGCACTGGCTTCGCCTGAGCCTGCGCACTTGCCGCACCGATGGCGCCGAACTGGGCGGCTGCGAGTGCTGTCGCGGCGATCCTGAGAAGGTCGCGCCGGCGATGATTGATGTCCTCGGACATGTTGGTCTCCTTATTTCCGTCGTCCCGGCGGTCATTTGCATCACGGCGACCGGGAGTACGACCTCCATACTCTCATTCAGTGTCATGCGCTTTCAGAACGGTTGGATTTGTGCTTCAGAACCCTTTGATTTTTGCGGCAGGGCGGATGTGATGGACTCGCCACGCGGCTGGCATGGGCTGGCAGGGTTTGCAGTTTGCTCTATTATTTCAACGGCTTTGTGCTGGATTCCAGCCGTCGCGAGCTGCGCCGCGGGGAGCACCAGATCCCGCTCGAGCCGCAGCTATGGGCTCGAAACGCGTTCACCGCCGAGAGTATGGCTGCGGTGCTCACCTGTCTCGACCGTGCCTCAGCCCACGCGACCCGCGTGAGCCTAGTGCGCCATGACGACTTCACCCGACATGTGCTCGCGCCTGGCATCGATGCGTAGCATCATGACCACGACTGCGCCCAACAGCGAGCAACCCGCCAGCAACACAAGGCCGGCGGTAAAGTTGCCGGTCAAATCCTTCAGATAGCCCATCGCGTAAGGGCCAGCGAAGCCGGAAAGATTTCCAAGCGAATTGATCGCGGCGATACCGGCGGCGGCCGACGCCCCCGTCAGCAAGCTTGCTGGCAGCGGCCAGAACATCGGGGGGACCGCCGAGACGCCGATCTGTGCAAAACAAAGCAACGCCATGACGATGACGGGGTTCGAAACGAAGCCTGCCAATCCGATTCCGACCGCGGCCATCAAAAGCGCGGCGGCGACGTGACCTTTCCGTTCCATGGTCCGATCGGAATGGCGACCGAGCAGCACCATGCCCACGGCACCGAAGACAAAGGGCAGTGCGGCGAGCAATCCGGTCTGGGTGTCGCTCACGCCAAAACTCTTGATGATGGTCGGCAGGAAGAACGCCACACCGTAACTTGCGGCGTTCAGGCAGAAATAGACCAGAGCGCAGAGGAAAATGCGGGGATCCGTGAGTGCCTGTAGCATGGACAGGTGTTCGACTTTCTCCTTGTTTCGCTTCTCGGTGGCCTGCACGTTCTCAAGCCACGCAATCTCATCTGGTTGCAGCCAGCGGGCCTGGCGCGGGAAATCGGTTAGATAGATCAGGACGCCGATACCCACCAGAACCGACGGCAACGCCTCGAGAATGAACAGCCATTGCCAGCCTTCCAAACCCCAGCCTGTCAGGCCGAGCAGAAGCCCGGAGATGGGTGATCCTATGATGGATGAAATCGGGATCGCCAGCATGAACAGGCTGATGACCCGGGCGCGGTAGACCGCCGGGAACCACAGTGTCAGGTAGAAGATGATGCCCGGAAAGAAGCCCGCCTCGCAGGCGCCGAGTAACAAACGGAGAGAATAGAAAACCCCCGTTGTCGGCATTCCGGTCGCCGCCGAAATCGACGGGATAAAGGCGAAAGCCGCCGAGACGATCCCCCAGGTGATCATGATGCGGGCGATCCAGACGCGCGCGCCAACTCTTTCCAAAAAGATGTTGGAGGGTACTTCGAACACGAAATAGCCGACGAAGAACAAGCCGGCGCCCAGTCCGAAGGCGGCCTCACTCAAACCAAGCGCCTGGTTCATGTGCAGCTTGGCAAATCCGACATTGACGCGATCAAGGTAGGCCACGAAATAGCACAGGATGAGAAATGGGATGAGCCGCCACATCACCTTGCCGATGACCCGCTTCTCTACGTCTTCCATGGCGAGGCCTCCCGCTTTGTAATTGTTGTGACGAAGAGCCCGTTCAAAAATCCGGGCAGCGTTTTGCCAAACTATGACGGTCGAGGATGATGAGTGCAAATCCCATTTTTCTGATGTCCATCTCGACACGCAATGGTGCACTGCGGTCGGTGGCGCGCTCTGGCAAAAATAATTCTGTTTTTCGAAAGGTAGAATCGGTCGAATGATTTCACCTATCCGCTCGTTGGCAGAGGGACGTATCGCGATCGTCACGACACGTGAGGCGGGGCGAAACGCGCCGCGAGAACGTGGTTGCTTGTCGTCATGCCCCGCCACCGGGTCGGTGCGAAGCGCCGCCCGATGACAAGCTCCGGCTGGCGATCCACTGTCCCAGAGGCATTTGAGCTCAAACTCCGAGGTCTCCGGAATACTGGATCGCCCGGGCGAGCCGGGCGATTGACAGCGGAATGAATGGATGCTCGAAAGTTGGAACTGAATCGAGCGGACCACCTACGCCTTGGCCGATGGCCGCGCGCCGATGCGGGCGAGCCAGGCAGTCACGTTTTTGTTGGCGGGGTCGGGCGGCTGGCCAACCGTGCCTGCGAATGTGATGAAGCAGTAGAGCAGGATGTCTGCCAGCGTAAAACGCTTGCCGCAGAGATAGTCGCGGCCATCCGCCATCTGCTCGTTCAGCCATTGCAGGCGGTGAGCGGCGATCTTCTTCAGGCCGGGCGAGGCTTCGGGCACGCAGACGACGCGCTTTTCGAAAAACTTCAAGCCTTCGCCAAAGCGGAAGCCGTTGGTCATGGGCTCGGCGATGTTGAGGTCGACGCGGCGCGTCCACATCCGGCATTCAGCACGCTCTTCCGCCGTCGCGCCGATCAAGGGCGGGGTCGGATATTTTTCCTCGAGATATTCGCAGATCGGCACCACCTCGGCGAGATGGAAGCCGTCATCGAGCTCGAGCGAGGGCATCTGGCCCATCGGGTTGCGCTTGAGATGCGCCTCCTGCCGGTTCTCGCCGCCGCGCAGGTCCACGGTCTGCTTCGGGATCTCGATGCCCTTCTCCGCCATGAACATGCGGACGATCTGTGGGTTCGGCCCGATCGAATCGTAAAGCTTCATGTCTCCTCCTCCCTTTGCGTCTTGTTTGATGGCACTGCTTTTGAGCAGATGGCTCAGCTCATTGTCAAACGTTTCGAATTGACGCCGGCCATCAACTATTGGCACCACGCATCAATTGTCGTCGAGCTTGTTGAGGTCGCGCACCGATTGCATGATCGGCTCGAAATTGGCGCGCGCATCCAGCGCGTCGAACAATTGCGCGGTATCGGAGAGCAGGTCGTGGCTCCTCTGGATTGCGATCCGCACGTCCTCCTGCGGCGTGTCGGAGAGGCGGCCGTGGCCGGACAGCAGGATCTTGGAGTTCAGTCCCTTCAGCCGCTCCAGCGACTGGATGTAGTCGGCGATCGACCCCGAGCCGAATACGCCGCCCATCACGCCGCCGGGCATCAGCGTGTCCGCGGCAAACAGCAGCCCCTTGTCGGGATCGAACAAGGTGATGCAGGCCGAGGTGTGGCCGGGCGTATACATCACCTCGAGGCGGAAGTTGCCGAGATCGATCATGTTGCCCTCTTCGAGCCAAATGTCGATATCGATCGGCACGTTCGGCTCATTGAACATCTTGCGCAGCATGGAGAAGTCGTCGCGCAGCATGATCTTGTTGGCGGCAAGCCTGTGGGCCGCGACATAGGTGCGCTTGCCATTGAAATGATAGGCCGCACCGATATGGTCGAGATGCTCGTGGCTCAAGACCACCATGTCGATCTTGTCTGGCGTGACGCCGACATGATTCAGGCAGGTGAGGAGATGCGGAAAGTTCGAGGACAGGCCGACGTCGATCATGATCGTGCGTTTCGATCCGACCACGAGATAGGCGTTGGCCGCGCGGTTCTTGAAGCGGATCTGGTAGACATCGGGCATCGCCGCAATCAGCGTGCAGAGCTCGGTGTCGAGCAGGATCTTGAAGGGCGAGGGTCTGCGGTCGCTCATTGGCTCGCCGCCGTCCGGAAGGTGCGATCGTTGGAGACACGCAGGCGCTTTGAGAGCGCGTCCATGATCATAAGTGCGAAGGCCGGCTGCTGGCTGACCAGGTAGACGAAGCGGGCATGATTGATGCGCATGACACGGGTTTTCGGCGAGGCGGCGATTGCGGTTGCCGAGCGCGAGGAGCCGTCGATGACCGCCATCTCGCCGAAGAACTCGCCCTTGCCGAGGGTGACAATGACAGTCTTGGCCGCGCCATCGATCTTGGCGATCTCGACCTCGCCGTCCAGCACCACGTAGAGTTCGCGGCCCCTGGAGCCTTCCTCGAATATGACGTCGCCGACATCAAACTCGTTGATGCATTTCTCGATCGCCATGACACTCCCGCTGGCATTCCCGCCGTTCTGGCCCCTGTCCAAGGTCGTCGCCAATGCATGTTAATCGGGAAATCCGGACACGCAAACGCCGCCGGCAGGCGTAAGATCGATACTGCGGGGCAGCATGGTCGCCGGATTGCGGCAGGCGCTGCCATGCTCTCGACCCAAATCCGCCTCGTAAAATTCCCTAAAATTTCGGTAAGTCTCCTCCCGGAGGGGTGGCAGTAACGAATTGGCAAGCAATGAAAGTTACCAAATGGTCAATCTTTGCTGGAGATCTCGATCGTGAGCGAACAACAAGCCGAGCAGAGTGGCAGTGAAACTGGTTCCCTCAGCACCGGACCGGCCGTTTCCAATTCCTCCGATGCCTTGATCGACCGGGTGATGGCGTCGGTGCAGGAAGCGCGCAGCGTCGAAGCCCCTGGCACCGCCCCCGCGCAGGAGATGGCCAAAGCTGACGACAAGGCCCCTGAGCCGGCGGCGGAGATGGCCAAAGCAGAGATGCCCAAAGCGGAGATGCCGAAGGCCGAGCCGTTCAAGATCGAAGCTGCGGCGGCTGAGGCGCCCAAGCTCGACACGCCCAAGCCCGACACGACCAAGGACGAGCCGGCCAAGGACGAGCCGACAAAGGACGAGGCGGCAAAGGGCGACGCGCCCAAGGTCGAGGCCGACAAGATCGAGCCAGTCAGGATCGAGCCGGTCAAGGCTGAGCTGCCACTTGCACCACGCGAGTTGCTGATCATGTCGCCGCGTGAGGGCAGCTGGAAGAGCAGCCAGGGAAACTTCGAAAGGGCAAGCTACGAAAAGGCAAGCTTCGAAAGCCGTAGCGCCGAGCCGAAGACGGACAAGGAGGCGCCGCCCGCGCGCAATGGCGGGCGTCGTTTCGCTGCGATGGCCGCGATGCTGCTGCTTGCCGCGATCGCCGGTGCTGCCGGTGGCGCGTTTGCGACCGCCGGACTTTCTCATTTCACCGAGCGGGCGGCGGTGAGTCCGCCGAACAATACCGGCGCGCTGGAGGCGTCGGTGGCGCGGATCGATGCCGACATCGTGGCGCTGAAGTCGGGTCTCGAGCAGACCACGAAGTCAGGTCTTGCCCAGTTCAACAAGACCAGCGACCGGCTCGAGCGGATCGAGAAGGCACAGGCCGAACCCTCCGCGAAACTCGCCAAGCTGAGCGAAGCCGTCGACAAGCTGCGTGCTGCGGCGCCCGCGCAAGCTGCTGCGCCCGTCACGGTCGCGGCCGCCACGCCGAAGGATGTCACGGGAACGGTGTTGGCACCCGCAGGTGCCCAGCCATTGCCGATGTCGCAGGCCTCGCCGACCGCCGCCGCAGCCGGTGCTCCGCCAAAGCCCGAGATCGGCCGGTTGCCAACGGTCGAGGGCTGGGTGCTGCGCGACGCCGGGCGCGGCTCGGCGCTGATCGAAGGTCGCACCGGTCTCTACGAGGTGTTTGCCGGAGATCCCATTCCGGGCATCGGCCGGGTCGAGGCGATCCGCAAACAGGACGGCCGCTGGGTGGTCGTGACACCGAAGGGCTTGATCGTCGCTCGTTAACACGCTCAAGAAAATATTCCCGATTGCAAAGGCGCTTCACCCCAACGTGAAGCGCCTTTGTCCTTGAATAGGCCGGGATGTTGCGGTGTTAGTCCTGATCATGCACCGTTTCTCACGATCGCTTCTCCTGTTCGTCGTTCTGCTCGGTCAGGCAGCCTTTGCGCAGACAGCGGACAAAGCTCCACTCGCGCGCGGCACCGCGATCACGGATCCTTTTACCTTGCGTGCGCTCGATGCCGGCAGCCTTGGTCTCGGTCGCATGGTCGGCCCGAGCAATTCCGCGACCGCGCCGCTTGCGAGCAGCGAGCTGTTCGCGCTGCCTGCGCTGCAGCCCGTGCGCAAAGCGCTGGACGCCGAGTTCGAACGCTACATCGCCCGCCACAAGGCGACATTGCCGAACGAGAGCATCGGCGTCGGGCCCTCTTTTGCGTTCCAGCTGTTCGACCGCGCCGCGCTCGACTCGCCCGACACGCGCTTTGTTTTGTCAGGCATCGTCAACCGCATGGACCGCGCCTATGTCGATCCCGCCTCCTGCGGCGAGATCAGGCTGATCTATCGCCTGACACCGACCAAGGCGGCCGAGATCGGCGAAGCCTCAGTGTCGCCGCGGCTGCCGATGACCTTGAACATGGTGCTGAAGGCCAAGGGCGATCGCGATCACGATGCGAAGGGGACGCCGCTCACCTGTGCCGAGATTGCACGGCGCTGGCTTGCGACCGAAGATCTCAAGCTCACAGGCAGCGAGCTTGCCGACCGGCTGACGCAAGACGGTGGCGCGCTCGCCTCCGTCGGGCCCGACGATATCGTCCGCATCGAGACCAACCTGCAGATTGCGCATGCGCCGAAAACGGAATCGCGGGATTTCCGCACCGACTATCTGATGAAGGTGTTCGACTACGACGCCGCGTCGAAGAGCTTCGAGGAAGCGCCGCTGGAAGACCAGATCGATCGGCAGCGGCTGTTGGCCGATCATGATCTGCAGCGCGAGTTCAAGGCCTGGCTGCTCGATCCCGCGCATCTGAGTGAGCTCGATCGCGGTACTGTGCTGATCCCGGAAAAATTCCTCAGCAGGTCGGCGATCGCGCCGACCCCGACGGGCTTTGCGGCCTCGAACCTGCAGCCGGCCTTCGGCCTGGTGGCGGGCGAGGATGGCACTGACAATCCGGTGTTCAGCGAGGACGATGTCGTCGGTGCGCTGAAGACGGCAGCGGCTCGCGGCATTGCCATGCAAAACATTCGCTCGACCGCCGGCTTCGAGCGCAGGCTGAACGACGTCACCTGTGCCGGTTGTCATCAGACCCGCGGCATCGGCGGTTTCCATTTCCCCGGTGTCGACTGGATGGCGGCAAAGCCGTCCAATACCGTCGTGGTGCCGGCGTCTCCGCACTTCTTCGGCGACCAGGTGCGGCGACGCGATATCCTGGCCTCGTTCGCCGCGGGCAAGCCGGTCGATTTCTCGCGCGGCTTTGCCAGCCGCCCGCAGTCGCGCGGCTCGACCGAACTCGCCGGGACCGAATATGACAATGGCTGGGGCGCGCATTGCTATGTGCAACACGCCAAGGCAGCTGAAGACGATGCAAGCTTCCGCAACTGGAGCTGCGCCGAGGGGCTGGCCTGCCAGGCGATGAGCCCGGCAAGCCGGATGGGCATGTGCTTCGTGAAGAACAGATAGGCGTGGGACGCGCCGGCTCACTTCTCCGAAAGACGCCTTGCGTCCGCAGTCAAGCAGGGTACGCTCCTGGCCCAACAGCGGTCGATGAGAACCGCGGGGCTTGAGAGGGGAGGGAGGGATGGCGGGCCACGATGCCAAGGCCGGCACGCCGGTCATCGATCTCGTCGATTTCATCGATCGACAGCCGGTCGGCGGCTTCCATTTCCGGCTGCTGCTGATCTGTGCGGCCGTGCTGTTCCTCGACGGTTTCGACACCCAGGCGATCGGCTTTGTCGCGCCCGCGCTTGCCAGGGAATGGGGCCTGACCAAGGGGGCGCTGGGGCCGGTGTTCAGCGCCGGGCTGTTCGGGCTGATGATCGGCGCGCTCGTCTTCGGGCCGCTGGCCGACCGCATCGGACGCAAGACGATCATCGTGGCCAGCACGCTTGCCTTTGGCCTCGGCGCTCTCGCCACACCGCTCGCCGGCGACGTCAATGCGCTGCTGATGATCCGCTTCCTGACCGGCCTCGGGCTCGGCGGCGCCATGCCGAACGCCGTTGCGATGACGGCGGAGTTCAATCCGCAGCGGCGCCGCGCCACCATGGTGATGATCATGTTCTGCGGCTTCTCGATCGGAGCCGCGCTGGGCGGCCTGCTTGCCGCATGGCTGATACCGCAATTCGGCTGGCGGGCGGTATTCGTCGTCGGCGGCCTGGCGCCGCTTGTCATAGTGCCGATCCTGATCCTGCGCCTGCCGGAATCGGTGCGCTTCCTGGCGACCAGGGGTCACGCGCCGGAGCGGGTTGCGGAACTGCTGAAACAGATCAGCCCGCATACGGCGTTTGCGCCCGGCGTCCAGTTCCAGGTGCACGAGCCGCAGCTTGCGGGGCTGCCGGTCGCCCACCTGTTCCGCGAGGGGCGGACACCGGTCACGTTGCTGCTCTGGGTCGTGTTCTTCATGAGTCTGCTCGACATCTATTTCCTGGCGAACTGGCTGCCGACCGTCCTGAATGACCTCGGAGCGTCGGTGTCGGAGGCTGTCCTGATCGGATCGATGCTGCAGGTCGGCGGCGTGGTCGGAACCTTTGCTTTGGGAAGCGTCATTGACCGCTTCTCGTTCCGCGCACTGGCGCTGGTCTATTTCGCAGCGGTGTTTGCGGTCGGCGCGATCGGCCAGCTCGGCCAGTCCGCGACCCTGGTCTCGGTCGCGATCTTTGCCGCGGGCTTCTGCGTCATCGGCGGCCAGATCGCCGCCAACGCGCTGGCGGCGGGCTTTTATCCGACCTCGGTGAGGGCGACCGGCGTGGGCTGGGCGCTGGGCATGGGCCGGGTCGGCTCGATCGTAGGTCCCCTGGTGGGCGGTGTGCTGCTGGCCGGAAAATGGAGCACTGAGGCCGTGTTCCTCACCGCGGCCGGAGCCGCGCTCTGTGCCGCGCTGGCGGCGTTCGGCTTGAGCCGGATCACCGGCAGAAAGGCCGTTGAGCAACCGACATCATTTGGCGCTAAGCTTGGAACCGAGGCGAAAGCCGGAACCTGAAATCAAAGGGCGGGCGATGACCGATGCCGGCAACGATGACAAGCAGCAGCGCAACCGCGTGATCGCGCAGAACGAGGCCGAGCGCCAGACCACCGGCGACATAAGGGTCAGCGGTTGGGCGATCGTCTTCGCCATCATCGTCGGCGTCATCGCGGTTGCGATCGTCTGGGCCTGGCTCAACCGCTAAAGCATGATCCGGAAAAGCCTGCAGCGGTTTTCCGAAAAGATCATGCTCACTAAAGCGCGATGACGATTCAACCAAATCTCATCGCGCTTTAGGCCCGGATCTCGCGTTCACGCGTAATGCGTCAGGCGCTTGCCGGGCAGGAGATCATAGGCCGATTGCCAGCCGGGCAGCGTGGCCATGCGCTTGAGCCAGCCATCGATCGCCGGATGGCTGGTCGCGAAGTCATAGCCGTGCTCGTCGGATGGATAGTGCAGATAGGCCATCATGGAGATGTCGGCGATGGTCGGCTTGTCGCCGATCGCGAACGCATTCCTCTGGACGTGCAGCTCGAGAATCGAGAGAAAATCGTCAAGCCGTCTGCGGAAATGCTTCAGCACCTGCGGGTCGGCTGACGTCGTGAAGGTGCGCATGAAGCGGTAGGTCGCCATGTAGCCGGTGAGCTTGTGATTGTCCCAGAACAGCCAGCGCAGCAGCTCGAACTGCTCCTCCTTGCTGGTTGCACCGAACCGGCCATATCGCGCGGCGAGCTCGAGCAGGATCGGCGCGGTCTGGGTCAGCCGTTCGCCGTCCTCCTCCAGCACCGGAATCTCGCCCATAGGGTTGACGGTCCTGCGCCACTCCTCCGTCCGAGTCACGCCGCCGCCGAAATCGGTCCACACCGGCTCGAACGTTTGGCCGCACAGCGTCAGCATCAATGCAAGCTTGTAGCTGTTGCCGGATTCCGGGAAATAATGCAGCCGGTAACTGGGCATATTGCGCTCCTAACCGACCGCACCTGACGAACGCAGCTTCCGGATCGTCGCTTCGTCATAGCCGGCCTTGCGCAGGATCTCGTCGCTGTGCTCGCCGATGCCGGGCGGCTTGTTCGGCCGCACCTTGTTCGCGCCGTCGATCCAGATCGGGCTGTTGATCGTCAGCATGGTGTCGTTGGTGAACGGAACCAGCACGTCATTGTCGATCATCTGCTGGTCAGTCGGGATGTCGTCGAGGATGCCGACCACGCCGAACACCAGCCCATTGCCGTCGAGCAGCCTGCGCCATTCGGCGAGAGGCCTGGTCACAAAGATCTCGTCAAAGATCCGGATCAGCTCGACCGATCGCGAGTGCCGGTCCGCCTTGGTGGCGAAGCGGGAATCCTCGATCAGGTCTTCCCGCCCCAGGCAGCGCATCAAGGTCGGCCATTGCCGCTCCTCGTTCAAAAGCGAAAGGATGATCCAGCGGCCGTCCTTGCATTTGTAGTGATTGGTCACAGCATTGAGCGCGTGCTCTCGCGGCCGCCGCTTGGAGAATTTGGCGCCGCAGAGTTTTGCCTGCGCCAGCACGCCATTGGCCCAGATGCCGTTCGCCATCAGATTGGTCGAGACGTGGCCGCCCTTGCCGGTGCGCTCGCGCCGATAGAGGGCGGTGACGATCGCGCTGTAGAACGCCATCGCGCAAGGGTGGTCGCCCATGCCGGCGACCGAGCGCGCGGGCGTGGTGTCCTCGTCGGCGCGCACGAGGTCCATGAGCCCCGAGCGCGCCCAATAGGCGTTGCTGTCGAAGCCGGGTTTGTTGGCTTCCTCGCCCTTCTCGCCATAGCCGGTGAAGGAGGCGTAGATCAGTCGATCGTTCAGATGTCCCAGATGTTCGTGCGTGATGCCGAGCTTCTCGCGCACCCCGGGCGGCATATTGGTGATGAAGACATCGGCTTCGCTGACGAGCTTGTAGAGCACTTCCCGAGCGTCCGGCTTGGTCAGGTCGAGCGCCAGGCTCTTCTTGTTCCGCGCCTCCAGCATCCAGGCGAAGTTGTGCTCGCTGTGCGGATAGCCCGGCAGGTTCGGCAGGTTACGATAGGGATCGCCCGAACCTGGCGGCTCGATCTTGATCACATCGGCGCCGAAGTCCGACAGCACGGTGGCGGCGGCGGGAGCTGCGATGAAACTCGCGCAATCCAGAACCTTCAGCCCTTCAAAGATGCCCTTTTCCATCGCTGGCGTCGCTCCGCTCTGTTGTTTTTTCGCGTTTGTTTCCGCGCACCGGAATTGTGCCGGAGACGGTCGGATACATGCATTTGACCCATGTTGGGCGCCGATGCAACGCCTCATCCGGAACCTGCCATGGAAGTGGCAGGACGCGGGGCGAACCACGAATCCTCGACCTCTTGATCACAAGTTCGAGCCTGTCATCGACAGTGGCATTGAATCTGGCAATATGCTCGCCGCAGTTGCGAGAGGTCAGGCAGGCTGTCATGGGCGTGCGCCAACACGCCTCGGCAATCCAGACCTCTAACAAAGGCGAAGAAGAGAGGCACCATGATGTCGTCCTTTCGCGTCCGGTTGTTGGCGTCATGCGTTTTCGTCGCGCTGTGCTGGGAGCAGGACGCGGCCACAGCCGGCGATCTCGAGGATTGCACCGGGCCAGTCACCGACAAGGTCGAGGCTGCCTGCACCGCGATCCTCGGCGACGCGCAGCGTTCGGCCGATGATCGGGTGAAGGCCTATTTCAGCCGGTCGCGCTTCTTCACCGGCCGCGGCAAGATCGATGCGGGTCTCGCCGATGCCGAAACCGCTCTGCAGCTCAATCCGCAATCGATCGGCGCACTGGTGTCGCGTGCCTATGTGCGCCAACGCACCGGCAAACTGGATCAGGCGCTCGCCGACTATGATCGCGCGGTCGAGCTCGACCCGAAAAATCCTTCCGTGTTGACGTCGCGCGGTTTCCTGCGCACCGACCAGAAGGCCTGGACCGAGGCGCTCGCCGATTTCGACCAGGCGATCGCATTGCGACAGGACTTTGTGCAAGCCTATGTCGGGCGCGGACGGGCCCATTTCGAGACCGGTCAGCTCGACCAGGCCCTTGGCGACCTCAATGCTGCGCTGTCAATGAACGCGACCGTGCAGGGCGGCTTCTTCTGGCGCGGCCAGGTCTATCGCCGCAAGGGCGATGTCGACCGGGCGATCGATGATTTTTCGCGCGCGATTGCGCAGGCGCCGCAAACCGAGCGCGCTGCCTATTACGCCCGCGCCGAGCTCTTCACCGCCAAGGGCGACTATGCACGTGCCATCGCGGATTTCGACAGGCTGTTGTCGTTCGTACCAGACAACAAGGTGGTCCAGCAGCAGCGCCAGGCGGCGGTCGCGATGCAGGCCGAGCTTGCCAAGGTGCGTGACGCGCAGCCAGCGGCCGCCGCCGGGCCCCAGCAGACTGCGGCCGCGCCTGCGGTGCAGCCGGCGCAGCCCGCGACCGTTCCCCAAACTCGGACTCCCGGGATCGTTGGCGTGCCGGCCCAATCGCCGGTTCCCTATGCAAGGGTGCCGGCGGTCATCGGCGTGCCAGCTCCCTCGCAATCACAGAGCCAGCTGGTCGCGCAGGCCGTGCAGCTGATTGGCCAGAAGAGGTTTGCGGATGCCGTGACGCCGCTCAACCAGGTGCTTGCGGCCGAGCCCGGCAACGAAGCCGCACTCCGCCTGCGGGCTGTGTCCTTGATTGCCGTCGGCCGCTTTGCCGATGGCCGCGCGGACATCGATGCCGTGCTCAAGCTAAAGCCGAATGACTCGCAGATGCTGTCGACCCGTGCCCTGGCATCTTTCGGCTTGAGGCAATTCGACCAGAGTCTCGCGGACGCAAATCTGGCGATCGGCGCCGATCACAACAACGCGGTGGCCTATAGCAATCGTGGCATGGTTTATCATGCCATGGGAAAAACGCAGGAGGCGCTGGCCGACCTTGATCGCTCGGTTTCCCTCAATCCGAAGGAGAGCCCGCCTTATGGCGAGCGCGGCCAGATCTACATGGAGGTCCACCAATACGACAAGGCGCTGGTAGATTTCGATCAGGCGCTTGTTCTGAGCCCCACCAACGATGTCGCGCGGGCCGCGCGGGGTTTGACCCTGCTTCTCAAGGGCAACACGGCCGAAGGTACGATCGACATCAAATCCGCACTCGATCGCAACCCGAACAATCAGCTTGCGGAACTCGGGCAGGGACTGGCAATGCTGGTGTCCGGCCAGAACGAGCGCGCGCTGGTGGCTCTCAACCAGGTGGTCGGAAAGAACACCAATTATGACACGCTGGCGCGGGAGCTTCGTGCCAGGGCGCTACTGGCGCAGAAGGATGCGACCGGCGCGCTGGTCGACGTCAATGTCGTCCTCGGCAGGCAGCCGAATAATGCGGACGCCTTGCAGCTGCGCAGCCTGATCTGGCTCGCCATGCACGAAGTGGACAAGGCTCTGGACGATCTCAACAAGGCGATCTCCCAGCGCGAGACGGTCGGGAATTATTTTGCGCGCGCGAAAATCTACGAGGCGCAGAACGATTTCGGCAAGGCGACCGACGATTACCGGCGGTCGACGCAGTTCGCCCCGGGGAACGTATTCGACATGCTGGCGCAGACCGAGGCGCGGCAGAAGATTCAACAGCTCTCGAAAAAAGTGCCTTGCGGCAACACCCCCAACGCCGGGGGCACCTGCCTGTAAGGGTTACTCCTCGCCCGAGAGCAGCGCGGCATTGCCGCCGGCGGCCGCGGTGTTGATGGTCACTGTCTGCTCGGTCGCAAAGCGTGCGAGGTAATGCGGCCCGCCGGCCTTGGGACCGGTGCCCGACAGGCCGAAGCCGCCGAATGGCTGGATGCCGACCACCGCACCGATCATGTTGCGGTTGACATAGATGTTGCCGACGGCAAGCGCGTCGATCACCATCTCGACCATGTCGTCGATGCGCGAATGGATGCCGAGCGTCAGTCCGTAGCCGCTGCCGCGAATGGATTGCAGCACGGCGCCGAGCCGGTCGGCGCTGTAGCGCACCACATGCAGAATCGGTCCGAACACTTCCTCGGTCAACTTGCTTGCGTCTGTCAGCTCGAAAATATGCGGCGCGACGTAATTGCCTGGCGGGGCGGTGCCTGCAAGATGCACGCGCGCGTTTGTCTTCATCCGAGCGATATGTGCATCCAGTCGCAGCTTGGCTTCCGCATCGATCACCGGTCCGACATGGGTTGCGACATCGCGGACGTCGCCGAGCTTGAGCTCTCGCGCCGCGCCCGCGATCATCTCGATCATGCGGTCGGCGACTTCCTCCTGCACGAACAACAACCGCAGCGCCGAGCAGCGCTGGCCGGCAGAGCGGAAGGCGGACATGACGACATCATCGGCGACCTGCTCGGGCAGCGCGGTTGCGTCCGCGATCATGGCATTGATGCCGCCGGTCTCGGCAATCAGGGGTACGATCGGGCCGTCCTTGGCGGCGAGTGTCCGGTTGATGGCGCGGGCGACCTCGGTCGAGCCGGTGAAGACGACGCCTGCGATGGCAGGATGCGCCACGAGCCTTGCGCCGACCGCGCCGTCGCCAAGCACGAGGTGCAGGGCAGACAAGGGAACGCCTGCTTCGTGCAGCAGCCTGACCGCTTCCATGGCGACCAGCGGCGTCTGCTCGGCGGGCTTTGCCAGCACGCTGTTGCCGGCCATCAGCGCGGCGCTGATCTGGCCGATGAAGATCGCGAGCGGGAAATTCCAGGGCGAGATCGCGACAAAGGCCCCGCGGCCGCGCAAAACCAGCGTGTTGCTCTCGCCGGTCGGCCCGGGCATCGCCTCGGACTCGCCGAACAGCTTTCGGCCCTGGCCGGCATAATAGCGGCAGAAATCGGCGGCCTCGCGCAGCTCCGACAATGCGTCGTCAAGCGTCTTGCCGCCCTCGCGCTGCAACAGCGCTATGAAGTGCGCCGCTCGGCTTTCCAACAGGTCCGCCGCCTTCTCCAGGATGGTCGCGCGGGCATTCGCACGCGTTTCGCTCCAGCGCGCAAAGCCGGTGCGGGCGGCGATGACTGCCTGGTCCACCTGTTCGGGTGAAGCATCGACCACGGTGCCGACGACTGTTCTGAGATCGATCGGGCTGACAAGGGAGCGCGCCATCCCGCTCGCGGCCTTGCCGTCGATCAGGGACGCGGCTGTCACGGCCTTGGTCTCGGCACCGATTGCCGCCAGCAAGCCTTGCAGGGCCTCGCGCTCGCCGAATTCGATTCCGCCCGAGTTCGTTCGCTGTGGCAGCAGCAGATCGCGCGGCAACGGGATATTTGGATGCCGCGCCTTGTCGGGACTACCGATGGTGTCGGCGGGGCGCTTGAGCAGCGCGGCGATCGGGATCGCATTGTCGGCGGCGAGCGCCACGAAGGAGGAGTTGGCGCCGTTCTCGAGCAGCCGCCGGACCAGATAGGCGAGCAGGTCGCGGTGGCTGCCGACCGGTGCGTAAGTGCGGTAGGCGATATCAGGACGGTCGCCCCGCAGCCGCTCATAAAGCGCCTCGCCCATGCCGTGCAGGCGCTGGAATTCGAAATCGCTGACATCTCCGGCGAGCTCGAGCACGGTCGCAACCGTCAGCGCGTTGTGGGTGGCGAATTGCGGAAACAGGCGTGGCCGCAAGGCGAGCAATTGCCGCGCGCAGGCGACGTAGTTGATGTCGGTCATCGCCTTGCGGGTGAAGACCGGATAGCCGGCAAGCCCGCGCTCCTGCGTGCGCTTGATCTCGGTGTCCCAATAGGCGCCCTTGACCAGGCGCACCATCATCCGACGCTTGAGGCCGCGCGCCAGGGCATCGACATAATCGATCACGGCGGACGCGCGCTTCTGATAGGCCTGGATCGCGAGCCCGAAACCGTCCCAACCGGCGAGCGAGGGATCGGCAAAGGTCGCCGCGATCACGTCGAGCGACAATTCAAGCCGGTCCGCTTCCTCGGCATCAATGGTGAAATTCAGGTCGAACGCCTTGGCCTGGCGGGCCAGCTCGATCAGCTGCGGCACCAGCTCCGTCATCACGCGCTCGCGGCTTATCGCCTCGAAGCGCGGATGCAGTGCTGACAGTTTGACCGAGATACCGGGCCGGTCGGGCAGGTGGCGGTTGGGCGCGGTGCGGCCGATCGCATCGATCGCGCTCGCATAGGATCTGAAATAGCGCTCGGCATCGAGAGCGGTGCGCGCGCCTTCGCCCAGCATGTCGAAGGAGTAGCGCGCCGGTTGCGCCGAACGGGGGTGTGCCCGGGCGAGCGCCGCCTCGATGGTTTCGCCAAGCACGAAATGGCTGCCCATCAGCCGCATCGCCTGGCGCGTGGCGGCTCGCACGGCCGGCAGGCCGAGCCGTTTGGCCAGCCGCCCGATGGTGCCCTGCGGGGTTTCGCCGGGCTGGATGACGCGGGCGGACATGCCGAGGGCCCAGGCCGAGGCATTGACCAGGAATGCGCTGGACTTGGTCTCGTGATGAACGAAGTCGCCCTCACCGAGCTTGTCCTCGATGAACTGGTCGGCGGTCCGCGCATCCGGCACCCGCAGCAGGGCTTCGGCCAGCACCATCAGTGCCAGCCCCTCCTTGGTCGAGAGCGCAAACTCGCGCAGCAGGTCCTCGACGCCGCCGAGCCGGTCGTCCCTGGCCCTGACCGCCTCGATCAGGCGCGTGGCAAGGTGGTCGATGTGGTTTTCCTGCTCGGGGGAGAGGCGGGCGGTTTCAAGGAGTTTGGCGGCAAGGGCAGTGTCGTCCGGCGCATAGGCCGGGGCGAAAGGTGCAAGGGGAATGGAATCGGTCATGGGCGCCAGCAGTTTAGCGCTTTTTGTTCGATAAGTTTTCTTTACGCGAACCGGTATCCACTTCGCTCGAAAACGCTTTGACCGGCTTCAGGACGAAAAAGACTGTTTCGCGCAGGAGCGCAACCCCGCTCCCGCCGATTGTAAAGTGCTTGGAAAATAGATTTCTCCGCGCGAGGGCTCGCGCGGCGGCCGAACCTAAACCTTCAGGTTCTCGGCCGAGCTCTTGCCGCGATTGGCGATCTCTTCGTATTCGATGGTTTGTCCTTCATTGAGGGTCGTCAATCCGGCCTTTTGCACCGCCGAGATATGAACAAACACGTCCTTCCCACCGCTCGAAGGCTGGATAAATCCATAGCCCTTGGTGGGGTTGAACCACTTGACCGTACCTTTAGCCATTACTCGTCTCCACGGGATCAAAAAAATTCAAACGAACAAGCGGTCCCCGCCGACCGTTGTGTCCGGCAATGCAAGGATACGCTGGTTATTGTTTCGATGGTAGCTCAAACAACGGCGGGAATTTCACTGGAAACGTCCGATATCGCGGCACATTTGACCAATTTGCCTGTTTCTCGATCAATCTCCAGGCCGACCCGCGACGTCTTGCGCGGGTCAGTGTGCTTGTGCGGCCGGTGCTCCCGGCCAGGGCCGCCGTCGACGGCCGCGGGAGTGAGGACCCCAGCTGGCTGGGCCAAGCCTGCTCTTGAGCAAGCCTGCTCTTGCTCTTGAACGAGCCTGCTCTTCAATAGGTTGCGGCGAGATAATCGACGATGTTGCCGACATCGGCATCGTCGATCGGCGCGCCGTAGACCTTGATCATCTTGGTGACTTCGGCCTGCCAGAAATCCTTCTTCGATTTCACGTTGCGTGGCTGGGTCTCGATGTAGTCGGCAGAGTGGCAGCCGGTGCAGTTGTTCTTCACAACGTCCAGATTGGGCCCCGGCCTGAACGCCGCGGTTTCCTCCGGAAGCCTGTAGGAGATTGGCGCCGCCGTGGCCGCGACGAAGCCGAGCGCGCAGAGCGCGAGCAGAGAGAGAATGGAACGCATCATGTTCATGCTCCCTCAGGCTACCGTGACGCGCACGGTTTCGACGACATTGCGCATGTAGCCGGCCGGATTCCAGCGCGGCTCCATCGGCTGGGTTTCGCCGCCATTGCTGGTGGCGCGGACTTTCAACTCATGGCGCCCCGCCGCAAGCTTCACGGGCAGGGTCCATTCGCGGAAAGAATATTTGCCGAGGTCGTGGCCGAGCCTCGCCGATGTCCAACTCGCGCCGCCATCGATCGAGACCGCAACGTCCTTGATGCCCTTGCCGCCGTCGAAGGCGATGCCCTTCAGCGTCGTGCGTCCGGCCTTCAGCCTCGCACCGTCCGCAATGCTGGTGATGAAGGATCGAACGTTGAAACGGTTGATCGGGATGGTCGCCTTTGGCGCCGTGCCCGGCTCGACACAGGCGCAATCCGTGTTCGGGATGCGGTAGGCGCTCTTCATCCAGAAGCCGTCGAACTCGTTGTCGATGACCGTGATCTCGTTGAGATGCTTGACCCAATAGGTGCCGTAATAGCCGGGCACGATCAGTCGCAACGGGAAGCCGTTGAGCACCGGCAGGTCGTCGCCGTTCATGCCGTAGGCCAGCATCACCTCGCCGTCGCGGGCATGATCGATGTCGAGCGCCTTGACGAAATCCGGTGTCTTGTCGCTGACGGGTCCGTCCATCCCGTTCAGCGTGATCTGCTTCGCGCCCTGCTGGACGCCCGCCATGTCGAGCACCGCCTTCAGCGGCACACCGTGCCAGCGCGCATTGCCCATGGCGCCATTGGCGAGTTGTCCGCCCGCAACCCGTGGCTCGAAGAAGCCGCGGCTGTTGCCGGAGCATTGATTGACGGCGACGAGGTCAACGGCCTTCAGTTTCCTGATCTCCTTGAGCGAAAGATTGAGCGGCTTGTCGACCTTGCCCTTGACTTGTAGGGTGAATTTGTCGGGATCGATATCGAGCGGCACGTCGGCGAGGTGGTAGCGCACGAAGAAGGCGTTGTTGGGCGTGATCGGACCGTCGTTGAAAATCGAGAACGGCGTCTCGAGCTGAGGCGGGCGGCTGGTCAGGCCGATCATCGGCCGCTTCTGCGGATATTTCACCAGCGGCCGTTCGCCATTGGCTAAGGGCAGGGTGACCGTGTCGAGCGCGAAGGCGCTTGCCGGGCCAAGACCGGTGGCAATCGCGGCCATGCCGGCGCGTTTGATCAGTTCTCGTCTGTCGAGCATTTTATTTCGCTTCCTCCGAAGCAATTTGATTTGACGTCACCGGTCATCACCGGCGCGCCATGTTTCGCGTTGGGGAGCCCGCAAGTCAATTCATGCTTTGGCACGATCGGGTGCGGTGCGCTGCAGCGTGGTTGATTGAATGCGCTCAGGCGGCGACCACCTCCCGCGGCTCGGCCAACGCAGCCAACACCTTCGCGTCCGCCACGACACGCACCATCATCGGCTCGTCGCGGCCGCGGATCGTTACCTCCCGCCGCGGGGGATCGTCGGATGCGATCTGCGCCGATGCGCAAACCTCCTCGGAGACGATCACCTCGCAGGCGAGGATCTTGGTCATGTCCTGCAGGCGCGCCGCGACATTGACCGCGTCGCCCAGCGCGGTGAACACCATGTGGTCGCGATAGCCGATGTCTCCGACGATGACCTCGCCGCCATGGATGCCGATGCCGAAGCGGATCGGCTCGCGCAGATCGTGCGACAGGAACTCGTTGAGCTCGGCGACATTGGTCGCGATCATGCCGGCGGCGCGCAGCGCGCCATGGCAAGCGTCTTCCGCCGCGCTCGCGAGCCCGAACAGCGCCAGCATGCCGTCGCCGACGAACTGGTTTGGCTGTCCGCCGCAACTGATCACGGCCTGCGAGACGGCCGCGAGGAAGCGGTTGACGATGAAGACGGTGTCGAAGGGCAGCCGCTTCTCGGCGAGCTGGGTCGAGCCGCGCATGTCCACGAACAGGCTGACGAGATAGCGCTCCTGGCCGATCCGTGCAGGTTGGCTGGCATGGGCACTGGCCGAGGCCGTGCTCGGCGTGAACAGCTGGAAGAAGGAGAGATCGCCGGTCGGGCGCAGCTGGCAGGCGAGCCGGATCGACGGGTCGCCGCTGCCGACGCGGTTGAGCACGAAGGCTTCGCGCTGCGAGGGCTCCGGCAACGCGCTGTGATCGCCGATCACGCGGATGCGGCAGGTCGAGCAGCGGGCGCGGCCGCCGCAGACGCTCGCATGCGGCACGTTGTGGCGCAGGCTCGCTTCCAGCACGCTCAAGCCCTTGGGCACGCGCACCGTCTTGCCGTTGCCGTAGGACAAATTGATCATGCCGCCGCGCCGCTCGTGCAATTCGCGCAGGCCCCGCGCCAGCAGCGCCGCGCCGAGCAGGCCGAGATAGAACATAAGCGAATAATCGATGATCCGATCCAGCGTCTCCTGCTGGGCCTGCGTGCCGATCTGCCGCTCGGACAGGTTGAGCGTGTGCCATTCGGTGTCGCGGCTTGCAGCGATCACCTCGCGTCCGCCCTGGTAGAGGCCGAGCAGCGCCAGCGTCGGCACCAGCACCGCCACCGCCAGCAGGTACGGCGCGGCGCGCCGATAGAACGCCTTCAGGCGCAGCCAGAAATGCAGGCCGATGCAACCATGAACCCAGGCCACGAGCAGCACGATCGAGATCTGCAGCGCGCGCTCGGGCCGGGCGACCCAGAAGGCGTAGAGCTCCTGCGGATAGAGCTTCTCATGGTCGAACAGGGTCTGGCCCAGCCGCACGCCGATGATGTGGAACATGACCAGCAGCGGAATGCTTAAGCCCAGCGCGAGCTGCAAGGGCTCGATCGCCCGCCAGCGGAATTCACGGCGCTGGTAGAGGGCCCAGATGCCGAGTCCGGTGTGCGTGAAAGCCGCGGCATAGAAGATGATGGCGACGGGCAGGAACTGCCAGAAGGCGGTGTGATAGACGACGCCGATCTGCATCGCCCCGACCGAGATGTTGCCGAGCGCGTGATTGAGGAAATGGCTGGTCACATAGCCGAACAGCACCAGTCCGCACACGAGCCTGACCTGCCGCACGCTGATGCTGCGCAGCAGCTCCTGGGCTCTTTCGCGGTCGAGGATGGTCATGTGATCCACCGAATGATGACCCGGATTTGACGGGGTTTATTCCCGCCAGTGAATACCGTTCGATGGGTCATTACGGCAAGTTGACGGACGGATAATTCGGTGCGGCAAAAGGCTGTCCGGCACGTTGACACCTCCGCCTCCGTCGTGGAAAAGCGCGCAGTGACAACGATCCTGCCCGAATTCGCCCGCGCCAAAGCGGATCATTCCGCCCGCCGGCCCCTCATCCTCGCCATCATCGTGATCGCCGCGATGACGGCGTTGCGCATCGCCTATGCCTCTCTGATCGATTTGCGCACCGACGAGGCCTATTACTGGACCTGGTCGAAGGAGAACGTGCTGTGTTTCCTCGATCATCCGCCGATGCTCTCATGGTTCATCCGGCTGGGAACGACGATCTTCGGCGATACGCTGTTCGGGGTCAGGTTCGCCGGCATCCTCGGGATGCTGGTGACGCAGTGTCTCCTCGCCGATATCGCAAGGCGGGTGACGCGCGATGTCCGCGTCGTCGTGCTCGCCCTGCTGCTGCCGGAGGCCGCGGTCTATTACGGGCTGTTGACGGCGAAGGTTGCGCCGGACGTTGCGGTGATCCCGTTTTCGGTGGCCATGATGTGGTCGCTGGTGCGGCTCGCCGAAAGCGGCAACCCGCGGTGGTGGCTGGCCGCGGGGCTGTTCGGCGGCCTGTCGCTGTTGTCGAAATTCACGGTAGTGATGTTCGTGCCCGCGGTCATCGCCTTTATGCTGGTGCCGGACTGGCGCATGCGCTGGCTGAAGAGCCCGTATCCATATGCGGCCGCGCTGATTGCGCTCATCGTGTTCTCGCCCGTGCTGATCTGGAACGCGCAGCATGACTGGGCCTCGTTCCGCTTCCAGCTGGTGCGGGCGACCGCGACCCACGAGATCTCACTGCGCACCGTCGGCGACTATATCGGACTGCAATTCGGGCTGGTCGGCTTCGTGGTGCTGCCGGTCGTGCTGTCCGGCCTGATCCTGACCGCGCGGCGCGGCTATCTCGGCCGCGAGCCGGTGGCGATCCTGCTTTCGACTGCGGTGCTCGTTCCCTTCCTCTATTTCCTCTGGAAATCGCTGTCGCTTCGGGTCGGCGATACCTGGCCGATGTTCATGTGGCCGCTCGGTTTCGCCGCGGCCGCGATCAACGTGGCGATGTTGCCGCGCGAGCGCTGGCCGGCCTGGATGATCAGGTCGACCGTCTGGTGGGCGAAGACGGCGGTGGTGTCGGGCATCATCACGGTTGCGCTGGTGTTTCTCTATTCGGTGGCGAGCCCGTGGAATTTCTTCGGCAACGCCGATCCGATCGGCGGCGAGGCCGGCTATGAGCAGGTCGCGGCACGCGTACAGGCGCAACTCGCCAAGACCGGTGCAACCTGGATCGCGACCACGGACTACCGCACCTATGCGATGATGCGCTGGTATTTCAGGGATACGAACACGCCGGTGGTCCAGATCAACGAGCGCGGCCGCTTCCTGGGTTTTGCCGATCCGGGCATGGACAAGATCAAGGGGCACACTGGTCTCTATGTTGCGCGCGAGCCCGATAACCACTCGGCGCTCTGGAGCGTCATTCCAGCCAGGCGCGAGCCGCTGGAGCGCGTGAACCGCGTCTGGCGCGGCGGCGTGATGGATACCTATTCACTGGAAAAGCTCGAGGGATGGACCCCCGAGCTCAACCCGCCGGCGGATTCGCCCTTGTTTCAGTGGCGCGTGCTGGCGGGGGATGTTGGGCTGCGCGAGGCGGCTTGACCTAACGCGGAGCCAGCCGTCCCACGGCGGCTTTGCCGTCCCGGCTACAGCGATCCATCCAAATTCGGTGGCTCAACGGCTCTACCCATCCGCAACTAAATGGATAGCGGGCGGACCGCGCTCACGCCTCATCCTCACGCTTGCGCAGGAGATCCTTGGCGAGGTCGGCCAGCGCCGGCTGAGGCAGCGCGGTGAACGGCAACGGCCGAGTGACTTCGATCGCCGCAAGTCCGAGACGCGCGGTGAGCAGCCCGTTGAGCACGCCTTCGCCAAGCCGCTGCGAGAGCTTTGCCGCGATGCCATGGCCGAGCATCTGCTGCACCAGGCTGTCGCTGGCGGCCAGCCCCCCGGTGATCGCAAGATGCGCGATGACGTGGCGCAGCAGGCGGATCAAGCCGAGCGCGCCGGGCCGCCCGCCATAGAGCCGCGCCAATTGCCGGATCAGCCGCAGCGAGGCCACGAACACGAACAGCACGTCGACGACCGCACGCGGGCTGACGGCTGTGACGATCGACACGCGCTGCGCAGCCTGCGACACAAGGCGGCGTGCCTCGGCATCCAGCGGTGCCATCAATTCGCGCTCGGCCAGGCGGATCATGTCGGCGCCGTCGATGATGTCGTCGACATGGCCCTGCAGCGTCAGCCGCGCGCGGGCCAGCTGCGGGTTCTGATGAGCGATCTTCACGAGCTCGGCCACGATGCTGCGGCTCTCCGTGCGGTCATCGCTGAGGAGCACGCTTGCGGCTCGCGCGTGCAGCTTTTCGATGGTCGCAAGCCGCATCAGCCCGAGCACCTCGCGCGCCGTGACGACGCCGAGCCCAAGTGCTGCGGCGAATGCAAAAGCAAGACCGAGAATGCCGAGGCTTTCGCTGCGCGTGAACAGATTTTCGATCAGCTGGGTAACGCCAAGGCCGAGGCCGAGCAACACGAGCCCCGCGATTCCGCCCCAGAACACCGCGCCCCAGCGGAAGCCGCGCCGTGCCAGGACAGGCGTCTCGACCGGTACCGGCAGCTGCGCCGGGTCCGCCTCGGGCGTGATCTGAATTGTGCCACGAAGCGTCCGCGACGCATCCTCGGCATCGATCACGACCACGCCAGGGTCGTCGAGTCGGAAAGTTTGGGGCTTGCGAGGTGGGGGGCGCTCGCTCATTGCAGCCGGTCTCCGATCAGGAACTGCAGCGCCCGGTCAAGGCGGATGTGAGGCAGAGCAGGTGCGTTGTTGCCGTCATGCTCCAGCGGGGGCGGACGAAAGCGCAGGAAGCGGAAATCGGTCGCTTCGGCCGCGGCGCTGGACAGCCCGCGGAATGCGCCTTCGCCGTTGAACAGCACCTCGGGGTCGGCCGGCAGGTCGCCGGGAAAGGTGGCGACCTCCGTGTTGCCGTCAAAGGTCTCGCCGCCGTCGGTTTCGCCCGGCAGCGGCGTGCCGAGGATGGAGGGCAACTTGTCGCGGCCGCGCGCGACCATGGCTTCGCGGGTGGCGCGCACCGCGGCCAGCGCGACGACGTCGATCAAGGCGCCGGTGTTTTCCGCTTTCGCCACAGCCCCTCCGACCGCGCGCCGAAGAATCGCTTCCAGCCGGTCGTGGCTCGCATGATGCAAGTGATCGGCCTTGGTGGCGGCGAACAGGATGCGGTCGATCCGTGGCCGGAACAGCGTGCTCAGGATCGTGGAGCGGCCGACGCGGAAGCAGTCGAGGATGCCGGCGAGCGCCGCCTCGAGATCATGCAGCGCTTCGGGCCCGGAATTGAACGCGGAGAGCGCATCGACCAGCACGATCTGGCGGTCGAGCCTGGCAAAATGGTCGCGGAAGAAGGGCCGCACCACGACGTCCTTGTAGGCCTCGTAGCGGCGCACCATCATGGCCCAGAGCGAACCTTCCGGCGCGCTTTCGCCAATGGGTACATCGAGCGGCGCGAAGGTCAGTGCCGGCGAGCCCGCGAGATTGCCCGGCATCAGGAAGCGGCCGGGCGGCAGCAGGCTCATGGCAAAGCGCTCGTCGCGGCAGGCACGTAAATAGTCGGTGAAGAGCTTTGCCGCGGCCAGCGTCGCCTGCTCGTCTTCCTTCCCCCGCGGATCGAGCGTCGCAAGCTGCGCGTGCCAGCTGGCTGCGAGCGGCGCCCGCGGTTTCTCGCGCGACAACGCCAGGCTCTCCTGCGCCCATTGCTCAAAATTCTTGCTGAGCAGTGGCAAATCCAGCAGCCACTCGCCGGGGTAGTCCACAATATCCAGCGTCAAGGTCCGGTCTGCGCTATTTTGCCGCTGGTAGTCGATGACAAGCCGCAGTTCGCTGATGTCGACCGTGGAGTTGGGCCAATGCCGTTCCTCGATCAGTGTGCGCAAATGGCTCTCATAGGCAAAGCGCGGCACCGCGTCGTCCGGCTGCGGCGCCAGTTGGGCGCGGGCGATCCGGCCCGAGGCATAGGCCTCGAATACCGGAAAACGCCCGCCGCGCGTGAGCCCGTGGATCAGCGCGGTGATGAACACCGTCTTGCCGGCGCGCGACAGGCCGGTGACGCCGAGGCGGACCGTGGGGTTGAAAAAATATTCGCCATAGTCGAGCAGCGCCCGCGCCGAGAGGCGCGCTTCCTCGACGATTTCAGAAAGGCTGAAGGCCATCAGGTCTTTGGAAAATTGAGGTGGAACTGGCGGGCGTCGCCAGCAAAGGTGGCCATTGCATGGCCGAAATCAAGCTTCACATTTTGGTCGGGGTGTTGCGGTTATGAGGTTTGAACCCTTCATTGACTATGCCGGACCCATAATGGCGGCAGATGCAGAGGATTCCCGGACTTAAGCCATGACCATCTTCAAGTTGAAGCAGCTGGCCTCGACCTCCGTCCACGCGGCTGTGGGCGTTGTCGGCTGGGATTATGACCGCGCGGAACTGATCGCGGACGGCATCGTTCATGCCACCGGCATCATCTTCGGGCTGGTCGCTGCCACGACGCTGGTGGTGCTCACCGCCGTCTATGCTACGCCGCTCGACATTCTGGGCGTCTCGATCTATGTCGCGGGGCTCCTCACCATGCTGGTGCTGTCGGCGACCTATAATCTCTGGCCGGTGTCGCGCGCCAAATGGATGCTGCGGCGCTTCGACCATTCGGCGATCTATGTGCTGATTGCAGCCACCTACACGCCGTTCATCATGGAGCTGCCGGCAACCTTCTTCTCGGTGGCGCTCCTGGTCGGCGTCTGGTGCGTTGCGATATTTGGCATTGTGCTGAAACTCGGATGGCCCGGCCGCTTTGACCGTTTGTCGGTCGGGCTCTATCTGGCCTTGGGCTGGAGCGGCGTCATGCTCTATGATTGCGTCGTCGAGGCACTGCCGAGTATTGCGCTGTGGTTCGTGCTTGCGGGGGGCGCGCTCTATAGCTTTGGCGTGATCTTTCACGCCTGGCGAAGGTTGCGCTTCCAGAACGCGATCTGGCATGGTTTCGTACTGCTGGGTGCGGCCTGCCACTACACCGCAGTGCTCGACCTGGTTCTGAACTGACGATTTTGACTACGGGAGTGCGCGCGATGCAGGTGACCGGCAAAGTCGTGGTTGTCACCGGCGGCGGCAACGGGATCGGCAAGGCACTGTGCGAGGTCTTCCATGGCGCCGGTGCTGCCAGGGTCATCGTCGCCGATCTCGACGTGCACAGCGCTCGCGACGTGGCCGGCCCCATCAACGGCGCGGCCTTCAAATGCGACGTCGCGCAAGAAAAGAACGTGCTGCACGTCATCGATGAGACCGAGCGGCAGTTCGGCCCGATCGCGCTGTTCTGCTCCAATGCCGGCATCGGCGGCGGCTTCGATCCGATGTCGGTGAATGCCGGCGGCACCTCCGACGAGCCGTTTGCCCGGAGCTGGGCGATCCATGTGATGGCCCATGTCTATGCCGCGCGGCATCTGATCCCGCGTTACAAGGCCCGCGGCGGCGGCTATTTCCTCAACACGATTTCGGCCGCCGGTCTGTTGTCGCAAGTCGGCAGTCCCGCTTACTCCGCTACCAAGCATGCGGCGGTGGGCTTTGCCGAAAATCTCGCGATCTCCCACCGCGCCGACGGCATCAAGGTCTCGATCCTCTGCCCGCAGGGCGTCGATACCAACATGCTGCGCTCAATTCCAAAGGGCCCGCAATCCGGCGATGGCGACCTCTCACCGGAGCAGGTCGCGCGCGACGCGCTCGCCGGTATCGAGCAGGAGACATTCCTGATCCTGCCGCACCCGCAGGTGCTCGGCTATATGCGCAAGAAGACCGAGAATTACGACCGCTGGATCGGCGGTATGGCCAAGATCCAGGCCAAGATGCGGGAAGAGTTCGGGAAGTAGCACTCTGGGGCATCTCGCTTTATCAGGAATGCGGAAGCTTCCATCGGGAGAACCGGCGCACCGGCCTGAAGCTTCGAATGCAGGTTGATTTTGCCGTTTGTCGACGAGGGGAACTGGGCCGCATGGATATGCTGGTGAAGCTGTATGACCTGCCGGCTTCCGATGACACGATGAGCCGCCTGGCCGCTGATGGAATATCAATCCGCCGCGCCTTGCCTCCCGAGAAACACAAGGTTCTCGACTGGGTACGAGGCCATTTCAGCGAAGCATGGGCCAGCGAAACCGACGTGGCCTTTGCACGTCAGCCCGTATCTTGCTTCATTGCCATCCAGCACAAGCGTTTGCTTGGCTTTGCATGCCATGACGCGACATGCCGGAACTTTTTCGGCCCGACCGGCGTCGACCCGAATGCACGAGGCAAGGGAATTGGCGCGGCGCTGCTGCTCGCCTGTCTCGAAGCCATGCGACAGCAGGGCTTTGGCTACGCCATCATCGGCGGCGTGGGCCCCGCCGAGTTCTACGCAAAGTCCGTTGGTGCTGTCGCGATCGAGGGGTCGCAGCCGGGCATCTATCGCGGACTTCTTTGACCGCTTCGCTGAACTGAATCTCAGTCGGGCAGTCCTGCGAGGTGCAAGCCTTCCAGCACGCGTTTCATCTGGCTGTTGAATGCGGCCGTTCCGACCATCGGCCCGAAATTGTTCAGCGACGTGTTCGGCCACACCTTCAAGTAATGGTCCAGCGCGTCACGTGCCTCCTGCTCGCGACCGACCAAGGCGTATGCCGAAGCCAGGTAGGCTGCCGTGTGTCCGGCATTGGGCGCCTCGAGCGCCGCGCGCGACAACCGCTCAAGTGCGTCCTGATCCTGCCCTCGCATGAGATAGACAAGCCCCATTCCCTGATTCCAGGTCCAGCGCATCCGCGAATCCGGTGCCAGGCGGTCGGCCTCGCGGAATTCGGCCAGAGCTTCATCGAGCCGACCCAGCATGAGCTTGTTGTATCCGATCTCCTTGTGAGGAAATGGGTGGTTTGGAAACCTCTGGGCGACTTCGCTGCATAGTTTGATGGCGGCCTCGAACTGCCGCATCGCGCGAAGGATGTGACATTGGGCGCCGTGCACAACCATGCTGTCTGGGGCAATACGGATGGCGTCCTGCAGCGCAAGATCGGCGGTATGAAGGTCGGCGACAACATCATCCGACCAATGATTCAGCACGCCGGTCACGATTGCAGAGGTCAGGCGGGCAAGAGCCGTGGCGTTGTGAGGGTCGAGGTCAACCGCCCATTGCTGGAGCGCGCGGACGGATTCATAGTCCTCGCGTGAAACCATGTTGATCTGTTCGGAGATGTGCGTGAGCTTCGCCGCGGTCTGGATATTCGCTCTGGTGCGTTCCGATTGCGCGGACCGCGCGAGATAGCTCCACGTCAATACGCCGACACATGCCAGGCTGACTGCCGCAAAGACGCCCACAGTTAATCGCGGGAAAAAACGGCGCGGCGGTTTGGAAGGGGAAGCCATCAGTTGTGGCAACGTCCCCGAACGGCCCTCAGGCGCTTGCCAGTCCGACTGCCTGTCGGTCTCGTCCAGTTTCCTGGTCTCGACGGCGCGGCTTTCCGGTGCGCCAGAAGGCGGCTCCTCCGCCGCCTGCCGTTCCTCGCGGACGTCGCCGACGAAGCGGATACCCCGGCGCGGCAGGGTTTTGATCAGGCGTTGCCGGGTTCCGCTGTCGCCGATGGCACTTCGTACGGCATTGATGCGCGTGCTCAGCGCCGATTCGGATACAAGGCGCCCGGCCCAAATCGACTCGATCAACTCGTCCCGGCTGACCACGCGCTCTCGGTGACGGATGAGATACTGAAGCAAGTCGAAGGCTTGCGGTTCGATGGCAACCGAGCTCGAGCCATGGCGCAGCTCGCACCTGTCGGTGTCCAGCAGGTAATCATCAAAAACATAAAGCAAATCTATGCTCCCGTCGCTTGGAACGGTCAGCTCGGACGGCGCTTGAGTAGCTTCGCAAAATGAAAATCAAGGGCTTCGTAAGCACAAAATAAGGAGTCCTGAAGGCGCCCGAGGCCGCTTCCGGGCATGCTCGGCGGTGCTGATTCATTGGGGCGAACGTGCCGCCTGCGCGCGCCGCCCGCTAGTCGATTTAAGAGCTGACCTGCTCCCGATTCTGGAGGTTCCGATGGCTACGCTCGCTCGTGCAATTTCCCGCGTGACCGGAGCTCCGGTTGATATTGAGTCTCTCGAAGGGATCCTCGTCTTTTCCGGTCTCGGTTTAGTCATCTCGTTATTCGCCATTGAAGCCTATGGCCTCGATTTAAGCACCGGATTTTTCTGATCGGATCGGGACGTTGGTTTGAGGCTGGCGCTATCGATCGTTACGGCGCAGCGGTCTCGCTTCCGCCCTGCTTTATGAAGCCATGGGTTCCCTTGACGTCGACTCTACCGGAAAGGGAGCCATCCAAGATGTCGTAGGATGCCCGCATTATCCGCCGGTGGCTTCGCACGACAATGTGACCGCAAGCATGATGCTTGAGCCGCTCGAATCGCAAAAACGCGTGTTGTCAATCGCGCAAAGGATACAACCAGAACGCGATTCTGATCGGTATTCGCTGCCTCGGGATTGTGACTAAATTGTAAGATGGGATAAGCTTTCACATTCAAAATCGATAAATGTGTAGTTGTCCTACAAATGTGGCTGACATCACTCAGAGGCTCAACGCGAACGGCAACTATCGAATGCAATGTTAAGGAAGCCATTTCATTCGTAACGGGGTGGGGGTTGCCGTTATCCGAACGGAAAACACCCATGAAGCGTCATTCAGAAGAAGAAATCGGAACCAAGCTACGCCACGCGCAGCAGTTGATGGCACGCGGTCAGACGCAAGCCGAGGCCTGCAAAGAGCTCGGCGTAAGTGTGATGACTTATCATCGTTGGCGTAAGCTCTATCGTGCAAAGCATGATCATGATCCGGTGGGGATCGAGACAAACGTTCTTGTCGGCGGATCGGCCAGTCAGAGCGACATCGCGGATGAAAAGGGGATCAACGACGTGCGGGCCGAGAACGAGCGGCTGCGGCGAATCGTGATGGACTTGCTGCTCGAGAAGGCGAAAGCCGAAGAGCACATGACGGGCGCCTTTCACGGCAAGAGCTTCGGGCGAATCTAAAGCGCGATGAGATTTGGTTGAAGCGTCATCGCGCTTTAGCTCTTTGATCGAGCATGATCTTTTCGGAAAACCGCTACACACTTTTCCGGATCATGCTTTAGCTCGCCGATCCCGTCAGATCTCGAGCCGCCGGGGCTACCGGCATGGATCGCCGTGGCTCGCCGGGCGTGGCGAGGGCAGCAGAGCCTTACGTCCGTGCCTCACGTCCGTCCTCGCTGCGCGTAGAGCAGCGGCACGGCAGAATCCACGATCACCTCAACCAGGCTGGCGCCGTCATGCGCCAGCGCGTGCTTCAGCGCCGGCGCCAGTTCGGCCGCTTTACTCACGCGCACTGCGTGGCAGCCCTGGCCTTCGGCGATCTTGACGAAATCGATGCCGGGCAGGTCGAGGCCGGGGACGTTCCGCACCTGCATCACCTGGCTGAACGAGCGCATCGCGCCGTAGCCCGCATTATTGATCACAACCACGGTCAGCGGCAGCTTGCGCTGCGCGGCGGTCCACAGCGCCTGGATCGAGTACATCGCCGAGCCGTCGCCGATCAGGCAGACGGTGCGCCGGTCGGGCCAGCCGAGTGCCATGCCGACCGAGGCGGGCAGGCTGAAGCCCAACCCGCCGCTTGCCATGGTGTAAAAACTGTCCGCGCCGGGCATTGGCATGAACTGGTGCATGATCGGGCGGTGTGAGGGCACTTCCTCGACAAGTGCGGCTTTCTCGCCCATTGCGGTGGAGATCGTGTGCAGCAGGAATGCAACGGGGATTGGATCGGCGGCCGCAGGCGGCGGCGGCAATTGGCGACCCGCAGGCGTCGCGCGCTTGGTCTCGCCGAGCAGCTCGAGCAGCATAGCGAGCGCGGGCTTCGTGGTGGCCACGATGCTGTTGCCGACCGGTGTTACCGCGGCGGCATCAGGATCGTCGGTGATCTGGAACAGCGTGGTCGCGCCGTCGAAGATCGAGGCGTGGCCCTCGACATGGAAGGTGAAGACCGGTGCGCCGATCACGACCACGAGGTCGTAGCTACGTAGCGTTTCCGACAGTTGACCGGGGGAAGCGGGCAGGAAACCCGAAAACTGCGGATGGCGTTCGGGAAAGGAGCAGCGCGCCGAGAACGGGCTGACCCAGACCGACGCTTTTGCCTTCTCCGCCACCCGCACCATCAGCTCGACGGCCGCGGCGCGATCGACAGCAGGACCGACGACGAAAGCCGGACGCTCGCTTTTTTCCAGCGCCGCGGCGAGGGTACGCATGGCTTCCGGCGCGGGCCCGAGCTCGCGGCTCACCTGGCGTGCCTGCAGCGGTTGCGCCTGATGCGTCCAGTCGTCGATCGGAATCGAGACGAAGGTCGGCCCGCAGGGTGGCTGCATCGCCATATGATAGGCCCGCGCGATCGCGGCCGGAACATCCTCGGCGCGGGCCGGCTCGACGCTGAATTTGACATAAGGCCGCGGAAATTCCGACGCGCGCTCGGCATAGAGGAAGGCCTGCAGCGGCAGGATCGAGCGCGCCTGCTGGCCCGCTGTGATCACGAGCGGGGTCTGGTTGCGATGGGCAGTATAGATGTTGCCAAGTGCATTGCCGACGCCGGCCGCCGAATGCAGGTTGACGAAGCCGGCATTGCGCGTCGCCTGGGCATAGCCGTCAGCCATACCGACGGCGGAGGCTTCCTGCAGCGCGAGCACATAATCGATGTCGTCGGGCCAGTCGCTGAGGAACGGCAATTCGGTCGAGCCGGGGTTGCCGAAGACTTTTTTGATGCCGAAGCTGCGCAAGAGCTCGAGAGTGGCCTGCTTGACGGTGAGGGAGGTGGCGTTTTTCGGGGGCATCGCTTCTTTATCCTCCGGGGGACGTCATTCCGGGGCGGTCCTCAGGACCGAACCCGGAATCTCGAGATTCCGGGTTCGATGCTTCGCATCGCCCCGGAATGACGAAGGCCACACTACCACACCGCCGTCCCCTTCATCGTGGGCTGGCCCGCATCATTCGCGGTCCACAGCTCCATGCTCGCGCCCTTGTCGTTGGCGTTGATGGAGAACTCGCCGCCCTCGAACAGCGGCTGCACGCCGCGATAGGTGAATGTCTTCGGCGGCTTGCCGCCGCGCAGCTTTGCCGCCATCTCGACTATGAACGCCGCCTGCAGCGGGCCATGGAAGATCAGCCCGGGATAGCCCTCCACCTTGGTGACATAATCGCGGTCGTAGTGGATGCGGTGGCCATTGAAGGTCAGCGCCGAATAGCGGAACAGCAGCACCGGATCGGAGACGTGAGTCTCGCGATGCTGTGCCGCCGGCGGCGGAGGCGTGGGCTTGGCCGGCGCCGCGGCCGGTGTGCCACCCATTTCGCGATAGACAATGTCCTGGCGCTCGCGGATGGCAACGCCGCGCGAAGAGGTGACGGTGTGTTCGACGGAGACGAAGCAGAGCTGCCCAGTCGAGCCGGTCTTCATCGTCACATCCGATATCCGCGATGTGCGCGTCGACTCATCGCCGACGCGCAAGGCGTCGAGAAATTCGATCTCGCCGCCGGCCCACATGCGCCGCGGCAGCGGCACCGGCGGCAGGAAGCCGCCGCGGGTCGGATGGCCGTCGGGGCCGAGCATCGCCATCGGAAACACCGGCTGCGCCAGGCACCAATGTGCCGTGAAGGGCGCGGCATCGCCGGTCTTCGGCTCGCCGACCTCCTGAAACAGCGTCGCGCGCAGACCTTTCACGAGCTGCGCGGTGACGATGTCGGTGGCTTCCTGGGTGCGGCCGATCCATTGCCGCAAATGATCGAGGTCGAGCTTTTCGGTCATGACGATTTGGCCCGTGCGGGAGCTTTTGAAGTCGCCTTGCTTTCGCCGATCGCGGGCACCGCGCCGTAGTGCCGCGCCTCGCCGACAAAGATCGCGGCTGGCGCCGGATAGGCCACGACGCCGTTCGGCGTCTCGACCTCGATGCGGCGCAAATGCGGGTGCACGGTGAGGTCGGCCATGGTGTTGACCTCGGCAAAGGCGATATCGGAATCCGCCAGGCGCTTGAGCAACTGGTCGCGCGTGAGCGTCGCAAAGATGTCGCCGACGGTCTTGTCGGTGAGGACGCGGTTGCGCACACGCTCGACCATATTGGCAAAGCGCGGATCGTTCGGCAGCTCGGGCTTGTCCAGCACTTCGGCGCAGAGCTTCTTCCACTCGCGCTCGCTCTGGATCGAGATGAGAATTTCCTTGCCGTCGCTGGAACGGAACACGCCGTAAGGCGCGATCGAGGGATGGGCGAGGCCCATGCGCTTGGGCGGATTGCCGGCCTCCGAGTTGAGCAGAGGCACCGTGAGCCAGTCGGCCATCACGTCGAACATCGAAATCCTGATGTCGGCGCCTTGTCCGGTGCGGCCGCGCCCGATCAGGGCTTCGAGGATCGATGCATGCGCGGTGGCGCCGGTCGCGATATCGACGATCGAGAGCCCGACGCGCGACGCGCTCTCCGGACCGCCGGTGATGGAGGCAAGCCCGCTCTCGGCCTGGATCAGGAGATCGTAGGCCTTGCGATGCGCATAAGGCCCGGTGTCGCCATAGCCGGTAATGGTGCAGCAGATCAGCTTCGGATAGTCCTTGCGCAGCCGCTCCAGCGAAAAGCCGAGCTTGTCCATCGCGCCCGGCTTCAAATTCTGCAGCAGCACATCGGCGCTCGCGATCAGCGCCTCGAGCTCGGCGCGTCCTTCCTTGGTCGCGAGATCGACCACCGCCGACTCCTTGCCGCGGTTGAGCCAGACGAAATAGCTGCTCTGGCCCTTGGCGGCGGCGTCATAGCCGCGGGCAAAATCGCCCTCGGGGCGCTCGATCTTGATCACTTCAGCGCCGGCGTCGGCGAGACGCGAGGAGCAGAAAGGGGCGGCGACCGCCTGTTCGACTGATATGACCTTGATTCCCTCAAGCGGCAGCATGGTCGTGCCTCAATAGGAGCGGGGCATGCCGAGCACATGCTCGGCGACATAGGACAGGATCAGGTTGGTGGAGATCGGCGCCACCTGGTAGAGCCGGGTCTCGCGGAATTTGCGCTCGACGTCGTATTCCTCGGCAAAGCCGAAGCCGCCATGGGTCTGGATGCAGGCGTTGGCCGCTTCCCAGGAGGCGTCGGCCGCGAGCATCTTGGCCATGTTGGCCTCGGCGCCGCAATCGAGCCCGGCCTCATATTTGCGCGTGGCTTCCTTCACCATCAATTCCGCCGCGCGCATCGAGGCGTAGGCCTTCGCAATCGGGAACTGGATGCCTTGGTTTTGGCCGATCGGACGGCCGAACACCGCGCGCTCCTTGGCGTAATTGGTCGCCTTCGCGATGAACCATTTGGCGTCGCCGATGCATTCGGCCGCGATGAGGATGCGCTCGGCATTCATGCCGGAAAGGATGTAGCGAAAACCCTTGCCTTCCTCGCCGATCAAATTCTCCGCGGGCACCCGCATGTCAGTGAAGAACACTTCCGTGGTGGAGTGGTTCATCATGGTGCGGATCGGACGGATCGAGAGCCCGGCCTTCTTTGCCTCCCGCATGTCGACGATGAACACTGAGAGCCCGTCGGTGCGTTTCCTCGCCTGCTCCTTCGGCGTGGTGCGCGCGAGCAGGATCATCAGGTCGGAATATTCGGCGCGGCTGGTCCAGATCTTCTGGCCGTTGACGATATAGCTGTCATTGCCTTCGCGCCGTGCAAACGTCTTCAGCGAGGAGGTGTCGGTGCCGCTGGTCGGCTCGGTGACGCCGAAGGCCTGCAAGCGCAGTTCGCCGCTCGCGATCTTCGGCAACCATTTTGCCTTCTGCTCGGCATTGCCGTGCCGCAGCACCGTGCCCATGGTGTACATCTGGGCGTGGCAGCCGCCGCCATTGCAGCCCGCGCGCTGGACCTCCTCCAGGATCGCCGCGGCCGCGGACAGCTTCAGACCCGCGCCGCCATATTCCTCGGGGATCAGCACCGAGAGATAGCCAGCCTGCGTCAGCGCATCGACAAAGGCCGACGGGTAGGCCATCTCGCGATCGAGCTTGCGCCAATATTCGCCGGGATATTGCGCGCAAAGCTTTGCCACCGCATCGCGGATCTCGGCGTGTTCGTCCTGTTCGTGTGCTTGTTCCTGGATCATTTTGATCGATGGCGACGGGCTTTTGATTTGAGAAACCGCCGCGAGCTCCCTATGCTGAATTGTTATAGCCTATGAAGTAGCATTCCAAGATTGGCAAGTATGGATTTCCGCCAGCTCAAGACCTTCAGTTGCGTGGCCGAGCTCGGCAGCCTCTCCAAGGCTTCCGACACCTTGCGGATAGCGCAGCCTGCGCTCAGCCGCCAGATCAAGCTTCTGGAGCATGAGCTGCGCGCAGAGCTGTTCACCCGGAACGGCAGGGGCATGGTGCTGACCGAGGCCGGCAGGCTGCTGCTCGCGCGCACCTCCGGTATCGTCCGCCAGATCGACCAGATCCGCGACGATATCCAATCCCATGCGGGCGCGCCGAGCGGACGGGTGGTGCTGGGTCTGGTTCCGACCGTGAGCTGCGTGCTCTCGGCGCGGCTGGCGCGCCGGACGGTGGAAAGCTACCCCGGAATTTCCTTGTGCATCGTCGAAAGCTACAGCGGCCACCTGATCGAATGGCTGCACCGTGGCGAGATGGACCTGGCCGTGATCTACGGTCCGTCCGCCGATCTGCACCTCTCGGTGCAAAATCTCGGGCGGGATGCGGTGGTGGCAGTCGGCCGGCGTGGCTCGGGGCTCTCGCGCAAGAAGCGGGTCGAGATGGACTGGCTGTTGCGCCAGAAGCTGGTGCTGCCCAGTCATTCCCACGGCCTTCGGACGCTGATCGAACACGCGGCGGCGCAGAAGAAGGTCAAGCTCGATATCCAGGTGGAAGCGGATTCGTTCCGAGTGCTCACGAGCCTCGTCGAGGAAGGGCTCGGCTTTGCACTGTTGCCGCCTTCCTCGGTGCGCGACGAGGTCCAAGCCGGCAAGCTCGAGATCGCGTCCATTGCCAAGGACGGCCCGATGCGCGAGTTGATCATCGCGTCTCCAATCGACCATCCCGGCTCCGCCGCGATCGCCGCCGTCACCGCGCTGTTGCGCAACGAGACGGCCGCCTGTCGCAATGAAGGAACGTGGGACATCAAGCTCGCCTGAATCAGGTCACCGCAAACCCAAGATGCTCACGAAAACGGTTCTTCAGGAACACGCCGTCACGCGGCGGCAAGGCACGCGGGACATGGTCGGAGCTGATGTGGATGCGCGCAAAATGCGGGCCGTCGAAATTCCGCATCTTGCGGCGGAACGCTGCGATGCTTTCGAGATCGCCGATCTCCGTGACCGAGTGGAAGCCGGCGCCGCCCGCGATCACCTCTAGCCGGGCACCCAGGCCGGAATGGCTCTGCTGCATACCGGTCTCGCCGAAATGGCCGTTGTCGAGCACGACGATCGAGAGATTGCCGGGCTTCTTGGCGGCCACGGTCAGGAGGCTGCCGAGCCCCATCAGCTGCTCGCCATCCCCGGTGACGACCGCGACAGGCCGCTTCGGCTGCGCCAATGCCAGCCCGAGGCCGACCATGGCGGCGCCGCCCATGGCGCCCCAGAGATAGAAATTGCCTGCGTTCTCGCCGGCGTCGAACAAGTCATAGGACGATGAGCCGAGGCCGCTGATCACAAGCAGATCGCCGCGGTCGGCAAGCAGCATCTTCACCGCCTCGCGGCGATCGAGCGAACCGAAATTCTTTTGCATCACTTCGTCTCCGTCCACTTCTTGCGGCCGATCATGCGTTGCGAGATCAGGACCGCGATCTGCTGATCGCTATCGAAGGCGAGCGACGCCGCGGCGGAGGCGAGCTCGGCTGCGTCATCAGGCTTCTCGAGCCGGAACACCGTGACGCCCATGATTTCCAGCGCCTGTTGCGTCGCCTTGCCCATGGGGATCTGCCAGGGATTGAACTCGGCCCATTCGCCGCGCATGGTCACGAAGGTGAGGAAGGGCAGGCGGCAGCTTGCGAGCAGCGATAGCATGTTGATGCAATTGCCGACGCCGCTCGACTGCATCAACAGCACCGCGCGGTCGCCTCCGAGCCAGGCGCCGGCGGCCAGTGCGACGCCTTCCTCCTCGGTGGTCAGCACCGTGGTCTTGATGTCGCGATCGGCGTGCGACAGCTGGATCAGGCGGGAATGGCCGGCGTCGGGCACGTAGCAAAGCTGCGAGACGCCGGCCGTTTTCAGTGAATGATAGATGTCGAGCGGCCAGTCGCGGCTGGTCACGTCGTCTGCTGTCGAAACTGCCATCGTCTCCTCGGGACTCTCGGTCGTGTATGCCCCAAGGCTTTAGGCGAAAAGGCGGCGCATTGCCCTTCTTATCTGGTTCAGGCTGCCATGCCGGAATTTTATAGGGGCGGTGCCCTCGCGAGGGACCCTGACACCTTACCCGGATCGCATCCATCGATGCGATCCGACCGCTCCCGATTGGAGAGACGAAGAAGGTGCTCCGCCTCAGCCGGGAATGCGCACCGGCAGATATTCGATGCCGCGCACGAAGCTGGAATAGAGCCGCCTCGGCTCGCCGACCACCTCGATACGCTCGAAGCGCTTTAGGATCTCTTCCCAGACGATGCGCAGCTGCAGCTCGGCGAGCCGCATGCCGACGCAGCGGTGGATGCCGAAGCCGAACGACAGATGCGTGCGCGGCCGCGGCCGGTCGATGATGAATTCGTCAGGACGGTCGATCGCGTCCTCGTCGCGGTTGCCCGAGACGTACCACATCACGACGCGGTCGCCCTTCCTGATTGTCTTGCCGCCGAGCTCGGTGTCTTCCAGCGCGGTGCGCCGCATATGGGCGAGCGGCGTCTGCCAGCGGATCACCTCCGGTACCATGGAATCGATCAGCTTGGGATTGGCACGCAGCTTGTCGTACTCGCCCGGATTCTCGTTCAGCGCGAGCACCGAGCCGCTCATGGTGTTGCGGGTGGTATCGTTGCCACCGACGACGAGCAGGATGATGTTGCCCATCAGATTGTCCGGGTCCATGTGCCGCGTGGCCTCGCTGTGGGCCATCATCGACAGGAGATCGTTGCGCGGCTCGCTATTGATGCGCTCATTCCACAGACGCGCGAAATATTCGCGACACTCGTCCATTTCCCGGCGGCGCTGCTCCCGCGACTCCACGATGCCGCTCTTGGGCAGCGCGGTCGACACGTCCGACCAGCGGGTCAGCTTGCGCCGTTCCTCGAAAGGGAAATCGAACAGCGTCGCCAGCATCTGCGTGGTGAGCTCAATCGAGACCTTCTCGACGAAATTGAAGGTCTCGTTGCGCGGCAGGCTGTCCAGCACCTTGGCCGAGCGCTGGCGGATCAGGACCGCAAGCTCGTCGAGATGCGTCGGCGTGAACATCGGCGACACCGTCTTGCGTTGCTCGGCGTGCCTGGGCTGGTCCATCGCGATGAAGCTCGGCCAGTCATAGCCGGGCGGGTTGTCCTTGATCGAAATGCCGCCAAGCCTTGCATCGGAGGAGAAGATGCCATGATTGGTGTCGACGTGCATGATGTCGTTGTATTTCACCACGGACCAATAGGGCTCGATCGGCGCATTGGTGCAGTAATGCACCGGCTCCTCCTTGCGCAGTCGCTCGAACCACGGCCACAGCGTGTCGTCACGGAACAGTCGCGGAGCGCCGGGATGGAAATCCTTCAGCGGTGTGGCATAGGCCTCTCGCCGCGCGAGGCGCAGGCGCTCGGCCATATCGGCCTTGACGGGAGCCTGGACGTTCATTCTCGATATCCTGTTCGGTCGGACTTACGCATTGATACGGACCGGCAAGGTCTCGTAGCCCTTCACAAAGCTCGAATAAACCCGCTTAGGTTCGCCCACCACCTCGATATGCTCAAAACGCTTGAGGATTTCTTCCCAGATGATCTTCAGCTGCAGCTCGGCCAGCCTGAGGCCCACGCAGCGGTGAATGCCGAAGCCGAACGACAGATGCTGCCGCGGCCGCGCGCGGTCGATCAGGAAGTCGTAGGGACGTTCGATCGCCTGCTCGTCGCGATTGCCCGAGACGTACCACATCACGACCTTGTCGCCCTTTTTGATCTTGCGCCCGCGGAATTCGATGTCGTCGAGCGCCGTGCGCCGCATATGCGCCAGCGGCGTCTGCCAGCGGATCACCTCGGAGACAAAGCTGTCGATCAGCGCCGGGTTGTCGCGCAGCTTCTGGTATTGGTCGGGATGCTGGTTCAGGGCAAAGATGCTGCCCGACATGGTGTTGCGCGTGGTATCGTTGCCGCCGACGATCAGAAGGATCAGATTGCCGAGAAAATTCTTCGGGTCCATGTCGCGCGTGGCCTCGCCATGCGCCATCATCGACAACAGGTCGCTCTTTGGCGGCTGGTCGATGCGCTCCTTCCAGAGCCTTGCGAAATAGCTCGCGCAGTCCATGAGTTCGGCCTGCCGCTCGTCCTCGGTCGCAACCAGGCCGCCGACGCCGGGGAGGGTGGTTGCGATATCCGACCAGCGCGTCAGCTTGCGCCGGTCCTCCCAGGGGAAGTCGAACAGCACGGCCAGCATCTGGGTGGTGAGCTCGATCGAGACCTTGTCCACCCAGTCGAACACCTCTCCTGCCGGCAGGTTGTCGAGGCATTCGGCCGAGCGCTTGCGAATGCTGATCGCGAGCTGGTCGAGATGGGTCGGCGTGAACATCGGCGCCACGGTCTTGCGCTGCGCACTGTGGCGCGGCTGGTCCATGGCAATGAAGCTTTCGCGGCGCAAGTCCGTTGGAACATCGCGGATGGTAATGCCGCCGAGCGAGGCCGCCGAGGAGAACACCGCGTGGTTGGTCTCGATGTCCATGATGTCGTTGTACCGGGTCACCGACCAGTACGGGCCGAACATGCTGTCCTTGCAGTAATGGACCGGGTCTTCCTTGCGCAGCCGGTCGAAATACGGCCAGTGCGTGTCGGCGCGGAACAATTCGGGGTCGCCGGGATCGAAATCCGCAAGCGGCAACGACATTGCGCGTTCGCGCGCTGCGTCCAGGCTCATCGGTCGCGCGAGATCCATCGCTCCGTGCATGTGCTAGCTCCCTCCGGTTCATCCGCGATTCAGGGCGGTATTTTTCGCGATTACAGCCCGTTGCGTGCGCCGGGGCAAGCTGCATTTGGCCGCAACGGGTTGCGTTTAGGCGCTGTGCACGATCTGGAAAAGCGTGTAGCGGATTTCCGGAAAGATCATGCTCCTTCAAAGGCCCGAAGCCAACGCGCTTTAGGGCGCGAAACCATCACGAAACCTCGCTTGGGGCGGAATTTCAGCCCGTGACAAGCGCTTACGCAGGGAATAAGCCTGTGGCAATGCCTCAGGAATTTTGCCGGGAGAGAAGGCCGCCATGATCCCCAACGCCCATCGCATTTTCAATTTCGATCTTGGCGAGACGGCGGATGCCATCCGCGAGACCGTGCACAGTTTCGCGAGCCACGAAATCGCGCCGCGCGCGGCCGAGATCGACAAGTCCAACCAATTCCCCCGCGATCTCTGGCCCAGGATCGGCGCGCTCGGCCTGCACGGCATCACGGTCGAAGAGGAATATGGCGGGGCGGGGCTCGGCTATCTCGAGCATTGCATCGCGGTGGAGGAGATCTCGCGCGCCTCCGCTGCCGTCGGGCTGTCCTACGGCGCCCATTCCAACCTCTGCGTCAACCAAATCCGCCGCAACGGTAACGAGGCGCAGAAGCGCAAATATCTGCCCAAGCTGATTTCCGGCGACCATGTCGGGTCGCTCGCAATGTCCGAGCCGGGCTCGGGCTCGGACGTGGTGTCGATGAAGACGCGCGCCGACAAGAAGGGCGACCGCTACGTGCTCAACGGCTCCAAGATGTGGATCACCAACGGGCCCGTGGCGGAGACGCTGGTGGTCTATGCCAAGACCGATCCGGAGGCCGGCCCGCGCGGCATCACCGCCTTCATCATCGAAAAGGGCATGAAGGGATTTTCCACCGCGCAGAAGCTCGACAAACTCGGTATGCGCGGCTCCGACACGTGCGAGCTCGTGTTCGAGGATTGCGAGGTGCCGGAGGAGAACGTGCTGGGCGAGGTCGGCCGCGGCGTGAACGTCCTGATGTCGGGCCTCGATTATGAGCGCGCGGTGCTGGCGGCAGGTCCGCTCGGCATCATGCAGGCCTGCATGGACGCGGTGCTGCCTTATGTGCATGAGCGCAAGCAGTTTGGCCAGCCGATCGGCGCCTTCCAGCTCGTGCAGGGCAAGCTCGCCGACATGTACACCACGATGAACGCCTCGCGCGCCTATGTCTATGCGGTCGCAAAAGCCTGCGACCGGGGCGAGACCACTCGCGAGGACGCCGCCGGCGCCATCCTGTACGCGGCGGAAAAGGCCACCCAATGCGCGCTGGATGCGATCCAGCTGCTCGGTGGCAACGGCTATATCAACGACTATCCGACCGGGCGGCTGTTGCGCGACGCCAAGCTCTACGAGATCGGCGCCGGCACCAGCGAAATCCGGCGGATGCTGATCGGGCGGGAGCTGTTCGAGAAGACCGCCTGACCGTTAATCGGAGCCGGCGGTTCATCACGAGTCCGCCAGCACTTCGTTAGCGCTCGAACGGGGATTGCCTTCGCGGCGACAACAGGTTCTGGCGAGCCATGCGCTCACCGAGGAGCGGTTGAAGCGCATGAGCGAAGCGGACATCTCGCCGAGCGGCCCGCCGCTCTTGACGGCCGCGGAATGGAAGGCACTCAAGGCGATCTGCAATTCGAAGATTTGAGGCGCGTCGTGTTAGGGCGGCGTTCCCGTCCAGGCATGCCCGCCGGAGGCTTTCTCAAAGCCAAACTGGTAGAGCCTGCGCATATAGGCCGTGTTGAAGCCGTCGGAGTCCGCTGCGGGATAGTCGCGGGAAATATAGGACAGGTTGAAGCCCACGCGATTGCGCCGAGCGAACTCGTAGGTCGATAGCACGACGGAGCGCGTCTGTGCTTTCGTGATCGATCCGAGGCTGCGTGAGGCCACGTCGATCGTGCCGTTCGGGACCACCTCGAAATCGCGCTCGAGCTTGTTGTTGACCAGGATATAGATGTCGAACCGGCTGTTCTTCGGCAGCGCGTGCCCCTGGAACAGGATCGCGTCCGGCAGCGTCAGCACCGGGGTCATCACACCGCCGTCGACATGCATCTCCTGAAACCGTCTGCCTTCCGCCTCGGCCTCGATGAGGATCGGCGGAAACACCAGGGGAATGCTGGCGGAGGCGGCGACGACGTCGCGAAACAGCTTCAACGCCTCGGGCGTGCCGATGGCGGCGATCTTGCCCATGTCCCAGATCGCGGTGCGCTGCGTATCGAGATCGGTCGTGACGACGAGCAGCCGACGACCTTTGGCATGTTCGCGCGCGATCTGCGCCAACAGGTCGGAGCCGACATAGCGCGCGACCAATTCGCGCAGGCGGGCATTGCCGAACAGGCCGGAGCCGAACACCGCCTGGAAGATTTTTGGACTCTCGAGCAGGCTTTCGGCTATGCCCGAGGTGTAGATCTCGCGCAGCGTGTCGTCATATTGCGGGCCGAGAAAGGCAAAGGGCGCGATGATGGCGCCGGTGCTCACGCCTGAGACGATGGAGAAGTTGGGGCGGCTGCCGGCGGCGGTCCAGCCGTTGAGGATGCCCGCGCCATAGGCGCCGTCGGCGCCGCCGCCGGACAGCGCGAGATAGGTCCTGATGGGTGCGGTGTCGTCCTTGTCGGCCAGGAATTTCGACGCCGGCTCGTCCGCGTAGCGCCGCAAGCCGTCGACATCGAGCACGCGGGAGGCGCTCGCGTCGGACGTGGTATAGGGCGTGCGCGGCAGCGTCGTGCAGCCCACGAGCGTCAGCGCCAGGGCACAGGCCAACGCGATCCACCGGACCAGGCGAAAACTCATTGCCGCTACGCGCGCTTTCAAGAAGGGAGAGGCAGACCGAGCTGCCGGGGCCGCGGCTAGGATCATTGCTGACCGTCGCGGCGGCCCCGGGACACTATCAAGGGGGAATAGAACTATACTGTTTCGTTTTGATTAAGGGAAGACTGGAGCGCCAGATCACATTTTGTTCAGCGTCGCATTTCCGCCACCATCGCCGGTCGCGGCCCGGCCGCGTCGTCTGATCGAAATGATCGACTATTCCGGCAGATCGTTGACCTTGCGCACGAAGGCGCGCGCGTCCGCGAGCGCTTCAGGCAGCACGGCCTTGATCTGCTCGACAGTCATGCCCGGCGTGACGCGTGGATCGTAGAGCAGATTGAGGATGTACTGGTCGTAGACATCGAAGAAGCCCATCGAGACCTCGTCGTTGAACATGGTCCAGGGCACCGTATCCGTATCGTTGATCGGGCCCAGCGCCTGCAACAGTTCCTCATAGGCGCAATCGAGGAAGGTGAAATCGCTGACGTCGGTCGCGAGGATCACGTCGGAATGCTGGATTTCGTAGGCATCGTTCTTGCGGAAGCCCGACAGGCATTGCGGGTCAAGCGAGGCCTTGATCTCGCGCGCCCGCTCGCTGCCATAGAGTTTCTTGATGGTTGGATAGAGGTCGCGGTCGCGCACCAGCCGCACCTCGATAGTCGCGGCCGCCCGGCTTGTCGTCATTCCGATGTCGAGATGCTGAACATGCGTCGCGATGTCGGCGACGACGCGCGCAAGCTGAGCCTTGCGCTCGCGGCTCCCGCCCTCAGCGAATACGCGCACCGGCACCGCATATTTGCGGATGCGGTCGACCCGGCCTGCGAGGTGGAATTCGGTACCGAAGGTCGTCTTCAGAAAGCCCTCAGCGATCTCGGCGTCGGTGAAGGTCTTTCGCTCGGCACGCTGCTTGGCGGCGACGGTGGCATTCTCGGCCGATGCCGCTCGCAGCGTCGGCACAGCGAGGACCGCGACCAGCACCGCGATGGCCGCGACGAGCGGCCGCTGCAGATGCTGGTTCAGTTCATCACCACCACCGTGGCGCCGACGGAGACCCGGTTATAAAGATCGACCACGTCCTCATTGGTCATGCGGAAGCAGCCGGAGGAGACGGCCTGTCCAATCGTCTCCGGCTCGTTGGAGCCGTGAATGCGATAGAGCGTCGAGCCGAGATAGAGCGCCCGGGCCCCGAGCGGGTTTTCGATACCGCCTCTCATGTGGCGCGGCAGGTCAGGCCGGCGCGCCAGCATCTCCCGCGGCGGCGTCCAGTCCGGCCACTCGCGCTTCGCCGAGACGCGGTGCACCCCGCCCCAGCGGAAGCCGTCACGTCCCACGCCGATGCCGTAGCGCAGCGCTTCTCCGCCTCCCTGCACGAGATACAGCCGCCGCTCGGCGGTGTTGATCACGATGGTGCCGGGGGCATAGCTGGTCGGATACATCACGGTCTGGCGGGGGATTGGGCTCGCGCCGCCGCCGAAGAAATTCGGGCCGCCGCCCATGATGTCACGGCTATCGTAAAACGGGGTTTGAAACTGGGCCTGAGCCTGGCTCGTCACGGCCAACAGCAGCACTGCAACTATTCCGGCAATCACCCGCATCACTGGTTTCCTCAGCTAAAACGGACCCGATCTGCAACAGGAGCCACAGCTTGGTATTTTGTGCAAGCCACGGCCTTGTGACAGCGGAAAATTCACCCATTGGAGTTACCGAATTCGCACCATGACCGCGCGAGGTCGAGGGCGGGGGCGCCGGCGATGGCAGCAATGCCGTGGTGGCCTTTGACGAATGCTGTGAACAATGGTTGATCGTCATTGTACTCAAAAACTTTTTTGGCAAGCGGAGCGGAACGAATGAACGGCGCGGAAAGTCTGGTCAGAACCCTGGTTGCAGGCGGCGTCGACGTCTGCTTCACCAACCCGGGCACGTCAGAGATGCACTTCGTCGCGGCGCTCGACCGGGTCGAGGGCATGCGCTGTGTGCTTGGTCTGTTCGAGGGCGTGGTGACCGGGGCAGCCGACGGCTATTTCCGTATGAAGGGAAAGCCTGCCTCGACGCTTCTGCATCTCGGCCCCGGCCTCGCCAACGGCCTTGCCAATTTGCACAACGCCAAGAAGGCCCATTCCGGCATCGTCAACATCGTCGGTCAGCACGCGACCTATCACATCGGCTACAATGCGCCGCTGACCTCCGACATCGAGGGGCTGGCGCGACCGATGTCGGCCTGGGTGCGCACCTCGCCGGATGCCCGGTCGGTCGCCGCCGACGGCGCCGCTGCGATCGCTGCCGCCAAAAGCGCGCCGCCGCAGATCGCGACCCTGATCCTGCCCGCCGACACCGCCTGGAACGAGGCCGACGGCATTGCGCAGGTTCCCGAGAGCAACCAGCGCATCAGCTATTCGCCGCAGGCGGTGGAGAAGACCGCGCGCATACTGCATGAGGATGCCGCTCATACGCTGCTGCTTGTTACCGGAAATGCGCTGACCGAGCAGGCCCTGGCGCTGGCCCAGCAGATCGCCGGGAAGACCGGGTGCACCGTGATGGGCCAGACCTTTCACCCCCGGATGGCGCGCGGCCGTGGTCGTTTCTCCATCAACCGTATCCCTTACGTGATCGAGCAGGCGCTGCCGATCCTGAAAGACTTCAAGCACATCGTGCTGGTCGAGGCCAACGATCCGATCGCCTTCTTCGCCTATCCGAACAAGCCGAGCATGCTAAAGCCCGAGGGCTGCGACGTGCATCGCATGACCTCCTGGGGCGAGAACTCGGTCGCGGCGCTGGAGGCGCTTGCGGGCGCGGTCGGCGCCAAACCGTCCGACGTCAAGCCGCAGAAACTTATCGAACTCAACAAGCCGACCGGCGCGCTCAATCTCACCTCGATCGCGCAGGCGATCGCGTGCGCGATTCCGGAAAACGCCATCGTGGTCGATGAATCCATCACCACCGGCCGCGGCTTTTTTCCGCCGACGGCGGCCTCTGCGCCGCATGACTGGCTGCAGAACATGGGCGGTTCGATCGGTTTCTCGACCCCTATCGCCACCGGCGCCGCAGTTGCCTGTCCCGACCGAAAAGTCATGTGCATGGTCGGCGACGGCAGCGCCATGTATACGATCCAGTCGCTGTGGACGCAGGCGCGCGAGGGCCTCGACGTGGTTACCATTGTTTTCGCCAACAAGATCTATCAGATCCTGCGCGGCGAGTTCGACGGCGTCGGCGCCGGCGAGCCGGGCAAGCGCGCCCAGGACATGCTCAAGCTCGACCGCCCGACGCTGGACTTCGTCGCGATGGCCAAGGGCATGGGTGTGCCGGGTCGCGCGGTCACCACCGCCGACGAGTTCAACAAGGCGCTGGAAGAAGCCGTGCGCGAGAAGGGGCCGCGCCTGATCGAGGTGCAGTTCTAAGGGCCACGGCACCATTGTGGTTGTCGACGTGGTGTGCGCGACAAGAACGACATTGCGAGCGCCAGCGAAGCGATCCAGAATCACAAACCGTATTTGAGTCACTCCGGGGCGATGCCAAGCATCGAACCCGGAGATTCCGTGTTCGCCGTTTCGAGGCGCCGTGGAATGACGAGGGACGGAGTGAAATGACGGTCTACAGTCGGAGGGCGGATGCAGACCGAACTGAACAAGCTAGTCGCCGCACTGCAGGAGTTTTATGCCCGGGAGGCCTTTCTCCTTGACAAGGACGCCGGCGAGCGCGCGCTGACCCATCGGCTCGCGGTCTATCTGGAGAAGCAGTATCCGGGATGGCAGGTCGATTGCGACTATAACCGGCTGGGCGAGCGCATGCTGCGCCTGCCGCACGGCACGATCGTCTCGACCGACGACGCGCTCGGCAAATCGATCTTCCCCGACATCGTCGTTCATCAGCGCGCCGTTCCCGATAATTTGCTCGCGGTCGAGGTCAGGAAGGCCACCAACCACCAGCCGATCGAGCATGACCAGCAGAAGCTCAAGGCGATGACCGATCCGCTGGTCTGGTTCGCCTGGGGGATCGGTGTGCTGCTGACGCTTGCAAAACAGAATGTCGCAATGTGCGAGGTCTATGTCGCCGGCAAGCTCGAGCCGGACCTGACGCGGTGGCTCGCCGCGCGGCTGGCCGACGAGAAGCTGGGCGCGCCGTAGCTTCGACCCCGAACAACAAGCCCAAACGAAAAGGCCGCCTGCGAGAGGCGGCCGGGTCGTTGGCGAGAGAGCCGCGCCTTACTGCTTCTGCATGGCGTCGTCGCCGGTCTTCTTTGCAGCCGACTTCTTCGACTTCTTGGCCTTGCTCGTCTTGGACATCTCGCCCTTGCTCATGGTGTCACCGCTCGTGGCCGCGGGCGCCGTGGAGGTGCTCCCAGCCTTGTCCTGGGCCATGGCAGTCGAGGACAGGAAGGCGAGAGCGGCCGTGGCGATGATCAGTTTGCGCATTGGGAGAACCTCCGTAGGTGTGCTGGTTTGTCGCAGCACCATAATGGAACCCGACCCCGAACGGTTCCTCCTCGACAATCAGATATTTGTGAGAGCGTAGGCCATGCATTTGTCTTTTTCGAATGAAGTGGAACCAAAGCGCGGTCGTTCCGGTTAGGTCCTTCGCTAATTCCCTTGTTGGGACAAAGCGTTCGGAGAGCGACCATGGATTGGCGAACGGACATGATTCGTGTCGAATCACCGCCGGTCACGCGCGAGGAAGAGGCGGCCTACGCCGCCGGCTGGACCATCAGCGGCCTGGCGACACTCGGCACCATTATCGCGGTGTGGCTGTTTGCGATCTGATTGAGTCGGCTGATATGGCCGACTTACCCCGCCAAGCTTGTGTAGATTGCTCGATAATTGCAGGCGGAACCTCGACCTTGCCAGCGCCGCCCAGAGCCCGACGGGTTATATTCCTGTTCCCTCGATCAGGCGGTTGGTCAGGTCCTCACCCAGGGCGGTCCGGCTCCGCAACAGGAACGCGATAGCCGGTACGCGGTTCGGATCGTCCTGCGGCCACTCCAGGACACGCTCGACAAGGGCCTCGCGTCGCTGATCCGAGACGTAGGGCAGCACCGAGCTCAACCCCCAAAGGCTCTTGCGAAAAGTGTCGTTACGCAGCTCGAGCGCCCGCTTGACCAGGTCGTCCGCACGTCGTGCCAACTCTGTACGCGTAGACGGTGTCGCATCCCGCATGCGCTCGGCGATCGGCGGGGCTGCTTCGCTGAGTGCAAGGGCTCTGTCCACCTCATCAGGCAGGTTGATAGCCGCGTCGTAAAGACGCTTGTCGATCGGCGTCAACGACAAGGGATCGAGTTGGCTCACACTTTTCGCAATCGATCGGTTGCGGATCAAGGCGACAGACGGATGCAAGCGGGCATTATAGTCTAAGATGCTTGTGATCACATGCTCCCTGTCGTCCTCGGACATCTTCGCCATCGGAGACACACGCAAGTTGTTCAGACTCTCGAACAGGTACATGTACAGCGCCTCGTCTGCCGGATCGGCCGTGAGGCCCTTGATGGCATCGACGGCGTCTTGTGGCGGGTGCGTTGCTGCGCTGGAAATGGCAGTCATCAATTTCGCCTTGTCGGCGGGCATTCGCATACGCTTGGCGCGAGCTACGAGCGCCCCGAGGAGCTTAGGGGCGGGCCAGCCGGCAGTCGATGAAGCACCATCCAGGATGCCGGCGGACGCCCGACTGACATGTGCGTCGTCTTCAAACGCCAGCGCAGTCCGGAGTAGGACGTCTCTCTGTCGACCGGATAGTCCCTGGCCGCGCCCGAGAGCTTCGATCGCGGTTGCCTGCTCCGGCCTCATGATTCGATAGTAGTGATCATCAGGGTTGATCACGATGTTGATCGCTTTATCCAATTCGCTCTCAGACATCAGTTGGGATCGCTCGGCGACTGTTTTGAGCGCAATCCCACGCGAATAAGGCGGTACCTGACTAAGGGAGGCATCGAATGCCCTCTGCCGGGGCCCGTCGGAGAGGTGGGGCACGAGCCGCATCGTTGCCTGCTGCGCCGACATCGCGGAAAAGAAGTCTGACTCGCTCGAAATCTGTTGTGCTTTGTCGATCAGGCGAGTCTGGTCTGCGACGCTGAAGTGTCGCACGCCGGGTCCGATGACGTTGAGCGATGCGGCAAAAATCTGATCATCTGGCAGGCCCATCAGGAAGGATGCAAGCTTGGTACGTTCCGTCTTGCTTAGGTCATCAAGCCTTTCGCGAATGGCGCCCAATAACATCAGAGCTGCGGGTGCCCGCTGATGATCTGAGCCATTGGTCACAGTGTTTATTTTGGCTATGAAACTCTCGATCTCGCCACGTCGCTTGTCGATAAGGCTCGCGATCATGCTGTCCCAACCGCTGGATACGCCTTGCACGTCCCGGAGTTCGTCCGTCCCGAGCCGGCGCAGGATCTCGTCCTCGATTATCTCGCGAGGGAATATCTTGTGAGGCAACCTCTGGTCCTCAGCCGCGGCTGAATTGCCTGCGCTGATACCCAGCGCATGTTCTTCGAATTCCGAATTCGCGACTGACGTCCCGTGTGGCGTGAGCGAACCCTCAACGTCAGCTTCGATATCAGAATCGATTCCGCCAATTCCCGCCATGAGGATACTCCATCTTCAGATGGACGATACTGTAGATTGGCGCAGACCCGTCTGTCGCGGCTATCAAGACTACATCTGTAACGGCAAGCGAAATCGCCAGAGGCATATACAGCTTGTTCAAACCAAAGCAGGGGTTAAGCGCTGACCTCAGTAGCGCCCCGACTGCGCCTTCGGAGATACCAGTGTCAAAAATGCTGTCTGCGGTCTTCAATACATTCGCCAGCCCTTCGCGCGTGGGGCAGGCCAGTACGGTCGCTGTAAGAACCCCGCTTTGCTCGCTCTCCAATCGATCAGCCTGCGCGGACGCGATCCCGGGCTCAGGACAACGGCGGCAAGGGCTACTCGAATGGTCATGTCAGCGAGCTCTGAATGGGTACTCTGATGGCATCTGCCGTTGAGGCGGAGGGGAAACCGAGCGGGCTTTTTGCTGCCGTCGCCATGGACCAATCACGCTATCTTTTTTTTCTTCTCCTTGGCCTGCGCTGAAAGGCGGATTCCCAAGGCTCCGATGACTCGCAGGATGGTCGCGAACTCCGGGTTCCCACCTTCGCCGAGCGTCTTGTAAAGACCCTCACGGGTCACGCCTGCGGCCTTAGCGACTTCGCTCATGCCCTGTGCTCTGGCGACGACATTCAGGGCGTCGCGGACCTCGGCAGGGTCGCCATCGGCAAGAACGAGGCTTAGGTACTCCGCGCGCGCCTCCGGAGTGCGAAGGTGCTCGGCGGCATCGAATTTCTTTAGTTTGCTGACTTTCATCTCAGTCCTCCAATTTGTCCGCGATCTCCATTGCTTTCCGAATGTCCCGGTTCTTAGAGCGCTTGTCGCCACCGCAGAGCAGGATAACGAGGGCCTGCCCGCGTCGGGTGAAGTAGACGCGGTATCCAGGACCGTAGTCGATCCGAAGTTCAGATACCGGCCCGCCGACTGATTTCGCATCCCCGGTGTTCCCAGCAGCCACGCGGCTGAGCCGGCGGACAATGTGAAGGACGGCGCGCTGATCTCTCAGGGCTGCAAGCCAGCGGGTGAACTCGGGTGTTTCGCGAACTTCGATCACCGGTCATATGTAATCCATAGATTACAATTCGCAAGCAAAAATGTAATCCATGGATTACAAATTCAGTGTCGCCGAGACCTTACTTCTGTGAACATGGGGGAAACAGAATGCACGAGCCATGCACGGATTTTGCACGGATATTCTTACTCCGTTCTGCCCCTTTAAGGCCTTTCGGCGGCCTTTGGCATTCAGAGCGATGGGAAATTTGTCAGTGATTTCAGTGAATTATATGGTGGGCGCACAAGGGATCGAACCTTGGACCTCTCCCGTGTGAATCACAATCCATAGTCCCTAGCCAACCTGAGCCAACCATAGTAAAAAGGGGGTAGGCCACTGCAGTACAGTGGTTTTCTCCATATGTGGCCACAATAGACCATAGCTGACCTAACTACATTTTGTATGCCCCCATTGTGCCCCCGCGCCATCTTCCCTTGGGGCACACAAATCGGGGAGGGTCTGTGCCCCCTCTGTTCTTCAAGGGCCGTCCTTCCACGCTGGTGTGCCCGAGGCGGCAAAAGCGAAGGAAAGTCAATGACCACTTTCCCCTTGCTTCGATGATCCGGGCGGCTGCGGGGCACACCGCGACAGGGAGCGCAGGGATCATGCCGGAGCCGACCAACCAGCTGACACTCACCGATGCGGTGATCCGCAACGCCACGTTGCCGGCGGGGAAGGCGCAGCATTATCTGCACGACGACAAGCTGCCCGGCCTCGCCCTGCGCATGCGCGCCACCGGCGGCCGGACCTGGGTCTATCTTTTCACCAAACCGGGGGTGAGGGGGACCCAACGCAAGACCCTCGGTGCGTGGCCCAAATATAATGAGAAGGCAGCGCGCAAGGCCGCCACCATCGCCGCAGGCGAGGTCTTCAAGGGCGTGGATCCGAACGACGCCAAGCGCGAGGCGAGGCGGCAACAGGCAGCCGAGAAGCAGCGCGCCACGCTGGTCACCCTCATTGTTGAAGATGGTCCCTACCAGACGTCCTTGACCGGACGCCAAGTCGTCAACTGGAAGCCAGCAATGTCGGCGCTGCGGCGCGGGCTCAAGGAACACGCCGAGAGCAGCGTGGGGGACCTGACGCGGCGGCAGATCATGGCGGCCGTCGACAAGATTATCAAGACGGGCAAGCGTGGGGCGGCCAAGGACCTGCGCAAGCACACTCACACCTTCCTCGAATGGTGCGTCGGCGAGGGCTATGTCGACCACAATGTGCTCGCTGGCTATCGCGAGCCCAAGGAAACCCGAGCGCAGCGGGTCCGGCGCCGCACCAAGGGACGCGCGCTGACCGATGACGAGGTCATCAAGGTCTGGCAGGCGTCTGGCAAGCTCGGTGCCTTCGGGCTTCTGACGCGTATGTGCCTGCTGGGCGGCCCGCGTCGCAGCGAGCCCACCATGATCAAGTGGTCGAGGCACGTCATGGAGGACCGCATCACCTTCGACGCGGCATGGACTAAGATGGGCCTGCACCACGACGTACCGCGCACTCACCTCGTTGACGAGGTACTCGCGGCCGCGAAACATTTCCAGCGTGCGACGTCTGACTATGTCTTCCCGTCGCCGAAGACCGGCGACCAGATGTCGGGCTTCACCAAGATGGTAAACCGCCTGGTCAAGGAAGCGGGTGTCGCCAAGTTTACCATGCATGACCTAAGGCGCAGCTTGCGCACGGTCATGTCGCGCTGCGGCTACGACAACGAAATCCAGCGGGTATGTGTCGGACAAAAGCCAAGCGGAATCGATCAGGTCTACAATCACGACGAACAGTGGATCATCCGCAAGATGGCGTTCGAAGCTGCTCATGACTACATCGCGGAGTTGGTCGGCGCGAAACGGGCCGGCAAGGTCGTGCGCCTGCAGCGGACGAATCCGCTCGACCCCATCAAGGCCGAGCTGCTCGGCCGTCTTCGCGAGCATTACGCGGCTGAGGGCGCTTAGTGGACTGATCGCACCCGGCCAGATAGTTGCGCACGGCATCGACACGATAGAGGGGGCGGCCATCGACGTAGCGCCATTTCAGGGGGTGGTTCGGATTGCGCCGCCACTGTTCCAGCGCTCCGGGCGTACGCCGGATGACCGCGGCCGCCTCTAATGCCGTTAAATTAGAGCTGCTTGGCAGCGTATCGATATCGAACGTCGCGGGCGGCGGGACGCTACGGTTCTTCCGATGGCACTTCATCGCACGCGGCATTTCCCGACTGTCTGCCGACCCCAATGACTCAATCCGAGTCTTTTCGTCGTTGCCACGCATGCCTCTACCCCAAACCACCATTGGTTGGGCAATAAGATAGTGGGCTTCTCCGGCAAGAAAGAGATCAGGTCCGCGGGTATGGCCGCCAGGTATCTGTGGCGTACAAATAGGACGTATCGGTTCGGTTGACTCGGGACGCGGCCAAGAGCCTTTATCCGATATCATTCCGGCCTTGCGCCTCATAACCTGACGGTCGCAAGTTCAAATCTTGCCCCGCAACCAACCTTTTATGAGTTGGATCAATGAATTAGCCCGCCTCTGGCGGGCTTTTTTATTGCTTACCAGACCTTCCCAAGAGAACACGTTCTTTATCAATCTGTTACCCGAATTCGGTGCGCGATTTCCAAGAATTGCAAGAAGCTCCATGGCACAAAACTGGCACAAAAAATCGCGCGCAAAACCGGTTTTGTTCACGCTACAAACCGGCCGATATTTACACAGTCTCTGGGTTTGGGAGTCGTTGCCGCACGCCGGCATCCAGATCTGCGCTCCGCCTAACACCAGACAATTTCTCTGTGTCGGACGATGAAGTGGCTTCGACAGCCCTTTTGGCGCCAGACTGACGGAGTGAGCGTGACCGTTCGATCGGGGTGCTCCACCGCGCTCCAGCATGGGCGCGCTTGCCTCAACAAGTTCAGCTCGATGACTTCACCACAGCCGCAGGGGCATATCATCGCAGCGGCCCACAGATTTTCACCTTCTCCAGCCAGAAAGATGATTGCCTTCTGAAGCTTGTCGGCGAACTCCTCCACTCTGGCGGAGCGAAACGGGCGTGGTTTGCTCCAGGGCCAAAGCACTCCCGACCGCACCCGAAGCGCAACCGCAGCCCCGAGTAGAACAAGGAGAACGGACAGAATTGGGAGTGTGACCGACCAGTTCACTCCGTGTCCTCCGGTTCGCTTTCAGGCATAGAAAGAAAAAAGCGGACATCGGCCTTTCCGACGTGCATCGAGAATGTGCCAGACGCGACGCTCTCGGCCTCTCGGTACTGAACACCTTGGATGAAACTCGTTCTGATGACCGCCGAATCAGCGTTGTCGTCGTAATGATAGGGATGAAGTCGCGCGAGAAACTCGTTCACGGCGGTGCTCGCCATTTGCATTTTGATGCTAATCACCGCAGGACGGTCCTCTGCTACTCCGCGAATATATCCGGCCTTCACCTGCTCGCGGTAAGCCTTTGGATCCGTGCGGCGCAAGCCGGCGGCTTTCAACTGGCCGAGGGTATAGACCTTGCGATCTTGGAGTGTCGCGCCGTCGGGACGGACGTAGTGAACCGCCCCGCAGGCTTCCTGAATGCCGCCCTGACCGTCTGCCTCCAGTTTTACGCCAACGTCGAAGTACGGCAGCACACAGAATGCGGCAAGCCGATTCAAAAGATGACGCCTGCAAATGGAGCCTGCGCGAGATGGTTGTGCGATTTGTCCACTGCGCAAAGCACGGTTGATCTCGATCAATGAGCATATTGTCGCAGCGTGGTTGTTGGCCAGCGTGTCTTTCCAGCGAGAATCCGCATGAGCCAGCCCTCGAGTTCAAAAGCGATGACCATCGGTGAAAGCGGTCTGGCGCTCATCTTCGCCGCCACCGCCTTTCTTTGCCTGATCGGCGCGGCCAAGGCAGTCGATGCGCCCTTTGCCTTCCATGCTTCCCTTGCCGCCGCCGCCAGCGTCGCGGCAGTGTTCGCCATCCTCAACCGCTATTTCGATCGGCCCGCCGCGCTGCCGCCGAAGGAGATCAACGGCCGGCCGAATTACAATCTGGGGCCGATCAAATTCGCGACNGTCATGGCGATGTTCTGGGGCATTGCCGGATTCCTGGCCGGCCTCGTGATCGCCTCGCAGCTGGCGTGGCCCGCGCTCAACTTCGACCTGCCATGGATCAGCTTTGGCCGGCTGCGCCCGCTACACACCTCGGCGGTGATCTTTGCCTTCGGCGGCAATGTCCTGG
>NZ_AXAI01000012.1 GCF_000472425.1 Bradyrhizobium sp. Tv2a-2 | reverse complement strand
ACCAAGATCGATGTCTATTTCTGCGACCCTCGCTGTCCCTGGCAGCGCGGGTCAAACGAAAATACCAACAGATTGCTGCGCCAGTATCTTCCGCGTGGCATCGATCTGTCATTGTACAGCCAGGCCAAGCTCAGCGCGATCGCCAAGCAGCTCAATGAAAGGCCACGAAAGACCTTGCTCTTTCAAACCCCAGCTGAGAAGTTCGCAGAATGTGTTGCGGCGATCAGTTGAACCCGCCAGTCAAAGCGAGTGCTAAGAGGAAGGCGAGAGCGGACAAGGCGCGGCGCAACTGGGCGACCATTGGTTTCCCCCGATCATTTCTTCTTGATGGCCGCATGCTTTCATAAATCTTCGCCCTTGCCTACACGGCGCGTGCCGGCATGATCGGACATCTTGACGCGCGCGGGATGGAAAGCTGATGCTGAAGATGAAATCGACCCGGCTGTTGGTCGCTGCCTTGTTGATGTTGGCGGGCGCGGCCGCGGCAGAGGAGGGGAGCAGGGCTATTTCAAGGACCACGATCGTTCTGGGGACCGCTACGCCCGGCGGCGGCTTCCCGCTTTATGGCAATGCCTTCGCCGAGGTGATGAATGCCGCGGACGAAACGCTTGCGATCGAGCCGCGCAATACCAAGGGCAGCAACGAGAACATTCCGCTGCTGGAGCAGGACAAGCTCGACATCGGCCTCGTCGCCGGCGAGCCGGCCTATGAGGCGTTTCTGGGGATCGGCGGCCGTCCGAAGACCAATGCGAAGATCCTGACCGCGATCTATTCCTCGCCGGGCATGTTCGTGGTCCGCGCCGACAGCCCCTACAAGACCATTTCCGATCTCGTGGGACAGCCGGTCGCCTTCGGCGCCAAGGGCTCGGGCCTGCCGATCCTGTCCCGCTACATCCTCGATGGGCTGGGGCTGAAGCAGGATGAGGATTTCAAATCGATCTATCTCGACCGCGCCGGCGATGGCCCGGCCATGGTGCTCGACGGCCGGGCTGCGGCGCTGTGGGGTGCCGGCGTCGGCTGGCCGGGCTTTGCGGCGGTCGCCTCAAGCGCTGGTGGCGCCCGCTTCATCGCGCCGAGCGCCGATGAGATCGCGCGCATCCGCGCCAAGCACAGCTTCCTGAAGCCGCTTACCGTGCCGGCGAATAGCTATCGCGGCCAAACCGCGGCGATCTCCTCGGTCGGCTCCTGGAGCTTTGTGCTCGTGCGCGCGAGCCTGCCCGATGATGTCGCCTACCGTCTCGCGCGCACGCTGCATGGCGTGGAAGCGCCCTTCTGCCAGAAGCTCGCGCAAGCCTGCGAGACGACGGCGGCGAACACAGTCGCCGCAGCGCCTGACATCGCGCTGATCCATCCCGGGGTGTTGAAGTATTTCCGCGAGATTGGGGTGGCGAAGTAGTGCGAGACCAGCTCCTCCGTCATGGCCGGGACAAGCCAGGACAAGCCCGGCCATGACGCGTGGAGGTCGCTGCTACGCCGTCACTTCTTCACCATCGCACACGCCGGGTCCGGCGGGCCGAACGCATCATCGCCGGAGATCTTCGCGAGGATCTTGTAATAGTCCCACGGATATTTGCTTTCGTCCGGCTTCTTGACCTGGACCAGCCAGAGGTCGTGCACCATCAGATTGTCGTCGCGGAGCTTTCCGTTGCGTGCGAAGAAGTCCTCGATCGGCTTCTCGCGCATTTTCGCCGCGACCTTCAGGGGATCGTCGGTGCCGGTGTCCTGGATTGCCTGCAGATAGTGCATCACCGATGAATAGACGCCGGCCTGCCACATCGTCGGCATCCGGTTCATCTTGGCGAAATAGCGCTTGGACCATTCGCGGGTCTTGTCGTCCATGTCCCAGTAGAACGACGTCGTCAGCAATAGGCCCTGCGCCGCCTGCAGTCCGAGCGAATGGATGTCGGTAATCAGCGCGAGCAGCGCCGCCATCTGCTGGCCGCCCTTGAACACACCGAACTCCGCGCCGGTCTTGATCTCGTTCATGTTGTTGGGCGGGCCGGCTGCGATGCCGATGATCTTGGCCTTGGAGGCCTGCGCCTGCAGCACGAAGGAGGAGAGATCGGGGGTTGCCAGCGGCGGCCGCACCGAGCCCAGCACCTTGCCGCCATTGGCGGTGACGACGGCGGACGCGTCCTTCTCCAGCGAACGGCCGAAGGCGTAATCGTCGGTGATGAAGAACCAGCTGTCGCCACCGCGCTTCACCACCGCCTGCGCGGTGCCGACCGCAAGCGCGTGGGTATCGAACACCCACTGGATGGCGTAAGGCGAGCAGAACTTGCCGTGGAAATCCGCCGTGCCCGTCGAATGGGTGATGAACAGCTTCTTCTTTTCGTTGGCGATGTTCTGCACCGCAAGGCCGACGGCGGAGACCGGCACGTCGACGATCAAATCGACCTGCTCGGTGTCATACCAGCGCCGCGCGATGGCGCCGCCGATGTCAGGCTTGAGCTGGTGGTCGCCGACGACGATGCTGATCGGCTTGCCCAGCACCTTGCCGCCGAAATCGTCGATCGCCATCTGGGCCGCCGTCACCGAGCCCTGGCCGGTTGGCGTCGAGGCGGGGCCGTTCATGTCGGTGAGCACGCCGATCTTTACGACATCGTCGGAGATCTGCGCGCGCGCAGCTGACGCGGCGAGCATGGCTGCGGCAAACGCCGCAAAAGTGAACAGATTAGTGAACGGACTCCTCGCGACCATTCCAACCCCTCCCGGCATCCTGCGGCGCATTGGCCGTCATTGCTTGTCTTTTTCAATCGCATTCCCGCGGCCGCGTCAACGCATGCAGGGGCCCATGCGAAGCATCCGGCTACATATTTTGCAGTCAATCGCGCTATTATGCGCCGTCCGGCCCATCAAGCTCGCAACGGTAATAGCGAGCGACCGTCGGGGAGGAAAACGAAGGAGACGAGGAAGACAATGACGGCAAGACCTCTTCGCGTCGCGATTGTCGGCGCCGGCATGGGCGGTCTTTCGACCGCGGCGGCACTCAGGCTGATTGGCATCGACGTCACCGTCTATGAGCAGGCGTCACAATTTGCCCGGATCGGCGCCGGCATCCAGATCGGCTGCAACGCCATGAAGGTGCTGCGGCGGCTGGGGCTGGAGCAGATGCTGCGCGCGCAATCCTTCTATCCGCGCTCGTGGAACAACCGCGACTGGCGCACCGGCGATATCAAGTTCGACATGATCTTTGGCGAGAGCGCCGAAGCGAAATTCGGCGCGCCGTATCTGTTGGCGCATCGCGGCGACCTGCATGCGGCGCTCGCAAGCGCTGTGCCCGCCGAATGCGTCAGGCTCAACCACAAGCTGGTCGGCCTGGACGAGACCGGCGATGGCATGCGGCTGGTATTTGCGAATGGCGCGACGGCCACAGCCGACGCCGTGATCGGCGCCGACGGCGTGCATTCGACGGTCCGCGACATCCTGTTCGGCACCTCGGCCGTGAACTTCACCGGCCGCATCGCTTACCGCACGACTTATCCTGCTGCACTGCTTGGCGAGCACAAAATCGGCGATTGCACCAAATGGTGGGGCGAGGACCGCCACATCGTCATCTACTACGTCAAGCCGGACCGCAGCGAAGTCTATCTCGTCACCAGCCAGCCGGAGCCGGAGTTTCGCATCGAGTCATGGTCGGCCAAGGGCGATGTCACCGAACTGCGCAAGGCCTTCGCCGGCTTCGACCGCGAGGTGGAGCAGGTGCTGGCTGCTTGTCCCGACGTGCACAAATGGGCGATCGTCGATCGCGACGCGCTGCCGCGCTGGCGTGAGGGCAAGGTGACCCTGCTTGGCGATGCCTGCCATCCCATGACGCCCTACATGGCGCAAGGTGCTGCGATGGCGATCGAGGACGCCGCCGTGCTGTCACGCTGCCTCGACGGCGTCGGACCTGACGGCGTTGCAGACGCATTCCGCCGCTTCGAGGCAACACGCAGGGACCGCACGATGCGGGTGCAGGAAACGTCGCGCAGGAACATCTGGCTCAAGGAAAAGACCGACGCCGACTGGGTCTACGCCTACGATGCCTGGACAATCCCGCTCGCGGCGTGATGGCGCGTTGAGCTGCCAACAGGACTCACCGCGCCTCAAGCCGCGTAGCGAATCTGCCCCGCTTGCGTCGTGTCGTAGCCCGGAAGCTCGGCCGCGCGTTGCTTCAGCCGCTTGCTGCCGAGAAAACCGATCAGCGCCTGCATGGTGGGGCGGAAGAAGCTGCGCTGGCGCATCAACAGATCGAAATTCTCCCAGAGCAGGGGCACGAAATTGAGCCCGGCCCTATGGGCCGCGGCGCGGGTTGCGAGCCCGCAATCGGCATTGCCGGCGCTGATCGCGGCCGCGAGATCGGGGCCGGTAAGGCAGGGCGGCTCCAGCCGGTTGAGATCCTTCACCGAGGCGCCGATCCGGGCGAGCAGCTCCTCCAATAGCAATTGCGCGCCGGCACCACTCTGCCGCACGGCGATGGTCGCGCCGGCGGACAGCGCGTCTTGCAGACTCTGTAGCTTCTTCGGGTTGCCCGATGCGACCAACAGCCCCTGTTCGCGTCTGGCAACGCCGACCAGCACGGCGTCATGCAGGCCGGGGATTGCGCGCACCGCCGCGACGTTGGGATCGCCGTTCTCGTTGCCGCTGAGTTCATCGCCATGGAAATGGACCGCGGTGGCGAGTACTTCGCCGCGTGCGAGCCGATCGACGCCGCCCATGGTGCCTTCATTGAGCGAGGCCAGCGCTGAACCGGACTCGCGCAAGGCCCATTCCAGCAAGTCGTCCTGGCTGCCCCCGACGATCGGCGCCGGATCGGCCGCCATCATGCCGGCCGGCCGGGCCAGCCCCGAGAGCACCCAGACATCCAGCTCATGGCGCGGGAACAGCCACTTGCCCGTCACCTTGCTGCAGGGAATGGCCCCCGACGTGACAAGCTCATAAAGCTTCCGCTCACCGAGCCGGAGGTAGTCCGCGGCCTCACTGGTGGTCAAGAACTCCATTCTGCATATCTATGCATATTCTTGTTTTTGTTCAAATTGGTCGGCGGCGGAGGGAAAATTTGCCGCAGGGTGCCGACAGAAGCCGATCGTGTCGTCCGCCCTGCTGTGCCGGAGCGACGGCCGTTGGCCGGCCGTCCGGGCGCCCCGTCCGCTCAGCTATGCAGCCCCGGCGCCTCGTGGCCGGTGCGCGCGACATATTCGGTGTAGCCGCCGCCGTACTGGTGAATGCCCTCGGGCGTCAGTTCCAGCACGCGGTTGGAGAGCGCGGCGAGGAAGCGGCGGTCGTGGGAGACGAACAACATGGTGCCCTCGAAGTCCGACAGCGCCGTGATCAGCATCTCCTTGGTCGCCATGTCCAGATGGTTGGTCGGCTCGTCCAGCACCAGGAAGTTCGGCGGGTCGTAGAGCATCCTTGCCATCACCAGGCGCGCCTTCTCACCGCCTGACAGCACGCGGCATCGTTTCTCGACGTCATCGCCGGAAAAACCAAAGCTGCCGCAAAGCGCGCGCAAGCTGCCTTGCCCTGCCAGCGGAAACGCCGCTTCCAGCCATTCGAACACGGTGGCCTCGCCGTCGAGCAGGTCCATGGCATGCTGCGCGAAATAGCCCACCTTGACGCTGCCGCCGATTGTCACCGTGCCGGTCTCGGGCTCCACGGACCCCGTCACCAGCTTCAGCAGCGTCGATTTGCCGGCGCCGTTCACGCCCATCACGCACCAGCGCTCGCGCCTGCGGATCTGGAAGTCGAGCCCTTCATAGATGCGCCGCGAGCCATAGCTTTTGTGCACGTTCTTCAGGCTCGCGACGTCCTCGCCGGAGCGGGGCGCCGGGGGAAAGTCGAAATCGACCGTCTGCCGCCGCCGTGGCGGCTCGACCCGGTCGATCTTCTCGAGCTTCTTGACCCGGCTTTGCACTTGTGCCGCGTGCGAGGCGCGCGCCTTGAAGCGCTCGATGAACTTGATCTCCTTGGCGAGCATGGCCTGCTGGCGCTCGAATTGCGCCTGCTGCTGCTTCTCGTTCAGCGCACGTTGCTGCTCGTAGAATTCGTAATTGCCCGAATAGGTCGCGAGCTCGCCGGCGTCGATCTCCAGCACTTTGGTGACGATGCGGTTCATGAACTCGCGGTCATGCGAGGTCATCAACAGCGCGCCTTCGTAACCTTTCAGGAATTGCTCCAGCCAGATCAGGCTTTCGAGGTCGAGATGGTTGCTCGGCTCGTCCAGCAGCATCACGTCGGGGCGCATCAGCAGGATCCGCGCCAGCGCCACGCGCATCTTCCAGCCGCCCGAGAGGTTGCCGACGTCGCCCTCCATCATCTCCTGGCTGAAGCTCAAGCCCGCCAGCACCTCGCGGGCGCGGCCCTCCAGCGCATAGCCGTCGAGCTCCTCAAACCGCGCCTGCACCTCGCCATAGCGGGCGATGATCTCGTCCATCTCATCGGCGCGCTCCGGATCGGCCATCGCGGCCTCCAGTTCCCTGAGTTCCGCGGCGACCGTGCTCACCGGCCCTGCGCCGTCCATCACCTCGGCGACCGCGCTACGGCCGGCCATCTCGCCGACATCCTGGCTGAAATAGCCGATGGTGACGCCGCGATCGACCGAGACCTGGCCCTCGTCGGGGAGGTCCTGGCTCGTGATCATGCGGAACAGGGTGGTCTTGCCGGAGCCGTTCGGGCCGACCAGGCCGATTTTTTCGCCCCGCTGGAGCGCCGCGGAGGTCTCGACGAAGAGGAGCTGATGGCCGTTCTGCTTGCTGATGTTATCGAGGCGAATCATGGGACTTTTGGCGCGCGGCGGGGGCAGGAGGAAAATTGCTGCGCTGCACTTAGCCTATGTGGCAGGACCAAGGAAGGGAAATCAAGGGAAGGGAAATCAGGGGAAGGGAAATCAGGCGCCTTCGTCCAGCGCCGCGAGCCGCTCGGCCTCGGCGATATCCTCGACCGTATTCGCATTGAAGAACGGATCGACCGGGGTGACCGGCCAGGTCACGGTGGCGAGCGGATAGCGCGCGGTCCAGCGGTCGATCTTGCGGATGTCCTCCTTGACCAGCGCGTGACGCAACTCGTCGCGCAACGCGACCTTCCATAGACCGATGACAGGGTGCGACTGTCCGTCGGAGGCGGCGACCGCCAGCTCGGAATTTTCCTGTTTGCGCGCAGCGTCCAGTCGCGCCACCAGGTCGCGTGGCAGGAACGGGCAATCGGCGGCCGCGCTCAGCACATGCGTCACATCGGGACGGTTCGCTGCCGCCCAGTCGAGCGCGGCCAGGATGCCGGCCAGCGGCCCCGGAAAATCCGGAACGCCGTCGGCGATCACGGGCAGGCCGAACGCGGCAAAGCGGGCTGGATCGCCGTTGGCGTTGAGGATCAGGCGATCGCACTGCGGCTTTAGCCGTGCAATCACGCGCGCCAGGATGGTGCGGCCTGCAATGGTGCGCATCGGCTTGTCGCCGCCGCCCATGCGGCGCGCGAGGCCGCCAGCGAGCAGCACGCCGGGAACATTACTCGTCATCGCGGCCTTCACCCTTGCGCCGGTGACGCGCGGATTCCTCTTCGACATAAGCGAGGTTCTGGTCGTAGACGATGCGCTCCTCGCCTGACAACGCGATGAAGCGCTTGCCCCGCGTGCGCCCGACCAGCGTCAATCCCACCTGCCGCGCAAGCTCCACGCCCCATGCGGTGAAGCCCGAGCGCGACACCAGGATCGGAATTCCCATCCGGACCGTCTTGATCACCATCTCCGACGTCAGCCGTCCCGTGGTGTAAAGGATCTTGTCGCCGGCCGTGACGCCATGGCGGAACATCCAGCCCGCGATCTTGTCGACCGCGTTGTGGCGGCCGACATCCTCGGTGTAGCACACCGGCTCGCCCTCCTTGCACAGCACGCAGCCGTGGATCGCGCCGGCCTCGAGATAGAGCGAGGGCATCGTGTTGATGGTTTGCGTCATCTGGTAGAGCCAGGAGGTGCGCAACTCCGCCTTCGGCAACGCGACGCTCTCGACGGCTTCCAGGAGATCGCCGAACGCCGTGCCCTGTGCGCAGCCCGAGGTCTGCGTGCGTTTCCTCAGCTTCTGCTCGAAATTGGTGTGATGCGCCGTGCGCACTACGACCACCTGGAGGTCGTCGTCATACTCGACCTCGGTGACGATGTCGTCGTATTTGAGCATGTTCTGGTTGAGCAGATAGCCCAGCGCCAGATATTCCGGATAGTCGCCGATCGTCATCATGGTGACGATCTCCTGGGCGTTGAGATAGAGCGTCAGCGGCCGCTCCATCGGCACGTTGATCTCGACCTTCGCCCCGGTCTGGTCGGTGCCTGACACGCGCTGGGTCAGCCGCGGGTCTGCCGGATTGGGCAGGATCAGGGGCACCGGCTGCTTTTTGTCGATCTTCATCATGTTCCGACCTTAGCATGACAAGGCGGCAAGACCGATATAAAGCACATTGGCAACAAGCCTAGCCCAGTTCCCGGCGATGGCTGCGGAGAATGAGATGAAAGTGATCGGACTCGCAGGCTGGAGCGGCGCCGGCAAGACGACCTTGTTGACGCGCGTGCTTCCGGTGTTCCGCGCACAGGGCCTGCGCGTGTCCGTGATCAAGCACGCCCACCACAAGTTCGACATCGACGTTCCCGGCAAGGATTCCTGGCGCCAGCGCGAGGCCGGCGCGGAGGAGGTGCTGGTCTCCTCGACCAACCGCTGGGCCCTGATGCACGAGCTGCGCGGCGAAGACGAGCCGCGGCTGCCCGAGCTGCTGCAGAAAATGACTCGCGTCGATCTCGTCGTGGTCGAGGGCTACAAGTCCGAGCCGCACCGCAAGATCGAGGTGCATCGCGCGGCCAACGGCAAGCCGTTTCTGTTCCCGGACGATCCCGGCATCGTCGGCGTTGCCAGCGACGTCGCGGTTGAAACGCGGCTGCCGGTGGCCCATCTCGACGATATTCCCTCGGTTGCCGCATTGCTGCGACGATCGGCGATTTCGCTCGATGATGTGCTGTCGATGAGTGCAGCGGAAAGCTGAGCATGATCCGGAAAGGCGGGCGTCGGTTTTCCGAAAAGATCATGCTCAAGGAATAGAGGTCACATGGCGCAGCTTTCCGACGACTGCTTTGCCTTTGGCGGGCCGATGATGTCGGTCGACGAGGCCGTCGGGATCATTGCCGCGCGCGTGACACCGGTCGCCGAGGTCGAGATCGTGTCGCTTGCCGAAGCCGACGGCCGCGTGCTGGCGCGAGATCTTGCGGCGCCGCTGCCGCTGCCGCCCTTCACCAACTCCGCCGTCGACGGCTACGCGATCGCAAGCCGCGACCTGCCGCGCGAGGACGCGCGCGGCTTTCCGCTTGCCGGCCGCGTGCAGGCCGGCGCCACCGCGAATGCCGCACCGCCCGGCCATGCGGTGCGCATCTTCACCGGCGCGCCGATGCCGGAGGGCACCGACACCGTGTTCATGCAGGAGGACGTGCAGGTCGACGACGCCGGCGGTGTCGTGCTGCCGGCCGGCCTCAAGCCCGGCGCCAATGTCCGCCCGGCGGGCGAGGACATTGCGGAAGGCGCTGTCGCGCTAAAGACCGGCCAGCGCCTGCGGCCGCAGGATGTCGGGCTGGCCGCGGCCTTTGGCCTCACGGAGCTCGCGGTGGTGCGGCGGCTCCGCGTCGCGGTGTTCTCCACCGGCGACGAGCTGGCATCGCCCGGACAGGCGCGCGCCGCGCCGCAGCTGTTCGATTCCAACCGTTTCATGCTGCTGGCGATGTTGAAGCGGCTTGGCTGCGAGGTGAGCGATCTCGGCATCCTGCGCGACGACCGCGCCTCGCTCGCCGACGGCCTGAAGCAGGTGGCCTCCCGCCACGACCTCATTCTCACCACCGGCGGGGTCTCCACCGGCGAAGAGGATCACGTCAAGGCGGCGGTGGAGAGCATCGGCAAGCTCGTGCTGTGGCGGATGGCGATCAAGCCCGGCCGCCCCGTCGCCATGGGCATCATCGACGGCGCGCCCCTGATTGGGCTACCCGGCAATCCCGTGGCGAGCTTTGTCACCTTTGTTCATGTGGTGCGGCCGACGGTGCTCGCGCTGCTCGGCGCAAGACCCGCGCCGCTCATCCCGATGCCGGTCCGTGCCGCCTTCGCCTACAAGAAGAAGGCGAGCCGGCGCGAATATGTCCGCGTTTTCCTGCGCCGGCGCGAGGATGGCGAGCTGGAAGCGCAAAAATTCCCCCGCGAGGGCGCGGGACTCCTGTCATCCCTGGTCGAGACCGACGGGCTGGTCGAGCTTGTTGAGGGCGTGACCAAGGTCGAACCCGGCGCGATGGTCGGCTTTCTCGGCTATGCCGACCTGCTCTAGGACCCCCATGACCACGACAAAGCTCGATCTCACCGGCCTGAAATGCCCGCTGCCCGCGCTGAAGACGCGCAAGGCGCTGAAGTCCGTCAAGGCAGGCGATTTCCTGGAAGTTCACTGCACCGACCCATTGTCGGTGATCGACATTCCGAACCTGATCCGCGAGACGGGCGACAAGGTGGAGATCACCGAACGCAACGACAATCGCATCGTTTTCCTGATCGAGAAAATGGATGAGAAGTCGAGTCTTCACGCTTGAAGCGAAAGAACTTTCCGATCACGGGATTTTGCTTGAACGGCTTCAAATCAAGAATGTGATTTAACTCTCACTTCTTGGCGTCTCGCGCTCCACTTGAAGAAGCGGAAGCGGCTTGTCAGCGGCTGGAGACACCAGACGAGGTCGCTCGCGTTGGGCCGCAATGTGATCGCCTTCCCAGCGATCACGTCGCCAACATGCCGGGCAAGGTTTAATATTTCGTATGCGGCAGTGCGGGATAGTGCAGGGCTGGGCTGCACGAACCTGGCCCTCGGATCATGCTTTAGCTGCGCGCCGCCTTGTGCTCCTCATGTGCCGCTTCCCAGACCTCGCGCGCCGCATCCGCATTCATGATGGCAATGCCGACGCCGACGATGAGGTCGGGCCATGCCGAGTGCCAGAGATAGGCCGTCACTGCGCCTGCCGCGATGATGGCGATATTGGCGATGGTGTCGTTGCGTGCCGACAGGAAGGCCGCTTTCGTCAGGCTTCCGCTGTGGTCGCGAAATCGGGCAAGCATCAGCGCGCAGCACAGGTTCACCGCCAGCGCCCCGAGGCCGGTCAGCGTCAGCGGGAGCGGAGCGGGCGGCGCCAGCGTCAGCAGCTTCTGCCAGGCAGTCCAGAGCCCGGCTGCCGCTGGCGCGAGCAGGATCAGCGCCAGCAGCATGCCGAGCCGGGCGCGGCGCACCGCGCTCCAGTTCAGGCCAACCGCGATCAGCAGATTGATCGAGGCGTCTTCCAGGAAGTCGACGCTGTCGGCAAACAGCGACACCGAGCCGATCGCAAGCCCCACCGCGAACTCGATGCCGAAATAGGCGCAGTTGAGTGCCGCGACCAGGATCACAGTCCGGCGGAGTGACCGGTCATGGTCGGCAACGGTCGATGCCTGCATATGTCCTCGCGACGAACGCGGGCGGTGGCTTCCTGGCCCGCGCCGCCCTCTATGCGGGATTTGCGCCTGTGACGCTATTGCGCGATTTCGCCGCTTCCACTAACGTTTTGCCATCATTGGATGGGGATGGGGTTCCCCCGATAACCGCCGCAAGGCTGATGACTCCTGCCAGGCGCTGTCCGCGTCGGTAGGAGCTTGTCCAAAACTCCTTCGCGCACACGCAACTGGATCAAGTGCGGCACGGTCGCAATGCGCGGCCGCGCGTGGAGGTGTGTAATGGTTGTGACCGGGAATTATCGGGCGCGCAAAGTGGAGCGTGCCCGCCATTTGCGGGGACGAACGTTGCGGTGCGCAGGCCGCTTGCGCGGCTTTTCTCACCCTACGAGACGCCTGCGTAGAATTGCGACTGGTTTGCTTGTTGCCGGCTCGCCTATCTTCGCGCCGGACGCCAACCCCTGAACGGGCCCTTCGCCACATGATCAGCGGTTTCATCAGCGTGACGCTTGGCAGTGTGCTGGGCGCGGTCGCGCGCTATTTCGTGTCAGGCTTCGTGGCGCGGCGCGTCGGCGAGACGTTTCCTTACGGCACGCTCCTGATCAATGTCAGCGGCGCGTTTGTCATCGGCATTTTCGGCGATCTCGCGCTGGACAGCACGTCGCTCTTCGCAGAGCCCGATCCATGGCTGTTTGCCGTGACCGGCTTTCTCGGCGCCTACACCACCGTTTCCTCCTTCAGCCTGCAGACGCTTGCGCTGGCGCGCGACGGGGAAGGCACCCGGGCTGCGCTCTATGTTGCACTGTCGGTCGGGCTGTCGCTTGCGGCAGCTTCGCTCGGCTTCGTCCTGGTCGATGCCGTGAAATGAAGTGGACACGACAATGACGACCACGAGCCAAGCCGCGTCGAACGCCCGGACCACGGCCATTCTCTATGCCTGCGTTGCTGCAGGTGGTGTGCTGGGTAGCCTTGCGCGCTATATTGCTGCGCTCGTCATCCCTGTCGTGTCGGGCTTTCCATGGCCCACTTTGTTCGTCAACATTACCGGCTCCTTCATCATTGGCTTCTACGCGACGCTGAGCGGGCCGGACGGCCGCCTGTTTGCGAGCACCCGGCAGCGTCAATTCGTGATGACCGGCTTCTGCGGCGGCTATACCACCTTTTCATCCTTCAGCCTCGAGACGGTCCGACTGCTGCGCGCGGGCTCCGAACCCACGGCGCTGATATATATCGCGGTGTCGGTCATCACCTGGCTCGTCGCCGTCTGGCTGGGCTATGTGCTGGCAAGCCGCCTCAATCGATTGAAAGGGAGCTGAGACATGCAAATTCCGAAACAGGCCGTGCTGCTCCGGATCTTCATCGGCGAGGACGACAAGTCGGGCGGCACGCCGCTCTATGAGGCCATCGTCATGAAAGCGCGCGAGATGCATCTGGCCGGCGCGACCGTGCTGCGCGGGCCCATGGGGTTTGGCGCCTCCAGCCGGCTGCACACGACAAAAATCCTGCGCCTGTCGGAGGACCTGCCGCTGGTGATCGAGATCGTCGACAGCGAGGACAAGATCGACCGCTTCCTACCGATGCTGGACGGCATGATGTCGAGCGGCTTGATCACGCTGGAGAAGGTGCAGGTCCTGCAGTACGGAACCAAGGCTGCGAGCTGATGCCGCCCGCTTCGGCCTTGTCATTGCCGCCGGGAGGGCTAGAATCGCCACTCGACGGGGATGGAGTCCCCCAAAACCGCCGTCAGGGCTGATGACTCCTGCCAACGTGCTTCACGCGCGCGCAGGAGGACTTCGATGGTCGACCATCAGCCGGCATTCCCAAATTGCGTCACATGTGATTTTGGCCGGGCTCTTTTCGGAAGGAGCACGCCATGACCAGCGTCTGGGCATTGGCCGCCCTGTGGCTCGGCCTCGCATTGATCGCGAGCTTGTTGTCGATCTGGCTCAGGATTTCGACCGCGCTCTCCGAAATAGTGGTCGGAACCATTGCGCAACTGATCATCGGCGCGATGATCGGCCAGACCGTGCTCGGCACGGACGAATCCTGGATCAAATTCCTCTCCGGCATCGGGGCGATCGTGCTGACCTTTCTCGCCGGCGCCGAGCTCGATCCCGCCGTCTTCAGGCTGAAGTGGAAGGAGGCGGCCGCCGTCGGCCTTGCCAGCTTCTTCTTCCCGTTCCTCGGCTGCGCCGCCGCCGCGCATTTCATTCTCGGCTGGCAGATCATGCCGAGCTGGCTCGCGGGCGTCGCGATGTCGACGACCTCGGTCGCCGTGGTCTATGCGGTGATGCTGGAATTCGGCTTCAACCGCACCGAATACGGCAAGACGGTGCTTGCCGCGTGCTTCGTCACCGATCTCGGCACGGTGGTGGCGCTGGGCTTGATCTTTGCGCCGTTCACTATCAGGACCGTCGTTTTCCTCGTCGTTGGCGTCGTCGTCTTCATCGTGCTGCCTTGGTTGACGCCGCGCTTCTTCAGGCTCTACGGCAACCGCCCTTCCGAGCTCGAGACGAAATTCCTGTTGCTCTGCCTGCTTGGCATGGGCGCGCTCGCCGGCTGGGCCGACAGCGAAGCGGTGCTGCCGGCCTATCTCATCGGCATGGTGCTGGCAGGAACGGTCGGCAAGGACCATGCGCTGATCCGCAGGCTCCGAACGCTGACCTTCGGTCTGCTGACGCCGTTCTACTTCATCCGCGCCGGCTCGTTCGTCTCGATACCTTCCTTGATCGCCGCCCCCGCGGCATTTCTGTTCTTCCTCGTGATCAAGATCGCGACCAAGATCGTCGGCGTCTATCCCGTCACGAAAGTCTTCGCCGCGCCCGACCGCGAGGCGATGTACACGACCTTGCTGATGTCGACGGGGCTGACCTTCGGCACCATCTCATCGCTGTTCGGATTGTCGCACGGCATCATCGATCAGAAACAGTATTCGGCGCTGGTCGCGACCGTGATCGGCAGCGCTGTCATTCCAACGCTGATCGCGAATGCCTTCTATTTGCCACGACATCTGCTGCCGCGTCTGGAAACGAAGGAGACCGACATCGGCAAGCAACCGATCGGCGTCATTGCATCGGATCAGGCCGAATAGCAGCGTGCGCGGCCCCTGGTTATGCGCCCTGGCCTTGGCTGGGCCACAAGCGATGGACATGCGGCACGGTCGCGGACGGCGAAATCGCGTGGTCCCGGCGCGCCCGTGCAGGCGCCAAATTGTCGCAGGGCCCCAAAGGCTTTGCGAGAATGACAGTGGCAAACGCCGGTTCACTGGGGAGAGCGCGTATAAGCCGTAAACCATCGCGCAGGAAAGGCCGGTGTGATCACCGCCGTACCTGTGGTCTTCGTGCTCGCGCAAATGTCTTTTGCGCGAGGGCCCCGGGTGCAGCGGCCACCCGGCCTTCCTGCGCCCTCCCGACAGGAGCGGTTTTGCCTAACTAACAGCTCGGTCGTGTTGCGTCGCGGGAATGCGAACCGCTGTCTTGATTGGCAAATCGAATTGCCTGATTGATAAACTCGATGCGATACGCACATCGCCTCGACGCGGCAGCGATGCTGCCTTGTTCTTGCCGAAGTTTTGCCATGCGTGCTCTGCAAGACAGAAACCTCCTGCAGCGATGCACTGCACTCTCCTGCAGGTCACGACCTTTTGCCTATCGACAAAGGCCGGCTTCTGCCCCAATCGAATTGACACCGCGAAGTGGCGGAGGTTGAGTCGTGCCTTCGATGCAAGTCGTCGGCGATCAGGCAGAACAAGGGATCGTGCAGCGGCGGCAGGCAGTGGAGTGGGCGCCCGAAAGGGCGCCTGGTGTGACGGCTCCGAAATGCGCTTTCTCGGCCCCGGCGTATTTTGCGAGGATTGTGCGAAGCAGCGAAGTGTTGCGCACAGCCGTGAGGAGCTTGACGACGGGGTCTATGGGCATGCGCTGCCGAGGGGCGGCTGCCAGGGGAGGAATTTATGGCGACTGCTGATACGGCCGGCTCGATGTCCGGCGCCGGCGCAGGTATCCTTGATCGCGAGCACACGATTGCGAAGGCGGGCTTCAACCGTTGGCTGGTGCCACCGGCCGCGCTGTGCATTCATTTGTGCATTGGTATGGCCTACGGGTTCTCCGTGTTCTGGCTGCCACTGTCGCGCGCGATCGGACTCACGGCCCCAAAGGCCTGTCCGGACATCTCCCTGTGGCAGGAACTGTTCACCACCAGCTGCGATTGGCGCGTCGCCAGCATGGGCTGGATGTTTACACTGTTCTTTGTCGTGCTCGGCGTCTCCGCCGCGATCTGGGGTGGCTGGCTCGAGCGCGCTGGTCCGCGCAAGGCGGGCGTCGTCGCCGCATTGTGCTGGGGCGGCGGCCTGATCATCGGTGCGTTCGGCATCTATGTGCACCAGCTGTGGATCATGTGGCTTGGCTCCGGCGTGATCGGCGGCATCGGCCTCGGCCTCGGCTACATCTCGCCGGTGTCGACGCTGATCAAATGGTTTCCCGATCGCCGCGGCATGGCAACCGGCATGGCGATCATGGGCTTCGGCGGCGGTGCCATGATCGGCGCGCCGCTTGCGGACCTCCTGATGAATTACTTCAGGACGCCGACCTCGGTCGGAGTCTGGGAAACCTTCGTCACCATGGGCGTGATCTACTTCGTCTTCATGATGATCGGCGCTTTCGCCTATCGGGTGACGCCGGCCGGCTGGCAGCCTGATGGCTGGACGCCGCCGAGCGAAAAGAAGACGATGATCTCCGAGCATCATGTCCATCTCGACAATGCACACAAGACGCCGCAGTTCTGGCTGATCTGGTGGGTGCTGTGCTTGAACGTTTCCGCCGGCATCGGCGTGATCGGCATGGCTTCTCCGATGTTGCAGGAAATCTTCGCTGGCAAGCTGATCGGGCTGCCCAATGTGGCCTTCAGCCAGCTTTCGGCTGACCAGAAGACGGTGATTGCCGGGATCGCCGCAGGCTTCGCCGGCCTGCTGTCGCTGTTCAACATCGGCGGCCGCTTCTTCTGGGCCTCGCTGTCGGACTATATCGGCCGCAAGAACACCTATTACACCTTCTTCATCCTCGGCATCGTGCTCTATGCGTCGGCGCCGACCTTCGCCGCAATGGGCTCGAAGCTTCTGTTCGTGCTCGGCTTCGGCATCATCCTGTCGATGTACGGCGGTGGCTTTGCCACTGTGCCGGCCTATCTTGCCGACATGTTCGGCACGCAGTTCGTCGGCGCCATCCATGGCCGCTTGCTGACCGCGTGGTCGACCGCCGGCATCATCGGTCCTGTCGTCGTGAACTATATCCGCGAGTTCCAGCTCGCCGCCGGCGTGCCGCGTGATCAGCTCTACAACACCACCATGTACATCCTCTGCGCGATGCTGGTCGCGGGCCTGATCTGCAATTACCTGGTCAAGCCGGTGAACCCGAAATGGTACATGAACGAGGCTGAGGTTGCGAAGCTGCAGGCGGCGAGCGCCAAGAGCCAGGCTGGCGTCCAGCACGGCTCGTTCGGCATCGGCAAGGGCGGTCTCGATCTGTCCGCCGCTTTGTTCTGGCTGTTCGTCGGCATCCCCCTCGCATGGGGCGTATGGAAGACGCTGGTGAGCGCGGCCAAGATCCTGTAACCGTAGCTCCCTTTTTGGGAGGGCGCGCCGGGTGCGCGTCCTCCCGGCGCTTTTGATCTAGAATTTTCAAGAAGAATTCAGGGGGATTTCATGCTTCGTACCATAACATGCCTCACCGCCGTAGTGATCCTGACGGTGCATCTGCAGGGAACTTCGGCCCAGACGACATCAGCACCTACGGCAACGGCCGCGCCCGCGGCCAGCACCGAGGCCAAGCCGTCATCACGGATCAAGCTGAGCGTTCAGAAGTTGAAGGAGATGAAGGCCAAGTGGAGTGCCAACAGGCCCAAGCTGAAGGCCTGTCGCCATGAGGTCAAGCAAAAGGGCTTGGTGGGTGACGACCGCTGGTTCTACATCTCGGACTGCATGGACAGAACTTGACCGAACCGAAAGGTCCGGAAGCTCGCGCAAAGGGGTTGGCGCTGACACCGCCTGCCCCTTTAAATCGTTATAGTAGCATCCTTATTTCCTATTGGCGCGTGGCATACCAGGAGTTAGGCTCGTTCTAAGAGACGTAAGGAGCGGAATGCATCCATGAACCAGGACGTGCACAAGGTCCGCACCTTCGAACATCCCGGTGAAGGCCGCAGGCGGGCCAAGGCGACACCCAAGGGCCGCCAGGTGGATCCGGTCGCGGCCGAAGAGGTCAAACAATTGCTCGGCGACCGGCCGCGGCGGCGCGACCTCCTGATCGAGCACCTGCATCTGATCCAGGACACGTACAAGCAGATTTCCGCCGCCCATCTCGCCGCACTTGCCGAGGCGATGCGGCTGTCTTTCGCCGAAGTGTTCGAGACCGCGACCTTTTATGCCCATTTCGACGTGGTGAAGGAGGGCGAGCCCGACATTCCGCCGCTGACCATCCGGGTCTGCGATTCCCTGACCTGCGCGATGCTCGGGGCTGAGACGCTGTTGGCCGATCTGCAGAGCAAATCGGGTCCCGGCATCCGGGTGGTGCGCGCGCCTTGCGTCGGCCGCTGCGACACCGCGCCCGCCGCGGAGGTTGGCCATAACTTTGTCGACCATGCCACCGTCGCCAACGTGCTTGCCGCGGCAAAGGCCGGCGAGACTCACGCGCATCCGCCCGCCTATATCGATTACGCGGCGTATATCGCGGACGGCGGCTACAAGCTGCTGCGGCGGCTTCGTTCGGGCGAGACATCCAAAGAAGATGTGCTCAAGGCGCTGGACGATGCGAGCCTGCGCGGTCTCGGCGGCGCGGGCTTTCCGACGGGACGAAAATGGCGCGCCGTGCTGGGCGAGCCCGGTCCGCGGCTGATGGCGGTCAATGGCGATGAGGGCGAGCCCGGCACCTTCAAGGACCGCTACTATCTCGAACGCGATCCGCATCGCTTCCTGGAAGGGACGCTGATCGGCGCCCACATCGTCGAGGCGAGTGATGTCTACATCTATCTCCGCGACGAATATCCAGCAGCCCGCGAGATCCTCGAACGCGAGCTTGCAAAACTTCCGCCCGATGGCCCGGTGCTGCACATGCGCCGCGGCGCCGGCGCCTATATCTGCGGCGAGGAATCGTCGCTGCTCGAGAGCATCGAGGGCAAGCGCGGCCTGCCGCGGCACAAGCCGCCTTATCCGTTCCAGGTCGGCCTGTTCGGTCAGCCGACGCTGATCAACAATGTCGAGACCTTGTGGTGGGTGCGCGACCTCGTCGAGAAGGGGGCGGCCTGGTGGACCGCCCAGGGCCGCAACGGACGTCATGGATTGCGCAGCTATTCGGTGTCCGGCCGCGTCAAGAATCCGGGCGTCAAGCTTGCGCCTGCCGGGGTCACCGTGCGCCAGCTGATCGACGAGTTCTGCGGTGGCATGGCCGATGGCCACAGCTTCTACGCCTATCTGCCGGGTGGCGCGTCTGGCGGCATCCTGCCGGCATCGATGGACGACATCCCGCTCGATTTCGGCACACTGGAAAAATACGGCTGCTTCATCGGCTCGGCTGCGATCGTGATCCTGTCGCAACAAGACAGCGTGCGTGGCGCGGCGCTGAACCTAATGCGCTTCTTCGAGGATGAAAGCTGCGGCCAGTGCACGCCCTGCCGGGTCGGAACGGAGAAGGCGGTGAAGCTGATGGAACGGCCGGTCTGGAATCAGCAATTGCTCGAACAATTGGGCCAGGCGATGCGAGACGCGTCGATTTGCGGTTTGGGCCAGGCGGCCTCCAATCCGCTAACCTCCGTGATCAAATACTTCCCCGACGAGTTCAAGGACGCAGCCGAATGACGAAGATTCAGTTCGAACTCGACGGCAAGCAGGTCGACGCCAAACCTGGCGAGACCATCTGGCAAGTGGCAAAGCGGCAGGGACAGGAGATCCCGCATCTGTGCTATTCGCCGGCGCCGGACTATCGCCCCGACGGCAATTGCCGCGCCTGCATGGTCGAGATCGAAGGCGAGCGCGTGCTCGCTGCCTCCTGCAAGCGCACGCCAACGGTCGGCATGAAGGTCAAAACCGCAAGCGACCGTGCGGTTGCGGCGCAGAAGATGGTGATGGAGTTACTCGTCGCCGACCAACCGGCGCGCCAGACCTCGCACGACCCCGATTCGAAATTCTGGCATTGGGCGGAGAGGACCGGCGTCACCGAGAGCCGGTTCCCCGCGGCCGAGCGCTGGCAGACGGATGCCAGCCATTCGGCGATGCGGGTCAACCTCGATGCCTGCATCCAGTGCGGCCTCTGCGTGCGCGCCTGCCGCGAGGTGCAGGTCAACGACGTCATCGGCATGGCCTATCGCAACCATGGCGCCAAGATCGTGTTCGACTTCGACGATCCCATGGGGGAATCGACCTGCGTCGCCTGCGGCGAATGCGTACAGGCCTGTCCGACCGGCGCTCTGATGCCGGCGGCGCTTTTGGATGAGAAGCAGACCCGCACCGTCTATGCCGACCGCAAGGTCGATTCACTCTGTCCCTATTGCGGCGTCGGCTGCCAGGTGACCTACCAGGTCAAGGACGAAGAGGTGATTTATGCCGAGGGCCGCGACGGCCCGGCCAATCACAACCGGCTCTGCGTCAAGGGCCGCTTCGGCTTCGATTACATCCATCATCCGCATCGGCTGACCAAGCCGCTGGTGCGGCTGCCGAATGCGAGGAAGGACGCCAACGACCAGGTCGATCCGGCCAATCCCTTCACGCATTTCCGCGAGGCGAGCTGGGAAGAGGCGCTCGACATCGCTGCCAAGGGTCTCGTCGCGATCCGCGACCAGCACGGGCCGAAAGCACTTGCCGGCTTCGGCTCGGCCAAGGGCTCCAACGAAGAGGCCTACCTGTTCCAGAAGCTGGTGCGCACCGGCTTCGGCTCCAACAATGTCGATCATTGTACGCGGCTGTGCCATGCCTCCTCCGTCGCGGCGCTGACGGAAGGGTTGAATTCGGGCGCGGTGTCGGCGCCGTTCTCGGCGGCGATGGATGCAGAAGTGATCATCGTGATTGGCGCCAATCCGACGGTCAATCACCCCGTCGCCGCGACCTTCATCAAGAACGCAGCCAAAAACGGCGCCAAGCTGATCGTGATCGATCCACGGCGGCAGACGCTGTCACGCCATGCCTACAAGCATCTCGCCTTCAAGCCGGGCTCCGACGTCTCGCTTCTTAACGCGATGATCAACACCATCATCACGGAGGGGTTGACCGACGAGCAATATATCGCCGGTTACACCGAGGGCTACGACGAGCTGAAGGCCAAGATCAAGGACTTCACGCCAGAGAAGATGGCGCCGATCTGCGGCATCCCGGCGGAGACTTTGCGCGAAGTGGCGCGGCTCTATGCACGCTCGCGTGCCTCCATCATCTTCTGGGGCATGGGCATCAGCCAGCATGTGCACGGTACCGACAATGCGCGCTGTCTGATTGCGTTGGCGCTGATCACCGGCCAGGTCGGCCGTCCCGGCACAGGCCTGCATCCGCTGCGCGGTCAGAACAACGTGCAGGGCGCCTCCGACGCTGGCCTGATCCCGATGTTCCTGCCGGACTACCAGCCTGTTGGCCGTGACGACATGCGCTCGGCCTTCGAGAAGCTCTGGCAGAAGGAGCTCGATCCGGAGCGCGGGCTCACCGTGGTGGAGATCATGAATGCGGTCCATGCCGGCGAGATCCGTGGCATGTATATCGAGGGCGAAAACCCTGCAATGTCCGATCCCGACCTGCAGCATGCCCGCCAGGCGCTGGCGATGCTCGAGCATCTCGTGGTGCAGGATCTCTTCGTCACCGAGACCGCCTTCCACGCCGATGTGATCCTGCCGGCCTCCGCCTTTGCCGAGAAGGCCGGCACGTTCACCAACACCGACCGTCGCGTCCAGCTGGCGCGCGAGGTGATCAAGCCGCCCGGTGATGCGCGCCAGGACCTCTGGATTATCCAGGAGATCGCCAGGCGCATGGGGCTGAACTGGAATTACGACGGCCCGGCCGACGTCTACACCGAGATGGCCTCGCTGATGCCGTCCCTCAACAACATCAGCTGGGACCGTCTGGTGCGGGAAGGCGCGGTGACCTATCCGGCCGACGATCCGGGCAGGCCCGGCAACGAGATCATCTTCACCACGGGTTTTCCGACCGAGAGCGGGCGCGGCAAGATCGTGCCGGCGCATATCCGTCCGCCCGACGAAGTGCCGGACGCCGAATATCCCATGGTGCTGTCGACGGGGCGTGTGCTCGAGCATTGGCACACCGGCGCGATGACCCGGCGGGCCAGCGTGCTCGACGAAATCGAGCCCGAGGCGGTCGCGTTCATGTCGCCGAAGGACATGCGGCGCATGAAGCTCATGCCCGGCGATTTCATCCGGCTGGAGACGCGCCGCGGCGCGATCGAGGTCAAGGTCCGCGCCGACGGCGACGTGCCCGTGAACATGGTGTTCATGCCGTTCTGCTACGCGGAAGCGGCGGCCAACCTGCTGACCAACCCCGCGCTCGATCCATTCGGCAAGATTCCGGAGTTCAAGTTCTGCGCGGCGCGGGCCGAGCGCGTTGAGATGCGCACGGCGGCGGAATGATCTCGGCTCGCATGCGTAACGTCAACGGGCTGGCTGGGGGCCTTGTTGTTGGGGGCCTTGCTGTTGGCGGCCCTGGGGCGTCCGGCGCGAGGGCATAGGCGTCCTCGCCATGGTCATCAAGAGCAGGAATAGGGCCCGCTCACCCTGGTACTTGGCCTCGGCCCGGTTGCTCTCGGAGGCGCCCATAATGGTTTGCCCCGACGAATCCAGGATCCGCCACTCCCATCGCGTCCGACCGCGCTTTGTGAGAAATACTTCCAGCATCACTCATTGAGTATCATCTCGGACAGTTTGGTTTCCCAACGGGACATGAAATTTTTTCAATAAAAGCCGGGAATAAAGTCGCACTGGCTAAAGTCGAGAAGTCATATTTTTCAATAATTTAGCAAGCAAAGGTCGATCCGGCGCCGGTTATAAAACCGAAGCGGGAAAAGGAAAGCGCGACCGATCGAAACGAAGCCTCAAAACGCAAGTTAACGGCTCCGGTCGCGATCAGGCGTCGGCGGCGGCGGGCAGCTCCTCATCGTCCATGTCCGCCAGCGCGCTCGCAACCGCAGCCTTGGAGGGCTCGTCAAGCTCGACGAGCGGGAGGCGCATGGTGGGACGGATCACGCCGAGCAGGCTCAGTGCATATTTCAGCGCCGCCGGGCTCTCCTTGCCGAGGCAGGTCTGCAGTGCACCGAGCCGGCGCTGCAGGTAGCGGGCGGTCTGCATCCGTCCTTGCTTCAAGCTGGAATGAATGATGTGGCAGAGGTCGGGCGTGACATTGCAGACGGCCGAAATGCTGCCATCGCCGCCCGCGGCCACATAGGCGAGCGCGGTGGCATCGTCGCCGGACAGCAGACGGAAGCTGTCTGGCAACCGTCCTGAAAGGCGCAACGGGCGGGTGACGTCGCTCGTCCCATCGCGCAAGCCGATGAACTGCCGGCGCTCGGCGAGCCGCAGCAGCGTGTCGTCAGCAAGCTCGCGAACCGTACGCGAGGGTACGTCGTGCAGGATGATGGGCAGCCCGGTCGAAAGCGCGATCGCCTGAAAATGCGCGGCGATGCCCTCCTGCATCGGCTTGTTGTAATAGGGCACGACCGACATCACCGCATCGGCGCCTGCTGCTTCAGCTCGCCGAGCGAGCTCAATCGCCTGGCCGGTCGAATTCGAGCCGGCGCCGGCGATCACATGGACGCGCCCATCGGAGACCGCGACGGCAGTGCGAATCAGACGCTCGTCCTCTGCCGCCGACAAGGTCGAAGCCTCGCCTGCGGTCTCGCCCACGACCAGCGCCGGCGCGCCCGCCGCGATCTGGCGCGCACAAAGCCGCGCGAAGGCCTCGTCATCGATCTCGCCGTCCTCGTCGAACGGCGTGGGAAGATCTGGAATGCAGCCCGCAAGCGAGGCATACAGCTTCGAGGATATCATGATCGTTCACGCGGCAGCGGCCATCTGCGCGTATCCCTGTCGGGAGGCGGAGAGCACAAGGCCGCGGTGACAGCGCACGCCGGCCTCGATGCGAAAGCCGAGCTGCTGCAGGCGCTCCCGCACCTTCATGCAGAACTGGCCGTCACTGGCCTCGACCAGGATCGCGACGGCCGCATTGGCGGCGAGGAATGCGGAGGCTTGGCCAAGTGCCGCGAGCGTGTCCCGCGCCGCGATCAGGCCGACCGAATAATGGCGCCGGGCTGTGCGAGACGTGGTGGAGGTGGTGACGCGAACGAACCCGCGTCGCCGCAGCGAGAGATAGAACTCCATGCTTTCGCTGCCCGCAATGATGGCGCCGTCCAGCCGCGATAGCCGTGTCAGCGCGATCATGGTGTCAACGACCTGCTCCAGGTCCGATTTGAGGTCCGGTGCACGGCAGAGCTCCACCATTTGCATCCTCCTGAATTTGACTTGTCAGACCATCTGGCTTGCGGGGCCGATCAGGCTGCCCGGGATATCGAGCTCGACTTCGCGCGACAGCTCGACGATGGTTTCGGGGTGGTGGCCATTTTCGAACAGCGCATATTTGAGGGCTTGCGCTCGGTTGACGAAGAGGCCGCCGAAGAGGCCGTTCTGTTCGCGGGCAACCCAATTGCCCCTGCGGTTGCGGCCAATGAAGACGACGGTGGACAGAGTGGGACTACACGAGGGAGGTTCGGCAAGCTTCACGTTAGTTTCCTTCCAGAGATCGCAGCATCCTTGTTCGGATCGTCCGCCATTTCCTCGCTGCCTTCACGCATCGCGGAAAGTTCGCGGGTGGTACTCGCAAGGAGCATGCTTGACTTCACGCATCGAATATCAGCGCGGCCGGATATGAAATCGAGGGCGGGGGAGAGCCGATCTCATAAGAGCGGCATATGATAAGATAAGAGCGGCATAAGACAGCCGAAGTTACGCCGCGGCGCGGCTCAGGCTTTCGACCAGGCAACACAGGGCAATAGAAGCCGCGGCCTCGTCCCAATGATTGAGGGCGTTGGCAAGCGGCAACTCGCGTCTGAGCGCTGCAATGCCTGCGCTCAGGAGCGTGGACATCCACAGCAGCATGGCAAGGCCTGGTGCGAACCCGATGCCGGCGACTGCGGCGAAAACGACGATCACGATCATTCGAACAAGGAAGCGGGCGATCACCTCGCCGGACGTGAGCGCGTGCGACGGATGCGTGCGCATGGAAGACTCCGCGTAAGCAAGATGATCTGCTTAAGCGAAATTATCGCAGCAGAGATTTATATGAGGCGCGCTCTCCCGCGGCGTAGCGGGTACGCTTGGCCACCTTGGGGAAGCGGCGATCCGTTGAGCTTCGAGGAAAGCCTGCAACAAGGCCCGCGGCAGATCCGGATGGCTACCCTCGACCGCCTGATCCAGCCAGTCCGGCAGTTCGCGCCGGCGCGACAGCGCGCAGTACCATTCGCCTGCGTCATAAGCGAGCCGGCGCAATTGCCATTGCGGAAGCTCCAGATCGATCAGCGCCAGCGCGACTTCGATCCAGGCTTCCTCCGCAATCAGCCGCTCCATGCGCGCGACCGCGCTCGTTCGCCCTGGGTGCGAATGGCGGCGGCAAATGGTGTCGATTACGCTGTGAACGAGCGACGCAGTGACAGCGGGCGAATCGGGGAGCCGATCCGTCATCTCATGATCATGTTGCAAGACCAGCCGCATGGCGTCATCTCATCTTCACAAGTCCGCGACCCATTCCCCGCGGCCGAAGATGATGCGAACGGCATTTAAAATCGAGATGGAGCCCGCAGGCGAGAAATAAGGACGGCATAAATCCTTGCGAAATCAGCCGTTGCCGCCCGAGCAGGCTTAACGACGGCGGCTGCGCGAGTGACAAGAGTGGCAAGGAGGGTCGGCACGGCGGAAAGCGGCGGCGGCCGACCTTTATAGGAATCCTATAACATTGCCGTTACCCCAGGCTCGAAAACATATGGGCACAGTGGCACTTGATGCGCAGCAATACGGCTCAGGGCGTGGGATTGCGCGTAAACGCGTGGTTGATTCAATGCAATCTGCTCTCCCGCGCCCGGCCAGGAATTGCGCCCGCAAACAAGCAACGAAAGAGCGCGCCATGATGGACGTCCTGATGTTGGCCCTTGCGCTGTTATTGTTCGCCGCCGCCATTGGCTACACCTACGCCTGCGAGCGGCTGTAACGGAGCGTGCCATGCTATTCGACTATTCGCTCGCCGGCCTCGTCTCGTTAGGCCTGTTGATCTACCTGACCTACGCCTTGCTGCGACCGGAACGGTTTTAAGACCGCGTTCTGGCGTGCTTCGCGTATATTCTGAAGGCTCACTCCCATGACCGCCATCGGCTGGTTTCAAATCCTCCTCTATTGCGTCGTTGTCGTTGCGCTGGTCCAGCCGCTTGGCTGGTACATGACGCGCGTCTTCAGCGGCGAGCGCACCTTCCTCTCACCGGTGCTGCGTCCGGTCGAGGCCGCAATCTACTGGATCGGCGGGGTCGACGAGAGGCGTGAACAGCATTGGCTGACTTATACAGTCGCCATGCTGCTGTTCCATGTCGGGGGCTTCCTGATCATTTACGGGTTGATGCGCCTGCAGGCTGCTTTGCCGTTCAATCCTGCCGGACAGTCGGCCGTGGCCGAGGATCTCTCCTTCAATACGGCGATCAGCTTCCTCACCAATACCAACTGGCAGAACTATGGCGGCGAGAGCACGCTCTCCTATCTCGTGCAGATGCTGGGGCTTACCCACCAGAACTTCCTTTCGGCGGCGACCGGCGTGGCGCTGGCGCTGGCGCTGATCCGCGGCTTTTCGCGCGCCTCAGTGCGCACGGTCGGCAATTTCTGGGTCGATGTGACGCGCTGCACGCTCTATGTGCTGCTGCCGATCTGCGTCGTATATTCGCTGTTCTTGGTCTGGCAGGGCATGCCGCAGACTCTCGGCGGTTATGTCGATGCGACTACGCTCGAAGGTGCCAAGCAGACCATTGCGCTCGGTCCGGTCGCCTCCCAGGTTGCGATCAAGATGCTGGGGACCAATGGCGGCGGCTTCTTCAATGCCAATGCCGCGCATCCCTTCGAGAATCCCACCGCGCTGTCGAACTTCGTGCAGATGGTCTCGATTTTCGCGATCGGCGCCGCGCTGACCAACGTGTTCGGCCGGATGGTCGGCAACCAGCGTCAAGGCTGGGCGATTCTCGCCGTGATGGGCGTGCTGTTCATCGCGGGCGTCGCCGTGACCTATTGGGCCGAGGCCAACGGCACTACGATGATGCAGGCTCTCAGCCTGACCGGCGGCAACATGGAAGGCAAGGAAGTTCGCTTCGGCATCCCGGCCTCATCGCTGTTCGCAGTGATAACAACCGCTGCGTCCTGTGGTGCGGTCAACGCGATGCATGACAGCTTCACCGCGCTCGGCGGCATGATCCCGCTGATCAATATGCAGCTCGGCGAGGTCATTGTCGGCGGCGTCGGCGCCGGTCTTTACGGCATGCTGCTGTTCGTGATCCTCTCGATCTTCGTGGCCGGTCTGATGGTCGGCCGTACGCCGGAATATGTCGGCAAGAAGATCGAAGCACGCGAAGTCAAGATGGCGATGCTTGCGATCCTGGTATTGCCGCTGATGTATCTCGGCTGGACAGCGGTCGCGGTGGTGTTTCCGCCGGCCGTGGCTTCGATGGCCAATGCCGGACCGCATGGCTTCACCGAGGTGCTCTACGCCTATACGTCGTCGACCGGCAATAACGGCTCGGCTTTCGCAGGCCTCACCGGCAACACCTTCTTCTACAACCTGACGCTGGCCAGCGCGATGTTCGTCGGACGCTTCTTCATGATCGTTCCGGCGATGGCGATTGCCGGTTCGCTGGCCGGCAAGAAATCGATCCCGCCGTCGGCCGGCACCTTCCCCACAACAGGCGGTCTGTTTGTCGGCCTTGTCGTCGGCGTGATCCTGATCATCGGCGGTTTGACCTTCTTCCCGGCACTCGCGCTCGGGCCGATCGTCGAGCAGCTCGCGATGACGGCCGGCACGCTGTTCTGAGCAATCGTTTCGGAGTGACCTCCATGGAAACCGTAAAGACACAAAAACGCAATCCGGCTGCGACGATGCTGGACCCGAAGATCGTGATGCCCGCGATCAGGGCGTCGTTCACCAAGCTTGATCCGCGCCTGATGATGAAGAACCCGGTGATGTTCGTGGTCGAGATCGTGGCCGCGCTCACGACCGTGATCTTTCTGCGCGATCTCTTGACCGGCGGCGCCGCTCTCGGCTTCACCTTCCAGATCATTCTCTGGCTGTGGTTCACCGTGATGTTCGCCAATTTCGCCGAAGCGGTCGCCGAAGGCCGCGGCAAGGCGCAGGCGGATTCGCTGCGTAAAACGCGCACCGAGAGCCAGGCCAAGCTGCTGTCGGGTTCGGACGGCACCTATCGGATGGTGCCCGGCACCAGCCTGAAGGTCGGGGACATCGTGCTGGTCGAGGCCGGGGACATCATTCCGTCCGACGGCGAGATCATCGAGGGCGTCGCATCCGTCAACGAAGCGGCGATCACCGGCGAATCCGCGCCCGTGATCCGCGAATCCGGTGGTGACCGCTCGGCCGTGACCGGCGGCACGCAGGTGCTGTCGGACTGGATCCGCGTCCGCATCACCGCGGCCCAGGGCTCGACCTTCATCGATCGCATGATCAGGCTGGTCGAAGGCGCCGAGCGGCAGAAGACGCCGAACGAGATTGCGCTCAACATCCTGCTTGCGGGCCTGACGATCATCTTCGTGTTCGCGACCGTCACGATCCCGAGCTACGCTACCTATGCCGGCGGGCAGATTTCCGTCGTCATCCTGGTCGCGCTGTTCGTGACATTGATTCCGACCACCATCGGCGCGCTCCTGTCGGCGATCGGCATCGCCGGCATGGACCGCCTGGTGCGCTTCAACGTGCTTGCGATGTCGGGCCGGGCGGTCGAAGCCGCCGGCGACGTTGATACGCTGTTGTTGGACAAGACCGGCACCATCACGCTGGGCAACCGCCAGGCCACGGCCTTCCGTCCGGTTCGTGGCGTGACTGAGCGGGAGCTCGCGGACGCCGCGCAGCTGGCTTCGCTTGCCGACGAAACGCCCGAGGGGCGCTCGATCGTCGTGCTCGCCAAGGACAAATATGGCATCCGTGGCCGCGACATGGCCGAGTTGGGGGCGACCTTCATTCCCTTTACGGCGCAAACCCGCATGAGCGGCGTCGATGCCAGCGGCTCCTCGGTCCGCAAGGGCGCGGTCGATGCCATCCTGAACTATGTCGAAGGCGGTACGATGCAGACGCTGGCATCCGGCAACACGGTGCGATCGATCCAGACCGGGCCGGTCTCGGATATCACGCGCGAGCTTCACGCCATTGCGGACGAGATCGCGAAATCCGGCGGAACGCCGCTCGCGGTGGCCAAGGACGGCCGTCTGCTCGGCGTCATTCAGCTCAAGGACATCGTCAAAGGCGGCATCCGCGAGCGTTTTGCCGAGCTGCGGCGGATGGGCATCCGCACCATCATGATCACCGGCGACAACCCGATGACGGCTGCCGCCATCGCGGCCGAGGCCGGCGTGGACGATTTCCTGGCGCAGGCGACGCCCGAGGACAAGCTCAAGCTGATCCGCGACGAGCAGGCCAAGGGCAAGCTGGTTGCCATGTGCGGCGACGGCACCAACGACGCTCCGGCGCTGGCGCAGGCTGACGTTGGCGTGGCCATGAACACGGGCACGCAGGCCGCGCGCGAGGCCGGCAACATGGTCGACCTCGACTCCAACCCGACCAAGCTGATCGAGGTGGTGGAAATCGGCAAGCAGCTGCTGATGACCCGCGGCGCGCTGACGACCTTCTCGATTGCCAACGACGTCGCGAAGTATTTCGCCATCATCCCGGCGATGTTCCTCGCCTTCTACCCGCAGCTCAACGTGCTCAACATCATGCATCTGGCGAGCCCGCAGAGCGCGATCCTGTCGGCGATCATCTTCAACGCGCTGATCATCATCGCGCTGATTCCGCTCGCGCTCAAAGGAGTGGCCTATCGCGCGGTCGGCGCCGGTGCTCTGCTTCGCCGTAACCTTTTGATCTACGGCGTGGGCGGCATCATCATTCCCTTTATCGGCATCAAGGTCATCGACCTCGCAGTCGCAGCCTTGCATCTGGCCTGAGGAGAACAACCATGCTTCGCGAAATTCGTCCCGCCATCCTGGTGCTGCTGGCGCTTACCCTGATCACGGGTGTCGCTTATCCCCTCGCCATGACCGGTGTCGCCGGCGCGATCTTTCCGAAACAGGCGCAGGGCAGCCTGATCGAGAGGGATGGCAAGGTGATCGGGTCGGCCCTGATCGGCCAGGAGTTCAAGAGCGACAAATATTTCCACGGCCGGCTGTCGGCGACCCTGGCGCCGGATCCGGCCGACTCCTCCAAGACGGTGGCGGCGCCGTATAACGCGGCCAATTCCAGCGGCTCCAACCTCGGCCCGACCAGCAAGGCGCTCGCCGATCGGCTCAAGGAGGACGTGAAAAAGTTGAAGGCGGAGAACCCGTCCAGCCCGGTCCCGGTCGATCTTGTCACCACCTCAGCCAGTGGCCTCGACCCCGACATTTCGCCTGACGCTGCGCTCTTCCAGGTGCCGCGGGTCGCGAAAGCGCGGAATATGCCGGAGGCGCGCGTCCGCGACCTCGTGGCCGAGAACACGCAAGGCCGCTTGCTTGGCCTGTTGGGCGAGCCGCGTGTCAATGTCCTTTCTCTTAACCTTGCGCTCGATGCGGCCGCGCCGCAATGAAGCGAGCTATGACAGCGCGGTTCCGCGCATTATAATCGAGGTATGGTCCAGCAACGCCGCGATCCCGAACAGCGTCCCTTGCCGGAAGCCTTGCTGGAGGCAGCAAAGCGCGAGCATGGCGGCGTTGGCCGGCTGAAGATCTTCGTCGGCGCGGCTCCCGGCGTCGGCAAGACCTACGAAATGCTGCTGAGCGCGCATGCCAGGTTGAAAGGCGGCGCCGACATCGTGGTCGGTTTTGTCGAGACCCATGGCCGGGCTGAGACCGAGGCGCTGCTGCGCGGGCTTGAGATCATCCCGCGCAAGCGGCTCGAATACCGCGGCCAGATCGTTGAGGAGATGGATCTCGACGCGGTGATCGCCCGCCATCCGCAGATCGCCATTGTCGACGAGCTTGCCCACACCAACGCGCCGGGCTGCCGCCATCCCAAGCGCTATCTTGACGTCGAGGAGCTGCTCTCGCGTGGCATCGACGTCTATACCGCGGTCAACATCCAGCACATCGAAAGCCTCAACGACGTTATCGCGCAGATTACCCATGTGCGGGTGCGGGAGACGGTGCCGGACTCGGTGTTCGACCGGGCCGATGCGATCGAGCTGATCGACCTGACGCCCGATGACCTGATCCAGCGCCTGAAGGAGGGCAAGGTCTATGTCCCCAAACAGGCCGAGCGCGCGCTGGAGCATTATTTCTCGCCAGGCAACCTGACCGCGCTGCGCGAGCTCGCACTGCGCCGGACCGCCGAGCGTGTCGACGAGCAGCTGCTCACCCATATGCAGGCCAACGCCATCGCCGGCCCCTGGGCGGCGGGCGAACGCATCCTGGTCTGCGTCAGCGAAGACCCGCGCGCCGCGGGCCTGGTGCGTCAAGCCAAGCGGCTTGCCGATCGCGTGCATGCGCCCTGGACCGCGATCAGCATCGAGACAAGGCGCAGCCTGCAGCTCACTGACGAGCAGCGCGATCGTCTTGCGGACACCTTGAGGCTTGCGGAAGCGCTGGGCGGCGAGGCGCTCACCATTCCCAGCGTCGAGCGCCGCATCGCGGACGATATCATCAAATTCGCACAGGCCAATAACGTTACCCAAATCATCATCGGCAAGTCGACCCGCTCCCGCGTGTTCGAACTCATGCACGGATCGGTGGTGCATGATCTGGTGCGCCGTTCGGGCAACATCACGGTCAATGTCATTGCCGGCGAGGAGCTGCCGCCGGCTCCCGTCACGAAGAATGGGGTGCAGACGGCCTTGCGTCCCGAGCCGTTCAATCCGCGGCCCTATCTGCTGGCACTGCTGATCACGGCACTCGGGCTTGGCGGAGCCGAGCTGATCCAGCCGTGGTTCGGCATCGAGAATGTCGACCTGGTGTTGTTGACTGCGGTCGTGGCGGTCGCTGTTCGGTACGGACTGTGGCCGTCATTGCTCGCGACCGTCGCGGCCTCGCTCGTTTACAATTTCTTCTTCCTGCCGCCGATCTACACCTTGACCATCACAGACCCCACCAATATCGCGGCCTTCTTCCTCTTCATGGTGGTCGCAATCCTGGTTTCCAATGTCGCAGCGCGCGTTCGCACGCAGGCCGATACGGCCGTCGGCCGCATCAGGTCGACCGAACAGCTTTACGCGTTCAGTCGCAAGCTTGCGGGCACGGCGACACTCGACGACGTGTTGTGGGCCACCGCCTATCAGACCGCGCTGATGCTGAAAGTGCGTGTCGTCCTGCTGTTGCCCGAGGATGGCGTGCTGACGGTGAAAGCCGGCTATCCGCCGGAAGACCAGCTCGACCAGGCCGACCTCGCGGCCGCCAACTGGGCCTGGAGCAATGATCGCGTCGCGGGGCGCGGCTCGGACACATTGCCGGGCGCCAAACGCTTGTTCCAGCCCATGCGCACCGGCCGCGGCTCGATCGGCGTGATCGGCATCGACGACGACCGCACCGGCCCCCTGCTGACGCCGGACCAGCGCCGCCTGCTCGACGCGCTGGTGGACCAGGGCGCGTTGGCCATCGAGCGAGTGTTACTGGTCGAGGACATGGACAGCGTCAAGCGCAGCATCGAGTCGGAACGGCTGCGCTCGGCGCTCCTGACATCGATCTCGCACGATCTGAAGACGCCGCTCGCCTCCGTGCTCGGCGCCGCCTCCACCATGCGCGATCTCGAGACCGGTCTGTCGGATCAGCAGAAGCGCGATCTGCTGGCTACCGTGATAGATGAATCCGAACGGCTCAACCGCTTCATCGCCAATCTCTTGGACATGACCAAGCTGGAGTCCGGCGCCGTTGTGCCCAACACCGCGCCACACGACGTCGGCGAGATCATCGGCAGCGCTCTGCGGCGCGGCAGCAAGATTCTCGCACGTCACAAGGTGTGGCTCGAGCTGGCTGCAGATATGCCGATGCTTGAGCTGGACGCGGTGCTGTTCGAGCAGGTGCTGTTCAATCTGCTGGACAACGCGGCCAAATATTCGCCGCCCGACACAACGATCTCGATCAGGAGCCAGCGGGACAGGGATTCGGTGTCGCTGCACATCGCCGATGAGGGCGATGGTATTCCGCCCGGCGAACTGGAAAGCATTTTTGACAAGTTCTACCGGGTGCAGAAGACGGACCATGTCCGTCCAGGCACCGGCCTCGGGCTTGCAATCTCGCGCGGCTTCATCGAGGCCATGCATGGCCGGATCTTCGCCGCCAACCGCACCGATCGTCGCGGTGCCATCCTCACCATCCGCCTGCCGATCCCGGCAGACGCCAAAACATTGGATACTGCAGCATGAGTGCGCCGCCGATCAAGGTGCTCGTCGTCGACGACGAGCCGCCGATCCGCAAATTGTTGCGGATGGGGTTGACCACGCAAGGATACGAAATCCTGGAAGCCCCCAATGGCAAGATGGCGCTGGAGCTGTTGTCCGAGCATCCCGCGCTGGTCATTCTCGATCTCGGCCTGCCGGATATTCAGGGACACGAGTTGCTCCGGACGATCCGCGCCCGCGACGACAGCGTGCCGATTGTGGTGTTGTCGAGCCGTGGCGACGAGGCCGGCAAGGTGCAGGCACTCGACCTCGGCGCCGATGACTATGTCACAAAGCCATTCGGCATGGACGAGCTGCTGGCCCGGCTGCGCGCGGCGCTGCGGCATCAATTGCAGGTCCATGGCGAGCGCCCTGTGTTTCGCACCGGCGAACTCTCGGTCGACCTGGTGCGCCGTATCGTCAGGGTCGGGGAACGCGAGGTCAAACTGTCGCCGAAAGAATATGAGCTGCTGCGCGTGCTGGTGCAGCACGCCGGCAAGGTGCTGACCCATCGCTTCCTCCTGAAGGAGCTGTGGGACGAACTGACTGACGCGCAATATCTGCGCGTCTATGTGCGCCAGCTGCGCCAGAAGATCGAGGCCGATCCGGAGCGGCCGCAATTCGTGCTGACCGAGACCGGCATTGGCTATCGCCTGCGTGCGCCGGATTAGCAGCGTGTAAGGTTGCAAGTCTGGAACCATCGCGTAATGCGATGAATTATCTTCCCATTGCCGGGAGGATAACCATGGCACGCAAGTATTCGAGGAAGGCATCGGCCAAGGTCGGCCGCGCCATGAAGAAGCGCAAGGCCGGAACGTTGAAGAGCGGACGTTCGGGACGCAAGGTCAAGAGCCGCAAACAGGCGATCGCGATCGGGCTGTCGGAAGCGCGCCGTGAGGGCAAGAAGGTGCCGTCGCGGAAGTCGGCGAAGAAGTCGAAGAAGCGCAAGGCCGCGAAGAAGCGGAAGTCGAAGAGATAGCAACTGTCTCCTCGTCGTGCCCGGGCTTGATCCGGACATCCACGTCTTTTCGCGGGCGAGGAAGCACGATCCAGAAATGCGATCAGCTCGCTTTCCGGCGTCTTGCCAATGACCGGTTTGCTTTCTTCGTCGAACGGCGATGCGACATCCGCCGCCGCGCGGGCGCATGTGTCGCGCGGTTCGGTGACCCGCGGCTTTTCAGACTTTGCTTCAGAGCATCCATCAGACTGACGACATTGCTCGGCCGTTCCTCCATCTTCTCGACTTTGATCGGCTTGCCGGCGGCCTTGCGTTTGACAAGCGCCTTCAGAGCATTCTCGTAAGTATCCTTGAAGGTCGATGGATCGAAGTGAGCGGCCTTGCTGTTTAGGATGTGTCGTGCCAGCTCGATCATATCCTTGGTGACTTTCGGAGACTTGATGTTATCGAAGTAGTCCTCGTGCTCGCGCAGCTCGTAGGGGTAGCGCAGCGTGGTGGCGAGGAGGCCTTTGCCGAGAGGTTCGATCGCGACCACGTGCTCGCGGTTGGTCAGCACGATGCGTGCGAGCGCAACCCTGTCCTGATCTTTCATAGCATCGCGAATGACTGCGAACGCATCGAGGCCGACCTTGCCGTCCGGTGCGATGTAATAGGGGTGGTCGAGATAGCGTTCGTCGATCTCGTCTTTCGGGACGAAGCTGTCGATGTCGATCGTGTGAGTGCTTTCGATCTGGATGGCGTCCAGCTCGTCCTTTTCGATTTCGACATATTTGCCCTTGGCTACCTCGTAGCCGCGCGTCTTCTGCCCGTCCTCGACGATCTCGTCGGTTTCGGAATCGACCATCTGCTGCCGTAGCCGGTTGCCGGTCTTCCTGTTGATCATGTGAAAGCGGATTTTGTCGACCGTGGTCGTCGCCGGATACAGCGCGACCGGGCAGCTCACCAGTGACAGCTTAAGCGATCCCTTCCAGTAGGCGCGAGGAGCCATTGCGATCTCCGGACTAAGAACTTTGAAGGGTTTTCAGCGACTTGTCGGAACCCCAACGGGTGTTGCGGGTTTTGGTTCCGAGAGGGGACTGGTGCGTGATAGAGTTCGCGTCGACGCGAAAGAGAAAGATCGATCGTGCTGCTCAGGGACCTCTCGACCTACCGGAAGAAGCGGGATTTTGCCAAGACCGCCGAGCCTTCGGGCGAGGCGAAGGTCGCGCCGGCGCAGCGGCGGCGCTTCGTGATCCAGAAACATGCGGCGACACGGTTGCACTACGATCTGCGGCTGGAGTTCGACGGCGTCTTCAAGTCCTGGGCGGTGACGCGCGGGCCCTCGCTCGATCCGCATGACAAGCGGCTGGCGGTCGAGGTCGAGGACCATCCGCTCGACTATGGCGACTTCGAAGGCACCATCCCGAAGGGCGAATATGGCGGCGGCACCGTCATGGTCTGGGACCGCGGCTATTGGGAGGGCGCCGATCCCGAACGCGGCTTCAAGAAGGGCGATCTCAAGTTCACCCTCGACGGAGCGAAGCTGCATGGCAGCTGGGTCCTGGTGCGCATGCGCCACGATCGCACCGAGGGCAAGCGCACCAACTGGCTCCTGATCAAGCACCGCGACGAATACGCGCGGGAGGGCGACGAGAACACGATCCTGGACGAGGACCGCTCGGCCGCGTCCGGCCGCGCCATGGATGAGATCGCGCAAGGCAAGGGCCGCGCGCCAAAGCCGTTCATGCTCGCGAAGAACGGACGCGCCAAGAAAGACGCGGTCTGGCATTCCAATCGCGGCGAAGCGGCCGACGCGCGCGCCAAGTCGAAGTCGACGAAGGCGCCCGCGAAAGCGAGGAAGATCTCGGAGATGCCCGACTTCGTCCCGCCGCAGCTCTGTGCCTCGGTCGACACGCCGCCTGGCGGCGAGGGCTGGGTCCATGAAATCAAGTTCGACGGTTACCGGATGCAGCTCCGCGTCGGGGATGGCGGCGTTACCTTGAAGACGCGCAAGGGGCTGGACTGGACGGAGAAATTCGCCGCGATTGCCAAGGAGGCCAGCACGCTGCCTGATGCCCTGATCGACGGCGAGATCGTGGCGATGGACGCCGAAGGCGTGCCGGACTTTTCCACGCTGCAGGCCGCGATCGCCGACGGCAAGACCGACAAGCTTGTCTTCTTCGCCTTCGATCTGTTGTTCGCGCAAGGTCTCGATCTGCGCCGGCTGCCGCTCTCCGAGCGCAAGGCTCAGCTGAAGCAGCTGTTGGAAGCGCGGCCAAAAGGCAAGTCGAAATGCATCCGCTATGTCGAGCATTTTGACGCCGATGGCGAGTCGGTGATGGAGTCGGCGAAAAAGCTTGCAATGGAGGGGATCGTCTCCAAGAGGCTTGCAGCAACCTATCATTCGGGACGTTCGGAGAGCTGGACCAAGACCAAGGCGCGGCCGGGCCACGAGGTCGTCATTGGCGGCTATAAGACCACCAACGGCAAATTCCGGTCTTTGCTTGCCGGCGTCTACCGCGACGACCACCTGGCCTATGTCGGGATCGTCGGCACCGGCTTTGGTCAGGACACGGTAAAGCGTATCATGCCGGCGCTGAAGGCTGCCGCATCCGACGACAATCCCTTCGGTGGCAAGAACGCGCCGCGCAAGACGCGCGACGTGCATTGGTTGAGGCCCGAGCTGGTCGCCGAGATCGAATTTGCGGGCTGGACCGGTGACAAGAACATCAGGCAGGCCGCTTTCAAGGGCCTGCGCCGGGACAAGCCGGCACGCGAAGTGAAGGCGGAAGAGCCTGTCATGACCAACGTTGCCAAGCCCGTCGCGCGTACGGGCGCAAAGGTACGAACAGCTGCGACACAAGCGAAATCATCGGAGGTCATGGGCGTCGTCATCTCAAAGCCGGACAAGGAGCTGTGGCCTGATGGCGGCGACGGCAAGCCAGTGACGAAGCTCGACCTTGCGCATTATTTCGAGGCGGTCGGCGAATGGCTGATGCCCCATATCAAGGGGCGCCCTTGCTCGATCATCCGTGCGCCCGACGGCATCCAAGGCGAGCAGTTCTTCCAGCGCCATGCCATGCAGGGCACGACGAAAAACCTGGAACTCGCAAAGGTCTCCGGTGATCGGAAACCCTATCTGCAGATCGACCGGATCGAGGGACTCGCGGCAACGGCCCAGATCGGCGGGCTCGAGCTGCACCCCTGGAATTGCGCGCCTTACGCCTATGACACGCCGGGCCGGCTGGTGTTCGATCTCGATCCCGCACCCGACGTCGATTTTGCGGATGTGGTTGCCGCCGCCAAGGAGATGCGCGAGCGCCTCGCCGATGTCGGCATGGAGAGCTTTTGCAAGACCACCGGCGGCAAGGGCCTGCATGTCGTGGTGCCGCTGCTTTACGGCGCGAAAGACAAGGTCGGCTGGAAGGAAGCCAAGGCCTACGCACAGGCCGTCTGCCAATGGATGGCGAAGGATGCGCCCGACCGCTACCTCCTGAACATGTCGAAGCAGAAGCGCACGGGAAAGATCTTCCTCGATTATTTGCGCAACGATCGCCTGTCGACCGCGGTGGCGCCGCTCTCGCCGCGCGCCCGCGAAGGTGCGACCATCTCGATGCCGTTGACCTGGGCGCAGGTGAAGGGCGATCTCGATCCGAAGCGCTACACGATACGTTCGGTGCCGTCGCTGCTCGCGAAGAGCAGGGCCTGGCTGGGCTATGACGACGCGGCATCGTCGATCAAGGCGGCGATGAAGAGGTTGGTTGATAAGGCGGGATAGCAGTCTCTGGAATACTACATCGCCCGCTTTCGCGGGCGATGCGGCGGATCAGGCAAAAACAGCGTGCAGGGAAAGCTCGCGCCTCAAATCCTTCCGAGCAGAATCAGGATCAACAGGATCACGATCACAAGCCCGAGGCCACCGCCACCGTAATAGCCCGTGCCGTAGAACGGTCCACCGCCGATGCCGCTGAAGCCGCCGAGCAAGGCGATGATGAGAATGATCAGGATAATCGTTCCAATCGACATAAGATATCTCCTCCAGCCCTATCAAGGGTTCTCGTTTCGGGAGGAGAACGGGTGGGAAACTTGAAGGTTCCGCGGTTGCAACCAGAGAAATTCCGCTGCGGCATCTCTTATTTTCGGATCGCGCTGAACTAAATCAAGGTTGGATTTCTGGAGGGCTCATCGATGTCAGCGCCGCTTGTCGTGTCGATACCGCATAAGCTCGGCCGCGAGGAGGCCACGCGTCGGCTCAAGGGCGGATTGACACGCGCAGCCGCCAGTGTGCCGGTGTTGCAGGTTGATGAGGAGCGCTGGGAGGGCGATTGCATGCTGTTTCGCGTGCGCGCGCTGGGACAGCTTGCGAGCGGGCAGGTCGATGTTGGTGACGATCACGTGCGGGTCGAGGTGGTGCTGCCTTGGCTGCTGCAGCGTTTCGCAGCTGCAGCGCAGGCCGCCATCCGTAGTCGTGGTCAGTTGCTGCTGACCAAGAAGAGCTGACGCGCCGCGCTGCAGCAACGAAAGTCTGTGAGCAGCGGAGGCGCGCAGCAGCGCATAAGCTTGTCGTTAACGAAGTGATGCGGATACTTTGATTCGCGCGGGCAGAGGGAACCGACCCATGAGTCGGCACGACATCCGCCGGGCCGTCCGGCCGTTCGATCCCGGACGGCCTCTGCGTTTCAGCCGATGATGCGATGCCGCAGGCGCTTGCCCGCTGCCGCGGTTCGCGCTTTCAAGACCGCAACCGGCAGAGACGCAAACAGCGATGCGAGGGGAATTTCGCCCAAGGTCGCGTCTGGACCTTCAAGCGCCAATCCCTGCAGGTTGACGCTGCCTTCGAGCGTCTCCAGACGTGGCCAGACCCGGCCACCCTGAGTAAATGGCGCGAAGCTTCTCACCACGGCGACGATCGCGGCCTCGCGGCCATGGCACCTTGCGAAGGCGATCACGTGCTCACGGTGGGGACCGTTCACGTCGAGCGGCTGATAATCGCCTGTGGTGAACAGCCCGGCCCGTTCGCCCCGCAGTCTCAACAATTGCCGTGTCCAGGAGAATTTCAGCGCACCGCTTTGCCAGTCTTGTGCAAGCCGCGTCCAGTCGGGCGACTCAAGCGAAGCGAGCAGCCTGGCGCGGCCTGCGAAATCGACCGGGCGGCGGTTATCTGGATCGACAAACGACAGGTCCCAGAGCTCGGTACCTTCATAGAAATCAGGCACGCCCGGCAGCGTGGTCTTGAGCGTCACCTGGCTCAACGAGTTGAGCGCGCCCAGGAGCGCAAGCCGCCGGGCCAGGCTGTCCAACGCGCCAAGGAATTCGCTTGAGATCGCGGGATCGAGGATGCGATCGATGAAGGCGTGCAATCCCTCTTCATAGGCCGCATTCGGATTCAGCCAGCTCGTCTCGGCCTTGCTCTCGCGGGCCGCCTTCAGCGCATAGGCCTGGAAGCGCTCTATGAAGCTCGTGTTGCTTTCGCCGACTGGCCGGGCGCCGAGGAGGGCCTGGTACAGCATGTACTCCGCCGTCACCGAGGGCGCGCGCATCTCACCCGCCGTGACTAGATGCGGTGCGTTCAGGACTTTCCATCGCGCAACCACGGCTGCCCATTCGTCTGACATCTCGGACAGCGCCATCAGCCGCGCGCGCGCGTCCTCGCCGCGCTTGGTGTCGTGGGTTGCGGTGGCGGTCATGCCGTGCGGCCATTCCTTGGCACGCCGCGCCATCATTGCGTGAAAGGCCTCGATCGAAAGTCCGGTCGAGGCCGGATTGCCGCCGACCTCGTTCAGGGCGAGCAGGCGGTGGTAGCGGTAGAAGGCGGTGTCCTCCAGCGACTTCGCCATCACCGGCCCCGTGAACTGCTGCAGCTTGAGCGCAAAGCGCCTCACCCGCAGCGCGCTGTGAGGCGGCCGCCCTGGCTCGAGCAGGTCCATGGTGATGGTATCGCGGAGAAAGTCGAAAATGCCGTCGTCAGCCGCGAACCATTCGGCGCGCGCCCGTTCGATCGTCCTTGAGATCAGCTCACGGTCATGCACGCTCGGGCCGTGGGCCGCGAGATAGGTGCGGTAAACCGGGAAATGCAGGATGTAGAGCTCCAGCGCCTGGCGCAAGCTGTCGGCCGAATAGTCGCGGGTCGAGTAGTGACCGTCGGCGATGCGCGCGAGCAGCCGGCTCAGCACGGTGAACTCGCTGGTCAGCAGTGTCTCCAGCACGCGCCGCTTGGCGGCCAAGAGCACTGGATCAAACCGCGGCGGCGCGTTGCTGATCTGTCGCCAGATCTCATCGAGCCTTCCAAGTCCCTGTCGCTCGATCAGGACCTGCGTGATGGCGTTCAGCCATTCATAGCCGGTGGTGCCGTGCACGCCGGCAAATGCCGGAAGCTTCTCGTCCTCGCCCAGGATTTTCTCGATCACGAGATAGAATGCGCCGGCGTCCTTGCCCTGCGCAGTCCGGATCAGGCGGCGCAGCCGCTGGAAATATTGCGCGGGATCGCGCAGGCCGTCGATATGGTCGAGTCGCAGCCCCTGCAGCTTGCCTTCCGCAATCAGTCGCGCGACCAGCCGGTGCACGGAGTCGAACGTGCCGGCATCCTCGACCCGCAAGCCCGCCAGCGAATTCACGTCGAAAAAGCGGCGGTAGTTGATGTCGCTGGAGGCGAGCCGCCAATGGCCGAGCTTGTAATGCTGGCGTTCGAGCAAATGGTGCAGCGCCAGCGTCTGCGCCGGGCGGTCGGCGCCAGCGCGATAGGCGGCGAGGCCACGCGCGACGATGGCGGCGGCGCCGGGAATATCCCTCAACTCCGCCTTGAAGGCTGGCGCCTCCTTGCGATTGGGGTGCCGCAGGCCGGTATAGCGGGAGGCAAGCGAGATCAGGCGCGCGCCCGCGTCACTATCCTCGGCACCGGCCTCCTTGACCGCCACGCGCAACACCTCGCCATAGCGCTCGGGTGCGATCGGCAGGCGATGCTCGTAATACCAGCAGGAGAAGCTGCCTTCATTCGCGTCGTAGCGCAGCTCGATCTGGCCGCTTTCCAGCGCCTCGCCGTAGGAGACGCCGAGGATCGGCAGCAGCACGCCGCCACGGGCGCGATGCGGCAGCTGGTCCCAATCGATGTCGAAGGAGACTGCATGCGGTGACGCCTCGCCCCATTCCAGAACGTCAAGCCACCACGGATTGTCGTCGAAATGCACCCCGACATGATTGGGGACGAAATCGAGAATAAGGCCGATATCGTGTGCCTTGAGCGCCGCGTCCAGGCGCGTAAAGCCTTCCTCGCCGCCAAGCTCGGAATTTAGTTTGGTGTGGTCGGTGATGTCGTAGCCATGGGTCGAGCCGCGCCGCGCCTTCATGAAGGGCGAGGCGTAGAGATGGCTGATGCCGAGCGCCTTCAGATAGGGAACCACCTCGGCAGCGCGCTCGAAGCCGAAATCGGCGGTGAGCTGCAGCCGGTAGGTGGCGAGCGGAAGCGCGGGAGGCATCTCAGCCCTCGAGCCGCCAGAACACCGACCAGGGCGGGAGGCGATCGCCGGGCTCGCCGCCCCAGATCGGCGATCCCCGCTCTTGCTGTCGGCCGGGCTTTACCGCGCGGCTGATCTCGGTCGAGGACAAATTGGCAAGGAGATGCAGTGCCATTCCGTCACCCATGACCCAGCGTGCCGTCAAAAGCCCATTGTCCTCGGCGCGGGCCTGGTCAAAGTTCGCATCGGCAAGCCGCGGCACGATCTCGCGCTGCCGCGTCTTCAGCAGCCGCTGCACCAGCGTGAGCCGCGCTTGTCCCGCCGCCGAGCTGATGGATTGCCAGTCCAGCACGGCGGACTGGAATGTGGCCGGCTCCAGCGGATCCGGCACCTCGCTGCCATAGCGCGCATAGGCCCAGCCATATTCGCTGCGGCGGCCGCGACGGACTGCTTCGGCGAGATCGCCGTGAAAATCGCAGAAGAAGGGAAACGGCGCCTTCGAGCCCCATTCCTCGCCCATGAACAGCATCGGCGGCATTGGTGCCAGCAGCGTCACGGCAAGCGCAGCCTCAATCGGCTTGCTTCCCGCCAGCGTCTCCAGCCGGTCGCCGAGCGCGCGGTTGCCGATCTGGTCATGGTTCTGCAGGAAATTGACAAAGGCGGCCGGTGCGAGATGGCCGCTGGCCTCGCCGCGCGGCCTGTTGCCCCAGAAGGTGGACGTCTCGCCCTGGTAGACGAAGCCGGAAGAGAGCGAGCGTACAAGGGCCGTGAGTGGCGCGGGATAGTCGCCGTAATAGCCCTGCGCCTCGCCCGTCAGCAGCACGTGCCAGGCGTGATGATAGTCGTCGTTCCACTGCGCACGATATTTGCCGTTTGGCGGGCCCTCGGCCGGATCAAGCAGGCTCGCGACATTGTCGCCATTTTCCAGCACGAGATGGATGTGCCGGCCGGTCTTCTCGGCGAGCTTCCCGACCGCCTCGCTCAGCTCATGCAGCACGGGCACGTCACCGGGCGCGGCGACGATGTGGTTGGCGGCGTCGAACCGCAGGCCGTCGAAGCGATAGTCGCGCAGCCAGTGTAGGGCGTTCTCGATGGCGAAGTCGCGCACCTGCCGAACACGATAGTCGATCGTGCTGCCCCAAGGCGTGTGGGCCTCGGTAAAGAAAGTCGGTGCATAACGGCCGAGATAATTTCCCTCGGGGCCGAAGTGATTATAGACCACGTCGAGCAACATCATCAGCCCGCGCCGATGCGCGGCATCGATGAGCGCTTTCAGATCGTCAGGGCGGCCATAGGCGCTGTCGGGCGCGTACCACAGCACACCGTCATAGCCCCAGTTGCGCTGTCCTGCGAAATCCGCCAGCGGCAGCAGCTCCAGCGCAGTGATTCCGGTCTCGACCAGATGATCGAGCCGGTCGATCATGGCGCGGTAGCTGCCTTCGCGGGTGAAGGTGCCGACATGGGTCTCGATCAGCACCGTCTCGTGCCAGGGACGCCCGCGCCAGTCCGACGCCTGCCACTGATAGCGCGCGTGATCGATCACCTCGCTCGGGCCGTTGACGTCATCCGGCTGGAAGTCGGAGGCAGGATCGGGCACATCGATCTCGTCATCGATACGGAATTTGTAGCGCGTGCCTGCGCCGGCTCCTGCGATGTCGGCGGTGAACCAGCCGTCGTCGCTCCGCTCCATTGGATGCGGATGGTTCAGGAGCAGATCGACGCGCTTGGCGGCCGGCGCCCACAAGCGAAATGTTGCGCCGCGCGCGCTCAGCTTTACGCCAAACTGTCGCGCCGTCATGTCCGGCCCATGAAGGCGAGGACCGAGCGGGCCGGTGCCTTGGTGTCGGCGGCTGCATCGAAGTCGACGGCGATCTGCTTTGCTTCGGTCGTGTTGAGGACCTGTCGCCAGCTCTTGTATTCGGGCATTTTCGGCAGCTTGAATGGAATTTCTTCGGGGGCGGCATTCAGAACGATAAAGATCGGACGCTGTCCTGGTTCCAGCGGGCCCAGCACATAAGCGAGAAATCGCCCCTCCGGAAACTTCCAGTCCTCCTCCTTCATCTCGTCGGCATCGGGCCGCAGCCACAGCACGCCATAGGAGCCGTCGGCGCGCCGTCCCTCGAGCCAGCGGCGAGCGCGGATTTGCGGAAAGCGCCGGCGCAGTTCCGTCATGTGACCGACAAAGGCGGTGAAGTCGTCGCCTTCTTTGCCCAGCGCGTCCCACTTGACCCAGCCCACATCATTGTCCTGGCAATAGGCATTGTTGTTGCCGAACTGGGAGTTGCCGGCCTCGTCGCCGGCGAGGATGAGCGGCAGGCCTTGCGCCAGCAGGAGGCAGGCAAGCTGGTTCTTGCGCAGCTGGCGGCGCAGGCCGAGGATTTTCGGGTCATCGGTCGGGCCTTCCACGCCGCAATTGTTGCTGTGGTTGTCGTTGGAGCCGTCGCGATTGTCCTCGCCATTGGCTTCGTTGTGTTTTTGATTGTAGCTGAAGAGATCGGCCAGCGTAAAACCGTCGTGCACGGTGATGTGGTTGACGCTGGCGCGCTGGGTTCGGCCGTCATGATTGAAGATGTCGGACGAGCCGGTCATGCGTCCCGAGATCTCGCCGATCAGGCTGCCTTCGCCGCTCCAATAGCGCCGCATGGCGCTGCGATAGCGGTCGTTCCACTCCGACCATTGCGATGGAAACCCGCCGACCTGGTAGCCGCCAAGGCCGAGGTCCCAGGGCTCAGCCACGAGCTTGACCTGCGCCAGCACCGGGTCCTGGCGTACAGAGGTGAGGAACGACGAGTTGCGGTCGAAGCCGTTCGGGCCGCGGCAGAGCGTGGTGGCCAGATCGAAGCGGAAGCCGTCGACGTGGCAGACCTCGACCCAGTAGCGCAGCGAATCCATCACCATCTGCAGGACGCGCGGATGGGTCAGATTGACCGAGGAGCCGCAGCCGGTGAAGTCGTCGTAGTAGCGCGGGTTGTCCGGCTTCAACCAGTAGTAGGAGGCGTTGTCGATGCCGCGGAAGCACAGCGTCGGCCCAAGGTGATTGCCTTCGGCGGTGTGGTTATAGACGACGTCGAGCATCACCTCGATGCCGGCGTCGTGCAGCCGCGCCACCGTGGTGCGGAAAGCGTCGAGCGCATTGTCCTGCGCATAGCGCGGCTCCGGCGCGAAGAAGGCCAGTGTGTTGTAGCCCCAGTAATTCGCCAGCTTCTTCTCGACCAATATGCGGTCGTCGATGAAGCCGTGGATCGGCAACAGCTCGATGGTAGTGACACCGAGTTTTTTCAAGTGCGAAATCATCGCCGGGGACGACAGGCCGCCATAGGTGCCGCGGAGATTCGGCGGCACGTCCTCGCGCTTCTGCGTCAGTCCCTTGACGTGGGCCTCGTAGACGATCGTGTCTTCCCAGGGGACATTGGGCCGGATCTCGCGGCGGCCCCAATTGAAAGTCTCGTCGACCACGACGGCCTTGGGCATGCCGCGCGCGTTGTCGCGCCGGTCAAAGGACAGGTCCTCGCGCGGACTGCCCGTGCGATAGCCGAAATGCGCATCGCTCCAGACCAGCCGCCCCAAGAGTCGCTTGGCGTAGGGGTCGAGTAGCAGCTTGTTGGGATTGAAGCGGTGGCCGTGCTCCGGCTCATAAGGGCCGTGCACGCGATAGCCATAGACCTGCCCCGGCGAGACGTCGTTGAGATAGCCATGCCAGACATCCTCGCTGCGCTCCGGCAGCTCGATACGCTCGAGTTCGCGGCGGCCCAGGCTGTCGAACAGGCACAGCTCGACCTTGGTCGCGTTGGCGGAAAACAACGCGAAATTGGTGCCGCGGCCGTCCCAGCTTGCACCGAGGCGTGCATGGCTTCCGGCTGTCAATCGCATCTGTCAGTTTTCCGGTACCAGGAAGATGGCGGCCAAAGGCGGGATGGTCAGATTGAGCTCGGGTGCTTTCGCGTTTGAAGCCGGGACCTCGCCGGTGTTTCCGACATTGGTCCCGCCATAATGCGCAGAATCTGAATTGAAAACCTCATACCACTTTCCGGTGAGGGGCACGCGGACGCGGTAATTGTAATACACGTTAGGCGAGAAATTCACGACGACCAGGCAAACCGCGCGCTCCTCGTTGCCCTTGCGCAGCCAGGCGAACACGTTGTGGTCGGCATCATCTGTGATCAGCCATTCGAAGCCATTGTCCTGGCAATCGCGTTCGTGCAAGGCGGGCAGGGCGCGGTAGAGCCGGTTGAGGTCGCGTACCAGCGACTGGATGCCGGCGTGCTTCCTCTGCTCTACGAGATGCCAGTCCAGCGAATGATCATGGCTCCATTCGCGCTCCTGGCCGAACTCGCAGCCCATGAACAACAGCTTCTTGCCGGGATGGCCGAACATGAAGCTGTAATAGGCGCGCAGATTGGCAAAGCGCTGCCAGTCGTCGCCGGGCATGCGCCCGAGGATCGAGCGTTTGCCATGCACGACCTCGTCATGCGACAGCGGCAGGATGAAGTTTTCCGAGAACGCATAGTGCAGGCCGAATAGGATGTCGCCATGGTGGTGTTTGCGATGCACCGGATCCTTGCTGATGTAGTTCAGCGTGTCGTGCATCCAGCCCATATTCCATTTGTAGCCGAAGCCGAGACCGCCATATTCGACCGGCCGCGTCACCTGCGGCCAGGCGGTGGATTCTTCAGCCGCTGTCGTCGCCTGCGGAAAGCGCGCGAACAGTTCGGTGTTGAAGCGGCGCAGGAAGGCGATGGCCTCGAGGTTTTCGCGTCCGCCGAACTGGTTGGGGATCCAGGCGCCCGAGGGACGGCTGTAATCGAGATAGAGCATGGAGGCCACGGCATCGACGCGCAAGCCGTCGACGCCATAGCGCTCCAGCCAGAACAGTGCGTTCGACACCAGGAAATTGGCGACTTCGGTGCGGCCGAAATTGTAGATCAGCGTGCCCCAGTCGAGATGGCGGCCCTGCAGCGGATTGGCGTGCTCGTAAAGCGCGGTGCCATCGAAATGGCCGAGCCCGTGGGGGTCGTCGGGGAAATGCCCGGGCACCCAGTCGATCAAGACGCCGAGGCCTTCACGGTGGCAGGCGTCGACCAGCGCGGCGAAATCCTCCGGCGGCCCGAAACGGCTGGTCGGCGCGTAGAGGCCTGTCGGCTGGTAGCCCCAGGAGCCGTCGAAGGGATGCTCGCTGACGGGAAGAAACTCCAGATGGGTGAAGCCGAGGTCGCGCGCATAGGCCGGCAATTGTTCGGCAAGCTCGCGATAGCTCAGCCATTCATTGTTGCCCTTGCGCCGCCAGGAGCCGAGATGCACTTCGTAGATCGACATCGGGCTGCTCAAGGCATTGATGCTTGATGGCAGCGGGCGCGGATGCGGGATCTTCTTCTCGTCATAGACGATGGAGGCGGTCTTCGGCCGAACCTCGGTGGCAAAGGCCAACGGATCAGCCTTCAGCGGCAAGGGCTGGCCCTGCGGGCCGATGATGTCGAACTTGTAGTGGTCGCCGGCCTTGGCGCGCGGAATGAACAGCTCCCAATAGCCGGCCCCGCGCACGCGCATCGGGTGCCGCCGCGCGTCCCAGAAATTGAAGTCGCCGACCACGCTGACCCGCCGCGCGTTAGGTGCCAGCACCACGAAGGCGACGCCTTCGACGCCATCGAGCGTCATGGGATGCGCGCCGAGCTTGTCGTAGAGCCGCTGGTCGGTGCCCTCGCCGAGCAGGTAGAGATCGTAGTCGCTCAAAACAGGCGGAAAGCGGTAGGGGTCCTCGAGCTCGACGACGTTGTCGCCGAACTGGGCCCGCAGCTGGTAGCGCTCGGGCCCGTTGGGGAGCGCACCTGCGAACAGGCCTGCATCGTGAATGCGTGACAGTGAAGCAACATTGCCATGCTCGCCGATCGCCTCGACCTTTGAGGCCTCGGGGAGGAAGGCGCGTACCACCGTCCTGTCGCCCTCCTTATGGAGGCCGAGATAGTGGAACGGATCGGAATGGCGGCCTTCGATGATGGCGTAGGCCTCGGCGGAGAGCTTGTTCATGAGGCCTCGTCGGCGGACTCGGACAGGACAAGAAGCGTGGTGCTCAGCGGCACGCGCAAGCCTTCCGGCCGGCGCGCCAGCTCATATTCGATTTCGGCGACGGCTTTTTCCAGTAAAAAGAAGCTCAAAAGCTCATGTTCGGCGCGCAGATCGGCAGGCCACAGCTGCTTGTCCGTCATGGCCTCGTCATAGCCGGCCAGGAAGGCGGCTTTCGCGCCGGTCCGCCAATCGGACAGTGCGGCGACAAGCCTGGAGAAGTCGTCGACGCCGGCCTGGCGAGCGCGGTCGAGCGCTGCCGTCACCGAATAATCGATAGAATGGATCAGGCTCGCGACATCATAAACCGCCGGCATCTTGCGTCGGCGCTCCGCGAGCGGCTGGCCCGGATTGCCCTCGAGATCGATGATGAAGATGTCGTCCCGGACGATCAGCGTCTCGCCCAGATGGAAATCGCCGTGATGGCGTATGCTGAGGCCGCCGATATCGGATGGCAGAGCGGCAATGCGGTCCTGCAACGTCGTGCGGTGGGCAAGCAACTGGTCGAGCAGGGCCTGGTCTGCCTCCTTGAGGCCGTCGCGGCGCTGCTTCAGCGCGTCGAAGACGCGATTGGCACGCGCCGTCGCGTCGGCAATCCAGCGCTCGACGTCATCAGGCCGCAGAGGCTCCGGTGCGAAGTCAGGTAGTTCGGGATGCGCGGCGAGCGCAAGATGCATTTCGGCGAGGCGGCGTCCGATCTGCAACATCAGGCGCTGATAGGGCGCAAGCTGGCCGCCATCCTGCCCGTGCTCGCCACTGGCGCGCACGCGCTGTTCGTCGACAAAGCGGTCTAGATAGCCCGTCGTTACAGTCCAGCCGTCACCCTGGTTCTCGATAAAGGCCTGCACCACGCCGATGGCGCTGCGCCCATTGCCCTCGACCAGCTCGGCGCTGCCGAGCAGGGCAGGCGTATTGGCAAAGCCCGCGACATCAGTCAGATAGCGGCCGAGCTCGACTTCGGGATGAATGCCCGCTTCCACCTTACGGTAGATCTTGACCACGTAGTCATGATCGACCAGCGAGACCGTATTGCGCCCTTCGGCCTCCAAGGCGTGGACGCGTTCGGGCTCCTTGATCGAGCGGTCGGCGAATTCGCCGGTCGGGATGAACTCCAGTCGAAGCCCGTTCTCCTCCACGACCTCGCGCTCTCGCAGATTGCGCAGGAACAGCCCGATGAAGATGGGATCGCCCGCGACATCCAGAAGTGTTCCCTCGCGCGCACCCTGGCGCACGGCAGCGAGCGCCTGCGGATTGTAGCGTTCGCGGTCGAAGCGCACCCATTCGATCTGCATCGGCAGCACGTGACGGCTGGTCACGCCGCTCTGCGTGGCCTCGAAAAAGGCGACCCATGGTCGGTTGTCGCCGATCGTGCAGAACGGGACGGCAGCGGTCAGCGTGGGCTGGATGTCGTTCGGATTGCGCTCCGGATACCAGCGGCTGCGCGCGAGGAAGCCCGGCAGCACGTCGTGCTCGAACACGCCGCGGGTACGCGCGAGCGATACCCAGGTCGAGTTCAAGGGCACCACCAGCGTCTCGAATTCCAGAGCGGCGTGCGGCGCCGGCAACTCCGACTTCTCACGCTCCTCTAGCTGGAACCAGTAGAAGCCGTATGGCGCAAGCGTAATCATGTAGGGCATTTCGCCAATCGCGGGAAAGCGCGTGCGGCCCAGCATCTCCAGCGGAATGCGGTCCTTCCACGGTGACAGGTCGAGCTCGGTCGCTTGCGCCGCGCGCGACAGATTGGCGACGCAGAGAATCACCTCGTCCTTGTACTGCCGGACATAAGCAAGCACGGCGCGGTTCGTGGGACGGATGAAGGTCATGCTGCCGCGGCCGAAGGCGAGCGTCGACTTGCGCACCGAGATCAGTCGCCTGGTGGCGGAGAGCAGCGACGACAGGCTGCGCGACTGCGCCTCCACATTCACCGCCTCATAGCCATAGACCGGGTCCATGATCAGTGGCGCATAGAGCCGGGCTGGATCGCAGCGGGAGAAGCCGCCATTGCGATCGGGGCTCCATTGCATCGGCGTGCGCACGCCGTTGCGGTCGCCGAGATAGATGTTGTCGCCCATGCCGATCTCGTCGCCGTAATAGATGATGGGCGTGCCCGGGAACGAGAGCAAAAGCGAGTTCATCAATTCGATCTTGCGCCGGTCATTGTCCATCAGGGGCGCCAGGCGCCGGCGGATGCCAAGATTGATGCGCGCGCGCGGATCGTGGGCGTAGGTCGACCACAGATAGTCGCGCTCGACGTCGGTGACCATTTCGAGGGTCAATTCGTCGTGGTTGCGCAGGAACAGCGCCCATTGGCAGTTCTGCGGAATGTCCGGCGTCTGCCTGAGGATGTCGGTGATGGGGAAACGATCCTCCTGCGCGATCGCCATGTAGATGCGCGGCATCAGCGGGAAGTGATAGGCCATGTGGCATTCGTCGCCCTGGCCGAAATATTCCTGCACGTCCTCCGGCCACTGGTTGGCTTCCGCCAGCAGCACCTTGTGCTTCGAATAGTGATCGAGCTCGCCGCGCAGGCGCTTGATGATGGTATGCGTCTCGGGCAGGTTCTCGTTGCTGGTGCCCTCGCGCTCGCAGAGATAGGGAATCGCATCGAGCCGGAAGCCGTCGACACCGGCATCCAGCCAGCGCTTCATCACCTGGATGATGGCGCTGACCACGCGAGGATTGTCAAAATTGAGATCCGGCTGGTGCGAGAAGAAGCGGTGCCAGTAGAACTGGCCGGCCTCGGGATCCCAGGTCCAGTTCGACTTCTCGGTGTCGGTGAAGATGATGCGCGTGCCCAGATATTTCTGGTCGGTGTCGCTCCAGACATACCAGTTGCGCGCGCTCGATTTCGGGTCGCTGCGGCGGGCGCGCTTGAACCAGTCGTGCTGGTCGGAGGTGTGGTTGACGACGAGCTCGGTGATCACGCGTAATCCGCGCTTCTTCGCCTCCTGGATGAAGCGCTTGAAGTCCTTCATGGTCCCGAAATCGGGATTGATCGAGCCGTAATCGGAGATGTCGTAACCGTCGTCGCGGCCGGGCGAGGGATAGAACGGCAGCAGCCACAGCGTCGTGACGCCGAGCTGCTGCAGATAGTCGAGCTTCTCCGTCAGTCCCGTGAAATCGCCAATGCCGTCATTGTTGCTGTCGGCAAAGGCTTTCACATGCAGCTGATAGACGATGGCGTCCTTGTACCAGAGCTCGTCGCCATCGAGCTCGGTGACGGGCAGCTCATGCGTATCGATCGATGACAAGACATTCATGGCGCGACCTCACGCCAGGCAGCGGAGAAAGAGGGCGGGATCGCGGTCCGGCTCGATCCGCAGGCTCAGGCCGCCCCAGTCGAGCATCGTTCGCGCGCCGCTGACAAGGTTCTCGACCGCGGCAACATGCCGCCGCTCGCCGCCGATGTCGAGCTTGGTGTCGCCGATCGGTAGCCAGATGTCGTGAATGTCGCGCGACAGCGCGATCACGACGGCGACCGCGTTGGTCATATCGTCCGATTGCTTGACAAAGGCGATCACATTGCCGTCATCGACTGCAATGAAGCGCAGGTTGGCGGTCTGCTGCAGGCTTGGGTTCTCCCGTCGGATACGGTTGATGAGGCCGAGATAGGGCTTGATGTGACCGGCCTTGTCCCAGTCGCGCGGCTTGATCTCGAACTTGTCGGACGCGCGATACTCCTCGCTGCCCGGAAGGGCGTCATGCTCGATGAGCTCAAAACCGTTGTAGATGCCGTAAGAGGCAGACAGCATTGCCGCGAGTGCCGCGCGTGACTTGAACATCCAGACCTCGCCGCCCTGCAGGTGATACGGGAGGATATCGGTCGTATTTGCGAAGAAGTTGGGGCGGAAATAGTCCCGCGTCGGATAGCAGGTGAGCTCGCCGAGATAGTGCTCCAGCTCCGCCTTCGTGGTGCAGGAGGTGAAACGGGTATAGGACTGGCTGAAGCCGAGCTTTGCCAGCCCCTTCATGATTTTCGAGCGCGTGAAGGCTTCAGCCAGGAAAATCACACCGGGATCGCGGCGCTGCACCTCCTGGATCAGCCATTCCCAGAACGGCAGAGGCTTTGCCTGCGGATTGTCGGCGCGAAAAATCTTCACGCCCTGTTCGACCCAGAACAGCACGACGTCGCGCAGCGCGTTCCAGAGGCTCGCGGAATCCTCGCAGGCAAAATCGAACACGACGATGTCGTCGCAGGTCTCCGACGGATTTTCCGCCTGCAGCAGCGACCCGTCCGGCCGCCGCTTGAACCATTGCGGATGTTCGGTGACCCAGGGATGATCCGGCGAGCACTGCGCGGCCAGGGTGAGCGCAACTTCCAGGTTGCGTTCCGTGCAGGCGGCGATGAAATCGCGAAAGTCGTCGAGCGTGCCTAGTTCCGGATGCACGGCGTCGTGGCCGCCGGCGGCCGCGCCGATGGCATAAGGACTGCCGGGATCGCCGTCCATCGCGGGAAGGGTATTGTCACGGCCCTTGCGATGGGTCCAGCCGATCGGGTGGATCGGCGGCAAGCAGATCACGTCAAAATTCATGGCCGCGATATCGGCGAGGCGGGCGGTGCAGTCCTTGAACGTTGCATGGGTCCCGGCCATGGCGTCCTTGTTGTCCGCGGCGCCGTAGTTGTCAGCGGCGGCCTTGTTGCCTGCAGCGGCCTTGTTGCCTGCGGCGGCTTGGCTGCGCGGCATCATCTCGTACCAGGCACCGACGCCGGCCCGCGCCCGGTCGACCACCAGGGGAAACAGTTGCGAGCGGCTGAGGTCAGGTCGGAACTGGCTTTCGGCCATCGCGTGCTCGAGCTCGTCTGTCAGCAACGCTGTCACATTCCCGGTCTGAAGAAAAATCTCGCATTGCTTCAAGATGACGGCCGTCGCGTCCGGGCCGCCGGCTCGCGCCTTGGTCAGCATTCCCGCGCCCACGATGGCGTCGACCGTCGCATCCGCGCCTGTTTGGTGCTTCCTGGCAAAAGCGTCGCGCCAGGTGGCGAATTCGTCGGTCCAGGCTTCGACCGCATAAACGTAGCGGCCGGGCCGATCGGGGACGAAGGTGCCGACCCAGCGATCGTCGGTGTGATGGGTCATCGACACGCTCTTCCAGTCGCGTTCGCCGTCGTGCCGCCACACCAGGTGGGCCCGGGTGACATCACCGCCGTCGCGGTAAATATCGGCCCACACCTCGACGCGCTCACTGCTGATCCGTTTCACGGGAAAACGGCCGCAGTCGACGGTGGGATAGACTTCTTCAAAATGGAAAGCGCCGCCTGCCGCGCCATCGACAAGTTGAAATGATTTATTCACGGTGATGCCATTGACATGCGAAGACTGTCCCGCTTCCCTGCACGAAAGGAGACGCTACCAACCTCTATAACAAGCCTGTGAGCTGCCATTGGTTCCCCTGGGAACAGCCAGCGAGTTTGCGAGTTAAACACGGCTATCCTCTTCCTGCATCTTAAGAATTCGCGATTTGGCTCCGAGCCGTCGCGTGCAAAGTGCGTGCCGAATGGACATTTACAGCAAAGCCAGGTCTCTCGGAGTTCAGGCGGACTACATAGATGGTCAGGGGCGCCAGCGTGTGACGGAAGCAGCAGCGCTCGGGATCATTCTCGATGCGCTGCCGCCGGCCGCGCCGCGACGACTCCTCGAGGGGCCCGCGGTGATCCGCACCGGGCGGCCGCTGTCCTGCGCGCTAAGCCAAGCAGCGGCTCTTCCGGTCTCCTGGAAAATCCTCGCCGGTGCCGCGGTCGTGGCGGAAGGCAAGACGGAGGCGCGCAGCATTGCGTTTCCTGAGGGGCTTAAGCTTGGCACCTACCGGCTGCGATTGATCGATGCGGCCTCGACAAGCGAGGAGGCGCCGCTGATCGTGGCGCCCGAACAAGGCTTTGGCGGCAATTTCGACCGTTGCTGGCTCGTGGCCGTTCAGCTCTACGGCGTCCGCTCGCCGCGCAACTGGGGCATCGGCGACTTCACCGACCTCGAGGGATTGTTGAGGCTTGCCAATTCCCTGGGTGCCGACGGCATCGGTCTCAATCCGCTGCATGCGCTGTTCGACGATCGCCCGGCCGATTGCAGCCCGTACTCGCCGAACAGCCGGCTGTTTCTCAATCCGCTCTATGTCGATGTCGAGAAGCTGCCGGAATTGCCGCGCGAGCTTGTGGCGCGCAACCGCGAGAGTCTGTCGCGGCTGCGCGCGCTCGACATCGTGGACTATGTCGCGGTCGCCGAGCTGAAATGGGCGGCGTTGCGACAGGCCTTTGCGAATTTCATCGCCAGTCCTGCGCTGGAGCGGCGGCGCGATTTCGAGGCTTTCCGGAAAGAGCAGGGCGCGCTGCTGTCCCGCTTTGCCTGTTTCGAAGCATTGCGGCACCGGTTTGGCAGCCCATGGTGGGACTGGCCGGAAGAATGGCGACAGCCGAACGATGCCAAATGCGCGGAATTGCGCGCCGGTGAGGACGCGCGCGAGATCGAGTTCGTCGAGTTCGTGCAATGGACGGCCGCGCGGCAGCTGCTCGGCTGCAAGCAGCTTGCCGGGAGCCTCGGCATGAAGGTCGGGCTCTATCTCGACGTGGCCGTCGGCGTGCAGTCCGATGGCTTCGATGCCTGGAACGAGCAGGAGGCGATTTCGCGCCTGCTCGGGGTCGGCGCCCCGCCGGACCTCTTGAACACCGTGGGCCAGGATTGGGGCCTGGCCGGCTTCAACGCCGCAGGGCTGGAGCGTCGCTCGTTCGAACCCTTCCGCGAAATGCTGCGCGCCTCCATGCGCTATGCGGGCGCGATCAGGCTCGACCATGTGCTGGGCCTCAAGCGGCTTTATCTGGTGCCGCGCGGCTTTCGCCCGGACAATGGCGCCTATGTTCAGATGCCGTTCGAGGCGCTGCTTGCCGCAACCGCCCTGGAGAGCGCTGCGCATGCCTGCGTCGTCATCGGCGAGGACCTCGGCACCGTGCCGCCCGGCTTCCGTGAGCAGATGAACGGCTGGGGCATCTGGTCCTACCAGGTCATGATGTTCGAGCGCGACGATGCCGGAAGATTCCGCGGCATCGATCATTACTCGCCGAACGCGCTCATCACCTTCAACACCCACGACCTCTGCACCTACGCCGGCTGGCGCTCGTTCGCCGACCTCAAGCTCAAGCGCGCGCTCGGCATCGACCCCGGCGAGAGCGACGAGGGACGCTGGCAGGCGCTCGGCGCGCTGGACCAGGCGTTGCGCGGCGCAGGCATCGACGGCAACACCTTCTATTCGGTCGCGAGCTTCCTGGCGCGCACGAAGTCGCGCCTGCTGGCAATCTCGCTTGAGGATCTGCTCGGCGTCGTCGATCAACCCAACATTCCCGGCACCGTCAATGAGCATCCGAACTGGCGGCAACGGCTGCCGGTGGCGATTGACCAGATCGCCTCCGCAATCGATGTTGCGGCACTGAAGGCGGCGACGGCGGAACGGGCCAGGCATTAGGAAGGGCGGGGGTAGCGGTGAGCGAACATTGTCCTCAAGGATCGAAGATTATGGCCTGATCGGCGACTGCGAGACCGCAGCGCTTGTCGGCCGCGACGGCTCGATCGACTGGCTGTGCTGGCCGGCTTTCGATTCCGACGCCTGCTTTGCCGCGCTTCTCGGCGATCGCGGGAACGGCCGCTGGAAGATCGCGCCGGCGGCAGACGCGACGAACATCTCGCGCCGCTACTGGGACGACACGCTGATCCTGGAGACGCAGTTCGAGACCGCGCATGGCGCCGTCGCGCTGATCGATTTCATGCCGCCGCGAGGACAAGCGTCCGACATCGTCCGTCTGGTGCGGGGCTTGCGCGGAAAGGTGGAAATGCGGATGGAGCTGATCATCCGCTTCGGCTTCGGCAACGACATTCCCTGGGTCAGGCGGCACGACGACCGCACCTCGCTGCTCGCGATCAGCGGCCCCGACATGACGGTGTTGCGTACGCCGGTCGAGACCCGCGGCGAGGACCTGACCACCGTCGCCCACTTCGAGGTGAGCGAGGGAGACACCATGCCCTTTGTGCTGACCTATGGGCCGTCGCATTTGCCGCCGCCCAAGGCGATCGATCCTGACGTCGCGTTGCGGGAAACGAAGGAATTCTGGACCGATTGGTGCAGCCGCGGCATCTACGAGGGCGAGCACCGCAATCTCGTCATGCGCTCGCTGATCACGCTGAAGGCGCTGACCTTCGCACCGACCGGCGGCATCGTCGCCGCGCCCACCACGTCGTTGCCCGAAAAGCTCGGCGGCGCGCGCAACTGGGACTATCGCTTCTGCTGGCTGCGCGACGCGACCTTCACTTTGCTTGCACTGATGAACTCGGGCTATACCGAGGAAGCCATGGCCTGGCACAATTGGCTGCTTCGCGCGGCCGCTGGTGCTCCGGCCAATATGCAGATCATGTACGGCATCTGGGGGCACCGCAGGCTGCTGGAATGGGAAGCGGAATGGCTGCCCGGCTATGAAGGCTCTCAACCTGTTCGGATCGGCAATGCCGCGCACGCGCAGATCCAGCTCGACGTTTATGGCGAACTGGTCGACGCGTTCCACCAGTCGCGCATGACCAGGCTCAAGCTCGACGAGCAGAGCTGGAGCCTCGAATGCGTGATGCTGGATCATCTCGCTGAGGTCTGGGACAAGCCCGATCACGGCATCTGGGAGCGGCGCGGCGACGGCCGGCACTATGTATTCTCCAAGGTGATGACCTGGGTCGCCTTCGACCGCGGTATCAAGAGTGCCAAAAAATTCGGCTTCGACGCACCGGTCGAGAAATGGCGGAGACTGCGTGACATCATTCATCGTGACGTCTGCGAGAAGGGCTTTGACGTCGAACGGAATACGTTCCTGGAATCCTACGGTTCGAAACTGCTCGATGCCAGCATCCTGTTGCTGCCGGCAGTCGGATTCCTGCCGCCCGACGATCCCCGCATTCGCGGCACCATCGACGCGGTCGAACGCCACATGATGCGCGACGGTTTCGTGCTGCGCCATGACCCGAGCGAGGAGAGCAGCTACGAGCAACAGCCGATCGAGGGCGCGTTTCTCGCCTGCACCCTATGGCTCGCCGATGCACATGTGCTGGCCGGCGATCTGGACAAGGCACGGGTGCTGTTCGACCGCGTCGTCGCCATTGCCAACGACGTTGGCCTGCTGGCCGAGGAATATGACCCGATTGGCAGCCGCCAGCTCGGCAATTTCCCACAGGCGCTGACCCATATTGCACTGATCAACACCGCCCACAATATCGACGTGGCGCTCAAGAGAAGCGACAAGCCGGCAATGCAACGCTCGCAATAGCAAACTCTATTTATGATTCATCCGCCATGCACCGTCCCAGCCGGGCGGGGGCGGATCGCTCTCCAACATCTCGATCCGACCGAGCAGCGTCTGCGATGGTCCATCATTGGGTGCCGCCTCAAGCGCGGCTTTGAAGGCGTTGCGCGCCTGCTCGAAGCTGCAGGCACGGTAGGCGGCAAGCCCCGCGGCGTAGCGATCGCGCAAGGCGCTCTGGTTCGCCGTCAGCGCACCCTTCTGGCCGAACACCTCGAATACCGATTGTGGCTGGGTCTGACCGAGCACGACGATGCGATCGATCTCGCGCGCCTCGATCGCGCCGCCTGCAGCGGCGACGGTGGCCTCCGTGACCAGCGACCTCGTACCGTATTCCTTGTTCGCGGCCTCCAGGCGCGAGGCGAGGTTCACGGTGTCGCCCATGATGGTGTAGCTCATCATGAATTTCGAGCCCATGCTGCCTGCGAGCACTTCGCCGGTGGCAAGGCCGATCCGGATGTCGCAGTCCATGGGGATGGTTCGCACACCGAGAATTTCGGGCAGTTCCTTGCGCAAGCTTACGACGCGGTCCATCATCTCGGCGGCGGCAATGCAGGCGAGCCGGGCGTGCTCGGCGTCGCCGACAAAGGGCGGGCCCCAATAGGCCATGATGGCGTCGCCGATATATTTGTCGATGATGCCGCGATTATTGCGGATCGGCTCCGACATCATCGACAGATAGTAGTTCATCACCTTGACCAGGCCTTGCGGCGTCACGCCCTCGCTCAGATTGGTAAAGCCCTTCATGTCGCAGAACAGCACTGTCATGACCCGCCGCTGGCCTTCGGTGGCAACGCGGCCGGGCTGATCGACGATGCCCTCTACGATCTTGGGGTCGAAATATCTGCCGAAAGTCTCGCGAACCTGCTCGTTACGGCGCAACTGTTCAACCATGCGGTTGAACGCGCCCGTCAATTCGCCGATCTCGTCGGTCGTCGTGATGCTGATCGGCCGGTCCAGCCGGCCGGCCTCGATGTCACGCGTGCCTTCCAGCAATTGGCGGAGGGGCCGGCTGATTCCGCTGGAGACAAGCCAGGCGAAGCCCAGGCCGATGGTCGCAGCCAGCGCGGTGACGATGGCGGAGATCAGCATGGTTTTCCGCTGATTGCGGATCACCACCGCGCTCGAAGAAAGCACCTGCTTGCGCATGTCGGCGCGGATGCCGTCAATCTTGGCGGTGAACTCGCCGCGCAACTCGTCCGCCCGAGTAAGCGCTTCGTTGAGGCGGGCGGAATCCTTTGCCTCCAGTGCGTGGAACACCTGATTGACCTCCTCGTTCAGGCGCCTGCCCGTGTCGTGGACGGTGTTGTCGATCCGGTCGTCTAGGCGGCCCAGTGCGGCATTGTCGGAGGGGGTCGAGGGGTCGTTGATGATCGCATTGATGAGCTTGCGCGCGGCGTCGGTCTCCTGTTCGACCTCGGGACCCTTCTCCTGATAGATCTTCAGGAGCGAAGCAAAGGTCTGCTCGTCCGGAGGGGTCTGCAGTCGCGCGATCACCATCCGCCGGACGGTCATGGCGCGCTCGAGCGACCTCACATTTGCCCGCGCCAGATCCCCATAAGCCGGTATATATTTCGTCGAGAGCTCGTCCAGGAGATGGGCGACCGTGTCGGTCATGAACATCGAAAGCACCGAAGTGATGACCATGAGCACGATCAGCGCTAGCGCGATGCTGACGATCTTTCGTCGGATTGTCCGGTAAAACATATTGTCTGCTTCGCCCCTGCCCGAGACCTAAGCGCCTGCCAGCATCCCTGCGCCGGCGGGCGCGATCATGACAGGAAAAATCATACAAAATGAAGGGGAACGGCGCGATGAGGACCAAGAAATGATGCGGTGCCTGACCGTCGCCGCAGTGCGAGATTGACGTTAATTTCTCGTGTTCTCCCGTAAAATTGTCTCCATGGCGAGCGCAAATCCGTTCTCTTCGTTGGAGGCCGTGCCGCGGCCCGCGTGGTGCTTGACGTCATCGGACGCGTTGCCCATCGCAAACGACAGACCGCTCTGCTCGAACATCGCTACGTCGTTCTGCATGTCGCCGATGGTGGCGATCTCCTGGGTCGAAATACCGAGGTGCTTTGCCATCGCCTGCACGAAGGTCCCCTTGTTGTGACCGGGCGGGGTGATGTCGAGATAGTAGGTCTGGGACCGGACGGCCGTCGCCCGTGCCCCCAATTCGTGCTGCATTGCCTGTTCGCAACGGATCAGGAGTTCCGGATCGGAGGTCGATCCCACCACTTTGCAGGCCCTGCCAACATAGGGTGCGAAGTCGTCGATGATGGTCGGGTCGGCCTTGATCGCCAGTTTTTCCCGCGGCACGTATTCGCCGTGGGGGTTGCGGGTGAGCCACAGCTCGTTGGTGAACAGCCAGATATCGATGCCGAAATCGGACAGCATCTCCAGGCTGCGCCTGGTGGCAGCCTCCGGCAGCAGATGCTGCTCGATCGGATTCATGTCGGGCCCCACAATAGAACTGCCGTTGAAGGGGCCGACGGGCAGAGTGATCTGCAAGGGCCCGATCAGGAAACGCATGCCAATAGTTGGCCGGCTTGACGTGATGGTGAAGCCGACGCCGGCCTGATGCAGCTTTTGCACCGCGGCGCTGGCGCGATCGGTCAGCACCTTCTCCTTGGTCAAAAGCGTGCCGTCGACGTCGGACACCACGAGCGCGATGCGGGTCATGTGCAGTTCCTGCTTGAGGTGCTGGCCTCGGATCGTCCCAGACTCAGCTGGTTCAAGACATCGTCCACGATTCCTTCAATCGGCGCGTCGATCGATACGCGCACCGCGCGCTCATCTGCGTCAGGCGGCTCAAGCGTCGCAAACTGGCTCGCGAGCAGGCCCGGCGGCATGAAATGGCCCTTGCGGTGGTTGAGCCGGTCCTCGATCAACGGCTCGGTGCCGTCGAGAAAAACGAGGCGGACATCCTTGCGGCCATGCAGCAGCACATCGCGATAGGCGCGCCGCAGCGCCGAGCAGGCCATCACCACATGACCGCCGCTTCGGCAGACGCGGTCGATCTCGGCGGCGATCGCACGGAGCCAGGGCCACCGGTCGTCGTCGGTCAACGGGTGACCGGCCCGCATCTTGGCGACATTGCTTGCCGGGTGAAACGCGTCGCCATCCTCGTAACGCCAGCCCAGTCTTGCTGCGAGTGCTTCGCCGACCGTGCTCTTGCCCGCGCCCGACACGCCCATGACAATGAGCGCGCAAGGGCTATCGCCGTCAGTCCCCACCAGCTTCCTCCGGAAGCGCACTCTTGTCGACCAGCCAGACCGTCTCGCCGGCCGCATATGCGCGGTTCGCCGGCAGGTTCTCGCCGGCGAGCACCCGCGTCAAGATCGCACGCTTGTCGGGGCCCGCTACTTCGAACAGCATTTCATGGCAGGAGCCGAGCGCGGGAAAAGTCAGGGTGACTCGCGGCACCTTGGGCGCGACAGGTGCGGTCGCAACTCCGACCACCCAGCGCTCACGCTCCCCGAGCGCGGGATAATCCGGAAACAGCGAGGCGACATGGCCGTCAGGGCCGACGCCCAGCAGGACCATGTCGAACAGCGGTCTCGCGGGATCGAGGCGCTCCGCACCGTAGAACGATTTCAGCTCCTGCTCGTAAGCGCGCGCCGCGTCCTCCGCGCTCGCAACATCCGTTGCAATGGGATGGATATTGCCGGCTGGCGCACATTGGTCGAGGAAGACCTGCCGCGCCATGGTCATGTTGTGCAGTTCATCGCCGGCCGGGACGAAGCGCTCGTCGCCGATGAACCAGTGCAAGCGGGCCCAGGGAATCCGGCTGCGATAGGGCTCGCGCGCCAGGAGGGCGTAGAGCCGCTTCGGGCTGGAGCCGCCGGTCAGGCAAATGGCGATCGCGCCGTCATTGGCCGCAATCCGCGCCAGAAGCCGCTCCGCTGCGGCTTCGGCAAGCGCTATCGGGTCGGCCGTCCTGATGATTCTGCCATGAGCAGGCGCAGCCATGGTCAGGTCAACTTGCGCCAGCTGCGGCCGTCGCGGGCCAGGAGCTCGTCGGCCTCCTCAGGGCCCTCGCTGCCGGGGTCGTAGATCTTCAGCCCCCTGGCGCCGGCCTTCTTCCAGGCATTGATGAAGGGCTGTACCGCGGCCCAGCCAGCCTCCACGCTGTCGGCGCGCTGGAACAGGATGTTGTCGCCGATCATGCAGTCATAGATGAGCGTCTCATAGCCGGTCGACGGCGCGGTCCTGAAGTAGTCCTTGTAGCGGAACTTCATCTCGACGCCGTCGATATTGATGGTCGGACCGGGTACCTTGGTGTTGAACTGCAGCTCAATGCCTTCGGTCGGCTCGGTGGAGATGACAAGGTAGTTCTGCGACAAACGATCGACCGACGTGTCGCGGAACATCGCAAACGGCGCCTGCTTGAACTTGATCGCAATCTCGGTGCGTTTGACGCCGAGCGCCTTGCCGGTGCGGAGGTAGAACGGCACGCCGGCCCAGCGCCAATTGTCGATGGTCAGCTTCAGCGCGGCATAGGTCTCGGTCGTGCTGCCGGACTTGACATCCTCCGTCTTGCGATAGTCCTCGATTTCGGTGTCGCCGACCTTGCCGGCGCGATATTGGCCGCGCACGGAGTTCTTCTGCGCCTCTTCTTCCGTCTGGGTTTGGATCGAGGACAGCACCTCGCCCTTCTCCGAGCGCACCGCGTGCGCATCGAAGCGCGCCGGCGGCTCCATCGCGACCAGCGATAACAGCTGGAACAGGTGGTTCGGCACCATGTCGCGCAGCGCGCCGGTTGCATCGTAGAAGCTGCCGCGATGGCCGACGCCGAGCTTTTCGTCGACCGTGATCTGGATGTGATCGATGTGATTGCGATTCCAGATCGGCTCGAACATGCCGTTGGCGAAGCGCAGCACCAGGATGTTCTGCACCGTCTCCTTGCCGAGATAGTGATCGATCCGGTAGATCTGGTGCTCGTCCATGAGCTTCAACAGCTCGGCATTCAGCGTTTTGGCCGAGGCCAGGTCGGTGCCGAACGGCTTTTCGACCACCAGCCGCCGCCACGATCCGTTCTCGGCCAGCATGCCGGTGCGGCTGAGTTCTCGCGAGATCGGCAGGAACGCGCTCGGCGGCGTCGCCAGGTAGAACAGGCGATTGCCGCCGGTCTCGCGCTTGGCTTCGAGCCTGTCGAGCCGGTCGCGCAACGCGTCGAACGAGGCCGGATCGCTCGGGTCAGCCTCGACTGCGGTGACGCATTCGAACAGGCGCTTGGCGACCGACTCGTCGACCGGACGCGTAGCGTATTGGCGCAGCCCCTTCATCAGGCTGTCGATCAGTTCGTCGCTCGACATGCCGTTGCGGGCGACGCCAACCACGCAGAACTTGTCCGGCAGCAGATGGCCCGCCGCGAGATTGTAAAGCGCCGGAATGACCAGGCGATGGGTGAGGTCGCCGGTGACACCGAAGATGACGAAGGAGCAGGGGTCAGGCTTCTTTTGCACGTGAGCGTCAGCCATGCGTCTTCAGCCCTTTGCGCCCTTCGGTGGTTCCTTGTGACCACCGAAGCCCGCGCGCATCGCGGAGAGAATTTTTTCGGCGAAGGTGTGCTCCTTGCGCGAGCGGAAGCGTGCAAACAACGCCGCGGTCAGGACCTCGGCCGGCACTGCCTCGTCGATCGCCGCGTTGACCGTCCAGCGGCCTTCTCCGGAATCCTCGACAAAGCCGGAATAGCCTGACAGCCCCGGGCTCTCCGCAAGCGCGCTCGCGGTGAGATCGAGCAGCCAGGACGGAATGACGCTGCCGCGCCGCCAGACTTCCGCGATATCGGCAATGTCGAAATCGAAGCGATGCTCGGCCAGTAGCGTCTCGCTGTTGGCGTTCTTCAGGATGTCGAAACCTTCGGCATAGGCCTGCATCAGACCATATTCGATGCCGTTGTGGATCATCTTGACGAAATGGCCGGCGCCAACGGGACCTGCGTGGATGTAACCACGCTCGACGCGCGAGTCGCGGCCGTCGCGGCCCGGTGTGTGCGGGATGTCGCCTTTCCCTGGCGCGAGCGTGCCGAAGATCGGGTCGAGCCGGTCGACCACCTGCTTGTCGCCGCCGATCATCATGCAATAGCCGCGCTCGATACCCCAGACGCCGCCTGAGGTGCCGACATCGAGATAGGAGAGGCCGCGCTCCTTCAGCGCCTTGCCGCGGCGGACGTCGTCCTGCCAGAAGGTGTTGCCGCCATCGATGATGACGTCGCCCTCCTGCATCAGCTTCGCCAGCGCCTCGATAGCGGCCTCGGTGATGGCGCCCGCGGGCAGCATCACCCAGGCGGTGCGCGGCTTCTCCAATTTGCCGACGAACTCTTCCAGCGTGGCGGCGCCGGTCGCGCCTTCAGCTGCAAGGCTTGCGACGGCCTTGGCGTCCTTGTCAAAGACGACAGCGGTATGTCCGTTCCGCATCAGCCGACGGACGATGTTACCCCCCATCCGCCCCAGGCCGATCATGCCGAGTTGCATCGCAATTTCCTTTTCGTTTGACGTCTAGTTCAAGGCCTGTGCGATCGCGTTGTCGAGCATTTTCAACCCCTGCGCGATATCGCCCTTCAGATGTATGCGCAGCGCGCGACGGCCGCGCTCGGTCAGGACGTCGAAATCACCGCGCGCCTGCGCCTGCTTGATCACGCCGAAGCTCGCTTTCTGGCCGGGAATCTTGAGATCCTCGGCGTCATCGGCGGTGATCTGCAGGAACACGCCGCTGTCGGGCCCGCCTTTGTAGGCCTGGCCTGTCGAGTGCAGGAAGCGCGGCCCGAACTCGGCGCAGGTCGCCAGATGCTTGCCGTCCCGCACCTTCAGCCGCATGTCCTGCAGCGCCTCGATATGCTCGGCATTGCGCTCGATATAGGCGAGCAGCGCGAGATAATCGCCCTTATGCGTGCGGGAAAGATGCGCCTTCACCCAGGACTCGAAGCCGCCGTCGGCGCCGGCCTTGCGCAGCTCGGCGGCGTTGTGCTCGTCGGTGAAGATATCGGCTTCGTCGAACGCCATCACCGGTTCTTCCGCCGGCAGCTTGCCGGTCTTCTCGAAGGCGCCAGTCAACTCGCGGGTCTTGATCTTGGCGCTTTCGACGTCCGGCTGGTTGAACGGGTTGATGCCAAGCACCGCGCCCGCGACGGCGGTAGCCATCTCGAAGCGGAAGAATTCCTGGCCGAGATGGTCGATCGATTTCATGACAATTCGCGCCACCGGATGGCCGGCTTTCTCCAGCGCATCGAGCTTCTCGTCATGGGCGGCATCTTCCTCGCCTTCGGTGCGGATGTCGATGAAGAAGCGGTCGTTGCCGTAAGCTTCCGGCGCGCCCAGCGGCTCGCCGTCGATCGGGATCAGGCCCTTGCCTTCCTTGCCGGTCGATTCCGCGATCAGCTGCTCGGTCCAGGCGCCGAAATCCGCGATCTTCCCCGACGAGGTGATCGTCACCTTGTCGCGGCCATCGAGGCCGGCCTGGCCCATGGCGAGCCCGAGCTGCACGCCGGGATTTTCCTGCGGCGGCACGTCTGCACTGCAGGAGCGCACCATGGAGAGAGTATGCTGGATCAGGCTGCGCACACTGATGCCGGCAGTTGCCGCCGGCACGAGGCCAAAGGGCGAGAGCACCGAATAGCGTCCGCCGATCGTCGGCTCGCCATGGAAGATGCGGGCAAAGCCCTGCTTGATCGCGACCTTCTCCAGGGACGAACCGGGATCGGTGACCGCGATGAAGCGGTGGCCGGCCTTCTTGGCGCCGATCGCCTTGGCGACGCGGTCGTAGAAATAATCTTTCATGGCGTTCGGCTCGGTGGTCGAACCGGACTTGGAGGAGACGATGAACACGGTGTTCTTGATGTCGATCCGCGCTTCCATCGACCGCACTTGGGCGGGATCGGTCGAGTCAAGCACATGCAGTTTGGGGAAACCTTCCTTCTTCGGGAAGGTCATCGCCAACACTTCAGGGCCCAGGCTCGAGCCGCCCATGCCGAGCACGACGGCATCGGAGAAATTCTGTCCCTTCACGCGGTGGGCGTAATCCTCGTAGTCGGCGATGTCGGCTTTTGCTGCGCTGGCGAGCCAGCCCAGCCACTTGTCCTCGTCTGTGCCGGTCCACACAGTCTTGTCACGCTGCCAGAGCCTGCGGATCCTGGCGGATGCGCGCCATTCCTCGCTGTCCTTTGCCACAGCCTTGGCGAGCTCGCCGCCGAGCGCGAGCGTCTGATGGTCGATTGCGGGGCCGAGCACCGTGGCGCGCTTGTGGGCGACGGCGCCATAGAGCTTGTCGGCGGCATCGGCAAACAGCTTGACGCCGTCCTTGACCAGCTCGGCAGTGATGTCGTCGAGCGAGATGCCGGATTTTTCGAGCTCGGCCAGCGCCTGGCGCGCCTCCTCGACATTCTCCGCGAGGCTGTCGCGCAGCTTGCCGTGATCGCGGAAGGCATCGAGCGTAGCCGGCGGCACGGTATTGACCGTGTCGGGACCGATCAGTTCCTCGACATAGAGGACGTCGCTGTACTCCTTGTTCTTGGTGCCGGTCGAGGCCCAGAGCAGCCGCTGCGGCTTTGCGCCCTTGGCCGCAAGCTTCTCCCAGCGCTCGCCCGCGATCAGCCTGTTGTAGTCCTGATAGGCGAGCTTGGCGTTGGCGACGGCGATCTTGCCCTTCAGCGCGGCAAGCCTCTCCTTCTCGCTGGGGTCGTTCGCCCTGGCGATCTTGTCGTCGAGCTGCTTGTCGACCACGGTGTCGATGCGGCTGACGAAGAAGCTCGCGACACTTGCGACATGGGAGGGATCGCCGCCGGCGGCGACGTATTTCTCCAAGCCCTTGAGATAGGCTTCCGCCACCTGCAGGTAGACTTTTTGCGAGAACAGAAGGGTGATGTTGACGCTGATGCCCTCGCTGATCAATTGCTCGATCGCGGGCAGGCCCTCTTCCGTCGCCGGCACCTTGATCATCAGGTTCTTGCGATGGACGCGCTTCCACAGCTTGCGCGCTTCCGTAATCGTGCCCTTGCTGTCGTTAGCAAGATAAGGCGAGACTTCCAGGCTGACATAGCCGTCCTTGCCATGCAGGGAGTCGTAGACTGGCCGCAGCACGTCGGCGGCGTTCTGGATGTCCTCGATCGCGACCTCTTCGAACAATTCGGCGACGGGACGGTCACTCTTGTGCAACGCCTTGCCGATCGGGGCGTCATATTCGTCCGACGAGCCGATCGCTTTCTCGAAGATGGATGGGTTGGAGGTGACGCCCTTGACGCCGTCTTCGTCGATCAGCCGTTTCAGCTCGCCCTTGAGGATGAAGCCGCGGGCCAGGAAATCCAGCCACACCGCCTGGCCATGCTTTTCAAGTTCTTTGACGGGATTCATGATGCCTGTTTCCGTTTTCGAGCTGGTCTGTTGACAAAACACTATCAGCTTTCTGGCGCGATGAGGAATGCCAACAAGGAGGCCTGCTGCCATGGTCGGCCGAAAACATCCGTCCAGAAAAAGATCGAAGAAAAATAACGCCGTTCGCGCCGCTTCGATCCATTCAAATAGGGTCGATACGGCGGCCATTGCGGCACAATTTCGTGACAAGAGCTTGGGAGCGCCGGATCCGTCTCAAGACCGCTAGTAAAGGATAGCCCTGCGATTGCAGCGCCGCCAGGCGTACCACCCACCCGTGTCGACGCCAACGAAGCCCGGCGGGACGTCGTTCGGCGTCACATTCTGCGCCCGCGCGGTGTTGCCGCAGGCGGCAAGCTCGAGGCCGGCCTTGGAAACCGGCCGACATGGGCGCCAGATCGGGGCTCGCGCCGGGTGGCGGCGCGGGCGGATACGGCGTCGAACAGGCCGGAAAACAGCTGACACTGCGCCCTGCACGATGTTGCGGCGACGCACAGCTTCCTCCGGGTTTGACTGCAGCAGTATTGCTTGCGGCGCAGCGCTACCAATTCGTTGCCGTCGGTCACCAGCGAGGCGCTGTCCTGTGCGTCCACGCGGTCGAGGCAGCGACATCGATGCCGCCGCCTTCGCCGAGCTGGAAGGAATAGGCCAGTCGCTTCTCGCCTTCCGGAATGTCGTGCTGACGAGAAGCTTCATCGCCGCGACTTTCTGCTTCCGATGTTGCGCCAGATTCTGCGTCATAACGGCGCATAAAACAGACGTAGGCCTTGTCGCCGGGCGGGCGCATGAACATGTCGATGTGTAAGGTGTCGGCCTTGTTCTGGTCGATCGCGTCCTGAGCGTACGCGTAGGGAGCATGAACGATCTGGGACAGGCCCGCGCCGGCAAAGCTTGCGACAATCGCGGCGATTAGGATAGGGCGTTTCATGCTGGCCTTCCGCAACTCTTTCCAACCTGCACGACATGATTTGGCGCGCCGAACGGCGGCGCCCGGTCGCGCGCGTGATCTTCCGCCTGTCGGTATGGGGCGCGCCGGCTCGGCCGTGCGTTCAAGCGGCCGTTCAGGGGCAGCTGTGCGGCATTCAGGCGGCGTTCATCTGGCGGGCTTGCGGACTGCCTCAAGGCTGATCACAAACGCTTGTGCAGTGCCGAGAGGCGGTATCTCCGGGTTCATACGGATGTTGCGAAGGCGCTACAATAGGCCGAAACTATCGCATTGGAAGGGATTCTGCCGAACTATTGGGCGAAGTGCTTGTTGATATGGCACTGACTGCTTGCGGTACGCATTGCGAAAGGGAGCCTTGCGAGCGTTCAATGGTGTCAGCGTGCTCAGTTTGATTCGTCGGTGAGCAGGAACGCTTCCCTGACTCCGCCCGTTTCAAAATGAGCAGAATCTATCGCGGAGAGAGAGGGATCATGTACAACGATTCTCTATTCAATGCCTTCGCCCGATCGTTCGAGGCGCGAAGCCAGACCGACATGTCGATGGCGGAATACCTGGAATCGTGTCGAACAGATCCGATGCGATATGCGAATGCGGCCGAACGACTATTGGCGGCGATCGGTGAGCCCCAGATGATCGACACGGCCAAGGATGCCCGCCTTGGCCGTATTTTTTTGAACCGCACGATACGCTCCTATCCGGCCTTCGCCGGCTTCCACGGCATGGAAGACACGATCGAGCGCATCGTTGGCTTCTTCCGCCACGGGGCGCAGGGGCTGGAAGAGCGCAAACAAATTCTCTATCTGCTCGGCCCGGTCGGCGGCGGCAAGTCCTCGCTCGCCGAACGCTTGAAGCAGCTGATGGAAGTTCATCCGATCTATGTGCTCAAGGCCGGCGATGAGTTGAGCCCGGTGTTCGAGAGCCCGCTCGGGCTGTTCGATCCCGATACGCTTGGGCCGATGCTTGAAGAGAAATACGGCATTCCGCTCCGCCGGCTCACCGGGTTGATGAGCCCGTGGTGCTACAAGCGGTTGGAGGCCTTCGGCGGCGACATCTCGCAATTCCGCGTCGCGCGCATCCAGCCGTCGCGGCTGCGTCAGATCGGCATTGCCAAGACCGAGCCGGGCGACGAGAACAACCAGGACATCTCCTCGCTGGTCGGCAAGGTCGACATCCGCAAGCTCGAGACCTACGCCCAGAACGACCCCGATGCCTACAGCTATTCGGGCGGTCTCAACCGCGCCAACCAGGGCATTCTTGAGTTCGTCGAGATGTTCAAGGCGCCGATCAAGATGCTGCACCCGCTGCTCACCGCGACGCAGGAAGGCAATTATATCGGCACCGAGAATATCGGCGCGATCCCGTTCTCCGGTATTATCCTCGCCCACTCCAACGAGGCAGAGTGGCAGAGCTTCAAGACCAACAAGAACAACGAGGCCTTCATCGACCGTATCTGCGTCATCAAGGTGCCGTACTGCCTGCGCGTCATTGAAGAGCGCAAGATCTACGAGAAGCTGATCCAGGGCTCGGAGCTTGCCTCTGCGCCTTGCGCGCCGGCCACGCTCGATACGTTGTCGCGCTTCTCGGTGATGTCGCGCCTGCGCAAGCACGAGAACTCGACGCTTTACGCCAAGATGCGGGTCTATGACGGCGAGAGCCTGAAGGAATCCGATCCCAAGGCGCGCAGCGTCCAGGAATATCGCGATGCGGCCGGCGTCGACGAGGGCATGGACGGCGTCTCGACCCGCTTTGCCTTCAAGGTCTTGGCTGCGACCTTTAACCACGACACCCAGGAAGTCGGCGCCGACGCCGTACACCTGATGTATGTGCTGGAGCACTCGATCCGCCGCGAGCAGCTGCCGGAGGAGATCGAGAAGCGCTATCTCGAGTTCATCAAGGCCGACCTCGCGCCGCGCTATGCAGAGTTCATCGGCAACGAGATCCAGAAGGCCTATCTGGAGTCCTACTCCGATTACGGCCAGAACCTGTTCGACCGCTATGTGGACTACGCCGATGCCTGGATCGAGGATCAGGACTTCAAGGATCCCGACACCGGCCAGCTGCTGGATCGCGAGCTGCTGAACCAGGAGCTGACCAAGATCGAAAAGCCGGCCGGTATCGCCAACCCCAAGGATTTCCGCAACGAAGTCGTCAAGTTCTCGCTGCGGTCGCGGGCGGCGAACGGCGGCAAGAATCCGGGCTGGACGTCCTACGAGAAGATTCGCGAGGTGATCGAGAAAAGGATATTCTCCCAGGTCGAGGACCTGCTTCCGGTCATCTCGTTCGGTTCCAAGCGGGACGGCGACACGGAGAAGAAGCATGACGACTTCGTCGCCCGGATGGTCGAGCGCGGCTATACCGAGCGGCAGGTCCGACGGCTCGTCGAGTGGTACATGCGCGTGAAGCAGGCCGGCTAGAGTAGACCTAAGGTGCGATGAGTTGATCTCATCGCGCCTTGAGGCGGATGCAGGCTGGAGGCGGATATAGAGTGGCTTTTCATGTCATCGATCGGCGCCTGAACCCCGGGGGCAAGAGCCTTGAGAACCGCCAGCGTTTTTTGCGGCGGGCCAAGGCTCAGGTTCAAAGCGCCGTCAAGAAGTCCTCGCAAGACCGGGACATCAAGGATGTCCTGGAAGGCGGCGAAGTCAGTATCGCGCTCGATGGCATGGATGAGCCGCGCTTCCGCCGCGAGGGCGGCACCCGCGATATGGTGCTGCCCGGCAACAAGAAGTTCGTGGAAGGCGATATCCTTCCACGTTCCGGCGAAGGCGGGGGCAAGAAGTCCCAGCCGGGGCAGGGTGACAGCGAGGACGCCTTCCGTTTCGTGCTGAGCCGGGAAGAGTTCGTCAATCTGTTTCTCGACGATCTCGAACTGCCCGACCTCGCCAAGCGCAAGCTGGCCGAGGCCGAAAGCCAGGGGCTGCAGCGCGCGGGCTATGCCACGTCGGGCTCGCCAGCCAACATCTCGATCAGCCGCACGGTGAGCCGCGCACTCGCCCGCCGCGTCGCGCTGCGGCGACCCCGGCGCGAGACGATCGCGGCGCTCGAGGCCGAGCTTGCCGAGTGCGAGGACGACGAGCGCCGCGCGCAGCTCGAGGCCGAGATCGCGGTGCTGAAGGCAAAGGCAAAGCGCATTCCCTTTATCGACCCGATCGACATCCGCTACCGCCGTTTCGAGACCATTCCGAAGCCGGTGGCGCAGGCGGTGATGTTCTGCCTGATGGACGTCTCGGGCTCGATGTCCGAGCACATGAAGGACCTGGCAAAACGGTTCTACATGCTGCTCTACGTCTTCCTGAAGCGGCGCTACCGCCATGTCGAGATCGTCTTCATCCGTCACACCGACCGCGCCGAGGAGGTCGACGAGCAGACCTTCTTCTACGGCCCGGCGTCCGGCGGCACGCTGGTTTCCAGCGCCCTGCAGACGATGAACGATATCGTCCGCTCCCGCTTCCGGCCCTCGGACTGGAATATCTATGCGGCGCAAGCCTCCGACGGCGACAACTCGATCTCCGACAGCGAGGCGGTGTCCCGCCTGCTGACCGGCGCGATCCTGCCAGTCTGCCAGTTCTTCGCCTATCTCGAGGTGGGCGAGGCCGGCGGCTACTCCTTCGAAATGCCGGATTCTTCGCTCTGGTCGCTCTATGAACGGCTGCGCGGCAATGGCGCCGAGCTCTCGATGCGCAAGGTCCGCGACCGCAGTGAAATCTTCCCGGTGTTCCACGATTTGTTCCAGCGTCGCGCCAACCAGGAAAAGGCTTCATGACCGAACGACTGTTCGACGGCGCCGACTGGGATTTTATCACCCTGCAGCGCATTCACGATGCCTGTGAGGATGTCGCGCGCAACGAGCTCGGGCTCGACACCTATATCAACCAGATCGAGGTGATCACCGCCGAGCAGATGCTGGACGCCTACTCATCGGTCGGCATGCCGCTGTTCTACAAGCACTGGTCGTTCGGCAAGCATTTCGCCTTTCACGAGGCCTCGTATCGCAAGGGCCTGATGGGGCTCGCCTACGAGATCGTCATCAACTCCTCGCCGTGCATTTCCTACCTGATGGAGGAAAACACCGCGACCATGCAGACGCTGGTGATCGCGCATGCCGCGTTTGGGCACAACCACTTCTTCAAGAACAACTATCTGTTCAAGCAGTGGACCGACGCCGAGGGCATTCTCGACTACCTCGAATTCGCCAAGCGCTATGTCAAAAGCTGCGAGGAGCGCTACGGCCATGTCGCGGTCGAGCACACGCTGGATGCGGCGCATGCCCTGATGTCGCATGGCGTCGACCGCTATCCCGGCAAGAAGAACCTTGATCTGCGCGAGGAAGAGAAACGCGCCGGCCAGCGCCGCCTGCATGAGGAGGCCGCGTTCAATGATCTCTGGCGCACCGTGCCGTCAGGCCCTGCCAAAAGCCGGAAGACGCTGAGCATCGAGCGCCGTCGCAAGCTGCTGGGGCTGCCGCAGGAAAATCTGCTCTATTTCCTGGAAAAGAGCGCGCCGCGGCTGGCGCCCTGGCAGCGCGAACTTTTGCGCATCGTCCGCCACATCGCCCAATATTTCTATCCGCAAAGCCAGACCAAGGTGATGAACGAGGGCACCGCGACCTATGTTCATTACCGCATCATGAACCGCCTGCATAAGCGGGGCAAAATTTCCGACGGCAACTTCCTGGAGTTCCTGCAGTCGCACACCAATGTGGTGTTCCAGCCGGAATTCGACGATCCGCGCTTTTCGGGATTCAATCCCTATGCGCTTGGTTTTGCCATGATGCAGGACATCGAGCGCATCGTCAGCGATCCCACGGACGAAGACCGCGAGTGGTTTCCGGACATCGCGGGCACGCGCGATGTCGAGGACGTGTTGCGCGGCATCTGGGCCAACTACCGCGACGAAAGCTTCATCGGCCAGTTCTTGAGCCCGAGCCTGATCCGCCAGCTTCGGCTCTTCCACCTGCATGACAATCCCGAGGAGCGTGCCGGTATCAGGGTCGACGCCATCCATGACGAGCGCGGCTATCGTCGCGTCCGCCGCGAACTCGCCAAGCAATATGACGTGGGCTACATCGATCCCAACATCGAGGTGGTCGACGTCGACCTCGCCGGCGACCGCCGCCTGATGCTGCGCCACCACGTGGTGAAGGGCGCTCAGCTCGCCGAGACCGACGCCAAGCGCGTGCTCCAGCACCTGGCCGATCTCTGGAGCTATGACGTGTCGCTGCAGGAAGTCGATTCCAACGACAAGGTCCTGAAGGAGTACGTGCTTAATCCGCGGATACAGCCAGTAGCCGCCTGAGGCGGCGGCAGCTACGGATCACCTCGCTTCACCTCGCCGGGGGATGAGGGGAAGCCGCCTCTTTCGCCTCTACCGCAAGCTCGCGTTGATCTTGTCCAGCACCGACGATCCCGGGCACAGCACGTCCGCTTCCAGCGAATTGAGCGGCTGCTCCACCGTGTTGAGATGGCTGTGCAGGTCTTCCGCCTCCGGATCGACATAGAGCAGCCCGGTCACGATCTGGCCCTTCGCGGCATGCTTCTGCAGAAAAGCCTGTGCCGCCACACGGTCATGCACGTCGTAATCGGCGTCGATCTTGCGCAGCGCCAAGCGCGAGCCGTCGTGCTGCTCGACGATCTGCACCGTGCCGGGTGCATAATCCACCGTGATCGGGTCGCGGCCGGTGATGACGTCCAGCCTGTTCACCGCATCGTTGTGTTCGCGGACGTAATCGAAGCTCTTGGTCGAGCCGGCGTGATTGTTGAAGGCGACGCAGGGGCTGATCACGTCAATGAACGCCGCGCCCTTGTGCTGCAGGGCGCCGGCGATGACGGGCACGAGCTGGGTCTTGTCGCCCGAAAAACTGCGCGCGACGTAAGTTGCGCCGAGCTGCAGCGCGATCGCGACGAGGTCGATGGCGTTGTCGGTGTTGGTCACGCCCTTCTTGGACTTCGAGCCGCGGTCGGCGGTGGCGGAGAACTGGCCCTTGGTGAGGCCGTAGACGCCGTTGTTCTCGACGACATAGGTCATGTTGACGCCGCGCCGGATCGAATGCGCGAACTGGCCGAAGCCGATGGAGGCGGAATCGCCGTCGCCGGAGACGCCGAGATAGATCAGCTCGCGGTTGGCGAGGTTGGCGCCGGTCAGGACCGACGGCATGCGGCCGTGCACCGAGTTGAATCCGTGCGAATTGCCGAGGAAGTAGTCCGGCGTCTTCGAGGAGCAGCCGATACCCGAGATTTTCGCAACCCTGTGCGGTTCGATGGAAAGCTCGAAGCAGGCTTCGATGATCGAGGCGGTGATCGAGTCGTGGCCGCAGCCGGCGCACAGCGTCGAAATCTTGCCCTCGTAGTCGCGATGGGTGAAGCCCAGCTCGTTCTTCTTCAGGCCCGGATGATGAAATTTCGGTTTCGCAATATAGGTCATGACACTGCCTTGCGGAGGGGCGTCACCTTAAGGTGATCCTGGTGGTCGCCGATGGCATTGGCGATGAAGCGGGCGGTGATGGGCGTACCGTCGTAATGCACGATCGACACCAGCCGCACCGGATCGATGCCGTTCTCGTTGATGATCAGCGAGCGCAACTGCCCGTCGCGATTCTGCTCGACCACGTAGACGAAATCATGATCGGCGATGAAGCTTGCGACGCTGGAGTGGAACGGGAAGGCGCGGATGCGCAAGCGATCGAGCTGGTGGCCGCGCGCCTCCAGCAAGCCGATCGCTTCGTCCATCGCGGGCGAGGTCGAGCCGAAATAGATCACGCCATATTTGGTAGGCCTGGCTGCATTGGCCTGCAGCGGCCGCGGCACCATGTCCTGCGCGGTCTCGAACTTGCGCACCAGGCGCTGCATGTTGTCGGCGTAGACGGGGCCTTCCTCGGAGTAGCGCGCATACCTGTCACGAGATGTGCCGCGGGTGAAGTAGGAGCCCTTGGTCGCATGCGTGCCGGGAAGCGTGCGAAAAGGGATGCCGTCGCCGTCGACATCGAGATAGCGGCCGAAGTCCCGACCCTCGTCCAGCATCTCCGCGGTCATGATCTTGCCGCGGTCATATTGCCGCGCGTCGTCCCACTTCAGGGGGCGGCACAGCCGGTGGTTCATGCCGATGTCGAGGTCGAGCATCAGGAAGATGGTGGTCTGCAGCCGTTCGGCCAGATCGAAGGCCGTGGCGGCGAACTCGAAGGCTTCCGCCGGATCCTCGGGGAAGAGCAGCACATGCTTGGTGTCGCCGTGCGAGGCATAGGCGCAGGCGATCACGTCGCATTGCTGGGTGCGGGTCGGCATGCCGGTGGAGGGACCGGCGCGCTGCACGTTCATGATGACCGCCGGAATCTCGGCGAAGTAGGAGAGGCCGATGAACTCGGTCATCAAGGAGATGCCCGGGCCGGACGTCGCGGTGAAGGCGCGCGCGCCGTTCCAGGAGGCGCCGATCACGATGCCGATCGAGGCAAGCTCGTCCTCGCCTTGCACGATTGCGTATTTGGCCTCGCCGGACTTGGGATCGTGCCGGTACTTCTTGCAGTGCGCGCCGAAGGCATCGGCCAGCGACGATGACGGCGTGATAGGATACCAGGCGCAAACGGTCGCGCCGCCATAGACGGCGCCGAGCGCGGCCGCGCTGTTGCCTTCGATGAAGATGCGGTCGCCGACCTTGTCGGACTTTCTCACGCGCAGCCCGATCGGGCATTTCAAATTCTGCAGCGCCCAGTCGCGCCCGAGATGCAGCGCGTGGACGTTGGAGGAGAGAAGCTTCTCCTTGCCCTTGTACTGCTCGCCGATCAGCTGCTCGATCAGCTTCGGATCCATGTCAAGCAGCGCGGAGAGCGCGCCGAGATAGATGATGTTCTTGAACAGTTGGCGCTGGCGCGGGTCGCTGTAGGTGGAGTTGGTGATCGCGGTCAGCGGAACGCCAATCACGGTGATGTCGTCACGGAATTTCGACGACGGCATCGGCTTGGTCGAATCGTAGAACAGGTAACCGCCGGGCTCGATGCCGGCGACATCCTTGTCCCAGGTCTGCGGATTCATCGCCACCATCATGTCGACGCCGCCGCCGCGGGCGCCGAGATGGCCGGCTTCGGTCACCCGCACCTCATACCAGGTCGGCAGGCCCTGGATGTTGGAGGGGAAGATGTTGCGTGGGCTCACCGGCACGCCGTGGCGCAGGATGGAACGGGCAAACAGCTCGTTGGCGCTGGCCGAGCCCGAGCCGTTGACGTTGGCGAAGCGAACGACGAAGTCGTTTACGCTGCTGATCTGCTTTTGCTCGGGCATGCTGAACCTGCTTGGACCATATCGACAAGATATTTCTGCATGTCCCACGCGCCGGTGGGACAGCGTTCGGCGCAAAGCCCGCAATGCAGGCAGACGTCCTCGTCCTTGACCATGACGCGACCGGTCTTGAGGTCACTGGAGACGTAGAGGGCCTGCTCGGGATGCGGCGCCGGCGCCTTCAGGCGCGTGCGCAAGTCGCTCTCTTCGCCGTTCTCGGTGAAGGTGATGCAATCCATCGGGCAGATGTCGACGCAGGCGTCGCATTCGATACAGAGCGGCGCAGAGAACACCGTCTGCACGTCACAGTTCAGGCAGCGATGCGCCTCTCCAAGCGCAAGCTTGACGTCATAGCCGAGCTCGACCTCGGTGCGGATGTCCTTCAGCGCGATCACCTTGTCGCGATGCGGCACCTTGTAGCGCTTCTCCGGAGAGATGTCGTTGTCGTAGCTCCACTCGTGGATGCCCATCTTCTGCGAGGTGACATGCACCTCCGGCAGCGGCCGTTCGTTGACATCCTCGCCGGAGATCAGCCGGTGGATGGACAGCGCGGCGTCGTGGCCATGCGCCACTGCCCAGATGATGTTCTTCGGCCCGAACGCAGCGTCGCCGCCGAAGAAGATCTTGGGATGGGTCGAGGCCATCGTCTTGGGATCGACCTTGGGCATGTGCCATTTGTCGAACTCGACGCCGCAATCGCGCTCGATCCAGGGGAAGGCATTCTCCTGGCCGACCGCGACCAGCACATCGTCGCAATTGATGGTCTCGTCAGCTTCGCCTGAAGGCACCAGGTTGCGTCTGCCCTTGGCGTCGTATTCGGCTTTCACCTTCTGGAAGGTAACGCCGGTGAGCTTGCCGTTGTTGTGCACGAAGGCGATCGGCACCATGAAATTGAGGATCGGAATGTCCTCATGCATGGCGTCTTCTTTTTCCCAAGGTGAGGCTTTCATCTCCTCGAAGCCGGAGCGAACGATCACCTTGACGTCTTCGCCGCCGAGCCGTCGCGCGGTGCGGCAGCAATCCATCGCGGTGTTGCCGCCGCCGAGAACGATCACGCGTTTGCCAATCTTGTCGGTGTGACCAAAGGAGACAGAGGAGAGCCAATCGATGCCGATATGGATGTTGGCCGCGGCCTCTTTCCGGCCAGGAATGTCGAGCTCGCGGCCGCGCGGCGCGCCGGAGCCGACGAAGATCGCGTCATAGCCCTCGGCGAGCAGCGCCTTCATGCTGTCGATGCGCTGACCCGCTTTGAACTCGATGCCGAGATTGAGGATGTAGTCGGTCTCCTCGTCGATCACGGAATCAGGCAGGCGGAATTTTGGAATCTGCGACCGCATCATGCCGCCGGCTTTCGGATCGGCGTCGAATACGGTGCAGTGATAGCCGAGCGGCGCAAGATCGCGCGCCACAGTGAGCGAAGCGGGGCCACCACCGACCAGCGCGATGCGCTTGCCGTTCTTGGACGACGGGCGCGGCAGGCGCTGCCTGATATCGTCCTTGAAATCGGCAGCGACCCGCTTCAGCCGGCAGATCGCCACCGGATTTTCCTCGACCCGGCCGCGCCTGCAGGCGGGCTCGCAAGGGCGGTCGCAGGTGCGTCCCAAAATGCCGGGAAACACATTGGATTTCCAATTGATCATATAGGCGTCGCTGTAGCGGCCTTCGGCGATCAAACGGATGTATTCGGGGACGGGGGTGTGCGCAGGACAGGCCCATTGGCAATCGACCACTTTGTGAAAGTAGTCGGGGGCCGCAATATCAGTCGGTTTCATTCCCTACCTGTCCGCGCCAAACACGAACACACTGCGCGGCCTTTTATCTTATCGAGAGGATGCCGAGGTGGCGTCCTTCCGGTTTTTGAATTGCATCATGTGCTCATCTTATTAGAACCAATCTACTTGATGCACAAAGGCAAATTTGTTCCATCGGCGCCTTTTGCCTGTGCAGTGCCGCAAGACTGCGTGATGATGCCCGTTTTGTGGCGCTGCAGCATGTTATGATCGTGCGATTTCAGTGCGTTAACTTTGAATCGCCGGCGATATCGCTCTTGGCGAGATCCCACATCAGCTCATAGATACCTGACGATATTTGCATTGCGGCCTCGGGCGCCGCGTTGCCGGTGAAGCGCGCCGCGAATACGGACGAGACAGCGCTCACGCTGGTGCCGTCGATCAGCACGAACCAGTCGCTTGCACCGCCGCCTGCGGCCGGCAGTTCCTTGGTCGGCCCGGACAGCTTTGCATCGCTTTCGAGCAGATGCATGGAGATGATGCCGTCGAACTCTTTCGGATCGAGCCGTGTTGCGAGCTGCTTGCGCAATGCGTCCGTGTTGCCTTCAGGGCGCAGCCGCGCGATGCCGAGCACGGCGCCGCGGCCAGTTCCTTTGGAGACCGTGATACGCGCCACCGCGCGGATCATGTTCTTGAAGCCTGCCATGGTCTTCACCGACCAAGGCGTCGGATTGGCGAGCCTTGCGCGATAGGCCGGGCTGTCCAGCACGTCGATCGTTTTCGTCGAATAAAGGAAGAGGAATTTCGGGCTGCCGCTATGCGCTACATAGCGCCGCGCCTCGATAAAGCCGTCGATGGCAACGCGCTCTTCCAGATGCTCGCGATCGTACCAGCGGTTGAAGTCGGTTTCGTCGGCCGGGTCGATATCCATCGACGTCAGCAGCATGCCCTTTCCGGCGAGCGGCATTTTCTTGTTCTCCCTTGTCCATTCAGCTTCGCTCTTACTCCACATGGCAAGGAGGCGCGAAGCGCCGTCTTGAACCATAAGGCCCCGATCGTTGCCCGGGCCTCAATCCTTCGGGACGCCTGCTTCGCGGGCTCCTCGGGAGGAGAGGACAGGTTCATTCGGAGGAACGGATTGCTTTTCAATCTTCGCGGCAAGGTCTGCGATCGACCGCATCACCGCGTCACGCACGCCGGGGTCGTACAGCGTGTGGCCGGCGCCCTCGACGATGCGGATTTCGGCGTCGCTCCAACGCGCGGCAAGCGCCTGCGAGGTCGCGGGCGGGCAGAGCAGGTCGTAGCGGCCCTGCACGATGATGCCGGGAATGCCGGCAAGCCTCGGCGCGTCATCGAGCAACTGGTTCGGCCGCATGAAGCTGTCATTCTGGAAATAATGCGCTTCCATGAAGGGCGTCGACGGCAGCGCGCCATTGCCATTGAGCGCAGCGGGATCGAGCCGCGTGCGAGCCGGCGTGTGCTCCGAGAGCGCGCGCTCGGTATCGTGCCAGGCGCGCGCGGCCGGGCCGTGTACGGCCGGATCGGGATCGAGGATGCGCTGCCAATATGGTTGCATCGGCTTCGTGCGCTCGTCCTCCGTCAGCAGCTTGAGAAAATCCTCGCTTAAACCGGGATAGAAGCGCGGTAGCGTCTCGCAGAAGGCGGTCTCGACCTCCTTCGGCGTGCCGAGAAAGGTTGCGCGCAGCGCGATGCCGGAGACGCGTTCGGGATGCGCCTGTGCGTACGCAAGCGCAAGCGTCGCGCCCCAGGAACCGCCGACCACGAGCCAACGCGCGAAGCCGAACTTGTCACGGATCGTCTCCATGTCCGCGATCAGGTGCTGAATCGTATTGGCCTCGCGGCCGCCCTTGGGCCGGCTGCGGCCGGCACCGCGCTGGTCGAACAGGATGGTGTGGAAGCGTTCGGGGTCGAACAGCCGGCGATGATCCGGCTGGCAGCCGCTGCCGGGACCGCCATGCAGATAAACCGCAGGGATGCCGCGCGCACAGCCGACGCTCTCGACATGGATTTCGTGGCCGTCGCCGACCGGCAGCATCACGCTGGTCAAGGGGGCGAAGGGATCGCTGCGCCTTGGTTTGCGCGCGTCGGCGTCAGGCGCCATCGTCGGTCGGCTCCAGCGTTCCGCCGGCGAAATTGCGGTAGAGGAAGCGGGTCACGCCCGCCGCCGACTCTTCTTCCGCCTGCTTGAAAATCTGTTGGTGCACCGGCGACAGCGTGCAGGCGGGATCGGTATTGCCGGCATCGCCCGTCAGCGCGAATGCCTGGCAGCGGCAGCCGCCGAAATCGACTTCCTTGAACTCGCAGGACCGGCAGGGCTCCGGCATCCAACCCGTGCCGCGATAGCGGTTGAAGGCCGCGGAGTTCTGCCAGATCCAGGCAATCGAATGGTTGGAGCGCACGGATTCGAATTCAAGTCCCGTGATGCTCTCGGCAGCATGGCAGGGCAAAATCTTGCCTTGCGGCGAGATGTTGAAGAACTGCCGGCCCCAGCCACCCATGCATTTCTTCGGCCGCAGCGCGTAATAATCAGGAATCACATAGTCGATGGTCAACACGCCCTTGAGCCGCTCGCGCGCCTCTTCGACCAAGCGCGTGGTCTCCTCGAGCTGCGCGAAGGTCGGCATCAGCGCGGCGCGGTTCTTCAGCGCCCAGCCGTAATATTGCACGTTGGCAACCTCGAGCCGGTCGGCGTCGAGATCGACCGCCATCTGGATGATGTCAGGCAGCTGCTGCAGGTTCTGCCGATGCATCACCGCATTCACCGTGAGCGGCAGCTCGAGTTCGCGCGTCCATTTCGCGACCTCGAGCTTTTTCCTGTGCGCATCCTTGAAGCCCGCGACGCGGTCGGCGGGAGCGGCCTCGCTGCCCTGGAAGCTGATCTGCACATGGCAGAGCCCGGCATCCGCGAGGCTCGAGAGCCTGTCGCGTGTCAGCAGCACGGCTGAGGTGATCAGGTTGGTATAGAGACCGACATCGCTCGCATGCTGGACCAGTTCGACCAGGTCCTTTCGCGCCGTCGGCTCGCCGCCGGAAAAATGCACCTGCAGCACGCCGATCTCGGCGAGCTCCGACAGCACCTTCTTCCATTCCGCGGTGGTAAGCTCGGTCGAGCCGCGGTCGAGTTCAACCGGGTTGGAGCAGTAGGGGCATTGCAGCGGGCAGCGATGCGTCAGCTCCGCCAGCACGGCCAGCGGAATGCCGAACGTCTCGGCCGTGGAGGCGGCGGATTCGAGGACAGCGAGCCCGTCACTCGGATCTCGCGCCGCGGTCCCTGCGAGTTCGTCACTCATGGCGTTTTCTCGCGCGCTTCGGTCAGAAAGCCCTTGTCCGCAAGGTCCTGCAGCATGGCAACAACATCGGTTGCGATCGCCTCGCGTGGCGCCGCATATTTTGCCGCCAGCTCGTCCACCATCGCTGCGACGTTGCGGACGCCGTCGCACAGTTTAAGCACCTCGACTGCGATCTCGTCCGGTGCCAGCACGCGCTCGGGCGCGAGGATGACCCAGACCTTGCGGGTCTCGTCGAATTTCAGCCTTGCATGGCGCGGCAGCACCGGCCGGCTCGCCTCGCTGACAGTGATGTTGCGTGACGCGGCCATGCTGTCAATTCCTCAGTTGTCTTTCGGCACAAAGGCGCCCGGCGGAATGTGGCCGTTGACATAGGCGTGATAGAGCGCGTCGAGTTGCACCCACAGCACGTTGGTCTTGAAGATCAGCGCGTTGCAGACCGCCTCGCGCTGCTCCGGCATCTTCGCGTTCCGCTTCACATATTCCAGCGCAAAGCCGGCATCGCGCGGCGCCTGCGCAAGACGGCGCTTGAAATAGGCCATGATGTCCGGATTGACGAAATCATAGTGCTGCAGCATGCCGCTGATGCGCTCTTCATGCAGGTTCGGCGCGAACAGTTCGGTCAGCGACGACGCGATCGCTTCCAGCGGCGTGCGGTCGCGGCAGTAGTGCACATAGGCTTCGACCGCAAAGCGCGCCGCCGGCAGGATACCTTCGGTGGATTCCACGTAAGCCGTGTCGAGCCCGAGGCCTTCGGTCAGCTTCAGCCAGCGCTCGATACCGCCTTCGCTGCCCACATCACCGTCATGGTCCTCGATGCGGTGCCGCCACTCCAGCCGGGTGGCGCGATCGCGGAAGCGGGAGATGACGACCGCATCCTTGATCGGAATCGTGCTCTGGTAGTAGTAGCGGTTCAGTGCCCAGGCCTGCACTTGGCCCTTGTTCAGCTTGCCGCCATGCAGAAGCTTATGGAACGGGTGCAGATTGTGGTAACGCACCTCGCCGATACGCCGCAGCGTGGCTTCCAGATCGGCGGCGCTGTTGAGCGTCACGCCCTTGCCGATCGACAGCGCGGTCATGGTAGCAGCGACATCAACGCTCACAGCACAATCTCCATTCCGTCCGCGGGGATTTGCCAGCCCGCGCGCTCCAGTCCCCTTCGCTCCTCGGTGTCCGCAAGCAGCGCCGGGTTGGAGTTATTGATATGCAGAAATAGCTTCCTCTCGATGGCGAGGCCAGCGAGACTTTCGATCGCGCCATTGGTTCCGGACATCGCGATATGGCCCATGTCCTGGCCCCGTTTCTGGCCGAGTCCGGCTGCGATCATCTCATCGTCGCGCCACACCGTACCGTCAAAGAAGAGAAGGGCAGCGCCTGCAAGGCGCGCCTTCAATACGTCGGTGACGCCAGCGCAGGCCGTGAGAAAGAAGACAGATTTGTCCGTCGTCTTGTCGCGGATGCGAAGGCCGATCGTATCGCCGACTTCGTCGCCGCGGCCGCCGGGCAGCGAAGTGTCGCGTAGATACCAGGCGACCTTGCCCGGCACCGCGAAGGGCAGGATCTCGATGCCGCTACCTGTTCCGTCCGGCAGGCGCGGCTCGAACGGCTCCTCAATCGCTATGGCAACACGCTTGACGTTAGCTTCGGAAAGCACGTTGAAGATGCTGTTGGCTTTCAGGATCGCAAGCACGCTCCTGTGCGCATAGATCGTGAACGGCGAGCCTTCGCGCATCGAGAGCAGCCCTGCCACCGCATCAACCTCACCATTGGTGAGGATGACGCCCGCGATCGGCGAATGCCGCAATTGGCCTTCCCTCGGGTGAAGCTGCCTGGTGGCGATCAGCTGCTGACGCAGGTCGGGGGAGGCGTTGATCAGGAACCAATGATCGCCATCGGCTGAGATCGCGATCGAGCACTGGGTGCTCTTCAATTCGGGCCGGTCACCCCTGGCCATCAGGCATATTGGGCACCCGCAATTCCACTGCGGAATTCCGCCGCCTGCTGCGGCGCCCAGGACGACGAGGCGAAGCATGATCCGTCCCCTGGAAACAGAAGGTAACGTAACATGACACAGGTGGACATCAAGAACGGCTCGTTCCCTTGCGGGAACGGTCACGCCCGGAGGTCCACCTGCATCAGGATTTATGCGAAGACCGGCCGCTTACTTGCGAGCGGCGCAGGCATACATGTTGATTTCCATGCCCACCGGCACTTCAACGATCTTGGGTGCTTTCCAGGCCATTTTGGCTCTCCTTTATTGGTCTGCTGGTCGTTAAGGGTTCGTCGTTGTCCCCATAAGGTAGCGTGCAGGGCGAACTTCGCTAGTGAAATTTTCACGTCGTGAGCGTTTGTGAGCCTCTTTTGCAACGCAAAAGGGTCACGCCGACGCGGTATTCCCGGAGGGGCGCAAACGGGCAACACATTCGCACTTTTGTGGCGTCGGGCACGGCCACGAGCGTTTGCTGCGTAGCGGTCGCGGTACGGTTGGCGGATAAAGAATGCGAATAAAGAAGTTGTGAGAGCCGCGAGCCTTCCAATTTTGTCGCCCGAGCCCCAATGGATTCCAATGGCCAGATATTTCTTCAACACCCGGATCGGCGATGAGCTGGTCGAGGATCCCGAAGGGGAAGAGCTGCGCAACGCCAATCGTGCCTGGGAAATCGCGCGTGCGATGATACTGGAACTTTTGCGCAGCGAAGGCGCGGTCGGGCCGCTGCTCAGCGCCGTCATCGAGGTGACGGACGAGGAGGGCGAGGTGGTGTTGGAGTTTCCCTTCAGCGAAGCCTTCTTCGAGCTGCCCGACGCGACGGTGACCCGGCACTAAAGGCACGGTTGCGAGCTACCCTTGCGCAAGTGCCGAAAAATACACAGACTGCGCGCCTCAAAAAGGCGACCCGCGCCGGCTTGACGACGGTGCGAGGACAACCGCCGCGACATGGGGAGGACGATATGGTCGGTCATTCGTTGCCGCGCAGCATCTGGCTGGCCGGCGCTTTTCTTGGCATTTCCACGCTTGTTGCAAGCGCCCAGCAGGCAGCGCAGCCGCTGCCGCCGGGCTCGGCCCTGATCGGCCGCCCCGACAGCGAGGCCGCGCAAAAGCTCGCGCCCGTGGCGCCGCCGCCGCTACCCGCCGCGCCCGATAAGCTGCCGATCGCGAAACTGAAGGTGCCGGCCGGCTTCAACATCGAAGTCTATGCCGCCGGCATGGCGAACGCGCGCTCGCTCGCGGTCGGCGACAAGGGCACCGTGTTCGTCGGCAGCCGCCTGGTCGACAAGGTCTATGCCATCGTCAACAAGGACGGCAAGCGTGAGGTCAAGGTGCTGGCCTCGGGCCTGTACCGGCCGAACGGCGTCGCCTTCCACAATGGCACGCTCTACATCGCGGAACTGTCGAAGATCTCCAAGATCGACAATGTCGAGAGCGTGCTCGACAACCCGCCCAAGCCGACCGTCATCTATGACGACTTGCCCAAGGACGAGGCGCATGGCTGGAAGTTCATCGCCGTCGGCCCCGATAACAAGCTCTATGTTCCGGTCGGCCAGCCCGGCAACAACGTGCTGCATGACGATGCGCATGGCCAGATCCGCCGCATGAACCTCGACGGAACCGGTGCCGAGGTTGTCGCGCTCGGCGTCCGCAATTCGGTCGGCTTCGACTGGAATCCGGAAAACAAGCAGATGTACTTCACCGATAACGGCCGCGACTGGATGTCGGAGGACGTGCCGCAGGACGAGCTCAACCGCATCACCAAGGTGGGCGAGGATTTCGGTGCACCCTATTGCTATCAGGGCGACATTCCCGATCCGGAATTCGGCTGGGGCCATTCCTGCAGCGAATTCACCCCGCCGGTCGGCCTGATGGGCCCCCATGCCGCGGCGCTCGGCTTCCGTTTCTACACCGGAGGCATGTTCCCGAAAGCTTACAAGAACGCGATTATCCTCGCGCGCCACGGCTCCTGGAACAGGAGCAAGAAGTTCGGCGGCGATGTCGTGGTGGTGAAGCTCGACAAGGAAGGCAAGGTGAAATCGATCGAGCCCTTGATCACAGGCTTTCTCGACAACAACAGCTATGTCGGCCGGCCAGTCGACGTCTTGCAGCTCAAGGACGGCTCCATCCTGGTCTCCGACGACTGGAACGGTGCGGTCTATCGCGTGAGCTACGGCAAGTCCAAGGTCGCAGCGAAGCAATAGGTTGGAATTCATTCCGGGGCGGTGCAGAAGCTCCGCCCCTGGAATCTCGAGATTCCGGGTTCGCGCTCTCGCGCGCCCCGGAATGACGGAGCAAGTCGTAGGGCGTCGAGACGAGCGGATGCAAAAAACAACTATCGCGCTGGCGCTTCTTCTCATCGCTTCATCCGCAAATTCAGAAACCATCGAGGAGCGGGCCGCGACCTGCTTCGCCTGCCATGGCGAACAGGGGCAATCTGAAACCGAGAACACGCCCTCGCTCGGGGGCCAGCAGGCGCCCTATGCGCTGATCCAGCTCTTCATGTTTCGCGAGAAGTTGCGGACATTTGAACCGATGAATGAAGTCGCGAAGCCGATGACCGACGACGATTTGCGCAACTTCTCCGATTTCATCGCCAAGCTGCCGAAACCCAAGCCGACAGCGGATGCGCCCGACCCGGCGCGGATGCAGCGCGCGCAGGAGTTGACGATGAAGTATCACTGCAATTCCTGCCATCATCAGGATTTCTCCGGCGGCGACAACGTTCCGCGCATCGCCAACCAGCGCGAGGATTATCTCGCGAAGACCCTGAGCGAATACAAGGACAACAGCCGCCACGGCTACGACGGTACGATGGCCGACGTGATGGGGCCGGTGACGCCCGAGCAGATCAAGGATCTGGCCTATTTCCTGGCACGGGTGCACTAGCGTCGGTACATTCGCCTACTTCGCACCGCCTGCCGGGGGAAGGGAGAAATCCCAGCGCATGCAGGCCATCCCGCGGCCGGCTGGCCATGCCGCCTCACCGGCGTTACAACACCGTTCACAACAACGGAGTTGCTTATGACCGACCTCTGGCGCCTGTCGGCCGCCGAACTCGCCACGCTCGTGAAATCGAAGCAGGTCTCCGCAAAGGAGGCCGCGAGCGCCAGCCTGGCGCGGCTGGATGCGGTGAACCCGAAGCTCAACGCGGTGATCGACCACAGGCCGGAAGAGGTGCTGAAGCAGGCCGCCGAGATCGACGCCAGGATCGCGCGCGGCGAGGACGCCGGTGCGCTCGCCGGCGTGCCTGTCACGGTGAAGGTCAATATCGACCAGGAGGGCTTTGCCACCACCAATGGGTTGAAGCAGCAGCGCGATGTGATCGCCAAGAGCAACAGCCCGGTGGTCGATAATCTGCGCAAGGCCGGCGCGGTCATTCTTGGCCGCACCAACACCCCGGCCTTCTCCTATCGCTGGTTCACCAGCAACCTTATCCATGGCGACACCAAGAACCCGCGCGATCCCTCGCTCACCCCGGGTGGCTCCTCGGGCGGCGCGGGTTCGGCGGTTGCGGCCGGCATCGGCCATATCGCCCACGGCACCGACATCGCCGGCTCGATCCGCTACCCCGCTTACGCCTGTGGCGTGCACGGGCTGCGCCCGACCGTCGGCCGCATCGCAGCCTATAATTCCGCCTTCCCGGACCGCCCGATCGGGCCGCAGATCAGCGCCGTGTCAGGCCCCCTGGCGCGAACCATCGGCGACCTCCGCATTGCGCTTGCCGCGATGTCGGCCAAGGACGTGCGCGACGTCTGGTGGGTACCGGCACCGCTGGAGGGGCCGCCGGTCGCGAGGCGCGCCGCGATCTGCGTCAATCCGGATGGGCTCAATCCCGTGCCAGAGGTGAAGGCGGCCGTGCTCGACGCTGCCAGGCGGCTGGAGCGGGCAGGCTGGACCGTCGAGGAGGTCAAGGATACGCCGCCGCTACAGGAAGCGGCGTTGCAGCAGACGAAACTCTGGCTCGGCGACGGCTACGAGGCGCAGCTTGAGGCAGCCGAGAAGGAAGGCGATCCCGGTGCGCTGACCTGCCTGCGCGGCAACCGCAACAAGGTGTTTCCGCTCGACGCGGCGGGCTTGTCCGCCGCACTGGCCATTCGTGCCACGATCGCCCGCAAATGGCTCCTGTTCCTGGAGGAGTATCCGGTCGTGCTTATGCCGGTCTCCGGCGAATTGCCGTTCCCCGACCAGCTCGACCGCAAGGACGAGGCCTCCTTTGCCAGGGTCTGGCATGCGCAGCTGACGCAGATTGCTATTCCCTTCATGGGCCTGCCTGGGCTAACGGTCTCCACCGGGCTCGTGGGACGGGCTCCCGTGGGCGTGCAGATCGTCGCGGGACGCTATCGCGAGGACCTTTGCCTCGCCGCGGGCGAGGCGATCGAGGCCGGCGGCGTGCCGCCGTCGCCGATCGATCCGGTGAGCTGAAGAGCCAGAACACGAAGACGATGCCAGGCATTTATGATTTTTCGGCCAAGTCGCTCGCTGGCGAGGAGGTCTCCTTGCAGCGCTTTGAAGGCCAGGTGCTGTTGATCGTCAACACCGCGAGCCAATGCGGCTTCACCCCGCAATATCGCGGGCTGGAGGAGCTGCACCGGGAGTTCGCACCCCGACGCTTTGCCGTGCTCGGCTTTCCCTGCAACCAGTTCGGCGGCCAGGAGCCGGGCAATGCCAGCGAGATCGGCGCGTTCTGCACCAGCAATTATGACGTGACGTTCCCGATGTTCGACAAGATCGACGTCAACGGCTCAGGCGCCCATCCGCTGTACAATTATCTGAAACGTGAGAAGTCCGGCCTGCTCGGCTCCGCCATCAAATGGAATTTCACCAAATTCCTGGTCGACCGCGCAGGCCAGGTGACGGCGCGGCATGCGCCGACCACCAGACCTGAAAGCCTGAAGAAAGATATCGAGGCGCTGCTGTGAACGACGAAAACGAGACCACCCATGACACACTGCCGGACCGCCTGTCGGTCGATCCGCGCAGCCCCTATTACAACGCGGATATCCTGTCGCGCGACGTCGGCATCCGCTTCAAGGGTGTCGAGAAGACCAATGTCGAGGAATACTGCGTCAGCGAAGGCTGGGTCCGCGTCACCGCGGGGAACGCTAGGGATCGCCACGGCAATCCGCTGACCATGAAGGTGCACGGGCCCGTGGAGCCGTATTTCCGGGATAAGAAGTAAGTGTGATTGGCGCTGCACCGGCGCTCTTGCTATTGCCCGCGTCATTCCGGGGCGGTCCGCGCGGGACCGAACCCGGAAGCTCGAGATTCTCAGGTGCGCAATTGCGCGCCTTAGTTCGATGCTTCGCATCGTCTCGGAATGACGGTGCAAGAAACGACTCTTGAAAGAAGCCCCCCATGTCCGTCCGCATCATCGACGTCCGCGAAGTGACGAAGCCGATCTCTTCGCCCATCCGCAACGCCTATATCGACTTCTCCAAGATGACCACGAGTCTCGTCGCCGTCGTCACCGACGTGATGCGCGACGGCAGGCGGGTGGTCGGCTACGGCTTCAATTCCAACGGCCGCTATGGCCAGGGCGGATTGATCCGCGAGCGCTTCGCGCCGCGGCTGCTTGAGGCCGACCCCAAGAGACTGCTCAACGAGGCCGGTGACAATCTCGACCCCGACAGGGTCTGGGCGACGATGATGATGAACGAAAAGCCCGGCGGTCATGGCGAGCGCTCGGTCGCGGTCGGCACCATCGACATGGCGGTGTGGGACGCAGTGGCGAAGATCGCGGGCAAGCCGCTGTTCCGCCTGCTCGCCGAGCGCCACGGCCTGACAGCCAATCCGCGCGTCTTCGTCTACGCCGCCGGCGGCTACTACTATCCCGGCAAGGGCCTGTCGATGCTGCGCGGCGAGATGCGCGGCTATCTCGAGCGCGGCTACAATGTCGTGAAGATGAAGATCGGCGGCGCGCCGATTGACGAGGACCGCCAGCGCATCGAGGCGGTGCTGGAGGAGATCGGCAAGGATGCCCAGCTTGCGGTCGATGCCAATGGCCGCTTCGATCCGGAGACGGCCATCGCCTACGCCAAGATGCTGCGGGACTATCCGCTGTTCTGGTACGAGGAGGCTGGCGATCCCCTCGACTTCGCACTGCAGGCCGCGCTCGCCGAATTCTATCCGGCGCCGATGGCAACCGGCGAAAACCTGTTCAGCCACCAGGACGCCCGCAACCTGATCCGCTACGGCGGCATGCGTCCCGACCGCGACTGGCTGCAATTCGACTGCGCGCTGTCCTACGGCCTCTGCGAATACCAGCGCACGCTGGAAGTCCTGAAAACGCACGGCTGGTCGCCGAGCCGCTGCATCCCCCATGGCGGCCACCAGATGTCGCTCAACATCGCGGCCGGTCTCGGCCTCGGCGGCAATGAAAGCTACCCCGACCTGTTCCAGCCTTACGGTGGCTTCCCCGACGGCGTCCGTGTGGAGCAGGGGCACATCACCATGCCCGACCTGCCGGGCATCGGCTTTGAGGGCAAGTCGGATCTCTACAAGGACATGAAAGCGCTAGCGGCGTAGGCAGCGCGTGGGCTGGGGAGAGCGCAACTCCATTGCCGTTTGCAAGAAGATGGGCTTCGCTTCGCTGTACAAACTCCACGGACGCCGCTCGAAAATTGAATCAGTTGTATCCAGACCATTTATTCAACATCAAATCTCAATCTATCAACGGAGATCGGGTCGCGGCGTAATTCTGACCGTTGTTTCAAGCGTAACCCTGCTCATGTTGTCCAAGAGCGGCTTTGATGAAATGTAGGGGCACGCCACGATCAACCAGCGTACATCAGTGCACCCGTTGGCTTCGCGGCGTGAAGCGAAACGATGGGAAGGCCGCTGATAATGCCATGCGATCAAAATCCGGACAGTCCTCTGTCGGGGTCGGTAGATAGCGAGCATGAATCTTCGCAGAAGAAACTGCGTCCGAACAATCAGTACCTAACCTTCATTTCCGACAATGAAGGAGACCATTGTCTCATCCTATGCACCTTGCCCGCAGGGGCGATCGTGCCGTTACATAGTCACGCCGACCGAGAGACCTCTTACGTGGTGTCGGGAAAGCTCGAAGCTCTGCGGGAAGAAGTATGGGAAAAGCTTGGACCAGGAGAGATGTTCGATGTGCAGGACGGAACCAAGCACGCGTGGAGAAACTCCTCGCCAGCGGCCGCCTCGAGGCTCTGTGTGACGACGAAAAAGATGGCTAAGTTTCTGCGCGAAATATCGGTCCCGGTTCGTGATGCATTGCCGTCAGAAGAGCACGCTCAGCGTTTGCGCGAACTTTTCCATGCATACGGATATTGGCTCGGTAGTCCGGAAGAGAATGCCGCCGTTGGCCTGGATGCCGACTGGAGCGGCCTCCATGACTGATCCGGCTCGGCGCGGCTAGCTCGAGCGCTCCCTCACTCTACAGCATAGACTCATAGATGTGCTCCTAGCCTCGCCTTCGCCCGGGCGACCGCTACGGCAGCATATCCAGCAGCCGCCGCCCTTCGGTCTTCAACAGCTTCTTCACCGCGCTCGAGGCCACCACCTCGCCTTCATTGGCATAGGCTTCGTGGTTCTTCTCGATGTCGTCGAGGCGGTAGAGGTAGTTGACCATGACGCCGGCGGACTCGCGTATACCCTTGGGCGAGAGGTCGCCGAGCCAGTTGATCCGTTCCAGCCGCGCGCCGTTGCCGAGATGGAAGCGGGCGACCGAGTCGATCAGCCGTCCCTTGGAGGTGCGCGCTTTCAGGAAGTAGAAAGCCGCAAGCGGCTCAAGCACGGTGCGGAGCTGCGTGGCAAGCTCGGCATTCTCGAACCAGTTGGGTTCGTCGAGATGCTTCAACATCTCGCGGCCCTCGTCAGTGAGCGGCAGGTCCTTCGCATCCTTCAGCCAGGACATGAAGCCCGGCACCGGCGACAGTGTTACAAACGTGTCGAGCTTGGGCAGTTCGCGGCGCAATTCCTCGACCACCTGCTTGATCAGGAAATTGCCGAAGGAGATGCCGCCCAGCCCGCGCTGGGTGTTGGAGATGGAGTAGAACACCGCGGTGCGCGCGCGATCCTTCGGCACGGTCTGCCGGTTAACCGCCAATAGTGGCGCGATCGCGCCGGGGATCGTCTCCGTCAGCGCGACCTCGACGAAGATCAGCGGTGCGTCGGGCATCGCGGGATGGAAGAAGGCGTAGCAGCGGCGGTCGATCGGATCGATGCGGCGGCGCAGGTCGTCCCAGTCCCGGATCTCGTGCACCGCCTCGTAACGGATGATCTGCTCCAGGATGTTAGCCGGTGTCGACCAGTCAATCCTGCGCAGCACGAGAAACCCCCTGTTGAACCACGAGCCCAAGAGATGGACGATGTCACGGTCGAGCGCCGCGAGATCCTTGTGCCCGTTGAGAAGCGAAAGTAGGTCGGCGCGCATCTCCACCAATGCGCCGGTGCCGCCGGGCGCGCGGTTGAGCCGGCGGATCAGCTCCTGCCGCCGCGGCTCCGTCGCGAAATGCAGCGCGCCGCCATTGCCGTCGCCGGGCTCGGCCATCCAGGCCTCGATCGCCTTGTTGACCTTGTCGCGGTCGGGGCCGAAATTCCGCGCCAGCGCGTGGAAGAAGTCGCGCCGCTCCGTGGCATCGAGATCGTGGTAGCTCTCGAGCACCTCGCTCGCCATCGCGGTGCCGGAGGCTTCGCCCCGGCCGGACAGGAGCGCTTCGCAGAGCTCGATCAGGCTGGAGGCGTCTTCCTTGCCGTCGGCGGGCTTGCCGCGCCCGAGTAGGGTGCGCCCACGCTCCGAGATGGTTGAAAGCAGGTCGGTGAAGAACGCGTTGGCCATGCTGCAGTTCGAATCCGTAAGTCAGCTGGAACGGATTTTACATGGATTTAAGGGGAATGGAGGGACAATCAAGCACAACAATTTGTCATGCCGGCTGCGATTTTGGCTGTGGCGATCGGAAGCACTCAAGCCTTTTGGGTAAATTCGCTCGGTGTCCTGCCGGTAACCTGCCGGAAAGCATGCGAAAATGCGGGGATGCTGGCATAGCCGAGCTCACCGGCAACCTGCTTGATCGAGACGTTGGTATCGGTTGACAGCCGCTCGATGGCGGCCGCAATCCGCGCGCGCTGGCACCAGCTTTTGAAGCTCAGCCGGGTCTCGGCCGAGAACAGTCGCGACAGCGTCCGCGCCGAGGTTCCGATCTTCTCCGCCACCGCGTTGATCTCGTAGGCGACAGCGGGATCGGCCAGCACGAGCTCGGCGGCGCGACGGCAGCGCGGCTCCTGCGGCAACGGGATGAAGGTCGCGGAATCGTCCGCCCGGCGCAGCTCGAGCATCGCGAGCTTGACCAGGAGGGCGGTGCGCTCGCGCTCATCGCCGGTATCGAACAGGGCCAGGATCGCCTGCTGCAGCAAGGGCGACACCCGCACCACGAATTCACGCGCAAGGCTCTTGTGGCGCGGCGCACGCTCGAGCCAGCTGACATCGAAATAGAGCGTGCGCATCTCGATGTCGGCGAGCACGTCGATGGCGTGCTCGAGCAGCGCAGGGACCCAGACAGCGCGATCTGGCGGCACCAGCCACCGCCCCTTGGGTGTCGTCACCTGCATGGTGCCGCGGGCCGCATAGACGAGCTGCGCCTCACGGTGCATGTGGGGATCGAGCCGGGTGCCCTTCCTGTAGTGCCGTGCAACAAGATGCACGCCGTCTTCCGCAGCGCGGCGGTCGGCTCCTAGCGGCTTGATTGGCGTTTCGACGATAGTCATTGGCCGCATCCCGTCATGCCAACAACCTATAACGAAATGCCGAGGAAAGAAAATTCCCAAGAGAATGCACCAAGAAAATTTCCAAGGTAGGAAATGAGGACCTGACTTATGAACAATTCGGGACGGGTGATCGGCTTCGTCAATGCCGCTCACTTCATCGACCACTATTCGATGCTGATCTTTGCCGCCGCCGTCATCGTGATGGGGCCGGCGCTTGGCATGGCCTATTCGGAACTGTTGCCCTATGCGACGCCGGGCTTCATCGCCTTCGGGGCCGGCTCGCTGATCACCGGCTGGCTCGGCGACCGCTGGAGCCGCCGGCACATGATGGTGATCTTCTTCATCGGCATCGGGCTCGCGATGATCTCGGTCGGTTTCGTTCAGACGCCGCTGCAACTTGGCGCTGCGCTGCTTGCGATCGGCATCTTCGCCTCGATCTATCATCCCGTCGGCACCGCTATGATCGTATCCTATGCCGACAAGCTTGGCCGCGAGATGGGGCTGAACGGGGTCTGGGGCAATCTCGGCGTCGCCTCCTCGGCGCTGGTAACCGGCGTGGTCGGGCAATATCTCGGCTGGCGCTTCGCCTTCATCGTGCCGGGCATCGTCACCATCCTGATCGGCATCGCCTTTGCGCTGATGGTCGTGCACGAGGACCGCAAGGGTTCGAAGCAGGCGGCTCCTCAAGCGCGCGTGGCGAAAGAGGATATGTGGCGGGTAATCCTGTCGCTCCTGATTGTCGTGATCGCAATCTCGACCACCTTCAATGCGGTGACGGTCGCGTTGCCGAAATTGTTCGCCGAGCGCCTCGAGGGGCTCACCAGGAGCCCGGCGCTGTTGGGGGTGATCGCGGCCTGCGTCTATGTGTTCGGCGCAATGACGCAATACACGATCGGCAAGCTGCTCGACCGGCATTCGCTCAAGACGGTGGCGCTGCCGCTATCCTTCGTGCTGGCGCCGTTTCTCTATTTTGCCGCCACGCTGTCGAACCTGCCGCTGATCTTGGTGTCGATCGGCATCGTCATGGGCGCGTTCGGGCAGGTCACGGTCAACGATGCCATGGTCGGCAAATACACCTCCGAAGAATGGCGCTCGCGGGCCTATGCGGTGCGCTATTTCGTCGGTTTCACCGCGGCCGGCGCCTCGGTCGGCCTGGTGGCCTGGCTCTATGATCAGGGTGGCTTTGCCACCATGCTGCACGCCTTCGCCGGCCTCTGCCTGCTGGTGATCGCTGCCGCCATCATCCTGCCGCGGGAGATCAGGACGCCGGCGGCGACGGGAGCTTGATGAGATCAAGTTCGGCTGGCGGCCCAGGTCTTCACCTCTCCCCAGCGGGGAGGGGTGAAGCGAGCGGTTCGATTGGTCAAACCTAAACTAAGCAGGCGTGGATAGGCCTCAGGCCTGAGCCTGTCCCGCCGGTATTTGCGTTGATCCTCGGCGTGCTGCTGCACCGCCCGGTCTACGGGCGCTGGCTGCGCGGTGGGCAAGAACGAGGAAAAATCTTGTCGCGGCCACTCGGCACCGATCGAGGTCATCCGCAATAGTCTCTTGCTGTCGGGAGTAAGCACACTCCGGCAGAGCGCCGTCGTTGGCAGCTTCATCGTACTCGCGCCCATGTTTGACAAGTTCAACGGCTCCCTCACGGAACAGGCTGCGGCGCGTGGCTTCTGTCCGGACCGACGCTGAATGGAGATTTCAAAGCGCATGTGTCCCGTCGAACACAGCTGCGCGGATATCAAATCGGTCATCTAGTAATACTATATGCGATCGTCACAATACACGCTAAGGTAAAATCCAACCTCAGGTTGATGTGCGCCGGGTCTTCGGCGGCAGAGATCAGCATCTGCTGGGGAGGGAGCTCGTTCCAGGCTTTAGGGCTTTGGGCAGGGACGCGTCACAAGAATAGACAAAGCCGGGGACGCCGGGAGGCAACAAAGAAATGTTGGATAGATTTGCAAACACCGCACGCATGTGCGGCGTGGGAATTGCTTTGTCATCTCTCCTGAGTGGTGGAGCGCATGCGGACGATCTTTTCACGAAAGCTCCGCCGGTTCCTTATGTTTCGGTCGATGATTTCTGGACAAGACCGTATCTGTTTGGCGATCTCGGCAGGACGAAGCTCAAGGAGCAGGGCATCGATATTGGCCTGACACTTGGTAATGAATCCGTCGGCAACCTGTCGGGCGGAGACAGGAACACCGCAGCCAACGCTGGACAGCTGTGGTTCGGGGCCAAGCTCGATATGGGGAAGCTGGCCGGCATTCCAGGCGGCACGGTCGGCCTCACGCTGGTTGAACGCTACGGCAGCAATCTAAATGCCGAGGCAGGGATTCCGGCCCTGCAGTTGACCAACGAAGTTTTCGGCCGCGGCAATATTTTTCGCCTGACCCAACTCTACTACTCTCAGATGCTGTTCGATGACCGCCTTGAACTCAAGGGCGGCCGTCTTCCAGTCGGCTCCGACTTCTTCTTCGGCCTGTGCGAGTTCATCAACCTGACCTTCTGCGGCGGCCAGCCCGGCAACATCCAGGGTGGTTACATCTATAACTGGCCGGTGAGCCAATGGGCCGGTGTCGCCCACTTCAGTATCACCAAGGAATTGAAAATTTCGGCTGGCGTCTACGACGCCAATCCAAACTATCTGACGACGTCAGACCCCAGCATCTACTTCTTGCCGGGAGTCCCTGGCTCAAACCCCGGCTCGGGTGTGCTGGTGCCGGTGGAGTTGACATGGAGTCCCAGTGGTCTCCTGTACGGGACCTGGAGATTTGGCGGCTGGTATGACAGTGCATCGACGATTGATGGTGGCCTCCCCGGGATCATCGCGATAATCCCGGGCGTCGGCGGTGTCCCAGATCAAAATCTCGGGGATCAAAGAGGCCGCTACGGCATTTATGAGTCGATCCTGCAGCGCTTGACCGTCGACGGCCCCAAAGCACAGGGTTGGTATACCTTCCTCAATACGACCGTCGCCGATCATCGAACGTCGTTCCAGGATTACCAGATCGCCTGGGGCGTCAAGCACACCGGAACATTCGCCTCGCGGCCCGAGGACGAAGTCGGCTTCGCGGTGGGCACGACCCACGTGAATTCGGCCGCCTTCGGCCCGAATGCAGGCGGTAACGAGGTTCCGCTCGAAGCCTGGTACGGCTGGCAGGCGACCGGTTGGATGAACCTCAAATTCGACGTCCAGTATGTGATCAATCCTGGCGGGCGCGGGTATAATGCCGCAGGCGTGAAGACCGATAATGCCGTGGTTCTTGGTATGCGCACCGAGGTCCACTTCTGATGCGCTCAGCGGGCTCGGCCGTCCGCCCTAGCTCCGCGTTTGTGATCACGCCTGCGGCGCGGCCTGCGTGGCGGGGGCCTTTGCCTTCCGCTCCGTACGCCAGTTCTCGAAGCGCTGCACCACGACGAAGAAGGCCGGCACGAACAGGACGGCAAGGCAGGTCGAGGCCAGCATGCCCGAGAACGCGGTGATGCCGATCGACTTGCGCGCGCTGGCGCCGGCGCCGGTCGCCAGCACCAGCGGCACCATGCCGAGGATGAACGCGAACGACGTCATCAGGATGGGGCGGAAGCGGACGCGCGCCGCCTCGATTGCGGATTCGATCAGCGGCCTGCCGTGGTCGCGGTGCAATTCGACGGCGACCTCGACGATCAGGATCGCGTTCTTCGCCGACAGCGCGATCAGGAGGATCAAGCCGATCTGGACATAGAGATTGTTGTCGATCTTCAACCCCTCCAGCACGATGGTCGGCCCGAGCAAAGACAGCGGCACCGCGAGGAGCACCGAGATCGGCGTGAACCAGCTCTCATATTGCCCGGCGAGCACGAGGTAGACGAGCAGCATCGCCAGACCAAACGCGTAGTAGATCTGGTTGGAGACGGCCTTCTCCTGATACGACATTGCCGTCCATTCATAGCCCGTGCCGTGCGGCAGGGTTTTATCCGCGATCTGCTCCATCAAGCTCAGCGACTGGCCGGAGCTGTAGCCCTGCGCGGGCAGGCCGACGATGGTCGAGGACGGGTATAGGTTGTAGAGGCTGATCAGCGACGGGCCCACTGCGGGCGTGATCTTCGCCACCGTACCGATCGGGACCATGTCGCCGTTCTGGTTGCGCACCTTCATGTTGGCGATATCGCGCTCGGTCAGGCGAAATTGCGCATCGGCTTGCGTGTAAACCTGAAACACGCGGCCGAATTTGTTGAACTGGTTGACATAGGAGGAGCCGAGATAGGTCGACAGCGCCGAGAACACCTGGTCGGTGGTGACATGCAGGGTCTGAGTCTTGACGCGGTCAACCTCGACATCATATTGCGGCACGTTGGCCCGGAACGGTGACTGCACGCGCTGCAGCGCGCTCTGACTCTGTGCGTTGGAGACCATTGCGGTCGTGATCGCCTGCAGCTTGGCATAGTCGCTCCCGCCGTCGCGCAATTCCACCTGCATGGCAAAGCCGGCGGCGTTGCCGATGCCCTGGATCGGCGGCGGCGGGATCACCAGCACGCGGCCTCCCATGATGGTTGCCATCTTGTCGTTCAGCCCATAGACCAGCGAGCGCAGATCCTCGCCTGGACCACGCGAGGACCAATCCTTCAGCACGATGTAGGCGACGCCGGCGTTGGCGAGGCTCGCGCTGCTGTCGAGCGCAGAGATGCCGGCGATGGTAGTAACCTGGGCGACGCCGGGCGTCTTCTGCGCGATCTCGGAAACCTGCTTCAGCACCTCCTGGGTCCGGTCGAGCGCCGCCCCGTCGGGCAGCTGGACGGCGGCGAGCAGATAGCCCTGGTCCTCGATCGGAAGGAAGCCGGTCGGCACGCGGGCAAGCCCATAGAAGCCAAGGCCGATGAGGATCAGCGCAATGGTCACGGAGACGCCCGCATGCCGCACGATCACGCCGATCAGCGCGGTGTAGCGGCGTTCCAACCGGCCGTAGACATCGTTGAAGCCGCGATTGAACCAGTTACGCTGTTCCATCGGAACCGCCGGGCGCAGCCACAGCGCGCATTGCGTGGGCTTGAGAGTTGCGGCGTTGATGGCGCTGAGCAGCGCGGTAGCGGCGATCACGAGCGCGAATTGTGAATACATGCGGCCCGTCAGCCCCGGCAGGAACGAGGCCGGCAGGAATACCGAGATCAGGACCAGCGTAATGCCGATGATCGGTCCGAACAGCTGGTCCATCGCTCGGATGGCGGCGTCGTGGCCGTTCATGCCCTGCTCGATATTGTGGGCGGCGCCCTCGACCACCACGATGGCGTCGTCGACCACGATGCCGATCGCGAGCACGATGGCAAACAGCGTCGACAAATTGATGGTGAAGCCGAGCGCGGCCATCGCAGCAAAGGCGCCGATGATGGTGACCGGCACCGTGGTTGCCGGCACCAGCATGGCGCGCCAGTCCTGCAGGAACAAAAGGATCACCACCAGCACGAGGAAGCCGGCCTCGATCAGGGTCTTGTAGACCTCATGCACCGAGGCTGACACGAATTTTGTGGTGTCGAAGGGCGTGCTGTACGTGACGCCTTGCGGGAAGGCGCGCGCAAGCTCGGCCATCTTCTTCTCGACCGCCTGCTGCACCTCGAGCGCGTTGGCGCCGGGGGACTGGAACACGCCGATGCCGGCGGCCGGCTGATTGTTGAGCGAAAATATCTGGCTGTAGGTTTGCGCGCCGAGCTCGACCGAGCCGACGTCGCGCACCCGCGTCACCTCGCCATTGTTGCCGGTCTTGACGATGATGTTCTCGAACTGGCTCACATCCGCCAGCCGTCCGTTGACGTTGAGCGTGTATTGGAATGCCTGCCCCGGCGGCGTGGGCGGGCTGCCGACCTGTCCGGCGGAGACCTGCTGGCTCTGCTGCTGGATCGCCTGGATGACGTCCTGAGGCTCCAGGTCGCGCGCCTGCAGCTGGTTGGGATTGAGCCAGATGCGCATGGAATATTGGCCGGCGCCGAACACCGTGACATTGCCGACGCCTGACAACCGCGACAGCTCATCGCGGATGTTGATGGTCGCATAGTTGCTCAGGAACAGGCTGTCATATTTTGCGTCAGGCGAGCTTAGCGTCACGAACAGAAGAATCGATGTCGATTTCTTCTGCACGGTGACACCCTGATTCTGCACCGACTGCGGCAGTTGCGACAGCGCGCTGGCGACGCGGTTCTGCACCAGCACCTGCGCGAAGTTCAGGTCGGTGCCGATCTTGAACGTCACGGTAAGGGTATAGGTGCCGTCGGCGGCGCTATAGGACTGCATGTAAAGCATGTCCTCAACGCCGTTGACCTGCTGCTCGATCGGCAGCGCCACGGTGTCGATCACGGTCTTGGCGCTGGCGCCGGGATAGCGGGTGGTGACCTGCACGGTCGGCGGCACGACGTCGGGATATTGCGCTATCGGAAGGTTGAGCAGCGCCACCGCGCCGATCAGGATCATCAGAAGCGCGATCACGTTGGAAAGGACCGGCCGTTCGATGAAGAATTTCGAGATCATGGCCCGCTCCTGCTGGCAAAGACCTGAAGTGGTGGACGCTTACTTGGCGGAGGCTTGCGGCTGCTGGATCTTCTGCAGCTGCGGATCGACCTTCTGGCCCGGGATGCTCCGGAGCAGGCCCGCGATCACGACGCGGTCATCAGGCTTGAGGCCAGAGTCGATCACGCGCAGGCCGTTGTCGACCGGCCCGGTCGTCACCGTGCGTTGCTCGACGACGTTGTCCTTGTTGACAACCAGCAGATAGCGGCCGCTCTGGTCGGCGCCGAGCGCGGTGTCAGGCACAAGCAGGGCGTTGTCCTGGGTGTCGACGGGGACGCGGACCCGGACGAAATAGCCGGGCAGCAGCACACGCTCGGCGTTGGGAATGAGGCCGCGCACGGCGAGCGTCCCCGTCGCCTGATCGATGGTCGGCGCCGCGTAGTCGAGCTTGCCGGCATGCGGATAGCCGTCCTCGGTCTGCAGGCCGATCTCGACCGGCGTCTGCTTGAGTTGGGCTGTCGTCAGGCGACCCTCGCGCTTCGCCTCGGCACGGATCCGCAGCACGTCCCGCTCATTGACGTTGAAGTTCACATAGATCGGATCTTGGGAAACGATGGTCGCAAGCTGGGTCGGGGAGGATGCTCCCACCAGCTCGCCGACTGAGACGAGATGCGCGCTGACCATGCCATCGAACGGCGCGGTCACGTTGGTGTAGCTGTAATTGAGCGCCGCGAGCCTGGTATTGGCTTGCGCCTGCTGCAGACTGGCCCGAGCATTGTCGCGGTTCGCGGTGGAGGTGTCGAGCGTTGCCTGCGACACGGCCTGGCGCGCGACCAGATCGGTCTGGCGCTGAAAATCGAGCTCGGCCTGCTTCAGCGAGGCCTGCGCGCCGGCCTCGGCTGCCCGCGCCTGATCGAGCTTGAGCTTGTAGGTCTCCGGCTCGATCGTGAACAGCATGGTGCCTTCCTTGACGAAGGCGCCGTCCGTGTAATCGATCGATTGCAGGAAGCCCGAAACGCGCGCCACCAGATCGACCTGCTTGACGGCTGCGGTGTTGCCGGTCGCTTCCAGATAGCGCGTGATCGTCCGCTGCACGGGCACGGCGACGTCGACCTTGGGTGGTGGCGGCGGCGCGTAGATGTTCTGCTCGCAGCCTGCGAGAGTGACCAGCGCAAGGGAAGCGGCTGCGAGCCGTATCGGATGCCTGCCATGGGTCAGCCGGAGTTGAAGCGGACGAGCAGGCGTCATTACAATGCCTCTTGTGTTCAACGCCTGCAAGCAGGCTCGCGTCTGCATAGCAACATTCCGCATCCAGTGGAACCCGAAACCCGACCGCACTCTGTGGCCAGCCGTTGCGCCGCGACATGCCATGTTCATGGGGATGACATCTTGATCTTGCTTTCAAGAATTTGTCTTCTCAAAGCGGCGTAAGATGAACGACGATGACGAGGATCCGCCGAAAAGCTCATGGGGGAGGGAGTTCAATGCTGAATCGATTTTTGCGGGCCCTGGCGAGCCTGGGTCTTGGTGCAACGGTTCTGGGAGCGATGATGATGATGCCGGCTGCGGCTGACGGTTTGAAGGACGAAATCGCGCCGACCGGAAAATTGCGGGTCGCGATCGCGATCAGCCCGGCCGGCGGCGCGTTCTGGTGCACAAAGACCGAGACCGGCTATGCCGGTGTTCCCGTCGATCTCGGCAAGTCCATGGCGGCGCAGCTCGGCGTTCCCGTGGAATATGTCGTACACCGGAATTCCGGCGAGATCACCGATGCCGCCGCAAAAGGCACCTGGGACGTCACGTTCCTGCCCAAGGACACCGAGCGCGAAGCCAAGATGTCGTTCGGCCCGGTCTACGAGGTCGCGGACGCAACCTACATCGTCAAGGCCGGCTCGAACGTGACCAATTTCGTCACGCTCGACCAGGCGGGCATCAAGGTCGCCGCCGTCAACAACACCACGACCATGCGCGGCGCGCAGGCGTATCTGAAGAACGCCAAGGTCACGGGCTATGCGACCTATGATGAAATCTTCAACCTTCTCAAGAACGGCGCGGTCGACGCCTTCGCACTCTCGCGCGACCAGCTCAATGCCATGGCGAAGAAGCTTCCGGGCACCAAGGTGCTGGACGAGACATTCAAGAAGACGGTCACCGCGGCGGCCGTGCCGCTGAACCATCCGCAGTCGCTCGCCTTCGTCAAGAAATTCATGACGGACGCGACGTCGGACGGCGTGTTGCGACAGGCTTATGACAACAACGGCCTGAAGGACTCACCTATCCGGACGCAGTAGGGCGCGGGCAAGCGGTGCCCCTTCCCGCGGAAATGCCGAGCGGTTTGTGTCAGCTCGGTGTTTGCCGTTGACTCGGTCCGGCCGCGACGCAACCAGATTACCATTGAGTTGGCCGCGTCTTGGGGCGTATGATGCTCTTCCATATTTTATGACGAAATCTGTATTGTGAAGCGAAAAGCCGCATGGCTGGCGGTTCCAGAATCCCCCCAATTGCCCTGCTGCGCGGTCGCGAGAACAGGAGGCTCATCATGGTGAGGGCATCACTTTCTCTGGTAACGGTGTTGGCCGCCGTATCATTCGCCAACCCGGCCTTTGCCCAATCGGACGAAGACAAGCTTGGCAAGGTTCATTTCGAAACCTCGTGCAACGCTGAAGCGCAAAAGCTGTTCGACCGCGGCATGCTGTACCAGCACTCGTTCTGGTACCGCGCCTCGCAGAAAATGTTTGAGGATACGCTGAAGGCCGATCCCGCCTGCAGCATCGCCTATTGGGGCATCGCCCTTAGTCTGTTGTGGAATCCTCATACCGCGCCGCCGGTGAAGAATCTCGCGGAGGGGGCTGCGGCGATCGAGAAGGCGAGGGCCATCGGCTTCAAGACGGAGCGCGAGCAAGCCTATGTCGACGCGCTGGCCGCGATGTACACGAATTACGAGACGCTCGATCATCGAACCCGGCTTCTGGCCTATGCGAAGGCGATGGAAGCCCTGGCGCAACGCTATCCTGATGACGATGAGGCGCAAATTCACTATGCGCTCGCGCTCAACACGTCGGCTTCGCCGGCCGACAAGACCTATGCCAACCAGCTCAAGGGCGCGGCCATTCTCGAGACGATCGCCTTGCGGCAGCCGATGCATCCGGGCGTGGCGCACTATTTGATCCATCTCTACGACTACCCCGCGATCGCAGATAAAGGCATCGAAGCCGCGCGGCGCTACGCCAAGATCGCGCCGGACGCGCCACATGCTCTGCACATGCCCTCGCACATCTTCACGAGAGTCGGCTATTGGAACGACTCGATCGCATCCAATGTCGCCTCCGCGCGCTCCGCGAAGGAGACGGGCGACTTGTCCGACGAGCTGCACGCGATGGATTATCTGGTCTATGCCTATCTGCAGCTCGGCCAGGACGACAAGGCCAAGGCCGTGATCGACGAGATGAAGAGCGTCGCCGGATTCAGCGAAAGCTTCATCGCAGGGCCTTACGCGGAGGCCGCCTCGCCGGCGCGTTACGCGCTGGAGCGGGGCGACTGGAAGGCCGCGGAGGATCTGACGGTGCGTCCGAGCCCGCAGGCAAACGCGCAGGCCATCACCTATTTCGCCCGTGCTCTCGGAGCCGCTCGCGCCGGTGATCCCGAGGCGGCCAAGGCCGACATCGCCAAGCTTGGCGAGCTTCGCGACAAGCTTCGGGCAGCAAAGGATGCGTACTGGACCGAACAAGTCGATATCCAGGCGAAGATCGCCTCCGCCTGGGTGCTTTATGCCGAAGGAAAGAAGGACGACGCGCTGAAGGCCATGAGCGATGCCGCCGACGCCGAGGACCGCACCGAGAAGCATCCGGTGACACCAGGCGTTCCCAAGCCGGCGCGCGAGCTCTATGGCGAGATGTTGCGCGACAGCGGCAATGCCAAGGACGCGCTGACGGCCTTCGAGGCGACACTGAAAAAGGAGCCGAACCGGCTCGGTGCTTATGCCGGCGCTGCGCGAGCGGCCGAGCAACTGGGCGATGCCGCCAAGGCTCGGCAATATTTCAGCAAGATCGTCGAACAGGCCGGCAGTGAAGGCAACACTCGCAGCGAGGTCGCCGATGCGCGCGCCTATCTTGCTGGGCATTAAGAAGGCCCGGCACAAGTTGGGCACAGCGGCGGTAGCGACACTGTCCATGATGTTGACGCTGCCGGCGGGACCTGCTGCAGCCGGCTCATTGGATGTCGTGGGTTATGCCGGCTTTCTCGGAGAGTGGGAGTTGACGGCGACGCTCAAGGAGGACGACTCAACGGCAGCCAACTATTCGGGGCCGCTTTCGATGAAACATGTGGGCCTCTGCACCCAGGACGGCCCGGAGGAAAAAACCGGAGAAATACGTGTTCGGATGTCGACGTCCTCGTCACGGCTACAGGCGACCCTGTCGCTGGACGGCGTCGAATGCGGTTATCAGGGAGTCTTGTCTGAATTCTACAGCGGAACGATGAGTTGTTCCGGCCGCGAGGCGGTGCCGTTGAAGCTTTGGATCAAGGAGGCGAGATAGACGGAGCCGGCCTGGCGCCGCTCGCGTCAGGCTCCGTCAATTCGTTCCGCCCGCGATCGGATCGAGCCCGCTCTTCACCATCTCATCCTTCGCAACCGGTGAGGTCTGCAGGAACTTGATCAGCGCCCTGGCAGCCTCCGGCTCTTTCGAGACCGTGGCGACGCCGGCGGAGAACACGGTGATCTTCTGCAAATCCGCCGGCAACGGACCCACGATATCGATGCCCTTCACGGGCTTCAGTTCGCTCATCTGCTGCAAGCCGATCTCGGCCTCGCCCTTGGCGACGATCTCGCCGACCGGGGTCGCCGGGATCATCTTTGCCTTGTCCTTCATCTCGGCGGCGATGCCGAGCTTGTTGAACATCTCGGTCGAGACATAGACGCCGCTGGCGCTGTCGGAGTAGGCGACCGACTTGGCCGCGAGCAGCGCGTGCTTGACCGCGTCGCTGGTCGAGATGTCAGGCCTGGGCGCGCCGGCCTTCACCGCGATCGCGATCGGAGACTTCACGAGGTCGACGCGGCTTGCCTCGACCACCTTGCCCTTCTTGATGAGATCGCCGAGTGCATAGCCGACCATGATCAAAACGTCCGCCGGCTCACCGCGATCGAGCCGCACGGGGATCGCATTGGTGGTCGTGCCCATCGATGGACCGTAGGCCACCTGCACCTTGTTGCCGGTCTGCCGCTCGAACTCCGGCACCAGCGCGTTGAACGCCGCGGTGAGCCCGCCCGAGATCATGACCCGCACCTCGGCCGCCTCGGCCGAACCGGTCAACAGCAGCAGGGCCGCGAGACCGGCGAACAGGCTGCGGAATCTGGTGGTCGACGGCGTCATAGCTAGTCCTCCCGGGCGTAGTCTTGCGTGCGCCCTCTTATCTTGTACGAGCGTACAAGGCAATGCGGGAGGGGCATATCAGGGCGTCACCCGCGAGGCGGCGACGCCCGCGTGCATCATGAGGCCTGCGCAAGCGCCGGCTAGGCCACTGCTCTGTAGTCCGGCGCCGAGGCGAGAAACTTCGCATAGGCGTCGGCATCGGGCGGCGTGAACTTCTCCTTCAATGCGCTGCGGCGGCGCAAGGATGTGCCGATATCGGCCAGCAGCTCGTCGAAATGCTTGAAGTGATAGGGCGCAACGCACAGCCCGCCATAGACGCCGGCCGCTGGCCGCTCGACGCGCTTGAAGTGCAGCATCATCTCGATGTTGTCACGCATCTCTTGCGTGCTTGGCTGGCGGGCGAGCCTGCCGTCGGCATAGCGCACCAGCCAATGTGCGGCCAGGTCGGCGCAGAGCACGGTGCAGAAGCTGGAGTTGAAGCCGACAAAGCCGAGCTCCGGCAGATCAGGATTGGCAATCAGGCGATAGAGCCGGTACTGGCCGTCAGGATCGACCAGCTTGCTGCGATAGGCTTCGGGCAGGAAGGGGACGCCGAGCTTGTAGCCGATGGCGAGCACCGCGATGTCGCAGCCGGAGCGCTCGCCATTGCTCATGACGATCTGGCCGCCCTCGTAACGGTCGAAGGTGCCGCGGATCGCCTTGATGCGGCCGTCCGCCACCATCGGGTAGAAGCCGGGAGTAGCGATCGGTACCGAACAATTGACGCCGTCCTCGATCCTGGTCTCCGGCAACATCTTGCATTTGGCGAGCTTCAGCTGCGCCTTCAACATGCTTTCCAGCCCGCGCCAGTTCGCCCATACGAACGGCTTTGCGATCTTGTGCGCAAGCCGCGCCATGGGGCCGATGCCCCAGCTCGCAAACATCTCCTCCTGTGCGCGGATGTAGAGGATCCGCTTGAAGTTGACGAGGCCGCCGATGAAATAAGGGATGCGCCACACCGGCTCGCGATAGACGATGGTGACCTCGCGCGCGCCGGAATTGACCGCGTTGACGGCGATGTCGGTGGCGGATTTCGAGCCGCCGAGCACCACGACGCGGCGTCCTTCGGCGAGTGAGGCATCGCCATAGCTGGATGAATGCAGGATCTCGCCGCCTTGCGCTTTGAACGCGTCCTCGCCGGGAAGCTTGAGCTCCTGCGGGTCGTTGAACTGGCCGGTGCAGATCGCGACAAAGTCGAAATCCTCGCGGCCGGTCTTCTCGGGCGTCGTCAACTCCAGCGTCCAGCCGGGCTTGCCGTCGGCGCGGCGGCTCATGGCGGCGACGGTGGTGTTGAAGCGCATCAGGCCGTCGAGCCCGTGGCTTTTCGCGTAGTCCGCGAGATAAGCGTGCACCTGCGGCCCCTTCGGCCATTCCGGATAGGAGTCCGGCATGGCCTTTTCAGTGTAGCGATAAAGGTCCTTGGGGCTTTGCGTCTGCACGTCGGGATAGGCGCGTGAGGGATCCCAGACCCCGCCGAGATTGGCGCTCTTCTCGACGATGGTGACCTTGTGACCGCGCGCGGCAAACGCCTTTGCTGCCGCAAGGCCGGAAACGCCGGCGCCGATCACGCAAACCTGCTTCTGGCTGACCATGTGATTGCTCCGATTTTGTCAAAGCGCGCGTCATCGTTCGCTCGCGAAGAGCGCGATGCAGGTCGGGAATGGCGATGCCGTGTTACTCGTTCGCCTCAGGCGGCAGGAAATCCACCTCATGCTGGGCCGAGATGCGCACCACTTCGGCCGGGTCGGTGAGGTTGTGCAGCTTGTCGAACAGCGCCTCGAGTTTCTGCATCGGCGAGACCCAGAACAGCGCGCGTGCCGGCTTGTCGGACTTGTTGAAATAGCCATGCGGAATGCCGCGCGGCATGCGCACGAGATCGCCGGCCTTGGCCTGCACCCAGACGCCGTCAAGCTTCAGGTCCAGCACCCCCTCCTGCACCAGGATGAACTCGTCCTGGGTCGGATGGACGTGCACCGGTACGAACTGCCCGGGCTCGCTGTTGGTCTCAAAGGCGAAGGTGGAGTCGGTTACGGCTTTGGGAAAGTAGATCTGACCCAGGATGTTCCAGGTCTTGCCGTGAAATCCCTCGCCGTTGCGCGTGATGCCTTTCTCGAGCGTCGCCATGGTCTTGCCCTCCGGTTGATCGCGGTGCGAGCATCCGACGGCGGACGTCGCCTGTCTATCCGATAAACGAATCCGCGTCAGGCGGGGCGTCGCGGGCCGGATTTGCGCGGCGGTGCAGCGAGGAGGAGGGCGCGACGAGATTTGGATTGGGGCGTATCATCGCGCTTTAGCTCCTTGATTGAGCATGATCTTTCCAGCAAACCGCCGCCCGCCTCTCCGGATCATGCTTGGGGCAGGTTGCCCATTGTTCGCTCTCGCCAGCCGCTTGCCAGTACATGAAATTGTTATAAGCTTAAAATAATTTCGAGAGGCGATGGCTGTGGCGAATGCGGTCGTTCCGATGATGGCTGGCAAGGCAATGCCGCCCGATACCGGGCGGCTCAAGGGCTTTGGCCGCGTCGCCACGCCAAACGTCGACGAGGCGGCCGAGCAGATCGGGCGGATCTTCTGTCCTCATGATCTCGAGCCGCTGCGCGCGACGTCGCCAGGCTTTTTCGCACGGCACAATTGCGCGCCGTTCGACGGCTTCTCGATCAACTATGTCGCCTATGGCGGATCGGTCGTGATCGATCCCGGCTGCCTCGAGCGGTTCTTCCTGGTGCAGATTCCCTTGTCCGGATCGGCGCGGGTGCGCACGGCTGCGCGCGACATTGGACGTACACCCGATGTCGCGGCCTCGCTGCTGTCACCAACAGTGCCGACCGAGATGCTGTGGCAGAATGATTGCGCCCAGCTCATCCTGCTGGTGGAGCGCAAGCTGGTCGAGCAGCGCGCCGCCGCCCTGGCCGGGCGGGAAATACAGGCAGTCGAATTCGATCCGCTGATCGATCTGCGGCTGCCCGCAGGGCGCGGCTTGCGCGCGCAGATGGAAGGGCTTGCCGATCTTGCCGAAGGCCTCGGCGCCGGCCGGCCGCTGTCGGCGGTCGCCGCGGCCGATTGTCGGGAGGCGTTGCTCGACGCGCTTCTGCTCGGTCAGCGTCATGGCCTGTCGGAAGCGATCAGGACGTTCGCAGGCGCGGGCGAGACCTTGCCTTGGGCGTTGCGGCGGGCACGGGATTGTCTGCAGGCGCATGCCGCCGAGCCGCTCGATCTGGCGCAGCTCGCGGCCGTCGCCGGCATCGGCGTCCGTGCGCTGCAGCTCGGTTTCCAGCGCCATTTCGGCACGTCGATCTCAGACATGCTGCTGGATATAAGGCTGTCGCATCTCAATGCGCAGCTGAAGCGCGCCGCTCCCGGCGCGCGTATCATCGACATCGCCTTCGATCTCGGCTTCACCCATCTCGGCCGCATGGCCGGCGCCTACCGCGCCAAGTTCGGCGAGACGCCGTCGGCGACGTTGCGACGGCTGCATTGAGATCTCCGGCGGCATTGAGATCTAAAGCAACCTGGTTGAATGGACCTGAGCCGCGTACTCGGTTCACCTCTCCCAACGGGAGAGGTCGGATCGCATCGAAAGATGCGATCCGGGTGAGGGGTTACGGTCTCTCGTCGGAGCTGCGGCCCCTCACCCGGATTGCTTCGCAATCCGACCTCTCCCCGCTGGGGAGAGGTGCACTCTGTGGCGGCCAGCCGAAACCCAATATTTATCTTGCTTAGTTGTTACGAATTGACGTGCACGAAATCGCGCAGGAGCGGATAGATCTCGTTATTCCACTTCTTGCCGCTGAACACGCCGTAATGGCCGACGCCGGCCTGCATGTGATGCACCCGCCGATAGGCGCGCACGCCGGTGCAGAGCTCTTGGGCCGCGAGCGTCTGGCCGATGGAACAGATGTCGTCGCGCTCGCCTTCGACCGTCATCAGACCCATGCGCCGGACGGCCGCCGGATTCACGGCGCGGCCGCGAAACTGCATCTTGCCCTGTGGCAACAGATGGTCCTGGAACACGTCGCGCACGGTCTCGATGTAGAACTCCGCAGTGAGATCCATCACTGCGAAATATTCGTCATAGAAGGTCTTGATGGCTTCCGCCTTCTCCGTCTCGCCTTTCACGAGGTGATTGTGGAGATCCATGTGCTGCTTGATGTGGCGCTCGAGATTCATTGACACGAACGCCGCGAGCTGCACGAACCCGGGATAGACCTTGCGGAACGCGCCTTTGCACTGGACCGGGACGTAGTTGATCAGATTGTGCTCGAACCATTTGATCGGCTTGCTCTTGGCGAATTCATTGACCTTGGTCGGCGCAATCCTTGTGTCGATCGGGCCCGCCATCAACGTCAGCGTGGCGGGGCGGGACGGGTGGTCGTCCTCGCACATGATGGCTGCGGCACAGAGCGCGGAGACCGAGGGCTGGCAGATCGCGACCATATGCGGGCGCGGGCCGAGCTGGCCCAGGAACTCGATCAAATGGGCGGTGTAATCGTCGAGCCCGAAGCGGCCTTCGCCGACGGGAATGTCGCGCGGATTGTGCCAGTCGGTAATGTAGACGTCGTGGTCCTGCAGCAGCGTCTTCACGGTGCCGCGGAGCAGCGTGGCAAAATGGCCTGACATCGGCGCGACGAGGAGCAGGCGCGGCTGCTCGGGGCCGTCCTCCTTCCTGAAGTGAAGGAGCGAGCCGAATGGCGTCGCATAGGCGATCTCTTCGCTCACCCTCAGGTCGCGGTTGCCGACCCTGACACTGTCGATGCCGTAGGGCGGTCGCGTATAGGTCAGTCTGGCGCGGGTAACCAGTTCGAGCGCGGCCGACAGCCGCGACACCACCCGGTCCGACCTCCCTTGAGGGACCAGATTCTGGGGGACAAGATTGAGGTATTTGAGCGCATTGGCGGCCCCCGTCCGCCACGGCTCCGTCATGTCCATCTGGTTCTGGAAGGCCTGATACAGCATCGAATTCATTCACTTTCGCCCCCGCCCCTATGGCCATGCAATATCGAAGCCAGAGCGGGGTCAATTTGCCCTCCAAATTGGCACGTCGCTTGCTGCACAATATGCGGAAAAGCATGGGTAATTGCGCATGCCGGGTGGCGAGATCCAGGTGGTTCGAGGGTTCGTTGACGGGTAGTCTCAAGAGGTAGGGGGAGGCCATATGGCGAAGGCGACACTGACCATCAGCAGCAAGAATTACTCCTCCTGGTCGCTGCGCGGCTGGCTTCTGACCAGGTTCTCCGGCCTCGACTTCGAGGAGATCGGTGTTGCCCCTGATGACGCGTCCGCGCGCGCGGAAATCCTGCTGCTGTCGCCGACCATCCTGGTGCCGTGCCTGCGCCATGACGGCGCGACCATCTGGGATACGCTCGCCATTGCCGAATACCTCAACGAGGCCATGCCGCAGGCGGGCTTGTTGCCGGCCGACCGCGTCCAGCGCGCGCATTGCCGCTCGATCTGCGGCGAGATCCATTCCGGCTTCACCACGCTGCGCGCCTCGCTGCCGGTCAATCTCAAGCACCACTTCCCGGGCTTCAAGATCTGGACCCGCGCGCAGGCGGACATCGACCGGGTCTGGGCGATCTGGAACGAGTGCCTGGCGGCATCCGGCGGGCCCTATCTGTTTGGTGCCCAGCGCACCATGGCCGACGCGATGTACGCACCCGTCGTGACACGTTTCCGCACCTATGATGTCAAGCTGTCGGAGCGACTCGAAGCCTATGCTGCGACGATCATGTCCATGCCGGAAATGGTCGAATGGATCGCCGCGGCCAAGGCCGAGCCGGAGGAAATCGAAGAGCTCGAGGTCGAATATTAGGCAGTTCTGGCGGCGGGTTGCCTTTTTGCGGGCGCCCGCCGAAGGCACGTCTTGCATAACTTCGTGCCAGAGGCTGGGGCTCCGGCTGAATGACGCAGCGGTGGCCGGCGCGTCGAGGCAAATCCCAAAAACGCGGATTCCGCTCTCTCGCCAGATGCTTCCGTGAGGGCTTGCGGCGGCGCGCGCCGATTTGCCGCGCTGCAGGATGGCTGGCGTGATTCTCGCATGGCGGACGCAAGTTGCGAAACGCCGTTTCCGGTGTTGCCGAAAATTTGGACGCCGGCGGTTGTGGTCGCGCCAACATGGTGGAGGCGTCATGAACAAACCTGTCGAGGTCAAGACATTCTCGCACGTCAAACCCGGCGACACCGATTTTAGCGCTGGGGGGTTACGCGACTTCTTCCTCTATCGCGATCTCGGCATCGCGAAGGCGACCGGCGGCCAGGTGATCTGCCACCTGGTCAAGGCCAATCCGGATTGCCCGCCCGAGGAAGGCACCGGCTGGCATCGCCACGAATGCGAGTTTCAGATCGTGATCATGATGAAAGGCTGGGCGCGCTTCATGTACGAAGACAAGTCGACGCTGGTGCAGGCCGGCGACGTCGTGCATCAGCGGCCGAACATCGTTCACTACCTGTACGATTACTCGCCGGACATGGAGTATCTCGAAATCGTCAGCCCCGCCGATTTCAAGACCGTGGACGTGCCCGCGCTGGTCGACAATTTGCCGCCGCCGACACCCTGGACATAGGGCGTGGGTCACGCCGTTGCCCGTTAACTTTTCTCGTATGCAGGCGACGATACCGATCGGCTCGTGCGGCTGGATCTGGTGCGTGGTCTTGCGCCGGCTCCGACATCTAGCCGTGAACAAATCGCTGACCGGCTGCGAGCAGTGATTCGGGCGCGATTCGTTCCCAGCGTGTTCCGAACATTAAGACGCCGTCGACCGGCGTCGCATTTTGGAACAGATCGCATCGACCGACGGGCGGTCGATGTGATCTCGGCGAGTGTCTCTGCCACTCGCCGCGATCCGCTGCTTTCTACAAAACAAAAATCTGCACACTCATTTGTGGCTGTGCGCGAAGCGCGGCAACCGCCAGCCGATCACGGTTGCTTCGAGCGCGCCGCCGGATTCATGATTGCGCCATTGGCCGTCGCGATAAAAACAGTCGAACGGTAGTTGGTAGGTTCCGCTCTGGTCTTCGCACAGCACCTGGACCGGCGTGCCCGGCGGCGGTTCGCCCGCGCCGTCGAATTCAGCCAGTCGTCGATCGCGTGTTGCCATCTGATCTTCCCCGCGTTGCGCGGCGCGGACGCGCCGTCAAGTTCCCCGCCCGCTTGCTGCACCCAGCCGTCTGGAATCAAAAGCGCCGGAATAAGGTATCAGTGTGGTATCGGTGGTGAGCCAAACAAGGCAATTTGATGTGATGAAACGGGGGCGAGGCGTGATGATGATGCGAAGTGCCGCTGCCACTCTGATGGCATTCGCCATGTTGCTGCCGATATCGTGGCAGGCCTGTGCGCAGGACATTCCCGGTATCGAGATTTGCACGGTCGAAAAGACCATGGAGCGACGCACCAGTTGCCTGCAGAGCAATGTCGATTTCCTGCAGAAGACGATGACGAAACTGTCCGCGGATCATCAGCAGAAGATCGATGCCACCAACCGCCAGATTGAAGGACTGAAGGCAACAATCGTCGGCCTGCAGAAGGTCGTGGCCGACCTGCAAGCCGCGCAAAAGCAGGCGGCGGAGGATGTGAAGAAGAAAGCCGACGCACCACCTGCAAAGGAGAGCGGCAAGTAACCGCGCTCACCGTTATTTCCGGGGCGATGTGCTAAAGCGCGATGAGATTTGGTTGAATCGTTATCGCCCTTTAGGTCTTTGATTGAGCATGATCTTTTCGGAAAACCGCTACACACTTTTCCGGATCATGCTCTAGCATCGAACTCAGGTGCGCGACTGCGCACCTGAGAATCTCGAGATTCTCGGTCTGGTGCTGACCACCATTCCGGAATGACGGAATGATCTAACTTCCTTTTTCGCCCGACATCAGCGGTCCGAAGAGCTGCCAGCTCTCGCCTTCGAAGCGCTGCATTTGCAATTGCTCCAGCGGCGCGAAATCGGTCGGGCTGGTCTTGATCTTGGTGCCTGGCAGGTAGATGCCGATTTCGAAATTGAGGTTGGCGGCCTGCTTCATCACGTTCTCGCGGGTGAGATCATCGCCGCATTGTTTCAGCACCTGCTCGAGTCCCTTGGCGACGCCGTAGCCGAAGACGGTGGATGCATCCTCCTGATCGCCTTCCGGATACCACTTTTTCATGAAGGCGCGCCACTCGTTCATCGCGGGATCGCTCTTCCACGCGGGATCCTTGGGATCCTTCAGATAATTGGTGGAGAGGATGCCCTGGCTCGCCTCATAGCCCGCCGGCTTGATCACGCCGCCGATCGAGGCCGACACGTTGGTGAGGAACTGGGTCGGCTTCCAGCCGATCTCAGCGATCTTCTTGATCGCTTGCGCGGCGAATTTCGGCGTCGCAACGTTGATGAAGATGTCGGGATTGGAGCCCTTGATCTGCACCACCTGCGAGTCGACCGTCGGGGACGAAGTCTCGTAGGATGTTTCCACCACGATCAGCTTGCTCGCCTGGTCGCCCAGTCCTTCGTGCAGGCCGATCAGATAATCCTTGCCGAAGTCGTCGTTCTGGTAGAGCACGCCGATGGTCTTGCCGGGAAGGTTCTTCAGGATATACGCGGCGTAGATTCGTGCTTCCGTCTGGTAGTTGGGCTGCCAGCCCATGGTCCATGGAAAGTTCTTGGGATCGTTCCATTTGGCAGCGCCCGTCGAGACGAAGATCTGCGGCACCTTCTTGGCGTTCATGTATTTCTGGATCGCGGTGTTGCCCGGCGTGCCCAGCGGATTGAAGACCAGCAGCACCTCGTCGCTTTCCACGAGCTTGCGCGCCTGCTCAACGGTCTTGGGCGGGCTGTAGGCGTCGTCATAGGAAATGAAATTGATCTTGCGTCCGTTGATGCCGCCTTCCGAATTGATCTTGTTGAAATAGGCGGCTTCGGTCTTGCCGATGGTCGCGTAGGCCGAGGCCGGCCCGGAATAGGGCATGATATTGCCGATCTTGATCTCGGTGTCGGTCGCACCGGGATCGTATTTCTTTTCGGCGTGCGCAGTGCCTGCAAGGGCTGTCGCAAGCGCCCCCGCAAGCACAAATCTCCTGACGTGGCTGAAGTCACGGGTCTGCATCATCGTCCTCCCTGGTACTCACCGATGGCTCAGGCAGTTCTTGATGGAGCAGCTTCTCGAGCCGTCGGATCAATGCGCCGATGAGTATGCACGATTGCGGTCGCCTTGCCAGAGAGGGCTTTGTCGCCATTTTCCGCAAGGCGGGAAGCGGGCGGGGTGCGGGTTCCGCTGCCGCATTGCGAAGCAGAAGCGCAAGGACTGTCAAACGAAGCACGAAGGAAGCGCGCATGATGGGTCTGCTTTGGAGGAGCGTTCATCCATGAATCCCGCGCAAAAGGCGCTCTGGTTCATCGAAAGCCATCTCGGAAAGGCGCTGACGCTTGACGAGATTGCCTCGGTTGCCGGCGTCTCGCGCTTTCACATGGTGCGGGCGTTCGCCGCTGCGACCGGCTTTTCGGTGATGCGCTATGTACGGGCACGGCGGCTGACGGAGGCCGCCCGTGCGCTCGCCCGCGGCGCGCCGGATATCCTCTCGCTCGCGCTGGACGCGGACTATGGCTCCCACGAAGCATTCACCCGCGCGTTCCGCGACCATTTCGGCATGACGCCCGAAGCGGTCCGCGCCGCCACGTGCCTCGACCATCTCAAGCTTCAGGAGCCGATCCTCATGAATTCCACCGCACTCGACAATCTCGCTGCGCCGCGTTTCGAGACCGGCAAGGCCTTCCTGGTCGCCGGCGTCGGCGGCCGTTTCAGCCACGAGAACGGCGCCGGCATTCCGCTGTTGTGGCGGCGCTTTCACCAGGAGATCGCCAATCTTCCGAACTCGATTGGAAATGTCGCCTATGGCGTCTGCTGCAACGGCGATGACGCCGGCAATTTCGACTATATCGCGGGACGCGAGGTCGCCGACTTTTCCGAGCTGCCGCGCGAGTTCAGCAGGGTTCGCATCCCGGCGCAGAAATACGCGGTGTTCACGCACAAGGACCACATCTCCGCGATCCGGCGCACCGTCAACACCATCTGGAATCACTGGCTGCCGCAGTCCGGCTTCAAGATGGCCGATGCCCCGACCTTCGAGCGCTATGATGAGAAATTCGATCCTGCGACCGGTAACGGCGGGCTCGAGATCTGGGTGCCGCTCGGGGCTTGAGTTTCGATGCAGCACTGCTGCGCGTCACGCGCGCAACCGCTTGCTTGGCAAGCGCGGATGACTTTGCCATAAGCTTTCCGTCAACGAAACTTGCGCGCGCGGAAAATGCTTCCGCTTGCGCGCTCAAAGAACAAGCGGGAGGTTTGCGATGTCTGATATCCGCGTGCTGGCGACCGGGCTGGAATTCCCCGAGGGGCCGGTTGTCCTGCCGGACGGATCGGTTCTGCTGGTCGAAATCCGCAGGCAGACGCTGACGCGGGTCTGGCCCGACGGGCGCAAGGAGGTGGTCGCGAAAATTCCCGGCGGCCCCAATGGCGCGGCAATGGGCCCCGACGGCAAATGCTATATCTGCAACAATGGCGGCTTCGCCTGGATTCCGACCCGCACCACCGTCATGCCCGGTCCGCAGCCGGAGGATTATCGCGGCGGCTCGATCCAGCGCGTCGATCTGCAGAGCGGCAAGGTCGAGACCGTCATCGACAGATGCGGCGAGCACGCGCTGCGTGGCCCGAATGACCTCGTGTTCGACAAGCATGGCGGCCTGTGGTTCTCGGACCTCGGCAAGCGGCGCGCGCGTGAGATGGACCTCGGCGGCTTCTATTACCTCAAGCCCGGCATGAAGGAGATTGTCGAAGGCGTGTTCGGCGTGCTGCCGGCCAATGGCATCGGGCTTTCACCGGATGAAAACACCGTCTACATCGCGGAGACGCCGACCGGGCGGCTGTGGGCCTATGATCTCTCGGAGCCCGGCACGGTGCGCCCGCGCGACGCGATCTATCGCGGCGAGCGCGGCAAGCCGATCGCGGGCCTCGGCGGCTACCAGATGTTCGACTCGCTTGCGGTCGAGGCCAACGGCAATGTCTGCGTCGCCACGCTGGTGTCGGGCTGCATTTCCGTGATCGCGCCCGACGGCGCCCTCGTCGAGCAGGTCCCGACCGGCGATCGCGTCACCACCAACATCGCCTTCGGCGGCCCGGAGCTGAGGACCGCCTACATCACGCTGTCGGGCAAGGGCGAACTGATCGCCATGGACTGGCCGCGGCCGGGGCTCTCGCTGAATTTTTTGAACAAGTGAAGGACACCGTCATTCCGGGGCGGGCGCAATTGCGCACCTGAGAATCTCGAGATTCCGGGTCTGGTGCTTGCGCACCATCCCGGAATGACGGAGCTTACGTTTTCGAACGAATGGGGAAGGAACCATCGATGCCCTGGCTCGAACCAGTCACCTTGCGCGGCGCGCACGCACGGCTTGAGCCGCTGGCGGCCGCGCATCGCGAGGGGCTCGTGGCGGCCGCCAACGACGGCGACCTCTGGAAGATCTGGTACACCGCCATCCCGAAGTCTGAGAACATGGACAAGGAGATCCAGCGCCGGCTTGGATTGCAGACTTCGGGCTCGATGTTGCCCTTCACCGTGTTCGATGCCGAGGGCTCGATCGCCGGCATGACCACTTACATGAATGTCGATGCAGCCAACCGCCGGGTCGAGATCGGTTCCACCTGGTATGCCAAACGCGTGCAGCGCACACCGCTCAACACCCAATGCAAATTGCTGCTGCTCGCGCATGCCTTCGAAAAGCTCGACTGCATTGCGGTAGAATTCCGCACCCACTTCTTCAATCACCAGAGCCGCCGCGCCATCGAGCGGCTGGGCGCCAAGCAGGACGGGATTTTGCGCAGCCACCAGATTGCGCCCAACGGCACGCTGCGCGACACTGTGGTCTTCAGCATCATCGCGTCCGAATGGCCGACGGTGAAGGCGCATCTCGAATATCAACTCAATGACAAGCCGCGCCAGGCGACGAGTTAAGGTACGATGGAAACTTTCGATTACGTGATCGTGGGCGCGGGCTCAGCCGGCTGCGTGCTCACCTACAGGCTCAGCGAAGATCCCTCGACCTCGGTCTGCGTGCTCGAAGCGGGGCCGCGCGACTGGCATCCCTACATTCATCTGCCGGCCGGCTTCATCAAGACGTTCCACATGAAGAGCGTCAACTGGGCCTATCAGCAGGAGCCGGGCCCTTATACCGGTGGCCGCAGCATCTATGCGCCCCGCGGCAAAACGCTGGGCGGCTCGTCGTCCATCAACGGCCACATCTACAACCGCGGCCAGCGCCAGGATTTCGACACCTGGGCGCAGATGGGCAATCGCGGGTGGAGCTACACGGACGTGCTGCCCTATTTCAAGCGGCTGGAAAGAAGGGTCGGCGAGGGCGAGGACGAATATCGCGGACGCGACGGCAATCTCACCGTCACCACCATGGACTGGAAGGATACGCTCTGCGAAGCCTTCATGGCGGGCGCGATCTCGCTCGGCATCCCGCGCAACCCCGACTACAACGGCGCGATCCAGGAGGGCGTGTCCTACGCCCAGCGCACCATCCGCAACGGCCGCCGCGTCAGCGCAGCGACAGCCTTCCTGCATCCGGCACGCAAGCGCGCCAACGTCCGTGTCACGACGCATGCGCATGCGACCGAGATTATATTCGAGGGCAAGCGCGCCGTTGGCGTGCGCTACATCAAGGGCGGCCGCGGCGGCACACCGCTGGAGGTGCGCGCCAACAAGGAGGTGATCCTTGCCGGTGGCGCCTACAACTCGCCGCAGCTGTTGCAATTGTCGGGCATTGGCGCCCCCGGGCTCTTGCAGTCGCTGGGCATCCAGGTGCGCCATGCGCTTCCCGCGGTCGGCGAGGGCCTGCAGGATCATTACGCGCCGCGCACGGTGGCGCGGGTCAAGAACATCAGGACCATCAACGAGCTCAGGCAAGGCTGGCATCTCTGGGTCGAGGCGCTGAAATGGGCCACGACCCGGCGCGGCCTGCTCTCGCTGTCGCCGACCATGGTCTATTGCTTCTGGCATTCGGGCGAGACCACCGAAAGCTCCGACCTGCAGCTCACCTTCACGCCCGCAAGCTACAAGGAGGGCGTGCAGGGCCAGCTCGAGGACGAGCCCGGCATGACGGTGGCGTCCTGGCAGCAGCGCCCCGAGAGCCGGGGCTTTGTCCGTCTCCGCTCCGCGGATCCGTTCGCGCCGCCGATCATCCAGACCAACTACCTCGCAGCCGAGCTTGATCGCCGCGTCATCGTGGCCGGCATGAAGCTCGCGCGCCGGCTGCTCCAGTCGGGCCCCCTTGCGCCTTACTACGCCTACGAGGATTTCCCAGGGCCCAATGTGCAGAGCGACGACGAATTCCTCGGCGCCGCCACCCAGCGCGGCACCACGACCTTCCATCCCGGCTGCACCTGCCGCATGGGACCGGCGGACAGCACCTGGGCCGTGGTCGACGACCAGCTCCGTGTACACGGGCTCGAGGGCCTGCGCGTCATCGACGCCTCGGTGATGCCGCGCATGATCTCGGCCAATCTCAACGCCTCCACCATGATGATCGCCGACAAGGCAAGCGACCTGATCCGGGGCAAGGGCGCGAGGGTAAACTGAACGGGCGCGGCGGGGCGCACCTCTCCCTCGGGAGAGGTGAACCGAGTTTTCCGGCCCGAAGAGTTTCCAGCGCCTCGTCGCACCATTGATCGGGCTAGCCAAGCCGGCGTAACCGGCTAGATTGGCGTCGGTCGATTGGATCGTGCGTTCGCAAGCGGGATTGTCGTGACGTCGGGGCGGATTTTCCTGATCTCCTTTGTGGCGATCGTGGCCGGCATAGTGCTCGGCATGATCCTGCGCCGGCAGATTCCCGCCGTCCATGTGCGCGAGGACGCCAGGGACGTCATCCGGCTCGGCGCCGGCTTCCTGACCACGCTCGCGGCGGTCCTGATCAGCCTGATGATTGCGTCGGCCAAAACCTCCTATGACATCCAGGATTCCCACTTCCGCACCCTTGCGGCGTACCTGGTCGAGACCGACCAGCTACTGGTGCAATACGGGCCGGAGGCGACGCAGGTCCGCATCCTGATGCGCCAAGCGATTCCCGCCGCCGTCGACCGCATCTGGCGCGAGAAGCAATCGGCCGCGCAGACCAGCGCCTTCACTGCCGCCTCGCTCGCCGAGCAGCTCAACAGCGCGATTGCGGCGCTGACGCCCGCCAATGATGCGCAACGCGCGATCAAGCGGCGACTCGAGAACGACGCCGCCGAGATCGCGTACACCCGCCTTCTGATGTTTGCCGACGGCGACAAGCCGATCCTGACGCCGTTCCTCCTGATCCTGATCTTCTGGCTCGCCGTGATCTTCGCCAGCTTTTCCCTGTTCGTCGAACCCGGCCGCCTGATGATCGCGGCGCTGCTCGTCTTCGCGCTTTCGGTATCGAGCGCACTGTTCTTGGTCGCCGACCTCAGCCAGCCCTTCGTCGGGCTGATGCAGTTGCCCAAGGAGCAGCTCGAGCACACGCTTGCGCCGCTGAACTAAAGCATGATCCGGAAAAGTGTGTAGCGGTTTTCCGAGAAGATCATGCTCAATTGTAAACCTGAAGCGCGATGACGATTCAACCCAATCTCATCGCGCCTTAGAGCGCAGGTGCAGATGAACCTTGAGCAACGAGAGACCGCATGAAGCTGCGCCGGGCCACACCTGAACGACTGAGCGCGTTCTCGGATGGCGTGTTCGCCGTTCTCATCACGGTGCTGGTTCTGGAATTGAGGCCGCCGGAACGTCCGACGTTTGATGCGCTCCTCGCGCTGTGGCCGACATGGCTGAGCTATGCCGTGAGCTATCTGTTCATCGCCATTGTCTGGGCCAATCACCATTACCTGATGCGCTACGCCGATGAAGCGACCCCGCGGCTCCTGTGGTTCAATTTCGCACATCTGTTTTCGATGTCGTTGCTGCCGCTGTCCACGGCCTGGATGGCGGTGAGCCGGCTCGCGCCGCAGCCGGTGGCGTTCTACGCAGCCGTCCTCTTCCTTGTGAACGTCACCTATCTCGCCTTGATTTGGGACCTGGTCGATTGGATGCCCGGCATGACGATCATACCGAAAGTGCGCAGGATCATGCGCGTCCGGTCGGTGATAACCTTGTGCGCCTTCGGTGCGGCGGTGTTCGTCGCGCTGAAATATCCACTGGTTGGGCTCGGCATGTGCATTTGCTGTCTGGTCGTCTATTTGAGGCCCGAACCGCCATGGGCAGAGCGACAGGCGGGAGAGGGCGTTGATTCTGAAGATACCTAAAGCGCGATGAGATTTGGTTGAATCGTCATCGCGCTTTAGGTCTTTGATTGAGCATGATCTTTTCGGAAAACCGCTGCACACTTTTCCGGATCATGCTTTAGCTCGTAGAGCGACGTCCTCTCTGCGGTGGATCGCTGCAAAGTGTCACCATTGCGGTATACTTTTGGAGAACGCGCTTGAATCGGGCGCCGCAACGTCGAGGGAAACGCGATGGACGTGGCTAACCTGGTCCTGCCCGTGTTTGCCATCATCGTCACCGGCTGGCTGGCCGGTTGGCTGGGCTACATCTCGCGATCACTTGCCGACGGGCTCGTGCATTTTGCCTACAATGTCGCGATGCCGGCGCTCTTGTTTGTGACGATCGCACAGGAATCGGCGCGCAGTCTTCTGGAATGGCGCTTTCTGCTCGCGTTCGGCGGCGGCTCCATACTCTGCTTCCTGCTGGTGCTCCTGGCGCTGCGCGCGGGATTCGGACGCGGCCTCGCCAGCAGCACGATGTACGGAATGTCGGCAGCGATGACCAATACCGGATTTGTGGCGCTTCCGATCCTTCACTCGGTCTACGGCCAGCCCGCCGTCCTGCCCGCCGCCGTCGCAACCGTCTTCGTGGCGGCAGTGATGTTCCCTGCCACTGTCATCCTCCTGGAAAGCGAGGGAAGCGGCAAGCACGGGACCTCAGGCATGCTCGTCCTGATGAAGCAGATCGTGCTCAATCCGATGGTGCTATCGACCCTGATCGGTCTGGCATGGGCGATCACGGGAGCACCGATTCCGGCCCCGCTCGCGGCCTATCTGAACATCTTCGCGGCTGCGCTCACGCCGTGCGCGCTGTTCGCCATAGGGCTCGGCCTGTCGCTTGAGGGAATAACCTCGAACCTCGCAGGCTCCATTGCGCTCGCGGCCGTCAAGCTCGTGATCATGCCGTTGATCGTCTACGTGCTGTGCGTCCTGTTGGGCCTCAATCCGCTTTACACGGTCGCAGCCGTCGTCTGCGCCGCCGTGCCGACCGCCAAGACCGTCTATATCCTGGCCGGCGCGTACAAGGTGGAGGAACCGCTGGTCGCGGCCACGGTCTCGATCACCACGCTGCTGTCGGTTGCGACGCTGTTGGGCTGGCTCTACGCCCTGTCCGGACTTGCAGTGACAGCCGGTTGAATCGGCCTCAGGCCTGAAGGCATCGATTCAGGCGACATCAGTAAGTTTTGAGAGCATTTGTATGGTTATCGACGCACTGTTAGAATATCTGCGGGCAGCAGGAACAAGAGGGTCGGAATGATAGGAAGCTCCTTGGCGAACTTATGCCGCGTCATCGAAGCTGAATCCGTTGACGGAGTTCTGCTGTTGCAGAATCCGCAGGACAATCCGATTTGCCAACTGTCATACGACAGATGCCTGCGCTGTATCGAAATTGTCTGGCGAAAGTACGCAACGAGCGCACAGCTGCGTTTCATTCACGAGATTATTATTTCCATGCTCTCGGAACATTCGGCTGACAAGATCCTAGGTGACGACTCCGATTTGCCGATCGTGCATGCCGAAGATCAGCACTGGATCATAAACGACTGGCTGCCGCGAGCCCGAGCGGCTGGCCTTAAGGCGGTGGCAACCGCGGTTTCGATGACCTTCTTCGGCAGGCTTACGATCGGGAGAATTCATGCAAGAGTGTCCGACGAGCTGTCGATCAAGGATTTTCACAGCATTCATTCCGCCCGCATGTGGCTGAAGGAGCAGGCGACAGAGCCGCCGACCGCTCCGGGCTGAACCGACGGAGCTCTCAAGCTGGCGTGAAGCGATTCAGAACTGCACCCGCGCGGAACGCGCGGCAGGTGAGGGGAACTCTCCATGCGCTGAGCTCGTCTTGAGTCTCCCTTGCCCGGATCGCATCTGGCGATGCAATCGGACCTCTCCCGCAAGCGGACCGCAAGCGGGGCGAGGTAACTTCCGATCAGACCTCGCGCCGGCTCAAGAACGCCAGCCGCTCGAACAGATGCACGTCCTGCTCGTTCTTGAGCAGTGCGCCGTGCAGCGGCGGGATCAGCTTGCGCGGGTCGCGCTCCCTGAGCATTTCAGGCGTGATGTCCTCGTTGAGCAGGAGCTTCAGCCAATCGAGCAGCTCGCTGGTCGAGGGCTTTTTCTTCAACCCGGGCACCTCGCGGACCTCGAAGAAGATGCGCAGCGCTTCCTCGACCAGGCGCTTCTTTATGTCGGGGAAATGCACGTCGACGATCCGGCCCATGGTGTCGGCATCCGGGAACTTGATGTAATGGAAGAAGCAGCGGCGCAGGAAGGCGTCCGGCAATTCCTTCTCATTGTTCGAGGTGATCATCACGATCGGGCGGAGCTTGGCCTTGATGGTCTCGCCGGTCTCGTAGACATGGAATTCCATGCGATCGAGCTCGAGCAGGAGGTCGTTCGGAAATTCGATGTCGGCCTTGTCGATCTCGTCGATCAAGAGCACCGGGCGCTGCTCCAGGGTGAATGCCTCCCACAGCTTGCCGCGCTTGATGTAGTTCTTGATGTCGGAGACGCGGGCGTCGCCGAGCTGGCTGTCGCGCAGACGCGACACCGCGTCGTATTCGTAGAGGCCCTGCTGCGCCTTGGTGGTGGACTTGATGTGCCAGGTCAGAAGAGGGGCGCCAAGCGCCTTCGCCACTTCCTCGGCGAGCACCGTCTTGCCGGTGCCGGGCTCGCCCTTTATCAGCAGCGGACGCTCGAGCACGATCGCCGCATTGACGGCGACCTTGAGGTCATCGGTGGCAACGTAATTCTTGGTGCCGGTAAATTTCATCGAGCTTTGCCTCGCCTTCTGCTCTTGCTGCCTTTTGCGCTTGTCGTCTACTGCCTTTGTCGCAAGCTGAACCTCGCTGCCTTAGCAGGAAAACGCCGCCAAAACAGCCTTATTTGCGGGAATAGAGGGATGCGCCGGGTGCACCCATGCGCAAAATCCGACCGGTTCGGGATAGCCGGGCGGCCCGGGGGCCTTGACGTTCATTATATGACGGGCAATCTGTCACCCATGTTCTTGCAATTCTTCACCTCACTCCGCGATGCGCAGGTCCCGGTGACCTTGCGCGAATATTTGACGCTGATGGAGGCGCTCGACGCCGATCTCGCGGACCAGTCGGTGGAGAGCTTCTACTACCTGTCGCGCGCGGCGCTGGTGAAGGACGAACGCAATCTCGACAAGTTCGACCGCGTGTTCGGCTCGGTGTTCAAGGGGCTGGAAAGCCTGCTGGACGCCATGGAAAAGGCCGACATCCCCGAGGAGTGGCTGAAGAAGCTTGCCGAGAAATACCTTACCGAGGAAGAGAAGAAGCAGATCGAGGCGATGGGCTGGGACAAGCTCATGGAGACCTTGCGCAAGCGGCTCGAGGAGCAGAAGGGCCGCCACCAGGGCGGCAACAAATGGATCGGCACGGCCGGCACCTCACCCTTTGGCGCCCATGGCTATAACCCGGAAGGGGTGCGCATCGGGCAGGAGAAGAACCGCAATTTCCGTGCGGTGAAAGTCTGGGACCGCCGCGAGTTCAAGGACCTCGACGGCAATGTCGAGCTCGGCATCCGCAACATCAAGGTCGCGCTGCGCCGCCTGCGCAAGTTCGCCCGTACCGGCGCGCCTGACGAACTCGACCTCGACACCACCATCAAGGAGACCGCCAACCACGGCTATCTCGACGTGCATATGCGTCCCGAGCGGCGCAACGCGGTGAAGGTTTTGGTGTTCTTCGATATCGGCGGCTCCATGGATTCCCATATCGAGCAGGTCGAGGAGCTGTTCTCGGCCGCGAAGAGCGAATTCAAGCACATGGAATATTTCTACTTCCACAATTGCCTTTATGAGGGCGTGTGGAAGCAGAACCGCCGCCGTTTCACCGATCGCACGCCAACCTGGGACATCCTGCACAAATATCCGCACGACTATAAGGTCGTGTTCGTCGGCGACGCCTCGATGTCGCCCTACGAGATCATGGTGCCCGGCGGCTCGGTCGAGCATGTCAATGAGGAGGCGGGCTCGGTCTGGCTCGACCGCGTCATCCGCACCTATCCGCATGCGGTGTGGCTTAATCCGGTGCAGCAGAAGCACTGGGATTATTCGGAATCGACGACCATCATCCGCCGCCTCTTCGCCAACCGTATGTTCCCGATCACCATCGAGGGACTGGAAGGCGCGATGAAGGAGCTGGTGCGGTAGCCCACGCACTTGTCATTCCGGACAGCACGCAAGGCGGGCTGATCCGGAATCCCGAGGTTGTGGGCGTGGGTCGAGATTCTCAGGTGCGCAATCGCGCACCGTAGTTCGCTCGCCGGCGCGAGCGCCCCGGAATGACGGCGAGAACAAAACGACGCGCGGAACACAGGACAAGCAAAGAGGGAGAGCAATGCCCCAGACCATCCACCGCGGCATCAAGGCCCTGATCGACGAGGCCAATGCCGAGATCGAAACCCTGAGTGCCACCGACGCGATCAGGATCGCGCAAGGCGGCGACGTGGTGATCGTCGACATCCGCGATCCCCGCGAGATCGAGCGCGACGGCAAGATTCCCGGCGCCTTCTCCTGCACCCGTGGCATGCTGGAGTTCTGGATCGATCCGGCGAGCCCCTATGCCAAGCCTATCTTCCAGGAAGACAAGAAATTCATCTTCCATTGCGCCGGCGGATTGCGCTCGGCGCTCGCCGCCAAGACCGCGCAGGACATGGGGTTGAAGCCGGTCGCCCATATCGCCGGCGGTTATGCCGCCTGGCGCGATGCCGGCGGCCCCACGGAGAAGTGGGAGCCGAAGAAGAAGGGATAGAACTCGCTCCTTCGTCATTCCGGGCGCGCGCCCGAACTCTGGTTTACCCGAGTTCAGCCTACAATAATCCAAGTCGGCAACAGCCGACATGGGACGCGAACCCGGAAATCTCGCTCGACAACCTCCGGATTCCGGATCTGCGCGCTGGAGCGCGCATCCCGGAATGACGAACAAGGACAATAGCAGCATGACCACCACCACCGATCCGCTCGTCGCCACCGAATGGCTCGCTGCCCATCTGAACGATCCGAACATCCGGATCGTCGATGCCACCTTCAAGATGCCCGGCGTGCTGCCGCTGCCGAGGGACGACTTCCTCGCCGCGCATATTCCGGGCGCAGTGTTCTTCGACGTCGATGCCGTGTCGGATCACGCCAATCCGCTACCGCACATGTTTCCGAGTGCCGAGCAATTCGGCCGCGATGTCGGCGGGCTCGGTATCGGCAATGACGACACCGTGGTGATCTATGATGCCGGCGGCTGGGTCGCCGGCCCGCGCGCCTGGTGGATGTTCCTCGCCTACGGCCACGACAAGGTTCATCTGCTCAACGGCGGCTTGAAGAAGTGGCGCGCGGAGGGACGCGGCGTCGAAAGCGGCGAGGCGAAGCCGAAGCCGGCCGAATTCAGGGCCAGCTTCGACGCGAGGCGCGTGCGCTCGATGGAGCAGATGGTTGCCAACCTGTCCGGACACGCCGAGCAGGTGATCGACGCCCGCGCGGCCGATCGCTTCGAAGGCCGCGTGCCGGAGCCGCGGCCGGGCCTGCGGTCGGGGCACATCCCCGGCAGCCGCAGCGTGCCCTATAACAGGCTGTTCGACGCGGCGACCGGCACCATGAAGCCGCTGTCGGATTTGCGCGCGGCCTTCACCGATGCCGGCGTCAAGCTCGATGCGCCGATCGTGACGAGTTGCGGGTCGGGTGTCTCGGCCGCAGTGCTGACGCTCGCGCTCTACCGGCTCGGCATCGCAAACCCCGCGATCTATGACGGCTCCTGGTCGGAGTGGGGCAAGGAGGGCGGCCCCCCGGTCGCGACCGGGCCTGCGTGAGCCGGACGCGATCAGCGTGCGCGCGCGGTCGCGTTCGCGAGACCGGGCCGGATGTATTGCATGGCGGCGAACGGGTTCGCTGCCAACCGAGCCTGAGCCGCTTCTTGCGCCAGCCTGGCACGCCGCGCGGCGAGGCGCCGCTGCCGAGCCCGTTCCTCGGCGCGCTCCTTCTTCTTGGCGTCGCTGGGGTCAAGCTCACCGCGAGCGCCTTTCGGCTCCTCGGTCGTAACCGGCGGACCGCCCAGCGTTGCGATCCTGGCCGTCGCCGGATCGGCTGGCGCGCTTGACGGTTCGGGCGTCGCCGGAAACGCTTCGCCGGTCGATACGACTGCCGGCTCATCGACCGCCGGGGATGAGATGGTCGACGCCGAAGCCGCGGGAGGTGCTGAAGCCGCGAGAGGTGTCGCGTCGGCCGCTGCAGTCTTCGTGTCCGTGGCAGCTGGGACTTCCACCACGGCAGCAGGCTGCGCCGTCGGCGCTTCCTTGGGCGCGGTCTCAGGTGGAGCGGACGGCGCCGCGACGGTGGCGACCTGCGTCTCGGCGGCTTCCGTCTTTGGCGCCTCGGGTGCAACGTCCGGCTTGGCGACGTCAGCCTTGGCGACGTCAGCCTCGGCCACGTCAGGGGTGTCAGCCTTGGTGGCTTCCAGCGGGGCGGGGGATTGCGGATCAAGCGCCGCGGTCTTCTCCGCATCCGGCGACGAAGTGGTCTCGGCCGGTTGCGCGGGGGCGGGCACCGGAGCGGCGTCAGCGGCGTTCGGCGTAGTCGCCTTTGGCTCAACCCGCAACATCGCCAGCACAGGTGGGGTTGCGTCGCTCTGCTGGGTAACTGAGGTACCGGAGGCCGGGCGCCAGGTTCCGCTTTCCGCAAACTGCTCGTGAGCGGTGCGCAGCACGGCCGCGGCTCCCAGGCCAAACACCAGAACCGACATGGACAGGACGATCGCGGCGAACAGAAAACGAAAGCCGGGAAGCATGGGGGGATAGATCCGCCTTGCAGGGAACTCTGCGAAGGCCCTCGAGCCATCAGGGAACGCGGTGACCACAGGATTTGGCCACATTCGCTCCGCGGGCGGCGGCAGACCGCGCAAGCGAATCAGGCTCGTTCAAGAATACCGCAATGCAGTTCGCGCCGATGGTGAAAAATCGAAGGCAATGAACGGCCCCAGGTGCCGCGAGAAGTATTTTTCTCCGCCTGCGGCTTCCCGGCAACGGCGTTGAAAGAACGTCACATTTTACCTTGATGGGGGCGGGCTTGGCGGATTTGTCTTGAATGCGCCGCTATCTTCCGTCATCCAACTGTTAACGGTCCGCTGCGGACTTGGGGTCTATACAAGAGCGATGATGATCAAACGCATTCTGACGATCTGTGCTGCCGTGGCGGCGGGCGCGGCAGTGATCCCGCTTGCACAGGCCCAGCAGGCCTATCCGGTGCAGCCCGGTACGGTCTATGCGCCAGCGCCGCAGCCCTATCCGCCAGGCTCGGCCCCGAATTTTGATTCGGTCGATGATGATGATGACGCCCAGGCGCTCCCGCCGCCGGGACCCGGCCAAGGGTATGCGAGAGCCTATCCCCAGGGGCCGGTGATGTCGCCGGACGATCCGCGCTACGGCCGTCCGCTTTATTCCGACCGCAGCATGCCGTCCGGGCCGGTGGTTTCGCCTGACGACCCCCGTTACGGCCGCCCCGCAGGCGCCCCCCCGGCCTATGCCAACGGTGCCGCCGTGCCGACCGGCCCGGTGATGTCGCCTGACGATCCCCGTTATGGCCGCCCGGCTGGCCCGCCGGCGGTAATCTATGCCGATCGGCCGGCCAACGGCCAGCAGGCCTATGTCGATCCCAATACCCCGCGTCCGCCCGAGGGCGTGGGCGGTCAGCCCAACGTTACCGGCGCCGTTCCGCCGCCGGCAACCGGTCCCGACGGCCGGCCGATGATGGTTGCGGCCCTCCCGCCGGAGGAGCAGCCGGAAACCGGTCCCGCTCAGCTGCCGCCGAACCTGCGGCGGCAGGAGGTTGACTTCGCCACCAAGGAGCCGGCCGGCACCATCGTCGTCGATACGCCGCACACTTATCTTTACTACGTGCTCGGCAATGGCCGGGCGATCCGCTACGGCGTCCGCGTCGGCCGCGACGGCTTCACCTGGACCGGCGTGCAGAAGATCACCCGCAAGAAGGAATGGCCGGACTGGTATCCGCCGAGCGAAATGATCGATCGCCAGCCCTACCTGCCGCGCTTCATGGCCGGCGGCCCGGGTAATCCACTCGGCGCCCGCGCGATGTATCTCGGCAATACCGTCTACCGCATCCACGGCACCAACCAGCCGTCGACCATCGGCAAGTTCGTCTCCTCGGGCTGCATCGGCATGCTCAATGACGATGTCTCCGATTTGTTCGAGCATGCCAAGGTCGGTACCCGCGTGGTCGTGTTGCCGGGCGGCCCGCCCCCGGGCACCGCGACCGCATCGGCCCAGCCGGTGCCGGGTCAGGTCCCCCCGCAGCAGCCGGTGCAGATGTCGAATGCTCCCGTTCCCGGCACGCAGCCCACCGTGGTGCCGCCGCTGCCCGCCCCGGTGACCGTGCGCTAGGCGCATACGATCTCGACAAATTCAAAAGGCGACCGCCGTCGGCGGTCGCCTTTCTCGTTCGCGAAAGTTCGTGCCGCTGCTCAGGCCAGCCGGCGCGGCGGCTCGCCCCTGAACCAGGCTTCGATGGTGTCGACCATCTGACCATAGTGGGCGCGCAGCGCGTCGACCGAGACGTAGCCGAGATGCGGCGTGATCACCATGTTGTCGAGCTTGCGGAAGGGGTGGTCGACCGGCAGCGGCTCGACCGAGAACACGTCGACGCCGGCGCCTGCGATCCGCTTCTGCTGCAGTGTCTCCAACAGCGCCTGCTCATCGACAATCGGCCCGCGCGAAGTGTTGACGAGATAGGCGGTTGGCTTCATGCGGGCGAGATCGTCGCGGCTCACCAGCCCGCGCGAGCGCTGGCTCAGGACCACATGGATGGTGATGATGTCGGCGGTCGCAAACAACTCCTCCTTGCTGGCATAGCTGACGCCGATCTCGCTGGCTCGCTCCGGCGTGAGGTTCGGGCTCCAGGCGATCACCTTCATGCCGAACGCCTTGGCGAGGCCCGCGACCTTGCTGCCGAGCTTGCCGAGGCCGACGACGCCGAGCGTCCGACCCTCGATCTCGATGCCCGGAAAGGTCTGCCAGACTTCGCCCGCGTGCATCCGCGCGTTCTCGCGCCCGATGCCGCGGGTCAGCTCCAGGATCAGGCCCATGGTCAGCGCTGCAGTCGGGTCCTGGCTGTATTGCGTGCCGCAGACCACGACGCCGCGCTGCTTGGCCGCCTCCATGTCGAAGGCGGCATTGCGCATGCCGGAGGTGAGCAGGAGCTTCAGCCTGGGCAGTTCGGCAATCAGCGTTCCGGGAAACGGCGTCCGCTCGCGCATGGCGCAGACGATCTCGAAATCCTTCAGCGCGGAAGCGGCCGCTGCCTCGGTCGGAAAATGATGGTTGAACACCGTGACGTCGACACGGTCGCCGATCTTGGCCCAGTCCGCGACATCGAGGGCGATATTGAGATAGTCGTCGAGAATTGCACAGCGCAGCCGCGTCATTGCGAGGGTCCGATCATGGCGAGGGTGACGGCGGAACGACCGTCCGGGAGGGACGCCATGGTTGCGCGCCAGAAGCTGGCGCGCAAGCGGTCTGCCGCTTCAAAAAGTGCTGAAAGCCTGCTCTCAGACGTCGCGGGACTTCAGGCGGAACGCGGCCGCCTCACCATATTTGGCGCGCCAGGCCGGGCCGGGGCCGCGCATGTAATGCTGTTCCGGCCGATAGGGATGGAAGGCCTTGGCGACGAAGTCGCGCCAGAAAGTCCTGATGCCGGCGAGGGCGCCGGAATGGCCGTTCCCGCTCTCGGCGGGGGAAAGGCCCGTGGAAGTGATGGTTGCCATGACGCAGGCTCGCTGTTTTGGTTCGCGGCTCTTGCCGCGTTAGACGCGGTTTCCCCGCGCCGAAAACCAGCTTTGGCCCGATTTGTTAAAAACTAGTTTCAAATGCCGTGATTCGCTGCACACATGGTATCGACCCCGTATTCGCCCGTGGTTAAGGAAGAGAAAACGCCCCGCCCATGGTTGCCCTTTGCGGGTCGCGCGGCTACATCAGCCGCAGCAAAATTCCGACAATTCTCAAGGTTTCCGGAAGGCTTCGCGATGGCGCGCCAGTTCGTCTATTTCATGCAGGGTCTGTCCAAGACCTATCCGGGCAACCGCAAGGTGCTCGAGAACGTCCATCTGTCGTTCTATCCCGACGCCAAGATCGGCGTGCTCGGCGTCAACGGCTCCGGTAAATCGACCTTGCTCAAGATCATGGCCGGGATCGACAAGGAATACACCGGCGAGGCCTGGGTCGCCGAGGGCGCCCGCGTCGGCTATCTCGAGCAGGAACCGCAGCTCGATGCCAAGCTTTCCGTGCGCGAGAACGTCATGCAGGGCGTCGCCAAGCAGAAGGCGATCCTCGACCGCTACAACGAACTCGCCGTGAACTACTCGGAAGAGACCGCCGACGAGATGACCAGGCTGCAGGACGAGATCGAGGCCCAGGGCCTGTGGGATCTCGACAGCAAGGTCGACCAGGCGATGGACGCGCTGCGCTGCCCACCCGACGACGCCGACGTCACCAAGCTGTCCGGTGGCGAGCGCCGCCGCGTCGCGCTGTGCCGCCTGTTGCTCGACCAGCCGGAACTGTTGCTGCTGGACGAACCGACCAACCATCTCGACGCCGAGTCCGTGTCCTGGCTCGAAGGGCACTTGCGCAACTATCCCGGCGCGATCCTGATCGTGACCCACGACCGCTACTTCCTCGACAATGTCACGGGCTGGATCCTCGAGCTCGATCGCGGCAAGGGCATTCCTTACGAGGGCAACTACTCCTCCTGGCTGGTGCAGAAGCAGAAGCGTCTGGCGCAGGAAGGCCGCGAAGAGGCCGCGCGTGAGCGCACGCTCGCGCGCGAGCAGGAATGGATCGCGGCCTCGCCCCGCGCCCGCCAGTCCAAATCGAAAGCGCGCTATCAGCGTTACGAGGAACTGCTGCAGAAGGCCGCCGACAAGCAGACGCAGACGGCGCAGATCGTCATTCCCGTCGCTGAACGGCTCGGTCAAAACGTCATCGATTTCGAAGCTCTCAGCAAGGGCTTTGGCGATCGCATGCTGATCGACGATCTCACCTTCAAGCTGCCGCCGGGTGGCATCGTCGGCGTGATCGGCGCCAATGGCGCAGGCAAGACCACGCTGTTCCGCATGATTACCGGTCAGGAAAAGCCCGACAACGGCACCATCACCACGGGCGAGTCCGTGCATCTCGGCTATGTCGACCAGTCGCGCGACGCACTCGACGGCTCGAAGACCGTATGGGAGGAGATTTCCGGCGGCAACGAGCTGATCCTCTTGGGCAAGCGCGAGGTCAATTCGCGCGGCTATTGCTCGTCCTTCAACTTCAAGGGCGCCGACCAGCAGAAGAAGGTCGGCTCGCTCTCCGGCGGTGAGCGCAACCGCGTGCATCTGGCGAAGATGCTCAAGTCCGGCGCCAACGTGCTGCTGCTCGATGAGCCGACCAACGATCTCGACGTCGACACGCTGCGCGCGCTGGAAGAGGCGCTGGAGGATTTCGCCGGCTGCGCCGTCATCATCAGCCATGATCGCTGGTTTCTCGACCGCATCGCCACCCACATCCTGGCCTTCGAAGGCGACAGCCATGTCGAATGGTTCGAAGGCAATTTCCAGGATTACGAGAAGGACAAGATGCGCCGGCTCGGTCAGGATTCGATCATTCCGCACCGGGTGAAGTACAAGAAGCTCACGAGATGAGGCGTCGATGAGGCGCGCGGCGATCATCGCAGCAGCGATCGTTTCCTTGTGCGGATCGTTTCCCGCGCGCGCCGCTGATGCTGCCTTTACGCAATTCATCGCCTCGCTCTGGCCGGAGGCGGAAGCCGCCGGCGTCTCGCGCGCGACCTTTGATCGCGAGACTGCGGGCCTCGAGCCCGACTACAAACTGCCCGACCTCATCCTGCCGGGGCGGCCCGCGACCGGTGCGCCGGCACAGGCCGAGTTCGTGCAGGTGCCCGCCGATTATATCAAGGAGCCCGCGATTGCGCGGCTGGCCGAGCACGGCCAAAAGCTTTTGCAGCAATATCGCCCCTCGCTCGATGCGATCGAAGGCCGCTTCGGCGTGCCTGCGACCGTCGTGCTCGCCATCTGGGGCCGGGAGACCGATTTCGGCCGCTACACGCTGCCTTACGACGAGGTGCGCGTGCTCGCGACGCAGGCCTATGTCGGCCGCCGCAAGGACACCTATCGCAACGAGTTCATCCTGGCGCTCAAGATTCTCGGCGAGGGCGCGGTTGGCCGCAAGGACATGCGCGCGTCCTGGGCCGGCGCCACCGGGCTCACACAGTTCCTGCCTTCGGAATACTACCAGCATGGCGTCGACCTCGACGGCGATGGCCGCATCGATATCTGGCACTCGGTGCCCGATGCGCTCGCTTCGGCCGCCAAGCAACTCGTCGATAAGGGCTGGCAGGGCGGCTTGCGCTGGGCCTATGAGGTGAACGCGCCGGGCAGTGTCGATTGCACTCAAGGCGTGCCGGAAGTGACCAAACCGATCGGCGACTGGCTGCGCGCAGGTTTTGTCCCCGTGCGTGGCGAGAAGCTCAGCGCGTCCGAGCAGGCACAGCCCGCCTCGCTGTTGCAGCCCGAGGGCATCTATGGGCCGGCCTTCCTGACCACCAAGAACTACTTCGTGATCAAGGAATACAATTTCTCCGATCTCTATGTGCTCTATGTCGGCCATCTCGCCGACCGCATGAAAAGCCCGCAGCCCTTCGTCACACCATGGTCGACATCGACACAGCTGCGCACCAAGGACGTCGAGGCCATGCAGCGCGGCCTCACCCGTATCGGGTTCTACAAGGACAAGATCGACGGCAAGGCCGGCATGCAGACCCGCGCCGCGCTTGGCGCCTATCAGAAATCGGCGGGGCTCAAGGTCGATTGCTGGCCGAGCGCGGCCGTGCTGCAGTCCATCAGCGCCGCGCACTAAAGAAAAGAGCCCGCTCGAAATCTCGACCGGGCTCTTGCAAATTCTCTCAGCTAAAGCGCGATGCGATTGGTTGAATCGTCATCGCGCTTTAGGTCTTTGATTGAGCATGATCTTTTCGGAAAACACACACTTTTCCGGATCATGCTTTAGCTCAGTAGCAGACCTGCACCGGGTGGACCCGCCAAACGCCGTAGTAGTCGTCCCAAACGCGCTGGCGCTGCCAGTAGCAGCCGGGCGGCGGGGGCGGCGGCGCACCGACATACACCGGCTCCCCGTAAACAGGGGCAGGGCGGCTTGCCGCGATGGCACCGCCCACGATCGCGCCGCCAAGCAGGCCAGCCGCGATCCCGACACCAACGCCGTCATGGGCGCGCGCAGCCGGCGCGACCGAAACCAACGATCCCGTGATCGTCGCAGCCGCGACCAAGGCGGCAACTGACTTCTTCATTCCTTCGCTCTCCTGGAGGTGGCGCGCCGGCTTGGCCGCGCCGGGATTAAGTGAACTCTTACGCCGTGTCCGGACCTCGCCGTTGGCGTTGAGAAAACGCCAAAACAGTCAATGCCGGGTAAACGGCCTTCCGAGCGGTCGGAAAAAGCGGTGCTTTTCAGGCCACTAAAGCGCGATGAGATTTGGTTGAATCGTCATCGCGCTTTAGGTCTTTGGTCGAGCATGATCTTTTCGGAAAACCGATACACACTTTTCCGGATCATGCTTTAGACGAACAGCGCCCCGAACGCATCAAAGCTCGGGACGCCGCTAACAGGCTTCAAACAGGATTTGTCGGTCAGCCGCAGACGCGAACGTTGCGGACCCGCCAGGCAAAGCCGTCCCAGAAGCGCTGGTGCTGCCAATAGCAGGGGCCGGCCGGGCCCGGGGCATAGGCATAGCCGGGTGGATAGCCATAGCCGGGACCGTAATAGCCATAGCCGGGGCCGTAGGAATAGGGGCTCGAGGCGATCGCACCGCCAACGATCGCACCGCCGATGACGCCCGCAGCGATGCCCGGGCCCCAACCCCAACCGCCGCGCCAGGCGAGCGCGGGGGAGGCGGTCGAAACAGCCAGCGTGGCAACGGCTGCAAGTGCCAGCAAAGTTTTCTTCATGGCCGTACCTTTCTGAACTCAGTGACACCAGGGCCACTTGTCGGATTCAAAAGTTCCATATCGCGCTTGAACGCTCAATGAACGCATAGGTCACATTTGGCGACAAATCATGACCATAGCCACAATTGTGCGGTGCACAAGGAAATGGACTCCAGGTCGCACTCTGCGCCACCTCGGCAGGGCTGCGGGCAGCGGTGTGCGGCGGTATCAATTGACGCTTTTCGCACCTGGCGTTTTGACCCGCGCTTGGCCTGCCACAGCAGGGCAAGCTTAGATCGATTCCAGCCTGTTATTTGCGGGGTCGGCGCAGTTTGGAATCACTTCAAATCGGAGTTTTTCCCTTTGCGTCCCTCGCTCCGCTTCACTATCCAAGATCGTGCGTCACCAAAGGTCGTCCCGCGTTTTCATGATCGTCTGTTCCTGCAACGTCATTACTGATCACGATGTGCGTAACGCCGTCAGCGGCGCTGACGATGTCGTGCGCCATGCGAAGCAGATCTATGGTTGCCTCGGTTGCAGCGCGGAATGCGGACGGTGCGCGCGCACCATCAAGACCATTATCGACGAGGCGCTCGGCTCGTGCGCACGGGCCTGCCAAGCTGGCTGCCCGCACAACCTCACCGCTGCGAACGATGAGGTCCACGATCATATCCGGGACGATTTCGGTCTCGCGGCCTCCTGAAATTCCCCAACAGAATGCTGCCGCCGGTTCCGGATCTCAGCCGGGACGCTTGTATTGGCCGCAAATCCGTTTAGAACAATTCTAAGCTGCTGCGGCCCTCGCCGCATGCCGCGATTTTCGACCGAGAACCCCCGGAGTGCATCATGCAGGGCGACGCAAAAGTCATCGAATATCTCAACAAGGCGCTGCGTCATGAGCTCACGGCCATCAACCAGTACTGGCTGCATTACCGCCTCCTGAACAATTGGGGCCTGCTGGAGATGGCCAAGGTCTGGCGCAAGGAGTCCATCGAGGAGATGGAGCACGCTGACAAGCTGACCGACCGCATCCTGTTTCTCGACGGCTTCCCCAATATGCAGGTGCTCGATCCCTTGCGGATCGGCCAGGACGTCAAGGAAATCATCGACTGCGATCTCGCAGCCGAGATGAGCGCGCGTGCGCTCTACCAGGAAGCCGCGACCTACTGCCATGGCGTCAAGGACTACGTCACGCGCGATTTGTTCGAGAAGCTGATGAGCGACGAGGAGCACCACATCGACTTCCTCGAAACCCAGCTCGACCTGATCAAGCGCATCGGCCTTGAGCTCTACACCCAGAAGCACGTCGGCGGCCTCGAGGGCGAGGGGCACTGAGGGGGCTACTCTAACCTCTTTCTTCCGGTGCCAAAAATGCGGATGCCCGGGTCAGGCCCGGGCATCCGCCGCCGAGAAAAGCTCCGCGAAATTCAGAGCTGCGTCTTGTAGCGCGCTTCCACCACGGTCTGGCTTTCCGGCTCGCCGAGCGCGGTTTGGTCGTGAATGACCTCGCTGATGCTGGGGAAGCTCGCGCGCGTGACCTGCACGTCCCTCGACCACAGCTTCGAGCGCATCAGCGCCTTGCCGCAATGGAAATAGGCCTCGCTCACCTCGACGCGTAGCACCGCGCGCGGCGGCTTGCCGAACTCGATCATCGCCTCCAGCAGCTTCGGGTCGGTCGTCACCGCGCCCTTGCCGCCGACGCGCAGCGTCTCATCGATGCCGGGCACGAAGAAGATCAATTGCAGCAGGCCGCTGCCCTCGACGATGTTCTTGAAACTGTCGATGCGGTTGTTGCCGGCGCGGTCCGGCATCAGCAGCAGGTTCGGTCCCTCGACATGGACAAAGCCCACGCCGCCGCCGCGCGGAGACGCATCGACGCTGCCGTCCTTGCCGGAGGTGGCCAGCACGCAGAACGGCGACATCGCGATGAAATTCTTCGCATGCGCATCGATCGACGGCCGCGCCTTGGCGATGACGCGCGGGCTCGGTTTGGCATAGATCGCGGTGAGGTCGGCGGAGGTGACGTCGGCCAAGGTGGTGCTCCGGTGGTTTTGCGGGAGGCTAGCAGCGTGTCACAGTCCAGTCATCATGTAGATTGCGTGCCCGCCCCTACAACTCTTGAGGGTTTACGCCGTCATTGCTTCGTCGCTCCGTTCCTCGCAATGAGCACGGTGCGTGCGGCGATCCGAGAGGCTCGCACGAATGGCGGACCCGTTACCCGTGATGGCCATCCCTGAGCACGCTGAGCGCATACCAGCCCCAGTAGACCCGGTGGCGCCTGATCAGGCCGTCCTCGATCTCCATGACTTCCACCAGCTCCATCTGATGGCCCTCCGGCGACTGCCGCGGATATTCCCAGGTCAGCACCCGCCCGTCGCTGAAGAAGCCCTTCTTGAAGCGCTTACGCTGGGGCGGATTGGTCTGGAACACGCGGGTAATGAAAGCACGCAGGTTTTCCCTGCCTTGCACGATGCCCTCCGGCGTCTTCATGAGATGGCAAACCAGCGGGCTCTCGATCGAGGCGTCCTCGGCATAGAGCGCGAGCGAGGCTTCCAGGTCCCTCTTTCCCAACGCGTCGTCCCAGAGCTTGTAGATGCGTTCGACGTCTTGCACGGCTGTTTCCTTTTGTGAGGTCGATGCCTGCAAGGGTCGCAAAGCGGGGGGTGTTGACGTTTCATCGATTTCTGAAATGACTCCCGCCAAAGCGGGATATGATGGTGCTGCTGGGAGCAGGAACCTTGGCAACCGCTGGAGCTCGAAATCGGATGCTTGACCGGCCGGTGCAAACGGGGTTTGCGAAGATCACGCAGGCGCTGAGCGACCCCGCGCGAGAGGCCATGGTGTGCGCGCTGGCCGACGGGCGGGCGCTGCCGGCCGGCGAGCTCGCCGAAATCGCCGGCATCTCGCCGCAAAGCGCCAGCGCCCATTTGCAGAAGCTCGTGGACGCACGGGTGCTCGCGGTGTGGGCGCAGGGGCGGTTTCGCTACTATCGGATCGCCGACGACGAGATGGCCGCACTGGTCGAAAGCCTGGCCAATCTGGCCACGCGCGAGGCGCACCGGCGTGCTTTGCCGCCCGAGCCGTTGCGGCAGTCGCGCAGCTGCTACCAGCATCTGGCGGGCGCGCTCGGCGTTTTGCTTGCGGAGGCGCTGATCCGTCGTGGGCTGGTGAAGCTCGAGGCGCGCACCGGGCAGGTGACCGCGGCGGGACTTGCCTGGTGCCGCGGTGAGGGCATCGCGTTCAACCCGGCGCGCACGCCGCATGTCCGTCTCTGCAACGACTGGACGGAGCGCGTGCCGCATCTCTCCGGTCCGTTTCCGAGCGCTCTGCTGAAACATCTCGTCGACAACCGCTGCCTGGTGCGCAGCCGCCTGCCGCGAGCGTTGCGGCTGACGAGAAAGGGCCGCGCCTTCTTCGATCGGCTCGGCATCAAGGTGCCGTTCTGACGATTGCACTTAAAGTTCGGTCGGGCGCCGGGTTGTCACCTCTCCTGCGGGAGAGGTGAACCAGGATTTCCGGTTTGGGTTATCGTGTGTCGTCGACTTCGGTCTCCGGGCGGTCGCTGCCCTCGGCGGTTTCCGTGCGCCACTTGCCGTCGGGCGTCTCATATTCGATCACCTCGGTGCGTCCCGGCGTGCGCTGCTCGGCCGCGGCACGCTTGGCGGCGGCGAGCGCCGCGGCATGGTTCGGGAAGCTTTCCGAGAACACGCCGTCGACGGTGTAGGCCCAGCCGCCGTCATGTTCGACGATCCTATAGGTGACGTGAGACATCGAGACACCCCGCTTGTTCGATCCGGCACGTTGCGGAAATTGATGCCGCCATTCTAGGCCAAAACAGCGCTCCGATGTAGGATTTTGGCTCGTCCGATCGTCCTTGAGCAAGTGCCGCGAGGCGCCGTCGTTCACGGGCAGTGGAGGTCAAGCATGTGCCGCAACATCAAGACGCTGTTTAATTTCGAGCCTCCGGCGACGGAGGACGAGATCCGCGCCTCCGCGCTGCAATTCGTGCGCAAACTCTCCGGTTTCGGCCGGCCGTCGCAGGCGAACCAGGCCGCGTTCGATCTCGCGGTGGATGAGGTGAGCGACGCCGCGCGGCGGCTGTTGACGTCGCTGCACACCCAAGCCCCGCCGCGCGACCGCACCATCGAGGCTGAAAAGGCGAAGGAGCGCTCGCGGCTGCGGTTCGGTTGATACGCTCATCTCGTCATGGCCGCGCTTGACCCGGCCCACGTCCTTTGCGGCGCAGTAGGCGGACACCCGGGACAGGTCGGGCATGACGACGCCTACTCTTCGTCCCCATTCCTGTCTTTCTTCCTGTCCTTGTGCTTCTTCTTTTTCTTCTTTTCTTTCTTGCGCCTGCCCTCGCCGAATTCATCGGCGTCGTCACCGTGATCGTCGGGGATCTCTTCGTCCTCGAACACCTTCATTGCCTCGAGTTCTTGCGCTTCCAGCGCCGTGCGCTCGGCGGCCTCCTGTTCGCGTTGCTTGCGATAGTCTTCGTAGGCGTCGAAGATCAGATGCAGCCACGGCATCACCTGGTCGATCGACGGCAGCTGGCCGGCCGGTCCGGCTTCGCCGCGCGGGCCGGCAGGACCTTGCTGACCCGGCTTGCCCTGTGGCCCGGCTTCGCCACGCGGGCCTTGCGGCCCCGGTTTGCCCGCCGCCCCCGCCTTGCCCGGCGGTCCCGGTTTGCCGCGCCCGCCATCGGGGCCGCGGCGACCGGGATGGCCCTGCGGACCGGGGCGGCCGGGCTCACCTTGCTTGCCGCGTGGACCGAGCGGTCCCTGTCGTCCTTGCCGGGGGCCTGAATCGTCCGCCACGCGCTGCTCCTTTGTGCTGCGATTCACGAGGCTTCTTAGCAGACGTGCGCTTTGCCCAGCAATTACGGCGCCGCTCACTGGCGGGATTGATCAACATCAATCGACGGCGCGTGCACGACGGTATTGCTTGAGTGCAGTCGGCTGATGGAGCGAAGCGATGAGCGGCGGTTGGAAAGTGGTCTGGCTTGCGGCAGCCGCCGGCACGTTCGCTTTCGTGGCAGCGCGCATCCTGGTCCCGGACGTGGTTCCGGTTGGCTATGCCGACGAGCCGCAGTCGTCCTGGGCAGTGCTGACCGCCTTTGCGCTGCGCGCCATCGAGCTTGTGAGCTCCTGGGTCGCCGCCATCGCGCTCTGCATAATGGCGGCCGCGAAGCTTGGCCGCATCATATCGCCCGGTAGCCGCCATCGGCCATCACGATCGAGCCCGTGACATAGGACGACAGATCGGACGCGAGGAAGATCGCGGGCCCGACAATGTCCTCCGGCTTGCCCGCGCGCCCGAGCGGGGTGTGATCGAGGAAGGTCTGCACGAGCTGCGGATTGGTGGCGCGCACATGCGCATTCAGCGGCGTCTCGATCAGCCCCGGGCCTATCGCGTTCACTCGCACGCCAAACCTGCCGAGATCCGCCGCGAGCGCACGGGTGAAGCCGAGCACGCCATGCTTGGAGGTGGTGTAGGCCGGTGAGTTCGGCGTGCGCACATGCACGAAGGACTGGATCGAGGCGATATTGACGATGCGTCCCTTGCTGCCGCGCAAGGGGTCAAGGAACGCGTGCGTCACGTTGAACACGCCGTTCAGATTGATCGCCATGATGTCCTGCCAGTCCTTGATCACGGCGTCTCGTTCGGCGGTGAAGGCATTGCGGCGGTTGATGCCGGCATTGTTGACGAGGATCGATACCTGACCGACCTCGGCCGCGATCCTTTTCGCAACCGCATTGCAACCCTCGCGGCTCGTCACATCGAGTGCAAAGCTTGTAGCGGTACCGCCGGTCTCGCGGATCTGCCCGGCGGCCTCCGCTGCGCCGTCTTCGTTGATATCGAGCAGCACCACCCGCGCGCCCTCCCGCGCAAAGCCCGCAGCGATCGCCTGTCCGATGCCGGACGCGGCGCCGGTGACGACGGCGAGGTGTTTTTGAAGCAGCGGCATGGCGTGTCCTCCGTTTATTCGTTCAATTTTATTGAAAAGCTAACTCAAATTCGAGCGGCTGCAAGGGCCGGGTATATACGTTCTCCGTGTTCACTCCCCGCCGGGATGAACGAGCAACTGAAACATTGGAAGGTCTCGGTCGAACGCCTGGTGTCGGCGACCGAGATCGACTGGCCGGAGGCGGCGCGGCTTGCGACCGCGATCGCAGGCAATGCGGAGGATGCCGTGTTGCGGCAGGCGGCGAAGCAGGCGATCCCGATCCTGCGCAATGCAGCGCAAGGCAGCGACGATCACGGCGTCAGGCCCGGCGCAAGGCGGCGGTTCCTGATTCTGTTCGACGTGCTGCAGCAACTCGCCACGCCGCGCTTCGGCATGCGCCGCGCGCGGCCGAAGCCGCTGACGCCGGAAGAGCGCGCCCGCAAGATGCTGCATTTGCCACTTGGCAAGAGTCTTGCGGTGCCCGAAATCCGCCAGGCGTTCCGCCGTGCCGCCAAGATGGTGCATCCGGACGCCGGCGGCAGCGAGGAGGCGTTCCGCGAACTGATCGCGGCGCAGGACATGCTGATGCATCCCCGCGCCCACAAGCACTAGCTAGGTCCGGACGCAATTGCTCCACCAAGTGAACGCGGCGACCAAGAGGATGGCGGATAGGAGGTGTCGGCTCGTTTGTCGTAGCCGGCCGCGATACGTCTGAAATCCCGGAGGCGGCGGAACATGCGTTCGATAAGGTTGCGGCCTGGGCTTTAGTGTCAGATCTGTGGGGCTGTCTGCGGGTTGCAACCGACCACGCGGGCTGTTGGCATCCGGGCGGCTTGGCCGGGACGACGGTGAAGGTATGTGATTTTTCTCGTTACACGTGCTTGCTTTTTTCGTCGTGATTCCGGTCGCTTGGCTACAATCGCAACCGTTTCTGACAAACTGCAACAGGGCTGTAATGCAGCCGCCTCATTCATTGATCTCTCGGGCGTCGAGCGGCTCCAACAGCAGGTGCCGGTCAAGAAAAAGCGCTGCCAGCGCAGTGACGCCATTTCCGATGGGGGAACGCTTATGCAACGGCCCGGAATGGATATGGTCCGGTCTGATGCAGATGATCGCGCGTAGGAAATGGTTGAATGGATAGCCTGCTATCACGGCTGTTCCTGCTGCTTGCCGTGGCCATGCTGCCTGCAATCGCGATACAGGCATACAATGAAGTCGACCTGCGCCTCATGCGCCAAGTTGAAGTGCGGGACCAAGCGCTCGGCCTCGCCAAGCTCGCCGCAGCGGACCAGGAGGAGATCGTCCAGGGTATTCATCAGGCCCTGATCGCGCTCTCCGAGCTTCCGGCGATAAAGGCGAAGGACGTCGAAGGATGCAACGCTTACCTTTCCAGGATCAAGGAAAGATATCCGGGGTTCATCGTGTTTTTCGTGAGCGACATGAACGGCAGCCTTTTCTGCAGATCAGGCGGAGAGCGCAAGCCAGTTACAATCACCGGGCGGCCCTACTTCAACAGTGTTCTGACAACCGGCAAATTCACAGTCGGAGAGTTTGAGATCGGTCGGGCGACCGGTCGCAACTCCGTTCACTTTGCGCTACCATTCTACGGTGACGATGGCCGCATGGGTGGCGTCGTCGTAGCAGCTCTCAGCCTCGAGTGGCTGACCGACCACATCGCGAACGACTACATCGCGAAAAAGAGCGTTCCGGCGGGAACCGCACTCGCCATCACGGACCGCAACGGAACATGCCTCGCTCGCTACCCTGATGACGCCCGGTGCCCCGGCAAGAGAGTGCTCGCAGGCAAAGACCCGACGCTCTACAACGGGACTGTAGCGGACATGGTCAACTTTGACGGCGTGCGAAGAATCGTCGGCTTCTCCGCCGTGAAGGTTGATCTACTTGTCAGCGTCGGCCTCGACAAGGCGCAGGCTTTCGCCAAGATCGAACGTCGCACGCAGCGCGACGTGTTGTTGATCGCTCTGGGCACTTTGATTGTGTTGAGCCTAACGGCGTGGGGCGTCCAACGATTCGTCCAGCGCCCCTTTGGGAAGTTGGTTGACGCTGCGAACCAATGGCGGCTCGGTGAATTTGCGCGCCGTGTGGACATCCGGGGCAATTCGGAAATTGCGCGGGTCGCCAACGCGTTCAACTCCATGGCCGACGCGCTGGAGCACCGTGAGCATGAACTGTCCGAAGCAAGGGAGCAGTTCCATCAGAGCCAGAAGATGGAGTGCGTCGGTCAGCTCACCGGTGGTGTCGCCCACGACTTCAACAACTTGCTCACGGTGGTCTCCGCGAATCTCGAACTCATCGAGGATGCCGGCAATTTTGCCAAAGCCCGGCAGTTCGCTGCGGCCGCGCTGCGTGCCGTCGATCGGGGGGCAAAGCTGACGGCGCAGCTTCTCGCATTCTCACGACGACAGGTTTTGAACCCAATACCGGTCAATGCAAACCAGCTTGTGTCGGAGTTCCAGGGGCTCGTTCGCAACGCCGTCGGGGAAGCGTGCCAGGTCAAGGTGCAAACCGATGAAGGACTGTGGCTGTGCCATGTCGACCCGGCGCTGCTGGAGACCGCGCTCCTCAACCTGGCCCTGAACGCGCGCGACGCAATGCCGAATGGCGGCGTACTCGAGATCGAGACGAGGAACATCGTTGTGGAGGAAGGGGGCGCGGCGGGGTGCTTGCCCGGATCGTACGTCACGCTGTCCGTCAGAGACACCGGTTGCGGGATGCTCCCCGAGGTTAGGGCTCGGGTGTTTGAGCCCTTCTTCACCACCAAGGAGGTTGGCAAAGGTACCGGGCTCGGCCTGAGCATGGTTTACGGCTTTGTCCGTCAGTCCGGGGGGCACATTGTCATCGAAAGCGCGCTGGAAAAGGGGACCACCGTCACTCTCTACTTACCCAAAGTGACGCAAGAGCCTGATGCGGAGATCGAATGCATCCAACCCCAAGCGGTGCCGGCCGGTTCGGAGCGAATCCTGGTTGTCGAGGACAATCACGATCTTCTGCACCTCACGTCGGCGATGCTAAGCAACTCGGGCTATCAGGTGCGTTGCGCCCAGAACGGCGCGGAAGCACTTCGAATGCTCCAGAGCGAAGAATTCGACCTCTTGTTGAGTGACATCGTGATGCCAAGCGGGATCAACGGCATTGAGCTTGCCCGCGAAGCAAGGCGACTGAACAAGGACATCAACGTTCTGCTCAGCTCGGGCTACTCGGGAGACGTGTTGGAACGACATCGAGCTGTGGGCGAGTTTCCGATTATCGACAAACCGTTTCGCATGACAGAATTGACGGTGCGCTTGCACTCAATCCTCCACGAAGGCTAAAGCATGATCCGGAAAAGTGTGTAGCGGTTTTCCGAAAAGATCATGCTCGACCAAAGACCTAAAGCGCGATGACGATTCAACCAAATCTCATCGCGCTTTAGTGCGCGCTACGCGTTGACCGCGGCGTGAATGGCGCTGCAGTGTCGGACGATATTGTCGTGCGCGGTGACGAATTGCTTCAGCGGCGTGTCGATATCGTAATAATAGATGTTGGCGATGAAGCCGTAGATGGCGGCATCGATGCTGGTGGGTGACGCGCCATGGACATAGCCATCGGCAGGGATCAGTTCGGCCAGCGCCGAGAGATCGGCGAGGCCGCGCGTCATCGCGGCGTCCGGTTCATATCGGCCGATGCCCTGGTAGTAATAGCGCTCGGCATTGAACGCCTTGGCCTTGGCGAGGCCTTCCTCGGTCAGGCTCGGATGCTCGCGCAGCAGCGCGTCGCGGAACAGCGGCCAGTAGCGCTCGTCCTTCCAGCGCGAATAGGACATCACCCAATAGAGGTCGTCGAGCATGCGGGTGACGAGCAGGTTGGTGGTGCGCTGGGCCGGCGTCAGTGCGGCGTCGATAGTCAGGCGATATTTCCGCGTGATGAAAGAGAGGATGGTTTCGCTGTCGCCTACGATGTCGCTGCCGTCGACGATATAGGGCAGCTGGCCGCGCGGCGCCTTGGAGGCGTCGAAAATATGCTCGTGCGTGAACGGGACGCCGGCGAGCTTGAGAAAGGCAAACACCTTCAGCCCGTAGCCATTGTTGTCGGCCACGCCGAACAGCGGGGGATAGGAATAGAGCGTGAGCATTTGCGTTTCGCCTTCTAAAAATTACGGAGTCGGTGCAGGCTGGATGGAGCGGAAGCGAACTCTGCTATCTTCGCCCTCGCAAAAAACAGCGGTCGGCTTCGCTTTACCCAATCCGTGGCGCCTCACTTCGCAAGCGACGCCACGGCCTCGATCTCGATCAGCATCCTCGGGTCGGGGAGCGCGTGCACCACGCAGGTGGTGCGCGCTGGATAAGGCGCAGGCCCAAACGCGCCGGCATAGAGCGCGTTCATGGCGGCCACGTCAGACGCGCGGATCAGCAGCACATTGACCTTGACGAGATCGCGGATATCGGCACCGGCCTCGCCCAATACGCGGCGGATGTTTTTCACGACATTGCTGAACTGCGCCTCGAATGTTTCCGGCAGCGCCCCGTTGTCGTCAAAGCCGGGAATGCCCGAGACGAACAGGAGATCGCCCACGCGGGCGGCGAAAGAGAGTGGCGGGGCTTTGATGTTTGACGGCGGCGGGAAGTGCTGGATTTTCGACATGACGGCCTCTGGCGCTAAGGGTGAGGGGACCGCCGCGAGGCGCGAACGCAGATGGGGCAGCGGTCACGGCCGCAATATTGCTCCTTTCATCCGCTTTAGGCCAGCGTCGCGAATGGATTTTGTCCCTCGAAAGCTTCGTCTAGATTGAGCGGGACCGATTCGTTTTGTCTCACGCCATCTCAGCAGTCATTCCAGGAGAACCTTATGAGAATTCCATCCCTGCTCCGCGCCGCGCTGGTTGCGCTTGTCGCCTTCGCCGGCCTCTCCGCCGCCCGCGCCGACGAGGGCACCGTGTCGCTCGTCATCTACAAGGCGGGATGGATCATCGGCGGCTCCGGCGGCCATGGCGTCCTAAATTTCCGCGGCCGCCGCTACGCGCTCTCGACCGGCGGGCTCGACTACGGCCTCGTCTTCGGCGGCTCCAAGACCATCCTGCGCGGCCGGGTCAGCAACATCAACTCGCCTTCCGACGTCGCCGGCGTCTATGGCGCGGCCGGCGCAGGTCTGGCGGTCGGTGAGGGTGCCCGCGCGATCGTGCTGACCAACCAGAAGGGCGCCGTGCTGGAATTATCGGGCCAGCAGGTCGGGCTGATGGCGAATGCGGATTTGAGCGGGCTTGCGATTACGATGAAGTAGCGATGGAGCGGGGTCGGCAAAGGCGCGCCAGCGCCGCGCCTACCATCCGGAAATTGTTTCGAGATGGTGCGCACGCTTCACTTTGCTCACTCTACGATCTGATCCAATCCGCCAGTTCTTTCCACGGGTCGATGGTCCAGCTTCCAGAGGCCGCGCCGGACGGCGACGACAACACGAATATTTCGGGGAAGTTCTCGCGAGATCGCTGGCGCCCCAGAATTATCGCGTTCGTTGGCTTTTCATAAAAGAAGCTCGCAGCCTTTTTGCTGGTGAATGCGATCGATCTGGGTTGAAACCTTTGAATCTTTGATTTGAAACCAGCGATGTCGATCGGATGATCGGCAATTTCGTGGTCCATACCCGCAGCAGCTTTGCAGAGATCCGTGAAGCCGAAACCGAGATTCAGCAGGGATGGAAATTCACGCGGTTCATACAATCGAGGCGTCAGACCTACCTGATGAATTGTTCTCCAAAAGCGATTGCCGGGATGCGCGTAGTAATGACCCACGGCGGCTGATCTTTGGCTAGCCGCCGTGCCCACGAAAACCAAACGAAGATTGTCCTGAAGTTGATCAGGAAGTCTTTCTATCGGTTTGGCTGCGCTGCTCACAACGCCCGATTGCTCTCCCTCACCTTGTCCGCATCGAGATAGACGTTCGATCCCATCTCCTTGAACTTCTCGCTCATCTTCGCCATGCCGTCCTCGATGGTGCCGCTCATCGACATCCCCACCGCCGACGGATCATTCAGCGTCGCCGCATAATCGCGGACATCCTGCGTGATCTTCATGGAGCAGAACTTCGGGCCGCACATGGAGCAGAAATGGGCGACCTTGTGGGCTTCCTTCGGCAGCGTCTCGTCGTGGAAGAGGCGGGCGGTGTCCGGGTCGAGACCGAGGTTGAACTGGTCGACCCAGCGGAAGTCGAAGCGTGCGCGGGAGAGCGCGTCGTCGCGCAGTTGTGCGGCGGGGTGGCCCTTGCCGAGATCAGCGGCGTGGGCGGCGATCTTGTAGGTGATGACGCCGGTCTTGACGTCGTTGCGGTCGGGCAGGCCGAGATGCTCCTTCGGCGTGACATAGCAGAGCATGGCGCAGCCGAACCAGCCGATCATGGCCGCACCGATGCCTGAGGTGATGTGGTCATAGCCCGGCGCGATGTCGGTGGTCAGCGGCCCCAGCGTGTAGAACGGCGCCTCGCCGCACTCTTTCAGCTGCTTGTCCATGTTGATCTTGATCTTATGCATCGGCACATGGCCGGGGCCTTCGATCATGACCTGGCAGCCCTTGTCCCAGGCGATCTTCGTGAGTTCGCCCAGCGTCTCCAGCTCGGCGAACTGCGCGCGGTCGTTGGCATCCGCGATCGAGCCGGGGCGCAGACCGTCGCCGAGCGAGAACGAGACGTCATACTTGCGCATGAGGTCGCAGATCTCATCAAAATGGGTGTAGAGGAAGCTCTCCTTGTGATGCGCGAGGCACCACTTGGCCATGATCGAGCCGCCGCGCGAGACGATGCCGGTGACGCGATTGGCGGTGAGATGGATGTAGGGCAGGCGCACGCCGGCATGGATGGTGAAATAGTCGACGCCCTGTTCGCACTGCTCGATCAGCGTGTCCTTGTAGAGCTCCCAGGTCAGCTTGACCGGATCGCCGTCGCATTTTTCCAGCGCCTGGTAGATCGGCACGGTGCCGATCGGCACCGGCGCGTTGCGCAGGATCCATTCGCGGGTGGTGTGGATGTTGCGCCCAGTGGAGAGGTCCATCACGGTGTCGGCGCCCCAGCGGATCGCCCATACCATCTTGTCGACCTCTTCTTCGACCGACGAGGTCACCGCCGAGTTGCCGATATTGGCATTGATCTTGGTGAGGAAGTTGCGGCCGATGATCATCGGCTCCAGTTCGGCGTGGTTGATGTTGGAGGGGATGATGGCGCGGCCGCGCGCGATTTCCGAGCGCACGAATTCCGGCGTGATGAAGGCCGGCACCGCGGCGCCAAAGCTCTCGCCATCGGCAAGCGCGGCTTCGGCGCGCTCCAGCTGCGTCTTGCGGCCGAGATTTTCGCGCTCGGCGACGTAGATCATCTCCTTGGTGATGATGCCGGCGCGGGCGAATTCGAGCTGCGTCACCTTGTGGCCGTCGCGGCCGCGCAGCGGATTATGATAGGCGGAGAAGGCGCGCGCAGCCTTCTCGGCGGAGACATTGCCGTTGTCTTCCGGCTTGATCACACGCCCCTGATATTCCTCGACGCCGCCGCGCTCGAGCACCCAGGCTTTGCGGTTGCGCGGCAGGCCCGCGTTGACGTCGATGGTCGCCTGCGGATCGGTATAGGGGCCGGAGGTGTCATAGACCGGCAGGTTCGGCTCGCCGGCGCCCTCGGAGAGGATGATCTCGCGCAAGGGCACTCGCAGATCTGGCGCAGCGTCGGGGGTCGCAAAGATCTTGCGCGAGGAGGCCAGCGGTCCCGTGGTCACGGCGGGCAGGGTGGTGTCGGGATTGGAGCGAATGTTCATGAGATCCTCCTTTTAATTCTTAATGGCGTCGTTCCGGACGGACCGCCACGGGCGGTCTGATCCGGAACCTCGAGGTTGTGGCGCGAGACTCCGGATTCGCTCGCTGTCGCGAGTGCCCCCGGAATGACGCCGGTGAGAGTTGATCATCACGCCGCCTCCTTCTGCACGTCGAGCCAGGCACGCACGCGCGCATCGGGATCGGCGTTCTGGGTGACGTCGGAAACCACGGCGATGGAGTCGGCGCCGGCGGCGAAGATCTCCGCGGCGTGCTCGAGCTTGATGCCGCCGATCGCGACCAGCGGGATCTTGCCGATCCGCTTCTTCCACTCGGTGATCTTCGGAATGCCTTGCGGCGCGAAGCGCATCGACTTCAGCGTGGTGAAGAAGATCGGACCCAGCGCGACATAATCGGGCTTGGCGCGCAGCGCGGTCGCGAGCTCCTCGTCGTCATGGGTGGAGACGCCGAGCGTCACACCCGCGTCGCGGATGGCCTTGAGGTCGGCATCGGCGAGGTCCTCCTGGCCGAGATGCAGATGCGTCGCACGCGCCTCGATCGCCGCGCGCCAGTAATCGTTCACCACGAGCTTCGTCGGCGTGCCCTTGGTCACCGCCAGCGCCTCGCGCACGATCGCGAGTGCATCAGCGTCGTTCAGATTCTTTGCGCGCAGCTGAATCGTGCCGACGCCAAGCCTGGTCAGCCTTGCGACCCAGGCGATGCTATCAACGACAGGGTAGAAGCGGTCAGGATACGGCATGCCAGAACGGGGTCCCAACGACTGGAGTGGAAGGAGAGGCGAAATCGCGCGCATTCATCAGCCCGGCCTCGAAGGCGGCGCGGCCTGCCTCGATGCCGAGGCGGAAGGCGTTCGCCATGCCGACGGGGTCCTCGGCCTTGGCGATCGCGGTGTTGAGCAGCACGGCGTCATAGCCGAGCTCCAGCGCCTGCGCCGCGTGCGAGGGGGCGCCGATGCCGGCGTCGACCACCAGCGTGATATCGGGCAGGCGGTCGCGCAGCAGCTTCAACGCATCGCGGTTGGTGATTCCCCTCGCGCTGCCGATCGGCGAGGCCCAGGGCATCACGACCCTGCAGCCGGCATCGACCAGCCGCATCGCGACCGACAGGTCCTCGGTGCAATAGGGGAACACTTCGAAGCCATCCTTGATCAGGATGGCGGCGGCTTCGACCAGGCCGACCACGTCAGGCTGCAGCGTGTCGTTGTCGGCGATGACCTCCAGCTTGATCCAGCTGGTGCCGAACAATTCGCGCGCGAGCTTTGCGGTGGTCACCGCCTCGCGCACGGTGCGGCAGCCGGCGGTGTTCGGCAGCACGGTGACGCCGAGCTCGCGGATCAGCTTCCAGAACGCATCGCCCGTCTTGCCACCGGCAGCCTCGCGTCGCAGCGACACCGTGACGATCTGCGCTCCCGAAGCGCGGATCGCGCTCTGCATGATCGCAGGCGAGGGGTACAGCGCGCTGCCGATCAGGAGGCGGGAGGAAAAGGATTTGCCGTAGAAGTTCACCATTGTATCAGCTCGCTCAGCTCGTCGGAACGTTGGAAGCGGATTTCGCACGCTCGCCTTCATTCCCGTCATTCCGGACGGTCCGCGATACGCGGAGCGATCCGGAATCTCGAGGTCGTGGCGCGAGATTCTCCGATGTGCAATTGCACATCGTAGTTCGATGCTTCGCATCGCCCCGGAATGACGAGCAAGACGGTCGCCGTCTCATCCCATCACCCTCCCTGCCGCGGCGTGATGATCTCGATCTCGTCGCCGCTCTTGAGCGTCGTGTCGGTCCAGCGGCTTTTCGGCACCACGTCGTAATTCAGCGCGATCGCGAAATGCGTGCCTTCATATTCGAGCTCGCTCAAGAGCGTGGTGATGCTGTCGGCCGCGATCTCGCGGCTCTCGCCGTTGACCGTCACGCGCATCGCATCACCTCATTGTCGATCTGTCCGCGCTGGACATAGCCCAGCGTCAGTTCCGCCAGCGCCGGCGCGATCAGGAAGCCGTGGCGATAGAGCCCGTTCACGTCGATGCGATTGTCGCGGGCGATGGTGATGCGCGGCAGATTGTCGGGGAAGGCGGGACGCAGCCCCGAGCCGAACTCGATGATGCGCGCTTCGGCAAAGGCCGGATGCACGGTGTAGGCCGCGCTCAACAGCTCCAGCGCCGAGCGTACGCTGACGCCGGTGTCCTCCGCCTCGATCGAGGTCGCCCCCAGCATGAACAGATGATCCTCGCGCGGGATCACGTAAAGCGGCCAGCGCGGATGGATCAGCCGCACCGGGCGCGACAGCGTTACTTCACTGGTTTCGATCAGGATCAACTCACCCTTGACGCCGCGCAGCTCCGGCTGATCGTCACGCGCGGCGAGCCCGCGGCAATCGATCACGAGGCCCTCGACGTCGTCGGCAGAGACATCGCTGTCGAACTTGATGGTGCCGCCAGCGGCGATGATGCGCTCATGCAGCTTCGGCAGCACCCGCCGTGGCTCGACATGGCCTTCGGCCGCGAAGAACAGCCCCTCGCGGAACCGCCCTTCCAGCGACGGCTCAAGCGCAGTAATGCCGGCCGCATCGAGCCGCCGATGGTCGCTGGTCAATCGCGCAAAACGCTCGAAATCGTTGCGGTCGCGCGGATGCGCTACCACCAGCGAGCCGTTGAACGGGGTATCCGGCAGCTCGCGCCGCCACAAATCGAGCGCGCGCAGGCCGAGCCGGCTGATGAGGGGCTCGGCGACCTCGCTCTCGCAATAGGGTGCGAGCATGCCGCCGGCCCAGTGGCTGGTGGAGAGCATCAGGTTCGCATCGCTGCGCTCATGCAGCGTGACGTCGTGGCCGGCCTGCGCGAACAACAGCGCGTGCCAGGCTCCTGCAACGCCTGCGCCTATGATGGAAACGGACGATTCCGTCCGCGGTCTTCTCAACTGGTGCATCCCTGTCCCTTCGCCGGCATGACCCGGATCAGGTTCAAAGGGTCACCGCGGTCTTTCAGGTCTGCCCCATCCTTAAATCAAGGTCTTGGGATCAGGCCCTCAAGGGTGCGGTATCTCAGCTCCTCATCGGAGCTCCCCTCGGAACAGTCACTAATGTAGACCGATGTGCCGGCCTGTCAACGCTGCCTGAGATCAATCAGCTGCAACGGCGCCTGGGCGCGAGCGTCGATGGCGCGTCGCGCGCTGCGACGCCGCGGTGCAGCAGGCTCCGGCGCCGGTTGCGGATTGCCGAAATTGTCGAATGCCTGGCCGCTCGCGTAAGCCAGCCGCTGCCGCTTTGCGACCTCGTAATACCCGGCCGCATAATAATGGATGGCTCGCGCGTGGTCGCCATTGGCGGCGCGGTAGGCGCCGGCGAGGTATTTCACCGCATAGGTCAGATTGGTGTTGGGATCGCGCAGGCCCGCAGCGTCACCGGTGTAACCCATGCTGCGCGCGGTTGCGAGCTTGATTTGCATCAGCCCGATGGTGCCGCCACGGCCGACAAGTTGCGGCTGGTAGCGGCTCTCGCGGATGATCACCCGATGCACCAGCGCCTCCGGCACATTGTTGGCCTGGGCATGCTGCGCGATCAGCGCGTCGTATTCGGAGCCGGCCTGGGCCATCGCTGGTGCGGCGAAAGCGGCGACAACGGCCAGCGCGGCCAGCGAGAGCTTGCGTTTCATCGGCAGTGATATCCTGCGCTGTTAACCTTTAGAACACCCAGGTTCCGCCATTGATCGCCGAGTGTGGCCAAAAGCTGGCAGGATCGGGCGCGACCTACGGCAAAACTGCAGAGCGGGTTTACCCATAATTATAGCCTGACATGCTTCGATCGGCCGACGCAACCGCGTCCTGATCAGGCAGGCCTCATGACGATCTCGGTCTCGCACGCGGAGGAGCCCGCCCGCAGCCTTGGTGGGCGCTTTGGCGGGCTGTTGCCGCTGTGGGTGGGGCTGGCGGTCTACGCGCTGCTGCTGGTCGCCGGCAACGGGCTGCTCAACGATCCCGATACTTTGTGGCAGGTCGCGCTCGGGCAGTGGATCCTCGACCACCACGCCGTGCCGCATGAGGACGTCTATTCCTTTACCATGCGCGGCGAGCCCTGGATCTCCACCCAATGGCTTGCGCAGGTGCTCTATGCCAAGGCCTATGACTGGTCGGGCTGGACCGGTCCGGTGGTGCTGGCGGCGGCCGCGATCGCCGCGACCTATGCGCTGCTGGCACGCTATCTTGTCGTGCGGCTTTCCGGCAGCGTAAGCCTCGTCTTCGTCTGTGCCGCGCTCGCACTGACCGTGCCGCATCTGTTGGCGCGGCCGCATGTGCTTGCGATGCCCTTCATGGTGCTGTGGATCGGCGGCATGATCACGGCAAGCGACCGACGCGAGGCGCCGTCGTTCTGGCTGCTGCCGAACATGGTGCTGTGGGCCAATCTGCATGGCGGCTTCGTGTTCGGCCTGATGATGGTTGCCCCGGTTGCGCTCGATGCGGTGGTGAGCGCGGACAGAAGCGCACGCAAATCGCTGGCGCTGCGCTGGGCGCTGTTCGGCCTTGCGGCATTGCTGGCGAGCCTCTGCAACCCCTATGGCTTCGACGCGCTGCTCGCCTCGCGAAAGATCCTGAACCTTGGCCGCGCGCTGCAGCTGATCATGGAATGGCATGCGGCGGACTTCAGCCGCGTCGGCGCGTTCGAGATATATCTTCTGCTCGGCATCGGGCTCGTGCTCTACCGTGGCGTGACCGTGCCGGTGACGCGGATCCTGATCCTGCTCGGGCTGTTGCACATGGCGCTGAGCCAGGGTCGTGCCGCGGAGATCCTGGCGCTGATCGCGCCGATGGTGCTCGCCATGCCGCTGGCGCGGCAGATCGGCGCAACTGCTCTCGCCGAAAACCATGCTGCGCCGCGCACAGCGCTGAGCGGTGCGGTGGTCGCCGCGCTCGTTGTGGCCACCGCCGCCTATGCCTCAGTGCACCGCTTCGAGCCGAACCTGCGCGGCGCGCCGGTTGCGGCGGTGACGGAACTGAAGAAGCTCAACGTCGCCCGCGTGCTCAACGATTATGATTTCGGCGGCTATCTGATCTATCGTGGCGTCGACACCTTCATCGACGGCCGCACCGAGTTGTTCGGCGAAAAGTTTTTCGTCGACCACAACAACGCGTCGGGCCTGGTGGAACCGGAGAACCTGTTCCGCCTGCTCGACAAATACAAGATCGAGGCGACATTCCTGCGTACCCAGAGTGCTGCGACCAGGCTGCTGGACCATCTGGACGGCTGGGAGAAGGTCTATTCCGACGATCTCGCCACAATTCATGTGCGCAAGCCGGGTGCGTTGCACACGCGCGAGCCTGTGATCGATGCGACAATCAGGTAAGTTGATTCGCGCCGCGTGAAGTTATACACAGGCGCCCGTTGTCGCTCACCCATATTGTTGTCGTTTTTCGCGCGTCGCGCGGCCGTTCGTTGCGGTAATCATGCTGTCTCATTTGCCTGTAAAACAAGAACGCATCACAGGGAGAAGCGTCATGACACGTGCAATGACCCGTCCTGGTCTTCGCGACATGCCCAAGCAAAATCCTTGCGCCCAATGTGGCCAGCCGATCGCCCTGCCTGAATGGATCGAGGAGCAAGAGGACCGCACCGTCTATCTCTGGCGCTGCCACGCCTGCGATTATCACTTCGAGGCGAGCGCGTTTTTCGACGACGAAGGTTCACAAAGCCGACCGCTCGCGGCCTGACCAGAGCAAGTCTGTCACGCTGCCTGACGCTCGTGCTGCCCGCGCAGCGGGATAGTCATGCGCACCACCAGGCCATGCGGGCTGCGATCGTGCAGCGACAGCTCCCCGCCATGAGCGAGCGCAATCGCGCGCGCGATCGACAGCCCGAGTCCAAAGCCTTCCGCCTCGTCCATGTTGCGGGCATCGTCGCCGCGCACGAACGGCTCCAGCATCGCGGCCTTCTTTGCATCCGAAATGCCGGGGCCGTCGTCGATAACGTCGATGGTCATCCGGCCCGCCGCAAGCGTGAGACCGATGGTGACCTCGGCGCCGAAGCGCACCGCGTTCTCGACCAGATTGGTGACGCCACGGCGCAAATCGTCCGGACGCACCACGGCCATGGCGTGACCGGGGCCGGCATAGGAGACCCTGTGACCCATGTCGGCGAACTGATCGGTGACGAGCTGCAGTGTGCTGGCGATGTCGGCGAGCGTGAAGGATTCGAGCTTGCGGTCGTTGCGCAGGAAGGAGAGCACTGATTCCAGCATCGACAGCATCTGGTCCAGATCGGCCAGCATGCGGCTGCGGTTGGTGTCGTCCTCGATGAATTCCGAGCGCAGCCGCATGCGCGTGATCGGCGTGCGCAGGTCGTGGCTGATCGCCGCCAGCATCTTGGTGCGGTCGTCCATCAGGCCGCTGATCCGCTGCCGCATCCGGTTCAGCGCCTTGGCCAGCGCGCGGATCTCCTCCGGCCCCCGTTCGGGCAGCGCCGCAGGCGCGCCGTCCAGGCTGAAATTCTCCGCAGCCTTGGCGAAGGTCGTGAGCGGCCTTGCGAGCTCGCGTGCCGCCCACACCCCGAGCAAGGTCACGCAGACCACGGCAAATATCAGCGTCGTCATGAAGGGCGAGGCCCAGAACGGCCCGGGCCGAAAGTCAGGCCCGATATTGGCCCCGACGGCCGTGCCGTCGGGCAGGACGATCCCCGCGCGTGCCGTGCCCTGATCGGCCGGAAGCGTGAACATGCGATAGCCGGGGCCGGGATGCGGGCGCATGCCGCGCAGGCTCAAGTCCTCCGGCTGGTTTGAGGCCGGCATGGCGTCCGGCGCCAGCATCTCGATGGCAAGCTCCGGAAAGGCGCGCTTCAGGTCGCCGAGCAGGCGCGGCCGATCGGCTGCGGGTGTCGCTGCGATGAGCTGCGCTGACGTGATGAACTCGCCATGCATGTGCCCCGGCGACGGGTGCTGCTGGTCCGGCCGGTGGGTGAAGAAGATGGCGGTGAAGATCAGGTGCAGCACGAGGATCGAGACGATCACCAGTGCAGCGATCTGTCCGCCGATGGCCTTGAGGTTCAGAAAGGCGAATTGCCTCATGGTCAGACGGTTGCGACCGGCGCGACCGCTTCGACCCTCGGCGTGAAGACATAGCCGCCCGAGCGCACCGTCTTGATCAGGCTCGCCTCCTGCGGATCGGGCTCGATCTTGCGGCGGATGCGGCTGACCAGCACGTCGATCGAGCGCTCGAACGAGCCGGCATTGCGCCCTTGCGTGAGGTCGAGCAGGCTGTCGCGCGACAGCACCCGGCCCGGCCGCTCGCAGAAGGTGCGCAACAGGTCGAACTCGGCGCTGGTCATCGCCACCCGCGCGCCTTCCGGGTTGCGCAGTTCGCGCAGCCTGAGATCGATGTGCCAGCCCTGGAACGACAATGCGGCCGCGCCCTCGATGGCGGAGGCGTTCTGCGCAGCCTGCTGGCGTCGCAGCACGGCGTTGATCCGCGCGAGCAGCTCGCGCGGATTGAAGGGCTTGGGCATGTAGTCGTCGGCACCCATCTCGAGGCCCACGATGCGGTCGACGTCCTCGCCGCGTGCGGTCAGCATGATGATCGGCACCTGTGATTCCGCGCGCACCTTGCGGCACAGGCTGAGGCCGTCCTCGCCCGGCAGCATCACGTCCAGGATCAGGAGGTCGACACGGTGATCGGTCATGGCGCGCGCCATCTCGCGCCCGTCGGCGGCGGTTGTCACGTTGCAGGCGTTGGTACGAAGATACTTCGCGATCAGCGTGCGCGTCTCGCGGTCATCTTCCACGACAAGAATGTTGGGCGTCGATCGGACCATGCCTGACCTTTGTCTTTGATTCGGCTCGAAGCGGGAAAGATTTTTGTTTCCAAATGTTTCCGGCGGGGAGGCCTGCAACCCTTCGCAATCGGCGAAAAGAGCCCGTTAATATGGTTAATCCATGGTCAATGCGTCCCGCTCGCATCCAACCGGAGTGACCATGTCCATATCATCACTGTCCTCAAGCAGCAGCTACCAGACCCCACTGCAGAAGCTCGAGGCCGAGCTGCAGTCCGAGGTCTCCAACGGCACTGTCTCGTCATCCGACGAGACAGCGCTATCCTCGGCGTTGACCGACATCGATTCAGCAATCAAGTCGAACCAGTCCGGCGACAGCACGAGCGGCACCAAACTGTCGCCGGCCGACATGCAGTCGAAGATCGACGACCTCATCAAGAACGAGGTGTCTTCCGGCAAGCTGACCGGTGCCCAGGCGACCGAGTTGAAGGGCGTCTTCCAGGCGACGTTCGGACAGGGCCCTGGCGGCCCGCCGCCGAGCGACGGCACGGACAGCGCGTCGTCGTCGACGGATTCGTCCTCGACTACGAGCTCGACGACGTCGTCCTCCGATACGTCCATCTCCGAGTTGTTGCAGCAGTTCCTGCAGGCGCTGCAGTCTTCGCTGTCGAACTCGTCGTCTACGAACTCCTACAATGCGAGCGGCACGAGCACCACGTCCGACAGCTCTTCGCAACTGCAGGCGATCCTGATCGACTACAAGACCTGACCTCGGCGACGCGACAAGGCCAGACGGGAACAACCGGCCTTCCAAACAGGAAGGCCGGTTGTTCCCGGACGCGTTCCGCGTGCTCGCAATTATTCTCGCGCATTTTGCTGCGTTGCGGGTTCGAAATCTTCCGCGGCGCAGGAACTGCGCGCGAACAGCACGGTTTTCTCTTCACCTTTTGGCCAATGATGGAGAGAGCAGATGTTGTTGAAATATGTCGCCGCAGGGCTCGTCGGCTCGGCGATGCTGGCGAGTGCCGCGTTTGCGGAACCCCCGGCCGCAACGGCGCCGTCCGGGCTGCAAGGCAGCACCTGGCGTGCCTCGAAAGTGGTCGGCCTGAACGTCTACAATGAAAAGAACGAGAAGATCGGTTCGATCAATGATCTCTTGATGGACAAGAGCGGCAACGTGAAAGCTGCCGTGATCGGTGTCGGCGGCTTGCTCGGCATGGGCGAGCATCTTGTCGCGGTGTCGTTCGACAAGATGAAATTCTCCGAGGAGCCCGTGCCTTCTGCGACGGCCTCCAATGCCGCGCCGCCGCCCGCGAGCCGGCCGTCCTCGACCACGACGACAGGCTCGGCGACAACTACGGGCTCATCGCCGACGACGATGTCCAAGTCCAATCCGTGGTACCCGGATCATGCGCTGTTCAACGCGACCAAGGATGAGTTGAAGGCGATGCCCGAGTTCAAGTACAGCGAGTAATCGCAGCCTTTCAACGCAAAACGAAACGCGCCCGGTGATCCCTGGGCGCGTTTTTGTTTTTGCATCGCTTTGCTGCTCTCTCCCCCACGAGGGCGGGGCGAGGCAGGAGGAAGATCAATTCGTCTTCACCAGTGGGCAGCCGCCCTTGTCCAGCGGACGGAACGCCTCGTCGCCGGGGACGGTGGCGATCAGCTTGTAGAGGTCCCACTCGCCCTTGGATTCCTCGGGCTTCTTGACCTCGAACAGATACATGTCATGCACCATCCGGCCGTCGATGCGGATCTTGCCGCCGTGAGCGAAGAAGTCGTTGATCGGCATGGCGCGCATCTGTTCCATCACCTTCGGCGCCTCGTCGGTACCGATGGCCTCGATCGCCTTCAGGTAATGCATCGTCGCCGAATAGAGGCCGGCCTGGATCATGGTCGGCATGTGTCCAACCTTGTCGTAGAAGCGCTTGGAGAAGGCGCGCGACTCGTCGTCGCGGTCCCAGTAGAAGGCGTCGGTGACAATCAGGCCTTGGGTCGCCTTGATGCCGAGCGAATGCACGTCGGTGATCTCCATCAGCAGCGCGATCATCTTCTGCCCGGGCATGATGCCGAATTCGGCCGCCTGCTTCAGCGCATTGGTGGTGTCGCCGCCCGCATTCGCAAGCCCAATGACCTTGGCCTTGGAGGCCTGCGCCTGCAGCAGGAAGGAGGAGAAGTCGGAGGTATTGAGCGGTGCGCGGACGTCGCCGATCACCTTGCCGCCGTTGCTCGTGACCACGTTGGCGGCATCGCGCTCCAGCGCCTGGCCGAAGGCGTAGTCGGCGGTGACGAAGAACCAGGTGTCCTCGCCGCGCTTGACCATCGCCTTGCCGGCGACGTTGGACAGCGCGTAGGTGTCGTAGGTCCAGTGCACAGTGTTGGGCGAGCAGGCGGGACCGGTGATGTCGGAGGAGCCGCCGCCGGAATTGATGTTGATCTTGTTCTTCTCGCGAGTCAGCGCCGAGATCGGCAGCGCGACGGAAGAGGTCGGCACGTCGAAGATCGCATCGACCTTCTCATTGTCGTACCAGTTGCGGGCGATGGAGACGCCGACGTCGGGCTTGTTCTGGTGGTCGGCATAGACCACCTCGACCGGCTTGCCCTTGACCTTGCCGCCGTAGTCGGCCACCGCCATCTGCACGGCGGCCACCGATCCCTTGCCGGTGGCATCCGCATACAGGCTCGACATGTCGGTGAGCACGCCGATCTTCACGACGTCGTCGGAAATCGTCTGCGCGCCGGCCGGCCCCGCGAGGGCGGCGAACGCAACTCCCGCGGCAAAGGTTGCGGCAAGTCGTTTCATGCTTGGTTCTCCCTGATTTCTGTTGTTGTGCAGGCTACTTGCCACATTCGGGCCGCCTCGCAAAGCAGTCGTTTTAGACGGGGTGAGGGGGGGTATCATACTTCCGTAGCCCGCATGAGCGTAAGCGACATGCGGGGCGCTCCAGGCCGAGGGATCGTCCAGGATATCGCGTGGCTCATCCAAGCTAGGTGCTTATCTCGCTCCGCTTGCAGCGATCAGAGGTCCGGCAGCTTGGTAACCGTGACATTGATCGCGCCTTCGGCCTGCGCGACGACGCGCAGTGTCTTGGCGTCAAAGGCGATGTCGGAGAGACGAAGATCGTTAATCCTGGCGTCAACCCGGACACCATCGCCGCTCTTCTGGAAATCCGCGATCACATCGGCAATCTTTTCGCGCGCATTGGCCGCGAACGGCTTTAAGTCGACCATCGTCTTTTCGTAGAGTGTCTGCTGCAGATGCGGCACCACCGCGCGTGCCGCGGCGCCAAGAAGACCGAACGCGGCCTCCGATTCTACTGCGAGTTGGATGTCGGTGAAGCGCAGTGTCTGCTGCGCATCATCAAGCACCGGCCGGCCCCAAATATGCAGTGTCGCATCTGCGCCGAAGCCGAAGAAGCTCTTCTCCTTCGCATGCACCAGAAGCGAGATCAGGAGCCGGTCACCGGAAGCCGCAAGCGTCGCGCGCTTGACCGTGACATCGACCGCGCCCGAACCGTCCTCCGGAAACGTCTTGCCGACAAACTGCGCCTCGATGATCTTGTTGATCTCGGTGAACGGCAGATCGATCGGCACGCCGATGCTCACCCCGCCGGGCGTCGGCGGCACGATGGTGATCTTCTCGGGGAACGGGCAATCCGGCTTGGTCTGGGTCGGCGAGATGCGCGTCTCCGCCTCGATCCCCATGGTCAGCGTCAGCGCCGAGGCGTCGATCTTCGGCTGCGCCGCGACCGCCCGGGTCGGCTTCATTTCCAGCCACAGCGCCGGCATCGCCGCGGTCGTGCCCGCGGCCTGCAGCGGTATCGACTGGCAGGCCTTGGCCCACTGGATGCGCGCGTTCTTCTCCAGGGCCGGATCGTTGCGGATGCGTTCGCCGGCCGCATTGAGCTGATCGCCGACGGTCTTGTCGATGAACGGCTTGATCTGCTGCGGCACGTTGACATGGGCGCCGGCGAGCGAGACGTTGGTGTCGCCGAGCGTGACCTGGGCGCCGAAATTCGGCTCGACCCGCCAGGCGGCGGCGAATTTCGGCCGCGACGTGATGGTGACGTTGCCCTTGATCTCGGCATTGGCATTGATGTTCTTGATGTTGATGCTGCCGACCTGCTTGGCCGCGTTGGCGCCAAGCAAGCCGCCGATCGCATCCTGCACCGCGCCGGTCGCCTTGGACGACAGCGAGCCCGTGACGTTGACCTTGCCCGTGATCGGGGTCGACAGCGACAGCATGTCCTGGGCGCCGGTCGCGCTGATCGGCCCGCGCGAGGCGGTCCAGCCGATGTCGGCGTTCTGCAGGACCTGCGCCACCGGGTTGTCGGCCTTGCCTGCGAAATTCTTTTGCGCACTGCGCTCGGCCGCGTCGCGGATGGCCGCCAGCGAGATCACGACCGGCGCCACCACGAAGGAGGTGCGCGCAACAGCCGGCAGCGGCGGCGGCTCGGCAATGACCGGGGCCTTGACCGCACCGCCAGGTGACAGCCAGTCCATCGCTTCCAGGCTCACCAGGAACGAGACCAAGATGACGCCAAGCGCGATCGCGATCGCTTTGAGCCGTTTATCCAGACGCATCGTCCCCCCGGGGCAAACCGACCGGAGACTCTACAGGGCAGCGCGAGGCCGCGCCAGACCGGCGGGATTCAGTTACCGCAAAGGAAAACGGCTCCGCCGTGGCCGCCGGAGCCGTTTTGGTCGTCTGTCGGGAATTTAATGATTAACGTGTCGCGCTGCCGAGATCGGCGCGGCGCTGTTCCATGGGCAACACGATCACCTTGGTGCCGACATTGACGCGAGAATAGAGGTCGGTGACGTCGTTATTGGTGAGGCGGATGCAGCCCGACGACACATGCGTGCCGATGGTTTCCGGCGCGTTGGTGCCGTGGATGCGGTATACGGTGTCGCCAAGATACATGGCGCGCGCGCCAAGCGGATTGCCGGGGCCGCCGGCCATCTGGCGTGGCAGATAAGGCTGACGATGGATCATCTCCGGCGGCGGGGTCCAATCCGGCCACTCCGCCTTCCTGGTCACGGACTGCGTGCCCGACCAGGTGAAGCCGTCGCGGCCGACGCCGATGCCGTAGCGGAGCGCACGGCCGTTGCCCAGCACGTAATAGAGATAGGTGTTGGGCGTATCGATGATGACGGTGCCGGGCGCTTCGTGCGAGGCGTAGTTCACGATCTGGCGGCGCAGGCGCGGCGGCAGCTCGTAGGCGGAGCCTTCGTCCTCGGTCGCCGCGTATGCCTGCACGGACGGCTGCTGTGTTTCATACTGATATGGCTGGGCCGGCTGATGTGGTTGCGCCGGCAGCGGCAGGATAAACGGAAAGAGCTGGCTCTGCGATGCTGCCTTGGCGGGAGAAGCGAATGCGAAAGCGCCGATGGCAAGAGCAGCGAAAACCACTGCGCGCGAGCGCGCGACCGCGTTCTGATTGAGCATTGGTCGTCCCCTGTTTGTCGCCCTGCGGCGCCGGTTGTCCGGCGTCCTTGACCGCAAGCCTTAAGGACCAGAAGTTTCGGGACGTTTGCTTGATGGCGGCAAAACGGTTTCGTCGGCTTAAGTTTTGTTTCATGACGGTTTCGCGACCGCATGGCCGGCAGCTGCACAAAAAGGTTCTTCAACACTTCGATGACGTCACACGTTTGAAATATCCATAGAACAAGGTCGTTTGGAAACGAGAATCATTTCCAACTCCTTAAGGCCTTTCCCGATGCGGATTTTAATCGCGACCGATGCCTGGCATCCGCAGGTCAATGGCGTGGTTCGCACTCTGACGTCGCTGTCGCGCGCTGCCGCCAAGCTTGGGGGCGAGATCGAGTTCTTGACGCCGGACGGCTTTCCGTCGATGGCGCTGCCGACCTATCAGAGCCTGCGCGTGGCGCTGCCGAACCGGGGTGAGATCGCGCGACGGATCGAGGCCGCCGCCCCCGAGGCGATCCATATCGCCACTGAAGGGCCGATCGGCTGGGCGGTGCGCGGCTACTGCCGCCGCAACAAGCTCGCCTTCACCACCTCCTACACCACGCGCTTCCCCGAATATGTTTCGGTGCGCACCGGCATCCCCGCCAGCGTTGGCTATGCCGTGCTGCGCTATTTTCACGGCGCGGCGGCGATGACCATGGTCGCCACGCCTTCGCTGCGTCAGGAATTGTCCGAACGCGGCTTCAACAAGCTCGGCTTCTGGACCCGTGGCGTCGACACCGAGTTGTTCAATCCCAATGACCCAGCCAAGCTCGATCTGCCGCGGCCGATCTTCATGACCGTGGGCCGGGTCGCGGTGGAAAAGAACCTTGAAGCTTTCCTCTCGCTCGATCTGCCGGGCTCAAAGGTCGTGATCGGCGACGGGCCGCAGAAGGCCGAGCTGGAGCGGCGTTTCCCGACCGCGCATTTGCTCGGCGAGAAGACCGGCAAGGACTTGAGCTCGCACATGGCGGCGGCTGATGTCTTCGTCTTCCCAAGCCTCACCGATACCTTCGGCGTGGTGCAGCTGGAGTCGCTGGCCTGCGGCGTGCCGGTCGCGGCGTTTCCGGTGACCGGGCCGCTCGACGTCATCGCCGATCATCCGATCGGCGCGCTCGACAGGGATCTGCGCAGCGCCTGCCTGCGCGCATTGCCGATGTCGCGCCAGACCTGCCGCGCCTTTGCGCTGGAGCGTTCCTGGGAGAACAGCGCCCGGCAGTTCATCGGAAATCTGAGCCGGCTGCAGCCGAGCCGTCTGTGGCGCCCGAGCCGGGTCGCGACCAGCGGCAGCCCGGTGCGCGGCTGAGCGGAACCCAAAGCTTGATAGACCTCTTACAAGAATAGCGAGAGAACGATGGCAGAGACGATGAAGCTTGACGGTGCCAGGGAGCTGGACTTCGACCGTGCGACGGTCGAGCAGGCTTATGACCGCTGGGCTCCGATTTACGACCTCGTGTTCGGCGGCGTCTTCAGCAAGGGCCGCGATGCTGCGATCGAGGCCACCAACAAGCTCGGTGGCCGCGTGCTCGAGGTCGGCGTTGGTACCGGCATTTCGCTGCCGCTCTACGCGCCGAATGTCCGCATCTTCGGCACCGACATTTCCGAAGAGATGCTGAAGAAGGCCAAGAAGCGCGTCGCCGAGCAGCGCCTGAAGAATGTCGAGGACCTCGCGGTGATGGACGCCGAGAAGCTCGAATTCCCGGACAATTCCTTCGACGTGGTGATGGCGCAATATGTCGTCACCGCCGTGCCGAACCCGGAGGTCGCGCTCGACGAGTTCGCCCGCGTGGTCCGCCCGGGCGGTGAGCTGATCATCCTCACCCGTGTCAGCGCTGACAACGGCATCCGCCGCGTCATCGAGCAGGCGCTGCAGCCGGTGGTGCGCCGGCTCGGCTTCCGCACCGCCGAGTTTGCCTGGTCGCGCTACACCAAGTGGCTCGCGGGCGCCCACAGCATGGAGCTGGCGGAGCGCCGCCGGATCCCGCCGCTCGGCCACTTCTCGCTGGTCCGCTTCCGCAAGACCGAGATCGCCCGCACCGCCTGAGGTGTGCCGTTACGCCTGAACCGGCCCCCTCGAGGTCGTGTCAGACATGAAAAACCTGGAGCACAAACCGCTCCAGGCGGCCGATCTTCCTTACCCGCCGTGTCGTTTTTGCGTGCTGTCATATGTCATTATGATGATGTCACACACGCTACATCGAATCCCACTACAGTCACTTGCGACTCACTCTTAGGGGCAAGACATGATCAAGAACTTCCTGGAGCAGCTGCGCGTTCAGCGGTGGGACGACCATCGCTACTATCATCACAGCCGCATCAACCAGAGCCTGCACTTCGTCAGTGCGGTCAGCTTCATGATCGGTTACGTGATGCTGTATTTCGATCCCCTGATGTCGGCGCTGATCGGCTGGCTGGTCTCCATGACCTCGCGCCAGGCCGGCCACTTCTTCTTCGAACCGCGTGGCTACGACCACCTCAACCACGCGACCCATGAGCACAAGGAAGAGATCAAGGTCGGCTACAATTTGCGCCGCAAGATTGTGCTGATGGCGATCTGGGCGGCCTCCCCCGTGGTGCTCTATTTCGATCCGACGCTGTTCGGCCTGGTCAAGCCGTGGGTCACGACGACCGACTTCCTGCGCCAGGTGGCCAAGATCTGGCTGGTGGTCGGCATCGGCGGTCTCTTGTTCCGCACCGTTCACCTGTTCTTCATCCGCGACGTCGAAACCGGCCTCGTCTGGATGACCAAGATCATCACCGACCCCTTCAACGACTTCAAGCTCTACCACAAGGCGCCGCTGGCGCTGCTCCGTGGCGAGCTGATCGATCCCGGTCTCGACATCATCGAGCACGATCTGGAAGAGAAGATGGCCTAAGCGTTTGGCCGAACCGCCTCGCACCACGCATCATGGCCGGGCTCGTCCCGGCCATCGCTTTATGGGCCATCATCCCATGACTTATGCACCGTCATTCCGGGGCGATCGAGAAGCGAGCGTACTCCGATGTGCCCTTGCACATCCGAAAATCTTGAGGCTCTCAGGTGCGCAATTGCGAATAGTTCGATGCGGCGCATCGCCCCGGAATGACGTCGCAAGTATCTTCGGATTACATATCCGCGATCTCGGCCCGCCTCGCCCCGCACGCGGGGAGAGGCCGTATCGCATCGCAAGATGTGATGCGGGTGAGGGGGACTCTCCGCAAGCTCGGTGCGTGGATAGAGCCCCTCACCCTAACCCTCTTCCCGCGAAGGGCGGGGCGAGGGAGGAGAGACCTTCACCGCCCGAACCGGCTGCCGATCATCTCGCGCATGATCTGACGGCGGATGGTCTTGTTGGTCATGGCGCCATCATGCCACCACCAGCCGTCCTCTTTCATCTTCCTGGCTGCGGCGACAAAGCGCTGCATCACCTCGGCAAAATCGGCGTCGGTGTAGTTCAGGCTGAAGATGAAGCGCCCAGTGCCGACCCAGCTCAGCGCCAGCCCCTCGGCGCGCAGGTAATATTGCAGCATCCAATTGTAGCGGGACGGCGTGGTGTAATTGACCATCCAGATCGAGGAGAGGTTGGCGACTTCGACCGGAAGCTGCTCGGCCGCCAGCGCCGCGTTGAGCATCTTGGCCCGGCCGTTCCAGATATTGTCGAGGCCGTTATAGACCGCGCGGAAATTCTCGCTGGCAAGCCGGCTCAGGAACTCGTCCATCGCCGCCATGACGTAAGGATGGGAGTTGAACGTGCCGCGGGCGAAGCAGACGTCCGCCGGGCGGTCGTCGCGGAAGCGGCGCATCAGGTCCTTGCGCCCGCAGACCACGCCGATCGGCAAGCCGCCGCCGAGGCTCTTGCCATAGGTCACCATGTCGGCGCGGACGCCGAAATACTCCTGCGCCCCCCCGGGTGCGAGGCGGAAGCCGACGAAAACTTCGTCGAAAATCAGCGCGATGTCGCGTTGCTCGCAGACCTCACGCAATTTCTTCAGCCATTCGCTGTAGGCGGCGCGATCGACCCCGCCCCTGCGGGAGCTGTCGACCATGGCCCCATCGCTCGGTGCATTGGCATTGGGATGCAGCGCCTGCAGCGGGTTCACCAGCACACAGGCGATATCCTTGCGCGTCCGCAGCACATGCAGGGTGCGCTCGGACATGTCAGACAGCGTGTAGGTCTCGTGCGGCGAGACCGGGTTGCCGACGCCGGGCTGCACGTCACCCCACCAGCCATGATAGCTGCCGGCGAAGCGGACGAGGTGCGTGCGGCGGGTGTGGTAGCGCGCAAGGCGCACCGCCTGCATCACCGCCTCGGTGCCGGACATATGGAAGGAGACTTCGTCGAGCCCGGAGATCTCGGAGAGCCGGCGGGCATTCTCGGCGACAACGGGATGATAGAAGCCGAGCACGGGCCCAAGCGCGTGCGCGCGCTTCTCGCCGTTCTCGATGCACTCCTTGTAGAAGTCGTAGCCGAAGATGTTGACGCCATAGGAGCCAGCGAGGTCGTAGAAGACATTGCCGTCGAGATCGGTCAGCGTCACTCCGCGGGACGCCTGCATGAAGGTGCCGGCACCGAGATTTTCCCGCACCAGCCGGCTGTACTGGAACGGCACCCGGTAGTTTTGGGTGAACTGCAGATCGGAGATCTGGCTTGCCGCTTCCTTGGTCATCTCGCGGGAGCGTGCGAAGCGGGTCTTGTAGAGCTCGGCGAGCCGGAAGAAGCCGTCCTGGCGTCTGGTCGCGATCTCGGACGGTGCGCCATCGGAGCGGAAAAAATCGTTGATATCGAACTCGTAATGCGGGATCAGCCGTGCCGCCAGCTTGGACATCTTGGAATGTCCAGTCAGCGAGCGGTGTTTTGCGCGCGACAGCGCAATCCTGGCCTTGACCTTCGGGGCAGCGGCGGCGGTCGCGGTAAGGGCGACAGCACCCGCGACGAGCGAGAGAATCGGAAGCTGTGTATCCATGAGTTAAGCGCTAACCACTCCTCCTGACAGATTCATGACAGTCAAAAGCCTCATCTCCTCATTGACCCAGCAGGAAGATCTCAACTTCTTGCTTACCAACCGTGTCCCGCGCGCGGCGCTCACCCGTTTCATGGGCTGGTTCTCCAAGATCGAGACCCCCCTGGTGCGGGACTTCTCCATCGGCCTGTGGCGGCTGTTTTCCGACCTCGACCTGTCGGAAGCCAGGAAGACCCGTTTCAAGAGCTTGCATGACTGTTTCATCCGCGAACTGAAGCCGGGCCTGCGCCCGGTCGATCCCGATCCGAAGATCGTGGCGAGCCCATCGGACGGTATCATTGGCGCGTTCGGCACCATCCGCGACGGCGAATTGTTCCAGATCAAGGGCGCGCCTTATTCACTGCTCGACCTGGTCGGCGATCCCGCGCTGGTGGAAGCCCATCGCAACGGCCGCTTTCTCACCCTGCGGCTGACCTCGAGCATGTACCACCGCTTCCACTCGCCCCATGATCTCCACATCGATGAGGTCCGGCTGATCCATGGCGACACCTGGAACGTCAATCCAATCGCGCTCAAGCGTATCGAAAAACTTTTCTGCAAGAATGAGCGCGCGGTGATCCGCACGCGAATGAAGTCCGGCGAGGCGCTGACCCTGGTTCCGGTCGCGGCGATTCTGGTCGCAAGCATCCGCCTGCACTTCCTCGATCTCGTTCTCAATGGCCGGACCCGCGGGCCGCTCACCTATCCTTGCGACGTCGATGTGAAGAAGGGAGACGAACTCGGCTGGTTCGAGCACGGCTCGACCATCATCATCCTGGCACCACCGCATTTTGAATTCGCTGACAGTGTCACGGAGTGGGGACGGATTCGCGCGGGCGAGCCGCTGTTGCGAGTGCCGTGAAGAGCTATCTCGATTTTGTCGCGTCGATTCTCTATATGAATCGCTTGACGATTCATCTGGCAGACTAGATCGACGAGCGATGGCACGGACGCTTGTTCTGGCGGCGGGAGGCATTGTGCTGCGGCAGGCGAAGTCGCCGCTGATCGCGGTGGTGCGCCTGCGCAAGCGCAATGAATGGGTGCTGCCCAAGGGCAAGCTCGACGATGGCGAGACGCCGCGCGACGCCGCCGAGCGCGAGGTCAATGAAGAGACCGGGCACGATGTTATTGTGCACGAGTTCCTGGGCACGTTGGTCTACGAATCCGGCGGCCGTTCCAAGGTGGTGCATTACTGGCGCATGCAGGCCGACGGCGACCAGGTTTACGAGCTGATGACCGACATCCGGGAGGTCGACTGGCTGCCGCTGGATGCCGCCGTCGACCGTCTGTCGCGCTCCTACGAGCGTGCCTTCCTGGAGAATGTCGGGCCGATCGCTCTGTCGTCGGCGCTCGCCGATCTGTCGAAGAAGAAAGCCAGGCCCGCCGCGCCGACCAGGAAGCGGCGGCCCCGCATGCCTGCGCCCGTCCAACCGCCGCCTGCGGCTCCTGTGCCGGTTCAGCTTGGGCCTGTGCCAGCATCGGTCGTATTGTCTCCGATGGCACCCGAGGTGCCGGCCATTGTCGCAAACGAAGATGCGAACGATGCGCCGGTGCTCGAAATGCCCGACGCTTCGATGCCGGCCGAACCGACGGAGCCTATGCAGGCCGTGGAAGCAGTGGAGCTGGCCGTCGACGCGCCCGCATGCGAGCCGGAGGCAGCCGACATGCCTGAGGCCGATCCGTCTCGTCCTGTTGCGCCAGCGGAACCTGCGGACGCGCCCGCAAGTCCGGCGGCCGAGCCCCGCCGCAAGACTTTCGCCAAGTTGCTGCGAGGCTGGCTGGGCAGCGCGGCCTGAGCCGCGCGCGAAAACCTGCAAATCGAACCATTGCCGCGGTTGCGCATTGATCCGGGCTGCCCCGGCTTCCCGGGCAGCAACGCAATGCATGGATTGCTGCTTTTGGAGGCACTGCATGGGTTCATCAATAGGGGCGGCCGGCTCGCGATCTGAAAGCCAGGCAAAACCCGCGGCCATCTCGATCACACTTACCGTGAACGGCGAAAGTCGTACGCTCTCCGTCGCCCCCTGGACGACGCTGCTTGACCTGCTGCGCGACCGGCTCGATTTGACCGGCACCAAAAAGGGCTGCGACCACGGTCAATGCGGCGCCTGCACGGTGCTGCTTGACGGGCGCAGGGTGACATCCTGCCTCACGCTTGCTGTCATGAAGGACGGCGCCGAGATCGTCACCATCGAAGGACTTGCGAATGGCGACGCCGATGCCCTGCATCCCCTGCAGAAAGCCTTCATCGAACATGATGCATTCCAATGCGGCTATTGCACGCCGGGACAGATCTGCTCCGCCGCCGGCCTCATCGCCGAGGGCAGGGCGAAGACCGCCGACGACATCCGTGAATTGATGAGCGGCAACATCTGCCGTTGCGGCGCTTATCCCAACATCGTTGCCGCCATCCAGGAGGCCATGGACGCGATGGGAGGCAGGCGGTGAACAATTTTGCTTACTCCCGTGCGGCCGATGTGGCCGATGCCGTCAGGCAAATAGCCGCCGACCGAAACGCAAAATTCATTGCCGGCGGGACCAACCTCATCGATCTCATGAAGTACGATGTCGAACGCCCGGTGCGGCTGATCGACATCACACGCCTGCCATTGCGAGCGGTTGAGGAGACCAGAGATGGCGGCGTGCGCGTTGGCGCCCTGGTGCCGAACAGCGATCTTGCCTATCACCCGCTGATCGAGGCGCGCTATCCGCTGCTGGCCAGCGCCATTCTGGCCGGCGCGTCGGCGCAGTTGCGCAACATGGCCTCAACCGGCGGTAACTTGCTGCAGCGGACGCGCTGCCTTTATTTTTACGACACCGCGACGCCCTGCAACAAACGCGAGCCGGGTAGCGGCTGCTCCGCCATCAACGGCATCAACCGGACGAATGCCATTCTCGGCACCAGCGAGGCCTGCATCGCCACTCATCCATCGGACATGTGCGTTGCGCTCGCTGCGCTGGAGGCCACGGTGCATGTCGCGGGTCCGTCGGGCGAGCGATGCATTGACTTCGCCGACTTCCACCGGTTGCCCGGCGATACGCCTGATCGCGACACCAATCTTGAATCGCAGGAGATCATCACCGCGATCGAGCTGCCGGCGAAGGGGTTCGCTGAAAACCACAGCTATCTGAAGATAAGGGATCGGCTGTCCTATGCGTTCGCGCTGGTGTCGGTCGCTGCCGCGCTTGAGATCAATGGCGGCCGGATCAGGGATGCGCGACTCGCGCTTGGCGGTGTCGCGCATAAGCCGTGGCGCGATCGCGAGGCCGAAGCCTTGCTACAGGGCGCGGTGCCTGAGCGAACCGTCTTTGCCAAGGCCGCCGACCGGCTGCTAAGGGACGCGAAGGGGTACGCGCACAACGCCTTCAAGATCGACCTCGCGCGCCGCGCCATCATCCGCACGCTCGCTCAAGCCGCAAACGCCACGCCGCAAATCCAGTCGGTCAAGAAAATCCGGTAGATCGCGCATGACATCCAGCATCGGAACAGCAACCTCCCGCGTCGACGGCCGCGCCAAGGTCACGGGCCGCGCCAAATATGCCGGCGAATTCAACGTGCCGGGCCTGGCCTACGGCGCCGTGGTCATGTCGACCATTACAAAGGGCCGTATCGCGCGGATCGATACGACGCAGGCCCTCAAGGTTGAGGGCGTGATCGACATTCTGACCCATGACAATCGGCCGCCAATGGCTTCGGACGACAAGGATTACTCTGACGACGTCGCGCCGGAAGGCGGGTCGCCTTTTCGTCCGCTCTATGACGACCGGATCAGGTTCAACCGTCAGCCTATCGCGCTGGTGCTGGCCGAGGACTGGGAGACGGCGCGGTTTGCCGCAACTCTCGTGCAGGTCCATTACGAGGTCGAGGGCTTTGCCACCGATCTGCATGCGGAGCTGGAGCGGGCTCGCGCGGTCGACAAGCCGGTCAAGCCGCGTGGCGACGCGTCGAAAGCGCTGGCGCGCGCTGCTTTGCGACTGAGCGCCGACTATCTCATCCCAGCGGAGTATCATAATCCGATGGAGCCGTTCGCCGCGACCGTGATCTGGGACGGTGACGGCAAGCTCACAATCCACGACAAGACCCAGGGCGTGCAGAATGTGCAACGCTATGTGTGCGGCATCTTCCACCTCAAGCCGGATGATGTGCGGGTGACGTCGCCGTTCGTTGGCGGCGCCTTCGGCTCGGGCCTGCGCCCGCAATACGAGGTCGTGCTCGCAACGCTTGGCGCGCTCAAGCTCAAGCGCCCGGTGCGCGTCGTGCTGACCCGCGAAGAGATGTACGGCCTGAGCTATCGTCCCATGACCCTCGAGCGGCTGGCGCTCGGGGCGAGTGCCGAAGGCGCGCTCGACGCGGTCATGCATGAGGCCATTGCGATGACCTCGCGCAACGAGGATTTTTCCCGCAACGACACCGCCTGGGCGGAATTACTCTACAAATCTTCGAATGCCCGCTATGTACACAAGCTCGCCGCGCTCGACGTGGTGACGCCTGCCGACATGCGCGCGCCCGGTGCGGCTACCGGCGTCTATGCGCTGGAATGCGCGATGGACGAACTGGCGGTTGCCTTGAAGCTGGATCCTCTCGAGCTTCGCCTCCGCTGCTATTCCGAGCGCGACCAGGGAAGCGGCCAGCCATACAGCAGCAAGCAGCTAAGGGAATGCTATCGCCAGGGCGCGGAGGCGTTTGGCTGGGCGAAGCGCAATGCGGCGCCGCGCTCCATGCGCGACGGCAGCGAGCTCGTCGGATGGGGCATGGCGACAGGGGTCTGGGAAGCGCTGCAGATGCCGTTTGCGACAAGGATCTTGCTGACGGCGAACGGTCACGTGGAAGTGTCCTGCGCCGCCACCGACATCGGCACCGGCACCTATACCGTGATGGCGCAGGTCGCGGCCGACATGCTGGGAGCGCCGGTCGACAGCATCACGGTGAAACTTGGGGACTCCAGCCTGCCGCAGGCTCAGGTCGAAGGCGGCTCCTGGACCGCGGCATCGGTGGCGCATGCGATCGCCAACGCTGCCGACGATCTCCGCAAGGAGTTGCTTGCGCTGGCGCAAACCATGCCGAACTCGCCGTTGCAGGGCTTGAAGCTCGACGATGTCGTGCTGGCGGATGGCGCGATTGCGGCCAAAGGCGATACGCGCCGCTCCATTGGACTGGCAGACGTGATGCGCCAGGCCGGGGTCGAGCGGATCGAGAAGGAACGCGGTTCCGACTTCAAGGAAGACGACAAGCATGCACACAACACGCATTCGGCTGTCTTGGCCGAGGTCAAGGTCGATGAAGAACTGGGCGTGATCCGCGTGACACGGGTGGTCAATGCGGTCGCAGCCGGCCGGATCATCAACACCAAGACGGCGACGAGCCAGATCATGGGCGGCGTGGTCTGGGGCATCGGGATGGCGCTCCACGAGGAAGCGCTGGTCGATCACGCCTTCGGCCGGGTGATGAATGCCAATATCGCCGAATACCATGTACCGGTTAATGCCGATATTCACGAGGTCAAGGTAATCTTTGTCGAGGAGCCGGACAGCGTCATCAATCCGCTGGGCATCAAGGGTGTGGGCGAGATCGGCATCGTCGGTGTCGCGGCGGCGGTTGCGAATGCGGTCTATCATGCGACAGGAACGCGCGTTCGCGACCTGCCGATTACGCTGGACAAGCTCGCGCGGCCGACCGGCTCTGGTGATTTGGAGTTAGGGCAGAGCCGCGCCGCAAAGCAGTGAGCCTATCGATCGCGCGCCATTGATTTAGGTCAAGGCCCGGTGCCGGGCTCTCGTCTTGCTTCCTTTTTGTGCCGGGGCCGAGGCGGCCCGGGGTTGAACCCGAAAAGGAAGAGCCATGAAGAAGTATCGGACACGAATGATGCTCGTTGCCCTGCTGGGATTCCTGGCATCGGCGAGCCTTGCGACGCCGAGCCAGGCGGAAATCGGCGCGTTGCGTGTAGTCTTCACCAAGGGCGGGTTCATAGTCGGCGTCGGTGGCGGGCAGGGCGTGCTTACCTTCCGAGGCAGGAATTATCCCTTCACGGTATCGGGCATGAGCGTAGGCTTCACGATTGGCGCGTCGACCACCAAATTCGTTGGGCGGGCGCTGAACCTGCGCAGTCCTGGCGATCTCGCCGGCAGCTATGTGGCAGGCGGCGCAGGCGGTGCGATCGCGGCCGGGGCCGGGGGGGTCCAGTTGCAGAATGCGAACGGCGTGATCCTGCAGCTCAGCGGGCCCAGGGTCGGGGCCGAAGTTTCGGCGGCCGTAGGCGGTGTCACCATCACCATGCGATGACGAGCTTGGCTGTTTAGGCAAGTGGCGGTTAATGGCGCGCCGGCAAAGACAACTGATCCCTAATTCCACCTCGCTCGCGTGAAAAGAGGGACACCGGTTCGCGTGAAGAAAATGCGTCAAAACAAGAATCTGGAGCCTAAAGCGCGATGAGATTTGGTTGAATCGTCATCGCGCTTCAGGTCTTTGATTGAGCATGATCTTTTCGGAAAACCGCTACACACTTTTCCGGATCATGCTTTAGCTAGGTTCTGATCCAATCAGAACCGAAGCTCTAGAATTTTTTCTTCTTCTCCTTGGGCGAAGGCTGCCTGGGTCGTTGCTGCGCTGGCCTGGGCGGCGCGCCGCCCTGACGAACAGCTGGCTGCGGTGCGGGGCTCGCGCCAGGCGCCTGTGGTGCGGCGCCCCGACGCTGCGGGCTTGCAGGTGGCGTGGCCGGCGCGGTCTCAGGCTTTCTCTCGCCCGGTTTCTGCGCGGCTGGGGTCGTGCCCGGCTTGGTCTCGGACTTCTTCTCACCGGGCTTCGGCGGTGTTGCGGGCTGCGTGCCTTGCTTGGTGTTCTGGCCCGGCTTCTCTCCCGGCTTGGCCGGCTGGTTCGGCTGCTGCTGACCCTGCCGGTTCTGTCCGGGCGCCTGGTTCTGCCGCTGCGGCTGTGCCGGCTGGTTGCCACGGTTCGGCGCATTCGCGCCCGGCGGATTGGCGCGGCGCGCGGCGCGCTGCTCGGTCACGACCTGGCGGCCGACGGTTTGCGCGGCATGCACCTGGCGCACCAGGCCCTGGTCGCGCGTGGCCTGTTGCGGCGAGATTGCCAGTGGTTGCGCAGTCGGCCGCGCACTGCCGACACCGGGATGGACGGTCAGGCCGCTCGCGCCTTGCGTGAGCGCGCCGATGCGCTGGCCCGAATGGTCGTTGACCTCGATGCGCCCGACATGGCCGTCTGCATCCGGATAGAGCTTGATGTTCTCGCCGTTGCCGCTGCCTGCGGCGCCGCCTGCCGCCGCGCTCTGCGGCACCTCGACGAGCCCCGTGGTGCCGCGAATGCCGAGCGTCGAGGTCGGCGTCGTGATCTTCATGTCGCCGGTCTTGGCCACTGCAGCCGCGACGAACGCAACCGTGCCCTTGCCGATATCGAAGATGCCGGCATTCTGTTTGCCGCCATCCTCATAGATGTAATTGTCGATGGTCATCTTCGCGCTCGCCGACAGATTGAATGTCGTGGCGTCGTTGAAGGTGATGCCGAGCGAGGAGCTCGACGACGTCTGCACCTGATCGTTGAGGAAGATATCGTCGCGCAGATGCAGCGACAGCGAATTCTTGTTGCGGATCACAGTGGCCGTGCCGGTCAGCGTGGCGACATTGCCGATCGGCTCGCTGGCGGCAGCAGGCGCGGACGAATCCGTGGCCGGCACGGGTGTGGAAGCAGGCGGGGTCTGCGCCCGCGCCGGGGCGACAGGCACGAGCGCACCGACAAGCGATAGCGCCAGCCAAAGCGTGTGAGATGTCACAACCGACCTGCCTAACCCCAAAAGCCGACGGTGCGGAGTAGGGCGTCCGCCATCTGAACGGCGCGTGAACATCGCGTTCAGCACGCTGCGGAACAAAGCCGAAAATGAAGCATCCACAACTTGTATTCCAGCAAAGAGCCCCGCTGGTGTCGCGGGGCTTTGCTGTCACGCGAGGACGATGATCAGCTCACGCGCTTCCAGGTCTGGCCGCCGCAGAACAGGCCGCCGAAGGCGCAGCCCTGCACGCGCAGCATATTCGTGCCCTTCATCGCGATGGTCGAGTCGTAGTTGCGGCCCGAGTCCGGATCGTGGATACGGCCGACCCATTTGGAGTCTTCGGGACGCATGTTGATCAGGACCTTCTCGCCGCTGCCGACGGCATAGCCGCAGAGGTCCACGCCGCATTGCTCGATGCGGACATTGCCTTTGTCGTCCTCGGTCTTCCAGATGCCGACCGGCGTGTTGGCGGCAACGGCGGGGGCGGTGACCGGGGCAGCGGCGGCCGGTACGCTTTGCGGCACGGTCACCGGGATCTGAGCCGGGGACGGCGGCGGAGCGGTGGGAGCGAGGTCATGCAGCATCGGCGCTGGTGCCATCGATGCGACAGTCTGCGGGGCGGGCGCAGCCGGAGCGGCAGCAGGCGCGGCCGCCTGCATCTGCGGCGCTGACGTCGGCGCGGGCGTGATCGGCGCGGCGGCGGGAGCCGGGCTTGTCTTCGCAGGCGGCGTCGAGTCGGATGTGTCGTCGTCGGACTTGCCGAAATTGAGCCCCTTGAGGTTGAGGCCCGATTTGGACAGGCCGGGCGCTGAAATCTGGATGCAGTCCAACGACTCGCAATGTTTGGGCACCTCGATATGGACCTTCTGTCCCTGGATCTGGAAGGACACCGAGTTTCCATTGCCGCCGGCCTGGGCGGCCGTGGAGGCCAACAACAGCGCGGCGGTGGCGGCGAGATAGAATGTCTTCATGGCTGGCTCCCTGGACCGTTCTTGAAAACCCGTCGCCGGCTTTAGTCGCGCGCGTTGCGTCATTCTGTGACCCGCCTCACGCGTCGCGTTGCGGTGCGCGTGAGCCGGGTCACATTCACTCTCCCATTTTCGCGCCAGCCTTCTTGCCGCCTGTAACAGGAGGAGAGGATGACGCGCCTACTCTGTTTCGCCGTGGCGATGGGACTTTCCACAGCCGCCCATGCCGAGACGTTCTCCTTCGCGGTCGGCGGTCACCACATCAGCATCAGCGCAGCCAGCAATTGCTATCGAGCTTCCTGCATCTCTGTTTCCGTTCGCGGAGTCTTCACCAGCCATCGCAGGCACAGCGACAACGTCGTCACCGTGGCGAAGGTGGCGCCCGCAAGGCCCGTGCCGCAGGCGCTTGCGGTCGCGGCACCTGTGCCAGTAACTGCACCGGCGCCTGCGCCGCAAATTGCTCCGGCGACGCCGCCGGCAGAGACGAGAGTTGTCGCCACAGCGCCGGCCGCGCCGCCCGCGCCCAGCCTCGCGGCGACCGGCAGCAAGGACATCGCCGCGCCACCGTCTCCGCCCGCCGCGCCGGTCAATACCGCAGCGACCGATCAGCCCGTCGAGCGAGTGCCTCTCGCACAGCCGGGCCTGGACAAGCTGTCGGCTGAAGCGGGCGCGGCGAAGCCGCCCGTCACGCCACCATCGGCCGCGGCGCTTCCCGCGCCTGATCCGGCGCCCGTGCTCAAGGTCGCGAAAGTGGTCGATATCGAACGCGACGATACGCCGCTCGGCGACTGGCAGACCGAGGGCAAGATCGGCGCGGTGCGCATCGAAGCCTGCGGCAAGACGCTGTGCGGCTATCTGATCAATCCGTCGTCGCATGCCAAGGCCGAGACCATCCTCATCAACATGAGGCCGAACAGCGACACCGAATGGCGCGGCAGCATCTTCAGCCGCGCCAGCGGCAACACCTATAACGCCATCATGACGCTGAAGGGCGCGAACCTGCTCCGCGTCGAAGCCTGCGCGATCGGCCATTTCTTCTGCTCGGGCAACAACTGGGCGCGCATCGTCAGGCAGCCGGCCGCGCTCGTCACTTCCCGCGCCGACGATGGCGGGCCGCGGTCGTGACCTCGGTTTGATTCAGATCAAGGGACGCGGCGGTAGATCGCAACAAACTTGTTCATTGATGCGCTCGCATGAAGGAGTGCCGCAATGAGCATCTGCAAAGCTGTAACCGCAAGCGCGCTATCGGCCGTCCTGGTGGGGAGCCAGATCACCCTGGCCACGGCCGCGCCGCTGCCGACCAACATCGCAGCGATGAAATCAGTCACCGCCGATAGCCTGACCTCTGTGTATTGGCGCGGCGGCTGGGGTTGGGGTTGGGGCGCCGGTGCCGGCCTGCTTGCGGGGGCGATCATCGGAGGCGCGATTGCCAGCGGCGGCTATGGCTATGGCTATTATGGCGCGCCCTATCGTTACGGATATGCCACCTATCCGTACTACGGCTACACCGCGCCACGCTATTATTACGGTGGTGGACCCTATTACGGTTATGGGTCTTACGGTTATTACCGGCCCTACCGCGCTTACGGCTATGCTCCCTACTGGTGAGCCTTCGGTACCGGGAAGGGACGGGTGAAAAGCTTGCACACATGAAAAAGCCCGGCGGCCGACACGCCCACCGGGCCCAAAACTCTGTTGTCAGCCCCGTCAGAAAACGCCGAGCACGATCGCGCCGACAAAGGCCAAAGCGACATACGCGGCGAATATACTCAACCTGGCGTCCAAGGTCATCGAAGTACTCCCTTGGGATGAGTCCGCTGCCCATATCATGCCACAGAGGTTACCAAGCAGGAGGTACCCAAAAAAGTCAGGGGCGCTGTCCATCGCGCAATCTCGCGGCTTGTACAACGTGGTTAAAGACGCGTGAAAACAACGCGTTGATGAGTCCTTAAATAAATTCGCGCAAACCTTTTCGGATGACGCGCGGAGTTCGTTTGTATCTCGTCGGCTCCATCGTCCTTGTTTCGCTAGCTGGTTGCGGCCGTGGATTTTTCCAGGCCGAGCGGGAACCGTGGCGAGCCGAGGCGGAGGTGGCTTGCCTGAAATCAGGCGCGGTCAAGGAAGGTCCCGAACTCGTTCGCATCGATCCGATCACGGGGCCCGGTATGTGCGGCGCGGATTATCCGTTGAAGGTCTCGGCGTTCGGCGAAGGCATGCCGACCTATGGCTTTGCCGATGAGGATCTGCGGCCGCCCGCGCCGATCGGCAACCAGCCGCACTGGCCGGTCAACCAGCAGCCGTCCTATCCGCCGCAAAATTCCTATCCTCAACGCTCCTATCCGCAAGGATCCTATCCTCAAGGCACTGCCTATCCGGACCAGGGCGGCCGACAGCCGACCTATGGCACGCAGCCGGGCGGCCCGATCTCGCTGACCGCGCCCGGCGTGCCGCCGGATCAGGACGAGATTGACCTGCCGCCGGAGGGCACGCCGCAATCAAATTCCGGGCGCGGGCCTTACGCCACGCCGCAAACCTATCCGCAGCGCGAGGCCGCGCCTTACAATGCCGCGCCCTATTCGCAAGCGCCTGACCAGCCGCCGCGGCTCGGGCCGGGCAACGGCGATGCGGTCGGGGCGGTCGGGCCCGTGGCGGTGAGGCCAGCGGCGACGCTCGCCTGTCCGATCGTGTCCGTGCTTGACCATTGGCTTGCCGATTCCGTGCAGCCGGCGGCCATGCGCTGGTTCGGCGCGCGGGTGGTCGAGATCAGGCAAATCTCCGCATATTCCTGTCGCGGCATGAACGGTAATCCGCATGCACATATTTCCGAGCACGCGTTCGGCAACGCTCTCGACATCGCCGCCTTCACGCTTGCCGACGGCCGCCGCATCACGGTGAAGGACGGCTGGCATGGGCTACCCGAGGAACAGGGATTTTTGCGCGACGTCCAGAGCGCGGCCTGCCAGCAATTCACGACCGTGCTCGCACCCGGTTCCAACGCCTATCACTACGATCACATTCACGTTGACCTGATGCGGCGCGCGAGCCGCCGCCTGATCTGCGAGCCGTCGGCCATGTCAGGGGAGGAGGTCGCGGCCCGCGCCGCGCATCGCAATCCTTACGCCGCGCGCGAGCCCTATGTGACCGGCTCGCTCGGCGGCCGCAAGGACAGCATAAAGAAGAAGCTCGAGGACGAAGACGACGCCGAGGACGAGTAGCGCGCTTTGCCCAGCTTCGCTCTGCCGTGGTATGAAAGCGCCATGGAATGGCGCGACCTCGAATCCTTCGCGTTTGGCGATAGCCCGCAACTGGCTGACGAATTGCTTGCGCTCGTGCTGGAAGGCAAGAAGCGCGCGACTTGCTGGTCCATTGCTGAAGGGTTGAAGGGTGCTGAGATCGGCAAATGCATGGTCGCATGCGACGGCGCCGGACGCCCTCGGGCGGTGCTGCGGACTGTCGAACTATCGCAGCGTCGCTTCAATGAGGTCGACGAAGGCTTTGCATTCGATGAAGGCGAGGGCGACCGTTCGCTTGCCTATTGGCGCGCTGCGCATCAGCGCTATTTTACCCGGCTCAAGCTCTATCGGCCCGACATGATGCTCTGGTGCGAGCGCTTCAGCCTAGCGATGACGATTGCCGTTGAATGACCGGCTCTGGATGATGGGTGGGCGAGGGCGCGCGACGCCGCGCCCACCGAGAGCGGTTACTCGACCGACACGCGGATGATGCCGGATCGCATCATGCCGAGCGCACGCGCAGCGCTCATCGAGAGATCGATGATCCTGCCGCGAATGAACGGACCGCGATCGTTGACCCGGCACTGAATCGAGCGACCGCCATAGCTGACTGTGACGACGCTTCCCATCGGCCTCGTCCGGTGTGCGCAGGTCATGCCCGATCCCCGGCCGCCGTAGTAGGAGGCAAGGCCTGTCTCTGCCTGAGCGGTTGAGAAGGTGACGAAGGGAAGGGCGGAAATCAGGAAGGTGCGATAAAGATTTCGACGCGAATTTTGATACATGGGGTACCACTCATCTCGTTGACACCTGCCGGCTCCCTTGAAAGCCGCAAATTTGTCCACAACTGGGCCAAATCTGGTCTTTTCTCGAATTCGGGAACCTAGAAACGTCGACTGTCTGGCCGGGCGAGCGTACAGTGACGCCCGGGTTTGCAGTCCCGCCTGTCGCCTCGCTCACGCGGGCCACGACATCAGAGTCGTCTGAACCGGCTGAACTGAAAACGCTGGATCGCGCCCCAAGGCGTGCGATGTGCTTCCACAAAATTGTCGGCGAGTTCGAACTCGCCGCCGAGCGCATCCGCAAGACTCTTTGCATCATGGCGTGTAACCGGCAGTCCGCTGCATTTCTCGGGCCCATCGGGCGCGAAGGTTCCGATGATCACCTGTCCGCGCGGCGCGACCGCCGCTTTCAGGCGATCGATATAGGCGCTTCTGTCGGCCGCCTCGGTCAGGAAATGAAACGCCGCGCGGTCGTGCCAGACGTCGTAGCTCCGCGCTGGCGTCCACTTGGTGACATCAGCGGTGATCCAGTCGACATCGGCGCTCTTTGGTCCCAGCCGCGTCCTCGCGGTCTCGAGCGCTGCGGCCGAGATGTCGAGCACAGCGAGCGAGCGGAATCCTCGCGCGACCAGCGCATCGACCAGCCGCGAGGCGCCGCCGCCGATATCGATGATGGCGGAATCGGCTGCTGCCTTCGCGTCGCTGATCAGCCGCAGCGAGGTCGCCGGGTTTTCCTGAAACCAGCTGACCTCGTTTTCCGCCTTCGTCGTGTAGACGGCTTCCCAGTGCACGCTGCGATCGGACATGGGGCTCTCCTTGCGCGAGAGCTGCACGGCATCAGTCTCCGCGGATCAGTTGATTGACTTGCCGGCTCGCAAAACTAAGGTCGGCACGACACCGGCGTCAAGGAACGATCGCATGACACTGCCAATGAGCTGGAACGAATGGGCCCAACATGACGGCACGGCGCTGGCTGAGCGTGTCAAAAAGGGCGAGCTCACGGCGCGCGAATTGGCCGAGCAGGCGCAAGCGGCGATCGCCAAGGTCGATCCGGCGCTATCGGGCGTGGTCGAGGTGTTTGCCGACGCGGTCGCCGATCCCGCGGGCGACGCCGCCAATCTCGATGGCCCCTTCGCCGGCCTGCCGTTCCTGATGAAGGATCTCGGCCCGACCATGAAGGGGCGGCTGCAGGAGATGGGCTCGCTGCTGATGCGCGGCAATCGCGCTACGGCCGATACGTTCCTCACCTCGAAATTTCGCGCGGCAGGCCTCAACCTGATCGGGCGCACGACCACGCCGGAGTTCGGCGTCTGCAGCTCCGCCGACAATCCCGCAGTTTATGTCACGCGCAACCCGTGGAATACCGACTACACCACCTGCGGCTCGTCCGCGGGGTCGGCTGCGATGGTCGCGGCCGGCGCGGTGCCGATCGCGCATGCGACCGACGGCGGCGGCTCGATCCGCATTCCCGCTGGTGTCAATGGCAATATCGGCCTGAAGGTCTCGCGCGGCGTGTTCTCGCTCGCGCCGGTGATGTCCGATCTCACCGGCCTCGTCTCGATCCAGGGCTGCCAGTCGCGCTCGGTGCGCGACACGGCCGCCTTTGTCGATCATGTCCGCGGCCCTGCACCCGGCGAGTTCATGCCGTTCTGGAGCGCAGCTGAGCCTTATGCCGAGATGATCAAGCGCGATCCGGCTCCGCTCAGAATCGCGCTGTCGCACCAGTGGGGCGATTATCGCGCGACGCCGCAGATCGCAGCCGAGTTGGAGAAGGTCGGGGGCCTCCTCGAAGGACTTGGCCATCGCGTCGACCACGCCTTGCCCGACCTCGACTATCGCGCCGCGTTCGACGCGCAGACCACCTGCTACATCAGCAATTTCGCTGTCGTCATCGGCAACATGCTCGCCGCGCGCGGACTTGAGCGGCCGCCCGCTGATCTCATCGAGCCCGTCAACATCCGCATCTGGGAGCACGGCAAGCACGCGTCCTTTGCCGATCGCGCGCGGATGCAGGCAGTCTTCAATACCACCTCGCGCAGCTTCGGCGCGTTCTTCGAGCAATGGGACATCATCCTCACCCCAATCACAGCGCTGCCGACGCCGAAGGTCGGCACGACAGAGTACCTCACCATCAGCGACAATCCCGATGTGCTCGATTGGTTCGGCAATCTCTGGCGCAATTTTGCCTTTACCCCGCTCGCCAATCTCTGCGGCATCCCAGCAATCTCCCTGCCGCTCGCAACCCACGCGCACGGCCTGCCGCTCGGCATCCAGGCGATCGCGAAGCAAGCCAATGACGGGTTGCTGCTGCAGCTCGCAGGGCAGATCGAGCGCGCAATCGGGGGCGAGTGGAACGGCGGCCGAAGGCCCGCGGTGCATGTGACAGCGTAGGTGCACTGCTGCTCTACACGCCCTTTTGTATGTCCGCGCGGCTTTGTGTATGTCCGTGCGGCGACCGCTATGACAAGTTGCCGGCGCCGATGAGACCACTTGGGGTATTGCATGCGTCTGCCGATCCTGAATCCCAAAGACATGAGCGAAGTGCAGAAGCCTTTGCACGCAGACATGCGCGCCGGCATCCGCGATCATTTTAAAGGCTTTGTGAGCATCCGTGATGACGGCGCGTTGCTCGGTCCCTGGAATCCCTGGCTGATCTATCCGAAATTCGGCGAGCCGGTCTGGGAGCTGGTCAAGGCAATCGCATCCAATCCAAAGCTGTCACCTGCGGTGCGTGAGGTGGCGATCCTGGTGACGGGATCGCATTTCCGCTCCGAATACGAGCTCTATGCCCATGTCCTGATCGCCCAGCAGCGCGGCCTATCAGACGAAAAGCTCGCCACAATCGTTGCCGGGCAGCGCCCGGTCGATCTGACGCGCGATGAGGCCGTCGCCTACGATTTCGCCGCGGCTCTCATGAGTGGCGGCGTGCTGCCAGAGCTGACATACAAGGCTGCGGTCGAGCGGTTCGGCACCGACGGCGCTGCCGAGTTGTCCTATCTGATCGCCATGTATTGCATGGTCTCGGTGACGCTCAACACATTCGACGTGCCGGTGCCGGAATAGCTGGCACAACGCGTTCACGATCGTTCACCACTCCATGAAAGTGAATGCGAGCGCGATCACGCCGACCAGCACAAGACTGAGCGCCCAGATCGTGTCCAGATTGAACCAGCTTCGCGACACAAATTTGAGCCCGAGATAGCGGTAAGTGAGCCACGCGAGGCAGCCGCCGGCCGTGACCATTGCGGCGACATGGACAATGGCGACCAGCACCGCCATCGCGAGGTTTGCCTCGACAAGCGTGCTGGTCGCGTCATGATCCGAGGCGGGCAACTGGCACAGGCCGAGATAGATCGGCACCAGCATCAATCCGGCGCCGTGCGCGATCGCCACTGCAAATGACCAGAGTCCCAATTGCGTCGGCGGTATGCGCGCGAGCCGCTTTGGGTGGCGGCGGTTGAAGAGCAGAAAGATGCCGAAGCCAATCACGAGCAGGCCGGCCGCGATTTGAATCGGATGCTGCCACTCCGCGAGCGCGACCAGCAGTGCGAAGGGCAGGAACACCAGAAGCGATGCGAGGAGATGGCCGGTCGCGAGCGCCCCGAGCGCCGCGAACAGCGCCCGCGGACTTCTCTCCATCAGCCCGGCCGAGACTGCGAGCGGCCAGCCCATGCCCGGATTTATTCCGTGATACAGGCCGCTCGCGATGACCGCCAGCCATAGCCAAAACGGCGTCCAGTCTATCGGCGTCCAACCGGCTGCGCTCAACTATTGGACCGACGGATAGCAGAAGGAATCGGTCGAGCAGTCGCCACCCTCGAGCCGGACCTGGTGCGCCCGATATCCGTCCGGGCAGCTCACGAAATAATCCTTGCTGAGCTCGAGACCGCCGCCCGGCGCAGCGTTCGCCATGACCTCCACGCCCGGAATGCCCGCGGGATAGAACTGTTCGTCCCATGTCGAGTAGAGGGAGTTGGTCCAGTACACGCGCTTGCCGTCGCGGCTGATTTCGACCATTTGCGGTCCGCCGGCAACGGGCTTGCCGTTCGCATGAGGCGTGCGGCGCGCAATGCCTCCGATGTGGACCGAGCCGGCAAGTTTCGGCTTCCGGGGATCGCTGACGTCGTATTGCCGCATCTCGCCGGTCCCCCAGCAGGAGACGTAGAGGAACTTGTCGTCCATCGACAAATCGATGTCGGTGATCAGCGGCGGCACCGCGCCAAAGCCCTGCAGCAGCGGCGGCAGCTTCTCCTTCGGCGTGGCCTCGGGCGGGATCGTCGCGGTCTTTTCCGCATGGAATTTCCCGCCGTCGCGCCACCAGGTCCAGATCGAGCCTTCGAGGTTGGTGGTATCGACCACGACGCCGACAAAGCCGTATTCGCGAACCGGGTCGTGGGCGGGCCGCACTTCCAGCGCCATCTGATGGTTGGCGCCGAGATCGATGGTCTGGACGTGGCGCCGGTCCCGCAAGTCCCAGAAGTGCAGCCGGTGACCGTATTTGTTGGCGAGAAGATCTTCGGCAACGATGCCGTTCTCGAACTGCGGCGGCAACGCCCATTCGCTCGACACCATGTAGTCGCGCGGCAGATTCCACCAGAAATCATAGTGCAGCTTTTGCGGACCGCGGTCGATCTCCCAGCGCCCAAGCACCTCGAAAGTCTCGCAGTCCATGATGAAGACGCCGGGAGGTCCCTGCGTGCCATCCTTTCCGCCACCGCCCAGTGTGCTCACGTAAATGCCCTCAGGGCCACAATGCACGGTATGCGGTCGCGAATAGCCGGTCTTCCTGAACACCTCTTCGGGCTCGATGATCTTGTGAATCCGCGCCTTGGTGGGATCGGGCTTGGTGTCCACGATGTAGATGCGGGACGAGCGAATTCCGGGGATGACGAGATAGCGTCGCTCGACGAAGGCGTGCCCGGCGAGCGGAGACAAAGCCGACGAGCAAGCGTTCCAGCCGAAATGATGAAATTCGTCGCCCTTGTTCGGCATCGTCACGGTATGGACGATCTGGCTGTAAGTTGGCGACGTCGGCCTGGCATCGATGACGGCAAGCGCGTCGGGCTTGGAGAAATCCGGACTGAGCAGCAGGGTGTAGGCGAAATTTTCAGGCGGAGCTTCCATCGCAAGCCTGGGCGATGCGTGAAAGGTCGGGTCTGGCCTCATCGTCATGGTACTGCCTCGCTTTTTTACGTCGGCTGTTCGCCAATCTGGCTCGGGACGCTCGGGCAATAAGCTGACTGGTCATGCGGACCTCCTGGAAAGCTCCGCGGGCTCTGTTGGCTCGGCCAAGATACGTCATCGTGCCGTTTCAGGAAACTGGCACGGATTTACCAGTTTCTCCTCGCCCGGAGCGAGCCGAGATCTGGTGCGGAAGCCGGGAAGTTGTCCTATGATGGAGACGGTGCAGCGTCCGTGCGGCACTCCTGTGCGCCATGCGTTGCTCCGCCGACGTAGGAGGGACCCATGGCGGCACTGGTTTACGGCATACTTTGCTACATCATCTTCTTGTTGAGCTTCTTGTGTGCCATCGGCTTCGTCGGGAACTTCATCGTTCCCAAGTCGATCGACAGCGGCGCCGCCGCGGGCTCCACGACGGCAGCGTTGATCGTCAATCTCGTGCTGCTTGGTATCTTCGCGGTCCAGCACAGTGTGATGGCGCGGCAGGGTTTCAAGCGCTGGTGGATCCGATTTGTGCCTGGCTATGCGGAGCGGTCGACCTATGTGCTGTTCGCCGCGCTGGCGCTTCTGCTGCTGTTCTGGCAATGGCGTCCGCTGACCGGCGAGGTCTGGTCGGTGACCGACCCGCTGGGCGCCGCGGTTTTGCTGGCGATTTTCTGGATCGGCTGGGCGATCGTCCTGGTCGGCACCTTCCTCATCAACCATTTCGACTTGTTCGGGCTGGAACAGGTTTATGCGCATTGGCAGGGAACGGCGGCGCAGCATCCAAGCTTCAAGACGCCGCTGTTCTACAAATTCGTCCGTCATCCGATCTATTTCGGCTTTCTCCTGGCGTTCTGGGCGACGCCGGTGATGACTACAGGACATTTGCTGTTTGCCGTCGCGGCCACTGGCTACATTGTCATCGGGATTCTGCTCGAAGAGCGTGATCTCGTGACCTTTCATGGCCAGGCCTATGTCCAGTATCGACGCCGCGTATCGATGATCATCCCGCTGCCGCCGCGCAAGAGTTGATGCCTCGACCGCATCAAGTCGCGCCTTCCGCACAGGCCTCGATCCGCCTCTGGATGTCCGGATCCTGAAGCAGGTCGATGGGCTTGATGAGCTGAACGACGTCCGAGAACGCGGTCTGTACCACCGGATCTGCGACGGCCGCGCGGAACAACGCAGCCTCGAACTGTCTGCCTTCTTCGTAGCGCTCCGGCCGTTGCCCCCGTGTGCCGGGGAAGGCGAAATCGGCATTCACGCCCAAGCCCCAGGGCGCCTGCAGCAGCGCAGCCACCTCCGCCATGAACTGCATCTGAAGCGCGCCGATCGGATCTCTGGTGGTGGCGACGCGCTCGAGGGTGTCGCGCAACAGCTTGGCCTGGAGTGCCGCAACCGACATCCCCTGGCCGTAGACCGGATTGAAGCGGCAGAGCGAGTCGCCGACCGGAAGAACCCCATGCGGCAGCTTCGCCAGTTGTTCGAAATGGCGCCAGCGGCTGTCGTCAAAGACAAAGTGCTTCAAGCCGTCGACCGGCTGAAGATCGCGAATGGCCTCGTAGATCGACTGGGTCGGGAGCTGGCGACAGGTTGCAAGAAAGTCGTCCCAGGTCTGCGGATGCTCCGCTGCACCGTACGCAGCGAGCGTGGCGAGCCAGTACCCGTCTTCGATCGGCGTCAGCAAGCCGCCTCGCACCCCGGCCGGCGGGTCGGGCATCGTGTATAGGAGTTTCCAGTCCGATCCGGTCGCCGCGGGCTGCGGCAGGCGGACGGTCGTATAGCCGATATCGACGCCAACGACGGTCTCGGGCGGCCGTTCCCAACCGAGCGCATCGAGCAAGGCCAGTGTCAGCACGCCGCGGCCCGATGCGTCGATGACGAGGTCCGCGGTGATCGCGGCGGCACCGTTTGCAGGTTCCACGAATTTGACTGACGGCCCCATCGCGTCCGGCACGATCTCCGTCGCGCGGCATTGCGTTCGCAAGGTGACGTTCTCGATGGAGGCCGTGCGTTGCCGCAGCACCCCTTCGATCAGCGGCCGCGAGGCAGTGAGAAGGGACACGCCGCAATCGCGCCGCGGCAGAACACCGACAACCGGCCGCTCGTATTGCAGATCCCGGAAAACATTGACGGAAACAGCCCCGGCATCGGCAAGATCCTTCATGATGCCGGGAAAGAGCTCCTCAAGCGCCTGTAGGCCGCCGCCCAGAAGAGTATGGGCATGCCGGTCCTGCGGTGTGCCTGCCCGCGCGGTGGCAACGGAGGGAAGCTCGTCGCGATCGAGGACAACAATGTTCTCGAAATAGGGAGCGAGCGCGCCTGCCGCAGACAATCCACCAATTCCCGCTCCGATCACGACGGCCCGCTGCCCCAGACGACTACGCATGTTGGTTTCTCCTCATTGGAGGCTCCATCTGCGCGCGTCATGCTACGAGAGTGTTTCGCGTCCTGTTGATTTGGATTTCAATTGCAACGGAACGGTGTCGATGCAGGTGAGACGGCCGCGCCACCCGGCCTTCCCTGCGCCCTCTATCTCTTGAGGGTGACGGATGATGCAAAGCTCGGGTGCGAAATGCGCCGCGAGACGTATGCCATCTCCACGTCATTGGTGTGTCGCGTTGCTCCTGGCAACGACGTGAGCGCTGTTGGAAATTCAATCAGCCCGTCGACGTGGTCGTCCTGGCGAAGGCCTGGACCTGTAACCACAGTGAGATGTTTGACGAAGTTCGTTCGGCACCGCGCTCTAAAGAGAGATTCCGCGGTATCGGTCCCCGCATTCTCCGGACGATTCCCTCACTTCGCCTTATACGCAGCCAGAAACATCCGCACGGCGCTGGTGACCACCTGGTTGATGCGGTTGGGCGAGGGGGCTGGTGCGGCCTGGAAGATGAAGGGGAGGAACAGCGAGGCCTGGCACATCAGCATGAATTGCGAGGCAGCGAACTGGCAATCGTCGATCACGAGCTCGTCTTGCGCCACATGTGCCTCGAGATAGGTGGCCAGGCGGTTGATGGTCTTTTCCAGCACGCGCTCATAATAGCGCCGGCCAACGTCAGGCATCCGCTCGGCGATCGACATCACGGTCCGGATCGCCGATCCGCCGCCCGGCCGGCAGATCATTGCGATATAAGCCTCGCCGAATTCGTGCAGCGTGATCGGCACGTCGCGCCTGGGATCGAGGTTGAAGGCAACCTTGCCCTGTTCGATGGCCTCTTCCTCGACAATCGCCTCAAACAGCGCGCATTTGTCGGCGAAATACACGTAAAGCGTGCCTTTGGAGACACCGGCAGCTTTGGCGATCTCACCCATGCTGGCGCCGTCAAAGCCGAAGTCCATGAACATCTTGCGGGCGCCCTCCAGGATCTGGCGGCGCTTGGAGGCCTCTTCGGTACTTACCCTGAGGGAATTTTGCTGGACTGCAACCATCGCTTTAGGCTCTTGGCAAAGATTTCGCGCCGCGAAAGGCCTTGGAAAGGGCTCAGGCACTATCGTGGACGATGTTGGGAATATATCTTGACCGAACCGTTCGGTCAATGCTAATTAAAGCCCGTACGGACGAGTAAAAGCCGAACGGGCCTCTAGGCGTGCCGCGATTTAGATTTATGAGTTGAGGAGGCCATCATGGCCGCACCGAGAGACCAGGCCGCACGTGTTCTTCGCAGTGAAACGGAGGACGAAAGCGACGCCGTCCGTGAAGTGTCGGCCGCCATGGCCGATCAGCTGCGTCATGTCGCGGATGAGGCCAAGCGCAAGCCGGCCGAGACGCCCGCTCCCGACAAGTCCGCTCCCGACAAGTCCGCCGCTGCGCCCGAAACCATGAAGAAGCCCGGCAAGAAGCGCTTTGTGCTGATGGGCGTCCTCGCGCTTCTGGCGCTGGCGGCGACCGTCTACGGCGTCCACTATTTCCTGGTCGGCCGCTTCTACATTTCCACCGACGACGCCTATGTCCGCGCCAACAACACCATGCTGGGCGCGCGCGTTGCCGCCCATATCGGGGCGATCCTGCCCGGCGACAACACGCTGGTTCGCAAGGGCGATGTGGTCTTCCGTCTCGACGAAGGCGACTACCGCATCGCCGTCGATGCCGCGCGCACCAGGATCGGCACGCAGGAGGCGACGATTATGCGCATCGGCCGCCAGGTCGCGGCCCAGCAGAGTGGGGTCGAGCAGGCCGAGGCCAATCTCGCCTCCGCCCAGGCCGGCCTGAAGCGCGCCGACCTCGATTACGATCGGCAGCAGACGCTGAACACCAAGGGCTTTGCCTCGCACGCCACCTTCGAGCAGTCGGAGGCCGCGCGCGACCAGGGCATCGCCGGCGTGAAAGCGGCCCAGGCGGCTTACGACAATGCGCGCGACATGGTCGAGGTGACCAAGGCGCAGCAGGCGGAAGCACAGGCCCAGCTCGCGGAATTGAAGACACAGCTGGCGAGAGCAGAGCGCGACCTCGACTTCACGCTGGTACGTGCGCCGGTCGACGGTATCTTCTCCAACCGCCTGGTCAATGTCGGTGACTTCGTCGCGGTCGGCCAGCGGCTCGGCAATGTCGTGCCGCTCGATGATGTCTATATCGACGCCAATTTCAAGGAAACCCAGCTCAAGCGCATCCGTCCTGGCCAGCCCGTGAACATCTCGGTCGACGCCTATGGCCATCGCAAATTTGCCGGCAAGGTGGAGAGCCTCGCGCCGGCGGCTGGCTCGGTGTTCACGCTGCTGCCGCCGGACAACGCCACCGGCAACTTCACCAAGATCGTGCAACGGGTCCCCGTGCGTATCCGCGTGCCGAAGGACGTTGCGCGCGAGAACCTGCTCCGCGCCGGCATGTCGGTCTACGCCACCGTCGATACCACCAAGGGTGCCGACGACGCCGATGCCGACACCGATCTCGACTCGCCGATGATGATTCACCCGCAATAGGGTGTGCCGACCTCTCCCGATGGGAGAGGTATCCATCGATGCGGCTAGAGCACTTTGTGAGCTGAACGACCATGGCAAACGCCACCACTGCAACGCCGGCCATGATGAGCGATCAGGCGCCGTCCGATCGCATCGCGCCGCGGCGGCTGGTCGCGTTCCTGATCATGGTGTTCGGGATGTTCATGTCGATCCTGGACATCCAGATCGTCTCGGCCTCGCTTACCGAAATCCAGGCCGGGCTGTCGGCGAGCTCGACCGAGGTCTCCTGGGTGCAGACCGCCTATCTGATCGCCGAGGTGATCGCGATTCCCTTGTCCGGATTCCTGTCCCGCGCGCTCGGCACGCGGCTATTGTTCGCGATCTCGGCCTCCGGCTTCACCGTATCGAGCCTGTTCTGCGGCTTCTCCAGCAGCAGCGAGCAGATGATCTTCTGGCGCGCGGTCCAGGGCTTTCTCGGCGCCGGCATGATCCCGACGGTGTTCGCCTCCGCCTACACGGTGTTCCCACGCTCGAAATTCCACATCGTCGGCCCCATCATCGGCCTTGTCGCCACGCTCGCGCCGACCATAGGACCGACCGTCGGCGGCTATATCACCGACGCGATGTCGTGGAACTGGCTGTTCTTCATCAACGTCATTCCGGGCGTCATCATCACCATCGGCGTGCTGGCGCTGGTCGATTTCGACCAGCCGAATTTCGCCCTGCTCGACCACTTCGATTGGTGGGGGCTGATCTTCATGGCGGGCTTTCTGGGCTCGCTGGAATATGTGCTGGAGGAGGGCCCGCAATATGAGTGGCTGCAGGACAGCTCCGTGGCGATCATGGCCGGCGTGGGCTTCGTCTCGGCGATCGCGTTCTTCCTGCGCGTCTTCAGCGCGAAAGAGCCGATCGTCGATCTGCGTGCCTTCGACAACCGCAACTTCGCGGTCGGCTGCGTGCTGCAGTTCTGCATCGGCATCGGGCTTTATGGCTTGACCTATATCTATCCGCGCTATCTCGCCGAGGTGCGCGGCTATAGCGCCTTGATGATCGGCGAGACCATGTTCGTCTCCGGCATCACCATGTTCCTGATGGCGCCGATCGTCGGCCGCCTGATGCAGAAGGTCGACCTGCGCTACATCATCGCGTTCGGCCTCGTGACCTTCGCCATCGGCTCCTACCAGATGACCTGGATCACGCGCGATTACGATTTCTTCGAGCTGATGCTGCCGCAGATCCTGCGCGGCATCGGCATGATGTGCGCGATGGTGCCGACCAACAACATCGCGCTCGGCACGCTGGCGCCTGACAGGGTGAAGAACGCGTCGGGCCTCTTCAACCTGATGCGCAATCTCGGCGGCGCGGTGGGACTTGCCATCATCAACGAGGTCCTGAACCACCGCACTGACCTGCACATCGTCCGCCTGCAGGAGCGGGTGACCTGGGGCAATTCGCTCGCCACCGAAACCATCACCATGCTGACCCAGAAGTTTCAGGGCATGGGCGATGCGGGGCTGATGGCGCTGAAGCAATTCGCCCAGATCGTGCATCGCCAGGCGGTCGTCATGAGCTACGGCGATGCCTTCTTCATGCTGTCACTGTTCTATGTCGCCTTGAGCCTCCTGGTGATGCTGCTGAAGAAGCCGAACATGATGGCGGTTGCCGGCGGAGATGCGCATTAGCGCGAGGCGCTTCGCTTTCGGTCGTGCGCGCCTGTTGCAAATCAGGCGTGATGCACTTATAAAGAACGTATAGCCAATCGAACCGGGAGGGATTTGCATGATTACGCATATGTCGCAAATCGCGCGCCCGCGTCCGATGTCCCCGCTGGGTGGCATGTCCGGTTTTTCCGGCTGCTAGAAGCCGCCTTCGCCAGCATCGACCGGGCCTGAAGTCCCGGTCTCCCAAATTCCCGGACTTTTCTTTTTTACCGCCGACGCGCGCGTGCGCGTCGCCAATTGGAGCCGGCGTTTCGCGGACCAAGCCGCGGCCGGATGACGCCATGACCGCATCTACGCAAAAGAAAGCCGCGATCCGCGCGGTGATGCCCTACGTATTCCGCCACTGGCTGAAGCAGCCGGCGCTGACGTCGACGGTCGCCTTCGGCCTGTTGGGAGCCACCGTCGCCGACCTGTTCATGCCGGTCTATTCCGGCCAACTGGTCGACGCCCTGACCCGAGGGCCGGCGGACCTGCCTGCGCGCCACGACGCGGTGCTCGCCTTCGCCGCCATCGTGGCGCTCGGCTTCACCTCCATCGTGCTGCGCATGATCGGCCTGCACGCGATCGTGCCGTTCACCCTGCGCATCATGTCGGATGTCGCGCGCGAGACTTTCGAGCGGGTACAGCGCTTCTCGACGGACTGGCATGCCAGCTCCTTCGCCGGCTCGACCGTACGCAAGATTTCCCGCGGCATGTGGGCGCTCGATCTCTACAACGACACCGTCCTGCTCGCGCTGTTGCCGTCGCTGGCGGTGCTGTTGGGGTCGATGGTCCTGCTGGGGGCGCACTGGGCCTCGCTCGGCCTCGTCATTGCGCTCGGCGCAATAATCTATGTGTCGATGACGGTGGCGCTATCGACCGGCTACATCGCACCGGCCGCGCGCGTCTCCAATGCCTGGGACACCAGGGTTGGCGGCACGCTGGCGGACGCGCTCACCTGCAATGCCGTGGTGAAGTCATTCGGCGCAGAGGCGCGCGAGGACGCGCGGCTGACGGGCGTCATCGGCCGCTGGCGCAAGCGCGTCAACCGGACCTGGCTGCGCTACAATTACGCCAACGCGGCGCAGTTGGCAGTGCTGCTCTGCCTGCGCGGCTCGGTCATTGGTGGCTCACTGCTGTTGTGGATGGCGGGGCGTGCTTCGCCCGGCGACGTCACCTATGTGCTGACGAGCTACTACATCATCCACGCCTATTTGCGGGATGTCGGCATGCACATCAACAACCTGCAGCGTTCGGTGAACGACATGGAGGAGCTGGTCGAGATCCATGGCGAGCCGATCGGCATCACCGATAGCGCCGACGCGCGGCCTATCGCCATCGTGGGCGGTCGCATCCAGTTCGAGAAGGTGACCTTCCACTATGGCGCTCATCGTGCGCCGCTCTATGACAGGCTGTCGGTCGACATTCGCGCCGGCGAGCGCATCGGCCTGGTCGGGCGCTCCGGCTCCGGCAAGACGACCTTCGTCAAGCTGGTGCAGCGGCTCTACGACGTCTCGGACGGGCGCATCCTGATCGACGGTCAGGACATCGCCGACGCGACGCAGCAGTCGCTGCGCAGCCAGATCGCGATCGTGCAGCAGGAGCCGATGTTGTTCCACCGGTCGCTTGCGGAGAACATCGCCTATGGCGCGTCCGGCGCAAGCATGGCGATGATCGAGCAGGCGGCGCGGCTTGCCAATGCGCATGATTTCATCCTGCGCCTGCCGCAAGGTTACGGCACCCTGGTCGGCGAGCGCGGCGTGAAGCTGTCGGGCGGCGAGCGGCAGCGCGTGGCGCTGGCACGTGCCTTCCTGGCGGACGCACCGGTGCTGATCCTGGACGAGGCTACTTCAAGCCTGGACTCCGAATCGGAGGCGCTGATTCAGGAGGCCATGGAGCGGCTGATGAAGGGCCGCACCTCGATCGTGATCGCGCACCGGCTCTCGACCGTGCGCAGCCTCGATCGCATCCTGGTGTTCGACCGCGGCGAGATCGTCGAGCAGGGCAGCCACGCGGCGCTGATCGCGCGTCCGGACGGGATCTATCGCTCGCTGTTCGAACGACAGGCAACGGAGTTCATGCGCATGACCGCGGCGGAATAGGTCGCCAGTCTCACCGCGCACGCGGGGCGTTCTGCTTCCGCGTGCGCGTCGAGATCGCAACCGTTGCAACGACGGCGGCGGCGAACAGCACGATCTGGGGCGTGATGGTCTCGCCGTTGACGAGCGCCGCGAGCGCGAAGGTGACGAAAGGCTGCAGCAATTGCATCTGCGACACGCGCGCAATGCCGCCGATGGCCATGCCTGCATTCCAGGCAAAAAAGCCGATCCATTGCGAGAACAGCGCCACATAGAGCAACGCGAGCCAGGGCTTGAGCGCGATCTCGCCCGGGTGGCTCGGGGCCAGGAACACGGCGGCGGGCAGCGACACTGGTAGCGCCACGACCAGCGCCCAGCTGATCACCTCCCATCCCGGCATCTCGCCGGTCAGCCGGCCGGAAAAAGCATAGCCGATCGCGGAAGCCGCGACTGCTGCGAACAGCAGCAGGTCTCCGGATGTCAGCGCGCCGCCGCCCTGGCGAAGCGCGAACGCGACCACGAGCGCAGCACCAGCAAGCGAGGCGATCCAGAACAGGGGCCGCGGACGCTCATGGGTGATCAGCACCGCAACGAAGGCGGTCGCGATCGGAAGCGCGCCCATCACCACGCCGCCATGCGAGGCATCGACGGTGGTGACCGCCAGCGCCATCAGGAACGGAAACAGCACGCTGACGCAGAGCGAGGCGACGCCGAGTTGAATCCACAGCCGGCGCGGTGGAAATGGCCGGCGCATAGCGACCAGCAATGCAAGCGAGGCGATGCCTGCGATCGCGGTGCGCATGGCCGTCAGCGCCAGCGGATCGATCGCCGAAACCGCGATCCGCGTCGCCGGCAAGGTGCCGCCGAAAATGGCCATGCCAACGAAGCCGAGCACGAGGCCGAGGCGCTCGGGCGACAGGGTCGAAGAAGAGGTCTGCGTCAGCGAGGGGGCGGGCATGATGGCTGGAGGCGGGGCGACCGACTGAAAATCCTGGGTGGGAGCGTGCCGATGACGATGCCTGAAAGGATCGTTGTCATCGCCACGAGCAGAGAGATATCGATTGTTTCGCCGAGTGCAAGCGTCGAGGTGACGACGCCGATCACTGGTGTTGCCAGAATGCCGAGCGAGGTCGTCGCCGCCGGCAGGCTGCGGTTGACCATGGCCATGGCCCAATAGGCGAGCGCAGTACCGACGATTCCCGCGTAAAGGAACGCGCCGGCCAGAGACGGGCTCCAAACAATCTGCGGCATGCCGTCGAAGAGCAACCCAAGGATCGAGAGTACGCAGGTTGCCAGCAGCGTCTGCCAGAATGTCAACTGGAACGGCGTCGACACCCATCGATGGACGCGCACATAGAGGATGTTGGCGGCCCAGCACAGCGCGGCCAGCAGGATCAGTCCGCTGCCGAGCAGCGCATCGTGATCATTCCAGTCGACGGCCTGCGGATTGAACATCGCAACAAGGCCGAGCAGGCCGAGCGCGGTGCCCGCGAGCCGCGCGCGCGTCATCGGCTCCTTCAGAAACAGCGCAGCACCCGGCACGACCCAGAGCGGCGTGGTGTAGCCGAGCACGATGGAGCGGCCGACGGGCGCGAATTTCAGGCCGAACGCCACCAGCGCCGAGAACGCCACCATGTGCAAAAGCGCGATCGCCATGATGACGGGCCAGTCGCCTTTGCGGGGCAGGATGAATTCGCCGCGGATGAGCTGCACCACGAGCAGCGTGACCGCGGCAATCGCGGTGCGGATCGCGGTTGCCCAGAGCGGGAAGACGCTGTGGACGATGACCTTCGTCACCGCCCAGTTCAGGCCCCAGCTCACGACCACGATGGCAAAGAGCAACAGCGCCGTTCGGCGGGGCAAGACATGATCCATCGGTAGTTTGCATTCCCTGCGGTGATGCTGGACAGGCCCGCGAACTTAGCCTTAACTGGTACGATGAGTAGTGCCAATTCTCTTAATCTGAGAGTACCAGTTGGATGCGCGAGGTCTTGTCCGGGCTGGTCGATATCGAGCGGGCCGCGGAAGCCGGCGACACGCTGACGCGCCGGCTGTCGCATGAGTTGCGAGAGGCTATCCTTAAGGGCGCGCTGTTGCCGGGGCGCCGCCTGCCGTCGAGCCGCGAGCTGGCGCGCCAGCTCAAGGTGTCGCGTAACACGATATCCAGCGTGATCGATCAGCTCGCGATGGAGGGATTTCTCGACGTCGCCCAGGGGCGTCGTCCGGTGGTGACGGCGCAACGGGCGCCGCTGTTGCGGGGCAAGTCGGCGGCGGCAAAGCCGGCGCCGGCGCTGCGGATGTCGCAATGGGCGAAGCGGCTGCAGAAGTCGGATTGGCCGATCAGGGACCGGGAGCCGCCGCGGCCGTTTCGTCCCGGATTCGGCGACTTCAGGGAATTCCCGCATGAGCTGTGGGCGCGCTGCCTGCGCCGTGCGGCGCGTGGCGTTGCAAGACGCGAAGAACTGTCCATCAATTCACCAGCGCTGCAATCGGCACTGCTGCGGCACCTGGTGGAGCATCGTGGCGTCAGGGCCGCGCCGCGGCAACTCGTGATCCTGCCATCGGCGCAGGCTGCGATCGAGCTCATTGCGCGTCTTGTGCTCGATGCCGGCGACGTCGCGTGGATGGAGAGTCCCGGCTATGGCGGTGCGCGCACCGCACTGGAGGCGGCGGGCGCCCGCGTCCAGGGGATCTCGCTCGACCGCAGCGGCATTTCCATCGAGACCGGTTCAAGTCGGCCGCGCCTGATCTTCGTCACCCCGTCGCACCAATATCCGACGGGGCGGCTGATGTCGATCAATCGGCGGCGCCAGCTGCTCGCCTTCGCCGCGACGTCGGGCGCGACCATCATCGAGGACGATTACGACAGCGAATTTCACTATGACGGCCGCCCGGTCGCCGCGCTGCAAGGATTGGAGCAGACGGCCAGCGTCTTCTATGTCGGCACCTTCTCCAAATCGACATTTCACGATATCCGGCTCGGCTACGCGCTGGTGCCGGAAGCCTATGTCGAGATTTTCGAGCAGGCGCAGCGGCACAGCGGCCAGATCGGTGCGGTGCCGGTGCAGGACGCGCTTGCCGAGTTCATCGCGGATGGTCATTTGGCAGCCCACATCCGGCGAATGTCCCGCCTTTACCACGCGCGACGCGATCACCTGGTGCGGGCGCTCAATGCCACTGCCGGCGACCGACTCAGCATCGTTCCGCCCAGCGGCGGCATGCAGCTCGTCGCCACCCTCGGCAAGCAGATCGATGATCGCGCAGTTGCGGTACGGCTTGCCGAACAGGGTCTCTCGGTCCGGCCGCTGTCGCCGCATTTCGTCGGCCGCGCGACCGACCGAGGTTTGTTTCTGGGCTTTGCCGCCTGGAATGAGCCGGAGATCGAGCAGGGCGCGGAGATTCTCGGCCGCGTGCTGCGCGGGGCTGGTCGCTAAAGCGCGATGAGATTTGGTTGAATCGTCATCGCGCCTTAGGTCTTTGATTGAGCATGATCTTTTCGGAAAACCGCTACACACTTTTCCGGATCATGCTTTAGCGCGCGGCGATACTGGTCCAGACCAAGGCGGCGCCTGAGAGAAACAGCAGTACCAGCACGACATCATTGAAATTCTTGTCGCTCATGGCGTGATAGACCCGCGCGCCGAGCGAGGCGCCAAGGATGGTGCCTGGAAAAGCGACCAGTGAGAGCCAGATCAGGTGGGTGTCGACCATGCCGCTGACGATCTGCAGGGCCAGCGCTGCCGCGAGCACGGTGAAGTTGAAGAGCTGGAACACGCCGCGTCGTTCGCCCTTGCCCCAGCCGCGGATCGAGGCCCACAGGATCGGCAGCGGCCCCGATAGTCCGGCGAGGCCGCCCAGAATGCCGCCGGCAAAGCCGATCGCGCCGTCGGCGAGCTTGCCGCCGAAGCGGATTGCCGGCAGGTCGCGGTTGAAATGCAGGGCCACCGGAAACACCAGCAGGAACACGCCGATGGTCAGCTTGAAGACGTTCGGGTCGGCATCGGCCACGAGCCTCGTGCCGAGCGGCACGCCCGCAAGTCCGCCGATCACGAACGGCCAGACCAGAGTGAGGTCGAAGCTCTTCCACATCGACGGCAGCGTCGCGCTCTGCGCCACGACCGAGCAGACGAGGATGAGCGGCACCGCAAGCGAAGGCGGCAGCACATAAAGCCAGATGCCCAGCGCCATCAGCGCGGTGCCGAAGCCGGCCAGCCCCGAGACAAACCCGCCGGCCAGCGCGCCGACAAACAGCAGCGCGTAGGCGCCCGCGTGCATCTTCCCTCCCTGTTTCATCTCAAGCAACGCGCACGCTTCGAACCTGTGCGCCGTCCGCTTGCTCTCGATCACCTTGTTCTCGAACTTCTCTGTTCAGTCCAGAGCCACATCCAAGAATTTGCGCGACCTTCCCTAAATGGCGAGGGGTCCGGCGGGTGTCCGCCGAACCCCTCATGGTAGAAGCATCAGCCGGCCTGTAAGCCGGGTTCTGTAGGGCACCGCACGCGCCTTGCGACGCGCGCGATACGCGACGGCCATTCCTCTTGTGTCGCGCTTGCACGCGACATCCTGCAACCTACCCGGACGGCGAGCCTGACAATGCTCCCGCGGCCGTTGTCGCTTTCGCGAACTGGCCCCGTGGCCGTCCCTATTCGGTCTTGCTCCCGGTGGGGTTTACCATGCCGGATCCGTTGCCGGAGCCGCGGTGCGCTCTTACCGCACCTTTTCACCCTTGCTGTCCCTCCCTTTCGGGCGGGGAAGCGGTTCGTTCTCTGTGGCACTTTCCCTGGGGTTGCCCCCGCCGGATGTTATCCGGCACCGTATGCCAATGGAGCCCGGACTTTCCTCTCCGAACGACCTTTCGGTGCTTGCCGGAGCGGCCGTCCGGCCGACTGACGTGTCAAGGGAATGGGCATTTTTGCTTCTCGCGTCAAGGCAATATCGCGCGCCCCGCGGTCTTGAAATAATTTATCCTGAAGATGTCGTTCCGCTCGCCGCCCGTTCGACTGGATGTCGGCGAATGAGCCGAACACAAGGAGTGAACGAAATGCAGTACCTGCTGATGATCTATAGCAACGAAGTCGAATACGCCAAGCGCGATGCGGCGACGACGCAGAAAGTCGTGGCTGAATATCAGGCCTTCACCCAGTCCATCATCCAGAGCGGCAATTTCAAGGGCGCCGATCGGCTGCAGCCGACCTCGACGGCGACAACCGTGCGCGTCCGCGACGGCAAGATGCTGACGACCGACGGCCCGTTTGCAGAGACGCGCGAGCAGCTCGGCGGCTACTATTTGATCGAAGCCAAGGACCTCGACACCGCAATCGGCATCGCTGCACGCATTCCGAGCGCACGCGACGGCTCGATCGAGGTGCGGCCGATCTGGGTGTACGATAAGTAAGTATCCACTGTCATTCCGGGGCGCTCGAAGAGCGAACCCGGAATCTCGGGGTTCTCAGGTGCGCAATTGCGCACCATAGTTCGATGCTTTGCATCGCCCCGGAACGACGGTGCCAGAAAATTGGCTCACATGACCCCAGGCGAAATCGAGAAGATCTTCCGCGACGAGGCGGGGCGGGCGCTTGCCACGCTCATCCGCCTCGTCGGCGATTTCGATCTCGCCGAGGATGTCCTGCAGGAAGCCTTTGCAGTGGCGCTGGAACGCTGGCCGGCGTCCGATCCGCCGTCCAATCCGCGTGCCTGGCTGGTGAACGTCGCGCGCAACAAGGCGATCGACCGCATCCGCCGCCAAGTTGCCTTTCGCGGCAAGCAGGACGAATTGACCCACACGCTCCTGAACGACGCCGCCTGCAACGGCGAACTCGCGGAGGCCGGCGCGCTCGACGACGACATGCTGCGGCTGATCTTCACCTGCTGCCATCCGTCCTTCGCGCCGGAGGTACAGGTCGCTCTTACCCTACGCACGGTATGCGGCCTCTCCACCGCGCAGGTGGCGCGCGCCTTTCTGGTGGGCGAGGAGGCGATGGCGCAACGCCTGTTGCGCGCCAAGCAGAAGATCCGCCTCGCCGGCATCCCTTATGAAGTGCCGGAGCGCGAGGCGCTGGAGCCGCGGCTCAACGGCGTGCTGGCCGTCATCTATCTCGTCTTCACCGAAGGCTATGCCGCAACCTCGGGCGAAGAGTTGATGCGGCCTGATCTCGTGCGCGAGGCGATCCGGCTCGCCCGGTTGCTCGACGGGCTGATGCCGCAGCGCCGCGAGATCAAGGGGCTATTGGCGCTGATGCTGCTGCACGATGCGCGCCGCGCCGGCCGGGCGACCGAAGCCGGCGACATCGTGCTCCTGGAAGAGCAGGACCGCGCGCTCTGGGACCGCGCGCAGATCGAGCAAGGTGTGCTGCTGGTCGAGGAAGCGCTGCGTCTGCCGGGCTTGCCGCAGACCTATGCGGTGCAGGCCGCCATTGCCGCGCTGCATGCGCAGGCACCGAGCTACGGACAAACCGATTGGCCGCAGATCGCCGGTCTCTACGAGGTGCTGCTGCGCATTGCTCCTTCGCCCGTCATCGAACTCAACCATGCTGCAGCGATCTCGATGGTGGATGGGCCGGCCCGCGCGCTGCAACTGATCGATGCAATCGAAGCGCGCGGCGGGCTCAAAGGCTATGAGTTGTTGCCGGCGGTGCGCGCCGATCTGTTGCGCCGGCTCGGCCGGCACAACCAGGCACGCGAAGCCTATCTCGCCGCAAGTGCCGCCACGCAGCTCGAGCCGTTGCGCAGGCTCTATGCGCGGCGGATGCGGGAGATGTGTGAACAAAGTCGTCATGGCCGGGCTTGACCCGGCCATCCACGTCTTTCTTTGCCTGTCCGACGCGTGGATGCCTGGGTCAAGCCCGGGCATGACGACCGAGAGGGTGGCAAGCGCTCCACTTCGCCCTTGCCAGCATGTCCGCCGGCAGACCCGTCAGCTGCGCACGTAGCGTCCGATTCAATTTTCAAACAGCCGCAGGTACACGTTCGCATTGCCGCGGCGCTACCGGCGCCCGGGCTATGCAAAACCATGTCCCTCCAAAGATCGAGGGCGCAGGGAAGACCGGGTGCCCGCAACTGCACCCACGGCCCCCGCGCAAAGAAGGTTGCGCGAGCGCGCGTTGACCACAGGTGAGAGCGGCAATCACGCCGGCCTTCCCTGCGCAGTGGTTTTACGGCTTATACGAGCTCTCCTCGGTGAACCATTCCGTTTGCCACCGTCGTCAGCGCCATGCGCAAGCATCGTCACCGACTTAGCGCCAGATATCTGGGGCGCCAGGACCACACGACTTCGCCGTACGCGAGCACACCGCTCGTCGAACGGCATCTCAGCGTCCACCGCATTCCAGCCCGCGTCCGTGACGATCGCGATACGCCCCTCGATTCTGGACTAGAACAGAACGTGAACATAAGGGATTATTTGGAGCAGGTCAAGAGGGTGCGAACTCGCCGCTGTCCTATTTTGCATGGCTCGGGCTCAGCTGCTGGTATAGAGGGGTGGGGGAAGCGATTTGCAATCACCGCGAGCGGGCTCTCGAAATTGAGTTGCCAACACGTCTATTGATATAGCCGCATTGGACCGGTGTCGAAGCGTCGGGAGAGCCGCGCACGCAGCCTGGAGCAACACAGACCAAAATGAAGTTCGATTCCAAAAACAGCATCGCCGGATTGCCGGTCAAGACAGCGCGCGATCTGATGCGTCACCTCAACGTACACCGAATCGACGCGGACACGGTGCTTGAGTTCCTCAATGACGAGCACTGGCGTAGCACGGTGGACGCCGCCTGCAAGGCCGATCCGACAATCCCGAAGAGCCTTCGCCAGCGATGCGATGCTGAAGATCGCAAGGATTATTGCAAAATTTGGCGCTTCAAGTTCAAGCCGATCAAGCTCACTGAGGCCGAACGCGTGTTCGCGACGCTGCTCGATGAGGGTTACCTCGAACCCCACGAGCCGGAGCACAAGTTCGATGAAGCCAAGTACCAGACCAGTGTGAACGGTCAGCGGCTCGCGGCTGCGAACCTGACGCCGAGGTTTGACCGAGCGAAGGCCGACAAGGAGGTCGCTGCCCTGATCGCACGGGCCAACGAGATCAATAGGCGCGATGAGTTGGTATTCTTCATACACAAGATCACCGCGTTCGGATCGTATCTCACCGACGGCAATGACCTCGGGGACATCGATCTCGTGGTTGAGGTCGCGCCGCGCCGCGAGCAACACATCGACGAAGCGCACTATCGGGCCGACAACAGCGGCAAGACCTTGGGTTTCATGGCGAGGCTAAACTATGGCGATAGCGAGGTCCTGCGGTTGCTCCGGGCACGCAAGTCGCGCCTGTCATTCAACACGCGCTCGACTCTCGATCTCGAAACAAAATTCCGGGTGCTGTTCGAATGGCTGCCCGACGCTAAGCGTCGCGCCGAGATGGAGGCGTTCGACTGGCGCCTGCACGAGCCGCTGCGACAGGTCAACGAATGGCTAACGTCGAACCCCGATATCAATGCCGACCCTATCGAGGTCGCACGCTGGTGTCAGGACGTTGCCGCCATATTGTCGAAACCCCGCTCGCAACGATTGTTTCGCGATTGGAGTGACAACTCCGCACATGACCTGCTGTCATACTGGGGCGTGGCCGCTTCCGAGGCTGCCGCCGAGAAGGCGCACGGAATGGAGTGGGATGAGTACCGCGAGCGCGTCAGCTACTACATCAGCGAATATTACAAAAATCCGGTCACTCCACTGATCGAGACGGAAATCTACGCGCATTTCGCGCGTGGCACCGACTATATGGATGCCGCAATCTTGGTCGCCAAACACTTCCGATGGAGATTGATCAAGGAGCGCGGCGGATGGGTTTCCCCGCTGCAACGGCGCGTCCAGGAAATGGAAGGGCACGGTTGATGCGCTGGGCGTCGGCGGCTTGCTTAGCGCCAGAACTTTAGGACGCCAGGGCCATGCAACTCGCCGTCTGCTAGCGTGCCGCTTGTCGAACCGCATCTTGGCGTCCACCGCATTCCAGCCCGCGTCCGTGACGATCGCGATACGCCTCCCTCGTGCGAGTGCTTAAATCGGTTTCTCGCCGATGGGCTCTGAACATCATCGGAGTTCTCAAAAAGCTCAAACGAGCATCAGGTTAATTTGAAATACGCGCGGGACGACGATCAATGGTTCGGAATCGGTGGATTCCGAATTGCACAGCTTGCGAAATAGCGGCGTTTCTATTCAAGGTTGGGGAGCGGCTCATAAGGGGCGCACTGCGCCATCAATCGCTGGCAAGGGAAATTGATATGGGTCACTATCATCTGACTCGGATAGCATCAGTGCTCGAACAAACATTTTCGAGTCTGGTTGATATGAGCGATTGGGAGGATCGAAGGGCCGAAGACGTTCGAACAGCCTTCCTATCCCGTTCGCTCGCAGCACTCTGTATCAAGATGCTCGCTGGAATTAATGATCAAGCCGCAGCGCGGACGCTCGTGGACGGCTTCGATGACAGCGGTATCGACGCGCTATTTTTCGATCAAGTAAACGATGCGTTCTATTTTGTTCAGAGCAAATGGAACAACGCAGGAAACAAGCCAATCAGCGAGGCCGCCAGCGGGAAGTTTGCCGATGGCGTAAGAGACATTCTTGCGGGAAATCTTGATCGCTTTAACGCGAAAGTGAAAGCCAAAGAAAATGAAATCCTGTCTGCTCTGCGCGCGAGCCGTCTAATCACAATCGTTTTGATTACGGTCCACTCCGCAGAGCCTGAGATAGGTCTTCACGGGCGGAGAAAAATAGACGACCTCGTGACGGAATTGAACGTGCCCTCATTGCCTGAGCAGGCAAGGGCGATTCATCTGAATCAGGAGGAAGTCTATCGCCTAATAACCTCTTTTGCGAAACCGGCCAAAATTGATGTTCCAATCACGCTAAGCCAATTCGGCTTTACGGAGCGACCGTTCCTTTCTTATTACGGCCGAGCCAACTTGATTGAAGTTGCCGGATGGTGGAGGGATTATGGACGATCGATCTGCGACCGAAACATACGTCACTTCTTTCATCGATCTGACGTGAACGACGCTCTTCGAGATACTTTGCTCTCGAACCCAGAATACTTTTGGTATTTTAACAACGGGATCACTATCATCTGTGATTCCGTTGTAAAAAGCCTGACAGGTTCGCCCGGCACTGCGCTGGGTCTGTTCAATTGTAAAGGCGTAAGTGTCGTAAACGGAGCACAAACCGTCGGGGTTATAGGGACAATTCTGCCTCAAGGGGAAGGGGGAGTAGCCTCTGAAACCACCAAAGTGAGCGCATTTGAACATTCCTGGGTGCAAGTTAGAATCATATCTCTTGAGAAATGTCCGCCCGGATTTGATCGGCAAATAACCCAAGCAACCAATTTCCAAAATGCCGTTGTCCGAAGAGATTTCGCGGCAATGGACCCGGTACAGCATCGCCTCGCGACTGATTTCTCGCTGGATGGTAGGCGATACGTGTACAAATCGGGCGAAGAGGATCCTCACGGCGACGATGGATGCAGCATCACTGAGGCCACGCAGGCACTTGGGTGTGCGGCGTCTATCGAACTAGCAGTGCAGGTAAAACGGGAGATTAGCGAACTTTGGTGGAAAATTGATCGGCCGCCTTACACGGAACTTTTCAACGATCATTTGACCAGCATACGGCTTTGGAGGGCTGTTCGCATTCTGCGAGCCGTAGATGAAGAGCTGCAGAAGCTCAGGCGCTCATCCGCCGCTCGCGCTGACATGATTGCCGTTCACCTGAACCGGGCCCTTTTGCACTTGGTTTTCCGCGATCCGGCAGTGCGGCAATACAGCCGTGACGATGTGACTGAAGATCATCTTACTACGTCTGCCCGTGATGCGATAAACGAGATTTTCCCTAGAGTCGCTGCTTACATAGAGCAAAAGCACCCTTATGACTATTTAGCGAGCTTCTGCAAAAACCGGGAGAAGTGTGCAGTCATGGCCACCGCTCTATTGAAGCCCGGGCAAGTCGAAGCTTCTGGCGCGCAGCTATCCTTCTTGCCTGAAATGATCAATCCGGACGGGCAAACGCCTTCCTTGGACATTCCGTGATCCACGCGATGTGGTCACGCCAAGTGATGCACCCGATTGCGAGTTCGGCGCCACTGGGCGCTTCGGAAGACTCTGCAGCGCCGGAATCTCGCTACTTCACCCCCGCGCGCCCCTCCGCCGGCAAACTCGTCAGCAACGCATGCAGCGTCATCAGCGTCGAATGATCCGCCACGCCATCAACCCGGGCCGGGCGGAAATGGCGCTGGAAGGCGGTGACCACTTCCATGGTTGGTCCGTCATATTTTCCGGTCACCGGCACGCCGTAGCCGTATTTGGCGAGCGCCATCTGCAGGTTCTGCACGTCGTCGCTGACGGTGCCGAGCATAAAGGCCTCGCCGCGCGTGATCGGCGCCGGCTGCACCCAGTGACCGACACCGGAATTGGCGAGCGAATGCCAGGGAAATTTTTCCCCCGGATCCTTCTTGCGCGCCGGTGCGACGTCGGAATGCGCCAGCACCCGGTGCGAGGGCACGTTGCGGCGGAGCATGATGCCGCGGCAGAGCGCGATCACGGCGGCGATCTGGCGCAACGGGAAATCCGGATAGCCCCAGTCATGGCCGCGATTGACGATCTCGATGCCGATGGAACAGGAGTTGACGTCCTCTTCGCCAGCCCACGCCGATACGCCGGCATGCCAGGCGCGCTTCGATTCGGGCACGCATTGCACGATGCGGCCGTCTTCCAGCACGATGTAGTGGGTGGAAACATCGGTGCCGGCGGTGCACAGCCGCGCAATCGCGCCTTCCACGTCCGGCATGCCGGTGTAGTGCAGCACGATCATGTCGACGTCACGGCCGCTGTTGCGCTCGCCATAATTCGGCGAGGGGATCACGTCGGAGGCGATCGAGGTATCCGGGGTGAAAGTCTTCATGTTCGCAGCCTCCTTCGGGATCGGAAGCGCGCGCTGACGCTTCGAATCAGATCCATTGGACGGAGGCGAACCAGACGACATTGGACAGTCAAACCACAGATGAGGGCGACTCGCGTCGCATTTCGGCAAAAATAATTTTAACTGTTTCTTTACTTCAGCGTCAGCGCAATCAGTGGCGACGTCAAGCTGCCTCTGCATTTTGACAGGGTGTTTGCTTCAGGGCGTTTGCTTAATGCATCGGCGGTCCCTTGGCCGCGCGTCGGGAACCCGCTCGATCCGATTCGCTTTCTTGATTGTGACGTCCCCATCAACGCTTTCTTAAGCCTATCCGCCCTTACTAAGTGGTGAAGAGCCGAACCGGTTTGGGGAACGGCAAGCCTCTCACACGCTCGAAATCCCATGTCAGCCCAGCAAATTCCAGCCGGAAAACAGGGTTTGCGGGATGAAGCGCGCGGATTAAGCATTGGCGCGGAGCGGCGGCGCGTTCGAGAACGCTGCGGCGAGCGCAGGAGTTTGAGGCGCCATGGGCCGGCGACCGTTAAGTTTCCGTTTACCTTGCGATTGCGTGCGGGGCGCCGCCCCATGAGCGCGGGCTCGCCACGCCATGTTCCCGTGCTGCTGCGCGAGGTGCTGGAACAGCTCGCGCCACGCCAAGGCGGCATCTATGTCGATGCCACCTTCGGTGCCGGCGGATACAGCCGCGCGATTCTCGAAACCAGCGGTACCCGGGTCATCGGCATCGACCGTGACCGCACCGCCATCGCCGGGGGATTCGATCTGGTCGAGCAGGCCGGCGGCAGGCTGACGCTGGTCGAGGACCGCTTTTCCCATCTGGCGGACATCTCGGCCGCGCAAGGTCTCGAGAGCGTCGACGGCGTTGTGATGGATGTCGGCGTTTCCTCCATGCAGCTCGACCAGGCCGGGCGCGGCTTCTCCTTCCGCCTCGACGGTCCGCTCGACATGCGGATGGGCTCGTCCGGTGCCAGCGCGGCCGACGTGGTCGCGCGCGCCGGCGAAGCCGAACTCGCCAACATCATCTATCTCTTTGGCGAGGAGCGCCATTCGCGCGGCGTTGCCCGCGCCATTGTCGCCGCGCGCAAGGAAGCGCCCATCACGACCACCCGTGCGCTCGCCGATATCGTCGCGCGCACGGTGCGGTCCAGGCCGGGCGACATCCACCCGGCCACGCGCACCTTCCAGGCGTTGCGGATCTTCGTCAACGAAGAGCTCGACGAATTGCAGGAGGCGCTGGAAGCGGCTGAACGCGTGCTCAAGCCCGGCGGGCGGCTTGTGGTCGTGTCCTTCCATTCGCTGGAAGACCGCATCGTCAAGAATTTCTTCTCCGAGCGCAGCAAGACCGGCGGCGGCTCGCGGCATCTGCCTGAGGTCGCGCAGATTGTGCCGAGCTTCAGGCTCCTGACCCGCCGGCCGCTGGTGGCTGATGATGGCGAGACCGCCGCCAATCCGCGCGCCCGCAGCGCCAAGCTGCGCGCGGCAATCCGCACCGAGGCCGCTGCGCATCCGCCACAGCCCTTGGCCTCATGGCCACGACTGGCCGAAGTGATGCGGGGAGGCTAGGGCGATGCGGATCCTTCACCTCCTCGTGATCGGCGCGCTCATATTCGCAGCCGCCTACGTCTACCGAATCAAGATGGAATCGACCGCGCGCACCGAGCGCGTCTTGAAGCTGCATGCGCAGATTCGTGAAGAGCGCGACGCCATTGCGGTGCTGCACTCCGAATGGGCCAAGCTCGATGCGCCGCTCCGCCTGCAGGGCCTCGTCGAGCGCCATCTGCCGCTCAAGCCGATCAACGCCCGCCAATATGACGATTTGAAAAACCTGCCCGAGCGGCCGCCGAGCCTGGTCAAGCCCGGCGATCCCGATCCGATCGGCGCGATGATCAGCATCATCGATGCGCCCGCAGATGCGGCCAGCGTCACCGGCTCGGTGTCGCAGCCGGAGAGCAAGCAATGACGGAAGCGGCACAACCAAAGGCAAAACCGGAACCGTGGCGGCGGCGGCTGATCCGCAGCCTGCTCTACGGGCGCAATGTCGATCGCATTGCGAAAGCGCGTGCGCGTGTCGGTCTTGCGATCCTCGCCTTTGCCGCGATCTATGCGGTGATCGGCGGGCGGCTCGTGATGTTTGCGATCGGCGCGGATGCGCATGGCGGGCGTCAGGCTGCCGCGCACGATGCGATCGCGACCGCGCGGCCCGACATCATCGACCGCAATGGCGAGATCCTCGCAACCGACGTCAAGGCGCCGAGCCTGTTCGCCGAGCCGCGCCGGCTCATCGACACCGACGAGGCGACCGAGCTCCTGACCGCCACGCTGCCCGACCTCGACACGGACGAGGTGCGCGACCGCCTGTCGTCGCGAAAGGGCTTCGTCTGGCTGAAGCGCGATATCACGCCGAAGCAGCAGCTGGAAATCCACCGACTTGGCATTCCCGGTGTCGGCTTCCTGCGCGAGAACAAGCGTGTCTATCCCACCGGCAACGAAGTCGCCCATCTGATCGGTCTCGTCAATATCGACAACCAGGGCATCGCCGGCATGGAGAAATGGCTGGACAATAATGGTCTGGCCGATCTGCATCGCGCGGGCTTTGCCACCGACCGCCTGCAGCAGCCGATCGAATTGTCGGTCGACCTACGCGTCGAGCACGCGCTGCGCGACGAGCTGCAAAAGGCGAAAGACAAGTTTCACGCCAAGGCGGCATCGGGCCTCGTCACCAATGTCAGGACCGGCGAAGTCGTGGCCATGGTGTCGCTGCCGGATTTCGATCCGAACAACCCGAAGGAAGCGCACGATCCCGATCGCATCAACCGCCTGACCACCGGCGTCTACGAGATGGGCTCGACCTTCAAGGCCTTTACGCTCGCGATGGCGCTGGATACCGGCAAATACGACCTCAACTCGATGTGGGATGCGCGCGCGCCGCTGCACTACGGCAGGTTCGCGATCCATGACGATGAGCCCAAGGGCCGCTTCATCAGCATGAAGGAGGTGTTCACCTTCTCCTCCAACATCGGCGCCGCCAGAATCGCGCTGTCGCAAGGGGTGGAAGCGCACAAGGCCTTCCTGCGCAAGATGGGGCAGCTCGAGCGGCTTCGTACCGAGCTGCCGGAGAGTGCGTCCCCGATCGTGCCGCGGCACTGGGGCGACCTCAACACCATCACCATCGCCTTCGGCCATGGCATCGCGGTAGCGCCGCTGCAGGCGGTCATGGGCGTCAGCGCGCTGGTCAATGGCGGCTATTTGATTCCGCCGACCTTCCTGAAGCGCAGCGAGGCGGAGGCGATGCAGCTGGCCAAGCGGGTGATCAAGCCCGAGACGTCGGAAAAGATGCGGTTCCTGATGCGCCTCAACGCCGAGGTCGGCACGGCGCGCAAGGCCGACGTCAACGGCTATTATATCGGCGGGAAAACCGGCACCGCGGAAAAGGTCATCAACGGCCGTTATGCCAAGAAGCGTGTGCTCACGGCCTTTACGGGCATTCTCCCTGCGGACAATCCCCGTTACCAGGTCCTCATCATGCTCGACGAGCCGCAGGCGCTGAAGGAAACTTACGGGTTCATCACCTCCGGCTGGAACGCCGTGCCGACCGCCGGCAACGTGATCGCCCGGATTGCACCGCTGCTGGGGATCGAACCGCGCTTCGATTTGCCGCCGCCCGACCGCCTTATTCTTGCGGCATCAAAGACAACGCAGTAAGCACGGGGATGCCGCGACCCCTCTTTGAGTCCCCCGCGCGGCATTCGCCGCGCGTTTCCCCGTGGGCCTCGGCCGGACTGGAAGATCATGACGCTTGGCGAGCTTTTTGGCGCTGACGCCCGCATCGATCCGCAGGCAAAGCACGTTCATGTTGCCGGTGTTGCCGTGGACAGCCGTGCGGTGAAGCCCGGCGATGTGTTTTTCGCGCTTGCCGGCCACAAGACCGATGGCGCGCGCTTCACCGCCGCGGCCATTGCGGCCGGCGCGGTCGCGGTCGCCGGCGAGCAAATGCCGGCGTCGGGTTGCAGCGTTCCCTTCGTCACCACGCCGAACGCGCGGCTCGCGCTGTCGCTGGCGGCCGCGAGATTCTTCCCGCTGCAACCGGCGACGGTCGCGGCCGTGACCGGCACCAGTGGCAAGACGTCGGTGGCGGCTTTCACGCGCGAGATCTGGCAACAGCTCGGCCATGTCTCGGCCAGCATCGGCACCATCGGCCTGGTCTCGCCGGAGCGCACCGTCTATGGCTCCCTGACGACGCCCGATCCGATCGCGCTGCATCGCCAGCTCGACGAGATCGCACGTGATGGCGTCACGCATCTGGCGTTCGAGGCCTCGTCTCACGGGCTTGACCAATACCGGCTCGACGGCGTGCGCATCGCGGCCGGCGGCTTCACGAATCTGTCGCGCGATCACATGGATTACCATCCCGACGTCGCGCATTATCTCGCCGCCAAGATGCGGCTGTTCCGCGAGTTGATCCCGTCCGGTGGTGCCGCCGTGATCTCGGCCGACCATGATTGCTCGCGCCAGGTGCTTGATGCGGCGCGCGCGCGGGCCTTGCGGATTCTGGCGGTCGGCAGCCAGGGCGATGGGGCAGGCGAGGGCATTCGTCTGGTGGCCGCCGAGATCGACGGCTTTGCACAGAAGCTTGCGCTCGAGCATCGTGGCAGGAGATACGCCGTGCGGCTGCCGCTGGTTGGCCATTTCCAGATCGAGAACGCACTTGTCGCGGCGGGGCTTGTCATCGCGACCGGCAGCGAGGCGGACGCGGTGTTTGCAAGCCTCGAGAAGCTCGAGGGCGCCAAGGGACGGCTTGAGCGCGTGGGCGAGCGCAACGGCGCGCAGATCTTCGTCGACTATGCCCACAAGCCCGATGCGCTTGCCAAAGCGCTGCAGGCGCTGCGGCCCTATGCCAAGCGCAGGCTGGTCGTCGTGTTCGGCGCAGGAGGCGACCGCGACGCGGGCAAGCGGCCCTTGATGGGCGCGATCGCGGCCGAGAATGCCGATCATGTCATCGTCACCGACGACAATCCGCGTAGCGAAAAGCCCGAGGCCATTCGTGCCGCGATCCTGGCCGCAGCCAAGGGCGCCGGCGAGATCGGCGACCGCGCGCAGGCCATCCGCACTGCGATCGACGATCTCGAGCCGGGCGATGCGTTGCTCATTGCCGGCAAGGGCCATGAGACTGGCCAGATCGTCGGCGACCGTGTGCTGCCGTTTAGCGATCATGAGGCCGTGGCGGCTGCACTTGCCCCGAGGGTTGCATGATGGCGGTAACGCTCTGGACCTCGCAAGCCATGACGGAGGCCATGCGCGCCGCGCCCAACGGCGCGTTGTCTGACGCTGTGACGGGGCTGTCGATCGACAGCCGCACGGTCCTGCCGGGCGACGCTTATTTCGCGATCAGGGGCGACGTGCATGACGGTCACGATTTCGTCGATGCAGCGCTCAAGGCCGGCGCGGCGTTGGCGGTCGTCGAAAACGCGCAACGCGCAAAGTTCGCGACCGACGCGCCACTGCTCGTGGTCGATGACGTGCTCGGAGCCTTGCGCGATCTCGGCCGCGCGGCGCGCGCACGGCTTCGGGGCCAGATGATCGCGGTCACCGGCTCGGTCGGCAAGACCTCGACCAAGGAGGCGCTGCGCCATGTGCTCTCGGCGCAAGGCCCGACGCATGCGTCTGTCGCTTCCTTCAACAATCATTGGGGCGTGCCGCTGTCGCTGGCGCGCTGTCCGGCGGATATCCGCTTTGCCATCGCCGAGATCGGTATGAATCATGCGGGTGAGATCGAGCCGCTGGTGAAGATGGTGCGGCCGCATTTCGCCATCATCACCACGGTCGAGCCGGTGCATCTTGAGTTCTTTTCCGGCATCGAGGCGATCGCCGACGCCAAGGCCGAGATCTTTGCCGGCGTCGAGCCCGGCGGCGCCGTGGTGCTCAACCGCGACAACGCGCAATTCGGGCGCTTGACCGAACGCGCCAGGGAACGCGGCATCGCGCGCATCGTCTCCTTCGGCTCGGACGCGAAAGCCGATGCGCGGCTGCTCGACCTCTCGCTGCATGCGACCTGCTCGGCGGTTCACGCGAACGTCCTGGGGGTTGACGTCACTTACAAGCTCGGCATGCCCGGCCGTCACATGGCGATGAACTCGCTTGCCGTGCTCACGGCCGCATCGCTCGCCGGCGCCGACCTTGCGCTCGTGGCGCTGTCGCTGTCGAGCCTTGTGCCTGCTGCTGGCCGCGGCGTGCGCCGCGTGCTGGATCTACGCAATGGCGAGGCCACCCTGATCGATGAGAGCTACAACGCCAACCCGGCGTCGGTGACCGCGGCCCTCAACGTGCTCGGCCAGGCGCAAATCGGCGCACGGGGCCGGCGCATCGCTGTGCTCGGCGACATGCTGGAGCTTGGCCCCGCTGGTCCCGATCTGCATCGCGGCCTTGCCGATGCCGTCAACGCCGCCAATATCGACCTCGTTTATTGCTGCGGCGTCCTGATGCGCAACTTGTGGGACGCGCTGTCCCCGGCTAAACGGGGCGGCTATGCGGAGAGCTCGGCGCGCCTGGAAGCAGAGGTGGTCGCCGCGATCCGCGCCGGCGATGCGATGATGGTGAAGGGATCGCTCGGCTCGAAAATGAAGATCATTGTGAATGCGCTGGAAAGGCGTTTTCCCGGCAGGTCGGCAGCCGATGAAGCCGCGGGATAGGCGGAGTGAATGTTTTACTGGTTGATCGAGCTCTCCAATACGTTTCCGCCAGGTTTCGGCTGGCTGCGCACGCTGCTGAATGTTTTTCGCTACATCACTTTTCGCACCGGCGGCGCGGTGGCCACTGGCGCCCTGTTCGTGTTCCTGTTCGGGCCCTGGATCATCGACCACTTGCGCATCCGCCAGGGCAAGGGCCAGCCGATCCGCACCGACGGCCCGCAATCCCATCTCATGAAGAAGGGCACGCCCACCATGGGCGGGCTGATGATCCTCTCGGGCCTCGTCGTCTCGACCGTGCTGTGGGCCAATCCGCTCAACCCCTATGTCTGGATCGTGCTAGCGGTAACTCTCGGCTTCGGTTTCGTCGGCTTCTATGATGACTATCTGAAGGTGACCAAGCAGACCTCCAGCGGCTTTGGCGGCCGTATCCGCCTCTTGCTGGAGGGGCTGATCGCACTCGCTGCCTGCTACGCGCTGGTCAAGCTCGGGCGCGATGCGGCGTCGACCTCGCTGGCGATTCCCTTCTTCAAGGATTTGGTGCTCAATTTCGGCTGGTTTTTCGTGATCTTCGGTGCCTTTGTCATTGTCGGCGCGGGCAATGCGGTCAATCTCACCGACGGTCTTGATGGACTCGCTATCGTGCCCGTGATGATTGCCTCCGCAAGCTTCGGCCTGATCGCCTATCTCGCCGGCAACGCCGTGTTCGCGGACTATCTGCAGATCAACTATGTCGCCGGCACCGGCGAGCTCGCGGTGCTGACCGGCGCGGTGCTCGGCGCCGGCCTGGGCTTCCTCTGGTTCAACGCACCGCCGGCCTCGATCTTCATGGGCGACACCGGCTCGCTCGCACTCGGCGGCATGCTCGGCTCCATCGCGGTTGCGGTGAAGCACGAGATCGTGCTCGCCGTGATCGGCGGCCTGTTCGTGCTGGAGGCGGTCTCCGTGATCGTGCAGGTGGCTTCCTTCAAGCTCACCGGAAAGCGTATCTTCAGGATGGCGCCGATCCATCACCATTTCGAACAGCTGGGCTGGACCGAGCCGCAGATCGTGATCCGCTTCTGGATCATCTCCGTGATGCTCGCACTCGCCGGCCTCTCCACGCTGAAGCTGCGGTGACGGTCTTGTTCCCACAAAATCGTCATTCCGGAAACCGCGCAGCGGTTATCCGGAATCTCGAGATTCCGGGTTCACGCTTCGCGTGCCCCGGAATGACGGGAGCTTGACATGATTCCGGTCACATCCTTCGCCGGCAAGAGAATCGCGGTATTCGGCCTCGGCGGGTCCGGGCTTGCCAGCGCCCGTGCGCTCAAGGCGGGCGGTGCCGATGTCATCGCCGGTGACGATGGCGCCGACAAGCTCGCGGAAGCTGCGGCTGCCGGCATAGCGACCGCCGACCTGCGCACGATCTCGTGGTCCGGCATTTCGGCGCTGGTGCTCACGCCCGGCGCGCCGCTCACTCATCCCGCGCCGCATTGGAGCGTTTTGCTTGCGCGCGCGGCGGGCGTCGAGGTGATCGGCGATATCGAACTGTTCTGCCGCGAGCGGCGCCGCCACGCGCCGGATGCGCCCTTTGTTGCGATCACCGGCACCAATGGCAAGTCCACCACGACCGCGCTGATTGCGCATCTGATGCGCGTCGCGGACTACGACACCCAGATGGGCGGCAATATCGGCACCGCGATCCTGTCGCTGGAACCGCCGCGCAAGGGCCGCGTGCATGTGATCGAGATGTCGTCATATCAGATCGATCTCACGCCCTCGCTCGATCCGAACGTCGGCATCCTCATTAACCTCAGCGAAGACCATATCGACCGCCACGGCACCATGGCGCATTACGCGGAGGTGAAGGAGCGGCTGGTGGCGGGCGTGCAACCGCAGGGCACCGCCATCGTCGGCGTCGACGACGGTTTCTGCCGCGACATCGCCGATCGGCTGGAGCGGGCGGGCAAACGCGTGGTGCGCATTTCGGTGAAGCGCCCGCTGCCCGACGGCATCTATGTCGAGCATGAGACCATCCTGCGAGCCTCGGGCGGCGCGCGCAGCGAGATCGGACGGATCGGTGGCATCGGCTCGCTGCGCGGATTGCACAATGCGCAGAACGCGGCCTGTGCCGCGGCTTGCGCGCTCGCGCTGGGTCTCGCGTCCGATACGTTGCAGGCGGGCCTGCGCAGCTTCCCGGGACTGGCGCACCGCATGGAGCAGGTCGGACGAATCGGCGATGTGCTGTTCGTCAACGATTCCAAGGGCACCAATGCGGATGCCACCGCGCACGCGCTGTCGTCGTTTCCCGACATTTTCTGGATCGCCGGCGGCAAGGCCAAGCAGGGCGGCATCACGAGTCTCACCGGCTATTTTCCGCGCATCCGAAAAGCGTATCTGATCGGCGAGGCCGCAAAGGAGTTTTCGGCAACTCTCGGCGAGCAGGTGCCTCACGAGACCAGCGAAACGCTCGATGTCGCGGTGGCGAACGCCGCACGCGATGCAGCGGCCGCCGGCTTGAAGGAGGCGGTCGTGCTGTTGTCGCCAGCCTGCGCCTCGTTCGACCAGTACCGCAATTTCGAAATCCGCGGCGCGAAGTTCCGCGACCTGGTCAATGCGTTGCCGGGCGTGAAGCCGGTGGTGTGAACCGACTTCTCCACTGTCATCGCCCGCGCAGGCGGGCGATCCAGTATTCCAGAGGACTATCGGGGGAACGACTCCCGCCACGGCTTACTGGATGCCCCGCATGCGCGGGGCATGACCAGCATTTATGGGGCTGATGGCGTGCCTCCCTCAAAAGACAATCATTCCCTTAACCCTTCGGAAACCAACATCGGCCACCAATGGGGCTTACCCTTGGTCTTGCCCTTGTCTTGGGACCGCCAGATGCTTTCCCGCGAAGAACGCAATCCCCTGTCCGACTGGTGGTGGACCGTCGACCGGCCGCTCCTGGGAGTGATCATCGCGCTGATGCTGAGCGGCGTCATCCTGTCGCTGGCGGCGAGTCCGCCGGTCGCAACCAGGATCGGGCTCGATCCCTTCCATTTCTTCAACCACCACGTCCTGTTCCTGCTGCCGTCCTTTGTCGTGATGATCGGCGTGTCCTTCCTGTCGCCGCGGCAGATCCGACGCAGTGCGCTGATCGTGTTCGCTGTCTCGATCGCGCTGATCGTGGTGACGCTGCTGATCGGTCCCGAGGTGAAGGGCTCGCGACGCTGGATCACACTCGCCGGGGTCAACATCCAGGCTTCCGAAGCCGCAAAACCGAGTTTTGTCGTGGTCGCGGCCTGGCTGTTCTCGGAATCGGCGAAGCGGCCGGAAATGCCGGCGACCTCGATGGCGCTGGTGCTTTTGATGATGCTGGTCTCGCTGCTGGTGATGGAGCCCGACTTCGGCCAGACCATGCTGATCTCGATGGTGTGGGGGGCGCTGTTCTTCATCGCGGGCATGCGCATGATCTGGGTGTTTGGGCTCGCGGGCGTGGCCAGCGCCGGCCTGTTCGGCGCCTATCTCTTGGTCCCGCATGTCGCCGGTCGCATCAAGCGCTTCATGAATCCGGCCTCTGGCGACACCTTCCAGGTTGACACCGCGATGGAGGCCTTCTCCAACGGCGGCTGGTTCGGGCTCGGGCCCGGCGAGGGCATCGCCAAGCGCAATTTGCCTGACAGCCACACCGACTTCGTCTTTGCGGTAGCGGCGGAGGAGTTCGGCATCGTGCTGTGCCTTGCGCTGCTCGCACTGTTCGCCTTTGTCGTGATCCGCACGCTGACGCGCGCCTATCGCAACGAGGACATGTTCGCGCGCTTTGCGGCCTCGGGGCTCGCGATCCTGTTCGGCGTGCAGGCCGCGATCAACATGTCGGTCAATCTGCAGCTGATCCCGGCCAAGGGCATGACCTTGCCCTTCATCTCCTATGGCGGCTCCTCCATCGTCTCGCTCGCCTATGGGGTCGGCATGATGCTGGCGCTGACGCGGATGCGGCCACAGACCGAGGTTGCCGTCGAGGCCGGCGCGCTACGGAGTTATGCGTAATTTACTTTCCGTCATTCCGGGGCGCCTCGAAGAGGCGAACCCGGAATCTCGAGATTTCCGGGTTCGTCGCTGGCGCGTCGCCCCGGAATGACGCTAGTACCCACGCCGCCTCAGCCTCGCCTTGACGACGCTTTCGCTGTAAACACTCCGCCCCATGAACACCACAGCGCCCCTGATTTTGCTGGCCGCGGGCGGCACCGGCGGCCATCTGTTTCCGGCCGAAGCGCTTGGCGTGGAACTGATGAGGCGCGGCTTGCGCGTTCGCCTGGTCACCGACTCCCGCGCCGTGCGTTATAGCGGGCTGTTCTCCCGGGACATGATCGATGTTGTTGCGAGCGAAACCGTGCGCGGCCGCTCGCCCATTCAGTTCGGCCGCACAAGCCTGATGCTCGCGCTGGGAACAGTGATGGGATTGAGGTTGATGCGCCGGCTGCGGCCCGCGGCCGTGGTCGGCTTCGGCGGCTATCCGACCGTGCCGCCGCTGCTGGCAGCGCGGCTGGCGCATATCCCGAGCGTCATTCACGATGCGAACGCGGTGCTCGGCCGGGCCAACCGGTTTCTGTCGCGCCATGCGGATGCGATCGCCACGTCCCTGCCTGGCGTGCTCGACCGTGACCGCGCGCTTGCCGGCAAGACCACGACCGTCGGCACGCCGATGCGTCCGGCAATTCTGGCGGCCGCGTCCACGCCATATGCGCCGCCTGATCCGACCGGGCCGTTCCGCCTGCTGGTGGTCGGCGGCAGCCAGGGCGCGCGGGTGATGAGCGATATCGTGCCGGGCGCCATCGAACGGCTGGAGCCATCGCTTTGGAAACGCCTGATCCTGACCCAGCAGGTGCGCGAGGAGGACATGACGCGGGTCCGCGCCATCTATGACCGGCTCAAGATTCATGCCGAGCTTGCGCCGTTCTTCACCGATCTGCCGGCACGGCTTGCCGCCAACCATCTCGTGGTGTCGCGCTCCGGCGCCGGCACGGTCGCAGAACTCGCCGCGATCGGCCGGCCCGCGATCCTGGTGCCGCTCCCGGGCTCGATCGACCAGGACCAGTTCGCCAATGCGGGCGTGCTGGCCGAGGCGGGGGGCGGCCTACGGATCGCGCAGACCGATTTCACGTCCGATCGGCTGGCCGCTGAAATCTCGGGTCTTGCCGCCGAGCCCGGCCGTCTGGGAACCATGGCCAAAGCCGCCCGCAGCGCCGGTCGGCTCGATGCCGCCGAGCGGCTGGCCGATCTGGTGGTGAAAGTGGCCGGGATTTAGGCGAAAAGCCGCAAATATTCGTGCCCGCCCGTCATGCCCGGGCTTGTCCCGGCCATCCTCGTCTTGCAAGAAGGGTCGAAGATTCGTGGATGCCCGGGACACGCCCAGGCATGACCGGAGAACACGAGGCGCCTGATGAGACTGCCGCGCGAGATCGGACCCATCCACTTCGTCGGGATCGGCGGCATCGGCATGAGCGGAATTGCCGAAGTGCTGGTCAATCTCGGCTACACGGTGCAGGGATCGGACGCCTCCGAGAACGCCAACGTCGCGCGGCTGCGCGGCCATGGCGTCAAGGTCTCCATCGGGCACAAGGCCGACAATGTCGATGGCGCCGAGGTTATGGTGGTGTCGACCGCGATCAAGCGCGACAATCCGGAACTGATGGCCGCGCGGGCGCAGCGCATCCCGGTCGTGCGCCGCGCCGAGATGCTCGCCGAGCTGATGCGGCTGAAAAGCTGCGTCGCGATCTCCGGCACCCACGGCAAGACCACGACGACCTCGATGGTTGCGACACTGCTCGACGCCGGCGGCCTCGATCCCACCGTGGTCAATGGCGGCATCATCAATGCGTACGGCACCAATGCGCGGTTGGGCGCCGGCGACTGGATGGTGGTGGAAGCCGACGAAAGCGATGGCACGTTCCTGAAACTGCCGGCGGATATCGCCATCGTCACCAATGTCGACCCTGAACATCTCGATCACTTCAAGACCTTCGATGCGGTCCAGGACGCGTTCCGCACTTTCGTCGAGAACGTGCCGTTCTATGGCTTTGCCGTGATGTGCATCGATCATCCCATCGTGCAGAGCCTGGTCGGCAAGATCGAGGACCGCCGCATCATCACTTATGGCGAGAACCCGCAGGCCGATGCGCGCCTGGTCGGGCTGACGTCGGGCGGCGGCAGTTCGCAATTCAAGGTCGCGATCCGTAACCGCAAGACCGGCGCAACGCACGAGATCAAGGACATCGTGCTGCCGATGCCGGGACGGCACAACGCCTCCAACGCGACAGCAGCGATTGCGGTAGCGCACGAGCTCGGCATTTCCGACGATGCGATCCGCAAGGCGATCGCCTCCTTCGGCGGCGTGAAGCGGCGCTTCACCAAGACGGGCGAATGGAACGGCGTCGCCATCATCGACGATTACGGCCATCACCCCGTGGAGATCGCGGCCGTGCTCAAGGCGGCGCGCGATTCCTATAATGGCAGGGTCATCGCCGTGGTGCAGCCGCATCGCTACACGCGCCTGCAGTCGCTGTTCGAGGAGTTCTGCACCTGCTTCAACGATGCCGACGCGGTCGTTGTTGCCGAGGTCTATCCGGCCGGAGAGGCGCCGATCGAAGGCATCGATCGCGACCACTTCGTGGAGGGTTTGCGCGCGCATGGCCACCGCGACGTGATCCCGCTGCCAAAGGCCGCTGATCTTGCCGGCATCGTCAAGGGCCTTGCGAAACCGGGCGATCTGGTCGTTTGTCTCGGCGCCGGCAACATCACGCAATGGGCGTATGCGCTGCCCGGCGAATTGAAGGCGCTGGGATGAGCGCGGGCTTCCCCGATATCACGCCGCAACTCAAGGCCGCGATGCCGGATTTGCGCGGGCGTCTGCTCGCCAATGAAAGCCTTGCAGCCCTCACCTGGTTTCGGGTCGGCGGCCCGGCGCAGGTCCTGTTCACGCCGGCCGATGAAGACGATCTCGGCTATTTCCTGAAGAACCTTCCGCTTGAACTGCCCGTCTATGTGGTCGGCGTCGGCTCCAATCTGATCGTGCGCGACGGCGGCGTCGAGGGCGTGGTCATTCGGCTCTCGCCGCGCGCTTTTGGCGAGGTCAGCGCGCAAGGCGATATCGTGACCGCGGGCGCTGCGGCGCTGGACAAGCGCGTCGCGGAGACCGCGGCATCCGCCAATATCGGCGGTCTGGAATTCTATTTCGGCATTCCCGGAACCATCGGCGGCGCGCTGCGCATGAACGCCGGCGCCAATGGCGGCGAGACCAGGGACGTGCTGCTTGAGGCCACCGGCATAGATCGCGGGGGCAACAAGCAAATCTTCTCCAATGCCGACATGAAGTTCGTCTACCGCGCAAACGGCATCGATCCCTCGATCATTTTCACCTCTGCGCGCTTTCGCGGAACGCTTGCCGCACCCGAAGCGATCCGCGCGCGGATGGCCGAGGTGCAGACTCACCGCGAGACGGCGCAGCCGATCCGCGAAAAGACCGGCGGGTCGACCTTCAAGAATCCACCTGGCAACAGCGCGTGGATGCTGGTCGATGCGGCCGGCTGCCGCGGCTTGCGGCTGGGTGGCGCGCAAGTGTCGGACATGCACTGCAATTTCCTGATCAACACCGGCGACGCCACCGCTGAGGACATCGAGATGCTCGGCGAGACCGTGCGCAAACGCGTCAAGGAAAATTCCGGAATCGAGCTACAGTGGGAAATCAAGCGGATCGGGGTTTCTCGATAATGGTCATTCCGGGGCGCGCGCGAACTCGGAATCTAGAGGTTGTGGCGCGAGATTTCCGGGTTCGCCTCTTTCGAGGCGCCCCGGAATGACGTGGAGAGAGCGGACAGGAAATAAAATAAATGACGCGCATCACCATACTGTTCGGCGGCACCAACAAGGAGCGCTTGGTCTCGGTTGCCTCGGCGCAGGCGCTGCATGAAGCGCTGCCGGAGGCTGACCTCTGGTTCTGGGATGCCGACGACAGCGTGCATGAAACGAGCGGCAAGGCGCTGCTCGCGCATGCGCGTCCGTTCGAAGACCCGTTCAAGCCCGATCGATCCCGCATCGGTCGTTCGATCGACGAGGCGATGGATCAGGCGAAGGTTGACGGACGTCTGTTGGTGCTTGGCCTGCACGGCGGCCGTGCCGAGAACGGCGAGTTGCAGGCGATGTGCGAGACCCGCGGCGTTCCCTTCACCGGCTCGGGCTCGGCCGCCTCGCATCTCGCCTTCGACAAGGTTGCGGCCAAGCGTTTTGCGGCGATCGCGGGCGTACACTCGCCAATAGGCGTGACGCTTGCGGACATCGAGTCGGCCTTTGCCACGCATGGCAAGCTGATTGCCAAGCCGCAGCGCGACGGCTCGAGCTACGGGCTGATCTTCGTCAATTCCGCCCAGGACATCATCGCCGTCCGCAATGCCGCCAGGCACGAGGACTATGTTATCGAGCCATTCGTCTCAGGCACCGAAGCGACCTGCGGTGTGCTGGAGCAGGCAGACGGAGCTGAAATCGCGCTGCCGCCGATCGAGATCATTCCGGCCGATGGCGGCTTCGGCTTCGACTACCGGGCGAAATATCTGGCCAAGGCGACCCAGGAGATCTGTCCGGGCCGCTTTAGCGCCGACATCAGCGCCGCGATCATGGAGCAGTCGTTGCGCGCCCATCGTGGACTGTCCTGCCGCGGCTATTCCCGCTCCGACTTCATTGTCTCCGCCAACGGCCCGGTCTATCTCGAGACCAATACGCTGCCGGGCCTGACCAGGGCCTCGCTCCTTCCCAAGGCCTTGAAGGCGCAGGGCATCGAGTTTGTCGATTTCCTGCACCAACAGATTGCGCTCGCAAAGGCGCGCGCGTCCCGATAGTAGCCGGAGCTTTGCGGCGTGGTCCGGGCGGTTTTCCGAACCGGATAGGTAAAATCCTTAAGGATTTGCGGCAAACATCTCGCAGATCAGGGGAAAAAGCGTCCTACCCCCCTTACTTTTACCCTTTGTTTACCAGGAAGTCCGAAGGTTAACGCTGGCGGCGCATGTGGCGCTTGGCTGCCGGGCGTGAGTTGTCGCGGGTTTTTCCGCGCCTGACACCGCACAAGGGGAAAAAAGGCCTCTTCTGCAACACGTTAGCCCGGCACAACCAGGCTCTGCCTGCGCAACCTCGCGTAATGTTTGAGAGCTCGTGCAATGGATGGCGCAGGACGCCTTGCCCGATCGGATCGATCGCAAAGGCCCCGGGTTAATTTGGGAGCGGCCGCTTACGGCGCGCTGATCTTGCTGCGCGAGCGCGTCGCTGCGTGCCTCGTCGCATTCAAGAAGCCGGTCAAGGCTGCAAAGCCCGCGATCGAGCGCGAGCCGCCGCCGCGCCTGATCGCCTGGATCGAGCGCCATGTGCCCCGGCGCGCGGGGCTTGCCGCCACGCTTGCGCTGCTCGCCAGCAGCGCCTGGCTCGGCATCGTCAAGGGTGGCCATCTCGAGGATTTCACCACCGCGCTCAGCGACACGCGCAACGCGCTGGCGAACTCGGCCGGCTTCCGCATCACCTCGGTCGTCATCAACGGCCGCAAGCAGCTGACCCAGGACGAGGTGCTCGGGGTCGGCGGCGTGAACGGCCGCTCCTCGCTTCTGTTCCTGGATGCGGCCGCCGTGCGCGACCGGCTGAAGGCCAATCCCTGGATCGCGGATGCGACCGTGCTCAAATTCTATCCCGGCCAGCTCCAGATCGACCTGGTCGAGCGCACGGCATTTGCGCTCTGGCAAGAGGACAAGCGGCTCTCCGTCATCGCCGACGACGGCGCCGTGCTCGAGCCCTATCTCTCGCGCCGCTTCCTGTCTTTGCCGCTCGTGGTCGGCAAGGGCGCCGAAACCCATGCGCGGGATTTCCTGGCGCTGCTTGCTCGCTATCCGCAGGTGCACGCCGTGACCAAGGCCGTGATTTTCGTCGGTGAGCGGCGCTGGAATTTGCGCACCAAGGATGGCCTCGACATCCGCCTGCCCGAGCATGACGTCGGCAATGCGCTTGCCGAATTGAGTCGGCTCGACAAGGAGGAAAAACTGTTCTCCCGCGACATCGTCGCCGTCGACATGCGCCTGCCCGACCGGTTGGTGGTGCAGCTGTCGGACGACGCGGCGAAGGCGCGCGAAAAGCTCTACGACGACAAGAAGCTCAAGAAAAAGGCCGGTGATGCATGAGCGGCCTCGATCGCGCCCAGACCCCGAAGACCCGCCCGATGCCGCATAAGCGCACGGCGTTGGTCGCCTCGCTCGACGTCGGCACCAGCAAGATCGCCTGCATGATCGCGCGGCTGAAGCCGTGCCCGCCGAGCGACGCCTTTCGCGGCCGCAGCCATGCGGCCGAGCTGATCGGTTACAGCCAGATCCAGTCCCGCGGCGTCAAGGCCGGCGCCGTGGTCGATCTCAATGAATGCGAGCAGGTGGTGCGCCAGGCGGTGTCGCTCGCCGAACGCATGGCCAAGGTTCGCGTCGAGTCCGTGCTGCTGTCGGTCGCGGGCGGACGGCTGCAGGGCCACATGATCGAGGCCGCGACCGACATTCGCGGCGGCGCGGTGACCGCAGCCGATGTCGCCCGTCTCACCTCGACCGGCATGCATCACGCGACCGGCATCGGCCGCACCGTGCTGCATGCGCTGCCGGTCGGCTACTCGCTGGACGGGGTCAAGGGTGTGCGCGACCCCAAGGGCATGCTGGCGCGCCAGTTCGGCGTTGACATGAATGTCGTAACCGCGGACGCGACGGTGGCGCGGAACCTGATGCTGGTGGTCGAGCGCTGCCACCTCAATGTCGAGGCCATGGCGGCGAGCTCCTATGTGGCGGGCCTGTCGGTGCTGACCGACGACGAGTCGGATCTTGGCGCCGCCGTGGTCGAAATGGGGGCGGGCACCACCACCATCGCGATCTATTCGGGCGGCCGCTTCATCCACGCCTCGGGTTTTGCGGTCGGCGGCCAGCACATCACCATGGATCTTGCACGCGGGCTCTCGGCATGCATTGCGGATGCCGAGCGAATCAAGACGTTATATGGCACCGTGCTGACCGGCGGGTCCGACGCGCGTGAGTTGATGTCCGTGCCGACGGCCGGGGACAACGAGCCAGATGTTCCGCAGATCGTGTCTCGCGCCACGATCGGCAACATCGTTCGGCATCGCGCCGAGGAGATTTTTGAGATGGTCCGGGACCGGCTTGCGGAGTCTCCCTTTGCGGCGGAACCGAAGGCGCGCGTCGTATTGAGCGGCGGCGCTGCGCAGCTCACCGGGCTTGTCGAGCTGGCGACCCGGATCCTGAACCGTCCGGTGCGGCTCGGCCGCCCGCTTGGTTTCGGTCGCCTGCCCAATGAAGCGAAGACGGCGTCCTTCGCGGTTCCGGCGGGCCTCCTGATCTACCCGCAATACGCTCATCTTGAACACGTCGAACCGCGGCATACGCGGCAGCTCAGGACAGGGACTGACGGCTATTTCGGAAAGGTCGGACGATGGCTTCGCGAGGGCTTCTGATGGCTTTGTTCCGGCACCTTCCCATTCAACCAACATCCGCGGCCGCTGGCCGTGGTGAACCCACGTGCACGTGATCGAGAGGCAACCATGGCACTCAATATTTCTCCCCCTGACATCCACGAGTTGAAGCCGCGGATCACCGTGTTCGGCGTCGGCGGTGCGGGCGGCAATGCCGTCAACAACATGATCACCGCGGGGCTCCAGGGGGTCGACTTCGTCGTCGCCAACACCGATGCGCAGGCGCTGACGATGTCGAAGGCGCAGCGCATCGTCCAGATGGGCACACAGGTGACGCAGGGGCTGGGTGCCGGTTCGCAGCCGGATGTCGGCGCTGCCGCGGCCCAGGAGGTGATCGACGAACTCCGCGATCATCTCTCCGGCGCCAACATGGTGTTCGTCACGGCCGGAATGGGCGGCGGTACGGGCACGGGCGCTGCTCCCGTGATTGCCAAGACCGCGCGCGAAATGGGCATCCTCACGGTGGGCGTGGTGACGAAGCCTTTCCACTTCGAAGGCGCGCGCCGCATGCGCACCGCGGAATCGGGCATCTCCGAGCTGCACAAGGTGGTGGATACGCTCCTGATCATCCCGAACCAGAACCTGTTCCGGGTCGCCAATGAGAAGACCACCTTTGCCGACGCCTTCGCGATGGCAGACCAGGTGCTCTACTCGGGCGTGGCCTGCATCACCGACCTGATGGTCAAGGAAGGCTTGATCAACCTCGACTTCGCCGACGTCCGCGCCGTGATGCGCGAGATGGGCAAGGCGATGATGGGCACCGGCGAAGCCTCCGGCGAGAAGCGTGCGCTGACCGCAGCCGAAGCTGCGATTGCCAATCCGCTGATCGACGATTCCTCGATGAAGGGCGCCAAGGGCCTCCTGATCTCGATCACCGGCGGCAAGGACCTGACCCTGTTCGAGGTCGACGAGGCCGCGACCCGGATTCGCGAGGAGGTCGACCAGGATGCCAACATCATCGTCGGCGCGACCTTCGATGAGGCGCTCGACGGCATCATCCGCGTCTCCGTGGTGGCGACCGGCATCGAGCAGTCGCAGATCGCAAGCCGCATCGCGCCGCAGTCGGCGCCGCAGCAGGCTCCGGCGGTCGCCCCCAATGGCGGCGTCGCGGAAAACCGCCTGGCCGACCTGACGGCACGGCTTCGCGCCGACAATCAGCGTCTTGCCGAGCGTGCGGCCAAGCTGGAAGCCCAGATCCCGGCCGCTCCCATCGCCGCGCCTGCGCGTCCCGCCCCCAATGTCGAGCGCGCTGCGCTTGCTGCGATCGCCGCGGCCGTCTCGCCGGAAGCTCCGATGGCCCAGGCGCCGGTCCAGCCGGCCTCCTATGGCGACGTCACGGTGCGCCCGATTCCGCAAAAGCCGTCGCTGTTCCCGGAACCCGATGTGGCGCGTGCCGAGATGCATGAGCCGATGGCGCCGGAAACTTTCATTCCGCAGGCCGCGGAGAAGGCGCCGCTCCGCGCACCGCGGATGCCCAAGTTCGAGGAACTGCCGATGCCGGCCCAGGCCGAGATTCGCCAGGCTCGCGGCGAGGCTGAAGAGGAGCATCCGCAAAAGAGCAAGCTGTCGCTGTTGCAGCGGCTGGCCAATGTCGGCCTTGGCCGCCGCGACGAGGAGAACGAGCCCCCGATCACCCCCCGCGCCGCCGGCCCCGCCATGCCGCCGCTGCCGGATCGGCGCGCGCAGCGTAGCGTGCAGCAGCAAATCGCAGCCAGCGAGCCGGTATCGGAGTATGCGCGTCGGCCCGCGCCGCAAGGTTTGGACCCCCATGGCCGCCAGGCACCTGTTGCCGCGCCGCCACAGGGAGACGACCATCTTGATATCCCAGCCTTCCTTCGCCGGCAGGCAACCTGAGAATTGTTACAATAGAGGCTGTGGAAAAGGTCCCGGTGGGTAGCTGCCGGGACCTCTTCTTTTAACCTTAGGTCAGTATCGAAGATTCCATCAAGCAACTGATTTTAAACGATTAATTATTATTTGCTGATTGAATGGCGGAGCCGGAAGCGTGTCCAAAGTCTCCGCAATTGGTTTAAGACTTGGCGCGAATACGGCAGAGATAGGGTAACAATCGGTAAAGAACCGTGAGTTGGCGCTGTTTGGGGCAGCGATTATCGTCTGCACGTGATTTGGGGATGCCTAGGGTTCGAAAAGCGGCGGAAACGCTGTGGGGATTGGGCTCTTAGGTTAAGTTGTGGTGGGCGGGTTTCCAATGAAGTTTGGCCGGCAGACAACGCTTCGTGCGCAAGCCACCGTAACTGGCGTCGGTGTTCATTCCGGTTCTCCTGTTAGTCTGACCATTGGGCCTGCATCGATCGATGCGGGTTATGTTTTTATCCGCGCCGGCTTTGATGGCCGCGACCGCGAGATCCGCGCCACCGCCGATTCCGTCATCGCCACCGAATTCGCCACCGTCCTGGGCGAGCGCGACAAGCCGCTGGTTTCGACCGCCGAGCATGTGCTGGCTGCGCTGCGGGGGATGGGCGTCGACAACGCCACCATCGAAATCGACGGCCCGGAAGTTCCGATCATGGACGGCAGCGCGGCCCCTTTCGTCACCGCAATCGACCAGGCCGGCATTGTCGCGCAATCGGCGCCGCGCCGCTTCATTCAGGTCCTGAAGACCGTAAAGGTCGCGATGGGCCAGTGCTTCGGGGAACTGCGGCCGTACGCGTCCGGGTTCCGCGCCGAGGTCGAGATCGACTTCAAAAATCCCGTGATCGGTCGCCAAAGCTACAGCCTCGATCTGAGCCCTGAAGGCTTCCGCCGCGAGCTTTCCCGCGCCCGCACCTTTGGCTTCATGAACGACGTCGCGCGCCTGTGGAGCCAAGGCTTCTCGCTCGGCGCTTCCTTCGAGAACTCGATGGTGTTCGATGATGAGCGCCTGCTCAATCCGGAAGGGCTGCGCTACGCCGACGAATGTGTACGCCACAAGACCCTCGATGCGATCGGCGATCTCGCGCTGGCAGGCAAGCCGTTGCTTGGCGCCTTCCGTTCGTTCCGTGGCGGCCACAAGCTCAACCATGCCGTGCTGACTGCGCTTCTTGCCGACCGTACCGCCTGGCGCTTGGTCGATGGCGAAACCGCCCGCCGCACCCGCAATGCCGCGGAAGCGGGCCGTGGCATGGCCGCGGGCATGGTCGCGCCGGCCTATGGGCCGAACGTGTCCTAAAGGCCTTTGATCTGCCTGTCAGGGCATCATTTTCGAATCCCGTTAAGTCAGCCGTGATGCTGTGCGCCCAATGGCGCCGCCTTAATCCGGGCGAAATGCGTCCCTATGCGGTTGTTTAATGGAACTTTTTGGCTACACAGGCCCGCGCCGCGAGGCTTCAGGTCGGGAGCAATCGGCAACGCGGGCGTTTTCGGACCGCGGCGAGCGGCAGGCACCGCAGAATACAGGCGTCAGGTTCTAGATGTCGGCACACCGTGTAATGCGTGAACACCGCACGCTCTCGGCCACGCTTCGCCAGCTTCGTCTGGCCGGCGCGCTGATCCTGCTTGCGATTCCCTTGAGCGGATGCGGCACCGGTGCGCTCTGGGACAAGTTCTTGGCCAAGGACGAGACCTTCGTCGATGAGCCCGCGGACAAGCTCTACAATGAGGGCTTGTACCTGATGAACCAGAAGAAGGATCCGAAAGCGGCTTCCAAGAAATTCGAGGAGGTCGACCGCGAGCATCCTTATTCCGACTGGGCCCGCAAATCGCTTCTGATGTCGGCCTATGCGTTCTACCAGGCGGGCGACTACGACAACTGCATCGGCTCTGCGACGCGCTATGTGACGCTGCATCCCGGAAGCTCCGATGCGGCTTACGCGCAGTACCTGATAGCAGCTTCGCACTACGACCAGATCCCGGATATTTCGCGCGACCAGAACCGCACTGAGAAAGCGATCGCGGCGCTGGAAGAGGTGGTCCGCAAATATCCGACGTCGGAATATTCGGTCACTGCCAAGGCCAAGCTGCAGGCCGCGCGCGACCAGCTCGCCGGCAAGGAAATGGACGTCGGCCGTTACTACATGTCGAAGCGCGACTACGCGGCCGCCATCAACCGCTTCAAGAGCGTGGTCACGCAGTACCAGACCACCCGTGAGGTCGAGGAAGCGTTGTTCCGACTCACCGAGGCCTATATGGCCATCGGCATTGTCGGCGAAGCGCAGACCGCGGCCGCCGTGCTCGGGCACAATTTTCCCGACAGCCGCTGGTACCAGGACGCTTACAATCTTGTAAAATCCGGCGGTAGTGAGCCGACCGAGAATCAGGGATCCTGGATCAGCCGGGCCTTCAAGAAAGTGGGCTTGGCTCGTGATTGAGCATGATATTTTCGGAGCACCGCGGCGCAATTTGCGCTAGCGCTGCGGGTCCGGATCATGCTCAAAGGTTCCGGATGCGAGGTTCGCCCGATATCGCTACACTAGACGATACGTTCGAATCTCCCAGGGAATCTGCTCTCCATGCTGGCTCGTCTGTCGATCCGCGACATCGTCCTGATCGAGCGGCTGGATATCGAATTTTCCAAGGGCCTCGCGGTCCTGACCGGCGAGACCGGTGCGGGTAAATCCATCCTGCTCGATGCCTTCGCGCTGGCGCTCGGCGGCCGCGGCGACGGGAGCCTGGTGCGCCACGGCGCGGAGCAGGGCCAGGTAACGGCCACCTTCGACGTGCCGAAGAACCATCCGGCGACCGCGATCCTCGCCGACAATGGGCTGGAGGACACCGGCGAGATGATCCTGCGCCGCGTGCAACTCGCCGACGGCCGCACCCGCGCCTTCATCAATGACCAGGCGATCAGCGTGCAGACCCTGAAGGCGGTCGGCGCGACACTCGTCGAAATCCACGGTCAGCATGACGAACGCGCGCTGGTCGATGCCGCAACTCATCGCCGCCTGCTGGATGCCTTTGCGGGCCTGGAGAAGGACGTCGCTGCGCTGGAGCGGCTCTGGGAGACTCGCCGCACCGCGAATAGCGCGCTCGACGTGCATCGCGCCTCGATGGAGCGCGCCGCACGCGAGGCGGACTATCTGCGCCATGCCTCGGACGAGTTGAAGGCGCTGGCGCCGAAGGAGGGCGAGGAGACCCAGCTCGCCGGGCGGCGCACCGTGATGATGCAGGGCGAGAAGATCGCAGCCGATTTGCGCGAGGCGCAGGATGCTGTCGGCGGCGATCATTCGCCGATCGCGGCACTATCGGCCGCGGTGCGCCGGCTGGAGCGCCGCGCCGCCAATTCGCCGGCGCTGGTCGAGCCGGCGGTCAAGGCCATCGACACCGCGATCAATGCGCTGGAGGAAGCCGATCAGCATCTCTCCGCTGCGCTGGCCGCCGCCGATTTCGATCCGCTGGAGCTGGAGCGCATCGAGGAGCGGCTGTTTGCGCTGCGCGCCGCCTCGCGCAAATATTCGACGCCGGTCGATCATCTCGCGGCGCTCGCCGCCAAATACGCCTCCGACGTCGCGCTGGTCGACGCCGGCGCGGAGCGATTGAAGAAGCTGGAGGCGGCCGCTGAAGAAGCAGACCGCCATTTCCGCACGGCCGCGGCAAAGCTTTCTGCGGCGCGCGCGAAATCGGCGGACAAGCTCAACAAGGCCGTCAATGCCGAGCTTGCGCCGCTCAAGCTCGATCGCGCCAAATTCATGACCCAGGTCGAGACTGACGAGACCTCGCCGGGACCGCAGGGTTTTGACCGCGTCGAGTTCTGGGTCCAGACCAATCCGGGCACCAGGCCGGGCCCCTTGATGAAGGTTGCTTCCGGCGGCGAACTGTCGCGCTTCCTGCTGGCGCTGAAGGTCGTGCTATCCGATCGCGGTTCGGCACCGACGCTCGTGTTCGACGAAATAGACACCGGCGTCGGCGGCGCGGTCGCGGATGCCATCGGCGCGCGGCTCGCGCGTCTTGCCAGCCAAGTGCAGGTGATGGCGGTGACGCACGCGCCGCAGGTTGCAGCGCGCGCCGACCAGCATTTCCTCATCTCCAAGGATGCGCTCGACAAGGGCAAGCGCGTCGCCACCCGCGTTAACGCGCTCGCCGCCGATCACCGCCGCGAGGAGATCGCCCGCATGCTCGCCGGCGCCGAGATCACCGCCGAAGCCCGCGCCGCCGCGGACCGGCTGCTAAGGGCGGCGAGCTAGGCGCCGTCATTCCGGGGCGATGCGAAGCATCGAACCCGGAATCTCGAGATTTTCAGGTGCGCAATTGCGTACCACAGTTCAGTCCTTCAGATCGCCCCGAAATGAGCTCTTATCTGCAGATCGACTCGTACAGATCGTCCCACTCAGGATTTTGCATTTCGATCAATTCGACCTTCCAGCTGCGCTTCCACTTCTTGAGCTCTTTCTCGCGGGTAATGGCGTTGGTCGGATCATCGTAGATCTCGAACCAAACCAGCCGCGTGATATTGTATTTGGAGGTGAAGCCCGGGGCTGCTTTGATGCGATGCTCGTAGATCCGACGAATAATATCGTTTGTCACGCCAATATAGATCGCCCCATCCTTCCGGCTTGCCAGGATGTATACATGGTGCGCCATGGTGGTGCCCCAAACCTCTAGATTCCGGGTTCGGTCCTTCGGACCGCCCCGGAATGACGAACCATATTACAAGCGCGAATGATGGCCAGAGCAGCAAAAGCAAAGACCCTCCCCGACGTCGCCGACCTCACCAAGGCGCAGGCGAGGACCGAATGGAAGCGGTTGGCGCTGGAGCTCGAGGAGCATGACCGGCTCTACTACCAGGAAGACGCGCCGAAGGTATCGGACGCCGAATATGACGCGGTGCGTCAGCGCTTCAACGCCATCGAGAAGCGCTTTCCGGAATTCGTCACCGCGGAATCGCCGTCGCAGAAGGTCGGCGCCGCGCCCTCAGGCCGGTTCAAGAAGGTGCGCCATGCGGTGCCGATGCTTTCGCTCGACAACGCCTTTGCCGAAGAGGACGTGCGCGACTTCGTCGCCCGCATCGCCCGCTTCCTGAAGCTTGCCGACGACAGGATCGATTTCTCCGCCGAGCCCAAGATCGACGGCCTGTCGATGTCCTTGCGCTATGAGGGCGGTGAATTGGTCACGGCCGCGACCCGCGGCGACGGCGCCGAGGGCGAGGACGTCACCGCCAATATCCGCACGCTCGAAGACGTGCCGCAGAAGCTCAAAGGACGCAACGTGCCCGATATCTGCGAGGTGCGCGGCGAGGTCTACATGACCAAGAAGGCCTTCCTCGCGCTCAACGAGCGCCAGAAGGCCGCGGACGACACCATCTTTGCCAATCCGCGCAATTCGGCCGCGGGATCGTTGCGGCAGAAGGACCCGTCGATCACCGCTTCGCGCCCGCTCGGATTCTTCGCCTACGCCTGGGGGCAGATGAGCGCGATGCCGGAAGCGACACAGACCGGCATGATCCACTGGTTCGAGCGCTGCGGCTTCAAGACCAATCCGCTGACAAAACTCTGCCATTCGGTCGACGAGCTGCTCGCCTTCCATCGCAAGATCGAGGAGCAGCGCGCCGAGCTCGATTACGACATCGACGGCGTCGTCTACAAGGTCGACCGCATCGACTGGCAGGAGCGGCTCGGCTTCGTCTCGCGCACGCCGCGCTGGGGGATCGCGCATAAATTCCCCGCCGAGCGCGCCATGACCGTGCTCCGCGACATCGAGATCCAGGTCGGCCGCACCGGCTCGTTCACGCCGGTCGGCAAGCTCGAGCCGGTCGGGGTCGGCGGCGTCATTGTCCAGAACGTGACGCTGCATAACGAGGATTACATCAAGGGCGTCGGCAACAAGGGCGAGGTGTTGCGCGAGGGGCGCGATATCAGGATCGGCGACACCGTGGTGGTGCAGCGTGCCGGCGACGTGATCCCGCAGGTCGTCGATGTCGTCATCGACAAGCGGCCAAAGGAGGCAAAGGAGTTTCATTTTCCCAGGAAGTGCCCGTGCCCGCTGCACACCGATGTCGTGCGCGAGGAGACCGCGGCTGGCGAAGAGGGCTCACGCGCGCGTTGCACCGGCGAGTTCGCCTGTCCCTACCAGAAGATCCAGCATCTTTTGCTATTCGTCTCGCGCCGCGCCTTTGACATCGATGGTCTTGGCGAGAAGCAGCTTCAATATTTCTTTGATGAGGAGTGGGTGAGGGAGCCCGCCGACATCTTCACACTGCAAAAGCGTAACAACAAGCTCAAGCTCGAGGACATCGAAGGCTACGGCGAAACCTCGGTGCGTAACCTCTTCGCTGCGATCGAGGCGCGGCGGCGGATCGCGCTGGAGCGGTTCATCTATGCGCTCGGCATGCGCCATGTCGGCGAAACGACAGCGCTGGCGCTGGCGCGCGGCTACGGCTCATGGGACGCCTTCCATGACGCTTGCCTCAAGGTCGCCAAGGGCGACGAGGAGGCGATCGCGGAAATGGATGCGCTGGACCAGATCGGCGACACCGTGATCCAGAGCATTTCCGCCTATTTCGGCGAAAGCCACAACCGCGGCATCGTCGAGCGGCTGAAGAAAGAGGTCGATGTTCTCGACGCCGAGAAGCCCAAGAGCAATTCAGCCATCGCCGGCAAGACGGTGGTGTTCACGGGCTCGCTGGAGAAGATGACGCGCGACGAAGCCAAGGCAATGGCCGAACGCCTCGGCGCCAAGGCGGCCGGCTCGGTCTCGAAGAAGACGGATTATGTCGTCGCCGGCCCGGGTGCGGGCTCCAAGCTTGCCGAAGCGCAGAAGCACGGCGTGACGGTGATGACCGAAGACGAGTGGCTGAAGCTCGTGGGGGAGTGAGTTTCCCCCGTCATTGCGAGGAGCCGACGGGTCCGGCCTATCGGCCGGCCCGACGACAGGCTCCGCGACGAAGCAATCCAGACCGTCGCCGCGAAGGCAGTCTGGATTGCTTCGCCTCGCTCGCAATGACGGCACGGCGGGCTTTCCCTCACACCACCCCCGGCTTCCTTCTCGGCACAATGAAAACCATCGTCGACGCGCAGGCCGCTGACAGAACCAGGATCGCTGCCGTCAGCGGCAGCGTGGATGTGAAATGGCCGCCGAGAAAGGCGCCGAGCTGCGAGACCAGCGAGCCCAACCCCATCTGCAGGAATCCCATCGCGCCGGAGGCGGTGCCGGCGGCTTCGGGGCGGATGCTGATGGCACCGGCCGCGGAGTTCGACATCACGAAGGCATTGGCGAACATCACGATCATCTGCGTGCCGAACAGCCATGACGGCGCGTCGTTGATGCCAAGGAGGCTCCAGATGAAATTCAGCGAGCTGCCGGCAACCTGCAGCGCAAGCCCGAACCAGATCAATTTCTCCAGCCGATGGCGCGGTCCGAGGCGCACGCAGAACACATTGCCAATCAGATAGGCGAAGGCGGTGGTCGCAAACCAGGCGCCATATTCGGCGCTGGAGCGTCCCATCTGCGTCACCACGATATAGGGTCCGCCGCCCGCGAAAGCGAAGATGATCTGCGAGGCCAGCACCTGGCATAGCATGTAACCGACAAAGGCACGGCTGGAGAGCAGCTTGCCGACATCGCCGCGAAAGCCGCGCTCGCCCGAGCCCTCGCGCCGTGTTTCCGGCAGCGCCAGCGCAATGCCAATCGTGGTCGACAGCGCAAGCGCCGTGATCAGATAGAGGATGGCGCGCCAGCCGAACGCGGTCTCGATCAGCCCGCCGGTCAGGGGGCTCAGCATCTGCGCGATCATCATCACCGCAATCACGAGCGAGATCATGGCGCCGATCCGCTCGCGCGGATAAAGGTCGCGAATGATGGCGCGGCTGATCACCATGCCGGACGCGCCGCCGAGTGCCTGCAGGAAGCGCGCCGCGATCAGCTGCGGCAGCGATTGCGCAAAGATGCCGCCAATGGAAGCCGCAACCATCAGGCCGAGGCCTGCAAGCAGTACCGGCCGCCGGCCGAAGCGGTCGGACAGCGGGCCCATCACGATCTGCGAGCAGGCGATGCCGACCATGTAGAGCGACACCGTCATCTGTGCGACGGAGATGTCGTTGTTGTACGTCGTGGCGAGCAACGGCAGCGCCGGCACCAGCAGATAGAGCGAGATCGGCGCCACGCCCGTCATGACGACGAGCAGCATCAGCATGACGCGCGGGCCCGCAAGCCGCTTGTCCGGCGCCACCTCCGACTGTTTTCCCATCACTCCATGCATGCCGCGACAAATCCGATTCCATCCGTGCCACGGACTGTAGCGTCGCGCCATGCGGCGAATACGGATGTTTCGGCATGCGGCCATGCCGCCAGCGGGGCTGTTATGATTTCGTGACGCGAAACGCGGCAGCAGAGGCACAGAGTGTTGTCACACACGCGGTGGTCATCACCCGCGAAAGCGGGTGATCCAGTATTCCAGAGACCGGAATTGTTTGCGCTGGTCATTCCGGGGCGATGCGGAGCATCGAACCCGGAATCTCGAGCCGCAAACCCTGCATCTCGCGCCACAACTTCTAGATTCCGGGTTCGCGCTGCGCGCGCCCCGGAATGACGGACTGCTTGGCTGCGAGTTACTTGACGGCGAGCGGCGCCGTGGCCTGATCCAGCCACGCCTTCGTCGCGTCATCCAGTTGGCCGCGCACCTCGCGCGCCACCCTTGCGTGGTACGCATTCAGCCAATCGATTTCCGCAGGGCTCAACAGGCTCACATCGATCAGGCGGCGATCGATCGGTGCCAGCGTCAGCGTCTCGAAACGGTTCATCGGCTTCTCAGCGCCTGCGATGTCGGCCGCGACCACGAGCTCCAGATTTTCGATCCGGATGCCGTAGCCGTCGGTCTTGTAGTAGCCGGGCTCGTTGGACAGGATCATGCCGCGCTTGAGCGGCGTGCTGCCGAGCTTGGAGATGCGCGCCGGCCCCTCGTGCACCGAGAGATAGCTGCCGACGCCGTGCCCGGTACCGTGCTCGAAATCGAGCCCGGCCTGCCAGAGGAATTGCCGCGCAAAGCTGTCGAGCTGTGCGCCGGTGGTGCCGTCGGGAAACACCGCGCGCGCAATCGCAATATGCCCGCGCAGCACGCGGGTGAAGCGGTCGCGCATCTCGGCCGTGGGCTCTCCGACCGCCATCGTGCGCGTGACGTCGGTGGTGCCGTCCTCGTATTGCGCGCCGGAATCGACCAGCAGGAGATCGCCCAGCTGGATGCGCCGGTTGCTCTTGCGGGTGACGCGGTAATGAACGATGGCACCGTTCGGGCCGGTGCTTGATATCGTCGGGAATGACACGTCCTTCAGCGCGCCGGTGTCGCGGCGGAAGGTTTCCAAGGCCTCGACCGCGTCGATCTCGGTGAGCCGGCCCTTCGGCGCCTCGCGATCGATGAAGGCAAGGAACCGCGCCAGCGCCACAGCGTCGCGGCGGTGCGCGGCGCGCGTGCCCTCGATTTCGGTCCCGTTCTTCACCGCCTTTAGCAGGCTCACCGGATCGGCGCCGCGCACGACCTTGCCGCCGGCATCGGTGATCAGCCGGTTCAGTGCATCCGCAGCGGTCGCGGAATCGAGCGCGACCCTGGCGCCACGCTTCGAAAGCGTGGTGAGCTCGCTTGCCAGCGCGTCCGGCTGCCGCACATCGGCGCTTTGCTCGAGATGGTCGCGCGTGGTGTTCGACAGCTTGCGGTGATCGATGAAGATGGTGGGACGTCCATCCTTCGGCACCAGCGCATAGGAGAGCGGCAGCGGCGTATGCGCGACATCGGCACCGCGGATGTTGAAGGTCCAGGCCACCGCATGGGAATCCGACAGCACCAGTGCGTCGGCGCCGAGCTTGTCGATCTCGCGTTGGATGCGTGACAGTTTTTCCGTTTCCGCTTCACCGGCGAGGCGCAAGGCGTGCACGGAAACTTGCGCGAGCGGCGGGGCCGGGCGCTCGGTCCAGATCGCGTCGAGCGGGTTGGATTCGACCGCGATCAACTCGGCGCCGGCCTTGGCGCAGGCGGCCGCGAGCCGCTCGGCGGCGGCGCTGGTATGCAGCCAAGGATCGTAGCCGAGCCGGTCGCCGGATTTCAGGTGCTGCGACAGCCAGCTTTCCGGCGGCGGGTCGACCAGCGACTCGACCGCCCAGGCCTTGCCGTCAACCTGCTTGGCCGCCTGCAGCGTATAGCGGCCGTCGACGAACAGCGCTGCCTCGCTTGCGAGCACCGCGGCAAGCCCCGCCGAGCCGGTAAAACCGGTGAGCCAGGCCAGCCGTTCGTCCGAGGGCGGGACATATTCGTTCTGCTGCTGATCGGCGCGGGGAACCACAAAGCCGGTCAGTTTCCGCCGCTTCAGCTCCTCGCGAAAGGCTGACAGGCGCGCGGCGAGCGCGACGCCGGTTTCCGGTTCATCAAACGTCTGGAAATGGGCTTCGAACATGATCCGGCAACCTCAGGACTGACAGGACTGCGTCGTCAGGTGCAATTTGGCACAACTTATGGCCGAATGCGCCGACTGCGTTGACGAGGCCAAATGTTTTCTGTCACAGTGCGGTCAAAGAGATAAAGTGAGAATGCAGGGAAACGCCAGGGTGTCTCAACTCAACGACGAGGGGAAACACAATGCCGGTCTTTACGTTTGAGAAGCTTTCGCCGCCGGTTCGGCGTAGTCCCACTGTAGCCGCTGAAAAGAAGCAGCGCAGCCGCCTCGTCCAGCTGCTGGATCGCCTGGCGGAGGCGCGCACCAGGCGGGCCCTGAGCAAGAACAGTCCTGAAGTCGCGGAGCCGCAGAAGCCATTGGAATAGGCTTCAATGGAATAGGCTTCAATTTCCCGCAGGATCTTCGGTTGTCGCTCTTCAGCCGCCGTCCTGGGCAATCGATGTTTTGACGACGCTCGCGCCGATCACGCGCGTCCCTTCCAATTCCCGCACGATGCGTTCGCCTGGGCCGACCACGCCGAGGTCGAATTCGCTTGTTCCGGTAATCAGCGTCATCCGCTGCCCGACGATGACCAGCACCGTGACATCTTCTGCCTCGCCGGCCTGCGCCAGCCGCGCGATCTCGCGGCGGAATGGCTCCTTGCGCCAGGCGTCGGGAAAGCCGGGATCGCAACGGATTTCGATGCCGTCCTCCGACATTGTCAGCACCAGTTTCGACCGGCTCGGCTTCCAATGGTCGCCGAACCACCGGTCGGTAAGCCACAGGCAGCTGTAATTGCGACACTCATCGGGGCGCGTTTCATAGATGAGGCAGCCGCGCCCGGGCTTGCAGTGGCCGCACCAGCTGCCGCCTGGCTTGCCGAGCGCCTCGACCGCCATGACCTTGCAGCAGAGGGTACAGTCCCCGCAACTCCGGTCGGTCATTTGACGGAGTGAAGCAGCAGGCTGCTCCAGCCCTCTATCCTGAGATGCCGCAGCGGAACCAGGCCGCGGGCCCGGTAAGAGGCGATAATGCCGGTTGCCTGGGACGTCAGCAGGCCGGAGAGGATTACCAGCGCGCCCGGCGCCAGATGGCGCGTCATCGGCCCGGCGAGCTGCTTCAGGGGATTGGCGAGGATATTGGCCAGCACCAGATCGAACGGCCCGCTTTGCACGAAGTCCGGCGCCGAGAAGCCAGTGGCGCGGATGACCTTGACGAGCGGGCCGACCCCGTTCAATCGCGCGTTCTCTCGCGCAACCTCGACTGAGGGCGCATCGATATCGCTCGCCAGCACCTGTTTCCTGCGGGCCTTCGCGGTCTCCTTGCCGGTTCCTTTGGCAGTTGCTTTGGCCGCGGCGATGGCGAGCACGCCTGTGCCGGTGCCGAGGTCGAGTACGCGTCTCACCTGCCGTGCTTTCAGCACGTGATCGAGCAGCAACAGGCAGCCGCGGGTGGTGCCGTGATGGCCGGTGCCGAAGGCGAGCGCCGCCTCGATCTCGATGCCCATCTTGTTTGGCGGGATGCGGGCGCGGTCGTGCTGGCCATGCACCACAAACCGTCCCGCCGGCACGGGAACGAGGTCGTCCAGGCTCGCCTTCACCCAGTCCTTGGCCTCGACCACTTCGAAAGCGATGCCGCGGGCGGCCTCTTCGCCGGCGGCATTGGTCACGAGCTCGCGCATCAGCCCTTGATCGGGCGCCTCAGCAAAATGCACGCTGACGTCCCAGCGCCCGTCCGGCCGCTCGGAGGCCGCAACCGGCGTTTCCCCCTCGAAGAAGACCTCGGCGAGGACGTCGACCACGCGGCGCGCCGCCTGCTCGTCTGAAATCGCGAAGCGGACGCGGTGGGTGGCGGGGGAAGGGCGTGAGGTCATTATCGAGAAATTAACCACAAAGGTTGCGACGGATTTGACGAAAACTTATCTGGCACCTTCGTAAAACTTACGCTGATACCATTCAAACAACCTTAGGATGTTGCCCGTAGAACTGCGGACTGCCGGCCGCAGCCGGCGCAACATTACGGAGGCGACATTGATTCGTAAGTTCTTGCATTTCCTGTCGGATAACTCCGGCGCGACGGCGATCGAATACGGCCTGATTGCCGCCGGCATTTCTTTGGCCATTATTGCCGCTGTGAACGGGCTCGGCACCAATCTCAGCGGCGTCTTCACCTCGGTTAACAGTTCGTTGAAATAACATTTGTCCCTTTCTCAGGGGGATCAGACCCTCCAAGGCAATCAGGAATGGACAATTGAACCCGTGCGATCCCTCGCACGGGTTATTTGGCTTTTGGTGGACACGGGAGATGCAAAGCGCCGGCGCCCATCGCCCGTGGTGCGAGAACCTGTGCTAGGCTACCAGCTGCGCCATCTCACTGGAGCGATCACATGACAATCCAGCGACGGCCCTTCTCGTCCTCCGATCTCGGGATGGGCGATGAGGACTGGTACTACCTCGCCCGCGACACCGAGACCGGCCGGGTTTTTGTCTATCACGAATGGTCACACCGCCGCGGGCAGAGCCATGAGGGCGGCAATGAGGACATCGAGCTCGATGCCTTCCTGCAGCATCAGGGCATGGCACAGGACCATTTGCGGACGCTGATCGGATCGCTGGCGTAGGCCGGCCATCCACAGTTGCGGGTCAGATTTCAACAACTCTGTCACGCCGTTTGCACAGCTGATCAGGCCATTCGTCCACAGCGCCGTCGGACGTTCTCCGGTAGTGTCTCAGTTTGAATTTTCATCGGTTGGGCGAAGGCCCGAGATGAGAAAAATGTGAATTTGTTGCGCGATGATCCGTTGCGCAAAGTCTGCTCGCTCAGGCGCGATGAGCCGACCGGCAATCAATTCTTCAGCCGCATGTCCTGCCACCAGATCGGACCATTCTAGATCTGGCTTTAGCCTCAGAGGTGGTTTGACCACATGCCCCTCCCTTGCGAAACTTACCGCTTTCAAACTGAGACACTACCCGTTCTCCACAGGGATATCCCGACTTCATGAGGCGATTTCCCCCAGCGTGAGACATCGCTTTTTCACGCCCGGGCGAACAGCTTCTCCACAAGCCATGAACAGCTTTATCAACGGCTTCCGAACAACGCCCTGTGATCCCGCAAGATCACCTGCGCGGCGTTGTGGCCGGGGGCGCCGGTGACGCCGCCGCCGGGGTGGGCGCCGGAGCCGCAGTGATAGAGGCCCTTCAGCGGGCCGCGGTAGTCGGCGTGGCCCAGCATCGGGCGGGCCGAGAACAGCTGATTCAAGGTCAGCGCGCCGTGGAAGATATCCCCGCCGAGCAGGCCGAATTCGCGCTCCAGGTCGAGCGGCGACAGGATCTGCCGCCCGACGACGCTTTGCGCAAAGCCCGGCGCGAAGGCGTCGACGGTCGCGATCATGAGGTCGGCGACCTCCTCGCGATGATCATCCCAGTTTTTTCCGTCAGGCAGTTCCGGCGCCACATGCTGGCAGAACAGGCTCGCGACATGGCTGCCCGCAGGGGCCAGCGAATCGTCGAGCGTGGAGGGGATCAGCATCTCCACGACAGGCGCGCGGCTCCAGCCGTGCTCGCGCGCATCCTGATACGCGCGGTCCATATAGGCGAGGCTCGGCGCGATGATGATGCCGGCGGTGAGGTGATCGCCTTCGCCCGCCAGCGCGGTGAAGGAAGGCAGGCGGGAAAGCGCTACGTTCATGCGGAAGGTGCCGGAGCCGTTGCGCCAGTGTTTCATGCGCGACAGAAAGTCCGCCGGTAGCGCGTCGGCCGCGATCAGGCGCGTGTAAAGCAGCTTTGGATTGACGTTGGCGGCGACATATTTGGCGCGGATGGTTTCGCCATTGTCGAGGGAGACGCCGACAGCGCGACGGTTCTCCACGATTACCTCGCGCACGCCGGCATTCACCTCGATCTCGGCGCCGCGTGCGCGGGCCGCGCGGGCCAATGCCTGCGTAATCGCGCCCATGCCGCCGATGGCGTGGCCCCAGACGCCTTTCTTGCCGTTCACTTCGCCGAACGCATGATGCAGCATCACATAGGCCGAGCCCGCCGCGTAGGGGCTCGCATAATTGCCGACAATGGCGTCGAAGCCGAACAGCGCCTTGACCAGGTCGTTCTCGAAACGCTCGTCCAGCATCTCGCCCGCCGAGCGCGTGAACAGATCGAGCAGGTCGCGCTTCTGGGCCAGCGACAATTTTTGCAACACGCCGGCGGTGCCGAGCGCATTGAAGGCTTCGCCGATCGCATTGAACCCGAAACCCTCGACCAGGTTCGGCGGTGCGCGCAGCACCAAATGCCTGATCACATCGGCGATGGAGTCGAGCTCCCGCGAGAAGCCCGCGATCGCTTCCGCATCATGCGCGCTGAGCTTTGCGACCGACGGCAAGGTGCGGCCCTCGCCGGTGAGGAGATAGCTGCCGTCGGGCGCGGGCAGGAAATTCTGCGCGCGGCGCTCGACGATTTTGAGCCCGTGCTCGGCGAGCGCAAGATCGGCGATGACTTTCGGATTGAGCAGGCTCACCGTGTAGGCCGCGACCGAGTTGCGGAACCCGGGATGGAATTCCTCGGTCACCGCGGCGCCGCCGACGACCTTGCGCCGCTCCGCGACCTTCACGCGCAGGCCCGCTGCCGCCAGATAGGCAGCGCAAGCGAGGCCGTTATGCCCCGCACCGATGATGACGACGTCCGTCTCGTTCATGCTCGCTCAGTTAGTTGCACCCATTTCTCGCACCGTCGTTCCGGGGCGCCTCGAAGAGGCGAACCTGGAATCTCGAGATTCCGGGTTCGTCGCTGACGCGACGCCCCGGAATGACGGATGCATTACATAACGAACTTATGCTGACCGGCACAGCGGTTTGATCGTCCCCCGATTGCCCGCGTCACTGCCATGTGCTCCATTGCGCCGGCCTGCCTGCCGGGTTTGTTGCCGGAGTTTTCATGTCCTCTGCCGAATTGCTTAAGGATCAGCCGTCCGCCTCGCGCAACCGGCTGGTGCTGTCGGTCTATACCGCGGCGACTTTCCTCAGCGCGTTGCTGCTGTTCTCGGTCCAGCCGCTGTTCACCAAGATGGTATTGCCCCGGCTGGGCGGTTCGCCGGCGGTGTGGTCGGTGGCGATGGTGTTTTTCCAGACGCTTCTGCTGGCCGGCTATGCCTATGCGCATTTCCTGATGCGGATCAAAAACCGCGTCATTCCCGTTGCGATCCATATCCTGCTCTTGGTGGTCGCGATGGCGACGCTGCCGCTGTCGATCGCGACCGGCTGGGGCGATCCGCCGACCTCGGGCTATGCCGTCTGGCTGCTCGGCCTGTTTGCGCTGTCGATCGGGCTGCCGTTCTTTGCGCTGGCCGCCAACAATCCGTTACTGCAGGCCTGGTTCGTCCGCACCGGCCACCCTGCCGGGCCCGATCCGTATTTCCTCTACGCCTCCTCCAATATCGGCAGTTTTCTCGCACTGCTGTCCTATCCGGTGCTGCTGGAGCCGATGTTCACGCTCCACACCCAGGACCTGATGTGGAGCGCGGGCTATGGTCTCTTGATCGTGCTGATCGCTTCCTGCGGCATGCTGCTGTTACGCTCGCCAGCATTGGCGGCGGCTGACTTGCAGACCGAGGAGACGGCCGCGCCGCCGCCGAGCTGGACCTTGCGCGCTCGCTGGATTTTTCTCGCCGCGGTGCCCTCGGGCCTCCTGATCGCAGTGACAGCGCATATCTCGACCGACGTCGCCGCCGCGCCGCTGCTCTGGGTGCTGCCGCTATCGCTCTATCTCCTGACCTGGGTCCTGGTGTTCCAGTCCCGCCCGCTCTTGCCGCACAGATGGGTGCTGATGGTGCAGCCGCTGGCGATTGCCGGCGTCGTCATCCTGCTCGCGGTCGGCGGCGAGCAAAACCTCTTGCTGACCCTTGGCGGACACCAACTCGGCTTCTTCCTCATCGCCATGGCTTGCCATGGCGAGCTCGCGCGCACGCGACCCGCAGCCAAATATCTCACCGGCTTCTATGTCGCGCTGTCCTTTGGCGGCATGCTCGGCGGCCTGTTCGCGGGACTGATCGCGCCGTTCACTTTCTCCTGGATCGCCGAATATCCGATCCTGCTGGCGCTCGCCGCGCTCTGCCGTCCCGCGGGCGGCGAGCGGCTGCCGCGCTGGAGCCGCTGGTACTGGCCATTCCTCGCCGTGCTTGCGGTCGCGCTGATCGCACCGGCGTTGCATGCCGGCGGCGAGATCCGGGTGTGGCTCGAGGATCATCGCGTCTGGGTCGCGGGCTCAGTCGCGTTGCTCGCTGCAGCGCTTGCGCTCGTGTTCAACGCCAATCGTTGGAAGGTCTTTGCGACCGTGGTGGTGGCGCTGGTCATGATCCGCGCCTATCCATCAGACGATGGGCGCGTCGAGACGGTGCGCAGCTTCTTCGGCGTGCACAAGATCGTGGTGACGCCGAACGGACAGTATCATGTGCTGATGCACGGCACCACCATCCATGGCGCGGAGAAATTCCTGAACGACGACGGCTCGCCGGTCACGGGCCGGCCCGAGCCGATCAGCTATTACCACAAGGATGGCGGCATCGGTCAGGCCATCACCGCGATCCGCGAGCGGAAGGCGGCGCCACTGCGGGTTGCAGTGATCGGCGTCGGCTCCGGGACGCTCGCCTGCGCCGCCGAGCCCGGCGAAAGCTGGAAATTCTTCGAGATCGACCAGACCATGGTCGACGCCGCGCGCGATCCCCGCTACTTCAACTACATCAACAGCTGCCAGCCGGACCTCAAGCCTGTCATCGGCGACGCGCGGCTGACCTTCGCCAGGGAGCCCGACGGCATCTACGACCTGATCATCGTCGATGCGTATTCGTCGGATGCGATCCCCATCCATCTCGCGACCGAGCAGGCGATGAAGATCTACAAGGACAAGCTCGCTCCGCAGGGCGCGGTCGTGATGCACGTCTCCAACCGGCATCTCGATCTCGAGAGCGTCGTGGTCAGCATCGCCGACGCCAATGATCTCAAGAGCTGGGTCTACAACGAGGACTCCGGCCGCGACGACGAATATATTTTTGCCACTGACGTCGTCGTCTCGGCCCGCGACGACGCCGATGTCGGCCAACTCGCGTCATCGGACAAATGGGCCGAGACTGAGCCGACCGAGGGCGAGCGCGTTTGGACGGACGATTATTCGAATATCCTGGGCGCGGTGTATCGCCGGCTCAGGGATGGCGAATAGCGTGAACCCGGCTTCTGCTGGCGATTGAAATCAAGGCGGTGCTGGCCGGGGACGGCCGCAGGCCTTCCGCCGCCGATAGCCACGGCCTCAGTCGTTCGACTTCGGCCCGCCATGATAGCGATGCGCGTTGGGTTCATCGGCCGACGAGGGGACAACCCAGTTGAAGCTCTGGCGGGCTTGTGCCGCCGTAGTCGAGTGTGTGGGGACATGTGCGGTGCCCGCAAAGGCCGCACCCGAGAGTGCAAAGAGAAAGACCGCAACGGTGAGGGAGATTTTGCTTGTCACGATTTGATTCCTAAGTTGACGCCACCAGCCAACCCAAGGTGAGCATCGCGGCGTAGGAATCCTAGGTGGATGTCGGCTTTGTTGCGTTACAGAAGCAACATGAATCCCACGGATTGGTCCCGAAGCGCCGGTGTCGTCAGGTGCTCGTCAATTCTTCGCCGAAGTTACCGGCGCTTAGGCGATGGTCTTTACAATCGCGTGACGGTTGCCAGAAACGAAGACGGCCGCCGCTTGCGCGACGGCCGCCTGTGTCCGCTCGTTGAGCCTTTGAGCGTCAGTTCTGGTACAACCCGCGCGGCTGATAATACTGCTGCCGCTGCTGGTAGTAATAGCCCTGCGGCGCCGGATAGCCCTGGTTGTTGTAATATTGCTGCGGCTGTGGCTGTGGCTGCGGCTGTGATTGCGAATAGGCCTGCGCGTTGTAGACGCGGCGGCTGTCGCGTGGCGCCGGATAGACCTGCGCATCCGAGCTGCCGTCGGCCGGATAGATGTAGCCATCGTCAACCCGCTGCACGGGGCGGCGGCCCTGGAAATATTGTGGCTGCGGCGTCAGCACCACCGGCGCGCCGGAATCCGAATATTGCTGCTGGTACTGCTGGTCAGGCGCGGGCTCGGTGCGGGCGACCGCAGTGTTGCGGCGCGGGTTGCGCATCAGCGCGACCTGCGNCGAGCCGGTCAGGGTCACAGTGGTGTTCAGCACACCCTGCTCCTGCACCAGCGCGTACAGGGTGGAGGCATTCGCCTTCGACAGCCGCACGCAGCCGTGCGACGCGGGCGTGCCGAGCCGGCCTTCGGAATCGGTGCCGTGAATGGCGTGCCCGATCTTGGTGAAGAAGATCGAGTGCGGCATCGGCGCGTCGTCGAATTCCTTGGAGTAATGATCCTCTTCCATGCGGAAGGCGCGGAAGGTGCCGTTCGGTGTTTCGCGCGAGGGAATGCCGGTGGAGACCGGCCAGTGATACCTGGTGACGCCATCGACAGCGACCGTCATCATCTGGTTGTCCTTGTCGATGGTGACATCGACATGGGCCTGCGCGGCCGTGCAAGTCAAAAGGGTCAATCCGGCGATAGCAGCGAAAAAGGTACGCATTTTACTTCTGGCCTCCTGGCCTCTTGACACGCCGCCGCGGCTCTCGTCCCCCGGCATGCAATATGCCCGGATTCCGCGCTTTGTTCCAGCCACCGTATCCGCAATCGTTAAAGGACGGCGAGGCTTAGGCAAGACGCCGGGAGGCGCCCCGCGCTGACATTTTCGCGATCCGACACCTCGGATTGACCACTTACCGGCCACAGCCGCGCAACCATTTGGCCGCAGCGGCGTTTCAGATTCCTCACCTAACGGCGCGGTTCGCGGCCGGTTTTCAAGGACTCGAGATGAACAAGACCAAGGTTAAGAGCGTGGCCCTGCTACGGGGATCGCTGCCGTTCATGTTTGCAAGCGCGGCCCTTGTGCTGGCGCTGCTCGCCATCCCGCTTCCCGGCCATGGCCAGGGCATCGTCCGCGGCGCCCAGGAGGGCTCCTATGAGGGCAACCGGGTTGCCGGGCCGGTAGGCGGGGTGGTCGGAGGAGCGGTTGGCGCTGGCGTCGGCGGCGCCGTAGGCGCGGTCGAGGGCGTGTTCGGCGCCCCCCATTATTGGCGCCATCATCACTGCCACGGCTTCTACGACCGCGCCGGCTATTATCACTGCTATCGGTAAGCCTCGTCATTCCCGGGCGCGCGGAAGCGCGAACTATGGTGTGCTCTTGCACACCTGAGAATCTGGAGTTCGTGGCGCGAGATTCTCGGATGTGCAAGAGCACATCGGAGCTGGTGCTTTCGCATCGTCTCGGAATGACGAGCCAAGTCAATTCCGCAGGCGATAGCCCGTCTTGAATATCCACCACACCAGGATCGTGCAGATGACGAGAAACGTCACTGTCATCGAAAGGCTCGTGGCGACGCTGACATCGGCGATCTCGTAGAAGCTCCAGCGGAAGCCTGAGATCAAATAGACCACCGGATTGAGCAGCGCGATCGAGCGCCAGGTCGGCGGCAGCATATTCACCGAATAGAAGCTGCCGCCGAGGAAGGTCAGCGGCGTCACCACCAGCATCGGGATCATCTGCAGCTTCTCGAAGCCGTCGGCCCAGATGCCGATGATGAAGCCGAACAGGCTGAAGGTCACGGCCGTGAGCACCAGGAAGGTCAGCATCCACACCGGGTGATGGATCCTGAGCGGCACGAACAGGCCGGCGGTGGCGAGGATGATCAGCCCCAGGATGATCGACTTGGTCGCGGCGGCGCCGACATAGCCGAGCACGATCTCGGCATAGGAGATCGGCGCGGACAGGATTTCGTAGATGGTGCCGACGAATTTCGGGAAGTAGATGCCGAACGAGGCGTTGGCGATGCTTTGGGTCAGCACGCTTAGCATCACCAGCCCGGGCACGATGAAGGTGCCGTAGCTCACGCCCTCGACCTGGCTGATGCGCGAGCCGATCGCCGCGCCGAACACCACGAAATAGAGCGAGGTGGAGACCACGGGCGAGATGATGCTCTGCATCAGCGTGCGCCAGGTGCGCGCCATCTCGAACATATAGATCGCGCGGATGGCGCGGTGATTGATGGCGAGTTGAGTCATGGTGTGTGTACCAGGCTGACGAAAATGTCTTCAAGCGAGGATTGCGTGGTATCGAGATCGAAGAAGCGGATGCCGGCATTGCGCAGGTCGCTCAGCAGACTGGTGATGCCGGTCCGCTCGCTCTTGGTGTCGTAGTCGTAGACCAGCGCGTGGCCGCCCTCACAGAGCACGAGATGATAGGGCGCGAGCGCATCCGGAACCGCATCGATCTGGTTCTGCAAGTGCAGGGTCAGCCGCTTCCTGCCGAGCTTCTGCATCAAGGTCGCCTTGTCCTCGACCAGGATGATCTCGCCATTGTTGATGACGCCGACGCGGTCGGCCATTTCCTCGGCTTCCTCGATGTAGTGGGTGGTCAGGATGATGGTGACGCCGGCGGCGCGCAGCTCGCGCACCACCTCCCACATGCCCTTGCGCAGTTCGACGTCGACGCCCGCGGTCGGCTCGTCCAGAAACAACACCTGCGGTTCGTGCGACAGCGCTTTCGCAATCATCACGCGCCGCTTCATGCCGCCGGAGAGCGTGCGGATCATGGAATCCTTCTTGTCCCACAGTGACAGGTCCTTGAGGATCTTCTCGATCAGCGCCGGGTTCTTCGGCTTGCCGAACAGGCCGCGGGAAAAGCTTGTGGTGGCCCACACCGTCTCGAAGGCGTCGGTGTGCAGTTCCTGCGGCACGAGCCCGATCAGCGAACGCGCTGCGCGGTAGTCGGAATTGATGTCGCGGCCGCCGACTCTGACACGCCCCCCGGACGGGTTGGCGATGCCGCAGATGATGCTGATCAGCGTGGTCTTACCGGCCCCGTTCGGCCCGAGCAGTGCAAAGATCTCGCCGCGATTGATGTCGAGATTGACGTTCTTCAGCGCCTTGAAGCCGGAGCCATACGTCTTCGACAGGTTGGCGACGGATATGATTGGTGACATGGAGATTGATCGTTGGGCCGAAAGCGGGGACGCGCCAAGGCATCCCGCCTCCCGGGCCGAGAAAAAGGGCAGGGGAACTGAAATAGGAAAGCGATAGCCGTTCTGCAATCCGCCAGCGGGGCAGTTTATTTCTTCTTCGCGCCCTTTTTGGCGGGAGCTGGCGGGGGCGTTGCCGGCGCCTGGCCGGGCTCGACTTCAGCGACCTTGCCGATTGTCACAATCTGGATCTGCAGATTGGCCGGTGAGGTCGGATGGGCCTGGTCGACGAACTGCTCCTCGCCGAGGCCGAGCGACTGCACGCGCTTGGACGAGATCTTGAAGGTGTTGACCAGCACGTCGCGGAGGGAATCGGCCCGGCGCTGGCTCAGGATCGCGTTGGCCTCGCGCTTGCCGGTGGCATCGCTGTGGCCGACGATCAGGAACGTGTAAGGCAACAGCTGCGCATTGACCAGCGCGTCAGCAATGCGGCCGACCGCCTGATAGGAATTGGGCCGGATCACCGGCGTGTCGGTGTCGAAATGGATATCGACCGTGAAGGTCGGCAGATTGAGGATTTCGGGCACGATCGTCGGCCGTTTGGACGGCTCCGGCTCATTGCGCGCGCGCGAGCGCGACTTGTCGAGTACGCGCTGCTTCAAGGCGGCGATGTCGAGCTCGGGCGCACTGTCGAACCGGCTGAGCTGGCCGATGATCGCGTCCCGCTCCGGCGCGGTCTGGCCGCGCGCAGGCAGCGCGGATGCGGCGAAGGCAACAAGGACGGCGAGGGGCAGGCCGACACGCATCAACGATACCCCGCATCGTCCATGGCCTGGATGCAGTTGCGGCTGACCCCTTTGGCCGTGGTCAGGCAGCCGATGGACTTGGAGGTTTCCCGGGTCGAGCCGTTGCACAGCTTGACGATTTCGCGGGCGCAGGCATTGGCCACACCGACGCGCGCCAGGATCCGTTTCTGGATCGCATCGAACGCGCGAAGGTAGTCGCTCCTGCATTGCGCGGAGATCACGTCCGTGTTGCGTGACAGGCATTCGCGCAGACGGTTGGCGTCGAAATTGACGCCCCGGCAATTGGCGTCGATGTCGGCGCCGCAGCTTTGCGCGACCAGCGCAGCCGCGTCGCCGAACGTCATCCTTTCCGCCCCGCCGATGCGCGTCGTTTGCGCCCATGCGGGATCAGCCGTCGCCCCCAGCGCCGCAAGCAGTGCCGCGGTTAGGATGATACCTCCCCTGACCATGCGGCTATCTCACACGACGCGGGTTGCAATGGTCAAGAGCTACGAAGGCTGGAAATGTGGACGGTTATGTCGCGGGGGACGGTTTGGGCCTTGCGGCCGGAACGGTGTGAGTTGGGGAAATCTACCGCTGCCCGAGCAGGCCTGCTTCCGCCCTATCTTTTTGGCGGCTGATTCGTCTCCAAAGAGGTCTCGCCTGCGTGTGATCAGTTTGGTCGCGGCGGATATTTCCACCGCATTTCGGCGCGCAACCCAGATCTGCCGACTCGGTTGCGCAAACATAGCTGCCCGCCACTCACCTGTAGCGCCAGCGCGGCGATGGTGAGCCCGAGGCCGCTCCCGACTGCCGTCTTGTTGCGGCCGCGGAAGAAGCGATTGGTAACTTGCGTGAGTTCGTCCTCCGGAATCCCCGGACCCGTGTCTTCCACGAATACGACCGTGCCGTCCTCGAGTTTCTCGGATGACCAACGGAGCGCACCACCTCGCGGCATATGGCGAACCGCATTCTCGTGCAAATTCCGGATAGCAAGGAGCAGAGCCTCCGGATCTGTGTCAACGATCGTGTCCTGCAACACCGGATCAATCGTGACATCCGCGTCCCTGTCGGCGGGCGGCAGAGCATCGAGCATCTCTTGCACAACATCGCCTACGAGGACTGGCTTTGTCGGCTGTCTGCGTTCTGAGTCGAGTCTCGCAATTGTCAGCAGCTGTCTGACGAGTCGCGTCGTGCGGTCTACCGACAATGCTATTTGACGAAGCGCGGTATCTCGAATGCTCCTGTCCGCAGTCGTCATCGCGATCTGGGCTTGGGTTCGCAACCCCGCGAGTGGCGTGCGGATTTCGTGGGCCGCGAAGGCTGTTATATCGCGCTCGTGACGCAAGGCGTCCTGCACTCTTCCAAGCAGATTGTTCAGAGATCTCACCATGGGTTGGATCTCGGCCGGTATGTTCTCCGTCGGCACGGGCGTCATATCGTCGGCACCGCGGCACATGAGATCCTCGGCGAGCGTGTACAATGGCTGGAGACCACGAGTTAGACTTGCCCAGATCAGCAGCGCAAGGAGGGGAATCGTCAGTAGCATGGGGGCGGCCAGACCCTTTATGATGTCCGCTACGAGCGCTTCCCGCAAACCCAGCCGATCGCCCACTAACACCCGAATGTTCTTGGCCGGGTCCTCTGCGGTGAAAACCCGCCATGTTTCGCCTTTTATCGCACGTTCAGAAAATCCTGATCGAGTCACGCTGAGAATTTCATTGGGCGCACCGGTCGACCGCGCGACGAGGCGTCCATCAAGGGACCATATCTGACAAGATAGTTGGTGCTGATAGATCTGAAAATTGGATGCGTGGGCAGCGCTGGCGTCGCTTTCGAATGCACTGACGCTGCTTCTGGCCGCAAGCGACAGGACCATCAGCGCGGCTTCTTGAAGGCGCGAGTCGAGGACGTCCTCGACGTCCCGTGTCGTCCTGACGTAGATCCAGCAGGTGGCGCCAAGCCAAATAAGCCCCGTGGCGGCGACCAGGATTAAAAAAAGCTTGTGTTTGAGCGATTTCATGATGGGGTTTGCCTCATCCGATATCCAATGCCACGCATGGTCTCGATCTTCGAGTGTCCTATCTTCGAGCGTAGCTTGTGCACGTGAACCTCGACCGTATTGCTCTCCACCTCCTCCTGCCAACCATAGAGACGCCCTTCCAGGTCGGCTTTGGAGAGCACAACACCAGGTCGCTCCATGAGAGCCGACAGGATCGCAAATTCCCGGCGCGATAGTTGGATCGTGTCCCTGCCGTCAACTGTGGCGGTTAGCCGCGCGAGATCGAGCGTCACGCCATTATGTGACACGGATGATGATGCGCGCCCTTCCTGTCGGCGGCTGATCGCGCGAACCCGGGCGGCTAGTTCATCAAGATCGAAGGGCTTGCCTAGATAGTCGTCGGCGCCCGCGTCCAGCCCCTTGATTCGATCCGACACTTCGTCGAGGGCTGTGAGCAGCAGGATCGGTATCCGGTCGCCCTTGGCGCGCAAGGAAGCCAGCAGATCGATTCCGGATCCATCCGGAAGCATGATGTCCAGTACTACCGCATCGAATACGTCGGCGGCGAGCGCGGCTCGTCCGTCCGCGCAGTTGCCAACTATGTCCAGCGTGGCTCCATAGAGTCCGAGACCGACCTTGAGACCATCGGCAAGAACCGCATCGTCCTCGACGACTAAAATGCGCATGAAGGCCGCCCCTCTCTGTGAAGTTCCGGCTCGGTCACCTTAAGGCTGGCTTAAGGTAGCAAAGCCATATGCGCCCTGCCGTCACGGAAGGGACTCCATGTCATACGTCCGCATTCTCCGATCTGTTACGCTCCTTCTGGCTTTCATCGTCGCAATTGTGTCCGGCGGAGCCACCGGAATCACGCCCCCAGACCAGGCCTTTCAGTTCAGCGCCGAATGGACCGACAAGAGCGGAGTGAGGGTCAGTTGGTCGATCGCGCCCGGCCACTACCTGTATCGGGACCGGATCGCGGCCTCCGTCGATGGCCGGCCAGTCCGGATCGAGACCGATCCTGGTGAACCCAAGGACGACCCGAATTTCGGTCCCACTGAGGTCTATCACCTTTCTACCGCAGCAACCGTCGCACCGGAGCTATTGCCCGCCAAGGGCAGCCTGATCGTCACATATCAAGGCTGTGCAGAGAACACCATCTGCTATCCGCCCATCTCAAAAGCCGTCGATCTTTCCACGCTGATCGTCAGCGACGCCTCGGATGCCGTCGCGCCAACCACTTCTCCTGAGCGGTCGATCGGTGAGAATCGCCCCGCCGTCGCACCAACCTCTGCCGCCACAACAAATATAGTTGATGCGGAGGCCGCTACCCTGTTTGGCAACGGTCTCATCCCGACACTGTTTACCTTTCTCGGTCTCGGCATTTTGCTCTCGTTGACGCCGTGTGTATTCCCGATGATTCCCATCATGTCGGGCATGTTGGCGCGCAGCGGCGAGATCTCTCTGCGGCGCAGCTTCGTACTCTCGGCAAGCTATGTTCTGGCGATGGCCGCGGCATACGGTACGTTAGGCGTCTTCGCGGCATGGTCGGGCGAGAATCTTCAGGCTGTCTTGCAGACACCCCTGGCGATTGTCGGGATGAGCGTCGTATTCATTGTGCTGTCGCTATCCATGTTTGGCTTCTTCGACCTCCAACTGCCGCAATCGTGGCTCTCGAAGTTTGCGGAGAAGGCCGGAAACCGAGGATCGGTCGGCGGTGCGGCAGCGCTTGGGTTCGGTTCGGCCTTGGTCGTGGGACCATGCGTGACGCCGCCGTTGGCTGCGGCGTTGGTTTATGTCGGTCAGGCCGGACAAATGCTTCGCGGCTCTCTGGCGCTCTTTGCGCTGGGCCTTGGAATGGGTCTCCCGCTGGTAGCGTTCGGCGTGTTGGGCGCCAAGGTACTTCCGCGTTCAGGAGCTTGGCTCGCACGCACCAAACATATCTTTGGTTTCGTCTTCATCGCGCTTGCGATCTGGATGTTGTCTCGCGTCCTGCCGGTTCAGTGGGTGGCGTTGGCATGGAGTGTCCAATTTTTTGCAATCGGGGGTTACTTCGTCTCGGCGATCATCCTCATCGAAGGACCGCGCCGCTTGTCTCATTTCGCTGCAGCTGCGATTGGCACCCTGAGCATAGTCTATGGCGGAGCGCTCGCCGCCGGAGCTGCGATCGGCAAGTACGAGCCTCTCCAGGCGCTGGCGGCGATTGGACTGGCAACACCTCCCTCCAACGCCGCCGGCCAGACCGCTGGGTTTCGCGTGGTAAGGAACGAAGTCGAGCTCCAGAGCGTGATTGACATCGCCCGTGAGCAGCACCGGGTGGTGATGGTCGATTTCTCGGCAGAATGGTGCACCGTATGCAAGTTGATGGAGCACGACCTCTTCTCGCAGGACGCGGTGCGGCAGGAGTTTCGCTCGCTACTGCTTGTTCGAGCCGACCTTACGCATTTCGATCAGGACGGCAAGAATCTGATGAAACGTTTTGCCGTCGTCGGACCACCGACGATTGTCTTTCTTAATCCTGACAATGGCAGAGAAATTCAGGAGGCGCGCATCGTGGGAGACGTTAGCCTTGTGAGCTTTCTCAGCCGACTGGAGCGGGCCATTCGCGCTTGATAACACCCGTAAAGTCGATAACGGCCTGAAAGGAAGATGACGTTGACCAACGCAATATCGCGCGCCGAATTTCTCCGACTAGCGGCTATATCAGGAACCATTCTTGTCGTGCCCGCTGCCGCCCGCGCGGACGACAAAGCGATCACGCCTGACATGATCCTGAATGACCCGGAGACTCCGACCGGCGGCAATTCGAACGGGGATCTCACCATCGTCGATTTTTTCGACTACAATTGTCCTTATTGCAAAGCGGCAGCAAAAAGTCTCGAAAAAGTCGTGAAGGACGATGGCAATATTCGCCTCGTCTATAAGGATTGGCCGATCCTGCACCCGACGTCTATCGTTGGCGCGCGTCTCGCATTGGCGGCCAAGTATCAGGGAAGATACTTAGCGGTGCATCATGCTCTGATGGACATCCCGGGTTACGGCGTTGCCCAAGAGAAGATGATCGAAGCGGCGCGCAATGCCGGCCTCGATGAGGCACGGCTGGAATCGGATATGGCTGCGCATGCCGACGACATATCACGACTGATACAGCGGAATGTGAGCATCGCAGCGGCGATCGGGCTTCGAGGCACGCCGGGCTTTTTGGTTGGCGCCTACTTGGTAAACCAAGCCTTGAGCGAACAGGGTTTTGTCCGCGTGGTGGCCGACGCGCGTGCGCGCCAAAACGGCCAAGTGACATCAAGAGGCAAACCGACCTTGTGACGAAGTGATGCAACCACTAGTTATCAGGACTCAAGCTCATGATGGGGCATCGGATGCCTAGAAACGCCCGGATGATTTGCTCGATACATTCTGCCATGGAGTGGCTGTCGGTCTCGGCAACTCCAAAGGCCAGTGATGGCCTTGGCGCGAGCTTTGGCGTGATCTCGATGGTAACCGATCCGACCGTATTCAAAACGGCCCTCGAGTCGTCATTTCCGCACTGCAAGGTGAAGGTTGCGATAGACGTGAAAGAACAGGTTCTTCACGCCAGGATCACCTTTCCCTAGGGGTCGCCGACTGGTTGCTGCGCCAATGGTCGTTTGCAGATTAATTGCCGCAGGCCGTCGCCGGCTCCATCAGCTACCAAGTTCAGTTACATTTGTAATTCTGTTGGAGTTGGGGAAGCGACGGCTACGGCCGAAACACCCGGAGCTGGCGACGGTGCTATCGGGCACGACAGCGGTTCGCGCAAAACCAGGCTTGCGACCACACTCCGTGATCCGACGCGTGAGAAGTCGGCGACCCGTCAGTTCATCTTCTTTGGGTGACCACGTGCACGGCCGCACCGGATGCAGCAGGGACGGCGCCGCCTGTTGCCAACGGTCGCGAGAAGTGAAACGTCGAGCCATCTGTCGATCGGCTCTGTTCAAACGGCGAGCTTCTTGTGGATCCTGCTTAAGTTCCCATGAGAGTTCGGGTGAGATGGAAATCGTCAATCTTATACAGCATCAGATGACCGCGTTCGTAAGGCGCGCGTCGCGCACGTGACATACGAACTATGCAGGGAAATGCGACTGTGAGCTGGCTTCATATCGCAATCGTGCTTGCCGCGTTCGTGGCAGCGCTCGCTGTTATGGCCAAAGATCAATTGACGACGGAAGATGACGATCGATTGGGCAACCTCCTGCAACCAAGGTTCCAGGTGGCCTCAGTGATACAGGCAGCTGAGTTTGCGGCTGAGAAATGTCCCGGCTTTCACATAATCGATGACAACATCGAAGCAGAATATCACGACGCGGGCGCGTCCAACGATGTCATGTATACCCCGCAATATGGACTCATGTCGGCACGCGGCAGGGCCAACGCCGCGGAGGGCCACGCCAAGAACCCAACCCGCTGGTGCGAAGCTATATGGCAATTCCTCGGCCCCACCCATCCGCCGATGATCAATCACACGCTTCTCACGAGATCACCGGATGGCAAATAAGCAGATGGCCGATTGCGAAACGGGTGCCGGCAGAGGTTGTATCTGTGGCTGCCGAGTACGTGGACAAGCGAGATTGCGGTACCTGCCCTTCCCGCGAGGTAACGCACAGCGTGATCATTGAGATCGGGCCGGTCCAACCGGAGGACTTGGAGCGAGGACTTGGAGCCATGAGGATCACCATTCTGTTCGCGCTGCTGTTTTGGATTACGGTGGCTCCCCTATACCGGGCACATGCAGAGAACCAACCCGCCGTGCCTTACGTCACTGTCGGCATGGCGATCGCGGTTGTCATTCTGGCACTGGCAGCGGCCTCGGAGATGCTGAAGAATGAGGGAGCGCGCCGCTACGAGCCCTACCGAGCTGGATTCCACCTATTCGGCGCCCGATGGGGACCCCTCGCGGCTCTCAACGGCGCCGGCGGAGCGGACGGATCAACGGCAAGGCGCCCATAAAATCTCCTCAAAAGTATCAAAGTCGTATTCGGAGCCCATGAGGCGGACCGCGCCGGGTCTGAATAGCGTCGCTATAATTTGGTCGAACCGAGCATTTCGGTTTCATGATTGATCGCGGCCACCCTCCAAACTACAGTTCCGTGGTTAATCATGGCGTGGACCTCAGACGAAGAGGTCTCGGTCATTATACGAGAGGCAGCGTCTTCCGCCTCGTCTTGTGAGCGCCAAAACAATATATCGACGATCGTACCGTCATCAATTTCCGCGATGTGACGGGATAAAAAGCCTGGCTGCCGCCGCAGCCAAGCATCGATGTCTGCGTTGGCGTGGACGAAGTCCTTGGAAGACCCGATCTTTAACTTGAATGTGGTGATCTCTATCGCCCCGGCCATGGCGTCTTCTGTTGTCATCAATTTTGCGATGTGGGGCGAACGACCAATTCGTTGACGTCAACGCCGTCCGGCTGGCTGATGGCGAATCCGATAGCTTCGGCGATCGCGCTGGGAGCTATTGAAGACTGCGCCACCATCTGCTTGGCAAATGCACGCGCGTCCTGAGAAGCTATGCCATCGAATAGTTCCGTGCGGGTGAGGCCTGGACTGACAACCGTAACACGCACGTCCTTGCTCTCTTGGCGAAGCCCCTCCGACAGCGCTCGAACCGCAAATTTAGTTGCGCTATACACTGCCGCGGTCGGATCGGCGCGATAAGCCGAGACGGATGCGACGTTGATGATATGTCCCGACCTCTGCGCGAGCATGATCGGCAGTGCCGCAGCAAGTGTATAAAGGGTCCCGCGAAGATTAACGTCAATCATCTGATTCCACTCGTCAACGCGAAGCTCGGCCAGAAAGGACAGTGGCATAACGCCGGCGTTATTGACGAGTACGTCCACGCGCCCATAGCGGGTGTGTCCGACTGCAACGAAGTCCCTGATGCTCTGCATCGTGGTTACGTCGAGCTTCTGGGCCATGGCGTCCCCACCACCGCTTGCGATCTCTCCAGCGATCTTCTCAATGCGTTCAAGCCGCCGGGCGCCCAGGACAACTTGGTTTCCGAGTTTGGCTAGATGGCGGGCGGTTGCCTCGCCAATGCCGCTGCTGGCACCGGTGATGAGGATAACTTTAGGTATTGGCATTCATTATTCCGCTTGTCTGTCACCAAGGATCAGGCCCCATGATCGGGCAAAACTGTCGCGGCGTGTTATCCAGATCCTCCGAAAGTCTTGCACGATCCTGCAAGCAGCCGCTGGGAGCGGGTGGATGCGCCTGCAGGACCGGATAATATCCCGCGAGGTTTCCACGCAAGACGAATGAGAAAGCCAGTGCAAGGCCTGAAATACTACGATGAGATGGCGAAAATCATTGCACGCTTTACCCCTGATGATCAGGTCCATGCGACCGCGATCCGCGGGCTGTATTTCAACCGGAGGTCTTCGCCGACACAGCCCGTTCACACCGCTCAATGGCCATGTTTTGCAATGGTTGTTCAAGGTGCGAAGGATCTCAAACTAGGTCAAGAGAGCTACCGGTACGGGGTGGGCGATTATCTGGTGGTCTCGCTCGATTTGCCGGTCATTTCCCGAGTAACTCAGGCGTCAGTTGAGCAGCCGCATTTTGGTCTGGGCATGGAGATCAATCCTGAGCGGCTGCGAGAGGTCATGGAACGAACCGGTCCAGCCGTAGCTTCAGAGCTCGGTCCGGCAACACGAGCCGTCGCGGTAAATCGTGCTGGCGAACACCTAGTCGACGCTTCGCTGAGGTTGCTGCGTCTCTTGGATCACCCGGCTGACATCTCCGCTTTGGCACCATTGATCGAGCAAGAGATCCTGTATCGTCTGATCAAAGGGCCCGCCGGGCCGCGACTGGTTCAAGTTGCGATGATCGAAAATTCGAGCAACAGGATTGCCCGAGCGGTAACTTGGCTCAAGCAGAATTACACTCGTCCGCTTCGCATCGGCGAGCTCGCCGAACGCATAGGTATGAGCACCTCGTCATTTCACCATCACTTCAAAACGATGACAGCGATGACGCCGATACAGTATCAAAAGCAACTTCGTCTGCACGAGGCGCGACGGTTGATGTTGATGGAACGCCTTGACGTCGGGTCGGCCGGCTACAGGGTCGGATACCAAAGTCCGTCCCAATTCAGTCGTGAATATAGCCGGCTTTATGGCATTTCACCGCTTCGGGATGTCTGGCCGAACCGCTCTGCAGGATCATGATCGCAGAAGTGGAGAAGTCCATCAATGACCAGCGATAGCCAGCACTTTTGCGCGCAGTGCTGGACGATAGGCGACAGTGAGGGCCGGCGGCTTGACCATCCAGGGCACAGGCCTGACGTCGTCGCGCGGCGCCCGCCTAACATGTAACCAGCCTAACAAGTAATGCGTGTGACGTCGGGACCGTTCGTCGCGCCTTATCGGCGTGGGGAAAGGCGGGGTTGGCGGGTTAGCGGCCATCTTGAAGGCTGATCGCCGTCGGTTGAAGCGAAGATGCCGTCGCCAATGCGATGTAAGGGAGCAGACGTCTCGATCGCTGAGCCGCAGGCTCGGACAGGACGATGCAACAAGAAAGCCGTTCTCCGGCTACCTGACGCGGCCGCTGAGACGAACGAGCATGCGTTTGAGCATCTTGGACATTAAATCGATTCGTCCTCAAAGCTATGTAACGTCAAGCGGAGCTGCTCTCGGAGCAATCCGCGCAAGGAGCGTTGCCATGTTCGCTAACCATCCGGGTTGGCGTTGGGCTTAGACATCCCGTCAAAATCAGCTTGGAGGATGATTGTTGTGGCCGAGGACTGGCTTAGCCGCTTTTTCGAGATGATGACGGTAAGCGGTAGACTTGATCTGCGGTGCTCCTATGGAGCGTCCTGGCGCATCGATCAGAGGCCCGGCAAGATCGGGGAGATTCCGTATCATGCCGTTATCGCGGGATCGGCGGTGCTCGATGGTCAAGCTGGGAGCCCGCCGCTGGGGTTGAAAGCTGGCGACATCTTGGTGCTTCCCGGAAACCCGCATCACGTTCTTCACGATGGAGGTGGCAAAGAACCAACTCAGGCAGTAAATCGGTCAAGCTACGGCATCACGATCAGTGAAAACGTTGGTACCGGCGAGCGACTTGATATGCTTTGTGGCCGCTTCGTCATCAGACAGCCTTATGACCGATTGTTAGCCAGATATCTGCCACCCCGCCTTGTCGTGCGTGCCGGCGCTCAAGGTGCCGGGTCAGGCAGGTCGAACACGGCGGCACAATTGGGCAACTTGGTTACGTGGATGCGCAGCGAGGCGACAGGTAGTCAAATTGGCGGGGTCGCCATACTTAACGCGCTATCTGCGGCCTTGTTTACACTCACGATGCGCCTTGCGAGCGAGGCGAATGATGCCCCGGCGGGGTTGCTCTCTATCGCCCAACACTCAAGTCTGGCTCCGGCCCTAACCGCGTTGTTCGGCGAGCCGGCGCGGTCATGGTCGTTGCCAGAGCTCTCCCGTCTTTGCAATATGTCGCGCGCAACTTTCGTGCGTCGATTCCAGGAGAAGCTTGGTCGATCCGCTCGGGATCTCCTCACGGAGGTGCGGATGACCCTTGCGGCAAACGAATTGAGGAAGCCGTCGATGTCCACCGGGGCGGTTGCTGATTCGGTGGGTTATCAGTCTGAGGCAGCATTTCAGCGCGCATTCAAAAGTTACATGGGTGTTACCCCGGCCGAGTGGCGGAGACTGCAGATGCGGACCAAACGGAATGGCGAAGGCGTAGCAGCCGCTCTCGATGGATGGCAAGCCCCAGCTGACCAGGGATGAGAAGCGCTGGATCCAGACGGTTCCGCTGAGACTAATGAGCACTTAGGCGATAAAGTGCGTTAGAGCACATGAGCGAGAGCTTGCTGCAGAAAAACAGACGCAATTGCAGTGCGCTAGCGAATTTTCAAATTGCTGTTTTGCGTTCAGAACGCCCGAAAAGACGCGACCGCGTTCCGTACTCGCAAGTGTCTCTCCTCTTGTCGCGCCTTTCCAATCTCCGGACCAGGTTAGATTAAGCGACACCAAAGCATAGAACTGAAATTATCTGACATTCAATCATTTCAGTCGTGTTCGTACTCTCCCTCCGCGTTCATCATTCGGCACGGACTGGGCATGGGTGGCCTGACAACGTTTCAACTATTTTTGTCTTCTGAAACGACCGGGGGATCGCAGGGTTATTGGGGATGCTGTGCATCAATAGATAGAGGCTCTAAGCATGAGGCTTAAACGCCCAACATCGAAATTTCTCATACTGACCGCTGTTGCCCTGGTAGCTGGAAGCGGGGCTGTGGCGCTTGGTTATTCTGAATGCTTTTCCGATGCGCGGCTAGGAGCCGATTGGCATTGCGAGAGGACCGCATTCATCGTTACCACCTGCACACCGGTTAAGGACGTCTACGGCCAACAACGTCCCGCCGTTTCGGAAACGATCGCGACGGAATCCCGATAATATAGCGACATCTGCACGTACTTATCCACTTGCGCGGGATTGGGAGCGCATGCGTTATGGAAATTTGCTGATGGGCTGCGGCTGCAGAGCGGGGCTATGATTTCGATCTCGACAGGAGATGCCGGTTGGAGGCGTTGCGGCCGCTCTCCGGAGCCGCGTGGTTTCGCCACATCAGATAGGAAGAACGGCCGAGTAAGGCGCTGGGATGACATCTAGCGGACAGCAACGAAGCAGAGGCCGAAGCAACTGCGCTTGAACGTAGACCGGAGAACTAATGACGATCTCATTCGAGTGCTTAAATCTGACATTTGTCAGTGCAGCTCCGGCGAGTGTCCGCATGTCTCATCATTTCGTTCGTGGCTGGCTGCAATTGTAAATTCTGATTCTGCTGTAACCGGATCGGCGTGCAGCGAAGAGGTCACGACTTTTGTGCGGACGGATAATCACGTTTGGCGCTCAGCAATGTGACCGCAAGAGCACACCTCAATGCAATTCCAGGGAGCTGTTACGCAGTAGTAGGCTTCTGATACTCGGCGGCATGTCTCTGAGGAGCTCGTGTTGCTATCGCCGTCGGTGTCACCTGATCAGCGTGTCGGCTCTGCTGTCGGCGCCAACAAAAAGATGGGACCCGATGTTCACTAAAAACGTTACTCTCCTGGGCACAGTCGCCGGGCTGTTTGTAACTCAATCGGCCTACGCTGCGGACTTGCCGGTCAAGGCCAAGGCGATCGAGTATGTGAAAGCGTGCGGCAACTATGGCTCGGGCTTCTGGTACGTCCCGGGTACGGATACTTGCGTTAGAATTGGTGGCTATCTGCGCGCTGATACGACCGTCAACTCCGCCAGCGCGCACGGGCAACCGGCATGGAGCGGTGACTCCGGACAGGGCAACCGCTTTGCCGACCACTTCGTCTCCCGCTCGCGTTTTGCGTTACAGGTTGACACCCGCACTGCCACCGAGTACGGGCTCGTCCGCACGTTTCTTCAGGGTGATTTTCAGTTCAACAATTTCGGCTCGTCCAACCCCTCGACGATCGGTGCCACACCGTCGGCGCTTGGTGGCTTGAGTGGTTCGAACCTCAATGGTGTCGGCGGGGGCTATGTCGAGGTCGAATACGTCTTCCTTCAGTTCGGCGGCTTCACTTTCGGCAAATCGGCTTCTGCCTATGCGACGCCGTGGCAAGGCTTCCCCGGCAACCTGACATCCTATCTGTTCGGCGGCCAGACCTCTGATACGGGCGTCAGCAATATCCAGTACACCTCGGAGTTCGGTAATGGCGTGTCGGCGAGCATCGGTCTCGATGATCCCACCGTGTACGACCGTACCCCGCTCTTGAATCTGGGTGTACCCGGCGCGATCGGTGCTAGCGGCACAGGGTCAAACGCCTATGGAGGCTGGCAGGTGCCAGACATCGTTGGCAGGGTCAGGATCGATCAGGCTTGGGGCCTGTTCCAGATCTCGGCGGCTGCGCATGACGTCAATGCTTCCTACAACACACTAGGTGCAGGGGGCGTGCCCACATCGCTCTCGGTGTCGTCTGGCCATCCCGAATCGAAGTTTGGCTACGCCGCCATGATTGGGCTGATGATCAAGAACCTCCCGACCGGCACGGCCGACGACATCAAGCTCGATGCCAGTTTTGCGAAAGGCGCGACCAAATACGTGATCGCGACCTCGTCGACCTCGCCGAGCTTTGCGCTGTTCGGCAGCTCGGGTTCCGCCTATCAGAGCGTTGGCTTCGGTGCAACGACCGACGGGGTCTACCTCCCTACGGCTGCGGGCGGTGATGGTCCCATCCACCTGACAACATCCTGGGGCGTTCGTGGCGCTTTCACTCACAACTGGGATCCTTACTGGTCGACCAGTCTATTCGGCTCTTATGCCGGGGTGAGCTATGACAGCGTGGCCAAGGGGATGTACTGCGCTGCTTTTGGGGCCAGCCATCCGGGTCGGGTCGCGGTCGCAGGCGCGGCCGGTAGTTATTCCTGTAACCCCGACTTCAACGTCTCGGAACTCGGCACTGTTACTCGCTGGACGCCGGTAAAGAATTTGACCTTCTCGGCCGAAGTGATGTGGTTCCACCTCGATCAGAAGATGGTCGGCAGCTCGGTATTCACACCCTCGGCTCCGCAGCCGACCGCGCTCTATCAGTTCAAAGACCAGAACACGGTCGAAGCGGAACTCCGTGTCCAGCGGAATTTCTGAGGCGTGACGCGCCTGATCGCATCACGGCTCGATCCGATCAGGCGCGTCCGGTGCCCCCGAAACGACAGGCGGCCAATTCCACGAATAGGGCTGTGATCAGAAACATCCCCTTGTCCGTCGATCACTTCCGACCCGTCACCATGACGAGCATGGCAGACGGCACATTCCAGGCAGGTTTTCAAGAACTGTGCCGTGGGTCGGCTAGGCTCCAGACTCAATTGGCCCGCCAGCTTAAGAAAGCGGCCACGCAATGCGCCTGTTGCGCGACTGCCGAGACGGAATCCAAGAGAACGATGACAAACTTCTACGACCGGCCGCCACGTTGAAACATTGCTCGCGGGAGCTGCACTCTAGATCGCGATCGCGATGTACCTCGGCACTCCGGTATCAAAGTGCACTAAGACCGCCATCGACGACGAGATCGGTGCCAGTGACGTAGCTGCTATCATCGGAGGCCAGGAACAGCACTGCGCCTGCAATCTCCTCTGGTTGACCAAGCCGGTTCAGCGGTGTGGCGGCCTTGAAGCTTGCCCGTATTGCGTCCGCGTCCTCCTTCGTTCCCGCTTGAAAATCGATCATGGGAGTATCGAGCGCGCCGGGGCTGATAGCATTAACGCGTATGCCGCGATCTTTCAGTTCGACCGTCCAGGTTCGGACGAACGAGCTGACACTGGCCTTCGCTGCGCCGTAGGCAGCGTAGTTCGGGATTCCCTTAAAGGCGACAATGGAGGAAAAGAGGATGATAGAGCCGCCATCGCAAACGAGAGGGAGCGCCTTTTGAACCGCGAAGAGAAGGCCGCGTACATTGATGCCAAAGGACTTGTCGAAATTGTCTTCCGTCGTGGTGACGAGCGCTTGCGGATCGATGAATCCCGCGTTCGCTACCAGGACATTGATCTTGCCTCGCTCCTCGCGAATAGTCGCGTAAAGTCGATCGAGATCGCGAGCGTTGTGAACATCAGCCTGAACCGTAGTGGCGCGCTGTCCAATCAGAGCGGCTGCCAGCTCAAGTTCGTTCTGTCGACGACCGGTCATATAGACAAATGCTCCCTCCTTGGTGAAGCGCTGTGCCACAGCCAATTCGATTCCGCTGTTGCCGCCCATGATGATCGCTACCTTGCCTTGCAATACGGACATTGCCGTTCTCCGTCTGGGTTCTATTTGAGAGCATCACGGTCGATTGGAAATCTTGCGGCGTAGGAGAGGCCGGGCTGCCGACCGGCTCCATTCCGAAGCGGAGTGAGTTGGTCCGGCGCGCGCCGCGACGATGGGTCGCAAAAATCGGAGTGGTCCGGATTCGCATTCGCGGACGCGCAATCGCCGGCGAGCAGGAAGCTCGCCGGCGACGCATCACCATCAGCAGAGTGTCACCCTATTGCTGCGTCAGGCGAATCACGTCCTGCCTCAGGAGGTAGAACGAAACAGCGAGAAGAACGACATCCTTCATCAGGAAGGGTACGTTGCCGGTCATTGCGGGGAAACCTCCCGCGGCGACGTCCCAGCCCTCCGGCATGAACGGAATGAT
>NZ_AXAI01000011.1 GCF_000472425.1 Bradyrhizobium sp. Tv2a-2 | reverse complement strand
ATCGATTGCCGAAGGTCGAATACGACAGCCACGAGATCGTGCGCCGTGTCTCCACGACCAAAGCCTATGTCAGCTTCAAGGGACGTCTTTGGAAAGTCCCGCAGGCTTTCCGCGGTGAGCGCCTTGCCATTCGCCCATTGGCAAACGGTGCGCAATACGGGGTCTTCTTTGCCGCACACCAAGTCGCTATCATCGACTTGGCGAGCGGAAAAAGTGTCGGCTATGTCCCCGAACACCCGTCGGTCATGTCCCCGGGCTGAACATCAAGCCGGACGATGACAGCTGCGTACAGCTGGCGGCTGAATCGGAACGTCCCACACCGCCCCCCGGAACATCTCCCGGCCTGCTTTGTTGCTTTCGCAGCAGGGGCTTAGGGAGGCCGTTTCCGTGATCGAAACTGACAGCCTGCTTGTCAAATGTCCCCGTTGCGGCGCCTGGCCGATGGCTGCGAGCTTGCCGAAGACAAGCGCCGCGCGCCAGGAGATCCGCTTCCGTTGTCCGGAGTGCCGCTGCCAGGAGCAAGGTTACCTGCGAGCGTCCGGCAATGTGCACACCTTGTCCCAGCATCGCGTACAGGCCCAAGGCAGATAACGGCGGGGACGACGGCAACAAAGCTGTTGCGAGGCGAGTAGCGCCTCGCAAGCGGGAGCGATCCGATCCAGGCCTCCATCCCAAGCCTCGCACCACGAGGATCGCACATGCAACGAAAGCCCACGATGAGAGCTCGCAAGCAGCAACTGGCTGCAGCACCCGCCCCGCGCCGCACCACGCGCGCGGCACCGGAGACATTGACCAGCGGCTATGCGCTGGTGGTCGACCGCCAGATGAAGGGCGAGTTCAAGACCCACGATGCGGCACGTCACCGCGCCGAAAGCCTGAAGCGGCGCTTCCCTGCGCTTCAGGTGCAGATTTTCGATGCCGAGAAAAAGCATTTCGAACGCGTCGAGCTGACCGAGGCGTAACGCCGCGCTTCAGAGCATGATCCGAAAAAGTGTGCAGCGGTTTTCCGAGAAGATCATGCTCGATCAAAAAGCCGAGGCGCGATGACGATTCGACCTAATCCATCGCGCTTTAGCCTGAGGCAGGGCCGAGTTCCTTGATTGCCATGGCCGCAAGTTCATGGGCATCGCGCACGCCGGTCTGCGCGATCTCGATGATCTTCCTTGCGACGAGCTCGGTAATCGGATCGCTGCGCTGCTTCAACCCGAGCGCGCTGAGCACCTGCTCATAGGCTGCCGCCAGGCGTCCGATCTCCTCGGGGCCCAGCGGCACATTCTGCAGCAAGCGGTAGACAACCATCGCACTCACCGCCCCTCACTTCGGCCGTTGCAGGCCGGAACTGTTCGTCCACTTGTCGATGTCCTCGACCATCTTCTCGTAGCTCGGCCGCTTTGGCAGCGAGGGCTGCATGGTTCTCCGAGGCGTCTCGATCTTGTCCGTCTTATCGGTCATGGCGCAACTCCTGCGCCCCATGACGACTAGACTACTTCATCCAATCAATCGCGTAAACCATTGAAATTATTATATTATTTTACTCATTTTGCGTTCTTGCCGACATCGGCAAAAAACTTGGAACCTACGCCGAATTGGCCAGTTGAGTAAGTTACTCAATGGGAGGATGCGATGCGCGACGCGCGTGGTGAGCGCTTGCAGGTGATGCTGTCGCCTGAAGAACTCGCTGCCCTCGACGATTTTCGCTTCAAGCACCGGATGCCGACCCGCGCGGCCGCGATCCGGGAGCTGCTGAAGCTCGGGCTTTCTGTGGCTGTCGTCGACGGCGGTGCAGGCGTGAAGTCGAGTGATTACGGCGTTTTCAGCCGCGGTCCGGAGGGGCACAAGCAGTCGAACAATGGATCTGAGGAAGCAGAATAAGCGCGACACGACCGGTTCCGCATGGGGCTCTGCGCGCAACTTTTTGTGCGCCGGGGCCTTCGCCCGCGGGAGCCTGCAAAGGTGCGGTCGGCAAAGGCAATGAGGTCGCGGACTTCGGGTCCGCCCGCGTCTCGCCGTCGGCCGCATGACTACGATGATGTGCCCCCAACAAGATGATGAAGCAATGGCCTGAGGCCATCTGCACTCAGGTCCAGCGTCGCGAGCGTGACGGGCAGGCTGAAGCGGCGTGGCCCGGCACTTCCGGGATTGAGATAAAGCACCCCATCGATGGTCTCGATCAGCGGCCGATGTGAATGGCCGGAAATAACCACGCCGATCCCGAGCGACACCGGATCGAGTTGCAGGTCGTGGATGTCGTGAACGATGTGGATGGTCTGGTCGCCAAGCCGTACAGTGTCTGTGTCGGGATAAATGTTCGCCCAGGTTGCGTTGTCGACGTTGCCCCTGATTGCGATGACCGGCGCAATCAGGCGGAGCCTGTCAACGATCTCAGGGCGGCCGATGTCACCGGCATGGATGATATGCGCCACACCGGCAAGCCGTCGCTCGGCCTCCGGGCGCAACAGTCCGTGGGTATCCGAGATCACTCCGATTCTCATCACGGCGCCAGGCCCTGATCGTGCGAGAGCAGGTATCAAGCTTTAGCGACGGTCTTCACGCGTGACACACATTGCAAGCCCAGATCGTTAAACAAAGTGCCGCGAGAGGGCCGCGCACGCTGGCAGGCCTCAGCTGGCTTGACGCAGCGATTTGAACGCGGCGCGAACTTCCGCGCTGAACAGCGCAGGCTGCTCCCACGCCGCGAAGTGGCCGCCTCTGTCCACCTCGCTGAAATAGATCAGCTTGGGATAGGCCTTCTCCGCCCAGCTTCGCGGTGCCTGGTAGTTCTCGCCGGGAAACACGGTGATGGCGCTGGCGATCGGGACGTTGGCGGCGACGTAGAGATTGATTTTGTTTTCCCAGTAAATGCGCCCTGAGGACACGCCCGTGTTGGTCAGCCAATAGAGCGTAATGTCGTCGAGCACGTCGTCGCGCGTCAGGTCGCCCGCCGAATGCCCGTTCACGGTGCGACCGAGCACGGCCGAGGTGATCGACGCTGCCGGCTGGTCATAGCCGTCGCCGTGGTCGATCATCCACGATGCCAAGGCTACGGGAGAATCCGCCAATCCATAGAGCGTTTGCGGACGGGTCCCCATCTCGAGGGCATAGGCGCGCCGCTTGGTGAATGCGAGCTTGATCTGATCGAACGCGCGCCGTTCGTCGGCGGACAGGTCGGACGGCGGCGGATCGCCGGCCGCAATCAGCTTGAAGATCGCGGGCGGAACGGTGCCGGGCAGGTTGACGTGAATCCCCAGGAGTTCAGGAGCGCCGAGCTTGCCCATCTCGTTCGAGACGGGTGATCCCCAATCGCCTCCTTGCGCCACATATTGCTTGTAGCCGAGGCGCTTCATCAGGACGGCCCAGGCCCGCGCAATCCGCGCGGGGTCCCAGCCCGTCGTGGTCGGCTTGCCCGAGAAGCCATAGCCGGGCAACGAGGGGATCACCAGATGGAATGCATCCGATGCGCTGGCGCCATGTGCGGTGGGATTGCTCAGGGGGTCGACGATCTTGAGCTGCTCGATCACCGAGCCGGGCCAGCCATGCGTAACGATCATCGGCAGTGCATTGTCGTGCTTGGAGCGAACATGAATGAAATGAATGTCGAGCCCGTCGATCTCGGTGATGAACTGCGGCAAGGCGTTGAGGCGCGCCTCGACCTTGCGCCAGTCGTAGTCGGTCTGCCAGTGGCGCACCAATTCGCGCATGGTGGCCAGCGGCACACCCTGGGTGGTGTCGTCAACGGTCTCCTTCTCGGGCCATCGGGTCGCCGCCAGGCGGTGACGGAGATCGACGAGGTCCTTCTCCGGAATATGGATGCGGAACGGGCGGACGGCCTCGCCCGTGGCAGCCATTATCGCGGACACAGGGAAAAGGCTGGCCATACCCGCCGCGACCATCCCCGTTGCAGCGCGGATCAAAAGCTGACGACGGTCCTGGCTTATGATTTCAAAGTTTGCACTTTTCCGCATGATGAACCTCCATCGTCGAACGCTGGATTCTGGCTATCGTGATATAGGCAAACTCTTGAGAGCGTCGGGCTCAAGCACCCGCACGCAATCACAACTACCGGGAACTGGTCAAAATTGCCCGTTAGGCGATGTTAGCATCCGTTAGATGCCGCGTGGCCCTCTCCTCAAGCTGATCCTGCCGTTGGATGCGTAATGCAGCGCAGCCGGCACCATCGCCACCACACCGGCAGGCGCATGGATCAGAATGCTGCTGTCCGCCCCGCCCGCCTTCAACAGGCAGACCGTAACCTTGGGGTCCTCGGTCAGCCGCGCCGCGAGCGCGCAGCCCTCCGACCCCGCGCCGACAATCACGTAGTCGACATTCCGGGATGCTCAAGTAGACCGGGCACCGTCACTTGCTTTGATTTGCGTGCTCGCGCCCGACGTTTGCGTGCTAGCAGAATCTGCGTGCCGGCCGATAACGGCGCGTTCGACAGGAAGCGTGAAGCTCGCGCTTGGCGCCGTCGCTGCGATGGAATGCGCGGCTCTTTTTCCAGCCTCGAGCAGTTCCACCCGTCCGAGATTTACCCTAGATTGTCTCTTTCTGCGCTGTTCGATTCACGTCATGAAGGGAGAGCGCGCTTGGAGTTTTTTTCGCACCTGCCGATTCTGACGTCCTTTGCGCTGACATTGATGCTCACGCTGGTATTTCCGAGCCTGATGGAGCGCCTACGGCTTCCGCGCCCGGTCGGCTACATCCTGGCCGGCATCATCCTTGGCCCGAACGTCCTGTCCGTCCTCAATCCCGACGGCAAGGTCGTCAGCTTCTTCGCAGAGCTCGGCAAGCTCCTGCTGATGTTCTTCGCCGGCTTCGAGGTGAATATCGCGAAGTTCAACGCCGCACGAAACAAGGCGGCAACCTTCGGCCTTCTCACCTTCGCTTGTCCGTTTGCTCTGGCGATCGGAATCGCCGCAATGCTGGGCTATTCAGCCAATGCGTGCGCGGTGATCGGCGCCATCCTTGCGTCCCACACCCTGCTGGGGCTGCCCATCGTCAAGCAGCAACGGCTCGTCGAGCGCGAGGTAACCGTCGTAACGGTAGGAGCGACGCTCCTCACCGACATGCTGTCGATCCTTGTGCTGGCGCTTTGCGTGCCTATTCATGTCCGGGGCTTCGATCCCGCCGGCGTGTTGATCTTGATCGCCTGGCTCATAGTCTATGTGCCCGGTGTTCTCATCGGATTGAGTTGGCTCGTCGAGCGTCTGCTCGCCATCTTTGGGACAAGCAGAACGTCGAGTGCGCTGATCATGCTTGTCGTGATGGCTGTGGCCGCCCAGGTCGCGGAATGGATCGGCATGGAAGGCATCATCGGCGCATTTCTTGCGGGCGTGTGCCTGAAGCGCGCGTTCGGCGAAATCAAGGGCGACGATTCGCTCGACGTGATGAGCCAGGCCCTGTTCATTCCCGTTTTCTTCATCACCGCCGGCTTCCTGGTCGACTTCAGGGTCTTCTTCGCGACGTTGAGCAACCAACCCATGCTCCTATTTGGCGTCCTTGCCGCCCTGTTCGGCGGCAAGTGGCTGGCCGCATCGGCTGCAGCACGCATGTTCGGCTATAGTGCTGCGGAACGGAATCTGATGTTCGCTCTGACTGTGCCGCAAGTCGCAGCTACGCTCGCAGTTGCTCTGGTTGCATATGCGACAAAGAATCCGGCGGGTCAGCGCCTGATCGACCAACCGATGCTGAACGCCACCGTCGTCCTCGTCATCGTGTCATCCGTCCTCGGACTGATCCTCACGGAACGCGCGGCCCGACAGGTCAAACAGGCGAGTCCCCCGGCAAAGCCCACGCTGGCGGCGGCTCAATTGCAGGAAGCGTCACCAACCGTCGAATGAGGGGATCGAGGGTCAATCGGCTTGCTGGGAGCGGCGAGACGGCTCGCGCCGCGCCTCGATGGCTCAGAGTTCGCTCACGGAGCGGCAGGAAGCATGCGCTTGGCAATGTTGAGCAGGTGAATCTGGCTTGTTCCTTCATAGATTCGAAACGCCCGGACATCGCGATAGAAGCGCTCGATACCCGTGCCCTTCACGTAGCCTTGCGCCCCGAAGATCTGCACCACACGATCGGCGACCCGCCCGCACATTTCAGTGGCGAAGTACTTGCAGATAGACACGTCCATCGTGACATCCTCACCACGATCACGCTTGCGCGCTGTCTCGAGAATAAGGGCTCTTGCGGCTTCAATCTCGACTTTGCATTCGGCCAGCATCGCCTGGACCAGTTGAAACTCGGCGATCGGGCGGCCGAATTGCTGGCGCCGCCGCGCGTATGCGACCGCCTCGTCGAGCAAGCGGATAGCCGGTCCCGTGCACAAGGCTGCGAGGTTGATGCGCTGCTTGTTCAACGCTTTCATGACGGTCTTGAAGCCTCGTCCGGGCGCACCTCCGACAATGCAGCTGGCCGGCACACGGCAATTGTCGAGGACGATCTCGCCGATCGGTGCGCCCTCCTGTCCCATCTTTGGCGTCGAACCGCCGGGCTGGAGACCCGGCGTACCGCGCTCGATCAAAAACGCGCTGATTCCTGATGAGCTCCGATCGTTCGGATCTGTCCGGGCGAACACGGTGAAGAGATCTGCGATCGGAGCCAAGGTGATGTAGCACTTCCGCCCATTGATGCAGTAGTGATCGTCGTCGACTTTCTCGGCAATGGTCTGCAAGGCACTGGCGTCCGAGCCGGCTTCAGGCTCGGTCAGGGCCAGGCAGCCCAGAATTTCACCTGAAGCGAGCCGTGGCAGATACTTGCGCTTCTGCTCCTCTGTTCCATCTTGAATCAGTCCCTCGGCGCCGATGCCAGCGTTCGTGGCCAGATGTGCGCGATAGGCAACCGAGCATTGGGACAGTTCGATGAACGCGAGTGCCAATTCCTCCGTCGTCAAACCACTGCCGCCGAATTGTTGCGGAATGCTCCAGCCGAACGTACCCAGCCGTCGCCCCGCCGCGATGATGTGTTCGGGCACCCTGTCCTCAGCCTCGACCCGGTCCTCCTCCGGAATCGCCAATTCTCTCACGAAAGTGCGAATGTCGCGCAGCAGGCGATTCAGCTTTTCGGCATCGGCGATCATGACCTCATCCTGCCTGGATTACCACGGGCTTGAGAATGGCGAAGCGGGCACGCTGCGCTTCAGGACGCAGGAAAAGCAGGCCGATGATTCCACCGACAAGCGTAACCACGCCGCAAACTGAAAATCCGAGACTATAACCTTCTGCGACCGAAGCGGCTCCCTCGATCACGCTTCCCATGAGATAAGGCGCCAAAATTCCGGCCGACGTGCCCACCGCACTGTTGATGCCGAGAATGGCGCCACGTTGCTTGGCCGGCGTTATCTCGCCGAGGATCGCGGGGGACGTCGCGTAGACGATTGATGGCACCGCAACGCCGATCAGGACCAGAACGATCTTCGGTCCCGCATTGGCGACATAGGGCGCCGCCAGCAGCGCGAGTCCACCGATGATGAGGGACGCGCCGGTAAGCAGGCCACGCGCCACCCGGCTGCCATAGCCCCGCCGCATCATCCATTCCGACAGCCAGCCCCCGCCGATGACGACAAAGAAGCCCACCAGGAACGGCAACGCGGTCAACTCACCAGCCACGGCCTGGGAAAAACCGAGCCCCTTGATGAGCCAGGGCGTAAACCAGGAGAGCACAAGCGCGAGACCAAAATAGGCGCCGAAATAGCTGCACCAGGAAGCGAGGTTGGTCGGGTTCAACAAGAGAGTGCCATAGGGAATATGGTCGACGGCATCCACGTTGGCCGCCTTGGCCGCGACATCGCCTTGGCCCTCCTCACCCCAGATCGCCCAGATCACGACCCAGACCAGTCCGGCCACTCCGAGCGTGCCGAAAGCATAGTGCCAGCTGTATTTGGTGATGATCCAGGTCAAGATCGGAACGACGATAATCACGCCGATCGAGGCTCCCTGGGAGATGATGGCGGACGGAAGGGTCCGGCGGTCGTCCGGAAACCACTTGTAGGTGGCGTGGAGCGCGACGGGATAGGCCGGCCCCTCGCCTGCGCCCAGGACAATCCGGCAAGCGATGAGCGTCTCGAGTCCAATCGTTCCGAGCATCGGAAACTGCACCAGCGCCCAAACGAGACCCATTGCGAGCAGCGCCAGTTTCGACTGAATGCGGTTGACGAGGAAACCCATCACGACGGCGGAAATCGAGAACAGGAGAAAGAAGCTCGAGCCCACCAGGCCGAACTGCTTCGGCGTCAACTGCAGATCGGTCATGATCGGCACGCCGGCGAGGCCGACGATCACCTTGTCGGCAAAATTGATCATCATGAAGCCAAACAGCAGCGCGACGATCGTCCACGCCTTCCGAGGCGTCTTCGTTACGGACATAAGTTCCTTCCTCCTGTGCTATCCATCGAGCGCCGACGCGTTTTTGCGTTCTGGCGCAGCACCACTCAGGCCGCGATCCTGACCGGCAACGCCGAATAGCCGTGCACGAAGTTCGACGGCACACGCTCGGGATCGCCGACCACTTCGAGGTCGAGCCTGCGTTCGAGCATCTCCTCCCAGAGGATACGAAGCTGCAGTTCGGCCAGTCGATTGCCCACGCAGCGATGAATTCCGAACCCGAAGGAGAGATGTTGGCGCGGGTTTTTTCGGTCGATGATGAAGCTGTCCGGGCTTTCGATGACTTCGCTGTCGCGATTACCGGAAATGTACCACATGATGACCTTGTCGCCGGCCTTGATCTGCTTTCCTCCGACCGTCGCGTCTCGCAATGCGGTGCGCCGCATGTGGGCGAGCGGCGTCTGGTAACGGATGATCTCGGACACGGCGCCGGGAATCAGCGCCGGGCAACCGCGCAGTTTCTGCAACTGGTCTCGATTCTGGCTCATGAACCACAGCCCGCCCGTGATGGAATTACGGGTCGTGTCGTTGCCACCGACGATGAGAAGAATGAGATTGCCGAGGAATTCGCGCGGCCCCATGTTTCGGGTCGAGGGCGAGTGCGCCAGCATCGAAATCAGGTCATAGCCGGGCGCCTTGTTGATCCGCTCGTTCCACAGCCCGGTGAAATAGGCGAGACACTCGGCCAGGATCGCGTCGCGCTTTTCCCATGTATCGATCGGCTGACCCGGCTGCGGGAACGTGGTCGCCACATCCGACCAATAGGTGAGAAGCCGGCGTTCCTCGAACGGGAAGTCGAACAGCGTGGCGAGCATCTGGGTTGTCAGTTCGATCGAGACCTGCTCGACCCAGTTGAATGTCTCACCGCGCGGCAGGCTGTCCAGGATCGCGCAAACACGGCTGCGGATCAGCCCTTCGAGGTTGGCGAGATTGGCGGGAGCAACGATCGGGCTGACAGTCTTGCGTTGCTCATCGTGCTTCGGCGGATCCATCGCGATGAAGTTCGGATAGCGCTCGCCGACCTTGCGATCGAAGATGACGATGCCGCCGGCTTCCGACGAGAACACATTGTGATTGGTGTCGACGGCCATGATGTCCCGGTACTTCGTCACGGACCAGTACGGGCCAAACATGCTGTCACTGCAGTAGTGAACGGGTTCCTCCCTGCGCAGCCGCTCGAAGAACGGCCAAACCGTATCATCCTGGAACCGCTTGGGGTTGCTGACGTCGATACGGTCCAGCGGGATTGACAAGGCTTCTTCCCGCGCCTGCACTCTGGACAGCGTGCTCATCCCCTATACCTCCCTTGAATTGCCGGTGTCGGCTGTTTCTCAGTGCTGGCCTTCCGGCATGCGCACCCGCAAGCCATCCAACGTATCGTCCATGCGGATCTGACAGGCGAGCCGGGAGCTTTCCTGGGTGGCGGCTGCGAAATTCAGAAGCTCGTCTTCCGAGGTCGTTCGTGTGCCGGTCTTCGGCAGCCATGTGGGATCGACGTAGACGTGGCAAGTGCCGCAGGCGCATTCGCCGCCGCAATCGCCATCAATTCCCGGAACATGGTTGTCGATGGCAGCCTGCATCACGCTGGTGCCGGCGGGGACATCGATAAGATGCTCGCGTCCGCCGAACTCGACGAAATGGATTCTTGGCATGAAGACCTCCGGTTGTTTCCCCCGCTCAACGACAGCGCGCACCCATGACAGGCGGCCCTGCGAAGCGGCTGTATCCTTGCTTTTGCCGCCGCCAGTAGCCCCTTTCGCCCCGGCAAGCTTTGCATATTGGGGCACCTACTTTGCAATTTGGGACAGGGGTCGCTAAACTCGCTCGCAAGCCACAGAGAGCGCCCGATGGCGATCCCCGCAAATCTGCTCCGCGCCGCCATCCTGACCGGCTATGCCGAGGTCGCGCAGTCTCTTGGACTCGATCCGTATCGCGTGATGAAAAGCGTTGGGCTGCATCGTCTCGATTTGTCCGATGCCGACACCCTGATCCCGGTCGCAGCGGTGCTGGAACTGCTCGAGCGCTCGGCGGCAGCCGCGAATGTCGACGATTTCGGATTACGGATGGCCGCGCGACGAAGCCTCGCCCATCTTGGCCCCGTCGGCCTGGTCGCCCGGGAGGAGCCGACGCTGCGCGACGCGATCAGGTTGTTCGAACGGCATTTCCGTCTTCGAACCGAAATGCTGATCCTGAATTTGGAAGAAGATGACGACGTCGCCAGCTTGGCGGTGCGGATCATGTTCGCAACGAGGGGCAGCACACGGCAGGTGATCGAACTCATCGTCGGCATCGTGTTCAGGACGCTGAAGGCGCTTGCTGGCGACAAATGGGGCCCTGAATCGGTCCATTTTTCCCACCCACCACCACTTCGGCGCACCACGCATGGCACCTTCTTCAGGTGTCGCCCGCATTTCGCCAGCACGTTCGACGGCTTGCTGTTGCGACCACGGGATCTGAGTGCGCCGATTGCGACGGCGGACCCGGTGATGGCACATTATGTGCGACGCTATCTTGAAGAGGTTATCACTCAGCCAACGATCATGATCGACGCAACCGTTCGCCAGTTGGTGTTCACGCTGCTCCCGTCCGGGCGCTGCACCAGCGAACTTCTTGCGGGCCATCTTGGCATTGATCGCCGGACGCTCAGTCGGCGGCTTGCTGCGCGCGGGACAAGCTTCTCGGAGATCCAGAACGGCGTTCGAATCGAATTGGCTCAGCGTCACATCAAGACAGAAGGCAGAACCCTCGCCGAAACCTCCCACTTGCTGGGCTTCACGGGTTTACCCGCGTTCTCACGCTGGTTTCGGGTACAGTTTGGCAAGAGTGCATCGGAGTGGCGCAAGAGTCGGTAAGGCCGCGCCCTGGGGAAGCTGTTCTGGAATTCCCTCTGATTTTCGGAGGGGCGAGGCTTCCGGCATGACTCGGACGCAATCCGTCGCGAGGATAAAAGCGTATGATTTGGCCCCGTCATTCCGGGCGATCGCCATCAAAAACAACTGATTAATAACCTGCAATCCGCTAGAATCCCGGCCGTGCCAGTTCGCCCCACCATCCTCGTCTTTGATTCCGGCCTCGGCGGCCTCACCGTGCTGCGGGAGATCGTGGCGGCGCGGCCTGATGCGCATTTCGTCTATGTCGCTGACGATGCCTTTTTCCCGTACGGCCATCACAGCGAGGATGAGATCGTCGCCCGCGTGGTGCCTCTGGTCGGGGAGCTGATTGCGCGGCACGCGCCGGATCTCGTGGTGATTGCCTGCAACACCGCCTCGACGCTGGTGATGTCGCACTTGCGCGCCGCCTACGGCGTGCCGTTCGTCGGCACGGTGCCGGCGATCAAGCCGGCCTGCGCGCAATCGAAGACCAGGCGCGTATCGGTGCTCGGCACCAAGGGCACCGTGCAGCGCGAATATACCCGGGCTCTGATCCGCGATTTCGCGCAAGGTTGCGAGGTGACGCTGGTCGGCTCGCCGGAGCTTGCTTCACTTGCCGAAAGTGCGCTGAGCGGCACGGCGGTCAGCGACGATGATATCGCGACCGAGCTTGCACCGTGCTTCGTCGGCGACGCGAGCGACGCGGCCACGCGCACGGACACCGTGGTGCTCGCCTGCACGCATTACCCGCTGCTGCTCGATCGCCTGGAGAAGCTCGCGCCCTGGCCGGTGCGCTGGATCGATCCCGCGCCTGCGATTGCGCGCCGCGCGTCGGATCTGCTGGGGCCACCGCGCGAGGTGCCCGATGCAGCCGGCGCCGAGATGATCTTCACCTCGAACCGGCCGCATGGCCTGGGCCGGACGCTCACACCTTTCTTCGGCGGCCGCGTGCCGGCCTGATCTCTTTCCAGGAACATCCTTTCGATGTCGGAAAAGCTCACTCCCCTCAACCGTCTCAAGAATGAGTGGCGGCAGCACCGCCCGACCTTCGGCGCCATCGCGACGATCCCCAGCATCCAGACGGTGCAGATCATGGCGCAAAGCCTCGACTGGATCATCGTCGATCTCGAGCACGGCCCGATCGATCTCAACACGGCGCATGCGATGATCGTGGCGACTGGAGGCACGCCCTGCGTGCCGCTCGCGCGCATCGCCTCCAATGAGCCGTGGCTTGCGAAAGCGCCGATGGATATCGGCGCGCTCGGCATCAACTTTCCGATGATCCTCAACCGCGCCGATGCCGAGAAGGCGGTGCGGAGCCTGCGCTATCCGCCACGCGGCGAACGGCTGTGGGGACCGTTCCACGCGCCGTTCCGCTGGGGCGTGTCGATGGCCGACTACATGGCGACCGCCGACGACGACATGATCTGCATGATCACCATCGAGCACGTCGAAGCCGTCAACAATATCGACGAGATCATGGCTACGCCTGGCATCGATGTCGCCGTCATCGGCCAGGGCGATCTGGCGACCTCCATCGACAGGCGCGGCCTGCCCGATGATCCCGAAGTACAGGCGCTGATCGCGCGTGCCGAGCACGGCATCCTCAAAAGCGGCGTGCCGATCGGCGGCGCGGCACGCAGTGCCGAGCAGGCCAATGCCATGATCGAGCGCGGCTACCTTGCCATTGCGCTCGGCTTCGACTGGTCGCTGTTCCAGCGCGGGATCGCCGCGAGTTTTGCGGGAATCAAGCGGTAGAGGATCCGCCTTGGACGCGCGGTGCCGTGAGACCCTGTAGTTGGAGGAAGTCACCGGCGGTTGCTTGCGATTTGGGCGCTCCGGAAAAGTTTCCCCAGCGCCCTGCCCTTGCCACAAACTGGACGTCATCCGGCACGGATCGTGCTAGACCACGGCATTGCGGGGACCGGACCGCCACGTCTCACGAACAACCGGCTGGAGCCTGGGCTGACGGAATGCGCGGAACTTTTCGCAAAATCTCGCTGCCGCGCCGCTTTGTGGTCGATCTGATGCACGCCTCGATGGGCGTGCCGTTCGTGTCGTTGTCCCGCCAGCTCGACATCCGCCAGCTCGCCGCCGCACGCGGAAACCTGTCGCAGCCGCCCGGCTGGGCTGCGGTTTTCGTCAAGGCGTTTGCGGTCGTCGCCCGGGACGAGCCGATCCTGCGCACGCTCTATGGGACCTTACCCTGGCCGCATCTCTACGAGCTGCCGCGCTGCGCGGGCATGGTGGCAATCGCGCGCATCGAGGACGGCGAGGAGTGCATCCTGATGGAGCGGGTGACGGGCGCCGATGAGATCGCGCTTTCGGCGATCGACGCACAGCTGCGCCGCGCCAAGGAGGCCCCAATCGACGAGATTCCGTCGTTCCGGCGGATCATGAGCATCACCCGCCTGCCGCTGCCGCTGCGCCGGCTGGGCTATTGGCTGGCCGGGCGCACCGCACGCTGGCACTCAACCAATTTCGGCAGCTACGGCGTAACCTCGGCGGCGGCCCATGGCGGCGGTGAGCTCCATGCCATCGGGCCCGGTCCTTATGTGCTGAGTTATGGGCTCGCCTCGGCTACCGGCACCATCGACGTGGTGCTGCGCTGGGATCACCGGGTTACCGATGCCGCCCCCATCGCCCGGGCCCTGACCCGGCTGGAACAGGTCCTGAACGGCGAAATTGCCGCGGAATTGCGGTCGAGCCGCCAGATCGAGGCCAAACCGGTCCGGGCGGTCGTGAAGTGATTGACAAACCCGGCCAATTGGCCCAAAAGCCGCCTGCTCGCGGGCCGGTTTCGGCCCGCGAAGCGTTTCGCGACCCGTGGTCCTGCCCTTAGGCTTAAGGGACGGATCTGTCGGCCCCGGGGTATCCCGGTGCACAGGAGGGCGCGTCTCCTCAAACCTGAACCACCAAAACCGCCGGAGCGAACGACGCTACGGCGTCATGCAAAGAGGACGCGATGACTAAGCGCAGTGAGGCGAAGTACAAGATCGATCGCCGCATGGGCCAGAACATCTGGGGCCGCCCGAAGAGCCCCGTCAACCGCCGCGAATACGGCCCCGGCCAACACGGCCAGCGCCGCAAGGGGAAGCTCTCCGACTTTGGCGTGCAGCTGCGCGCCAAGCAGAAGCTGAAGGGCTACTACGCCAATATCAGCGAGCGGCAGTTCCACGGCATCTATGTCGAGGCGAGCCGCCTCAAGGGTGATACCGGCGAGAACCTGATCGGCCTGCTCGAGCGCCGCCTCGACAGCGTGGTCTATCGCGCCAAGTTCGTGCCGACGATTTTCGCCGCGCGCCAGTTCATCAACCACGGCCACATCAAGGTGAACGGCCGCCGCGTCAACATCGGCAGCTACCAGCTCAAGGTCGGCGACCTCATCGAGGTCAAGGAAGCCTCCAAGCAGCTCCCGCTGGTGCTCGAGGCGAGCCAGCTCGCCGAGCGCGACGTGCCCGATTATCTCGAGGTCGATCATTCCAAGATGACCGCGAAATTCGGCCGCATCCCCGGACTTTCGGATGTGCCGTTCCCGGTGCAGATGGAGCCGCATCTGATCGTCGAATTCTATTCGCGCTGATCGGTTACGAAATTTGAAGTTCAAAGGCCCCGGTTTTTCCGGGGCCTTTTGGTTAAGGTGGCCAGAAAACGGAGCTTTCTTCATGGCCTACACACCTCCCCCCCGCGATCCCAAGGCCGCGCCGGTCCGGATCAACCTTTTGTCGGACACGCAGACGCGGCCGACGCCCGCCATGCGCGAAGCGATGGCCCGTGCCGAGGTCGGCGACGAGCAGATCGGCGACGATCCGACCGTCAACCTTTTGTGCGAGCGCGTCGCCGACCTGCTCGGCAAGGAAGCCGCGGTGTTCATGCCGTCAGGCACGATGTGCAATGTCGCGGCCACGCTGGTGCACTGTCGGTCCGGCGACGAGATCCTGGCGCATGAGACCGCCCATCTGATCGCCCGCGAAGGTGGCGCGCACGCAGCCCTTGGCGGCTTCCAGATTACGCCGCTTGCCGGCGCCGACGGCCAGTTCGCGGCCGAAACGCTGCGCAAGGCGTTGCATCCGCGCACCCGGTATCAGCCGCCGCAAACGCTTGTCAGCGTCGAGCAGACCGCCAATATCGGCGGCGGCACGATCTGGAAGAAGGCCGCGCTAGACGAGGTCGCGCAGATCGCGAAGGCTGCAGGCCTTGCGACGCACATGGACGGCGCGCGACTGCTGAACGCCACGGTCGCCACCGGCATCGCCGCGCACGACATGACGCAGGGCTGGGATTCCGCCTGGATCGATTTCTCCAAGGGCCTGGGCGCGCCGATCGGCGGCGTGCTGGCCGGCAGCGCAGCCTTCATCGACGAGGTCTGGCGCTGGAAGCAGCGGCTGGGCGGATCGATGCGGCAGGCCGGCATCTGTGCCGCCGCCTGCATCCATGCGCTCGACCATCACGTCGACCGCCTTGCCGACGATCACGCCAATGCACGCGCCCTGGCGCGCGGGCTGTCGCAGATCAATGGCATCACGGTGCAGGAGCCCGAGACCAATCTCGTGTTCTTCACCCCCGATGGCGCCGGCATCCCGGCCGACAAGATGGTCGCCGAATTGCACAAACGCGGCGTGCTGATTGCCGTGATGGACGGCCGCATCCGCGCTTGCACCCATCTCGATGTCACGACGGCGATGATCGAGGAGATGATCGGTCACGTCAGGGAGATCGTGCGGACGGCCTGACCTCAGTTCTCCATCGCCTCATAGATCAGCTTCTTCACCGCCGGCTGGATGATCTGGCGCTGCGACGGCGTCTCTTCCAACAGCACGAAGAACAGGTCCTGCTTGCGGTCGACCACCATGTAGCAGCCGCTGGCGCCGTCCCATTTCAACTCGCCGAGCGAGCCGGGTGGCGGCGGCTTGGCGTTACCGGGATCGGTGCGCACGCCGAAGCCGAGCCCGAAGCCGAAGCCGTCGCCCGGGAAGTAGAGATAATCGCGCTCGACGCCCGAGCCCGGGCCGACATGATCCGTGGTCATCTCCTTAAAGGCCTCCGGGCTCAGATATTGCTTGCCGTCGAACTTGCCGCCGCCGAGCACCATCTGCGCGAAGCGCGCCATATCGTGCATGGTCGTGACCATGCCGCCGCCGCCGGATTCCCACCTCATCGGCTTGTCGGCATAGCCCACAAATCCGACGCGGAAATCACTGTCGTTCGGCATGGGCTTTGCGATCAGCGGCACCTTCTTGGGATCGGTGACGTAGAAGGTAGTGTCTTTCATGCCGAGCGGATCGAGCAGCTTCTCGCGCTCGATCGAAAGCAGCGATTTGCCGCTGACGATCTCCATGATCCGCCCGAGAATGTCGGTGGAATGGCCATATTGCCAGAGCGCGCCGGGCTGGTTCTGCAGCGGCAGCTTGGCAATGCGCTCGGCGAACTCCGCGTTATCGGGGTCTCCGCGATAGATATCAGCGGCGGCATAGGCCTTGTGCACCAGACTGTCGCCATAGAAGCCATAGGCGATGCCGGAAGTCTGGGTCATCAGGTCCATGATAGTGACCGGCCGCTTCGGCGGCACTAGTTCGAGCGACCTGCTGCCGTCCTCGCTCTTCTTCTCGACGCCGACCTTCACGTCCGCGAAGGAGGGAATGTACTTGGCGACAGGATCGCTGAGCGCGAACTTGCCCTCGTCGATCAATTGCATCGCGACCACGCTCGTGATGGGCTTGGTCAGCGAGAACAATCGGAAGATGGTATCGTCGGTCACCGGCTCCTTGGTCACGGCGTCGCGCACGCCGATGAGCCCACGATAGACCGGCACGCCGTGTTGCTCGATCAGCAGAGCGGCACCCGGAATCTTTCCCTGTGCCACCTGGTCGCGCAAATAGTCTTCGACACGTGCGAGCTTCTCCTTGTTGAAGTGCGCGCCGGCCGGAATATCGAAGGTGCCCTCGGCGTGAACCGATGACGCGGCAATGCTCAGCAGCGCGGCGCTCGCAAGCAACCGCAACACATGACGCAAGTTCATTTCTCCCCCTCCTTGCGAAGACACAGAGTTTAACTGCCGAATTAATCGGCACAAGTGCCGGAAAGCCTTGCCAGGGCCTCCTCGTGGAGCCGCGCGCTTGCCTCGGAGAAGCAGCAGAAGATGATCTGCTCGAGCGACGAGGCCATTGGCAGCGATTCCGCAGCGGTCCGGACCGCGATTTTCGCGGCTCGATCGGCCGGGAAACGGTAGACACCGGTCGAAATCGCGGGAAAAGCCACCGAGGCCAAGCCGCCCGCCGCGCACAATTCGATCGCGCGGCGATAGCACGAGGCCAAGGCTCCATCCTCGCCGCGCACTCCGCCATGCCAGACCGGCCCGACCGCATGAATCACATACCGGGCGGGCAAACGGAAACCTTGGGTGATCTTGGCATCGCCGGTCGGGCAGCCGCCAATCGCTTGGCATGCGGCCAGCAACCCAGGCCCGGCGGCGCGATGAATTGCCCCATCAACGCCGCCCCCGCCCAAAAGCGAGGCATTGGCGGCGTTGACGATGGCGTCGACGCTTAGCGTCGTGATGTCCGCAACAACAACGTCCAGCCGCGCGCCGGCAATCCGGCGCGTCAGCATAATCAGGCGGCCGGTGCGCCGACCGAGATGCCCTTGTCGGCAAACAGCTGCTGCAGTTCGCCGGCCTGGAACATCTCGCGGATGATATCGCAACCGCCGACGAACTCGCCCTTGACGTAGAGCTGGGGAATGGTCGGCCAGTTGGAATAGACCTTGATGCCGTTGCGCAGCTCGGCCGATTCCAGCACGTTCAGGCCCTTATAGCCGACCCCGATGTGATCCAGGATCTGCACGACTTGGCCAGAAAAGCCGCACTGCGGGAACTGCGGCGTCCCCTTCATGAACAGCACGACGTCATTGGCCTTCACTTCGTTGTCGATGAATTGCTCGATGCTCATTTCTGCCTTCCTTAAGGGCCGTCTCACCCGACGCTGCTCTATATGTAGCGCAAACCGTTGGCCTGCCAAAGTAAATTGAGGAAGATTTGGTGTGCGCCGCGGGGGACAACAAGCCCCATTTTGGGGCGCCACGGCGCCCGCCATTGCCTGATGACATCAATATCATTGTTCGGGGAGGTTTTTTTCCCGTAACGGAACCCCTATCTAGGACGAACTGTCCGTTTGGAACCTGTCTTTAAGACCGACGTTTCCTTTCTGACCGGAGATCAATGTGACGCAAACAGCATCCGCCGCGGCCAAATTTCCGCCCCCCGCCCCGTCACGTTTCTCCGAGTCCGGCTCCCTCGCCCAGGATCTCGTGGAAGCCTATCTTGCGGTCCGCAGCGAGACCGAGCGGCGCGCGGCGCCCTTGAGCGCGGAGGACCAGCTGATCCAGTCCATGCCGGACGCAAGCCCGGCGAAATGGCACCGCGCGCACACCACATGGTTCTTCGAACAGTTCCTGCTTGGCGAGCATTGTGCGGGCTACCAGCCGTTTCACCCGGACTACGCCTTCCTGTTCAACTCCTATTATGTCAGCGCAGGCCCCCGCCATGCACGTCATCGGCGCGGCGACCTGACCCGCCCGGCTGCAGCGGATATCACCGCCTATCGCCGCCATGTCGATGCTGCCGTGGTCAAGTTCTTCCGGTCGGCGGAACACGACACACTTATGCGCATCACCCCGCTGGTCGAGGTGGGCCTCAATCATGAGCAGCAGCATCAGGAGCTGATGTTCACCGATATTCTCCACGCCTTCGCACAGAACCCGATCCCGCCCGCCTATGATCCGGCCTGGCAATTCCCCGCTTCAACTCGCAAGGGCGAGGATTGGCTGACGCTGAACGAAGGCATCTACGCCATCGGGCACGCCGAGGAGAGCTTCCATTTCGACAATGAGAAGCCCGCGCACCGCGCGCTGGTCGGACCGGTCAAGCTTGCGCGCAACCTGGTCACCAATGCCGAATGGCTCGCTTTCATGCAGGACGGCGGCTACTCCAACGCGACGCTGTGGTTGATGGATGGCTTTGCCGCCGCGAGCAAAGAGCAGTGGCAGGCGCCGTTCTATTGGCGCGAGATCGACGGGCAATGGCATATCATGACGCTTGCCGGGCTGAAGCCGGTCGACCCGGCAGCAGCGGTCTGTCATGTCAGCTATTATGAGGCGGACGCGTTCGCACGCTGGAGCGGCAAGCATCTGCCGACCGAGATGGAATGGGAGGTCGCCGCACGGGCCGACCAACTCAACGACGCCTTCGGCATCGTCTGGCAATGGACCCGCAGTGCCTATTCGCCCTACCCCGGCTATCGGGCAATAGAAGGGGCGCTCGGCGAATACAACGGCAAGTTCATGGTCAACCAGCTGGTGCTGCGCGGCTCATCGCTTGCAACTCCAGAGGGCCACAGCCGTGTGACCTACCGCAACTTCTTCTATCCGCACCACCGCTGGCAATTCACGGGACTTCGCCTCGCCGACTACTCCGTCTGAATGTTGCCGTTTGAATCAAGGTCAACCGCGCCGGAAAGCGCGTTCTGGAGAGTATCATGAATGTGCATGCCGCCGCTTTGGCCGACGCGCATCTACCCGACAAACAGACCTCTGCGTTCGCGCGCGATGCGGTCCAGGACCTCTCGCAACAGCCCAAACGCCTGTCGCCGAAATATTTCTATGACGCGACCGGCTCGGAGCTGTTTGAGGCGATCACGCGACTGCCGGAATATTACCCGACCCGCACGGAGCTCTCGATCCTGAGGGATCGTGCCGGCGAGATCGCCTCTTTCGTGCCGGAAGGTGCGGCGCTGGTCGAATTCGGCGCCGGTGCGACCACCAAGGTGCGCCTCTTGCTCGAGCGTTGCGCGTTTGCCGCCTATGTGCCCGTCGATATTTCCGGCGAGTTCGTCAAAGACCAGGCCGATGCGTTGCGCCGTGACTTTCCCACGCTCGCCGTGCATCCGGTCGCCGCGGATTTCACCACCGCGTTCGAATTGCCCGCGGCAATCGCCGGTCTCTCCAAGGTCGGCTTCTTCCCAGGCTCGACCATCGGCAATTTCGAACCGCACGAAGCCTCCAGCCTCCTGCGCAGCGCCGCGCAGATCCTGGGGGCCGGCGCACGGATGATCCTCGGCGTCGATCTCGAGAAGGAGGAGCGCGTGCTCCACGACGCCTATAACGACGCGTCCGGCGTCACCGCGCGCTTCAACCTCAATGTGCTGGTGCGCATCAACCGCGAGCTCGGCGGCAATTTCGATCTCTCCGCCTTCACCCATCGCGCGATCTATAATCGCGAGCGGCACCGCATCGAGATGCATCTGATCAGCAAGAAGTCGCAGCATGTGCGCTTCCTCGGCACCAGCTTCGCGTTCCGCCCCGGCGAAAGCATTCACACCGAGAACAGCTACAAATACAGCATCGAGCGCTTTGCAGCTCTCGCCCGCGCCTCCGGCTGGAAGGTCTGCGAGTCCTGGACAGACAAATCAAGGATGTTTTCGGTGCACGCGCTGATGGCCGAAGGCTGACGGCCGTCGGGCCGACTGACACAACCATCCCAGGACGGTTCGTTCGGCGCCGGCGTGGAACGCCGCGTCATTGCACCGCGGCTTTCGAGCAAGCGGCCGCGCGAGCGCGCTTTCGAGCTGTAGTGAATATCTTCAGCACCAAATACAATGTTGAGAGCTCGGCAACCACCGCGCATATGAGCCGCATAGGATCGCCGGCGTCGGAACGTTCATGCCGCTCTTAGATCGGACCAAGGCGGCCCCCCTCGAATTTATATGCCTTCCCATCCACCTTCGGCAGCATTCGAGACATTCTCGGGCGCCGGAGGCCAAGATGACCGTCTATCATGCACATATCGTCGGGCTACACAGCCGCTCCATTAAAGTGGTTCGAATGGACTGTGTTGACGATGACTCCGCCATCAAATCCGCCAGCCATCTCGTCGATACGCACGGTGTCGAGCTATGGCAGATGGATCGGCCCGTCGCCAGGTTCGACGCGGCATCAAAACAGACCTGCAAAAAATGAGCATAGGCGCGCGCGGTCGGCCATCTGCGCGGAGCCGGCTTCGGCCTGCGCGTCAGCCCGACCCTGCACCGTGGCACCCTATCCGGCAGCTTTCGACCCCAGCGACAGCGACTCCCAAACCGCGACCACAACCAGAAGCGCTGTCGTTAGGACCGACAAAACCAGCGGCGACAAGCCGCCGGCAAAGAAAGCCAGCGCGCCAAGCGCGACGATGCCGACCCCGTGCGAGAGCTGCAGGAAGCCGCGGATATTGTGCTTGAACAGGATGGTGCCGACCAGAAACAGCAGCGGACCGCCGATGGCGCAGGCCACTGTCTTCGGATCCGAATGGCCGTCGGGATGCGCCAGCACGAGATCGTCTGCAACCGCGGACAGGATGATGCCGGCGACAATGGGCATGTGCAGATAGGTGTAGGCGGAGCGCGCCAGCCGCCCGGAGTCGGCCGCTTTCGAGATCAGTTTGGAACCGGCTTCGGCACCCCGGTGGAAATAGATCCACCACATCGCGATGCTGGCGGCGAAGGCCGAAACGAAGGCGGTGATCGTCGTTGGTATCCAGCTCAGCTCGGCAAAGGTCGCCCCCGTCACCACGATGGATTCGCCGAGCGCGATCAGGATGAACCCCGCGCAGCGCTCGGCCATGTGGCTGCCCTCGACATACCAGTCTTCGATCGAGGAAGCGCCATAGCCCGGGGTCCAGAACCGCGCCAGCGGCGACGCATATTCGATTGCAAGCGCCACACCCCATAGCCAGAGTCGACGGTCGCCTTCGACAATTCCGCCGAGAATCCAGAACACGGCGGATGTGGACAGCCAGGCAAGGATACGGATGCCGTTGCGGCGCACTGCCTGTTGCGATGACGGCGCGGCCAGGACGAAGAAGCCGGTGCGACCAACCTGCATTGCCGCATAGGCCGCCGCAAACCACAGGCCTCGCGCCTCGAACGCTTGCGGGATCGAGGTCGACAGCACGAGGCCTGCGAGCATCAGGAGAAAAAGGAGAATGCGAACCGGCGTCAGCTCGGGATTGAGCCAGTTGGTGATCCAGGCGGTAAAGACCCAAACCCACCAGACCGCGAGAAACAGCAAGGCGGTTTCGACCGCCCCCATTGCGGTGAAGCGGGAGAGCAGAAAATGCGAGACCTGGGTGACCGCGAACACGAATACCAGGTCGAACAGCAGCTCGGCGTTGGTGACGCGGCTCTGCTGGTTTGGCTCGATCGTACGAAACAGTGCGCCGCGCGGAGGATCGCTCGCCATCGTCAGCCTCAGGTCGGCCGCGAAAAGGCCTAGCCTTCCGGCACCCCGGTCTGCAGGGCCAGCGCGTGCAGCACGCCGCCCATCTGGCCACGCAGCGACTGATAGACGATCTGATGTTGCTGGACGCGTGACTTGCCGCGGAACGATTCGGAGATCACGGTCGCGGCGTAATGGTCACCATCACCGGCAAGATCGCGGATCGTCACCTCGGCATCGGGGATCGCTGCCTTGATCATCGATTCGATATCGCGGGCGTCCATTGGCATTCCGGTCTGGCTCCATTTTAGGCGCTTTAAATTATCGGCGTTTCAGATCGGCCCGGCAACCTCGGTCTGCGCCACGCAGCTAATTTAGCGTGAAAGGCCTTCTAGGTCACCTATAGTGCCACTATATTTCAGATTCGATCATTACAAAGCGGCGAGCCAGCTGCGACCTGCGGTCACGACTGACGGCATAAAATCGGGCCAGGTAAATCGCTGCGTAGAAGGGCTTGAAAACCATGAAACTTCCGGGTCCCGATCATCCCATCACCATCACGGCCAACCCCAGGCGGGTGCGAGTCAGCGCGGGCGACACCGTCATTGCGGATACGACACATGCGCTGACGCTGAAGGAGGCGAAATATCCCGCCGTGCAATATGTGCCGCGCGAGGACGCCAAAATGGAACTATTGCAGCGGACCGACCGGGTAACGCACTGCCCCTATAAGGGGGACGCGAGCTATTTCAGCATCCGCGCCGACGGCAAGGTGATCGAGAATTCGATCTGGACCTATGAGACTCCCTTCCCGGCGATGGCGGAGATATCCGGCCATCTCGCCTTCTATCCGGACAAGGTGAAGATCGAGGAAGTGGGTTGAGACAGGACTAAATCCAGTCCTCCGGCATCCGCCACAGTCTTGGCGACGTAGCCGGACTAATTTTGCGCGGCGGCCGAAGTCTTCCGCGTTCGTTTGTCCGGGAAGTCGTCGATTTTCGTCGGCAAATCAGCTAAATCTTTACCCGTCTGCGGCCTTTGGTTGCGGCATGGCAGCAGAGATTTGCCCTTGCTGAATCAGGTTCGCGGCCGCAACATGCAGATAAAGCAGCAGCTGTAGGGGCGTGTCGTGACAACCATTTCGCACTCAGCGACGCCTGCCGAAATTCAAGCGACGCCGAAGGTCAAAACGCGCAATGCCGCGCTCGACCGCGCGCGCACCTTCCTCACGCTGGTGGTGCTCATTCACCACTCCGTGATCCCCTACACCTATTTCGGTCATACCGATCCGAAGTTCTTTATCGGCTTCGATATGATCGTGCTCGCTACCGACAGCTTCTTCATGGCGATGTTCTTCCTGCTGTCGGGGCTGTTCGCGTGGCCGGGGCTCTCGCGCAAGGGACCGCTGCAGTATTTGCAAGATCGCCTGTTGCGGCTTGGACTGCCTTTCGTGATCTGCGCGTTCACGATCATTCCCATCGCCTACTATGCGATTTCGCTGCGCCAGAACCCGGAGGTGAGCTTTGCCGAATACTGGTGGAAGACCATTACGGTTGGGCCGTGGCCGAGCGGACCGGTCTGGTTTCTCTGGGTCCTGCTCAGCTTCGATGTGGTTGCAAGCTTACTCTACCTGATCTCGCCGAAGGCGCTTGATCCGATCAATCGGCTGTCGCTGCAGGGCCGTGACGAGCCCGCTAAATTCTTCCTGGTGATGTTTGCCGTCACTGCTGCGTTCTATATTCCCGGCCGCATCCACTTCGGACCTGGAAGCTGGTTCGAATTCGGGCCGTTCTCGGTGCAGCACGGCCGCGTGCTGCTTTATACGTCCTATTTCTTTTTCGGCGCGGGGATAGGCCTTGCGAACCTGAACGGCGGGCTTCTCTCCCCGGACGGAAAGCTGGCAAAGGGCAACTGGATCTGGATTCCCATTGTGCTCATTCCATACTGCGGCATGTGGGGGCTGATCTACATCAAGCGCGAAATCCTGGGAAATCCGGTGGAGCTGCCCCATTGGTATGAGGGAATCTACGGCTTCTTCTTTGCGTGGTTCAGCATCGCCATCATGTTCGGGATTCTGGCCTTTTTCCTGAGATTCGAGCGAGCGGGCCGGAGCATTCTAGATCCGATGCAGCCGGATGCCTTCGGCATGTTCCTGGTGCACTACCCGATCGCGCTCTGGCTGCAATATTGGCTGTTCGACTACAATCTGCCCGCGATTGCCAAGGCACTGATCGTCTTCGTGCTCACGGTCTTCCTCAGCTGGGGGGCAACAATCCTGCTCCGGAAGATCCCGGGCGCGCATCACGTGCTGTAGCGCCGCTGCACCTGCGGCTTGTGTCCTGCGACTCGTGACTTGGCATCAAACCTGCATTCGCGCGTGCAGGGAGGCGTCCCAAGGACTCCACGAACAAGGACACAGCAATGGGAATAGCCGCCATTTTGATCGCCACCGCTCTCAGCCTCACCATGCTTGTCGCGGTTGCGGATCTGCCATGAGCCAAGCTTAAGCTTGGCTGCCGGCGCTCATATAGGTCGGAAGCCAGGCTTCGAACGCCGTCTTGAGCGAAGAGACTTCAACCGGCTCCTCGCCCGCGATCACGATCGCGTCACCGCCAGTGGTGCCGACCCGCGTGCAGGGCACGCCCGCACCGCGCATCTTCGCCAACACTAGGCCCGCCTCTGTCTCCGGCACTGTGACGAGATAGCGCGCCTGGTCCTCTCCGAACCAATAGGCATGCGACACGATTGCAGCCGGCGCAGCCAGCAGGCGCGCGCCAATACCGCTGGCAATCGCCATCTCGGCAAGCGCGATCAAGAGACCGCCATCGGAGAGATCATGCGCCGATGTCGCAGTCCCCGAGCGGATCATGCCGCGCACCACATCGCCATTGCGCTTCTCGGCCAAGAGATCCACCGGCGGCGGTGCGCCCTCCTCACGGCCGCAGATGTCGCGCAGATAGACGGATTGGCCCAGCCAGCCCTGGGTGTCCCCGATCAACAAGATCGCCTCACCTTCGGCCTTGAAGGCAAGGCTCGCCGATTTGGTGAAGTCATCGAGCACGCCGACGCCGCCGATTGAGGGTGTCGGCAGAATGGCGCGGCCATTGGTCTCGTTGTAGAGCGAGACGTTGCCGGACACGACCGGGAAATCCAGCGCGCGGCAGGCTTCGGAAATGCCCTTCAGGCAGCCGACGAACTGGCCCATGATCTCGGGCCGCTCCGGATTGCCGAAATTGAGGTTGTCGGTGATCGCAAGCGGCTTTCCGCCGACCGCGGTGATGTTGCGCCACGCTTCGGCGACGGCCTGCTTGCCGCCCTCGAACGGGTCAGCCTCGCAATAGCGCGGTGTGACATCGACGGTCAGCGCAAGCCCCTTCGGCCCGTCTTCCACGCGCACCACCGCCGCATCGCCGCCGGGACGCTGTACGGTGTTGCCGAGGATCACGTGATCATATTGCTCCCACACCCAGCGCTTGGAGCCGAGCTCTGGCGTTCCGATCAGCTTGTCCAGCGCGGCTGTGATGCCGATCGGCGGCGCGACGTCGCGCGCGTGAACGATTGGCAGGACGGGAGATGCAACATGCGGACGGTCGTAGACCGGCGCCTCGTCGCCGAGTTCCTTGATCGGCAGGTCGGCCATGACGTCGCCGCCATGCTTGACGCGGAAACGCTTGCTCGGCGTGGTGTAACCGACGACTGCGAAATCGAGGCCCCACTTCTTGAAGATCGCCTCGGCCTCCTTCTCCTTCTCGGGCTTGAGCACCATGAGCATGCGCTCCTGGCTTTCCGAGAGCATCATCTCGTAGGCGCTCATGCCAGTTTCGCGCGTCGGCACGGCGTCGAGATCGAGATCGACGCCGAGATCGCCCTTGGCGCCCATCTCGACCGCCGAACAGGTCAAGCCGGCCGCGCCCATGTCCTGGATCGCGATCACGCAGCCTTTGGCCATGATCTCCAGACATGCCTCGAGCAGAAGCTTTTCGGCAAAGGGATCGCCGACCTGCACGGTCGGGCGCTTTTCAGCGGAATCGTCGTCGAACTCGGCCGAGGCCATGGAAGCGCCGTGGATGCCGTCACGCCCGGTCTTGGAGCCGAGGTAGACGATCGGCATGTTCACGCCGGACGCGGCGGCATAGAAGATCTTGTCGGCATCGGCGAGGCCGACCGCCATCGCATTGACCAGGATGTTGCCGTCATAGCGGCTGTGGAAACGCACCTGCCCGCCCACCGTCGGCACGCCGAACGAATTACCGTAGCCGCCGACGCCGGCGACCACGCCGGAGACGAGGTGCCGGGTCTTGGGATGCTCGGGCGCGCCAAAGCTCAACGCGTTGAGGCAGGCGATGGGCCGCGCGCCCATGGTGAAGACGTCGCGCAAGATGCCGCCGACACCGGTGGTCGCACCCTGGTAGGGCTCGATATAGCTCGGGTGGTTGTGGCTCTCCATCTTGAACACGACGGCCTGGCCGTCACCGATGTCGATCACACCGGCATTCTCGCCGGGGCCCTGGATCACCCAGGGCGCCTTGGTCGGGAGCCCGCGCAAATGGATGCGCGAGGATTTGTACGAGCAATGCTCGTTCCACATCGCCGAGAAGATGCCGAGCTCGGTGAAGGTTGGCACCCGTCCGATCAGCTTCAGGATCCGCTCATACTCGTCCGGCTTCAGCCCGTGGGAGGCCACGACTTCGGGGGTGATCTGCGGTTCGTTGGTTCGCATGAGCTTAAGTGGTCCCGCGGGAACGATGTCTCGGTTTCTCCCCTTAACGCCCAACCAGACGCCAAAGGAGGTCACTTGCGAACCCCGCCGGCGGGGCTCGAAATTCCGTCCGTCCGACAGCCGTATTAGAAAGATCGAAGCGGCCGGAAAAGGCCTTTTAGGGCCCATTTTCCTGCTGTCCAGAGCTTTGCCGGGACAAGGGGTTTGCGGAATGCTGTCGGATCGGATTTAAGGAGCCGGAACCCGAATTTGAAGGCCCTTTCCCTTGCACGACATCACTAAACCTGCCCCCGTCCAGCGCCCCGACCTGCATGTTGCGACCGAGGGCGAATTCAAGGGCTGGCGCACCTGGACCCGCGACAGCTACGAGTCTCACACCGGCCCGTTTTGGCACCGGACGGAAGCCGACGGGCGCGTGCGCTGCGCATTCCGGGTCGAAAAGAAGCACCTCAACGGCGCCGGCAACGTCCATGGCGGTTGCTTCATGACGTTCGCGGACTATTGCCTGTTTGCGCTTGCAAGCCACGAGCTGAACGGGCCGGCCGTGACCGTATCCTTTGCCAGCGAATTTCTCGATGCCGCACGCGAGGGCGAATTGATCGAATGCGCCGGCGAGGTCACCCGCGCCGGCGGCTCACTGATCTTCGTTCGTGGCGAGCTCAGATCCGGCGAGCGGCGGCTGTTCACCTTCTCCGGCACCATCAAGCGGGTGAAACGCAGAGAGCCGGCGAAGGCCTGACAGGCCCCGTCTCTCCGTGTGATCGCTACTGCTTGCTGACCAGGGTCAGGTCCACGAACCAGGACTGCGGCGACACGAATCCCTTGACCTTCGGGCTCATCGCACGCGGGTTGAGGTCGTGGACGATAAAGAGCCAGGGCGGGTCATCGACCAGCCGCTCATGCGCCTCGCGATAGGCCGCTGTGATCACCTTCGGATCGGTCTCGACCTCGATCGACTTCAGCGACTGGTCGAACAGATCGTCCTTCCATTGTTCGAAATTGAAGCCATTCGGCGCGAAATTGGCGGACGAGAAATAGCGTGCCATCACGCCAGGATCTGACGACGGCGATGAAATGTTGAGCGCCATCGCGCCCTGCAGGCTCGGGCTGTCGGGCGTTGCACGTCCTGCCGTCAGCAGCACCTGCCACTCGACGACGTCGTAATCCACATCGACGCCGCAGGCTTCCTTCAGGTTCTGCTGCAGGTACTCGTTCATCGGCAGCGGCAGCATCTGCCCCGATCCGGAGTTCGAGATCATCACCTTGAACGACAGCGGTTTGGCCTGTGTGTAGCCGGCCTCCGCAAGCAGCGCCTTGCCCTTGGCGGGATCGAACTTGTAGCGGTTCTCTGGATTGCCGAAATCGGGATCGCTCGTCTTGAGCCAGCCCACGGAGGGCTCGGCAGTGCCGTTGAGCAGTTCCACCAGGCCCTTGCGGTCGATGCAATAGTTCAGCGCCTGGCGCACACGCACATCCTTGAAAGGACTATTCGTCGCGCCGATGTTGAACAGCCAGGGCCAGTCGTGCGGATATGACCCCGTGGTGATGACATAGCCTGCGGATTTCAGCGATTCGATCGCATCGGCCGGCGGCACCTCGATCCAGTCGACCTGGCCGGAGCGCAAGGCCGCGAGCCGCGAATTGGCCTCCGGGATCGGCATCAGCACGACGCTGTCGACCTTGGCGAGCTTGCTCTTGTCCCAATATTGGTCCCAGCGCGCCAGATCCGCCTCCTGCCGCGGCACAATGCGCGTGATCTTGAAAGGCCCGGTGCCGGCGGCGGGCAAGGTCGCGACCTTGGCCCAATCGTGACCGGCCTTCTCGAACGAGGCAGGCGAGGTGAAGAGAATATAGACCGCCATATAGGGGAAGTAGGACGCCGGCCGCGTGGTCGTGATCGCGACCGTGTAGTCGTCGACCTTCTTGTAGCTCGCCATCAAGGGCACGCGCGCCTTGGTGATTCCCGAGGTAGCCGGCTCATATTGCGGGCTGCTTGCATTGAAATAGCGGTCCAGATTGAAGATCACCGCATCGGCGTTGAATTCGGTACCGTCATGGAATTTCACGCCATGGCGCAGATGGAAGATCCAGGTCTTGCCGTCCTCGGACTGCTCCCACTTCTCTGCGAGGCCCGGACGTAGCGTCGCGAGCTGGTCGGTGCGGGTCAGATCCCATAGCACGAGCCCCTCAAAGATCGGATAACCCATGAAGCGCATGCCCTCGAAACCGTTGTTGGGCATGCCGGTTGCGGTCGGAATGTCGGCGGCTGTCATGGCGATGCGCAGCGTGGTCTCGGCATTTGCGGCCTGGCCGCCAAGTAACGCGGCGGTGAGCGCAAGCGCGCCGATTGCCTTCCGAATGAGCATGTGAAGTCTCCCGTGTAACCCTGTCGCCCGTGGCAAACAGAGACTCGGGAGCAAGTTTCAGGCCAGCCAGCGGCGCGCTAGGCCGTCACCTGTAGTGCGCCAGGATCGACAGCGCTGCTGCTTATTTACGCCGCACGATCCAGATGGGCGACGAGGCCGGCGAACAGGCCGCGGCCGTCGGTGCACCCCATGATGTCTTCGACATGGTTTTCCGGGTGCGGCATCATGCCGAGAACGTTACCTGCATCATTGACGATGCCGGCAATCGAATGCGCAGCGCCGTTGATGTTGGCGGCTTCGTCCACCTCGCCTTGCGGCGAGCAGTAGCGGTAGAGCACGCGCCCCTCGCCTTCGAGGCGCTTCAGCGTCTCTTCATCCGCCTCGTAATTGCCCTCGCCATGGGCAACCGGCACGCGGATCACCTGGCCCGCGTTGTAGCCGCGCGTGAACGGCGTATCGGACCGCTCGACCCGCAGGTGCACGTCATGGCAGATGAATCTAAGCCCGGCATTGCGCATCAGCACGCCGGGCAGCAGCCCGGATTCGCAGAGGATCTGGAAGCCGTTGCAGACCCCGAGCACAAGGCCACCCTTGGCCGCGTAGCCACGCACCGCGTCCATGATCGGCGCGCGCGCGGCAATCGCTCCACAGCGCAAATAGTCGCCATAGGAGAAGCCGCCCGGCACCACGACGAGATCGGTGCCCGCTGGCAGCGACGTCTCGGCGTGCCAGACCATCGCGGGCTCATGTCCCGAGATGAGCTTGAGCGCACGCGCCATGTCGCGCTCGCGATTGATGCCGGGGAAGACGAGGATGGCGGCCTTCATCAGAGCAATTCGACCCGATAATTCTCGATCACGGTGTTGGCGAGCAGCCTGTCGGCGGCTTCCTTCAGCGCGGCTTCGGCCTTGTCGCGGTCGGCGCCCGCAAGCTCGATGTCGAACACCTTGCCCTGGCGGACGCTGGCAACGCCATCGACGCCGAGCGATTTCAGCGCGCCTTCGATGGCCTTGCCCTGCGGATCGAGAATGCCCGTTTTCAGCGTAACGGTGACACGTGCCTTCACGTCGCTCGTCTCCTCAGCTCTTCACCAGGACGGGGCCTGAGCCCGCGGGGCGCTCGTTTTCCATGAGGATGCCGAGCCGCTTGGCAACCTCGGTATAGGCCTCCAGCAGCCCGCCGAGATCGCGGCGGAACCGGTCCTTGTCGAGCTTCTCGTTGGACTTGATATCCCACAGCCGGCACGAATCGGGCGAGATCTCGTCGGCGACGATGATTCGCATCATCTCGTTCTCGAACAGCCGGCCGCATTCCATCTTGAAATCGACCAGGCGGATGCCGATGCCGAGGAAAAGGCCGGTTAAGAAATCGTTGACGCGGATGGCGAGCGCCATGATGTCGTCGATCTCCTGCGGCGTGGCCCAGCCGAAGGCGGTGATGTGCTCTTCCGACACCATGGGGTCGTTGAGCTGGTCGTTCTTGTAATAAAATTCGATGATCGAGCGCGGCAGCTGGGTGCCTTCCTCGATGCCGAGCCGCTGCGACAGAGAGCCGGCCGCGACATTCCGCACCACCACCTCGAGCGGCACGATCTCGACCTCACGAATCAGCTGCTCGCGCATGTTGAGGCGGCGAATGAAGTGAGTCGGCACCCCGATGTCGTTGAGGTGCTGGAACAGGTACTCCGAAATCCGGTTGTTGAGGACGCCCTTGCCCTCGATCACCTGGTGCTTCTTGGCATTGAACGCAGTCGCATCGTCCTTGAAGTGCTGGATCAGGGTACCGGGCTCCGGCCCTTCGTAGAGAACCTTGGCCTTGCCTTCATAAATACGACGTCGACGGCTCATGGGGATGTACCGTGTGTTGTTGAAGTCCATGAATCTGGTGTGCTCCGGGTGACTGGGATTACAACCCACGACGGAGCTGCCGTGGTGGCCTGGAACCCTAGGAAACAGAACAAGAACCGAGCCTCAAGGCAACCTATCCGATTGGCCTATCAAGCACAATCGATCCGGTCCTTTCGGGGTGAGTTTTACCCCCTTCCGCTGACACTCCGCTTGCGACCCTGTGACCGTTGTTTCAGCTAGACATTCCGGATATTTAGTTTCGCAACGGTCCCCGCGCAATGACGCGCCGGGATCATGTTTAGGGCCAAGGCCGGGAACCTGTCCCATGACCACCTTCGACAAACGGGAAGAAGCCTTCGAGACTCAGTTCGTCCATGACGAGGCATTGAAGTTCAAGGCCGGGGCGCGGCGCAACAAGCTGCTCGGCCTGTGGGCGGCGGAAAAGCTCGGAATGAGGGGCGATGCCGCAGCCGACTATTCCAAGGCCGTGGTCACCGCCGAAATCGATGCCGCCAGCGACGAAGGCGTCGTCCGCAAGATCATGTCCGACCTCGCCGCGAAGGGCATCGCCATCAGCGAGGACGAGCTTCGCAGCCGGATGAATGAGCTCCTGGCCGCCGCGGTCGCGCAGATCAAGGCGGGGGTTTAGAGGCGGCAGCTCTCTCGCGGTCATTCCGGGGGCGCGCTTCGGCGCGAACCCGGAATCTCGAGATTCTCAGGTGCGCAATTGCGCACCCTGGTTCGATGCTTAGTATCGCCCCGGGATGACGATGCCAACGTCACCCCTCCTTGAAGCCATACTCCGGTACGTTGCCGCTTGCGCCGTAATATTTATACGGCAGGAATTTTCCCGACATCGTGATCTTGACGCGGTCGCCTTTCGGGTTGGGCAGGCGTTCCATCACCATGTCGAAATCGATCGCCGACATGATGCCGTCGCCGAACTGCTCCTCGATCAGCGCCTTCCAGGCCGGCCCGTTGATCATCACAAGTTCGTAGAAGCGGTAGATCAGGGGATCGGTCGGCGGCATCGATATGCCTTCCCCGCGCATCGGCGTCTCGTTCAACATCGCCGTTTCGGTCTTCGACAGCCCGAACAGTTCGCCGGCATTGGCGGCCTGCGGTTTGGTCAGCTTCATCTGGCCCAGGATCGCACCGACGATCAGCACCTCGGAATAGCCGCCGATCTTCTCGCAGATATATTGCCAGCTCCAGCCCTTCTCGCGCTTGATGTCGAGCAGCTTTTCGGTGAGGTCGGCTCGTTTCATTTCCTTGTCTCCCTTCTTCACGTTAACGGGCGATCGCCTGCGTCGAGGTGGACTCAATCACCTCCAGCGCGGACACGATAGTCGGCTCCGGCTTGCCGATCCGCACCACCGGCACCTTGCGCGAATCATGATCGGGCGTCCTGGACGCAAAGCCCTTGCTGCGGCTCACCAGGAAATCGATGATGTGGTTGCGCAGCGCGTAATACAGCGGATGGCGGTGCAGGCCGTCGCGTGTGCGATCCTTCGGCAGCGGATTTTCGACGATCTCCGCCAGCACCGCGCCGGGACCATTGGTCATCAAAAAAATCTTGTCCGCAAGGTAAATCGCCTCATCCACATCATGGGTGATCATGAACACGGTCTGCCCGGTCGTAAGGCAGATGCGGCGGACCTCGTCCTGCAGCGTGCCGCGGGTCAGCGCATCCAGCGCCGAGAACGGCTCGTCCATCAGCATGATCTTGGGCATGATCGAGAGCGCGCGCGCAATGCCGACGCGCTGCTTCATGCCGCCTGACAGTTCGGACGGATGCTTGTGCTCGGCACCGTTCAGGCCGACCAGATCGATGAAGCGTTGCGCATGGGCCTTCACCCTGGTGCGATCCCAGCTCCGCCATTTCGAACTCACCGCATAGGCGACGTTGCCGACCACGGTGCGCCAGGGCAGAAGCGCGTGGCTCTGGAAGATCACCGCGCGGTCAAGGCTTGGCCCTTCGATCTCCTGGCCGTCCACGATCACCACACCCTCGCTCGGCGCATCGAGGCCGGCGAGGATGTTCAGCACGGTGGTCTTGCCGCAGCCGGAATGGCCGATGACGCAGCCGAATTCGCCGCGCGCCATCGACAGCCAGAGATTTTCGAACACGGCGGGCGTGCCATCTGCGCCCGGATAGCGCTTGGCGATGCCTTCGATGGAGATGAATTTATCGGTCATGGCGCGGACTCACTCCGGGAATGTGACGAGCCGCGTGACGCGAGCGAGAACCTGGTCGAGCAGCATCCCGACCAGGCCGATCAGGAAGATCGCGATGATGACATTGACGATCGAGAGGTTGTTCCACTCATTCCAGACGAAGTAGCCGATGCCGGTGCCGCCGACCAGCATTTCAGCGGCAACGATCACGAGCCACGCGATGCCGATGGAAATGCGCATGCCCGTGAGAATGGTCGGCGCCGCGGCCGGCAGGATCACGGTGAAGGCACGCCTGATCGTGCCGACTTCGAGCGTGCGCGCGACATTGATCCATTCCTTGCGGACGCCGGCCACACCGAAGGCCGTGTTGATCAGCATCGGCCACACCGAGCAGATGAAGATCACGAAGATCGCCGACAGGCCGGAATCCTTGATCGTGTAGAGCGCAAGCGGCATCCAGGCGAGCGGCGAGATGGGCTTGAGGATCTGAATGAACGGATCGAGCGCGCGGCTGATCAGCGGCGACATGCCGATCAGGAAGCCGAGCGGAATGGCGATGACGACGGCGAGCAGATAGCCGAGGCCGACCCGTGCGATGGAATAGCCGAGCTGGATGCCGAGTCCCTTGTCGTTCGGCCCGTTGTCATAGAACGGCCGCCGCAGATGCTCCCAGAGTTTTTCGCCGACATCGAGCGGCCCGGGCATCGCCGACTTGCCTTGTGTCGCGGTCGCGCCCATCAGCTTGGCGTATTCGGGACTCATGTTCGCCGCCGGCCCGGCACTGCGCGTGGCGAGATGCCAGACGGCGAGAAAGGCCAAAAACAGTGCGATCGAGACGACCGCTGCGCGGAGACGAAGAGAGGCGCTCATCTCCTTCTCCCCGCTTGCGCAGGGCGAGGTAAGGACACAGCGGCGGCAGTCCTCCTCACGACGCCTTCCTGATCTTGAAGCCGGCGAGATAATCGTCCGGCTTGTCGGGATCGAACGTCCTGCCCATTACCGAGAAGGATTTGTAGACGGTCGCGGGCGGACTAAGCCCCATCTCATGCATCAGCTTCCTGGTGTCGGTCGCGAGATATACCTGCTCGGCCACCGTCTTGTAATCGACGTCGCCCTTGATCTGGCCCCAGCGCTTCATCTGGGTCAGCATCCAGACCGCGAAGGACTGCCAGGGGAAGGGATCGAAATCGACCCGCTTGGGATCGGTCTTGATGCCACCGAGCCCGTCGGCATAGGCGCCGGTGAGCACCTGCTCCAGCACCGTCACCGGCGCATTGATGTAATTGGCGGGTGCGATCGCCTCCGCGATCTGCCTGCGGTTCTCCGCGTTCGAGGCATAGGCGGTGGCATCGACAATGGCGCGGGTCAGCGCCGCAAAGCTGTTCGGCGCCGTCGCGATGAACTCGCGGCTGGCGGCAAAGCTGCAGCAGGGATGGCCGTCCCAGATCTCCTTGGACAGGACGTGCAGGAATCCGACGCCGTCATAGATCGCGCGCTGGCAGATATTGTCGGGCGCGAGAAAGCCGTCGATGTTGTCGGCACGGAGATTGGCGACCATCTCCGGTGGCGGCACCGCGCGCAGCTGCACGTCGGTATCGGGGTCGAGCCCGTGCTCGGCGAGATAATAGCGCAACAGGTAGTTGTGCATGGAATAGTCGAAGGGGATGGCAAACTTCATGCCCTTCCAGTTCCGGGGATCGCGTTTGTCCTTGTGCTTGATCGCAAGCGTGATCCCTTGCCCGTTGATGTTCTCGATCGCCGGCACCGCGAACGGAATCGGCTGCGCGCCAAGGCCGAGGGAAATCGCGATCGGCATCGGCGCCAGCATGTGGGAGGCGTCGTATTCCTTGTTGATGGTCTTGTCGCGAATGACCGCCCAGCCCGCGGTCTTCACCACGTCGACATTGAGCCCGTGCCTGGCATAGAAGCCGAGCGGTGCGCCCATGATGATCGGGGTCGCGCAGGTGATCGGAATGAAGCCGACCTTGAGATCCTTCTTTTCCGGCGTGCCCGCATCGGCGAACGCTTCGGCAGCCATCTTCAACGGGAAGAATTGCGAGAGCACCGCAAGCGCGGTCGAAGCCCCTACCGATTTCAGGAACGCACGCCGCGCCGCATCCTGCGGGAACACCGCGCGCATGACGGCCGACGCCACCACGCTCTCATAGCGCTTCTCCTCGCTCTCAGCCGGCTCGCAGCGCAGTTGAAGCGTCGCCTGCTCGTGCTCGGCCGCGGATCGATGCTGCCCGCAGACACAAGCTGGCGCGATATCGCGCTCGGCATCAAAAGGATCGTCAAAAATCGCCATGCCCTTCCCTCGGCCAGTCGGCCGTCCTTTCACCGCCCGGCCGCAGATTTGTGCGGCCGGGTGACGAAAAACATGCAGGTTCTATGCCGCCTTGCTCGTCACGGCGGCAGCAATCGGCAGCCCCTCCTCGATCGGCAGCGCGGGATCGCGCGACCATTCGTTCCAGGAGCCGAAATACATCCGCACGTCCTTCACGCCGGCGTTCTTCAGCGCCAGGAAGGTGTTGGAGGCACGCGCGCCCTTGAAGCAGTAGAGGTAGACCGGCGTGCTCTGGCCGATGCCGACGGTGGCGCATTCCGCGAGGATCTCATCCTTGGATTTGAAGCGCGGACCTTCGCCGGTCGGCTTCATCATGCGGTACCATTCAAGCCACACCGCACCGGGGATGCGGCCCTTGCGAGGACAGAAATCCTTGCCGTACGGCGACGAGCTATCGCCGATCCACTCATCGACATCGCGTACGTCAAGAATGGCAATGCCGGGCTTTCCAACGGCGGCCAGCATCGCCCTGGCGTCGATCAGGATGTCGCCTGCCTCAGGCACGATCGCAAAGCCGGCCGCCGCCGGCGACGGCACATCCTTGGTGGTCGGTAAGCCCGCGGCGATCCAGGCATCGTAGCCACCATGCAGCACCTTCACCTTGGGATAACCGAGCATGGTCAGCAGATAATAGCCGCGACAGGACTGGCCGAAGCCGGAGTTCATCGACTGTTCGTAGATGACGGCGGTTTCCTTGCCCGACAGTCCCGCCGCACCGAAGGCATCGGCGAACTTGGTCTTCAGCTCGCTCATGCCTTCTGGCGTCGAGGTCGCGAGGTAAGTGAAGATTTCGTGCACATTGACGGCGAAAGGCAGGTGCCCCGCACCATAGGCATCGGGATTACGGGTGTCGATGATGACACACGGCTCCTTGGTCAAGAGATCGGCGAGTTCGCTGGCAGAGATCAAGACGTCCGTCATGGCAGGCCTCTCCTTAGTTGTGGTTTCAGCAGGGGTAGAAATCGAACTTCGTTTGAGGTCAGGCGTCGGCAAGCATCTTGCGAAGCTGCTTGGTGGCCGGCGTGACGATGGCGACGAAATAGGCTTCGCGCAGGCGACGCTGGGCGCGATGGCTCTTCAGGTAACCGCGCGCGCCGCAATGGAGCATCGCTGCATGCGCGGCTGCGACCGAGGCGTCACCTGCGCGCAGCCGAAGCGCGATCACCCGGCGCCAGTAGGTCTCATCCGGATTGAGCGGATCGCGCGCCAGCGCCATGGTCTCGCGCTCGAGCTCCGAAAACAGCTCCTTGAACTGCACCGGCTGCTGCGGAAGGTATCGGTTGATATGGCCGAGCGGCGAGCCGACCTGGTCCATGACGTCGATGCAATCCTTGATCAGGCCAAGCGCCATGCCGGCCTGCAGCAGGATGAAGCCCGCGCGGATCTTCTTCACGAACGGCGCTGCCTGCTCGGCCAAGATCAGTTCATCGGGCACGAAGACGTCGCGGAACTGCACGCCATAGGTGCCGGTGCCGTCCATCGCCAGAAACGGCTTGCAGGGCTGCAGTGTGATGGCAGGGTCGGCACAGTCGGCAAGGAACATCACCGTCTCGCCCGGCGCATCCTCGCGCTCGAAGATGGTGCCGAAGAAATGGTCGGGGCCAAGATTGGAGACCCAGGGCAGCGCACCGCGCACGACATAGCCGCCGTCGACCTTGCGGCCCTTGAGTTTCAATTTCTCGATGCCGAAGAAGCTCTTCATCGGGTTCGACAGCCCGGTTCCGCCGAGCAGCCTGCCGGCGGCAAAACTGTCGCCGAAGCGCCTTGCGAGCTTCAGGTTGGTCGAATTGGCGACGTACCAGACCAGCGTGTTCTGGCACCACGCCATGAAGGCGGTGGCGCCGCAGACCTCGCCGATCGCCGCCATCGCCTCGATCGCGCAACGCAGGTCGGCGGGGCCGTCCTGCGGGACATGACTGCCCCAGGCACCGGCTTCGCCGAGGCGGCGAAGCACCTCCTCCGGATAGACCGTTCCCTCGTCGATCGCGCCGGCCAGGGGCGCAAGCTGCTTGCGCGCGATCGACCCCACGACGTCCGCAAGCGATGTCGCGGAGGTCCCGCCATCCTCGTGAATGGCAAGAGCCGTTGCAGCCGATGAACCCAATGCGCCCACCAATCCACCCATGGGGACCCTCCGCTTCGCTGGGGCGTGGTTTTTAGAGGCCGACTTCGAGATTGACCGGCCGCGTGAACGTGTTCGCAACCGGCGACCACTTCTTCACGTGCTGGACGAGCGCGGCGACATCGGCCTCCGGAATGCCCTCGCACTCCATGTCGACCTTGACGCGGACGTCGGTGAAGCCGACCGGCTTCTCGCTGACGTCGCCGGTGCCCCACACCGCGGTGATGTTGAGATCGCCCTCGAGCTCCAGCTCGAGCTTGTTGACGGTCCAGCCACGGTGAACAGCGTTCGCATGCAGCCCGACCGCCAGGCACGAGCCCAGCGCGGCGAGCGAGGCTTCCGATGGATTGGGCGCGGTGTCGTCGCCCAGAAGTCCCGGCGGCTCGTCGACAATGTAGGGCGGCAGGTTGCGGATATAGTTGGCGTGACGGAACTTGCCTTCGGCGACCGTCTTGCATTTCAAGGTCTTGATGACCTTGGGATTGGCCTTGCCGTTGGCGATCAGCTGCTCGAGCCCGTTCTTGTCGATCGGGGCAAGGCAGCCGGTGAGTGCAGTTTTCTGAGCGACCGCGGTCATCAGGTTTTCTCCCTAGAGGCAGGATACCGAACGGTCTGTTTCCTGCACGAAGCGTGCCAGAGGGCACCGAAAACAAAAGGCAAAGCGTTATCGATGGTTAGGGAGGGCTGCCTTGGAATTGATCAGGGGCCGCTTGCTCAATGCCGATGCAATTGCTGTCTCGCCGCGATTATTTTGAGCGCAGAAAGATGCGGGCTTGATGATTTCCCTGTGGTTCGATTTACTGGGCGCATGGTCAAGACGGGCAAATCACTGTCAAAGAAGAAAGCGGGTGCCGTTACCGGCGATGAAGAGTCGGCGCGCGGCCGCCTGCTCAGCGCGGCGACGCATCTGTTCTGCAAGAACGGCATCAACGCCACCGGGATCGATGCGATCATCGGGGAAGCCGGAACCGCGAAAACCACGCTCTACAAATTGTTCGGCTCCAAGACCAACCTCGTGCACGCAGTGCTGGAGAACGAGGGCAAGCAGTGGCGCGAATGGTTCATCGGCGCGATCGAGGCCGGCGGCGGCGATGCCCAGACCAAATTGACGCGGATATTCCCGGCGCTGAAGAGCTGGTTCGGCGAGGAGCGTTTCTACGGCTGTCCCTTCATCAATGCCGTCGGCGAGCATGACAAGGACCAGAAGCAGTTCCGCAACATCGCGATGCGCCACAAGAAGGTCGTGCTGGCGCACATCGAAAAGCTCGCAAGCGAAATGGGCGCCGCCGAGCCGGAGATGCTCGCGCATCAACTCGCGCTTCTGATCGACGGCGCCATCGTCGCCGCCATGGTCTCGCGCAATCCTGACGTCGCCGACACCGCCGGCCTCGCCGCCGGCTCGCTGTTCGAGCCGGCGAAGAAGAAGCGCCGCGCGAACGCGGCAGCGGAGTTAGTGGCGGTTTAGATCCTGCCGTCGCGGTCGCGCTGCACTTGCGCAGGACGACTGAGAGAGCCCCCTACTTCAACGCATCCGCGACCTTCGCGAGCCCGGCATTGGCGCAGACCTCATCCTTCTCGCCGCCCGGCGCGCCTGAGACGCCGACACCGCCGATCACCTCGTTGCCGGCGTGGATAGGCACGCCGCCGCCCACGCCGACCACATTCGGAATCTGGCGCAGGAACGCGAAGGCCGGGTCCTCCATCTGCTTCTGGGTCGCGAGCGAGGGCTGGTTGCGGGTGCGTGCGGTGTAGGCCTTCATGCGCGCAAATTCCAGCGTATGCGGACCGGTGCCGTCGCCGCGCACGGAGGCCGCGACATTGCCGCCCTTGTCGACGATGACGACGGAGACCTTGTAGCCGTCCTTGGCGCACTGATCGAGCGCGCCCTGGATGATGGCCAGCGACAGCCCCATCGAGACGTTCTTTTCGCTAAGCGGCGCCTGTGCACAGGCGGGCGTGACGATGGACAAGGATACAAAGGCGAATAACCCGAGACTGGCACGGCGCATCATTTCCTCCCTAAGGTTGTTTCGTTTCGCGCAAAGGATTGAACCCCCGCGGCCACGGATTAATCCGCCGGCAACCACCAGCATTCAATCATGATCCGCCGCAAGGAAATCTTGGAAGGAAACTCTTGCGAACACATCGAAGCGGGCGGCGATAACAGTGAAATGACCCCTGCGGCAAAGTGCGATTATTTCGGCTGCAAAAGGCTCGCCTGCAGTCGCGCGAGTTCCTGCTCCAGATCGCGCTCGACATCGCCGACCTTCATCTCGATGACGCGGTAGTCGCGGTCTTCCAACCACGCGCGGCGCGTGGCGCGGTCCTGGGCGATGGTCTCCGTCTCGCCCTCGTTGACCAGCTCGATCGCGAGCCGGTGCACGAAGGAAACGAAATCGGGGATGTGCCGGCCAATCGGGGTCTGGCGCTTGAAGCTGCCAGCGAAGCGGCGATCGCGGGTCAGGGCCTGCCAGAGCATCCGCTCGGCATCGGTCGGGTTGCGGCGGAGCAGGCGGGCGAGCCCACGCACCGTGCCGCTTTCATGGGCGGGCATGCCGCGGCCGTGCTCGGCGAGCAGCGCCCTTAGGCGGGTCGCCTGCTCGCCGTCGAGCACGCCGCCCTTGGCCGGCCCTTTCCGCCCTTCCGCGATCGCCATCACCACGCCGTGCAGCGTGTGCATGTCCTGCTTGCTCGGCTCCATGCGGGTGAAGATGTTGCGCAGGTTCACCAGCATGGTGTCGCGCTTCTCCGCCGGACGCAGGAACTCGACCTTGTCGAGCTCCCGCACCAGGTTCGCGAAGAAAGCATCGATCTGGTGCTGCGAGGCCGGCGGCGAGCGCTCGGGCTTCTCGAAAGGCAGAGCGTTTGTGGTCGACAGCTTGAACCATTCATAACCCATCAGCAGCACAGCCTGCGCAAGGTTGAGCGAGGCGAAGCCTGGATTGACCGGAAAGGTGACGATGCGGTTGGCGCGCGCCACCTCGTCGTTCATCAGCCCCCAGCGCTCGCGTCCGAACAGGATGCCGGCTCTGCCGCCGCCGCCGATATGGGAGACGATCTCGCTCGCGGCCGCCTCCGGCCCCAGCACCGGCTTGGCCTGGTCGTGGGCGCGGGCGGTGGTGGCGAGCAAGAGGTCGAGGTCGGCGACCGCCTCCTCGACCGTGGCAAACAGCTCGACATTGTCGATGATGTGGTCGGCACCGGCGGCGGCACGCTGGGCGGCGACGTTCGGCCAGCCGTCACGCGGGTTGACCAGGCGCAGCTCGGATAGCGCGAAATTGCCCATGGCGCGAGCGGTCATGCCGATATTCTCGCCAAGCTGCGGCTCGACCAGGATGATCACAGGGCCTTTCAGGTCAAGGCCAGACTTGGTCTTGTCGGTGCCGCTCACGGCGCTGGATCGCTTTCCGGTCAGATTTCAAGGTGTTGAGTCGGGCCTTGCACACGCTAATTCAAGTGGCGAGGATCTCCCTCGATTGCCTGCCAAACGGCACTGACTCAAGCAAAATATGAGGTTAGATTCGCCTTTTGAATCGAGGAACGAGCCTCCGTCAAGCCCGGTAAACCCGAAGTCCCCTCTCGCCGGACCAACCAGCGAAGATGGACCTGCTCAGCCAAAAGATGGGCGGAAACTGCATAACCCCTCACCTTCCGCACGCCGTTTGGCAGTGCTATGACGCCCCGCGGATAATTCCCGCAAAGCTGCTATTCAAGCGCATTGATCCCGAAAGGCCCCATCGATCATGGCAAAAATCAAGGTGACCAACCCCGTCGTCGAACTCGATGGCGACGAGATGACCCGGATCATCTGGAAGTACATCAAGGACAAGCTGATCCACCCGTTCCTTGACGTCGATCTGCAGTATTTCGACCTCGGGATCGAATACCGGGACCAGACCAACGACCAGGTCACCATCGATGCCGCCAATGCCATCAAGAAGGTCGGCGTCGGCGTTAAGTGCGCCACCATCACCCCTGACGAGGCCCGGGTGAAGGAGTTCAACCTCAAGGAAATGTGGAAGTCGCCGAACGGCACCATCCGCAATATCCTCGGCGGCGTGATCTTCCGCGAACCGATCATCTGCAAGAACGTTCCGCGGCTCGTGCCCGGCTGGACCAAGCCGATCATCATCGGCCGCCATGCCTATGGCGACCAGTACCGCGCCACCGACATCAAGTTCCCCGGCAAGGGCGTGTTGACGCTGAAGTTCGTCGGCGAGGACGGCACGGTGATCGAGCGCGAAGTGTTCAAGACGCCAGGCGCCGGTGTCGCGATGGAAATGTACAATCTCGACGATTCCATCATCGATTTCGCCCGCGCCTCGTTGAACTACGGCCTGATGCGCGGCTACCCGGTCTATCTCTCGACCAAGAACACCATCCTGAAAGTCTATGACGGCCGCTTCAAGGACATCTTCCAGGACATCTTCGACCGCGAGTTCAAGAAGGAATTCGACGCCAAGGGCCTGACCTACGAGCACCGCCTGATCGATGACATGGTGGCTTCGGCGCTGAAATGGTCGGGCGGCTATGTCTGGGCCTGCAAGAACTACGACGGCGACGTGCAGTCGGACACGGTGGCGCAGGGCTACGGCTCGCTCGGCCTGATGACCTCGGTGCTGCTCACCCCCGATGGCAAGACCGTGGAAGCCGAGGCCGCCCACGGTACCGTCACCCGGCACTACCGCGAGCACCAGAAGGGCAAGGAGACCTCGACCAACTCGATCGCCTCGATCTTCGCCTGGACCCGTGGCCTCGCCCATCGTGCCAAGCTCGACAACAATCCGGAATTGGCGAAGTTCGCCGACACCCTGGAGAAGGTCTGCGTCGGCACGGTCGAGGACGGCTACATGACCAAGGACCTCGCGCTCCTGGTCGGCGCCGACCAGCGCTGGCTCTCGACCACCGGCTTCCTCGACAAGGTCGCCGGCAATCTCGAAAAAGCGATGGCGTAAGGGCGCCATCGTCGCTCTAATCCGACAAACGGTTGTTCCGGGGTGATGCAAAGCATCGATCCCGGAACCTCGAGATACAGGTGTTCGCGCTACCGTGCGCCTCGGCATGACGGAGTCAAACCAAGGACCACCCATGCGGCTGACGAAGATCGCGACGTTTCCCGTTCTCCTGCCGCTCCTTGCCGGCCCCGCCTTGGCCGCCGATTCCATTCCCGACGCCCTCGCTGCGCCCGGCACCGTGCCGGTGCTCACGGCGCATGCGGAAGGCGAGCAGATCTACGAATGCAAGGCGGGCTCTGACGGCAAGCTCGTCTGGACCTTCCGCGAGCCCAAGGCGACGCTGATTGCCGATGGCAAGATCGCCGGCAAGCACTATGCCGGCCCGACCTGGGAGCTCAATGACGGCAGCGCCGTGGTCGGCAAGGCCGTGGCCAGCGCGCCCGGCAAGACCGCCAACGACATCGCCTGGCTGAAGCTCGAGGTCACCACCCATCGCGGCAGCGGCGGCACGCTGGCCGACGTCAGCATGGTGCAGCGGCTCAACACGGTCGGCGGCCAGATGGGCGGGCCTTGCGACCGCGCGGGCGATAGCCGGGCCATGCCCTACACCGCCGATTACGTCTTCCTGCGCAAAGGCTGAGACGGCCGCAGCGGTCGTTCGATACCTCAAGACTTGCGCCGGCATCGCTGGATCGCGAAATTACGGGTCGAATCCCGCACGGCTTCCCTGTAAGCCACGCCTGACCAATCGCGATTGCAGCCCGGCTGTTTAGACCCGGAAAAAGACTACCGGAGGAATCCCTTATGCCCGCCTATCGTTCCCGCACCACCACCCATGGCCGCAACATGGCCGGCGCCCGCGGCCTGTGGCGCGCGACGGGGATGAAGAACGAGGATTTCGGCAAGCCCATCATCGCGGTCGCCAATTCCTTCACCCAGTTCGTGCCCGGGCATGTGCACCTGAAGGACCTCGGGCAGCTGGTCGCGCGCGAGATCGAGAACGCCGGCGGCGTCGCGAAGGAATTCAACACCATCGCGGTTGATGACGGCATCGCCATGGGCCATGACGGCATGCTCTACAGCCTGCCCTCGCGCGAGTTGATCGCCGACAGCGTCGAATACATGGTCAACGCCCATTGCGCCGATGCGCTGGTCTGCATCTCCAATTGCGACAAGATCACGCCGGGCATGCTGATGGCGGCGCTGCGGCTGAACATCCCCGTCGTGTTCGTCTCCGGCGGGCCGATGGAGTCGGGCAAGATCAACATGAAGGGCAAGATCAGGTCGGTCGACCTCATCGATGCCATGGTTGCTGCCGCCGACGACAAGGTCAGCGACAGCGAGGTCGAGGTGATCGAACGCTCGGCATGCCCGACCTGCGGCTCCTGCTCCGGCATGTTCACCGCCAATTCCATGAACTGCCTCACCGAGGCGCTGGGCCTGTCGCTGCCCGGCAACGGCTCGGTGCTGGCAACACATGCCGACCGCAAGGGCCTGTTCGTCGAGGCCGGCCACCTGATCGTGGATCTCGCGAGGCGCTATTACGAGCAGAACGACGAGAGCGTGCTGCCGCGCAATATCGCGAACTTCAAGGCGTTCGAGAATGCCATGAGCCTCGATATCGCCATGGGCGGCTCGACCAACACAGTGCTGCATCTGCTCGCCGCGGCTTACGAGGGCGAAGTGCCCTTCACCATGAAGGACATCGACCGGCTCTCGCGCAAGGTGCCGGTGCTGTGCAAGGTCGCGCCATCGGTCGCCGACGTGCACCTGGAAGATGTGCACCGCGCCGGCGGCGTGATGGCGATCATGGGCGAGCTCGACCGCGCCGGCCTCATTCATTCGGAGCTACCGAGCGTGCACTCGAAGTCGCTCGCGGCCGCCCTTGAGCGCTGGGACATCACCCGCACCAAAAGCGAGAGTGTCCGCAACTTCTACATGGCCGCTCCCGGCAACGTGCCGACGCAGACAGCTTTCAGCCAGGATCGCCGGTTCGAGGAGCTCGATCTCGATCGCACCACGGGTTGCATCCGTAGTGCTGAGCATGCCTATTCCCGCGACGGTGGCCTCGCCGTGCTCCATGGCAACCTCGCCCTCGACGGCTGCATTGTGAAGACGGCCGGTGTCGACGGCAGCATCCTGAAATTCGCTGGCCCCGCCCGCGTGCTGGAGAGCCAGGATGCCGCGGTGGAAGCGATCCTCGGCAACAAGATCAAGGCTGGCGATGTGGTCGTGATCATCTATGAGGGACCACGCGGCGGCCCCGGCATGCAGGAGATGCTGTATCCGACCAGCTACCTGAAATCGAAGGGTCTCGGAAAGGCCTGCGCGCTGGTCACCGACGGCCGCTTCTCGGGCGGCAGCTCGGGCCTGTCGATCGGCCACGTCTCGCCGGAGGCCGCTGAAGGCGGCCTGATCGGCCTCGTGCAGGACGGCGACACGATCGAGATCGACATCCCGGCACGCTCGATCAATCTCGCGATCGACGAAGCCGAGCTGAAGCGCCGCCGCGAGGCGATGCAGGCCAAAGGCGCTCAAGCCTGGAAGCCCGCCAAGCGCGCCCGCAAGGTGTCTACTGCACTGAAGGCCTATGCCGCGCTCACCACCAGCGCCGCCCGCGGCGCGGTTCGCGTGGTGGAGGATTAAGGGCGACGGCCCCGCTGCAGCATTTGGGCCGATGCCAGTAGATCGGTAGCTTAGGCGCCCGCCATCGCCTTCTCGATTGCTTCCAGAGCGGCGCTCGCCTTCGCGCCGTCCGGGCCACCGGCCTGCGCCATGTCGGGCCGGCCGCCGCCGCCCTTGCCGCCGAGCGCCTCTGAGGCCACGCGGACCAGATTGACCGCATTGTAGCGTGCGGTCAGGTCGGGGGTGACGCCGACAACGACGCCGGCCTTGCCGTCGCCGGTGACGCCGACAATGGCGACCACGCCTGAGCCGAGCTGCTTCTTGCCGTCATCCGCAAGGCTCTTGAGATCCTTCATCTCGATGCCTTCGACCGCACGCGCCATCAGCTTGACATTGCCGACTTCGCGCACGCCCGATGCCGAGCCATTGCTGGACGGGGCGCCGCCCATCGCGAGCTTCTTGCGGGCATCCGACAGCTCGCGTTCGAGCCTCTTGCGCTCGTCGAGCAGCGTGGCGATGCGTGCCGGCACGTCCTCGACCGTGGTGCGCAGCTCATTCGCCGCGGTCTTGGCGAGACCCATGACGTCGTTGGCGTGCTTGCGCGCCTGCGATCCCGTCAGCGCCTCGATCCGGCGCACGCCTGAGGCGACCGCGCTCTCGCTGGTGACCGTGATCAGGCCGATATCGCCGGTACGGCGGACATGCGTGCCGCCGCACAGCTCGACCGACCAGCCGAGCGCGTTCTGCCCGTGCTCGCGCGCCCCCTTGCCCATCGAGACCACGCGGACCTCGTCGCCATATTTCTCGCCGAACAGCGCGCGAGCACCGGCCTCGCGGGCATCGTCCACCGCCATCAGGCGCGTCGTCACCTCGTCGTTCTCCAGCACCACCTCGTTGGCGATGTCCTCGACGCGGGCCAGCTCTTCCGCCGTGATCGGCTTCGGATGCACGAAGTCGAAGCGCAGGCGATCCGGCGCGACCAGCGAGCCGCGCTGGGCGATGTGGTCGCCGAGCACCTGGCGCAGCGCCTCGTGCAGCAGATGCGTCGCCGAGTGGTTACGGCGTATGCCGCTGCGCCTGATATGATCCACCTCGAGCTGCAGCGCAGTGCCGACCTTTAGCGTGCCCTGCTCCACCGTGCCCAAATGGACGAAGAGATCGCCGGCCTTCTTCTGGGTTTCGGTGACGCGGAACTTGACGCCCTCCCCTAGCAAGAGGCCGATGTCGCCGACCTGGCCGCCGGACTCGCCATAGAACGGGGTCTGGTTCAGCACGATCGCGCCGCTCTCGCCTGCCTTGAGGCTCTCGACCTCCTGGCCGTCCTTAACCAGCGCCGCAACGGCGCCTTCCGCGGTCTCGGTCTCATAGCCCAGAAACTCAGTCGCCCCGAGCTTCTCGCGCAGCGGGAACCAGATGGTCTCGGTCGCAGCCTCGCCCGAACCCGCCCAGGCCGCACGCGCCTTGTCGCGCTGGCGGTCCATCGCGTCCGTGAAGGATGCAAGATCGACGCCGACGCCACGCGACTTCAGCGCATCCTGCGTGAGATCCAGCGGGAAGCCGTAGGTGTCGTAGAGCGTGAAGGCCGTCTCGCCGTCGAACATGTCGCCCTTTTTCAGGCCGGCGCTCTTCTCATCGAGAATGGCAAGGCCGCGCGCCAAGGTCTTGCGGAAACGGGTCTCTTCCAGCCGCAGCGTCTCCTCGATCAGGTTCTCCGCCCGCACGAGCTCCGGATAGGCTTGCCCCATCTCACGCACCAGCGCCCACACCAGGCGGTGCATCAGCGGCTCCTTGGCGCCGAGCAACTGCGCATGGCGCATGGCGCGACGCATGATCCGGCGCAGCACATAGCCGCGGCCCTCGTTCGAAGGCAGCACGCCGTCGGCGATCAGGAAGGAGGACGCGCGCAGATGATCGGCGATCACGCGCAGCGAGGCCTTCTGCTCGCCATGCGGATTGGTGCCGGTGAGCTCGGAGATGGCGCGGATCAGCGCGACGAAGAGATCGATGTCGTAATTGTCGTGCTTACCCTGCAGCACGGCGGCGACGCGCTCCAGCCCCGCCCCGGTGTCGATCGAAGGCTTCGGCAGCGCCGCGCGCGTGCCGCCCTCGAACTGTTCGAACTGCATGAACACGAGGTTCCAGATCTCGATATAGCGGTCGCCATCTGCCTCCGGCGAACCGGGCGGGCCACCCCAGACCTTGTCGCCATGATCATAGAAGATTTCCGAGCATGGGCCGCAGGGGCCGGTATCGCCCATCTGCCAGAAATTGTCGGAGCCTGCGATACGGATGATGCGCGACTCCGGCAGGCCGGAAATCTTCTTCCAGAGATCAAAGGCCTCATCGTCGTCGATATAGACGGTAGCCCAGAGCTTATCCTTGGGCAGGCCGAACTCGCTCGTCACCAGCTTCCAGGCAAGCTCGATCGCGCGATCCTTGAAGTAATCGCCGAACGAGAAGTTGCCGAGCATCTCGAAAAAGGTGTGATGGCGGGCGGTGTAGCCGACATTGTCGAGGTCGTTGTGCTTGCCGCCGGCGCGCACGCATTTCTGCGAGGTGGTGGCGCGCTGATAGGGCCGCTTCTCGACGCCGGTGAAGACGTTCTTGAACTGCACCATGCCGGCATTGGTGAACATCAAGGTCGGGTCGTTGCGCGGCACGAGCGGCGAGGACGGCACGATCTCGTGGCCGTTCTTGGCGAAGAAGTTCAGGAAGGTCGACCTGATGTCGTTGACGCTGCTCATATTCATCCAATCGGAAAGCTGGCCGGGGCCCTGCAAATAGCGATTTTTGAGGCCGAACGCTTTTAGACAAGGCCAGCCACAGTGTCCAGAAACTGTGCAGGCGGATCATAGGCTTGCTGCGGGAGCGTAAAGTCGGACGCAAAGCTAGTTGATAGACGCTGCGCTTGCGTTGACAGTCTGGCATAGGTCGTGTTTCCCTCCTATCTGTTCAAGACAGCCACGTCGGGAGAGACCGGCTTTGATGCCGGCGCCGAAGGAGCAACCGCCCCGGAAACTCTCAGGCAAAAGGACCGTGTGGCTTTGACAGCATCTGGAAAGAGGCGCAGCCGGCTTCTCAAGGCCAGTGGGCGTCCGCCGACGGGATAATACTCTCAGGCACAGCGACAGATGGGGCTTCGTCTGGTCACCCGAGGAATGTCCCTCGGGAACCGCCGAGGGCCCCTGATGCTTGCGACCAGCGACACCCCGCTCAAACGTACTCCCCTCCACGCCCTTCATGTGTCGCTTGGCGCCAAGATGGTGCCGTTCGCGGGCTATGACATGCCCGTGCAGTATCCGGCCGGGGTTTTGAAGGAGCACCTTCATACCCGCCAAAAGGCCGGCCTGTTCGACGTCTCCCATATGGGCCAGGTGGCGCTGCGCCCCAAATCCGGCCAGGTCGAGGACGCGGCGCTGGCGCTCGAGCGGCTGGTGCCGCAGGACATGCTGGCGCTCGCCCCCTTCCGGCAGCGCTATGCGCAGTTCACCAACGCGGCGGGTTGCATCCTCGACGATCTGATGGTCGCGAATTTCGGCGACCACCTCTTCGCGGTGGTGAACGCCGCCTGCAAGGAGGCCGATGAGGCACATTTGCGCGCGCATCTCTCCGACTCGTGCCAGGTCGATTCGCTCGCCGACCGCGCGCTGCTAGCGCTGCAGGGCCCCAGGGCCGAAGCCGTGCTGGCGCAATTCTGTGCAGAGGCACCGGCGATGCGTTTCATGGATGCGGGACCTCACGAGGTCGCTGGCCTCGGCTGTTTCGTGTCGCGCTCCGGCTATACCGGCGAGGACGGGTTCGAGATTTCGGTGCCGGCGGCGCAAGCCGAACAGCTGGCGACCGCGCTGCTGTCGGACCCCGACGTGCTGCCGATCGGGCTTGGCGCCCGCGACAGCCTCAGGCTGGAAGCCGGGCTTTGCCTCTATGGCCATGACATCGACACCACGACCACACCGGTCGAGGGCGCGCTGGAATGGTCGATGCAGAAGAGCCGGCACTCCGGTGGCGCCCGCGCCGGCGGCTATCCGGGTGCGGAGACTGTTCTGAGCCAGCTTGCGAGCGGCGCGGCACGCCGCCGGGTGGGCCTGAAGCCCGAGGGACGCGCGCCGGTGCGCGAGGGCGCGCCGCTGTTTGCGGACCAGACCTCGTCGGAGCCAATCGGCGCTGTCACGTCAGGCGGCTTCGGCCCGAGCCTCAATGCGCCGGTTGCGATGGGCTATGTGCCGACCGCTCTCGCAATCAACGGCACCCGGCTTTTTGCGGAAGTGCGCGGACAGCGCCTGCCCCTGCGCGTCGCCGCCACGCCTTTCGTTCCCAACACCTACAAGCGCTGAAGGATTGCCATGACCACGCTCTTCACCACCGACCATGAATGGCTTCGCATCGAGGGCGATGTGGCAACCATCGGGATCACCGACTATGCGCAGTCCCAGCTCGGCGACGTCGTGTTCGTCGAGTTGCCGAAGGTCGGACGCACGCTGAAGAAGGCCGAGGCCGCAGCCGTGGTCGAATCCGTCAAGGCTGCCTCCGACGTTTACGCGCCGATCTCAGGCGAAGTGCTTGAGGTGAACGAGGAGCTCGCCGCCGAGCCGGCTCTGGTGAATTCCGACGCCAGCGGCAAGGCCTGGTTCTTCAAGATCAAGATCGCGGACAAGAGCGAGCTCGGCGGATTGATGGATGAAGCCGCCTACAAGGCGCACACCGCCTGACACCGAATTTGCATAGCGAGGCACACATGAACGCGCCCTTCAAACCCGCCGCCGAGGCCGCCACCGACTTCGCCCGCCGCCATATCGGGCCATCGCCGCGCGATATCGCAGCGATGCTGGAGACGGTCGGCGCAGGCAGCTTGTCAGCGCTGATGGCCGAAACGCTGCCGTCATCGATCCGGCAGAAGACGCCGCTCGATCTCGGTGTGGCGCTCAGTGAGACCCGGGCGCTTTCGCATATGCGCGACCTCGCCGCGCAGAACCAGGTTTTCACCTCGCTGATCGGCCAGGGCTATTCCGGCACCATCCTGCCGGCGGTGATCCAGCGCAACATCCTGGAGAACCCGGCCTGGTACACGGCCTACACGCCCTATCAGCCCGAAATCAGCCAGGGCCGGCTGGAGGCGCTGTTCAACTTCCAGACCATGATCTCCGACCTCACCGGGCTTGATGTCGCCAACGCGTCGCTGCTGGATGAAGGTACGGCCGCCGCCGAAGCCATGGCGCTCGCCGAGCGCGCCTCGCAGGTGAAGACAAAAGCCTTCTTCGTCGACCACGAGGTGCATCCGCAGACGCTTGCGGTGTTGCGCACCCGCGCCGAGCCGTTGGGCTGGCGGCTCGTCGTCGGCGATCCCGCGACCGACCTTGACCGCGCCGATGTCTTCGGTGGCCTTCTGCAATATCCGGCGAGTTCCGGCGCGTTGCGCGATTTGCGGCCCGCGATTGCGGTCCTGCGCGCAAAAGGCGCGCTCGCTATTCTGGCCGCGGATCTGCTGGCGCTGACGCTGATCGCCTCGCCTGGCGAGCTCGGCGCCGATATCGCGGTCGGGTCGGCCCAGCGCTTTGGCGTGCCGATGGGCTATGGCGGGCCGCATGCGGCTTACATGGCGGTGCGCGATGCGTTGAAGCGCTCGCTGCCCGGCCGCATTGTGGGGCTATCAGTGGATTGGCGCGGTGCGCCGGCCTATCGGCTGGCGCTGCAGACCCGCGAGCAGCATATCCGCCGCGAGAAGGCGACCTCCAACATTTGCACCGCGCAGGTGCTGCTGGCCGTGATCGCCTCGATGTATGCGGTCTATCACGGCCCCGAGGGGCTTACGGCGATCGCGCGCAATGTGCACCGCCGCGCCGCCGTGCTGGCGGCGGGCTTGCGCAAAATGGGCGTTGCGCTGAAGAGCGAGGCCTTCTTCGACACGGTGACGGTCGAGGTCGGCGCGCGGCGCGACGAGATCGTCGCCCGCGCGCTTGCAGAGAAGATCAATCTCGGCATCGGCGCCACCACGCTGCGTATCGCGCTCGATGAAGGTACGACGCCGCAGATCGTCGAGGCGGTGTGGCGCGCCTTCGGGGGCAGCCTGTCTTACGCCGATATCGAGGCAGGCAGCCGCGAGGCACTGCCGCTTGCGCTAAAGCGGGCCACGGCTTTCCTCACCCATCCCGTGTTCCATGCGCATCGCTCGGAAACCGAGATGCTGCGCTACATGCGCAAGCTCAGCGATCGCGACCTCGCGCTCGACCGGGCCATGATTCCGCTGGGCTCCTGCACCATGAAGCTGAACGGGACCACCGAGATGGTGCCACTGACCTGGCCGGAATTTGCCACGCTGCATCCCTTTGCCCCGGCCGGTCAGGCAAAGGGCTATCATATGTTGTTCGCGCGGCTGGAAAAGTGGCTGTGCGACATCACCGGCTATGACGCGATCTCGCTGCAGCCGAACTCTGGCGCACAAGGCGAATATGCCGGACTGCTCGCGATCCGCAGCTATCACGCCGCGCGCGGCGAGGCGCATCGCAAGGTCTGCCTGATCCCCTCCTCCGCGCATGGCACCAATCCGGCGTCTGCCGCCATGGCCGGCATGGACGTCGTCGTGGTCACCTGCGACGCACGCGGCGATGTCGATGTCGAGGATCTGCGCAAGAAGGCGGAGGTGCATGGCAAGACTCTCGCCGCGATCATGATCACCTATCCCTCGACCCACGGCGTGTTCGAGGAACATATCAGGGAGATCTGCGACATCGTGCACGGTCATGGCGGCCAGGTGTATCTTGATGGCGCGAACATGAATGCGCAGGTCGGGCTGTCGCGGCCCGGCGATTACGGCGCCGATGTCAGCCATCTCAACCTGCACAAGACCTTCTGTATCCCGCATGGCGGCGGCGGCCCTGGCATGGGCCCGATCGGCGTGAAGGCGCATCTTAAGCCCTTCCTGCCTGGTCATCCCGCGACGGATGGCGCCACGCCCCATCCGGTCGGACCGGTCTCGGCCGCGCCATTCGGCTCTGCGTCGATCCTTACCATCTCCTACATCTACATTCTGTTGATGGGCGGCGATGGACTGACGCAGGCGACGGAAGTCGCGATCCTCAACGCCAACTATGTCGCGGCGCGCCTGAACGCCCATTTCCCGGTGCTCTACCGGAACGAGAAAGGCCGCGTGGCACATGAATGCATCATCGATCCGCGGCCGCTGAAGGCAACGAGCGGCGTTTCCGTCGACGACATCGCCAAACGCCTGATCGATTACGGCTTCCACGCCCCGACCATGAGCTTCCCGGTGCCGGGCACCTTGATGATCGAGCCGACCGAATCGGAATCGAAGGCCGAACTCGACCGCTTCTGCGACGCCATGATCGCGATCCGGCAAGAGATCGCGCAAGTGGAGAACGGCCGCTTCAAGATCGAGGCGTCACCGCTGCGCCATGCCCCGCACACCGTGCACGACATCGCCGATGACGATTGGAAGCGCGCCTACACGCGCGCGGAAGGCTGCTTCCCCGCCGGCGTCTCGCGCACGGACAAATACTGGTCACCGGTCGGGCGCGTCGACAATGTCTATGGCGACCGCAACCTGGTGTGCTCGTGTCCGCCGGTGAGCGATTACGCCGAGGCGGCGGAGTAATCGAAAACGACGCGTTACACTTACATCATGGCCGGGCTTGTCCCGGCCATCCACGCGACGAGCACCCAAAAACGTACATGCCCGGCACGGGGAGTGGCCGGGCATGACGCAACCTTCGCTTCAGGCGGCGGGTGTCGCGAAGGTATCGGGCTTTACTCTTCCGCGGGCTCTTCGCCTTCGGAGTCGCGTTCAGAATCGCTGGCGAGGATCTGATCGGCGATCAGGCCAGAGTTCTGGCGGATCGCAGCCTCAATCTTGGCCGTGATATCAGGATTGGCCCTCAGGAACGCCTTGGAATTCTCGCGGCCCTGGCCGAGGCGCTGGCTGTCATAGGAGAACCAGGCGCCGGACTTCTCGACAACGCCGGCCTTTACGCCGAGGTCGAGAATCTCGCCCATCTTGGAGACACCCTCGCCATACATGATGTCGAACTCGACCTGCTTGAAGGGCGGCGCCAGTTTGTTCTTCACGACCTTGACGCGCGTGGAGTTGCCGACCACTTCGTCGCGATCCTTGATCGAGCCGATCCGGCGGATGTCGAGGCGGACGGAGGCATAGAATTTCAACGCATTGCCGCCGGTGGTGGTCTCGGGCGAGCCGTACATCACGCCGATCTTCATCCGGATCTGGTTGATGAAGATCACCATGGTGTTGGACTTGTTGATGGAGGCGGTGAGCTTGCGCAGCGCCTGGCTCATCAGTCGCGCCTGCAGACCGGGGAGCGAATCGCCCATCTCTCCCTCGAGTTCGGCGCGCGGCACCAGCGCTGCGACCGAATCGACCACCATCACATCAACCGCGCCGGAGCGCACCAGGGTGTCGCAGATTTCCAGCGCCTGCTCGCCGGTGTCAGGCTGCGAGATCAGGAGCTCGTCGATATTGACACCGAGCTTGCGGGCGTAGACCGGATCCAGCGCATGCTCGGCGTCGATGAAGGCGCAGATGCCGCCCTTCTTCTGCGCTTCCGCCACCGTGTGCAGCGCCAGCGTCGTCTTGCCCGAGGATTCCGGTCCGTAGATCTCCACGATCCGCCCCTTCGGGAGGCCGCCGACGCCGAGCGCTATGTCGAGCCCGAGCGAGCCTGACGACACCGTCTCGACATCCATCGAGCGGTCGTTCTTGCCAAGCTTCATCACCGAGCCCTTGCCGAACTGGCGCTCGATCTGGGACAGCGCGGCGGACAGCGCTTTGGACTTATCCATGGAGGAACCTTCAACGATACGCAGGGCTGGGACGGACATCCTATTTTAACTCCTTATGAAGGGGATTCGCGTGGGCGACAAACGATTGACGAGGGCGGCCGGCAGTTGAAAACAACGTACACCATTTGTTCCTTGTTCGCAATATGTTCTTTTGAAAGTATCCAAATTCGCCTGGTGTAATACGCCGCCGAATGCCTATATGCCTTGCATGGCAGATAGCCCGTTCAAGAAGTCACTCGCTCAAAAGCAGGCGGAAGCTTCAGAGAGCTACGCTTCATACAGAGCCGAACAAGAAGCTACTCGCGCAAACATGCTCCGGCTTCGTGCCGAACGGCACGCCCGGGAGGCAGCCAATCCGCCTGAGCCCGCGAAGCCAAAACCCCGGAAAAAGATTATTGGCGAGCAATAAGGCCGCCGCAGTTGGCGACCTCTTTAGGACAATACCGGAGTCCTCGCGATATCCCCCAGTCGAGACGGCGCCGGAGCCCGGCGAATGGCCGAGATCTCCTAATGCCCGAGATCTCCTGGGGAGCCACCAACCGCCCCAGATTGCCCCCAGCTGATTTCGGATGTCCCGGTCTGATCCTTGCGTCCCGGTCTTCCGGGGCTCGCGCTACATCACCACCAGAAGTACGCTACCAATAACCAGCACAGCAAAGCTCACCGCCGCCGCAGCGACGAATGATCGCTCGATCTTGTCCATACTACCACCCCGAGTCGGCGAGCCTCGTTTCCCCATGGCATCGCCGAGCGCAGACAATGTCCCGGATATGTTTGTCCGAAATTATGCGCGCGGGTGTCTGAATTGGGACGGCACCGGAAATGACGCGCGCTGGCTGCGATCAACATGGATTCAACGATCGTATCAAATTCTTCTTTGCCGACGGGATCGGTCGCAGCGTGCTCGTCGCAGGACTTCTGATAATGAGAACCCCACCAGCGATGACGCAGCCCTGCTTCACTAAGGATGCGGGCCGCCGCTTCCACCTCTTGACGTGCCGTCATCGAATTATGTGCGGCGCCACGAAGCGCGCGACGCACGCCGAGTACCCTGCTCCCCGGCCCGATTCGCACGGTGACCCAAAAGCGGAAGTAAGGCCGCATTAACCATCGGCCGGTTGCTGACATCTCCTGCCGAAAAACCGATATGTCCAGGACTTGAGCTTTTTGTGCTGCATTGTATGCAAGGAGATGGCTGGGGATTTGAGGCCCAGTGGATACCCAACGTCGCCAAGCGATTATATTCCGCTCGGCGGCGTTGTTCTTAATCAGGCGCTCGAAGCCGCCGGCGCGCTGCACGCGCTCGTCGACATGACCCGCGGCGACATTCGTCGCCTCATCGCTGTCCCACTGCGCGTGAGGCCCAGCGACGCCTGACCTCAATTTATCGGCCCGTGCCTTGGTTTCGGATGGGACCTCCGGCAAGGACCGGTCCGAGGCGTTGCTGCCCCACTCAGCCAAACAGGCACGGCTCTTGCTTTCTAGACTGGTGCTCGCATCACGGAAGCACTGGTGCAGCAAGGCCGGCTCCGGCGCACCTTCATACCCGGCAAAAGGTGTGCCGGGCCGGCTTAATCCTTGGCGACCCCGCCTGCCGCGCTCGCCCTCCTCCCCGGGTTTTGATGCTGTGCGGCTCTGAGCCCTGCTAGGCTCCGGGCGACGGTCGAGGCCCGGCCGGCCGGCATCATCTGACATGGATCACCCCACCACGCTCAAGGAAAAGGCTCAGATCACGGCAGGCGCCGTGGCTTCGCTGGTGATTGTCGCGTGGCTGATGGCACTGACAATTGCCTTCCTCGCCGCAAACTGAGTGACCCCTCGGGAACCGTCTGTCTTTTGCATTTTGTGAACAAGGAGCATTGGAACGAAATCGTGCTTCACGCGTGATGTTCTCAAGGTGCACCGCACCCGGACATCTCGACTCTGGGGAACCGTTCCATCGTGCCCGGAATATTATATCTCACCCGCCAAGCCGCGGCGCTGCTCAGATTTGCCAACTCGACCTCGAATCCGCGGCTTGCCGCGGCGCTGGTTGAGCGGGCCTCCCAGCTGAAGTCGCAGGCCGACGAACGCGCTTCGTCCCGGCCTGATCCCAGCCCATATCCTCCCGACGTCGAGAACGACGACACGACCTGAAGCGCGATGAGATCAGGTCGAACCGTCATCGCGCTTCAGGTTTCTGATTGAGCATGATCTCCGCGCAAACGCCTAGCGTTTGTCGCGCGCGAATCACAATTCGAATCCGCGCGGGAAACTCCGACGAGCCAAGTGGCGTTCTGCGTCGTGTCTTCTTTGCTGAGGAAGAATCCGATGCAAATTTATCGCCCGACACCGAACTGTGCCCGGACCAGGGCTGCAACCATCCCTGTTCACATCGCGGCGTCGAGATGCAGCCTGCTCTTCTTGCGCCTCACAAGCGAAGGCTGAAGAAACTCACCTTTGCCTGCAGCCGATGCGAGCCCGACGAGACGTTTCTGGCCGCGCCCAAATGAGACCAAGCCTGATCACGCGGGCCGGTGGCCACCGTTCTTTTGCGCGTCGTCGGCTTCCCTGAGAAGCCGGACCAGCTCGGCCATGCTGGAGCGATCAGCCCCGTCATTGCCGCGACGCGCCGGCGCCGGGATGTGGTCGGGACGGTCGGCGCGCTTTCTGTCACGCCAAAACAGATCGGTCAGCTTCATCTCTCATCCTATAGGCCGATGCAGCCGGGAAGCCGCTGCGCCTTACAGCTCTTCGTGCATCGTGCCTGCAGCGCTACCAACGCAATACTGGCCGCTAGGGTTGCGCGAGATGGTTGATTTTCCACTGCTCTTTCGCGCTTTTTGCTCCGTAGTTCTCCCACCGAGAACAAAGTTCCGTTAGCGAACGAAGGCAGCCGGCTCGTTGACGGACTTCAGTCAACAAGACGCGAGCGAGCTCCTCTGTCGTGGAACGGTCAACGAGGCCACGCATAATTGCTCCATGCGAAAAGGCGACATCATCTGCCCCGAGTGCAAGGCCGGCATCCGCCGGATTGAGCTGAGCTCCCGCAAGGGTCATGCAGGCGAGTTCCGTTGCCCGCTCTGCGATCGTCTGCTCGAAACCTCCGACGGCTCGACGGACATTATCTATCGACTTACCGTTGCTCCGGAAAAATTGTTCGACTAAAGCGCGAACCGGCGCCAGTCGCACCGCCCCTTCTCGCATCGATCCCCGCGGTTCCAGCACTGCCCGCAAAAGCGGCTTACTTTCAAGGGGATGATGGTATATTCGCCGTCCGGAGGAGTTAATCTCGACTATTGAGCCATGTTGGCGTTGGCGAAATCGCGGCGGAGATCTGCCATGAACTACAGGGGCGTAGAATATACCCTCACCATGACCACAGTCCCCGGAGTCTGGAAGTGGCAGTTCAGGATTGGTGACGAGATCAAGACCGGCAAAACCGAAACCAAGATCGACCTGCTCGCTGTGCGTCGGGTACAGTCACGCATCGACCGCGAGTTGAAGAAAATGGCCGCACCCACTGACTACGCGGGCTGACAACGGGATCGCAGTTCGGGCGACGACCACCGAGGTGGACGTAAGCATTGCCAGCTCCGACCCGCGCTGCGACGACCATCGCGCAGCTTGCATGCAGTGCTTCTGTAATCCTTCCGCAACGACATCCCGCTTCCCTCTCGACCTCTCCGCGTCGGCGGCGCATGCTGCTTCCACATCGCAAATCACTCACATCCAGAACCTGGCGATAGTTTTCTGCCCCAACCGCGAGTTGCGTAAATGATCGTCCATGCGCCGAAACTTCTGACGCCTGAAGAATTCGCCTCCCTGCTCGAGGTCGCGGTGAGCGGGCCGGAGGCGAACATTCCCGCCGATCATCTCAACAAGCTGTTGACGCTCGGCTGTCTGACGCTCACGGATCAGGGTCCGATCGTCACCGGCGACGGGCTCGTTCGGATCACCGAGAGCGAATGAAAATGCAAGGGAGCAACGCGCTCAGTGCATCGCGCAAGAGGGATCGGATTACCTCGTGCAGCATGGAGCCGTAGTCTCCCGGAATTTGCACCGTTCGCTGTTTGAGCCACCATTGATACTTCAGGTAAGCGATATTTTGTCTTGTGGTTGCGCGACGGTTTCTCGTCATGTCCCTTTATTTCTTTCGTATCCGCAACGGCCGCTACTCCGGCGCCTCCGACATCGGCAGCGAATGTGCCGACCGTGCCGAGGCCTGGAAAGAATTGACCAATGTCTGCGCCGATATTGCCGGCGGCATTTCTCGCAAGCTTCGCGAAAACTCCGAATGGCACATGGAAATGCTGGACGAGCAGAAGCAGCCGGTGTTCCGCATTCGCATCGTGGCCGAGACGCTCGACTAGACTCGAAGCGCGATCGGATCGGTTTGTAGCCCAAACAATCCCCCACATTTCGGGAAATCGGGAGCGGCTTGGTTTGGGCGCGTTGATCGAGATCAACATGTCCTTCACAAGAACTGCCAGACAGCAGGGCACGATGGGTAACGTCCTTTTTCGCTGCCCCCGGACGGCATTGAACGTGCAGCACTGGCTGGCCGACGAGGTCGGACCGGACGATGCGCAATGCAGCTACGAAACGGTGGTCTGCAAGGCTTGCACGCGGCTGCATTTCATCAACCGCAGGACCGGCAGGCTGCTGGGCGACCAGGAGCATCCCGAGTAGCGGATTTGATGCGCGAGCCCCTTTGAAACGCCAAGCCCTTCCGATGCGTCAGGCGACGGCTGCAAAAATCATGCGCCGTTCGTCGACTGATCAGTCGGCGCTGCGCAGGCGACGCATGGTGAATTCGATCTCGTCGCCCGGCAGTTCACGCCAGCTTTCGACCGCGGTCATATAGCCAGCCTTGGGATATCGGGAGAGGAAGTCGCGCGCGGTCAGGCGCGCCTTCTCGCGCGGCAGCGTGAAGGTCTCGCGCACATAGCCGTCGTCCGGCTTTCGCCGTCCGGCCATTCGGCTGGCAAGATCGCGCGGCGACGAGGCCATGCCGCAACTCCGTGAGCAGATACCACCCGCTCAATATAGGCCTGCCGGGTGCGGAGTTGGAGTCCGGCGCCGTCAGTTGGCGCTGCTGCCGGTTTTGGTTTTCTTGGTTGCGGCGGTCGATTTTGAGCTCGGCGCCGTCGCGCTGTTTGGCACGCTCTTGGGCGTATCGGCGCGCACGGTGCCCCAGGGATCGCTGGAGGCCTTGGCGTCGGGGATCTTCCTGAGCGATTCCTTATAGGCCTTGTCCCGCGCCTCATCCGCTTCCTTCTCTTCCGGGCTCTTGGACTGGAGTTCCGGAATGAGGTTGATATTGGGCATCTGCCCCTGCGCATGAGCCGGACGCGCCAGGAATGTGCCGGTGGTCGGGATCGCGAGCAGCGCAAGCGCAGCGGCGGAGACGCGAACAGATTTCATTGAAGGCTCCCCTTTTTGCTGCCGTATACCACCGCAATGGCGGCGCAGCCAAGCGTTCCGCAGGCCGGCCCTCAGATGTGATCCGACCGGCAGGACTTCGGCGAGCGCGATCATGCCGAACACCACGATCCACCGCCGCGCCATCCTCGTACCCACTCCCCAAGCGGTCATCCCGCCCACACAGGATAGTCGCCCAAGTCCGGCATTTTCAAGCCGAAGCGGGGTTCCCTTGGGCGCGCCAAATCTTAAAGTCACGCAATGAAACTGGCGGCTTGGGAGGAGCTTCGTTCATGCAGCAACAACAGGAGACACACGCGTTCGGCATCGACGAGGCGCGACGGGTGTTGGGTGAGGTGTTCGCGCCCTGGGTGCAGGATCTCGGGCTTTCCGTCGAGGCGATCGACCATGAGCCGCCCGCCCCTGTCGCCGACTGGCAGCCCGGCGCGCTGCTGCGCATGGCCTTTTCCGAGCGGCTGTGCCGGCATGGAGGCGTGGTCTGCGGCCAGGCGCTGATGGCGCTTGCCGACACCGCCATGGTGATCGCGATCCTTGCCGCCAACCGCGGCTACCGCCCGATGACGACCGTCGACCAGACCACACATTTCATGCGCGCGGTCGCCTCCGCCGACGTGCTGGCGGATGCCCGCGTGGTGCGGCTCGGCCGCACCATGAGCTTCGGCCGCGTCACGCTGCTCTCCGCCACCGACAACAAGCCGGTGGCGATGGTCTCGAGCGCCTTTGCGATGCTGTGAGCAACAGCAAGGCCAGCACCGACCCTGACGGCGAGGCGGGCCGAATGCCGGGACCGGCGGATTACTTGCCGCGGATTTCCTCGGCGCCGCGTTGGTAAGGGGCGCGTGAGGGGAACAGGGTCGGCAGTTGGTGCCGGCGCGACCGCGCCGGTCATGAACCAAATCACAAGCAGAGGGCACCTTCACATTTGGGAAGGGGTTCCCCGTCTTGGTAAATCGATTCTGAATCGATACCCCCTCCCGGACCGGTCAATCTTTAGTCGTCTGCAATTCGTTCAAACTAGGCTCGTGAGCTTGAGGAACTGGAAAGCTATCGGCCACGCCAGTCGATCAGCAAAGCCAGGCTAGCGAGCGAAAGTCATGAGTGAAGATTTTGTCGAGAAACGAATCCATGCCAGACACCGCGTCTTCAAGGGCGGCAGGCTGGCGTTCAACGGCGGCGGCAGCGTCGAATGCACCGTGCGCAACATCTCGCCGGGCGGCGCGCGCGTGGATGTGACGAGCCCGATCGCGCTCCCGGCACAACTCACCCTGTTCATCGACACCGATCATTTAAGGCGGCGTTGCCATCCGGTCTGGACCCACAACACCCATATCGGCGTCGCGTTTGACTAGGCCCGCCTCCAGCGCCACAGCAGGAGCGCAAGCAGCACAAGTGCGAGCAGCGCCGTGATCGCGCCGGCCAGGAAGCGTCCACCGGGCCGATCGATGGTGCGCGACCAGAGCGACGGCGACTCGCCCTCGCGTGCCAGACGAAAGGCCACCAGCGCGTCGCCGATCGACGTCCCGGCTTCGGAATGGCCGCCGGCGGCGATCGCGACGTATTGCTCGCCCTTCCAGAGATAGGTCATGGGATTGGCGACCCCTGGCACCGGCAGCCGGCCCTGCCACAGCTCCTCGCCCGATTTGGCGTCGAAGGCGCGCAAATACGCATCCATCGCGCCAGTGAAAACGAGGCCGCCCGCAGTGACCGCGACGCCATTGACGAGTGGTGTCCCCCAGTGGAAGGCAAGCCCAAGCGGCGCACGATCCTCCGTGGTACCGACGCTCGACCGCCACAGGATCTTGCCTGCCTTGAGATCGGTCGCAACCAGCGTGCCCCAAGGCGGCCTGTTACAAAGCAGCCCGAGCCCCGACATCGCCACCACCCGCGTCATCGCAAAGGGCGCCCCCAACTGCCGCCCAAAATCGATGCCCGCGGACGGCTTGAAGCCGTCGGCGTCCGCACGCGGCATCAGCTTGATGATGTGCACGGCATTGGTCGTGTTGGCATAGAGGATCTGATTGAGGGGATCGAAGGCCACCCCGCCCCAATTGACACCGCCGCCGGTCATCGGAAATTCCAGCGTACCTTGCGTCGAGGGCGGGGTGTAAAGCCCGTCGTTGCGCAAGTTGGCGAGATCTGCCTTACAAGACGGACTGCCGATGATCGGCGGAAAGTCCAGTATATCGTTGGCCGAGAAGTGCTGCGGCGTCAGGGCCGGCACGTGAGTCGGGAACGGCTGGGTCGGCGAGAGCACCTCGGCCTCGGCGCCGCCTTGTGGCACCGCGCGCTCCTCGACCGGCCAGACCGGCTGCCCGCTGTCGCGGTCGAGCACGAACACAAAGCCCTGCTTGGTCGGCTGGATCACCACATCGCGCAGGCCCTGGCCGGTGTCGATCCGCGCAAGCGTCGGCTGCGCCGGCATGTCGTAATCCCAGACATCGTGATGCACGGCCTGGAACGCCCAGGCGAGTTCGCCGGTCTCGACCTTGAGCGCCACCACCGAATTGGCATGCTCATCATTGCCGGGTCGCTTGCCGCCCCAGAAATCGGGACTCGGCGAGCCCGTCGGCAGAAACACCAGGCCGCGCTCCTCGTCCGCCGAGATCGGCGCCCAGACGTTCGCGTGCCCCGCATCGATGCCGCGATGCTCGAGTGGATCAAAGCTCCAGCGCGGCGCTCCGGTGCGCGCATCGAACGCCCGCACCGTACCGAGCGGCGCCTCGACGCGCGCATTGTCGGCGATCGACGAGCCCACCACGATCACGCCGCGGCTCACCACCGGTGCCGAGGTGAACTGGAACTCACCCGGCCAAAGCAGCTTGATGCCGACGTCGATCCTCACCTCGCCATTGTCGCCAAAACCTGCGCAAGGTCTGCCGTCCCTGGCGTCGAGCGCGATGATGCGCGCGTCGTTGGTGGCGGTGAAAATGCGGCTGCGGCAGGCTAGGCCGTCGGCCGCTTGGGAATCGACCCAATAGGCGACACCGCGGCAGTTGAAGCGGTTGGCCGGACGCTGCGCGGTCGAAATTTTTGGATCGAATCGCCATTTCTGCGAGCCCGTGCCGGGATCGAGCGCGACCACCTCGTTGAACGGCGTGCAGAAGATCAGGCTGTCCTCGACCAGGAGCGGCGTCGCCTCGAACTTGCTGCGCGCCATGGCCGGTTCCGGGCGCGTCGTGAGATCCCCGGTGTGAAACTCCCAGGCGCGCACCAGATTGTTCACATTCGCGGGCGTGATCTGCGCGATGCTCGAAAAGCGTGTTCCGCCGGCATCGCCGCCCCAATAGTCCCAGGCAAGTGCAGGCTGCGCCGCCAGGCACGCGATCAACAGGCCCGCTGCTGCCAGGCTCCCGCCATCCCCGATGTGACGGCGCCGCCTCGCCGGCTCTCCTCGCCTGAAAACACGATATGGATTGATCATGTCCTGGAACTCGCCGCTCGATACCCCGCGATTGAGTCCGTTATTCAATTCACCGCCTGCATCTCAGTCCAGCGGCGGCGGGGCGAATGGCTGCGCCCGCGTGACGAAGCGCCGCCCGCAGGGACTGATGGCGTGATAGCGCTATCGGACGGCGAGGTACACGGCAACAGCTCCCATCAGCGAGCTCGCATGCGCCGCTGATCGGGCCTTGTTCTCACTTGGGCTTCTTGCTGTCGGGAGTGGCAGGTCGCGCTCCGCCCCACGGATCGTATTTTTCCTTCGGCTCAGGGATACGATCAAGCGCGGCCTTGTAGGCCTTCTCGTCGACCTGCGGCTTCTTCTGATCGGACTTCGCGTCACCGCCTTGATGGTGCCGGCCGCCGCCACCGCCCATCTGCGCCTGTGCGGGTATGCCCCCCAGCGCCGCAATTGCCAGAACAACTGCCCCAATCACCACAGAGCGCATTGGTATGGTCCTCCGTACCGTCGCGAACGCAAAGCTATCCCGCAACAGATCAGCGGCAAAGCACCTGTACACGGGCTTTCCATTATTTAATCGACGGCCCGTTGCCTGTGGCCCCTTGCGAAGGGCAGGCTCGCATCCCGGTCCCGCCCGTTTCGGCGACCCCAGCAACATTCAGCAATAAAACACCTGACTCATTCAGCAATTGTTGATCGTGGATTGCGGGCTCTCGAAGTTGCATCGCCATTTTTTTCGGTCATATGGCAAGGCCCATGGGGTGGCATCAGGTCGTTCGCTTATGTCTGGCTGGAGGCGCTGCGCTGGCGCTTTCGGCATGTGGTTTTGCCGACAGCCGCGCGCCGGTGCCCGGTTTCATGCGCCTGAAGGACGCCGACCCGCCGCCGCCCGAGCCGCCGCCGAATGTCAAGCAGCTGGTCCACGACAAGATGGATTCGGTGTTCGTCTCGACCTCCAATCCGCACGACGTGCGGGTGTCGCGGCCGCTGCATGATCCGCGCGGCCCCGGCTGGACGGCCTGCGTCAAGGCCGAGGTCAATTCCGCCAACGGCCAGCCGATCGGCACGCAGACCTATCGCATCTTCATCAGCGAAAGCGAGATCGTCGATCGCCGGCGCGTCGATGCCGACGACAATTGCCTGAGCGAGAACTACGAGCCGATCTAGCCCTCGAGCGGATCGGCGGGCGCCACGAGCCCCGACGGCTGCGGAAGCTGGCCGAGATAGCGCGCGAGCCACATGCCGAACAGCATCGCGGCTACGAAGATAAGAGAGGCGCGGCTGCCGAAGCCAAGTGCCGTGAAGGCCGGACCGGGGCAGAAGCCTGCGAGTCCCCAGCCAATGCCGAAAATCGCCGGACCTGCAAGGATGCGCGGATCGAGCTCGCGCTTTGTCGGCAGCTGGAAGCGCTCTGCGAACACCGGCTTCGATCGCGCAAGGACGATGCGGAAGCCGACAAACGTCACCGCGACGGCGCCGGCCATGACGAAGGCCAGACTCGGATCCCATCCGCCGGCGGTAACCGCACCGAAATCGAGAAAATTGAGCACCTTGGCCGGATTGGACATGCCGGACACAAGAAGGCCGAGCCCGAAGATGAGACCGATCAGGAACTGCAGCAGATTGGCCATGAGATTCAGCTCCCGTGACGCATGAGGAAGACGGTCACGATGCCCGTAGCCATGAAAGCTGCGGTAGCGACCAGCGAACGTACCGATAGCCGGGCAATCCCGCACACGCCATGACCGGACGTGCAGCCGCTTCCCCACACCGAGCCAAAGCCGACCAGGAGCCCCGCGGCCAGGAGCACTGGCGTGCCCGCCTCGATGCTCTGCTCCGGCAGATGTCCGCGTACGATCAGCACGAGCACCGGAGCCGCAACCAGACCTGCAACAAAGGCGAGCCGTCCGCCGAATTCGTTGTCCTCATAGGGCGGCAACAACCGCGCCGCTATGCCGCTGACGCCGGCGATGCGCCCGGTCAGCGCCATCAGCATAACCGCGGCAAGGCCGATCAGCGCGCCACCTACAAGCGCGGCGAGCGGCGTGAAGGAGGTGAGCGTATGGTTCATGGATCCTCCGTTTGTTGAAATCCGATATTGGTCGTCCGATTTTGCCCGGCCAAACCGCGGTCGGAACGGGTCGAAGGGTGAATCATCCGTTAATATTACCGCTCAAATTGAACACGCGCGCCAACAGTATCTTCCAACCTTTCCGCTAGATTGCCCCGGCCGTTCGGGGGATGGCCCAAAGACGTGGAAACGGGATGTGGCCGAGATGACCGACACAGTGATGCTCCGTCGCGCATCGATTGAAGATGCCACGGCCGCGCGCATGCGGGCCGACGGCGCGTCTTCACCGGCAGCCACTCTTGCGCCGCTCGCCACGATCGATGCCGAGCGGTGGCAAGGACTGAGTGCCCGGGCCATCGAGCCCAACGCTTATTATCTAGCCGACTGGATGCTTGCGGTGAACGCCACGGCGCCCGGACGCACCGGCGCATCCGCGCTCGCAGTGTGGGACAGCGCTTCGCCCCATCGGCTGCTCGGCCTGATGCCGGTCGTCCCGCTCCGGCGGGCTTTCAACATTCCCCTGCCGGCACTCACTTCCGCCCATCCCTATGGCACGCTGTGCACGCCGCTCCTAGATCACAAGCAGCCGGAAGCTGCAGCCGCCAGCCTGCTGCAGGCCGCGCGAGACGCCGGCGCGCGGGCGCTGGTGCTGCGCGAGACCTCGCTCGAGGGCGAGGCGATGCGGGTGCTCACTGACGTCGCGTTGCGTGAAGGCCTGCGGCCGCGCGTCCTGCAATCGCATCGGCGGGCGGTGCTCGATGCGACGCACGATGCCGAGGCGCTGCTGCGCGATGCACTCGGCAGCAAGAAGCTCAAGGACCTGCGGCGGCGGCGGCATCGCTTAGCGGAGCACGGCGCGGTCTCCTTCGCGGTCGCGCGGACGCCGCAGGAGGTTGCAGGCGCCGTCGAGGTTTTCCTCAAGCTCGAAGCCAGCGGCTGGAAGGGCAGGCGCGGCACGGCGCTGCTGCAGGTCGCCGGCGATGCCGCCTTCGTCCGCCGCGCCACGGTCGCACTCGCCGGGAACGGCGAATGCGAAATCGTCACTTTGAGTTCAGGCGCGACTCCGGTCGCCGCGGGCATCGTGCTGCGCCAGAACAATCGCGCTTTTTTCTTCAAGCTCGGCGTCGACGAAAGCTTTGCGAAATTCTCTCCCGGCGTGCAACTGACACTGGAGTTGACTCGCCATCTCTGTGCGAATCCAGACACCAACAGTGCGGATTCCACCGCAAGCCCCGATCATCCCATGATCAATCCGATCTGGCGCGGCCGCCTTGCCGTCGGCGATGTGTTGATCCCGCTGCGACGGAACGATCCGGTGGTGGAGATGATTCATGGTGCGCTCATGGCGCGGCAATCGCTGCGCGACCTGGCGCGACGGGGTGTCCACTTGTTGCGCGGACGTCGCTAGACGCCGGCCCGCACCGCCTCGGACGAAACCAACGCCGGCTTAAGCAAGAGCGCGGCCTACTCCGCTGCCTGCGCATTCACCTCTTCCGACACCTGCCGGATGGCGCGCGCGAGCATCGCGGGGTCCTGTGCGCCGGAGACGGCATATTTCTGCGCAAATACGTAGGTCGGCACGCCCTGGATGCCCTTATCCGCTGCGTCCTGAGCAAGCGTCGAAATCAGCGTGACATCCTCATCCGTTGCGAGGCGCTTGCGCACGTCGTCGGCATCGAGGCCCACATCTGCCGCGGCCTGCACCAGCACGTTCGTATCGGTGAGATCGCCGCCATCGCGGAAATACAATTCCATCAGACGCTGCTTCATCTCGGGCGCCTTGCCGATGGCCTCCGCCCAATGGATCAGGCGGTGACAGTCGATCGTGTTGGGCTGGCGCTTCACATTTTCCGGATGGTAAACCAACCCCTCCTCGCCGGCGGCCGCGACCACGCGCTGTGCGATGCCCTTATAGGCGTCCACCGAGCCGAACTTGGTGGTGAGATAGTCGTCGCGGCTGATGCCCTCGCGCGGCACCCAGGGATTGAGGAAGAAGGGACGGAAATTCACCTCCACCGGCACATCAGGCACCAGCTTCAGCGCGTTTTCGATCCGTCGCTTGCCGATATAGCACCAGGGGCAGACCACGTCGGAAACGATATCGATGGTCAAAGGCTTCAAGGTGCTCATGGGCATGGTCCCTTGGGAGGAGGATTGCCCGCCCAAGATAGCCCGATTGGACCAACAAACAAGCGCGGTGGACAGCACTTTCTGCCGCTAGTGCGGCATTGATCGCAATTCTCAGGGGTGGCAACCGCCCCGGCCATGCCCCCTTTTCAGACCGCACGCTCTTTGTTTCGAGCCATGGCTGGTGTCATGGCTGGTGTCACGGCCCTTCACATCTGCGTCAGTGAACTCTGCGTTCCTCTTTTCCACGCCCGAAGCAACGAACAACTTAGCGAGCGCTCTTATCATCGAATTTATTGGCGAGGCGCATGTGACAAAATCTGGGCAGGTTCGCTGGACTTGCGGTGACAGCGTTTCCCCCCACGCGCTCGACGCGGAGAGTCCCCCCGGGGAAAGCGGTGTCGGTATCATACGCGCGCAATTTGCAGGCTACGTCCAATTCGACACCAACACGCAGAACCATCTGGTGTTCTTTCAGAATTCGCCTCTTCAGCGGCTCGATTGCCGCATGGCTGACCAGAGGCTGCAGCACGAAACGACAAAAGGCTCAATTGCAATTTGCCCGGCCGGAATCGACAACTCCGTCGAGACCGAGACGACGCTCGACGCGCTGCTTGTGGCGATCAAACCCACTCAGCTCGCTGTGGCGGCTGCCGAGGAGTGCGAACTCGATGTCGAGCTAAAGGAGCGTCTGTCTGGCTACGATCAACGGCTTCTCCACCTTGCGCAGTCGCTGTGGCGGGAGAGCGACAATGGGTACCCGAACGGCCCGCTGTTCTGGAACGACGCAGCCAGCGACTTCGTCGGCGCGCTCTTGTCCGATCACACGTCCAGCCGCCCGCGGGCCTGTCGAGCCAGCCTCGGGCGGGCTACATTGCTGAAAATCAGGGAATATGTCCTTGCGCATCTGGCCGACCCGATCGAGGTCGATGAACTTGCAGCGCTGGCCGGTCGCAGCCCTTTTCATTTCTCGCGCATATTCGCCCGCTCCATCGGCATGACTCCCTACCGCTATGTTGTTCATCTTCGCCTGCAACAAGCCATCAGGCGCATACGCGAGGGACGGATGGGACTGGCGGAAATTGCCGCCGACACCGGCTTTGCAGATCAAAGCCATTTGTCGCGATGGGTCCGCCGTGTCCACGGCGTGGCACCGTCCCAAGTCGCCTGACGTCCGACGTCGCCTGCGCAAAACAGCAGGAATCTTCACGAGGACCAGTCCGTCCTTGCCGTAACGGTTGTGACCGCGCGAAGCCTGCTGCTCGCGCCGCCGAACCGGAGGACGACTGCATGTTTGCTTCGCTCGAAACCGCGCCGACGCGCCTGAAGCGCCAATTGCCTGAACTTGTGTCAGTACCGGGCGAGGATCGCTACGCGACTGCCATCAACATTTGGGCCAAGACGAGCGGCGTCATGCCGCGAGCAGTCTTCCATTGCAGGACCGCCGAGGACCTTCAGACCGCCATTCGGGCCGCGCGCGAGCACGACCTGCCACTCTCGATCCGTGGCGGCGGCCACGACTGGGCCGGTCGCGCGCTCTGCGACGGGATCGTGGCCGACATGACCGGCATGCGGCACGTCGTCCTCGATGCCGACCAGCGCACAGCGACGATTGGAGGTGGCGCTCGCGCCGCAGACGTCACCGCGATCACCGATCCGCTCGGGCGTGCCGTCGTTACCGGCTCGTGCTCCTGTGTCGGAATGGCGGGGCTCACACTTGGCGGAGGCTATGGCCCCTTGAACGGACGCTTCGGACTGGCGCTTGACAACATGGTTGCGGCACAGGTCGTGCTTGCCGACGGACGCATTGTCTCCGCAGACAACGAAAGCAACGCCGACTTGTTTTGGGCATTGCGTGGCGGGGGCGGCAATTTCGGCGCGGTGGTCGCGATGCGTCACCATGCGCATGACCTGCCCGCCGTTTATTCCGGCGTGTTCGTCTATCCCTTCAGCGAGGCGCGCACAGTGCTCGAAGCATGCAATTCCCTGACGGCGACAGCGCCGGATGAGTTGTCCGTTCAGATCGTGGCCATCGCCGATCCCTCCGGTACGCTTGTGGCGATGGTAATCCCAATCTGGAGTGGCCTGCCGGAACAAGCCGAAAGGGCCCTTGAACCGTTCCAGAGGCTTGGCACCCTCCTTGCTGGAAAAGTCGAACGGACATCCTATGGCGCGCTGCTCAGCGTGTTCGATCCCTTCGTTGTCAACGGATTGCGGGTCGTGGTGGAAACGTGCTCGGTGCCGTCGCTCGATCTCGATACAATCGACATGATCATCCATGGGATGGAAACCGCGGTGTCGCCAGGATGCGCCATCATCACCCATGAATTCCGGGGCGCGGCATCCCGTGTGTCGGACTCCGAAACGGCGTTCGGCCTTCGCCGCGATCATGTCATGCTTGAAATGCTGGCAACTTGTCCGGCTCACGCGGACGGGATGGACGAGGTATTGCATCGCAGCTGGGCCCGCCGCACGCGGCAGACTTTTACCATGGCGCTGCCTGGCGGATATCCGAACTTCCTCGGCCCCAACGATCTGGAGCGTGCAAGACAGAGCTATGGCCAGAATGCAGCAAGGCTGATCGAGATCAAACGACGCTACGATCCCGACAATGTCTTCGCCTCCGCCATTCCGCTGCCTTGGACACCATAATGCCTCGCCATGCGTCCGGCGTTAGCTCTATCCTAGCGCCGCCGCCATCTGGCGCATCCGCGCAGCCGTCAGATCGTCCGCCGGAAAGAAGGTCTCCAGCGCGAGCTCGGACAGCGTCACGTCGACAGGCGTGCCGAACACCATGGTGGTGGAGATGAAGCTCAGGACCTCGCCATTGTGCCTGAGCTTCAGGGGGATCGCGACATTGTTGTCAGGCGGCAGCGGAGCGCTGCGGGCCGGGATGGGATAGGCCTTGAGATCGTTGTAGAGCTTGAGCAACTCGGGGTCGGCGGTCGCCTCGCATTGGCGGTGCAGCCGCTCCAGCAGATGCCCGCACCATTCGGCGAGATTGACCGTACGCGGCGCCAGCGCCTCCGGATGGAAGGCAAGTCTTAGAATGTTGAAGGGCTGCCCAAGCAGCCGCTCGGGAATGCCGTCGAGCAGCGGCGCCACCATGCGGTTGGCGGTAACGAGATTCCAGTGACGGTCATAGGCCAGCGCCGGATTGGGCTCATGAGCCTTCAGCACGAGATCGATCGCCTGGCGCGCGGATTTGAGCATGGGATCATCCAGCGAGCGTTGCGGAAAGGCCGGCGCGAAGCCGGCAGCGACGAGCAGCACATTGCGCTCGCGCAAGGGGACGTCGAGCCGTTCGGCAAGCTTCAGCACCATCTCGCGCGAGGGCGCGGCGCGGCCCGTTTCCATAAAGCTCAAGTGCCGCGCCGAGATCTCGGCGTCGACGGACAGATCGAGCTGGCTCAGATGGCGACGCTGCCGCCATTCACGCAAGAGCTCGCCGACATGCAAGGGGTGGCTGCGTTCGTTGCGGGCGGAGGAGGTGTGGACGTTCATCATGGCGCAAAACCTAGCATGCGCCTTTCACTCCTTCCATTACCTCCGAAGTAATCGATTTGCGCAAGCGCGAAGATCATCTTCGCCCGCATGGAGACGATCATGCGCAGACATTCGCAAAGTTCCTCACCCCTGCCCGGCCTCGCACCGTGGCTGATCGATCTCGCGGTCAGGCTCGCCGCCCGCGCGCTGCATATGCCCGCACCGCTGCTGCACGCGATCGCCGCCTTCGTCTACGCAAGCGTGCAGGAAGCGGATCGCCGGTTGATTGCGCTGTGCCGGCCGTCCCGGTGACGTCAACTCAAGAGCACGGCCGCGACCATGCCAGCGAACGTCAGCACCAGACCGGCCACCAGCATCGGCACCAGGCTGCTGCCGGAATACGGGTTGGCCGAGGTCTCACCGGTTACCATATATCTCCGGAACTTCATGAGGTGACTTCCCTCTCGTTGCGTCGGAACCTCTCGCCGATCCCGAGCAGAACGCCGCTCGCGCCGGCTACGCCAAGCTCGAGGCTCGCCGCGATTCGTCTGGCGCGCTCCAGGAAATGCTCCTGCGCCGCAGGCGGACAGACCTCTTTTGCCGTGGCCTCGAACAGTGCCAGCCAACGGTCGAAATGGATGGCATCGACGGGCAACGGCAGATGTTTGGGCATGGGCGCGCCGTGATAGCGGCCGCTCATCAGGGCGACCGACGACCAGAAGGCGCACATCTGTGCCAGATGCGGCTCCCAATTGGTGATTCGCGCAGCGAAGATGGGGCCCAGCATCTCGTCATTGCGGACTTTTTCGTAAAAGCGGTGAACCAGTTGTTCGATCATCGCTTCGGTAATGCCGGTCCTGGCGACAATGTCCGCCGTAATCTGTTCCCGCCGTTCCGCTCCGGTCATGGCCTTTTCCTAAATAGGTATTTCAAATACCTATTTAGAGGAGTAAGACGGATTTTGCAAAGGCCTATTTCGCGAGGATGCCATGCGTCTGACGTCGTTCACCGATTTTGCCCTGCGCGCATTGATGCGGCTGGCGGGCGAGCCGGCGCGGACTTTTGCGACCACCGAGATCGCGTCCGAGTTCGGCATCTCCCGCAATCACCTCGCCAAGGTCGTGCGCGATCTCGCCGACAATGGCTTCATCTTGACCCAACGCGGTGCCGGAGGCGGCTTCAGCCTGGCGCGGCCGCCGCAGTCGATCACGCTTGGCGAGGTCGTGCGCGCACTTGAGGGAGGAAGCGCGCTGGTCGAATGCTTTCGCGAGGATGGCGGCGCCTGTGCGCTAACGCCCCGCTGCCGCCTGAAGGTACGGTTGGCGGCCGCGCGCGAGGCGTTCATGCGCGAGCTCGACAAGACGACGCTTTCGGACTGCGCCTATCCGGGCCAGCCGCGGCGAAGTGCTGCGGGATGAAAGCGGCATGGCCATGCCTGCCAAGCCAGCGGCCGTACCGGAGGGCCGGTGAGCCTTCAGACTACCAGGCGATGACCATTGAGGCGCTTGGCCTTGCCGTTCGCCTTCTTTGCCTTGCTAGCGGTCGTACCCTTGGCGCGCACCTCTTCCCTCGCCTTCGCCTTTTTCTCGGCGCGCTTCTCAGCCTTGCGCTGTGCCTTCTTTTCTTCCTTCGCCTTCAATCGTGCGCGTTCGGCGCGGGCTTCCGCGCGCTTCTTCTTGCGTTTCTTCTCGCAGGCGTCGCACTTGCAGCCGATCGGCTTCAGATAGGCTTTGAAGTAGTCGGTGCCATAGTCGTAATTGATCTCCTCGCCCGGCTCGATGTTCTTGATGGCCCGGATGAACACCTTGCGCTTGCGCGGTTTGACGTCGGACTCCGCGTTCGGCCGGCAGGCATGATTGATGTAGCGGGCGACGTTCTCGCGGATCGAGCCGTCGATGGTCCAGCGGTTGGTCAGTTCGAACAGATATTTGTTCTCGATCGCGTCTTCGTCCTTCTTCTTCGAATCCAGCAGCGGCCCGAAATAGCGGATGATCCGGGTCCCCTTCTTGATCGGTTGGGTGGCGAAAAGGCCAAGCCCGGTACGGGAACGGCCGACACGATAGGGTTTGTTCGATGAGATCGAAGGCATGACGATGGTTTTGAGTGCGCGCCGAGAGGCAAAAAGACGGGCTGTTCTAGAACGATTCCGGCAAAAAGTCAGGCTTTCTCAAGCCTGCCGATGAACCTTCCCCAGATTGCACATGTCTGAGACAGTAAAAAGATGCCATGCGAGCACGGCCAAGAAGGAACCTGCCGCGCTGGTTCAGCACTGCGGCGGGAAGCGGTGAAGGTGGTGGGCGCAGTCGGCCGCGCTGGCGGTGGACCGCTAATCCTTCGTCACCGTCGTCTTGAGCATGGCATCGAGCAACTGCTCGGCACTGCTGCCTTCGGGCAGACGATCGACGATATCCTCGAGACGCCCGTCGAGCAGCAGCATGGTGAAACCGTGCACCAGTGACCAGGCACGGGCGATCGCGGCCGCCTGATCGAGCGTCAGCGCATCCTCGGAGATGATTTCCTGGCGCTTGGCGGCGATCGCGCCGGCAAGGCCCGCGAACGAGGCCTCCGCCGCCTCGTGCAACGAAGGCCGCGAATAGTCCAGCCGCTCGGTGCGGAACATCAGCCCGTACATGCCGGGATGCGCCTGGGCATAGGCGACATAGGCTTTGGCCCGCGCCATCGCGCGCTGGTCGATCGACAGATTGCCGGGGCCGCAGGCCTGCGCCATCGCGGTGTTGAACTGGCGAAAGCCGATCGCCGCAAGCTCGCTGACAAGCCCGGTCAGATCGCCGAAATGATGGGTCGGCGCAGCATGCGAGACGCCCGCCTCGCGCGCCACCGCCCGCAGCGTGAGGCCGGCAAGGCCGTCGCGCTCCAGCACCCGCTCCGCCGCTTCCAGCAGCGCGTCGCGCAGCGCGCCATGGTGATAGGGCGCGGCTTCGGCGCGCGAGGGACGGCGTCCCCGCCCCGTGCGCGGCGGCGGCGGCGTGCGGCCGGACGATTTGCGGGTGCGGGATTGGGTCTTGGGGTGGGCTTGTTCGGACTTTCTCATGGCAAGCACCTTATACGACACGATTTTTACACTGTAAAGATTTTGCTTGACCAACGGCACCCTCATCTTTACGATGTAAAGATAAAATCAGGAGGCCGCTATGAAGCAGGATGCCATCAGCCGACCGCAGAGAACCAATATCGCGCCGATTCCCTTCGAGGCCGATGCGCCCGGACTGAAGATCTCAGGCGAATTGCCGCGCGAACTCAACGGCACGCTCTACCGCAACGGCCCCAATCCGCAATTCGAGGCCCCCGGCGCGCACTGGTTCGTCGGCGACGGCATGCTGCACGCCTTCCATCTGGAAAACGGCCGCGCCTCCTATCGCAACCGCTGGGTCCGCACCCCGAAATGGCTCGCCGAGCATGACGCCGGCCGCGCACTGTTCGGCGGCTTCGGCCGCAAGCTCGCGGACGCGCCGGCGAACCTGACCGACGGCGGCGTCGCCAACACCAACGTCCTGTTTCATGCCGGTCGCCTGCTCGCGCTGGAAGAGGCGCATCTGCCGACCGAAATCGAGCCCGGCACGCTTGCGACCCGCGGCTACTGCAATTATGGCGGCGGCATCGCCGGCCCTTTCACTGCGCATCCCAAGATCGATCCGTTGACCGGCGAGATGGTGTTCTTCGGCTACAACGCCTCCGGCCCCTTCACTCCCACCCTGTCCTTCGGCTCGATCGACGCCAAAGGCACGGTCACGCGCTTCGATCGCTTCGAGGTGCCCTATGCCAGCATGGTGCATGATTTCATCGTCACCGAAAATCATTTGCTGTTTCCGGTGCTGCCGATCACAGGCGATCTCGCGCGCGCCATGAGCGGCAAGCCGGCCTACGCCTGGGAGCCTGACAAGGGCGCCCATGTCGGCGTGATGAAGCGGAATGGCACAGCCAAGGACATCGCCTGGTTCCGCGGCGAGGCCTGCTACGTCTTCCATGTCATGAACGCCTGGGAGGATGGGAGCCGCATCATTGCCGATGTGATGCAGTTCGAGGAAGCGCCGCTGTTCCCGCATCCCGACGGCTCGCCGACCAATCCTGAAAAATCGCGCGCCCGCCTGTGCCGCTGGACCTTCGATCTCTCGGACAATACCGACCGCTTCACGCAATCCTATCTCGACGACATGACCGGCGAATTCCCGCGCGTCGACGACCGCCGCGCTGGCCTGAAGAGTACCCACGGCTGGTACGCCTGCGCCAATCCGGACGGACCGCTTTTTGGCGCGCTGTCCGGCATCGTCCATGTCGACGGCGAAGGCACACGCCGCGGCCGCTACCTCCTCCCGCCCGGGGACACCATTTCCGAGCCCGTCTTCGTCGCCCGCGACGACAACGCGGCCGAAGGCGGCGGATGGCTGCTTGCAGTGGTCTGGCGTGCCCGCGACAATGTCAGCGACCTCGCAGTTTTCAACGCCACCGATGTCGCGAGCGGTCCGGTCTCGCTGGTGCATCTCGGCCACCGCGTGCCCGACGGATTTCACGGCAATTGGGTGGGGACGAGGTGAACCCAGGCACCGCAGCCTCGGTCATGGCCCGCGGTGCATGTTCGTGGCGCCGTCATTCCGGGATGGTCCGAAGGACCAGACCCGGAATCTCGAGATTCTCAGGTGCGCAATTGCGCACCGTAGTTCGATGCTCCGCATCGCCCCGGAATGACGGGGGTCAATGTGGAAGCCCATGGCACTTAACCATTTGAGCACCAAGGACTCTTGGCTACCTCACGTTATTTTTACACTGTAAAGATTTATCTTGACACCGTCACATCTCCAGCCTAAAAATCTTGTCAGTGTAAAGATTAGCCCAAGAGGCTAGCATGACAATTTTCCTCATCCTCGCCCCCTATGGCGCCTTCACCTTTCTGATGCTTGTGGCCCCAGCCGTGGTGAGCGTATTCGCAGGCTCCCTTATCGCGCTTGCCGTGATCACGCTGGACGCGGTCCGCGGCCGTTCGCTGAAGATCTTCGGCGTGGGTGGCGCGCTCGTATTCGCCGCCATCGGCTTTTATCTCGTCCTGGTCGATCCCTCGCTTGCCGCATCCAAGGTCCGGCTCGCCGTCGACACCGGGATATTGATCGTCGCGGCCGGTTCGATGCTGGTCCGTTTTCCCTTCACCCTGCAATATGCGCTGGAAGCCGTGCCGGCCGAGACCGCGGCGATGCCGGGGTTCCTGCGCGCCAACTACATGATTACCGGCGCCTGGGCGGCTGCGTCGCTCCTGATGATGCTGTCCAATCTCGCGGTGCTCTATGTGCCGGGCCTTCCGATCTGGACCAGCCTCCTGATTGCCTTTGCCGCCCGCAACAGCGCGCTGTATTTTACCAAATGGTACCCGCATTATCGCGAACGGAAATACGGCGCGCCGCTCGCAGCCGCGCTGCCGGGCACGAATTGAGAACACGAAGTAATTAAGGCTCTTCAGGGGGAGTGACGATGAAGGACGTGCTGTTGAGGCTCGCGACAGACTTTCTCTCCACCATCGTCTTTCTGGTGATCTATCTTGCGACCGGCAACATCATCCTGGCGACCTCGGTCGCGGTCGCCGGTGCAATCGCGCAGGTGATTCATGCGCGCGTCACCGGCAAGGTGCTGGGCTTCATGACCTATGCAAGCCTGGGGCTCGTGATCGTGCTCGGCGCTGCCACCATCCTGACCAACGATCCCCGCTTCGTGCTGGCAAAACCCTCGATCGCACATTTTGCCATTGGGCTCATCATGCTCAAGCCCGGCTGGATGCTGCGCTACATGCCGCCGCTGGTCACCGAGACCATTCCCGAATACGTCACCGCGGCCGGCTATGCCTGGGCAGCGCTGATGTTCGTGCTGGGCTTCGGCACCATCGCGGTCGCGATGACCGGCAACATCAAGCTCTGGACCATCTATGTCTCGGTGGTGCTGGTCGCGGCCAAGGTCTCGGCCTTCGCCATCCAATATGTCGTCTTCCGCCTGATCGTCACCAGCCGCATCCGCGCGGCCCGTGCCGCCGCCGGCACCTGACATCCGCGACAAACAGGAGGATTGGGCCTGCACGCAAGATGCGCTATAGGCAGTTCCACATCTGCGCCGCGAGAGCCGTGTCCGGCTCGCGATCAACTAGGACTTTGAGGAGACTGCAATGGCCATCGACGGAAACTGGAATCTTACCATGAGCACGCCGATGGGCGAACGCAGCGCCACGCTGAGCCTGAAGAGCGCGGGCTCGACGCTGACGGGCACGCAAGGCGCCGAGGGCAACACGGCCGAGATTTTCGACGGCACCGTGACTGGCGACGACGTCGCCTGGAAAGTCTCCATCACCAACCCGATGCCACTGACGCTCGACTTCAGCGGCAAAGTCTCGGGCGACGATATCTCGGGCGAAATGGGCATCGGCCCGATGGGCAGCTTCCCGTTCACGGGCAAGCGCGCGTAACGGCGCGCCCCGGCCTTACGTGGGTCGGGTGGGCACGATGGCGATCGGGTTGAAGGTATAGACCGCCTCGCCCTTCTGGTTATAGGCGGTCCATCTGATGCGGACGATGCCTTGCGGCTTCGTTCGCGACGGAACCAGTTCAACGACCTCCCCTTCCAGCTGCAGAGTGTCACCGGGACGCACCGGCTTCATCCAGCGCAATTCGTCGACGCCGGCGCCGAACAAGGGATGCGGCCCGAACGGCCGCGCCGTGATCGCAAGGCGCATGGCGATTGCCGCGGTATGCCAGCCCGAGGCGGCCAGCCCGTTGAGGATCGAGTTCTCCGCTGCCACCTCGTCCATGTGAAACGGCTGCGGGTCGAACTCGGCAGCGAAGCGCAGGATGTCGTCCTTGGAGACCGTTGTCTTCTCGCTCGTAAAGCGCATGCCGACCTTGAGGTCGTCGAACCACTCGACCATCGTACTCCCCCCAAATCAAAGCATGATCCGAAAAAGTGTGTAGCGGTTTTCCGAAAAGATCATGCTCAACAAAAACCTGAAGCGCGATGACGATTCAACCAAACCTCATCGCGCTTTAGAACCAGATCTGCATTTTCACGCCGCAGGCGTCGACTGGCGGCGCGCCTTCCGGCAGACGCCCCGCCGGCTCGCGTGCGGCAATCGCCACCGCACAGGCATCCAGCACATCGTCCGGCTTCGCGCCAGTCCCCAGGCGCGTGCGCCCTGTCCACTCGCCAATATCAGGGAAACCGGCATGTCGCAGCAGCCTTTGCCGCAACGACAGTCCATCCGCGGACTTCTTCGACGGCAGCGGCCGCCCCCGGTTGAGACGCAGGAACACGAGCTCCGGATGGACCTCGCGAATGTCGAGAGAAGGGTTGGCGCGCACGTGAGCATCCACCTCCATGATCTTGCGGCCGAGATGCCAGAGCTGGCGCGAGATGCGGCTCTGGCCACGCCGCGTCGCCTCGGCGTTCGCCTTGTCGGGATCATCGAATGCCTGCCAAAGCCAACGGCGCGCGCCGGTGAACACCCGCGAGGCATGCGGCCGCAATCTTTCTCGGGCCAGCAAGTCGCAAGCCCGTGTGCCATCATCGGGCATGCCGATGGGAATATCGATTCCGACCAGATCGAACGGCTGACGCAGCGCGTCGGAGATATCAGGATGAAAACCCAGCGTCCGGCGGTCGCCGTCGATGAGAACGGCGACCCAGCCTCGGGCAAACCCGTCGAGCCCTAATACCCTCACCCAAGGCTTTCAGCGACGCCTCAACCCAGGTTGAGCTCCCTAAAGAAGTCGTTACCCTTGTCGTCGATAATGATGAAGGCCGGGAAATCCACGACTTCGATGCGCCAGATCGCTTCCATCCCGAGCTCGGGATATTCCACCACCTCGACCTTCTTGATGCAGTGCTCGGCGAGGTTTGCCGCAGCACCGCCGATCGAGCCGAGATAGAAGCCGCCATATTTCTTGCAGGCCTCGCGCACCACGGCAGCGCGGTTGCCTTTGGCCAGCATCACCATCGAGCCGCCGGCCGCCTGGAACTGGTCGACGAAGGAATCCATGCGTCCCGCCGTGGTCGGGCCGAACGCACCGGAGGCGTAGCCTTCGGGGGTCTTGGCGGGACCCGCATAATAGATCGGGTGGTTCTTGAAATAATCGGGCAGCGGCTCGCCCTTCTCAAGCCGCTCGCGCAGCTTGGCATGCGCGGAGTCGCGCGCCACGATCATGGTGCCGGTCAGCGACAGCCGCGTCTTGACCGGATATTTCGACAGCGTCGCCAGGATCTCCTTCATCGGCTGGCCGAGGTCGATCTTCACCATTTCGCCGCCAAGCGCCTGCTCCACCGCAGGCAGATATTGCGCGGGATTATGCTCGAGCTCCTCGAGGTAAACACCATCCTTGGTGATCTTGCCGAGCACCTGGCGGTCGGCCGAGCACGAGACGCCAAGCCCGATCGGCAGCGACGCGCCATGGCGCGGCATGCGGATCACGCGCACGTCGTGACAGAAATACTTGCCGCCGAACTGCGCGCCGACGCCGAGCGACTGCGTCATCTTGTGGATTTCCTGCTCCATCTCGACGTCGCGGAACGCGTTGCCATCGGCCGAACCGTGGGTCGGCAGCGCATCGAGATAGCGGGCGGACGCAAGCTTCACCGTCTTCATGCAGAGCTCGGCCGAAGTGCCGCCGATCACAATCGCAAGGTGATATGGCGGGCACGCCGCGGTGCCCAGCGTGAGGATCTTCTCCTTCAGGAACGCCAGCAGGCGGTCCTTGGTCAGCACGGACGGCGTCGCCTGGAACAGGAAGCTCTTGTTCGCGCTGCCGCCGCCCTTGGCCATGAACATGAACTTGTAGGCGTCGTCGCCCTCGGCGTAGATCTCGCACTGCGCCGGCATGTTGTTGGCGGTGTTCTTCTCCTCATACATCGACAGCGGCGCGACCTGCGAGTAGCGCAGGTTGCGACGGAGATAGGCGTCGCGCGCACCTTCCGACAACGCGGCCTCGTCCTCGCCGTCGGTGATGACGTTGCAGCCCTTCTTGCCCATGATAATTGCAGTGCCGGTATCCTGGCACATCGGCAGGATGCCGCCGGCGGCGATGTTGGCGTTCTTCAGGAAGTCGAGCGCCACGAACTTGTCGTTCGGGCTCGCCTCCTTGTCGTCCAGGATGTTGCGGAGCTGCTTTAGATGCCCGGGCCGCAGATAGTGGTTGATTTCGCCAAAGGCCGCCTCCGACAGTGCCCGCAGCGCCTCGCGCGAGACCACCAGCATCTCTTTCCCCAAGACCTTTTCGACCCGCACACCCTCGGCCGTCACTTTTTTGTAGGGCGTGGTGTCCGGCCCCAGAGGAAACAGCGGCGTGTGCTTGTAGGGCGGAACAGGCTTGCTCTGGTCGGCAAAGGCGGTGGGAGCGTTCATGAGTGGCTCGTGGGTTCAAAGGAGCCGAAGCGGTCAGTTCTGGACGCCCGGCAGATAGAGCCGTTCTAAGCACTTTTGACCGAAAAGGAAGGCATTAGAGGTCGGGTCAGGCTTGCGGCCTCTGGCCCTCTGGACGAAGCGCGCAGTGCAATCCGATGGGGCGGCGCCGTCCCTGGGGTTAGGCAGGCGTCCGATTTTTGATGGATAAGAAATCCACCAGCGCCAGAATTGTTGGAGACGTCGCTTGCGCGACGCCTCGTCTGCCGCTTCAATGACGGATCTCACGGGGCATTTCATCATGACAATCCGACGACCGTTTCGCCGATCGATTCCGCTCGCCGCAGCGCTGGCGCTGTTTGCCACGCTTGCTGCCTCCCCCGCCCGCGCCGACCACTGCGACGATAACGCAGCCCAGCTCGCGAGCGCGATCGACGGGCTCAAGGTCAACTTCAAGGCCGGCAACATCATCTATCTGACCCATCCGGCGGCGACCGAATTGTCGCTGGGCTGCGCTGGCAACGAATATGCGAGCGAGCTCTATGCCAAGACCGACCGCAAGATCCGGCCCGCCTTCTTCGACCTCGTCGCCTCGGCCGCGGCCGTGATCTTCACGCTGCCCAAGGATGACGCCGCGACCGGCACCTCGCGCTGCCTCAAGCGCATGGGGCTTCTGCACGGCGACAAGGTGACGATCCGCTACAAGCGGCTGGACATGCAATGCACGCGGACCAGGCTAGATGCCTCTATCGTGGTCCGCCGCGGCCTCGACCAGTAGAGCGCCGAGACAGCCGGCGGGATCGATCGGCCTCAGCCCCCTGTTCACCATGCAAGCGAGCCATGCGCCCGATCAATCGCATTTTAACGATTGGATTCATGGCCCGTTCGGCTGTGCAGCTGCAACATCCGTGGCAGTCACAGGAAATCCGCCCATGGATATTTCAAGCATCACATCCTCGGTCCCCGTCAGCCAGACGGCGATAGACAATTCCAAATCGTCCGACAGCAACACGACCAGCAGCAGCAACGCCGCGAACGCCTACACGCCTCCGCCGCCACCTCCGCTGCCACCGGGCCAGGGCGTTCGCGTCGATCAGCTGGCGTAGGTTCTTCTCCATTAAAGCGCGATGAGATTTGGTTGAATCGTCATCGCGCTTTAGGTCTTTGATTGAGCATGATCTTTTCGGAAAACCGCTGCACACTTTTCCGGATCATGCTTTAGCGTTGCGGTGCGTTCGCGCCGCAAACTTGCCGGAAACACGGCTGACCATGGCTCGCACTCATGGAGCCAGGCTATGCCCGATGTCAGGACGTTCACCGGCGGCTGCCATTGCGGCCAGGTGCGGTTCGAATGCACCACCGACCTTGCCATGGTCACCGCGTGCAACTGCTCGATCTGCACCAAGAAGGGGCTGCACTTCACCTTCCTGGCCCCGACGAGCTTTCAGCTTCGCGCCGGCGGCGATGTCCTGAAGGAGTATCTGTTCAACCAGCGCGCCATCAAACACCAGCTCTGCGCCGACTGCGGCGTCGCCGTGTTCGCGCGCGGCAAGAGGCCCGACGGCGCCGAGGTCGTCGCGCTCAATGTCAGCTGCATCGACGGCATCGAGCTGTCAAAGCTCGTGATGACGCCCGTTGATGGCAGGAACAGGTAGCCGTCATTCCGGGGCGCCCGCAACCAGCGGGCGAACCCGGAATCTCGAGGATGCGGCGCGAGATTCCGGGTTCGCGCTGACGCGCGCCCCGGAATGACAGCACCAACTAACCATCAAGCTCCCTGTAATGCCGGAAGATACCGCTTTCGTTGAAGGGGATGCGGCGGTCGCTTGCGAGATAGGCCTTGATGTTGGGCCGCTCCGCGACGCGGTCGCGTAACGCGACCAGCCGCGGGATATCCGCCTCGAATGCCTTCATCCGCTTGGGAAAGCCATAGCGCAGGCCCTCGACGAGCTGGAACAGCGAAAGGTCGACATAGGTCGCCCTGCGGCCGGTGACGTAGGCAGCGCCGTTCGCCGTCACGATGTCCTCGAAATAGCCGAGATATTTCGGCACCCGCTCGTTCCAGAACTCTTCAGTGCGCTTCTTCGCGGGCGCGCGCTGATCCTCGTAATAGAGCGAGGGCCCCAGCGGGTGATGAGTGTCGTGCACTTCGAGCACGAAGTCAGTGATGGTCAGCTGCAGCTGGTGCAGCCAGAGCCTGCCGCCTTCCGTCTTCGGCGCAAGCCCATGGCGCGCGCCGAGATAAAGCAGGATGTTGGCGGTCTGACCGATCAGAAGCTTTCCCGCTTTCAGGAACGGCGGGGCAAAGGGCGGCGTGCCGCGCTTCTGCTCCATCAGCTTCATCATCGCGCCCGTGCCGTTCGCCTTGCGCGCGACGTCGACATAGTCGGCGCCGGCGTCTTCCAGCGCCAGCCGAACATATTCGCCGCGGCCCTGAATCTCGCCCCAGTAGTAGAGTTCGTAGCGCATGCAATGTCTCCCCCTAAAGAGCAAACGTCCGATAACGCGCGCGATGGGATCGGGTTCGGCCCTCGAGCAATAGCATGGGCACGCGCAAGGGTTGCCCGCAAAACAAGGCGGGCCCGCAACAAGCGAAAGGCGCCGCGGTGTCAGCCGCGGCGCCCCGGAACTTTCTGTTATGCGAGGATCAGTTGCTCTGCTGAATCGCCGAGAGTATCCACTCGCCGCCGTGCGGGCGGACGAAGGTCCAGACCTCGACCGCCTCCTGCGGCTGCTCGCTGCCGCCGACCAGCCGGCCGGTCGCGCGATCGAGCATGCGGTCTATCATGGAGAAGCGCATCGCCACGCTCGCGTAGTCGGTGTCGCCCTCGCGCCAGGCTTCCGACAGGTCGCCCTGCAGGAGCTTGGTGCCGGAGACCTTGTTGATCTGGTTGCGGGCACGGTTGTCGGCCATGTCGCGCTCGAAGAAGGCGACCATCTCCGGCGTCGCGACCCGGCTAAGGCGCGCCATGTCCTCGTCCGACCACGCGGCTTGCGTCTCGGTAAGCAGCCGCTCGAATGCCTCGTAATCTGCGGGCTGGATCTGTAGCGGCGTGCTGGCGGTGCCAGTTCCAAAGCCGAAGCCACCCATACCGGTGCGCAAATTCGATGCCGTCGTGGGACCAGCGCCCGCATAGGCCGGCTGACCCATATTACGACGCTGCCACCAGGACATCGCCCAGCGTGCGAGGAACACGATCAGCACGATCTGCAGCAACAGACCAAGCAGCGAGGAGAAACCGCCGAGGCCTGAGAACAGGCCACCACCGAACAACAGGCCGAACAGGCCGGCGCCGATGAAGCCTGCGGCCAGCCCGCGCAACAGGCCTCCGCCGGAGCGGTTGAAGAAGCCGCCGCTCGTTCCCGGCCCATAAGACGGGCTGGAGGGTTGAGTGAAGCTGCGGCTGAACGGCGAGGCGGTGCCTGGCGCGGTCGAGGTGCTCGGCGGCGTGGAGAAGGAGCGCGAGCCGCGCGAGCCCGACGAAAAGCCGCCGCCGATGCGGGCGTCGGCCGGCGTGACCACCGATAGCGTCGGGATCGCCAGCGCCAGCAGAATCGCGACCGCCTGCATCGCCTTACGCATTGGTTTGACGAAATTCATGTTGTTTCCCAAACCCCTGAAGGGGGCAGCGACCCTAAGATGGGCGGACTTGCCTAAAAGTGAAGCGGGTTCCATGGTTAAGGGCTGCGGCGCTCGGTCGCGGGGGATGGATCTGGCTGTCCTCCGTCATCCCAAGCGGTGCGGTAACACCGAGCCCGGAGCCTGGAGATTCCGGGTCTGGTGCTTCGTACCATCCCGGAATGACAGAGCCTACTGCGGCACCATGGTCTCCTTTACCGCGGCGACCAGCTGGCTCAGGGTGAACGGCTTGGGCAGGAAGGCGAATTGCTGGTTCTCCGGCAGGCTCTTCTCGAAAGCATCCTCCGCGTAGCCGGACACGAAGATGATCTTTACGCCCGGATTGCGCTCGCGCATCACTTTCAGAAGCGTCGGCCCGTCCATCTCCGGCATCACCACGTCGGAGACCACGAGATCGACGTCGCCATTGTTCTCTTCCATCACCTCCATCGCCTCGACGCCGTTCGAGGCCTCGATCACGCTGTAGCCGCGCGAGCGCAAGCCGCGCGCATTGAGCGAGCGCAGGCCCTCCTCGTCCTCGACCAGGAGGATGGTGCCGTGTCCGGTGAGATCGGCGCGCGGCTTGGCGGGCTCTGAGGCCTGTTCCCTGGCCGCGCCATTGGCGCCGGCTGCCTCCGCGTGCGTCTCGGCTTGCACCTCCTTCTCGACATGATGGCGCGGCAGGAAGATCGAGAAGGTGGTGCCCTTGCCCTCCTCCGAATCCACATAGATGAACCCGCCGGTCTGTTTGACGATGCCGTAGACCGTGGAGAGCCCGAGCCCCGTGCCCTTTCCGACCTCCTTGGTCGAGAAGAACGGCTCGAAGATCTTGTCGCGGATATCGGCGGGGATGCCGGTGCCGGAGTCGCCGACATCGATCCGCACATAGTCGGCGGCCGGCATGCCCTTGAAGGCGAGTTGGGCGGCGTCCTCCGCCGTCACATTGCCGGTCTTCACCGAGAGCTTGCCGCCGTCGGGCATGGCATCACGCGCGTTGACCGCGAGATTGACGATCACCTGCTCGAATTGCGAGACGTCGACCTTGACCGGCCAGAGGTCGCGTCCGTGCATGAGATCGAGCTTCACCTTCTCGCCGATCAGCCGGCGCAACAGCATGGTGAGGTCGGAGAGCGCGTCGCCGAGATGGAGCACCTGTGGCCGCAGCGTCTGGCGGCGCGAGAAGGCGAGCAGCTGCCGCACCAGCGTTGCGGCGCGGGTCGCATTCTGCTTGATCTGCATGATGTCCTGGAACGACGGATCGGTCGGCTTGTGCGCGTTCAGCAGGAAGTCGTTCGCCATCATGATGGCGGAGAGCACGTTGTTGAAATCGTGCGCGATGCCGCCGGCCAATTGGCCGACCATGTCCATCTTCTGCGACTGGTTGATCTGGTTTTCCAGCGCGCGGCGCTCGGTGGTCTCGAGCATGTAGACGATGCCGGCCTCGGTCTCGCGCTCGCCCTCCTCGACCGCTGTGACGAAGAACTGGCCCCAGCGCTCCTTGGCGCCCTCCAGCATCACCTCGACGGGCGCGATGTCACCCTGGCCTTCGGCGGCCTGGTTGATCGCGGCGATCAGAAGGTTGCGGTCGCGGGCATTGACGGCGCGGAAGATCAGCTTGCCGACAAGGCCGTCGAGGCCGAGGCCTTGCGCGAGCTTTGCAAAGCGCGCGTTGGCCCGCACCACATGACCGCCGCGGTCGACCGTGGCGATCGCCATCGGCGTGTGGTCGAAGAAGCGCATGAAGCGCACTTCGGCGGCGCGTTCGGGATCGGCGCGCTCGTCGCGGGCGCGGCTGATGACAAGCGTGCGCGACGAGCCCGCCGTGCCGTCGGCGCCGAACGCGAGCTTGTGATAGAGCCGCACCGGCATGGTCTTGCCGGCGCGACTCTTGAGATCGATGTCGAACACCTCGGTTTTGACCTCGCCGGGCACCGCCACGATCGAGGTCAGAAGCGACGCGCCGTCGCCTGAGACGATGTCGGTGAGCCGCAGCCCGCCGGAGCCGATCTCGGCAAGGTCATAGTCCAGCCAGTTCGCAAGGGTCGCGTTGACATAGGCGAGTTCGCCGGTCGCATTGACCGAGAAGAAGCCGCACGGGGCATGATCGAGATACTCGATCGCATGCTGCAGCTCCTTGAACACGTCCTCCTGCCGCTCGCGGTCGCGGGTGATGTCGGAAACCGACCACACCGCATAGCGCGCCTCGCGCTTGCGCGAGCCGAGCGGACGCACCCGCATGCGCAGCCACCGGCCACGGCCGCCGTCGGTGCCGGCGATGCGGACCTCCTCCTGCTGGCGCTTGCCTTCCCGTGCGGCCTTCAGGAGGCGGAATACCGCTTCCGAAACGTCGGGATTGCCGATGAAGACGCGCTCCACGGGGCGTACATCCTGCGCGCTGGTGGCACCCGTCAGCGACAGATAGGCGGCATTGAAATAGACCACATGCCCGCGCGCGTCGGTTACCGCGAGCCCGTCGAAAGCATGATCGGCAATCCGGCTCATCACTGGGTCGTCGACCGAGCGATCGGCGAAGCGGATGATGCCGGCTGCGAGAGCGAACAGGCTGAATAGCCCGAGCATGGCGAGCAGCGCCAGCAGCCCGAGAATATAGGGCTGGGCCTGGACGCGCCCCAGGGTCATCAGCGCGACCGCGATCGCCACCAGCAGTCCGGCGACCAGCAGCACCAGCAGGATGCTGCCGCTGCGTCGCGCCGGCTCGTGCAGCTTGACGGCCTCGCCCGGCGCACCTTTTTCGAATTCAGCGGTCATGGCAAATGATGCGGCCTAACGGAATCGCGGCGCTACTCCTGCGCCCGATTCTTCAAGTGCCTGAATCGGCAGGCTAAACGCAAGCCCGTCAAGCCGCAAAGGGCTGGTTTTGGGCCGTTTTCCAGTAGTTCCCCGCTATTTTCCGGCTCATGGGCGCCGGCCGCTCAAGGTCCGCCGCAGGCCCATGACATAGCCGATGATCTCAGCGACCGCCTGATAGTGCTCGACCGGGATTTCCGCATCGACCTCGACGGTGGCATACAGCGCGCGGGCCAGGGGCACGTTCTCGACAATCGGAATGTCGTGCTGCTTGGCGATTTCCCTGATCTTGAAGGCGAGGTGATCGACGCCCTTGGCGACGCAGATCGGCGCCGACATGCCGCGATTATATTGCAACGCCACCGAATAGTGGGTCGGATTGGTGATGATCACGGAGGCCTTGGGCACCGCCGTCATCATGCGCTTCTTCATGCGGGCGACCCGCAGCTGCCGGATGCGGCCCTTGATATGGGGATCGCCTTCGGACTGCTTGTGCTCCTCCTTGATCTCCTGCAGCGACATTTTCTGCCGCTCGTACCATTGCCGGTACTGGAACAGGTAGTCGGCGATCCCGACAATGGCGAGCATCGCCACCACTGCGCCCATCAGATGCATCGTGATCGAGCGCACCATGTCCAGGAGCTGCTCGGGATCGAGGTGAACGATCGATTGCAGCCGCATCCGTTCCGGCCACAGAATCATGGCCATGACGACGCCGAGCGCGATCAGCTTGAACAGGCCCTTGGCGAAATTGGCCGCCGCCTGCTTGCCGAACAGGCGCTTGAAGCCGGAGGCCGGCGAGATTTTGGACAGTTTCGGCTTGAGCGGCTCGCCCGAGAACACCAGGCGGTGCTGGAGCATGTTGCCGCCGATGGCGGCGAAGGCAAGCAGCCCAAGCGGCAGGCCGAGGACGCCGATCAGCATGAATTCAAGGCTCTTCACAAGCCCCAGCAGCGCCGGGCCGTCGACAGGAATCGTCCAGGACTTGGCGATCAGGTTGCGCAACGGCGCCATGATGTGGCTGCCGATCGACTCCGAGAAGGTCGACATCACGAGCGTCGCGGCCGCGATCACGAACCAGGTGTTGAGCTCCTGGCTCTTGACGACGTCGCCGTGCTCGACCGCCTGGTCGAGCCGTTTCTGCGTCGGGTCTTCTGTTTTGTCCGATGTGTCGCTCTCTTCGGCCATCGATCGCCCCTCACTTCAGCGACAGCATCTGGTGCACCACGCCGTCGAAATAGGCGAGGAAGGTCCCCATCAGCGCCGTCAGCACCAGGGCGAAGATCAGGAAGCCCGCGAGAATCGAGAGCGGCACGCCGACGAAATAGACCTGCATCTGCGGCATCAGCCGCGCCAGCACCCCGAGGCCGATGTTGAAGACGAGGCCGAACACCAGAAACGGCGCGGCGAGCTGCAGCCCGAGCCTGAAGGCGGCGGCAAAGGCCTGGGTGGCGAGCGAGGCGATATCCCCGGTCGCAATCGCCTCGCCCGGCGCGAAGATCTTGTAGCTGTCGTTCAAGGCGGCGATCAGCAGGTGATGGCTGTCGGTTGCGAACAGCAGGGTGACGCCGAGCATGGTCAGGAAGTTGCCGACCAGGAGCCCCTGCTCGCCCTGCGTCGGATCGACCGAGGTGACGAAGCCGAGCCCCATCTGCTGGGCGATGATGCTGCCTGCGACCTGCAGCGCCGACATCGTGACGCGCGCGGTCGCGCCGAGCACGATGCCGATCAGGATCTCCTGCACCATCAAGACGATCAGCGAGGAGAGCGATTGCATGTCGATGTGAAAATCGCGCTGGTGCAGCGGCAGGATGATCAGGGTCAGGAGCACGGCGGCTGCAAGCTTGATGCGCACCGGGATGTTCTGCTCGCCCAGCGCAGGCAACAGCATGACCATGGCGGCGACGCGGGCGAAGACCAGCATGAAGGCGGCGGCGAGCGCCGGCAGCCAGGAGATGTCGATGCGCATGATTTACGCATTTTGCCTCACCCGCCGATGATTCGCGACGAGATCCGCATCATGTGGCTGTGCAGCGCGTCCGCCATGAACGGCAGCGCCAGCAGCAGCGTGATGAAGATGGAGATGATCTTCGGCACGAACACCAGCGTCTGCTCCTGGATCTGGGTCAACGCCTGGAACAGCGACACCACCACGCCGACCACGAGCCCGACCACCATCATCGGCGCCGACACAATCACAATGGTCCAGATCGCATCGCGCGCCACGTCGAGAGTTTCAGCACCGGTCATCGTGATTGCCCCATACTCGCCTGTCGTCATTCCGGGGCGCGCGACGCGCGAACCCGGAATCCTGAGGTTCCGGGTTCGGTGCTGCGCACCGCCCGGAATGACGTCCCGCGACGAATCAGATCGTCATCTTCATGATGTCTTCGTAGGCCTGGATCACCTTGTCGCGCACCGAGACCAGCGTCGACACCGCGACGTCGGTTTCGGCCACCGCGGTGACCACGTCCATCACGTTGGCCTTGCCGTTGGCCATGGCGACCGTCTGGGCGTCGGACTTGCGGCCGGCTTCCAAGACACTGCCGATCGCATCCTTGAGCACGGTGCTGAACGAGGGACCGTTGCCGTCGGCGCCCGCGCTGGCACCGCCGGTTTCCATGATGCGGCCGAGGTTCGCATTGCCCTTGCTGGCTCCGCCGGATTCAAGGACGCGGGCGAGATTGGCGTAGGCGTTCGCAGCAACAGTGGGTGACGCCATGTTACTTTTCCTTCTTATTATGCCTTGAGGATGTCCAGCGTACGCTGGATCATCCGGCGTGTGGCGGTTATGACGTTCAGGTTCGCTTCGTAGGACCGCTGCGCATCGCGCAGGTCGGTCATCTCAACCAACGGGTTCACATTGGGGTACTTGACGTTCCCGGAGGCATCCGCCGCCGGGTTACTGGGCTCGTACTTGACGCGAAAATCCGACTGGTCCGGCTTGATCTGCCCGAGGCTCACCACCTTGGCGTCAAGCGCACGATCGAGCGTGGACGAAAACGTCGGCACCTTGCGGCGATAGGGATCGCCGCCGGCGCTGGATGCAGTGGAATCGGCGTTGGCGATGTTTTCCGAGATCACCCGCATGCGGCCGGCCTGGGCCCGCAGCCCGGAGGTCGCAATCCCCATCGAGCGGGCGAAGTCACTTCCGTCACTGGCCATTTTGCGCCGTCCCTTTCCTTAAATCTTTCGGCCGTCAACTCTTGCCTATGGCGGTCTTTATGAGCTGCAGGCTCTTCGAGTAGAGCTGGGTCACTGCGGCGTAATCCATCTGGTTGGCCGAGACCTTGAGCATCTCGTCCTCGATGTTCACGGCATTGCCGGCGGGCCGCGTCTCGAAGCCGGCCTTCTTGTTCTGGTCAAAGCTGTCCCCGCTGCCGCCTGCGGGCGCGATATGGGCGGCGCTGGTGCGCAACATTGGCAGCGCCCCCATGGCGCCCGTGACACCGCCACTCTGGTCGAACTTGGGCGCGACCAGGTCGCGCGGCCTGAAGCTCGGCGTATCCGAATTGGCGACGTTCTCCGACAGAACGCTCTGCCGCTCCTGGTGCCAACGCATCTTGGTGCGCAACACCGACAGGGCCGGAAGATCGTTGATTGACATCGAGGCCGCTCCGTTTCGCGCCTCCGGAGGGTTCCGAAAGGTAGGTAGAATTTGCCGCGTGTATGGTTAACAGCTGGTTAAAATCGCTATCCGTAATCGGACGGACTTTCGCAGCGCAGCGCATGCGGGGCATGCGGGGCAGCGCAATTTCGCCACATAGGCTGCATTAACCGCCTCCACACGCGCCCTTACGCGCTCCAAGAAGTCGTTTTGGTTCGACCGATTCATGGGTTATTAAGGATGCGGGGCGGCAGCTTTTGCCGTAAAGGGTTAACGGTTCGATCTCAGGCGTCGTTCGCTGCTTCGGTCAAAGCGGTCTTACGAAAGGCTTGATGAAAGCGCGATTTGCCGGGGACTGACCATGGTAGTGACGTTTATCTTCGCATTTCTGGCCGTGCTGGCGCTGATTGCGCTGGCCGCCTGGCTGGTGCGTCGATTCGCAAGCAATCGGCTGGGTGCCAACACGAATCGCGGGCGGATGCCGCGCCTTGCCGTGATCGATGCCGCCGCGGTGGACGGCAGGCGACGTCTGGTCCTGGTCCGGCGTGACAATATCGAGCACCTTTTGATGATCGGCGGCCCGAGCGACATCGTGGTCGAATCCAACATCGTGCGTGCGAGCCCGGCGCGTGAACAGCTGCCGCAGCGTCCCGGAATATCGCCGGCGGTCGCTCCCCTCGAGCCGACGCGAACATCGCCACTACCCGACACCGCCTGGAATGAGTCGGAGGCGGCCCGCGCCGATTCGTTCGACCATCACGAGCCGCCGCCGTTGATGCCGGAGCCGCCACCGCGTCCGAATCGTCCGTCATTCGCCGATGAGTTGCGGCGGCCGGTGCCGCAGCCCAGTGAACGCCGCAGCGAGTCGCTGACCGGCTTTGCGCCCGAGTCGCTTGGCGCCCGTCTGGAGAGGACCGAGCCAAGGACCGAGCCAAGGCCTGAACCAAGACCCGAAGCAAGGCCGGAGCCGAGACTGGAGCAGCGGCCGGAGCCCGTGCTTCCCCGCATGCCGTCGCGCGGCGAACCGATAATGCCACCTCCGCCGCCGCGCCCCGCGCGCCCGGCCGCCGAGGCGGCGAAGCCGGCGCCGTTGCGCCCGAGCGAACGCGCCGCGTCTCCGCCACCTCCACCGCCGCCGCCAGCCCCACCGGTGCCGACGCCCGCGCAGAGCGCGGACCAGAACCTCGCCGAGATGGCCCAACGGCTGGAAGCTGCCCTGCGCCGTCCGGCTAGCCCCGCGCCCGCCGACACTGCACCACCAGTTGCGCCCGAGCCGCCGCCGATCCGCGAGCGCGCGGCCACGCCACGCAGCGAGCCGCCGATTGCGGTGCCGTCGCCTGCCCCCGCCTCGCCGAAGAGCAACTTTGAGAATCTCGAAGACGAGATGGCGTCACTGCTGGGCCGTCCGAAGTCGTCGTCTTCGTGAGACCCGCCAGCCTTCCGCGTAGAGTTTTGTTCATTGCTGTCCTGATCGCCGCCGGCTCACTGGCCACGGCGGCGTTCGCCCAGGACATCAGCATCAATCTCGGCCCCGCCAATGGCGGGGTCACCGAGCGCGCGATCCAGCTGATCGCGCTTTTGACGGTGCTGTCGATCGCACCGTCGATCCTGATCATGATGACGTCGTTCACCCGCATCGTCGTGGTGCTGTCGCTCTTGCGCACCGCGATGGGTACGGCCACCGCGCCGCCGAACACCGTCATCATTGCGCTGGCGGTGTTTCTGACCGCCTTCGTGATGGGGCCCGTGCTGCAGAAATCCTATGATGACGGCATCCGCCCCCTCATCAACAACGAGATATCGGCTGAGGAGGCGCTGCAGCGCGCTTCCGTACCCTTGCGCGCCTTCATGCAGAAGAACGTGCGCGAGAAGGACCTGCGGCTGTTCATGGATCTCTCCGGCGAGCCGCCGCCGGCAACGCCCGACGAGATGTCGCTGCGCATCCTGGTGCCGGCCTTCATGATCTCCGAATTGAGGCGCGCCTTCGAGATCGGGTTCTTGCTGTTCCTGCCCTTCCTGATCATCGACCTCGTGGTCGCCTCGATCCTGATGTCGATGGGCATGATGATGCTGCCACCGGCCACGATCTCGCTGCCATTCAAGCTGATTTTCTTCGTGTTGGTCGACGGCTGGTCACTGGTTGCAGGCAGTCTTGTGCAGAGTTACGGGGGCGGGTGAGCGAGGCGAACCCCCGCGAAACCCATCGCCTCACGCGCTATGACAATGGTGGGCTTCGCTCTACCCACCTTACGCGGCGCTCACTCGGCTGCCCGCATTGCGGCCGGCGCATGCACCGCTTCCGCCAGCCTGTTGGCATAGACCGTCTGCCAATCGCCGGCATCGTCGCTGACGAAATAGCCGCTGCGGGCGCCACGGTACATGCTGGCATCTTCCGCGCCCGGTGGCATCGCGCCGGTGTCGCGCAGGGCGCGGGCGGCGAGCAGGAGGCGGCGGCGGGTGCGCGTGATCATCTGGTCGGACGGCGCCAAATGCTCCCATTCGTGATCGACGATCGGGCCCATGCTCTCGGTGATCGCCTGGTCCTGCAAATGAATGCCGTCGATGCCGCTGTAGATGGTGCCGTTGGCCTGCGCTTCGCGATCAATGTTCCAGTCGTTGCCTGCGTTGGCCTCCATCCGGAAGCGGCCGAGCCAGTCTGACGAATTGGGCAGCAGGCGGTTGCCACGGCTCGTGCCTCCGATCGGCGTGCCGTCCTTGTAGGCCGGCTGCGGCAGCGACATCGCCGAGACCGCACGCTTCCAGAACAGGAACACATACATGGTGTGAGTGTCGTCGAGCGGCACCCATGCGCGCGCATGCATATGGCTGTCGAACTCGCCGTTCGGCGCCTGGGTCCAGAACGGAAACAGGAAGTTGGCAAAGCGCCAATAGGTGCCCCCGGCGCTCGCGGGCCGGTAGCCTGCATACTGCGTGCCCCAGGGCGCCTCGCGCAGATGATAGCGCGGCGCGCGGTCGGTGACGGTGTAGCGCAGCGGCTCGTCGGCGGCGAGTTCATCGGCATCGACATGGCCCGCGTGCAGGAAGCCGAAATGCGAGGTGTCGATCTCACCCTCCAGCGCCTGCAGATAATTGCAGTCGCGCTGGATGAAGCTGACGCGGATCTCGTCCTCCGGCAAATCGAGAATTTCGAAGCCCGGCAGCGGCGGCGCCTCGCTGGCGCTGCCCATATAGACCCAGACAACACCGGCGCGCTCGATCGTGCGATAGGCCTTTGCCTTGACCTTCTGCTTGAAATCCGGCGGAGGCACGCTCGGCATGTCCATGCAGTTGCCTTCGACGTCGAACTTCCAGCCGTGATAGATGCAGCGTAAGCCCCCCTCCTCGTTGCGCCCGAGAAACAGCGAGGCGCAGCGGTGGGGGCAGCGGTGATCCATCACGCCGACCTTGCCCGCACTGTCGCGAAACGCAATCAGCCTCTCGCCAAGCAGCATCAACCGCACCGGCGGACCATCCGGCCTGAGCTCCGACGACATCAAGGCTGGCATCCAGTAGCAGCGCATCAAGGCGCCCATCACCGTGCCCGCCCCGACGCGCGTGAGCTCCTCACCATCGCGAGCAGTCGTCATTGATCACCCTCCCGTTGACGGCCGTTGCCCGGCGCCGCGATCGATGGAAGGCAGTTCCCGCAGCGGATGATAGCTTAAGAGCTTTCGCCTCCCTACAGGAATCTTCGCAGCAATTATCGCGCGATGTGCCAACTCGTCATTGCGAGCGAAGCGACGCGATCCAGACTTCGCGGCGGACCCCGTCGTCGCTTCGCTCCTCGCAATGACGAAGAGGCTACTGCTTCAAATCATATTGCTTGCTCAGGTGATCCCCGATCTGCACCAGCATGGCGACGCATTCGGGATAGCCGGGCTTTGCCACTGTCGCCGCATCGGCCGAAGCGCGGAACTCCCAGGAGTCGTCGCTCTTGATGACGCTAATCGCCATCCCGTCGGGGCAATCGGCGTGAACCTTCAATTCCGCCACGGCCATGGCGACGAGTTCGGCTTCGGTTTTCACAGGCTTGGTCATGGCGGCAGCTTCCTTCCGGCTTGATGCCGGCAAATTGCCGCGGACGGGCGCCGCTGTCGAGAGGACGGCGCCTGTTCTCGCACTCCCGCTCTTACGCGCAAGCGGTGCTTTCGACATCGAGCCGCGGCGCAGAATCGCCCAAGAGGCCCGTCTTGTCCGGTTAAATCAAGGTTTGAAGCTCTCGCGTACCGCTCGCGGCACTTACGGATTGGGGTCCGCGTCGCAGCTACCGTTTCCGGCGCTGCGCACGTGACGCGGCGAGTAGCCGAAGCGGGCCCGGAATAGTCGGTTGAAATGCGAAATATCCGAAAATCCGACTTCCAGCGCGATGTCGGAAATTCGGCGCGCGCCGCCGCGGGGCTCGATCAGCAACGTGAAGGCCCGTTGCAACCGTAACTCATTCACGCACCCCGTGAACGACGTTCCGGATGACGCCATCAGCCGCTGCAGATAACGAGGCGAGATACCCTGGCTATCGGCTACTACCTCCAGGCTGAGCTCCGGGTTCTGGAAGTGTACCGCGATATGGTCGAGGGCCGCGGCGTGGCGCGCAGCCACTACAGCGCTCGCATTGCTCTCACCCAAGGGAGCTCGCTCGCTGATTGCGAGCGCCGCGAGATCATGGATGTGACTGACGACCGCATCACGTAGGTTGGGGGCAGCCAGAGCGCCCTCCTTCAGTGCCGACTTCAGATAAGTCATGAGAAGTCGGAGCGCCTCGGTTCGGCGAGAAATCGGCCGCATGGTGTGGCTGTCAACATTCAACACGCGCGGCGTAAGCGCGTCGCGCGGCACGGCCAGACCAAATTGCAATCCTCCTAGATAGGTGACAGTGACGGGCTCTGAATGCAGAATCGCGATTGCATCGCCGGCGCTGAGCTCGATCTCCTGGCCGCACTGCGACAGCCGAGCCCTGCTGGAACAGCTGACGATGAGACCGATCGAGTCATCACCATCAACGATATTCGTTTGCGAGCGCTTGAAGCACATCGCCGAACCCTTCAATGCGAGCGTGCGCAAGCCTTCAAGTGCGTGTAGTGTCGCTTCGGCCTGAAACGGAACGTCCGATAAGGGCTCGATATCGGCGTGGACTATGCCTCGCCCAAACTCCTCGCGCCACATTGGGATGCGCATCCGCTCCGGGAGCTCGCGCGTCGAAAATCGAAGAGATATGAAATCGGCTGCACCCGCTGACATGCGGAATCTCCCAGCCTTTCCTAAAGCAATCGGATAAAATCTCCGAACGGCTACCGCCGATATCTGTCGTTTGCAATTTGCGCACGGACCTTCCGTTATGCGGTGCGCAGTAGTCCAAGAAACTATACCGTCCGCCTGCTAGTCTCACTCGTGATTATCGATGAGACATGTGAATTGGCTCACGTGCCGGCGAGAAAATCAGGGGAAATTCGTTACGTCATGGCGCAAATATCTCGCTAAAGAGGAGATAGCCATGATCAATCTATTTTTAGTTGCTGACATGCATCGGTTTTAGCGCTGTGGCCGCGAGTGCAGGTACAGCCTTACTACATAATTTAAAGTCGTTTTCACTCAACTATGCGCGGCGTGATTGATTTGCAGCGCTTCGATGTCCGATCCTTCGAACCGACGCCGTTCGGTACTTTGAGTTCAAGACAGCAATCAGATTTGGTCAGATAAATTTGGTCAAAGCAAACTGCCCCGGCACTTTTCATTTTCGGCCGCGGACGAAATTGCAGAAAACGATCACATGAGACGCTGAGGGGTGATTTCAAGCGAGGGTTCGATCATGTCCACCATTTTCGACCTGCTTTACCGCGAATATTGCCGTGCCCGCCTCGCCGAAATGCGGAAACAGCTTCGGCTCTCGGTTGCTAGCGATGAAATTTTGGAAACGAATTGGGATGCCGGCAATCCTGCCGTACCCCGTGATTGGGATGGCAGTTTGCGCGAAGGCACCGTGACGGAAGCAGCCCCAGCCATTCGGTAGCCGGGCCTCGTGACAGCATCGGCGATCCGCGACCCAGCACACTCCCGGAGCATCGTGGGCAACTTGAAATACAAGAGGTGCTCCGAACCAATTTCTCACCGACCAGTATCCGACCGAGGGCGCGCTCGCACGCGCGACAGGCAACCAGATGCATGATCGAATTACCCCCCCGAAGCCACTGGTCCGCGAGCAGCTACCGCAGCTCAACGGATCAGACCGCGACCTGCGTATCGATGCCTGCCGTGGCATCGCGCTATGGTGGATCTTCCTCGACCATATCCCCAACAACATCGGAAGCTGGCTGACGCTGCGAAACTACGGTTTCAGCGATGCCGCGGAAGTGTTCATGTTCATCTCGGGTGTGACCTGCGCGCTAGCCTACGGTAGGGCACGTCGCTGCGAGGGCTGGAGCAGCGTGATCAGGCGCTCGCTATGGCGAGGCTGGGACATTTATGCCGCATTTCTGGTGCTCACGCTCGCCTGTACCATCATGGTTTACCTCGCAGGCGGCGACTATCTTGCCGATGAGAGCAATACGCGCATTCTGCTGGAAGATCCGGGCGCGGCGCTCGCGCGCGCGGCGGTCCTGCAATACCGCCCCGTCAACACCGATATCTTGCCGATTTTCGTGATCTATCATGTTTTGTTCGCGCCGCTGCTATGGCTGCTGCTGCGCGTGCCGAACGTGACGCTTGGTGCCTCGCTGTTGCTTTATGCACTCGTGAACGTCTTTGGCTGGACCGTCCCGGCTTGGCCGAACAATGTCTGGTTTTTCAATCCACTGGCCTGGCAGCTTCTGACTGTGCTGGGCGCCTGGTGGGTAATCGAGGGCAAGAGATTCCGGCCGTGGGTGACCTCGCGTACCGCGCTGTTACTTGCCGTGCTCTATCTGGTCTTCAGCCTGGTCGTCACGCTGAGTTGGCGCATCAAGCTGCTGGAACCGCTGGTCCCGCAGGCTCTGGCTCACCTGCTTTTCCCGTTGGACAAATCGAATCTCGGTCCGCTGCGACTGCTGCATTTCTTTGCTCTTGCGATCTTAGCCATATGTTTTTTGCCTCCCAATTGGCGAGGGCTGATGACGCCAGTCATGCGCGGCGCGATGCGCTGTGGCGAGAACTCGCTGCCAATTTATTGCCTCGGCGTTCTGCTGGCGCTCGCCAGCCAAGTAGCGCTGCTCGACATCTCGGATGGGCTTGCGATGCAGACTGCACTCAGTCTTGGTGGAATCCTGTTGATGATCCTCGCCGCGATGCTGCTGAACTCGATCAGAGCCAAAACCGGGCGACAGCCAAGCTGGACGCGGCCGACCGGGCCCGTTACCGCAACGCTCCCAAACCGGTAGGGTAGCAATCGAGTTGTTCTCATCGTGCCTTGCGCGGGTTGGTAGCCGGCGCCTGTACTGTTGCACCATTTTGGTTAAGATCGAGGGCCGGCCGCGGCCGAATGCCGCGAACCAAAGCATGCTATGCTGAAAAGATCCGGATAACGTTGCTTCGTCCGAGTCCAGAATTCGGCCGACCGTCAATCAGACAGTCGAGGGAGCCAATGCAGCAGATTGCGGACTGGCTCAACACCCTTGGCCTGGGGCAATACGCGCAGCGCTTTGCCGATAACGATATTGATCCAAGCGTTCTGCGCGATCTGACCGACTACGATCTCGAAAAAATCGGCGTCTCGCTCGGCCATCGCAAGAAGATGTTGCGGGCGATCGCCGAACTCGATGAGGCCGGAGCGAGACCCCTGCGTACGCCTTGGACCGCGGCCGAGAGACGTCAACTCACTGTCATGTTCGCCGATCTCGTGGGCTCGACGGCGCTCTCGACACGGCTCGATGCTGAGGACTTGCGGGAAATCATTGGCAAGTACCACCGCTGCTGTGCCGAGCAAATCGAGAAATCTGGCGGGTTCGTTGCCAGATACATGGGCGACGGCGTGCTCGCATATTTCGGCTATCCACGGGCCGATGAAGATGATGCCGAGCGTGCGGTATGCGCCGGGCTGACATTGGTTGCGGCCGTGGAAGGACTCGATGTCGGCCCGGAGGCAAGACTACGAGTGCGAGTTGGCATTGCCACCGGCTTGGTGATCGTCGGCGATCTCATCGGGGATGGCGCATCGCAGGAACATGGGGTGGTCGGTGAGACCCCCAATCTGGCCTCGCGGCTGCAGGCGCTGGCCGAGCCGGATACGGTGGTCATCGATGGCAGCACCCGCCGCCTCGTCGGTGGACTCTTCGAGTATCTCGCTCTCGGGAGCGTGTCCATCACGGGCTTCAGCGACCCGGTGCCGGTCTGGCGAGTCATCGGTGCGAACGCAGTCGATAGCCGCTTCGAGGCCTTGCGCGTAGCCAGAACGCCACTGCTCGGCCGTGATGAGGAGATCGAGCTGCTGATGCGCCGCTGGCAGCAGATAAAGCGCGGCCATGGCTTGGTCGTGCTGATATCGGGTGAGCCCGGCATCGGCAAATCGCGCCTAGCCGAGACCGCACTGGAGCGGCTGAGCGATGATCCACACATCCGCTTGCGCCGCTTCTGCTCGCCGCATCACCAGGACAGCGCACTTTTCCCGACCATTTCTCAGCTCGAGCGGGCAGCGGGATTCCGGCGCGACGATACGGACCGGCAACGATTGAACAAGCTCGAGGCGTTGCTCGCTGAGGCAAACGCTGACCTCACCGAGGCCGTTCCTCTGATCGCGGACCTGCTGTCCGTGCCGATCGGCAATGGCTATTCACCTCTCAGCCTCACACCGCAGAAACGCAAGGAGAAGACGCTTCAGGTCCTCCTGGCCCAGCTCGAGGGACTGGCGGCGCGCCGGCCCGTGCTGATGGTGTTCGAGGATGTGCACTGGATCGACCCCACCTCGCTCGACCTGTTGGACCGCATCGTCGACCGCGTTGCGACCCTCGGGGTCTTGCTGATCATCACTTTCCGGCCAGAGTTCACGCCAACCTGGATCGGGCGCTCGCACGTGACATTGATCAGTCTCAGTCGGCTGCCCCATCGACAGCGCGCCGAGATGATCATGCGGGTGACCGGCGGCAAGGCGTTGCCGCAGGAGATCGCCGAAGGAATCATCGATCGGACCGATGGCATACCGCTGTTCATCGAGGAATTGACCAAAGCGGTGATCGAGAGCGGCATGCTGGCCGACGCTGGCGACCGCTTTGATGCGAGGGGGCCCGTGCCTCGGCTTGCCATCCCTACCTCGCTCCATGCCTCGCTCCTCGCACGGCTCGATCGCCTGGCGCCCGTGCGCGAGATGGCGCAGATCGGAGCTGCCCTTGGGCGGTCGTTCTCGCATGAGCTGATCAGCGCGGTCGCCGCCATGCCGCAGCAACAGGTGGACGGGGCCCTGGCGCAGCTCGTAAGCGCTGAACTGGTCTTCCAGCGGGGCACCCCGCCTGATGCGGAGTACACCTTCAAGCACGCGCTGGTACAGGACGCAGCGTACAGCACCATGCTGCGCGGTCGACGCCAACAGATCCATGCGCGCGTTGCGACGACGCTTGAGAGCCAGTTCCCTGAAATCGTGGCTGCTCAGCCCCAACTCATGGCTCATCATTGTGCCGAGGCCGGTTTCAACGAGAAGGCGATCGACTACCGACTCAAGGCCGGCCAGCAGGCGGTCGCGCGGTCGGCGATGACGGAAGCGGTAGCGCAGTTGCAGAAGGGTCTCGAACTGCTGGCGAACATGCCCGAGGAGTCGCGGCCTGTGCAGCATGAGCTCGACCTGCAGATTGCCCTGGGGCGGGCCCTGATGGCAGCCAGGGGATATTCGGCGCCGGCGGTGGCCGATACCCTTGTCAGGGCGCGGGCGCTCGCCGAGAGGTTCGATCGACCGGATCGTCTCGCTCCGCTGCTCTATTCCCAATGGGGCTTCCATTCGGTTCGTGCCGAGCACGAGCTGGCGGTGTCGCTTGCCGAGCAGATGGAGAAATTGGGCGAGACAAGAAAAGATCAAGCCACTCTGCTGCTGGGTCACTATATCCACGGCGCCAGTTGCCACTATCGCGGGGAGTTTGCGACGGCGCGCGACCTTCTCGAGCTATGTGATGGCTTGAGAGATCCGGCCGCTCGTGCGATTTGCGCCGCCATAGCGGTGGCCGATCCGCGCGCGGCGAGCCAGGGTCACTTGGCGGTGACGTTGGCGCTTCTAGGCCACATCGATCAGGGCCGCACGCACGCAGACGAGGCATTGTCGGAAGCCCGTTCGCTCGACCATCCGTTCACTGTGGCCTTTGTCTTGAGCAAGGTGTGTGCGGTGGAGGCGGCCGCCGGCTTGCCGCATGACGCAGGGCGGCACGCGGAAGAACTGGTGTCTCTCTCGAACGAGCACGGTTTTCCGCTCTGGTTGGGCCTCGGACTCCTCCAACATGGTCGCTCATTGACAGCACTTGGACAGGCGCAGGACGGCCTCGCGTTGCTCGCGAGGGGGCTCTCGGTGCTTCGTGGTGCCGGAGCTGTCGTGCACACGCCGCGCGCGCTATGCTTTCTCGCCGAGGCTCATGCCAGGGTCGGGAATCTGCAGGAGGGGCAGAATTGCCTCGCCGAGGCTGCGCAGCTCATCGAGACGACCCAGGAGCGGTCCGGTGAGGCCGAGCTGCATCGGCTGCGAGGCGACATGATGAATGCGCGAGGCGATCAGGCGGCTGCGGAGCAGAATTATCATCGAGCACTCGCTGTGGCGGAGCGCCAGAGCGCGAAGACGTTTCGGCTGCGCGCTGCGACCAGCCTCGCCCGCCTATGGCGCGACCAAGGCAAGTGCAGGGCAGCTCGCGACCTCTTCGTGTCGGTGTATGGTCAGTTCACCGAAGGCTTCGACATGCCGGTTCTGAGGGACGCCAAGGCGCAGCTCGACCAGCTCGCCTGACGCAGCTCACGTCTCGCTAATTCGCGCTCACCCGCTTCACGCCCTCGATTTTCGGCAGCGAGCCGGTCGCCGCCGGATCCTTCTGACCGGGCGGTGTCCAGGCGGTGGCGTCGGGGAAGCGGCTCTTCATGTCGCGGAGGAAGCCGTCCATTGTGTCGACGCTCGCCGCCATCTTGGCGATCTCGGTGAACTCGGCGCTGTTGGAGGCGGCCGGCTTGCTTGCGGTGTCGAACGCGATCTTGTCGGGCTCCCCGCTCATCAGCGGCAAATATTTCTCGCGGAAGCGCGCCAACCCAATGGCGTCCTCGGCCAGCGCGTAGCCGACCACGGCGCGGATGATGTCCGCCTTCTCCACCGGATTGAGCGGCTTGAAGTCCTTGTAGCGGTCGCCGTAATAGAGCTCGATCTGCTCGGACGCTTCGCGCCAGCGCCGCGCCGCCCAGTAGATGTCCGAGCGCAGGCGGATCGATTCACGCCCGCCGATATTGCTGATGATATCGACCGCGAGGTCGTGACGGCCGATGTCGCTCTGCGCCCGCGCCTCCAGCAACAGGCGCTGCGCCCGCAATTCGCCGTTGAGATCGGCGATGCGGGTCGAATTGAGCGCCATGATCGCCTTGTCCGGTTTGCGGTTGGTCAGATACACCATGGCGAGCTTGGCCGCGACCTGCGCGCGCGCCGCGCCTTCGAGGCGCTTGTCGACCTGGTATTGCAGAAGCTCCGCGGCCTGGTCCAACAGATCGACCGCGACCAGCCGGTCGGCAAGGCGGCGGATCATCTCGTCGCCACGGCGGCCGATCGGGGTCAGCTCGCGGAACTCGTAGAACAGCCCCAGCGCGTCGATCGGCGGCATCTCGTCGCCCTTGGCGGTGAGGAAGATGTCGGAGAACAGCGCCCGCGCCGCATCCTGCGCCTGGCGCGAGGGGTCGGAGTTCGGCTCGAGCCTGGTCGCCATGCGCGCAGCCGCCAGCGAATCGCCGTAGCGGGCGTTGTCGCTGTAGATCTTGGCGAGCATCACCAGCGTCCGGACCTCGGTTGCGTCACCGCGCCAGGTGATGGCCAGCGTCTCCAGCTGCTTCAGCACCTCAGGCGGGTTGATCTCGTTGCGCTTCTGCAGCAGCGCGACCTGGCGCAGCGTGCCTTCGGCCGCGGCCTCGCGGTCGGCTGAGTCGATCGCGAAGCGATAGTCGTCGAGCGCGTCCTTCTCCTGGCCGAGAGCCTCGGCGAGCCGGCCGTACAGCACCGAGGCCATCGGCTTCATCTCGTCGGACACGCCGACCACTTCGAGCTCGCTGCGGCGCTTGGCAGCGCCTGCGAAGTCGCGCACTTCGAGGCAGGCGAGCAAGGAGTCCATGGTGACCAGGCGCTGCAGCTCGACCGGGAGCGAGGCGATTGCGAACTCGACATTTTTCAGCTTCTCGCGCGCGTCAGCCCATTTGCCCTGCCGTGCATAAGCGAGTCCCTTCCACAATTGCGAATCGTAATTGTTGCCGACCGCGGGGCTTGCGAGATCCTTCAGCGCACGCTCCGGCTGGCCGATCAGGATGGAGGCGATGGCATGGACCATCCGGACGACGGGTTCGTCCGTCTTGGGCGCGGGATCGGCGAGCGAGTAAGCCGCCTCGCCGGCAGCCTCCGCATAAAGGCCACGCGCCACGTAGAAGCGCGCCAGTGCAAGACGCGCTTGCGCGCGGTTCTCGGGCTCGGCGGCGCCGGCAGCGGCGATCAGCGCGTCCCGCCGTTCGATGAAATCGCCGGCCTGGTTCTTGTTCCACTCGTCGATGTCGAACACCGGTCGCACCGCGGTCGGCGCCCGTTCCGACGAGGCGTCGACGGAAGAGATCGTCAGCCCCCCAGGTTTGCCGACGATCACCTTGTCGGGCGCCACCTCGACCGCGACGCTGTCCGAATTCGGACGGACCACGACGCCATGCGCGGTGTCGAGCATGGTGAAATCGACGAAGTCCTGGCGCTTGATCAGCCCCCGGACCGGCGTCAAGCCGGTCACCACAAGCAGGGTGTCGCCGGCATCGGGATCGGTGATGCGGTGCAGCTCGCCGCCGCCCGCGAAGCTCACGGCAATATTGGCGTGCGCGGGGTCGGTGATGTTGCGCAACACCATCAACGGCTGCGCCGGCGCCAGCACCTTGTCGGCGAAGCTCAGCGTCCAGCGGCTGCCGGCGGCGAATTCGTCGCTCGAGAGCGTATGCATCTGCGGCCGGTTGATGCGGATACGGATCGCCTGCCCGTTGTCGGTCAGCATCCGGCTGACGTCGCCGACAATGGCGCCGCCCTTGGCGCGGATCGGCTCGACGTCGATGGTCTGTTTGGAATCGAACACCAGCCAAACCGTGTCGCCGCGCCGAAACGACGCCGCGGGCGTGGCCTTGGCAAAGGTGAAGGTGAGGCGCAGGCCTTCGGAGTCCCTGATGGCTTCGAGCTTGACGGGCGGGGCTTTATCCTGCGTCGCTGGGTCAGCCGGCTTGTTCGCGACCTCCGCCGTCGCGGCTTGAGGCGCGGGCATGGCCGAGGGATCGGCCACATTCTTTGCGACCACCGGCGCGGTCCTGGCGGCCTCCTTGCCGGCCGGCGGCCCCTCCTTGGCTTGGGCTTTCTCGACCTGTTTCTCGGCAACGGCGACGGCCGGCGGCGGTGCCGCGGCAGGCGTCGATACCTTGGCCACCTCTGCCGCAGGCGGTTGCTTCGCCTCCGTGGCCGCTTGCAGCTTGGCCGCCGGCTCGGACTTGATGTCGGCTTTGGCCTCCATCTTCGGCGGCGCTGCGGCCTGCCCGCTTCCCATCTCGGGCTTTGAGGGAGCCGCCTCGCTCCTGGTTTCGGTCTTTGCGGCCGGCTCGGTCTTTGCAGGTGCCGCCTCGCCTGCATGCGGCGGCTTGGCTTCGGCAGCAGCGGGCGACGCGGCCGCGGGCGCCTGCAGCTCCGGCGGCGTACGCAGGCCGGCCGGCGACAATTGCACTTGCGCCTTGGGCTTGTCCTGCTGCTGGAAGGCGACGTCGATGTTGTAGTTCTTGTCCTCGCGGAAGGAGTGCACGTCGACATCGCCGATCAGCGTGATCTCGACCTGGGTCGTGTCGTTCTCTACTTTCTGGCTGATGGAGGCGACGTTCGGGGGTGCCGCGACCTTGGCGTCGGCCAGATCGAAATTCAGCAGGGTCGTGAAGAACAGCGTCAGCTTCTGGTCGTTCAGCACCGAGGAGGCGCCAACGCCGTCGGGCATCTCGAACACAAAGCGGGTGAAGGTCGGCTGCACCAGTGCGCGCACGCGGATCGGCGGGCGCTTCTTGGCGAGCGCCTCGGCGCGCTGCTGGCGCAGCGCCTTTTCGGCCACCCGCGCCCGCTCGGCGAGCTCGCGCACCACGTCGAGCGGCAGGCTCGGCGGCGCCCCGGTCCAGCTGTCGGGCAGGAAGTCGACGAACACCCGCTCGCCCGCCGTCATGGTGTTGAGGGTGACCTTGCGCGCAAGCGACAGCCGGATCGCGGTGCCGTCGGGATCGCGCCGGACCATGGAGACATAATCGGGCATCGCATCGACCAGCTTCTCGACGGGGACATCCACGGGCCGTTCGAAGCGGACCACCACGATCGAGCCGGCGGTCGTCACCTCGGTGCCGACATCCTCGGCGAACTTGAAAACAAGTCGCGCATAGCCGTCGGCGGCGGAGAAGGTCGCCTCGCCCTTGACCGGGTCGGATTGCGCCGCCGCCGGCAGCGCGACGAGCAGCAGGCCGACGCAGGCCAGCGTCACGTCACGGCGCAGGCTCCGCGCGCACGCGCGGACGAGCGACCAGAATTTGTCGGTGGCTGTTCGCGCCATGACTTGCTCGTCTTTCAAGTTCGCTCAAAAAGCGGATACGCCCTCGCCGGCTTCTCAATCTAGAATCCGCCGATTAAGGCCTTGCTAAACATGACGCCTCAGTTGGTCCTTTGCGGCAGCACCTTGCCCTCGATCTTGGGCAGTTCGGCGCTGGCCGAAGCCTTGTCGCCGCTGGCGCGGCGCGCGAGCTCGACCGTGAGCCGCTCGGCGCTCTCGGGCTGCATCAGGCCCAGAATGTCCGACATCTTGCGCGGTGCGATCTGCGAGGCGATCTCGATCAGCACAGGCATCTCCAGCCGGTCGAACACTTTCGCCGCGTCCTTCGGCTTCATGCTCTCATACATGGTGACGATGCCCTTGAAGCGCGCAGAATCGGCCTCGGCTTTCTGTTCGTTGGCCGCCGAAATGCGCGATTCGGTCGCCTTCATCTCCTCGATCCTGGATTCGATGCGCTTCTCCGCGGCCTTCAGGAGATTCTCGCGGATGTCGATCTCGCGCGCGCGCGCATCGAGCTCCTGCCGGCGTGCCTGCAGCCGCTCGAGAATGGCGCGCTCGGAAGCAGAGACCGCCGGCTGCGCGTCCTCCGGATGGTAGACGATGGCGTCGGGCTTGGTCTCCGGCGCAGCAGGCTTTGGTGCCTCCGCCTTCTTCTCTTCTTTCGGCTTCTCCACCGACCCCGTGATGTCAGCGTCCCTGTTCGCGGCGCTGTCCTTCGGGATCGCACCGGGAAAGTTGAGGTTTTGTTGCGCCCATGAGGCAGGCTTGGTGTCTTGCGACTGATAGTCGAACACATAGCCGCCATCGATCAGCAGGCCCGCCACTTTCAGGACCGCAAGCGACGCGACGGCGATCACGACGACCGGAATGACGCGGATGTTACGATAGGATTTCATGCCGCGAGACCGCCAGACCTTCTACGTTCACTAAAGGCTTGTGCCGCCGCGGCGACCGCCTTGGCGCTGGAGATCTTCGCCGGCGCGACCGGAGCCGGCGGCGCCACCGGCGCGGCTGCGACCGGCGGTGCCATGACCGGCGGCGGCGCGACGACGGGCTCGTCGACGGGCGAGCGCGCGGCGATCGCGATCTTGGAGAGCCGCCGCACCACGTGATCGGCTTCGCCGAGCTGCTTCTTCAGGAGATCGGAGATTTCATGCGCGGCGCCGAGCTGGGAGCCGAGGTTTTCGTTGACGTCGCGCACGGTGTGCTTGAGGCCGCCGATCGCGCGCTCGGCGATTTCGGTCGCGGTGACGAGCTCGCCGATGACGGCCTTCAGCGAATGCTCGTCCGCCTTCAGCCGCTGCAGCCGCTTGTTCAGCAGCATGCAGTAGCCAATGGTGACCAGAAGCAGCACCGCCACCAGGCTCTCGATCAAAAATCCTAGCAAGGGGTTCATTGGGCCTCCATCAACTTGTTCGCCTCGTCCGCCTTCTCGAACATCGCGAGCGTGGTAGAGGGTTTGCGCAAAGGACGGGTGACACGGATGGCGACACGGTCGCCCACCCGGCCCATCCGGCCCTCGGTCAGCATGACGTTGCCGCAGCGAACGGCAACCGTTGCGTCCGCGCGCATGTCGAGCGGCAGCGTGTCGCCAACCTTCAGCGCCATCAGCTGCTTCAGGGGAATATTGGCTTCATAGAGCACGGCATCGACCGCGATCTCGGCCTGCGCGATCTCGGTGGCGAAATGCCCTTCCCAGATCGGATCGCGGCCGAATTTTTCGCCCATGAACATCTGCAACAGCACCGGCCGGATCGGCTCGATGGTCGCATAGGGCAGCAGCAGCTCGACATTGCCGCCGCGGTCTTCCATGTCGATGCGCAGCCGCACCAGGATCGCGGCATTGGCAGGACGACTGATCGCCGCAAAGCGCGGGTTGGTCTCGAGCCGGTCGATCGAGAAGGTGACCGGCGACAGCGGCCGGAACGCCTGTTCGGCATCCGCCAGCACGACCTCGATCAGGCGCTTGACGAGGTTGGTCTCGATCGTGGTGTAGGGCCGGCCCTCGACGCGCAGCACGGAGTTGCCGCGCCGGCCGCCGAGCAGCACGTCAATGATGGAGTAGATCAGGCTGGAGTCGACGGTCGCAAGTCCAAAATTCTCCCACTCCTCCGCCTTGAAGACGCAGAGCACGGCCGGCAGAGGAATCGAGTTCATGTAGTCGCCGAAGCGTACCGAGGTGATGCGGTCGAGCGAGACTTCGACGTTGTCACTGGTGAAATTGCGCAGCGAGGTCGTCATCAGCCGCACCAGGCGGTCGAAGACGATCTCGAGCATCGGCAGACGCTCGTAGGACACCATCGCCGAATCGATGATGGCGCGGATGCCGGAGTGGTCGTCGAGATTGACCTCGCCGGCGGTGAAGCCGAGCAGGTTGTCGATTTCCTCCTGGGAGAGGACCCGCTCGCCGCCGCTCTTGCCGCCGCCGAAGTCGCGGCTGCCGTCCTCCACCATCGCCGCCCATTGCAGCGCCATCGACTCCGTGAGCTCGTTGGCACTTGCGGCTTCGGCTGCGGCAGCGGGATCCTCGGAATCGAGCGAGGCTTCCCACTGCGCTGCTATTGCATCCTGGTCGACCGGATCGTTGCCCGCCATTGTCGTATGATCCGATGCTGCCTTATTGAACCACGATTTCCTTGAACAGGACGGCGGCCACCGGGGTCGGTGCCGTCGCCATGTTGACCCTGCGCGTCAACTCTTCCTTCAGCCGGAACAGGCCGGCGGAGCCGGAGAGGTCGGAAGAGCGCAACTCGCGGATATAGGTCTGGAAGATGTCGGTGACGCGCGGCATCGAGGGCTTGATCGCCTCGGCCTGCTTCTCCTCCTTCACCTCGAGCACGACCTTCACGCGCAGATACTGCACGCGTTCGCCGGGCTGGCCCGACAGGTTGACCAGCATGTCCGGCACCTCGACGAAGACAGGCGGCTTTGGCGGTGCGGCCTCCGCCTTCTTCTCCTCGCCGCCATGATGGCCGAAGAAGAGGAAATAGCCGGCGCCGCCGACGCCCAGCACTGCGAGCACGCCGACCGCGATGACAATGAGCTTGAACTTGTTGCCGCGCGGCGCGTCCGTCGATCCCGCGCCTTCCGCCTGTTCGTTCTCTGCCATGGCCGCCACTTCATCCACTTAAAATCGGGGACGAGCCCGATCTTGAGCCAGGCAGGCTTTCAACTACGCGGTACCAGATGCCCCCAGCGCAAAACCACGCGCTCTCTTCACGAGGTTGACGCTAGGTAAGAATGGTTAACGGTTCCTTTCTTTTGCGCCAGAGGTAGGAAAATCTTGCCGGGCAAACATGGTCAACAAGACCTTTCTGCCGCGTGGTTTGCGCCCCGCTAAATATCTAAGCCATTCAAACACCAGCATTTTCCGAGTTGGCACGGCTTTCGCTGAATGACTGGCGAGCGCACCGCGGTTTGGGAGAACGGCGATGGGCTCGCAGGATCCGAAAAGGTCACGGCTTGGGAGAGCTGCCCTCATCGGAATCGGTCATGAAGGGGAGAACCACCGGTGGAGAACGCGCTTCTCATCGGACTTTCGCGGCAGACGACGCTCGAGCGCCAGCTCGGGGTGATCGCCAACAACATCGCGAACGTCAACACAACGGGCTACAAGGCTGACCAGTCGCTGTTCGAGGAGTTTCTGACCTCGGGCGCGCATGAGGACAATTTCGTCGGCAGCGACCGCAAGGTCTCCTATGTGCAGGACCGCGGCACCTATCGCGACCTCAGCCAGGGCCCGCTGCAGCAGACCGGCAACCCGCTCGACGTCGCCATCGACGGCGACGCTTACCTTGCGGTGCAGGCCGCCGGCGGCGAGCGCTACACCCGCGACGGCAACCTTCAGCTCAACGGCCAGGGCCAGCTGACGACGGTCGGCGGCGACGTCGTGCTCGGCAATGCCGGCCCGATCATCTTCCAGCCGACGGATCACGACATCAACATTTCCCCCGACGGCACCATCACGGTGGTCGAGGGCAATGCGCACACCGATAGCATCCGCGGCAAGCTGCGGCTGGTCAGCTTCACCGATGGGCAATCGCTGCAGAAGCAGGGCAACAACCTCTACACCGCCGGCGACGGCGCCGCGGCGCAGCCCGACCTCAAGGCAACCGTCAGGCAGGGCTATGTCGAGAAATCCAACGTCAATTCGGTCGCCGAGATGAGCCGCATGATCGAGGTCTCGCGCACCTACAGCCAGATCGCCAACATGCTGCAGCAGCAGAGCGATCTGCACAAGAACGCCATCAACCAGCTCGCCGAAATCCCGACCTAATCGTTTTTTGAAGGACGAATAACATGCAGGCACTTCATACCGCAGCGACCGGGATGGCGGCACAGGAGCTGAACGTCCAGGTCATCTCCAACAACATCGCCAACCTGCGCACCACCGGCTTCAAGAAGCAGACGGCGGCGTTCCAGGACCTGATCTACCAGCACATCCGCCGCGTCGGCGCGCAGTCCTCCGACCAGGGCACCATCCTGCCGGTCGGCATCGATCTCGGCGGCGGCGTCAAGACCGTCGGCACGCCGCGCTCGATGACGCAGGGCACGCTGTCGCAGACCGGCAACGACCTCGACCTCGCGATCACGGGCGAAGGCTTCTTCAAAGTCCAGATGCCGGACGGCACCTTCCAGTACACCCGCGACGGCACCTTCCAGATGGACAACCAGGGCCGCATCGTCACCGCGGCCGGCAACCCTGTGCAGCCGAGCATCACGATCCCGAACAATGCGAGCGGCATCACCGTCAACACGCAAGGACAGGTCTCGGTGACGCTGCCGGGCTCGACCACCTCGCAGATCATCGGCCAGCTTGCGCTGACCCGTTTCATCAACAAGGCCGGCCTGCAGCCGGTCGGCAACAACCAGTTCACCGACACGCCCTCCTCGGGCGCGCCGCAGGATGGTCTCGCCAGCGCCGAAGGCTACGGCACCATCACGCAAGGAAGCCTCGAGCAGGCCAATGTCGACGTGGTTTCCGAGATGAGCGACCTGATCGCCGCGCAGCGCGCCTATGAGATGAATGCCAAGGTGGTGAGCGCGGCCGACCAGATGATGCAATCGACTTCGGCACTGTTCAGGTAAGGGGAGATTGAGCCATGAGATTTCGCGCCCTCCTACTCACAACCACGCTGTTCGGCAGCCTTGCGGCGGCGCATGCCGATCCGCTCGACGACACCATCAGGACGCCGGTGCTGCACGCGACCGTCACAGTCGCCTCCGACGTGGTGCGGATCGGCGACCTCATCGACAATGCCGGTTCGGCCGCGCAGATCGCGGTGTACCGGGCGCCCGATCTTGGCACCACCGGCGCGATCCCGACCGCCCAGGTGCTCACGACGCTCCGCGCCCACCAGGTGATCGGCGTCAACGCCAAGGACATCAAGGAGGTCGCGGTGACGCGGCTTGCGCGCAACATCGCGGCCAAGGACATCCAGGCGGCGGTCGCGAAGGCGCTGGAGCATCGTAGCGGGCTCGGCGACGCCGACAATCTCGCGCTCGGCTTCGACCGCGACCTGCAGGACCTGCATCTGGAGGCGAACAACACCGGCGACATGCAGCCGACCTCGGTCCGTGTCGACCAGCGCTCTGGCCGCTTCGATGTGACCTTCGAGATCGCCAACGGCTCAAGCACGCCGACGCAACTGCGTTACACCGGCACCGCGATCGAGACGGTGCAGGCAGCCGTCCTGACCCGCGATGTCGAGCGTACGGAGCTGCTGAAATCTTCCGACATCATGATCGAGCGGCGGCCGCGGGCCGAAGTCGGCAGCGACGCCGCGGTGCGCGACCAGGCGGTCGGCATGCAGATGCGCCACGGCATGCGCGCCGGCCGTCCGTTGCGCGTCGCCGATCTGGTGCGCCCCGACCTCGTGCAGCGCGACCAGACCGTGACCGTCATCTACCAGACCGACGGCATCTACCTGACCACCCGCGGCAAGGCGCTGGACTCCGGCACCGAGGGCGACGTGGTGAGCGTGCTCAACGCCCAGTCCAAGCGCACCGTCACCGGCGTCGTCTCCGGCCGCGGCCAGGTCACCATCCAGGTGGCGACGCCGGCGCCGGTCTACGTCTCCGACACCTCGGCGATCCCGCCAAAGGATCAGTCATCCATCTCCTCCGCGCCCGTATCCGTCGCCGACGGCTCCAACAATCCGCAAGCCCCCGTCAAGCCAGAGTAAAGTTCATGTCCAAGTCCGGTGCCCATCCCCTCGCCGTATCACCGTCGGAATCGCGCCTGAAGTCGAGCCGCGCGCGCCTGCTGCGCACGGTTGCGCTGCTCTCGATCTTCTCGGCCGTGACCGGTTGCTCGGCGATCGACCGTCTGTCACAGATTGGCGAGACGCCGAAGCTGAACGCGATCGAGAATCCGACCGCGCAGCCGGGCTACAAGCCGGTGTCGATGCCGATGCCCAAGCCGGAAGCCGTGTCGTACAATCCGAATTCGCTGTGGCGCAACGGCTCGCGCTCCTTCTTCAAGGACCAGCGCGCCCATCAGGTCGGCGACCTCCTGACGGTGACGGTCAACATCACCGACACTGCGAACTTCAACAACGAGACCCAGCAAAATCGCACCAATACGGTAGATTCCGGGGTCACCGACTTCATCGGCTCCAAGACGCTCGGCGCTCAGGCTCAGAAGGTGCTGCCCGGACGCCTTCTGACGGCGGATGGCACATCGACATTCGACGGCAAGGGCTCAATCCAACGCCAGGAAACTTTGCAGACCAACGTCGCGGCCGTGGTCACGCAGGTCCTGCCGAACGGCAACCTCGTGGTCGAAGGCAAACAGGAGATCCGGGTCAATTACGAGATACGCGAACTGATCGTCGCCGGTATCGTACGGCCTGAGGACATCCAGAGCGACAACACCATCGACTCCTCGAAGATCGCCCAGGCCCGCATCTCCTACGGAGGCAGAGGCCAGATCTCCGACATTCAGCAACCACCCTACGGGCAACAGGTCATGGATATCCTGCTACCGTTCTAGCGGACGTATGAGCGCCGGCGGCAAGGCGTGAGCCGATGGCGCCGGATGCGTGAGGCGAACGAGCTGTCTATCCCGAGGTTTCACTCCCCCTTGCGGGGGAGGGCCAGAGAGGGGCAGCCCCGAGCGAGACAAGAATTTCACGAAGGACGAGGAAACCGAAACCCCACAACTCCCCTCACCTTCAACGAGCTCCCACATCGCGACCCCGCGAACCTAGGCGCGGCCAGCGATGTACTACGCGGCCTCCGGCAGCTCCCCTGCCGGAGGCCGTATCGTATGATGCAGAAACCTAGAAAAGCCTATGAAATAAGGGCTTTTGCAATTTCCCACCCTGCAAGTTCCCGCAAGTTTGGCGTGAACGATGCGCGAACATGCGCAAAAGAACAGATGAAGGATGGCCGATTGAAAACGGAGGCCCGGATGCGCGATGGAGACGGTGCGCAAATCAGAATGACGTTCCCGAGCACGCCATCTGGAAAAAGGCTGGTGACGCTTTGTCGATCTTCCTGGTGATTGAACCGCCCGAAACCTCTTTCAATTGTTCTTCATTCAGCTCCACAGGCTTCGCCGGGGATTTCTGCTGCAGCTTCTCTTCATGCTTGCCCATGATCCTCTCCCTTTTGTTTTGTCGCTACGTGGATATCGGCATACGCCGGCGGTCCACGGCAATCTGTGACCGAGCTCACGCCATCGCCGGGCCTGCTTTTCGGGCGGGAGACCCCGGCAAATCGTTGAAAATGGGCCGGCGATCCCTTGCACTTGGGAGGCGCTCCGCCTAGTCGTTTCGACGGTGAGGCCCGCTTTCGAGCGGGCCTTTTTGACGCGGCAAAAAAACGCTAGTTTCGAGCGGCTTTTTCAATCGTCCACGTCCTCCTCTTCGTACTCCTCTTCAGCTTCATCCAGCTCATCGATCGCGCGATTGACCGCCTCGATAGCCTCCTGAACCTTGATGAACGCATCCAAGGCCGGATCACCGATCGAGCCCTTGGTGCTTACGATGGTTGCAGTCCTAGTGCGACGCTCCCTGATCAGGACTTCGCGCGCCTTTTTCAGTTCCTCAAGTTGGTCGGCCATGGTGTCCCTCTTGGCTTTTCACAGATGACGAGTAGCAACGGCCGATGGCGCCCATGTGTTTGCCAGATGTGGGACACCCGAGCACGCCCATAAGGCGCGCGCAAGGGAGTCCCACGCATGCTGTCGCCATTGGCGCCGGCTAATTGAAACGGCCCCAGATGCGGTGGCTGCCACTGTAAGGCGCGTGATTTCTATCACGGATGGAAAAACCATCCTCCGATATCAACACGAGCAGTGAGGCGTTGGCTTGCTTTGAGCCAGGTATTGGAGCGAACATGGGTGAAGTCATTCGATTTATCCCTAAGGCCGAGCGCGAGAGTATGAGGCTCATTCGTGAGGCCCTCGCGCTATATGACAGTATCTATCCGCCGGCTGATCCTGCGAGCGAGCAGCAGGACAAGGCAACGGGAACTGATGCGATCAGCGGCGACAATGCCCATCGCAGCGAAGGGGGCCTGTCGTGATCGAGATCGTCGCCTTGCTCTGCAGCCTCTCCTCTCCGGCAAGTTGCCACGAGCAGATCGTCACCACTTCGGACTTCGCCGACGTCTCGATGCAGTCCTGCCTGATTGGCGCACCGCAGCTCGCCGCGTGGATGGGGCAGCATCCGGCCGAGCGTCTCGCGGGATGGCGTTGCGTAATCGGTAAACACGATCGCAAGGAAGCTTAGGGCACCCGGCCCGTTCGCCGCGCCGCCGGTGAGACGCTGGCCGAGATCGCCAAGTCGTATGCCGTCGATATCTCAATGATCTCGCGGCTCCGCTGATCCTATTTCGCTAAACCCCTTGTCAATGAAACCGGTAAAACGTCAAGATCATCAGGAGGGGGAGATAGCTGTTCAAGGTAAACCTTCCAAGAAAGAAGGTTTACCCACTGTCGATCTTCCGGGCCCTCAAGGCCGCATAGGTGGCGGCGTTGATCCATGGCCTCGGCCGTTAGCGCGAACTTGGGCTCTGTCTAGCTATCAGAGGAGTTAGTCATGTTCCGTAAAGTCACGATCGCGTTGTTGGCGACTGCGGCGCTTGGAATGCTTGCACCCGACGTTGTGTCGGCGCGCGGTGGGGGCGGTGGCGGTGGGGGCATGCACGGCGGCATGGGTAGCGGCTTTGGTGGTGGTTTCCACAGCGGCTTTGGTGGTGGTTTCCACAGCGGCTTTGGCAGAGGCGGTTCTCACACCGCTCGATTTAATGACGGCCGGTTTCATGGCGCGGCGATTCGCGGGCGTGGATTTCGGGCCGGATTCCGGGACGGATTCCGGGCCGGCCTGATCGCCGGAACCAACCGCCTGGCGATTCGGACGACGGTCATAAATGGGCAGAGAACCAGGATGCAATGTCTCACGCCAGACTGCAGCATATCGCATAGTTGGACGGAATAGCTCCATACAGGCCGCTACAGGCTGCAGCCTGGCGTGATGATGAGGCCCGCTTTCGAGCGGGCCTTTTCATGTCGCCAGCCGACCGGCTCTTGCTCACGCGCTCGACCGACCCGGTTGCGAGCCGTCTGTGCATTTGCTGGCTGGACATTTGCTTTGGTCCGTTGCTCCACGATGACGGAAACGATCGGAACCGCTACGGATGCAATTTGCTGGTGCTCTGCCATTACTTTCGAAATCGCTTTTGGCTTGGAAGAAGCAGCCCCGAAGAATACCGTGCGCAGCATCAACGATGAATCCAAGCGAGGAGCTAAGTCAGATGCTGGCCGAGAAATTCCTGCTCTTTCTCGAACATCTGATTCGCCACGAGATCAACACCGATCAAGGACCCAGAGTGGTCAGCACGTCACGGCATGTGCCAATCGATGAGATGCCAACTCTCAATCCCGGCGCGGCTGGTTGCCTTGTGCCAGGTGAAATCGATATCATTGGGTCGTGAAACTCAGCCAGTCATGTCGCGGTCCGCGTTGGTGTGGCGACGACTGCTCCCATGCACAGCTGAACCTCGCCCGGCACCTGGTACTCGCGCATGATGGTACGGCTGTCGCGCAGACCACACGCCTCTCGCTGCACCACGAACATCCAGAGCGCCTGGCCGGCCTCCGCCACGAGGGTGCGCCGCACCTGCTGCGTTGACGCCAGCGCGTCGGGACGCGGATGGGCGGCATCGAACTCCCGCAGTTTGGCGAGCGCCGTCTCCAGGGCGCGCCCCATCCGCCCAAGCGCACTGGCCTGCTCCTGCGCAATCTCATAATCGAGAACGTCGACGGGAACACGATGAAGGTGAAAGTCGCGGGACATCGGCTCTTTATAGCGCCACCCGGGTTGCATGCGCAACGATGCGCGCGCGTGCGGCAGCCAGAACGCGCGGAGAATGCCGATGTTCATGCGGAACCAGCGATGCTATTCTCGCACTTGAAAGTGGGGCAGCGATAGTTGGGTCACCTCACTTGACTGGAGACTGCGACCGGGCGCTTTCTGTTGGTCGATTGGCTTTTTTTGGGAAAGTCGGACAGTGGTCGTCGCGAGATATTCGGCTGGGATCATCGGGCGGCTGATGCAGTCGCTGTCCGGCGTCGGATTGTTTCTCGGAGCACTATTTTTCGCGGCAGCGCTCACGCCGACGCTTGTTCCGCGAAGCTATCTCACGCAAGGCGCGCTCGCAGGCGCCTGCTTTGCCATCGGCTATGGCGCCGGCGTGCTCTGGCGTTGGCTTTGGCACTATCTCGAGCTGCCCGAGCCGCCGCCACGACTTCGTTTCGCCACCAACATGGTGGTCGCGCTCGGCTGCCTGGTCGTCGTCATTGTGTTCCTGTGGCGGGCGGCGGAATGGCAGAATTCAATCCGCGCTGCCATGAAGATGGAGCCGGTGGAAACGGCTCACCCCCTCAAGACCAGTGCGATCGCGTTGCTCACCTTCTTCGCGCTGCTGGCATTGGGTCGGCTGTTCAGCCTTGTAAGCCATTTCCTCGCCACGCAGATCCGGCGCGTCATTCCGCCAAAGGTTGCGAATGCCGCCGGCCTGCTTCTGGCTGCACTGCTGTTCTGGTCGATCGCCAATAATTTCCTGATCCGCACGGCGTTCAACGCGCTCGATTCCTCCTTCCGCGAATTTGATGCCTTGCATGAGCCTGAGCGGCCACAACCGATCGCCCCCGGCAAAACCGGAAGCACGGCATCGCTGGTGAGGTGGGATGAACTCGGCCGCGCCGGTCGCGAATTCGTGGTGTCGGGACCGTCCGCCGCGGAGATCGGCGCGTTCACAGGGCGCCCCGCACGCGATCCTATCAGGGTGTATGTGGGTCTGCGCGGTGCGGATACGGCGCGCGGACGTGCAAAGCTGGCGCTGGACGAACTCAAGCGCCAGGGGGGCTTTGAGCGCTCCACCCTCATCGTGATCACCCCGACCGGCACCGGCTGGATCGACCCCGCGGCCATGGGCACGGTCGAATATCTCCTCGATGGCGACGTCGCCAGCGTGGCGGTGCAGTATTCCTATCTCAACAGTCCGCTGTCGCTGCTGTTTCAGCCGGAATATGGTGCGGCGGCCGCACGAGCGTTGTTCGCGGAGATCTACGGCTATTGGACGACCTTGCCGAAAGACCGGCGCCCCAGGCTTTATGTGCACGGCCTGAGCCTCGGAGCCATGAACTCGGAGCAATCCGCGGAGCTGTTCGAGATGATCGGTGATCCGATCGCCGGAGCACTGTGGAGCGGGCCGCCGTTCGAGAGCCACATCTGGCGCTCGATCACCGCAAACCGCAATGCAGGCTCTCCGGCGTGGCTGCCCGAATTTCGCGACGGCCGCTTCGTGCGTTTCATGAACCAGAACGGGCCGACGGTATCAGCTGGTGCGCCATGGGGAGCCATGCGCGTCGTCTATCTGCAATATGCGAGTGACCCGATCGTGCTCTTCGACTACCGCGATGCCTACCGGCGCCCGCCCTGGATGAATGCGCCGCGCGGTCCGGATGTTTCACCGGAGCTGCACTGGTATCCCGTCGTCACCATGCTCCAGCTTGCCCTCGATATGGCGGTCGCGACCAGCACGCCGATGGGTTATGGCCACGTCTACGCGCCGGAGCATTATATCGATGCATGGGTCGCCGTGACCGATGTCCACCAATGGTCCCCCGACGCGCTCGCCAAGCTCAAGGATCATCTTGGCAAGGCGGCGCGGACGGCAACAAGCGACAATGCCAGTGGCTACAATCCCTATGACGACCGGGGAGGATAAGGGTGACGCGGACGTTCGCGATCGCTGAAGGCAATTCGTCCGAGGGGCCATGAGCCGACATCGCCAGCTGGACAAGTTCGGCGCCTACCCCCTAGACTGCGGTACGATCGGCAGCAAGCCGACGGCACAGGGAGGTCGACATGTCGCGGACGTGGGGCATTCTACTGGCATCTCTGTTCGCCCTTTGCGTGGGCGCAAACCCTGCGGCGGCAGAGAAGAAATACGACCCCGGCGCCACCGACTACGAGATCAAGATCGGCAACATCATGCCCTACAGCGGGCCGTTGTCGGCCTATGCGCTGATAGGTCGGACGGAGGCCGCTTTTTTTAACAAGGTCAACGCCGAGGGCGGGATCAACGGAAGAAAGATCAACTTTATTACCTACGACGACGCCTTCAGCCCACCCAAGACTGTCGAGCAAGCACGCAAACTCGTGGAGAACGATGAAGTGCTGCTCATCTTCCAAAGCCTTGGCACACCGACCAACAATGCCATTCGGCAATACATGAATCAAAAGAAGGTGCCCCAGCTCTTCGTCGCCACCGGCGCCACCCAGTTCGGCGATCGCAAGAATTTCCCGTGGACTATGGGCTGGCAGCCGACCTATCAGACCGAGGGGCGGATCTATGCAAAATACATCCTGCAAAACCTGCCGCAGGGCAAGATCGGCATTCTTTACCAGAACGACGATTCGGGTCGCGACTACGTGAAAGGCCTCAAAGATGGCCTTGGTGCCGAGGCCGCGAAGCGCATGATCGTGGCAGAAATCCCCTACGATCCGTCGCAACCGACTGTCGATTCGCAGATCGTTACGCTCAAAACGACGGGCGCCGACATTTTTTTCAACGAGAGCTCCCCGAAATTCGCCGCACAGGCGATCAGGAAGGCGGCCGAGATCGGGTGGAAGCCGGTTCAGTTCCTGGCCAGCATTTCGAACTCGGTGGGCTCCGTGCTCAAGCCCGCGGGACTTGAGAACGCCAAGGGTATCCTGTCGACCAACTATCTCAAAGACCCCACTGATCCAACCTGGAAGGACGATCCCTCGATCAAGGAGTGGGCTTCGTTCATGGACAAGTATTTCCCTGAAGGAGATAAGACAAGCACGTTCAGTGTCTATGGCTATTTGACAGCACAAACCATGGTTCAGGTGCTCAAGCAATGTGGCGACGAACTCACCCGCGAGAACGTCATGAGACAGGCCGCCAACCTCGAGGACTTCGAACTTGGGTTGCTGTTGCCCGGCATCAAGATCAACACAAGCCCGACCGACTATTTTCCTGTCGAGCAGATGCAAATGTCACGATTCAATGGCGAACACGGCGAACTGTTCGGACCCGTTATTGCCGGAGAAATAGGGACGCAATAGCCGTCACACCATAATCCGAACCTGCCGGGACGAAATAGAGGAGAGGCCGCTACGACAAGCGGCGGCCCTGATGTTTCGCGGACAGCCTCGGACTATTCCGGATAAAAGCCCGAGCCTATGAGGCCCGGCGTTCCATCAATGGTAACCTTCCTCACGAACGTCCATTTCTGCGACGGCTCTGCTTGTCCGGGTTTTGGAAACATGTAGTCGACCCATCCCGATCCCATCGTTTCGGCCGTCTTGATAATCTCGTCGTGGAATAGCTTTCCTTTGGCATCTCTTTGACCGTGAACGTTCGTTCCTTCGCGTTTCGGAAATGCGGGATTGAGCAAAACGTTCGCGTTCATGTCGTATGAGAACAAATAAGCGTCGTCATGAAACCACTCGCTGTCTTTCTTTCTGAACTCGGAAAATGCTGCTTTGCCATTCTTATCGACCAGTGCTGCGGCCCTGTTGACTAACGCTTCAGTCTGCTTTGCCCTTTCCGAGGGTGGCGGAGCCTGCTGGGAAAATCCCGGCGAAGCAGCCGTAACTGACACCGCAAATGCGAGCCCGAAGAGGACAGCCTTCGTATCCATTACGACCTCCGTTTCAAATAGGGTCGACGAATAATGCGACCAAAATGATACTGCCGGGTCGCTTGCGTTCAAGTCAGCCTTTAGTCCGCAATCGGGTCCCAAACCGGAAGAACTCACCGGGCAAACCTGGTTCGCTATGCGGCACTGAGCGGCTTCCAATGAGGTGTCGCCGATGAGCCGAGAGCGAAAAATTGAAATTGACACCAGCGCGTCCAGACGAATAGGCGCTGGCTGGCATCCGTCGCCTCGGGTGAAGGTCCCGCCGGACCTTCCAACGGAAGGGATGTAGTTCCGAGCAGCAGGGCCGTATATTGGCACCGGCGGTCACATTTGAAGACGCCTACGAAAATCCGACGGGTTCAGCATTGTCTTACAGGAAAGGATCGGCGGGGCGGTGCACTGACGACCCTTCCCTTGACCAAGAAGGCTCTTTATTGAGGTACGGTCTCGCGGACTACTTCAGATAGCCCACGTAGTAAATTCCGATCACTTTCTTCGACGAATCCCGTATCGGCTTGTAGCCGGTAATGTACGGTTGGCCGAGAATGTCCGCCTCTCCATAGAACGGCTCGTCCTTTCTAATGGACGCGATGGCTTTGCCCATTGGGTCCAGAATAGTCCCGATTGCGCGTGAGCCGTCGGCCTTCTTCACATTGGTGGCTACGCGCACATACTCGTCGCCGTTCTTTACGAAGATTGTCGCCGTGCCCTGAGCTTGGTTCACGACTTGATCAACCAAATCGAAATTGTTGTTCATCTTGGTTGAGCCAAAATATATTGCAGGTACGTTCTTGCCAGCGACCGCGTCAGTTCCTTCAATCTTTGGCGGACCGAGTTTGGACGCCATTGATTCCAAAAGGTCCATTGCACTCTTCACTTTGGCATCCTGAGCTTGGCCTACCTGCGCGATGACCATCGCGGCCACGGCGACGCACGCGGCCCTAAGGATGCTGATACCAGTTCGCTTGAATTTCATGAGATACCCTCCTCACTGAAAACCCAAAGCGATTCCCTCTGCCTGGACAGAAATGACCGCTGGAAGTTTTTTTGTTGGAGGCTAAAGGCGTATCGTCAGCTGACATCCTGGTTTGCTGTAAATTGCTCAGAGGCAATCGCTGTCACTACTCCTCAATTGGAGCGCAGCAAGTAGAGGCTGACGCCTTTGAAGTGTATTGATGCAGATCAATTGCCGCCATGCAGGGACATAAAGCCGCATCCGTTTATTGCAGAGACCGAATCTTTTGGTGCGTTGCAAGAGCCAGCAATTGGCCCATTGGCGAAGTGGCGACACCTCTCTTTGATGTCTGCTTAGTGGGGCATAGCCGACCAGATTTGCTCACGCTGAGTTTTTCGCGTTTTGACCCAATGCGCACGTCATCCCTCCGGCACTCCGGCTAGGCGCATGCCCGCGCAAACGCGCTCTCGTCCAGCGAGATGAGTCGGGTTGTCGCTTGATTGGGAGACAAGCAAGCGGCGGATGGTAAACCTTGGATCGAGCGCAAGTCCCACCTTTGCAGCGGTTCGCGCCTCATCCAGTTCGCCGAGCAAGGCAAAGGCGGCAGCGAGCCAAAGGTGGGTGGCAGGAAAGTTGCGGTTGGTCTCAATGCCTCGTCGTAGCCAAGCGACAGCTTCGGCATCAGCACCGAGGTGTAGCTTGGCCATGCCTACAATTTGCATCCAGCGGTGGGCAAAGACGTCACGGGGGGAGAGACGGAGAGCCTCGAGGACATGGCCTTCGGTCTCGGCGGCGCGACCCATAAAATATTTGGCGATACCAATAGCGGTATGAGCGTCGGCCAAATTGCGATCCAGAGCTAATGCCCGCTCGCATTCCGCGATTCCTTGGGCGGCACGGTTTGTAAATATGTAGACTCCACCCAAGACCCTGTGGGCCGGCGCGTGGTCCGGGGCCAATGAAAGCGCTTTGATCGCATTTGTTTCGGCTGCCAAAAGCGATGCGGCACGGTCGTCAGTTAGGAGGGAGGCCCCGATTGTCAAATCAACAATTGCCATGCCGACTAGCGCTGCGACGCTTCGGGGATCAATTGCTAGGGCACGTGCGAAAAAGCCGCGCGCTTGAGCCATGTCCTCCGGGGTCCCCCCCTTGTATGCGCAGGCGAGACCTTGAAAGTTCAGATCCGTCGCATCGGGATGAAGCGAACGTTCGGCCCGTTGTGCCTCAGCCATAATGAGTTCGGCGCCTAGTGTGCGGGCGAGCCTCGATACGATTTCGTCCTGCATTTCGAAAAGATCGGTGACGGGCTTCTCGAAACGCTCGGCCCAAAGCTGTTGGCCGCTTTGGGCATCGACAAGTTGCGCGTTCACCCGAAGCCGGTTGCCGCTACGCTGGACCGATCCCTCGAGTACGTAGCGGATGTTCAACTCCCGCCCGACCTTGTTGGGGTCGACGGGCTTGCCCTTATAGGTGAATGCAGTGTGTCGGCCAATTACGAATGAACCGGAAATACGCGACAGGTCGGTGGTTAGGCTCTCGGTCACACCATCGACGAAGTAGTCTTGCTCTGGATCACCGCTGAGGTTGGCGAAAGGCAGCACAACGATGGAAAGAGGAGGCGCTGAAGACGCCCCTGGCCGGCCCCGCTCAGGGTGTGTCGCCGGGCTGGGTTCATCCCGGACCAAGGCATAGGCCCGCACCGGGCGGTCGATGTTCTTGAGGTTCTGCTCGCCAAGATCAGCGAACTCGATCCCGACCTTGCCTCGGACTTGATCGTAGGTCGCAGACGAAATACAGACGCCGCCCGGTTCGGCGATGCCCTCGAGCCGGGAAGCAATGTTAACGCCGTCGCCAAAGATGTCATGCGGCTCGACAATTACGTCGCCGATATTGATGCCCACGCGGAAAGCAATGCGCCTGTCTTCGACATCGCCGATTGTAAGGTCGTCGATGCAAGTCTGGAACTGCATAGCAGCTCGAACTGCCTCGACCGCGCTCGGAAACTCCGCCAAGAACCCGTCTCCGGTGTTCTTCACGATGCGGCCGCCGTGATCGGCGATTGCCGGGGCAACAGGGTCCGCGAGGAGCGCTGTCAGTTTGGCATGCGTAGCCTCTTCGTCATTGTGCATGAGCCGCGAGTAGTCAGCCACGTCGGCGGCCAATATCGCCGCCAACCTGCGCTCGACCCGGACTGGCCCCTCCTGCACCATCGCTCGCAATCCTAGCGGCCGCATACTTGTACAACGGATCAGACGGCACGACCAACGGGTTTTGCCGAGATGCGTCCATATGTCGGTCGTTGGCTCAAAGCGGCGGTTGAGGGATGTCTGCTATTCCGCCGCTGTTGGAGCATAAGCAGACACGCGGCGAGCGACCGAAACTGGCGCGAATGACCCCTGTTGCGACGTCATCAGCTCTTTTAGCTCTTCGAACTTCCCGCCTCCAAGGATAATATGCGCTTTCGTCACCCGGAGGGCAGAATGAGGCGGCGAGATTTCCTTGCTCTTGTGGCCGGCACCGCGGCGATATCGCCTGTCGTGTCCTGGGCCCAGCGAACGGCGACAATTCCACGCGTCGGTGTGCTCTGGCATGCCGGCAGCGCCGAAGAGGAAGATGTCTATCTCAGCGTCGTGAAAAAGGCCTTCAGCGATCTCGGTTATGTCGAGGGCAAGACCATCATCCTGGAGCACCGTTTTCCCGCGGAGCAGGCGGAGCGGTTTCGATCGCTGGCGCAGGAGCTTGTCGACAGCAGGCTCGACGTGATCGTTTCGGTGACCGAATTGGGGGCGAAGGAGCTACGAAGAGCAAGTCGAACCATTCCCATCGTGGTCGTACTTGCGACTGATCCTGTCACGGCAGGTCTTGCGGACAGTCTGGCGCACCCCGGCGGCAACGTCAGCGGCCTCTCGCTGATGGGGCTGGACCTTTCAGGAAAGCGACTGGCCCTCCTGAAGGAGGCAGTCCCGGGCGTGTCGCGTGTCACGTTGATGATCGATCCGAAAGATCTGTCGGCGGCGCGTGTCATCTCGTCGTCGCTGGCGGCCGCAAAAGAATTGGGTCTGGAGCTGCGCATTGCGGAAGCATCTTCGCCGGCGGCAATCGACAGCGCGCTCGCCGGGCTCGCAGCCGCGGGCAGTGAAGCCCTGATCACGGGAGGGGGGCCCTTGATGTTTAACGAAAGGGCTCGCATCGGCGCGTTCGTGCTGGCGAAAAAGCTGCCGACCTTTGTTAGCGTCGCCGAGATGGTGCCGTTTGGTGCCTTGCTAAGCTATGGCCCCGACTTTCCCGACTACTTTCGGCGCGCCGTTGGTTATGTCGACAAGATTCTCAAAGGCGCGAAGCCGGCCGACCTTCCGGTCGAGCAACCATCCCGCTTCAAGCTCACCATCAACCTTAAGGCTGCAAAAATGATTGGCATTTCGATCCCGACTTCGCTTCTGACAAGCGCCGACGAGGTGATCGAGTGAGACGGATGTCGCCTCTTGGGCCCAAAGCGGCGGTCCCGGAGTGTCTGCTCTCGCGCCGCTGTTGGGGACTAAACGGACATCAGCTGTACCCTGATTTATGAGTACACGCCGTAACTTCGGTTCGGCTGGAGACAAACTGATTTGCCTGTCGGGCGCCGATCGCAAAACCCTGTCAATCCGGGCTCCGAAAAATATTCCGCTTTTCCGAAACCGTCATCGGCTGTATGATCCCTTCATTCCGCTCCGATCAGGGGCGTACGCGTCGTCACGAACGTGGAGCGGAATGCGGTGGACGTGATCGTGCTGACTGACGAGCGGCAGGGATTGCGGACGGCGAAGTCGTGTGGTCCTGGCGCCCCGACGCTGGCGTCAAGTCTCGTATTTGCTCCAAAGGCGCATGCGAGGCGACGGTGGCAAACAAGCATTGGTTCACCGAGGAGAGCCCGTATAAGCCGTAACCCACTGCGCAGGGAAGGCCGGCGTGATGCCGCCGACACCTGTTGCTGCCGCGCGCTCGCGCAACCTTTTTCTGCGCGGGAGCCGCGGGTGCCTGGCGGGCACCCGGTCTTCCCTGCGCCCTCGATGCTGTCGAGGGACACATCTTCCGGAATCACCCGGGCGCGTAGCGCCGCGGGAATGAGAGGGGTGTGCCTGGTGATGGTTCGGAGTTGGATGCGAATATGGGGAACACGCTCGATGGTGGGAATGCGCGCGATGATAGCCCCGGCCTCGATGTGGCCCCGGCCTAAAGCACGATGAGATTTGGTTGAATCGTCATCGCGCCTTAGGCTCCCCTTCACCTCACGTAAACTCAGCCTCCACCGTCCCCAGTCCGGCGAGTTCCATTGTCACCTTGTCTCCGGGATTGAGCCACACCGTCTTCACGAGGCTCCCGGTCAGCACGAGCTGGCCCTTGTGCAGACCCTTGCCCTCGGAGGCCAGATGATTGGCGAGCCAGGCCAGCGCATTGTGGGGATGGCCAAGCACGTCGGCGCCGGTTCCGGCCCCCACTTCGGCGCCGTTGATCAGGGCGCGGCCGGCGACCTCGCGCACATCGGGCGCCTCGCGGCGAGCTACCGCCGGACCGAGCACGCAAGCGGCCGCGAAGAAGTCATCGGCCACAAGCGTCGGCGCGCCCAGGGTTTCCCATTGCACATAGCGGTCGTCGACGATCTCGATCGCCGGCAGATAGGCCTCGATCGCCTCCCCCACCCAGGCGGCCGTAAAGGGCGCCTCGCCCGGCGAAAGATCCCGCGCCAGCCTTACCGCGATCTCGCATTCGACGCCGACGTGCACGAAATCGGATGCTGCGAGCTTCACCCCGCTCTGGTGCACGCCGCGCTCGAACACCGAGCCACCGCATGGATGCGGGATGTTCAGATATTGCTGCATCACATTGGAGGTGCAGCCGATCTTGTAGCCGACCAGCGCGCCAAACTGCGGCAGCAAGAGGTCCCGCAGCGCGCGCTGCACCTGGTAGCCCTCGGCTTCATCCCGAGGCGCGACCTCGGGCGCGAGCGGAGCGAGCCGCTCCTTGGTGCGGCGCGCGGTCGCGATCGCCTGGGCGGCCTTGAGAATTCTGTCCATACGGGAAGCCCCTTTCATCCGCAGCTCAACCGTGGCGCCAGGGCAACGGCTAAGGCGGAGTTTCAAGCCGACCTTAAAGATTCAAATCTGCGAGGAAAGGAATTGTTTTCAAAGCAAAAAATCATGCGCGCTCACGTGACGGGCAAACGCCGCGTCACGCTTCGCAAGGCCGCGGTTCCCTCGAGAGAGCCGCGGGTAGACGCAATCACCAGCGCCCTACTCGTCCCGATAGACCTTTTCGCGCTTCTCGTGGCGCTCCTGCGCTTCCACCGACAGCGTCGCGATCGGGCGGGCTTCCAGCCGCTTCAGCGAGATCGGCTCGCCGGTCTCCTCGCAATAGCCGTACGTGTTGTCCTCGATTCGCTGGAGCGCGGCGTCGATCTTGGAGATCAGCTTGCGCTGGCGGTCGCGGGCACGCAGTTCGATGGCACGGTCAGTTTCGGAGGACGCACGGTCGGCGAGATCGGGATGATTGACGTTTTCCTCTTGCAAGGCTTGCAACGTCAGCTTCGATTCCCTGAGGATCTCGTCCTTCCAGGACAAAAGCTTGGCACGAAAATAGTCGCGCTGCCGCTCGTTCATAAAAGGCTCTTTTTCGGAAGGTCTGTAGTTCTTCAGCTTTTCCAAGGCCAGCCCATCTTTCACCTGAAGGTGCCGCGCCCTTGCGGCGCCACGCGAGGCGGAAGTTCCGCTCGCGCGGGGCCTTATATAGCGGCGTCCTGTGACAGACAATATTCCAGTGGCCAGCCCTACCCGTTAGCCAAGCCCTTGCACAGACAAATCTATCGCCTGCGGGGCGGGAATCGCACTCAGCGGTTAATAGCCGACGGTAAAGCGCCTGCGGATATGGGCGGGACGCTCGATTTCGTCGGCCATCGCGACCGCAAACGAGGTCCAGCTCTTGCCGGCCGAATCGACCGGCAGCCGGTCCGTTCCGAGGCGGAACTAGCCGGTCCGGTTCCCGAAGTCGATCAGCGCCGAGGGCGACAGCAAGGTCCAGTTCAGCTCCCTCTCCTGCCTCAGGCGATCGAGGAACGCCCCCCGGCCTCGGCCTTGTCCTGCGCCGGGAAGTTCGGCGTCGTCACCAGCCTGACCCCTGGCGCCACCTCCAGCGAACCGGCGCCACCGACAATCCCCTGCGCGACTGCCGAGTGGGATATGAAGGACGTGCTCGCCGCCCAACGCCGCTACGAAGCGCCGGCAACCGGCAAAAGCGGCGTGGGGGACGCCGGTACTCCGCTGACACGCCCCGCCGCCGGGCGCCTGCCCCGGATGAGCGGAACCACATCCGGAGCAACTGACGCGTGGGAAGTTCCCGCATGTCGCTTCGCTCATGTGGGCTGCGGCTGGGCTGCCATGCCCCTACTCCGCTGTCATGCAGACGTCAGAGAGAGCTCAGTGCTGCCCGGCCTTGGCCAGTTCGACCTCGACACGCAGTTCGATCTCGGACAGCACGGCATCGAGGTGGGGATCGCCGGACAAGGATTTCAGGCTCGCGGCCGCAGCGCGCAGGCGGCTCACGGTGGGCTGGTCGATGGTGCCGGCGAGCAGGCGGAGCTTGAGATCGTCGAGCACGTCGAGCGCGCCCTTGCCCCGCTGCACCGAGCGCTTGCGCCGCTCGGCCGGGTCTTCCTCGATGCCCTGCAGCGCGAGCAACGCGTCGATGTTCGCCGCAGCGCGCGGCGCGACCGCCCCGCGCGTCTCCTGCGTGGTTGCGGGTTCGTCCTCCGGCAGCGCAAAGCCGCCACCAGAAGTCCTGCGCACGGCCGACGCGGGCGTGCCCAGCGTCGTGCCGTTCGGTCCATAGATCCGCATGTTCAGCCCCCGCCAAGGTGTGCGCGCAGCTTCGCCCGTTATGGTTAATGGGGCGTAAACGGCTCGGCAAAATCTGCCGGGGCGGCACTTTCGCACTACATGGCGCGCCTCGTCCGACACGGACGACCACGACAATGCATCAATAAAAACAATTATTTAACCATCGAAAAGAGGCGTGGCACGCCGCTCGCATGGATAAGGCCGGACCGCAAAGTCATGGGAGTGGCGGAGCTGTCCATGAAATCGCGTTCCAGGGGAGCATGAGGATGCGAAGCGTCCGTCTGTCACGATTCCTGATGGTGGCCTGCGCCGCCTCATTGGCGTTGCTAACATCCGTCGTCTCCGCCTCCGCGACCTCGCGGATCAAGGACCTCGCCAATATCGAGGGTGTGCGGCAGAACCAGTTGATCGGCTACGGCCTCGTCGTCGGCCTCAACGGCACCGGCGACACCTTGAACAATATCCCCTTCACCAAGCAATCGCTGCAGGCGATGCTCGAGCGCATGGGCGTCAACATTCGCGGCGCCACCATCCGCACCGGTAACGTCGCCGCCGTCATGGTGACCGGCAACCTGCCGCCCTTTGCCACGCAAGGCACGCGCATGGACGTCACCGTCTCGGCGCTGGGCGATGCGAAGAACCTGCAAGGCGGCACCCTCCTCGTCACGCCGCTGCTCGGCGCCGACGGCAACGTCTATGCGGTGGCGCAGGGCTCGCTCGCCATCACCGGCTTCCAGGCGGAAGGCCAGGCCGCAAAGATCACTCAGGGCGTGCCGACCGTCGGGCGCATCGCCAACGGCGCCATCATCGAGCGCGAGATCGAGTTCGCGCTCAATCGCCTGCCCAATGTACGGCTCGCGCTGCGCAACGCCGATTTCACCACGGCAAAGCGCATCGCAGCTGCCGTGAACGATTTCCTCGGCGTCAAATGCGCCGAGCCGATCGATCCCTCCACCGTGCAGCTGACAATCCCGCCGGAGTTCAAGGGCAACGTGGTTGCCTTCCTGACCGAGATCGAGCAGTTGCAGGTCGACCCGGATCAGGCCGCCAAGATCGTCATCGACGAGCGCAGCGGCATCATCGTGATGGGCCGCGACGTCCGCGTGAACACGGTTGCGGTCGCGCAAGGCAATCTCACGGTGACGATCTCGGAGTCACCGCAGGTCAGCCAGCCCAATTCGTTCTCGCGCGGCCGTACCGTGGTGACGCCGCGCACCAGCGTCGGCGTCTCCGAGGACGGCAAGAAATTCGCCGTCGTCAAGGACGGCGTGTCGCTGCAGCAGCTGGTCGACGGGCTCAACGGGCTCGGGATCGGGCCGCGCGATCTGATCGGCATCCTGCAGGCAATCAAGGCTGCAGGCGCGATCCAGGCCGACATCGAGGTGATGTGATGCAGATCAGCACCATCGCCTCATCGGCCGCCGCCTCTGCCTACGCGGGCAAAAGCGGTAACTTCGTCCCCACCGCCATCAATGGCCGGCCCGACCTCGATTTCGCGGCCGCGCTACAGCAGGTCCCGCCGCGGGCGCAGGCCAAGGCAAAAGCGACGGCGACCGACTTCGAGGCCATGTTCCTGAACTCGATGTTCTCGCAGATGACCAGCGGGCTGAAGGGCGAAGGCCCGTTCGGCGACACCGTCGGCACCGGCGTGTGGCGCTCGATGCTGACCGAGCAATATTCCAGGTCCTTTGCGAAAGCCGGCGGCGTCGGCATCGCCAACGAAGTCTACCGCACGTTGATCATGCAGCAGGCCAGGACTGCAAGCGGAGATCCTGCGAGCGCAGCTACGACGAACAATGCGAGCAAGAGTACAAGCCAGTAAACCAAGGAGTACACGGGATGAACGCACAGGTGCGCAAGGACACACCCTCACCTTATGTCGCGGCGACGAGCCCCGAGGAAGCGCGCAAGCTCGCCGAAGAGCTGATGGAGGTGATGAGCACGCTGCTCTCAGTGGTCGAGAGCGAGACCGAGCTCGTGCGCGCCGGGCAATTGCGCCAGGCGATGAGCTTCGAGCAGAAGAAGGCGGAATTGTCCCGCCGCTATGTCAAGACGGTCGGCAGCCTGAAAGCGAGCCAGAAATTCCTGTCGCGCGCGGAGCCGGAGCTGCTCACCGCGCTGCACCGCCATCACGACACCTTCCGCGCCATGCTGCAGGTCAATCTCACGGTGCTGGCGACCGCGCATGCGGTGTCGGAGAACGTCGTGCGCGGGGTCAATGCCGAGATGCAGCGCCGCAATATCCCGAGCACCTATACCGCCCAGGGACGCCGCGCCACGCCGACCGCGCGCCATCTGCGGCCGCTGTCGATCAGCCGCTCGCTGTAGCGCATCGGCTTTGGGGCCGCCCCTCGGGGGGCGGCTGCGCGGCTTTACCGACAATTCACCTTAAATCCTCGCGGTCCGCCAAGCTGCGCGTTCACCATATTCCCTAACAAGACATTTAAACCTCAAGAGCAATATTGCCCTTGGGAATGGATGGGAATTTGGTTTCGTAGAGGGGTACGCGGCACCAGGAGGCTGCCATGAGTACGGATTTCAGCATCAGGCCGGTCGGGGTACCGGCTCCAGCGCCCGCCATTGCACCGCAGACCCAGGCGGCAAGCAACGGCGTGGCGACCGACCTGCCGGCCAGCCAGAGCGTAACGCCGGCTGATGCGAGCGCGCCCGTTCGCAACGATCCCTCAAGCCTGAACGGCAGCGACCTGAGCCGCCAGGCCTATTTCGATCGTGACGCGGCGACGCTGGTGTTCCAGGTCGTCAAGAGCTGGACCGGTCAGGTCATGGAGCAATTCCCAGACGACGCCACGCTGCGGCGCCGGGCCTATTTTCACGCGCTCGATCTCGCCAAGGCCGACCAGCCCCACTCCACTTCGACCGACCGCAACGCCTGACCGGCGTCGTCAGGCGCGACCGGACAGGCCGGCGGCGATGTTGCAGTTGATGTCGATCAGCGACTTGAGCTTCTTGGGATCCGGATCCATCTGGATCTCGATGGTCTGCTTCAGCACGAACAGGCCGATATTGGCGATGTTCTGACGGACCTCGAGCGTGTTCTGATTGCCGTTGTCCTCGGCCGCGGTCATGAAGATCGACCACAACCGACGATTGAACAAGAGGGCGTTGTAGAGGTTCTTGTCCGCGCCCTTCCAGTTGGCCTGTACTTCCTGCAACTGCCTTGCCGCCTTCAAGAGCGCCTGCGCTTCTATCTCTCTCGGTGAAGCCGTCGCTTGCGAGGTGCGTGCGTAGGCTTGAGCAGCATGAGACGACATCCAGAACCTCTGTACTTACGCTAATGACGCTACGTGGAGGATTGCCACGTTTTTGTATGAGGTTGCCTTTAAAATATGGTTAGCGCGCTCTCCCGTAGATGTACCCACCGGACTGAAAACAAGTCGATGCTCGTTGTAACGATCGACGCGGCGCGATGCAGCGATGATAACGCCAAACGAAAAAAGCGGCGGAGCTCTCGCTCCGCCGCTTTGCCGTTTTGCTTGCCGTTGGCTTAGCGCAGCAGCTGCAGCACGCTGGCCTGCGACTGGTTGGCGAGCGCGAGTGCGTTGACCGCGATCGATTGGCGAGTCGAGAGCGCCTGGCTGTTGGCGGCTTCCTCGTTCGTATCCGCAAGGATCAGGTTCGAAGCGCCGGTCTGCAGCACGTTGACCAGATTCTTGTTGAAGTCCTGGCGGATCTGCACGATCGAAAGATTCGAGCCCAGCGCCGAGGATTCCGCGCGCAGCGTATCGCTCGCGGCATTGAGCGTGTTGAGCACCTTGGTGGCCGAATTGCTGTCGAGGAAGTCGGTGCCGACGCTCAGCTGCGAAAGCCCAATGCCGGCGTCGTTGAAGATGACGCCCTGGATGCTCAGCGTGGAGCGCCCGGTCTCGTTGAACACCAGGTTCAGCGTATCACCGTTCAGGAGATTGATGCCGTTGAACGAGGAATCCTGCGCGGTGGTGTTAATCTGCGCAAGCAGGTTGTTGTACTGGTTGACCAGGCTGGCGCGGGTCGCCTGCGCGTCCGGATCAGCCACTGGCGCACCTGCCGTCAGACCGGTGAACGCTGCCGACGAACTGGTGATCGTGGCGATCGTCGAGGACGCCGAAGCGTTGGTGGTTTGCAGGGTGATCGCGCCGGTCGGGCTGATGCTGGCTTGCAGATTGTTGGGCGCCAGCGCTGCGTTGAGCTGGTTGAGTGTCGAGATCTGACCGTTGCCGAAGCCGAAGGTCAGGTTGGTGGTCGTGCCGCCGCCCGTCGGCTGGATCGTCAGGGTCTGGTTGACAAGACCGTCACCTTCGAGAGGAAGTCCAAGCTTGGCCAAGGCAGTGCCTGATAGCGTGAGTCCTGCGGGCGAAGGCGTGAGCGTGATTGCGCCGTTGGAGATGGTGGCGGAAGCACCGGAAACGCTGTCGATCGCAGCAAGCATGTGCGACACGGTATCGCCGATGCCGATCGAGGTGCCGGAGCTGGAGGTGCCGGTCGTGAACGTAAAGGTCGTGCCGTTGACCACCAGGGTGTCGCCGGTGGTGATGCCGCTGGCGAGGTCATTCGATGTCGAGCTGCCCGTGCCCGAGAGCAAGGTCGTACCGGTGATCGCGCCCGGGGTCGCGTTGTCGGTGTTGACCGTGCTGCCCGTGATTGGCAGCGTCGCCGCGCCCAGCAGGTTAGTCGAGGTCGCGCCGGTCAGCGGGGTCGTGGTGACGTTGGACTTGGTGTCGTAACCCGTCGTCGTCTGCAACACCTGGTTGGCGATCGACTTGGCGTTGTCAACCAATTGCTGCAGCGAGGTCAGGCCGGTGTTGGCCGCCTGCAGCACCTGCACGCCGTTACTGATACCGTCGAGCAGGTTCGAGATGTCGCCGGCTCGGTTGTTGAGCGACGCCGCCGTGAAATATTCGGTTGGATTGTCGAGCGCCGAATTGACCTTGTTGCCGGTGGCCAAATCATTTTGGGTCTTCGCAAGGAGCGAAGCCGTCGATTGCAACGCAAGCAGGTTCTGACGAACCGATGCCGAAAGAACGATACCGGACATTGTGTTTAGCCTTCCTAGTTAGGTGGCCTATTTCTAGGAAGACACGCTTAAATTATGGTTAATGGCTGTTTAAATTGTTCGGTTAACGGCTCCCTACCGCGCTTGAGCATCAAGAAAGGTGGCCAAAAACGAAAACGGCGGGGTTGCCCCCGCCGTTCGCGCGTCGTCTTTCGTTCCGTTCCGTATCAGCGCAGCAGCTGCAGCACGCTTGCCTGCGACTGGTTGGCGAGCGACAGCGCCTGGACCGCGATGGACTGGCGGGTCGACAGCGCCTGGCTGTCGGCCGCGAGCTCGTTGGTGTCGGCGAGTGTCAGGTTCGACGAACCGGTCTGCAGCACGTTGATCAGGTTCTTGTTGAAGTCCTCACGGATCTGCACGATCGAGAGGTTCGAACCCAGTGTCGAAGCTTCCGACCGCAGCGTGGTCGAGGCAGTGTTCAACGTGGTCAGAACGCTGTTGGCTGAGCTGTTGTCGAGGAAGTCGGTGCCCGCGGTCAGCGTCGACAGGCCAAGGCCTGTGGTGTTGAACGTCACGCCGGTGATGCTCAGCGTCGACTTGCCGGTCTCGTCGAACACGAGCTTCAGCGTGTCGCCGTTCAGCAGGTTGACGCCGTTGAAGGAGGCATCCTGCGCGGTCGAGTTGATCTGCGACAGCACGTTGTTGTACTGCGCCACCAGGCCTGCGCGCTGCGACTGCGAGTTCGGATCGGCAACGGATGCCGCTGCGGTCAGGCCGTTGAACGCCTGGCTAGCGGCGGTCGCGGTGCCGGTGATCGCGCCGATGGTGGAGGACGCGGCATCGTTCGTGGTCGAGATGTTGATGTGACCGCTCGAATCGACGGTGGCTTGCAGGTTGTTCGCTGCCAGCGCCGTGTTGAGCTGGTTCAGCGTCGCGACCTGCCCTGACAGCACGCCGAAGGTGATCGCGGTCGCGGTACCGCCGCCAGTCGCAGCGATGCTGAGCGTCTCGCCCTCGAGCCCGTTGCCGGTTGCCGTAAAGCCGAGGTCGGTCAGAGCGGCCGCACTGCCGCCGATGGTCACGCCGCTCGTGCTGCCCGCAGCCGAGAACGTGATGGCCCCCCCGGAGATGCTGGAGGTGACGCCGGCCGCGGCATCGACCGTGGACAACAGATGCGCCACGGTATCGCCGATGCCGATCGAGGTGCCGGAGCTGGAGGTGCCGGCCACGAAGCCGAAGGTGACGCCGTTGACGACCAGTGAGTCGGCGGTGGTGAGCCCGGTGGCGAGGTCGTTCGAGCCGGTGCCCGCGGTGCCCGACAGCAGCGTCGAACCGGTGATCGCCGCAGCAGTGCCGGTATTGTCGTTCTTGACGGCGGCGCCGGTGAGCTGGCCCTGCGCGAAGTTCAACAGGTTGGTCGAGGTCGCGCCAGTCACCGTGGCCGAGGTGACGTTGGATTTGGTGGAGTAGCCGACCGGGCTCTGCAGCACCTGGTTGGCGATCGACTTGGCGCTGTCGACGAGGCTCTGCAGCGATGTGATGCCGGTGTTGGCGGCCTGCAGCACCTGAACGCCGTTGCCGATGCTGTCGAGCAGGTTGCTGATATCGCTGGAACGGTTGTTCAGCGACTGTGCGGTGAAGTAGTTGGTCGGGTTGTCGAGAGCGGAGTTGACCTTGTTGCCGGTGGCGAGGTCGTTCTGGGTGGTGGCGAGCAGCGTAGCGGTCGACTGCAGCGAGAGCAGGTTCTGACGGACGGAGGCGGAAAGAACGATAGACGACATTGTTTCATACCTTTCTGGTGTGAACTCGATACTGACCCGATCTTCCTGATCGGGCACCCGCGGAAGGTGAATCGAACTGGCTAACAAAGGGTGAAGCGGAGGTGATTGCAGCCGCCGAAGACGGCCCGGCTATCTCCCCGACTACGCAGCGACGCGGCCGGACCGCGCATAAATGCCTTTGCTATTGCAGGATAATCGGTGCGAGGACCCGCGACGTTTACCGGTCGTTAACCATGATCGTAAAGGATAACGCCCGGGGGCAGAGCACCGTCGCGCGCCGGCGCATTATGGGTCACCGCTCTTGTTTCGCAGTGGTTGATCGCCGGCGTTAGAAGCGGCAACGGAGGACAATATGGCTCTGAAGGTCGAACTCAAGCCGCACGAGCGAATCATCATCGGCTCCTGCGTCATCACCAACACCGATCAGCGTGCCCGGTTCCTGATCGACGGCGACAACGTGCCGATCCTGCGCGAGAAGGACATCCTGACGCCGGAGATCGCCGATACGCCGGCCAAGCTGATCTATCTGGCGGTGCAGCTGATGTACATTTCGCCGGAGCAGAACAATCACGGCACCTATTTCAACCTGCTGCGCGACTTCGTCACCGCAGTGCCGAACGCATGGCCGATCATCGAGGGCATCAACAACCACATCCTGAGCGGGGAGCTTTACCTGGCACTGAAGCAGGCCAGGAAGCTCATCGCTTACGAACGGGAGCTGCTCGACCAGATCCAGGCGATGAACGCCAACAAGCCGGGCGTCTCCTCGGCCGCCTAAACTACCCCGTTGCATTCGACAGCAAGACGACGACCCGCGTGCGACCGATCAAACGTCGGTGCACGCGGGTCGCGCCTGCGCGTTTGAAGCTGAGCGGTGTCCTCAGAGCGCCAGCGGCGGCGCCTCGATGTCCGGCAGCCTGTCGCGACGACTCGAGCGCTGCGCGCCAAATTCCAGCACCGCCGCGATCATCGCGTCGATGTCGCAGACGTCGGTACGATGGTTGACAATGGCGGCACGGATCGCCAGCCGGCCGTCGATAACCGTGGTCGACGGCGCCGCGATGCCCGATTCCTGAATGTCGACGACGATCTGGCCGTTCACCTTGTCGGCGTCCTCGCAAGCGTAGCGAAAGCAGACGATGTTGAGATTGACCGGCGCGAGCAGTTCGAGCCGCGGCTCGGCCAGAATGCGCGCCTCCAGATATCCGGCGAGCGCACAGCTCCTTGTAATGATCGCCCCGAGCTTGTCGGTGCCGTAAGTCTTCAGCGTGAACCAGGTCTTCAGTGCACGGAAGCCGCGCGACAGATCCGGACCCATGTCGCAGGGCCAGGGCGATCCGGCCGCAAGCCCTCTGGTCTCCCGCCGCAAATAGGCTGCGGGTGCCGCAAAGGCCTCGCGATGACGCTCGCCGTCGCGGACCATGAGAAAGCCGGCGTCATAGGGCACCTGCCCCCATTTGTGAAAATCCAGCGCGATGGAATCGGCGCGCTCGATGCCGGCGAGCAGCGGCGCCAGTGCCGGCGAAAGGATGCCGAGCGCGCCGAAGGCACCGTCGACATGGAACCAGATGTTCTCCTCCGCGCACAGCGCGGCAAGCTCCCCGAGCGCATCGATCGCCCCGATATCGACGGTGCCGGCGGAGCCGACCACCAGGAATGGCTTGAAGCCGATCTCGCGATCCCTGGCGATCTGGTCGCGCAGAGCGCGCACATCGATCCGATGCGCCTGATCGACGCCGATGCAACGCAGCGCGTCGCTGCCGAAACCGGCGATGTCCATCGCCTTGCTGATGCAGCCATGCGCCGCCTTCGACGTGTAGGCCGTCAGCAGCGCGCCGTCATTGCCAATGCCGTGCTGCCGCGCCAGCTTGCCGAGCACAGCGGTCCGCGCCACCAGCACCGCCATGAGATTGGCCATCGATGTGCCGGTGACAAAAATCCCGCTCGCAGTATCGGGAAAAGCGAACATCTCGCGCATCCATTGCACGATCTGCCGCTCAACCTCGATCGGAACGTGATCGCGGCCGCCGAGATTGGCGTTGAGCCCGGCCGCCAGCATCTCCGCCAGCATGCCGACGGCGGAGCCGCCGCCATGGACCCAGCCCATGAAGCCCGGATGCACATTTCCGGTCGCGTAAGGAGCGACGAAATCGGCGAAAGTGCGATAGACCTCGCCGAGATCCGACGCCTCGCGCGGCAGCTGCTCGCGAAAGCGCGCGCGCACCCGGTCCGGAATCGGCTGCCACACCGGGCGGTCGCGGACGGAGGCGATGTAATCGATCATGTCATCGAGCATGCGATGACCTAGCGCGCGCAGCTCGTCCCAGTTCTGCGGGTCGAGCGTCTCGCTCGCCTCGGCGCGAAGCGGCGTTTCCCTCAATAGCCTGGTCATGCGGCGCGCTCCCGTTCCACTGCGACCCGCCGCTCCAGCATCGCGGAAAAAGCCGCGAAGATCTTGCGCATCTGCTGCGGCTTGTAGGGGAAGACGGCGGGCGGATCCATGTTGTGCACGACAGCGGTATTGTCGGCCTCGAAGATCAGAAGCGATCCGTCGCTGGTCTCTGCGCAGTCGATGATGAAGTAGTCGAGGCCGACATGCTTGGCCACGTCCGAAAGCGCCGATTGATGGCGACGGCCGAAGCCGATGTCGAAGGTGCGCATGAAGGTCTCCTCCTCCAGGCGCTTGGCGACGCTCGCCGACATCCCCGCGTTGAGATACCAGATGTCCCAGCGGTCCGCGATCGCCATGTGGCAGGCATAGGGATGCCCGTCGACGAAGACGACGCGGTATTTGCGGAACTGCTTGTCCTCGCTCGCATAGTCGACGAACCGGGAGATGAAGAAGGCCTGCTCCTCGCGGCCCTCGAGATACAGCTTCAGCGCCGCGCCATCGTCGACCTTGGCAAGGCCGACGCCGGCATGCGATCCGCGCGGCCTGATGATCAGGGGAAAGGCGAGCTCCGGCGCAAGGCTGCCAAGCGCGGCGGGCGACTGCGCGGCGTTCAGCAATTGCGCGCGGTCCGCATCGACGGTTGCGGGAATGACGAGGCCCTCGATCCCGGTCAGCAGCCGGTGCAGCTTGTCGCGGTCGAGATTGCCGACGCGCTCCGGCGGGTTGAGCAACGGCCGCGGCCAGCGTGCCGCGACTGCATCGATCTTTCGCAATGCTTCGCGGCAATCCTCGGAGTCGGATGCAATCACGATTGCAATGTCATGATCCGGCAGCGGCACCGGCAGCTCGGCCTCCGGAATCACATAGAGCACCATCAGCTCGATGCCGGAGTCCTCGAGCAGGAACTCGATCGGCGTGTTGCTGCCCATGTCGGTCGCACCCGCGAGCGCGAGCACGCGCAGATGCGGCGATTTCGATGCGCAGGGCGCGCGGAACAATTGATGCCTGAGCAGGACCTCGTGCTGGATCGCAAGCCCCGCCGGCTTGTCGCCGAGCAGCTGCGCAAGCAGCGACAGATCGATCCCCTCGCCTGCATCGCCGGTACCGTCCAGCAACTTTGCCATCAGCCCCCGCCAGATCGAGCGGATGTCCTTGCCGTCGAAAGCGAGCTTGGCAAGCTTGGCAATGCCAATGCGATCGGCGCAGCCGTGACGCGCAGCATCGGAGATTTCAAGCAGGCTGGACTTCATCTCGGGACTCCACGAATTCCGCGCCGGCTGCAGCCAGCAGAAGCTCGATCTTGGCGACGACGTCGGCGATGCGATCGATCGTATGTTCGAGGTTGTGTTGGGCGGCGGCCGCGTCGCAGGACCAGGCTTCGGTGATCAGGCGTGCGCCGATGCAGAGCCGCAGCGCGGCGATAGGCTCCGCGCCCGCACGCTCCAGTTTCACGGGCTGGCCGATCAGACAGCGACGCGCGGCAACATCGCGATCGGCCGGGCTGCTCGCAATCAGCTTGCTCACGTCGCGGTTCAACGCGTGGTAAAGCGCCCTGCACGTTTCCGCGCCAATCGGGCCGCGCGGCCCGTGCAAGGTGAATGGAAAGATCGTCGCGTCCGAAAATTCCTCGTCCGCTATCGGCGGCTGCACGGGACGCGGCACCGCCTGAAGCGATGGCGAGAGCTTGATCAGATCTTCGACGCCGCGGCCCAGCTCCCTGACGGCGTGACTGCGGAACGCAGCCGGCACGGCGCAATAGGCGGTCATCTCCTCGAGCGCGGCTTCCCAGCGCAGCCACTGGCCGAGATTGGCGCGGCTCGCGAGCCGGCCGCGCAGGGCCTTGTACGCCTTCGGCCAATCGCTACGGCTGGTGTAATCCGCAAGCCCCGGGGCAAGCTGCACGCCTTTCTTGAGAAAGAGGTGCGACACGGCACCGGGCAACAGCAGCGCGCCCGCAAAGGCCGGGCCGCCGAAATATTTCGAGCCGGTGATCAGCACCATGTAGCCACGCTCGAGATAGGCTCTGAGCCGGCCGCGTCCAAGCCGCATCTGGCAGGCATCGACGACGATCTGCACCTGATCGGGCCATCGCCGCGCGATTTCGGCAAGGCAGGCATCGCCAGGCGCGCGCCAGCCGAGCTTCGATGAATCCATCACCTGGAGCAGTACGGCCGCCCCGCGCGCCGTCGCGCCGGCGAGCGCGTCGAGCACAGCGGCATCGACGTTCTCCGGGCGCCTCACCGCGCCATGCGGATCGATCAGCGGCACCGCGATGGCCTCGCCGGCCAGGCCCGCGACCGGCTGGTCCTTGCGAACCGCGCAGCCCGCGGCCGTCAGCATGTTGAAATGGCGGCCGCGCGCGGTATAGGCCGCGCCGCTGCCGGTCTGGTCCGATCCGACCAGAATTGTGGTGAGCCGGCCCCCCAGTCGTGCCTGCGCCACGAACAGCGCCTGAAGCTGAGCATCGGTACCCGAGGGCGCAAAGACGACGCCAACATCCTGGGCAAGCGTGAGCCGCTCCTTCAGCTCATCGCGCATGGCCTCGAACCGCGCCTCGAACGCCTCATCGAGCCCGAGTGAGATCGCCGCGCGCATCATCTCATCGCGCGCCCGCCCGGCGCGCTCATAGGCCCGTTCGGAGATCACCGATGCCGTGCTCGATGCGAAGCTGAATTCGTCAGGCGCGGGCCGCGGGCCGCAGCCATATTCGTTGAGCCGGCTTTCGGGATCGAGCGCGAGGCGCGGGTCGCCGCCGGAGACCAGGAGATCGTCCAGCGGCCGGAACAGATCGCGCATGCCGCGTGCGACATGGTCCCGGAAGGGGTCGAGCCCGAACGCCTCGGCCGTCGGCATCTTGAGCACCGCCCGCGTCATCGACGCGCTCTTCAGGCTGCGTCCGCCGCGGCCGCCACCGGCGCCGCCGCGAATTGGGAGGCGACTTCTCCGCGGAACACCGAGGGCCCGACATGATCGAGCCGGCTCTGCAGGTCGGCCCAGATCTCGCCGCCGAGATCGGTCCAGCGCTTGCAGAATGCGAAGTCCTCCGAGAGATAGGTGCCGGTGGCGGGATCGATCATGCATTCGAACAGCGCGAACCGGTTCGGGCTGCCGGCGAGCGCATCATGCGAATGCTCGCGCAAGAATTGCAGCGATGCGTAGTGCCGGCACATCGTCTCCAGCACCTGGCGCCGGATCATCAGGAAGCCGGTGCCGGCATAGCGGATGCGGGTGAAGCCATTGACCACCCTGACGTGATCAGGATCATCGATCTCGAGCACATAGTCGAGCGATGCGGCGGCGAGGTTCGGCCGCTCCCCTTCCATCGCCCGTTTCGCCTTGTCCCAATTGACCTTCTTGATCGGATAGACGCCGGCGACCACATCGGCGCCGGATTCGACCAGCCTGAACACCTGCTCGGGCGTGAAGCCAATGTCGGCGTCGATGAAAAGAAGATGGGTCGCGGCGGGATCGTCGAGGAACAGCGTGACCAAATTGGCGCGGGCGCGGGTGATCAGGGCATCGCCGTCGCGCATATGGACTGTAAGCCCAACATTGGACATGCCACGCAGCGCGCGCTGCAGAGCGAAGATCGAGCTTGCGTAGATGCTCGAGACCTGGCCGCCGAAGCAGGGGGTGGCAACCACGAGGTTTATTTGATCGGTCATCAGCGCCTCCGAAGCGGCGGTTGGCCCGCACTTCTGACCGAACAGTAAAGAGACGTGGTTAATGAAAACCTAACTGCCCCCTGCCCCCTTAACACTTGCAGCACGATCCGGCTCCCGAAAGCGCCGGATCGTGCGTGGCCAAAAGCCTGAATCGCGGCAGCGCCTTAGGCCACCGGCAGGAACTTCACCAGGCTGAGCTGCGACAGCATCGCGGTCGTCTGGTAGGACGCCTGCAGGCTGGTCTGCAGCGCCAGTATCTCGCTCGCCACCTGGTCCTGCGAGATTCCCTCGGTGCCGGAGATCAGGTTCTGCAACGCGGCCTGAGACTGGGTCTGGCGCGCCTGGACGTCCTTCATCGTGTTCTGCGCCGTCGCGAACTCGGTCTGGATGTCCGAGATGGCCTGCTGGCCCGGCTGCGGGGTCAGGTTGGCGGCAACTCGCTGGCTCAGCGCCGAGGCCTGTGCCCCCGCATTGCTGCTCCCGGGCGGGTTGACGACGACGGCGGCATAGACCGCGATCTGCTGCAGCGCGTTGCGGATCGCGAGCTCATTGGCCTGCGCGCCGAACTGAACGGTCTGCGAGTTATCGACGCGCACGGTTGCGGTCGAACGCGCGGTCCCGGGTCCCGAATTGCCGGTGTACCAGGAGACCGTATTCGCTGCGCCGCTGGTGAGGCTGGTAGGCGGCGAGCCCGAGACCCGCAGCGGCCCTGCGGTCGCGGTGCCGCCAGAAAAGCCGAGCGCCGCGAACGCGGCCGTGTTCGAGCTTGTCACCGTCAGCGACGGCGAAGCACTGTTGCCGTTCAAAGTAACGACGCCGCCGTTGACGGTCGATGGCGTCGAGGTGCCGGTGAGCGCGTCGATCTTGGTGAGCAATGTCTGTACATTGTCGGTGACGTTGATCTGGTTGTTGCCGCTTGCCCCCGACGCGACGAAGGTGATGGTCTGGCCATTCACGGTGATGGTGTCGCCGGCCGAGAAGCCCGACGCCAGCGAATCGGTGCCGGCAGTGCCGGAGAGCGCGGTGGCGCCGGTGATCGGCGCAGGCGTTCCGGCCTGGTTGTTGACGGCATTGCCGACCACGGTCGTCGTGTTGAAGAAATTGTTTCCCGCCGCGACCGCCGAGGCCGCGACGAGCGAGGTATTGGCAATCGTCGTGATCGCGGTGTTGAGCGCGGTATTCAGGTTGGATGCCGTATTCGCTGACGACGCGGGGTCGATGGCGAAGCTGCCAGACGGCGGCGGCGTGGTGTTGGTTGCGGTCAGAGTCACGGACTGGCTGGTGCCGTCAGGCAGGCTGAACTTGAAGGTGACCTGGTCGCCGGGGCTCGGGTTGCCACCCGACAAGTCGACCGTGATCGCCGCCGGCGAGCCGGAAGGGCCCGCCACGGCGATATCGGGCGGCGAGGCGCCCGAGGCATTGGACGAGGAGACCGAGGCGAGCTTGAGCCCGAACGGCGAGCCCGCGACGTCCTCCGCAACCTGCACCGAGGTTGTCGTCGGCTGTGACAGAACGAGGCGCCCCGTCGGCGGGCTACCGCTGCCGAGATCGGCCTGCAGACGCTCGGCAATCACCTGCTTCAGTCCGGCCTGGGTGCCGCTGCCGTTGAGAATATCGTCGGCCGATGCCACGGCCGGCGTGCTGATCGCGTTGCCGGAAAAAATGTAGCGGTCGCCGACCTGGGTGTTGAGCATGCCGACCATCGCGGAGAGTTGCGAGGCGGCATTCTGCTGCCCGATGGTCTGGCCCGTGCTGGTCAGGTTCTGCGGCGATGCGGATGCCTCGCTCTGCACTTCGCTGACCGTGTCGGACAGCGACTGCAGCGCAGCGTTCGCCGCGTTGATGATGGTGGTGACGTTCGTCATCGTGTCGCCGTAGGCGGTGATGTTCGAAAGCTGCGAGCGCGCCGCGATCGCAAAGCCTTCGTTCGTCCCCATCCCGGCGTAGTTGGTCGCCTTCACGCCGGTCGACAGCTGGGTCGAGAGGTTGGTGAGCTGCTGGTTGATGTTCTGGATTGACTGGCCCAGCACAGACGAGCCGTAATTGATACTGCTGATCGACATATTTTACGCCCTTACGTGTTGGCTTGCAGCAAGGTCTGCATCATGCTTTGCACGACCGACATGATGTGAGCATTGGCGGCATAGGTGTTTTGCACCTGGATCAGGTTCGACATTTCGGTGTCGATGTTGACCGCGGCGGTGGAGTCGAATTTCTCCTGCAGCGTCGAGACCACGACGCTCTGGCCCTGCTGCAATTGGGTGGCGAGCGTCGAGGCATTGCCCTGCAGGCTGACGAATTGCTGCAGATAGCTCGAGATCGTACCCTTGAGCGGCTGCGCCGGCGAACCGAGCCCGGTCGACGCCGAATAGCTGAAGGTTGCGGTGGTGAGCTGCGAGAACATGAAGCTCGACCGCGTGTTGTCGCCGGCCGCCGTCGACGTTGAATAGGCGCTCATTTTGGAGGGGTCGGCGATCAGCGCGGCATTGACCGTGATGCGCCCCGCAAGCCCCGTCATCTCCGAACCCGTACCGGTAATCGCGCCGGTGTAGAGCGAGGTGCCGTCGGTGAACAGCGGCAGCTGTGGATTGCCGCTGGCAAGCGTCTGCGTCGTCGTCGTGGTCGAGGCGGAATTGACCGTGGCGCTCCCCGATCCCTGGATGGTCAGCGTGGAGCCGGAGCTCGAGAAGGCGAGGCCCGTGCCGGCAAGGGCCGTGCTCAGCTGCGTAACGATGGACGGCGTGGTCGAGGAGAAATTGATCCCGATCTGTTGTGGATTGGCATTGGCGGCGTTCCGCAGCGGCAGCGCTGACGGATCGGTAACGTTAACGATCTGGATGTTGTGCTGGACGTTGCTGCCGTCAGTGTAGGTCAGGTTGATCGTGTTGCCCGGCAGGACGTTCGAGGTGCCGACGGAAAAACCGGCCGGCGGACCTGACACCGCGGTCCCGGCAGTCGTCACATCCGACAGCGCGCTCGACATCGAGGCCGCAAGCTGGTCGACCTGCGTCTGCGCCTGCACCAGCGTCTGGTCGCGCAGCTTGAGGTCGGCGGCGATCTGGCCCGAGCTGAAGACGTTGTTGGCGACCGCATCGATCTGCGCGCCGTTCGGCAGCTTGATGTAGAGACCGCCGACCCCGGACTTGGTCGGATCGGTGTTGTACTGCGAATCGGCGTTGAGCGTGCCCTGCGTATTGTAGATGAAGGTCGATGCAAGACCGCCGCCGACCAGCTGGACGCCGGAATTGGTGAACAGGTTGACCTGGTTCGAGGAGTCCGTAACGACACGAACATCCATCATCTTCGAGATATCATTGATGGCGCTATCGCGCTGGTCCATCAAGGTCGCGGCCTGCGGATCGGTCGGGCTCAGCCCCTGCAGCTTGGTATTGATATTGGCGATCTGGGTAAGATCGGTGTTGGCCTGCGCCGACAGATTGCCGAGGTCCTGATCGACATTGGTGCGAAGCTCCTGGATGCCCTGCGTCGTCGAGTTGAGCTGCGCGGCAAGCGATTGCGCCGCCGACAACGCCACGTTTTGTGACGACTGGTTGCCGGGGTTGCTCGATAGCGACTGCAGCGCGGTGGTGAAATTGCTCAGGGCCGTTTCCAGCGTGCCGTCGCCGCCGGGTGTGCCATAGACGCTCTGCAGCTGGCTCAGGATATTGGCCATCTGGTTGGCATAACCGGAGCCCGAGGTCTCGGTGCGCAGCTGGTTCTGAATGAACAGATCCAGCTGACGGTTGACGCCTGTTGTCTGGACGGTCGAGCCGTCGCCGCCACTCGCGACTTCGACCTGGGTCGGGCTCTGCGTGACATAGCCGGGCGTCTGCGCGTTGGCGATATTGGAAGAGATGATCGACAACGACGCCTGATTGGTGCGCAATCCAGCCAGCGCAGTGGCAAGGGCCGAACTCAAACCCATTTCAATTTTCCTGCCTTGAGCCACTCATGAGAGTTGCCGGTCCTTCATCACCGCAGCACGTTCAGGAGGTCCTGAACCATGCTGTTGGCTGTCGTGATCACCTTGGTGTTCGCCGAGTAGGCCTGCTGGGTCACGATCAGCTTGGTGAACTCGTCGGCGATGTCGGTGTTCGATCCTTCCAGCGAGGAGCCGGAGATCGTGCCCGAGGCGCCGATGATCGCCGCGCCCGATTCCGTGGTTGCCTGATAGGCACCGCCGTCGAGCGCCTTGAGGTAGTTGGTGCCGTTGAAATGCGACAGCGTCACCTGGGCGAGATCGATATTCTGGCCGTTGGAGAAGGTGCCGACCACGATGCCGCTGTTGTTGATCGCGACCGACTGCAGCTGGCCGGCGGCGAAGCCGTTCTGCTGGATCTGGTTGATGGTCGCCGCGCCGCTGGTGCTCGCAAATTGCGTGAGCGCGCCACTCGAGATGTTGATGGTCAGGTTTCCGAGCGACAGGTTGTCGACGCTGACGTTCGGGATGGTGAGCGCCGATCCGGTCGGCGAGGATAGCGACCCGTCCGAGGCGAAGGTGAAATTCGTGCCGGCGTTGACCCAGGCGGTCTGGCCGCCGGAGGCGGTCGTCGAGGTCTGGTAGAAGAGGTTCCAGGTGTCCTGATGAGCGCCGCCAAGCGAGGCGCTGTCGGTCTTGACCCAGCGCAGCTGCAGATTGATCGGCGTGCCGGCCGCGTTATAGGCCGTCACCGCACCACCCGAGATCGATTCATTGGTGAAGGCGGTCATGTCGTTGGCGACGACGGCGCCGTTGCCTGACGAGGGCGTGCGCGTCTGGCTCAGCCCAGAGGTGAGCCCGAGCGCACTGAAGGCAGTCGTATTGCTGCTGCTGGCGCTCAGACTCTGCGAGGTTCCTGTGTGCAGCGTGATCGCGCCCGTCGAGCTGATGGTCGGGGTCACACCGGTGATCGCGCCGATCTTGCCCAGGAGCGTACCGACGCTGTCGGTGACGTTGATCTGGTTGTTGCCGCTCGCGCCCGACGCCATGAAGGTGATGGTCTGGCCATCGACGGTAATGGTGTCGCCCGCGGCGAAGTCGGTGCCGATCGAGTCGGTGCCGGCAGCGCCGGACAACAACGTCGCACTCGTGATCGCCGCGCCGAGCTTGTTGTTAACGGGGGTGCCAGTCGTGGTGTTGTCGAGATAAGACGTCGTTCCGATCGCAAGTGGGTTGCTGCTGAAGTCCGCGGGGTTGAGGCCGCCGGCCGCGGTGATCGTGCCGGTCGCCGCCGACGTGCTTGCGGCGGTCTTGGGCTGCGTCGGCAGGTTCGCCGCATATTGAACGGCAGTGGTCGCCTGCGCCGGGATGAAGTTGTTCTGGAACTGCAGCACCTGCGGCACGTTGCCGGTCGGGTTACCGGTGGTGGGGTCGACGGTCACGCCCATCAGGTAATAGCCGGCGCCGTTGACCAGGTTGCCGTTGGAATTGACCTGGAAGTCGCCGCGCCGCGTGTAGTCGGTGGTGCCGGAAAACACCGGCTGGTTGTCGGTGATGGAGGTCGGCTTCTGCACCGAGAAGAAGCCGTCGCCGTTGATCGCCATGTTGGTGGCGACGGTTGAGGACGACACCGTGCCCTGGGTCGTAATCGTCTGCTGTGCGAAGGCGGTGACGCCGCCGGCCACCTGCTTGTTCGGCGTGGTGGAGTCCGGAACGAGATCTTCGAAGGAAGTACCGATGCCCTTGTAGCCGACGGTCGAGGCGTTCGCGATGTTGCCGGAAATGTTCTGCAGCGCAAACGATTGCGCCTGCAGGCCGCCGACCGCGGTGTTCAGTGCGTCGAAGATACCCATACCATTGCTCCACTTTCGCTTCTGCCAGCGAGGCGCGCGCCACGCTGCAGCTCGTGGAGCCAATCGCAAGCGTTGTGCCAAAGGGAAAAATCACCTCGCATCAGAGGCTTAGGCAAAAGTCAGGCGTCCGCAGACCGGCACTAAATTGCCGGGCGGGGCAACAATTGCCGGGCACCCGGCAATCTTTTCGAGCGAAGGGTTGCCCGCCCCGCTTCGGCGGGCGGGACCGGGCCAACAGACATTCGCCTCCCTTGAACGGGCCAGGCGAGGAATTCCGTCAGACTATTTCTTGGTCAGCTTGCAGACGAATTGCCGGGATGAAAATTCAGCGCAAAGCCGTCCATGCAGTAGCGCAGGCCGGTGGGCTTGGGTCCGTCGTCGAAGACGTGGCCGAGATGGCCGCCGCAGCGGCGGCAATGCACCTCCGTCCGCGCCATGCCGAAGGTGCGGTCCTCGGTGGTGCCGACGGCGTTGTCGAGCGGCTTGTAGAAGCTCGGCCAGCCCGTGCCGCTCTCGAACTTGGTCTCGGAGGAGAACAGCGGCAGGTCGCAGCCGGCGCAGGCGAAGACTCCCTTGCGGTGCTCCTTCAACAGCGGGCTTGTCCAGGGACGCTCGGTCCCCTGGTTGCGCAGGATCTCATACTGCTGCGGGGTGAGCTGGGCGCGCCACTCCGCCTCGGTCTTCTCGATCTCGAACTTCTCCGCGGCGTGTGCCGGCGATCCCTTGAGCCAGCGGAGCGCGGAAAGGCCGAACAGGCCGGCGATGGAAGCAAGCACAAGGCGGCGGTCAGTCATCATCGTCTCCTTCAAGCGCAAGTGGCCGATCGTTCGCCGTGAAATACGGGCCTCAACCCGAGACGTTACACCTCAAGGCACCAAAAATTCTCACATTCATGCGAGCGCTGTCCCTGCGCCCGCAGGCTAGCCGCCCTCACCCTCCTTCCGGTCGGGCTGGGCGGGAGGCGGCTGCGGCCGGACCGGACGCGGCGCGCCAGGCGGCGGTGGCCGGCGCACCGGCGCGCGCAGTGCGGCCACGCGGTTGGCTTCGGCGATCCGCGCCTCGCGCAGACCTTCCTGGACGCGGGTGCGTTCCCGCTGGCGGGCGAGCATGCCGGCGGCGGCGGAACTGCCGCGTCCCCACAGCCCGACGAAAAAGCCCGCGACCCGACCGCTTGCACCGCCGGCATAAACCAGCTCGAAGGGTGAGAACAGCCGCCAGCGCTCATCGCCCCACAGGATCCCGCGCGCGATCAGCTGGCCGGCCATGGCGGAGGTATTGAGGCCTTGCCGGCCGAACCCGCTTGCAACCCAAAGGCCTTTGCGAAGCTGGCCGATCTGCGGCATGCCATGCACCGTCTGGCCGACCGCCCCGCCCCAGGTCTCCGTGATCTCAACGGTTCCGAGCTTGGGAAATATGGTGCGGATCCGGCGCTGGATCGCGCCGGCGAACAGTTGCGGCCGCATCGCCCAGGTGGTTTCGGGACTCGCCCACATCAATCTGTTGCCCTCGACGATGCGGAAATGATCGATGCCGTCACTATCGCTCACTGATCCCTTGAAGCCGATCACCTCGTCCAGGCGGTTGCCGAGCGGCACCGTCACGGCGGCATAGCGCCAGACCGGCAGCAGCGTTTCCCACAGCCGCCGTGCCGGCGCCCCCAGATGGACATTGCCGGCCAGCACGACATGGGCGGCGCGGAGCCGCGCGGAGGGCGTCACGATGCGCTTGCGGATGCCGGAGGAATCGACGCTGACGACCGGCGTGTCCTCGAAGATGCGCGCGCCGACGCGCCTGGCAGCCGAGGCTAGTCCGAACAGATATTTGCGACCGTCGAGCTGAAACGCTTTCGGATAATAGATGCCATGGAAGTAACGGTCGGTGACGAGCGTTTGACGCACCCGGTCGACCTGCCAGCCTTCAACTTCCGTCTCAAAATCCTCGGCCAGCATCTGCAACCGCCTGATCAACTGGTCGCCGGCATCGACGTTGGACACCTCGAGCGCGCCCTCGCTCAACGAGATGCCCGGCATCAGCTCTTCGCGGGCATTGCCGCGGACGAACTCGGCGCCCTCCCTGGACAAGGCCCACAGCTCGCGCGCGCTCTCAAGGCCAACTCGGGCAATCAGATCATCGAGGCCCAAGGAAAATCCCGGCATGACGGTTCCGAGCTGATGGCCGGAGGCGTTCCAGCCGATCTGACGTCCCTCGAGCACCGCGACGCTCGCTCCCAGCCGGGCGCATTCCAGCGCGACCGTCAGGCCGGCAAGGCCGGCGCCGATGACGCAGACGTCGACATCGAGGTCGAAGGAGAGCCGCGTGCGCGCGCGCACAGCGGCCACCTCGAGCTCTTCCGCTGATGGAGTGGAGGTCTCGCTCATGTCGTTTTCTGAAGTACCTTGTGAAGTACCCTTGATTTCATACGGGCCCTTGGCCGGCTTGTCATCCTGTCTTAAAGGTCGCCTGGGCAAAGTTGAACCGCAACTGCACAATTGCGCTTTAGGCTCTTGATCGAGCATGATCTTTTCGCAAAAACCAGTGTCCAATTTTCAACTTCATGCTTGGACTGACGGGCGGTAGATTACCGGCCGAAGCGAATCGAGATTTTGCCCATGCGCCGTCTGATGCTGTTGCGTCACGCCAAGACCGAGACCGATGCGCCCTCGGGCCGGGACCGGGACCGCCGCCTGGACGAGCGAGGCTTGCGGGATGCCGCCGAGATCGGCGGCTGGATCAGCCGCAATCCCCCCTTCCCCAATTGCGTCCTGGTGTCGCCGGCGGCGCGTACATTGCAGACCTGGGACCTCGCCTGGGCCGCCATGAAGGGTGTCGTGCCAAAGCCCCAGGTCGAGCAGGTGGAGGAACTTTACGGCGCCGATCCAGCCCAGCTCCTGACCTCCATCCGCATGGCATCGGTCAGCGATCCGAAGCGGCTATTGCTGGTCGGGCACAATCCCGGCATGCACGAGCTCGCGCTGGCGCTCGCCGGCAGTGGCGATGCGGCGGCGCGCAAGGCGCTCACCGACAACCTGCCGACCTCGGGCCTTGCCGTGCTCGACTTCGCAATCGACGATTGGGACGATGTGGCCTTTCGCCGCGGCAAGCTCTTGCTTTTCGTCAGCCCGAAATTGCTGAAGCAGGCCTCCAGCGACTAGAGCGCGACGCAAGTCGCCCTCATGACAAAGCTGAACGCGTTGGCGCCATATTTCGTGCTAGTCTCCCTTGCGTTCAGGGGAGGCGCAGATGTTCAAGTCCATCCTCGTGCCCATCGATCTCGCCGACACCGATCTGGCGAAGCCGGCGATTGCGACCGCGGCGACGCTGGCGAATACCTGGCAGGGCAGCGTGCGGCTGCTCAACGTGCTGCCGATGACACCGGTGATGCTCGCCGAATATGTGCCCGCGGATTTCGACACCCAGCAGCGCCAGACCTCGGAAGAGGCGCTCGTCATCGTGGCGCGCGAATCCGGCATCGAGGCACAGCGGATCTCGAGCGTGGTCCGGCAGGGCGGCATCTATCACGAGATCCTCGAGGAAGCCGCCAACATCCACGCCGACCTGATCGTGATGACCTCGCACCGCCCTGCGATGCGGACCTACTTCCTGGGCTCCAACGCCGGCCATGTCGTGCGCTACGCCAAATGCTCGGTGCTTGTGGTGCGCCATTGAGCTTTTCAAGGATAGAGGCAAGCGCGTGAAAAGCTGGTGGCGAAAGTTGACGTATGAAATACCGCTTCAGCTATCCGACACGCTGTGGGACGTTCTGGTCGTGCAATTTGCCGCTTGGCTCGACCGGCTGACGCTGCGGCGGATCATCGCCTTCATCCCCGTCCTCGTCCTCGTCCTGGCTTACGCGCACAGCATCCCGATCCCGCCCGAGCTGATGCTGATCGGCGACGTGTTGGCCTACATCGATATCTTCTCGGTGATCCTCCTGCTCGGCCTGTTGAGCCGCGCCGCAACCATCATCTTCGTCATGAAGCAAACCATCGGTCACGCCACCGAGCTTGCGAAATACATGCTTGGACGCCTGCCGCGACTGGACTTCCGTCACCGGCGCGAGACCGGCGGACGAGATCGTAAGCGCTTATCCGGCCACACCAGGGATGACGATGAATGCGCTATTGCCTGCAGCCTGGCCTGGGCGTGATCGGGTGATGCGAACGACCGCCCCAAAGCACGCTGCAAGCAGATCGTTGTCCTGGAGCATGATCCGGCAAAGTATGTAGCGGTTTTCCGGAAAGATCATGCTCAATCAAAGACCTAAAGCGCGATCACGATTCAACCAGATCTCATCGCGCTTTAGACTCGCGGCCGCCTCACCTCGCCCCGCACCGCCGCCTCGATGTGGCAGCGCCGCAGGCCGATGTCGCCCAGCGCGCGGTCGTCGAGCTCGCTCAGCAATTTGATCGCGGCGCGGCGATACCAATGCTGGATCAGCGCGCGCCCCAGGCCGGCGATCCAGCGCAGCGCCCCGGCGAAGGCCCCCGCAGTTTGCGGTTCGGTTGCGGCTCTGGACATCATCGACATCGTTCTTCTCCAGCTGTTTCAGCCGCGGGAGGCCGAGCGAAACCGTCGACGCCAACGGCCGTGATAACGGCGCTGGCGACCCCTGGATTGCTTCGGAGCGCTTTATGGGCGCAGCTCAGTGCAAACGCGGCTTGATGCTGTTCTAATTATCTCGTAAATGTATCGGTTCAAGTAAAACATTGCTCTCGGTGCAATGATGTCGCGATCTGATTATCTGAAGCTTGCCGATGCTATCGCCGCCGATATCGCTTCCGGCGCCTTGAAGGCAGGCGACCGCCTGCCCCCGCAGCGCGACTTCGCCTATGAGCGCAACATCGCGGTGTCGACCGCGAGCCGGGTCTACACCGAGCTGTTGCGCCGCGGACTCGCGATTGGCGAGGTCGGGCGCGGCACCTTCGTCTCCGGCGACGCGCGCCGCGGCGTCACGGTGCCGGCCGAGCCGCACGGTGCCCGCATCGATCTCGAGTTCAACTACCCGATGCTGCCAGTGCAATCGGCGATGATCGCAAAAAGCCTGCAGGGCCTTTTTCTCCCCGACGCGCTCGAGGCCGCGCTCCGGCCGGTCGCCAGCATCGGGACCTCGGCCGCGCGCGCGGCCTCGGCGGCGTATCTTGCGCGCAAGGGCTGGACGCCGGGCGCGGAGCAGATCGTCTTCACCGCCAATGGCCGGCAATGCATCGCAGCCGCGCTTGCGGCCGTGGTGCCGACCGGCGGACGCTGCGGCGTGGAGGCATTGACCTATCCCTTCGTCAAGGGCATCGCCGCGCGGCTTGGCATAACGCTGGTGCCGCTTGCGATGGACGAGCACGGCGTGCGACCCGACGCCGTGCAGAAGGCCCATCGCGAGGGGCGGCTGTCGGCGCTCTACATTCAGCCCGTGATGCAGAACCCGCTCGGCATCACCATGCCGCCGGCGCGCCGCGCCGACCTGTTGCGCGTGGTCGAAAGGCTCGGCCTGACAGTGGTCGAGGATGCGGTTTACGGCTTTCTCGAGGACGAGGCGCCGCTTGCGGCCGAAGCGCCCGACCTCTGCGTGGTGCTGGATTCTCTCTCCAAGAAAATCGCGCCGGGACTGGCATGCGGCTTCATCGTGATGCCGCAGCGCCTGCGCGAAAGCGTGATGGCCGCGGTGCGCTCGGGAGGATGGACCGCGTCGGGCTATGCGCTGGCGGCCGGCCAGCGGCTGATGGCCGACGGCACAGCTCATGAATTGTCAAAGCTCAAGCGGCTCGATGCCGCGCGACGCCAGCAGCTTGCGGCAAAATACCTCGACGGCTTCGAACTCCAGGCCAACAGCAAGGCCTATCATCTGTGGCTGACGCTTCCCTCCCACTGGCGCTCGCTGGCCTTCGTCGGCGCCGCAGCCAGACGCGACATCGCGCTGACGCCGTCGACGACCTTTGCGGTAGCCGCCGGGCACGCGCCCAATGCGGTGCGGCTCGCTCTCGGCGCGCCAACCATGCACCAGTTGGAGACGGGACTGCAGATGCTGTCAGGCATCCTCAATGCGCGCGAAGAGGATTTTGACACGACGGAATAGTGGTCGCCGCCACAAGTGCCGTTCGGCGCGCACGCGAGGCGCGGCCCCGGCCTTTGGCTCGTCAGGTCTTGCCTGTCTCGATTATGGGCGCTGCTAGCTTTTTCGGTGGCGGCTCTTGCGCCTCGGCCCGGCCGGAGCTGCAGGTCCGGTTGGGCTCGATTCGGATGTCGGGCCGGTAGCGTCTGCTCGCGCATTCCGCGCCGGTGCCCGTTGAAGGATGACGCGATACTCATTGACCAGAACATCCGTCTCACGCAGCTTTCTGATCAACGATTGTTCCACCTTGACAGTCCTGGCATCGCCCTCGGCAAGGACGTGCTGAGCCTCCAGCCGCCTCGGCCGATCCACCCAGATCCATTTGGCAAGCAGCCCCGCCCCGATCGCGGTCGCAGTGCCGGCCACAGGGAACAGTAAAGCAATCAATTGGCTGGTGGTCATCGGAGACCTCCAAGGAACAAGTGCGCAACTATATGTATGCCGAAGGCCAGCGCAAAGCAAACCATGCCTATGCCGACCACCAGGCCGTTATCCGTGGCCGCGGGCAGAATATTGAATATTTCCTGGGCCGCCGGCACGAATACCCCTGCCGTCATGACGCCTGTCGCAAGTGTATTCAACCAGTTTGCGACCAGCTTTAGGTGCTCGTTGCGGACTTCGTCCTCAGTCATGGCTTCCTATCGAACCGTTAGTTCCGCCGACGCGTAGTGCTCGTTGCACGATGTCATGGCAAGAGCTTCGTCGGAATGCTCTCGAACGTATAGGCGAGCGGCTGGTTGCGGCGGATGAAGCCGCCGACCTGCCAGCTAAACAGCGCGGCAAAGCCCAGCATGAAGGCGGCTCCGGCGAATTGCTGTGTGGCGAGGGCACGGATCAGAAGTCCGCTCATCGCGACCGCAAGCAGCGCCACCAAAGCAAGCGCAGCGATATACGTCCGGCGCGACAGGCCGCCGGTCAGCACGGCGCCGCTTCCGGCCTCCTTCATCCGCGCATGCAACGAGCTGATGAACACGCGAAAACTGTTGTCCTGCGGCGCCATCAGGGCCGCGGTCTGCCAGCTCGTCGAGAGGATGGTGATGCGCCCGCCATCGACATGGCGGATATCGGCCCGGAAGCGATGCGCCTGCATCGAAACGGGGCGAAACGACAGCCGGATCGCGGCGATGTCGGCATAGGCCCACACGGCCGAGCGGCGCGCCAGATGCCAGGCCAGTCCGGCATCGGTGAGCTCGAACCGGTGCGCGGCCCCGATCAGCGACGCCCTGTAGGCGTAGCTGATCGGCGACGTGTCGTGCGCAGCTTCGCTTGCGCCTTCCTGCAAAATGGCGAGACCTTCTTCTCTGGAGAAACCGTCGCGTCGCCTTGCGGCGCAGGCGCGCTTCATCCTACAAACGGGGCATGAGCGAAGCGACCACTTTTCCCCGCCACCTGGTGCTGGCCGGCGCGATCGTTACCGGCCTGCTGCTGGCGCTGGCCGTGCACATGCTCGGCGCGCGCTACGGGCTTGACCTCGGCGGTCTGTGGCGATCGGGCAGCGGCACATTCATGCCGGCCGGTGCCGCGATCGCCTGGTGGCTGATTGCGACAGTCGGCTTTTCCGGCGGCTATTTCACCGCAACCCTGATGCACGGTGCCGTCTCCGGGCAGATCCCGCAGCGGATGCGGCAATTCCTGATCGCGATCGGCGTGCTGGTGCTGGCGGGGGCCGGACAAGCCGCGTCGGGACCGAGCACGGTGCCGACCCTGTCCGGCGTGCTGGCCGGCCTTGCCGCACTGTGCCTCGGCGCCGTGATGGCGTTTTGCGGCGCCCATTTCGCGCTGCGCCGGATTTAAGGCATGATCCGGAAAAGTGTGTAGCGGTTTTCCGAGAAGATCATGCTCAATCAAAGAGTCAAGCCACCGCGCTTTGGCGCTGTGTGAACAGCTTCCTCACTTCCGCTACCGGGCGCGGCTGGCTGAACAGATAGCCTTGCGCCTGGGTGCAGCCCTCGCGGCGCAACATCTCGAGCTGCGCCGGCGTCTCGACACCTTCGGCCGTGGTCGCAATCCCGAGGCTGCGGCCAAGCCCGGTGACCGCCCGGACGATGGCAAGCGAGTCGTCGCGCGAGGTGACGTCCTCGACAAAGGAGCGGTCGATCTTGATCTTGTCGAAGGGGAAGCTGCGCAGATAGCTGAGCGACGAATAGCCCGTGCCGAAATCATCCAGTGAGATGCGCACTCCGTTGCCGCGCAGCGCGTGCAGCATGGCAAGCGTCGCCTCACTGTTCTGCAGCAGCACCGACTCGGTGATCTCGAGCTCGAGCCGGTCAGCCGGCAGGCCCGATTGCGCCAACGCACACATGACTTGCGCCACCAGATTGGGGCTCTTGAATTGCACCGGCGACAGGTTGACCGCGACCCCGATATCCTCAGGCCAGGTCGCGGCATCGTGGCAGGCGGTGCGCAGCACCCACTCCCCGATCGCGACGATCAGGCCGGTTTCTTCCGCCAGCGGAATGAAGTTTCCGGGTGGAATGAGCCCGCGTAACGGATGACGCCAGCGCACCAGCGCTTCGCAGGCCACGATCCTCTCCTCCGCAACGTCGCGGATCGGCTGGTAGTGCACCTCGAACTCGCCGCGCGGCAGCGCCGCGCGCATGTCCAATTCCAGGAGGCGCCGCGCCTGGGCGCGGGCGTCCATGCCGGTCTCGAAGAAGCGGTAGGTGCCGCGGCCGTCGGCCTTGGCGCGGTAGAGCGCAAGGTCGGCATTCTTGAGCAGTTCATCCGGATTCCTGCCGTCGTCGGGCGCCAGCGAAATGCCGACGCTGACGCCGATCACGAGCTGGTGGCCGCCGACGTGATATGGCTCCGCGATCGCCTCGACGATGCGGCTCGCAAGCCGCACCGCCGGATTGGACTCCTCGGTGCCGCAGAGCTGCACGATGGCGAACTCGTCGCCTCCGAGCCGCGCCACGGTGTCGTCCTCGCCGATGCAATCGGAGAGCCTGCGCCCGACCTCCATCAGCAGCGCGTCGCCGATCGGATGGCCGAGCGAGTCATTGATGTCCTTGAAATGATCGAGATCGAGGCAGAGCACCGCGAGCTTGTCGCCGCGCTTGGCAAGCCGCAGCGCCTGCTCGAGCTGCTCGCGGAACAGCGTCCGGTTCGGCAGGTTGGTGAGCGCATCGTGGCAGGCCATGTGCGTGATCTGCGCCTGCGCGCGCTGCCATTCGGTGATGTCCTCGAAGGTGGCAACCCAGCCGCCGCCGCCCTGCATCGGCTGATGCACGATCCGGATCGAGCGCCCCGCCTGCTCAACCACTTTGGTGGTGCTGCGCCCCTCGCGCGCTTCGGCGATCATATTGGCGACAAACTCGTCCGGATCGCCGTCCCAGCGGTCGGACGCCCGGAGCTCGTGCAGGACATCACGGAGCAGACGCCCCTCCAGCTCGATGTCGCTTCGTCCCATCATCCGCAGATAGTGCTCGTTGTACAGCAGGATGCGGCCGTAGGCGTCGAACATGCACAGGCCCTGCGACATGTTTTCCAGCGCCGCATCCAGCAGCACCTTCTGCCGGCCGAGCGCCCGCTTGGCGCGGCGGTCCATCGAAGCCGCCATCAACGCAACGCCGAGGATGATGAAGGCCGCGCCGGCGACCAGGAACGACAATGTGGTCGGTGAAATATCAAGGCCGTCGCTCGCCAGCGTCGGGTCAGGAATCAACGTGACCGCGCCCATGGCGGTGAAATGATGCGAGACGATGGCCAGCGTGAACAGCACCGTGGCAAGCGGGCCGCGCCAATTGGTTTCACGTCCAAGCGCGACCAGAAGCGCAAGCGCACCAAGAGCGCTGCCGATCACGACCGACGCCACGACAGTCGGGAGGTCCCACGCAATGCGGGCCGGCAGCTCCAGCGCCGTCATGCCGGTGTAATGCATGGCGGCGACACCGAGGCCGACGACGGCGCCGCCGATCGCGGCACGCGAGCGCTGCGGCGCCGAGAGCGCGACACCAAAGCCCAGAGCGGTGATCAGGATCGCGAACACCAGCGACAGCACCGTCACGAGGATGCTATAGCCCGCTCCGATGCCGGGATCGTAGGCCAGTATGGCGATGAAATGGGTCGCCCAGATGCCACAGCCGCTGACAGCCGCCTGCAGCGCCATCCAGGTGAAGCGCGAACGCCCCTGCGAAGCCCTGGCCCGCTGAAACAGACTGAGCGCAACTGCGCTCGCAAGAAAGCAAACGATGCCGGCAAGCACGACCAGTTTCCAGTCATGCTCGAAGCCAAGGCAGGTTAATACTTTGTACATAAGAATGCCCACGCCCGTGTTTCATCCTAACAAGGGCAGTGGTTGGTACGATCTGGTTAATTGGCCCTCTGTCGCTCCGTCAGTGGTGAACGAGTGATTGACGGCAGGGACGGGATGCGACTGATCGCAGATGCGGGCGGCAATCCCATCAGGGCCGCGGTCCGGCGCCAGATCACGACGATGAACGCCGCCCGCCTATAGGCTCCGGTTCACCGTGATGATTCGCTTGCGGTCGAAGTGTTTCCGTATTCACGAGACAGCGCCGGCATGATGCGCGATTGTGGCTGCTCGGACCTTGCAGGCCTCTGCGCTGGAACGCGCCACACCGCCGCGGAGTTCTGCAGTCGAGGAGCCTTGCCATGACATCAAGCGGCCTCTCTCGTTCCCACCCGGCCTATGCAGGGCTGAAGTTGCAGCGCGCTGGAGCGATCGTCGCGGTCGCCGCCATGATCGGCGCGCTGTTTGCCGGCAGCACGGTCGTGACGCCGCTCTACATCATGTACAAGCAGGCGTTCGGCTTCTCACAGATCTCCCTCACGCTGATCTATGCGGCCTATGTGATCGGGAATCTCTGCGCGCTTCTGCTGTTTGGCCGCCTTTCCGACCAGGTCGGCCGGCGGCCGATGGCGATGACCGGCATGGCGCTGGCGATCATCAGCGCGATGGTGTTCCTGTTCGCGCGCGGCATCGCATGGCTTTATTGCGGGCGCATCATGAGCGGCCTTGCGATCGGAATCGGTGCCGGAACCGGAACTGCGTGGCTCGCAGAGCTGATCAGGGAAGAAAGCAAGGCGCGCGCAACCGTGATCGCGACGGCGTCGAACTTCGTCGGCCTCGGCATTGGCGCACTGGGTGCGGGTCTGCTCGCTGAATACGCGAAATGGCCGCTGCGGTTACCTTTCGTTGTGTATCTCGTTGCTCTTGTCGCTGTCACGGTGGTGATGTGGCTGGCGCCCGAGACAGTAGCGCGGCCGCACTGGTCGATGAAGGATATCTCGATCAGGCCACGCGTCTTGGTGCCTCCGGAGATCCGGGCCAAATTTGTCGCTCCGGCAGTCACCGGCTTCGGCTCGATGGCGCTGGTCGGCTTCTACGCCGCGCTTGCGCCGACTCTGCTCGCCAATCAGCTCCATATCACCAATCATGCCATCGCTGGTGCGGTGTTCCTGGAGCTGGCCATCGTCGTCGCCGGCGCGATTATCGCCACCCAACGGATTGCGAGCCGAACCGCGATGCTGGCGGCGCTGGCGCTGATGCTGCCAAGCGTTGCCACTCTGGTCGCTGCTCAACTCGAGAAGTCGCTCGCGATTCTGATCATCGCCACTGCCATCTGCGCGGTCGCCTCCGGTCTCGGCTATCGAGGCAGCTTGCAGGTCGCCAATCAGATCGCGCCGCCGGACCGTCGAGCCGAACTCGTTTCGAGCTACCTGATCTGCGCCTTTATCGGCAACGCCCTGCCCGTCATTGGGGTTGGGGTCGTTTCGACCCTCGCCGGCCCAGTCACCGCGAGCCTCGCCTTTGCCGTCACCATCGCCATCTTCGCGCTCGTGGCACTGGCGTTCGACATGCGCAACCAGACTATGTGACGGGCCCGTCATGCGCGTTGCTGAAACGAAAACGTCGCGCAAGCATGATGCGCGACGTTTTGTCTCAACCCGTGGTTTTCCGGGTGTTAGCTTGCGGCGCGAAGATTGACGCGGCTCTCGGCAAGCGCGGTCAGCTTCTTGTCGGTCGCCTTCTCCTCATCGAGGGTCTTCTGCAGCACGCTCGCGCAATCGGTGCGTCCGAGCTGCCTGGCCCAGGCGACCAGACTGCCATAACGCGCGATCTCATAATGCTCGGCGGCCTGCGCCGCGTTGATCAGGGCGGCATCCAGAACCGCCTTGTCGGCGACCTCGCCGACCGTTTCATTGGCTTCCTCGATAATGCCATCGATCGCCGGGCAGTCGATCGCCTTCACCGCGACGCCATGCATCTGGAACACCTGCTCGAGCCGCTTCACGTGGGTTCTGGTTTCGTCCAGATGGGTGAGAAAGCCCTGTTTCAGTTGGGGTTCCGTGGCCTTTTCCGCCATCTTCGGCAGCGCCTTTACGAGCTGCTGCTCGGCATAATAGATGTCCTGCAATTGATGCACGAACAGGTCGTTCATGGTCTTGATGTCTTTGGTGAACAGTCCCATTGCATGGATCCTTTTTCTGTCTGGAGGACACCCGTGTTCCCCCGTGCGCGCGATGTCCCTGGCATCAACGCCGGGCTAACCGGTGGCCGCTGCGGTCGTTCCTGGGACCGTGAAAAAGCAACCGGCCCCGCGAAAGGATGACGAAACGCTGGACCCTGCTATTCAAGCAGCGCATAGGGGTCTGTGACGCCTCGACGCGGGCCTCGAAAGTCCGCCCTTCCGACATATTTACCAGTCTTGGTGCCAGTGGCCTCGGGGGCCAGCGGGCCGTTGTCAAGGACTGCACAACGGACGCTTTTTGCCTTATGGGAACTGATCCCCTTCGATCAACGATGGTTTCAAGTGGTGGTTTGGACGGGCTTTGGACTTTAAGCTTCCAATCTGTGCCGCCCTGCCGGGAGGATGAATGCAAGGACTGCTGACCGGGCTCTCGCACGGCTTCAAGAAATGGATTGGCTGGAAACGGCTCGGGATCGCGGCAAGCCTCTTTATCATTGCCTTTGCGGTCACGACCCTGATCCGGACGCTGAAGGGCGTGGACGCGGCGGTGATCCTCACCGCGCTGACCGAGATCCCGACCGGACATATCGCGCTCGCCGCGCTCTGCGTCGTCGGCGCGTTCTGCACACTGACCTTCTACGACTTTTTTGCGCTGCGAACGATTGCCAAGAAACATGTGCCCTATCGCATCGCAGCGCTGTCCTCCTTCACCAGCTATTCCATCGGCCACAATATCGGCGCCACGGTCTTTACCGGTGGTGCCATTCGTTTCCGGATCTATTCGGATTATGGCCTCAATGCCATCGACGTCGCCAAGATCTGCTTCCTGTCCGGCCTGACCTTCTGGCTGGGGAATATCTTCGTGCTCGGGATCGGCATGATCCTGCACCCGGGCGCCGCCTCCGCCATGGACCAGCTGCCGGAGGCGATCAACCGCCTGATCGGCGTCGGCGGCGTCGCCGGCATCTTGGCCTATCTGGCATGGCTGTCGCTCGGCGCGAACCGGCGCGAGCTCGGGCAGAACGGCTGGAAGGTGGTGCTGCCCTCGGCCCGCTTCACGCTGCTGCAGATCCTGATCGGCGTGGTCGACCTCTCCTTCTGCGCCACCGCGATGTATTTGCTGATGCCGGCGCAGCCCCATATCGACTTCATGTCGCTGGCGGTGGTCTTCATCCTGGCGACACTGCTCGGCTTCGCCAGCCACGCGCCCGGCTCGATCGGCGTGTTCGACGCCGCCATGCTGGTGGCGCTGCCGCAGTTCGGGCGGGAGCAGCTCCTGGCAACGCTCCTGGTATTCCGCGTTCTCTATTTCGTGATTCCCTTCGGCACCGCGATTTCGATCATGGGAGCGCGCGAGCTCTGGATGAACGTGGTGCAGCCCTGGCAAGAGCGGCGCAAGCTGAACGGCGGCTCTTCGACGCGGGTTGCGACGCCGGTTCCGCCGCCGCCGGCCGCAACGATCACGCCCGTTCCGCAGCGGGTGACTCGAATGAAGTTCCGGGGGTGATCGCGGGACTAGCCGCGCGCTGGGAGAATCCGCAGCTTCATCCGGGGCTGTCGGTCATGTAGAGCTTCTCGGGCCGGCTCTCTTATTTCTGCCCCAACTCTGCCGTCAAACGCGTCATGGTTCCTTTTTCTCTCCGCGCCGTCCTCCTGGGAGCGCTGATCGCAGGTGCTCTTGTCATTCCGCAAGCCAGGCGCGCGGCGGCGCAAGGCATTGCCGCCGATGCGCCGATGCAGATCTCCTGGGAGGTGCGCAACCGCTTCCGCCTGTTCCGCGAGGAGCGCGACTTCCAGCTGCATGTCGAGGCGATGCGCAACCGCAGCATCCTGTCCGCCGAGGACGTACTCGAGGTACAGAGCGACGGCCGCGGCTGGGCGCGCAACATGGTCAATCGGCTCTGCATCGACAATCAGGGACGCGTCAGCGAGCCCTGCAACCGCGACAATGTCAAGGAAAGCTACCTCACGCCGATCGACCACGCGATCACGGTGCGGCTCACCGGCGCTGTCCCGGTCGGTGCCACCTGCGCGTGGTCGTTCGACGATGGCGACGGCCCGCAGCAATCGACCTTCGACTGCGCGGAGCCCGTGAACCTGCGCGTCCGCTATGGCAAGCAGACGGTCGCGACGGTGGATGTCACCAGCGGCCCGGACACGCCGCAGCGGATTTCGACAGAAATCCAGGTGCGCGACATTCTCATCGCAGGCCTCGGCGACAGCATTGCCTCCGGCGAGGGCAACCCGGACCGCCCGATCGCGCTCAGCGATGAGGGCTTCTGCTTCCGCTATTATCTCGGCACGGCGGCCGCGCAATATTACCGGCCAAGCCGCGCCGGCTACAAAGGCGGGCGCGCCTGCGAGGCGCCAGACAGCCTGCAGAACTGGCAGCGCTACGCCGCAGTCTGGCTCAACGCGGCCTGCCATCGCTCGCTCTACAGCTACCAGACCCGCACGGCGCTCGCGCTCGCCGTCGATTATCCTCATATCGCGGTGACCTATCTGCCGCTCGCCTGTACGGGCGCGACCATCGCCGACGGCCTGTTCGGCAGCCAGCGCGCCCGAGAATGTCCGCCAAACAAATCGGCCACGACCTGCCAGGTCGGCGTCAACGGCCAGCTTTCGGAATTGAAAGACGCGCTCGCCGCGGCCAGGCGCCGCCAGCCCGACCGCAAGCTCGACCTTGTGCTGCTTTCGATCGGCGCCAACGACATCTATTTCTCCGGCCTCGTCGCCGACGTCATCGTCGACACCGTGACCGAGCGCACGCTATTCCGCCGTTCCGGTGTGATGGCGACCGTCGACGAATCGCGCGATGCCTTGACGCGCGACCTGCCGCAGGGCTTTCGCAAGCTGCGCGACGCGTTGAAGCCGCTGCTTGGCGGTGATCTGTCACATGTCGTCTACACGGCCTACGCCAATCCGGCGCTCTACCAGGGCGGCGCGCCCTGCCCCGGAGGACGCGCAGGCTTCGACATCCATCCCTCCTTCAGCGCCGATCCGCAGCGCCTCGCCAATGTCACGGCCTATGTCGATCGCGAATTCCTGCCGCAGTTGAAGGCGCTCGCGACCTGCCAGTCCGGCATTCTCTGCCGCGACCCGGCCTCGGACCGCATGAGCTTCGTCGACGCGCACCAGCCGGCTTTCGCCGATCACGGCTTTTGCGCCCGCGGCGCCAACGATCCGGAGTTCGACCGCCAGTGCTTCTCGCCTGAGGGCAAGAGCTTCGACCCAGACATCGTCAACTCCGCGAGCCAGCCGATGCTGTGCGGCCGCAGCGCGGCCGAATACCGGCCCTATCTGCCGCGCGCGCGCTGGATCCGCGACGCCAATGACAGCTATTTCGCGGCCATGACCTATCCGCAAGGATTGCCATCCTCAATGCAGCCCTCCGACATCCATGACGCCACCTGGGGCGTGCTGTCGGCAGTCTATGGCGGCGCCGTCCATCCCTCCGCCGAGGGCCATGCTGCGATGGCCGACGCCGTGCTGCCGGCGGCCGCCGCCGTGCTGCAGTTGGACGCCGCGGTGCCGGACGTTATGTCGGAGCCAGCCTCGCCGATCGCGCCGACGCCGCAGCAGCGATGACCGCCGCATTGGGTGGCGCGTCTTCGCGCCTATAAAGCGCTAAAGCGCGATGAGATTTGGTTGAATCGTCATAGCGCTTTAGGTCTTCGATTGAGCATGATCTTTTCGGAAAACCGCTACACACTTTTCCGGATCATGCTTTAGGCGCACCCAATTCGCCCCGCCTTTCGCGTACGAAGGCCTCGAACGTTTTCGGTGCGGCGCCTCCGATCGTTTCGAGGGTGCTGGAGACCGCATAACGAGGATCTTTCGGGTCGATCGCAGCGCTCCGGATCGCCCGCCACAGCGATGACAGGTGCTCGATTGCGTGGGGATTGTAGTCGCGCGCCCGTGCGACCTGGCGCCATTCGTCGTCGGAGATCTCCTCGTACCGCACATCGCGGCCGAGCACGAGCGCAAACGTGGCGACGATCTCCTTCAGCGACAGTGTCGCACCGATCAGCGGATAGGCGGTGCCGGTCTTGAGTTCGCCGCCGGCCAAAAGGCCTGCAGCAACGCGGGCAACATCTTCGCCGGCGACCAGTGGCAGCACGGTATTCTCTCCACCCCACGGTAACCGGACCGCACCTTGCGCCGGCAGGCTTTGACGGACCAGCGCGGCGACATTTTCATAGAAGATCGTCGCCCGAATATGGGCCGCACCGATGCCAGCCCATTCGAAGACCTGCTCGGACAGATAGTTCTGCCGCATCCGCGGCGTCGGTGCATCGGGCGAGGATTGCAGCATCACCAGATTGACCAGCCGCGATACGCCGGCCTCGCGGCCAGCCAGCGCCATCGCTGCGGTCGCGTCGAGAAGACCGTCCTGCACGGGATAGGCGAAATAGATGGCCGAGGTCCCCTGTACGGCGCGCTGGACCGAACGGATGTCGAGAAAATCGCCCTGCACGATTTCGGCGCCAAGGGCATGCAGGCGCTCCGACCGTTCGTCGATCGTATGAACAAAGGCACGCACGGGAACGCCGCGCGCCAGCAGCATCTCGGACAGATGCCTGCCGGTCTTGCCTTGCCTGCCGCCGGCGGCGGATGTGACGAGGATGGGTTTCGTCATGGCTATACCTCTGGGATTGGATGATACCGTGTGGTACCAAACTGGAGGCAATGTGTGGTACCTATTGGTACCAAGTCAAGGTGACCGATGGCGGTTAAACAAGTTGTGAAGTCGCGCGCCGATGAGGCCGGCGATGTTCCGGTGCGCCAGCGCATCCTGGAGGCGGCATTTTCCGCGTTCATGGAGCAGGGCTTCGCCGAGACCTCCACGCTCGAGATCGCAACGCGCGCCAAAGCATCCAAGCGCGAGCTCTATACGCATTTCGGCAGCAAGCAGCAGATCCTGGCCGCCTGCATCGCCGAGCGGGCAAAACGATTTCACTTGCCGGGCGATGTGCCGGAGCCGCGCGACCGCGAGATGCTGGCGCTGGCGCTGACTGCATTCGGAAGCAATCTCCTGCGGGAGATCAGCGATCCCACCGTCATCGCCGTGTTCCGGCTTGCAATCACTGAAGCGGTCCGCGCGCCTGACGTCGCCAGGGCGCTCAGCGATATCGGCATCGCGGCAAGCCGCACCGCCTTGCGCGAGCTCATGACCCACGCCCGTGCAACGGCCCTGCTCGACGGCGAGCCTATCGAGATGGCCGAGCATTTTGCGGGGCTGTTGTGGGGAACCCTGATGACGCACCTGCTGCTCGGCGTCAGTGACCGTCCGAGCCCGCGCGAGATCACACGGCGGGCCGAGGCGGCAACGGCGGCGTTACTGCGGCTCTATGCATCGCCCGCTCCAGCCGATTGACGCGCCTTCCGGTTCGTCGGTGCGCCGCAGCGGCCGCATCTCCAAAGCCCCAGTACGCCCCACCCGCGCTTGCCCTGGAGGTAGGCGGTGGCACGAGAAGCGGCGCCCACACGTGCGGGCGGCGCGTCGAACGCGGCCACTGGATAGGACCTGCCGAGCTCCGCGCATACTTTCAGGTGACAGGATGCTTGGAGAGTCCTAAAGCGTGATGAGATTTGGTTGAATCGTGATCGCGCTTTAGGTCTTTGATTGAGCATGATCTTTCCGGAAAGCCGCTACACACTTTTCCGGATCATGATCTAGTCCGCCTTTGTCAGGAACTCTTTCAATCTGACCCGCACGCGATGGTCAGGAGGAGCCGCTTTACCCGGCGCCAAACCGCGAAAATAAAATTTCTGCCATTTTTTTATTTGGGCATCCGAACCCGGCACATTCAGAGTTCGATTAAACTCAAGGCGGCTCTGTGCATAAACCTTGTAGTTCCTAGCGAGTTCAGGGTCTCTCTCCAAAGAGCGAAACTCTGGCTCAACTGTTTCCAAAAATCCCCTTTGGACCGGAAAGATCATGCAGAAGGGCTCGTCGCGTTCAAATGTTATGGGCGCGCGTTTTCGCGTAAAAATCCAGTTCATTGTGAACGTAAACGGGCACCAATCGCATTCTACAACGCCGGTCAGCGGCTGTATCGCGTCCTTGGGCGAGTTCAACGGCCCGGTGGCGACGAGGTCATAACCAGGCTCAGTCTGGAATAAAGCATCCACAGAAAAGGTCAAAACTCCTTGCCCAAAATGACTGACAGCAATCGTCCGGGCTCGCGGCTCCAAACTTCTGATGGATACCGCGCCAATCTCATCGCCGCCGCTCCACTCCGCTACGAACGGGTGGGTGTTAAGCAGCAGCCAGCCATACTCGTTGGCGACATTGAGCGGCAAACATCGATAAGCAAACCGATCACGCGTCCGCTCCATCCAATCTCGCTCTCTCGGAGCAGGCACGATGTTGGGTTGCTCGTCCTTTGTAGGATAGCAAATTAGCCGCATTATCTTCTTCCACGTTGGCGTAGACACCACGATAGCAAGCAGCACTCCAAGTTGCACGCAAAACTGGCAGACCATAGCCTCCGAAAAATTCAACGCTCGGTACAACGTCAAGCAGCTGCGATTTTCCGGCTTGACAGGTTCTTTATTGAGGACAATCCTCCGCAACCACAGGCTGTCTGCCGACGCCAAGTTGGCGTCGTTACGTATTTCATCATTGCATTTGTTTTACCGAACTCTTGGAGGTCAACATGGCCGCGAGACGCATCAAAAGAGCTCTTATGCGTGTCCTGCTTATTCCAGCCGGGTTGGGTTTTTTTGGTTCCTCGGTCCGAGCATCCGAGAACACGTCGACTCCCACTGAGCCAGTGCACGAAACGGCACCGCATAGGCTAGCGATATTGCAATCGCTCTTGGGGAGCGAACTTGTGCCTGGTGACTTTTCTGGACACGCAATTTCTGGAACAGTCGTTAAACAGCATGTTGCGATGGACGAACCGCGAAGTCCGCCGGTTGGGCCACCTCCTTAGTAAGTGAACTTGCCTGCTGTGCCTGAAGGACCATCGCAATCTGAGCCGACCTGGAGGTTAGGGCCGCTTCAGGTCAAACGCACTACAGACGTTTTAGCGCTTGTCGCGTTTATTCTCTCTTCCATCGGATTACTCGCGCAGCTCAGAGACTATTTTCGCGGCCCCAGTGTCGTGCTGTTCGCGACTGAACAGGTTGACATCGCTAGTACGCCAACTTGGAATCAGTTCTTCCGTGGCCAAAACTTTGTCCTGTTTGGTGCAGTCTTGAGTTACGTCAACAGCGCGCCGACCGGCTACAATGCAGCCGTTCGTCACGAATGGTTGCGATTTGTAATCGATGGCAACGAATACCAATATGCCGCACACGATTACGTCGATACTCAGGTGGTAGGAGGTAAATTCAAATCTGAAAAGAAAGGGGATGCCGGCCCTTTTGCACTGATGGCGGGAAGCGCTGTCACCCACGAAGTATTATTTCTGCCGCGGGCGGTCGTATGCGCCAACAACGATGAAAAATGCAAAAAAACACGCACGGAGCTAAAATGGGACGATTTCAAAATGGCCGTGCAAAAGAATCCTGAAGTCAGGATCACCATGGGAGCGGACATTTATGGCATCAATCCCGTTTCGGTGACCTGTACTCTCACCATTGGCAAAAAGGATCTCGACACCTTTGAAGCTGACAATTGGAGCTCACCTGATTGTCACGAGACGATGTCGACGGATTTTTGGAATATATACGAAGCTTACTACGTATACGGCGCCTACTGATGATCAAGCGGAGCAGCGTTCGCGCGGCACAATCAGGTCGAAAGCGGTCCGCCAAACGTTACTGGTAGAGTGACGATAGTCGGGCTTGATGCCCGCGGAAATGTTTGGCGCTCAAGACGATTGACGAGGCTAGCTTGGAGAGGTGCCCGGTCGGCTATTGCCTCGTTCTCGTAAATGACACGGTCAAGCACCGTTCGACAGTCGGTAACAGTGCCGGACGTCGATATCTCGAAGCGGACGACAAGGGGCCCATGGCATACGCTGGCGCTGGCGAGGTTCTCGTCAAGAAAGTCGCTTACGGCGTCTCGAATACCTTGAGACAGGAGACCTATTGACAGCCCGCCCGATGCAGTCGGACCGCTCTCTCTAATATGGCCATGCAGCACAAGCCGCCCGTGAGACGGATCCATCGAGCCCTCGACGCGCTCGACCCCATGCACCAGGCGATCGTCAAAAACGATCAATCTATTGAACCGAGGTTCAATCGATTGACACAGATGCTCGCTGCTCGACGGCACGCGTAGGCGACTGCGGATGAAGTCGGCATCCTTAAGAAAAATCGTACTCCCTCCCAAAGTACGGCGTGCATCAAGCGTAAGCGAATACACAAAAGCAAAGCGGCCGTTACCAGCATCGTTGTGCAGGCCCTGGTGGCAGCCAGGGACGTAGAGACTGAGAAAGGGCCAGGAGATTTGCCCGAGTCCGAGCGCGCCGAGCGACCAACTACGGAGCGTTTCGAGGAAACGTTGGACGTTGGCGTGGCCCAATATTCTCTCAGGCGATGTTCGCAAATAAGTATACCTATTGGGGACAAACCAATAATTCCAGACTTGATGCGTATCTGCCTGGTGTTTGTAAGGCTCTGCGAAGTGTGTATCTACGCTACTGCGAAGATCTTGAGCCAGATTGCTCGGCAAAAAATCATCAACTACCCGATACGCCGCAGAGATAGACTCAGTTGTTTTAAGAACTGGTTGCATGCTCTTGTCAGGAGTTTTCAGCGGCAACAGCTATAGTGATGCAACTGGAGATTACTTTCTAAATCAGAAGACCGCAAATGCAGAGCTCTTGCTGAGTTGTGATTTTGAGAAGCTGATCGCCACGGACAACTGCTTCCTGGTAGTGCGCTTGAAATACCCCAACCTGATGCTTCACAAGCTTACTATCGAGGCTGTCTTGACCTTGAGGCACTCTGAGCACCTAAATTGTGCACCGCACGGCGCCGGAGCAAAGATCAAATACTGAAGCGCGAAACTGGCCCTGCGCGCGCAACTTCCGATCTTGGCCGCATTGAACTTCTGAAAGCGTGGCCCGGCCCCGTCTCGAAGGACGAACGGCCGCCGCTACCGCAGGCGGTCCATTGCTGTTTGAAGCACTCAGGCCGGACGCGCGCCGGTATGAATGATCGAGCCGACATGCTGGCCGCGCAGCGCTGCCGTAAGCCGGCCCCGGACCAGCCCGTTCACGACCTGCACGCGCGCGATGTGCTGCGCGTTGGCCATGACCTCGAGGAGCGCAGGATCGAACGGCAGCGTACCCTTGTGCTTGGCAAGCTCGGCCGCGCTCGTCTCGCGAAGCAGCTGCGCCTTTTTCCCGTCGGGCCCGTTAGGATCGGCGGTGTACACGCCATCCACGTCCTCCACGATCGTCAATCCCGCAGCGCCCAGCGCGTCGGCGACCAGAAACGCGCCGGTATCGGCCCGGTGCAGCGGCAGCCGCGAGGTCGGGAATTCGTGATGGTGATACGGCGGAAAGGCGCTGCCCACGACCGCACGCGCCGCGGACAGGTGAATGGCGAGTTGGCTCGCGATGGTGGAGTGCTCGACATAAGAGACGCCTTCGGGCGCAAGCAGATACGCAAGGATATGGCCGTTCTGGCCAGCCTCGCTTGCGGCAAGCGGCGCAAGCGAGCCGACCGGCAGGCCGAGGTCGAGACCGACGCTGTAGAGATGGCGGGCGCGGACGCCGGCGCCGGTCAGGATGAGCAGGCGATGCTCCGGAAGGAGCGTCCGCAATTCGTCCACAAGCGGCAGGATCGCCTCATGGCCGCGATCCATGATGGAGCGGCCGCCGATCTTGATCACCTGCACCCAGGGAAGCAGTGCTATCGGGCGGCCGCCGGCGACCGGGCGGGTGAGATTACCGTCGAGCAGAGTCTGGCGTGCGAGCGGCGAAGCGACATGCTTGATCTGGCTGATGTCATCCATTGGTTGCTCCCTTCAGCTCGCAGTGATGATGGTGCCGACATGCTCGCCGGCGAGCGCACGCGTCAGGTTGCCAGGGACGAGACCATTGATGACCTGCACCTCGCGGACGTAGCGGGCGGACGCCAGCAGATCGAGCACCGGGAATTCGAGGATGGAGTCCTGCAGCCCCCTCGCCTTCATCTCCGCCACCGAGATCTTCGGGATGAAGGTGGCGCCCTTCGATGTCTTCGGGTTCGCGCTGTAGAGGCCGTTTTCGTCCTTCACATAGATCATTGCCTTGCAGCCGAACTGCTCGGCAACCAGGAAGCATCCGGCGTCGGTGCGGTAGGGCGGGATCACGCCCTCGGGCGCGGGACGCATCCAGAGGCTATAGGGCGGCATGCCGCTGAAGATGACCGCGTTCACCTCGGCAAGGTAGAGCGGCACGGCCGAGAGACCGGCGCCGCTGACCGCGGAGATGCCGTGCTTGGCAAGCAGTTGTCCCAGCATCGCCGCGTTTTGATCGGCAACCGAGGCGCCGAGCTGCGACAACACGCCGGCCGGCAGGCGAAGCCCGGCCGCGATCGAATAGAGATGCCGCGCTCTTGTGCCAGCTCCCGTCCCGATCAAAAGCTTGTGGGCGTTGCGGGCCGCGACAATCTCCTCGACCAGCGGATAGACCGCGGTGCGGCCGCGGTCGATCACGCTCTGTCCGCCGACCTTGATCACAGTTGCCTCAGGCAGGATCCGGAAGTCCGGCGCCGCGTCAACAGCGGCCACAAGCTCGGGATCCGTGAGCGAACGCTGCATCAGGAGCGTCTCGAGCTCCGCCGTCGTTTTTGCCATGAGGCGACGTCCCTTCTTTTGCCCTGCGCGCAGCACTGCCTAGCGGCCCGACTGCCTCGCGACTGCTATCGACTGGTGTCTTACTCACTTACGGAGCGCGATCAAGCCTGTTGCCGTCGAGGCGATGGACCAGGCCGTTCCCGCCTACCTCTCCCGAAGCCCCCATCCGGCCCACGCATACCTGAAAGGCCCGCTAGCGACAAAGGTGCAGCTTCCCAAGCGACGGTCGCATTGCGTAGTCTGCCTCGAGCGCAGCCGCTTGCCGGCGGTGCGACCATAACAAGTAAGTGACCATAACAAGCAAGAATCGTCAGGGAGAAGAAAAAGAGATGAACCATCATCGCCAGTTGAGGTGGTCCGCCACCGGCCTCGCCGCCATCACCGCGGGCCTCCTCGCAACCACCGCCCACGCCCAATCAGGCGATCCGATCAAGATCGGCGTGATCGCGGAAGTGCAGTCGATCGCGGGCCAGGCGACGCCCGGCGGCGCGCAGATCGCGGCCGACGAGATCAACGCCAAGGGCGGCATCCTGGGGCGCAAGATCGAGATCGTCACCTATGACAACAAGAGCTCGTCCGCCGACTCCGTGCGCGCGTTCCAGCGCGCGGTGAGCGAGGACAAGGTCTCCGCCGTCATCGCAAGCTACATCAGCGAGGTGGTGCTGGCGCTCGAGCCGTGGGCGGCGCGGCTGAAGATGCCGCTGATCACGCCCGGCGCGGCGTCAAACGAGATCACCAAGGCAATCCACAACGACTACGAGAAGAACAAATATACTTTCCACGGCTACCTGACCTCGGCGGCGCAGGCGCAGCTCGTGTGTGATGCGACCAAGGATCTGCTCGTCGATAGCCTCAAGTTCAAGACGGTTGCGATCATGAGCGAGGACGCCGCCTGGACCAAGCCGCTCGATATCGGCTACGAGGCCTGCCTGCCGAAAGCGGGCCTGAAGGTGCTTGACCACGTCCGCTTCTCGCCTGATACCACCGACTTCACGCCGATCTTCAACAATATCGAAGCCAAGAAGCCGGACGTGATCGTCACCGGCATCTCCCATGTCGGGGTGCAGCCGACGGTGCAATGGAAGAACCAGCAGGTGCCGGTCGCGCTGTTCGGCATCAGCGCGCAGGCCTTGAGCCCGACCTTCTGGAAGGACACCAATGGCGCCGCCGACGGCGTGCCGTCGCTTGCGGTCGCAACGCCCGACGTCGCGGTGACCCCGAAGACCAAACCCTTCGCAGCCGCCTTCAAGGCGAAATTCGGCACCCCGCCCGCCTATACCGGATACACCTCCTATGACGACGTCTACATCATCGCCGAGGCCATCCAGCGCGCCGGCTCAACCGATCCCGACAAGATGGTCGCGGAGATGGAGAAGACCAATTTCGAAGGCACCATCGGCCGCATCCAGTTCTACGGCAAGGACGACGAGTTCACCCACGGCATCAAGTCGGGCCCTGGCTTCGTCACCGGCCTCGTGTTCCAGTGGCAGAACGAGAAGCAGGTCACGGTCTGGCCACAGCCGATCGCGGAAGGGAAGCTGAAGTTCCCGGATTTCGTGAAGCTGTCGCAGTAAGACGCACGCCAGGCATCACGTCGGCATGGCCGGGCCCGTCCCGGCCATGCATCCGCGCCCGCACTTGTTCAGCCAGCTCTCCTGTGTCATCACCGGCGGGGCTGCCGCGATCAGCACAAGTACGACCGGGAAAAAAATCCTGCAGGGCCACGGAAGACCGTGAGCGTCTTCAGGCGTTGGGATCGTTCGCATTGGGGTAGAAGAGCTGTTGGCCATTGATCTTGTAACCGGCAATCACGCTCTGTCCCTCCGGCGAAACCAGCCAGTCAATGAAGCGCTGGCCAGCGTCGGCCTTGACTGTCGGATGCTTGGCGGGATTCACCAGCATCACGCCGTATTGATTGAACAGGCGCTTGTCGCCTTCAACCAGAATGGCGAGGTCGCCGCGGTTTTGGAACGCCAGCCACGTGCCGCGATCGGTCAGCACGTAAGCATTCGAAGCCGACGCCATATTCAATGCGGGCCCCATTCCTTGACCGATCTCTTTGTACCAGGAGCCGTGGTCTTTCGCGATGTCGATGCCAGCTTCATTCCAAAGCTTAAGCTCGGCAATGTGGGTACCGGAACGGTCACCGCGTGAGACGAAAGGCGCAGCCTTGGTCTTTATCGTTTGCAGGGCCGTCAAGACGTCCTTGCCCTTGATTCCGGCCGGATCCTCCTTCGGCCCCACAACCACGAAATCATTGTACATCACGGGATAGCGCTTCACGCCAAAGCCTTCCGCGAGAAACTTTTCCTCGGCCGATTTGGCGTGAACGAAGACCACGTCGGCATCGCCACGACGCGCCGTGTCGAGCGCCTGGCCGGTACCTTGAGCAAGTACCTTCACCTCGATTCCCGTCTTTTGCCTGACGATCGGGAGCAGGTAGCCGAATAGGCCGCTGTCCTGCGTTGACGTCGTCGAAGCAACGACGATCGACTGGTTCTGCGACTGGTTCTGCGACTGGTTCTGCGCCCAGCCCTGTGCGCTCAGCGAGGCAACTGCAATCGTTGCCAATACGCAAAATGAACTGAACAAGCGCTTCATGTGAGCGACCTCCCTTGCATTATTCTCTGTTTCAGCGACCGGTCAGGACGCGCCCCAGGAGAAAGCTCACCGCGCTCACGGTCATCGAGAGAATCACGAGAATGATGCCCAGAGCAAGCGCGAAACTCAAATCTCCCTTGCTTGTCTCCAACGCGATGGCGGTGGTCATGGTGCGGGTATAGCCGCGAATGTTGCCGCCAACGACGATGATCGCACCCACCTCCGCGATTGCCCTGCCAAACGCAGCCAGAAACGCAGTGAGCAACCCCTCGCGCCCGATACACATGAGCGGCCAGCTCGCACGCAGGCGCGAAGCTCCATCGACCAGCAGCGCGTCACCGTAGCTGGCCCATACATCCACCATAATTCGATGAACGAGCGCAACGACGATTGGGACACCGAGAATGGCTTGCGCAACGATCATAGCCGTCGGCGTGAAGAGAATTCCGAGCGATCCCAGCGGGCCCGACCGGGATAGCAGCAAATAGACGGCCAGCCCGACCACGACGGGTGGCAGTCCAAGGAGTGCGTTCGCGACTACGATCAGCATACTCTTGCCGCGGATGCGATAGATGGCCAGCGCAGTACCAAGAGGCGCCCCGACCACGAAGGCAAGGAGGGCTGCCGTCAAGCTTACGCCAAGCGAGAGAAAGACGATCTCCCGCAGTTCCGCGTCAAGATGGCAAATAAGGCTGACAGCCGTATCGAGCGCCTGGGCAAACTCATTCATGTGACGCATTTAGCCGCATCTGCGCAAAGCCGCAAAATAAGGCTGATTCGCTCTGGATCATTGCAAGGGGAGCTGTCGCGCCGGGCGGCGGCGCTGCGGGCCAATTTCAGCCGCGATAACCTTCCTCTTGCGCCGGCTGTCGTATATGAGAAATTTGCATCAAAATGTGCGCATAATGGTTCCCAGGATCGAATCTGGCAGCGCGGATGACGGCGGCGGTTAGTAATCCGTCAATTGCGATCTGGCACTTGATCGACGCAAGCGCGGACAGGCATTTGAGCTAGGGCATGGCATGGCAAATCGATTGACAATGGCGCACCCCACCGCGGCGATGCGGCAAAGGCTGCAGTCGCCCGCCGTCGTGACACTCGCGGCGATGGCCGCGCTGACGGCGCTGACCACCAGTGCCGCGGCGCGGCAGGCGCGCCCCGCAGCCACCATCGAGGCGACAGCGCCGCGCGAAGCGGGCGAGCCGATCATGGCGATCGTGTCGATCAAGACCCAGAAGGTCACGTTCTACGACGCCGACGGCTGGATCCTGCGCGCACCGGTGTCGACGGGGATCACCGGACGCGAGACGCCAGCCGGCGTCTTCGCCGTCATCGAAAAGGACAAGGATCACCACTCGACCCTCTATGACGATGCCTGGATGCCGAACATGCAGCGCCTCACCTGGAACGGCATCGCGCTGCATGGCGGGCCGCTGCCCGGGTATGCGGCCTCGCACGGCTGCGTACGGATGCCCTACGGCTTTGCGGAGGACCTGTTCGACAAGACACGGATCGGGATGCGGGTGATCATCGCACCGAACGACGCGGCCCCGGTCGAGTTCTCCCACCCGGCGCTGTTCGTGCCGAACGCGGAGGCCCTCGCGGCTGCTCCGGCGCGCGCCGAGACGCTCGCCCGCGACGCCGAAGACGCCGCCAGGACGGCCGACGAAGCGAAGAAGGCCGCCGCGACAGCGACGCGCGAGACAACATCGCTCACGGCGTCGCTGCGCAAGCTGGAATTGCTCAAGAGCCGCGCCGACGCCGAGCTCGCGTTCGCCGACAAGGCGCTCGCCGCCGCGAAGACGGACCAGGCGAGGGCGAAGGCTGAGGACCTTAAGCAGAAGGCCGCCCCCAAGGCCGCGGATGCGGGAGCCCAGCTCGACACCGCCAAGGCCGATGCGAAGTCGAAACTCGACGCCGCCACCGCCGCGAAGGATGCGGCCAAGGCGGCCCAGGTCAGAAAGGTCGACACCGCCAAGGCAGCGAGCGCTGCGAAACTCGCGCTCGAGCCGGTCTCGGTCTACATCAGTCGCGCGACGAAGAAACTTTATGTGCGGCGCGACACGCACAAGCCGTGGCCGGACGGGGGCGAGGTGTTCGATGCAACCATCGAGGTTCCGGTCACAATCCGCGATCCCGACAAGCCGATCGGCACGCATGTGTTCACGGCAATGGCGCCCGATGGCGCGAGCCTGCGCTGGACTGCGGTCACGATCGACAACGGCGACGACGCAAAGGACGCGCTCGACCGCATCACCATCCCGCACGATGTGCTCGACCGCATCGCTCCGACCGTTTTGCCGCGATCCTCGATCATCGTCTCGGACGAGCCGCTGAGCAGCGAGACCAACTATCGCACCGAGTTCGTTGCGGTGCTGAGCAACCAGCCCCAGGGCGGCTTTATTACGCGCCGGCCTACGGTCGAAGTCCCCGTTGCGAGCGCCAACTCCTGGGGCGACAACGGCTTTGGCTTCTTTTTCCAGCCCAATCCGGCCCCCCAAGCCGGCAATATGCGCCAGCCCGCCGGTCAGTACTATCGTCCGGTGCAACAGGGCTGGCGGTGGTGAGACGCGGCACGCCGCGCGCAGGTCCGCGCGGTCGCTCAGGGTGAAAGCCGCCTGGTGGCACGTCCGGTTGGGGCGCAGAACCTGCCCTCCCCGCCAAGTCGCAGTCGTGCCCGACATCGTTGACTGCTTTGGGCCCTGTTCAAGCGATGCCAGTTGAGGCTGCGGTCTGCCCTCCGGCCTTTTGTTGCGCGATGATTTCTTCGAGTCGCGCGATGTTTTCCAAGAGGCGCTGACTGGTCAGGACGAGGAAGTAGTAGCCGAATTGCGGATCTTGAAAGTAGATTTCAAGCAGCCTCTCATAAGTTATGGTCAGGACTTGCCCGTCCTCGATGCACTCGACCGTCCCGGTGCGTTGGTTATTCGGCGTCAGAAAGCCGAGCTCTCCCATCAGACGTCCTGGCGGAAGCTCGACGTTGATTTCCTTGACCAGAAACTTTCCCGTGACGGTGAGGAACATTTCGGAAGCCGCATCGCCCTTCCTGAACAATCTGTCGCCCCGGCGATATCTGCGCTCGGTCATGAACGGTTTGAGCCATTCCATCGACATGTCGCCCTGCGTCGCGTTACGCGCCTTTTTAACGAGCTTGAGCATTTGACGGAGTCGCACGGCGTTGATCGGCAGCAACAGCAGATAAAGGAGAAAGGTGGCGACGTTTCCTGAGAGGGCGCCAAAGGTTGCGAAGAATGTGCAGCCTACCATGTTCGCGATACGCAGTGGCACCATTGTCTGGATAAGAAAGGTGGCAACAAAGAAGATGGCGCCGACCAAGGCGAACATGTTGGCGAGCGTGATGTTGGCCAGCCCGATTTCGCCCAGCCGATTGAACAGTGCGTCGGAGGTGATGTTGTTGGGATCGAGCCCCATTTGAACTAGAATCTTTGCGATCCTGAGATTATCCGCCGCCGTATTGAGAATGCGGTCCAGCATCGTCGAAAAATCTGCGCTGAGCTCCATCGTATCCTCCCGTGCGCGCAACGGCCGTCGTCATTGGTCGGACATCTCGGATGCAGATGGTCGAAGCCGGTTAGCGCCGATGCAATCTATCAATTAGTCGGTTTTGCCGCGCGTGTAGCGCTGAACCGTAGAATATAAATATATAAGTGTGGATCTCGACGCTGGAGACCCACCGCCCCCGCCAGCTGGGCCATCCGGCTATGCCCCGGTAATGGCTCCACGGTGTTCTTCCGAGAACACGTGCGCATAGAGGTTCGCGATCCATTGCTTGCCTTCCTGCGTGACCCGCAGATATCGAAGTGCGTCGCCGACATACGGGCAGACGGCCTTCCAGAAGAAGGCAGGGTATGCTGCGCGTAGATCATCGGGGGTTTGATATCCGAGTCTCCCGCACTCACCGGTCTCCCGAAATTCGGTGAACAAGGCCGAGGTCTTGCGCAAATAGTCAATGTCGGCCAGTTGACCGATCAAATCCGCGGCGCGCAGCAAGCCGGGATAGTCTGTCGTGTTGGTATACTCCTCGTCCGCCGGTACCGGGAAGCGGGTGTGCTCGATGTTTGCCTCGATTTCTTCCGTATCGATGTGGGTCAAGCTCACCTTGCCGAAACGTTCACGAACAAAGAGCTTGGATCGCGTGACGTGATAGGGGGTCAAGGATGCGTCCGTGGCCCCAGCAGATATCTGCACGAGATCACCGTTTTCATTACAGACATAAAGCCCATTTCCGTCGCCCCGACACACCCCTCGCACATAGCCGATGTCGTGGCATAAAAGCGAAATCATGAAATGGAGCCAGTCGCGCGGCCTAACGCCGCCTTCGCTCGTATGTTTCCCCAGCAAAATCTCCTGACCGACCAACGTTACCATGATGGTGTGGTTCATGTCGTGGTAGGCCGCATCGCTATTGGCGATATTCTCCAACGCGAGGCGCCCGACGAAACTAATGATGTCCGGATAGGCCGGCTCGAGGATTCCGTAGATTTGGCCGTACTTGCCTTTAAGTTGCTCGACGAACGCTTGGATGACAATTTGAGTTGGGTTGAACATGATCGCCTCCAATGCGCGGATGCTATTCCGGTTCGAGTGCGTCGTCACGGGTTGTTGGTTCTGCGAATTCGCCCAGAGCACGGCCGAGCGCAAAAGGACCCTGTCGCGGCTTCGCGGATGGGACGGGGGCGGTCGTTCAAGGAAGTAGAAAACGAATAGCTTGCCGTGCTATGAGTCGTTTAGCGGCGAGCGAGCTGTCCATTGATGCGATGGTCCCCCGCGGCCGGAACGATCATGAGTAGGTGCTCATTGACCTACGTCTGCGGCAAGGAGGCCGAGGCATGAGGATAATGACCGTAGCGTTCGCTCTCGGAACGACCCTGGTGCTGGGCAACTTGGGGACGTTTAGTGGCGCAGCCCATGCGCAAGAGGCCAGAGTCGTTCGTGCACCACGGGAGAGGCTTGTCGTGCCGGTGCCCGTGGTAAGGCCTTACTGGGATTCTTATATTGTTCCACGATATCGTTACCGACCTGAGGACGACCGGATCGATCCATACGGCCCGCCTCCGGTGCCGGTGATACGCTATGGGAATCAAGAGGTGACGCTTCCGGCGTGGTTCCGGTACTGGTAGGAGATACAAGCGCGCACCGTGGCGCTGTGGTTGAGGACCGCTTTGGGTCCCGTCTTCGGCCGTCACCGAGCAATCACTCGATCACTTCGTCGGCACTGGCGACCAGCGTGGGGGGAATGGTAAGCCCGAGCGCCTTTGCGGTTACGAGATTGATGCAGAGCTGGAAACCGGTCGGCTGCTCGACCGGCATGTCCGCTGGCCTTTCGCCCTTCAGGATGCGGTCGACATAATTGTCGCTCAGGTCCACCCTGACTTTCTCGATATTGCCGGTTAATGGGAATGGCGGCTTGCAGTGAAGGCCACCGGCGGACCGATATCCTCGCCAATGTCCAGCCTCTCGCCCATTGAAATCTGAACCGGAATGGTTTTTGGCAGTTCGCCTTCGGCGACCTCGCTGCCGTTGACGCTCATGGTCACGGTCGCCCCCTTGGCGAACTCGTCCACATTGCCTCGGCAGGCGAGTTGACTTTGAGCTGCACCGAAGAAAGCGGTGGTCGGGTGCGGCGCGAACCTATCATGGAAGATCAGGTTACCACGGCAGAATTCCCGTAGCGGCGCTGTGCCGCACATGGAAGGTGAACCACTTCACGTTCGCGAGCCTTTGCTTCAACTAAGAATTTGCAATGATCGGTGGTGCCGTAAGCACCAGATCCGGCTAGCCGGTTGGGGTAAGCGATGCATGATCGAAGCTCTACCCCCGAGCCATTCGTCGACGAGCTGCCCGAGCTGAAAGACTGGGGCCGCGACCTGCGAATAGATGCCTGCCGGGGCATCGCATTGTGGTGGATATTTCTTGACCATATTCCCAACAATATCGGCAGCTGGCTGACACTGCGGAACTACGGTTTCAGCGATGCCGCAGAGATATTCATGTTTGTCTCAGGCGTCACCTGCGCGCTGGCCTATGGCAAGGCATGGCGCTGCGAGGGCTGGACCGGCGTAATTGGCCGCACGCTGCGACGAAGCTGGAATATTTATGTCGCATTTCTGCTGCTGACGCTCGCCAGCGCCATCTTGATTCACCTCGTAGGCAGCGGTCCTTCCGCCGACGCGAGCAATACGCGCATTCTGCTGGATCAGCCGGGCGCCACGCTCGCACGCGCGGCGATCCTGCAATACCGGCCGGTCAACACCGACGTCCTACCCATCTTCGTGCTTCTTCACCTGTCATTCGCGCCGCTGCTGTGGCTGCTGCTGCGGGTGCCCAACCTGACACTTGGCGCCTCGCTCACGCTCTATGTGCTGGTGCACGTCTTCGGCTGGACTGTCCCGGCGTGGCCGAACAGTCACTGGGCCTTCAATCCGATGGCCTGGCAGTTGCTGGTTGTGCTTGGCGCGTGGTGGATGATCGAGGGCAACAGAGTCCAGCCGTGGGTGAGGTCACGCACCGCGCTTGTCCTTGCCCTCCTCTATCTGCTGTTTGCCCTGGTCACCGCACTGAGCTGGCGCATCAAGCCGCTGGAGACGCTGATCCCGCAAACGCTGGTGCTTCACTCATTCGACAAGTCGAATCTCGACCCGTTGCGACTGCTGCATTTTCTGGCCATAGCTGTTCTGGCGGCATGGTTGCTTCCTCGCAACTGGCGAGCACTGAAGACGCCCGTGATGCGCGGCGCGATCCGCTGTGGCCAGAACTCCCTGCCGATCTATTGCCTTGGCGTCTTGCTGGCGTTCGCCAGCCACACGGCCCTGCTCGACATCTCGAACGGGCTTGCGATGCAGATCGCGTTGAGTGTCGCTGGCATCGTAGCGATGATCGTGAGCGCGACGCTGCTGAACCTGATCAGCATCAAACCCGGACAGCGGCCGGCAATCGGCAGCTCGCTCCTGAGCGAGCAACAGGCGACAACCACGATGTCTCAATCCGCTCGCCCATAACGACCGCTTGGGCTCAAAATGCGGAGAACTCAACGTGAGCAAATCTAATCGGCGACCCAACCCGGACATTGACCTGTCAGCATGCGGGACTACCCTGCTAGGACATAGTACCGGGAGTAAAATCATGAAGAGAGCCGTTCTCGTCTTTCTGACCTGCGGGTTGATGACCGCCGCTCCAGCGGGTGCGCAGGCGCTGTCAAACGAGCAAGCCTACGAAATAGCTCGCGACGCGTACGTCTACGCGTATCCGATTGTTACCATGGAAGTGTCCATGCGTCAGTCGACGAACGTGCCAGACGCCAAAACCATCCCGTTACGTGCGCCCATCAATCAATTCGCTCACGCGCGCAACTATCCTCGCGCCGAGGACCGCGATGTCGTGCGCTACAATTTCGACACGCTCTACTCACCGGCTTGGCTTGATCTTGGACGCGAACCCATTGTGTTATCAGTGCCGGATACAGCGGGGCGCTACTATCTGCTTCCAATGCTCGACATGTGGACCGATGTTTTCAGTGTCGTAGGTTCGCGCACGACCGGAACGAAGGCGGGCGATTTCGCTCTTGTAGGTCCGGGCTGGAGCGGGTCGCTCCCCGATGGCATGACCAAAATCGTGGCTCCCACACAGACGATTTGGATACTTGGGCGGACGCAGACCAACGGGCCTGCCGACTACGAGAATGTTCACAAGGTGCAGGACGGCTACAAGCTTACGCCGCTCAGCCGATGGGGAAAGAGCTATACCTCGCCAACAAGTGCTCCGACAAACCCGACTATCGACAACAAGACACCTCCGCTTGTTCAAGTGAACCGCATGGATGGCGTTACGGTGCTGAGCCGGTTCGCTGAACTGGCGATGAAAAACCCACCGCACTCGAATGACTATCCAATACTATTCCGCATGAAGCAGATTGGCCTTGAGCCGGGTAAGGCTTTCGATGCCTCGAAGCTTGATCCGGCGCTCGTCCAGACGATCAACGCTGCTGCTAGGGATGCACTTATTGATTTGGAGCAGTCTGGTAAGAGCGGTGCCGGTATCGGCCTCCACGTCAATGGCTGGTTCTATCAGACCAGCACTGTCGGCACTTATGGGACCGCTTACAAGCTTCGGGGAATGGCGACATTGATTGGGCTGGGCGTAAACTTACCCGAAGACGCAATCTATCCGGCCTCGTTCGTGGATGGCGAGGGCAAGCCTTACAGCGGAGCCAACCGCTACATATTGCACTTCGACAAGGGCAAGCTGCCGCATGCTGACGCCTTCTGGTCGGTCACGCTCTACGATAAGGACGGGTTTCAGGCACCAAACGCGCTCAATCGCTTTGCGCTCGGGGACCGTGACAAGCTCAAGTTCAACGCCGACGGGTCGCTCGACATCTACATCCAGAACGAAACGCCCAGCGCGGACAAGGAGAGCAACTGGCTTCCGGCGCCGACCAGCGAGTTCAACCTCGCCATGCGGCTCTACTCGCCGAAGCGCGAAGCGATGGATGGCACTTGGACGCCGCCGCCGGTTAGGGAAGCGAACTGAGCGCACCAAGAGAGGGCGTCGGTGTCATCGCGCGACTTGTCCGCTTGTGGGACCCCGAGAGCAGACGTGCGAGACTGCCAAAAGCAAGGTCGCCTGAGCGCCCATTCGCGGAGATCCGCCAGACTTGCAGTCGCGTCCATCATAAGCAAGAAAAAGCGGGCATCGCGTATTTATGACTACGCGCTCCCGATCCGTTCAGTCCGTTCCCCGTTCGCTGCGTAGCGTCACCGACGTGGCTCGGCGATTCCAGGGTCTGTCAGCACGAGCGGAAGCCCGAACGACCGAAACAGGCGCGGGCCGTCCGGTTTGAAAAAGAGCGTCAGCCGCGAAATCGCCGCGTGCTCCAGCGAGAGCACGTGGATGGAATGCGCGGCCCATGGTCCGTCCGCGTCGGTGCGGGTATAGGCCGCATAGGCGGGCTGTCCGTTGGCCGCCGTCGGGACCAGGCGACAGCCGTGGTAGCTTTTCCATGCCCAGCCGAAGAAGCGTCTGATCGCCTGCCGCCCCGCATACCATTGCTGCAGCGGCGGCATGGTGTAGGTCGCGTCCTCCTTGAGGAGGGCCACGAAGCCATCAAGATCGAAGCGCTCCCAGGCCTGCACATAACGGTCGAGCAGCCTTTGCTGCGCGGCGTCAGGTGAAGGTGCGACGGGCGGCCGGCCGTCGGGATAGGTTCTTGCGAGCCTTTCGCGCGCCCGCTGCAGCGCGCTGTTGATGGAGGGCGTCGATCCCCCGAGCAGCGTCGCGGCTTCGACGGCGGACCAGCCGAGGACGTCGCACAAGATCAGTGCGGCGCGCTGTCGCGGCGGCAGCTGTTGGATCGCCGCGACAAAGGCGAGTTGCACCGCCTCCCGCGAAGCATAGCGCGCCTCCGGGTTTGGCGCGTCGTCGGCAATGCCTTCCAGATACGAGTCCGGGTAAGGTTCGAGCCACGCGATGTCGGGTGCCGGCATGCCGTCGGGCATGTCGGTGGTTGCAGGCGCGCGCTGGTCGGGTAGAAAGCGCCGCCTGTTCTTGCGGCTCGCAAGTGCATTGAGGCAGGCATTGGTGGCGATCTGGTACAGCCACGCACGGAACGAGCCGCGACCCTCGAAACCGTCGAAGCTGCGCCAGGCGCGCAAATAGCTCTCCTGCACGGCGTCCTCAGCCTCGTGCAACGATCCCAGCATGCGGTAGCAATGCAGTTTGATCTCGTGGCGGAACGGCTCCGCAAGCTTCGCAAACGACTGGCTTGCAACCGCCCGAGCCCGCTCCTCGCGCGAGGTTTCAGCCGTGCTCATCACACTCGACATTAGCTCCTCCTGCGATCCGCCTCAACCGCGTCACTACGGCGGCGCAGGCTCGAGGCCCTTTGCCGAGACGATGAAGACCTTGCCCTTGAACTGGTCCGGCTGTGTCGCAAGCTCGAGGACCGCGTTTGCGACATCGGTCGCGGTCGGCGGCGACGCCATGCCCTTGACGAAGTCGGAGGCGGATACGCCGAGATAACGGGAATAGCCTGCGACCGCGTGGCTTCCGAGCTCGGTGTCCGGCATCATGCGCGGCGCCAGCGCCATGACGTTCAGGCCAAGGCCAAGACGATCGGATTCCTTCTGGCTGTAGTTTGCCATGAAAAGCTGCGTGCGCTTGGCGCCGGCATAGCCGCCGGAAATCGGCGAGCCTGCAAGCGCCGCGCCGCTGGAGATCAGGATCACAGAGGCGCCCTTCGGCAGCGGCTGCGACAACGCCGCCTTGAGGAAGTGAAAGGCGATCTTGACGTCGCAGTCCCAGTTGACGGCAAACTGCTGCCAGCTCTGCTCATGGAGCGGCGCGGCCGGCGGAAACGCCCCGCCGCACAGAACCAGGATGTCGGGCCTGAGGACATCGAACACGCGGGCAGGCGCGCCCTCATCGGTTGCGTCAAGCGCCAAAATTCGCGTGCCCGCGACTTCCCGGGCGAGCTGGCGGAGCCGCTCCTCACCTCGCGCCACCGCGAGCACATCCGCGCCATTGCGGCGCCCCTCTTCCACGATCCGCCGCCCGACGCCGCGGCTGCCACCGATTACGACCATGTTCTTGCCTGTCACTGACGGCATTTGGGCCTCCTGTCTTCGGCTGGTTTGAGATGCCGAACTCATCCGTAAGACCGGCGCGAACGCTGAAACTCATCGGTGCTCCCAAATTTTTTTGATTTGCCTGTCGAGCGCGATCGGCCGGTTTCGCTCCCTGCCAGCCCTCCGAACCGCCTCTGGCCCTACAAAAACGCTTGCGCGCAAAACCCGATTTCGCAAGGCCGTTCAAGCCGATTTGGGTTGTCCAGTCTTCAGATAAAAAATATTTCTCTTTCGTTTTTTAAGAAAATAATGATTACTTGCGTCGTTCCGCTCCGATCAGGGGCGTACGCGTCGTCACGAACGTGGAGCGGAATGCGATGGACGTGATCGTGCTGACTGACGAGCGGCGCTGATTGCGGACGGCGAAGTCGCGTGGTCCTGGCGCCCCAAAGTCCGGCGCTCAAGTTCGCGATGATGCTTGCGCATCACGCGGGCGACGGTGGCAAACGGAAAGGTTCACCGAGGAGAACGCGTATAAGCCGTAAACCATTGCGCAGGGAAGGCCGGTTGTCACCGCCTGTACCTGTGGTTTTCGCGCTCGCGCAAATTCCTTTTGCGCGGGAGCCCCGGGTGCAGCGGCCACCCGGCCTTCCCTGTGCCCTCTGAATTTTCGAGGGTAATGGAGATGCAAAGCTCGGGCGGATACGTCGCGAGAATGCGGAATCATGTCTCTCTCGTCCAGAGACGTCAGAGTTCCCGTTGAGACGCTTCTGGAATACTGGATCGCCAGCCTTCGCGGGCGATGACAGCGGAATGCCTGGCTGTTTGAAAACCGAATAGAGGAGCTAGTGCGCCGGTGCCGGCTTCTTCTGCATGGCGGGCACCGCCGCCGGGGCGAGCGGCTTCATCGCGGCGGCCTGGGCGGGCAGGTATTTGGTGATGATGGCGGGATCGATCTGGGCGATGGCGCTGTCCGGCAGCCGGTTCCAGGTCTCGTCGCGGCCGAGCAGCGAGATGCCGATATAGCCGCGCAATGTCAGCGTTTGGCCATCCGGGCTCAAGGTCATCTTGGCGCTGTAGATCTTGCCGTCGCGCGGATCGAGGACATTGCCGTTCTCGTATTTCAGACCGTTGCGCTTCATGTCGCGGATGAACGAGATGCCGAGCCAGGGCATGTTCTTGCGGTCGTCGGTGCATTTCGCACAGATCGGAACGCCCGTCTCATCTGGCTTGGGAAACAGCTTCGCCATCACGCCTTCGAAGGTCCCGTTGTGATCGACGACAAGGATGTAAAGCACGGGCTCGCCGTCCTCGATCTTCTGCCACATGCCTGCTGCCGAGGGCTCGGCTGCTGCAGGCCAGGCGGCAGCTGCCCAGATGGTGAGCCCCACCATCAGCGGCAGCAATCGCCGAACTTCGAACGAGAATTTCCGCATCATCGTCACCTTGACCACGTCAAATTGAATGGCTGCCCTCAATCACCGCAGACTACGGCCATTTCGAGGATGGTTCCAGTGCCCTCGCCCGAACCTTTCCATCACGTAATGTACGAGGCGAGCGGCGGGCCACATTGCTCAGGGAATTAGCTCACTCCGAGCTTCTTCTGCAGGCTGGAGGACGACGTCGTATACTGGAACACGAGGCGCTTCTCCGGATAGACGTAGCGGTGAGCCTTCTGCGCCATCAGCGCGCCCTCGTGGAAGCCGCAGAGAATAAGCTTCAGCTTGCCGGGATAGGTGTTGATGTCGCCGATGGCGAAAATGCCGGGCACGCTAGTCTCGAACGCGCTGGTCTCGACCGGAACCAGATTGTTCTCAAGCTCAATGCCCCATTCGGCGACCGGGCCGAGCTTCATGGTCAGCCCGAAGAACGGCAGCATGGTGTCGCAGTCGATCTTGGTGACCGAGTTGTCATTGTGCTTGATAGTGGCGCCCGCAAGCTTGCCGCTCGCGCCCGCGAGCTCGGTGACCTGGCCGATCTTGAGGTCCATCTTGCCAGAGGCGACCAGCGCGCGCATCTGCTCCACGCTGTGGGGCGCGGCGCGGAAATCGTCGCGACGGTGCAGCAGCGTGACGCGCTTGGCGAGCGGATGCAAGTTGAGCGTCCAGTCGAGCGCGGAATCGCCGCCGCCGACGATCAGCAGCTCCTTGTCGCGGAACTGCTCCATCTTGCGCACGGAATAGAACACCGAGCTGCCTTCATAGGCCTCGATGCCCGGCACCGGCGGGCGCTTGGGCTGGAACGAACCACCGCCGGCGGCGATCACCACCACCTTGCACTCGAACACTTTGCCGTCGTCGGTGGTGACGCGGAAGCCGGGGTCGCCGATCCTCTCGACCTTCTCGACCATCTCGCCGAGATGGAAGGTCGGATGGAACGGCTTGATCTGCTCCATCAGCGCGTCCGTGAGCCCCTGCCCGCTGACGGTCGGAATGCCCGGAATGTCGTAGATCGGCTTCTCCGGATAGAGTTCGGCGCACTGGCCGCCGACCTTGTCGAGAATGTCGATCAGGTGCGCCTTCATGTCCAAAAGGCCCAGTTCGAACACGGCGAACAGTCCGCAGGGACCTGCGCCAATGATCAGCACGTCAGTTTTGATCGCGTCGCTCATATCGCTTCTTTATCGGTTGGACCCGACCGGGAAACTCTGTCGCCGGCAGGATGGGGCTGGGCTTGTCTGGCCAAACATAAAGGCCGCCCCCACCTGTCCGCAACCCACTTGCGAGGCTGCGATAACTCGGCTGTAAGGGACGCAAAACGACGGAGATCACACGGTGAACGCACCCGCCCGCCTCGATTCCACACCCCTCCTGGAGGATTTTCCCTACCGGCTGACCGACAATGTGCGCTTTGCCGACCTCGACCCCAACCACCATGTCAACAACGCGGTTTATGCGACCTATTTCGAGACCGGCCGCGTCACTCTGATGAAGGACCGTTCCTACGGGCTGATGCCGGAGGGGTTTGCCTGGATCATGGTCCGCCTCGACATCCACTTCCGTGCCGAGCTGCGCTGGCCGGGCACGATCGAGCTCGGGCTCGGGGTCTCGAAATTCGGCCGCACTTCGGTGAGCTTCGACCAGGTCGTGTTCTCGGCCGGCCAGTGCGTCGCGTCCGCCCGTTCCGTAAGCGTGCTGCTTGACGAAGCGACGCGCAAGCCGACGCCGCTGACGGGTGAGATAATCCAGAACTTCAAGCGCTGGCTGCTCCCCGGCGTCACGCTGCCGACACGAACAAGCTGAGGACCTCGCCATGACGCTCGCCGCCCGTACCACATCCCTTCTCGCAACGCTTGGCGTCGGCAGCGATCGCTTCACGCGCGGCGCCCGCGCGGTGCGCTCGCCGCTGACCGGCGAGATCATCGCCCATGTCGCGGACATGGACGGCGCTGCCATCACGGATGCGGTGGCCCGCGCCGATAAGGCGTTCGCTCAATGGCGCGCCGTTCCGGCCCCACGCCGCGGAGAGTTCGTGCGCTTGCTTGGCGAGGAATTGCGTGCGGCAAAATCCGCGCTAGGCGAGCTCGTGACCATCGAAGCCGGCAAGATCGTCAGCGAAGGGCTCGGCGAAGTGCAGGAGATGATCGACATCTGCGACTTCGCCGTCGGCCTGTCCCGCCAGCTCTATGGACTGACAATCGCCAGCGAACGCGCCAATCATCGCATGATGGAGCAGTGGTATCCGTTAGGACCCGTCGGCATCATCACCGCCTTCAATTTCCCCGTCGCGGTGTGGGCCTGGAACGCAGCACTTGCGCTCGTCTGCGGCAATCCGGTGATCTGGAAGCCCTCGGAAAAGACCCCGCTCACCGCGCTCGCCGTCCAGGCGCTGGTCGAACGGGTGGCGCAGCGATTTGGCGAGGCGCCGGCCAGTCTGTCGACGCTGGTGATCGGCGGGCGCGAGGTCGGCGAGCAGCTGGTCGACGATGTGCGCGTGCCGCTGGTGTCGGCAACCGGTTCGACCGCGATGGGCCGGGTGGTCGGTCCCAAGCTCGCGCAGCGTTTTGCGCGCGCCATTCTCGAGCTCGGCGGCAACAACGCTTCGATCGTCTGCCCCTCCGCCGATCTCGCGCTCGCGCTGCGCGCCATCACCTTCGCCGCTGCCGGCACCGCGGGCCAGCGCTGCACCTCGCTGCGGCGCCTGATCGTGCATGCCAGCGTGCATGATGCGCTGATCAAGCAGCTCAAGCAGGCCTATGCCAGTTTGCGCGTCGGCAATCCGCTCGACGATGCGGGCAACCTGGTCGGCCCGCTGATCGACGAGGCCGCCTTCCGCAGGATGCAGGCGACGCTTGCGGACGCGGAGAAACACGGCGGCAAGGTCAGCGGCGGCGAGCGCGTCGAGGTCGCGGGCCACGCCTCCGCCTTCTATGTGCGCCCTGCCCTGGTCGAAATGCCTGATCAGACCGGGCCGGTGCTGGAGGAAACCTTCGCACCGATCCTCTATGTGATGAAATACACCGAGTTCGACGAGGCGCTCGCTCTCCACAATGGCGTGCGACAGGGCCTGTCGTCCTCGATCTTCTCCATGGACATGCGCGAGGTGGAAAAATTCACTTCCGCCGCCGGATCGGATTGCGGCATCGCCAATGTCAACATCGGCCCGTCGGGCGCCGAGATCGGCGGGGCATTTGGCGGCGAGAAGGAGACCGGCGGTGGCCGCGAGGCCGGCTCGGATTCCTGGAAGGCCTATATGCGGCGCGTCACCAGCACCATCAACTACGGCCGTGACCTGCCGCTCGCCCAAGGAGTGAAGTTCGATATCGGATGACCGGCTCCGATCCAATCGCGAGCGACGTCAGACGGGGCGCTGCGGTCCCAAATCCTTGCCGGGATTGCCGCCCGAGGCGGCTGTCGCCAGCCGGTCGAAATAATGCGCCCAGCCGCGCGCATGCCCGGCGCGCTGCTCGGCATTGGGCAAGCCGCTATGGGTCATGCGCACGAGCGTGCCACCGTCCCGATCGATCAAGTCGATCTCGATCAGACCGGAGCCTGGCGGCACGATGTCGTCGCCGTCCCAGCCGAACGTGTAGGCCAGACGATGAACCGGAACAACTTCGCGAAACGCTCCGCGCGCCGTGCGGTTATGCGTGCCGCCGACGCCCCTGATCAGGTAAAGCCCGCCTGGATGCGGTTCGGTTGCCGCCTCAGTCCCCATCCAGCGCAGGATCTTGTCCGGATCGGTCAGGAACGCGAAAACGGTGGCGGGGGGCGCTGCAATTTGCGTCTCGCGCCGGACCACGAGCGATTCATTCATCGCCGCTCTCCTCGATTGGCAAGCCGGTGCTTGGCAGCCGGCCGTCGACCATCAAAGCATATCGCGGCGCGCGCGTTAACGTGCAAAACGCGCGCAGATAGACAACGGAACCGTGCGAACCCATGATTGCCGCCATGCAACTGCCAGCGACTCTCTCCTGGCTTGTCGACGAGGCCAGCGCAACCGCCAGTCACGATCGATTCCTGGCCGAGCTCGCCAGGCGCCTCGTCGGGGACGGCCTGCCCCTCGCCGGCGGCGCGCTGACGATCGACGTGCCGGATCCGATCGTCGCCCGCCGCACCTGGCTCTGGCGGGCAGCGTCCGCCGACGTGATCGAGGCGCTCGGCTTTGGCCTTCTGCCGTCGACAGAACCACGGGCGAATGGGCTGGATCCGGCCGGCCATAGCTGGCTTGCGGAGATCGGCAACGGACAGGTCCACGAGCACGCATTCGGAAGCGGCCTGAGCGCGGCCGCGTTTGGCTGGATCGGTGCGCGGCCATTCTCTCGGGCCGAGATCGATCAGCTCGCACAGGCCGCGCGCTTTGCTGCCGCACCGCTCGCAGCGCTGTCGGCACGCGCCATGATGAGCGCTGCGCTCAATGCGTATCTCGGCAAGCGCAGCGCCGCGCGGGTCCTGTCAGGGCCGCTGCGCCGCGATTTCGGCGAGACCATCCAGGCGGCGCTGTTGTTTGCCGATCTCCGCGGCTTCACCGAGCTGTCGGAAGCGGCATCTGCAGCGACGGTGGTCGCAACTCTCAACGCCTGGTTCGACCGCATCGCCGGGGCGACCCATGCCTTCGGCGGAGAGGTATTGAAGTTCATCGGCGACGGGATGCTCGCGATCTTCCCGGTGACCGACGACAGCCCGGGCGATGCCTGCCGTGCCGCGCTGCATGCGGTGAAAGCGGCTCGCGCCGGCATGGCGCATCTCAACACGATCCGGCAACAACAGGGACTGCAGCCGCTCGGCTTCGGTGCGGCGCTGCATGCCGGCGACATCTTCTGGGGCAATATCGGCGCGGCCGATCGGCTGGACTTCACCGCAATCGGGCCTGCCGTCAATCTTGTCAGCCGGCTCGAAGGCTTGTGCAAACCGTTGAACCGCTCGGTGTTGATTTCGGGAGTGGTCGCCGCCCATGCCGATCCCGGCCTGATACCGCTTGGTGCGCATGCCTTGCGCGGCATCGCCTCGCCCTGCGCGGTGTTCGCCTTGCCGGACGAGGGACGATGAGTACCGATGGCGAACGAGCAGGAAACCTAGCTGGACGATTCCGTAATCGGCTCGGGCGAAGCCGACATCGTTGCATCAATCACCTCGGCGAAACGGTCGATCGCCCAGTCGACCTCGCTTTCGCTGATGATCAAGGGCGGCGCGAAGCGAATGGTGTTGCGATGGGTGTCCTTGGTGAGCACGCCGACATCGATCAGCCGACGCACCACCGCGCCGGCGTTTGCACGTGCCGGATCAAGCTCGACACCCGCGAACAGGCCGATGCCCCGGACCTCGCGAATGAGCGGATTGTTGATGCCGCGCAGACGCTGCAGCAGATGGGTGCCAGTCTGCGCCGCGCGTTCGCTCAGCCTCTCCTCGACCAGCGTGTCCAGCGCGGCAAGGCCGACGGCTGCGGCGATCGGATTGCCACCGAAGGTGCTGCCGTGATCGCCGGGCTTGAACACGTCCATCACCTCGTGGCGCGCCAGGAACATCGAGACCGGCAGCAACCCGCCGCCGAGCGCCTTGCCCAGCGTCAGCCCGTCCGGGATGACGCCCTCATGCTCGCAGGCCAACAGCTTTCCGGTGCGGCCAAGGCCGCTCTGCACTTCGTCCGCGATCAGCAGCACGTTGTGCTCACGGCAGATCCGCGCCGCCTCGGCAAGATAGCCCTTCGGCGGGACGATGATGCCGGCCTCGCCCTGCACAGGTTCGACCAGGAAGGCCGCAGTGTCAGGCGTGATCGCAGCCTCAAGCGCGGCGGTATCGGCAAAGGGGACGAGCCTGAAGCCTGGAGCGAACGGCCCAAAGCCGTCGCGGTATTGCGCAACCGACGAGAAGCCGGTGATGGTGATGGTGCGGCCATGGAAGTTGCCCTCGCAGGCGATGATCTCCGCGCGGTCGGCGGCAACGCCCTTGACCTTGTAGGCCCATTTGCGCGCGGCCTTGAGCGCGGTCTCGACCGCCTCCGCCCCGCTGTTCATGGGCAGCGCAGCGTCCATGCCGGTCAGCTCGCAGGCACGTGCCAGGAACGGGCCGAGCCGATCACTGAAGTAAGCGCGGGAGATGGTATCGAGCCGTCGTGCCTGCGCGGCGAGCGCCTCGATCAGGCGCGGATGGCAATGACCGAAGCTGACGGCAGAATAGGCGCCCATCATGTCGATGTAGCGCCGGCCCTGATCGTCCCACAAATGGACGCCGTCGCCGCGCACGATGGTGACGGGAAGCGGCGCGTAATTGCCGGCGCCGAAACGGGCCTCGAGGTCGCGGTCGCTCATGACACCCTCCGTCGCAAGGCAGGGATGCCCTTACCCCCGATATGGGGAGCGCAGGCGCCCGCCGGGAGACCGGCAGCGTGAGTGATTCGCGAGGTAAGCTTAAGTCCGGGTGTTTCCGGGGGTTACGCCTGCCGCTCGGGTGTCGAGACCGTCAGACCGTCGAGCTCGTCGGTGACCTTGATCTGGCAGGACAGGCGCGAATTCGGCCGCACGTCGAAGCCAAAATCCAGCATGTCCTCCTCCATCGGCGAGGGCGGACCGACCTTCTCGCGCCAGGATTCGTCGACATAGACATGGCAGGTGGCGCAGGCGCAGGCCCCGCCGCATTCGGCCTCGATGCCCGGAATGGCGTTGCGGATGGCCGCTTCCATGACGGTTGCGCCGTTCTCGATTTCAACAGTGCGGGTTTCGCCGTGATGGTCGACAAAGTGGATTTTGGCCATGATCGCTCGTGCTGCCGGAATGCGGAATTGATAGGGTCCGGGCTGTCCTATAACGGGTCGTTCCGCCCCGCGCTAGCTCAGGGCTGGGCTAAAATGACCTCAATCGAGGCGTGGGCCTCGGCGACCGCGGCCGCAAGCTCGGCCAATGCCGTTGACGGGTCCACACCCTGGCGGATGGAACGTTCCAGGGACTCTGCACAGGCCGCGATGCCGAATGCGCCGACCGCGCGCGCCGAGCCTTTCAATGTGTGCGCCAGGGCCGCGCCCTCGCGCGGGTGCGCGGCGAGCCGGCCCAGCAGGTCACCGGTCTGCCTGAGGAACATCGCCAGGACCTCGCGCCGGAGCGCACCATCGCCAAGCGTCATGCGCGCAAGATGCTCGACGTCGATCGGCGCCTCGCCGGGAACGAGCGGCGTTGACGAAATCCGGTCGAGGAGCGGCGGTGATGGCATGGCAAAACCTTACAGCCTTGCCAGGCGCGGCCGGGAACCAAGGCTCGAGGCAAACCAATCATGGGAGTGTTTAACGGGGGCTTTCGGCACTCGCCGCAGTGCTGCCTTCATTTTGACGAAGAGTCGCCCAATTCACAAAAGGCTTGTTGGAAGTTCGTGGATTTCTAAGCCGTTACGGCGAAATGCTGTTAACGATGATTAAGATTGTATTAATTGGAGCCATTCCTTTCGGTCCGTTCAACCAATAGGATGTTGGCAATGTCGTGGACAAGCCGGTGCTGGCCGCGTTTTGACGCCACGCGAAGCATAATACCGACTCTCGAGTCTGCGGGGCGCTCACAGCAGGCTCGGTGATTGCGTGAGTACAAAGAGGGCTCAGACTCAACATGGCGAACAACCCCAAGAAGGTCAAAGACCCTACAGAAGTCGCGCTTTCTGCCATTCAGGAAGCTTTGAATATCAACGATCCCGCTTCCGAAAGTCCCCGCAGCGCGGCGCGCGATGATGTGCCGCCGCTTCCGGTGAACCCGACGACATCGTTCAATGAGCCGAGCTTCGAGGTGCGCCCGAACAATGACGGCCCGGCCTTCGAGTCGATCGACGAGATCAGGCAGACGCGTCGTCCCGCCAACGACGACCGCGAAGCCATTGGTCAGGCTCTGCAGGCAATTCAGAGAGGCCGGCCGGCCCGCAGCGCCTACACCATCGCAAGCATCTTCGCCGGCGTCTGGGTGGTTGGCTGTGGACTTCTGACCTTTGCCTTCCTGCCCTCGTTGCACGCGGCGATGGGCCAGGGCGTCAGCGGCGTCGTGGCGCTCGCCGGCCTTGCCGCCGTGTTCTTCGCGCCAGTGCTTTTGATCTATTTCCTCGCAAACCTCGCCTGGCGCGGCCAGGAATTGCGCATGATCGCGCAATCGATGGCGCAGGTCGCGATCCGCTTCTCGGAGCCCGAGGGCACCGCAAGCGATTCCATGGTTACCGTCGGCCAAGCAATCCGCCGCGAAGTCGCCGCCATGGGAGACGGCATCGAACGCGCGGTCGCGCGCGCCGGCGAGCTTGAAACCCTCGTCGCCAACGAGGTCGCCGCGATCGAGCGCGCCTATTCCGACAACGAGGTGCGGATTCGGGCGTTGCTGCAGGATATCGCCCATCAGCGCGACAACCTGGTCGGCCAGGCCGAGCAGGTGCGCAGCGCCATTTCCGGCGTACAGATCGATCTGCGCCACGACATCGCGCTGATCTCGGACGCGATCGCCTCGCGCGTCGACGAGGTCGCCAAGAGCATCACCGGCGCGCTGGAAGAGCGCGGCGCCCATATCACCGCTGCGCTCAGCAATGCCGGCGACAACATGATCCTCGCGCTCGGCGAGCGCGGCGGCGATCTGCTCGACCGTCTCGAGGAAGCAAGCGCGGAGACCACCCGTGCCGTGCTCGATGCGAGCGAGCGGCTAACCACGAGCCTCAACTTCAAGACCGGCCACGTGCACGACGAGTTCGTCGACCTCGCCGACCGCGTCCACGACATGCTCAACGAGCGCATCGACCGCATCACGGCCGAGTTCGAGCAGCGTTCATCGGCCGTCGTGGAAGGTATTTCGGAGCGCACCGAGCAGGTGCACGATTCCCTGAAAAACTCCGGCGACTCCCTGCTGCTCGAGCTCGAGCTGCGCAGCAACGATCTCGTCACCAAGATCGACGAGGCCGGCAACCGGCTCGCCAACCAGGTGCTGACCAGCGGCGACAAGGCGAGCGAAGCGCTGGATGCGACCGTCAACGCGCTGGTCACCAAGGTGGTGACCCAGACCGAGAGCACGCACGACACGCTGTCGCTCCAGATCAACGCCTTCGACGAGCTGGTGCGCAACCAGGGCTCGGAGCTGGTCGAGAAGTTCGCCCGCGATTCGGGCACACTCGGCGCGCTGATCACCCGCCACATCTCGGAGTTCGACCGCACCGTCAAAACCTTCGGCGGCGAGATCGTCGAGCGGATGGGCGAGCGCACCCAGGACATCTCCACCTCGCTGAAGAACTATGTCGAGAATTTCGACAGCCGCGTCACCGCAAGCGGCGACAGCATCACGGGCGCGATGGATCAGCGGCTGGCCCAGTTCGAAACCGGCATGCAGGAGCGCGTCGCCAATCTCGACATCTCGCTCGACAGCAAGATCTCGACCCTCGACAGCTCGCTTGAGAACAAGATCGCGACCCTGCACAGTGCGCTGGACGGCCGCATCACCAACCTCGACACCGCGCTGGACGGCCGGGTGAAGTCGTTCGACGAATCCGTCGACGGCCGGCTCCAGATGCTCGAGCAATCGTTCGATACGCGCGCCAAGTCGGTCACAGAGACCATCGACAGCCGCATCGGCCTGCTCTCCTCGTCGATGTCCGACGGCGCGGCGCAGATCATTCACTCCATCGATTCGCGCCTCACCAACCTCACCTCCTCGCTCACCGAGGGTACGGCGCAGGCGATGGACGCCATCGACCGCCGCATCGTCGGCGTCTCCGAGACCATCAACGGCCGTAGCGCAGCGCTCACCGACACCGTCACCGCACGTTTCCAGGATATCCACCAGAGCATCGAGACCAGGGTCGGCGGTATCGCGAGCGATATAGACCAGCGCGTCGCGCAGTTCGAGGACCTGCTCGGCTCGCGCGTGGAAGCCGTGGCCGGCCGCATCGAAAGCAGCGGCCGCCAGGCCAGCGAAGACCTGATGGCGCGCGCGGAGCTGCTGTCGACCAGCATCAAGTCGCATGTCGAGGACGCCGAACGCTCGCTGACCAACCTCGTCGTCAACACCAGCGAAACCATCCAGACCGGTGCCCGCACCGCCCAGCAGTCGCTGCTCACCGTATCCTCGGACGTGGGCGCGCAGCTCAAGCTGACCTCCTCTGAGGTCGAGCGCGCCCTGACCGCAGTCGGCACCGGTTCAGCCAGTGCGATCCTCAACAGCGCCCGCGAGGCACAGTCGACGCTGGTGACGGCATCGAGCGATGCGGCCAACCAGATCAAGACCCTTTCGATGGACGTGGAGCGGGCGCTGTCGGCCGCGGGTTCCGCGACCGCCGCCTCCATTCTCGCCGGCGCGCGCGAAGTCCAGAGCACGCTGGTCAACGCTTCCGCAGACTCGACCAACCAGGTCAAGTCGCTCGCCGTCGACGTGCAGCGTTCGCTGTCGCTGGCCGGCACCACGACGGCCGAATCGATCACGTCCGGCGCCCGCGAGGCGCATGGCACGCTGATGAACGCGTCGTCGGAAATCGCCAACCAGATGAAGGTGATGGCGGCCGAGATGCAGCGCGCGCTCACCATGGCCGGCGCCACCACCGCCGAGTCCATCACCACCGGTGCCCGCGAAGCCCAGGCCACGCTGGTCGCGACCTCCTCGGAATCCGCCAATCACGTCAAGTCGCTGACCGCCGACGTGCAGCGCTCGCTGTCCATCGCCGGAACCACGACGGCCGAGACCATCACTGGCGGCGCTCGCGACGCACAGGCCACACTCATCGCGGCCTCGTCGGAGGCGGCAAGCCATGTGAAGTCGCTCGCGGCCGACGTGCAGCGCGCACTGACCGCAGCGGGAAGCACGGCCGTCGAAACCATCACCGTCGGTGCCCGCGACGCACAGGCCTCACTCATCGCGACCTCGTCGGAGGCGGCGAGCCATGTGAAATCGCTGGCCGCCGACGTGCACCGCACGCTGAGCGCTGCGGGAAGCATGACCGTCGAGACCATCACCGGCGGCGCGCGCGAGGCGCAGGCCACGCTGGTGACGGCTTCTTCGGAAGCCGCCAATCACGTCAAGTCGCTCGCCGCCGACGTGGAGCGCACCCTCTCCGCGGTCGGCGCCGATACGGCGGCATCCATCCTCAACAGCGCGCGCGAGGCGCACGGCTCACTCGCCGCGACCTCGGCGGATGCGGCAAGCCAGATCAAAACGATTTCATCGGAGATCGAGCGCTCGCTGGTTGCCGCCACCGCCAGCAGCACCGACAGCATCCAGACCAGCACGTTCAGCGCCCAGAACTCGCTGATCGGCGTCTCCAACGAAGTTGCGGCTCGGATCAAGTCGACTGCCGCCGACATCGAGCGTTCCGTGCTCGGCGCCAGTTCCTCGTTCGGCTCGGCGATGACCGGCAAGACCGACGAGATCGTGAGCTACGTCCAGCAACAGGCCGAGCGCCTGTCGCAGATGATCGACGCCAAGCGCGGCGTGCTGGTCGATGCGCTGGCGGGCAAGACCAACCAGCTGACGCTCGATATCGACCGCGCCACCACGGATGCGTTGAAGTCGATCGAGACCCGCGGCCAGAGCTTCTCGCAATCGATGACGGGCAACGGCAATGATGTGGCGCGCACCATCACGGCGGCTGGCGAGATGGCGACCAACTCCATCAACAAGTCGCTGAAGGACCTGGAGCAGGCCTCGCGGGCGGCGATCGAGCAGTCGCGCCAGGTCTCCGTTGCGGCGGTCACCGAAATGCAGGAGACCAGCAAGATCCTGCGTAGCGACACGGTGGCCCTGTTCGAACGGCTGCGCGAGGGCAACATCCTGCTGCAGGAGGTGCTCACCGGTGCCCACGACAACCTCAACTCGCTGGAACGCGCACTGGTGACGCGCGTGGCCGACTTCGTCTCGGCCATGAACGATGTCACCTCGCGCAACGGCGCGGCGACGCAGACGCTCGAGGACCAGCTCAACGTCTTCAACGACAAGACGACGAAGGCGCTGCACAATCTCGGCGAGCTGTCCGGCCAGTTCGATGCCCATGGCCGGGCGCTGATGGAGGCAGCAGCCGTGGTCGAGCAGGCCAACCGCAACACGACCACGTCCGTCGCCGAACGTAAGGCAACGCTGGAATCGCTCGTCACCACCATCGACCTGCGCACCACCGACCTCGACCAGCGGCTGTCGCGCTTCACCAACCTGCTCGATGAATCGCTCGCCGCCGCCGAAGAGCGGGCGCGCGACATCGCGCGGGTCGTCGCGGAGACCGCGGGCGCAGGCTCGGCTGCCATTACGCGGCAGTTCGACGCGGTGCGCACAGCGTCGGAGGAAGAGCAACGGCAGACCATCGAGGCCATGCACGACATCTACCGGACGACGACGGAAGAGGCGGATACGATGTTCAAGCAATCCGCTGACAAGTTCGCCAATCTCGTTTCCAGCATGAAGCAGATGGCGGCCGAGATGCACCACGAGCTCGAGACCACCCGCAACGAGCTGCGCCGCGGCGTGCTCGAAATGCCGCAGGAGGCCGCCGAAAGCACCGCGCAGATGCGCAAGGTGATCGTGGACCAGATCGAGGCGCTGGCGGAGCTGAACCGCATCGTCGCCCAGCACGGCCGCGGTCTCGATGTCGTCGGCCAGGGCCGCGCGATCGCGCAGCAGCGCCAGGACGAGCCGGTGATGGCCGCGGCCGTCAACGGTCGCAACGAGACGCGGATGCGCGACGTGGGCAGTGCCTCGACGCTGCCGCCGCCGGATCTCGGCACGCCCTCCTCGCGCCGCACCGAGGCCCCGCCGGTCAGCCCGGCGAGCACGGACCAGGGCCGCGACGGCTGGCTCTCCGACCTGTTGAACCGTGCCGACGCCGGCGCCGCCGCCGGCCCGGCTCGGGAGACGCCGCGCGGCCGCACCGCGCCGCCACAGCAGCCTGCCCAGGGCGGCGGCGGCAACCCGCTGGAGTCGCTGTCGCTCGACATCGGACGCCTGATGGACCGCAGCCTCGCCGGCGAGATGTGGGACCGTTACCAGCGCGGCGAGAACAAGGCCTTCGCCAAGCGCCTCTACACACCGGCCGGCCAGAAGGCCTTCGATGAGGTTGCCCGCAAGTACCGCGCCGACCGCGCCTTCAAGCAGACGGTCGACCGCTATATCGCCGAGTTCGAGCGGCTGCTTGACGACGTCGCCCGTGAGGACCGCAACCCGCAGGCGCTGCGCGGCCACCTCGTCTCGGAGACGGGCCTGGTCTACACCCTGCTCGCGCATGCGGCGGGACGGCTGGGATGACCGGCGAATAGCGAATAGCCCGTAGTGAATGGAAACGGAGGCCGCTCGGCCTCCGTTTTGTTTTGGTGATCGCAAGCGCAGCGAGCAGCACTCGCAATTTCCCTGCTTCGCTATTCGCCCCTCATATTTGCCCGCTACTGTCGCTTCCTCTCGGTCGCCGCCGGAGCGGCGGGCGGCGGGGGCGGAGGTGGCGCGGCTTGCGAGCTGTTGCTGGCGCCGAACAGGACGCGGGTCGGGTTGCGGTCGAAATTGTTCACGGCGCGGCTGATGTCGGAGAGCGTCTTGCGGCCGTCGGTCATTAAGCTGCCCGAGCGCTTGTCGAAATCTTCCGCAAGCTCCCGGATTGACTTCACCGTTTGGAAGAGCTCCCCGCCATCCTTGCCGCCGGCAAGCGTGTTGAGGCCGACCATCAGATTGTCGGCCTTGCCCATGACGCCGTCGACCCGCGACATCACATTGTCGAGCCGTTCGGAGTTGCGCGCGAGCGAAGCCGTGAAGGTCTCGAGATTATGCAGCGAGTTCTTCACCGACTCCTGATTGTCGGCAACCACCCGGTTGATGTTCTGCAAGGTGCCGCGGATCGCCTCCGTCACGTCCTGCAGCCGGTTCGGATCGGCGGTCAGGGTGGGCACGCCGTCCTCGTCCAAAGGCACCGGCGGCGCGGCCTCGTCGCCACCCTTGAGCGAGATGGCGGCGACGCCAGTCAAGCCCTGGAATTCGAGCCCGACGAGGGTGTCTTTCCGAAGGGGAGCCGAGTTCTCGACCATGGCCAGCGCCACCACGCGGCGCGGATTGTCGAGCTTGACCGAGATCACCTCGCCCACTCGGATACCGTTGAAATTCACACTGCCGCCGTTGCGCAGGCCTGCCGCGGGGCCCTCGAAAATGATGCGCAGGGGACCTCGCGCCTTGGTGGTGTGCAGGCTCTGAAACCACAGGACGAAGCCGAACGCTGCCGCGATTACGGCCAGCGTGAACGCCCCGATCAGGACGTAATTCGCCCTCGTCTCCATCAAACCAACTCCGGTATGCTTCCGACTATCCCATGACAGCGCGTGCACGCTTGCCGTGGAAATATTGCCGCAGCCAGGGATGTTGCGAGGCCTGCATATCGGCCATCGATCCGGCTGCAATGATCTTACCGTTCCCTAGAACGGCAATCCGGTCACAAGCCGTGTAAAGGCTGTCCAGATCGTGCGTTACCATGAAAACGGTCAGCCCCAAAGTGCGTTGCAGGGTGCGGACAAGCTCGTCAAAATCGCCGGCGCCGATCGGATCCAATCCCGAGGTCGGCTCGTCCAAGAACACGAGTTCCGGATCGAGAGCGAGCGCCCGTGCGAGCGCCACGCGCTTGATCATGCCGCCCGACAGTTCCGAGGGAAAGCGATCGGCGACCTCGGGTCGCAACCCGACCATGCCGAGCTTGGCGACCATGATCTCGTCGAGCAGCCGCTGCGAGACCTTCAGATATTCGCGCACCGGAAACTGGATGTTCTGCCGCACCGTGAGCGAGGAGAACAGCGCGCCCTGCTGGAACAGGATGCCCCAGCGGCGCTCGACTGCCCGTCGCGCCGAGGCGCTTGCCGCATCGAGGTCGACGCCGAACACTTCGATATGCCCGCTGACCTTGGGCACCAGGCCAATGATGGTGCGGGTCAGCACCGATTTGCCCGCACCGGAGGGGCCGACGAAGCCGAGGATCTCGCCGCGCTTGACGTCGAGATTGAGTCCGTCGAGCACACGCGTGGCGCCGAACTGCACCGTGATGTCGCGGACGCGGATGATCGCCTCGACGGGCGCAGGCGCAGGCGTTGGCGAAGGAGCGGGCTGCGTCATCGTCACATCCCGATCGAGGCGAAGAAGATCGCGAACACGCCATCCATGACGATGACGAAGAAGATCCCCTTCACCACCGAGGCCGTGGTGTGCTGTCCGAGCGATTCAGCCGAGCCCTGCACGGCAAGCCCCTCGACGCAGGCGACGATGCCGATCACCGCCGCCATGACCGGTGCCTTCACGATGCCCACGATGAAATGATCGATAGAGATCGCGTCGCGCAGGCGCAGCAGGAATGCTTCGGGATCGACGCCGCCATAGAGCCAGGCGACGAGGCCGCCGCCATAGAGTGCGGCCATGGCCCCAAGGAACGCCAGGATCGGCAGCGCAATCACCAGAGCCAGCATGCGCGGCAATATCAGCACCTCGATCGGATCGAAGCCCATCGTGCGCAGCGCGTCGATTTCTTCGCGCATCTTCATCGATCCGAGCTCGGCGGCGTAGGCGCTGCCGGAGCGGCCCGCGACCATGATCGCGACCAGCAGCACGCCGATCTCGCGCAACACCAGCACGCCGAGCATGTCGACGACGAAGATGTCGGCGCCGAAGCGGCGGAAATGAAAGATGCCCTGCTGCGAGATGATGCAGCCGATCAGGAAGGTGATCAGCACGATGATCGGCACGGCGCGCCAGCACACCTGTTCCAGATGATGCACGGTCGAGGTCAGGCGGAAGCTGCGCGGATGGATGAGGACGCGGCCGGTGGCGACGAGCACCGCGCCCAGCATGTCGATCAGCCCGATCATGGTGCCGCTGACGCCAGCCACGGTTTTCCCGATCTGGGCGAGCATGCCCGAGATCGTCACCGCCGTCGTCTCGGCGTCGGGCGCAGCCTTCACCCGCCGCACCTCCTCGACCAGGCTGGCATAGTTCACGGACAGGCCCGCGATCTTGGTTTCCATCCCGGCCTGGGCCAGGCTGCGGCGCAGCCGCTCGATCAGCCAGGCCCCGAACGTGTCGAGCCTGGAGACCTGCGAGACATCGATTGAGATGTTGGGCCCGCTGCCGGCGAGCTTTTCGGCATCTGTCACCAGCCTTTCCAGGCGCGGCGCGAAACCCGCGGTCCAGGAGCCGGCGGCGCAAAGCGCAAGCGCATTGCCGCGGGTGATCCGCTCCAATGTCGGGTCGGCGTTCAAATCGGCGTGCTCCTGCCGCCTTTATGCATGGAACCGGTAAACGAAAATGCCAACATTTTTAGCGATCGCCTTGTCGAGGACGCCCCCGACCAGCCATATTTGGTCACAACACACACCCGACCGGTTCAGAAATCATCATATATTCAAATGACTTCCGCCGAATCTCAAACGCTGGCCGCGCGCATCGAGCGCTTCCCAATCGCGGGGTCCTTCACCATCAGCCGTGGCGCCAAGACAGAGGCGTTGACGGTTGTGGCGGAAATAAGCCACGCTGGGTTCCATCGCATTTCCCTGGGCCGTGGCGAATGTGTCCCCTACCCCCGCTATGGCGAGACACCTGAAGCAACGCTTGCCGCCATCTTGGCCATGCAGGATGCGGTGGCGGAGGGGCTCGACAGGCAGGCGCTGCAGGCCGCCATGCCGCCCGGCGCAGCCCGCAACGCGCTGGACTGCGCCCTGGTTGACCTTGAGGCCAAACGGGCCGGGCTGCGCGCCTGGGAGGTGCTTGGCAGGCGCGAGCCGAAGCCCTGCACCACGGCCTATACCATCTCGCTGGGTTCGCATGAAGCCATGGCGGCTGCCACAGCCAAGGCCGCGCACCGGCCACTGCTCAAGATCAAGCTCGGCGGCGAAGGCGACCCGGAACGGATTGCAGCCGTAAGGAAGGCCGCGCCGCACACCGAGCTGATCGTCGATGCCAACGAGGCGTGGACGCCGTCCAACCTCGCACCAAATCTTGCCGCCTGCGCCGCGGCCGGGGTTACCCTGGTCGAGCAGCCGCTGCCCGCGGGCGAAGACGAGATGCTGGCGCAGGTCCGCCGGCCGATCAGCGTCTGCGCCGATGAGAGCGTGCATGGCCTGGCATCGCTCGCCGCACTGCGTGACCGCTACGATGCCGTCAACATCAAGCTCGACAAGACAGGCGGACTGACGGAGGCGCTCGTGCTTGCGGACGCCGCGCAAGCGCTTGGCTTTGACATCATGATCGGCTGCATGGTCGCCACCTCGTTGTCGATGGCGCCCGCCATGCTGCTGACCCCGCAGGCGCGCTTTGTCGATCTCGATGGCCCGCTCCTGCTGGCACGCGATCGCGACCACGGCCTGCATTATGACGAGGCGCGCGTCTATCTTCCCGACGCAGCGCTGTGGGGTTGATGCGCGAGTTGGTGCCGCGCGAGCCACATCAGGAGTGCGCCGGAGCCCGCCATCGCCGCCATCAGATTATACACGCCCTGCCCGTAGCGAGCATAAATCGCACCGCACACGACAGCGGCGCATGAGCCGATGATGCCGCTGCAGGCGGTGAAATAGCCCTGCCCCCGCGCCATCATGTGCGCCGGGACATGCCGCACCAGCAGTTCCATGGTACCGACCTGGGTCAGGCCGAAGCTCAGGCCGTGGCCGAGCTGGACCACTGCAAGCAACCCAACATCCGGATCCTGGGCCGTCACGCTCCAGCGCGCCACGGCACTCAGCGCGCCGATCACGACCAGGGTCGAAGGGCAGAGCGTAAAGCGCGGTGAGGTCGCAAACACGATGATCTCGGCGACCACGCCAAGCGCCCAAAGCCCGGCGATGGTGAGACCGCCAAGCCCATGGGCCTGCCAATTGATGGCAGAGAAGGTGTAGTAGGCGGCGTGGCTGCCCTGCACGAGCGCGGAAGCCGCGATGATGAGAAGAAACGCCGTGTTGCGCAGCAGCCGATCGTCGCGGCGAGCGGTCACAGCAGCGGGCGTAAGCGCTTCCAGAGGCTTCAACATGAAGCTTGCAGCCGCGCCAGTCGCCGCCGCGCCGACGATGATCCAGATCAGATGGCGAGGATCGATCACGTCGATCAGAAGCCCGCAAGCCAGCGCGCCCAGCACGAATGCGGCCGATCCCCACAGCCTGGCGGGGCCGTAATTGATACCGTACCGGAGGACGCCGCGCAGCGCATAGGCGTCGGTCAGCGGCACCGTTGGCGTCCACACGCAGGCGGTCACGATATAGGCGAGGAACAGCGCGATCGCCTTGTGCTGCAGGCCGACCAGCGCAAAGCCGAGAGCGCTCAGAGCGGTCGTCACGATCAGCGCGCCGCGTAGCGCCTGACGGCGCTCCGCAAAGCCGGTGACGAATGGCAAGGTGGTGAAGCGCGTCACCGCCGGAACGGCGCTGATGATGCCGATCCAGGACGGATCGATGCCGATGGCGCGCAGCCAGACCGGGAAGAACGGCAGCTGCGTGCCTGATAATCCGAACAGCGTGCCGTAGAAAAACGCCAGCGGCAGGGCGAATCGCCGGGCCTCCAGCTTCGAAGCGATGGGGATTTGTGATTCGGGCGGCATCAATTCAATTGCGATTCAGTCGATATCATGGTCATCGTTACCTCAACGCGCGCTGATTTGCGCGAACGAGTTTGTCATGGCCGATGAAGTATTCGCCCTCTCGCCGATTTCCGCCCGCGCGGCTCTGCCGAGCGAGCAGGATTACGACGCGATCCGAGAAGCCTTCATGGAAACCGCGCGCGGACGCTGGTTTCTCGGCGAATATGCCAAGCGCAACCGCAATGCTGATACCAGCATGGTGCTCGATGCGGTGGCGCGAATCGAGCAGGCGATGGCCGCTCAGAAGCAGGAGCAGCCCCGCGATGACGGACTGCTCGAGGCCCTTGCCGCCATCCGCAGCGCGATCGAAGAAGCGGCCACGAAGGCCGCCGCCGCTTTCACGGGCCTTGAACTCGACCAGAAGCTGGCGCCGATCCACAAGGGCGCGCGCATCATCAAGGAGATCTCCTGGCGCTGGCGCGAGATCGGCGCCGACGGCCGCATCTGCGACCTGATCGATTCGCAACTCACCGCGATCGAGGCGAGCTGCACGGAGATCGCCAAGACTGACGGCAGTGCTGCGCTTGACACGGCTTTCGATCTGCTCCGTCACAAGCTCGACGAGCTTGCCGACGGCAAGGAGGCTGCGGTCGGGGTCAATGGAACGGCGAATACGGAGGCAAGCGTAACGGCCACTGCAGAGACCGTGGTCGCGCCAGCCGCAACACCGATGGCGCAGCCCGCCGAGATACGGATGCCTGAGGCGAAAGCGCCCGTTATCGATGAGGCGCCCGTCGAGACCGCTTTCGTCGAGCCGGAGTTGCCCGTCGAGACGGCGGTGCCCGAGGCCGAGCCTGTAGCGCCCGAGGCCGAACTCGCTGCCGCGATGGCGATCGAGCCCGATAGGATGAGCGCACAGGCCACTGGAGCCCAGGACCTTGGCCAAAGCGACCTCGCTCAAGACGTTGCCGATGAGCTCGCCCAGGACGAGGCAGTGCTGGAGATGGTCGCCATGGAGATGGCGGCGGCCGACGATTCGATCGACGATTTTCTCCCCGAGGAGGTCGCAGAGCCTCACACCACGCTGCCGCCGGTTGTCGAACCAGTCGCCGCCCGCGTGCCCGAGCCGACGCCAGCGCCGCGGCTTGAGGTCGCACCTCCGCCGCCTCCGCAGCGGGAGCTGGCGTCCCCCTACCTGCAACCGCAAATCCTGCGGGAGCCGGCACCGCCGGTTGCGCCCGAGCCCTCGCTCGGCTCGACCCTCATCGCCAGCGGCATCCTGCAGCGGCCCAAGGCGCCGTCCGATCCCTTGGCGCCGATCCGCCGCATGAGCCAGGCCGAGAAAATCGCGTTCTTCTCGTAAGCCTCGGCCGCGCTCGCAAACGGTTGTGGGATAGCATCAGGGCAGAGTACAGGCTCTGCCCCGTTTTCATTGTGCCTCGCTCAAGCGACGAGCTTGGCGAACAGATCGGCGTCGACATTGCCGCCGGAGAGCACGACCACGATGGTCTTGTCCCTGGTGTCGATGCGGCCCGCGAGCAACGCAGCCAGGCCCACGGCGCCGCCCGGCTCGACCACCAGCTTCAGTTCGTTGAACGCGAACGCCACCGCCGCACCAACCTCGGCATCGGAGGCGACGACGCCGCGCGACAACAGCTGGCTGTTGATCGCAAAGGTCAGCTCGCCCGGGATCGCCGCCATCAGCGCGTCGCAGATGGTGCGGCCCGAGCCGTGATGCCGCTCGCGCTTGCCCGCGCGCAGCGACAGCGAGTGATCGTCGAAGGCCTCGGGTTCGGCAACGATCACCTCGGTGGAGGGAAAGCGCGCCTTCACCGCGGTCGCAACGCCCGCGATCAGCCCGCCGCCAGAGGCCGGCGCCACCACGACGTCGGGCTTGAGGCCAAGCGCCGCCATGTCTTCGGCAATCTCGCGGCCGGCGGTGCCTTGGCCAGCGATCACGAACGGATCGTCATAGGGCTTGACCAGCGTCGCGCCGCGCTTCTCGGCGATCTCTCGCGCAATCGCCTCGCGATCCTCGCGGTCGCGGTCGTAGAGCACGACCTCGGCACCATAGGACTTGGTCCGCTCGCGCTTGGAGACCGGGGCGTCCTGCGGCATCACGATGGTCGCCTGCATGTGCAGTATCTTTGCCGCAGCTGCGACACCTTGCGCGTGGTTGCCGGAGGAAAAAGCAACCACGCCGCCGCCGCGCTTGTCTTGCGGGATCGACGAGAGCTTGTTGAAGGCGCCGCGAAACTTGAACGAGCCGGTCCGCTGCAGCATTTCCGGCTTCAGGAAAACTCGTGTTCCGATCCGCTCGTTGAGCACGGGAGCGGACAGGAGTGGCGTACGCACCGCAAACGGCGCAACGACGGCAGCGGCCGCATCGACATCGGCGGCGCTGACCGGAAGGGTCGAGGGCATATGGGTCATCACTACATTTTACTGCGACGCGCACCCCGCCCGCAAGTCGCCGCCTCAAACCACAAAGCGCGGATGGTCGGTTGCCAGTTCCAACGCCTCCTCGGGCCTGTCGACCCTCCGAATCAGGGCCATATTGTCGAGGAACGCGCGGCCCGAGGCCTCCCAGGTGTATTTTGCGGCGAATTCGATGCATGTCCCTCGCGGAATGTTGAGAGCGGCCAGGCAGGCGGCGCGCAAATCCTCGCTCAAGACCCCGACCGGGGCGTCGCCGATCACGTCCACGGGACCGCTGACCGGAAAAGCCGCAATCGGCAGCCCGCTCGCCAGCGCCTCCAAAAGCACCAGCCCGAAGGTGTCGGTGCGGGAGGGAAACACGAATACATCGGCCGAGGCATAGACCTCGGCCAGCCGCTCTCCCTGCAGGGCGCCCAGAAAGACGGCATCAGGATAGTCCTGCTGCAGCGCTGTCCGCGCCGGCCCATCGCCGACGATGACTTTCGTGCCGGGCAGATCGAGATCCAGAAACGCCTCGAGGTTCTTCTCCACGGCAACGCGTCCGACGCACAGGAACACCGGTCGTGGCTGGCACAGATCGACGTCGCGAGGATGAAACAGTTTTGTATCGACCCCGCGAGGCCACAGCACGACATTGCGGAAGCCGCGCTCGCGCAGCTCATTGGCCAAAGCCGGCGTCGCCGCCATCACGGCTTCGCTCGGACCATGGAACCAGCGCAGCGTGCTCCAGACCCAGGATTCCGGTACCGGCGCCCGTGCCGAGACGTAATCCGGAAAGCGGGTGTGAAAGCTGGTCGTGAACGGCAGCTCGTGTTTGCGGCAATAGCGCCGCACCAAGAGGCCGATCGGCCCTTCGGTGGCGATATGGATGGTGTCAGGCGCCTGCGCTTCGATAAGCTCGGCGATCCGCGCCGGACGCGGCAAAGCCACGCGAAGATCGCGGTAGCTTGGCAGGCCCACGGTGCGGAAGGATTCCGGCGTGAGGAATGAAACCTGCGCGCCCAGCGCCTCGACCGCTTCCGCCATCATGGTCAGGGTGCGCACGACCCCGTTGACTTGCGGGTGCCATGCATCGGTCGCGACCAGGATGCGCATGGCTCTCCTTGTCGCCTACGCGGCGCGAGCCGCGATCCGCGGCACCGGCGCTGTGTGGCTGGCCAGATCGGTCCAGGTGATGATTTCGAACCGGCCGTCCTCATGCTCGGCAAGCGCGGTGCAGCTCTCCACCCAGTCGCCGCAATTCATGTAGCGGATGCCCTGCTCGTCGCGGATCACCGCATAGTGGATGTGGCCGCAAATCACGCCTTCGGCGCTGTGGCGGCGCGCTTCGGCGACGAGCGCGGTCTCGAACGCGCCGATATAGTTCACCGCCTTTTTGACCTTCTGCTTCGCCCATTGCGACAGCGACCAATAGGGCACGCCAAACATACGGCGGAAGAAGTTGACGAGGCGGTTCATCTGGATCGCGAAGTCATAGGCCTTGTCGCCGAGATGCGCGAGCCAGCGCGCGTTCTGCACCACGAGGTCGAAGATATCGCCGTGGATCACGAGGTACCGTTTACCGTCGGCGCCGGTGTGGACCGCATTCTCGACCACGTCGATGCCGCCGAAATGCGTGCCGTAATATTTGCGCAGGAACTCGTCGTGGTTGCCGGGGATGTAGATGACCTTGGCGCCCTTGCGCGCCTTGCGCAGCATCTTCTGCACGAAGTCGTTATGCGACTGCGGCCAGTACCAGCCCGACTTCAGCGCCCAGCCGTCAACAATGTCGCCCACCAGATAGATGGTGTCGGCGTCATGGCTACGAAGAAAATCGAGCAGCTTTTCGGCCTGCGAGCCGCGGGCTCCGAGATGAACATCGGAGATGAACAAAGTGCGAAAGCGCCGCTCTGCGCTCTCTTCACTTGCGACATCACTTCCCATGGACGCGCCCCTAACAGATTCCCGTGACAATGCGATGACGAGCAATAATACTCGTGGACCCAACCCCGCAGCCTCATTCGCCGCATTTTTCGAATCGGGTGTCCCACGTCTTCAAGTGGCGATAGCAGGGCCATGCGACAATCAGGCGACACGCGGGGCATTCCCGTGGAAATGCGGGCCGATAAGCACAAGCGCGTTGCTGAAATTTTCATCCGCAACGTCGCGAGTTTTGAGCACACGCTCTCATCCTCGCGGCGCATTTCGCCCGAGCTTTGCTTTAACCCGGATATCGCCACGCTCATTCGGGCCACTGCGCTTCCCTACTCCGCCGTCACGGGATCCCCGGTCAGCGTCCAGCTTTCGCCGTTGAATGTTGCGATGCGCAGCGTCCGGAACGGTGTGTAGTCGTCAGGCTTCATGCCGATCGACAACCCCGGAAGCATCAGCGGCAGCCGCTCGCCATGCAGCGACGTGGCCTGGTGAACCAGATTTTCGCGCGTGAGCTTGTCGCCGCACTTCTTCAGGACCAGCGCGAGTGCATTGACGTTCATGTAGGCGACCAGAACGGAATAGTCGTCCGGGTTGGTCGACGCAGCGTATTTCGCGAGGAAGCTCTTGTAGGCCTTGACCTCGGAATCATCGGCCCAGGCGGGATCGCCGGGCTGCTTGAGGAACAGCGTCGTCACGACGCCCTTGGAGGCCTCGAGCCCAGCTGGCTTCAGCACGGTCTCGACTGAAGCCGTGGAGCCGCCGATGATATGGAGCGGGCTCCAGTTCAGCTCATGGACCTTGCGGATCGCCTGCGCCGTCGCCTTGGCGGAAGATTGCTCGATCAGTGTATCGACCCCGGCCGCCTTGAGCTGCACGATCTGCGAGTCGATCGTGGGCTGCGTGAGCTCATAGGATGTCTCGGCAATGATCTGCCCGGCCCGCTCGCCCAGGCCAGCGCGCAATCCCCTGACATAATCCTTGCCGAAATCGTCGTTCTGGTAGAGCACGCCGATCTTCGCCTCCGGCTTGCTCATGAGGATATATTTCGCAACGACACGGCCCTCGGTCTCGAAGTCGGGATAGAGCGGCACCGTCCACGGGAACGTCTTGGGGTCATTGAAGCGGCGTCCGCCGGCGGTGATGAACAGCTGCGGCACCTGCTTGGAATTGAGATATTTCTGGATCGCGACATTCGGCACCGTCCCGATCGTGCCGACTTCGGCCAGCACCCCGATATCCTCGACCAGCTTGCGCGACTGCTCGATCGCTTTCGGTGCGCTGTAGGCATTGTCGAGCTGGGTGAAGGCGATCTTGCGGCCATTGATGCCGCCCCGCTCGTTCACCATGTCGAAGAACCCGACCACGGCCCTGCCAGCGCCGGCACCGAAAGCCGACGCGGGGCCGCTCAGCGGCGTCGACTGGCCGAGCTTGATCTCGGTGTCGCCGGCGCCGGGATCGTAGGCTTTTTGCGCAAGGGCGGATGTGGCGCCAAGGAAAGCGGCAAGCGCCGATGCAAAACAGGCGCAAGTGATCATTCGACTACGCAATGTTTCCTCCGTTTTCTCGTTTTTGTGTTTTATCTGAGCAGCTCGCGCGCGATCACCACGCGCTGGATCTGGTTGGTGCCTTCGAAAATCTGGGTGAGTTTGGCGTCGCGCATCATGCGCTCGACCGGATAGTCCATGGTGTAGCCATAGCCGCCGAAGATTTGCACAGCATCGGTCGTGACCTTCATCGCCATGTCACTGCCGAAGCATTTCGCCATGCTCGCCAGCAGGTTCAGCCGCTTCCAGTCGCCGGCATCGCCGGCGCGGGCGCATTCATAAACGAGTGCGCGCGCCGCCTCGATCTGCACCGCCATGTCGGCGAGCATGAACTGCACGCCCTGGAATTCCGAGATCGACTGCTTGAACTGCCTGCGCTCCTTGGCATAGGCAAGGCACGCATCCAGCGCGCCCTGCGCGAGCCCGACCGACTGGGCGCCGATGGTGGGACGGTTGAGGTCGAGCGCCCGCATCGAGGCGCGGAAGCCCTTGCCCTCCTCGCCCACCAGGTTCTCGGCGGGCACGCGGACATTGTCGAGAAAGATCGGCGTGTTGGGCGCACCGCGAAAGCCCATCTTGCGCTCGTGGCGGCCGAAGCTGATGCCTTCCATTGTCTTCGGCTCGACGATGAAGGCGCTGATGCCGTCAGCGCCTGGCCTGTCGCTGGTGCGCGCCATCACCACGATATAGTCGGCGACCACGCCGTAGCTGCACCATTGCTTGCGGCCGTTCAGCACATAGCTGTCGCCGTCCTTCTTCGCACGGGTGTTGATGGCGCTGACGTCTGATCCAGCCTGCGGCTCCGAAATCGCGATCGCAGTCACCACGCCGCCCCTGGCAACGATCGGCAGGTATTTCTCGCGCTGCGCCTCGGAGCCGAAATGCAGTAACGGCATGATGAACATGGTGTTGAGGGCCGCGATCGAGGCACAGGCGGGTGAGACCTTCGATATCTCCTCGCGCGCGATGCAGGCCATGGTGAGGTTGCCGTTCGGGCCGCCATAGCGCTCGGGCACCCAGAGCTGCATCAGCCCCATCTCGCCGAACAGCTTCACGATCTCCAGCGGGAAGCGATCGGTCTCGTCGATCTCGGCTGCGATCGGCGCTACGTGCTTTGCCGCCATTCGCCTGACGCTGTCGCGAAAGGCCGCTTGCTCTTCGGTGAAGCTCATCGCAACTCCCCTTTTTGCCTCGAAGGCCCTTTGTTCGTTGGGTCAACCCCAAAAAAGGACTTCCATTTAATGGGTGATCCATTTAATAATCACCTGCATGACGACCAAGTCAAGCCCCCGCCCTCCAGGCCGCCCCCGGCAGACATCCTCCGGCCGGCGCGAGCGAGCCACCGACCATCGCGCCGCCGGGACGCCGGCCGCGCCGACCTTCCGTCCCATTCACACCCGCCGTGCATTCGAGGAGATCTGCGACCGCATCCGCGAGCAGCTCGCGCTCGGCGTGCTCAAGCCCGGCGACAAGCTGCCGGCCGAACGCGATCTGGCGCAGCAGCTCGGTGTCAGCCGCAACGTGCTGCGCGAGGCACTGCGGAGTCTCGAGATGGCCGGCGTGCTGCGGCTGCGGAAGGGCGTCAAGGGGGGCGCCTTCGTGCGCGAGGGCGACACCAGCCGCATGAACGTGGTGATGCAGGACATGCTGAGCCTCGGCACCATCTCGGTGCGCGAGCTCTCCGAGGCCCGCGTCCACGTGCTGGACCTTGCGGTCCGGCTCGCCTGCGCCAACGGGCGGCAGGCCCATTTCGACGCGCTGGACGACAATATCGAACGCACCGACCTTGCCACCCGCGAGGGCCGCCTGCTCGACCGCGTCGAATGCTCGCGCGATTTCTACAGGCACCTGGCGGCGGCGACCGGAAACAAGGTGATCGCCATGATCATGGACTCCGTCACCGAGATCCATATGCGCTTCGTCTATGCCAAGGTCGCCTCCAGCGGCGTCGCCATGGCGCGGCTGGTCGAGCGGCGGCGGCAGTTCGTCGCCGCCTTGCGCGAGCGCAACGTCTCGGCCGCGACACGGTCGATGCGCGTGCATCTGGAAGCCGTGCAGCGGATGCTGGAGCAGGATCCCGGCGCCATGTCGCTGCATGTGGCGCTCGCGGAAATGCGGCCCGGCATGCGCCGTTAGCCCTTGAGAACCCGATAAATCCAACGAACAATATGGAGGAAACAATGTCCCGATACGCCAAATACGAATGCCTGACGGTCGAAGTCGCCGACAAAGTCGCGACCGTCACCCTGAACCGGCCGCAGGCGCGCAACGCCATCAATCAGAAGCTGATCCGCGAGCTGCGGACGATCTGGGACGATCTCGGCGACGACCATGCCGTCAACGCCGTCGTGCTCACCGGCGCCGGCGACTATTTCAGCGTCGGCGGCGACGTGAAGGCAATGTCGGAGCGGCCGGGCGGCGACGTCCTCGAAGAGGGCGAGGTGCACGATCCCATGATCAGCCGCCGCGCCGTCACCCGCCAGCTCGAGCTCGACAAGCCGATCATTGCCGCGATCAATGGCGATGCCATCGGGCTCGCGGCAACGCATGCGCTGCTCAGCGACATCTCGGTGATGGCCGAGGATGCCCGTATCGGCGACACCCACGTCTCCCGGGTGGGCCTGGTGGCTGGAGATGGCGGCACTGTGATCTGGCCCCTCCTGGTCGGCATCAACAAGGCCAAGGAATTCCTGATGCGCGGCACACTGCTGAACGGCCGCGAGGCCGAACGGCTCGGCCTCGTCAACCATGTCGTGTCCCGCGCGGAGGTGCTGAAGAAGGCGCGCGAGATCGCGCTCGAGCTCGCCCACGGCCCGACCTGGGCCATCCGCTGGACCAAGCTGTCCATCAACCAGATCGTCAAGGACCGGGTGAACATGCTGCTCGAAGCCTCCATGGCGCTGGAGCAGGTCACCTTCGAGACCGCCGATCACAAGGAGGCGACGACTGCGTTCAAGGAAAAGCGTCGGCCGAAATTTGGGCAGGCGTGACCGCGATGGATGAGCTTCCCGGCGACGACGTCAGGGAGATGCTCCGGGATTCCCTACGCGGCTTCCTTGGCGAACATTGGCGGGCCGATGAGGCGGCAAATCGTACCGCCGCGCCGGAGCAGGTATCCGCGATCTGGACCAGGCTCGTCGGCCAGGGCGTGGCGGCATTGGGCCATGATTTCAGCGAAGGCGCCCTGCGCGAAATCCTTATCGTGATGGACGAGCTCGGCCGCGCTGCCTGCCCTGGCCCGATGTGGTCGGCCGCGCTGGCCAATCTGGCCCTGGCAGATTGCGAGGTGGACGGCACCCGCGACCTGCTCGGACGGCTGCATGCCGGCGCCGCCATGATCTGCTTCTCTTTCGGTGCGTGCGATCCCGATCGCGGCACCGGCTCGCTGCGCATCGCCGACGATCGCGCCAGCGGAACGCTCCGCTTTGTCGAGGTTGCGGCGAGCTGCACACATCTGGTCGTGGCTATCGGGGACCACGAGCTTGCAGTCATCGAGTTGAAGGCAGTCGGCGTCGAAACGGTCCCGACCCGGGCAATGGGCGCCTGGGGTTTGTACGAGATCAGGCTCGATGCAGTGCCAGCGGTCGTGGTTCAGCTCAAGCAAGTCTCGGTCTTGGACCTCCTGCTCAAGGCCAAGCTTGCGCTTGCTGCACGTGCGCATGGTGCCGCCCGGCGAGCTTTCGAGCTCGCGGTCGATTACGCCCGAGAGCGCGAGCAGTTCGGCCAGAAGATCGGCAGATTCCAGGCCATCCAGCACAAGCTCGCCGATGGCCTGATCGCGCTCGAAGGCGTGCGGCTGACTATTGATCACGCAGGTCATCTGCACGACTGCAGCGATGCCAACTGGCGCTATTTCGCAAATTGCGCCATCGCGTTTGCGAGCGATGCGCTGCGGCGCGTTGTGCTGGAGACCCAGCATACGTTTGGCGCGATCGGCTATGCCGAGGAGCACGAGGCGCCCGCACATTTCAAGCGCGTCCATCTCGACACCGTCGCGCTTGGCGGCGCGGCCCAGGCGCGACGTGGCATCGCTGCGTTTCTGTTCGATCGCGGCGGCGCACCTCTGCCGCAATATGATCTGGGCGAAGCCGCGAATGCCCTGCGCCAGGAGGTGGAGGCCTGGCTCGCCACTAACTGGTCTGGCGAACGCAAGGCGGCGTTCGACGCAAAGCCTTTTTCCAAGCGCGAGTTCGATGCGGAATTCGCCCGCGACATCGGCCAAACGGGGTGGATCGGCCTCGGCTGGCCGAGGGAATTCAATGGCCAGGCCCGCTCGCCGCTGGAACAGATCGCCCTTATCGAGACGATGGAGCGTGCCGAAGCGCCGCGCATCGGCGCCGCCATCCAGGCCAATGCGCTGCTGATGTTCGGGACGGCCGAACAGCAGCGCAGATATCTGCCGGAAATCCTGCGCGGCGAGGCCATGCACGGCATGGGCTATAGCGAGCCGCAGGCGGGCTCCGACCTCGCGGCGCTGAAGACCCGCGCGGTCAGGGATGGCAACCATTGGGTGATCAACGGCCAGAAGATCTGGACCACGACCTGGTGGGGCAAATACATGTTTCTCGCCGCACGCACCGATAGCACGGCCAAGCCGGCGCATGCTGGAATCAGCATGTTCATCGTGCCGATGGAGACGCCCGGCATCACCATCCGCCCGGCCGTGACGATGTATGACGGCACGTTTGCCAACATCTTCTACGACAATGTCCGCATTCCCCTCGATCACCTGGTCGGCGAGGTCAACGGCGGATGGAAGGTGCTGACGGGCGCGCTTGCCTTCGAGCGCGGCCTGGTCGGCGGCGGCATCGTGCTGAAGGTCGCGCACGCCTTCGAACAATTGCGCCGGCACGTCATGGCGGAAGCGGAAGATCGCGCTCCGCTTTGCGACGATCCGCTGGTTCGCGAGCGGATGGCGCAGCTTGCAGCCGAGATCGAGGTCGGCCGCCAATTGATGATGCATTGCGCCGAGCTCGCCGCCAACGGCGTCACCCCGCCGGAATATGGCGCCATCAGCAAGGTGTTTTCCGGCGAGCTGATGGAGCGTTTTGGCGAGACCGCGCTCGACATTCTCGGCATGCGCGCCTGCCTTTCCGAACAGATGCCGGGCGCGATCGACAATGGCCGGTTCGAGCAGAACCTGCGCCATTCCCTGATGTGGGTGATCAGCATCGGCACCAATGAAATCCAGCGCAGCCTGATCGCGCAGCGCGGGCTTGGCTTACCGAGATAGGAGTTACTGCGATGGCGGAAACGGAAGCGAAAACGGCGCCGCTCGAAGGCCTGCGGGTGCTGGATTTCTCCATCATGCTGGCCGGACCCTATTGCGCGCGGCTGCTCGCCGATGGCGGTGCCGACGTCATCAAGATCGAGCCGCCCGAAGGCGACGACATGCGGCTCCGCGCCCCCTGCCGCGAGGGGCACAGCACCTATTTCGGCCAGCTCAATGCGGGCAAGCGGAGCCTGGCGCTCGATCTGAAAAGCACCGAGGCAATCAAGCTCGTCCACCAGATGGTCGAGCAGACCGATATCGTGGTCGAGAATTTCCGCCCCGGTGTGATGGATCGCCTGGGCCTTGGCTACGACGCCCTGCGCGAGATCAATCCTCGGCTGGTCTATTGCTCGATCTCCGGCTATGGCCAGTCCGGCCCCAGCGCCGAGCGCGCGGCCTATGCCATGATCGTGCATGCCGAAAGCGGCTTTGACCGCGCGCTGATGCGCTATGCCGGCGATCGCGACCGCCCCGCGGCGGGCGCGGTGTTCGTCGCCGACGTGCTCGGCGGCATTTTCGGCTATGCGGCGATCCAGACCGCGCTGGTCCAGCGCGCCAAGTACGGCAAGGGCCAGCGCATCGACGTGGCTCTGATGGACTGCATGCTCAACCTCCTGGTCTATGAGCTGCAGGAAGCGCAATGTCCGGTGGAAGCGCCGCGCCCAGCTTACGGTCCTGTGCGTACCCAGGACGGCGACATCCTGATCGCACCGGTGACCTCGCGCAATTTCTCAGCCCTCTGCGAGGTGACGGGACAGAGCGAGCTGACCCAGGATCCGCGCTTTGCCAGCGTGCCCGCGCGCGGCGCCAACTGGAACGCCATGATGCAGATCGTGGAGAAATGGACGGAGCGCCATACATCGGCGGAATGCCTAGCCGCGCTTGCGCGCGCGGGCGTGCCGGCCGCTGACTATCGCGATCCCGGTGCGGCGCTGACCGATCCGCACCTCATGCAACGAGGCGCCTTCGCCGCGCTCGCCGACGGCGCCGGAGAGTTCATCGGCGTCAACGCGCCCTGGCAGATGTCCGGCGGCCTCACCGCCATGCGACGCGAGGTGCCAGCGATTGGCCAGCACGGCAACGACATTCTCGCTTCGCTGCTCAAGCTGGGCCCTGATGCCATCAAGCGGTTCGCCGCGAGCGGGGCCTTCGGAACGCCGGGCTGACCTGCTCCGCCCGCGACGGACGACGCGCCACCGCTCACACAGGCTCCGCGGCCGGCAGCGACCTGAGATAGACGAGACCGGCAACGGCAAGACGCTCTTCGTCGGTCTGGCCGGACGCGAACAGCTGCTCGATATGCCGCGTCAACGCCCCCCGCGCACGCGTGACCTCTGCCGGGCTGCGATCCCGCACCAGCTCGAAAGCCTCCATCGCGCGCCGAATGGCCGCCGATACAGATGACCTCTCATTTGTCAGAGCATTCATTCAAGAGCTCCAAAATATCGTAAATCAAAAAGAGAAGGCTCCGGTGCACAACGCGACCAGAGCCTCCTTGCGACTAGTCGTTGTCGTGATGGATGACGGTCTTGCTGCGATTGCCGAACTCGTCCTGCTTCTTGATCACCGTGGTCCGGTCATCACGCGGCTCGCGCTCCTTGACCACGGTGGTGTGGTCGCGCTCGTGCGGGGCTTCGCCAACTGTGACTCCCGCGCCGACGGGACCGACATGCACGCCAACATCGTCCGCAAGGGCGGGCGTCGCAAGCGCGCCGATCATCGCTGCAGCAAATAAATACTTCCGCATCTGTTCCTCTCCTCCAAACCGTGGTGCGGGAAGAATGTCCGACAAGGGCTATTGTTCCCACACAAGAGAAGCGCCGCTTTTCGCGGCGCTCTCAGAACTCGCTTGCTTTAGTGATGCCAGAACAGCGCCAGCAGCAGGATGATCGGCAGCGGCACGCCCAGCAACCACAGCAAGGCACCTCTTCCAAAACCCATGATGTCCTCCTCCGAATGGTTTCCTCTTGGAAACCAGATGACGCGGGACAACGGCAAATGTTCCCGCACACGCGCGTTCGATGGTACAGACGAGCGGTGCCAACACACCCAAATCGCCTGTGCAAAGCAGCGAGTGTACACTTCTGAACACTCTCGCCGCGCGGCACGTGCAGTAATGATATGATGAGAGACATGAAAGCAAAATTGGAAAAGCTGCGCGTCGATGCAGCCGAGTGCGACCTCATCAGCAAGCTTGCAACGGACTATGGCAAACGCGAGCTGTTCGCGCGGCTGTCGCGGCGGCTGCTTGACATGGCGGCCGACGTCGAAGCCGCGATCGCTGCCCAGGCGACCGAGGGTGAAAGCAGCGAACTCTGATCAACTTCAGCGGACATGCTCGCGCGGGCCTACGGGCTCTGTATACACATGAACACAGCGCGCCCCAGGTCGGCACGCGCGAACCACGCAGGCCTCACCGCATTAACCCAGGTGAATAGCGGAGGCCGCGATGCATCTGGACGTTCCGTCGCTGGCGCTGGTGGTCGAGGATGATCCACTTCAGCGCGAGGTATTAAGCGACGCATTGAAGCAGGAAAACCTGGACGTGATTCAGTGCGAGAGCGCTGAGGCGGCCGAGCTCGTCATTGCGCGCGCCGGTATCGAGCTCACGCTGATGGTGACTGACGTCGAGCTTGCGGGCCAAGGCAACGGCATCGATCTTGCGACCTTCGCGCGGCAATGCTGCCCGCATTTGCGGATCATCGTCGTCTCCGGCGCCGGCCGCGCGACCCTGCCGTCCGACGTCTGCGTCTTTGCCAAGCCCTACCGCATCTCCGATCTGCTGCAGGCCGTGCACGGCTGAGCCGGCGGCGCGACGCAACGGCGACGTGCAGTCTCTCTCGCGAAAGGCAAAAAACGGAAACTGAGCGTTTCGCGCGAGCGCCCTTACCCGTCGAGGCATAGTCGTTAAGTAACTCTGGTTCATAACCGAGCAGGACGCGGCAATCGCGCCCGGGATCGGTCAGAGAGACGAGTGAAATGCCTCCCATCGAATTTGGTTTGGATACTTTCGGCGACGTCATGCGTGGCGCGGATGGCGCGCCGGTGTCGCATGCGCAGGCGATCCGCAATGTGATCGAGGAAGCCGTGCTCGCCGACGAACTCGGCATCGACTTCATCGGGCTTGGCGAGCATCACCGCGCCGACTTCGCGATCTCGGCGCCCGAGGTGGCGCTTGCCGCCATCGCCGCTCGCACCAAAAGCATCAGACTCGGCTCCGCGGTCACGGTGCTGAGCTCTGACGATCCCATCCGCGTATTCCAGCGCTTCTCTACGCTTGATGCGGCATCGAACGGCCGCGCGGAGGTGATCCTCGGGCGCGGCTCGTTCACCGAATCCTTTCCGCTGTTCGGCTTCGACCTCCGGCAATACGAGCAGCTGTTCGAGGAGAAGCTCGATCTGTTCGCAGCACTCCTGAAGCAGGAGCCGGTGACCTGGCAGGGCAAGCTGCGCCCGCCGCTTAAGAACCAGCTGGTCTATCCGCCGGTCGAGCACCCTCCGCTGAAGACCTGGATCGGCGTCGGCGGCAGCCCGGAATCGGTGGTGCGCGCGGCGCATCATGACCTGCCCTTGATGCTCGCGATCATCGGAGGCGACCCGAAGCGGTTCGCGCCCTATGTCGAGCTCTATCACCGCGCGCTCCGCGAATTCGGCCGCAGCGTGAAGCCGATCGGTGTGCATTCACCGGGCTATGTCGCCGACAGCGACAACCAGGCGCGCGAGGAGCTGTGGCCCGATTACAAGATCATGCGCGATCGCATCGGCAAGGAACGCGGCTGGCCGCCGATGGGGCGTGAGGAGTTTTTGCGCGAGGCCGATCACGGCTCGCTCTATGTCGGCTCACCCGAGACGGTGGCGCGCAAGATCGCCGCAACCGCCAAGGCGCTCGGCCTCGCCCGCTTCCACCTGAAATACTCGGCAGGTCCCCTGCCGCACGAGAAGCTGATGCACAGCATCGAGCTTTATGCGACCAAAGTGGCGCCGATGGTGCGGGACATGCTGGCGTGAAGGCCTTGTTCATAAGGCGCCACTTCCCATTTGGGAACTATGCCGCCGCGCCCGCCGGAGCTAGGAGGATGCTGCGGCGCGGGACGACATAACCGGCGTACGCGCCATTTTTAAGAGTTTCGCACGCCGGCAGCTCGTTGAGGGCTGTCGGCGTTTTTTTCGTCAGAGGTCCCACTCTCAATAATATCGGTGGAAGTGATGCACCGGCCCGTGGCCATGCCCGACTGCAAAGCGGTCGGCAGAGGCGATGGCTTCGCTGATGAAGCGCTTGGCGTTGCGGACCGCGGTCTCTAGGTCCTCGCCCTTCGCAAGGCCCGCAACGACCGCCGCGGACAACGAGCAGCCGGTGCCGTGGGTGTTGCGGGTTTCGAGGCGCGGGCTTGCGAGCGGCAGGGTGCTGCTTGCGCTGATGAGATAATCGATACTTTCGCTGCCGTGCCCGTGGCCGCCCTTGATCAGCACATGGGGGCAACCGAGCGAGAGCAGCCGCCGGCCCTGGCTTTCGATTGCCGCATCGCTTGTGGCGAGCGGCTCGCTCAACAGCACGGCAGCCTCGGGCAAATTGGGGGTGATGATCGAGGCGAGCGGAATGAGCTTCGTGCGCAGCGCATCGACCGCGTCGGCGGGCAGCAGCCGATCACCCGAGGTCGCCACCATCACCGGATCGATCACGACAAAAAGCGGCGACCAGCGCCCGAAGGCGGCGGCGATCGCCTCGATGGTCGCGCGCCCGCCCAGCAGCCCGGTCTTGACCGCGCCGACGCTGAGGTCAGCGAACACCGCATCGAGCTGCGCGGTGACGAAGTCGGGCGGCACGGGGTAGATCGCGCTCACCCCGCGCGTGTTCTGCGCGGTCAGCGCAGTGATGGCGGAGGCGCCGTAGACGGAGAGCGCGGCAAAGGTCTTGAGGTCGGCCTGGATGCCTGCGCCACCGCTTGAGTCGGAGCCTGCGATGGTAAGCGCGACAGGCGTGGCCATGATGTGTGATAGCGCGACCGCCGGATTGCAGCAAGTTTGCTTGCCAGACGGGCCCAAATCTGGCCCTTTGGCGGGCGAAAGGCTGCCCTCATGCCTCCGCAAGGCGCTATAATGGGGCGAACTTTGTCAAGGAGATGCTCGCGATGGTTCCGTTCTTCGTCCAGATCAAGTGCAAGCTCGGCCAGTCCTACACGGTGGCCAACGCGCTTGCCGAGGCCGAGATCGCCTCCGAGATCTATTCCACAGCGGGCGATTACGACCTCCTGGTCAAGTTCTATGTCGACAAGGACACCGACATCGGCCATTTCGTGAACGAACGGGTGCAGACGCTCCCCGGCATCCAGGACACCCACACGATCATCACCTTCAAGGCGTTCGGGGTGGGTTAGCTCGCTGGCGGATCCAGTCGAGCCGAGCTGTTTCGGCTCACCTCTCCCGCTGGCGAGATGTCGATTCAGGCCGCATCCCGCCGCGCGTAACTGATCGCAAAATGCGCCTCGAGCTGGCTCGCGGGCATCGGCCGTCCGAGCAGATAGCCTTGCGCGAAATTCACCCCGAGCGAGCGCAGGTGGTCGAGCTGCTCGGTGGTCTCGACGCCTTCGGCCGTGATCGACATGTCGAGCCCGCGCGCCAGCGTCACTACGGAGGAGATGATCGCGGAAGAATCCTGGCGCTTGCTCAGATTGGCGATAAAGGACTTGTCGATCTTGATCTTGTCGAACGGGAACGCCGTCAGCGAGCGCAGCGACGAATAGCCGGTGCCGAAATCATCGAGCGCGAGCGAAATGCCGATGCCCTTGAGCCTGTCGATAAAGCTGTGGTTCTCGACGGCCTGCTCGAGCAGCACCGATTCCGTGATCTCGATCTCGAGCCGCTGCGGCTTGAGCCCCGATTTCTTCAAGCTTTGCTGGATCACGTCGAACAGTTCGGCCTGCTTGAACTGAACCGGCGACAGGTTCACGGCGACCTTGACGTCGTCGGGCCAGGCGGTCGCGTCCTCGCAGGCGCGCGCAATCACCCACTCCCCGAGCGGCACGATAAGGCCGGTGGATTCCGCAAGCGGAATGAACTGGTCGGGTGGGATCAGGCCCTTGACCGGATGGCGCCAGCGCACCAGCGCTTCCACGCCGCGGCGGTGGCAGGTCTCGGCATCGTAGAACGGCTGGTAATGCACTTCGAACTGGCAGCTGGCGATGGCGTTGCGCAGATCGCTCTCCAGCGTGTTGCGCGCCTCTAGTTCCGCCGACATCGCCTCGTCATAGACCGTGTAGCAGTTGCGGCCCGCCGACTTGGACCGGTAGAGCGCAAGGTCCGCCTTCTTCAGAAGCTGCTCCTGGTTGAAGCCGTGCTCCGGCGCCAGCGCTATGCCGATGCTGGTGCCGATCTCGACCCGGTGGCCGAGCAGCTGGAAGGGCTCGGCGATCAGCTTGGAAATCCGCCGCGCAAGATCGCTTGCCAGCACGCGCTGGCCGGCGCCGCCGGTCAGGATCACTGCAAATTCGTCGCCGCCCAGCCGCGCCAGCACATCGCTTTCGCGCAGCGTCGATCGCAGCCGCAGCGCCACCAGGCGCAACAGCGCATCACCCGCCGCGTGGCCCAGGGAATCGTTGACGTTCTTGAAGCGGTCGAGGTCGAGCAGCAGCACGGCATAGCCGGCGCTCCCGGCGCCTGCATTGATCTCCTGCAGCTGCTCCAGGAAGAAGCCGCGGTTCGGCAAGCCGGTCAGCAGATCGGTCTGGGCAAGCTCCAGCACGCGGCGGTTGGCAAGCGACAGCTGCAGCGAGTTTTGGCTGGAGAGCCCGAGATAGATCGCAAGGAAGAGCGTGGTGACGATGCCGGCGGCGAGCAGCGCCAGCGCGCGGTAGTGATGGTCCATGTGCAGGCCGCCGGATGCGGGCGAGGCCTGCAGCAACCATGAGGTGTCGCCGATCTTCAGCGCGGTCGACCAAATGGGCGCGCCCTGCCGCCTGGCGATGGTCGCTCGCGGCGCGCTCGAGAAGTCCGGCTCGACGCCGGATCCGTCCGCGGGCCGCGGCGGATAGACGTCGATGGCGATGGCGGAAGGGACCCGGCTGTTGGCGCGGATCGCCTGCACCAATGGCGGCAGGTCGAAAATTCCGACCACAAAGCCGTTCAGATTACGCCGACGATCCGCAACGCTTGTGCGCGAGGTGCCCTTGGCATAGACCGGCACCGCGACCATCACCCCATATGGAATGGCGCCGTTGCGAGATTCGTAGAGCTTGGTGCGCAACACCACGACCTTGTTGTCGTCGCGCGCGCGCTCGAGCATGGCGCGGCGTTCCGCGAAGCTCCAATAGTCCAGCCCGTAGACGACAGAGGTCTTCGACTCCGTGGAGAAATAGACGGGGAAATAGACGTCGGCGAGCGGCGCCGCCGCGCCGTCGGCAAAGGTCTTGATCTGATAGCCCGAGAGACCATCCGCGATCGCCGCGGCCTCGTATTCGGCGCGCTCCTTGTGAGTGACCCGTGGCACCCAGGCGACCCGCAACAATCCCGGATGCCCCTGGAACAGGCGCTGGCTGAAGGTCTCGTATTCGCTGCGAGTGATGTCCTCGTTGGCGGATTCGAACAGGGTGCGCAGCGTGATCAGCCGTCCCACATATTCGTTGATGCCGTTCTGGATGGTGATGGCCTGGTTCTCGGCAAGGCCCTCGAACTCGGCACGCGAGAGCCTGTTCTCCCACTGACCGACCGCAATGGCGCCGGCCAGCGACAACAGCGTGCCAATGCAGGCGGCGATCAGCGCGGGACGATACAGTTCCAGGCGCGACACCGGCGCGCGGCGACGCTCGACCAGGGCGCTTGCGCGCCCGATGCCCGCCTGCTCGCCAACTCCGCTGTGTACGCCCGCACGCAAAATGAGGTCCCCAAAACGGCTTACATATCCGTCCAGCATCGATCGGAACCGGGCGCGGTTAAGAACTCGCAAAAATCAAACAAATACCGCTGCGCGCCAACCGGCGTAGTTAACGATCTGCGGTAGTAGAGCCGACAATCTGCCCTGCTTTGTCCGCAATCGTACGGGTCGACAAAGCGGCTTGAATTAGCAAGGTTTTCATCCGCTGCGGATACCATGAAGGCCTGTTGCATTTCATCCTGCAAGTCCTGCCATCAAGTCCTGCCATCAAGTCCTGCCATCAAGTCCTGCCATGCGGTCATCGATAGTCTCGATCCTTGCTGCCTTTGCGCTCGCCTTCGGCGCGAGCCCGCCACCGCGCGCCAGCGCGGACGAGGTAGGCGTTTCGGCCGACACCATCCTGTTTGGCCAGGCGGCCGCGCTCGGCGGCCCATCCTCGGCGCTGGGCCAAGGCATGCGGCAGGGCATCCTGGCGGCCTTTGCCGAGATCAATGCCAAGGGCGGCGTACACGGCCGCCGGCTCGAGCTGATCAGCCGTGACGACGGTTATGATCCGGACCGCTCGGTGATGGCAACGGTGAAGCTGATCGAGGAGGACAAGGTGTTCGCGCTGATCGGCGCGGTCGGCACCCCGACATCGATCGCGACCGTGCCGATCGCGGCGGAGAAGAACGTGCCGTTCATCGGTCCGTTCACAGGCGCCGAGTTCCTGCGCGCCTCCGAATTCCAGAACGTGGTCAATATCCGCGCGAGCTACAGTGCCGAGGCCGAGGCCTGGATCAAGCACCTGACCGAGGACCTGCATCTGAAGGACATCGCCATCTTCTACCAGGACGACTCGTTCGGCCGCGACGGCCTTGCCGGTGTCAAGGCGGCGCTGGCGCGACGCGGTCTGGAGCTCGCGGCGGAAGGCACGTTCGAGCGCAACACGCGCGCGGTCGGCGCGGCCTTCAAGTCGATCCGGCGCGCCGAGCCGCAGGCTGTAGTCATGGTCGGCACCTATGGCCCCTGCGCCGAGTTCATCAAGCTCGCGCGCCGCAGCCGCTTCAACCCGACCTTTGTCGCCATCTCCTTTGTCGGCGCCACCGCGCTTGCCAGGGAGCTCGGGCCCGACGGCAGCGGCGTGGTCGTCTCCGAAGTGGTACCGTTTCCCTGGAATACGCATTTGAAGCTGGTCGCCGACTACCAGGCGGCGGAAAAGGCGCTCGATCCCAGCCTGACACCGGATTTCGTGTCGCTCGAAGGATATCTGTCAGGGCGCCTCGCCGCCGCCGCGCTCGAGAGAGCCGGCCCAAATCCGACCCGCGCGGAGATGCTGCGGATCATCAATGAGGTCGGCCGGTTCGACATCGGCGGCGACATCGTTGCTTTCGGCAACAGCGCGCACGACCAGCCGCCTGGCGTGTTCCTGACCGTGATCCAACCCGACGGCAGCTTTAAAGCAGTCGACAAGCTTTAGGTCTCCCTCTCCGCGCCCCGTCTCTACCTTTACCCCTCGCCTTCCTTTTTCTTCTTCGGCGGTCGCGGCGGGCCTTCGACCGGCGGCAGCGACTTGATGTAGGTGGCGATCGCTGTGCGGTCGGCTTCGGGCAATTGCGACGTGTTCTTGATCACGCGCGTCATCGCGCCGCCGGCACTGTCGCCGTCGGGCGTTTGCCCCGTCTCGAGAAAATAGGCGATGTCCTTCTCGCTCCAGTCGGAGAGACCCTTTTCGGTGATGTTGGGCACCCAGCCCTCGCCTTCCGGATTCGGCCCGCCGGCAAAGCGCTGTGCGGCGATGATGCCGCCGAGAAAATTGCGCGGGCTGTGGCATTCGGCGCAATGCCCGAAGCTGTTGACGAGATAGGCACCGCGATTCCACGCCGCAGAGCGCGAGAGATCCGGAACGAAAGGCTTGTCGTCGAAGAACAGCAATTTCCAGATGCCGACGTTGCGGCGGATGTTGAAGGGAAACGGCACATCATGATCGCGCACCTTGCCAGGCACCGGCGGGAGCGTCTTCAGATAGGCAAAGAGATCGCGCACGTCTTTCGGCTGCGCATGCGCGTAGGAGGTGTAGGGAAACGCGGGAAAAAAATGCGAGCCCGCCGGAGACACACCCCGCATCACCGCGGTGATAAAATCGGCCTCGCTCCATCGCCCGATGCCGTCGGTCGGATCGGGTGAGATGTTCGGCGCGTAGAAGGTGCCGAAGGGCGACGGGATCGCAAGCCCGCCGCCGAGCTTCAACCGGTCGGGCTGGTTGGGGACGGCATGGCAGGAGGCGCAACCGCCGGCATTGAAGATGACCTCGCCGTTTGCGATGTCGGGCGTGAAAGCCGGCGCCGTGACCGCCCCCGCCAGCGGCACGGCGGCCGTCAACCACCAGTAGAGGCCGATCCCGGCTGCGGCGGCAACAAGGGCGGCAGGCAAAATCCGACGCGGCATTCAACGTTCCATCATGGCCAATCGCAACCTTATGACCGCGGCCGCCGTTCCTCCAGTCATCAATTTGTGCCAAGTTTTGACACGCGACTGCCGGATTTTCGGGAATAACCCGCAAAATCCATTGTTGTGGAATCGTGGCGATATGAACAGGGAGAGAAAGCCATGTCCAAGACGATGTTTGCTGCGCTTGCGTTCGGAGCGGTGGCGCTGCTCGCTGGCCCTGCCAGCGCCGAGAAGTTCAAGGCGACGCTGGACGGCAAGAACGAGGTGCCCCCGAATGCGAGCACAGGATCGGGCACAGCCGACATCGATTACGATCCCGGCACCAAGAAGCTCTCCTGGAAGCTCACCTATTCGGGCTTGAGCGGGCCCGCGACGGCGGCGCATTTCCACGGACCTGCCGAGAGCGGCAAGAATGCGGGCGTCGCGGTTGCGATCCCCAACGCCACGGCGAGCCCCGCTGAGGGCAGCGCTACGCTGACCGATGCCCAGGCCGCCGACCTCGAGTCCGGCAAGTATTACGTCAATGTCCACACCGCGGCCAATCCGGGCGGCGAAATCCGCGGGCAAGTGACGAAGTAAGCATACGCCAATCCGGCTGCGCCTTCCCTCCACTGTCATCGTCCGCAAAAGCGGACGATGATGTATTCCAGCGGCGGCAGAGCTTCAGCCCAAACGCCTCTGGAAAACTGGACACCCCGCATTCGCGGGGTATGACCAACGGAATATTCTGCAATCAGCAAACAAAAAGGGCGGATGTATCGGCATCCGCCCTTTGCTCGAGATGCGTAGATAGCGCAGATCAGGTCTTCTTGATTCGGAAGGTCTCGTGGCAACCCCCGCATTGCTTGCCGATGACGGAAAGCTGCGCTTTCAGCGTGTCGAGATCGGTGATCTTGCCCTTGGCGTCACCAATCACCTTGGCAAAGCTTGCGATGTGCTCATCGAAGCCTGCCTTGTCTTCCCAGATCTTGGACGAAGGGCTGTAGTCGCCGTCGAACGGCTTGCCCTTGATGCTCGCCGGGAACAGTGTCGGCAGCTTGGCTGCGGTGTCGGCGAACTGCTTGATCGCCGCATCCACGGTCGCCTGGTCGTAGGGCTTCTCGCCCTTGACCATCGCAGCAAGCGCACCGGCATTCTTGCCATTGCCCTTCATCATCGTTTGGGTGTCCTTGACCTGGTCCGGCTCGGCCATGACGGCACCAAGACCAAGCACCAGCGCGCCAGCAACCACAATACTTCGCTTCATCCTGTTCCCCTGAATTTCAAACTTGACCGTTCTGATGGCCCTTCTTGGAACCCCGTGGACAAGACATCATTCCCGCGGCAAATTTTGGATGTCACAGGCTGTGCCGGCGCTGATGCTCGCGAATGGCGATCCAGATCCGCTCCGGTGTCGCCGGCATGTCGACATGCTCGATCTTGTACTCGCGCCACAGCCCCTCGACGATGGCGTTCACCACGGCGGGACAGGAGCCGATCGCGCCCGCCTCGCCCGCGCCCTTCACCCCCAGCGGATTGGTCTTGCAGGGGACGTTGTGGGTCTCGAAGTGGAAGGAGACGCCGTCGGCGGCGCGCGGCAGCGCGTAGTCCATGTAGGTGCCGGTGATCAGCTGGCCGTCGGTCGGGCTATAGACCACCCGCTCCATCAAGGCCTGTCCGATGCCCTGCATCACCCCGCCATGCACTTGCCCTGCAAGCAAGAGCGGATTGAGGGTCACGCCGAAATCATCGACGATCACATAGTTCACGATCTTGACGATGCCGGTCGCGGGATCGATCTCGACCTCCGCGATATGCGTGCCGTTGGGATAGGTGCCGTCGGCGCTGTTGAAGGTCGCGGCGCCCTTCAGCTTCGAGGGATCGGTGCCCTGGCGCTTGGCAAGATCGGCAAAGCTGATGGTGCGGTCGGTGCCGGCGATGCGTACGACACCGCCTGTGATCTCGAGATCGGCCGCGCTGGTCTCCAGCGCCTCCGCGGCAAGCTCCTTCAATTTCTTGCCGAGTTCGGCCGTGGCACGCTGCACCGAAACGCCGCCGGTCGGGATCGAGGCCGAGCCGCCGGTGCCAAGCCCGGTTGCGATCTCGTCGGTGTCGCCCTGGTGAACGTGCACGCGCTCCGGCGGCACACCGAATTGCTCGGCGACGATCTGGGCATAGGCGGTCTGATGGCCCTGCCCACTCGACTGCGTGCCGATCAGAACCGTGATGTCGCCATTGGGATCAAGCCGTACATTGGCGGTCTCGTCGCCCATGGTGCCACAGATCTCGACATAGCTCGACATGCCAATGCCGCGCACGAGACCATCTTTCTTGGCGGCCTTCACGCGCTTGGGAAACTCCTTCCAGTTCGCGACTTCCATCGCCCGCTTCATGTGCGCGGCGAAATCACCTGAATCATAGACCTTGCCGGTGACGGTCTTATAAGGCAGCTGCCGCGGCTGGATGAAGTTCTTCTTGCGGATCGCATCCGGCGTCATGCCGAGTTTGCGCGCGCAGGCATCGACCAGGCGCTCGATGACATAGGCAGCTTCCGGCCGTCCGGCGCCGCGATAGGCATCGACCGGTACGGTATGGGTGAAGACGGTGCGGACCCGGCAGTGGAAGGTCTGGATGTCATAGAGGCCCGGCAACATGCCGGCGCCGCCATGCGGAATATAGGGTGCAAAGGTCGAGAGATAGGCGCCCATGTCGCCCATCAGGTCGACGTCCATGGCGAGGAATTTGCCGTCCTCGGCAAGCGCCATCTTCGCGGTCGTGACATTGTCGCGGCCCTGCGCGTCGCCCATGAAATGCTCGGAGCGGTCGGCAGCCCAGCGCACCGTCTTCTTCAGTTTTCGCGAAGCGACCGCGAGCAGCGCATATTCGCGATAGGGAAACAGCTTGGTGCCGAAACCGCCGCCGACATCGGGACAGATCACCCGCATCTTCTCGACGGGAATGTCGAGGATATTCTGGCACAGGATGTCGCGCAGACGATGGCTGCCCTGGCTGCCGGCAGTCAGCGTCAGATGGTCGCGCTTGGCGTCGTATTCGCAGATCGCCGCGCGCGTTTCCATGAAGCTTGCCACCACGCGCGGATTGACGATGGAGATTTCCGCAACCGCATGCGCTTTCGCAAAGGCCTCATCAGTCGCCTTTTTGTCGCCGATCGGCACGTCGAACAGGATATTGCCGGGCTTGTCCGGCCATACCTGCGGCGCGCCGGGCTTGACCGCATTGGCAACGCCAGACACCGCGGGCAGCGGCGTCCAGTTGACCTCGATGGCCTCGATCGCGTCGCGTGCGTGATCGATGGAGTCGGCGACGACGAAAGCAACCGCATCGCCCACGTGACGCACCTCGTCCTTGGCCAGGATCGGGTAAGGCGGGCCGGTGAAGGGATCGACCTCGAAATTGAACAGGCACGGCAGGCCGCCGAGATCCTTTACATCCTCAGCTGTCAGGATCAGCGCCACGCCGGGCAACGCAAGGGCCTTGCTCGCATCGATGGTGAATTTGGCATGCGCGTGCGGCGAGCGCAAAACCAGCGCGTGCAGCGAGGCCTGCGGCGCGTGATCATCGGTATAGCGGCCCTTGCCGCGGATCAGCGCGTCATCCTCCTTGCGCAGGACACTCTGACCAACGCCGAACTTGATAGGAGCAGCCATCTTATCTCCAACTCTTCTTGTGAATTGGAGGCATATTGCAGCGGATTACGGGATTGCGCAAACGCCTTTAGCCCTGGCTAGCGCACCAGTGACTTGAGCCATTTCGGGCCGAACAAGAGCAGGACCGATCCGGCGTAGATCATGGCCCCGACAACCACCAGGATCACGAGCACAATTTCATCACGGTAGGCCGTGAGACCGGCAAGATGCGCTGCAGCAAATTTGGCCGTCAGCCACAGTACGGCGGCAAGCACGACCCCGCTTAGCGCGAACTTCGCCAGCGCCCCGATGAATGCACGGTTGAGCTCGAGATAGCCCGCCCGTACCGCGAAGCCGAGCACCAGCAGCAGATTGATCCAGGCGCCGATGGCGGTGGCGAGCGCGAGCCCGATCTGAGCGAGCGATCCCATCAGGAGGAGCTTGAGCGCCACGTTGGCGGCAATCCCGGTGAGAGATGCCTTGACCGGCGTTGCGGTGTCCTTGCGTGCGTAGAAGGTCGCGACCGCGCTGCGGATCAGTACGAAGGGAATGAGACCGACCGCATAGGCCGCAAGCGTGGCGCCGGCTGCGGCGGCGTCTGTCTTCGTGAAGGCGCCGCGGGCAAACATCGCGCGCGTGATCACATCAGGCACCGCGAGGAAGGCGGCAACGAAGGGCACCGCAAACAGCAACGTATAATCGAAGGCGCGGCGTTGCTGTGCCATGGCGCCTTCATGATCGTTCGCCGTGATCCGTCGCGACATTTCCGGTAACAGCACAGTGCCGACGGCGATACCGATCACGCCGATCGGAAGCTGGTTGAGCCGGTCGGCATAATAGAGCGCCGACAGCGCGCCGGCCGGCAGAAAGGTCGCGATGATGGTGTCGGCGAACATCGCGACCTGCGTGCCCATCGAGCCGAGCGTGGCCGGACCCAGCGCGCGGAAAAAGGCGCGGATGTCCTCATCCAACTTGAGCGGCGCAAAGCGCGGCAGGCCGCCATGGGTGGCGAGATCGCCGGCCAGCAGGAAATATTGCAGGAAACCCGAGATCAAAACGCCCCAGGCGGCGGCGTGGCCGACGGTGGGGAAGAACGCCGCGATGGCGAGCGTCGCCATCATCGAGATGTTGAGCAAGATCGAGGCGCCGGCCGCGCTGGCATAGCGGTGCATGACATTGAGCATGCCGCCATAGAGCGTCACCAGCGTGATCAGCAGCAGATACGGGAAGGTGATACGCGTGAGCTCGATCGCGAGGTTGCGCTGCGCTTCATCATGGGTGAAGCCCGGCGCGAGCAACGTCATGGCCTGCGGCATGAAAGCCCAGGCGAGCACGAGCAGGATCACCTGCGACAGGAACAAGAGCGTGAACACGCGGTCGGAAAACAGCTTGGCCGACGCCTCACCCCGCCCGCCATGGACATGGGCGTAGGCCGGGACGAAGGCGGCGTTGAAAGCGCCCTCGGCAAAGATGGCGCGGAAGTGATTGGGCAGGCGGAATGCGACGAAAAACGCGTCCGCCACCGGCCCCGCACCGAGGATCGCCGCGAGCATGATATCGCGCGCGAACCCCGTCAGCCGCGAAAGCAGGGTATAGCCACCGACCGTGAAAATGCGCCCAAGCATGCGCCGCTTCTAAAGGAAGTGAGCGTCGGTTTGAAGCGAAGAACGCGCTTCACCTCTCCCCGGGGAGACCCGTCGGGAGAGGTGAACCCGTGGCGCGACCGAATTACGCCGAAAGTGCGCCGCGCACGGCGGCGATGACGCGGTCCTGGGTCGCTTCGTCCAGATAGGCATGCATCGGCAGGCTGATGACGTCGGCGGACAGCGCCTCGCTGACCGGCAGGCCGCCGTCGGCTACCGGGAAATGGCGGTAGGCGGTCTGCTGGTGGATCGACTTCGGATAATAGATCGCCGTCGGCACGCCCTGCGCCTTCAGCGCGGCCGCGAACGCGTCGCGATCGGTACCCTTGGGCAGGCGGATGGTGTATTGCGCCCAGACCGAGCCGCAGCCGGGCTTCAAGTGCGGCACCTTGACGACGTTGCCCAGTCCGCGCGCATAACGCTCGGCGACCTCATTGCGGGAGGCGATCTCGTCCTCGAATATCCTGAGCTTCTCGATCAGGATCGCCGCCTGCATGGTGTCAAGCCGCGCGGTCAGGCCGAGCCGCACATTGTCGTATTTGTCGCTGCCCTGCCCGTGCACGCGGACGCTGCGCAGCGCCACGGCAAGCTCGTCGTCATCGGTGAAAATGGCGCCGCCATCGCCGAAGCAGCCGAGCGGCTTGGCGGGGAAGAAGCTCGTCGCGGTCGCATGCCCGATCGAGCCGAGCCGGCGGCCCTTGTAACTCGCGCCAAAACCCTGCGCGGCGTCATCGAGCACGAACAGGCGCTCGCTTGCGGCAACCTCGGCAATCGCATCGTGGTCGGCGCTTTGGCCGAACAGATCGACCGGGATCACCACCTTCGGCTTCAGCCCGCGCCGCTTTGCGACCGCAATGCCGCGCGATAGCGACACCGCATCCATGTTGAAGCTGTCCTCGTCGACATCGACGAGAACCGGCGTGGCGCCGGTCAGTGCCACGGCCTCGCCGGTGGCGCAGAAGGTGAAGGACGGGCAGAGCACGGCATCGCCCGGGCCGATATTCCCGGCCATCAGCACCATCAGAAGCGCATCCGTGCCGCTCGAGCAGCTCACCACATGCTTGGCGCCGGAGAAGGCGGCGAGCTGTGATTCGAGCTCGGTCACCTCGGGGCCTCCAAGGAACTGGCAATGCGTGAGCACGCGGGAGACCGCCTCGTCGATCGACTTGCCGAGCCTTGCACGCTGGGCGCCGACATCGATGAAGGGAATGGGTTGCGGACGCAGATGCTGGTTCATGGAGCCTTGCAGCGATTGTGGACACATGAGTGAATTAACCGGCGACGCGGCGCGGCCCCTTGCGGGCGGTCGCCGCGGCGGCGGGCTTGGCGGACGTTTCGAGGCAGCGCGTGGCGATCTCGAGGCTGGCGACGCCTTCGTCGCCGCTGACCGCGGGCGTGCCGCCGGAGCGCACCGCCTGCAGGAAGGCGATCAGCTCGGCGCGCAGCGGCTCGTCATGGCCGACCGGCAGATGACGCATCGAGTAGCTGCCGTCGGGCTTGAAGCCGAAACATTCGGTGACCTGGCGGGTGAGCAGATCGCCCATCACATATTTGCCGCGGGTCGCGACCGTGACGTTGCGCGCCTTGAACGGCGTCAGCCAGTTGGTGTTGATGTGCGCAAGCACGCCGGAAGCGGTGCGGAACTGCAGCAGCGCGATGTCCTCGCGCTCGGCCACGGCGCTTGAGAGCTGCGGCTGCACCTCCACGATATCCGACTCGGTGAACCAGCGGATCAGGTCGATGTCGTGCACGGCCAGATCGATGACCACGCCGACATTGGACATGCGCGGCGGGAACGGGCCGACCCGGGTGATGCCGATGGAGAGAATATCCTCGCCCGAGATCGCCTGCTTGATCGCGGCGACCGCCGGGTTAAAGCGCTCGACATGGCCGACCATCAGCGTGACGCCGGCGGCCTCCGCGGCGGCAACGATCTCCCGGCCCTCCTCGACGGTCGAGGCAATCGGTTTCTCCACCAGGACATGAATCTTCTTGTTGATGCAGGCGAGCGCGATCTCGTGATGCATATGGGTCGGGGCCGCGATGGTGACGGCGTCGACGCCTTCGGCGACCAGCTCGTCAAGGCCGGCGAAGGTTCGGCAATTGGTGAGATCAGTGGCGCGCGAACGATGTGCCGGCAAGGGATCGACCACGCCGACCAGGCTGGTGTCCGGCAGGCCGGCGAGTACGCGGGCGTGATTGGTCCCCATCACGCCGGCGCCAACGACGCCGACACGAAGCCCGCGCTTGGCTGCGATTTTCATCTCTGATGCGGTCCCCCTGGAACTCATACGTTCAACCCCCAATGGTACGTCGCCCGAACCAACCCCGATGGCTTCCTAGCACGTCGTCACAAATGTGGCGAATGCTGAAGGTGTTAACCGGACACGATTTGATTCAAACGATTACAGCCTCGAATCAGGAAATTCCCCTGCGATTCGAACAGCCTGCGTTGTCCGTGAATTGGCGCGGAATTTAGGCAAAAGGAGCTGGAGTTGCGCAAGCGGAAGGCAGTTTCTGCCCGATTCCGCTACCTCCCGATCGCGTCCTTGCGTGCGCCTTTCAAGCACGATGGGCTTGGGCTCATCACGCTTTAGCCTTTTGATTGGGCATGATCATTTCGGAAAACCGCGTCACACTTTTCGGGATCACGCCCTATTTGCCGAGCGAGCCGAGGTAGCGGATCGCCGAGACGCTCGGCAGGAAGGTATAAGCCCCGCCCCTGCTGCGAACGAAGCGCGGCAGGCTGCGCAGCCTGAAGGTGCGGCCCGATTTGAGCACGACGTCGAACCAGCCGGTCTCGGGCGCGTTGGCGCCGATCAGCGGATCATTGGAGCCGGTCACACGCGGATCCTGAAGCCCGACATTGACCCAATCGGTGCACATCGCCTCGAACTGGGCGCCGAGGCTCGCACCGATGAAATTGCCGAGCAGACCGCGCTCGGGCGCTTCAACCCCGTCCGGCTTGGCGGGATCATAAGGCGGCCCATAGGGGATGCCGCGCCGGACCAGGCGTCGGCTATTGTTGGCGACCCGCTGCACGATCTGGGCATCGCGCGGGTTGGTGCGGCGGATGTGCGAGCTGTAAGGACAGCTGGAGTTCGCTGCATAATCGAAGTTGTTGAGCTGCTTCTCGGGGATCGGCGTCGCCGGGTCCGGCGTATCCGGCGATACCGCGAGCGGCACGCCGTTGCGCCAGCGGCCGCACATCTGCGCCGCGACGATCTCGCGAAGCGCAGCCTCGCGCGACAGCCCCGCACCGATCTTCGTCTCGGCGCCCGGCGGCAGCAGCTCGTCGACGCCTGCCTGCGTGAGGAGATATTTCGCCGCCTCGGTCAGATAGTTTTCGAAGCCCACCACGTCCTGCGCCAATATGCGGAAGGCGTTGAACGTCCCGTTGTGTCCGAGCTCGACCGGGTCGGGCACGTGCCAGAGCAGACCCTCGAAATTGTTTGGATAGCCCAGCAGCACCGTGCCGAGCGGTGCCATCTCCTGCGGATCCGGGTAATCCTCGGGATCATGGATTTCGGCAAATCGCGGTTGCGAGATGTTGTCGTGATAGCCGAAATGCACATAGTCGCCGTGGAAGTTGAACCCCTCGCGCACGCCGAGCAGGCGGAAGGTACGTGCGTTCTGCAGTGCCTGGCGCTGTACGCGGTCGAGGTCAGCCACCTCCTTGGCGTGGACCGAGACGATCACGTGAATGTCGCGTGGTTTGTCGAAGGGCGCCGGCCATCGCTCCGGCGCACTGTCCCCGATGTCACCGAGCTTCAGCGCCCGCGCAGTCATGCCCTCGACGAACTCGGTCGGAAAGCTCGCAAGCGATTGGCTGGCCGTACCGAGCGCCCGCAGGCCCTCGAAGGTCAGGCCGATGTTGAAACAGGTGGACGGCTTTTCGTCCCAGGGCGCCTGCGACGTCACCTGCGGCACGCCACCGGCACCCGACACAGTGGCGCCGAGCCAGGCGCGCGCCTCAGCGGCATCGCCGACCGAGAGAATGAGGTGCCGCACGCGCGGATGGCGATAGCCCTGCAGGATATTTCCCTGCACGTCAGCGACGTCGACCATGGCGCTCACCATCCGATTCCAAATTGCTTGCGCACCTCGGCTACCGAATAGCCGGGATAGGCGCGGTAGCCGGAGCCAAGTGAAACATTGGGGTTGACGTGAAGCTGCAGGATCAAGTCCCGCGGCAACAGCCTCAAATCCCTGGTGATAGCCGTCTCACCATTGACCGCCTCGATGTCGCGGAACAGGTCGGTTGCCTGGTCCGAGACCTGGTAGAGGTCATGGGCGTGCACCCAGTCGATGAACTTCTCGACATGGGTCTCGGAGGGAATGACGGCATCGCCGCCTTCGACCAGTTTGACGACCGCATCGAACACGCAGCCGATGGTGGCGATGAAATCGCGGATGTAGTTGGTGAAGTCGCCGTCATAGACGGAGAACATACAGATGTTTTCGCCGACGATGACAAAACGCGCGAAGTGGACCGTGCCGACATTGTCGAGACCGGCATAGATCTCGTCCTTGTTCTGGGCGATCGCGAGCGCGGCTTCGGCGCGGCCGACCGCCGACTTGTCCTTCAGCGGCATGATCAGATTCATCATGCGCTGGACGTTGTCGCCCGACTGCACCGAATAATGCGGGCCGCCCGGCTGGGGCTTCACCGGCGTGCGCGAGGCCCAAATGGGCACAAGAATCCTCCCCGCCACGAACTTCATGATTTTCGTTTCCGGAAGCTTCTTCACAAATTGCTCAAACCGATCGGCAAGCCCGGCCATTACGTTCCGCTCCGGTTGAAAGGACATGCGGTGCCGCCGCGCCGCTTGCGCGAGTCCTCGTAGGCGTCACGGCGGGCGAGCAGGATGGGGTCATTGGACGGTTCGATGCCGTCCACCAGGCGCCATGGATTGAAGCTGATGTGCTCGGCAGCCGCCTGCTGGTCCGCCGGGACGGTGTCCAGGATCAGCGTACCCATCACAACGCGCACGCGCTTGGCCGGCCATGGCACTGTGGGGTCGTCAAGTGCATCGCCGCTTTCGCCAATGGTCATCATCAACAGAAACCGCGCCGGCCATCGCGCCAAGCGCTCGCGGAGCTCCCCCTGCAGATAGTCGTCCTCCGGCGGCGCATCGGGATCGGTGTTGCACACACCCGCGACCGGCTTCCAGGCAAAACGGACGGGACGACGTACCCCATCCTCCCCGGTCACGATAAAGGTATGAACGGCGTGATAGGCGGCCCGGACGTAGCTGACCGGGGCCCCGATCGATCCCGCCTGAAACACCGCGAGTTGAGCGAAAGGATGCGCATTGGCATATTCCAGCGTGCCGGCATCGCCGCTTTCCTTTTGCCCGGGATAGGGATCACGCAGCGGCTGCTTCAGCTGAAGCATATCCCAGATCTTTTGCCACGGCGTCTCCTTCTTGACCGGCTGCTGCCGCGCCGCCGTGGTGAAGTCGATGAACTCCCTTGTCGTTCGGACAAAGAAACCGTTGAGCGTCATGGCGATCAGGTCGGTCGCCGCCTCATTCTTCAGATGAAAGCGGGTCGCCATGCCACGGACGTCATTCCATCCGTCGTGCTGGACGGGGCTGCCCGAGCCGTTGGAAAAACGCACCGATACATCGACCCGCTGCCCGCCAAAATGCTCGGCGCGACAATAGTTTCGCGCGATGTCTGAAGCTTCGAAATAGCCACCAACACCGATCCCGATGGTGTGGATCGGCCGCGTGCCCGGCCTATGGTCGGGAAAGTCTTCAATGATGGCGTCGACGAGCTGGCTCGGCGAAGGATCTGGAGATGCAGTATTTTTTGCTGAAGGGCTTTGCGCCCCACAGTTTTGCGAAGGTGTGTCGTCCATACCTCCTCCTCGGGACGGACGAGCACCTCACGTGTCCGCCGCGTCCGCTTTCCCCCGGTTGGCGGTCATGCGCCGCCATGCTTCTATGGTGTACCTGCGCGCTTCCGTCGGGTCAAAGGTTGATCCACGTTCGGCTGCAGTTTCAAACAAAGCTTCTCCCAGGTTGTCTCGTGCTTTTGTGACGGCCTCGCGCGCCGCGCGGTCGAGTTTCAGGGGCGAGGCCTTCAGTGCGCCCGCCAGAACGGCCAATTCCTCATAAGCGCCGAGCGCTGCCAGCGGCAGGACCAGGGAGCGGATGGTGAGCCAGGTGTAGAAGGTGGTGCCGTGGCTCGGCAGCTCCATCAGGGAATGGATATGGATATCGAAGGCCTCCTCCGGCGGCGCATGGGCCGCCTTGAGGTCGGCGATCAACTGCTTGACCCGCTGCGCGCCCAGATGGTTGCCTGCCATCTTGGCCCATTCGGCCGTGGTCTCGTACTCATCGATGGCCATCTTGGGGTCCTCGGCAATGCCGCCGCGGGCATAATGGATGTAGCCCATCAGGGTCGGCGGCAGCACCGCCTGCCCCTGCCCCATTTCACTGACCCGGCGGACAGCTTCCGCAGCACCTTCCGGATCGCTGGTTCGCGCCTTGAGGTTGGCAATCATGCAGAGCGACATCACCTCGCAGGGGACGTTGGCGGTCGCATGCGCCCGCTCGATCGCAGCGGCGAGGTTCTTGCCGCAGGCCTTGGGATCGCCGGACCATTGGGCCATCTGGCCCAGCACATGGGACAGCCATCCCTTGCTTGAGTCCATGCCGGCGGCCTCGGCCTGCTGGCCCCGGGCGATGAAGGCATTGGCCTTGGCCTGGTCGCCTTCGTCATGAAAGGCATGTCCGGCCGCGGCCGCGAGCAGGACCGGCGCCTGCGCGAGCTTGTCGGCGCCGGGCCGCGCCATGATGCGCTCATACCAGTTGCCGGTCTCGGCGCCACGGTGCCAATAGTTGAACAGGAACAGGGGCGCGGCGAGATCGGCGGCAAGCTTCAGGTCGCGCGCGATCGCGCGATCGAAGCCGGCACGCAAGTTTGGCATGTCGTCATAGATCGCATTCGCCGCCTTGCTCTCATGCATGGTCGCAAGCTGCATGCCGAGCTTCTTGGCGCGCGCGGCATAGACCTCGGCATGCCGCATCTCCACGGTCTCCAGCAGCCCGGTCTCCTCGAGCTTCTCGCGGCCGAATGCCTGCACCGTCTGCAACATGCGCAGCCGCTGCAGGTTGGCGGCGTCACGGCCGAGCAGCGAGGTCTCGATCAACTCGTCGATGCCGCGTAGCACGTCGAACTCGCTTCCCATGTCGCCGGCGCAGATCGCCAGCGCCTGCTCCTCGTGGAACGAGCCTGACAGCACCGAGAGGCGCTGCAGCACCTGGCGGCTGTTCGGATCTGAGAGCTCGTAGGACCATTCGAGCGTGTTGCGCAGCGTGCGGTGGCGGCCGACGCGCCGGCGGAAGCCGCCGGCGCTGAGGTCGAGCGGCTTGTTGATGCCGCCTTCGATGCTCTCGAGATTGCGCTGGCGCAGTTGCGCAGCCGCGATCTCGATCGCCAGCGGAATGCAATCGACGCCGGCGCAGATGCGCACGATCCGGGCGATGTCATCGGGGCTCGGCTGGAAGCGATGGTTGGCGAGCCTGCCACGCTCGATGAACAGCCGCACCGGCGCCGACTGCCCGAAGCGGTCCTGCGCGCGCGAATCGAGCGAGGTGACCTCATAGACCGCCTCGCCCTCGATCCCGAGCGTGCCGCGACTGGTGTTGACCAGGAACACCTCGCCGCAGGCCGAGCCGAGCTCGGTGACCGCATCCGCGATCGGGTCGAGGACGTGCTCACAATTGTCCATCACCAGGACCGCGCGCGCACTTTGCAGGCGCTCCAGCACCTGGACGCGCGGCTGCACGCCGGGTGACGGCGGAAGCAGCAGGGCTTCCGCAATCGCGGGCCACACATCGCCGTCACGCTCAAGCGCTGTCAGATCGACGAGCCAGGCGCCGCCCGAGAAGGACGGCTCGAGCGAGCGGGCAAATTCGATCGCAAGCCTAGTCTTGCCGATGCCCCCCGGGCCGACCAGGGTGAGCAGCCGCGCTTCCAGCGCCAGCGCGGCAAGCTCGTCAAGCTCGCGCTCGCGCCCCAGGAAGGACGAGAGATTGGCCGGCAGGTTGCCGCTCGCGGTCTCGCGTTTCCCCCCGATCGGCGGAAAGGTGTTGGGCAGATCGGCCGCGCTGACCTGGTGGACCCGGATTGGCTCGATGCCCTTGAAATGGTGTTCACCAAGGTCGGACAGCTGGAACGGGGTCAGCAGCAGGTCGCTCGCCAGGCGCCGCACCGTGGTATCCGAAATCAGGATCTGGTCGGCGTTGGCGGCGCTCTGAAGCCGCGTCGCGGTCGGCAGTGCTGGACCGAAGAAATCGGTCTCGCCGCGCGCGCGCGTGAGGCCGGTGTGGATGCCGAAACGGACCTGAAGCCGGCCCGTTGGACCCCATTTGGCATGGCGCATCTCACGCTGGGCCTCGATCGCAGCCAATACCGCATCGAGCGGACGGTCGAATGAAGCGAGCACACCGTCGCCCGTGCTCCTGAAGGGATCGCCGGCGTGGCGCCGGATCGCGGCATTCAGGATCTGGTCGTGCAGATCCATCGCCCCCATCATGTCATTGGGATAGCGGCGCGTCAGCGCGGTGGACCCCACGATGTCGGTGGTAAGAATTGTTCGTTCGCGGTTATCGGACGAAAAATCCGTTGGCGTGGCCTGGGTCATGAATCGGCGCTCAACGAACTGGTCCTGATTTCGCCCCGCTTCCCCGCCGAGGCCGCCATGCGGACGACGGCGCCGGACCAGCCGGTCCCGCCATAAAGGTCCCTAATATCCCCGTAAGAAGCGGCCCGACTCTAGGTGAGATCAGCAGGTACTGCAATGTTCGCTCCTGCCAATTGTCCTTCGGTTCGGGCATGCCAGAGGCGCTGAGCCCCGCCCGCAGGCCCTCACGGCCTTGTGTTCCCGCCCCGGCGTAACGAGGGGCCCGGGGACGCGAAGACCCGAGGCAGAGAAAAATTCACATCAACCGGACGCCTTGGAGGGCATCATGTTCTATCGTCATCTCGCCGGATTGGCGTTGCTGGGCCTCACCGTCTCCGCCGCCGGCGCGGCCGAGCGCCCCGTGGTGGTCGAGCTCTTCACCTCGCAGGGCTGCTCGTCCTGCCCGCCCGCCAACGCCTATCTCAACGAGCTGGCGCGCGACCGCACCGACGTGCTGCCGCTCGCCTTCCATGTCACCTATTGGGACCGGCTGGGCTGGAAGGACCCGTTCTCGCTGCCCGAGGCAACCTCGCGGCAGGACCGTTATGGGCATCGTTTCGGCGACGGCTCCTACACGCCGGAGATCGTGGTCGACGGCGCGTCCAGCCATGTCGGCTCGCAACGCCAGGACGTCGGTTCGGCCATCGACGCGGCGCGGCAGAAGAGCACGACCGCCGCGACGTTGAGCCTGGCGAAGCACACGGACGGACTTTCCATCGACGTCGGCGCCGGCCAGGGCCGCGGCAGGCTGTTGTTGATTGGCTTCGATCACGCCCACACCACCGCGATCCGGCGCGGCGAAAACGGTGGACGAACGCTTGAAGAGGCGAATGTCGTGCGCTCGGTCCGCGGCATCGGCGACTGGCAGGGATCGCCACTCACCCTGCGGGAAAAATTCCCGGAAGGTGAGGATGTCGCCGTCCTCCTTGAAGCGCCGGACGGGCGCATCATCGGTGCGGCGAGGCTGTCAGGCAGCTGAGCCGGCCGCGCAATAATTCCGCCAGAACTGCCGATAGCCTTGCTCCACCCTGTGGGTATAGGCCTCGACATCGCCGGCAGCCGAGCGTGCAATCATGCCCGGCAGCTCGGCGCGCAGCTTTTCCAGATGCAACGGCTGGGCGGCAAATCGCTGTGCGATCGCGAGATAGGCGTCATCGTCTTCGGCGACCCAGTCCTGCAGGCCGATGGCCTCAAGCAAGGCGCCGGCGACGCGTGACGAGGCGGCATGTCCGAGCTTGGCGACGACCGGAACGCCCATATGGAGCGACTCCCAGGTGCTGATGCCGCCGTTCTGCGGAAACGGATCGAGCGAGATGTCGACCTGCTCGAAAGCTCTCAGATGCTCGTTGCGCGCGGTCGTACCCATGAAGGTGAAGTCGCCATCGGCGATGCCGTGCGCCACGAAACGGCCGGCGAGCGCGTCGCGCAGCAGACGATCGTCAAGCGCGCTGTTCTTGACGATGATCTTCGAGCCGGGAACGAGACGCATCAAGGCGGACCAGAGTCTGAGTGCATCATCTGAGATCTTGTCGATCCGGTTGAACACGCCGAACGTGACATGGCCGTTGCGAAGCATCGGCGGCGGGACCGGGCGAAACCCGGTGACCGGCTCCATGGTGATCACCGCCGGCAAATCATGGATCTTCTCCGCGAACAGCGGCCGCGCTGCTTCGGGGATAATGACGGGATCGGCAAAGAAATAATCGATGGTCGGCAGGCCCGTGCCGCTACCGCTGCCCCAGGCCGTCACCTGGATGGGCGCCGGCTTCCTGGCGAAGACGGTGAGCCGGTTGCCCGCGGTGTGGCCTGAGAGGTCGACGAGGATATCGACGCCATCGGCCGCGATACGATCGGCGAGCTCATCGTCGGACATCCTGGAGGCATCCACCCAACGATCGGCGTGCGACCGGAACACATCGGTGAAGGCATCCTGCAGCAGCGAGCAGGAATAGCAGACCACCTCGAACTTTGTGTGATCATGGTGGCGCAGCACGGGCAGCACACAGAATGCCACCGAGTGACCGCGGAAATCCGACGAGACATAACCGACCACGACGCGCCGGTCCGGATCAAGCGACCGGGCCGCAGGTTTGCGCGTTTGCAGCCCGGCCCCGATCGCATCCCACCAATATTTGCGGGCCGCCTGCTGCAGGGCGAAGTCCACCCCGGGCAGAAAATCCAGGGCGAAGATCTTCTTCGTGATCGCATCCTCGTGGTCGGGCTGCACCTCGATCGCACTGTCGAAATGCGCGATCGCCGCAGCGATCTCGCCCTGCTGCGTCAGGCTGGCGCCAAGAAGCGTGAGCCCGATCGCCGAATGCGGATTTTGATCGAGCAGCCGTTTGCAGGCCAGCATCGCCTGGGCCTGGTTGCCGGAGAGCATCGCGGCCTGGGCCTTCCAGCGCCACGCCACTTCCAGTTCTGGAGACAGCGCGAGTGCGGCATCGAAATCGGCGACCGAATCGGCGTAGCGTCCGAACTGAAAATGGATGCGCCCGCGATAAGCCAGGACCCCCGGCAGGTCGGGCTTGAGCGCAAGCGCCGCACTCAGCAGCGCCTCGGCCTGTTCGAAATGTTGCAGCTCGATACAGGCGAGCCCCTTGCCGGCCATCGCCTCGAGGTGACGGGGCTGGAATGAAAGAGCCCGATCGAAGCTTTGCGCCGCTTGCTCGTATCGCTTGAGCATCAGCTCGGCCATGCCGCGATTGCAGTAAGCATCGGCATAGTCGGGCTTCATCCGGATCGCGCGCTCATGCGCCGCGATCGCCTGCTCCCACAGGCCGAGCTGCATCAGCGTGTTGCCGAGATTGGTCTGCGCCGTCGGAAAGTTCGGCTTGAGCGCGAGCGCCTTCTCTTGGACGCGGCGCGCCTCGTCGTAACGTCTCAGCTTGAAGAATGCGAAACCAAGGTTGGAATGCGCGTCCGCCGAACGGGGATCAACGGCGACGGCACGCTCGAGCGCTTGCCCGGCCTCCTCGAAGCGCCCGCAATCGAGCTGGGAGACCCCGAGCAGATGCAGGCCGTCGAAATAGTCGGGCAGGTCCTGGAGAATGCGCCGACAAAGCGCCTGGGCGTCCGCATGCCTGCCCTGTCGGTAGGCCGCGACAGCCGTCGGCAACAGCCCTTCGGCCTGTTTCTTCAGCTTCTTGTGCTGCCGCGCGTTCTGGAAAGCGCGGGAACCGACAGTGCCTTGCAAGCGCTTGTCTCCTTGATCGTTCGAGCCCGCACCTGATCAACCGGCCGCTATTCGCGCGCGTCCCGGTGTCTCGACGCACAGTATTCGCGCCAGAACTGTCGATAACCCGCCTCGACCTCTCGCGTGTAAACCGTGACATTGCCGGCCGCCGAGTTCGCGATCTTTGCGCGAAGATCCGCTCGAAGCGCTTCCAAATCGGAGGACATGGCTGCGAACTTTTGCGCGATCGCAACATAGCCATCGTCATCGTCTGCGACCCAGTCGTCGAGACCGATCGCCTTCAGGATGGCTCCGGCCGCACGCGACGACGCGCCGTTGCCGAGCTTGGCAATGACCGGGACACCCATATAGAGCGACTCCCAGGTGCTGATGCCGCCGTTCTGCGGAAACGGATCGAGCGAGATGTCGATGTTTTCGAAGGCCTGCAGATGGCCGGGGCGATCGGTCGAGCCGATGCAAATGACCCGCTCCTGCGCAACACCCTGGGCCACGAAACGAGCGATCAAACCGTCGCGCAGAAACGCTTCGTCAAGCGCGAAATGCTTGACGATGATCTTCGAGTCCGTCACCGCGCGCAGCAGCCTTGCCCAGACCGCCAGCGCTTCGTCGGATATCTTGTCGATCCGGTTGAAAACACCGAAGGTGACGAAGCCGTTGCGAAGCATCGGAAGCGCGGAGGGCTGCCCGTCGGATAAGGGCTCCATCGTGATCACGCACGGCAAGTCATGCACCCGCTCAGCGAACATATGTCTGACGTCCCCGGGAATGATCACGGGGTCGGCGAGCAGATAATCCATGGTTCGAAGGCCCGTCCCCGTGCCGCTGCCCCAGGCCGTGACCTGGACCGGCGCCGGCTTGCGCGCGAACATGCCCAGACGATTGCCAGTCGTGTGGCCTGAAAGGTCGACCAGGATATCGACGCCGTCCGCCTGGATGCGGTCCGCCAGCTCATCGTCAGAAAGAGCCAGGGCGTCGACCCAGACGTCGGCTTGCGACCGGAAAACGGCGGTCAACGAATCCCGCACCGACGAGCAGGAATAGCAGTTGATCTGGAAGTTCGTTCTGTCATGCGATCGCAGCACCGGCGAGAAGGCAAACGCAGCCGAATGGATCCTGAAGTCGGACGACACATAGCCGACGACGATGAGCCTGTTCGGGTCGGGCGATCGCACCGCAAGCTGACGTCTGGCAAATCTCGAGCCGACCGCATCCCACCACTGGCTTCGCGCCGTCTGCTGGGCCGCGAAATCCGCACCGGGAAGAAAATCCAGATAGAAGATCTTCTTCGAAATCGCTTCATCGTAGTCCGGCTTGATCTCCAGCGCCCGGTCGAAATGCTGGATAGCGCCGGCCGTGTCTCCCAGCCGTCCGAGGCAGGCGCCCAGCAAAGTGAGGCCGACTTCCGAGGTCGGATTTTGCTCGAGCACCCTTTTGCAGGCGACGATGGCCTGCTCCACGTTGCCCGTGAGCATGCCGACCTGCGCTTTCCCTCGCCATGCGAGTTCGAGCGAGGGCTCGAGCGCGGCTGCGGCATCGAAATCGGCTTCCGCCTGCGCCCTCCGCCCCAACAGGACATTGAGCCGTCCGCGGTGCGCCAGGAGTTCGGCCATGTCCGGCCTGAGCGCGAGCGCCGCATTGAAGGCGGCTTCGGCCACCTCGAAGTGCCGGAGCTCGAGGTGAGCCAGCCCCTTGCCCACCATGGCCTCGAAATGACGCGGCTGGATCGCAAGAGCACGCTCGGCGCTGAGGGCGGCTGCTTCGTATCGGCGAAGCATCATCTCCGTGACGCCGCGATTACAATAGGCGTCGGCGTCATCGGGCTGCAGTTGGATCGCCCGATCGAAGGCCTCTATCGCCTGCTCGCCCATCTCCAGCCGCAACAGGACATTGCCCAGATTCCGCTGGGCCGCTGCAAAATTCGGCTTCAGCGCGACCGATTTTTCCAGACTGATCCGCGCTTCCTCATAGCGTTGGAGGCTGAACAGCACAAAGCCAAGGTTGCCATGCGCCTCCGCCGAGTTCTGGTCGAGCGCGACCGCGCGCTCGAGAATCTGCCTCGCCTCCTCGAGCCGCCCGCATTCGAGCACGGAGACGCCCAGAAGATGCATGGCGTCAAAATAGTTCGGCACATCCTGGAGCACCCACCGGCAAAGCGACTGAAGATCCGCATGCCTGCGTTCGCGATAGGCGGCGAGCGCCGCCGGCACGAATGACTCCGCCTGCTTCTTGATCTTCTTCTGCAGCCTCGCGTTCTGGAAGGCGCGGGAGCCGACGGTGCTTTGCAAAGCCTCTTCTCCAGGAATTTTCTTGCGCGATGTCTAACACCGGTTGGTTGATTCGCCGGCGCCGGCGAAAGCTCGGCGCGCGATGGCTCCCGAGCCTGGAAGAATCAGGCTCCGGTTATGCGGCAGAGAACATTTCGATGAATGCGCTGATCGTGCCGGCCACCTTCTCCTCGGACACATGCCAGGCCGCGCCATCGTCGGCGGCATAATAGCTGCCGGCGTGAGAGCCTGCCCACCTGAACACCTCAAACGACGGCCAGTACAGGATGTTCGAGATGTTCGAATGATTCACCACTTCATGGGCAACCAGTCGCATGGTGCTTTTTGAGAGGCAGTCCGCCTGGACGGCTGACTCGTGTTCAAACGAGGCGACCAGCGGCACCGGAGACACGGTGACGACGACCTTGATCCCGGGAGAAATTTTTCTGATGAAGTCGAGAAGGTAGGTGACGTTCTCGACGTTTTCCCGGACGCTCGTGGTCCGGAAAACATATTTCTCCGCCAGCACCCTCGAATTCAAGGCGGTCGGCCGCGGCAGAACGAAATCACCCGTTACCCTGTCGAAGAAGGCAGGTGCAACACCAAGCGTCAGGATGAACACATCGCTGTTTCTCAGGACCTGAAGGGTGTTTTCCTTGCTCCAGCCCCCCGGCAGCAGGCTGACGATCCGCTCGCGAATGGCGTCATCGATGTCGCGGTCGCTGAGCCAGTCGACGAACACCCGGTTGGCGAAGGTCGTATTGATGTATTCGGAGATCTCCATGTGATGGCTGACATAGCCATTCGTAACTAGGCTGCGCGACAGGTTCCTGGCAAAGCACGAACCCATCGTGAAGAACTTCGTGCTCTTGTTGATGAACCTGTCTTCGCTCTTCAAATTGACCGCGATGTGATCCTTGACCAGTTTCTGGAAGTCGCCCAGAAAGACCTCGGTTTCCGGATAGCGGCCGATCTTCTTCTTTTCCTTTTCCGTCTTGGGGGCCGGAGCGCTCAGGCGCGATCTTGCGATGTCCAGGGTCTCACGATTGGTCGGCGTATCGAAATTGGCAGGATCGAGCTCCATCGCCTTTTGAAGGCTGGCAATCGATTCTTCAAAGAAGGAGCCCTGGGTCAGGATCTCGCTGAGCTGGAAATAGTCGCCAGCGAGATTCGACGCGTGAGCAAGCTTGCGGAAGAGCTCGATCGCCTTGGCAAAAGGCCCGACATGGCTGCATCTCACGGCGGCGCTTCTGATCAGGTGCAGATTGCCTTCGCTCGGATTGCCGAAGATTTCGGGATGCTCCTCCAGTATCGCGAGCATCATGTCGCGCGCCTCGGCACGCTTCTTGTGCGATCCGTCGTCGATCAGCTGGGCAAGGACGAACCGCCCGTTGATGTCCTTGCCGTCAAGCTCCAGCAGCTTCTTGAACGCGAGCTGCGCGCTGATGAAATCCTTCTCCTGGATATACTTGTAGCCGAGGTCTCTGATCTGGCCGACGATGGCCTCAAAGGTCGCGGGAGCAGCGGGTTGAGCGGTCATGTCAAGCTGTGCCTTTAGGTTCAAGCGCCGGGGGCGAAGCCGGGCCTCGAGGACTCATCAACGGAACAGATCTGCAATCCAAGCTTTTCGGACCTGCGTGCATCATGCTACTCGAAGCCGGACATGCGGCTGCAGTAATCGCGCCACAGCGTGCGATAGGCTTCCTCGACCTTTGCGGTGTAGGTCGCGCTGTTGCCCGAGGCTGATTGTGCGATCCTGGCCCGCATGCCCTGGCGCACCGCCTGGAGCGCGGACGGATTTCCGGCCTTTTCCAGCGCGATCGCGATGTAGCGGTCATCGTCGTCGCCGACCCAATCATCCAGCCCGAGCGATGTCATGATCGCGGCGCCCACCCGCGCGGAGTTGCAGCTGCCGAGCTTGGCCACGACAGGAACGCCCATCTGCAGCGATTCCCAGGTGCTGACGCCGCCGTTCTGTGGGAACGGATCGAGGGAGATGTCGACCTTGTCAAAAGCCCGCAAATGATCGGGCCGCGTCGACGTGCCCAGGCAAGCGACGCGATCCAGCGATATGCCACGGCTAGCAAACCTGCCGGTCAGCTGGTCGCGCAGCATGGTATCGTCGAGGGCGCCATGCTTGAGCAGGATGCGCGATTCCGGCAGCGCATGCATGATCTTCGACCACACCGCGAGTGCGGCATCGGATATCTTCTCGATCCTGTTGAACACGCCGAACGTCACGTAGCCGTTCCGCAGCACCGGCGCGTCCGCAACGGGGCTGCCCGTCTCGGGCTCGATCGTGATGGCGCAGGGCAGATCGTAAACCACCCGTTCGGCAAACAACGCGTGCGCAGTTTCCGGCACGGTCACGGGGTCCGCGAACAGGCAATCGATCGTCGGCAGGCCCGTCCCCGTCGCATGCCCCCAGGCCGTCACCTGCACCGGCGCGGGCTTGCTCGCAAATACCCTGAGGCGATTGCCCGCCGAATGCCCCGACAGGTCGATGAGAACATCGACCTTGTCGGCCTCGATGCGCGATGCCAGCTCCTCGTCGGAGAGGCTCACTGCGTCGACCCAGACGTCGGAAAAGGAGCGGAAGCCCTGCGTGACGGGATCGGCCTGCGGCGAGCAGGAATAGGAGACGATCTGGAAATTCGTATGATCGTGATGCCGGTACACCGGCAGGAAGCAGAGCGCCGCCGAATGGTTCCTGAAGTCGGAGGACACATAACCCACCACCAGGCGCCTATCCGGATCGAGCGAACGCGGTGCCAATTGTCGCTGTGCGATCCGGCTGCCGATCCGCTCCCACCAGCCACGCCGGGCGGCCTGTTCGGCCGCGAAGTTGGTGTCCTCCCAGAAGGCCAGCGCGAAAATCTTTTTGGTGATGGCCTCTTCATAGTCGGGCTTGAGTGCGATCGCCCGGTCGAACTGCGCGATCGCCGCGACGGCTTCGCCCTGCTTGGCCAGGCAGTCGCCCAACAGCGTCACGCCGATCTCGCAATTCGGATTCTGCTCGAGCACCCTGTTGCAGGCCGCGAGCGCGGCAGCATGTTTGCCGAGGTGCAGGCTGACCTGGGCCTTTCCGCGCAGCGCGAGCTCAAGCTCGGGCGAGAGCGCCAGCGCGGCATCGAAATCGGCCTCCGACTCCTTCACCCGCCCGAGATACAGGTGCAGCCGCGCGCGATGTGCCAGCACTTCAGCCATGTTCGGCGCGATCGCGAGCGCGGCCGTGAAGAGCTCCGCGGCCTCCTCGAAATGGCGAAGCTCGATGCTCGCCATCCCCTTGCCGATGATGGCTTCCAGGTGACGCGGCGCGAACGACAACGCACGACCGAAGCTGTGCACCGCCTTCTGGTTCTGTTTCAGCATCACCTCCACCATGCCGCGGTTGCAATAGGCGTCGGCATAGTCCGGCTTCAGGCTGATAGCGCGCTCGTGCAACGCGATGGCCTCCGGCAGGTGGCCGAGCCGCATCATCGTATTGCCGAGATTGGTCAGCGCGGTCGGGAACTGCGGCTGCAGCGCCAGCGCCCTCTCCTGCGCAAGGCGCGCCTCGGCGTACCGCTTCAGCCTGAATAGCGCAAAGCCAAGATTGGAATGCGCCTCAGCCGAGCGCGGGTCGGCGGCAATGGCGTGCTCGAGAACCCGCCGCGCCTCGTCGATGCGCGCGGTTTGCAGCAGCGATACCCCGAGCAGATGCAATGTGTCGAAATGGTCGGGCAGCTCGCGCAGGATCTGGACGCAAAGCGCCTGGGCGTCGGCATGCCTTCCCTGGCGCATGGCGCCATAGGCCGCTTGCAACAGCGCGTCCGCCTGCTTCCTGGACTTCTTCTGAAGCCGCGCGTTCTGGTAGGCGCGGGAGCCGACAGTGCTTTGCAAAGGCCTTTCTCCGATCGGATCTTGGCGATCCAAACCCAGCGCAACGCGCTCGTTTAGCACCGCCGCCTCGCAACACCCGACGCTTTCGCCAGCCGCCTACGCTCGCACAGAAGGGCTCGGCATCGTTTGGCAAGCAGAGGGATCGGGCTTGCCGCAGCATGTTTCGATAGCGCAGCCAACCTCGGCGAGATTGGTTAAGACACTGTTAACCACGTTTCCGGATGTGACTGACTTCCGTCAATCCGCCGAAGCAGCCGCAAGGCGGATCACGTCGGGGGCCGGTAAGCGGGAGGCTCGGCGTAAACCGCTCCCGTGCCGGCATGCCGACCTGCCACCCTCCGGGCAACGTCCGGATGGAGCGGCACAAACACGGTGCTTCCGGCGGGCGCCTGTGCCGGCGAAAGGATTGGCACGCCCTCGAACGCGTTGCCGACCCGGCTGGCGTCCTCGTCCACGAAGAACGAAACCCTGTCCCGCAAGGCGCCATAGAGCCACATTCCCGAAATGGACGTACCGAATATGCCGAATGTCCCGGCGGCGGCCGCGACCTTGCGCGCCTCAGCGAGCAGCGCGATCAGCCAGGCGAGGTTGGCCTCGAGCACGGCCCGCGTCCGCGCCGGTGCCGGGCGCTCGAGCTCCGCGCCGCCTCGCATTGCCAGCATCGTGATTTCTTTCGGCAACAGGTCGTCGCGGAGTATCGAGACCGAGAAACCTGCCCGGCTGGCGAGATAGGAGAGGTGCGCCGGCGAGAAGTGCAGCAAATGATCCGCGATCAGCAGATCAAAAGGCGACGTAAGAACGTTGGGAATCTCGACAAACAGCCTGCCGTCATCGTTCAGCAAGCAAGCGGCGTCATGGAGCGACGCGAGCGGATCCGGCATGTGCTCCAGCGCGTGAATCATGGTCAGGATGTCGAAGCGCTCGGGGATGTCCCTTGCCGGCGTCGTGTAGAGCTGAACGAAATTCGGGAGCTGCCGCAATGCCTTCTCCGCGGAATCGGAGAGTTCGCTTCCATAAAGACTCCAGCGCGGCATGGCGGCCGAGAGATTTTTCAGGGCCGAGCCGTTTCCGCAACCAATGTCGATCAGCTTGCCTGTGCTATCGCTGCCAGTATTCCGCCTGATGAAATCGACCAGCGCCCCCGAGCGCGGCTGCGCCACCCCTGCTTCGGAGAAGATCACCTGCTCGGAACCCGCAGAGAGCTGGTAGATCTGGTAGGCCTTGTAGATCCGCTCGATCTCGTCGAACCAGGTCTCGTCGGACAATTTCTGGACCGCCCCGCACGCCTCGCAGCAGGACATTGCCCCGCCCGCGGGCCACGGCTTGCAGTCCGACGTGACGCGCGGCAGTTCAGCGTAGCTCGCGATCGTCTCGAGACGCCCCTGCCCGCAGACCTTGCATTTGAATATGTCGATTGCCATCAAAACCTACCTTCGCATTGCCTGCATCTGCCTTTGGACGGACCCACCGCGAGCCACGCGCGGGCGCAAAGGCATGCTTCGAGTTCCGTGACACCAATCATCTTGCAAGAGCCGCCAGCACGTCCTTGGCCTGGCTGATCTCCCGCCCAAACACCGTTTGCAGCACCTCAAGCGGTTGAGGCGGAATGAAGCCCGTCAAATCACTCAAGCGCGTCGTTGCCAATGAGGTGAACGGCGTGAGGTCGCCATCGGCAAGTCCATTGTCGACACCACGCACGCCTTCGACCAGCTGACTGGGAACGCCGATTTGCCGTGCGAGGAAGCGCGCGGCCTCCGCGTAGCTCACGTCGGCGGCTCCCGATGCATGGTAGATTCCGCCCTCGCCCCTTTCGACCAGCGCGACCAATGCATCCACCACATGGGCCACCGTGAGCGGCGAGAAGCGATGGTCATCGAAGGCGCGAACGATTTTGCCTTCGCCAAGATGTCGTATCCACTCCGAAAGAACACCTGCGTTTGGCCTCACGACCTTGGTGAGCCGCAGCACCGACACGAGCGAGCCGAGATCGAGCAAACAGGCTTCGGCTTCCGCCTTGAGCCGTCCATATACGCTTCGCGGCGCGGGCTCTGCGCTCTCGCTCACATGCGGCGTCTTGCAGTCGAAGACCACGCCGGTCGAGAGCAGGATCACGCGCGCGCCGGCCTCAGTCAGCGACCGAGCCAGCGCCAGCGGTGCAGCGACGTTGACGCGGTGGGCGCGCTCCGGATAGCGCCGGCAATCCTCAAATCGCGCCATCGCGGCACATATCACCGCGACATCCGCCTCCGGCATCGATGGCAGCTCTTCCGCGAGATCGAGATAGAAAGAGCCGCCCGCTATCGCCAAATGACGACGCCGTGTCGTCGCGATCACCTCGTGCCCGCCTTGGCGCAGCGAATCCGCCAACGCGGCGCCAAAGGTTCCGTCCGCACCGATGATCAGGCACCGCAATGACGATGTCCCCGCTTTGCCCCGGCGGCCGCGCTGCTCTCGTCCATACAAAAAAGATGAACTCATCATCGTTCGCTTAGCTCAAGCGTCCGACTCGGAGTCCGCTTCGCCCGCATCTCGCGCTTTTCAAATTCAATTAACCATCTTTCCACAATTTCTGCGATATTAGCAAAGTTCAGATGATTCGCGGCATCCGCGAAGCGGCGGCGATCTTGGGGACTCAGGCATTCAGGACGACGACGCTGCTTTCGGTGGCCGGCAGCATCGTTCGATGTCCTGTGGCCTTCGTGGCTTCGACCTCTATGGATTCGACTCGGCGGAGGCCCGATCCTTGGACCAATTGATCGACACCGCGCGGGGCGATCACGTCTGCCGTATGATTCGCGCCTCGGCCAGCGACAACCAGACCGTTGCCTTCGTTTCGGGCAACTTCAATGTCGTCCACCCCGGACATTTACGGCTTCTGAAGTTCGCCGCCGAGCAGGCGGACATTCTGGTCGTCGGCGTCAATGCGGACGACACTCCCGGCGTGACGCTGGCGCAGGAGATGCGGCTGGACAATGTCCGCTCGATCTCGCTGGTTCATCATGTGGTGCGACTGGAGACATCCGCCTCCGACTTCATCGTCCGCCTCGAACCCTCCGTCGTGGTCAAGGGCAAGGAGTTCGAGGACAGGTTCAATCCCGAACAGAAGGCGGTCGATGCCTATGGCGGCCGGCTGATATTCTCCTCCGGAGAATTACGGTTCGCCTCGCTCTCACTGCTCGAGCGCGACGCCAATATCGACCTCTCTACCGTGCGCAAGCCGCTGGAGTTTCCCAGGCGCCACGGTTTCGAAATTTTGGGCCTCAAGCAATTGCTCGGCAAGCTCGCCGGCATGCGCGTGGCCGTGATCGGCGACCTCATCGTCGATGAATATGTCACCTGCGACGCTGTGGGCATGTCACAGGAAGACCCGACCATCGTCGTCACGCCCTTGATGACGCGAAGCTTCGTCGGCGGCGCAGGCGCGGTCGCAGCGCATGCGCACGGTCTTGGCGCCGAGGTCAATTTCTTCACCCTGGTCGGCAACGACGAGGCCGCGCGCTTTGCCCGCGACACGCTCGAGGAGCACGGTGTCGCCTGCGAGCATTTCGTCGACGAGACCCGGCCGACCACCCGCAAACAGCGCTTCCGCGCGCTCAACAAGACCATGCTGCGGGTCAATCACATGCGCCAGCATGCGGCCGGCTCCGAGATTCAGCGCAAGATGCTTGGCACGGTGGAGCGCGCGCTGAAGGCGTGCGATCTCCTGCTGTTCTCCTGCTTCAACTACGGCTGCCTGCCTCAGGACCTGGTCGATGCCATCGCCGATCGCGCCCGCGCCAGGGGCGTGATGATGGCGGCCGACAGCCAGGTCTCCTCGCAGACCGGCGACGTCTCGCGTTTCAAGGGCATGACGCTGCTCACTCCGACCGAGCGCGAGGCACGCGTCGCGCTCAACGACTTCACCTCGGGTCTCGCCGTCATCAGCGAACGGTTGATCAAGAAGGCGCGCACCGAAAGCCTCGTCGTTACGCTCGGTGCCGAAGGCGTCCTGGTCAACGCGATGATCGAGGGCAACCAGCAGTCCGACCGCCTGCCCGCCTTCAACCCCTCGCCCAAGGACGTTTCCGGCGCCGGCGACAGCCTGTTCATGGCCTCGTCGATGGCGCTGCGGGCCGGTGCCGATATCTGGCAGGCCGCCTATCTCGGTTCGCTCGCGGCCGCGCTGCAGGTCTCTCGCGTCGGCAACCTGCCGCTGACCACGCGCGAGCTCATCACCGAGATAGATGATCGCAGGTACAGCGACGAGTGATGGGGCGAGGGATGCGCGCACTGCTTCTTGCTGCGGGAATGGGATGCCGGCTGCGGCCGCTGACCGACAGCACTCCGAAATGCCTGGTGCCGATCCACGGACGCCCGTTGCTCGACTACTGGCTCGACCTCGTGTTCGAAGGCGGCATCGAGCGCGCGCTGATCAACACCCACTGGCTTTCCGGGCAGGTCGAGGCGCATGTCGCTGCCTCGCCCTGGCATTCGCGCATTGATCTCGTCCATGAGGACGAGCTGCGCGGCACGGGCGGCACCGTGCTTGCCAATCGCGCCTGGTTTCGCAACGACGCATCCCTCGTCGCGCATGCCGACAATCTCACCGATTTCGACGTGCGCGGATTGATCGAGGCGCATCGCACCCGTCCCGCCGGTCATGTCATCACCATGCTCGGCTTCCGTACCGACGATCCCTCCTCCTGCGGAATCCTGGAGCTTGACCGGCACAACACCGTCGTCGCGTTCCACGAAAAGGCCGAAAAGCCGCCCGGCAACCTCGCGAACGGCGCGGTCTATATTTTCGAGCCCGAGGTCGTAGACGACATGGCGATGCTCGGGAAGGCGAAAGTCGACCTCTCGACCGAAGTGATCCCAAACTATCTGGGGCGTATCCTCTGCGTGGAAACACATGGCTATCACCGCGACATCGGCAGTCCGGCCAGCCTGCTGCGCGCCCATATCGAATTTTCGCAAGGCTCCCGCAAAGATCGCGAGCACAAGCGAGCAGAAGCTCGCGCTGAACCCCTCAAAACGGTGAGACGATGAAGATCTTTGTGACGGGGGCGTGTGGCTACAAGGGCAGCGTGCTCGTTCCCAAGCTGCTCCGCGCGGGCCACGAGGTGGTGGCCTTCGATGCCATGTGGTTCGGCAATTTCCTCGATCCGCATCCTGATCTCACCGTGGTCAAGGGTGACGTACGTAATACGGACGAGATCGATCTTTCAGGCGTAGATTCCATCATCCATCTCTCGAGCGTCGCCAACGACCCCTGCGGCGATCTCGACCCCAAGCTGACCTGGGAGATTTCCTGCCTCGCGACCATGCAGCTGGCCGACCGCGCCAGGCGCCATGGCATCAAGCGCTTCATCTATGCCTCCTCCGGCAGCGTCTACGGCGTGAAGGAGGAAGCGCAGGTGACCGAGGATCTCGAGCTCCTGCCGATCTCTGAATACAACAAGACCAAGATGTGCGGTGAGCGCATCGTTTTGTCCTACAAGGACGACATGGTCGTGCAGATCGTGCGTCCTGCGACCGTCTGCGGCTACTCGCCGCGGCAGCGCCTCGATGTTTCGGTGAACATGCTGACCATGCAGGCGCTGATGAACGGCCGCATCACAGTGTTCGGCGGCGACCAGACCCGTCCCAACATTCACATCGACGACATCACCGACCTCTATCTTTTCCTGCTCGAACACCCCGAGCACACCGGCATCTACAATGCCGGCTTCGAAAACATTTCGATCCTCGACATCGCGAAGATGGTGACCAAGTACGTCCCGGCCGAGGTCGTGGTGACGCCTTCGAGCGACCCGCGCAGCTACCGTGTCAATTCCGACCGCCTGCTGTCGACCGGTTTCCAGCCGAAGAAGACGGTCGAAGACGCCATCAAGGAGCTGATCGGGATGTATTCCCAGGGTCGGCTCAGCAATGAGGACCGCTGGTACAATCTGAAATGGATGGAGAAGGAGGTCGTGGCATGAACGCGCCGGCCTTCGCACCTCCCGCAAAGCTGTTCGGCGAGTATTCGAGGCGCCTTGCGCGCGCGCTCGATGGCTTCGACTGGACCCCGGTCGAGCGCCTCGCCTACGACCTGCTCGATTGCTGGCAGACCGGCCGCCAGGTGTTCTTCTGCGGCAATGGCGGCAGCGGCGGCAACGCCAACCACCTCGCCAACGATTTCCTCTATGCGTTCACGAAGACGCCGGGATCGGGGCTTCGCGTGCATTCGCTCGCGGCCAATCCCTCCGTCATCACCTGCCTTGCCAATGACGAAGGCTATGAGCAGGTGTTTTCGCTGCAGCTTGCGGTGCTGGCGCGCCCGCGCGACATCCTGGTCGCGTTCTCGGGCTCGGGCAATTCGCCGAACATCCTGCGCGTGCTGGAAGAGGCGAAGCTGAGGGACGTGACCAGCTATGCCGTGCTCGGTTTTTCCGGCGGCAAGGCCAGGGAGCTGGCCGACGTGCCGATCCATTTTGCCATCGACGACATGCAGATTGCCGAAGACGCCCAGATGATCATCGGACACATGCTCATGCAATGGCTGCAGGAACAGCGCGGCGAAGAGATTTCGATCCAGGGACCAGGCTGACGCCACTACAATGAAGGCGCAAGAAAAATTCCTGATCCTCGGCTCGAACTCGTTTTCGGGCGCGACCTTTGCCGATCATCTCGCTGCCAAGGGCTACGACGTGCTGGCGACCAGCCGGTCTGACGAGCCGCATGAGGCGCTGCTGCCCTATAAATGGCAGAAGCGTCCCGGCACGGTCCGCTTCGTCAGGATCGATCTCAATTCCGATCTCGATGCAGTGAAAGCGCTGCTCAGGGACGAGCGCCCGACCCATGTGGTCAACTTCGCCGCGCAAAGCATGGTCGGCGAAAGCTGGCTCTATCCCGACCACTGGATGATGACCAATGTCGTCTCCACGGTTCGGCTTCACGAGCTGCTGCGCAATTATGATGGACTCTCACGCTACGTTCACGTGACGACGCCGGAGGTCTATGGCTCGACCGAGGGCTGGGCGCGCGAGGACGCGCCGTTCAACCCGTCGACGCCCTATGCCGTGTCGCGCGCGGCGAGCGACATGAGCCTGCGCGCTTATTTTGCGAATTACAGCTTTCCCGTCGTGTTCACCCGCGCGGCCAACGTCTACGGCCCGGGCCAGCAGCTCTATCGCATCGTGCCGCGCACCATCCTGGCCGCGATCGGCGGACAAAAACTGAAGCTCGACGGTGGCGGCAAGTCGGTCCGCGTCTTCATCCACATGACCGACGTCTCCGAGGCAACGCTCAGAATCGCGCAACACGGGACGCCGGGTGAGGCCTATCACATCTCCGGCTATGAGCTGGTCTCGATCCGCACGCTGGTGGAAATGATCCTGGGGCGCCTCGGCAAGTCGTTCGACGAATGCGTCGAGATCGGCCCTGAACGGCCGGGCAAGGACACCGCTTATACGCTCGACAGTTTCAAGCTGCGCAGCGAGCTCGGCTGGCGCGACACGATCTCGCTCCAGCAGGGCATTGACGACGTTATCGCCTGGGCCGAGCGCTTCCACGACGCCATTCCGAAACTGCCGACGAAATACCAACACAAGCCGTAGAGGGTCGCGCCTTTCGCAGCGCGTCCAACTGGAGAGCACAATGAACGTTGCAGTTCGCAACACTGCTCCGCCGATCGACACCGCCGCCCTCAAGCTGCAAGCGGCGCTATTGCGCGGCAAAGTGATCGAGATGTCGCATGCGGCGCAGGCAGCTCACCTCGCCTCCTCGCTGTCCTGCGCCGATATCGTCACCGCGGCCTACTGGCATGTGCTCAACATCGATCCGGCGCGGGCGAAGGATCCGATGCGCGACCGTTTCATCCTGTCCAAGGGACATGCAGCAGCCGCGCTTTATGCGACGCTCGCCATGAAGGGCTATTTCCCGATCGAAGAGCTCGACACCTATTGCCAGGATGGCGGGCGGCTCGCCGAACATCCGCCGGCCAATCTGCTGCCGGGCGTCGAGGCCGCGACCGGCTCGCTCGGCCATGGGCTGCCGCTCGGCTGTGGCATGGCGCTGTCGGGCCGCATCAAGGGCGAACGCTTTCGGATCTTTGCGCTTCTGTCCGACGGCGAGAACAATGAGGGCTCGGTGTGGGAAGCCGCGATGTTCGCCGCCGCGCAGAAGCTCGAGAATGTCTGCGTCATCGTCGACTACAACAAGTGGCAGGCGACCGGACGCTCCAACGAGACGCTGATGCTGGCGCCGTTGCGCGAGAAATGGGCCGCGTTCGGCTGGGATGCCCACGAGATCGACGGCCATGACGTCGCAGCGCTTGCGGCAACCATGCAGCGCATTCCCAACGGAAGCGGCAAGCCGGTCGCGCTGATCGCGCATACGGTCAAGGGGAAAGGCGTGTCGTTCATGGAGGACGACAACAACTGGCACTACCGCGCGCCGACGGCCGACGAAGTCGTCAAGGCGAAGAAGGAGCTTGGCCTCACATGAGAAACGCCTTCGCCGACGAGCTGACAAGGCTCGGCAACGAGGATGCCCGCGTCGTAATGCTGTCGGGCGACATTGGCAACCGCCTGTTCGACAAGTTCAAGGACAAGCACCCCGATCGCTTCTTCAACTGCGGCGTGGCCGAAGCCAACATGATGGGCGTTGCCGCCGGCATGGCCATGAATGGCCTGCGCCCGGTCGCCTACACCATCACGCCTTTCGTCACCACACGCTGCCTGGAGCAGATCCGCACCGATGTCTGCTACCATGAGGCGCCCGTCACCATTGTCTCGGTCGGTGGCGGCCTCGCCTATTCGGGCCTCGGCCCGACGCACCATGCCTGCGAGGACATCTCCTTCCTGCGCGCGCTGCCCAACATGGTGGTGATCTGCCCGGGCGACGCGCATGAGGTTCGCGCCGCGCTGCGCGCCTCGATGCAGCAGGATCGTCCGGTCTATATCCGCATGGGCAAGAAGGGCGAGCCGGTGGTGCACAAAGGGCCACTTGCCGATTTTGCCATCGGCAAGGCCATCACCATTCAAGACGGCACCGACGTTTGCCTGCTCTCGACTGGCAATATGCTCCCCGAGGCCGTCGAGGCCGGTCACAAGCTGAAGGAGCGTGGCATCTCGGCTGAGGTCGTGAGCTTCCACACCGTGAAGCCGCTCGACGAGGACTGCCTGCGGCACGCCTTTGCGAAGTTCAGACTGGTCGCCACGCTGGAAGAACATTCGCTGATCGGCGGCTTCGGGGCCGCCGTCTCGGAATGGCTCGCCGATACCGAAACGCGGGCATCAAAATTCCTGCGCTTCGGCACGCCAGATGCGTTCTTCAAGAAATCCGGCGAGCAGGAATATGCCCGCGAGGCCCTTGGCCTGACCGGGCACCAGATCGCCGAGAAGATCCTCCACACGCTGAGCTGAGACGTTGACGTCATGAAAACCGAAGCCGCGCTGCTCGTTCAAACCGGAAGGCCTCTGGTTCTGGCGGAGATCGAAATTCCCGCCCTCAAGCCCGGCCAGGTGCTGGTCGAAATCGCCTATTCCGGCGCCTGCGGGACGCAAGTGATGGAGTGGCGCGGCGATAAGGGCGAAGACAAATGGGTGCCGCATTGTCTCGGCCACGAAGGCACTGGCACCGTTCTGGAGACCGGCAGCGCCGTGACCAAGGTCAAGGCTGGCGACAAGGTCGTGCTGTCGTGGATCAAGGGCAACGGCATCGAGGCCGGCGGCGCCGTCTATGAATGGGACGGCAAGAAGGTCAATGCCGGCGGCGTCACGACCTTTCAGCGCCACGCCGTCGTGAGCGAGAACCGCCTCACTCTGCTACCTGCGGGGCTGCCGATGGATGTGGCAGTGCTGCTCGGCTGCGCGGCACCGACCGGCATGGGCGCGATTTACAATGTGCTGAAGGTGCAGCCGGGCGACGCGGTCGCCGTGTTCGGCACCGGCGGCATCGGGCTCAATGCGCTGATGGCGGCAGCGCTCGCCGGCGCGATGCCGGTGATCGGCATCGATCCCAACCCGACCCGCCGGGCGCTCGCAAAAATCTATGGCGCAAGCCATGTGATCGACGCATCCGAAGCCGACGTGCTCGCCGAAATCAAGAAGATCGTGCCGCAAGGCATTGACATTGCGGTGGAATCCTCAGGCCTTCCGGCCGTGATGGATCAGGCGATCAACGCCACGCGCCAGCAGGGCGGACGCGCCGTCGTGATCGGCAACGCAAAGCAGGGCGCCATGCTCTCGCTCAATCCGGCCGTCTTCAACCAGGGCAAGAGCCTGCTCGGCACCTGGGGCGGCGACAGCGTGCCGGACCGCGACTATGGCCGCTACGGCCGCCTGCTCGCCTCGGGCCGCTTTCCGGTGCGCGACTTGCTCTCGAAGCCGTATCGCCTCGCCAACGCGGACCAGGCGCTGCAGGATCTCGCCACCGGCAAGGTCGGCCGCCCCCTGATCGACATGTCGCTGCGCTAGGTGCCGCGATGCGGATCGGGATCGATTTCGACAACACGATCGCCTGCTACGACGGCGTGTTTCATGCCGCCGCACTCGAGCGCGGCCTGATCCCGCCCGACCTCGCACGTCACAAGAACAGCGTGCGAGATCATTTGAACGGAAGCGGCCGCAAGGACGATTTCACGGAGTTGCAGGGTTACGTCTATGGCGCGCGCATGGACATGGTGTCGCCCTATCCAGGCTTTGCGGAATTCGTCGCGCTGGCACAAGGCGCGGGGCACACGCTGTTCATTGTCAGCCACAAGACCCGCCATCCGCTGCGCGGGCCGCGGCACGACATGCATGCGGCCGCGCGCGGCTTTCTCGTCGCGCACGGGCTGATCGGCGACGGAGCCGCCAGGATCGATTCCGCGCGCGTCTATTTCGAGCCGACCAAGGACGACAAGATCGCACGCGCAGCGCAGCTTGGCGTCGACGCCTTCATCGACGACCTCCCGGAAATTCTCGGCATGCCTGGCTTTCCGGCCGGGATGCGCAAGATCCTGTTCGATCCGGATGGCCAGTTCGCTGCTCGCTGCGATGACGCGATCGAGCTTGACCGCAGCACCTCCTGGGCCGCGATCTCCGCGGATTTTGTCCGTGAGCGGGTCTGAAGCCTCAACCAGTGACACCCTGCTCGCACCGGCGCGCGCACTCGTCCAACGCGCCGGCCTGGGGCAGCCGCGCGCGCTATCGCGGCTTGCCGGTGGCAAGAACAACCAGGTCTATCGCGTCGACACCGAGGCCGGACGGCCGCTGGTGCTGAAGCGCTATTTCAGCGACCCCCGCGACAAGCGGGACCGGCTCGGCGCCGAATGGAATTTCCTGGCGCACGCCTGGTCGCGCGGCATTCACTGCGTGCCCGAGCCGCTGGCCTGCGACGTGGCCGCACGCGCCGCGCTCTACGGCTTTGTCGAGGGCCGCAAGCTGCCCGCCGCCGAGCTGACACCCGCCCACATCGATGCCGCCATTGATTTTGTGCTCGCGATCAATGCGCCGCCGCGTGGCGAGCTTGCGCCGGCTTCCGAGGCCTGCTTCTCACTGTCCGAGCATGTCGCGACGGTCGACCGGCGCGTCGCGCGGCTCACCACGCTCGATCCCGACGCGCCGCACGCGGGCGAAGCACGGTCCTTCGTTTCGACCAGGCTCAAGCCGGCCTGGAATGCAGTGAAATCGCGCCTCGCGGCTGACGCGCGCAGCGCCGGCCTTGGCATGGACGAGCAACTTTCGCGCTCCGAGTGCTGCCTGTCGCCCTCGGATTTTGGCTTCCACAATGCGTTGATCGATGAGGTTGGCCGCCTCACGTTTCTCGATTTCGAGTATGCCGGGCGCGACGATCCGGCCAAGCTCGTCTCGGATTTCTTCTGCCAGCCGGAAACCCCGGTGCCGCTCGACTGCCATGCGGCCTTCGTCGCACGCCTCGCCGACGGCCTTATGCTTGACGAGAAAGGCCGGGCGCGCTGCTTGATGCTGCTCGATGCCTACCGCATCAAATGGGCCTGCATCATCCTCAATGATTTCCTGCCGCTTGGCGACGCGCGACGCGCCTTTGCCAATGAAGGCGATCGAGCCGCACGCTGCGCCGCCCAGCTCGCCAAGGCCGAGGCCAAGCTATCCGGCTTGCACGCGTGAGCCGCAAACAACCAGATCATTCCACCCGGAGCGACTTTGATGGCCTATCGTGAGTTCGTCAGCCTGATCCACAAATCGACCAGACGTGACTATGTCGCGCGCGTCACCCAGCGTGACAAGGCCGAGGTCGCCGAACTCGCGATAAAATACGACTATGACTATTGGGACGGCAGCCGCGAGACCGGCTATGGCGGCTACAAATATGACGGCCGCTGGCGCAAGGTCGCGGATGCCATGGTCGCAGCCTATCGTCTCAAGCCCGGCATGCGCGTGCTTGATGTCGGCTCCGGCAAGGGCTTTCTGCTGCACGATTTCCGCGAGGCGGTGCCCGGCATCGAGGTCGCCGGCATCGACATCTCCCCCTACGGCGTCGCGCACACGATGGAGGACGTGAAACCGTTCTGCCAGGTCGGCTCGGCCACGAAGCTGCCCTGGCCCGACAGGCATTTCGACCTCGTGATCTCCATCAATACGCTGCACAATCTCTATAACTACGAGCTCGACGCCGCCTTGCGCGAGATCGAGCGCGTCGGCCGCGGCGCCAAATATCTCTGCGTCGAGGCCTACCGCAACGAGCGGGAGAAGGTGAACCTGATGTACTGGCAGCTAACCTGCCGCATCTTCCACACGCCGGACGAATGGGAATTCGACTTCAAGCGTGCGGGCTACACCGGCGACCACGAATTCATCTACTTCGAATGAGCGAGGCGGATCCCCTTTGGAGGTCAGCATACGACACATCTTTATAGCGTGCGTCCCTTCAGGCTTATTACGCTCGCGCTTGCTGGACGGCCTCGGTCGACGACTGCCGCGCTTCGATGAGCGCACTCCCTAGTTTGATCATGGGCTTCTCGATCGCCAAATATGTAATTGAAGACACGGCGACCGTGACAGCGGTCACCGCTGTCCAAATGATGACAAAGTCGGCGGTCGGCGAGGCAGTGAGGCCCAAGCGCGGCAAGTAGTGTAAAACAAAGAAGTGAACAAAGTAGCCGCTGTAACTGATCTTTCCAATCCATATTATCGTTGAGCCGATCAGGGGCGAATTGCGCCAGTACCTGAGCGAGAAAGCAAATAGAGAGAAGACGATTCCGTAAGTCGTGAACAGCCCGAGGGGCAGCGCATACTTGACCCCTTCCAAGAAAGGGATCAGCAGCATTAGCGCAACGGAAAGAGCGCAGAGACGTCTCGCGGTACTCTCTGGGATCGAATGTCGCTCAGTAGAGAACCTGAACAGCAGTATGCCGAAGATAAAGCATGGTAGTTGGCGAGGAAACCAGAGCGAGAAGTATATGCCCGCAACACTTTGAGTCGATGGGGAGAGAAGATAAGAAAAGCCTTCCAACAGTCGCGAGAATTGCGTCCCCAAAACGATGACTGCGACTGTAACGATGATCAGTGACTTCCAACTGGCCTTGAGCAATGCGGGAATAATTGCCGGGAATAGCGCGTAGAAGATCACCTCATCGGCGACCGACCAGCCGCCAGGTACAACGCTGGTTATCGTATCGGGCCAAAAGCCATGGATAAACATGGCGGTCATTGCGATATGCCGGAAGCCGATGCCGTCCGGGGCATAAAGTGATGGTCCAGTGCCGTCGAGCGACACAAAGATAAATATCGCCAGCCAAAACATCGGCGCGATCCGAAAAAAGCGGCGGGTGTAAAACTCCATCGCGTTTTCGTGTCGCGAGACCCAAGACATGGACAAAGTAAGCGCGCTCGTCACGAAGAATAGCTGAACGCCACGGGCGCCTTGACTAATTACGGTCGCTATTTCCTTTGGCAGATCCGCGAATGCCTGCGAGGTGTGGACCGCGATCACCATCAGGATCGCATATCCGCGTAAAGCGTCGATGTAGGCGTATCGCCTCGGCTCCATCTGACCTCCGCCAACAGCGGCAGTTTCTGCGTGGACGGAACTCAGAATAGCTTTTAACTGCACGGCTAACTGCACGGCCCATCAGTGCTCGCTCTGCCCTACATAAACGGGAAGAAGCAAGTTGAAGCTTAGGAGCAAAAGTTAGAAACAAACAAGCTGCGCGCTTTATTTTTTCATCTGCCGTGTCTTTTGAGTATCAGTTGGCATGTCAACTTCCAGAAGCCAGAGGGCATTTAAGGCACGCTCGCATGCCGCAGCGCGCGCGCAAGCAGCCAGATAGTCTCAGTCGCTCGGGACATCGAACAGGTGGGGAGTTTCCTGCTCAGGGGCGCCTGGCGAAGACGACAAAATCGGCGCTGAGGAACGGCAGCAACGCTTCCGGCGCATGCCGGTCGATCGCCTTCGCTACCGCTACCGATGGCATGGGCAATAGCGTATTGAACGGCGAAACCGTCTGATTGAGGAACTTCACAGCCTCGATCTCCAGTCCGATAGCCCGTGTCATTTCTGATACCTCGGCTACCCGATAGGCGAAGGTCGCAAAGGATTGGCCGAACACGCCTCTTTTGATGATGGGCTTTGCTATTCTTAATACCGTTCTTACGGCGTGGTCGATCGCTGCGCGGTTGGTGAAGCTGACGACCGCGGTCCCCTTGGGCGCGAGATGATCTGCGATGAAGCGCCAATTGGCGGCGAGCTCCGCCGGCTCCTGATAGGTGGTGACTCCAAGTGAATAGATGAAATCAAAGCTGTCGCGGGGAAATGATATGTCCGATACGCGGCCCACGAAGGCCCGCTCCGCGGGAATTGCACTCTGTGCCAACATTTGCGGAGATATGTCGCAAGCGAAGTAGTCCACCGTCGGGCTTCGTCGAACCAGCTCGTCATAGAGAGCGCCTGTTCCGGCTCCGATGTCGAGGACGAGCTTTGCGTCAAACACAAAACGATCCGTCGCGGCCTTCAGACGCTGGCGAAAGAAGTAGCTGTGAAACGCGTTGCGCTCTTCGTAGCGGGCGGAATACCCGTCCGAAATCTGATCGAAGTAGCTCGAGACGCGGTTACTTTGCTCCGGCATCAGAGTTTGGCTCCTCAGGGGCCAGCCGCGGCAGGGCCGCAGCCTTTCAAGGCCAATATAATGAAAGTCAGCCGGCGATTGTCTCGCCGTCGGCCTTGAAATCCGGAAAGCGGGTCTGCAAGGCAGCTTTCAGAAACCTGAAATGCGAGAGCTGCTCGTCCAGCGTCTTCAACCGTACCTGTCCACGCGCGATCTCGTCATCCGAGGCGGCAAGCAGGCTCGCGCGCGCCTCGTCCCGTGTCAGGAAATCGTCGAGGTCATTGCCGCCGACAATGGCCGCGCGCGCGATGACATCATCGAGCCGCCGCTTGAGGCCGTCTCTTTGCGCTTCGATCTTCTGCAGCGCGTCGTCGATGGCGGATGCGACCTGGCCGACCAGCTGGTTATCCAGCTCCTGGTCTCGGGCCGGCGCCCGCGTCCGGAACGGGCCGTCGGAACGCGAACGGCGAAAAGGATTGATCAGCATCGCGCGTTTCTCTCTTGCCCCCACCGCCCCGGCTCAGTCTCACGGACCAGCCTAGCACGCCCGAGGCGATTTTGGGAGCCACGGACCGGACCAATGGGACTGATGCGGCTTACGAGCGACGATAGTCGTCCTCGAGGCGGATAATGTCGTCCTCGCCGAGATAGCTCCCAGTCTGCACCTCGATCAGCTCCAGCATGATCTTGCCGGGATTTTCCAGCCGGTGCACCGCGCCCATCGGGATATAGATCGATTCGTTCTCGTGAACGGTCTTGACCAGGTCGTCGACGGTGACGCGCGCTGCACCCCGCACCACGATCCAGTGCTCGGAGCGATGATAGTGCTTCTGCAGCGACAGCCGCTGGCCCGGCTTGACGATGATGCGCTTGACCTGGTGGCGCTCGCCATTGTCGACCGACTGATAGCTGCCCCAGGGCCGGTGTACCTTGAGATGATCCGCGGTGACCTGTGGCGCCACGCTCTTGAGTTTGGCGACCAGCCGCTTCAGGCCGTTGGCGTCCTTCTGCCGCGACACCAGCACGGCGTCCTGGGTTGCCACCACGACGAGGTCGTCGACGCCTTCGAGAGCCACCAGCGCCCTGTCGGTAGCGACGTTGCAGTTGCGGGAATCCTCGAATACCGCATCCCCCTGCGCGGCGTTGCCCTCACCGTCCTTGTTCGACAGCTCCCATACCGCGTGCCAGGAGCCAACGTCGGACCAGCCGCAGGCGACCGGCACGACCGCGGCATGCGCGGTCTTCTCCATGACCGCATAGTCGATCGAGATCGCCCTGGCCGAGCCGAAGGCGTCGGAATCGAGGGTGACGAAGGAGAGATCGCGCCCCGCCTTGCTCACGGCGTTGGCGATGGCGTCCACGCTTGCGGCGTCAACCTTCCGATATTCATCAAGCAGCGCCGCGGCGCGGAACATGAAGTTGCCGCTGTTCCAGAGATAGCCTTTATCGATATAATCCTCGGCGGTCGGCTGATCCGGCTTCTCGACGAATTTCTGCACCGCGCGGACCTGGTCGGACACCGCCTCGCCTGGATTGATGTAGCCGTATTCGGTGGCAGCGCGCTCCGGCCTCACACCAAAGGTCACGATGCGCCCGCTCTCGGCCGCGACAAGCCCCTGACGGCAGGCGGCAAGAAACGCGTTTGTGTCGCGCACGATATGGTCGGCGGCAAGCGCCAGCACCACAGCCTCGTCGTCGCGGGTTTGCGCAAAAGCGCTGCCCGCGGCGATCGCCGGCCCGGAATCCCGCCGCGCGGGCTCGAGCAGGACGTCGGCCTCGATGCCCAGCTCGGCCAGCTGCTCCACAACCAAGAAACGGTAGCCGGCATTGGTGATCACGATCGGACGCTCGAACAGCGCGGGATCCGACACCCGCAGCAACGTATCCTGAAAGGTCGAGCGCGCCCCGAACAGCGGCAGGAACTGCTTCGGCCGTCCCTCCCGCGACGCCGGCCACAGCCGCGTCCCGGCACCGCCGCACATGATCAAGGGGGTGATTCGTTTGCTCATCGGGCTTCTCGCCTTATCTGCTGTGAAATTCACGATACCAGTTCGCGAAACGCGCGATACCGTCCTCGATTGATGTCGCGGGCTTGAACCCGATCTCGCGCTCGAGCGCCGCGATATCGGCATAGGTGGCCTCGACGTCGCCAGGCTGCATCGGCAGCAGGTCCTTCTGGGCCGGCCTGCCGAATTCCTTTTCAAGCAGCGCGACCACGTGGGTCAGCTCCTCAGGGTTGTTGTTGCCGATGTTGAAGACCTTCCACGGCGCCTTGCTTGTCGCGGGATCGGGATCGTCGCCGTCCCAGTCCGGCTCTCCTTTGGGCGCCCGGCTGACCAGGCGGACCACCGCCTCCGCGACGTCGTCGACATAGGTGAAGTCGCGCCGCATCTTGCCATGGTTGAACAGCTTGATCGGCTCGCCAGCCAGGATCGCCTTGGCGAAAATGAACATCGCCATGTCGGGCCGTCCCCACGGCCCATAGACCGTGAAGAAGCGCAGGCCCGTCGTCGGCAGCCGGAACAGATGGCTGTAGGAATGCGCCATCAACTCGTTGGCTTTTTTCGATGCAGCATAGAGACTCACGGGATGGTCGACATTGTCGTGCACCGAGAACGGCAACTTGGTGTTGGCGCCGTAGACCGACGACGATGACGCATACAGCAGATGCTTGCAGCCATTGTGGCGGCAGCCTTCCAGCACATTGATGAAGCCCTGGAGATTGGCATCGACATAGGCGTGCGGATGCTGCAGCGAATAGCGCACGCCCGCCTGGGCCGCGAGATGCACCACCTCGGCAAAGCCGTGCTGCGCGAACAGCGCCGCGGTCGCCACACGATCGGCGAGATCGAGCTTGACGAATGCAAATTTCGGATCGCGTGCAAGCAGCGCAAGCCGTGCTTCCTTCAGCGCGGGATCGTAGTAGTCGTTCACGCTGTCGACGCCGACCACCTCGCGTCCCTGCGCGAGCAGCCGCTGCGCGACGTGAAACCCTATGAAGCCCGCAGCTCCAGTGACCAGGATCGCTTGTGTCGGCATAGGTATTCCATACCTCTCATAGTCGCCACAGATCGATGGCAGGCGGCTTCGCGCCGCGATCGAGCTTCATTTTGACGTCGAAGACAAGACCCGCCCCGTCATGCAGCAAGCGCTGCACCAGGCGCCAGCCGCCCTCGATATAAGCATCATGCGCCACCGCCAGAATCACGGCATCGGCAGGCTCGAGCGCGTCGATGTCACTGAGGGCGACGCCGTATTCCTCCTCGACCGCATGAGTGTCCGCGAGAGGATCCGCGATCTGCACTTCGACGCCGAATGATTTGAGCTCGTGCACGACGTCGATGACACGGGAATTGCGGATATCGGGAACGTTCTCCTTGAATGTCATGCCGAGGATCGTCACGATCCCGGTTCTTCCCTTCCGCCGCAACAGGCCGCGGATGCACTCGCGCGCAATCTCTCGCCCCATTTCGTCATTGATGCGGCGACCGGCGAGAATGACTTCGGGATGGTAGCCCGCTTTTTCGGCACGATAGGTCAGGTAGTACGGATCGACGCCGATGCAGTGGCCGCCGACAAGGCCGGGCTGGAACGGAAGAAAGTTCCACTTGGTGCCAGCTGCTGCGAGCACGTCGCCAGTGTCGATGTCGAGCGCCTGGAAGATCATCGACAGCTCGTTCATGAAGGCGATGTTGAGATCGCGCTGGGTGTTCTCGATCACCTTGGCCGCTTCCGCGACCTTGATCGAGGACGCGCGGTGAATGCCGGCGGTCACGACCGACCCATAGACAGCGGCGACGATATCGAGTGCCCTCGCATTCTGGGCGGAGACAACCTTGGTGATGGTCTCGAAGCGATGCTTCTTGTCGCCGGGATTGATGCGCTCGGGCGAATAGCCGACATCGAAATCCGTGCCCGCCTTGAGGCTGGAGGCGCGCTCCAGGATCGGCACGCAATCCTCCTCGACGGCGCCGGGATAAACCGTGGATTCATAGACCACGATGGCACCGGGCTTGAGCACTGCTCCGACCGTGCGCGAGGCCTCGAGCATGGCGCTCAGATCCGGCCTGTTGGCGGCATCGATCGGCGTCGGCACCGTAACGATGAAAAAATCGGCACCCTCAAGCGCGGCCTCGTCGGAGGTCAAATCCAGCGTTGCTCGCTTGAGGTCCGAGGTCTCGACCTCGCGAGTCCGGTCTTCCCCAGCCCGTAGTTCCCTGACCCTGCCGGCATCGATGTCAAAGCCGATCACGGAATTGCCGGCGCGCGCGAAGGCCGCGGCCACGGGAAGGCCGACATAACCCAAACCAATGACGGCGATCTTCCGGCCGTGCGACATAAAATAATCTTCCAGGCTGTTCCAGACGCCATTGACGCCACTCCGGCGACTGTTTAGCCACCGTATGCTAAAGATCGCAAGGGGTGGCGATCCGCCCGGCCGTCAGGGTTGTTTCGGCGAGTCCCTGCATAGCCTGATCCGAACTTCGGGACCACAGCGCCACCCCGTAGTCCAACAAACGCGAGCGAACCCGGCCTGCAATGCGCGGATTTTTGATCTTCACGACCCGGGTGGTGGTATCGCTGGGGCTGCTTTACCTCGCGCTGCGCGGGATCAATTTTGCTGCCATCCAGTCGCGGCTGAGCCAGATCAACCTGCTCTGGATCGCACTCGCGGTGCTGGTGACCATCTTCCAGATCTTCCTCGGCGCGCTGCGCTGGCGCGTGATCTCCGATCTCTGTCACGCGCCGTTGAGCGATCTCAAGGCGTTTCGCTACAACATGATCGGCAGCTTCTTCAACCAGACGCTGCCGTCGTCGATCGGAGGCGATGCGGTGCGACTCTGGCTGGTCAACCGCACCGGTGCGGGCTGGCGCGCGGCGACCTACTCGATCCTGACGGATCGCGCGGTGGGCCTGATTGCGCTGGCGCTGATCATCGTGGCGAGCCTGCCCTGGAGCTACGGCATGATCTCGGATGCCAAGGGGCGGCTTGCACTGGTGTTTGTCGATTTCGCCGCGCTGGCCGGAGGTCTCGGCTTTCTGCTGCTCGGCCGCCTGCACTGGGCCTGGCTGAAGCACTGGTGGCCGACCAAGCATATCCATGCCTGCTCGGTGATTGCCAATCAGGTGATTTTCTCCAGAAAGAGCGGGCCGAAGATCGCCACGCTCTCGCTGACCATTCACGTGCTGGCGGTGGTGATCGCCTGGTGCTGCGTGCGCGCCATCGCGGCAGCAGGCGACTTCGAGCAGCTGTTCATGCTGACCCCGCCGATCATGCTGATCACCATGATGCCGATCTCGATCGCCGGCTGGGGCGTGCGCGAGGCGACAATGATGGTGGCATTCGGCTATGCCGGCCTGGCGCAGACCGACGGCACCGTGGTGTCGATCCTGTTTGGTGCGGTCTACTTCATCGTCGGCGCGATCGGCGGGCTGGTCTGGATCTTTTCCGCCGAGAAGGGCTCGGGCCATATCGAGGTGGCCCACGCCGCGAAGGACTGATGGTGTCAGTCTCCCCGGGGCGTGGAATCGCTCGATGACGACACCGCTCAGCGGTCGTTTGATCCGAGACCAACCATCTCAAGAAGCGACAGGCTTGAAGAGCAACGTCAAACAGTCCAGATCGTCGATGCCCCAGCCGTCCGCTCTTCCACTCAACCGCTGAAATTTGATGGCAAGCCCAGCCTCTTTCACATACTCCCGCATAAGTTCCGCGGTCATGTCGCTTCGGTTGCCGTGGTTCTTCGTCCAGCTACTGTTTGGCGCGATCGTTCCATAGTTTGAATGGTGGAGGAATGCACTCCCACCGGGTTTCAACGCCCTGGCGAACTCAAAGACATAGTCTCGAACCACGAGCTTGTCGAAATGCACCATTGAGTCCCAGGAATAGCCGAAGGAAATCGAGCTGCTCTCGACAGGCAGCTGGTTGCCGGAAGTCACGCGATAACGAAAGCTGCAGCCATCCCTTTGCGAACCGAACCTTTCCCTGCAGGCATCAACGCAGACTTGATTCACATCGATCACATCGATGGATTTTGCAAACCTTCGCAGGAATTCGGTATTCCGGCCGTGACCGCACGCGAGCTCAAGTGTCGAAGTAAAATCTTCCTCCTTGATTATGGGCCAGATTATCCGCTCCCATTGTTGAGCCATGTGAGGCTCAGCGTGAGCGAAGTAGAGACCTTCCCGATGCGCGTGCGCACACTGGCTAACAGTCAGCCAGCGGATGATTTCGTCGATCGCCTGGGCGATGGCCGCGGGCTCAGGATTGGCCGCAAGGCGCTCCAGCGTGACCCCGGCCTCTCTTTCAATATCGTCCTTGAAGAAGACAACCGCGTTCGCATCCGGCACAAGCTCATGACGGTCCATCAATTCTTGCGTCCGCATCGGAAGCAGATCAAATTTTTCTCGGGCGAGCTTAATCCACTCCCTAGGATCTCGCGGCGCCGATTTGACGGGCGACGCCGGCATTTTCCGATTCATATTCTTGAAGATCCGCGCGGGCAAAGACCTAAGCTTTGCGTTCAGCTCACTCATTGACGTTCATCCTTCAACTACGAAAGCAGCATCAACTGCCTGCCATTCCCTACAGTCTAGCAGAGGGGACACTTGGGAACCAGCTGTCATGCCATCTAGGAACATCAGTAGATTCCACAGCCATCAGCCGTGTTACCAACGTCCGGCATGTGCTCGCGCATTTGGGCCCGGGGATTCCGCTAGGCTGGATGGGGCGAGAAGCAACTTCCGCAATTCGCCCCATTGCGCGGGGATCTCAGGCGAGATCGTTCGCAACCGCTGCAGCTGCATCAACCGATTCAGACCGGAGCCAACGGTGGCGATATCGACCGCCCCCTTGACGACGTGGCTTGTGATGCCTGCGAGCACGGGCCACAATTCACCCGTGGCGCGCCTGTGACGCCACAGCGAGCCCATGAAGGTTGCCCGTCCCGGAAGGAGCTTCCTCAACGCCAGCTGATCCTGGCGATAGGCTAACAGCACGGCATCGACGGCGCCAAGCCTGGAGTGGCGGAAGCTGCGCAGCAGGAGATCCTGGTCTTCTGCATAGCCAACGCCGGTATCGTAGGGGTTGTTCCTGAACCAGCTCGCACGCCCGCACCAGGTGGGATGCGGAAACGGAAAGCCGGCAAAGGGCCGCGCCACGATGTCCTGATGGACGAGGCCAATCGGCAGCTCGCCGACCAACTCGCCTCCGCTGGTGAAGACGACGGCGCCGCAGCCGATGAGATCGAGCTCCGCATCCTCGCGCAACCGCGCGACCTGCCGCGCCAAGCGCTCGGGAAAGCAGATATCGTCGGCATCCATCCTCGCGACGAACTCGCCGCGGCTGAGCGCGACCGCCTGGTTCAGGCGGACCGCAAGGAACGAGGTGCTTGCTTCCCGGACGAGCTGAATGCGCGAATCGTTAAACGCCGCGACGATGGCGCCGCTCTCATCGGAGGAGCCATTGTCTATGACGATCAGTTCCCAATCCGCAAGCGTCTGCTGCAGCACCGAGCGCACGGCGGTCTCCACAGTCGACGCGCTGTTGCGCATCGACATGATGACGGAGACGAGAGGAGGCCGATCCACGGTGCTCATTTACAGGCAGGCGATCGCAGCAATTTTCGCGCGCGCATCACATCGTGGCGAGCAGGGTCATGCCGGGCAGGCCAAGGCCGGACTTGATGACGCGGAAGCGCGACGGGAATTTCTCCACGGTCTCGTCGATCGCCCGCGCCGGCCCAACATTGTATTTCGATTCAGCGGACTGGAAAAATGTGTCATGCGCGAGCGCGCTCGCATCGGGCACGGTCGAGAATATCTCGTTCAGCTCGTCGCGAACGGATTCATAGGCATGATCGCCATCGACGAAGAATAGCGGCCGCTTAGGCCGGCCGAGCTTCTGCCATTGATCGAGCGCCACCTTTACGCCGTTGCCTCGGTGCAGGTGAACCTTCCCCAGGCCTCGCACCAGTCGGCCATGTTCCTGGCCGGGATGCTCGACATGGGTAGCGTCCGGCGGCAGATCAACGGAATGGATTTCATAGCCGAGCTTGAACGCCTGATCGCATTCGTAAAAAATCCGGGCGGACACGCCGATATGTGTTCCCCAGTCGAATACCACGGACGGCTTGAGCCGGCACGCAGCCCCAGTCATGAGCAGCAATTCGTTCAACGGATAGGGGTGCGTGCCGACCACAGGCACGATCTTCTCCAGCACGAAGCTGGATAGGGTCCAGAGATCGACCTCGAACTCGGAGGCTTGGGCATTGCGGACCGGATCCGGCCAGGAGCGCGTTAGCCCCTTTGCAGCAGCCGCGGTTGCCACTTGCTTGGTGTTACGGCGTAACTTGTGAATGATGGACCGGGTTGTGAGCGGCACTTGAGATACTCCCGTTTCAATCATGGAGGACTTTGCCAATGAACGATCAGACCAAAATCCACCCGGACGGGTAGAGATCAGCCGTATTGAGCTTCTTCAATTCTGCCGGCGCAAACCACGCACGCGGCGCAATGACGACCTTGTCCGTCGAGCGGTTCAGCCAAGCCCCCCACCAGCTGAAGGAGCTGTTGGCGATGATGTGATGGCGACAGTGCGCCATCAGCGCCATGTCCTCCCAGGGCCGCGCCGGATCGCCGCAGGCATGGATGAGCCGCGACTTCGGCACAAAATCCAGCACCTGTTCGGCCTCGGCCGGATTGTCGGAAAACACGAAGAATTCGGCCTCCTGACCGATCGCGCCCTCCAGGCGGCAGAGCGCCTGGCGATAATGCGGCTCGCCGAGAATGCCGTGGAATTCGGCTGTGCCGGGGTTGAGATAATCGCCGCGGCGGACATGCACAGAGACCGGCCGCGGACTGCGTTCGATCCGGGCAAGTACGCTCGCCGCGGCTTCACCAAACGGCTCGCGCGGCGAAAACCAGTCGCGCAACCGTTCGGCGATCGACGCAAAATAGCGCTCGCTCTGGAAATAGCCGAACAGCGAGGCCTGCGGCCCGAGCGCCTCGAATGCAGGGTCGAAGTGAAAATGCGGCTCGCGATATTGCTCGGCGGAGGGCGCGAGCTTGGGCAGGCCTGCGCGCCCGAGCACGCGATCAACGCGCTGCTTCCATAACGCGCGAACGAAATTCCCGGCTGGTATCTCGTTTGCAAGGTCAGCATTTGCGACGCAAGCTTCCGGCACACACAGTCGATCCAGCAGGAAAGAGCGCAGCGCATAGTTCTTGAAGCCGCTGAGATCGAGCGCGAGCGCGACGCCATGACGCTCCGCAAGCGCCTTGCCGGCTGCATACTGGAACATCTGGTTACCGAGCCCGCCGATCAGCGATACCGTAATCACCTGGATCTAATTCCTTGGAGCTATTGCTGAGACTGAAATCTGCGAAGCGCAGCGACGGCGGCACGCACGCCTTCATCCAGTCCGATCGACGGCTGCCAGCCGAGCTCCGAACGAAGCAGATCGGGCGAACCAACAAGCCAGGGCTCGTCATCCTTGCGCATGCCAATCGTGCCAAAGCCGAGGAGCGACGGATGAGCGTTCATTGCCGCGGCGACACGCTCGGCAAATTCCCTCACCGAATGGGCGCGGCCAGTGGCAACGTTCCAGGTCGCGATACCGCCCTTCTCGCGGCAATGCGCATCGGCGCGCAGCATCGCCTCGATAACGTCGTCAATGTAGACGAAGTCGAGGACCTGCGTGCCCGCCGAGATCGCCACGCGCTCCTGCTTGGCCAGGCCATCGACCAGCGCCGGCAGGAGGCGATGGGACGCCTCTCCGGCACCATAGACCTTGAAAAGACGCAACAAGCGAAAGCCGGTGCCGCCGCTGTTGGCGATCGCGCCCGCCATCAGGCCGCCCGCGGCCTTTGACGAGCCGTAGAGCTTACCCGGCTCCAGGGGCGACGCTTCCGTAAGAAGGTCCCGGCTCGAGGGGCTCCGATATTCCGAAAAGGTCCCGGCCATGACCATTCGCGCGCGCCAATCGGCGCAAAGCCGCACCAGTGCATCGGGAAGCCCCACATTGATGGCGATCATCTCGTCGATGTCGCGATGATTGGGCCGCACGCCGTAGGCTGCCAAATGAAAGACCGTATCGAGGGGCTCGCGAAGCAGCCGTCGCAGGCCGTTCTCACTGAAATCGTTGCAGGCGACGACACTCACACGATCATGCCATTCCTTCGGAAGTACGCTCGACGGTCTTGCAAGAACCGTGACGTGACTTCCTTCCGACAACAAGCGGGCGACGAGATGGGCGCCAATGAAGCCGGAGGCACCAGTGACGAGAACGTTAGCGGCCGGCATGGTTCCTCAAGACGTTGCGATAATGCTCGATCTGACGACTGGTGATTTGCGCGGCTTCCACTGGATTGGCCATGAAATCGCGGTACCAACCGGCGGTCAATTCGATGGTGTCCGTGAAAGACAGAGGCGGCGTCCACCCCAGAAAGCTTCGCGCCTTGGTGCTGTCGAGATGCAGGAAGCGCGTCTCCGGGAAGCTTCCGGGCGCGTAAGTGATCTCGGGTCTGGTCCAGCTCGCGGCCAGGCGCTCCACAAGATCCTGGACGGTGCGCGCGGCATCATCGCTCGGACCAAAATTCCAGTTGTCGGCCGCCGCGCGGTCGCCGCTCAACAGGCGGGCAGCCAGCACCAGATAGCCATGGACCAGCGCCATCACGTGCTGCCACGGACGCACCGCGCCCGGGTTGCGCAGCGAGATCGGCTGGCGCGTTGTCACGGCGCGAACGAAGTCCGGGACTATCCGGTCAGCCGACCAGTCGCCGCCGCCGATGATGTTGCCGCCGCGGGCATTCGCGATCAGCACGCCGTTGCCGCGCTCGGCCAGCGTCGCGCGATAGGAGGCTGCGACCAGCTCGGCGCAGGCCTTGGAGGCGCTGTAGGGATCCTTGCCGCCGAGCGGATCCTGCTCGCGATAACCCCAAACCCAGTCCTGGTCGCGATAGACCTTGTCGGTGGTGATGCAGACGACGCACTTGACGTCGGGCGTGAGCCGAGCCGCCTCCAGCACATGTGCGGTGCCGAGCGCGTTGGTGGCGAAGGTCTCGATCGGGTCGGCAAAGGACTTCGAGACCAGCGGCTGCGCGGCAAGGTGAATGATGACTGATGGCCGATGGCGCGCGATCGCGTCGCGGACGGTTGCGGGATCGCGGATGTCGCCGATGGTGGAGGCGATGCCGTCCGCGACGTTGGCCGCGGCGAACAGGCTCGGCTCGGTCGCGGGTTCAAGCGCGAGCCCGGCGACATCGCAGCCGATTCGCTTCAGCCAGCTGACGAGCCAGCCGCCGGTGAAGCCGCTGTGTCCGGTCACGAATACACGCGCTCCCCGCAAGACGAGTTCGAAATCGAGCAGAGGAGATTCAGGGCTCATGGCACTCATTTACGACCTTGCAGAATGGACACCGATCACCTTAAAGAGGGCATGGGATGAGGGAAAAGTTGCGAATGGGAGCCCACCCGAGGGTCCCGAGCCGAGATTCCGACCTGCCCCCTTTAGCAAGAATGGGACATGCTATGAAAGCCTTCTCAGGCAACAGTTTGATGGACACGGGGTCTCTGTTCTTCGATCCCGGGTTGAGCCGTCTCACGACAGGTCGGACGACCTCGCTTTTTGCAGAGGACATCAAAACGCACGATGCCGAGCTCAGGTCGGCGATCGGCGGCCGGCGCATTCTGGTGACCGGCGGCGCCGGGAGCATCGGCAGCGCTACGCTCGAGCTGCTTTTTCCTTACGCCCCTGCCGCCGTTCACGTCATCGACCTCGCCGAAAACGGCCTTGTCGAACTGGTCCGTGATTTCCGCTCGCGTCCGCAGTCGCTGGTCAGCGGCGAATTCCGGCTGCTGCCGATCGACTATGGCAGCGCCGCAACCGAGCGGCTGCTGCAGTCGGAACCGGCTTACGATCTCGTTCTGCACTTTGCGGCCCACAAGCACGTTCGCTCCGAAAAGGACGTTCCATCGGTCATTCAGATGCTCGACACGAACGTTATCAAGATGCATCGCTTCACCAAATGGTTGCAGAAGTACGGCCACGGAAAGCGCTATTTTGCTGTGTCCACCGACAAGGCGGCGAACCCGACCAGCCTGATGGGCGCCAGCAAGCGTCTCATGGAGCATGTGCTGTTTTCGATTGGAAGCACTGGCTCCTCGGTCACCTCGACACGTTTTGCCAATGTCGCCTTTTCCAATGGGAGCCTGCTGCAGGGCTTTCTGTACCGGCTGGCGCGCCGGCAACCGTTGGCCGTGCCTCGCGACGTGCGCCGATACTTTGTCAGCCCCAGGGAAGCGGCAGAGATTTGTCTGTTGACCGCCGGCGCCGCCGAGCCCGGACATATCACCTTTCCCCGTCTCGATCCGAACGAGCATTTGCGGCCGCTCGTCGAGATCGCCGCGGCGTTGCTGCGAGATCTCGGTTTGCAGCCTGCGTTCTACGAGCACGAAGCGGAAGCCTGCACGGCAACGGAGGCCGAGCTCAAGCGCGGCTCCTATCCCGTCCTGTTGACGCCGCTCGATACCAGCGGCGAGAAGCCATATGAAGAGTTTGTGGCGGTGGACGAGACGCCGGCGCCAACCAGGTTCGCAGCGTTGAGCGCGTTGCGGTATGTGCCGGCCCCGGTTCCCCTCGAGCCGGCTCTGGCATTCCTCGACGAGATCGCGGCGGACGCCAGCATGAAGCTGGAGAAATCCGACATCGCGCGCCACGTCGCTTCCGTCGTTCCCGGGTTCAAGCACATCGAGACCGGCCGCAGCCTAGACGACCGCACCTGAGCCACCATGAGCTCTCGCGTGGGAAACCACGTCACGGAGCCCGTCCTGCAGTGTGATCGACGGCGACCAGCCGGTCGCATCCCGGATCGCAGTGATATCGGCGATTACGTCCGGTATGTCGTTTACGCGCCGGTTGCCACGGCTAACGAAGGGTTTGCTCACATCGGCAGCGCAGCGCACCAGCTCCCCCACTTCCGCTACCGAATAGGACTCTCCCGAGCCGATATTGAACGTCGCACCGGGTTTGGGATTCCTGCGCAGGCTTTCGATCGCGCCAATGACGTCGTCGAGATGGATATAGTCTCGCCTCGGCGTATCGTCCTCCACAACGATGGCGGCGACGTTCGGATCGATCGCCTGCTCCACGATGCGCGGGATCAGAAAATTCGCTGATTGTCCCTGGCCGTAGATATTGAACGGACGTACGATCATCACGGGCGTCTGCAGGGACTCGAAGAAGAAGCGGCAGGCTTCTTCGGCAGCACACTTCGAAAACGCGTATGGATTGTTCGGCTTCAACGGCGCGGTTTCCGATATCGGCAGCGTTTCGGGAATACCGTAGCAATAACCACTCACATAGATCAGCCGTGCCCGCGTCCGGCGGCAATATTCGAGAACATTGACCGTCCCTAGCGCATTGACGCGGTAGAAATCCGCGGGCTCGCTCCATGACGCGGGCACGTAGGTTCGGCCCGCGAGGTGAATGACCCAATCAACTGAGACGTCGGGAAATGCCCCCACCGAAACGTCAAGGGCATCGCGCCCCGGCGCCAATATTTCGGCGCCCTCCTCTCTCAGAAATCGAATGAGCCTGCGGCCGACGAAGCCGCTGCCGCCCGTCACAAGCACACGTTCGCTCACAAGAAGCGATTCCGGTCTTTTTCGAACTCGATGGTGGCTCGCTCATAATCATCGGGACGGCCGATATCGAGCCAATATCCGTCATGCCTTTTGACATTGACCGGCTCACCCGTCTCGATGAGCTTGAGCATCAGCTGATCGAACCCAAAGGGACCGGTTGGCGGAATATTGTCAAGCACTCGCCGATTGACGGCATAGATGCCCATGCTGACAAGTTGCGGGAGTTTCGGCTTCTCGCGGAAGTTCACGAGGCGCTCGCCCTCGACCCCAAGAACACCATAGTCCAGTACCTGATCGCGGCTGGTGGCGCCAATCGTGAAGATCGCGCCCGACGCAACATGGTCCGCAAGAAACCGTGACAGGTCGAGGTCGCTCAATACGTCCGCGTTGATGACCAGGAAGTTGTCAGGGAGGTCGCTTATCAGCCGAAGCGGAGCGATCGTTCCCAATGGCTCGTTTTCCAGCGAGTATCGAAGCTCCAATCCCCAACGCTCGCCGGTGCCGAAATAGGCCTGGATGAGCTCGCCCATGTGGTTGATCGCCAAGGTAGCTCCATCGTAACCCGCGTTTGCCAGCTTGCGGATCACGATCTCGACGATCGGCGTATCGACCAGCGGGACTAACGGCTTCGGGAGCGTCAACGTATACGGCCGCAGGCGCGTCCCCCGACCACCTGCCAAGATAACTGCGTGTTTCATGCTACACCCGAGATTGCTTGCTCATCCGGCACCAATTCTTTGAACTCCGTGATACGCACATTCGGAGTTTTGCCGGCGAGGATGTCCTCGTAATAGCCAGCGACAACCTTCCAGGTGAAACAATTGCGCCACCTTTCGCGTGCCGTAGCACCGAGGCGGCTAAGCTTTTCGCGATCCCTCATACAGCCTGCCATCTCGCGAGCCAACGTCGTTGGATCGACACGGGTATAACCGCGTCCGTCCTTAGCCGCCTCGCATAGCATCCCTCCGCCAGTCCAGCGGACAATCTCATCGGCGTTACCCACGGGAACCGTCAAAAACGGCGTGCCCGCGGCGGCGGCCTCAAACAGGACCAGCGGGGAATATTCGATTCGCGAGGCGAAAACGAACAAGTCGGCTGCGAGGTAAGCCTGAATAAGGTCCTGCCGCTCAAGATCCGTCAGGATCACGCGCTTGAACGGCTGCGCCGAGGCCTTCGCGGCGATGCTCTCGATGCTCTCAAGCGGTGGTACGGGCGGATCCATGCGCGCCAGCTTGCGTCGTGTCAGCTTGCGACGCACAAGTTGTTCGATCCCGATCCATCCCTCGAATCGAGCGATATAGAATAGACGTCGCACAACCGCGTCACCATAGCGAACGGCAGTCCCCAGGCGGGAATTAATCACCTTCTGACGCACAAGCTGAGCTAGACCGCGTTCTCTGCGGGAAGCTCCCAAACCACTCCCGGGCCAGCCGGCGATCGAAAGCAGCACCGCGGATTGTCCGCCCGTATCCAGGCGCGAAAATGCGTCGACAACGTCACGATGTCCCTTGGCCTCGATCGGATTGCCGACAGTCAGGAACAGAAACGCATCTTCCGGTATTGCCAGCCTCTGCCGAAACTGACCGTCAGGCTCCCGCTCGAAATCAGCTTCGCTGATGCCGTTTGGCAGCACCGTGAAATTGCTCAGCCCGTTGTTCCTTACGAAATCGATATCGCGGTATTTCTCCGCGTTGAAGACGAGATGATCGAACTTCCTGAGGACGTCCGGAAGCTCCCTGAAATATTCCGAGAAATCCGGCTCATAGAGACCTGAGAAGCCACAAGGAATAAACACCTTGCGCGCCTTGATATCATCCAGAACGGGCCACAGCGCATCGAAGCTCCATTGCTGCGCGGCCATGATGAGGATCGCGTCTGCCGCAAAGGTCCTGACAAACTCGCGGTATTCATCTATTTGGCCGTTGAGGCCATAAACCATCTTCCCGCCCGCTTTGAATTCGCGAATCCTCACGCCGTTGACCACACTCGATTTCCTGCGCGGATGCCGGCTTGTGGCGACCGTAACGTCATGGCCCCATGCTGCCATGCATTCCGCAACCTGGCGCATCACTTCCTGCACACCGCCTCGATGCGGATGATAGGATTCACAACAAAGCAGCAGGCGCAATCAATGTTCCTTCACTCTATCAATCGACGCTTTGAAGAGGCGTGTGTCTTACAGACCTAGATGCGAAGGCGGGACGACGCAATGCCTTTCGCGCCCTGGGCAACATTACGGACCTGACACAACCTAAGCCGTTGAATTGCAAAATGATGCCGCAGATTTCTGATCCATAAAGCCACTGGATCCTCAATCAGCGTCAAAATTGCGGTTGGATCGGGCGAGCCTTACCCGCCGAGTACCTTGTCGAGCGACGCGTCTTGCGTCCGCGACCAAACAGTCTCGCCACGCAATATCCGTTCGTACGACTGCGCAATCTTCGCCCAGGTGAAGCGATCGCACCACGCCTGCTTGCCCGCCTCGCTGAGCTGGCGAAGAAATTCCGGCGAGTGCACGGCCTTCTCCATCTCTCTCGCGAGCACAGCCGGCGATACCTTGGTGTATCCGCGCTCGTCGACCTCGGCCGGGCATATCCAACCGCCGCCAGTCCAGCGCACGATCTCTCTGGAATTTCCGACCGGAACGGTGAGAAACGGCGTCCGGGATGCGGCGGCTTCAAACAGAACGAGTGGAGAATATTCCACTTTGGAGGCGAAAACGAACAGATCAGCCTCCAGAAATGCACTGATCACGTCCTCCCGCGGCATATCCAGGCACAGAATCCGTTTTGTTCCGCTGGCCTCCTTGATGGCCCTGTCGGCGCCGATGGTGTCAGGCACTTCGAGGCGTCGCGGTGGCGGTGGTGACGGGGCAGCCGTCGGAAGCGCAGCGACGGCTGGCGGCGGGGCGGGCAAGGTCGGCGGCTTCGGAAATAACCGATCCCAGACGCCGCTCCAGCCTTCACGATAAAGGACGACAAGGCCCTTCTTCATGGTATTTGGGCGCAGATAAAGCGATGCAACTGCGCGCACCTTGTGTGCGACCCTGCGCGCCTTGCGCAAAGTATCGTGCAGCCACTTGGGCCCCCACAGCCGCCGCCCGACTTGAATCGATGGCTCAGGCCAGGAACCGTTGAGGATCAGGGTGGCATTGCGCCCGTCCAGATCCATCTCGGCGAATGCCTCCCCGACGTCCTTGTGCCCTTTGGCATTGACGGGCGTACCCACGGTCAGGAACAGCAGATCGTCGGCAGGAATGCCGAGCTTGGCGCGCAGCCTACCGTCGGCGGGACGCCCAAAATCGATCTCGCTGGCCCCATTAGGAATGATCGAGAATGTCGTAATGCCGTGCGCCTTGGCGAAGTCTATGTCGCGGTATTTCTCCGCGTAGAAAATCAGATGATCGAATTTGCGCAGGATTTCGGGCAATTGCGCGAAATAGTCGGCATAGTCGGGTTCGTAGAAGCACGAGAAGCCGCACGGCACGAATACTTTGCGGACCTTCACCTGATCGAGCACGGGCCAAAGAGCGTCAAAACTCCATTGCTGGGCGGCCTTGATCAGGATCGCATCACCATGGAAATTCTTGATGAACTCCTGGTACCGTTCCACTTCACCGCGAAGTCCATTGACCAGATTGCCGCTCACGTCGAATTCGTGGATCCGCACGCCATTGTGGATAGTCGAGGTCCGGTCGGGTTGCTTGCGAGCCGCAACTGAAACGTCGTGGCCGGCTGCCGCCATTCGTTCCGCAATTTGTTTCATGACCTCCTGCACGCCACCACGCGCAGGAAAATAGCTTTCGCAACAAAGAAGGAGTTTCATATGGCAACCTCGAAACTTCATCTTACAATCTTAAATAGAAAATCCAAGACGCCGCAATCTACTTCTAACGCCGCCGGCGAAGTTGCGCACACCAGTCAGGCCCGCCCTCTGGATACCGAAGTGATGCCGCAAATTCCGGCTCCAGATCGCCACAGGATTGTTTTGTCCGTCCAGATACCCGTCGCCGAAAATCGCGGCACCTGCTTTGGAAATGACAGCGCACATCGCTTCAATATCTGCGCCTCGCGACATTTTGTCGGGCATACCGTGCACCAGATTGGCGACGTCGTGATGAACGCGCTGCGGTTTGGCCTCACCGGTGCTGGCCGCTGCGAGGTTCTCGGCCGAGATCAGCACCAGCTTCTCTTTGAAGGGATCGACGCCATCTCGCGACATGCTAGTCGGCACCTCACGATAAATGGTCAGCCGCTCCGGCAGATTGGCGACACGAAAACGTCGCGCGATGCGCGACCACAGCTCGTAGTCCTCCGGCGGCTGGCGCGTACGGTCGGTGCTGTAGACTCCGACCTCGTCGAGCGCCGCCTTGCGCATCATCACCGAGGAATGGACGAAGTAATTGTTGAACAGGAGAGCGAAGCGCAGGTCCGCATCGTCCGTCGGATGATCGTGGAACCGGCCGGTGGGCGTGTCGCCGACCCAGATTTCGGCGCGCGTGCCGACCAGGGCATGATCGGGGCGAGCGTCAAGAAACTCCACCTGCTTTGCTATTCGACTCGGATCGGCGAGATCGTCGTGGTCCTGTCTTGCGATATAGCGCCCTCGCGCCAGTGAGATTCCGCGGTTGAGCGCTCCCGCAAGACCCGCGTCATCCTGATGGATGACGCGAACACGTGGATCGCCGATGCTGTCGAGGTAGGAACAAGTCTCGTCCGTCGAGCCGTTGTTGATTGCGATCAGCTCGAAATCGGTGAATGACTGGTTCAGGATCGTCCCAAGCGCCTGCGGCAAGTCGCGGCCGCCATTTTTCACCGACAAGACGACACTGACCGTCGGCGCGCTGTCCTGCTTACTCATTGTGTGCATCGCCATGGCTGTCCAGAATCACGGGTTCGGGCACGGGAATAATGAATTGCCCCGTCCAGTCGGGAATTTCGTTCAGCTGGGCCACGATCTCCTCCCGTAGATTCCACGGCAGAATGAGAACATAGTCGGGCCGCCTTCTTGCGATTTCATCCGGGGCAAGGACCGGGATCCGCGTTCCCGGCAACAACAGACCCTGCTTGTGCACGTTGCGATCGACGGTGAAGGCGATGAAGTCGCGGCCGATTCCGCAGTAGTTGAGCAGAGTGTTGCCTTTCGCGGGCGCGCCATAAGCCGCAACCGATTTTCCACCTTCTATTAGCTCGATCAGGAGACGCAGCAACGAGCGCTTCAGTTGGCGAACGCGCTGGCCGAAGGTTTCGTAGGTCGCGAGCTGGTCGAGACCGGCGAGGACCTCCTCTTGCCTGAGCTTCTTGACGGACTCGGTCACCGCCATGCGATCGGCATGCGCGACATAGAGTCGAAGCGACCCTCCATGGGTCGAGAGCCGTTCGACGTCAACCACCCGCAATCCGTGACGTCCGAACAACGGCTCCAGCGCCAATAGCGACAAATAGGAATAGTGCTCGTGATAGATCGTATCGAACTCGACGTCGCGGATCATTTCCAGAACATGCGGAAATTCGAACGTGGCAACGCCCTGCTCGTTGAGCAGGATCTTGAAGCCTGCGACAAAGTCGTTGATGTCCGGCACATGGGCAAGCACGTTGTTGGCGATGATCAAATCCGCCGTCCCGCCCTGCTCGCGAAGCCGCGTTGCTGCCTTTGACCCGAAGAACGCGACCTCGGTCGGCACACGTCGCAGGCCCCAGGCTGCCTTGGCACAGTTGGCGGCCGGATCGACGCCGAGGCAGGGAATACCGCGCTGAACGAAATATTGCAGCAGATATCCGTCATTGCTACCGACCTCGACGACCCGGGAACTGGCGCCAAGCGCAAGACGTACCACAGCCTTTTCGACAAAGCTGCGCGCATGGGCAAGCCAGCTGTCCGAGAATGACGAGAAATAGACATATTCGGCGTGGAAGTGCGTCTCCGGCGTCTCGAAATCCTCAAGCTGCACCAGCCAACAGCGATCGCAGACAAAGCTCTTGAGCGGATAGAAGCGCTCGCTGAACGACGCATGATCTGAGCGAACGAACGCATTCGAGATCGGCGTCATGCCGAGATCCACCAGCACGGCCGTCAGCGGCGCGCCGCAAGACCGACACATCGGAGAGCTAGCGACCATCGCGCCTAGCTCCACCGCCGCCATAGCGCACGGCCAGATTGCCAGAATTCTTCGAGCATCATCTTGTCGCGAAGCGTGTCCATCGGCTGCCAGAAACTGTAGTGGCGATAAGCAGCGAGCTGCGCATCCGGGGCCAATGCGTCAAGCGGCGCCGACTCCCAGAATGTCTTGTCGCCCTCGATACGGTCGATCACCGCCGGATTGAGCACGAAGAAGCCATTATTGACATACGCATTATCACCAGGCGGCTTCTCGACGAAGGATTTTACGGTCGACCCATCGATTTCCAGCGCGCCGTAGCGGCCCGGCGGACGCACCGCTGTCACCGTCGCCAGTTTTCTATGGCTGACGTTGCTCTGATGGTGGGTGACACTGTTCTTCGTGGCATCGATGGTGGTGACATCGGAATGATGCAGCACGAAGTTCATGAAGTATTCCTTGATCATGTACTCCTTGTAGCCGAGGCAGATCACGAAGTCCGTAATCCCATGGTGCGCATAGAGCTTCATAATGTGCCACAGGATTGGCCGCCCACCGATCTCGATCATGGGTTTCGGCCGCACCAAACTCTCTTCAGCATGCGGGTACCCATGCCTCCCGCCAGTCCGACCACCTTCACGCTATCACCTTTTTCCAATTTCAAACTGCACGCGCCATCAGCCCAGTATTGTCACGCCGGCGCGATACTTGACGATCACGCATAGAACAGCCCTCAACCCGCCGGCACACCGCCGGCGGCAAGTTAGGCTTGCGCGCCCTCTTCCTGTTTCGGTTTGCGGAACCAGAAGCATCCACAACCGTAGGATTCCGCCCGCACCCGCTCCGGCGGCGGCGCCACGATCATCCCACCCTCGCCGCGCTCTTCAATGAGCGCGAACTGGACGAGCTCGAGCGGCGCGAAATAGCGCGCGAATGCCTCATGGTCATAGACCCTGTGCGCGTTGAACTCCACTCGCGGACGGCCCACTGGCGTTGCGACCAGAAGATCCCCACCGGGCGCCAGAACGCGGACGAGCTCTCGAATCGCCTTCAAATCGCCATCGGGATCGAGCGGATCCCCGTAGCGGCCAAGGCCGATATGTTCGATCACATGCATGCAGGACAGCGAGCCGATGCTGTCGCTTGGAAAATGCAGCTGCGTCAGGTCGGCCGCACCCGTGAAGAGCCCGTCGAGCTCGACCGGCGCGGGCCGGAAATCATAGAACTCGATGGGAACGAAAGCCGAGACGATCGCGCCGAAATTCACGATGGAAGAGATGTCCACATGCTTGGGCGGCCGGGTCTTGGCAAGGACCCGCGCGGCCCAGGCCGGATGGTACGTGTAGTGGCGGTCGATCGGGGTGACGCTCCCGCGGTCGGACAGCTGAGGGTTGACATCGTCAGGATGGACTGGCAGGCGCGGCGTCTCGCCGGCGAGGGCAACAAACTGGTTGAACTCGTCGCCAAATGCGCCTCGCGCGGTTTCCTGGCCGCGCCGCTGGTCGAGGAACGACATCACCTCGTCCTTGCGCGCCAGCGCATCCTCCAGCCAGTAGCGGTCGGCGAGCACATCTTTCACATAAGGCTCAAGGCGCAACGCTTCCCTGAGAAGCTCTTCCTTGCGCCCCAGCGCGTCCTCGAGCCAGCAGCGGTCGGCAAGCACACGTCTCACATAAGGCTTGAAGCGCAACACCTCCCCGAGAAGCTCGTAATCTCCCACGGCCTTGCTGGGCAGCTCGCCATGGTCCACCACGCCGCCCGCTCGGAGCGTGAACCTCCAAGCCCAACCGACCAGGCTGGAGCGGATGCTCTTAGCCAGATCGCGAATCATTATTTCTGCCGCTTGATCGCGCGCACCTGATAGTCGAAGTGCAGCATTTCGGGACTACCGGTGTCCCGGGCCGACATGCGCTCGACCATCGCGAGCACGACCTGCACCGCATAGACCTCCAGCGCAGTCGGTCTCTCGCCCGCCGCAAAGCGCTCCGCCATATCGGCCACGCGACGCAGCTCCTGGCCGACGCACTCGAAGAAATTGCCGTTCGGGATCATGTCGACGATGTCGAAACCGAGCCGGCCGAGATGAAGTTCGTAGAAGTAACGATTGAAGCCAGTGGCGTAGTGATAAGGCGCGAAATGCGTCAGGCTCCAGAACGGCGCGGTAATAATGAACACACCGCCCAGCCGCAGCAGACGTGCCATTTCCTCGAGCGCGCGGAGAGGATCCGGCAGATGCTCCAGTACCTCCGTGCAGAGCACTGCATCGAAAGATGCATCAGGCTCGGGGATGTTCAGGATGTCGCAGACGAGGTCGATCTGGGAGAAGTCCCAGCTTCCGGTCTGCAAGCCCTCCTCGCCCTTGCCGTCATAGATCGCGTTGTCCTGCGCGACGTATATGAGATGGCCGCAGTGCTTCTTATACTGGCACTCGCCGGCCCCCGCATCGAGCAGTCGCGCGCCGGCCGGCAATTCGGCAAGCACTTCGGCTACCCAGCCATCGCGCGTCGCGGCGTTTCTGGTGCCGACGACATACTGCCCCTGATCGGTGGAGAGAATCTTTGTACGGTCGATAGTCGACAGCGCGAGGAAGCTCTCGATTAGCGGCTCCGCCTCCGCCCAGCGTTCGTGCTTGGCCTGAAGCGCAACATGAGCGGCTTGGACCGCGGCGGAGGTATGGAGCGCTGCATGGGCGCCCTGTAAATCTTTCAGCTGTTCCAGCAGCCCTGGGCCGCGGCGCATCCTGGCCAATGCACGCGTCACGATTGCCCTTACTTGGTGCGCAAGGATCATTGAGCGGTCCTATCGACGGCCGTCTTGGCCGCCCCGAACTGCGCCAGCATGCTGCCATTCGGAATTAGGAGTAATGCTTGCGATAGATTGTATCGAACTCGACATTGCGGATCATTTCCAATACATGTGGAATTTCGAACGTGGCATCGACCTGCTTGCCGAGCAGGATCTCAAAACCCGCGACGAAGTCATTGATGTCGGGCACATGGACTGACACGTCGGAGAGCTAGCCGCCGTTGCGCCTAGCCCCATTGCCGCCAGGGCGCACGGCCCGATTGCCAGAGTTCCTCGAGCATCATCTTGTCGCGAAGCGTGTCCATCGGCTGCCAGAAACCGTAGTGGCGATAAGCAGCGAGCTGCGCATCTCGGGCCAATGCCTCAAGCGGGGCCGACTCCCAGGATGTCTTGTCGCCCTCGATACGGTCGATCACCGCCGGATTGAGCACGAAGAAACCACCATTGATATACGCATTATCACCAGGCGGCTTCTCGACGAAGGATTTTACGGTCGACCCATCGATCTCCAGCGCGCCGTAGCGGCCCGGCGGCCGCACGGCCGTCACTGTCGCCTGTCTGCCATGGCTGCTGTGAAATTTGATGCTGTCAGCAATATTGATGTCGGAAAGGCCATCGCCGTAGGTGAAGCAGAACGGCTCCTGTGGATCGACATAGTTGCGCACCCGTTTGAGCCGGCCGCCCGTGAGAGTTGTCTCGCCCGTATCCACAAGCGTGATCCGCCACGGCTCCACGCTGCTCTGATGGTACGTGACGCTGTTCTTCGTGGCATCGATGGTAACATCGGAATGATGCAGCACGAAGTTCATGAAATATTCCTTGATCATGTACCCCTTGTAGCCGAGGCAGATCACGAAGTCCGTAATCCCATGGTGCGCATAGAGCTTCATAATGTGCCACAGGATCGGCCGCCCACCGATCTCGATCATGGGTTTCGGCCGCACCAACGTCTCTTCCGAGATCCGCGTACCCATGCCACCTGCCAGAATGACTGCTTTCACGATTCCACCTGCCTGTTTCAACGTGCGCTGCTGCGAAGCAGCGCTAAGCCTCAGAACTAAGAATGTTCGGGGCCGGAAAAACATCGGCCTCGTCCAGGATCGTCGACAATTGATTTTTCCACGCCTCCCAGGCTGAGATCTCTCCATCAGCCACCATAAAATCTCTCAGGAGTTCGCAGCCGGCCTCGAATTGCTCTGAGCGCAACCTGAAAGCTGTCTTCCTTCCGATCGCGATGACATTGCGCAGAGGCGGCGTGTGAGCTGAAGCTTCCTGCCTTGTGTAGACTTCTCCAAAACCTAGCTTCCTCATCGTGTGGTCGAAGCGCTCGGGAAACCATTGGCCAACGTGATAGGCCCAGCCGCCGACCTGGTCTCCTTCGAGATGCCGAATCGCCCGCAGCTTTTCCTGGACACTATTTGCATTGAGAAAATCGCGGGCGGAGGCCTCAAAGTCTGGCGTTTCGATCCGTAACTCTCCGCCGATTTCAAGCCAACCTTGCCATTTGATTAGGGACGCCAGCGCGACAGCGCGACTGAGATGTTCGAACACGTGATGAAGGCGGATCTCCTTCACGCTATTTTCCGGCAGATCAATCCGCGCGATGTCGCACACGACGTCCGGCACGACAGTCATGATCACGCGTTCCGACTGAGGAAAATCGACATTATCGACATTGACGTAGCCAGAAAAATGGGCGGCGCCGCACCCGAGATGAAGACGCAGCGGCGAACCGTTCGATCGCGCGAATAGGGCGATTGCGAGCTCTGGACGACGTGTTTCCGTCAATCGCCGGAAGAGCGCCTCCTGCACGGCCTTAAGATTGAGTATTTCGGCCACGCGCAACGACGCCGAATAGACGTTATCGACCCCCATACTTGATGCGTCGAAGACAACAATATCGGGTTCGTAATATCCGGGCTTCGGTAAACCCGGCTCTATGTTGATTCGCGCATAGCGATCGCAGGTCTCTTCGAACAGCTCCAGGAGCCCTTCTGTCCGGGCATATTCCCTCAAGGACTCAAGACGATCGGCGCGACGGCTTGCGGGAATATGGCCGCCGAATGTGCCCCCGACCGCGGATTGGATCAGCAACTTCTTGTCCACCAAGTCGGGAGAAAAGCATTCCGCGACTTTTTGAACTTTCATAAACGAGTCGATAATGCAGAATTCAACCACCGGCGCCTGCGGGATGCCTGGCTCGAACGTGAACTTGGTGTCGGCCCAGAAGCTCTTCGCAAGCCCATCATCCTTGTCACCGACTGTTTGTAGTGTGCCGTTGCTTTTGCTACCGGCACCATTGATGGACAGAGGACGTTGGCAAAAGACAAACTCCTCGACCTCGGAGGCGATCGCAAAAGCCGAAAATATGTCGGGATTGCTCCCACCAAAGAATATTCCGCCGTTCTTCGCCTGGTAAGACCTGATCAAATCGATCGAAATGAAAGAGTTGTAGATGCAGGGCAGTTTCGTGTAGCTGTCGCGAAACTCAACGACGCTACCAACGACATCGAGCGATTTCATCCTCCTAATGTCCGTCCCGAGCGGAATCTGCAGCCAGTTGCGGAAGGAGGGGGCGATGTGATCGGGCCAGCAATATTCAACCTTCCGCCAGCTGAAAGCTTGCGTATCGTATTTCGCAATCATTTGACGTGCGGCACTCACCGCGCCGGGCAGGAGACCATCGTCGTCGCCTAGCACGGTGACATAGCCGTCTCCTACATGGGTCAAGGCGTACTCCCAATGTTCCGACATCCCCAGGCGATGGCCGGGATTGATGTAAGATAGCCGAGAGTCGGCGAACGACTTCACGACCTCGGCCGTATTGTCGATCGATGCATTGTCGCTCACGACGATCCGGAGATTGACATCTTCTTGGGCCAGACAGGTTCTGATCGTATCGGCAACCGTGGCAGCCCGATCCATCGTCGGGATCACGACCCAAAAGATCGGACCGTCAACTTTCGGGATTTCCGCGCGGACCTGAGAGACAAAAAAGTCGGAAGCATTTGGCCCGGAAGCATCGGTGCCGGACGCTGCGCTCTGTTGGCGCAACTCATTTTGATCCGTCCAAGCAGCCACGTGCCCAGCAACTCTCCTTGCAATCCGAAGCACCATACGGACGCCAGAGCCGCCCAGCATCTGCTGCTGTCTCCTGTACCAGCCTTGAAAGAGCATTGGTGTCACTACCGCCGACGCTTCAGGTAACCATCCGGCGCCACCGTGATAAGCAGCTTGTGCTCTATGCTCTTGTCGATCTCAAATTCCGAATGATGTCTGAGAAATTCCCAGACCGCGGTTTTAGCGTTGTTGCCCTTCCGCCAGGGACGATCGGAGAACGCGTCGTCCGGCAGATCCTCTATAATAGTATCAAACACAACACAGTAGCTTCCGACTGTAGCCAGGTGCGCATAGGCTTCCAGCTCGGCAAGAACATGATCGTGGGTGTGGTTGCTGTCCAGCATGACGAGCACGCTGCGCTTGCCGGCAGCCCTGGACTTGACTTGAGAGACCACCTCGGGAGCGACGCTCGATCCCTCGATCATAGCGATGCGCCGAGCCATTGGATGTGCCTCGATCGCCGCGCGGTTGTGGGCACGGATATCGATGTCGATTCCCAGCACCTGCGCGTCCTGCGGACCGCCGGAGATCGCGTTCAATTCTAGCATCGAGGCGGAGAAGATCAGCGATCCACCATGCGCGATACCCGTCTCGATAATGAGGTCGGGCTTCACCGACCAGATGATTTCCTGAACCGCGAGAATGTCCTGCGGATATTGAATGATGGGCTGCCCCATCCATGAGAAATGATACGCATATTTGTGCTTCAGGGTTCCCTGAATCCAAGCTCGGGAGAGAGAATGGGTATTACTATCTGCCCCCATTCCCTCAATTTGCTGTCTTATCTCCGCGAGGAATTCCTCACGCGGACCTGTACCGCTGCTTCGACTGCTCATTGGGTAGCCCACCTGCCCCGCACTTGGCCGGTCACAATGCTTTTCATTTCACCGCCACGATCAACTTGATAGGGCTGGAGTCGCCGAACGGCGGAAGCTGCATTGCCACGCGATGTATAGGATGCTCATAGTCCACCGGAGAATTTTCAATCTTGCAGAGAGCCGAATAGATTACACGGGTCGCGTAATAATAGCTGCTGGTGAAATTTTCCAATGTCGCGGAGGAGAAGTGCTTCTTGCACTCATCCAGAAAACTCGTTTCATCAAGGTACAAATTATGCCAACGGATCGGGATTTTCGGCAAATTCATCAAATTTCGAAGTCGATCCAACTCGATCTGACCACCAATGAAGTTTTCGCTTCCAAGAAAGAGGCCAGCGTCCGAGAGATGATCGGCAATTTCCTTTAGCGCCAGAAATTGCCCCTCCGGCTCGGGAATATTGATCAGACACCGATTGGTTATGATCGCGTCGTACTTCTGGTTACCAACGGCACCCTTTAGATCGCGCGCATCCCCGCTCGAGAACGCGACCCTTGCACCCAGGTCCGGTTGGACCGCCAGATTGGATCGCGCGGCCTCAATCATAGATGGGCTGAAGTCAATTCCGAGGAAACGCGCATCGGGAAAATGCCTGGCGAGCTCCAAAGTTGTCATGCCGTCGCCGCATCCGACATCCAAAATCGTGCACAAACTTCGCAAACAATGGTCGCGCAGCCTCGCAACCAAAGTGACGCCTTCGAGCTGCCGCAAGAAAACATCATTCGTCGTAGCCGTCGGCGAGCCTTTCGCATCGACCGCCCGCTCGTTCCAATATTCTCTAATTTTGTCCATCGACCACTCTACAGCCCAATGAGGTAAAATTCCGATCGACGCTACAACCGTCCCATGACTTTCTGGATTGTCTTGACCACACGATCTTGTTCTTGATCCGTCATGTCATGATAGCTCGGAAGATTGATCGCCCGGGTCGGAATGTCCGATGCGTTCCGGTTTTTCGGCACACGCTCGAACATCGGAAGCCCCGACAGGGGATGGAAAAATGCCCGAGCGTCGATATTTTCAGCTGCAAAAGCAGAGCACAGCTTCTCGCGGGTGACTCCGGCGGCCTTGTCGAAGACAACGGTCGGCATCCAGGCGCCGTTGACAACGTTACTGGGCTCCGGATTCATCACTACCCCGCGAAGGTCCCGCAGACGACCGCGGTAGTAGTAAAAGATTTCCCGCTTTCGCCTGATCAAACTCTCGATCCGCTCCATCTGTGCGCAGCCCAGCGCAGCCTGGATGTTGGACATTTTGTATTTGAACCCGACGATATCGGGCCAGAATTGCTTTGATTGCCCGCGCGACCGACCGTGGTTCGAAAGCGTCAGCACCTGCTCGTATAACACCGGATCGTTCGTCACCAACATCCCGCCCTCACCCGTCGTGACTGTCTTGGTGCCGTGAAACGAGAACGCGCCGAACCGCCCCATGCTACCCGCACGCCTGCCAAAATATTCGGAGCCGATCGCCTCCGCAGCGTCCTCGATCACAGGAATGCTGTGCGCCTCTCCGATCGCGAGCAGACACTCCATGTCGCAAAGATTGCCATAGAGGTGAACCGCGAGGATCGCCTTGGTTCGAGGCGTGATCGCAGCCTCGACCAGATCGGGATCGATGCACCAGCTATCCGGACGGATGTCCACAAAGACCGGCCTGGCGCCGAGATGAATGATCGGCGCTGCCGACGCTATCCAATTGGTATCGGCCAAGATCACCTCGTCACCCGGGCCAATCCCCAGCGCGGCCATTCCCATGTGCAGTGCGCCTGTGCAGCTCGATGTGGCGATCGCAAAGGACGTGCCCACATGATCCTTGAAGGCTGCCTCAAAGCGATTGATATAATCGTAGCAGCGTTCGCCCCAGCCGTTCGCTGCAGCGTCAGCGGCGTAGCGAGTTTCAAGCTCGGTAATGGATGGCTTGGTGTAGAGAATAAGCGGAGGCTTCGAGGAAGCCGCGCCAATTTGGCCTGACATTCGGTTTACCCCAAGCGACGTTCGAGAAACGATGCCGGCAAGGCGTTGTCCCGCTCGGACAAAATAGCATCCGTGATCGGCCAATTGATGGCTAGAGACGGATCGTCGAACCGGAAGCCTCTTTCCGCGCCAGGCACGTAAGCCGGCGTGATCTCGTAATCGACATCCGTATCGTCAACCAACGTCTGAAAGCCGTGCGCAAAACCCTTCGGAATATAGAGAACGATGCGGTTATCGGCAGTCAGCGCTTCACCGTACCATTGACCGAAGGTTGTCGAATCTTGGCGCAAATCCACCATCACATCGAACACTGCGCCGCGCGTGCAGCGGACGAGCTTCGCCTCAAGATGCGGGGGGGCCTGAAAGTGCATCCCGCGCAGGGTTCCCGCATGCCTGTTGTACGAGACGGATCTCTGCACGAAATCGGATTCCAGACCATGCGCCCGAAACTTTTCGGCGCAGAACCTTCGCGCGAACGCGCCGCGTTGATCAGCGATCAACTGCAGCTCGATGCGGTACGCTCCGGAAAGATGGAGCTCATGGAAAATCATAAAAACAGCTCGGCCTAGCAGCTTCACGTGTGTGTAACATTCCATTCCATCGACGGTCTGATAGGTCCCGGAATTCCTTTGATGACACCAGCAACCGTTTTCTCCGGAACATGAAAACGCAAGGCATGCTGAACGTAAAAATGCACCTTCAGCGGATTAACCGACGTCAACGCCACCCCGATGATAAAGAATCCAACATTCAGAAATCCTCGCGGAATGGACATCGTGGAGTTGTAAATACCTGGCGCCAGTTCGGAAATTTGCGGCGGAGAACTTACGAAGACGTACTGGTCCCCCAGAAACACATGAAAATTCGGCATCAGAACATAGCCAGGCTTCAGCACCTCGAATGTCATTTCGACACAAATCAGCTCATCCCTGTCGATGGTCTCAAGATCGTCGAGATCATCCACCAGCAATCGTGCACTACAAAGTCTCGCGACATCATCGCCCGGTCTCCTCATGTCCGAGGGAAAACTCACCAAGGACCTGGGACGAATCTCTCCGCTGATTATGCGGGAAGCGTCGTCCAGCCGAAAAACTCCATTCCCGGCATCCTCCCAGGCATCGCACTTATCTTGGGCCTCGATGATTTCATTGGTCTCATTTTCCGTCCCGGGCTCCGCGCCATCGAAGGATGAAGCCGCAATCGCCGCAGCTTGTTTCAGTTGCGTGGCCCGTTTAGCGATCACAGCAGCCCTGTGGACGCTTTCGTAGTACTGGTCGCAGATCTCGTTGACGGGGCCAGATGCAATTATCTTCCCCGTCTCCATGATGATGGCCTTGTTGCACATCGATCTGATGATCGTGTCGGAGTGGCTCGCCAGTACCATGATGCGGCTTCGTCCGATGAACTCCTTCATGCGCGCTTCGGCGCGCTCGGCGAAGCGTTGGTCGCCTGTGCCGAAGCCTTCGTCCATAAGCAGCACACCGGGATCGAACGCAGTCACCAGCGCAAAGCCAAGCCGCATGGTCATGCCGCTCGAATAGGTGCGAACCGGAAGCGTGAGATATTCTCCGAGTTCGCAGAATTCCTCGATCTCCGGAATCTTGGCCTCGATCTGCTGACGCGTCATGCCGACGAGCATTCCCGACGTGATAATATTCTCGTAGCCGGTGTCCTCGCCATCGAGCCCGGGCATAGTGTCGAACAGCGGGGTTATGCGACCTTCGACTTTGATGGTACCCGAGACTGGCTCATAGATGCCGGCCATGAGCTTCAACAACGTCGACTTGCCAGCTCCATTGTGGCCGAGCAGGCCGACGCGATCACCGTCGTGCAACGTCAGTGAAATATCGCTTAGCGCCTTCACTGTTATGCGTTCGCCGTTCTTGCCTTCGCGCTCGATCGACCCGCCGGTGGCGCGCTGGAAGATCGCCTTGCGCAGGCTGCGCTGCTGCGCCCCGTAGATCGGGAACTGCGCGCTCACATTTTCAAGAATAATGGTCGCCACGTTCGCTCAGCTCCAATAGGCGATGCGCTTGCGGAAGCGCGTGAACATCGCATAGGTCAGCCACCACCCCCCGATCGTCATCGCGATCATCACGCCATAGCTGATCGCGTCCGGCACCCGGCCCACCAAGGGAGCGCGGACCACGTCGACCACGTGATAAAGCGGGTTGAGATCGACGAACACGAACCGCTTGATTCCGGTCAGCGTGTCGGCCGGCCAGAACAGCGGCGTGATCAGCATCGAGATCTGCAAGGCGCTGGAGACCAGGGGCGGCACGTCACGGAACCGCAGGCAGACGATCCCGAATAGCAGGGAGACCCAGACACCGTTCAAAAGAACGAGCGCCAGACCCGGCAACGCCAGGAGCGCGGTGAAGCTGAGCAGAGACGGCTTCAGCGCCAGAACAACCACGAAATAGACGACGAAATTGTGCAGAAGGACGAGGAAGTTTCGCCAGACCAGCGCATAGGCGAGAATCGAATAGTCAAACCGGATGCTGCGGAACAGTGACTGGCCAGCAATGAGCAGATTGCATGACTCCATGATGATCGAAGACACGAGCGTCCACACGATCATGCCGCTGACCAGGAACGGCAGATATTCGTAGATGTTCTGGTGCCAGAGGGCGGCGCCGACCGTTCCGACCGTGACGACATAGATCGCAAGCGTAATCGACGTCCAGAACGGACCGATCGTCGTTCGACGATAGCGCCTCCTGACATCGAGCCAGCCGAGCCGACCCCACAGCTCTCTTTTGGAGAGTCCGCGCAACAAATCTTCGGCTGCAGTGGTCTCCAGAGAGCGCAGGCCGGCGTCGGTATCACCTATATCTTCGATATCTTCGATGGGTGTCAGAACGATTGTCATATCCGGCTCCGACCTCGCGCCGTCAGGTTACGATCTTGCATGCTGGTCCCCTGCCGCCAGCTTCCGTTCCCAGGCAAGCGCATGCCCGACAATGGTGTCGAGATCGTCAAAAGTGGGCGCCCATAACAGCAACTGCCGCAGCTTCTGGCTGTCTGCGACGATCGCCGCGGGATCACCGGCGCGCCGTGGTTGCTGTGTGGCTTCGAAATCGCTGCCAGACACCCGCCTCACGGCCGCGATGATTTCGCGCACCGAATAGCCATGACCATAGCCGCAATTGAGCGTCGCACTCGCGCCGCCGCCGCGTAGATAGTCAAGCGCCTTGATATGGGCGCTGACGAGATCGCAGACATGGATGTAATCGCGAATACAGGTGCCGTCGGGCGTCGGATAATCGGTGCCGTAAATCTCCATGCCGTTGCGAATGCCTAGCGCAGCCTGCGCAGCGACCTTGATCAGATGCGTGGCAGCGCGCGTCGATTGCCCCGTCCGCAGCAGAGGGTCGGCGCCGGCGACATTGAAATAGCGCAGCACCACGTAGCTCAGCCCGCTCGCCAAAGCCGCGTCGCGCAGCATCATTTCTGTCATCAGCTTCGAGGTGCCGTAGGGCGACATTGGCTGCGGGGGTACGTCTTCGTCGACCAGTTGGGTGGCGGGATTTCCATAGACCGCGGCGGTGGACGAAAAGACAAAGTGCCTGACGCCACCGCGGATAGCCGCATCGACCAGCGCAAGCGAATTGACCGTGTTATTTCTGTAATAGGCTACCGGCTTTGCGACGGATTCAGGCACCACGGTCGACGCAGCAAAATGCATGATCGCGTTGATGCCGTGCTCGGCGATCAGCCGCGACACCAGCTCTGCATCCCCGACATCGCCGACAATAAGCGTCGCCTGCTCCGCCACGGCCTCGCGGAAACCTGAGGACAGATTGTCCAGCACGATCACGCGCTGATTCTGCTCGAGGAGCCCGTACACGACATGGCTGCCGATATAGCCCGCGCCGCCTGTCACCAGAACTGTCATTCGCCAAAAATTTCCATGCTACCGCACTCCGGGTGAAACGCTCTCCACCCGGAGGCTCCCCGAAGAGAGCAGACCAAGCGCGGCGCCGCTGAAGGGCGCCACGCGATACGCCGCGCTCAGGCGGCGACAACCAGATCCACGTCGAGATGAACGCGGACCTTGCGGCCGAGCATGTCGAGCAGAATGGCGACCCGGTCATGGTCACCCATTCCATCGAACAGCCCGGCATTGTCCATGAAGGCGCCTGCACGCACGCGCACCTTGTCGCCCGGCGCAAAGGCAGGCTTGGCTTCCATCCTTACGAAGCCGCGCTCGTCCTCGCGCGCCCTCAGCGCACCGAGCACGCCGCTCGGCACTGCGGCCGGCTCGTCGCCGTTGCAGACGAGATGCGACACGCCCTGCGTCGACTGGATCGCCCGCCAGCGCTGCGCCGCCATGTCGATGGCCACGAACATGTAGCGCGGAAACAGCGGCTTGGCGACGAAATCGACCTTCCGCGCATGACGCCGACGCTTCAGATAACGCGGCAGATAGATCTCATAGCCCTGGCGCAACAGGTTCTGCGCGGCCTTTACCTCGCCGTTCACCTGGGTCTGCACCACATACCAGTGCATGTCGAGGGCCTCGCTCATGGCGCGCCCTCCGCAGCTCCGCCCTGCTCGCGCAGGCCGAGCAGCCCCGGCGCAAGCACGCGCTCCGCGCCGCACACCGCCGCAGCCGCGTCGTAGGATGCGCTTGCGTGTGCAACGTCGGTGACGATGACGGCGTCGAACGCGTCCGTCACCTCGTCAAAGGACCTGAAGACATTGACGCCGACAAAGCGTGCAAGCTCGCTTGCGGGATCGACCACTGCGACGATCGAGACACCAGCCTCGACCGCGCAGAGGATTGCAACCTCCGCAAGGTCCGATTGGCCGGCCAGCACCAGGCGCGAAAAGCCTTTTTCCTTGGCCTGATCGAGCACGCGCGCGCAATCGCTCTTGGCGAGCCGGAAGAAGGAAAATGAATTGGACAGGTATTGAACCGTGAGGCGGGATTTCTCGGCAAAACCCTGCGGCGTCAGGTAATAGGCATAGCGGCGCGCCGGCGCGTCGCTCACCTTCACCAGTCCCTTCTTGATGCAGCGCTTGAGGTAGGCATTGACCAGGCCGAGCGCGATGCCGAGCTCGGCAGCGATGTGGCGTTGTGAGCGCGCACCATCGCTTTCCACCGAACTCAACAGGCCGAGAACGATTCGCTCGTTCTCATGCTCTGTGTTTAACGAATGGTCCACCCCGCCCCCTCCGGTCTGCTGGCGGTCTTACTGCGTTCACCCAGTGAACGTCAAGTGCAACGTTCAAGTGATGAACATTACAAGTATTTGAAAATATTAGACTTTATCTCAGAGACCGAAATTCTGAGGTGGATAGTGCATCTGGGCAACAGACTCTCCCGATGGCCACCCCAGGTTCTCGGGGATCGACGCCCTTGCCCGATGGCGACATTTTCCAAACGTCATCAGGCGTTCGGCCAGAGGTTGGTAATGTTTTGCGGTGGCTTGCCCGCACGTTTCAACAAAGGACATGGGGAAAGTCGTGGCGCAGCTGCCGCAAATCTTGGGGCCCGCCGACAATCGTAAATTAAGATCGAGCGGAGATGCTTCCAACTGTGGGTCGATTTTATGTAAGCTTTGTTCGTCGGTAACTCCGACTTTCCAGATGTGCCAGCGGGTGCCAGGAATCCACGATGAGCGATAACTCCCACCTGCACAATCCGCAGAATCTTTCAGATGGCGATGTCGTGGCTACGGCAGGTGGCCAAGACACGAACTTCGATGCCAATATCTTCGTTCCTCCGCCCGACCTAGCGTCCGGTTCTGGCGACGAATTCGCTCCTCAGGCGACCGCGGCGTTAGATTTCCCAGTGACGGCGGAAGACGATGGACCTGCGAATGTCGATGAGGGTGGGCCAGCAGCACCCCTGTTCGCCTTACTTGACGTGTCGTCCGACCCGCAACATCCAGCGACGGACTCCTTCGAGACGTCCATTCCTGAAGTCAATCTGGGCTCTGGCATCATTAGCGTCATTGCGATGCCAACTCAGGAAACAAGTGTCGGCTATCCAAATAGCGGTCTACACCTAGCCCCGCCCGTCGATAGCAGCTTCACAGCGGCCACCGATGCTTTATTCGGCGCGGCGGCCTCTGCAGTATCGCTGCTCGTCTCGGCCAATTCAGCTCCGGCGCCCTTCGGAGCGCACGCCACGCAAGATGTCATCGGCTCCGGTCCCGCCGAAACAGCCGTTGCACATCAGGCGAGCCCGGACGCAAGCTCGCCGGCAGCCGCCATCGCCGCTTTGGCGAGCCTGGAGAATTCGCAGGCCAACTCACCTGTGACCAATTCCGCTGTCGGCGCCGGTGGAGCGACCGCAGCCCAAGTGCGGCAGGCGCTCGACGAGAGCGGACTGAGTGTCAACGGCAGCGGTATAAAGGTCGGCGTTCTGTCCGACAGTTTCAACGATCTCGGCGGGGCCGCGGCGGACGAAGCCGATGGCGCATTGCCCTCTGCCTCCAACGTTCAGATCTTGTCGGATCTATCGTCGGGCGGTACCGACGAGGGCCGCGCGATGATGCAGATCGTGCACGACATCGCGCCCGGCTCGAGTCTCGCCTTCTACACCGCCGCCAATAGCGAACAAGATTTCGCGAACGGCATCCTGGCGCTAGCAGCGGCGGGCTGCAAGGTGATCTGCGACGACGTGAGTTATTTCGACGAGCCGTTTTTCCAAAACGGCATCGTCGCGCAGGCCATCCAGACTGTTGAAGCGGAAGGCGTGACCTATGTCACCGCAGCCGGTAACAATGCGAGCAACGCCTATCAGGCGTCATGGACGCCTGGATCTGGATCATTCGACGGTTGGTATTTCAGCGATGCCGAGCTCTTCAACGGCAGCCTCGCGCAGACCATCACGGTGACCGCAAGCACGAGCGACCCGGTTCCACTGTTGCTCGAATGGAATGAGGCTTACGGACAGGCGAATTTCAATTCCGGGCAAGCGCCGGATATCGACCTTTTTGTTTTCCACAACGGAAGCCTCGTCGCCCAAGAAACCAACGCTACCGCCGGCGAACCGAACAATCCGTTTACTGGGTATGAGTTCACGGCCTCAGGCACCTACCAAATTGTGATCGCCAATAATTTTGGCCCGGATCCCGGCCTGATTAAAGAGATCCTGTTTGGCAACGGCCTGCCGGAGACAATCAGCGGCGCGAATGCCGGCACTGTCTATGGCCATGCCATGACGCCGGGCGTCATCGCCGCCGGCGCCGTCAACGCCGCCGACACGCCGGCCTTTGGGGTCAGTCCCGTCAGCGAGACCTTCTCCTCATCAGGCGCTGGGACAGAGCTGCTGTTCGCCAACAATGGCGCGGCGCTCTCTTCGCCCGACGTGCTGAGCCCGGTGGCCGTCTCCGGTATCGACGATATCGCCACGACGGTTCCAGGCGGTCTACAAAATTTCTACGGGACCTCGGCGGCCTCGGCCAGCCTGGCTGGCGTCGCAGCTCTCATCTTGTCCGCCGATCCCAGTCTCACGCCTGCGCAGGTCGAAGCAATCATGGAGCAAACGGCGCTGCCAATGGCGAATTCGGCCGTGAGCGGCGCGGGCCTAGTCCAGGTCAATCCGGCCGTTGCTGCCGCGCTCCAGGATAGTGCCGTCGTTATACAGACCGACGGCACGACAAGTTTGGTGCAGGTCGGATGGAACTATTTTCTCAATCCTGTCGGCGGCGGAACAGGTCCCGAGCTAATGCGAGGTGGATCAGCAGTATTCGCGGGGGAGTTTGGCACCTGGGCTCCCATCGGCGCAGTACAAGTTGCGGGCGGTTACGACGTCGCCTGGAAGGATCCGAGCTCCGGCCTCTACACGGTCTGGAGCACCGATAGCAACGGCAACTATCTCGCCAACCTCATTCCCGCTGTCCCGGGCAACTCGACATCGCTCGAAACGCTTGAGACCACCTTCCATCAGGACCTCAACGGCGATGGTACGATCGGCCTTCCGACCAAAGTGATCCAGACCGATGGGTCCACCACGCTGACGGAGGTCGGAAACAATTTCTACCTTTACACCAAC
>NZ_AXAI01000010.1 GCF_000472425.1 Bradyrhizobium sp. Tv2a-2 | reverse complement strand
GGCGCGCGATCGCCGATGATGATCCGCCGGTTGAGGTGCCGTCGGGCGAGGCGCCGCGTAGCGCGTGACCATCCTACGTTCGGGGCGCGGTTACGGGGTCACCAGCTTCCTGTCGCGCTAAATAGTGCCGCGCTTCGGCGAACGAATAGGGATGCTTTTTCGCTGCGCCCGCGATGGGCGCCGCCATGTCCGACGCGAGCCTTTCTCCGTATCCGATCAGGAAATTGCTGCGCTGGACCATTTTCTCTATTCCTCGCCCTCGGGAGCTTCACCCACGGCTTTTGTCTTCTTACGGATCGTGTCGCGGCTGACACCCGTCAACTCATGCACCTGTCGCTGCGAAATGCCGGCTTCGGTTAGCCACATGGCAATCTGGCCTCGCTCTCGCCGCGGCAGAGGTTCAACGCGGTTCTGCACAACTTGTCCGAGGGCATCTTCGATTGGGATGTCTCGCGTAATGGCGGCTCGGCGCGCCAGCATCACCTCGCGTTCGATGTCGCTGAATGACAGATCGCGAAGGGTAACCGCCAGCACATCCGTCCACGCCGCGGGCGCCTTAGTCGCACCAAGGAATATGTCCACGGCCCGGCGAACAGCCGCGTCGGTCGGCATCGGGAATTCCACCCGCATCTCAAAGCGACGCCAAACCGCCGGATCCAGAAGATCGGCATGATTGGTGGCGGCAATGAGCAATCCTGTGGCAGGCCAGTCGTCAATTTCCTGCAACAGGACGGTAACAAGCCGCTTCAGTTCGCCTTTCAAATTGGAGACACGCACACGACTTTGTTATGACGGCACAGTGTTGCATCCTCCCGGCCGCGAAGAAAGCGCCGGGTCCACTGGTAGGTACACTGGAAAGTCGCCATTCAAAGAATGATGGACTTTCAGTTGGATAGGCGAGGGTTCGATTCCGCCCCTGGGCACCATCCCCCTCAGCCTCTGCTTTGATCAGTCAGCTCGCCCGGTTTGCCGCGACCGCAAGTAGCCACCAAGTGCGCCGAGGGCGGGGCTCAGCGGCAGGTCGAGGAGGTTCAGCCACAGGTGGCCGGTGCCCTTGACCACGGCATAAATTCCAAATCCGACGCAGAGGATGGAGGCGAGCGCGCCGTTGAGCAATTGCTCACGCCCCGCGATGCGTGCCGAGACGTAGCCACCCAGCACCGAACAGAGTCCACCAAGAATGCTCGACGCTGTCAGGAAGACGGCGCTTCCCCGCAATAGGGACGTCGCAGAGCCGGCATCGTGATCGGACAGAGATCCCGTCCCTGCCGAAGCCAAGACATAGATCATGACGGGGATCATGATGATATTGGTGCTGGCGATGTCGACGACATTGCCGATCGCAACACCCTTGAAAGAAATTCGCTTCATGCGTGATTGCCCAACAGCCCTGGGGTAGCGGATCGGATGGTTATATCCAAGTCCGTCCCTGCCGCCAGTTGTTGCAGAGCTCTTCCATAGGAGCATGCATCAAATGTTGCGCGTCACGCGCTCGGACCAGAACGGGATGTGCCTGATCCGGCCTGGCCGTGGTCGACACTCCATCCTCTGAAATTCGCGCGCGAAATAATCCTCAAGGCTGGCCTGATGGACGGATGCGGCTCCTTTCATTGTTTTTGAGACTCAACGTGAAATGCCGCGCATCGCGCGACTCGAAGCAGACTTGGGACACCTTCTATAAGCTCGGCTCAATCCATGGGAATATTCCCTTGCTTTCGCGCGGGTTTCGCCGGATGGAGCGACGTAGGCAGGACGTGACCTACTCACGACGGTTGCGACCAATCGCGGCTGCGGGGACGAATTGATGATGGCAAGCAAATGCTCCAAAAAGTGACCAGTTTAGCCGCCGCCTGCCTGGCGTACGTGACCGCCTTCCTCGCTCCGGTTCAGGCGCAGGAGCGCTCAGCGACCACGATCTTTGAAAATGTTCGCATTTTCGATGGGAAGACCGCCGCTTTATCTGCTCCATCCAACGTTCTCATCCGCGGTCATCTCATCGAGAGAATTGCACAAGATCCCATTCCTGCAGACCGGCGCTCAGATACTCAAATTATTGCGGGCGGCGGTCGCGTTCTGATGCCGGGCCTCAGCGACGTGCATTGGCACGCGATGCTGGTGAGGCCCACCCCGGCCCAGCTGCTTTCCAGCGACATCGGCTACACCACGCTTTTGGCAGGCGAGGAGGCCACCGCCACCCTGATGCGCGGCTTTACGACTGTCCGCGATATGGGCGGGCCCGCATTCTCTCTCAAAAGGGCCATCGATGAGGGCATATTGCCGGGTCCCCGCATCTACCCGTCGGGGGCAGTTATCACCGTCACCGGTGGTCATGGCGATTTTCGCGAACTGGCTGATTTGCCGAGAACGCTCGGCGGACCGCTGAGCCGGGCCGAACAGCTCGGGGGAAGCATCGTTGCGGACAGTCCCGACGAGGTTCGAAAGCGTGCGCGAGAGCAGCTCATGCAAGGCGCCTCCCAGATCAAACTGACCGCTGGCGGAGGTGTTGCTTCGCCCTTCAGCCCGCTCGACGTGACCACCTTCACAGAAGCTGAACTAAGGGCGGCTGTCGAGGTGGCTACCGATTGGGGCACTTACGTGGCCACACATGCCTACACGCCGAGTGCAATTCAGCGCTCTATTGCAGCAGGCGTGAAGGTGATCGAGCACGGTCATCTCATGGATGAAACTACGGCCCGACTCATAGCAGAGAAGGGAATCTGGTTGAGCACGCAACCCTTCACAGACCTTGGCGGAGCAGCAGTTCTTCCTCCCGATCAGCAGCAGCAGATGATGCAAGTCGTGAGAGGAACTGATCTGATGTACAACCTTGTCAAGAAATACAAAATAAAGACCGCGTTTGGAACCGACATCCTGTTTTCGAAAGCATTGGCGGAACGGCAGGGGCAAGCGATCGTGGATCTGACCCGCTGGTTCACGCCAGGAGAGGCATTGATCATGGCGACGTCGAAAAACGGGGAGTTGCTCAGTTTGTCGGGCCCGCGCAATCCGTATCCCGGCAAGCTGGGCGTCATCGAACAAGGTGCACTGGCAGATCTTTTGCTCGTCGACGGCAACCCGCTGGAAAACATCAACTTGATCGCAGACCCGACGAATAAGTTCCTGGTCATCATGAAAGACGGCGTCATCTACAAAAATACTATTCCGAGGTGAACGAACAAGGTCGAAAACCGTCATGATGTCTGCATCGACCCTGTTTGTCGCAACCATGCGCCGGGCCTTTAAGAATTGCTGAGGGGCGCTGTGCATCACAAGTATCTGCCATCTGGAGATGGCGCAGGTGAAGCCGCTGATGCGGCCGAGATTTGGGCTCATCGGGCCGGCCGAACGACCGGACCCGTTGGCTCGCAATGACGACTGTGTGTGTGGCGGAAGAAATTGCCTGGTGAATCACCTGCCAGCCTGAAACCCCGCGGTCGCCCGTTTAACGCCCATCTCCGGCCGCCGTGCCCTATCTGCAGGCCGAGCCGGCCATCGTGTCGCGCTGGCAGCGCGCGCTTCGCAATGAGACGAAGCTGAAAGTCGGTGTGGTCTGGGCCGGTAATGCCCTGCACAAGGGCGACAAGCAGCGTTCGATCGCGGCGGAGGCCGTGTTGCCGCGGCTCGTCATGCCGGGCGTGCAGCTCTACAGCTTGCAGAAGGAGACGCGGCCTGAGGATGGCGCGGTGCTGGCGTCGCTCGGGACCGGTATTGCCGATCTCGCGCCGGCGCTCGGCAGTTTCGCCGACACCGCGGCCGCAGTCGAGACACTCGATCTCGTGATTTCAGTGGATACGTCGGTCGCGCACATGGCCGGCGGCCTCGGCCGTCCTGTCTGGATGCTGCTGCCCTACGCGCTCGATTGGCGCTGGATGCGCGACCGCGAGGACTCGCCGTGGTATCCGACCATGCGGCTGTTTCGGCAGCAGAGGCCGCGGGCTTGGGACAGCGTCATCGCCAGCGCCGTAACCGAACTCGCCCGTGTTGCGGCAGGCGAAGAAGCGCTGCGGTGGCCGCCGTCGTTTGAGAATGAAGCGCGCGCTCATAGATCCCCGTGACCCTTAAGGAGGCCGCGAATCGCCGCCGTCTCGAAGGGCGACGGGAGGCTCTCGCAGCGGGGCGTTCATTGCGCGCTCGTCGCTCTCAGCGATACGGGTCCTGCCTGATGGTCGGCTCGGATGCCCGGACGCGGCGGATGGTGATCGGCGAGCCGTCGGATTCGAACTGCAATTGATAGATCTTGCCGGCGCCGTCGGTCGCCTCGCAGGAGATGCTGGAGACTTTGGCGGCGGCGAAATTGCCGACCTGCCTGCACACGCCGGACGAGGTTTGCACCGAAGGCACCGGCAGGCCGTCAACCTTAGGCCGCTCCTTCGACTTCATGAGCATGCGGTCGATGGCAAGCACATAGAGATTTTCCTGGGTGCGGTGGCCGTTGTCGCCCGAGAACGAGATCACATGGCTGTCGTCGGCGGGATCGTCGAGCGCCACGGTGAAATCGGCGCGGCCCTTCTCGGTGTGGAAATAGGCCACCATTTTGCAAGCGAAGTCGTGCCCGTCGATCTTGAGCGTGGTGCATCGGCCCGACATCAGGGCATAGAGGTCGATGTCAGGGCCGACTTCTTCGGGCGGCGTCGTCTGGGCGAGAGCGGACGTCGCGGCGAGCATGCCGCCAATGACGAGGGCATGCCGGAGCCGCCGCGTGATGGTATCTCCTCGCGCCGACCGAAGGCCGGACCAGCGTCGTGTCACACCCAACTTGGTCATGAATGGAACCAGAATCCCCCGAACACGCGCGCGAATCCCTACCCCTGGACCACTGTCGCTCCGGCTCTCAATAGCACGACTTTGGGCAATAACTGGACGACTTTACGCCGCCTCCGCCATAGAATTTGCGAAGGCCGGATAGGTCTCGGCAAGCTCATCGAGAATCCGCCCGCGCAACAAGTCGAGCGTCGCGGTATCCGGGGCTGGCGTCGCCGGTACGATGTCGGGCGTATCGTAGTCGAAGCCGGTGTTATCGCTGACGTCAGTGGCGGAAAAGCCGGGATGCACCGAGCGCAGGCCGAAGCGCGCACGTCCCCGATCGAAGGCGAACAGCGCCATATTGGTGAGCAGCGCATGCGGCCCGCCGCGCCGAGGCACTTCGGGGGTCGTGGCGGCGGCGCTGACGAAATCGACCTTCGGCACCAGCACGCGCGGCGAATGCTCCGTGCGAAACAGGATGACGCGCGGCACCAGGTGATAGAGATAGGCCGAGCCGAACGAGCCCGGCCAGCGCACCTGCGACTGCGGATAGCCGCCGGTGCCGACCAGATTGATGTTGCCGCTGCCGTCGATCTGGCCGCCGCCGAGGAAGAACGCGTCGATGCGACCCTGCGCGGCGCAGTCGAAAATCTCGATCGTGCCATTGGTGAAGAAATTGTGCTGCGCCGAGCCGAGGATCGATATCCGAACCGCTGCCTTCCCACAGGCCTCGTTGCGGGCGCGCAGCAGCATGGCGCCGGCCGCCGGGATCGGCGAGGAGGCGCCGACCGCGACGTGGCGCACGCCGTCGAGCAGGTCGGCGATTGTGGTGATCAACAATTCACGTTGTTCACGCAGTGGAAGCATTCAGGCGACCTCGCGGCGCCGGGTCAGGAATGCCGAGAGATAGGCGCGAAAACCCTCGTCGCTGCGCGCCATCGCCGCATAGCGCGCGATCTCGGCCGTGTCGGTCTCATATTCATCCCACAGCGACAGCGGCCAGGCGCCGCGCGGCGCGAGCGCAACGGCGTCGACATAGAGCGAGGGCAGCACAGCGGCCGCCGAATCCTCGGTCTCCATCAGATTGTGGTCGACGATACGCTCGACCGTCACCAGCGTGTGCTTGGCGGCATAGGCCATCCCTGCGAGTTCGCGGTGGCGGCCGATCTTGACATTGCCGGCACGGTCTGCCTCGGGCGCATGAAACAACGCAACATCGGGGGCGATCGCGGGCACCACGACCACCGGGCGCTGTTCGCCGACCGGGCTGTCGATGACTTTCCAGTCGGGACGCACTTTGAGCAGGTCGCTGCCGATGATGCCGGCGATCGGCATGAACGGCACACCCTTCTGCGCCGCGAGCAAGCCGGCCAGGATGGCAGGGCAAGTGGAATCGGTGAGCGCGAATGCGCCCTCACGCACCGCGGCCGTGAAGCGCGGGGCGCTACCTGCTTCGCCCAGCGAGACGGCGCTGGTCTCGATGGCGGCAACCGCCTTGGCGCCAATCAAGAAGTCGGCCTGGAGGCTGGAGGTGGGAACGCAGATCAGCTTGAGGCCAGTTATGCCAGTCTCGATCAGTGCGGCGGTCGCGGCCATCGCGACGCCGGTGACCGGAATGGCCAGCGACTGTCCCGGTGCCATGCGCGCGGCCAGCGCCTCCAGCGAGACGATCTCGGTCATGCACATCCCTCCGTCCGCGCTTGTTGTCGGCGGCGTCGACGCGCCGCCATTGTCCGGCAGCCTAGCCGGATCTGCCGAGGCTGTCAGCGGCTTTCCAGGAGCGCAGGTTCAGGCGGCGGCCGCGCGCCAGCGCACGTCGCGAGGCGACGGGCGGCGGTGCAGCCGCCGGTCCAGGAACTCGCGCGCCCGCGGCAGGTCACCGGTGCGGATCAGCGCGACGATCAACGTGTCCTCGACGATCTCGCGCTGTGCATGGCTGCCGCCGATGCGTACGACATCGTCGAGCACGGGCTCCAGCAATGTGGCGCAGCCGCGCGCATCACCGGCGGCAAAGGCCTGCATGGCGCGGCAGATCTGCGGCACCGCGGGGCCGGCCGCGAGCTTGCCGTCCGACAAGCGCTGCTCGATCGCTCGCAAGCGCGCCTCGAGCGCAGTGTTGTCGCCGGTTGCCGCCGCGAGCAGCGCCATGTGCACATCGACAAAGGGCAGGCCCGATTTCGGGAAATAACGCTTGGCATAATCCTCGGCCTCGCGCCAAAGCTCGCCCGGCACGGCGTGGCCATAGGCCGACAGCCGCCACAACAACGCGCTGCAATCGGACACCACGTTCAACGGCGGAGCCGCGTTGACCTGTGGCGCCAGCACGTTGCGGTAGATGGCGAGCGCCTTGGCCGCATCGTCGCGCTCCAGCGCGCCGAGCGCCTGGTGCCACAGGATATGGCCGTAGAGGATGCCGTCGCGGTCGTAACCCGGCGCCCATTCCTCGACCAGTGCATCGGCATCATCGACCGAGCCGTCCTCGAACATCGCATGCAACAGCGCGTGCGCGGCATGGGCGTTGTCGCGGCGCATGGCAAAGCCGCGCTCGGTCATCGCGCGGCCCCTGGCGACCGCGCCGTTCTCGGTCATGGCCCAGCCATAGCTCGACAGGAACCACCAGTCGTCGCCGTAATGGCTCGCGTAACGCTCGCACAAATCCTGCCGCGCCTGGTCATGGTCGGCCATGCCGGAAAAGGCGAACAGGCCGAAGGCGCCGAGCGGCAGCGACAGCACCACCGCATCGCGCGGCCAGTCCTCGACATGTCCAAGCACGGACGCGATCGCCGCATCGCCCCGTCCCTCGATCGCGAGCGCCAGCGTCTCCACATGGGAGCGCTCGCGCAGCGTGCCGTGTCGCGCGACGATATCGCGCGCGGTTGCCGCCTTCGCCCGTGCCACGTCGCCTTGCTGATAAAAGACGTGGATGCGTGCACGACCGATCTGCGCCAGCGCAAAATCCGGATCGAGCGTGATCGCGCGCTCGAACGCTTCGGCCGCGCCCGTCCAGGCGGAGAACATCAGGTCGACGCCTTCGCGATAGGCCTCGGCCGCTTCGGCAGAGGATGTCGAGAGCGGCAGGCCGTAGCGGTCGTGGTGAGCTGCGCTGTTCATGACTTACCCGTTCGTGCCCGACGTCCCTCGATCGGATAGGCGGGATCGTTGAAACCCGGTGTCGAGGGATGGCCGGTCACGACGAGGCGATCGATCAGCGCCTCGTCCTCAGCGGTGAATTTGTAGTCGAGCGCGCGGATATAGTCGTCCCATTGTTCCTCGGTGCGCGGGCCGGCGATGACGGACGAGACGAACGACGAGTTCAAGACCCAGGCGACAGCGAACTGGCCGGCGGTGATGCCCTTGCTCTCGGCGTGATGCTTGATCTCCTGGGCTAGCTTGAGCGATTCCGGCCGCCACTCCGTCTGCATCATGCGAGTGTCGTTGCGTCCTGCACGGGTGTCCTTGCCCGGGGCGGTGTCGGGATTGTACTTGCCGGTGAGCACGCCCCGCGCCAGCGGGCTATAGGGCACAATGCCGAGACCATAATAGCCGCAGGCCGGGAAATGCTCGACCTCGGGCATGCGGTTCATCGCATTGTAATAGGGCTGGCTCGCCACCGGGCGATCGATGCCGAGGCGGTCGCAGATGTTGCAGATCTCGGCGAGCCGCCAGGCGCGGTAGTTGGAGACGCCGAAATAGCGCACCTTGCCGGCGCGGATCAGCTCGGCCATCGCCCGCACCGTCTCCTCCAGCGGCGTCGCATGGTCCTCCTTATGCAGATAATAGACGTCGATGTAATCGGTGCCGAGCCGCTTCAGGCTTTCGTCGGCCGCCTGCAGCACCCAGCGACGCGACAGCCCGCCGCGATTGGGATCGTCGCCCATGGGATTGGCGAGCTTTGTGGCGAGGATCCAGCCCGGCCGGTTGTTGGAAATGGCGCGACCGACCACCTGCTCCGATCCGCCCTTGGAATAGGCGTCCGCGGTGTCGATGAAATTGATGCCGGCCTCGCGTGCCTTGGCCACGATCCGGGACGACGTCGCCTCGTCGGTCGGCCCGCCGAACATCATGGTGCCCAGGCAGATTGGAGAGACCTTCAGGCCGCTGCGGCCGAGCTGGCGGTATTGCATGGACATGTCCTCATTGCGCGGGGTGAGGATAGCGGCTTGCGCCTGACATTGCGAGCACCGGAATGGCGCGCGATACAGCTACTCCGCTCGCAAAATCTTGAACACGCCATTGGCCGTGACGATGCAGCGCTTGCCGACGGTGACTTCGGTATTGATGAAGATGAGGCTTCGGGTGGCGCGCACCACGCGCGGGCGCGAGATCAGGATATCGCCGATCTGGCCGGCCTCGACGAAATGCACGTCGAGCTGGATGGTCGCCATGGTCTGCTTGCCCGTCACGTAACGCGCGGTCATGCCGCAGGTCCGGTCGGCGAAGGTCATCAGCACGCCGCCCTGTACGAGGCCCCGGCGGTTGTGGTGTTTGTCCACGGTCGGCAGTGCGTATTCATGGACGCCGTCAACATTGCGCTCCCAGAGTGGCCCGACCAGCTGAATGAAGCCGGTCGCTTCGACGAGCGACCAGCCGTCGGCTTTGAGTTGTGCGGCGACGGCCTTGTCGATCATCTCACATTCCATTCCAAGTCATGCATGTCAGGCCATTTCATCGAATGCGGGACTGATGTAGTCAAGCATCATGAGACCGTTCGATGATGCCACACGGCGGAATATCGCCGCGCTCTGCGCGAATTTTGTGCGTGCAACGACTGTCGATCCTGCGCCCGTGCTCAAGCGTGCGGCGGTTGCCATCGCGCTTACCGGCGCGGGCGCAACAGGCGAGGCCGCCTTTTTGCTGACGCGTCGTGCCGCGAGCCTGCGCACCCATCGTGCGCAATGGGCGTTGCCGGGCGGGCGCTGCGACGCCGGCGAGACGCCGCCTCAGGCGGCCTTGCGCGAATTGCATGAAGAGCTCGGGCTCGCGCTGGAAAATGACGCGGTGCTCGGCATGCTCGACGATTATCCGACCCGCTCGGGCTACCTGATCACCCCTGTGGTCGTGTGGGTGGGGGCTGCAGAGCCGATCGTGCCGAACCCGGATGAGGTCGCATCCGTTCACCAGATCGTGCTCAGCACGATTGAGGGCGAAGGCGCGTTTGACTTCGTCACTATCCCCGAGAGCACGCGCCAGGTGATCCGCTTTCATTATGAGGGCCGGCTGATCCACGCGCCGACCGCGGCCTTGATCTACCAGTTCCGCGAACTGTTGGCGGGACGGCAGACCCGGGTGTCCGAGCTGGAACAGCCGGTGTTTGCCTGGAAGTAGCCGCGGTTTGCGGTACAACGACCGTATGCATCACCGAACGATTCGCTTGGCCCCATTGGCCTTTGCACTGACGCTGCCGCTGCTCGCGGTGCCAGCTTCCGCATTCGATTTGAACTCGCTGCTGCCATCGGTCAGCGGCGCCAATGCGCAGGCGTCGTCCGATGTTATTGCGGATTATCGCCGCAGGCTCAAGGAGTATCTGGAGGCGCGCGACGCCTTCGAGCAGGAGGCGGCCGCCTATTGGACCGATATCGCCGAGAAGCGGCGCGGCCGCAACGCCAAGCGCCGGGCGCATGTCGAGATCACGCTCGACGATTATGTGCTGACCCAGCCGCCGGTCTATACCGGGCCGAAACGGCCGGTGAACCCGGCGCCGGAAACCGAGCCGGAGCCGCCGCGTGAGCGCAAGCACATTCCCATTGTCGCCGATCTGCTGAAGGCTGCAGCGGATTATTTCCAATGGACGCCGCAGCGCCCGGCCAACGAAATCGAGTTCAAGCGCGCCTATGCGCGTTTTGCCTCTGAAACCGGGCTTACGCGCGAGCAGGCGGTGCGGGTCTATTCCTTCGAGACCGGCGGCGACGGCAGGCATGATTCGCAATCCGGCCTGATCCACAGCTCGCACGCGATTTCGACCGCGATCGGCTATAACCAGTTGCTCACCACCAACACTGTCGAGCTGTTGGCCGAACAGGGGCCGGAGTTCATGAAAATTCTCGCCCAGCGGGCCGCTAGCCTGTCGGGTCCTGCGCGCCAGGCCATGGAGCACAAGCTTGCGGTGCTCAAGAAGATGGTGGCGCTGGCGCGCTCGGTGCCGGACGATTGGTCGGAGCATCAGAAGATCGCCGACACGCCGCAGGGCTGGGCGCTGCATGCCATGGTTCTGGACATCGACGTCGGCCCCATGCTGCAGACGCACAAGCTGATGACCTCGGTGGTGTTCGCTCGCGAGCGTGGCTTTACGCGTCCGCTCACCGCAGCCGAGCTCGAAATGATGAACCTCACCGGCGACGGCACCGGGCTCGACATGGTCACGATGCCGCAGGTGATGCGCGAGCAGGTGCCGACCTCGAATTTTTTCCAGCGCGGCGGCTATGAGCGCAACCCGGTCGCGATCCATCACAACACCGTCGCAAAACTGCTTGCGGTGACGGATGCGCGGATGGATGCCAACTGCAAGCAGGCCGGCGCGAAGGAGCTGGGTGCGGCATTCTAAAGCGCGATGAGATTTGGCTGAATCGTCATCGCGCTTTAGGTCTTTGATTGAGCATGATCTTTCCGGAAAACCGCTACACACTTTTCCGGATCATGCTCTAGCTGCCGTCACGTTGGGCAAACGGACCGTAAGTCACGGCTTTGCCCGTGCGCCGCGAGGCTAATTGCCGCCGAACTTGAACTTGCCGTCGCCTTCGAGATAGGGCCCGGTGCGCATATAGAGCTGGCCGTTCTGGCCGATGAAGAACAGTGTGCCCTTCGGCACTTTTTTGGCACCCTTCAGCAGCTCGCCGGCATTGTTGGTGCCCATCTTGTAGGAAAAGGTCTTGCCTTCCTTGTCATAGGCATAGCCGGTGTCGGGCCTGAGCTCCCAGGGGGCTGCGGCTTGCGCCCGGGCTGCCGTCGAAAAAGCGGCGCCGGACAACGCACCCAGCACGAGCGCGGACACAACCATCCCGTTTGCAAATCGTCTCATTGTCGTCCTCCCCAACCGAAAAGGTTGCCCCGCTTCGAACAAATCACGAACGAGTGCGGCTGATCAACATGATCGCGGCCAGGCATGCGATCACAGGTCGCGACATGACTTTGTGATTTCCCGCCGCTTGCGCCACGACTATGTTCCGCAATTCAACTAGAACCAATTGGACAAAAGCAGGCCATAGGGATGATTCGTATGACCGTCGTTAGATTTCTTGGGGGAACTGCGCTCTTGCTGTCGATGCTGGTTGGCGCAGCGCAGGCCGACGAACTGTTCAAGCTCGCAAACAACCAGAAGATATCCTGCAGCCGGGGGCTGGCGCCGGGCAAACTCAACACCGCCACCTGCAAGTCCTACACTTATATCTTCAACACCAAGACTTCGGAGTCTTACCGTTGTCAGGTCTCGCTGGCGCTGACCCGTGACAACAAGGAAGTGATCAACGTGCAGACCGACGGCAGCTGCACCAAGAGGCCGCGGATTTTCGAGACCGATTCCAACTACGCCTTCGATGCCACCGAAACCGAGCCGCCGAACACCAACTCCTTCTTCGGCCAGGGCGGCTATTCGATCTGGGCCGCCGACACCACCGAACAGAAGGTGCGCGGCTGCATCATCATCTCGTCAGGGCTCGGCTCCGATATCTCGAAATGCCTGGACATGACGTTCCAGTGACGGCCGAGGAAGTAGAAGCTCTTCCTCGCCCCGCTCTTCGCGGGGCGAGGTGAACTGCGGACGGGCGCCACGCCTCTCTACCGACTTCAATGCCCCATGCGCGCCGATGCCGGATGACCCGGCACTTTGAAGCGCTTGCCGGTATCGGTGACCCTGGTGCCGTTGACCTTGAGAATGGAGAAATCCTCGCTCAGGAAGTTGCCGGCCAGGATATATTTGCCGTCAGGCGTGAAGGCGACGGCTTCGGGCAGGCCGCCGACCTCGATGTCCTGGGTCTTGGTCACCTTCTTGCCGTCGATCTTCAGGATCGAGAGGCTGCCGTCCTTTTTGTAGAAGAACGCCTTCTTCATGTTGGATCCGCGCAGGATCGCGGCCACCGCGAGATCGCCCTTCGGGCTCATCGCCAGGCCCTCGGGGCCGTCTCCGACCACGACGCGGTCGATGATGCGCGGCGGGTTGGCCTCCAGGTCGATCACGCTGGTGGTGTCGACGCTGCCGTCGGAGGAGCCGGCGCCGCCATTGTCAGAGGTGAGCGCAATTTTGCCGTTGGGCGAGACCACGACATTGTAGGGCCACTGTCCCGTCGGCAGGTCGATCTTGCCGTAGGTCACCTTGCCATTGGCGATGTCGAGCAGGGATACCTTGTGGGCAGGAAAGCGCGTGGTCAGCGCGCGCTTACCGTCCGGCGTGAACACCACCTGCGAGACGCTGTCAGGCATCTGTACGGTGTCCGTGATCTTGACGTCGGTGCCATTGACCGAGAGCACGCTGATCGTGTTGTCGCCGCGGTTGGCGACCAGCGCCATCTTGCCATCAGGGCTGAAGCTGAGGCCCGAGGGCTGCTTGCCGCCGGTGATGGTCGCAGCGAGCTTCGGCGGGTTCGCCTTGAGATCGATGACATAGATCTTGTTGTCCGGCACCTGCTTCAGCGCATCGCCGTCCTTGGTGACGTCGACGGAATCGGCGACCAGCGCGACGGAGCCGGTGGGATCGATGTCGACATTGACTGGCGGTCCCACCACGGAATTCTTCAGCGGCAGGCTCGCCACGATCTTGGGGTTCTCGGGATTGGCGAGATCGACGATCAGGACCTGATCCTTGCCGGGCAGCGAGAGGATCGGCTTGCCGTCGTCATCCCACACGGTCTTCTCGTCGAGACCTACGATCATGAAGGGTTTGGCAAGCGCGCTGCTCAGCAGGCTAGAACCGCAAAGCAGCAGGGCGGCCGATAGCGATATGCGGACAAAGCGATTGGCAGGCATTAGGCGTTCTCCCGAATGGCCGGCCTCTTGAACGGGCCGGCTTGGCGCGGGGCACACTACGCGGTGGAGGTAGCCGTTGCCAGTGCGAAACGGGCAGGGAAGGTCGGCCATTCGGACGGCTTGACGAGCGGCCGCCGTGTAGGCGAAGCCGAGCACATCGGCAAAAGAAACGGCAAGGGAGAGGCGCCATGGATCGGCTCAAGGGCAAGACGGCATTGCTGGTGGGCGCCGGATCGATCGGCCCGGGCTGGGGCAACGGCAAGGCGACAGCGGTGACCTTTGCGCGCGAGGGTGCGCAGGTGTTCTGCGTCGACCGCAATCTCGCGGCTGCGGAAGAGACGGTGAAGATCATCACCGGCGAGGGCGGCAACGCGGCAGCCTTCGCGGCCGATGTTTCGAAAGCAGCCGAGGTCGAAGCCATGGTCGCCGCCTGCCGGAAGGCCTTTGGCCGCATCGACGTGCTGCACAACAATGTCGGCATCGCCGAAATGGGCAGCGTGGTCGAGGTGACGGAGGCGGAATGGGACCGCGTCTTTGCGGTCAACCTCAAGAGCGCCTATCTCGCCATGAAGCACGTCATCCCGGTCATGATCGGCCAGGGCGGCGGCTCCATCATCAATATTTCATCCATTGCCTCGATCCGCCATGTCGGCATCTCCTACGTCAGCTACGGCACCAGCAAGGCGGCAATGAACCAGATGACGCGCACGACCGCGGTCGAGTTCGCGCCGAAACATGTCCGCGTCAACGCCATCCTGCCCGGCCTGATGAAGACCCCGATGGTCGAGCATTCCGCCGGCCTTGCGCAGAGCTATGCCAAGGGCGATATCGAGGCGATGTGGCGCGCCCGCGACGCGCAGGTGCCGATGGGGCATATGGGCGAAGCCTGGGACGTCGCCAACGCCGCGCTGTTTCTGGCCTCCGACGAATCCCGCTACATCACCGGCATCGAGCTCGTGGTCGATGGCGGGCTGACCTGCCGCGCCTGAGCGAGCGCAGATCTGCTGAGACTCGTGTTTTAAGTTGCACCGGTCTGTGCCACCACGACCAACACTTCGGCTTTCTGCTTGCCGAGGCTCCGCACCTCGTGCGGTGTCTCGCCGGAGAAATAAAGACAGTCGCCTTTCGACAGCACGAGTTCTTCGCCGTCGAGCAGAATCGCGATCCGCCCGTGCACGACGCACAGCATCTCCTCACCGGGATGGGAGGCGCGCGCTGCCGATTTCATCGGCGGCCTCAGGAGAAGCGGCTCCATCATTTTGCGCGTGCGCCCCGCGGCGAGTGCGAGCGGCTCGAAAGCGCCTTCCTTCAGCGTGGGCGCGGAGAGGTGAGACGTCGCAGCGGCTTCCCGGTGGGGCCCGCTGCCGGTATGCTCGGGCCCTCGTCCCCGCCGGCTCCGGCACTCAATTCAAAGGATTCAAAGTGAGCGAGCTTCGACTGGCGATTGTCGGCTTCGGCAAGATCGCGCATGACCAGCATGTGCCGGCAATCGCGGCAACCGACGGCGTGGCCCTGGTGGCCGTGGCCGATCCCAATTCCGTCACCGCTGCTGTGCCGCTTTTCCGTTCGCTGGAGGCGCTGTTGCGTGACGGACCAGAGATCGATGCGGTCGCGCTCGCCACACCGCCGCAGATCCGGCGCGCGCAGGCCACTATCGCGCTTGCTGCGCGAAAACATGTGTTCATGGAGAAGCCGCCGGCGTGTGCCGTGACCGAGATCGCTCCCCTGGTAGCCGCTGCGCGCGAGGCCCGGCGGACGCTGTTTCAGAGCTGGCATGCGCGCTTCTCGCCGGCTGTCGAGCCGGCGCGGCGCCTGCTTGCCGAACGCAAGATCGGACGTGTCGTCATTAACTGGAAAGAGGATGTCCGCGTCTGGCATCCGGGCCAGGATTGGATCTTTGAGCCGGGCGGTTTCGGCGTGTTCGATCCCGGCATCAATGCGCTGTCGATCCTCACCCGTATCCTGCCACAGCCCTTGTTTGTAACTTCGGCAAGCCTCGACGTTCCCGCCAACCGTGCGGGCCCGATCGCCGCCGAGCTTGATCTCTCCGACAGCGCAGGCTTGCCGGTCCACGCGAGCCTCGATTTTCGCGAGACCAAGAATCACAGCTGGGAAATGCGCTTCGAGACCGACAAGGGAACCGTTGTGCTCTCCGGCGGTGGCTCCCGACTCGTTGCAGGCGACGAAGTAGTGGTCGACGAGAAGAAGCAGTCCTACCAACTGCTCTACCGCCGCTTCGTTGAGCTGGTGCGGAACGGCGAGAGCGATGTCGACCTCTCGCCGCTGCAGCTCGTGGCGGATGCCTTCATGCTCGGCCGCCGCCGCGAGGTCGAAGCCTTCACGTGGGACGCTTCGTGACATTCGTAACAAGAGCGTGCCGATACTTCACGGCGATGTGCGCGAGACTAACTTCGGTGTCAGAATCTAGCGCATTTTTCATTTGAAGTGACATCGCGACTTCGGTCTCCTGATCTTCTCAGCGGCGGCATTCAGCGCTTGCTGCGCGAAATGGAGACTCACGATGAACCATAAATTTGCGAAATCACTTGTCGCGGGCGTGGTCGTGGCTGCGCTCGCCCTGGCTTCGCCCGCTCTCGGCCGCGGAGGAGGCGGCGGTGGAGGCGGTGGCGGTGGAGGTGGAGGTGGGCACGGCGGGGGCGGAGGTGGCTTCGGTGGTGGTGGTGGCTTTGGCGGCGGTGGGCACGGGATGGGAGGAGGCGGATTCGGGGGTGGATTTGGGGGTGGTATGCGCGGCGGCATGGGCGGCGGCGCGCACTTCGGCGGGATGGGCGGCCGCGGGAGTTTCGCCGCCATCGGCCCCGGGCCTGGTTTCAGTCGTCCCGGCTTCGCAGCGCCTGGCTTCAGAGGACCTGGCGTCAGAGGTCCCGGCTTTGGCGGCCCACGCTTTGTTGGCGGCCCGGGCTTTGTCGGCTCGCGCTTTGCGCACGGCGCCTTCGGCCCGCGCTTCGCTCACTTCCATCACCCCTTCTTCCATAACCGCTTCCGCCGCTTTGCATTCGTTGGCTTCGGCTTCCCCTACGGCTACGACTACGGCTACGACACCTGCTGGAGCCGCGTCTGGACAGCGTACGGGCCGCAGTGGGTGAATGTATGCGGCGACTACGGCTATTACTGACGGCCGATCCACGTCATTGTGATGATCGCCACCGGCGGATTTGCGTAAACCTGGGCATCGGCTGGTGGCGACCCTCGGTGCAGAACTCCTCGGAGGAAGATCATGACGGGAGGTCATCGCCGCATTCTCGTCGTCGAGGACGATCCGGAAACCGCCGGTCAGCTGACCGAACAGCTCGCCAGCAGCGGCTATCTCGTCGACCTTGCGACAACGGGCCGCGAAGCGGTGAGCCGCGCCGGATGCCGCGATTACGGCGTGATCACGATCGACCGCATGCTGCCCGACATCGACGGCATTGCCGTGATGCGTCAGCTCCGCGACGACGGCATCTCGGCGCCTTTCCTGATCATCAGCGCGCTCGGGGAGGTCGACGATCGCGTGCGCGGACTGCGTGCAGGCGGCGACGATTACCTGGTCAAGCCGTTCTCCTTCGTCGAGCTCCTCGCGCGGCTCGAAGCGCTGCTTCGCCGCAGCGAGACGGTCGTTAAGGAGACTATCCTGCGCGTCGGCGACCTCGCGGTCGACCTGATCTCGCGCACCGCGAGTCGGCGCGGCAAGGAGATCATGCTGCTGCCGAAGGAGTTCGAGCTGCTGGAGTACCTGGTACGCAATGAGGGCCGCGTGGTGTCGCGCGCGATGCTGCTGCAGCACGTCTGGGATCTGCATTTCGATCCGTCGACCAACATCATCGACGTTTACGTCGGGCGCGTGCGTCGCAAGGTCGACGACCAGCAGGACTATCCGCTGATTCACACGGTCCGTGGTGTTGGATATCGCCTCCGTGCTCCTGGCTAAGACCCTCACCTCGTCGACGTTCAAGCTCGCGCTGATCGCGATCGGAACCTTCGGCGTCATCGCGGCTGCGATCTTCGCCTATGTCTATCTGTCGACCGCCTCCTATGTCCGCAGCCGGTCCGATCGCGCCATCCTGACCGAAATTGCAAGCCTGCGGGAAAGTTATGAACGCTTGGGCCGCGAGGGGGTGATTGCGCAGATCGACGCACGCCGGGCCGACAAAAGTTTTGCGGACCGTGTCTACCTTCTCGTCGATCCCTCGTTGCGCGTGCTTGCGGGCAATGTCAGGGAATGGCCGCAGGCCGCTGCTTCCTCGGGATGGGTCGAATTTCGCGGAGCCAAATCCGCATCGGGAGGCGCAGGTCAGCCACTGCTGCGCGGGATCGTCGAGACATTTCCGAACGGCGATCGCCTGATAGCCGGGCGCGATATCAGCGATCTCGACAGCTTCACGGCGTCGATAAAGGCGGCGGTGATCTCGAGCGTCTTGCTGATCTTCGCCCTCGCTGTCATGGCGAGCATCCTGGTGACGCGGCGCACCGTGGGGCGGATCGAGCAGATCAACGCCACGAGCCGCGCCATCATGGCAAGCGGACTGGATCAGCGCATCCCCTTGCGCGGCAGCCATGACGAATGGGACCGCGTCGCTGAAAGCCTGAACCAGATGCTCGATCGCATCGAGACGCTGATGGGCGAGGTAAGGCAGGTCAGCGACAATGTCGCGCACGATCTGCGGACGCCGCTGACGCGCATGCGCGGCCGGCTGGAGAAGGCCTATCTCGGCGAGCGTGCCGCCGAGAGCGACCAGGCGCTGATCGGCGATGCCATCGCCGACCTCGATGCCGTACTGCGCATCTTCGCCTCTATCGTGCGGATCGCGCAGATCGAAACCCAGGCCCGCAAGGGCGGCTTCCGCACCGTTGACCTGGTCGAAATCGCGGGCGGGGTCGTCGAATTATACGATGCCGCGGCGGAGCGGGACGGCACCCGCCTCGTGCTGACAGGCGATCGCGAAGTGATGGCAACCGGCGACCGCGATCTGATCTTCGATGCCATCGCCAATCTCGTCGACAATGCGCTCAAGCATGGCCGCGCCGGTGGCGAGGTCGTCGTGGCTTGCGAGACGATTGACGGCCGGCCGGTCATTTCAATCGCTGACGACGGACCCGGCATCCCGCCTTGCGAGCATGAGCACGTCTTCAAGCGCTTCTACCGCCTCGAACAGTCCCGCTATGCGCCGGGAAACGGGCTCGGCCTCAGCCTCGTCGCCGCGGTGGCCCGCCTGCATGGGGCGCAGATCGAGCTCCTGCCCAACGCGCCGGGGCTGAAGGCCAGACTGTCGTTTGCGGCGGCGCCGTCGCAGGTGCAGGCGGGGGCATCCGGCGCGTCCAACGGCGTTCCGCGTTGACGTCAAGCGAAAAGCCGCGACAACGGTAAAACACCGGTGTGTGCCTATGGTGCTTCCACGGCGCGCCAATCGCACTATATTGGATTCGTGCTCAACAACAGGCCAAGCCACCTATGACCGCATCTCAGCGCAATCCTTCGCCCATTGATCCCGTCAAGCTCGACCGTCTCGCGGAAGTCGCGATCAAGGTCGGCTTGCACCTGCGCGAAGGGCAGGACTTGCTATTGACCGCGCCGGCCGTGGCGCTGCCGCTGGTGCGCAAGATCGCCGAATATGCCTACAAGGCCGGCGCCGGCATCGTCACGCCGATTCTGTCCGACGAGACGGTGACGCTGGCACGCTATCGCTACGGCCATGACGGCGGTTTCGATCATGCCGCCAACTGGCTCTACAAGGGGATGGCGGAGGCGTTCGGGGACAATACCGCACGGCTCGCCATCGTCGGCGACAACCCGATGCTGCTGTCGGGCGAGGATCCGGTGAAGGTCGCGCGCGCCAGCAAGGCCAATTCGATGGCCTACCAGCCGGCGCTGGAAAAGATCGTCAACTTCGACACCAATTGGAACATCATCGCCTATCCGAGCCCGTCCTGGGCCAAGCAGGTGTTTCCGGAGGAGCCGGAAGACGTCGCGGTCGCAAAGCTTGCGGACGCGATCTTTGCAGCGTCGCGCGTTGACCGCGCCGATGCCCTGTCCGCCTGGGAGACGCATAATGCCGCCTTGCGCGAACGCACCGAATGGCTCAACGGCCAGCGCTTTGCCGCGCTTCATTACACGGGGCCCGGCACGGACCTGACCATCGGGCTTGCCGACGGCCATGAATGGGAAGGCGGCGCGTCGCAGGCCAAGAATGGCATCATCTGCAACGCCAACATCCCGACCGAAGAAGTCTTCACCACGCCGCATTGCCGGCGCGTCGAAGGCCATGTGGTGTCGTCGAAGCCCCTGTCCTACCAGGGCACGCTGATCGACAACATCGCGGTGAAGTTCGAGGAGGGTCGGATCGTCGAAGCGCGCGCCAGCCGCGGCGAGGAAGTCCTGAGCAAGGTGCTCGACACCGACGAGGGCGCGCGCAGGCTCGGCGAGGTGGCGTTGGTGCCGCATTCCTCGCCGATCTCGAAAAGCGGGCTCTTGTTCTTCAACACCCTGTTCGACGAGAACGCTGCCTCCCACATCGCGCTCGGCCAGTGCTACTCGAAGTGCTTCGTGGGCGGCGACAAGCTGACGCCGCAGCAGATCGCAGCCCAAGGCGGCAACCGGAGCCTCATCCACATCGATTGGATGATCGGCTCCGACCAGACCGATATTGACGGCGTCCACGCCGACGGCCGCCGCGTGCCGGTGTTCCGCAAAGGCGAGTGGGCGAAATAGGCGCGGTCATTCCGGGGCGCCTTGAAGAGGCGACCCCGGAATCCCGGGATTCTCAGATGCGCGATTGCACATTGGAGTTCGATGCGTCGCATCCCCGGGGAGTGATGGCGGAGAGAGCTTCATTGCGACCGAAGCCCGCTACACCATCGATTGCAGCATCACTCCACATTCACCGTGATGCGCTCTGACATCACCGGCGGCTTATGGGGAATGTGGCTCCAGTCGGCAAGCACGAGTTGCAGCGTGTGGCTGCCCTTTGGCAGCGTCACGGACGCTTCGGTCTGGCCTTTGCCGAAATGAAGGTGATGCTCGTCCACGGGGATCGCCTCGTTCAGCGCATCGCCCTCGATCTTGTCGTCGATGATCAGATGGTGATGGCCGGTGTCGGCGACCTGCGTGCCGGCCGGCGCGATCCCCATGCCGGAAAGGCCGAAACGGATGGTCACCGGCGAGGTGACGGTGTCGCCGTCCTTCAAATTGATGAAATAGACCTTGGCATTGGCGGGCGCGGGCGTTTCGCCGGCTTGTGCCACCGCGATGGTCGAGAACAGGGCGATGGTCAGCAAAGAAAGTCGCATGGGGATTCCTTGGGAGGTTGCATGGAGGGCGCGGGCGCGGCGACCTTGCCGTGCCGGAGCGAAGAAAATGTGACCGTCGGGCGACCGGGCATCCGCGCAGCCACAAGCGCGGTCGTCATGCCCAGGCTCTACCCGGGCCATGACAACCGCGGAGCTGGTTAATTTCGCGCAAATTCCGTTTCGCTCACACCCGGATGTCGTCCGGCGCGCTGTGGCAGCACGAGCACACAGACGATGATGAAGGCGGCAATCACAGCGGACGCCAGCGGCCGGCTCAGCGCGAGGCCGCCGTCGGCAATCGGCTTGTCGAGGAAATCGCCGACGGTTGCACCCAGCGGCCGGGTCAGGATGAAGGCGGCCCAGAACAAGAGCACGCGCGAGGCGCTTGTGAAATAATGGAGCAGCACGACCACCGCGAGGGCTGCAGCAAACACCAGTGCACCGCCCTCATAGCCGAGCCCGCCGGTATCGGCGATCCAGTCGCCGAGCGCGGTGCCGAGTGTTTGGGAGAAGGTGATCGCCGCCCAGTAGAAGGCCTCCGCCTTCGGCGTCGCGACGGTGTTGACGTCGATCGTGCCTTGCGAGAAGCGCCACAGCAGCAGCGTTGCGGCGAGCAGCAGCGCCAGCAATGTTGAGCCGCCGGTGTAGCCGATGCCGAGCGAGCGATCGGCGAAATCGGCCATGGTGGTGCCAAAGGTGGTGGACGCCACGATCGTCGCCCAATAGAGCAGGGGATGGAATTTCTTCGCCATGATCTGTGCCGCAACCAGCACGATCAGCGCGACGACGAACAGCAGGCTGCCCGCGAGATAGCCCCAGTCGAGCGTCATGGTGACCGTGTCCCCGCCGGTCTCGCCGAGCGTGGTGGCGGCGATCTTGATGATCCAGAAGATCAGTGTGACTTCTGGAACCTTGCTCAGGGCTTCTTGTCTGGAGTGATTCAAGGTGGGGGTTCCTGCGCTGGAGCGACGGAGCGTGAACGCTGAAGCGCGGAGACGGTTCATTTAAGGCCGCCGCCTGCCTCTCAAGCGGAGTTGATCCGGATTGGCTGCCCGGACTTTCCCCGGCTGGGTCGGCGGAGGGCCAAGCCATTGGGTCAAATCCCCTGGGGAACAATGCGCGCGAGTTTTGCCCGCGCCGCGCCACTGGGCTAAAAGTTCCGTCATGTCCGACACATCGATTCCTGCCGCGCCGCTGTCGTTTGACGAGCTCGCCGAGGCCATCAAGGGCCGCCGCTCCGTCTATGGCGCCACCAGCGGGCTGATGCTCGATCGCGCCGAGCCAGGGGAGGCCTGGTCGAGCCTGCCGTATCGTCCCGTCTTTGTCGGCGACGCCAGCACCGGCGTCCTCCACGGCGGTGTCGTCACGGCGATGCTGGACGAGAGCTGCGGCATGGCCGTCCAGCTCGCACTCGACGGTTCCAGCGCCATTGCGACGCTCGATTTGCGCATCGATTACCAGAGGCCAGCGACGCCCGGTCTTGCCATCAAGGCGCATTCAAAGTGCTACCGCGTCACTCGCTCCATCGCCTTCGTGCGCTCGACCGCCTACCAGGAGTCCGAGGACGATCCGGTCGCCACCGCAACAGCCTGCTTTATGATCGGCGCCAACCGCACCAACATGCTCAAGGACAGGTCGAGCCTCGACGGCCCGCTGCCGGTGCTCGAGGCGCCGGACGATCCGTCAAGCCCGTTCGCCAACAGCCCGTTTGCTCGCTGTCTCGGCATCCGCATCGGCGACGATGGCACGCTGGTGATGCCGTTCTCGCCGAAGATCATCGGCAACCCGATTCTGCCCGCCATCCATGGCGGCATGACCGGCGCCTTTCTCGAGACAACTGCGATCATCGGGGTGACCCGCGAGCTCGGCGCTTCTGAATGGCCAAAGCCGATCGGGCTGACGATCAATTATCTGCGCTCGGGGCGTGCGCTCGACAGCTACGCCACCGTGTCGATCGTCAAGCAGGGCAGACGCGTCGTTGCATTCGAGGCGCAGGCCTGGCAGCGCGACCGCGCCAAACCCATCGCCTCGGCATTCGGCCATTTCATGCTGCGACGGACGCCTGACGGCGACGACGAATAGACCCCTTGCTTAGCTTCCAGCCGATTGTAAAGGATTTCGTAAGGAATGCTTAAAAGTACCCGGCTAGCCTGGAACAAGGCGGCCGGGTCGTTTTCGACAGCGCGCCGCTTGTTCATGAGCGGACTCTTGGGCGGGGTAGAGTGATGTCGCGCGGGCTGATCGAAATCGGCAATCTCAACGTTGAACTGACGCCGCGGCCGATCGCGCCGTCCTGGATCATCGAGGGGAAGCCTGCTGCAAGTGCCTGCACGCTGTCGCAGAGTGCCGACGGGACGGCGACGACCATCGTCTGGTATTGCACCGAAGGCAAGTTCAACTGGTATTATGATTTCGACGAGACGATCCTGATCCTGGAGGGATCGATCGTGCTCGAGAACGAAAACCTGGGCCCGACGCGCTATGGTCCAGGCGCTGTCATCTTCTTCAAGGATGGCGCGCATGCCAAATGGCACGTCGAAGGTCACGTCAAGAAGCTGGCCTTCTGTCGCAAGACCCAGCCAGTGTGGCTCGGCTTCGCCATACGCGTGATCGGCAAGATCAAGCGCATGTTTATCCCGGCTGCAGGCCAGAAGGCTGCGAGGCTGATGGGTGCGAGCTAAAGCATGATCCGGAAAAGTGTGTAGCGGTTTTCCGAAAAAGATCATGCTCAATCGAAGACCTAAAGCGCGATGACGATTCAACCAAATCTCATCGCGCTTTAGATTTCCAGCCGATAGAAGTCGGCAGCGGTCTTCGAAAACAACGCGGTCTTCTCGTCTTCGGAGCAGGACGTCGCGATGCGCTTGAAGGCGTTGAAGATCACCTGGTAGCTGCACTGGCCCTTGTCCGGCGGGAAATTGCTTTCGAACATTGCGCGCTTGGTGCCGAACGCCTGGATGCAGGTCTCGATATAGGGCCGCCACGCCGCGGCGAGTTCTTCGGACGAAGGCGGCCTCGGCCGTTCGTGAAAGTCGTAGCCCAACAGCCGCATCGCGAGCCCGCCGAGCTTGACCACGACATTCGGACATTGCGCGATGTCCAGGATCGACGCCTTCCAGAGCGCAAAGGTCTCCTCGCGTCGCCCGGCAAAACGGCCGAGGCCCACCGGACCGCCGCAATGATCGAGCACGATCTTGGTGTCGGGGAAGGCGCGGGCAAGGTCGGCGAGCTCGCCGATCTGGGGATGGAATAGCCAGGCATCGAAGCTGAGATTAAGTGGCGCGAGGCACGCAAAACCCTTGCGGAAAGCGGGATCGCGCAGCAGCCCCTGCGGTCGCGTCGCATACATGCCGGCGATGTCGGCGTCGGCGTCCCAGGCGGAGGAGTGGCGAATGCCGCGAAAGCGGCCGCCGCCTGCCGCGATTTCGGCCTCAAGCACGGGCTTTGCGGCATCTCCGAGCAGCAGGTTCACGTGGCTGACGATGCCGGCGCAAATCTGCGCTTTGCCATAGCCGCCGCTCGCGCTCATGGCGGCGATGCCATCGGCGAACTCGACCTCGCCGACCGGTCGGAAAGCTTCCGCCCCCGTGGCGCGATACATCGATCGGCAATCGACATAGACGGTGGCGACGATATTGTGGCCGCTTGCGACATCGGCGGCCATCTCCTCGATCAGATAGCGCTGGCCGCCACGATCCCACAGATGATGATGCGGATCGACAATGGGGCGCGCCGCATCGATGATCTCCTCGTTGTAGAGCGCAAGCCAGTCCGAACGTGGATCGGCATAGAGCCCGCTTTTTGACATCGGTGCGCTGCTGGCGGCCATCGGTTTCACTCCCTGATATCTTAGGCCCTTATGTCTGGGCTTTGCGACGATATCAGGACTGTTGGCGTTGCGCGCGTACTTCCGTCACGAGACGCCAATCGGCGCCAGCGGCCGGCTTGTTTTCGCCGAGCCAGTGGAATGAATCCGGCGTGATCTTTGTGAAACTCCAGCGCGTATGCGCCCCGCTCTCCGTTGTGCCTTCCTGGACGATGTCAGCCCCGTGCGCGCGGCCGATTTGCTGGCGGAAGGAGTTGGTCGCGGGATCGATCCAGTAGATGCGCCAGGCTTCGATGGTCGGATCGTAGATACGTAGCGTCGTGCCGTACCAGTGGCCGGCGATCGGAAAGGCAGGTGCGGTGGTGCGCTCGGCGAGCCGTGGGATCATCCAGATGTCCTGGATGGCGCGCCCCTGCAATACCCAGCCGAAATGGATTTCGCCGGTGGCCTGATGGCTGACGCCGTCGGTGCCATGTGCGGTGATTTTGGCGTCCCAGCTGCCGACAAAGCGTCCATAAAGCTTAAGCGCCTCGGCACGCGCGGGATCGGGGCCCTCGGCGTGCAGCACGGTGCGGAAGTCAGGCTTGGCAATGGTCATGTCGATCTCCTTGTCTGTCGAGATCAACACGGGTCGCGCCGCTGGACTTGGAGAAAATTGCGCCGTCCGGCTAGACGCCGTCGAGGATAATCACAGTTGGTGTCGTGGGCAGTGTCTCGCGGGAAATCCGCAAGGTACGCTCGCCGCGGACATCGATCTCGAACTGCTTGCCGATGCGGTCCATGAATTCATCCAGCGGCGTCGCAAAGCGGTGCATCGGCAGCACGATCGAGGCGCGCAGGCGGCGGGTAATGTCGGAGATGCCGTCGAGCGACATGGTGTAGGTGCCGTCGATCGGCACCATCGCGATGTCGAGTCGTCCGATTGCGGCGAAATGGCTGTCGTCGAGCTTGACGTGGAGGTGGCCAAGATGGCCGATGCACAGGCCCGCAACCTCGAAGATGAAGATCGAGTTGCCGTCCCTGATCATGTCGGTGCCGGAGGTGTCGCCGAAATAGCGGCGGATGTCGGTGGTAACGTTGCGGATGAAGACGTCGCCGATCCGTTCCGCGATCTCAGCCGGCTGCCCGTCGTCGCGCCAGCCATGCAGCACATGGGGAATGCGCTTGTCGGGGAACAATGTGTAGTGCGTCGAATGAGCCCGGTTCATGGTGACGACGTCGGGCAGCCGGCCGATCTGGTAGGCGCCGCTATAATCGGTCGCGATGCGCACGCCGCCCGGCGTATCGATGAAATAGGTGGAGTGCCCGCCATAGGTGATCGCTACCTCGTCGGCTGCAGCGGCGGTCTGGCGCAGGCTCACCGGCGTAGCGCGCGGGCCGTTTCGCGAGATCGCCAGGCACTCGCTGCGTTGCGTGCCCTCTGCTGCGGCAGTTGCAGTGAAAAGGCCCAGGAAGGCGATGATTGCGGAAACAGCACGCAGCATTTGAAGGCCCGTCTCTCGCTTGGCCGCAAGACTGTATCGTCGAACCCGCGGAAGCACTATAATCCCCGTCAATCAACAGAATGTCACGACCGCCGTGGAAGGCAGCCGATCCGGAGTAACGATCGATGGCAAATCGGGCATCCCCATCCAGCCGGCTGGAGCCGCTCCGTTCTGTCGATGCGGGCGTGCTCACCATCGGCTATCACCATGCGGGGCCTGCGGATGGTCCGGCGGTCGTGCTGTTGCACGGCTTTCCCTATGACATCCATTCTTATGTCGATGTTGCCCCTCAGCTTGCGGAGAAAGGCTGCCGCGTCATCGCGCCTTATTTGCGCGGCTATGGGCCGACGCGCTTCTGCGATGCCGCCACGCCGCGGTCGGGCGAGCAGGCAGCGATCGGCGCGGATCTGATCGCGCTGATCGATGCGCTTGCAATCAAGCGCGCGGTGTTCGCGGGCTATGATTGGGGCGGCCGCGCCGCCTGCATCGGTGCCGCGTTGTGGCCGGAACGCTGCACCGGGCTGGTCTCGGTCAATGGCTATCTGATCCAGGATATCGCCAACGCGCTGCGGCCGGCATCGGTGAAGCAGGAGCTGGCCTATTGGTACCAGTGGTATTTCCAGACCGAGCGCGGCCGCGCAGGACTTGCCGCCAATCGGCGCGAGATCACCAAAATCCTTTGGCAGCAATGGTCGCCGAATTGGCAGTTCGATGCGGAGTGTCTCGAGCGGACCGCGCAGGCGCACGACAACCCTGATTATGTCGACGTTGCGATCCACAGCTACCGCCATCGCTATGGCCTGGCGGCCGGCGATCCGCGCTATCAGGACATCCAGCGCCGGCTCGCTGCCTTGCCGCCAATCACGGTGCCGGCGATCACGCTCGATGGCGATGCCGACGGCGTTGCGCCTGTCACCGACGGCACGGCGCAGGCGGCGAAGTTCACCGGCCCTCGCCGCCATCGCGTCGTCCCGCATGCCGGGCACAATCTGCCCCAGGAGGAGCCGGAAGCCTTCGCGACAGCGGTGATGGACGTAATCGAGCTCAGCCGCGCCGAGGGCTGAGCTTCCACGTGGCTGCCACGATCGCTGCCGTTATCAGGCCGCTGACCGCAGCGCCAGCCGGAAGCGACAGCGCGAGTGCTGAGGTCGCGGCCCAGCCGATCGAGGAGAAGGCCTCCGCGAAGGTCGCAAGGCGCGAGGAGGTCTGGCGGCGGCGGAACTGGCTGCGCCTCGCCTGCACCCGGAACCAGAGCTGGATCGCAGTCGCCGACGCCGCGCCGATGGTGACGCCGCAGGCTGTGACCGCAGCTTGCAGCGGTGAAGCCAGGGCAAGGGCTACTATCAGCGGCGCAAAGATCGCGCCGATCACGATCAGCACCACCTCGATCTTGGCGCGCAGCACGGCCGAGGGAGAGAGCGGCGCGGTCGCGACGAGATCGGCTGCGTCCTCGCCGGAGATGGTCAGCCAGGCGAGCCCGCCGGAGAGCTGACCTGCCGCCATCACGACGACCGGCGTGATCAGGACGATCGCTGCGGAACTGTCGGAAAAGCTGCGCCACAACAAAAGCGCCGGCGGCACGAGATAGAGCAGCTGCATCAGGGTCTGCGAGATCAGCCAGGGATCGCGCTTGAGCAACAGGAATTCCTTGCGCCGCAGCGCCTGCTGCCGCGATCCGCCGCGAAATGCGAGCGCCCTGCTGCCTCGGCGGCTCGTGATTGCCTGGGCGGAGGCGACGATCGCGGTATCGGCAAAGCGCGGCGAGAAGATTGCCATCACGCAGCCGAGCAGGACGAGGCTTGCCGACAACAGGAATAGCAGTGGCTGGATGTCGCCGAGCGCTGCACGCGCCGGCCACCAGATGAGGCTGTCGGCATCCGGCACGAAAGCTGCCGCGGCATCCGAGGTCAGCACTGCAAAGCGCGACAAGGTGCCATAGGAGAGGATCGCGGCAATCTGCAGGGCAATGACGAAACCCGCGCCGATGATGGCGGCGAGGATCTGCGCGATCAGCCGGGTGCGGGCCGGCCCGATCAGGCGGAACAGGAGAATGGTGATCGCAATAGCGAATGCGGCCGCGGAAGAGCCGATGACGACGACCACGCCGAAGCCGGCGAGCCATCGGGCGCCCCCGTTGAGAACGAGCACATCGACAAAGGGCGTCGAGAACAAAAGCGCCATGCCAGTGACCATCACTGCAATCGCGGCGATGCGCACCGAGAAGATGTTGGTCAGTTTTGCCGGCGAGGACATGATGAGGTCAAGATCGGCGCGGGCATAAAATACCCGCGTGACCGACTCGATCGCCTGCGACAGCATCAACGCCCAGGCCAGGAGAATGGTCGAGGTGAGGACGATCAGCGAGGTCTTGTCCAGCGGCGGCTGCAAATTCGCGAAACGGCCGATCACGGCATAGGCCGGCAGGTGCATCAGCGCAGCGAAGGCGACGAGCCCGATCGCCGCGGCGCGCTTTCGCCCGCGCCGTCCGCCGGTCATCATGGCAAGCCATTCGCGCCAGGCGAGCTTGAGCTCGTGCCGGGCGAACCAGCTGAGCGTAGTGGCCGCGCTCATGCGGCTTCCGCCTCTACATCGACCAGCGCGATGAACAAATCTTCAAGGCTGGTGTTGCCATGGCCGTTCTGTGCGCGCAGTTCGGCCAGCGTGCCCTCGGCGACCAGCCGGCCGGCGGCGATCACGCCGATGCGGTCGGCCATGCGCTCGGCGACTTCGAGAATATGCGTGGTCATGATCACGGTGTCCCCGGCGCGCACGCGCTCACCAAGCAGGCCCTTGACATGGCGCGCGGACACCGCGTCGAGCCCGGTCAGCGGCTCGTCCAGGATGATCAGGCGCGGATCGTGCACCAGCGCACCGGCCAGCGCCACCTTCTGGCGCATGCCCTTGGAAAAGCCCTCGCAGCGCTCGTTCAAATGCGGCTCGAGGCCAAGCGAAGCCAGAAGGTCGCGCGCGGCAGGGGTCGAGACCCTGGGATCGACGCCCCAAAGGCCGGCGACGAATTCCAGATATTCCAGCGGCGTCAGCTTGTCATAGATCATCGGCTCGTCGCAGACCCAGGCCATGATCTGCTTGGCGGCGATGGGATCACGCAAGGCATCGACGCCGAAGATCGCGACCGATCCGGCATCGGGCCGCAACAGGCCAGCGACCATGCGCAAGGTCGTGGTCTTGCCGGCGCCGTTTGGGCCGACCAGGGCATAGAACTCACCGGCGTGGACCGTGAGGTCGAGCGCATCGACCGCAGGCCGGTCGAAACGCTTTGTTAACCCTTGCACATGCAGGGCCGGCTGTTCGGATTTCATGAAATCATCACCGAGATGGTTTGCGCGTTTTCGGGCGCCAAAATGGACCAGAACATGTTTCGGCACCGTGAATCGGCGGCCGCAAATGCGGTAAGCCGGGAGAGGGGCGGCCGTAAGCCAAGAGGATGATGAGCGCTTTGTTGACAGAAGTTCCGCCTTTGGGCTGAATACGCGGCGGGACAAATGCACGATCTTTCGGCAGGCGGCTGACGCCTGCGAAAGACCTGATACGTGAGCGTGACAGAGGCGATCAAAGAACCGCCCGCCGCTTTCGGGGAGGAGACAATGCTGGACTTCGTTCAGCAGTTGGTCAGCGGCATTGCGCTCGGCTGCGTTTACGGCCTGATCGCGCTTGGCTTTGTGCTCGTCTACAAGGCCACCGAGGTCGTTAATTTCGCCCAAGGCGACCTGATGATGCTGGGCGGCTTCTTCGCCTTTACTTTCATCGGTATCCTGGGGCTGAACTACTGGATCGGCTTCGCCGCTGCGGTCGCCTGCATGGCCGCCTTGGGCATGCTGGCTGAGCGGCTGGTAGTGCGTCCGATCCTCGGCTATCCGCAATTCTCCATCATCATGGCGACCATCGGGCTCGGCTATTTCCTGCGCTCGATCGCCGGCATGATCTGGGGTACCGATGATTTCAAGATCGAGACGCCGTTCAGCCAGGGGGTCTTGCGGATCGGCAGCCTGGTGCTCGCCTATGACAAGCTCTCGGTGATTGCGGCGACCATCATACTCTGTGCGCTGCTCTATCTATTCTTCAACAAGACCACGCTCGGCACGGCGATGCGCGCGAGTTCCGAGAACATGCTCGCGGCCTATTACATGGGCATTCCGGTCAAGCGGGTGGTTTCGATCGTCTGGGCTATCAGCGCGGCCGTTGCGACCTGCGCCGGCGTCCTGCTCGCGCCGATCACCTTCATCCATTCCAATGTCGGTCTGGTGCTGGGGCTGAAGGCGTTTCCGGCTGCGGTGCTCGGCGGCTTCGGCTCGATCCCGGGCGCGGTTGTCGGCGGCGTCTTGATCGGCGTGATCGAGAGCATGGCCGGCTTTTATTTGCCGGAAGGATGGAAGGACGTCGCACCGTATATCGTGTTGCTGCTTGTGCTGCTGCTTCGGCCTCAAGGCCTGTTCGGTCTTCCCATGCGCAAGAAGGTCTGAACCGCATGCGATTTCTCTTCAAGACCGATTATGAAGACGATATCCGGCTGGTCCCGCATTCAGGCTACGTGCTGTCCTATGGTGCGCTGTTCGTGCTGCTCATCATCGCGCCTTACGTGCTCTCCAGCTATCTGATGAGCCAGGTCGTCTTTGTTTGCATCTACGCAACCGTCGGCGTGGCGCTGCTGATCCTGACCGGCTTCACGGGCCAGGCGTCGCTGGGACACGCGGCGTTCCTTGCGATCGGCGCCTATACGGCGGCTTACCTGCAGCAATACAACGTGCCGTTTCCGGTCTATTTCCTGGCCGCGGGGCTGCTGACCGGCGCGATCGGCGCCATTGTCGGCTTTCCGGCGCTGCGGCTGCAGGGCATCTACCTCGTCATCGCCACCATCTCCTTTGCCTTCATCGTGGAGGAAATCCTGGCGCGTTGGGAGAGCGTCACCCATGGCAATGAGGGGATGCGGGTCAAGACCATCCAATGGCTGGGCACAACGGTGCCGCGCGACAGCCCGGCGTTCTATTTCCTTTGCCTAGCCGTGCTGGTGCTGACCATCGTCGGCGCGCTGAATCTGTTGCGCTCGCCGACCGGGCGCGCCTTCATCGCCATCCGTGACAGCGAGACAGCCGCGCGCAGCATGGGCATCAACGTCTCGCTCTACAAGGTGAAGTCGTTCGCGATTTCAGCAGGGATCACCGGCTTCGCGGGCTGCCTGTTCGCGCACAAGCTCTCCTTCATCAGCCCGGAAATGTTCACGCTGCAGCTCTCGATCGAGTTCATCATCGTGATCTTGATCGGCGGCACGTTCAGCCTTCATGGCGCCGTGCTGGGTGCGATCTTCATCGTGATGTTAGATCCGTTCCTTACCTATCTGAAGGACGACGTGCCCGGCATGGTCGGCAGCCTCGCCGCCACGTTGGGTGCGGGCAGCGAACGAGCCGGCCATATCCAGGACAGCGTCGCGGCGTTTGCTTCAGCCAACGGGCTAAAGGGAGCGATCTATGGCGTGATCATCGTTCTCTTCGTGCTGTTCGAGCCGCTCGGGCTCTACGGCCGCTGGCTGAAGATCAGACTGTTTTTCCAGCTGTTCCCGCTCTACAAGCGCGCCACTTTCAAGCGGCAGAAGATCTATGTGAAATCGGAGCGGAACCGATGAGCTATTTCCGCGCCGAAAACCTGTCGCTGCATTTCGGAGGCCTGAAGGCGGTCGACGCCGTCTCCTTTGCGGTGGAGAAGGGCGAGATCCTCTCCATCATCGGCCCCAACGGCGCCGGAAAAAGCTCGATCTTCAACCTGATCTCGCGCATCTATTCGCCGACTTTTGGAAAGATCTTTTTCGAGGACCGGGACATCACCCAGGAGCCGGCTTATGCGATCGCACGGCTCGGCATTGCCCGCACCTTCCAGAACATCGAGCTGTTCGAAAATGCCACCGTACTCAGCAACCTCCTGGTCGGGCGGCATCGCCACTCTACGACCCAGCTCTGGCAGGAGCTTCTGTTCCTGCCGAGCGTTCGCGCCAATGAGAAGCTGCACCGCCGCCGCGTCGAGCAGGTGATCGAATTCCTCGATCTCGAGCCTTATCGCGACAAGCTGATCTCGGGCCTGCCTTACGGCGTGCGCAAGGTCATCGAGCTCGCGCGAGCGCTCTGTTCGGAACCGAAGCTGATTCTTCTGGATGAGCCGTCCTCGGGGCTCAATGTCGAGGAGACCGACGACATGTCGTTCTGGATCCGCGACATGAAAAGCGAGCTCGGCATCACCGTGATCATGGTCGAGCATGACATGACGCTGGTGAACCGCGTCTCCGACCGCGTCATCGCGCTGAACTATGGCCGCGTGCTGGCGATGGGCACCCCTCATGAGGTGCAGCGCCACCCCGACGTCATCGCGGCCTATCTCGGGGCATGAGGGAAACGCATGAGCGCGCCCGACATCATCCTCAAGCTCAGCAATATCGAGAGCTATTACGGGCCGATCATGGCGATTCGCGGCATCAGTCTCGAGGTCCCGCGCGGGCAGATCGTGACGCTGTTGGGCGCCAATGGCGCCGGCAAGACTACGGTGCTGAAGACGATTTCCGGCATACTCGATCCGCAGAAAGGCTCGATCGAGTTCCTGGGTCAGCCGATCCAGCGCATGGAGGCCGACAGGATCGTGCGGCTGGGCCTGAGCCACGTGCCGGAGGGACGCGAGGTCTTTCCGTTCCTGTCGGTGCGCGAGAATCTGATGATGGGCGCCTTCCCGCGCAAGGATCGCGAAGGCGTCGCGGAAGACCTCGAACGTGTCTACGGCTATTTCCCGCGGCTGAAGGAGCGGCTCGACCAGCCGGCCGGCCAACTTTCCGGCGGCGAGCAGCAGATGCTCGCGATCGGCCGCGCGCTGATGAACAGGCCTGTGTTGCTGCTGCTCGACGAGCCGTCGCTGGGCTTGTCGCCGATCCTGGTGAAAGAGATCTTCGCGATCATCCGGCGGATCAACGAGGAGCAGGGCGTCTCGATCCTGCTGGTCGAGCAGAACGCAAAGGTTGCGCTGGAGACGGCGCACTATGGTTACGTGCTGGAAATCGGCCGCATCGTCATGAACGATAGTTGCGCGCGGCTGATGCAGTCGGCCGATATCCAGGAATTCTACCTTGGCGCCAAGGAAGCCGGTGCGCGCGGCGAACGGCGCTGGAAAAAGAAGAAAACGTGGCGTTAAATATGACACTGCTTCGCCGATAAAAGACCGGTCGCAAAGCCGGCGTTGCGAAGCGGGTGCGGAGAGGAGGAACGGGCATGGCGGAATCCGCAGTGCTGACGGTCGCCGACACGATCGCCAAGAGCTTTGTGCTGGCGGTCAAGACGCGCGGCGATGCTCCCGCGATCCGCGAAAAGACATTCGGCATCTGGCAGCCGACCAGCTGGCGAGGATGGCTGGAAATCTCCAAAGACATCGCCTACGCGCTGAATGCGATCGGCTTCCGCCCCGGCGACGTCGCCTCGATCATGGCCAATGCCGTGCCGGAATGGGTCTATGCCGACATGGGCATTCTCTGCGCCGGTGGCGTCTCCTCAGGCATCTATCCGACCGACTCGGCAGGACAAGTCGAATATCTCATTAACGATTCCCGCACCCGCGTGGTGTTTGCCGAAGACGAGGAGCAGCTTGACAAGCTGCTCGTGTGCCGCTCGCGCTGTCCGGCGCTGGAGCGCATCGTCGTGTTCGACATGGAGGGCCTGTCCGGGTTCTCCGATCCCATGGTGATGTCGCTCGCCGAATTCATGGCGCTCGGGCAGAACCAAAGACAGGGCCGTGAGGCGCTGTGGGAGGACATGATCGCAAGCCGCGGGCCTGATGATCTCGCGATCCTGGTCTATACGTCCGGCACTACAGGTCCGCCCAAGGGGGCGATGCACGCCAACCGCAGCGTCGTGCATCAGATGCTCCACGCCAATGATCTCTTTCCGTCGACCGGCCATGACGAGCGACTGGTGTTCCTGCCGCTTTGCCATGTCGCCGAGCGCGTCGGCGGCTACTACACCTCGCTCGCGCTGGGTTCGGTGATGAACTTTGCCGAGAGCCCGGAGACGGTGCCCGACAACCTGCGCGAGGTGCAGCCGACGCTGTTTCTCGCGGTGCCGCGCATCTGGGAGAAATTCTATTCAGGCGTCACCATCGCGCTGAAGGACGCAACCGCGTTCCAGAACTGGGCCTATCGCCGCGCCATGGCCGTCGGCTATCGCATGACCGAGTACAAGCTTGCGGGCGACACTCCGCCGGCATGGCTGAAGCTGGCCGACCGCATCGCCTATTGGCTGGTGTTCCGCAACATCCGCCGCATGATCGGGCTCGACCGCTGTCGCGTCGCTTTCACAGGGGCTGCCCCGATCTCACCGGACCTGATCCGCTGGTATCTCGCGCTCGGCATCGACCTGCGCGAAGTCTATGGTCAGACCGAGAATTGCGGCGTGGCGACCTTGATGCCAACAGGTGAAATCAAGCTCGGCTCGGTCGGCAAGGCCGTGCCATGGGGCGAAGTCATGCTCTCGCCGCAAGGCGAGATCCTGATCCGTGGCGACTTCCTGTTCATGGGCTATCTGAATCAGCCGGAAAAGACCGCGGAGACTATCGATGCGCGTGGCTGGCTGCATACCGGCGATGTCGGCGCCATGGACAATGAGGGCTTTGTCAAGGTCACGGACCGGATGAAGGACATCATCATCACCTCGGGCGGCAAGAACATCACGCCGTCGGAGATCGAGAACCAGCTGAAATTCTCGCCTTACGTCTCCGACGCCGTCGTCATCGGCGACAAGCGGCCTTATCTCACCTGCCTCGTCATGATCGATCAGGAGAATGTCGAGAAGTTCGCCCAGGACCATGACATTCCCTTCACCAATTACGCCAGCCTCTGCCGTGCGGTCGAAATCCAGGACCTGATCCGCCGCGAGATCGAGGCGGTGAATGTCAACTTCGCCCAGGTGGAGACCATCAAGAAATTCTTCCTGATCGAACGTCAGCTCACGCCGGAGGACGAAGAACTGACGCCGACCATGAAGCTGAAGCGGAAATTCGTCAACCAGCGCTACGCCGCCGAGATCGACGCGATGTATCGCGACCGCGCGGTGGCGTGACCAACAAGACGAAGAATCGGAAGGCCCACGCCTTCGTCGAGAAAAGGGCCGGAGAAAAAGCAAGCACAGGGAAGAGGAGGAATGGAATGTCTAGAACATCCGGGGCGTTCGGTCTTGCCTTCGGCGCACTGGCGCTGGCGTGCGGACCGGCCTTCGCACAGGCGACCAAAGTCACCAATGAGGGCATCTCGGCCAACGAGATCGTGATCGGCACGCACCAGGATCTGTCGGGTCCGATCAAGGTGTGGGGTGTGCCGGTGTCCAACGGCATGAAGATGGCGGTGGAGGAGATCAACGCCGCCGGCGGCATCAACGGCCGCAAGCTGCGGATGATCCTCGAAGACAACGGCTACGATCCGAAGAAGGCAGTGCTTGCCTCGCAGAAGATGGTCGAGCGCGACAAGATCTTTGCCATGATTGGCCCGATGGGCTCGCCCACCGTGCTCGCCGCGCAGGACATCCTGTTCGATGCCGGCGTGCTGCAGCTGTTTCCGCTCACCGCCGCCGAGTTCACCTTCAAGTTCGATCCAAACAAGCCGCAGGAACGGCTGAAGTTCAACAACCTCCTGCCCTATGTCGAGAGCACGCGCGCCGCGCTCAAATACATGATGGACTGGAAGCATTTCCAGAAGCCCTGCATCATGCACCAGGATGACGAGTACGGCAAAAACGTGCTCGACGGCTTCAACCAGCAGCTCGAGGCCATGAAGATCCATGCAGCCTCAGTCACAAGCTACAAGCGCGGCGCCTCCGATTTCAGCGCGCAGGTCGCGAAGATGAAGGCGGACGGCTGCGACCTCGTGGTGCTTGGCACCGTGATCCGCGAGACCATTGGTGCGATGAGCGAGGCGAAGAAGCTCGGCTGGGACGTTACCTTCCTCGGCGCTACGCCGACCAACGTGCTGGAAGTGCCGACGTTGGGTAAGGATGCGGTCGAGGGCCTCTATGCGGCCTCCGGCTTCGAGATTCCTTACGAGGACACGGCCAAGGGCAAGGTCAAGGATTGGCTCGTCAACTACAAGAAGATGTTCGGCACCGACGCCAATACACAGGCGATCATCGGCTACAACGCGATCGAGACCTTTGCCTTCTATGTGCAGAAGGCGGGCAAGGACCTCACGGGGCAGAAGGTGCTGGACTCGCTCGAATCAGGCGAGAAGTTCAACGACATCTTCAGCTCGCCGCCGACCAAGTTCTCCAAGACCGATCATCTGGCGAACACCATCACCCAGGTGCAGCAGGTGAAGAACGGGCGTTGGGTCCTGGTAAAGGATAATCTGATGTTTTGATTGCCCGCACCGTCATTCCGGGGCGCCTCGAAGAGGCGAACCCGGAATCTCGAGATTCCGGGTCTGGTGCTGACGCACCAGCCCGGAATGACCGTGCACTCCTCACTTCTGCAAGATCTGCTGCAATACATCCCCGAGCACGATCGGCTCGCGTGGCGGCAGATAGGTAAGCCCGGCGTCGCGGGCGAGTTCGACGATGGTGCCTTTCGCCGCAAGATCGGTGAGCGCCTTGTTCACTGCGGCGAGCAGCGCCGGATCGCTCGCCAGCGCGACATAGCCGCGATTGGCGCCGATCGGATAGTAGTAGCCCGATGCTGCAAGCGTCGTATCCGGATGCGCGGTGCGATAGGCGTCGAAGCGGCGCAAATCCAACAGCGTGGCATCGAACTCGCCATGCTCGAGCGCGCCGAGCAGGTCCTGCCGTCCCGGAACCACATGCGTGATCTCGTCGATCAGCTGTCCGCCGCGGAAATTCATCAGGATGGCGTCCGCCAGCGTGCCGCTCTCGATGCCGATCCGAAGGCCGTTGAGATCGCCGATATCGCTGATATGGCGATCCCGCGCCTTGGCGCCGAGCACGACCGTCAGCGCCGAGTAGACATAAGGCTGGCTTGGCGTGAGCACGCCGAGGGGGATGCGGCGCCGGCGGTCGTCGCGCGTGGCGCCGGCGAAATCGGGCAGCTTTGCCGTCTTCACGCCCGGGACGACGAGCGAGTCCTTTGTCAGCGCGTAGCTGCCCATCAGCGCGCAGCGGCCGTCCGACAGCAGCGCGTTCGCTTCCAGCGCCGGGCTCGAATCCTCGTCGAGCTTGCTTTCGAACCACTGGATCTGAAGCGGCCGGTTGAGCTCCTTTGCCATCGCCTGCGCCAGCGCGACATCGAAGCCGGAGTCCGGCGCGCCGCGGCGATGCAAGGATAGCGGCGGCAGGTCCTCGTCGAGGCAAATCTTGAGGACTTCATCCGAGGCTGTGGCCGGCATCACCGACAATGCCGTGAGCGCCGTCGCCAGCAGCGCCACCGCCCCGATCGCTTTCGTCGCGGTCCTCATTGACTTCTCCGGCTCGACACATAGGCCCACAAACTGGCGATATCGTCGTCGCTCAGAATGTCGCCCCAGGGCGGCATTCTGTTGTTCTTGCCCTGCTTCACTGTGGTGATGAAGCGCTGCTGGTCGTCAGGAAACCGGCGCAGGTCCGGCGTGATCGTACCGGAGTTGACCATGTTGGGGCCGTGGCAGTGCGAGCACTTCTCGGCAAAGGTCAATTTTCCGACATCGATCTTGGCCTGCTCATCGCCTGCATGTTGGGCTGTCGCGCGTTGCGGCATCGCAAGCGCAAGCGACAGAACTGCAAGGGCGGCGAATGCCGCCGCCCAGCCGAAACGTACATCCATCACGCGCGAACCGTCTTACTTGGGCCTGACCGCGAATACCCACAGCGATCCGCCGGCCGGCACTTGCGCCAGCCGCTCGTCACCGGAGAACAGTGAGTAGACGCCGCCATATCCGCTTGCTACGGCGACATATTGCACACCGTCCTGCTGCCAGGTCACGGGTTGTCCTTCGATGCCGGAGCCGGTCTGGAACTGCCAGAGCTTCTTGCCGGTGTCGGCATCGAACGCCTCGAACTCGCCGGTCAACTGACCGGAGAACACGACCCCGCCCGCGGTCGACAGCACGCCCGAGAAGCGCGGAATGTCGCTCGGCGCTTCCCACTTGGCCTTGCCGGTCATGGGATCGATCGCCCTGAGCGCGCCGCGCGGGCCATTACCCCAGTCCCAGAGGTCGGTCAGGTCCATGCCGAGATACCATTCGCCGGCCTTGTAGGTGGCAGGCTCGGTCTTGTAATGGCCGCCCATCAGAAGCGTGTTGGCATAAGCGAGCCCGGTCTGCGGGTTGAACGACATCGGCTCCCAGTTCTTGCCGCCGAGGATCGACGGATAGACCGTGACCTTCTTGCCCTCGCGAGCATCCTTGCTGACGTCGGTCTCGATTGGCCGGCCGGTCTTCATGTCGATGCCGGTCGCCCAGTTCACCTTCACATAGGGGTTGGCCGCGAGCAGTTTCCCGTTGGTGCGGTCCAGCACATAGAAGAAGCCGTTGCGGTTGGCATCCATCAAAACCTTGGTCGGCTTGCCCTCGACGTTCATGTCTGCGAGCACCATCTCGGCGACCGAGTCATAGTCGAAGGGGTTGTTCGGCGAGAACTGGTAGTGCCACTTGATCTTGCCTGTTTTCGGCTCGAGTGCGAGCACCGAGCAGGTGTAGAGATTGTCGCCCGGCCGCACCGCCGAATTGAACGGGCCCGGGTTGCCGATGCCCCAATAGACCGTGTTCAGCTCGGGGTCATAGGAGCCCGTGATCCAGGTCGAGCCGCCGCCGAGCTTCCAGGTGTCGCCCTTCCAGGTGTCGCCGCCGGGTTCGTCCGGGCTCGGGACGCTGTGGGTGCGCCAGAGATGCTTGCCGGTCTCCGGGTCCCAGCCGTCGATGAAGCCGCGAGTGCCGAACTCGGCGCCCGAGATGCCGGTCAGCACCACTCCGTCGGCGACGAGCGGCGCGACCGTCATCGAGTACCCTTCCTTGATGTCGGCCGCCTTCTGCCGCCACAGCTCCTTGCCGGTCTTCATGTCGATCGCGATGACATTGGCGTCGAGCGTGGTGCGGAACAGCTTGCCGTCCTGGATCGCCGCGCCGCGGTTGATGATGCCGCAGCACACGATGCGCGGCGTCTCCGCCGGATACTCGACCTTGCTCTTCCAGATCTGCTTGCCGGTCTTGGCGTCGATCGCCATGGTGGCATTGTGGGTGGTGACGTAGACCACGCCCTGGTACACCAGCGGCTGGGATTCCTCGCTGCGATCGTCGGCGAAGCTGTAGTTCCACAGCGGGACCAGATCCTTGGCGTTGTCCTTGGTGATCTGCGTCAGCGGGCTGAACCGCTGCAGGTTGTAGCCCATGCCGTAATTCAGGACGTTCGACGTGTCGGTCGCGCCCTTGACCAACTGATCGGCTGTCTGCGCATTCGCACCCAACGGTGCGAGCGCGACAAGACAGGCCGCAATCGCAATGCGGTTCATTCGTTTCCTCCGATGACAGTCTCTTTGGCGATCTCTAGCGGATCGTGCGCGATGCTAGTCGCGGGGAAGTGATGGCGTCAATCAAACGGTCGAACTGAAATCAAAAAGAGAAGATTTGTAATGTCATTTTTTCGCCAAATGAAAAATGCTGGCGGGTGGCGTGACGGCTCCGCCGCCTGGTCATTCCGGGGTCGCGCGTAGCACGAGACCCGGAATCCCGAGATTCTCGGCTGTGCGAGTCCACATCAAAGCTCGATGCCAGCGCATCGCCATGCAATGACAGTGCCCCCTTGCAAACTTCAAGGCCCGCCCGCCGCAATGCCGGCGTCGACAGGCGCGAGTGCCATGGCATTGCAGCGCCAGCTGCCGTCATCGCCCTTTTGCAGGGCAAAGGCCCTCTCGATCCTGATCCGGTGCGCCACTACGAAACTGTTGCGGGTCCCTGGCGGGGGCTTGGGCCTGCCGGCTCTGGCATCCCAGCAGGTTCCGGTGCAGCTCGCGGCAACCGGGCTGCACTCCGTGAAGGGCGCCAGCACGACCATTTCGACCTCGGCGGTCACATTTGCGCTCTTGTCGGTCACGTCGCTTCCAATCTCGCGCACCTGCCTCACCCGCAGGAAGTCCCCGCACGCGTTGGCGAGGTGAATCTGCGCCACGCAGATGTCGACGGCGTCAGCATTCGGCCGTAGTGCGAGGGCGCGGTGGCCGAAGAGTTTCCCGGGCTCGTCCCCTGCTGCCGCCACTTCGGTCGCCAGGCTGGCGAGCCCGCTGGCAAGGCAACCCGCGGCGGCCTCGAGCTCCTCCAGCGGAACGTTCTCCTTGCCGGCGAGGTCGCATTTGCGGTCACGCTCCCTGATCCATCTGGCGTATTCGACGAAGGCGTTCTTGGCGTCGCTGTCGTTCAGCCGCGCGATCAGCGCGAGCACGCGATCGTTGAGCTCGCCTTCGGCGATAGCGAGCGCGGGATCGCTGCAGATCAGCGCGCCCGCGGCGGTGTTCGAGGCCAGACAGTCGAAATTCGGATCGCGCAGGATGACAATCCGCTCTTCCGTCTCCTTCAACAGGCAGGCCTTGATCGGCGCGATGTCGGCGAAACGAACCGCCTCGCCCGGGAAGATGCCGCAGCTCAGGTTGCGGTCCCTGGCCCATTCGGCGTTCTCCTCGACTGCGACGAGACGATCGGGCAGGCGGTTCAAGCGTGCTTCAACAGCGCTTGCGAGCTTCGTGCCGATGGCGTTGAGCTCGGAATCGCCGCAGAACAGCTGATTGGCCGCCTCGCGCCGCTGCTCACAATGGTTCTGCGCAAACAGCGGCAGCATTTCCCCGATTGAGCGATCCTGGTCCGGCGAATCCTGTCCGAGCGCGGACACAAGGCCAGACAGCAGCGCCACGATGGCCAGCCAAAAAGACCGCATGTGCAGAAAGGCCCCCGCTTCCAAGACTGTCGCTTCGCCATGCTAGCTTCCCACAAGCTGCAGCGAAACGAGATTTTGGCCGCGTTGCGGCGGCTGCCGCGGCCTTAGTTCGACGCGGTGATCAGGCTGGGCTGAGCGATAGGGTTAACCGCGGGAGAGGGCGCGATGTTGCGACCGGTTGCGCGGGCTTCGAGCGGCTGATCGACATATCGGCTCAGGCCGGTCTCGCCGATCGCGAACAGCGGCCGATAGTTGCGGACATAGGCGTCCTCGACCATGGCCATGTGGCGATTGTCGAGCATCAGCCAGTGTCCATCGAGCCGCGCGGCCGCGACCGCATGGTCCTCGCCGTGGGAAATGTCGCGCATGATGATGATACGCAAATCTTCGGCCGGCACACCGGCCTGGCGGAGCGCTACGAATTTGGCGATCGCGTAGTCCTCGCAATCGCCGGCGCCGTGTGCGAAGGTCGCAAGCGGCGAACTCCAGACATCGATCTCGCCATATTCTGCAAGATCGCTCGCTGCGCGAATGGCGAGATTGATGGCGCGGTTGATCTCGCCGAGGCGAGCGCGACCCTCGCGGGCACGGCCGGTGTCGACAATGGCCAGGAATTGCAGTGCGGCGTCGGAGGCGCAGCCGTCGCGGTCGCCGTCGCAAAGCGCGAGCTGCACCCGCTCATCGTCGAGCTTGCCTTTGAGCATGCTCCACTTGTCATGGACGGAGCCCGCGCTTACGGGAATCGCGATCAGGCCGAACGGCTCGCTGGAAGCAACCGCACGCAGCTGCGGGCCAAGTTGCAGCGGCACGGCCGCATCAAAGGCACTCGCGGTCTGGAAACTGAGCAGGCCGCACGCGAGTGCGGCCACGCGTGCAACACGCTGACGGCTGAGAATCCCCATCTGACACCCCTGTCCGTGCCATCGGCGAGGCCTTCTTGTTGTGCCCGCGCGTAGCCGGATCGCTTCGTGGGAGATGATCGGGGAGGCGGCTTTTCATCTGCTTAAGACCGGCCGAGGGGACACGGAAAGCGCGAAACAGGCTGAAATCCGCCTTGGGCCGTTGGGGACAATTTTAACAATTTTGGCAAGCGTTGCTGCGAAGCATCAGGAAATACCCGCATTGGTTGTGCTTGCGTCGACTTCCGCAGCTTATGGCTAACGTCCGTGATTCAAAGGATTTGTTATCGGGTTCACAATTGTGGCGCGGAAAATGGGGCACTATCCCGCTGGAGTGGACCGAGGAAAGATCTTCGAAGTATCCGCTATTAAATCTAGACGTTGGATTACATAATATTGCTTTTTTCATTCATGCAAATACCTTTGCATGCTTAAAATATCATCAAAAAATACCTTATTGTATACGTGATGTTTCAGAATAGATTGAAATCTTAGTACCTACCTCTCATCCCTAATACAAGCTGAAGATGGTTCCGCAGCGGCGCTTCCAATGATATGTAAGCATTCCTCGCCAATTTTTATGTAGATATTAACCTTATTGCGGTGCCTATTGAATTACGCTGGCAAATTTGACGCCACGATTTCTTCTGCTGGCCAGGGCGAGGCGTCGCATTCCGATGTTCACGTCGATTCTGTCCATGGCCATGCGCCGGCGAACGCCATTATCGTTCCCGACGCGCAGTTTCTTTTTCATGCGGATTTCAAGCGGTCCGGCCTCGACCTGATCCTGCACAAGGACGACCACGAGCTCGTCCTTCATGACTATTTCAAGGGCGACAAACGCGCGGCGATTGCCTCGCCCGACGGGGCCCATCTCACTGGCGATATCGTCAATGCGCTGACCGGCTCGGTCGATGTCGCGCAGGCCGGCGGCGCGGCGGTAGCCGGCCAGGTCATCGGCCACGTCACCAAGCTCGCAGGCAGCGCGACCGCGATCCGCAACGGCGTCTCGATCATTCTCAACATGGGCGACAATGTCGAGAAAGGCGACGTCGTCCAGTCCGGCTCCGATTCCACGCTCGGCGTCACCTTCATCGACGGCACCGTGTTCGGCCTATCCTCGAATGCGAGGATGGTGCTCAACGAGATGGTCTACGACCCAAACGGCAGCAACAATTCGTCATTGTTGAGCCTGGTTGCCGGCACCATTACCTTTGTCGCGGGCGAAACCGCCAAGCATGGCGACATGAAGGTCGACACGCCGGTCGCCACCATGGGCATCCGCGGCACTGCGGTGCTGGTCGAGATCGATTTCACCATTCCGGGCCAAGGCGACACGCCGGACGCCAAATTCCAGGTGCTGGTCGAGCCTGATGGGACCACCGGCTCCTACATCCTGTTCGACAAGACCACGCTGCAGCCGCTCGCGGTCGTTAACCAGGCCGGCCAGCAGATCAACATCTCCAATGGCATCATCAGCCAGAGCAGCGCGCCGCTGTCGCCCGATGTGGAGAAATTGATCCAGGATGTGTTCACGCTGAAGTTCAGCGCCAACGACACCAATCCCAAGACGACGACGGCGCAGACCGATTCGACCAACCCGCTGCTGTTCGGGCCAGTGATCAAGCTCGCGAATAACGATACGGCGCAGCCGATCTTCCAGGTCACGTCGGTCACCGGCAATTCGTCGCCGGGCCAGAATCCAACCACGCAGTCGCCCAGTATCCTGCATATCGCCGGACCGCCGCAGGTCAGGGTCCTGGACTCCCACGGCGATCTGGCCACAAGCTTTGCGCTCACGGAGCTTCCGGGCGAGACCGGTCCGACCGACCGCAATGTCGATACAGTCGGCGGCACGATCAGGTTCACCGACCCCAACGCCGGTGATCAGCCGACCGTGTCGATCGCGCTGGATCACATCAACTACAAAGGTGCGGTGGTCGACAGCAAGGCTCAGTTGGTCAGCGGCTCGCTGAGCAAGCTGGAGCTTAATGACCTCCAGGGGGCCGGGGTCACCATCAATGTGGTACCGGCATCCACGAACAACAACAACGGCTCGGCAACCTGGACCTACAGCGTCGCCGACAACGCGTTCGACTTCCTCGCTGCCGGCGAGACGCTGGTGCTCACCTACAACGTCCGGGTCGACAACAATTACGCGCCGAACGACGAATACGCCACGATCCCCATCACCATCACGGTCACCGGCACCAACGACGCGCCCGTCATCACCACCAGCGCGCAGACAATCGCCTTCTCCGGCGGCACCAATGTCGACGGCGGTGCGCTCAATGATCTGACCACGGGAAAGCTGACCTTTACCGATGTCGACCTCGACGACGCCCACAAGGTGGCCGTCAAGTTCACCAGCGCGGTGATGTCCGATGGGACGGAGGTTCCGAAGGGGCCGCTCGATCTGCTCGAAAAGGCAACCACCTTTACGGCATCGATCGGAACCGATAGCACCGGCACGGGTACCGGCGTCATCGACTGGCAGCTGGCGGCTCTTCCGGTCTATATCGCGGACTTCATCCCCGACGGGAAAACGCTCACGGTGACTTACACGGTCATCGTAACGGACTCGCAAGGCGCGACCTCCAAGCAGACCGTTACCGTCAAGATCACCGGCACCGACAGTCCGGCCGTGGTCTGGATTCATACCGACGGTGACGGTTCGCCGAACAATCTCTGGTCGAATGGGCAGAACTGGGAAACCGGCAGCGCTCCTACTGCGAGCGACGACGTCAAGATCATCACCGATCAGCTGATCGGGCTCACGCCCAGTTACCCCGTCACCATCGACGAGAAGACAGCGGCCTTCGCCCACTCGCTGACGATGAATGACTATTCGGACTACGCCGGCTCGAGCTCGCCGGAGCTGGACAATTCGGGCTCGCTAACGGTCAGTGGTCAGCTCTCGCTGAACGCAGACTCGATCTTCAAGAATTTCAGCACGGCCAGCGTCGGCACGGCGGATTTTTATGACACGAGCCAGCTGGTCAATTCCGGCACGTTTACTTTTGGCGGCCTGGCTACATTCCACGATCAGAGCGTGCTGGAGAATTCCGGCACGCTGATGCTGCAGGGTGGCGGCGAGTTCGAGGGTGCCAGCAGCATCACCAATGACGAGGGAGGCACGATCGAAGTTTCTGGCGGCCAACTGATTGTGGCCGTCACTGTCACCAACTACGGACAGATCACCGTCGACGCCGGTGCGCTTCTCACGCTGGAATCCAGCGCTACGACCGCTGGAACGATCGATGGCGGAACGGTTTCGATCAACGGCCCTTCGGAGCAGGGGGGGACTCCCGGCACTCTCGAATTTCTGCGCTCTACCGGGTTGCAAAATGGCACGCTCGACAATAGCGGTCAGGTCACCGTCGCCGGTCCCTTTGTCGCGATGCATAGCGAGACTGTCATCAACAAGGGGACGCTGGAGATCGTTTGGGGCACGCTGACAATTGATCAGGGCTCGACGGTTTCCAACTCCGGGACCATCAAACTCGACCCACTCGAAGGCGCCGAACTTGTCCTGAACGATGCGGCCATCAATGGTGGCCTGATTGTAAACGGAACCCTCATTTACCTCAACGGCGGCGGTGTACTGAAGAACGGCACGCTGCAGAACCCCGGATCCGTGCTGGCATATGGCCTCGGCAATTCGATCGACAATGAGAAGATCTCAGGTCTTGGGGGGATATCGGTCGAGCAGCACGGCGTGCTGACCATCGATTACGGTTCGACGATCACCAATCCGGATGTGTATGTCGACGGAACGCTGATATCGAACGATGCGACCTTTGATGGCGGCGCCGTTAACAACGATGCCGGCGGCATCATCGATCTCACCGGAAATGTCGTGCTCGAGAGCGGCTGGCTCTCCAATTTGAGCCAAATCAATGTATCGGGTGCCGGCAACGCGCTGGACAATGAGACATTCAAAAACAACGCGCTCGAGGTCCAGGCCGGCGGTGCGCTGCTGATCGACCAGGGCACGACCGTTACGAACAGCGTCACGGTTCCTGCGACGGGCGAGGATGGCAGCCCAAGCACCATAAGCGGCACCATCACGGTCTATGATTCCGCGTCTCTCCGCGTCAACGACGCCACCATCACCGGCGGCGCGGTTATCAATAATGACGGCGGCACCATCGACCTGAGCGGCGCAGCGGTCATCAGCAACGGCTCGTTCGGCAATTTCGGACGGATCAACGTCTCCGGCGCCGGTAATGTGCTGGATGGCGAGACCGTCAGCAATACTGGCGGTGGCGCGATCGACATCATCGGCGCGCTGACACTGAAGGATGCGTCGAACATCGCCAATGGCGAGGGCAACGCCGAGACGGTGGAGAGCACGGGGTCGCTGACGCTGAACGACACCTCCTCCATCGTCGGCGGCGAGCTCACCAACGCGGGCAATATCTATATAGAGGCCTCCACCGGCGCCACCCTCGACGGCGTCGCAGTCGACAATTCCGCCGGCACGATCCATGTCGATCTTGCCGAACAGTTGGCTACGTTGATCCTGGACGACGGCACGTCGATCGCGGGCGGTCATCTCGACATCGGCGGCGCGGGCACGCTCGAGGTATCGACCACCGGCGCGACGCTGTCCGGCGTGACGGTCGAAAACTCGCACCTGGTCCAGGTGGACGAGAGCTCGGTCCTGGCGCTGGACGGAAGCACGATCACCGGCGGCAGCGTGGTCAATGACGGCACCATCAATTCCACCGGCACCAGCGCGATCGACGGCGCCACCATCACCAATGACGGACTGATTGCGGCGCTCAGCGGCACGCTGACCATCGATCCCGGTACGCTGACCAATTCCAACCGGCTCGAAGCCGACGGCGGCGAGCTCGACATTTCCGGCGAGACTGTCGGCAATACCGGCACCATTGGCGCAATCGGCGGCGGCACGCTGAAGCTGATCTCGAGCACGATCGACAATAGCGGTGACGGAACGGTGACGGTCGGCGTCGGCTCGACCCTCGACCTCGATCATTCCGGCATCTCGGGTGGCACGTTGATCATCAGCGGCACGCTCGACAGCGTCGCGGGCAGCAACGTCATCACGGCCGCCATCACCGAGGATGGCGGCAGCATCAACGTCACCGGCGGCTCGCTCGATTTGGCGGGCTCGGTTGCGGGTGACGTCAAGATCGCAGGCTCATCGACGGTGGAACTCGGCGCGAGCGGGGCGACCGCCTATGCAGCGACCGCGGTGATTTTCGAAGCCGAGGCCACCGGCACGCTCGTGCTCGATCATGCCGAGAGCTTTACCGGGACGATCAAAGGGCTCGACGACGGCACGATCGATCTGGCCGACATCTCCTACGGTTGCAACGTGACCGTCAGCTATTCGGGAAACGCCGCCGGCGGGATTCTTTCGGTCCTCGTCAACGGCCTCGATGTCTCGAACATCAAGCTCGTGGGCGATTATCTCGGGGTGCACTGGATCCTCGGCGACGACGGGACCTCTCAGCACGGCACCACTTTGAAGGAAGTGCCGGGGGTCATCGCAGGCCTCGATGCGAACGGCAATGCGGACGAGGGCGACGCGCTGACGGTCTCGATCACGGACGGCGGCGCCGCGGTTACCGGCGTCAGCTATGACTGGCAGGTGTCGAGCGACGGCGTGCACTGGCACGAGGCCAACGGCAGCAACGGCCAGTCGGGCTACGCGCCTGTCGGCGCCGACGATGGCCAACAGCTGCGGGTGTCCCTGTCGTTCACCGATGCGAATGGCAATCGGGAGACGGGCATCGTTTCCGCCGGTACGGTGCAGGCCGCTCTGAGCGTAACGCTCGACAGTTCGAGTGCGTCGGAGGGTAGGACCATCCATGTCACGGGCGTGACCGAGGGTGGCAGCCCCGTCTCCGACGTGACCTATGATTGGCAGGTCTCCAGCGACGGTGTCCATTGGACCGAGGCCAACGGCAGCAACGGCCACTCGAGCTACACGCCTGTCGTGGCGGACGAGAACCAGGATCTGCGCCTGGAGACGACGTTTGCCGGCGGTCCCGCCGGTCCGCAGAGCGCGATCAACGATCTTGGCGCGGTGCAGACGCCGACCATCACCATCACGGTCGAGACGGCGACCGGCATGGATTTCATCCACCATGATGTTCTGGCGCTGATGGGCGCCGGCACCGTGCGGCCGGGCGGGAGTTCCTCCTTTACGGTGGTCGATGCCAGGGACCACGTCGAGTTCGTCGTCACCGGCAGCAATTTTACCTATGACGGCCGCGACATCACCGGCGGCACCATCACCTCCTTTGAGGAGTTCAAGACTGGTGCGAAACCGGTCGCGCTGGCGAATTTCACGGGCCTCTCCGTCGACGCCGGGATCTGGATGGCGGACGTCCAGCTCGATGCCCACGGCGTCAAGGGGCCCCTCAAGGCTCTCACCGGGCCATTCGCGTATGATTTCATCGGCGGCTCCGGCAATGACAGTTTTGGCGTCGGCGCCCCTGCTGGTGAGCACACCACGCTGACGGGCGGCGGAGGCAGCGACCTGTTCCAGTACCAGAAGGGATACGGCGCGGTCACCATCACCGACTTCGACCAAGGCGATACCGGCACCTTCACCCACAGCGAAGGCGACAAGATCGAGCTGGATGGGTTCAACGGCAAGCCGAGTATCACCTATGTCAACGGCAACACCGTCGCAGATTTCGGCCATGGCGACGTGCTGACGCTGCTCGGTGTCGATTCGGAGGGTCTCAAGCACTCCGATTTCATCTGGATTTCGTCGGGCTACCGGTCCGGTGACCAGCTTACCATCAACGGCAAGCTCGACGGCGACTTCGATACGAAGTTCGCGGTCGCCGACAACGGCAATGGCGGCACCGATACCGTGCTGAACCATCCTGTGATCGATACGACCCATTTCAGCATCCAGCAGAACAAGGACGGCACTGATACGATTTTCGGTCTTCAGGTGTCGGATAGTGACCCGGCCTCGGCGGCGAGCCTTTCGTTGTCCGCAAGCACGGAAGCAGCACCTGACAGCACCATCTCTCCGTCCTCCGGCTCCGGCACGCTGGATGACATCAACAGCAAGCTTGCCTCCGGCATCACCTACAATCCCGGCACGCCGCAGCCGCAGGCGGACATGATCAACGTGACGGTTACCGACAATTTCGGTGCCAGCGACACCGTGCATTTTGTCTTCAACCAGGCCGGCCAGGGCCCGCACATCACCTTGCAGGGGACCAGCGGCGACGACGTCATCTTCGGAACGGGTAACAGCGACACCCTGACCGGCAATGGCGGCCATGATCAGTTCGTGTTCGCGCCGACCAACGGGCCTGCGGCGGTGCAACACACGATCACCGATTTCAACGTCAACCTGGATACGATCGACCTGCGGCAGTTCACGAATATCAGCACGACGGCGGATGCGCTTGCCACTGCCACCCAGCATGGCAACGACACGCTGCTCACGATCGACAGTCAGGACACGATCCTGCTCAAGAACGTATTCGTCGCCAATCTGCATGCCGGCGATTTCATCGTGACGCCGCATACCGGCCTTTAGGCTGTCGACGCGATTTTCGCGGAAGACAGGTCTGGACAACCCGCGAAAATTGCGATGCCTTAGGCTCCGCGAGCATGCAAGCATTGCCGGAACCGGCCATCCCAATGGAAGTCTGAACGACGCATGAAACGCCTCGGAAGCCTGCGACGGTGGTTCTCGCGGAAGTTCGGCTATTCGCGGTTGCTCTGCCTTGGGCTGTTGATCGGCTTTGCCGCACTGCGCGTGCTCGATCCCGGCCCCGTCCAGGAGCTTCGCGTTCGCATCTTCGATACGTTCCAGCGCATCGATCCCCGGGTGAAGACAGCCCGGCCCGTCACCATCGTGGACATCGACGAGAAAAGCCTCGCCAAGCTCGGGCAGTGGCCCTGGCCGCGAACGCAGCTCGCGGACCTGGTCGCTAACCTCACCAATCTCGGCGCGGTGGCGATTTCCTTCGACGTGGTGTTCTCCGAGCCCGACCGGCTCAATCCGTCGATCGCGGCCGAATCGATGCGCGATCTCGACGAGGTCAGTCGCGCCAAACTGCGCGAGCTGCCGAGCAACGACCAGGTGCTGGCCGACGCCATTCGTCGCTCTCGCGTGGTGCTCGGCGAGACCGGCCTCGCCGGCGCGGAGCCACAGCTCGACAAGGACCTCCCGGTGACGGGCTTTGCCTCGCTTGGCGAGGACATCGAGCCATTCCTGCCCGAATTTCCGGGCCTGTTGCGCAACATCCCGGTGCTCGAGAAGGCCGCCGCCGGTCGCGGCGTGGTCACCATTGTGCAGGAGCGCGACGGCATCATTCGCCGCGTGCCGATGGTGGTGCGCGCGCAAGGTGCGATGATGCCCTCGCTCAGTCTCGAAATATTACGGGTCATCACCGGAACGCCGACGGTGCTGATCAGATCCGACAAGGCCGGTATCAAGAGCATCAAGCTCAGGCAGCTGGAGATCCCGACCGATGGGAACGGCCAGCTCTGGGTTCATTTCGCTCGTCAGGACCCCTCGATCTATGTCCCCGCCGTCGACGTGCTCGACGGCAGCGCGCCGATCGACAGGATCAAGGGCAAGCTGGTGCTGATTGGCACCTCGGCGGTCGGACTGCACGATATCAAGACCACGCCGGTGTCGCCGGTGATGCCCGGTGTCGAGGTCCACGCCCAGGTGCTGGAGAGCCTGCTCACAGGCGCCGCGGTGTCGCAGCCCAGCTACGCCATCGCGGTGGAGCTCTTGGCAGCAATGATCCTGGGCCTCCTGGTGATCGCATTCGCGCCTGGCTTCGGGCCGGTAACGCTCGTGCTGGTCGGCGCGTTGTTCGCGAGCCTTCTGATCGGAACGTCCTGGTATTTCTATCAGCACTATCGGCTGCTGCTCGATTTCACCTATCCGCTGCTCTCGACCACGGCGATCTACCTCACCCTGATCTTCTCCAGCTTCGTCCGCGAGCAGGCGCAGCGGCGGCAGATCCGCTCGGCCTTCAACCAGTATCTGTCGCCCGCCCTGGTCGAACAGTTGGCGCAATCGCCGGAAAAGCTCGTGCTCGGCGGCGAGGAGCGGGAGATGACCATCTTGTTCTCCGACGTGCGTGGTTTCACTACCATCTCGGAGACCTACAAGCGCGATCCGCAGGGATTGACGCGGCTGATGAACCGCTTTCTCACTCCACTCACCAATGCCATTCTGGCGCGCAAAGGCTATATCGACAAATATATGGGCGACGCCATCATGGCGTTCTGGAACGCGCCGCTCGACGACGCGCAGCACGAGATCAACGCCTGCGAGGCCGCCGTCGACATGCTTGAATGCATCGAGCAATTGAACCAGGTGCGCGAGCAGGAGGCCAAGGACGGCGGGCCTGTCTACATCCCCATCCATGTCGGCATCGGCCTCAATACCGGCGCTGGCGTGGTCGGCAACATGGGCAGCGACCTGAAGTTCAACTATTCGGTGCTGGGCGATGCCGTCAACCTCGCCTCACGCCTGGAAGGGCAGACCAAGGAATACGGCTTCCCCATCATCGTCGGCTCGAAGACGGCGCTCGCCGCGAAAGACAAGTTCGCGATCCTCGAACTCGACTTCATCATGGTGAAGGGCAAGAAGGAGCCCGAGGTGATCTACGCTGTCGCCGGGCGCGAGGATGTGGCGCATTCCGAGAGTTTCCAGCGCCTGCGCAATCTCACCGTCGAGATGCTCGCATGCTACCGCAACCGCGATTGGGAGGGCGCGCTGAATGCCATCGAGCGCGGCCGCAAGAGCGACGAGGTCCACGCGCTTGGCTACCTCTTCAACCTCTACGAGGCGCGCATCGTGAACTGCAAGAAAAACCCGCCGCCGGAGGACTGGAACGGCGCCTTTGCGCTGCTGACGAAGTAGGCTGATTGGCTCACCCTGACGACAGGCGGCGATTTAGCTTCCACTCCACCGTCATGGCCAGGCTTGTCCCGGCCATCCACGTCGTGCCCGCAATGGAGAGACGTGGATGCCCGGGTCAAGCCCGGGCATCACAGCGGTTATGCGGCTCCGACGCCCAAATTGGCCGCGCCTCACTCCACCCCGATCGTCGTCAGGTCCTGGAACCAGTGCTGCGCCTGCACGAACTTTTTGACCTTCGGGGATAGCGCGTGCGGGTTGGTGTCGTGCACCACCCAGACCAGCGCGGCGTCGTCGACGACAAGCGCATGGGCCTGCGCGATCAGATCATCCTGCTTGACGGGATCAAAGGTCTGTTTGGCCTCGTTGATCAGCGCGTCGACCTTGGGGTTCTTGTAGCCTCCCCAGTTGACGCCGACGGGCGCGATCTGGTCGGAGGCGAAGAAGCGCACGATGGCGTAAAGGGGATCTGAGGTAACATAGGCGATGTTGTTGGCGGTGATGCCGGCATTCATTTCGTCCCCGGCGCCCTTGCGCCAGTGGGTGTAGAGCGTCTCCAGCTCGACCACCTTGAAGTCGATATCGATGCCGATCTCTTTGAAACTCTGCTGCAGGAACTCGTTCATCGGCAGCGACAGCATCTGCCCGGTGCCGCCTTGCGCGATGATGAAGGTTGTCTTCAGTGGCTTGTCCTTGGAGTAGCCGGCCTCTTCGACGAGCTTCTTGGCGGCGGCGAGGTCATATTTGATGTCGAAGGTCGGCTTGCCGAACCATGGGCTCGACGGGTCGACCTGTCCCTTGGCGGGCTTTGCCAGGCCATTCATCAGCCCGACCACGGCGTCGCGGTCGATCGCTAGATTCAACGCCTTGCGCAGGCGGATGTCGGTCCAGGGCGAGCCGGGCAGCACGCTCAAGTGATAATTCCAGACATGCGGCGTGATGTTGTCCACGATCTTCATGCCGGCGGACTTGAGCTGCGGCACGGCATCCGGCGCCGGCGTCTCGATGAGGTCGACCTGTCCCGCCAAGAGCGCATTGGTGCGGGTCAGCGCCTCCGGCATCGGGATCAGTACCAGCTTGTCGACCTTCGGAATCCGGTTCTTGTCCCAGTAATTCTCGTTCTTCGAGAGCTCGGCGAGCTCACGCGGCACGAGCTTTGTGAGCTTGAACGGGCCGGTGCCGGAGGGCTGGCTGGCGAACTTGTCCCAGTCGCGGCCGAGCTTCTCGTATTGCGCGGGGCTCGAGACCAGGAACCACAGCATCTGATAGGGGAAGAAGGAGTCGACATTCTTGGTCGTGATCTCGACCGTGTCGTCGTCGATCTTGGCATAGCTTGCAACAGAGGGCAGGCGGGTCTTCACCTGCGCGCTTTGCCGCTTGTCGAATTGCGGCGCCTTGTCGTTCAGCACCTTGTCGAGATTCCAGATCACCGCGTCGGCATCGAAATCGCTGCCGTCGTGAAATTTCACGCCCTTGCGCAAGGTGAAGATCCACTTGGTCTTGTCCTTGTCGTCGACCTTCCAGTCGGTGGCGAGTCCAGGCACAAGCTTGCCGGGCTTGTCGGCCGTGCTCATGTCCCAGGAAACCAGGGGATCGTAGATTGTGTAGCCGGTAAACTGATAAGCGCCGGCGCCGCGGTCGGGCTGGCCGGTGGTCAGCGGAATGTCGGCCATCGAGATTCCGTAGCGCACCACGGTCTCCGCGTGCGCAGCAACGGCGGACAGCGCCAGTGCGAACATGGCGAAAAGCATCGAAATTCGGTGGCGCATAAATTAGGCTCCGCTGGCTACGGGAAGGGCTTAGCTTTCGGCCTAAGCTTGCAAGCCTGATGCCAGATTGGGCACCATCTTCCCGTGTCACGGCAACGCACAAAGAGTTGTGATGTCAGGGGCAATTTGTTCGGACAAGGCCAACCCTTGGCACAGCCATTGCATACGACTGCATAACTTTTAATCATCCAAGCCAAGAGGATTTGCGGCGATGCGTTCTCAGAAAACCAAGGAAAGCGGGAAAAACCGCGCAGTGTTTGCGGGCCTCGCGCTGGCCATGGTGGCGGCGTTGAGCGGGCCGGGAGGGGCGTCCGCGGAGACTGTGCTGCGCATAGGCATGACAGCTGCCGATATTCCGCGCACGCTGGGCCAGCCCGATCAGGGCTTTGAAGGTAACCGCTTCACCGGTGTCACCATGTATGATGGTCTGACCATGTGGGACCTGTCGTCGGCCGACAAGCCGAGCGTGGTGATTCCGGGCCTTGCGACCGAATGGAAGGTCGAGGATTCCGACAAGACCAAATGGATCTTCAAGCTGCGCCCAGGCGTGAAGTTTCACGACGGCAGCGACTTCAACGCCGATGCAGTGGTCTGGAACGTCGACAAGGTGTTGAAGCAGGGCGCGCCGCAATTCGATGCAAGCCAGGTCGGCGTCACCGCCTCGCGCATGCCGACGCTGGCGTCAGCGCGCAAGATCGACGACCTCACGGTGGAGCTCACCACCACCGAGCCCGACAGTTTCCTGCCGATCAATCTCACCAATCTCTTCATGGCGAGCCCGGCCAAGTGGCAGAAGTTCTATGACGCCGCCTCCGGCACTGATGCGAAAGCGAAATCGCAGGCCGCGTGGGAGGCCTTCGCGCGCGATGCCTCGGGCACCGGTCCGTGGAAGATGGCAAGCTTCACGCCGCGCGAGCGGCTCGAGCTCGTGAAGAACGACAATTACTGGGACAAGGCGCGCATTCCCCACGTCGACCGCATGGTGTTGTTGCCGATGCCGGAGGCGAATGCACGCACCGCGGCGTTGCTCTCGGGGCAGGTCGAATGGGTCGAGGCGCCGGCGCCGGATGCGCTGCCTGAGATCAAGCAGCGCGGCTTCGCGCTCTATACCAATGAAGAGCCGCATGTCTGGCCCTGGCAGTTTTCGCGCGTCGAGGGCTCGCCGTGGAACGACATCCGTGTGCGCAAAGCGGCCAATCTCTGCGTCGATCGCGAAGGGCTGAAGGACGGTTTGCTCGCTGGCTTGATGGTGCCGGCAACCGGCACCTTTGAGCCCGGCCATCCCTGGCGCGGCAATCCGACTTTTGAGATCAAGTATGACAAGGAGGCTGCGCAAAAGCTGATGCGGGAGGCGGGCTATGGTCCAAACAAGCATCTTGCAGTCAAGGTGCAGACCTCGGCTTCAGGGTCGGGTCAGATGCTGCCGCTGCCGATGAACGAATATCTGCAGCAGGCACTCGCCGAATGCTATTTCGATGTGCAGCTCGACGTCATCGAGTGGAACACGCTGTTCACCAACTGGCGGCGTGGGGCCAAGGATCCGTCGGCGAACGGCGCCAACGCCACCAACGTCACCTATGCGGCGATGGATCCGTTCTTCGCGCTGGTGCGCTTCCTGCAGTCGTCGATGGCGCCGCCGAAGTCGAACAACTGGGGCTACATCAACAATCCCAAGTTCGATGCGCTGGTCACCAAGGCGCGCCAGACCTTCGATCCGGCCGAACGCGACAAGGCGCTCGCCGAACTGCATGCGGCGTCCGTCGACGACGCGGCCTTCCTCTACGTCGCGCATGATGTCGCACCCCGCGCCATGAGCCCGAAGGTGAAGAATTTCGTGCAGCCGAAGAGCTGGTTCGTCGATTTCTCGCCGATCGCCATGCAGTGAGTGGTGGTTCCGCCGTCTCGTTCGTCAAGCTCGGGCTTGACCCGGGCATCCATGTCTTGCCCCGTCATTCCGGGGCGATGCGCGAGCATCGAGCCCGGAATCTCGAGATTCCGGGTCCGGTTCTTCCGGACCATCCCGGAATGACGGAATGCACCAAGTTAAGGTGACCCCGTGTTTCTCTATATCGCGAGACGCATCGTCTATGTCATTCCGATCGTGATCTGCGTGGCGCTCGTTTGCTTCATGCTGGTGCACATCACGCCCGGCGATCCCCTGGTCGCGGTGCTGCCGGCCGATGCCTCGCAGGAACTCGCCGACCAGCTGCGCGCAGCCTATGGTTTCGACAAGCCGCTACCGGTGCAATTCGGCCTGTGGATGTGGCGTGCGGTGAATGGCGATCTCGGCCATTCCATCGCCACCGGGCGTCCGGTGCTCTCCGAAGTCATCCGCGCGGTCGGCAACACGGTGACGCTGGCGATCGCGGCTGCGGCCATCGGCTTTTCCTTCGGCCTGTTCTTCGGGCTGATTGCCGGATATTTCCGCGACACTTGGGTCGACAAGCTCGCGACGTCCATCGCGATTGCCGGCGTCTCGGTGCCGCATTACTGGCTCGGCATGGTGCTGGTGATCATCTTCTCGGTGGAATTGAACTGGCTGCCCGCGGTCGGCGCCGGCCCCGGCGGCTCTGGTGCCTGGGGCTGGGACTGGGAGCATATCCGCTATCTGATCCTGCCGGCGATCACGACCTCGGTGATTCCGATGGGCATCGTCACCCGCACCGTGCGCGCGCTGACCGGCGACATCCTGAGCCAGGATTTTGTCGAGGCGCTGCGCGCCAAGGGCCTGCGTGAGCTCGATGTGTTCAAGCATGTCGTGAAGAATGCCGCACCGACTGCGCTTGCGGTGATGGGACTGCAGCTCGGCTATATGCTCGGCGGCTCGATCCTGATCGAGACCGTGTTCTCCTGGCCGGGTTCGGGTCTTCTGCTCAATTCCGCGATCTTTCAGCGCGACCTGCCGCTCCTGCAGGGCACCATCCTGGTGCTGGCGCTGTTCTTCGTCATCCTCAATCTCCTGGTCGACATCGCGCAGGCCGCGATCGATCCGCGCATCAAGAGAGGGTGACATGAGCGAGCTTCCTCTCCCCGCGATCACGGATCACGCGCTGCAGGCCGCACCCATCACCAAGGCGCGCGGTTATTGGGCGACCGTCGGCCGGCGCCTCGTCCGCGACAAGGTGTCGATGGCCTGCGCGCTGATCCTGCTTCTGATCTTTGCCGCGGCCCTGATCGCGCCATGGCTGCATCTCGCCGATCCCTATCAGGGCTCGATGATCCGCCGCCTGCGCCATATCGCGACGCCGGGCTATCCTCTCGGCACCGACGAACTCGGCCGCGATATGCTGGCGCGGCTGGTCTATGGCGGACGGCTGTCGTTGATCATCGGCATCTCGCCCGTGATCTTCGCCTTCTGTATCGGCACCGGCCTCGGCCTCATTGCCGGCTATTCCGGCGGCAAGATCAACACCGCGATCATGCGCACGGTCGACGTGTTCTACGCCTTCCCTTCGGTGCTGCTCGCGATCGCGATCTCCGGCGCGCTTGGCGCGGGCATCCTCAATTCTATCGTCTCGCTCACCATCGTGTTCGTGCCGCAGATTACCCGCGTCGCCGAAAGCGTCACCACCGGCGTGCGCAACATGGATTTCGTCGATGCGGCGCGCGCGTCTGGCGCCGGTCCGCTCACCATCATGCGCGTGCATATCCTGGGCAACGTACTGGGGCCGATCTTCGTCTACGCCACCGGCCTGATTTCGGTGTCGATGATCCTCGCCGCCGGCCTCTCGTTCCTCGGCCTCGGGACCAAGCCGCCGGAGCCGGAGTGGGGCCTCATGCTCAACACGCTGCGCACCGCGATCTATGTCAACCCATGGGTCGCGGCGCTGCCGGGCGTGATGATCTTTGCGGTCTCGATCTGCTTCAACCTGTTCAGCGACGGCATGCGCTCGGCCATGGATATAAGGAATTGACGCCATGACCGAGACCTCGGCTACAGTCGAAAAGCTTGCTCCGATCGAGGACGTCGGCGGCGTCGCGCAGCCGCTGCTCCAGGTCAACGGCCTGACCAAGCACTTTCCGGTGCGCGGCGATTTCCTGTCCGCACGCAAGACCGTGCGCGCCGTCGACAACGTCTCGTTTGCGGTGATGAAGGGGGAGACCGTCGGAATTGTCGGCGAGTCCGGCTGCGGCAAGTCGACCACCGCGCGGCTTCTGATGCACCTGATGTCGCGCGATGCCGGCGAGATCATCTATGACGGCATGCAAGTCGGACGGGCGTTCTCGCTGCGCGAATTGCGCCGCGGCATGCAGATGGTGTTCCAGGACAGCTATGCCTCGCTCAATCCGCGCCTGACCATCGAGGAATCCATCGCGTTCGGCCCCAAGGTGCACGGCATGGCAGATGGCGCCGCGCGGGCGCTGGCGCGCGAGCTCTTGGGCAAGGTGGGCCTGCGCCCGGAAAATTTCGCCAACCGCTATCCGCACGAGATTTCCGGCGGCCAGCGCCAGCGCGTCAACATTGCCCGCGCGCTCGCCCTGTCGCCGCGGCTGGTGATCTTGGACGAGGCCGTCTCCGCGCTCGATAAATCGGTGGAAGCGCAGGTGCTCAACCTGCTCGCCGATCTCAAGGGCGAGTTCGGCCTGACCTATCTCTTCATCAGCCACGACCTCAACGTGGTGCGTTATATCTCCGACCGCGTGCTGGTGATGTACCTCGGCGAGGTGGTCGAGCTCGGCCCTGTCGACGAGGTCTGGGACAGTCCGGCGCATCCCTATACGCGCGCGCTGCTCGCGGCGATGCCGTCGTCCGATCCCGATAACCGCACGCAAACGCCGCCGATCTCGGGCGATCCGCCCAATCCGATCGATCCGCCGTCGGGCTGCCGATTTCACACCCGTTGCCCATTTGCGGAGCCGCTCTGCGCAAATGCCACGCCAAAACTTTTCCCGCTCGGTAAAATGGGCCATCAGGCCGCGTGCTACATGGCGATCCCCGGTTCCGGGCACAGCCGCGCGCCAGCAAAGGAGCAAGAGGCTATATGACAAGGCCCAGCGCAAAAGAGATCAAGGCAGTGGCTGACGCCGCCGGCATTCCCGTGGATGCCGACGTCGCCGAGCGCATCGCAGGTTCCATCGGACCGGCGTTCGAAGGCTTTGCGGCGATCTCCGGCACCCTGCCGTTCGATCTCGAGCCCGCGAGCTTCCTGCTGGCGCAGACGCTGGAGGGTAGCAAGTGAGCACCGAGCCTGCCTTGATGTCGCTGGTCGAGGTCGCCGCGGCGATTGGGACCAAACGCCTGTCCTCGCATGAGGTGACACGCGCGCTCCTGCATCGTATCGCGCAGTGGCAGCCGCGCCTCAACGCTTTCATGGAAATCGAAGCGGAGGCCGCGCTGAAGGCCGCTGACGAAGCGGACGCTGCGCTCGCGAAAGGTGCGAGCCGCGGCCCGCTGCATGGCGTGCCGCTGGCGCACAAGGACATGTACTACGACGCAGGCAAGGTCGTGACCTGCGGTTCGGCGATCCGGCGCGATTTTGTCGCGACTTCGACCTCGACGGCGCTGCAGCGGCTGAAGGATGCCGGCACCATCCGGCTCGGCTCGCTGCAGATGGCGGAGTTCGCCTATGGCCCGACCGGCCACAACGCCCATTATGGCCCCGTGCATAATCCGTTCGCGCTCGATCACATCACCGGCGGCTCCTCCTCCGGTTCAGGCGCGGCAGTCGCGGCGCGGCTGACCTTTGCGGCGCTCGGCTCCGACACCGGCGGCTCGATCCGCATGCCTGCACATTTCTGCGGCGTCACCGGTCTGAAGGTGACCTATGGCCGTGTCAGCCGCGCCGGTGCGATGCCGCTGTCGCAGTCGCTCGACACCGTCGGGCCGCTGGCGCAGACCGCGGAAGACTGCGCACTGCTGCTTGGCCTGATGGCCGGCCCGGATCCTGAGGATCCGACCGCAAGCCATGCGCCGGTTGCCGACTACATGGCCGCGACCAAAGCGTCTCTCAAAGGCCTCAAGATCGGCGTGCCCACGAGTTTCTATGTCGACGATCTCGACAAAGACGTTGCACACATTCTCGACGAGACCATCGCGACCCTGAAGCAGGAAGGGGCCGAGATCGTCCAGGTCGAGCTGCCCGACCAGCGCCAGCTCTCCGCGGCCTGCCAGCTCCTGCTCGCCGTGGAAGCGGCCGCCTATCACAAGCGCTGGCTGATCGAGCGTCCGCAGGATTACGGCCCGCAGGTCCTGATGCGCCTGCAGAACGGGCTTGCGGTTCCCGGCGTGACTTATCTCGAGGCCATGCGCTGGCGCGGCCCGGCGCTCGCCGCGCATGTCGCTGCGACCAGCAAGGTCGATGCGGTGATCGCGCCTGTCGCGCCGATGCCGGCGCCGACCATCGCCGAAAGCGATGTCGGCAACACCCCGGGCGCGGAAGCCGTGATCCAGCGGCTAACGCGATTCACGCGGCCGATCAACTATCTCGGCCTGCCGTCGCTTGCGATCCCCTGCGGCTTCACCAAGGCCGGCCTTCCCGTCGGCATGCAGCTGATCGGCCGCTCCTTCGACGAAGCGACCATCCTGACCATCGGCGCGGCGTTCCAGCGTGCCACCGACTTCCACCAGAAGGTGCCGTCGCTCTGATGCCAAGCCTCGTCGAGATCAATGGCCTCAACATCCGCTTCACCGGCGAGCGCACGGTCTATGCCGTGAACGATCTCTCGCTCTCGCTTGGGCACAGCGAGGTGCTGGGGTTGCTGGGCGAATCCGGCTCGGGCAAAAGCGTGACCCTGCGCGCGCTGATGCGGCTGTTGCCGAGAAAGCGCACTGAGATCACGGGCCAGGTCAAGGTCGCAGGCCGCGACGTGCTGGCACTGTCCGACGACGAGCTGTCGGCCTTCCGCGGCCAGACCGTCTCGATGATCTTCCAGGAGCCGGCGCTGGCGCTCGATCCGGTCTACACCATCGGCCGCCAGATCGCCGAGACCGTGATGCGTCATGAAGGCAGGAGCTTTGCCGAAGGAAGAGCGCGCGCGCTCGAAATGCTCGAGGTGGTGCGCATCCCCTCGGCCAGGCGCAGGCTGGATGCCTATCCGCACGAAATGTCCGGCGGCATGCGCCAGCGCGCAATGATCGCGCTTGCACTCGCCTGCAAGCCGAAAATCCTGCTTGCGGACGAGCCGACCACGGCACTCGATGCCACCGTCCAGATCCAGATCCTGCTGTTGTTGCGCGAACTGCAGCGCGAGTTCGGCATGTCCGTCATTTTCGTCACCCATGATATCGGGGTGGCCATCGAAATCTGCGACCGCGTCGCAGTGATGTATGCCGGCCAGATCGTGGAGCAGGGGAGCCTACGCGACATCGTGCGCAACCCCGTTCACCCCTACGCGCGCGGCCTGCTCGCCTCCACCGTCCACGGCGCCAGGCGCGGCGAGCGGCTGGAGACGATTCCCGGCACACCGCCCTCGCTTCAACAGCCGCCGCATCATTGTTCTTTTGCGCCGCGTTGCAGCTTTGCGGAACGCCGCTGCACCGAGGCTCTGCCACCGAACGTTGAGCTTGGCGCCGGCCGTTTTGCGCGTTGTATCCTGCCGCAAGCCGCCAGGACTGTGGTTGCCCCGTAACAGGTCCCGACCAAAACCGGGCACAGCGCTCGTTTTGGGTCGTCACGTCGGCTCCTTATGAGTAGGCTCGCCCCCGACGCGTGAGCACGCGCATTCGGGGGGATCCAATGTATCTGTCTGGCGAAAGCCTTCTTGTCATCCTTTTCGTCGGCCTGGTGGCCGGCTGGCTGGCCGGCAAGATCGTCCGCGGCGCCGGTTTCGGCATCATCGGCGACATCGTGATCGGCATAATCGGCGCGTTCATCGCGAGCTGGCTGTTTCCGAGGATCGGCATTCACCTTGGCGTCGGCCTGGTGTCGAAGATCATTTATTCCGCGATCGGCGCCATCATCCTGCTCCTGATCGTGCGGCTGGTGCGGGGCGGCGGGAGATTTTGAGGGCCTTTCAGGCCGGCGCCCAAAGCGGGCAGGCCTAATATGAGCCAGGGGGCCGTCCGGGAGCGTTGCGTTCAGACCGGTTTCACCTCGGGCCATTTAGGTTAATCCGACTTCATTGGACGCAAGTCATCAGAAACGGTAATATTCCCCTATTGTAAGTGTTTGAATCTCCCGATTAATCGGGCCCACTCAATTTGAGATCAGTGTGATGGCAGTCGCCCCTTTAAGGCGTTCGGAACTCGGCGATGCCTTGCGCGCCTGCCGCAGCGCCTTTCTTGGCGTCGGCGTGATGAGCTGCATCATCAACCTGCTCTATCTCACCGGCTCGATTTTCATGCTCGAGGTCTATGACCGCGTGCTGCCGAGCCGGTCGGTGCCGACGCTGATCGGCCTCATCATCCTCGCCGGCGGGCTCTACATCGCGCAAGGCGTGCTCGATCTCATTCGCAACCGCATCCTGGGCCGGATCGGGACCGCGCTGGACGAGGCGCTCAATGCGCGGGTGTTCGAGACGGTGGTGAAGCTGCCGCTTCTGATCGGAAACCGCAACGAGGGCCTGCAACCTCTGCGCGATCTCGACAATGTCCGCTCCTTTCTCGGCGGGGCAGGCCCGAGCGCCTTCTTCGACCTGCCCTGGCTGCCGCTCTATCTTGCGATCTGCTTCACCTTTCATGTCATGATCGGCATCACCGCGCTGGTCGGCGCCATCATCCTGGTGACGCTGACGCTGATCACTGAATATCTGTCGCGAAGGCCCGCCAGGGAGGCAATGACGCTGGCCTCGCGCCGCAACGATCTTGCGGCTGCGAGCCGCCGCAATGCCGAGGTGCTGGTCGCCATGGGCATGGCCGGCCGGCTGGGTGCGCGCTGGAGCGAGGCCAATGAGAAATATCTCGCCGGCCACCAGCGTGCCAGCGACGTCATCGGCGGCCTTGGCGCCATGGCCAAGGTGCTGCGTATGACGCTGCAGTCCGCGGTGCTCGCGGTCGGGGCCTATCTCGTGATTCATCAGGAAGCCACCGCCGGCATTATCATCGCGGGCTCGATCCTGAGCGCACGCGCGCTTGCGCCGGTCGATCTTGCGATTGCGCATTGGAAGAGCTTTGTCGCGGCACGGCAAAGCTGGCACCGCCTCAACAAGCTGCTGGAGCAGATGCCGCAACTGCCGCCGCCGACGCTGCTGCAGAGTCCCGCCGTAAACCTCTCGGTGGAAGCCATCAGCATCGCCGCTCCCGGCGACCAGAAGATGATCGTGGGCGATGTGACCTTTGCGCTGACCGCCGGCCAGGGGTTAGGGGTGATCGGGCCGAGCGGTTCGGGCAAGTCGTCGCTGGTGCGTGCGCTCGTCGGCGTCTGGCAGCCGTTCCGTGGCAAGGTGCGGCTCGACGGCGCGGCGTTGGATCAATGGTCGTCGGAAGTGCTCGGTCGCTATGTCGGCTATCTGCCGCAGGACGTCGAGCTGTTCGCGGGCACGGTGGCGCAGAATATCTGCCGCTTCGATCCCGATGCACCCTCGGACAAGATCATCGCCGCCGCCAAGGAAGCCGGCGTGCATGATATGATCGTAAAGATGCGCGACGGCTACAATACGCAGGTTGGCGAGCAGGGTACGGCGCTGTCGGCAGGGCAGGCGCAGCGCGTGGCGCTGGCGCGCGCGCTCTATGGCGATCCCTTCCTGATCGTACTCGACGAGCCGAATTCGAATCTCGATTCCGAGGGCGACGAGGCGCTGACACGGGCGGTGCGCGCCGCGCGGGAGCGCGGCGCCATCGTGGTTGTAGTGGCGCATCGCCCCGTCGGCATCGAAGGGGTCGACCAGATACTGGTGCTCAAGGACGGTCGCGTGCAGGCGTTCGGGCCGAAAGAGACGGTCCTTGCGCAGGTGCTGCAGCCACGCGTCGCAAGCCCGACGCCGATCAAGATCGTGTCCGATGCGGGAGCTGGAAAGCCATGAGTGTCGCGGTCGTGCAGGCGCCGGTCACCGGCAATGGCTTGAAGAGCACGCGGCGCTCGATCCGGGCCCATGTGATCGCCGGCCTTGCGGTGGTCGCCATCGTCGCCGGCGGCTTTGGCGGCTGGGCATCGACCATGGCGATTTCCGGCGCATTGATCGCGCCGGGCCAGGTCGTGGTCGAATCCAATGTCAAGAAAGTGCAGCATCCGACCGGCGGCGTCGTCGGCGAATTGCTGGCGCGCGACGGTGACATGGTCAAGTCCGGCCAGATCGTGGTGCGGCTCGACGACACCGTGACCAAGGCTAACCTCGCGATCGTCACCAAGAATCTCGATGGCGCCATGGCGCGCGCGGCGCGGCTGGAGGCCGAGCAGCGCGGCATGTTCGAGATCAAGTTTCCGCCGCAGCTGACGAACCGTGCCAGCGACCCTGACGTCGCCAACGTAATGGCGAGCGAGAGCAAATTGTTCGACGTCCGTGTCACCGGGCGGGCCGGGCAGAAGTCGCAATTGCACGAGCGCATCCGCCAGCTCAACGAGGAGATCGAGGGCCTCACCGCGCAAGAGAACGCCAAGAACCAGGAAATCGCGCTGGTACAGCAGGAACTGTCGGGGGTGCGCGATCTCTACGACAAGCATTTGGTGCAGATCTCGCGCCTGACGACGCTGGAGCGCGACGCCGCGCGGCTGAACGGCGAGCGCGCGCAATACATCGCCTCCAAGGCGCAGGCGAAGGGCAAGATCACCGAGACCGAGTTGCAGATCATCCAGATCGACAAGGACATGGTCAGCGAGGTTTCCAAGGATTTGCGCGAGACCAATGACAAGATCGGGGAATTGATCGAGCGCAAGGTCACCGCGGAGGACCAGCTCCGCCGTGTCGATATCCGCAGTCCCCAAGACGGCGTCGTGGAGCAGTCGACCGTGCACACGGTTGGCGGCGTCATCAATGCAGGCGACGCCATCATGCTGATCGTGCCGCAGAGCGACGATCTGCAGGTCGAGGCCAGGGTCAATCCGCAGGACATCGACAAGCTGCAGGTCGGCCAGAAGACGCTTCTGCGCATGTCCGCCTTCAACCAGCGCACCACGCCGGAGCTCAACGGCGTGGTAAGCCGCGTCTCGCCCGACGTCGCTACCGACCAGCGCACCGGCCAGAGCTACTACACCATCCGCGTCTCGATGCCGCCGGAAGAGATCGCCCGCCTCGGCGACGTCAAGCTGATCCCGGGCATGCCGGTCGAAGCCTTCGTGCAGACCGGCGACCGCACCGTGCTGTCCTATCTGATGAAGCCCCTGCACGACCAGCTGATGCGCGCGTTTCGGGAGAAATGAGTGTTAGATCGCGCGTGATAAATCCTCGACGGCCGTCGGAATCGCGTTGTCGTCCTGTCCAAAGGACGAAAGCCAAGGCTCATAACCACTGACAATAGCTGCGGCCCATCTCTCTCCTCCGTCATGCCCGGGCTTGACCTGGACAAGCCCGGCCATGACGCGTGGGGTTGGCGGTTTGCTGCTTCACTGCTGCCTGTGGTTGGGTTTCGGCCGTCGCCGGAATGACAGCTATTGCGATAGTTCCTTCAACAACAACTCCAGCGCCGTCTTTGCAAACACCTGCATGTTGCCGGCACGATCGTTGCTGGCCGTCTCCAGCGTGATCACTTTGGTCGCAACGCCCGCAACCGCCATGCAGGAGTGGCCGGCAGCGTCGCCGTAGCGGTTGCCGGTGGGGCCGGTGGCGCCGGTTTCGGACACGCCCCAATCTGTTTCAAAACGCCGCCGCATCTGCTCGGCCAATAATCTTGCATAAGGCTCCGACGCCGAGCGGATGCCCTTCATCGCCTCGTCCGGAATGTCCATCAGAATGCGGCGTGCTTCGCGGGTATAGACCACGGCCCCGCCCTTGAAATAAGCGGACGCGCCGGGCACCGCGAGCAGCGCGGAGGCGATCAGCCCGCCGGTCGAGGATTCGGCGACCGCAATCGTTTGCTTCCGCGCCACCAGCTTTGTCGCGATCTGCCCGGCGATGCCGATAAGTTCCTTCATTGGCTTCTCTCCCGTTTCGCGCGTTCCTAAAGCGCGATGAGGTTTGGTTGAATCGTTATCGTGCTTTAGCTCTTTGATTGAGCATGATCTTTTCGGAAAACCGCTACACACTTTTCCGGATCATGCTTTAGCATGGGCGCGTGCCATTTGCGCCTGTTGCGGGGCCCGCGTGGGCCTGCTTCAATGGCCTCCACCAACAAGGCGCCAAGCGCCGTGAGGCGAGCACGAGGAAACGCCATGACGTCTATCGTCGCGGGCGGCGTCGATTGCGATTTGCATCCGGCGGTGCCGCATTTGACCAGCCTGCTGCCTTACCTGAACGACTATTGGCGCGACCAGGTGACGACCCGTGGCATGGTCGATCTCGTGTCGCAGTCCTATCCGCCGAATTCGCCGATCTCGGCGCGCCCGGATTGGCGGCCGACGCAGGGCAAGCCGGGATCGCGGTTACAGGACCTGCAGGCACAGGCGCTCGACCCGTTTCAGGCAGCCTTTGGCATCTGCAATCCGCTCTATGGCGTGCAGATGGTGTTCTCCGAGGACATGGCGGTCGCCTTCTGCCGTGCGCTCAACGACTGGCTGGTGAGGGAGTGGCTGGACAAGGATACGCGACTGCGCGGCTCGATCGTGATCCCCGTGCAGAACGTCGAGAAATCCGTGGCCGAGATCGAGCGCTGCGCCCAGGACAAGCGCTTTGTCCAGGTGCTGATGCTTGTGATGGGCGACCTGCCGCTTGGCAAGCGCCACTACTGGCCGATCTATGCCGCGGCGGAGCTGCTGGGATTGCCGATCGGCATTCACGCCGGCTCGAACTATCACAACCCGCCATCGTCGATCGGCTGGGGTTCCTATCACATCGAGGATTATGTCGCGCAGGCGCAGGCCTTCCAGACCCAATTAACGAGCCTGATTGTCGAGGGCGTCTTCGCGCGCCATCCGAATCTGAAAATGGTGATGCTGGAAAGTGGCTTCACCTGGCTGCCGCCGTTCCTGTGGCGCTTGCACAAGTTCTGGCGCGGCATTCGCATGGAGACGCCATGGGTCGACCGTGCCCCGCTGGAGATTGTGCGAAGCAACATCCGCTTCTCGCTGCAGCCGGTTGATGCGCCCGAGGATCCCGCAGTGCTGCATCGGCTGTTTGACCATATGCAGTCGGACGAATTGCTCCTATTCTCCACCGACTATCCGCATTGGCAGTTCGACGGCGACGACGCACTGCCGAAAGGGTTGTCGTCCGATCTCGTGCGCAAGATCATGATCGACAATCCGTTTGCGACCTACGGCCGGCTGCGACAAGAGGCGGCCAGGGAGATAACGCCATGAACATGCAGTTCCGCGACCTTCCCGAGCAGTCGGCAACCTCGGCGGCAAAGACGGCGATCGCCGATTGCGACATCCATCCGGCGCGCGCGACCAAGACGGAGCTATATCCCTTCCTCGCCAGGCGCTGGCAGGAGCATCTGGAGACTTACGACAAGCACGCCTATCAGGGCATGATGGAAGGCCCGCCCTATCCCAAGGCGCAGCCCAATGCCTCGCGCCGCGATGCCTATCCGCCGGAGGGCGGCCCGCAGGGCTCTTCGCTCTCCTTCATGCAGAAGCAGCATCTTGACCCCAACAATGTCGTGCTTGGCGTGCTCAACCCGCTGCAGACCGGACAGGGCATCCGCAACCAGGATCTCGCCGCCGCCATCTGCTCGGCGATCAACGACTGGCAGATCGAAAAATGGACGTCCAAGGATTCGCGGCTGAAAGCGTCGATCGTCGTCGCCAATGAAGACGGCCCGGCCGCTGCCGCTGAAATCCGCAAGCGCGCGGGCGATAGGAATTTCGTCCAGGTGCTGCTGTTGAGCCGCAATGTCGAACCGCTCGGCCAACGCCGCTATTGGCCGATCTATGAGGCCGCCGAGGAAGTCGGCCTTCCTGTCGGCGTGCATGCCTTCGGCTTCGGCGGCAATCCGATCACCGCATCGGGCTGGCCGAGCTACTACATAGAGGAAATGGTCGGCCATTCGCAATGCCAGCAGACGGCGCTGGCAAGCCTCGTGCTGGAAGGCGTGTTCGAGCGTCATCCCAAGCTGAACATGATCATGATCGAAGCCGGATTTGGCTGGACGCCGTCGCTCGCCTGGCGGCTGGACAAGGTCTGGCAGCGGCTGCGCAGCGAGGTGCCGCATGTGAAGCGCCCGCCGTCCGAGTATATCCGCGATCACATCTACTGGACCACGCAACCGATGGAAGACCCGGAGCGCCGGCAGGACCTGTTCGACGTGATCGACTGGATCGGCTGGGACAAGCTCCTGTTCGCCACCGACTATCCGCACTGGGATTTTGATGAGCCGTCACGCGTGCTGCCGCCCGGTGTGTCTGACGACAATCGCGCGGCGTTCTATCTTGGCAATGCGCGGAAGGTGTATGGCGTAGACTGATGGCCCGTCATGTGATCGCTCCGGTCGACGAACTGCCGCCGGGCACGCGCAAATTTCTCACCATCGACGGCCGCCCCATCGCCGTGTTCAACATCAAGGGCGAGTTCTTTGGCCTCCTGAACCGCTGCCCGCACCAGGGCGCGGCTCTGTGCGAAGGACCGCTGATCGGGCTCGCGCGATCCAAAGATCCCGGCGAGATCGAATATACAAAACTTGGCGAGATCATCCGCTGTCCCTGGCACGGCTGGGAGTTCGACGTCCGCACCGGCCAGTCCTACTGCGACCCACGCCGCTTCCGGGTGAAGGCCTATCCGGCGCATGTCGAGGCGGGCGCGACGGTGGTGAAAGGGCCATATGTCGCGGAGACCATCAAGGTCGCGGTCGAGAGCGACTATGTGGTGGTGGAGTTGTAGGACTCCAACCGAGCCGCATACTCAACTCGTCATGCCCGGGCTTGACCTGGCTTGACCCGGGCATCCAGGCCTTCTCTACCGCTGCCAAGACGTGGATGGCCGGGACAAGGCCAGGCCATGAGGGCGAGTGTTGGGCGAGTTGGCGTTGCGTAGCCCGCCGTTCTTTCGGACATAAACGTAACGGCCTCCTGGATTGACAAAGCATATTATCTGACTAAAGTCAGATAATATGCTGGACCCCATCTCCCGCGTCCGCCGCTTCAACCGCGCCGTCACATCGGAAGTCGGTGCACTCGACACCTCGTTTCTCGGGCGTGGCCGGCCGCTGGGCGCGGCACGCGTGCTCAACGCGATCGGCCTCGGGCGCGGCGATGTCGCAGAGCTGCGCGACTATCTCGGCCTCGACTCGGGGCTCATGAGCCGTCTGCTCCGCGGCCTGGAGGACGAAGGTCTCATCCACACTTTGCCGCATCCGGATGATGCGCGGCGCCGTATCGCGAAGCTCACGAGGAGCGGTCGGCAGGAATTCAGCGCTTATGAAGCGATCTCCAATTCACAGGCCGAACTCATCCTTGCCCGCCACCACAAGCCCGAAGCGCTGCTGGCTGCAATGGACATGGTTGCCTCCGCATTCGGACGCAGCCGGATCCGCATCGAGGAAATGGACCCGAAGGGCGAAGAGGCGCGCTACTGCCTTGGCGAATATTACGGCGAACTCTCGCGTCGCTTCAAAGGCGGCTTCGAGGTTTCGCTTTCGCGCGATCCAGACGCCACCGATATGATGGCGCCGCGCGGTGCATTCTTTGTCGCGATGTCCGATGGCCTGCCGCTGGGTTGCGTCGGATTGAAGGGCTCAGGAGGCGAGCTTGCCGAAATCAAGCGACTATGGGTCGCGCCCTCGGCACGCGGACTCGGAGTCGGGCGACGCCTCATGGACTCCGCAGAGAACGCCGCGCGGAACCTGTCGGTCAAAATCCTTCGCCTGGATACCAACAGCGCGCTGCCCGAAGCTCGTCAGCTTTACCGCAGCACCGGCTGGACCGAAATCGAGCGCTTCAACGATGATCCATATCCGGATCTATTCTTCGAGAAGAGCGTGTTGCCCGATAGCAGGCCGTCCTACTGAAACGCCACTTCCGCAAAGCTCCTCAGCTTGCGCGAATGCAGACGTTCGGACTCCTGGTGCTTCAGTCGCTCCAGCGCCTTCAGGCCGATCTCCAGATGTTGCTCGACGCGCTGACGGTAGAACTCGCTCGCCATCCCTGCGAGCTTGATCTCGCCGTGAAGCGGCTTGTCGGAGACGCAGAGCAAGGTGCCGTAGGGGACGCGGAAACGATAGCCGTTGGCCGCGATCGCCGCCGACTCCATGTCGAGCGCGACGGCGCGCGACTGCGACATGCGCCTGATAACCTCCGGACCGCTGATCTCCCAATTGCGGTTATCGACGCTCGCCACCGTTCCGGTGCGCATCAGCCGCTTGAGTTCGAAGCCCGACAATCCCGTAACCTCGCCGACCGCCTCCTCGAGCGCGACCTGCATCTCGGCCAGCGCGGGGATCGGCACCCATAGCGGCAGCTCGTGATCAAGCACATGGTCTTCACGGACATAGCCGTGCGCCAGCACATAGTCGCCGAGCCGCTGCGTGTTCCGTAAGCCCGCGCAATGGCCGAGCATCAGCCAGGCATGCGGCCGCAGTACCGCGACATGGTCCGTGATATTGCGGGCGTTGGAGGGGCCGATTCCGATGTTGATCAAGGTAATGCCGCGGTAGCCGGGCTCGACGAGATGAAAGGCCGGCATTTGCGGTGTTCGCGCCGGCGCGACCCCGGTCGTGCCGCCACCGAGACGAGCGCTGTGTGTGACCATATTGCCGGGCGCAACGAAGGCATCGGGGCCGATCCGGCCAGAGGCGAGGCGCTGCTGGCACAGCTGCGCGAAGGCATCGACATAGAACTGGTAATTCGTGAAGATCACGAAATTCTGGAAATGCTCCGGATCGGTGCCGGTGTAGTGATAAAGCCGCCGCAGCGAGTAATCGACGCGCGCGGCGCGAAACAGGGCCAGCGGCTCGGGAGCGCCCGGCGGAAGCTCGAGCATGCCGTCGGCGATGGCGTCGTCCATGCCCGCAAGATTGGGCATGTCGAACACGTCGCGCAGCGCCCGCACGACGGTCGAACGATCGTTGTTGGTCAGTGCCGCCTCAATGTTGATGTCGCGCCGATAGGCGAAATGAATCGGGATCGGCTCGTTGGACTCGCCGATCTCGACCGAGACGCCGTGGTTCTTGATCAACAGTCCGATCTGCTCGGTGAGGTAGGCCTGGAACAGGTCCGGCCGCGTCACGCTGGTTTCGTGCACGCCGGGACCCGCGACAAACCCGTAAGAGAGACGTGAATCCAGTCGCGCATGCGTGGCGGTGGTGATGCGCACGAACGGGTAAGTCGCGCGCACCCGCGCGGCGAGAGGCTCGCCATTGATATAGGCCTCAAAGCGATCGCGCAGGAACTGGGTGTTGCGCTGGTAGATCTCGTCGAGCCGGGCGACGGCCGCGGCCGCATCCGTGAAGGCCTCGGTTGCAATGGCTGGTGGCGTTTCGATGGGATGTGCGGACGACATTTGCGGGATACGGGCTTTTTCTCGGGAGACGGTTCAACGATTCCAAGTATAGCCCCGCAGACTGGTGAGAGCGAAGCAAAACCGATTGCTGTTCCGGCGGGCGTGGTGGGTTTCGCTGGCGCCCGCGGTGTAGCGGCCCCCGGCCATGCCTACGCCCTCTGCTTTCTGAGAGGGTGACGGACGATGCAGAGCTCGGGCGAACGGCGCCGCGAGAACGCGAATGCGTGTAGTCCTCCCTCGTCATTGAATCGCGAAGCAATCCAGAGCCGCATGCATGGCTCTGGATTGCTTCGTCGCTTCACTCCTCGCAATGACGGAGCGGGTTGTTGGACAATTGAATCCGCATTGCCCGGCAAGCGGTGCGAGGGAGATCGGAGACAGCGGCTACTCGGCTACCCCGCCGGCCATCATCCTCCGCTCGCGCGCATAGCGCACGAGCGCTGCGAACCGGTAGAGACCGTGAACGAACTTGCCGTAGGGTAGCGTGATGAATAGCGCGAAGACGAAACCGAGATGCAATGCCAGCAGCGGGCCCATGGCGTTGGTGTCGCGCCACAACAGCACTGCCAGCCCGGTCACGCCGGTGAGCAGCAGCATCACGGTGAAGGCGGTGTCCATGCCCGTGCGCGTTTCATCAACCAGCACGGCATCGCGCTGCCGCTTTGCAGCGAGTAAGCCAATAGGGCCAACGAACAGGCCGATGCCGCCGAGTGTGCCGAGCACGACCGGCAGATCCCACCAGGCATAGGGCGCCTCGCGGCCGAGCAGATAGTGATAGAGCGTGCCGACGCAGGTCGCCGCGAAGCAGAGCAGGAAGCCGTAGAGCGTGAAGTGATGATAGAGTCTGCGCCGGTCGGTCGGTTGGTCGTCATCGTTGAAGCAGCCGACTCCGCCGCCATCGAGATAGCGCAACTCGCCGGCGTCACGAATGGCCTGCCACAGCGAGGGCGCATCGGCCTTCATGCCGACGGGCTCGCCGATGTCGCGCCAGAACGCGCGCAGGCTCATCGCGAGCGCAAGGATCACGTAGAGAAAGGCGGCGCCGAACAACAGCGCCATCGCATTATGCGGCATCAGCGCGTAGAACGCGCCGGGGCCGGTATGGATACCGTAGAGCACCGCGTGGTCGTTCACCGCGGCGAAGCCGAAGATGAAAGCCGCCACGCTGATCGCGGCAATCAGGCTGATCGCAAGCCCGTTGCGCGCAAACAGCCCGGCAAAAGCGCGTGGCCAGGCATAGGCGGCGTAGGAGTCGGCGCGCGCGATCGCGAGCGTCTTTGGCACATTGACGTTGAACTCGTGCGGCGGCGAGAACTGGCAGTCGACATAGCAGGCGCCGCAGGCGTGGCAGAGGTTGGCGAGATAGTTCAGATCGCCGTCCGAAAAGGCGCGGCGCATCTCCATGGCGGGAAACACCGCGCACAGCCCCTCGCAATAGCGGCAGGAATTGCAGACCGTCATCAGCCGGTCGGCTTCGTCGAGGATCTTGGTTCCGTGCATCTATGCCGCTTCCTGTCCGCGTGCGTCTATCTCCCTCTCCCCGCAGGCGAGGCGAGGTGATCCGCGCCGGTTGCTAATTCCGCGCATGCTTTGCCGCCTCCCGCCCCGCGACGCGCCCGAACACGCTACCGATGGTCATGCCGATGCCGGCGGCGTAGCCGCGTCCCAGCACGTTGCCCGCCATGATCTCGCCGGCGGCGAACATGTTGGCCGACGGCTTGCCGTCCTTCATCAGCATCCGCGCCTCCCTGTTCACGCGGGTGCCGAGATAGGTGAAGGTGATGCCTGGCCGCACCGGATAGGCATAATAGGGTGGCGTCTCGAGCTTGCGGGCCCAATGCGTCTTGGGCGGGGTGATGCCCTCGGTGCGGCAATCGTCGAGAACGGTGTGGTCGAAGGTGCCGGGCCGCACCGCGGCGTTGAAGCCGGCAACCGTCCTCTCCAGTGCGGCCGGATCGAGCTCGAGCAGGCCCGCGAGCTCCGCGATCGTGTTCGCCTTGATCGGAGGAAACAGCGACGGCATGAAGCTCGTCAGCACGGTGGAATCGAAAATGATGTAGGCGATCTGCCCGGGCTGGCCGGCGACGAGGCGTCCCCAGATCGCATAGCGCTTGGGCCAGATGTCCTCGCCCTCGTCGTAGAAGCGCATCGCGCTGCGGTTGACCACGATGCCGAATACCACGCAGTCGAGACGCGTGATGATGCCGCCGTCGAAGCGCGGCGCGCGGGCGTCGATCGCGACGGCGTGGCATTGGGTGGGATCGCCGACCTCCTTGACGCCCTTGCCGAGCAACATCTTCAGGATCGAGCCGCGGTTATAGGGCGTGCCGCGGATCAGGAAATTATCGGCGGCCTCCCCCCAATATTGCTTCAGCCATTCGATGTTGGCCTCGAAGCCACCGGCGGCGGCGACCAGGGCAGCGGCGCGAACGCTGATGCGGCCGTCGCGCTGTTTGAGTGTGGCCGACAGGAACATGCCGTTGTCGATCTCGAGATCGATCACCTCGGCATCGTACATGATCTCGACGCCGAGCGCCTCGGCCGTGCGGTAGAGCGCGTTCAGCATCGCGCGGCCACCGCCGAGGAAGAAGGAGTTGGTGCGCCCGAGACTGAGCGTGCCGCCGAGCGAGGGTTGCCAGCGCACGCCCTGCTCGACGATCCAGTTGAGGATGTCCTTGGACTCGGCGATCATGAAGCGCGCGAGCTCCTCGTCGGTCTCGCCGCCGGTGACGCGCTGCAGGTCCTCCCAGAACTCCTGCTCGGTGTAGGGACCGGTCAAAATCCCGGTCGCCGCATCATGGGCGCAGCGCATGTTGCGGGTATGGCGGGTGTTGCCGCCGCGGTAGAATTTCGGTGCACCCTCCAGCACCAGCACGGAGGCGCCCTGCCGTCGCGCGCTGATCGCGGCGCAAAGCGCGGCGTTGCCGCCGCCGATCACCAGCACGTCGAACTTGCGATTGAGATCAACCATGCGCCCTTGTTATCCGGTTCGCATGGAAAGGGAAGGGCCGGACAGGATAAAGGCGCCGCGCAGCAGGAATGCGCTGCGCGACGCCTTTCATATCGTGGGATATCAGGCGGTGACTGCTTCGCGGTTCTCGACGGTCTCGCCTCCGCGGTAGACCGTGAGCGCTGCGATGATGCCGAGCACGGCGCCGAACATCAGCCAGTAGCAAGGCGAGGCCTTGTCGCCGGTCGTTTCGATCAGCCAGGTTGCTGCGAACGGCGTGAAGGTGCCGAACAGGGCCGCCGCCAGCGCAAAGGCGAGCGAGAAGCAGGTGGTGCGGACGTGCTTGGGCACGATCTCCACCAGGGCGCCCAGCATGGTGCCGCTATAGGTGCCGAAGTAGAAGGAGAACATCATCTGCACCGCCAGGAGTTTCCCGAACGAGGGAGCACTCACCAGCCAGTGCAGTGCCGGATAGGCCGTCAGCAGCGACAGGGTGGCAATCCCGATCAGCACCGGCTTGCGCCCGATGCGGTCGGACACTGCGCCGCCGACCGGATTCCAGATGAAGTTGGTGACGGCAACGAGCAGCGTGACCAGCAATGCGTCGGCCGTCGACAGCTTCAGCACAGTCTTGCCGAAGGTCGGGGTATAGACGGTGATGAAATAGAAGGTCGTGGTGGTCAGCACCGCGATCATCATGCCGAGGATCACGATGCGCCAGTTGGCAATCGCCGAGGCGAACACTTCGCTCGCCGTGGGGTGCTTCTTCATCGCCAGGAATTCCGGGGTCTCTTCCAGCGTCCGCCGCAGGAAGAAGATCACGGGAATGATCAGGCAGCCGATGAAGAAGGGGATACGCCAGCCCCAGGCGGCGATGGTGGCGCTGGACATCGATTCGTTCAGCACATAACCCAGGATTGCCGCGACAAAGATTGCGACCTGCTGGCTGGAGGACTGGAACGAGGTGTAGAAGCCGCGGTTGCCGGGCGTGGAAATCTCGGCGAGATATACCGATACGCCGCCGAGCTCGACACCGGCCGAGAAACCCTGCAACAGGCGGCCGATCAGCACGATGACCGGAGCGGCGACCCCGATGGTCGCGTAGCTCGGACAGAACGCAATCACCACGGTGCCGACTGCCATGATGGAGAGCGTGGTGATCAGGCCCTGCCGGCGGCCGATGCGGTCGATATAGGCACCGAGCACGACCGCTCCCACCGGGCGCATCAAGGCGCCCAGCCAGAACACGCCAAAGGTGTTGAGCAGCGCCGCGGTCTCGTTCTCGGACGGAAAGAACGCCTTCGCAATCACGGGCGCGTAGAAGCCGAACAAGAAGAAGTCGAACTGCTCGAGGAAGTTGCCGCTTGTGGCGCGCATGATGGCGCCGAGGCGCGACTTGATCGCTGGTACCTGTGTCGTCGTCGACGTCTGCGACATCGTGAGCTTCCTCCCCCGTCAGGAATAGCCGGTTGCGGGAAAACTTCACGCCAGCCGACAGTTGATGGGAGCGCGATCCGGAAAAGTGGATGCCGGCTTTCCGAACGGATCGCGCTCAATGAAAAGTCAATCTGCCACGCCCATGGCGGCCGACCAACCGGAAAGCGCCTTATATTTTCAGCTAGCGTCGCGCGGAAGCGCCGATTTTCAAGACTTGTGCTGCACCGCAGCGAGCAGCCATTGGCGGAACAGCTTCAGCTTCGGCGGATCATCGCTCGCCTCGGGCGAGACCAGGTAGAAGCCGGCATCGGCGGGGAGGGTGATCTTGAACGGCACGACGAGGCGTCCCTTGGCGATGTCGTCCTGGACATACGAGGTCCGCCCCATCGCAACGCCGATGCCGTCGATTGCGGCCTGCACGGTCATGAAGATGAGGTCGAAGGTCAGGCCCGGCTGCTTGGAAATGTCGGTCGGCAAGCCCGCCGCCGTCAGCCAGAGCCGCCAGTCATCGTCATAGCCACCGCTGGAATGCAGCAGCGTGTAGCGCGCGAGGTCCTGCGGACAGGTGAGCGGCTTGTCGCCCTTGAGCAGCGCCGGGCTGCAGACCGGAAACAGCTCGTCCGCCATCAGCCATTGCGCGCGCAGTCCTGGCCAGTGGCCGCGCCCATATCGGAGCGCCGCATCGACATCGCCGCTCCTGAAATCGACCAGGGTGGTCGAGGTGGTGATGCGCACATCGATGCCGGGATGAGCCTCCTGAAAGGAGGAGAGGCGCGGCAGCAGCCATTTGGCGGCAAGCGAGGCCAGCGTCGAGATGGTCAGGACGTTGTCCTCGTCCTTGCGCAACAATCTGTCGGTCGCAAGCCGAAGGTCGTTGAAGGCGGCGCGCACGCCCGGGAGATAGTCCTTGGCCTTCGGGGTCAGCGCCAGCGCGCGATTCCTGCGGAGGAACAGGCGAAGCCCGAGCTCCTCCTCCAGCCGCTTGATCTGGTGGCTGATGGCGGTCTGGGTCACGTTCAGTTCGGCCGCGGCGAGCGTGAAGCTCAGATGTCGCGCGGCAGCCTCGAAGGCCCGCAAACCATTGAGGGACGGCAGCCGCGTAGTCATTTAACAAATCTCAAATTCATGAGGTTTTGTCATCTGAAACGGGACAAAGTGTCGTTTGTGGAACAGCTGTCGGGGGCAGATATTAGCCCTCAAAGTTTAGCTTTAGGAGCTAATCATGTCTACCTGCACCCACCATACGATGACAAATCATCATGTTAACGGGTTCTGGGCCAACCTGGGTGAAACCCTCCATGTGTGGCGCGAGCGTCATCGCACCCGCGAGGAACTGACCCACTGGTCCGATCGCGATCTGCACGATGTCGGTCTGTCCTGGAGCGACGTCGTCGACGAAGCCGAAAAGCCGTTCTGGCGGGCTTGAGCGAGCAGCCTGATTGGCATTGCCTCAGGGGATGCCGATCGGCGGCCTTTTCGGAAAATGACGGGAGTTGGCCATGACATCGCTTCGGTTTGATGCTCTTGCGCAATATTCCGACACTTTGCACGCGCGGAGCGGCGAGGCGGTGACGGTCCGCTTCGTCGAGCCGCGCGATGCAGAAGAACTGCAGAACTACTACCGATCGCTGTCGGCCGCCTCCCGCTACAAGCGCTTTCTCGGTGCGATGAGCGAACTGCCGAAATCGGTGCTCGATCATTTCACCCATGTCGGCCTGGACGATTCGTTTACCGTGGTCGCCACGATCGAGGTGGACGGCTTTGAGAGCATTGTCGGCGAGGCGCGATACGCCTTCCACGCGGAGGACCTGAGCATCGAGTTCGGCCTGTCGATCGACGATCGCTGGCAGGGTCATGGCATCGGCGCGGCGCTGATGAAGAATCTGGAATGCCGGGCCGCGTCGTTGGGTGGGACCATCCTGTTTGGTGATACGCTGCGCTCCAATAGCGCAATGATTGCGCTCGCCCGCAAATCCGGCTTCGCTTTCACCAACCATCCCGACGATTGGAAACTGGTACGTTTCGAGAAAGAGATCAACGTCGCGCCGAAGGACATCCCCTGCGCAAGCTGGCGGCTCGCCGCGGAAGCTCGGCAGCTTGCGGTCGCCTGATCTAATGATCCCCGAATACCGGGTTGCGCTTTTCGATGAAGGCCTGCACCGCTTCGCGATGATCGGCCGTGGAGGTGAGGCGGATCAACCGTTCGGCCTCGTGGTCGCGCGCGGTAGCGAAGTCAAAAGACAAAGCCTCATCGAGATTGTCCTTCATGTAGCGCAACGCCAGCGTCGGGCCCTCGGCCATGGACTTGGCAAGCGCGAAAGCCTCGGCCTGTAGCTCGGCGTCCGGCACCACGCGATTGACGAGGCCGATGCGCTCGCAGCGTTCGGCATCGACCTTCTCGGCCGCGAACATCAACTCGCGCGCCCGCGCGGTGCCGACCAATCGCGTCAAGAGCCAGGCGATGCCATAATCGCCAGAGAGCGCGACGCGCAGATAGCCGGTGGAGACGAAAGCCGATTGCGCCGCGATACGGATGTCGCAGGCCATCGCGAGCGCGAGCCCCGCGCCCACCGCGGGGCCGGGAAGTGCGGCGATGGTCGGTTTGCGCAGCGCGGCCAGAGCCCCGGTGAGAAGGCGCTGCCGCTCCTGCAAGTCGGCGACCTTGTCGTCGAACGACATCGCGAGCTTTGCCTTGTCGCGATGTGCGCCCATTCCCTTGACATTGCCGCCCGCGCAGAAGGCGGTGCCTGCACCGGTCAGGAGCAGCACCCCGACATCGGGATTCTCGCCACACGTCTTGATCATCGCGCGCAACGCCGGCGACAGAGTGTCCGACAGTGCATTGCGCGCCTCGGGGCGGTTCAGCGTGATGATCGCGACGCGGTCGCGGATAACGCAGAGGAGCTCATCGGTACCGGTGTCGATCTTTGTCTCGGTGGTCATGTTGCCTCCCTTGTTCGGTCATACCGGGGCGGTGCGCCAGCACCGAACCCGCAATCTCGAGATTCTCGGATGTGTAACAGCACATCAGAGCTCGCCTTTCGGGGCCCGGGATGATTTCAGAACTTCTCGACCCACGGCCGCAATTCCATCTCCCAGGTCCAGGCACTGCGCGGCTGTTGCAGGACGTTCCAGTAGCTTAGCGCAATGGCGTCAGGATCGAGCATGGAATCCGGCCGGTCCGCCGGCTCGGTTCGCCCCGCGCTGCGGATGCCGCCGTCGATCACGAAATGGGCGACATGAATGCCCTGCGGTGACAACTCGCGCGCGAGCGATTGCGCGAGGCCGCGCAGGCCGAACTTGCCCATCGCAAAGGGCGCGGATTGCGCATAGCCCTTCACGCTGGCCGACGCTCCAGTGAGCAGGATCGCCCCATGCTTTTTGGGAAGCATGCGCGATGCCGCTTGTTGCGCCACCAGAAAGCCGCCGAAGGCACTGACCATGATCGCCTGCGCCACTTCGGCAGGCACCAGGTCGACGAAGGGACCGCGGGCGCGACCGCTTGCATTATACACGACAAGGTCGGGCGCGGCGATCTCGCGCTCCACGAGACCGAACAGGCGTTCGACGTCGTCGGGCTCGGCAGCATTGCAGGCATAGGCGCGCGCGCCGGTCTCGTGGCACAGGGCGCCGAGCTTCTCGATCTTGCGCGCGGCGAGCGCGACGCGAATCTCCTTGCTGGCGAACAGCCGGGCAAGCGAGGCGCTCAAGCCCTCGCCGGCGCCGACAATAAGTGCGGTCTTGTATTTCGGGAGATCCATGGGCGCCGTCCTTCTGACTTTACTGGGACTCTCTATCTAGGCGCACAAGGCGGCGAGACAACCGGCCTCCTCGAGGATCGGATCGAGCGCGGCCTTGTCCGAGACATCGGCGTATTTGCCGCGCAGCAGGGCAAGCGCGCGTGCATGATATTTTTGCGGTTTCTGGACCCAGACATTGTTGCCGAGGGTCACTGAGAACTCCTCCTTGCCCTCGGCAAGCGCTCTCTCGTTCGCCTGCGTCCAGGTCATGAATTGTCTGCCTACCTGGTTTTTCAGAATCGGCATCAGTGTCGGTTGTAGCCTTGCCCAGTTCTCGAAGGCGCTATCCGCCCGCGGCCACAGCATGCGCTGAATCCATTCGAGCACGCGCGGCGCGCGCCCTTCGATCAAGGATCCGGCCGTGGGGTCCGTCCAAAGCTCATAAAATTGTCCCCAAAGGCCGAAGTCGCCGTAAGCGGGGCGGCCGCCAAACAGATAAGGCCGTGTTGCGAGATGGGTTTCGAGCATCCCGAGCATCTCGGCAAAGCCGGTCTCGATCTGGGACGCTGTCACCTCGTTGGAGCCGACGAACCAGACCCGCTCGACCATGCGAGTGCGGATCTTCTCGACCAGTGCGGCATGCACATCATTACTGGCGTTCGGTGCCTGCATGCGGGCGATGCGGCCGGCGGACGCCAGCTGATCGACCTCGCGCGCCCAACGGTAGTGGAACATCCATTTATTGCCCCACTCGTCGCCGAACTCCTCGATCAGCGCCGAGAGGAATCGCAGCGCACCTTCGGGATGCACCGAGGGTTCCGGAAAGAGTTTCTCGAGCTGGTCGATGATCGGGGTGGAGTCCTGGATGCCGTTCTGCTGGGGTGTCACCACCAGCGGTATGATCGGCAGCTTGGCGTAGGTCTGGTAATCGGCCTGGCTTTCCGCGTTACGCAAAATCCATTGATGCGGAATGGCTTTATAGCGAAAATAGGAGCGGACCTTGACGGAGTAGGGCGACATTTCTGCCCCGACGAGCGAAAAGAGGTCCGCCATGGGATCATGCCTCCCTGAGAATTTCGCGGCTTCAGCGGCCGCCTGGCAAATGATCTACAGCATTCAAAGCCGGGAAGACAGGGTGGAAAAGAACGAGGGCGATTGAAACATGCACCAGCTCATCAAAGATGACGTTGCGGCCGACACCGACCGGTCGAGACTGTTGGCGCCCGATACCACGGGCATCAATTTCTATCGCGCCGATCCGGCGCTGAGCGATCTCTTGCGCATTCATCTGCCCGATGCGCTGTTCCGGCACATCGAGCCGCATCTGGATCGGTTGGGTGAACTCGCCGGCGGCCATCTCGACGAATGTGCGCGGCTCGCCGATCGACATACCCCAGTGTTGCACCCGCGCGACCGTTTCGGGCGCGACGTGCAGTCGATCGAGTATCATCCGGCCTATCGCGAGCTCGAGCGTGCCGCTTTCGGCGAGTTCGGCATCCACGCCATGTCCATCCGCAAGGGCATCATGGGCTGGCCGGAAAAATATCCTGTCGCCGCCAAGCACGCCTTTACTTTTCTATTCAACCAGGCGGAATTCGGGCTGGGCTGCCCGATCAACGTCACTGACGGTTGCGCCAAGCTGCTTAACAATTTCGGCAGCGACGAATTGAAGGCAAGATATCTCGACGGCCTGACCCAGACCGATATCAGCAAGCTGACCCAGGGCGGCCAGTTCATGACGGAGAAGGAGGGCGGCTCCGACGTCGGCACGCTCACGACATCAGCGGTGCAGGAAGGCGACCATTGGCGTCTGCATGGCGAGAAATGGTTCTGCTCGAACGCCGATGCGAAGGTCGTGATGCTGTTGGCACGGCCCCAGGGCGCTGGCGACGGCACGCGCGGCGTCGGGCTGTTCCTGATGCCACGCTTTCTCGACGACGGATCGCAGAACCACTACCGGATCGTTCGGCTCAAGGACAAGCTCGGCACCCGCTCGATGGCCTCGGGCGAGATCAAGTTCGAAGGCGCGATTGCCTATGCGGTCGGTCGGCTCGACCGTGGCTTTGTGCAGATGGCGGAGATGGTCAACTCCTCGCGCCTCTCCAACGGCGTCAAATCGACTGCGCTGATGCGGCGCGCCTATCATGACGCGATGACGGTGGCGAGGAATCGCGTGGTGTTCGGCAGCCGCATCGTCGATCTGCCGCTCGGGCGGCGGCAATTGATGAAGATCATGCTCGCGACCGAGCAGGCGCTGTCGATGAGCTTTGTCACCGCGGATGCGCTTGACCGAGCGGAGGCCGGTAGCCAGGACGCCGCGGCACTACTGCGTATCCTGACCCCGACCTTGAAATTCCGCGCCACGCGCGATGCGCGAAAGGTTTGCGGCGACGCCATGGAGATGCGCGGCGGCACCGGTTATATCGAGGAGTTTGCGACTGCGCGTCTGCTGCGCGACGCGCATCTCGGCTCGATCTGGGAAGGCACCGGCAACATCGTCGCGATCGACGCGCTCAAGCGCGCGGTCGGGCGACATGGCGCGGAGTCCGCGCTTGCCGCCGACCTGCACGCGCGGCTGGATGAGAGCGTCACAGTGCCGCAGGCCTGGCGCGACCGCCTGCGCGGTCTCGTCGACCGCGCCGTCGGCTTTGCTCGTGAGGTCGCTTCGCGGGCCGACAATGAGGGCGATGCGAGGCGCGCCACCACCTTGCTCTACCATGTCGCAAGCGCGGTGACGCTCGCCTGGGAAGGCGCGCGCATCGATCAGATGCGCGGCGATGCACGACGGCTGCTGCTGTCGCGCCTTGTGCTCGATCACCGGCTTTCCTCGGGCGATCCGTTCCGGCTCACGGAAAATGTGACGCAAGGCGCGATTGCAGCGCTGCTGCTTGGCGAGCGTTCGGCCGGCATGGCGGAGGTTGGCGAATTGCTTCTGGCAGCGTAGGCTCGAAGCCGCACACACGGACTCACCACTTCCCGATGGGGAGTTGTGAGAAGAAACAAACAAATGAGGAAACACCGATGAAGGCCGCCGTCCTTTATGAAGTCAATAAACCGCTTGTCATCGAGGATGTCAGCCTGCCCAATCCGGGTCCGCGCGAAGTCTTGATCCGGACCGCGGTCGCCGGCCTCTGCCATTCCGATCTACATTTTATCGAAGGGCTCTATCCGCATCCGCTGCCGGCTGTGCTCGGCCATGAATCTGCCGGCGTGGTCGAGAAGGTCGGCTCCGACGTCACCTATGTGAAGCCGGGCGATCACGTCGTCACCTGCCTCTCGGTATTCTGCGGCACCTGCGACAATTGCACCACGGGGCGGCCGGTGCTCTGCACCGACACCACGGTGAAGATGCTGCCCGGCGTGTCCAACCGCATGCAATGGTCTAAGCCGGAGAAGCTCAACCAGTTCCTGAACCTGTCATCGTTTGCCGAGCAGATGCTGGTGCACGAGAACGCCATCGTCAAAATCCGCCAGGACATGCCGCTCGATCTTGCTGCCTTGATCGGCTGCGGCGTCATCACTGGCTATGGCGCTGTCGTGAACACTGCGAAAGTGCAGGCGGGTGAAACTGTCGCCGTGATCGGTTGCGGCGGGGTCGGCATGGCGGCGATCAACGGAGCTGCGATTGCCGGCGCGGGCCGCATCATCGCGATCGACACCAATCCCGCCAAACTGCAGCTTGCAACCAAACTTGGTGCGACCGATATCGTCGATCCCAACAGGGGTGAGGTGGTGCAGCAGGTGCGCGAACTCACCAAGGGCGGAGTGCATCATGCCTTCGAGGTCTTGGGTCGCAAGGAGACCGCGGAGCAGGCTTTTGCGATGCTTGCGCCTGGCGGCACCGCGACCATCGTCGGCATGATCCCGTTCGGCCAGAAGATCGAGCTGCACGGCTTCGACTTCCTGCGCGAGCGCCGCATCCAGGGCTCGTCGATGGGCTCCAACCATTTCCGCGTCGACATGCCGCGGCTGGTCGAGTTCTACATGCGCGGCAAGCTGCATCTGGAGGACTGGATCTCGGCCAAGCTGAAGCTGCCGGAGATCAATGAGGGTTTTGCCGATATGAAAGCCGGCAAAACGCTGCGCAGCGTGATCATGTTTGATGCTTAGCCGTCGTCCCGGCCGAAGAGCCGGGACGACCTCGCAACTGTTATTTGGCGCGAGATTCCGGGTTCGCGCTATCGCGCGCCCCGGAATGACGGGATCACCGCGATACGTGGGCGGAGACGGCCAGCCAGCGGCCGTTCTGTTTCGCCCAGCAATCGGTGTAGCGGCCGGAGGCCTGCTTGCCGTCGGCGGTGGTGTAGCTGGTTGCGCCGTGGATGATGGCGAAGTCGCCCATCACGCGAATCTTCACATCATGTTCGAGAAGATTCCTGATCGTGACTGGCTCGGCCGTCTGCTTCAGGAAGCCGGCACGGTCGACCAGGGATTTGTCGGGATTGGTGCAGTAAAATTCCGGTGCCAGGATCTCGTTAAAGCGCTTCACATCGCCATTCTGCACGGAGGCGACGTAGTCGCGGTTGAGTACGGTGAGTTCCTCAATATCCTTGCTCATTGCTACCTCCCGTTCGTCATTTCAGGGGCGTGGATCGCGCGCCCCTGAATCCGTATAAGGCCGGGTTGGCAGTTTTGATACATCGCACCAAAGCGCGATGAGATTTGGTTGAATCGTCACCGCGCTTTAGGTCTTTGATTGAGCATGATCTTTTCGGAAAACCGCTACACACTTTTCCGGATCATGCTTTATGTTGCCGCAGGCCAGCTAATCGTCAAACATCTTCGGCGGTACGAAGCCGCCGAACTCGCGTTCGATCAGCTCGGCGAGTTTGATCGGCGTCTTGTCCTCGAGCCATGGTCCGATGATCTGCACGCCGACCGGCAGCCCATCCGACGCAAAGCCGGTCGGAATAGCAGTTGATGGCAGCCCCGGCAGCGTTGCGAAGCCGGGCCAGGAGAGCTGGTCGGGATAGACATAGTCCTTGCCGTCGATATTGATGCGGCGGGTCTCCTGCTCCGGCGAATGGTCGTGCGGATAGGCCTGCGTCGGCATGATCGGGCAGATCACCGCATCGAATTCCCTGAACAGGGCCCGCCATTGCGCGCGCAGCCGCGCACGGGCTCCGTCGTCGAGCACCCAGGCGCGATGGCTGATCGAGATGCCGCGCAGCCGTTCGGCCGCGAGGCTCGTATCGTCGGGCGCGAGTTGCGCCGCGGCGGCGCGTGCACCTTCATATTGCTCGGTCGGCCAGAACGAGGCCAGGAACCCCATCAGCATCCGCATATAGAGCCGCGAAGCATCCGCGAAATCGGGCAGCAGCGGGCTCTGCCGCGCCACGCGCGCGCCGGCCTTCTCGAGATTGCCGGCAAGCATCTCGATGCTCGCGCGAACCTCCCTGTTCGGCGGCAACAGCGGATGGCCGTCGACGACCAGCACGCGGAAATCCTTCAATGCCGCGTGGCGTGGCGACGGCAATGCGAGCGTGTAGCCGACGCCGGCATCCAGCGGATCGGGCCCCGCGATCACGTCGAGCGCGAGCGCAAGATCGGCGGCACCGCGCGCCATCGGGCCCAGCACCGAGAGATCGCGATCCATCGGAATCGGCTGGACCTGCGGAGGAGCGTGACCGCGGATCGCCACCAGCGCGTAGGTCGGCTTGTGCGCGTAGACGCCGCAATGGAACGCCGGCACGCGCACGGAGCCGCCGATATCGGAGCCCAGCGACAGCGGTCCGTAGCCTGCAGCAAGCGCCGCCGAGGAGCCGCCGGACGAACCGCCGGGCGTGCGTCCGAGATCGTAGGGGTTATTGGTTGTCCCGTAGATGTCGTTGTAGCTCTGCCAGTCGCCGAGGCCGAGCGGCACGTTGGTCTTGCCGAGGATGACGCCGCCGGCCTCCTTCACGCGGCTGATGGTCAACGCATCCTCCGTCGGTCGATAGTCCTTTTGCGGGACGAAGCCCCAGGTGGTCGGCAGGCCCGCAATGTTGAAGGATTCCTTCACCGTGAGGGGGATTCCGAGCAGTGGCTTCATCTCGCCACGCCCCAGTGCCGCGTCGGCGGCACGGGCGGCCTGCATGGCACGGTCGAAATCGCGCACGCAGATGGCATTGATCTTGTCGTCGTGACGCTCGATGCGGGCGATTGCATCTTCGGCGAGCTCGACTGCTGAAACCTGTCTTGCTGCGAGTGCCGCCGACAATTCGGTCGCGGTCTTGAAGCTCCATTGCGATTTGGCCAAGGCGAGTTCTCCCTTCCGATCTTTTGCTATCGAGTGTTGATCAGAATGGACCTCGGCCGCAAGCTCGGTTTGACCGCAATTGCTATGCGAACAGTCTATCCGGGCAGCATGCGCTGCATGACACCGTTGCGATAGACGAACAGATGCACGAGTGCAGCCAGCACGTGCAGGCCGATGAAGACCAGCAAGGTCCACTCCGCCACCTGATGCAAGCCATCGATAGCGCGTCCGGCTGCCGCATTGTCGGACGCCAGCATTGGAAATGGAAACAGATAGAAAAAGGAAACGGACCAGCCGCGGAACGATGCAAACAGCCAACCCGTAACGGTCGTCGCGAGCACCAGGATATAGAGCAGCCAATGTACTAGTTCGGAACTGAGCCGCTGCCAGGACGGTAGCGAGCTTTCAGGCGCGACCGGATGCGTCAAGCGCCAGACAAAACGCAGCATGATCAGGAGGAGAATCGAGAGACCGAAGGAGAGATGCATGGTCATCAGGACGCCCGGCTGCATCCCGCGATGGATGTCCGGCATCAGCCAGCCGATCAGATATTGCACGACAAGCAGCGCGACGATGAGCCAATGAAATACCTTGGCCGTATGGCCATATTGCAGGCGAGAAGACATGGGATCCCGGAGCAATCGATATCAGGCGAGGACACTTGCAGATTGCCTAGCCGATGTCGAAGTTCACGTCAAAGATGCCGAACTAGAATCGTTTGCAGGTGGCACCGGTGACTGCGTCATAATGAGTTCATATTTCAATCTGTCCGTGCCGCGCGGGGGCATGCGAGCACGCGCGTCGCCATCGCAAGCGGACTATGCGCCTCCGATCAGAATACCCACCGCGAGCACGATCACGCCGCCAAGCACGATCTGGAATACGGCCTGCAGGAACGGCGTGTCCATGTAGCGGGTGCGGATATAGGCGATCGCCCACAGCTCGAAGAACACCACGACGCCGGCGATCGCGGTCGCGATCCAGAACGCGTTGGTCCAGCTGTCCGGCACCAGATAGGGCAGGGTGTGGCCGAGCCCGCCGACCGTGGTCATCAATCCGCAGGTCAAGCCGCGCAGCCACGGCGAGCCGCGCCCGGTCAATGAGCCGTCGTCCGACAAGGCTTCGGCAAAGCCCATGCTGATGCCGGCGCCGATCGAGGCCGCAAGACCCACGAGGAATGTCTGCCAGTTCTGATGGGTGGCGAACGCGGCGGCAAACAGCGGCGCGAGTGTCGAGACCGAGCCATCCATAAGTCCCGCCAGACCCGGCTGCACATATTGCAGCACGAAGACGCGCCGGCGCGTGCGGTCCTCGGCGGCGCGGACATCGGGGCTCAGGATGTCATGGGTTAGCTGGGTTGCGGTCTTCTCGTGGTCCTTCTCCGCCTCCGCGAGGTCGCCGAGCAACCGGCGCACGGCAACGTCCTGCGCCTGGTCGGCCGCCTTGACGTAAAACCGCTCTGCCTCGAACTCCATCGTCTCCGCTTCCTTGCGGATGGTCTCCAGCGGCAGGTTCTTGGTCAGCCACACCGGGCGGCGGCGCAGAAATCCCTTTACGTCGTCGCGGCGAATGGGCGGCAGATGGGGGCCGAAGCGCTGTTCATAGAGCTCGAGCAGCATGTGCCGATGGCCGCGTTCCTCCTCCGCCATCTCCTCGAACAGTTTTGCCGAATCCGGGTAGCGATCCTTCAGGTCCTCGGCAAAGGTCATGTAGATGCGGCTGTCTTCCTCCTCCGCGGAAATCGCCACTGCCAGCACCTCGCGCTCGGTCAGATCGGCGAAATTCTTCATAAGATCGCTTTCTCGTTAATTTAGAATGGTTCTAAATTGTATAGGGGCTCATCGTTCCGAGGTCAAATCCAAGCGGGGCCCCTAATTGGGGCCGTCAGTCACAGACCGGATGGGAACCGGCTGCGGAAGATGACCGTTGCACATCGCCAGCCATTGCCATGAACAGGGAGAGTGCATGGAGACGATCAAATACCGGCTCAACGATCCGGGCTTGGCGCCGCGGCGGACCAAGCTGGAAATTCCGGGCTGGGCCGGCAGGCGCGAGCCCCGTGCAGATGGCTCGCGCGAGCAGGTCTGGCATTGCGTGCCGTTCACCGAAGGTGCCCAATACGGGATCGAGCTGTTCTACCCCTACGACTTCGAACTGTGCGTGTGACGACGAGGGACGGCCGCCTGGTCATGGAAGGCGATTGAGGCGATCCGCCGCCGGACTCGACGCTGCAATGGCCGCCTTTCCGCAGTTTCGGCGACCGCGTTAGCGCGCGCTACGTTCTGTCGCCTGCTCAATGAATTGCAGCAGCAGTCGACTGACTTCCTGAGGCTGTTCCTGCTGCACCCAGTGGCCGGCGCCATCGACGAGATGGCAGCCGATCATTGCAGTGCAAACGCTCTTCTGCATCGCCTCGAACACGCCGGCGCGTTGATACGTGCCCCAATCCTGCTTTCCCGAGATGAAGCACGAGGGCACGTCGATGGTCCGGCCGGACCAGAGCTGCATTTCCGCATCGAACTCGCCCGAGGTGCCGCAGCGATACCATTGCAGCCCGCCCTGGAATCCGGTGCGTTCATATTCGGACGCGTAGAAGGTAAGCTCGCTATCGGGCAGCCATGTGTTGGCCGCAATCTCGGCAACCGACGGCATTTCCATGGCAACCGTCTCAGGCATGGTCTTGTCGAGATCCATCACATAATAGGTCGGCAGTTTTGCAAGCTCTTCGGCCGACCATGCTGTGAGCGGATATGGCTTGTTATCCTTCCAGTCTGCACTCTTGTGATGATAGTAGGCGCGCAGGAATTCGCGCAGGCCTTGGCGCGCGTTGACCATGTCGTCATTGGCAGCGTGTGTCGAATAGTACCATTGGTAATGCTTGCGCGGCCGCGAAAGAGCAGCGAGCGCGCGATGCACGGAATCGCCGCTCCGGGCGGCTGCCGGCTTGTCCGCGGTGTCGAACGGCAATTTGGGTGGACCGCCGAACGGTGCGCTCATCATGGCGACCGCGCGAAACACGTCGGGCCGCAACAGCGCACACCAGGCGGCGACGGGGCTGCCGAAATCATGCCCGATCACCGCATCGACGCTCGCGTAGCCGAAGGCGGAGACCAGGCCGATCGCATCGCGCGCCAGATTGGTGAAGCGGAACGGCGCGAGATCGTCGTCATAGTCGGCGCTCCAGCCGGTGGTGCGACCGTAGCCGCGCTGGTCCGGCGCGATCACGTGATAGCCCGCCCCCGCCAGCGCCGGCATCACCTTGCGCCAGGAGAAGGCGAGCTCCGGGAAGCCATGCAGCAGCAGAATGCAGGGCCGGCCGCGGGTCTCGAACCCGGCCTCCAGCACATGCATGGTGAGGCCGTTGATGTTGGCGACAGTGCGCGAGCGGATGGAGGCGGGGAGCGGGATCGGAGGGAGGGCCATGTTGTCTCACTCTCTCAATTCGTCGTCCCGGCCAAGCGACGCGCCCGCCGTAGCTCGAAGAGCGACGGCTGAAGCAGAGCCGGGATCCAAAGGCGTGGTTACTGAGTATGCTGCGACTGCCGGTCACCGCAACAACAAAGGCCCGTGATTATGGCTTTCGCCGGGACGACGGAGAACTAGACCCGCACCGCCGTTTTCGGCCAGTAGCGGTCGCGCAAATGGCGCTTCACAAGCTTGCCGGTCGGCGTGCGCGGCAGTTCCGCCGCGAAGTCGACGCTGCGCGGGCATTTGATCGGGGACAGGCGCTTGCGGCAGAACTGGATCAGCTCCTCCGCCAGCGCGTCGCCTGCCTGCGCCATGTCATGCGGCTGCACCACCGCCTTGACCTCCTCGCCCATCTCCTCGTTCGGCACGCCGAACACCGCGACGTCGGCGACACCAGGATGGGCGATCAGCGCGTCCTCGGTCTCCTGCGGATAGATGTTCACGCCACCTGAGATGATCATGTAGGATTTTCGATCGGTGAGATAGAGATAGCCGTCGGCATCGAGATAGCCGACATCGCCCAGCGTCGACCAGCCCCGCGTATTGTGTGCGCGTTTGGTCTTCTCGGGATCATTGTGATAGCTGAAGGTCGGTGCATCGGCGAAATAGACGGTGCCGATCTCGCCCGCCGGCAGTTCCTCTTCAGCCTCGTCCAGGATCTTGATCTTGCCAACAACGGCGCGGCCGACGCTGCCGCGATGGGCGAGCCATTGCTGCGAGTTGCAGACCGTGACGCCATTGCCCTCCGAGCCCGCGTAATATTCGATCAGGATCGGCCCCCACCAGTCGATCATCCTGGCCTTGACGTCGGCCGGGCAGGGCGCGGCGGCATGGATCGCGCCCTTTAGCGAGGAGACGTCGTAGCGGTCGCGCACCTCGTCCGGCAGCTTCAGCATGCGCACGAACATGGTCGGTACCAGCTGCGACTGCGTGACCTTGTGCTTTTCGACCAGCTTGAGGAAAGCTTCAGCGTCGAAGGACTCCATGATGACGGAGGTGCCGCCGAGCACGGTCGCCATCATGTTGAAGCGCAGGGGCGCCGCATGGTAGAGCGGCGCGGGCGAGAGATAGGTCGTCTCCGACCCCATGCCGCACATATTGGCACACAGCGTCAGCAAAAACGGGTTCGGCCAGTCGATCGGCTTGCCTTCGAATTCCTTTTTGACGCCCTTGGGCCGGCCGGTGGTGCCGGAGGAATACAGCATGTCATAGCCGGCAATCTCATCCGGGATCGGCGTGATGGCTTGCGCGCCGGCTTCCTTGTCCCAAGAGCGAAAGCCCGGCTCCGGCTCGTCCAGCATGAAGAAGATCGCCTCGCTTGATCCGCCGGTGATCAGGCCTTTGATCTGCTCGGCGCATTTCGGCGAAGTGATCACGACCTTGGCGCCGCAATCCTTCACGATGTAGTCGATCTCGTCCTGGGTGAGATAGCGGCTGATCGCGGTGTAATAGAGGCCGGCGCGCTGCGCGGCCCAGCAGATCTCCATGAAGGCCAGCCGGTTCTCCATCAACAGCGCGACATGATCGCCGGCCTTGAGCCCCAGGGCGCGAAACAGCTGCGCACCCTGGTTGGAGAGTTCGTCAAGCTCGCGATAGGTGATCGCCTTGCCGGTTGCGGCCATCTGGTAGGCGATCTTGTCCGGATTGGTGCGGGCGTGGATCGTGGGGTGGGTCATTGAATCCTCAAGCAGGCGGGCGGTCTCTCTTCACCTCGCCCCGCGCGCGGGGAAAGCTCGCATCGCATCGGAAGATGCGATCCGGGCGAGGGGGAGCTTTCGCGCGCTCCTCTATTTTCCGGATTTGTGGATGCGGCCCCTCTCCCTGACCCTCTCCTCGCGAAGAGCGGGAGAGGAAACAGAGAGCTCGTTACAGCCTTTCCACGATCGTCACATTGGCCATGCCGCCGCCTTCGCACATGGTCTGCAGGCCGTAGCGCTTGTTGCGCTGCTTGAGGGCGTTGACCAGCGTGGTCATCAGCTTGGTGCCGGAGGAGCCGAGCGGATGGCCAAGCGCGATGGCGCCGCCGTTGACGTTGAGCCGCGCGGGGTCGGCGCCGGTCGTCTTCAGCCAGCCGGCCGGCACCGAGGCGAACGCCTCGTTGACCTCGAACAGGTCGATGTCGTCGATCGTCATGCCGGCCTTCTTCAGTGCGCGCTCGGTCGCCGGCAGCGGTGCTTCCAGCATGATCACGGGATCGCCGCCCACCATGGTCATATGATGGATGCGCGCGAGCGGCTTCACGCCGAGCGACTTCAGGCCGCGCTCATTCACCACCATGACGCCGGAGGCGCCGTCGCAGATCTGGCTTGCGGAGGCCGCGGTCAGCTTGCCGTTCTCCGCGATCAGCTTGACGCTCTTGATGCCGTCGAGGCTGACGTCGAAGCGGATGCCTTCGTCGATGTGGTGGGTGTCGGTCGAGCCGTCGGCACGGGTGATCTTGAGCGGCACGATCTCGTCCTTGAAGGCGCCGGCTTGCGTCGCCGCGATCGCGCGCTGATGGCTCTGGTAGGAATATTCATCGAGTTCATCCTTGGAGAGGCCGTACTTCTCCGCCATCATCTCCGCGCCGGTGAACTGGCTGAACATGATGTTGGGATAGCGTTGCTCGATGTTCGGGCTCTTGTAGTGGCCGAAGCCGTTCTTTGCCGGTAGCGAGGAGGCAAGACCCATCGGCACCCGCGTCATCGATTCCACGCCGGCTGCGATCACGACATCCATTGCGCCCGACATCACCGCCTGTGCGGCAAAGTGCAGCGCCTGCTGCGAGGAGCCGCATTGGCGGTCGATCGAGGTGCCCGGCACACTCTCCGGCAGCTTCGAGGCCATCACCGCGTTGCGCGCGACATTGTTGGACTGCTCGCCGGCCTGCATGACGCAGCCCATGATCACGTCCTCGATCTGCGCGGGGTCGGCACCCGACCGATCCACCAGCGCATCAAGAACCGTGGCGGCGAGGTCGGCCGGGTGCCAGCCCGCAAGACGTCCCCCCTTGCGGCCGCCGGCGGTGCGGGCGGCGGCGACGATATAAGCCTCGGCCATTATCCTGAACTCCCTGATTGTCTGCTGTGGCTGGTTTGGTTGCGGCGGATTAAAGGGGCGGTCGCGGATTTAGTCAATCATTCAATTAACTCTTGAGATGCAGAGCTGCTTAGGCTTATGTGCATCCCCGATCCAGACCTAACCCAGGACCGACCAACCCTTGGATACCGGCGCTCCCAACAAGCTCTCCAACGGCAGGAACCCAACGGCGGAAAAGCTGCTGGTTGCGGCCAGCGAGCTTATGATCGGGCGCGCCACCATCGACATTTCGTTGAGCGACATTGCCCAGAAGTCCGGGGTCAACGCCGCGCTGGTCAAATATCATTTCGGCAACAAGGACGGGCTGTTGCTGGCGCTGCTCGCGCGGGATGCCGCGACCGAGATGGACAATCTCGAGTATTTGCTCGCGCAGCCGATCACGCCGACCGCAAAGTTGAAACTGCACATCGCAGGCATCATCCGCGCCTACCACCGCTTCCCTTATATGAACCGGCTGATCCATTACCTGCTGCATGAGAGCAGCGCGGAGTCGGCCGACGAGGTGGCAAAATTCTTCGTCGCGCCTTTGCTTGATTTTCATCGCCGGCTGCTCGGGCAAGGCGTTGCGGCCGGCGAGTTCCGTAACATTGACCCGGTGCTGTTCTACACCAGCTTGATCGGCGCCTGCGATCACCTGTTCTTCGGCCGCCACGCGATGTCGCGCGCGGTTGGCGTCGGCCCGGTCACCGACGATGTTTGTCGCGACTACATCCAGCACATGGAGTCGCTGATCTGCGGCGGCATGCTGAGCGTCGAGAGGGAGGAAGCTGCTCCCCTCTGATCGGCGCGCCGATCCTCGTTTCGTAGTTTCAAAGACAAAAACGCCCAAGGAGAAGACCAGATGCAGTTGAAAGACGTTGCCGTTCTCATCACCGGTGGCGGTTCCGGGCTCGGTGCCGCGACCGCCCGCGCCATGGCCGACAAAGGCGCCAAGATCGCCGTGCTCGACCAGAGCAAGGAGAATGCCGAGAAGATCGCAGCAGAAGTGAAGGGCGTTGGCCTTCATGCCGACGTCACTGATGAGGAGCAGGTCAAGGCCGCCCTTGCCAAGGCGGAAGCCGCGCACGGCACGGCGCGCGTGCTGGTCAATTGCGCCGGCATCGGCGGCTCGCAGCGCATCGTCGGCAAGGACGGCGTCTATCCGCTGGCGAAGTTCGCGCGCATCATCAATGTCAACCTGATCGGTACCTTCAATTGCCTGCGGCTGTTCGCCGAGCGCCTGGTGCCGGCCGCGCCGGTCGGCGAGGAGCGCGGCGTCATTATCAACACCGCGAGTGTGGCGGCCTATGAAGGCCAGATCGGCCAGATCGCCTACTCCGCTTCCAAGGGCGGCGTGGTCGGGCTCACGCTGCCGGCGGCGCGCGACCTCGCGCAGCACAAGATCCGCGTCAACACCATCGCGCCGGGCCTGTTCCTGACGCCGCTGCTGATGGGGCTGAACGAGGAGGCGCGCAAGAGCCTCGGCGCCCAGGTGCCGCACCCCGCACGCCTCGGCGATGCCAATGAATATGGCGCGCTCGCGGTGCACATTGTCGAGAACGCGATGCTCAACGGCGAGACCATCCGTCTCGACGGCGCGATCCGCATGGCGCCACGGTAAGGTCTTGTCATCGTCCCGGCCCCGCGCAACTGCGCACCAGGCCGGGACGACGGTGAGGGAGGAGACTTGCGTGACCGAACCGCTCAGAATCGAGCACCATGACGGCGTCGACCGGGTGACACTCAATCGCCCGGAGAGCCTCAATGCGCTCGATGCCAGCCTGATCGATGCACTCAACGGCTATTTCCAGGGCTTGCAGCGCAATCGCACGACGCGCGTGGTGGTGCTCAAGGGCGCGGGCAAGAATTTCTGCGCCGGCCTCGACCTCAAGCAGGCGATGGCGCGTCGCGCCGGGCAGCAGGAGCCGCCAGGGGTCACGGAGTCGCTCGATTCGCAGCGATGCATCGCCGACATCGTGATGCTGATGCGGCGCTGTCCGCAGCCGATCATCGCGCTGGTGCAGGGTGCGGCCGCCGGCGGCGGTTTTGCGCTGGCGCTCGCGTCCGATATTCGCATCGCTGCGAAATCCGCGCGGATGAACTGCGCCTTCATCAAGCTTGGCCTCGGCGGCTGCGACATCGGTACCAGCTATTTCCTCCCGCGCCTGGTCGGCGTCTCAGTTGCGTCCGAACTGATCCTCACCGGCCGCTTTATCGGCGCCGATCGCGCGCTCGCCGTTGGCCTTGTCTCCGAGGTCGTCGAGGAGGACAGCCTTGATGCTGCCGCAGAGCCCTATGTCGAGGCGATGATGATTGCTTCGCCGATCGGCCTCCGGCTCTCCAAGGAATGCCTCAACATGAGCGTGGATGCGACCTCGCTCGAAGCTGCGATTGCGATGGAAGATCGCAACCAGGTGCTCTGCAGCCGCTCGGATGATTTCAACGAAGGCATCCGGGCCTTTATTGAGAAGCGAAAGCCAGTCTATAAAAATCGATAAGTACAACGTCCGCAAAGGGCGAATATTTCGGGAGACGCAATATGGTTGGGAGTGCAGCTGCGGTGCTCGAGAAAGCCGGCTTTCGCAAGGTCGACTGGCTGCCGCGCGACATCGCGGTGGAGCGGCGCGCTGACGGCGTGGTCGTGCTGAAGCCGCGAATTCCTCTCCAGGGCTATGAGAAGCATATTCCGGCGTCGCTTGCGAAATGGGCGAAGGAAGCACCCGAGCGCATCTGGCTCGCGCAGCGCACAGGGGAGAAGCGGGAGTGGCGTAAGGTCTCCTATGGTGAAGCCAAGCGCGTTGTCGATTCCCTGACGCAAGGGCTGCTCAATCTGGGCCTGGACGAAGGGCGTCCCGTTGCGATCCTCTCAGGCAATTCGATCGAGCACGCGCTGATGACGCAGGCAGCGATGCAGGCGCGGCTGCCGGTGGCACCGGTCTCTCCGGCCTATTCGCTGATGAGCCATGATCACCAGAAGCTGAAATATCTGTTCGGCCTGATCAAACCTGCCGTGGTGATGGTGCAGGACGGGCCGACTTTCGAGAAGGCGCTCAAGGCGCTCGATCTTGACGGCGTCACCGTTGTCCACGTTGCGCGGCCCTGCGAGGGCATCACAAGCGTCGCATTTGCGGAACTCGCGGCAACGCCGGTGACAGGCGCAGTCGAGGAATCGATTGCCAGGATCACGCCGCAAACCATCGGAAAGCTCTTGTTCACGTCGGGCTCGACCGGCATGCCCAAGGCTGTCATCAACACCCAGGAGATGATGTGCGCGAACGCGGCGATGATGATGCAGGTGCGGCCGCGCGACGCTGATGGACCGGTTTCGACCGTCCTGGACTGGATGCCCTGGAACCACACCATGGGCGGCAATGCGGCTTTCCATCCGGTGCTTGTCGACGGCGGTACGCTTTATATCGATGACGGCCGGCCCATCCCGGGGCAGTTCGACGAGACGATCAAAAATCTTCGCGAGATTTCGCCCACCTATTACGCGAACGTGCCTGCCGGTTATGCCGCGTTGGCTTCCGCAATGGAGAAGGACGAGGTTCTTTGCCGCAGCTTCTTCAAGAACCTGATCGTGATGGCCTATGGCGGGGCACGCCTGCCGGATGATCTCTACGATCGCATGCAAGCACTTGCGGTACGCACCACCGGTCAGCGCATCGTGTTCTATACCGGCTGGGGATCGACCGAGACCGCGCCGACCTCGACCGGCACCTATTGGGACACCGAGCGCGTCGGCCTGATCGGTCTGCCGTTCCCCGGTGTGGAATTGAAGATGGTACCGTGCGGCTCGAAATATGAATTGCGGCTGCGCGGGGTCAACGTCACATCAGGCTATTTCGGCCAGCCCGAGCTGACCAAGAAGATGTTCGATGAGGAAGGCTTCTATTGCATCGGCGATGCCGGCCTGTTCGTCGATCCGGCCGATCCGGTGGCCGGCATCATCTTCGCCGGTCGCGTAGTCGAGGATTTCAAGCTCACCACCGGAACGTTCGTGCATGTCGGCTCGCTTCGCACCGATGCGATCGCTGCGGCGTCTCCCGCGATCCATGATGCGTTGGTGGCAGGGCAAGACCTTCCCTTTGTCGGCCTGTTGGCCTGGCCGAACCTGCACGCCTGCCGGCAGATCGTGGGCAATGCGGATGCTTCTTTTGAAGAAGTGGTGAAACATCCTGACGTGATCGCCTGCGTCAGGCAGGGGCTCGATGCGCACAACAAGGCGGTGGACGGGGCGAGCAGCCGCAAGATCTCGCGTGCGCTGCTGATGGTCGAGCCGCCCTCGATCGATGGCAACGAGCTCACCGACAAGGGCTACATCAATCAACGCGCTGGCCTTGAGCGCCGCGCCGTGCTGGTCGAGCGGCTCTATGCCGCCTCGCCGGACGAAGACGTGATCATCCTGAACTAGACCGAATAGCCAAGGCGAGTGACATCCCATGAATTTCGACTTCTCTGACGAACAGAAACAGCTCCGCGACGAAGCGCGCAAATTCCTCACCGAAAAATGCTCCCCGAAGGCCGTGCGCGCAGTGCTCGACGGCAAGGCGTCGTATGACCGCGAGCTGTGGCAAGGCCTCGCCGAGATGGGTTTTCTCGGCGTAGCGATCCCGGAAAATTATGGTGGTGCCGGCGCAGGACACCTCGAGCTTTGCGTGATTGCCGAGGAGATGGGCCGCGCGCTTGCGCCGGTGCCGTTCTCCTCGACCGTTTATCTCGCCGCCGAGGCGCTCTTGATCGCCGGCAGCGACGTGCAGAAGCAGAAATGGCTGCCGAAGATCGCGAAGGGCGAGGCGATCGGCACGCTCGCGCTGTTCGAGGGCAAGGGCAATCCGTCACCGCAGGCGGTCAAGCTCGCCGCTTCCGGCAATGCGCTCACTGGCGTGAAGATGCCTGTCGCTGACGGCGCGATCGCTGATTTCGCCATCGTCGTGGCGCGGACCGGTAGTGGTGGTCGCGATAGCGACATTTCGCTTTATCTCGCCGAGCTCAAGGGCGAAGGCGTTGAGACCAAGGCGCTCTCCAACATCGATCCGACACGCGGACAGGCCGAAATCACCTTCAAGAATGCCAAGGCCGAGCCGCTCGGCCGCGTGGGCGATGGTTGGAGCATCCTCACCCAGGTGCTCGACCGCGCCGCGGTGCTCATGGCGTTCGAGCAGGTCGGCGGCTCCGACCGCGCCCTGGAGATGGGCCGCGACTATGCGCTCGACCGCATCGCTTTCGGCCGTCCGATCGGCTCGTTCCAGGCGGTCAAGCACATGCTCGCCGACATGTATGTCTCGGCGACCTTGGCGCGCTCCAACTCCTATTACGGCGCCTGGGCGCTTTCGACCAATTCGTCGGAATTGCCGGAAGCCGCGGCCGCCGCACGCATCAGCGCAACCCAGGCGTTCCAGCATTGTGCCAAGAACAACATCCAGGTTCACGGCGGCATGGGATTTACCTGGGAGTTCGACTGCCACATGTTCTATCGCCGCGCCAATGCGACCGCGCTGGGGCTGGGCAGCCTGTCCTATTGGGAAGATCAGTTGATCGATCGTATGCGCAAGAAGAACGCGGCTTGAGCTGACAGAGGAGAGAGGTTCATCATGAACTTCGAAGACACCCCGCAGGAAGCCGCCTTCCGAGCCGAAGCACGCGCCTGGATCACAGCGAATGCGCCCAAGCAATATGAAGATGAACTGCGCAAATCCTCGCTCGGCCGGACGCGGCTTGAGGGCGCCAATGTCCTTGAAGTCGCAAAGGCCTGGCAGAAGAAGAAGGCCGATGCCGGCTGGGCCTGCCTGCACTGGCCGAAGGATTATGGCGGCCGCGGCTCTTCGCCAATCGAACGCGTGATCTGGCAGCAGGAGGAGGGCGCGTTCGGCAAGCTCTCGGCGATGTTCATCATCGGCCACGGCATGTGCGGGCCGACCATGATGGCGTTCGCCAGCGAAGAACAGAAGCGCCATTATCTGCCGCCGCTCGCCTCAGGCGAGAACGTCTGGTGCCAGCTGTTCTCCGAACCTTCCGCCGGCTCCGACGTCGCGGGCCTGCGCACCCGTGCCGAGAAACGCGGCGACGACTGGATCGTCAACGGCCAGAAGATCTGGACCTCCGGGGCGCATTATTCCGACTACGGCATCCTGCTCACCCGCACCGACCCGACCGCGCCCAAGCACAAGGGGCTCACCATGTTCTTCCTGGACATGAAGAGTCCGGGTGTCGAAGTGCGACCGATCAAGCAGGCCAGCGGGCAATCGGACTTCAACGAGGTGTATTTCAGCGACGTCAAAATTCCGGACGCGCAGCGGCTCGGCAATGTTAATGACGGCTGGAATGTTGCGCTGACCACACTTATGAACGAGCGCATGTCGATCGGCGCCGGCGTTGCCACCGGCTTCCCCGAATTGTTCGAGTTCTGCAACAATTTAATGCTCGAGGACGGCCTCGCCATCGATGACCGCAATGTGCGCTCGAAGCTTGCGAACTGGGCGGTGAGGGCGAGCGGGCTCAAATACACCAGCCTCCGCGCCATTTCTGCGCTGTCGAAGGGCGAGCGTCCGGGGCCGGAGAATTCCATCGGCAAGCTGGTCGCGGGCGCGATGATCCAGGAGGTTGCGATGTTCGCGCTCGATCTCGAAGGTGCGGCCGGCGTCCTGAACGGACCGGAAGCCGAGCTCGCCGGAAAATTCCAGGCCATGCTCTTGCGCGCGCCCGGCACCCGCGTCGAGGGCGGCACCGACGAGATCATGCGCAACATCATCGCCGAGCGCGTGCTCGGATTGCCCGGCGACGTCCGTGTCGACAAGGATTTGCCGTTCAACCAGATACCGACCAAGGGACGAGCGTGATGCCGCCGTCCTGTAAACGACCCAGACATAACGAGGTCCGCCATGAACTTCGATGATACCCCGCAGGAAGCCGCTTTCCGCGCCGAGGCCCGCAAATGGATCGACGCCAACGCGCCGAAGGAGCTTGAGGCCGAGCTGTCGAAATCCTCGCTCGGTCGCATCAGGCTGCAGAAGCATGACATCGTCGACGTCGCAAAGCGCTGGCAGAAGAAGAAGTCGGACGCCGGATGGGCCTGCCTGCACTGGCCGAAGGACTATGGTGGCCGCGGCGCCTCACCGGTCGAGCGCGTGATCTGGCAGCAGGAGGAGGGCGTCTACGGCAAGCTGACGCAGCCGTTCCAGATCGGCGAGGGCATGTGTGGCCCAACCGTGATGGCCTACGGCTCCGAGGCCGACAAGCGGCGCTATCTGCCCAAGCTCGCCTCCGGCGAGGAGATCTGGTGCCAGCTCTTCTCCGAGCCGGCCGGCGGCTCCGATGTCGCGGGCCTGCGCACACGTGCCGAGAAGAAAGGCGACGAATGGGTCATCAACGGCCAGAAGATCTGGACCTCCGGCGCGCACTATTCCGACTACGGCATCCTGATCACCCGCACCGACCCCAACGTGCCCAAGCACAAGGGGTTGACCATGTTCTACATCAACATGAAAAGCCCGGGCGTCGAGGTGAAGCCGATCAAGCAGGCCAACGGCATGCAGGAGTTCAACGAGGTGTTCTTCACCGACCTGCGCGTGCAAGACTCGCAGCGGCTGGGCGCCGTCGGCGACGGCTGGAACGTGTCGCTTACAACATTGATGAACGAGCGCATGTCGATCGGTGCGCGGCTCGCCACCGGCTTCTCTGAAATTTTCGATTTCTGCAGCAGCCTGATGACCGAGGACGGGCTTGCGATCGATGATTCGGCGACCCGCTCGAAGCTCGCCAGTTGGGCGGTGCGGAACAGCGGGCTGAAATACACGAGCTACCGCGCCATCTCGGCGCTATCGAAGGGTGAGCGTCCGGGACCGGAGAATTCAATCGGCAAGCTCGTGGCTGGCACCATGCTGCAGGACATCGCGACTTATGCGATGGACCTGGAGGGGGCTGCCGGCGTTCTCAACGATCCGAACGTGGCGGAAGCTGCCGGCCAGTTCCAGCAGATGCTGCTCTCGTCGCCGTCGACGCGCATTGCGGGCGGCACCGACGAGATCCTGCGTAACATCATCGCCGAGCGCGTGCTTGGATTGCCCGGCGATATCCGCGTCGATAAGGACGTGCCGTTCAATAAGATTCCGACCAAGGGACGATGACAATGGACGCAGCAACCGAGACGTCCGGCGGCCGGCCCAGCGCCCAGGACCGGATTGGGGTGCTCGAGGAACTGCTCGCCGAGCGCTTCTCCTGCCGCGGCTTCCTGTCGAAGCCGGTTCCGCGCGTCACCATCGAGCGTATTCTGACCGCTGCGCAGAAGACCGCATCCTGGTGCAACAGCCAGCCCTGGCGGCTCGAGATCACCTCAGGCGCGGCGACCGAGAGGTTCCGCGAGGCGATGTATGCGGCCGCCTCGAGCGGCAGGCCGAACGCGGGCGACTTCCCGTTTCCCCGCGAATATCGCGGTGTCTATCTGGAGCGGCGGCGCGAGAGCGGCTTTCAGCTCTATAACTCGCTCGGCATTCCCCGCGGCGACAAGGCGGGCTACGCCAGGCAGGCGCTGCAGAATTTCAACTTCTTCGGTGCGCCGCATGTCGCCATCGTGCACACCGACGAGGCACTCGGCGTCTACGGCGCCATCGACTGTGGCGGCTACGTCACGAGCTTCATGCTGGCGGCGCAGGCGCTCGGCGTTGCCACCATCCCGCAGGCCGCGCTCGCCTTCCACTCCGACGTGGTGCGGGCGCATTTTGGTCTTTCCGACGACCGCCGCGTAGTCTGCGGGATCTCGTTCGGCTATCCGGACCGCGCGCACAAGGCCAACAGCTACCGCACCAGCCGCGCCGCGTTGGCCGATACGGCCAGATTCTTTGACGAGTAGAGTTCTCCGACGAGAATTGTTGCCAAGTTTTAATGCAGCAACGCATCCGCGATGCATGGCGCATCCGGTTCTATGGTGCCGGGGCGCTCAACATCAGTGCTCGCGGGACTTTTCGGACCTCTCCCGGGTCTCATAGGCTTCCAGCAACGCTATTGACAAAAGCCGTTCCAACATCTTGAGTTGCAAAGCCCTCGCATCCACGATGCATAATTGCAGCTGCGCAATGATTCTGTCGAGCGAAGGTTCGGTCACGGCTATAAACCCGGAAGATGAGCAGCGAGTCGCATCCCGATGCCGCCCAAGCTAGCCGCATTGAAAGCCGACGAGACGACGGCTTTCGGACTTCGGCTCATGAGGAGCTTTCTTGCTCTTCGGAGCAAGCGGCACCGTGAGGAGCTCATCGCGTTTGCTGAGCGGCTGCTGGAGGAGGAACAGAGAGCGCCGGTAGAGCCCTCCGACTAAGGTCGGAGAGCCCGCGCCAAGTCAGCGTCGGCCCCGATATGCCGATCTGGCCGCACAGCGATTTCCAGGTCGCCTCGTCGCAATCGACCAGCACCGCGAGCACCGACATGCCGTCCATCTGGTGCGGCAGCCCGAGCGGATGGGCCTTCCAGCCGATGCGCTCGAAGCGGGGCAGCCACCAGGATTCCAGCACGATGGTGAAGGCGGTGAGCCCGATCGAGATGCCGTATTCCATGATGGCGGTCAGAAGCAGCATCTCGACGCGCGGTCCGGCATGCTCGCCACGGCGCTCCGGAATGACGAAGACCCGCGACAGCTCGTAGATGTCGGGGCGCCGGACCAGGCCGCGCAGGTTGAGATAGGGGAAGATGTCGCTCATCAGGGTCGGCGACAGCGTGGGCACGGCGCGCATCGCGCCGATCAGCCGGCCGCCGTCGATGGCGAACAGATAGACCGCCTCTTCGGTGTCGAACTGGTCGATCTCCCGCCCGTCGGGCCGGTCCAGCGCCATCCATTTGCGCTGCTTGACGTAGATGTCGTGGCGCAACCGGAAGTAGGGATCGAAATAACTCTCATAGAGACGCCGGTTATCCTTCCGCACAACATGTATCTCGGGCATTTGTCTCTCCCGTCCGGTTGCTGATTCAACCAGACGGCGAACATGCCAGCGTATTGGATTTGATCCACTGGAAGAATTCCCAGTTCAGATCACGATTTCCCGATTGACAAGAACGCGCGCGACGGTCGCGGTCTTGTTCGGGGCCTTCAGCTTGCGCTGCGCCTCTTCGAGGTGCCAGCGCACGTTGCGCTCGGAGATGCCGAGGATCTGGCTGGTCTCCCAGGCGGTCTTGCCGCGCGCGGCCCAGCGCAGCACCTCCGCCTCGGTCTCCGAGAGGCGCCGGCTCTGCGCCGGCGCGACCGGGGGCGCCGACCGCGCCAGCGCGCGCAGGCGGCCATGGGTGAACACGCTCATCAGATGCAGCGCGCTCTTGGTCTCGGGATCGAGATAGGGCCGCTCGCCGGCCATGCTGACGGCGCCGGTGGCATCATCGTAGTGGATCGGGATGCAGAAGCCTTCATGGAAGCGGAAGTCGCGCGCGCGGGTCATGACGTCGTGAGCCGCGGCATTGCGCTCATGGTCATAGGGCACGTCTTTCCACTCGAACGGGTTCAGCGTGTTGAAGCAGTGGCGCGGCACGGGATCGACTGCGCTCAGATTCTCGCGGTTGTAGAGCTCGAACCATTGGGCCGGCCAGCCATTGGCGACGGTCACCTGCGCCAGCGTCTGTCCCGGTTCCGGAATGCCTGCCATGATGTAGGCGTGAAAGCCGAGATCGCCGATCGTCTTTTCGAATTGCGAGATGACGCTCGCACTCGTGGCTGACGCCTCGATCGCATCGACGAAATCAAGCGCGCGTCTGCCCCAAATGGATTCAATCCCCTGCATGTCCAAGTCTCCCGCCCCGCGATCAGGCTAGTCCGAGACAACCTTGAGTCAATCGCAAACAGCGTGCTCGCCGCATAATTCCCAATCGCGAAGATGGCAATGCGCGAGCGTCTCCGGGGCTTGCGCGCGCGTTGCGTCTTTTCGTCGCAAAATGTTGAACGCTTCAGAACCTTGGCGGACGCTTTTCCGCGAATGCCTTGACGCCTTCCTTGATCTCATCGCCATGCATGCTGTCGCGGGCGCGTCGGTCAGCGGCCTTCTCGTCAAGCGCGCCACGCGCGAGCTCGTTGATGGTCCGTTTCATGCCGCGCATCGCGATCGGGGCGTTGCCGGACAGCTGCGTGGCCAGCCGGTCGACCTCCGCATCCAGCGTATCAGGCGCGACCAGCGCGGTGAGGTAGCCGATCCGCAACATCTCGGTGGCATCGATCCTTTCGGCGGTCAGAAACAGCCGCTTGGCATTGTCGACGCCGAGCCGCGACACGTAGCGCCTGATGCCGCTGGTGTAATAGTGCAGGCCGAGCCGTGCCGCCGGCATGAACATCTCGCAGGCCTCGGTTCCAATGCGGAAGTCGCAGGCGAGCGCGAGATCGGTCGAGCCGCCATACACCCCGCCATTGAGACGGCAGATGGTCGGCAGCCCGAGATCCTCCAGCCGGTTCACCACGACCTCGAATGTCGAGCCGGCGACCTGCTCCTGGGCATTCGCCGCGCGGTCTGCGATCGAGCCGAGGTCGTAGCCGGCGCTGAAGGCGCGGCCGGTTCCCGTCAGCACCACGACGCGGATCGCAGCATCGGCTTCGATCTCCGCAAAGAGTTTGAGCAGCTGATCGAGATCCTCGGGTTGCAGGCGGTTGAGATGGCGCGGCCGGTTGAGGCGGATGGTGGCGCGGGCGCCGTTGCGTTCGAGCAGCGGCGGACTCGCCGCCTCCGGTTCGCGGGCAGATTGTGGCTTGCTCATTGATTCTCCAAAGTGCGGCGCTTGGCCTCGGCGTCGATGGTTTGGGCGAGATCGGGATGCCGTGCCATCAACAGGCGGAAATCGGCGAGGTCAAGCACCAGCAGTTTCGACAGCCGTGTGGTCATGATGTTGGCCGAGCGCAGATTGTTGCCGAGCAGCGCCATCTCGCCGAAGAAGGCGCCTTCCCCGAGCCGCACCTTCTTGCCCGGCAGGTCGACCTCGACCTCGCCGGAGGCGATGAAATACATGCAATCGCCCTGCTGGCCCTTGCGGATGATCACGACGCGCGGCGGCAGGTCGATGGTGCGCAGCATATGGGTGACGTCGGCGATCGCGGCGGGGCCGAGCTCGGCAAAGAACGGCACCTTGGTCACGGACTCCCAGGTGCGAAGGAAATTGTCGCGCCGCGTCTCGGTGGCAAAGGCGGTGGCGAGGATGCCGGTCCACAGACCGAACACGCCGAGTCCGCAGATCATCACCACGGCCGCGACCAGCCGCCCGAGCGGCGTGATGGGAACCGCGTCGCCATAGCCGGTCGTCGTCAGCGTCACCACGGCCCACCACATCGCCGACGGCAGGTTGCTGAAGCTTTGCGGCTGGGCATCCCGCTCCAGGAAATACATCAGGACCGAGCCCACGAACCAGACCATCAGGAACAGCACCAGCACGCTGAGCAGCGGGCCGGCTTCCAGCACCAGTACCCGGCGCAATTGCCGCAAGCCCGGAATGCCCGGAATGACCTTGACCAGCCATACCACTGCAAACAGCCATGCCGTTCGCGGCGCGACGCCGGAGAGCAGCGCGACCGGCACCACGAGCGCGCAGGCCGCGTCGACCAGGCCGCGGCCCGAGAAGACATAGCCAAAGTCCCGCCGGGTTCTGACGGAGTGGCGGAGGCGGACCAGCCATTCGAAGGCAAAGAAGGCGAGGCAACCCCACAGCACGCCCTCGATCCAGTGCCGGGCCGCGGCATAGGCCGGGTCGATGGTGAGCAGGAAGATCATGACCGCGCCGATCACCACGGCGACATGGGCCGCCGTGGTCATGTTGCGGCCGGCGGTTGCCGTCACAAATTGCGCCACGCCCGGGAAAGCGGCTTGCTTGGTCATCGGAAAACGCGCCTTGCGGAAACCAAAAATCGGCGATCTTGCCAAGGTTTTACAAAGGAAAAAGCTTTTATCAAATCTGGCCGGGCAGATACCACCAAGGTGCTCCGATGGGGCGGGGGCGTCAACGCCGCACCCTCGCTGCAGGGCTTGCCGGAAGCTATACCATTGCAGGGTTTGGCCTCTCCCCGCCGCGGTCGTGAATTCGCTGGCACGGTTAACTCCCGCAAGGATACGGGAAATTTTGCGGAAATGGTCCAAACGGCGGACAAACGTCGCCTTTTCGCCGTATATCAGAAGCGTTCGCGGGTCCCTTTGTGCTTCCGGCCCGCCGAACGCCACGTCTCTATTCCCAAACACGTCTCTATTCACAAGTCTGGTTGGTCCCGATGGATACTTCTCATCTCGCCGAGCATGTAGGCACCGCCGGCACCCTGTTCGCCTCGGTCTTTGTGGTCGCCACGCTATCGATGAAGACCATGATCCCGCTGCGCGTCTTCGCGATCCTGACCAATTTCGTGCTGATCGGGACTGCCGTACCCAACCACAACTACCTGGTCATCCTGGTGCAGACGGTTGCGCTGCTGCTCAACTCCTACCGGCTGCACCAGATGCTGCAGCTGGTGCGCGACGTGAAGCGGAGCGTCTCCTCCAATCTGTCGATGGACTGGCTGAAGCCCTTCACGACCGAGCGCAAGTGCAAGGCCGGCGAGATGCTGTTCTACAAGGACGAGAAGGCGGATGCGATGTACTACATCGTCAGCGGCCGCTACCGCCTGGTCGAATCCGGCATCGTGCTGCCGATCGGCGCCATCGTCGGCGAGTTCGGCATGCTGTCGCCGTCGAACCTGCGCACCCAGTCGCTGGAATGCGTCGAGGACGGGCTGATCCTGTCCGTCAGCTACAACCAGGTCGAGCAGCTCTATGTGCAGAACCCGGCCTTCGGCTTCTATTTCCTCAAGCTCTTCACCGCGCGCCTGTTCGAGAATATCGGCCGGCTGGAGCAGCGGCTCGCCGAGCAGACGCCGCCGGAAGTCGCGGCGGAGACGGCGTAAGCAATGAGAATGCGGGAGACGAGCGCATCGGACGACGGCATCCTGTCTTCGCTGCGGTACCTGTTCGCCGATTTTCTCGACGAAGAGGACACCACGCCACCGTTGCTGCCGCTCGGGCTGCCCGAGGGGGCGGAGGCGGTCGTCAGCGAGGGCATCCATCTGCTGATGGATTACCAGGGCGCAAGCTACGCCAGCCTCTATGTCGAGCGTCTGCAACGCTTCATCGGCCGCCAGGGCGTCGAGGCCGCCATCTTCTGCGACATCGCGCGGCTGATGGCCAGGCGCATGGCCTATGAGGACGCGATCCGCGTCGCCCAGCTCAAGCTGGCCGCGTACAACGCATCCGATGGGCGCATCCGGTCGACCGAAATCCATCGCTTCCGTTTCGACGAACTGGTCGACGCGTTGCCGGAGATTGCCGCCAATCCAATCCTGATGGTGCTCGGCAAGCTCGGCTCGGAGCACCGGCGCGTCGCGATCCCGTTCTCCACCGTGAACCGCTGGGGCATTCGCCGCCTCAAGATCGAGGCCTGGCTGCGCCGCTGGCGGCTGTTCTCCATCCGCTACGCCCAGGAGCGGGTCTGGGTGGAGCGCTGGCTGCACATGATCGCGCGCGCTCTGGTGAAGCAGCCGCAGGCGGTCCCTGCGGTGGTCGAGACCGCGACCATGATGCGGGGCTTTGGCGATCCCTATCGGCGCGGCCTTGCCGACTGGCACGCGATCATCGATGGCCTGGCTAAACCGACCTTCGACGGCGACCTGCCGCTGACCGATCTCGCAGGAGCAATTGCAGAAGCCCGCGCCGCCATCATGCCCGACGCGCGCCAGATCGCGCTGAAGCGCGCGATCGCGGAGATCCGCGCACGGGCGCAGGCCGCCGCCGACGATGCAGCGTGACGATTGCGATACGCCCCTCGATGCTGAACTGAAACCATAGAACGAGGCGGCGAAGTCAAGAGGCAAACTCCGACACCTCCGATTGGCACCGGGCGCACCAAGCCAAAGGGACCATTTAGAATTCACACTGGCTTCGAGAAAATGTTGCGGCACGGCGTGCCGGTGCACGCTCGTTGAATGGATTTGCTTTGTGGAGCGGCCCCACCCGCGGTGCGGCTCGCGCTCGCGAGCCATATGCCGAAATCGCATAGCGGGAACCGTCCCTTTGGGCTGCACTTCAGACCTGCAAGACCAATCGGAGGAACCGACCGATGAAAATTGGACACCTATTATGGCGTGGCCTGCTGGCGGGCGTCGCCGCTATGGCAGCGACGAACCTACCGGCATCCGCGCAAGAGCAGAAGCGACCAAATGTCGTCATGTTGATGACTGACGACACGGGTTGGAATGATTTCGGGGCCTATTCGGGTGGTGGCGCAGCTCTGGGCCACCCAACTCCCAACATCGATCGGATTGCCAAGGAAGGTGCAACATTCACCAATTGGTACGGCCAAGCAAGCTGCACGGCAGGCCGAGCCTCGTTCATTACTGGGCGTATTCCGATCCGTTCGGCGCTCTCGATCGTGGTCGCTCCAGGTGACGAAAATGCGTTAAAGAAGGAGACGCCGACAATCGCCGAGTATTTCCAGAAGAACGGCTATTCGACTTACTTCTCTGGCAAGTGGCATCTCGGTGACAAGCCCGAGTCCTATCCAATCGAGCATGGCTTCGATGAGATGAAGGCGTTCGCGGCATATTATCCGGGGGTTTACACCTACGCCGACACCTCGAAATGGTTTCATCCTTGGTTTCCCTCGTACAACCCAGAAATCGCGAAAGCATATTTTGACATCGTGAACATGTACGACTGGGAGGGAGTTGCAGGACAACCGGCGAAGAGAGGTGAGTACATCACCTACGACCGCCTTGCCGACTTCGACGTCCGTCAATCCGATTACGCAATCGACTACATCAAGAAACACGCCAAAGATGCCAAGCCTTTCTTCATGGACGTGAATTTCATGAAGATGCATAACCCGACCAACGCCGCGGCAAAGTTCGCTGGGAAATCTCGGTTGGGCGATTACTCGGACTCTTTGCTCGAACTCGATGACGACATCGGGCGCATCATGGACACGATCCGCGCGGAGGCGCCGAACACGATTGTCATCGTGACGGCGGACAATGGTGCGTGGCAGGATGCATATCCCGACGCAGGCACCACACCCTTCCGCGGCGAAAAAGGCTCGGCATTTGAAGGCGGTTGGCGCGTCCCGGGCCTGATGTGGTGGCCCGGACACATTCCAACTGGCGCGACGTACGATGAAATGATGTCGCACATCGACTGCTGGGCGACGCTCGCCAAGATGGTCGGCCTGACCCCGCCGCCGCACGGTGGATGGACCGACAACAACGGCAAGCCAATCTACTTTGATAGCATCGACAACAGCGAGTACGTTCTCGGTCGCGCCAAGCACTCAGCTCGAAGGTCGTGGATTTACATCGACGGCGAAAACTTCATGGGAGCACGCGCGGATGTCGCCGGTGATCCAACCAACCCCGATCTCAGCATCGCGTGGAAGTACCTTTGGACGGCCAAAGATACTTGGCTCGGGCCGGAGCAGAACCTCGGTGCGATCGGTGCGCTTTACAATCTCACAATGGACCCATTCGAGAAATATGACATGGTATTCAACGGCGCGATGTCGGCGCGTATGCCAACACAGTCGCCGGGCAAGTACGCCGGACAGGACAACGGCTGGGCCTTGGCACTTATCATGCCGGTCGTGATGGAGTTCAACAAATCGATTGCCGAGTATCCAAGCATCAAGCGGTCTCCGGGCGGCGCCTCGAACGATTGGAGACCCGATCTGCAACACCCAGAGAATCCGGTGCCGTTGCTGGACATGAAACACCTGCCGAACATCAAGGGCAGCGGTGGGTAATATCGCTGACTAAATGACTTGCGTAGCGCCAAGCTAATGGCTGGCGAATTATATCCAGTGGCGGGCAGCGGGTCGGCTTCACGGAACGGCTCGCTGCCACGCTTTTGTGACAGTATGTCCGCTTTATCGTCCACTCGGCCAGAGCCTCGCAGTTGTTGCGCACTGTCGCGGGCAACAGGCCAACACTCGCGCCGGGCGGATGCGTTCGCAACGAGGCGTGCCGCACCAGTTCGGCCTGTCGGCTGGTGTCGGTCCTTCTGAAGATGTGCAACAGGTGCGTGCGCGCCGTCGAGCGGGAAATGCGCAACCGGTCGGCGCAGCGCTGGATGCCGTCACCGCTGCGAATACAATTCACCAAATAATCGTGCAGAAATTGGCGCTAATCATCAGCGGGTTTCAAGCAGTCAATACGCTTCCAGAACGTGATCTGTCTCAGCTGCCCGTTGGGTGCGGCCTTGCGTTGCGGACGCCCTTGTTTTTAGCCTCAGCTTAACGGCGTCCCGGACGGGAGCTTCAACAAAATAGAAGAGGAAGGCCGAAGAGGTGATCGTGATTGTCAAAATGAATAAGAACGTGAGTGACAGATCCAGTCCGTGAACATGTGACAATATGCCAAGGATCACGACTTGGTGCGTCATGTAGATGGAGTAGCTGATTTCTCCGCCGATCACGAACGGACGGAAACTGAGCAAACGGGACAGCCAGCCATCCCTTGCGAGCGATGCTATCAGCGCGCCCCCGCCCACGATGAGCAGGATTTCCCGCACTGCCGTCAAGGCAAGCGGGTCGTTCCCGATCCCGGGGATGGGCGGAATGAAGCAACCAAAGACCGCCGTCGCCGCCGCCAGCCCGATCGATTGAGGTATGCGAAGCTTCATACGATAGATGACGACACCCGAGACGAACTCAATCAATCGTGCTGGCGGGAACTGAAAGACCAAGAGGTTGCAATGCGGGCTGCCTGCAGTGCTTCCGGCACTATCGGCCGGGAGAAAACAACCATGGGCGATTGGCAGGGCCGCACCGACAACGATAGGAACGACGACGACGAATATTCTCAACCAGCGCCTGGGAGCCAGCATACCGATGTAGGCTATGTAAAAGAAAAGCTCATTCGAGACGCTCCATGAGGGACCATTGTAGCCGTTGGCTATGTCCGCGTTCATGGTCCACGTTTGTGTGAGCGTGTAATGAAAAAATAGCCAGTCTTCGTGACGTAGAAGATAGCCATTATTTGTGACGTACAAGAATGAAATCGCAGCCGTTAGGACTACGACGTGGACGGGCCACAACCGAGCCACTCTCAGAATAAGAAAATCCCTGCGCTGTTTATTGGTCGAGAGTTCAGGGTAGTTGTAGGCGATAATGAAGCCGCTGAGGACGAAGAACCAAGAAACGGCCAATGGAGCCATGTTGTAGACAAATCCGGGCAATGTCCCGAACTCAGCGGCGAATTGGCCCGTAAAGTGGCCGACAACCACCATCATTGCGAAGAAGAACCGCACCGACGTAAGCGCGTCGAGCTTGCCACGCGCCAAAATCACGCCTTCCCCCGATTGTGCTGGCACACTTAGAAACATCAGGAAACACTAGGAAACACCTAGAAACACTGCAACCCTTGATAAGCGGAACTGCTCAACAGCAATCTAATTATTCTGCAACTGTTGTATTCAGGCGACGTGGTCGCCGGGGTGATCGGTCGTAGTGCAAAACGACGCGGCGAGGGCTGATTTTGCTTGTTCTTCAAATCTTGCGGAGACGCCCGGTCCTGCCAACGGCTTTCCGAAGCGCCGGAGATCATGCTGCAGATTCCGTTGCTGCGGGAAATAACCGCCTCATGCGCTGCCAGAGGCCGCTCCGCATGAGCCCTCAAGCCCGCGAGAACAGCCGCACCAGTTCCGCCTGTCGGCTGGTGTCGGTCTTTCTGAAGATGTGCAACAGGTGCGTGCGCGCCGTCGAGCGGGAAATGCCCAGCCGGTCGGCGCAGCGCTGGACGCCGTCGCCCTTGCTGATCTCGAGGGCAAAGGCGGTTTCCGCTCGCGTCAGGCCGTAACGCAGCTTTATCCGAGCCGCGGTCGGCTCCGATGCCTGATCGGGATCGGACGTGAATATGATCGCGGCCGGGCGCTGTGACAGCAGAAACGGCTCTTGCCGGCGGAAGGGCAGAACCGACACGGTGATCGGCGATCGATTTGGACCGCGGCTCATCATGAGCAAGCTGCCATCCTCGCTTCCGCTCTCCCGCCGGGCGCAGCCGGCAATGGACGCGTGCAGCCTTGCGGTATCGGATGCGGATCGGGCGCGCATCGTGCCGTTCACGATCCGCAGGGCGCCGCCTGCTCGCATCAAGCGCTCGGCCTCCCGGTTTGCGAACAGAACGCGCGCCGAGGCGTCGACAAGAACGGTGCCCTTATCAAGCTGATGAAGCATTTCGGTGGAGGCCGCGCATCGCAAGTCGAGCAATTCCAGCTTGACGTTGAGTTGCACGGCGCGCCGGAGATGTGGCGCAAGACGCTGGTAGAGGGCGACCTCCTCGCGGTCGAACTGACGTCCTCGCTGGATGACCACGTTGAACTGCCGCGTGCGCTCGATGTGAGCGACGGCGCCGAGCATCGAACCGAGGTTTTGCGGCAGGAGAAAATCGTTGAAGAACTCCGTCCGGGCAAATTCGGACCGCGGGATCATCATCGTATCTGTTCTGACGGCGCCGACCGGCGAGGACAGCACATGTTTCGCGATCGGATTGATGCGGTGATAGTAGGCAGCGTAACGCTCATTCTGAGCCGGATCGACCTGGGGCGCGATCGCGAAGACTTCGTCCAGATGCGGGCTGTTGCAGCTCATCACGACGGCGGGCGCGTTGAACGCCTGCGCCATGGGGCGCATCGCTTTCGGCCAGCACCGAAAGTCCGTGCCGGCGTCGTAAATAGCTGCGATGAGCGCAGTAAATCTGCGTTCGCTGATCATTTGCAATGCTCGCCGTTGCAATATCGCTTGATGACAAGCCGAAGGACTTGCCCAAACCGCTCGCTGCAAAATCGATCCTAAGCCTTTAATCGAACAGACGGAAAGCGGCTTTTTTGCGCGTCAGCCGTTTGGCTGATGCCGACGGCGGAGCGTCATTGTACCGTTTCGCGTGCTTCGTTTGCCCGCGATTTCAAACAAACAATTGGCTTCATGCGGAGATCAACAATGATTGACGAGGGAAAGCTCAATATTTTCATCGGCCAGATGCTCGGCGATCTCGGCGGCGCATCGAGCGTTGCCATGGTGCGGCTAGGCGGCTCGCTTGGCCTCTATGAAACGCTTCATGCCAAAGGCCCCATGACCTGTGCCCAGCTCGCCAAAGCCGCCAAGGTGCACGAGCGGTATCTGCGCGAATGGCTGTCCCACCAGGCGGCATCCAATTATCTGGCCTACGATGCGAAAACGGACACATTCTCGCTGCCACCCGAGCAGGCGATGGTGTTCGTCAACCAGGAAAGCCCAGTCTACATGATGGGCGGCTTCGACCTGATGACGGCCCTTCTGGACAACCAGCCGAAGGTGCAGGCGGCCTTCAAATCCGGCCAGGGCGTGGCTTGGGGCGATCAAACCGGTTGCATGTTCTGCGCGGTGGCGCGTTTCTTCAGGCCGGGATACCAGAACTTTCTCGTGCAGCAGTGGCTGCCGGCTCTCGACGGCGTGGTCGAAAAGCTCGAACGCGGAGCCAAGGTTGCCGATGTCGGTTGCGGTCATGGCTGGTCGACCGTCTTGATGGCCAAGGCGTTTCCGAAGTCGACGTTCATCGGATACGACTTCCATCCATCCTCGATCGAAGACGCGCGGGCGCATGCCAAGGAACACGGCGTCTCGGCCAACACGCGTTTCGAGGTTGGTCTGGCGAAGGACTATCCGGGCAAGGACTTCGATCTCGTGACCTGTTTCGATTGTCTGCATGATATGGGCGACCCGGCCGGCGCCAGTGGTCACATCCGGCAGTCTCTCAAGCCGGACGGTAGCTGGATGATCGTCGAGCCCATGGCAGGCGACACGCTGGAGCAGAACCTCAATCCGGTTGGACGCCTGTACTATGCAGGCTCGACCATGATCTGCCTGCCGACGTCGCTGGCGCAGGAAGTCGGCGCGGGACTTGGCGCGCAGGCCGGCGAGAAAAGGCTGCGAGAGACGATCATGTCAGGCGGATTCAGATCCGTGCGGCGCGCGACAGAAACACCATTCAACATGATCCTTGAAGCAAGACCTTAGGAAAGACCCGGTTCGCTGCGAGCGTGAGTGAAAGCCTGTGGCCTTTCGGCTCGCAAGCCGGGCGACGCAAAGTGTGAACTGGCCCACGGACAGGGCCTCCTTGTCCGCCTTATGTTGAGTGGCGGCGGTAGCGCCCCCCTCCCNCCCCCGCCGCAGGCGGTCCCTGTCGTCCGATCCGACAGGGGCCGCTTAATCAATCGCCGCGTAGCGATCACCCTATCACCCTCTCCAAGGCCACCAGGGACGCGAAGACAAGTACGACGACACCGGCAAAGGTGATGGCGAGGAAAAGGTGGTGCATGGCGCCGGTATCTCCATCAAATGGCGGTTGTTCGGCGATGGGCAAAAAGCCGCAATGCTCGGAGCAGTCGGACGGCTTCCGCCTGGTTTTCAGAAGTCGCCATTGCCTTTACGAGCAGACACTTTCAGCGTGACCGTTTCGCGACGTCGGCGCTGCCAGCTATATCGAGCGGAACCCCTTCATTTTTCAAGCATTATAGATGCGAGGGTCACAACGCGTGCTTCGCACGGTTGAACCTTCCGAATTTGCAAGCCACGGCGGCTGCTCGCGAGCGTGCGGTCGCTGCGCCTGCAAAAGCTGAGACAAGCGATCAAGACAACACGAATGGTCAGGACAATCACAGGCCCGATGACGATCCAGCCGCAACGCGGCTGGCAGCAGCAGCCGATCCGTCAGACACCGTCCAAAGCACGGCGGAAGACCGAATCGGGGAGCGGAACCAAGGCTGGCGCGGCGGCCGAAGCTGCACGGAACAAGGCTACACGGAACAAGGCTATGCGGAACGGGGCGACGCGAAAAAAGTCCCTCAAGCTGCAACGGCGTTTGCTGGAGAGAGCCTGTCCGCAAGCGTAATGCCACGGCGGATCAGGTTCGACCGTTGCCGACCAAGCGCGGAGGACAGCTGATGAAAATCCGATCCCATTCCGAAAGCCATATCGTGGAATTGGAGGATGGCTCCCGGTGGCAGATTTTTCCCGGTGATATCGACCTGACGCTTGACTGGAAACCCGAGACCGATCTCGTCGTCGTTGCCAACAACGACGAGATCAGCACGCATGCGCTAATCGGCAATGGTGTGACGGTTCGGGTCATCGCCGCGGGTGAACGCTGGCCCGTGCAAAAGGTCAAGCGCGCTCTCAAGAACGGCGGCTGACGGTCCGAGCGTGCGCTGGACCAGCGCTCACGCGGCGCCGCCCGGCTCCAGCGCCTCGCCGATTTCGAGCGGATGCGCCATCGTCTCGTGCAGCGCGGCCTTGTCGAGCTCGCCTTCGGAGAGCGAAATCACGACGCAGGCGACGCCGTTGCCGACCAGGTTGGTCAGCGCGCGGCACTCGCTCATGAACTTGTCGATGCCGACCAGGATCGCGATCGACTGGATCGGAATGTCGGGGACGATGGAGAGCGTTGCCGCCAGCGTGATGAAGCCGGCGCCGGTCACGCCCGAGGCACCCTTCGAGGTGATCATGGCGACACCTAGGATGCCGAGTTCCTGCCAGATCGTGAGCTCGGTGTTTGTCGCCTGCGCCAGGAACAGGGTCGCCAGCGTCATGTAGATGTTGGTGCCGTCGAGATTGAAGCTGTAGCCGGTCGGCACCACGAGGCCGACCACCGAGCGCGAAGCGCCGAGATGCTCCATCTTCTGCATGATCTGCGGCAGCACCGTCTCGGAAGAAGACGTGCCGAGCACGATCAGCAGCTCATCCTTGATGTAGGCGATGAAGCGGATGATCGAGAAGCCGGCGAGCCGCGCGATCGATCCCAGTACGATCAGCACGAACAGGAGGCTGGTCAGATAGAACGTGCCGATCAGCGCGGCGAGGTTGACGAGCGAGCCGAGCCCGTAGGCGCCGACCGTAAACGCCATCGCGCCGAATGCGCCGAGCGGCGCGGCCCGTACGATGATGCGGATGATGCCGAAGAACATCTTGGCAGCCTTGTCGACGGCGTCGGAGATCGGCTCGCCCGCCTTGCCGAGGTAGGAGATGGCAAAGCCCGACAGGATCGAGATCAGCAGCACCTGCAGGACGTCACCGCGCGCGATCGCGCCCAGATAGCTGTCGGGAATGATCGCCATCAGATGGGAGACGATGCCCTCCTGCTTGGCTTGTGTCACGTAGCTCGCAACCGACTTCGCATCGATCGTCGAGGGATCGATGTTGAAGCCGCGCCCCGGCTGCAGCGTCCTGCCGACGAGAAGGCCGACCGCGAGCGCCACCGTCGAGACAGTTTCGAAATAGATCAGCGCCTTCAGCCCGACCCGGCCGACCCGCTTGAGGTCGCCCATCGAGGAGATGCCGTGCACGACGGTGCAGAAGATGACCGGCGCGATCATCATCTTGATCAGCGCGATGAAGCCGTCGCCGAGCGGCTTTAATTGCTTGCCGAGATCGGGGTAGAAATGGCCGATGAGCACCCCGAGCGCGATCGCGATCAGGACCTGGACGTAGAGGATCCGGTACCAGGGCTGATGGGGGTGCCGGCTGGCCGGCTGGATCGCGACGGGGGTCATTTGGGGGGTCTCGGATGGCATATCATGTGTCTGCAGCCATCATGGGGCTTCTGCGCAGGGCGGGCAATCACAATCGCGCACGCTCGGGGGAGACCGCCGCTATTCCGCGGCTTCCTTGCTCGGCTTGCCCGGTGCATCGAGCAGTGCCACGTCCAGCGCATTACATTCGGCATGCCGCTGCAGGTAGTCCCGCCGCATCGCGATCTCGTCGCGCACGAATTCATAGCCGAGCTTGAACGTCTCCAGACCGTCGCCACTGATGGTGCCGTCGCGCAATCCGATCACCGCGCCGCGCAGGATTTTTTCCAGTTCTTCCTGCAGCAGTTCGAGGTCGTCGAGACAATGGGCGTGCTCGACCTTCTCGCCGATGGTGAGGATGGCGGTGGCAAGCGCGCCGGCCTTTGCCGGCGAGACACGGGTAATTTGGGAGTAGATCGCCGCGAAGACCGAGCCGATCACGGACAGCGCGCCGGCGCCGAGATACATCATGTCGCTGTAGCGATCCATGAATGACTTGGTATCGTCATTGATGTAGTCGCGGGCGCCCGGATGGGCCATCACGAAGGCATCCTTGTCGGTCACCGCAGGCTCGATCCTGGAGCCGAACCCGTCGTCGAGCGCGAGTTCCGACTTGTTTTCATAGATGATGCGGGCGAGGTCGCCGGCGGTGGTGCCCGACATGTGCGCCTGTGCGACCAGCAGCCATTCGAGGCCGACGGTGTCGAGATCGTCCTCGGGAATTTCCGGCGCCGAGGACAGCGTGCCGGCCTCGATCGTCTCGTCGCTGATCCCCGGGATCCTGCGCGCCAGGCCTTTGGTCCCGTCGATCGCGTTCAGGGTGAAATTGCCCTGCTTGTCGTATTGCGCGTAGCTCTTGTTCTTTATCGCATTGGACAGATGGAAGATCGCGATCACCGCGCCATAGCCTGAGGAAAACAGCTTTTGCAGCGTCGAGCCCGCAGGGGCCAGCTGAACGCGGGAGGCCGCATCATGCGCGTCGAGCGCCTCAAGCATGTTGCGCACAAAGGCGAGGTTCTTCTCGCCCTCGGCGAGCACGGCGATCTTCTTTTTCTTGAGATCGTCGAGTGTCTTGATCTTCTTGTCGCCGGGGCTGATCAGGAGCATGGGGTCGTGCTCGACGATCGCCAGCGCCCGCGCGCGTGGCGGAATCTTCGCATCGGTACGGAGCAGCGCAAGGTCGGCGAGGCGGCGGTCGAACAGCGACAGCGCCTTGGCATTGTCAGTACTGGTTACAATCTTGAGGCGAAAACGGGAGGAGGTGTTCTTCATGACCGCCGCGAGCCGCTCAGCGAAATGCGCCTCCTCGCTGTTGGGGGCGCCGACGGCGAAGATCAAGGTTTCCGAGCTCTTCACCCAGGCGCGGCCGGCCCAGACCGTGAAAGCGGTGAGGATCAGCGTCAACAGCGCGAACAGCACCACCTGGCCGCGGTTGGTGATGGCAAGTTGCGGTCGCTGCGGCTCTTGCGGCTCGGTTGGGACCTCAGCGCTCATGGCCTCTCCCGAAGGCCGGACCTGCTGCCGCTCGAAGCGCGGTGCGGCCCGAGAAATGCTAACTGCCTAAAAAAGAACGGTTATTTTTGATATTGGCGCAAATGATAGCGGTCCTCGCGCAGATTGCAAATGCCGCCTCGCGGTAACCTTGCTGCGACGAAGTGATTTCAAATTGCGCGGTGAGATGGCACCGTCAGGCCACACTTGGCGTTTTTCGGGTTCCCGGCTGGTGCATTCCGGGCCCGGAGGTGTCATAAAAGGTCAACAACGGATCGAAGTGGCCGGGCTTAAAGAAGAAGTCGCGCTGAACGCCTCCATCTCCCGCGATCCCACTCAGCAAGGACGTCAGCGTGTCGTTTCCAGCCCTCTCGTCGTCGGTTCCTGTTGGCGCGCTGGTCGGGTGGATGCTGCTGCTCACCTTCAAGCACATCATCGCCGACTTCGTTTTGCAGAATGCCTGGATGGCCCACGGCAAGGACCAGCGCCATGGCTGGGCGCTGCCGCTCCTGGTGCATTGCCTGATACACCTTGCGGTTGCCCTGGTGCTGATCCTGATCGTGGCGCCGCGGTTCTGGTTCGTCGCCTTCATCGACTTCGCCATCCATATCACCGTCGACCGTGCCAAGGGCCTCGTCTCCTCCCGCTTCGGCATGACCCCGGAGCATCCCTGGTTCTGGACCGTGATCGGCGTCGACCAGGCGCTGCACCATCTCACCGGCTTCGCGCTGTCGATCTTCATGGCTGGCGCGCCGTAGGCGTCAAGGCGTTTTAACAACCGCGATCGTGGCGGCGAACTCCGTTCACCTCTCCGTTCGGGAGAGGTGAAGCGAGCGCGCGTCACGCACCACGGACGAAGCTGCGCGATCTGATTCTCGGGCTCCGATCAAGGACCCCGTACGAGCACGGCCATTCCTGGTTAACCATTCGTTAGCACATTGCATTGCATCTTCCGCTTCAGGGGGATTTCTCGATGTTTTCCAGCCGTGACGTCTACGACAGCGAGCGCTGCCCGGTCAGGGACGATCTGCTCGGCGAAATGTATCGCGCCAATGAGCATGGACTGGCGAGGCTGGTGGACAGCGTCTCGTCCGATGTGCGCGCCCAGCTCGCCTTGTTCTGCTATCGCAAGAGCCATCTGCATTCGCTGGCGCTGGCGATCGCTTCAAGCTGCACCGAGCGCGACCTCATCCTGATCGGCGGACGCGTCGGCGCATCGCTCTACGCGCAGTCCCGCGAACCCGTCGAGCGCGCCCGCCCCACCGCCTCTGGCCGCAAGCCGATTACGCTCTCGACCAAGCCGCTCTCCACCTTCGCGCCGATCAGGGACGAGGTGGACGAGGACGACGACCTCGCTGAGGCGGTCACGGCCTGATCTCTCAGCCTTCGCCGGGATGAGGCGTCGCGGCTTTCCCGCGGGCACTATACCGAAAGCACCGGCAGCCCGTGCTTCCGCCGCGCCATGGCGCATTCGGCGTCACCCGGCATGCAGGTCCGGCAGACCTCGGGGCGGATGGCGTAGATGGTGCATGAGGTCGCTTCGCCGATCTTGCCCGCAAGCGCCGCGCAGCGGTCGTTCTCGCAGCGCATGCCGGAGCCCTTCGCATTGACCAGCTCTTTCGGAATGAGGTCGAGCGCCGCGTCCTCTTCGATGGAGAAGCGCGGCCAGTTTTCCGAATAGGCGCAGCAGGCGCCGCAAGCCTGGCACGGGCTTTCCACCTCGGACCGCCTCGCCGCATCAGACATCTTTCGGATGCTCCCAGACCAGGCTGCGGCGCCATTTGGCGCGCAGCGCATCGCGCCGTTCGGGGTATTTCTCCTCGAGATATTGCGCATCGACCACGCGGTCGGTGCGGAAGCTGCGGAAGTCCTTTCGGAGCTCGCACCAGGCGGCGAGAATCCGCACCGCCTCATGATAGCCGATCGCGATCGGCCAGATCGTGCGCTCGCTGTCGCGGCCCTGCTCGTCGCGGTAGCGCAGCGCGATCTTCCGGCCCTCGTGAATTTGGCTGCGGGTGCGCGCCATGTCGATGCGGTCGGGTTCCTTGCGCCAATTGGCCCGCGCGCGGCTCGCAGGCTCCAGCACGAAGGGCCGCAACCGCTCCGGCACGGTGTCGGCGATCTTGGCCATCAGGTCTTCCGCGGCCCGCGCCAGCACGCCATCGGCGTTGCCGACCACCCATTGGGCGCCGAGCACCGCCGCCTCGATTTCATCAGGTGTCAGCATCAAAGGCGGCAGGTCAAAGCCCTTCTCCAGGATGTAGCCCATGCCCGCTTCGCCTCGGATCGGCACCCGCTGGCCCATCAACGTGGCGATATCACGATAGATCGTCCGCTTGGAGGTCTCGAGCTCGAGCGCGATCGCGTCCGCCGTGAGCGGATTCCGCGTACGGCGCAAGACCTGGATGATCTGGAATAGACGGTCGGCGCGTCTCATGGAAATTCTCGTTCAAAAACGAGGGCTTGCTGCTGCTGACAGGATGTTGGCAGCAGGGGCTTTGTATAACGGGACAACACTTCAAATGAAGGGATTTTGTCCATGACCACTCTCTGTAACCAGGGCGCCATCGGTTCGCGTCATGCGTTCCAGCGGTCGCTCCACCGATCGTTCCCGCGGTCGTTCCAGGTTTGGGCCTACGAACGACTGCTCAGCCTCAACCTTGGCTCCGGCGATCCCCGCTTTGCGGCGATTGCGCTGGTGTCGGGCGTGGTGGCAGCAGCCGGCAACGCGTGGTTCGAAACTATCGCCAGACGCGCGCACAAGGGAGCCAAATTCGCCCGCCGCGTGACGGCTGCTGACACCATGGTGGCAGCAGGGGGGCGGTAGGCGAACTTCATCACAACGTCGGGAGTTCGCCGCATGATCACCCTCTTTGGCTTTGGCGCCGGTTTTGGCCTGCCGGAAATAAGTCCCTTTGTGACCAAGACCGAGGTCCAGCTCAAAATGGCGGGCCTCGCCTACCGCAAGGAGCGGGCAATGCCGCCGGCTTCGCCCAAGGGGCAACTGCCATTCATCGAGGACGACGGGGTCGCGGTCGCGGACTCCACCTTCATCCGCGCCCATATCGAGCGCAAATATGGTTTCGATTTCGACGACGGCCTCGACCGCGCCGAGCGCGCGCAAGCCTGGGCTTTCGAGCGGATGATCGAGCACCATCTCTATTGGGCGCTGGTTGGCGCGCGCTGGGTAGATCCCGAGAATTTTGCCAAGGGCCCGGCGCATTTTTTCGATGGCGCGCCCGAGCATCGCCGTGAAAAGCTGCGCGAGGACGCGCAGTTTCGCGTCGCCGAGAATTATCTGTTGAGCGGTCTCGGCCGCCACGCGCCCGATGACGATGTGGAACTCGCGGTGCGCTCGCTGCTGGCCTTGTCGGTGCAGCTTGGCGACAAGCGCTATCTGATGGGCGATAAACCCTGCGGTACCGACGCTACCGCCTTCGGCGCGCTGTCCGGCATCCTGACGCCGTTCTTCTCGTCCCGCCTGCGCGAGCGCGCAGAGGACTTCGTCAATCTCACCGCCTATACCGAGCGGATGATGCTGCAATACTACCCGGAATTCGCGTGGAACCAGGAGCGCGAAGCGGCTTGATCTTTCTTCTCCTTCTCCCCGCTCTCTTGCGGGGAGAAGGTAGGGCCGAGGGGCCGTCTCCGCGAGCACGGTCAGCCGAGAGTCCCCTTCACCCGGATTACATGTACGATGCAATCCCACCCCTCCCGCGGGCGGGGCGAGGTAAGCGGAGCCCCTGGCGAACGTTGTTCAATGCTGCTGCGCTGCCGGTCCCTTCAACGCCGCAATCTCCGCCTCCAGCTCAGCGATCCGCCCATCGCGCGCCGCCAGCGCTGCTGCCACATCCGCTGCGTCGAACTTCTGCGGGATGTGCTGCGGGCAGTTGGTGTCCCAGGCGCCGATGGTGAACAGGATCACCTGCTCGCCGCGTGCGCGATAGCCCTTTGGCATCAAGGACTGCATCAGCGCCGAATCGTCCTCCACGATCTTGGCCTCGCCCCAGATCTTGACGCGGCGGCGGTGCGCGTAATCCATCACGAAAATATAGGCCTTGGGATTTTCCGTGAGATTGCCCTGCGTGATGTATTGCTGGTTGCCGGCGAAATCGGCGAACGCCAGCGTGTGCTTGTCCAGCACCTTCAAAAAGCCCTTCGGGCCGCCGCGGTGCTGGATATAGGGCTGGCCATCGGCTGACGCGGTGGCCAGATAGAAGCTGTTGGTCTCGGCGAGGAAGGCGGCGAGGTTGTCGTCGACCTCGGTGCGCCAACCGCGCTGCTCCTGATGCGCATAACGCTCGCGAGACCCCTTCCGGGTCTGGATCTGCTTTACCGCAGTCGAAAAGGCCACGTCGCTGGCATAGGTATGAGTGTCTGGCATCGCAGCGTCTCCTCGCGCGGGCTTACGGCCCGTCGTCCTCATACAAAGTGAGCCTTTTCCGGTCCAAAACAATCATTCTCGTTGACACTTAATCATTTCATATATTGAAATAATAGCATGGACCGGATCGAAGCCATGCAGACCTTCGTGACGGTGGCGGACCTGCAGGGGTTTGCGCCGGCCGCGCGAAAGCTCGGCCTGTCGCCGCCGGCGGTGACGCGACTGATCGCCGCGCTAGAGGAGCGGTTGGGCACGCGGCTGTTGCAGCGGACCACGCGCAAGGTGGCATTGACCGACGCCGGCGCGCGCTATCTGGAGCGTGCCCGCCGCATCCTGGCCGATATCGAGGAAGCGGAACTCGCCGCGGAGAGCGAGCGCACCCGTCCCACCGGGCGGCTGGTGATCTCGGCGCCGGTCGGCTTCGGGCGGCTCCATGTCAGCCCGGTCATGGCGGCCTACCTGAAGCGCTATCCCGAGGTGTCAGGCGAGTTGCGCCTGGAGGACCGCATGGTCAACCTGGTCGAGGACGGTGTCGATCTCGCGGTGCGCATCGGGCAATTGCCCGACTCGTCACTGGTGGCGCGGCAGGTCGGCGACATGCGAAGGATCGTGGTGGCGTCGCCCGCCTATCTCAAGGCGCATGGCGAGCCGAAGACTCCGGAGGCGCTTGCGCAGCACGAGATCATCCAGTTCGGTGCCTCCGCGCTGACGGCCGACTGGCGCTTTGCCCGTGATGGCGAGGAATTGCGCATCCATGTCGCGCCGCGCTTCACCAGCAATGTGTCGGATGCCGCGATCCAGTACGCCATGACAGGCGGCGGGCTGACGCGGGTGCTGGCCTATCAGGCGGCCGATGCGATCAAGCGCGGGTGGCTGAAAGCCGTGCTGCAGAGATTCGAACTGCCGGCGCTGCCGGTGCACATCGTCTATCCGACCTCGCGGCTGTTGTCGGCCAAGGTGCGCGCGTTCATCGATCTCGTGGTCGAGACCGCGGATTGGAAGTTTGGGCAGTGAACTGTCGTTCGGTGCTTCGCACCGCCCCGGAATGACGGTGCGCGTAAGATCGGCTCACACTTTCTTCGGCACCACACGGAACGTGCCGTTCGCCCGCGCGATCACGACATCGTCCGCCTTGATCAAGGCCTGCGCAAAGCAGATGGTGCTGCCGGTCTTGATCACCTCGCATTCGACTGCAAGCCACTGGCCGATATCGGCCGAGCCCACGTAATCGACGGCAAGCGAGATCGTGACCAGCGAGTTTTTGGTGTTCCAGCCCGTCGCCTGCGCGCAGCTATAGCCCATCGCGTTGTCGGCAAGCGAGGCGATCAGCCCACCATGAATCATTCCGCGCGCATTGGTGTGCGCTTTTGCCAGTCGCAGCCCGAGATGGACGGCTTTGTCGGTCCGCTTGGCATAAAGCGGCTCCCAGGGATCGGTGAACGGGCTCTTACGGAAATGCGGTTCAAAGCCGGCGGGGACTGTATCGGTAAGGATGATCTCGGACATGGGCGGCTCATGCGTTGGCGAAGACATGGCGCCATTGAACGCCAGCCTCATGGCGTTTTCATCGCCTACAAAGCTTTAAACGGGATTTGTGCGGGTGTTTGAAATGACCTCGATGACGCCCCGTCATTCCGGGATGGTGCGTCAGCACCAGACCCGGAATCTCGAGATTCCGGGTTCGCCTCTTCGATGCGCCCCGGAATGACGGGAGTAACTCACGCCGGCACAAGCGACGAAGCAATCCAGAGCCCATGCGTGACTCTGGATTGCTTCGCGTAGCCTGTCATCGGGCCGGCCAAAAGGCCGGACCCGTTGGCTCGCAATGACGGCGTTGCTGGTGGCAACGCCGTCACTACAAACTAAAACGGCAATCCCACATAGTTCTCCGCCAGCGATGTCATCGCAGCCTGCGAGCTGCAGACATAATCCAGCTCTGCGAGCTGGATGCGGGCGCCGATGGTGCCGGTATCGGGAAACTTGTGCAGCATCGAGGTCATCCACCAGGAGAAGCGCACCGCTTTCCAGACCCGCGCCAGCGCCGTCGCCGAATAATGGTCGATCCCGGCCGAGGATTTCTCGTCGTAATACTCGCGCAGCGCGGTCGCCAGGTAATGCGCGTCGCTGGCGGCGAGGTTCAATCCCTTGGCGCCGGTCGGCGGCACGATGTGGGCGGCATCGCCAGCCAGGAACATCCGGCCGAAGCGCATCGGCTCGGCGACAAAGCTGCGCAGTGGCGCGATACTCTTTTCGATCGAGGGGCCGGTGACGAGCTCATCGGCCGCCTTCTGGTCGATGCGCCGCTTCAGTTCGTCCCAGAAGCGATCGTCAGGCCATTGGTCGACATGATCGTCCAGTGAGCACTGCACGTAATGGCGGCTGCGGTGCATCGAGCGCATGGTGCAGAGTGCGAAGCCGCGCGCATGGTTGGAGTAGATCAACTCATGCGAGACAGGCGGCGTCTCCGAGAGGATGCCGAGCCAGCCGAACGGATAGACCCGCTCGAACGTCTCGATTGCCGTTGGATTGACGCTGGCGCGGCTGATGCCATGGAAGCCGTCGCAGCCGGCGATGAAGTCGCACTCGATCTCGTGGGTCGCGCCGTCCTTGACATAGGTGACGCGCGGATGATCCGTATCAAAATCGAGCGGCGTGACGTCGGCAGCCTGGTAGACGGTGGTGAGGCCCGCAGCCTTTCGCGCGTTCATCAAGTCGAGCGTGACCTCGGTCTGGCCATAGATCATCACGGTCTTGCCGGTTAAGGCTTTCATGTCGATCCGGTGACGCGCACCGCCGAAGGCGAGCTCGATCCCGTCATGGAGCAGGCCTTCCCGACGGGCGCGGCTGCCCGCGCCGACCTCGTCGAGCAGGCGGACGGTACCTTCTTCCAGAAGGCCCGCGCGAATGCGGCCGAGCACATAATCGGCCGATTGCCGCTCGATGATCACGTTGTCGATGCCGTAGCTCTCGAGCAGCTGCCCCAGCAGCAGGCCCGCCGGCCCCGCGCCGATGATTGCGACTTTTGTCCGCAATACTTGCTCCTCCCGATGTTATAGGCTTCAAACGCCAGCTAGAGCGCGCGGTTGAGAAAACCGTCGGCTTGCATTGATAATTATATCATATAACAATGTGTGCAAAGGGGCCGGCCCAGCTGAAAATGCGCGGACGAAACCCCTACGAAAGAGGGAGAGAATACCGATGAGGAAGACGTGGTTGGCGCTGCTGGTGGCGGCGAGCATAACGCCTGCATTTGCGGCCGAGCAGACCATCAACCTGAAGATATCACACTGGGTGCCGGCCTCGCATCCCCTGCAGAAGGCGCTGGAAGGCTGGGCGGCGGCGGTTGAGAAGGACTCGGGCGGCACCATCAAGTCCCAGGTTTTCCCGGCACAGCAACTCGGCAAGGCCTTCGACCACTACGACATGGCGCGCGACGGCATCGCCGACCTGACCTACGTCAATCCCGGCTATCAGCCCGGTCGCTTCCCGATCATCGGCGCCGGCGAGCTTCCATTCCTGGTCGCGAATGCCAAGGGCGGCTCGGAAGGGCTCGACGCCTGGTACCGCAAATATGCGGCGAAGGAGATGAGCGATGTGAAATACTGCCTCGCCTTCGTCCACACGCCTTCCGCGTTCCACACCCGCACCAAGAAGGTGGTGGTACCCGAGGACGTCAAGGGCATGAAGATCCGCCCGGCCGACGCAACGATTGCGAATTTCGTGACTCAGCTCGGCGGCACCAACGTGCAGTCCTCGGCGCCGGAAGTGCGCGATATCATCGAGCGGGGCGTCGCCGACGGCGTGACCTTTCCGGCCGGTTCGCTGGTGCTGTTCGGCGTCGACAAGGTGACCAAGTTTCACATGGACGCGCCGCTCTATGTCACGACGTTCGTGCTGGTTATGAACAAGGACAAGTATGACGGAATGTCAGACCGTCAGAAGAAGGCGATCGACGACAATTGCAACACCGAAACGGCCGGCAAGGTCGGCGCGCCCTGGGGCGAGTTCGAGGACGCCGGGGTCGACAAGATCAAGGCGGAGCCGGGCCAGGAGGTCTACAAGCTGAACCCGGAACAGACCGCTGAATGGAAAAAGGCGGCCGATCCGCTGTTCAAGACCTGGGCCGACGGCGTCAAGAAGACCGGCGTCGATCCTGATGCCGCGATGAAGGAGCTGAAGGCCTCGCTCGCCAAATACGGCGCGCTTGCGCAGTAGCGCGATTCGGTCCGCAGACTCGGTTTACCTCTCCCCGCTGGGGAGAGGTGAAGAACGGCCAGACCGTTCAAAATGTATTCATCAAGCTATGGCAGCCGCATGAAACGTGCCTGGATGGATCGCTTCATCGACGGAATCGAATGGATCGCGGCCGGCTTTGTCGGCATCGTTGCGCTCGATATTTTCGTCTCGGTCTTGCTGCGCAACACGCTCAACTATGCCATTCCCGATTCCTTCGACATCGGGCGCATGCTGCTCGGCATCCTGATTTTCTGGGGTATCGCCGCGACCTCCTATCGCGGCACCCACATCACCGTCGATCTGGTCTGGGCCAATGTCGGGCCGCGCTACCAGCGCATGATCGACGTGTTCGCAACGCTGGTGCTGTTGTTCGTGGTGACGGTGCAGACTTACACCTTGTTCGACAAGGTGCGCGGCACCTACAAGGACCACGTACTGACCTTCGACATGCACATGCCGACCTGGCCGTTCTTCGCGGTTGCCTGGATCGGTGACGTATCGGCGGTGCTGCTGATTGCGATCCGCACCTATCGCCTGATCTTCCATCCCGAAGAAATGCACGAGCCAAAGATCAAGGCCACGGAGTAATTGCCTTGCTGAGCACCAACGCCGTCGCCATCCTCGGGTTCGTTGCGCTGTTTGGGCTGATGCTGTTGCGCGTGCCCGTGGGCATGGCGATGGGGCTCGTCGGCGTTTCAGGTTTCTCCTATCTGGTCGGCGCGACGCCGGCGCTGAAGCTGGTCGGCCAGACCTCGATGCGCACGGTGACCGACTATACCTTCGGCGTCATCCCGATGTTCCTCTTGATGGGCACTTTCGTCAGCAATTCGGGCATGAGCCGCGAACTGTTCCGCGCCGCCAATGGCTTTGTCGGGCACCTGCGCGGTGGCCTCGGCATCGCAACTGTTGCCGCCTGCGGCGGCTTTGCCGCAATCTCGGGCTCGTCGGTTGCGACCGCCGCGACGTTCTCCGCTGTCGCTTATCCCGAGATGCGGCGCTTCGGCTATCCGCAATCCTTCGCCACCGGCGTGATCGCAGCCGGCGGCACGCTGGGCGCCATGCTGCCGCCATCGACGGTGCTCGCGGTCTACGGCATCATCACCGAGCAGGACATCGGCAAACTGTTCATCGCCGGCATCATTCCCGGCCTGCTCGCGATGACCATGTACATGATCACGATTGGGCTGATCGGCCGTGTCGCGCCCGGCTTCCTGCCGCAAGGCAAGCCGCTGCCCTGGCGCGAACGCTTCGCGGGGCTGAAGGACATCTGGGCGCCGGTGCTGCTGTTCATCTTCGTCATCGGCGGCCTCTACGGTCTTCCCTTCCTGCCGCGCTTCACGCCGACCGAGGCCGGCGGAGTCGGCGCGACCGGCGCCTTCCTGATCGGCCTTGTTACCGGCCGGCTCGACAAGGAAAAGATCCTGACCTCGCTGCTGCAGGCGACCCGCACAGCGGCCGCCGTCTTCACCGTGCTGATCGGCGCGCTGATCTTCGGCTATTTCCTCACGGTGACGCAGACCCCGCAGAAGGTGACGGAGTTTTTGACCTCGCTTGGGCTGGGCAGCTACGGCGTGCTTGCGGTGATCATGCTGATGTATCTCGTGCTCGGCTGCCTGATGGACGCCATGGCCATGATCATCCTGACCGTGCCGATCATCTTCCCGGTGGTAACGCATCTTGGTTTTGATCCAATCTGGTTCGGCGTCATCATCGTGATGACGGTCGAACTCGGCCTGATCCATCCCCCCGTCGGCATGAATGTGTTCGTGATCAAGAGCGTGGTGAAGGACGTGTCGTTTGCGACCATCTTCAAGGGCGTGCTGCCCTTCGTCGCGACCGACCTGGTTCGCCTCGTGATCCTGATCACCTTCCCGCTGCTTGCAACGTGGCTGCCGCAGCACATGGCGCCATAGGAGGGAACGAGGGCGCTGCTTTCATCTCTCCCCAGCGGGGAGAGGCCGGATCGCGAAGCGATCCGGGTGAGGGGCCGCAGCTCTATCGAGGGATCTCAACCGCTCACCCGATTTGCTACGCAAATCGACCTCTCCCTTTGGGAGAGGTGAGGTGCCCGGGGATGCTGCTTGAAGACGTTCGAAAATAGGAGTTTGTTGCCGATGAATCCCGTGATCGAGACAAAATACGTCTTCACCATCACCGCCCATATCGATCCCGTCGTCAGCGCCGGCGATATCGGCTACGGCGTGCGCCGCATCGTGCCGATCATCGGCGGCGAGGTGCATGGGGAGGTCAATGGCAAGGTCTGCGCGTTCGGCGCGGACTTCCAGATCATCCGGCCCAATGAGCTGATCGAGCTGGAAGCGAAATACGCGCTTGAGACCCATGACGGCGCGATCATCTATGTCGAGAACAAGGGCATCCGCTTTGGGCCTGCGGATCTGCTGCAAAAGCTCAAGCGCAACGAGCCGGTGGACCCGAAATTGATCTATTGCCGCACCTCGCCGAAATTCGAGACCGGCTCCGCGCAATACCGCTGGCTGATGGAGCACCTCTTCGTCGCCTCCGTTGCCCGTCACGCCGAGCGCGTGGTGATCGACGTACACAAGGTCATGTAAGGCGGAACATTGACTCCGGCCGAAATTGTTATAAAACATAATTATTCTAACCGGGACACAATAAGCCGATGGGAAACGCCACTGGCGCCAACGCGGAACAGGCCGCGCTGCTCAAGATCGAAAAGAGCGGGGCGGTGCTGACGGTCGGGCTGAACCGTCCAGCCAAGCGCAATGCGCTCAACGACGGCATTATCCTTGAGATCGGCGAGTGCTTTGCCAAACTCCCCGACGACATCGGCGCCGTGGTCATCCATGGCATTGGCGATCATTTCTCCTCCGGCCTCGATCTCTCCGAACTGACCGAGCATGACGCGACCGAAGGCCTGCGCCACTCGCAGATGTGGCATCGGGTGTTCGACCGCATTCAATATAGCCGCGTGCCCGTCATCGCTGCACTGAAGGGCGCGGTGATCGGCGGCGGGCTTGAGCTGGCCTGCGCCGCCCATATCCGCGTCGCCGAGCCGTCGGCCTATTTCGCGCTGCCCGAGGGCCAGCGCGGCATTTTTGTCGGCGGCGGCGGCTCGGTGCGGCTGCCGCGGCTGATCGGCGTCGCGCGCATGACCGACATGATGCTCACGGGCCGCGTCTATTCGGCGACCGAAGGCTCGGCCTATGGCTTTGCGCAATATCTGGTGGAAGCGGGCGGGGCGCTCAAGAAGGCGCTGGAGCTTGCGGAGCGCATCGCTGCCAATGCGCCGCTGACCAATTTCGCGGTGCTGCAGGCGCTGCCGATGATCGCGGAATCCAATCCGCAGACGGGGCTCCTGATGGAGTCGCTGATGGCGACCGTGGCGCAGAGCGACAAAGAGGCAAAACGCCGCATCCGCGCCTTCCTCGAGCACAAGACCGCCAAGGTGAAGCCGGGTTCGACATGAGCGCACAGCCGAACATCGCGCGAGACAGCGAGAGCGCCTCCCGCGCCGACAGCCGCCAATCGCTCCGCGCGATCTCGTTCGGCGATCCCGCCGTGTCGATCGACCGCAAGGCCGATGGCACCACCTATCTGCGTCCTCTTCGCGTGCTGCCCGACTATCCCGTGCGCATCACCGACCGCCTGCATCACTGGGCGAGCGCCACGCCGGATCGTGTCTTCATGGCGCAGCGCGAAGGCGGGCGCGGCTGGCGCCAGATCACCTATGCCGAGCTTCTGACCGCAAGTCGGCATATTGCCTCGGCACTGCTTGCGCGTGGGTTGTCGGCGCAGAAGCCGGTCGTCATCCTCTCCGGCAACTCCATCGACCATGCGCTCGTCGCTTTCGGCGCGCTCTATGCGGGCATTCCTTATTGCCCGGTGTCAGCGGCCTATTCGCTGGTCTCCAGGGATTACGGCAAGCTCGCCCATGTGATGAAGCTGCTGACGCCGGGCCTCGTGTTCGCCGACGACGCCGACAAGTTCGCCGATGCGCTCACGGCCAATGTCTCGCTCGGCACCGAGATCGCGGCAGCCTTCGGCCGCGTGCAGGGCCGCGATGTCACCACCCTCGCCGATCTGATGGCGACACCATTGCATCCCGACCTCGATGCGGCGCACGACAGGATCGGCCCCGATACGATCGCAAAATTCCTGCTGACGTCGGGCTCGACCGGCAATCCCAAGGCGGTGATCAATACGCAAAGAATGATCTGCGCCAACCAGGTGATGATCCGGGAAACCCTGGCCTTCCTCAAGGACGAGCCGCCCGTGATCGTCGACTGGCTGCCCTGGAACCACACCTTCGGCGGTAACCACAATATCGGGCTCACGCTCTATAACGGTGGCTCGATGTATCTCGATGCGGGCAAGCCCGTGCCCGGTGGCATCGAGGAGACGGTGCGCAATCTGCGCGAGATATCGCCGACCGTCTATTTCAACGTCCCGAAGGGCTATGAATCGCTGTTGCCCTATCTGCGCGATGATGCCGCCTTGCGCGACAAGTTCTTCGGCAGGCTGCATGCGATGTTCTTCTCGGGCGCAGCGCTCGCGCCGCACATCTGGAACGGCCTCGATGAGCTCTCGGTGCAGGCGACCGGCGCCCGCGTGCCGATGCTGACCGGGCTTGGCGCCACCGAGACCGCGCCGTTCTTCATGTCGGTCACTCCGCGCACCAGCCGCTCCGGCCATGTCGGGCTGCCGGTGCCGGGCAATGAGGCCAAGCTCGTGCCGAACAACGGCAAGCTGGAGGTGCGCGCCAGGGGGCCGAACGTCACGCCGGGCTATTGGCGGCAGCCTGATACGACCAAGGCCGCCTTCGACGAAGAAGGCTTCTACAAGCTTGGCGACGCGCTCAAGCCAGCCGACGCAAACGATCTGCATGCCGGCTTCGATTTCGACGGCCGCATTGCCGAGGATTTCAAGCTTGCCTCCGGCACCTGGGTCAGCGTCGGCCCTTTGCGCGCGCGGTTCATTGCGGCCTGCGCGCCGCTGGTGCGCGACGTGGTGATCGCCGGCATCAACCGCGACGAGATCGCAGCCCTCGTGGTGCTCGATCTCGACGGCTGCCGCCTGATCAATCCGACGCTGCCGCCTGACGATCTGAAGGTCACCGCGGCCGATCCGCTGGTGCGCGATGCCTTCCGCGAGCGCTTTACCCGTTTTCTGTCGAGCGCCACCGGTTCGTCGAACCGGATCACCCGCGCCATCCTGTTCGATGCGTCGCTGTCGATCGACTGCGGCGAGGTCACCGACAAGGGCTCGATCAACCAGCGCGCGGTGCTGGAACATCGGAAAGTCCTGATCGACGAGCTATATGCAGCGCCGCCGCCCGAACACGTCATCACGCTGAACTGAAGAGTTTCCAAGGAGAGCACCATGCAGTTGAAGGATCAGGCCGCCATCGTCACCGGAGGTGCATCGGGACTCGGTGCCGCCACCGCACGCAAGCTCGCCGCCCAGGGCGCCAAGGTTGCCGTGTGCGATCTCAATGCCAAGCTCGCCGAAACCGTCGCCGCCGAGATCGGCGGGGTTGCGGTCGCTTGCGACGTCTCGGACGCCGCGTCCGCCGAAGCCGCGATCGCGCAAGCGGCCAAGGCGCATGGCGTTGCGCGCGTGCTGGTCAATTGCGCCGGCATCGGCGTCGCCAAGCGCGTGATCGGCCGTGACGGGCCGATGGCGCTTCCCGACTTCGAGAAGGTGATCAAGGTCAATCTGATCGGCTCCTTCAACATGCTGCGGCTTGCGACGTCAGGCATGTCCAAGCTCGAGCCGCTCGCGACCGGCGAGCGCGGCGTCGTCATCAACACCGCCTCCGTTGCGGCCTATGACGGCCAGATCGGCCAATCCGCCTATTCGGCCTCCAAGGGCGGCATTGTCGGCATGACGCTGCCGATCGCGCGCGAGCTTGCGCAGTTCGGCATCCGCGTGCTGACCATCGCGCCCGGCCTGTTCCTGACGCCGCTGCTCGCCAACCTGCCGCAGGAGGCGCAGGATTCGCTCGCCGCGGCGATCCCGTTCCCGCGCCGGCTCGGTCACGCCGACGAGTTCGCGTCCCTCGCGCTGCACATGATCGACAACCCCTACCTCAACGGCGAAGTCGTCCGCCTCGACGCGTCGCTGCGTATGGCGCCGAAGTAAAAGGCGTGATGCTTGCACCAGCCGCGAGCTTTCTCTTACCTCTCCCCAACGGGGAGAGGTCGATTTGCGCAGCAAATCGGGTGAGGGGGCTCAGTTCCAACGATAGGGCAAAACCCCTCACCCGGCGCTTCGCGCCGACCTCTCCCTATGGGAGAGGTGAAGGGTAGAGGAGCTAATCGCATGTTCGTGCACCGGCGGGATGTCCAGATCCAGTGGGGCGATTGCGACCCCGCCAACATCGTCTACTACCCGCGCTATTTTGCGATGTTCGACGATTCCACCTCTATCATGTTCGAGGCGGCGGGCTTCTCCAAACAGGACATCGTGAAACGCTATGGGCTGGTCGGCATCCCCATGGTCGACACCCGCGCCAAATTCTACATCCCCTCCACCCATGGCGACTGGATCACGATTGAAACCCGGATCGAAAGCTTCAAGCGGTCGAGCTTCGAGGTGACGCACAAGGTCTACAAGGGCGGGGACCTGGCGATCGAAGCGTTCGAGACGCGGGTGCTGGTCGGCCGCGACCCCGACGATCCGGACAAGCTGAAATCGGCACCGGTGCCGCCAGAGATTGTCAAGAAATTCCTGGAGGGTGAGTTTCGGCCACCGGTGTAACCATCGTCTAAAGAGTAGGTTGAAATACCGGGCTAGTTTTGCTCTGGAACAACAATGATTGCAGGGAGGACCATATGAAGAAGCAATTTCTGGCTGCCGCGTCGCTTGCGGCGGCCTTGGCGCTGCCGGGCGGCCCGGTCAGCGCCCAGACAAACGAAATCACCATCGGCATTACCATCACCACCACGGGGCCGGCGGCTGCGCTCGGCATCCCCGAGCGCAATGCGCTGGATTTCGTGCCGAAGGAGATCGGCGGCGTGCCGCTGAAAGTGATCGTGCTCGACGACGGCGGCGACCCGACCAACGCGACCACCAATGCGCGTCGCTTTGTCACGGAGTCCAAGGCCGACATCATCATGGGCTCCTCGACCACGCCGCCGTCGATTGCGGTGTCGAATGTGGCCAACGAGGCCGGCATTCCGCATTTTGGTCTCGCGCCATTCCCGATCACGCCCGAGCGTGCCAAATGGTCGGTCGACATGCCGCAGCCGGTGCCGATCATGGGCAAGGTGCTCTACGAGCACATGAAGAAGCACAATGTGAAGACGGTCGGCTATATCGGCTATTCCGATTCCTACGGCGATCTCTGGTTCAACGATCTGAAGAAGCAGGGCGTGCCGATGGGCATGACCGTTGTCGACGAGGAGCGTTTTGCGCGTCCCGACACGTCGGTCACCGGTCAGGTGCTCAAGCTCGTCGCCGCCAATCCCGATGCGATCCTGGTCGGCGCCTCCGGCACCGCCGCAGCGCTGCCGCAGACTGAACTGCGCGACCGCGGCTACAAGGGCCTGATCTATCAGACCCACGGCGCGGCCAGCATGGATTTCATCCGCATCGCCGGTAAGTCGGCTGAGGGCGTGATCATGGCCTCGGGTCCGGTGATGTCGCCGGAGACGCAAGCAGACAGCGCGCTGACGAAGAAGCCGGGGCTGGCGCTCGACACCGCCTATGAAGCGAAGTATGGCGCAAACAGCCGCAGCCAGTTCGCCGGCCATTCCTACGATGCCTTCGAGGTGCTGAAACGCGTCATTCCAACGGCGCTGAAGACCGCGAAACCCGGCACGCCGGAATTCCGCGAGGCGATCCGCCAGGCCTTCCTGACCGAGCGTGAAATTCCTGCAAGCCAGGGCGTCTACAATTTCACCGAGAGCGACCGCTACGGCCTCGATGACCGCGCCCGCATCATCCTGACCGTGAAGGACGGCAAATACGTTCCGGCGGAGTGAGCGCTGTTCTGCCCCTCTGCCTTGCGGGAGAGGGTGCGCTCGCGTAAGCGAGCATGGGTGAGGGGTCTCTCTCCACGGATTCAAATGCGAGATATCTCGCGGAGACAGCCGCCTCACTCGAGCCTATCTGTTCTACCAGCGGAGCGCCCTCTCCGACCAAGGGCGAGGGCGCGATAATGCGCATTCGCGCCGCTGATGCAGAGGGTGTCTCTCTACTCAAGCCCGTAGTGCCGGTGGCACGATGCGCAGATGCCGTCGAGGCGATCGCTGACCTCGGCGACTGATTTCAGATCATGCGCCTCGGCGGCCTGGTAGGCCTTGTCGGCGGCGTCGGCGAGCTTCTTGACATAAAAATTCCACTCCGTGTCCCGCGCGCGCCCCGGTATCATCAGCGCGTTGGTGGCCTCCGCCAGCGTCGCCGCGCCGCTGGTGATGCGCTCCCAATCGTCGTCGGTCCTGGGCGACAAATCGTGCTCGCCCTTGGCATCGATCACCGAGCCGTTGACGCTCCAGACGATCTGGGCAGCAGGAGTGAGTACATGCTCCATGAAGGTCTTCATATCGACATGGGCCTTGAACGGCGGCATCGGCGCTGCGCTGTCGGACAGCGAAGGTGAGGCGGAGAAGCTCGCGAGGGCGAGGGCTGCGGTCAGGCTCGTAAAAGTCCGCAACTTGCTCATCGCTACAGCACCTGCATGGTGAAGCCGATCCAGCGTCCGCAGGCCACGACCGCGATCCAGAGCAGAATGGAGAGCGCGCCCGCGAGCCGCGCCGGCAGCGGTGGCTGCGCCTGCTTCTCCCATTGCGGCATGTCCTTGGCGCCGATGGCATGGAAGACGATCATGTTTAGGCCGGCCGCGCAGATCAGGATGATCTTGGCGTCGAAATAGCCGTTGGCGAGATATTTGGTCGCGTTGGAGATGAACAGCAGGAAGCCGGAGGTCGCCGCAATGGCAAATGCACTCCAGGTCACCGGCAGGACCGCATTCGCCAGCCGCCCCACCGGCCGCTCGACCGAGGCGAGGCCGAGCAGGCGCAGGTCGAGCGCGAGGATCGAGCCGACCACAAGACAGATCGCGACCACATGCACGGACTCGATGAAGGGGAACAGCGTGTCGCTTTCGCGGATCGCCTGTGCGATGCCGCTGTCCTCAAAGAAGGCAACAGGGTCCGACAGCTGCGACATCATCCCGCCTGCGTGTAAGCGATCCAGCGGCCCGCGAACAGGATGCCGCACCAGACCAGGATCGACAGCGTCGCGAGCAACTGCCCGCTCAGCCGTCGGCTGCGATCGTCAAAGAGGCCCGGCGACGCCAGCGCGGTCCGCTGCAAGGTTGCCGTCAGCAGAATGGCGACGATCAGCAGTGCCATCTTGAGATAAAAGGTGGTGTTGAGCAGCGACCGGCGCGGCTCGCCGATGATGAGCAGGCTTCCCGTGATAAGCAAAATGACAAGGACCGGCCAGATCGGCGGCAGGAAGCGCCGCGCGACATCGCTCAAGGGTTCGTCCCGTTCGAACAAGCGGAAGATCCGCAAATCCACCATCACCGCCGATGAGAACGCGATCGCCACGCAGAGAATGTGGATGGTCTGAAGGGTCGGGATGATCCAGGTGACGCTCTGGATGATGTGGCTGAGCGAGGTCGCCGCCAACCACTTGGAAAACCCGGTCAGCAGCGCTTCCATCTCGAGCTTACTGCTCTTCCGGGGTCAGGCTGTAGGTCAGCTCCTTGCCGTCGGGCAGCGTGACTTTGCGCAGGAAGCCGCCCTGCTTGGCGTCGCGCAGCGGCAGATAATAGAAGGTCGCGTGATCGCCCGGATTCAGCGAGCGCTTGGTCCAGCCGGAGCGGGTGAGAACGCCGGGGCTCGACACTTCGAACACCCAGGTTCCGGCCTGCGGCCCATCCTTGGCGTCGGTCTCGACGACAAAGGTAATGTGCGGGTTGGTCCAGTTGACCTGCTTGACGGTGCCATCCACGGTCTGCGGATGGTCGCTGTCATAGGCCGCATTGGAATGGTGCGCCAGTGCGAGCCCGGTTGTCCCCAGCACGAAGCTCGCGGCAAGCAGTGCAGCCTTCGGCGACATCTCGATCATCCCTTGCTAACGCAGCGATCTATTTCGCGGTGTGAACGGTCCCGTACGCGCCCTGCGCGTTGGAGATGAATATGTCGTTGCCGTGTTCGTCCTTGCCCGGCACCAGGTCTTCCTGCTCGCACTCCCCCTCGGTGACTTCGTAGTGCCGATCGGGGTAGCGGCGGAAAATTCGCGTCGTCTTCCAGGTGTCGGTGAGAATTTTCGGCGCGGTGATCTCGAGATCGTCATGCATCACATTCGGCCCGGCGAGATGAATGTGCTCGACGATGTGCATGTCGCCATTGTTGGGGATGCCGACCGCCTCGCTGATCGCGATATAGGCCTGCGGCACTATTGCGCTGGTGTCGACCACCAGCGTTTCGCCCTCCCAATGGCCGATGGAATAGCCGTGCAACGACAGGTCAGGATCGTCGGGCAGCTTGCGGCCGTCGAGATAGATTCGCCGCATCCGGTTGCCGTCGACCTCGCCCAGCATGGTGATGCGGCCGGGCGTTGCAAGCAGCTCGAATGCATTATGCGTCATCAGCATCCAGCTTGGCATGCCATGCGGCAGGCAGTGGCTCAGGACGAGGAACGGACGCCCCGCTTTCTCCTCCGCGATAAGGTGCTGAACCTGCTTGAGGATTTCCGGCTTCCACGGCGGCATGTTCGCCGCTTCCTGGCGCTTCTGGTCCCTGATGTCGGGAAGCCAGACCCCGCTGAGATCGGGTTCGGCATGCACAGCGGTCGGCGCACGCGCCGCAAGCACGACGAAAACAAAACCTGCGATCGCTAACGCCTTTGCAAACGTCCTGCCGATCATGGGGCTTTCCACCCGATGTTCCTGCACCATAGTTTGTGCGGATGCGAAAGAAAAGCGGTACGGCGTACAAGTGTCTCAAAAATGTGGGAGCCAACGCGTCGATTGACGTCTTGTTCATCGTGCTGGTGCGTCAACAAAAAGATGATGCTCGTCCTGGGCCGCCTCGCATTCGACGACGAGAAAATTCTTCACATGCTGCTCAACACGTGTGACCGCCTTCGTCGAAGCGACTTTCGATGGTTCTGAATTCTACTCGGCGGCCTGCGCGTGCTGCTCATCAAGCGACACCAGCTCGGCCGAGGCCTGCGCCTGCTTCTTGTGCACCAGGCTGAAGACGACGGGGACGAACATCAAGGTTGCGAGCGTCGAGAACATCAGGCCGCCGATCACGGCGCGGCCGAGCGGAGCGTTCTGCTCACCGCCTTCGCCGAGGCCGAGCGCCATCGGCAGCATGCCGATGATCATAGCAAGCGCCGTCATCATCACGGGGCGGATACGGACAAAGCCGGCTTCTAGCGCCGCGGCGCGGGGATCGCCGAGTTCCGCATAGCGCTCGCGGGCAAATGAGATCACCAGCACGCTGTTGGCGGTCGCAACGCCCATGCACATGATGGCACCGGTCAGTGCCGGCACCGACAGCGTGGTCTCCGTCGTGAACAGCATCCAGACGATACCGGCCAGCGCGGCCGGCAATGCGGTGATGATCACGAAGGGATCCGACCATGACTGGAAGTTCACGACGATGAGAAGATAGATCAGCACGATCGCACCGAGCAGTCCAAACATGAGGCCGGAGAACGAGCTCTCCATGGTCTGCACCTGGCCGACCAGCGAGACCGTGCTGCCTCTGGGCAGCTGCTTGGCAGTCTCCGCCAGAACCTCGCGGATATCGGCGGCAACGGCGCCGAGGTCGCGACCCTGCGGCGTGGCGTAGATCTGCACCATGGACTGGATGTCGTATTGCGATACCACGGCGCTCGACGTCGTCCGCGTGATATTGGCGATGCCGCCGAGCAGGACCGGGTCCCGCACCCCCGGAGCGGTCATCGGCAGGGCTTCCAGCGAGCCGAGCGTGTCGAGCTGATATTGCGGCGTCTGCATGACGATCGAATAGGACACGCCGTTGGTCGGATCGAGATAATAGGTTGGCGCGACCTGGGAGCTGCCGGCGAGGTTGACCACCATGCTGTTGGCGATGTCGCGCTCGGTCACACCGACATATTGGGCGCGGGTGCGGTCGACATCGACATTGAAGGTCGGGTTGCGCGCGGACTGCTGAATGCGGGCGTCGGCAACGCCGGGAATGTGGCGAAGCTTCTCGATCAGGCTGTTGGCGTAGGCATAGTTGCCGTTCAGGTCGGGGCCGCGAATTTCGAGGTCGATCGGCGCCGGCGCGCCGAAATTGAGGATCTGGTTGACGATGTCGGCCGGCAGGAATGCGAAGGTGACGCCCGGGAACAGTTGCGGCAGCGTTTCCCGCAACGCCTTGATGTAGGTATCGGTCGGCTTGTGACCTTCCCTGAGCTTGATCTGGACGTCGCCGTCCTGCGTGCCGATCAAGCCGGTGTTGTTGTAGGTCATGTTGATACCGGAGATCGGCATACCGATGTTGTCGGTCATGGCTTCGATCTCATCGGGCGGGATCACCGTGCGAATGGCCTTCTGGATCTGGGCGAACTGGGCGGCTGAGTCTTCGACCCGGATGCCGACCTGGGTGCGCGCATGCATCAGGATCTGGCCGGCATCGATCGAGGGGAAGAAGTTGCGGCCGAGATACGGCACCAGCAGGAACGACAGCGCGACGACACCGATGAAGCCGACGACGAACGTCGGCCTGTGGTCGAGCGCGAGCGCGAGAAGGTCGCGGTAGCCGGCACGAAGGCGCTCGAAGGAAGCTTCGAAACCGCGCTGGAACCGCGCCAGCGGATTGCGCGAGGGCGGCGCTTCACCGTGGCCGTGATGCTCATGCAGCAGGTATTTCGCCATGGTCGGCACCAGGGTGCGCGACAGGATGAACGACCACACCATCGCGAACATCACGGCTTCGGCCATCGGCACGAACAGGAAGCGCGCCACGCCCTGCAGGAAGAACATCGGCACGAATACGATGCAAATGCACAGCAGCGAGACGAAGGCGGGCACCACGATCTGGTTGGCGCCGTCCAGGATCGCGCGCTCGACCTCCTTGCCCTGCTCGAGATGGTAGTTGATGTTCTCGATGGTGACGGTTGCCTCGTCCACGAGGATGCCGACGGCGAGCGCGAGGCCCCCCAGCGTCATGATGTTGAGTGTCTCGCCGATCATCGACAGCATGATGATCGAGCCAAGCACGGCGAGCGGGATCGATGTGGCGATAATGATGGTCGAGCGCCAGCTTCCCAGAAACAGCAGGATCATCACGCTGGTCAGCAGCGCGGCGATGATGCCTTCGCGGGCGACGCCGCTGATGGCGCCGCGGACGAAGACCGACTGATCGCCGACAAAGTCGATTCTGAGCGCATCCGGCAGCGACGACTTGAACTCCTCGACCTTCTTCTTGATGCCGGCGATGATGTCCAGCGTCGAAGTCGAGCCCGCCTTCAGAACCATCATCAGCACCGAACGGTCGCCATTGACATGCACGATGTTGGTCTGCGGCGGATTGCCGTCGCGGATGGTGGCGACATCGCGCACATAGACCATCGCGCCGTTGACAGTCTTGATCGGGAGATCGCCGAGCCCGTCGATCTTCAGCGGCGAATTGTTGAGCTGCATGGTGTATTCGAACGCGCCGATTTTTTCCGTGCCCACCGGCGTGATCAGGTTTTGTGCGGCGAGCGTGTTGGCGACGTCCTGACCGGACAGGCCGAGCGATTGCAGGGCGGCCGGATTGAGGTCGATCTGGATCTGCCGCTGCTTGCCGCCATAGGGATAGGGGATGGCCGCGCCAGGGACCGTGACCAGCGGCGTGCGCAGCTGGTTGATGCCGATATCGGCGAGATTCTGCTCGGTAAGGCCTTCGCCTGACAGCGCGAGCTGGATGATCGGGACCGTGGAGGCGTTGTAGTTCAGGATCAGCGGCGGCGTGGCGCCTGGCGGCATCTGCTTCAAGAGCGTCTGCGAGATCGCGGTCACCTGCGCGTTCGCGGTCCGGATGTCGGCATTGGGCTGGAAGAAGATCTTGACGATACCGAAGCCGCTATAGGAATTCGCGACGATGTGCTCGATGTCGTTGACCGTCGTCGTCAGGGAGCGTTCGAACGGCGTGGTGATACGACCGGCCATCTGGTCCGGCGGCAGGCCGGTATACTGCCAGACCACGCCGATCACCGGAATGCGGATTTCGGGGAAGATGTCGGTCGGCGTGCGCATCGCGGCGAGGGGCCCGATGATCAGGATCAACAGCGCCAGCACCACGAAGGTATATGGCCGCGCCAGCGCAATTCTGACAATCCCGTTCATCCGCACGCTTCTCGATCAGTCGCGATCCGGCGCGTCGCGGCGCAAAACTCGCAGCATGAGCTTGTGGCATCGACCGAGAAAGCTTTCCAATCACTAAGTTCTCATCGAAGTTTGAACCGCATTACTTTTCGGTAATGGTGCGGGCGCGGAAGGCGCGCATGGCTTTTGAGCTGCGGTCGTGGGACCGCTCCCGGTACACTTATGAGTAGCGTGTTAAATCGCGCTCTCGCCGGTGTGCTGGAAGCCGAGATAGCTCGCCGCCACGCCTTCGTGACGCTCGATGTCGCGGGCTGGGCCCTGCAGCACGAACTCACCGAGCTCCATCACATAGGCGCGGTCGGCGATTTTCAGCGCGGCTTGCGCGTTCTGCTCGACCAGCAGCACCGAGACGCCGGCGCTCCGCAGCTCGCCGACGGTGCGGAAGATGTCGGCGACGATGATCGGCGCGAGCCCCAGGCTCGGCTCGTCCAGCATCAAAAGCCTTGGCGCGCCCATCAGCGCGCGGCCCATGGCGAGCATCTGCTGCTCGCCGCCGGACAAGGTGCCCGCGAGCTGCTTGCGCCGCTCCTTCAGCCGCGGGAACAGCGCATAGACCCGCTCGAACGACGATGCCGTGGCTGATCTCGCGCTCCGGAAGGCGCCGAGCAGCAGATTGTCCTCCACGTTCATGGTCCAGAACAGCTCGCGATGCTCGGCAACCAGGCTCAGGCCCAGGCCCACGCGGTCCTCGATCTCGAGTTGCGCGAGATCCTGGCCGGCAAAGCCAACATGACCTCTAAGCGGCAGCACGCCCATGACGGCATTGAGCAGCGTGGTCTTGCCGGCGCCGTTGGCGCCGATGATGGTGACGATCTCGTGAGCCCCAACCTCGAGCGACACCGAACGCACGGCCTCGACCTTGCCATAGGCGACATGCGCATCCGCAACCGAGAGCAGCGCGCTCATGCGGCGGCTCCGAGATAGGCCTTGATCACTTCCGGATTTTGCTTGATCGCGGCCGGCGTGCCTTCCGCGATCTTGGTGCCGAAATCGAGCACGACGATGCGGTCGGCGAGGTCCATCACAAAGCCCATGTCGTGCTCGACGAGCAGCACCGACATGCCGCCGTCACGCAACTGGCGTAGCAAGCTCGCGAGCCGCTGCTTCTCCATGTGACGCAGCCCTGCCGCCGGCTCGTCCAGCAGCAGCAGCATGGGATCGGCACAGAGCGCACGCGCGATCTCGACAATGCGCTGCTGTCCCAGCGAGAGCGAGCCGGCCGGCTGGTCCATCTGCTCGGCAAGGCCGACGCGCGCGATCTGGCGCGCGGCCTCGGCCAGCAGCCTTGCCTCGTCGGCGCGGTCGAGTCGAAACATGCTCGAGAGCGGTCCGGCAGAGCCCCGCAGATGCGCGCCGATCGCGACATTCTCCAGAACGGTCATGTCGGGCACCAGCTTCACATGCTGGAAGGTGCGGGCGATGCCGAGTTTCACCACCTCCTGCGGCGGCGGATTGCGCAGCTTCCTGCCGTTGACCGCGATGGCGCCGCTGGTTGCCGTCAGCACGCCGGTGATCAGGTTGAAGGTGGTGCTCTTGCCGGCGCCGTTCGGCCCGATCAGCGCCACGATCTCGCGCGCCTGCACGTCGAACGAGACATCGTTGACCGCGATCACGCCGCCGAATTGCTTGCGCGCCTTGTCGACTTCGAGCAGCACGCCTCCCTCGCCGGCGGTGCGCACACGCTCGGTCAATTGCAGGGTTGGGTCGGGCCGCTTGGTGCTCGGCTTGACCGGCAGCAAGGACGCCAGCAGCGGCCAGACGCCCGATGGCGCGAGCTGCAGCAGCGCGACCAGGAGAATGCCGAACACGATGATCTCGAGCTGGCCTTCGCCATGCAGCAGGAGCGGCAGGTAGCTCTGCAGCACCTCCTTCAAGACCACGACAATGGCAGCGCCCAGCACGCCGCCCCAGACATAGCCGGCGCCGCCGACCACCGCGATGAAGAGATATTCGATGCCGGCCTGAGCACCGAACGGTGTCGGATTCACCGCGCGCTGGAAATGTGCATAGAGCCAGCCCGAGAGGCCCGCCAGCACCGCGGCGTGGATGAACACCAGGAGCTTCGAGCGCGGCGTCTGTACGCCAAAGGCCTCGGCTGCCACATGTCCGCGCCGCAGCGCGCGGATGGCGCGGCCGGTGCGGGAATCGAGCAGGTTCATCGTCAACAGCGCCGCGATCAGGACCGCGGCCCAGATGGCATAATAGATCGTGCCCGGATCGATCATCCTGAAGGTCCCGATCGCAAGCGGCGGAATGCCGGAGATGCCGTCATTGCGGCCGAGGAATTCGAGCTTTGAAAACAAATAGAACAGGCCCAACCCCCAGGCGATGGTGCCGAGCGGCAGATAGTGGCCTGACAGACGCACGGTGACGAGGCCAAGCAGCACCGCGGCAATGCCGCTGACGACGAGCGCGGCGGGGAGCGTCAGCCAGGGTGACAGCCCGTAAGCCGTGGTCAGCACCGCCGTCGTATAGGCGCCGAAGCCGACAAACGCCGCCTGGCCGAAGGAGGTGAGGCCGCCGACGCCGGTAAGCAGCACGAGCCCCATCGCGACCAGCGCGGACAGGCCGATATTGTCCAGCAGCACGATCCAGAACGGCGGCATGTCAGGCACGAACGGGATCGCGGCCATGAGAAGCGCGAAGACGAGGATGGGAAGGCGCTCGCGCATGGCTAGTCCTTCTCTTCCTCGACCGCGGGCGCGGCGAGCGAGCGCGCCAACAGCACCGGGATCAGCAGCATGAAGACGATGACCTCCTTGAAGTTGCTGGCATAGAAGGAGGAGAAGGCCTCGACGATACCGACCAACAATGCCGCGATTGCGGTCAGGGGATAGCTGACGAGGCCGCCGATGATCGCGGCGATGAAACCCTTCAGGCCAATCAGGAAGCCGGTGTCGTAATAGAGCGTGGTGATCGGAACGATGAGGATGCCCGACAGCGCGCCGATGATGGAGGCGAGCAGGAAGGCGATCTGCCCCGACAGCGAGGTGCGGATGCCGACCAGGCGCGCGCCCAGCCGGTTGACGGCGGTAGCACGCAGCGCCTTGCCATAGACGCTGAGGCCGAAGAACAGCCACAGCGCGACGATGAAGGCGATGGTGAGCGTGTAGACCGCGATGCTCTGGCCGGTGAAGCGCAGCGGGCCGAGCGTCGCCGCGGTATCGGCAAGCGCGGGTCCGCGCTGGCCCTCGGCGCCGAAAAACAAGAGGCCGAGGCCTTGCATCGCAAGGTGGCAGCCGACCGAGGCAATCAGGAGCACCAGCACCGAAGTGTGCGCCAGCGGCTGGAAGGCGAGGCGATACAGGAACACGCCGATCAGGGCCACGATGACAAGCGCCAGCGCGACATTGACCAGGACTGGCGGATGCCGGCCGACCAGGACGGAGGTCAGGGCCAGCACGATGCCGGGAAGGATGATGTTGGCCGCGAAGGCGCGAGCGATGAGCGGTAGCCGCAGCGCACGCCGCGCAGCGAATACGTCGAAAGCAAAGGCCGCGATCCCCATGACAAAGGCGAGCCTGGCCGTACCCGGCATCTGCCCCGCACAGAGCGAGGCGTAGGTCAGCGCGCCATAGGTGACGAACTCGCCCTGCGGGATCAGGATCACGCGGGTCACGGCGAACACCAGCACCAGCGCCAGCCCGAGCAGGGCATAGATCGCGCCGTTGGTGATGCCGTCCTGGATCAGGAACAGCATGATCGTGGTGTTCAAGTCTTGACGCTCCCCCTTCGCGCAGCCAGCGAGACATCGCCGGCCGATCTGTCACGGCAGTTGAAAACGCCTCATGACATTTGATATGATGGATAACAATTATTAGATATAATCTCAAGGGCGCCGGCAGCGGTGGCCCCCCTTCAAAGCCTAGCGGGACCGCGAGCACAGGGCGATGACAGTTTCCAAGACAGCCATCGCCAGGAGCGCCAGCAGCAGGACCGCCATCAAGACCGCCTCCACTAAAACTGCCATTAACAAAGCCACGATGGCTGAGCCCGCAAGGGCGCGCAAGGAACAGGTCCAAGGGAACGAGAACGAGGGCGACGAGACTGCGGCGCTGCAGCTTGGCGAGCTCTCGGAGCTGCTTGGCTACGCGATGAAGCGGGCGCAGCTCAAGGTGTTCGAGGACTTCCTGCGCTGCGTCGCGCCGCTGCAGCTGACGCCGGCGCAGTTCTCGGTGCTGTTGCTGCTGGACAAGAACCCCGGCCGCAACCAGACCGAAATCGCGAACACGCTCGGCATTCTCAGGCCGAACTTCGTCTCCATGCTCGACGGCCTGGAAAGCCGCGGCCTGTGCGAGCGCGTGCGCTCCACCAACGACCGCCGCTCGCATATTTTGCTGCTGACCGACAAGGGCCGGGCCGTGCTGGCGCGGGCCAAGAAGCTCGTGGCCACCAAGCACGAGGCGCGGCTCAACGAGCTGCTCGGACCCGCCAACCGCCTGGCGCTGCTCGATATGCTGGCGAAGATCGCGGGCGAGTTTTAGCTCCCGCTGCGGTCCTTCGCTACTCCACCAAAATCACCCTGACGTCATTCACATTGGTCAGCGTCGGGCCGGTCTGCAGCAGGTCGCCCGTCGCCGCGAAGAACCCCGTGGCGTCGTTGTCGTCGAGATAGGCGCGCGGGCTCAGGCCGAGCGACTTCATTTTCGCAAATGTAGCCGCATCGATCAGCGCCCCGGCGGGGTCGCTGGCACTGCCACCGCCGCCATCGGCGCCGTCGGTGTCGCCGGCGAGAGCAGCGACACCTGCCGTGTCCTTCAGGAGATCGGCGAGCGCCAGCGCATATTCCTGGTTGGGGCCGCCGCGGCCATTGCCGCGCACGGTGACGGTGAGCTCGCCACCCGACAGGATCGCGACACGCCGGCCGTTGGCGCGGGCCTGAAGCGCCAGCCGCGCATGATCGGCCGCGACCTCGCGTGCCTCGCCCTCGAGATCGGCGCCGAGGTCGATGATGTCATAACCAGCCTCTTTTGCCCGGGCGACGGCGGCATCGAGCGAGGCCTTCGGTCGCGCGATCAATTCGAAGCGCGCATGGGCAAAGGCCGGGTCGCCCGGCTTGCAGCTTTCGTTGGCCGGATCCTCGAGCGCGCGGCGGATCGCATCGTCCACCTGCAAGGCGTATTTCGCGATGATGGCGCGCGCGTCGGCGAGCGTGGTCGGATCGGGGACCGTTGGCCCCGAGGCGATCGCGGACGGATCGTCATGCGGCACGTCGGAGATCGCGAGCGTCAGGATTTCCGTCGCGTGCTGCCCGGCGCGCGCCAGCCGGCCGCCCTTGATCCGCGACAGATGCTTGCGAACCGTGTTGATCTCGCCGATCGGCGCGCCGGAACGCAGGAGCGCGCGTGTCAGCGCCTGCTTCTGCGCAAAGGTGATGCCCGCAACCGGTGCGATCCAGTTGGCCGAGCCGCCGCCGGAGAGAAGCACCAGCAGGAGATCGTCGCCTTGCGCGGTCTCAGCGAGCTGCAAACTCTCCGCAGCGCCCTTCAATCCGGCCTGGTCGGGCATGGGATGGCCGGCCTCGACCACCTTGATGCGCCGCGTCGGCACGCCGTGGCCGTGCCTTGTGGTCGCAATCCCGGACAGACGCTCAGGCTCGAGCCCGAGCGCATCGAGATAATGCCGCTCGGCGGCGACGGCCATGGCGGCCGCGCCCTTGCCGGCCGCAAGGCAGATCACGCGTCCCTTGGGCAAGGGCGGCAGATGCGGCGCGAGCACGACATCGGGATGCGCGGCGGCAACGGCGGCGTCAAAGATCTCGCGCAGGAGAGGGCGTTGGTCAGTCATGGTGTCCCGGGACATCGAGGAGACATAAGCCCGCTTATCCCTCCTCCTGGCCAAAAAGAAAACCCCCGCAGATTGGCTGCGGGGGTCATGCCCGAAGACTTGAAGCTAGCCGCCGACGTCGCCGGAAATGACGTCGCCGAACAGCTCCCACCTTTCGCCCTTGAACCGCATCAGCTGCAGCTGGCTGATCGGGGCGAAATCGGTCGCGGAGGTGTTGATGGTGATGCCGGGCAGCAGCATCTCGGTGCGGAAGTCCTTCAGATTCGCCGCCTGCTTCATGATGTTCCCGCGGGTCAGATCATCGCCGCATTGCTTGAGCACCTGGACCAGGGTCTGGGAGACGGCATAGCCAACCACCGTGGATGCGTCGAGCTTGTTGCCTTCCGGAAAATCCTTGGCCAGGAAATCCAGAAACTGTTTCATGCCGGCGTCATTGTCCCATTGCGGGTCGGACACGTCCTTCAGATAGGCGGCCGAAACGATGCCTTGCGCATTCTCAAATCCCGCGGGCTTGATCACGCTGCCCAGCGAGGCGCCGACATTGTTGAGGATATGCAGCGCCTTCCAGTCGATCTCGGCAACCTTCTTGATCGCCTGCGCCGCGAATTTCGGCGTGGTGATATCGACGAACACATCGGCACCGGTCGATTTCAGCTTGACGACGTGGTTGTCGACTGTGGGCTCGGTTGTCTCGTAGCTTTCCTCCGCGATGATCATGGAGGCCGCCTTGGCGCCCAAGCCGTCCTTCAGGCCTTTGAGATAATCCTTACCGTAGTCGTCGTTCTGATACAGCACGGCGATTTTGGCGTCTGGCTTCTCCTTCAATAGATACTTGGCGTAGATGTGCGACTCGCTCTGATAGGAGGGCTGCCAGCCCATGGTCCAGGGGAAATCTTTCGGATCGTTCCACTTGGTGGCTCCGGTGGCGACAAAGAGTTGCGGCACCTTCTTGGAGTTCATGTATTTCTGGATCGCCGAGTTCGGCGGCGTGCCGAGCGAATTGAAGATGAACAGCACCTCGTCGCTCTCGACCAGCTTGCGCGCCTGCTCGACCGTCTTCGGCGGGCTGTAGCCGTCGTCGTAGGAGACGAAGTTGATCTTGCGCCCGTTGATGCCGCCCGCGGCATTGATCTTGTTGAAGTAGGCCTGTTCGGTCTTGCCGATCACGCCATACGCGGATGCAGGCCCGCTATAGGGCATGATGTTGCCGATCTTGATTTCGGTGTCGGTGGCGCCGGTGTCGTATTTCTTGTCGGCCGCCAGCGCGCCGCCGCTCGCAGCGGCAAACAGGACAAGCGCAGTCGAGGCTATGGCCAGCCTCGTGGCAATAACGAGCATACGTTCCTCCCTCGGGGAATGGTGATGTGTCGCGGCTTTCTTCCCGGAAAGCTCTTATTGAATGGCGATAGTCGATACCAATTCGCCAGAACCGTCAAACGAAATGCCCCTGCGGCGGTGTCGCAGGGGCTGCTGCTTTGGTCGCCTCGCGACGCGGGTCCTCAGCCGCCGACGTCGGACGAGATCACGTCGCCAAATCGCTCCCAGGTCTGGCCCTTGAATCGCATCAGCTGCAATTGGGCCAGCGGGGCGAAATCGGTGGCGCTGGTGTTCGCCGTGATGCCCGGCAGGAAGCCAGGCAGCGAAAGATCCTTGATGCTGGCGGCCTGTTTCATGACATTCACACGCGTGAGATCATTGCCGCAGTTCTTCAGGACGTGGACCAGGCCCTGCGCGACCGTGTATCCGAACATCACCGACAAGTCGGTACGGTCGGCGTCGGGATAGTATTTGTCGAGGAAGGCGTTCCATCCCTTCATGCCGGGATCGTCCTTCCATTGCGGGTCGGTCGGATCCTTCAGATAGGCCGAGGAAATGATGCCTTGGGCTGCGTCAAAGCCGGCCGGCCTGATGACGCTGCCGATCGAGGCGGAGACGTTGTTGAGGAAATGCTCCGGCTTCCAACCGATCTCGGCCGCCTTCCGGATCGCCTGCGCCGCGAATTTCGGCGTCGTGATGTTGAAGAAAATGTCGGCGCCCGACGCCTTCAGCGTCACGATATGAGTATCGATGGTCGGCTCGGTGGTCTCGTAGCTCTCTTCGGCTACGATCATCGACGCCGCCTTTGCACCCAGCTCGTCCTTGAAGCCCTTCAGGTAGTCTTTGCCGTAGTCGTCGTTCTGGTAAAGAATCGCGATCTTGCCGTTCGGGCGGTTCTTGAGAATGTATTTCGCGTAGATATGCGACTCGCTCTGGTAGGAGGGCTGCCAGCCCATGGTCCAGGGAAATTCCTTCGGGTCATTCCACTTGGTGGCTCCGGTGGCAACGAACAGTTGCGGCACCTTCTTGGAGTTCATGTATTTCTGGATCGCCGAGTTCGGCGGCGTGCCGAGCGAATTGAAGATGAACAGCACCTCGTCGCTCTCGACGAGCTTGCGCGCCTGCTCGACGGTCTTCGGCGGGCTGTAGCCGTCGTCGTAGGAGATGAAGTTGATCTTGCGCCCGTTGATGCCGCCTTCGGCATTGATCTTGTCGAAATAGGCGGCCTCGGTCCTGCCGATCACGCCATACGCGGAGGCGGGGCCGCTATAGGGCATGATGTTGCCGATCTTGATTTCGGTGTCGGTGGCGCCGGTATCGTATTTGCTCTGCGCGAAACTTGCCGTGGAAGTCGCTGCGGCCATCGCGAGGGCAGCGGCAAGGGCTCCCCAACGCCAATCGAAAGCAGGCATATTGATCTCCCTGAAGCTGGTTGAATGTGTCTCCTTGCTGGTTTTTGGGAGCGTCGATTGGCGCTCCAACGTTTGTTGGGGGCGCTTATGCGCCCCGCTTTGTCGGGATGCGTTCGCTGACGCGTCCACCTGTTGGGAGGCGCGTCCCCCCGAACGCGTCCCGCCGCCATTCAACACCCGCCGCGGAAGGCCAGCAACAAAAAGCCCCCTGCGAGCGGCTCGCAGGGGGNGGAATTTAGTCTAAGGGACGCGGAAGATTGCGCCGCCTCAAGGGTTAATACCGGGCCTTAATTGCCCAGCTCGTCATTGATGATGTCGCCGAACAGCTCCCACTTCTCGCCCTTGAACCGCATCATCTGCAGTTGCTTGATCGGGGCATAATCGGTTGGCGAGGTGTTGATCTTGATGCCGGGCAAGAGTGTGTCGGGCGTGAAATTCTTCAGGCTCGCCGCCTGCTTCATCACATTGGCACGGGTCAGGTCGTCGCCGGCCTGCTTCAAGACCTGGACCATGGTTTGCGCCGCGCCGTAGCCATACACCACGGAGCCGTCGAGCCGGTTGCCCTCGGGATAGTATTCCTTCAGGAAGGCGTAGAACTTCTGCATGCCGGGATCGTTGTCCCACTGCGAGTCCGCGCCGTCCTTGGCGTAGGCCGCCGACAGGATGCCTTGCGAATTTTCGAAGCCCGCGGGCTTGATCACGCCGCCGACCGAAGCCGAGACGTTGGAGACGATGTGGAGCGGATGCCAGTCCATCTCGGCAAGCTTCTTGATCGCTTGCGCGGCGAATTTCGGCGTGGTGATGGAGACGAACACATCGACGCCGGCGGCCTTCAGCTTGACGATATGGCCGTCGATCGAAGGTTCTGAGGTCTCATAGCTCTCTTCGGCCGTGATCATCGACGCCTTGGCGCCGAGGCCGTCCTTCAGGCCTTTCAGATAGTCCTTACCGAAATCGTCGTTCTGGTAGAGCACGCCGATCTTGGCGTCCGGCTTCTCCTTGAGCAAATATTTCGCATAGATATGCGCTTCGCTCTGGTAGGAAGGCTGCCAGCCCATGGTCCAGGGGAAATCCTTCGGATCGTTCCACTTGCTGGCGCCGGTGGCGACGAACAGCTGCGGGATCTTCTTGGAGTTGAGATACCTCTGGATTGCCGAGTTCGAAGGCGTGCCGAGCGGGTTGAACATCAGGAGCACCTCGTCGCTCTCGACGAGCTTGCGCGTCTGCTCCACCGCCTTCGGCGGGCTGTAGGCGTCATCGTAGGAGATGAAGTTGATCTTGCGGCCGTTGATGCCGCCCTCGGCGTTGATCTTGTTGAAATAGGCCTGCTCGGTCTTGCCGATGACGCCGTAGGCCGAGGCGGGACCGCTATAGGGCATGATGTTGCCGATTTTGATCTCGGTGTCGGTGGCGCCGGTGTCGTATTTCTTCTGTGCCAGCGCCGTGCCGGACATCAAAACAACTGCCGCTGTCGCAAGCGCAGCGATCTTCAGTTTTTCAACGAACATCATGTCTCCTCGATTGGATGTAGGTTCACAGGTTGATCCGTCCGCAGGCTCCTTGCACCTCTCCCCAGCGGGGAGAGGTCGGCGCATAGCGCCGGGTGGAGGGCCGCAGCTGTATCGAGGGACCATAACCCCTCACCCGATTTGCTACGCAAATCGACCTCTCCCTTTGGGAGAGGTGATCCTTCGTTTGTCGCCGGACCTCAATCCGGGCTCTATCTCTTCCGGAACTTTGCGACCGTCTGCTGACAGAAGATCGCGACCTGTCGCGCGCCATGCGGCACCACGAAGATGACAAGGAACAGCAGCACGCCGAACACGGCGCCCGACAGGCCCTTGGAGATGTTCTCCGCCATGTTGGGCACGAAGATGATGAAGGCGGCGCCCACGATCGACCCTGGCAGCCAGCCGACGCCGCCGACCACCATGCCGAGGAATAGCTGGATCGCGAGCCCGATGGTGTAGCTGTCGGGCGCGACGAATTGCACGACGATGGCGCCGAGCGAGCCGGCGATGCCGGTGATCCCGGCGGACACGCCGAAGGCCAGCGTCTTGTACAGCGCGACGTCGATGCCCATGGCGGATGCCGCGATCTCATTGTCGCGGATAGCCATGAAGGCTCTGCCCGAGCGCGAGCGCAACAGGTTCACCGCGCCGACATAGATCGCAATGGTGATCGCCAGTGTGAAATAATAGAGCCACATGTCCTGCGACATCGGCAGGCCGAACGGCGCGTCGGGCTTGGTCACGACCAGGCCCTGCACGCCGCCCGTCCAGGGCTCCAGGAAGTTGAGCTTGAGCAGCTGCGGCATGGCGGTTGCGAGCGCAAACGTTGCGAGCGCGAGGTAGACACCGGAGAGCCGCAGCGCCGGCTGGCCGAACAGGAAGCCGACCGCAAAGCACAGGATACCCGAGATCGGCAGCGTCAGCGCATAGTTGACGTTGTATTGCTCCATCAGGACCGCGGACGTGTAGGCGCCCACGGCGTAGAACGCGCTCTGGCCGAGCGAGAATTGGCCGCTCCCGCCGGTCAGGATGTTCAATGCCAAGACTGCCAGGCCATAGACCAGCAGCATCGTGAGCTGGAAGATGACGAAATTCTTCACGACCAGCGGCGCCAGGATCAACAGCGCCAACACGACCAGCGACGTGCCGGTGCCGAGTGTCATGGCGCGCTTGGGGACGGCTTCGACGGCTGGTGCTTCGGTTACGACTTCCTCGACAGCAGCGCTCATGATCAGACTCGCTTCACGATGGCACGGCCGAACAGACCGGCAGGTTTGACGACCAGGACGGAAATGATCAACGCGAGCGCAATCGGCAGCTTCAGCTCGTTGCCGACGCCCGGGATGTAGGTGCCGGCGAGGTTCTCGAAGATGCCGACCAAAAAGCCGCCGACCACGGCGCCGAGCGGGCTGGTCAGGCCGCCGAGCACGGCTGCGGCAAAGCCGTAGATCAGGACGCCGCCCATCATGTTCGGCTCCAGGAATACCACTGGCGCGATCAGCATGCCGGCGATGGCGCCGATTGCCGACGCCATGCCCCAGCCGAGCGCGATCATCCAGCTCGTGTTGATGCCGACCAGCCGTGCCGATTCGGGCAGCGACGCGGCCGCACGCATCGCCAGGCCAACGCGGGTGTACTGGAAGAAGAAATAGAGCCCGATCAGGAGCAGGATGGTGACTCCGATCATGCCGGCCTGGTGGGTCGAGATAAGCTGGCTGCCTAGGAAGGGGGCAGAACCGAACGGTGTCGGATATTGCTTGATGGTGAAGTCCCAGATCAGCCCGGCGGAGGAGTTGATGATCGAATATAGCGCGATGAAGCCGGCGACGTTGGTCAGCACCGGCGCCTTCGCCAGCGGCTTGAACAGGATGCGCTCGATGGCGATGCCGGCAACGAAGGAAAGGCCGATGGTGAGGAAGAAGGCGGCCCAATAGGGTATGCCCCATTGCATCATCTGCCAGGAGATGAAGGTCGAGAACATCGCCATTTCGCCCTGCGCGAAATTGAGATGGTCGATCGCCTGGTAGATCATGACCACCGCGAGCGCCATGCAGGCGTAAATCGCGCCGGTGGAGATGCCCGCCAGGATTTGGTTGCTGAATAGCTCCATTGCCCTCGTTCCCTCAATAGCCCAGATAGGACTTGCGGACGTTCTCGTCGTTGGCGATCTCTTGGGCCGCCCCCGACATCACGATGCGGCCGGTCTCGATCACATAGGCCTGGTCGGCGAGCTCGAGCGCGAGCTGCGCGTTCTGCTCGACCACCAGGATCGAAACCTTCTCCTCGCGATTGATCTTGCCGAGGATCTTGAAGAGGTCGCGCACGACGAGCGGCGCGAGCCCGAAAGAGGGCTCATCGAGCAGCATCAGCCGCGGCCGCAGCATCAGCGCGCGGGCGACCGCGAGCATCTGCTGCTCGCCGCCGGAGAGCGTGCCGGCCTGCTGGGTGTAACGCTGCTTGAGCACCGGGAAATAGGCATACATCCGCTCGATGTCGGAGACGATGCCGGCCTTGTCGCGCCGCGTGATGGCCCCGAGCTGCAGGTTTTCCTCCACCGTCATGGTGGTGAAGGTGCCGCGGCCCTGCGGCACATGGGCGATGCCGAGCCGCACGATGTTTTCGGTCGAACGGCTGGTGAGCGGCGCGCCCTCGAACTCGATCGCGCCGGTCGAGCGCACCATGTTGCAGATCGCGCGCAAGGTCGTGGTCTTGCCGGCGCCGTTGGCCCCGAGCAGCGTGGTGAGGCTGCCTTCGTTGAGCGAGAAGCTCAGCCCATGCAGGGCCTGCACCTGGCCGTAATAGGCGCGCAGGTCCCTGACGTTCAACAGCGTCGTCATTGGTCCTTGCTCCCGAGATAGGCCTTGATGACGTCGGGATCGGCCTGCACCTGCGCGGGCGTTCCTTCCGCGAGCTTGCGGCCGAAATTGAGCGCCACGACATGGTCGGCGATCGACATCACGAGCCCCATGTGGTGCTCGACCAGCAGCACGGTGACATGGCGCTCGTTGCGGATGCGGCGGATCAGGTCGCCGAGCACGTGGACCTCTTCATGGTTGAGGCCGCCTGCCGGCTCGTCGAGCAGCAGGATCTTGGGGTCGGTCGCGAGCGCGCGCGCCAGTTCCACACGCTTCTGGGTGCCGAACGGCAGGCCCGCCACGGTGGTGTGGGCGACGTCCTCGAGGTCCAGATAGGCGAGGAGCTCGTGCACCTTCTTGTTGACCGCAACCTCGCTGCGCCGGACCCAGGCGAGCCTGAGCGAGTCGCTGATGATGTCGCTCGAGGTCTTGGAATGGGCGCCGATGCGGACATTGTCCATCACCGAGAGGTTGGCGAACAGCGCGACGTTCTGGAAGGTGCGGCCGATGCCGATCTCGGCGATCCGGTGCGGCGGCCGCTTCAGGATGCTCTGTCCCTCCATCAGGATGTCGCCGGAGGACGGCTGGTAGAGCCGGGAGAGGCAGTTGAACAGGGTGGTTTTGCCGGCGCCGTTGGGACCGATCAGGCCGAGGACCTGACCCTTGTGCATGTTGAAGGAGACGCCGTTCAGTGCGACGATGCCACCGAACACGACGCTGACGTCGCGAACGGCGAGCAGGGGATCCTGTCCCTGCGCGAGCTGTGCCTGCGTCATCGTGTCCCGCCCGTGTGCCAGACAGGGACGGAACTGGCGGGCGAAAATTTTCGCACGTCCTTGCGATGAAGCCTACCTGATCCCTTCGGCCACGCGAGCAATTTTCCCTCCTGGTTTCCCGTTCTTGCTTTGTTGTTTTTTTGATTGCGCCGGCGGTGCGATGCCGACCAAGGCTGCTTCGATGTTCCTTACCATCGCGATCAGGCGCGGTCCAATATCGTTGAGCAGGCGTTCTTCCGTGAACCGGAATGCCGGCGCCCCGCAGTTAAACGCATAAGGCCCTGTTCCGTCATTTAACTTTAGTGCAACGCCGACCGCATGGACGTCGTTCTGCCACTCGCCGGCAGACATCGCAAAACCATGTTTCGCGATTGTTTCACCGGAACGCTCGATACCGTCGCGCATTTTGGGCCAGCGGCTGCCGTAGTGCTCGCGCAGTTCGCGCAATAAAATGGCGCGCTCGTCGTCGGGCAGCGCCCAGATGTAGGCCCGGCCCATCGCCGTGGTTGCAATAGGTATCCGGGAGCCGACGTCGAGTTGAACCCCGACCGTCAGGTCGCTCCTGGCCTGCCCGAAATAGATCATGCTGTGGCGGTCGCGGCCGCCGACTGCGCAGGCGCCCCCGGTCTGCCGCATAAGTTCTTGGCGGAACGGCTCGGAGAGGCGGCCCACCCCCAGATTGGCCAATGCTGCATAGCCGAGCGCCATCACCGCGGGCGCGAGCTTGTACTTCTCAAAGCGCGGGACCGGCGTAAGATAACCGAGCTTGGTCAATGTGTAAGTGAGCCGGGAAACGGTCGGCTTGGGCAAGTTGGTGCGGGCCGCGATCTCCTGATTGCCCAGAAGCCCGTCATGGGGTTGGAATGCGCGCAAGACGTCGAGTCCACGGGAGAGCGCGACGACGAAATTGCGATCGGTCGCTGGTTTCTTCCCTGTACGCTTCATTGATAGCTGCTACTTGCGTGGAGGCGTTGACAACGGACGTGCTTCAAAATAACCCTCACGTCAAGATGTGGAATTAAATTCCGCAGTGCGAAATCAACAAAATAAGCCGAAGCGGAGAGAAGCCGCCGAAGCGAGAGAGCCAAGGAGTGTAGCGTGAGCGAAGTCGTCAAGCTCGAACGTCGAGACATCATCGCCATCGTCACAGTCAACAGCCCGCCGGTGAATGCGCTCAGCGCCGCGGTGCGCGGCGGCATCCTCGAGTGCATGAATGCCGCGATCGCCGATCCGGAGGTCAAGGGCATCGTGTTGACCTGCGCGGGCCGCACCTTCATCGCCGGCGCAGACATCACCGAATTTGGCAAGCCGCCGAAGCCGCCGGGACTTAACGAAGTGCTCTCGGTGATGGAGAATTCGCCGAAACCGATCGTTGCCGCAATTCACGGCACAGCGCTCGGCGGCGGCCTCGAGGTCGCGCTCGCGTGCCATTTCCGCGTCGCCACCAAGGACGCCAGGCTCGGCCTGCCCGAGGTGAAACTCGGTCTGCTTCCCGGTGCCGGCGGCACGCAGCGCCTGCCGCGCGCGGTGGGACCCGAGCTTGCCGTGAAGATGATCGTCGGCGGCGATCCGATCGGGGCCGCTGAAGCGCTCAAGAACGGGCTGATCGAGGAGATCGCCGAGGGGCCGGCCTCCGGCGGCGAAGCATTCGCGCGCAAGGTGCTCGCTGAGAAGCGTCCCCTGCGCAGGCTGCGCGACGACGACGCCAAGCTCGCCGCGGCCAAGGCCGACCGCTCGATCTTCACCAATGCGGTCGCCGCCATGACCAAGCGGGCGCGCGGGCTGGAGGCGCCGTTCGCGGCCGCTGATGCGGTTGGTGCTGCCATCGATCTGCCGTTCGACGAGGGGTTGAAGAAGGAGCGCGAGGGTTTTCTGAAACTCGTCGCCAGCGACCAGTCCAAGGCGCAGCGCTACGCCTTCTTCGCCGAGCGCGAGGCGGCCAAGATCGCGGGCGTGCCGGAGGGGACAAAAGGTCGCAACGTAGCGCGCGTCGCCATCATCGGCGCCGGCACCATGGGCGGCGGCATTGCGATGTCCTTTGCCAATGCCGGCATCCCCGTCACTCTGATCGAGACCGCCGATGAGCAGCTCAAGCGCGGCATGGGCATCATGCAGAAGAACTGGGAGGCGACCGCCGCGCGCGGGGGCATCCCGGCGGATGCGCCGGCCAAGCGCATGGCGCTGATCGACGGCAAGGTCGGGCTCGAGAATGTGAAGGACGCCGACCTCATCATCGAGGCGGTGTTCGAGACCATGGCGGTCAAGAAGGACGTGTTCGGCAAGCTCGACCAGTTCGCCAAGCCGGGCGCCGTGCTCGCCTCCAACACCTCCTATCTGAACATCGACGAGATCGCCAAGCAGACCAAGCGTCCGCAGGACGTGCTGGGCATGCACTTCTTCTCGCCCGCCAACGTCATGAAGCTGTGCGAGATCGTGCGCGGAGCGAAGACCGCGCCTGACGCGCTGGTCACGGCAGTTTCGATCTCGCGCAAGATCGCAAAAGTACCGGCCGTGGTCGGCGTCTGCGACGGCTTCGTCGGCAACCGCATGCTGGCGCAGCGCGGCAAGCAGGCCGAGAAACTCCTGTTCGAAGGCGCGCTGCCGCAGCAGGTCGATGCCGTGGTGACAAAGTTCGGCATGCCGATGGGGCCGTTCGCGATGGGCGACCTTGCCGGCCTCGACATCGGCTGGCGCTCGCGCAAGGACCGCGGCATCAAGTCGGAGATCGCGGACGCGCTGTGCGAAGCCGGCCGCTTCGGCCAGAAGACCGGCAAGGGCTACTACAAGTATGAAGGCGGCTCCCGCTCGCCACTGCCCGATCCCGACGTCGAGAAGCTGATCGACGAGACGCTGACGCGTCTGGGGCGCAAGCGCCGGGCGGTGAGCGACGAGGAGATCCTCGAGCGCATGATGTATCCGATGATCAACGAGGGCGCGAAGATCCTCGAAGAGGGCATCGCGGCGCGGCCGTCCGACATCGACGTGGTCTGGCTCTACGGCTACGGCTGGCCGATCTATCGCGGTGGCCCGATGTTCTGGGCCGACCAGGTGGGCCTCAAGCACATCGCCGATCGTCTCGCCTTCTACGCCAAGGAGACCAACGATCCCTCGCTCGAGCCGGCGCCGCTGCTGAAGCGCCTCGCCGCCGAAGGCAAGGGTTTTGCGTCGCTCGCCGCGGCGTCGAAAGCTGCTTGATGAGCCGTTAGTTTCCCCACAAGTCATTCCGGGTTCGCTCTTGGCGCTCCCGGAATGACCGCCGCTTGATCGTATCGCGCTGAAATTGTCCATGACCCATCCTGGCGAACAGTTTTATCCCGAAGGCGTGCATTGGGACGATGAGATCATCCAGGGCACGGTGCCCGGCCTGTTGTCGGAGGCGGCGCAGAAGTTCGGTTCTCGCACCGTCATTGAATTCCGTGATCGTCCGATCTCCTACACCGGGCTCGAGGGGATGGTCGAAGTCGCGGCCAGTGCCTTCATGCGCGCGGGCCTCGGCAAGGGCGCGTCTGTCGCCCTGTTCCTCGGCAACACGCCTGATCATCCGGTCAATTTCTTCGGCGCGCTGAAGGCCGGCGCGCGGGTGGCGCATTTGTCGCCGCTCGACGGCGAGATCGCGCTGTCGCACAAGCTTTCGGATTCCGGCAGTCGCGTGCTTGTTACCAGCAACCTCGCGGCTTTGCTGGTGACCGCGCTGAAATTCCTGGAGAAGGGCCTGATCGATCGCCTGATCGTCTGCGAGGACGATCATTGGGGCAGTGTCGGCACCAAGCAGATGCCGCTGCCCGACGATCCCGCGGTCATCACCTTCAAGAAGTTCGTCGACGGCGCGACGCCACCGGCACAGTGGCCCGCGCTTTCGCCTGACGACGTTGCGCTGCTGCAATATACCGGGGGCACCACCGGCCTGCCGAAGGGCGCAATGCTCTCGCATGGCAATCTCACCTCCGCGGTATCGATCTATGACGTATGGGGCAAGCCCGGCCGCGCCAGGCGCGGCGACGTCATCGAGCGCGTGATCTGCGTGCTGCCGCTGTTCCACATCTATGCGCTCACCGTCGTGCTGCTCTCCTCAATCCGGCGCGGCAATCTGATCTCGTTGCACCAGCGCTTCGACGCGGAGACCGTGATGCGCGACATCGAGGTCAAGCGCGCCACCTATTTCCCCGGCGTGCCCACGATGTGGATCGCGATCGCGGCATTGCCCGATCTCGACAAGCGCGATTTCTCCTCACTCCACGTTGCCGGCTCGGGTGGCGCGCCGCTGCCGGTCGAGGTCGCCAAGGTGCTGCAGCAGCGGGTCGGCATGAAGCTCCGCAGCGGCTGGGGCATGACCGAGACCTGTTCGCCAGGCACCGCCCATTGCGACACCGAGCCGGAGAAACCGGGCTCGATCGGCATGATGCTGCCTGGCATCGAACTCGACGTGGTTGCGCTCGATGACCCCACCAAGGTGCTGGGCGTCGGAGAGGTCGGCGAGATCCGCATCCAGGGGCCGAACGTCACCAAAGGCTATTGGAACAAGCCCAAGGAGACGGCGGAGTCCTTTGTCGGCGACCGCTTCCTCACCGGTGATATCGGCTACATGGATGCGGACGGTTTCTTCTTCCTGGTCGACCGCAAGAAGGACATGATCATCTCCGGCGGCTTCAACGTCTATCCGCAGATGATCGAGCAGGCGATCTATACCCACCCGTCCGTGCACGAGGTGATCGTGATCGGCATTCCCGACGATTACCGCGGCGAGGCGGCCAAGGCCTATATCAAGCTGCGCGAGGGCGCCCAGCCCGTCTCGATCGACGAGCTGCGCGCGTTTCTCACTGGCAAGGTCGGCAAGCATGAGCTGCCGGCGGCGGTGGAGTTCGTCGCCGAGCTGCCGCGCACGCCGGTCGGAAAGCTCTCACGCTACGAATTGCGCAACCAGACCAGTTCCCAACCAACGCTACCAACACAACCAATCGCAACAGGAGGTCGTTCATGACCGATGCCGTCATCGTTTCCACTGCCCGCACGCCGATCGGCAAGGCCTATCGCGGCGCGCTCAACGTCACCGAGGGCGCGACCCTGCTTGGCCATGCCATCGGCGAAGCCGTGAAGCGCGCCAATGTCGATCCCAAGGAGGTCGAGGACGTGGTGATGGGCGCCGCCCTGCAGCAGGGCTCGACCGGCGGCAACATCGCGCGCAAGGCGCTGCTTCGCGCCGGGCTTCCGGTGACGGTCGGCGGCACCACCATCGACCGGCAGTGCGCCTCGGGCCTGCAGGCGATCGCGCTGGCCGCGCGCTCGGTGATCTTCGACGGCGTCGAGATCGCCGTCGGCGGCGGCGGCGAGTCGATCAGCCTCGTGCAGAACGACCATGCCAACAAGTTCCATACGCAGGACCCGGCGCTGCTCGAGATCAAGGGCGAGGTCTACATGCCCATGATCGACACGGCGGAGGTGGTCGCCAAGCGCTACAGCATCTCGCGCGAGCGCCAGGACGAATATTCGCTGGAGAGCCAGCGCCGCGTCGCCGCCGCACAGCAGGGCGGCAAGTTCAAGGATGAGCTCGCGCCGATCACCACCAAGATGGCAGTGACCGACAAGGCGACGGGTGCCGTGTCCTTCAAGGACATCACGCTGTCGCAGGACGAGGGTCCGCGTCCCGACACCACCGCCGAAGGCCTCGCCGGCCTGAAGCCGGTGCGCGGCGACGGCTTCTGCATCACCGCCGGCAATGCCAGCCAGCTCTCGGACGGCGCCTCGGCTTCCGTGATCATGAGCGACAAGGAAGCGGCCAAGCGTGGCCTCAAGCCGCTCGGCATCTTCCGCGGCTTCGTCGCCCATGGCTGTGAGCCGGACGAGATGGGCATCGGTCCGGTCTTTGCCGTGCCGCGCCTTCTCAAGCGTCATGGCCTGAAGGTCGATGACATCGGTCTCTGGGAGCTCAACGAAGCCTTCGCGGTGCAGGTGCTCTATTGCCGCGACAAGCTCGGCATCGACCCCGAGAAGATCAACGTCAATGGCGGCGCGATCGCGGTCGGCCATCCCTACGGCATGTCGGGCGCGCGCCTGACCGGCCACGCGCTGATCGAAGGCCGCCGCCGCAAGGCGAAGTACGCCGTCGTCACCATGTGCGTCGGCGGCGGCATGGGCGCAGCCGGCCTGTTCGAGGTGCTGCAGTAAGGCCTTGCGTCATTCCGGACAGGCGCGAGAGCGTCTGATCCGGAATCCAGAGATTGTGGCGCGAGATTCCGGCCTTCACGCTTTGCGTGCCCCGGAATGACGAGCCAAACCATTTATAGGCTCAAAGGAGACTCCGATGGATCTCAGCTTCACCAAGGAAGAGCAGGCGTTCCGCGAGGACGTGCGGCAGTTCTTCCGCGACAATGTTCCGCCGGAGACACGGCGCAAGCTGGTCGAGGGCCGGCACCTCTCCAAGGACGAGATGGTCACCTGGTGGCGCATCCTCAACAAGAAGGGTTGGGGCGTCACGCACTGGCCGAAGGAATATGGCGGCACGGGGTGGACCTCGGTGCAGCACTACATCTTCAACGAGGAGCTGCAGAGCTATCCGGCGCCGCAGCCGCTCGCCTTTGGCGTCAGCATGGTCGGTCCGGTCATCTACACCTTCGGCAATGAGGAGCAGAAGAAGAAGTACCTGCCGCGCATCGCCAGTGTCGACGACTGGTGGTGCCAGGGCTTCTCGGAGCCGGGCTCGGGCTCCGACCTCGCCTCGCTCAAGACCAAGGCCGAGCGCAAGGGCGACAAGTGGATCATCAACGGCCAGAAGACCTGGACCACGCTCGCCCAGCACGCCGACATGATCTTCTGCCTCTGCCGCACTGATCCGGCCGCGAAGAAGCAGACCGGCATCTCCTTCATCGTGTTCAGCATGAAGTCGAAGGGCGTTACCGTGCGCCCGATCCAGACCATCGACGGCGGCCACGAGGTCAACGAGGTCTTCTTCGACGACGTCGAAGTTCCTTACGAGAACCTCATCGGCGAGGAGAACAAGGGCTGGGATTACGCCAAATTCCTGCTCGGCAATGAGCGCACCGGCATCGCTCGGGTCGGCGTCTCCAAGGAGCGCCTGCGCCGCATCAAGGAGCTGGCGTCGAAGGTCGAGTCCGGCGGACGCCCGGTGTTGGAAGATCCCGCCTTCCGCGAGAAGTTCGCGGCCTGCGAGATCGAGCTCAAGGCACTGGAGCTGACGCAGCTGCGCGTCGTCGCCGACGAAGGCAAGCACGGCAAGGGCAAGCCCAACCCGGCGTCCTCGGTGCTGAAGATCAAGGGCTCGGAGATCCAGCAGACCACCACCGAGCTTCTGATGGAAGTGATCGGGCCGTTCGCCGCACCCTATGACGAGCATCCCGACAATTCCAACGAAGCGATGGACTGGACCGCGCAGATCGCGCCGACCTATTTCAACAACCGCAAGGTCTCGATCTACGGCGGCTCCAACGAGATCCAGCGCAACATCATCTGCAAGGCGGTGCTGGGGCTTTGATGTCATTCCGGGGGCGCGAAGCGCGAACTATGGTGCGCAATTGCGCACCTGAGAATCTCTCGCGCCGCAACTTCTGGATTCCGGGTCCACGCGCTTGGCGCGTGTCCCGGAATGACAGAGTGAAAATTAGACGGGTATGAGGAAATAAGACACATGGATTTCGATTTGTCCGAGGAGCAGCGGCTGCTCAAGGAAAGCGTCGATGGACTTCTCACTGACGCCTATGATTTCGAGCAGCGCAAGAAATACATGAAAGAGAAGGGCGGCTGGAGCAGAGCCATCTGGTCCAAGCTCGCCGAGCAGGGCCTGCTCGGCCTGCCGTTCGCGGAAAGCGACGGCGGCTTCGGTGCGGGCGCCGTGGAAACCATGATCGTGATGGAAGCGCTCGGCAAGTCGCTGGTGCTGGAGCCGTATCTCGCGACCGTTGTGATCGGCGGCGGCTTCCTGCGCCACGGCGGCTCGGCCGCGCAGAAGGCCGCGCACATTCCGGCCATCATCGACGGCAGCAGGACTCTTGCCTTCGCCCAGCTCGAGAAGGGCTCGCGCTACGATCTGTCCGATGTCACGACATCGGCGAAGAAGAAGGGCAACGGCTGGGTGATCGACGGAGAGAAGTTCGTCGTCCTCAATGGCGAGAACGCCGATACCTTGATCGTAACCGCGCGCACCAAGGGCGGCCAGCGCGACAAGACCGGCATCGGCATCTTCCTTGTCCCCGCGGATGCAAAAGGCGTGACCAGGAAGGCCTATCCGACTCAGGACGGCCTGCATGCCGCCGACATCACTTTCACCGGTGTAGAGGTGGGCGCGGACGCTGTGATCGGCGATCCCGAGAACGGCCTGCCGCTCATCGAGCGCGTCGTCGACGAGGCGCGCACCGCGCTGTGTGCCGAAGCAGTCGGCCTGATGGATGAATCGCTGAAAACCACCGTTGAGTATATCAAAACGCGCAAGCAGTTCGGCGTGGCGATCGGCACCTTCCAGAGCTTGCAGCATCGCGCCGCCGACATGTTCGTGGCTCTCGAGCAGGCCCGCTCGATGTCGATGTTCGCGACCATGGCCGCCGATTTCGACAATGCGAAAGAGCGCGCCACCGCGATCGCCGCGGCCAAGGTGCAGATCGGAAAGTCAGGCAAGTTCATCGGCCAGCAATCGATCCAGCTTCATGGCGGCATCGGCATGACCATGGAGGCCAAGATCGGCCACTACTTCAAGCGGCTGACCATGATCGAGAACACCTTCGGTGACACGGAGTATCATCTACGCCGCGTCAGCGAGGGCGGCGGGCTGGTGTAAGGCTCTCTCCCTCGTCATCCGGGGCGCGCGTAAGCGCGAACGCGGAAATCTCGCGCCACAACCTCTGGATTCCGGGTCCACGCGCTTTGGCGCGTGCCCCGGAATGACGAAATCCCCGGGAGCAAACAACATGAAAAACACCCCGTTCGACCTCACCGGCCAGGTCGCCGTCATTACCGGTTCAAGCCGCGGCATCGGCCGCTCGTCGGCTGAGCTGCTGGCGCAACTCGGCGCCAAGGTCATAATCTCCAGCCGCAAGGCCGATGCCTGCGAGGCAGTGGCGGATGGCATCCGCAAGGCCGGCGGCGATGCGCATGTCATTGCCTGCAATATCGCTCGCCGCAATGAGGTCGAGGCGCTGATCTCGGGCGCGACCAAGCATTACGGCAAGATCGACATCCTCGTCTGCAACGCCGCGGTCAATCCCTATTACGGCCCGCTGCTCGACATTACGGATGAGGCCTTCGACAAGATCATGGGCAGTAACGTCAAGAGCAACATCTGGCTCTCTTCGCTCGCGATCCCGCAGATGGCGGCGCGCGGCAAGGGCTCGGTCGTGATCATCTCCTCAATCGGCGGCCTGCGCGGCTCGACCGTGATCGGCGCCTATGGCATCTCCAAGGCCGCCGACTTCGCGCTGTGCCGCAGCCTCGCCGGCGAATGGGGTCCGAAGGGCGTGCGCGTCAATTGCGTCGCGCCGGGCCTGGTCAAGACCGATTTCGCCCGCGCGCTCTGGGAAGACGAGGAGCGCCTGAAACACCGCTGCGCCACCACACCCCTTCGCCGCATCGGCGAGCCCGACGAGATCGCCGGTGCGGTCGCCTATTTGGCCTCGGATGCTTCGACATTTATGACCGGCCAGACCATCGTGGTCGATGGCGGCGTGACGACGGCGGCGGTGTAGGATCACGCGCACCGATCCTAAGTTACGCCGTTCTTCGCAATAACGGCTCCCTGGGGCGTCATGGGTCCCGGCGCGCGCCGGGACGACTCGGAGATATTGACCTTCCCCGTCCAATCCCCTTTCCTTGGCGCGACACAACAAGCCTCCCCGTCAACGGGACAAACGCCAAGGTAAGCTTCCATGTCCTTTGTGCTGGCCATCGATCAGGGCACCACCTCCTCGCGCGCCATCGTGTTTCGCAGCGACATCTCCATCGCCGCAGTGGCGCAGCAGGAGTTTCCGCAGCATTTCCCGGCCTCGGGCTGGGTCGAGCACGAGCCGGAGGACATCTGGACCTCGACCGTCATCACCTGCCGCGATGCACTGGAAAAGGCGGGGCTGAAGGCGCGCGACATCGCCGCGATCGGCATCACCAACCAGCGCGAGACCACCGTGGTGTGGGATCGTGCCACCGGCCAGGCCGTGCACCGCGCCATCGTCTGGCAGGACCGCCGCACCGCCGATATCTGCGCCCAGCTCAAGGCCGAAGGCTATGAGCCGCTGGTCTCGCAAAAGACCGGCCTGATCATCGATCCCTATTTCTCCGGCACCAAAGTCGCCTGGATCCTCGACCAGGTTCCGGGCCTGCGCCAGCGCGCCGAGCGCGGCGAGCTGTTGTTCGGTACGGTCGATTGCTATCTGCTGTGGCGACTCACCGGCGGCAAGGTTCATGCGACCGACGCCACCAACGCCTCGCGCTCGCTGCTGTTCAACATTCACACCGGGCAGTGGGACGACGAGCTGTTGAAGATCCTGCGCGTGCCACGCTCGATGCTGCCCGAGGTGAAGGATTCCTCCGCAAGGTTCGGCGAAAGCGTGCCTGATCTCTTTGGCGGCGCAATCCCGATCTCAGGCATCGCCGGCGACCAGCAGGCCGCGACCATTGGCCAGGCCTGCTTCACGCCCGGCATGATGAAATCGACCTACGGCACCGGCTGCTTCGCGCTGCTCAACACCGGATCGACGCCGGTCGCCTCGAAGAACAAGCTGCTCACCACCATCGCCTACCAGCTCGGGGGAAAGCGCACCTACGCGCTGGAAGGTTCGATCTTCGTCGCGGGCTCCGCGGTGCAATGGCTGCGCGACGGGCTCGGCATCATCAAGCAGGCCGCCGAGACCGGCCCGCTCGCCGACAAATCCGATTCTACCCAGAGCGTCTATCTGGTGCCGGCCTTTGTCGGAATGGGCGCGCCCTATTGGCGGCCGAACGCGCGCGGCGCGCTGTTCGGGCTCACGCGGAATACCGGCCCCGCCGAGCTCGCACATGCCACCCTTGAGAGCGTCTGCTACCAGACCTTCGATCTCTGGGAAGCGATGCGCGCCGACTGGCCCGAGGCGAAAGCAGCCGCCAACATCGTGCTCCGCGTCGACGGCGGCATGACGGCCTCGGACTGGACCATGCAGCGCCTTGCGGATTTGCTGAACGCCCCGGTCGATCGGCCGATGATCCAGGAGACAACCGCGTTAGGCGCTGCCTATCTCGCCGGTCTGTGCGCAGGCGTCTATCCCGAGCCCGCCAAATTCGCCGACAACTGGCGCCTCGAGCACCGCTTCAAGCCCAACATGAGCGCAGCCACGCGCGAGCGGAAGCTGAAGGGCTGGGCGAAGGCGGTGAAGGGCGTGCTGGCGAGCGATGCGGGGGAATAGGGCACTCTTTTTCAGTCACGCGCGTCGTATTCTTTCTGATTGCCACATGCACCGCCGTCATGCCCGGGCTTGTCCCGGGCATCCACGTCTTTCCGCGTGCGTGGCCCGACGTGGATGGCCGGGACAAGCCCGGCCATGACGTGGAGAGAGCTATCGCGTGAGTCGGCCGCCTCGGATCAATCCACACCCTGTCCGCTCTCCTCCTGCACCGCCAGCAGGGCCTTCAGCGTATCCTCGCTGAGCTTGCCGGTGGTGGAGGAAGCTCGCCGTTCGACGGCCTCAACCGGCCTTGAATGCTGCGGGAGCGCGGCGTCGTAGACCGGCGCGGCCGTCCCAGCCTCGTCGACCTCCGTGGCCTCATCCGTGGTATCCGCGCTTTGCGCGTAGCCAACGCGGCGGCGGCGCCTGGCTTCCTTCGGCTTGGGCGGCTCGGGCGTGTAGACAATCGGCGGCAGGATGTGATGGCGCGACATGAGTTCGCTTTCCTATGGCCGGCTGTGGCCATCTAGCGGCTGATTCGCGGAAGGCCGCCAGTTAAAAATCCGTCATGAGGCAAGCGGCAGCGTTCTCGATATGCCGCCTGCGCGGGGTATGACAGACTGGCGCGACCAACAGAGAGTGCACACCATGTTCCTGATCGGCCAATACGACTCTCCGTTCGTCCGCCGGGTCGCGATCGCGATGCGGCTTTACGGACTGAAGTTCGATCACAAGCCGTGGTCGACCTTCGGCGATGCCGAGAAGATCGCGCCCTATAATCCGCTCAGGCGGGTGCCGACCCTGGTGCTCGACGACGGCGAGGCTCTGATCGATTCCACCGCGATCATCGATTATCTCGACGAGCTGGTCGGGACGGACAGGGCGATGATCGCCGCCAAGGGGATCGAGCGGCGTCGGCACTTGCGCATCATCGCACTTGCGACCGGGCTCGGCGACAAGTCTGTGAGCCTCGTCTACGAAAGCGCACTGCGCAAGGAAAAGCTCGCGCTGTGGGTCGATCGCTGCGAGGCGCAGATCAAGGGCGCGCTGGATGCGCTGGAGCAGGCGCGCGACGCTGCGACGACGCCCTATCTGTTCGGCGCGGGCATCGGCCATTCCGACATCGCGCTTGCCTGCGTGTTGCGCTTCACCGTTGAGGCACATTCGCATCTGTTCACGCCACAGGCGTATCCCGCACTGTCAGCACATTCCTCGATGTGCGAGGCGCTGCCGGTGTTCAAGGAAATCGTGCAGCCGCTCTCGCCGCCGAAGCGGTGATCTTGTCGTCCCGCGCTTCGCGCGGTGCGGCTAACCTCTCGCCGCCTTCTTTCGCCACGCCAGATGCACCGCGCAGCTGCAGCCGGGCGGATGCGAGGTGATATCGTTCGCCGGTGTCGCCGCCGGCGCTGTCGTCGGCATCGCCTCCTGTACCGCGCGGTCGGTCGCCGAGCGGTCCTGCGTCGGGATGTAGTTCAGGATCGGCGCCAGCCAGCGTTCGACCTCCGCGACCTGCATGCCCTTGCGCGCGGCGTAGTCCTCGACCTGGTCGCGCTCGATCTTGCCGACGCCGAAATAATAGCTTTCGGGATGCGAGAAATAGAGGCCGGAGACCGACGAGCCCGGCCACATCGCAAAGCTCTCGGTCAGCTTCACCCCGGCATTGTTCTCGGCATCGAGCAGCTCGAACAGCGTCTTCTTCTCGGTGTGATCGGGCTGCGCGGGATAGCCGGGCGCCGGGCGGATGCCCTGATACTTCTCGAGGATCAGGTCCTGGTTCGACAGCGTCTCATCCGGCGCATAGGCCCAGAGCTCGCGCCGCACCCGCGCATGCATGCGCTCGGCGAAGGCTTCCGCGAGGCGATCGGCCAGCGCCTTGCACAGGATCGAGGAGTAGTCGTCATTGGCATGCTTGAAGCGGTCGGCGACCGCGTCCTCGCCGATGCCTGCGGTCACGGCAAAACCGCCGATATAGTCAGGCATCTTCGTGTCGCGCGGCGCGATAAAGTCCGACAGCGCTGCGTTGAAGCGGCCCTCGCGCTTCTCGAGCTGCTGGCGCAGCGTGTGCAGGGTCGCGATCTTCCTGGTCCGCGCCTCGTCGGCGTAGACGGCGATATCGTCACCTTCGGCATTGGCCGGCCAGAAGCCGACCACCGCGCGCGCGGTGAACCATTTTTCCTTGACGATGCGGTCGAGCATCTTGCGCGCATCGTCATAGAGCGCCCGTGCCGCCTCGCCGACTTTTGCGTCGTCGAGAATGGCGGGGAAGCGGCCGGCCAGCTCCCAGGTCTGAAAGAACGGCGTCCAGTCGATATAGGGAACGAGCTCGGCGAGGTCGTAATCCGCGAACGTCCTGGTGCCGAGGAAGGTCGGCTTCTTCGGCGGTGTTTGGGCAAAATCGATCTTCGGTGCGTTGGCGCGTGCGGCGGCCAGCGACAGTCGCTTCTTGTCGGCCTGTGCCCGGAAATGCGCCGCCGAGATCTTGGCATATTCGGCGCGGACCTCCGCCGCATACGCCTCGCGCCGGTCGGACAAGAGCGAGGACGCAACACCGACCGCGCGGCTCGCGTCATTGACATGCACCACGGGACCGGCGTGATAGTTCGGATCGATCTTCACTGCCGTGTGCACGCGGCTGGTGGTCGCACCGCCGATCAGGAGCGGCACCTTCAGCCCTTCGCGTTGCAGCTCAGAAGCGAAGAACGCCATTTCGTCGAGCGAGGGTGTGATCAGGCCGGAAAGGCCGACAATATCCGCCTTCTCCGTCTTGACCGTCTCGACGATCCTGGCGGCGGGCACCATCACGCCGAGGTCGATGACCTCGAAATTATTGCACTGGAGCACAATGCCGACGATGTTCTTGCCGATATCGTGCACGTCGCCCTTCACGGTCGCCATCACGATTTTGCCGGCAGAAGAACGCTGGCCGGCGCTGCCGTTGTTGTTCGCCTTCTCCGCTTCCATGAACGGCATCAGATAGGCAACGGCCTGCTTCATCACGCGGGCGGATTTGACCACCTGCGGCAGGAACATCTTGCCGTCGCCGAAGAGGTCACCGACCACGTTCATGCCGGCCATCAGCGGGCCCTCGATCACCCCCAGCGGCCGCGTGGCGGCCTGGCGTGCTTCTTCGGTGTCGCGCTCGATGAACTCGGTGATGCCGTGCACCAGCGCGTGAGAGAGCCGCTTGTCGACCGGCCATTCGCGCCAGGCGAGATCGGCTTCCTTGGCCTGCGTCTGCTTGCCACGGAATCTTTCCGCGAGCGCCAGCAGCCGCTCGGCTGCGCCGGGATCGCGATTGAGGACGACGTCCTCACACACCTGGCGCAGCTCGGGATCGATGTCGTCATAGACGATCATCTGGCCGGCGTTGACGATGCCCATGTCCATGCCGGCCTTGATGGCGTGATACAGGAACACCGAGTGCATGGCCTCGCGCACCGGCTCATTGCCGCGGAACGAGAAGGAGAGGTTGGAGACGCCGCCCGAGACATGTGCGCCCGGCAAATTCTGGCGGATCCAGCGCGTGGCCTCGATGAAATCGACGCCGTAATTGTTGTGCTCCTCGATGCCGGTCGCGATTGCGAAAATATTCGGATCGAAGATGATGTCTTCCGGCGGGAAGCCGACGCGATCGACCAGGATGTCGTAGGCGCGTTTGCAGATCTCGGTCTTGCGCGCAAAGGTGTCGGCCTGGCCCTTTTCGTCAAAAGCCATCACCACGACCGCCGCGCCATGGCGCCGCGCGATTTCCGCCTCGTGAATGAACTTCTCCTCGCCCTCTTTCATCGAGATCGAGTTCACGATCGGCTTGCCCTGCACGCATTTCAGGCCGGCCTCGATGACCGTGAATTTCGAGGAGTCGACCATCACGGGCACGCGGGCGATGTCGGGCTCGGCGGCAACGAGGTTGAGGAAGGTCCGCATCGCGGCTTCCGAGTCCAGCAGGCCCTCGTCCATGTTGACGTCGATCACCTGCGCGCCATTGGCAACCTGGTCGCGCGCGACCTGCAGCGCAGCGGCGTAGTCGCCGGCGGTGATCAGCTTGCGGAATTTGGCGGAGCCCGTGACGTTGGTGCGCTCGCCGACGTTGACAAAGGGAATTGCGGGCGTCAGCTCGAACGGCTCCAGCCCCGAGAGCCGCAGCCGGGGCGCGATCTCCGGCACGACGCGCGGCTTGTGGGGCGCGACGGCGGCGGCAATCGCCGCGATATGGTCGGGCGTGGTGCCGCAGCAGCCGCCGACGACGTTGACCAGCCCGTCGCGTGCGAAGGCGCCGATCAGGCGCGCCATGTAGTCCGGCGTCTCGTCATACTGGCCGAATTCGTTGGGCAGGCCGGCATTGGGATAGGCACAGACCAGCGTATCGGCGATGCGGCTGATATCGGCGATGTGGGCGCGCAGATCTTCCGCACCGAGCGCGCAGTTGAAGCCGATGGTGATGGGCCTGGCATGCTGCACCGAGTTCCAGAACGCTTCCGGCAGTTGCCCGGAGAGCAGGCGGCCGGATTTGTCGGTGATGGTGCCCGACACCATCACCGGCACATCGATGCCGCGCGCCTCGCAGATCTCGGCGATCGCATAAAGAGCCGCCTTGGCGTTCAGCGTGTCGAAGATGGTCTCGAGCAGCAGCAGATCGACGCCGCCGTCGAGCAGGCCCTTGACCTGTTCGCCATAGGCTTCGCGGAGATCATCGAAAGTCACCGCGCGATAGCCGGGGTTGGCGACGTCGGGCGAGATCGAGGCGGTGCGGTTGGTCGGGCCGATGGCGCCGGCGACGAAACGCGGCTTGCCGTCCTCGGCTGCGACGCGCTCCGCCGCGGCGCGCGCGAGTCTGGCGCCATCGCGGTTCATCTCATAGACGATCTCCGCGAGGTCGTAGTCGGCCTGCGCGATCGAGGTCGATGAGAAGGTGTTGGTGGCGACAATATCGGCGCCGGCGCGCAAGTACGCGGCGTGGATGTCCTCGATCGCCTTCGGCTGGGTCAGGATCAACAGATCGTTGTTGCCGCGGAGGTCGCGATGGAAATTGGCGAAGCGCGTGCCTCGGAACGCAGTCTCGTCGAACTGCAGACCCTGGATCATGGTGCCCATGGCGCCGTCGAGCACCAGGATGCGCTTCCTGGCCTCAGTGAGCAGGGCGATGCGCTTGGGAGAAACGGGTACGGACATCAGGCGGCCTCTCGCGCGGTCTTCGGGCGAATGCCGAGCAGATGGCTGATCGCAAACACGAGATCGGCGCGGTTCATGGTGTAGAAATGGAAGGTGTCGACGCCGTGCTTGGCAAGCTTCTGCACTTGCCCGGCGGCAACGGTTGCCGCCACCAGCTTGCGCGTCTCGACATCGTCGTCGAGCCCGTCGAATTTCTGCGCCAGCCAGTCCGGCACGCTGGTGCCGGCGCGGGTGACGAAATTGCGGGCCTGCTTGAAATTGTGCATGGGCATGATGCCAGGCACGACCGGGATGTCGATCCCGCGCGCACGCACGCGGTCGAGGTAGCGGAAGTAGAGGTCGTTGTCGAAGAAGACCTGGGTGATCGCGCGCGCGGCGCCCGCGTCGACCTTGGCCTTCAGCGTGTCGATGTCGGCGTCGAAATCGCACGCCTCGGGATGCTTCTCGGGATAGGCCGAAACCGACACCTCGATATCGGGGTGGCGCTTCCTGATGCCTTCGACCAGTTCCGGCGAGGTCTTGTAGCCGTCGGGATGCGCCACGAAGGGCGTGCCGATACCGGTGGCGGGGTCGCCGCGCAGGGCCACGATGTGGCGGACGCCGACATCATGATAGCGGTCGACAATCTCGTCGATCTCGCCCCTGGACGCACCGACACAGGTCAGGTGAGCAGCCGGGCGCAGAGCGGTCTCGGACAGGATGCGGGCGATGGTGGCGTGGGTGCGCTCGCGCGTGGAGCCGCCGGCGCCGTAGGTCACCGACACGAAGTTCGGCGCCAAGGGCGCGAGCCTCTTGATGGTCTCCCACAGGTTCTTATCCATCTCTTCGGTCTTCGGCGGGAAGAACTCGAAGGAGATTTTGGCGGCTGGCAGCGCGCGGGCCGCCTCGGGGGCGGGGGGCGTCAGCTCGGACATCGGACCACAGACTCCACTGGTTCAGGGGTCAGGTTTGGGTTGGGAGGTGGTAAAATAGGCCAAAGGAGTGGGCTGAAACAGACCATTGGATATGGGAAATTGCCCAATTTCATCAATACTTGCGCTATAAAATCGAGACTGCGGGCAATGAGTTGGGCTGGATATTCGGTAAAAATACCAAAATATCAAGCAAAATGAGCAGGATCTAGCACGAAGTGATAATGGGCAAAACTGCTACAAAGTAGCTACCTACGTTACATTGCCCACTCCTAGTCCGTTACCCGATCTCCCCTCGGCCTGCACGGGAGGCCCCTCGCGGTGCGCTTGTTGTCTACCCCACGTCGTGCACTAGGTATCGCGGCATGATCCCGCTCTCCGTCCTCGATCTCTCCGTTGTCACCACCGAAACCCGCCCCGCGGCGGCGCTGCGCAACAGCATCGACCTGGCGCGCCATGTCGATGGGCTCGGCTATATCCGCTATTGGCTCGCCGAGCATCACAACCTTGCGTCGGTCGCGAGCCCCGCGCCCGACGTGATGATTGGGCAGATCGCGGCGGTGACCCGGCACATCCGCGTCGGCTCCGGTGGGGTAATGCTGCCGAATCACGCGCCGCTGGTGGTCGCCGAGCGCTTCAAGATGCTGGAGGCGCTGTTCCCCGGCCGGATCGATCTCGGTCTTGGGCGTGCGCCCGGCACCGACGGCGCCACGGCTTACGCGCTGCGCAGCCGGCTCGACCGGCGCGAGGGCGACGATTTTCTGGAGCGGCTGCATGAACTCGTGTTGTGGGAAACCCGCGATTTCCCGCCGGGGCACCCCTACAACAATGTGGTGGCGATGCCTGACGACACCTCGCTGCCGCCGATCTGGCTGCTCGGCTCCAGCGACTATTCCTCCGAGCTCGCAGCCCAGGTCGGCATGGGCTTCGCGTTCGCGCATCACTTCGCAAGTCATGACGCGGTCGACGCGATGGTCACCTATCGCACGCACTTCAAGCCATCCCGCTTCCTGCAAAAACCGCGCGCGATCCTCGCGGTTGCGGTGGTGACGGCAGAAACCGACGCCGAGGCCGAGCGTCTTGCATCCTCCGCCGATCTCAATCGGCTTCGGCGCGACCGCGGCCAATATTCGCCGCTGCCGAGCCCGGAGGAGGCCGAAGCCTATCCTTATACGCCCGCCGAGCGTGCCTCCGTCGCGCGCAACCGCTCGCGCCTGTTCGTCGGCAGCCCCGCGACCATCATGCAGAAGCTACAGCCGCTGATCACGGCGAGCCAGGCCGATGAGCTGATGGTGATTACCGCCGTCTATGACCACGAGGCGCGGAAGAAGTCGTACAGCCTGCTGGCGCAGGCGTTTGGGCTGGCGAAGGGCGAGGCCGCGTAGTGCGTTCGGAAGTGAGTCGGGAAATCGTCAACCCAAGCGTCATGGCCGGGCTTGACCCGGACAAGCCCGGGCATGACGGAGGAGAATCTGTCGCGCAAACAACAAGCGCCCGTGATTATGGGCGCTTTCGCCAGATGGCGGAGACTATGATTGCGCTTCCTTGAACGTCGCGCGGAAGGGATGACCGGGATAAACGCCGACAATGCGGAATTCGCGCGAGAAGAATTTCAGCTCTTCCAGCGCAAAGGCCAGGCCCCGGTCGTTGGGATGACCGTCGACGTCGGCATAGAATTGCGTGGCGAAGAAATTGCCGTCGACCATGTAGCTCTCGAGCTTGGTCATGTTGACGCCGTTGGTGGCAAAGCCGCCCAGTGCCTTGTAGAGCGCGGCGGGCAAATTGCGCACCCGGAACACGAAGGTCGTGACCAGCGGGCCCGAGCCCTGCTGCGCCCACTTTTCTTCGCGCGCCAGCACGACGAAGCGCGTGGTGTTATGGGCCTCGTCCTCGATGTCCTCGATGAGGATATCGAGCCCGTAGATGTCGGCGGCAAGCCGCGAGGCGATCGCAGCCGTCGTCTTGTCGCCGCGCTGGGCAATGTCCCGGGCGGCGCCGGCCGTGTCGCCCGCGACGATCGCCCTGATGCCGCGCTCGCGGATGACGCGGCGACACTGGCCGAGCGCGTGGACGTGGCTCTCCACCGTCTTGACGTCGGCAAGCTTCGCCCCGCGCGGCGCCATCAGTTGGTGATGGACCGGCAAGAACCATTCGCCGACGATGAAGAGGCCGGAGGCCGGCAACAGATGATGGATGTCGGCGACGCGCCCGGCGACGGAGTTCTCGATCGGGATCATGCCGAGGTCGGCTTCGCCCGAGGAGATCGCCGCCAGCGCGTCCTCGAAGGTCGCGCATGGCAGCGGCTCGGCGTCGGGAAAGGCCTCGACAATGGCGATATGGGAATTGGCGCCCGGCTCGCCCTGGAACGCAATTTTCAGCTTCTGGGTCATGATCCGCTTCTAGCAATACCTCAGGATTTCGCCAGTATCCGGCGGGTGGTCTCCAGGTCGACAGGCGTGTCGACCCCGCGCGGTACGGTGTCGACGATGGTGATGTCGATCCGCATGCCCGCTTCCAGCGCCCGCAACTGCTCCAGCTTCTCCTGCAATTCCAGCGGCGAGGGCGGCAGCTTCACGTAGCGCTCCAGGGCCGCGCGGCGATAGGCGTAGAGGCCGATATGGTGGTAGCGCGGTCCGTCGCCGTGAGGGGCCGTGGCGCGGGTGAAATAGAGCGCTCGCATGCGCCGCCCGCCGAGTGGGCTGCCGACTGCCTTCACCACGCTTGGCGCGGTGTCCTCGTCCTCGGTGTGAATCATCGACGCAAGCGTTGCGATGTCCACCGCGGGGTCCTCGAGCGGCGCCAGCACGTCGCGAATGTTCTCCGGCGAAATAGTCGGGAAATCGCCCTGCAGATTGACCACGATCTCGGCCTGGCGACCGGGATCGAGCTTGCAGGCCGCCTCGAACACCCGGTCCGACCCGGAGGGATGGTCGGGGCGGGTCATGATCGCCTCGCCGCCATGGGCCCTTACAGCCTCGGCTATCTCCATTGTGTCGGTTGCAACGGCGACGCGTCCGATTTGCGCCTCTTCCGCGCGGCGTAGCACATGGACGATCATCGGCAATCCTGCGATATCGAGCAGCGGCTTGCCGGGCAGCCGGGTTGCGGCCATGCGGGCGGGAATCAGCACCAAAATGCGTCTGTCTGGCATCCGAAAAAGGGGCTCCTCAGCGGACCGGTGATGGGTGGGGACGGCGCCAAAGCCGGAGCGCTTATACGGGTTGCCAGAGCACGGGCAAACCGATATCTCATCGATGCGCCCCGGGCCTATTCGCTGCCAAAGCGGTGGTTCGGGGCTCAAATTCAATAAAGGGCCGCTATAGCAGGCCTCATGATAGGCTTTTCGGCTTGGGGCGGAATTCGACATGGACTCCTTCGAACTGAATAAGATTCTCGGCGCGATCCTTGCTAGCTGCCTTGTGCTGCTGGTCATGAACTTCACCGCCAACGCGCTGTTTGCCCCGGTCCCGCCGGCGAAACCCGGTTTCGAGATCGCGGTGAAGGAAGAGGCGGCCGGCGGCGGCGAAGCTGCTGCTCCCGCAAAGTCTGAGCCCATCGAGAAATTGTTGCAGACCGCCTCGGTCGAGAAGGGCGCTGCCGCTGCCAAGAAGTGCCTGGCCTGCCATACCTTCGCGAAGGGCGAGCCGAATCGGGTCGGTCCGAATCTCTGGGGCATCGTCGGCGACCACAAGGGCGAGGGCCGCGGGGGCTTCAACTTCTCGGCCGCCATGAAGGCCAAGGGCGGCGAGTGGACCGACGAGGACCTCAATCAGTTCCTGACCAGCCCGAAGGGCTTCATTCCGGGCACGGCCATGGGTTTTGCCGGTATTCCGAAGGACAGCGAGCGCGCGGACGTGATCGACTATCTGCACACACTCGCGGACACGCCGGTTCCGCTGCCGACCGCATCGAAGTAGCTTGTTTCGCTCGAAGCGAATTGTTCCCGTAGCGACGGCCAGGCCCCAAGCCTGGCCGTTCTTCGTTGGTCGCCCTCGCAGGCTTGTTATCGGGACCTTTCGTCGCACGGAGGCGTGCTATCATGAGGAAAAAGCAACGTTACCGGTCGAATCCTTGCCGTATATTGCGGCCAAATAACCCGCAATTAGCGAAGGGACGTCTCCATTTTGGCCATTACCCGTCGACAGCTTCTGCAAGCCAGCGCCATTGCCGCCGTCACTCCCGCGCTTGGCCACATTGCGGGTCCCGCGATCATCGAGCCGGCCGCCGCGCAAGGCGCGACCGAGCTTCCCTGGCGGCACGCGCTCTCGTTGTTCGGTGACATCAAGTATCCGGCCGACTTCAAGCGCTTCGACTACGTCAATCCGGATGCGCCGAAGGGCGGCGCGGTCCGCCAGATCAGCGTCGGCACCTTCGACAATTTCAACCTGGCGATCTCTGGCGTGAAAGGGACGCTCGCGCCCGCGGTGTCGCTGATCTACGAGAGCCTGACCACCAATTCGTACGACGAGGCGGAGACCACTTACGGACTGCTTGCGGAGGCGGCGGCGTATCCGGATGATGTTTCTTTCGTGAAATATCGCCTGCGCAAGGAAGCGCGCTGGCATGACGGCAAACCAGTGACGCCAGAGGACGTGATCTATTCCTTCGACGTGCTGAAGAAGTTCAGCCCCATGTTCTCCTCCTACTATCGCCACGTCGTCAAGGCGGAGAAGACCGGCGACCTGGAAGTCACCTTTACCTTCGATGCGCCGGGCAACCGGGAGCTGCCGGCGATCGTGGGCCAGCTCACGGTCCTGCCCAAGCATTGGTGGGAAGGCACCGGCAGCGACGGCAGGAAGCGCGACGTTTCCGCGACCACCCTGGAGAAGCCGCTCGGCTCCGGGCCTTATCGGATCAAGGAATTCGTCGCCGGCCGTTCGCTGACGCTCGAGCGGGTCAAGGACTATTGGGGCGCCAACAGCCCGACACAGCTTGGCGCCAACAATTTCGACGAGCTGCGCTTCGAATTCTTCCGCGACAATCTGGTCGCGCTGGAAGCCTTCAAGGCCGACCAGGTCGACTGGATCATGGAGAATTCGGCCAAGCAGTGGGCGACAGCCTATGACTTTCCGGCAGTGACCGAGAAGCGCGTCATCAAGGAGCCGTTCCCGATCAAAAACGTCGGACGCATGCAGGGCTTTGCGTTCAACCTGCGCCGGCCCCTGTTTCAGGACGCCCGGCTAAGGCGCGCCTTCAACTATGTCTTCGATTTCGAGGAGATGAACAAGCAGCTGTTCTATGGCGCCTACAAGCGCATCAATAGCTATTTCGCCGGACTGGACGAGCTGTCCTCGTCGGGCCTGCCGGAGGGGCTCGAGCTGCAGATTCTGGAGACGGTGCGCGACAAGGTGCCGCCCGAGGTTTTCACGACGGCCTATGCCAATCCGGTCGGCGGTACGCCGGAGAACGTGCGCAACAATCTGCGCGAAGCCCTGAGGCTGTTGAAGGACGCGGGCTTCGAGATCAAGGACCACAGGCTCGTCGATCCCGCGGGCAAGCCTGTGAGCGTCGAGTTCCTGTCGGACAGCGAGAGCATGGAACGTCTGATGCTGTTCTACAAATCCTCGCTGGAGCGGCTCGGTGTCACCGTTTCCGTTCGCACGGTGGACGATACGCAGTACCAGAACCGGACTCGCAGCTTCGACTTCGATCTCACCCCGAATGTCTGGCCGGAGTCGCTGTCGCCCGGCAATGAGCAGCGTGAGTTCTGGGGATCGCAGGCGGCGGACAATCCCGGTTCTCAGAACCTTTGCGGCATCAAGAATCCGGCGGTTGACCAGCTCATCGACCGGATCATCTTTGCCAAGAATCGCGACGAGCTGAAGGCGAGCTGCAAGGCGCTCGACCGCGTGCTGCTCTGGAACTTCTATTGCGTGCCGCATTATCTCAGCGGCAGCATGAACTACGCCCGCTGGGATCGCTTCAGCCATCCGGAACCGTTGCCCGCATACGCAATTTCCGGCTTCCCGACGCTGTGGTGGTGGGACGCCGAGAAGGCAGCCAAAATAGGCAAACGCGCTTGAAGACATTGATCAGCCTGCCCGCTCCGTCGCGCCGGCATGTGCTCGGCCTTGGCATTGGCGCGCTCGCCGCGCCGTTGCTGCGCACTGCGCGGGCCAGCGAGGCAGGCGCCGAGGCGCATGGCATGTCGGCCTTCGGCGACCTGAAATACCCGGTCGATTTTCATCACTTCGACTACGTCAATCCTGACGCGCCGAAGGGCGGAATGTTTTCGCTGATCCCTTCGGTGAGAGGTTACAACCAGTCGTTCTTCACCTTCGATTCTCTGAATGCCTACATCCTGAAGGGCGAAGGCGCGCAGGGCATGGACATGACCTTCGCGACGCTGATGGTGCGCGCCGGCGACGAGCCCGACGCTATGTATGGGCTCGTTGCCAAGTCGGTGCAGATCTCACCCGACAAGCTCACCTATCGCTTCACCTTGCGTCCCGAAGCGCGCTTTCACGATGGCTCGAAGCTGACGGCGCAGGATGCTGCGTTCTCCTTCAATGTGCTGAAGGAAAAGGGGCACCCGCTGATCATCGTGCAGCTGCGCGACATGATAAAGGCCGAGGCCGCGGACGATGCGACGCTGGTGGTCACTTTTGCGAAGAACCGCGCCCGCGACGTCCCGCTCTATGTCGCGGGGTTGCCGATTTTTTCCAAGGCCTATTATTCGGCGCGCCCCTTCGATGAAACCACGCTCGATACCCCGCTGGGCTCGGGGCCGTACAAGGTCGGCAAATTCGAGGCCAACCGCTACATCGAGTTCGAGCGGGTCAAGGATTGGTGGGCTGCCGACCTGCCAGTCAATCGCGGCACCTACAATTTCGACACTGTGCGCTATGAGTTCTATCGCGACCGTGACGTTGCTTTCGAGGGCTTTACCGCCAAGAGTTATCTGTACCGTGAAGAGTTCACCGCCCGTATCTGGGCCACGCGCTACGACTTTCCTGCCGTGAAGGATGGCCGCGTCAAGCGCGAGACCTTGCCGGATGAAACGCCGTCGGGTGGACAAGGCTGGTTCATCAATACGCGGCGCGACAAATTTAGGGATCCGCGCGTGCGCGAGGCGTTGATCTGTGCCTTCGATTTCGAATGGACCAACAAGACCGTGATGTACGGCGCTTACGCGCGCACGAGCTCGCCATTCCAGAATTCGGATATGGTGGCAAGCGGGCCGCCATCACCGGATGAACTGAAGCTCCTTGAGCCGTTCCGTGGTCAGGTGCCGGACGAGGTATTCGGCGAGCCCTTCGTCCCGCCGGTGTCGGACGGATCAGGACAGGACCGCGCGCTCTTGCGCAGGGCGCAGCAACTGCTCAACGAAGCCGGGCTGGTCGTCAAGGACAACAAGCGGGTCCTGCCGACCGGCGAGCCCTTCAAGATCGAGTTCCTGCTCGACGAGCAGTCGTTCCTGCCGCACCACGCGTCCCTGATCAAGAATCTGGGCCTGCTCGGCGTGGATGCCAGCCCACGGCTAGTCGATGCCGTCCAATACCGCGCGCGCGTGGAGGCCTTTGATTTCGACGTCACCACCGAACGGCTCAGCATGTCCGCGACGCCGGGCGACAGTCTGCGTCCCTACTTCACCTCGCAGTCCGCCGCCACAAAGGGCTCGTACAATCTTGCCGGCGTTGCGAACCCTGCGATCGACGCCTTGGTCGAGCAAGCCATCGGCGCGCAGTCACGGGCGGAATTGACGACGGCATGCCGGGCCCTGGACCGCGTTTTCCGCGCCGGACGCTATTGGATTCCGCAGTGGTATCGCAGCACACATCCCGTGGCCTATTGGGACGAGTTCAACCATCCGACCAAGCTGCCGCGTTACGCGCAGGGTACCGGTGCGCCGGAAATCTGGTGGTATGACGCTGCCAAGGCCGCAAAAGAGCAGGCCAGGTAGGTCATGAGCGCCTATATCGCCCGACGCATCCTCCTGATGATTCCGACCCTGCTCGGAATCCTGTTCGTGTCCTTTGTCGTGGTGCAGTTCGCGCCGGGCGGGCCGGTGGAGCGGGTGATTGCGCAGCTCTCCGGCGCCGATACCGGCGGCACCTCGCGCATCTCCGGCGGGGGCGGCGATTTCGGCGCCCGCGGGCCAGGCCAGGTCGGCGCGTCCGCCGACGCGGTCAATTCCAAATACCGCGGTGCGCAGGGCCTCGATCCCGACTTCATCAAGAGCCTGGAAAAGCAGTTCGGCTTCGACAAGCCGGCGCCGGAGCGCTTTGCGCTCATGGTCTGGAATTTCGCGCGCTTCGATTTCGGCAAGAGCTATTTCCGCGACGTCAGCGTGATCCAGCTTATCAAGGAGAAGCTGCCGGTCTCGATGTCGCTCGGCATCTGGATGACGCTTCTGACCTATCTGATCTCGATTCCGCTCGGCATCCGCAAGGCGGTGAAGGACGGGTCGAAGTTCGACACCTGGACCTCAGCGGTCATCATCGTAGGCTTTGCGATCCCGGGCTTCCTGTTCGCGATTCTCCTGATCATCCTGTTCGCTGGCGGCTCGTTCTTCAACATCTTCCCGCTGCGCGGGCTGACTTCCGACGGCTGGTCGCAGTTTCCCTGGTACTGGAAGATCATCGACTATTTCTGGCACCTGACCCTGCCGCTGATCTCGATGGCGCTCAGTGCCTTTGCGACCATGACGCTCCTCACCAAGAATTCCTTCTTGGATGAGATCCGAAAGCAATATGTGATGACGGCACGCGCCAAGGGCTGCAGCGAGCGCCAGGTGCTTTACGGTCATATCTTCCGTAACGCCATGCTGATCGTGATCGCCGGCTTTCCGGGCGCCTTCATCAACGCGTTCTTCTCGGGCTCGCTGCTGATCGAAACCATTTTCTCGCTCGATGGCCTGGGCCTTCTCTCGTTTGAAAGCGTGCTCAACCGCGACTACCCGGTCGTGTTCGGTACGCTTTACATCTTTTCGCTGATCGGGCTCGTGGTGAACCTGATCTCCGACCTCACCTATATGTGGATCGATCCGCGGATCGATTTCGAGGCGCGGGAGGTCTGATGACGATCACCGCACCGCCTCCCGTCGAGGTCACCACGCAATCATCACTCGGCGAGGCCGTGCCGCCGACGCGGCATCGGTTCCAGGCGTCGCCATTGAACCGGCGGCGCTGGGAGAATTTCAAGGCCAACAAGCGCGGCTACTGGTCGTTCTGGATCTTCATGATCCTGTTTTTCGTCTCCCTGTTCGCCGAATTGATCGCCAATGACCGGCCGTTCCTGATCAAGTACGACGGCCGTCTGTACTGGCCAGCCTTTGTCACCTATGCGGAAACTACCTTCGGCGGCGACTTCGAGACCGCGGCCGATTACCGCGATCCCTATTTGCAGAAGCTGATCAAGGACAAGGGCGGCGTCATCGTCTGGCCCTTGATCCGCTATTCCTACGACACCCACAATCTCGACCTGCCGACGCCGGCACCGTCACCGCCGACCTGGATGCTGACCGAGAAGCAGTGCGCGCCGGTGGTCGAGAAGAAGGGGCTGAAGAGTTGCCGCGACCTCGAATATAACTGGCTCGGCACCGACGATCAGGGCCGCGACGTGGTGGCGCGGCTGATCTATGGCTTCCGCATCTCCGTGCTGTTCGGCCTAAGCCTCACCATCGTCTCCTCGATCATCGGCGTCGCCGCCGGCGGCGTTCAGGGCTATTTCGGCGGCTGGATCGATCTCGGCTTCCAGCGCTTCATCGAGATCTGGAACGCCATTCCCTATCTCTATTTGCTCCTCATCATTTCGGCCGTATTGCCGCCGGGCTTTTTCATCCTGCTCGGCATCATGGCGCTGTTTTCCTGGGTGTCGCTGGTCGGTCTGGTCCGCGCTGAATTCCTGCGCGGGCGCAATTTCGAATACATCCAGGCAGCGCGCGCGCTCGGCGTGTCAAATGCCGTGATCATGTTCCGCCATCTGCTGCCGAACGCCATGGTCGCGACCATGACGTTTCTTCCCTTCATCGTCTCCTCATCGGTGATGACGCTGACCGCACTGGACTTCCTCGGCTTCGGCTTGCCGCCCGGCTCGCCGTCGCTCGGCGAACTGCTGTCGCAGGCAAAAGCCAACGTGCAGGCGCCGTGGCTCGGTTTCACCGGCTTCTTCTCGGTCGCGATCATGCTGTCGCTTTTGATCTTCATCGGCGAGGCCGTGCGCGACGCATTTGATCCACGCAAGACGTTCAGGTGAGGCCTCGCATGGACGCCATCAACCAGCCGCTGCTTGCGATCCGCGATCTGTCGGTGGCCTTCCGCCAGCAGGGCAGGGCCTCGCTCGCGGTCGACAAGATTTCGTACGAAATCAAGCGCGGCGAATGCGTGGCGCTGGTCGGCGAGTCCGGCTCGGGCAAGTCAGTCAGCGCGCTCTCGATCCTGAAGCTATTGCCGTATCCGATGGCTTCGCACCCCTCGGGCAGCATCCGCTTCAAGGGACGCGAGTTGCTCACCCTGTCCGAAAATGAAATGCGCGGGATCCGCGGCAACGACATCTCGGTGATCTTCCAGGAGCCGATGACGTCATTGAACCCGCTGCATACGGTGGGCGCGCAGATCGGCGAGACGCTCCAGCTGCACAAGAGCATCGGTGGATCGAGCGTGCGGGCGCGCACGCTGGAATTGCTGCGGCAGGTCGGCATTCCCGAGCCGGAGACGCGCGTGGGAAGCTATCCGCATCAGCTGTCCGGCGGCCAGCGCCAGCGTGTCATGATCGCGATGGCGCTCGCCAACGAGCCTGATCTCCTGATCGCGGACGAGCCGACCACTGCGCTCGACGTCACCGTTCAGGCACAGATCCTGGCGCTGCTCGCCGATATCCGCGCGCGTCTGGGCATGAGCCTGCTCTTCATCACCCATGATCTCGGCATCGTGCGCCGGATCGCCGACCGGGTCTGCGTCATGAATGGCGGCAAGATCGTGGAGCAGGGGCCGGTCGAGCAGGTTTTCACCGCGCCCAAGCATCCCTACACCCGCGCCTTGCTTGCCGCCGAGCCCAAGCCCGATCCGGCACCGCCGCGGCCGAACGCGCCGGTGGTGATGTCGGCCGACGACCTCAAGGTGTGGTTCCCGATCAAGCGCGGGCTCCTGCGCTCCGTGGTGGGGCACATCAAGGCGGTCGACGGTGTCAGCGTTGCCGTGCGCAAGGGCGAGACGCTTGGCGTGGTGGGTGAATCCGGCTCCGGCAAGACCACGCTGGGGCTGGCATTGCTGCGCCTGATCTCCTCCGACGGCCCGATCGTGTTTCTGGGTCGCGACATCCAGGGGCTGCGCTTCAAGGCGATGCGCCCGTTCCGCCGCGACATGCAGATCGTGTTTCAGGATCCGTTCGGCTCGCTGAGCCCGCGCATGTCGGTCGGCGATATCGTCGCCGAAGGGCTGAGCGTGCATCAGCCGCAGCTCTCCTCCGCCGAACGCGAGGCGCGAGTGGTCAAGGCACTGCAGGATGTCGGCCTCGATCCCGAGACGCGCTACCGCTATCCGCACGAGTTCTCCGGCGGCCAGCGGCAGCGCATCTCGATCGCGCGCGCGGTGGTGCTGGAGCCGAGCTTCGTGGTGCTGGACGAGCCGACCAGCGCGCTCGACATGCTGTTCCAGGCCCAGATGGTCGATTTGCTGCGCGAGCTGCAGCGCAAGCACGACCTCACTTACATGTTCATCTCGCACGATTTGCGCGTGGTTGCTTCGCTTGCCAGCCACTTGATCGTAATGCGCCACGGCAAGGTGGTGGAGGAAGGGCCGGCTTCGCAATTGTTCAAGAACCCGAAGACCGACTACACCCGCGCACTGTTCGCCGCCGCCTTCCGCCACGAGACGACCGCCAACGGCGCAGTCGCGACTTAAATCCGCTTGATCGCCGTTACCTCGCTGCCAGCGGCCTTGATGCGCGCGATCGCGTCTTGCGTACCTTCGATTGCAGTCGCCATGTGAAAGGCATTGGCATGCACGACCGTATCGGCGTCGCGGACAATAGCGACATGGCCCTTCCAGAAGATGAGATCACCACGCCGCAGCCGCTCTGACTCATGCGCATCGAGTGCGCGGCCGAACTGGGCCTGCTGCATGTCGCTGTCGCGCGGGCACTCGATGCCTGCGGCATGCAGCGATACCTGCACCAGCCCTGAGCAATCGATTCCAAGGCTGCTCTTGCCGCCCCACAAATACGGCGTGCCAATGAAGCGCTCGGCGATTGCGACAAAATCGGCTTCTAAATTGCCCATATCGGCGATGTGCTGCTTCGGCAAAAACAGGCCTTCGCTTGTAACAGCGAAGTCGCCCTCTTCGCGCACCATTGTCACCAGCGACAGCATGACTAGCGTCTCGACCGGAGGCAATTTGATCGAGGGACCCGGGAATGCGAAGGTTCGAATCGCTGTCACCTTGTGAGTAGGGTTCGGACCGTATTTCACGAACGTGGCTTGCGGCAGCCAGCCGACATATCCATCCGCTGCAAGCTGGCCCCAGGCCCAACCTTCCTCATTCCGATCGTAGATCGTCACGATCTCGCCCTTGATCGCCTGGGTAAGAAGCGCGGCATCGGCAACCGGCGCCTCGCGCAACGACGCAAGGCTCGCGCTTATTGCGAACGTCTCGCCCTCGACGAAGCGGGCCGCCTCCACCTTGCCTTCGAGATGTTTGGCGGCAATGTCGCCGCGCGCCGGCGTCAGCCGCGGATCATGCATAGCGTTCTCCGAGCAGGCGGAACATGGCACGCGCCGCCTGGCATTCGCCGCCCTCGGGCCGTCCAGGTTTGGCCGAAGGTGTCCAGGCAAAAATGTCGAAATGCAGCCAGCTTTTGGCGTGCTCGACAAAGCGCTGCAGGAACAGTGCGCAGGTGATCGAGCCGGCAAAGGTGCCGGACGGCGCGTTGGTGATGTCCGCCATCTTCACGTCCAGCCAGCTGTCGTAAGGCGCCCACAGCGGCATGCGCCAGAGGGGATCGTTCTCCTCGCGCGCACAACGCGCGACCTCAAGCGCAAGCGTGTCATCCTGGGTATAGAACGGCGGCAGATCCGGCCCCAGCGCCACCCGTGCAGCGCCGGTGAGCGTGCCCATGTCGATCAGAAGCTCCGGCTTCTCCTCGTCCGCATAGGCCAATGCGTCGGCGAGGATCAGCCGTCCCTCCGCATCGGTGTTGCCGATTTCGACCGATAGCCCCTTCCGCGAGCGGAAGATGTCGAGCGGACGGAAAGCGTTGCCGGCGACCGCGTTCTCGACCGCCGGGATCAGCACCCGCAAGCGGACCTTGAGCTTTGCATCCATCACCATCTGCGCCAGCGCCAGCACATTGGCGGCGCCACCCATGTCCTTCTTCATGTTCAGCATGCCGGACGACGGTTTCAAATCCAGCCCGCCGGTATCGAAGCAGACGCCCTTGCCGACCAGCGTCACCTTCGGATGCGAAGGATCGCCCCAGGAGAAATCGATCAGCCGCGGTGCACGGGTCGAGGCCATGCCGACCGCATGGATCAGTGGAAAGCCCTTCTCGAGCTCGTTGCCCATGATGCAGTTGAAGCGTGCGCCGAAGCGCGCGGCGACGTCCGCAGCCACCTGCGCCAGCTGCTCCGGGCCCATATCGTTGCTGGGCGTATTGACGAGGTCGCGGGCGAGCACCGCTGCTTCCGCAATCCGGCTGATGGCGACGACATCGACGCCGTCAGGCGGCACCAGTTTCGCGCCCGGCCCATCCGCCTTGCGATAACGGCCGAAGCGGTAGCTGCCGAGCGCAAAGGCAAGCGCCGCCAGACGCGCGTCGTGCGGAGCGTTGGCAAAGCGGTAGGTGCCGGCAGGCAACAGACCGGGCAGGGCGCCCGGACGGAACGGATCGGGCGATCCGGCGTCCGCCTCTTCCAGGCCGAACAGGACCTGCGCAACCGTGCCGTCTGTGCCCGGCAACGTCAGGCAGACGCCGGGCTTGCCGACAAAGCCGTTGCCGTCGGCGAACTGCCGTGCCGCGGGCGCAAGGCCGGCGCGGATCGCCTCCCAACCCGGCTTGGTCACGAAGGTGATGGGAACAGCGGCGGTGGCGGCGGTTTCGAAAGGGATTGGCATGCGTGGCTCATCTCGCAAGAGGCGGCGCTGTGGCGGCGGATTCAAGACTTCGCAGAGTTTTGCAGCGCCCGCAATCGGCAAGCCCTGACCTGGGGCTCTTGGCGGCAGGTGCGGCGAATATGCTAGATTCCCGGCAAACACGAGAACCCCTGAGGGAAATGCGATGGACGTGGTGTTGGGTATCCTGTCTTTCATTGGCCATGCGATCGAGGCAGTGCTGAACTATGTCGAGGCCCATCACTGGATCTTCGGTCTGGCGGCGCTCGGCTATATTTTCTATCTGCATGACCGCGCCCTGCACGCCCGCTTCGATGCGCTGGACAAGCGGATCGACGAGGTGAGGAAACGGCTTGCGATCGAATATTGAGCGACGGCGAGGGCCGCGCCGTGAAGGTATTCCCGTGATCACCGCGACCCCCTATTAACCGCCCGTTAGCGTTAACGGTTTATTGCTGATGCGTTCGGATCGATCCGTTCGCTTTAGAACCGTTTTCATGCGTCAGCAGTACAGTCCCGCCCGGCTTCTCGCGTCCGCGGCCCTGACCGTGGTTTTGGCCATGGGTCTCGGCGGCTGCCAGACCATGTCCGACATCACCGGATCGATCACGTCCTCCTCCAGAAGCGAACCGGTACCCGACTCCGACCCGCGCACGGCGGAGCAGGCCTATGGCGACCGCTACCGGGCCAACCCCAAGGATGCCGACGCGGCGCTCGCCTATGGCCAGGCGCTGCGTGCCAACGGCCAGCGCGCGCAGGCTGCTGCCGTGCTCGAGCAGGCCAGTATCAACAATCCCGGCAACAAGGCGGTGCTCGCGGCCTATGGCCGGGCGCTCGCCGACAACGGCAATTTCCAGCAGGCCTTCGACGTGCTCTCTCGCGCGCACTCGCCCGCCAATCCCGACTGGCACATCCTCTCGGTGCAGGGCACCTGCCTTGACCAGATGGGCCGCCACGACGAGGCGCGGCGTTACTATGAGAGCGCTCTCAAGATCGTGCCGAACGAGCCTTCGGTGCTGTCCAATCTCGGCCTCTCCTACATGCTGACGAAGGACCTGCCGAAGGCGGAGCAGGTGCTGCGCCAAGCCTATGCCAACCCCAAGGCCGATTCGCGGGTTCGGCAGAATCTCGGTCTCGTGGTCGGTCTGCAGGGGCACTTTGCGGAAGCCGAAACCATCGTCAAGGCCGACCTGCCGTCGGACGAGGCAGCCGCCAACGTCGCCTACTTACGCGAGATGCTGAAAGGCAGCGACAGCCGCACCTCCGCCCGCAACGGCGCGCCGCTCGCGGAGCTGAGCCGTCCGGATTAGCCGGGCGACGCTCGGTCCCGACCTTCGCCGCTTCGCCCCTCGCAACGACGGCGGAGACGCCGCCCGAAACCGAGCGTGCGACGGTCACCTCGCTTCATGCCTATGAGGCATGGCCTCAGTCCATTAAAGTCTTTTTCCTGAGCGCTGTGTGCCTCTATCTCATGCGCAACGGGAAGGGCTGCAGCGGCGTCCGCCACCAAACCAAGCATCCTCCCGAAGTCACGCCGAATCCAGGAGATGTCCATGTCCTCGCCAGTCGTACTGATCACCGGAGCTCTCACAGGCATCGGCCGCGCAGCCGCTCTTGGCTTCGCGAAAGCCGGTTACAGGGTGGTCGTGTCCGGCCGCAGAGAGGATGCAGGCAAGGCACTCGCGGCCGAGCTCGGCGGCCTGGGTGCTGAGGCGGAATTCGTGAGGGCTGACGTGCGTCACGAAGACGACGTGCGCCATCTCGTCGACCGCGCCGTCGCGCGCTTCGGCGGTCTGGACATCGCCGTCAACAACGCAGGCGTCGAGGGCACGCCGGGCCCGGTCATCGAGCAGACGGCAGACAGCTATGCCGCAACCTTCGAGACCAATGTTCTCGGCACGCTGCTCAGTCTCAAGCACGAGATGCGGGTGATGCGGGAGCAGGGCTTCGGCAGCATCGTCAATGTCTCCTCCACCATGGGTGCGCGGGGAGCCGCGAACATGTCGCTCTACACCGCGAGCAAGCATGCGGTCGAAGGGTTGACGAAATCGGCGGCGCTGGAAGCTGCTAGCTATGGCGTCCGAGTCAACGCGGTCGCGCCGGGGCCGACGGAAACCGCCATGTTGGATCGCTTGACCGGCTCGCCCGACAAGAAGGCAGCCTTCTATGCCGCGGTCCCGCTCAAGCGCGGCGGACGGCCGGACGAGATCGCGGATGCGATCCTGTTCCTCGCCTCCGAGCACGCGAGCTTCATCACCGGTCAGATCATCCGCGTGAACGGCGGCAAGACCGCAAGCTGATGTCATCCACACCAACGAATAGTCGATACAGGAGGCGGGAGTGTTGTGGCACTCGTTTGTGCGCGTTGCCGCCAAGGCTCGCTACTTGCACCCATATTCCCAAGGAGCTTCGATTCGGGTTAGTTCGCTTGTCGATGTCTTCCATAGCCAGAGCTCGGCGCCAGGGGAGCTATACGTGATTCCGCCACTTCCGCAGGGGCCTTGCTCGAAGCTGTTCCCGTTCCAACGATTGAACCAATTTCCCGGGGCCGAGAACCAGTAGGGCGCGGTATGGCTCCCATGCCAGGTATCGACCATTAACCGCCGGCTATTGGTAGTCTGAGAAGCCTTCCAGGCCACTGCACCGGCAATTTCCCAAGGTGCTGTTGCGGGCTCGACGAATGTTTGGGCCTTGTCCTCGATAGCAAGGTAAATCCGCCGCCCGGCATCCTCGGGCAATTCGTTAGAAATTATCGAAGCAGGCAGCCTGGATAGTCTTGATAGCTCGTAAGCCCAGGTATCTGCCCATTCATCGACCCGCGATCGCGCTGTGAGGCCGAGCGCCACGAAGGCGATGGCGGCGAACAGGCAAAATGCAAAGGCAGGCAAGCGATACCAGCGGGTCGCACTCCAAGCAGCAGTCGCCAGCACACCTGAGCCGATCGAGTAATAGGTCGCGAGAATGACGCCGACGCGCGCCATTGGTCCTTCCGCCGCGAAGCCGTAGCCGGCAAAAGCGTAGAGGAAGCCGGACGCGACAACTCCGCAGATTGTGACAAGAAGCGCGATTTGCACTCGCCAAAGACCAACAAACCGGGCCAGGCAGATTGCGCCTGCCAGGCCTGTTATGATGACAGACGTGGCAATCAGGAGATCATATTCGCGGACGGCGTGACCGAGGATGCTGGGAATGCGCGAATAACCGGCGATGAAGGTTTGAAGGAAATCCCAGTGGAAGGTCTTTTGGACGCCGTCGGAGGTCGTACGGTTGAAAGCAAGGCAACCGACACTGACAACAGCCGAGCCAATGACCGCTCGCCAGGGAATGTCCGTTATCCGGCTTCCGCGGAGGGCTGTCGAGATCAACAGGACCGTGATCTCCTGGAAATAGAAGGCCTCATAGGACAGGTGTGATAGCAGGGCCATGAGAAGTCCGGCGGCGAGCCGCCACCAGCTGCTGCCGGCGTGCAAGAGCAAGCTCATGGCGAGGCAGAACAAGGGAAGGGCCGGGATCACCGTACTGACACCGACGCCCCATGCGAAAGTTCCGATATTGGAGGGGAAGACGATAAAGGCGCTGCTAGCAACGCAGGCTCCAAAGAAAGCGCCGTCCCGGAGGCCGCGTACACCAGCGCTCAGAGCTGCTGCGAGCATACCGACGCTCGCTGCCGCGACCAATAACATGACGGCGTTCAAAATTTGCGATCGGGCCGGCGACCAGTCGACGATCTCCTGAGCTAGCCAAATAAAGGGGACCGAGACGGGGCGCGTCGCGACGCCATGCGCAATATCACGGAAAGCCTCCGCGGTACCGACGAAGGGATGTAACAAGATCATCCAATCATCTGAATAGAAGCCGAGTCGAGTTGGCCAATCCCAACACAGCCAGACCCAAAGGGTTGCCGGGAGAAGGAGCATGATCGCGGCGCGAGGCAGACCTATGAAATTGAAGCCCGTCGTCCTCGCTGGTCGGATCGGGCCGTCGATTGGACTGGATCTATCGTGCATTTCCTGCAAACTTCAATCTGACTCGCTTGACGGCGAATTGGGGTTGGCTCGTTTGGTTAGTCCATCACGCGGCCAATTGCGCGATATTGGCTGCCGAACGGCAGCTTTGCGAACAGGCCGTCAAGCTTTTCAACGAACGCGCCCATCGGTGGTACGGTCAGGATTGAATTTGTCGCGACGTCGGTGCAGCCAGCGGTTGTCAGAAGCTCGCGCGTCTGCGTCTTCGTTAGAAGAACAGCATCGCGGTCGAAGTCACAGTCACGCACGACCTTGCGGGTGAGGGGATGTCTGGGATTATGTTCGTAGACAATGATCAGGCCACCGGCGCGTGTGACCCGACGCATCTCGCTCACAAACTGCGCCCACCGGTCTGGTGGAACGTGGTGAAGCACACAGACGCAGAATGTGACGTCGAACTGTCCGTCTGGATAGGGCAGCCGGTCGCCATCATAGACCGAGTAGGAAACCTCAGGGTTTCGCTGCTGAGCCTTCTCGATGCAGGCGCGCGAAACGTCCACTCCGCTGACCGCGCCCACGACAGGGGTCAGGAACGGGTGGTAGTTGCCGATGCCGCAGCCGACATCGAGCAGATTTAGTTGGCTCGGAGAGGCGAAGCGTGAGGAGACCGTTCGCAATAAATCATTGGCCTTGGCTCTAGTGAACGACTCCACTTTTTGTCCCGAGAACGCAATCGCCCGGTTGACCGCCTGGTCGTATGTCTCCCGATAGCCGTCGAATTCTTCGGCAATCGCTTGCTGTTGCGGATCCATTTTTATCCTCGGGTCGTCCTCGATTGGTGGCTTACAGGTGTGGTGCAAATGCCTCGCGCTTGTCGCGCGCTCGGACGGGCTCGATACGCCGATCGATGATGGGGGCCGGTATATGGCGGGTATTGCGAAATATTCGCCCTATGTATTCGCCCAGCAGTCCGATGAATGCAGTCTGCACGCTCGTCGATAACAAAATCAGAATGACCAGTGTTGTGAAACCAGCGGGTGGTCTGCGTATCACCAAGAGGTACCAGGCGAAGTAGAACAGCGCGCCAGTAAACGATAGGAAGCTGAGGATGGTCCCGAGGAGAGTAATCAATTCCAGTGGCTTGGTGGACTGACCGCAAACGCCGTCCACCGCGAAGCGGATTAACGCCAGCAGGTGGAATTTGCTGCGGCCCCGCTGACGTTGCTCGCGATTGTAGGGAATTCCGATCTGCTGGTACCCCAATTGCGCAATCGTGCCCCGTATGTAAGGAGCCTCATCTCTCACGCGCCTCAGGTCCTCGATGACGACGCGATCGATCAGGCGGAAGTCGCCGGCATCCACCGGCAAGTCGACGCTACTGAGGCTCGCGAGGCCTCGATAGAAGAATTTCCGGGCGGCGCTGAGAACAGGATTTTCCGGCCGGCTTTTGCGGATTCCGTAAACGACCTTGTAACCCTGCTCCCACGCGGCGAGAAACTCGCCAAAAAGCTCCGGCGGATCCTGCAAGTCAGCGTCGATCTGAATCGCGACATCGCCCCTGGCGTTCAGATAGTTCGTCAAGATTGATGTCTGAAAACCGAAATTTCGGGTGAAGCGAATGACGCGAACCCTGTTGTCGGCGCAGGCTTCCTCAGCCAGCCGCTCGAATGTGGCGTCGGTGCTCGCATTATCCGTGAACAGAAACTCGAAGTCATAGCTGCCGTGCGTGTCAGCCACCGCGCGCAGCCGCTTCAAGAGCGGCTCGATGTTGTCCGCTTCATTCAAAACGGGTACGGAAACCGTAACCAGTCGCTTTAAAGTAGTCACGCTCCGAGGCCCCACCGGAGTAATCGAAGTCGCCATGTGCAGACGACTGCGATCAATATTCCAAAACTAAAACGCCCTCCGACCGAACGGTTGGGACGAAGCTCAACCCACTGACGTCTCGACTACTGTCTTGCGGGCGAAATAGCATACAAGCCGACGGACGATCTGGTCAAGTGTATGATCCATAATATGCATCCAATGATTGTGAAAGATTTTATATTGAATAGATGCCGGCGCGCTGCAGCGGGACGAACGCGAGAGCAGGCCCTTTGAGGATATCTGCAGCTATCGGCCGGACGCTGTGTCCAAGATTGCGGTTGGTGTGGATGCGCCGGCCCGTTCGATTGGCGGATTTCAGACGCGAATGTAAGGAACGCAGGAGCGGGAGCTCCAATCTGTAATAGGCGATCATTGCCAGCGAACTGCTGAGACACGCGGCGATCAAGGCCCCGGTCGGTGTTGCGAGCTTCAGGATCGGGAAAATCGCGCTTGAGGTTCGCAAGGATTCCAAGACGGGAATATGGATCAAATACAGGGCGAAGGACGCGCCGCCAAGATCGATCAGAAGGCGCGAGTCGATACGCCGGCCGGCGGAATGAAGGACGAGAGCCGACAGGACGACTGCAGGAGGCAAATAATATCGAATGCCGGCCAACGGAATTGGAATGAAGATGGCCAGTGGCCAAAGGGCCAAGACGCAACAGGCAAGCACCGTCGCGGTCAGGCGATGGCGTTCAATCGTGGGCATCAAAAACTGCCATGCGTAGTAGCAGACCATTCCAAGGACAAAAAATATCACGTAGTCGTGGCCGTACGTCGCGAGTACCTGGTTCGGGTATGCGCCTGATGCATTCAGGAAGAACAACCCGACGAGAATCGCCGCGCTTACCGGAGGCGCGAGACGCTCGCCGGCCCGCAGGCAAAGCGCGAACAGAACGTAGAAGAACATCTCAATATTGAGTGTCCAGCCGACACCGAGGATGGGCAACGGATCTTGTGCGTTCGGCCAGAAGGACAGGCTTCGAGCCAAGGCGACTGCAGTATCCTTTGAGCAGAGCGACCAAGCCCGCGCACCAAACCACGCCGCGATGTACCATGGCTTCGTGAGGAGCCAGTGAAACCACAGCGGAACGACACGCGGCAAATTTGCGAAGCCGAAGCCGAACCAAGCCACGGCCCCGAGTGTAAAGATCCAGTAGATCGGTACGATCCTGATCAGTCTCTTAGCGAGAAAATCCTCGGTTTCCCCGCGCGTGATGTGGACCATGATGAATCCACTGATCACGAAAAAGATTGAGACGCCCATAAGTTCTGAATGGACGCCATTGATTCTTATGTCCGTGTGATAGATAACCACTCCGAGCGCGGCGATCGCTCGTAAGACTTGCAAATTTGTTATCATTCTACCGCGCGCCGATACCTGCTCTGGCAACGCGTACAAGTAGTATACCGTAACGCAATTACCCCTGGTTGAGTCCGTATCACCACAATCTTTTGGAGTAAAGTGGCGATCGGTCGGTCAGGCGCACTATCGCAATGGGGGCATGCGTCGTCGGCGTGGCTCAGCGGGAAGCCGGATTGGCCGCTGGTGCGCTGATCGTATTTTGCAATCTATAGGGGTGATCAGTTGCCGCGGTCGGCATGTGTTGGGCCGCGCCGACAGCCTCACTGCATCGCCGCGATCTTGATGTAGGTCGGTCCCAGGATCACCACGAACAGCACCGGCAGGAAGAACAGGATCATCGGCACGGTGAGCTTGGGAGGCAGGGCCGCGGCCTTCTTCTCGGCCTCGTTCATGCGCATGTCGCGGTTTTCCTGGGCCATCACGCGCAGGCTCTGGCCGAGCGGGGTGCCGTAGCGCTCCGACTGCTGCAGCGCGAGGCAGACCGATTTGACGCCCTCCAGCCCGGTGCGCTTGGCGAGGTTTTCGTAAGCCACCTTGCGGTCCTGCAAGTAGGACAATTCGGCTGTGGTGAGCGTGAACTCCTCCGACAGCGCGACCGACTGACTGGCGATCTCGCTCGCGACCCTGCGGAACGCGGCCTCGATCGACATGCCCGATTCGATGCAGATCAGCAGCAGGTCGAGCGCGTCGGGGAAGGCGCGCTTGATCGAGAGCTGGCGCTTGGAGATCGCGTTCTTCAGGAACAGCATCGGCGCCTGCAGGCCGAGATAGGCGGCGCCGATGCAGATGCCGATCTTGATCGGAAGCGGCCTGTCCAGATGCGCGATCAGGAAGACATAGACCGCCGACATGATCAGAAGCACGATCGGCGCCACCAGGCGCGCAAACAGGAAGGTGATGTAGGGCGCCTGTCCCCGATAGCCGGCCTGGGTCAGCTTGTCCCGTGCGGCTTCCTGGGCGAGGTATTTGGTGAGGTTGAAGTCCTCCACCACCTTGGAGACGAGCTGCTTCGGCGTCTGGCGCAGCGTGACCTTCTCGCTCTTGTTGAGCCGCTCGCGCTCGCGCTGGCGGATGCGCTCGCGTTCGCTTGCCACCGCCTTCATGCGCTTGGCAAGGCCTTCGCCGGCGAACAGCGGCATGATCAGCGTGTAGGCAGTGGCGCTCGCGGCGATCGCCGCGAGCAGCATGGTCATGAAATGCGCGTCGTGAAGCTTGTCGGACAGGAACTCGAACATGTCTACGGCGCCTTCAGAAGTCGAAATTGATCATTTTCTTCATCACCATGATGCCGATGGACATCCAGATCACGCAACCAACCAGCATCACCTGGCCGGTTGGATGGGTCCACAGCGTCGAGATGTAGTCGGGCGTCGTGATATAGACGAGCACCATTTCGATCGGAGGCAGCGAGCCGATGATGCCGGCCGAGGCCTTGGCCTCCATCGACATCGCCTGGATCTTCTCGGCCATCTTCTTGCGGTCGCGCAGCACCTTGGAGAGGTTGCCGAGCGCTTCCGACAGGTTGCCGCCGCTCTTCTGCTGGATCGAGACCACGATGCCGAAGAAGTTGGCTTCCGGCACCGGCATGCGCTCATAGAGCCGCGCGCAGGCCTCGCCCAGCGGCATGCCGATCGCCTGGGTCTCGATGATGGCTTTGAACTCGCTCCTGAGCGGCTCCGGCGCGTCGGCCGCGACCACCTTGATCGATTCGAACAGCGGCAGGCCGGCCTTGATGCCGCGCACGATCACGTCGACCGCGTCGGGCAGCGCTGCCAGGAATTTCTTCTCGCGGCGTTTCTTGAGGAAGCCGAGGCCCCAGCGCGGCACGCCGAAACCGGCCGCAAACCCCAGGCCCACCGCGCCCAAAATCCCGCCGCCGGCGAACAGTACCGCCAGCAAGGCCGCCACGCCCAGGATGCCCGACACGATCCAGAAACGCTGCGGCGTCCAGTCGAGGCCTGCCTGCTGCAGGCGGGCGTTGAGCGAGAGCTTGACCTCTTTCTGGTGACGCGCCTCGAGGTCCTTCAGCGAGTTTTCGACCTGCTCGCGGCGCGAGCGCTGGCTCTTGTCGGCCTGGCGCTTGGCCGCGGGCTCGGGCTTGGCGATGGAGGCGCGGCGGCTCTCCGCCTGCTTCTCGCCCGACAGCATGGGATAGACGAAGACCCAGGCCACGCCGCCGATGGCGGTCGCCGCCAGAAAGCCCAGCGCGAGCGTCTGCGTGTTCATTTCTCCGTCCTCACTTCCGCGGCGTCGAGCGCGGCCGCCAGCCGCTTCTCTTCGTTGTAGTAGCGCGCGCGCTCCCAGAAGCGCGGCCGGCCGATGCCGGTCGAGCGATGGCGGCCGATGATCTTGCCGTTGGCGTCCTCGCCGAGGAGGTCGTAGACGAAGACGTCCTGGGTGATGATGGTGTCGCCTTCCATCCCCATCACCTCGGTGATGTGGGTGATGCGGCGCGAACCGTCGCGCAGGCGCGCCGCCTGGATGATGACGTCGATGGAGGCGCAGATCATCTCGCGAATCGTACGCGAAGGAAGGGAAAAGCCGCCCATGGTGATCATGGATTCGCAGCGCGACATGGCCTCGCGCGGGTTGTTGGCGTGCAGCGTGCCCATCGAGCCGTCATGGCCGGTGTTCATGGCCTGCAGGAGGTCGAAGGCTTCAGGGCCGCGGACCTCGCCGACGATGATGCGTTCGGGGCGCATACGCAGGCAGTTTCGCACCAGCTCGCGCATGGTGACCTGACCCTCGCCCTCTATGTTGGGCGGGCGGGTTTCCAGCCGCACCACGTGAGGCTGCTGCAGCTGCAATTCGGCGGCGTCCTCGCAGGTGATGACGCGCTCGTCGTGCTCGATATAGTTGGTGAGGCAGTTCAGAAGCGTGGTCTTGCCCGAGCCGGTGCCGCCGGAGATCAAGACGTTGCAGCGGACGCGGCCGATGATCTGCAGGATCTCCGCGCCTTCGGGGGTAATCGCGCCGAACTTGACCAGCTGGTCGAGCGTCAGCTTGTCCTTCTTGAATTTGCGGATGGTGAGCGCGGGGCCGTCGATCGCCAGCGGCGGGACGATAGCGTTGACACGGGAGCCGTCGGCGAGGCGCGCGTCGCAGATCGGCGAAGATTCGTCGACGCGGCGGCCGACCTGGCTCACGATGCGCTGGCAGATGTTGAGGAGCTGCTGGTTGTCGCGGAAACGGATGCCGGTGCGCTGGATCTTGCCGCCGACTTCGATGAAGACCGTGTTGGCTCCGTTGACCATGATGTCGGCGATGTCGTCGCGCGACAATAGCGGCTCGAGCGGGCCGTAGCCGAGCACGTCGTTGCAGATGTCGTCGAGCAGCTCCTCCTGCTCGGCGATCGACATCACGATGTTCTTGATCGCGATGATCTCGTTGACGATATCGCGGATTTCCTCGCGTGCGGACTCGGAATCGAGCTTGGCCAGCTGCGCGAGGTCGATGGCTTCGATCAGCGCGCCGAAGATGGTCGCCTTGACCTGGTAGTAATTGTCCGAGCGGCGCGTCTCCATCGGAGGCGGCGGCGGGGGCGGCGGCATCGGTCTGGCCGGCGCAAGCGGCGGGGATGCGACCGCGGGCGGCGCGGAGCGCGGAGCTGCCGGGACAGGCGCCGGCTCCGGCGCGCTGGGCGCCGGGCGCATACCCCGGAGCTCGGTGTCTGATCCGCTACGCTTACCGAACACGATAAAACTCCACGCGTCTCATCTACTTTTTCAAGAGCTTCCCGATCAGAGGCGACAGGAACGAGCCCTTCTGTTTCTTGCCCTCGCTGCGGCCGGTCAGGCGCTGCGCGATCTGCAGGAACATCTCGGTGGTGCGATGGTTGGCGGAAATCTCCGCAATCATCTGGCCGTTATTGGCGGCCGAGCCGAAGATCTGCGGATCGAACGGGATCGAGGCGATGGGCTCGCTCTCGATCGCCTTGGCGAATTCAGCCGCGTTGATCTCGGGACGTTTCGGCACGCCGACCTGGTTCAGGCAGTAGAGCGGCGGCCGGTCGTTCGGACGCGCGGCCTTCAGGAGGTCGAAGATGTTCTTGGTGTTGCGCAGATTGGCGAGATCCGGCGCCGCGACGATCAGGATGTCGTCGGCGCCGATCAGCGCGCGCTTGGTCCAGCCCGACCATTGGTGCGGGATATCAAGCACGATGCAGGGCATGGTGGTGCGCAGGGTGTCGAAGATGGCGTCGAACGCGTCGTCGCCGAAATCGTAGACCCGGTCGAGCGTCGCGGGCGCCGCCAAGAGGCTCAAATGGTCGGTGCATTTCGACAGCAGGCGGTCGATGAAGGCGGTATCGACGCGATCGGGCGAGAACACCGCATCCGCAATGCCTTGCGGGGGATCCTGGTTGTAGTCGAGCCCGGCGGTGCCGAAGGCGAGGTCGAGATCGGCGACGACCGAATCCATCGCAAGGTCGCGGGCGATCGCCCAGGCGACGTTGTGCGCGACGGTCGAGGCACCCACTCCGCCCTTGGCGCCGACCACCGCGACAATGCGCCCAACCGACTTGGCCTCGGGCGCCGAGAACAGATTGCAGATCGAACGCACCACGTCGATGGCGGTGACGGGCGCAATCACATAATCGCTGACGCCGCGGCGGACCAGCTCGCGATACAGCGTCACGTCGTTGATGCGGCCGATCACGATCACCCGCGTGCCGGCATCGCAGACGGTTGCGAGCTGGTCGAGGCCGGTCAGGATGTCGGTGCGCGCATCGGCTTCCAGCACGATCACGTTGGGCGTCGGGGCGGCGTGATAGGCTTCGACAGCCGCCGCCATGCCGCCCATCTGAATCTTCAGATGCGCCTTGCCGAGCCTTCGGTCCTCGCCGGCTGCCTGGACGGCCGCGGCGGTTTCCACCGTCTCGCAAAACGCTTGCACCGACACGCGCGGCGCCGGGGCGATGTGATCCTCCGCAGGCGGTAGCGCGGTGGCTGCCGGCTGCTGTTCGGGAGTCTGTCGGGCGTAGCTGATCATTGGCCGGTCGTGCTGAGTTTGGCCTTATCGGCCTCGGGATAGGTGGTCGTGGTGGGAGTGCCCTTGCGGTATTTCTCGAACGCTTCGCTGCGGCGGAGGGTGTAGGGCGGCGTCTCGCTGCGCGGCTGTTCGAGGTCGGCCGGATCGTCGATCATGGCGGCCATGTTGCGCTGATAGGCGCAGCCGAAATTGTAATAGGAGCGGTTGTCGTAATAGCCCTTGTTCTTGATCGAGGGCCCGATGTCCTCCGGCCACAGGCCGCACGGGCCTGCCACCGCTTTGACCCGCGGATAGGTCAGGCGGATCGGCGGCATGAACTTGGCATCGTCGGGATGATAGTTGTGCACCACGAGCCCGTGCGGCGGAACGCCGACGGCGGCGAGCAGCGACTGGATCTCGTGCAGGGAATCGGCTGCCGCGCGCGCGTTGGGGGTTTTGACCGGCACATCGGCGCTGATCGCGCCGGTGCCTTCGCGCATCCAGGTCTGCCCCAGGCCCATCACTTCGGCCCGCTGGCTTGCGGTCAGGCCGCCGCGGCCACGGCCGACGAACACCACCATCGACTCGTTGGCCTCCTCCACCGCGATCGGATGGCGCAGGCGGTAGTCTTCCGGGATGCTCGCGGTCACGACATGGTCGTCGGTATGGGTGCAGGCGGAAAGCGCCGCCGCGAGCCCTAAGAGCAGACTGGCGAACCGGACGGAGCGGCTGCGATCGAGGAGTTTTTGCGCTGTCATGGGTAAGGTCCTCGCTCGGCTCAATCGGTGATGAAGCCGTATTGGCCGCGGTAATTCCGTGCGGGTTCGGTGCGGCCCGGCACGCCGTAGATGCGGTTGATCGAGCCCAGAAGATCGGCCTGCGGATCGGACACCGCGGCGAAGCCGTCATCCGGGCGCGACAGGTCCTTCTGTGCCACCGCGCGGACCACATAGGGCGTCACCAGCACCATCAATTCGGTCTGGTTGTTGACGTAGTCGCGGCTGCGGAACAGCGAGCCGAGCACCGGCAGCTGCATCAGCCCCGGCATGCCGCTGACCGCCTGCTTGGTCTGGTCCTGGATCAGGCCGGCCATGGCCATCGCGCCGCCGGAGGGAATCTCCAGCGTGGTTTCGGCGCGCCGGGTCTTGATCGAGGGAATGACAATGGAGTTGACCGTCGAGGTGGTCACCGCCTGCGACAGCGTGACCGAATTGTCGTTCGACAGTTCCGACACTTCCGTCATCACATGCAGGCTGATGCGTCCCCCGTTCAGCACCACCGGCGTGAAGTTGAGCGAGACGCCGAACTTCTTGTAGGAGATCTGGGTGGTACAGACATGGGTCGTGGGATCGCAGGCGTAGCCGGCGGGGATCGGAAACTCGCCGCCGGCGATGAAGGTCGCCGATTCGCCAGAGATCGCGGTCAGATTCGGCTCGGCCAGTGTGCGGATGACACCCGCGTTCTCCATCGCGCGCAGCGTCGCCGTCACCGACGGCGTCGAGCCGAATGAGGTGGTCACGGCGTTACCGCCGACCAGCGGACCGCCATGGGCGGTGAAGGGGTTGGAGTTGTTGAAGTTGACGACCGCGGTGCCATAGGTGAGGTTGGCCGAGAGGTCGATGCCCATCTGCTTGATGATCTGGCGCGCTACTTCGGCGACCGTGACCTTCAGCATCACCTGGTCGCGGCCGCGAACCGTGATCGAATTGACCACCTTGTCGACGCCGCCGACGAGGCGTCCGGCAAGATCCGCGGCCTGCTGGGCCTCGATCGGCGAGGCGACCGAGCCGGTCAGCACCACGCCGTCGGCCACGCCCTCGATCTGGATGTCGGAGTTCGGCAGCAGCTGCTTCAGCGCGCCGCGTACGCCGTTGAGGTCGCGCTTCACCGCGATGTCATAGGCGGCGATCTGCTGGCCGGCGGAATCGAAGAACACGATATTGGTCTGGCCGATCGTCGCGCCGATGATATAGGCGCGCTGCGACGAGCGCACCACGGCATTGGCGATCTTGGGATCGGCGACCAGCACGTCCTTGATGTCGCGCGGCAGGTCGATGACAATCGACTTGCCGATGCCGAGCGCCAGGAATCGCGCGTTCATCTGGCCATCGGCGGCAACCGGCGCAGGCACGCGGTAATCGGTCGCCACGACGGGCGTCAGCGCCGGGTTGAGCGTGAACGCGGCGACGGCCGAGAACGACAGGGCGCGCACCGTCGAGGTTCGCAGCTTTGCAATTCTTGCCCTGGACTTCATGTCGTCGGTCCTCATCGTCACGGCTGCGTCGGCATCAGCGTCGCCCCGCCCGGAATGCCGAAGCGGACGATGTTGACGCTCTGGGTGAATTTCACGCTGGCATCGACGGTCTCGACCGTGTTGGCGTCGGCGATGCTGCGCAGCGCCAGCGACAGCGTGCCGGCCTGGCGGGAGGCCGCGAGCGTGGTCGTCTCGTCAGGCTTCAGCTCCAGCGTGACCGTCTTGCCGACCACAGTATTCTGGCCGTCCTTCTCTCTCGGCGCCTGGTCGATGGCGAGCACGCGCACATTGCGCAGCACGACCTCGGTGTGAACGATGTCCGGCTGGGTGGCCTTCGGATCGGGATTCTTGAGGCGCTGGGTCAGGAGAACGTCGACGCGATCGTTGGGCAGGATGAAGCCGCCGGCGCCGGTCTCCGGCGCGATCTCGGTCGAGACCGCGCGCATGCCGGACGGCAGGATGGCAGCCATGAAGCCGGAACCGGTCTTGACCAGCTTCTGCTCGCGGATCGGCTCGCCTGCCATGAAGGAACCGCGCGCGATCGAGCCCGCCAGCTGATTGGGGGCATCGGGGCGATCGCTGCGCTTGACGAAGCTGTTGCTGGCGGAGGCCGTCGGCCAGGTCTGCCACTGCATGTCCTCGGCCTTGACGGTCTGGCCGAGATTGATCTCGCCCTTGGCGACGAGCACGTCCACGGTCGCCAGTTGCGCGACCGGCTGGGCAGGGGCGGGCTTGTCGGACCCGCTCGCGAGATAAGCGGCGATGCCGCCGGCACCGATAGCAATGGCCAGGACCACGATGCGAGCGGTATTCATACGCTTCAACTTTCCACATAACGCCGCGACGCGCCGGTCGCCGTGATGGGAGTTGACCAGTTATTCGTCAAAGCATGGTTAATGAGGCGTATCTAAATCGCCTTAACGCCGGGTTTATCCGGGCAAGGCTCAGCGCGGCGCTCGGGGCAAGGCTCAGCGCGGCGCTCGGGGCAAGGCTCAGCGCAGCGCGAAGTGCGCAAGGTCGATCGTCTTCACCCAATCGGTCTCGGGATAGATCATCAGCGCGCCGATCGCGAGCGCGATGCCGTAGGGAATGCCGGTCTCCTTGGCATGCAGCCGCGAGAGCCAGGCCTGGCCGGCCAGTTGATAGGGCAGCGGCCACTGCCGGAACTGCAGCAGCAGCAGTGTCAACGCCCCGCCGAGCACCGAGGCGTAGAGCAGGTAGGGCAAAAGATGTGAGAAGCCGAACCAGAGCGAGGCGGCTGCCAGGATCTTGGCATCGCCGCCGCCCATCCAGCCCATGGCAAAGCAGCCGAACGCCACCATCAGCACGACGGCGCCGGCGCCGAAATGCAGCAGAATCTGCTCGAGCCCCATGCCGGTGAGCGGAGCGAGCACAAGGAACGAGACGGCGAGTGCGAGCGACACCCGGTTCGAAATGGTCATGGTGAAGATGTCGCTCGCCGCGGCGAACGCCATCAGGGCCGGAAAGACGAGAAGCCGTGCGAGGTCAAGCATCATGGGCATCGGCTCCGCGCCGCGGCGATTTCAGGGAAACGTTGTCGCGAAAGGCTAAAGGCGAGAGGTGAAAAATCGGCAAATGCCTTGTACCCCGTCACCAGACGCTGGCGATGCGCCAGAGCAGCGTGCCGAGCGCCAGGATCAGCGCAAGACAGACCAGCTCGCGCGAGGCGCGGTCCCGGCGTTGCGGAGTGGACGTGGCATCTGTCGCCAAGGCGGCGTCGGGTTTACGCATGGAACAAGCCGCTTGTTAAGACGACAAAGGCCCCGGTTCGCCGGGGCCTTTGCTGTTAGGTCTCTCGAGCGTCGCTTACTTCAGCGAGCTGTTGATCGAGGTGAACTTGCCGCTCAGGTTGGTGCCGAGGCCGTTCACGACTGCAATGATCGCCAGCGAGATGCCGGCGGCGATGAGGCCGTACTCGATCGCAGTGGCACCGGACTCGTCCTTCACGAAACGCGCAATCAGGTTCTTCATAATCTCAAACTCCATGTACACGTGGCTGTCGAACTCTGGGTTCTGGTCTCGCCGGCGTTCTCAGCACCGTGACCATGTGGCGCACCCTACGTTCCGACAATTTCGGCGCAGTTAATTCATTCGCGTAAAACGTCGTGTAATTCGGTGTTCTTGCGCAGAGTAAACGTCGCATTAAGACAGTCGATAAAATCCGTATGTCGGCAATTCCACGGGGCGCGCTTCGGCATATCGCGCATAAGACAAAGGCTCCGCGCCTCGACGACGGCCTGCTTCACGGCTCCTTAAGCTCCACGGGAGTACCCATGCTGATCCGGTGAGAGAAAAGTGAGGCGGCAATGTCGAACCTGCCGATGGAAGTGCTCTTGATGCTCGGCCAGACCATCGAGAAGGTGGTGCCGATCACGTTCGTGCTTGCGCTGATGTTCTCGGTGCTCAGCTACTTCTCTCCCTGCAATCCCGGCACACCGTGGTGGCAGAGGCGCGAGCTCATCACCGATATCGTCTACTGGTTCTTCGTCCCGGTGTTCGCGCGCGTGCTGCGCATCGGCCTGCTGGTGCTCGGCGCCGGCGTCGTGTTCAACATTCACGATGCCGACGAGCTGATCGCCTTCTACGACAATGGCCACGGGCCGCTGTCGCATCTGCCGCTCTGGATCCAGGCGCTGCTGTTCCTGGTCGCGTCCGATTTCATGCTGTACTGGCTGCACCGGCTGTTTCACGGCGGCGAGTTCTGGAAATACCACGCCGTGCATCATTCGAGTGAAGAGCTGGACTGGATTTCCGCGGCCCGCTTCCATCCCGTGAACCTCGTGCTCGGCACCATCTCGGTCGACGTCATTCTTTTGATGGCGGGCATCTCGCCCAACATCATGCTCTGGGTCGGACCCTTCACCACTTTCCATTCCGCCTTCGTGCACGCCAACCTGAACTGGACGCTCGGGCCGCTCCGCTATGTGATCGCAACGCCGGTGTTTCACCGCTGGCATCACACGCCGGTCGACGATGGCGGCAACACCAATTTCGCCGGCACCTTCCCGATCTGGGACATCCTGTTCGGCACCTTCCGGATGCCCGAAGGACGGCTGCCGGACGATTACGGCGGGGACGAAGTGACCATGCCGACCGAAATCCTCGGCCAGCTCGCGTTTCCGTTCCGGCGCTAGAGCATGATCAGGAAAAGTGGACACTCGTTTTCCGTCAAGATCACGCTCCATCAAAACGACTGCGCGGAGGCGTCTTGAGCAGCGCCGACATCGCGACAGTTCACACGGGCGGGACCGTGCTGCTCGGCCGCGTGCCGAGTTTTCTGTGGCTCGGCATCGGCGTCTATGCGCTGCTGCTGATCAATGGCAACCCGCTGCTCAACGATCCCGACACCTATTGGCATATCGCGGTCGGCCAGTGGATCCTCGATCACAGCGCGCTGCCGCGCGTCGACATCTATTCCTTCACCAGGGCGGGCGAGCCATGGATCTCGACCTCCTGGCTCGCGCAGGTGCTGCTCGCCAAGGCCTATAACTGGGCCGGCTGGAGCGGGCCGGTCGTTCTCACGGCATTGGCGAGCGCCGTGACGTTCGCGCTACTCGCCTTCTATTTGTCCGCCCGTATCGGCGAAAAATACGCGCTGCTGGTTTGCGTGGCGGCGCTGACGCTCACCGCTCCGCATCTTCTGGCGCGGCCGCATGTGCTGGCTCTGCCGGTCATGCTTGCCTGGGTGCACGGCCTGCTTGGCGCGAGCGAGGCGCGCAAGCCGCCGTCCTTCCTGCTGCTGCCGCTGATGGTGCTGTGGGCGAATCTTCACGGCAGCTTCGTGCTCGGGCTTGCCTTGATCGTGCCGATCGCGCTCGACGCCCTGTGGAACGCGGAGCGTGCGGCGCGCACCGCGCTTGCCCTGCGCTGGATCGTCTTCGCCGCCGCGGCGGTTGCCGCAAGCTGTGTCACGCCCTATGGCTGGGGCTCTATCCTGGCGGCGCGCCGGATTCTCGACCTCGGTGAGCTTCTTCGTCTGATCGATGAATGGCGGCCGGCCGATTTCAGCCATGTCATGCCGCTCGAGCTTGCCCTGCTAGGCGGCCTCGGCGCGGCGCTCTATTGGCGCATCATGCTGCCGCCGCCGCGCATCCTGCTGCTGCTCGGCTTCATTCACATGGCGCTGTCGCATGTCCGCAATATCGAGGTGCTCGCCCTGCTGGCGCCGCTGGTCGTGATGACGCCGCTCGCCGCGCAATTCGCGTTGCCGCCGGCGCGCGCCGGCAAGACAAACGTCGCACTTACCCTGACCACGGCATTTGCGGCCATGCTCGTTCTCTCGAGTTGGGCGATCGCAGGCGTCGCCCGCTATTCACCGCCGGCGACGGCCTCCGAACGAGCCGCCGTGGAGGCGCTGAAAGCGCATCACGCGGGCCGCATTCTCAACGACATGTCTTTTGCGGGCTTCCTGATCTCGCACGGTATCCCGGTCTTCATCGACGGGCGGGCCGAGCTTTATGGCGAGACCTTTGCACTCGCCTATCACCATGCCCTTGAACTCAACGATGTCGACGGATTCCTTAACCTTTTGAAAACCTATGACATCGATGCCGTATGGCTGACGCCGAAAACGCCGGCGGCGCGGCTGCTCGACCGGATGCAGGGCTGGCGCCGGGTTTATTCCGACGACAATGCCGTAGTCCACGTCAGGGCAAACGATTGAATGCTGCAAGCCTCGCGTCTTGTTTGCCGTCCGTTCACGATTTGCGGGCAAACTCGCCGCATCGGGCGCCGGAAAGGCTTCGATCATCGCCTAAGCCCCGGCTGTCAGTGTCCCGGAGTCGATCATGTTCAGTGAGCTCTTGCGTAACCTCGTGCGTCCCCTGTTCGGCATGGCATTCGGCCTCCTGTTGTTGCCGCTTGCCGCCGCAGCCGAACCGTCGGATGACGCCATCTCGGTCAGCGTCGATCAGGCGAAGCTGTTCAAGCTGCCCAATCGGGTCGCCACCATTGTGGTCGGAAACCCGATGATCGCCGACGTGACGCTGCAGAACGGCGGCATCATCGTCGTCACCGGCAAAGGCTATGGCGCGACCAACTTCATCGCGATGGATCGCGGCGGCGAGGTGCTGGTCGATCGCACGATCCAGGTCGAGGGGCCGAGCGACCGGCTGGTCACGGTCTATCGCGGCATCGAGCGCGAGACCTATAGCTGCATGCCGCTCTGCCAGCGCCGCGCGACGCTCGGCGATGACGACAAATACTTCCAGTCGGTAATGACCCAGTCCGGCACCCTCAACAACCAGGCCGCCGGAAACGCCGCGCAGCAGGCCAAGACGAACTGACTAAAGCATGATCCGGAAAACCGCTACACACTTTTCCGGATCATGCTTTGACATCCACGCGGTCGCTCTTCGAGACCGCCGCTGTGCGGCCTCTTTGGCGGGCGTGTGGCGTGGCGGAGAGCTGTTGCATTGCTCTCGGCCGCAAATGAAAAGGGCCGCGCCAGAGGCACGGCCCTTTTGCAACCATTTCAGTGTCCGGCAAAGCGTCTCGAAAGGGCTCCACTGAAGCGCGCTTCAGTGCAGCCCTGCCGATCAGCATTCAGTTGGCGGCGCGGAGGTTGTCGGCCGACGACTTACCGGAACGGCGATCCGCTACGATTTCGTAGGAGATCTTCTGGCCCTCACGCAACGTGCCAAGGCCAGCGCGCTCGACAGCCGAGATGTGCACGAACACATCCTTGCCGCCGTCATCCGGTTGAATGAAGCCGTAGCCCTTGGTGGCGTTAAACCATTTCACGGTTCCCATGCTCACGGGGGTAGTCCCTTCTCAGATAAACAAAGTCTAATGCCCACTTGCGCAGGCTGGTGCGATCGAATTTTTGGAAGGGTCGTCAGCGTCTGAACCGGCTATACCGGTAATAGCTAATGTCGTCCGGCCGAAAATCGATAACAGCATCTTATGGGAAGCAGGTCATTTAGACAATCCTGACGTGCGCGAAAATTTGGTGGCCGGCGCCCCAAACCTTAGTGCGGACATCAAGTTGCCATGGTTGCCTCGGGCGCGACCTATCTGCGGCGGAACTGGCCGCCGCCGCGCTGAGGTCCCCCGCGCGGTGCGCCGCCAGGGGCCTGGCTCGGGCGCTCGTCCTTGTGGCGGAATATCAGCCGGCCCTTCTCCAGATCGTAGGGCGACATCTCGACGGTGACGCGGTCGCCCGCGAGCGTCTTGATGCGGTTCTTCTTCATTTTGCCTGCGGTGTAGGCAACGATCTCGTGCCCGGTGTCCAGTTGCACGCGGTAGCGTGCGTCAGGAAGGATTTCGGTAACCAGTCCTTCGAACTGGATCAACTCTTCTTTTGCCATGTCTAGCTCCAGATCGATCGATGACTAATGGGGGCGCTGATCGCGCTTGCGCTGGTCATTGCGGCGTATTTCGCGATGCAAAAAAGCCAGGCCCTTTCCTTCCATATTGTTGCTGCCAGACGACTTGTTGCCGCCATGCGACGCACGGTGCGGTTCGCGGTGCGGTTCCTGGCGATTGGTTTGCAGGGCGCCACTCTTAGCATCACCACGGCGGCGGCGGCGAGGGCCTTTCGAGACTTGTGCAGCCTCATTTGCCCGTGGCCCATGTCCATGTCCATGCGGCTGCGAGCCACCGCGACCGCCGCGGTTCTGCCCATGCCCATGCCCATGTCCATGTCCATGGCCGGGCCGATGAGCCGCTGTCGGCGCGGGGGCCGCCTCGCGCTGGCCGCCCGGGGTGCGCCGGTCCTCGCGCGGCAGCGCCACGCGGATCAGGCGCTCGATGTCGCGCAGATAGCCCATCTCCTCTCCGCCCGCGACCAGTGAGATTGCGGTACCCTCGCGGCCCGCGCGCGCCGTGCGCCCGATGCGGTGGACATAGGTTTCCGGCACGTTGGGCAGGTCGAAATTCACCACATGGCTGACGCCGTCGACGTCGATGCCGCGGGCGGCGATATCGGTGGCGATCAGCGTGCGCACCTCGCCGGAGCGGAACGCGGTGAGTACTCGCTCACGATGGTTCTGCGACTTGTTGCCATGGATCGCGTGGGCGGCGATGCCGGCCTTCGCGAGGCTCTTCACCACCTTGTCGGCGCCATGCTTGGTGCGGGTGAAGACCAGCGCGCGATCGATCGGCTCCTGGGTCAGGAGCTGCGCGAGCACCGCGGCCTTGGCAGTGTGGTCGACCTGGATGATCCGCTGGCTGATGCGTTCGGCCGTGGAGGAAACCGGCGTGACCGCAACGCGCGCGGGATCGCGCAGCATGGCTTCCGCGAGCTCCGCGATCGCCTTCGGCATGGTTGCCGAGAAGAACAGCGTCTGGCGCCTGAGCGGCAGTTTGGCGACGATTTTGCGGATGTCGTTGATGAAGCCCATGTCGAGCATGCGGTCGGCTTCGTCCAGCACCAGGAACTCGACGCCGGCAAGCTTGAGCGCATTGCCCTGCACGAGGTCGAGCAGGCGGCCGGGGGTCGCGACCAGCACTTCGACGCCCTGCATGAGGGCGCGCACCTGGCGTCCCATCGGCACGCCGCCGATCGCCAGCGCCGAGGAGAGGCGGACGTGGCGGCCATAGGCGTTGAAGCTGTCGAGGATCTGGCCCGACAGTTCGCGGGTCGGGCTCAGGATGAGGGCGCGGCAGTGCTTGGCTTGCGGCCGAATGCGATTCTCGAGGATCCGGTTCAGGATCGGGAGCGCGAAGGCTGCGGTCTTGCCGGTGCCGGTCTGGGCGATGCCGACGACGTCACGTCCGGCTAATCCGAGCGGGACGGTCTGGGCCTGAATGGGTGTGGGCGTGAGGTAGTTTTCTTCCTGAAGCGCACGGGTGATGGGATCGGCGAGGCCGAAATCCTGAAAGGAGGTCAAAAGCTCTGTTCTTTCCATAATGAAACAGCCGGCAGCCAGCGGCAAAGGCCGGGCGGCGGGCCGACGATCTCAGGAACACCCGCGTGTCGGGGGCGTCGATTGTTGTTTGGCTGAAAAAGCGAGCCAGAAGCCCATTATTCTATGGAAAGGCTAACGGCTTAAGAACACGCGGCTCGCGATGCCCCGAATGATTCCCGAGGTCCGCGGAGACATATGGAACGCGAACGCGGCACTTTCAAGGATGATTTCGCGGATCAAGCCCGTTTCGCCGGCGCCTCACGGATCACGCGCTGTGCGCTTTTGCTCTCTGGGCCGTGAAGTTTCATGCCGTAAAATTAGACATTCTTCCGATTATGCTCACAAATTATACAGGTTGCCGCGAAAGCATACATTTTTTTTGTTCAAAAAATGAGCCGCCAATCGTGGAATTTTTGCGAATTTAACCAGTTTCGAAAGCAAATTCAGCGACTTAAGGCCGCCCATGGGCGTGGCATGGTTCTTGCGATTCCCTTAACGCAGGCGGCCGATGGGGCCGTCGCAGCGTTTTTTCACGCCTGCGTCAGGGAGAGGATACCTCTATGCTTACCAAAATTGCTCACAACATAGCGACGATGACCCGCCGTCGCTGGCTGGCAGCGACCGCTGGGCTTGCCCTCGGCTTTGCGATTTCGCCGGTTCTTGCCGCGGACGATACGATCAAGGTCGGCGTCCTGCACTCGCTCTCCGGCACCATGGCCATCAGCGAAACGACGCTGAAGGACACCATCCTTTTTTTGATCGACGAGCAGAACAAGAAGGGCGGCGTCCTCGGCAAGAAGCTTGAGGCAGTCGTCGTCGATCCCGCTTCGAACTGGCCGCTGTTCGCCGAAAAGGCGCGCGAGCTCATCACCAAGGACAAGGTCGCGGTCGTGTTCGGCTGCTGGACCTCGGTGTCGCGCAAATCCGTGCTGCCGGTGTTCAAGGAGCTGAACAGCATCCTGTTCTACCCGGTGCAGTATGAAGGCGAGGAGTCCGAGCGCAACGTGTTCTACACGGGTGCGGCGCCGAACCAGCAGGCGATTCCAGCCGTCGACTATCTGATGAAGGAAGATAAGGTGAAGCGCTGGGTGCTGGAAGGCACCGACTATGTCTATCCGCGCACCACCAACAAGATCCTCGAGGCCTATCTGAAGTCGAAGGGTGTTGCCGCCGACGACATCATGATCAACTACACTCCATTCGGTTTCGCGGACTGGCAGACCGAGGTCTCCAAGATCAAGGCGTTCGGCTCGGCCGGCAAGAAGACCGCGGTGGTCTCCACCATCAACGGCGACGCCAACGTTCCCTTCTACAAGGAGCTCGGCAACCAGGGCATCAAGGCGACCGACATCCCGGTGGTCGCGTTCTCGGTGGGTGAGGAAGAGCTCGCCGGCATCGACACCAAGCCGCTGGTCGGCCATCTCGCCGCCTGGAACTACTTCGAGTCGATCAAAACTCCGGCCAACGAGAAATTCATCAAGGAGTGGCAGGCCTACACCAAGAACCCGAAGCGCACGACCAACGACCCGATGGAAGCTCACGTGATCGGCTTCAACATGTGGGTGAAGGCGGTCGAGAAGGTGAAGTCGACCGATGCCGACAAGGTCATCGACGCGCTGCCCGGCACCGAAGCGCCGAACCTGACCGGCGGCATCTCCAAGATGCTGCCCAACCACCACATCACCAAGCCCGTGTTCATCGGTGAGATCAAGGGCGATGGCCAGTTCAACGTGGTGTACAAGACCAAGGACCTTGTCCCCGGCGATGCATGGTCAAAGGAGCTGGACGGCTCCAAGGACCTGATCGGCGATTGGGTCGGCAAGAAGTGCGGCAACTACAACGTCAAGACCAACAAGTGCCTCGGCTCGGGCTCCTGATCGCCCGCCTGACCGTCTTGATAAGAACCGGCGCATGATCCGAAAAAGTGGAAACCGGTTTTTCGAAAGGATCATGCGCAAACAGAAAGTGGAAGGCGGCGATGTCGCCGCCTTCCTTTTACCTCTCGCCGGGGTTTGCCAGTGCTCGCCAGGTTCATTGCTCCGTTTCATGCCTTTCTGCTCGCGCTCGTGCTGATCGCTTTTACGGGCCCCGCTTTCGCGGGCCCGTTCGAGGATGCGGTCGCCAAGTTCACCACCGACGATTTTTCCGATTCTGAGGAAGCCGTCGACGCCATTGCTTCGTCGGGCAGTCCGCTCGCCTATCCCATCATCAGTGCGCTCAAGGACGAGCGGCTGATGTTCGATGCCGACACCAAGAAGGTCTACATTAAGCAGGAGGACGGCAAGGCGGTCGATGCCGCGACCGGCGCGCCCGTCGATGCCATTCCCGACAGCGCGAGCGCGGTCAGCCTCAATAACAAGCTGCGCCGCCACATCGAGGCCGCGCTCGGCGGCCTGACCTTGCAGTCGCCCAACCTTGACGCGCGTATCTCCGCGGCGAAATCGGTGTTCAAGTCGCATGAGGAGGCCGCGCTGCCGGCCGTCGAAGGCGCGCTTGCCAAGGAGACCGATCGGACGGCCAAGGCATTCCTCGCCCAGGCGCGCGCCGCGATCATCCTGTTCAAGTCCGACGCCGCCGAGGTCGACAAGCTCGAGGCGGTAGCGACCATCCGGTCGCGCGGCGACCAGGACGCGCTGGCGATGCTCAGCGACATCGGCACCGACCAGCCGCCCGCGGTCGCAAAGGCGGCAGCGAGCGCGGTCTCGTCGATTCAGAATTCGCTCGCGATATGGTCCGGCGTGCAGAACGCCTGGTACGGGCTTTCGCTCGGCTCGGTGCTGTTGCTGGCCGCGATTGGGCTCGCCATCACCTTCGGCGTGATGGGCGTCATCAACATGGCCCACGGCGAGATGGTGATGCTCGGCGCTTACACTACTTTCGTCGTGCAGGAGGTGATCCGCACCCGCTATCCCGGTCTGTTCGACTATTCGCTTCTGATCGCGGTGCCCTTGGCCTTCCTGGTCGCAGGCGCCATCGGGGTCCTGATCGAGCGCAGCATCATCCGCTTCCTCTACGGCCGGCCGCTGGAGACGCTGCTTGCGACCTGGGGCCTGTCGCTGGTGCTGCAGCAGGCGGTGCGCACCATCTTCGGCCCGACCAACCGCGAGGTCGGCAACCCGTCCTGGATGAGCGGCGCCTTCGAGCTCGGCCAGATCACCATCACCTACAACCGGCTCTGGATCCTCTGCTTCACGCTCGCGGTGTTCGTGATCCTGCTCGCGATGCTGCGCTTCACTGCGCTCGGGCTCGAGATGCGCGCGGTGACGCAGAACCGCCGCATGGCGGCCTCGATGGGCATCGCCACCTCCCGGGTCGACGCGCTCACCTTCGGCCTCGGCTCTGGAATCGCGGGCATTGCGGGCGTTGCGCTGTCGCAGATCGACAATGTCAGCCCCAATCTCGGCCAGGGCTACATCATCGACTCTTTCATGGTCGTGGTGTTCGGCGGCGTCGGCAATCTCTGGGGTACGCTGGTCGGCGCCTTCACACTCGGTATCGCTAACAAGTTCCTGGAGCCGGTGGCCGGCGCGGTGCTCGGTAAGATCGCCATTCTCGTGCTGATCATTCTGTTCATTCAGAAACGTCCGCGTGGCCTGTTCGCGCTCAAGGGGCGGGCGGTGGAAGCATGATGCCGCATGTCCTGACACGTTCGCTGGATCGGGCCGCAACTACCTTCGTCGTGGTGGTCGCGGCCTGCGGGATCCTGATTCCGCTCTCCAACCTCCTGTTGCCCGTCGGCTCCGTCTTCCAGGTGCCGACCTATCTCGTGGCGCTGTGGGGCAAATATGTCTGCTACGCCATCCTGGCGCTCTCGATCGACCTGATCTGGGGTTATTGCGGCATTCTCTCGCTCGGTCATGGCGCCTTCTTCGCGCTCGGCGGCTACGCCATGGGCATGTATCTGATGCGCCAGATCGGCACCCGCGGCGTCTACGGCAATCCGATCCTGCCCGACTTCATGGTGTTCCTGAACTGGCAGAAGCTACCGTGGTACTGGTATGGCTTCGACATGTTCCCCTTCGCGGCGCTGATGGTGGTGGTAGTACCCGGCCTGCTCGCCTTCGGCTTCGGCTGGTTCGCCTTCCGCTCCCGCGTCACCGGCGTTTACCTCTCGATCATCACGCAGGCGATGACCTATGCGCTGCTGCTCGCCTTCTTCCGCAACGATTTCGGCTTCGGCGGCAACAACGGCCTGACCGACTTCAAGGACATCCTGGGCTTCAACGTGCAGGCCGATGGCACACGCGCGGCGCTGTTTGCGCTGAGCTGCCTGTTCCTGATAGTGGCCTTCCTGCTCTGCCGGGCGATCGTGACGTCCAAGCTCGGCAAGGTGCTGATCGCGATCCGCGACGCCGAGTCGCGCACGCGCTTCATCGGCTATCGCGTCGAATCCTACAAGCTGTTCGTGTTCACGCTCTCCGCCTGCATGGCAGGCGTCGCGGGCGCGCTCTACGTGCCGCAGGTCGGCATCATCAATCCGTCGGAATTCGCGCCGGGCAACTCGATTGAAGCCGTGATCTGGGTTGCCGTCGGTGGCCGGGGCACGCTGATCGGCGCGGCACTGGGGGCCATCGTCGTCAACTACGCCAAGACCTTTTTCACCTCCGGCGTGCTTGCCCCGTACTGGCTGTTCATGCTTGGCGCGCTGTTCATCCTGGTGACGCTGCTGTTGCCCAAGGGCATCGTGGGCACCTTCAATAGCTGGCGGATGCCCATGAGACAGAAGACGATCGCGGCGGATGCGGTGAGTGCCGCGCGCGAAGACGGCGTCAGCGAACCCAAGATGGCGGAGCAAGGGCCATGAACACCATCGACGGCCGTACCACTTCCGCGCTGCTCTATCTTGACGGCGTGCATGTCTCCTTCGACGGTTTCCATGCCATCAACAATCTTTCGCTGACGCTTGCGCCCGGCGAGATGCGCGCCATTATCGGCCCCAATGGCGCCGGCAAGACCACGATGATGGACATCATCACCGGCAAGACCAAGCCGGACGAAGGCACGGTGCTGTTCGACGGCGTTACCGATCTCACGCGCCTCGATGAGACTCGCATCGCCGAACTCGGCATCGGCCGAAAATTCCAGAAGCCGACGGTGTTCGAAAGCCAAACGGTCGAGGACAATCTGCTGCTCGCGCTCAATGTCGATCACAGCGTCAAGGGCACGCTGTTCTGGCGGCCCAACAAGCCGGACAGCGAGCGGATCGAGCGCGTGCTCGAAACCATCCGCCTCACTGACGCCCGCAAGCGACTCGCCGGTAGCCTCTCCCACGGCCAGAAACAGTGGTTGGAGATCGGAATGCTGCTCGCACAAAACCCACGGCTGTTGCTGGTCGACGAGCCGGTCGCCGGCATGACCGATGTCGAGACCCAGCAGACGGCGGAGCTGTTGAAGCAGATCAACCGCGATCACACCGTGATGGTGGTCGAGCACGACATGAGCTTTGTGCGCGAGCTCGGCGTCAAGGTGACGTGCCTGCATGAAGGCACCGTGCTGGCTGAAGGTACGATCGACCAGGTCTCATCCAACGAGCGGGTCATCGAAGTGTATCTGGGACGGTAACGCAAATGCTCGAAGTCAAGGACATCAACCTCTATTACGGCGCGGCGCAGGCGCTGCGCGGCGTCTCGATCAATGCACAGCCGGGCAGGGTCACTTGCGTGCTCGGGCGCAACGGCGTCGGCAAGACCTCGCTGCTCCGTGCGCTGGTCGGCCAGTACCCGATCGCTTCGGGCTCCATCACCTTCGACGGCGCCGACGTCACGAGCTTGCGGCCCTACGAGCGGGCACGTCGCGGCATCGGCTTCGTGCCGCAGGGCCGCGAGATCTTTCCGCTGCTGACCGTGGAAGAGAACCTGCGCACCGGATTTGCGCCGCTCAAGCGCGAGGATCGCAGCATTCCCGATGACGTGTTCTCGCTGTTCCCTGTGCTGCAGTCCATGCTCGGGCGGCGCGGCGGCGATCTCTCCGGCGGCCAGCAACAGCAGCTTGCCATCGGCCGTGCGTTGGTGATGCGGCCGAAACTGCTGCTGCTCGACGAGCCGACCGAGGGCATCCAGCCTTCGATCATCAAGGACATCGGCCGCGCGATCTCATATCTGCGCAATCTCGGCGACATCGCCATCGTGCTGGTCGAGCAATATCTCGACTTTGCCTGCGAGCTTGGCGACACTTTCGCGGTCATGGACCGCGGCGCAGTCAAATATTCCTGCGATCGCGCCGGTCTCGACCAGGCTGAGATCAGCCGCCAGATGGCGCTGTAACGGACAATGATGGTAAGCTGTTGCGGCAACGGAGGTCCACCTCTCCCAAACGGAGAAGTCGATCTGCGCAGCAAATCGGGTGAGGCGTTACGGTCCCTCGAGAGAGCTGCGGCCCTCACCCGGCGCTACGCGCCGACCTCTCCCCCGGCGGGGAGAGGTGATCCGTATCCGCGGATAAACTCGATCAAGCGAAATCCTTGTTTGGTTTAGGATTGGGGGACGGATGGACACTGAGACACCCACCACGGCATCGGCGGTGTTCGCGGCCAATCGCGCCCGTGGCGCGGTGGCGTTCGAGGTGCATGCGCGCGACGGCGCGACCCGACGCGGCAGCCTGCATGAATCAGGCTCGCTGCGCGTCCGCTTTCCATCGCCGGAAGCCGAGGGGCTGTCGGCGGTGTTTGTGAACACTGCCGGCGGCGTCGCCGGCGGCGACCGGTTCGACGTCGATATCACGGCGCATGAAGGGGCGCGGCTGACGCTGACGACCGCCGCCGCGGAAAAAATCTATCGCGCCACCGATCGTCCCGCCGAGCTTGCGATTTCGTTGAAGCTTGCCGCTGGCGCCGGGCTTGCCTGGCTGCCGCAGGAAACCATCCTGTTCGACCGCGCAAAAGTGTCGCGCCGGATCGACATCGATCTTGCGGAGGGTGCCTCGCTTCTGTTGTGCGAAATGGTGGTGTTCGGCCGCACCGCCATGGGCGAGCGTGTGCAGCAGGGCTCCTTTGTCGATCGCTGGCGCGTGCGTCGCGGCGGAAGACTGGCTTACGCCGAAACGGTGCGTCTCGAGGGCGATGTGGGTGAGAAGCTGTCGCAGTCCGCCATCGGCAAGCATGCCGCGGCGATTGCGACCGCTCTCATCGTGCCCGGCGATCAGGCGCTGGCGGAGCGCCTGCGGGAAGCGGCGGATCATTTCGGCGGCGAGGTCGGCATCTCCGCCTGGAATGGGTTTGCAATGGCGCGCTTCTGTGCCCAAGATGCAGCGCGGCTGCGCGCTGATATCGTGGCTGTGCTGTCCCGCACCGGTGGCCCCCCGCTGCCGCGGCTCTGGCTCAACTAGGTCGTTCTCATAGGTTTCAAGAGATCCCGTATGAATCTGTCTCCCCGCGAAAAGGACAAGCTTCTGATTTCGATGGCGGCCATGGTGGCGCGGCGACGGCTGCAGCGCGGCGTCAAGCTCAACCACCCCGAAGCCGTCGCCATCATCTCGGATTTCATCGTCGAGGGCGCCCGCGACGGCCGCACCGTCGCCGAGCTGATGCAGGCCGGCGCACAAGTGCTCACCCGCGACCAGGTGATGCCCGGCATCCCCGAGATGATCAACGATATCCAGGTTGAAGCGACCTTTCCCGACGGCACCAAGCTCGTCACCGTGCACGAGCCGATCCGCTAGTCCCTTATTGTCATTCCGGCGGCACGCCGTGCCGAACCCGGAATCCAGCAGTTATTGTCTCGAGATTCCGGCCTTCTCGTTGCGCGCTGCCCCGGAATGAAGGAGGAAAGAAAATATGATCCCTGGCGAGCTCTTTATCAAGGACGGCGAGATCGAGCTCAATGCCGGCCGCAAGACCGCGACGCTGACTGTGTCAAACACCGGCGACCGTCCGATCCAGGTCGGCTCGCACTACCATTTCTTCGAGACCAATCCGGCGCTGAGGTTCGAGCGCAAAAAGGCCCGCGGCATGCGCCTCGACATCGCCGCCGGCACCGCCGTTCGCTTCGAGCCCGGCCAAACCCGCGAGGTGCGACTGGTCGTGCTGGCAGGCAAACGCACGGTCTACGGCTTTCGTGGCGATGTGATGGGCAAGCTGTGACGTGATGCTCACCGGCATTCGACTTGTCTCTGAAGCGGCCGAGCTTGCGGCGCGGCGGCATAATGGGCAGCGGCGCAAGGGGCGGGGCGAGGAGCCTTATATCAACCATCTCGCCGAGGTCGCGAACATGCTGTCCGAGGTGACGAATGGCGAGGATGCCGAGCTGGTCGCGGCCGGCTGGCTGCATGACACGATCGAGGACAGCGAGACCACGAATGACGAGTTGGCAGATCGGTTCGGGCTGCGCGTCGCCGGTCTGGTGGTCGAGTGCACCGACGACATGAGCCTCCCCAAAAGCGAGCGTCGGCAGAAGCAGATCGAAGACGCGCCGAAGCAATCGCCTGGCGCAAAACTGATCAAGATCGCCGACAAGGTCAGCAACATCCGCGCCCGCATCTTTGCAAATCCGAGCGCGGAGCAGCGCGAGGAGTTGGCTGATTATGCCGCCTGGGCCGAGCAGGTCGTCGCGGGCTGCCGCGGCGGCAATGCGACGCTCGATGCGTTGTTCGATGAAGCCGTTGCGAATGCGAGGCGGGCGCCATGAGCGCGTGCTGCCTCGTTCCGGACTGATTGCAAGTGGGGCCTAACCAATGTCCGTCAAGATCAAGCGTTCCGTCTATGCCGACATGTTCGGGCCGACCACCGGCGACAGGGTGCGGCTCGCCGACACCGATCTCATCATCGAGGTGGAGAAGGATTTTACGACCTACGGCGAGGAGGTGAAGTTCGGCGGCGGCAAGGTGATCCGCGACGGCATGGGCCAGTCGCAGGCGACCAACAAGCAGGGCGCGGCCGACACCGTGATCACCAATGCGCTGATCGTCGACCACTGGGGCATCGTCAAGGCCGACGTCGCGATCAAGGAAGGCATGATCAGCGCCATCGGCAAGGCCGGCAATCCGGACATCCAGCCCAGCGTCACCATCGTGATCGGCCCGGGCACCGATGTGATTGCGGGCGAAGGCAAGATCCTCACGGCCGGCGGCTTCGACAGTCACATCCATTTCATCTGCCCGCAGCAGATCGAGCACGCGCTGATGTCTGGCGTCACCTCCATGCTCGGTGGCGGCACCGGGCCTTCGCATGGCACCTTCGCCACCACCTGCACGCCTGGCCCCTGGCATATGGGGCGGATGATGCAGTCGTTCGATGCGTTTCCGGTCAATCTCGGCATATCAGGCAAGGGCAATGCGTCGCGGCCCGCGTCGCTGGTGGAGATGATCAAGGCGGGCGCCTGTGCGCTGAAGCTGCATGAGGACTGGGGCACCACGCCGGCCGCGATCGACAACTGCCTGTCGGTTGCCGACGACCACGACATCCAGGTGATGATCCACACCGATACGCTGAACGAGTCTGGCTTTGTCGAGGACACCGTGAAGGCCTTCAAGGGCCGTACGATTCATGCCTTTCACACCGAAGGCGCCGGCGGCGGCCACGCGCCCGACATCATCAAGATCGCCGGCTTGAAGAACGTGCTGCCGTCCTCGACCAATCCGACGCGGCCGTTTACCCGCAACACCATCGACGAGCATCTGGACATGCTGATGGTGTGCCACCATCTCGATTCGTCGATCCCGGAAGATCTGGCGTTTGCCGAAAGCCGCATCCGGAAGGAAACCATCGCAGCCGAAGACATCCTGCACGATCTCGGTGCACTCTCGATGATGTCCTCAGACTCCCAGGCCATGGGCCGACTGGGCGAGGTCATCATCCGTACCTGGCAGACCGCGGACAAGATGAAGAAGCAGCGCGGCGCGCTCCCCGAGGACAAGGGCAAGGACAACGACAATTTCCGCGTCAAGCGCTACATCGCCAAATACACCATCAACCCCGCGATCGCGCATGGCGTCTCAAAACTGATCGGCTCGGTGGAGAAGGGCAAGCTCGCCGATCTCGTACTGTGGTCGCCGGCGTTCTTCGGCGTCAAGCCCGATTGCATCATCAAGGGCGGCTCGATCGTGGCCGCGCCGATGGGCGATCCCAACGCCTCGATCCCGACGCCGCAGCCGGTGCATTACCAGCCGATGTTCGCCGCCTTTGGCAAGTCGCTGACGGCCTCTTCCGTGGTGTTCACCTCGAAAGCCGCGATCACCGCCGGCCTCGGCCGCAAGCTCGGCATCGACAAGAAGCTTTATGCGGTCCAGAACACCCGTGGCAAGATCTCCAAGAAGAGCATGATCCACAACGACGCGACGCCGAACATCGAGGTCGACCCCGAGACCTATGAGGTGCGCGCAGACGGCGAGCTCCTGACCTGCGAACCTGCGGAAGTTCTGCCCTTGGCGCAACGCTATTTCATGTTCTAAGGTCCTCCTGCTCAACAAGTTGAACAATACCGGGAGGAAGTTCGTGATTTACGTCATCGCCACCACGCATATGAAGCCGGAGGGCCGCGAGGCCTTCATTGCGGGCCACAAGGAATGCATCGCCGAGACGTTGAAGGAAAAAGGCTGCCTGTCCTATGAGGGCCATATCTCGATCCACGATCCGAACGTCTATGTGGTCGTCGAGCGCTGGGAGGCCCGTGACGATCTCAATTCGCATGCGCGCGCGCCGCACATGAAGAAGTGGCGGGAGATTTCCACGCCGCTGAAGGTCTCGACCGTGATCGAGATCATCAGCGACGCCAAGGTCGAGAAATTCTAGAGGACAAGCAAAATGATCCGCGCGACGCAGGTCAAGCCACAGCATCGCTGGACCGAAACGCCGGCCGATACGGTTGTTCTCGACTTCGACGACCGTCACCGGCGGCGCACGGCGATGACCGGCACTCGCGGACTGGCTTTCCTGCTCGACCTCGAGAAGGCCGTCGCGCTACGCGGCGGCGATGCGCTGGTGCTGGAGGACGGCCGGCTGATCGAGGTGGTCGCGGCCGCCGAACCGCTGGTTGAGATCAAGGGCAGCGATCCGCATCATCTGATCCGGGTCGCCTGGCATCTCGGCAACCGCCATCTGCCGACCCAGATCATGGCCAAGGCGCTGCGCATCAGGCGCGATCATGTCATCGAGACGATGGTGAAGGGGCTGGGTGCCCGCGTCATCGAGATCGAGGCGCCGTTCGATCCGGAAGGCGGCGCCTATGCGGAAGGCTCGGCGCACGGCCATGCGCGTGAAGACCATGCCCATCATGGCCATGCTCACGGGAACCACGCGCATCACGACCACGCGCATGGCGATCATGACCATGATCATCATGCGCATGACCACGATGATCATGATCATGAGCATGGCCATCACGAGCACCATCACGGTCATTCCCATGCTCATGACCACGACTAGCGCGGCCGACGGCTCCGCCCTGATGGGCGCGGACGCGGCTGCGCTCTACCGGCTCATGACCTGGCTCTCTCCGGCCTTTCCGGTCGGCGCCTTCGCCTATTCCAGCGGTATCGAATGGGCGGTGGAGGCGGGCGATATCGGCGATGCCGAGACCTTGCGCGGCTGGCTCGCGGCGATGCTCGGCGACGGCCCCGGCTTTTGCGACGGCGTGTTCCTGGTCCATACCCATCGCGCGGTGGAGGCTGGCGACACCGCTGCCTTGCGCGACATCGCCGAGCTTGCCGCGGCTTTCGTGCCCTCGCGCGAGCGGCAGCTTGAGACCTCGACGCAAGGCCGGGCCTTCATCGAGACGGCGCGGGCCGCATGGACCAGTGCCGAGCTGGAGCAGGCGCTGTCGCACTGCGAGGGGACACTGGTTTACCCGATCGCGGTTGGCCTCGTCGCGTCCGCGCACGGAATCCCGCTGCAGCCGACGTTGCACGCGTTCCTTCACGCGGTGGTGTCGAACTGGATTTCCGCCGCCAGCCGGCTGATCCCGCTCGGCCAGACCGACAGCCAGCGCGTGCTGGCGGCGCTCGAGCCCGTGGTGACGGCCACGGCCGAGCGCGCGCAGCGTGCCGCGCTCGACGATCTCGGCAGCGCGACGTTCCGCGCCGATCTGGCAAGCCTTCGGCACGAGACCCAGTATACAAGGCTGTTCAGGTCATGACCGGCTCTCCACCCGTCGTTTCGGCGAAAGCCGGAACGACCAAGCTCGAAGGACCTATCTCCATGGCTAGTTCTCACGGCCCACTGCGGGTCGGCGTCGGCGGTCCGGTCGGATCGGGCAAGACCGCGCTGATGGACTTGCTCTGCAAGGCGATGCGCGAGCGGTACGACATCGCCGCCATCACCAACGACATCTACACCAAATGGGATGCGGAATTCCTGGTGCGGTCGGGATCGCTGACGCCGGACCGCATTGCCGGCGTCGAGACGGGCGGCTGCCCGCATACCGCGATCCGCGAAGACGCTTCGATGAATCTCGCAGCGGTTGCAGACATGCGCGCGAAGTTTCCCGGCCTCGACCTGGTGCTGATCGAATCCGGCGGCGACAATCTGGCTGCCACCTTCTCGCCGGAGCTTGCCGACCTCACCATCTACGTCATCGACGTCGCGGCCGGCGACAAGATCCCCTCCAAGGGCGGCCCCGGCATCACCCGCTCCGACCTGCTCGTGATCAACAAGATCGACCTCGCCCCCCATGTCGGCGCATCGCTCGAGAAAATGGAGGCCGATACGAAACGGATGCGAGGCGAGGGGCCATTCGTCATGACCAATCTGAAGAAGAGCGAAGGGCTTTCGCGCATCATCAGCTTCATCGAAGCCAAGGGCGGATTGAGGGCCGGGTAAGGTGGCTGCAAGCGCAACGCTTACGCGCTGTTAAGGTTTGTGGCAGGCGAGCTGTACGGCAGCCGGGCAAAATTCGCCAAATCGCACGGAACAAAGGCGGCACCACGCCGTTAACATCCTCCGGATTTTGCGATGTGCGATTTCCTTTTGAGCTGAGCGTTAAGCTTTCCAGCCAACCGTTGTTGCGTGGCCACCATGACTGCATCATCATATCAGCCGGTTGGCTCTCCCCGCGTGTCGCGCGGCCGTTCCGGCGAATGTCCTGTCGCCAACCCCGCATGATCGAGTAGGCGAGTGGTTCGGCTGGGTTTCATCATCGGCTTGATCGCGCTGATCGGGGTCCTGTTGTCGGGCCTCGCCGCCTATCGCGTACACCAGCAGGAATTGACCATCGACAATATCGCGCTCGCCCGCGCCATCGACGTGCATGCGAGCCTGGTGCAGGACCGCTTGAGCGAGCGCGAGCTGCTCGCCCGCGTCACCTCGGGCCTGTTCCGCCTGCCCTCGATGAACAAGGCCAACATGCTGGAGCCGTTGCGCTCCTCGATCTACGCGTTCAAGACCGATTTTCTGGTCGCGGGCTGGGTCGCGCGGCTCAATCCGGGCGATCTCGATGCTGCCCGCAACGATCTCAAGCGCGCGGGATTTCCCGATACCATCCGCAACATCGAGGGTAAGCCGCTGGATACGCATGCGCTGCAGCAGCCGGTCGACCTGCTGATGGATGTCGAGCCGCGCAACGTGCAGACTGCAGCCTTTGTCGGGCGAACGCTGGACGGCAATCCGGCGCTCTCCACCATGCTGTCGCTCGCCATGGGTGAGGGCAAGCCCTATGCCTCCGATCCCCTGCCGATGTTTCACGAGAATGGGCCGTACAGCGTCGTGCTCGCCGCGCCCGTGATGCTGCCGGATGCCAGCTCACCCGCTGGCTTCGTGACCTTCTCCTACGATCTCGCGTCGCTGATGCTGACCAATGACGATCTGTCGCTGTTTTCGGTGGTGCTCAAGGATCCTCGCAACGTCGATGGTGAATTCGTCGCCAACGACCAGGGCGTCGTCTCCGAGCGGCGTGTCAACGTGGAGGGACCCGCGCCGTCATCGGTCCGCACCATCAGCTTCGGTAATCGCGACTGGGTGCTGGCCTATTACGCCAAAACCAATGTGACCAGGCGCGCCGAGCAGACTGCGGCGATCGTCGGTGTGATCGGCCTTGCCTTGACAGTGGTGATCTGCGGCCTGTTCGGCTATGTCGCCTACAACAACCTGCGCATGAGCCGCGAGATCCAGGTAAGAATCGGCTTCGAGCGCAGGCTCACCGCGGTGATCGACGAGCTCAATCATCGCGTCAAGAACATCCTGGCAGTGATCCAGTCGATCATCACACGGACGCTGCGCCACGGCGCCGACATCGATGTCGCGCGCGAGCTTCTGATCGGACGCATTCACGCCATGTCGAACGTGGTGTCGCTGCTCTCCGAAAGCCAATGGCAGGGCGTGAAGCTGAAGGGCCTGTTCGAGGCCCGCGCGATCCCGCACGCCGACCGCATCGCGGTGAGCGGGCCGGACATCGCGGTCAGCGCCCGCGCGGCGCAGAGCCTGTCGCTGTTGTTCTTCGAACTGGCCTCGCATTCCGACGAGGGCCTGTCGCTGGTCGGCAAGCATCCCAACATCGTCGCGACCTGGGAGGTCACTGGCGAAGAGCCCGATGGCGTCTTCCATTTCCGCTGGGAGGAGTTCAACACCAGCGAGGCGACGCGCCGGCCGGATTCGGATTTCGGCGTGATCCTGCTCGACCGCGTCGCGCCGGAGGCGCTGGGCGGCACCTCGACGCGCTACTTCACGGATGTGAGCTATGTCTATGAACTCACCGCGCCCATGGTCACCGTCATCGACATGACCGAACGCGACCGCACCGAGCAGCTGTCTGCGCCGGTGCGGCCGGTGAAGTCGTAGTTGTTGGTTGGACCGCGCGACAAATCGTCACCGGACCGTGGGTTGATGTCGTCGCGGCTTTCGCCGGGACGACATCAACCCATTTTGAACGTCACCCATTCCCGCCGATCACGGCGCGAACGGTTTCGTCGGGACCAAAATCCTCGGCGCCGTCGACATAGAGCAGCGCGGCGAGCTTGGAGCGGGCGCGGTTGACGCGGCTCTTGATGGTGCCGACCGCGCAGCCGCAGATCGTCGCGGCGTCCTCATAGGAGAAGCCGGACGCACCGACCAGGATCAGCGCCTCGCGCTGGTCCTGCGGCAGCTTTTCGAGCGCAGTACGGAACTCCTCGAATTCCAGATGTGCGCCCTGCGACGGCTGCGTCTTCAGCGTCTTGGCATAGTTGCCCTCGGCGTCCTCGACCTCGCGCCGTCGCTTGCGGTAATCGGACCGGAACAGATTGCGCAGGATCGTGAACAGCCACGCCGGCAGGTTGGATCCCGGCTGAAAGGAATCGATGTTGGCAAGCGCGCGCAACAGCGTTTCCTGGACCAAGTCATCGGCACGGTCGCCACTGCCGGAAAGCGAGATCGCAAAGGCGCGGAGACTCGGCACCGTCGCCAGAATGTCGTCGCGAAGGGCATCGGTGAGAGGCATTAATCCCTCCCGTCTTCTTGATTGTTGGCGCCCCCGCCTCCGGAAGGGCCGGATCCCCCTTCAGCATTTATTTGGTGCGCGGCGGTTGGCGTATCAAGCTTGCGGACCAGCTCCGCAAACCGGTCAGGAACCCCCTGTCGCACGACGTCGTCGTACATGGCGCGGAGCTGGTGGCCGATTCTCGCCTGGATTTCGGCATTGAGGCCGCCCTGCCGGCCGGGTGGGGCGTTCTTGGCCTGCGATTTTGCATCCTTCATGACCTGTTCCACATTTTCCCCGGTTAAGTCCCTGTCTCTCAAAGAATTTCCAGCTTTGGACGCCTTCGCGTAACGGGGGTAATGCAAAGTCGCCCAGAAAGTTCCAGCCGCGCTGGAACTTTTCTTGAGCTCGTGCGTAGTGATCCCACCGGGGGAACCGGGCCGCCCCTTTTTTCATGGCCCGATATCGATTGGAGTGGGGATGTCCCGATCACAGCTTGTTGCTGAACATTTGCCGTTGCTGCGCCGCTATGCACGCGCGCTCACGGGGAGCCAGGCATCCGGCGACGCTTATGTCGGTGCCATGCTCGAGGCCCTGCTTCAGGACGCCTCGCTGCTTGACGAGCAGCACGGGCCGAAGGCGGGCTTGTTCAAATTATTCACCCAGATCTGGAACTCGGTCGCGCTCAATGACGATGCCGAGGTGACGACGCTGCCGATGCCGCCGGAGCGGCGACTGTCCAACATCACGCCGCTGCCGCGGCAGGCCTTTTTGCTGTTGTCGCTGGAAGGCTTTTCGGAGCCGGAAGTGGCGTTCATCTTGGGTAATGACGTCGCCGAGACACGGCGTCTCGCCGATGCCGCGGGCCGGGAGATGGCCGCGGAAATCGCGACCGACGTGCTCATCATCGAGGATGAGACCTTCATCGCGATGGACCTGGAGAGTCTGGTGCGCAATCTCGGTCACAACGTCATCGGCGTCGCGCGGACACATGCGGATGCCGTCGCGATCGCCAAGAACCGGAAACCGGGGCTGATCCTTGCCGACATCCAGCTCGCCGACGGCTCCTCTGGCCTGGACGCGGTCAACGAGCTGTTGCGCAACTTCGAGGTGCCGGTGGTGTTCATCACCGCTTATCCGGAGCGCTTCCTGACCGGTGAGCGGCCGGAGCCGGCGTTCCTGATCTCAAAGCCGTTCCAGCCGGCGATGGTCTCGGCCGTCGCCAGCCAGGCGCTTTTCTTCCAGCGCAACTCGCGCAACCGCGTGCCAAGGGCGGCTGCGTCATAGTTGGCGTTGGCTGGAGTGAACAGGGGGCTCGGCGCGCGATGAGCGCACCGGGCCCTTGTGATTCCGGCGGCCGCAACTCATTTTTGCCCTCCGATCGGCCGGTCTTCGAGAACGTCCTTTGTTGGCCAAGGGGCGGTGCGATGCTCCAACCGCTATTCCCGACGGCGCGGTTTAGGCTTTGGCAGGGCTACTCCCGTAATTGCCCGATACCACGCAGCGTCCGACTGAGCGTGCGCTCTTGCCGCGGCCAGATCCGATTGTGCGCGATGGAGCTGACTAAGTCCGAGGTAGCAATCGGTGCGCTCCGGTCCCTGAGGTATCCTGGCGCAGTCGACTTGTGCGTTCGCGACGCTCGAAAAGCCCGCCAACAAGAGTGCGGCGACACATGCGGTCCTATGCATCATGCCACCTCCAAAAGCTCCCGACGGGGAAATAGGACAACACTCCCGGCAGGCAATTGTATCTAGGGACAATTGCACGCGGTAGTGTTGTAGGGTTCTTTTAACGTGCGTATCACCAGCCCGATGCGCCCTCGCAAACAACGGTCCTGTAGCTGCCGCCCAGTTGCAGGGCTGTTGTTGGGGGCAGCTGCCACATGGGGCGGAAACCAACTTTGCGCAAGCAACAAAGGGTGGAACCGATGCGCGGCCGTTCGTGGCTGATCGTCTCCGGATGATATGACCCGATCGAGGCTTGGACACAGGTGTTGGCACAGCGTTGTCCGGAACATCATCGCTAAAATCGCCAGCGGTTATGGCTAGCCCGGCGGCAATGCCGGACGCGTATCTTTCAATGCGGCAGCTTCTCTGTCTTTTCAGCCAGGCGTGTGTTATATATTGATTAGCGCTTAAGTTGCGTCCGGGGTTTCTGCAATGACGGGCGAGGATCGGGGCTTTTGCATCGGCATCGTCGCACTAGGCGTCGCCGTGACCGCACTCGAGGTCTGGCTGATCTTCTCGTTCTGAGGTCGCCAAATTCCAGATTGACGGTCCAGCACTCAAGCCAGTGAACCGGTGTTCCCGGCTGCGCATCGTTGCGCACCGCTCAAGTGCCTTCGAACCCCACCCCGCGAGGCTCGCCCGGCGCGAATCGCACCGCCGCGCTTACAATTATGTGACCGTCATTTCGTGCGAGGGTGCAACCGTTCCGCGCGGTTCGCATTGTTGATACGTAAACGCGAGTTCTGCCTTTGACGCGAGTTCCGCTTTTGCCCTCGTGAAATCGAGGTATCGCCGCAGATGACGGCGCCTCGTCAAAGTGAAGACAACCAAAAAATGTGAGGGAGTGATGAAAATGCGTAAAAAGACATCAGCTATCATTTCCGGTTTTGGGATCATCGCAGTGCTCATAGCACTGACTCCAGACCCTGCCGCCGCAAGAGGGGGCTTTCGAGGCGGCGGCGGATTTAGGGGCGGCGGCCTCTCTGGACGCGGTGCCATGGGTACGGGTGCCGCCGGATTTAGGGGCGGCCGCTTCGCGGGACGCGGTGCCATGGGTATGGTCGGCGTTCGTCGCGCTGCGGTCGTACGCCCCGGCTGGGGTGGTGGAGTACGTCCGGGTTGGCGTGTGGCTGCTGCCGGACGCCCCGGTTGGGGTGGCGGCTGGGGCGGAGGCTGGGGTGGAGGCTGGGGCGGTTGGGGATGGCCCGTTGCCGCTGGTGTCGCGGCGGGTGTTGCTGCGACCAGTCCTTGGGGCTGGGGTGGAGGCTGGGGCAACAACGGGGGCTGGAGCAGCAACTGTAACCAATGGAACGGTTTTCGCTGGGTGAACGTCTGCGCTGGGTCTTACGCTTTCGGTTGGTAAATCAAGGCGTCGCGATCTCTGCGTTGGGGAAGCATTCCGAATACATTTTCACCGGTGGGGTCGCTGAAGGCGGCCCCTTTCGATTTCCGCAACTCGAATTGATCCCCGTCAAGCGAACGGCGCCGCGCCCGCCTTGGCGAGCCGGACATAGGCGCCACCCTCGTGCAGCAAAGGCCTGGAGACCCGCGCCGCCTACACATGCTGGCTCCAGCCGAGGAGTACAGGGAGCCCAATGCCGACGCGCGCGATCTAGAATCAATCCCCTTGGCTCCGGGTTTTTGCCCCCTGATACTCAGTATTTGAAGCCGGTGTGGGTACGCACGTCGCCCGCTATGATAGACGCGCCACCACCGCGGAGATGGCAGGAGGTTCAACATGGCTGCAAACACTGCTGATGGGCCGCTTTTTCTGGTGAAGAAGTTTGGCGGGTTGGTCCTGATCTTTTTCGGCATCCTCTGCATCGCGCTTGGTCTTGAATATCGATCAAGCGGTCTCTCGCCCGAACTCATCGCGGTGGGGGTTATTGCTCTCGCCTGTGGCATGGGGCTGCTGGCGCTGAAGATCGTCAGGCGTAATTCTGGCTAGTTAGGCCGTGTCCTCACAAGTCGAGGTTCGTAAGCGCGGCTTGACCCAATGACCGCTGGTCGGCGAATTGCAGACTCAAACCGGACATCGGCTCAGGTCTTGAAACGGGCCCATCACCGGACGCGCGTTGGTCCACGAATGGGTTTGGGATCGGCCCCCAGACGGACGGCGACGTCGGTCCGTACAAGTGACGAGCAGTTCTTAGGGAAAGCGTTCGACGAGCAAGGAGCCCCGAATGTACGCCAATATTCTCTTGAGCACAGATGGATCGGATGTCGCGAGCAAAGGCTTGAAGCATGGGATTGCCTTAGCAAAGGCCTTGAACGCCAAAGCGACAGTCATCACTGTAACGGAACCGCTGCCGGTCTACTATGGGAGCGGACACGACTCGGGATGGATTCCCACCCAGCAAGAATTTGATCGCTATGACGCGGCCTGCAGGGAACGTGCGGGCGAAGTGCTCGATGAAGCTCGAGCCATGGCGGAGCAGATCGGGAAGTCTGTAGAACTCTTGCATGTTCCGAATGCGCACCCGGCCACTGCGATTATCGAAGCAGCAAAGTTGAGAGACTGCGACTTGATCGTCATGGCCTCTCACGGGCGTCGCGGCCTCAGGAAGCTGTTCCTGGGGAGTCAGACATCTGAGGTCCTGGTGGACGGAAGCGTGCCGGTGTTGGTGGTGCACTAAAGCGCGATGAGATTTGGTTGAATCGTCATCGCGCTTTAGGTCTTTGATTGAGCATGATCGTTTCGGAAAACCGCTACACACTTTTCCGGATCATGCTTTAGCGGACAGAAATGAATGGTGCAGGGCTAGCTTCCGTTCGCTGGGTGAAACTCCGGCTGAAGGCGCCGCAGCGCGCGACCAATCGGCAGCAAAAGTAAGGGCCCGAACGCCGCTCAACGGAGCGGGAAAGGCGATGTGAGTGCTGGAGCGCGAGCGATGACCGCACCGATATCTGATCAGAAGCGGGACCCTGACGAGACAGACGCAGAGCAAAGGCATCGCCTGTGGTGGGGTGTCCGCCGCGCGAGCCCTCTGCAGTGGGTTTCGATTTGCATCGTGATAGCAATGGTCGCCGCCCTCTTCTGGCTTGCGATCCACTTTTTGGAGGGTCCTGGCTTCTGAACGCAATCCCGCCCAGAAAGGGGCCGGCAGTTCGGCCAGCCCTCATAACCCTCGAGCCGACGCCATACCGCGGATAACTCGCGTGGCGCGCCAACGGTTTGCCGGGTCGGCCCGCCGCCGTCGCTTGGCCCGAGGTGGGGTGGTTAGGGCGATTTCGCTGAATTATCTGCAAAAAGCAGGGCGCGGCTGGCATCACCACAGCCGCGCCCTACGTCACCGGTCAATGGGGCAGGGGGGAATAACCGGCTGCCGGGATGACTCCCGGGCACGCGAGTCGTTCCGGAGGGCCAAAAATTTTTTGCACACGGTTAAGTGATCGCACGACCAAGGACCGGGTTCCCGCGACCAACGTTAAGTGACTGTTCATGGGACGGGGACCTCCGCCATGCCAAGTCTGTTTGTCAAACCAAGTCTGATTAAGATCGTTTTCGGTACCGCCGTGGTTTCGCTGACGCTGGGTGCAGTGCAGTTCGCCTCAGGGCACGATCTTTCCCTGCCGCTGCTGTCCGGCAAGCCGGGCGAGGCCGTCATCAACCGCGCCGACAAGGCGGATCGGGCCAGCGTCGCATCGCCTGTGATGCCGACCCGGACGATCGCCTTCCGTCCCGGCGATCTGCCGGGTACCTCCGTGCTGGTTCGCATCCCCCTGATCAAGGTGGCACGCGAGACAACGCGCAGCCGGCCCTTGATCCAGTCGGGCCAGACCCAGAGCAAGCCGATGGTGGCCTGCGAGCCGGTGGTCAGCGTCCTGACCGAGGTCGCGCACAAGCTGCAGCCCGGCCGCTGCGTGACTTGATCTAGCGCGCCGTCGCGGCGAAAGCCGTGCCCTATAAAGTACGGCACGTTGCCGTCCCTCAATGCGAGGAGCGAAGCAATCTAGTGCCCCGGGCTCTGGATTGTTTCGCCTTTCCCGCGCAATGACGGGACAGCACGGACAAGCAAAGCTGACACGAGGCTAAAGCGCCAGGCTCGATCTACTCGGCCGGGGCCTCGTCTTGCGCGGCGCTGCGAGTCGCCAGGAATCCGAGCGCTACGCCGCCGATGGCGATGAGCGGGATCAGACGTTTCAGGCCGACGGCGCGGACGATCTGCAGCCCCGTCGTGAGCACCAGGGGATCGGCAAGCAGATGCGCCGCCTTGGTGCGCCGCTGACGAGCGCGTACCTCCATCTGTCGCTTGCGGACGGTGTAGGTCACCGCAGCGATGATGGCGATCAGCAAGAAGATGCCGGCAAGGGCGAGGCAGGCCGCCACGGCACCGTAGCTCTGAAGCACGAGAACGAAAGCGGCCGCACACAGGAAGCCCGCGGCGATGGCAAGCGCCAGCACGATGGCCGATACCAGCGTGGCCTGCCGCAGAGTAGAGGCGGTCGCATCCTTAAGTTCATCGACGATACGTAAGGGCATGCTTGCGCCTCGATCTGTAGAGCGCCTCGACAAAGGCGAGCGCCTCAAGCCAGCGCCGCCATCCCTTCAGCAGGCCCGCTGTCATGGACATCGTTGCCGCTCCTTATGGCCGCAGATTGCCTCGAGGCAGAAGTTTCTATCGACGCCAGCTCATGCCGATCAGCAGGCCGAGGCCCAGCGCAAGGCCGACGGTGGCGAGCGGCCGCTGCGTGATGATGTCTTCGAGTCGCTCCTCGACACTGGCCGCGGCATCCTGCGCCGCATCCATCATGGCACCGGAGCGCTCGGACAGGTCGTCCATCGCCTGCTTGTAACCGCGCCGTGCCTGCCGTCTCGCGGCGTCTCCCAGCGCGTTGACTGTGTCGGTGATATGGTCCGTCAGGTCGGCAATGTCTCTTTTCACCTTGATTACATCCTTCTCGAGGCGGTCATAGGCTGCATCACCCATCGTGTTCCTCATCAAGATCTCTGCATCGGCGCTCGCCATGGCAGGCTCCCATGCTTTGTTGCGTGTCGAGCCGAAAACGCCGGCGGCTCGGCTAAGTTCCTCGCGTGAAACCCGTCACGCGTCCGGCAGCTGCGGCGAATTGACCGGCCACAGATGCTCTTTCAGGATCACGGCGACGATCAGGAGCGGTGAGGACAAAAACGCGCCCATCGGTCCCCACATCCAGGTCCAGAAAGCGATGCCGAGAAAGACGGCAAGGGCGTTGAGCGCCAGCCGCCGCCCGATGATGGTCGGCGTGATGAAATGTCCCTCCAGAAAGGCGATGCCGCAAAAGGCGATTGGGGCGACCGAGGCCGCACCAAGACTCGGCAGTGCGACGATGCCGACCAGGGCGAGGATGATGAAGGTCGCGATCGGGCCGATGATCGGAATGAAGTTTAAGGTCGCGGCGAGCGCGCCGAGCCCCGCCGGACGCGGCATCTGCGCGATCCAGCAAACGAGGCCGGTGGCGATGCCGAGGCCGGCATTGATGACCGTCACGGTCAGGAGATAGTTGCCGAGATGCACCTCGATCTCGTTGAGGATGCGAAGCGTCCTGAGCCGTGCGTCGCGGTCGCTGAATACCATGATCAGGGTACGCCGCAGGTCACGCCAGCTGGCGACGAACAGGACAAGCGTTGCGAAGAACAGCAGGAATTCGGTGAAGGTCGGCGACAGGAATCCGATCGTCGGCTGAACCCAATCGAAGCTCGGTAACTGGAAACTGCTGGGCGAATTTGCGTTGCCGAGCATGGCTTGCAGGTCCTGCCAGAGCGCCAGCGGGCGGTCGAAGACGTGCAGCTTCTCCTTCAACTGCGTGCCAAGCTGGGGCAGGTGGGTGCTCCATTCCATCAGGGGCGCCGAGATCAGGCCGATGATGAAGGTCACCATGGCGCCGACGGCCATCACGATCAGCACTGCTGCAAGCGATCGCGGGATCTTGTTGCGCTCCAGGACATTCGCGGCCGGCGACAGCATGGTGCCGACGACAAAGCCCATCACGACCGGCAGGAAGAAACCTTTGGCCAGATAGAGCACGGTGCCGATGCCGATGAGGAGCAGCCCGACGAGGGCGAGCGCAACAACCTCGGTCCGGCGGATGACGGGGGGAAGCTCGGCCACCGTGTCGGACACGGGGGTGCTTGAGGGCGTGTTGGACAACAGACGCTCACTGGGAAGGACACGCATTCAGACTAATCCCTGCACTGGACTGACTTCGTCGTCGCCGCGCCTTCCGAACCGCGATGTTCATTAACCCGCGCTTCCTCGGGCGGTTCCATCGCGCGAACGTGAGAGGGGATGAGCTTGACCGTGTCGTGTCTGCAACGCGCCGGTGCGGAACCGCCGACGCCTCAGCTGCGTTTGTTCGAGCACAGCATCACGGCGATGCACTTCCATTCCAAGGGGCGGCACATGATCAAGCTTTTTCCCTTAGCGCTCACTCTGTCGCGCGCCAGCCGCGCATCCGTCCTTGCCGGTGCGGCCTTCCTCGCCTGCAGCCTGTCCTCCGGCGCGGCGAGTGCTCAGGCGCTCGGCTACGCGCCAAGCGATCCGAACGGCTTTCCTCAAGGCTATGTCCAGAGCCCGCCGGCCGGCATCGGCAGTGCGGATGAGGACAGCGTGCTGCCGGAGCGGCTGCGCCGCACGGTGATCAATCTCGACACCTCCGAGGCGCCCGGCACCATCATCATCGATACGGGCAATACCGTGCTCTATTACGTGCTCGGCGGCGGACGCGCTATCCGCTATGGCGTCGGGGTTGGCCGTCAGGGCTTCACCTGGTCGGGCACCCAGACCATCAGCCGCAAGGCGGAATGGCCGGACTGGTATCCGCCGTCGGAGATGGTCGCGCGCCAGCCTTATCTGCCGCGCTTCATGGCCGGCGGCCCCGGCAATCCGCTGGGTGCGCGCGCGATGTATCTCGGCAGCAGCGAATACCGCATTCACGGTACCAACGACCCCACCACCATCGGCAAGTTCGTCTCCTCGGGCTGCATTCGCCTGACCAATGAGGACGTCACGGATCTGTTCAATCGCGTCACCGTCGGCAGCAAGGTCGTGGTGCTGCCCAAGAATATGCCTTCGAAGAGGAGTGCACCGCTGCAGGCACGCCGGCTGAACCCGACGCCGGCCGCGCTGCATCCAGTTGCTGCGCCGCTGCCGTCAGGCCGGCAGGCGGTGATGCTGTCCACCAACACGGTCGACTAAGCCGATGCGAAGCCGCACACAGATTTTTCTTGGCCTGGCACTCGCCGTGAGCGCGGCATGTCTGCCGCTCACGGCGCAGGCTGGGGATTTCTTCTCGGCCTTGTTTGGCGCCTTCGGCGCGCGACCGCCGGCGCCGCTACCCCGAGCGTTCCCACCCCGGGTGTTCTTCGCCCCGCCCTTCGACCGCGACGATGGTCGGGTCGAGGTGCCGCGTCGCCGCGCCAGTCATGGCGGCGGCGGCCAGGCTTGGTGCGTGCGCAGTTGCGACGGCCGCTATTTCCCCATCGCCGGCCCGGACAGCAACAGCCGTGCGGAGAGCTGCAGCAACTTCTGTCCGGCGAGCCCGATCGCGCTGGTCTACGGCAGCGAAATCGACAGCGCCGTCACTGAAGACGGCAAGCCCTATTCCGAGCTGCCCAACGCCTACCGCTATCGCACCGCGCTGGTCGCGGGCTGCACCTGCAACGGCAAGGACCCTGCCGGCCTCGCGTCCATTCCAGTCGACAATGATCCGACCCTTCGTAAGGGCGATCTCGTCGCGGGTCGGAAGGGCCTCGAGGTGGCGACGCGCGATGCGTCGCGCGGCGCGGCGAACTTCACCCCGCTGCCGCAGTCAGCGCGGGCGCGCTATCGCAACCTGCCCGTGGTGGCGGCGGGGAGGTAGTTTCCGTCATTGCGAGGAGCAAAGCGACGAAGCAATCCAGAGCCTTCCGCAAGGCCCTGGATTGCTTCGCTTCGCTCGCAATGACGTGGGATCGGGAGGCTGGTCGTCAATCTTTCCAGCTTCCGCCCGCCTGGATTACGCCGCGCGGATCTTCGCCAGGAATTCCGTCACCTGCTGGCCCAGATGCTGGCTCTGCGTCTCCAGCGTCTCGGAGGCCTGCTTGACGTTTTCCGCGGCCGAGGCCGAGGCGTCGGCGTCGGTTTTGACGCCGAGTATGTTGTCCGAGACGTTCTTGGTGCCTTGCGCCGCGAACTGGGTGGAGCGGGTGATCTCCTGGGTGGCGGCGCCCTGTTCCTGCACGGCGGCGGCAATCGCGGTTGCGACCTCGTTGACCTCGCCGATGATGCTGCCGATCCGCTTGATGGCGTCGATCGCATCGCCCGCCACCTTCTGGATGTCGGCGATCTGCTCCGAGATTTCGTCGGTCGCCTTCGCCGTCTGACTCGCCAGCGACTTGACCTCGGAGGCGACCACGGCAAAGCCGCGGCCGGCCTCGCCCGCACGCGCCGCCTCGATGGTGGCGTTGAGCGCAAGCAGGTTGGTCTGCGCCGCGATGGTGTTGATCAGGCCGACCACCTCGCCGATCCGGGCGGCCGATTTGGCGAGCCCCTGCACGGTGCCGTCGGTCTGGCTCGCCTCGCCCACCGCACGGCTTGCAATGCCGGCCGCATGCGCTGCCTGCTGGCTGATGTCGTTGATGGAGGCGCTGAGCTCCTCGGAGGCCGAGGCGACGCTCTCGACACTCAGCGAAGCCTCGCTGGACGCCTTCTGCGCGACCTCGACGCGCTCGTTGGTCTGGCGCGAGACTGCGGTCAGGCTCGAGGAGGTGCCGCGCATTGCGCCGGAGGCCTCGCCGAGCTCGCGCAGGCTCCCGCGCACCAGGCTCTCGAACTCGCCGACATGGTTCTCCATCGTACGCTGGCGTGCTGCGGCGCCTGCATTGCGCTCGCGCTCCTGCGCCTCGATCTTCAGCTTGTCCTCGGCCTGCTGCTTGAAGGTCTCCAGCGCGCCCGCGAGCGCTCCGATCTCGTCCTGGCGCGCGCCATAGCCGGTCTGGACGGCAAGATCGCCGCCGGCCACTTTCAGCATGTCGTCGCGGATGTGATGCAGTGGCTTGATCACGTGGCGGCTGACCATCAGCATGGCTCCGCAGGAGAAGGCGATCGCCGCGATCAGGAAGAACAGCTGCAGGGTCAGCGAGCGCACCGCCAGCGAATGCTGGTCTGCGATGTAGGTCTTGGCCGCTTCGAGCGCGGCGTCGGCGACGCCGACGGCAGCGTTGAGACGGGCGACAGTGTAGGGGCTCCAGTCATTGGCGACCATCTCCGGCTTCTCGCCTGTCGCCATCGCGTTGATCAGGCGGTCACGCAGCGCGGTATATTGCTGATCGAAGTAACTCGTCTTGGTATTCTCCATCGCGGCGGAGAGCGTGGGCGAGGCCTTCATGCCCTCCATCGACAATTGCAACGCCTTCCACGCGGCTTCCGTGCCGCCTACGAACTTGATGTAGGCAAGGCGCGTCTCCGGCGTGACCTTGCCGCTTGGAAGATTGCTCGAGACGATCAGTGATGCCTCGCCGGCCGTGTTGCGGAGTAGCCAGGCCGTCTGCTTGATCAGCAGCAGCTGGTCGATGACGGCATCCTGGTGGTTGACGTCGCTGGCGAGCACGCCCGAGATCTTGTCGAGCAGCGTGAGCAGCGCGGTCTCCGTGTCCATAAATTCCTTGCCGAGCGCGGCGCGGCGCGAGGCCTTCGGCTTGCTCATCTCCTGCCAGAAGTCGTTTTGCTGCGCGGTCAGCGTCTTGAACAGGCGGTCGAACTCGCCCACCAGCGTGTCCTGCTGGGCAAATCCGATGCCCGGCAGTACTTCCAGCGCATGGGCCATGGGCGGCATCTCGGCGTCGCGGAGAGCGCGGATGTAGCGCTCGACCTCACCGCCGAGCTTGTCGTCATTGATCAGAACGCGGTTGGTCGTGGTGCGGTCGGCGCGCAGGCGATCCATCGCCTTGAACATGCCGGCCGACGCATCGGCGACCAGTGCGATGCGATTGGTGATCTGGACGCGCTCCCAGGAGTCCCAGGCGCTGAACGAAAAGACCAGCACAATGATGAGCGCGGCGGCAAGGATTACGGCCTGCAAAAGGGCCGATATGGTCAAACGGTTCAACATGTTGGGGCACTCCAAATTCCCGCATGCATCTGAACCGGAAACCGTAAAAACTTAGACAGCATGATTGCCGTATTATTACGCGGCCGCCTAAAATCTTACCGTTTTAAGCCAGGTTCCGGTGTGGGAACCCGGAGGGGCGAGCAGCGTTAATCAGGCATTAACCGTTCGCTTTTGGGGGTTGCAGATGATCGTCGGCGTTCTCGTCACCTTCCTTGTCGTCATCCTCGTGCTTTATCTCATCAACATGCTGCCGCTCGACGGCCGCGCCAAGCAGATCGCCCGTGTGATCGTGATCATCATCGGCATCGTGTCGCTGCTGAAATATCTGGCGGTGTTCTAGCCACGTCTCGTCATTCCGGGGCGATGCGTCAGCATCGAGCCCGAATCTCGAGATTCCGGGTTCACGCTTCACGTGCCCCGGAATGACGTAGTGGATTGGCTTGTATTTACCCTGCTGCCTTGGCCTCGCGGCGGCGGGCGGTGAGGATGAATTCGGTGTAGCCGTTCGGCTGCTCGCGGCCCTTGAAGACGAGATCGCAGGCGGCCTTGAAGGCTGTGCCGTCGAAAGACGGCGCCATCGGCTTGTAGAGCGAATCGCCCGCGTTCTGCTTGTCGACCACGATCGCCATGCGCTTCAGCGACTCCATCACCTGCGCCTCGGTGACGACGCCCTGATGCAGCCAGTTCGCCAGATGCTGGCTTGAGATGCGCAAGGTGGCACGGTCTTCCATCAGGCCGACGTCGTGAATGTCGGGCACCTTGGAGCAGCCGACGCCCTGGTCGATCCAGCGCACCACATAACCCAGAATGCCCTGGCAGTTGTTGTCGATCTCCTGCCGCACATCGTCGGGCGCCCAGTTCGACTTCGACACCGGAATGGTGAGGATGTCGGAGAGCTTGGCGCGCTGTCCGCCCTTGGCAAGCTCCTGCTGGCGCGCCAGCACGTTCACTTGGTGGTAGTGCAGGGCATGCAAGGTCGCCGCGGTCGGCGAGGGCACCCAGGCGGTGGTGGCGCCGGCCTGCGGATGGCCGATCTTCTGCGCCAGCATGTCCGCCATCTTGTCGGGGGCGGCCCACATGCCCTTGCCGATCTGGGCGTGGCCCGGCAAACCGTCGATCAGGCCGATATCGACGTTCCAGTCCTCATAGGCCTTGATCCAGGGCTGCGCCTTCATCTCGTTCTTGCGGATCATCGGACCCGCTTCCATCGAGGTGTGGATCTCGTCACCGGTGCGGTCGAGGAAGCCGGTGTTGATGAACATGATGCGCTTCGAGGCTTGCTGGATGCAGGCCTTGAGGTTGACGGTGGTGCGGCGCTCCTCGTCCATGATGCCGACCTTCATGGTGTCGGCGGGCAGGGACAGCATCTTCTCGACGCGTTCGAAGATCTGGCAGGTCAGCGCGACCTCGTCGGGACCGTGCATCTTCGGCTTGACGATGTAGACCGAGCCGGTGCGGCTGTTCTTGACCTTGGAATGGCCCTTGAGGTCGTGGATCGCGAGCAGCCCGGAGACGGCGGCATCCAGCAGGCCTTCCGGAATCTCGTTGCCCTTGTCGTCCAGCACCGCGTCGGTGAACATGTGATGGCCGACATTGCGCATCAAAAGCAGGCTGCGGCCATGCAGCGTGAGTTCGCCGCCTGCGGGCGTCTTGTAGACCCGGTCGGCGTTCAGCGACCGCGTCATGGTCTTGCCGCCCTTGTCGAAATCGGCCGACAGCGTACCGTTCATCAGACCAAGCGTGTTGCGATAGACCAGCACCTTGTCCTCGGCATCGACGGCGGCGACGCTGTCCTCCATGTCGAGAATTGTCGAGACCGCGGCCTCCATCACGATGTCGGCGACGCCGGCCGGATCGTCCTTGCCGATGATATGGCTGCGGTCGATCTTGATCTCGATATGAAGACCGTTGTTGACCAGCAGGATGGCCGACGGCGCGGCCGCGTCGCCCTGATAGCCCGCGAACTGCGGCTGCGATTTCAGCGCGGTGGCGTTGCCGCTCTTCAGCTTCACGGCGAGCTGGCCGGCGATGACGCTGTAGGAGGTGACGTCGGTGTGGCTCGCGGTCGCAAGCGGTGCGGCGGAATCCAGGAAGGCCTTGGCCTTGGCGATCACCTTGTCGCCGCGCGCCTTGTTGTAGCCTTTCCCGCCCTCGCTCGGATCGTGCGGGATCGCGTCGGTGCCGTAGAAGGCATCGTAGAGCGAGCCCCAGCGGGCATTCGCCGCGTTCAGCGCATAGCGGGCATTGGTCAGCGGCACCACGAGCTGCGGCCCGCAGATCTTGCCGATCTCGTCGTCCACATTGGCGGTTTCGACTTTCTGGGTCGCGGGCTCGGCCAGGAGGTAGCCGATTTCCTTCAGGAAGGAGGTATAGGCGTTGATGTCGAACGCCTTGCCCTTGTTGGCGCGATGCCAGTCGTCGATCTTGGCCTGGAGCTCATCGCGGAAGGCGAGCAATTGGCGGTTCTTCGGCCCTAGATCGCGAATGATGCCGGCGAGCCCCTTCCAGAACGCGTCGGGGTCGATCCCGGTCTTCGGCGCCGCCTCCTTGGCGATGAAGTCAAAGAGGTCAGGGGCAATCTTCAATCCATGGGCTTCGATACGCGTCATGATGGGTTTTTCTCGCGGGCAAGCGGCGCTTGGTTTTTGGAAGTGAGAGCAAAAGCGCCGCCAAAGGGGCGGCGTCGAAAGCCTTTTAGCGCCAAAGACGGGGACAGCGAAAGGCCGCGCGGCGCAAGCTGCCGGCGCTTTTTTCAGCTCTGCACGACGTCTTCCCGCGGGCTCTGAAACATTGTGATCCACGGCGCGGTCCCGGCGGTATTGGCGGCACGGAAACTGCTTATCTCGTTTTCGAAAATGCTTTTCATAATTTGAGAAAAAGCATGTCGCGAGCGTGGGTTCCCAGAGGCAAAAATTCCACCGTTGCGTCGCAATATAGAGTAATAATTTTCTCTTTGCGAGGCTTGAAAGCTATCTATAAAGAAAACAATTCTAGCATACCCCGCGATTGGGGAAGCGAGTGTCACATGCGATTTCTGCCGGTGTTTCTCGACCTGCAAGCCGGACCGGTCCTTCTGATCGGTTCCGGGGACCTCGCGCAGGCGAAGCTCCGCGTGCTCGCGGCGGCAGGTGCTGCGGTGCACTGGTATGTGCTGTCAGGCGCACATGATGTGAGCGCTCTGGAACCGGCGCAGGCGGCAAAGGTCGTGCGCGCTTCGGGCGATCCGCTTGCCGCCGATCTCGATGGCGTCATTGCCGTGTTCTGCGCCGGCGCGGGTGAAACCGGCGTCGCGATGGCGGCCCGCGCGAAATCGCTCGGCCTGCCCGTCAACGTCATGGACGATCTTGCCCATTCCACCTTCATCTTTCCGGCCATCGTCGACCGCGGCGATGTCGTGGTCGCCGTCGGCACCGGCGGAGCCTCGCCCGTGGTGGCGCGCCGCGTACGCGAGCGCATCGAGGCGGCACTTCCGGCCCGGATCGGCGAGCTCGCCGGCTTCATCGGCCGCTTCCGCAAATCGATCCACGACCGCATCCCCGAGTTCATGCTTCGTCGCCGTTTCTGGGAAAAGGTGATCGACGGCAAGATCGGCGCGCTGGTGCTGTCCGGCCGCGACGGTGAGGCCGAGGCCGCGCTGAACGACATCGATGATCCCTCCGCCTTCGCCGGCGCGCTGTCCTCGGGCGCGGCGGAAGGCAGCGTGACGTTGGTCGGTGCCGGCCCGGGCGATCCGGACCTCCTGACAGTAAAGGCGCTGCGCGCACTACAGGATGCCGACATCGTCTTCCATGACGACGACGTCTCAACCGAAATTCTCGATCGCATCCGCCGCGACGCCGCGCGCATCGCCGTGAGCCGTCGCGACCAGGATGTCGTCGATCAGCAGATCGTCGATGCCGCCAGGTCCGGCCGCCGCGTGGTGCGGCTGAAGGCCGGCGAGGCCTTCGGGCCAGGCCGCGGCGGCAAGGACATCGGCGCGCTGCGCGAGGCCGGTGTCACCTATTTCATCGTGCCGGGCGTCGCCGCCGAGGCTGGCGAGGTGCGGCCGTTTTCCCGATCCGCAGCCGCGCGGCACGCGCGGCTCGCGAAAACCTCAATCAATTGATCCCTAGGCATCCTGGAAATCCCGCATGACCTCTCCCCTGGAACAAAAGAAAATCAAGATCACCCAGCCCTCGGTGGTGACCGCCAACCGGACCTGGGACGGCGCGGTGATCTATCGCACTGCCGCCGGCGAATGGTCGATCGATCTCAGCGAGGCAGCGGTGGTACGCGCTGCCGATGAGGCGCGGGCGCTGCTCTCCGAATCCGCGGCTGACGATCTCGGCGCGGTCGGCGCCTACATCGCGCCGGTGGAGATCGGCGAGGGTGGCGCCATCGCGCCGGGCAATCTGCGCGAAACCATCCGCGCGACCGGCGTCACCATCGGCCTGCCGGTGCAAGAACCGGCTCGGGTGTGAGTAGCTCATCATGTATGCTTACGACGAAATCGACCGCACGCTGATCAACGAGCGCGTCTCCGAATTCCGCGACCAGGTGAAGCGGCGCCTCTCGGGCGAGCTCACCGAGGACGAGTTCAAGATGCTGCGGCTGCAGAACGGCGTCTATCTGCAGCTGCACGCCTATATGTTCCGCGTCGCGATTCCCTATGGCACGCTGTCGTCGAAGCAGCTGCGGCGTCTTGCGCATGTCGCGCGCCGCTACGACCGCGGCTACGGCCACTTCACCACCCGCCAGAACATCCAGTTCAACTGGATCAAGCTCGCCGAGCTGCCGGATGCGCTCGCCGATCTCGCCGAGGTCGGCATTCATGCCATGCAGACCTCCGGCAACAACACGCGCAACGTGACGTCGGACCAGTGGGCCGGCGTCGTGCCCGGCGAGATCGAGGATCCGCGCATCTGGTCCGAGGTCTTGCGGCAATACACCACGCTGCATCCGGAATTCTCCTTTCTGCCGCGCAAGTTCAAGTTCGCCATCACGGCGCACCCGCATGACCGCGCCGCGATCAAGATCCACGACATCGGCCTTCGGCTGCACAAGAACGAGCAGGGCGAGACCGGCTTCGAGGTCATGGTCGGCGGCGGGCTCGGCCGCACGCCCTTCATCGCCAAGACCATCCGCCCCTTCGTCCATGGGCGGGATCTCCTGAGCTATGTCGAAGCCATCATGCGCGTTTACAACAGCTACGGACGGCGCGACAACATCTACAAGGCTCGCATCAAGATCCTGGTGCACGAGCTCGGCGTCGAGAAGTTCGCGCAGGAAGTCGAAGAGGAGTGGCAGCAGATTCGCGACGGCTCCTTGAGGCTCGATGACGAGACCATCGAGGACATCCGCTCGCGCTTCTCCTATCCGACCTACGAGAAGCTGCCGCACATGCCGGACGAGCTGCGCAAGGCGGCACACGATCCGCTGTTCGAGCGCTGGCGGCGCAACGCGGTGTTTCCGCACAAGGCGACCGGCTATGCGATCGTCACCATCTCGCTCAAGCCGGTGGGCGGCCCTCCGGGTGACGCCACCGCCGACCAGATGGACGCGCTTGCCGATCTCGCCGATAAATATTCTTTCGGTGAAATCCGCGTCGGCCATGAGCAGAACCTGGCGCTGCCGCATGTCGCCCGCCGCGACCTGCCGGCGCTGTGGAAGGCGCTCGAGACGATCGGCCTTGCGACGCCCAACGTGAACCTGGTGTCGGACATCATCGCCTGCCCCGGACTCGATTACTGCTCGCTGGCGAATGCACGTTCGATCCCGATCGCGCAGGAATTGACCCGGCGCTTTGCCAATCACGACACCGCCAACCTGATCGGCCGGCTGCACATCAACATCTCCGGCTGCATCAATGCCTGCGGTCATCACCATGTCGGCCATATCGGCATTCTCGGCGTCGAGAAGAACGGCGAGGAATTCTACCAGATCACCATTGGCGGCCGTGCCGACGAGAAGGCCGAACTCGGCGTGCTGATCGGCCCCGCGGTGCCCTACAACGATGTTGCCGACGTGATCGAGGACATCGTGGAAGCCTATCTCGCGCTGCGCGCCAACCCCGACGAGCTGTTCGTCGACACGGTGAAGCGGCTCGGCGTCGAACCATTCAGGGAGCGTGTCTATGCCACTCGTTAAGGGCGGAAAAATTCAGGCGGACGAGTATGTCCACATCGCCGACGACGCGGCCTTGCCGGAGAGCGGCGCCGTGCTGGTCTCTGCCGCGCGCTTCCTCGCCGACCCCGAACTCGTGCTGCAGCGGCGCGAGAAGGTCGGCGTGATCTGGCCGAACAATCGCGACGTCGAGGACCTCGTGCCCTATGTCGAGCGGCTGGCACTGATAGCGCTGGTGTTCCCGAGCTTCCGCGACGGCCGTGCCTATAGCCAGGCGCGCCTGTTGCGCGAGCGCTATTTCTTCCGCGGCGAGCTGCGGGCCACGGGCCAGGTGCTGCGCGACCAGTTCGTGTTCATGCTGCGCGCCGGCTTCGACGCGTTCGACGTCAAGAAGCAGGCCGACGCCGAAGCCTACACCCAGACCGTGAAGCGCTATTCGGTGTTCTACCAGCCGACCGGCGACGGCCGCGTCGCGGCGCCGTTCCGCCGCCTGCAGCTGCGTCATTCCGAGAGTGCGGGCCTATGAACGCGTTGGCGACACCCTTCACCGCCGATCCGGCCGCAGACCATCTGCCGGCAGCCGAGGAACTCGCGCGCTCGCTTGCCGATGCCAAGCCTTCGGAAATCATCGCCGCGGCGCTGCGCACCGTTGGCCGCGACAAATTGGCGCTGGTCTCTTCCTTCGGCACCGAGTCGGCCGCGCTGCTCAAGGTGATGGCGGATGTCGATCCCGCGATCCCCGTGATCTTTCTCGATACCGGGTGGATCTTCGAGGAGACGCTGGCCTATCGCGACACCCTGATCAAGACGCTGGGCTTGCGCGACGTGCGCTCGATCAAGCCGGCGCAGGAAGCGCTCAAGCAGAAGGATCCCGACGGCGATCTCTGGTTCTCCGATCCCGACGCCTGCTGCCGCATCCGCAAAGTGGAGCCGCTGGCGCGCGCGTTGAAGCCGTTCAGTGCCTGGATCAATGGGCGCAAGCGCTTCCAGGGCGGCCTGCGCGCCGCGATCCCGGTGGTCGAGCAAGATGATGTCAGGCTGAAATTCAATCCGTTCGCGCAAGCTGCGCGCGCCGAAATCGAGGCGATCTATAAGTCCGCCGATCTGCCGCCGCATCCGCTCGTCGCTGCCGGCTTTCTCTCGGTCGGCTGCATGCCCTGCACCAGCCGCACCGAGGCGGGCGAGGATGCGCGCGCCGGTCGCTGGCGCGGTCGCGCCAAGACCGAGTGCGGCATCCATATAACGAAAACTGCTTAGCATATCTGGAAATCTTCGTAGGTCGGTGATCGCCCGCGCCTGTACAGAACGCGTAGAGCCGCAGCTCGCGGCCAACGGAGATTGAGATGCATCGCCTGTTCCTCGCTGCCGCGGCCCTGCTGTGGGCCGGCTCGGCCATTGCCGCCGACATCACCCTGCTCAACGTCTCCTACGATCCGACGCGCGAGCTCTACACTGATTTCAACAAGGCGTTCGCGGCGGCTTACCAGAAAGAGACCGGCAAGAGCGTCGAGATCAGGCAGTCGCATGGCGGTTCGGGCGCGCAGGCGCGCTCGGTGATCGACGGCCTGCAGGCCGACGTGGTGACGCTCGCACTCGCCTATGACATCGATGCGATCGCGGCCAAGGGCCTGATTGGCGCCGACTGGCAAAAGCGCCTGCCGCAAAATGCCTCACCCTACACTTCGACGATTGTGTTCCTGGTGCGGAAAGGTAACCCTAAGGCCATCAAGGATTGGGACGACCTGATCAAGCCAGGCGTCGACGTCATCACGCCGAACCCGAAGACGTCAGGCGGCGCACGCTGGAACTACCTCGCGGCCTGGGGCTTTGCGCAGAAGAAGTACGGCTCGGCCGAGAAGGCAAAGCAGTTCGTCGCCGATCTCTACAAGAACGTTCCGGTGCTCGACACCGGCGCGCGCGGGGCGACCGTCACATTCGTCGAGCGCGGCGTCGGCGATGTGCTGCTCGCTTGGGAGAACGAGGCGTATCTGGCTTTGCGCGAGTTCGGTGCCGACAAGTTCGAGATCGTGGCGCCGAAACTCTCGATCCTGGCCGAGCCGCCGGTCGCCGTCGTCGACACCGTTGTGGAGAAGAAGGGCACCCGCGCCGTGGCCGAGACCTATCTGAAATACTGGTATTCGAAGGAGGGCCAGGAGATCGCCGCGCGCAATTCCTATCGTCCGCGCGATCCGCAGATTGCGAAGGCATATGAGAAATCCTTCGCGTCCGTCGAGCTCTTCACCATCGATGACGTGTTCGGCGGCTGGACCAAGGCACAGAAGGAACATTTCGCCGAGGGCGGCATTTTCGATCAGATCTACAAGAACTGATCTCCATCGCAACGAGGCGATTGTGAGCGCAGGACGACGCAGCACGCTACCGGGTTTCGGCCTCACCATGGGCCTGACCCTGACTTGGCTGTCGCTGATCGTGCTGATTCCGCTCGCCGGGCTCTTCATCAAGACATTCGAGCTCAGCCCCGACCAGTTCTGGGGCATCGTGAGCAGCCGGCGCACGCTGAGCGCATTGAAGGTCTCCTTTGGACTCTCGTTTGCCGCGGCCGCCGTGAACCTCGTGATGGGCACGATCGTGGTCTGGGCGCTGGTGCGTTACCGCTTTCCGGGGCGGCGCATCTTCGATGCCATCGTCGACGTTCCCTTCGCCTTGCCGACCGCGGTCGCCGGCATCGCGCTGACGGCGCTGTTTGCCGACAAGGGCTGGCTCGGCGCGCCGCTGGCGCAGCTCGGCATCAAGGTGGCGTTCACGCCGATTGGCATTTTCGTCGCCATGATCTTCATCGGCATTCCCTTTGTGGTGCGCACCGTGCAGCCGGTGCTGATCGACCTCGATCCCGAGATCGAGGAGGCGGCGGCGAGCCTCGGCGCCGGCCGCTGGCACATCGTCACCAAGGTGATCCTTCCGAGCCTTGCGCCGGCGCTGCTCACGGGGCTTGCGCTCGCCTTTGCCCGCGCGGTCGGTGAGTACGGTTCGGTGATCTTCATTGCGGGCAACCTGCCCAACGTGTCCGAGATCGCGCCGCTGCTGATCGTGATCCGGCTGTCCGAGTTTCGCTATGCGGACGCGACCGCGATTGCGGTGATCATGCTCGTTGCATCGTTCGTGATCATCTTTGCCGTCAACCGCCTGCAGCGCTGGACCCAGGTCCGCGCGCCTACGCATTGAGAGGGCGGCGGATGAGCATGGAAACGTCATTGCCACGGACCGAGCTCACCTCTCCCGTCGGGAGAGGTCGGATCGCATCGTCCGACGCGATCCGGGTGAGGGGAGATGGAGGTCCGGCGATAGACGGCAGCTCGTCACCCCAACCCTCTCCCGATACGGGAGGGAACAGAGCGGAGCGTGCGGCAATCAAGAATCCGCGCAGCGAGCCACACTTCGTCCGCATCGCCATTATCACGATCGCAATTGCCTTTCTCTCGATCTTTGTCGTGCTGCCGCTGATCCTGGTCTTCGCGCAGGCTTTTTCCAAAGGCATCAACGCCTATTTTGCCGCGCTGTCGGATCCGGAGGCGCTGTCGGCGATCCGGCTGACACTGCTGGTGGCGGCGATCTCCGTCAGCCTCAATCTGGTGTTCGGCGTGATCGCGGCCTGGGCCATTGCAAAATTCGAGTTTGCCGGCAAGACCGTCCTGATCTCGCTGATCGACCTGCCGTTCTCGGTGAGCCCCGTGATCTCGGGCCTCGTCTTCGTGCTGCTGTTCGGCGCGCAGGGCTTCTTCGGCGCTTTCCTCGCCAGCCATGGCGTCCAGGTACTGTTCGCCGTGCCGGGCATCGCGCTGGCGACGTTGTTTGTGACCTTCCCCTTCGTCGCGCGCGCACTGATCCCGTTGATGCAGGAGCAGGGCACGCAGGAGGAGGAGGCCGCGATCTCGCTCGGCGCCTCGGGCCTGCAGACATTCTTCCGCGTCACGCTGCCCAACATCAAATGGGGCCTGCTCTATGGCGTGCTGTTGTGCAACGCGCGCGCGATGGGCGAGTTCGGCGCGGTCTCGGTGGTCTCGGGCCATGTCCGCGGCCTCACCAACACCATGCCGCTGCTGGTCGAGATTCTCTACAACGAATACCAGTTCGTGGCGTCGTTTGCGGTGGCCTCGCTACTCGCAATGCTGGCGCTGATCACGCTGATCGCCAAGACCTTGCTCGAACGCAGGTTGGACGAAAGGGACGTGCCGTGACTATTGAAGTGAGGCAACTCAGGAAGAATTTCGGCAGCTTCGCGGCGCTCGACGGCGTCGATTTGAAGGTTGCGGATGGTGAATTGCTGGCGTTGCTCGGACCGTCCGGCTCCGGCAAGACCACGCTGCTGCGGATCATCGCTGGTCTCGACTGGCCCGACACGGGCGAGGTCACTTTCGACGGCGAGAACGCGCTGTCGCGTGGCGCCGGCGAGCGCCATGTCGGCTTCGTGTTCCAGCATTACGCGCTGTTTCGCCACATGAGCGTGTTCGAGAACGTCGCCTTCGGCCTGCGCGTGCAGCCGCGCCGCGTGCGCAAGAGCGACGCCGCGATCCGCGCCCGCGTCAAGGAATTGCTCGATCTCGTACAACTCGACTGGCTCGCCGACCGTTATCCGAGCCAGCTGTCCGGCGGCCAGCGTCAGCGCATTGCGCTGGCACGTGCGCTGGCGATCGAGCCGCGCATCCTTTTGCTCGACGAGCCGTTCGGCGCGCTCGATGCCAAGGTGCGGAAAGAGCTGCGGCAGTGGCTGCGCTCGCTGCATGAGCAGATCCGCATGACCTCGATCTTCGTCACCCATGACCAGGAGGAGGCGCTCGAAGTCGCCAACCGCGTGGTGGTGATGGACAAGGGCAAGATCGAGCAGATGGGCACGCCGAACGATGTGTACGACAATCCGGCCTCGGCCTTCGTGCACGGCTTCATCGGCGAATCCATCGAACTCGCGGTCGATGTGGCCGATGGCGAGGTGCGTATCGGCGGCGAGGCGCTGCCGCTCGCCGCTCAAGGCCACGCTTCCGGGCCGTCAAAACTGTTCGTCCGCCGCCACGACATGCAGGTCGCTCCAGCCGGTGCCGGTGCGCTGCAGGGGGCGGTTACGCGCGTGCGCAGCTTCGGTCCGGTTCAGCGCGCGGAAGTGCTGCTGGCGCGGGCCAAGGTTGCGATCGAGATCGATGCCCCGCGCGACCAGGATCTCCGCCCTGGCGATCAGGTCGGCCTGAGCCCCCGGCGCTACCGCATTTTCGCAGCGTAAACACTGTCGTTCCGGCTTCGGTCCTTCCGGACGCTCGGGAGCGGCAGGAAAACTGTCCCGATCTTCACCTTTCGGCCACGGTTGGTATGCAACAACTCCCCGCTCATTGGGGGTATTTCATGCGCGCGGCTGCCGCAATTCTCGTCACATTGTTGCTTGCGGGCTGTGCCTCCGAGGCTCCGGTCACCACGCCGTCGATGTATATCGATATGGCAAGCGCAGACGCCAAGCTCGATCCGGTGGCCGCCGCCGCCATGATCTCGCAATATCGCCAGAACAACGGGCTCGGCGCCGTCGAGGTTGATCCCGCCTTGATGCAGCTTGCGCAAACCCAGGCGCAGGCGATGGCGGGCGCAAACAAGCTCGATCACGACGTCCGCGCGCCGTTGGCAAAGCGCCTCAACGGCGCAGGTTATCCCGCCGCGAAGGCGGTCGAGAATGTCTCGGCGGGCTATCACACGCTGGCGGAAGCCTTTTCCGGCTGGCGCGACTCGCCGCCGCATCGCGCGAATATGTTGGCCAGCGGTGTCACAAAATTGGGCATTGCGACCGGCTATGCTCCCAACACCAAGTACAAGGTGTTCTGGACGTTGATTCTGGCCGAGCCGGGCGCGGTTTAGTGATCAAGACCATACCTTGGGCTGGTTGACGCCGCGGCGAAGGGGCGCCACGGTGCAGTTCCTTCGTGTTGTCCGACGGTAGCCATGTCCGAATATGCCCATCCGATGCCGGCGACGACCCCTGCGAAAGCGCAGCCCGTATTGGTGCTGCAAGGCGGCGGCGCGCTGGGTTCCTATCAAGCTGGCGCCTATCAGGCGCTTTGCCATTTTGATTTCGAGCCGGAATGGATCGCGGGCATCTCGATCGGCGCGGTCAATGCCGCCATCATCGCCGGCAATGAGCGCGAGAAGCGCATCGAGAAGCTCAAGGAATTCTGGCAGATGGTTTCAGCGCCGGTGCCTTGGCAACCAACGACCAGGACCGAGCGCGGCCGCACATTGTTCAACGAGACCAGTGCGGCGCTGATCGCAACCTTCGGCGTGCCCGGCTTTTTCACCCCGCGCCTTCCGCCGGCGCCGCTATGGCCGCCCGGCAGCCCGCAGGCCCAGAGCTATTACGACACCGGGCCGCTCAAGAAGACGCTGGAGCGGCTGGTCGATTTCGATCGCATCAACGATCTCAAGACCCGCCTCAGCGTCGGCGCTGTCAGCGTCACCACGGGCAATTTCTGCTATTTCGACAATTTTGAATTTCGCAAGATGGGCAAGAAGATCGGTCCCGAGCACATCATGGCGTCTGGCGCGCTGCCGCCCGGCTTTCCCGCTGTCGAAATCGAGGGCGAGCATTATTGGGACGGCGGCATCGCCTCCAACACCCCGCTCGACTATGTGCTGGATGCGGAAGCCGATCGGGATCTTTTGATCTTCCAGGTCGACCTGTTCAGCGCGCGTGGAGATCTGCCGAGGAACCTGCTCGAAGCGGCGGAGCGGGAGAAGGACATCCGCTACTCCAGCCGGACCCGCATGAACACCGACAAGAACCGGCAGATCCACAATGCGCGCAAGGCGGTGCGCGACCTGATCAAGAAGCTGCCGGACAATTTGAAGAATGATCCCACCGTTGAATTCCTCGCCAAGGCGACGCGGGACAACACCGTCACGGTCGTGCATCTGATTTACCGCAGCAAGAATTACGAGACCAATTCGAAGGACTATGATTTTTCGCATGTCGCCATGGTGGAACATTGGGATTCGGGCGTCCGCGACGTCCATCTGTCGATGCGCCACAAGGATTGGCTGGAGCGGCCGCAATCCGGCGAGACCATGGTGACCTATGATCTCACCGGCGACGTCGAGGGCGGCGCCGCCGTCAAAAAAAAGGAGTGAACGGAATGGGCATTTTGTCAGGCAAGACCGCTGTTGTGACCGGCTCGACCAGCGGCATCGGGCTCGCTTATGCGCGCAAATTCGCCAGCGAAGGCGCCAACATCGTGCTCAACGGCATGGGCGCACCCGCCGATATCGAGAAGGAGCGCTCGGCGATCGAGAGCGACTTCAAGGTCAAGGCCGTGCACTCGCCCGCAGACATGACCAAGCCCGCCGAGATCGCCGGGATGATTGCGCTCGGCGAGAAGAGCTTCGGCTCGGTCGACGTGCTGGTCAACAATGCCGGCATCCAGTTCGTCGCGCCGATCGAGGAATTCCCGCCGGAGAAGTGGGAGACGATCATCGCCATCAACCTCTCCTCGGCCTTCTATGGCATCCGCGCCGCGGTGCCCGGCATGAAGAAGCGCGGCTGGGGCCGCATCATCAACACGGCCTCGGCCCATTCGCTGGTCGCTTCCCCCTTCAAGTCGGCTTATGTTTCGGCCAAGCACGGCATCGCCGGCCTCACCAAGACGGTGGCGCTGGAGGTTGCGACCTTCAAGATCACCTGCAACTGCATCAGCCCGGGTTATGTCTGGACACCGCTGGTCGAGCATCAGATCCCGGAGACGATGAAGGCGCGCAACATGACCAAGGAGCAGGTCATCAAGGACGTGCTGCTCGACGCGCAGCCCACCAAGGAATTCGTCACCTCGGAGCAGGTCGCAGCGCTTGCGCTGTTCCTCTGCACCGACGACGCCGCGCAGATCACCGGATCGAACCTCTCGATCGACGGCGGCTGGACGGCGGAGTAACTGAAACTGTCATGCCTCGTAGTGGATCACCCGCTTTCGCGGGTTGATGGCGGCTGAGCAAGCGGCTGAAGCATTTTTCGGTTCTGATCGAATCAGAACCAGAAGCTCTGGATTCTTATTTTGACGCGTTTTCTTGACGCAGACCGGTGCCTACTTCGCTCGAAAACGCTTAAAGCATGATGAGATTGGGTTCGATTGGTTGCCGCGGGGGGCACCTCTCCCCGACGGGGAGAGGTCGATTTGCTCCCGGCGATGCGAAGCATCGTCCGGCGCAAATCGGGTGAGGGGCCGCAGCTCCACCGATCGACGATAACCCCTCACCCGGATTGCATCTGTCGATGCAATTCGACCTCTCCCTTCGGGAGAGGTGTACCCTGCGGCTCGATCCAACCTCACCTCATCGCGCTTTAGCGCTTTCCGAACGCCAGCACGTGCAGCCTGAGCCGGCTGCGGACGATCCAGAACAACAGCACCGTTTCGAAGCTCAGCGAGATCGATGTCGCGGCCGCCGCGCCATGGCCGCCGAAGCGCGGCACCAGCAGGAGGCACAGCACGACATTCATCGCGAAGGCAGCCGCGTACGCCGCTGCGCAGATGTGTTGGTGACCAAGCATGTTGAGCAGGCGCTCGACCGGGCCGATCGCTGCGCGCACCACAAGGCCGATCGCGGCGACGAACATGATGTCGTAGCCGACGACGAATTGCGGGCCGAACAGCCGGAGCAGCGGCTTGCCGATGGTGAGCAGCGCGATGGTCGCGGCGAGCGAAGGCCAGAAGGTCCAGTTGATGGCATGCGCGATATAGGCCGAAAGCCGCGCCTTGTCGCCCAGCGCGTTGTATTCAGCGAAGCGATGCGCCGTGGTTGCCGACATCGCGTAATGAACGAACGACACCAGCGCCAGCGTCTTCACGACCGCAAAATAGACGCCGACCTCTTCGGAAGGCCGAAACTGCTGCAGCACCAGCACATCGGTGTAGGACAACAGCAGGTAAAAACTCTCGACCAGCATGATCGGCAGCGAGATTGCGAGCCAGCCGCGGAAATCATAGGCGCGCGGGCCCGGTGCAATGTGGCTCATGAGCCTGCGGTTGAGCACGACCATCTGGCCGAGCATCGCAATCCACACCGCGCCGGCGCTTGCCGCCATCGCGGCCGTGGCGCCGAGATCGAGGCCGAGCACAAAGATGCCGGCGGTCAGCGCGACGATCAGGCCCTGGCGCACGATGAATTGCGGCATCAGGCCGAGCGGCATCCAGTCATGGGAGCGGGCGATGCCATCCTGGGTGTTGGCGACGACGAAGGGCGGCAGGGTCAGGCAGCCGATATAGAGCGGGGTGATTTCGCCTGCCGCGATCCAGGGCGACAGCAGTTTCACCAGGCCCGCCAACAGCAGCGACAGCGCAGAGGAGGCCGCGAATGTCATCCAGCGGCTGCCGGAGAGAAAGCCGCGCAGCCGCGCGTGGTCGCCGCTCATGCGGTATTCCGGGATGATCTTCTGGGCGGAGGCGGAGATGCCGAAATCCATCATGCTGCCGAGCAGCAGCACCCAGGTCCAGACATAGACATAGATGCCGTAGTCCGAGCCGCCCATCCAGCGCGCGAGCAGGATCTGCGAGACATAGGCAAGCCCTGCGCTGAGCACGCGGATGATGAAGATGGTGCCGGCGAGCCTGCGCGTCAGTGACGCTTCGCTGGACCCGCCCGCGAGCACGGCGCGCAGCCGCGCGATCACGCCGCTTTGCGGGTTCGTTGCGGGTTGGGCGTCGATTGAGGCCACGGCGCGAGGATCCGGCGAGAGGCCGCGACAGCGGCGATGGGATCGTCTATCAACCCTTCGTTAAGAAACGGTTGGGTGATCCCGGCCGTCGGTCACTCCAGATTGATATTGAACTCATACGCCCGATCGGCGCCGACCAGGGTCAGCTTGAGCGCGGCGCCTTCAGGGTTGACGCCAGGCGGCACGCCTTCCAGCGCAAAGGCAAAGCGCTTCACGCCGGGCGGGCCGTGGTCCAACAGCTTTGGAACCGGCAGGCCCCAATCCGGCGTCGGGCCCTCGACGAACAGATTGATCGGCCGGTTGTCGGGGCTCACCACGTCAACCAGCACCTCGGAACGTCCCTCGCGCTTGACGTCGCGGATGGTGAGCGGATTGGGATCGCCGACATTGGCAGGCTTCGGAACGGTGTCCAGCGCCGCGAACAGCGCACTGTCCTCGGTGCTCGCCACGCTGTTGAACGTGAGCTCGAGATTGGCCTGCACGGGAATGCAGATCTTCTCACAGACGGCGTAGTTGACGTCGGCGCGCAGCGTCACCGGCTTCTCGGCATTCTTGGCGACGATTCGCAGCGGCAGCACGATCTGGTCGTGATAGCCAAGCGAGATGCCGCCGGCGCCGTCGTCGAATTTTGTCGGCGAGGGCCACAACACCGTCACAGCTTCGACATTGTCGGACTTGGAGAAGTCGAAGCGCGGCGGCACGCCGGAATCGCCGGGCGTGCGCCAATAGGTATGCCAGCCCGGCTTGAGCTGGAGGGCGATGCCGCCGAGCAGCACCGCGCCGCTGCGCGATCCCGCCAGCAGCCGGGCTGCGGAATGCGCGTCCTCCTGCCAGGGCGAGGCGTCCTGGGCATGGGCGTTGGGGGCAAACAGCGAAAGCAAAATACTGGCCGCGACGCCAAGCAAGGCGCGGGCTGGAACAATGGAGTTCATGCGACGTCTTTACAGGTTGTCAGCTGCGCAAACTATTGAATTGCTTGTGATGGTGCATCGCTTCTCGCGTGGCAAGAGGGCTAATCAAAGGAAAGACGTCGTTTGGTTTGGCTGTCATGCTTTGATTGACAGAACGGCGCCCCGATATCAGGATAGTCGACATGGCAAGAGCTTTGCGGATGGACCCTGAAGGCAAAGGACCGAGCGAGCTTCGCCGCAAGGCGGCGGGCCGCGGAGAGGATTCGTCCGGGGACTCGTCGAAGCACGGCTATCTCGACGGGCGGCTGTTGGTCGCGATGCCTGTGATGGGCGATCCGCGTTTCGAGCGCTCGGTGATCTATCTCTGTGCGCATTCGTCCGAAGGCGCGATGGGCATCATGGTCAATCGCCCCGCGGGCAGCATCGACTTTCCCGAGCTTCTGGTGCAGCTCAACATCATCAACAAGTCCGAGCAGATCAAGCTGCCGGGCAATGCGGAGAGCATGAAGGTGCTGCGTGGCGGCCCGGTCGACACCGGCCGCGGCTTTGTGCTGCATTCCGGCGATTTCTATATCGCCAATGCGACGCTCAAGATCGCCGATGGCATCTGCCTCACCGCGACCGTCGATATCCTCAAGGCGATCGCGAAAGGCGAGGGGCCCAAGTACGCCATCCTCGCGCTCGGCTATGCCGGCTGGGCGCCGGGCCAGCTCGAGAACGAGATCCAGGAGAACGGCTGGCTGCATTGCGATGCGGATGCCGATCTCGTCTTCGGCGACGAGCTCGATGACAAGTACGCCCGCGCGCTGCGCAAGATCGGGATAGATCCGGGCATGCTCTCGAACGAAGCGGGGCATGCCTGACTTCCGCCGTCGTCCCGGCCTTCGCCGGGAACGACGAGAGCTACTCCGCCGCCTGCTGCTGTGCGACGGTGGGCTCGGTACCGGCGACGGTGGCACGGCGCATGTCGCGGGGTTGCGACTGGTCGTAGCGGCGGACGCGGTGCATGGTCTGGCGGTTGTCCCACATCACAAGGTCGTGCAGCGTCCATTTGTGGACGTAGACGAATTCCGGCTGGGTGGCGTGCTCGTTGAGGTCGCGCAGCAACAGCCGCCCCTCGGGCATGCTCATCCCTAGGACCCTGCCGGCGTGCGAGGACAGATACAGCGACTTGCGGCGATGAACGGGATGCGTGCGCACCAGGCGCTGCAGCACCGGCTTGAACATCTCCTTCTCCTCGTCGCTGTACTCGGTAAAGCCGAGCGAGCCGCGCGAGTACATCAGCGAGTGCTCGCAGATCAAGTCCGCGATCTCGGCCTTGGTCTCATCGTCGAGCGCGTCATAGGCGGCGCGCATGTCGGCGAATTCGGTGTTGCCGCCCTTCGGGTTCACCACGCGCGCCGACAACAGCGAGAATTTCGCAGGGACAGGGCGGAACGAGCTGTCGGAATGCCACAGGCAGTTGCCGAGATTGAACAGATGGGTGCGGTGCTCGCGCGGCAGCGGCTTGCCATCTTTGCCGAGGTTGGAGACATCGTTCAGGGGGGAGTCGAGCCGATGCTCGCCCTGCTTGATCACGTTGCCACCGCGCGGGTTCTCTCGCTCACCGAAATTCAGCGCAAACACCATCTGCTGTGCGTCGGTGATGTCCTGGCCGTGGAAGACCAGCACGGCATATTGGTCCATGGCGGCCTCGATCTCGCGGGCCTGGTCAGGCGTCAAAGGCTGCCGCAGATCGAGGCCGCTGACCTCGCCGACAAAGTGCTTCTGCAGCTGGCGGATCGCGATCGCCATGGCATTTCTCCCGCTATTTTGCGGCGCGGTGTCGCCAGCGCCCCTTTGCTCAAAAAGCTACTCTCGGGCCGCCTCATGTCAACGCTCGGCGGCGCATGCCTTCGCCTCATGCATTGCGCGCCATCAGCCCGCCGTCGACCGGGATCACCGCACCGGTCAGGAACGAGGCCGCCGGCAGGCACAGGCTCAAGGTCATGTGCGCGACCTCCTCCGGCAAGCCATAGCGGCCAAGCGCGGTGCGGCGCCTGGCGTAGATGGTCTTGTGCTCCTCGGGAATCCGGTCGGTGATCGCAGTCCTGATCGGGCCGGGGCAGATGCAGTTCACGATGATACCCTCGCGGCCGAGCTCGACCGCGAGCGAGCGCGTGAGCCCGGTCACGCCGGCCTTGGCCGCGGAGTAGGGGCTGTGCAGCGCGGTCGCACCGAGCGCTTCGGTGGAGGCGATATTGACGATGCGCGGGCATTGCGAGCGGCGCAGATGCGGCAGGGCTGCGCGGATGATGCGCTGGTGCGCGGTCAGCATTACCGCGAGCGCGCGTCCCCACGCCTCGTCATAGCCGGGATCGTCGATCGCGACGCGTACCGAGATGCCGGCATTGTTGACGATGATGTCGAGCGCGCCCAACTGCGTCGCGACATCGGCGACGACGGTCTCGACCGCGCCACGGTCGGCGACGTCGAGCATCCAGGCTTTGGCCACGCCGCCTCGCCCGGCGATCTCGCTTGCGACGCGCTGCGCGCCGTCGGCATCGAAATCCGTCACCGCGACTTTGGCCCCTTCGTCGGCGAAGACATGGGCGGTGGCTCGACCCATGCCGCTCGCCGCACCCGTGATGAGCACGGTCAATCCCTTGACCGACCGGCTGAGCTGCTTGATATCGGACATCTGAGGCTCGTTTGTGAGATAATGGCGGGTCCGACAGGCTGGCATTGATGCCGGACCCGGTCAAACCGCGACGAGGAAAAAATCCAAACGGCTTTTCCGTCGGGAGGAATGTTCAAACGAGGGTGAGGGAAATGAACGAGCTCGATTTCAGCGGCAAGCAGGTGCTGGTGATTGGTGGCTCCAGCGGGATCGGCAACGGCATCGCGCAGGCCTTTCGCGCCCACGGCGCGCGCGTTGCGGTGTGCGGCACCCGCGCCGGGGCTGCCGATTATTCAGCCGATGATGGCTCGCATCTCGAAGGTCTCGATTACACGCGGCTCGATGTTGCCGATGCCACGGCGGTCGAGCGTTTCAATCCCTATTTCGAGCGGCTCGATGTGCTGGTGCTGGCGCAGGGCGCGGTGATCTACCGCCGCGGCGAGTTCGAGATGGCGGGATTTCGCAAGGTGATGGAAGTGAACCTGATGAGCCTGATGGCCTGCGCGAGCAAATTTCATCCGATGCTGCGTGAGACGAAGGGCTCGGTCATCATCGTGAGCTCGACCGCGGCCTATCATTCGACCATGGGCAACCCGGCCTACAACGCCTCCAAGACCGGTGCCGTCGGGCTGACGCGAACACTGGGCGAAGCCTGGGCGGACGACGGCATCCGCGTCAACGGCATCGCGCCCGGCCTTGTCGACACCAAGATGACCAAGGTGACGACGGCGAATCCAAAGCGTCTTGAAGGCGCGCTGGAGAGGATTCCGTTGAAGCGGCTGGGCACGCCCGCCGACATGGCCGGCGCCGCGCTGTTCTTGGCCTCGCCGCTGGCATCCTACATCGTCGGTCAGACGATCGTCGTCGACGGCGGGCTCATTCTCTGAGGTTCGACGAACAGTACAGATGCCGCTCGCCCTTTCCCCGTCCTTCACGGGAGAGGGCGGGGTGAGTGGCTTGCATCCACAAATTCGGAAGCTGATGAGTGTGCGGTGAGTCCAACTCACCCGCATTGCATCTGCGATGCAATCCGACCTCTCCCTCCGTGCGGGGCGAGGCAAGTACGGGTAGCGTGCCTAAAGCATGATCCGGAAAAGTGTGTAGCGGTTTTCCGAAAAGATCGTGCCCAATCAAAGACCTGAAGCGCGATGACGCTTCAACCAGATCTCATCCCGCTTTAGATCACTGCATCGCGGCCGAGTGGCCGACGTTCGCCGGTGGGCGTGGAACGCCGGGTGCTAGCGGCGGCCTCGTCGGCGCGATCTGCCTTGGCGCGGGCGCGGGCCCAGGCGCGGGTGCCGGCGAGCCAAAGCCGAAGAAGTCACGCAGGTTCGGCCCGGCCGATTGCGCCGGCGCCTGCTGCGGCGGCTTCTTCGGCGCCTGCTTCTGCTGTGCATTGGGATTGACGGCGGCGACCTCGGGCGAGGTGCCAGCGGCCGGCGCGGGCGCAGCGGCCGCAGGCGCAGCCGGCTCCTTGGACGCCACCGGCACATCACCCTTGGCGGGCTCGTACCCGACCTCCCGCCGAGGCCAGGAAAAATCGTCGGCGCGCCCGGCCGGCGGGGCCAGCGGCTCACCCTTGACCATGGTTCGTGCGGCCAGTGCATCGACCGCCGCGGGCCGCGTCCCCGGGCCGCCGAGCAACTGGTCGGAATTCACCGATGCAGCGACCAGCGGCACGATCGGCCCTGCCAGCGGCCGCGGCGCGGGCTGGCCAGGGACGACATTGGAGTCGGGGGTTGCGGGCTCCGTCGGCAGCGCAATCGGTCCCGAGCGCGCAGCGAGCAGCCGGGTAATCTCGCGCTCGACATAATGCGCGAGCTTGCGAGCGCCGTAAGAGGTGAAATAGACGCCGTCATAGGAGCGCAGCTGGCGCGGCTGGCCTTCGAAGTCCGGGCCCTTCTGCATGAAGCGGCCGGCCTCGTCGACAAAGCCGTCCCAGACATCGACATAGGTGATGCCGGCCTTGCCGGCGGCGTCGCGGTAGAGCGAATCCAGAAATAGCGTGTCGGCCGTGCCCTTCGGGCCGCGGACTGCGGGCAGCCCGACCCAGACCACCGGCACGCCCTTGGACTTCAGCACGCCGATCATCTCCTCGATTTTCTTCTCGTAGAGCTCGACCCAGCGATCGTCGTGGAACTGATAGATCCCGTTCGGCGATCGCGCGGCTTTTTCCGGCGCGGCTGCCGGCTTATCGGCATTCTCGGCGTCGTCCTGCGGCAGTTCGCTGTCGGCGGCGGCCTTGTCGTCGGGCTTGGCTGCGGCATCGCCGTCCTTGGCCGATTTCGCGTCGGTCGCTTTGCCATCGGGCTTGCGGACGTTTTTGTCGGTTTTCTTGTCCGCAGCCTTGTCGCTCTTCTCGGCCACCGGCTCGCGGAGCGGGATGCGGTCGTTGAGCCCAAGCATCACTACGATCACGTCGGGCTTTTCGGTGGCGAGGATGTCACGCGTCGCGGCGGCCCAATCCGCGGGTGGGCCCTTGGGCTGGTACTGAATCAGGCCGGAGCTGTTTTTCACTTTCCGCGTCACGCCCATTTCGGGCTGCTCGGCGTAGGCGCTCTCGAGGCCGTAGGCGAGCCAGTCCGCCATGCCGTCGCCGAGCACGAGCACGTTGCGCTCGGGGACGATGTTGGGGTCGCGCTTCTCCGGCGGCGGCGCCTTGGAGAAATCCTGGTAGACTCGCGGCTTGGGCTGCTGCTCCGGCCGGAACGGCGAGAAGAAGTCGCCGCCAAACCAGCCACCACCGCCGAACCAGCCGCCGCCGCTGGAGCGCGGTGCGGGCCGTGACGGCCCGCCGAAATTAAAGAATTGCGCGGACGCCGGTCCCACGATGCCGACCAGGAGCGCGACGGCAACGGCCAGCGCAATCAGCGGGCCGGCCTCGGTCAAGAGCTTCCTGAACGGTTTCTGTCTCATGCGGCTTTCGGGCGCAAAGCGGGGTCAAACGGCCGTGCGAACATAATAGCGCAATAGGGCCGCAAACGGGCGAATTCTCGCCGCCATAAATCGACCCGATACCGCCCTCGTCAAGGCCGGCGGCAAAATGTGCTGTTCACGGTTACTTTCGGACCTGAAACAAGCGGTATTAATGTGCGCGCAGCCGTTCCAGCATGTCTGCCGAGGCGAAACCGTCCGCGGGCGCCCCGATCGAGGCCTGGAAATTGCGCAAGGCCTGCCGGGTTTCGCCACCGAACTGACCGTCCGGGGTGCCGCGGTAGAAGCCACGCTGGGCGAGCAACTGCTGCAGCTCCAGCCGCTCTTCCCGCGACAATTCGCGCTCCTGGCGCGGCCAGGGCTGGACAAAGGGCTGTCCGCCGCGCAGGCGGTCGGCGAAATGGCCGATCGCCAGCGCATAGGCCTCGGCCGGATTATATTTCATGATCACCCGGAAATTCTGCAGCATCAGAAAGCCCGGGCCCTCGGCCCCGGCGGGCGCCAGCAGATAGGCTTTCTCGTTCCCGTTCGGGAAGGCCTGCCCGGTGGCTCGGGTGATGCCGAGATGCTCCCATTGCGCAAGCGTCATGGTCCTGGCGCGGTCGGCCAGCATATAGTTGAAACCCTGCGGGACCTTGACCTCGTAGCCCCAGGCCTGGCCGGTCTGCCAGCCGTCCTTCTTCAGGTTGTTGGCGGTGGAGGCGATCAGGTCGATGGGATCGTCGACCACGTCCTTCCGGCCGTCGCCATCGGCATCGACCGCATAGCGCTTGAATGCGGTCGGCATGAACTGGGTCGGGCCGAAAGCGCCGGCCCAGGAGCCGTGCATCTGCTCGGGGCGCAGGTCGCCATGGTGCAGGATTTCCAGCGCCGAGAGAAACTCGTCACGAAAATAAGGCTGACGGCGGCCGATGCAGGCAAGCGTTCCGGTCGATTGCAGCACGCTGCGGTCGCCGATCTGGGTGGAATAGTTGGATTCGATGCCCCAGATCGCCGCGATGACGTAGCGGTCGACGCCATATGCCTTTTCGGTGGTGTCGAACTGCATCTTGTATTTGGCAAGCGTCTCGCGGCCCTTGGCCAGCCGGTTGTCGTTCACCAGGATGTCCAGATAATCCCAGATCGACTTGGTGAACTCCGGCTGCGCGTCGAGCAGGTCCATGATGCGCAGGTCCGGCGAGAGGCCTGCGGTGAAGCGTTGGAAGCTGTCCTGGCTGATATTGCGTCGGGCCGCATCGGGCCACATGCCGGCGATGCAATTGTCGAAATTCGCCGCCGCCTGCCGGATCGCATCCGCCGTCATCAGGGGATGGCCGGAGGCGCCATCCTGGCCGCTCCAGGCTACGGCTCCATTTGGCGCGGGTGGATTGCTGCCGGGCACCGGCGCGGGAGCATCGGCCTTTGGTCCGGAGAACAGGCCGCCGAACAGACTGGAGAGGCCGCTGCTGCTCTGCGCCAGCGCGGGTCCGGGGATAACAACCCCGAGGACGGCTGCGACCAAAAGCGCACCCGCCACCGTCCGCGCCAAAGGTTCCATGCGTTTTGTCATGCCCTACCCTGTCCCTGCCAAATCAGGCTTTCAGGAGGCCTCTTGCCGGTTTCCAATAGTTTAACAAAAGTCAACTTTTAACGTTAGGAAGAGACTAACCCTTGTCCCCGGCCGCAAAGCGGCTACCAACTCGGGTCAAGTCCCGCGCCGTTTGCATCCCCGTCAGGATATCCGATCAAGCCCATGAAAATTCGCAAAGCCGTCTTCCCGGTCGCCGGTCTCGGCACCCGCGTTCTCCCCGCCACCAAGGCGATGCCGAAGGAGATGCTGACCATCGTCGACAAGCCGCTGATCCAGTATGTGTTCGATGAGGCCAAGGAGGCCGGCATCGAACACTTCATCTTCGTGACCGGCCGCAACAAGGTGGCGATCGAGGATCACTTCGACCGCATGTACGAGCTCGATGCAACGCTCGAGGCGCGCGGCAAGAGGGCCGAGCTTGAGATCCTGGCGCGCGACCAGCCGCAAGCCGGCGCGGTCTCGTTCACGCGCCAGCAAGCGCCACTGGGGCTCGGCCACGCCGTATGGTGCGCGCGCGACATTGTCGGTGACGAACCGTTCGCGGTGGTGTTGCCGGACGAGCTCGTGCTGCATTCGCCGGGCTGCCTGAAGCAGATGGTGGAGGCCGCGCAGGCGCTGCCCGACAAATCCAACCTGCTCGCCGTCCAGGAAGTACCCGCCGACCAGACCCATCAATACGGCATCTGCGGCGTCGGCAAGCGTCATGGCGGCAGCATGTTCGAGGTCGCCGGCATGGTCGAGAAACCGGCCAAGGGCACCGCGCCGTCGAACTTCTCGATCACCGGCCGCTACATCCTGCAGCCGGACATTTTCAGAATTCTTGCCACGCAGCCGCGCGGCGCCGGTGGCGAGATCCAGCTCACCGACGCCATGATCGGCTTGAGCGCGACGCAGAATTTCTACGGCGTCGAGTTCGCGGGCGAACGGCATGATTGCGGCTCGAAGTCAGGCTTCCTGCGCGCCAACATCGCCTATGCCATGGCGCGGCCCGACCTGCGCGACGGCCTGCGCGAGGAGATGAAGAAGTATCTGGGGACTTGAGGACAGCGGGGCCGTCAGCTGCTATCGCGTCATTGCGAGCGAAGCGAAGCAATCCAGAACCACGCGCGCGACTCTGGATTGCTTCGTCGCTTTGCTCCTCGCAATGACAGATCACGCCACCAGCGACAGCGCCGGACTGGCCGCGAGTTCGCAACGGTTGCGGCCTGCCGCCTTGGCGGCGTAGAGCGCCTTGTCGGCGGCCTGCACCAGCATGGCCCAGTCCATGACGGCGGTCGGCGTCACCGCCGCGACGCCCACGCTGACGGTGGAGAGATTGTCCGCGCCCGACCAGACCAGCACCCTCTCGCGGATGTTCTCGGCGACCTTCATCGCGTCCGCTCCGGCAACGCCCGGCAACAGCACAGCGAACTCCTCACCGCCATAGCGCGCGGCGCAATCGGCGGCGCGCCGCACCGCATCGGAAATGCAGATCGCGATGCCGATCAGGACCTGGTCACCCGCCTGGTGTCCGTGGGTGTCGTTATAGGCCTTGAAATGATCGGCATCGATCATCAACAGCGACAGCGGCATCTTGTGCCGCATCGCCCGGTGCCATTCGTTCTCGATGGTCTGATCGAATTTGCGCCGATTGCGCAGGCCCGTGAGCGCGTCGGTCGTGGCCATCTCCTCGAGCCTGCTCTCGGCCTGGGCGCGACGGTTGATCTCCCGCGCCAGCACCAGCGTGACCGCGATCGCGAACACGATCAGCGCCAGCATGACCGCGCCGATGCGGCTGGCCTGGACGCGCCACAACCGGAAGATCGTATCGAGCGGCTTGCCCACGATTACCGCCAGCGGGCCGTTGCCGCCGCGCCGCACATAAAGCCGCGGCGTCGCATCGACCGGTCCGGTGCCGGCATAGGAACCGCCGTCCTGCAGATTGTCTGGATTCCAGTCGTGCCGATCGTTGAGATTCTTGCCGATCACGTCGAGGTCGAACGGTGTGCGCATCATGATGGTGCGATCGCTGCGCAGCACGGTGATGGTGTCGCCCTCGCTGAGGCTCAAGGAGCCGAACAGCTCGTGGAAATAGGAAAAGCGGATCGAGCCCGCAACCACGCCTGAGAAGCTGCCGTCCGGGCCGTTGACGCGCCGGCTCAGCACGATGGAATAGGCGCCCCGGTGCAGCATCGGTTTGCTGATGAACAGCCCGACATCCGGGTTGTCGCGATGTACGGTAAAATACTCCTCGTCGGCGCGGTTCTCCGGCATCGGATCGAGGCTCGCGGCATCGACCGTGAGCTTGCCTTTGACGTCGAACACCTGGATCGCGCCGAAATGCTTGGCGGTCGCGGCGCGGTCGAACAGGATCAGGTGCAGGACCGGCCTGGAGACGCCGGCGATCTCAGGCGCGGTGATGTTGTTGACGACGTTGCGCAGCGACAGGTCGTACAGCTCGATGTTGCGGCTGATATCGGCCTCGATCCCGGTGGCGAGGTTTTCCAGCGACTGCCGCGCCAACTCCTCGACGCCGCGCCGCATGTCGAGCATGACGCTGGCACAGATCGCGGAAAAGCCGATCACCGTCACCACCGAGGAGGCGATCAATAGCCTTGCCGAAAGCCGCCCGGTGCGTTTGCCCATGCCCGCTGCAATTTCAAAAGATCAAATTCTTTCCTGACGTTTCTTTTGCATGCCCCTTAATCATTGCCGGCGGCTTAAGTGACGACAACGCCGCATTAATCAGTTAACGCTTTCTTGCCGGATCGATGCGGACGCGCTGGCCGAGTTGGTCGGCCGCGCGATGCTTTGGATGACCCTGGGGTTTCCTCGTGAACGACTACGACAGCTTGCGCGACTACTTGATGAAGCAAAAGCAGCAGGAGCTGGTGCTGAGCTTCGAACAGATCGAGGAGATCATCGGTGACGCGCTGCCGCGTGCGGCGCAACGCGCCTCCTGGTGGGACAGCCTGCGCAGTCCGCAGGAGAAGATGCCACAGCGCGAGGCGTGCCTCGCTGCCGGCTTCGTCGCCAATCGCATGCCCGACGGAAAAAGCGTGCGCTTTGCGCGGATGAAGCAAGAGCGCGGCCGGCGCTAAAGCGCGAGAGCGATCAAATCCCGTTGGAGTTGAGAGCGCTACACCCAAAGTTGGCCCGGAATCTGCTTTGACAGGCAACGCTTAAGCTGATCCACTTTCGCGCCTCCCCCGGCGCCTGGAGCGGCCGAAGTTGCAACCAAGGCCGCAATAAGCGCCGTTGTTAAGTGCCATTTTGGAGCCACCCAATGAAAGAGCAGGAACTTCGGACCCTGATCGATGAGGTCAAGACCGGACGGCTGTCGCGCCGCGCGTTTGTGCAGGGCATGGTCGGATTGGGGCTCACCGCGCCAATAGCCGGCATGATGCTGAGCGCGTCAGGGGTGGCCATGGCTGCTGAGGGCCCGATCTCCTACAAGCCTCCCAAAGGCGCGGGCGGCGCACTGAAGCTCCTGTTGTGGCAGGCGCCGACCCTGCTCAATCCGCATTTTGCGGTTGGAACCAAGGATCAGGAAGCCTGTCGCCTGTTCTACGAGCCGCTGGCCGGATGGGACCCGGACGGCAACCTGGTCCCGATCCTCGCCACTGAAATTCCGAGCAAGGAAAATGACGGCCTCACCGAGGACGGCCTCTCCGTGATCTGGAAATTGAAGAAGAACGTCAAATGGCATGACGGCGTGCCCTTCACCGCCGACGACGTGATCTTCAACTGGGAGTACGCGAAGAATCCAGATACGGCGGCGGTCTCGATCGGCAGCTACAAGGACGTCAAGCAGGTCGAGAAGATCGACGACCACACGGTACGCATGACCTTTGCGCAGCCGACACCGTTCTGGGCAAACGCGTTTGTCGCCTCTTACGGGTTGATCATCCCCAAACACCTGTTTGCGGATTATAGTGGCGGAAAGTCGCGCGAGGCGCCGACCAATCTGAAGCCGGTAGGGACGGGTCCCTATCTGTTCGTCGACTTCAAGCCGGGCGATACGGTGTCTGGCAAGCGCAATCCAAACTACCACCAGGAAGGCAGGCCTTACTTCGACACGGTCGAAATCAAGGGGGGCGGTGACGCTGTCTCCGCGGCGCGCGCGGTGCTGCAGACCGGCGAATATGATTTTGCCTGGAACGTGCAGGTCGAGGACGAGATCCTGCAGAAGCTGGAAAATGGCGGCCAAGGCAAGATGTCGTACGATCCCGGTGGCGGTATCGAGTTCATATTGCTCAATGTCACCGATCCGGCCCAAGAGGTTGACGGCGAGCGCGCCAGCATCAAGACCAAGCATCCGCTGTTGTCAGATCCGGCCGTGCGCGAAGCGCTCAACCTCTTGATCGACCGCGGCTCGGTTCAGAAATTCATCTATGGCCGCGCCGGCATCGCCACTGGAATCTTCCTCAATAATCCCGAGCGCTTCCGGTCGAAAAACAACAAGTTCGAGTTCAACATCGATAAGGCCAACCAGATTCTGGATTCGGCGGGTTGGAAGAAGGGATCGTCCGGCATCCGCGAGAAGGACGGCAAACAGCTCAAGTTCACCTTCCAGACCTCGATCAACGCGCCGCGGCAGAAGAACCAGGCCATCATCAAGCAGGCTTGCCAGAAGGCCGGCATCGAGCTCGAATTGAAATCGGTCGTCGCCTCAGTGTTCTTCTCGTCGGACGCCGCCAATCCGGACACCTATACGCATTTCTACTGCGACATGGAAATGTACCAGACCACCATGCCGCAGGCTGATCCGGAGTTCTTCATGAATCAGTTCACCTCCGCGGAGGTCGCAACCAAGGAGAACAAGTGGCAGGGCCGCAACATCACGCGCTGGCAAAACAAGGAGTACGACGACGTCTTTCGCCAGGCCCAGCACGAGCTCGATCCCGTCAAGCGGGCGGCAATGTTCATCCGGCTCAATGATCTGGTTTGTGCCGATCATTACATCCTGCCGGAAATCAACCGCCCGAAGGCCACCGCTGTGAAAAATGGCGTGGTCGCGCACGGAAGCGGCTGGGACAACGACCTCTGGCAGATCGCGAACTGGTACCGGGAGAGCTGATCCGTGCCTGCAGCGCTCGTATGATCGGATCAACATCGTAAGCCGCGCGGGGAGCGATGGGACATTACCTTCTCAGGCGTCTCCTGATCGCGCTTCCGAGCCTGCTCGGCATCAGCCTGATCCTGTTCGTACTATTGGCACTGGCGCCGGGCGATCCCTTCGGAGAGCTTGCGAGCAATCCGAACATCCCCCCCGAGGTGCGCGAGGCGCTGCGGGTAAAATTCGGGATGGATGATCCGATCCTGATCCGCTACTTCCACTGGCTGGTCGCCATGCTGCATGGCGACTGGGGCTTTTCCTTCGCGAGCCGCATCGATGTGGATCAGTTGATCCTGCAGCGTATCCCGACCACGCTCTATGTGATCGGTACCGCGCAGCTGCTGGCGCTGATCGTGGCGCTGCCGGTCGGCGTGTATGCGGCGATGCGACCTTATTCGATGTTCGATCAGATCGCGAGCACGGTCGCCTTCATCGGCTTCTCCCTGCCGACCTTCTTCACCGGCCTTCTGCTGATCCTGATCTTCTCCGTCAATCTGGGATGGCTGCCCTTTGTCTACCGCGCCGATATCTCCGCGTCCGGCTGGCAATGGTATTGGGAGTATATCAAGCAGGCCATCATGCCGATCGCGGTGCTTGGCCTGTTCCAGGCCGCATCCTATACGCGCTATGTGCGCTCGGCCGTGCTCGACGTCATCCGGCTTGACTATGTCACGACGGCGCGCGCGAAAGGCATCGGCGAGCGCAAGGTCATCATCAAGCATGTGGTGCGCAACGCGCTGATACCGGTGGTGACGCTGGTGGCGCTGCAGATGCCGACCGTGTTCGGCGGCGCCATCGTCACCGAGCAGATCTTCCGCATCCCCGGCATTGGCTCGCTGCTGATCAGCGCGATCCTTGCCAATGACACGCCCGTCATCATGGCGGTCACCTTCGTGTTCGCCTGTCTTGTCGTTCTCTTCAACCTGTTGGCCGATATCATCTATGGTTGGCTTGACCCACGCATCTCCTACAGTTGAGGCCGTGCGCCCCGTTGCGAAACGCGAGCGGCGCTTTTCGCCGGGGCGCGAGGCCTTCCGTCGCTTCCGCCGGCATCGGCTGGCGGCGGCGAGCGTCGTCGTGCTGGCGCTGCTGGCGCTCGCTATTCTCATTGGGCCGTATATCTGGCCGGTGCCGATCAACGAGATCGATTTCACAGCGCGACTGTCGCCGCCGTCCTGGGACCATCCCTTCGGCACCGATGATCTTGGCCAGGACCTGCTCTCGCGCATGATCTATGGCGGCCGAATCTCGCTTGCGGTCGGCTTTGCCGCGATGGCGGTCGCGATGTTTGCCGGCACCATCATCGGCGCCATTGCCGGCATGTCCAGGGGAGTGGTCGACGCCGTCCTGATGTGGATCACGGACCTGTTCCTGTCGTTACCGCAGCTGCCGCTGCTGTTGCTCGTGATCTACCTGTTCCGCGACTTCCTCAAAGGTCTCGTTGGCCCGGAGGGAGGCGTCTTCATCATGATCGTGCTTGTGATCGGCGGCTTCCGCTGGATGCCGGTTGCGCGCCTGGTGCGCGCGCAGTTCCTGTCCTTGCGCGAAAAGGAGTTCGTCGAGGCCGCGCGCGCGCTCGGCGCCTCGAAATCGCGGCTCGTGGTGCGGCACATCCTGCCCAATGCGCTGGGGCCCGTTATTGTCGCCGGCACCATCGATGTCGCCGCCGCCATCATCGCGGAATCGACGCTGTCATTCCTCGGTCTCGGCTTTCCCCCTGACATTCCGACCTGGGGGCGGCTGTTGTTCGACGCCAAGGACTATCTCGACATCGCGCCGCATTGGGCACTGTTTGCGGGCGGCGCGATCTTCCTGACCGTCATCGCCATCAATTTCATCGGCGATGGCCTGCGCGACGCACTCGATCCGCGGAAGGTGATGTGATGGACGCAAGCGTCACCACCAATCGGCCGTTGCTTGATATCAGGGGTCTGAAAACCTGGTTCGAGACCGACGAGGGCATGGTGCGCTCGGTCGACGGCGTCGATCTGTCGATTGGCCGCGGCGAGACGCTCTGCGTGGTCGGTGAATCCGGCTGCGGCAAGACCGTCACAGCGCTGTCGGTGATGAAGCTGATCGCGATGCCGCCAGGCAAGATCGTCGAGGGCCAGATCCTCTGGCAGGGGCGGGACCTCGTGCCGCTCAATGCCGACGAGATGAACAGCATCCGCTCCAGCGAAATCGCCATCGTATTCCAGGAGCCGATGACCTCGCTCAACCCGGTCTATACGATCGGCGATCAACTCTGCGAGGTGATCCAGCAGCATGAGGGTCTGAGCCGCCGCGCCGCGCTCGATCGCGCCGTCGAGATGCTCGCGCTGGTGCAGATTCCGAACCCGAAAGCCCGCGTCCACGACTATCCGCATCACTTCTCCGGCGGCCAGCGCCAGCGCGTGATGATCGCGATGGCGCTGTCATGCAATCCGAAGCTGCTGATCGCGGACGAGCCGACCACGGCGCTTGACGTGACCATCCAGGCGCAGATCCTCGATCTGCTGCAGGACATGAAATCGCGGCTCGGCATGTCCATCATGCTGATCACCCACGCCATGGGTGTGGTTGCCGAGGTCGCGCAGCGGGTCGTGGTGATGTATGCTGGCAAGGTGGTAGAGGAGGCGGACGTCAATCGCCTGTTCGGCAATCCGCGCCATCCCTACACCCAGGGGCTGATCCGCTCGATCCCGCGGATCGATCTCGCCTCGATGCGCAAGCAGCGGCTCGAGACCATCGCCGGCAGCGTGCCGAAGCTGATTGATCCGCCCGTGGGCTGCCGCTTTGCCGCCCGCTGCCGCTTTGCCATCGACGAATGTTCGCGTGCGCAGCCCGAGCTGCGGGAGATCGAAGCAGGCCACAAGGTCGCCTGCATCCGCGCCGAGGAGACGAGAAGCGCATGAGCGAGCCGCTGCTCCGCGTCAAGGATCTCACCAAGGCATTCCCGATCCGCGGCGGCCTGTTGCAGCGGCAGGTCGGCAGCATCCACGCCGTCGACGGCGTCGATTTCCAGATCGATGCAGGCGAGACGCTCGGGCTGGTCGGGGAATCCGGCTGCGGCAAGTCGACCACCGGCCGCTGCGTGCTGCGCCTGATCGAGCCGAGCTCGGGTGAGGTCACTTTCGACGGCAAGAACGTGCTGGCGCTCTCCGGCGACGAGATGCGAGCGCTCAGGCGCGACATCCAGATCATCTTCCAGGACCCTTACGCCTCGCTCAATCCGCGCATGACGGTCGCCGCCATCATCGGCGAGGCGCTGATCATTCACGGCCTTGCCAAGACCAAGCAACAGTTCGACGAGCGCATCGCCGAACTGCTGGAGATCGTCGGGCTGAAGGCCGATCATATGAGCCGCTATCCGCACGAGTTCTCCGGCGGCCAGCGCCAGCGCATCGGCATTGCGCGTGCGCTCGCGGTCGAGCCGAAGCTGATCGTCTGCGACGAGCCGGTCTCTGCGCTCGACGTCTCGATCCAGGCCCAGGTGATCAACCTTTTGGAGGATCTGCAGCAGAGATTCGCCATCGCCTACCTGTTCATCGCGCATGATCTGTCGGTGGTCGAGCATATCAGCCGACGCGTCGCGGTGATGTATCTCGGCCGCATTGTCGAGACCGCGCCGAGCCGCGCGCTCTATGCCGCGCCAAAGCATCCCTATACTGAGGCGCTGTTGTCGGCGGTGCCGATCCCCGATCCCAAGGTGAAGCGCCAGCGCATCCGCCTCGCGGGAGAGGTGCCGAGCCCGGCCAATCCGCCGTCCGGCTGTCACTTCCATACCCGCTGCCCGATCGCGGAAGCACGTTGCAGCCAGGAGGCGCCCAAGCTCAAGCAAAGCGCCGACGGCCATTGGGTCGCCTGCCATTTGCGTTGATGCGTGAGGCTTGGCATCTTACGTGCCGCTTTTGGCGCGATAAAGGTTGAGACAGGCGAGGCATGCGAGTTTCGATCATCACCGGCGGCGGCTCCGGCATAGGGGCAGCGCTTGCGCGCCGCCTCGCCGGGCCGGACCAATGCCTGATGCTGCACGGGCAGGGCAGCGACGGCGCGGGGCTGGAGCGGTTGCGGGCGGTGGCCGCGGAATGCATGCGCGCCGGTGCCCGCATTGAATGGCGCAGCGGTGACCTGGCCGCGACGGGCACGGCGGCCGAGCTCGTTCATGCCACGCGGAAAGTCTTCGGAGCCGTTGATGCAATCGTACATACCGCGGGCTTTGCGGACCGGCGCAGCTTTGCCGATCTGCCACGCGAAGGGCTGGAGCGATCGTTTGCGGTGATCGCGGCGGCATTTCATGAGCTTGTGCGCGCCGCGCTGCCTGATCTCAAACGTGGCGCTCAGGGTCGCGTGGTCGCGATCTCCAGCTTCAACGCGCATCGCTTCGTGCCCAACGGCACCTTTCCGTCGTCGAGTGCGGCAAAGGCGGCGCTCGAGGCCCTGGTGAAGTGCCTCGCCATCGAGCTTGCCGGCTCCGGCGCGACCGCCAACATCGTCGTGCCCGGTTATACCCGCAAGGACGAGGGGCGGCTCGGCGCGCTGGATCCAAAAACCTGGCAAATGGTCGCCAAGGCCAATCCGCTGGGGCGCCTGGCCGAGCCGGACGAGGTGGCGGCGGCGGTTGCATTCCTGCTGTCACCGGAAGCCGCCCACATCACCGGCGTGCTGCTGCCGGTCGATGGCGGGCTCACGCTGATGTAGCGCTGCAAGGTCGAGCGATGTCGGAGGGCGGGACAGCGGATGTCGTCGTGCTCGGTGCGGGAATTGTCGGCGTGTCGGCAGCCTTGGCGGCGCGCCAGCGCGGGCTCTCGGTCAGGCTCATCGATCGGCGCGAGCCGGGCGACGAGACGTCCTACGGCAATGCCGGCGTGCTCTCCTCGGGCTCGATCTTCCCGCTCAACAAGCCGTCGCTGTTTTCCGCTCTGCCGCACTATCTGGGCAACCGCCACGCCGCGCTGCGCTGGGATCCGCTCTGGGCGGCGCGGAATGCCGGATGGCTCGTCCGATTTCTGGCCAATGCGACGCCGTCGCGCGTGAAGCCGCGTGCGATCGCCCTGCATGGCCTGATCGAGACGTCGCTGATGCTGCACCGGGATTGGATCGTGAGGGCGGATGCAACCGCACGCTTGCGCGAGACCGGCTGGCTGAAGGCTTGGCGCAGCGACGGCGCGGCCGCTGCCAAAGCGGAGCAGGCGCTGCTCGCCGAGTACGGGATTCGGAGCGAAGTTCTGGATCGTCAGGCCATCTCTGCGCTCGAGCCCGGCATCGTGCCGGCCTACCGCAGCGGATTGCTGCACACGCAGACCGCGTCGGTGGACTCGCCCGGCGGCGTGACCAAGGCCTATGCACGGATGTTTGCGGGCTCAGGTGGCCAGATCGTGCAATCCGAGATCAGGGCGATCGCGCCGGAGACCGACGGCTGGCGTGCGCTGCTTGCGAGCGGCGCAATCTCGGCGCGCCATGTCGTGGTGGCGCTGGGGCCGTGGTCGGCGGAACTGTTGCGGCCGCTCGGCTATCGCGTGCCGCTGGCGTTCGAGCGCGGCTATCACCAGGAGTTCAAGCCGAACCCGGCGCGCCGCCTGAGTCGCCCGATCCACGATGCCGACGGCAGCTTCGTCTTGACGCCTATGGAGATCGGCATTCGCGTCACCAGCGGCGTCGAGCTGACCGCGCGCGACGCGCCGTCATCCTTTGCGCAGCTCGAGACGGTGGTGCCGCTGGCGCGCGGCGTTGTCGAATTCGGCGAGGCGGCGGGCCCGGTCTGGCGCGGCGCGCGGCCGACCCTGCCGGACAGCCTGCCCATGATCGGACAGGCGCCGCGTCATGCCGGCCTCTGGCTGGCATTCGGCCACCAGCATATCGGTTTCACCACAGGACCGGCGACGGGCGCCGCGATCGCGGCCATGATCGCTGGCGCGCCGCCGCCATTCGATGTCGCACCATTTTCGCCGGGCCGCTACCTCTGAGGGTCGCGCGTTCAATTCCTTAACCGGGGGCCGTCATGCATTACGTCTGGGACTTCGCGATCCTCGGCAAATACAGCCATCTGTTCTGGCTCGGCCTCGGCTGGACGCTTGTCTATACGATCGGCAGCATCGTCATCGGCAGCCTGATCGGGCTTGTCGTCGGCATTCTGCGGCTGCGGCGCCTGCGGGTGATCGACTGGTTGCTGGTCGCCTATATCGAGCTCTTTCGCTGTACGCCGCTGCTGGTGCAGATCATCTGGTTCTATTACGCGTTTCCGGTCGTGGTCGGCGTGAACATCCCGGCCCATGTCGCCGCCATGAGCGTGCTGTCGCTTTATGGCGGGGCGTTCTATGCCGAGATCGTGCGCGGCAGCATCGAGAGCGTGCCGCGCGGGCAGTGGGATGCGGCGCGTGCGCTGGGCCTGCGTCCCTGGCGGGTGCTGCGACTCGTGATCCTGCCGCAGGCGCTGAAACCGATGCTGGCGCCTTATGTCAACCAGTCGGTGACCCAGCTGAAGAACACCTCGCTGGTCTCGGTCATCGCCGTGCCGGATCTCGTCTACAACGCAACGCTGATCAACGCCGACACCTACCGGCCGCTCGAGGTCTACACCATCGTCGCGTTGATCTATTTCGCCATCCTGTTCCCGGCGACACTGATCGGCCGCCGGCTGGAGAGCGGGATGACCTACGACAGGGTGTGAATTCTAAGGAACCATGAAATTAAGTCGAATCGGCTCGATCAGCGAGTTCGGTTCACCTCTCCCATCGGGAGAGGTCGGATCGCATCGCAAGATGCGATCCGGGTGAGGGGATACGGTCTCTCGTGAGTGCCGCGGCCCTCACCCGGATTGCACCGGACGATGCTGCGCATCGCCGGAAGCAATCCGACCTCTCCCCGCCGGGGAGAGGTGCACAGCGCGGCGGCCAGCTGAACCTAATCTCGTCGCGCTTCAGCGCTGCTTCCAGATGCCCGGCTGCGGAACAATCTCCTCAGCCTCTTCCTTGGCCAGCAGCAACAGCATCTCGATCCCCATGTCGCCTTCCTGGGGCGATCGGATGAACCTGATTTCCTCTGCGGTCTCTTGCAGCGCAGCGATCATCGCAAGCGCTCTGTTTGCGGTCGGCGCCTCGGTTGCCGACACAGCCTGCTTGTTCCTTGGTACAAAGCCTATCGTATACGACATCGTTCCTCCCGGGCCGGACGCTTGAGCTATTGGAGCGTAATAGCGGATTCGTTTCCATCGGGGTAACTACGGAGGAGAGTGATCTGTGGAGCGCTGCGAATAATTGGATTGGCTAAGAATTCGGAAAATAAATCTTTCACATTCGTATCGCATCGAAATCGAAACTTGCGGGCGCGCGAACTCGGTGCACCGCGCCCCCGTTTGCGTGGAGAGGTCGGATCGCATCGCAGATGCGATCCGGGTGAGGGGGCTCTCCGTCAACTTTGCCGACCGCATTCGCGGAAGCGGCCCCTCACCGCGACCCTCTCCCCGTGAAGAACGGGGAGGGAGAGCAGACAACAACGCATCAAATATTCAATTCCACCGGCACGTCTTCGGGCTTCACGCCGGATAGCGAAAGCCCCTTGATGAACCATTCGCGCATCTGGCCGATGCCGCGGTTGTAGTCGATCCAGGTGGCGAGGAAGTCGCGCCAGGTTTTGTCGGACTCGCGGCGTACGCCCATGCTGGAGGGAATCGCAACCGAGGGCGATTGCAGGATCTTGTAGGTGCCGAGATTGGGGTTCTTCGCAATAGCGGTCAGCCCCAGCACCAGCGCGTTGACGACGCAATCGACACGGCCGGACGACATCTCAAGCATCACCTCGTCGCGCGAGCGCAGCGACTTGATGGTCGCGTTCGGCGCAAAGCGGCGCGCGACGGCCTCGTTGGCCGAGCCGGCATCGACCGCGATCCTGACCTCGGGCTTGTTGATGTCGGCCCAGGTCTTCGCTTCCAGTCCCTTCTTCAGCATGGCGCCGAAGGGATGGTTGAACACCGCGCCGCAGAAATCCACCACCAGCGCCCGCTGCGGCGTCGGATTCAGCGCGAAGCCGACGTCGATCTTGTTCGACTGCAGATCGAGGATCGAATTGCCATAGGTCGATTCGGTGTATTCCAGCTTGACGTCGAGCAGTTTGGCGATGTCGTTCGCCATCTCGATGCACATGCCGGACCAGGTGCCGCTGGCGAGATCCTTGTTGAAATAGGGCAGCTCGCCCGGCAGCACGGCGATCCGCATCACCTTGGCTGAGCGGATGCGATCGAGCGTGTTGTCGCCTGCGGCTTGCGCCGATGCCGGGCTTGCCAGCGCCGAGGCGAGCGCCGCGCCGCTGCCGATCGCCAGCGCGTAACGCAGCGCCTCGCGGCGATCTTCGGAAATCTTCGTCTCGTCGGATTGGGTCACCTCTGCCTCCTGCATGAAACGGCGGGAAGCCTAGCGTCGGCTCTGCAAGGCAGCAAGTGCGCAGTAGCCGAGCTTTACTTGCATCCTCAATGTTATCGTTGTGCCGATCAGCCACTACGCGTGCCCTCGATCGCGACGTCGCTTCCGTCATCGCCCTTGCCGGTCACTGTGACTTTCAGCCCGTCAAACCTCAGCAACCACCGGCGCTGCTCGCCCATTCCCACATATTGAACGTCGATCGCAAAGGTCTGGTCGTCCGCCCACCAGCCCTTGACCGCCCGCACGCCAAGACTGCTCCGCGTACTCTTGCGGTAGAGGCCATCAAGACCGATCGGACCGTCGATCCCGATCGTGGAGCCGGTCGGATCGCGCGCATAGATCCTGTAATGCGGTTCAATATCCAGCAGGCTCAGCGTCAGCGATCTCACGCCGAGCGAGTTGTCAGGAAACCGGTATGTCTTACCGGAGATTTCAGCTGCAAGCGGGGGCGTCGCGCCGACCTTACTCGGCTGCTCCGTCGCGACATCGGCAATCGCCTTCGCGAGTTGAGCTGCGCCTTCCGGATTTGCCGGCAGCGCCGTCTCCGATTCGACGGCGCCGGAAATCATGACCGCTACCTTGCTGAAACCACAAAAATTCCGGGCCGTCACCACTGCCACGATGTCGGCGTCGGGAAACATCATGATTAATTGGCAATGCAATCCAACCGTCATGTAGACGTGCTTGTCCGGGATCGCCCAGAACAGGTCGGAATAGTGCAGGCTCGGATCGGCCTTGATATGCATGTTGATTGTCGCGTGGCTCACCGCATCGATCCACTCGGGCGGTAGAATCTGTTGTCCCGCCCATTCGCCACGGCGCAAATAGAGATAGCCGATCTTGGCCATGTCGTGCGGTGACAGAAATAGGCAGCACGCACCTATTGTGAGCCCTTGCGGATCGCGCCGCCAGAACGGCGGCTCGATACCGAGCGGGCCGAACAGTTTTTCCTGTGCATAGTCGGCGGCGGGCTTGCCGGTGAGCTTGGTGATGATGGCAGAGAGCAGATCGGGGTTGCCGCTGTTGTAATAGAAGACCATGCCCGGCTGATGGGCCATCGGGCGGTCGAGAATGAACTGCGTCCAATCCCTGGCTCGGCTGAGATCGATGAGCGACTGCTCGCGGCCGCCCTCGGCGCCTTCCTCCCACTCAAACCCCGAGGTCATGTTGAGCAGGTGCTGCACCGTGATGGCGCGCTTGTTGTCGTCGACATTGGCGATGTCGCGGCCGGGAAAGAAATCCAGCAACGGATGATCGAGGCTGTCGAGCAGACCCTCGCTGTGCGCGATCGCAATCAGCGTGCCGATGACGGCCTTGGTCGATGAATTGATCGCGTGTGGAATGTCGGCGGTGTAGGGCGCGTAATACGCGTCGAGCACGAGTTTGCCGTGACGCGCGATCAGGAGACTGTCGAAGCTGCGCGTCGAACCGAATGCGACGAGCTTGGCCAGATTTGCGGAATCCATTCCTTCATCTTCGGGAGAAGATGTGGGCCATTCTCGCGTCGGCCAGTTCTGTCCGGCCGTGCCTTGCGCATGGACCGCGCTGCCAAAAAGCAGGCTCGCGATAACCAACGCGCCGCGGACAATTAGCAAAGGGATAATGCGCATTTTCCGTAGTAATCCGGGTGCACCGAATCTCCGATGTGCACCAGAGTACCTTGGTTCTGTTCTGGCATGAACCCTGCATGGGGTTTGATCAGTCCTCTACCATTGGGAAAGGTTACCATGCTGGTCACTCTCGTCGCCGTTCTTTGCAATGGACAGCTTTGCCTTGAAAAGGTCGTCACCAACTCCGAGCAGTCGGGCATCACGATGGCCGCTTGCTCGACGACGGCGCAAATCGGCATTGCCGATTGGCTCGCGAAGGGCCCCTATCATGAGTGGAAGCTGCAAGGTTACAAGTGCGTGGTCGGCCAATATACGCCCAAGCGCGAGGTGTGAGAACGCTTCTTCAATTAAACCCAATAGGACGATGACGTTTCAACCTGATCTCATCGCGTCTTGGCAGGAATGGCGCGGGCTGACAGTGTGTTGAACAATCATCCCGCATTGGACGGCTAGATCTTCTCCATGCCGAAGAAGAGCCGGCCGCTATAGGGGCCGACATAGGTGCCGCTCTGCAGACATTGCAACTTGGCTGCATGGCACATCGGATAGCGATCCGGCTGCGCGGTGGAAATGCGGACGCAGCTTGCCGCATAGGCGGTGCAGGTGTGCGGGACCTGCTGGCGCCGCGTCACCATCCGGTAGCGATAGGAGCGGCCGCCGTCGGAGGACACGCAGCATTTGCCGTCCATCCTGGTTGCGAAAGCGGGCGCGACATCGGCCGACAGGACGGCACCTGACAGCGTGACCGAGAGGATGAGGGCGAGGGTCTTCATCATGGACGTTCCTTCTTCTGTCTTCGCTTGATGAAATCAACCGACGAGACCGGCGATCGGCGCCACGCCGGCGCTGTCAGGGAATATGCTGCCTGCAAGCTCACGCTCCTCGACGCGCAGATGATCGCGCAATAACCCCTTGAGCACCGCGCGCAGGTCGGTGGTCGGCTTGAGGTCGCGGCCTTCGTAAAGCTGCTCCGTCTTCAGCCCTGGCCAATCCGCGATCACGCGGCCGCCCTTGAGCGCGCCGCCGGCCAGCAGCGCGACGGTGCCGGTGCCGTGGTCGGTGCCGAGCGTGCCGTTGATGCGCGCGGTGCGCCCGAATTCGGTGATGACGGTGACCACCGTCTCGCGCCACGCCTCGCCCATGTTGGTCTCGACGGCGGCAATCGCGCCGTCGAGCGCGCTGAGCAGATTGTAGAGCTGGCCCGCCGCCGCGCCCTCGTTGATATGCGTGTCCCAGCCGACAAAGCCGAGCGCACCGACGCGCGGCCCTTCGGCTTTGGCGAGGTAGCGCGCCGCGGTGCCGGCGGCTTCCGCGAAATAGGCGCGCAAACGCGTCCCCGGCGGCACGACAAGCGGATTGGCATCGGCCATCGTATCTTCGACCGCGCTGGTGCCGAGCGAGGCAAGCTTCATCCGCCCCTCCAGCGCGACCGCGAGTTTCGGGTCAGTGTGCTGATAGAGATCGAGCAGGCGGGCTGCGGTGTCGTCGCTGGCAGGCAACAATTTCTGCGGCACCCAGGACATCACCGGCGCCTTGCCGCGCACGATCAGCGGCGTCACCGCGCCAACGCCGAAAGCCCGGCTGCCAACCGGATTGACCCGGCCCTCTGTCTCCAGCGCAAGCAGAGCGCGGTTGAGCCAGCCGCTGTCCGCGCCGCCCGGCTTCACCAGGCCGCTTTCCAGCACGTCCTGCCCGTCGAAATGCGAGCGCTCACGATAGGGCGTCGCGGTCGCGTGCACGAGCGTAGCCTGCTGTGCCCGATAGAGCCGGTGCAGGTTCGGCATCGCCGGATTGAGCGCGAAGAAACTGTCGAGCGGCAGCGCCGGCGTCTTGCCGTCGAGGACAAGCGCACGCTCGCCGCGCAGGCCGATCCAGTCGGGATCGCCGACCGGCGCCACCGCCCCTAACCCGTCCAGCGCCCCGCGCAGCACGATCACCAGCATGCGCGGATCGCGGCCTTCGGCGCGCGCAAGGCGCGGCAATTGCGTCCAGGCAAACAGCGCGCCGGAGCCGATCAGCGCCGCGCGGCGGCTTATGGAATGGCCAACGCTCATCGTCACCTCCGCTGGAATTCCGTCGACATGAACAGCAGCGCCAGCGCCTGCTGGCGGCTTTCGGCGCGGCCGATTGCTTGCCTCAGCTCTGCGGAGACGCAGCCGCACAGTACGTTTTCGACAATGTCCTCGGGATCAGCCCGGCCGGCGATGCGCTCGGCGAAATTGTTGGCGATGTCGAGCCGCCGTCCCATGCCGTCGATCCAGCTCCCCTCGTCGTCGGGAAAGCCCTTCGGGGACGGCGGACGCCACAACGGCTCGCCGAGTAGCGCCTGTCCGCCGGTGTAACGCTTGGCGTCAACCTGCGTGATGCCCGCGGCGCGAACGATGGAGACGACCCATTCGCCCGGGCGCTTCAGCTTGCCCGGCGGCTCGCTCCAGGATTCCGGCGCGCTCACCATTGTCTTCGCGACCTCCTTGAGGTCGCCCGAGCTGTCGAGAAAGGTCTTCGCCATGCGTTCGACCAGCGCCGGCGGCGGCGTGTCGGCGATGAAATGGGTCGCGAGCCGGGTCGCGAGATGGGTTGCGGTCGCTGGATGGGCGGCGAGATCGCGCAGCACTGCGCGGCCCTGCTCAACACCCTCCTGCTCGTAGGATTTGCCCAGAATTTTTTGCGCACCCGGCTCGTGCAGACGCGGGTTGAAGCTGAACTCGCCGCCATGCTCGGGATTGTCGCCCGGCGGCACCAGCGTCCAGCCGGTCAGCACATTGGCGAATGCGATGACGTCGTCCTGGGTGTAGCCCGCGCGGACACCGAGTGTGTGCAGTTCCAGCGTCTCGCGGGCGAGATTTTCGTTGAGGCCGCGGCTGCGGTTGATGCCGGCGATCGAGTTCGCGCCCATCGAGCCGAGATTGTCGAGATAGAACAGCATGGCTGGATGATTCTCGGCCGCCAGCAACAAGTCGGCGAAAGACCCAAGCACATGCGGGCGGATCGCCTCGCGCTCATAGGCACCGGACATGCTTCGGATCTTGTCGGCCGAGATGCAGAAATGATTGGACCAGAACCAGACCAGCCGTTCGGTGAAGCCGATATCCGCGGCAAGCGCTGCCTCGGTGCGGAGCTTCGCCTCCTCGAGATAGATCGGCCGGCCCGGATCGGGCACCGCTTCGGCGGCGGCCTTGCTTGCCGTCTCGCTCATAGCGGTCGCCGGGCCTTCGGTCATCGCCGTGCCGGCAGCCGCCATCTGCTGCTTCTTCGCTTCCGCTTCGGCGCGCGTGGCGAGGGTGGCTTTTGCCTGCCGCCGCGCATTGGCATCGGCTACGGTGCGGAACGCCTTCGCGCTCGAGGGCAGCGTGGCGGCTGCTGCCGGATAGGGCGGCGGATTGTCGAGCTCGGCGAGCAGCGCGCCGCGCGGATCGGATACGATCTTTTCAATCGATCCCGGCCGCGGCCCCATGCCGAAGCGATGGAGCGCGAGTGCAGCGTCAGCCTTGGCGGAACTGCTCATGGATGGTCGCCTGATGGTGACAAACCGTAATGCTACGGTTTGTAGCATTTAGCGCCGCACGACGCAAGCGCGGATGGCGCGGCCGCCTGCGGCTCATTTCTGGGACGGTATTTTATGCGTCTAATAGGCTGGCCCGAGCGCGATGCGCGCGATCGAGCCGTCCCGGGCGATCCCGATGCGCCATTCCGCCGAGCCGTTGGCAAAATGCACCGTGTAGATGTCGCTGCCGAGCTGGGACACACCGCGGAACGACACGGCGCGTAGCGCCCCGAGCCTCGCCACGATCGCCTGGTCCACCGCAAGCGCCTGGCGCGTCTGCGCCGCCACCTCCGACGTCATGTGATCGTAGTCCGGCTCGCCGCGGCCAACCGCCTCGATGTAGTGGCGCAGCATGTCCTCGCTGCCGGCCTGTGGCGTGCTGCGCGGCGCCAGTGCATGTGCGGCGCGGTCGGACGACGGCGCGTCGATCGTGTGATAGCGCGTGCGCTGTCCCGGCAGCAGGATCTCAAGGCAGCGTCCGGCACGATCGGCGACGATCCAGGGCGTGCCGACGGTGGTCAGGATCTGGGACGTCATGTTGTCGCCGACCGCGCCTTGCGTAATGCGCTGGCCGGCGGCGTCCACGCTGGCGAGCTGGATATCGCCGCCGCTGCCGTTATAGAGCGTGAGCTTGATCGGCGTGTTGTCGGCGTGCGCCTTCAGGCCAGCCTCGGTAGTGCACGCGGCGACGCCGCCCGGCTCGTCATTGCCATCGGGGCGGAACAGGACGTCCTCGGCCTTGCCATCGGCGCCGAGCAGCAAGCGAAACTCGGCAAAGCCGTTCGCGAATTTCACGCCATAGATGTCGTAGCCGCCCGGCCCGACGCCGCGGAAGAAGACCTGCTCCACCGCGCCGAGCGAGACGAACATCGCATGCAGCTGGTCGACTTGCCGGCGGATTCTTGCCGCCAGCGACGCGCTCATGCGCTCGTAATTCGGCGTGCCGCGCGCCATGTCCGAAATCCCGCGCAGGATCGCCTCCTTGGTTCCCGGCGTCGGGATCTGGTCGCGGAATTTATCGGGGATCTCGGCCACGCGCCGCGCAAATCCCGCCTCGATCGCCTGCGCCTTGGCTTCATCGATGCGTGCCCCGAGCCGCGCCCCGCGGCCGGGTTCGTAGAAGAGGACGTGATCGGCCTTGCCGTCCCTATCGCCAAGGAAGGCGACGAGATCGCCATCGGCAGCCGCAAAGGCGTTCACACCATCGGGTGCGGCAACAAAAGACGGCCGTCCGGTCTCCTTCAGCGTCAGGCCTGTGCCGTCGCCTGTAACCGCAAGCACGCGGTAGTCGCCGACGCGATACCAGCCGACGAAATTCTCGGGCACTCCCGCATCGGCCGAAAGCTGCGGGCGCGGCAGCTCGACCAGACGATCCGCCTGGATCTGCCGCCCGTTCAACTGCGCGGCCAGATGCGACGATTGCCGCTCGGCATCGAGCGCAAAGCTGAGCGAACCACCGGCCGCCGCATAGGTGGCGGTGCCGCCGCGCGTCACGGTGAGGCGCAGCTTCTGCTGCCCGGTCAATTGCCCGAACAGCTCGTCGCCTTCGCGGAAAACGGCAAACACACTCCGTCCGCCCACGGAATAGAAATTGACGAAGGGCTTTGCCGCCGCGGGCGCGGCAACGGCCTCGGCATCGGGCGCAAGGATCGCCTGCGGCTCGGCACGGTAGGCAATCGTCGCACTGGAGGTGACGGCGAAGGGGGCGATGGCGGCCGCGATCCAGAGCCGTTGCCGCCAGTCCACTTTCCGGGGCATTGCGACCGCAGCGACGATGCGTTCGATGCGGGTGCCGATGGTGGAAATCCTGGCCATCTGCGGCCCGGCCAGCTTCGCGCGTCCGATGTTCTGCACGAGCTCGAGCAGGATCTCGGCATAGGACAGCCTGTCGTCGAGCACCTCGATCGCCTCGGCGTCGCTGATGATCTCGGCAAGCTCCGCAAGCCGGACGAGCTGCCACCAGGCAAAGGGGCTGAACCAGAACAGGGCGCGATTGAGCGAGGCGGCAAGCAGCAGGTAGAAATCGTGGTTGGCGACATGAGCGCTCTCATGGGCCACCACCGCCTCGCGCTTGCGAAAATCCCATTCGTCGAATTCGGCCGGAACCAGAATGATCGATCCGAAGGTGACGGGTCCGTCGATCGCCGGCGTGATGCGTACATCCGCGCTGGCAAGCCAGGGCTCATCGAGCGGCCGCGCATCACGGGCGATCCGCCAGGTGAGGCGCAGCCCGATCACGAGCCGCAGCAACAGGAAGGCGGCGACCATGGCGTAGACCACGGTTGCGATCAGTCGCCAGTCCAGCGCCGCGTGGCCTCTCACCGCGGTTGCGGCCGGCGCGGCGGCTTCGGTCAGGGTCTGGCTCAGGTTCTCGCCGAAGTCCTGCAGCGGCTCCAGCGGAAGCGCTTCAAGCGGCATGATGCGTGCAGGCGCAGCTAGCGGCAAGACATGGCGGGTAAGGGTCAGCGTCGCCCAATCCATCGCCAGCGGCATTGCGAGCGATACCACGAGCACCAGCGCCCACGAGAACATCTGGATGTGCGGGTTGCGCACGCGGAAGACGGCCAATGCGGCCCAGACAATGCCTCCCAGCAGCAAGGAGCGCAGTGCCGCCTCCGCCAGAACGATCAGCATTGTTTTTCGCTCCCGTTTTTTTCCTGCCGCCTCATTTCGTCGCCGCTTTGTTTTTTGCAGCCTTATTTTTTCGCCGCCTTGGCTTTCGCCTTGGCCACCTGGTCGGCCAGCAGCTTCAGCTGCTTCTGGTCGAGCATTTCGTTGTCGACCATGCCGACCAGCACCTCCTCGATCGAGCCATTGCAGAACCAGTCGACAATGCGCTTGACCGCCTTGGCCGCGACCTGTCCGCGCGGTTCAGCGGCCTGGTAGACGTAGGTCCGCCCGTCCACCGTGTGCGTAGTGTAGCCCTTGTCCTCCAGACGCCGCAGCACGGTGCGAACGGTCGATTCCTTGAGGCGGCGCGACAGCCTCTCGCGTACGTCCTCTGCCGTGATTGGCCCGTGAGCCCAAACCAGTTGCATCACCTCGCGTTCGAGATCGCCGAGTTCGGGCAGGCTGTCGTCCATGGGGCACTCGCTATTCTTAAGGCTCTTGTAACGCTACCAATCGTAACATACGTGGGCGGCTTTGCAACGCCGCCGTTCAGATTCCTGACGGTTGGGCTGCTGACGGTCAGGCTGCGGCCGGCGTGACCAGGAAGCCGGCGCGTGGGAAATGCACCACGACATCGCCCGCCGCAGCGTCGTGCCTGGCAATGGCGATGGTCTGCGCCGATGACGCAACGATGCGCCCGCGCACGGGGATTTTCCCATAGTCATCCGGTGTGACGTCGACGAGGTCGCCGACCTTGCGCCCGTTGGGGTCGAGCGGATCGCTCATGTCAGCCGTTTGCGGCGTGCTGTCCCGCGCGATCACCAGCGCGTCGGCAGTGGAGATATCCACTCTCTTGCCATGGCCGATCGCGCGCATCCGTTGTTCCCAGTCGCGCACCCGGGAGAAGCCTTTGAGCAGCTGGTCCGCGACCTGCAGGTTGGAACGCACATACCACACGTTCATGTAGGCGTTGATGTCGAGCAGGCCGCATCGCTCGCCGCACAGAAAGGTGCCCTGATCGGCGAGCTGGCTCTCGATCCAGTCGAGATGCGCGCGATATTGGTCGCGCATCTGCGGAATGGCGGCCTTCATGGCGGCGACATCGAATTTCGCACCGCGCAGCCGCTCGCGGTCCTCGACAAAACTCTGCGGCACGGCGTCCCCCAGCGAGCCGAACACGAGATTGACGGTGTTCTGAAAGAACGACCTATCCGTCCACATCGCGGACGCCCAGCCGATCCCACGATTTCGCTCGGGAAACAGCGAAGGCTCGGCAAATCTCAGCTCGAGCTCGCGCATGATGCATTGCGTGTCGCAATAGATGTCGGCGCCGATCTGCATGACCGGCGTACGGCGATAGCCGCCGGTCAATGGCATCAGGTCGGGCCTCGGCATGATCCGGGAAATGAGCGACGACCGCCAGGCGATCTGCTTGAGGCCGAAGGTCAGGCGGATTTTTTCGGAGAACGGCGACTGCTCGAAATGATGCAGGATAACAGGAGGGCTTTGCGGCATGGGTGCTCCCGCGCGAATGATTGGAGCCGGAAAAGGCCGGCACTATATAGCACAGTGGGCGAGGGTGACGTGGCCGGCCATTTGCAGCTCCAGGTGGCCGGGCTCCAATCAAATTGGTTGGGCCATTCTCGCCAAAACTGGCCCTTCTCCTGGGACCAGTTCCGGGGCATGGTCGCGACATCTTGAGGAGCCGACCGATGTATGTGCCGCCAGCCTTTCGCGAGGACGATCTTGCCGCGATCCATGCGACGATCGACGAAGCCCGCCTGTCGCATCTCGTAACCGCGACCGAGCAGGGGCTGGTCGCGACACCGCTGCCGATGTTCCTGGTCAGGGACGAGGGGCCTTATGGCACGCTGTACGGCCATGTCGCCCGCGCCAACCCGCACTGGAAGCTCGCACCCGCAGGCGAAGCGATGGCGCTGTTCCTCGGTCCGCACGCCTACATCACCCCGAACTGGTATGCGGCCAAGCAGGAGACGCATCGGGTGGTGCCGACCTGGAACTATGTCGCGGTCCATGCCTATGGTCCGGTCGAGTTCTTCGAGGACGCCGAGCGTCTGCGCGACATCGTAACGCGGCTGACCAGACTGCATGAACGCGACAGCGCCACGCCCTGGGAGGTCAAGGACGCACCGGAGCCGTTCGTCGCCGCGCAGCTTCGCGCCATTGTGGGTCTACGGCTGCCGATCACGCGCATCGAAGGCAAGCGCAAGATGAGCCAGAACCGCAGCGCCGAGGATCGTGCGGGTGTCGTGGCTGGTCTGTCTGTCAGCGAACGTAGCTCCGATCGAGAAGTGGCAAAATTGATTCCGGAGTGAAGGCTGCGAGACAAATCGCGCCGTCCTCTCCTCCGGGCTTGACCCGGGCATCCACGTCCCTGGTACTCGCCGGCCCACGTGGATGACCGGGACAAGCCCGGCCAACAAATCCCGACACACTTGTAACTCCCACCGCCTGATCGGCGCGACTAGCTTGTCTCGCGAGCGCAACACGGCGAGCCGAGCAACAATTCGCGCAGCGCCGGTGCGACAGCGAACAGGAGAAGCAGATGGACGGGAACAACGGATTTCACGGAATGACCACGCCTCCAATCGTGTCGGCAGAGGCCTGGGAGGCCGCACGCCAAACGATGCTGGTGAAGGAGAAATCCTTTACCCGCGCGCGCGATGCGCTCGCCGCGGAGCGGCGGCGGATGCCGTGGCAGGCGGTCGAGAAGACATACGCATTCGAGGGACCGGGCGGCAAGCTCGACCTGCTCGACCTGTTCGAGGGCCGGCGGCAGCTGATCGTCTATCGCGCCTTCTTCGAGCCCGGCGTGTTCGGCTGGCCTGATCACGCCTGCCGCGGCTGCTCGCTCGGCGCCGATCAGGTCTCCCATCTCTCGCATCTCAACGTCCGCGACACCACGCTGGTCTACGCCTCGCGGGCGCCGCAGCCGGACATCTCGCGGCTGAAGACGCGGATGGGCTGGGAGATACCCTGGTACACCATCACCGACAGCTTCGATAAGGACTTCGGCGTCGACGAATGGCACGGCCACAACGTGTTTGTCCGTGACGGCGAGCGCGTGTTCCGCACCTATTTCATCAACAATCGCGGCGACGAGGCGATGGGGACGGTCTGGAGCTATCTCGATCTGACCCCGCTCGGCCGCCAGGAGGTCTGGGAGGACTCGCCCGCGGGCTATCCGCAAACCCCGCCATACAAATGGTGGAACTGGCACGACAATTACGAGGCCGAGGCGGCGCCTCACCCGAAATGGGTCGAGGTGTCGGACGCCGGCGAAGCTGCGTTCCGAAAGGACCGCGCATAGGTCCTTCGGCGGGCGCTGGGCGCAGCCGAACGGCCGTCCAGCGCCGGCCTTCGCGAGTCTTTAATCTCCACTCTCTTGATCGGGGCGTCCCGGTAGTGAGGTCAGGAACTGCAGTGCGGCGCCGCGCGTGTCAGGCGAGTTCAGGATTCCGAGATGGGAGGTAGAGAGGACCGGGTCGTATTGTCCCTGGCCGGTCAGGTCGATTGTTTTGGCGCTGGCGAGAGCGGCGCTTTCGGTGAAATCATGCGGGTTGCCGTCGCGATCCTCGGCGGGAACGCCGGGGAGGGAGCCGTCCGGCAGACTGTTGTAGACGAAGTCGGGTGTGCCCGGCTTGTTGCGGATGACCAGGTAACGTGTCGGGCCCGGCGTCTCGCCCCCGGCGTTCAGCACGCCAAGCAACTGGGTGTGGTCTGAGCCGTACTCGTCGCATACCGCGCTGCTCGGCGTGAAGCCGCCGCCGCTCACCAACTGGTAGAAATTGGCCGGGTTGGGCGAGCAGTCGATGATGCCGTGATTGGGGCCGTCGATGGCGACGAGCGCCCGCACCTTGCGATAGGCATTGTCCTGCAGCATCCATTCCCGCGCCACGGTAACGCCGAGACTGTGGGCGACGATGTCGACGCGCTTGGCGCCGGTGAAGTCGAGCACCGCCTGCACGAACTGGCGCAGCATCGGCACCGCCACTGCAGTGGTGTGCGAGATGCCTGAGCGATGGGTGTTGTCCTGCGCAAGGTCGCACTGATCGCCTTGATAGCCGAGCCCCCAGAGTTCGCTTGGGTGATAGCCGTGATCCAGGAAGAATTGCGCGAAGGCCTGGACGCGCCCAAAGGGGTTGCAGGCGGTCGGATACGGAGAATCATTGTTACCATGGAGGAAGATCACCGGGATGCGCTCGACACGGCCGATATCGGAGCCGAAGCCAATCACCGGCTTGCCGAGATAGAAGTTTCCGATCACCGGGAAGTGGTCGGGAAACGTCGTGCCGATTGCGACGCCCTTGCCTGGCGACGCGGCGCTTGCCAATCCCGCGGCGCCAGCCTGCAACAGGACCGCAATGATGGCCGCAATGCGAAGATGTTTTGTTGTCACCGTCCCCTCCCTCGCCAAGTTTTCGCCCGATGTCGCGAGTGCGAAGACTTTCGCGTCGCGACGGAGGCGATTGTTCCGACCCGTAACGAATCGGTCGGCCAAAGCGCCATGTTGTTGAACACACCCTAGTTCAGCGAACAGCTCGGAGACAGGATCACTCTTGGAATTTTTTTCGCGTTCAGCGCGCAGTCGTTTCAAAAGCTTGTCACAAATGCGCGTGCAACCTTCGCGCGTGGTCACGGCACCAAGCGAAGACGGGCACGCTCAAGCATCGGCCTATCCGGCAGGAGTTCACGACGCCAGCGCGGTGCGCAGCATGCGTGCGAGATCGGAGCTGAGATAGGGCTTCGGCAGCAACAGCACGCCGGGGTCGAGGCGGCCGTGATGGACGAGGGCGTTCTCGGTATAGCCGGAGGTGTAGAGCACCTTGAGTTCCGGGCGTCGCTTGAGCGCCTCGGTCGCGAGCTGACGGCCGTTCATTCCCCCGGGGAGCATCACGTCGGTAAACAGTAGATCGATGCGCTCGCCCCGGTCGATGACGGCCAGCGCCTCGGCGGCGTTGCTGGCTGCCAGCGTGTGGTAGCCGAGGCGGCCGATCTGCGTCACGACATATTGCCGGACCAGCGGGTCGTCCTCGACCAGCAGGATGAACTCGTCGCCGCCTTCGCTGCTGGAGATGCCGGTCTCGGCGTCGGACGCCTCCGGCGGCGTCGCAGCCCGCGGCAGATAGAGCTTCACGGTCGTGCCGTGGCCCTCTTCGCTGTAGATATTGATATGTCCGTCCGACTGCTTGACGAAACCATAGACCATGCTCAAGCCCAGCCCGGATCCCTTCCCGGCATCCTTGGTGGTGAAGAACGGCTCGAACACCTTGTCGCGCAGGTTGCCCGGAATTCCGTGCCCTGTGTCGCTCACTGCAATCAGGACATAGTTGCCCGGCCTGACCTCGTTGTTGGCGCGCGCGTAGTTTTCGTCGAGCACGGCATTTTTGGTTTCCAACGTCAATTTGCCGCCGCCGGGCATGGCGTCACGCGCATTGAGGGCGAGGTTGAGGATCGCGGTCGAGAGCTGGCTCGGATCGATCAGGGCGGGCGCCAGATCGTGCGCCAGCATCGATTCGATCTCGATGTCCTCGCCAAGCGTCCGCCGCAGCAGGCGCCCGGCATCAACGACCAGCGCATTGATGTCTGTCGAGCGCGGCTGGAGTGGCTGGCGGCGGCTGAAGGCCAGCAGGTGCTTGGTCAGATCCGCGCCCCTTGCCGCGGCCGCGCTGATCAGATCGGCGATCTGGGCGAGATGCGGTCGGTCCTTGACCGCATCGCCGAGGATTTCGATCGTTCCGGTGATCACGGTGAGGATGTTGTTGAAGTCGTGCGCGACGCCGCCGGTGAGCTGGCCGATCGCCTCCATCTTCTGCGCTTGCCGGACCTGGGCCTCATTGGCCTCGATCTCCTGAAAACGCTTGACCATGGCCTCGGCCTTGCGGCGCTGCCGGATCTCCTCCTCCAGCGCCGTATAGGCTTCGGCAAGCTGGATCCGTGTGGGCAGCACCAGGAGCCGCGGCAGCATCAGCAGCAGGGCCGCCGTGATCGCGAGCGCGATCGGCGCAAGCAGGCCTTTGGTGATAGCCTCGATCTGGTAAGCGGGCACCCACACGGTGAGGATCGATTCCAGCCGGGTCACGCCGCAGACCACGGCGAAGATCGCAAACACCCAGAGCACGCCGCCGAACATGACGTGGTGGCGCCGCCGCCAGACGAAGAACCCAAGCACGAAAGCCGTGGCAAAGAAGGCGACCGCCACCATCGCGTCGGAAACGACGTTCAGCCAGATCAATTCCGGCGTCCACAGCAGGCACGCGCCATGGGGAATAAGCGTCGACATGTCCGGGACAGCTCCACGAAAAGGCTTAAACGCGTGCAGTGCAATCCGCTCCGTCCCTCAAGGACGATCGATCAAATCATTCAGCTTTTTGGTCGGCCGTGCAAGCGCAACGCCCGCGAGGGGCTGCTTCCACGAATCGAGCTGATGAAGATGCCTGCTCGTGGGGGCGAACCCCTCACCTGGATCGCATCTTGCGATGCAATCCCGCCTCTCCCGCAAGGGGAGGGGCGATCCTTACGCTACGGCTGGCTAACCATGCATCCCGACCGCGGGCTTAAATGGTGGTGGGTCATCTCGCGGAGGCGTCGGCGCGTAGCGATCAAGCCGCATCGTGAAGGTTGCGCGGCTCCGGCTTATCGGGCGCAGGCTACTTACGTAACCGAACATGTTCATGAGCGGCACTAGCGCGTTGATCGCGATGACGTTGCCGCGCTCGGCCTGAGACTGGATTTGCCCGCGCCGCAAATTCAGGTCCCTGATAATGGGCGCGACACAGTCCTCCGGTGTCAGCACCTCGACTTTCATGATCGGCTCGAGCAGCACGGGCCGCGCCTTCTGCAGCGCCTCGCGAAACGCCACGCGCGCGGCGATCTCAAAAGCCTGCGTCGACGAGTCGACGTCGTGATACGTGGTGTCGATCAGAGCGACCTTGATATCGACCACCGGAAAGCCGGCGACCACGCCCGAAGGAAGCACGCTCTCGATCCCCTTTTCGATGCCAGGGATATATTCCTTTGGAATCGTCCCACCTGCGATCCTAGACTCGAACTGATAGCCCATTCCCGGCTCATTCGGCTCGACGCGCAGCCGGACGGCCGCGAATTGACCGGAGCCGCCCGACTGCTTTTTGTGAGTGTACTCCACTTCGGCCGACTCCGTGATGCATTCGAGGAATGCCACCTGAGGTGCACCGATCCTGAAATTGACGTTGTAGCTCCGTCTGAGGATGTCGACCTTGGCATCGAGATGAAGTTCGCTCGCGCCCTTCATAACGGTCTGTCCGGACTCGTAGTCAGTCGAGATTTTGAACGTCGGGTCCTCGGCCGCCAGCTTTACCAGCGCAGCAAGGAGCTTCTCCCCGTCGGCTTTCGACTTCGGCTCGATCGCGACCTCGACCAGCCCTGGCTGGGTGTCTTCGGCCATTGCATACGGATTGATCTTGGGATGGCCGGATTTCCAGCTCACCCATTCCTCCGCATCGCGAAGCGAAACAAAGTCAGCAATCGGGCGATCGATGAGGTCGGGCCGGCGGTCGATGACACGCCAGCCACCCTCTTGAAGACGTTGGATAATGAAAGATTCCACGGGCAAGGTCATGTTGGCGAATATCGCATCGGACCAGGTGATCAGCGCGTTTTGCGCTATTCAGACATGAACTTCGCGGGTGCGCTAGGCAAGTTTGAGTTCCACCTGAGATTAACATTGTTCTCCCGAACATCCCGGAATTTGTTCGAAATCATTTGAGGCTCCGGTTGGTCCGAATATTCGTGCGCCCGCCTTGGCTTCGCGTTTCGCCCTAGGATTGCGTGGTTCGCCCGTCGGGCAAAATCGTCTCGATTTGCGCGTCAGGCCGCCCAGTACGCTGTTCGGCAGCTAAAAAAACGCCGGCGCGAAAAATCGAATTTCGTTTGTCCGTTCAAGCGGATTTGGGTCGTCCAGTCCCCCACGCCAAAATATTCTTCTTTCGCTTTTCTGGAAATTGATGTTCACTTCGCCCGTTCCGCGCCGACACCAGGGGCGTATCGCGATCGTCACGAACGTGGTGCGGAATGCGGTGGACGCGGGCCGTGCCGATCGACGAGCGGCATGGACGCGGACGGCGAAGTGGTGTGGTCCTGGCGCGCCCATGCAGGCGCCAAGTTCTCGCGCAAGATGATGCGCGACAGCGACGGTGGCAAACGCTGGTTCACCGGGGAGAGTACCTATAAGCCGTAAACCATCGCGCGGGGAAGGCCGGTTGTCACCGCCTGTACCTGTGGTCGACGCGCTTTCGCGCAAATTTTTTGCGCGGAGGCCCCGGGTGCATGCGGCCACCCGGCCTTCCCCGCTCCCTCTGCTTTTAGAGGAGGTGAAGTGAGATGCAAAGCTCGGGCGAAAATGCGCCGCGAGGGTGTGGATGCGTGTCCCAACCGTCACTGCGCGGAGCGTCAGCCTGGCTGCTATCTAAATTGCTTTTGAAACTTATGCGAGGGATTGCGGAGGCGCCGATCTGGTTCTCTGTTATTTGTGTTTGACGCTATTTCAAGTGGAATTGATGATTAATTACAATGTATGTTATCTGCCGCGGCTATAGGAATCCGTGTAAATGATGTAGCACCCATAAGTTGAACGCTGCAACTTCGTCTGCGTTTACTTAAGGTCAAGTGTGACGTGAGATCGTTGATGTTCCTCTGCTGGGCCCAAACGACGTGCTTGTCCTCGTGATGGCGGCGGGGGTGAACGACAACGGCATATGGGCGGCGCTCGGCCATCCGGTATCACCGTTAGATTTCCACAACGAGCCGTTCCACATCGCCGGCTCCGATGCAGCTGGAATCGTCTGGGCTGTCGGTTCGAACGTTCGATCTTGGCGTCCGGGCGATGAGGTGGTCGCCCATTGCTGTCAGGTCAGTGGCGACGATGAGGAATGCAATGGCGGCGATCCGATGCTGTCGCTGTCACAGCGCATATGGGGATACGAGACGTCGTTCGGCGCCTTCGCTCAATTCACGCGCATTCAAGCCACGCAGCTTTTGCCTCGTCCCAGACATCTGAGTTGGGAAGCGAGCGCCTGGGCAATGACGCATGTTCGGATAATCCGCGCAATCGACTGATGTCGGCAAATCCACCGCGCAACAATATCGCTGCATACCACCCGGTATCAGTGCCGGGTGATCCATTTCGCATGTCTTGTGAGATCAAGGAGACAGACGATGACCGGTGCTGAAGCAGTTCTCGAGCTGATCCGCAAATGGGCGGCAGATCATGAAATGGGAATGCCGTCCGATATCAACCAGACCTTCGACGCTTCCGGTTTCGACTCCATGCACCCGGTCGAGCTGGCTTTCTTTCTCGAAGACAAGTTGGGCATCCCTGTCGATGAAACAGTGATCTTGGAGAAGGCGACTTTCGCAGCGCTCGCGCAACACTTGGCGGAGCGTACGGGCGCCCTGAAACCGAGCGAGGGCAAAAACCCGACCAGCGGAGACCAGCCGATCGCCGACGCCGGCGATTGGTGACGTATTCGAGGACGCGTGACATCTCGGTAGGAAAGTCAATGCAATGAATGGTCCAGCCCACGACGAAGGCGTCTCCGCCGTTGATCCGGTTGCCATCATCGGAATGGCGTTTCGGCTTCCAGGCGGCAACGACACGTCGTCCGCGCTCTGGCAATTCATCAAGGGCGGGAAGGTGGCGATCCGCGAGACCCCAGCCGACCGTTTCGATATCGACAAATACCATTCGACCGATCCCGACCTTTCCGGCACGACCTATTCACGGCGCGCCGGCTATGTCGACGATCCCTATCTCTTCGATCCAGAATTCTTCCGCATCTCGATGGCGGAAGCCATGGAGATGGATCCTCAGCAGCGCTGGATGCTGCAGCTATGCTGGAGCGCGCTGGAGAATGCGGCAATTGTCCCCTCGACGTTGCGCGGCCAGCGCGTCGGTTTGTTCCTCACGGCCGGCGATGTCGATTATGCTCGCCGGACGGTCGGCTCGGGCGATCCACACCGCATCACGTTCTACGGCAAGCTAGGGGCCAATCGCGCCGTTGGCGTTGGTCGGGTCGCCTACACGCTCGGTCTCCAAGGGCCGGCGATCTATGTGGATTCGGCTTGCTCGGCCTCGCTGGTCGCGGTGCATCTCGCAGCGCAGAGCCTACGCTGCGGCGATTGCGACCTGGCGTTTGCCGGCGGCGTCAATCTCATCCTCGGTCCGGAGGAAACGATCGGATTCGCCCGCCTCAGGGCGATGTCGACCACCGACAGCTGCCGGACCTTCGACAGTGCCGCCAACGGCTACATCCGCGGCGAAGGAGGCGCGGTTGTCGTTCTCAGGCGAGCGCGCGATGCAGCAGCGAACAACGACCGGGTCGAGGCGCTGCTGGTCGGATCATCGGTCAACAATGACGGCGCCAGCAACGGCCTGACGGCTCCGAACGTCGCCGCCCAGGAAGCGGTGATACGGCAGGCGCTGAGGCACGCCGGCGCCAAGCCGGAGGATGTCGCCTATGTCGAGGTGCACGGCACCGGCACCTCGCTTGGCGACCCCATCGAGCTCACCGCGCTGCGCAACGTTTACGCGACGTCAGCAAAGCGCGCGCCGCTGATAGCGAACGCGATCGCGTTCGCGCGCCGAGTGTCGTGCCCGATCCGCGCGCCTATCCGCTACGCGCTCGCGCTGCGGGCCCAGAACGCCAAAAGCGTCGAGGAGGCGCTCGACCGATTGAGCGTCGTGAGCGCCGGTCCGGTTAGCGCAGTTGGCTTCGACAGCGATCACTTTTCGATCATGCGGGCGCCAGCCATCCAAGGCGTTGCCGGCTTTCTTGGCGCTGCGCCGATGTACCGGGAACGGGCGTTGCCGATGGTAGCCGAATAACGGGGAGCGAAGACACAGGTGGGTCAATCACGCATGCCAAATCTCTTGGAAGCTATCGTAGCCCGTCCCCTGAAACTTCATGGCGGCAGAGCTTAATGATGAACACTCTCCATCACCTTCGGGCAGCGACGAGGGGTTACTGCTTTGAGGATCTTGCGGTGGGAATGTCCGCGAGTTTCGCCAAGACGGTGACAGAGGCGGACATCCTGCTGTTCTCCGGTGTGTGCGGCGATACCAACCCGCTCCATCTCAACCAGGTCTATGCCGAGACGACCCGTTTCAAGGGCCGTATTTCGCAAGGGATGCTGAGTGCCGGTCTCATCTCGGCGGTGATCGGCACGCGGCTGCCAGGGCCAGGGTCGATCTACGTCTCGCAAAACTTGCGGTTCACTGCGCCGGTTCGGCCTGGAGATACGGTCACGGCGCGGGTCACTGTTGCCGAACTGATACCTGAGCGCAACTGCACGATACTGCGGACCCGATGCACCGTCGGGGACCAGATCGTGATCAAAGGTGAAGCCGTGGTGCTGGTGCCCTCGAACCAACACCAGCCGGCTCCAGGGGACGCAGTTTGAATGGAGGCCTAGCGGTGCTCAGCGTGAAAAAAATTGAAAGTCCACACCTCGCGGCCGCCGGCCTGGATGGCGATCTCAGTGAGGAAGAGCTGGCGTTTCAGGCCAACGTCAGGCGCTTTGCACTTCAAGTCATGCGTCCCGCCGCGCAGGAAAACCTTCGAGAAGCATTGCGGCTGTCTCTTGTGGGAGTCCAACTCCGACTAGTTTGGAGCCCAGCTCGTGCTTTCGGTTCGATCTGGACGTCAACAGGTGATTTAGTTAGCGGCCAAGCAAACTAAAATTCCGGCAGCGGCTCTGATCGCTTCGTTTCGCTCGCAACGACGGGCGAGATGCGTCTACCACCGAACGCCGCAGATGCATTCCGCGGTAGGGGGCCTGGCTCGCGCTTCGCTTGGCCGGGACGACGATTATGAGTGACAAGCCCGGCTCAGCTCGCCGCTTCCAGCCGCACTTCCGTGAGCAGCCGCATCGCGGCGTCGGCGTCCATGGGCTCGCCGAAGGCAAAGCCTTGGGCGTATTCACAGCCGAGTTGGTAGAGCTCGACCGCATCGGAGTCGGTCTCGGCGCCTTCGGCAACGACGTCCATGCCGAGGTCGTGGGCGAGCGCGATGATCGATTTCAGGATCACCGGGCGCGTGCCGCGGCTGGTGGTGCGGACGAAGGACTGGTCGATCTTGATGGTATCGAAGGGGAAGCGCTGCAGATAAGACAGCGAGGAATGGCCGGTGCCGAAATCGTCGAGCGACAGCCCGGTGCCGAGGTCACGGATGCGGGTCAGCATCTGCGCGGCGTGCTCCGGATTCTCCATCACAAGCGATTCCGTCAGTTCAAGCTTCAGCGTGCCGCGCGCGACCGAGGAGCGCGACAGCACGGTGCGGATGTCGTGGATCAGGTCATGCCGCAGCAATTGCCGGGAGGAGACGTTGACGGAGGCGAAGATCGGGTCGCGGGCGCGCATCGCGCGCTGCCAGATCGACAACTGCCGCGCGGTCTGGTCGAGCACGAAGGTCCCGAGATCGACGATCAGGCCGATCTCTTCGGCGACGGTGATGAACTCGATCGGCGACATCCGCCCGAGTTTCGGATGTTCCCAGCGAGCCAGCGCCTCGAAGCCCGCGATGGAGCGATCCTCCAGCCGCACGATCGGCTGGTAGAGGATCGATATCTCCTCGCGCTCGATGGCGCGGCGCAATTCGCTCTCGAGCGTCAGGCGGTCCGTCTTCCGCGCGCGCATCGCAGGCTTGTAGACGTCGATGCGGTCGCCGCCGATCCGCTTGGAGTGATACATCGCAAGCTCGGCGTCCTTGATGATGTCGTCGGAGAGCTGCGTCTGCGGATCGGACAGCGCGAGCCCGATCGAGGCGGTGAGAAAGATCTCGCGGTCATTGAAGGCGATCGGCGCGCGGATGGTCTTGCGGATGGTCTCGGCAAAGGCGGTGATGCGTGCGGGGTCCTGCTCGGAGAGCAGGATCAGGCCGAACTGGTCGCCGGCCATGCGCGCCAGCGTGTCCTGCGGCTTGAGGATGCGGGTGAGGCGGCGGGCGAGCGTGAGCAGAATGGAATCGCCGACCGCAATGCCGACGGAATCATTGACCTGCTTGAAGCGGTCGAGATCGATCACCATCAAGGTCGGCCGCAAGCTGGGCATGGTCTTCGCGAGAGTCGCCACCGCATTGAGGCGGTCGAGGAACAGCCTGCGGTTCGGCAGGCCGGTGAGGTTGTCGTGCACGGAATCGTGCAGCATGCGCTCTTCGGCGTTGCGGATCTCGGTGACGTCGGTGAGCGTGCCGACCACGCGGGAGACCTCGCCGTCGGAGCCGACCACGGGGCGTGCTTTGAGCGCAAACCACATGAAGTGGCCGTCGGGCGTGCGCAGGCGGAAATCCTGCACCAGCCGGCCGCGGCGCTGGTCGAGCACGCTGTCGAGCGCGGCGCGGAAGCGGTCCTGGTCCAGTGGATGCAGCACTTCCAGCCATTTGGCGGCGGGGCCTTCCAGCGCGCCGCGCTTCAGCCCGAGCAGGCTCTCCGTTTCCGGGCTGGTGAAGACCTTGTCGGCGGAGACGTCCCAGTCCCAGATCAGATCACCCGAGCCGGTCAGCGCCAGTGCGCGGCGCTCGACATCGGAGACGACGCCGGTGGTGGCGCCGCCGCCGGCAAACGCATGCTGCATCACCGTAAATCCGATGAGCATCACGATCAGCACCAGGCCGCCGAGCAGAGCGGGGCCGACGATGTCGTTGGTGACGGAGCCCGCAATGGTCATGCCGGCTGCGACCACCCAGACCACGAGCAGGAACCAGGTCGGGATCAGCAGCACCGCGCGGTCGAAGCCGTGGGTCGAGAGATAGACGATCAGCGCAAAGCCGGCGAAGGCGATCATGACCAGCGACATGCGGGCGATGCCGGAGGCGACCGCCGGATCGAACAGGGCGAGCGCCACCAGGGAGCCCAGGAAGAACAGCCAGCCAAGCGTGATGTGGGAGTAGCGCACATGCCAGCGGCTGAGATTCAAATAGGCGAACAGGAACACCAGCAGTGTCGCGGCGAGAATGGCTTCGCCCGCCGCGCGCCAGACGCGCTCGGCGTTGTTCGACATGTCGAGCACCTTGCCCCAGAAGCCGAAATCGACGCCGATATAGACCAGCACCGCCCAGGCGAGCGCGGCTGCCGCCGGGAACATGATGCTGCCCTTCACCACGAACAGGATGGTAAGCACCAGCGCCAGCAGGCCGGAGATGCCGATCACGATGCCTTGGTAGAGGGTGAAGGAGTTGACCTTGTCCTTGTAGGCGTCGGGCTCCCACAGGTAGAGTTGCGGCAGCTTGTCGGTGCGCAGCTCCGCGACGAAGGTGACGACGGCGCCGGGGTCGAGGGTGATACGGAAGACGTCGGCGGTCGGGCTCTCCTGGCGGTCGGGGCGGTCGCCGGTCGAGGGCGTGATGGTCGCGATGCGCGACAGGCCGAGGTCGGGCCACAGCAGGCCGGAGCCGACCACGCGGTAATGCGGTGCGACGATCAGGCGGTCGAGCTGGTCGTCGGTGTTGTTGGCGAGCGCGAACACCACCCAATACTGGCCGCCTTCGCGGGCCCGCACCTCGATGCGGCGCACGATGCCGTCGGTGCCGGGCGCAGTGGAGACCTGAACGCGATCGGTGTCGCTGTGGAGATGCTCAAGCACTCCGGTCAGGTCGATAGCAGGCGCGTCACTGCGGACGCTGACGGCGTCGAGTGCAGATGCCGGCGAAGCCGCAACAGCAATCATGAGGCCGAGCGCAAACAGCGCAAGGCACCTGATCAGGCGCAATGTCAGTTCTCCGCGTTCGACGCTTATGCCGACATGACAAGAGTTAAAGCGAAAAACGCACCCCCAACCCCAGAGCCGATGCGTTCGTGTGGTGAACGATCATTGCCACGAAAGCGAAAGGAATCAAAGACTTTCCAGACGGGCAGGCAGTGGCCGGCATCACGCCAGCAACACAATTTTGCCAATATGTGCGGAGCTCTCGATGCGCCGGTGCGCATCGGCGGCTTTTTCAAGCGGAAAACTGCTGTCCATCAGCGGTTTGATGCGACCTTCGCGCAAAAACCGCATCGCCTTGGCCTCGATCGCCGCGACCATCGCCGCCTTGTCCGCGTTACTACGGGGGCGAAGCGTGGAGCCGGTGTGGGTGAGGCGCTTCACCATCAGCCGGGTGAAGTTGACGGTCGCCTTGGGCGCGCCGAGGAAAGCGATCTGGACGATGCGGCCATCGATCGCCGCGGCATCATAATTGCGCTCGATATAATCGCCGCCGACCATGTCGAGGATGACATCAACGCCATGGCCGCCGGTTGCGGCCTTCACCTCGGCGACGAAATCTTCGCTCTTGTAGTTGATGGCGCGGTCGGCGCCGAGCTTGAGGCACGCGTCCGCCTTTTCCTTGGAACCGACGGTGACGATCACCTTGGCGCCGAAGGCTTTCGCAAGCTGGATCGCCATGGTGCCGATGCCGGAGGAGCCGCCATGGATCAGCAGCGTCTCGTTCGGCTTCAACGCGCCGCGCTCGAACACATTGTGCCAGACCGTCATCAAGGTTTCCGGCGTGGCGCCGGCTTCCGCAATCGAGAACGACGGCGGCACCGCCATCGCCTGGGCGTCCTGGGCAATGCAATATTGGGCATAGCCGCCGCCGGCGACGAGCGACATCACCTTGTCGCCGAGCTTGTGCTTTTTGGCATTGGAGCCCACGGCCACCACTTCGCCGGCGACTTCGAGACCCGGCAGGTCGGATGCGCCGGGCGGCGGCGGATAGGAACCGGAGCGCTGCGAGACGTCGGGACGGTTGACGCCTGCGGCCTCGACCTTGATCAGGATCTCGTCGGCACCGGGCGTCGGGACCGGGCGCGTTTCGGGAATGAGCACCTCCGGACCGCCGGGCTTGGAAATGGCGACGACGATCATTTGCGCGGGCAGCTTTTCCATGGTTTGTCCTTGGGGCAAACGCTTCAGTATTGGGTCGCTTTGATTAGCCAGCCGGGGGGTTGCTGGCAACCGCTTCGAAAGCGACGAGATGAGGGAGGCTTGCGATGGCGAGCGAGGACGACGATCGGCCGCGGAAGAAGATCAGCCACGAGATCGGGCAGGACCTGTCCCTGTTGTCGGTGGAGGAATTGGGCGAGCGCATTGCGCTGCTGACCAGCGAGATCGAGCGGCTGAAGGAGGCGATGACCAAAAAGCGCGCCTCGCGCGAGGCGGCCAACAGCGTCTTCAAGTCGTGACTGGCGTGGGCGTTGTCGCATGTTGCAGTGCGGCTCGGCCACTGGCCGACATGGCTAACGCAACTTAAAAAAAGCGCCGTGTTTACGATCGATTAAGCTTTCACCTTTATGACTGGCATCGTCCTCGTTTGGACACCGAGTGGCTCCTGTCCACTCTGTTTGACGCCTCCCTGTTATCAACTCTCAAAGCCGCCGCTTTCGGCGGCTTTTTTTTGCTTTGCGCATTTTGGCCGGAAAGCTGTACCAATTCCGCACTCTGCCACGCATGTGCCATGGCCGCCGCCGCAGAGCTCGTAAACCTTAAATTCCCTTGTCACTGGACTCCCGGTCAACGGCGAGCAATGATTTGTTCATCATAAGCCGGCGCAAAGCCGGCCAGCGTACACAGTGGCGTAAGAGGCGTTAACCATGTCCGAGCGTTCGCATAGCGACAGCCATTTGGTTCAATTCAGCGAGCGGCTCACCAATTCGGCGGCGTTCAGTAGCCTGTTTCGCGAAGGCATGGACCTTGTCGAGGAGACCGCCGCCTATCTCGACGGCGACGGCCGCACCGAAGCCAAGGCGCTCGACCGCGCGGTGAGCCTCACTTACGCGACCGAGAGCATGCGGCTGACCACGCGGCTGATGCAGCTCGCCTCCTGGCTGTTGCTGCATCGCGCGGTGAAGGAAGGCGAGATGACGCTGACCCAGGCCAACCGCGAGAAGACCAAGGTCAAGCTGTCGGCGGCCGATCCCGGTCCGACCGACATGATCGAGAAGCTGCCGGCGCAATTGCAGGAGCTGATCGCCCGCTCGATGAGCTTGCAGGTGCGGGTGCGCCGGCTCGACAACTCCATTCACGCCGCGCCGCCCGAGCGCAGTGCGATCGGCAATCCTCTGGTGCCGCAGCTGAACGCCCTGAAAGCCGCGTTCGAGCAGTAAGCTCTCCAGTTCGACGGTCTCCGGAATGACGCAGGCTCAAAACAGAACGCCCCCGCGAACCGCGGGGGCGTTCTTGGCTTGCGCAGGTCGCGCAGGCTGAAAAGGCCGATCAATCCTTCTTGAGGAAGCCGGAAAACTTCTTCTGGAACCGGGAGACGCGACCGCCACGGTCGAGAATCTGCTGGGAGCCGCCGACCCAGGCCGGATGCGACTTGGGATCGATATCGAGGTTCAGCTTGTCGCCTTCCTTGCCCCAGGTGGAGCGGGTCTGGTACTCAGTGCCGTCGGTCATCACGACCGTAATCGTATGATAATTGGGGTGAATTTCGGCTTTCATGGCATGTCCTGTGGGCGCTGGGCGCCTGTCTTCGGTCTAAAATTTCACGGAATTGGCGGCTCTATAACCCATGAAACCCGCCAAAACAAGCCGACGAGCTTCGTATCTTCCCGGATTTGCCAGCCTGCTCCGTGGCGCCTATCTGGGTCGGACAGCATAACAGGTGAGATCATATGAGCGCAGTGGAGCGGCTGGACGAGGGGCGGGGCGGACTTGGGTCGCAGCCGGACGAGGTGGTGGCGCAGGCGCTTTCCATCGACGAGGCCTCGCCCGCGCGGCGTTCGAAGCTTCGCCCGCTGCTGGCGCTCTCGCCCTATATCGCGCGCTATCGGGGACGGGCCATCCTGGCGCTGATCGCGCTGACGGTTGCCGCCGTCACCACGCTCCTGGTGCCGGTCGCGGTGCGCCGCATGATCGATTTCGGCTTCACCCCGAAGGGGATTGCGCTGATCAACAGCTACTTCAGCGTGATGATCGCGGTGGTCGCGGTGCTCGCGCTTGCCAGCGCCTCGCGCTACTACCTCGTGATGACTATCGGCGAGCGTATCGTCGCCGATCTCCGGCGCGACGTGTTCGCGCATCTGATCTCGCTGTCGCCGTCCTTCTTCGATTCCGCGCGCTCCGGCGAACTGATCTCGCGCCTGACCGCCGACACCACCCAGATCAAGTCGGCAGCCGGCGCCTCCGTCTCGATCGCGCTGCGCAACATTCTCATGTTCCTCGGCGCCGCCGCCATGATGGTGGTCACGAGCCCCAAGCTCTCCGGCTTCGTGCTGCTCGCGATCCCGCTGATCGTGATACCGCTGGTCGCATTCGGCCGCTGGGTCCGGCGGCTGTCGCGCAACGCGCAGGATACGCTGGCCGATGCGTCTGCTTACGCCTCCGAACTGGTCGGCGCGATCCGCACCGTGCAGGCCTATACCGGCGAGCGGCTCGCGAATGCGCGCTTCGGCAAGGAGGTCGAAGGCGCCTATGAGGCTGCGCGCGTCTCGACCAAGGCGCGCGCGGTGTTGACTGCGATCATCATCTTCATCGTCTTCACCAGCGTGGTCGCGATCCTCTGGGTCGGCTCGCATGACGTGCTGACCGGCGCGATCACGCCCGGCCGGCTCGGTCAGTTCGTGCTCTATGCGGCGTTTGCCGCTGCCGGCCTCGGCCAGCTCAGCGAGGTCTGGGGCGAGGTCTCGGCGGCCTCCGGCGCCGCGGAGCGGTTGTTCGAGATCCTGCGCGTCAGGCCGGAGATCACCGCGCCTGCCGCGCCGATCGTGCTTCCTTCGCCAGCGCGCGGCGATGTCGGCTTCGACGAGGTCAGCTTCACCTATCCGGCGCGGCCCGATGTGCGCGCGGTCGAGCAGGTCTCGTTCTCCGTGCGCGCGGGCGAGAAGGTCGCGATCGTTGGTCCCTCCGGTGCCGGCAAGAGCACGCTGTTCCACCTGCTGCTGCGTTTCTATGATCCTGCCTCCGGCACGATCTCCTTCGACGGCGTGCCGATCAAGTCGGCCAATCCGCAAGATTTTCGCAGCCGGATCGCGCTGGTGCCGCAGGACCCGGCGGTGTTTGCGGCAAGCGCACGTGAAAATATCCGCTTCGGCCGGCCCGAGGCCAGCGATGCCGAGGTCGAGCGTGCCGCCGCGCTTGCACATGCGACCGAGTTCATTCGCCGCCTGCCCGGCGGTTTCGAGACTCAGCTCGGCGAGCGCGGCGTGACGCTGTCGGGCGGCCAGCGCCAGCGCATCGCGATCGCCCGCGCAATCCTGCGCGACGCGCCGCTGCTGTTGCTCGACGAGGCCACCTCCGCGCTTGATGCCGAAAGCGAAACGCTGGTGCAGACCGCGCTGGAAGAATTGATGCGCCACCGCACCACGCTGGTGATCGCGCATCGCCTCGCCACGGTGCTGTCTTGCGACCGCATCCTGGTGATGGACCAGGGCCGCATCGTCGAACAAGGCACGCATGCTTCGCTCGTCGCTGCGAACGGGCTTTATGCGAGGCTGGCAAGGTTGCAGTTCGAGGGGGCTTGATCCGTCATTGCGCGCGAACCGAAGCATTCGGAGCCACGCGCGCGCCTCCGGGTTGCTTCGTCGCGGGGCCTGTGATCGTGCTGCGCTTCAGGCGGACCCGCTGGCTCCTCGCGATGACGAGGTGCCACTCCACGCCATCCTCAGCACCGGGCTCCCCGAGGTCGGATTCACCTCGTCACCTGCATGCACAAAGCCGTTGCGCTCGTAGAAGCGGATGGCGCGGGCGTTGTCCTTATTGACCAAAAGCGCAATGCCTGTGGGCGCGAGTCGCTTGGCCTCGTCAACCAGGAACCGCGCGATTTCAGAGCCCCATTGCTCCGGCGTCACCACGAGCTGGTCGAGATAGCCGTCCTTGTCGATGGTCACGAATCCGAGCAGTGCGCCATTATCTTCGGCAACCACAATCGCCGCGTTAGGCACCAACTCGCCTCGCCAACGCTCGCGCCACCACGCAAGCCGCTCCGCAAAATCGATCGACGGATAGGCCTGCTGCCACGTTCGCTGCCACAGTGCGATTGCGGCCTCCTCGTCGTCCGCGCGATAAAGGCGGAGCGTAATGCTCACCGTTCCGTCAGCTTCAATTCGATGCGGCGGTTGCGGCGGTACGCGTCTTCGGTGTTGGCAGGATCGAGCGGCTGGAACTCGGCAAAGCCGGCCGCGACCAGGCGCTGCGCCGGCACGCCGAGAGAGATCAGATACTGCACCACCGAGATGGCGCGGGCCGACGACAGCTCCCAGTTCGACTTGAAGAGCGGGTTGTTGTTGATCGGACGCACGTCGGTATGGCCGTCTACGCGCAGCACCCAGGCGATTTCACTCGGGATCTGCTTGTCCAGATCGGTCAGCGCGCTTGCGACCTTGTCGAGCTCGGACTTACCCTCAGGCAACAGCGTTGCCTGTCCAGTGTCGAAGAACACTTCCGACTGGAACACGAAGCGGTCGCCGACGACGCGGATATCGGGCCGGTTGCCGAGAATGGCACGCAGCCGCCCGAAGAACTCGGAGCGATAGCGCGACAATTCCTGCACCCGCTGCGCCAGCGCCACGTTGAGACGCTGGCCGAGATCGGCGATGCGCGTCTGCGATTCCTTGTCGCGCTTCTCGGAGGCATCGAGCGCCTCTTCGAGCGCGGCAAGCTGGCGCCGCAAGGCGCTGATCTGCTGGTTCAGCACCTCGATCTGCGCGAGAGCGCGCGTCGAGACCTGCTTTTCCGATTCCAGCGCCTTGTTGAGCTCGGTGGCGCGCCCCTCCGCACTATTGCCGGCGTTGGCAAGCCCTTCATAAAGCCCCTTGACCCGGTCGCGCTCGGCCACCGCCGAAGTAAGCCCGGCCTTGAGCGAAGCCACCTGGTCGTCAAGCGTCAGCTTGCCGAGCTTCTCCAGCGACAGCGCTTCGCTCAGTTGCGCGATCTTGGCATTGAGCTCTTCCAATGCCTTGTCCTTGCCGGTGACCTCCTGCGACAGAAAGAACTGTACCACCAGGAACACCGACAGCAGGAACACGATCGACAGCACCAGCGTCGACAGCGCGTCGACAAAGCCGGGCCAGTAGTTGAACGCGGACTCGCGCCGGGCACGTGCAAGCGCCATGGAAATCTCCGCTTAGCTCTTCTCGGGCTGGCGGGTGAGCCGCTCCAGAAGCCGCTTGATCTCGCGGTTCTGCTCGCCCTGGCCGTCGGCCCATTCCCTGATCATCTGTTGCTCGGTGCGCATATGCGCAACCAGCCCCTGGATGGCTTCCGCGAGGTTTGCCATCGCGGTGGCGGTGTGACGGCCGCCGCCTGCTTCTTCCATAGCGGTACGCAGCCGCTCAAGCGCGCCGGCGACATCACCGCCGCCGGTATTGTCGCTGCCATATTGGCGGACAGTAGTGGCAAGCCAGTCCTCGAGGTCCGTGTAGAAGCGGTTCTGCGCCTGGCTCGATTGCAGATCGAGAAAGCCGAGGATCAGGGAACCCGCCAGGCCGAACAGCGAGGACGAGAAGGAGATGCCCATGCCGCCGAGCGGGGCGGCGAGGCCCTCTTTCAGCGTGTCGAACAGAGCGCCGGCGTCGCCGCCGACCTTCAGCCCATCGATCACTTTGCCGACCGAACCGACGGTTTCGATCAGTCCCCAGAAGGTGCCGAGCAGTCCGAGAAACACCAGAAGCCCGGTCATGTAACGGGAAATGTCGCGCGCCTCGTCGAGGCGGGTGGCGATGGAATCGAGCAGGTGCCGCATCGTCTGCTGCGAGATGCTGATCCGCCCGGTGCGCTCGCCGCCGCCCCCGAGGATCGCCGCCATCGGTGCCAGCAGGGTGGGGTGGCGGTCCATCGCAAGGCCGGGATCGGCGATTCGGAAGTTATTGACCCAGGCGACTTCCGGATAAAGCCGGATCACCTGGCGGAACGCCAGGATGATGCCGATCAGAAGCACGATGCCGATCAGGGCGTTGAGCCCGGGATTGGCGAAAAAGGCCAGCACGATCTGCTTGTACAGGACCACCGCGACCAGCGCGCACAGCACCAGGAAAACCAGCATGCGCAGCAGGAAGATCCGCGGCGAGGACAATTTGTTCAGGTCGATCTCCATGGCGGAGCGGGGAGCGGAGCCGGAGGGCATTCTGATATCCGTGACAAGGAACCGGTTTCACGCCGCACTATGGCACAGCGGCGGCTGGAAAAAAGCGGCCACGGCCCACTTTCATGGGCGACGATGGTCGCGAGACTGAACCCGTCAGGGCTGAAACCGGTCGGTTTCGGCGACTTATCCATCCAAAGGCCTGTCTGGGTGCCCTGTCCATTGCACGCGACGATGACGCTCTCTTACCTGAAAGCCTTGGTTGCAATGGCGGTTTCGCTCTCGATCCCGATGACTGGCTCGCCAAGTTCGATGCCAGCCGCGGTGCGATCGAAGCCGTCTTCCGCAACGTTGACCGCGACGACACTTTGCTCTGGATGCTTCGCTGGCGCTGGTTCTTCCTCGCCACGTCAGGCCTGCTCGGCCATGACGAAGGACGAGGATGGAGCGTCGACCATTGGCGACTGCTTGCGGCGGACTGACGCAGCTCAATATTCTCGATGATTGCGAAAAGCGCTGCGCCGTCAATGTGTTCCCTGACGTGTGACAATGCGCCTGTGTGGCAATGCGCCGCCGCGGTCTGCGTTGCGTTGCAATAGGCGAATTTTCTATCTCTAGCGGCAAGCCGCATGCACGCGTCAGGCGCTGCATGGATCGCAACCATTCGTGCCAACCGCAAACAAGGGGCTAATATTTTCATGTCGCCGTCTCGCGTGCCATCGGCCAGCGCCTTTCTTCTGCTCGCCGCTCTCGCGCCCATTCTCGCCGGCTGCAACCAGTCCAATTCAGCCACCGCGGCAGCCGAACCGGTCGAACCAGAGGTGAGCGTCGTCACCGCGTCACCGCAGGCGCGCGCCATTGTCAGCGAGCTGCCAGGGCGGATCGCGCCGACGCGCGTCGCCGAAGTGCGGCCTCGCGTGTCCGGCATCGTGATCGAGCGCGCCTTCCACCAGGGCAGCGAGGTCAACGCCGGCGATCCGCTCTATCGCATCGACCCCAAGCCATTCGAGATCGAGGTGCAGTCGAACGAGGCAGCGCTTGCGAAAGCGGAGGCCACATTGCGCCAGGCCGAGCAGCAGGCGCGCCGCATCGCCTATCTCACGAAGGAGCGCGCGGCATCGGAAGCCGAGAATGACCGGGCGGTGGCGGCCGAACACCAGGCGAAGGCCGATGTCGAGGGCGCCAAGGCGGCGCTCGCGCGGGCCAGGCTTAATCTTGGCTATACGACCGTGCGTGCGCCGATCGGCGGCGTGGTCGGTGCTGCCCTGGTGAGCGAAGGCGCGCTGGTGATCCAGGACCAGACCAATCTTGCGACCATCCAGCAGCTCGATCCGATCTATGCCGATTTCACCCAGTCGGTCACTCAGCTCAGCCAGCTGCGCCGCGCCTTCGAGGCGGGCGATCTCGAACGCATTGCGCCAGGCGCTGCCAAGGTGCGGCTCGCCTTGGACGACAACACACTCTATTCGGCCGACGGCAAGCTGCTGTTCTCCGACGCCCGCGTCGACATCAACACCGGGCAGGTGACGCTGCGCGGCCAGTTTCCCAATCCAAAGCGCGAATTGCTGCCGGGCATGTATGTCCGCGTCCGCATCGAGCAGGGTATCGACGGCGATGCCATCGCAGTCCCTCAGCAGGCCATCCAGCGCAATGGCGGCGGCGGCAGCGAGGTGTTCGTGGTGAAGGACGACAACCGCGTCGCCCTGCAGCCAGTCCGCACCGGCTCGGTGCAGGATGGCCAATGGTTCGTGACCGACGGGTTGAAGGCCGGGGACCGGGTCGTGGTCGAAGGTTTCCAGAAATTCGCCGCCGGCGACAAGGTAAAGCCGCAGATCTGGACCGAAGCTGCGGAAGCCGGAGAGCTTCGCCAGCACAGCATGCGAACCGTCAGGTAAAGCAATGCCCAGCTTCTTCATCGACAGGCCGATCTTCGCCTGGGTCGTCGCGTTGTTCATCTGCTTGATCGGCGCGATTGCGATCCCGCTGCTCCCGGTCGCGCAATATCCGATCATCGCGCCGCCTTCGATCTCGGTGACGACCTCCTATCCCGGCGCCTCGCCGGAGAACCTCTACAACAGCGTCACGCGCCTGATCGAGGAAGAGCTCAACGGCGCGCCGGGTCTTCTCAACTTCGAATCGACCAGCGACTCGCTGGGTCAGGTCGAAATCACGGCCTTTTTCGCACCCGGCACCGATACCAGTGCAGCCTCGGTCGAGGTGCAGAATCGCATCAAGCGCGTCGAGGCGCGGCTGCCGCGCGCCGTGCTGCAGCAGGGCATTCGCGTCGCGGAGGCTTCCAGTGCGACGCTGCAGATCATTACGCTGAGTTCGACCGACGGCAGCCTCGATGAGGTCGCGCTCGGCGACTTCATGACCCGCAATGTGCTCGGTGAAATCCGCAGGATTCCCGGCGTCGGCCGCGCCATTCTTTATTCGACCGAGCGCTCCCTTCGCATCTGGCTGGATCCCGACAAGCTGGTCGGCTATGGCCTCACCGCCGACGATGTCACGCGGGCGGTCAACGCCCAGAATGCACAGGTTGCTTCCGGCGCGATCGGCGCGGAACCCAGTACGCGCGACCAACGCATCTCGGCGCTGGTGCTGGTCAAGGGCCAGCTTGCGACGCCGGAGGAGTTCGGCGCGATCACGCTGCGGGTCAATCCGGATGGCTCCTCGGTGCGCTTGCGCGACGTCGCGCGGGTGGAGATCGGCGGCTACAGCTACCAGTTCACGACGCGCCTGAATGGCAAGCCGACCGCCGGCCTGTCGGTGACGCTGTCGCCGAGCGGCAATGCGCTGGCAACCGCGACGGCCATCGAGGCCAAGATGAAGGAGCTGTCGCGCTTCTTCCCGGCCAATATCACCTATGAAATTCCCTACAACATCACGCCCGTCGTGAAGGCTTCGATCAACAAGGTGCTGTCGACGCTGGTCGAAGCGGTGGTGCTGGTCTTCATCGTGATGTTCCTGTTCCTGCAGAACATCCGCTACACCCTGATTCCGACCATCGTCGTCCCAGTGGCGTTGTTGGGCGCCTGTGCGACGCTGATGCTCGCGGGCTTCTCCATCAACATGCTCACCATGTTCGGCATGGTGCTCGCGGTCGGCATTCTCGTCGACGACGCCATCGTCGTGGTGGAGAATGTGGAGCGCATCATGGCCGAGGAGGGGCTGCCGCCGAAGGAGGCGACCCGCAAGGCGATGTCGCAGATCACCGGAGCCATCATCGGCATCACGCTGGTCTTGATGGCGGTGTTCGTGCCGATGGCGTTCTTCGGCGGCTCGGTCGGCATCATCTATCGCCAGTTCTCCATCACCATGGTCGCCGCGATCGGTTTCTCGGCGCTGCTCGCGCTGTCGCTGACGCCCGCTTTGTGTGCGACCCTGCTCAAGCCGGTCACGGCGGGCCATGGCCATGCGCAAAGCGGCGTGTTCGGCTGGTTCAACCGCCTGCTCGATCGCGGCAGGCTTGGCTATACGAGCGTCGTGCAGTCCACGGTGAAACGCACCGGGCGGCTGATGCTGATCTACGCCGCGCTTCTCGTCGGTCTCGGCTTTGCTTTCGTGCGCCTGCCCGGCGGCTTTCTGCCGGTCGACGACCAGGGGTTCGTCACGACCGACGTGCAGACGCCGTCGGACTCCTCTTACGCGCGGACGCTGGCCGCGATCGAGAAGGTCGAAAAATATCTGGCCGAGCGTCCCGGCGTGAAGAACGTGACCTTCCTGAGCGGCTTCAGCTTCTCGGGTCAGGGCCTCAACACGGCGCAGGCCTTCATCACCCTGAAGGACTGGTCGGAGCGCACGGCAAAGGACTCCGCGGCCGCGATCGTGGCCGACATCAACCGTGACATGGGCTCGGTGCGCGACGCCTCGATCTCGGCATTGCAGCCGCCGCCAATCGACAATCTCGGCAACTCCTCCGGCTTCAGCTTCCGCCTGCAGGATCGCGGGCAGAAGGGTTATGCGGCGCTGGCGTCTGCCGCCGAGCGGCTGGTGGCGGAGGCCAATGCGAACCCGGTTCTGCAGAAGGTCTATATCGAGGGCCTGCCGCAGGCCCCGCAGGTCAATGTCGTTGTCGACCGCGAGAAGGCGGCCGCCTTCGGCATCAGCTTCGAGGACATCAACAACACCATCTCGACCAATCTCGGCTCGACTTACGTCAACGACTTCCCCAATCGCGGACGTATGCAGCGCGTGATCGTGCAGGCGGATCGCGATGCCCGCATGAATGCCGAGGAGATCCTGGGCTACAATGTCCGGAACAATCGCGGCCAGCTCGTGCCGTTCTCGGCCTTCGCATCCATCGAATGGTCCAAGGGGCCGGCCCAGATTGCTGGCTTCAACTATTACCCCGCGATCCGCATCAGCGGCGAAGCAAAGGCAGGTTACACGTCGGGCGATGCGATTGCCGAGATGGAGCGGCTTGCGGGCAAGCTTCCGGCTGGCTTCGGCTTCGAATGGGCCGGACAATCGCTGCAGGAGAAGCTGTCGGGCTCGCAGGCTCCATTCCTGCTCGCGCTTTCGGTGCTGGTCGTCTTCCTCTGTCTCGCCGCGCTTTATGAAAGCTGGACCATTCCGCTCGCGGTGCTGCTCACGGTGCCGCTCGGCGTCACCGGCGCAGTGCTCGCGGCGATGCTGCGCGGCCTGCCGAACGACGTCTATTTCACCGTCGGCCTGATCACCATCATCGGCCTCGCCGCCAAGGACGCCATCCTGATCATCGAGTTCGCAAAGGACCTGCGCGAGAAGGGCAAGCCGCTGGTCGAGGCCACGGTGGAAGCCTGCAGCTTGCGGTTTCGGCCGATCCTGATGACCGGTCTCGCCTTCGTCTGCGGCGTGCTGCCGATGGCGATCGCCCATGGTGCGGGCGGCGCAAGCCAGCAGGCACTCGGCACCACCGTGATGGGCGGCATGATCGCCGTCGTCGTGCTGGCGCTGCTGATGGTGCCGATATTCTTCGTCTCGGTGCAGCGCGTGCTCGCACGCGACCGCGAGGAGGTAGAGGCGAAGGAAGCGAAGGCGGAAGGTCTTGAGCTCGCGGAGCCGCAGAAGCCGTAAGCGGCGCGGCGCCTATTTCGACGCCGCCTTCAGAATCTTCAGCAGCTCGCCATGCACGTATTCATTGCCGCAGACGACGTGCCCGCTGGTGACCGCATCGTCCTTGCCTTCAACACCTGAAATGGTGCCGCCGGCCTCGCGGACGAGGATCTGGCCCGCGGCGACGTCCCAGGGCGAGAGGTTGCGCTCCCAGAAGCCGTCGAGGCGGCCGGCGGCGACGAAGGCGAGATCGAGGGCGGCGGCGCCGAAGCGGCGCAGGCCCGCAACCTTGTTCTGGAGCGTCTCCATCTCGGCGCGGAACTGGACGTGATCGCCACGTCCGATATGCGGCAGGCCGCAGCCGATCACGCATTCATTGAGTTGGCGCCTTCCGGCGACGCGAAGCCGCTGGTCGTTGAGGAACGCGCCCTTGCCGCGCTCGGCGATATAGAGCTCGTCATTGGCGGGGTTGTAGACCACGCCGGCGATGATGGTGTCCTCGCGTTGCAGTCCGATCGAGATCGCGAATTGCGGGATGCCATGCAGGAAATTGGTGGTGCCGTCGAGCGGATCGACGATCCAGGTGTGGCTCTTGTCGGTCCCCTCGCGCGTGCCGCCTTCCTCGCCGAGGAAGCCGTAGCCGGGACGCGCTTTGGACAGGTCGGTGTAGAGCATCTCCTCGGCGCGCTTGTCGGCGAGCGAGACGAAGTTCGCGGGCCCCTTAAGCGACACCTGCAGATGCTCGATCTCGCCAAGATCGCGTTTCAAGCTGCGGCCGGCGCGAAGCGCGGCCTTGACCATGACGTTGATGAGGGCTGAATGCTGCATGAAGTCGGCTTGCTGTGTATTGCCTGGGGTTGCTGGCGGAACGACGTGGGTGCCCTGCCGAAACGCTCACGTCAAGGTGGGTTATTTGGTGGCAGTGGTGGCCGTGGCGGGAGCGATGGTAGTAGCCGCAGTGGCGGCGGTCCCAAGCCAGAGCTTGGCCGCCTGTTCGCCCTTGGCGCGTTCCTCGGGGCTCAGATTGGCAAACTTTTCATCCAGTTGAACGTCGCCCTTGCCGAAGGTCTTGGCGACCAGGTGCCATTTCAGCGCATCGACCTTGTCCGTCGGCGTGCCCGAACCGTAGAACAGCACCCAGGCCAGCCGGTTCTGTGCTATCGGATTGTTCTGCTTGGCTGCCTTGCGCAATAGCGCGACCGCCGCGGGTATGTTCCTCGGCGTGCCGGTGCCATTGTAGAGCGCGATGGCATATTCGACCTCGGCATCGGCATTGTCGGCAAGCGAGGCCGCTTGCAACAGCCGCACCGCCTTCTCCATGTCCTTATCTACCCCGGTGCCCTCCTTGTAGAAGGTCGCCAGCGCGTATTGCGCTTCCGGGTTGCCGGCGTCGGCGGCCATCCTGAGCAACTCCGCGGAGCGCTTGACGTCCTGCGGCAGCGTCTGCCCGTCGAGATAAAGCAATGCGAGGTTATAGGCCGCCTTGGCCTCGCCGAGCTTGGCGGCGGAGGCGAGCAGCCTGACGGCTTCCTGCTTGTCGGTCGGTCCGCCGCGGCCGGCAATACGCATCATCGCGAGTTCCAGCATGGCTTCGCGGTCGCCGGCGTCGCTGGCGCGCTTGTACCAGTCGGCAGCCTTGGCATAGTCGCGCTTGACGCCGAGGCCGCTGGAATAGAGCACGCCGAGCATGGTCATGGCGTGGATGTCGCCCGCTTGCGCGCGCGGGGTCGCAAGATCACGGGCGGTTTTGTACTGGCCGCGCTGATAGGCGGCGTAGACCACGTCGGCATTGGGGTCATCAGGCGCCGGGGCGGGCGTGGCGGAAGCGGCCGGCATGGCCGGGGTCGCGGGCTTGGCCTGGGCCGCGGGCGCCTCTGGCTTCTTGACCATATGCGGCTTGGTCTTGGTCGGCTCCGCCGCCGTAGCTGGCTGTGCCGGCTTTGGCGCCTCCGCCGGCTTGGTGGCCGGCGCTTGGACCGTCGGCGGGGTGAGCGAAATCTGCGCTGCGGCGCTCGTGGTGAGCAGCAGCGCGGCGGCCAGGATCGGTATTGCGTGCGGCGTTTTCATTGGCGTTCGAAATTACCCCTGCGCCGCCTTCGCAGCTTTGGAGGCGGTGGCATAGGCCTGTCGCATCGCCTGGTCCAGATCGGAAAGCGCCGCGGCCGGGCCTCGTTGGTCCGCCCATACGAGATCGTCAACCAGCACGAAATCCGCTCCCGCGGTGACGAACTCCGAGACCTCATCGCGCGAGGCGGCATAACCGATGCAGGGCGGCTCGAACAGCTCCGCCCACCAGGACAACCGCTCGGCGATCGCTTCCGGCGACGGTCGCTTGCCCGCAGGATCCGGCTCGCCGAACAGCACATAATCGGCGCCGCGCTCGCCCGCGATCATGGAATCGTGGCGGGTGATCAGCCGGCCGACGCCCGCGATGCGGTCGGGCTTGAGACTCGGCAGGGCCTCCTCCAGCGCGTCGATGCCGCCGAGATGCGCGCCGTCGGCACCGCCGCGGGCGACCAGCTCGACATGACCGTCGAGCAGCAGCGCACTGCCCGCCGCCTGCACCACCGGCGCAATCGTCTTGACGCGCGTGATCATGCCGCGCTGGTCGGTCTCCTTCAGCCGCAGCAACACCGCCGCGATATCGGTTGCGGCAAGCAAGCCGGGCAGGCCTGCGACGAGCCTTGCGGGATCGTCCACGACCGGCGTTGCGAGATAGAGGCGCGGCGCCGGCCGCGCGGGGGCGGATTTGGTGGACAAGCTATGCCGCCTTCTTTTCCAGCTCGGTCGCCCATTCGCCCTTGCTCGCCAGCGCATTCATACGGGCGCGGTGGGTGAAGGCGCGCTGGCCCGCAGCAACGTTTTCCGCCTTGCCGGCCCAGGCCTTCTGCGGCGCTGCCTGCAGCGCGCGGCCGTAGGAGAAGGTGAGCGGCCAGGGCAAGTTGCCGATCTTGTGCATGGCATTGAGATGCGCGGTCGCCTCTTCGTCCGACTGGCCGCCGGACAGGAACGCGATGCCCGGCACCGCCGCCGGCACGCAGGCCTTCAGCAGACGCACCGTCTTCTCGGCGACCTCCGCGACGGAGGCCTGTTTCGGGCACTTCTTGCCTGAGACGGCCATGTTCGGCTTCAGCACCATGCCCTCCAGCTCGACGCGCTGCATGCGCAGCTCCTGGAAGGTCTTGTTGAGCACGCGCTGGGTCACCTCGTAGCAGCGGTCGATGTCGTGATCGCCGTCCATCAGCACTTCGGGCTCGACGATCGGCACGATCTGCGCCGCCTGGCATAGCGCCGCATAGCGTGCCAACGCATGCGCATTGACATGGATTGCCGTCCGGGTCGGAATGCCCGCGCCGATGTCGATCACCGCGCGCCATTTCGCAAAGCGCGCGCCGCGCTCGTAATATTTCGGCAGCCGCTCGGCGAGCTTGTCGAGGCCTTTGGTCACGAGCTCGCCGGGGCAGGCGGGCAGCGCTGTCGTGCCCTCGTCGACCTTGATGCCGGGAATCGCGCCAGCCTGCTCGATCAGCTTGACCAGCGGCGTCCCGTCCTTCGCGTTCTGCCAGATGGTCTCGTCATAGAGGATGACGCCCGACACATATTTGCTCATCGCCTCCGTGGCGCGGAACAGCATCTCACGGTAGTCGCGCCGGCTCTCTTCGGTGGACTCGACCTTGATGGCGTCGAAACGCTTCTTGATCGTGCCCGACGACTCGTCGGCGGCCAGAATCCCCTTGCCCGGCGCGACCATGGCGCGGGCAATCTTGTTGAGTTCGCTGAGGTTCATTTGATCCCTCCGAGGCACGGGATTTTGCGGTCCAAAACCCCGTCTTTTGACGCGTTTTCCTCGCGCAAGCCGAAAAAGCCCGCCCGGTCGGTGCAGGCGGCCTGCACTTGCCCGGGAAAATAGACGGTTCTCGGGCAAGCGAAAGAGGATGTTCGTCGAAGGGACGGGGTTCCGGGGGCGCCGCCTCTCCCGAAGGGAAGGATTTTGGCGCCATTTTCTTGGTCGTCATCGCCCGCGAACGCGGGCGATCCAGTAGCCGAGGACTCTCGGCTCGGGCACGGCTGTCTATGGAATACCGGATCGTCCGGTCAAGTGTTCAGCCCGGGGACATGACCGACGGGTGTTCGGGGACATAGCCGACACTTTTTCCGCTCGCCAAGTCGATGATAGCGACTTGGTGTGCGGCAAAGAAGACCCCGTATTGCGCACCGTTTGCCAATGGGCGAATGGCAAGGCGCTCACCGCGGAAAGCCTGCGGGACTTTCCAAAGACGTCCCTTGAAGCTGACATAGGCTTTGGTCGTGGAGACACGGCGCACGATCTCGTGGCTGTCGTATTCGACCTTCGGCAATCGATC